>CP070696.1:4714464-4844725 GCA_020353535.1 Spirochaetaceae bacterium | reverse complement strand
GAGATGACCGAGAGGCCGAAGGTGCACGCTTGGAAAGCGTGTGTACTCTAACCGGGTACCGAGGGTTCGAATCCCTCTCTCTCCGTACCCCCTTAGCGTTGATAACCAGGCCGTACGCTATCAGCGGGTGCCCAACCCCGTCAGGACCGGAAGGTAGCAGCGGTAAGTACCTTGTTGATGAGATGTAACTTGTGCTTGGTTTCAAGCTAAGGGGTTTTTATTTTTTGGAGAACGGGCAGTGAGCAGGTGAGAAGATCGGGCTGAATTTGTCGGGATTGAGTTCGGTAAACGGTCCTGTAAAGGTAGAGCAATCCAATGGCATACGAGGTAACCGCCACACGTAAACGACCCCAAACGTTCGATGAGATGGTGGGTCAAGATTTCATCGTTTCTACGTTGAAGAATTCGATTCAACAGGGACGGATCGCCCACGCGTATCTGTTTTCCGGGCCAAGAGGAGTGGGGAAAACATCGGCGGCTCGAATTCTGGCCAAAGCCCTCAACTGCGAGCAAGGCCCTACGGACCAACCCTGCGGCCGCTGTACGTCCTGCAACGAAATTGCCCAGGGCAACAGTCTCGATGTGATCGAGATCGACGGGGCGTCCAACACGAGTGTCAACGACGTCAGAGAAATAAAAGACGAGGTGCTTTTTGCACCTAACTCGAGTCGGTATAAGGTCTATATCATTGATGAAGTGCACATGCTTTCCAACAGCGCCTTTAACGCTCTGCTGAAAACCATCGAGGAGCCACCGTCGTATATCGTCTTCATCTTCGCCACAACAGAGGTCCACAAGGTTCCCGCCACCATTCGTTCCCGATGCCAGCAGTTCAACTTCCGTTTGATCGCTTCCTCCCAGGTCAAGGAAATGCTTCAGAGGGTAGTGGATGAGCTGTCCATCCAGGCGGAGGAGGCGGCGTTGTTCTGGATTGCCAAAGAGGCAACGGGTAGCCTGCGGGATGCCTACACTCTGCTGGACCAAGTAATCTCTTTCTCGAGGGATGGGATTTCCCTGGAGAGAATTCGGGCGAAGTTGGGATTGGTAGGGCTCGATCAGATCAATCGAATAGCCCATATTATATCACAAAGAGATAAAAAAGCCATTTTGGAAGAATGTTCGGAAATCCTGGATCGGGGGGTAAGCGTCGAGCAGTTTGTTGTCGATCTGAGCGATTATTTTCGGAATCTGCTGTTTCTCAAATGCGGGATCCGCAATAGCTCTGTTCTCTCCGGTTCTCCCGAAGATTACCCGAAGGAACTCGTGGAGTTTTTTAGCACCGAGCAGATCGAGAAAGCCATCGAACTGCTCCTGGAGCTGCACAGAAACCTGCGTTTTTCACTGCAGCAAAGGTTCGATCTGGAATTGGTCATGTGCCAGCTGGCAAGTCTACAGGATCTCATCGATCCTGCGGAGCTCCTGCACACGATTCGGGCCGTGAAGGCGGATCTCTTTCCCTCCTCTGCGCAGTCCACGGCGGCGGACCAAGATTCACAGATCCCGGCTCAGGCCGCTACGGAAACGAGCCCCGGGGAACGGAGAACAGGAAAAAAATCCGGCAGTTTGAAGGATCTGATCGAAGCTGTACGGCGAGAGAAGCTTGCGCTATCCACCCTGTTGGAGAAGTGCGAGTCTTGGCAGATCGCCGACGGTGAGCTTCGATTGGACTTCGTAGCCCAAGATCGCTTTTCGGCGGAGCAGGTGATCAAGGAGCGGGACACCGTGATCAAGCACGCCGCTGCGGTGTTTGCAGACCAAGGAGTGCGCAGGTTGCGGGTTGAGGTACTGGGCGGTGAACAGAGCGGCTCTCAGGCGGTCAATGAACAGGCCGAAATCGTAAAGAAGATATTTCGCGGCGAAATCGTCGACAAGGGAGAGTAATCATGGCGGCTGCTGTAAATCCTTTTGACTTTCTAAAACAATTCGGTAACATTCAGGAGCGCATGAGCGATATCCAAAACCGGCTTCAGGGGATCAGCGTGGTTGGCTCGGCCGGTGGGGATATGGTGCAAATTGAGATGAACGGCCACATGCAGGTTTTGGGTGTGCGCATCTCCGCGGAAGCGGTTGATCCCGAGGACATAACGATGCTGCAGGATCTGCTTCAGGCCGCCTTTTCCGATGCTCTGTTCAAGATCAAGGAAAAAATCCGCGAAGAGGTATCCTCTTTGACCGGCGGGCTGAATCTGCCGCCTGGGCTACTGGGTTTGTAGGGTGACCGCACTAGAGCGACTGATTGAAAACCTGGCCAAACTGCCGGGATTGGGAAAAAAAAGCGCCTCCCGAATCGCCTATTATCTGCTTCGAGCAGATTCCAATTACGTTCAATCTTTGGCGAGGGATCTCCAGGATCTCAAGGACAGAATGAAACCCTGTCCCGTGTGCGGTAACTACACGGAAAGCCTGCCCTGCCGGATCTGCACGGACAGTCACAGGGACAGACGCACCCTGTGCGTGGTAGAGGAACCGAAGGATCTTTTATCTGTAGAAATGACCCACCAGTATCATGGCCTCTATCATGTCCTGATGGGCGCCATTTCCCCAATTGACGGTATCGGTCCCGAAAACCTGCGAATCGACAGCCTGTTGAAGAGAGTGCGGGAGGAGGGATTTCGCGAGGTTATCCTGGCTACCAATCCCACGGTGGAGGGGGATACCACAGCGGTATACCTGGCCGGTCTGCTCAAAGACCAAGGGGTGTCGGTAACCCGCCTGGCCCTTGGATTGCCCGTGGGTGGGGATCTGGAGTACGCGGATCGTCTGACTCTGGCACGTGCGTTGGAAGGGCGGCGGAAGATCGACTAGCCCGACGGTTTGATATCTTGTTGATCAGATCTTGTCGATCAGGATCGAACACTTGCCGGAGGGAATGGGAAGTGTTTTTTTCTTTGAATCGATCACATTGACGGTAAGGTAGTACAGCTTCTCCGATTCCAGACGGATCTCCCAGCCGCGGCCGCTTTTGTTGCTCAGGATGGAGATCATGTTTCGTTTCAGGGCAAGATCCTCGATTCCCATGATTTCCAGGCTGGGGATGATCCAATCTACGGTTTTCCGCGGTAGAGATATGTACAAACCAATCACGTTTTCGATCATCAGAGCGATGGTCGAGAGCGCGGCATACGGCAGAAACATCGGACGCGGGAACTGCGAGTTGCCCGGCCAGGCTGCCGCTCCCTCCCGAGCCGGAGCGTAGGCTTCCCACAGGGTTCCCTTCATGCCTTCTTCGGTATGCAGTCCCTCCAGCATGAAGTACAGGTGTTTGATCGAACATTCTCGGGCTAGTTCGAATTTTCCGTATTTTTCCAATCCCTTGATGATCATATAGGTGAGGAAAGGAAAGACGGAACCACGAAAACCGTATCCCCGTTGGTCGAACTCTTTCTCGCTGGCTGCCAGGGAAGGGAAGGGATTCTCCAATCCGAAGGTGTGCGGATTGGTTAGGTGGGCGATCAATCCCTCCGCCCGAACCTCGTTGGGGATTTCCGCCAGTAGTGGCCAGAACGAGGCTGCTGTTTTGACCTTCACCTGTTTCTCATCCTTGTCCAGATCGTAATAAAAACGGTCCCTGTCGTTCCACATCAGAGAACTGATGCGGGTTTTCAAGGAGAAGTAAGCCTTCTTGTATCGGTAACTGATCTCCTTATCGTTGAGAATATCCCCCAACGCCGACATATACAGCGCGTTGATCGCGACCTGGGTGTTAAAGTCGATCGGGTACTTCATCTCTTGCCGGGGGCTGTTGCTCATGATGGTCGCGGCCAGGGGAACAGCGTACAGACCGTTTTCCTGCCTGCAGACCTGCTCCAACCAACTGAAATAGCGCTCCAAGACGGGCATGATTTCTCGGACCCGCTTCTTGAGTCCGATCTTGTGATAGATGTTGTACTCCGCCCAGGCAAACAGAGGCGGCAGAACGCTTTCAGGATTTTTTCTGCTGAATACCGGTTTGCCGTCTTTTATCGCGTATTCACCCCGAATGGCTCCATCCTTCTCCTGTTTGCTGTAGAAGTTATCCAGGAGTGATAGAACGGGAAATACCCGATTACTGTACACTAAAAAAAAAGTAGCCAGCGTTGACTCGACCTGACTGATCGTTTCGCTGTCCGGATAGCTGAAATACTTGGGCTGAAGAGCGTTTTCAGATGTACCCCGCTTCCAGAATCCCTTGAGGCGGCTAAAGGTATAGTCGTACATGTCCGTCAGGTCGTGATCGTAAAAATGTAGTTTTGGGAATTCCTTCTTACCCACATCAATCCCTTCGAATCAACGCCTACGTTGTTCCTTATTGTATCATCCCCTAGAAGTACGTCAAATTTTTTTATGGGAGGGTTCTATTTGCTTGTCGGACCGATACTTGGAGGTTCTTCTGTGAAGGTGATATCATTTTCAACGGTTTCAATACGTTTTTTCGATGGCGGCCCAATTGAGCTAAAGTCTTTATTCAGAATATATTACGGGTTTTTCTCCCGGTCAAGTTATTTTCTTTGGCAAGGTGCTCCGCCGGAACGATCAGCGGGTCTTGAGTAATCAGTATGCGGGTTGACACGGTGAGCGAGCCTGTGTTCAATGGGCGTCAAACCAAATCATGGAACGGCAAGAACTGGATATTACAGCTCAACTGGCTCGGCTTGAACTTTCTGAAGAACAGACCATACGCTTCGAGCAGGCGGTGTTTCAGATGCTGGAATATTTTTCGAAGATGAGAGAGTTCGATGTGGAGGGACTGCCCCCAACCACCCAGATGACGCAGATCAACCGGACCCGCGAAGATGAGGTCGTCGTGAACGCTGACATCCAGGCCATCCTCGGCAATGCCCCCGAGCTGGAAGACCGCTTCATCGTCATTCCCAACGTTCTATAACGATTTTCTGTAAGGTCGTACCCTTTGCACGAAGCTGATTTGAGTTCCTGGAAGCGGACACTTGTTGACCCAGAACGTCGTCGAGCCTGGATGAGTCATGTTTACGATGAAGACCGGGAGATCCGCGCGTTTCTTCAGTTCGATCCGGAGCTTGGCCGGGAGCTGGCGGCTGTTCCTACTTCATCAGGATTCAATCAAGGGGGTCCACTGAATGGGGTGCCATTCGCCGTCAAGGACAATATTGCCGTTCGCAGCTTCAGACTCACCTGCGGTTCAAAATTGCTGAAGGATCTCGTTTCCCCATACACGGCTACAGCGGTGCAGAAGTTGCTGGACCGGGGTGCGGTGCCAGTCGGCAAGACGAATCTCGATGAGTTCGGCATGGGTTCTTCTACGGAAAACTCAGGATTTGGAATGACCTACAATCCCTGGGATTTGGACCGCGTACCGGGGGGTTCCAGCGGTGGTTCGGCGGCAGCCGTGGCCATGGGATTTGTTCCCTTTGCTCTAGGATCCGATACGGGGGGGTCGGTGCGACAGCCCGCCGCCTTCTGCGGAGTATACGGCCTGAAACCTACTTACGGGGCGGTGTCCCGCTTCGGATTGGTGGCCTACGCTTCTTCTCTTGAGGTCATCGGCATCATCGCTCGGGAGCCTTCGGTGCTCCGAGAGGTGTTTTCAACGATTCGTGGCCAGGATCCCCGGGATCATACTTCTATTGGTTACAGCGAAGCCAAGCAGACTCGAAAACGGTCGACTGTGGGGGTACCGGAGCTCGGATCGATTCCCCTCCGCGAGGAGGTGCAAAGTTCCTGGGAGAAGACCCTTGATGGATTGAAGAGGATCGGTTTCCAGCTAAAACAAATCGAACTACCCGCTTTGGACTATCTGGTTTCCGCCTATTACGTAATAGCCTGTGCTGAAGCCAGTGCAAACCTAGCCCGCTTCGACGGGATCCGATACGGAAGCAGAGCGGCGGGCTTTTCGGGAAATCCGGAAAAACTGGTCCGCTTGTCCCGCAGCCGTGGGCTGGGAGATGAGGTAAAATTGCGTATCCTCCTTGGAACTTACGTGCTGCGCTCGGGCTTCCAGGATCAATACTATCTGCGGGCTCAGCGGATTCGCACGGCGATTCGGCGGGAGTTCGAGGGGGCTTTTTCCGGAGTCGATCTGGTTCTCATGCCTGTCTATCCCTGCGGACCCTTCAAGTGGGGCAGTGAAGGTTTGGACCCCTTTTCTCAGAAGCTCTCCGACATATTTACCTGCTCGGCCAATATGGCGGGTTTGCCCGCCTTGAGTTTTCCCGCATCGGTGGAAAATGGACTGCCGATCGGGATGCAGTTTCTGGGGCCCCCCTTTGCGGAGGAACGGCTCCTGCAGGCCTGTGAGCGATACGCCCGGGTGTTCCCGCTGCCCTCCTGTCCCCTGTATCGGCCGCCTGATTCCCAAGGAACCCGTGATTCGGAGGGAATCCCGGATCCCCTCGACGGATAGGGGCGGATCGGATGTATCAATCCTACGTCGGCTTGGAGATCCACATCCAGCTTTCTACAGAAAGTAAGGTGTTCTGTACCTGTCGGGCTGCTTTCGGGGAAGAACCGAACAGCAATATCTGTCCGGTATGTATGGGATACCCCGGGGTGTTGCCGGCTCTCAATGAAGAGGCGGTTCGGCAGGCCTATCTGGTCTGCCGTGCCCTCGACTGTCGGGTCAACCAACAGGGAATCTTTGAACGCAAGAACTACTTCTATCCTGACATGCCGAAAAACTACCAGATTTCCCAGTTTGCCGCCCCTTTCGGCGTGGAGGGTCATCTGGATCTGGAATACCGCAAACGAAAGCGCAGGGTGCGCATCAAAGAGGTGCATCTGGAGGAGGATGCGGGCAAGATGATCCACGTCGGGGAGCTGTCCCTCCTGGACTACAACCGGGCCGGAACGCCTCTCCTGGAAATCGTCACCATGCCCGACCTGGAAGTCGGGGAGGAGGCGGAGCTGTTTCTGCAAGCCTTCCGCCGCCTGGTTCGCTATCTGGGAGTTTGTGACGGCAACATGGAAGAGGGATCCCTGCGCTGCGACGCCAATGTTTCAGTGAACCTGGAGGGTCAGGGGCTGGGTGCCAAGGTGGAGATCAAGAACCTCAACTCCTTCAAGTTCGTGCGCAAGGCACTCAACTTCGAGATCGAGCGGCAACAGGAGATCCTGGAGCGGGGAGGCTCGGTCGCCCAGGAAACCCGCCTTTGGAATGAGAACCGGGATGTTACCGAAGGCATGCGAACAAAGGAGAGCGCCTTCGACTATCGCTATTTCCCCGAACCGGATCTTCCCGCTTTTCATCCCGATGATAAGTTTCTCGAATCCGTGGAAACCGCTCTTGTGGAGCTTCCCCAGGCACGAAAGGCGAGACTCCTGGAGCAGTATGGGATTGCCGAATCTCAGGCGGATTTCATCTGCGGGGAGAAGAGTACGGCGGACTACTACGAACGGACAGTAAATCTTGGCGCCGATCCGCAGGCCGCTGCCCTGTGGCTGGCTGCGGATGTTCAGAAGATTCTTAAACGATCGGGCAGGAGTCTGACGGACTGTGCCCTGAGCCCAGAGCGGTTTGCCGAACTGCTGCGACTACTGGCCGCACGACGCATCCACGGGAAAATTGCCAAGCAGGTTTTGGAGGTGATCTTCGAAGAGGATCGGGATCCTGTCCGGATCATCAAGGATCGCGGCTGGGAGCAGATGACAGATCCCGAGGAACTCACCCCGATCATTGATGATATCCTCGATGAAAATTCCAAAGCGGTCGAACAGATCCGCCGGGGGGATTCGCGACCCATGGCCTTCCTGGTCGGACAGATTATGAAAAAGACCTCGGGCCGGGCCGAACCGGGTTTGGTCAAGGAACTTTTAAACGCACGTTTCGAGCTGGCCTTTGTCCAAGTACTTTCTATGGGCGGTGCTATCGGGGGACGGCGCAGCGGTGCCGGGGAAGTATCCGCCGGGGATCTGAAAGAGGTCATCGACAAGCTGGCCCAGGACAAACGGCTGCCGAACAACATACGGTTCGAAGAAATTGAAATCAGCCGGATACTGAGTGAGGAGATCACTCCGGAAGATTGGGCGGCCCTGATTGTCGCCCTGGATGCATATTTGAAGCAGGAAAACACTTCCGGACTGGTAATAGCCCATGGAACAGACACGCTTTCCTATACCGCCTCTTTGCTGTTCTGGTTGTTTCCTCAACCTTCCATTCCTGTTGTGCTGACCGCCACGCTGGATCCACTCGGTGCGGATGAAGCACTTAGCACCGCCATCTTGGCGGCGACCAAGCAACCGCCGGGGATCTATCTCAGCCTGGAGGGGAACACGCTTTCCCCGCTGAACATGAAATTCGAAAAGATAGCCCGGGACGGTTTTCGGAATTGGAACCTCGACGAGCCGCTGTTCTCCAGCGCTTCCCTGCCGCTCCCGACGCTGAACGAATTCGACAAGACTCTGCTCAGACAGGGTCTGGAGCAGGCGATTAGCCAGGTTTGCATTGTGCGGGTGTATCCGGGAATGAAGGGGGATTACCTGATCGCTTTGATGAACTCCGGGGTACGCTACTTTATTCTGGAGCTCTACGACACGGGGACCGCCAATCTGCGGGAATCGCCGTTCTCCCTTCGTAAAGCGTTCATGGAAGGCAAAATCAGGGGAGTTCATTTTTTCTGCACTTCCCAGCAGGAAGGAATCGTAGATTTTTCAGGCTACGTCACCTCACATGAACTTTGGCGGGAGGGGGCTATTCCCATGGGCTTCCTGACCACGGAGAGCGCCTATACTCGTCTGCTGGCTGCCCTGCTGTGCTGCGAGAGCGAGGAGGAAGTGATCCACCGGATGGAGGAGTGTAGATGAGAGTATTGCTTGCGCAGATCAACGATCATCTCGGCAAAGAGATTCAAGTGCAGGGATGGGTGCACAGAATCCGGGAGCTGGGTAAGATCTCCTTCATCCTGCTTCGGGATGTGTCGGGAATGGCTCAACTGGTCGTGGCTGCGGGATCCGGAAGCGAACAGGTCGCCCAAACCGCTTCCCAGCTGACCCTCGAATCTGTGGTGTCGGTGCGGGGCATGGTAACGGAGAACCAAAAGGCCCCGGGCGGTTTTGAAGTTCAGGTGGCGAAACTCGAAGTGATCGCCCGAGCCGAGCCGGATCTACCGCTTGCGGTGAACCAGGATCCTGACAAAGTGTCCCTGGATGCGATTTTAGAATACAGAATGATCAGCCTGCGCAATCCGAAGATCCTGTCGGTGTTCCGACTCCAATCCGCGATCCTCAAGCTCTTCGCCGAACATATGCGTGGCGAAGGATTTACAGAAATCAAGACCTCCAAACTGATCGGAACCGGCACCGAAGGAGGTACCGGGCTGTTTGCCGTGGAGTACTTCGATACCAAGGTGTTTTTGGCCCAATCCCCTCAGTTCTACAAACAGGCTATGGTATCTTCGGGACTGGAGCGGGTGTTCGAAATCGGCTGTGCCTACCGGGCGGAGAAGCACGAAACGCCCAGACATCTAAATGAGTACGTGTCGCTGGATGTGGAAACCGCCTGGATCCAGAGCGAGCAGGACCTGATGGATCTGGAGGTGCGGATTCTGAAGACCATCTTCGAGGGTCTGAAGCGGGAAAACGCCGACGTTCTGGAGATCTGGCAGGCCACCGTGCCATCCGCCGAGGAAGTCGAGAAAATTCCTCGCGTGTCCCACGACCAGGCCAAAGATACGATCAGCACCATTGGGGGGAAGAAGGTCTTCGAGATCAATCCGGAGGGAGAACGTGTTCTTTGTGACTGGGCGCTGAAGGAACACGGGGTTGAGGCGGTATTCATCTTCGGCTGGCCTCGAAAAAAGCGCCCCTTTTATACCTATCCCCTCGATGTTCGCAGCACCATGTCTTTCGACCTCTTGTTCCGGGGTCTGGAAGTGACCACCGGCGGACGGCGTATCAATGAGTACTCCATGCTATTGGAAAACATTGAGCTGTTTGGTTTGGATCCAGGCTCCTTGAACGACTATATTCACATTTTTAAATACGGTTGTCCTCCCCACGGCGGCTTCGCCATCGGATTGGAACGGCTTACCCAGAAGATCCTGGGTCTGGCGAACGTCAAAGAAGCATCGCTATTTCCCAGGGACCGGCGCAGAATCCGACCGTAATCTGAGCGGAGACGGGGAGCAATGCCATCGAGTCGACCTTCGCAATCCGATGAGAACGAACTAAGAGCCCTCAATCAGAGACTGATCAGCATCCTGGGTTCGATCGACGATCTGGTGCTCGTGTTGGACGAACGGGAACGCTACGTCGAGTACTACCAACCGACGGACAAGCCTGAACTCTACGCTCCTCCGGAGCAGTTTCTGGGAAAGCACATCAGCGAAGCGGGGATGCCTGAATCGACTGTGAAGGCGCACCTTGAAGCGATCCAGAGGTACAGGCAGACCGGGCAACCGTATCAGTACGATTATCAGATACCGATCGGTGGAGAGAACCGCTGGTTTAGCGCCAAGATATCGGGCCTGTCCGACCTGCAAGGCAAACATTCCGGTTTCATCGTGGTCGCGCGGGACATCACGGAACGCAAGAAGTGGGAGCAGCAGTTGGAGACTCTTTCGATCACCGATCCGTTGACCAAGGCGTATAACCGTTTGCGATTCATGGCCTCCCTTGAGGCGGAGATACGCCGTTCGAAACGATACGTCGCGACCTTTTCGCTGGTGATGTTTGATATCGATCATTTCCGACGGAGCCACAGCCGCGGAGGCGGCCGAGAGAATTCGCAGTTCCCTCGAGACATTCGATTTTAAGGATGTCGGCAAGGTCACCGCCAGCTTCGGTGTGACCGAGTATCGTTGCGGTGAAGTTGCCGATACCCTGCTGAAGCGGGTCGACAAAGCCCTCTACAGAGCCAAGGAGCAGGGGCGAAACCTTGTCGTCTACGATTGACGCACTGGCGGCGGAGTCGGTAAGATGCCCTGACATGAGTACACTACCCTTTGCCCGGATCGAGAAGAAGTGGCAGGCCTATTGGGAGGAGAGCAAGACCTTCCGGGTCGAAGAGGATCGCAAAGTTCCGCCTGAGAAGCGGATTTACGTCCTCGATATGTTCCCGTATCCGTCCTCCGCAGGCCTGCACGTCGGACATCCGGAGGGCTACACCGCCACCGATATCTACTGCCGCTACCTGCGCATGAAGGGATTCCACGTTCTGCACCCCATGGGCTTTGACAGCTTCGGGCTGCCGGCGGAAAACTACGCCATCAAGCATGGAATCCACCCCAAGATATCCACGGACGACAACATCGAGCGTTTTCGCACGCAAATCAAAGCACTGGGTTTTTCCTACGATTGGGACAGGGAGATTTCAACCCATGAACCGGAGTATTACAGGTGGACGCAGTGGATATTCCTGAAGATCTGGGAGCAGGGTCTGGCCTACGAAGCGGAGGTGCCGATCAACTGGTGTACCTCCTGTCTGACCGGACTGGCCAATGAGGAGGTCAAGGACGGCCGCTGCGAGCGCTGCGGATCCCAGGTCGAGCGCAGGGATCTGCGGCAATGGCTGTTGAAAATAACGGTCTACGCCGAACGACTTCTGGCGGATCTGGACAAACTCGATTGGTCGGAAAGTCTTAAGCTGATGCAGCGCAACTGGATCGGAAAGAGCGTCGGCGCCAACGTGCACTTTCCTCTGGTCGACGGGGAGGGCACGATCGAGGTGTTCACAACCCGCCCGGATACCTTGTTCGGGGCGACCTACATGGTCCTGGCTCCGGAACATCCGTTGGTCGATACGCTGACCGCCCCTGAACAGCGGCAAGCTGTGGATGAATACATCCGTCAGGCCCGTCTGAAAAGTGATCTGGAGCGAACCGATCTGGCCAAGGAGAAAACGGGAGTGTTCACCGGCGGTTATGCCATCAACCCGGTAAACGACGAAAAGATACCCGTATGGATCTCTGACTACATCCTCATCTCCTACGGCACCGGCGCGATCATGGCGGTGCCCGCCCACGATCAGCGGGACTTCGAATTTGCCGAAATATTCGATCTTCCCATCGTCCAGGTCGTGTCCCGGGACGGATCGAAATACGAGCTGAATGAGGCGGATGTCGCCGACGGTGTTGCCATCAACTCAGGGCAGTTCAACGGGCTGAGTACGGCGCAGTTCAAGGAAAAAATAGTGCAGTGGCTGGAGGAACGAAGACTTGGAAGCAAGGCAGTCAACTACAAGCTGCGGGACTGGGTGTTTTCCCGTCAGCGCTATTGGGGTGAGCCGATTCCTCTGATCCACTGTGAGGAATGCGGCATCGTACCAGTACCCTACGAGGAACTGCCGCTGATGCTTCCTGAGGTCAAGAGCTACACACCGACCGGCACTGGGGAGTCGCCCCTGGTGGCCATCGAAGACTGGGTGAACACCGAATGTCCCCGCTGCGGCGGACCAGGCAAGAGGGAGACCAACACCATGCCCCAGTGGGCAGGATCCTGCTGGTACTACCTGCGCTATCTCGATCCCCACAACGATCGCGTGCTGGCAGCCAAAGACAAGCTGGAATACTGGATGCCCGTCGATCTGTACGTCGGGGGTGCCGAGCATGCGGTGCTGCATCTGCTGTATTCGAGATTCTGGCATAAAGTCCTCTATGATATCGGAGTGGTCAATACGGACGAACCCTTCATGCGTTTGGTGAACCAGGGCATGATTCTCGGAGAGGGGGGAGTCAAGATGTCCAAGAGCCTGGGAAATGTGATCAATCCGGATGACGTGATACACAGCTACGGTGCGGATGCCATGCGCATGTATGAGATGTTCATGGGTCCTCTGGAGGTCGCCAAACCCTGGTCCACCAAGGGCATAGCGGGGATCAAGCGATTTCTCGATCGCATCTGGCGACTGTCGGAACGTGAAATCAGCGATCAGGAACCTCCCCAGGGATTGCTCAAGGTGCTGCACCAGACGATCCGCAAAGTGTCAACGGACACGCAAACCCTTCAGTTCAACACGGCCATCGCGCAGATGATGATCTTCCTGACCGAAGCGGGAAAACACGGCAAGCTGTACCGCAGCGTGTGGAAACCATTCGTGCTGCTGTTGGCTCCCTACGCTCCTCATCTGGCGGAGGAGCTGTGGGAGAAGCTCGGCTGCCAACCCTCGGTAGCCTATCAGGAATACCCTACCTGGGACGAGGAGCTGGCCAGGGAAAACACGGTAACCGTGGTATTCCAGATCAACGGCAAGATCCGTGCCCGGGAAGATCTACCCGCCGGTCTGTCCAGGGCCCAACTGGAGCGCAAAGCTCTCGACCACCCCCGGATCAAGGAGCTGTTGGCCGGGAAAAAACCCAAAAAAGTGATCGCCGTTGTAGACAAGCTGGTCAATCTGGTCGTTCCCTCGCCCTGAGGCCGCCCGTCCGGGAACCATTCAGGAGCAATGATCGATTCAGCGCACTACCGCTTCCGGCAGCAGAGGTCATTCGATTATCTATCGGAACACGACCTGGAGGTCGGAGTGATCGTCGATGTGGAAGGACTTCGCAATCGCTCGCTGCGCTATCTCTGCGGCCACCCCGAAGACGCCCTGCTGTTTCTCTTCGCAGCTGGCAGGAGCCTGCTCGTGCCCTGGGATGTGCCCCTGGCTCATTCGTTGGCCACTGCGGATGAAATGATTCCCTTCCAGACCTACGGTCGGTCCATCTTCTCCTGTATCAAGACAATCCTCGAGGAACGAAAGATCAAGCGGGCTGAAGTCTCGGCGATTTTGCCCTATCCCCTGGTACAGACGCTCAAAGAGTCGCTCGCCGGGGACGTGGTTCGGTGTCATGAAGGCGGGATCGACGAAACCATTGACGTTTTGCGAATTATTAAAGATTCTGAAGAAATCAAGGCCATCCGACGGGCTTGCCGCATCACGGATTCGTTGATCGAAGCCGTCCCCGGGCTGTTCGCTGCCCGTAAGGAAGTTACCGAAGTCGAGCTGGCCCTGTTTCTGGAAGGGGAAGCCCGCCGCAGAGGAGCGGAGGGCATGGGCTTCGAGACTCTGGCCGCCTCCACACGGCGCAGTTACGCCATCCACTGCTTTCCCAGATTCACCGCCGGGCCGATCGGCAACCAAGGATTGTCCATCCTGGATTTCGGGGTACGCTTCGACGGCTACACCAGCGATGTCACCCTCACCCTGGCTCGCCTTCCCCTGAAGGAGAAACAGGAGGCCATGGTCGAGGCCGTGGAGCAGGCCTATGAACTGGCCCGAAACCTCTGTACACCCGGTGCGGACCCGGTGGTTGTGGGGGATCGGGTCCAGGAGTACTTCCAGGATCGCGGATTCCGCATGCCCCACGCCCTGGGTCATGGGATCGGACTGGATGCCCACGAGGCTCCATCGTTCCGCCGCTCGAGTTCGACCGGGGTGAGGGAAAACCGCCGGATCTTTCAACCCGGCATGGTTTTCACCCTGGAGCCGGGACTCTACGATCCGAATCAGGGGGGCGTACGGCTGGAGAACGACTTTCTCTGCATTGATGGGGGCACCGAGGTTCTTACCTCGGCTCGTATCCTCTATCTGTAGCCTAAGCCTGCCCTCGAGATAGCAGCATTTCCTCGAAGGGAGAGCGTATGGTACATGGAAGAGAACTCGAAGTATCTTCGAAAGGCTTCTCGGATATTCTTGAGATCACCTCCTCCGTCGCCCAGGTAGTGAAAGAATCCAGGATACGGAACGGGCTGGTGAACGTTTCGGTCATCGGTTCCACAGCTTCCGTATCTACAATCGAATACGAGCCCGCCCTGGTGGAGGATGTGAAGGAACAGCTGGAACGGCTGATTCCTCATACCCTAACCAGTCGTCACTCCGCCACATGGGGGGACGATAATGGTTTTTCCCACATCCGAGCTACCCTGATGGGGCCGAGTATGACCCTTCCTGTGGTTGATGGGGTGATCGGTCTGGGAACCTGGCAGCAGATCGTTGTCATAGATCACGACAACCGTCCGCGAAAACGCAGGATTCACATCCAGGTTGTGGGCGAATAACCAAGGTCATCGGCGAACAAGCACGACTTCATCCTGGACATAGAGCAGATAACGGGAGGCGGAGGAGCTTTCATAGAGGCAATGCGTTCCGAGGGGCACGGACTCCAGGAGGAGTGAGCCGTCCGTTGCCGCAGACACCGGTTCACGAAAGGGGGATTCGAGAAACCACCTGCCCGGACCCGGTTCGAGGCGCAGATCTCGGCTTGCTGCCGGGCGGATATGGGTCACCCGAAACTCCCCGCTTGCCAGCCTTACACAGATCCGTGTCAAATCGAGCGCCCAGGGATCCCCCTGGCAGCGTTCACTCATCTCACGAGCTAGTCGCGCTCCGTTGATAGCCGAGCAATCATTCCCCTGGATCCAAAGCCGGCGGAGAACCTCCGCGACGGCTCCCTGTTCCCAGCTCAAGTCAATCGACCTGCTCGGATCATCGCAGTCCAGGGGGTACACACCCCCAGCGGGTGGCAGTTCAAGGGATCTATCCGGAAGGTTCGGATAGGCCAGGACCGGAAGGTAGAGAGTTTTGGACAGATCGATGACCGGGCGGTCCCGGCCGTCGACCAGGAGTTCTGCGAATCCTCCCAGGTTCGGGACGGGATAAACAACGCGAAAACAGAGATCGGGGAAGGTGGTCTGCCAGTGGTCGGGGAACGGTGGTAGACCGACCGAGAGAGTCACGGAGGACTTGTAAAAACTGCAGCCGCAGTTCAGAAGCAGAATTGATACCAATACCGCCGCCAAGAGGAAGGTGGGTGCCCCGTGGAAGGTGGGTACCTTGTTGTGGAAGGTGGGTGCCCTGCGGAAGGCAGCGTGCCAGCCGCATGCGGGGCGGGTTTGACAAGATAGTTTCATCCCATAGCAGTATAACGTCCGGATCTGGGAATTTGCTTCTATTTGTCTCATGAATCGCCCTGGAGGATTTGTGCGTCAATTCTTTTTTACCTTGATAACACGGAAAAGCTGCTCTATATTAATGGCTACATGGAACCCTTGAAGCACCTTGAGGCCACGGTTACACCTCTTCCGCGGGGCGGATACCTGGTGAACTCTCCTGAGGGATATATTCAATTCGGCTCCCCCCCCGAAACGATCAAGGATACCATGGCCCTACCCAATTCGGTTCCCCGGATTTTCGTTCTGCCCCGGGCCATGTTCGATTGGCGAAAGGGGATCAACCTGGCCGATCTCGAGTTCCCCATCTACTTCAACTTCTTTCTGCAGCATCAGAAAACCTGTGTGGTGTGTACCCGGGGACAGGCGGGCAGATTCATGAAGGCCCTGCAGGAGGCCCTGTTCGGTCCCAAAGAGCTGTATATCGAAGGGGACGTGGTGGGGTCCGAGAGCGGGGGGTACGTCCCCGCTGTGCGCAGTGAGATGAAATATTTCCGTGGTTCCATCCGTTTTCGGGATGTTCTGGAGCTCTCTCTTTTTGAGAAGGGCAGCTTCAGAGTCGGCAAAGTTTCGATCTCGATCGATAAAAACGGGGATTTCGAAGTCTTCTTCGACAGAAAGAAAACCGCCCATATACCCGGGATCATTCCCTGCAAGCCGATGTACCAGATCGGACAGCGGCTGCCAGAGCCCTACAAACCACCTCTGTTCGGCGTGACCTGCCTGGGACCCAGCCACGGATTTGATCCCACAGCCAACACCTCCGGATACATCATCTGGTTGAATCATGCCGGAATCATGATCGATCCCCCGATCAACTCGACGGAGTGGCTGGTGTCCTCCAACGTGAATCCCAAGCTGATAGACAGCATCATCCTGACCCACTGCCACGCGGATCATGATGCCGGAACTCTTCAGAAGATACTGGAAGAGGGCAAGATCACCGTTTATTCCACCAAGACGGTGATGCGCAGCTTCCTGAAGAAGTACTCCTCCCTGACGGGCGAACCGGTCTCCTACCTGGTCCGGCTGTTCGAGTTTCGACCCGTATACATCGGCAAGCCCGTTTTCATCCATGGCGGGCAGTTCAACTTTCACTATATGCTGCACTCCATTCCCACCATCGGTTTCACTTTGAACTTCCAGGACCGGACCTTCGTCTATTCTTCCGACCATCAGGGAGATCCGGTGGTGCAGAAGAAGCTGCTCGACGGAGGGGTGATCGACGGCGAGCGCTACCAGCAGCTGCAGAACTTCCCGTGGGACAGAGACGTGGTCTATCACGAATCGGGAATCGCACCGCTACATACACCGATCGCCTATTTGAACTCCCTGCCGAAGCAGATCCAGAAAAAGACGGTGGTTTACCATATCGCCAAAAAGGATTTTCCGCGGAACACGAACCTTACCCTGGCGACCTTTGGGATCGAAAACACCCTCTACTTCAAGACTAAAGCGCCGAGTTACGAAAAAACCTACATGATTCTGAATGCGCTGAAGCACCTCGATTTTTTCGAGAGCCTGAACGTGGAGAAAACTCAGGAATTCGTGACGATCGTGGAGGCCAGGAGGTTCAAAAAAGGAGAACACATCATTCGCAAGGGTGCTGTAGGCAAGTACTTCTACATCATCCGCACGGGAAATGTCTCGATCCAGCAGGAAGGGCTGATTGGCCGCAAGCTCCTCGGCACCTACGAATACTTCGGTGAAGTTGCTCTGCTCAGCGAGGTTCCCCGCACCGCGGACGTGGTGGCCGAAACGGACGTTCTGCTTTATGCCATCGACAAGGACAAGTTCTTAAGCTTCATTTACGGGACGGACTTCGAAAAGACCCTCCGTCGACTGATAGCCAATCGCAGTATCGAAACCTGGAACATCATGGAGCGCAGCCCCTATCTCCAGCTGCTGACAACCTACCAGAAAACCTGGCTGGAATCGATCCTGGTGCCGAAGGAGTTCGAAAAGGCTGGGCCGCTGATCAAAGAGGGAAAATCCCTGGAGCAGTTTTTCATCATACGCGAGGGGGAAGCGGAGGTCAGCCGGGACAGTCGGGTGGTCGCCATTCTGGGCAGGGGTGATTGTATCGGAGCCCTCCACAGGATTCACGGCGATGAGATGGCTGAGTTCAGCGTTCGTCACAAGGGTCCGCTTTCGGTATTCGCCGTGGAGAGGAACGATCTCATCGACTTCCTTGAGGGTAATCCCGGCATCGGCATGAAGCTGGCCTACGATTACCACCTGCGGGGTTGAACGAGCTAGTAAAACAGCCTCCGTTTTTCAAGATATCGCCAACTCGATACGATGAGCCCCTTCCAGCAGGTCTGCATGCCCGGGTTGGCAGGTGAACATTACCAGCTGGTGCTTTTCTGCAAACTCCGACAGAACAGCGGCGGCCCGCTGCTGGCGGTGCGGGTCCAGATCTACAAGAGGATCATCGAGGATGAGAAATCCTTCGGTAGAATTGAGAAAGAACTCCGCCATGGCCAAACGCAGAGCCAGGGAGAACAGATCCTTGGTGCCTGCCGACAGCAACTGGTAGGGAACAGTCTGACCGTCCCCGCGAATCAAGCCTGCAGGCAGGGACGTGCCGGCAGGAACGTTTCGATATCTATCGTCGCTCAAAGTGGCCAGGTATCGGGACACGAGGGCGGTGAAGGGTTCGTAGATTCCCTCATGCGACTCGGCGAGGAGGCGTGTGGTGGCTTTATTGATCCGGACCAGCACCTCGGCTTTGTTTACCTGGTTGTTGAATTGGTCCCGGAGATCCCCTACACGGCGCTCCGCCTCTTCACTCGATTCGTCCGGGAGGGAGTTTTCGGCGTTGCGGCAGTCGCTCTCCAGCCGGATCTTCTCCTGTCTCAGGGACTCCACCTCCTCCTTCTGCCTCTTGTAGTGATCCAGCAGTGACTGAGCGTCCCGGAAGCCCTCCGGAAGAGGGGCAAGCGCGCTTATTTGCTCGCCTATCTGCTGTCTAATGCCCCCCAGTTCCGCGATACGGGCAAACAGGACCTCCTTGTCCGCATACTCCACTGTCAGGGTTTCGATTCGTTGGCGGTTGTCATGCAGTTCGTCCTTGAGCTCCTGATAACGGCTTCGCTTCTCTGCCAGTTCTTCCAGGACCTCGTTCAGCTCCCTGGTGGGATGGGACTGTGCCTCCCCCTCGCAGGCCGCCTCCAGGGCTTCGAAGCTGTCGCTGCCCAGCTCCTGTTCGTATAGAGCTCTGGCGGTCTGGGTCTGGCTGCTTTGAGCCTCATAGCGCTTGCTTGTTTCCTCCGCCTCTTCGAGGGAAGAGACCTTCAGCTCCTGCAGGAGCCCACTGAAGCGGACTTGGGCTTGCTCGAAGTGCTCGGCGACCTTTCTGAACTCTCCTTCCCCGGAGTACACTTCGAGGCTCCAGCTCGGATGGCGCAGCTCTATTTTTCCGGCGGCCTTAAGGTTCAGACTCTTGTTACGGGACAGGCTCTGCTCTTCCGGCTCCTCCATATCTGTTTGAATCACCAGGTCGACCGCCTCACGAGTGTGGAAAATAAGGGAAAGGTTTCCCGCTTTCAAAGACGCCCCGAGCCGTGCGATTTCCGAACTACACTCCCGAAGCTGATCCAGCTGAGAACGGGACAGTGGGAGCAGACGTTTCAGCTCCGCTTCCTCCTCCTGCAGGCGCTCCCGTTTGGACCGGACTCGCTTGAAACGTTCGATCAGATTTTGTTTCTGCTGAAAAGCCTGGACGCGGTCTTTTTCCCGCTCCAAATCCAACACGGTTTGTTGGAGCTGGGGAAGCTCCTTCTCCAACGCTTCCAGGCGAAGCAGACTTTTTGTCCAACTGTCATAGTGGTTTCGAACCTCTCTGAGGGACAACTCAGCGTTGTTAAGTTTGACCTCCAGGACGCTACGCTGCTCTGCATCCTTGGCACCTAGTTCGACTCTCTCTAGCCTTGTCTCCTTTGAGGTCAGCTCCCGTGTACAGTTCTCCAAGCGTTCTCGTAATTTTTCGAACTCCCCCTCCCTGTCCTTCACCTCCTGCAGACGATTTTGGGCATCTTCGAGGGCATAGTAGGCCTCCAGTACGGTGCCGCGCTCCCTGGACCAGCGGGTGTCCGCCCCTCGCTTTCGCTCCGGCCGCCGCCGTTGCAGGTCCCAGTGCCTCAGGTACTGCTGGCAGCGTCTGTCCAGGAGTTCCCTGAAACTTCCCACGGATACACCGTCTGTCTCCAGAACGCTGCGGTGCAGCAAATCGGAAAGGCCGTACACCGTCTCCTTGTCCGCCTCAAGTTCGGCCATGGTACTCGCCAAACCGGACTGGTAGGTCAGCAATACTGTGCGAAGCGTTCCCGGCTGAACCGGCAGGAGTGCCGCGAGACGTACCTCTACGGTCTCCGGATCCGTGATGCGACCACCGTCAGGTAAATGAAGCGTCGCCGCAGCACTGCCCCCCCAGGTTTTCTCGAGGCGGAAGGGCTGATTGTCTACCCGAAACTCGATAGCGGCTGACACGGTGTCCCCCCCGTCCAGCGGCAGCAGAGGCCGGATAAGCTCCTGGAGGTTTCGCTTGTTGAGGTTTACCGGAGTCAGCAGCAGGTGCTGTATTGCCTTGAACAGTGTTGACTTCCCCGCCTCATTGGGACCGAGGATAACATTCAGGCCGGCTTCCAGATCGAGGTGTTGCGAAGCGAGGGCGCCGAAAGAAGTGACCTGGAGGGTTGACAGAATCAACGCTTCTGCTCCTGCAGCAGGGCGTAGGCGGTCTGGAGAGCCTCGAAATCCTCCTCGGCTATCAGATGTTTCAGCAATCGATAGGGAAAGGATCCTTCCGTGAACTCCGTCTCCACGGTTTGTTCACTGATTTTCTCCAGAAGCTCGCCTTCGTCGAACTGGGTGAAAAACAGGGATTCTTTTGTTTGTTCGAGGAGCTGACGGAGTTCGAGCAGCTGTTCGGCACCCAGACGGCCTCTCAACTTGAGGCGCAGCAAGGTCCTTTGTCTCTCGTGGCTTTGAAGCCTCTTGGCAAGGTGTTGAAGATCCGCCCCGCTCTGGAGTTCGTATGTGTCTTGGACGAAGCGGTAGGTGCCCGTAGACAGGGACTCGATGTGGATGTGATTGTTTCTATTGACTTCGATCATCCAGGCTTTTCCGCCATGGTGGCAATCAAATCCATCGGATTCGGGGGTTCCTGGGATCAACACAGGCGGAGCGATTGTCCGGTGGGAGTTCACATCTCCGTCCTTGGAAGGATGTTGCAGATGGGTGTGACCGATGATCCACAGGTCGACTGGGGCATCATCCAGATCAGCGCGTTTCATTGGAAAGTACACGCCTTGAGCGTCCGGTGAAATCCCCTCGATACTTCCATGAGCCAAACCGATTCGCAGCGAGTCTCCGTCTGGTCTGGCAGGATCTGAGGCAATCTCGGCGTTCTTCAGCCAGGAGATGGCGTTGCTCCTGCTGTGTTTGCTGTCGCAGGGACCGCAGTACAGAAGGATGTTCATGTCGTAGTGATTCAGATCGTATACTTTGGGATCCCGCGCTAGGAGGATTCGATCCCCTGCGGTCTCACTGAATCGGGACCACAACGTACTGGTGGAGCCGCTGTAGAAGTCATGGTTTCCCGGCAGCAGCGCCACCAGTTGGCCTTTGAAGCTGTTCAGCAGATCCACACTACGCTTTATGTCTTTTACCGTAACACTCACCCTGTCGAAAAGATCTCCGGCAATCAGAAACAGGGCGCAATCCTGTTGATTCGCCGTGTCGATGAGCCTCTGGAGAGTAAGAAAACGGGCTTCCGCCAGTTCTTCCTGCACGCTTGGGTAGGCGGCGAACTTCATGCCCAGGTGATAATCTGCACTGGCCAGGATCTTCAGCATATCGCAACCTTTTGGTTTTTACCTATACTAACGGGGAAATCTGACCTCCTGATTCTATCAACAGGCAGAATCGGGAACAAGACTCATGTTCTGATCTTCGGGGATTTTGAAAAAGCTGGACAGTGCCGGCCCGTTGCCTCGAAAACCACATGGCTGGGCAGCTTTTTGCTTTTGATTCCAAACACCGAGCAGGCTCGAGGAAAGCGAGGATCCCAGGACACGTGAAAATGACGGCATTGCAGACAATTCGGCGCCCGCGGCGGTGTTTCAGCATTCTTGCCCGGGCTCATCATGTTTCTCAGTGTATCACGTTTCAGCACACCTCGGCTGCGCTGTGTGTTGATGCAGGGAGCTCGTGCCGTTTATTGTTTACCAATTCGATAATATTCATTATCTTTTTTATACACAAAAATCCGGAGGGGATTCAGATGAAGCGGATATTTGCTCCCGTTAGCCTTGTTATGCTGCTTGCGGGAATCGTCATACTTTTGGGGGGGTTGAGCCCGAACCCTGAAAACGGACAGAGCGGAGAGACCAGGATGAGTACGGAGAACAGTGCTGAAGTAGCCACTCTGGGGGGTGGTTGTTTTTGGTGTGTCGAGGCTGTATACGAGCGTATCGACGGAGTGAAATCCGTGGTATCCGGATACGCAGGCGGCGATAAGGCAAACCCGACCTATGAGGAGGTCTGTAGCGGATCTACAGGGCATGCCGAAGTGGTGCAGGTTTACTTCGATCCGGAGGTAATCAGCTACGAGCAGATACTCGATCTTTTCTGGAACGCCCATGATCCGACCACGCTCAACCGTCAGGGTGCGGATGTGGGAACCCAGTACCGTTCGATCATCCTCTACAACAGTGAAGCTCAAAGAACAGCGGCCGAACGCTCCAAGGCCGAGGCGGCCACGTACTTCGATGATCCCATTGTAACGGAAATTGTACAGTTAACCACCTTCTACGAGGCGGAAAAGTATCACCAGGATTACTATGAGAACAATCCATACGCCGGGTACTGCACGTTCGTAATCCGACCGAAACTTCAGAAGCTCGGCCTGGAATCATGAGCCTTTTTTCGTGAACAGGGTCTACCAGTTCTCTCCCAGCAGTTCGTAGTAGGCTTGCGGGTGGGCGCAGGCGGGGCAGGCCTTGGGCGCTTCCTCGCCTTCGTAAAGGTATCCGCAGTTGATGCAGCGCCAGACCACCTTTTTGTCCTTCTTGAAGACTTTACCACCGACTACGTTGGCCCTTAGGTCGTTGTAGCGTTTCTCGTGCTGTTTCTCGGCGATGGAAATGGCATCGAAGACTGCCGCTACGGCATCGAATCCCTCCTCCCGGGCGACCTTTGCAAAGCCGGGATACATAGTAGTCCACTCGTAGTTCTCACCACCGGCGGCTGCCTTGAGGTTGTCGGCGGTGCCGCCAATGACGCCGGCAGGAAAGGCTGCGGCCACCTCGACGTCGCCCCCTTCGAGGAACTTGAAGAAACGTTTGGCGTGCTCCTTCTCCTGATTTGCCGTTTCCTCGAAGATCATCGAGATCTGGACCATACCCTCTTCGCGGGCTTTGCTGGCGAAGTAGGTATACCTGTTTCGAGCCTGGGACTCACCGGCGAAGGCCGTAATCAGATTCTTTTCGGTTTGAGTGCCCTTGAGTGATTTCATTCTAGCTCTCCTTAACGCAAAAATTTTTATCCGGGGCGTAACACGCCCTTTGTATGCTATGTCATTTGGTTGCGCTGTTGTCGACGCACTCCGGGCACAGTCCGAAGTACTCCGGACGAGCCCCCTGTATCTTTCGTACCCGCACCCATGGATGACTGGCATTCAACTCAGGGATTTCTACGGCAAAGGGGATGTCTTCGATCTTTCCGCAAGCCGTGCAGCGAAAATGACAGTGGTCGTCGGCGATGGGATCGAAGCGCTTGTGTCCCGAGCTGGTTTCCAGCCGCCGAATCAGTCCCTGGGAGGCCATGAGCTCCAGGTTGCGATACACGGTTCCCAGGCTGATTCGAGGGAGCCTTTCCTTGACCCGCAGGTATACCTCATCGGCAGCGGGATGATTCCTGCAGAGGCGTAGTTCTTCCAGAATCACGGTCCGTTGCTCCGTTTTTCTCAAATGAAATGGCCTTGTTGTGATTTTAGTAACGATAACTATTCTTAAATACTATTCCCGAATTGTCAAGCCTGTTGCAGGAGATTTCCCGCAAAAAAGCTTGTCCGGACGTCGGCTTTTCGCTACCTTTTCTCTGGAGGTCATTATGAGAAAATCACTAATATTTATTCTTGCCGGCATGATCCTGTCCGCCGCTTTCGCCTCTGCCAGCTCGGTTACCACCGAAGAGATTGTTCGAATTGGCCTTCAGCCGCTCGAAGAGGGGACTGAAATCGTCGATTTCGAACTTCAGGATCTGTCCGGGGCGATCCGGCGTTTGAGTGATTTCAACGGCAAGGTGGTGTTTCTCAATTTTTGGGCCACCTGGTGCGGTCCCTGTCGCATCGAGATGCCGTCCATGGAGCGGCTGTACCAGAGACTCAAAGCCAAAGGTCTGGAGATCGTAGCGGTCAATCTTCAGGAAGACCGCAAATCAGTACAGAGATTCGTGGATGAGTATGATTTGAGCTTTCCCGTGCTCCTGGATACAACGGGCCGCATCGGTGCCACCTACGGTGCCCGCAGCATCCCCACCACCTACATCGTGGATCGGGATGGATTCGTCATCGCCGGTACCATCGGCACCAGAGAATGGGACACGGAGGACTACGTCCGTTTTTTCGAGAAGCTCCTTGCGGACTGAGCCGTAATCGGGTAAGCGCTCGTAGTCCTAGGAAACGATCTACAGCTGCAGGATTTTCAAGCAGACAGGTGTCGGTACGTTTGTGACCTCCCCGCTCGGTGAAATCCGACCGGTCTGTTGATCGATACGAAAGTGCACCACGTTGTCGCTGTCCTGGTTGGCCGCAAACAGGAACGTTCCCTTCGGATCGATCACGAAGTTTCGAGGTGTCTTTCCCCCCGTCGGTTCATGAGCGACGTAGTTCAATGTGCCCCTGTTTTCGTCGATCTCGTAGATGACGATACTGTCGTGGCCCCGGTTTGATCCGAACAGATACCTTCCGGAAGGATGAACGTGGATATCCGCACAGCTGCTGTGTCCCCGGAATGAGTCTGGAAGGGTTGGTACGGTTTGGATCTCTTCCAGGATTCCACGCTCCCCGTGATAGCGTAAACTCAGGATTGTCGAATCCAGCTCATTGATCAGGTAGGCGAAGCTGTTGCCCGGATGGAACACGAAGTGGCGTGGTCCGGCTCCCGGCTTGGTTTCCAGCCAGGGTTGATCGTGGGCCTTGAGTTTTCCCCGCTTGGCATCGAAACGGTAGATCATCAACCTGTCCAAGCCCAGGTCTGGAACGTAGACGAAGCGATTGGTTGCATCCAGTGTGACCGAGTGGGCGTGGGGGCCGCTCTGACGCACCGGGTCGGAGCTCGAGCCGGTATGCTGAACCACATCGGAAGCCTCCTCCAATCCCCCGTCAGCGCGAATCGGCAGCACGGCAACGCTGCCGCTGGCGAAATTGGATACTAGGACGTATCTTCCCGTTCGATCCACGCTGAGGTGGCAGGGATCTGTGCCATGGGTCGCTGCTTTGTTTATGAACCGAAGCTCTCCGCTGGCGGCGTCCACCGTGAAGGCGCTCAACGTCCCGGTCGCCCGGCCCTCGTGCTCCTTGAGCTCGTTTACGGCGTAGAGGAAGCGTCGGCCGGGATGGAAGGCGAGGTAGGAGGGACTTTTCACCCCCCTGGTCACTGCATACGGCTGCCACGAACCCGAGGCAGGATCCATTTTACAGATGTGGATGCCCTCACCTTTCCCTTTAAAAATCTGTCCGGTACCGAAGCGGATCTTTTCCGTGTATGTTCCTATATAAACCAGCAGTTCCATTTTCTTCATACAGAATTCTTCCTGTTACAGAGTGTTGATGATCCCTTCTCGGGTAAACCGAGGTGCGACGCGAACAACGATCAGATAGCTTGTAAGGAGCAGAACGACACTGAATACAACGACGTACAGGGGCTTGAAGGTCAGCAACCCGGCAATTTGAACGACGATCAGCACGATGATGGGAAGCACGACAATACCTGCCGTTTGTTGCGCTTCCATGTAGGTCCTGGCCTTCAGTGACACGATCAGGGTGACTGAAAGCCCCAGCAGGGAAACGGAAGGGGAAAGCAGAAGCATCGCCGGGAGCCAGATCCAGGAGCGCAGGATCAACATCCCGCGGGCGATGTAGTAGATCAGGTTGAGAACCACAAAATACCCGGCAAATCCTGCCCAGCTGACCACGACGGCTGGAACAAAGGCTCCCAGAAGTTTGGCGATAAGGAACTCCCGGTTGGTTACCGGCGTGTAGAGGAGTGTTTCCAGGGTTTTTCTCTCCTTTTCACCCACGATCGAGTCCGAGGCGATCACGGAGGAAGCCATGATCGGCACCAGCATGAAGAAGGGCAGGAAGGTATAGTTCAGAAAGATGAATAGAATTTGATCGGTAAATCCGGGAAGGTTCTTGGGCAGCGGATACAGGGGGATTAGTTTTTCCACGAATTGGACACCGGTGATCAGGACCGTGTCGAATCTGAGAGCCAGCAGCAGGATCGCTGCCGGCACGAGCACGCAGAGCAGCAGGGGGACGATCACGATAGGCAGCAGCACCATCTTGGAAGCCGTCACGGCCTGGATGTCCTTGGCCATGATCGCCCTCACCCTAGAGCGGTTCATCCTAGATCGGCTCATCCTGCTTTCTCCCTACGGTTCGAAAATAGACATCCTCCAGGCTGGGTCTCAAGATACGCACTTCGGCGATCTTTTCACCCGCCTCCTGTTTGCCGCGGATGATTCCGTCGATCTCCTCCTCACTGGTGAATGAATGCAAGGAGGAGGATGAAAGGGTGCGGATCTCAACCTTCTTGTCCTCGAAGTTGGCCTGAATCAAGTCATCCGCACTTCCGAGGGCTTGGAGCATTCCCTCCCGTAAAAAGCCGAAGACGTCGCAGATGCGTTCGGCCAGGAAGAGGTTGTGCGTGCAGAGAAACACGCTGACCTCCTGCTCGCGGGCCAGGGTGCGGATCAGATCCGTGACCTGGAGCGCCGCTTCCGGGTCAAGACCGGAGGTGGGCTCGTCGAGGAAGAGGATCTCGGGATGGTGGAGCAATGTCCGGGCCAGGTACACCCGCTTCTTCAACCCCGTGGAAAAGCTTCCCAGCTTCAGAGTCCGCTTTTCCCAGAGCCCCATTCGCTGCAGAAGCTCCCGGATGCGCCTCTCTGCTTTGTCCGCGGACAGATCGTACATCCGGCCGAAGAAGCGCAGATTCTGGATGACGCTCATGTGCTCATACATTCTGGCTTCTTCGGCCAGGGTGGCGGTGCGGGAGCGGACCGCTTCCTCCCGGGAATCACTGCCGAGCACGGTGGAGCTTCCGCCGGATGGGTTCAAGGTGCCGTTGAGCAGCCGCAGGGTGGTGGTTTTTCCCGCCCCGTTTGGGCCCAGGAAACCAAAGATCTGACCCCGTTTTACCTGGAAGGTCAAATCCTTCACCGCGGTTATACCGCCCGGAAAAACCTTGGTGAGCTTGAATGTCTGGATAGCTGTCATCGATTTATGAGGCTCCCGGATGCCAGTCAGGCGCTAAAACTCGATGCCCTTGCGCGCTTTCACTCCGGTGTTGTAGTAGTGTTTGATCTCCCGCATCTCCGTGACCAGATCGGCCTGCTGATACAGCTGCTCCGGGATCTTGCGTCCGGTCAGCACCAGCTCCAAGGTTTCAGGTTTGTGACGGATAAGATCCGTCACCTCTTCCAGTGAGACCAGACTGTAGTGCAGGGCGATCCCGATCTCATCCAGGATCAGCAGGTCGTATTCAGTCTCTTGCAAAACCGTCTGGATCTGCTTCCATCCCTCACGGGCTAACCGCATGTCCTCCTCTGTGGGCTCATCTTCGATGAAGCATTTGCGCCCGTACTGCTGCAGGGTGATCTGGGGCGCGAAGCGCTTCAGGGCTTCCAGCTCTCCGTAGAACATCCCCTTGGCGAACTGGGCGATGAACACCTTCAGACCTCGGCCTGCAGCCCGCAGGGCCAACCCAAGAGCAGCCGTGGTCTTGCCCTTACCGTCGCCGGTGTAGATCTGTACGAATCCCTGTTTCATGACACTTCGAGATTGTAGTCGTCTGGTCCTGCTCCGTCTATTGCCCCTCGTCCCTAAGAATGTTCCTAGCAAGAATTCTTCTTCATATATAGGTTTTTCTGTCGCACTGATTGCGATCCGCTTCGATTGACCTTTCTGATAATTAATACTGCAAGACCGAATAGGATCCTCTATACTTTTTATTGTCCCATGCAGGTCAAATCGAATGCCCTACAGTTGTTTCTACTAGGACCGCCGCGGCTGGAACGTTGCACTGCGGCAGTGCATCTGCCGCGGAAGAAAGAGTTGGCCCTGCTGGCCTACATGGCTTTCGGCAAGCAAGCGTACAATCGGGATACACTGGCAACGCTACTGTGGCCGAATGAAGGTGACAGTCATGCCCGAGGAAGTCTGCGACGGATGCTGTATGAGCTGCGGAAAATCTTGGGTGAAGAACTTCTACCGGTTGAGGGGGAGCGGGTCGGCCCGCTGGAGATGGGTCCTCTGGAGGATCCGCGCCTTTGGGTGGACATCGAGGAGTTCCAGGGGCTGCTGGCTCAGGCACGGAAAGCCGAATGCGATAGGGGTGCCGAGGCGGCTTCCCAGGAACAGCTGCTCGGCCAGGCTGTGGAGCTATACCGTGGAGACTTTCTGGCGGGATTCACGTTGGGGAAGTGTGGGGAGTTCAGTGACTGGCAGTTTTTTCAGGGGGAATACCTGCGGCGGGAGCTGTGCGGCGCCCTGGAGTGTTTGGTAGAGATCTGCGAGCGCGAGGGGAAGATCGATGAGGGGATCGCTTGTGGTCGCCGGCTGGTGGATGTTGATCCGCTGAATGAAGAAGCCCACTGCGCCCTGATGCGCTTGTACTCCCAAAGCGGGCAGCGGGAGGCGGCACTGCGGCAGTATCGTTTTTGTGTGAAGCTTTTAAACGAGGAATTGGGGGTCGAGCCGGAAGAAGAAACAGTGGAGCAATATGAGAGGATACGGGACAGCCGGCCGGCAAAGCGGAGGTTGCAAGAGCCGGGGCACCGAAAATGCCCGCGTTTGGCGGTGCTTCCCTGTAAAAGTCTGGCGATGGAGAGAGAACAGGATTGGTTCAGTGACGGCATGACCGACGCGCTGATTACCGAATTATCCCAGCAGGCGGGACTGGAAGTGATTAGCTATACCTCAAGTGTGCGCTACAAAAACACGACCAAGAGCTTACGGCAGATAGCTGCGGAGCTGAACGTGGACTATCTGCTGGAGGGAGCGGTATTGAAGGCGGGGGATGAGGTACGGATCTCCGCGCAGTTGGTGGAGGCGGCTGCGGATCGACACATGTGGGCCGAAAGCCATCGAGGACATTTTGCTGACATTTTGCAGTTGCAGGAGAAGCTTGCCGGCTCGATAGCGTTTCGGGTTGCCGGCACTCTGGCGTCACGATTGTCTAAACCTGCTGCACAGGAGATCAGTTCGGAGGCGCGGGAAGCCTGCATGTTGGGTGACTACTTCCTCCGAAGGAGCCAAAGCGACGAAGAAATCGAAAAGGCCAGGGAATTCTACCGGAAGGCATTGGCAGGTGACCCGCACTGCGCCGATGCATATGCAGGGCTGGCCTTCTCATTCTTCACCCTGGGAGGGTATGGAAGAGATGTGGAGCCCTCGCCGGAGGGTCGGCGGATGGTCGGCCAGCTCATCGAGAGTGCCCTTCAAATCGATCCGAGCAATGCACGGGCTCGCATGGTACTTGGCGGGATGTTGCTCGAATGGGATTGGAACTGGGCCGCCGCCGAGCGGGAGTTCCAGACGGTACTGCGGATCAAGCCGAACCACATCGAAACACTCAATTGGTACTCCGAACTGAAGATGGACTTCGGTCAATTCGCTGAAGCGCTCACCCTGGTGCAGAGAGCCTACCGTGTCAATCCACTCGATCCGGTGACCCTCATCCATCTGTACAGGTACCACCGTGCGGTGTTTCAATGGCGCAGAAGCCTGGATATTCTCGACAGAATCGACGAGCTGGCTCAGGGGCGATCGGGTGGCTCTTTCCATCGATCCTGGGTCTATCTCATGATGGGGAACTACGAATCCGCGGTACCTCGTTTGAAGAAGCTGATCACAATCCCGATCCACTACGACTATGTCCATGGCTTTCTGGCCTACGCCTTTGGCAAATTGGGGCAAAAGGCGGACGCGTTAGAGATCATTACCGAGATGATTGATTGGCGTCAGAGGGGAAGGAAAGTCGCCGCGTACTACATCGGGCTGGCGTTTCACGGAGCCGGAATGAACGATGAGGCTCTGCACTGGTTGGAGGTATCCTTAGCCGATCATGAGCTGGACCTGTGTGGGCTCCCAATCAGGATATTGTGGGACGATTTGCACTGGGATCACCGATTTCAGGATATCGTCCTGCGGCTCGGGCTCCCGCTGCAACTAGAATATATCCGGGAAGCCCTCGACCGGCGTGCCCGAACGGCGAGCCGCTCCCGGGGGTGAAGAGGACACGCCGTAGGGCATCGGGGTGGCACAACACTTCAGTTAATGAAGAATGGGTCCCGCAGGGGCGGATTTGCCTGCATCAGGAAGCGAAGAAACATTTCGGGTTTCTCGATACTTAGGAAATACGAAGCGAGGACGAAATTATCCGGATCATTTCGATATTCCATAATCCGGATTTCCCGAACGTTTTGAAAACGCTTTACGTCTGTTGAGCCCAGGATCCTGTTCCGCAGCTCCGCATCCATCAGGGACAGTTGTACCGCTGCGGCAATCAACTCGTCGATCGTGATGATCAACCCCGGCGAAACCTGCGAGTTGGCGTAGTGAGCCAGCTCGTGAACGAGAATGGTAAAGTACAGCTCCTCACAGGCTTCTATGCCCAGAGAGCTGTAGGTCTGAAACTGAAGAGAGTCGTAGTGGATCATGTAAATTGTGTCAGTGGAAGGGTCGAACACCCCGCAGGCATGATCTATGGTTGTGCCGTCAATCATGATGCGATCCTGGAAGGCGATCCGGGGATAAGAAGCCGATGGGATCGGAAAGCCCATAGATTGGAAGTGATCCGATACCCGCGCGAAGGCTGTCCGTGCGAGAAGGCCTTCCAGCTCGGTGTCGTTCTCAATTACAAGCTGTTGAGGAACGCTCGTGGGGCGGTCAGCATCTACGGGTGAGGACAGCGCCGGTGGTGCACCGAATTCTGCGGTACTCAAAGCGACAATGAACCAGATCCAAACTTTCATCTCGATCCTCCTTGCATGTCGATGCAGGAAGGATAGGAGCGAGATATCTCAGATTCGTCGCCAAAGGTGTCCCAGGAGGCGTCGCAAAGGCGTCACATATATTTTTTGTTGAAAATATAGTGAAGTGTTATGCTATTTTCTGACGCGTGATGGAAATGATCTCGAGATCTTGGAAACTATTAGTTCGATATAGTAAAAAAACATCCATAGAATAGAATCAAAATTTTGCAATTTACCGCAATAATTCCTAAATTAAATTATACGATCATAAAATATTTATAAATTATTGACAAAAACATAAATATCGTATATAAGACATACAATGAAGATCGATCAGACCAATATCGGCATCATCAAGCACCTGCAGGACGGCCGCAAGTCCTACAAGGAGATCGCGGGCGATCTCTCGATCACGGAGAACACGGTGCGCTCCAGGGTACTGCAGATGGTGCAGGAGGGGGTGCTCTCCATCACCGGGCTGATCGATCCGGAGAAGGTCCCGGGGCACAGAATGGTGCTGGTAGGGATCAAGCTGAACACGATGAACCTGGTGAAGAAGGGGGAGGAGTTCAGCCGCCTGAAAGGGGTGGTGTCGGTGGCCGTGGTGACGGGCCGCTACGACCTTATCCTGACCGTGCTGTTGCGGGAAGATTTCGGGCTGCTGGAGTTCTACACCAAGGAGGTGGCCCGAATAGAGGAGGTCAACTCCGCGGAGACCTTCGTCGTGTACAAAGGATACAACACGAAGGTTCCCTATATCTTGTAATTCAGAGTTTGACAGACCAGGAGGAAAAAATGGAGATCCCGAAAGATCTGAAGTACGCCAAGACCCACGAGTGGGTGCGGGTAGAGGGGGAAGTTGCCTACGTCGGCATCAGCGACTACGCTCAGGAGGAACTGGGGGATATCGTGTATGTGGAGATGCCCGCTGCCGGTGACAGCTACGACAAGGGCGAGGAAGCGGCCACCGTGGAGTCGGTCAAGGCGGCTTCCGCCATCTACACCCCCGTCGCCGGCACTGTGGAGAAAATCAATCCAGAGCTGGAGGGCACCCCGGAGCTGATCAACCAGCAGCCCTACCAGGCCTTCATTTTCGCCATCCGCTTTTCAGATGCCTCCGGGCTCGACCAGCTGCTCGACGCGGAGAGCTACCAGAAGCACGTGGAACAGGAGAAAGCCAGCCATTAAAGGGGGTATGACCTCATGATTGCCTATCTTCCCCATACAGACGAGGATATCAGATTGATGCTCGAGACTGTCGGCGTTGCCGAGATCGAGCAGCTGTTTGCCGATATTCCCCGCGACCTGATCATCAAGCGGCCGCTGGAGATTCCCCAGGGAATCCCGGAGTACGAGGTGTACAGGCGAATGCAGGATTTGGCGGCGCGTAACCAAGTGCAACCTGTCAGCTTTCTCGGCTGCGGCAGCTACGATCACATCGTCCCGGCGGTGGTCAGCCATGTTCTCTCACGGTCGGAGTTCTACAGCTCCTACACGCCGTATCAGGCGGAGATGTCTCAAGGGTTTCTCCAGGCCATTTTCGAGTTCCAGAGCATGATCTGCGAGTTGACCGGTCTGGAGGTGGCCAACGCTTCCCTGTACGACGGGCACACGGCGGTGAGCGAAGCCGCGGTTCTGGCCTTGAACAGTGTGCGTCACTCCGACACCATCCTGGTATCCGGCACCCTGCACCCCTTCACCCGGCAGGTACTGAGAACCCACTTCTCCAACCTGCCCGTTCATCTCGAAGAGATCCCCGGGAAGGAAGGAACCACCGATCCGCAAGAGCTCGGCGCCAGACTGCGACCCGGTGTGGCCGCGGTGGTTCTTCAAAGTCCGAACGTTTTCGGCTATGTCGAAGACCTGAGCGGTCTGGCGGAAGAAGTCCACGCCAACGGAGCCCTGCTCGTCGTCTCGGCCAATCCCCTTTCTCTCGGCGTGCTCAAACCACCGGGAGATTGGGGCGCGGACATTGCAGTCGGGGACACCCAGCCTCTTGGACTTTCAACCTACTTTGGCGGTCCTTCGGCGGGCTACATAACGGCCACCGAGAAGCTGCTGCGCAAGATGCCCGGGCGCATCGCCGGTCAGTCCCTCGACCGGGATGGCAGAAGAGCCTTCCTGCTCACCCTCCAGGCCCGGGAGCAGCACATCAAACGGGAGCGGGCGACCTCCAATATCTGCTCCAACCAGGCTTTGGCCGCGTTGGCCACCACGGTCTATCTGGCTGCCCTGGGAAAAAGGGGAATCCGGGAGGTTGCCGAACAGAATCTTCGAAAAGCCCACTACCTCCAGACCCGACTGCTGGAAGCTACGAACGCTGAAGCCCTGTTCGCTCGACCGTTTTTCAACGAATTTCCCATTGTGCTCCCCAAGAGAGCCGCGGAGGTACTACCCCGGATGGAGGAATCCGGATTCTATGCCGGGGTGGATCTTCACCGTCTGGATCCGACTGTCTCCGACCGGACGATGCTGGTCGCGGTTACCGAGCGAAGAACCCGGGAGGAGATGGACAGGTACGTGAAAGCGCTGAAGGAGGTGCTGCGATGAGCGGGAAGAACAATCCGCTGATCTTCGAACTGACAAAACCGGGGCGGCGGGGCTATCGTCTTCCCGAAATGGATGTTCCTGCTCAAGATTTGAGCTCCCTGGTGAAACCCCGGCTGCTCCGGGAACAGGAGCCCGAGCTGCCGGAGGTGAGCGAGGTGGATGTCATCCGCCACTACACGGCTTTGAGCCGCCGTAACTACGGTGTGGACCTGGGTTTCTACCCCCTTGGTTCCTGCACGATGAAGTACAACCCCAAGATCAACGAACAGGTGGCCGCCTTTGAAGGCTTCACGCGGCTTCATCCCCTGCAGCCTGAAAGCAGTGTTCAGGGGATCCTTGCCCTGATGCACGAGCTGCTGCGGGCCTTGAGTGAGCTTACCGGGATGTCCTGGGGCACGCTGCAGCCCTTTGCCGGTGCCCACGGGGAGTTTACGGGGATGAAGCTGTTCAAGGCCTGTTTCGAGAAGCGGAGAGAACCGGGAAGAACCAAGGTCCTGGTTCCGGATTCGGCCCACGGCACCAATCCCGCCTCTGCCCATTTGGCTGGCTTCGAAGTGGTAGAGATCCGTTCCGACAGCCGGGGTCTCATCTCCCTGGAGACCGTGAAGGAACACCTGAATGAGTCCCTGGCGGGCATCATGATGACCAATCCCAACACTCTCGGTCTGTTCGAGGAAGACATCCTGGAGATATCCGCGGCCATCCACGATGCCGGGGGGCTTCTGTATTACGACGGTGCCAACCTCAACGCCATCGTGGGCAAGGTTCGGCCCGGGGATATGGGCTTCGACGTTGTGCACCTCAACCTCCACAAGACCTTCTCCACTCCCCACGGCGGCGGAGGGCCGGGAGCCGGGCCGGTGCTGGTCTCCGACACGCTTCTGTCCTTCCTGCCCGTGCCGGAGGTGGTGAAACGGGAGGACGGATACCATTTGGTAAACAACCGGCCGGACACGATCGGACGTCTGTCCGGCTTCTACGGCAACGTGGCGGTCATGGTGAGGGCCTACGCCTACCTGCTCACCATGGGCCGGGACGGGCTGGCTCGGGTGGGGGAGCTGGCCGTGCTGAACGCCAACTACCTGAAGGAGCGCTTGAAGGAAAGTTACAGTCTTCCCTACGACAGAATCTGCAAACACGAGTTCGTGCTTTCGGCACGCCGTCTCAAGGAGCAGCTCGGTGTCACGGCCCTGGATGTGGCCAAGCGGCTGCTGGATTTCGCGGTTCATCCCCCCACCGTATACTTCCCCCTGATCGTGCCGGAGGCCTTGATGATAGAGCCCACCGAGACCGAAAGTCTCGAGGTGCTGGACCACTTTGTCGAGGTCATGGAAAAGATTGCCCGGGAAGCCGAGGAAAGCCCGGAGACGCTCAGGCAGGCGCCGACACAAACGCCGGTGCGCCGTATCGATGAGGTACTGGCCGCGCGTAAACCGATCGTCCGCTGGCGCCCGGAGAACGCCTCCGACCCGGAGGATGCATACGAATCGGCGGCACAGTCATGATGCGCACACCCCTGTACGAAAAACACCGGGACCTGGAAGCCCGCCTGGTCGAGTTCGCCGGCTGGGAGATGCCCGTCCAGTATCCCACGGGTATCGTGGAGGAGCATTTGTCGGTGAGACGAGGAGCCGGATTGTTCGACGTCTCCCATATGGGTCGTTTTCTCATCTCCGGCGGAGGCTGCCTGCCCTTCCTTCAACACATCCTGACCAACAATGCCGCGGCCTTGGAGCCGGGCAGGGCCCAGTACACGATGATTCCCAATACGGAGGGCGGCGCCATCGATGATGCCTACCTCTACCGCCCGGATCGGCCGAATGCAGCGGAGAAACCGGAGTACCTGCTGGTCGTCAACGCGGCCAACCGGGGCAGGGACTGGGATCACCTGCAGTCGATGGCAGGGGAATACTCCGGAATCGAGCTCCAGGACCGCAGCGACGATCTAAGCATGCTGTCCCTCCAGGGGCCGGAGTCGCGGCAGATGCTGATTGATTTGTTCGCCGAAGAGGCTCTTCCCGAACCCGGCCGCAACAACCTGGTAACCATATCGTGGAGCGGGACGGATGTCACGGTTGCCCGTACCGGCTACACCGGAGAGCCTCTGGGTTTTGAGCTTTTTGTGTCTAAGGGGTTTGCGGAGCGACTGTGGGATCGGCTTCTGGAAGCCGGAGCGGCGCCGATCGGACTCGGAGCCAGGGATACCCTGCGTCTGGAGGCCGGCCTTCCCCTCTTCGGTCACGAATTGGGGAGCGCTCCGGAGAACGGGGAGATTCCGATTTTTGCCTGTCCCCTGGCCCGTCTCGCGGTGAGCTTCAGCCCGTTGAAGGATCGATTTATCGGTCGAGGGGCGTTGGAGCAGCAATTCGCCGCCTACAGGAGGATCGTCAAACGGGACTATTCGGAGCTAAAGGGGCTGCCCCGGATGATACGGCCCTTCGAACTGCTGGACAAAGGAATCGCCCGCCAGGGGGCGGAGGTATTTACAGAGGATCGTCGGGTGGGCTGGGTGACCAGCGGAACCATGGCTCCCTACTGGATTTTCGAGGGCGAAGGACTGTGCAGCGTTGTCTCCGAGCGCAGCGGCCGCAGGGCGATCGGTATGGCCCTGATCGACAGCGACATCGAAGAGCGAGCCGAGATCGAGATCGATGTGCGGGGCAGGCGGCTGAAAGCGCTCGTCGTCCCCTATCTGCTGCGCGCGGAGGCTCCTCCCTTTGCCCGGCCGGTTGTCTGGGGAGCCGTTGAAGAGATGCCGGAAACAGCGCCCGCGGGAGAGCGGCCGGAGTCCCCCCGTCCCTATGCGCAGAAGGCACGAGAGCTGCTGCGGCAAAGCATCGAAAACACCCGCTGGCGGCAGCAGCGCTGCATCAATCTGATTCCCTCGGAAATGACCCATTCCTCCCTGACGCGGTTGCTGTCGATCATGGATCCCTCCTTCCGCTACGGCGAGCATCGAAAGGTCAAGGCCTTCAACGACGCCGAGATATTCTACTACCAGGGCACGGATTTCATCGACGCGGTGGAGCACGCCTTGGGGGCGGAGCTGCGGCGTTTTCTGGGCTGTCAGGAGGTGGAGACCCGGGTGGTAAGCGGCCAGATGGCCAATATGGCTCTGTTCAGCGCCCTGGTGGATTACCTGAACCGGGACGATCGCAAGAGCGAGCCCCGGCGGATCCGCTCGATCATGAACAACCACATCATCAAGGGCGGCCATCTCAGCGCCCAACCAATGGGGGCGCTGCGGGATTTCGTGGCCCGGGATCCGGTCCGGGAAGCTCCGGCGGTCGTCAACTTCCCGGTGTGCGGGGATGATCCGTACAGAATCGATACGGCTCGGCTTCCCGAGCTCCTCGAACGGAGCAGGCCCGAGCTCATCGTTCTGGGTAAGAGCATGATTCTGTACAGGGAGCCGGTCCGGGAGATTCGCCGGATCGCGGAAGAGCTGTCATTGGATACACTGATCATGTACGACATGGCCCACGTGCTCGGTCTTGCGGGTCCGCACTTCCAGGAACCTTTCCTCGAAGGGGCCGACGTGGTCACCGGCTCGACCCATAAGACCTTCTTCGGTACTCAACGGGGACTCCTGGCTGCGAACTGGACGGAGGAAGATCCGGGGTATGAGCTGTGGGAAGCGGTCCAGCGGCGCACCTTCCCCGGCAGCGTAAGCAACCATCATCTGGGTACCCTGCTTGGCCTGCTCCTGGCCACGTATGAGATGAACGCCTTCAAAGAAGAGTACCAGAAGGCGGTAATCGCCAATGCCAAGAGTTTCGCCAGAGCCCTTAACGATGCTGGACTTTCGGTTGCCGGAGATCCAGCGGTGGGCTACACAGAGACCCACCAGGTGGTGGTGGAGCTCGGCTACTGCCAGGGCATCGAGGCGGCCCGCCGTCTGGAGGAGAACAACATCATCCTCAATTTCCAGGCCTCCCCGAGAGAGGAGGGATTCACCGCTTCCGGTGCGTTGCGCATGGGGGTATCCGAGATGACCCGCTTCGGCATGGGGCCGGAGGATTTTCGAAGCCTGGCGGGATTGATCCGGGCGGCGGTTCTGGATGGAAAATCCGTACTGGATGAGGTGATTCGCCTGCGCAGCGGCTTTCAGGATCTGCGCTACTGCTTCGCGGACGAGGAGCTGGAGCAGCAGGTCCAGGAGTTGCACGGCTTGATCTAAAGAGATGCGCTGATCGCTGCGGCCAGATCCTTCGCTCTCTCGAGGGGCTGAAAGGTCGTGTCCATTTCGATCTCTCCCTGTGCGGCCACGCCCAAGTAGGGAAATCTCTCCAGCAATACGGGGTGCATCCCCAAGACAGTGCAGAAATCGTGGAGGTACTCGAGAATCCTTTGCGGGTTGGAATACTCGGCAACCCCGATCAGTCCGCAGGGCTTGCCCGTGAGGGGCGATCTGCTATTTCCGCTTCCCTTTGATTCCTGAAAGAAGAACATGGATATGAGCCGTTCGGCGAAGGCCTGGAATTGCGCCGGAGGAGCCCGAAAGTACAACGGGGTACCGATGACCAGGGCATCCGCCTCGGTCATGCTCGCCAGCACATCCGCCATTTCATCATCGATGGAGCAGCAATACGGGTGCTGGATGCAGTAGGAGGAACATATAACTCTGCAGGGTTGGATTCCCATATCGGCGGTATGGATTATCTTCTCTGTTGCCCGCGGATTTCGTTCTTTGAGAGCGGTGATCACCTCATTGACCAGGGTATTGGTGCACCGGTTTTTGCGCATCGAGCCGACAATTCCTAAAACTACCATGATCTAATCTCCCTACACCTGATTATATACGACACGAGCATCAATAATTACACCGATTAAACCATCAGGAGATAGACATCTTCCTGATTTTATGGGAGATCGTGATGAAGATCTATTTTGCCATTATAGCCTTAAGTTGGCATAATATGCCGATTGAATCCGGGCTACAGAAGGAGCGGACAAGATGGGCGGAGAGAAACCATGGCACGAGGATGAAACGTTCTGGAAGGAAACCCTTCCGATTCTGTTCCCAGAAAGCCGCATACAAGAGGGGGAAAAGGAAGCGGAACAGGTCCTGGACCTGGCGGGTATTCATCCGGGTGCCGCCGTACTGGACCTCTGCTGCGGCGTAGGCAGGCACTCGCTGGCTCTGGCCCGCAGGGGCCTGCGGGTAACCGGGGTGGATCGAACCCAAATCTATCTGGACAGGGCTGCAACGGCGGCTAAAAGAGAAAATCTGTCCCTCGAGCTTGTTTGCGAGGATATGCGAAGGTTCCGCCGGGAGGAGGGTTTCGATGCGGTGCTCAATCTGTTTACCTCCTTCGGCTATTTCGAGGATCCCGAGGATGATCAGAGGGTGGCCGATAATATCTATGCCTCCCTGTGGCCCGGGGGTGTGCTGGTCATGCAATTGATGAGCAAAGAGGTGTTGGCCCGCACCTTCCGTCCGAGGGATTGGTACGAGCAGGACGGCCTGCTGGTGTTGGAGGAGAGGAAGGTCAAGCAGAGTTGGTCCTGGATCGAAAGCCGCTGGACACTCATCTCCGCAGGGCGGCGGGTTGATCTGGACCTGTCCCACCGCCTGTACTCAGCCTCGGAGCTGGCAACGCTGCTTCGAGATCGTGGGTTTACCCAGGTCGTTCCCTACGGCGATTTGGACGCCTCCCCCTACGACGAGAAGGCTAAGCGGCTTGTCGTCGTGGCCAGGAAAGAGTAGATCAGGCAGCTGCTGATGGTCAGCGGATGAACAGCGCAGCCAGAGGTATGTACACGCCAACCTTGACCAGAACCGCCAACAGAAAATACACCCAGGTTCGGGCTTCCTCCATCTTTGCCAAGCCAATGCCGATGAGGGCGATCTCCCACAGGGAGATCAGGCTGTGGATCAGAGGGGTGACACCCCGACCGTAGATATCGAGGGCGATCGAAGTCCAATCGACAAGCCAGGTTATAGGCATCGGAATCAGCAGACCGAAGCCGACCACGTTGAGTATCCAGTCGAAATCACTCTCCTTTCCCATGCCCCGCAGGATGAGGTGAACAAGGGCGCCGGCCAGAAGCCAGCAGGCGAGTCCGAAGAGAGGTAGAAAAAAAATCTCCGCCGAGTAGTAGCGATCGCTGGCCAAGAAGGTCAGGGCGGAGGGGTAAAAAGGTTTGCGGCCGAGCAGGAGGAGAGCCAGGATCGAAGTCAGTGCCGTGATTACAAAACGAAGGAGGATGGCCCACAATCCCCAGTACGGTGCGGGCTTGGGCTGGAGTCTTTTAAAGGCCGCGGCCGGGTTGTACAGCCCCTGTACCCAGATACGCAGAAAGCTCATCATCTGTCCGTCGTCGAAATCCAGTATAGATCAGTGCACGATTCGGTCAAGGGGATCAACGCTGCAGCCCCAGTCCCAGTTCAGAGAAGCGGGCAGGCTGCGACACTGCGGTACGAGCCACGGAGCCCAAGGGCCTTGACCAGAACGGATATCACCGGGATGATCAGCTAATGCGGCTCTACGGGGAGGTAGGATGAAGAAATACGCAATCTGCAACGAGCTATTCGGCGACATGAGCTTCGCGGATTCCTGCTCGCTGCTCCAAAAACACGGATATCACGGCATCGAGATCGCTCCCTTCACCCTGTTCGACGATCCGGGGACCTTCACGGCGGTGCAGGTTGCGGAAATCCGCCGCATGTTGGACGACCACGGCCTGGAGTTCGCGGGACTGCATTGGCTGTTTCTCAAGCCCGCGGGGCTGCATATCACCACCCCGGATACCGCGATCCGGCGCAGGTCCTGGGATCACCTCAGGCGACTGGTAGAGCTGGCGGGTCAACTGGGCGGAGGGGTACTGGTGCTGGGATCTCCGAAACAGCGGGGCAGCGTAGGTATCAGCCGGGAACAGGCTGCAGCCAACCTGGAGGAGGGCCTGGGATCCCTGGCGGAGTTCACCGCCCGGAGAAACTGCGCCATCCTCCTGGAATCCCTCTCTACGAACCAAACGGATGTGGTGAACACCCTTGCCGAAGCCGAACAGTCCATCAAGCGGATCGGACACCCGGCCATTCAGGGGATTTTCGACTTTCACAACTGCGCGGATGAGCCCAGGAGCTGGGAGGAATCGATAGAAGACCACTATCCGATCTTCCGCCATGTGCATCTCAACGAGGTCAACGGCAGCTGGCCCGGAACGGGAGACTCGGATTTCCTTCCCGCCTTCAAGAAGCTGGCGGAAAAGGGTTACAGCGGTTGGATCTCCCTGGAGATCTTCCAGGTTCCCGAGGATCCTGAGAGGGTACTGCGGGAAACCAATGATTTTCTCGATCGTATGGAAGAAGCGCTGGGATAGATGGGCGCCTTGAGAATCTGCGATCTTCACTGCGACACCGGTCTGCTCTGGCAGGCCGGTTCATCCCTGCAGGATACCTCCCTGCACGTCAGTCTTCCCCACCTCATAGAGGGGCAGGTCGGGCTTCAGGTGTTCGCCGCCTACGTTCCGGCTTCTCTGCCCAAAGACCGGTGCTTCTCCTTTGTCCGTCAGACCATCGACCGGATCATAGATGAGATCGAAGGATATCCCGCTCAGATCGTGCTCTGCCGCAACAGCCGGGAGGTGGTAGCAGCGAGGCGGCAAGGAAGGATCGCTGCACTCCTGGCCGTGGAAAATGGAGATGCCATCGAAGAGGATCTGCAGAAGCTGCGGCAACTCCACGGGATGGGCGTCCGCCTCATGACCCTGATTCACACCCGCAGCAATGCCTGGGTGGTCTCCTCGAAGGACGAGAATCCGGGCTTCGCTGGGCTTTCCCCTTTTGGTGAAGAGGTGGTGGAGGCCATGAACGAGCTAGGCATGATCATCGATGTCTCTCATGTTCACGAACGAGCGGTGGAGAGGGTTCTGGAATGCAGCAATGCGCCGATCGTCGCCTCCCATTCCTGCATGCACGGCCTCTGTCCCATTCCACGCAACATCAAAGACGAATTGATACGTGCCATCGCCGCCGGAGGCGGGTTGGTGGGAATCAACTTTCAGCCGGCGTTCCTGGATTGCTCTTACAGGGAGAGGGGAGAAAAGAAAGTGAAAGCTATCTTCTCCGCCCTCGACCGTATGACGGAAAAGGCAGGCAGCGATCCGGTCAAGCTGGGACAGGCCTGGATGAAGTTTACCAAAGATTTTAAAAATACGATGGCTACGGAGCGCCTTCCCCTGGACAAACTCCTTGATCAGTTCGATTACCTGGTCGATCTGGTTGGGGAGGATGTGGCCGCTTTCGGGTCGGATTTTGATGGAATACCCGACACCCCGGTGGGAGTCGAAGATTGCCGGGGATTCAACAACATCATCCGGGGATTGCGGGAGCGCGGCTATTCGCGGGAGCGGCTGGAGAAGATCTGCTGGTCCAATTTCTTCGGTGTGCTGAAAACCGTGTGCGGATAGGAATTCGCTTTTCCCCGCTATTCCTCGTCCGGGATAAGCCCTGTTTGAGCGTTGTACAGATCAGCGTACAGCCCCGCCTGACCGATTAACTGGGCATGGGTTCCCCGCTGAACAATGCCCGCTTCGGTGAGCACGACGATCTCATCGGCGTTCCGGATGGTGGACAGGCGGTGAGCGATGATCAGGGTGGTACGCCCCTCTATCAGTTTCTCCAAAGCCTCCTGGATGATCATTTCGGTGTGGGTGTCCAGGGAGCTGGTGGCCTCGTCCAGGATGAGTATGCGCGGATTTTTAAGGAAGGCTCTGGCGATGGAAACGCGCTGTTTCTGCCCACCGGAGAGCTTGACCCCCTTTTCCCCGATATGGGTGTCATACCCTGCCGGCAGCTCATGTATGAAGGAATGGGCTCCGGCCCGTCGGGCCGCTTGCTCGATCTCCTCTAATGTCGCCCCGGGTTTACCATAGGCGATGTTGTCCCGGATCGTACCGGTAAACAGGAACACGTCCTGCTGTACGATGCCGATCGCCTCCCTAAGCGACTTCAGGCTCACCCTGCCCACGTCCATACCGTCGACCAGCACTCGCCCGGCCTCCGGCTCATAGAAGCGGGGAATCAAGTGGCAGAAGGTGGTTTTTCCCGCTCCGGAGGGCCCAACCAGGGCCACGACGCTCCCCGGTGCGATCGTAAGGTTGAGATTCCTCAACACGTGACGCCGGGTATCGTAGCTGAAAGTCACATTCTCGAAATCGATGCGCCCGGCAATCGCCTTGAGGGCTGCGGCGCCTGGAACTTCCCGGATATCCGGCTTCTCATCCATGATTTCGAAGAAACGCTTCAATCCCGCTCCCATGCGCTGCACCATCTCCACGGTTCTGGATAGTCGCTCGATCGGTTCCAGATAGATTCCCACGTAGAATATAAACGCCACCAGGGTACCCAGGCTCAAGGCCCCTGAGATCACGAACAATCCGCCGGCTACGATGATTACCAGGCGGGAGACGTCCTGCATCAGAAAAACGCCGCCGTAGAAGCTGCCGAGGATCCATAGTACGGAACGCCAGGAACGGTAGTAGCTCCTGTTCAGATGATCGAAGTGTTCTCTTTCCTGTTTCTCTCGGGTGAAGGATTGCATGATCCGGATCCCGGAGATGATGTTTTCCACCTTGGCGTTGATCTCGGCGATGGCGTCGTTGATTCCTTGGAAACCGCGGCGAATACGTCCGCCCAACAATCCGGAGTAAGCGGCCATGATCGGGACGGGGAGGAGACAGATCAGCGCCAATTTCCAGTTCAGTGTAAACAGTACGATATAGGATCCAAGGATCATGCTTACGGCCAGGAAGATGTCTTCCGGTGCGTGATTGACCGCGTCGGTCACTCTGCCGATGTCGTTGATCATCCGCGACATCAGTTCACCGGTTTGGCGGTTGTCGAAGAAGCGGAAGGACAGGGACTGCAAATGATAGAACAGATCCCGGCGCATGTCCTTCTCCATCTTCACGGCCATGAGATGTCCCGCGTAGAGGGTGTAGAAATTGCAGCCATACTTTGCGAGCATCATCAGGGTGACTAAGAGGCCAAGACGGAAGATTCCCTTCAGATCCCCTGCAGGAATCAGAGTATCAACCATTACCTTTAGCAGATACGGCACGGCGATGGTCAGCGCCGCTATCAGGGTTACGGCGATGAGGTCGCTTGCCAGCAGATACCAGTACGGCCTGTAGTACACCAGCACCCGGCGGATCATGAGGCAGGATCGGTCCTCTCGGTTTTCGGTCGATTTCGATAGTGTTTTTTGTTCTGGTACATCGATTTGTCCGCCGCGACCAGAAGCTCGTTAAGGGTGGCGGGATTCAGAGGATCAAAGGTGGCCACTCCCATGCTTATAGAGAAGGTATATGGCCGATGTACTCGGACGTTGTGGGCTTCGAGGTTTTTTTTCAGGCGAGCGAAAAGTACCTCCGCATTGATTTCAGGTTTCTCAGGAATGAGAATCACAAACTCATCCCCGCCGATACGGGATATGATGTCGGATTCTCTGAAACTTTGCCGCAATATTTGGCCAGCGTCCACTATCGCCCGATCACCTTCGTGATGTCCAAAGCTGTCGTTAATTTTTTTCAGGCCATCCAGATCTGCGGAAACGAGGAGCATTCCCCGTCTTGTCCGGGATGCGATTTTTATCTGCTGCTCCGCCAGGATGAAGAAACCTCTCCTGTTGTACAGGCCGGTGAGCTCGTCGGAAAGAGATAGAGTGCGCAATTCTTCCAGTACACGCTGCCTGTCGCGAAGGTACTGATTTGCCCTGGATACGCTGATGAACACGGCAATCAACAGTACCGCTGCCATGCCAAATAGCACAACGGAAGACAGGCTGATCAGAGATCTGAGCTTCTGTTTTTCTGAGCTTATATCGTAGTAGATCTCGAAAACACCGGTCAAATTCCCCTCCCGGATGATCGGAACGTACGCTTCTACGACATCAACCGTCATGTAGCGATCCTCCAGTGATCTGCCGCCCCTCTGTACCTCCTTGGCCACAACCTTCGGGTCAACTGTCATCTGGCGGAAATAGGGATCCCGGTTCACCTCACCGATCTCTCCCGGCTCACTGGAATAGAGGATCTGCCCAGAGGGTGAATAGATAACCAGCCGGATAAAATGGGCGTCCCGTTCAACCCTCTGAATCTGGGCCACGATGTCCTTGCCAAAGGTATTCGGTCCCAGCACATCCTCTTCTGCGATGATAAAAGTGCTGAGGTATTTCGCCACTCCTACCGCCTCGTTCAGTGTGAACTCTTCGAGGAGTCGGGTGATGTTCGGATACTGATGAAAGATCGTAAACAAAGGAAACAGGAGAATCGTGACAATCGACACGACCACGATGGCCGTGAAAAACGTGGGTCTGGAGTAAGCGATGTCGTTTGCAACATTAAGTTTCATCTTCGTTATCGATCAACCTCCTGGGTAAGTTCACTTAGAACCTTTGCGGAGGATTGGGGATGCAGGAAGGCGATACGGCTTCCGTGAGCCCCGGAGCGGGGACTCTGATCGATCATGCGCACCTGTTTTGCTTTCAACTCGGCGATTTGCTTTTCGATATCATCCACCTGATAGGATATGTGGTGCATCCCCTCCCCCCGTTTCTCGATGAAGGCTAAGATCGGGCTGTCAGCGGCCGTAGGTTCGAGCAGCTCAATCTGAGTTTCCCCGACCCGAAACACGGCCAGGCGCACTTTCTGGTCTTCGACCACTTCCGTACACCTGAACTCCAGATTGAGCACGTCCCTGTAGAAGGGGATGTGCTCCTCCAGAGAACGGACGGCGATAGCAATGTGGTTAATTTTCTCGATCACTTCGTCTCTCCCTCAGGAATTTTCGGATTTGCTCGTTGATCAGGGCATAGGGACGGGCTTCGTGTCGGTACAGGCTGTCGGTCCACGCCGGCAGCTGTTTGGACACTTCGATGTGAACATCCATCAGCTCATGGACTTTACGGTTGAGCATTCCCAGCAGTTCCCGCTCCAGGCGAAAGCGTCGTCGTTCCGCCAGCCAGCCCGAACGCTCACCCTCCGTTCTGTAGGTATCGATCGCCTCCTGCAGCTGCCTCATTCCCTCATCGTGGAAAGCTGAGGTCATCACTATCGGGTTGGCTGCAACTCCCGCCGGGCCGATCCCTCGGCCAGCCGCGGGATTGGGGCTTTTCAGGCTCAAGACATACTCCACTTCGGTCCGCAGCTTGTCCGCTCCCGGTAAATCTCTCTTGTTGATGACGAAGACATCTCCGATCTCCATCACCCCGGCCTTCATGGCCTGAATTTCATCTCCTGCCCCTGGCATCAGGACCAGCAGCACGATATCGGAGAGTTCCACGATCGTGATCTCGGTCTGTCCTACTCCTATCGTTTCGATGAAGATAGACTGATAACCGGCTGAATCCAGCACTTTGATGACATCCCCCGTTGCTGCGGCTACGCCCCCGAGAAAGCCCCTGGAGGCCATCGAGCGGATGAATACCCCGGGATCGGTAGCGTGGCTTTGCATGCGCAGGCGGTCGCCGAGAATCGCCCCGCCTGAAAATGGCGAGCTGGGATCCACGGCGATCACCGCCACCTTGCGACCGCGGCGGCGTTCCAGTGTGATCAGCCTGTCTACCAGGGTGCTCTTTCCAGCGCCGGGGCTACCGGTCACTCCCAGAACCAGCGAACCGCCGGTATCGGGGTACAGAGCATCGACCAGCGACTCGGCCCCCGGCTCAAGGTCTTCGATCAGAGAGATGGCCCTGGCGATCGCCCGGACGTTTCCTTGTCTAATCTCTGCAACAAGATCCATCCCTTTAGGTGCTCTCCCTAGCGGATTCCAGGAACTCGACGATCTGGTCAGTCGTGGTACCAGGCCCGAAGATGGCCGCTATTCCCCTGTCTTTCAGAAAGGGGATGTCCTGCTCTGGGATGATGCCCCCGCCGAAGACGATGATTTCCTCCGCGCCGCTGTCCTTGAGCAGATCCACCACCCTTGGAAACAGCTCGTTGTGAGCACCTGAGAGCAAGCTCAGGCCCACGAAATCCACATCCTCCTGGATTGCCGTCTGCACGATCGCCTCGGGAGTTTGACGGATCCCGGTGTAGATGACCTCGTAGCCTTCATCCCGAAGAGCCCGGGCGATGAACTTGGCGCCCCTGTCATGCCCGTCTAATCCGGGTTTGGCAATCAGAACTCTGGTTTTAGTGCCGGCCATCCTCATCTCCTCACAGCACGATGGTTTCCTTGTGCTCGCCGAACACCTCCCGCAGGATTTGGCAGATCTCCCCCAGGGTGGCGTACTCCCTCACCGTATCGAGAATCAGGGGCAATAGATTGACATCCCTCTGTTTTGCCCCCTGGCGCAGTTTTTCGAGGCTCTCCCGCACCCGGGAGGCACTGCGGCTGCCTTTGATCCGGGAAAGCTGGTCTATCTGTACCTGCCGGATTGCCGGATCGACCCGCAGAAGATTCTGTGGCTTCTTCTCCTCCATCTGGAATTTGTTGATTCCCACCACAACCCGTTCACCGGATTCGATATCCTTCTGGGTACGGAAGGCGGCTTCCTGGATCTGTTTTTGAATGTAGCCCTTCAGGATAGAGGGCACCATCCCGCCGAGGGCTTCGATCCTGTCGATGTACTGCCAGACCTCCAGCTCGATGCGATCGGTGAGCGCCTCCAGGTAGTACGAACCGGCCAGGGGATCCACGGTGGCGGTGACCCCAGACTCGTAGGCCAGGATCTGCTGGGTACGCAGAGCCAGGCGCACGGAATCTTCCGCCGGCAGAGCCATAGCTTCTTCCCGGCTGTTGGTGTGCAGGCTCTGGGTTCCTCCGAGGACAGCCGCCAGAGCCTGGATGGCCACCCGGACGATGTTGTTGTCCGGCTGCTGGGCGGTCAGGGTCGATCCTCCCGTCTGAGTGTGGAAGCGCAGCATCATGGATTTCGGATCGGCAGCATTGAATCGTTCTTTCATTATTCGTGCCCAGATGCGGCGGGCAGCCCGGAACTTGGCCACCTCCTCCAGCAGATCATTGTGGGCGTTGAAGAAGAACGACAGCCGGCCGGCGAACTCGTCTACGTCGAGCCCCGCCTGGATGGCGGCGCGGACATATGCGATCCCGTTGGCCAGGGTGAAAGCCACTTCTTGAGAGGCGTCGCTGCCGGCCTCCCGAATATGGTATCCGGAGATGCTGATCGTGTTCCACTGGGGTATTTCCCGGCTGCAGTAGGCGAACACATCGGTAATCAGACGCATCGAAGGTTCCGGCGGGAAGATATAAGTGCCCCGGGCCACGTATTCTTTCAAGATGTCGTTTTGGATCGTTCCCCTCAGTTTGTCTTTGCCTACTCCCTGCTTCTCCGCCACGGCGATGTACATGGCCAGGAGGATAGCCGCAGGGGCATTGATAGTCATGGAGGTAGAAATCTTATCGAGGGGAATGCCCTCGAAGAGAATCTCCATGTCCTTCAAGGTGTCGATGGCCACTCCGACCTTCCCCACCTCTCCCTCCGACCGAGGGTCGTCGGAGTCGTAACCGATCTGGGTGGGTAGATCGAAGGCTACGGAGAGGCCGGTCTGGCCCTGCTCCATCAGAAAGCGATACCGCTGGTTCGACTCTTCGGCGCTGCCGAAGCCGGCGTACTGCCGCATGGTCCACAAGCGGCCGCGGTACATGGTGGGCTGGACTCCCCGAGTGTACGGGTACAACCCGGGAAATCCCTGCTTTTCCAGGTAATCCTCGGCGGAGAGGCTTTCGGGAAGATAAAGCCGCTGGACCGGTTTGTCCGATCCGGTTACGAATTCATCCTTCCGTTCCGGATAGCGACTGATCGCCGGTTCTACGGTGTTCTGTTCCCAGAGCTTTTTCTGTTTCTGGATTTCTTGCGGCATATGTTACCTCCCGCAGTTTCTCTCTCACGCTGCCTGCCGACACTACCTCCTCTTTACGGCGAATTCAATACTCCAGGCTCGCTCCAATGGGCAGTACCTGGGCTTTTTGGCCCTTGGCCTTAACCTTGTTTACGAACTCTCCCGGTTCCACATCAATGACCTCGAAGGTTTTGAAGTGCATGGGGATGTACATGCGGGCTTGCAGGAAATCCGCGGCCATCACGGCATCCTCAATTCCCATTGTGAAATTATCTCCGATAGGTAGGAGCGCCAGGTCGATTTTGTTCATCTGGCCGATCAGCTTCATGTCGTAGAACAGGCCCGTATCACCCGGATGATACAGGGTCTTTCCATCCATGGTGATGAGAAAACCGCAGGGATTTCCGGTGTAGGTTCCATCCGGAGCGACCGATCCGTGATGAGCGATGGTTAGCTTGACCCGCCCGAAGGGGAACTGAAAGGCACCTCCGATGTGCATCGGGTGGGTTTGGGCGCCTTTGCCGGCGCAGTATATTGCCAGTTCGTTCGGCGCCACGATGGTGGCTTTGTTGGCCCTGGCGATCTCGATTCCATCTCCCAGATGGTCTCCGTGACCATGGGTCAGCAGGACGTAGTCCACTTCTACCTGCTCCGGACTGGCCGTGGCCAGTGGATTTCCGGAAAGAAATGGATCGATTACGATTCGGGCTTTGCTACCTTCCACGGTGAACGCCGCGTGTCCCAGATAGGTCAATCGAGGCATGGCGGGCTCCTTTCCAAGATTCTCAGATCCTTTATCCTGCTATCATGATACGCTCGATTCCACCGTTCACTCAAGAGTACGGAGGTGGGTTGAGAAAATCCTTGATTGTTCCCGCTCCTGTACATAGCTTATATACACTGCGGATCGTTCGGATGAAGCATTCGGCTCTCCGAGACTGCAGGGAATAAAAGATAACGGAGTATGAAGATGGCAGCCAGGACTAGCAGGAAAACCGGGGGATCGAAGAGCTCCCGGGGAAACGGCAAGACCGTCAGCTCGGGCACGCTGATCGCCTCGATTATTGCCGCCTTTTTAGTAGGATATGTGGTCAGCGCTTTTGTGGGGGGATTTCGACTGGACGCCGGAATCGGTGGAGGCAGCCAGAGATCCGGTGGCCGGCAGCCCGGTGGCTGGCAATCCGGCGATTCCACGGGACAGCTATTCCAGCAAGCCCCCTCGAGGAACGAGTACATAGAATCTCTGAAACAGAGGGCTTCCCAGAATCCCAATGATCGGGAAATCTGGACGGAGCTGGGAAACGCCTATTTTGACAGTGATCAGTATCCCGAGGCGATAGATGCCTATCAGCGATCCCTGGATATCGATCCGGAGAATGCCAATGTGTGGACCGATATAGGGATCATGTACCGCCGCACCGGCGATTTTTCACAAGCCATTGAGGCCTTCGACCGTGCCATGGCCGAAGATCCCTCCCACGAACAGTCTCGTTTCAACAAGGGGATCGTGTTGTACTACGATCTGGGAGACAGAATCGGCGCTTTTCAATCCTGGGACGAATTGGCAAAGATAAATCCGAACTTCCGCACCCCCGGTGGCCGGACAATCCTTCAGATGATGGGGGATCTTCGCTAGAGCTCAAGAAAAGACCGGGGCGCCTATAGGTGCTAGGCGATCGATACGGCTCCAAGGATCGACAGGTACTTGATCGTGTCGCTGTCGGCCCGGGAGCTCATGACCACCGGTGCTTTGGCACCGATGGTCATTGCGGCGATCTTGGCATCTGTCAGATGGGCCAGAGTTTTGTAAAACACGTTGGCTGCTTCGATATCCGGCATCAGCAGGATATCCGCATCCCCCCCCACCTCGGTTTGAATGCCCTTTGTTTCGCAGGACTTGCGGGATAGGGCGCTGTCCAGAGCGAAGGGTCCGTCCACGATGCACCCGGGAATTTGGCCGCGCTCCGACATTTTGCTGAGGAGTGCGGCATCCACGGTAACGGGCATGGCTACGGGATTGACCTTTTCCACGGCTGCGATCACCGCAACCTTGGGCTGCTCGATACCCAGTCTGTGAGCTACGTACACCGTGTTGCCGATGATCGCCGCTTTCGTTTTCAGATCCGGGGCGATGTTGATTCCGGGATCGGACATGATAAGCAGTTTCGGATAGGTGTCGATCTGGATGATCGACACGTGGGACAGCACACCCGGACCGCGCAGCCCGCCGTGACGATGCAGGATCGCCCGCATGATCACCGCCGTGGGAGTTCGACCCTTCATCAGTACCGCCGCCTCCCCCTCCCGTACCAACTCCACGGCCCTGGCGGCGCATTGCTCCTCCCCCTCTGCCGCTACCACTCGGTAGGAGGATATGTCGAGTTCCTGCTTCTCGGCGATTTCGCGAATGGCACGTTCCTGTCCCACCAAAATCGGTTCGACCACCCCCTGCGCGGCCGCGGTTACCACAGCTTTGAGCGCATCCGCCTCTTCGGCCATGGCCAATGCCAGATGTCTTGAGGGCTTCGATTTTGCCGCTTCCTCGAGTTCTTCAAACGTGCGGATCATGGCCTTTCAAACGATACTACCGGCTCTGATCGGCGTCAAGAAAAACCTCAAAGACCTTCCTATTGACCGCTGCCGGCGATCAGTGGTATGAGGATGAGGAGTCATGATCACGGCAAAGGGCAAACAGCTGCAGTGGCACGAGAAGCTCACTGTGCGAGAGGTGCTGGACACCCTCGGCTACAACTTTCCCTCCGTACTGGTGCGGGTGAACGGAACGATAGTCAGACGAAAAGAGTGGGACAGTTCGATCGTTCCGGATGAGGCGGAGGTAGAGGTGCGGCCGATCGTTGCCGGCGGCTGAACATTCGGGGAGAGGAGGATCGCTGCCGGCCGTTGCAGGCGATCCGTGTGCGGCTGATGCCGGTAGTCCGGCAATCCGCGGGATGACTAATTCCCCTCCAGAACCTGATCTAAAAAGCGGGCAATCTCCGTAGATCCGTTCTCGATAGAGATCTGCTCGTAGGCCCGTTCGCACTCCTGGAGACCGTAGCCGCCCAGAAACCAATCCACGATCTGGGAGAGTTTGCGGGGCATGTTTCCCGCGTAGTAGCCCAGACGATTCTCCACTACGAACTTGATATTCGGGTTCTCACTGAGTTGGGCACTTTCGAAGAAGATGATCGGTTTTTTCATTGAAAGCACCTCCCAGGTGGTCGCCGGTCCGGGTTTGATGAAACAGAAGTCGGAGGCGTAGATCAATTCGTTGATGCGCTCCTGGAAACCCATGGCCACTACCCTTGTGTTTTGATCTGGCGAGCCGAAATCCTGATGCAATTGCTGCCGCAGCTGTTCGTTTTTTCCCGCCACAGCGATCACGTTGAGAGAGAAGCTTTTCTTCACCAGAGCCTCGATCATCCTGTAGATCGATCCGATTCCCTCACTTCCCAGGGTTATCAACAGGGTTTTTCGGCCGTTGTCGAGACCGAGAGGCTCGAGTACTTGCCGCTTGCTGCGCCTGATGTCGAAAAAGCTGCTGCGTACAGGATAGGGAAAGGCATGCAGTTTTTCCCTCGGGAATTTCCTCTTGAGAAGCTTCGTTTCCGCCTGAGTGGAGGCCACGATGTAATGATCCACGTTTTTCAAATACCAATAGGAATCGAAGTCGAAAATCTCGGTAAGGTAGTTGATGAGAATCGGCCCGATATCGTAGGCCTTTCGGATATGGGCGATGGACATCGTGTTGAAATAGTGGGTGGAGAAGATCAGATCGGGCTTTTCATTGTAGAGGTAGCGCATTACGTATTTAGCGACTCGATCGAGGAACAGTTTGTAAATCTGGATGTTCACCGGACCGGTGATGAAATCGAATGTTTGGATGCTCTTGGTCAGCTCGGGGTGTTTCAGCAAATACTTCCACATCTTCTTGTGAGCTTCGTCCAGATTCGTACAGCCCAGATCCTTCATGAAATCCAGGACCTTGAGCTCGTACTTTCCCGGAAACAGCTCTTCGAGGGCTTCCGCCACCGCCAGGGCGGGCGTCTTGTGCCCCCCGCCGGCCTCGATCATGGCAAAATGTATCTTCTTTCTCACCACAGTCGCTTCGTCTGCCAATTAAGGTTGTTTCAAATTATAAGCCGATCAGGTTACTTTTCAAAGTTAAATATAACTATATTAAAGCAGAGAGTGATCATGGCGGTTAAGGCAATGGTGGTCACCGATCTGGACGGCACCCTGTTTCAGAAGGACCACCGCATCAGCAGGCGTAATTATCAGACTCTGTCGGACCTGGGAGAGCAGGGGGTACTGAGGGTGATTGCCACCGGGCGAAACCTGTTTTCCGCCCACAAGGTGCTGCCCAACGAGTTTCCCATCGATTTTCTGATTTTCTCCTCAGGTGCGGGGATCATGGCCTGGCCCCGTCAACAGATCGTGTACAGTGTTTCGTTGGAGGAAGAGGAGGTTTCCCTGGCCTTTAAAACACTTCGGCGACGCTCGTTGGACTTTATGGTGCATAGGCCGATACCGGATAATCATCATTTTGTCTTCTATTCATCGGGGCAGCCGAATCCGGACTTTGAGGCTCGCTGCGCCCTGTATCGAGACTTTGCTGCCCCCGGTCGGAACCGGGAGGTGCCCCCCGGTAAGGCCTGCCAGTTGGTGGCCATTGAACCGTATCATCGCCCAACCTCCCACTATGCGGAGATACGGAAGGAGCTGGACCGTCTGACCGTGGTGCGCACCACCTCTCCCCTGGACAGGCGCTCCCTCTGGATCGAGATTTTCTCTAAGGAGGTCTCCAAAGCCAAAGCTTCCATCAGAATCATCCGTGACCAGGGGATCCGGGAGGATGCGGTCATGGCGATTGGAAATGATTACAACGATCTGGATCTGCTGCGCTGGGCGGCCAGGAGTTTCGTGGTAAGTGATGCGCCGGGGGAGCTTGCTGCCAGTTTTCAGTCGGTGCAATCAGGAGAGGAGTCTGATTTCAGCGAAGCCGTTGCTCTCTGGCAGCGGGAGATCGTTTTTTAGCGATCCCGTGCCCTGTATGTTTCGCCGAGTTGAGCTTTGTAGCGCTTGCGGATCTCTGCAAGAATCGTAAGGTATTCGGAGCTTTGGTAATCCGGATAGGTCCACTCTAAAGGCCGATAGTTGCCCTTTTCGTACACCAATGTCACTTCCGCAAATATACCCTCGCGGAGGGGGATCCGGTGCGGACCCTCTTTGCTCGAAGCGAGGATGAAGCGGCTCAGGCTGAGCAAGCCCGGATCTATGTTTATCTTGCGTCTTCCTGCCTCGCTATACTGATTTTCCAGCGCATTGGTCTGGTGTTTTATCTGAGCCAATGTGCTCGGATCGATCAGCCGCAGGAAGGAGATAAAGAAGCGGATTATGGGCGTGCCCATTTCTTCGTCGTAGTAGCGGGTGTAGAAGAACGGCAGATCCGGACTGATATAGTCGATCTGCCCATAGCGGTTCTGCAGGTCCTGGATAAGCGAATGGCGCAGCCGTTGGCGGGATATGAGAATCGGGATTACAAGTTTTTCCAAGGTAAATAGCCCAATTTGCCCCATGCCGCGCAAACGCCTTCCAATTGCCACGTACAGATCTATAATCTATACTCCTGTATATGTCAGATCCCGAAGGCTTTCAAGCACGCCTGGGGGCGGCGATCGAAGCCAAACGACGATTCCTGGATACGAACACGCTCCCCCAGATCAAAGAAAGCTTTCGTATATACCAGAGCCTCTTCGAGAACCTGTACAACATTTTGTTGCGCAAAGCCCTGGTTCAGGAGGACCCTTACAAGTACGAGCAGAAGATATCCGAGGTAGTGGTGCCTCCCAAGGGAGATATCCTGGACTCTGAGAAAAGCGAAAGGCTCAGCCAGCGCTTGAGTGCCTTTCATGCCCAGCTCGAGTTCTTAAACACCTACTACCAATTCAGCCTGGATTTCTTGAATCTGCAGCGCCTGCGCCGAATCATAGCTCTGGTGCAGTACATCAACTGGGAACACGTCACCGAAAACTCCCTGGACGCCACCACGGCGGTGCTTGCCGAGACCCTGGGGAAGATTCGTCCGGGTAGCGACAATGTGTCGACAAGCATCATCTCCTCCTCCCTGACCCAGATGCAGTCGCACAATCGAATCATATTGTCTCAGCTCAAGGAGATATTTGGATTTCAGCGGCAGGCCTACAAATTAATGCTGAGGCAGAAGTTGTTACCCTCCCTCCACGCGAGCCTGGAAAGGTTGTACACCCTCGGTGCGGACAAGGCCTATGAGAAAGTTAAAAGCGTTTTCGCTTCGACCATGAAGGGCAAACCCTTTTATCGGGACCTGGTGATCGAGCTGTTGCAGGAGGAGTTCTCCGCAGAGGCGCCGGCGCTTCGCGAGCGGTTCCTCAGCGTGCTGGCAATCCGGAAAGAAAAACCTTCGGAAAACCGGAAGAAGCCCGACTACAGGATCATCCTGATGGAAGCGGTACGTTTGATGTTGTCGGCGGGGAGCCATCTGAAGGATGCTCTGCGAAAAATCATGACCAATCAGGAGCTGTTGGAAAAGAGCAGGCGGCGGTGGAGCCTTCGCTCCTGGCTGCGAAAGACCTTTCAAGGCCGGGAGCTGAGGATAACGGTGGAGCTGCGTTATTTCGATTCCCGGACTTCCACCACCCAGATCGAATCAATCGACTTGCAGAAGTTCGTCGAAGGTGTGCGCAGGAAAATCTCCCTGTTTGACGCTTTGAGTCAGCCGGACAGTGTTAGCTTTGCCCGTTTGAGCGAGGCTTCGGAGCACCAGGTTGATGGATTCCTCAAAAAGAACCTTGGTGAGCTGCAGTTGCTGCATAGGCGGCTACAGGGGCTGAGCGAGTACTATCGCAAGGAAGCAGCCAAGGAGCTGCAGAGTCAGCTCAAGGGGATTAAAATCGAACTGAGTGGATTGAAGAACAGTATCGTGCGGGCCAATCGCAGACGCTATGAATATGTCTCGTCGAAGGAGGAGGAGGTCCGCTTACAGCAATTGGGAGTCGCCGACTAGCTCAAGATGATGCGTCACTTGACGGTGTAAAGACCAAGGATACGGAGAGTTTCGGTGACCCCCGACAGTTCCTCAAGAGCTTTTTGAAAACTCTCTTTTTCCTCAGGGATGTCAACATCCACGTAGAACATCTCTTCCCAGGGTTTACCCGCAATGGGTCTGGATTCGAGCTTCACCATATTAATATTTCGGTCCGCCAACACCTGTAATGCCCGAAACAAGGATCCAGGGGTGTTGGCGGTGGAAAAGACCAGGGAAGCTCTGTTGGCTTTCCCTGTCCGGTTTTGCGCTTGAGCTAACTCCTCTCGAGCAATGATCACGAAGCGGGTATAGTTCTGGCTGTCGGTCTCGATCCCCTCCTTCAGCACGTTCATCTTGTGAACCCTGGCCGCGTCCAGACTGGCGATCCCTGCGTTTTCTTTGTTCCCCTCCCGGGCGACGAAGGCGATCGAACCGGCTGTGTCGTAGTACGGAATCTTCTCCCACTGAGGGTAACTGTCCAGGTAGCGGGCGCATTGTGATAGACCTTGAGGGTGAGAGTAGACCCGCTTGATATCTTTGATCCGCGCACCGGGCACTCCGATGAGATTGTGAATGATCCGGATCGTTTTTTCTCCGACGATGCGGATGTCCGGGTACTGAAGCAGGAGGTCGTAGTTCTGGTGGATAGAACCGGTCAGGGTATTTTCTATGGGGATGATTCCGTAGTGACTCTTGCCGGTAAGTACCGAGTCGAATACATCCCGGAACTCTTGAAGCGGCTGGGATTGAGCGGAATCTGGAAAATAACGCAGCAATGCATTTTCGCTGAATGCACCGGGTTCTCCCTGAAACGCCACCAGGATCTGCCCCTGATCGGCGGAGACGGTGGGGGAGTAGGCGGGAGGAGGGGACAGTGTTTCCGGAAGCCGGGCCAACTCTTTGCTGAGGACCGGAGTCAGAGCCTGAATGTCCCGCATCAGCTTTTCGAATTGCTCCGGGTACAACGACTGGGGACCGTCGGAGAGGGCATGATCTGGATCTGTATGTACCTCCACGATCAATCCGTCGGCGCCGGCTGCCACAGCGGCCAGAGCCATGGGCAGAACCTTGGCACGGATGCCTGTGCCATGGCTTGGGTCCACCAGGATCGGCAGGTGACTCAGTTTTTTCACTACCGGAATGGCAGATATATCGAGGGTGTTGCGGGTGTAGGTTTCGAAGGTTCGGATCCCCCGTTCACAAAGCATCACATAATTGGTGCCATGGGCCAGTAGGTACTCGGCGGACATCAGTAGATCCTGGATGGTGGCGGCGGGCCCTCGCTTTAGCAGTACGGGTTTGTGCAGTGCCCCGACTCTCTTCAGCAATTCGAAGTTCTGCATGTTCCGGGCGCCGACTTGCAGGATATCCGCGTATTCGGCGAACATTCCGGCATGTTCCGGAGTGACGATCTCCGAAATCACCGGCATCCCGTTTGCATCTCCGGCTTCCTTGAGGTACTTAAGGCCTTCTTCGCCAAGCCCCTGGAAAGCATACGGAGAGGTCCTGGCTTTGTATGCCCCGCCCCGCAGGATCACCGCGCCGGATTCCCGAACCAGGGCTGCAATTTCCATGATCTGCTGCCGGGATTCCACGGAGCAGGGACCGGCGATCACGGCCACGCGGGAGCCGCCGATCTTCACCGATCCTACGGGTATCGAGGTATCCTCCTTTTTGAACTCCCGGGAAGCGAGTTTATACGGTTTGGTGATGGGTATTACCCGGGCGACACCCGGGAGCAACTCCACCTCTCTCAGGTCGATGGGAATGATTCCCACCGCTCCTAAAATTGTCTCTTCCTCGCCTTGAATCTCTCGGATACGAAACCCCTTGTCCTCGAGAAAATGAACGATATTGGACTTGTCCGTGGGCTTGATGTTGTGTTCCAGGACGACGATCATGAGGGTAGGGTTTCCAGGACCCTGGCGATTTCCACGTTCTCCTTGAGCATCTTTTCGAAGGATTCGAAGAGCTCCTGCTCGTAGTTCAGGATGCGAGCCACGTAGTGCAGTGTGCTGTAGGGCGTCCCCCTTCGTACCCGATTGATCCCTGCATTGTACATGGCCAGTGCCACCAGCTCGTTTCTACCCACCCCGAGGCAGTAGCGGAAATGTTCCAGGCCATAGCGGGCGTTGATCCTCGGATTGTAGAACTGTTCTTCGTTGAGGTTGGGGAAAGAGCGGGAGTTCAATTGAAACAATCCACGGTCCACCGAGTTGGCGTTGCGGTTGATTGCTCTGACCTGATAGGAACTTTCGCCCCAGGCAAGGGAAAAGGCCAGAGGCAGCGGAATGTCGTTGCTGTCCGCCGCTGTTAGAATCGCCTCAGCGATTTCCCGGTCTGCGGTTACCTGGTAGTAGAAGGTTTCCACCAGCGGTCTGCTCAGCTCGTTGCGGTAGAGGTACAGGCCCGGATCCGCTCCTTCCGGTCTTTCGGCGAGAAGGAATGAGATCGTCTCAGGGGTGAGAATCTCCAGGTAGGCCGCCTCGCGGTTGTGCACGCTTCCGGAGCAGGAGAGAAAAATAATCGCAATGAGCGAATACAGCACATTTTTCATAATTCTTTCTCCCAGAGGGCTTTAGATACTTATTTTTCAGGAAAAAGTCAAGTGCAAGCCTCTGTGCTCTTGTGCGGTCTGGTCATCCGCCGAAGCGGCGCCGAAGGAGCGGCGGAGACTATTTCTGTACCGTGACCCGATTTCGGCCCATCTCCTTGGACTGATACAGTGCCTTGTCTGCTTCGGCGATGAGCTGAGAGGCGGAGCGCATACGCGCCGGCTTGAAAGCCGCCACGCCTATTGACACAGTCACGTACAGGGGTTCTTCATCGCCGTGAAAGGGGTTTTTCTCAATGGTTTTGCGGATTCGTTCCGCCACGACCGCCGCACCTTTGGCGCTGACTTCAGGGAGAATAACCGCGAACTCCTCACCGCCGTAACGCGCGGTAAAATCGATGGTGCGCACGGATCCGCGCAGAATATTGGCAATTTCTTTGATGATCAGGTCCCCCTGAAGATGTCCATAGGTGTCGTTGAATTTCTTGAAATGGTCAATGTCGAACATGAGCAGGGACAGGGTCGTTCCGTAACGGTGAGCCCGGGCGATCTCCTCCTCCAGGTTCTGCTGGAAGAAGTGGTGGGAGAACAGTTTGGTCATCCGGTCGGTGGTTGCTTGCCAGTACAGGTTGGCGTTTTCAATGGCAATCGAGGCAAAACGGACGATCTGAGTGATGTACTGGATGTCCAGGAGGGTATAGGGACCGCCTTCCTGTTTTGGAGGCAGCAGAATGAGCCCGCCAACGCCTTTGTCGGTCCTCAGGGGAATGATGATGTCCGGTTGAATCACCTCGAATTGGTGAATGACCTGCTCGTTGTCGAAATTCTCTTTGAAGTAGGCAAAGGAAATCTGGTTGTACTCGTGTTGTCCCAGGAAGGAAAGGATAGGGATCAGGGAGGGTATTTGCAGGTCGATCTTTTCCTGCTTCAAACCCTTGAAGTAGTAGAGATTTGGCAGTTTTTCATCGAGGTCATTGGGAAGGATGCAGGTAACCGAGGCAGCTTGAAATTTCGCCACGAAGCTCAGCACCACGTTCCTGACTATATTCTCCACATCCAGCTGAGCCGTGATCTGGGAGCCAATCTCGATGATCTCCTTCAGATCCTGGCTTCCCAACTCCAGGTGCATCTGTTGGAGTTCTTCCGGTTCGCTGCTCATTGCTGATGCATTATATTCGTAATTTTTGCTCCTGCCAAGCTGAAAGAGGGCTAGGGGCGTACCAGGGAGCTGGTACCCCAATTCCCCATATTCGCCGGATTTCCGGGATCATCGGGAAGCAGCTGTTCGAAGCTGTCGGCAACTTTTTTAAAGGCCAGGGCAAATCGTTCGATATCTTCGGGGATGTAGCGCTTGAACCAGGGAATTCTGAACACCCAGGACTGTACGGTGTCGGACACGGGGAGGGATTCATGATTGGGGCGTACGTCAATCCCGGGGCGGGCATTGGCCAGGATCGTAGGCTTTCCGCCTCCGTATACATCCAGGTTCTGGAAGATGGGGTGGGTATGAAGCGCACGATTGCATCCGGGCGTGCATTCCTCAAATCCTTCCGCCCTGACCGCCTGGCAGAAGCGCGTGATGGAGAGTCCTCCGAGTTTCTCGGACTCGTAGTATCCCAGGGGATTGTACCATCCTCCCATCGTAGTTCCCGTCTTCCTATCGGGCCGCCTGGGGCGAATCCCCGGTACCCCCTCAAGAAGATCCCAGAAGTGATTCATCCCCCGATCGATTTCCGCCATCTGGTCCGGATACAGTTTCAGCTGAACCCTGCCGATGGCGGAGCACAGCTGATTCAAGCGGTATTTATAGCCTCCCCAGGGTACGCCTGCCGCAGCTCTGATATCCGGTATTGTCAGTGATTCGCCGTGCCGGGCGTAATGTCCGAAGGCGATGGATCTTTCCAGGATTTCCCGATCGTTCGTGACCAGCATTCCTCCTTCCCCTATGGGAAAGGATTTCGCCGACATCAGAGAGAAACCCGCGACCTCTCCCATGGTTCCCGTCATTCTTCCCTTGAAGAGGCTGCCGTGGGAATGCGAGGCATCCTCCAGCACGGCGATGTCGCGCCTGCGGGCGATCTCCAGAATGCTGTCCATGTCCGCCGGCATTCCCGCGTAGTGGACTACGACCACCGCTTTGGTCCGCTCAGTAATCCGTTTCTCCAGATCCGCGGGATCGATGCACAAGGTTTGAGGGTCGATATCCGCAAGCACGACCGTGGCTCCCAAAGAGAAGGCGGGCACACAGGAGGCCCAGTAGGTCATGCTCGGACAGATGATCTCATCTCCCGCCCCCACACCCAAGCCGTACAGGGCACCGTGAATGGCGGCGGTACCGGTGTTGTGAGCCAGGGCATACTTCAAACCGAGCCACTCTGCAAACTCCCGCTCGAACTCCATGGTAATCTGAAGACCCGAAATGATTCCCGATCGCAGGACCGACAGTGTCGCTTCCTCAATCTCCGGGGTAACGATCGGCCAGGTGAAAAGTTCCTCCGCGACTCCCTGGACCGCCCGAGGACCGCCTAAAAGGGCAAGATTTTCCATGATCCTTCCTTATTTTATCGATCTTATCGCCGAACAGGCCCCCGACCGACCGATCCGATCATTCAGCAGGAATCGAGGGAATCCCGTGCTGTTCGGCCAGGTCGTTGAGAATTTTGAGCAATCCCTCCTCTACCGGAATCCCCCTGTTGGCGGATTCTCGCAGGCTGTTGCTGATCCGTTCACCGGGCAGGCGGATTGTCTGGAATCCCGGACGCACGCGATTGTTCAACATATGTGCTTTAAAACGCTCGAACTCAGCGTAGAAATAGTCGTGTCCGGCGAAGGCCCGGGGATCGATAACCGTCAAGCTCGCGGACTGGCTCGTCTTTGTTTCCGGATTGTTGCATTCCCCGCCCGCTAAAGCGGCGATGCCCTCGGACCAGAGGGACAATCCGTACCCCTTGTAGCCGTAATTGGCGCCCCCGATGAAAAGGACAGATCCTCCGTCAAGAGCGACCTTGGGATCGCTGCTGAGATTCCCGCCAGAGTCGAGGAAGATCGGCTCCGGCGCCTGCTCTGCGTTTTGAGCCATCCGTTTGGTATTACCCATGGAAATCGTAGTTGTGGAAAAATCAGACAAGACCGGATTTCCCTTGGTGGGGAAGGCCAGAGCGATTGGATTGGTGGAGAACTTGGCATCGATCCCGCCGTGGGGCGCCGCATCCCGGCAGGTGGTGGTCTGGGCCCAGAGTTGGGCCATGTACCCCTGTTCGGCGAGGGAGTGAAGGTACGGTCCCAGTGCACCGAACCAGCTGCATTTTCGTACCGTAACCAGGGCCACCCCCTGTTTCGATGCTTTTTTCACGGCCAGGTCCTTCGCCAGATCCAAAGCCAATTGTGCGAAACCGAAGTTGCCTTCGATGAGCGCGGTGGCTCCCGATTCTTTAGCCACCGTTGGTTCCGCAGCGGGATCTATCGGGTCGGGGATGTTCTGGTTGAAATAGGGAAAAACCACCAATCCATGGGTGTGAATGCCCATGGCCTGGGTTTTCACGGCAATCTCGGAAATGACGCGGGCGTTTTTCTCCGCAACCCCTTTTTTAGTCAAAAATCGTACGCCAAACTCCACTAGGGCGTCTTTCGAACAACGTTTCATGCATTTTCCCTCTCTCGATTCACTATCGTCCGCCAGGTGTTCCAGTCCTCAACGGATAGATCGTCGGTAATACCGCTGATCGACAGAATATATCCTCTCTCGGCTATTTTGGACAGGCTGCAGGCTCGACGGATGGCGAACTCCACCTCCGCAAAGGTGTGCCTATATAGGTCGCCGATGCAACCTCCGCAGAATACGAAATGTTTTCCGAACCGCCGCACCAACTCCGGCAGATCGGGATTTTCTTCCCAGTCGAAAGGATTGATAATGTCGATGCCGATAGCCGCCAGGTCGGGAAGCAGCGGGGCGATATTTCCGTGGGAATGGAGATGGACGAATGCCCCGCGCTCGTGAACCCTGCGCGTAAGCTCGTCGTACCAGGGCAGGAAATACTCCCTGAAGAGCTCGGGGGACATCAGCAATCCGTCTGCGTTTCCCAGGTCATCGCAGACGTTGATGATTTCCACCCCCCTGTCCAAGAGCATCTCAACCGCGTCGAGACTCATCCGGGCTAGTACTTTTGTCAGCCGCTTCATGAAATCTGGTTTCAGGAGCAGATTGACCATGGTGTCCTGGAAATCCATGAACGAGTTGTGGATCCCGGAAAAGAACCCCTGGATAACCCCGGTTACGGCATAGCCGGCGGCCTTGAAATACCGGCAGTCTGCTTCGATATCCTGGAATCGCTGAGGGTCTTTCATGTCGGGGAGCCTTAGGGTATCCAGATCCGCCTCTGTTTTTATGGGAAAGTGATAGTACATGATTGAGTGGGGGTTGTACCCGTGCTTGCGCCGGCATCCTCCCTCGTACTCGAGGATCTTGTACTCCAGCGTGCGCTCGATGACCACCGGCTGGATCTCCCCTGGCCCGCCGTGCCCGAAGGGAAACACCGCCCCCTTGCCAGCGCCCAGGGTCGCCATATCCATGTGGCTGGCCATGCGTACGGCCCGCTCCCGGCTGTCTCGGGTTCGCGGCTCTGAGGAGAATCTGTCCCGCGGCGGTTCATCCGAGGGGATGCAGTCCGTGTTCTCATCGTAGCAGTCCGCCGGGACGAGCTTGTGCATGGTCTTCTCGTCCCAAAAACCTATGGGAATAAAGGGGATTCTTTCCGGTTTTTCTCCCCGGATGACCGCCAGAAGATCGTCCCGATTACTCATCCCTGATCCTTTCGTTCGTGTTCATCTGACCTCCGGGCCAGCAATGCACGGGCATTTCCGGATAGGATCCTTTCCATGACCTCCGGCGGCAGGGAGAAGGATTCGAGCAGCTCCATCAGGCTCCCTGTGAAACAATCCCGGGCAAACAGGAGTCGATCCTGAAATTCGAGGAGGAACTCTTTCCCGACTCTGGGTTCCCGGCTCAAACCGTTGCGTGCGGAATCTGCAGAGAGGTCGGCGTAGAGGTTGGGATACTCCCGCAGCAGTCTGTACAGCTCTCCTCCCGGAATGACCGGTCCCTCCGGGTAGTAGGTCTTTAGGCACTTCTGATCTTTGCTGATGTGTCCCCAGAACCCGGGACCATGGCCGATGAACACGGTCTCGGGACAATTTCGTAGTGCTCTCTCGAAAGGCTCGATCCCGCCTCCGTACCAGTAGTTGGAACGAGGGTAGTTTCCGGTGCCCAGGGGAATTTCGTAATCGATATGTACAACCACCGGGATCTTAAGTTTTCCGCATACGTTATAGAGGCGAAGAGCATCGAGGTTGTCGAACATCATTCGCAGTTTGAGTTCACCGCAGACCTGTACTCCATACTGCTCCACGGCCAGCTCCAGCCTGTCCACAGCGCCGGGTATCCGCGGGTCCGGGCAGTATCCGGCGACGAAGCGATCCGGAAATCGGGCCGCAGCGGCGAACACATCCGAGCAGGGCAGGTCCCTCTTTCCAGGGTAAAACTTCGGGGTGTACATGGCGGGATCGATCTCGTTTTCCGGAGCCTCCCAGCTCAGCAGCCAGGTCCTGTCTATCCGGTTCTGGTCCATATTCTCGATGATCCTCTCCGGCGTGTAGCCCAGCCAGTTGACGTGGTTGTGTGCGTCGACGATCATACGCCTATTCTCTCCGGGGGTGTTCCCCTTGTCAACGATAGTCGTACTCTCCGGCCGGCGAGTCTGCAGCTATCCGAAAACCACGCTGACCCACAGCGACCAGAGCTTTTTCCTGCCTGGGGATTCCGATCCGGTGTTCACGCTGGAAGGTATCCGTTTTGGATGTCAGATTTGCTTCGATGTTCGTTTTCCCGAAGGGTACCGGCGCCTCTTTGCGCAGGGGGTTCACGTGGTCGTTCACAGCTATCATCAGGCCGGATCGCAGCACTGGAAGCAGAGAAGAGACATCATGACTGCTTTTCAACGCGTTCGTTGCAGCGAAAACGGGATCTATGCGGTTACCAGCAAGACGATTGGTCATAACCGTGGAAAGGACCAGTGGATACCCTCAATGATCGTCGATCCCATCGGCACGATTGTTGCCGCCCTGGATCCCTCGCAAACGGATGTCCTGGTGGCTACGATCGATGCTGAGGATGTGATTGAGATGATCGAACTGGATATCCGAGAGGAGAGTGCCCGTCAGTTGAAGATCGATCCCCCCGGAGGTCGTCCCGTACCGGGAGTGGATATCCGCTAGATAGCACCTCATTGTTCGGACATATGCGGCCAAAACAGTTCGCTCTGTAGATATTTTTCCAATGCCCGATACCGATCCCCCTCTTCGAAGATCAACATACCCTCAATCTTCTTACTCTCTCCCGCCTCAAGGGTCCCCACCCTTGGATCGGTATGAATGCAGAGGTTGTGAAGCATATCATTGCCGCCGACATTCCAGACGTCTCGCCAGCCCATGGCAGTAACAAATCCGGGAGGCTCAGATTCAACGGCGATCAGCGCAGGTTGATCGGGTCGACTGATCTCGATCTTGGGGAACCCTCTGCCCAATTCAGCCCACCGCCCCTCGGTCCACCAGGACGTGCGTTTTCTCTGCGGATCGACAAAATCGGGAGCCGCGACAAGACGCAGGCAGACCACCGCCTCTGTCTCCTGCAGTTCGATCTTGCCGAGATTGTCTACGAGCAAACTGAGATACACGCAGCCAGCCTCCGGCCTGAAGCGTGCCGATATGCAGAGGCTGCCTTCAACGATTAAACGGCTCTCCAGGTACTCAGTCCTCCAGCTCCAATCCAAAGACCTCTGCTCTCGGATCGGCATGGTCAGAATCCCTGCGTTTTTACTGAGTAGAGTCTCCGGCAACCTGAGGTCGAACAGGTTTCTGCGATGGGCTGACCAATCGAAATGGGCTGAGGTGCTCGGTCTGACGGGCAGGTCTTTGGGGAATCCCCGCGTGAAGGGATCTTTCACCGCTTCGTCTCCTCCCACTAAGCTACAATTCCAGAACCTGCCGCCAGTACTGGGGATCCACCAGAATACCCTGCTCCATACTCTCCCGCCGGATCGCCAGGGTTCCAGCCCCCGGATAGCGGATCGTTCCCGATGGTGAAACCGGGGCTGCGGTCAGAAAGTCGGTGATGATCTCATCAACGACACGGTCAGCCATCTCTCCCGCCGGGGTAGCGGCCACGTCGAAGGCCAGAAAGACCTGGGACACGGCGTATTCCTCTTCTTCCCGTCCGATCTGAGCGGTCGAGCGACCACCGGAAAGCAGAGTGGCTACAAGATCGAGGAGCAGAGCCAGGCCGGAACCCTTCCAGTATCCGATCGGTAGAGCCCGTCTGGATGCGATGATCGCTCCGGGATCGCTGCTCAGCTGCCCCTGGCGATCATAGCCGCCGGGGAAGGGCAGCTGTTCCCCTTTCCTCTGATAGGTGTCCAATTTGCCGTAGGAATATACACTCAGGGCAAAATCCACGACCACGGATCCATCCCGACGTGGAACGGCGAGGACGAGGGGATTGTTGCCCAGCCGACGCTCCTCGGCCCCCCAGGGCGGCATGCTGGGAAAAGCGTTGGTCCAGCAGATACCGACACAGTTGGCTTCAGCGGCCTGCCAGCCGTAACTGCCGCCTCTCATCCAGTGATTGGTGTTTCGCAGGGCAACGCAACCGAGGCCGGTCTGTTCGGCTACTCGGATCGCCCTGCCCATGCAATCGTAGGCATTCAAGTTACCCGCTCCCATCTGTCCGTCCCAAACCTCGTAGGATCCGAGGGATTGCACCTTGATCGGTTTGGCCTGAGGGTTGATCTGTCCCTTTTTTACAGCCGCAGTGAAGTCGGGGAAACGGTTCAATCCGTGGGAGGCAACGCCGTCCCGACTGTTTTCGGCGAACAGTCGGGCACAAAGTTCGGCCCTCTCTTGTGCAAATCCCAGGGCGGACAACACCCGTAAGAATTCTGCGTACATGGTGTCGAAAGGTACCCGTGTATTCATAGGTGCAATTCCTAATAGTGCATTCCTCTGGGGTTGAAATAGCTTTCCCTCCGGTATCGTTTCACATCGATGTCGGGATAGGGAAGGCTGACCAACTCAGCCATGTTCACCTCCTGGAGGGAAGCGAGGTTCCCTGGGTATACTATCCTCCGGAGGTGAATGATATGCAAGTCGATAGGATCGTGTTCACTGGTCAAGGCATTGTAGAGATCGAATCGGGGACTATCGATACAACGCTGCAGCCGCGGGAAGTTCTGATTGAAACGACCTGTTCCCTGGTTTCCGCCGGCACGGAGCTGGCCGCCCTGTTCGGAACCCACTCAAAATCAGATTCCGAAGATCCCCCGGCTTGGCTTAGATTTCCCAGCGTACCGGGCTACCTGGTATGCGGTCGAATCGTGGAAGTGGGAAAGGATGTCACCTCGGTTCAGGTTGGACAGCTGGTGGTGGCCGAAGGAGCGGGGGTCTGGAACTCCCACTGCAGCCACCTGGTTATGGACTCCGGCGACTACAAATTGGTTCCGATCGCCGATGGGGTAACCGACGAAGAAGCGGTGACCACCAAGCTGGGATCGATCGCCATGACCGCTCCCCGGGTTTTGCACCCCCAGTTCGGCGATACGGTCGTGGTATTCGGACTGGGTCTGGTGGGGCAGATTGCCGCCCGGCTGGCGGTGCTGGCCGGAGCAGGGCGGGTGATCGCCGTGGATCCGCTTCCCGAGCGCAGAGAGATCGTCTCCCACAGTCCGGGGGTCCTTGCAGTGGATCCGGACGGTCCAGTTCTCCGCTCCCAGGGGAGGGTTGGGGACAGATTGGCCGGTTTCGATCATGTGATCGAGGCCAGCGGGCACCCGGATGCCTTCCTGCAAGCCTGCGAGGTCGCCCGAATTCGGGGCAAGATCGCGGTACTGAGCAGCCCTCACAGAACCCTGTCTTTGCGTCTGTACGACCACATCCACAGTAAAGGCCTGCAGATTCTCGGTGCCCATGGATCTGTGCTGCCGGCCCAGGCGGAGGTCGGGGACCGCTGGACCGACGGGGAACAGAGGCGTTTCTTCATGCAGCTTCTGGCGGAGGAGCGGATCGATGTGAAGCCATTGATCACCCACAGGGTCCCCTTCACCCAAGCGGCGGAGATGTACCGGGGGCTGAAGGAGGATCCACGACACCATTTGGGGGTCCTGTTCTACTGGAACGGATTCGGCGGGTGAGACGCGAACGGAATAGTCCGAGCCGAGCATTTCCTGCGTTGCAGCGCTGACTTGCAATTGACTTCTGAATGTACCAGGCATAGAATGAATAGACAAATCTTAACTAAGGAGGATGTAAAATGAAGAAATCCAAGATTCTTCTCGTATCTTTGTGCCTGTTCTTCCTGGCAACCATGATGCTGTCCGCCACAGGCGGTCAGGAGATGGAGACGGTCACGTTGCGTTGGATGTGGCTGCCCGAAGCCGCCGGCGATGTTGAGAACGGAGCCTTCATGAATACCCTGCGGGAGAAATTTCCGGAAGTGAAATTCCAAATCGAACCGATGCTTTACTCCGCCTACAAGGAGAAGTTTCCGGTGATGATGGCTGCCGGGGATCTCCCTGATGTTTTCATGATAAACGCCCAGAGCTATCTGCCCCAACTGGTGGAGGGAGACCTTATCGCTCCTCTGGACGACGTCCTTGCCAAGGTCGGCAAAGACATCGCTGGGAACGCCCGGGAGGGCCATCTTGCCTTTGGAAATTACGGCGGTAAACAGTACTGTATACCTGCTAGCTACAGCCTGAAGTACTTTGCCCAGAATATCCGCATGGACTGGCTGGAAAATCTGGGTCTGGACGTGCCGGTAACCCTGGAAGAGTTCCGGGAAGTGGCACGGTCCTTTACCTTTGGGGATCCTGACGGCAACGGCAAAGACGATACTTACGGCACGGCCCACAGACAAAACATCAACTTCATCGACGGTTTCTTCCACGCTTACGGCGTGGCGCCCAACCACCACCAGATCGGCATGTGGCGGATTCGTAACGGCAAGCATACTAACGACTGGGTGCAGCCACAGATGAAAGAAGCGTTGATGAACCTGGCCGACATGTACGCCGAAGGGGTCATCCACCCGGAATCCCTGACATTCGACTGGAATCAGTGGTGGAACGCTTATCTTCAGAACAAGATCGGCATGTGGTATCATCAGCCGCAACGGCTGACCGCAATGAACGGTGCTTTAGTACAGGCCGGCATCGCCAACGCCAAGATGTGGCCCATCGCACCCCCAAAGGGTCCCTACGGTCAAGGATCTTCCAACGAAGGTCAACCCTGGGGTAAATTCTTTTCCAAGGCCAACAAGAACCTGGAAAAGGCGGTGGAGGTCTTCAACTACACCTACACCCAGGAGTTCTTCCTGGATTCGGGCGGTGTGGGCGATTACGCCTTTCCACCCAAAGAGATCAACGCCCAGGGGTGGCCGGTGTTCTACTCCTTCGAAGAAGCGATGAACACACCCGACTATGATGATATTCGTAAAAAGTGGGAGTATTCCAGAATTTGGACGGGCTTTGCCATAGAGAATCCAAATCAGTGCAAGACCTGGCCTGACCAGGCATTGGCTAAACACGTCTACCAGCAGTTTCTGAATACCCTGGGACCCGCCCAGATCGAAGGCAACAAGATGGCGGACAGATACGCGGTCACCTCTTCCAAGGCCGTACCCGTTCCGGCGGATGCTAAATACTTCGTCAATCTGCAGTCCACCTTCCGTGAGATCGCCACCAAGATCGTTTCCGGTAAGGATGCAAATCAGGTATGGAACGAGTGGCTCGCATTTTACAAGGCCAACGGCGGACCGGAGATCGAGAAACAGGTCAACGAGCTGATTCCGATCAAGTAAGCCGATATTGATCTTAATGACCAACCATGGTGGGGTTTAAAGCTTCTTTAAACCCCACCTTTTTTAGGGGAGCATAATGTTCATAGTGTCCCGTCTGGATTCCTTTAGAAAAAAATTTATAAAGAACAAATTTCTCTTTTTCATGGCTCTGGCCGTCATGGTCTGGTACGCTATCTTCCGCTATGTGCCCTACTACTGGAACCTGATCGCCTTCAAGGATTACTCCTACGCCAGGGGATTCTGGGGCAGCCCGTGGGTCGGATTGGATAATTTCCGCGCCATGTTTGTGGATCCTATGTTTCTGCGGGTGCTGCGCAATACCCTGGTGATCAGTGCTTTGAAGATTACCATCGGTTTCCCCTTTCCCATTCTACTGGCAATCTTTCTCAACGAAGTGTTCAGCAAAGCCTACCGTAAGACCATTCAAACCATCACCTTCGTTCCCTTCTTCATCTCTTGGGTTATCTACGCCAGCATCATGTACACCCTCCTCTCGCCCTCGGTAGGTATGATCAATGTGTTGCTGAAAAGTTTGGGGGGAGAAGGTATATATTTTCTGGCTAATGAAGCCTGGTTTCGTCCCATTCTGGTGGCCTCGGAGATCACCAAGAACAGCGGTTATTTCACCGTGATCTACATGGCCGCCCTGGCCGGAGTCGATCAGGAGATCTTCGAAGCTGCAATCTGTGATGGGGCCAATCTGTTTCAACGGATCTGGCACGTTACCTTACCGGGGATTGCCTCGGTGATTACGATTTTGTTCATCCTTAGATTGGGCCAACTGCTCACCGTGGGCTTCGAGCAAGTCTATATCCTGTACAGCCCTATGGTCTACGACGTGGGGGATGTTATCGAGACCTTCAACTATCGCCAGGGTATCTTGGGGGGGCGGTTCGCCTATACAACCGCCCTGGGCCTTTTCAAGTCGGCCATTGGTTTCGTTCTGGTCCTGGTGTCGAACAGCGTTTTGAAAAAGCTGACCGATTACGGACTCTGGTAGGGGGTGGAGATATGGCCAGGCTCAGGTTCAAAAACTATCTTTTTTCTGAAAAGATATTTGTCATATTTGTATACTTCTTTCTCTTTGTCTTTGGCGTCATCTGCATCTTCCCCTTTATCAATGTGCTGGCCCGTTCTTTTTCTCCGGAGTTCTACATTCAGCAGGGACAGGTATGGTTGTGGCCGGTGAAAACGACCATCAATACGTACGTAAAAATCTTCCAGGCCCGGGGCATCATCTCCGGCTTTAAAAACAGTTTCTTTGTGGCCACTGTAGGAACAGTGATCAATTTGTTTATGAGCTTTATGATCGCCTATCCGCTCTCGCGCAAACGGCTGCCGCTGCGTTCGGTCTTTACCCTGATCGCGGTTTTCACCATGCTGTTCCCGGTGGGGATCATCCCCTTCTATATCCTGGTCAAGAAATTGGGGCTGATCAACTCCCTGTGGGCCCTGATAATTCCTTACGCCATAATCACTTTCAACATGATCATCATCAAGAACTATTTTCAGACCATCCCCGACAGTTTGGAAGAATCCGCCTTTATCGACGGTGCCGGTGAGCTGACCATCTTGTTTCGCATCTTCATCCCTCTGTCCAAACCGGTGATTGCCGCCATCGGATTGTTCTACATCATCTGGAACTGGAACATCTTTATGCCGGCAGTTTTTTTTATCACCCATCCCTCCAAGTATACCATCCAGGTTGTGCTGCGGGATATCCTGACCCAGCATATGCTGGAGGATACCTTGCCCTTCGAACAATCAGCCATGATGACTGAGGCCGGTCCGGAGGGGATTCAGGCGGCTGTCACCATCGTGGCCATGATCCCCATTATGGCCATCTACCCCTTTATCCAGAAGTACTTCACCCGCGGCATCATGATCGGCTCCATCAAGGGCTGAGATAATCGGAGGAAAAGATATCGTGAACCTAAAAGAACTACGGGATTTCTATATCGATCATCTGTTCAACACCTTGATTTCCTTCTGGATGCGCTTCGGCATAGATCACGAACATGGTGGATTCTTTACCTGCTTCAGCAACACCGGAGATGTCCTAAAATCGAAGCACAAGTATATCTGGTCTCAGGGCCGCTTCCTGTGGATGCTCTCCCGTCTGATCTACGCCTTCCGGGATTATACGAGCGAAAAAAATTTGGGGCAGATTGCAGAGGCGGCGGAAAAGGGTGCCCGCTTCCTTAAAGAGCAGGCCCTGCTGCCCAACGGGAATTGTGCCTGGGTGGTTGATGAATCGGGAAATCCGATTCATACCAACCGGGATGGATCGATCAAGGAAGCCGCTCCGGGGGAGGGAAACGACCTGGGGATCTCGGCGGATGAATTCCTGATCTATGGAATGGGGGAGTTCTCCCGGGCTGCCAACAGCCGGGAATATTTTGATTTTACTCTAAAACTTTTCGACTCGGTCTGGGAGAGACTGTCCAGCGGTAATTTCAAGTCCTTTCCCCACGACAAACCGGTGGGATTCAAATCCCATGGCAAGTCGATGATCATGCTGGAGACGGCTCAGGAACTGGCGGACATCGCCCGCTTCTTCAATGATCCATCGGCAGACCGTCTAGAGCGTATCGCCCGGGATTCGATGCAGGAGACCTTGACCGTGTTTGTCAAAAAGGATCGCAAGATCTTGCTCGAGGCGGTAAAAGAAGACAACCAACCCGCCTACAAGGAGATGCTGGGCAGCTACTTCAACCCGGGACACTCCTTGGAAGACGCCTGGTTCCTTATGCACCTCGCCGGGAAAGTTCAGGATCGAAAAGCACTACATACCGCTACCGAGATCGTACGCTGGATGACCACCAAGGGTTGGGACGAAGAATATGGCGGCCTGCCCCAATTCCTGCACATCGACGGCGGCAAGCCCAAGGGAATCATCGCCGAGCAGAACAAGGACGATCACATGATCCTGGAGCTTACCGAGAACTGGAGCAACAAGCTCTGGTGGGTGCATTCCGAGGCTCTATATGCCTTGATTTTGGCCTACGAGCACACCCGGGACTCCTGGTTCATGGACACCTACTGGAAGTTCCATGATTACGTGTTCAAGACCTTTCCCAACCCAGACAAAGGCATCGGCGAGTGGATCCAGATCAGGGACCGGCAGGGCAGACCGGAAGACAAGGTAGTGGCCCTTCCGGTCAAGGATCCATACCACATCACCCGGGCGTTCATGCACCTGATCAAGTCCCTTGAACGGATTCAGCATACCGATGCTTGAAGAGATCGATATCCAAGGCCAGGGATTCCAACCACTGAAAGACCACGGGTCCTGGAGGATAGCACAGCTGAGTTATGATCCCGGGGTGAATGCGCTGGATTCTATTGCCACCCTGGGGCGACATTTGGAAACGGAGGAGGCCTTTCTCCTCCTGCAGGGCGAGGCGGTTATGGTGATCGCCGGGACCCAGGATCAGCCGGGACGATTTGAAGCCGTCAAGTTCGTTTCCGGAAAGATCTATGTGGTTCGGCAGGGGCAGTGGCACGCCGCTGTGTTGCAGCCGGGAAGCCGTCTGCTGATCGTGGAAAATAGGGATACCGGTGCGGAAAACTCGGAAAACCACCCCCTGTCGGCAGAGGAAAAACTCGAGATAATAGCTTGTGTTGCTCGAGGGGAGAGCAGGTAATCCAATGACTTCCTCGATAATAGTTGATGAGAGAACTAACGTGGCAGAAGGCAAATTGAAGATCCTGGTCATCGGAGCTCATCCCGACGATGCGGACGTGCACTGCGGCGGCTTGGCCTTGAAGTACATCGCTCAGGGACACGAGGTCAAATTCTTGAGCACCACCAACGGCGACACGGGGCATCATGAAATCGGGGGTATCGAACTGGCTCGCAGGCGCTACGGGGAGGCTCAGGCGGCTGCCCGGGTAGCGGGACTGGCGGCGTACGAAGTTCTGGATCTGCATACCGGAGAGCTGGAGCCCACAGTAGCAAATCGCAAGTTGATCATCCGCATCATCCGGGAGTCCAATCCGGATCTGATCATCACCCACCGGCCGAACGACTATCATCCCGATCATCGTTACACCTCCCAACTTGTCCAGGACGCTTCCTATATCGTGACTGTGCCCAACATGGTGGCACTGACGGACATCCTGCCCCGGTCACCCAAGATCTGCTACATGCATGACTGGTTCCGCAAACCCATTCCATTTCAGCCCGATGTGGTCGTTGGCATTGATGAGGTGATCGAGCAGAAGGTGGAGATGATGCACTGCCACCAATCACAGTTCTACGAGTGGCTTCCCTTCAACCAGGGAATCGCCGATCAGGTGCCTGTGGATTCAGAGCAGCGCAAGGAGTGGTTGGCAGCCTGGCGCCTGCCGTATTTTGAAGAGGTCGCCAACGAGTATCGGCAGATGCTGATCGAGCTGTACGGCGAACAGAAGGGACGGGCTGTGCGCTACGCCGAAGCCTTCGAGGGTTGTGAGTACGGAGCCGGATTTAAAAAGGATGATATCCCGCAGTTGTTTCCTTTTTTTGGACAGGGGAAAGGGAAAAGATGATCATTGATTTTCACACCCACGTCGGGGATCACCGCACCCCCGAACGGATGGATCGTCTGCCAGTTACCTGGGAGGGATTGATCGAACGCCTGGATGAAGAGGAAATCGATAAGGCGGTCGTGCTCCCTTCGGGAGTATCTCCGGAAAGTTTGCAGGCCCCCTTCTTGTTTTCGCCACAGGTGGATATCCTCAGCCAGCTGAAAGCGGCTCGGGAGTATGCGGATCGGGTCATCCCATTCGGCAATCTAGATCCCCGCATGGGATGCCTCGGCAATCTGGAACCCCATCAGGTCGAAAATCCGCCGGAGGCCGATTTCTCCTGGATCCTGACGCATTTCCTGGAGCTCGGCTGTGTAGGCATAGGAGAGATCACCGCAAATATCGCCGTTGATGATCCGCGGGTGATCAGTCTGTTCCGCCAGTGCGGTGAATTCGATCTTCCCGTACTGTTTCCCTGTACCGGCCCCGGCCGGGGGGTGTACGGATTGTACGATGAGGTCGGTCTTCCCCGCCTGGAGAGGCTGCTGCAGGCGCTTCCGCATACCACCGTGATCGGACATGCGCCGGGCTTTTGGGCGGAGATCGAAGGGGATATTACGCCTGAAAAGAAGTTCGTCTATCCCACCGGACCGATTCGCAAGGCGGGAACCCTGAGCCGTCTGCTGCGAAGCTATGCGAATCTGTATGCCGATATATCCGCCAACAGCGGCTTCAACGCCATCAGCCGTGACAAGGCTTTTGCCACTGACTTCCTCACGGAGTTCCAGGACAAAATTTTATTCGGCACGGATGTGTGCTTCGGCGGCCCGGATGGCAGGATGCCCCATCTGGACTATTTGCGGAGCCTGCTGGAAGAGAAACGGATCGGTCAACGGACGTTCGCTAAAATCACCGGGGAGAACGCCCTGAAGATCCTGAAGCTCTATTCCCCGGTAGCAAAACCAGAGGAGGAAAAACCCTAGTGCTGGCACCGAAGTATTCTATAATTTTGGCTGCGGGCAAGGGGACCCGCATGCAGTCCGCCAATCTCCACAAGGTGTGTTTCCCGATTGACGGGACGGCGGCCATCAACCGCAGCCTGGAGATCTACAACCGCTGCGGCATCGCTTTTCACATCATCGTGGTCGGGGCCATGGCCGAGCAGGTCATGGACACGGTGGAGGCGGAGAACGTGATCTACGCCTATCAGGCCGAGCAGCTGGGTACGGCCCACGCCGCCCGCATGGGCGCCAGGGTTCTTGCGGCCTTGAGCGATAAGGCGGAGGTTCTGATCGTGGCCGGGGATCGTCTGATCGAGCCTCAGGTTTTGGAGCGTTTCTTCGATCTGTTCTATAGCCAGAGCTGCGATCTGGCCTTCCTGGCCCTGCCCCGGCGGCGACCCTCCAGTCTCGGCCGGATTCTGCTTAATCCGGACGGATCTGTTCTGGCCGACGTCGAGGCTGCGGATATCCGGCAGCGGCAGATCTACGGGGAGTTTCGCGCGCAAGTGGAGAGAGGCAAGAAGCTTTCCCGGGAACGGATGATCCAGCGTATACTGCAGAGCTTCAGCGATGAGAAAGCCGCAAAGGCGTTCGCTGACCTATGGGAGGTGTTGGTCACCCAGAAGAGAACACCCCAACGGGAAGAGGTGCTCGCCTTGATTCCCGAAGGGATGACCCGTTTCGACTTTGTGGATCGAGAGGGCCGGCCTTTCAGCTTGAGCCCCGAAGAGGTGGAAAACACCCCGCTGTACAACAGCTCCGTGTATCTGGTAAAGACGGGGGCTCTGGCCTTCGTATTGGAGCGACTGGAACGAAACAACGCACAAGGGGAGGAGTATCTGCCCGACATGATCACCATCCTGAGCCAGTCTCGAAACGCCGACGGAGGGGCTTTCGTGGTCAGGGCACTGACGATCGAGGATGAAAATGCCGTGATGGCTTTCAACGATCCCGCCGAGCTGCTCGAAATTGAAGCGCACGTTCAAGCCAGAAAGCAACAGGGAATGGTTCCCGCTCTCCCGGAGGGGGATCACCTGCGCAGGCTTTCGCAGTGGAGCGCCGCCTTCAGGGACGCACGGGCAGGCAAGGGCGGCGCCTCGCAGCTGCGTGAAGAGTTGATACGGTTGTACGGTCGGGACGAGGAGCTCCTGGAGGAACGGATCCGGACATACAGCCGTCTTATCGAACACGCCGCTACGGTGCTGGGTGGAGACGAAGCGGTGCTGCTGGTGCGCTCGCCGGGGCGGGTCAACCTGATGGGTCGCCATGTGGATCACCAGGGGGGGCATTGCAACCTGATGACCATCGGTTATGAGACGCTCGCGGTGGTCCGCCCCCGCAAGGACGACAGGATATGTCTGTACAATCTGGACACAGAGCGTTTCCCCGACAGAGATTTTTCCATCGGCGAGCTGGTATCGGAGTTGCCCTGGGACGACTGGATCTCTCTGATCAACAGCGAAGAGGTGTCTCACCTGGTCTTGAGCGCCGGAGGGGATTGGTCCCAGTACGTCAAGGCGGCGGCGCTGCGCCTGCAGAAGAAATTTGTCGACCGCAGACTCTGCGGAGTGGACATGGTGGTGGACGGCAATATTCCCATCGCCGCGGGCTTGAGCTCCTCCTCGGCCCTGGTGGTGGCCACGGCTGAAGCCATGGTGGCGGTGAACCGGCTGGATACCTTTCCCTCCCAGTTCGTGGATCTCTGCGGCCAGGGGGAATGGTTCGTAGGAACCCGGGGCGGGAGCGCCGACCATGCGGCCATCAAATACGGACAGAGGGGCAAAGTGGTAAAGGTCACCTTTTTCGAATTTGCGGTTGAGGACATTTTGCCCTTTCCCAAGAACTACTCCCTGCTGGTGTGCGACTCGGGCCTCAAGGCGCAAAAAACCACCAACGCCAAGGATCAATTCAACCATCGGGTGGCCTGCTACCGGATCGGTACTCTCCTGATCAAAAAGTTCTTTCCCCGCTACGCCCCCTGGATTCAGCACCTGCGGGATGTGAACACCCAGAATCTCGATGTTCCTCTCGGTTGGATCTACAAGATCCTTCTTCATCTTCCGGAGAAGACGACCCGGGATGAGCTGAGGGAACTGGTTCCCACAGCTCAGCTTGAACCCCTGTTCGACAGTCACAGGCCGCCGGAAGACGGGGTGTATCCCATCCGGGGAGTGGTACTGTACGGGCTGGCCGAATGCGCGCGCAGCCGCTATTTCGCCGATGTCCTGAAAGACAACAATCTCGAGGAGATCGGTCGGCTGATGAACGTTTCCCACGACGGAGATCGGGTCGTTCGCCATACCCCTGACGGGAAAGCGGTTGCCTATGCCGCGCCCACAGACAACAGCTATCTGCTGGGCCTGATCAATGATCTGGAAAGCGGGGACCCGGGACGGGTGCTGGCCGCTCAACTGCAGTGGCAGCCCGGAGCCTACCACTGCAGCATTCCAGAGATCGACACGATGGTGGACGTTGCCCTATCCGTTGATGGTGTGCTGGGCGCTCAGCTGGCCGGGGCGGGTCTGGGTGGCTGCATGATGCTGCTGGTTCACGAAGATGCGGTAGCGAAGGTTGCCGGCGCTTTGAAGGCACGGTACTACCAGCCCGAGAAAAGAGCCGTATCGATTCTACGCTGCAGACCGATCAGCGGCAGCAGCGTGCTGCTTGCCGGCCTGCAGAGCTGATTATCCCCTGCCCTCGGCTCCCAGAGCTGCGATCAGCTGTTTCATGTCCTCTTTGAGGGCGTCCTTCACATCCCGCATGATTCTCCAGGTGTGCCAGAGGTGTTCCCTGGTCTGGGCAAAGTCGCTGAAATAGCGGATGTAGTCGTAGCGAAAGGGTTCACCGAAGTTAATCTTTGCCATTCCCCCCGAGGCACATCGGGCCAGATCCTCCAGAGAGACACCACCGGTACCGTGCAACACCAGAGGCACCTCCAGGATCCGCCGAAGTTCATCCAGGAGCTGAAAGTCGATGTTCTCCTGACGCTGGAATACCCCGTGGGTGGTGCCGACGGAAACAGCCAGCAGGTTCACGTCGGTCTCCCGGACGAAGCGCAGCGCCTCTTCAGGCCGTGTCAGGGTTAGCGGCAGCTCCGGCTTCTCCGGTATGGCGTAGCAGCCCACCTTCTTCTCCCGGCTCGGTTCATTGCCCTTTACATAGCCCACCTCCCCCTCCACGGCGACGTCGAGGGTTCTGGCCGTCTGCACCACTCGGCGCAGCTCGTTGATGTTTTCCTCGAGGTGTTTGTGGGATGCGTCGAGCATGACCCCGGTGAAGCCGGCGCGGATCGCCTGCATCACCGAGGCAAAGCTCCTGCCGTGATCCAGATGGATGGCCACGGGAACGGCCACCTCCAGCTCTTCACAGAGGAATCGGGCCAGGTTCACGAAATAGGGGAATCCCCGATACACGCAGTTGGGTTCGTAGACCTGCAGGATCAGGGGGGCCTGGCTTTCCTGGGCTGCTTCCAGACAAGCCCGGGTGATGTCGTAGTTGGCGCCGTTGGTGTTGAAGGCAGGTACGGCGTATCCCCGCTCCCGGGCCTTCGACACAAGCTTCTGAGGATTAACGAATCTCATCTCAGCATCTCCTCCCGGGTCACGATGGCGCCGCTGTCGATCGAACGCTGAGCGGCCAGGGATACGAGCAGGCTCTCGAAACCGACCTCCGCTTCGTGTTTGTTGACCTGAAGGTCTTTACGGATCGCCTCCAGAAACCGGCGGTGGGACACGTCGAAGCCCAGATGTCCCCGGTGGGCCAGATCGGGATTCATGGTGACCACGGTTTTATTCTGCTCCGGTCCGTTGTAGAGAACGTAGCTTCCCGCCTCTTCGGTGTTCCCTGTGATCTTGCCCCCGTCCCCTACCAACCCGAAGGTGTTGTGCTCGGGCTGGTCGGTGAAGTAGGTGAAGTTGATGCTTCCCCGTACCCCGTTGGCGTATTCGATGACGCAGACTCCGTTGTCCTCAATCTTCTGCTGCTGGCCCAGAACGTCCAGGCCGCCGAAGGTGCAGATCCTGCGGAACGGCTGCCAGGAATTGAACAGGTGAAACAGATCGAACCAGTGACAGACCTCCGCCACCAATGCGCCGCCGCTGGATTCCCGCAGGGCGTACACACCCCGGAAGGGCATGCGGAACATGTTCCACCACATCAGCTGCAGCCTGCCGATGGCTCCGGCTTTGATCTGGGCGTGGATGGCCTCCATCAGGGGTGAATGACGGAACTCGTAGTTCACCATGAACTTGGTCGGAGCCTTCTCCGCCACGGCCTTCAAAGCCCGGCCCTGCTCCAGGGTCAGGGCGAAGGGTTTGGCCGCCAGCACGTGCTTTTTCGCCTCCAGGGCCTTGGCGGCGAACTCCGCGTTCAGGGGGATGGGAACGGCCACGATCACGGCCTCCATGCCCTTGTGAGCGAGAAACTCGTCGTAATCCGTGTAGAAGGGGATCTCCTTGAAATCCCGGACCCGGCGGCACTCCCGGATCAGCTGGTCCCTGGGAGCGGTGAAAGTCACGCTCTCCACGACCACGGGCATCTGCCTGCCGCACAGATACTCGTAGGTATCGCGGGTACGGCTGCACAGGGCCGCCAACTCGAAACCCTCCTGAAACAGCAGCTCCCGAACGCTGGCCATACCGTGTTTTAGGCCGACCACACCAACGCGTATGCTGTTCATCGATTTGTCTCCCTTCATGCCCTGTATCCTGTCGGATGCTTCCAGTTCCGGTCCAAACGGTTCAATCGATCCACTGAATTCCGATTTGCCGGCAGAACCTCCGCAGCCTGTGCTTGTGGGATCCTCGGGCGACCAGCGGGTGATGGGGCAGGCCCTGGTGGATCATCCTGTCGAACCACTCCTCGATATTCACCTCCTCGAATCGGGCCAGGCCGTTGTTGCCGAGCAGATGCCGTTTTGGCCGTACGGTCACACCCTCAAGAGCGGTGCAGTGGTAGAGGTTGTCACAGCGCCAGACACGGAACACGGTGACGGGAAGATCCGACTTCAGGGTGGCTTCGATGACCGCCGGATTTTTGATATTGAACTGCTTGGCAATGTGGGGTCCCAGCTCGCTGCCGATGGGCTCGCAGAAATCGAAGGGAATCGATCCGGTGTGCCAGATCGCGATGGTGGAACGATCGTGTTCCAGCCAGTCGGACAGATACACGGAGCCCATGCCCATCCTCCGGGCGGCCAGCATCCCGATTGCCCCGTCCACGTCCCCCTCCTGAACCACCGCCTTTCCCTCGGATAGCAGTCGGGACAGGGCCACGTAGGGCCACTGGCCTGTCGCATTGGGAAGCTCGGGCCAGCAGCGCACCGCCAGGGCGGCCAGGTTTTCCCCGTTCATGAGCTGTTTGAAGGCCAGGTAGTATCGGGAGGACACGGCAAGGTCTTCCGCCCTCACCTCCCTCAGGGGGATTCCCAATTCGGCGAACTCGGCGGTGTCGCCGCTGACCTCCTCCTCCGCCACGGCCTCGAAGCGCTGCAGGAACTCGGGGATGCTCTGATGGTAGAGCTGGGCTCCGAAGGTGGCGCTGATCAGGGCGGGGTCCGCTGCCAGATTGATGAATCCCGGAGCGTGGCTGCCGATGAGGCCGATCTTAGCCTGTTTGAGCCCGGTCACCGCGGCGATGACGCCGACAGCCGTTTCCAGGTCTTCCCTGGTTTCCTTGGACTCGGGTCCTCCGTAGACGAATTCAAATCGGTGATGGAGTTGACGCAAGGTGGAGGCAAAGATGTGTGTACCCACCAGGGAGTTGCTGCTGATCATCGCCCCGCTCTGCTTCTCCGGCGTGGCCCACAAGACGAAGGGTTGATCCCAGAGTTGAGCCAGGATCGGCGCCAGGCGCCCGTCGCTGACCGTAGGCTGGGTGACGATCAGAGTCTGCACCCCTTCGGCGCGGCAGCTGTAAATCGCCCGGCGCAGCTCCTCGTCATTGGGGATGTTCTCGCTGGGTATAAAGTACGGATAATCTGAATCCTCGAGAAAACTGCGGATTCCCCGTTTCACCTCTTTTCCCCACTCCGGATCGAATCCGGGTCTGGTTCTACCCAGAAACAGCACACCGAGCTTGTTGTCTTGTTGAATCCCATTCATTGCTTGTCCTCATTCCTGGTTGTTTTTTCCGAATCGTATTCCAGGGCCAGGATGGCATCCAGATCCGCAGACAGGCGAGCCGGCAGCCGCTGCGGCGCGTACTGGTACCAGTTCGGCTCGACACAGATCCAGCCTTGGTAATTGATCTGACCAAGCGCTCGATTCACCGCTCTCCAGTCGATGTCCCCGGCCAGGAGATTGCGGAGCTCTTTTCCAAACATGGCATCTTTGAAGTGAAGGGCACAGATCCAACTTTTCAGGGAGACGAGCCACTGCTCCGGGTAGCCCAATCCAAGCCAGAAAACATTGCCCACGTCGAAGTAGAAACGAACACGGGGGGAATCGATTTCAACGAGCAGATCCCGCCAGTCTCGGACGGACAGAGGGAAGCGGGCCTCAACGTTTTCCAGGCCGATGGTGATTCCATATCCGGCGGCGATCTCTCCGGCTTGACGGGCAAAATCCACCACCCGTTTCCAGTGCTCCTCGTAGGGCGTGTCGCTTCGCATACGTCCCGGTACCACGAGCAGTGTTTTCCCGCCGAGCAGGGCCAGACATTCGAGGGCCCTCTTGCCATGTTCGATGGCCTCGGCTCTCTCCCGGCTGTCCGGGGAGGGAATGGTGTCCCAGAAACCTCGACCGCCCCGAAGGCTTGGGATTTGCAGTCCCAGATCCCGACAGCGGCGAACCAGCGCAGCAGCTTGCCGCCTGTACTTTTCGGGGGAGGGGATGGCCCCCGGGAGAAAGGTCGGCTCGATGCCGTGGAATCCGCTGGCGGCGATGACCGGCAGCAGATCGTCGATCTGAGATTCGTTCTGCCATACCGAAGAGAATCCTTTTTTCCGGCCATTCATCCTGCAATGCCTCCCCAGCCTCATCGTTCCTGTCAACGAGATTATCAGCCCGCGTTTTTTTCATCAAGAAACAAATGGCAAGCGAGAGGCGGGAATCCGATTGTACGGCAAGCCCTTTGACCTTGACAGCCAATGGATCGCTGATATACGGTTGTTTGCACATATCACATCCGTAAGGAGGATTCCTATGAAGATGAAGACTCTCATGAGTCTGCTGGCGGTGTTGCTGCTGGCGAGTGCTCAAGGCTTGTGGGCCGGCGGATCCCAGCCACCGGCGAGTGAAGAGGTCTACGAGATCAAGATAGGCCACGCCAATATTCCGGCGGACAACTCCGCACTCCATGTCACCGGCATGGTCTTCGAGGAGCTGGTGGAAAAATATTCGAACGGCCGCATCCAGGCGGAGATCTACCCTTCGGGTCAGCTGGGAAGCGATGCGGAGATGGCGGACCTGGTCGTTTCCGGAGCTCAGGAGGTCCTGGTGACCAGCCTCAACCTGATCACCCAGTACGCCCCCCGATTCCGGGCTTTCCTTCTGCCCTATATGTTCGAGAACAACGAGAACTTCCGCAAGGCCCGGGCCGCTCTTTGGGATGAGTTCAACGATTACCTGGTCGAGCGGGCCAATATGCGCCTGATCACCCTCTGGGATTCCGGTTATCGCCATGTCATGTCCACCAAGCCGGTGTACACTCTGGATGATCTCAAAAAGCTCAAATTTCGTGTTCCCCCCAGCCCGGTCATGATCGAGATGGTAAAGTCCTGGGGCGTCAGCCCGACCCCGGTAGAGTGGTCTGAGGTGTTCAACGCCCTGCAACTAGGGGTTATCGATGCCATCGAGGTCGATGACTCGGTGTTGATCTCCGCGCGGATGAACGAAGTGGTGAAATTCATCACCAATGATGATCACATTCTCCAGGTTTCCGTGGCGGTTATGAGTCAGGATTTCTACGAAAAGCTGCCCCCCGACCTGCAGGAAGCCGTGGACCGGGCTGCCAAGGACAGCATCTCCCGGGTAGATGCCCGTTCCACCGGTATTCTCGAGGAAGCCGTGGAGGTTTCCAAGAAGGAGCAGGGCGTGCAGTTCCTCGGGCGTCCAAAGGACTATGATGTTTGGGCTGAGAAAGCCAGGACCTCGTGGGGTAAGTTCTACGGCGACATCGGCGGCGGGGATGAAGCCCTGGGTAAAGAGATCGTCGCCAAGATCTTTGCCGCGGCAGAATAACTAATTTTCCGTTTGTTTAGCTAATCGAGACACTCCCGGCGGACAAACGATTGTCCGTCCTGCCGGGAGTGTCCTTTTACGCCGTTCCTTCTGTCCCCTGGGATGGTGAGAAAGGTACAGAAGTTCAAACTATGGGGAGGACACGATGGAGGCAAAGGGCTCCTCGGCATTCATAAAGGTCATCAGATTCATCGACAACAAGTTCGAAGAGATCATCGGCGTGATCGTGCTGGCTGTTGTGGTTACGCTGGTGTTTGCCGGCGTTTCCTTGAGGCTCACCCTGAAGAGCGGAATGCCCTGGCAGGAGGAGATCTCCAGGATCCTGTACGTGCTGGTGGTCTACCTCGGAGCCAGCTTCGGGATGAAGAGCAAGGACCATATCCGCATCACCTTTCTGGTCAACATGCTGCCAAAGCTGGGTCAGAAGATCATGAGGGTGATCACCGACATCGTATGGGCCGGATTCAACATCATCATTATTGTCATTTCCCTCAGAGTGTATCAAAACATGCAGCGTTTTCTCGGAGAAAGTGCGGTCCTGAGGATCCCCCTGCATTACATCTTCCTCATCATTCCCATCGGCTTCGCGCTGCTGACTCTGCGGCTGATCCAGGGCTACGTCCAGCGCAAGGGCCGGCCGGCCCTCGATTCTCCGCCTGAGGAAGCGGTCACGGAAAGGTAGGATCGATATGGCACTGGCACTTGTATTGGTCGGACTGCTGGTAACCGGTCTGCCGATCTATGTCTGTCTCGGTTTGACCGCTCTGATTTTTTTCTATTCCTCCGGCATCAACATGCATATCCTGGTGCGGACCCTGTACTCGGGAGTGGACCAGTATCCCCTGATCGCCGTCACCGGATTCCTCATGGTGGCGAGCCTGTTCGACAAAGCGGGAATCACCGAGGAGTTGGTCACCATGGTCAAGCGCTTCATGGCCTCCTTCCGTTCCGGTCTGGCGGTTATCACCATCGCCAGCTGCGCCGTGTTTGCCGCGGTGACCGGTTCCGGACCGGCCACCGTGGCTACCATCGGGGGGCTGATGATTCCGGCCATGATCGGGGCCAGATACACCCGCAAGTTCGCCGGCGCGGTGGCTTCCAGCGGCGGCGCTTTGGGCATTCTCATCCCGCCGAGCAATCCCTTTCTGATGTACGGCATCATCGCCGGCCAGTCTATCGCGGCCCTCTTTCTGGCGGGAGTGATTCCCGGTCTGATCATGGCCGCGGCCCTCTCTCTTACTTCGGCGATTCTTTTAAAGTGGTTTCCCCGCTACGCGACGATAGGACAGGAAGAAGAACGGATCTATGAAAAGATGACCGTACTGAAGGCGCTGAAGACCATTTGGGATGCCAAGTGGGCTCTGTTTGCCATCATACTTCTTCTGGGCGGTATCTACGCAGGCCTGTTCACGCCCCTGGAGGCTGCGGAGGTCACGATCTTCTATACCCTGGTGGTCGGACTATTCATCACCCGCAAGATGAAGATCAAGGACATCTATGACGCACTTGTGAACACCCTCAGACTATCGGGAACCCTGATCATCCTGGTAGCCGCCGGATTCGTATTCGCCCGGTTGCTGACCATCGAGGGCATTCCCCAGGCCCTGGGTCGGGGTATAGCCGGAGTATCGGATAACGGGGTGGTGATCCTGCTGATCATCATGGCTTTCATGATCTTCATCGGAACCTGGGCGGAGACCTTCTCCCAGATCATCGTGCTCACCCCCATCTTCCTCCCCGTGGTAACCCGACTGGGGGTGAACCCGATCCACTTCGGGGTGCTCTTCGTGGTCACCGCGGAGATCGGCTTCCTGACTCCCCCCTTCGGTGCCAACCTGTTCGTGGGGATGAAGATCGCCAAGATATCCCTGGAGGATATATCCAAGGCGGTGCTGCCATTTATCTTGACCTACATAGTCGTGTTGGTCATCCTGGTACTGTTCCCGGAGATTTCCCTGTTTCTGCCGCGACTGGTGTTCGGCAAATAACGGCTTCTGTTGAACAGGTCGATTGAATAGGTCGAAGGAATCATCGTGTTGCGTTTCGGACAAATCGGTTACGGTGCCTGGGGCAGGTTGCACGTCGAGTCCCTCAAGCGCTTGGCCGAAGTTGAACTTGTCGCCATCGCCTGCAGCAGCGAGGCCACCGCCGGACGCGCAAGGCTCGAAAACCCAGGCATAGAGGTCTACACGGACTACAGAGAGCTCCTTGGCCGCGACGATATTGAGGCGGTTGACGTCGTGGTGCCTACGGATCTGCACGTGCCGATCAGCATCGATGCGCTCCAGGCGGGCAAGCATGTTCTCATGGAGAAACCGATGGCCGCAACCGTGGAAGCCTGCGACCGTCTGATCGAGGCCAAGAACTCCAGTGGTAAAGTGGTGAGCCTGGTCCACGAGTTTCGCGTGTCCGAACAGTGGGGAGCGGTCAAGACAGCCATCGAAAGCGGGCAGATCGGTGAGCCCCGCTATGCCAATGTCAGCCTGTTCCGCTTCCCCTATCGCAGCGGGGCCGAAGGCTGGCGGTACCAGGAGAAGCGGGTGGGTTCCTGGATCCTCGAGGAACCGATCCATTTCTACGATCTGATCCTGTGGTACTTCGAAGGCTACGGTGCTCCCCAATCGATAACCGCCTTTGCTACCTCCAAGGGGGCGCAGCGGGGCATGTTCGACAACTTCACCAGTGTACTGCGCTTCGACGGGGGCCAATACGCCGTGGTCACCCAGAGCCTGTCGGGCTTCGAGCATCACCTGGTCATGGAAGTCGCCGGCAGCGAAGGATCGATCCGCTCTCTTTGGTCCGGAGCCATGGATCGTACCGATAAACCCACATTCAGCGTATATCTGCAGAAGAAGGGGGAAGATCATCCCCAGGCAATACCGATTTCCATTCCTTCGGGAGAGCGCTTTGAGCTCCAGGAGTTGATACGCCGCACAGTTAAAATGATGGAGAGGGGAGAGAGTTTCTACTCGGCGGAAGCCGAACGGCGACTCATCCGGATCTGTCTGGCCGCGGAGCAGGCCGTGGAAACCGGAGGGGAATTATCCCTGTCCCTTTGAGCTCGTTTCCTAGAATTTCCAAGACTCTGCGCCTCTTTGAACCTCCGCCTCAAACATCCGCTATAAATAAATTTGTCAGTCCCTTCCCGAATCCCTTACAATGATCAGGGGATAGGATTATGAGAAAGCTGATTCAGCAATATGCGAAAGATCTGACCGCCGGACGACTGGCGTCCGGATATGAACATTCCTACCGTATCTACCAGCTGGCGCGCAAGATCGGCGAGGGATTGGACTACGACGATGAGGTGCTGCACGCCGCCTGTTTTCTCCATGACATCGAGATGAGCTCGGGGCATCCGGCAAGCTCGGCTGAGAAGGCCAGGATGATTCTCGGGGAAACCGGCTTTACTCCCGGCAAGATCGATGCCGTGTATCAGGCGATCCTGCATCACATGCCGGACGAAGAGGGAAAGGGTCTGGCCGGCGAGCTGTCTATTGAAGGCAAGCTCCTCCACGATGCCAATCTCCTGGAAACCGTAGGAGCGGTGGGTCTGGTTAGACTGTCAATCGGTTCGTTTTTCTGGCACCATCTAAAGACCATGGGTGAGGTGATCGAGATGCTCAAACGCTGGCGAGGACACGCCGAAGCGTTTTACTTTGCCAGGAGCCGGAAGCTGGCAGCGAAGAGGATCGAGTTTCTCGACTCGGCGATCACCCGCTTCGAAGAAGAACTCAAGCTGTAGGCAGACTGGAGATTTAGAAGGTCTCAAGCGGCTGATCCGTTCGCGCTGCAACTCAAGCCATGCAGCCGAGCAGCAGGGCTTGACAAGGGCTTGGTCAATCATTAGTTCTATTACGAATGAATTATGAACAGCTGATCAAAGAGCTCCACCCTCTTGAAATTCGGGTGTTGCTCCATTTCGGCGCCAAGGATACCATCAGTCCCGAGCGCCTTCAGGAGGAGCTGGATTACAAACCGGGGCAGAGCAACCAGGCTTTCTCCTGGCTGTCGGCCAAGCAGCTGATCGAGGAAACTGAACGGCGAACGACAACTGAGTATTCGATTACCGACCTTGGACGAGAGTACAGGGAGAAGGGTACACCGGAGGAGCGCCTGCTCGATCTCGTGCGCGCAAAGAAAAAAGGTCCCCTGACCCTGCCGGAAATCGCCCGGTCGCTGGGTCTGGAGAACAGGGACGTGGGTTCGGCCTACGGCGCGCTGTCCAAGGCAGGGCTTTTGACCATGAACGAGGACAAGCGGGTGAGTTTAGGGACCGAGTCGGCAGCGACCGGGATCGAGAGCCTGCGGAAACTACTGGACCGTTTCGACGAGCAGGAGAGTATAGGGGAGCAGGATCTGTCGCAAGCTCAGGCAGCATTGATCCAATCCGTGAGCCGGAAGCGCGGCGCCGATAGAGGGATGTTCCGTGCGGTGGAACGGGAGCTGGTCAACTATCGGCTGACCAAGGCGGGCCTGAAGGTGGCTGAGGAGCTGCGCAACTTGGGCATGACCGGAGAGGAGATCGGACAGATCACCCCGGACCTCCTGCGCAGCGGAGCCTGGAAGCGGGCGGCTTTTCGCAGCTACAACATCAACACCCCTCCCCAGCGCGTGCTCCTTGGTCGCAAGAATCCCTACGTGGAGTTTCTGGAAGACCTGAAGGACAAGCTGAACTCCCTGGGTTTCGAGGAGTTCGACGGTCCCCTTCTAGAGACGGAGTTCTGGAATTGCGATGCCCTGTTCATGCCCCAATTCCACGCCGCCCGGGACATCCACGATGTCTACTACATCAAAAATCCGACCCATGCCAAGGCGATCCAGCAACCCTACCTCGATCAGGTCGCTGCCTGCCACGAGGACGGCTGGACCACGGGCAGCCTGGGCTGGCGCTACCCCTTTGACAGGAATTTCACACGCCGCCTGATCCTGCGCAGCCAGGGAACGGTGTTGTCTGCCAAAACCCTGCCGCGGGCCAAGGTGCCGGGGCGCTACTTCGGTGTGGTGCGTTGCTTTCGCTACGACAAGGTCGACGCTACCCACCTGGCTGATTTTTACCAGACCGAGGGGATCGCCCTTGGGGAACGGGTCAATCTAAAGACCCTTCTGGGACTGCTCAAGATGTTCGCCGTGGAGGTGGCCGGAGCCGAGGATTTCAAATTCGTTCCCGGATACTTCCCCTTTACCGAGCCCTCCGTGGAGATTCACATCCGTCATCCCCAATTGGGCTGGTTCGAGCTGGGCGGATCTGGGATCTTTCGCCCCGAGGTGACCAGGCCTCTGGGCATCGAAGTGCCGGTCCTGGCCTGGGGTCTGGGCATCGACCGCATGGCCCTGGTTGCTTTGGGCTTAAACGACCTTCGGGAACTGTTTACCCCGGATATCGAGCAGGTGCGCCTGCGGAGACGGAGGTAGGCTATGCCGAAGATCGAATTGCAGGAGAAGAGCTTCTTCGAGATGCTCGGAAACCGACCCACTGCCCAGGAGTTCGCCGAGCTTCTTTCGGTGGCCAAGGCGGAGATCGATGACTGGCAACCGCAGGAAAACAGCCTGAAGATCGAGCTCAACGACACCAACCGACCGGACCTTTGGTCCGGCCCGGGATTGGTTCGCCAGCTGCGCGCCTTTCGGGAGGGAAGCACACAGGAGTATCCCTTCATGTCGAAGGAGGGTAGTGTGCGGGAGGTCGGGGAGCGGGTGATCCAGGTGGACAGGGCCTTGAAGGAGATCCGTCCCTACATCGCCGCTTTCATCGCCCGCGGAGTGCCGGTGACCGAACCTATGCTGGTGGACATGATCAACGCCCAGGAAAAGCTCTGTTGGAACTACGGCCGCAAGCGCAGCACCATCGCCATGGGGGTGTACCGAGCCGATCTTATGAACTTCCCCGTGCACTATCGGGCCGCCGACCCGGAAAAGACCCGCTTCATTCCCCTCGACTACAGCTGGGAGATGTCCCTTCGGGAGATCCTCAAAACCCACCCCAAGGGGGTGGAGTTTGGCTGGATCGTAGAGAACTTCGAACGCTTCCCCTACCTGGAAGACGATTCCGGGCAGACCCTGAGTTTTCCCCCGATCATCAATAGCGCCCATCTGGGAGCGGTAGAGGTCGGGGATAGCCATCACTTCATCGAACTGACCGGCCCGGATCTGGACAGTTTGCTGGTGGCCTGCTCGATCGTTGCCTGCGATTTCGCCGATCTGGGCTTTGAAATCCTGCCGGTTCGAGTCAATTATCCCTTCGATACCGCCTACGGACGGGAGCTGGTCACACCCTACTACTTCCAGAAGCCCGTCTGTCTGGAGGTCAGCGAAGCCTCCCGTCTGCTCGGAGAGACAATCTCCATCGACGAGGCGGAGACCTGCGTGCGCAGATTGGGAAGTCCCGTCAGCCGATCGGGGAACACCCTTACGGTCAGCCCGCCGCCGTATCGCAATGACTTCCTCCATCCAGTGGATGTGATCGAGGAGATCATGATCGGCCGGGGCATGACCAGCTTCGAGCCGGTGTGGCCGGAAGAGTTCACCGTCGGGCGCTTGTCGGAGATCGAGCACTTCAGCCGGGAGGTGCGGGAGATCCTGGTCGGGCAGGGATACCAGGAGATGATCTACAGCTACCTCGGGTCCCGCAGGGATTTTGTGGACCGCATGAACGGCAGTCCGGAGGATATAATCGAAATCGAAAATCCGATGAGCGAAAGCTTCGCGCTGCTGCGCAACTCTCAACTGCCTAATCTCCTGTATTCGGAATCAATCTCCTCCAATGCCGTATACCCTCACTGTATCTTCGAGGTCGGTAAAGTGGCCTATCTCGACGAGAAGGAGAATTACGGTTCCCGCACGGTGACCGGCCTGAGCTTCCTGTTCTGCGACCGGGAGGCCAGCTTCAACGACGTGAACTCCCACCTCTCGGCGGTGTTCTTCTATCTATCCCGGGAGTACACCCTGGAGCCGCTCGAGGATCCCCGCTTCGTGCCCGGAAGAGCAGGGGCGGTGGTCTACAGAGGCAGGAGAATCGGCGTGATCGGAGAGATACACCCGGCGGTACTGGAAAACTGGGGGATCCAGCAGCCCGCGGCTGCTGTGGAAATCGAGCTGGACGGGATTTTGGAAGTGGACAGCGAGGGGAGGTAGAGATGGCCTTAGAGGTTCAAGCGGTAGGTGTTCGGTGGGAGGAGGGCTGCAACATTATTGTCGGTCAGTCCCATTTCATCAAAACCGTAGAGGACTTGGGGGAGATCATGAACTCCTCGGTTCCGGGCGTCGAGTACGGACTGGCTTTCTGTGAAGCCTCCGGTCCCTGCCTGATCCGAACCGAGGGAAACGATCCGAAGCTGGTTGAGCAGGCGGCCGAATGCGCTCGCCAGGTCGGTGCCGGTCACAGTTTCTACCTGATTCTGCGCAAGGCTTTTCCCATCAATGTGCTCAATCAGATCAAGGCCTGCCAGGAGGTCGCCCGGATTTTCTGTGCCACCGCCAATCCGCTGCAGGTATTGGTGGTGCAGACCGATCAGGGGCGGGGTATCGTCGGGGTTGTCGACGGCTACGCTCCCAAGGGAGTGGAAGGTCCGCAGGATAAGGAAGCCCGCAAGCAGATGCTGCGCAAATTCGGATATAAGTATTAGCTTCGAGTTTCAGTTGGTCAAACTGAGTTCTCCACGGAGAGATCATGTCAGATAAAAAGCCAATTTTTCTCTGGTTCGACATCGGTTATACGCTTTTGTACAACTTGAGGGAACCGACCTACCAGCAGGTCCTTCGGGAACATGGCGCAGAGATTGAGGAGCACGATCTGGTCCACGCGTTTCACTGGGTCGACAAGATCTTCATGCGGGAATATCCAGGGGTGTTGGGCAAGGATCCGCGGACTTACTCTCCCTGGTACCTGGGCGTGCTTAATTACCATCTTGGACTGCGTCTGGATCTCTGTAAAGTTTTCACCCGCTGGAGGGAACTCCAGGATGCCACCGAAGATTATTGGCGGGCCTTCGATTTTGCTCCCGCCGTACTCGAGAAATTGAGACGAATCGATCTTCGTCTCGGCATCATTTCCAACTGGGACCTCTCAGCCCGATCGACCTTAATCCGTCAAGGTCTAGCAGATTTTTTCGAGCATATCATCATATCCTCGGAGGTCGGCTGTGAAAAACCGGACGAGAGCATCTTCCTTCTGGCTCTGAAGAAAGCGGGGGTTGCGGCGTCCGAATGTCTGTATGTCGGGGACAACTACTACGACGATGCCATTGGTGCCATGAAAGTCGGCATGCCCTCAGTGATCGTAAACCGCTTCGAGCGAAAGGGAATCGGGGAGGTCGAAGGTCATCCTGTCATCCGGGATATCAGGGAGATCGAAAAATACCTGTAGGTGCTGGAAATTACCCGGCAAGGAGCCTACGCAGTCGAGAAACCGAATGGCTCAGGTTCTGCCGCGCCTGCCGCTCGTACCGTTTTTGGAACTGTTCGGTCTGGTAGATTCTCGGAAGTGCCAATAATCTTTGGAGAATGCTGATTCGTCTCTGCCAACGCTCCCTTTCGGGTACGTCACTGTACTCCCGGCGAATCGCCTCTTCGTAGCTGTCGAACTCCTCCCGAGATTTTCCGAGAATGGATAGATCGATGTCCCGGATTAAAGCCCGGTCCTGAGGGCACAACTCCTCCGGGGTGTCTTTGTCGTTCTGATAGCGGGTGGCAAGGATGAGATCCGCCACCTCCAGTACTGTTGCAGAGGGGAGACCCATGCTTTCCGCAGCATTCCGGGCGATTTGGGCGCTTAGTATCTCATTATCCGGGGCGCCGGGGATGTACACCACGTCGTGAAACCACACGGCCATCTCCACGGCTGCAGGATGAAGCGCAGAGAATCGGGTTTTCTGTAGCTCGTCGAGACAGGCCGAAATATGCACCCAATCATGATAATAACGGTGACCTTCGCTGTAGCGGCGGTCGAGAGTTGAGAACACCTGCCGCGGATTTCCACCTACCTGGATCCCGGACTCACCGATGGATTTCATGAACTTCAGCCAGCGGCTCCGCATGCCTTGTTGAAGTTCTTTCGTGCTCATGGATGATAAGTGTACAGAAATTCCATCGACGAACCAACCTGCCAGACAAGGGAACCATCTTGATTAATTTGACCTTGTCAGTAAAATAAGCAGCCTGCAAAGAGTAGTGAATCATAGATGAAACTGTTTATTTTCGTATCTCGCCGACTGGGCAGATTGCTGCTGACGATTTTCCTGATATCCACGATCGTCTTCTTTGTCATCCGTATCATTCCCGGCGATCCTGCGTTGGTAGTGGCGGGAATGGACGCAACACCGGAGGCGATTGCCGCGATCCGTGCCAAATTAGGTACCGATCAAACGCTTGTGGCGCAGTACGTGCAGTGGCTCTGGAGAGTCGTGCGTTTCGACTTCGGTGAGTCCCTGATCAGCGGTCAGCCGATCATCAAGCTGGTATTTCAGCGTTTTCCCATCACCCTTTCTTTGGCGCTTTTAGGTATTCTGATTTCGATCATAATCGCCATTCCTCTGGGCGTGCTTTCCGCGGTAAAACGCTGGTCTGCCTGGGATTACTCGGGGATGGCATTCTCCCAGATCGGGATGGCGATACCAAGCTTTTGGCTGGGGATCATGCTCCTGCTGATCTTTGCGGTAAAGTTCCCGATCTTCCCACTGTTCGGGGCGGGAAGCATTGTGCATCTGATCCTGCCAGCCATTTCTCTCGGTATCGCCCGGGCGGCGATTATCCTCAGGTTAACACGGGCCTCGATGATCGAGGAGCTGAGCAAGGAATATGTGATCACTGCCCGGGCCAAAGGGCTCACAGAGCGGATGGTAAAGTACAAGCACGCTCTGAAGAACGCTCTGCTTCCGGTCATTACTGTCACCGGAATCCAGCTGGGCTACATGCTTGGAGGTGCGATCATCACCGAACAGGTGTTTTCCCTTCCCGGATTGGGGCGATTGTTTCTTACAGGAATCTACCAACGGGATTTTCCTTTGATCCAGGGAGGGGTCGTATTCGTGGCCATCATCTTCTCCTTGATCAATTTCGCCGTGGATATTTTCTACAGCGTACTCAATCCCAGGATCCGTATCGAGTGAGGTTCTGTCGAAATATGAAGCGTATTACGGTGAGCAAGCCGAAGAACGAACAAATCCTGGGCGGGGGAAACGGAGACCTCCTGGAGATACGAGATCTCGACGTGAGCTTTAAATTGGAGCGGGGCAGCGCCCAGGCTCTTCGAGGTATCGACCTCACTCTCAAATCCGGGCAAATTCACGGTCTTGTTGGCGAATCGGGCTCCGGAAAGACGGTTACCTCGACCTGCATCATGGGATTGCTGCCGATGCCGCCGGCCAAGATCAACCGGGGTCTGATCCTTTACAGAGGAACCGATTTGCTGGAGTTGTCCGAAGCCGAACGCAGGCGTACCAGGGGACGGGAAATCGCCATGGTTTTTCAGGAGCCGGCGAAGTATCTGAATCCGTCTCTGAAAGTCGGAGAGCAAATCACTGAAATGCTGCAACTCCATCTGGATATGGAGCGAAGCGAGGCGGTCGGGCGGGCGGGGGAGCTCCTCGAAGTAGTGGGATTGCCGAACTCGAGGCGAGTTCTTTCGGGGTACCCTCATGAGCTATCCGGAGGCATGAAGCAACGAATGATGATCGCCATGGCCATTTCCTGCGATCCTTCGATTCTGATCGCAGATGAACCGACCACGGCTTTGGATGTGACCCTCCAGCTGCAGATCCTCAAACTGATCCTGAGGCTGCGGGAGCGTTTTTCCATGGGGGTGCTGTTCATCTCCCACGATCTGACGGTGGTTCATGAGATCGCCGACAGGGTTTCGGTGATTTATGCCGGTAAGATCGTGGAGTCCGCAGACCGGGCTCGGTTGTTCAGCGAGCCGCTGCACCCCTACACCCAGCTCCTACTTCTGTCCATCCCCGATGCGGAGAAAAGGGGCCAACGTCTCAAGGTCATTCCGGGGCGCGTGCCGGATGCCGAGCATATTCCGGGGGGCTGTGCCTTTCACCCCCGTTGTCCTCTATCTGAAGAGCTCTGCTCACGGGAGGTTCCTCCAACGGTGGAACGCAGGGAGGGACACACCGCCGCTTGCCATATGATTGGAAAAAAATGGATCAACTCGTAGAAATACGGAATCTGGTAAAGGAGTTTCACGGTCGGGGCCTGCTAGCCCGCAAACGCGCCGCGTTCAGAGCCGTGGACCGGGTGAGCTTTGACATCGAGAAAAATACGATTTTCGGGCTTGTCGGAGAATCGGGATGCGGGAAAACCACGGTCTCCAGGGCACTTCTCTATCTAGATCCGCCCAATTCCGGGCAGGTACGTTTTGCAGGCACTGTGCTGGGAGAATTATCCGGGAATGTCCTACGAGGCTACCGCCGGCGCATGCAGATCGTGTTTCAGGATCCCAACAGCGCCCTCAATCCAAAGATGAAGGTCGGAGCCAGTCTCGAGGAGGGACTGATCAATCTTGGCATACCGAAAAGTCAGCGACTGAAGCGTGTCGAAGAGATGCTGGAGCTCGTTGGCATCTCACCGTCTCACCGAAACCGGTATCCACACGAGTTTTCAGGAGGGCAGAAACAGCGTGTCGTCGTGGCCCGGGCTTTGACCATGCAGCCGGAGTTTCTCGTTCTCGATGAACCTGTTTCGAATCTCGACGTTTCCATTCAGGCTCAAATCATCAATCTCCTCCTGGACTTGAAAGACAGACTGTCCCTCACCTATCTGTTTATATCTCACGATCTCAATCTGGTTGCCTATCTCAGCGACCGAATCGCGGTAATGTACAAGGGGCGGATTGTGGAGCTTGGCTCCACCGAGCAGATCATGGAGAGGCCGGTACATCCGTATACACTGAGATTGTTTTCCGCCAGTCCGAGCCTGCATGGAACGATACAGTCAAACGGTAAAATACAGGAAAGCGAATCGGCGCCCGGCCATATAAGCGGATGTCCTTACGCGGTACAGTGTGAACGCAAGGATTCCAGCTGCTTGGAGCAGGAGCCGGAATTACACGATCTGGGGGGAGGCCATCTGGTGGCCTGTATACATAGTGGAAAAACCAACCCCGCGTAGCGGGGAAACAAAATAATCTGCACTCGGTTGCAGAAGGAGGACTACATGAAACGCACGCATCTATGGGCAACCGCGCTGGCGGTTTTGGTACTGCTCGTCCTGGCGGCAGGTACGGCGGCAGCCAATGCACAACAGGAGGAGAAAGTCCTGGAGTTCGCCCTGCAGGGAAATCCGGACACCCTCGATCCGCACAAGACGGCGGGCACACTAACGTTTCAAACCCTGAAGAGCATCTACGACACGCTGGTGGAACCGGACCCGTCGGAGAAGATCGTGCCTGCGCTGGCGGAGAAATGGCAGATCTCTTCTGATGGATTGACCTGGACCTTCACATTGAGACAGGGAGTGAAGTTCCACAACGGCGACACCCTCAGCTCGGCGGATGTCAAGGCGACCTTCGACCGGCTGATGAAAGAGGAAACAGCCAGTCCCAAAGCGGCTGACTACAAGGCGATCGCCGCCGTCGAAGCACCCAACAGCAGCACGGTGGTTTTCAAGCTCTCCACACCCAACTCTCCTCTTCTGGCCACATTGGCCTCGGGGTGGAGTGCCATCCTGCCCAAGAGGCTGATTGACTCGGGGCATGACTTCGGCAACCAGCCGGTGGGAACCGGACCGTTTCGCTTCGTCGAGTGGGTACGGGACAGCCGGGTCGTGCTCGAAAAGAATCCCGACTACTGGATGAAAGATCTACCTAAGTTGGACGGGGTCAACATCAACATCATCACCGAACAGACGGTTGCGGTTCAAGGTCTGATGTCCGGACAGCTCGACGTGGCCTACCGGATTGATCCGGATGCGGTACCTCAGCTGGAGGCGAATCCGGATACCAAGGTGGAAACTCGGTTGACCGCCCTAACGCTGGTCATGTCCATCAACTGTAGCCGGCCTCAGCTGAATGACTTGCGGGTTCGCCAGGCCATCAACCACGCCATCGACAAGCAGAAGGTGCTGGATACGGTCTACGGTGGAGGAGAGATAATCGGTACCTTTACGGACCATGGTAATGCCTATTACAAGGACTTTACCGATCTGTATCCCTACAATCCTGCAAGAGCCCGCCAGCTTCTGAAGGAAGCCGGAGTCGGGCCGGACCGGGAATTCGAGCTGTTCCTTCCCCAAAACTACGAGCTCCACGTAAAAGCCGGAGAGATGTACCAGGCCATGCTCACCGAAGTCGGCATGAACGTCCAGATTCGGTTGGTGGACTGGTCCACCTGGTTGAGCGACGTGTACAGAAACGCAAATTACGATCTGACCGTGATCGGTCACACGGGCAAGCTCGATCCTGACGGCACCCTCGGTGGCTACGGTATTCCCGAGAAACGCTATGTTCGTTGGGACAACTCCCGGGCTGCCGAGCTTATCGCCCAAGGAGCCAAGGTGTCGGGATTCGAAAATCGGAAAAAGATCTACGACGAGGTTCTGGAGCTCATGGCAAGGGAAGTCCCTTTCATGTATCTGGGATCCAACTACGAGTTCAACGCCATGCGCAACAATGTGTATGAGTTCCGTATCACCCCGAAGCTGGATACCTTCGACTTCCGCTGGACGGAGTTGAGATAGAAACAACCTGCGCAGGCTATGCTTCGAGGATCCGCAGCCGCCAGGCTGTACTACATCGCAGTTGCATTTTTATTGATTCTGGGGGCCGCCGCAGTGACGGCTCCCAGGATCGCTCCTCATGACCCTTTGGTTCAGAATGTCGAGAACCGATTTCATCCGCCCAGCCTCACTCACCCGCTGGGCACGGACAACTTCGGCAGGGACGTCATGAGCCGAATCATCTACGGCTCCCGGTCGGCACTATTGGTAGGAATCATCTCCGTTTCTATTGCCACAACTTTCGGTATGATTGTGGGTCTGGCCGCAGGATTGGGAGGGACCTGGACAGACAACATTTTAATGCTCCTCATGGACGGCCTCCTGTCTTTTCCCACCATCCTTCTGGCCATTACCGTCGTTTCTTTTCTGGGTTACGGCCTGCTCCAGGTGATGCTGGCTATCGGGATCATCTACAGCCCGGTGTTCGCGCGGCTGGTACGGGCGGAGACCCTGGCCCTGCGGCACGAAGGCTATGTCGAAGCATCCCGTGCCTTGGGAACTCCGATTCTGAAAATTATCTTCAAGCACATTATCCCAAACCTGCTGGGTCGTGTGATCGTACAGGGTTCAATCACATTCGCCCTGGCGGTCGTCGTGGAAGCCTCCCTCTCCTACCTCGGCCTGGGCACCCAACCTCCCACACCGAGCTGGGGATTGATGCTCAAGGATTCCCGCAACTACCTGGTCCAGGCTCCCTGGATGGCCCTGTATCCAGGGCTGGCGATCGCCCTGACCGTGCTGTGCTTCAACATCATCGGAGACACTCTTTCCGAGCGGCTCAATCCTCGTCTTCAAAAGAGGTAGAGGACCCTCATGCGCATCGGAATCCTTTCAGACATTCATGTTGATCTGAACGGCGGCCAGCCCGTAATCGAGGCACTCCTCGCTACCATCCATCGCCGCGGGGTTGAAACGATGGTGATCGCCGGGGATGTCTCCAGCGATTATCGGCTAACCCTCGAGTCACTCGATCAACTGCAGGAACGTTCCGGACTGCCGCTTCTGTTCGTTCCGGGAAATCACGACATCTGGAACGAAGCTCATCCGGACATCACCGCCTGGCAGGCCTATGAAGCGCTGGAACGCTTTCCCGGAAACCTGAGCAGAGGACCGCAGGAAATCGCAGACGGCTGGACGATTATCGGCGATCTAGGCTGGTATGACTACTCCTTCGGCGGCGCCCAGTACTCTCGGGAGGATTTCGACCGCATGCAGTTCGGTGAACGCATCTGGCAGGACCGGATCAAAGCGAATTGGGATCGACACACCCTCGAGATGCACCGCACCTTCTATGAGAAGCTCGACACTCAGCTGGAGAAAATCACCTCGGCGAAGGGTTCCGGTTCCGACAATCACAAACTCATCCTGGTGACTCATGTGCTTCCCCGAAAGGAGTTCACGGTTCAGCGTCCCGATCCTGAGTGGATATACCTGAATGCATTTCTTGGAAGTCCGGAGTACGGGGAACTGGCCCTCGCATACGGGGTACGGTACTCGATATGCGGCCATGTGCACTACCGCAAACAGGCGACGGTCAAGGGTACCCGTTTCATCTGCAACTGCCTGGGCTATTCGGATGAGTGGCGATGGAGCCGGGATCCAATAATCGAGATCGATCGAGCCTTTCTGACCGTGGATCTGGACTGATGAAGCCCTCAACCCAACCCGCTACCTTGAGTTGATTCCTTTACTGCAGCACCGCCCCCACCATCGACCGAGGATCTTAAGAATCTCAGGGGGGAAAGTTTGCTTATGCCGTCACTCCCACTACCGGGAGCGTTCCACCCCGATGCGGGGACAGAGCGTGCGGATCGGACAGCGGGAGCAGAAAGGGCTCAGCGGCGTACAGAGGGTTTGGCCGAAGCGTACCAACAGCTCGTTGATCGGTATCCAGTACTTTCGGGGTAGTACGGTCTCCAAAGCGCTCTCGGTCTGTTCCGGCGTTTTTGTCTGAACCCAGCCGAGCCGGTTGCTGATGCGGTGCACATGGGTGTCCACACAGATGCCTTCCAGATCGTAGCCCAGATTACGCACCAGATTCGCGGTCTTGCGTCCCACCCCGGGCAGCGCGAGCAGCTGCTCCATCGCCTCCGGTACCCGCCCCCCGTATAGGGATACCAGAGCTTCCGCCATCGCTTTCAGATTTTTCGCCTTGGTGTTGTAAAAACCCGCCGGGTAGATCAGCTCGGCGATCTCCTTCGACTCGAGCCGCAGGAGCGCCTGCGCCGTGGGCGCACGGGCCAGCAGACGCTCGGACGCGGTTGCGGTCACCTCATCCTTGGTGCGCAGGGAGATCATGGTGGAAACCAGGATGCGGAAAGGATCCGCTTTGCGCTGCGCTACCTCCGAAACCGAGGGCAGGGGGGATCCTTTCAGGAACTCCCGTAGAGTGGCGACGATCTCCTCAAGGGAGCCACCAGTCTCCCCCGGAAAGCCACCGGTAGGGGGGCTCAATCTTCCTCCACCAGAGCCACCGCGTAGGCTTCCACCGCCCGGCCTTGACCGGTCAGGCCCAGCCCTTCCTTGGTCTTTGCCTTCACCGATATGGCCGTAGCGGGGATGCCCATATCCTGGCTGAGATTACTCCGCATCTGCTCGATGTAGGGGGACAGTCGAGGGGATTCGAGGACGATAGTCGCGTCCACGTTCCTGGGCCGAAATCCCCCTTTCGACAAGACTTCCAGGGTTCGGGCGAGCAGGATGCGGCTGGAGATATCCCGGTAGCGCTCGTCGGAAGGTGGAAACAGCCGTCCGATGTCGCCGAGGGCGCATGCACCCAAAAGGGCGTCGATCAGGGCATGGATTAGTACATCCCCGTCCGAATGCGCCTCCGGGCCCAGGGCATTCGGAACGCTCACGCCTCCCAAGATGAGGGTTCGTCCCGGCACCAATCTATGGCTGTCGTAGCCGAAGCCGATTCTCATATCGCACTCTCCCATCTCCATTATTTTCTGTGGATTGCGATGTCCTCTTCCAGCCGGCAATCTCCGCATGGAATAATTGCCGGCTGTCATCGCAATAGGCTGCGCAGATCCTCTTTGAAGGTGATTTTCCTGTTCCGCCGGTTCCCGGGAATGGTGAACACCCCGGACCAGTAGGCCGCGTAGATTTCGGCATCGTCTATGAACAAGCGGGGATTGTCTTTACCGCGGCGGTGCGCCTCCAGGATCCGGTCATAGAGAAATCCCTGGGGTGTTTGGGCAAGCTTGAACCGTTCCCGGGACAGGTCCTGGAGTATCAATCCCGATGGACCTACCCGCTTGGGAGCTTCACTGGCATCAACCACCGGGATGCAGGCGCCCCACCTGCGGGCTCCCTCCAAGACCCTGCCGATCAAGGCTCTGTCAACCCAGGGACGGGCGCCGTCGTGGATCAATACGATCTTCGGTGATTGTTCCTGCAGCGCTTCCAGGCCGAGCCGCACCGATTCCTGGCGACTTTCCCCACCTGCTACGAAATGGATGCGGGTGGTATCGCCCAGGATTCGAAGGAGCTCTTGTACTTTCGGGATATCCTTTTGCGGCAGGGTGATCACTATCTGCAGGGGCGGTGCCGTCTCAAGGAAGGGTTGAACAGTCCAGCACAACACCGGCCGGCCGTCAAGATCGGCGTACTCTTTCTTCTCTTTGTCCGCCCAGCGTTTACTGGACCCGGCAGCGGTAATTATGACCGCGTCGGAGCTCAATTCACCTCCATCTTGCTCAGAACCAGCTCCTCCACCTCTTCCTTGCCCTTCTGCAGGGAGAAAGAGATCTCGTCCACGAGAAGTTTCAACGCGCTGTCGTACAGTTTCCGCTCCAAGATCGGAAGCTCTTTGATTCTGCTGCGGTGATAGAGGGCTCGAACAACTGTGGCAATGTCCAGCACACTGCCCTTTTTCAGCAGATCCAGATTGTTTTGATAGCGGGCCTTCCAATCCGTCGGTACCGGTTCATACTCCTCGGATATCAGCTTGAGTGCCTTGTTGGCCTGACGCTTGTCCACGATCGGCCGGATCCCCAGCTCGTCCGCTTTGTCCACCGGAACCATGATCGTCATGTCCGACACTTCCAGATAGATGATATAGTACAGAAGTTTGGTGCTGCGAAATGCCCGTTCCTCGATCGATTTGATCTGACCGACACCCTGGAGAGGATAGACGATTTCCTGTCCCTTCTTGTACCTCAGCTTGCGGGTGCGGGCTTTGGCTGGTTTTGCCGTAGTGGACTTCGTCTTGACAGCCGCGGAAGTCTTGCTCCGTGCCGGATCCATTTTTGAGGTTTTTTTGGCTGCGGCAGGTTTCCTGGCTGGTTTTGCCTTTGTCACCGAATCCCGCTTCGAGCTCTTGGTACTGCTCTTCGCAGTCATCTTTTTCTTTGTTTTGGTATGCTTCGATGTTTTTTTCGCTGCTTGAGATGATTTCTTTGAGGTTGTGGCCATTATGGCAACATAATACAAAAATTGGGGAACGTAGTCAAAGGAGCTGGATTCGGTTCATAATACGTCGAAATATTATGAGGATCAAAAAGCTCCTTTCCCTGCTCGCCTTCCCCTGCCTGTTTCTGGCGCTGCTCGTATTGACCTTCGTGCTTCGAAGGCAGCTCTTCGAACTGTTCAGCTCCCCCCAGGCACTGCGGGAGTGGATCCGTGCTACCGGGGTTGTCGCGCCCCTGGTCTTCGTGGCCGTGCAAGCGTTCCAGGTGGTGTTTTTTTTTATTCCCGGGGAGATCCCCCAGGTGGCCGGAGGTTACGCATTCGGCCTGTGGATGGGTACGGTTCTTTCTGTAACCGGAATCACGCTGGGAGCGACCTTCAACTTTGTGATCGCCCGCATTCTTGGTGTGCCCTTCGTCAACGCCCTGTTTACACCGCAAAAGGTAGAACAGGCTCGTAAAATTGCCACTTCTCCAAAAGCCAGGCTGTCCTTCTTTTTATTTTTCTTAATACCCGGGATTCCGAAAGACATTCTCTGCTACGTAGCCGGACTGTCCATCATGAAGCTTCACTTTTTCCTGCTGTACTCTACACTGGGTAGAATCCCCGGGATCATAGGCAGCGCCCTGATCGGTAATGCAGCGGCGGACAGGCGCTGGATTTTGGCGGGAACGGTCTTCTTTATCGCGGCGGCCTTGTTCGTGCTCGGCTTTTTGCTACGGGAGCGTATTCAACATCTGCTCGAAGGGATCGGCCGCAGACCTCGGAGGGGTAGAAGGACCTAGAGTTTTACGATGCCGGGGGGCAGCCTAAGAGCCCGAAAACGAAGATACTTCAGGGGGTGGATGTTGAGGACGTTGGGAAACCATCCCTCCACCCGGTCCAAATCGATAAGGTTGAACGCCGGCGTGTGGCTTATCGGCAGAACAACCGCCTTTTGTAGCAGTACACCTTCACTTTCTCCGAGCGTCTGGTAGCGCTCCCGTCCTTCCTGGCCGAAGGATCGCTCGATCAAGGCGTCGAACTCCTCATCGCTGAAACGGGCATCGTTGAGGTTGCTGTCGGCGGTCCACATCTGGAGGAAGGTCAGAGGATCGGCGTAGTCGCCGATCCAGGTAGCCGAACCGATCGTGAAATCCGCCTTCTTTACCTCTTCCAGGTACACCTCGAAGGGAAAGGATTGATAGCCCACCTTCAGATCGAGTTCCGCCTTCCAGGCTTCCGCCATGATCTCGGCGATGCGCCGGCTCTCTGAATCCCCGGGCAGCTTGAAGAGCAGGGACGGCAGCCCGTTTCCGCCGGGATAGCCCGCCTCTTCGAGCAGACGAAGTGCCTCCTGACGACTTGACGTTTCGATTCCCTCCACCTCCGGATAGCCGGGGATCCCCGGAATGAGATTGCTCGTAGGCAGGAGCACCTCCTCCTCATTGCGGATCTGTTCCCATGGCGAGAGAAGGACCAGGGCCCGCCGAACGCGCTCGTCGCTCCAGGGTTCCTGGTTGCAGACGAAGAAGAAGTAGCTGGTCGCGAACAGGGGATTGAACACGATCTTGGTTCGGTCGAGCAACAATTCGGTATCCCAATTGTTCGTCCAGTGCACCTCCCCGTTGTTGAACGCCTGGCTGATCGCTTCCGGGTCGTCCATGAAACGAATGCGCAGGGTTTCTATCTCGACCCGGCTGGCATCCCAATACAGCTGATTCTTCTTCATTACCAGCTCTGCAGGCTTGCGTTCGTGGACGTAGTAGGGCCCGTTGCCTATCAGCGTAGCCTCCCGATCCCAACGTTCCCGGTTCCTGTAGGAAGAATGTATCGGCGCGAAGGTCATGTGGCAGAGGATTTTTAGAAAATGGCTGGCCGGCCTCTCCAACTCGACTTCCAGTCGGGTCGGGGAAATTACTCGAATCCCCAAGTCTTCTACTTCCCGGCCAAGGCGGTAGTCCCGCGCTCCTTTGATGACATCGAAGAGAAAGGAGTATTCCGCTCCGGCACCGGGTTCTAGAACCCGCAACCAGGAATCCAGAAAATCCTGTGCCTGCACCGGATCGCCGTTGCTGAAACGGGCATTTTCCCGCAAGGTGAAGGTGTAAACGGTTCGGTCGGGGCTTATCTTCCACTCCGAGGCGACAGCCGGGAGCGGTTCAAGAGAAAAGGGATGATAGCTCAGCAAACCCTCGTAAATACCGGTGGACAGTTCGGATTCCATTGTAGTGTAGATGTGCCGCGGATCCAATACCAGATTTTTTGGGGAATAAACCAGAACAAACTCACTCGGTTGCTCCTCCTCGCTCTCCTGGGCGGGCAGGGCGATAGCCAGCACAGTTAGAGCAAGGACCGAGAGCAGCAGTCTTTTCACGTCCATAGAGCAACAATACTGATTTTTATTAGAAGAGGCTATACGAGCGGATCTCTTTTACCCGCAGCTTCACATCCAACTGCGTTGTATAGGTTCCGGATCGAATAACGGTTTGCGGTTCGCTCCAGATGATGATCTCTCCGGTGACTTCGCGAGGCTTGTTGTAGTGCACCGGCCGCAGGGCTTCGCGGACGGCGTTTTTCAGTGCTTCCTGCAGAGCCTGTCGTTTTCCCTCCGGACCGGGTGCCGTAAAAACACTGTAGCTGCCAACTCCCGAACTGGCCTCAACGGAATTGCTGGCCCATGCCCGTCTGCGGGCAAACTGAAAGTCCTCCAGTTCGTAGCTTACCTTGACGAACAGCAGGCTTTCTTTGATGTAGGCATCGGCAATTCGCAGATTGGGATCACCCCACAGCACCTCGGCAACGGGGGTTATGGTGAACTGTTCCCCGATCTTTCGAACGCTGTCGCCGGGGGTGTAGCTGAAGCGAAAGCCGTAGATCATGCCGGAAAGAATCCCCCGCGCTTCCTCGAGGGCGCGAGCCTGCGCCGCCGCTGTGGATAGGGGATATTCCTCGTTTTCCTGCACCATCGGTTCCAGCTCGCACCAAAGACGCAGGCTGATCAGCTCTGTCTGGGCATGAGCGGGTAGCGAAAGGAGGAGAAGTACAGAAACCGCGAAGAATCTTTGGAGCATCCACCCTTAGTATCGGCAGAATGGCCTCAGCGTCTGAAAAACACCCTGATCGGATTGATGCCCATTCGAATGACAAAGTAAAGATAACCGAAGACGAGGCCGGCCAGATGAGTTAGGTGGGCCACACCGTTGCGGGTTCCAGTCACAAGAAATAGCAATGCCCCTCCGGCGAATAGAAGCACCAATAATGGGGCGCGGATCGGCAGAATACCGAACACGTACAGCCGGGAGTCCGGATAGAGCGTTGCATAGGCCAACAGGAGACCGTAGATGGCTCCGGAGGCGCCGACCACGGGTATCAAAGCCATACCGGCATACCAGTTGACGGCCAGAGTCGCCACTCCGGCACCGACGCCGGTAAGAAAGTAGTAAAGGAGAAACTCCGAGCTTCCCAATCTTCGTTCCAGAGCGGTACCGAATATGAACAGGGCTAACATATTGAATAGGATATGCCGTACGCTCCCGTGCACAAACATGTAGGTGACGACCTGCCAGATCGATTTGTCTGCTACGATCCGATAGGGGATAAGCGAGACGTAGTAGTAGAGCAGGGGATATCTGCCGTAGGGTGTCGATACCACACGGTTCGAAAGCAGCATGCTTATCAGGAATATTCCCACGTTGAGGATAATAAGGGTGAGGGTGGCATTGTAGTAGCGATAGCTAAGGGGGCGCTTGTGGAAGGGAAGCTCACTCATACCTTGAAAGTACGTATCTCGAAGTCGATTCGTCAACCTGTAATGAGCAGGTCGACCAGCCCGACAAGCTGGTCCCGGGCTGTGGAGGGAGGGGCGATCCTTTCTAGTTTGTCTATGGTATCCGCCAGAAGCCCTCTGGCCTGCTGTTCCGCCTCCTGCAGACAGCCGGAAGGGGTTATCAAGGCTATGAGGTCCCCGACTGCTCGCCAGGCGGCCTCCTGGTCCGCTCCACCGGCGATCTCGAAGTAGCGCCGGATTTGCGGCTTGTGATCGGGATGGCGATTGAGATAAAGAATGATGGGCAAACTCTTCTTGCCTTCGATGATGTCATCCCCCCGCTGTTTTCCCGGCACCCCTGGACCCAGATTCTTCACATCGTCGATGATCTGAAAACAGGCACCGAAATCTTCGGCCACCGCGCCGAGCGCCTCGGCGTTTTGCTCCTGGCCTTCAACCGCGATTACGGCAGCCCTGGCCGCCAGGCGGGACAGGCCCCCTGTTTTGAGACGACACATCTGCCGGTACTGCTCCTCACTGGGGATGTTCTGATGGTCCCTGTGCCACAGAATATCCAGACCCTGTCCGAAATGCAGCCGGACCATGTCTTCGACGTAGTAGCGATGGAGAAGCAGCCGCTGGGCATCCGTGAAGGATGCGGAATCGATAACCCTGGCGGGAAGGAAGTACATCAGGTTACCCGCATTCAAGGCCAAATCCATGCCGAATTTGATGTGCTCCGCCTGCTCACCCCGTCTCTGCACGGCACCGTCTTCGATATCGTCGACGATCAGACTGCCGTTGTGGGCGATCTCGACCATTGGCGTCAGTGGAAGAGCAAGATGCCAGTCGCCGTACATCTCCGCGCAGAGCAGCATCAGCAGGGGACGCCAACGCTTGCCCCCCCGGTCCAGTAGATCCCGGGCCGGATCGCTGATCCGCTGCCACAATCCGACCTCAATGGAGTGCAGATCGTGACCGCACTGAGTTCGTGCCCAGGTGTCGGAGATTCTGTCGGGAATTACCCGCCTGAGCTCCGTTTCAATGGCTTCGATCTTGTCTTTCAATCGATTGGAGAAAGAGGTAGAATCCATGCATCAAGTGTACCCGATCCTACACTTTCTACAAGGTGAGCGATGAGAAGAAACGGGGATCACTACAGCAGACTCGCGCGGGAGAAGAACTATCCTGCCCGCTCGGTGTTTAAGCTCCAGGAGATACAGAACCGCTTTTCAGTACTCAAGGCCGGCCAGAAGGTTCTGGATCTCGGATCTGCTCCGGGAAGCTGGAGCAAGTACTGTCTTCAACAGCTCGGGCCGAAGGGATCGCTGGTCGGTGTAGACCTGGAGCCGGTCCGCGCCCTACCACCCTCCGGTGGACGCTACCGCTTTCTTCAAGGGGATATCTTTTCGGCGGAGATCGCCGCTGCCCTGCAGCGGCTCGGGCCCTTTGACCTGATTTTGAGTGACGCAGCCCCCCGTACCAGCGGAAGCAGCCTGGTCGACGCTGAAGGTTCCCTGCAGATTGCCCGGCGGGTACTGGAGCTGGCCGCTGACACGCTCAAGCCGGGGGGACATCTGGTGGTGAAGCTGTTTCAAGGGGGTGAGGAGGGTCAGCTTCTGCAGCGCATGAAGGTACTGTTTCACCGTGCCCGGGCGTTCAAACCGAAGGCATCCCGCGGTGAATCACGGGAGATCTACTTTCTGGGATTTATCTTCGATGCAAAAGTTGAAAAAAAAGCTTGATCTAGGGTATGATAGCCTTTATCATAAGGATCGTATCCTTATTCTTATTACAGTCATTTTGACTGGAAGAAGACATCGCAATCTTTGCGTCCAGTTGCGATCGGAGGTTGCGATATCAAGGAAAACAAATTTTATAGTCTAAGGGGGAATAGTGGGATGAAACGTCTGATCGTTTTACTCTGCATTCTGTTCGTGATCGTCCCGGCCTTCGTCTTCTCCCAGAGCATGGACGGCTGGACCGCCGCCTATGGGGATTGGAAGATGGTAGGAGGTCGACTGGTACAGAGCAGCACCAAGGCGGGGATGGCTCAAGCGCATATGCGGCTTCCCCAAAGCGGTATCATGCAGTTCGAGTTCGATGTGAAGTACGTAGACGGCGGGCAGGACATGTTCGGCGCCTTCGGTTTTCATATCGGCATCGACAATGCTGCCCGAGGGAAGAGCTGGGGCAACGGCAAGTCCTTCCTGCTCTGGCTGACCCTCGATCCGAAGTTCTACGGTGGCTCCGGAGTGTACGGCCAGGCCTACTACAGCTCGGCTCATTCGGTCATGGATATGATCCACAGGCCCACGGCCTATCAGCTGCCCATGGAGCGGCTGAAGGACATCAACCTGGACAGGATGGCCCAGTACGCCCTGAAGGTGAAGGCACGGATCAACTACAATACCGGTGAAGTGAAGGTGTGGGATCCGGTAATTCCCAACTTCTACTACCGCTTCAGCGTGGGGGGACCGATCCGGGGCGGAAATTACATCGCCGTGCGAACCAACAGCCTGGCCGCCAGCTTCGGAAACTTCCGGATCACCAAACCGAGCAGCTTCTAGGCAGCGCCCGCTGACGGGACGACGGATAATTCGACGTTCTCAAGTCCAGATTCTCTGGGGGGATCTGGACTTTTTTTCTTGCACTGGAAATCTCTATACTTGAGAGGGGAACCCTCGCATCCACCTCTTTCGCTGCGGCAGGCGGGTTTCCCGAGGCGGGTTCTGTGAAAAGAGCTGTAGTCTATCTCTTGTCCATCTTTTTTCTGTATATATTCCTCGGCGGCTGTGCCACCGGTCCGGATATCGCTATGGCGGCGATGCTGGTCTCTACAGAAACAGTAGAGGCGGTGGAGTTCCCCGAGTTGATTCTGACCGATCGCAGCGGGTTCGAGCGGGAAGTCAAGATACTGAGTGTCCAGGGTCGGTTGGTCACGGTTGCTCCATTTCCATACTGGTTATTGGATCCTGTTGAAATTCCCCTTGGTCAGATCCAATCCCTGAGAATCAAAAGACACTCCTATCCGGGGATCACCCTCACGGCAGTCCTGGCGGAGGCCGGATTCATCACCGCCGGAGGAGTGATGGGGATATTGGCCGACAGCAGTGAAACCTATGCCCTGGCCATCGGGGTAGGGATTCTCGGTGCCGTAGCGGGAGTGGGATCAGCCTTCTTCTCGGATATCTGGGAGCTGGGTGAGGAAAGGTACCCGGAGTACGATCTGACGGTAATGAGCGAGACTGAAAAGCTACGTACGATTTTGCAGCTTATGGGAGTCCTGTAGATGGCGGGCTCAAGTGCAAGAGGGGAGGGCAGTGTGGGGCTGAGTAAACGGATCATCGGGCTGGTGATGTTAACCATACTCTCCCTATCCTCCTGCATGAGCACCCACTATCTGGCTCCAACGGAGAGCAGCGAGTTCCTCAAGCAGCGAATGATCTACATCGTCCTTGATAATGGAACGGAACTGCAGCTGAAGCGCTGTGTACTGCAAGAGGATCTGCTGATCGGCTTTACACCGGGCAATATGCCAATAGAGGTGGAACTATCCCGGATCCGGGTGGCCTATTATAAAAAGCTCAAAAACGACATGGTGCTTTTAGGTGCCTTCTCCGCCGGCGCCGGCGCCGTCGCCCTCTGGCTCATCCTAGGTGCCTTCACCGCTCCCAGCGATCCGATATAAGCAGCACTGTCTCCCCTGGCATTTTTCCAAATCCCATGGTAAGCATATCAAAAGGTTGGGCATACCTCTTCGAGCTTGGGATAGATTTTTCTCGGCTTTATCGGTAGTATTGCTGCCAAATGAGGGTCCTCAGCTTCGGGGAACAGGCCCTGAAAGACGTACATTCCATCAAGACTCTGCACCAGGTAGTGCGCCAGGCGGTGAGTGAGGACACCGTTGCGCCGGTGTTGGTGGTATCATCTCTGCAGGGGATGCGGGAAGCATTGGCCGAAGCGGCAGCCCAGGCAGCCGAGGGTTCCGGGGGCTATCTGGAGCGGATCGAGGCGATGCGGGAGCGGGTTCTGGAGATCATCCGTGGGCTGTTCAGTCCCCGGAACCAATCCGGGGTGATTACGGGGCTGCAGATCCTGCTCAACGACCTGGAGGATATCCTGCACGGCGTGCAGTTGATTCGCGAGTGCTCCCCCCGAACCCTCGACCTGGTGCTCAGCTTCGGAACCCGGATCAGCTGTATTCTCGTCAGCCGCTATCTGGACACGGAAGGTTTTACGGTTCGCATAGAGGACAATCCCGGGATCCTGCTGCGCTTGAACCAGCACGGCATGCTTCAGGTGGATTATCAGGTGAGTTACGATGCAATCCTTTCCACCCTTGGGCAGGGTGAAGGTATCCGAATCGTGGCCGGCGGACTCGCCTATACCGAGCAGGGCGCACTTACCGCCCTGCAGCCGGACGGCAGTGACCTGAGCGCCTCCCTGATTGCGGCGGCCCTGGCTGCCGATACCTTCGAGATGTGGACGGGGATGGAAGGGGTGATGAGCGCCGACCCCCATTACGTTCCCGAGGCTTTCGTGATTCCGGAGCTGAGCTACCAGGAAGCGATGGAGTTGTCCTATTTCGGAGCCCGCATGATTCACTCCCAATCCCTGGTTCCGGCCATGGAGGCGGTGATCCCCATCCGGGTTCGCAACCTGGAGCGCGTAGAGAGTCCGGGCACGCGAATCTGCGCCGATCCCCGACACAAACAGACGGCAATCGCGGGGATCGCTTCGATAGAGCCGGTGGCGCTGGTCAATATCGAAGGCGGAGGCATGGTCGGTGTACCGGGGATCGCCGCCCGCATCTTCGCGACCTTGGCCGGCGCCGCGGTAAACATCATCATGATCTCTCAGGCTTCCTCGGAGCACAGTATCTGCGTGGTTTTTCGGCAGCAGGAGGCAGAACGGGCCCTGGAGGCGCTGCGGAAGGAGCTGGCACCGGAGATACGGGCCAAGCAGATACAAAATTTCGATCTGCGCAAAGATCTGGCTATTCTGGCCGCAATCGGCGAGAATATGCGGGGAACTCCCGGGATATCGGGGAAGCTGTTCAGTGCTCTCGGTAGGGCAAAGATCAATATCCTGGCGATTGCCCAAGGTTCTTCGGAGACGAACATCTCTTTCGTCATCGAAAAAGCGGCGGAGCCGGAGGCGCTCAGGACCGTCCACAGGGCTTTTCTTGGTTGACGTTCAGGTTAAATTCTAAAATCATCAATTGTGAACAGGAAACGGACAGTGGCGGACAGAGATTCGGTATCAGTGTTTGCACCGGCTACGGTGGCGAACGTAGCCTCCGGTTTCGACGTGCTGGGTTTCGCATTGGAGCGTCCCGGTGATACGGTTGTCTTGAGGAAAATCCCACAGAAGCGGGTCGAAATACTCGCCGTGGAGGGGGACAATGGGCAGCTTCCGCGGGACCCGGACCGTAACACGGCCTCGGTGGCGGCCAGGCGTTTTCTCGAAGCGATCGGTTTTCCCTTCGGTTTGGAGGTAACCGTCCGCAAGCAGATGCCAATGAGCTCCGGATTGGGCAGCTCCGCAGCCAGCTCAGTGGCTGCGGTGTACGCTGCGAATGTGTTGTCCGGCAGTCCCTTGACAGTCCGGCAGCTGCTGCCCTTCACCATGCAAGCTGAAGAGGTCGCCTGCGGATCGGCCCACGCCGACAACGTCGCCCCCGCACTTTTAGGCGGGTTCGTTTTGATCCGAAGCTACGAGCCCCTCGATGTGGTGCAGCTGCCCGTACCTGGGGGATTGGCGGTCGCCACGGTCCATCCCCACACCGAGATAAAGACCGAGGATGCCCGCCGCATTCTCAAGAAGGAGCTGCGCCTCAGCGATGCCGTGCGGCAGTGGGGAAACCTGGCGGCGCTGGTAGCGGCTCTTTTTCAGGGAGATATGGACCTGTTGAGCCGCTCTCTGCAGGATGTGGTAGCCGAGCCCCGCCGGGGATTATTGATACCTGGTTTTGCCAAGGTCAAACAGACCGCCCTTCACAGCGGCGCTCTGGGATGCTCGATTTCCGGCTCCGGGCCTTCGGTCTTTTCTCTGTGCGTCTCCATGCAAAAAGCCAAGGCTGTGGGTCGGGCTATGCAGAGCGCCTTTGCCGAGGTAGGCCTGGACAGCGACGTGTATCTGTCAGGGATCAACCAATCGGGACCCGTGATCCTGGAGGAGTAACGGTGAAGTTCATCAGCACCCGTGTTGGGTCGGCTACCGGAAAAACCTCTGTCAGCTTCCGAGAAGCCGTGTTCTCTGGATTGGCTCCGAACGGAGGTCTCTACGTTCCCATGGAACAGCCGGATCTTAGTGAACGCATCGTCGCATTCTCGAGGCAAACGAGTTTTCAGGAGCTGTCAGCATCCGTCATGGGGGCGCTGATCGGTGAAGAATTGAGCCGGGAAGCGGTCCTGCGGGTGTGCGAGCAGGCCTTTTCCTTTGAGCCGGTTATCAAACGGCTGGATGACACCCTGAGCCTGCTGGAGCTGTTTCACGGACCGACTTGTGCATTCAAGGATTTCGGGGCCTCTTTTTTGGCTTCGATCATGGAGGAGTTCCTTCGCCAGGAGAGCCGCCGCACCGTTGTTCTGGTTGCCACTTCTGGAGACACCGGCAGCGCAGTGGCCAGGGCCTTTCACGGAAAACAGAGCATCAAGGTGGTGATTCTCTACCCTTCGGGCCGGGTCAGCGCGCTGCAGGAGCAGCAATTGACCACCCTTGGGGGTAATGTAAGTGCCCTGGAGATTCAGGGTAGTTTCGATGACTGCCAACGGCTGGTAAAACAGGCCTTTGTGGACGCTCGCCTGAGCCAAAGCCTCTCTTTGAGCTCGGCCAACTCGATCAATCTCGGAAGGCTGTTGCCTCAAGCCCTATACTACTTCTACGGATATCTGCAGTTGGAGCGTAAAGACAACGAGCGGCTGATGTTCTGTGTCCCCAGCGGCAACTTCGGGAACCTCACCGCCGGGGTGTACGCCTGGCTCTGGGGAATGCCGGTGGAGGGGTTCATCGCCGCTACCAATGTCAACGATGTGGTCCCGGAGTACCTGAAAACGGGGGAGTTTCGACCCCGGCCATCGCTGAAGACCATCTCCAACGCCATGGACGTGGGGCACCCGAGTAATTTCGAGCGGCTGGTTGTGGTGTTCGGGGGCAGTGCCAAAAGAATGCGGAAGTGTATCAAGGGTGTACGGATCACCGATCAGGAGACCCTGCAGACAATGCATCGGGTGTATCAGGACTCGGGAATCCTGCTCGATCCACACACGGCTGTTGGTGTGTTGGCTGCCCGCAAGTACCGCAGGGACTCTCGATTCGGTGGACAGATCCTGTGTCTGGCTACGGCTCATCCGGGGAAGTTCGTCGATATCGTGCAAAAAGCCACCGGCGTCACCCCGGAGCTGCCCGCCACTTTGAAAGAAGCCCTGGCAAAGGAGAAACGGGCAACCCTGTTGAAGCCGAATCTGAAACAACTCGAGGCTTTTCTGCTCGACCGCTTCCTTTAGTAACTTCTCATAGTAGCTTCTCGGTATCCCAAGCTTTCAATTGAGCATCGGTCGGGAGTGTTTCCTTCCATCCTTGTGGCGAAACGGATTGGCCTTGTTTTTGCGATAGTTTCGGTACACCTGACAGGCTTGGTAGTAGCCTTCCGGGCTCCAGTAGGATGCGGATAGATCCGCCCGATACAACTCGAGCAGCTGAGGGAAAAGGGGCGAGTCCATGATGCGCTCGGAGCGGTAGATGGGAAGCTGCTTCAGGGCGGCCGGCATCATATGGTAGCGCACCAGAAAGGTGACCTCCCGGATCAGGGATTGATCGAAACCGAGCCGGCCGAGAAAGCGCGCTGCGATCTTTGCTCCCAACTCGGCGTGGCCGTCGAAGGCTCGTTCCGGAGTGCTCCCCGCTTCGGGTTTACCGATGTCGTGAAGCAGCAGAGCGAGGGACAGAACCGGATCGTGACCCTTTCGGTATTTGAAGGTTTCCAGGGTATGCTCCCAGCCGTTTCCCTCCGGGTGATAGTCCTTGTGGTGAGGGATTCCGGACATCTTCTGCAGTTCCGGCCAGTAGGTCTCGATGAAGCCGGCGGCGTACAGAAGAGACAGCCCCTTATGGGAATTGGCTCCGGTCAGTACGGCCAACAACAGCTCCCGCTGGAAGGCGGTATCCGGCTCGGCGAAAGGGCGCTCCAAGAGGAAGGCTTCGGGATCCGCCCGGTAATGATAGCGGGAGGTCAGGATCGCCGCCTCCGTCAAGTACAGCAGGGAAGATCCTCCTTTCTGCCGCACCAGCTGCTCCTTACGCAGATCCGGGTAGATCTCCGACGGGTCCAGGAAGATGTCCCGATCCGGATCGTAGAGAAGCTCCTGCACGGTAAAAGGCCTGGGGGGCGGGACAACATCCTCGTCGTAGCAGCGAAACAGATAACGCTTCTTTCCCTGACGGACCAGGGCTTCTTCATAGACCAAGCCGGGATACTCAAGATCCTCGAAGGTGCTGGCCAGAGTGATCAGGGAGGAGTCGGTCAATAGATAGGAGGATAAACCTGCGGGAATGCGAAAGTAGTGATCCAGAGCCGAGGTATTGCAGAAGTACACTTTATAACCGGATTCCCGTAAGGTTTCGATGGGCGTCTTCATCTTGCAGGGATCCTGTCAAAGCCTGTGTAGGGTATCAAGATTTTGGGGATACGCACCGAACCGTCGGATTGTTGATGGTTCTCCAGGATCGAAATCAGTGCTCTGGATATTGCCACCGCCGTACCGTTGAGCATGTGCACGAACTGATTCTTTCCATCCTCTTTGAAGCGGATGGCCAGCCGCCGCGCCTGGTAGTCGGTACAGTTGGAAGCGCTGGTGACCTCCCCCCAGTCTCCTCCCTCTCCTCTTCCGGGCATCCAGGCCTCTAGGTCGAACTTACGGTAAGCCGGGCCGCCCAGCTCCCCCGTACAGGTGTCGACCACCCGGTAGGGGATTTCCAGTCCCTGGAAGATCCGCTCCTCGAGTTCCAGAAGATACTGATGCATCCCCTCGGACTGATCGGGTGTACAAAAGATGAACATTTCCACCTTGCTGAATTGATGCACCCTGTACAATCCTTTGGAATACTGTCCGGCCGCACCCGCTTCCCGACGAAAGCAGTGAGAGATGCCGGCCATCTTGATGGGCAGATCGGCTGCATCGAGAATCTGCCCGGCGTAGAAGCCGCCCAACGTAATTTCTGCGGTACCCACCAGACAGGCGCCTGTTCCCTCCACAGAGTAGATGTTGGACTCTTCTCCTCTGGGATTGAAACCGATTCCCTCTACCACCTCTTCCTTGGCTATATCCGGAGTGATGGTCAGCAGGAATCCTTCTTTCTGCAGTATGTCCAGGGCATAGCGGGTAAGGGCAAGGTCGAGGTGAACGGCTTCATTTTTCAGATAGTAGAACTTGGGACCACTGACCCGTGCGGCTGTCTCGAAATCGACCAGGTCGAGCTCCTGGGTGAGCTGGAGGTGATCCCTGACCGGAAAGGAAAAGTTCCGCGGTTCGCCCCAGCGCTTCAGCTCGCGATTGTCCTCTTCCCCCTTGCCCACGGGAGCCTCGGGGTGGGAGAGATTGGGCACCCGGGCAGCTTCCGCGTTCAACTCCTCATTGATCTGTTCCAACTTCTTTTCCGTGTCTGAGATCTGCTGCTTGAGGATTTTTCCCTCCTCTATCAGCTCCTGCCTCTTTTCGGATTCCAGCCTCTGTTTCATAGCCTGGGCATTGAGGTTTCTACGGTGTCGCAGAGTTTCCGAGGCTTGAAGCAGCTGATTGCGTCGGTCGTAGAGCTCGACAACTCGTTCAGGATTCGCCGCCGCCTGGCGATTCTTGGTGTTTTCAATGATGCTATCCAGGTTATCCCGGATGAATTTGAGGTCCAACATGGTGGTGATAATAGATCGTAGGGGGGAAGTTGGCAAGGCGGGAGGCCTGAAGCCCTGGCCTCCCAGCCCTCCTGGCCTCCAGCTTTAGCGCTTGTTCCCCCGGGGTCCCCGGGTCGGTTTGCCTCGCGTGCCGTGGACCATTTTGCCCTCCTGCTTGAGCAGGGTTCGCATCGGCTCCTTGGGTTTGCTCTCCTTCTGCTTAGGTGATCGCTTATGCTTCTTCATTTTTTTCTCCCATTCCAATGGTAATGCCGGAGCTTGGGCAATGGCAAGTTTCTGTTTCATTGTGTACAGTGGATTCGATGCTGTACATTGTAGCCACGCCTATAGGAAATTTGGAGGATATCTCCGGTCGGGCTCTGCGGATCCTGGGTGAGGTGGATGTGATCGCCTGTGAAGACACCCGGCAGACCCTGAAGCTGCTCAACCACTACGGATTAAAGGCCTCTCTGACGGCTTTTCATAGCCACAACATGAGGAAAGCCGCTCCTCGTTTGCTGGAGCTGCTCCGGCAGGGCAAACGGATCGCCCTGGTCACGGACGGGGGAACACCGGGGATTTCCGATCCCGGATCATATTTAGTAGCCCTGGCCCGGGAGCAGGAGGTGAAAATCACTCCCATCCCGGGCCCCTCCGCACTATCGACGATCCTGAGCGTCAGTGGGGCGGCGACCGGTCAGATCATCTTTGCCGGTTTTCTCTCTCCAAAGGGGGGGCGCAGGCGCAGCCAGTTGAAGATGCTGCTGGACCGCGGGGAGGGAGTGGTTTTGTTCGAGTCGCCCCATCGGATCCTCAAACTGCTGGCGGATCTACAGACCTTGGCCCCAGAACGGATGTGCCTGATCGGACGGGAAATGACAAAAGTGCACGAAGAATTCCTCAAAGGTTTCCCGGAAAAGCTCTTGACGGAAATGGCGGTAAGGACGACAATTAGAGGAGAATTAAGCCTGTTCGTCATGCCCAAGAAAAACATCAAGTTGAATGTCAAGCATGACGATACTGGTAAGTGAAAGGAATACGGCTGGCGATGACGATTGAACGAATCGGACCTACGGATCCGGTACAGAGTTTCAAAAAGACAAAGCCCGCGGATAAACCCAGCAAGAGCCAAGGGGCGGACTCGATCAATCTCAGCGAAGAGGCGAAGAGCAAGGCCGAAGTCTATCAAGCAACCACCATAGCCAAGCAGTCGCCGGAGATCCGCTGGGAACTGGTCGAAGCCGCAAAGAGGAAGCTGCAGGATCCTTCCTACATTTCAGAGAAAGTGATCAGTTCGGTGGCCGATCGCCTGATGGAATATTTTGAGATAACCTGACCTGAAGCAAAGGTGGGCTATACAGCAAACAAATAATGGGCGGAGGGTCCAATAATGGGCCTTCCGCCTTTTTGATATGGCAAGGAGACAGCCCTTAAGATGCCTGACCTATCCTTTTCCATACCCACGGATGTACGTTTTGGTTTAGATGTCCTGAACAGGATTGCCGCCGTAGTCAGTCAGTACGGAGAACGAGTGCTGCTGGTTACGGAGGCGATTCTCTATGAAGGGAAGGTGATCGACAGAATTCAAGCTCTTTTTGAGAAAAAGGGGATCCAGTACATCGTCTTCGATGAGGTCGTTCCTCACGCCACCAGCAAGGTTGTGGATGAGGGAGTCAACCTGGCTCGAAGTTCCCGGGCGGAGATTATCGTCGGATTGGGGGGCGTGCGTACCCTATCGGTTGCCAAATGTATAGCCATGGTGAGCCCGGGGGAAGTGGATATGGATGAGTATCTGTCGGGAGTACAGCCCGGCGGTGAATCCCTTGCCTACATCAGTATCCCCACCACCTGCCGCGATCCTTTCCTGCTGGTGGACGAGTACCTGCTCACCGACGGACGGGATCGCAGCGCCAAGATCGGCCGTACCCAGCGGCGAATCACCAAGGCGGTGATCGTGGATCCCAAGCTCACCATCACCCTGCCGCCGAAATACACGGCTACCACGCTGATGGACACGCTGCTGGTGGCTGTGGAGGGGTATCTGTCCTCCAGGAGCAGCTTCCTCTCCGACACGTTTCTGCTGCGTGCTTGTGAGTTGATCGGCAAGATTATCGATCCGTTGGTCAACCAGCCGGATGATCTGAGAGTGCGGATGAACGCCTCCATGGCCGGATTGCTGGCAAGCCTCGGTTTGACGATCAGTAAGGCAGGAGTCGGCACAGCCCTGGCTTACGCCATCAACGGCAGCTTCATGGTACCCAAATCCTGGGTTTCCTCGATCATGCTTCCCCACGTGATGGAATTCTACTCCGGGATCGCCTCGGAGAAGCTGACCGCCGTTGCCCGCTATCTGGGGGAAGCGGTGGATGATGCGGCTCCGGTGGAGGGGGCGGCCCGAGCCGTTGAGGCTGTGCGCCGTATTATCGGCTCGATGGCGCTGCCGACCCGGCTACGAGATTTTGACTTGAATCTGGACGATATGGTCGATATCGCGGGAATCGCCCGCAACTTCGACATGATGAACTACCTGCCGCGAAGCATCTCGGCGGAAGACCTGTACGAGCTCGTCAAATCCGCCTATTAGTTTTCGTGATCTCGATCAAGAAGCTCAGCACCCTGCCCCGATCGACCCGATTGCGGAAGATCGTACTTCTGCTTCAGGCCGAGGAACGGGAATTGGAGATGGGGCGGGAGGCGCATCGGGAGTACCTGCAGGCCCTATGCAGTTTGATTCTCCGGGAAGAAATCGGTGCACCGGCGCTGGTAGCAGCCGCCGAAAACTGTAGGGCCCTGTGTGATCAGCCCGGCGTGGATCCTTCCGGCGTGGACACGTCCAAATTACACCGACAGCTTAACCGGGTACGGCACGCGCTTCTTCGGCACCTGGGGGCCGAGCCGGCCGAATGGGATCTACTGGCACCTGCTTCTGTGGAGCTCGATTCTGCTGCTCGCAGGATACTGCCGATCCGGGTATATCTGGAGGAGATTCGCTCACCCTACAATGTAGGGGCGATCTTTCGATCCGCTGAGGCCTTCGGCGTGAGGGAGTTGCTGCTCTCCCCGACCACCGCCTCTCCCCTGCACCCACGGGCGGTGAAGTCGGCCCGGGGAGCGATCAGGATCATGCCCTGGCGGTTTGCCGAGTTGGCAGATCTACCCGAGCTGATCGAGAGTGAGCATTTGGAGGGCATATTCGCCCTCGAGCTGGGGGGAACACCCCTGGATCGTTTCTCTTTTCCTGAACGAGGAGTCATGCTGGTCGGCTCCGAAGAGCTGGGCTTGAGCCCCAAGAGCTTGAATCTGGCCGCTTCCAAGGCGGGACGGATCTCGATTCCCATGGCCGGAGCCAAGAGGTCCCTCAATGTAGCCGTGGCTGTGGGAATCGTCCTGCAGGCCTGGCACGCTTCAGTTACGGGTCGGCGAAGTGAACCGAACGCCAAGGAAGGAACGAAGCGTACCAGCGCTCCGCGTATTGCCAAAGGCGAACCACCCGCCCCCTGACCTGCTTGCTGAGCATCGGATCGATGGTTTCCAGCAGTTCCCTTGGCACTTCCTGAAGGGTGGTGAGCAGAATGGAACGGGGCAGCAGAGCGGAAAGCTCCCGATCGGGAAGAAAGGCGAATAGCTTTCCGCCTTCGGTTTTACATACCCTGAGCCGCACCTTCAACCGGCCCCCTTCGATCAGCGGCTGGACATCCTCTATACGACCTTTGCGTCTGTTCATAATAAAACCCCCGTTAGCATTTCTATCTATAACGGGGGTTTCATCCACGTTGCTTCGATTTGTTCTTTTTTTTACTACCTGCTGAGTCTCGTGAGTTCTGTGGGACGATCAGCTGGGATTCAGCACGATTTCGTGCCGCAGCGTGGCCGCTTTACTGAGCATGTAATGCACGGCGCAGTACTTGTCAACTGACAGGTTTACGGATTTCTCGATCTTGTCCCGATCCAGCTCTTTACCCCAAAAGAGGTAGCGGATAACGATGTCCGTATAACACTTCGGGTGCTCATCGGCCAGTTCGCCCTGAACTTCCATGGCGAACTTGTCAAAGGGCATCTTCATCTTGGTGAGCATCGAGGCCACGTCCATGCCGGTGCAGCCCGCCAGGGCGGAGAGAAGCAAACCCTTGGGCTTGGGGCCCCGGTTTCGGCCGCCAAACTTTTCATCCGCATCCACCATGAAATGATGCCCGTCCAACTCCACATCGAAGGCTAGATCCTCCGTCCAGGTAACAACCGTCTTGTGAGCCACGGCTTCCTCCTCTTGCGCCTCTTCCCCGGTGCCGACTAGCGCTTCAGGGCGCGTTCGATTTCCGGTTGGTTGAATCCTACGATGATTTTCCCGTGAACATCAATGACAGGAACACCCATTTGGCCGGACTTGCGGACCATCTCCTCCGCTTTTCTCTGATCCGCCGCTACGTTGTACTCGGTGAAGGGTATATGATTCTGCTGGAAGTACTGCTTGGCCTTTACACAGAAGCCGCAGGTTGGTGTCGAATACATGGTAATCGCCATTTCTTTCCTCCTGCTTGATATTACCATTGCTTTAATAACATAGTAAAAATACTATATAGTAATATTAAAGTCAAGATCCAAACTGGGTGTACGAAGTGCCCGATGCTGTGGATTACCTGAGCCGGGCAGAGGAAGTAGATGTCCCGGTCCAATCCCCTATAGGTATCGAGTAGTTTCCTTATACCCATGGGATTCGTTTTTCTCCCCAGAAAACACGGAGTGAAGAGGGCTAGAAGCGGGATCGCTGTTGGTCGAAGGCGGCCTCCAGGCGCTGCTGGATGCGGGTCAATTGTTCTTCACTTTGAATACCGAAATCCCCCAGAACCCAGCGCTCCATCTGTTCGAACAGGATCTGCTGCCGTTCCAAATCGGTCAAGGCATTTGCCAGATAGACGCTGAACACGATGTCCCGGTTTTGATCTTTGCACTCCAGCGGCGAGTGGTGGAAGCGGATGGCGTCGACCAACTGATCCGGGAAGTTCCATTTCTCTGCGATCAGCGCTCCCACTTCCGCGTGATTCATGCCGGCGGCGAAATTCTCCAGCATATTTGACGGGATCTCTTTCTCCTTGCAGAAACCGCGGATTCTCTCCAACAGATCGGGATGCAGGGAGGCCAGGATGATTTTACCCAAGTCATGGAGAATGCCGCCCACATACACATCGTCAAGGATCTCTTTACGCCGATGGAAGCTCTTGGCCAGATTGTAGGCGTAGAAAGCGGTGCGGTAGGAGTGCTGCCACAATTCCCGCATTTCCCGGTATTTCTGACCCAAGATCTTCTGCGTTCCATGGGTGTACAAGAGGTTGCGCACACCCTTCATACCAACCAGTTTCACCGCCTCCACGATGTTATCCACCCTTTTGGGCAGCATGAACTGGGCAGAGTTGACCAGCTTGAGCAGATCCGCGGTCAGCATCGGATCCGTAGAAATCTGTCGTGCAATGTCGGTGATTTCCGACTCAGGATCGGTGATCAGACGCTGAAGATGGAGGATATTGTCCGGAAACTGAGGCAGCTCTTTGACCTCCCGGATGATCTGCTGGGTCAGCGCGTCCATCTTCTCCACCTGAACTTCGTTGAAGGGGACAGTCAAGGTAGCCACGGTCTCCCCGTCCTCCACATCGATGGCGAAAGACTCCTCATCGAGACCGATTTTCTTCAGCATGAGGATCAGGATGACGATGCCCAGACCTGCTCCTTCGGTCTGATCGAGCACCGTGGCAAAGGCCTCCTCCATGCTGGTGAAGGCTCGGGAACGGGCGATTCTATCGAAGATGCGTATCTGCTCGATCTTGGTGATTTCTACGTTATTGCGTACGGAAATCATAAAGGTCTTTTCCCGGGTGTGATAGATGATCTTGAGGTACAGCCCAAGTTCCTTCTGTTTCTGCAGATAATGCTCGATATTCCCGAGAGTGTCGTCTTTGAAGTTCTTCATGCCTTCGGCGTAGTGCTGAGGATTGTTCAGGTCCAGACCCCGTTCGTGGAAATAGGCCCGTTTGGTGTTGGCTTTTTTTGCGTTGACCGCCAGCTCCCGCAGGCAATAGGAAAGCTGGTCCTTGATCTCCGGAAAGCCGAGCTCCGCTAGGAATATGTTGAGAACCTCATCCAGATATTCCTCGGTATCGTGGGGGAGGGTAAAAGTCTTGAAGGTCAGAGGAACCGAGTTGTGGGCGGCCCGTTTTACCTGCTCAATGTTGACTTGCGGGGGCATCTGTTCTTCCAGCTTTCAATCTGTGTTTGAGAATATCTTCCCGAACTGTCGATGTCAACCCAACGCATTGCCTCCCCCTATCTCCTGCTGCTATAATGAGCGACCATGCTTCTGGAGGAATTCGACACACTGATCCAACGGCTCCTTTCACTCGAGGAGTTTGCCGGAACCGACATGGCTCTCAACGGGCTACAGGTCAGCAATTCCGAGGCAAGCGTGGAGAAAGCAGCCTTTGCCGTAGATGCCTGCCTGGAGAGCATCCGCCGGGCGGCGGAGTGGAAAGCGGACCTGTTGTTTGTCCACCACGGATTGTTCTGGGGACGGCCCCTTGCTGTGACTGGCGGACATTACCAGCGGATCCGGGCGCTGATCCAGGCGGACCTTGCCCTGTACGCGGTGCATCTGCCCCTGGACATGCATGCGGAGTTGGGCAACAATGCGGGATTGGCCCGGCGAATTGGCCTGCAGCAGCTCGAGCCCTTCGGGGAGTACAAGGGAACGAAGATCGGTTTCAAGGGTACCCTGCCGGAGGCGAGGAGCCTGGAACAGGTAGTACGCGCTTGCTGCGGAGCGGAGGATCGGGGCATCAGCGTTCTTCCCTTCGGACCCGAGGCAGTCCGAACCATCGGGATCGTTTCCGGGGGGGCGGCGGATGAGGCCTACCAGGCGATAGAAGAGAAGCTCGATCTGTTCATAACGGGGGATGCCTCTCACACGATCTATCATCACTGCCTGGAGGGTCACATCAACGTGATCTTCGGAGGTCACTATCTGACTGAGACTTCCGGTGTCACGCTACTGGCCGAAAAGTTGCAAAGCGAAACCGATCTGCAGACTCGGTTTTTCGACATTCCTACGGGGTTGTGAGCGGCCCCTTACTGCAGCAGTTATCCTAAATCGGAGGGTGCACTTTTGAGCTTACGTAAGAAACTCCTACCCCTCATACTGACAGGAGGGATTGTACTGGTAGACCAGGTTGTCAAGTTTGTGGTCTCCAAGACCCTTCCCTACGGCCGGCCGGTGCAGATCATCGGCGATTTCCTGCGCTTCACCTTCGTGCAGAATCCGGCCCTTTCCTTCAGCATCGGACGCGGCTTGGGCGATACGGGACGGATCATCCTGACCATGGTTTTGCCCATGCTGGTCGTGGCCGTTGTGCTGTACTACTTCCTGGCCGCTAAGGACCTCACCCAGGGTCAGCGCTGGATCATGGCGGCGATCATGGGCGGAGGACTGGGAAATCAGGTAGACAGGTACTTTCGACCGGCCGGCGTGATCGATTTCATCGATATCAAGTTTTACGGAATTTTGCGACTTGAAAGATGGCCCGTGTTCAACGTAGCCGATTCGACGGTCGTGGTGGCGGCTATTGCGCTGTTGATCAGTTATCTAGTTACCGGAGTGAGAGAGAAGAATGAACAAAAAAGTTAATACCGTGTTGTTCCTGCTTGGAGCCACCGTTTTCAATCTGCTGATCATGTTTCTCCTGATCGTACTGTTTCTCGTGCTGATTTCGGCTGTTTTTCGGGATTCCCTGAATCCAAACGTACTTTCGATCCTGATGATCGTGGTATTCATCGGCTCGATCGCCGCCTCCTTTTTTATCTACGGGCGGGTGGTGAAATGGTTGTCCCGCAAGATCGACATGGAGAAGTACTTTCTGCCGCTGTTTCGCAGGAAGAAATGATCTCCCCCCAGGGGGTTGGCGGGCAGGTCGACGGGCATCAATAGCCGTCGGACATGGAAATGTTAACGTCCTTTTTGTAGAGCTCGTTGTACACGAAGCCCCGGTTTTTCAGGTTGTCCTTGATGGATTGCGGGAAGGGCATCATGCGCCAGAAGATCCCCCTAACTTCCCGCTCCAGCTTCTGCGTGCCCTGGCTCTCTTTGGCGATCCAGAGAATATAGTCCCGGATGAAGTAATCCTTGACATCCCCTCGTAGTCTCTGCTCCTGGAACCACTGGTAGTAGCGCCCGGTGATGCCCTCCTCCATCCAGTAGTGCTGGGCTTTTTCTTTAGCTACCTGCCAGCGCAGATCAGCCAGCGCGTAGATCACAGCGAATTCGACATCTTTGGGAAACATGGGCAGGGCGACCCGCCCCCGGCTGGAGGCGCGGTTGTAACGTTCGAAGGGTTCCCAGCAGATACCGGTATCCCCGTAGTTCGGTAGAAGCAGCACATACGGCACGATGCGACTGGTCTGGCCCTTGAAAGTCCGTTCGAAGACGCCGGTATCCAGGGATTCCACCTTGGCCATGGCGTTGATCACGTTTTCCCGCGTACAAATTTCCCGGATGTTGGGACGGAAGTACTGCTTCATCAGGATGGGAAAGTGATTACCCTGCCGGCCGACGCACATCTTGGACATCTGCCGCAAGCTTTGGAACTCGCTGGTGACCACCCCCCTATCCACTGACATATCCACCCCGTCAGCCTTTTCCTGAAGATCCCGAAGCTCCTCATCCATGTTCTCCAGGGTGTTGTAGGATCCCTTGATATCCCTGTCCAGATTGCTGAGCTGGCGAAGGATCGTATTCACCTGGCTGATCGCATCTCTCTGTTCCGGACTGAACACGTCCTTCAAGCCGCCGTACTCCGGGCGCGTGTGGTGGCGAAGGATCGATTGAACGCGATTGAGGAGATTGGCCTCCAGTTCATCTAACTGGCCGATCTTGTTCTGGAGTAGGGATAGCTCGGCCTGTCGCTGACCCCGGCGTTTCTCCACGATCTCGACTGTCTTTTGGTTGTCGTCCAAACGGGCTTTTTTGACCTCGTCGGTGGCGGAAGGCCGGGCTGCGCCCTGGGCGATCTTTGTCAGCCACTCATCCAGGTAGTGGACCGGCTCATCCGTTTTGTTCGCGTATATGATGCGGCTGATCACATCTCGTTGTTCGGCGGAAATCAGCGTGGGGGAGAGGATTCCGAAACGCAGCAACAGTCGTTTGGACAGCGGCATGTCCGGAGATACCCTGGCAGCGATCCGCCCCGCCAACTCCCAGTAAGCGGTTGTCAGGCGGGCACGATACACGGATTTGTCTTTGGGATCCGTTGCCGTAGCGAACTGGGTGAGCAGCTGATGTACTCGCCGGCCGATCTCGCCCTGATCGGCCAGGAGATTTTTGTAGTAATTCTTGTCTCTAAAGTAGGGTTTGGGCTTCTCTTCGAAAGCTGTTTGGATATCGAAGCTCTTCCTGGTAAGGTCTACGTCGTCAGGTCCTTTTTTGTCTACCCGAACCTCCTCCTCGAATAGGTCGGAGAACTCGGGCTTCTCTGTCTGGGTAGTTGCTTGGATACCCATCAGATCGGCGATCTCGGGATCCAACTGGCCTGAGGTTAAATCATTAGCCATCGGTATTGGAGGCGACGGGAATCGAACCCACGACCTCGTGAATGCCATTCACGCGCTCTAGCCAACTGAGCTACGCCCCCGAAACGTACCAGTGAATAATAGTAATGCTTGAGGTCCTTTGTCAATACAAATGATGCAGTCCTCCGGAAGGCCTCTTCGCTGTAGCGAGCACAGACGAAAACCGGGTTTTGCGGGCCAAACTCTAAGCGGTCATCCCAATGTAGCCGAGATTAGAAAATAGACGTACATTGAATGGGTTGAAAAAAAGATCTTGACAGTTAGTCAATAGTGATGTTATAGGGATAGACTATGTTGAGCTGTTTCCAGGGAGGCACGGTGGTACAGAGCCTCTCCAGCCAGGACAAGTTCGACGCGATCCGGGAGCTGATCCACAAGGCTCCCGTTTTTGCTGGCCTCGGATGCCGGGATGAGCTCGAGGAAGCCGTGGTTCAGCGGGAAAAAATCCTCTCCACGGGGCTGGGACGGGGCGTGGCCGTAGCCCATGGTACCACCGACAGGGTTGACGATATCGTGATCGCTCTGGGGATCTCCGAGCGGGGGATCGATTTTGATGCCTTCGACAAAGCCCCCGTGCATCTGTTGTTCGTGATCACCAACCCGCCTGGCAGGCAGATGGAATATCTGGTCGCCCTTTCCGCGGTAACCCGGTTGGTACGAGACGAATCGTTTCGGGAATCCCTGCGCGTTACCGCACCGGCCCAGGAGATCGAATTGAAAATCTGCCAGGCCTTCAGCGAGTGTCTGGATAAGTACGGTACTCTCACCAACTAATCCCCCCATAATGACTGTTCTGCCGGCCATCGATCTACTGGGCGGCTCTTGTGTGCGCCTGACCCGAGGGGACTACAATCGGGTGAATCGGTATTCCCGGGACCCTGTTGCAGTGGCACGGGAGTTTGAGGCCGCCGGAGCACGGTGGATCCACCTGGTGGATCTGGATGCCGCCCGCGGTCGCGCGGTGTCCGGTGCGGGTCGGTCGCATGTCACTGCCGGCCACGCGGACCTGCCCGCTGCGCGCAGCGTTGACCAGCCTGCCGCCGGCAGCGGGAATAGATCTCCTGCGGACCATCGCAACCGCCGGATCATTCAAGCCATTACCGGGGAAGTTTCCTGCAATATCCAGATAGGCGGCGGTATCCGCAGGCTGGAGGATGTGGAAGAGCTTTTGCAGGCGGGGGCGAAACGTTTGATCGTCGGCACGATTCTGGTGAAGGATCCCGAGGAGGTGAGGCGCTGGTGCAGATTGCACCCCGGTTTGCTTTGGGCTGGAATCGATGCGGATCGGGGCACGGTTAAAGTCAGCGGCTGGGAACAGGAGGCGGCGCCTCCGGATGTAGAGCTGGCCGTGCGGGTGGGAGAGTTAGGTCTGGCCGGGATCGTGTATACCAGTATCGGAAGAGACGGGACCCTGGGGGGTCCGGACATCGAGCGGACAAACCGTATCGCCGAGGTCTCCGGTATGCCGGTGATCCTGTCTGGCGGTATCGGCAGCATGGAGGATGTACGGCGGGTAGCGGATCAGGGCCATCCGGGAATAGAAGGTCTGATCATTGGCAAGGCGATATATGAGGGCCGGGTGGATTTGCGAGAGCTCCTCAGAGCATAATTAATCCTCGTACGCTCCCATCGAAAAGCAGCTTTTTGGATTGTCTCACTATTCACAGCTCACGCGCCGCAGGAAAGGAAGTGAACTGTTCGGCCATGGCGGGTGATTCTGTACTCCCCCACTAGAGGCGGTCTATCTCCTCCCGGGCGATCCGGCACCAGTGAACGGCGTTGGCCGGACTACCCCCCAGGGTGTGGTTGTCCTTCATGATCAACTCTACCCGACTAGCCAGGGTGGCTTTCAGGTTCTTCCGCAGGGTGGATCGTACCAGTTCCTCGTCCAGAACAGGTTCCGCCAGGGGTGAGGGGGAGGGTTTCAAAGACAGGATATAGTCGCCATTCAGGAGATCCGCCATGGCCTCCGGATCCGACCAGGGGGAGACGGAGACCCGTCGCAATCGCGGGATCCGCCTGATGATCTGCCAGCGGCTGTCCAGAGGCTCGCAGCAGCCGTAGCAGTTCAAGCCGAAGCGTTCCAGGATCGGAAGCTGATAGGGAAAGATGAACTCGGCAAACATCTGCGGAGAAACGCCGACTGTCTCCTGGCTTTCGGCGAAGCCCCACATATCAATGGTGCGCACCCGTTTCGGATCGAAGTCTGATTGGGGGAGCTGGGTGGTCCAGCCGAAGCCGCCGGAACCCACGTAGCTTCCCGCGGTATTCAGGGCCAGCAGACCGTGCTCCTCCAGAAAATCCAGTTTTTTCAATGTCCCGTCTCGCAGAAAGGCCATGGTCCGGTGAATCCACTGTGGATGGTCGTACATATCCAGCATCAGGTTGTTCAAGCCTCGCAGGCGGATAAAATCCCAGGTCATGCCCAGAGTCCACCACCACACGCCCCTGAGGCGAACGTTCAGAATGTCCGCGAAGACATCCTGCGCCAGTTCCACGATCCTCCGGGTCGTTCGATAGTCGACCTCGATCCGCGGCTGCTGCAGCCTCTGAAAGTCCCGTTCATAGTCCCGGATCGGCGCTTCCCATACGTACGATCCGCCCTCACCCCCGCCGATCTTGATCTCTTCCAAACCCCAACTGCTGTCGCTGTAGTTGTAGGGAACGTTGAAGTAAGGCTGGATCACCCGATCATCCCCCATCTCACGTCCCCAGAAGATCTCCTTGCGCAGCGTCATCTCCCAAACGCGAAACAGGGGTTTGCGGCAGAGGATCTGTTCCTGAGGGATGATCTCGTTCCAGCCGTTCTCGGGATCACAAAATACAAGCGGCCGAGTCTCCTGCAGGTCGTTGTGGCGGGTCCACAGCGCAGCCTTTTCCGCTTCGGTCGGTCGGGCCGCCAGTTCCGCCACCTGAAGAGCCAGATCGCGGAGGATCTGCCGCTCTTCCTTACCAATGCGCAGGTCCCCCTCTATGCCTCGGGTGGTGCTGAGTCCAGCCGCTGTCTGAATGGTGGACGGGTCCGCCAAAGAGATTGCTCCTGTCGGCTTTATGAACGCTTGAGCTTGTTCAGGATCTCCGCGGTGATCTCCTCGGGTCTACGGGAGTCTGTTAGAATGCGCTGCCCAAGGCTTCTGTATACGGGTAGACGGGAATCGTACAGATTCCTGAGCTCCCGCTCCGGACGATCGAGAAGGGGCCGGGCTCGATCCCTGCCGGTGCGTTTGAGAAACTCCGGGAAGGAAACCTCCAGATAGAAGGTCTGCGCCAGGTTTTCGAAAAACTCCTGATTCTCCTGCCGGATCGGAGCGCCGCCGCCCGTGGCGATCACTAGTCTGTTCATTTCCCGCAGGCTGTACAGCGCGTCGCTTTCGATCTGGCGGAAGCGCTCCTCCCCATCCTGATCGAAGATCTCCCGGATGCTTTTCCCCGCGTTTTCCACGATCAGCACATCCAGGTCCAGAAAGCGGTAACCCAGCCTGCTCGCCACCAGCCGGCCCACCGTGGTCTTGCCCGAACCCATAAATCCGATCATGGCGATGCGGTGAGGAGCCGTCGGGGAGTTTTCCGGTCTGCCCGCGCTTCGGGGCATGTTATTTGACCACCAGGACCTTCCGAATCTCGCTGATCCCAGGACCAACGATCTTGATGAAGTATACACCGCGGGCCACGACTCTGTTACCCCTGTTGCGGCCGTCCCAGCTGGTGGAGTACTCCCCGGCGGTCCGCTGGCCCCGGTACAGCACGTCCACGATATCCCCCTTCAGGTCGAAGACGTTGATGGTGACCATACCGGTCTGGGGGATGGAGTAGGTGACCTTGACCGTCTCCCCCCGCAGGGGATTGATCACGTTGTTGGTCACCGTAAAATCCCCTCGCTGGGTGCGCAGATCCCGTATCTTGATGACCCATGGACGGGCTGTGCGGGGATCGCCAGGATTGGGGATGCGGGCGTACGGAAGCAACTCCTGACCTCCGCCCGGATCTATCACGAATATAAACTGCAAGTCCGCGCCGTCCTGAATCTCCGGATCGCTGGCGGGAATGACGAAATCCCGCAGTGGTCCGGAAGCCAAGGTCTGCGCAGCGGACCGAGCCGCGGTATTTGGGTTGTGATAGGTATCACCCGGTGCGCCTGGTGGATTGTGGGTCATCGTATCCACGGTCCTCAGCGGAGCTCCCGAGGGTGGGATCTGCGACACGACCCAGAGGTTGCTGAGGAGGATCGGATCGGTCGGATTTACGTCCCACACGATATCTACCGTTGATCCTCCCGGATTGATGCTGGAGAGAATCCGTGCCTGCAGCTGAATATCTCTGTCCTGGAGGAAAGCCGTTCCGTCGAAGCGGGTGATCCGCCCGATTCCGCCGCGTACCGGGTCTCGTTGTGTGACTGCGTCGAATGCGAACACCGGTTCGATGAGGTTGAGTGCCACATCGGACACTCGATGTTGGATGGTGTCATCCATGTAATCATTCCCAGAGGGAGGAAGATTCCCGTCGGTGTTCGTATACAGGTACGCTCCGCCACCCGTCGGATCTACTATATATGGAACATCCCAGACTTCTCCGTTGACGGCGTTCAAACGCTGCGGCGTAAGAGCCACCACGTCTGTGTCGGACAAGGGATTGGCGAACTCGATCATGGCCGCATGGGCACCGTTGCCGCTCATCTCCAGAGGGGTGAGGCTCACGATGCTGCCACCGCTGTAGGTGAAGTCCGTGTCCACGATCGGATTTGTTGCGGTGGAATCGGTGAACACCGGTTCCGAGAAATGGAGGTAGGCTTTGGTTTCGCCTACGACAGCCAGGGTATAGGCAATGACTGGTCTAGCTCCATCATCGGGAACGTAAACGTCGGTACCGGAAGCTACCAGCGCACCTCCGAGGCCGTATAATCCCGTTGGTGGGGGCAGCGGGAACCGTACCGGCTGTTCGTTGCGCAGCAGCTGCCAGGATGGAGTCGCATCCGTGTCCAGGTACGGGGATTCAACCAAAATGATGTCGAACACGTCGTCACCCCCCTGACCACCCGTGTCGTAGTCGAGGACCGTGTATCCTTGCACGACAGCCTCGAGGTTCGCTGGATCGAAGATATCGCTGAGTATCGTGGTCGCTTGAACCTGAACCCTGATGCGATCGATGTGGCCGTTGCTGTCCGAGTCGACGGTCCAGCTGGCTTCGATGGGTATGACGAAGTACCAGTTGACGTTGTCGTCCGTTACGCCTAGACAAGTACCGAAAGGTGTGATGGTATTTATTGCATAGCTACGAATTACATGGACATAGTCAAAGGTAGCCGAAGCTGTTGCGACAACGTTGATCACCCAGTGTTGATCGTACGCTCCGGGACCCGGAACCGGAGGGGGCGGCGTCCAGGGGGTGAGACCTGCGGTGTCGTCCGGAGGAATCGGCTTCATGGTGATCCTGACAAACTCGTCTGATGCCAGAACGCTGATATCTCCGCCGGCTACGATGGTCTGGGTACGCTTAGGCTCGAATTGCAGAACCATCGAATCCACAGTGCAGAGAAACTGGTACCAACTGTTGTCTCCGTAGATGAACTTAGGACTTGTCGCGGTAAAATTGACTTGACCAGAACCTGGAGCAAATGTTCCGAGCCCTGTCTTACTGCCGTCGTTGTCCCAGGTATCTCCTCGGAGTTCGATATCCCAGCTACCCGCTGCCAAAGTTCCGCTGGTGATCCTTAGAGTATCGCGAATCAGAATATTACTGGCTAAGTTGACCAAATCTATCGATGCCGCTTTTTGAATGTCCAGGATATAGATCTCTTCATCTACCTCTGGCACATTCAAGGACGTATTTCCCCCGCCAGACATAATCAACGTGCTCGTTGCTTCGATGAAGTTGTCCCCTGGCGTAGACAAGTCGAGGTCACCATTCACTGTGATGGTCTCTCCCGCCGCAGTGGCCTCTAACAAGCCAAACACGGTGAGATCGTTGGTGGTGAAGGCGCCTCCGTTCAGGAAGATCCACCCGGTTGCTTGAACTGTGGTGTCGCCGGTTACGGACAGATTGCCCCCGTTCACGTCGATCGTCCCTAAGGCGGTGACGTTGAGATCCAAGCCGACATTAATCTGGTCAGGAGCAACAGAACCGAGCAGGGTACCGCTCACCGTGGCGTTACCGCTCACAGCGAGGGAGGTGCCGTTGGTGCTGAAAGTACCGGCAGCCACGTTCAGGTTGCCCCCCACCGTCAGATCGTCGG
>CP070696.1:4707108-4714364 GCA_020353535.1 Spirochaetaceae bacterium | reverse complement strand
GTAATGGAGAAAATTTCTCTGCCCATCAGGCCTGACCAAAGCGACCGTGACAGAAGTATCGACATCTGGATCCTTTCTTAGACCTCTCGTGTCGCAGCCGCATTCATCTACTAACTGCAGAAGAGAATCTCCAAATAAATCACAGCCGATCTTTCCCAAAACGCCGGCTTTCATTCCGAGTTTATTGAGAGCTAACGCAGTATTTAATGCATTCCCTCCACTACAAAGGCTTATCTCATCTACTATGGTCAGATCATCCTTAAAATCAGGAGAGTTGTGTTTCAACTTGACCAATACATCAATTATCACCGCCCCCAGGCACAATATATCCATTCTTAGCCTTTTACAAACCAGGAGCAACTGCAAAAAACACTTTTATAACTTCTTCGGTGAAATTTAGATACTGATGTCGGATACCTTCAGGGATCAACATTTTTTCCGACTCTCGAACCTGTTGACTCATAAATGATGCATTTTCTCTTCTTTCCTTTTCACCGGGATTCATCGTCCGAATTGTTACTTCCCCATGCAGTGCATATAAAGTTTCATCCCCGCGATGACACTCCATCTCTGAATATCCGCCAACCGGAATAGTAATTATGCCTACATTCAAGACGTCGTTACTAACAATCATAGACATCAAAACATGTTGTTGCTGCCCATGTACAAGGGGCAAATGGTCCTGTTCTCGTACTGCAACTAATCTCTTCTCCTCGCGACTTTTTTTTCCATCAACCGGCCACTTTCCCAAACAATCTATATTCGCTTTCATCATTGAGCTCCTTGCGTACCCGTATAGAACTTTGGATTCCTAACCGGAGGTATTCTCGTACCTACAGCATCCTCAACCCATATCCGTGGAGCAACAACGCTTATCGCGTGGATTTTTTTATCTGTAAAATTGAAAATCTGATGTCTTGTTCCTTGGGGTATAAGAAGGGAATCCCCCGCATGAAGCTGATACACTTCACCTTTTTCTGGGTTGAAGGCAACCGGATCTCCTTCAATAAAGTAGTAGACCTCATCACCATAATTATGAAGACCGGGAGGATCAATTTGCGCACCCGGGGGCAAGGTCCAGTCGCTTAACGTTACTTTGTCAGTACTAATAAAAATCTGAGATTCGACCTGAGTTCCCAGAAATCCGTAGAGGGTAGACAACTCCATTTCTTTCGTAATGACTGCTGCCTTTTTTTCTCCAGGTAAGAAAGGATGTTTTCCAATCCACTTTGGAATCGAAGTTACCTTTTTTTCTTTTTCCGCCATGTCACTTCCCCTTATTTTGAATTCTTTATCATCTGTTCACATCTATTTTTCTTAATAAATGCAAATAATACATGTAGTTTTCAAACGGCACATCAGGAGGAACTGCATGATCTATAGTTGGTAGGTAGCCACCTTGAGAAAGCAAATAAGGAACCTTGCTCTCCACCTCATGCTTTATGGCTTCTTTGCCTTTGATCAAAGCTCTCTTATCTATATTGCCTATTAACAATGTGTTCTTTCCATATTTTTTCCGAATAGCTATTGCGTCCATATCAGCCGCAACCTCCAGCGGTAAAAAACCATTTACATCAGCTTCCAGCCAAAGTGGTATTAGTTCATTAATATTTCCATCGCTATCTACCGTGATTATATCAACTCCTTTTCCACGCAAGTAACTTGTTATTTTCTTGTAATGGGGCAGCAAAAACTCCTTAAACATTGTCGGTGAAATTAAGGGACCGGTTTTAAACGCCATGTCTTCCCAAAAGTGGGCAAAATCAAATTTTATCTCTTCTACTGCTTTTCTTATTGTCTCAATGATGAAATACTCTAGATATTCCATCATCTCATGGACTAAACTAACATTGTCATAAAACATCAAACTCAGATTTACCAGGCCTACCCAATCTCTTAGCCAGCCGTAAAAACTACCAACTTTAAGTCCTAGTGGATAATTTCTATTCTTCCAATAGTTTTTCTTATCTTCCCAATATTCAGGATACCTAGCAGGTGAGGCCGGATTGAGTCGTTTCTTGAATTTCTGCCAATCTGTACTATTCTTTATGGGAAATTCCAACCATTGTGACATGGAACGGGGGGTTTTTTCTTCTCCCGGGGTTCTCGGTATGAACTCCTTTCTTTTTATTCCCTCTTCGGTAATAACAATTCGGTAATCTTCAGTCTGCTTCAGTATTTGCCACTCATAAGGTGGTAGCAATGCTGTATGTTCTCCCAACAGAAGGGGAAACATCTCCATTCTCTCAAATCCAAAGAATTGAGATAAATGCACATCCGCCGGTAGGCCCTCATTTTTCCATCTTTCAATGGTGGTTATCCAAAACCACTGCCATTCCCGGGGCAGCATGAGTTTATCCGTGAGCTCAAAACTAGCTATTTTTAAAAATTTCTCTCGAGCATTCACCTTGATTATTTGTTTACAATGAACACGCGTAAAAATTCGCCAATCAATTTTTACAATAACATAAGTATGTATTTTTGTAAATACATTTATATTCGTCCAACATCCTATCATGCAATGTTCTTATCAAATCGACTTTAATTGTCCGGGCTGTTTTAATCCTGAATTGGTCATACGAACTCCGAATATTTATAAGGGTAGAATTAAGGGGGGGGTGTTATTTTACGTCATGCCCTCCCGGACACTTTGTATTAGGATCAAAGAGTCCGACTTGCCTGATTGCCTTGGATTATAGATTTTTCTATCAATTAATAGCCCTCTATTCGGCCAAATCCGAAGTGGTCGGATCCAAACCGCAGCCTGCAATTTTCTATTTTTTATATATTGCCTTCCAGGGATGCACATCCAGGAGGTTCTCATACCAGCCGCCCCAAACATCAGTGTCGATCCAATTCATGCGAGTGTAGTAGTAAAGGGGTAGTACTGCCATCTCCTCGCTGATCAGGATTTGCTCGGCTTTTCTGAGTAGTTCGAGACGTTCTTGGCCAGCGGGCATCTCTGCCGCCTTTTCAATCAGGCTATCGAACTCGGGATTGGACCAATTGCAACTGTTCACCTCACTCTCGGTAGTCCATAGGTCGAGAAACGTATTTGGATCCAGGTAAGTGCCCATCCACCCAGCCCGGGCGATGTCGAAATCGCAGGTATCGAGGGAGGCCAGGAAGGCATTCCATTCCTTGTTCTCGATCTCGACCTCAAGTCCCAATTTATCGCTCCACAGCTGCTGGACGTACTCGGCGATGCGCTTGTGACCTTCATGTGTGTTGTACAAAAGTGTGAGCCTGGGGAAGCCTTCGCCACCGGGAAAGCCGGCTTCGGCCAATAAACTTCTGGCGGTCGCCAGGTCCTCTCTGAACCCGATGACCGCAGGATAGCGGGGTAACGGCGGGGTCAATCCGAAAGCCGGGATCTCGCCACCGCGGGTCACACGATCTACCAGCTCCTGCCGGTCGATCGACATGGCCAGCGCCTTGCGCACCCGATGATCATTCAGGGCCACCTTGTTGATATTGAAGCGGTAGAAGTAGGTAATGAAGCTCAGACCGCAATGGTAGTCATCGTGAAGCTTCATCTCTTCCAGACGAGCTCCGGGCACGTACCCGATCCAGTCGACCTGTCCCTTCAGATACATGTTTAAAGCGGTGTTGTCATCCTCAATGCACAGGAAGGTGATCTTACCCAGCCCGACATTGTCCCTGTCCCAGTAGGTTTCGCTCTTGCGTACCACGATCTTGTAGTGGGGAATCCACTCCTCCAACAAAAAGGGGCCGTTGCCCACGAAGTTGTCGGGGTGTATCCATTCCCTGCCGTACTTCTCGATAACGTGTATAGGATGTACCGAGAAGGCAGGGTGGGACAGCATGTCCAGGGCGTAGGGTACAGGACCGATCAGGTCAAATTGAAAGGTATGATCATCCAGAGCCCGAATTTGAACTGCTTCCGGACCGCTCTGACCTAAGTTGTACTGATCGGCACCCTCAACTACCATAGTCATCATGTAGGCGGACAGGGCTGCAGTCTCGGGATCTAGTAAACGCAGCCAGGATTCCACGAACTGCTGAGCGGTGATCGGCGTACCATCACTCCAGAGAGCATTCGAACGCAGCTTGAAGGTGTAGGTCATACCGTCATCCGAAATCTCCCAGCTCTCGGCTACACCGGGCACGGCTTCTACGGTTTTGGGATCGTAGGTGACCAGACCTTCGAATAATGCCAAATTGATGATGTGCGCAGGGACTGCCAAAATCAGGGCCGGGTCGAGAGACTCGGGTTCCACAGCGTTGTTGAACACAAAATGTGAAAGCTCCGCTGCAGCTCCATCATCTTCCGGGGTGCTCCCGGAGAATCCGTTGATGGAAATGAGCACGGCCAACACGCAGATGGAAAACTTTTTCAATTTCACCTCCTCTTACCCTGAACTTTTCCAGACCCTAGTAGCGACCCTTGAAATATGTAAATAATAATTCATAAAGGTCCAATATTCAAAAACACGCCAGAAGACCAAGGAAGTCACTATATGGCAGTGTCATCCAGCAGGAGCTGCAATCCATTTATTTTTCTTCGCTTTGGTTTATAATTTTAGAAAAGCTATGGAAGTGGGATCTAAACTGGTGCTGTATCTCTTCGGAGCGCCTCGCATCAAGCGGGCAGAAGTAGAGCTGCACCTGTCGCGCAGGAAGGCGGTGGCCCTACTGACCTACCTTGCCGTTACCAGAAGACAGTTCAGCAGAGATACTCTGGCGACCCTGCTGTGGCCCGAACACGACGACAGCCACGCCCGCGGGAGCCTGCGGCGCATGCTTTCCGAACTCAAGAGTCAGCTCGGAGGTGATTATCTGTCTACCGAAGAGCAGCTCGTACGCCTATCTGATCCTGAATCGATCCGGGTCGATGTGAACGAGTTCGAACGCCTGATCGCTCGAAGCAGAGCCCATAAACACGAGAAAGAACACATGTGCCCGGAGTGCCGGAATCTCTTGGTCCGGGCGGCGGAGTTGTATGTCGATGATTTTATGATCGGCTTCAGCCTCAAAGAATGCTCGGAGTTCAGCGACTGGCAGTTTTTGCAGGGAGAATACTATTTGCGGGAGCTGTCCACCGCTCTGGAGAAGTTGACGGAGATCTGCCTGGCCACGGAAGCGCGCCCTGAGGGAATCCGATACGCCCGTCGCTGGGTGGCAGTAGATCCCCTCAGCGAAGAAGGTCACCGAGCCCTGATGCAGCTGTATGCTTTGGAAGGTCAGCAGGCTGCTGCTCTCCGGCAGTATCAGCTCTGTCGCGATCAGCTCGAGAGCGAACTGGGGATTGCACCCGAAGAGAAGACGGATGAACTGTTTACCGCAATAAAGGGCAGACGCTTTACCGCGGCCCAACCTGGAAAAGACACGGGAGCTGTTATGGCGCCGCGACTCGTCGTGCTGCCCCTGAAAGATCTTGCTTCAATGGAGGATGAGGACTGGCTTGCCGACGGCATGACCGATGCGCTGATAACCGAGTTGTCACATATCGCCGGGCTACAAGTCATCTCGTTCACTTCGTGCATGCGATACAAGGAGACAGCCAAATCGCTCCAGCAGATCGCCGCGGATTTGAAGGTGAATCATGTGCTGGAGGGGGCTGTGGTGAGAGCCGGCAACCAGATCAGGGTATCCGCCCAGCTGATCGACGTCGCAACCGACAGCCATATCTGGGCGGACAGCCTGCAGAGTCCTTTTGAAAACATTCTATCCTTGCAGTCCGAGATGGCTCACGCCATCGCCGGGAAGATAGAAAAACGATTGGTTCCCCAGGTCACAACTGGCGCACTGAAGATCGTGATCCCGCGGGCTCACGAAGAGCTCATGGTCGGTGATTTCTACTTGCGTCGCAGAGGTAGCACGAATGTGTGGAAAGCAATCGAACATTATAAAAAGGCAATTGATATCGACCCGCTCTATGCCCCGGCTCATTCCGGGCTGGCCGAGGCGTATACCCACCTGTGGGGTTATGGCGGTTGCGAAGATATCCCCCTCCATGAGGCTCGCGAGAAGGCCTTTACAGCCGTGCAAACCGCCCTCGAGATCGATCCAAATCTCGTGCGAGCCAGGAGCGCTTTGGGGTCCATCAAATGGCGTTTCGACTGGGACTGGAAGGGCGCCCTAGAGGATTACGAAAAGGCGCTGGAAATCAATCCTGAGCATTCGGAAACCCTGCAAGGTGTTGCCCACATCACGTTCTTCCGGGGCCGTTTTGAGGAGGCAATAGAGCGCTATGTCAAGGTGGACAAATTAGATCCACTGCACCCGGTAACTACGCAAAACCTGGCGGTCGTATACATGTTTACCGGGTACTACCATCGGGCTTTGTTACTGCTGGAGAAAAACGAAGAGCTCTTCCCTCAGATTGAGCAGATCTACAGTTGTAAAATGTATATCTATCTCAAGACGAATCAACCGGAACGCGCCCTGCAGGAAGGCAAGAAAATTGCCATCAAGCGAGTAGAGACCCCAATGGTGCTGGGGTATCTTGGACTGTTTTACAGCTGGTGCGGTATGAACGATACAGCCCAGCAGATCCTGGAGAGAATGCTTTTGCTGCGGGAGAAGGGCCGGATCGTCCCGGCGGTATATGTCGCTCTGGTATACAACGGACTTGGAAAAACTGAAGAAACGCTTCAGTGGCTGGAGAGAGCTTATGAAGAGCATGATAGCTATCTGCCGGTAATCGCCCACTTTCCGGAGTGGGAGGCTCTGCGAGCAGATCCCCGCTGCCAGGATTTAATCAGGAGAATCGGGATCGATAACTGAAGCGCTGTATCTCGCCCTGGTAGAGGAGTAGTACCCACAAAAAAAGCTGCCCGCACACCTGGTGTTAGGACAGCCTCACTTTAGGCTCTGGTTTGTTATCCGAATAGATCCTTTATTTCGGCGGAATCACCTGTTTCCAACCCGGGCAAATCAGGTCGGGGTGCTGGATAAGCTTACGGTTGCGTCTCCAGATCTTGGGCCATAGATAGGGTTTGGCATAGATGAAGTTGTACTCGGAGATCCGCCACAGACAGTCCCGACGTTCGGGGATCAGAGCCACAACATAGATCGAATAGTCCGGATTTACCGCCTGAGTTTTGTACAACTCGATCAGCTTCTTGGCTTCGTTGAAATACTCTTAAGATCGTCACCAATTCGATCAATCGGAGGCACTCTGGATTCAGTGTCGATGCTTCGGTACACATAGCCGCCGGATCCTCCAAGACCCATGAGGCGTTGTCGCAGTAAATCGCCCGCCCACCGCTGTCTCTGAAAAAGATAAGCAT
>CP070696.1:4650005-4707008 GCA_020353535.1 Spirochaetaceae bacterium | reverse complement strand
GTGGCACCCACCGCTCCGTGCTCTATGGCGTAGGTCAGTTCCTGCACCGAGGCGCTGTCGTTCCAAAGACAGGTCGGGGTGGTCTGGGTCATCTGGTGAAGCGGGCTCTTATAGGCTGATTTAACAGTTGCTTCCGCACTCTTCATCGTTCCTCTCCTTTAATATTTTGTCGGTGGCTAGCATAGTTAACAATCAGTCCGTACACATCATGGCACCAATTCCGTGCGCGCGTTCATGCCTCTCCGTCCAATCCCTTGACAACGAGCTTGTCGACGAAGAAATCTCCGGAATAGCCAATGGATTTCGATACCCTGGCGGCGCATTCCAGGACCAGCTGTTCGAAAGCGCTGTGCTGCTTCGGTTTGAGCAGGCTGGCAATGGCGGTGATGCCTAAGCCTGCAGCGACCTTGCCCTGCACGTCGAATACGGGAGCCCCGATACAGACGATGCCGCTTGTGTATTCCTCGTTGTCGTAGGCCAAGCCTGTACGCCGGGTTTCTTCCAGCTGTAGTAGCAGCTGCCGCAGCAAGGTCACGGTGTGGGGCGTCAAGGCGGGCAGCTTGGCGGGCAGGATCGCCTTGATCTCCTCTTCGCTCATGAAGGCCAGCATGGCCTTGCCGAAGGCATTCGGGTGGTAGTACACGTGGCTACCGGGGACCACCCGCAGGTAGAAGGAGACCTCGGGGCTTACGGTGTCCAGCACGAGAACCTTCTCCCCATGGGGAATCTGCAGCTGTACCGTCTCCTCTGTCTCCCGGCAGAGCCACTCCAGGTGAGACCTGGCCCGTTGCCTCAGCTCGAAGCGGGTGTACAGACTCATGCCCAGCGAAAATACGCGGGTACTCAACTGATAACCATCGGATACCGGATCCTGGACCGTGTACTCCCGCTCGGTCAGGCGCTTGAGGATGCGGAATACCGAGTTCAGCGGGATGCCCAGGATCCTTGACAGCTCGGTTGCGCCGAAGGGACGAGGATGATCGGCCATGTACTCGAGAATGTCCAGGGCACGATCCACCGCCGGAGCGGTGTAGTTGCGGCTGAGTTTTTTTCCGTTGCTCTGTTGCGTTGTCATCGTTTTGCTATTACTACCTTCCATGTTCGTATGCCGGACCCGCGTTTATGCTGGACCTGCTCTGCCGGACCTGCTCTGCCGGACCTGCGTCTGTTGGATCTGCGGGACGGGGGACTCGCCTGCAAATATAAATCTCCCTAATTAAAGTACAATCCCCCGTTGAGATTGATCACATCCCCGGTTATAAATCCCGCTAAAGGGCTGACCAGGAAGAGCACGACGTACGCGAACTCTTCCGGTTCGCAGAAGCGCCCCACGGGGATCTTCCCGAGTATTCCCCGGCGTTCCTCCTCGGTCAGCTGTTCGGTGACCATGGGGGTCTTCACGTAGGCCGGGGCGATGGCGTTGGCCGTGATTCCAAAGGGTGCGGTCTCCGCTGCCAGGGACCGAGTCAATGAGATCACTCCCCCCTTGGAGGTGGAGTAGGCAGTACCCGCGGTCAAGCCGCCGGTTTGGGCGGCCAGCGAGGAGACGTTCACGATCCGTCCCCACCCCTTCTCTTTCATGCCGGGAATGATCGCCCGGGAGAGATAGAACATGCCGTTCAGGTTGATCTCCACCACCCTACGCCATTCCTCCGGTGAGGTAGTCTGGGACTTGTTTTTGGATAGAATCCCGGCGTTGTTCACCAGGATGTCGACGCTGCCCACAGCATCCCGCAGGCGCTCCAGCTCTCTCTCGATGGCCGGGGGATCGGTTACATCCAGAACCACCGGCACCGCTCGTTTTCCGAATCCGGAGGCCAGTTCCTGGAGCTGCTGCCGGGCCAAGTCGACCATAACCAGCGTGGCTCCCTCCTGATGTAGCGCGTGGACGACCGCACGACCCATGGCTCCGGCCGCTCCGGTTACCATGGCCACCTTACCTTCAATAGAGTTTGGCATTCACCCCTCCGTCTATGACAAGGGTTTCACCGTGGATCATGCCGGCTCCCTCTGAAGCCAGGAAAAAAGCCGCCGCGGTGACTTCCGACGGCTGGGCGAAGCGCCCCAGCGGGATCTTGGCCTTGACCGGATCAGCCTTCTTCGGGTCCCCCCAGACCTGAGCGCCCATTGGGGTGAGGACCACCGTGGGGGCAATGGCGTTCACCCGGATGCCGCAGGGTCCCAGCTCCACGGCCATGACCTTAGTCAGACCATCCAGTCCGAACTTGCTGGCGCAGTAGGCGGCGTGTTCCTCTATCCCGGCCAGGCTGGCATTGCTGGAGACGTTGATGATCGCACCATGTCCCCGGGCGATCATCTTCTTAGCGATGACCTTGCTTATAAGAGCCGGGGCTCGAAGATTGACGGCCAGGGTCGTATCCCAGTGTGCGACATCCAGATCGATCAGTTTCTCCGGGAAGCTCAGGCCTGCATCGTTCACGAGAATATCGATCACCGGGAACAACGAAACGAAGTGCTCGGCCATGGCAATGCATTCCTCGGCTATGGAAAGATCCGCTTTGTAGGTTTCACAGCGCACGCCTGTACCCCGGGCTTCGTCGGCGAGTTCCCGAAGATCCTTCTCACTGCGGCCTGTAATTCCCAGGGCGCAGCCAGCTCGAGCGAAGCTCGAGGCAATGTCTCGGCCGATTCCCTTGGTGGCTCCGGTTATGATCGCGGTTTTTCCCGTGAAATCGTATTTGGTGTCGCCCATTCAATCCCCCTCACGACGAAACTGTGGCTCTTGCATGGCGCGTTCCGGTGCTCGCCATTCACTACGCCCGTTACCTCTTGGTTCAGAACGCTTTGCGGATGATCCCTATCAGGTCTTCCCGGGACGGCGTGGCCGGATCGTTGGTGATCGAACCACCCATATAGCGGATCACGCCGTCCGCAGCCCGCTCGATATCCTTTTCCTTCAGCCCCTGCTGGGACAGCGGCGCTCCCAGCCCGATATCTCGGATAAGATCCTCGACTTCCTTGATGCTGTCCTCCAATGAGTAGTTCTCGGGCAGCCCGCACTCGTCGCGCAGAAACATGGCGATTTTTCGAAACTTATCCGGGAAGGCCTTCATGGAAAAGCGCATGGTGTGCGGAGTCATGGCCGCCAGAGTCTCGCCGTGTGTCGATCCGGTCAGGCCGCCGATCGAATGCGCCAGGCCGTGGCAAACGGTCACGATACCGACAGAGATGCCAATGCCCGCCAGGGAATTGGCATAAGCCATGGCATTGCGCGCCTCCCGGTCTTCCCCATTCTTCACCACACGCCGCAGGTAGCGGCCCACCAGGCGGATGGCCTGCTCGCAGCCCATGTCCGTTATGGGAGTGGCCAGATCTGCGGTGTAAGCCTCGATGGAGTGGGCCAGTGTATCGAAGCCGGTGGAGGCTGTGATCTTCGGGGGCATGGATACCATCAGCTCGGGATCCACGATCGCCACTTTGGCGAAGGTGTAGTCGGAACCGATTCCGGGTTTCTCCTCAGTGTCGGGATTGGTGATCACCGACCACTGGGTGCACTCGCTGCCCGTACCGGAGGTGGTGGTTATGGCGATGATCGGGTAGGTCTTGACAGTAATGGCTGCAGCATCGGCTCCGATGCAGAAATCCCAGATCGGGCGTTTGTGCCCCAGCACGATCGCCATTCCCTTGGCCGCGTCGATGGCGCTGCCGCCTCCCAAACCGATGACCAGGTCGCAGCCCTTGGCTCGGGCGGTCTCGGCACCTTTGTCGATCTGGGTGTTCAACGGATTGGCATCGACGTCGGGGTAATAAATCGAGTCCACCCCGCTGTCTTTCAGGATCTTCTGCAGGCGATCCACCAGCCCACTTTCCTTGAACAGCGTTCCGGTGGTGACGATGACCGCCTTCTTGCCGTACTCCTTGGCCCATTTGCCCGCTTCCTCAAGTTTTCCTTCTCCGAAGACCAGCTTGACCGGATTGTAGTACATAAAGTCCTTGATCATTTGTTTTCTTCTCCCTTAGTGTATTTCCTTGTCTCGTTTTCTCTGTGTTTTATCCGTTGAACTCTGCGACAGCCTCGAGCATGGCGATCACGTTTTCAATCGGAGTTTTTGCCTGAATATTGTGGACAGTATTGAACACGAAGCCTCCACCGGGAGCGAAGACTTCACAAGCCCTCAAAACCTCCTCCCGCACCTGCTCGGGTGTGCCGAAGGGTAGAGTCTTCTGAGTGTCCACCCCTCCGCCCCAAAAAACGATGCGTTTTCCGAAGCGCTCTTTGAGCATCTTCATGTCCATGTTGGCCGCGGTCCACTGAACCGGGTTGATGATGTCGAAACCCGAGGCGATGAATCCTTCCATTAGGGTCGTAATCGAACCGCAGCAGTGCTTGAAGGTCTTCCATCTGGTGTGTTTGTGGATCCAGTTGTTGACTTTCAGATAGTAGGGCTGGTAGAGCTCCGTGTAGGTTTCCGGGGAACAGAAGGTTGAACTCTGGGTTCCGAAGTCCGTGCCGCAGACCCAGGCCACGTCCATTTCGTCACCGATTACCGTGCGGATCTTCTCGAGATTGTGAATTACAATGTCGGTCTGGCGGTCGAACAGCCGGTGCAGGAATTCCCGGCGGGTTGCGGTGGAGATATACCATTCGGTGATGTCCCTGATGCCCCTGGGGTGTTTCATCCAGGGTGCGGGTACACAGGCAATATCTCCCAGTCCGGCTCCGGGTACGACCCCAAACAGGGCGCGGCGGCTCTTGCGGTTTTCAGCCAACTGAGAGGCCATGAACTGAAGCTCCACCTCGGGGATCTCGGTGAACTCCTCCAGGTTGTCCTCCAATTTCAGGTCGTCATCGCTGGCCGGCAGGGGATCCTGGCGGATTATGGCATCGAAGTAGTAACCCCTCTTGGGCATGACGCCGCTGGGAGGTGCGGAGGTGTCTCCTTCCGGGTAGGCATAGATCTTTCCTTCCCTATCACGGGTGACGTTGAACTGTTTGGGCACCAATACCTGCAAGCCGTCCTCCATGGTATAGTCTTTCCACTCATCCCGGGTCACACCGAAAAAGGTGGACAGCCCCAGCAAGGCATCCACATCCACTTCCATGGCGGCCTTCAGGTCTTCATCCAGGCGGCCCATCATGGTGTAGGGTTCCTCAACCTTCACCGGCCGTTTGTCCAGACCGAAGTGGTCGCGGAGCTGCGCGATCACCCCCACGTGCACGGTGGTCTGGTTGCATCCTCCGAAATCGAGGGGCACCCGGTCGGGCTGTCTGTGAGCCAGAGCTGTCCGTATACGTTCTCTACCCGTCATTTCAATCACCTCTTCAGCATCTTCATCGTTCGGGGCAAGAAAATCCTCTAAAAGCGAACCTTCTCTCTGACGAGCACGTGGTTGAGCACGACGGCGAACAGGAGCACGCCGCCCTTGGCAACGGTCTGCCAGAACGCCGGTATAACGGTCATCAGGCCCGTGGTTACGCATATGATGATGAGCGCGCCGACGATCGTCTTCGGCACCGATCCTTCGCCTCCGGCGAAGGCCGTGCCTCCCAACAGCACGGCGATGATATTGTCCAGCTCCATGCCGTCGCCGGAAAGCGGATCTCCCAGCGACATGTAGCTGGCTCGAGCTATTCCCGCCGCAGCGGCGAAAAATCCTACAATGATGTAAAGAATCCAGGCCATCTTCACGACGTTGATCCCGGAGAGCTCCGCCGCTGTGCGGTTACCACCGATTGCAGCTGCATATTTCCCCAGGATCGTCTTTCTCTGCAGGATGATCAGCATCGCGATCACGGCCAGGGCAACGTAAAAGGCCCAGGGCAGGCCCAGGAACACATCCTTGCGGGCGTAGTTGTTGATCCAGGCCGGCATCGGCTTCTCGACACTACTTTTAATGGCCGACAGCCCGGCCGGTACGATGAGCAGCGCTATTCCCTTGAACAGGTTCAAGGTGACGAGTGTCCCGATCACAGGGGTGATCCGCATTTTCACAACCAGCAGGCCATTGAGAAAGCCCATGGCAATCCCCACAATCAGGGCCAGGACCAGGGCGGGCAGCAGGGAAAAGCCCTCGCGGACCATGAGAGCGAACACCACGGCAGTCAAACTCATGGCGCTGCCGACGGACAGGTCGATATGGCCGGAGATCATCAGGAGTGTAAAGGCCCCGCTCAGCGTAAGAATGGGTACGGCGGCACGCAACAGAACGATGATGCTGTCGGGGCTCAAGAAGTGTCCCCGCCCGAACATCTGGACCTGTCCCAGCTTCACTACGCTGAAGATGATCACGATAACGAGAAGCACCACGTAGATGTAGAACTTCTTGATGTTCGCCCGCACCGCACTGGCTCGATCCAGCGGTGCCTGCACTAAGTCGTCTCCAGAAGTTTTCATTTCCCTTTTCTCCAATCCGGGTATCCCTATCCCGTTTCCTATTGACAGCACGGTTTTCAAAAAAGCCAAAGCTATCCCCTCCTCCTATCCAAAGCGAAGCGCTGGGCGAGAATCGCGATCAGCGTGGCCACACCCTTGAGGGTGAACTGCCAGTTCGGCGACAGGAGAAGTCCGGTGGCCGACGAGGTCATGACTGAAAGAATGATGGCGCCGACAAACATCCCCAGAACGGACCCGAATCCCCCTGCAATGCTCACCCCCCCGAGAAGGGAGATCACCAGGGCGTCGAACTCGTATCCGGTCGCGCGGCTGGACACCCCCGCCTTGAACTCGGAGGCCAAAAGGATTCCCGTGACCCCTGCCAGAAGAGCGCTGGTCAGGTACAGAAAGGTGAGATGCCTCACCACCTTGATTCCCGAGAGCCGGGCGGCCTCTTTATTGGCTCCGATGAGGTAGGTGCGCCGACCGGGCACGGTATTTTTTTCGAAGATGAAGGCCGCGATAACAAGACAGACCATGATCACCACGGATACCTTGATAGGCGTACCTTTAATGGAAATGTTGCCGATGACACCAAAGACGTCCGGCAGACTGGTGTTACGCTGTGCGCCCCTGGTAACGACCTGGGCGATCCCGCGCCCGAGCATCATCGTGCCCAGGGTTATGATAATGGAGGGAACTTTTAATCTGGCTACGAAAAAGGCGTTGATGCCTCCTATACCCATAGCGCACAGCAAGGCCATCAGAACGGCCACGGCGTATGGCAATCCCAGGCCGTTGGCCAGCACATTCTCCGACACGTTGGCCGCCTGACAGAAATAGACGGAAAGCACGCCTGTCATGGCGATGTTCCCGCCTACCGACATATCGAAGTTTCCCGTGATCAGGAGAAAGGAGACTCCGATCCCTATGATAATGAGATACCAGTTGTTCGTTAGCAGGTTGAGCATGTTCCGGGGTTTATAAAAGTTGGGCACCACTATGCAGGCGATGCCGAACAGCAAAAACAGCACACCCATCATAATCATGGTGATGAAAGATTCATTGCTCATCCTGCTTCCGATCACCGGCTTACCAACCTGATTCGTGTCCATATTCATTCTCCCCCCGTGACGATATGAAGGATCTTCTCGCTGTCGATATCGGGGCCGTTCTCTATCCTGGCCTTCATGTTCCCGTCGAACAGAAGGTAGATGGTGTCGCAGATGTTCACCACCTCCGGCAGCTCCGAGGAGAAAATCATGATGGATTTCCCCTCCTCCGAGAGCCGGCGGATGATGCCGTAGATTTCGCTCTTCGCCCCCACGTCGATTCCCCGGGTGGGTTCATCGAGCATGAGCAGGTCCGCATTCGCGAACAGACACTTGGAGAAGACCACCTTCTGCTGATTGCCTCCGGAGAGCTTTGCCGCTTCCTTTTCGGTGCTGTTGGTGGCGATCCGCAGGCGGTCGATGTATTCCAGGGTTACTTTCCTCTCCTGAGCCGAGCTGATGAAACCGTTCCTGGATACTTTCGCCATATTCATGACCGGAACGTTGCCCCGGATGGTCAGCACGGTGAACAATCCCTGAGTCCGTCTTTCCTCCGGCACCAGGGCGATGCCCGCGTCGATCACCTTGTCGGGTTTCGTGGGCAGTTTTTTTCCTTTGTAGGTGATTTCCCCCCGGTATCCATCGATACCGTAAATGGCCCGGGCCAGCTCCGTTTTTCCCGCACCCACCAGACCGTAAAAACCCACAATCTCGCCCTTGTGCACCTCGAAGGAGATGTTCTTGAGCTTGTGGTTATGGAGGTCTTTCACCTGGAGGATCGGCTCCCGACCGCCTCCGTTACTGGGCGTGTACTCTTCGAAAACCGTCTTCCCGATCATCATCTTGATCAGTTCCGACCTGTCTTTGACCTCCGCCACCGGCTCGGTGCAGATGTGCCTGCCGTCCCGCATGACCGTAACGTAGTCGCCGAGCTCGAAGACCTCGTCCAGCCTGTGGGAGATATAGATAACGGTTACGTTTTTCTCCCGCAGTCCCTTGACGATCTTGAACAAACGGGCGATTTCCCCTTCGGATATCGAGGCGGTGGGCTCGTCCATGATGATGATGTCAGCCTCTGCGGCCACCGCCTTGGCAATCTCCACGATCTGCTTCTTGGCCACACTCAGGGAGGAGACCGGCTGTCCCGGGTAGATGGTGGGCTCGAGGTTCTTCATCACGTCGACCATCTTGTTTATCTTGTGCGTCTTCCGCAGAAATCCGAATGTCGTGTCCTCCATCCCCAGCGTAAGATTCTCCTCGACGGTCAGTTGATCGACCACATTGAGCTCCTGGAACAAAGTGCTGATACCCTTCTGCTTTGCATCCCGCGGGTTATGGGGGTTGTACTCTTCCCCGTTCAGCAGGATCGTGCCGCTTGTCCTTGCATACGCGCCGGTGAGGATCTTGATCAACGTAGACTTGCCCGCCCCGTTTTCTCCGACAAGGCAGTGGACGGTATTGCGCTTGATATCGAAACTGACATCATTAACCGCGCGCACGCTGGAAAAATCTTTTACCAGGTTCCGGATTTCCAATACATTTTCCGAAGGTTTCATGCCTCAGCTCCCCTTCCAACGATCTGAAAACGGGAGGATGGCATCGGGCCTTCCTCCCGTTGTCTGGTTTCCTACACTCCGACTCAACCGATCATTTCAGATCGGTACCGAACTGATCGTTCAGCCAGGCCACAGCGTCGCCGCGGCTCATGGTCCAGTAGGAGATGTTGTACGCCTTGTAGAAGAACTCCTGGGATTTCGGCGAGGTCTTGGCAACCTTACCGCTCTTTATGTCCATGATCAGGTCGATGCGGCCGCGGGCGGTCTCCTTGGGCGGCAGACCCATGGACAGCTTCAGCGAGCTGTTGGGATCGTACACGCCCTTCAACTCCACCTCGTCGAAGTCCACGCTGCAGACGATCTCGGTCAGGGGCTTGCCGTTGTCCATCTTTCCTCTACCGGCCTGCGTCAAGGCGGCCATGGTGCCAACTGTCAGGTTGGAGGCCTCTGAGTAGATCAGGTTGACATCGGGACGCTGGGTGACCAGGTCCAGGATGATCTGCTTGGCCGCATCAGGTCCTTTTTCGCCAGACAAGCAGCCGAGGTCGGTTGCCTTAGGATCCACGGACAGAACCCCCTTGACGAAGGGATCGGTACGTCCGGACTTCACCTCGGTGTGGTTCGGCCAGCCGACTTGGACCATCACGATCGGTTTGTCCGGATGGGCGGCCTTCCACTGCTTGGCCATCTCCGCGCCCATGGCGAAGGACACCCCCGCCTCATCGCTGCGGGCGGTCGGGATGCCGGTGTCGAAGCCGGGGCCGAGACACGGGCTGAAGAAGGCGGTCATGATGATGTCCTTGTCTAAAGCCGCGAGCACACCCGGTCTTCCCGCCTCCTGGTCCCAGATGTGCAGGGTGGCGGCATCCATGCCCTGAGCCACGACCTGGTCGATGTTCTGGGTCATGACAGCCGAGTCCGATTTGCCGTCAAAGGCGAACACTTCGGCGCCGTACTTCTCCATGGCGTACTTTTTCGCCTCGGTAAACTGCGCCTGGTGGAAGACGTTGCCCAGGTCCGAAACAAAGAAGGCGATCTTCATCGGCTTCTCTTTGGTGGCTCCGGCGAAGGCCAGCGGGGCGATCAGCGCCACCACCACGATCAACAAAACCAGTCTTTTCATTTTCTCTTCTCCTCCTCGATACAGATTTGTTTTTGCGAACTCTCCACTGACTTTTTTATTATTCGTTGCCCGATCCTGTTTTCAACTCTTCTTTCCCTGATCACCTCCTTCTCTCAATTACGTCCCGACAGGATAATTATCCGAATGCCCCTCTGTTGTCCTTTTCCTGCCTGCGATTTCATGCTACTAAGTATGGGATTTTAGCCCATAATGCTTCATTTGTCAAGCAGAATTTAATTTTAAATAACAAATATTTTAATTTATTATATATAAAGTAATTGCTATCAAATTGCATGGAAAAAACCTGTTTATTTTACAAAAAAAATTGCATTTTTTTATTAATTTACACCTTCACCCACTATCTTCATGTGTCTGTCCGGTGGAAAGGAATAGAACTTACAGTCATTCACATACGTTCGCTCCGGCAGGGCAATCAGGCAGTTTACGACCTCAGCCCGGATAGCGTACGGGCCGTGATGCCAAACACCCGGCCGCAGGCAGCACAGGGTCCCCTTAGGCACCAGAAACACTTCCGCCTGCTCGAAGGGAAACTCCTTTTCCGGAACGGCAGGCGCCACGTGCATGACTATATCCCCATCCAGCGGCATAACCACCTCGCAGCAACTGTCGTGGTACTCCGATACATCCATCACGAACGGTCTCTTGACCACCCGGCAGACTCCGAAGGAAACCACCGAAGACATGCCCAGCTGGGACTGTACCATGTCCCGGTAAAACTCTATGGGCTCCGCCCCGATCTTCGGCGCGACCGGATTGATCATGTTCGCGTAGGTTCCGTACTTGGCGAAACTCTCAGTACTGAGCTTTTTGACGGTAATCTCTTTCATGATAAAACCTCCGTATAATTAAGTTGTGATCCCTTTATCTACACATGAAATGGTATTATGACATATCAAATTCTACTTGTCAAATGAAATTTTCCATTTAGAATAGAATTTGCTGAAATTCTACACCGGTTGGACGAATACTTGTACTTCGCAGGGACGGCGGGATTCTTGATATGGAACAGCTACGACCGGCTTCAGGTCGTCGGCAAGAGCGGGAAGCGAGTCGCGAAGATGTCTTTCAGGCTCTGCAGGAAACGGGCTGCTTCGGCACCGTCGACAGCTCTATGGTCGCTGGCCAGCACCACGGTCATAACCCGGCGCACGCCGAGCAGTCCGTTCACCGCCACCGGTCGGGGCTCTGCCACGCCCACTCCCAGAATGGCCGCTTCGGGAGGATTGATGATGGGCAGGAAGCTCTGGATACCGTACATGCCCAGCGAGGTTACCGTGAAGCTACTCCGCAGGCCGGCATCCAGCCGCCCCTGCCGGGCTGCCGTTGTCCTGGCCTTGATCTCCAGTGAGAGCGTTTTTTCGTCTTTGCCATCCGCATCTGGAATCACCGGCACCAGCAGTCCTTCGTCGGTGGCGGTGGCCACACCGATGTTGATCCTCGCCTTGAGCACCAATCTGCCTTTTTCCACGTGGGCGTTCAGGCCGGGGAACTCCCGCAGGGTCAGCGCCGTGGCCAGCACGACCATGGAGGTGACTGTGATATGAACGGCGTTCACCCGGTTGTAATGCTCCCGCCACCGTAGCGGATTCTCCATGTCGATGTCCTGGAAGAGGTAGAAGTGAGGGATCGTAGTACTGCTCAACGTGAGACGCTCGGCGATGGTCTGACGCATCCGGGAGAAGGGGATAACCGTATCCGAGGTAATGCGTTTAGAAGGGGGTGCTGGAGCCCTTGTCACGGCTGTGGCGGCTGACACGATCTCCGAGGTGACGGGGGCTTCCTGCATTTTGGCCACAGCCAGTACGTCATTCTTTATGATTCGGCCTCCCGGGCCGCTGCCCTTCAGTCCGTTCAGATCCACCCCCAGGATCTGCGCCATCCTCCGTGCGGAGGGCGAGACAAACACCTTGTCCCGGCGCATCGGCTCCGCTGGCCGTGCCGGAACTTTGGATGTCGGAGCGCCAGCCGGCTGCACCACAGGGGAGGAATACTCAACCGGTATTTCACCCGGTTCGCCGATATAGCCTATCGGCTCCAGCACGGTTCCCTCCTCCCCTTGCTCCACGACAATCTGCAACAGCACACCGGAGTCATCGGCCTCGATGTCGAACGATGCTTTTTCGCCTTCCACTGTGGCGATCACCTCTCCGCTCTGCACCGTATCTCCAACCTTTTTGTACCAGCTGGTGATGATCCCGGTTACCACGTCCTGCCCGATCTGGGGCATGATTACAGGTGTCATGCTTGGAACCCTTTCAGCAGCTGTTTTACAGCGCCGACGATGTCTTGCTCCTGGGGTACGCAGTGTCGTTCCAAATTGAGATTGAAAGGGATGGGAGTATTGACACCGGCGATTATGCGCACCGGGGCGTCCAGGTAGTCGAAGGCTTCCTCCATGATCAGCGAGCAGATGTCGGAGGCCACTCCGCCGCGTCGAACCGCCTCCTGCACGATGAGCACATGCTCGGTTTTGCACACCGACTCCAGGATCAACTCCTTGTCAAGGGGCACCAGAGAACGTGGATCCAGGACCTCAACGTCGATCCCCTCCTGCGCCAACCTGTCGGCCGCCGCCAGAGCGCGTGGGACCATGTTCGACCAGGCGATCACCGTGGCGTGGCGCCCGGAACGTTTGATGTCGGCTTTGCCCAGCGGTACGAGGTATTCCCCTTGAGGTACTTCTCCCTTGGTCATGTACAGCTGCTTGTGCTCCAGGAAGATCACAGGATCGTTATCCCGAATGGCGCTCTTGAGCAGTCCTTTGGCATCATAGGGAGTCGAAGGCATGACCAGCTTAAGACCGGGAATATGGTAGAACAGGGCTTCCAGGCTCTGGGAATGCTGTGCGGCCAGTCCATTGCCCAATCCACCTGGGGAGCGCAGTACCATGGGCACCTTGCCATGCCCGCCGGTCATGAACTCGTACTTGGCCGCCTGGTTGATGATCTGGTCGAGAATGAGCATGCTGAAATCCAGAAACATGATTTCCACTACAGGACGCATACCGGTGATGGCGGCGCCCACGCCCATGCCGGTGAAGCTGGCCTCGGCGATCGGGGTATCGAAAATCCGCTTGGGCCCGAACTCCTCCAGGATATCCTTGGTTACCTTGTGCGAACCGCCCCGTGCCGCCACCTGCAAGCCAAAGGCAATAACGGTCGCGTCGCGGCGCATCTCCTCTTTGAGCGCTTCGTTCAACGCCTCCCGGTACATGATGGTTCGCGCCTTGGCGACTGTGGTTGTGCTCATCCGCTTCTCCTCGAGTTCGACCGTTCTCCAGCCGACTGTTCTCTAACCGTATTTGCAAACGACCTCTTCCAAAAAATCCTGCGCATTGGGTTCCGGGCTGGCCTCCGCAAAAGCAACCGCTTCCTCCATTTCCTTTTGCACCGCTTCCTCGACCGCCTTGACCGTCGCTTCGTCAGTCTTTTCCAGAAGGTACCTTCGAGCGATGTCCACCGGATCGTGCTGGTTCTTGAAGTACTCCAGCTTTTCGGCTGGCATGTAGGCACCGGGATCGTTTACATGATGCCCCTGGTGACGGTAGGTTTTGCACTCAATGACAACCGGACCTTTTCCGCTCCGGCATTGCTTGACCGCTTTTCTCGCTTCCTCGTAAACGACCAGCACATCGTTGCCGTCGATCTGGGTAGCGGTCACGCAGTAGGCGGCCGCACGTTTGTACAGGTCGCAGTCCCGGGTCGATAGCTCAAGGGGGGTGGAGGCCGCATACTCATTGTTTTCGATTACGAAGATAACAGGCAGATTCCAGATTGCAGCCAGGTTGAGACTTTCGCAGAAAACGCCGTTAGCGGTCGCGCCGTCGGAGAAAAAAACCGCGGTAACCCTGTTCTCTCCTCGGATGTCGGCCCCGAGTGCCGCTCCCACGCCCATGGCGATACCTCCGCCTACGATGCCGTTGGCGCCCAGATTGCCTGTGGCCACATCAGCAATGTGCATCGATCCGCCCCTTCCCCGGCAGTAGCCGGTCTCTTTGCCCAACAATTCGGCTACCATGCAATCCACCGCAGCGCCCTTGGCGATACAGTGCCCGTGCCCGCGGTGGGTGCTGACGATATAGTCCTCTTTGCGCAGGGTGGCACACACCCCCACCGCGATTGCTTCCTCACCAAGGTAGGGATGGAAGTACCCCTTAATTGCACCGCTCCTGTAAAGTTTTATACAGCGCGTCTCAAAAGTGCGAATCAGAAAGATCTGCCTGTACATCGTCATGAGGAGCTCTTTGGAAACCATTGGATACCTCCTGCAGCAGAGTGCGTCTCGGCTGCATGATCGCTGGAACATCGACCCCGCCCACGATACTGGCTTTCCAATTTGCTGTCAACGCGTCCGCTTTCCTCCCTGGACTGGCCTCTACGGGGCGGGTGCGGTATGATCCAGGTGACAATCGACCACAAGAGGAGAAGCCAGTGAGCCAAATCGATGCGAGTGGAAACTATTCTGTGCCGAATCTTACCCATCTGTTGGTCTCCTCATGATGCCGGCCGACTACCTGCTGGGAATCGACAATGGCGGCACCGTAACCAAGGCTGCGGTTTACGATACATCCGGCAACGAGAAGGCAGTGGCGGGGATTAAGAGCGCGATCGTGTTTCCCCGGCCGGGGCATGCGGAAAAAGACACGGAGGCTCTTTGGGCGGCCAACGTGCACGTTATCCGGGAGGTCTTGGAGAAAGCCGGGATCGGCGCTGCTCAGGTCGCGGGAATCGCGGTAACCGGCCACGGCAACGGCATGTACCTAGTCGACGGAAAGGGCCGGTCGGTTTACAACGGCATCAACTCCGCAGACACCCGCGCGAGCGATTACGTGCAGAAGTGGTACGCCGACGGAACCCACGATCGCCTGCTGACCCGCACCTGTCAGTCCATCTGGCCGGGTCAGCCGGTTGCCTTGCTGGCCTGGTTTCAGGATCGAGAGCCGGAGGTGTTGGAACGAACCCGGTGGGTGTTCATGTGCAAGGACTTCATCCGCTACCGGCTCACCGGTGAGGCCTTGGCCGAGCTCACAGACTACTCTGGCACCAGTCTGCTGAACGTCCGCACCCTGGACTACGATCTCGAATTGCTGGAAAGTTTCGGCATCGGCTTCTGTCGGGAAAAGCTCCCATCCCTCCGTCGCTCGGCGGAGATCTGCGGCCGCATCTCCCGGAAGGCAGCGGAGGAGACCGGCCTATTGGAAGGGACACCTGTTGCCGGAGGGCTGTTCGATATCAGTGCCTGCGCCATCGCCTCCGGCATCATCGATCCGGCTCAGCTGTGCCTGATCGCCGGCTCCTGGAGCATCAACGAGTACATCAGCACATCCCCGGTGGAGGCGAAAGACCTGTTCATGACCTCCGCGTACTGCCTGCCCGGCCATTGGCTGACCATGGAGGGCAGCGCCACCTCCGCGAGCAACCTGGAATGGGTGGTATCGGAGTTGATGGGCGGGGAATCGCTCGGGGCGGGTGGCCAGAGCATCTACAACACCTGCGGCGAGCTGGCGGCATCGGTGCACCCTGCGGACTCCGACATCGTATTCCTGCCTTTTCTCTATGGCAGCAATGTGGGGCCCAATGCCGCTTCCTGCTTTCTGGGCTTGCACGGCTGGCATCGCAAGGAACATCTGCTGCGCGCGGTGTTCGAAGGAGTGGTCTTCTCGCACAAAACCCATGTCGACCGCCTCCTGACCTACCGGGATACTCCCAAGGTTGCACGGATGGCCGGAGGCGCAGCCAAATCACCGATATGGGTACAGATGTTCGCCGATGTGCTTGGAATCCCCATAGAGCTTACCTCCAACGAAGAGCTGGGCGCGATGGGGGCGGCTATCTGCGCCGGTGTGGGGGTCGGAGTGTTTGCCTCCTTCGAGGAAGCGGTGGACCGAATGGTGTGCGTGTCCCAGACCGTTGAGCCGCGGTCGGACTACACCAAGTTGTATGCCGACAAATACGTCAGATATCAGAAATACCTGCGAGCCCTGGCCGAGGCATGGGCATGAAACCTGCTCCGGCAGGCCTGTTCACCATGTCCCTTGAATCTAGGGATTCAATAATTTTGATATTTGAAATGTAATTCTACTTGACAAATGACTATTTCTGACTTAGAATGCGAATCCGTTTACAGCGAATACTGCAGGAGCCTTGACCGGGCCTGGGAAGCCATGCGGGGGAGACCCGCAATATCATGAAACTATTAGGGAGGAGGCCAAGATGGCAAATACGGTTTCCGATTTGGGACTCGGTGACCACAGTGATGTGGATATGTATCAGATCGCCGTGCATATCGAGCAGGGAGGATACGATTTCTACTCACAGATCATCGAGCGGAGTGAGAATCCTCAAGTCAAGAATGAGGTGATCTCTTTAAGGGACGACGAGGCGAAGCACAAAGCCTTTTTTCAAGAGCGGCTGAAGTTGCGGGGGATTGAGGCTTTGGCTGAGTTGAGCGGAAAGCTGAGAAGCTGGTTGGATCAGGAGTTCGTGAAACCCATGGAAAAAGTCTTGAGCTCAAGAGAACTCGGCAAGAACAAGCAGGCCCTCCAGCTTGGTGTACGCCTGGAACAGAAAACAATCGACCTCTATGAGAGGATAAAGGCGCAGAGTTCCGATGCCGGAGTTCTTCAGGATCTCCAGGCCATCATCGATGAAGAGTACAAACACAAAAGGAAACTTAACGTGCTGCTAGCTTACTAGTAAGACCCTCATTTTGCCGGTGCACTCGAGAGTCTATTCAACACGGGAGTCTAATCAAAGTGAACGCCCACCCTCCTACTTGTGATCCGGCCGGCAGCTGCCCAAGATGTACACGCGGTAGTGAAAATCGAACTCGTTGAAGATCAGGTTTCCCTGAAAATCGTCGTTCTTTAATCCTTGGGATGTCCAGAAATCCTTGCCCCAGTCCGGATCGAAGGAGCTGCGGGAAAAGCGGCAGTCCAGCATCGAGGAAATACCGGCGTCCGCCTTCTAGATGAAGCCGAAGGAAATCATCAGGTTGTCCTGTTGCAGATCCTCCTCGCTGATCTCATAGTTGATGGAGATGATCCGCGTGCTGTCGGGCCGGTCGCTGGAAGAGGCATTGGCGAAGCTCTAAGCGACTGAGACTTGGATCGAGAGGGTTCCCCACCGTATAATGAGGCCATGAAACACAGAGAGATCCACACGAAAATAGAAACCCTCTCCTCCCTGAAGACCGGAAAAATGTATCAAGACGACTTCCTGCTGACCTGGGACAAGACCGAGGATGAGCTTCGGGCTGTGCTCATTGTGGCTGAGATCCTGAAAATGATGCGGAAGGAAAACATCGCTCCCCGCATCTTCGATTCCGGTCTGGCTGTGGCCATCTTCCGGGATAAGTCGACCCGCACGCGCTTCAGCTTCATGAGCGCAGCCAACCTGCTGGGGTTGGCCGCTCAGGACCTGGATGAAACCAAGACCCAGATCGCCCATGGGGAGACGGTCCGGGAAACCGCCAACATGATCTCCTTCCTCACCGAGGTCATCGGCATTCGGGACGACATGTTCCTGGGCTACGGTCACACCTACATGACGGAGGTTTCCGAAGCGGTACGGGAGGGACACCGGGAGGGGGTGCTGCCCCAGATCCCCACGCTGGTCAACCTGCAGTGTGACCGGGACCACCCCACCCAGTCGCTCTCGGATATCCTGCATCTGATCCATCACTTCGGGAGCCTCGAAGCCCTGAGAGACAAAACGATCGCCATGACCTGGGCCTACTCGCCCTCCTACGGCAAACCCCTCTCCGTTCCTCAGGGAGTGATCGCCCTGATGAGCCGCTTCGGCATGAAGGTGAACCTGGCTTACCCCGAGGGCTATTCCCTGATTCCGGAGATTGAAGAGACAGCCGAAAACAACAGCCGCGCCGCCGGTGGAAGCTTTCACAGGTTCCACTCCATGGTTGAAGCCTTCAGCGGTGCGGATGTCGTCTATCCCAAGAGCTGGGCGCCGTACGAGGTGATGCAGCGCCGCACCGCTTTATTAAAAGCCGGTGATTCCCGTGGACTTGATGAGCTGGAGGCAGAGTGCCTGAAGATCAACAGGCAATATATCGATTGGGAGTGCAGCGAGGAGCTGATGGATCGCACAAACGAGGCTCTATACCTGCACTGCCTGCCGGCGGACATCTCCGCTGTGAGCTGCGAACGGGGTGAGGTGGCCGCTTCGGTGTTCGAGCGCTTCCGTCTGGCCACCTATCGCCAGGCGGGCTACAAGCCCTACATCATCGCCGCCATGATGCTCTTGAGCAAGGTCGAGAGACCGCCAGAGGTTCTCGCCCGACTTCTACAGGAAAAAACTCTCAGGGCAAATCTTTACTGAACATCCGGCTGATCCGCCCTATCCGCATTCGTAGCTTGCTCGCATCCCTCTGGCTACCTGCACCATTATGGTCCGATTGGGAGCTGTTTGATAAGATCAGCGGGCTTCATTATATTGATATCGCATACCTTAAGCGAGGAGACGATGTTATGAATGGTGTATCCGGCGCCGAAGAGGTTCTCTGGGACCTCAGTGATCTGTACAGCGGGGGTGACGATCCCCAGATTGAAAAGGACCTGTCCGAATCCCAACAACGGGCCCAGAGCTTCGCTTCCAGCTATCGAGGCCGGATCGGAGAGATGGATGCTGCGGCGCTGGCCCGGCTGCTGGGGGAATACGAGGAGATCCTCGAACTGTCGGGGAAGGCCGGAACCTTCACCTACCTCAACTGGTCCACCAACACGGAAGACCCGGCCCGGGGAGCGCTGCTGCAGCGCCTTCAGGAGCATTCCTCCCAGCTTCAGCAGCAACTCCTGTTTTTCGAGCTCGAATGGGCCCACGTTGAGGACAAGCGTGCCCAGGAGCTGATGGCCGATGAAGCGCTGGCCCACTACAGCTTCTGGCTTACCCTGGCCCGGCGCTACCGCCCGCACCTCCGCAGCGAGGCGGAGGAGAAGATCCTGGCGGAGAAATCGGTTACCGGCCGCAGCGCCTGGATCCGCTTCTTCGACGAGGTTCACGGCGGCGCCCGCTACACCCTGGATAACCAGCAGCTTCCCCAGCAGTCGGTTTTGACAAAACTCTACGATCCGGACCGTGTTCAGCGAAAGCGGGCGGCAGAGGCGTTTACGACGGGGCTGCAGAATATGAGGCGGGTCAACACCTACGTGTTCAACAACCTGCTCGCCGATAAGGCTTCCGACGACAGGCTGCGAAGTTACCCGAGCTGGATCAGCTCCCGCAACCTGGCCAACCAGATCGATGACGCCACGGTGGAGGCTTTGGTGAAGGCCGTGACGGACCGCTACGGTATCGTTGCCCGTTACTACACGCTGAAAAAGAAGCTGCTCGGTCTGGATGAGCTGCTCGACTACGACCGCTACGCGCCCCTGCCGAGCGCCAACCGCCGCTACCCGTGGCAGGAGGCCATGCAGACAGTCCTGGACTCTTACGCCGGCTTTCACCAGGAGATGGGCAGGATCGCCGAGTCCTTCTTCTCCAACAACTGGATTGACGCCGCGGTTCAGCCCGGCAAGCGGGGGGGAGCCTATAGCCACGGGGCTGTCCCCTCGGTTCACCCCTACATTTTCATGAACTTCGAGGGAACTCCCCGCGACGTGATGACCCTGGCCCACGAGATGGGTCACGGAGTGCATCAGTACCTCTCCCGGGATCAGGGGATCCTGCTTTCCGATACGCCTCTGACTACAGCCGAGACGGCGTCGGTGTTCGGAGAGATGCTCGTATTCCAGAAGCTGATCGCTGAGGAGAAAGATCCCCGGATCCGCCTGTCCATGCTGGTGCAGAAGATCGAAGATACTTTTGCCACGGTGTTTCGTCAGACCGCTATGAACCGCTTTGAGGAAGCCATCCACACCGCACGGCGCAGCGACGGCGAGCTGACCGCGGAGCGCTTCAGCGAGCTGTGGATGAAGACCCAAAACAAGATGTTCGAGGAAAGCGTAACCCTGACGGACAACTACGGCATCTGGTGGAGTTACATCCCCCACTTCATCCACTCACCGGGCTACGTCTATGCCTACGCCTTCGGCGAGCTGCTCGTTCTGGCCCTCTACTCCCGCTATCAGGACAGCCCGGAGGGCTTCCCCGCTGCCTACCGGGATCTTCTGGCCGCAGGGGGCTCCAACTGGCCGGAGGAGCTGGTACGGCCCCTCGGTGTGGACCTGAAGGACCCGAAGTTCTGGGACAAGGGCTTGAGCATGATCGAGGGATTCGTGGAGCAGGCCGAAGCGATGGCGGAGGTGTAGACACCGAGAACACACCAATTGATGCTTGACACCTGATGCGTGATGCGATTATTCTCTACCTATGAGAACTACATTGAACCTCGATCCCGAGGTGCTGACCAAGGTTCGTATCCTCGCCAAACAGAGGGGCGTGTCTCTCGGCACGGTGGTCTCTGAGCTGATTCGCAAAGCCCTGAGCCCGCAAAAAACTCCCTCAGTGAGAAACGGTGTTCCTATTTTTCCCTCAAGAGAAGGTCCTCCGCCCGATCTGGAACTGGTCAACCGGCTGCGAGATTAAAGCCATGACCTATCTGCTTGATGTCAACCTTCTGGTCGCCCTGTTTGATCGACAGCATGTCAACCACGAGGCGAGTCACGATTGGTTTGCCCGCAGCGGTATAGTGTCGTGGGCTACCTGCCCCGTTACCGAAAACGGTTTCCTGCGGGTGATCTCGAATCCCGCCTACCTTACCGTAATGGCTACACCGACGGAGGCAATGGACCACCTCGAAAGATTCTGCACCAGCAGTGGCCATGTATTCTGGACGGATGCGATCTCGCTGCTCGTTGCTCTCGGTGATCCAGCCAAGAAGAGACTGATGGGACACGGGCAGATCACAGATTTCTATCTTGCTACCTTGGCGCATCACCATGGAGGCACACTGGCAACCTTCGACGGTTCTCTGGCAAGAACTCTCGAGGGTACGGAGCTTGAAAAAAGCATAGAAATAATCGAATAGCGGTCTATGCTGCCGGACCTAATATACCCTCACAAGAACTAGAAGCTATAGAATTCCCCCAAATGCCCCTCGGGCACGTCGAATACCGAGTCGTTGGGTGCAAGCTTCTCCGCATACATGAATGGGGGAAGCCGATCCTGAGCCGCTGTGAAACCGGCTTGCCTGTTGAACTCCCGCTCCTGGAGCAGCCAGCCTTGAGCGAGCTTCAGCAGGTCGGCAAAGCCCACCTTCCATCCGAGCAACGCAGAGCAGATCTCCTCGACCAGTTCGGTCTGATCCAGGGAGACCCTGCCGGTGAACAGGCAAAGGCCCAACGAATCCAAAACCGCGGTTTTCAAGTGCAGATCCCGGACCGGCCCGAGTTGGGCGTTGGGGTCCAGGTGATCCACGGAGAGGACTATCGCATTCCCCGCTGTGTGATCCGCTCCCATGGGAGACAGCGCGTAGGTGAGTCCCATTCCTTTGATGGCCCGAGGATCGTAGGCGGCCATTCCCTGATCCTTGACCGCCGGGATCCTCTCGACCCCGTAGGCGCGGCCGCAGGCCACGCATCCGGAAGCGATCAGGCGGCCCAACGGCGCACCCGCCCCTATCTCATCGATCAAGGACCGGGCACGGTCAGCGTCTCCGAAGTCCCACACCCCCGCCTCGGCCAATACACCCAGGGCGGCTCCGGTCTCCATCGTGTCGATGCCGATGTCATTGCACAACCGGTTGAGAGCTGCGACCGCGTCCAGGTTGTCGATCCCGATGTTGGAGCCCAACAGGCAAACCGTTTCATAGTCCAGGGATCCGACGATCGGCTCACCTTGCTGGTCCACATACTTGTTGGAGCAGCGGATCACGCACCCGGGCATGCAGCCGTGGGAAACCATACCGCCTCGGCTCTCCAGCGTGTCGTGCAGGGTGTCCGCACCGATAGCCTCGGCCTTCTCGAAGCTTCCCCGGCTGAAGTTGCGCGTGGGCAGACCGCCAAGTCCGTTGACGTTGAGGAGGGTCATAACGGTGCCGTACTTGGCGAACTTCTCTCCGGTTACCGGATGCTCCTTCAAGGCGGTTGAAAACTTCCTGATCACCCCTCTAGCCTCAGGGGTCGGAGAAACGGTCACACCCCGGTCATCCACGATGATCGCCTTGATCCCCTTGCTACCCATCACCGCCCCCAGTCCACCCCGGCCGAGGTTGCGGCAGGGCTCTCCTTCGGGATCGGTGATGTTTATGCAGGCGGTGGCCAGGCGCAGCTCTCCGGCCGGGCCGATGAGCATCAGCCCCGCCTTGCTGCCGAACTGCTCCTGCAGCAACCGGGCTGATTCGTAGGTTCCCTTGCTACGCAAATGGTCCAGCTCCAGGATGGAGGTGCCCTGGCGGGTAATATGGATACCGAGCAGGGGCTCATCCACGTTCCGCTTGCCCTTGATCTTGAGCGCCTTCACGCCGAGCCTGGCCAGTTTATATGCTACCACACCCCCGCTGTTGCTCTCCTTTATCCCCCCCGTCAGGGGGCTCTTGGCACCGGCGGACAGCCGGTTGGCGCTGGAAAGCGCCGTTCCCGCCAGCAGCCCGGGAGCAATCACCAGCACATTTTCCGCCGATAGCGGATGGCAGGTGGGCGGCACCTCGGCACAGACTACGGCGGAGCTCAAGGCCCGGCCGCCGACAAGTCGCAGTTCCCTCGGTACCTCAGCACTCGTGATTGTTCCTGTGGTTGCGTCGATTTCGATCAGTTTGGGGATCATGGCTGCTCCGTTACAGACAAGCTCTGTATATCTCTTCGATCCCGGCGCCGTCCAACTGCTTGGGATGTAAGCTGATGCCGGTGGAGTATCCGGTCAGCGCAATCTGAGTGATCCGGGGGATATGCTCCTCCTTGAGCCCGAAGTCGGAGAAGCGCACCTTCAAATCGATATCTCTGAACAGCTGCTCGAGCAGGTCCGCCGAGCGTTCGGCCCTCTGATTCAGCGGCAGATCCCGTGCTGCAGGATCCAGTGCCGCCGCCAGCTCGGCAAAGGAAGCCGGATCCGCATCGTAACTCAAGCGGACGATGTGGGGCAGGCAGGCGGCCACGCTGGCACCGTGGGGGACATGGATAAATCCACCTGCAGCCTGCCCCAGCGCATGGGGCAGGGTGGGATTGGAATGGGCAATGGCGATCCCAGCCAGCGTACTGGCCCAGGCCATGTTTTCCCGGGCCTCCCGGTCCTCTCCATCTTTCACGGTCCGAACAAGGTACCTGCCCACCAGATGGATCGCCTCGATCGCGACCATCTTGGCGAACGGAGAGGCCTTGATGTTGATGAAAGCCTCCAACGAATGGGCTAATACATCGACTCCCGTGAGAGCGGTGAGCTGGCGGGGACAGGAAAAGGTGAGCTCCGGATCCACCAACGCGATTCTGGGCATGATGCGATCGCTCACGATCGTGCTTTTCTCCCTGATTTTTGGATTCGTAAAGACCGCGAAGTGGGTCGCCTCCGAGCCGGTTCCGGCCGTGGTCGGAACGGCGATCACGGGCAGCGTGTCGGGGCCGGGGATCTTCGGCGTATGGTCCGTACGGCGGGTGTACTGCCAACAGGTTCCAGGGTTCGCGGCAACCACGGCTACTCCCTTGCCGAAGTCGATGGCGCTTCCCCCGCCGACGGCGATCACGGAGGTGCAGGCGTTTTTACGGGTGATTTCCGCCGCCTCGTCAACGGCAAAGCAGTCCGGGTCCGGTTCGATCTTCGAGTAGCGGGTCGTCGTAACAGAGGCGCGGTCCAGACCCCGGACCAGACGATCCGCCAGATCCGAGCTGTCGATATACGGGTCCACGGCCAGAAAGGCCTTATGGCCCAATTCGGAAGCCAGCACACCGAGAGACTCTATGCGCCCGCTTCCAAACAGCACTTTGGGCACCCGGCACTGAAACTCGTTCATGAGACCTTCCCTCCCTCAGTCTACGGTGCGCCCGCCGTCGATGATCAGGTTGTGCCCGGTAATGAAGTCCGAGGCCGCAGAAACAAGAAATACAGCCGCTCCGACCACATCATCCGGCGTGGCAATTCTGCCCAGGGGAATGCGCTCCAGTTCCCTGTCCAACCGCTGGCGATCCTTCTTCAAGCCGCTGATGAACGGGGTATCTACAGCGGCCGGAGAAATGGCGTTGACGCAGACGTTATAGGGAGCCCATTCGGTAGCCATTACCTTGGTCAGCTGTATCAATCCACCCTTGCTGGAAGCGTAGGCTCCCCGGGCGGGGTGCCCCAGCTTCGAGGAGATCGAGGCCACGTTCAGTATCTTGCCGTGTTTCTGCTCGACCATGTAGCGCCCCACTGCCTGACAGCAGTATAGGGTCCCCTTCAGGTTTACCGTGAGCACGGGATCCCAGTCCTCGTCATGGATCTCAAGAATAAGCTTGCGGATGTTCATGCCTGCGCTGTTGACCAGGATATCGATATGCCCGAACTCTGATATTGCCCGAACCGCCATGGCCTGGGCACTGTCCCTGCTGGATACCTCGAGCTCGAAGGCGATAGACCTCCTGCCCAAAGCCGCCACCTGTTCGGCGGTTTCCGCGGTACGCTGCGGATTCCGTCCGGCCACCAGAACGTCCGCGCCGTGAGCGGCCAGGCCCAGGGCGATCGCCCTGCCGATGCCGCTGCTCGCCCCGGTCACGACTGCCGCTCTTCCCGTCAAATCGAATATCTTCTTATAGTCCATCGCCCTGTGCTCCTCGACGTTACCAGGTCAACAGCGGGTGGCATTCCGCTTCTGTAGCCACGTCCACCACCGCTGGCCGGTTCTCCTCTATGGCCCGACGGACAGCCGGTGCGATCTCTTCGGCCTTTTCCACCCGGATTCCCAAGGCGCCGAGATCCTCGGCCAGCCTGGCAAAGTCGGTATCCTGGAAGCGGTACTGCTCCTGTTCCCGCCCTTCATCATCACGATAAGCCCGGCGGATACCCAGCTGGCTCTGACCAAGCACGCTGTTGTTGTTGATGATCGTGACCGTGGGGATGTTTCGCCGTACCGCGGTTTCCAGCTCGCAGAGGTGATACCAGAAAGCCCCGTCACCAGAGAAGCAGATCACCGGCTGCTCAGGCAGCGCGCACTTGGCGCCCAAGGCGGCGGGAAAGGCCCACCCGAGGGAGCCGGAGGCTCTTAGGTATTTCTGCTCCGATTTAGTGATGTCGATCAGGGTCCCGGCCCAGATGGCGGAGTAGCCGGTGTCGGCTACCACCACGGCATTGTCGGGCAGGGCTTCGCTGATCCGCCGGCACAGACACTCGGTCCGTATGGGGGAGGCGGCGGAGCCGCAGAGGGATTCGATCTTTTCGAGGTATTCCCTTACGTAACCCTGCACCGTACGGCTCCAGGATTCCTTGTTCACCCTGGCGGAGATCGCCTGATTGAGCTGTTCCAAGGCGATCCGGGCGTCCCCGAGAATCCCGATCGTCCCCGGATAGTTGCGTCCGATCTCCGCCGCATTGATGTCCAGCTGAATCACCGCTGTTCCTGCCGCGGGTAAGGTCCAGTTCTTGGTGACCTGATCCCCTGTGCCACAGCCTATGAAGAACACCAGATCCGCTTCAGCCACGGTCCTGTTGGCGCAGGGACGGCAGTAGGTTCCTACGGCTCCTACCGAAAGCGGATGATCGTCGGGAATCAGGCCCTTCCCGTCCATGGAGAAGGCCACGGGAATGCTCAAGGTTTCAGCGAGCTTGCGAACCTCCGCTCCGGCTGCGGAGACCACCGCGCCCCGGCCCACCACCAGAACCGGACGCTCCGCTTTGCGCAGGCTTTGAGCGGCCGTCTCGATCTCCCGGGGATCCGGGTGCGGCCGCCTGGCCGGGATGCGGGTGTACTCGGGCTCACAGAGAACGTTGAGCTCCGCCTCCGCCTCATCCGTGAAGTTTCCCTCATAACCGAGAAAATCCAGATGCACCGGAGCCGGCGTACCGGTCGTGGCCTCTCGGAAGGCCTGGGCCAACAGGTGGGGAACCTGCTCGAGGGTGTGGACCTCCGCATTGTACTTGGTTACCGCTTCGAACATGGTGTTGTGCAGGATCTCCTGGTAGGCATTGCGGTACTGGAACAGCGGGGGTTTGCGTCCTGTAAAGGCCAGGATCGGGGCATGTCCCAGGCGGGCGTCCTGGAGCCCGGCGGCCAGGTTGGCCGCGCCCACGGATTGGGCCATGCACACCGCAGGCCGCAGTCCCGCTCTGGCGAATCCGTCCGCCATGTAGGCGGCGGCCTTCTCTGAGTGGGCCAGGATCCTCTTGATGCCCAGCTTTTCCATTTCCACGAGGGTTCTGCGCAGTATCGCTTCCACGTAGAACACGTGGGTTATACCGTAGGCTTCAAGCGTCGCTGCGATGTACTGTGCCCCGGTCATCTTCGGCATAGGTTATCCCTTCTTATACTGTGAGTCTCTATCCACCTGCCAGCACCGTGAATATCTTCACCTCCGAATTCGCCTGGACGGGGGTCTCCTTCAAATTCTCTCTGCGGATTACCCTGTCATTCAGATAGATCAGAAAGTGGGCCCTCGGATTGCCATCCGGCAGGAGCAACTTGTCCCTCAAGCCGGGATTCTCCACCGTCAATCGGGTCAGGACCTCCATGAGGGTGCTGCCCGCGACGTCCTGCCATTCCCGCCCTCCGGCCAGGCGGCGAAACGGCTCGGCAATGAACACTCTGGCCATAAATCGACTACCTTTTTTCTGCGGCTGTAGAGGAGGAAACGCTTCAGGCGTAGGCGGTCAGTCCCAGCTCCTCGATCTTCCTCTTTTCCGGCACTCCGGTAGCCGGATTCCAGCTCCGCAGCTTGTAGTACTCCTTCATCATCGCCTCCAGAGGCGGCAGATGATCCTCCGTACCTCCGCCCTTGATTTCGTGACGCATGCGCTTAGGCAGAACGTCGTCTTTGGCTCCGATTCCCAACCTGTTGTTGTACAGCCTCTTGAGGTTGAAGATCCGTTCTCCTGTCTTGAAGAAACGCTTCCTGTCGAAGCTCCAGCCCGTCACGGCGTTCAGCGCTTCGATCAACGGATCCACGGTCAGCCCTCCGAACAGTCCGAACTTGCAGCAGACCAGGCTGTCGAACATGGTCATCAGATGCTGCATTACCACGACGTTCTCCGCCTTGCCCTCGGTATTGAAGCGATCTTTGAGCACGGGCAGCCCCAGATCATCTATAGAGGCCCCTTCCTCGAAATCGTGGGTGAAGGCCGCCAAATGGCAGGCGCCCCGGTTGGAGGTGGCGTAGCCCACGGCTATGGTCATCTTGGCCCGGGGATCGTGGGCCGGCGGCTCCAGACCCTTCACTTCCAAGGCGAAGTCCCTGGCCTCTCCGCCGATCTTGGCCGCGGCTCGTTTAACCCCTCCCTCTAACACGGCTCCGATATCCTTTTTGAAGGCGATCTGCTCGATCATTTTCAGCAAAGCCGGACCGCTGCCCCAGGTCAGCTCTACACCGCCTGTGTCCTTGGCACCGATCAATCCCCGCTCCCAGGCTTCCATGGCGAAACCAATCACGCTTCCCGTGGAAATGGTGTCCAAACCGTAGCGGTTGCAGAGCTGATTGGCTTTGAGCACGGTGGGCAGGTCCCCAACCAACAGGTTCGTACCCATCAGGCCCACGGTCTCGTATTCCGTACCGGCGGTGAGCTTGCCCTTGTAGGGCCCGTCCGCCGCTTCCACGACCCGGCCGCAGTTGATCACGCAGCTGCCGCAGTGATAGCGATCCTTCAACAGGGTTTCGACCAGAGTCATGCCGGTGAGCTTCTTGGCCCCCTCGGCGAAGGATCCCTGTTTCCAGTTCTTTACGGGCATGTTGCCGATCTCATTGCAGAACTCGGTACCGACGCTGGTTCCGCCTTCTCGCAGGGCCTGGGGACCTTCCCGCATGATCGGTCCCAGCCTCTTCTGCAGGGCCTTGAAGCTTTCAGGATCAGCGACGGGGACCTCCCTGCTGCCGTTCACGGCCACGGCCTTCAGGTTCTTCGAGCCCATGACAGCCCCAAATCCGCAGCGGCCTACCGCGCGCCCGTGGTATCCGTCTGTGATCATATTGGCCACCCGCACCTGATTTTCCCCGGCCGGACCGATGATCACGGCCTTCACGGTCTCTCCGTGTTCGTCTTGAAGTCTGTCTATGGTCTCAAAGGTCTCTTTGCCCCAGAGATGCCCGGCGTCCCGGAGCTCGGCCTTGTCGTTTTCTATATACAGGTATACGGGCTTATCCGCTTTTCCTTTCACAACCAGGGCGTCGAAGCCGCAGCGTTTGAACTTGGCACCCCAGTAGCCACCGGCGCTCGCTTCCCCATAGATCCCGGTCAGCGGAGATTTTGCTACTACGTCAAAACGATCGGAATTGAACAGCTTGGTGCCGGTCAGCGGTCCGACTGCAAAGATCAGCGGATTCTCTGGCCCCAGGGGATCGGTGTCCGCCGCTGTTTCTTCGAAAAGAATCTTCGTGCCCAGACCATTGCCGCCGATGAAGGTCTCCGCCGCCTGTTCATCCAGCTCGTCGGTTCGGATTTCTCCGCTCGACAAATCGACCCGTAGAATTTTCCCAAAATATCCTTTTGCTTTCATCTGTTCCTCCTATGCAGATATTTCAACCGTCAGGCGTATGTTTGAGCAAAAGCTCGAGCAAAAGCCGAACAAACCGCAGAGCCTCTAGCGGTACTCCGCTTCGGCTCCATCCCGATAGCTCACCTCGACCCACTGCCCTTTCTTGGCGTTGCTTTCCAAAATGGCGTCCACCAGCAGCAATTCCTGCAGCCCGGTCACAAAGGTCGGAAAGGCAACCTTCTCCTCGTTCATGGCTTTGCCCTCCCGGATCCAGGAATAGAAATCCGAGAAGATATTCTTAAAGGTGTCCAGATAACCCTCGCCCAGACCGCAGGGGGCACCGGCGTAGCGGGCTGCATCGGGATGGAACATCGCCGGATCCTTGATAAACTCGCCGTTCAGCTCTCCCCGCTGTCCGACCCACATCGTATTCGGCTCCTGCCCGTTCCAATCGAGGGTTTTCTTGGAACCGTTGATCTCGAAGTGGATGTAGTTCTTACGGCCCGCACAGACCTGACAGACAACCAGGACGCCCTTGGCTCCGCCTGAAAATTTCAACACCACCGTGCCGTGGTCTTCGGTGTCGATTTTTGCATCTTCATAGTCCTCGGGCTTCAGCTCCTGTACGACGTAGGTAGCCGCCTCCACCTTTGGCTTCTTGCGCACCGGGATGAAGGTGGTCAGATCTGCGCTGACCGCGGTTACTTTCTGTCCGGTGATGTGCTGGACCATATCCAGCCAGTGGGTGCCGATATCGGCCACGGCCCGGGAACCGCCGCTCAAGCTGGAGATAAGGCGCCAGTTGTAATCGGTGGCCAGAAACAACCAATCCTGCAGGTAGTGCCCGTGGATCAAGCGGACCTCTCCGGCTTCTCCGGCACGCACCATGGCCCGGGCCTGTTTGACCAGGGGATAGTAGCGCATGTTGTGGCAGATGGCGTGCACGATCTTCTGCTGTCGGGCGATCTTGAGCAGTTCCACCGCTTCCTTGCTGTTCATGGCCAAGGGTTTTTCGCACAATACATGCTTTCCCTTCTGCATGGCTTGCTTGGCCAAGGGGTAGTGAAGGCTGTTGACCGTAGTCAGGTGTACTACATCGATATCTTTGTCGTTGAACAGGTCTTCGTACTTGCTGTAGGCTTTTGGAATCGAAAGCTCTTTGGCCTGAGCCTCGGCGGTTTCCTGCTTTCTGGAAACGATGGCGGCGACCTCGACGTAGCCGAGGCGCCGCAGCGCTTCGATGTGGATCTTGCCGATGAATCCGCCCCCGATTACACCAACTCTGATTGCGTTCATGATCACCCTCCTTCGGCACAGACGTTCACTCTTTAATTCAGATTGTCTGATAATATAAATTTGAAAAAAAATCAACCACCTATTCTAATCTTTATTCCATAGGACTGCAAAATTTGCTCTACGGCATCCACTTTTTCACGGGATTGGGGCTTGAGTCCGGGGAGGGTATAGGGTCTGCCCAGCCTTTTGCTCTTCGACTCCCCCGTGGAGTGGTAGGGAAGCACGTCGATCCGCTGCACCGCCGGCAGCTGCTCAGCCACGAACCTCCCGAGGGCACGGATGTTCTCATGCCCATCGTTGAAATCGGGAATCAGGGGTAGACGCACCACCATCTCTCCCACCACATCAGCCGCCTTGCGGGCATTTTCCAGGATGCGTTCATTCCCCACGCCGGTATGTTTCTTGTGCGTCTGGCTGTCCATGTGCTTGATATCCATTAGGAGCAGATCCGTATGTTCGAGTACCTTGCTCATGGTTTTCCACGGGGTGAAGCCGCAGGTCTCTATGGCCGTGTGGATGCCCCGCCGGCGGCAGGTCTGCAGGAGGCCGGCGACAAAGGCAGCCTGAAACATTGGCTCTCCTCCGCCGACGGTCATACCGCCTCCCGACTCTTCATAGAACACCCTGTCCCTCTCTACGATATCGGACACCTGCTCTACCGTATACCAGCGGCCTACCAGCTTTCGAGCCTCGGCATAACAAACCTCCACGCAGCTGCCGCAGCCGTAACAGAGCTCCGTTGCCACGGGCCAGTTCTCCTCCAGCACCTCCCCGTACGGGCAGGCCTCCAGGCAGGCGCCGCAGTGGATGCACTTCTCCTCGAAGTACATGATCTCCGGTTTAGCCTGCTGACTCTCCGGGTTGCTGCACCAGGAACAGCGCAGCGGACAGCCCTTCATGAACACCAGTGTTCGGATTCCCGGACCGTCGTGGATCGAGAAGCGTTGAATGTCGAAGACTAAGCCCTGCAAATCGCTCCGCACCCTAGAAGCTGTGTTCCGTGCGCCGGATGAACTCGTTCTGCTGGGTTTCACACAGCTGAACGAAGTAGGCGGTCAATCCGCCCAGGCGGACCCTCAAGGAGGCGTACTTCTCCGGCTCCCTCTGCGCCGCTCTCAGCGTCTCTGTGCTGACCTTGCTGATGGTCAGGATATTGCCGCCGAGCCTGACGAAGCTCCTGATGAAATCCTTGAGGATCTTCCTGCCCTCGCCGTTGGTATCGCTGAAGTTCATGCGCATATCTACGGGACAGCCGTCGTTGAGACGACCCAGGTCGAACTTGGTGGCCGATTTCAGGACGGCGGTCGGTCCATTCACATCCAATCCGAGGGAGGGAGAGTAGTTGGAAGCCAGGGGCGCTTGAGCCAGACGTCCGTCCGCCGAGGCACCGCACACATATCCCAGACGGGGATAATTCTCGAAGGTTCCAACACCCGGAGCAAAGGTGAGCCAATCGACCTTCCTGTTCCACTGGTCGAAGTATTCGCAGTACCAGGTGAGAAAACGTGTACCGATGGCATCCACGTAGTCGTCGTCATTGCCGTATTTGGGCACCCGGTTGAGCACGTATTGGCGCAGCTGCTCCTGCCCATCCCAGTTGCTCCGCAAGGCATCGACCAACTGCTCCAGGATTACTTTCTTCTCCTCATAGACGACCTTTTTGATAGCCGCCAGGCTGTCGATGCAGTGGGAGAAACCGGTGATCAAGGGAGCGTACAGCCGATAGCGGGCACCCCGCTGGGTCATGTCCTTGCCCTTTTCCAGACAATCTTTGGTAATACCGGAGAGAAAGGGCACCGGTGCGATCTTGTGTACCTCATCGTAGTAGCGCAGCTTGTTGTCCACGGCAATATCGATGCGATCCTTGACCTGGCGCGTGAAGGCCTCGAAGAGCTTGTCGAAGGTGTCGAACTCGGACAGAGATCCCAGATCCGGCCCGATGGGATTTCCGTTGAGCAGGGACTTGCCTCGGTTCAGCAGGCTCTCCAGGCTCAAGAGAATCTCGATATGCCCGTAGCCGAACTCGGTTCGGCCGTAGGGGATGGTCTCCCAGCAGCCGTCGTTGCTGTAGTCCCGGGCATCTTCCAGGCTCACTCCCTGATACTGCACCATTCCCGGGATCACCGTGTCGTCGTTGAACACCGTGGGCTGGGCGCCGCCCTTGGCCAGGTACTTGGCGGTGATCTCTACGATGCCTTCCGGAGAATCCTTATGCAGGCGAACCGAAACCAGCGGATCGATCAGCTCGAGCTCATTGACCAGATCGATTACAAGGTAGGACAGATCGTTGGTGCCGTCCTTGCCCTCCGGTGTGAGGCCGCTTACCACGCAGTTCTGCAGCCAGTGATTGGAGGACTGGCCGTAGGTATAGTCCATGTCGTTGGACATCTTCAGGTGGGTGGTCTCCAGATCCGGATCTCCCCCCTGGGACCAGTCACCGAAGGTGAAGTGATCCTCGATGTGATCATTGTTGAGCTGCACCCGTTCATTGAACTTGACCAGAAAGGAGCCCAGCAGTTCCCGGGCCTGGCTTTTTGTAATCTTGCCGCTGTCGATGTCTTGCTTGTAATACGGAAACAGGTACTGATCGACCCGGCCGATCGAGGTGTAGTTCAGGGTGCTCTGCAGGATGGCGTGCACCAGCCAGACGCTCTGCAGTGCCTCGTGAAAACTTTCGGCGGGTTTCATCGGCACCTTGCAGCAGATACGGGCGATTTCCATCAGCTCGGCTTTGCGCTCTTCGCTCTCAGCCTCTCCGGCAAGGTACTCGCTCAAATCGGCGTACCTCTTGGCCAGAATCTCCGCGCCCTGAAGCGCCAGCATGACCGCCTCGTACCAGTTGCGGGTCTCTACATCCTCGGCGCTGAGCTTATCCTTGTAGTTGCGGGCTTTTGCAATGATGCCCTCCAGTCCATGCTTGAGGATATCAGGATAGTAGGGATTGTGGTGTCCCCAGACGGATTTCCTGTTCAAGCAGACCTTGGCAGAGGCTTCGGCCTCTTCATCGGTTTCGTAGCGGGGAAAGGTATGGCCGAATCCCACTGAGGACATGGTGCACATGCCCACGACCAGCTCGTCGCATTTTACCTCTATCGGAATCTCCCGGCAGACCTTTTGTATGGCCAGAGCCTTGCGCACGACCAGGGGTTTCTCTCCGGCCGCGGGATCGTCGTCAAAGATGCTCAGTTCGTCGCCCCACCACTCCTTTTTCCGATAGTACTCCTCAAACAGCCGCTGTTTGATTCGTTCCAAGCGCGCTTCCATAGAAACGACCTCCATTGCTGCGAAATGCATAAATATGACTGTTTATATAATATTGCCTGATAATTCTGCTGTCAATATATTTAAAAATAATTATATATATAAATTTATATTATAATGTTATATTCTAACAAGCGGAATCACCGATCATCAGACAATAATATCTCATTTCTTCAGAACGTTGGCCAGCCTGCGCTTGATGCTGGCGATATGCTTGCGCACGATCTCCTCGGCTATCCCAGCCTTGCCCGTACGGATGGCATCGATGAACTCCCGATGCTCCTGGATGATTGTGGTGATATCCGTGAAATCCTGATGGGACTTCTCGATCTCCTCGTACATGAATGAGCGCAGCACCTGGTAGATGGCGGTGAAGACCTTGTTGTCGCTGCCCCCGATCACGGTGCTGTGAAAGTCGTAGTCCGCGGTGGCCAGCTGCTCAGAGTCGGAAGCCGCAATCGCCTGGCGCATCCTCTCCAGCAGCACCTCCAGACGGGACAGGCACTCCCGAACGCTTTCGGGGTCCGTGCCGTAGCGATCGGCCAGAGACATCATGCTCCACAGCTCAATGGCCCCGCGCATGTCGATCAGGTGGTAGTAATCGTCCCTGCCAAGCAAGATGGACCAGGTCAGGGCTTCGTCGGAGATGTTGGAACGCTCACAGACGTAGGTCCCCTTGGCCGTGCGGGACTGCAACACACCGAGATAGTTGAAAACCTTGATCGCCTCCCGGATCGAGGAGCGCCCGATGCCGAACATCTCGGCCAGCTCGCTCTCCGTCGGGATCTTATCCCCGGCCTGGAATTGTCCCGAGCTGATCAACTCCCGTATCTTGTCCATGACCTGTTCAACAACGGTCTTCTGTTTGATCTTGTCGAGCTGGAGTTCGTTATTCATGCACCACCCATTTTACAGGACTGTATTCGAACCGCAATTGCACTGCAACCATTATGGCACAAATTCCCGGAATTGCAATCATTTTTTTGTCTGATATTAATACTTTCATAATAAATTATAATAATAATACTTGACAATTGGAAGCACATCCCTCAAGATATGACTCGTTGGCGGGAGGAACTGCAATGGTTCATTGCAGCCCGTCGGAACCATCCCAAAAAACCTCAAAAAGGAGAGGAAAAGATGAAGAAAATCCTGTTCCTCACTCTCATTCTCGTGGTGGTCTGCTCATTCTTTGCCTTTGCCGGCGGCACGGCAGGAAAAACAGCAGAGGGTGACTTCCTCATCGGCATCAGCAACAGCCTCTACGGAAACCTCTGGCGGGAAAAGATGCTGGAAGACATGGCCACGGTCGCGGATTTTTACATTAAGAAAGGCTGGCTCAAAGACACGGTGGTGCAGCAGTCCGGACCGGATGTGCAAACTCAGATCCAGCAGATCCGCAACATGATCAACCAGGGTGTCGATCTGATAACGATCAACCCGGCTTCCGCATCGGGTCTCACCGGTGTGATCGAAGAGGCCAAGGATGTGGGCATCCCCAGCATCGTATTCGACGCCGAGCTGGTCGGGGAGGACCGCAAACTGGCTTTGAGTGTTGCCTCGGATAAATACGTGGAGATGTACGGCGCCACAAAATATGTACTGCAGAAGATGGGCGGAAAGGGCGATGTGGTTGTCATGCTCGGCAACGCCGCTTATCAGCCCACCCAGAAGCGGCATGAAGGTGTCAAAGGCGCACTGAAAGAGTTCCCCGGTGTCAAGGTCCTCACCACCGTCTACGGCGAGTGGAACCAGGCAACCGCAGAAGCGGTCATGAACGACGTTGTGGCGGCCTATCCCAAGATCGACGCTGTGATCACCGTCGGTTCTATGGGTATGGGCGCTCTGCGGGCTTTTCAAAATGCGGGCCGTCCGCTTCCGGCTATCACCGGTGATCCCACCGTCGAGTTCATGCTCTTCTGCGATGAACAGCGCAAAGCCGGCAAAGAGTTCATCTTCGCCGCTCCGGCCAATCCTCCGGGAATCGGCGGAACCGCTCTGGCCATTGGCGTATACATGCTGCACGGATACGAGTTCAAGGACGGTGTTCTCAAGGACAACACCTATTTCTACCCGGTCAAGACTCTGGTCACGAATGACAATCTCGATGACTACCTCAAAGAATACGCGGGTCAGGACCCTGCAACCTGGATCTCAGAGTTCGCCAGCGACGAAGAGGTTCGAAAGCTTTTCAAATAAGCGAATCCGCACATGTACGGAGCTTGATGGCGGAGCTACAGCTCCTCCATCAGCTCCTTCTTTTTTTTCCGCCATTTCTATTGACATGTGCGCGGGAAATCCGATTCTGTAGGGGTATATGAGCGAATACATAATCGAGGCACGGAACATCCGCAAGTTGTTCGGAGGCGTGGTCGCCCTCAACGGGGCCGAGTTCCTGTGTCCCGGAGGACAGATCGTCGGGCTGCTGGGAGAAAACGGCTCGGGTAAAACCACCCTGTCCAACATCATCATGGGCAACTATGCGGCCACCGACGGTGAACTGCTCTTCAAGGGACAGAAGGTCCGTTTTTCCTCCCCCAGAGAAGCTGAAGATGCCGGCATCGCCATGGTCCACCAGAACTTCAGCCTGGTGCCCGATCTGACCGTGTGGGAGAATCTTCTTCTTGGAAACGAGCCGCGGGGCTCCCTGGGCATGCTGGACAACAAGCAGATCAGGGTGCTGGCCCGACAGTACCTTGATCGGCTCTGTCCCTGGCTGGATATGAACCGGGAGGTACGCAAGCTCCTGGCTTCCGAGCAGCAGCTGGTGGAGATCTCCAAAGCCCTTTCCCGAAAACCGGAGTTTCTCATCCTCGACGAGCCGACCGCTGCTCTGGAACGGGAAGAGGTGGAGATCCTGTTCAAGCTGATGAAAGACCTCAAAGCCTTCGGGATTTCCATGGTATTCATCTCTCACCGCATGCACGAGGTGGAGGAGATCTGCGACTACGTGGTGGTGCTTCGCAACGGCAAGACAGCCGGGACCGTTGATCTATCCGATCCGGAAAATGTCGACTATGACGAGATCGTGCGCCTGATCACCGGGCAGCGGGCCGTGGAGGCCCACAGACGGCTGGCAATCGACCGGAAATTGGGGGAGGTGATTCTGAGAGCGGAATCGATCGGCGACGGCGACAAAGTCAAGGAAGTCAGCTTTCAAATCAGCAGGGGGGAGATCGTGGGATTGGCCGGCCTCCAGGGACAGGGCCAGGAGGAACTGATGCTGACTCTGGCAGGCTACAACCACATCCGACACGGCAGCCTGAACATGTATGATAAGGCCCTGCGCCTGAAGCACCCGAAGAACGCAATCGCCGTAGGTATGCCCCTGGTTCCCGGAAACAGGCAGACTCAAGGGCTGTTCATGGGACTATCGGTCATGCATAACACCACCTTCCCCAAAAATCTCACAAAGGGACAACCCTGGATCCTGGGGCAGAAGAAGCAGGCCGCCATCGCCTCGAAACTGGCCAGAGATCTGACCCTCAAGACCGACTCCCTCAGCAATCCTGTGACCGCCCTCTCCGGCGGAAACGCACAGAAGGTGGTCGTAGCCAAGTGGCTTCCCATCGAGCCAAAGGTGCTGTTGCTCAGCGATCCGGCCAAAGGGATCGATGTACAGTCCAAAGCGGACTTGTACAAACTGGTCGGGGATATCGCGATGGGAGGCACCTCGATTTTCCTCTACGCTTCGGATTTGAACGAGCTGTTGCACATCTGTGACAGGATCCTGATCATGTACGAGGGCAGGATCGTGGACGAACTCACCAACTCGGAGCAACTCGACGAGGAAACACTAATGATCAGATGCATGCAGCACCAGGGAGTCAGCCAGGAATACAAGGCGGCAGCCCAGGGAGATGAAAAGGCATGAACAAACTGCGAACTGCGTGGGCCTCGGCATTGAAGAACCCTGTTTTTCTGCCCGCCGTGCTCCTGCTCGCCCTGGTGGTCATCAACTGGATCCTGCAGCCGAACCTGTTCAGAGCAGCGGTGTTCCGCATCAACATCCTCACCTTTTCGCCCTTGATCCTGGTTGCCGCCGGGCAAGCGATCATCATGATCAGCGGCAATCTCGACCTCTCGGTGGGTTACGGGGTTTCTCTGATCAACTGCATCCTGGCAACCTATATGGTGGTGGATCCGGCGGATCCCTTTCGCAATGCCCTGGTGATGGTACTCGCCCTGGCTGCCGCGATTGCCATGGGCATCGCCAACGGCATCCTGGTAGGCTACCTCAAAGTGCCCTCTTTCATCGGAACCTTCGCCAGTTCCTTCGTCTGGCTGGGTGTGGCCATCATGGTGCGGCCCGTGCCCGGGGGAGCCGTGCCCAGAAACTTCACCACCTTCTTCAAGGCTCACGTCGGACCGTTCAACCTCATATTCTTGAGTATCGTAATAGCGCTCATCGCCTGGCACATTCTCCGGCGCTATCGGATCGGCCGCTATATCTACGCCACCGGGTCCAATATGGAAGCGGCCTATCGCAACGGCATCAACGTCAAAGGGATCACCCTGCTGGCCTTTGCCATCGGCTGGGTGTTTGTATATCTGGGCACCCTGGCTCTCACCGCCCAGACCCGGGCGGGGGATGCCCGACTGGGGGAGCCCTTCGCCCTGAACTCCATCGCTGCTGCGGTGATAGGCGGCATCGTGATGGGCGGGGGCAGGGGAAATCCCGTGGGCGCGGCAATGGGGGCGATCAGTCTGAGCATCATCATGAACATCATCTACTTCGCGGGGATACCCACCTCCTGGCAGGTGTTCGTGCGGGGAGTGATCATCATCCTGGCTATCGGAGCCACCGTTTTCTACAAACGGAAATACGATTAAGAGGAAAATCGATATGAGCGATCAGACGAAATCACTTCCCTTCAGGACCGGGTTCCTCGAGTTCTGGCGGGATAACGGCAAGAGCATCACCCCTTTTGCCATAGCCGGACTGATCCTGATCGCCGGGCAGATCGCCAGCTCCGGGTTCGCCGAGATCGGACACCTGTTGATAATGATCAAAGTGGCTTCGTTTGTCGGCATCCTGGCCATTGCCCAGACCACGGTAATACTGTCCGGTGGCGGCGGCATCGATGTGTCTGTCGGCACTATGGCCTCCATGGGCGCACTGTTCAGCGCCACCATCATGCACGGCGGCGAGCGATCTACCCTGCTCGCCCTGGTCGTGATTGCCCTCATGGGTCTGGTATTGGGGATGGTCAACGGTTACATGATCGCCTACCTGCGCATCCATCCCCTGATCATGACCCTGGCCATGAGCTACGTGGTGGTGGGGATCATCATCGCCTTCGCCCAGGGACGGAAGCTGCTGGGCACGGCCTCCCCCGCCCTGGAAACGATCGCCAACGGGAAAATCGGCGGCTTTCACCTCATCATCCTCATCTGGCTGGCTCTGACTCTTGTTGCGGAGCTAATTTTACGACGCACCCGGACCGGACAAAAACTCCTGGGGGTCGGCACCAATGAGACGGCGGCCACCCTCTCCGGAGTGAATGTCCCCTTCTTCCGCTTCTGGGTCTACGGCCTGTCCAGCATGATATCCTCGCTGTTTGGCGCCATCCTTCTGGGTTATGTGCATACCGTATTCCTAGATGTGGGCAACCAGTACATGTTCCCATCGGTAGTGGCTTGCGCCATCGGCGGCATTTCCCTGGCCGGGGGATCCGGTAGTTATGTAGGCACTTTCGGTGGGGCCCTGGTTTACACCTTCCTGCTCTCCTTCCTGGTAACCGTCAATATGGACGAATCGCTGCGAAAGGCATTGTTCGGGGCAATATTGATAGTCCTGCTGGTGGTCTACTCCAGAAGCACGCGGGAACGATAAAGAGCAGGCGCGAATTTACTAAGAGGAGTTGTTTTTATATGGAAAATTTCGAACACTACAATCCTGACCGAATTCTCTTCGGTCCTGGAGAGCGAAAACGCGTGGGATCGGAGCTGAAAAAACGGGGGTTCAAGCGGGCACTGATCGTGGTGGCCAAGGGTCCGTTCCGGGAAAATGGTCTGTACGACGAGATCGCCGGCTCGATCAAGGCGGAAGGAATCGATATTTACAACATCGGCGATATCGACTCCAATCCACGAATCACCAGCGTGCGGGAGGGCGTAGAGACCTGCAAGAAGAATAGTATCGAGTGCGTCGTTGCCCTGGGCGGTGGCTCGACCATGGATTCGACAAAGGTAATCGCCGCGGCCAGCAGATCCGAGGACGATCCCTGGGAGCATCTCTGGGGACACAAGAAGCCCTTCAACGACAGCCTGGACACCGTGATGATCCCCACCCTGGCAGCCACCGGAACGGATATCAATCCCTGGGCGGTGATCATGGACAAAGAGGCTATCTGGAAGATGCCGGTCACCGCCGAGTGCATGTATCCCGACCTGACCATCGCCGATCCGGAGATCCACGCCACCGTGCCGATCCGGCTCACCATCTGGGGCGCCATGGACATGCTCAGCCACACCTTCGAGTTCTACTTCAACGGCTACCACCGCTCGATCTTTCAAAACCGATTTTCTGAGGCAATAATTCATTCGGTAACGGAATGCGTTGACATACTTGTCAAGAATCCCAAGGACCTGCGCGCCCGCGGCGAAATCTGGTGGAGCTCGGTAATGGCCTGGGGCGGCCTGACTTTCCTCGGTCGCGGCGGTCCGGACATGGCCTGCCACGACATGGCAGAGGGCTTCGTGCCCTTCTACGACACCCACCACGGCGCCACCCTGGGGGTGATCACACCCCGCTGGATGCGCTTCGTGGTCAACAAGAATCCAAAGTCCACGGAGATCTTCTCCCGTTTCGCCCGCAACGTGTTGGGCATCCAGGCTGTCGATGACAGGAAAGCGGCGATACAGGGGGTCGAGCAGTACATCCAGTGGCTTCAAGCAATCGGCGCGCCGAAAACCCTGCAGGAGCTGACCGGGGTGGACATTCCGGAAGGGAAGCTCAAAGAGATCACGGCGAAAACCTTCAAAGATCTGGGACGCCCTGTTGGCAATCTGGTCGGTCTCTCCCAGGAGGACGTTGTGGAGATCCTCAAATCTTGCTGTCAGCCCCTCTCATGATCTTTGGCGCCCACAGCTTTCTATTCACCTTCCCCTTCACCGATAGGAGCACCCACGTCTTTCGGACTATCCGTGAGATCGGCTTCGAGGCCGTGGAGTTGAGCTTCAATGGACCAGGGGATTTCGATCCCAAGCGGGTGAGAAAGGCGCTGCGGCAGCAGGAGCTGGAATGCTGCGCCCTCTGCGGCCTGTTCGGCCCCGGCAGAGATTTGCGAGGTACTACGGAAGAGCAGGAGGGCGCTCGGACCTTCATCCGCAGCTGTATCGATACCTGCGCGGAGCTGGAGTGCGGGCTTCTGAGCGGGCCCCTGTACTCCCGAGTTGGCAGGACCGACCCGACCACCTACGACCAGCGGCGGGAGCAGCTCAAGACAGTGGCTGCTCATCTGCACCAGCTCTGTGATTATGGGGCGGACAAAGGCGTGCGGCTGGCCGTAGAACCTCTGATCCGTTTCGAGACGGATCTGATCAACACCTGCGGGGAAGCGTTGGAGCTGATCGAGATGGTGTCCCACCCCCAGCTCGGGATCCACCTGGACACCTTCCACATGAACACCGAAGAGACCAATCCAGCAATAGCGATCATTCAGGGGGGGGAGCGGTTGTACCACGTCCACGCGGCGGACAACCACCGTGGCGCTCCGGGAAGCGGCACCTTTGACTGGAAGGGATTCCGGGATGCCCTGGGCTACATCGGCTACAATCAGGCGATCGTTCTGGAAGCCTTCCACCCGGACGTGCCGGATATCTCCTACGCTGCGGCGGTACGGCGCAAAACCTCAGCCTCCAATGTCGAGCTGGCCCGGCAGGGGCTGGCTTTCTTGAAGATCCTTTTCGGGGCGTAGGGACTTAGGAGTTTCCGCTCATCAAAGCACTGCGTGCCGGCTCAAAGATCGCCTAGCCGACGCCCAACTGGCGATATAGATCCGGCAGCCTTTCCTTTGCCCTTTTCTTTACATCGAAGTACAGATGATTGCCGAATGAATCCATGGCTACAATGAGGGGACCGAACGCCTTTATCCTGAATTGATAGATGGCCTCTGGATGGAGGTCCTCCCAATAGACAGCTTCGATCTCCTCGATCTGTGTAGTTTCCAGGGCTGCGGCTCCCCCCACGATGGCCAGATAACAGGCGCCGTACTCCTGCATCGCCCGTCGGCTGCCCTCCAGCAGGCCCGACTTTCCGATAATGATCCGCACACCGTAGTCTCTGATTAAACCGGGGGAGAAGCGATCCATCCGTGTGCTGGTGGTGGTGCCGATGGATATCTTCTCCCAACGTTTTCCAACCTTCTTCAAGCTGGGTGCCGTGTGGATACAGGCGGAGTCCGTCAAATCCACCGGTGGGGTCTGTTTCTCATCAAAGATCCGAATCTGAGTGGCGTCGCGGATTCCGAAAAGGGTACCGTTCAGAAAAACCGTATCGTTGACTTTCAACTTGCGGACATCCGGCTCCCTAAACGGCGATGTCAGAATGTGCTCCATGGTTCTCCTCCCCTCTCAGTAGCCGTAGTCAACCTGGCCATTGCGGTGGATGACAGCCCTGCTCCGGCGCGCCGCCCAGCATTGGGTGTTTACAGCCACCGGATTCAGGGTCATGTGGGTATAGGCGCTCTCTATGTGCACAGCAAGTGCCGTTGTATCTCCTCCCAACCCCATGGGCCCGATCCCGGTACCGTTGATCGCCAGCAGCAGATCATTTTCCATTTGGGCCAACTGCGGATCCGGATTGGTGGAACCGACCGCACGGGCCAGTGCCTTTTTTGCCAGCACCCCCACCAGGTCCGCCGTTCCACCGATCCCCACGCCAATTATCCCGGGCGGACAGGGATTGCCGCCCGAATCCACCACGGTATCCAATACAAATTTCTTCAAGGCTTTAACCCCGTCGGCCGGGATGAACATCTTCATGGCGCTCATATTTTCAGAACCCGAGCCTTTGGGGATAATCAGAATATCCAGGGTGTCGGCGTCCTGATCGAATTCCCAATGGATGACGGGCAATCCCCGGCCCACACTGTTCTGCGGATTCACGCGGGTTAGCGGATGGGTTGAGCTGCCGCGGAAGGGATGTTCCAAAGTGGCTCTCTTGGCACCTGAATGCAGAGCCGCTGCGATCCTGGCCCCGTCTGCAGCGAATCCGCTGCCGATTTTAACCAGGTAGACCGGCAGTCCGGTATCCTGGCAGAGCAACAGATTCCGGTCGCGGGCGATGTCGATATTCTGAAGGATGGTCTGCAAGATACCCCTGGCCGTTTCGTCGCTTTCGGAGTTGTGAGCATGCTGCAGGGCTGTGACAACATCCGGGGGTAGCTGTTTCAATGCCCGGATGTAGATCTCCTTGGCCACCTCTTCAACCAGCTGATAGCTGAACCCACCCATAGACACTCCTTCTTAAGATCTTGTCATCTATTATAGTGGTTCCGGCTCTGAAGATCCCTGCAATTGGGGCATCTAGCCGGCCAGGGCTAGGAGCACTCCTGCGGCTATCGCCGAGCCGAGCACCCCGGCCACGTTCGGACCCATGGCGTTCATCAGCAGGAAGTTCGAAGGATTGGCCTTCTGACCGACCTTTTGTACCACCCGGGCGGCCATGGGAACGGCGGAAACTCCGGCTGCGCCGATCATAGGATTCACCTTGCCCTTGGTGATCACATACATCAGCTTGCCCAGAAGCGTTCCGGCTGCCGTACCGATCACGAAGGCTACCAGCCCCAGGCCGATGATCATGAGGGTCTTCAGGGTCAGGAACTCCTCCGCCGACATCCTGGAACCCACCGCCACCCCGAGAAAGATCGTTACGATATTGATCAGCTCGTTCTGGGCGGTCTTGGACAGGCGGTCCACCACTCCCGCCTCCCGAAAGAGGTTGCCCAGCATCAGCATACCGATCAGCGGTGTGGCCGCGGGCACTAACAGGGCCGAGGCTATGGTGGTGAGGATGGGAAAGAGAATCTTAACACGGCGGCTGACGGGTTTTACTTCGCTCATCACCACCCGCCGCTCCTTTTTGGTGGTAAGGGCACGGATCACAGGCGGCTGGATGATCGGCACCAAGGCCATGTAAGAGTAGGCGGCCACGGCTATAGGACCGAGCAGATGATCGGCGAGCTTGGAGGTAAGGTAGATGGCCGTGGGTCCGTCGGCCCCACCGATGATGGCGATCGAAGCGGCTTCGGCGAATTCGAATCCCATCGCCTTGGCGCCCAGAAGAGTGCCGAAGATCCCGAACTGGGCGGCTGCACCCAGAAGGAAAGTCTGAGGCTTGGAGAGCAGCGGACCAAAGTCGGTCATGGCACCGATGCCGAGGAAGATAAGGGGTGGGAAAATTCCGGAGCGGATCCCGAAATAGATGTAGTGGATCAATCCCCCCTCCTCCTGGATTCCGGAAAGGGGCAGGTTCACCAGAATGGCGCCGAAACCGATCGGAATGAGCAGCAGCGGTTCGTACTGCCGGGCGATGCCGAGGTAGATCAACAGTCCCCCGATTGCCAGCATGCCCAGATTTCCCAGACTTATGGACGCGAAGCCGGTAGAGGTGAAGAAATCGGTGATGATCCTCAGGATGCTCATGCTGAAGGCACCTCGTTAGTGAATGACTATGAGCTCTTGCTTTGCAGCGACCGTGTCACCGGCCTTCACCAGCACCTCAGCCACAATCCCCGATATGGGGGAGGGAACGTCGATATCCATCTTCATGGCTTCCATGATCAGGACGACCTGGCCTTCCTGGACCGTATGTCCCGGAGCGACCTTGATCTCCTTGATCACCCCGGTCATGGGGGCGTGCAGAGCACCCGCAGAGTCCGCCTCCGCTACCGGTACGGCTGCTGCCGTACCGCCGACCGGGGGCAGGGGAGCCTGAACGACTGGCGTGACGTACGGGGTGTGGGCGGCACTCTTGGGCGGCGACACTCTCGGTTCACTCTCGTCCGGAAGTAGCCTCACCACGTAGCTTTTTCCCTGGTGGGTCAGAGTCAGTCGGTCACCGGTACGCTCGATTCCCACGTCGTAGACCTTTCCTTCCAACTCGAAGCGAACTTTTTTCTGCATCCCTCATACTCCCCGTTTAGAGAACCTTCCCCCGGCAATCCAGGGATCGTACTGATTCACCACGGCGTTCCAGGGATCCGCGCTTGGTCGGTCCGGTTCCTGCTCTGCAGCCAGGTAGGCGCCGACCGCTGCAGGCAGCCAGGCCGGCAACTGCTCTGCCGATTGGGAGCCCAGATCCTTACCGGCTTTTGCATTATCGACTCCAAGCCTTCCCGCCCGGGCCTCCTTGGTTCGCCGCTTCCCCGATGAGCGAACCGCCCTCTGTTTTCCCTCTCCGGAAAAGACCTGTTTCAGCACTACCATCATAACGCTCAGTGCAGACAGGGATAGAAACACGACCAGCATTCCCAGAACCGTGGCGATGATACTGTACGAATATACTTCTACGTTCATTTCTCAAATCCTCAGCATCGGCCCACCATTGCAGCCAGCATATGCGGCCACAAGCCGATACGCGCCCCTTACAGAGGAATGTTCCCGTGCTTCTTGGTGGGCCGGTCCTCCCGCTTGCGGATGTTCATCTCCAGCGAGCGTATCAGCTCGATGCGGGCGTACCTGGGTTCAATCACATCGTCCACCAGTCCGTAGCCGGCGGCGATGAAAGGATTCATCACCTGTTCCCGGAACTCATCGATCTTCTGTTGCCGCATCGCTTCCGGTTTCTCGGCAGCGGCGATCTCCTTGCGGAAGATTATGTTGGCCGCGCCCTCCGCGCCCATCACCGCCACCTCCGCCGTGGGCAGGGCCAGGGTCCTGTCGTAACCCAACGCTTTAGAGCTCATGGCGATGAAGGCCCCGCCGTAGGCCTTGCGTATGATCAGGGAGATCTTCGCGACCGTAGCTTCGGCGATGGCGTACAGCACCTTGGCGCCGTGACGGATGATTCCGCCGTGCTCCTGGGCAACGCCGGGGAGAAAGCCGGGAACATCGACCAGGCTGATGATCGGGACGTTGAAGCAGTCGCAGAAGCGAATGAAGCGCGCCGCCTTGTCCGAGGAGTTGATGTCCAGGGCGGCGGCATAGAACTTCGGTTGATTGGCGAAGATCCCGACCGTGCGTCCGTGCAGCCGGGCGAATCCCACCACCACGTTGGGGGCATAGTCGGCGTGCACCTCGAGGAAGGAGCCGCGGTCACAGATGGCGGCGATGAACTCCCGGACATCGTAGGGACGCTTCGGATCTTCGGGAAGGAGTTCCTCTAACTCCGGAGTTTCCCGGTCCGGTCCATCCTTGCTCTCGGCGACCGGTGGCATCTCCAGGTTGTTGGCGGGCAGGTAACCGAGCAGCCTCCTCAGGAACTGCAGACAGCTCTTCTCATCGGCAAAACGGAAATGGGCGTTGCCGCTGATTGATGCGTGGGTTGCCGCTCCGCCCAGCTGATCGTGGCTGATCTCCTCACCGGTTACCGCGCGAATGACATCAGGTCCGGTGATGTACATGTTGCTGACCCCGTCTACCATCAGGATGAAATCGGTGATGGCCGGGGAGTACACCGCGCCGCCTGCGCAGGGTCCCAGGATCACGGAAAACTGGGGAATCACTCCGGAGGCCAGCGTGTTGGCCCGGAAGATCTTGGCGTAACCGTTCAGAGAGAGGGTGCCCTCCTGGATGCGGGCGCCCCCGGAATCATTGATCTGCACGAAGGGACATCCGTTTTTCAGGGCCAAACCTTGAACTTCGGCGATACGCTCGGCGTGCATCTCCCCCAGAGATCCCCCCAGAACCGTGAAGTCCTGAGAAAAGAGAAAGATCTGCTGCCCCCCGACCTTACCCGTCCCACTCACAACACCGTCGCCCAGGAACTTCTTTTCCGCCAATCCGAACTCAGTGGCTCGGACCGTTATGTAGGGCTGCTGCTCCACGAAGGAGCCCTTGTCCAGAAGCAGGTCCAGGCGCTCCCGGGCGGTCAGCTTGCCCTTGGCGTGCTGGGCTTCGATCCTCTTCTGCCCGCCCCCGGCCAGCATCTCGGCTTTGTTTTCGTGGTATCTCTGTAGCGCGTCTCGATTGCTCACGGGAAACCTCTCCGCCCCTAGATTTTTCGAGGAATCTGACTGTGAAACATGATTATAGAATGCTCGCCGTTAGTCTGTCAAATGGAAGTTTAAATTCCGATTGAACTATGATCCACGCCGAGACAGGTCGGCGGTGATTCCGGTGACAAGCGAGCGGACTTTAATTGCCTCACCCCGATTCGTAGGGTTTCTTGGGCGCCTCGGTTTTGTCCTCCAGCAGATTGCTCTTGATAGCGGCAACCCACTGAGCCGGATAGGGGATGCGGAAGGCGGCTTTATCCTCTTTGCCCTCCTGGTTGAGGAACTGCAGCACCACCACGGTCTGATGAAGATCCTTGCCCTTGTGGACATTGGTCACGCCGATGTAGGTGATTGCCGAACCCGGTATATGCAGCTCCCTGTTGGCGTAGCGGGCCCTGTAGTAGATTCCGTCTTTGAGCAGTACCAGAGCACCGGCGCTACGCAACGGTCCCCCCGGCTCGGACTCCAACCCGTAGTAGTTGACCCCGAAGCTGGTGATGATGATTTCCCCTTTATCGAACTTGTCGGTGATGCGCTTGGTCTCCCGCTGCCGCATGTAGGCCAGGTAGAAGATGATTCCGAGAAAGAGGAGGGCAAAAATCAACCAGTTCGGATTGGTGAAGCCTTGCAGTATATCCATTACAGTAGATCCATTACAGTTTGGAAAGGTAGCGCAAAACCCGCCGCTTGGCAAGACGGTAGAGGATTCCGCTTTTCACACCCAACTCGGACAGGAAGGATTCGGCGATAAAGAGGTCGCTTTTTCCCTTGCGGCGAAGATCCTGAATGTGCCCGGCGTTGATCTCCAGCAGATGTCGCAGCCGGTTCTGCCCACCACCCAGAGTCAGCAGCAGAACCAGAGCAAAGGAACAGACAGCTAGAGCCACGGTGATGGCTATGTCGTAGGAGGGGTCTTTGACCAGCAAACGAAACAGCGAGTTGGGATTACCGGCATTGAAAATAGCGTAGAGGGTGAGCAGCATCAGCACAACCAGCAAAACGTAGAGAGACAGGCGCAGAGCGGGTCTAAAATCCATGAGTCTGATTCTGGAAAAACAGACGGGGCAGTGTCAACTGCCCCGTCCTCAAGATTTCCTTTGGATGATGCCTATTCGATGATGACTTTGCGCTCTTGGCCGATGGCCATCTGCTTCCACTCAGCCTCAGCCCTAGCCCAGGCTTCGTCGGTGGCTTCGGTCTCCCAAACCTTCAAGCCCCGCTCTTCCCTGGTGGCGCCGGGAAGCAGGTTGTCCAGGATGATCCCGAAGATGGCGGTCACCGCCATACCCGTTGTCAGGATCGTCTGGAAGATGTTGCCGATCACTTCGGCGAACTTTCCGGCTTCCGCCCAGTTGATCGGCGCGCCGCCGAAATGAGCCGGGAAACTTAAGCCCGCAAAAAAAGCGATACCGATGATGAACAGGTTTCGGGCGTTGTTTAGGTTCACGAACTGCAGGTTGGAAAGTCCCACCGCGGCGATCAGGCCGAACAATCCGACGAACATGGCGCCGACAACCGGCTGGGGCATCGTGGCCAGAGTCGCGCCGAACTTGCCGAAGAAGGGCAGGATCAGCATGACGATGGCACCGGCCCGGATCACCCGCCGGCTGGCCACGCGGGTGAGACCGATGGCGCCGATGTTCTCCGAGTAGGAGGTGGTGCCGTTGCAGGTCTGGAACAGACTGGCTACCAGACAGCCGACGCCCTCTGCTCCCAGACCGCGGGAAATCATCTTCTCGGTCGGTACGGGAGCTTCGGAGATCCGTGCGGCGGAGTAGTAGTCCCCGATGGACTCGATCATGGAGGCGATATAGCCGGCGATCATGCCGATAGAGCCCGCCAGGGTGATGCTGTTGAGCTGCGGGAAACCCCACTTGAAAGGTACGGCGTGCTTCCACTCGAACCATCTGGCTGCAGCGATCAGCTCCAACCTGCCGGTCACGTTGGCCGGATTGCCCTCCGGTATCCAGCCGGCGAAGGTGCCGATGATGGCCGCTACCCAGCCGGTGATGATGGCCAGGATGACCGGAAACAGCAGGAATACCCTGGACTTTCTGGAGAACACCTGGGAGTAGAGGATCAGGGACAACAGGGTGATCAGGCTCACCGCCCAGTTGCCCGCCATCCAGGGGGCTCCGATCCCGTACAGGGCCAGACCGATCATGGCGATGGTCGGGCCAATGGTGATCGGGCTGATGGCCCGCTTGATGTAGCCCATAAGTCCGGTGTAGCCCAGCACGATCTCGAACGCCGAGGCGAACATGACCGCGGCGCAGACCTGCTGGATCATCACCTGCCAGCCCAGATTCTGGGCGCTCACCATACCGACGATGGCGAACATCGGGCCCAGGAAGCTGAACGTCCCGCCCTGAACGATTGGCAGTCTATTTCCGATGGGGGACTGTTGGATCAGGGTGGTGATGCCCGACACGAAGAACATTGTGGAGATGAGGAGAGCCAGTTGATCCTGTGGCAATCCCATGGCACCGCCGACGATGAAGGGAATCAGGACTGTCGCACCGAACATGGTGAGATAGTGCTGAATCCCAAGCAGGACGGCGAGGCCCATCTTCGGTCGGCTGCCAAGCGGATAGATGACCCATCCCCTGGCTTGCACTTTAGCTTGGTCGCTCATAGAGACCTCCGATTTTGTTTTTGAGGTGCGTCAGACGCACATACTAAAAAAGCACGTCCCTTCCAACGGAAGCAAAGTGCTTCTCTTTCAGTTCAGAACTTAGGGCAGCTGCTCGCAGATCTCACCGTAGCTTTCAGGCCTGCGGTCGCGAAAGAACTGCCAGCCGTCGCGGACCTCCCGGATCAGATCTAGGTCCAGATCCGCGATTACCAGCTCATCCTTGTCCTCGCTACCCTGCACCACCAGCTTTCCCCTGGGATCGCAGAAGTAGCTGGATCCATAGAATTTGCCGAACTCCCAGGGTTTTTCCGTTCCCACCCGGTTGTTTGCCCCTATGAACACGCCATTGGCCACGGCCTGTGCCGGCTGCTCCAGCTCCCAGAGATAACGGCTCTTTCCGAGGGTCGTGGCCGAGGGATTGAACAGGATCTCCGCACCTTTCAGCGCCAGGACGCGGGCGCATTCTGGAAAATGCCTATCATAGCAGATGTAGATGCCGATGCGGGCATAATCGGTATCGAATACGGGAAAGCCCAGCGTACCGGGCTTGAAATAGAACTTCTCCCAGAAGGCGGGATAGGTATGCGGGATATGGACCTTGCGCATCTTGCCCAGGTACTTGCCGTCCCGGTCGATGACCTGAGCGGTGTTGAAATACACTCCCTCCTGCTCCATCTCATAGACCGGAACGATCATGACCATATTGTGCTTCTTGGCCAGCGGGGCTAAGCGTTCGGTGATCGGCCCCGGCACCGGTTCGGCGGTCCGGTACCACTTGATATCCTGTTCGGCGGCAAAATAGGGGCCGTGAAACAACTCCTGCAGACAGAGGATCTGCACCCCTTTCTTCCCTGCCTCTTCGATCATGGGAATGTGCTTGGCGACCATCGCCTCTTTGATCTCTTCGGGCGAACCTTCGTGTTTGGGATTGGAAGCCTGAATATGAGCGCACCTGACGACTCTGGGCATGAACTACTCCCTCGGGTACCTATGTATATTGTCCGTTTTTGATACCCGATTGTACAGCAGCCCGAAATACGCCGTCAAGTTTTTTTTCCTCCAAACTTCCCGCAAATATTCAAATATAAATTGAAATTAAAAATGAAGATTTAAAGTCTTGATTTTCTTCTGTTGTCAGGCATAATAGAGCCGTGGGCAAGCGGGGTATTCGGGTACTAGAGCTGGAAGACTTCATGTGCCGCTGCGGGAGCAGGGATTTCGATAAGGAGCCGAACGAACAAGCACCGACGGGACTGACCTGCAGAAGCTGCGGACAGCACTACTCGGTGAAGAAGCTTGAAAAAAGAACCCGGATGACAAATCTGCCAATGTCCTTCGGCTTCCGCAGCCTGTACTGGGACAAGATCGAGAGTTCTCCGGACGCCATCTATGGGGTCAGTGAACAGGGATATGAAATCAAGGAGGAGAGATGAACACCAAAGAGCTGAAAAAACTGGATCGCCAGCATGTGGTGTACAGCTGGAAGGCTCAGGGCCAGGTCGATCCGATCGTGATCGACAGGGCGGAGGGCATCTATATGTGGGACACCGACGGTAAACGCTACATCGACGGCTGTTCCGGTCTGCTCAACGTAAACATCGGTCACAGCAACCGTCACGTGCTCGAGGCCATGAAGGCTCAGATGGAGAAGCTCTGCTACGTCTCTCCGGGATTCAGCACAGAGCCCAAAGCCCGCCTGGCCGGCATGGTCGCCGAAGTAACTCCCGGAGATCTGGACTACGTATTCTTCACAAACGGGGGAGCAGAGGCTATAGAAAACGCCGTCAAGGCGGCCCGCTGGTACACCGGGCGGCACAAGATCTACGCCCGCTGGCGCAGCTACCACGGCGGCACAGCAGGTGCCATCACCCTGACCGGAGATCCGCGACGCTGGCCTGCGGAGCCGGGCATTCCGGGGGTGGTGCACTTCTTTGGCCCCTATCCGTACAACTGCCCCTTCGGCTCCAAGGATCCGGAGGAATGCGGTCAGAAAACCCTGGAGGTGCTGAAGACTCAAATCATGCTAGATGGTGCCAAGACCATCGCCGCCATCTTCATGGAACCGATCGTGGGAACCAACGGAATCATCATTCCTCCCCAGAACTTCATGACCGGCCTGCGGCAGCTGTGTGACGAGAACGGGATCCTGCTGGTCATCGACGAAACCATGGCTGGCTGGGGCCGTGCGGGAAAGTGGTTCGGCATCGATAACTACGGCATCATTCCCGACATCATCACCACGGCCAAGGGGATCACCTCAGGCTACGTTCAGCTGGGGGCAATGATCTGGAGCAAGAAGATCTGGGATCACTTCCAGGATCGGACCTTCACCGGGGGATTGACCTACTCGGGACACGCCCTGGCCTGCGCCGCCGGGATCGCCAACATCGAGGTCTACAAGCAGGACAAGCTCATCGAGAAATCCGCGGAGAACGGAGAGTATCTCAACCGGAAGCTTCAGGAGCTCAAAGCCAAGCATCCCTCGGTAGGGGACGCCCGCTGCAAGGGTCTCTGGGCCTGCATCGAGCTCACTTCGGACAGGAAGACCAAGGCGCCTCTGGCCGGATTCGCAGATACCGCGAAAAGCGTATCGGCGGGACTGACAAAAGTACTGTACGAAAATGGCCTCTACCTGTTCGCCAAATGGGATTTCATCTTCATCTCCCCGCCGCTGATCATCACACCCGACCAGATCGACGAGATGGTGGCGGCTATCGACAAAGGGCTGGACTACACCGACTCCCAGATAAAATAGTACCCTGAACCTTTGCAGCAGCGCTGTTTTTTGATAAGCTTCAGGACGTTCGCGTCAGAACAAATAATAAAACTACCCCCAATAGCATAGTGAGGAGGATTTCATGGCCGAAGATCAGGATGCAGCAAAATACATAGCCGAGCTCGTAGCCCGGGCGCGAAAGGCCCAGGCGGTCATCGAGTTCGCCACTCAGGAGCAGGTCGATGACCTGGCCACCCGAGTCGCCTGGTCCGGCGTACGACCGGATTTCGCTGAACCCTACACCAAGTTCTGTGCCGAAGAGACCCGCATGGGCTACCAGCCCCACAAATACGGCAAGCAGATGACCAAGGTCAAGGGTACCCTGCGGGACATGAAGGGCAAGAGATCCGTCGGCATTGTACACCACGACAAGGAGAACGGCATCATCAAGATAGCCAAGCCCGTCGGGGTGGTCGGCGCCCTAATCCCCGTGACCAATGGTGAGGCTACCCCCTTCGTCAAAGCGATCAGCGCCATCAAAACCCGCAACGCCGTTATCATGGCTCCCCATCCCCGGGCTCAGAAGACCAACAACATGGCCGTGGCCCAGATGCGCAAAGTATTGAAAAAGCAGGGCTGGCCGGAGGATCTGATCATCGGCGTAGAGGATATCAGCGTAGACAAGAGCAAGGAGCTGATGAAGCAGTGCAACCTGATTCTGGCCACCGGCGGCGGCGGCATGGTCAAGGCGGCCTACTCCAGCGGCACCCCGGCCTATGGCGTTGGCGCGGGAAACGCGGTGTGCATCGTGGACGAGGATGCGGACCTCAAGGACGCGGCGGATAAGATCATGCGCTCCAAGACCTTCGACTACGCCACCAGCTGTTCCACGGAGAACTCCGTGGCCATCCATCAGAAGATCTACGCTCAAATGGTCAAGGAGCTGGAGGCGGTGGGGGGCTACCTTTGCAACGCAGAGGAGAAGAAAAAGCTCCAGGCCACCATGTGGGACGAGAAGGGGATCTTGAGCCGCGATATCGTGGCCCAACCGGCGGAGAAGATCGCCGAGCTGGCCGGGATCAAGCTACCCAAGGGCAAGAGCTTCATCATGGTGGAGGAAACCGGAGTTGGCAAAGCGCATCCGTTCAGCGGGGAGAAGCTGTCGGTGACCACCACCCTCTATAAATGGAAGAGCTTCGAGGAGGCGGTCGATCTGGTCAACCGCATCACCAGTTACTCCGGACCCGGTCACTCCTGCGGCATCCACACCTTCAATGAAATGCACATCCGGGAGCTGTCCCACAAGGTACGGGTCAGCCGCATCATGATCCGCCAGCCCCAGTGTCTGGCCAACAGCGGCGCCTGGACCAACGGCATGCCCATGTCCATGACCCTGGGCTGCGGTCCCTGGGGCGGAAACACCACCAACTCCAACGTCACCTGGGAGCATCTGATGAACTACACGTGGGTCTCCTACCCCATCCCCTCGACCCAGCCCACAGACGAGGAGCTGTTCGGCACGGTGATGTACGAGGACTAGCGGTTCAACGCGCGTTGGCTCCGGCGGCGGGATTCATATTCCTGCCGATTCGTGGCGTGCTGCAATACTGGTGCATACGAGCGGCCCGGAGTTGGGCCGCTTTTTTTCTGCCTTGGGCAACGGCCTGTCTGCTTGAGAGCTCAATCGGTGTTGCAGTTCCCCAAGTTCGAGCTTAAGGGTGCAGAACCATATGCCTTGAAAATTCGGTTGCAATCGCCGAAAATTCAAGTTAATATATCATCATGATTCCACGAATAGAAGAAATAAGACTTCTTCTGGATTTGCTCACCCGGTTCCCCGTTGTCGGAATTGTTGGTGCCCGGCAGGTAGGAAAAACAACCCTTGCACATCTCCTGGCTGAGAGAATCCATGAACCCACTACGTTTTTCGATCTTGAAAACCCGGAGGATCTTGCCCGAGTGCAAGATCCCATGCTTGCCCTTAAGACGTTGAAGGGCGTCGTGATCCTGGATGAAATCCAAAGAACTCCGAATCTTTTTTCAGTCCTTCGTGTTCTCGCGGACAGGCCGGGGACTCCCTGCCGTTTTCTTGTACTTGGCAGCGCCTCACCAGATCTTCTGCGTCAGTCGTCAGAATCCCTTGCAGGTCGTATCGCCTATCATCACCTTGGCGGACTCACCGTGAGAGATGTAGGAACCGAAGAATCAAACAAGCTGTGGCGCAGAGGGGGAATGCCGCGGTCCTTTCTTGCCCCAAACGACACGGCCAGCCAAGAGTGGCGCAAGAACTTCATCAGAACCTTCATCGAACGGGATCTTCCTCAACTGGGCATCACTGTGGGAGCTACAACGCTCAGACGCTTTTGGACCATGACAGCACACTATCATGGGCAGATCTGGAATGCATCAGAATTCGCCAGATCTTTTGGATTAGCCGATACCACAGTCCGCCATTACCTGGATGTCTTCAACTCTGCGCTGGTGGTTCGCTTACTTCTGCCATGGTATGAGAACATTAAAAAACGACAAATTAAGTCACCAAAGATCTATATCCGTGATTCAGGCATGCTCCATGGACTGTTGAACCTGACCAGCCAGGATGACCTCGAGTCCCATCCGAAAGTCGGTGCTTCGTGGGAGGGATACGTGATCGACCAGATTGTTCGCCATATCAGAGCCGATGAGGAGGAGTGCTTTTTTTGGTCTACCTATTCCGGCGCGGAACTCGATCTGTTGGTTGTTCGAGGATCGGAAAAACGGGGATACGAAATCAAGAGGACAACATCACCAAAACAAACCGCGTCTATGCGCTCCAGCATAGAAACTTTGGGTTTGTCTTCACTGGATGTCATCCACGCTGGGGATACTACGTTTCCATTAGCGGGAAATATCCGAGCTGTGAGTTTTTCCCGCTTCCTGGAGGATATCGGACCGCTGTCGTAAACAGAATTTTCTCAATTCTGGGGTGTAGTGATCAGCAACGGTCACGAGCGAAAATAAAAAGCGTAAGGGAGGACCGACCGTTACTTGCTTGTCATGAGCCACACCCCGTTCCAGACCCCTGTCGGGGGTGAGGTCCGCAGGGCACGGCACTTGTCCGCATAGGCGGCTGCTGCCGGATCCTGTGCTGCAATGGCGGTAAAGCCCCCCTCCGCCTCGGCGAACTTTCCGGCGTAGAAGGCTGTCAGGGCGGCGGCGAAGGCGGCTAGCCTCTCCCGGGCCGGCTCGTAGTGTTCCGGAAGCATGGGCTCGTATATGGTTACCGGCTCCTTTCGTCCCACCACGGCGACCCTCCCCAGCTCCCGAACGGGGAAGGCGTCTGAGGCTCTCTCAACCGTGGCCTCAGAGACCATCGTGTAGGTGCGGAACTGCTTGTTCACCCCCTCCAGGCGGGCGGCCAGGTTCACAGTGTCCCCAAGCATGGTGTAATCGAAACGAGTGCGGGAACCCATGTTGCCCACCACCGCGGGGCCGGAGTTCATACCGATGCGCATCAACAACTCCTTGCCGACACGGGAGTGGATATCGGGGCGCATGGCCGCAAGCTGCTCCTGGCAGCGCAGCGCAGCCCGCACCCCCCTCACGGCGTGGTCGGGCTGCTCCAAGGGGGCGTTCCAGAAGGCGATGATCGCGTCCCCTTCGTACTTGTCGATGGTTCCGCCCTCCTCTTGAATGATGTCGGTCATGGCCGACAGGTACTCGTTGAGCAGGCTGGTGAGATCCTCGGGGCTCAACCCTTCGGACAGGGAGGTAAAGCCCTGCAGATCGGAGAAGAAAATCGTCAGCTCCCGGCGCTCCCCGCCGAGCTTCAGCCGTTCCGGATGAGCGATCAACTGTTCGATCACCTCCGGGCTCAAGTACTGTTTGAAGGCTCCCTTGATGTAGCGCTTCTGGCGTCCCTCGGTGGCGTAATTAACCAGGCTGGAGCTAACCAGGGTCAGGCCCACGCCCAGCTCGGCGGCCAAGAGGGGTAGCCACCAGCCTAAAGCATAGGCCCCCAGGCTCAGAGCGGGGGCCAGGGGCAGGAAGATCACGTAGACCAGGGCGGTGCGACCGGCCGTAGAAACGGCTGCCCCGGTCAGCCCGGCTCCGACCGAGAGGGCCAGGATCAGCAGCGCCGCGGCCAGCCAGGGCAGGGGGCGCATGAAATCCCCCGAGAGCAGGTTGTCCAGCATGGTGGCGTTGATCTCCACTCCCGGGTAGGTGCCGGCCACCGGTGAGGGGCGCAGGTCGTAGAGCCCGGGTGCGGTGAAGCCGAAAAATACATAGCGATCCTTCAACAGGCTGGGATCCAGGGGCGGCTCCCCACCCTCCAGCAACCGCAGCTCGCTCTGCAGCACCGCGGCGGCATTGTAGGCTACGTGGGTCTGGGAGGGACCCCGGTATCGCAGCAGGACCCGAGCCCGAGAATCGATCGGTACCTTCCGGTCGTCGATGACCAGCCTGTCGCCGTCGATCTCCACGCTGTGGGCTCCGGGATTACCCGCCAGGTAAGCGCCCAGGGCCAGGGAGGGAAGCGGCTTGCCATCGAAGAGGTTGAACAGCTGGCCCCGGCGGAACACGCCGTCCGCATCCGCCAGCTGGTGGACATTGGCCAGCACGCGGGCACCGGCCGTCAATTCGGGGATCGGGAAGGTCGCGTGGCCCAGCTCCAGAGCATTCTGAGCGCGGATCCCGTTTTCATCCAGCCAGCGCTGCAGTCCGGACACCGAAAGCGCCGGCTCCGGCACCTCCGCCGGCCAGCTCTGCGTTCCGGCCTCCTCTCGGCTGAGGAAAACAGCTACGACCCCCATGCCGTTTTCGGCAACCGCCGAACCGAATCGCTCGTCATCGAAGAGGCCGTATGAGGAGGCCTCGGTAAACAGCACGTCGAAGGCCAGGGCTCTGGCTCCGCCCCGCCGGCAGAAATCCGCCACCAGGGCGTAAGTTTCCCGGGGCCAGGGCCAGGACAGGGCGTTCTCCTCCGCGGCCCAATCCAGGCTCTTCTGGTCCAGCAGAATGAGGGCGATCTGGTCGGTGGCAGAACCTTTGCGGGCCAGGAGGCGTACCCTCCAGTCCCAGGTGCGGCCCTCCAGTCCGTCCAGCAGGCCGGGAACCGCCAAAGCAAGGGCTACAGCCGCTGCGGCCAGGCCTATCAGCGCGCCGAGCAGAGCTTTGCGAGCCGTACGGCGGGGCGCTTTGCGCATGGCCGCTACAGACTGCCCAGGGCCGCCTGGTAGCGGGCCTGCCGCCGGTCCTGCGGCGGTGGGGCGGGAGCCTCCGCCACGACTTTGCGGATCTCGGCGATACGTACTCCCGGCTCCGGATG
>CP070696.1:4626638-4649905 GCA_020353535.1 Spirochaetaceae bacterium | reverse complement strand
AAGTCCTGCCCATCGCATGCCTGTCTACACGCATTGTTGTGAGAGCTGGTTCAGAATGCATCGCGATAATCATGTCATCGAAACCCAATACGCTGACGTCTTCTGGAACTCTGAAGCCTACCTGGCGTACACCCTTAATGGCACCGATTGCCAGAGCGTCGTTTGCGGCGAAAATCGCAGTGATCGCGGGGTCCCGCTTTAGCAGATTGATCGCAGCAGTGTAGCCGGTTTCGCTCTGCCAGTTTGTTTCTCCAGCGACAAGATCCGGAGAGAAGGAGATTTGGTGTTTCTCGAGTGCCAAACGGTATCCATTAAGCCTTTCGACCGCGTGCCGCGTTGGCATTCTTCCATTCACAAAAGCTATCTTTCGATGGCCGAGACTGATCATATACTCCGTTGCACGCACCGCACCTGCAAGGTTGTCATAGTCTACCGTATCTGCGATGTAGTTTGAAAACTCAGGATTGATCAGAACAAATGGGGTATGCTGCGATAGGACTTGTTGATAGAACTCTTCACTTCTCATTTCTCCGAGAATCAGGCCATCGGTCTTGTAAAGGAGATTTTCCAGAAGTCTCTTGCTGTCTTCCCCCTTCTCCCGTATATAAGAAAAGATGAGATGTATTCCGCTCTCCAGAAGTTCCGACTGGATTCCCTCGAGAACTTCGGAGTATACAAAATCTCCTCTGATCTCATGGGTGTGCTCACCGTGCTGGCATCTCAGGAATGCTATTGTTCCTGTTCGAAGCCTATTCTCATTCACAAATGTCCCACTTCCCGCCCTTCTTCTGAGGACACCTTTATGGGCGAGGGACGCCAGAGCCGATCTAACTGTGATTCTGCTCACTCCAAAGCGATCGCAAAGCTCCCTTTCTGAGGGGATTTTCTCCCCAGGGGCAAACTCACCAGAGCGTATCCCTTCCCAAATAAGGTTCTTAACTTTGTTGGACAGGGTGGATGAATCGCTCTGATCTTGACTGAGATCATTTGACATAGTAGTTTCTGTTCCTTGTGAAAGTTGTTATAACCTTTTTTGCTATTTTGATCAAGGTTCAAGCTATATCGTTCTCTTTGTTGGTTGCGATTTTCACGTAAATGCCTAAAAGATCGAGTTGCAAGAGGTGCTTTCTGGTGAAACGTACAGGTAATAATTCTCCAAAAGTGTACATAACCACTTGAAATAATATGTTATATCATATATTCTAGATTTTGTTCACAGGTATAAAGGGAGATTAAACGTGTCGTTGCTGGATAGTAGACCACAATACGCGAAAAGCAGAGACATCGTCGGAATGTCTTTCACCAGTAATGAACTCGTTATCGGCACTGGAGATATGTGGCCGATGACTTGGGCAGACGATGACGCGATCTACACTGCGGCCGGCGACAACAGCGGATTCCTTGACCATTTCCAGACAATGAACTTCTGGCGTATTGATGGTAATCCCCCCCAGCACGACATCACTCTCGTCAACACTCTAGATTTTCTTGAGGGGGATGGCTACGATATGGAAACTCGCATCCCGTCAATCAAACCAGCGGGAGTTGTGTGCGTTGACGGGGTACTCTATTTAGCAATCGAAGACATGCGCTACACGCAGGGGCGCTTCGGAAATCAGATCAATCTCCAGAGCTGGATTATTTGCTCGAAGGACCATGGAAAGACCTGGTCACAGGCACCTATCCCTGGCAGTCCAGAGCGCAAGTTTCTTTCCGGCGTGTTTGCCTCACCTCATTTCCTGCAATTTGGACGCGACTATGCCGGTGCTTTGGATGACTGGGTGTACGCGTATTCTTCCGCAGACGAAGATGGGGTCGCAGCATGGAGCGCAGGTAGCTTCACCTACTTGGCTCGTGTCCCCCGCTCGAAGATCCTCGACAGATCCGCATGGCAGTTCTTTGCAGGTCTCTCCGCGAACAATCCGGTTTGGTCGAAGAAGCTGGAAGAGGCGCGACCAGTGTTTTCCTACTCGCGCAAGACAGGAGAGAACGAAGTTGTGTACCACCCCGTGCTCCGTCGTTTCCTTCTCTTTAATTGGGCATTTATTGATTGCGTGAACCACTTGATCGGTTCCCGCCATAGTGAACTCTCTATCTTCGAATCGGAAAATCCTTGGGGGCCTTGGTTTACAGTGTACGTGCAGCGCGATTGGGGTTTTAATTGCGATTACCAACCCCGGCTGCCAACTAAATGGATCGATTCGAAAAACTGTAATGCATGGCTTGTCTCTGCCGGTAATTTCCGTAGGGACGGTGGGCGTCAACACTACGCACTCGTTGCCACGCCGGTTTGTTTCAACACAGGCGATTTCGGATGCCTTGATGAAAACGCTTATGCCATTACGACCATAGGAGATTTTGTCGCAGAAGCGCTTAGCGACACAGAGATTAAACTGTCATGGCTTCCAGTGCATGGGGTGGGATTTTATCGTATTTTGCGCGATGGATTGAAACACAAGGACATCCCTCCCCAGTACCCTTCGCGTTTTATCGATAAAAAGCTTGCGCCTTGCGAAAGTCACCGTTACGAGGTAATGGCGATGTCTCCGGCCGGAGACGTGATGGCCAAAAGCGTCTCGCAGACCTGTGTTACTTTGCAGGCATGTCAGACCAACTCATTCGGAGTCAACCTAGGATCAGGCGGATTCTACGATGGTACAACCATGTGGTATGGGGAAGATTCTTCAACCAGGTTCGAGGTGATAGAGGCAGGGGCGTACATAGACGACAGGATCGCGATCCTCGAACTCAATCCGAATCCGGGCAGACTGGAACCTGCGCTTCGCTCCATTCGTGGAGAGATTCCTGGGGTGAAGATTCTCTTCCGCGAACTCCAGGGAAAACACGTTCGTGTACGAGTGTACGCCCTTGATTCGCGCCTTTCTCAAACCAAGACGAGCTTTGAGGTTTGGGTGCAGGGCACAGCAGTGGCGCGATACATGGGCCATGGCTCTTCGTCGGCGAATTGGATCGAGCTGGGCCCCTTCGAAGCAGATGTTGGGGAGGAGGGAACGCTACTCATCGAGGGACAAAAGTTCGTTGGACTCGGGGGTTTTGCAGCTGCCAGAGTCGATCTAGTTTAAAAGGGAACGGTATTTGTAGGTATACACGGTAGTGTGTGAGCTCTCAGTCAACCGTAAAATGGACCATGTCAGGTTGGAATCAGCCCGGCTTACGCGGTAGCAGCCGCATCACTCCGGGGAAACCAAACATTATGTTTCTGTGAAGGAGAGAGCACATGATTTCGATGATGAGAACGAGAGTCGTTGCACGTTCGCCGCCGATCTCCTGGACCTTCAGGCGGCATCAAGGAATGGAAGCTAGGAGCCTGTTAACAACAACCAATTCCTTGTTACTGAACACCAAGGGCGCAACCGAATTTGGTTACGCAGGAAGTCGCGAGGTGTGATTCATATCTAAGGAGAATCAATATGAAAAAAAACATTATATTTATCGTTGTAGGCTTAACTGTCGCTGTTTTTCTTTTCAGTGGGGGTGTGCAAGATGAAACAACGACAGAACCAAAAGAACCGGCCACACTTCATTGGTTATTATGGCTTGCTGTACCAGATGTATGGCCAGATAAATTGATTGAGGATTTTGAATCAAAGAATCCAAATATCAAGATTGAATTTGAATCTCCAACATTGGGTGTAGCTGATTATCTACAGCAACAAAAAGTGAGATTGTTATCTGGATCCGATCTAGATCTAACTAGCATAAGACCAGAATCACTTGAGCCATACTCCAAAGCAGGACATTTACTTGACCTAACCGATCGACCTTTTCTGAAAAATATCAAACCATATGTATTAGATAAAGTTATGATAGGAGGAAGAGTGTATAGTATTCCCTCAAAGGGAAGTACCGTGGCTGTTTATTACAACAAGGATATGTTCAAAGAGTACGGCCTGTTGCCCCCAACCACATGGAATGAGTTTCTTGATGTTTGTGAAGCGTTGAAGACAGAAGGAGAAACCCCACTTCTAGGCGGGGGAAAAGATGCGTGGCCTATGGAATATGATATTTATCCAATTATGCATGATGTGGGAGCGAAGAATCCGGACATCTATGATAAGGTGAAAGCGGGTGATATAAAATATACAGATGTGTTATTCATTAATACATTTAAAAAGATCAATGAATTTTACCAAAAGCAATATATCGGTAAAGAGACTTTAAGCATAGGCTATCTACAATCTATAACGGTGTTTAAACAGAAAAAATCAGCGATACTGATACTGGGGGACTGGGCTTTAAAATCAGTAATTGGGGGCGAAGAAAAACCTCCTTTTGAAATTGATATATTTCCCCTACCTCACAATTCAGCTGGTGAAGAAAAAGTAGGAGTGCTTGCAGTTGGAGCCTCTCTTGGAATAGCTTCTACTTCAAAACAAACCGAGGAGGCGTTAAAATTTGCCGACTACATGTGTTCATTGGATGCCGCAAAAATTAATATCGAGACAGGTTATGAGATGGATTCTGTGATCATAGGAGGTCCGCCAAGCCAATATCCATTGGCAGACAAATGGATTCCAATGTTTAATTTCAAAAAAAGCGTTCCATACTTCTACAGCCTGCAATCTCCAAATGCGAACAACGAATTTCTCAAACAGCTTCAGCTGTTATTCCTAAACAAAACAACGCCTGAAAAAATGGCCGAGCAAATTCAACTTGCCGAGGAGAGGAAAGCGGACTAATAGAGAGACTTTTCTGTAATCATAAATCTGCAAAGCCCCAATTCAATCGAGCAAATTAGTGCGGGAAGGAAAATTTGTGAAGAGAAAAGTTCTTCCCTATTTATTTATGTTACCAGCTTTATCTCTTGTGTTTTTTATCTTTTTTGGACCTTTTGTCTCTTCTATTCTATTAAGCATGACTGACTGGGATGGTATCAGTCGAAATTTTAACTTTGTAGGTGTCAGGAATTTTATCCAAATATTAAAACATGAATATATAGGAATCGTTTTCCTGAATCATTTAAAATTTATAATACTACTTGTATTCTTCCAAAATGCCTTGGCTCTGTTTATTTCTCTACTTCTAAATCAAGACTATAAAGCCAAGAACTTTTTCCGTGCGGTTATATTTCTACCAACGGTAATAGCCTCTGTAGCAATTGGATTCATTTGGTCGCTTATATTCGATCCATTTTTTGGACCCATTGCTATTTGGTCATCCAAGCTAGGATTGAAATTCGTAGCAAATATCCAATGGTTGGGAAATCCTGATTTGGCTTTGTACTCAGTTACATTTGTACAAATTTGGAAATGGATAGGTTGGTACATGGCGATTTATTTGGCTGGTTTACAGACTATTCCAGGTGAGTTGTATGAAACAGCAAACATAGATGGTGCTAATCCAATCCAGAGATTAAAGTACGTCACGATACCTATGCTGGCTCCCGCTATTACAGTTAACATGGTAATGGCGACGATTGCAGCACTGAGAATATTCGATTTACCATATATATTGACAAAAGGAGGGCCTGGACACTTTACAGAGACTTTTTCAATGGTCATTTTCAATTACTGCTTTTTGTTGAACAATATGGGCTACGGCTCAGCATTCTCGCTTCTATTGTTTGCGATGATCTTGGTAATTGCAGTTTTCGAAATGAAGTACTTCAGAAAGGGTGAAGAAACAATTGTGCAATAGATTATTGATTACAACAAAAGCAAAAAAATTATCGATAACCTGGATAGTCTCCATCTTTCTCTCATTGATAACCGTTTACCCATTCCTTCTCATCTTAGTTGTTTCTCTGAAATCTAATGATGAATTTTTTTCCAATCCAATAGGCATTCCAAGACTTTTTGAATTTCGTAACTACTATATCGCTTATGTAAAAGCCAATATACCGAGGGCATTCATCAGCAGTTTTATTATTACTTCTTTTTCCATTATTGTAATGATTTTGTGTGGATCGTTAGCCGCATATGCTTTGTCGAAGATGAATTTTTCGAAAGCTAGCTTTTTCGCCGCTATATTCTTGATGCCGATGATTTTTCCAATACATACAGTAATAGTACCACTGTATCTTCTGTTCAAATTTTTGCACTTAACGAATACTTTTCTCGGTATGATAATAATTCATGCTGCGATTAGGCTACCGTTCGCAATATTTGTACTAACTGGTTTCATGAAGACAATTCCAAATGCTATTTCTGAATCGGCCGTCATAGACGGAGCCTCACATATAACAATATTTGCACTTTTAATACTACCACTTGTTAAGCCAGCAATAGCAACGGTTACAATACTAAACGGATTATTGATCTGGAACGATTTTTTTCTTTCTCTAATAATGATTAGTAAAAGTACAATAGCTCCTCTTCCACTTAAGATATATACTTTTTCCGGAGAATATGAACAAAACTGGCCGATGATATGTACATGTATAGTATTTCTCGCTGTACCGATAATAATAGGTTATTCTGTGTTGCAGAAACAAATAATTAGCGGTATTGTTGCAGGTTCTATAAAAGGCTAGGGCTCGGGCACGAGGATTCACAACAAATTCAAGACTACGTGTTATAGAAACCTTCAAACATTAGGAGTCGGTTAGTGTACGACGTTGGTATGGGTTATGGCATTTCTTCAGGTAGTAAGTAAAATAAGCTTTGAAGTACAGTGACGAGGATTTGAGACTTTAGTTCGTGGATGACTTTAAATATATCTGTACAATTAATTCAGAACAGGATGCGTTGCACAACGGATCATCCCATGCATATCCAAACAAATTCGGTGGTGTGGGCGAACACGTTCAATTACATTGCAATAACGCATGCTGTCAATAGCACGCATCTGGAGGTGCACCTATTCGGCGACCCGAATGAAACTTTCGGATGGAGCAGTGTATTTATCAATCTTTTCACTGTAACCCACTGTATCTACGAAACCTGCTGTTTTGAAGGCTTCAAACGGATCACCTACCCCAAGCAAGCAAGGATATGTACGGGTATATAGCAGAAGAGCCATCCATTTCGTTGTTCGAAGTAAGGTTTTCCGAAGTAGATACAAGAAAACTTCGCAACCTTGGCCAGCGGGATGACGAAAGCGCAGCTATACCCCTGGAATCTATTAGAAAGCAAGGATCCTCGTGAAAGCGAAAGAGCTGGTATATTTACAGATACGACATCAGGAAACCCGGCCGATTCCCTATACCATCAATTTCGAGGGTGAAGTTGATCAAACCCTGGACGCCCATTATGGTGATCGGAGCTGGCGAGAACGCCTGAGCCCGGCAATTCTACGCATTCCCCAGCCAGTCTTATGGGTCGACGAAAGTGTTGTTCCACGATTCACCGATCCCTACGGCACCGTCTGGCGGACGGATAAACGGCCTCATTACGTTGAAGCCGTCCCCTTAACCGAACCGGAGCTGAGCAAGTTCCACTTCCCCCAATGGAAGTTTTTTTCACAAACGAGTGGCGCGAAGAAGCGGATGCTTTCATACGAACACATTCAGACCGGTTTCTTGTGGCCTCGTTCAGCCCGAAGCGATGAATCCTTACGTGTTGAAACAGAAATATGGCGACAAGATCTGTTTTTGGGGCGGATTAGGTTCCCAGTCGGTGATTCAATTCGGTTCACCCAGGGAACTCCGGTAGAAAACGCTGCTGCTGTTGTGGAGTCATTTCTCGAACTTGCGAGTGGAGCAGGCCCTTGAAGTAAGAGTAAATAGCACTTGGGAATCTGTCCGTGCCTTCTCTCTATACTGCGACCGTCACCTGGGATCCTCCCTTTCGCCATCTCGTGTGGCTTCAGGATCCGATCATTCTAATGCGCAATAACGCCACCCAACAGGACGCTATGGGCGTTATTCCGCTCCTGGCGCCGGGATTTCTATAGATAATGTTCGACGAGCGTTGGCGGCGATGTCCTCCCTTCATGCGTCTGTGACGTACACTGCTTTCCGAAGAATGCGGTAGAACTCGTTGACCTTCGGGAGAAGTTCGAGCAGAAATACAGCAAGAATATAGCCGATCTCTCCGAGGATCAGCTGCGCCTAGAAAAGTTCAATGCAGAAAATATCGCAACCGTGATAACCTGTTGAGGGGTAGGCAATAGCTTCACATGCCCATCCAAAGGTGATATGGTCTGAAGATGAGACCAACACCATGACACCCCGTGAAATCGTGTACGAGCAGCTTTCCCACCGAGAGACGGAGCTTGTACCCTATACACTGGTTTTCGAACCGGAGGTGGAGACCCGGTTGGACCAGCACTTCGGAAGCGAAGTATGGCAGGAAAGACTTACCCAGTACATAGTGAGTTCCGACAACATCGCCGTTACCCTGACCAACGAACCTTTTCCCCGTGTCACTGATGTTTTCGGCACGGTATGGAAAACCGACGAGCTACCCAAAGTCGTATTAGAGCCAGCGCTGAAAGATCCCGGTTTCCAAGACTATTCTTTTCCTACGGTTGAACGCCTGTTAGACCATGATATAATTTCTCGAGCTAAGAAACTGGCCGCAGAGTCAGAGTCCTTCGTTGTAATCAGGGCAGGGGTGAGTTTGTGGTGGACCTGGTATTTACGGGGCTTTGAGCAAACTCTGATGGACTGTATTGCCGAAGAGGAATTCTACGAAGAGCTGTTGGATCGAATGATGCATCTGACCCTGGAGGTGATCGACGCTTGTGCGGATATACCGGCAGACGCGATCATGATGGGTGATGATTGGGGAAGCCAACGGGGTGTCTTGATCGGTCCCGATCGTTGGAGGCGGTTCTTTAGACCCCGCTATGCGAGAATTTTTGATGCAGTCCACAAACATGGTAAAATAGCCATCATGCATTGTTGCGGAAGTGTGGCGGATATCATGTCCGATATCATCGAAATCGGTCTCGATGTGCTGGAAAGCGTACAGCCGGAAGCGGCTGACATGAATCCATACGAGTTGAAAAAGAAGTGGGGCGACAGGATTACCTTCTGGGGAGGTCTCGGCAGTCAATCAACGATACCGTTTTCTACGCCGGAAGAGATCCGTTTAGAGATTCAGAATCTTCGCAGGGAGATGGGCAAAGGTGGCGGTTATATCCTGGCCCCGGCCAAACCAATCCGGTCCGAAACACCTACTGAAAACGTTCTCGCCGTAATTGAGGAGTTCCTCTCTGGCTGAGTACACGCTTTCTAAAAGTGTTCAACACGGATTTTGTAACACCCCGAGACCATTACACACGGGGTCTTGACCTTTGATGTTATCTTCGATGAAACTCTAAAAAACGCTCAAAAACACTGGAAAAACTGATAATAAATGTTATAATCTGAGCGTAATTGTTGCCACCATAAGGACTTGTAATCTCGGGGTCCGCGGTTAGAATCCGCGAGGTGGCTAATCTTAATAGAGATTGTCTACGAGAAGAAAGAAACCGGGGTGTTCCTGGCGACTGAGCTCGCGAAGCTGTTCCCAACCGAGGGCTTCGATCCCTGGTTCAATACGCATGCTTTTCTAATTGCGGCTACCTGATCTTGGACCATAAAAGCCGTTGGTCTCGTGAACCTGGCTCATGGGTTTTATTTTTTATCCAAGGAGAAGCCCTTTCTCGCCACCAGAAGACTGACAAGAATGACTATGCCAAATACCAAAAATATATAGGTTTGCGGACATGCCATTGACCAGTTGAGGATAACCACCTCGTATAGCCCTTGGACTATCCCGTTTACTAGCATCATAGCGCCCCAGATGATGCCCAGTATCCAGGCATATTTCATCTTCCGTTTGAGTCCCAGAGCGCAAAATATCCCGATTATCCCTATCCAGATTTCTTCCCATAGGGGCTTCACCATTGACAGGTTCATGAATCCGAGGGCTCTTTCCTCAATAGTTTTTACATCGAAGGAGGAACCTGCCCACATTTTTACACCGTTTTCCAGAATCGTACTGCCGTTACTGATGGTAAATACGGTCCACCCGATGAAAAGAATAGACAAAATCAACATTACCAGCCAAACATTCTTACCCTTTTCTCTAGTCATTTTTTCTTCCTTCCTGGAGGGCAACGATATTGGATGTAGAATTTCCATGGTTCATCATCCACTGCTGGTTGTCAAGTTTTTTTATTATTTGCACCGTAAATCACAAACGACCGGGCAGGCTGGGCCGTGATGATGGTTAACAAAATGGTTGATGAAAATGCAGAAATCACGGACAATACGGGAGAGACAGCTTGGCTGGACCTTGTAATCTCGGGATTCGCGAGAACGAATCCGGGAGATGGCTTGTCGACAAAGCTTATTGCAACCAGGAGGGATTTTCATGTTTAAGAGAATTGCTGTGCTGGTACTCATCCTCTGTCTTGGATCATCAATCGCTCTGTTTGCGGCCAGCGGAAACGAGAAAACTTTATCGGATAATGAGGCGAGCCCCCGTATCGTCATTGTTCACTGCACCTCCTGAGCATACAAATCAACAGCCGCCAGGTTGGCGGAAGAAATCGAAAAAGAGCTTGATATAGAGGTAGAGCTGAAACCGGGAGAACTCCACAGCTTCGATGTCTACATCGATGAGGAGCTGATCTTTTCCAAGTTTAAAGAAAACCGGTTCCCGGAAGCGGTGGAGATCATTGCGGCGATAAACACCTACCTCGACCGGAAGTAATTCAGACGGATGGTGAGGCGAGTACTGAAATTCATCCGTGCAGGACTGGACGATTCCGTTTCAATTTGATGATATTTCTGCATAGTCCCCTCCTATAGAGTCGAGCGCATCAGGGAGGCGGAGAAAAATTACACAGAGGAGGAGCGTATGAAAAAAATCGTTTTGGCGCTTGTTGTCGTGACCGGACTCGCCTTTGTCCCGGCTACCATCTTTGCCCAGGATGTGAACTGGGACGGTCAGTACCACAAGGGAGATTTCAGCCTCGAGGTTGGTGTGGGTTTCGGCTATCATGGCGTCGGCTACGGTTTGGCGGTTTTGCCCGGTGCTGAATGGACTATGGCGGACTGGAAGATCGGGGACGTAGTACCCCTGGCCTTTGGCGTCACCGCGAAAGGCTTTGTCGAGTTCGTGCCCGGTGAGGGTCTCGGTTTCGGCGGCGGTGGTTTTGCCACCTTCCATATGGGTTTCAAGGGCCTGGATATTCCGGAGTTCTTTCAGAAGCTCGATTGGTACGCGGGCCTGGGGGCCGGCATCCTGGTCGTACCCTGGGACAGTCCGACCATCGGTTTCTCCTTGCCCTCGTACAGTGGTTTGGCTTACTACTTCAAGGACAACATGGCTGTGTATTTGGAGGGTATCTACTGGTACGCTCCGGGTGTGTACGGTTATGGCGGCGGTGTTGTCGGGATTCGCATGAAGAAGTAGGAAGCTCAATCCCTTACAGACGACGATGGGCAGCTTTTCGCTAAAACGGCGAGGGGCTGCCCATTCGTCTACTAGCAACGGGGATGCAATCTTCGCGGTGCGGCAACCCGGCAGCAATCTGGCGTCTTGACAAGCCGAGAGGGATCTGTTATTTTCCAGTCTCGGAGGGGAGGTTCCCGAGTGGTCAAAGGGGGCAGACTGTAAATCTGTTGGCACAGCCTTCGAAGGTTCGAATCCTTCTCTCCCCATAAAGCCTTCTCTGTCGTGGAGAAGGTTTTTTTATCGCCGCTGGTCAGCGACTTTAGGGGTCAGTAACCAAGGAGTATTCTATCTTTTCCTTCAAAAGACCAATCGAAAAAAGGCCGGGTGGGTTAAGCGTTGAGAAATCACCAGTGGAGAATACATTTTACGCCGGAGGTCTCCGTTTCAGCTGCGTGCGCTGCTCCAACTGCTGCCGTCACACCCCCGGGTATGTTTTCCTGATCGGAGAGGACATCCAGCGCCTGCTCCTGGCTACCGGATTGGATCTCAAGAATTTTCAGGAACGATACTGTCGGGAGGTCAATCTAAGCGGATTCAATCGCGTCAGCTTGAAAGAAAAAACGAACTACGACTGTATCTTTTGGGAGAAAGACGGATGCAGTGTATACCGCTTTCGGCCGATGCAATGTAGAAGTTACCCCTTCTGGAGTGGTAATCTGGTCTCAGCCCGCGCCTGGGAGCAACTGAAAAGCTCCTGTCCGGGCATAGGACAGGGGCGATTGCATTCACGGCGGGAAATCGATCGCTGGCTCCGGAAGGCTGAAGTGAATCGCTTTGTAGGCAGCTTTTCAGAGATGGAATGATAGTTAAGTTCTGGGGCGTTCGAGGTTCCATTCCCACACCGCTCACGCAGAGTCAGCTGAAGAGCAGAATCGCCGCAGCAGTCGCCCGTATTCGCCCTCCCGATCTGGAGTCCGCGGACAGCCGGGAAGCGTTCCTGGCCAAGCTTCCGCCCTACATCTTCGGGACCGTAGGGGGCAATACCACCTGTCTGAGCGTTCACGCCCCCAATTCTCCGCTGCTGATCATCGACGCAGGTTCGGGGATAAGGGAGCTGGCCGCAATGGTGAACCAACAGACCAAGAAAATCCGGGCGTTTCATATCTTTTTCACCCACTTCCACTGGGACCACCTGCAGGGACTTCCCTTTTTCAGTCCGGCAGGGTACACGAAGAGCAACACGCTGTACTTCTACAGCCCGAAGCGTAATCTCGAGGAAATCATCCGCGGTCAGATGGTGCCTCCCTATTTCCCCGTGGACCTGGATGCCATGGCGGCTCAGAAGCGTTACATCCGTTTGCAGGAGCCGACGGCTCGGCTCGGGGAGGTGGAGATCCGCTGGAAAAACATGCGTCATCCCGGCGGCAGCGTGGCCTACAAGATGTCTCACAACGGTAGAAGCATGATCTTTTCTACGGATACCGAACTGTCGCCGGAGGATTTCAAAAGAACGCCGGAGAACAAACGATTCTTCGAGAATGCGGATCTGCTCATCCTCGATTCCCAGTACACCCTCGGCGAGGCTATCGAGAAGTACGATTGGGGTCACACTTCCTACAGTATGGCCGTGGATTTTGCCGCGGAGTGGAACATAAGGACCCTGGTTCTGTTTCATCATGAACCACTGTACAACGACCGAAAGATCTACGGGATGCTGAACTCCGCTGAATGGTATCGAGAACGTTTGGGCAAGAAGCAGTTTCGGGTTCTGTTGGCCATAGAGGGGATGGAGCTTGATATCTGAATTCCCGCTGAAGGGTCGGGAGATTTTGGCTGTCTACTTGATGCTCAAAGAGGGAGAAGCGGAACTGGATGAAACCCTGCTCCAGCTTCTGGATCGATTGGAACGGACGTTGTACCAGCAGCTTACCATCGACGAGTTCGAGAATCTCCGGGAGAACTATAAAAAGAATTGAATTTGCTGCTCCGGGGTTATAAATTTAGAGTTATTCGGCTATCTATGGATCTTGCTAGATGCCGTATGATCGAAACAAAAATGTGACAGGGGGGGCGATATGAACAAGAAAGTTTACGCGCTGATCGTTTTAATATATCTGTTGGCGATTCCCGTGTTTGCGCAATACGATCCACCTCCGGGCAGCCTGGTGCATTACGACCTGTATTCACCGGAGTTTCTGGCGGGAGGCTTAAATTCCGTTTCCGGACCATCCCCCGCAGCCGATGTCCTCAATCCGGCTGCGTCGGGGGATGTCCAGCGTTTCACCCTCGACGCCAGCTATCTCGCCCTGATCGGCACCGATTCCGCTGATTCCGGCTGGGGCCACGCCATCAACGCCGGCGTCACCTGGCCCACCCGGGTAGGGGTGTTGAGTGCCAGCGGGCACATCATCTCGGCGGAATTTCTGGCGGTACAGCTGGGTCACTACTTTGCGGGCAATGTGTCCTTCGCCAAGGATCTGTTCCCCAAGCTTTTGGTCGGTTTGGGATTGCAGGGGCAATACGGCGGGAGCGACTGGGGTCTGGGCGCGGACCTGGGCTTTGTCCACCTGCCGGGGGACGTGGGCTTCATGAAGGACCTTCGCTGGGGTATTGCGTTACGCGGTTTGGGCAAAGGCATGAGCCCGGTAGACAATTACGGCGCCTCCCCCGCTCCCTTCACGCCCGCCGCGGGGATCAGCTTCGATGTGCTGCAGCGGGAGAAGCTGATTTGGTCATTGCACTCGGATCTGTCCCTGCCCAGCGTTCAGGACCTGACCTTGAGTCTGGGTACCGAGCTCAATATATCCGACCGCGTTTTTCTCCTTCTCGGCTCGACCATAGCCTTGAGTGAGCTCGAGCCCGGAGAGATGAGAACTCCGATTTCCTTCGGAGCCTCGGTCAAGTTGGGAACCTCGGTAAAGGAGAATCAGAGCGAATTGAAGATCACAGCCGGCGCCGCACCCCTGCAGAGCGACATCTGGGCCGCCGGAGGCGGAGCCAATCTGGCTGTGGGCTTGATCGATCGACAGGCACCGGAGATCAGCCTCAATACCGACCAGGAGTATATTTCACCGAATCTGGACGGGATCCAGGATGATCTGGTCAAATCCCTGAGCATCACCGACCAGCGTTTCGTGAAGGGCTACCGATTTCTGGTTCTGGACGCTGGGGGCAATCAGGTCCGGGAGATCGTAAACAAGGATGAGAGGCCCGAAAACGTCACCTTCAAGAACGTGCTTGCCCGCCTGGCCTACGTTAAAACCGGCATCACCGTACCGGAGCAGATCCGCTGGGACGGCCGCTCGGATTCGGGCAATGTGGTTGCAGACGGTACCTACACCTTCAAGGTGGAGGCCTGGGATGACAACGACAATCGGGGGGAGAGCTCCGCCGGCACGGTGATCGTGGACAACACAGCCCCCGAGGTCACGGCTCAGGCCCCGTACCTCATCTTCTCTCCGAACAACGACGGCAATAAAGATACGCTTCCGATCGAGTTGACGGGTTCGCAGGAGGTACTCTGGAGCGCTTCCATAACTGACACGGGGGGACAGCAAATCGCCTCCTTCACCTGGGAAAACAGTGCACCCGCCTCCTTCGAGTGGAAAGGCACGAATGATGAAGGAATTCTCTCTCCGGATGGGGTGTATTCCTACCGGATCAGCGCCACGGATCAAGCCGGAAACTCAAATGAGGCGACCATCGACAACATCCTGATCAACACCCAAGCCACCCCCATCAACATCACCATCAGCGATTCCTATTTCTCCCCCAACGGCGACGGCAGCAAGGATGCCATCCAGTTCACCCTGGAAGTTCCGGTCACCACCGGCATTGAAAACTGGAAGCTGGAAGTGGTGGGTGGCGCCGGCCAGGTCGGCAGGACCTTCAGCGGTACACAGACGATCGCCAAGACCGTCGCCTTCGATGGACGGGACGACAACGGAAACGTGCTGCCCGAAGATACCTACTCGGGGCAGCTGGAAGTGCTGTATGTAAACGGAAACAATCCCACGGCGGAGTCACCCCAGTTTACCATCGACCTGACTGTTCCCTCGGCCACGGTCAGTGCGGATCTGGCTATCTTCTCTCCGGACGGGGACGGCAACAAGGACGTGGTTACCCTGTATCAGGAGACTTCGGAGGAGATCCTGTGGAGCGGCACCATCGAGAATATCGACGGCCGCGGCGTGCGTACCTACTCCTGGCGGGGCAGGGCGGATGCCAAGATCGAATGGGGAGGCCGGGCCGACAGCGGGGAGCTGGTTGCCGACGGAATCTATATCTACTCTTTGAAGGCCACGGACCGGGCTGGAAATTCCGGGGCTTCGAAGAAGGTCCGTTTCGAGATCAACACCCAGGCCACGGAGGTCTTCCTGTCTGCGGATCTGAGTGTGTTCAGCCCGAATGCCGACGGCATAAAGGACAGGATTACGATCCAGCCGAAGCTTAAGGTGACCGAGGGAGTCTCCCGTTACGAAATGCGGATTCTGGATGCCCGCAACCAGATCCTGCGCAAGGTCGAAGGTCAGAACCGACCTCCCCAGGATTTCGCCTGGGACGGTTTGGACGGAAGCGGACGCAGGCTGGCGGATGGAGCCTACCAGGCGGAGTTGATCCTGGATTACCAGAAGGGGGACCACCACGAGGTGCGTACTACGCCCTTCACCATCGATACCAAGGCTCCGACCGTCGAGCTGTCGGCGGAGTACAGCCTGTTCAGTCCCGACGGGGATGAGCTGAAGGACAGGCTTCCCGTTCGTCAGAGCTCCAGTGAGGAAACGCTCTGGGAAGGGGAGTTCCGCAACGCACGAGGCGAAGTGGTGCGCAGCTACTACTGGAAGGGAAAAGCGGCAGATTTCCAGTGGGACGGCAAGGATGAAAACGGGAACAAGATCCCCGACGGGGCGTACAGCTACACGATCCGGAGCACGGACCAGGCCGGCAACAGCGTTACCAGAGAGTTGCGGAGTCTGCAGATCGACACTCGGGTCACCTCGGTGTTCATCACTGCCTCCAGCGATGGCTTCAGTCCGAACCGGGACGCCTTTGCGGATTCCATCGAGTTCAAACCATACGTGGGTTTGAGCGAGGGCATCCAGTCCTGGAGCCTGGAGATGGTGCACGAGCAGTCCGGGGTGGAAAAGACCTTCAGCGGTACTGCTCAGGTACCCTCCACGATCAGTTGGGACGGGCGTAGCGACGGTAATCTGGCCAGGGAAGGTGTGTATACCGCGGTCTTGACTGTGAACTATTTCAAAGGCAACAGACCACAGGGCAAAACCACACCCTTTAAACTGGACGTGTCTGCTCCACGGATCGAGCTTTCAGTGTCTCCTCAACCATTTTCTCCGGACAACGATGGAGTGGATGACGAGCTGTATATCACGGTGAAGGTAACGGATCTCTCGACCATAGAGGAGTGGCGCCTGGAGATTCTGGATCCTGTGGGAAGCGCCTTCCTGTCCTATACAGGGAAGGGAACGCCCTCGGAGCGCATTCTCTGGGACGGTCTGTCCGACACCGGTGAGCTCGTACAATCGGCGGAGGACTATACCCTCAGGATTACGATTCGGGACAAGCAGCGCAATGCAGCAACGGTAGAGAACCTCATCCCGGTGGATGTTCTGGTGATTCGTGAAGGGGACAAGCTAAAGATCCGCATCGCCAGTATCACCTTCCCGCCCAATTCGGCGGATTTGGCGGCGGTTACTGATATCGAGAAGGCGGCCAGAAACGACAAGACGCTGCAGCGGTTGTTCGAAATTTTCAAGAAGTACAGCGCCTATCAGATCCGCATCGAGGGCCACGCCAACATCACCCGATATTGGAGCGAGGCCGAAGCGAAGAAGGAAAATGAGGAGGAGCTGATCCCCCTGTCCCTGGCGCGGGCGGAAGCGGTTAAACAGGCTCTGGTCAAGCTCGGTCTGGATGGTGGCCGCATATCCGTGGTCGGATTGGGCGGATCCAGTCCCATCGTTCCCTTCGACGATGAGGAGAACCGGTGGAAAAACCGGCGGGTTGAGTTCATTCTGATCAAGCGCTAGCGCGGTAGCCAAAGTTTCATGGCAAAAAGACTCGTAAGAGGAATCGGCGTATTCCTGATTGTGGTTGTGCTTCTGCTTCTCGGAACCGGGGCAGCCCTGTACTACCTCAATTCCCCGTCTCCCGAGATTCCGCGGGACGGATACATGTTCAAGATTCTCAGGGGAGAGAACCTGTCCGCCATCGCCGAGCGGCTGAAACGGGAAGGATTGATACGCTCCGATATGCTGCTCATCCTCTTCAGCCGGCTGAACAACACCCAGACCTCCTTCAAGAACGGCTACTTTCGGATCCTGCCGGGGGACTCCATGATCGACGTGCATGAGCTGCTCGTGTCCGGCTATCAGGAACAGGTCAAGCTGACCATCCCCGAAGGGTGGACTGTGAAGAAGATAGCCCGCTACGTCGAAGATAAGGGCATTGCCGGCAGGGAGGAGTTCCTCGAAGCTGCTTCCTCCACCGCCCTTCTCGACCAGTTCGGAATCCCTGCGGAGAACCTGGAGGGGTACCTGTACCCCGATACCTACTTCTTCCCCCGCGGGTACTCCGCCTACGGAGTCGTGGAGGAAATGGTGGAGAACTTCTTCAGACGATTGGCTGAGATAGCTCCGGAGGGGCTTCAGGAGCAGCCGGAGAGGCTGCACCGGACCATTATCATGGCTTCGATCGTGGAGCGGGAGTACCGCAGGGAGGAGGAGGCGCCGTTGATCGCTTCTGTGTTCTACAATCGATTGGATTTCAATATCGGCTTGGAGTCCTGCGCCACCTTGGGATATATCATCACGGATATTCAAAACAAACCGCACCCGCCCTTCTTGAGCGTTGAAGACAAACGTATCGATTCCCCCTACAACACGTATAAGTGGGCGGGTTTGCCCCCGGGTCCCATCTCCAGTCCCGGCGCGGTCGCCCTCAAAGCGGCCTTTCATCCGGCGGACACGGAGTTTTACTACTTTGTGCTGAAAAATCCAAATACGGGGGAGCACTACTTTTCAGAGAATCTGCAGGAGCACAACTGGGCCAAGTATTACTATCTGAAGCGGGTAGAAGCGGGAGGATAGTTCGCGCGCTTTGAGAATACCGGATCATATTCTCGCCCAGATCAGCGATCGACTCGATATGCAGGCCGTGGTGTCTGAATACGTCCACCTTAACAAAAAGGGCACAAGGTTGTGGGGACTTTGTCCCTTCCACTCGGAGAAGACCCCATCCTTCACTGTTGATCCGGACAAATCCCTGTTCTACTGTTTCGGCTGCCACAAAGGAGGCAGTCTGTTCACCTTTATCATGGAGATCGAGAAGCTGTCCTTTCTGGAAGCGGTGAAACTACTGGCCGAGAAAGCGGGCGTGCAGCTCGAATTGGAGGAGGGAGAGGGCAAGCAAAGGGAGGCCTATCTGGAGCTGTACCGTCGGGTCAGCGGAACCTTCCAGCATCTGCTGATGAATCATCCGGAGGGAGCGCGGGCGCGTTCCTATCTGGAAAGCAGGGGTCTGGAGCAGGAGACCTGGAGTGTCTTCAACCTGGGCTATGCGCCGGCTCAGCCGGCCTGGCTGCACAATTTCCTGCGGGAAAAGAAATTTTCCGACGAGTTCCTGCGGCAATCCGGGCTGTTCACCGCTCGGCAGGGCACTGCCCTGTTTCGAGGCCGAATCATATTTCCCATTCACAATCACCGCAAAGAGATAGTGGCCTTCGGTGCCCGCACCTTGGGCTCCGGAGTTCAGCCGAAGTACATCAACTCCCCGGAGACTGAGGTCTTTCGCAAGCGGGAGACCCTGTACGGTTCTCCCGGGGTGTACCAGGATGTGCGCCGGGCGGAGACCTTTGTGTTAGTGGAGGGGTATATGGACGTGCTTGCCCTCTGGCAGGCGGGTGTGCGCAACTGCGTCGCTCCACTGGGGACTGCAGTTACGGCGGAACAGATTCGCCTGCTGAAACGCTACACTCCCCGGGGCAAGCTGCTTTTCGATACGGACGAGGCCGGCCAGCGTGCGGCGGAGCGTACGATCCTGCTCTGCGAGCAGCAGGACCTAGCTACCGAAGTCATTCGGCTTCAGCGGGGAAAGGACCCCGCAGAGATACTCGAAAAAGAGGGTGCGGAGGCGTTGAAAAAAAAGCTTGAATCTACTATAACTAGCTTTCAGTTCTATTTGAGCACGGCGCAGGCAAAATACGACTCCGGGACTCCGGATGGCAAGCGGGCGGTCATCAGGCACGTTGGTTCTTACTTGACAGCTTTAGACTCTCAGGTAAAGCGGGACGGGTACATCCGTCTACTTGCCGAAAACCTGGGGGTTGACTTTGAGTCCGTGCGTAGCGATCTTTTACGGGGGATAGAAAGATCCAGAATCAGGGACAACTCGCACCGAAAGGTGGAGGTTCGGGGAACCTCTGCCGATCTTTTTTTCATTCTCGCGGTCGCGGTCAACCGCGAATATTTCCAAGAGGTAAGGAACACCGTCGGCGTAGATGATCTCGAGGACCCGAAGGCCAGGACCCTGTTCGTCGCCCTTGAGGAGTGCTACCGGCAGGGTGAAAGAACAGAAGAAACTCTGCTTAGACGGTTGGAGGATGAGGGTTTGCGGGAACTGCTTTTGCAAAAAACAGCTTCCGGAGAGTTTGATCTAAATCCCGAACGTCTGATTCACGACGGACTGCGGGAAATACGGCGCCGCAGCCTGGAGAAGCGCCGACGATCCCTGGTGTCCGCTCTTTCCCGGGCCAAGGACCAGGATCCTATGAAACTCAAAGATTTGTTGGGCGAAAAGATGTATCTGGATGAGGAACTGCAGAAGCTTGCGAAAGGGTTAGTCGATGAGTGACCTTCAGAATGATCCGGCGATTCTAAAACTACTCGAGTTTGCCAAGAAGAAGAAAACCATCACCTATGAAGAGGTGAATGATTTTCTGCCGGACGACATCACCAATTCCGATCGGATCGAAGAGGTTATGTCGATTCTGGATAAAAACAACGTAAGGCTCGAGGAGGAGGACGTCGATCTGTCGGATGAGCGCAAAGCCCCTCCCAACAAGAAGAAGCTCGTGTACGACGAGAAAGAGACGGCCATCGATGATCCGATTCGCCTGTATCTTAGGGAAATCGGCAAGGAAAATCTGCTTACCGCCGAGCAGGAGGTCTACCTGTCGCAGAAGATGGAGGAGGGGGAAAACATCATCAAAGAGGTGATCCGCAACTCCGGTCTTTTCATCCCGGAGCTCGATCGCCTGGCAGCGAATATTACCTCCCGGATAGATCCGCGGGAGCTTAGCCTCACCAAGAAAGAGATATCGGAATATCTGGCGGAGCTACGCAGGGTGACTCAGTTTTATAAAGAGCCGCTGCGCCCCCATCTGCCCACTATTCGCCAGTTTATGGAGCTCAAGAACAAGATCGAGGCCGACGGGGAGAGTATAATCGCTCATGAGGATCTGCGGCAGCAGCGGGACGAGCTGATCAGACGTGTTCAGGAAATCGATCTTCACCAGGAAGAGATTACCGCTATAACCGAGAAGTTCGTTTCCGCGGCCAATCGTATCCGCAAAGTCCAGAAGGAGAATCAGAAGATCAAGAAGCGTCTGAATGTGGCCAGTCAGAAGGATCTGCGTAACCTCGGCCGCGGGCTGGCCCTGCGTTCGGATCGCACCCGCATCGAGAATGAGCTGGGAATGGAGGCGGATCAGATCAAGGAGCTCATCCGTCAGATCCAGATAAATGAGAAAAAACTCATGAAGTTGGAGAATGAGTTCCACAACAGCATAGAGGAAGTCCTGGAAATGGCCGAGAGAATCGGACGGGGCCGATTTATGATGAAATCCGCCAAAGATCGTCTAATCAAGGCAAATCTACGGCTGGTGGTCAGCATCGCCAAGAAGTATACGAACAGGGGGCTTCATTTCTTCGATCTGGTTCAGGAGGGAAACATCGGTCTGATCAAGGCTGTCGAGAAATTCGAATATCGAAAGGGCTACAAATTCTCCACCTATGCCACCTGGTGGATCCGCCAGGCCATCACTCGCTCGATTTCCGACCAGGCTCGTACCATCCGTGTTCCCGTGCATATGATCGAGCAGATCAACAAGGTGGTGCGGGAATCCAGGCAGCTTATGCAGGTCCTGGGGAGGGAGCCCACCGACGCGGAAGTGGCGGACAAACTTGGCTGGACGACTCAGCGGGTCAAGTCCGTTAAAAGCGTGGCTCGTGAGCCGATCTCTTTGGAGACGCCGATCGGCGAGGAGGACGATTCCCTGCTCGGTGATTTTATCGAGGACAAGGAAATCGAAAATCCCGCCAGCCAGACCGCCTTCAAGCTGCTGCAGGAGCAGCTCGAGGACGTGTTGTACACCCTTCCGCCGCGGGAGCAGGAGGTACTGAAGATGCGTTTTGGCCTGGAAGACGGCTACTCCCTCACACTGGAAGAGGTCGGGCTGTATTTCAACGTCACACGGGAACGGATTCGTCAGATCGAAGCCAAAGCCCTTCGGCGGCTGCGCCACCCGAAGAGGAGTAGGCGTTTAAAGGATTATTTAGAACATTAAGGGGTAGAGCACATGACCATGGAAGAGGTATTCACAAAACTGCGTTCTCTTCAGGAGATCCTGTCCGAAAAATTCGAAATCGAGCGGGAGATGGAGGAAATCCCCAAGATCCTGGCCACCCGCACCGAGCTGCTCAGCCGCATGAAGAAATCGTATCTGGAAAAAACACAGGAATACGAGACAAAGGGCCGCTACATCGAGGAGCTGCGCAACAAAGCCCTCGAGGCGGAGCGGGTGCGGGAAGGATTCGAGCAGCAGATGGACATGATCCAAACCCAGCGAGAATACGAGGCTTTGGACAAGGAGATCAAGGACTCCGGAGAGAAGGAGCAGGACCTTCGCCGGGACCTCCAGCGGGAAGAACAGCTGTTGGGTGAGATGAAGGTGAATCTGGAAAAAGATGAGACCATGATCAGCAAGCAGGAGGAAGAGGTCCAAAAGGAGCAGTCCCGTATCAAGGATGCAGTCGCCGCCAAAGGCAAAGACCTGAAAGCCCTGGAGAAAAAAGAGAAATCGATCACCCCGGGTCTTGATGAAGAAATCCTTTTCAAATTCGAGCGAATCATAAAGAGCAAGGCCGGGCTGGGTATCGTGCCCATCGAACACGGGGTGTGCAGCGGCTGTCACATGATCCTTTCGGTCCAGTTCGTCAATGACGTTCGTCAGGGTGATGGGATCATGTTCTGTCCCTACTGCAGCCGTATTCTTTTTCATCAGCCCGAGGATACGGAGGAACAGATGGAAGAGGAGGAGGCGGCGATCGAGGAGGATGAGGAGACAGAATCCGAAGCGGAGGAAGAGGGGGGCGATGGGGAGGAGGATTGACCTCCGAAGCTGTTGATTTTCGGCGGTTTTTCACGATAAAGTAGATGAGGGGCAGGTCTGGTCATCGCTGAAGGATGAGGAAGCGCTTCTGTGCTTCCGCGTTTTCAGAGGAAAGTCCGGGCTCCGCAGAGCATGATGCCGGGTAATTCCCGGGTGACGTGAGCAGCTCGCTAGAGCTGCTCAGTCAACAGACAGCGCCACAGAAAAGATACCGCTTGAGCGCCCTCGGGCGTTTGAGTAAGGGTGAAAAGGTGCGGGTAAGAGCCCACCACCCGAAACTTTTGCGGCAACGCACGGGGTACGGCAAGCCTCATCAGGAGCAAAGTCGAGCAGCGGGCCATGGGTAAGCTCTGACTCGATTAGCCCGCGGGTAGACTGCAGGAAGCAGACGGCAACGTCTGGCCTCCAGATAGATGATGGCCCTTCGACAGAACCCGGCTTAGCGACCTGCCCCTTTTTTCTACTCTGATGCAGGTTTGCTGTATTGCGCGGATCCTTGTGGGAGGGGAAATCTGATAGTAGACATAGACCGGTACCGCTACAAACGCCGTAAGAAGCGTGGGCGG
>CP070696.1:4608479-4626538 GCA_020353535.1 Spirochaetaceae bacterium | reverse complement strand
AGCAGCGTCAATCGATCCCGCAGGCATGATCTTGATCAACAGGACAAAAAGTTGAACAATGGCTTAAAATGAAACAGACATCCTGGTTGCTCAACGATAACGATCTGCTGTTTCTAGTCGGGACGCTCATGCCCGGATATGATCAGCGGCAACGCATGGTGCGGATACTCAGGGAGGACGAGGACATCCTTGAGGCGATGCTGGCGGATGAAAAGCTCTTCCGTATCCTGAGCGATGATCCACAATCCGTTCTTCAGGTATCTCCGCACCTGTTCTTCACAGTCCTGCTCAACCGCGTCAAGATGGAACTGAAAGCCCGATCCTACACCGTGGAGAAAGACTTCGGCAGCAATGCCCTGGTTTTCGATAGTGCCGCGGTTGTCGGTTTTCTCGAGGATCGCAGTGTCCGCAACTACCTATCGGATATGCTGGTGTCCTTCGTGCGCATAAACAGTTACACCATTCCCATACGGGTTCGCAAGGGGATTTGGAGGAAGTACCGTTTCAGCGACTACGACATTGATAGTCTGATGCGTTACAGTGAAATTATTTCCAGGGAACAGCGATTCCCTTCGTACAAACGAATCGCCGACATTTGCCTGTTTACCCGCGGTGTTTTCCACGATCAGACGGGATTGAAGGGTATTTCCGGATCGGCTGCGGGCAAGGGAAAACAGGAGTTGGAAAACTACGGCCGCTACTTCTACAAAGCCGCGGCCGAATATGCAGAGTTGATGGAACGCCATTCCCTGACAACGGAGGAGCAACGGCGGCTTCAGGAGATCGTCGAGGTGCTGCTGCAGCTCTCCGAGCATTTCGCCATGGCCGTGAAACCGCTCACCTTTATGGCCAATCATTACCTGGAGCCGTTTAAAGAAGAGCTTTTTCTAAAAACGTGATATGGAGGTACAACGGAGATGACAGCGGAAGACCGCTCCAAGCTTCAGTCGATGGTCGGAGAAATCGAGGGTCTGAAGTCCCGCCAGCCCGACGAATCCAAATTCAAGGATTGGAAGGAGAAGGTTGAAAAAAAACTGGAGGAGACCTTCGGCAAGGGATCGGAGCAGCTCCTTCGCTTCCAGAGGAGCCGCTTCTTCAACTTCAGCCGCGCCGGCAAACCCAAGGACGCTCCCCTTTCCGAAACGGAGCGCAGGGAGTATCTTCAGGGTTTGGACGAAGCCAAACGCAACATGCAACGTTACCTGTAAGCGAAAGGTCGGATTAAAAGGAAGTCTGTTAGGAGGAGGCAGGGCCCCCGGGTAAAGGAGGTGGAAACCCCGGGGGCCCTGTTCTCTTAGTTACATACTAAACAATCTTCAGCACGAAAAGTTACAGCAAAACGTAAATTTATTTAACAAATGGTATAAATTCCCATTTTTGTCAAGTGCGGGCGGCTGGTTTTGACGATTTATTCTGAATTTTCGTATTTTAAACGGGAAACACCATGTACCACAACCTGGAAGGACGACAGGATCGAGTTTTGCAGACACTGCTGGAACGTGAATTGGTCCTTGAGAACCGGGTCAAAGAGGATGACCTTCTTTATTCGGGATTGAAGGACCTGGACGCGATTCTGGAATTGATCCTTACGAAGTTCGAAATCGCCAACCACCTCCTGGCTCGATTTGATGCGATCCACAGCGAATCCGTCGATCGCTCTTCATTCGCCCAACTCATCCGCCGGGAATCCAATGCCGCCATGAATATGCTGGAGGAGCTGCGGTCCCTGAATATCTCCGAGGATCAAAAGAACCTGGTGACGGAGGCGGAGGGCTACGCTAAAATAGGAGAGCAGTTCCAGGCGTTCATTTTGCGGGGCGGCGGGGTATTCCTGCAGTCCAAGATCGACAACACCCGGAAGCTTAAAACCGTTTCCCGGGCCTTGAACGAATCGCTGCGCAAATTCCTGGCGCCGGATGATCGCTATGCGCCTGCTTTTAAAACCGAAGAGTTGCCCGGATTCTTCCGCCGTCTGATAAACTTCTTCCTCCCGATTCTGGCTCCTGAGAGACAGAGCAGTCCGCCTTATGGAATCGAGGAGGGAGAGGAGGTGCTGCTTGCCTCTGAGCGGATGAAGATGCCCCTGTCTCAGGCTATCCTCCTTCTGGAAACGGAGATTCTGCCTCAGCTGCAAAAAGACCTGGAGCAGAATCCCGGCAGCCCGGGTATTCAAAAACAAATCTCTCTCGTTCGGGATAGATTGAGGGAGTACAGGAGCATCACCTTCCGTACCCGGGCGACTCCCATCAATCTGGAAAAGGGATTCTACACAGACTGGCTGAGTCAGTACACCGCCGAAGGGGAGCTGCTGGTGACCGTAGCCATCCCCGTAAGGTACCGGTCCGGGACCAATCTCGATCGCCTGCGAGAGATGGTCCAGACAGAGCTGGTGCGCAGGCTGGCCGGAAGAGGGATCAGTCCTGCCCTGGACGAGGACTACCGCTTCCGCAAAAGCCTGGACAGCGGCCGAAGGGGCAGCTCCCGCCTGCCTTCATTCAAGCTCGATATCAGGCGCGGATTCCGGGAGATCAAACAGCTGTATCCGGCTCTGATGCGTCTGGAGAACAACCGGGATTTTAGTAAACTCATCGAGCTGGTTCAAAGCCGTGGTAAAAAGCGGTCTCAAAAGGCGATCGAAAACATGTTGCAGATGGAATCGGGGCGGTTTCCCCAACTTCCCTGAAAACGCTTTGAGCAGGGGGCCTTGTCTAACTCGTCTTTTCCAAGGATCTATCGGGGCGAAGGGGATTGCCGCAGCCATTCGGGAATGAGGATCTCGACAACCTGAATCTGCTCGGAATCCACCACCAATGCATACCCGCCCTGCACCGCCACATCTACGGCGTAGATTTCCGGACAGGTACTGACCACGATGGGATGTTCGGGGGATTGCAGGTCCAATACCGTCAGCCCCCTGTACCCTTCGGCGAGGTAGAGGTAGGAGTCGTCGAAGCACAAACCCTCGACGTAGCTGCTTTGGTAGCGGCTGATCGATCTGGGATTACGAGGGTCGGAGAAATCGAATACCTCAATCCCGGAGCTCCCCGCGGTCACCACCAGAGTTTCCTGCAGGACCACCCGCTGGACCCCTTCATTACCCAGAGTGGCTATCCACCGAGGGTCCCTCGGATCCGCGATATCACAGACGATAAGCCCAATTTCAGCGTCCGCGACCAGGGTATATTCGGGAAGAAGGGCAACATCCCGCGCATCGTCGGTGGGCAGAGATCCGACATCCAGCGGGCTTCTTGGATTCGAAATATCGAGGATTTTTAATCCCTCCCCGCCGTCGGCTACGAAGAGAAGATCTGAGCGTACCTCGGCTCTACGCGCCGTTCCGCCGGTGTAGTAGGAGCCGATCTCCTCGGGTTGGGTGAGGGAACTATCATCCCAGGTGGGTTGCAGATCTAGGACAATCAGTCCGCGTCTGGCGCTGGCCACAAAAGCTGTCGTTTCCGCAACACCGATGCCGGCGGCATATCCGTTAGACCAGGTTCCCAACAGCGAGTCTTCATTCAATCCGGCCGGATCAGAGATATCGATGATCCGGATTCCCCGGTCGTGGCAGGCCACGTAGGCTCGCGGACCAGCAATGGCCAGAGCAAATGCTTTGCCCCCGGTGGGACAGGCGGCAACGGGAACTGAGCGGCCCTGTATCAAAATATGAACCACCTGCAATCCCTCGGCGGTGGTCAAGTAGGCGTAATGATCCCGCACGACTACGGAGATCGGGCTTCTTGCAGGAAAACTGGCGAAATTCCAGGGACGAGCGGGATCGGAAACATCGACAACGACCATTCCTTCTTGGCTGTCTACCAGGTAGGCGAAGCTCCCGTTCGCGTCCACCGAAAGAGCCTCCCCCGAAGCATAGCGGCCAAGCTCAACGGGCTCTCGAGGACGGGTGAGGTCGACGATTATCAGGCCTCGCTTTCCCGCCGCCAGATAGAGGGTGGATCCCTGGATGGCTAGGGCACGGGCATCCACCTCAGGCAGACCACCGATCTCCACCAGGTCGGAAGATCCGGAGATCTCAAAAATTCGCAGCCCCCCCGTGCCGTCGGCGAGATACAGCCTTTGATCCTGGATAACCAGGTCGCAGGCATTTTCCGTAGCATAGGATCCGATCCTGGCCGGCTGTACGGGGGAGGAAACGTCTATGATTTTCAATCCACTGGAACCGTCGGCGATGAAGGCGACATCTCCCCGGACCGCGACCGCCCGGGCATCCATGGTTTTTCGCATTCCGATCTCCTCGGGGTACCTCGGATCGGAAATATCCAACACCCTGAGTCCGCGTTGTCCGTCGGCCACAAAGGCGTACTCGCCTTGAATCGCAACGCCCTGAGCCTGGGCGGTCTGAAAGCTCCCGACAACCGTGAGCTTTTCGGGGAAAGAAATATCAATGATCTTGATCCCCTCACCACCGTCGGCCACGAAGGCATATCCGCCAAATAGGGTGACGCCCCGCGCTTGATTCAGCCGGTATGTACCTCTAGTTTCGAGTTTTTTCAACGGAAAGGCGGTGCTTTCACCTGCGGCGGGATTGCTCGAAATCAGCGGCAGGGAAGCTGGAGTAACCTTGTAGAAGTAGCTGCGGCCGTACTGAACCTCCCTGTCGACGTGGCTCGTCTCCAACAGAGCTTCCGCTATGATGCTGTATTCCCCATCAGGCTCTGCAGAGCGCCACAGCTCATACCTTTCACAGCCCGGTATCGAGGGCCAGAAAACTCTGATCTGCTGGTACTCTCCAACGGTCGTAGGCCTTAGTGTTTCGGCGGACAGGGGAATTGCCCATTTTTCTGCTGACAGGCCGTCCGCCTCCCCGGGAAGGACTGCTTCTATCTGAAAAACATAGCGATTTCCGTTCGAAAGTCCGGTGAGTATATACGGAGAGCCTGCCATTTCGAGGCGACTTTCCCGTGGTTCCCCCTGTCCGGGATTAGCGGTGCGGTAGTTGAGCGTGTAACGGATTGCCGAGGGAAGGGAATCCCAGCGCAGCGTGACCCGCCGGTCACCCGGTTCTACCGCAAACCAGGGGATGTCCGCCTCGCCCCTTTGGATTCGGACGGAGGTTTTTGTTTGATTGCCACTGCGGGCACGCACCACGATGTTTACATCCTGCGGTCCGGCCAGCTCCCGGGTGCTGATTATGAAATTGAAGGAGTTATCCGCCCGCAGCTCGACTTTGCCCCTGGGTACCTCTTTTACCATTGAAAAAACGTCCGGAGAGGTAACATCGTAGGAGACGGATTCGATTCCCCCCATGGTATCGCTGTCCGCGTAGGGATCGATGACCGTTCCGCTGACGCGTACCTCCGCCCCGTATAGCTGGTCCACCCTGGGGGAACTGATGACCATGGAGGGATTGATGTTTCCATCCAGAAGGAGGATGGTTTTCTCCTGAGTGGAGCCGACCGTACCGTGGCCTACCAGCCGGAGCACCTGAGTACCGTGCAGCCTGGCCGTGGGAATCTGGAAACTGAAGGTTCCCTCCTTTTCCACCATATGGGTGTCCCCGAGCCCGCTTCCCGCGATTTCCCAGGACAGGGAGTCGCCATGGAGTATCGAACCTGCCACCCGAAGCTCGGAGCGGTAGTAGGCTCTGTTTACTGGTACATCGATAAGGAGTTCGGGCGGAAGCGCCCCTTCCCGGACGGTTGACGGAACTGCTTTGGTGGATTTAGGTACGACGGCGGCTTCAGCTCTTGCGGGTTCTGTCGCAGTAGCAGTTGGCGGCACGGCCTCAGCAGTCGCAGGTTCGGCAGCTGCGGCCGTTGCAGGTTCGGCCTCAGCAGTCGCTGGCTCGGCAGCTACTACGACCGCGGGTTCCCGAACTAAGCTGCGCTCCCGCAGCGTAACAGTAGTCACAGTCATATTGGCAGCTGCATCCTCGGCACACAGCTCGAGGATCTGGGTTCCCTTGAGCCCTTTCATCGAAAAATCGAATTCGAAGCTTCCGCTGTCTCCCAACACGGCCGTTCCGGATAGATTGGATTCCCCAATGACCTTCCACGTGAGGTTGGAAGCCAGACTGTCCCTGACCTGGCCGCGCACAGTCACAGTCTCGTCGTAGATCCCTCCCTCTCGAGGAGAAAAAATCTGCAGGATCGGAGCCGCCGTATCCGCCCGAAGCCGAACCGAGCGCTCGACTTTCTCACCATTGCTGCCCACTGCCCGTACGATCAGCAGGGCATCGCGCCGCACCAAAGAGGTATCGACAACAGCGCTGAACTTGCCGGATTCGTCGATTTCCAGCTCACCACCCAAAGCACTTTCCGCCACTTCCCACCTGAGGGAAGCGATTCCGGGGGATGCTTGGAGGTCGCCGGCAGGATCTTGCACCTCTCCACGTATGGTCAGCTTGCGTGAGAAGTAGTCATTTTCCCGGGGGTCGGTGAGATTCAACACGGGCGCTTTGATCCGATGCTCCTCCACCTCGGTTACACTCGGCGCGGCAGATTCCCGTGGGGCAAGAGCGGTCACTTTTGCCCCCTCCTCCACTTCCGGCACCGTCATTCCCGCCTGGGACGCTGTACTCTCGGCAATCAGTGCAACAATCTTTTCTGCAGTGTGGCCCTGCCTGTTCACGGATACAATTCTTAGGTAGAAAACCGGAGGTAATCCAAGGGTAGGAATGGCGAAGGCGAAAAAACCCTCCCGGTCGTATTTGATCTCCGCCCGGTGGTCGGTGTCCAGAATCTCCCAGCGCAGCGAGGCCAATTCAGTGATAGGGCTCGATTCATACTCCTGGGTGGTTTCCCAAACTCTTCCACGTACGATTACGTGCTCCGAGTAGTGGCTGATCCACTCGGGGACGGTAAGTTGTATGAATGGTGGCGTTTGCTGCATCGACGGCTCCGGCTCGGCATTCTGTAGAGCGTCTGTTTGAGCTTCAGCGGGCTGTGACGGGGGAGTTACCTCTTCTTCAATCGGGACCGGGGCTTGGAGCTTGCTCTGATCCGAATCTTCACTTTCGCGTCGGCAGGAGGGTATTAATTGGCTCGCTATCAAGGAGAGGATGATAATTGGGAAACTGACTTGGTGTACTAGCTTGTGGTTTTTCAATTCGATTCTTGATTAACTTATTGACAATCAACTTCGCAGTGGCATTTCCTTCATAACGGGCAACATCTGAAGCTGCGATATTCTTCCGGTGCTCATTATAGATCCTCCTCCCCGGCAAAGATGATCATAGCCGAGGAACTCACATCCGCAGCCCGTTCTCCCTCCTTGGCACTGCGAAGATAGGCGTACTCTTCCACCAGCGCAGGATCCTGTTCTGCGACCATTTGAAAATACTCGGAAGCTTTGCCGTAGTTCTCCAACTCGTAGTACGCCCGGGAGATGTTAAGGAGCACCGCAAGATACAGGGACGAGTCTGTCTGACCGCCGGAAGCCAAGATTTGTTCGGCTTCATGATAGACACGAAGTGCGTTTTGATATTCCTGCTTCATGAAAAAGACGTTGCCCAGGTTGATCTGCGGACTGAGATAGTTTCTGTCCAGAGACAGAGCCGTATTGAAGGCCTTTTGGGCCTGGGCATATCTACGGTATTGGGCGCACACAATACCTAGCCGGTTGAAACCCTCCTTGCTGTTCGCTTCCTGGGCCAGTTGCGTGTAATTGTCCAAGATCTGGTCCACCAGACGATCCATTGCATCTTTGAAGAATGCCACGATTTGCTTTTGATTGCCGTACTGCAGTCCAAGATCGGTTTCCCGCAAGCCAACAGGCCGATATAGATCCTGGGCCTGAGCAGTGAAGGTGATGACCCTCTTTTCGGGAGTACTTTCCAGAACCATGAACTGCTCAATGCCCTTCCTCCAGGCGCTCAGAAAATCATGGGTGCCGATCATCGTTATCTCAACGGGTACCCAAAGCTCGCCGTTAATATTCAGAGTCATGTTCTTTTCAGGGTGAACTTTCTGGTAGGATCTGGAGGGTACTTTCGTGTTGAAGGCGGCGTAGATATGCCCTGGAACGGTGATGTAGGCGCTTTCTATCCCCACCGTCTCCAGGAGGGCGCAGTACAATACGGTCAGGTCGTCACAATCACCTGTAAGATTTTTCAGCGTGTTCCGGGGCAGGTTGATCGAATCGACAAGCATGGGATTTTCCTGGACCTGGGTAAACGGTGAAGTCGGATCGATCTGATAGATGCATCCGATTTCTTTCAGACCGTAAAATATCTGCATGGCGACCTGAAGTGATTCGCTGAAGCTGTCTAGAACGTAGTCTTTTGCCGCCTGGCGAACGAAGCTTGTGTAGTTGCGTAGGGCACTATCGGCGCTGGTAATGAAGGCTCCCACCTTTTGATCATCATCCCAGGTCAGAGCGGTCTTATCGTACAAATCGTAGGAAATCGAGAAGGACTGTTTTGCCGGACGGTTTCGGGAGTTGTACTCGGCAATGATCTCTCCGGTCAGCGGAACAATGCCGACGGTCGTGAATATTTCCTCGCTGAAGGAGGCGGATATATCCACGATGCGACTTTCCCCGGATTCCAAGCGGGGGATCGTTGCCAATTTCGTCGGGGTATCCATGAATCCGGCTTGAAAGAACGAGACAACGAGATCGAAGATGGGGAACTGCTCAACGTTGGTGATCGTTACCCTGCCGAAAGGATTTTTCGAATAGTAGCTCTGCATAGCCGCGAACAGAGGCGGAAACTGTAATTCGCTGATCTTGATACTGCGGATAATTGCCTGGGGCGCATCGGGATCTTCCCCAAACCTGTAGTTTGCGGAGAAGCCGATGCTGTAGACGAATCCATTAAAACGTTCCAACGGACTTAGAGAGTGTAAATATTTGACTCCTGGACTGATGTCGATGTTCATGTTGTAGGAGGGATCTAGAGAGATTTTTACAGCGGCGGAACCCAGCAGGTTCAACGATCCTCTCGGTTCCGTTGGGTCGAGATTAGGAAAGATGGCCTCGGAAACCCCGCCTGACAGCTCTAAACCGATCTCGAAGTTCTTGGAAAAACGGTTTGCATAGCCGAGTCCCGGTGTGATGTACCAGTGGGTATGGGACCATTTGTCCTGATCGTCCCTCTCGGGAGCGATAAAACGGATCATTCCCGCCTGTAGAAATGGCTGCAATACAGGGACTCTTCGGAGTGGTATCTTGAATATGGCGGACAGGTCAAAATAAGAGTTGAAGTCGGTCCCGTAATCTCCAAAGGGAGACAGATTCTGATAAGCCACCCCTAAAGAAAAGGGGAATCTGTAATAGTCGTTGAGGTCCACGTCCTCCTGTGTGTATCCGACTGAAGTGCAACACAGAAGCAGCAGGAAGACGCCAACGGGCAGTCCTCTCCACCTACTCCATCTCACTTTTCCCACTAACTCCTTATATTATAGAATTATATCACCTTTTTCAGATTCTGCGACTAATTTTAAGCCATATATCATGATAATGCAAAATTAGGTTGATACTGCATCCGCCGGCCGGAACGGCAAATGCAAGTACTCTGAAAAATCAACGAGTTGCAAAATACAGCAATGTGGTGTATCAAATGGTATGTAAAGCTCGAGGGTAGTCTATGAGTGTAAACATACATGAGGTGCGGTCCAGGAAGGACCTCGGGCGCTTCATCAAGTTCCCGTTCACCCTTTACAAGAACAACAAGTATTGGATTCCTCCGCTCTTGATGGACGAGTGGAACACTCTGGATTCGAGGAAGAATCCGGCCTTCAAGCACTGCCGGGTGAGATTTCTGCTGGCGGAGAAGGACGGGCGGTTGGTAGGCCGGATCGCCGGAATCATCAACCAGAAGTACATAGAGAAATGGGGACACAAGCACTGCCGATTCGGCTGGTTCGACTTCATTGACGACAATGAAGTTTCCCGGATTCTTCTCGAGGCTGTGGAAGCTTGGACCCGGGAAAATGGATTGACCGCGGTTCATGGCCCTTTGGGATTCACGGACATGGACAGAGAGGGTATGTTGATCGAAGGCTTCGAAGAGTTGGGCACGATGGCAACCCTATACAACCATCCCTATTATCCACGGCATATGGAGACACTCGGCTACGGGAAGGATATCGATTGGGTCGAATTCGAAGTCCAGATACCAAAGGAAATCCCGGAGAGGGCTCTGCGCCTTCAAGAACTGGTGCTGAAGCGCAGTAAACTACGGATTGTCGAGACGAAGAAAAAGCATCTGCGCTCCTATGCCAAGAAGATGTTCGATCTGATCAATGAGGCGTATGCCGATCTATACGGGTACGTAACCCTCACCGATGAACAGATCGATGTGTACATCGATCAGTATTTCGGTTTCATCCATCCCGACTTCGTCCGCTTCATAACGGATGAGGAGGACAACCTCATCGCCTTCGGCATCGCCATGCCCTCCCTCTCCCGTGCTCTGCAGCGATCCAAAGGAAGGCTGTTCCCCTTCGGCTTCATCCCCCTGCTCTGGGCTCTGAAGTATCCCAAGTATATCGATTTACTTTTGGTGGCGGTTCGGCCGGATTATCAGGCCCGTGGAATAACGGCGATCCTGATGACGGAATTCACCAGGAACTGTATGAAGAACGGCATCATCAGCGCCGAAACCAACGTCGAGTTGGAGACCAACACTCAGGTGCAGGCGATCTGGAAGCATTACCAGGTCAGGCAGCACAAACGCCGTCGCTGCTTCATTAAAAACCTGTCGTAAGTTTCCCATGTTCGATCCTGATCTAAGAAGAATTGCTCTAGTTCTACCGGCAGTGCTGGTCGGATTTACGATTCACGAGTTTTCTCATGCCCTTGTGGCGGTTCGACTCGGCGACAGTACGCCCAAAGATCAAGGGCGCCTGACCCTCAATCCCATATACCATATCGAGTTGATCGGTCTGATCATGATCCTGTTCCTCGGATTCGGCTGGGCAAAACCAGTGCAGATCAATCCCCGCAACTTCAAGAATCCGAGGAACGATGAGATCCTCGTATCCCTGGCAGGTCCATTCTCCAACCTGTTGTTTGGTGTCATTTTCGCGGTTGTGGTAAAGATACTCTTCACCCTGGCACCGGGCATGTTTTATACAGGAGGATTCGGTCCTGTGCTGTTCCAGATTCTCTCCTATTTCGTGTGGATCAACTTACTGCTCGCCGTTTTCAATCTCTTTCCCATACCCCCTTTAGACGGTTCGCACATTCTGCTTTCGCTCATTCCCGACAGATTTGCCCAGTTCAAATTGGTCTACACTCGCTATGGCCGATTTGCTCTGATCGCCCTGATCCTGCTGGGCAGTTTTACCGGTTACAACCTGCTGCCCATCGGTTTTTTAACAGCAAAGCTGTACGACGGATTATTTTCGTTGCTGGGCATGTAGTCGAGTGGTTGTTGAGCGATCTGAGAATCGTACCTGCGGCGAATGGGCGCCGCAGGACTCGCTGGATTCGTACTGGACCGTGCTTCTGTAGAAGCCGAATTCGGTCAATACGTCCAACTTCGGCTTGATGTTGCCTTCGATGTCGTAGTGAAAGAATCCAGGGAACAGATCACGATGTTCCAGGATGAAATCATAGATATGGCGATACTTACTTTCGATTCGAACGCCGAAGCCGTTGCAGGTTTCGTGTCCCGTCAGCATGTACTCCGGGATCATCTCGTAGCTGAACTCCAGCTTTTCCTTGTCCACATCCTGGTAGATCCTGGTCTGGGGAAGATAGCAGAGTAAAGAGGGCAGAACTCGCACCCCCATCATCCGAAAGGAATTCATCAAAAACACGGTCTGATAGAACTGTTCCATGGTCTCGAAAGGAAATCCCCAGATAAAGAAGGCGTCCACACTGGGAAACACCTGGGAAGACTCGGAGACAATTTCAATGGCTTTCTCCAGATTGAATCCTTTCACGGTACGGTTGAGGATTTCTTCACATCCGGATTCGATGCCGTAGCGGATCTCCACACAGCCGCTTTTCGCCATGAGTTCCATGGCTTCCCGATCGATAAGGTTGACTCTTCCGAACGCCTTCCAGCGTACATTTAGGCCGGATGCCAGCAGCTTGCGGCTGAAATCCTTGGCTCGCTCGGGGCTGGACAGAAAGTACTCGTCCTGGAAGAGGAACAAGTCTGTCTTTCCCCTCTCCAGCAGGTACCGCATTTCGGCGATGATGTCCTCCGATGATCGCAGGTAAGGCTCGAAGTTCCACACCGGGGCTACGGAACAGAAAGTGCAGCGGAAAGGACATCCTCTGGAGGTGATCATCCCCACCCCGCTGTAACGGCTGAGATCGATCTTTTCGTAGGCCGGATAGGGGATGCCGCTCAGATTTTTTATACGGCTGCAGGATTCGTTTTTCACGACGTGACCGTTGTCCCGGTAGAAGATATTCGGGCAATCGGAAAGATCCCTACCCCGCACAAGATGATCTACGAGCATTGGACCGGCCACCTCCCCTTCCCCGTAGGTGACGATGTCGATCTCAGGAAAACGGCGGAGGATTTCTGCTTCAACGGATTTCGCACCGACACCGCCCAGGACGATCGTTTTATCCGGAAAACGAAGTTTGAGTTCACGGCCCAGAAGCAGGGCAAAGGGGAGCAGGTTGGCCATAACCGAGATGCCGATGATCGCTGCGCTGTCAGCGAGAAATTCGATACAGCTGTCGATGGAAAAGGGGTCCTCGAAGGTATTCAACTGATAATCCCGAAAATCTACAGAATAGCCCGCATCTTCTATAGCTCGGGTGAGATACAGCGGGCCCAGAGGAATGTGCTGCTCCCGGTCGACTTTGTCGAAGTATTTCAGGTAGAGCATATTGAGATTAAGAAGAGTAATAGTGCTCGTATTCACCCGAACCTCTTCAGTAAAGCAGCCATCTTGCGCGGGTACCACTACTCCTTCTAATCCCCAGATGTTTTGGAAAAGCTGTGGTCCTCCGTAGCGATCGGACAGGGAATATTGTCGTAGGCAGATTCCGTATCCAGGCCGAGGCTCTCCAGGCGATAACTCACAATCGAGTTTCCAACTTCGACCGCCTGGTAGTGGAATTTGCGGTCCCATGGATCGTAGAGATCACGAACCTGGATATAGTCGCTAAGCGGATTTACCGCCTCCAGCCACTCAGTGGTGGTCGGATATCGTCCATTGTCATTGCGGAACACTTCCAGCGCGTCCTGAATCGCAGCCATTCGTTGTCTGGCTAATTCCAGTTGTTCAATCGAAGCTGACGGGGGCTCTTCTATTCCGGCCGAGGCCAAGGATGGCACCACGGCCGTAGTACCGAGCGCCAGAGCCAGTACGGCAGCAGTTTTCGCCGTTTTGAAGATGGGAACGTGTTGTTTTAATACACGGGTATTGGAGACCATCATCGCAACAAGAGAGCGCGGCGTGTTTCTTAGAATGCTGACTTCCTGCTCCGTAAGAACAAGGGAAATCGAGGCGGCAGCGGAAAGTGGATCTTTGAGTAACCGTTCCCGGAAGGAAACGTCTACCCTGGCTTTTTTCAGCAGGATTTCGATGCCCCGCGGGAACTCCCCAACCAGCCTGTTGCTACGTGAACGGCCTCCAACGATCGTTCTGAGATCTTTCATGATCTTTCCGACCCCCCTTGCAATCGAGTTGACCTGGGCCCATGCGAGTGCGTAGCTACGTCTAGTATAGGTTCTTACAGCTCGGGATCGCAACTGTTTCTAGGTATTCCGCGCAGACAATTTTTCCTGCTGCTGCTTATATACCCGCTTGAACTTATCGTGGATCTCCAGAAAATGTGCCTCATCTCTGATACCGAAATCGTGAAGCACCGGGAGTTCGATCTGGTCGAAGCTTACCAGTCCTTTCTCCATATTGCTCATCATGTTCGCCAGATACACGCAAAATACGACGTCCTTGTTCGCTACCGTTGCATAAAGGGGCTCGTGATGGTATTTGATTCCCTCCACCAGCTGCTCTGGAAAGTTCCACTTGGTAGCGATCAGTCCGCCGGTGTCGGCGTGATTCAAACCGTAGGAGAAATCCTCGAGTAACTTCAGGGGAATGTTCTTATCATTGCAAAAATCCCGGATCTTCTTTTGCAACGTAGGGTGCAGGTAGGTGACAACAATCATCCCCAAATCGTGGAGGATTCCGGTCACGTACACATCGTCGAGCATGCTATAGGAGCGCTTGAGGCTGCGCATCAACAGGTATGCGTAAAGAGCAGTTTGATAGGAATGATCCCAGAGCTCGCGCATTTTTCTGTAGGTTGCGCCGAGTACCTGTTGCGTGCCGTAGGACAGCAGGAGGTTCTGCAGACCCTTCAGTCCGATCAGCTTGACCGCCTCCAGAATATCGATAACACGGCGGGGCAGCATGAAATAGGCGGAGTTCACCAGCCGGAGCAGATCTGCAGTAAGAGTCGGATCAGCGCTGATCTTCTTGGCAATCGTGGTGATCGAAGCGTTCGGGTCTTTTGCCATTGCCAGAAGGACCATTACGTTTTCCGGGAAATGGGGCAGTGAATCGATCTCTCGGGCCACCACCTCGGCCAACGCATGGATTTTGTCGAATTTAATCTGGGAAATGGGAATTTGCAGCGTCGCGGTGGTCGTGCCTTCTTCCGATGAGATGTTCAGGGCCTCCTCACCCAATCCGATACGTTTGAGAAATTGTATTAAAATGACAATCCCCAACCCTGCGCCTTCTGTTACATCTCGAACCGAGTTCAAGGCTTCATAGAATGAACTGAATCCCCTTGCTTTTATAATGCGCTCGCTAATTCGGGCGTATTCCTCATTCGTCATTTCACCATTATTGCGAACTCGGATCGTCAACTTTCCTCCGGAGCATTGAAATGTCAAGAGGATGGCGGAATCCCCCTCCGCCAGTTGCTGATTCTCCTTACCGGCGGTCTTGGTGAGGTAGTGCAGGAACTGTTTCATTCCTTTCTTGTAATCTTCAGGATCTGTGATGGAAAGATTCTTGCTCTTGAAATAGACTCGTTTTGCGTTGGCTTTAACAGCGTTTGTGATGAGCTCTTTTGTGCAGTAGGACAGTGATTCATGAATCCCCTCAAGGCCAAGTTCCGAAAGATAGCTTTCGATGATCCTGTCGAGCACACCGTGCTGGTCCCGTGAGAAGGTATTCAGACGAAAGGTGAGCGGAATTGATCTGGTGACCGATTGCTGTATCGTGCCAAAGTCGATCTTTCCAAAAATCGACTGAGTTTCCTCACTTACAACGTTGTTCGTATATGGCATCGCTCAATCCGTATAGAACGCTACTCCTTGTGGTTTCCGGTGCTGCTGTAAAAACACACTTGCTATTTGGTCTGATAGAGCATCTCCAGGCTCTTTCTTTCCCCTTCGAGTCTGGAGATGGTTCTGTGTGCCTCTTCAAGACGCCTGGCCATGGTCGTGGCCATTTTCAGAGCGAAGCGTGGATCCGAAATGACCTTGTCGATGAAGCTGGTCTTGCTGAGTACCATGACTTCCGTGTCTTCCACAGCTTCCACTGATGCCGTTCTGGGGCAGTTGATCAACAGGGAGATCTCCCCAAAGAAATCCCCGTCCTCCTCGTGAGCCAGGTTGATGCGGTTGCCGTCGATCATCTTGTACACCAGGGCTTTTCCCGAGATGATCACGTACATCTCGCCCCCGAGAGTCTCTTCCTGGCAGATCAGTTCCCCCTTCTTGTAGTGCTTGATCTTCACCTGTTCCCTCCAGACGGTTTGAGATACGGGCTATACTACAGTATAGCACACTGTTGATTAAATGGTCTGGTCGTTTTTTCAGTCTGTGGCGAGTTGGGTATTATGATAGATGATACAAGCTCTTCTCAATTCTTCGGATGCTGAATCTTCAAGCGGCTGGTACTCAGTTTAAGGGAAATCGATGTGCGTCGGTTACGATCGGACAGGGAATGTTATCCTCCGGGTCATCAGGATCGAGTCCCAGACTCTCCAGATAATAATTTGTGACCTTACCGGATTTTCCCTGCACACCTTCATAGTGAAACTTCCGCTTCCAGGGATCAAAGAGGTAGTTGGTTCCGACATATCTCTCCAGCGGATTGGTGGCTTCCAGCCACTGCTCGTTGGAGGGGTACTGGCCGTGATCGGTCTTGTACTGCTCCAGCGCACTTTGCAGGACCGCCATTTTGTCTGTAGCCTCTTCCATTTCATATGCGATCATATCGTCGGCGGTGATTCCCTCCGAACCCCCGCTGGCGCTGAGTATGACCGTGGTAGCCAGCACCAGGGCCAGCATGGCGGGGGCCTTTTGGTTCAGGAATGTCCTGATGTGTTGCTTGGGAACAAAGGTTTTTTTGATCGTGGATTTCAGGACTGCTTCCGGTGTGTTGACTAATATCCTTTTTTCGTTCTCCTGGAGGGTCAGCTCGATGGATTCCGCAGCGGCGACGGGATCCTGCAACAGTAAATCTTGAAATGCAGGATCTACTTTAGCTTTCTTTAACAGGATTTCGATTCCTCTCGGAAAATCTTTTCGTCCTTCATAAGCTGTCGAACGTCCTCCGACGATGGTTCGCAAATGCTTATCCATGCTCATCTCCCCTCAAATTGACTGGCTGCTGTAAAACGGATGTTGAAAGGAAAACCTACACCTATAAGTATAGAGCGTCGGATTCTGGTGTTGCAAATTCTTCGATTCAACATTTACCGATGCCGGCGGGCTGTGCTCGAAAAGTCTTTGAGTTTTGCATCATATTTCAATTGCAAACTCGAACCCGCTGCATATACTTAAGTAGTAAGAGTGCTTACACGAAAATCGCAAGGAGGTGGTATTATGCCAAAGTATATGTTTCAAGCGTCCTATGTCGGCGAAGGGGTGAAGGGTTTGCTCAAAGAAGGAGGTTCCAAACGACGGGAGGCGGTTGCACACGCAATCAAGGGAATGGGGGGAAAGCTGGAAGAGTTCTACTATGCCTTCGGGGATGATGATGTTTTCGCCATTGCCGAGTTGCCGGACAATGTGAGCACCGCAGCCCTCACGATACTGATCAACGCCAGCGGGGCGGCTTCAGTAAAGACAGTGGTTCTTCTCACTCCTGAGGAGATCGACCAGGCTACAAAGAAGAGTATTGACTATCGCCCACCGGGTCGGTAGTAGTTCGTCAAACCATTCAGAAGCACTCAATCGTCGGAGCGCGACGCAAAGGTTACAGACGACCGCTGCGTCCAGATAGTTTCTTTACATAGTGTGGGGTTCTCTCCCGAAGCCCAGATAGTCGTCTGTCAGAGATTTCGCGGATAACTACTGCTGGGATCGCCGAAATGCCTTGGAGGCAAGAAGCTCGATTAGAAAACCCCAAACCAGTACGAAAATGAACACCTGCCAATAAACAGGTGCTGCCCCGACGCGGCCGATGGCCAGAAATACACCGAAAACAGCGCCCCAGAACAATCCGTGAGCTGCCCAATGCATCTTAAGAGAGCTCGCCCCGATTACCAGTCCCAATACGGTGTGGTGCAACAAGAATGAGACGCCAATGGGCCAAAAGGCGACTTCGGCTCCAAATCTCGACAACAGCATGCAGATGACACCGAAGATGAATCCCAGGATAGTGGTTACCGCCAGTCTACCCGCTTTTGAGTCCATAAATCTTCCTCCTCATGTTTTATCTCTAGTTTAGTGTTCACCCACGGTAGATGTCAAAAAAGATGTAGAATTCTAAACTTGAGTTGACAAAGAATGATATAAGGAATTTACTTCATTTGACATGTGATCTGATTTCATATTCATTTTTGCACAAAAGTTTATTACTTCTTAGCTTCAACAATACAATAATATGGTTCGATATCGAGTTTCTCACCGAACAGGTTGAATTCTGTTATTTTCAATCCGCATTCTTTTAAGAATGATTCAACTGCCGCTTCAGGATCATTTGACATATCTATTCCAAATTTCCAAGGCTCTCCCATTTTTTCTATCATTCTTGAAGATCTTTTAACTGTTTTTGAAATTTCACCTAATATGAATGCTTTGGAATAAAGGTCTTGAGCAATGATACTTCCGTCTATACATAAATCAGTCATTTTCCTAAGTGTATCTTTGACAATATCAGCTTCTAAAAACAAAGAAACGCTTTGCCAAAGGAACAAAGTCTTTTTTGTTTTGTCAAAAC
>CP070696.1:4482006-4608379 GCA_020353535.1 Spirochaetaceae bacterium | reverse complement strand
GAGGCACTGACCTTCCAGATCGGCTTTTAGCTTGAGGATCACCTCCGCCGCCGGTGCTTCGTAGATCTCCCGGCTCTTCAGACCCATAATTCCGTCTTCGAAAATGTCGATCCGTCCCAGACCGCAGGCACCGGCTCGGCGGTTCAACGTCTCGATCAGGCTAACCAGATCAAGAGGCTCTCCATCCAAGGCCGTGGGGAGCCCCTGCTCGAAGGTGATCGACAGAACCTCCGGGCGATCCGCCGCCTTCTCAGGCGGAATGTGCCACATCCAGATCGATTCCGGGATCTCCTGATTCAGGGCGATCGCCCCAGAAGCGATCGAACGACACCATAGGGTCTTGTCGTCACCACCGGAGATGATCTCCTCTACGGGAACACCCCACAGCCTGCAGAGCTCCAGTTCCTCTGAGCGGGTGAGATCCAAATCCCGCACAGGAACCAGGACCTCCAGGGCTGGAGCGAAGATCTTGAATACGTTGTGCATTCTGTACTGATCATTGCCCCGACCCGTAGAGCCCTCCAGTACCGCATCGCAGCCCAGCTCCACAGCTTTGAGGGCTACCTGCTGAGCGATCAGCTGACGGGTCATCGAGGTCGATACCGGATAGCCCCAATAGCTGCCATTGGCGCGGATGGCTTTGGCCAGCCATTCCCGACTGAATTGTTCCCGGGCATCGATGAGCAGCGGCTGGATCCGCAGAGCCGTGGAGCGCCGCTCCGACATCTCGATCTCCTCCCTGCCCTGCCCTACATCAACGGTAATGGGAATGACCGCGTCTGCCCGGTAAACGCGGCGCAGCAGCTCGATCCCCAGGGTGGAATCCAGACCGCCGGAATAGGCGATGGCGCACTTTTGCACAGGGGGAACCGAAATCCCTTCAATCCGTTCGAGCAGCCGCGAACTGAGTGTCGATGTCATATCCTCTTCCTCCTGGGGATACGGTAGTAAAAAGAGGAAGAGAATGTCAAGTATATTTATACTGTTTTTATGTATAAATATTTAATCATGGCGGCTTAGTGTACCGATTCTCCCGGCAGGATACCACCTCCCTGAGGATCGCTCGTACCTGGGCTTCGTCCCGGGTTCCTCGCTCCAGGCGGCTCTGAAGCTCCCCGAGGAAGCGCTCCTCCATGTCGTACAGCTCTCCCTCCAGCGCTCCGGACCAAACAAGCCGGATGAGCTCCCGTTTTTTTTCCCGGTAGCCGAGCAGACGGTCCGCCTGCTGGCTGGCTAGGTACCAGCGAACGTCATCGATCTCCAGATCGTATTCGCGCATCAGTTCGGTAATTTTCACGACCAGACACTTTACGTCTGTGCAGTAGCCACTGTCAAGGTTGGTGGTGCGCCATGGCGGCGCCTACCGGAGTACCGGCACCTTCGGAGCGGCTGGTGGTGCGCCGGATTTGCTCGGGTAAGCTTTTTTTAGTAACTTTGGAAGAGAAATCTCGATATATATACAGTATTTCAGCAAACGGCGGAACAGAGACGGGCTGTCTGCCTCCGCCTGCAAGAGGAGTTGAAACCATGGCAAAGCAGAAATTTAAAACCGAGGTCGGCCGCCTGCTGCACCTCATCACCCATTCGTTATACTCCCACCCGGAGGTCTTCCTGCGAGAGCTGATCTCAAATGCCTCCGATGCCATCGACCGCCTCAAGTACCTCACCCTCACGAACGATGAGTTCAAGGGATTCGCCTTCGTGCCCCGCATCGATATCTCCTTCGACCAGAAGGATAAAAGCTGGTTGACCGTGGCGGACACCGGTATTGGCATGAACGGCGAGGAGCTGGCCAAGAACCTGGGCACCATCGCCAATTCCGGTACCCGACAATTCGTGGAATCCCTGGGAGATCAAAATCTGGAAGACACAAATCTGATCGGTCAGTTCGGGGTCGGCTTCTACTCGGCCTTCATGGTTGCGGACAACGTGGAGGTGATCAGCAAGAAAGCCGGAGAGGAGCAAGCCTATAAATGGCTCAGCGACGGCAAGGGCTCTTTCTCCGTGGAAGAGGCGACGGCGGAACGCAACGGGACAACGGTCAGATTGTTTCTGTCCGATCGCGGTAAGGAGTACGCCAACCGCTGGCAGATCGAATCAATCGTAAAAAAGTACTCCAATCACATACCCTTCCCCATCTACCTGCACTTCGAAGAGGTCAAGAGCGAGGGAGAGGGGGATAAGAAGAAGGAGAAACGGGAGCAGAAAGTCGAGCAGGTCAACAGCGCCTCGGCTCTCTGGAGACGACCCAAAAACGAGCTCAAGGATGAGGATTACAACGAGTTCTACCGGACGATCAGCCACGACACAGAGGATCCGCTGCACTTCGTCCACACCAAGGCCGAGGGTGCCCTGGAATACACCACGCTGTTCTACATCCCCAAGAAAGCGCCTTTCGATCTGTTCTTCGTCAATTACAAACCCGGTGTCAAGCTGTACGTGAAGCGGGTGTTTATAACAGACGACGAGAAGGAACTGCTACCCACCTACCTGCGCTTCATTCAGGGGATCATAGACTCCGAGGATCTCCCTCTCAACGTGAGTCGGGAAATGCTGCAGGAAAACCAAATCCTGCAGAACATCCGCAACGCCTCGATCAAAAAAATTCTCGGTGAATTGGACACGATCTCCCAAAACACGCCGGAAAAATACGAGGAGTTCTACGAACAATTCGGTGTTTGTCTGAAAGAGGGAGTGTACCAGGACTTCAGTAACCGGGAGGCACTGCTGGAGCTGCTGCGCTACAAATCGACGACCGAGAAGGGGCTGACCAGCCTCAAAGGTTACAAGGAGCGCATGGGCGGCGAACAGAAGGCTATCTACTACATCACCGGAGGCTCGGAGGACAAGCTGCGCAACTCCCCGCTGCTGGAAACCTACAAACAGCGGGGCCTCGAAGTTCTGATCATGGATCACGAAATCGACGAACTGGTGGCGCCGGTCATCGGCCGCTACAAGGATGTGGAGCTCAAATCGGTCGGCAGAAGCGGAACTGCGGAGGATTTGAAGACCGATGCGGACAAGGAGAAGGAGAAGGAAATCAATCCGCTGCTCAAGAAAATCAAGAAAATTCTGGGGGATGAGGTCAAGGACGTACGCGCTTCCACGCGCCTCAGTGACTCCCCTTCCTGCATCGTGGCGGACGACAATGATCCCACCATCCAGATGCAGCATATCTTCAAAGCCCTCGGCCAGAAGGACTTGCCGGAGGTCAAACCGATTCTCGAGATCAATCCCGATCACGCCATTGTCAAGAAACTGTCGGGCACGGAGGATAAGGAGCTCACAGAGGATATCAGCAGGCTGCTGTTCGAGCAGGCCCTGATAGTGGAAGGAGCGGAGTTGGCCCAGCCGGCGGAGTTTGCCAAACGGCTGAACCGGGTCATCGCCAAGTCGCTATAGACCTGTAGAGTCGGTCATCGACAAAGCGTCACGAATACAGGTATAGTCATTGGTGATCATATGCCGGAGTGGTGGAATTGGCAGACACAGAGGACTTAAAATCCTCTGACCCGTAAGGGTCGTACGGGTTCAAGTCCCGTCTCCGGCAGCCTATTCCTGAGAGTAGGTCCAATCCCACGCGGCCCCCGTGTCGCTCCAGCTTAGCGCGTGGCTATCCCCGTTCCCACTTTCGATGGGCACGAAGTTGACGTTGTAGCCCTTTTTACGGAGTCGTGTCACATCTCTCTGAACTTTTTCATAATCCAGAATTCTATCCTTCTCTCCAGCAGTCCAGTAGACCGAGACCACCGGCTTGGCAGCGCGCGGGATTGTGTCTGGCAGATAACCACTGGACAAAACATGTATCCCCGCCCAACCCGGTTGGAGAAGCCCTATATTCAAGGCCACGGCGCCTCCCCACGAAAAACCTCCAACATAGCTGTGTCCAAAATCAATATTATATCGAGCAGCCATTTCTTCTCGTGCGCCGTTAGCAAGCTCGATGTCTTTTTCGAAGGGATCTTTCACAAGCGATACACCACACACTATGAAATCCTTGAGCTCGGCGGTTTCATTGTACTTGGTGAAAATGTCGCCGTCGGCGTGCTGGCACTGATTCCCCAATCGATTCTGAAAATGTGTCTGCAGTACTGCTCTTCACCAAAGTATAGGTGATGGAGTTTAGTTTTACTAAAAAGTATAGTAATGGAAGCTTGAAATCCAAGATCGTTGCCCGGCCACGAGGAGGGAAGAGAAAATGAATTCACTTAAAAAGACCGGCAGAATCGCAGGGGTCTTGATTCTCATCATAACTGTATTCGCTCCCTTCAGTATGCTGTATGTTCCCAGCAAACTTGTCGTGCCAGGGGACGCCGCAACAACCGCCAGTAACATCCTGGCCGCTGAGGGGCTGTTCCGTATCAGCATTGTTAGCGACTCGGTCGTTTTTTTACTTGAAATTGGAATACTCGTATTGCTCTACGTGTTGCTCAAACCAGTTAGCAAAACGCTTTCTCTGGTTGCGGCGTTCGCCAGGCTGGCGATGACCATCGTTCAGGGTATCAATCTGCTAAATCATTTTGTTGCCCTGCTGTTTTTAAGCGGTGCCGACTACTTGATGGCATTCGAACCAGAACAGCTGCATGCTCTCGCGTTGGTGTTTCTCAATGCGCATGAATATGCGGCTCATATTTGGGGGTTGTTTTTCTCCCTTCACCTCTTTTTCCTTGGTTATTTAGTCTACAAGGCGGGCTACATTCCCAGAGTTCTGGGCGTCCTGTTGGTAATTGCCTCTTTATGCTATCTAACGCAAGGTTTTGGAAATATTCTCGCACCCAATTACGAACAGATATTTGCCCTGGTTGGTTATCTTTCGATTATTGAATTGGCATTTCCCTTGTGGCTTGTGATTAAGGGTGTAAAAGATCAACAACCAGCTGCTACTACCGAGACCGGCTGACAGCTACTTAAACCACTTGTGCACGATCTGCTCGTAAATGTTCGTGTACAGCACGGAGTCCAAACCAGCGTTGATTGTATTGAGGATTTTCTTGTCGCCTTTGTTGACAGCAATGCCATAGAGTTCTTGAGCTACCGGCTCGCCAACGATCCGTAGTCTGCCCGTATAGTGAATGTCATCCATTACAAGCTCAGCTTGGATTTCATCAATTACGATTGCAGCGAGAAAGCCGGCCAACAGATCATCGATCAGGGGCAGGCTATCATAGTAGGTTTCTACCAGTAGACCGTAGCGATCCTTGAACTTGGCGAGCTCGTAGGCACTCAACGATCCCGCCAGGACACCGATTACCTGCCCGGAGAGATCTTCCAGTTTGTCGACGACAATAAAATCCGGGTTCACGACAAGCACCTGCGCCATAGTGAGGTAGGCTGTTGAAACGTCCATCGTCTTCTTGCGTTCCTCAGTGATTGTGACCGCTGACATTATTGCCTCATATTCCCCGGCGGCCAGACCAACAAATATTTGATCCCACGGAATGTTTATAAACTCGAAAGTGAAGCTACCCGCTTCAGCCGCTGCCTTCATCAAATCAACATCAAAGCCAACGATTTCACCGTTATCATCAACAAACTCCATGGGTGGAAAGCTGGCATCCGTCGCGATGACCAAGTGAATCTTTTTATCGGAGCGTTGTTCGTCCGCTCCTCCCGCCAATGCCGAAACACCAGATACAAACGCAAACAGCGCAAAATATAAGATTTTTCTGTACATACATTCCTCCTGACATTGAAACTTTGACGATCTAAAAATACTATGAGCGGTAGCCCGTCTCACGATCGTTTCGTTACGTGTTTCACAAAATGTTACTTCGCAGATGGTGAATGCGCTCGATTCGCCTGGTTTTTAGGAGAATACATGGATTGTGTGAATCAGAAGAAGAACTCGGCCCGCTGCAACTGCAGCTACCCTGGATGCTCGCGCCACGGAATCTGCTGCGAATGCATCAGCTATCACCGCAACCACAGCGAACTTCCCGCCTGCTATTTCAGTGCAGCGGAGGAGCGGACCTACAACCGCAGCATCAGCTACTTTGTGGGCAGCAGACGCTCATAATCCGCGCTGGGAGAAACTGGAGCACGCATTTTGGAAACCGGAAAATCTGAACTAGAACTTCAGATTTTGCTAGAAATCTGAGGGTTCGCAGCTATAATTATAAGAAGGATTGAGACCCTCTTTAGAGACCTGTTATTGTATCCTGTCGGTACGGAACTCAGCCGGCACAGAACTCAGTTTATGGTCTTTTCTTCGTCGTTCGGACTCGCGGAAGGGCTTCCGGAATCTCCGGCTTCCCTCCTCCCCAGCCCATCAGCGGATCTGTCGAACAACCAACTTTTGGCGTCCCGGATAATGGCGTTAAAGAGCATGATTTGAATATGTTTGCTGTTGGACTCGATTTTCTTGTCCCACTGCTCCGCTGTGTAACGTTGGGCCAGGCTTCGACGCTCCCGCTCCACCCTCTCAGCGAGCTGGGGATCGACGCCGGCAAAGAAGGACAGACCGTGCAGGGTAAGCAGCTCGAGAACCGGGTCCAGTTTATCTTCATGCAGCTCCAGGAGGGTAACTTTGGCAGCATCGAATTGCCGCTGCAGCAACAGGCAGGAGGCATAGCTCCAGCGTAACCAGTCACGATGCGGCGCATCTTTGCGCTCCGCCGCCCGCCCGAAGTAGGTTTCCGCCGACTTGGGGTCGTCTTTCATGTTCAATAGATACGGAATGCCGAATTGCAGGGCAAAAGTTCTCAAGAGTGCCGGTTTTTTCTCCCGCAGATGGGTTTCCAGGTCGGATATTTTCTCGATACTGGAGGTGACCACATAGGCATTTATCAGCATCTTGATGGCGCCCCGGCGGCAGCTGCCCTTCTGATACACCCGCTGTTCCAGCAGATGAATCAATCCACGCCAGTCTTCGCTCTCCAGCAGCCGAAAAAGTTTCCAATTCCCGAGGAAATAGCCGTTAATAATTATGAGAGTCAGCAAGAACAATGCTCCGGCGATCCAGTTTTTGGAAACAAAAAGAGCGAAATAATCACTTCCCAGCAGCAGCAGAGGCATCAGGAAGATAAAGCCGAAAGAGAGCAGGATCACTGCGTTGAAGAGAATGTAGATGGTTTTAAATTTCATAGATTGTTCCTATAATGTGAGTGTTCATGGTTTGGATGGCTTTTGCAAGAGCTGTACCGCATTTTACATGCTGAGGTGAGGCGATGAAGGAAATCTCCGTACTGGAACTACAGCCAGACCACTATTTCGACTCCCCCGTTTACCTGGACGATAATTTTATCCTTCTCTCTCCCGACACGCCGCTGACTCCGGAACTGATTCAGCGGCTGAAACAATGGGGCTATGAACAGGTCCTGAGTGAGGGGCAGCCGACCGAAGCCCCTGCATACATCAGTTCCGGTGCTGCTAACACCTCCACCACCTCCGTTCTGGACATGGACATCAGAGATAAGCAACAGATGGAGGAAGCCAAGAAGTTGTACTACGCTCTCGTCAACTTTGCCTTGGAATCCTTCAAGCGCTACAGAGAGGACAACCGGCTGTACATCCCGCAGACCAGCGAAAGGATCAAGCTGTTGATCGACATGGTAAAAACCAGCCGGGACGCAATTTTGCGCTATCCTGAGTTCGTCTACCCATCGGAAAACTACATGTATGTCCATAGTGTAAACAGTGCGATTCTGGCTCTGGCAATCGGCGACCTGATGAAACTGCCCCCTCACCGGATGATCGAATTGGGATTGGCAGCCTTTCTGCACGACATCGGTATGCTGAAACTCCCAGATGCGGTTTACCTGAAGGAAGACAGCCTGACGGACAAAGAACTGCAAATTGTGCGGGCTCACACCACCCTGGGCTATAAAATCCTCAAAAGCTTTTCCGTCTCCGAGGAAATCGCCCTGGCCGCCGATGAGCACCACGAGCGAATCGACGGTTCTGGATACCCCAAAGGCCTGAGTGGTGACAAGATCAGCCTCTACTCCCGCATCATCGGCGTGGTGTGTTCCTACGATGCGATCACGGCGAAGAGAATGTTCAAATCTCCGAAGGACGCCCATGCTGCCCTTATGGAATTGCTCAAAGAAAGAAATACAAAATACGATGAGCAGGCTATCCGATCGCTGATCATCTGCGTCTCCGCTTATCCGTTGGGAAGCCTGGTGCTGCTCTCCGACGAATCGATCGGCAGGGTAGCCAAAACCAATCCGGAAAGTCCCCGTTTTCCCTTCGTGCAGGTGTTGTTCGACAAGGAGAGAACGCGCATCAGTGAACCTTTGCTGATCAAAACCGTCGAGAAGGACGGGATCTCGATTCGGCGCTGTTTAGCCCCGAAAGAGGCGGAAGAGCTGGATATCTAAAGAGTCCCGAAACCCATGAATATAGCCGTAACCTTTCCATCGGGCCGGATTGAAAGCTATCGGTCCGGAACAAGGGTGGAGGAAATCCTCCAACACCGCGAGTTTGCCTCAGAACAGCGACAGCCGGTGGTCGCGGCTCTGGTGAACGGAGCCCTGGTCAGTTTGACCTACCGTATCGAGGTCAACTCCACTGTTGAGGTGGTTGAGCTCAACACCCGTTTCGGGGCAAATGTCTATCGCCGTTCTCTGTGTTTCCTTCTCACCATCGCCGCCAAACAAACTTTTCCGGACAGAAGACTGGTCATCGGACACTCTCTGGGGCGGGGGTATTTCTACTACTTCGATGGTGTGCCCACAGCTTCGAATGAGGATGTGCAGAAGCTCAAAAGCCGAATGCAGGAGATCGTATCTGAGGGTTGTCCGATTCTGCGCAAAGTTATTTCTTATTCCGAAGCGGTACTGTACTTCGAAAAAAACAACCAGCCGGACACGGTTCTGCTTTTGAAAAACCGCAACGACCAGAAGATAGCTGTGTTCGCTTGCGGGGATTTTCTGGATCTGGCCCATGCTCCTCTGGTGCCGAACACGAATCTTTTGCAAGTTTTCGACGTTGTGCCCTACTCCCCAGGCTTCCTGCTCCGTTATCCGCCGTGGAACACTCCGGACCGCCTGGCACCTTTTCAAGAAAATCCCGTTCTTTTTTCCATCTACAGGGAGTACAAGGACTGGGGCAAGATTCTAAACGTTCGCTGTGTCGGGCATCTCAACGACCTGATCAACAATCGCCAAGTTCGGCAGTTTATCCAGGTGGCGGAGGCCCTGCATGATAAGAAGATCGCCCTGATTGCCGACAAGATATGCGAGCGTAGAGACGAGGTCAAACTCATCCTGATCGCCGGGCCCTCCTCCTCTGGGAAAACCACCTTCGCCAAGAAGCTGTCAATACAGCTGCAGGTATTGGGAAGAAATCCATTTTCGATATCCCTGGACAACTACTTCCTGCCCCGAGAACAAACCCCCAAGGATGAGGAGGGAAACTACGACTTCGAAAGCTTGCAGGCGATCGATATTGAGCTCCTGAATGATCACCTTCTTCGCCTCATGCGCGGAGAACAGATATTCCTGCCGCGTTTCAACTTCCATACCGGTCAACGGCAGGAAACACAGATCGCCCGAGCACTCCCGGACAGGTCACTCATTGTTCTGGAAGGAATCCATGGACTTAACGATGAGCTTACTCCGGCAATTCCCCGCAAAGTGAAATACAAGATCTACGTGTCTGCCCTGACTCAACTCAATCTGGACGACCACAACCGAATCTCCACCACTGACAACCGCCTTCTACGCCGGATCGTGCGGGATTCCCAATTCAGGGGCCACAGCGCCTACGAAACGTTGTGTATGTGGGAATCGGTACGTCGGGGTGAAAACAAGTATATCTTTCCATTTCAAAACACCGCCGACTCGGCTTTCAACTCGGCCCTGGATTACGAACTGTCCGTGCTGAAAGTCTACGCCGAGCCTCTGCTGAAGAGCGTGAAGCCCGCTCAGGAAGGATTTAACGAAGCTCTGCGGCTTTATTCCTTTCTGAACAACTTCGTCCCGATCCCCCCCAGCTGGGTGCCGGAGTACTCCATCCTCCGTGAGTTCATCGGCGAAAGTGCCTTCAAATATTGAATCCATTGAAGCCCGGGACAAACTGTAGTATAGTAGAGGTATAATTTCTTATCGCGGAACCGCGATATCTTCTGCCGGTGCGACAGGTCGCAGTGGCACCTTTATAGGAGGAAAAGGATGAAAAAGTTAGTTCCGCTACTCGTACTCCTTGCTCTGGTAGCTACCGGTCTATGGGCTCAGTTCTATACGACCCTGCCAAGAGATGAACGAAGGACGCTGGCCGAAGCCTATTATCTGGTGGGGCAGCAATATGAACAAAAGGGAGAAAATCTAAAAGCGCGGGATTTCAAGGATATGGCGTTCAACATCGATCCCGGACTCGATCCCGCCAACATCCAGCTTCGGGATCTGCCGAGTGCCGCCGCGCTGATCCTCGAGGGAAAAGCCAGACTGGCCGCAGTGCCCCGAACACGAGCCGAGGCGACTCAGGAGCTGCTCAAAAGCAAGTTCCTAAGACTAGTCTCAGCGTTTCTAAGCAAAGACACCGCCTCCATGTTGGATCTCATGGAAGGTTCTGTTTATTTCGGGGATCTGGGCGTGGAGATGACGCAGGGTCAGATAGAGACCCAACTGAACAGCTTTTTCTCCTCCACTGACCTGACAGGTCTGGCACCAAGCTCTGTGTACGACCTCAACAGCCTAACCGTCTCTCCGGTAACCGGACCGTGGGGGGAGACCTATGCCATTCAAATCCGGGCTAAGATGGACTTTTCCAGGCAGGTGGCTTTCTGGACACAGCAGCAGAAGTACCTTATGCACCAGTCCAGGGGAAGGTGGCTGCTGTTCAGCGTAGGCCAGAAGCTTCCTCCTGCCAACTGGAATCCGAAGCCTGCGCCCCGGACAACGCGAGCGGAGGCTGTCGGGCCGGAAGCCGGACCGCAACCTGAAATAAAAGCGGCGCTTTTGGCCTGCTTGGATGCCTTCCTGGACAAGGATGTCGATACCGCAGCCCGTTACTTCGCCGATGAGGTACAGATCATCCGCCTCAACACATCCCTGACTCGCCAGGAAATCTCAGAGACCTTCATGGGCTATTTCGAGGGGGCGGATTTCACCGGAGTATCCGGGTCGGACGTAGTGGATGCGGACAGTATCTTTATCTCTCCCTCCGATCGATACCCGGCCCAGTCCCCCGGTGAGGAATATCTCCTTACCGTGAAGACGCGCCTCGATCTGTCCGATACGATTCCCTTCTGGACTCGTTTTCAGGACTACTACTTTGCCCGGGAGATGGGCACTTGGAGGGTTTTCGCCATTTTCTAACCGTCTGCACGTAGCCGCAGGAATCCGGCAGGGATGGATCGAATAATGCGGTAAACAGGGATACCTTTCTGCACTCCGCACAGACCTGAAAGCGGCGGTCGTATACCGTACAAAGGTGTGTCTGGGTGTTGAGGTAGCGGCAGGGTGCATGCGTATTGATGGCCAGGCCTCGAAAGCCGACGCGGCGTTCGTAGCAGCACAATCCACAGCGATGGCAGATAGCTTCCCACCGAGCCTTTCGTTTTTGTCTGCTGTCCAGCGACATGATGGCTATTAGGACCGACTATTCGGAGAGGGGGGCAAAGTAACCGCTCTGGGTCCGGCCGCTTTTCCTGTGAAAAGCAACTTCTGTTTGAAAATCGATATAGTTTTTTCCGAATCCGGAATCCGTACGGGACCTGAGTTCCAGCAGATAGCGCGATCCCAGGCGCCGGCGAATATCGTCTATCAGTGCTGCAGCACTCCGGGGTGCAAAATAGGATACCACCGATCCGCCGGTCTGGGAACAGATATACTCCAATTCCCGATCCGGCTGCGGACCGAAATACACAACATAGAGCGGAATACCGTTGTTTTGAAGGTAGTCGGTCACCTCGGCCAGACTGAAATCCGAAAAGGATTCCCGGTGCAAGGTACCAGTGGTAAGTAGCACCACCGCCTTGCGGCTCATTCGCATCTTACTGGAAATCAGCTGAGAAGTGGCCAGACGCAGCCCCCTGTCCAAACGCCAGCGTGTGCTCCAGGGCCCGCTTCGGGCCGCTTGAACCGACTCCAGACGGCTGGCACCGAGCTCACGCTCCACCACCACCTGCTCCCCGGCACTGAGCACACTCCAACTACCCGTTCGAGTCGACCCGCCCAGCTGTTCGTACAGACTCTCCACAGCCGCCGCAAGGTCCGGTATATACTCCCTCATTCCCGGAGATTTTTCTACAACCAGGGATAGTTCCAGTGGGGTCGGATCTCCGGGAGCGAGAAGTAGCCGGGCTGCGGGAATTTCGGCGAAAAACTCACTGAAGATGAAGTTCTCCTCCTGCAAGCCCACGATCGGGCGCCCCCTCCGATCCTCCACCGTGACTTCTACCGTAATATCGGGAAAGCTCAGCGAATTGATACGCTCTATTTGTACATTCAGGCTGGTGTAGAGAGCCGCCATTTCGGAGAGGATGTACACCTTGTTTTCGCCGAAATCTACGACGTAGACCTCACCGTTTGGGCTGATGGACAGGTGGGTCAACCGGCCCGCGAAGGAACTCAGATCACTCAAGGTCACCCAGGTCTCCTGGCGAAGGTTATATTCGAGCAACTTAAATCCATCCACTACCAGCAGGTGATCTCGATCGTAGAAGGCGATCCCCTCCGGTCCGGTGAGAATACCCTCGCCAAAGCCGTACAGAGAGTTACCGCTGTCGTCGTAGACGATGATCCTCTTTCTGTCTCTATCGGCTACAAACAGCTGTCCCTCCTGGTAGGTAATACCTGTCGGCCCACTCAGCTTCAAATTGGAAGACCGCCCGATAGAGAGCACGAAATTCCCATCAAAATCGTATTTGTTGACCCTCCCGTTTCCCCAGTCGCACACGTACAGATACCCATCACCGTCCGCGGCCAGGTACTGTGGCCCGAGGAACTCACCCGGGGCGCTGCCCCTGGCGCCGATTGCGTGCACTCTGTCACCCCGGAGATTCATCTTGAGAACCTGATTTCTCCCGTACTCGGTAACAAACAGGAATCGCTCCCCGTCCTCAGGGTCCTCTACTTCCAGACAGTCGTACGGACGGTCGAAACCCTGTATTCCGCCCTGAAACACTTTCTGCACTGCGTTGTTGACATCGAGAAGCAGCACCTCGTTGGAGGCGAAGGCGACCAGGTACACCGACCCATCCTCACGGATGCAAACCGAGGAAGGTCGTCGTAGCGGGTAGGCATTGCTGTCCTGTCCGTCGATTACGCTGGCAACCACCAGTTGGGTGCGCTCTTCCAGCTGTTCCCCCAACCCCCGCCTGTAGGTCAACACATCGATGGTATTGTCCACGACGGTGTTGCCGGGATTACCTTTCAAAACATAGCGCCACTCGGCGAGGGCGGCATCCTCGAACCCGGCCCGATACAAGGCGGAACCCAGCCAATAGCGGGTTCTCAGGTCCTGAGGTTTTCTGCTGAGAGATTTTTCAAGGGAGAGAATCGAGTCTTCGAAATTACCTGAGTGAAACGCCCGCAAGCCCCAACGGAAATCCTCAAACGCCTGCGCGGCCTCCATGTCGATTTCCTGACCGAACGTCATTGCGCATGCCAGCAGGAAAATGAGGACGAGGTTTCTCACCATCAAGATACTATACACAAATCAGGCAAAGGTATCTATACGATGGGTTTCACCCGTTGGAACGTTTATTTTTCCTTTGACACCGAGGTAGAGGATGCTCTTGATCTGCTGCAGATCAATAACCTCCTGCCCACCAGGCTGAACGCGGGTCTCAGGGGATGGTTGATTGGATGAAACACTCTCGACATTCATCTCTCGGGCTCCATGCAATCCTATGCACTACAGTCCTATTATCGACCTGATCGTGCTCCACTATTACCCGGATTTCCAGAAAAATGAGGCTTCCCGATAGCGCTCCTCCACCTCGTGGTTTGTCGGGTGGATCAAAACGGGAGACAGCGAGGTAAATCCGGCCTCCACCGCTCCGAAATCCGAACCTTCCTCCATCATGCCGCCCGGAATCTGACCCCCGATAAAACTGTACAGATCACCCTGGGGGGAGGTGAATCGAACCAACTCATCTTCATAAATTCTGCGGGTGGGAATGGTAATGACCGGTTCGGCCGGCTTCTCTTGGTTTGGAAAGTTTATATTGAGAAAGTGATCTTCAGACCACAGATCCCGAATTCTCATGAGGTTTTTGACCATGAATTCCACGGCAAACTCCAGATGATACGGCGGATTATAGGTACTGAGAGAACAGGCCACCGCTGGTTTTCTCATGAATGCCCCCTGGCGGGCAGCCGCCGCAGTCCCGGAATACACGATATCCGTGCCCAGGTTGGGACCGAGGTTTATGCCCGCCACCACCATGTCGATCCCCACGGGCACCAGCCCCAGACAGGCGTGAAGCACGCAGTCGGCTGGGGTTCCGCCGGATGCGTATTCCCTCTGTCCCAGCTGCTTGAACTTTGTTGGGTTGCCAAGCGTTATAGAATGAGAAAAACCGCTGCGATTGGAATCCGGGGCAACGACCCAGACCTCATGATCGATCTCCAATGCCTTCTGTAGCAAACGCAGTCCCGGACTATCGATGCCGTCGTCGTTGGAAAGGAGTATGGTCAATTTCGGTAGCCTCTATCAGTTTGTGAAGATAATCTGAGCCCCGTCGGCGGGATGACAGAGAAAGATCTCTGGTTTGAAACTGAATATCCGTTCGTAGGCTTCCAGGCGGATTTCGTATTTCGGGATTGCCTTTTCTTCGATCAAGGTCACCGTACAGCCGCCAAATCCAGCCCCGGTCATTCGGGATCCGTAGACACCGTCGGTCTCCCAGGCCCTTTTCACCAGCCAATCCAGCTCGGGACATGAGACTTCATATTGATCCCGCAGGCTCTCGTGAGAGCGGTTCATCAGCTTTCCGAAACTCACTATATCGTTTCTGCGCAGAATAGACTCCGCATCCCGGACCCGTTCGTTCTCCTCCACAACGTGAAGGCAACGTTTGCGCGTGGTCTCGGGGATCAAACCCATACTGTCGCGCAGATCCTCCGGGGAGTAATCCCGCAAAGCACGTCCGGGCTTTCGGGAACTCAACAGGCTGACGCAGCGTTCACACTCCGCGCGGCGTTGATTATATTCCGATTCCACCAAGCTTCGTGGTACGTTGGAGTTGGTTATCAGAATCTTGATATTGCCCAAGGATATGGGGATATGCCGATATTCCATGCTGCGAGTGTCTATGAACATGGCTGAACCCTCTTTGGCCATACGGGAAACGAACTGATCCATGATCCCGCACTGCACACCCACAAAACTGTTCTCCGCCTCCTGGGCAATGCGAGCCAATTCGGGACCAGAGATATCGATCCCGAGAAGTGTCTGTACCGCATAAGCGGTTGCCACCTCCAAGGCAGCGGAAGAGGAAAGCCCCACTCCGACAGGAATATTGCCAGCCACCGAAAAACTCAAACCTCCGCTGATATAGCCCCGAGTCTGAAGGATGCTGATCACACCTTTGAGGTAGTTGGCCCATCGGTCTTCTTTCTTGAAACGCAGATTGCTTAGGCTGGTGCGCTTGCGGTCATTGAAATCTACGGAATAAAAGCGCAGGTGCTGATCCTTTCTTCGGGATACCGCCACACGGACGTAGTAGTCGATGGCCATCGGAAGGACGAAACCCTCGTTGTAGTCGGTATGTTCGCCTATTAGATTGACTCGACCTGGTGCCTGCGCAATGATGTCTGGATCCTGGCCATACTCTTCCTTATGGCTGCGAATCAGATCGTCCATGGATGACTCCGCTGGAATGAAATTAAAAACGGTGCTATATTCTATGGGAAAAACAGAAAGAGTGCAAGAAAATAGGATACTCTCATGATCGAAACGGATCTGCAGTACGGGGAAAAGGTCAGAATCGAACCGGGAACGGTACTGTACTCCATTGGGGATTCCCTGACTGATCATCCCATCTACTATGTAATAGCCGGTCTCATTCGAATCGGTATCCCTACATCCGACGGATCGATGCTTCCGGTGTACCAGCACCCCGATTCGGTGTTCGGGGTGGTGGAAGCCCTATTGGATTGCTCCCGCCTCACTACAGCCTACTGCATGGAGAATTCTATCGTGTATCGATGGGATAAAGAGGGATTCGATGTGGCCTCCAGCGTATCCTGGGAGCTGGCTCTCGAGACGATTACCGGCCTGACGCGTACGCTTCGAATCATGAATGCCGAGTTTGGTGACCGAATCCAAATGAGCTGAACGAGCGGGATTAGCAGCATGTCTGATCAGAACTATGCAGAAATCATGAAAATCGCCTTCCAGGCTGAAGAGGCGATCAACGACGAGGTCATCGCCAAGTTCGGCAAAAAATACGCGAACAAGACAGTCATTATCAAAGAAGGGGATGTGCAGCAGGAGATCTTCTGGATCCTTTCCGGGGAAGTGTACATCACCCGTAAAATGGGGGACAAGTACAAAGTCATGACCACCCTGGGCAAGGGGGAGCTGATCGGAGAGATGAGCTTCTTCGATAAATCCGTGCGGTCGGCAACTGTGATCACCAAGGGTCCGGTGGAGGCCTTGGTTTTCTCAAAAGAGAACTTCCAGGAGATTTTCGCGGCCAGCCCTCAATGGACAAAACGACTGCTCATGTCCCTATCGAGTAGAATCCGCCAGATGATCGAAAAACTACAGGACGCCTAATTCCTCATCAGCGACTCCCGCCACAAACCTCCAATTGATACCGTGTAAGATCGGAATACCCTGCAGGTCATAGCAAACATCCTGCAGGAGTATCGAAAGTCCAGGTTGCATCGGGGACAGAGTAGCGTAAAATCGAGTATCATGGAAATAGCAAATGGCCAGCGCCACCCTACGCTTCTACGAAGAGCTCAATGATTTTCTTCCCAGCGGCAGAAGAAAAAAGGAGTTTCCTGCTCGTTTTCACGAGGGGGATACTGTCAAAGCCCTGATCGAATCCCTCGGCGTACCGCACACAGAGGTGGACCTGATTCTGGTGAATGGCCGGTCGGTGTCCTTCGCACACCAAGTGCAGCATGGGGATCGAATTACCGTATATCCGGTGTTCGAGTCAATAGAGATCGGCTCCATTACCAGGGTACGCCCAGAAGCACTGCGCAGCACCCGCTTCGTCCTGGATGTCCACCTCGGCAGATTGGCCAAACTCCTCCGCATGCTCGGTTTTGACTGCCTTTACTCCAACTCCTACGACGATTCCTGCTTGTCCCGCATATCCCGAACCGAAAGAAGAATCGTCTTGAGCCGAGATCGGGAGCTATTGAAGCGCTCCATCATCACTCACGGCTATTGCCTGCGCTCCGATAAAGCGATGGATCAACTCCTCGAAGTGCTGCAACGATTCGACCTGCGCGAGAAGATCCGGCCCTTCAGCCGCTGCCTTCGCTGCAACAGCATTCTAAAGGATGCCGATGGTGTGTCGGTCGCCGATTCAGTTCCCGAATACGTGGCCCGCACATACGATCATTACAAGAGTTGCCCCGATTGCGGCCGAGTCTACTGGCGGGGATCACACTGGGAGAAAATGAGAAGGATGCTGGACGCTAATCTTTGATATTGTATTTCTTTTTGAATCGCTCGACCCGCCCGGCGGTATCCACCAGCTTCTGCTTGCCCGTAAAAAAGGGATGACAATTCGAGCAAATCTCGACCTTGATGTCTTTTACCGTCGAGCGGATTTCCAACACGTTTCCGCAGGCACAGGTTACTGTGGTCGGTTCATATTTCGGATGTATATCTTTCTTCATAGCTTATCCTCACATCTCGCCGTTCGCTGAGGTGTTCATCGACTTCAGGAAGGCATCATTATTCTTGGATTTCTTCATCCTGTCAATGAGCAGCTCGATAATCTCCAGATCGTCCATCGGTCCAATAACTTTACGCAACACCCACAGCTTGTTCAGCACATCTTCCGGCAGCAGCAGTTCCTCTTTTCGCGTTCCCGATCTCTTGATATTGATGGCGGGGAACAGACGACGGTCGGAAAGTCGGCGATCAAGATTGATCTCCATGTTCCCCGTTCCCTTGAACTCTTCGAAAATCACCTCGTCCATCCGGCTCCCCGTTTCGATAAGGGCGGTGGCCACGATCGTCAAGCTGCCCCCCTGCTCTATATTCCTGGCAGCGCCAAAGAAGCGCTTGGGCTTGTGCAGGGCGTTGGAATCAACCCCTCCGGAAAGAATTTTACCGGAGGTGGGCACGGTCTGGTTGTAAGCCCGGGCAAGCCTGGTAATCGAGTCCAGCAAAATGATCACATCCCGCTTGTGCTCCACCAACCGCTTGGCCTTTTCAATGACCATTTCCGCCACCTGAACGTGCCGGGTTGCCTGCTCGTCAAAGGTAGAAGACACGACCTCCCCGTCGACATTGCGCTGCATGTCCGTCACTTCTTCCGGGCGCTCGTCGATGAGAAGCACGATCACGAACACCTCGGGGTGATTGGTGGTGATCGCATTGGCGATCTTCTGCATGATGATGGTCTTGCCCGCCCGCGGAGGCGAAACGATCAGCGCCCGCTGTCCCTTTCCTATGGGACAGAAGAGGTTGATCAAGCGAGTGGAGATCTCCTCCCCCGCGGTCTCCATGTTGATGATCTCATCCGGATACAGCGGGGTGAGATTTTCGAAGGGAATACGGCTTTGGGCAACTTCGGGAGGATCGAAGTTCACGCTCTCCACCCGCAGCATGGCGAAAAAGCGCTCTCCTTCCTTGGGGGGTCGGATCTGGCCGGACACCGTATCCCCCGTCTTCAGGTTGAACAATCGGATCTGGGAGGGGGAGATATAGATGTCGTCGGGACCGGGCAGGTAGCTGTAGTGGGGGGAACGGAGGAATCCATAGCCGTCGGGAAGGATCTCCAGAGCCCCCGCTGCATAGATCTGCCCGGTGCGCTCCGTGTGCATTTTGAGAATGCTGAAGATGATCTCCTGCTTCTTCATGGAGATCAGGTTTTCGTGATTGACCCCCATGTCCGCCGCCATCTTCCGCAGCTCCGGCATATTCATGACCGTCAGGTCATTGATATTGAGCTTCTCCCGGCTCTCCGTATGGGTTCTCTTATCTCTGTTCCCATGCCTGTGGCCCGATCTGCTTCCCCGCGCGGGGTGTGCAGGAGCCGGTTTCTCCTCCACCCGGGCTTCCGCTTCAACGGCAGGAACGCTGTCCTCCTGTTCCCGCATCTGCAGATTGGCCTCCTCGGATTGCTCCCCTTCCTTAATCAGCTCGACCCGGAGTTTCTTCTTCTTGCTCCGTTTCGCAGGTGTCTTTACGGTTGACTCTTCCCTCGAGACGTTTTCTTCCACAGGAGCTGTGTCCTGCGCCGCGGCAGGTGCTTCCCCGGAAGTGGTGTCTTGCGCCGAGGCAGTTTCTTCCGTCGGGGTAGGTTCTGTTACGGGAGGATCTACATCGGCTTGCGGACTCGAGTTCATCTGCGCGTCGGCACCCGAACTCCCGGAGCCGTTTCCTCCCTCGGTGGAGCTCATCGAAGGGTCTACTTTTTTCTTTTTACGAATGATCGCCATGTATCACTCCCGTTTGTCTATTGAGTAGATCAGGAGATCCAGTTTCCTCTTTTGTCAGCCGGATCCATCGTAGTCGGTTACTGATTATTCTTGCACGCCTTTATTGCTCGTTCAGGGTGGTTCATATGTCATGCAATTGCATGTCTATAGGATAGCCTTTACAGAAAAAGGCAAGAAACTTTTCAGGCTGTAAGTATGAAACGCTTGATTACCCTTTTAATATAGCCATATTCCGACGCTGTGTCAATACTCCAGATCCGCTTCCAAACCAAGCAGCACGCACTCGGCAAGCAACAGCGCGGCTACGGCACTGCGTCGTCGCACCGCCTCCCGGCCGCCGTGAAACTGGAATCGTTTGCACAACTGTCCGACGGGGCGATAGCGTGCGGAGATCCACACGGTTCCCACCGGTTTTTCCGGGGATCCTCCCTCCGGTCCTGCAATTCCCGTTACAGCCACAGCCACCTCCGCCGGGGTGTGCCGGAGTAATCCCTCGGACATGGCCGAAGCGACCTCGGCGGATACCGCACCTGCGCTGCCCAGAAGATCTGCGGGAACCTGTAGAAGGTTCGTTTTGGATTCATTGGAGTAGGTCACCAGTGATCCCCAGAACACCTGGGAGCTTCCCGGAATATCGGTCAGGAGCTTCGATACTAACCCGCCCGTGCAGGATTCCGCAATGGCGATTCTCTCGTTCCTCTGTTTCAGAACCTGGTACAGCGAATTGCTCGGCACCACATCCCCCTCTCGGACGCGCACTCGGCCGAATCGTTCGACAAGATCCGAAAAGATACGCCGGCGATCGTTTTCCTCCCCTCCCCGCAGCGTGAAAACGATCCGGTCATGGGCCACCCGGGTGCTCCACCGCACCCGGGATTTCGCAGCAGCGTCGTTGCCCTGAAGAGCCTGCTCCAGCACCGATTCCGGAATCATCAGAGCCGTAGCCGTCAACACGGAGGCGCTTGTTTCCTGAGCTCCAAGGAAGTGAGGCTGGATACGAGGTATCGCTTCGAGCAGAAACATCTGCTCCAACTCGGCAGGAGGTCCCGGCAGAGCCAGAATCATGCACTCCCCCGATTCCCCTAAAAACCCCGGAGCCGTGCCCACCCTATTCGGCAGCACCTGGAATCCCGTAGGGATCAGAGCCTGTTTACGATTGGTTGGAGCTATCTGTCGACCTCGCGCTGAATAGCGAGCAACCAGCTCGTCCCAGATCGCCTCATCGAAGTAAAGCGGAGCATCACAGATCTCGGCAACCACCTCCCTGGTCAGGTCGTCGCTGGTTGGACCTAATCCACCGGTGACGATCACCAGCGCACTGGATTCTACCGCTGCCCGAAGTTCCCTGCGGAAGATGTCCGGATCATCCGGAATCTGGACGGCTCTTCGGGTAAAAAATCCAAGCCCCCTGAGCTCCGCTCCGATAAAGCGGAAATGCGTATTGAGGATCGTTCCTTCGGTAAGCTCCGTACCCACGGAGAGAATGGTCGAGGTAGGTTGATCTCCCATATCACAAATTCTGTATGGAGGGCTCTAAATACTCTGGGTTGCTTTCTTTACATTGGCTACCGGTGCGGAGAAGATATCCAGCTTTTCGGGATTCTTGATCATTTCACACTTGCCCTCGAATACGACGCCGTCGGCGATGTTCAACTTCGCCGTTCGGATGTTTCCGAAGACCTTGCCCGTGGTCAGCATCTCCAGCCTTTCACTCGCTTCGATGTTCCCCCGCACCACACCCCCTACGACTACGGATCCCACTTTGATGTTGGCCTTGACCGTGGCACCGTTTTCAATATAGAGGAATCCCGGTGATTCGATCTCTCCCTCGAAGGTACCGTCGATTTTCAGGGATTCCTTGAAACGCAGCACTCCGTTGAAGCTCGTTTCCTTTCCCAGGGTCGTGGTGATCTTCTCGATGCCCTTATGATCGTTGTTTTTCGGCATGGATGGGTTCCTACTTCGTCATCATGACGAACACCCCGTCCCAGTCCTCGGGAGGGGGATTCTGGATATAATGTTTGCACCGTGCATAGTACACCTTCGAAGGACCATCCTCAGCATCTAATTTCAGGGCTTTACCAAATAAATCGATGGCCTTGTCGAACTTCATCAATTTGTAGTTCTTGCGCCCCTCGTTGAACAGCTCCAGTACCTTTTTCTTAGTTTCCGAGATCATGCACCCGCCTCGTCATTTGGTTTGCCTGTTTTCCAATTGCGGAGATGCTTCTGCAGCTTCTTCTCCAACTCCTCCAAGGAGAGATCCCCGTGTTTTAACTTGTCCCCCTTGCTCTGCAGTTCTTCGATCTCATCCTCCAGGCCCTGCAGCGTAGCCAGGATCTCCACTCCCTCATGTTTCACGAGGGCTGCAAGCTGCGAAACCTGCTTCTGATTGGTTGTGTCGAGTTTCTCCGCTGCTTCTATGAGTCCCGAAATTGGCTTCTTGATGTGCTGGGTAAAGAAGATCAAGGAGTTGTTCAGAGACTCCACAAGGGATATTCGGCGCTCCCGTCTGGAAACCTGTTTGGCGAGCTCTCGATTGCGTAGAACCGCGCGGATCCGAGCCAGAACCTCCGAAAAGTTGAAGGGTTTTGTGATATAGTCGTCGACGCCAAGCTCCAAACCCTCAATCTTGTCGCTGACCTCGTCCATCGCCGAAAACATGATAATCGGCGTCTGCCGGTACCTGCGGAACTGTTTATCCTGTTTGAGCTTCTTGGTAACTTCCCATCCGGACAAACGGGGCATAATGTTGTCCAGAATTATCAGATCCGGATCCGTCTCAACGACTTTCTGCAGGGCTTCCTCGCCGTCGGCGGCCTTTTCGATCTTGAAACCCAGTTTGCTCAGCATCACGTCGAAAAATTCAAGGTTTATCGGCTCATCATCGACAATGAGAATTTTACCCTTCGATTTCATTATGCGTTCAGCCTTTTTGCTCTCATTTTTACCATCTTCTTCCCGGTTGTCAAGGTCGCAGAAATCGGTTCGCCGAAACGCGGTTCGCCGAAACGCGATAGATCAGACCTCCGGCCAAAACAGCCACAGCCAGGATCACCACGATCCAAGCAAACCAGTCTCCCCAACGGGTATAGAGGGTTTGCTCGGCTGTATACACCGGGGCTTCGGCAATCAGGTAGTCCTCCGTGAAGGGTGCCAGCATGGCGGTGATATGGCCGTTGGGATCGATCACACAGGTGATCCCCCCGTTCGTGGAACGCACCAGGGTGCGCTTGTTTTCCAAAGCACGAAACAGGGCAATGCTCATGTGCTGCATCTCGCAGGCAACCGCTTTGGACCAGGAGTCGTTGGTCATGTTTACCAGCATCTCCGCACCATGTAGAAAGAAATCCCTGCTCAGATATGCGAAGGTATCCTCGAAACAGATCGGAGTAGAAAAGCGCACCCCCGCGGCTTCCAACACGGTGTATTCGGTGCCTTTCTCCCAGAAATGGGTATCCGCATCCCGAAGCCACTGGTACACGCCGGGCAGGGTTCTCTGAAAGGGAAAGTGCTCGGTAAAGGGAACCAGATGCAGCTTCCTGTAGGTTTCGATGATTTCACCCCCTTCGAACAGGATGGCGGCGTTGTAGTCCACCCGGATGTCCCTTCCCTGCTCGTCTTTAGCCAGTTGTCCGTCGTCATTACCGACAACATAGGGTACCGATTGCTCGGCCAGGAACTCCCGCAGCTCCTTCACCAGGCCGAAGGCCACCCTGTCTGTTCGGTAGCGGGTGTGCCAGTCGATGGCCGGTACGAAGGATGTCTCCGACCAGACGACGACCTCGATCGATGGATCCTCGGCCAATGCCTGACGGCTAAGACGGGTGAGGATCTCCAGGGTTTTGGCATAGGTCTTGTTGCCCCCCTTCCAGGGATCGACGTTCTGTTGAACCAGGGCCACCTTCAGCTTTCGCGCCGGGGCCAGGTCAGAGATACTAATCAGACCATATACTATGATGGCCGCGAACACCGCTGCGTATAGTAAAGCCGGAAGGCGATGGCGTCGCAGGAAGGGAATAAACTCCTTGAAACCGTTTTTCAAGGCATTACCGAGCAGAGCCGAGGGAAAAACCACGATCAGAGAGACACCCCAGATGCCCGTTACGCTTGCAAGGCGGGCCAGAGGCAGAAACAGGTACTGCGAAAAGCCGATAATGCCGTAGGCGTAGCCCAGGAAACCCTGGACCTTGGCAAACTCGTAAGCCACCCAGATTAAGACTTGCAGGAGGAAGCCGTAGCGGGGAAACAGGGAATCCGCCGCTTTTAGCAGGGGGAAGGCGACCAGAAAGTAGGCGGAATAGATCGGCGGTACGATAACCAGAGTAAGAGGATGAAAGGAACCCAGCCAGTAGTTGTACAGGGCGTAGCTGGCGAAACCGAAGAACGCCCCGTACAAAACCACGCGCAGCCAACCGGCCCGGTGAACCACGATGAATACGGGTGCGAGAGCCAAGAAGGCAAGGGGGAACCAGCCCCATTGGGAGAGAAAACTGGGAAAGGATAGGGCGAACAACAGCGCCGATCCTGCCAGAAGGAGCAGGTCCAGACCGATGGCAGATAGTACGCTGCCCGGGGGGGCTTCCCGGACAACAGGGGAGGTGGTTGCGGCTCTTTTCAAATTATTTCCTCAAGGACCAGGCTTTCTGCTTGAGTTCCCTTCCGGGGCGAAACACGGCCACACCGTGGTTCTCAACCTGTACGGTGTCGCCGGTCTTCGGATTCCTGGCTTTTCTGCCTTTGCGTGTCTTGATCTCGAAAGTTCCGAATCCCCGCAGCTCGATAATCCTGTCCTCGAGAAGGCCGCTTTTGAGCTCTCCGAAGAACAAATCTAAAATGGTATGGATGTTCTTTTTACTTACGCGAACCTTCGGGTAAATCTGCTCGATGATTTCCGCTTTAGTGAGCTTATCCGCACCCACCGGCTACCTCACTTAAGGTTTTTTTCAGGATGCTTTGTCCGCCAACACTTTCTGCAATCTGTGCTTCTTGCGTGCGGCGGTGTTTTTATGAATCACCCCTTTGCTGACCGCCCGATCGAGCAGGCTGGCCACTGACACATATTGTTTCCTGGCATCCTCTTTGGATTGGTTCTGCACCAACTCCAACAATCTCCTCGTGTTGGTGCGTAACTCCGATTTTACGATCCTGTTTCGCAATCTGCGTTTTATATTCTGCCTATGCCGTTTTGCAGCTGTACTACTATTGGACAATGAATAGTCCCTCCTAATTTCAAATCCTACAAGAAACTAACAGATTTAGGGGCAAGTGTCAAGTGTTTGAGGTAAACCCGCGCTCGATATTTCAGAACGCCCTGCGCATGGGAGGAAAAACAGACAGAAGCAAAAAAACTACCAGCACACCGACCAGCAGCCTGGGGAACCAGTCTCCGAACAGGGTATACACGGTCAGCGTGGGTTTGCGGATCTCCACGTCCACGACCAGATAGCGCTCCTCGTAGAACGGCACGGAGGCCACCAGTCTTCCGGCCGAGTCCACGTAGCCGGTCAGCCCGGAGGCGGAAGCCCTGACCAGAGGAATCCGATTCTCCACGGCTCGGTAGAAGGCGTTGACGCCGTGCTGCTGCCCCTCCACCTCGGTCAGGGACCAGTAATCGTTGCTGATGTTCACGATCACCTCGGCTCCCTCCCGCACGAACAGGCGTACATCGTCGGGGAAGGCGTCCTCGAAACAGATCGGGGTGGAGAAACGAAACAGGGGATGGGCGAACACTACCCTCTCCTGTCCCGGCTCCCACAGGTACACGTCCCGCTCCTTTAGCCAGTTGTAGAATCCGGGCAGCTGCTGCTTCCAAGGGAAATATTCGGTAAAGGGTACCAGGCGCAGCTTCCTGTAGGTGCGCACCCGATTGCCGTCGGGATCGAAGAGAATGGCGGCGTTGTAGTCCAACCGCTGCTCCGCCCCGGTAGAGTCGCGCACCAGCTCGTAGTCGTCATTTCCGGTGAGCAGCCAGCGTTCCAGATCGTTCTGGTAGGTGAGAAAATCCCGAACCAGGGCGGCGTAGCTGTGCTCTTCCGGTTTCAACTGGCTCCAGCGGCTGATATTGGGAACGAAAGCGGTCTCCGACCAGACGAGCAGGTCCGGATCATACCGCTTCGCTTCGTCGCTGAGCGCGACCAGGGTATTGAAGGTCTGGCGGTAGTTGTGCTTACGGGGATCCGCATTTTGCTGAATCAGGGCCAGACGAGGGCGCTTGAGCACCGGCTGTTTCTCCAGTCTGCCCAGGCTGAAGGTGCCGAACAACAGACAAAACAGAAAAACAAGGGAGGCAATCAGCAGCGCGGACAGTCCGCGTTCGGCCTGGGATTGAGGATCTCGGATCTGGATCGAACGCTCCGGCCTCGCTCCGGTGTCTCCCGAGCGGGAGCTGACGATACCCCAGAGTGCGGCGGCCAACCCGGAGTTGATCAACAGTACCAGGAAGCTCACACCCCAAACCCCGGTAACGGCGGCGATCTGTACCAGTGAGGTGAACTGATACTGGGTGACTCCCCACAGACCCCATGGGTAGCCGAGGAAGCCGCTGGAGCGGATATACTCGAAGGCGATCCAGGCGACCGGCAGTATAAGGAAACCTATTTTTCGATAACTCTTGTACAGCCAGAGGGTGGGGACCAGAAACAGCAGATAGAGCAGTGCAAAAACCAGGGACACCAATTGTAGGGTTACCAAGCTGTAGGTACCGAGCCAGGAGTTCAACAGCATGGTCTGGAGTACTCCGAAGGCCAGACCGTAGAACACGGCCCAGCCCAGTGAGTTGGCCTGGAACACGAGCAGCAGCGGCACCAGAGCCAGGAAAGCAACGTAGCCCAGTCCCTCCAGGCTTACGAATGAGGGAAAGCAGACAACGCCCAGCACGACGGAGAGCAGCACAATCGGTAAAGCCCAGCGCACCAGGGCTGCGCCGGGCAAGATTGCACCTGGAGCAGCTGGTTTGAGGCGCCAGAACAGGTAGAAAAAGGCGTTGAGGAGCAGCAGCGGACCAAACTTGACCGTGGCTGCCAGCCGCTCCTGGCTCGTGTCCAGGGCCAGCCGTACGGCCCCGCCGCTGGCTATAAAGCGCTGGATGTAGTCCATGTTGGCGTTCAGGGCGTAGACGTAGGCGAATAGGTACAGCAGCAGGCAGAGGACGAAGAAGACCTCCGGGATCCGGTACATCCCAGAAGTGATCGTGCCCAACCGCCGGGCTCGGGTGGTCGTGCTGATCAATACCAGCCCGCAGACCAGGTGCGCGAGCAGGAAGGCCAAGTACAGGTACTCTGAGTAGGTCAGGGCATCCAGGGACGGCAGCGCGTAGGGGCCCCAGTACAGCAGAGCACCCAGACCCAGAGTCACAGCGACATAGACAAACCCCATACTTCCCCCCTATTCGATCAGATAACGGAAGTAACGCTTCTTTCCCGCCCGCAGCAGTATTTCCTCTCTGTCGGCATAGCCATGATCCAGTACGAACTCGATGGTATCGACGCTCTGCCCGTCCAGGTAGGCGCCGCCCTGGCTGACCAACCTCCGGGCTTCCCCTTTTGAGGAGCACAATCCCGCGCGGACGAAAAGATCCAGAATGCCTACTCCCACTTCCAGCTCCTCGCGCTTCAGAACGGCCGAGGGAACACTTTCCTTGTCTGCAGCTCCTTCTCCATAAAAAACGGAACGGGACGCGGTCCGGGCTCCTTCCGCTTCTTCCGATCCGTGGACGATCGAGGTCAGCTCGAGGGCCAGTCTCTCCTTGGCGGTGTTGATTGCCCGGCCCTCCAGACGGCCCAGCTCGCGCACCTCCTCGATCGGCAGGAATGTGAACAAAGCAAGCAGCTTTTCCACGTCCGCATCGGGCACGTTGAGCCAGTACTGGTAGAACTCATAGGGGCTCACCAGCTCGGGATCCAGAAACAGAGCTCCCTTTTCCGTCTTGCCCATCTTCTGACCGTCCGCCCGGGCAACTAGAGGGGTGGTCAGGGCGAAGCATTCGGCTCCCTCCACCCTCCGAACCAGATCCATACCGGCCACGATATTGCCCCACTGATCGTCCCCGCCCATCTGTAGCCGACAGCCCTGACGCTGATATAACACCAAATAGTCATAGGCCTGCAGGATCTGGTAGTTGAACTCGATGAAGCTCAATCCCGTGTCCAGGCGCATCTTGTAGGTCTCGAAGCTGAGCATGCGGTTTACGGAAAAATGCCGGCCGATATCCCGCAGGAACTCGATGTAGTTCAGCTCCGCCAACCAATCGGCATTGTTTAGCATCAATCCCTTGCCCTCGGAGAAGTCGAGAAAATGAGAAATCTGCGCTCGAAAACGCGCGGCGTTCTGGTTGATCGTTTCGATCGGCAGGATCTGGCGCATTTCCGTCTTTCCCGAAGGATCACCGATGCGGGAGGTGCCGCCGCCGATCAGAGAGATCGGCCGATGCCCGGCGCGCTGCAGGTGGGCCATGGCGAACAGCTGGACCATGTGCCCCACGTGGAGGCTGGAAGCTGTGGGATCGAATCCGATGTAGAAGGTCACCGCTTCGCTGTCCAGAAGCCTTGCCAGACCCTCTTCATCCGAGCACTGGCTGACAAAACCCCTCTCTTTCAGGGTGGCAAACGCTCCGGCCATCACCCGGTCCTCCTGTATTCCCGGATGGCCCGGCGGATGCGATCGCACAGCTCGGCGATGGGCACACGCACCTGTTCCATGGTGTCCCGATAGCGCAGGGTGACGGTCCGATCCTCCTTGCTCTGGTAATCGATGGTAACACCAAAGGGGGTACCGATCTCATCCTGTCGACGGTAGCGCCTGCCGATGGCCCCGCCCTGATCGTAGAAGGTGGCAAAATCCTGCCGCAGGTCCTGTTCCACCTCCTGGGCCAGCTCGGCCAGCCCATCCTTCTTAACCAGGGGGAACACCCCCACGGTGATCGGTGCCAGTTCGGGATGCAAACGCAGGACCACCCGCTTCTCCCCCTCCACCTCGTCTTCGTCGTAGGCGTCGGCCAGCACGGTAAGCACGGTCCGGGTCAAACCCGCCGAAGTCTCGATCACGTAGGGAATGTAGCGCTCTCCCTCGCGCAGATCGTCGAGATAGGTGAGATCCTTCTTGGAGTACTCCATGTGCCGGCGCAGGTCGTAATCCGTGCGGTTGTGGATGCCCTCCAGCTCCTTCCAGCCGAAGGGAAATTCGTACTGAATGTCGAAGGCGATCTTAGCATAGTGGGCCAGCTCGTCCGGACCATGCTGATGGAAGCGCAGGCGGGAGGCTCGGATACCCATCTTCGTGTAGAACTCGAATCGCTCCTGCTTCCACTGCTCGAAGTACTTTTCATCCTCCGACGGATGGATGAAGAACTGCATCTCCATCTGCTCGAACTCGCAGGTGCGGAAGATGAAGTTTTTAGTGGTGATCTCGTTGCGAAAGGCTTTTCCGACCTGAGCGATCCCAAAGGGAACGCGCATGCGGGCAGTCTGGACCACGTTCTTGAAGTTCACGTAGATGCCCTGGGCAGTTTCCGGACGCAGATACACCAGGGAGCCGTCACTCTCCACCGGCCCGAGGTGGGTCCTGAACATGAGGTTGAACTGTCTGGGATCGGTGAGCTCCCCGCCACAGTCCGGACAGGTGTGGGTCTGCATGTTGTCTTCCGGGATCTGATCGGCTCGAAAACGCTGCTTGCACTTCTTGCAGTCCACCAGGGGATCCGTGAAGTTCTCCACGTGCCCCGACGCTTCCCAGACTCTCGGATGCATCAGAATCGAAGCATCCAGGCCGACGATGTTGTCATGCAGCTGGGTCATCTCCCGCCACCAGAAGTTCTGAACCCTATTCTTCAGCTCCACTCCCATGGGGCCGTAGTCCCAAGCCGAGGCCAGCCCGCCGTAGATCTCGCTCGATTGATATATAAATCCCCTCCGTTTGCACAGGGAGACGAGCATGTCCATCGATACTGTTGATTCCATCTATATTCCTTCTAGCTATAATACTTGTCGGCTAGGTTACTTCCCAGCTATCCGTCTTCCAACGTTCCCAGCGCGCTTTCCAAGCGCGCCAGGGTCTCTGCCATGCCCAGCACCCGGATCGACTCGAACAGCGGCGGGGAAACACGGCTGCCTGTCAGAGCAACCCGCACGGGCATGAGCAGATCCCCCAGCTTTACTCCGAGATCCTCGGCAGTTTGGCGAAAACGCTGTTCGTTTTCTTCGTCCGAGTGCTTCTCGAAGTCGGCAAGCAGGGAGCAGACGGTCCGCAGGACTAAAACGGTGCGCTTCGGGTCAAGGCGTTTGGGGATCAGCTCCTCCGCTGGCGGAGCCGAAACCTCCTCGAAGAGAAAAGCTACCAACGGCACTACGTCCGAGAGCACTGTGAGTCTCTCCTGGATCAGGGGAATCAAGGCCTCCACCCTCTCCAGTTCTCCCGCCGACGGCCGCTCGCTGATCCAGCCCCTTGCCTGCAGAAAGGGCAGCAACCGCTCCGCCAGGTTTCGGGTGGCGGCTTTGCGGATGTACATGCCGTTGAACCAGTCCAGCTTCTTGTAGTCGAACACCGCCGGAGACTTGTTCAGGCGATCCAGAGAGAACAGCTCCTGCAGCTCCTTCAGGGTGAAGAACTCCCGGGAGTCGTCGAAACTCCAGCCCAGCAGAGCGATATAGTTGAGCACCGCCTCCGGGAGATAGCCCTTTTCCTTGAACTCGAACACCCGGGTGGCGCCGTGCCGTTTGGACAGCTTCTGCCCGTCCGCACCCAGCACCATGGGCAGGTGGCAGTAATGGGGAGGCTGCCAGCCGAAGGCGGCGTACAGCAGGACGTGCAGCGGCATGGAGGGAAGCCACTCCTGGGCCCGCATTATGTGGGTGATTTCCATGAGGTGGTCGTCGACAACGTTTGCCAGGTGATAGGTCGGAAAACCGTCGGACTTCAAGAGCACGGGATCGGGATTGATCTCGGTGTTTCCGGTCTCGATGCTGCCGAGAAGCTGGTCGGCAGCCGTGGTTGATCCTTCCAGGGGCACCTTGAAACGGATTACCGGAGTGATTCCTTGCCTTTCCGACTCCTGCCTCCGGCTCGGGCTTAGCTCACGGCAACGTCGGTCGTAGCCCAGCGGAGCGTTTTTACGGCGCTGTTCGGCCTTGAGCTCCTCGAGCCGTTCATGACTGCAGTAGCAGGGATAGGCATGGCCGCTTTCCACCAGCCTTTGGGCATGTTCCCGATACAACGCGACCCTCTCGGACTGAACGTAGGGTCCGAGCGGACCGCCGATGTCGGGTCCCTCGTCCCAGTGGAAGCCCAGCCAGTCGAAGGTATTGTAGATGTCCTCCATGGCTTCCTGCTGATAACGCTCCCGGTCGGTGTCCTCGATGCGCAGGACGAACTCTCCCCCCTTGGCCCTGGCAAAGAGGTAGTTGAACAGGGCGGTTCGGACGCCACCGATGTGCTGAAACCCCGTCGGCGAAGGAGCGTAGCGGACCCGTACCTTCATGATACGGGGATTATAAGGAGGAGTTTCTGCAGGGTCAAGGAGAACGGGGCTCTTGCACCCCTGCGGGAACACCGGGTACTCTCTGTTCCTATGAGTCTCTTTGTGCTTCTGCTGGGTGCGTATCTGGCTGTGATCCTGGGCCTCGGTATCCACGGGGCGATCCGGGTACACTCGCCTGCAGATTTCTGGATCGCCGGTGGTCGGGCACCCGCTGTTTCCACAGGGGGTTCGCTGGTGGCCACAATCGTCGGCGGTTCCAGCACTTTAGGCCTGGCCGGATTGGCTTTTCGAAGGGGGCTGACCGGAAGCTGGTGGCTGCTGGTCGGAACGGTGGGTTTGGCGGGCCTTCTGTTCTTCCTCAGAAGGCTGAAAAGCCGCTTCCTGTATACCCTTCCCGAGCTGATCCGTGATTGGTACGGTCCGGTCATGGCAAAGGTCGCCGGCCTGCTCGTGGTGGTCGCCTGGCTGGGAATCGTCGGCGCGCAGGCTGCTGCAGCGGGGAGGATCCTCTCCACCTTCTTCGGGGGCGAGTCGGCCTACTGGACGCTGGCAGCAGGAGCCGTATTTATCGCCTATACCGCTTCCGGAGGCCAGGTTTCGGTGATCCGTACCGATCTGCTCCAGGTCCTTCTTATCATCGGTGGCATCGGCCTGTGCACCGTAGTCGGGTTGAAGGCGAGCGGCGGCTTCACGGCATTGTCCGCGGCACTGCCTTCGGGGCATCTCTCCTTTCCGGTATCGGAGGATTTTTCCGGAATCGACCTGGTCTTGCTGCTGCTGGTGGTCGGATCCACCTATCTGGTAGGTCCGGACATACTCTCCCGCGTATTCAGTTCTAAAAACGAGCTGAGCGCCCGCAGGGCTATCGTGATCTCCATTGGCGTAATCATTCCCGTCGCGGTCCTGGTTACCGTATCGGGCATGGTCGCCAGGGTTCTATTTCCGGACATCCTGCCGGAGGCGGCTCTGCCAACGCTGGCAAAGCAGGCCCTGCCCTCCTGGCTGGGCGCCCTCACGATGATCGCCCTGCTGTCCGCCTTCCTCTCTTCGGCGGATACCACTTTGTTGACCATGTCGGCGATACTTACCGTCGATGTATTCGAAAAAAAAGCATCAAAAGACCTGCGCGGCCCTCGCCTGTCCGTGCTTCTATGCGGAGCCGCGGCTCTGTCGGTCGGCGTGTTCTCCGGAGGCATCATCCCGTCGCTGCTACTGGGCTACTCGGTATTCGCGGGAGGTCTGTTCGTACCGATCCTGGCCGGGCTGCTGGGAATGCCGCTACGCAGGACTTCGGCCCTGGCGGCAGCGGTTATCGGAGGTCTCTGCGCCCTGGCGGGAAAGCTGCTGGGAAGGGATCTTCTAGTAGCCTGCAGCTTTGCCATCGGAATTGCCGTATTCACCGTGGATCGCATCCTGGCTGTCCGGGGGCTTTCGACAAAGCAGAAACCGTGAAGGCCGGGGGAATTGCCCGCCTCGAGCCCGATCCTCAAGATCACGAAGTAAAATGTATTTGCAAATTCCGGGTATTGGTGTTATGATACATTACAGAATAAGTCGATATTGGTCAAAAGGCACCGAGGAAAAAAAATGAGATTGACAACCAAAGGCAGGTATGGCGTACGGGCCGTACTGAACCTAGCAGCACAGAATCAGAACGACCCCGTCTCGATCAGCAAGATCTCCCAGGAGGAAGATCTGTCACCGGAGTTTCTGGAACAGATCTTCTTCAAGCTGAAAAAAGCGGGACTGATTCGATCGATTCGCGGTCCCAAGGGCGGATTTGTGCTAAATTGGAAGCCATCTGATGTCACCATCAAAGCGATTCTCGATGCAGTCGGTGAACCGGTCAATCCGACCCCCTGTACGGATGAAAACTCCGATCCTTGCCCGCGGGAAAAGGACTGTGCCATGGCATCTGTGTGGAACGAGTTTTATGAGGTCATCGAAAATCATCTGGCCGGCATCAGTCTGAAGGACATTATGGAGAATCGCAAAACCGCTGTCTCCCTGGGTCTGAAGGGATAAGGGATTCACGGACCCGGAAGGGAGAACCTGCTTCCCACCGATAGGCGGTGGAATCGTTTTCCGAAAGTCCGCCGCAGAGTGCATAGAGCATCAAATCCACTGCAATGGCCGGCAACGATCAGCTGGGGATGGAGTCCCTTCAGGTATTCGACGCTGCGTTTGATGCGCCCGGCGTCAGCTTCGAACAGGTGGAATCCTCCGACCACGGCCCGCACGGGTGAACCTGGAAACAGGGAAGCGACCGCCTCCATCGTATTCACGATTCCGCTGTGGCAACAGCCCGTGATCACGATCAGGCCTGCGTCAGTTTTCAAGATCAGGGCTTGATCATCGACAACATCATCCACCTGGCTCAGCTCGGCATCGATAAAGAAACTCTTACCCACGTCCTCGAAGGGACAGTTTCTCAGCACCTCGCCGCCGAGCCAGATGTCTCTGTGGATCTCCATGGGCTCCCGGTTCATCGTGAGCTCGATACCCCGGGTCTGCAGACCCGTTAATCCCAAAGGATAGGGAAAACCGATGGGGCGACCGGTTACTCGCTCAGCGGTGCTCCCCTTTCCGCCTTTCGACTTCCTGTACGACTGGCTGAAGGTCTTGGGATGGGCGTAGATCGGAGGAACCCTGGAGTACAGATCGACGAGAAACTCCAAACCTCCGGTGTGATCGTAGTGGTTGTGGCTCAGCACCAAAGCATCCAGATCGTTGAGGTGCAGTCCTAAATTCTTAGCATTGCCCAGGAACAGGGCCGAAGCCCCCGTATCAAAGAGGATGCGGTAGCCCCCGGCGTCTATGTACAGAGACAGACCGTGTTCCGCTCGCATCCTCGGTTCGTGTACGGTGTCTTCGACCAGGACAGTGATATCGACGGATTTCATCCCCGTGTGCTCCTGTACATGATGAGCCGTTTCTGAGTTTTGTCAAGTTTAGCACTGGCTACTGACGTTTAGTCAGCCGGGGCTTCAGCTGATTGACTATGTCGAAGAGCTCTGATTGAATGAATCCGACCATGCCGGAATTCGAACTCGCCCTGAAGGAAGAAGAGCAATCCGCTCCGATCCCACTGGGCGCCGTCGACGGACAAACAGGCTACCCGCCGACTATCTCGGATCTGAAGGGTTGGATCAGTCTGAAGCGGGCCGGCGATATGGGCGACAGCACCGCCCGGAACAATCCCAACCGGGTCCGTTATCTCCGGAGACTGGGGATCCGAGCCGATCGGCACGTGTACAGCTGCCGCCAAGTCCACTCCCGTGAGGTTGTAATTGTAGGCGATCAAAATCCTGAGTCAGTTGCCGTTATGGAAGCGGATGGCCTGATCACGAGCCATCCGGAGGCGGTTCTAACGGTGACCGTAGCCGACTGTCTTCCGATCTACCTGGTCGACCGGGAACATGGGATCTTTGCCCTCCTGCACTCCGGTTGGCGGGGAACGGGAATTGTGATCGAGGCTCTAGAGCGGATGCGCCGTACCTATGGCAGCCAGCCTTCCCGGATAGCGGCGAGTATCGGTCCGGGAATCGGCGCCTGCTGCTATCGGGTCGAGGAGGATCGCTACCTCGAGTTCCGTCGTCGATTCGGGGAGCGCAGTGTTCGCAGAAAGAATGGCCTGTTCTATTTGGATCTGCCGGCGGCGAATATCGAAAGCTTGAGGAGTTGGGGGGTGAAGGATATTTCCGTTTGCAGCGACTGCAGCGCCTGCACGCATCAACTGGCCTCCTTCAGGAGAGAGGGACCTGGATTTAGCCATATGCTGGCCTGTGTCGGAGTTATGGGTAATGACTAGATACAAACAGTCGTGGAAAGAAATCATTCACAGAGCAGTGGAGGATGAAGCGGGCGGGCCTGTCGACGCGAATGCGGTGATCATCGAGAATCCCCCGCGGGCTGAGCTGGGTGATTTGGCCTTCCCCATGTTTCCTTTCGCCCCGCTGCTCAAACGATCCCCAAAAGAAATCGCCGAACGAATCTCCGGGCGGGTTGCCGAATGGCTCACCAAGCAATCCGGCGGCAGGCAAGGCGCGGCACGCGTAGAGGTCCAGGGCCCGTATCTGAATGTTCACCTGGATCGACCGAAGGTGACCGCCGATGTGATTGCCCAGATTCTTAAGAGCGTTGACCTCTACGGTCGCACCGATGACCTTGCCGGACGGCGGATCATCCTGGAGTTTTCGGCTCCGAACACCAACAAGCCGCTTCACCTAGGACATCTGCGAAACGATGCGTTGGGCATGAGCATCGCGAGGATCCTCGCTTCCCTGGGAGCCGAGGTGTTCAGGGTCAACCTGATCAACGATCGGGGCGTGCACATCTGCAAGTCCATGGTGGCCTACCAACGATTCGGAGAGGGCGTCACCCCCGAGGACAAGGGACAGAAGGGGGATCATCTGGTCGGGGATTTCTACGTTCGCTTCGCCGAATGGGCCAAGAAGACTCCCAAGGCCGAGGAGCTGGCCCGGCAGATGCTCAAATCCTGGGAGGAGGAGGATCCCGAAGTCCGGGAGCTCTGGCAGCGGATGAACCATTGGGCCATCCGGGGGATCGAAGAGACCTATAAAAAAACCGGCGTGAAATTCGACAAGATCTATCTGGAGAGCGAGACCTACCTGCTGGGCCGCGAAATCGTGGATCTGGGTCTGGAGAAGAAGGTGTTCTATCGCGAAGAGGACGGTTCGGTTTGGGTCGATCTCAGCGCCGAAAACCTGGACAAGAAGGTGCTGCTGCGCAGCGACGGAACCTCGGTGTATCTGACCCAGGACCTGGGTACCGCGGTTCAGCGGTACCAGGACCAGCCGTTCGACAGGATGATCTATGTCGTGGGCAACGAGCAGCGCTACCACTTCCGGGTTCTGTTCAGGGTGCTGGAATTGCTCGGTTACGAATGGGCGAGCAACCTCTACCACCTGGCCTACGGGATGGTCAACCTGCCCGAAGGAAAGATGAAGTCACGGGAAGGTACGGTGGTGGACGCGGATGATCTGATCGCGGATCTTCAAGCGTTGGCCGAAGAAGAGATCCGGGAAAAAGAACGGGAGTCCGATGTAGGGGATCTTCAGGAAACGGCGGAGAAAGTAGCCCTGGGAGCTCTGAACTACTACTTGCTTCAGCCCTCGCCGTTGAAGGATATGATCTTCGATCCCAAGAAGTCCCTGTCCTTCTCCGGCAATACCGGTCCCTACCTGCAGTACAGCGGAGCCCGCATCTCCAGCATGCTGCGAAAGTTCAACGAGCGCGCTCGGGATTTTCGGGGCGGTACCTTCAAAGCGGAGCTTCTCGACCAGGCCGATGAATGGCTGATCGTGAAACAGCTGGCCTCATACCCCGAAAGCGTGCTTCAGGCGGCCGAAGAGCTCAATCCCTCAATGATCACCACTGCCCTATTCGATCTGGCCCAGACGTTCAGTCATTACTATCACGACAATCCGGTGCTTCACAATGAGGATCCCGACCTGGTAGTGAGCCGCATCACCCTCGCTCAGGTTGTCCGGCAGGTGCTGTACAACGGGATGCGTCTCATCGGTGTTCCCTTCCTCGATCGGATGTGACGACCCGGACCGGATAGAAGGTATCGGTGACCATCAAGCCGTCTTCCCGGGTACGATAGCCGAGCCGGTGAAACAAGTCGGCCCGATCCAGGGGAATCAGGTAGGAAAACTCCCGGCTGAGGGAATCCCAAGCTTGCGGATCAAGGATTTCGATGCCGGAAAAAAGAACCGGTTCCTCCGCCTCAGCCGTGTTCAGCCGACCTCGGATCAAGTACCCGTTGGCGGAAAGCAGAATCTGCAGCTGATCGATGCGGTGGCTGGTAAAAAGGACGACCCACACCCTGGTTTCACCGAAAGCTACGGCTGATGCGCCGCAGTGGGTCCAGAGAGGATTGAAGACCACCTCCCTGTGGGCCTGACTCCCCTCCCAGGCCGAGGTAAGCGACGATAACTGCGCACCGCTTCCCAGGATCTCCCCGACCAGCACCGCAGTGCCCCCCTGGGCGCGAAAGCGTTGCAGAGCCCGGCGGCCCTTCTCGTCCAAGTGGGTGAGAACACCCCGATCTGCCAAATCGGCGGCGTAGAGCGCGGCGGTATGCTCCAACAGCGGATCGGCACCCAGCTGCGACAATCCCCTCAGGCTGCGCAGCCGATTCGCCCAGAGCAGCACGCCTGCGGTATCTTGCGCTTCTGCGAGCGCGGTCCGGGGATCGAATGCAGCCCACAGGATTAAGAGGAGAAACAACTTCATCACGATTGTCCGGGCTGCTCTTTTCATAAGCCGTTGAATCGATTATAAATGTTGATCTACAGGTCTTCCAAGGCCTCCCGGGGAGAAGCATGTCAGAGTTACAGAACCTTCGCAACATAGGCATCATCGCCCACATCGATGCGGGTAAAACCACGACCACCGAACGAATCATCTTCTACACAGGAAAGAGCCACCGCATCGGCGAGGTTGACGATGGGGAGGCTACCATGGACTGGATGGTCCAGGAGCAGGAGCGGGGCATCACCATCACCGCCGCGGTCACCACCTGCTTCTGGCGGGACGAGCAGATTAACATCATCGACACCCCGGGGCATGTGGATTTCACTGCCGAGGTAGAGCGTTCGATCCGGGTTCTGGACGGCGCGGTGGTCATATTCTGTGCCGTAGGAGGCGTGGAGCCTCAATCGGAAACCGTCTGGCACCAGGCCGATCACTACCGGGTACCCCGTATCGCCTATATCAACAAACTCGACCGCGTCGGGGCGGATTTCTTCGGCGTGGTCAAGGAGATGGAGCAGAAACTCGGCGCCAATCCCCTGATCCTGGAACTGCCTATCGGCAGGGAATCCGAACTGGAGGGGGTCATCGATTTGATCGGCCTGAAGGAGCTGCGCTGGGATCAGAACGATTTCGGTGCGACCATGCTGGTAGATGAAATCGATGCCTCCCGCCTGGCAGAGGCGAAGCAGTACCAGCAGAAGATGCTGGACCAGCTGTCCTCCATCGCCGATGAGCAGTTATCCACCACCCTGACGGAGCTGTATCTCGAGGGAAAGGAGATCCCCGAAGCCCTGATACGCTCGGCTATTCGCAAGGGAACCCTGGATCGGACCTTCGTACCGGTGTTGTGCGGCGCTTCCCTGAGAAACGTGGGGGTGCAACCCCTTCTCAATGCAATAGTGGATTTCCTGCCCGCTCCGGATGAGGTACCCCCTCCGATCGGAATCCATGCCAAGAGGGAGAACGAGGTGGAGGTGCCGATTCGAAAGGATGCGGCCCCGCTGGCTCTGGTATACAAGATCCAAACGGATCGGGAAGCGGGGGCCATGAGCTACATCCGCATGTACTCCGGACATCTGCGTAGCGGTACGGCGGTATACAACATCGACAAACGAAAACGGGAACGCATCAACCGCCTCCTGCGCATGCACGCCAACCGCTCCGAGCAACTCCAGGAGATCACCGCCGGAGACGTGGCCGTCGTGGTCGGCTTCAAGCTGGCCCAGACGGGAGACACGATCGGCAGCGAGCAGTTTCCCATCATACTTGAGCCGATGAGCTTTCCCGTGCCTGTGATCTCGGTGGCGGTAGAACCCAAAACCCTCTCGGAGCGCAGCAAGCTGGAGACGGCGCTGCACCAATTGGAGAAGGAGGATCCCACCTTTACGGTGCGGGATGACGAGGATACCGGGCAGCTGATCATCTCCGGCATGGGCGAGCTGCACCTGGAAGTGCTGATGACCCGGGTCATCGACGATTTCAAGGTGCAGGCCAAGGTGGGCAATCCGCAGGTCTCGTACCGGGAATCCATACAGAAAGAGGCGATCCACAGGGAGAAGTACCACAAGCTGATCGGCGGTAAGGAGAACAGCGCCGATATCACCCTCAAGGTCCGGCGACTGGAGAGGGGCGCGGGAAACCGGTTCGAAAGCATGGTCTCACCGCCAGCACTGCCCCAGGAGTTGGTAGATGCGGTCAAGCGGGGAATAACAGCCGCCTTTTCATCGGGTATCGTCTACGGATATCCGGTCATCGACATCGGAGTAACCCTGACCGAAGGGCAGTACAACCAGAGCGCCTCCACAGCGTTGGCCTTTGAGGCGGCTGCAGCTCTGGGCTTCGACGAGGCCTGCCGCAAGGCCGACCCGGTGCTCCTGGAGCCGATCATGAAGGTGGATATTCTGGTGCCCAAAGAATTTCTGGGGGAAGTGCTGGGCAACCTGACCACCCGTAAAGCGGACATCGTGCAGATCGACAGCAAAGCCAAGGTGGAAAGCATCCACGCACACGTCCCCCTGGCCACAATGTTCGGCTACTCCACCTCCCTGCGCAGCTCGACTCAAGGAAGGGCGACCTTTACCATGGAGTTCAGTCACTTTGCGCCTCGGTCTGGTTCTTTCGAATAGAACAGTCGGAACCACACGCGGCTCCTTGCTTCGCGTTTTCGGTGTTGTTAACTTTCCATATGACCTGAAAAAGGAGTACAGCGTGGAACTCGGTGCATTTTCAGTCAGTCTGGCAGTGAAGGATTTGCAGAAATCCAAAGACTTCTACGAGAAGTTCGGCTTCGAGGTCTTCGGAGGTGACGCCGCCGAAAACTGGGTGATCCTGAAAAACGGTGATCACACGATCGGCCTGTTTCAGGGGATGTTCGACAGGAATATACTGACCTTCAACCCCGGTTGGGACAGCAATGCTCGAAAGCTCGACACCTTCACAGACGTGAGGGAACTGCAGCGCCGGCTCAAAGCCCGTGGCGTAGTGCTTGAGAGTGAGGCGGAGGAGGATGGAACCGGGCCTGCCAGCTTCATCGCCATAGATCCCGACGGAAATCCAATTCTCGTCGATCAGCACATCTGACCCGTTCCGACCTTTCCAGGGCCTTCGAGAGGCCCGTCTGTCCTGGCCGGATTTTTGCGGATTATCAGGTGCGTTGACAAAGCCGACCCCTCTTCGTTATATTGAGGCATTCCCGCACAATATCATATAAGGAGCGCGAGATATGAGCACAAGCAGCGATCAAATTCGAAATATTGCCATCACCGGTCATGGCAGCACGGGAAAGACCACCCTCCTCGAACAGATCCTCTACCTCGGCGGGCAGATTCCCAAACCGGAGACAGTCGAAGGCGGAAAAACTGTCAGCGATCATACGGAGGAAGAAACCAATCGCAAAATTTCCATACACACCGCCCTGGCCCACATAAAATGGAAGGACAGGAAGATCAATCTTCTGGACACTCCCGGAGCCGGAGATTTCGTCGGTGAGGTGATTTCCGCACTGCGGGTCAGTGAAGCGGCCTTGGTTCTGGTGGCCGCGGACGCGGGTGTTCAGATCGGCACCGTGCAGACCTGGCGGCGGTTGAAACAGAGAAATACTCCGACCCTCGTTTTCATCAACAAGATGGACAAAGAACATGCGGACTTCGCAAAAACAGTCAACGATTTGAAGGAGAACTTCCAGGCGAATTTCGTACCTGTCAGCATTCCGGTCGGCGCCGGTGCCGGGTTTCAAGGTGTGGTGAATCTCATCGAGCAAAAGGCCTACATGGCCCAGCAAGGGGCCAAGAAACCCGCCGCCTCGGACATCCCTCAAGAGATGGCCGCTCAGGTGGAGGAGTATCGGCAGGCCCTGGTGGAAGCTGCCGCCGAGGGCGACGACGCCCTGATGGAGAAGTACTTCGAAAGCGAAACCTTGAGCGATGAGGAAATCGGGATCGGCCTGGCCAAAGCGCTGGCCGCGGGCAAGGTTATCCCCGTGTTTTGCGGCGCCGCCCTGCTCAACGGCGGCATCTATACCCTCCTCGATGCCCTGGTCAATATAGGCCCCGCTCCTGTCGGCCGAAAGGAACCCCTGCAATCCACCGATGGGGAGCAGGGCTTCCAGGTGATCGACAGCACAGGCTCTCCCTCCTGCTTCGTATTCAAGACCAGCGTCGATCAGTTCAGCGGACAGCTGTCTTACATCAAGGTGGTCACCGGCCTGCTCACGGGGGACGCGGAGCTGCTAAACCGCAGGGAGAGCAAGAAGGAGAAGATATCCAAGGTGTACACCTGCATAGGGAAAAAACTGGATGAGGTGGACGCTCTCCCGGCCGGGGATATCGGAGTTCTGACAAAAATCGCCACCGCCCAAACCAACGATACCCTCTGCAGCGCAGATCTGAATGTCACGTATCTGCCTCTCCAACTTCCCCAACCGGTTCATGCAGTGGCCATCAACGCGGCGGCCAAGAAGGACGAGGACAAGCTCAATCAGCTCCTGCAACGGGCTGCCGAAGAGGATATGACCTTTCAGCTGAACTATAACACGGAGACCAAGGAAACCGTCATCTCCGGGATGGGGGAGCTGCACCTGGACATTATCATGGATAAGATCAAGAGCCAGGCAAAGATAGAGATGCAGACCCGGGTTCCCAAGGTCGCCTACCGAGAAACCATACGGGCGGCCTCCGGAGCCGAGTACCAGCACAAGAAGCAGACTGGCGGTCACGGGCAATACGCCAAGGTGGTACTGGAAATTCAGCCCCTACCGCGGGGCGAACAATTCAAGTTCGTCAACGCCATCGTAGGAGGTCGAATCTCCAAGGGATACATTCCGGGTGTAGAGAAGGGCGTGCTGGAGGGCATGGAGGCGGGCATTCTGGCCGGTTATCCGGTGGTGGATCTGGAGGCCAAAGTGGTGGACGGCAAGATGCATCCCGTGGACTCCTCCGAATTGGCCTTTAAACTTGCCTCCAGAGGAGCCCTGCGGGCGTCCCTGGAAAAGGCCGATCCGGTCCTGCTGGAACCGGTGATGAACCTGACTGTCTTCGTGGAGGATCAGTATCTCGGGGACGTGCTCTCCGACTTGAGCTCACGGCGGGGAAAGGTTTTAGGCCAGGAACCGGTGGGCGGCGGCATTCAGGAAGTAAAGGCCCAGGTGCCCCAGGCGGAACTGCTGCGCTACTCCATCGACCTGCGTTCGATCACCTCCGGTACAGCCAGCTTCGAGATCGAGTTCAGCCACTACAGTCCGATTACGGGCAAGGTAGCCGATCAGGTAATGGCTGCGGCCAAGGCGGGACAGAAGCAACCCGAGGGATAGGATTTAGAGGATAGGTTTTAGCCGCCCCAGCGGCCGGTTCGGGACCTACAGGAACAGCGCCCCAGGCACCAGGAAGTGCAGAGCGCCGATAACCAGCCCGGCGATTCCCAGGGGAACCCTGTAGGTCATGACCGTCTTCTCCAAATTGTCGACCTTCTCAGCCGACACGGTACCTCTTTCTCTGATGATCCCCAGGATCAGGCCGGCGCCCATGACCAGCCCGGCCAGGGCTGGCAGCAAATCTCCGACCACCGGTACATCGGCTGGATTGCTGCGGATCAGCAGTTTGAGGAAGCCCACGACAAAGGCAAAAATACCGATGGTGGTTTTTACGTTGTTTTTGGAAAATAGCTCTTGAAACGGAAGGAAACCCTTGAATTTCTCGGCGAAGTAGTCCGACGTCAGGGTCAGACCAGCCAGAATATTGGCGAAGATCGACAGAAAATAGAACTGCAACATGGCGATTTCCTCCTTAGCGTAAAATATCCAAATCCGGATCCCCTGTCAAATCATTAAGGCTCGAGGCCGACCGAAAGGCGTCTCAGCGCATCCCCGATCTGCACCTGCGCATACAACACCTTGGCGGACTCGGTGGCGGGCAGGACGGCTCTCAGGTTCATCTCATCTTTCCGCCTGAGCGGAGCCAAAGCCGAGACATAGTTGGAATCCTCCTCGCCGGGATCCCTCACAAGCGAAAAACGTACAGTGATTCGCCGCTGCGCCTGGTCGGTGGCCCGAGCGTTTGTCACAGTGAGCGAAGCGAGCACCACCTCCCCGGCGCAAACGCCCCGCAGCACCACCGAGTATCCCTCCAGGTTGGCGCGATTGACCTGGCCGTAGAGAAAGCGTATCAGAAAAACGCCGAGGATCAGCACAATGATCAGATCCAGCAGAATAATCAGAAGGATCCGGTCTCTGCGAAAAATTCCTCCACCCCTGCCGGGGAAGCGGGGAGCCGTAGGCAGGGAGAGCCTCTCCTGCCGGCTGTAGTGGTAACCGGAAGGCTGCTCCTCCTCGAAGGGATCCGGTCGTTTTTCATTCTTCGATGCCCGCACTCTGGGTCGCAGCTCCTCTTGCTCTACTTACATATAGAAGATACGGCGGCGACCATGTCCTCGGCAAGGAAGTAGCCCCTGTCCCGATACAGCTTCCGGCCAATATCCGAGTGCAGCAACACGGCCAGGGATGCGGCCTGCTCGGGAGCACATCCCGAGGTGAGCAGACCGGCACAGATTCCCGCCAGCACGTCCCCGCTGCCCCCGGTGGCCATACCCGGATTCATACCATCTAGGATGCCGTACCTGCCTTGCGGGCTCACCACGAAGCTGCAGTGCCCTTTGAGAACGATGACCGCTTCCAGCTCGGCGCTGAGGCGCAGGAGCTGCGGCAGAGGATCGGCAAGCACGGCGGGGATTTCAGCGCCGAGCAGCCGGGCAAACTCCCCCGGATGGGGGGTGAGAATCCACCTTTCTCCTAGTTGGACACGACCCCTCTCGCGCATGCGGGCCAGCAGGCTGATTCCGTCGGCATCCAGGACACCGGCAAGCCCGCTTTGGAGGAGCCGTGCCAGGACCTGCTCCCGCTGCTCGCTCACCCCCCAACCGGGTCCGACCAGAAGGGTATCGAATCTGCTCAATTCAGGCATTTCACCGTCCCATGGACGAAGCATGACCGAGCTGTACTTCTGAATGTTATGCCCGTACAGATCGCGATCAATGAACAGCGTTACCAGTCCGGCACGGCAGCGAGCCGCCGCGGTGGAACACAACCAGGCTGCTCCCGTGGTCCCCTCGCAGCCGGCAAACACCGCCAAATGCCCCCTCTTGCCCTTATGCGTGTCCGGGTCCAGGGGTTGCAGAAACCTCTGCTTGAGGGAATCGCCGATCAGATACCCTGGAATGTCCTCCTGGTCGATCAGTTCCTGAGGAAACACTCCGGGCACCGGTACTATCTGGCCGCAGAATTTTCGTGTATGGGGCAGGTAGAGACACAGCTTGGGTAGCTCGACGGAAAGGGTATATTCGGCCTGGAAAGCGGTGTAGCCGGGACGATAGGCGTTCCCGATCCCGCTGGGAATGTCAATGGCAATTCTCAACGCGGAAACCTGGTTACATCGCCGGATCAGCTCTTTCACGGGCGGGCGAACTTCACCGCTGAGACCGGTGCCGAACAGTCCGTCCACCAGCCACTGCGACTCCTCCAGCAGGCGGTGGGCTCGGCGGGACGCTTCCCTGTAGTCCAGCAGCTCCACACCCAGTGTTCTGAGGATCTTCAGATGCACCCCCGCCAGGCTGTCCGCATTGGGTTGGCCCGCGCCCAGGATCACGGACATACGCCGCATCCCGGCAAAATGACAGTGGCGGGCTACCACCAGGGCATCTCCCCCATTGTTGCCCTTCCCTGCCAGAAACAGCACCGGACCGTCGGGCAGCGCACCCCTCCAGATCTGCTCCCGCATTACCGTGTAGATCCCGCGACCGGCATGCTCCATCAGCACGATCTCAGGGATGGCGAAGCGTTCCTGGGCTTCCCTGTCGATCTCACCCATCCCGTGGGAATCAACGACCTTCACGTTCTCCCTCCCGCAGCAGCTTGTCGCTGCGCCACCAGACGATCTTGGCCTGGTGCTCTTCCCCGAGCAGGGCATAGATGATCCCGCGGGCTGAAAGCCGGATCTCCTTGTAGAACAGCTCGGAATCCTCCATGACGATGGAACGGCGAGCCACCTCCTCACCTTCTCCGTCCAGGATGAGCAGCTGGAACAGGTTCGCCTCTTCCCTGCGCAACAGGAAAAAGTCACCTCTGGAATTAACGCCGAGCAGCTCAAAGGAGGGTGTCGGCACTTCCACCTCCTGGGTGCCGATTTTCTCCACCCGTACACCGTTTGGCGGCACCTCTATAAATCCTTCGTATCGCCCGGTTTGCAGACTCAAGGTATGGATTCGGGTGTTGTAGCTGTCCTGCTGCCCGTCGGCCGTCGGACCCAGATAGGTATAGATTAGCAGATAAAGGAATGTTTTAGTGCGATCCGGAACGATCCGGCCCAGAGTCGAAACCGGCTCGCTTCCCGCTTCGTACAAGGGCAGATGATCCTGATCGATATCGACCTGATAGAGGAGAACACCGTCGGCGGAATACCAATACACGTGCCAGAATTGGGGAGTCCTGCAGATGACTACCAGCTCGTCCAGGTCCGTAATGTATAAGCTGTCGATATAGGGAAAGGGGGTTCCCCCGACGCCCTCCTGGCCAATGAAATCCACGAGCGCACCGTGGCGATCGAAACGTAAAATCACCCGATCCAATAGAACCTTAAGCTCCTTGTCACGAACCTGCCGTTCCTCACTTACCCCATCCTCGACGTAGATGTGCTTCTCGCTGTCGACCACCAGCTCCCCGATGCGCCGCAGCGGAAAAGCCACCGCCCGCCGGGTGGCGGCAAGCTCCGTACTTTCCCCGGGATTGAAGGAGGTGGGAGGCGGATTCTCATCGGCATTATAGAGCAGGAAGATGAGATCCCCATAGGAGGAGAGCTCCATGATCTTTGCGGAGTTCCCATTGGCCACGTAAAACAGTCCATCCCTCATATAGATTCTGTTCTTCGTACCGACCATTAAACCGCCTATTTGGAATAGATCGATCTGATTGTCCATCTTGCCGATCTGGAGACTGAACAGCTCCTCCCGGGACAACTCCTCGAGTACTTTGGGAGCGCAGGAGGCGAGCAGCAAAGCGGTTACAAACGCGACTGTCAAGATGAATATTGGATATTTCATGATGAGAGGATTCGATTCCATCCGACTATACACACCATGCCCTGAGACTGTCAATCAACGATCCTTGACCGCAAGCGGGACAAAAAGCTACATTGACAGTATGGCAGAAAATATTCTCACAAAGATCCTTGGATCGCAGCGGGAGCGGGATCTGAAGGCACTGGCTCCTCTGGTGCGTCGCATAAGCGCCCTTGAACCGGAAATGCTGGCACTGGCGGAGGAGCAGTTCCGTGAAAAAACCGCGGAGTATCGGAAACGGGTTCAGCAGGGTGAGTCCCTGGACGACCTGCTTCCTGAAACTTTCGCTCTGGTTCGGGAAGCGGCCCGCCGGACATTGGGGGAGCGGATCTTCGACGTTCAGCTGATGGGCGGCATAGTGCTGCACCAGGGGAAGATCATGGAGATGAAAACCGGCGAGGGCAAGACCCTGTCCAGCGTTACCGCTGCCTACCTCAATGCCCTGCCCGGCAACGGCGTGCACGTAGTTACGGTGAACGATTACCTGGCCGAACGGGACGCCAACTGGATGGGAAGGATCTACAGCCTTCTCGGAATCAGTGTCGGGGTCGTGCTGGCCCAGATGGATAATGAGAACCGGAAGAAAGCCTATCGACAGGACATCACCTACGGTACCAACAATGAGTTCGGTTTCGACTATCTGAGGGACAACATGCGCTGGGATGCGGGCAGCCGGGTGCAGCGGGGACACAACTACTGCATCGTCGATGAGATCGATTCCATTCTGATCGACGAGGCCCGCACCCCCCTGATCATATCCGGGGCGGCGGAAGACGACACGGCCAACTACCTGGAATCCAATCGGATCGTGGATTCCCTGAAGGAGTGCAGCAAGGATCCGCAAACCGGTAAGTACAACGACGAGCTTTCACCGTTTCAGGTAGAGAAACCCGAGGTGGACGGGGACTATAAAATCGAAGAGAAGAGCAAGCGGGTATCCTTCACCGATCGGGGGATGAACACGATCGAGGAACAGCTCAAGCGGCGTAACCTCATTCGCGGATCCCTTTTCGAATCGGACAACTTCGAGTTCATCCACTACTGCACTCAGGCCCTGCGGGCAAAGCGCCTGTTCCACCGGGACGTGGATTACGTGGTCCAGGACGGCAAGGTGGAGATCGTCGACGAGTTTACCGGCCGTATACTCCACGGCCGACGCTACTCCGAAGGTCTGCATCAGGCCATCGAGGCCAAAGAAGGGATAAAGGTTGCCCAGCGCAACCGCACCCTGGCGACCATTACTTTTCAGAACTACTTCCGGATGTACGAAAAATTGTCCGGCATGACCGGAACCGCAGATACCGAGGCCACGGAGTTCGCCAAGATCTACAACCTGGAAGTGGTGGTCGTGCCCACCAACCGCCCCATCATCCGTGCGGACAACGATGACGTGATCTACCTCAACGAGCAGCAGAAGCTGGAGGCGATCTGTGCCGAGATCGCCGAGTTGAACAAGAAGGGCCAACCTATCCTTGTGGGCACGATTTCAATAGAGAAATCGGAACTCCTCTCCCGGCTGCTCACCAAAATGGGTATTCGCCACGAAGTATTGAACGCCAAAAACCATGCCCGGGAGGCGTTGATCATTGCCGAGGCCGGCGCCAATGCGGCGGTGACCATCGCCACCAACATGGCGGGCCGCGGAACGGACATCAAGCTGGGCGGGAATCCCGAGCACCGGGCACAGCGCCGGTTGGGAAGCGGCAGCAACGGGGAGGAGTATAAGAAGCTCCTTACCCAGGAACAGGAGCGCTGGACTCCGGAATATGAGGCTGTCAAAACCGCCGGTGGTCTGCACGTGCTCGGTACAGAACGCCACGATGCCCGCAGGATCGACAACCAGCTGCGGGGACGTTCAGGCCGTCAGGGGGATCCCGGATCTTCCCGATTCTTCATCTCGCTGGACGACGACCTGATGCGGTTGTTCGGTGGGGAGAACCTCAAGGGGCTGATGGGTAGGATGGGCATGCAGGACGGCGAGCCGATCCAGCATCCCTGGGTCAACAAGGCCATAGAGCGAGCCCAGAAGCGGGTTGAGGAGCGCAACTTCGAGATCCGCAAGCATCTGCTGGAGTACGACGACGTGCTCAACGAGCAGAGGAAGTTCATGTACGGCCGGAGGGATGAGATTCTGGGGGATGCCCACCTGGAAAATCGGGTTATGTCGGCAGCCGAGGATATTCTGGACACCCTGATGGACGAATACAGGCAGATGCGGGGGGATGATGACCAGCGACTGGCCACCATCCTTACCCGGCTGAAGAACACCCTCTTCTACACACCCAGGGAGGGGGCCGAATCCCTGCAGGGTTTGAGTCCCGAGCAGCTGAAGGCTCAGGTCCTCCAGGAGCTGGAGGATGATCTTAGGGAGAAGGCCGAGGAGGTGGGACAGGAAAACCTCAACCTCTTCATCCGTTTCGAGTATCTGCGCAACATCGACACTCGCTGGCAGGATCATCTGGAGAGCCTGGAAGCCCTGCGGGAAGCGGTGTATCTGAGGGCGTACGGCCAGAAGAATCCACTTTTGGAATACAAGCTGGAGGGATTTCAGATTTTCGACTCGATGCTGGCGGAGATCCGTCAGGCCATCGCCCGCAAGATATTCCAGGTGCGCATCCGCGCGGTGGAGCCCCAGGAACGCCGCCGCAGGGATTTCGGGGATGCCCGGCACACCCTTCTCGGGCAGTTCGGCGCGGCAGGTACCGGCGCCGGCGTCCGAACTGCGGGCGGGCGGGTTGCGCCGACCGGTGCACCCGGGCGTCCCGGTGCTCCGACCTCAATCCTGACCCGCCAGTCGGCCCGATCCGCTTCCGCCGGGGAGCGCGCCGAGGCTCGCCCGGGCCAGGCTCAGGTCAAACGAAGCGTTCCCAAGGTGGGTCGCAACGATCCCTGTCCCTGCGGCAGCGGCAAGAAGTACAAGTACTGCCACGGGCGTTAGACGAAACTCGGGGCCCTCAACCACCCCGAAGCACCCTACTGCGCCACGTCGATGATGATCTTACCGGTGGCGTGTCCGTTCTTGCTCTCCCGGAAGGCTTCCGCCGCCTTCTCCATGGGATAGCGGCTTCCCACAACGACCTTCAGATCGTTCTCCTCGAACAGTTCGGCCAGCCGGTTGTAGCGCTCGCCGTCCGGACTGACCAGGAACGCCCACAGCCGTCGGCTCGGGGTGATCTGGCTGAAAAGCGAATAGGCAAACAGCCAGAGCCGCCCCTGCGTCTCGAGGAGCAGATACTCCCCGCCGGTATTGAGGATCCTCCTGGCCTGCGGATAGGAGATGCTTGAGGCGCAGTTGAATACCAGATCGTAGCTTCCGCCGCTTTCCAGCGGATCGGCTTGTCCATAGTCGAGCACCCGGTCGGCGCCGAGCTCCCGGCAGAGTTCCATCTTGCCTTCAGAGCAAACCGCGGTTATATGGGCGCCGAAGACCCTGCCGAGTTGGATCACGAAGTGGCCGACCCCGCCTCCCCCGCCGATCAGCAGCACCCGTTTGCCTTGCAGGTCCTTCCTGCGGTGGCGAAGGCCGACGTAGGCAGTGGAGCAGGCCACGGGGATGCCGGCGGCATCGGGCAGAGCAACGTTCTTGGGAATCCGGCACAGATGTGACTCGGCCACAGCCACGTATTCGGCCAGACAGCCCTTGCGCAGGGGAATGACCGAGCCCATCACCGCTTCCCCCACACGGAAACGGGTTACCTTCCGGCCCGTTCGCTCGATCGTACCGGAGAAGTCGATCCCCGTCTGCCGCGGAAAGCGACGGCCGGTGGCGAAGCTCCACCACCCGGCCAGGGTCTTCCAATCCGATGGATTGACCGACACGGCGGTGACCTTAATCAGGCATTCCCGGTCCGTGATCCGCGGCTCGGGCAGTTCCCTCAGGTAGAGGTCCTCCGGCTCTCCATAGCGATCATGCACCACTGCTCTCATGCTGTTGCTCCCCTCATTTCCATCTCCGGTGTGAATTCCATCCCACGCGATTCAATCCCATGTCCTTCCGCCACGGCGACTATCACAGCTAGACCGCGATCTCCCCCGGGATGTGGGGGTGAGGATCGTAGCCCTCCAGGGTGAAATCTTCGAAACGGAAAGCGAACAGATCTTTCACCTCCGGATTGAGCCGCATGTGGGGCAGTTTTCTGGGCTCTCTGCTCAACTGCAGGCGGGTCTGTTCCAGGTGGTTCAGATAGAGGTGAGCGTCCCCCAGGGTGTGCACGAACTCACCGGGCTCCAGCCCGCTGACCTGAGCCACCATCAAGGTCAACAGGGTGTAGGAGGCGATGTTGAAGGGCACGCCGAGGAACACGTCGGCGCTGCGCTGGTAGAGCTGACAGTAGAGTCTGCCTTCTGCCGCATAGAACTGGAACAGGCAGTGACAGGGCGGCAGGGCCATGCGATCCAGATCCGCCGGATTCCAGGCACTCACCACCATTCTCCGGGAGGTTGGATCGGTTCGCAGTGTTTCGAGAATCCTGCCGATCTGGTCGATGCTGCGGCCGTCGGGGGCGGACCAGCTACGCCACTGCCGGCCGTACACCGGCCCGAGATCGCCGTTTTCGTCCGCCCAGGGATCCCAGATCCGCACCCCGTTCTCGGTCAGGTAGCGGATGTTGGTGTCTCCAGCCAGAAACCAGAGCAGCTCATGGATTATCGAACGGAGATGGAGCTTCTTGGTGGTCAGGCAGGGAAATCCCTCCCGAAGGTCGAAACGCATCTGATAGCCGAAGATGCTGCGGGTTCCCACCCCGGTACGGTCTTCGCGGTCCGTTCCATTCTCCAAAACGCTGCGCATCAGATCCAGGTACTGTTTCATCGTCTCTCTCCATCATCGAACGGGATCCCTCTTGGGTTGAGGAACAGTGGAATAGGGGACGGCCAGAGTCCTTATTCGGTACTGATGGCTCCGGCAGGACAGCCGTCGACTGCCTGCAGGACCTTCTTCTCCTCCGCTTCGGGTACGACATCGATCTGAACCCGGGAAATGCCATCCACCACTTTGAATACGGCGGGACAGGTGTCCTCACAATTCCCGGATCCGATGCACAGATCCTCGTTTACTATCGCCTTCATGATGCCTCCATGGTTTGGGATTCTTGTTACTTCGATATGCTATCAGACAGCGCGGATTCAAGAAACAACCTGATCCGGTTTTCTACGAAACTCCCCTATCCTTCTATGGTCTGCGCCCAAGGATCAAGGGAACGATGAGACGCTCTCCCTTCCGCAGAACGGTCAGCTCAACCCTGGCGCCGGCTCCGAGGCGCATCAAGAGCGCCCGCAAATTCTCCGGTCCCACTGCAATTCCGTTGAGGGCGAGCAGCACGTCCCCTTGGTTCAATCCCGCCTTCCCGGCCGGACCGTCCTCCAGGACCTGGCGGATGAGCACTCCGGATTTTGCTTCGAGATCGTTCTGTTTTCGCCACTGCTCATCCAACTCTCCAACCATCACTCCAAGATATCCGGTATGGGCGCGTTGTACCTGAATCTCCCGCTCCAGCTCCCCGCGCAACACCTTCAATGTAAGGCTTCGACCAGGACGCACCGCTTCTAAATTGCGTCTGATATCCCGACTCCCCTCCGGCACCACTCCACCTAGGGCGAGCAGCTTGTCACCTTCCAACAATCCATATTCCACTGCCGCTGTTCCTGCTTCGACTTCAGTAATCTCTGCTGTCACCGCATCTTGCTCGTCTTCTATGCTCAGCGTCAAACCCAACCATTCCACATATATGGTAGATCCGCGTGTCGGCCTATCAGCCGCCAGCGTAGCGGTTTTCGCGGCCAGCACCACGACATCCGCGAATCTGGGGTAGCTCAGTTTATCGGCATGATCCGCCGTGCCGTGGTAGTCGGGATGGATGCCGGTGAAGAAGAACAGAAAAGGGATTCCCTCCCGGAAGAAGGGGTCGTGGTCACTAACCGCGGCCTCCGGACCGCTTGAATAGCGGACAGGCAGCCCCACCGCCTGATTGGCCTCCTCCACCAACTTTTGTAAATCCGGGGAGAACGAGGAGCCCATGATCTGCACCGGCCGTTCGGGATTTCTGCCTACCATATCCAGATTGATCATCAGCACGATCTGTTCTATGGGAATCTGCCCCTCGATCATCTCCCGAGAGCCGAACAGACCCTGCTCTTCCGCAGAAAAGGTGGCAAAGACCAAGCTTCTTGCCGGTGCCGATTTCCGCTCTGCCAGGATTCGGGCCAGAGCCAGAACTCCGGCAACCCCGGAGGCATTGTCATCGGCTCCGTTGAATATCGTATCCCCCTCCCCCGGGTATGATCCCAGATGGTCGTGATGTGCACCGACCAGGATCCACTCGTCCCGCAGAAGCGGATCCGAGCCTTCCAAAAAGGCCGCTACATTCCTGGCCTGGATCTCCTCCGAACGTTGCTGCACCGCCACATTCAGGCTCACCTCGATGTGGCCGATATCGAACAACGATGGATCGGTTCCCTCGTCCAGACGTTCCTGCAGCCTCTCGAGGTAAGCAGAGGAGGTGCCGAGAATTTTTTCAGCGAAATCCTGAGAGATGTGGAGGGCGGGAATGGATTGTCGCACTCCCGGGTAGCGGCTGAGTGCAGAGGGTTGCAGACCCAACACTTCCTGGAGCCGTAAATCCTCCGGTCCGGCGTAGCTCTTCGGGTCGGTCACCAGAAGCATACCAGCCGCATCGTGAGCCCGGGCGTTTTCCACTTTGGTGAGGAACAGGGAATGTCGGGTCAGATCGGCCCCCAGGAAATAGTCCGATCCTGAGGGGCTCTGTGGCTCGTGGCGGAGCAGCAGCACGATCTTCCCCTCTGCATCCAGGCCGGTATAGTCGTCGTACCCATATTCTGGAGCCGTGATCCCGTAGCCGGCGAATACCAGCTCCGCAGAAAGCTCTCCCAGCTTGGAGAAGCTGAAGGGTTGGAAATCCACTCCGGGACGAGCATTGAGGGAGGTCCCATCAGTCCGAACCGACAGTGAGGTGGCATCCGGATCGTAGCCTCCACGGTAGAGCGTAAATTCGAGGAAATAATCTTCCTGCCCGGGAACACTGCTAAGCCCGAGAGCCGCAAACGTATCGGCGATGTACTGCTCAGCCCGGTTGATGCCTTGACTTCCCACTTCCCGTCCCGCCAGGGCATCGGAGGCAAGATAATTCACATACTCGGCCAGGATCTGCTGAAGGTCCGATCCCGCCAGCTCAGGATGAACGGAAACTACGTTGCCGGAATCCGGTGGCCCGGCTTCCCCGGTATCCGTAGCGGGCCGACAGGCCCCCAGAGCAACCAGAACCGGCAGAAGAAACAGCAGTTTTTTCATCAACTAATCTACACCTCCCAACCTTGAACGTACTTACAGAAACGGAGTGTCGGCAAGGGGGTATCGCGATCAGCGCTCCTGACTCTTCCCTGTTACTGCCCAGTCATGACAAACTTTATCCATGCAAATTCTCATCGCTGTGGTTTTTTTTATCATCATGGTCTTTCTCATGTCCCTGGTGTGGACGAGCTCCAAAGGTGCACCTTGGGTGCCCACCTCTCGGGAGGTAATCAACACGATGCTCTCCATGGCCGAGGTCAAACCGGGTGAGACTGTATATGATCTAGGCTGCGGAGACGGCAGAGTGGTAATCGCAGCCGCCCGCAGGTTCGGAGCACGGGCCGTGGGAATCGAGGTGGACATATCCCGCTACATCTGGAGCGTATGTGCCGTGACTGTGCTCGGGCTGTGGAAACAGGTGAAAATCATCCGTGGGGACATGTTCTCCGTGGATCTAGGCAATGCGGATGTCATTTTCACCTTCCTGCTCCAGGAGACCAATGAGCGCTTGAAGGACAAGCTGCGCCGGGAGCTGCGCCCGGGAACGCGGATCATCTCCAACACCTTCACCTTTTCAGGCTTTCCCTTGGTAGCCGCAGACGATGAACTGCATTTGTATCTGTACAGAATGGAACCCAGGATCGGCGGGTGAGATTCTGCGGGTTTAAAATTCTAACGAGTAAGTTTTTTAACCTTGTTGATTTGGGCGCGCATGGCCTTGGTACCCCGAGCGATCAACTCATCGAGTCTGCTAAGATCGTGGTAGGCGAAACCCTGAAGTTCGGGTACAACCATGACATCGGCGACTCGTCTGGCCCTCTGGGTGCTGTTGTAGATCAGGATATTAAGGCTGCGGTAGAAAATCTCTATCAGGTTCTCCGGTCTGCGGTTGATCACCCGATCTGCATTCAGGTCAACCCCTATCACCAGCTCCGCTCCCATATCCTTGACCACATCGGTAGGTACATCGTTTACCAGGCCACCGTCCACCAGCAACCTGCCCTCAAATTCGGTGGGTTCAAAAATTCCCGGGATACTGCAGCTGGCACGTACCGCTCGGGCTACCGCGCCGCTGTTCAGGACCACCTCTTCCCCGCTTGCGATATCCACCGCCACAGCCCGAAAAGGGACGGCCAGCTCTTCGAACCTTTTCCGCCGTAATATATCATTCAACGTTTTTTCTAATTTGTCGGGGCTCACGAGTCCCAGGCTGGGCCAGGTAGGGCTTACCAGATTACCCCAGTCTATATTCCGGGCTACTTCTGCAATCTTTTGCCAGCCCAATCCAGCGCAAAACAGGCTGCCGATCAGGCTTCCCGCGCTCGTTCCGGCAACACGGTGTATGACGATTCCTTCCTCCTCGAGGACTTTCAACACACCGATGTGTGCCAAGCCGCGAGCGGCCCCACCGCCCAGAGCCAGGCCTATCTTTCTTGACTTCGATTTGCCCTTCAATTGATCCTTGGCTCCCGATAGGTACCGAAAGCTGGCCGGTACCGACGCGGGAATCTACGACGATTCAGCCGCCGCGCACCTGTTCACGCAGGTACTGCAGAACACCCCCCAGGCCGTACAACGTGGCGGCAGCCACGGCGATGGTACCGATGGCAGAGAGGAAACGGCCCAATCCCTGAAAGAAATCCGCGGTCAGCAGGGTGAAGAGGATTCCGAGCAGCACCGGTCCTTTAAGCACCAGCAGGCCGAGCAGTCCAGTTGTGTAAGCCGCAGCCGGAGCGACCTCCGGTGAGGACTTGCGCAGCCAAAGACCCAGGCGCACGGCCATGGCAAGGTAGCCTGCGTAGGCGAGAAACATCACCAGGATCGAAATGAAGGGAATGATGAGAATCCCGACCACAGACACGATCAGCAGGGCTATCAACACGGGAACGATGAGCAAGGCAAGCACCAGATAGAGGACCGCGCTCTTCCAGCGGGAGGAGAGCACACCTCCCAGTCTGGAGAGGTGTCCGTGCCCGTAGTGAACGAAGAGGAACAACAGCAGGAGAAAAAGACAAACCCCCATTATTTCCATGATGAAGCGAAAGGTAGCGGCGGAGTGCTCGGAGCTCAGCAAACTGAGAAAGGGTATCTTGATGTTGGGCAGGGACTGCTTGTTGCCACCGATCTTGGATCGTCTGTCCGCCTCAACGGTACCCCCTAGTGCCACCGCGTCACCGGCAACGGTCGCCCCGGAGAGCAGGTTGATGTTCGCTCCCAGGGTCCATACATCCCCCTCCACCGTACCTTCCACTGTGACATCGCCGCCGATACTGATAACATCCCCACGCTTCACATCACGAATGGTAATGGGTCGACCAATGCGCAAGCCGGCTGGACTTAAAAAAGACAGGCCGTTCATGGCAATGAGAAAGCTCTGCTTGCCCGCCCGCAGCGACAGCCGCACCGGGAACAGATTCCAGGTCCGCCCGGGCCCCCGCTCCTCGGATCGCTCGAGAAAACCGAAAGCCAGTCGGGCGCCGCCTTCGGTGGTCTCGAACTCGAGAATTCCGGGATGGATGACGTATCGACTCTCACCCTCCTGCTCTTGCGCATAAGCCCTGATTATCGTAAACAGAGCCAACAACCCGATTAGTGCAAACAGAATTCGTTTCACGTTTATACCCTCGATTCTCAATATCGGGAGGACATCAAGCCCCAGGCGTTGATAGGCACTCCGCGCCGCCGGATCTCGAAGTGCAGATGCGGACCCGTAGACTTACCCGAGTTGCCGACAGCCCCGATCCGCTGTCCTCTGGTCACGGTGGCGCCCCTGGAGATCCAGATCTGGCTGAGGTGTCCATATATTGAGGAATAACTGATCTGATGCCGTATTAGAATGTAGTTTCCCAGCACCGGATCGTACCCCACGGCGATGACCCTTCCATCCAAGGCTGCCCGTACGGATGTTCCCGCACGAGCGGCCAGGTCGAGTCCCCTGTGAAAGTGCATCTCTTTTGTGAAGGGATCCCTGCGATAACCGAAACCGGAGGTCAGCCAACCGGCTACCGGCTTGAGAAATGCACTGCCGGTGATGACGCTACGTTCAATGCCTGTATGCTGAACACCCGGAAAGAACAACTCCATCCCCGGGATTATTTCTGTCCGATCAACACCATTGACAGTGGACACTACCTCAACGGGAACACCCTTCTCCTCACACAGGGCATCCAAATCTTCTTCGATCTCGATGTAGATTCCATCCTGATTCGGTATCTTTATCGCTTCACCAATCTGGACGAGATGCACACCGCTGCCCCATTCACGATTCAGAGAAGCGATCGTGTCCAGGTCCATACCGAACCTTTCCGCAATTCCGGACAGAGTGTCACCCTCCCTTACTCTGTACAACTTGATATCGATGGGCAACACGCTCAAAGAGCCCCCGCCAACCGACTGTGTTTCCTGGCTACCACTTCTATTATCGGCGTATTGGAGCGCTTCTCGCGCGGAAGAACGGAAAACCCAGGACTCGGGATAGTAAAGAAATTTCTGCTTTTCCAGTTGAACACTTCTGACCTGATACACGGCCAGTCCCGCAGACACGAAGAGAAACAAGAGACTAACCAGAAGGCGGACACGGGGCCTCCAGAATCGCCAGGTGAAAATCTGGACAGCCTGCTCCACCGTGCGGAGAAAACGGACCAGCAGCGCTTTCAGCGGGTAATACAAACGAAGCCGCAGGATATGCCGGACCTGATCTATTCCTGCCGCCATGTGATGGCGCGCGGACTCTCGGGCGGAGCGAATCAGCCTAGTGCAGGTACTGGAAAGGATCAATCGGTTCTCCTCGACGAAAGATCGAAAAATGAAGATGACTACCCGTGCTATAGCCAGAACTACCCATATCGGCGATCCGCTGCCCCTGCGTGACACTGTCTCCCTTTTGTACCTTGAAGGAATCGAGGTGTCCGTAGAGAGTCTGGAATCCCTCGGGGTGAGTGAGAATGATATACTTTCCATACGTTGGATTGAAGCCCAACATGGCCACCTTTCCGGACATGGAGGCGATAACTGGCGTGCCTACCGGTCCGGCCATATCCACACCGTTGTGAAAGCGTCGCAGGCCGGTAAAGGGATCTCGGCGCACTCCGAAACGGTCCGTAATCCTGCCCTTTGTAGGATAGATAAATAAACGTCCAAATACGCGATTTCGCTCCATCTCGGTGAGCCGCGCTCTTGGAATGAACAATTCCTGGCCAGGCACGATAACAGAGGTCTCGAGGCTGTTCCAGTCCAGCAGTTCATTCAGGGCGACTGCGTACTTCTTGGCGATGCCTCCCAGATAGTCTCCTCTTCTTACTTTGTATTTCAAACCGTTGGAGTTCGGTATTGTGAGGACCGTACCGACCTTCAAACTCCTGGCATCCTGAATGCCGTTGAAGCTGATCACCGTGTCCATACTGAGATTGAAACGCTGGGCGATTCCCGAGATTGTATCTCCACTACGGACTGTATAACTCGTAGTTTTTATCACGTCAAGAATTTTCTGATCCGGTGGCCCCACATCAATCTCCCCCTGCCCTTCAGGAATGAGATAGTGGATCATCGCACTCTCAACGTCCTCTGCCACGGGAAGCTCGATTTCCACTTGTTCCGGTGCCAGGAAGGACAGACGGAATGCGAGGGGGATCAGAAGACACAGGGCTACGACGGCGGCCAGGATCAAATCCGCCCGGGAGAGATTCTTCAGAATCTTTGGGAATCCTCGTGGAAAACTCCTGGGATGTGAAGTTGTACGGGTCGCGGGGGTCTTCAGACGGGCATGACCGCCCGGTTTGCTCCCCCTTTTGGGACGCCTTATCTGTTGGACCGTCCGCCAACTGGTTCGTTTTACGGGTGAGGTTTGCCGAAGCCCGGGAAAGGTGAACTCCAGGATTTTGGGCTTCCCCCGCTGCTCATTCGCCGGTTTTCGCCGTCCGACTCTCTGCTGCTCGATGACTGCAATCAAATCTGTGAAGTCCTCTCGGTCGTGATGTCCTCAATCGTGAGATCGCTATCGCGACCTCATCCTCCAGCCGCACTCCGTGCGTCTGTCGTAATAATATCGTTCCCTATGATCGTGATGTCCTCAATCGTAATATCGACATTAATTACATGCCATATTATGATGAAAGGGCGAAAAAAGGTTTTGAATTCAACGCCTCGAGATACCAGGTTTGGGGATAGATCTTCCCGGTGACATGAGCAACAACAAAGAACGAAGAAGGTTGTACTTCTTCATCCTGCTTCTTGCCGCAGTGGTCTTGCTGATCCTCGGCAGGCTGGTGCAGCTGATGATCTTTACACCCCAGGGCGAAACGCCCGAATCGATCACCCTACCGGTGGTCGAACGTGGACCCATTCTGGATCGAAACGGCAAGATTCTGGCTATCTCAACCCGCCTGGACTCGGTCTCCGCTTGGATACCCAACGTAGCCGAGCCTGATGACTCGGCCGAACTGCTTTCCCAGATCCTCGAGATTCCCCTGGAGACTGTGCTGAGCCGGCTGGAAAACTCAACCGGTTTTGTGTTCATCAAACGCAAGATCACTCCGACGGAATCTGAAGCCATCCAAACCGCTAAGGCTGAGGGCAAACTCGCGGGTATTGATCTTTCCCCCGAGTTTGGCCGCAATTACCCGGAACAGACCCTGGCCAGTCATGTTCTCGGCTATGTCGGTGTCGACAATATCGGACTGGACGGGATCGAATATACTTTCAACCACGTCCTCTCTCCCCCGGCGGTTAGCACAGTCCGAGAGGAGAAAGAGGTACTGGGGCACCAGGTGTTTCTCACAATTGATATCAACATCCAGCAGGCAATTGAAGGCTACGCCCGCATGGCATATGAGGAAAACCAGGCGGACGCCGTCAGTATTCTGGTAATGGAAGCTGCCACGGGCGATATTCTTGGCTACTGCGGGATACCAAATTTTGATCCGAACGAGTACAACCGCTACGACAACCGGGCCCTCAAAAATTTGCCCCTGGTCCAGGCTTTCGAACCGGGATCGGTGTTCAAGATTTTTTCCATATCTTCGTTCCTCCAGCTCGGTGGATTGGATCCGGAGGCGGAGTTTTTCTGCGGCGGAGTCTATCAGATGGTGCTTCCGGACGGTCAAACCATCGAGATAAGGGATCTGGCCAGTCATGGATGGGTCAATGCCGAGAAGATTCTGAAGTACTCCTGCAATGTGGGCGCTGCTCTGGCCTCCGAACAGGTTGGGGAGGAGGATTTTCACAGGATGCTCGAACTCTTCGGTTTCGGGAAACCGACGGATCTGCCGTTGCCCGGAGAGAGTGCCGGCATTTTGTCCGAACCGGTTCGCTGGTCGGCCCGCAGCAAAGCTACAATCGCCTTTGGTCAGGAGGTATCTGTGTCCTCCCTTCAGATACTTCAGGGAGCTACTGTATTTGCGAACAGAGGATTGATCCTCAGACCCCATATCGTAAAAAAAATTGTATCTGCCCAGGGCGAAACGATCCAAAAGCTGGAACGGGAACCTCTTCAAGAAGTTCTGTCCCCGGAAAGCGCCCAACAGATTCTGCAGATGATGGAGACCGCCACCGAGGACGGAGGAACTGCCCGCCGGGGGCGGGTTGAGGGCGTTCGGGTTTCGGCGAAGACGGGAACCGCGGAAGTGCTGGACCCGGAGACCGGGGAATACTCCGAGGATCACTTCGTAGCCTCGTACCTCGGTATACTGCCCACCGACGATCCTCAACTGATCATCTATGTGGTCATCGACCACCCGAAAGGACCAGCCTACTACGGGAGTCAGGTTGCCGCTCCGGTTTTCAAGGAGACCGCAGAGTGGTTGGTGGATTATCTCGGAATTCCCCGTAGCGGAGCCGAGGTTATCCAGCATTCGGGAAGCGTGCGCATCAGGCTGCCTGAACCGCTGCAGGTTAACTCTGACATGCCTGAGCTCCTGGGAATGCCAAAACGGTTGCTACTGCCGCTGTTTCAACAAAGGGAGTTCGAGATCCGGATGAGCGGAGACGGGTACGTCGTGGCTCAGGATCCCCCTCCTGGAACCCCCCTGAAGCCCGGAACGGTCATTACGCTGTATCTGGAATGATGAACTACACGGCGGTCAATCTCGAGGCACTCTACGGCCGACAGCCCGATCTCAAGGCCAAGGCACTGGAAAGCTCCCAGGGACAGCAGCGGTACGAGATTGCTGACACCCCTGCGGGGCGTCCAACCGCGCAGCTTGCCGGCGCTTTTCTCCACTCCCGCTACGATCCCATGAAGGAGGCCCGGCGCATCGTGGCCCGAGAAACCGCTACCGCCCCGTCTGCGGCTGTTGTCTTGGGTTTTGGAATGGGCTATCTGGCCGAAGCCTTCTCTGAATACTTTCCGGACAGACCGCTTTTGGTAGTCGAACAGGATCCGGGACTGTTTCTGCAGGCCCTGGCTGCTCGAGATCTGAGGACCTTGCTCTCCCGGCCTTCGACCCGCTGGTGTATTGGGGACCAAGCAGAGGCAGTCATGACAGAGGTGGAAAAGCTGCCCCTTCAGAAACTCTGTATTCTCCGCCTCGTGGCTCTGAGCAAATTTGAATACTACCGCCGGGTGGAGACGCTCCTGTCTTCGATTTTTGACAGGCGGAAAGTCAACATCAACACCTTAAGACGCTTCGGAGAACTGTGGGTCCGTAATCTTCTGAAAAATCTTGGCAGCTTCATAACGAATCCCGGCATTCGGGTGGGTCGGAGTTGTTTCTCCAACATACCTGCCCTTATTCTTGCGGCGGGCCCTTCCCTTGATGAAGTGCTTCCCCATCTTGAAGCCCTCCGGGAACGGCTCCTGATCGTCGCGGTGGACACCTCCTATCGCTTTTGCAGGAGCAAAGGGGTAGAGGCGGATTTCCTTGTAACCGTGGATCCGCAGTATTGGAACAGCCGGCATCTGGATTGGCTTCCGCGCGGGGGCACGATTCTCGTATCCGAGTCCTCCGCCCATCCGAGGGTGTTTCGCAGCGCAGGGGGACAGGAGGAGGAGATTTTCTACGTATCCTCATTCTTTCCCCTCGGCAGCTACATCGAGAGAATCATCGGGCAACGCGGACTGATCGGTGCCGGGGGATCGGTGGCCACCACCGCCTGGGACCTGTGCCGCTATTTTGGTTGCCCCTGCATTTACATGGCCGGTCTGGATCTCGGCTTTCCCGGTAAACGGACCCATGCCAGGGGTGCCTTTTTCGAGGAATCCATGCACGGGCGTTCATTCAGGTACGTTCCCGTCGAACAGATGAGCTTCGACTACCTGCATCAGGCCCGGCCCACGGCGCTGAAGAATAATAGGGGGGAATGGACCCTCACCGATCGCCGCATGCTGATCTACAAATCATGGTTTGAAAACCAGCTCAAACAGCAACCACGGCAAAGCGGCCCGGCAACCTTCACTCTGGCCGCGGAAGGGATCGCCGTTGAAGGGATGGAGCATATACAACTGCGGGAACTTCTGCGGCTGCCTCCGCTGCGCCGCCGCATCGATACCGTCCTGTCCGATCTGAGGCGTAGAGGCAGGCAGATGGCACAGGACCAGCGGGCGGAGCCTGTCGTGGATAGCCTCCGGAAACTGGAGCTTGAGCTGCAACAGCTGCAGGAACTGGCGCGCAGCGGGATTGAGCTGTCAGGCAGCGGCAGAGCGGCAGCGGCGCTTGTCCCGGCTCTGGCGGAGGTAGATCAAAAAATCATGTCCCTGGCATCCCGTCAAATCGCCGGATTCCTGTTTCAGCCGCTGATTCATATGATTGTCGATAATCCCGAGGGAGGGCGAGATTTTACCGAGGTTATGGCAACCTCCAGGGAACTGTACCGGGAGCTGGCAGAATCAGCCTCCTACCACGGGCAGCTGCTGAGACAGTGCCTGGAGCGGCTGTAAATCGCCTTTGTTCGAAACTCCCCGCCGGCATCCAATACTAGCTAAAGTTCCATTCCAGACAGCCGAAGAAATTCAATGAGGGCTCGAGATTTGGGCTCTTATACGGTATGCTTTCTGACGTCCAGGCATACCGTTTTTTTATTCCGTCAACGCTTTGTTGATGGCCGACAGCAGCCGTTCGGGTTTGAAAGGTTTGACGATAAAATCCTTGATTCCGGCGTTGATGGCATCGACGATGAGGTTCTGCTGACCGATGGCCGAACAGATGATGATCTTGGCATTGCGATCGAACTCGAAAATTTTCTTCATGGCTTCCAGACCGTTCATCTCCGGCATGGTGATGTCCAGAATCACGATATCGGGATTCAACTCTTCGTACCTGGCAACCGCTTCGGTTCCCGTGGAAGCCTCTCCCACGATCTCGAACCCCTTCGCCTCCAGTACCTCCTTCTGCACCATGCGCATGAAGTACAGATCGTCGGCCAGCAGCACTCTGAACGCCATCAAATCCTCTCAAACTCCACAATGTCGATGATTCTAGCCGTGTCAAGAATGAAAATGATCCTCCCGTCCCCCAGCACAGATACACCTGAGAACAGACGACGGTGATTGAGCAGGTCGGAGATGGGCTTGATTACGAGGTCTTCCTCCTCGACCAACTCATCCACCAGCAGGCAGACCTTTCCCCTTCTCTGCTGGACCACCACGCCATTGTTCTCCTGAGCCGTGTATTTGTTCTCATTTGCTGGACCAAGAAGGATCGAGTCAAGCCGGAGCAGCGGCACCTCCTCGCTGTTGAAAGAGTATAGCTCACTTTCCCCGTTTATCCTGATTTCCTGTTCGCTGATTTTTACAGTCTCCTTGATATCCTGAACAGGAACGGCGTAGTAATAGCCGGCACAGGATATGACCAGGGAGTGGAGGATTGTCAGGGTCAGGGGCAGGAGGATCCGTATCAGGGTTCCCCCACCGGGATCGCTGCGTACCTCCACCTCACCCTTCAAATCCTCTCGAATCCGGGTGGCAACCACGTCCATACCCACGCCTCGCCCGGACAGATCCGTCACATCCTCCTTCGTACTGAATCCGGGGGAAAAGATGTATTGTATCGCTTCTTCATCACTGATCTCCGAACCAATCCCCGCCTTCTTCCTTATCTTCTCCACATTCAAGCCCCGGCCGTCATCGGCAATCTCGATGACGATTTTTCCGCCCTGCTGCTGAGCGGTTATCGCAATCCGGCCCACATCAGGCTTATTTGCCTTTCGCCTCTCCTCCGGTTGTTCCAGTCCGTGGTCCAGGGAGTTGCGTATGATATGGGTCAAAGGATCGGATAGCACCTCGACAATGGTCCGGTCGATTTCGGTTTCCTTCCCCTGAATCTCCAGTTCTACATTTTTACCCAGTTTCCGGGACAGGTCCCGAACCAAGCGGGGAAACTTGTTGAACAGCACAGCGATCGGTACCATCCTGGTTCCCATGATCGCCTGCTGCATCTCCGCGGTAATCCTTTCAAGGGAGTCCGAAGCCCGTTCGACTTCACTTTTTACTGATTCGTTGCCCCGGCGCCGGGCCAGGCGGTCGTGCAACTGAGCAAGCTGGGCTTTGTAGATGGTGAGTTCTCCGACCAGTTGCCAGATCTCATTTAATTTGTCGGTATCCACACGGACGGATGAGCTTTCAATGCGAGCAGAACGGGGGGTTGCGGAGATTACCTGCTCACCCTCGATGCGCCGGCTAAGCAACTCATCGATTCTCCCCTGCTTCAAGACTTCCAGCTCTGGCTCATCGATCAGATCTACGGCACAAGCCTTGAGAAGCTGCTCCGGTGGCAAATGCGATGACAGCAGCACGACCAGCCGCTCGTACAAGCGATCATCCTGGGAAACGGCCATATCCGGCGAAGTCTGAATGACATTGGCGATCATTTCCAAATTGTTGAACACTAAATACGCTCTGGGAAACTTGAGCTCCGCCTCTGCGGAGACCGGGATTGTCAGCTTGTAGATCGTCTCTCCCCTATCTCGGGCTTCAAGAACCTGGGCACGCTGGAAACTACCCAGAGGCAATTCCCCTGCTTCGGCGCTTATAGCCACTTCAGAGACTGTTTCAACCGGCTTCTCGGAAGCAAGCGCAAGCCCCGCAAGCTGTTTCAACTCCTCAATCACTAAACGGGTGTCGACCTCGGTATCGTCGTGTCCGATGGAGATTCTAGAAATGATCTCGTGGATCAGGTCCGAGGCGGAGAAGATGGCGTCCATGAGTGGTCTGGATAAGGCCAGGTTCTGAGCGCGGATACTGTCGAACACATCTTCGAGCCTGTGAGCGAGTTCACTCAAGCGGACAAATCCAAGCAGGGCGGACTCGGATTTCAAGGAATGGGTCAAGCGGAATACCTCATTTATCGAATCCGGGTTGCTGGCGTCCTTCTCCAAGCTCAGCAGATTGTCATTGAGCTTTTCCAGCAGCTCTTCCGATTCTACGAGAAATGCCCGCAGGAGTTTTTTATCATCCAGCCCGGAAAACGACACCTCTCACCCTACTCCTTAATCGGCACCTCGGGGGAGGTTGAAAGAACTTTGAAGATGTCCAGAAACACGAGAAGGTGGTTCCTGATTTTCGCTATCCCGCGCACGAACTCGGCTTTCATTCCAAACACGGATGCTGCTTCCTGTGCGATGCTATCCACATCGAGGTCCAGGATCTCCCGTACGCTGTCAACCAGAATGCCGTAGCTGGTATCCTGTTTTTGAACAATGATCACCCTGTTCTTGCGGGAAAATTTCGCACGTTCCAGATCGAATCTGGTTCTCAGATTGACCACCGGGATTACGTCTCCCCCAAAGTTGATCACCCCATCGACGAAAGGAGGCGCTGTAGGGACATCCGTCACATTCTCGTAACGAATGATCTGAGAGACCTCTTCGAGAGGAATCGAATAATGCCCCTCCCCTACCCGAAATACTATGAATTTTTCTGCCATCGCCTTCCTTATCGAATCAACGTTTTGCCAGGGTGATTATCAATTCTATCTCGGCAAGAGTAATGCCGAGCCGTTTTGCAATTGCCGAGGCCGATATTCCCTGCTTGTGCAGATGCAAAACACGAGTATGCAGGTCCTCCTCCACCGGCTCCTGATTCCGCTTCTCCGCGAGCTCGCTATACACTTTGCCTGATAATTCGTGTTTTTCGATTTCTCGCTTCAAGACAACGATCTTCCTGTCCGCCTGTTCCAAGAGCGAACTCAAGTTTTGCACTCTGTCTTCCAGCAGGGTAATATTTCTGTCCGTTGTCGAGTTCAGCTCAACGATAATCCGATCGACCTCTTCTCGAATCGATTCCAGGACTGCTTTGGGATCGAGGGATTTGTTCAGTTTCGCTTTGAGAAGCAAGTAGACAATAAAATATCCGCCAATGAGCAGAGCGCCGAAAAGAATAAAGCGTTCCATCCCGTCCTAACCAACGAGATCGACGTGATGACCCAGATCGGGATCTTCGAAAATCTTTTTCTCCTCCCGTCCGCCAGACTCGCTGGATTCACCCCTCCTCTGATCCCTTGAGTGCCTCCGTTTCTCCTTTTCCTCCTGCTCCTTTACCTTTTCAGGACCCTCGCCCAATTGCTGGGACTGGTTTACGGCACTGTCATCATGCTCCGCCTTCTGCACCATCTCCGAGCCTTGAACAAACTGATACTGAGGGGTAACGTCCCGTTGCACCGCCTGCTCTTTGCCGACGTAACTCATCTGGCCGAACATGATCTGAAGGTCAATGGGTAACAGAGGCATGCGCGAGTCTCCGCGAAAATACCTGATCCATAGGTTCGTACTTGACCATGCGAATCTCTTTGTCTTCGAGCGTGAAGGTCACATTCTTGAACTCGTTGCGCACAATCAGATTTTCGTTCTTAATAAAAATCTTCACACCCGGAAAGACCCTATCGGAAGCGGACACCTTGCCGGTGACCTTAATCGACTGCAGATAGGAATTGATCTCATTGATTCCGGTCCCGATTTCCTCAAGCTCTTGGAGAATTACAGATCGTTTGTCGTTGAGCTCGGACAGGTTCTTCTGCTTGTCCTCGGGAAAGTTCCGCTGAACTTTTTTCAGATTCTCGAGGGTACTTATATTCCTGACCAGCTCCTCGAGTTCTTTTTCAAGCTCCTCTTTGCGTTTGAACGCCTGGGTCAGCTTCTCCTTGCGTTTTGGATCGATTCCGACTTCGAGGATCGTTTCCGTGCCTGCTACCGAACCGAGGGTCTTTGCATGGATCTCATTTGCCGCCCGCAATCGCCCCCCTACAATCGAAGCGCGTTTACCTTGGCAGAGGATCCGCTTATTGGCATCGACGAAGGAGTGAATAATTCCGTCGCTGACCAGCACGTTCTCCTCGACTTCGACCCGCGCGTTTTCAATAAATTTGGCAACCAGATTACTTCCCGCGTGGACCTTACCCTCATTCTTTCCCAGAATCCCCTGGTGCACGATAATTTCGCCCTCAGCGTCGAGTATACACTTCCCGACACTCCCCATCACCTCGATATTGCCGGCCGCCTTTACGGTGAATCCGTCTTCTACGTTCCCCTTAACTATCACGGTGCCTAAAAACAGGATGTTCCCCGTTTTGAAGTTCACGTCCCCCTCTACAGTGTAGATAGGTTCTACGTTGATCTTGCCGAGGATCAGCAGCACCTGTCCGTTGATCGTAGAAATCGCACTCATTCCGTCGTCGGATAGTTTGACGTTCTTGCCGATCTCGATCTGTACATTTTTCCCCGGTTTGGCGGGCAGGCTCTTTCCGGTGACGGTTCGGCCGGCCAATCCCTCCTCCGGTGGCTTTTTGGTGGCCAGGATCTGCCCGGCCTCGACGTTTTCCACGAGGTTCAGCTCCCGGAAATCGACGCGGCCGTTTTTCTCCTTGAGCTGCACCTCATCACGGTAAACGTTGAAATTGTAGATGATCTCGGCATCGGCGCCGTTTTGGGATTTGGTTCCTTCGGCCACAAGGATCTTCTCGCTGTAGGCGGGATAATCGACGAACCTGCGTATCGCTTCATTATTGATTCCGTGAACAATCCCTGAAGACTGGAGCAAACCTCGTATCTCTTCGAAGGATAATTCAGCTCCTCCGGGTCCCGGGGGTGTCACCGTCATATAGGCTTTCATCTCCATATCGGTGATATCCGCAGACAGGGTAGACTGGTTCACCGGATTGAACTGATAATCCCCTACCTTTATGTACTCCCCGTCGGCGTGACGTACGACTTTGGAGACCAGCGCAGCATCGTAGCTGCTTACCCCCCTCAAGGCCAGTTTTTCGATAGCCCTGCGCTCGGCTGCCCTGCCGCCGCGGCCCGTTGGTTTTGTCACTTTCAGGAATACACCCTCGGACGTCAGGCGAACAAAGACCTCTCCATCCTTGTCCGGAATAACCGTTTGTTCTCTGCTCTCGTCCGCTTCCCTCTGGCCGGCAGCTGCCTGCCCTGCCTCCGACTTCAGTGCAGTTGGATAGGCGAGGATGATCCAGTCTTTCCTGCCTACACCGAGCATACCCTTGGATCCATGTTCAACGATTTCATACTCAAGGCGCTTCACCGGGATGCCCAGTTCGATCGCCGCGTTCTCCAGGGCGTCTTCCACACTGGATCCGCTGACCTTCACAGCCTGTCTGGCGCGGTCCGCCTCCAGCTGATCCCGCATATATTCGCGAATCGATTCGAGGGTGATCATAGAATGCCTCTCTTGATATGAGAAAGCTTGGCCCGCAGGCGCAGGATCGCCTTGGTGTGGAGTTGGGAGATACGAGACTCGGTGACCTCTAGAACCTCCCCGATTTCTTTCAGGGTTAGATCTTCGTAGTAGTACAGCACGAGAACCTTTTTCTCCTTTTCCGGCAGTTCGTTTATCGCTTCTACGATGATCCGCTTGATCTCCTCTTTTTCTACGATGCTGTCCGGATTCAGGGAGGAGGGGCTCTCTATACTCTCCACTATCGACATCTTGTCGTTGTCCTCTCCGCTGTACCACACCTCGTTTAACGACAACACCGAAGTACCGGATATTTTCAACATCAGGTTGTGGAAGTCTTTGATATTCATCCGCATGGATTTGGCGATCTCCTCATCCGTGGCCGCTCTGCCAAGGGAAGCCTCCAGTTTGCGGATTGTCTCCTCTACTTCCCTTGTCTTTTGGCGGACCGAGCGGGGCACCCAGTCGATCGTCCGCAGTTCGTCAAAGATGGCACCTCGAATGCGGGTCACTGCATAGGTCTTGAACTTGACATGTTTATCAGGATCGAACTTCTCAATGGCATCGAACAGGCCGAAAACACCGAAACCGACCAGATCATCGAATTCGACATTGTTGGGCATGCCGATCGCTACTTTGCCGGCAACGTACTTCACCAAAGGGGCGTACTGCTTCACGAAGAAATCACGGATCTTTGTATCTCGCTGTTTCTTATAGATACGCCAAAGATCCTCTTCGGTCTTGCCGTCTAACATGATTTCAGCCATAACATACTCTCTACTGGTCCTTTTTCATGAACGTCCGTACAGCCTTAGCAAGGCTTTCGGGATCCTGATCACGGACAACCTCTTCAACCTGGGCACTCTTCCTCGATCCCTTCGGTTTGGCAGTACTTTCCTCCGTGGAGGGACTGAACTGGTCTATGTCAGGCAGCGTATCCAGGTCCTCGAAATCGGTAACCGGCACCGCCGCGACCTCGGGTACAGCTTCTTCTGCGGCGGATTGTCCTTCCGTGGCGGTATCCTCAAACGGCAGGATATCCTCTGCAAATCCCGCATCCTCTTCCGCCGTGTCCTGGACAATCGGCAATGGCTCCTCAGTCAGAGACTCCCCAGCCGCCGGCGTTTCCGACGGTTCCGCAGCTTCCACCGTTTCCAGCATTTCCGTAGGCTCGCCGGCCGGCTGTTCCACCTCTTGCTCTGCGATGGGGATATCTTCGTCGATGACGATATCCACCTCCTCTCCGGATTCCATGGCAGGCAGGGAGGAGGTCGAAGAAATTTCAGGGAGATATTTGTTCACCACAAGGTTGACGCCTAAACCCAGACCGGCACAGATCACGGCGGACAGAACCAATCTGAGCAGGATCACGCCAAAGGGATTTCCTCCGATGATTCCCGCAAGCAGCGACACAACAGCGCCGAAGGCAGCGAATCCGGCCGGTATTTTCCAATTAATCATTCCTTGTTCTGCCCCCGCTTCCCTGAAAAAAAGCTTAGGGTAAATAAAATCAGTCGTCAAGGCACGTCGAATGCCTACGGACCAAACAACTTTTTCAGGAACTTCGAGATTCCGCTTCCCTCCTTGAAATCTATGTTTTCCAGTCGTCGTACAATGTGGTCGATGCAGATCGAAGCTTTGCCCTTTGGATCCAGTGTCAAGAAGGGCCGCTGACGGATGACAGCATTCTGTACCACCACATCCTCATATACAAAACCCAAGTAGTCTAGTTTGATGTTCAAGAACTGCCCGGCGATGTTGATAACCCTTTCGGCTACCCTTCTGCCCTCCGTAACCGTTTTGACCCGATTGACCACCAGCTTCAATCCCAGCTCCAGGTTGTCAATCTCAGTGGCGATGATCTTTACGATACCGTAAGCATCGGTTATAGCCGTGGGTTCCGGGGTGGTCACAATGATGACGTCATCGGAGGCGGCCACAAAGGTAAGGACATTGTTGGAGACTCCCGCGCTGGTATCGATGATGATGATATCCGCATTGGACAGTTCGTGCAGCTCTTCGATAAAACCGTTTCTCTCCTCTTCGGAGAGGTTCGCGATCTTTGAAAAACCACTGGCACCCGCCACGATCTGAATTCCGTAGGGAGTATCCAGAATGATCTCCCGCATCTTTTTCTGCTGCCGGATTAGATGGTAGAGGTTGTAGCGGGGAATAACTCCTAGCACGACGTTTACATTTGCCAGACCAAGATCCGCATCCAGGACTATCACCTTTTTCCCCAACTTGGCATAGGCCAGGGCCAGGTTGATGGCAATATTGGTCTTGCCGACCCCACCTTTGCCGCTGGATACCGAAATGATGCGGGACGCTTTCTGCGGGGAGGTGCTTTCCGTCCTGGATGACGAGTTCTTGTTACGCATGATCTCTCGTAGTTTCTCTGCCTGATCGGCCACTGTCAACTCCAATATGCATCACTTATTTTTGCCCGCTCTCCAAAACGTTTCTCCAACCGTTCCCGGTTGACGTGAAACCCTTCCAGGTTCATGAGCAGCCGCACCACCGAAGCCTGTTCGATATCCTGGGGCACCGACTGTCCGTCCGCGATATAGGAGATCGGCTTGCGGGAAGCGGCGAGCACGCTGATGATATTCCCTATTCGCAGGGTCTCATCGAGTTTCGTGAGAATCACCGCTTTATACTTAAACGGCTCAAAGGTCTTCAAGATCTCTTCAACATCGGACGCCTTGGTGGTGGCACTGATAGCCAGATGGATTTCGCTACGGGTCCCCGCGGCATCCAGTACAGCCTTCATTTCCGCCAGTTTGGCCAGGTCCCGCGGGCTGCGCCCGATTGTATCGACAAGGATCAATCCGGTGCCGTCGGCCATAGCCAAAAAACTCTTGAACTCACCGACGCTTTCAACACAGGCAACGGGTATGCGCATGATCTCGGCGTAGGTTTCAATCTGCCGCAAAGCCGCAATCCGATAATTGTCAATCGTTACGATGCGCACTTTAGGGGAGGAGGAGCTCGATCCGCCAACGCCGAACACAGCCGCCAGTTTGGCGATTGTCGTGGTTTTTCCCACGCCTGTGGGACCGACAACAATGAACACTTTGGAGCTTTGTTCAGTACGCACCTGCGCATCCGGAATTTGGATCGAAGGGTAAATCCGGATCTGTTCCCCGATCCAGTCGAGGACCTGGTTCTGCAGAACCGCGAAATTGTCCAGATCCTCCAGTGAGAAATCTTTACGGATGCGAGCCAGGATCTCCTCTGTAAATGTGGGGGTGAAGTCGTTCAGCTGGAGGATACTCTCGATTCTCGCCAAACCAGCTGGCTTGTCCGCCGGCCTTCCCGCATCCTCTTTACCTATATTAGCTTTGAGGCTCTCGATCTCCTTGAGAATCAGCTGCAGCGACTGCTCTCTTCGCGCATCCGCCAGTATGCGCTGCCTGGATTCCTCCATGGCCTGCGCTGATGTCGGGGTCTTTACCTTTTTGCCTATATAGCCTGTAATTTCCACGGCTTCTCGGCTGAACAGGCCAAGAAGGCCGCCGCGGCGAACACTCTTGTGGGTCAGGATACGCGCCTCCTGCCCGTATTGCCGCCTCATTTGTTCTAGTGCCTCCCTGGGGGTAGGCGCCTCGATGGTAAAGTACTGCAGGTCTTTCTCGATCATTCTTCGATCCTTATCTCACCGAGGGTCTCGATTTTCACATCCGGGACAATCTCTGGAACCGACAGAACGACCAGATGAGGTATCTCCCGTATCGTGCTTCCTTTGACCAGAGGCCGGGCCGCCTCGGAGCAGAGTATCAAAGGCAGACGCCCCTGCTCCTGAACCGACCGGACCATATTGGTGACGGCTGTAATCCACTTCCTATGCAGCTTCGGCTCCAGAGCAGCGGTGGGACCCGCAGCGGTGTCGACCCTGGCGTCGATTATTGCCTGTTCCAGACCCGGCTCCAGGGTCAGTACATAAAGTGTCTTTTCCTCACCGCTGTATTGAAGACAGATCTGCCGGCCTAAAGCCTGTCTGACCTTTTCAATGAGAAAGGCGGTTTCCTTGCTCACCGTACCGTAGTCAGCCATCGTCTCCAGAAGTACTACGATGTTGCGAATGGAAACCTGCTCCCGCAGCAGTCCCTGCAGGACCTTCTGGATTTCTCCCACGGAGAAGCTCTTGCCCACCTCCTCGACCACGGTGGGATAATCGTTCTTCAAGGTATCGAGTATCGACTGAACCTCCTGGCGGCCGAGAATCTCACCCGCATGGGCCTTGATGATCTCGGTAAGGTGGGTTGCTATGATCGAAGGCGGATCCACGACCGTATAACCGAGGCGCTCCGCCTTTTCCCGTTCACTTTCCGCTATCCAGGTTGCAGGCAAGCCGAATGCCGGATCCGTTGTAGATTCCCCTTCCAGCTGCTCCTTGATACCTCCGGGATTTATAGCCAGGTAGTTGCCCATCTTGATCACCCCGCGGCCTACTTCCACTCCTTTGATTTTGAAGCAGTATTCTGAAGGTTCGAGACGCATATTATCGATGATTCGGATTCTCGGCACTACCAATCCCAAATCCAGAGCTGCTTCCCGGCGGATACGGGTTATCCTATCCAGCAGCTCCGCACCCTTGTCCTTATCCACCAACGGAATCAATCCGTAGCCGATCTCAAGTGAAAGGGGGTCCAGTGGTACCACAGGGGAGATCTCCACCGGGGCAACTTTCGCTCTGGCCTCCGCCTCCATGGCCCGCTCCTTCTCGACGGCTGCCTGTTTCCTCCTCCGCAGTGTCAATCCCAAACCCGCCAGCATACCTCCAAGTGGTAAAAGAACGTACCAGGGAAAACCGGGTAGAAACGCGAGCACCCCTAGAAAAGCCGCCGCGATGAGGTAAGGCCGAGTCTGGAAGGAGAACTGGCGGGTGACATCCAGGCCGAAGGATTCATCCGAAACCGCCCGGGTCACGATGACACCTGTAGAGGTGGAGATGAGCAAGGCGGGCAGCTGGGTTACCAGTCCGTCGCCGATGGTCAAAGAGACGTAGGTATCCAGTGCTACATTGAAGGATTCGCCGTGGATGGTCATTCCCACGACCATCCCGCCGATTATATTTATCAAGGTGATGAGGATACCGACCTTGACATTTCCGGCCACGAACTTGGAAGCACCATCCATAGCGCCGTAGAAATCCGCCTCCCGCTGAAGCTCGGCTTTTTTTCGCGTCGCCTCGTCCTCGGTAATCAATCCGGAGTTGTACTCCGCCTCGATGGCCATTTGCTTGCCTGGCAGAGCGTCCAGGGTAAAACGGGCCGCTACCTCTGCAACCCGGGTAGAACCCTTGGTAATGACGATAAACTGGACGGCGATAATGATCACGAAGATGATCAAACCTATCACGTATCCTTCCACCCCGCGGGCGCCTACCACGAAGGTGCCGAAGGCGCGGACCAACTTCCCCTGGAACTGACTGCCCTGGGAGAGGATCAGTCTTGTGGAGGAAACATTCAGAGCCAGTCCGAAAACCGTGGCGATGAGCAGCAGGGTCGGAAACACGCTGAACTCGAGGGCATGCCGTGTGTAGAGTACGATCAGAATGGTGAGCAGGCTCAAGACGATGTTCACCGACATCAGCGTATCGAGGATAAAGGCGGGAAGGGGGATGATCAGCATGATGACCACGGCAATAACGCCGATGGCCACGAAGATATCGCTTCTGCGTCCGCCGGTTACGGTTTGAACTCCTCTTACATCCGCCATCTATTAACCTCGTTAAGCCGTCATCACGGAGGGTGGCGTCTGCGCCATCGCTCGGCTGCCTCGGATAATCGCCACTTCGCTCATGCCGACACCTTGCGGCCAGCCATCTTGTACACCTCCGCCAGGATGATCGCCATTACCTCATAGTATTTCTCCGGAATCGCATCTCCAATTTCCACCTCCTGATAGAGAGTACGCGCCAGCGGTTTGTTCTCGATCAGGGGAACATCGTTATCCTTGGCAATTTCCCGGATTTTCAAGGCAATGGCATCCACGCCCTTGGCCGTTACCGTGGGCGCCTCCATAACGAGGCGATCATACTCGACTGCTACGGAGTAGTGTGTAGGGTTGGTTATGACCACATCGGCCTTGGGCACCGCCCGCATCATATTCCGGGTCAGCAGGTCCCGCATTCGCTCCCGCAGACGACTCTTGATCAGAGGGTCCCCCTCGTACATGCGCCGTTCTTCCTTCAATTCCTGGCGGGACATTTTCAAAGCCTCCCGGTGCTGGCGCCGCTGAAACAGGTAATCCGGAATGGAGAGCACCAGCATGGCCAGGGCTGCCTCCACAACGATCCGAAAGGCAATAATGACAACCAATCGAAAAGCCATCATGTGATGCATATCCACCGCGTTGACGAGCTTGGGCAGCTGAGATCGTATGTTGATAAAGGCGATCGCGAAGATAATCGCAACCTTGAGCAGGGTCTTGCCAAGGTTGAAGGCCGCTTCGCCGGAAAACAGCGCCCGCCTGAAAAAACGTCCGAAGCGGGGTACGATCCTGTCGAGATCCGGCGTGATCGGTTTAGCGGAAAAGAGAAATCCCACCTGCATGACATTGCCGAGGAAGGCGGCCAGGAAACTGACAAGAAGAACCGGCAGGGTGAGTTTAAAGAAATATGCATAGAATGCCGGCATCAAGCCCCCATCCACGGATACATCCAGCTCCGTGGAGTGCTGGAGAAAGAAACGCAGCATGGAAAGAACGTTCTTCAAGAAGTAGGAGGAGATCAGGCCGAGAGTGGCGATGCCGAACAGCATCACTAGGGCTGAACTTAGCTCCACGCTCTTGGCTACCTTCCCCTCTTCTCGGGCTTTACGCAGTTTGTGCTCGGTGGGTTCCTCGGTTCGACCCTCGTCCTCGGCCGCGAACCATTGTAAATGCACGTCAAACGGTGTGGAATCGGTAAAACAGGTGGCACTACTCGGATATATTAGGCCATTGCAAGAGTTTGTGGCCTCTGCAGGTATTAAATACAGGAGAAGTTGCTCTAACATACCTCTACCCCCCCGCTCCCTTGAGGGCCGATAGGATCGTACCCAGCTGTTCGAATCCACCCTCCAGCAAGCGGCTGAACGCGCCGAGGAGGAAGGGAGTTGCTGCGGCAATCACGATCAGAGCAGTACCGATGGCGACGGGAAAACCCATCATCAACAGATTCATCTGGGGGGCGGCCTTCGCCAGCAGCCCCATGGTCACCGATACGAGAAGCAAAGTACCCAAGATTGGAAAAGAAATGGTGAGAGAGTTGACGAAGAGATCTCCCAGGCTGCGTAGGAATAGGGGCAACAGATACGAGCGACCGGCGACCAGATCGACCGCCCGAATCGACTGAAAGGATCTGTACACACCGACGAGCAGCAGCTTTTGGGCCCCGGAAATCACCAGAAAGGTGAACATTCCGGCGATATTGAGGAACTGCCCCATGAGAGGAATCTCGATTTGCGCTAGCGGATCAAAGACCTGGGAAGCTCCGAAACCCATCTGCAGAGAGAAAAACTGACCGGCAACCTGGAACACGGCGAAGATAACATTGAGAAAGAAGCCCAGGATGATGCCGATCATGGCCTCGCCTACCACTACGAGGAAATAATCCACCGCACTGTCTGGAAGCATGTATCCTTGTCGGGCGACCCACGGGTAAATCGCCACGGATACAAACAGGGCGAACCCTAGTTTGGCGGGTTGCGGAAAGGCCTGGGAGGAGAAAAGCGGTGCAACCTGTATCAGGGCTGTCACCCGCACGAGTATAATGAGAAATACCCGGAAGTTCGCCACCAGGCTTCCAATCATCCCTTTAGCCGCCCAACTCCGAGATCCTGCCGAACAATCTCAGGGTAAATTGAACCATGGATACGACGATCCACGGTCCGAACAGGATCAGAGCCCCGAGAATAGCGGCGATCTTCGGTACAAAGGTCAGGGTCTGCTCCTGAATGGAAGTGGTCGCTTGAAAGATCGAGATAATCAAACCTACCAGCAATCCTACCAGGAGCAGCGGCGCGGCGATCATCAAAGCCTGCAGCGCCCCACCGCGGATCAGATTGATGGCAAATCCTATCGACATCTTTCCCCTCCTTCTTTTATTATCGGAAACTCTGCACGACCTGTAGGGTCAACAGGTTCCAGCCGTCCACAAGTACGAATACGATAAGCTTGAAGGGAAGGGAGATCATCACCGGTGGGAGCATGATCATTCCCATGGACATCAGGGTGGAGGCCACCACAATATCGATGATGATGAAAGGTATGAATAATAAAATTCCGATTTTGAAAGCCACGGTTAACTCGTGCAGAACAAAGGCGGGAATCAACACCTCCGTTGGCACATCCGCCAGAGAATTGGGTTTGGGCAGGTCCCGCATTTTCATGAACAGGCGTATGTTCTGAGGATCTTTCTGCATCTGCTTGTACATAAACAAACGCAGCGGGCTTTCCGCATTCCGATACATCGTATCAATGCCTATCTGTCCCTCGGCAAAGGGTTTAAAAGACTCATTGTAGATCGTTGTCATCGTAGGCCACATGATAAACAGAGAGAGGAACAGAGCCAGTCCCATGAGAATCTGGTTCGGAGGGACCTGCTGGAGCGAAAGAGCCCGTTTCACGAAATCAAATACGATCGCTATGCGCAGAAAGGAAGTCATCAAAATGAGAATCGAGGGAGCGAGGGTGAGCACGGAGAGCAGGAGCAGCAATTGTAACGAAAGAACAACCTCCTGATTGCTCTGAGCCTCCCTCACATTGAAGTCAACATAGGGGAAGGGCGCCCCCGGTGCTACGGGTCGCAAGCCCGTGTCCTGGGGAAAGGCAAAGCCCGGCAGGAGTAGCAGCGCCAATATGAAAAGCAGTAGAGTCTTTTTTATCATGTCCCCTCCCAGTTATTTACAAACACATCGTAATCTTCCTTTTCTTTATGGAAGATTACGATCTTTCCTCGTCTCTAAAGCTTCTCCAATCTCTGCCTCTGCTGTTTCATAAAATCAATCGTAGCCCCTACGGAGGATTCCGACCGTTTTCCCGATGTCAGGAAAGACTTCAGGAAATTGGCGAATCCCTGGGGCGTACGTGCCTGCATCTGCGAACGTTCCAGGGCAATGGAATCCAGGGTTTCCTGATTCCTTATCTCAGAGATCAGGGAGATACTCCCCTCGGCAGCGCCTACCAGGAAAACCTGTTTCCCCAGTTCAACCAGGTGTAGAGCCCGGTTTCCCGAGAGGTTGCGTGTGCCCAAGAGCTGGATTAAATCGTTCTGGGGAAGCTGACGCCGAAGGCCCCGTTTGAGCAGCCAGAAGATCAGATAGATAACCCCGACAACCGCTGCCAGAATCAACACCATGCGCAGGAAGTCCCATGAAGATACAAGCGGACCTTCGGCCACCTCCTGTGCTTCTGAAGCTTCCGTCTGCTCTTCGCTGTCCAGGATGAGCAGGGATTCCTCGAGCGGACGTCTGCTTTCGGGGGCGGGGCTGGCGGGACTCTCCTGAGCCAGTGAGCCGAATACCGGTACGAGGAGCAGCACAAATACAGAGAGAAATACCCTGCTCCGCCCGCTGAATGGCAAGAAATGTGTGAATTTCACGTTCCCCTCCCAAGAAACTCAAACAGAGCACCGCGATCACGACAATCACGGTGTTCTCGGCATTATTCTATACTAGAGTTGCAATTAAGTCAAATCACTCATCCTCTGCATCGGTGAAACGATTTCGGTTACCCGTACGCCGAAGTTTTCGTCGATAACCACCACCTCACCTTTGGCGATCAGCTTGTGATTGACCAGAATGTCCACCGGCTCACCGGCGAGTTTGTCCAGTTCGATGATCGTACCCTCACCGATTCCCAGGATCTCCCGAATCAGTTTGCGGGTCCGGCCCAGCTCCACGGTCAGCTCCATGTATACATCCATGAGCAGCCCGATGTTTCCCTGCTCGCCCTGAGCACCGGCCCCCTGAAGATTGGCGAACTGCACCGGCTGAACATTCGGCGGCGACTGGCTGGTGCCCATTCCCAAACCCTGAGGACCGCCGAAGGCCTGCCCAAAAGTCTGGGCTATGCCAGCCTGCGCACGCTGAGGCGCCGCCTGCCCACCGGCAGCGGCGGCGAAAGCTCCTCCCATAGCTGCCGCCGGTGCGGCTCCGGAGTCCGGGGCGCCGGCGCCGGTGGCATTGATAATCTCTTTGGTCAAAGACAGGGAGAAAAGCTCTACCAGCTTCGCCGGATTCTCCCCCTCGATCATCAGGGGATATTCCAGCTTGACGACCACCTCACCCTGAGGCAGCCGCACCTTGTCTTTTGTGACACTCTGGAAATCCGGCGGGGCGTTTTGTACCGTCTTGGCACTCTGATTGCCAATCTCCGTGGCCACCGGCCCGCTTATTTGAGACAGAGCTTCCGCTACGGCGGACAAGGCGGCATCGTCCAGCTCTACACCGCTTTGCCCCATCATCAGACCAGCTATAGCCTGTGCCGTGGCCGAGTCCACCAGATAGGAGTGTTCTCCCTGCAAACCGTCTGTAAAATCGATCTTGACATCTACAGCCTCATCGGGCAGCTGATCGAGGATCTCTTCCCCCATCACCAGCTCAAGGGTAGGTCTCTCCAGATTGACATTTTTACGGGTCAGGATGGACAGATTCGAGGCCTGGGAGTCGATGACCCCTTCCAATAGAGCCAAGAATCGTCTCTTGTCCTCTTCGGACAGCGGCTCGCTACCGCCGCCGAAACCGGTATCGATCTCCAGGCTCTCGGTTTCCTGCAGTAATGCATCAATTTCGTCTTGGGACAGTGATCCGTCGCTCATACCTCTTCCTCCCCACTGGTCGTTAGCTCCTCAAAATCCGCCTGGTCGATATCTTCAAGCTTCTTTATGACCTGTACGGCCATCTTGTTTCCCAGCACCCCCGGACGGCAGAGGAATTTCCGGCGATCGCTGATCCGTACGGTCATCGGATCATTGACTCTGACCGAATCCAGTCGAATGATATCCCCCATGCTCAGGGCTAGCACATCCCGCACCTTGATATCCATAGAGCCGATTTCCGCCATCAACGTGACGGTTACCGAAGCCAGGCGGTCTCGGAGTATATTCAGATTCTCCGTCGTCGTGCCCCGCCGGGTGGAGGCGTACCAGTATTGGGCTGACAGCTTCGAGATAATCGGCTCTATGGTGAGATAGGGGATGCAGAGATTCATCATTCCCTCCACTTCCCCGACTTTGGTCTCCAGAGTGATCAGAATGACCATTTCCGAAGGCGGTACGATCTGGGCAAACTGAGGATTGGTTTCGATTCCCCCCAAACGGGGGCGCAGATCGATTACCGTGCTCCAGCTCTCCCGGAGATTCCCCAAAACCCGCACGATGATCCCCTCCATGACGGCCTGCTCGATGTCTGTCAAATCCCTGGAAAACTTGGCACCCTCTCCTTGGCCCCCGAAGAGCCTGTCGATAACCGAAAATGTGATGGCCGGGTCGATCTCCAATATGGCCGATCCTTTGAGGGGATCCATATCAATAACAGCCAGCGTCGTAGGATTAGGTATCGATCGGATGAACTCTTCATAGGTAAGCTGGTCCACGGAAGCCACATGGACATGCACCAGACTGCGGAGTTGAGCGGACATGGAAGTCGTGGTGAGGCGGGCGAAGGTTTCATGCATGATCGAGACCGTGCGGATCTGATCTTTTGAAAACTTGTCCGGACGCTTGAAGTCATAGATCTTGATCTTCCGTTGATCCCGGGGCTGGTGGATCTCTTCCGTGGAGATCTCTCCGGCGGATATCGCCGAGAGAAGTTGATCAATTTCGTCCTGGGACAGTACTTCCGCCATAAACTCCGTTCTCCTACTGGGTCACCACGAAATCCCTGAATACCACCGACTCAATCTGACCCTCCCTGAGCACTCTGTTGATCTGGCTGCGAAGGTCCTCCTGGATCTGCCTGTACTGTTCCGGCCGCAGCTCATTGCTTCTCTTGTTGCTCAAATAAATCAGAACGATGTTCTGGATTTCCCGCTTTCTGGCTGCAATCTCGATAGCCAGCTGCTGTTTCCCCGGCTCATAGCCCAGGCTTATCCGTGCGCTGAAGATGGCTGGCACTTCATCGGAGGTCACACCGCGGATTTCCTCCAATGTGTCGTCATAGTTCAAGGGTTCGGGCCGGGCGCTGTACTCCGGAGAAATCTCCCGCATTTCGGAACCGGCACGTCCCCTGTTCACGAGGTTAAAGGTCACTACGGTGGTGGTAACGCCCAGGATGACAAAACCCAATCCAATTGCCACCCACTTGAGCGCTCGCACCAGAAATGTGGGCAGAAATCCCGCTTTTCTCCCTGCCGGAGCTATTTCTTCGGGACCCGCACCTACATCATCTAAACTCAATCCCTCTTCATCGGACATGAACAGCTCCTACATCCAAATTTTGATAGATTTGCCCCGACAAGTCAAACCCCTCACCATCACAGGTGCCCCTCGGTCAGCAGGACGATATCCACTCGGCGGTTGTAGGCTCTACCCTCCCGGGTGTCGTTCGAAGCCAAGGGCACGGTATCTGCGAATCCCGCCACCTGGCACTGACGCTCGTCTACACCGAAATCCACCAGATAGTGGAGAACGTTGACCGCTCTGTCGGCGGAAAGCTCCCAGTTCGTCTCCCACTCTCCTTCCGGGTCCGTGGGGACGTTATCCGTATGCCCCTCTATCCGGAACTTGCGTCCGCTCATCTCCCGTGAACTCATCAGGGTGGCCACTTTTTGCAGTACCTGACGGGATTCCTCGATGTTGATCTCGGCACTGGCCGGTTCGAAAAAACTGTCCGCGGCCAGGGAAATGATCAAGCCACGCTCGTCCTCCTTGATGCGTACCTTCTTTGTCTGCAGCTCGGGCTGAAATTGGGAAATCGCGGTTCGCCGAGCCTTGTCAAGAGCCTTGCCTGCTTCCCTGGAGGGCAGGCTCATGATTGTATGTCCCAGCTCGGCCAGCTTTCCAACCTGCAGGGTGTTGCCGCCGCGAAAGGAACCCAAACCCTGGAAAGCGGCCAGGATCATCCTCAGTTCCGCTCCATCGATCTCCGCGGTTGTAAACATCAGGATGAAAAAGGTCAATAACAGGGTGGTCATATCCCCGTAGGTGACCAACCACTGCGGGGCACCTTCCTCGACCTTCCTCTCTCTCTTCTTCGGATTGGGCATCTTTTTCTATGCTCTATTCCCTCACAGCTTCCTGACGTACCGCCTCCCTGCGCAGCGGCGCCAGGAAGGCCAGAAGCTTCTCCTCCAGAATCCGCGGATTGTCCCCCGACTGGATGGAGAGAATCCCCTCAATCATAATTTCCTTCACCAGGCTCTCCGAATTGTCCCGGTCCTCGAGCTTGCGCTTTACCGGCAAGAACACCAGATAGCCCAGGACGGCTCCGTAGAGGGTGGTGATCAGGGCCGTTGACATGCCGAAACCGATGGCGGATTTATCCTCGATCTGGGCCAGCATTATGATCAGACCGATCAAGGTTCCGATCATGCCGAAGGCCGGGGCCAATTTGCTCCAGTCGTCGAAGATGCCGATGCCGATGGCATGGCGGGACTGGATCTGGTTCAGCTCATTGTAGAGGATATTCTTGATGATGTCCGGGTCCGTGCCGTCCACGACCAGCTGGATCCCCTTCCTCAAGAACTCGTCCTCCACCTCCTCCAGATCGTCCTCTAAAGCCAAAAGCCCCTCCCTACGCGCCTTCTCGGAGAAGGTCACCAGCTGGCTGATGATCCGCTCCTCCTCGTAGACCGGAACCCGCATGGTCAGGCGGAAATAACGCATGATGCCCAAAACGCGGCTCAAGGGATTGGCCACCATCAGAGCGCAAAAGCTTCCAACAACCGTGATGAAAATCGAGGCCGGACTGAAAAATCCCAATGGTGACCCGCCGGTCCAGAATATGCCGACAACCAGGGCGGCAAATCCGACCAACAAGCCGACTATCGTCGCAAGATCCACACCCTACTCCTCGTTCTTAAATGCACCGATGAGCCTGCGATAGCTCACGATTCGCTCTAAAATTTGCTCAAACGGCTCGCACACCACGAGCCGTTTGCCGGAGAGCATGACTAGAGTCGTATCCGGATTGGATTCGATGTACTCGATCTGGTGGGGATTCACATGGTAGGTCCTCCCGTCAAGTCTGGTCACCTCTATCATCTATATCATCTAATTCCTTTACCGTTTTAGTGTCAACAACTCTTGAATCATCTGATCCGAGGTTGTTATGGTACGAGAGTTAGCCTGAAAACCCCGCTGGGTGACAATCATGTCTGTGAACTGTTCTGCCAGATCCACGTTGCTCATCTCCAGTGCCCCGGCAATAATTTTTCCCTTGCCGGCGATCCCCGCCGCATCGATGCGGGCCTCACCGGAATTGTTGGATACCTCGTAGGTGTTTTCACCGACCTTTTCCAGACCTCCCGGATTTGTAAAGCCCGCCAGAGCGACCTGACCGATGGCTCTGTTGGTTCCGTTGGAGTAGACCCCCGTGATCACACCACTTTGGTCGATCTTGAAGCTCTCCAGATAACCCATGGGATATCCGTTTTGGATAATCGCCTTGGTCGAGCTCTTCTCGGCGAACTGAGTAACGGCGTTTCTGTAGCTACCCACTTCTCCGAGGTTGAGGGTAAAAAGCTGACGGACCGCCACCTCGCCAGGAGGAACGGTGGCTTCCGGAACGTCAAAACCAACCTGGATCTGCAGGGTGCCTTCGGCGATCGTATCGCCCTGAGCGTCCAGCACCGCCGCCAGAGAACCCAGGTTGTCGAAATCTATAAAAAAGAGATTATCCGCGTTGTTGGCGGCCCCTATCTCCACCAGCGTATTGGTCGGGACTTCGGCATCCGGATCCACGATCACCTCAGCCTGCCAGCGGTTGGCAATACCCACCACCTTGGTGAAGTTGACCTGCAGCTGATGCACGTTGCCAAAGCTGTCGAAGATATCAAAGGTTGTTGACCAGGTACCATCTAGTATCGTCTGCGGAGCCGCTCCGGCGGGAATTTCAGGGGTGCGTTTGTCCAAATTACAGGCCAGCTCCACTTCGGTGGTGGCCGCAGCCGGATCCTTGTCCCCCACCGGGATGATCAGGTCGTTTATATCAGCAGCGGTGTTTATCGTCGTAATTCCATCTATGGTAATCGCCTGCCAGCCCTGAACCCGCAGTCCGTTGGCGGGGTCCACCAGCAAACCATCCCTGTCGATTCCAAATGACCCGTCACGGGAGTAGAAGCGCTTCTCCCCGTCTTGGAGTATGAAAAATCCCTCACCCTGTACGGCCAGGTCCGTCATCACCCCCGTAGTCTGCAACGAACCTTGAGTATGGATGGTATCTATAGAGGCAATGACCATTCCCAGGCCGACCTGCTTCGGATTGACTCCACCGACCTCATCCGTAGGTTTGGCGGCACCGGAGAGGGTCTGGGAGAGCATATCCTGGAAATTCACTCTTCCCTTCTTGAAACCGGTGGTGTTGATGTTGGAGATATTGTTTCCCAGAACATCCATTCGTATCTGGTGATTCTGGAGACCGGAAACCCCGGAATAAAGCGAACGCATCATGGCTTTTTCTCTCCTTGCGATTCTTTGACGCTCAAGATCTGTGATACGTCATAGTATCGGCCTTGTACCAGTATTTGCGGAAACTCACTACCTGTGATTTCCTCAACCCTCCCAGATACTCTGTTGTCCCCGACGGCAATCTCGACTGTCTTTCCCAACAGCCCGATAGCCTGACTCTTGGCCATCACTGCGAATACCTTGGCCAGTTCGGCACTCATATTGGTCATCTGTTCCAAGGTGGAAAACTGGGCCATCTGAGCCACGAACTCCTTGTCCTCCAACGGCGAGGTTGGATCCTGATGGGTCAACTGTGTCAGGAGGATCCTCAAGAAATCATCCTTGCCCAGGGTCTGGCCTTGTCCAGCTACTTCTGCCGGGTTCAATCCCCGGTTGTAGTTCTCCACCTGTCTGGTCAAATTGACAAGATCATCGGCGGATAGTAATGATGTAATGTCCATGCCTTCCAGTTTCCTATCGTCATGCAAAAATGTTAACTCTTCGCTAGGCGAATACGTCAACGATTTGCTATGCAAATACGTTGATCAGTTCATAATCGGGCTTCATTTCGAGGAACAACGGTACCGATTTCTCGAACTCTTCAGAACCGCCGTTCCGCCAGCTTGCAGGTGCGGATTCCTGATTCCCGTTTCCGCTGCGTCGATGCCCTACGAAGACCTCCAAGCTGGTCTGGTACCCCTCCAGACGCAGGGCGTTTCTCAGATTGTCAAGGCTGGATTCGACGAGTTCCTTGACACTATTATTGTCGACAACTATGCGGCCCTCTAAACTGCTTTCGCTCAGGGACAGCCGAATTCGAAGGCTGCCTAAATTCTCGGGTTTCAACACCAACCGAATCTCCCCGCTGTCGCTGCCTTTCAGGATAATTCCCGTCTGTTTGACAACCTCAGGGATGAAGCGCTGTTCGAAGTTTATTGGTAGCCGGGACACGCGTGAGCTTGCATCGGCCGCCGAGGCCGGCGCCCTCTCCTGGATGGGAGTGCGATATAGGATCGAAGCCTCCCTGTCCTGAGTTTCCGCAATTTTTTCTCCTGCCGAGGGATTTTTCAGAGCATTCCCCTGATTCTGAACATCCCCGGCCGCCGGCGCATCCTTACGCAGATCCAGAACCACGACTCTCGGCTTTTTCCCCACGCTTCGAGCTTCACCGACCGGTTGATTTTTCGCTGGTTTTTTGAGGCCGATCTCCGGCGTGGGAGCTACGCGCTTTTTTCCGGCTGCGGCGGCGATGACTTTGAGCGCTCCCTCCTTGCCGAGAATCTCGACCAGCTGCTTGCGAAGATTTGAAATCCTGTCCCTTCCCCACTTTGCGGCAACCGGGGTGGTATCGAGGGCTTTGGCAGAATCAAGGAGGGCGAGCTTGTCGAAACCGAAGCTTTCGGCGAAACGCAGCAACTCTTTTGGATTGAACTGCATCAGTACCCGGGTCAGCTCCTGCGCATTCAAACCAGCGAGCAACTCCTGAAGTATTTTAGAGGGATCGATGAGAGCTTTGCCGCCCCGCATAGCCAGCGCTTCGGTTGGGCTATTCCCGACCTTCGAGCGAACCGCCTTGCCCTGATTTGCCTCTTTGGCCTTTTCGAGGCTTCTGGCAAAAGCCGAAAGCCCCTGCTCCACTTTTCCACCGGGCTTTTTTTCGCTAAGTGCCTGTGCTGCCGGAGATGCAGAGGTTTCAGCCGAGGCGTCTGCCTTTACGATCTTCGGGGACGTGAAATCCAATAGGGACTGCAGCAAGTATTTAACCCCCTGTCTTGCGCGACATTTTCCGCTGCAGGACGGCAGCCCGATCCGCGGGCATCAGGGACAGCCAATAGGATACCAGGGAAACCTCCCCGGCAGCCTGAGCCTGCTCTTCGGTCACCCGAAAGATATCGATCACGTCCTGGTCTTCCATTTGCAGCAGAATCTTCACAGCATTTTCCGGCGGCATTCCTACCAGATAATCCGAGTTCTGCCGCAGGTTTACTCTTCTATTTTCGAAAGCCTGCAAACGTTCGTTAAATACTTTTTCTCTATCTTCGATTCCCCTCTCCCGCTCCTCCAGTTGCTCGACCATCTGATTGATTTCCGCCTGCCTGGATTCCAGCTCCTGTTCCCAGCTGGTGAGCTCTTCAGAACGAATGGCCAGCGCTTCCAGCTGCTTGGTCAGTCTCTCTTTCTCCAGCAGTAGAGGATCCTCGGCATCCACAACCACCTTTTCCCCCCGAATGAGTGTGAACACCGGCGACAGCAATCCTTGGGCGTCTACGATGCCCAGGTAATCAAACCAAACCAATCCACCCAACGCGAGGACCGCCACAAGAAGCAACAGGATTATAATTCGAAAACCCGTGCCGACAGAACTGTATTCCATCATGGCTCAAATCCCCCCCTCAAGGCTCTTCCTGACAAACTGACTGGAGGTCAGGTCATCGACGGCCTTGAACTCATCCAGCTTGGCCCGTGCATAGTAATCCGACTCTCGCTTTTCTTTCAGTTTTTCCAGCACCTTCTTATCCCGCGATACCTCTTGATACTTCTCCAGAACCTGCGCACGGGCCTGAAGTTTTTCCTCAAGCTCTCTTTTCAGTTTCCGCTGTTCCTGACCCAGCCTGTTTATGTAGTGCTCCCGGTAGGTAAGCATCGACAGATCCAGCTCCTGCCCGCGTCTGCTATCTATGTAAAATGCCCCACGAGCCGCCTCCCCGTTCTCCGTTATCTTGTGGGACAGGCGGGTGCACAATCCCGAGGCAGCCGCCAACTTGGCCAGCCACTGCTGCTCCCTATAAGAGCGGATCTCAAAGAGTCGCTCGAGCCTGAAGTGAAACCGCCTCACTTCCCAACTCCTCCTCCGGGATGGGCACTCCCCCGATCTCGCCCAAACGCCTGTAACTCTCCTCGGGCTCATGCTTTTCGTGGATTGCCTGTACGAGAAACTCATTGATCTCCGGCATCTTCACGATGGCCTGATCGATCTCGGCGTTCGATCCTTCCACGTACGCACCTACGTTTATCAAATCTTCAGCCTCCCGGTAGGTAGCCAACATTCGTCGCAGCGTACCTGCGGCTTTTTTTATATTGGGTCCTGTTACCTTTTCGGCCAATCTGGACACGGACTGCAGGACATCCACTGCGGGGTAATGATTCTTCTGTGCAAGACCGCGGGTCAGCACGATATGCCCGTCCAGGATGCCCCGAACCGCATCGGATATCGGCTCATCCAAATCATCCCCTTCGACCAATACGGAGTAAAAGCCGGTCACCGTACCCTTCGGAGAGGTGCCGCACCGCTCCAGGAGTTTTGGCAGCAGGGAATATACCGAAGGGGTAAAGCCGCGATTGGCCGGGGGCTCCCCCACCGCCAGACCGATCTCCCGCTGCGCACGGGCGAACCGGGTCACCGAATCGAACAGCAACATGACATCCTTGCCCTGATCGCGGAAATATTCCGCGATCGCCGTAGCGACGTAGGCACCTCGAATTCTCGAAAGCGGGGGTTTGTTGGAAGAGGCCACCACCACAACCGACCGTTCCAAACCCTGCGGACCCAAATCATTTTCGATGAAATCCCGCACTTCCCTACCCCGCTCTCCGATCAGGGCGATGACGCTGACATCGGCGGAAGTATTGCGGGCAATCATTCCCAGTAGGGTGGATTTACCGATGCCGCTGCCGGAAAAAATCCCCATCCGCTGTCCCTTACCCACGGTGACAAGGGCGTCGATGGACCGTATGCCCGTGCCGATTTTCTGTTCGATTCGCGGCCTGCGCAGAACATCGGGTGGGGCCTGGTGAATGGGATACCAGACGGATGAACCGATATCTCCTTTGCCGTCGATGGGCTTTCCCATGCCATCCAGGACTCTCCCCAGCAATTTCTCGGAAACGGGGATAGAGAGCTGCTCGCCCATGGCGATGACCTTGCAACCTACGGTGATCCCTTCCATCTCATCGTAAGGCATGATCTGAACCGTCCTGTCTCTCAAACCCACCACTTCAGCCCAGATGATTCGCCTCGCCTCCGGCAGTACGATTTGACACAGCTCGCCGACCACGGCTCGGGGACCTTTGGACTCTACGATCAGGCCGCCCTGAACCCGTTGGACAACCCCGGTATACTTGATGGGATCGATTCTCTCTAAGGTGAAAGCGTATTTGTCGAATAGGCCCAATTTTCCCCTCCCTGAAAAATGGGTTTTCCTGGCAGCGGGGCTGCCATCGTTGATCTGGCTTTAACCTATCCCTCCCCTTTGGAGCGAATCGGTGCCAGCTCGATGATCTTCTCCTCGATCTCGTGAAGCTGGGAAGAGATCCGGGCGTCAATCTGCCCGAAATCGGTCTCGATGATGCAGCCACCCCGATCCACGGAGCTGTCCTCCAGGACGGTAACAGACTTGACGTTCTCCACCATCTTCATGAAATCATTTATGTGTTCCGAGGTCAGCTCCACGTCGGCCAGGTTTACCCGAATAACCACATCGCCGCGGCTCTTCAATTTTCGCAATGCCTGAACCACGTTGTTGATGACCACGTTCCGTTGATTTTCAGAGATCACTTTAATTACCTTCTTGGCAATGAGGAGAACCAGATTGATGACCTGGGTCTCAGATTCCTGTATGATCTCATTCCGTTTTTCAATGGCCGCAGAAATGATCTTCTGCAGGCTCTCTATCAGGCGCTCGACTTCCTGACGGCCCTCCTGGAAACCTTCTTCTCTGCCCTCGGCGTGACCCTTGGCAAAGGCTTCTTTCTCCACCTTATCCACTTTCCCCTGGATCTCGGCTTCCAGTTCCCCCGCTTGTTTCTTGGCATCCTCGATGATGCGCTTGGCTTCGTCCTCCGCTTCCTGGCGGATCTTCTGCGCCTGGTTGTTTTTACGTTTTACCTCATCAAAGGCAGCCCGCTCCGCCTCCTTCTTGATCGCCTCCGCCTCCTCCCGGGCGGATTCGATCAGACGAGCTTTTTCCTGTTCCCAATTAGTTTTAAACTCATCCGCTTCCCGTCGCAGATCTTCCACGGTGGGTCCGCCGTACTCTTCCAGGCTCTCGATCTCCTCATAGCTCTCTTCCGCTTCCACCTGCGGGGGTTTGATGAACACTTTGCGGGACTGATAGAGTATTTCATCCGCTCTAAAGACGTTCTTTGCCACGTCAAACCACCAGTTCGTCCTCGCCTGCCCGGGCTACCACGATCTCTCCCTGTTCCTCCAGCTTGCGGATAATCGAAACGATCCGCTGCTGTGCTTCCTCCACATCTTTCAAGCGGATCGGACCCATATAATCCATATCCTCTTTCAGAAGGGTGGCAGCCCGTTTACTCATATTACGGAAGATCTTGTCCTGGACCTCCGAGTCAACGGCCTTCAGCGCCTTGGCCAGCTCGGTGGTATCCACTTCCCGCAACACTTTTTGAATAGCCCGGTCATCCAAAAGGACGATATCCTCGAATACGAACATCCGCTTCTTAATGTCCTCCGCCAGCTCCGGATCGTCCTCCTCGAGACGTTCGATGATCCCTTTCTCGGTGGATCGATCAACCAGGTTGAGGATCTCGACGATGCTTTCCACACCACCGGCAGCGGTGTAGTCCTCAGAGGACAGCGTGGAAAGCTTCTTCTCCAATACCCGTTCGACCTCCCGCAGGATCTCCGGAGAGGTCCTGTCCATAGTGGCGATGCGTTTAGCTACGTCGGATTGCACTTCACTGGGCAAAGCCCCCAGAATCACCGATGCCTTGTTCGGCTCCAAGTATGCCAGAATCAGGGCGATGGTCTGGGGATGCTCCTGCTGGATGAAGTTGAGCAGATGAGCCGGATCGGTTCTACGGATGAAGTCGAACGGACGCACCTGAAGGGAGCTGGTCAGGCGGTTGATAATATCTACCGCCTTTTGACTGCCTACCGATTTCTCCAACAGCTCCCGAGCGTATTCGATACCGCCGGTGGATATGAAGTCCTGAGCCATCATCAGCTCCTGGAACTCCATCAGCACCTGATCCCTGTCCGCCGGATCGATGGCTTCGTTGCGGGCGATTTCAAAGGTCAGCTGCTCGATCTCGTCATCCCGCAGATGCTTGAATATATCCGCGGCGATCTCGTGTCCCAGGGTAATGATGAATATGGCGGCCTTCTGACGGCCGGTGAGTTGTTTTTTCGGTCCCCCGTGGCCTCTCGTCTTCTTCCCGGGCGACGGTGGCGCCTGGGCGGTCGCGCTTGCTTCCCTCTTTGCCATCTCCTACTCCTCTAACAGCCAGGTACGGATCAACTGAGCCACATCCTCGGGATGCTCCCGGGCCATGTTGATGGCGTTCTCCTGCATCTCCATGCGAGCCCGTTCCTCCACGGAGAGCTCGACTTCCGCCCCCTCTTCTTCGGCTCTGCGTAGGGCCGCCTCGCGCATGGCCTGATGCTGGCGAGCCAATTCCTCTTCCCGCAGCCGTCTTCTGCGCTCCAACTCCTTGGCGATCAACCGGTAGAGGATGGCGGCAAAAATTATCGCCCCGATACCAATGATGATCGAGACAATGGTGGTGCGCACCTGCCGCTGCCGACGCAGCTCCTCGTCTTCGGTGGCGAATTGAGCACTCCTGTCGAAGGGAATGTGCTCGACTGTAACCGAATCCCCTCGATCCCGGTTGTAGCCTACCGCATCCTTGATCAGGCTTTCAGCCTTGCGCAAGTCTTCGTCACTGACCGGCGTGTATTCCCTCTTGATGCTGCCGTCGGGATTCACTTCCACCTGACCCTCTTCATTGTATACCCTGCGCCACACTCCATCAATAGCGACGCCCGCGGTGATTCTGTCGATACTCCACGGACTCTTCTCCTCATAGGTACTCTTCTTGTTGACCACCTCGTTCTGAATCAGGGTGGACTGATCGTATTTTCCCACCAGATTGGAGAGATCTTTGTAAGCCGGAGGTGTCTGCCCCTCCTGGCCCGGAGGTCCTTCCGGATTGAAACCGGTTCCCTCGAAATGCTCTTCCGTGACTTCCTTGGACAGGGTTATGGAGGGCACCACCTCGGTTTCGTCGAAAGGCGTACGAGGATTGTCCTTCGTCATGGTTACGGGAAAATGCTCCTCCGTATTCACCGTCTGTTTACTCATGTCCAGGTCGATGTCCAGCTTTACGATTTCCACCCTGTCGAAGCTGAAGATCGTTCTCAGGGCTGCAAGGATTTCCGCCTTGTATTGCTGCTCCAACTCTTTCTTGGTTCGCAGCTCCCGGCGGGCGACCTCTATCCGGTCCACGTCCTCCAGGCCGGTGAAGTCATTCAATTGCAGGCCGTTTTGATCCGTGATCACGATATTTTCATCCTGTAATCCGGCAACGGCGAACTTAATGATTTTAACGATCCCCTCGATCTTCTTGCGGTTCTCCTTGATGTCGGAGCCCGGCTTCGGGGTAATGATCACAGAAGCGGTCACCGGATTCTGGTCCTCCTGGAAAAGCTCCGCCTTGGGCACAACCAGGGTCACGCTGGTGGCATCTACGTCATCGAGCGCCAGGATATGCTGCTCGAGGTTCTTGGTAATGGCTCTCTGCAGATTGACGTCCCGTTCGAAGTCCGTCAGGGTCCAGCGTTCCACGTCGAAGATGGCCCAGGGATCTGTCCTGGGAGGAATCAGATCCTCGCGGATCAGGATCGCCCGGATGCGGCGTGCCGTGGCATCGTCCTCCACGTAGATCATGTTCTCAGGGCTGACCTTGTAGGTTACCCCTTCCTCGTCCAGGACCGTCACGATGCGCGCCAGATTGTTCTCATCGCTGATCGGAGTGCCTATCAGGGTTACCATGGTGGGAGCGGAGCTGAACACCGCGATCAGGATGATCGCCAGCACCGCCACTCCAACGATAGAGAACAGGATGATCTTCTGGGTAAGACTCCACTTACCCCAAAGATTCTTTATCTGATTTATTAGCTGTCTTAGCCACTCGTTCATTCTCCCCTCCCATTTGATCGCAATCTTCATTCAATCAGTGACCAGGGAAGATTGCGATGTACTCTGCCAGCGCACAAGAACGCGCCGGCATCATAATATGAACGTACAGAAGCTGCTACATTATCGTATATTGATGACCTCTTGATAGGCCCGGATCGCCCTGTCCATAATCGCTTTGGTCATCGACAGGGCTAAATTGGCCTCGGCAATCGCCACAGTCACATCGTGGATATCCACCGAATCCGGATCGGTGAGCATAGCCTCGGTGAGATCCATGGTCGTATGCTGGAGATCATTAACATTGTTCAATGCGTCGAAAAACAGTTTACCGAATCCTGACTCGGGCCCTAATCTCGCCTCTGGACCAGCAGTCGCGGCGATGCTCCCGGCTGCCCCTGAACCGGAAAGATGACGGGGATCGCTGCGCTGCAGCTCGATAACGTGTCCCCGGACCGACAAAGGTGAAAGTAAATCCATCAATTACCTCCCGATCTCCAACGCCTTCAGGAACATGCTCTTGCTTCCGTTCATGATGGCTACGTTGGCTTCGTAAGCCCTCGAGGCGGAGATCATATCCACCATCTCGTTCACAACATTGACGTTGGGATACTCCACATAACCCTGCCGAGGTCCGGATTGAATGGCATCCGGATGGGTCGGATCATACACCAGGCGCACTTCGGCGTCGTAGTCCTTCTCCACGTTGACCACCCTCACGCCTCTGCCAATCTGTTCTTTGAGAAACAGGGGCAGAAAAGGGCTCCGCCAATAAGGCTGGGAAACCCTTGGCCGGAAAATGACCCGGCTGCGGCGAAAGGGTCCGCCCTCGGTTGTCCGGGTGGTATTCACGTTGGCGATGTTATTGGCGATCACATCCAAACGTGTGCGCTGCGCTGTCAGCCCCGTAGCTGCCGTGTTTATCGTCGTAAACAGACCCATCTGTTCCTCCCGCGCTATCCTACGCTCGACTCACGCGCAGCTAGCGCAACACCAGGTTGACCCGGCTGAATTCGCTGGAGATCGCCTGCGCCATTGTCTGATAGAGCAGCTGGTTCTCCAAAGCCAGCATACCCTCCTCCTCGATATCCACGTTGTTCCCGTTGTTCTTGGCTGTAGTCAGGTAGTCAAGGACCAGGCGCGGCCGCACCGTCCGGTAGTCGATCGGCTGATGAAAGGGGATGTGCCGGCTGTCGGTGACGAATTGCCGCGGCGGTCGTATCTTTTCAGAGTCCAAAGCCCGTTTCAGGGCTGACTCGAAGTTCAGCTCCGATCGCTTGAAGTTCGGCGTCTCCGCGTTGGCGATGTTGTTGGCGATGACATTGCGGCGAAGCACGGACACATCCAGACCTCGCTTCAGCAGATCGATTGTTTTGTTAAAACGTCCTTCAAACATCATGGTCTGTTCTTGCCCCTCCTCTCCTTTTAGTGTCGGCGCTATCCGCGTCCTTGATTAGAGGATGAAGCGGCTCAAATCCTGGTCCTCCACAATATCCTTCAATCTCTTGTCTACGTACTTCTCGGTAATCTTCACGGTTTGCCCCTGGATATCACTGGCGTTGAAACTGACCTCTTCGAGGAGAGATTCCATGATCGTGTGAAGCCTCCGGGCTCCGATATTCTCCGTTCGGGAGTTGACGTCGCTGGCGATTTCAGCGATACGGCGGATCGCCTGCTCGTCGAACTGAAGCTCGACATTTTCGGTGCGTAATAGCTCCTCGTACTGCTTAATGAGGGCATTGCGGGGCTGAGTCAGAATTTTTACAAAATCTTCGTCTGTCAAGGCTTGGAGCTCCACTCGCAGGGGAAAGCGGCCCTGCAGCTCCGGAATCAGATCCGAAGGCTTGCTCATGTGAAACGCTCCCGCAGCAATGAACAGGATATGGGAGGTGTCGACCATGCCGTAGCGGGTGTGCACCTTGGATCCTTCAACGATGGGCAGAATATCCCGCTGCACCCCTTCTCGGGACACGTCCACCCCGCTGACGTTCTGCCGCGAGGCTATCTTATCCAGCTCGTCGACGAACACGATTCCCATCTGCTCCACCCGCTTGATGGCCTGCTCGGTAACCCGTTCCATATCGATCAGCTTGTCCATCTCTTCGGCCAGCAGGATGTCCCTGGCTCGGGCTACGGTGGTTTTTTTACGCTTCTTGCGGCCACCGAAGATATTTCCAAGGTTGCCGATATTCACATCCAGCTCCTCCAGGCTTGTTCCGGAGAAGATCTCGATCGCCGGAAACTGATTGCTGGTCACGTTTACCTCGACGGTTTTTTCCTCCAGCTCACCAGCCCGGAGTTTCTCTCTGAATTTCTCCCGGGTGCCGGACGGGGCTGCCGGCTGCGATGCATTCGCAGACCATAGCGTCTGCGCAGCGGCCGGACTCTGCGCGGATGGGCCGCGCGCTGCGGCATCCCCGGGGGCGGCCTCCCGCGGGGTGGCCTGCCGTGGGGCGGATTTGCCGATCCCCGGCAGCAGCAGATCGAGCAGGGCCTCTTCGGTCCTCTTCTCCGCCTCCTCCCGTACCTGTTCCTGCAGCTCGGTTTTAACCATGGATACGGCCACGGAGACCAGGTCCCGAATCATCGACTCTACATCCCGTCCTACATAGCCCACTTCCGTATATTTGGTGGCTTCCACCTTGACGAAAGGTGCTCCGCAGAGCCGGCTGAGCCGGCGGGCAATCTCCGTCTTTCCAACTCCCGTGGGTCCTATCATGATGATGTTCTTAGGCGCCACCTCATCGCGCATCTCATCGGAGAGACGCTGACGTCGCGTTCGATTGCGCAAAGCAATGGCCACAGCTTTCTTGGCTTTGTTCTGTCCCACGATATACTTATCAAGCTCCGCCACGATCTGCTTGGGCGTTAGGCTATCAAGATCGATCTTCATACCAATTCCTCTACAAAGAGTTCCGAGTTCGTATAGATGCAGATTTCCGAGGCGATCATCAGGGCATGCTCCACCACCTCGCGGGCCGAGTAGGGCGCTGTTTCCAGGAAAGCCCGGGCCGCGGCGTAGGCGAAGCTACCGCCGGAACCGATCGCAATGACATCTTCCTCAGGATCGACCACATCCCCGGTTCCGGAAATGAGCAGCATGTCCTTGCGGTCTGCAACCAGAAGCATCGCCTCCAGGCGCCGCAGCACCCTATCGGTACGCCAATCCTTGGCCAGTTCCACTGAGGCTCGCCGCAGATCCCCCCTGTACTCCTTGATCTTGCCCTCGAAGCGTTCGAAAAGGGTAAAGGCATCCGCGGTGGCGCCGGCAAAGCCTACCAGGATTTTGCCGTCGTAGATCTTGCGGATCTTCCGCGCCTTGCTCTTCATGATGGTGTTGCCGAAGGTCACCTGTCCATCACCGCCCATGGCCAGTTTGCCATCCTTGCGCACCGAGATGATGGTGGTTCCATGTATGCTCTCCATTATCCGTTCTCCTCCTGGGCGGCTCGCGCGTGGGGATGAGCGGCACCGTACACCTCCCGCAAACGATCCATGTCCAGGTGGGTGTACACCTGCGTGGTGGAGAGACTGGCATGCCCGAGCAGCTCCTGGACAACCCGTATATCCGCACCCTGCTGCAATACGTGGGTGGCAAAACTGTGGCGAAATGTATGGGGAGTGGCTGGTTTGTCTAGCCGGGACTGTATGACCAGGCGATCGACTATGGTTTGAATCCCCCGAACCGACAGCCGCTTTCCACGCCGGTTGACCAACAGAGCCCGCTGTCCCTCCCCATCTGTCAACCTCAGGGCTTTACGCCGTACCAGATATTCCCGCAGGCACCTGAGCGCCGATTGGCCGATGAAAACCAGACGCTCCTTGTGCCCCTTGCCGAGCACCCGCAGGGTGGCGTTTTTCAAATCCAGATCCTTCAGGCTGGCCGAGGCCAGTTCCGAGACGCGGCATCCGGTCGAATACAGCAATTCGAGAATCAACAGGTCCCGCAGCTGCCACAGATCTTCGGGTTCACCGGTAAGCAGTCTTTCAATTTCCTCCTCGAACAAAAAAGTGGGCAGTTTACCGTCTGCCTTGAGACTCTTGATCGAAGCGAAGGGATTCCCCGCCTGCGCACCGATCCGCTCGAGGAAACGGTAGTACCCTCGAAGGGCGGACAATATCCGGTTTATCGAGCGGGAAGACAATCCCCGACGGGACAGATGGCCGACAAAAGACCTGGCCCTGCCTGCATCCATATCCGCCTCCGTCCAGTTCCGGTCGGAGAGAAATGAAAAATACGATTCCAGGTCCCGCCGATAGGAGGACAGCGTGTTTGCCGAAAGATGGCGCACATGGCTTAGATACTGCAGGTAGCGTTCAAGCACTCTTGTCCTCCGACTCATGGGTGTGAAGATAATCACAATCCGGATTGATGCAAGCCTTATAGGCTCCCCTCTGTTTATCCTCCTTGGCCACCAGGAACTGACCGCAGTGGGGACAGGTCGATCCGGTTGGCCTGTCATAGGTCACGAAATCACAGTTCGGATAGTTGGTACAGCCGAAGAACTCCCGACCCCTCCCCTTCTGGCCTCTGCGGGCCACGATTTTACCGTCGCAGCCGGGACGGGGGCACTCGGCCAGGGGCACCGGCTTTGTATTCCGGCACTCCGGAAATCCCGTACAGGCGATGAAGAAACCATAACGACCCAGTTTTTTGACCATGGGCCGACCACATTTCTCACAAAGCAGATCCGTAGGCTCATCGAGAACACCCTTGATCGATTCCAGCGTCTCCATGACGTGATCGACCTGAGGCTTGAAATCCCGATAGAAATCCTCTACCAAATTAACCCAGCTACCGTTTCCCCCCTCGATTTCGTCCAGACGCTTCTCCATCTTCGCCGTGAAGTTTTCATTCACCAATTCGGAAAAGTGCTCCGTCAGCAGCTTGTTTATGATTCTGCCCAGCTGGGTTGCGGCCAGCTGCCTATTCTTGCGCACGACGTAATAACGGTCCAGCAGAACGGATATGATCGGCGCATACGTGGAGGGTCTACCTATTCCTTTTTCCTCAAGGATTTTTATAATAGTCGCATCCGTGTAGCGGGCCGGTCCCGAGGTGAAATGCTGTTCCGGGTGGAATCGCACCGCTTCCAGGATATCCCCTGCTTCGAGCCGGGGCAGAGCCTTCTTGGCGTTTTTCGGGGCCAATACGCGCAGAACCTTTTGATAGCCCTGCTCAACGATAGAGGTTGAGCTGGCTCGGAACAGCGCTTCTGCCGCCCGGACTTCGACGGTGGTGGTCGAGCTACGGCCCGGCTTCATCTGGGAAGATACGAAACGTTCCCAGATTAGGGAGTAGAGCTTGAACTGATCCGCGTAGAGGGACGTCTTGATGTCCGCCGGCGTATTGGCCACGTAGGTGGGTCGGATGGCTTCGTGCGCGTCCTGAGCTCTTGCGCTTGAGGTGTAGTGATTGGCGGAATCGGGCAGCTCATCCGGATAGTTCTTGGCCAGGAACTCCCGCACTTCCTTCAGGGCTACAGGGGAGATACGGGTCGAGTCCGTACGCATATAGGTAATAAGACCTACCCGGCCGGAGCCGATGTCGATCCCCTCGTACAGCTGCTGAGCAATCTGCATGGTTTTACGCGAGGTGAAGCCGAATCGGTTGGCCGCCTCCTGTTGAAGCTTGGAGGTTGTATACGGCGGCCGTGGCCGGAGCGTTTTCTGTGTTTCCTTTACCTCACTGACCAGGAACTCCTGCCCATGAAGCTCGGAGACGATATTCAAACAGTCGCTCTGGGTTTTGAGATCGATCTTCTCCCCCCGGTACTCATGCAGAGCGGCCAAAAACACGCCTTTACCTTTACGCAGTTCTACCTCCAGGCTCCAGTACTCCTCCGGCACGAAGGATTCGATCTCCTGCTCCCGTTCGCAGATCAGTCTCAAAGCCACCGACTGTACCCTACCCGCGGACAGTCCGTTCTTTACCTTTTTCCACAGAATCGGCGAGAGGTGGTAGCCGACCAATCTGTCGAGAATGCGACGCGCCTTCTGTGCTTCGACTTTGGCTTCGTCGATCCCGCGCGGCTGGGAAACCGCGTCTCGTATGACCTGAGGGGTGATCTCATTAAAGATGATGCGCTTGACAGGAACATCGGGCTGTTTGCTCCGGATTGCGTTCATAAGGTGATAGGAGATTGCCTCTCCTTCCCGATCGTTGTCCGAAGCCAGAAGGACCTCTTTCGATTTACCTGCAGCTTTCTGCAAACCCTTCAGGACCTTAGCTTTTCCCCGGATGGTGATGTATTCGGGCTGGAAGCCGTTGTCCACATCGATAGCCAATCTGGACTTAGGCAGATCCACCAGATGTCCCATCGAAGCTTCTACGGCGAATCCCGCTCCCAGATACTTTTCTATGGTTCTGGCTTTGGCCGGGGACTCAACGATGATCAATGTACCTCTGTTATTCGTTCCCATCTATGTGTCTCTCATAAACTCGACCGCTGCGTAAGACCATCCGTCCTGCCATCTGTGCCTCTAGAGCCAGGGCCAGTTGCTCCCCCGTGCTGAACGACTCCGTGCGGCTCCAGCTTCCCTCCGTACGCGCCCATCCCCAGTCGGCAAGAATGTCGGGGGCTCCTTCTATGACTCCCGCCCCCTGCTCGACCAATTTTAACGATCCCAAGCCCCTCTCTCCGGTGGTGCCCACGCGGTGAACAACCAGATCCCGGCCCTGTTCCAACGCGTAGTCCGCTGTAATCAACGCCCCCGAGCGCAGTGGCGCCTGCACCACAACGATTGTACGCGCCAGGCCGCTGATAATCCGGTTCCGAGCAGGAAAGTTGCGTGCCAGCGGGGGATCTCCGGGAGGGTATTCACTGAGCAGGACGCCGCCGGCGGCAAGCAGGCTGCGCCCCACCTTGACGCTGGAATGGGGAAAGAGGATGTCCACTCCATTCCCCAAGACGGCTATGCTCCGTCCTCCGGCCTCACAGCTCCCGCGATGAGCCTCCGCATCGATGCCCCTCGCCATACCCGACACGGTGGCCAGATTATAACGGGCCAACTCGAAGGCCAGCGCGTAGGAGCTCTCCCGGCCCTGGCCTGTTGGGTGGCGAGTTCCTACAATGGCCACGAGCGGTCGGGACCAGTCCGGCAGCTCGCCGCGGTGATACAACACCAACGGCGGATCGTACACTTCCCTCAGTTGGGGCGGATAGCCTCTGTTCCAGTAAAAAGTGCATTGGAACCGTCCCCGAGTCAAGTCTTTTCGGTCTGTCTCGGCCGCCGCCAGATAGCTCGCCATCGGACAACCGGGATCGTCGAACCGCCGCTGCAACATCCGCTCCATGTCCCGCCGCTGCAATCGGGCCAACCTGGCTGCCTCCGGGCAGCGAGCCATAACCCGAAACTTCTCCAGGGGCCGTAGATAGGGAATACGATTTACAGCCAAAGCCAATTGCTCACTGGGCGCCATACAGCTCTTCCTCTATCTGAACTCTAGCATCCCGGGCCTCCTGCCGTTTCTCCGCCACGTCGCTTAAGGACTCGATATCCCTGTAAACCTCTATGGCGCTCTCCAGTTTTCCCAAGCTGTAGTACACCCTGGCCAGCAGGAAGCGGCCGTCGATCTCTTTGCTCTGGTCTGCCAGAAGCCTCACCAGCAGACCTTCTGCCTCCTCAGGACGATCCAGCTCGAATACGTAGAGGATGCTCAAACCGTATAGCGCATCGTCGTATCCCGGATCCAAAGCAAGGGCGCGTCGATACAAAGCTTCGGATCGTTCCAACCATTGCTGGCGATCCTCCGCGATCACCTCAGCCATACTCATGCGGGCCGCACATACGCCCGAGTAAAAAAATAAAATGGAATTCTCCGGATATATGGCAATGGCCTGCTCCAGCGCATCATAGGCAGCGCCGTACATACCGCCCCGCATATATTCCACAGCCAGCATCTTGTAGTAGGATCCGAGCTGACCCATCGCATCAACTGTACGCTCTACCTCCTTTCGGTAACGTTGGATTTCCCTCTCGATCTCCTCGAGTCTCTGGGCTGATACCTCCCGATCTGCCTCCCCCTCCATCTCTACCAGCTGATCCAGCATTGGATCCCGCGCGAAGCGGGCACAACCGACCAGGGAGCCGGCCAGGATAACGAGCAGGAAGCCCGCCAGTGCGCTGAATAAGACGGCGAATACGAACGGCAGCGGCGTTGCCGTAATAGCGCGGCTCTGTTTTTCCGTAGCCGGGATTCTCAACTCCCCACTATCTCTAACGTCCAACATAAACCCCTTGATTCTATCCCCGTGGATGATAGCGTTTATGCTGCCGGTGCAGCTCTTTCTCGTCCACGTGGGTGTAGATCTGGGTTGTGCCGATATCCGCATGCCCCAAAAGGGTCTGAACCACCCTTAGGTCCGCTCCTCCCTGAAGCAGATGAGTAGCAAAACTGTGCCGCAGCGTGTGGATCTTTCCGTCCACTCCGGCCAGGGCGTTAATCTCCTTGAAACGCTTCCACATTCCCTTTCGGGATAATACCTTGCCACGGCGATTAATGAACAAGGCCCGCTCCTTTTTTCCCTTCAGAAGAGCGGGCCGGGCTTCTTCCAGGTAGCGTCGCATCCATAACAGAGCCTGCTCTCCCATGGGAACGAGGCGTTCTTTCGATCCTTTACCCACAACCCTCAACATCGCCTCTTTTGCATATATTCGGTCCAAGGTAAGGGAGACAGCTTCGGAGACCCGCAGACCACAGGAATAGATCAGCTCGAAGAGAAAACGATCCCGTATCCCCGTGGGTGTTTCGGTATCGATGGCGGCCAGGATAGCCTCTACCTGTTCGAGGGAGAAAACCTCCGGTATTACCCGGGAGGTACGGGGCAACTCCAGAAGGATGCTGGGATTGCTGTCGATCATCCGCTCCCGATGCAGAAAAGTAAAGAAACCCCGCAGGGCACTCACCGCTTTGGCGGTGGTTTTTCTGCTGATTCCATCCAGCTGCCTGTGAATCAGGTACTCTATTAGGTTGCCTACGGTCACGGTCTCCGGCTTCAGCTGTTCTTGCTCGCAGTAGCTCAAAAACAAACGAGCCTCAAGAGCGTACACGGCAACTGTGGAGGCCGCAAGCCGAAGCTCGGCGGTCAGGTAGTCGGTGTACATTTCAAGCAGCTTGGACTGTTCAATCATGGTCTTACAGGTCTAACCGTCCCCCTGCTGCATATACTTCTTCTCCCTGAGAACCGTGGGAACGTTCAAATCCGCCTCCTTAGAGTTGCGGCCCACCAAGAAATCCCCGGGACCTTTTCCCCCGCTGGAACCGGCCGACGCCCCCGTGCTTGCAGCTGCCGCCGACACCCCCTTACGCATCTTGATCCACTCATCGTAGGAGATGATGTCTCCCTTCTGTTCGTCCTCCGCCTCTTCCCGTTTCACAGGAACCTGCCTACGTCCATTAAATCCGGTGGCGATCACCGTCACCTTTATCTGTTCGTTCATCGATCCGTTGATAGTGGTACCGGCGATGATCAGCGCTTCCCTGTCCGCACTGGCGGTGATGATCTTCAGCACCTCTTCGAACTCGCTCAGGCACATATCATTGCCGCCGGTCACACTGACCAGAATGGCCCGTGCTCCCTCGATTTTGGCATCTTCGAGCAGAGGATTGTTGATTGCATTGGTAGCCGCGTCGACGGCGCGATTGTCTCCATTACCGATACCAATACCCATGAGGGCGTCCCCGTTGCCCTTCATCACCGTCTTGACATCGGCGAAATCAATATTGATCTCTCCCGGCTCGGTGATCAGGTCGGAAATACCCTGCACACCCTGGCGCAGCACATCGTCTGCCATGAGAAAGGCTTCCCGGATCGGGGTGCGCCGCTCTACGATCTTCAGCAGGTATTGGTTGGGGATAACGATCAGGGTGTCAACTTCATCCCGGAGTCGGCCTATCCCTGCTTCGGCCAGCTCCATCTTGCGGCGCCCCTCGAAATCGAAAGGTTTGGTCACTACCGCCACGCTCAAGGAGCCGAGCTCTCTGGCGATTCGGGCTACGATGGGCGCCGCTCCCGTACCGGTTCCTCCGCCCATGCCGGAGGTGATAAACACCATGTCCGCTCCTTTCAGGGTTTCCCTCAGCTTGTCCTCATCCTCAAGGGCGGCCTTTTCACCGATGTCGGGAATTCCACCAGCTCCGAGGCCGCCGGTCAGTTTGGTACCGAGGGCCAGTTTTGTTTGGGCTTTGGCCATCTGCAAGGCCTGCAGGTCGGTGTTGGCGGCGATGAACTGAACGTTTTTCAGTCCGGTGGCAATCATACGGTTCACCGCATTGCTGCCTCCCCCACCCACACCAATAACCTTGATCACGGTGAGATTCCCTGAGAGCTCGTCAGCAAATTCGATATTCATGTGTTCCCCTCCCATGAAAGTACTCAATTCTTGATGCAGTCGTTACGTCGGTCTAAAAGAACTCTTTGAACCAATTCCTCATCCGATCCCAGACACTGGAGAAGGTTTTTTCGCTGGAACTGGTGTCCATATAATCCACGTCTCGCCTGGCCGCACCGGCAAGTACCAATCCAACCCCGGTAGCGTAGATGGGATTGTAGTACTCCTCCACCAGCCCTCCCACCTTGACCGGATACCCGATCCTGGCGGGAAGGTTGAAAATCTCCGTAGCCAATTCAGCCGTCCCGCTTAGCAGAGATCCACCGCCGGTGAGGACAACCCCGCCGCCGAGGATGTTGAGATACCCCTTCCTGTCGATCTGCTCCCGGATCATTCCCAGGATTTCCGCCATCCTCGGCTGAATTATTTCTACCAGCTCACTGCGCATGATTGTTCTGGGCGGTCGTCCCCCCACTCCGGGGATATGGACTTCCTCATCCTCCTGGACCAGCGGTTCGTAGCAGCAGCCTGCCTCTTTTTTCAGTTTCTCCGCGGATTCCAGGGGAGTTTTCAGCATGATCGAAACATCCCCGGTGACCTGATCACCCCCGATGGAAAGCACCTCGGTGTGGTAGGGCGCCCCCTCCAGGTGCAGAAGCACATCCGTGGTCCCTCCGCCCAGATCGATCAGCAGAACTCCCAACTCCTTTTCGTCTTGGGTCAGCACTGCCTTGGATGAAGCCAAGGGCTCCAGTACGATATCGTTAACCTTGAAACCCGCTCTATTTACACATTTGACGATGTTCTGGGCGGAGGTCACGGCTCCTGTTATGATGTGCACCTCCGCCTCCAGGCGCACACCGATCATGCCGATCGGGTTTTTAATACCGCCCTGGTCATCCACAACGAATTCCTGGGGGATGACGTGCAGGACTTCCCGGTCCATGGGGATTACGATGGCCTTTGCGGCATCGATCACCCTATCCACATCCTCACGGGTGATCTCCCGGCCCCTCCCCGTTACCGCTACCACCCCTCGGGAGTTGATACCTTCAATGTGCCCGCCGGCAATACCCGTATATACCGAATCCACCTCCCGACCGGACATCATCTCCGCGGCCTCCACCGCCGCCGCTATAGAGCGCACCGTGGTTTCCATGTTTATCACCACGCCCCGCCTCAAGCCCCGGGACGGAGTTGTGCCTACCCCGATAATCTCAAGCTGACCGCTGTCGTTGAACTCTCCGATGATCACACAGACTTTCGTCGTCCCGATATCCAGTCCGACAATCAGGTCTTCCGCAGCCACTGATTCACTCCTCCTCGATCCTGTAGACAACCTCTCCCGTTCTCATATCCAACTCCCTGACCCGTATCAGCAACTCCTGCCTGGCCAACAGATCCAGGATGATCGACGCATTGCGCAACACAGCCGCATCCAATCCGCCGGAAAGACGAAGGCGCACAGGGTATTGTAACGGGTATAGAAGAACCTCCGGTGTGCCCATGGATTTCGGGATCAGGCGAAGTTCTGAAATGAGACGAAAAACTTGAGGATCCTCCTGACGCAGCCGGTCAAGATCCTGCAGGATCGACAGCATTTGTTCGGGAAGCTTCATTCCCACTTTCAGCTGCTTGAACTGGACTCCTGTTATCACCGGCAGGTCCCACTCGCTGATCCCTGTTCCTATCTCGAAGATCACTCCCTGATCGTCTACCACCATCGGAATGCTGGTTCCTTCCGGACTCGTAAAGAACAGCATGGAAAGGGGAATACGACCGTAGAGAGTGATGTGAAGCTGATCGGGAAACACCTTCTCCACAGCTGCCTCGCGAACCATGGGAAGATGTTCCAGGGCTTCCCGAATCTCGGCAGGGTTGACAGAATAATAGAAAGCATTTTCCTCGGCACCGGCGATGGACAGTATTTCCTCCTTGCTCAAGGGCAGATCGCTGGAGATGAGGATGTTTCGCACCGTCAGCCGCGGGGCAACGAGGAAATGAAATACCAGTTCACCGACCAGGAATAAACTCAGGGCAGCAACCAATATCAGGAGCAAGCGGCTGAACACTCTCTCCCGACTCCCTCCTCCGGAGGTCTTGGGATCTTTACCGTACTTGTCGAATATTAGAGCTTCCGACATGGCTCTAATCCCTCCATCCCGAATCCAGGCTCAAGCGGGTTTCCCTATGGGACTGCTCTTGGGGTTGGCGGGATAGATTGATCAAAACGCCTCCCATCATCAGAGTGATCAACATCGAGGAGCCACCTGCAGAGAAGAGGGGCAGGGGAATACCGGTCGCCGGGACCAGGCCAGTCGCCACAGCGATGTTGAGAAGTGCCTGCAGGGTGATCGTGCTGGTGATGCCGAAGGCTAAATAGCGGGTAAAACTATCCTTGCCCTTTAAAGCCAGCATGTAGCCCCGCCAGGCGAGGAGGAGAAACAACAGCAGTACCAGAACAGCTCCCAGGAATCCGGCCTCCTCCCCGACAACAGCGTAGATGAAATCCGAGTGGGCTTCCGGGAGTCCTCCCAGTTTTTTTACTCCCTTGCCCAATCCCCTGCCCCAAAAACCGCCGCTGACGAAGGCGGTTTGAGCCGCAATAACCTGATATCCACTCCCGCTGGGATCGGCCAGCGGATTCAAAAAAGCCATGAGCCTGCGGACCCTGTGAGCTTTTGTGAATAGAAGCATACCTCCAAGGGGAACGAAAAGCAGACTCAAGAGGATGAAATAGATGATCCGCACTTGCGCGATGAGAAACATGGCGAGAGCGATTAAAAGGATGAAAAAAGCCGTGGAGAAATCATTTTGAAGGTAGATCAGGGTAACGAACAGTGAAACCACCAGCAGGGGCGGCAGCAGCGAGTTGACAGGATCGTTGATGCGGTCCCTTTTTTTGCTGAATATCGCCGCCAGGTACAGTACCAGGGAAAACTTCACCACTTCCGACGGCTCGAAGCTCTGTCCAAACAGGAACAACCAGCGACGGGCGCCCATGATGGGCTGACCGATACCGGGGACAAAGGTAAGGATAGTAAGAAGCAATGCCGCCACCACGAGGAACGGCGTTGCCTGACGCAGGAAGGAAAGGGGAAGGTGCGCGGCTATGGCAGCCGCTACCACACCCAGGGTGACCCACAGCAGTTGGCGTTTGAAGAAGTAGAAAGGGTCCTCGAAAAGTCTGTCGCCATAGTAGGTGGAGGCGGAAAAAAGCACGGACAATCCGATTCCAAGCATCCCAGCCAGAATGAGCAACAGAAGAGCGTCCCCGCGGGGCTTACCGATTCTTTCCAAAACTGTCAGCTCCTATTGAATCTTCAGCGTTGACAGGCTCAAGATCGCGAACAATCCCCCAAGGATCCAAAAACGTATCACCACTTTGGATTCAGACCAGCCCATCAGCTCGAAGTGGTGGTGCAGGGGAGCCATTTTGAACACCCGCTTTCGGGTCATTCTGTACGACACGATCTGTATCATGACCGAGAGAACCTCGATCACAAACACTCCGCCCACAATAAACAGCAAAATCTCCTTCTTGATGATCAGGGCAATAACGCCGACCACTCCACCAAGGGAGAGGCTGCCGGTATCCCCCATCATGATTTCCGCCGGATGTGCATTGAACCAGAGGAATCCAACCGCCGCCCCCACCAGGGCCAGGCTGTATACGCTGATCTCCCAGCTGTGCTGGATAAAAGGAATCTGCAGGTAGGCTGCATAGTCGGCACGGCCCGCCAGATAGGATAGAACGGCGAAGGTAATGCCCACCATGATGACCAGTCCGGTAGCCAGGCCGTCCAGGCCGTCGGTCAGATTGATGGCATTGCTAAATCCCACCAGGACGAGCACGGAAAAGGGGATGTACAGATAGGCCAGATCTACAACAGGAGTTTTGACGAAAGGTACGTACAGCAAAGTTGTATGCTCGTTGCGGAAGTAGAACAGTAGCAGCACGACGGCCAGAGACACGACGGTTTGTCCGGAGAATTTGAAACCGGCCCGTAAGCCGGTCTGTTTCTTTTTGAACACCTTCAGATAGTCGTCCACGAAGCCGATCAGACCGAATCCCAGCGTCGCCCCCAACAAAATCCAGGTATAGTAGTTGTTCCAGTCCTGCCACATCAGAACTGAAACCAGAATGGCGAAAATGATCATGATTCCGCCCATTGTCGGGGTTCCGGTTTTCGATAAATGGCTCTCCGGTACGTCGACTCGGATCGCATCCCCTGTTTTCAGCTCCCGGAGTCTGCGGATCATCCATGGGCCGACCAACAGGCACAAAACGAGCGCGGTAAGGGCCGCGTAGGCGGCTCGAAAGGTGATGTACTGAAAGACATTGAAAACCGTAAAGTATTTGACCAGCGGATACAGCAGCTTGAGTACCATGACTCATCCCCCCACCAATTCCGGCATGAGTCTTTCCAGCTCGGCAGTCCGGGATCCCTTGATCAGCAACAGGTCCCCCTCCCGCAGATAGGATTGCAAGCTCTCGCGAAGCGACTGGAAATCCGTCGTCCAGCTCACCATGCCTTTAAAATCCCTGTCCCTGATCTGCCGGAAGGCCTCTTCCATCTCCTCCCCGAAGAGGAACAATCCCTGAAAATCACCCTCCCCCGCCTCAGTGCCGATCTGTCGGTGCGCCTCCTGGCTCTGTTCACCAAGCTCTTTCATGGCACCTAGCACCCCGATCTTCCTCCCCGGCCAGGGCAGGGCGAAGACAAAACCGAACACCTGGCGAAAGGAATCGGGATTCGCATTGTAGCAATCCTGAATGATGGTCACCGGCCCGCGGAAGATCTGGGATCGTCCGACCAAGGGACGGGTCTTTTCCAGTCCCTGCTTTATATTTTCTTTACTAATTCCCAGTTCTGCCGATACCGATATCGAGGCCAATGCGTTTCGAAGGTTATGTGCTCCAAAAAGGGGGAAGCGGATCCGGAGCCCCTCCCAGTGGATGATGGTGCCATCCAGCCCCAGATCCTCACTTCCTTCAAACCCTCTGGTACTTCTCGGCCCAAAATGAATGACCTCTCCCTGTACGCCGTCCTTCAACAAATCGCTGAAACTCTCCGCCTCGTAGATAAAGGCTTTCTGGATTCCATCGAAATAGTGAAGGATCTTTTTCTTCTCCCGGGCGATGGCTTCACGGGAGCCGAGGAATCCGATGTGGGCGGTACCGATATTGGTAATCACCGCTACATCGGGACGATAGATATCCGCCAGCACCTCCATCTCCCCCGGGTGATTGATTCCCAGTTCAAAAACGGAGCAGTGATGACCCGCTCTGACCTGAAAACAAGATAGGGGCAGACCGATTTCTGAGTTCAGATTTCCCTGACTGATTACTGTTGGTCGATCCAGTGCGAAGATGCTGCCCAGGATCTCTTTGGTAGTGGTTTTACCATTGCTACCCGTAATCCCGATGCGCATCAAATCCGGGAAACGGCTCAAGTAGGCCTTGGCCAGGTTCTGCAGACCTCTGAGGGTATTGTCCACCACGATCACGCTTACCGTTGGTATCCCCTCCAGCAGACCTCTAAGCTGCCCCTGCCGCCCGCTCCACTGGTTAGAAGCGACTAGCAGTGCAGTTGCTCCCCGTTCCAGCGCCTGGGGTATAAATTCGTGTCCGTCGGCTCGTTCGCCTGGCAAGGCGACGAACAATAATCCCTCTTCCACCTGGCGGGAGTCTACAACCACCCCCTGGATATTTCGGCTTCCGGCAACCGCAAGATGGCCGTCGGCAAAACGACAGGCCTGCTCCGGCGAGAGTAAATCCTTACCCACCACAGTGTCAGTCAATATCGTCGCCCTCCAGCTCGATCTCGATCACGTCCTCCGCCTTCAACGGATTCAATCCCAGCTTTTCCACAGCCAGTGACCTCACACGCTCGGGAGAGCTCAGTACGGCCAGGGCTGCGATCGCCTTCTTGTTGTTTTCCAGCCAATTTTTCTGTTCCAGCTCCAGCATCTCCACCTCCTGTACCAATTCCTGGTAACGGAATCCATGCCAGGTATTGAGGAAGAACAGAACAAGGAATGCCAGAATCACGAGAACAAAAAAAGGTGAGCGAAGCCTCATACAATTTTCTCCAAGATCCTGAAACGGGCACTTCGGGAGGCGGGATTGGCACGAATCTCCGCTTCCGCTGCGAATATGGGCTTCCGTGTCAAAATCCTCGCCCGCCTTTGGCCCCCACATTGACAGATCGGCGATTCCGAGGGGCAGGTACAGGACTTATTGCGTTCCTGAAAGAAACGCTTCACGATTCGATCCTCCAGTGAGTGAAAAGAGATAACGCCCATCCTTCCACCTACCGACAAACTATCAAAAGCCAGGGGCAAGGTTGCCTCCAGCAGGTCCAGCTCGCCGTTCACGGCGATGCGCAAAGCCTGGAAGGTCCGGGTCGCCGGATGAATTCTTCCGTGCCGATAGGCAGGAGGCACGGCGTTCCATACGATCCGGGCCAGGGCCTGAGAATCCTCGATCGCTCCCTTTTTCCTCTCCGCTACGATGGCTGCGCTGATGGCAGCGGCAAAACGCTCCTCGCCAAAGCGGCGGATCAAACTCTTCAACTCCTCCTCGGAGCTGGTGGCGATCAACTGAGCAGCCGTTTCATCTTTTTCGCTATCGAGTCGCATATCCAGCGGTTCGGACCGGCGAAAAGAAAAACCTCGGCCGCTGGCTTGATAATGGAACATCGATACTCCCAGATCAAAAAAAATGCACTGCGGTGATCGGTCCACCAGCTCCGCGACGGAACTAAAGAACTCCAGAAAATCCATCCGGAACAATCGCGCACGTCGGCCGAATCGATCCAGCCGCTCACGGGCACGATCTATGATCTGCCTGTCTCTCTCTATGCCGACCAGGACGAGTCGGGGATTGCTGGACAGAAAAGCTTCGGCGTGGCCGCCCTCACCAAGGGTGGCGTCAACAAGCAACACCTCCTCTTGCTGTCCGGCCAGAAAGGTTAAGACCGGATCAAGAAGAATCGGCTTGTGGATGAACATTCTTCCCTCCCCGCCACTACAGAGCAATCTTGTTTCCTATCTCTTCGGCAGCCTCCTTGAACTTGCTCTCGTTCTGCTCGAGGTAGGCTAAATAGCTTTCCTCATCCCAGATTTCTATATAGGTCTGAATTCCCAGAATGATGCATTCCTTCTTCAACTCGGCGAACTCTTTCAGGGTCGTGGGAACCATAATCCTGCCCGACCTGTCGATCTCCGTTTCCTGGGCAGGGGCGATGATGCGCCGCTGCATGAGCCTGGCCTTTTCCTGGAACAGCGAGGTGGATCCGATCAGACTCTGGGAGATTTTTTTCCATTCATCGTGGGGAAACAACCACAGACAGCGATCCACCCCACGGGTCAATACAACGGAGTTGCCCGTGATATCGGATCTTATGCGAGAAGGTATCATCAGCCTGTTTTTATCATCAAGGGAATAGCGATATTCTCCCGTCAACATACCCTACCCTACCACCGAATTGGTAATATCTCCCACTTTTTCCCACTTTTTTTCTATACTATCCCATCTCAACTAATTGTCAACATTCTTTTTCAAGTCCGGGTGAGATTTCCAATCAGAAACGGTAGTTTTACTACATATATGTTATGGAAAAACTCTAAATTGACTGAATGGGTAGAAATCTGTATCTTGGAACAGATAGCAGGGGGAATAGTTTTGTCTTTATACCGAGTTCATTTCAAGTGGAAGGACAAGGAAGTCCAACTCACCGCCAAAAGTCTGGATCTAACCCATCCCTACTTCGTGTCGATAAAAGATCTGGTCTTTAGCGACAAAAAAACATTGATCATCAATCCCGCCGAAGACGATATTATAAAGGCCTTTGGCAATTCCAAGCATCTGATGATTCCCTTCCAGACCGTCCTGTTGATCGAAGAGTTGGAGGAACGAAAAGCTGCCCTTCGACGCTTCACCATTGTCGATCAGGAGAGCAATCGAGGCTCCGACCTGAAGGACTGGGAAGATCGGGGAGATGCCCAATCTTAATCAGATGGAGGATAGACAACACGAAACGATGTTAGTACGCAACGAGCGCTCAAAAGAAGAGGTACAGCTTCGGGTAGAGGGGCCGTTGGACAGCGAGGCCGCAGAAGCGTTTCAGAAAGAACTCAGTACCCTGGCGGCGGGGGATTATAAAACCATCACCCTCGATCTATCAGAGGTTCCTTCGATTAATTCCACATGTATTGGAAAGATACTGCTGCTGCGAAAAAGCCTGACCGAACAGGAGCGGATGATCCGCATCAACGGCTGCAGCGAAGCCGTCTATAATACTTTCCAACTTATAAAGTTCGACAGGCTCGTCAACATCGATCGTTAAGCGACGCAGAGCCGATAGTCGATCTCCCGAAATAGATTGTTCCTGCTCTCCACCTGCAGAAACCACTCTTGCTGCAGACCGCCTGTCATCAGGCCATCGTAGATTCGAGAGAAGTTGTAGATATGTTCTTTCGTACGTCTAAGGGCGTACGGCACGGTTGTGCCGGTCTTCATAATGAATGCCCAGTCCGAGGCTTCCGCCAGCAGCATCTCGCGAAAAGCCTGATCTAAGGCGCGCTTGCGCATACCCCTCTCCTTCGGGAAGCGCTGAACCAGTTCGCACATTCTCTCGGCTTGCTGATGCAGATGTCGATACACCCAGTCGTTGCTCCCCTCCAGCCACACCTCTGCGTATCCCTTGTTTCCCCAACTGGAGAAGCTCGGCTGGGCGAACTGCTGTTCAGGGTGTTCGGAAAGATACTGTCCCGGAGTGGTCAGACGGAGGGTATCTGCAACTTCCCCCATTCGTCTCAACACAGCTTCCAGCCACTGGGGACCCTCAAACCACCAATGCCCGAACAGCTCTGCATCGAAGGGGCACACTATCAGCGGAGGTTGATCCATGAGGGCCGACAATCGCACGGATTGATCGATCCGGGCGGAAACGAAATGATCGGCGTGTTCCAAAAGCTTTTTCACCGCTGCCTTGGGATTGTACAGGCGTTTTTGATCCCCCGGTCCGGTAATGGCATGATACTTGATGCCCGTGCTCATCCGAACCTCCTCTTCTGGGAGAAAAGGTTTGAGGTATTCCAAGGGTAAATCGTAACCGATGTCCCGGTAGAAGTCCCGGTAAACCGGATCCCCCGGGTACCCGTCGCGGGCGGACCAAACCGATCTGGCCGACTCGGGATCGCGACCGAAAGCAGCCACCATATTGGGGCAGTAAAGGGGAGCATACACTCCGTAGCGGGGACGCTCTTGTGCATAGAGGATTCCATGGGTTTCCATGAAGAAGTAGGGCAGACGCTCCTCCTTCAAGTACTCCTCCACCCCGGGGTAGTATCCGCATTCAGGCAGCCAGAATCCCTTGGGATAGCCTCCGAAGTTCCGTACATGCGAATGAACAGCTACCTGAACCTGAGCTTTGACGACCTGAGGTACGACCTCAAACAGGGGCAGGAAGCAGTGGGTGGCGGCAGAACAAATTAGGTCCACAACTCCCGCTCTGTCAAGGCGTATCAGCCCATTGAGAAGGTTGCAGCGGTAGTCATCCCGGAATATCCGCCGACACATAAGGTAGCGCTCCAGGTACATCCGTGCCAATCTATTCATCTGCGGTTGTCCCTGTGTGCGTTGGATCTCGAGTCTGGCGAGTTCACATATGCGCTCCAGATAGGCAAGATACCTGTTCTGCAGCAGCTCGTCCCGGAGCATTTCCGCCAGCGTGGGCGAAATCGAAAGCGTGATTCGGTAGTGTATCCCCTCGGAATGAAGTCTCTCAAATACGCTCATCAGCGGAATGTAGGTTTCCGACAGCGCCTCGAAGAACCAGTATTCTTCGAGAAAGCGCGGATGTTCCGGATGCCTCACATAAGGCAGGTGCCAGTGCAAGACGAGGGCCAGATATCCCATCAGCTACTCCCGGCCGCCGGCGAGAATCCTCTGAGGAATTGCTGCGGAGCTGGTGCTTGCGGAATGCGTATCGAAATCGGTGAACGGCTCGAGCGCGGAGTCCTGGTTCTTCGCCACACTCTCCCGGGGCGTCCGCGCCGTGTTGGATCTGGCCAGACATCGATACTTCCCGTCCGCGTTGATCCCGAGCTCCAGAACGTAGGGGCAGTTTTGGTTGGGTAGATAGATGTACCAGCTCCAATCACCCAGCTGGATGGGAATATCAAAAGAGGAGCGTACTCCGGAATCCGGTAAACCACTGGTATCCGCTTCATACACCCGCAGAATCAGGTTCTCCGCATCGGCTCGAAGTTTTTCGAGGCAACTGTTCTCCAGGTCCCAGTAAGCGAATGCCCAATGGGGATCCCGGACCATGAACACGATTTTTGATTGATTGTAGCGATCTGTAATGGGCCAATCTTCAACGGCTGGCTTTTCTGTGAATTCGGTAATTTGGTATTTGCTATCTTCTACCTGGATGGAGGGACTGTTTTCTTCCTGTTCCTCCCTGACGCTTTCCTTTAGATTCTCAAGAATGAACTCGATTAACGTTGCTCGATCAGCGGCAGCGCCCCCTTCGTATCCCTCGTCCCGGGCGAGGGCAACCAACTCCTCCAGGGTAAACAACTGGAGGCTCTCTTTGGTCATGCAGACCTCCGTCAGCTCATCAGGGCTCATCCTAAGATAGGGGAGAAAAAAAAGTCAACCCATACCGGTTTTGGTGTTACCCGCCAACATCAACACCACGTCGCCGAAACCCAGTCTCTTGGCCAGACGATCCACAGGACGCTTGATGATCATCGGTGCACTCCCTACGGCCAGTCCTCCCCAGGTAACTGTTTTGATAATCTGAAAACCCGTGGCGACGAGCATCTTATGCAAGGTTTTTTTTGAAAACAGGGTGAGGTGATCCGCAATCGCCGAACGCCATTTCTCCCGGAACAATCTCGCCTGCAGACCGTCGATATTTGGAGTGACTACCACGAGATATCCTCCGGGAACGAGGATCCTCCGTACTTCCGAGAAGAATGCTTTCGGATCCGGTACATGTTCGATGAGGTGAGAAAAATGAATAACGGAGAAATGGGACTCGGGGAATCGGGCCTCCTCGAGGGTGCCGACGAAGATGTCGATATTTCTGGTACGCATTCCGTACTCCGCCGACTCACGACACAGTTCCACACCGTTCACACTCCATCCCCGATCCAACAGATATTGGAGCAGCATCCCGGTAGCACAACCCACGTCCAGGAATCTCCGCTCCTGCCGTAGCTCGGCGGTGCGTTCAAAGAGGCGGATGTCTTGTAGACCGAGTTTCATCAGATGAAAGAAGTTCTTCTCGTTCTCCAACTCATATTCGAAGTAATTCTGTCCGTAGCGCTGTTTCAGATCATCGAACAGCGGCTGCGGATTCTGGAAGGCGAGCCCGCAATCGACACAGCGCACAAAGGTATAATTCCGAGAGGTGAGTATCTTTCGGTGCCGCCGTCCACCGCAGAGACTACAGGGTATGGTTTTGGATCGCTCTTGACCGGGAACAGCAGAGTAGGTTTTCATCCGCTACTCCAGCACGGTCAGGGTGTACTCTTTGAAACTCTCATTGCCCGCGAAATCCGAGGCGAAAACAGTCAGGGTTGTCTGGCCGGGGACTAAGTTAATTCGCCCCAAACTCAAGGTCCATGGTGAATCGTAGATGTCCGCGAAATCCATATCCGTGTTCATCAGCACGAGATTCTGGGCTGCCTGAACGACTACGGACGTGCGCTGCAGGGAGTCAAAGGTAAAGGCCGAGATCTCTCTTCCGTCCTGGGAGAAAAATACTTTGTAGGGCGCAAGTTTCCACAGAAAGGAGACATCTGCACGAAGATCATAAACGGTAGCGAACAGCTCGCCTTCAGTCCCGGTGCTGCGCACGCTCATCCCCTCCTCCAAACTGATCCGCTCTTGCCCGCTCTGCAGATAAACCTCTTTTATCTCGGGAGCCTGATGGTCGGTCAGCGGAGGCAGTAACAGCAGGGGATTGATAACCGTGCCCATCTCAGTATCGATGATACTCAGATGCAGGTGGGTACCGGAGGAGTATCCGCTGGAGCCGACCGTACCAAGGGGTTGCGTTCCGTCATAGAACTTGCGGTACGGATTCATGCTCCCCGCCGCAAGATGCGCGTAGAGAGAGCGGATTCCGCCCTGGTGCTGCAGCACGAGGAAATTGCCGAGACCCGTTGGCAGAGTGGTGTAATCATCAGTCTCCCTGTAGAAAAAAATCAATTCTCCGGGGGAGATCGGGTAAATGGGCTGGCTACCGCCGCCCAGATCGATACCGGCATGAAAGTGATCCCCCCGATGTTCACCGAAGGTGGAGGTTAGTACGACTTGTTCGACCGGCCAATCGAAGGCAAGAAAGATGAATGCACCGAAGCAGCCGAAGAGCAACAGAGCAATTGGTGTTCTCAGGAGGTACCGCCAGATCGACATTCCCGATCAACCCTCCACCAGATCAGCCCGTAACAAAACATCATCCAAAGCGAGGATCAGGGAACCGCCCAGTACCTTTACATAGACGTGTTCGGCGGCCAGCTCGCGGGACAGTATAACCGCATCCAGAGGGCGTAGGATCAGCAGGCCCGAGCCCTCGGCCCGTCTGAATGCCGCGGCTGTGAGCTCGCCGCTGGAGTCCAGTGATCTCAGCACGCCCGCAGCCCCGAACTCTACGGTACTTCTCCTGCGCACATCGAGCACGGCCAGACCATCCTCGACTTCGTAAAACAGGAAGCGAGTGTCAGGACTGAACCGAAGCTGTACCTCTCTGCGGAAATCCGACGACAACTCCAGATTGAACTCGGTAATAAGCTCCCCGTCCCGGCGCTGCACGACTGACAGGAATTGCGGATCGATTCCTGAGATCAGGGCGATCCGATTCCGATCCGCGGAAACTGCTGCAGCCAACATCACGGGAATCCTGCTTCCATCAATTGTTTGTTGATGCTCAACTTCGCCGGCAGCACCGATCACCAGCGCCCGCCCGTCCATCAGCCCCACGACACATTCTTCTTCCGCCAGAGCAATCGTGGTTAGGGGCGCGGAAAAACCCATAGACCACAAAATCTCCCCTTCGCTGTCGATGCGCTTCAATCCGCTGCGATCCGTATTGATCGAATACTGCACCTGACCGCTGGGATCCAGCAGTGGGTATCCGAAGCTCTTAATACTGAACTGGAACTCACCGCGAGTATTCATGAACACAACATGGTCGGGAACGCTCCCATAACTGATAAAGCCGGTATCCGACAGACTCAGGTTGTGCAGAGTTTGACCAACGTAGTGCAGATTTCCCTGCAGATCCGCGTACCCGAAAGTATCGGCAGCCCGGAAATACAAATTTGGACCTTCCGCATTTGAAACCGTCCTAGAGGCCGGCGATACATCTTTGGACCAAATCGGACTGAAGAAATTTTCCTTACCACCGGGGCGGGGAAAGAGCAGGAGGTAGATAAAGAGGAGTAGAGGCAGGAAAAGCCAGAAAGCTCTTCCACTTCTGCGATTTCGAAAAATACTGTCTCCCATGTACGGGTTAAGAACAATTGGATATCAAGTTATCGACGGTAATGGTATAATAAGCGCACTTGGAGTGTCAATGAACAACAGAGAGGACCGTCCCATGGCTGACATGTCTAAATTACTGGAACAGGCACGCCGCGCCGCTGATGCCTCCTATTCCCCCTACTCCCACTTTAGGGTGGGAGCCGCGCTTTTGTGCAAAGACGGTACGATCATCACGGGGACCAACGTCGAGAATCGATCCTACGGCCTGACCATTTGCGCGGAACGGTCGGCGATATTCAGCGCTGTCTCGACGGGAAGGAAAGATTTCGAGGCGATCGCAATTTCCACCCCGGACAGCGGGCCGGCCGTTGCCCCCTGCGGAGCCTGTCGTCAGGTAATCAGTGAGTTCGTCGGGGAGGATTTCCCCGTTGTATTTGCGGGACGGGAGCAGAGGTTGGACACGACCATAGGGGATCTTTACCCCTACGATTCCCTTCAGGATCTGGGCAGGCGGTAGCTAGCTACCTGGCTTTTTGAGCTTCTCCATTTTTTGGGCCATTTCTCTCTTCTTCTGGTCGTCCTCCATTTTGGTTTTCCAGATTTCCATCTTTTTCTTCACCACATCCGATTCTTCCATCTCGCCAAGGAGAGTGTGGAGGCGCTTCATAGCGGCAAGAAAAAGTATGGCTTTCTTGATGTCGTCGAGACGCATGGTAGAAAGCTCGTATTTCTCCCGGTAACGGTCGGCGGACTGCTGGAGCAACCTCTTCGCCAGCTGCACATGAGCCAAACGCTCTGAGTATCCCTCGATACGAGGATCCAGCCGGGCGATAAACGTTTTAAGGTTGAGCAGATTTTTCGCGATTACCGCGTATCGGCCCTGGAGCTCCACAAAGGACCACTTCCACTTTGAGCCCGAGCCGAAACCCTCGATCACGGAGTCTATAGCGAAACCCAGTTTGGTGAGGAAACGATATTTGCTTCTGTCGTCGGAATCCCCGACGCTTTCCACACCGTGCTGGTAGTCTGAAAAAGGAGCGTCGATATACGGGCTCACGATCTCTTCCATATATATAATGCTCTTGTAGCAGGATTTCCGGGCATCATTGAGGAAGCTCTCATTCTTAATCCCGAGCAGAGAAATGGACAAGGCGTTCATCAAGTTGTAGTAGGATACGATATTGAGGTACTGATCGGCCAATTCAAAGCGAATCGAGTTCACCTCTTTGAGCGTCTCGGGATCCGTGGATTGGTCGCCTCGGTACTGACCGCTGGTCAAGCCCTGGGACTTGCTGGTTTTCTGGATTCGTATCTCCCTTTCCTTGTTCCTGTCCGTGATCTCATCAATGCGTTCCCTGTATTCTTTTACGCGTTCCGCATATCTTTTTTTGGCTTCACTGCTGATTTTTTCCATCGGCTTATCCGCCTTTTCCGATACCGTATCGTTGAAGCAGCTCTTGAGCGTGCTTCAACGAAGTATCCCCGGTTTTGTCACCTGCGAGCATCCTGGCGATCTCCTGCTGCCGCTCTTTGCCTGTTACAGGGCTCACCCGGGTAACGGTCCTACCCGCTTGGGCAACCTTTTCCACTTTGATATGATTATCGGCCCGGACTGCTATGGTAGCAAGATGAGTGATGCACAACACCTGTTTGCGCTCAGCCAGTCTCTTAAGCCGTTCTCCCACGGCGATGGCGACCTCCCCACCAATACCTGCATCCACTTCGTCGAATATCAGGCTGTTGATGTGATCCGACTCGGCCAGCACGGATTTAATGGCCAGCATAATCCGGGATAGCTCCCCCCCGGAGGCGATCTGGGCGAGCTTTTTGTACGGTTCACCTGGATTGGGAGAGATCAGAAACTCCACCCGATCTTTTCCGGTATTGGAATACAGCACCTTGCCACCATCGCTGGTCCGATCCTCAACCTGAACCGCGAAGCGAACCTTTGGCATGCCCAGCTGAATCAACTCATTGACGATCTTCTCCTGAAGGCGGGTGGAGGCCTGGACCCGAAGGTTGCTGATGGTGGCGGCTTTCTGTTTAAGTTCTTTTTCATTTAAGGAGATCTCCTCCTCCAGCCTCTTCTGGATGGTATCGCTGTTCTGGAGTCCCTCCAGCTGCTTGCGGCTGTCCTCCAGAAAGGCCAATATCGAGTCGATCGTACCGCCGTATTTCTTTTGCAGGCGTTTGATTAAATCGAGGCGTTCCTCGATTTGTTCCAACCGAGCCGGATCGAAATCGATCGACCCTTTATACCGTCCAAGACTTTCCACGAAATCCTCGAGCTCGAAGAACACGTTTTCGAGCTGACGGCTGGAGCCAGACAGGCTGGAATCGATTTTGACGATTTCGGCCAACGATGCCCGTGCCTGCCGAAGAGTGCCTAGCGCCCCTCCCCTGCTCTCTGCTGTTGCGCTGTAGACTTCCTCGATCAGTTGAATGAGTTTTTCATGATTGGCAAGCAGATGCTGCTCTGTCTTGAGCTGTTCCTCCTCCCCGACTTTCAACTTGGCATCCTCGATCTCCTGGATTGCATATTCCAGCAACTCAACCTTGCGAACCCGCTCCTGCTGCTGCGCGATCAGGGCCGCGTGCTCTTCCCGCAATTTGAGCAACTTCGTGTGCAGCGTTCCGAACTCCGTCACCTCCGAGGTTAGTCCACCGAAATGGTCGAGGAGCCTCCTGTGGTTTTCAGGGCTCAACAGCGACTGATGCTCGTGCTGACCGTGCAGATCAAAGAGCATCCCCGTGAGCTCCCGAAGGGCGGTGAGGGTGAATGGTGCGGATTGCACGAAAATGATGCCTTTTCCGTTTTTCTTTACAACCCGCCGAATTATGATGGTTTCAGCCTCCGCCTCGATTCCCTGCTCCTGCAGCCAGGATCGCACTTCTGGATTGTCTTCGAGCTTCACGATACCCGAAACGTCGATCTCCGAGGCTCCGGCCCGCAGCGCCTCCGTGTCCGCTTTCAATCCCAAGACCAGCCCGAGCGCTCCGATCATAATGGATTTGCCCGCCCCGGTTTCACCGGTAAGGATGTTCAAACCCGGGGAGAAACGAACCTGCAGTCGGTCGATGAGGGCATAATTCTTCACCACCAATTCCTCAAGCATTCGGCTCTCCCGCCCAGTTCAACTTGCTCCTCAGCACTTCGTAGAAGTTCCTCTTATCGGACTGAATGATAAGGGTGTGCTTGGCGGATTTCGCGAAAACAACCCGATCCTTCGGCTTGAGATCGCAGACCTCCTGACCGTCTATGACCAGGACGATCTGCGTACGCTGGAGCTCCTCCACCTCCAACTCGCAAGTTTCCTCTCCCGGAATAACGATGGGACGGTTGGAAAGGGTGAAGGGACAGATCGGGTTCAAGATAAAGGCGTCCATCTCCGGATGCAGGATGGGACCGCCAGCCGACATGGAATAAGCTGTGGAGCCGGTAGGAGTGGCTATGATCAATCCGTCGGCTCGGTAGCGTGCCACATAGGTGTTCGACAGATGTATTCGCAAGGCGATGATCCTGGCGAAATCACCGGCCCGAACCACGGCATCGTTCAAGCCACTGAAGCTCTCCAGCGCCCTGCCCCCTCGATGCACCTGTGCATCGAACATAATTCGTCTGCTCACTCCGAGTCGGCCATCGATGTAGTTCACCAAGGCGTCCCGCCACTCATTGCTGGAAATTTCGGTTATGAAACCGAAGTCTCCGAGATTTACGGCCAGAATCGGGATATTGCTGCCGGCCAGGCAGCGGGCACCGTACAAGAGGGTTCCGTCTCCGCCCAAAGTTATGGCCAGATCCGTACTTTCCGCTACTACAGGAACGGTTGTCTCATCCACAGGAATCGTCTCAGCGTCAATTGATTCACGCTGGAGGTAGTCCCTCACCTCCCCGAGCAGTTTAACTGCTTCCTCTTTTAGAGAATTAACGAGAATAATGACCCTGCGAATTCTTTTTCTCATAATTTATTGAAAGTTTGTCTTCCTCAGACTATATCGTCTCCTCAATACCCGATCAAGGAAGAGTACTCAGGACTCTGCCCAACAGCTGCACGTCCTTTCTGGCCAGAGAGGGATAAAGTGGAAAAAGCAGACAACGCCACAGCAGTTGCTCGGCATTTGGGAAAGCACTGGCTACGGTGAAGGTACTTCCTTCGACCGCTACAACAGCATCCTTGAAAGCGGCTTCGGTCTCAACGCCTCTTTTCTCAGCATAGCGCCGGATCTCTGGTCTGCTGTCCTTTACCAGAATCGGGAAACCGAAATCAACACACTCCCCTTCCGCTAGGAGCGGCGTGTGGCGGGAGCGCATCAGAGCCTCACGAAAAATCTGGCCGATTTCAGCACGCCGCTGAAGGAAGCGTGGCAGCTCCCGTACCTGGCTGATTCCTAGGGCTGCATTCATATCCGGAAGTAGCTCTTCGCTGTACCCGGTGGAAGTAATTTCCTTGAGGATTCTCACACTGCGCCGGTCTCGGCAAAGCAGCGCCCCCCCGCAACCGGTGGTAAGCAATCCGCCGGGATCGAGAGATAAGACCGCTACTCGGCCTCGGCTGCCACAGGGCTGATCACCCCAACCTGCCCCCACGACTTGAGTGATATCCTCGATAACCGGCACGCCGAGCTCGAACAGTTCCTCCCCCGCCGGCAGAGACCCCAGGGTGTAATGCAGCACGATCGCCTTCACCCCTGCGCCTAGTTTTTGCTTTACCGAATCGATAGACAGCAGTGGCCGTTCCGCATCCACATCGGTGACCGCGGCCACCAGTCCCCGCGACTCGATGACCTGGCGATACACCCTGGGGGCAAGTGCGGAGATGAGAACGCCATCGCCCTCCTGCAATTCAAGTAGCTCGAAAGCGCAGTGAATACTGGAACGATAGCTGATCAGTGCCACTGCTCCAGAAACACCGATAGCCTTGCTTAGAGCAGCGCTGAACTCATGGTTCAACGGTCCGGGAGCAATTTGATCGGTGACCAGACAGTTGAGTACACTGTTGTAGTCTTTGCGACGGAGCGTCGGTCGAGTTAGAGAAATGAGCATTCTGTTTCCTTGGTGGTTGAAGAATAGGAACTTCTGCCTACTTTTTCAATACACCTATGCTTTCTGCACCAGTGGAACGAAGCGACAGCCGATGCTTTCCCTGGTATCGAGACGTCTGCCCACCCGGCGGACAATCAACAGAGTCTGATAGTGTCGGCTATCCCCAACCGGGATTACCAGGATTCCGTTGTCGGCTAGTTGGGAGGTCAGAGGACGCGGAACTGTCACCGCCGCCGCCGCCACCAAAATGCGGTCATAGGGAGCATGCTCGGGCCAACCCAGGGACCCATCACCGCTTCGATAGATTATGTTCGAGTAACCTAGTTCCTCGAGCAGTTTTTGGGAGCGCTCGCTCAGTTCGGGAATCAGTTCGACGGTATAGATCTCCCCGGCCAGTTCAGCAAGCACAGCCGTCTGATAGCCGCTGCCCGTTCCGATCTCCAGAACACGTTCGCCACCCCGTAAATGCAGCTCCTCGGTCATCAGGGCAACCATGTAGGGCTGAGAGATCGTCTGCCCGTGCCCGATCGAAAGGGGAAAATCTCCGTATGCCTCGAAGGTGCTTTCCCCGGGGACGAAACGGTGTCTGGGAACGCGGGACATCACTTCAAGAACCCCATCATCGTGAATGCCCCGGGCTTGGATCTGCGTCCGCACCATTCGCTTGGCCTGGCGGTTGTCCGGATAAGCGATCTTCACGATACAAATCAATAGACGATCAGCACGGGGAGCGGGCTTTTGCGCAGAAGGTGAACAGTGGTGGAACCCAGGATATAATCCCGGATCTTGTGAGTCCCGTGGGAGCCGATCAGCAGTAGATCTGAATCCTCCCTTTCGGCGACTTCGAGTACGGTATCTATCGGCGAGCCCTCCTCCGTGACCAGACGGTGGTTTATAGCGTGCTTGTCCAGATACCTGCGCTCCCGCTCGGTCAATCCCTTCTCCTCTTCACTGGACAGCACGAGGAAATCGTTCCAGAAGGTTCCGAAAGCGTTAACACAGAACTGAAGCGCCCGTTCGGCGGCGGGTGAACCATCGTACGGAAAGAGGATCTTCTCCGGAGGCCGAAAAGCCTCGGGGCAAGCCATCACGGGCCGCGGGGAGGAGCGTACGACATCCTCCGCGGTGGAACCCACGATGGCTCGCGCAAAGCGTGCGTTTTCACCCTTCTGCCCGATAAACAGCAGGTCTCCGGAACGACACTCTTCGGTGAGGACCTGGGATGGCAGACCCTCCCGCCGAACCCCGACAAAGGGAATTTTACCTTCCCCGCAGCTTGCCTCGAGATTCTTTAGGCAGCCTGAGGCAAAGCCCTCAAGGTCCTTCTTGATCTTGGTATAGAAGCTCTTTAACTCCGGATCGGGGGGAATATAGGTTCTGGCAAAAGCATAGTCGAAATGGCCGGTGGCGTAAATGATGGGAAGCTCGGTCTTTCTTGAGTCGACCACGAACACCGCCTTGAGCTCGCAACCCAGCTTTGCTGCGAAGTATTGTGCGTATTTATAGGCAGACATCGAGTACTCAGATCCATCGATACCGACGACAACCTGACCGATCAATTCGTACCTCCTTTTTCCTCGCTTTGAGTTTTCTTCCGGGGCTTTCGATCCGTGGCGTAGCGTAGATCCTTGGCGTGAAGCTTGGAGACCTTGTACTGCTTGATCAGCATCCTCAAGGCTTCGTTGACCGCCTCGGTGCGGTCATGATAGAAGCCTTCCTGAATCATTTCATCGATCTCTTCCAGAAGATACGTCGAGGTTTCTACGTAGGTCCGTGACACCTTGTGCGCCTCCTTCAAGAGTGTTCACCTCTAATTGTAGTCTCTCCTGAATCCCCCTGCAAGGTTTTGGGGAGTACGCCCACCCGGCTCATGCCATCAAGCAGTAAGGCCGGCTTCCTGTCGGGCGTATTTGGACAGAAGAAACTCCAGGGCGCGCTTGCGGCCCTCCCAAATCTCCATCTCACCCAGGCGGGCGAGCATTTGGGGGCGCGGGAACTCCGCAAAACAGGCCAGAGAGCCGATTTCAGGACTTCGCGGGTGTATTTGCGCAGGGCAGCTGGTGATTCTGCCACTTTGGGAAGGTCGTGTTCGCGGAGGTGCTTCAGAATTCCCGGGAATACGGGTATTTCTATTTCTTCAACCTTAGAAACCGCATACTTAACAGTTCCCACTCTCTTGACGAAAGGATAGGTCCTTTTCACGGCTCACGATTCCCTTTCAGCCACGACATCAGCATTTCCGTCAGCAGCGGACGAACATCGATCAAAGCTTCGCCGTTATGAAAACCAAGATCGAAGGATTGTCTTTGATGAGTCTCTTCCAGTGATATTGCAGACGTTCCCGGGTAACCTGTCGATGCTGGGGGCTCGGAAAACATGAGGATGCATTCACCGTCGATCACGCTCATGCCGTCTTCCCGGCAATTGCGGATCGCCGCCCCCGATTCTGCTCCCTGCCGCAACGGTTGGCGACCGTAGGATTTATCTTCGTGGTGGAACAGGGATGGTGTGATATATTTAAACAGGGGAGTATTGTATGAAGCTGAACCGATTCATAATGATCGCCATCCTTACGGTAGTGCTTGCGATATGTACAGGTATTCTACTGAGCGGCTGCGCTTCCATCGGCGATGGGAAAGACGCCGAGCCGAAGCAGGAAACCTCGCGGCAGATCGATAATCGGAGTACCGCTCCTACACAAGCTAGCGGGAGTAACCCTGCGGTACAAAAAAAGCCTGTTGTCTATACTGGTGGTTCCGGCGAAAAACCGCATGTTCAGGCGGCCAACCCCAGCGCCGACAAAGAGAAGTTCATGCTCAACGCCACGTATCTCAAGCAGGCACTTGACCGCATCCTTCCCGCAACGCTGCCTGAGATGAACTGGAACCGTGTAGCAACCGTCCTCGCGGGTATACTCGTGATCTCGATGATCTACGGACTCGCCTTTGGGCTCGGCAGGCTGCCCGCCCGCAGGCGGGGCGCCGGTCGTCGTGGGGGCGGCCAACAGACCGGGGAGCACGCCAAAGGATCGGTCTCCCATTGAACCTGCTTATCGTAAAAAGTCGATATCTCAGAGATAAACTCAGCTCGCTGGATCATCCCGAACCGCCGACGCGCCGGCTAACGTCAAGGTAAGTTTCCGGGAAGCACGCTCTGCGGCAACCTCTCGATGGTGGCGGGATCGAGCTTCTGCCAACACCCGAAGAAGCGATCGAACCAGCCATACTCGGCGAGTACCTGAACGTAACGATACAGTTCCCTGGCTTTCTTCTTGATGTTCGCCTGAAAATCGCTCAGGGCTTGCTCGTTTCCCAGATCGGTGACGACGCGAATGCTCAAGGGGGGCAGACGGTTCTTCAAAGCCCCCACGAACACACCGGCGGTTTCCCAATTGGCTCCTGATGCCTGGAACAGGGAGTAGAGGGCTTCCCGCATCTCCTGAGACTGAATCAAAAACTCGCCGCAAGCCTGATTACCCACGTGAACCTGGAAGTTCTCCGTGCTACCGGTCTCACCCGCCTCCCGCAGAAGCGTTTCCCTGTCGGCGGAGGGCAGCAACGAAATCGCTGAGGGAAGCTTCATTTCCGGGATGCTCCTGGTGGGAAAACCGCTGCCGCTGATGTCGTATTCGTAACAGTCCCGACAGAGGATCAGCTGGCCCACGAAAGCGCCCGGTTCAGTTCCGGCGCAGGAACCGGTATCGACAACCAGCTCCGGCGTGTAGGTCAGACATCCTGCCACGGTTGCCGCTGCGGCCCTGGCCTTGGCCGGGCCGCTTTCGAGGGCAAATACGTCGTTGTTGCCGGCCACTCCCCGCGCCGAGCGGCAGCCGGACAGGGGCCTGGAATCCCTCAAGCCGAGGACCTCCCTGCAGGCATTGAACTCCACTGGAAAGGGACAGATCAGAAGCACTTTCACGGTCATACCCCCGGCTCTGACAACGGTAAAGCCACAACCGGTATGCCGTCAAGGGCGTACGCTCGCCTGCGCTTGCCTGCGACAGCTTTACTCGGTCGGGAGTTTTCCCAGCAGCTTCCAGACCCAGCGGTGGAAGCGATGATAGAAGGCTGTGGGCTCGGCAAACATGAGGATGCATTCGCCGTCGATCACGGTCATACCGTTGTCCCGGCAATAGCGGATCGCCGCCTCCGATTCCGATCCCTGCTGCATCCAGACACGTTTTATCCCCGCTGCGTGGGCTTGCTTCACCACTTCTTCCGTGGTTGCAGGCGGTACGATAGTAATTACGCCATCGGGACGCTCAGGCAGAGCTGTCAGGTTGGGATAGCAACGCTCCCCTTCGATACTCTCAGCGTGCGGGTTGATAGGAAAAGTTCGATACCCCTTCTCTTTGAGATCCTTCAACACAGCATTGCCAAACTTCTTGCCTCCCCGGGATACTCCGACTACGGCAATGGTTTTTTGGGCTAAAAAATTATCGACATCAACTTTACTGCTCATGCCATCTCCTTTGTAGGATTTTACTCTTCAAATGTCTGCGACGCAGTGAGAAGCTTTGGACCCAGTTTAGTCGCCCAGCCTCGGATATGGTCCCAATCCCGGTAATCGCGGGGTTTCTCAGCAAACAGCAGCATCACGAACACCATCTGAGGAAACTTGAGCTTTCTGTAGTCCAGCTTTCCGGCGAACAAGCCGATGCTCACCGGCTTGACCAGGGGTGCTTTCTTCAGCACCGGTGCGAGGTAAGCCCGGAGAGAGCTGCGGCGCTCCCGGAAACTCAAAAAGTCGGGATTCCGCGGCTGCTTGAGCAACGAGGGATCCCTGTAGATATCGATCCCTGAGATCCCCTCGTTCCCCTCAACGGTGTGCAATCCGCTGTCCGTCAGGCTGAGGGCGGTCATGAAATAGGCTACCGGTATGCGCTTCAAATGTTCCTGATGCCGCCGGATGAACTTCACGGCTCTACGATGCCAACCAATGATCATGGGAGCCCCGATCACCGCCGCGTCGTAGCCGCCGACATCGCTGATATCCGACAACCGGCGAACGTCCACTTTCGTTCCGCCAGAGCTGAAGGTGTCTGCTATCGCCCCTGCTACCTCCTGAGTAGACCCGGCGTTCGTTTCAAACGCTACAAGTATCTGTTTCGGCATCGACACAATTTCCCTTTCTTTGATTCCCTAGTTACAACACTCGGCAGCGGAAAGTCTGTTCCTCCCGGATTCCTCGTGAAAGCATTCTTGCATAATCTGGGATTGTTTTCCAGACTGGCGCACTTTGAGGTTGCCGTTTGCCTGCCGTAGGGGGTACCGGCAATTTGACACCCTCCAGTACGATCACTATGATGAGGTTCATGGTAGGTAAGTTCAAGATAGGTGAGGCGGGAGTCAGTGTTCTCGGAATTGCCGCGGTACGACGAGATCTGGATCAGATTGCGGAGATCTTTCCGACGGTAGGACGAGAAGCTCTTCGCAGTGCTATAAAAACAGTACAACCGGACAGCGGCGGGGAGTACCTCGATTGGTACTTCAACGCCACGTTGATCCAGATCCCCAACCAGACCATTCTCGTGGATACGGGATTCGGATTCTCCGCAGGGGCACCGGGACTGGGAACTGCCCAGTTGCTCGCCGAATGCGGGGTACAGGTAGAGGAGGTAAATACGATTGTCATCACCCATGGACACGGTGATCACATCGGCGGATTAAGCGAAGACGGTGCCCCCACCATGCCGAACGCCCGGGTTGTCATCTCCCGCCAGGAGTATGAGTTCTGGATGAATGGGAATGCAGATCGGCATTTTGGCGCGAAGGGGGCTGCAGCTCAAAAAACCACCCTTTCCCTATGCCGCGATCAGATCGAATGCATCGATATGGATTTCCCGATTGCCGAGTCAGACGGCACGATAATCCGCACCCTCCCCGCACCGGGGCACACCCCGGGTCATATCGGGATTAGTGTCAGTTCGCAGGGCGAGCGCTTGTGGCTCCTGGTCGATACGATCCACACGCTATTTCAATTAGATCATCCGGATTGGTCACCCCGCTTCGATGTGGATCCATATTTATCCCGGACAACGCGAAAGGCATTGCTTGAACAGGCGGCAAGGCTGGGAGTATCTGCACACTTATACCACTTTCCCTTTCCCGCTCTGGGCTACATCGAAGCATCAGACCAGGC
>CP070696.1:4447858-4481906 GCA_020353535.1 Spirochaetaceae bacterium | reverse complement strand
GGAAGGGTGATGCGAAAGAAGGACTTCACCGAGCCGGCGCCGTCGATCCTGGCCGCCTCGTAGAGCTCATCCGGGATGGACTGAAGCCCGGCCAGGATCAACAGCACCACCAGGGGCGTCCATTTCCAGGCATCGGCCACGATGATGATGTTCAGCGCCCACCTGGGATCAGCCAGCCAGGGTTTGTAGCGGTCGATGATCCCCAGGCTGGTCAGGCCGTAGTTCAGGACGCCGATCTTGGGATGGACCAGCCACTTCCAGATGATGCCGTTGACCACCGGGGGTATGGCCCAGGGTATCAGGATTACCGAACGAGCGATCGGCCGGCCTACGAACTTTTTGTTGAAAGCCACGGCCACGGCGATGCCCGCAACCATCTCCAAGGCTATGGAGGCGATGGTGAAGTAAATCGTTCTCCAGAAGGAGATCAGCAGGTCCGGTCTTTTGAAGATATCGACGTAGTTGCCCAAACCCCGGAACTCGATCCCCGGATAGCGGATATCGCTTTTAAAAAAGCTGACGGTGAAGGAGTAGCATATGGGGTAGACGTACAGGCCCATGACGATGAGCAGGGCCGGCAGGATCAGGATAAAGGCAAAGAGTCCTTCGTTCTTCTCCAATCTGCCCGTAAGGCTGAATCTCTGCTTGTCCGCAGCCATGACTTTGCGATTATAACCGTTTTCCCGTTATTAAAAAGATAGCGGGACGATGGATCGCCCAGAGGCGCATCCATACCGCCCCGCTATTTGTCTCATCTCTTACCAGCCGGAGAGCTTGTTGCAAGCCTCGTTGGCGTCTTCCATTGCCTGGCGTGCGTCCTTGTTGTTCACCATGACGTTCTGCAGCTCCGCTGAAATAACATCCGCGCACTCCGCATACTCCGGCACCGCCGGCCGGTAATAGCAGTTCGCCGCGGCTGCGAAGATCACGTCCAGGGGCAGCGCTTTCTTTACTTCCGGATCCTCGAAGAGCTCTTTATACACCGGGGTCATGCCCTGCTCGATGGCCCGGCGTTTCACGTTTTCCACACTAGTGATGAATTTGATGAACTCTTTGGCCGCTTCCTTGTGCAGCGAGGCTGAAGGGACCGCCATATACTCGTGCCCTTCGATCGAACCGGATAATCCTGACCGGGCGCCTGGCATTGCCGTCGGGTAGATCTTTCCCGCATATGGTGTCTGCTCCGGATCCCTAAAGGCGATGGTCATCATGTCCCAGTTAACCAGCATGGCCGCATGCCCCTTGCCGAACAGGTCGGCCACCTCCTGTTGATAATACATGGGAGAGCCAGGATCCATGGTTCCCTCGTCGATCATCCTTTTCAAGAATTCCACCGCCTGAACACTCTCCGGGCTGTCGAGCATCCAGAAGTACTTGTTGCCCCGGAACTCCCCGATCTTGGCGCCTGCGGATTTAGCCCACCTGAAATATACACAGGTGTTCTGCTCTCCCGGGGCCATTGAATCGGTGTAGGCATAGGTGTCCGCGGTTTGGATGGCCCTACCGTACCGCACCAGCTCGTCCCAGGTCTTGGGCGGATTGTTGGGATCCAGTCCTGCTTTCTGGTACATCTCGGCGTTGTAGAACATGATTGTCCAGGAGGCCATCAGCGGGGCCGCGTAGACCTTACCGTCAACCGTGACCGAATCGATCATGCCGTCCATGTACTTGGCCTTCACCTCCGGCGGGAACAAATCGGAGATGTCCTCGTACATCCCCCCCGGTACGTACTCGGGAAGCATGAACGAGCCACAGTCCACGATATCGTAGGTCGGTTCCCCTGCGGTCAGGGCTACTGCCTGTTTGTTGACCATGGTGTCCCATTCCACCTCGATCAGGTCCACCTTGATCCCCGTCTTGGCGGTGAACTCCTGAGCTCTATCGCCCATCTGTTTGCCCGCCGCATCGATACCCATCAGCACGGTGATGGTTTCCGCTTCCGCAGCTTTGTCCTTACCGCCTCCGGCGAATACGAGAACTGCCGAACTCAGCAGCAGTACCAGGAGAAGAGCGAAGGTTCGTTTCATAACCTCCTCCTTATTAAAAAAATTTTACAAAGAGCAACGCTCTTTTATCCCCGCCACCGGTCTGAGGACCGATGGACTAATCACCCCTGTTGGCCTTCCAAACCTCGATAAATCTGCGGGTGTTTTTCCAGGCGATTTCCGTATGCTCCCGTACATTGTCCACGGGGGAGAGGATGAATCCCCCTCCCCTGCCCAAAATGTCCAGGGCTTCACGTACCGCCTGCTCGGTCTCCGTGCCGGTTGCCATCTCCACACTCAACGGCCCGCTGACCCCGCCCCACAGGGCTTTACCGGCTTCGCGGAACTTGTCTTTCACCAGCCTCAGATCGGTACCTTTGCCCTCCTTGGGATCCAGGCCGATCAACACATCGATCCCGGAGCCCAGGATGTCATCCAGCAGGGGGAGGAAGGCACTGGTGATGATGTAGCCGTATTTTCGGCCCGCCTGATGAACCAGCTCGGCTTCCTTTTGCAGCGTGGGGGCGACGATCCGCCGGTACACCTCCGGGGTCCAGAACTCGGTGGTCTCATACCAACCGCGGCGCACGATCAGATCCGCCCGGGTTACCTCCAGGTAGACCTCGATCTGCTTGAGGTTCCACTCGTGAATAGTGCGCACGTACTCATCTATCACTTCGGGCTTCGTCAGGCTGAGGATCATAACGTTTTCGAATCCGGAGAGCCAGGCCATGGCGTCGCAGCCCATGACCCCCGGATCCACTTGGACGCCCGGGCGAACCGCACCCTTCCAACCGCCTACCTGGAGCAGTCCGTGCCGCCTGGCCAGCCTGTCCGCCTCGGCCGCCTCTTCTCTCAATACCCGGATGTGCTCGTCCTTGATCGGTGCGAACAGATAGGGAAGCTTGTCCAGGTCTTTTTCGGGTTTGACAAGAACCTCCTCGGCACGACCGACCAGCCAATCCTTGAGAAGGGGAAAATCATCCTCCGTCGGCCAACCCTCCCGCTGCCGTATTCTGCCGGTCAAAGGACCCGCAGGGGTCTCCAACCGCCTGCAGAAAGTCTTTACACCGTTCTCCTGCTCCACCCATTCCTCGACATGGACCCGAGGATCGAGCCCTCCGTACAAATGGAGGCTGTGGTTCAGCTGTCCCACATGAACAAAGGCATCGAGGCCCAGCTCAATTTGCCGCTCCACGAACTCGGCATCGGTCTTGCACTGTTCGTAGAGGATATAGAAAAGCATGAAGGAGCAGGGAGTGTGATCGGGAAGGCCGCCGTTAAGGACTGTCAGCATCCGCTCTCGGGAGTTCATAGACAATTTCTTCCGTAGCGCTGTCCTTTCCGGTGCTCGAGCCGCCGGAGCTTGAGCCACCAGGTTGACAACTTAGTTAACTGGACTTACTATGTAGGTATTATCCAGTACCTGTACGGATTTGTCAAGAAAAAACGCGGAAAGGGTGTTCCGCCGCTTCAAGAGCACGCTGATGCTTACCAAACAGTCCCAGGTGCACGTAAAAGAGAACAACCTTCGGCTGGTGCTGGCCACCATCATCCAGCACGAACCTCTGTCCAGGGCCGATATTGTCCGGCACACCCATATCTCCAAACCTGCGATATCCAGTTTGATCGACGATCTCCTTGCTCGGGGGATCGTCAGTGAAATAGGAGAGGGACAATCCAGCGGCGGACGTAAACCGATTCTGCTGAGGTTCAACAGCGATCTTCGTTATTTCCTGGCCTTCGAGATGGGACGCACGGGATTTCGGGTGGCGGTATCTGATCTTAAGGGCAGCTTCGTCGGGGAGCGGGAAGGGGTCTTTCAAGCCACCAAAGGTATAACCGAAAGACTCGCCCTGCTGAAGGAAAACATCCTGGACCTGATGGCAGAGATCGGTATTGCTGAACAGGACCTGCTGAGAATCATCTGTATTGCCCCGGGAATCTACGTGGAGAAAGGAAAAGCACTTAAATGGACCCCCAACTACCAGGGAGCTCCGGTACAGGACCTGAGCGAGTTTTTCCGGAGCGAATTCAAACGGGATGTGATCATGAACCACTCCACCAAGCTTTCGCTTCTGGGGGAAAAAATCGCGGGCAAGGCCAGAGGATTCGAAAATGTCGTATACATCGACTTCGCCTACGGTCTGGGCTGTGCCATCATGATCGACGGTAAGATCCATTTCGGCAGTGAAGCTTCCGCCGGCGAGATCGGCTACTTCTACTCCTCCCTGGATGAGTTCAGGAGCTCCTCGGTAAGGCCGTATCAGCTCGGTTGCCTGGAACAGAGGATTTCCGGTAAAGCCATACAGGACAGGGCGGCGGAGTTTGTCCAGAAGGGAGGCGGGGGCAGGATCGCCGAACTGGCTGCAGGTACAGCGGAATGCACGAGCGGAAAAACCGTGTTCGAGGCCTACCGACTGGGCGATCCGGAGGCGGAGCGGATACTCAACGACGCTTTTTCCTATTTCAATCTGGCTCTGTGCAATATCATCAATCTGTTGGCCCCCGAGCTGGTCATCCTGGGGGGCGGATTCTCAAGGGCCGGGGAGATGCTCGTCGAACTGGTGTCCCGGGAAGTTCGGGATCGGGTTCTGGTCATGCCGCGTCTGGAGGTCTCGGATCTGAAAAACGAAGCCAGCCTGATTGGGGGGGTGCACTACCTGATCGATCATACGGATCTGCTGGCGGAACTGTAGCCCGGCGGCACCGAGGAGGCAAGCACATGGAAGGCATCAGGGATATCCAGCCCGCGGAGATCGAACAGCGCAAGGAGCGGGTGCGCCGGGCATGGCAATACCGCTCCGTGGATCATATCCCGTTGAACTTCTTTCTCGACGATTTCAGCACTTACACCCTCAAGGAGCAATGTCTGAGCGGGGAAGCGCAGTTTGAGGTGAACCTGGGTTCCATCGACCGCCTGCTTCGACTGCTTCCCGACGACTACATCCCGGCAGCCCGGGTATGGCCCGGGTACATCACCATAGCCACGATGTTCGGCCTGCAGGTCCACTGGAGCGATGACCCAAATCAACCACCGGGTGTGGCGGAACATCCGATTCGAGACATGGAGCAGGTCTACGACCTGAAAATCCCGAATCGCAGCAGCGGCCTGATGTCCTTCAATCTTCGCTGGCTCAAGTTTTTCGCCGAACACCTCCCGGAGGCGATTTCGTTGACCGGGATCGACCTGGGCGGTCCCATCAACACGGCCAAAGACCTGTTGGACACCAATCTGCTCTACACAGCCTTCTACGACAGCCCGGAGGCTTACCACCACCTCCTAGATCTGGCGGCGCAGGTTCAAATCCGCTGTTATGAGGACATTGTGACAGCGGTGGGGGGTATCGACCGCCTGACCTGCATAGACTTCGGGCCGGCCTGGGCTCCGGAGGGGCGGAAAGGATTTGTGTCAGATGATGTATGCGCCTCCTACTCTCCCCAGGTCTTTCAAGCCTTCAGCCGCCCCTACAACAGCAAAATTCTAAAGCACTGGCCCGGAGGAAGAATACACAACTGCGGCCCCCACCCCTCACTCCAGCTGTACCTGGACCATGAACCGCCTCTGAACGGTTTGAACTGCTCCTACCGCTACACCCGAGCCGAGCTGCCCCGGATCAAACAGGCTTTCGAAGGCCGGGGCATCGTGGAGTTCATGTTCGACAACGGCGAAAGCCTGGAGGAGATCCTCGAGGGGTACGAGGAGATAGCCGACAGTCTGACTCCGGATGTGGTTGGTATACCGATCGTCTGGCTGACAGACAGCTGGAGTGACGATGCGATCAGGGAGCTTTATCACGGTCTGCTCGATACATCCGCTCGCTATGCCCGGGACATGCGCTGGCGCCGCGAATCCTGATCGACCTTTGAACTAAAACACCGGAACGAAAAAGGAGAGAGACAATGGAAACCGCTCTGACAAGGCTGATCGGATTGAGCGCTGAACAAAAGGAAGCAAGGGGAATCCTCTACACGGCGGAGGAGATATTCGACCAGGTCGAGCTTTGGCGTGATACTCTCCGGCGATTTCAGCGACGGCGGCAGGAGCTGGAAGATTTTCTTGAGAAGTTCAGAGGCGAGTCCCGGAAGTCTGTTCTTTGCACCGGCGCCGGTACATCGGAGTTCGTCGGCTGCTGCCTCGAGGGTTTGATACGCAACAAGCTCGCTGTACCGGTCAACGTGATTTCTACGGGCAAAATCGTCACCACACCGCAGGATTGTTTTGTCGAAGGTTATGCGACATTGCTGCTTTCCTTCGCCCGTTCAGGCAACAGCCCGGAGAGTTTGGGAGCGGTGAAGATCGCCGACATGCTGTGCCCGAACCTCTACCATCTGGCCATCACCTGCAATGCAGAGGGAGACCTGTTCAAAGAGATCAGTGGCCGCTCGAACGGTGTTGCCCTGCTCCTGGATGAAAGGACGAACGATCGCGGTCTGGCCATGACAGCGTCGTTTTCGAACATGCTCCTGGCCGGACAGATGCTGAGCCACCTGTTTAGCTTTGAGCAGTACGAGACCGGATTCGAGAATATGGTGGAGGCAGGAACGGTCATACGTGATCGGGCTCCGGAGGTGGCCGAGAAGATAGCCAAGACAGGTTTCAAGCGGGCCGTTTTTCTGGGCGACGGCGGTAACTACGGCACGGCGATCGAATCCCACCTCAAGCTCCAGGAACTGACGGCGGGCAGGGTGATGTGTACCTGGGACACCTTTCCGGGCCTGCGCCACGGTCCCGAGGCTGTGATTGACCCTGACACCCTGGTGGTCGCATACCTGGCCGCAGATGGGTACACCCGGCGCTATGAACTGGACCTGTTGAAGGAAATCCGGGACAAGGGAATCGGAAAAGCGGTATTGACCGTGGCCCATACCGTTCCGGATGAAATCAAAGAACTGTCGGATTTCACGATCGAGTACGGGCCCGCAGCCGACCCGGTGCCGGATGCCCTGGTTCCGCCGTTGTATATCATGGTCGGTCAGCTGTTGGGCCTGTTTACATCGCTGCAACTGGGATTGAAGCCGGACAGTCCCAGCGAGTCCGGAATTATCCATCGGGTGGTGGAGGGTGTCAGAGTCTATGACCCCCAGGTCTATCGCCGCAGCGGTCGCACCCACATACTGGCGGAACGGTGAAGCCGTGGATATCACCGCGGAGCTGATTCGCTCGCTTAGGGAAGATCGATCACCGGAACCGACGGTAACGGTAATCGGAGACCTGGGCTACGACTATATCTACACCTCCCCGCCCCTGGAGGGGGGAAAAGAGGTAATCATCCGCAACTTTACGCGAACGATCGCCGGAGCGGCGGGATACTTCGCCTGCGGGTTGGCTCGACTGGGTGCCAAGGTGTGCTTCCTCACCGAGCTGGGGGACGATCCTGACGGCAAGCAGCTGTATGCGGAGATTTCCGGGCGAGGGGTCGATCCGAAGGGAATCCGTATGCTCGAGAATACCAGAAGCTACTTTACTCTGATATTTGCCGACGCAGCCGAGTCTTCTCCGCGTCAGGTGGCAACCTATCTCGGACCTCTCGGGGAAATGTCCGTCCGCGACTTGGATTACAAGAGCTTCGTGACCGGATCGGACCTGGTCTATTCCTGCAACTACTTTCAGCTGCTCAGGATTCGAACCGAGATCGAAGAGGTTTTTTCCCACACTCGGAATCTGGGCAAACTCACGGCCTACGATGCCAACGCCGGAGACGGGTGGGAGGATCCGCAGAACCTGGAACTGCTGCGAAAACGCATCTATCCCCGGACGGATGTGGTTTTTCTCAATGAAACAGAGGCTCGTTCGCTCACCGGAGAACAGGATCCGCTGGAGACGGTAATGAAGGCGAGTCCGAGCTCGAAGATCGTTGTAATCAAACGAGGCTCCGCCGGGGTCGTGCTTCGGAAGGGAAAGCGGGTGTATCGCTGTCCGGCTTTTACTCTGCCCAAACCCGTACAGGACACCGTTGGAGCCGGAGATTCTTTTCAGGCTGCTTTTCTATATTTTTACCTCAAGGGTCTTCCGCTTCTTCATTCTGCAATTCTAGGCACGGCCAATGCCGCGGCCACGGTCCAGCATCCGGGAGGCGTTCTGGGGCAGCAGAATCGAGCCGGTCTGGCCTCCATGCTGGAGCAATACAGTGTGCTGATATCGAGGCACGACCAGGTGGAAATAATCTCGAAGGAGCGATGAATAAAAGGAGGAACCAGGGCAATGTTGAAAGACAAAGGGAAACCCAATTTGATCGGGTCCTACGGCCCGTGGGCCGCGGACAGCGCTGCGAGGTGGGAGCGGACCCTGTCGTATCTCAACCCTGCTTGGAAGGACATCGATCGATGGCGGGAGGCCGGCAGGGCAAAGGTCATCGAGCTGCTGGGCGGGCCGCGGATCGGGCCGGAGGTACTGCAAACTGTTCGCGTTCGCCGGCGCTACAGCTTTGAAGATCTGGAAATAGAAGAGCTCGCCTGGCAGCTTCCCTACGGTCCGGAGACCGAGGCGGTCTTTCTCAAGCCCGGTGGAAGCAGCGGACCGCTGCCGGGAATTCTGGCTCTTCACGATCACGCTGCAGTGAAGTATTTCGGCAAGCGCAAGATCCTGCGCACCTCGGCGGATCTCCACCCCTTCATCAAGGAGCATCAGAATCTGTACTACGGCGGCGTTCCCTGGGCCAACGAACTGGCCCGTAGAGGATACGGAGTTCTAGTGCACGATGTATTTCCCTTCGAAAGCCGAAAAATAAAGGCGGCGGAGCTTCCCGGACACGTGGTGAAGCGGATGATGTCCGCCCCTGACGATGTACAGGAGCTGACTCCTGAAGACCTGAAAAACGAATACGTAGTAACCGACTACGAGGTGGAGGCGAGGGAAGACAGCGGGCAGATAGACGCCTATAATACTTTCGGAGCCCGGCACGAAGATATCATCGCCAAATCTCTATTCTCAGCCGGCTACACCTGGCCCGGGCTGTTCGTAGCCGAGGATCGAGCCGCTCTCGATGTACTATGCAATCGACCCGACATCGATGATCAACGCGTCGGCTGCGGCGGTCTATCTCTGGGGGGTCTGAGAACGGATTATCTGGCCGGATTGGACGACCGTATCCGCTGTTCGTTCACGGTGGGTTTCATGACCACCTGGAACGATATGATCCTGAACAACTGCTACACCCACACCTGGATGCTCTACATTCCCCTGCTCAGCCGCTATATGGATTTTCCCGATGTGCTTGGAATGCACGCGCCCCTGCCGGCCATGGTTCTGGCTACCGCGGAAGATCCGCTGTTCACAACAGGGGAGGTTGAACGGGCTCTTGAGTCACTCAAGCAGGTCTACGCAAAAGCGGGATCACCGCAGACCTTCTCCGCGTCGATCCATCCCGGCCCGCACCAGTTCAACACGGCCATGCAGGCCCAAGCTTTTAAATGGCTCGACCGTCATCTACATTTTAATCCTCCAGATGCATAACTATATTCTTGACAATAGAATTGGGGTGTTTCACAATTATAAATGTAGAACAATCCCATGGGGATTGAAATCAAAACTACAAAGGGGGGTTTCGTTATGAAACTTTTAAAACTCGTCTTGAGTGTCCTGATCGTGTCGCTACTGGCCGCAGGTTTCGCCTTTGCCGGAGGACAAAAAGCGGCGGAGAAAGAATCGGTTACCTTCTTCTGGGCTTTCTACGACGGCCTAACCGAGGAGTACCGGGCCAGCCTTCAGGATTCCTTCAATGCCGCGCATCCCGAAATCGATGTAGACATCGTCCATACGAAATGGGATCTGATGTACGACAAGCTGACCACCTCGATCGCCGGCGGCAAGCCGCCGGAGATCTCGGTAATCGGCACCCGCTGGCTCCTCGAGCTGATGGACATGGGCGTGGTCGATGAGGTTACCCAGTATCTTAGCTCATCCACCGTGGACAACATCGCCCCGGGAGCCATGGAGGCCAAGCTGGGGGGTGAGCTGATGGGACTGCCTGTGGCTGCAGGTGCCCGGATCCTGGCCTACAATCCGAACCTGACCACCGTCGTGCCCAAGACCATGGAGGAGCTGAGGGAAGCGGCCATCAAGGTGCATAACCCGCCCAAGGTGTACGGCCTGATCATGCCGGGTAAGAAGCACACCGAGCTGACCGACTTCGCCTATTACCTCTTCGCCGCCGGCGGCAACTTCTTCCGGATGGAACCGGATGGAAGCTACGGCAAGTGCATCGTCAACTCTCCCGAAGGGGTGAAAGCGCTCACCTTCATGAACCAGCTTGCCGAGAAGGATAAAGTCGTACAGGAGGGATACCTGGGCCTGCACCGTATGGAGTCCCATCCGCTGTTCTACACTGGAACGATAGCCTACACCTTCATCGGCGCCTGGGTCGAATCTGCAGCGAAACAGGCGGGGGCTCCTTTCCAGCCCAAATACGGCCAGATCCCACCGTTTGCCGGACAGAAGCAGAGATCCCTGATAATCACAGACTCGATAGCCATGTTTTCTGGTACCAACCTGGAAGCGGCCGGCACCTTCCTCGATTTCTTCTATCAGGATGAGTGGAAGGCGAAATTTGACGAGTTGATTGGTTTCCCGCCGGTTACCATCTCCGCGGGCAAGCTGCCCCAGTTCCAGACTCCTCTCTACCAGGCTCTGGGCGAAGCGGCTCTAAACGCCCAGGGCTGGCCGTTGATCGAAGAGTGGGCAGAGTGCTCCGATATCATCTACGATGCCCAGATCGAGGTGCATCTGGGCAGGAAGACGCCCCAAAAGGCTCTGGATGACGCGGCCGCTGCGATCGACAAGCTGAGAGGCAAGTAACCAAAACAGAATCCTCTTCTGGGAAGCCTGAGGACACCCTTGGGCTTCCCAGTTTTTTTGGTACTGTATGAACACTTCTCAATAGGAGGAGCAAGTGTCTGACGCTTCACTGTCCCTGAAACGGCGTTTGTTGAATCCCGAAGCCCGGCTGGCCTATGTTTTGATCCTGCCGGCCCTAGTCGTTCTGCTGGTTTTCATGTTCTACCCGATCCTCTACGTGCTGCTCATGGCCTTTTACAAGACCAATAAATTGAGCCAGCTGGTGGCTTTCACGGGAGTGCGTAACTTCATCAGCGAGATGGCCGATCCGGTGTTCTGGGTGATCACCGGCCGCTCCCTGCTCTGGACCGTGCTGGCTGTAATCACCAAAACCATCTTTGGCATGATCATCGCCGTGATCCTGAACGTTAAGTACACCGGCCGTAAGATCGCCCGCATGCTCTTTATCATTCCCTGGGCTTCGGCGGTACCGATCAGCTCCATGCTCTGGAGCTGGGTCTACCACCCCCAGTACGGCCTGCTCAACCACACACTCAAGATCACCGGTCTTTGGGCCACACCGCCTACCTGGCTGGGCTATCCCATTCCCGCCTTCATGGCCTGCATCTGGGTGGACATCTGGATCGGCATTCCCTTCATGGCCCTGGTCTTTCTGGCCGGTATGCAGGCCATTTCCGAAGATCTGTACGAATCCGCCTATCTCGACGGAGTAAACTGGTGGCAGAAGTTTTTCTTCATCACCCTGCCGGGAATCCGCCACATCGTGCTGATCGCCACCCTGCTGTCCTCTCTGTGGACCTTCAACGACTTCAACACCATCTACATTCTGACCATGGGCGGACCGGCCGGGGCCACGGATATCCTCATAACCCGGATCTACCAGAACGCCTTCAAGTGGCTCAAATTCGACCGGGCGGCAGTCATGGCCTTCCTCACATTTCTGATCCTCACCGGGGTGAGCATCGCCTACTCCCGGGTCTACTTCAAACAGGAGCGTGCGGGATGAAGTGGAGGAAACGCGGTCAACCCCCTACTATTATCATTACCGTCGTTCTGCTGCTCTTCCTCCTCTTTCCCTTCTTCGTCATGGTTTCCACCATGCTCAAATCGAGTCAGGAGGTGTATACCTTGCCACCCACCTGGATTCCGCAACAGCTACATCTCTCCAACTTCATTACCGTCTGGAGCGAGTTCGAGCTGTTCATCTTCTTCAAGAGCAGCATCATCATCGCCGTGGGTGCCACGATCTTCAACACCCTGCTCACGGTACCGGCAGCCTATGCCGTGGCCCGCCTGCGTTTCATAGGCAGGAAGTTCATCCTCTATCTTTTCCTGGTCATCCAGATGTTCTCGCCGGTGATCGTGATCATCTCCCTGTTCAAGATCATGGTGGGTTTGAACCTGCTGGACACCTACTTCTCCCTGATCATTGCCAACACGGTCTTTACGATCGCCTTCACCATCTGGATGATGAACGGTTACTTCAAATCGATTCCGGTAGAGATCGAGGAGGCTGCTCTGATCGATGGTTGCAGCCGGGTGCAGACCATCACCAGGATCATGATCCCCATAGCCGTGCCGGGACTGGTAACGGCCATGATCTACACCTTCATCTATGCCTGGAACGAGTTCCTCTTCGGCCTGACTTTCATCCAGTCCAGGCCGAAAATGCCTCTGGTTCTCGCGCTGTACAACTTCGTGGGCCGCTGGACCACGCAGTGGGAGCTGCTCACCACCGCGGCTTTCCTGGCCATCATCCCCGTGTTGGTGCTGTTCTACGTCATCGAGAGACGTCTGGTTGCGGGTCTGGCCGGTGGGGCGGTGAAGGAGTAATCAGGCGTAGTAGCCCATATACCGTTCCATGGCATCCATCAGCGCTTCAGCATTGACCAGCGGAACGCCGGGGTACAAGCCGTAGATCATCATCAATCCCCCCTGCTTCGATCCCAACTTTTGCACCTCTTCCCGGATCAGGGAACCGATTTGTTCGGGAGTGCCTCCGTAGGTAATGCTCTGTCGATCGATATCCAGATCCACGCAGACCTTACCGGTGAGATTTTCCTTGATCCAGTCGATGCCGTTGACCAGATCCTGGAGGTTCAACACGTCGAATCCCACATCGATCAGATCATCGACAAGCAACCGGATATCGCCGTCGGAGTGCATATGGATGAGGCAACCTGCTTTGCGCGCCGGAGCAACGATCCTCTTGTAGGAGGGTTTGATGTATTTTCTGAACTGGTCAGGGGACAGCAGGGGACCGATCTGCATGCCCAGATCCTCGCCGTAGCCCATCCATTCGACCCCGGCCTTCCGGATGTAATTACGAACCAAATGGAGGTTGAACTCCTCCAGCATCGCTATCAACCGCCCCAGCCGGGGTTCCTCGTCTGCCATATCGTAGAGAAGGTTCTGATAGCCCCGCAGATCCGTCAGCTTCAGAAAGGTATGTCCGTGCCCGATCTCTCCCGCTGCGATCTGCCGCTTGAATCCGAGCTGACTGGCCTCCTGGGCCTTCTTGCTCCAGTCGATGGGACCCCAATGATCGTATCGATCGGGATCGGGGGGCGTGAAATTATTGAAATCCCGCCATGACTCCAAGGGATGCCCCGTGACCGTTCCGACGATGCCATCCTCGGTCGTCTGCCACACACATCCCCACGGATCCGTGAAGGCCACTCCCGCGCGCGCGTAGGGAAGATAGTCCGGTTCGATCGGTTCGTCGCAGCGCTTGAAATCGGGAAACAGTTTGGGGTGGGCTACCATGAGATCCTGCAGCGACTTGTGGGGATAGTGATGCCAGCAGGCGGGATTTATATGGAAGATCATGGGAATGCTCTCCGGCCGCTCGAAACGTACGGCCCGCAGGATATTCTCTCTGGTGTCCAGGTGGTGTTCTCCGTTACCAGAGATTGTAACCGGAAAATCGGGACAGATGAAACACATAGACCTGAGACAGGTTTGGTCCTTTGGACAGGACTTGCCCTCTGTTCTGAGAAATGTAGAAAAATGTACCAAACTCAGAGTACACTGGTGCATGGACATAGAACGGACTGAAAGCAAATGAACCACCGGGAACGGGTCATGGCCGCGCTCAATCACGAAGAGGCGGACCGCTGTCCCATGCAGATCAGCTTCACCCCGGAGTTCGCACGCCGGCTGGAAGTTGATATGGATATCAAAGGCTTGAAGAGCCACAATCCCCACGGCGGAGGCAACGTCTATGAGTTGGAGCAGGTACTGGGAGTGGATATGCTGCTTACCTCGGTGGGCTGGGCTAATTCCTACTACCAGGATTTCAATGAATACACAGACGAGTGGGGGATCGGCTGGCGATCGCAGTGGTACGAGACCAAATACGGGACAGGCCGCTATACGGAAATCTGCCGCCATCCCTTGGCCGAAGACCGGGCGGTCAACCGCTACCAGCCTCCTGATCCCAACCGGCCGGAGCTGTACAACGATGCTGAGAGGGTGATCCGAAAATACAGAGACGAGTACTGGATCGTCGGTGTGACTGTCACAACGATTTTCGAAACCGCTTGGGCGCTTCGCGGCTTGGATCGATTGCTCATGGATCTAATAGATGACCCGCAGCTGGCCAGCCGAATCCTGGATATCCCCGATGGATATCATCGGACGGCGGCCAGGAGGCTCGCAGAGCTTGGTGTGGACATGATCTGGATCGGAGACGACATGGGGGGGCAGGAAGCCATGGTTATCTCACCCGGAATGTGGCGGGAGTACTTTAAACCCAGGATGAGCCGTCTGATCTCGGAGCTCAAAGGTATCAATCCGAAGCTGAAGGTAGCCTACCATTCTGACGGCAACATCCGCCCAATCATCCCCGATCTGATCGAGATCGGCCTGGATGTACTGAATCCCGTCCAACCCGCGTGTATGGACCCTGCAGATATCAAAGAGCAATTCGGCGACCGCCTCTGCTTCTGGGGCACTATCGATGAACAGCACACCCTCCCGTTCGCTACAGAGGACGATGTGCGGACGGAGGTTCTTCATCGACTGAACACTATTGGCCAGGGTGGCGGGTTGATTATCGGCCCCACCCACCACGTGCAGCTCGACACGCCTTTGGAGAACTTCTGGTCAATGGTAAATACCATCAGGGACACCCGCTATTGAACAAACGCGAGGTCATTCGGGATGTGCTGGACCATAAAAAGCCCCTCTATGTGCCCTGGTCCTTCGGTTTCACAAAAGAGGCCAAAGACAAGCTCCATGACCACTTTGGCGCCGATACTGACCTTGAGGAGATACTGGGTAATCACCTGCTGAAATTAGGTGGGGAGATCGGGTTCTTCGATGACGTCGGTCCCGACCTGGTTCGTGATGTGTTTGGCGTGGTTTGGGATCGCAGTATCGACAAAGACATCGGTGATGTCCGGGGTTGCGTGCTCGAACGTCCCACCCTGAAAGGTTACGAGTTTCCAGATCCGATAGATCCGCGTTTTTTCGAAGACATCCCGGCAAAGATTGCCCGCCACGGAGATCGCTTCCGGGTGTTTCAGATAGGCTTCTCCCTCTGGGAGCGGGCCTGGACACTGCGGGGATTCGCCAACATGATGACGGATTTTTACGACTACCCGGGTTTTGTTAAGGAACTGCTTAACACTATTGCCGACTACAACATCGCCCAGCTCGGAAAAGCGATGCACTACGATATCGATGCCGTGTACTTTGGAGACGACTGGGGACAGCAACGAGGCCTCCAGATGGGTCCGAAACTCTGGCGGGAGTTCATATTTCCGGTGCTCAAACGAATGTACGGAGCCGTAAAAAGGCAAGACAGATATGTAATAATACACTCCTGCGGAGATGTGGACGAGCTATTCGACGATCTTGTTGCCATCGGTCTGAACTGCTTCAATCCGTTTCAACCTGAGGTAATGAACATCCACGCTTTAATGGACCGATACAGGGGGAGCTTGAGCTTCTACGGAGGACTATCTACTCAGAAGACCCTCCCCTACGGAAGTGTCGCTGATGTGCGGGCTGAAACTGTAGAGCTCATCGAACGCGGCCGTTCGGGTGACTTCATCCTCTCACCCGCCCACGATGTAGAGGGGGACGTGCCGTTGGAAAACATGCTGGCTTTCATCGAAACCGCCCAGGAACAGCTCCAGTGGTGACACTTCGGAATCACCTCTCGGTCAGATCAGCTTGTACTGTCCGCTAGCTGGGACGAGCTTTCCTCAGGTGTTTACAGCGTTTCATTGACAACCCGGTCCCCTCGTGTCATATAATATGAGAGAGAGCAAATAAATTGTATACTTGTCGTGAATCAAACAAGCAACTGTTTCTGTTTACCCTATTTGCCGCATTTCGCGTTCGATCCGGTGAGAGCAAATCGAAAAAGGAAAGGAGGTGATTTCGGGAACGATTTTACAAGCTCTCACGCGGCCTCGAAATTATGCCAATAGAAGCAGAAAAACCAAGGAGGAAAAAATGAAAAGAAGACTGCTGTTGGTAGGGCTTGTAGCTCTGCTGCTGGTTTGTCTGGCATTCCCGGGGTTCGCTCAGAAAAAACACTTCGAAGGGATTCGCATCACCTTCTTCCCCGGCGGTCCTCCGGGCGGCCCCTTTGCCACGGTAGTGTACAAGGGTGCCAAGGCTGCGGAGGAAGATCTGGGCTGCAAGGTGGATTATGTATGGTCAGACTGGAACGTGGACAAGATGATCGCCCAGTTCAAGGAAGCGGTGGCTAGACGGCCGGATGCCATCTGCATCATGGGACATCCAGGCACTGTGGCTTTCGCCCCCCTGGTGGATGAAGCCTTCGCTAAAGGCATCATCGTTACCAGCCAGAACACTTCGCTTCCTTCGATCGAAGACAAGTACAAAGACCGGGGTTTCGGGTATGTAGGGCAGGAGTTGTACGCATCAGGAGTAATGCTGGCTAAGGGAGCGATCAGGCGAGCTGGGCTAAAACCGGGGGACCGGGCCATGGTTTGGGGATTGATCGCCCAGGAAACACGGGGGCTGCGCTCCAAAGGCTGCGTGGATGCTTTGAAGGAAGCCGGGATGAAGGTCGATTACATCGAGATCTCCGATGCAATCAACGCCGAGGCTGCTCTGGGGACTCCTGTGTTCACGGGCTATGTGTCCAAGAACCCGGATGTGAAGCTGATCATAACGGACCACGGAGCACTCACCTCCACCGCCGAAACCTATATGCGCTCCGCGCGCAAGGGCCCTGGTGATATCTACATCGCCGGCTTCGATCTTAGCTCCGCCACAGCGGACGCAATCAAGAAAGGCTACACGGGGGTGGTGTTGGATCAGCAACCCTGGCTGCAGGGTTATCTGCCTATCCTACAGGTCTGCCTGGCCAAGAAATACGGATTCGCAGGTTTGCACATCGACACCGGCGCCGCTTTGATCGACAAGAGCAACATCGATTTCGTGGCACCCCTGGCGCAGCAGCAAATTCGTTAGACCGACAAAGGTTCGCGATGGCTGATAATAATTCCAATCAAATGCTCGTCTCCATGGTTGACATCCGCAAGTCCTTCGGCAAGGTGGAGGTCCTGAAAGGAATCAACTTCAATGTGGGTTACAACGAAATCGTCGGTCTGGTCGGTGACAACGGGGCGGGAAAATCGACCCTGATCAAGATCCTGGTCGGAGTGCACCAGCCGGATGGCGGTGAGATCTACTACAAAGGAGAGAAGATAACCATCCACTCGGTGAAAAGGTCGAGAGAACTGGGCATGGAAACGGTCTATCAGGAACGAGCACTCAGCGAGCAGCAGAACCTCTGGACCAACATCTTCATGGGCAGGGAGCTCACCACTCGGTTTGGTTTCCTCAAAGTCAAGGAACAACGGACTGAAACGGAAAAGATCCTGCGCGAACAAATGGGATTCACCTCTTCGGCGATCTCCAACGACGCCGTCGTCAAATACCTCTCCGGCGGGGAGAAGCAGGGCATCGCCATCGGCAGGGCTTTGTACTTCCAGGCTGATCTGATCATACTGGATGAGCCGACCATGGGACTGTCGATTTCGGAAACAAACAAGGTTCTGGATTTCGTGGCCAACATAAAATCAAGAGGAAAATCAGCCATCTTTATCAGCCATAACATCTACTACGTGTATCCTGTGGCGGACCGTTTTTACATCCTGGACAGAGGTTCCGTAGCTGGAATCTTCGAAAAGAAAGACATATCCCAGGAAGAACTGGTCGACAAGATGGTACATCTGGCCCACACAGGACGGTTGAACGAGTAAAGATTAAAAAGAGCCCGTGGCGGCTCTGGGAACGTCGCGGGCTCGTCTCTTTGCCCGGAACAGGGAGAAGCGTTTTCTTCACTGACCATGAGCTAATAATCAGAAGGGAGACAGGCAGATGCTACAGACGTCAAAGGCGCGGGAGCTGCGGCTGGAGCTCAGCATCACGGGAGTGCTGATCGGGATATTCCTGCTTTTTCTGTTCGGAAGCCCGCAGACATTCACCCGCTTCGATATGTACTACTCATTTATGTCTACCATCCCCTTTTCGGGAATCATGGCCCTAGCCATCACCTTTGTTATCATCACTGGTGAGATGGACCTCTCCTTCCCGTCGATCATGGGCTACTCCGCCTGGGTCTTCTCCAAGCTGGTCAACGTGTTCATCGAACGTGGAATGGATCCGAACCTGACCATCCTGCTCGCTACCCTGGGCTGTTTCCTCACCGGGTTGGTGGCTGGAGCTCTTAACGGCATTCTTGTGAACAAGGTGAGGATCCCTTCCCTGGTGGCTACCATCGGGACGATGTTCTTCTGGCGGGGCATGGTTAACGTCTGTGGCCAGGGATTCGGTCTTACCCTCGTTCCGGTCAATGAAACGGTTCTCTTCAAAGCCTTCGTAGGTAGGCTGGGAGGATTGATACCTGCCCAAGCCATCTGGATGGTCCTGCTAACCGCCGGCTTCTGGTTTGTTCTAAGACGGCATCGCTTCGGCTCCCATGTCCTGCTTGTAGGCGACAACGTGGAAAGCGCCCGGATGATGGGTGTCCGGGTCGAGCGGGTCAAGATGATCGTGTTCATGCAGATGGGCTTGTTTGCTTCTCTGGCGGGCATTATGGCCAGCCTGGAGGTGACCTATCTGTGGCCATCCCTGGGAGAGGGATATCTGCTGCGCACGCTCGCCTCAGTGTTCGTAGGCGGGACCTCAGTATTCGGAGGAGTTGGTACGATATTCGGCACCTTCATAGGATCGATCATCATCGGGTCTCTGGAAGGGGGGATCGTAGCTATCGGGCTGACGGGATTCTGGACTCAGCTCATCTACGGGCTGATCATTGTAGTGTCATTGTCCCTCTACTCGTTGTTTCGGAGGAAGGAATAGTTGATACATCATTCCTGTTCTTTTCGTCTCTGACCCATAAAAAAACCCCGCGAAACGCAGGGTTTTTGCCGCCGATCAGAATCGAACTGATGACACATGGATTTTCAGTCCACTGCTCTACCGACTGAGCTACAGCGGCAATTAATTCCTTTACATATAACGAATTATAACTAAAATTCGTTAAAAATACTACTATATTTACATTATTTTGTAAAGTATCATCGACAATATATCTACACTAAAATTAAAAAACAACCAACTTTGCCCTCATGGCGTATCGCGTAACAGATTCATCCTTATCACGAATCAATAATCCGCAGTCTAACAGTTGAAATGTTATCAATAGAGACGTGTCATAAGTTGCCAATTATCTTTCACTTCTTTCAAGTCCTTCTCGTCACTTTTCAAAGAATCAGATACCAAAATCACAGAAAGGAATTTACACTACCCGGTGCAACCTCGGATGGGTCAAAACAATACACTATGACAAAAATGACCAATCCTGTGTGTTAAAATAACCCATATGACTCATGCCTACTATACATTCATATATATACGATTTTAATTCTTTACATTATATACAATTATCGGTTCATGATATTAATACACTTGGCATGGAACTTGCAACTCTATAAAAGATATGAAAATTCTCTGCTTACAGGAGGTAGCACATCATGGCAAAAGCAGTGGGAATAGATCTGGGTACCACCAACTCGGTAATCGCCGTCATGGAAGGCGGAAAGCCGGTGGTAATCCACAACAGCGAAGGTGCCCGCACCACCCCTTCGGTGGTGGCCTATAACAAAGAGGGGGAGCGTCTGGTAGGACAGCTGGCCAAACGCCAGTCCGTTATCAATCCGGAAGGGACCGTGTTCTCAGCCAAACGCTTCGTCGGGCGTAAGTTCAGCGAGGTCGCCTCGGAGATCGAGATTGTCCCCTACAAGGTGGAATCAGGCTCAAACGATGCGGTCCGCTTAAATATCCGGGGGAAGCAAATCGCCCCTGAGGAGATTTCCGCTCAGGTGCTGCGCAAACTGGTGGACGATGCGTCCAACTATCTGGGCGAGAAGATCAAACAGGCGGTGATCACCGTACCGGCTTACTTCAACGATGCCCAGCGTCAGGCTACCCGGGATGCCGGCCGGATCGCCGGCCTTGAGGTGCTGCGCATTATCAATGAGCCAACAGCGGCCGCTCTGGCTTACGGGCTGGAGAAGAAAAAGAACGAAACCATCATGGTCTTCGATCTCGGCGGAGGGACTTTTGACGTATCGATTCTGGAGGTAGGCGACGGTCTCTGTGAGGTTCGTGCCACCGCAGGGGATACGCACCTCGGCGGGGATGATTTCGACAAGGTCCTGGCCGACTGGTTGGCCGATGAGTTCAAGAAGGAACAGGGCGTCGACATCCGCCGGGATCGCCAGGCCCTGCAGCGGCTGTACGAAGCGGCGGAAAAGGCCAAGATCGAGCTGTCCACTACGGCTCAAACCACGGTCAACCTGCCCTTCATCACTGCCGACGCGAACGGGCCCAAGCACCTGATGATCAACGTCAGCCGAGCCCAGTTCGACCAGCTCACCCGGAATTTGGTGGAGCGCACCAGAGGTCCCGTCAAACAGGCAATAAACGACGCCGGCCTGAGTGCCAGCGACATCGACGAGGTGGTGCTGGTCGGAGGATCGACCCGCATTCCCGCGGTGCAGGATCTGGTAAAGGAGCTTACCGGCGGCAAACAACCCAACATGTCCGTGAATCCCGATGAGGTCGTGGCTGTAGGCGCCGCGGTTCAGGCAGGCATCATCCAGGGAGACGTACAGGATGTTCTCCTGCTGGACGTGAGTCCCCTATCGCTGGGGGTGGAGACCTTGGGCGGGGTGATGACCCGCATCATCGAACGCAACACGACCATCCCGGCCCGCCGGACCGAGGTGTTCTCCACGGCCGATGACAATCAGGCCGCGGTGGACATTGTCGTGCTTCAGGGCGAACGATCCATGGCAAGGGACAACAGGACCCTGGGACGGTTCAAGCTGGAAGGAATCAGACCGGCGCCCCGGGGGATTCCCCAAATCGAGGTTTCCTTCGACATAGACGCCAACGGAATCCTCAACGTTTCGGCAAAGGACAAGGACACGAGCAAGGAGCAGAAGATTACCATCAGCGGATCAACCAATCTGGAGAAGGGCGACATCGAGAGAATGGTTCAGGAAGCCGAGTCCAACGCTGCGGAGGACAAACAGCGCAAGCAGACCGTGGAGGAACGAAACCAGGCGGAAAGCCTGGCTTACCAGGTGGAAAAAGCTCTGGCAGACCTGGGCGATAAGGTACCGTCCCACGAGCGGGGACGCTGCGAGCAGCTGATAGCGGATATTCGCCGGGCCATCCAGGAGGAAGCTCCGCTGGAGCGTGTGCGGGAATTGAAAGAGCAGCTGCAGCAGGCTTCGTACAATATCGCTTCGGCGGGGTACGGCCATCCGGGGTACGGCCATCCGGCTCAGGGGGCCTATCAGGCTCACGGCGGCAATGACCATGGGCATCAGTCTGGAACGGCCACGGGAAATGCGTCTGCTGAAGGACCGTCGGGACAACCGTCAAATGATGACGTGATTGACGCTGAATTTTCGGAGAGGTAAATTAGTACGTGAGAGATGGCGGTCAAGTATCAGGACTACTACGAAACACTCGGGGTTCCCAGGAACGCCAGCCAGGAACAGATCCAGGCGGCCTACAGGAAACTGGCCCGCAAGTACCATCCGGACATCAACAAGAGTTCGGATGCGGAGGATAAGTTCAAGCGGATCGGAGAAGCCTACGAAGTCCTGCGGGACCCGGATAAACGCAAACGTTACGATGCTCTCGGTGAGAACTGGAAGGCGGGGCAGGATTTCACCCCGCCTCCAGGCTGGGACTTTTTCAACTTCGGAACAGGATCGCGGTCCCGTACGGGAAGCGGAGGGAATGGATTCGGATTCCGGATCTTCGACGGTTTCGGGGATTCCCCATTTTCCGGATTCAGTGATTTCTTCGAAACGTTGTTCGGCGGCGGTACGGGCGATTTCAGCGCAGCCGGTCCGCAGACAGGGACGCGCGCTCAAACCCTGAGGGGCCAGGATCAGGAAGCGGACATCACCATTACCCTGGAGGAGGCTTTCCACGGGACAAAGCGGAGCGTGACCTTGGAAACGGTAGGAACGGATGGCCGCACAGCCTACGGTGGAATGCCGGGCGGTGGCCGATCCAGAAAGGAGAGCAAAACCCTGGAGGTGAAGATCCCCGCGGGCACTACCGACGGACAGCGCCTGCGCCTCCGTGGACAGGGAGGAAAAGTCTCAGGCGGTGGGTCACCGGGAGATCTCTACCTGCGGGTGCGCATCGCTCCCCATCCCATCTTCCGCCTCCACGGCCACGACCTGGAGCTGGACGCGCCGATCTCTCCCTGGGAAGCCGCCCTTGGAGCGCGGATCGAAGTACCGATCATCGGCGGCAAGGCCTCGGTCAAGCTGCAGCCCGGCACCCAAAGCGGCCAACGCCTGCGCCTCAGGGGCAAGGGATTTCCAAAAAAGAACGGCGCTCATGGAGACCTGTACGCCCGCATCCGCATCGAAGTTCCGAAAAACCTGAGCCCGCAGGAGCGGCAGCTCTTCGAGGAGTTGTCAAAATCCTCATCCTTTAAGCCACGTCGCTGGTAGATAGCTAAAATATTGCCGATAAAGAAATTAGTTATTACTATTGAGCATAGCTATGCCGTCACAGATCTGTCATTTGATATTTGCAGAAGACGCCCTTCGGGAAGCCCTCAAAGAGGATGCTGACGAAATCCTCCGAGAGTACGGGAACATCTTTCGCTTTGGGGCTCAGGGCCCCGATTTTTTTTACCACAATCAGCGTACCCGGCCGACCGGCCTGAAGTTCGGGGTAAACGCCCACAGAGAGGGGTACGGACGGCTGGTAACCCGCATGATCGGCGAGCTTCGCCACCTGGAGGCGAAGGGGTACGAAGAGCTGCCCCTGCTCAGGGCATACATACTCGGTTTCACCACCCATGCCTTTCTGGACAAGAAGACCCATCCCTATATCGATTACTTCTCTGGGTGGGTCGATGCCGACCGCGAGGAGACGGAGCGCTACTACCGCTGTCATATCTTTCTTGAACGCATCCTCGATGTTCTGATGCTGAAGGTAAAGCGGGATTTGAATATCCGCGAGTTCAGTTTGCTGCCCCTCCTGGATTGTGGGGCCATGCTTCCCTACGGGATCATCAAGACTCTTGTGAAAAGCCTGAACGCGACCTATCCGAACACCCACTTCAAGTCCAGAGATCGGCGGCGGGTGGAAAACGCCTACATCGATTCTATGGGCTTCTACACCTTCATCGATCCTCTGAATCCGCACTACCGGCGACTGGCCTACGAGCGGGATCGCAGCACCCACGGGGATCGGCGCCGCCTTGCTTTGTTTCATCCCTTCGATATTCCGGAGCATATCGATTTCCTCAATCTGGCCAACAACACCTGGACCCATCCCTGCAACAGCAAATGGCGCAGCCAGGAGAGCTTCCCCGAGCTCTGGGAAGCTGCCCGGATCGAGGCGCTGCCTGTTCTGAAAGAAATGCACGAAGTTCTCAAAGGAGGGGGAAATCCGGAAAGGGCTGAGCAGCTGATCGGCAATCAATCTCTCGGCACGGGCTTGTTCTGGCACGACAACTACAAGCTGCGCTACAACCAACCCCTACCCCTTCCGGAACTGCTCGACAGCCTCTACCTTGAATTGGAAGACCAGCCGGCGGCAAATCTGCAGAATTGAGGGGGTTGCCCCTCTCCCCTTCTGCCTTCTGAATTGACCCGCTGTAAACGGGGATGCTATCATAGGCCAATTATGGATCCCCACGATATCAAAGACAATCTCCGCGACAAGGGTTATTCCAAAGCGGCCCGCTTCCTCATGCTTCTCGGCAAGGAGGAGGCCGCCCGTGTAATGAAGCATCTGGACGAGGAAGAGGTAGCCGGCATTACGAAGGAAATAGCCCAGGTTGACAAGATCGACTCCTCCGAGGCAGCGAAGATCCTCGAGGAGTTCGGCTACCTTATCAAAACCCAGGATCTGGTCGCCCGGGGCGGGATAGGCCTGGCAGAGTCAATCCTGCGCAAAGCCTTCGATGAAGACAGGGCAACCGCCCTGATAAGCAGGTTGAAGAATCGCACTGCTCCCCATCCCTTCTCCTTCCTGATGGATCTGGATTTCGATCAAGTCCGACTGCTTTTGAAGGACGAATCTGCACCGGTGCTTACAGCCATTCTTCCCCATCTGTCCCCCGATCGGGCTGCGGAGCTCCTTCATTCCCTCGATGAGGAGCTACAGCTCCAGGTGGTTAAACGCATGGCCACACTCAAGGAGATCAATCCGGAGGTGCTTCGTCAGGCCGAAGGCGCTCTCAAAGACAAGATCCGAGCCCAGGGCCAGATCGTCACCGAGGAGATTGACGGCCAGGCGGTGCTGGCGGAGATTCTTCGCAATATGAAGTATGTCAACGAACGTGAGATCATGGAGCAACTGGAGCTGAGCGAACCGGCACTGGCCAAGGAGATCGAGAAGAAACTGCTCACCATGGATATTCTGCTGCGCATAAGCGACCGGGATCTGCAGTCGGTGCTTCGGGATTTCTCCGACAATGAATTGGCCCTGCTCTGCAAAGGCTTGAACGAGAAACAGGTGACCCGGGTCAGGAGCAATCTCTCAGCCCGACGCTGGGCCTCGATCATCGCAGAGAGCGAAGACATGGGCGCGGTGTTCCGCTCGGAGGTGGACAAGGCATTCGAGGACTTCCTCGACTACATCAAGCTGCAGAAGGAGAAGGGGGAAATCAGCATCATTAAAGACGGAGACAAGGTTGTCGAATGAAACAGAGCATCCCACCGATAGTAACCATCGCGGAGATTGCTAATCACCAAGACCAGGAAATCCGGATAGCCGGCTGGTTGTTCAACCTCCGCAGTAAGGGGAAGATTCATTTTCTACAGCTGCGGGACGGAACGGGCCGCATCCAGGGTGTTGCTGTTGAAGGCGAGTGTGATCCGTCCAGTTTCCAGACTATCGGAGACTTGAAGATGGAAGCCTCGGTGCTCGTAACCGGCAGGGTCCGTAAGGACGAGCGCGCCCCCAGCGGTTATGAGCTTACCGTATCCGGGCTCACCGTGGTCCAGAATCCGGAGGAGGACTACCCGATAGCGAAAAAGGAGCATGGCATAGATTTCCTCCTTGAGAACCGGCATCTCTGGCTGCGCTCCAGCCTGCCCGGTGCCCTCCTGCGGATTCGTCACCAGGCCATCACCTCTCTGCGCAACTTCTTCAACAGCCGCGGTTTTATCCTGATCGATACGCCGATTCTGACAGGCGCGATCGGAGAGAGCGCGGGAACCCTGTTCGAAGTGCCCTACTTCGACATGGGCAATGCCTACCTGGCTCAGACCGGCCAGCTGTACCTGGAGGCGGCCTGCATGGCCTTCGGAAAAGTGTTCAACTTCGGGCCGACCTTCCGGGCGGAGAAATCCAAGACCCGCCGCCATTTGACCGAGTTTTGGATGCTCGAAGCGGAGGTGGCTTATCTGGATAACCCGGGCAACCTACAGCTGCAGGAGGACATGATCTGCGCCCTGGTGGAGGACATCCTCTCCCGCTGCCAGGAGGAACTCAAGACCCTTGGTCGGGATGTGGGGAAGCTTAAAAAAGTCACTCCTCCCTTCCCGCGTCTGGATTACGGGGAGGCCATACACTGGTTGCAGCAGCAGGGTCACGACATCGAGTGGGGCAGCGACCTGGGTGCGGAGGATGAAACCGCCGTATCCAACCGTTACGAGAAGCCCGTATTCGTCGTGAATTACCCGAAGAAGGCCAAGGCCTTCTACATGAAGGAGAATCCGGACAATCCCGAAACCGTGCTCTGCGCCGATCTGCTGGCCTCCGAAGGCTACGGCGAGATCATCGGCGGCTCCCAGAGGGAGGATGATCACGACAAGCTGCTGGCCCGCATTCACGAGGAAAAGCTTCCCGAAGAGGCCTATACCTGGTATCTGCAGCTGCGACGCTTCGGCTCTGTGCCTCATTCGGGATTCGGGATCGGCTTGGAGCGGACCGTAACCTGGCTGAGCGGCACCCATCACATTAGGGAAGCCATCCCCTTCCCCCGCACCCTAAGCCGCCTGTATCCGTGATCCGGGCGAGGACGGGGCATCTCATGTCGGTGGAAACCAGCATTCGCTTTCTCGGTGCGGCCCGGAACGTCACCGGTTCAAGCTATCTGGTAGAACACGAGCGGCGGCGCGTACTGGTGGACTGCGGCCTGTACCAGGAGCGGAAGTTCAGGGAGCGAAATTGGGCTCCCCTGGCCGTGGATCCTGGAACTATCGACGCAGTGCTTCTGACCCACGCGCATCTGGACCACTGCGGTCTGCTACCCAAGCTGGTTCGGGAAGGATTCAAAGGACCGATCTTCTGCACCCCGGCCACCGCGGAGATCGCCCGTATCGTACTTCTGGACTCCGCCCGCATCCAGGAAGAGGACGCAGAGTTCAAACGCCGCCGTCACGAGCGGGAAGACAGGATCGGACCCTATCCGGAGCAGCCCCTGTACAGCGAAGAGGATGCCGAGGCCACCCTGCCGCTGTTTCGGACGGTTGGCTATACGGAATCCACAGCCGTCGCCGAGGGGATAGCGGCGAGCTTTCATGAGGCGGGACACATCCTCGGCTCCACCATGATCCGCCTGGAGTTGAACGGGACTGGCGCAGCGGACCGGTCTAACGAGGGTCGATCCGCAGTAAGCCGCTCCATCGTGTTTTCCGGAGACATCGGTCAATGGGACAAGCCGATCATAGAGGATCCCACGGTGTTCTCCGACGCGGACTATCTGGTAATGGAATCTACCTACGGCGACCGCAACCACGAGGATCCCGGAGAGATCGAGGAGTTGCTCGCCGCTGCGGTGAATACCACCCACCGGGCCGGCGGCAACCTGCTCATCCCCAGCTTCGCCTTAGAGCGTACCCAGGAGGTACTCTACTACCTCAACCGCCTGCTGCGGCTCGACCGTATACCCCACCTGATGGTGTTCGTCGATTCGCCGATGGCCATCAGCGTGACAGAGGTCTTCAAGGACCACCCCGAACTTTTCGATGAGTCGATGCGCAAGCTTTTGGAGGCGGGACATTCCCCCTTCAGCTTCGCCGGCTTGAAGATGACCCGCTCGGTGGATCAATCCAAGGCGATCAACCATATCCGAGGCACCTCGATCATCATTGCCGGCTCCGGTATGTGTACAGGAGGGCGGATCAAACATCACCTGGTACACAATATCTCCCGGAAGGAGAGCACGGTCCTGTTCGTGGGCTATCAGGCCGAAGGCACGCTGGGTCGGGAGATCCTCAGCGGAGCCAAGGAGGTACGAATCCTGGGGAAGAGCTGGCGGAGAAAGGCCGGTATCCGCAGGATCAGCGGCTTCTCCGCCCATGCTGATCAAGGCGGTCTGCTGCGCTGGCTCGGTGGTCTGAAGCGCCCACCCCGCAGGCTGTTCCTCACCCACGGAGAGGCGGATGCGATCCGGGTCCTGTCAGCCAAGATAGAACGGGAAAAGGGATGGCAGCCCCACGTGCCCGAGTACGGTGAGCGGGTGACCCTGGATTAACCACAACTCCTGATCCACTTGACCGCATCCCGCGTGGAGGCAAAGATCTGGTGGGCGGCACCTAACTTCTCCGCCGGAAGGGAGGTGGTCACCGCGAGCACTGTCAGACCGGCCTTTCGGGCGGACTGCACCCCCGTGGCGGAGTCCTCGATGGCGGCGCAGCGAACGGGAGGGACACCCAACCGCTCCGCCGCCAGCAGGTAGCTGTCCGGTTCCGGCTTGGCCTGTTTCACGTCATCACTGGTGACGATGGTTCGGAAACGGTCCCGTATTCCCAGGATCCGTAGCATCAGCTCTGCTTCGGATCGGGAGCTGGAGGTAGCCAATCCTAGAGGAATCGAATCCAGCTCATCCAATGCCTCAACCGAGCCGGGAATGGGTTTGAGCTTCTCCGCGACCAATTCCCTGTAGACTCTCCGCTTGTGCTCCAGAAGGTCCTCCGGGGAGATTAACAAACCCTGTTCCCGAACCACATCCTTTACGATCTCCGTATCGGGGTAACCTATCCAGTCGTGCAGGGGCATACGATTCTCGGCAAGATGATACACCCTGGCTATCTCCTCCCAAGCCAGGATGTGCAATCCTTCGGAATCCGCCAATACGCCGTCCAGATCGAAAACCACGGCCTGAAAGTCCTTCATGGCACTCACTGTAGCGTAAAATCGGCTCTTTGGAGAAGAGCTCCACCCTTGAGGATCCCGGGTAAAAGTGCTATCAATGATTTTCAGGTCGCCCGGAAATCAGGAGGTCGGGTTGTACAGAATCTCCATCGCCTATCTGCTGTGGTTCCTCTCCGGATTCGGAGCCGCAGGTTTTCACCGTTTCTACCTGGGTCGTTTCGGCACGGGCCTGCTCTGGCTGTTTACCGGTGGCCTTGCAGGTATCGGCGGCCTGTTCGACCTCTTCTACATCCCAACCATGGTAAGGGATGAAAATCTGAAGCTGGGGTACCGGAACGTGCTGACCGCGGATCCGGACATCCTCGTACGGCGGGTGGACCCGAGCCCGAAGGAAACCCTGGAGAAGATCATTCTCCGGACGGCCAAGAAGAACCGAGGGGTGGCCACTCCTGCGGAGGTCGCCCTGGAGGGGGACATCCCTATCGAAGAGGCCAAGAAAGCCCTGGAAAAGCTCGTATCCGGCGGCTACGCAGACATCCGGGTCCGTAAAACCGGCGCCATTGTCTACGTGTTCACCGAGTTCCTCGAGGACGACCAGTTCGAGGAGATGTAATCCCCCCCTTTATTGACAATCCCACCTGTCCCTCATAGTATCTGTGCCATGACAACCGGCGAATTGAAAAAGAAATATATAGAGTTTTTTAAAAACAAGGGACACGCAGAGATCTCGGGAAGCTCCCTGATTCCGGAAAACGATCCCACCGTGCTGTTCACCACCGCAGGTATGCATCCCCTGGTGCCCTATATCCTGGGAGAGCCCCATCCGGCCGGAAAGCGCCTGGTGGACGTGCAGAAGTGCATCCGAACCGGGGACATCGACGAGGTCGGGGACCCCTCCCATCTGACCTTCTTCGAGATGCTGGGCAACTGGTCCCTCGGGGACTACTTCAAGGAGGAGGCGATCCGTTTGAGCTACGAGTTCCTCACCTCCTCTCAGTGGTTGGGATTCGATCCCGAAACTCTATCCGTGACCGTTTTCGCCGGGGACGATGAGGTTCCCGCCGACGAGGAGGCAGCCTCAATCTGGAGAAGCCTCGGTATCCCGGATGAGCGCATCTACTTTCTCGGACGGCAGGACAACTGGTGGGGCCCGGCCGGACAGACCGGTCCTTGCGGGCCTGACACGGAGATGTTCATCGACACGGGCATCGATGCCTGCGGTCCGGAGTGCAAACCCGGCTGCTCCTGCGGCAAGTACTTCGAGGTCTGGAACGACGTGTTCATGCAGTACAACAAGACAGCGGAGGGCAGCTATCCGCCTCTCGAGCAGAAGACCGTAGACACGGGCATGGGGGTGGAGCGCACCTGCGCCATGCTTCAGGGCAAGAAGAACGTCTACGAAATCGAAACTTTTATACCGATCATCCGTGCTGTGGAAGAGGTAAGCGGCGCCCGCTACGGGGCCGAGGGAGCAGAAGCTGGGGCGGACCGCTCCATCCGCATCATCACCGACCATATCCGTTCGGCCACCTTCATCCTGGGGGACGGCGTCAAACCCTCGAACCTGGGTCAGGGCTACATCCTGCGGCGGTTGATCCGGCGAGCCATCCGCCACGCCCGTAAGCTGGGAATTGAGCGGGACTTCCTCTCCGCACCGGCCCAAGCCTGCATCCTTGCCCAAAGAGATGCCTATCCCGAGCTTGAACAGAACCGGGCCACCATCCTGGAGGAGCTGGCCCGGGAAGAGGCCAAGTTCCTCCAGACGCTTCAGAAGGGGGAGCACGAGTTCGAGAAGCTGCTTCCCAATCTGCTGAAGAATCCCAAACGCATCGTTCCGGGGCGGGTCGCCTTCCGTCTATACGATACCTACGGTTTTCCCATCGAGTTGACCCAGGAACTGGCCGCCGAGCATGAGATGAGCGTGGACCTGGAGGGTTTTCGCGAGGCCTTCCAGAAGCACCAGGAGCTTTCCCGAAGCGGCGCCGAGCAGGCCTTCAAGGGTGGATTGGCCGATCAGAGCGTGCAGACCCGCAAACTCCACACCGCCACCCACCTGATGCATCAGGCCCTGCGCCAGGTGCTGGGTGACCATGTTCAGCAGAAGGGCTCCAACATCACCGCAGAGCGGCTGCGCTTCGACTTCTCCCATCCCGAATCCATGACGGAGGAGCAGATCCGCAAAGTGGAGGAGATCGTCAACGAGCAGATCCGGCGGGACCTGCCGGTGCGCTTCCAGACCATGAGCCTGCAAGAGGCCAGGGATCGCGGCGCCATCGCTCTGTTCGGCGAGCGCTACGAGGAACAGGTTAAAGTCTACTTCATCGGGGATTTCTCTTCGGAGGTCTGCGGCGGCCCCCATGTGGAGCATACAGGTCAGTTGGGTCGCTTCCGCATCGTCAAGGAGCAATCCTCATCGGCCGGAGTGCGGCGAATCCGGGCCGTGGTGGAATAGGCGGCGACCAACGGGGGCAGAATTTTCTCCCGGCCACAGTTCACCGTATCGAAAACCGTGTCTTTACTTCCGGGAAAATCATCTATCTACCTCGTTTCCTCCGCACCGTCGGGATACCTGGCGAATCTCCCCCTTCCGCGCTCATGCACCTGGTCGGGCCTGGACCAGGGCCATCCACCGAATTCGGTCTCCCGGTAATCCATGAACGCCTGCCTTATCTCGGCTTCGGTATTCATGACAAAAGGTCCGTACTGAATAACCGGTTCCTCTATGGGCCGGCCCTGGAGCAGAAGGATCCGGCTCTCGCCGCTCCCGTTCTCGATGAGGATCTTTTGAGCGGGATGCAGGCCGGCGGATTTGTAGGAGTCTATTTCCTGGCCGTCTACCCTGATTTGCTCACCCTGATAGTAATAGATGGAACGAGTTGCCTCCTCCGATGCCGCCGGGATCTCCCATTCAGCACCCGCGTCCATTTTTATCAGCCAGATGGCTACCTGGCTCTCTTCCGGAGCTGCCCACGAGTCGGGATTGGGAGGGGGCGCTTTAGCTCCATCAACTGAACCTGCGATAACCGTTACTTCGGTGGTTTTTCCCGAACCATCCTTCAGATTGAGTCTCGGTATGTCCTCGTTCCAGAGCATACTGTAGTAGGGCTCCACGAATTTGTTCCTGGCAGGCAAGTTCAACCATATCTGGAACAGCTCGAGGGGATTATCCGCGTCCGTGTTGATGAGGGGAAACATCTCCGCATGCTGCATCCCGGCTCCGGCGGTCATCCACTGCACATCCCCATTCCCGTACCTTCCGGCGGCGCCCATAGAATCCGCATGATCCACGAAACCGTTCAAAACGACAGTCACGGTTTCAAAGCCCCGGTGGGGATGCACGGGGAATCCGGGTATCTTCATTCCATGATACATCCTCCAACCGTCTCTCAGTGTAAAATCCTGGCCGAGGTTGCGTCCGGCCAGGGAGGCCGCCGGACCCATCTCCCCGTTCCCCCGGGGATAGTGATCAAGATGGTGTACGCAAAACAGGAAGGGATTGTTGGTTTCCCATTGAAAACCAAGCTCCCTTACTCTGGTCACATAGTTGCTGTCCATATCAGCCAACCTCCTTGTACCGCTACAATCACTATCAACGCATCAAGCAGCCGATCTGTCAACCCGGATGGCTCCTCGTGTGGGCCAGTGCAGGGTAAGCCGTAATCAAGGATCATTTATTTATGAGATACAACACCAACAGAAACAAAAAGAGGCGGGGAGGAATGGGAGTTGGAACTTCCCATGTAACTCAATAAGGATAAACATAAAATCGAATTTTTTTACAAGAGGCATGCACCATCTCGAAGCCTTCACTCCTTGTCACATCTGTTTTGACTGCACAATAAAGTTTGGACTTGAACGTCTATAAGAGAAAAGAGAGAATGAGAAGTCAAGAAAAAAATGATACACCGTCGAGACAAGGAACGATCTTCGCAGAGAAGGGATAGCCTGGCCGGAGAACATGCATTCACTGACATCGGACAGCTGATACTACTTATCCTTTTCTTGGGTGTATGGATAACCGACGCGTTCTTTTTTCACTATACTGACTTTTCTGCGCACTACATCTCCCTCTAAATCCGAGTGCCCATCAGCGTGGTAACGTTGATTGTTTCTGCGATTTTTGCCCTCACGGCTCACAAGGCAATCTTTGGAGGGACTGAACAGGAATACAAGCTTCTCACCAGCGGAGTATTCGGTGTTATCCGGCACCCTATGTATTTCGGGTCGTGGCTGTTTTTCGTGGGTTTGACGATCTCAACCCTCTCTGTGGCTTCCGCGATACTTTGTGTCGTGATATTCGTTTTCTACTATGTGGTATCGAGACATGAAGAGCAGCTCCTTGAGCAGAAATTCGGATCTGAATACCAAAAATACAGAAAGCGTGTCCCTATGTTTTTTCCGTTGAAACTCGGAAAGAGGTGATTAGAAACCTACCATTCGCAACCCGCGGGGGTAATTAATATAGTCTTACCTCACCATCCGAACGGCAGGGAAATGTACTGCTAGGCTATAGTGGGAAATGGTCTAGTGGTACTATTAATAAGTATCACTTTATTAGGTGCGGATTGAAATGGGAATTGCTGAAACTATTATCCAAATCATGAAGTCCAAAGCTGACCAGTTTACCCTGAAACGGGTCCAGGTGGGCTTGATCTATTCAGCGGTTGAGCTAAATAATCTGGCTACCGGAGTGGCCTATACCTTCCCGAAAGGAGAGCATTGCGGTATGGGTGGCCGTTCAAAACCCCTGGCGGGAAGGACGGCCTCAGAGATTATCACTTTTCTGGCAGGCCGCAATTTGGTCCTCTCCTCCCTGGCCTTAGCAACCGTCAATGCCTTGCTGGCCACGAATCCACTGCCACAAGGAGCCGAAAGAGGAGATGCCCTTGAAAAGATAGGCATACGCAAAGGCGACAGGGTCTGTATGGTAGGCTGTTTTTTTCCTATTATGGAAACGCTTAGAAAAAAAGAGATTACGGTCACAGCGGTAGACGAAATCCCCAAACCCGGCAGCGGACTCCCTGAAGAGGTTGAAAACGTTCTGCCCAACAGTCAGGTAGCAATATTTACCGCTACGAGCATTATTAATAACACCCTAGATCATCTCCTGCAACTGGCCCACGCCTGTCGGGAGGTCGCCCTTTTGGGTCCATCCACACCTCTTCTTAAAGAATCCTTTACTGACACACCGATTACCTGTCTTTCCGGGGTAAGGATTATGGAATCCGAAAAAGTGCTACAGATCATCAGCGAAGGTGGGGGTTTTAAAGATTTCAAAAGATACTGTCGGAAAGTAAATATAAGACTTATCGACAATTGATCACGGAACTAATAGGTCCAGTGTTCCCACAGTGTTTCTGCTGGCGTTTTCTGATAGAAGAATAGAGTTTCCTAATCACAAACGAGGGGATATTTCATGTTGACATTGAGAACATTCTCAATAAACTTGTGTTCGTAATGGCAAAGCCGAAGAAAGAGAGAAATGTTCTGTTCCCCCCGGCAGTGTTTTTTTTCAAACCTCAGGGGATACCCCTTGTCCAGCTTCAGAAAGTTATTTTAAATGTGGACGAGTATGAGGCAATACGCCTTGTAGATTATGAAGGCCTTGATCAGGAGA
>CP070696.1:4408485-4447758 GCA_020353535.1 Spirochaetaceae bacterium | reverse complement strand
GAGCTGATCACTGTTCACATAAAAAGGATCCTCACAAAAACCAATGGCAAGATACATGGACCTGGCGGAGCCGCTGAATTGCTGGGAATAAACCCAAGCACATTGCGAAATCGTATGAATAAATACGGCATCCAGTACGGGCGCCGAATGGAAACGTGAACGATTTCTCGGTTGGATAATTTCAACCATATAACGATACCTTCACAAATTCCAGAAAAAATACGATTAACATCCACTGATTTCTCACGAAAAGATCTAATCATCAATTGGCACAGATATTGCGCCAAGTATCTGTGAATCAAAAAGCAGCCAATTTGTGCCGGCCAGTATGTCATGTATGTTCAGCAAACGAACTTTTGCCAGATACAGGCAAGGAAAAAAATGAATCCTAAAAAAGAGCGAGGAGTCAACACGAAAATGAAAAACAGGAATCCGCATAATATCTGCACCTGGAATGATCAGTCCAATTGTAAAAGCTGCAGCATCTATGGAGAACTTCACTGCAAGTGGGACAGAAGGCTACTCAACGGTTTCTACGCCACAAGCTCTCCCCCGATGATAATTTCGATTTTCGGATTGGTGATTGTTGGTTTTTTCACCAGAGCCTGGTGGCCGTTGATTGCCTATATCATTTACGCACCGGGGTAGATTGTTCCGCCAGCACGATTTCGACTGGATTTCTGTCGTGCAGGCCGTGGATGCACGGTGTATGCGGCTTGATCGCCCGATAGCTATAAAATCTGCGGCGTAGCGGGCCTCGCTCCGATTACAAAATTGCTGTCACTATCACTTGAAGGTCGGTACATGGAATACTGCCTGGAGATACCAGGTGCTCCTGGCCGGAAAAGTAGAAGACCGCTAACAATTACAATGCGTATTGGTTACACGGGCAACGGCGCTGCTAGAACAGCAGTCTCTGCTCGCCGCGCAACCGCTCCTCCACGGCGGTGACGATATCCTCCAGATCACGGCTTTGCTCGACGAAATCTAGGCGGTCGCCGGGTACCACCAGGATGGGAGCAAGTCGGAAGCCGGCGATCCATTCCTCGTACAGACCGTTCAGTTCCGCTAGATATTCCTCGGAAATGCCGGCCTCGAAACCCCGGCCCCGCCGGGCGATGCGCCGTAGGAGCGTAGGCACCGACGCACGGAGGTACACAACCAGGTCCGGCGGTGGCAGCAGGTTGATCACCGTCTGGTACAACTCCTGGTAGGTGCTCCAGTCCCGCCCGCTCATCCGTCCGTGCAACCAGAGATTGCGGGCAAAGACCTCCGCGTCCTCGTACACCGAACGATCCTGTACTACAGAGGAGGGATCATCCATCAGAGCATGGTGAGAGCGCACACGGTGGGTCAGGAAAAACACCTGGGAGTGGAAGGCCCAGCGCGCCATATCCTGGTAGAAGTCCACCAGGTAAGGGTTCTCTGACACCGGCTCGAAGTAGGGCTTCCAGTCAAGCCGCTCACCCATCAGGCGCACGAGGGAGGTCTTACCGGCCCCGATGTTTCCGGCCAGCACCACATATTTCTTCATGATCACCTTTCCCGCCGTATTCCTTCGCTACCATGCATAATCCTCTTGGGGTGGACTTTCATACCCATTCTATACTCAGACTCCGTATTTTCCCACAGTTTGTTCCACTACCCAAATTAACTTGACAAGCGGCTGCTCACCGCTACCACTTGAGAGTGATAATTCTGTACAGAACCGCACAATCTATCGTTTTGGCGAGCAGTTCCGAGCGATTTCCGGTGAGCGGCCTTTCCTGGGACGAGCTGTTTAGACTCGAACGACCGAGGGTGACATTTTCCGAAGCGCTCGAGGGCCGGGGAGATCTTCTACTGGTTCCCGTCGGCGCAGCAGAAGATCATCCGGCGCTCGCACCGGTAGAAAGCCAGGAGATCTGGGCTGCCGGTGTGAGCTACTTCCGAAGTCGTGACGCACGCATGGCCGAATCCGTAACGGCGGGGGGAGGTTCTTTTTACGACAGGGTCTACGAAGCCCAGCGGCCTGAGTTGTTCTACAAAGGGAGCAGCCGAACAGTAGCCGGACCGAACACTGAGGTGCATATACGCAAAGACTCAAAATGGAACGTTCCCGAACCAGAACTGACCCTGGCAATCAATAGGCAGGGTCAAGTTTTCGGTTTCACGATCGGAAACGATATGAGCTCCCGGGATATCGAAGGAGAAAATCCACTGTATCTTCCGCAAGCCAAAGTCTATGACGGGAGCGCAGCGTTAGGCCCCGGGGTGCTTTTGGCGGACAGTCTGCCGATGGATACCGACATCGGATTGTGCATCGAGAGAGCGGGAGGAGAGGTTTTTTCTGGACATACGGCGATCAATAATATCAAGCGATCCTTTGCTTCTCTGGTCGAGTTTTTGTTTCGAGAGAATTCCTTTCCCGCGGGCTGCTATTTAATGACGGGGACCGGTATCGTGCCTCCAAATGATTTCACGCTCCTGTCGGGCGACTCCATCCACATAACCATCCCCCCGATCGGAACCTTGAGCAATACCGTAGCCTAAGCTGATAGATTCCTTGCGGCTCTTTCTATGAGGCCTGAAACTGCTTCAGGTACTCGCCCTGCACTACGAAAAGCTACGTCCGCGGCGTTCCGGCGATCGCCCGCGCGTCGACCGGCTGCTCCTTCCCCTTGAGGCCCAGTCGCCGCATTTCAAGCCCGCGGGGTCCAGCTCCGCCGCCAGGCGTGGCTGATTTCAGCGTCTCGATCGAAATCGCCCATTGTCTTGTCCGGGTAAGATTTTCCGAGCTGAACCAGCCGGTCGGGAATGCGGCGCGTTTTCTTTTCGCAGTTCATGATTCGAATGACCATGTACACATCATCTACCCGACGATCCGCATGCGGATCGTAGTAAGCGCCAAACTATTCTTCCACTACCGCATTCATGAAGGATCGCTTTGCACGATTCTCCTTTACTCCATTGCTTTGAACCGGCCGGCAGCCTACACTATCCCTCATGAAGGTCGACCGCCTGCTCTCGATTATCGTGTATCTGCTCAACCGGGAGCTGGTCAGCGCCAGGGAGCTGGCCGAGCGCTACGGTGTGTCCGTACGCACCATCCAGCGGGATATGGAGGCCATCGATCTAGCGGGTATTCCGATCATGTCGGTGCAAGGTCCCCACGGAGGCTACGGCATCATCGACAGCTACAAGCTGGACCGCCAGTTCGTGACCGTGGACGACCTGTTCTACATCATTACCTCCCTGAGCAGCATCGGCTCCTCCCTGACCAACCAGAAGATCAGCGCCACAACAGAAAAGATGAAGAGCCTGATTTCGGGACGGGATGAACGCCTGCTGGCCGAGAAGCACCAGAAGCTGTTCGCGGATTTCAGCATGCTCAGCGGCCCGAGCCGGCAGCCGGAGCTGCTGCGCGCCGTCGAAAGGGCGGTGGATGAGAACAGGCTGCTGCAGATCGAGTACACCAACAACAAACTGGAATCCTCGGAGCGCATCGTGGAACCGATGACCCTGGCCTTCAAATGGCGCTCATGGTACCTGTACGCCTACTGCCGTTTCAAATCGGATTACCGCCTGTTCCGCCTCTCCCGCATACGGAATCCGAAAATCCTGCCCCAGCGCTTCCGCCGGCGCGAGAAATCGATTGAGGAGTATTTGGCCCATAAGGAAAAGTGGAGCTCTGGAACCACGGTCGATCTGGTGCTGGCCTTCGACCCCAAGATGCGCTCGCTGGTGGAGGAATATTTCGCCGGAGAGAAATCCGAGGAGGACGAGCGGGGAAGGCTGGTGGTCCGCACCACCATGCCGGAGGACGGCTGGGTCTACGGTATGATCCTGAGCTATGGGAACCTGGTGGAGGTGCTGTCTCCGGAGCGGGTGCGCCGGGTGATCTGCGACCTGGCCGCCCAGATCCACAAAAAATACGCAAAAAGTTGATTTTCTTTTTTCAACCCGGACACACAGCTGTCGTATATGCGATGTCATAATACCTCCAACACTACATTCAGAGGAGGCAAAGAATGGATATCCGAAACACAAAGGAACGGCCAACACTGGTGATTCGCACCTCCACACCGGTGGAAAAGCTGCCGGAGGTGATGGGATCGAGCTTCGGGGAGATCATGCAGGTCATGGGCTCTGCGGGAACACAGCCAGCCGGACCGCCCTTCGCCATGTACCACAACATGGACATGAGCAACCTGGACGTGGAGATGGGTTTTCCGGTTGCCAGGAAGACCGAGGGACGAGGCCGGGTCAAGGCCGGGACGCTGCCCGGAGGAAAGGCGGCCGCGATCCTGCACATGGGGCCCTACGACAGGATCGGGGAAGCCTACGAACAGCTCACAGCCTTCGTGAAGGAGAAGGGTCTGGAGCCTCAAAGTATCTGCTACGAGTTCTACCTGAACGACCCCGCGGAAACCGCGCCTGAGGAGCTCCAGACCGAGATCTACTTCCCCTTGAAGGGCTGACCCTCCCCCACCACTGCGATACCATCGGCTGCATGCCCCGCAGCCGGTGGCCGCCTTCGCTGGCGCGGTAAAAGTATAGATGGTTGTCCGTGATATAGTCAGCACTCCGTGTGCAGCCGACAACGAGCAGCGATTTACTTTCTATAGAAATAGGCCGGGTACTCGACTGCGTCCCACTCGCCGGGAAAATCCTTCTCCGACCACAGCAGGTGCCAATCCATCATTTGAAGATCCAGCTTGCACAACTCGTATACCTTCGCTTTTGAGTCGTCGTACTGGATTGTATCCGTGAACCAAACCCAGCCTTCGGACTCCGTCCAGGCTTTCGTTATAGTGAATCTACCGGTTCGCTCGCCTGTATCTTCATAGGTCTTGTCGTACTGCCGCAGATTTCCCTTCAGATCGATGATCCTTCTGGCCGGAGATTTTGAAAGGTCGTACTCGGTGTTTTTCCACTCGCCGCTAATTTTTGCCATGAGATCTTCCTTCGGGTAGGAGTTCTTCGACTTGTCGCATCCAGGGATGAACAGAAAAAGCGCGACAACCATGCATAAGGCGATCACAGCACTTCTCATCTTCATCAGATTCTCCTGATCTCTTTCATTATAGAGGACGCGGAACGTGCCCGCAAATTTGGGAATTGCTCGGTCAGAGCATGCGGGGCCGGATCGCGATTTCGTGGTGGCTCGTTCGCCGTTGAGCGCAGGACCTGCTTTTCGGTTCTGGTATGCGACTCAATCGGCAAGCAGTCCGTAGCGGAGCTTGAGTCTCAGGATCCGTTCGACCCCTTCATCGATCTGGGCCTCGGTTATCTCACCGTTGTAAAGAAGACGAAGCATCTCCAGCTTCAGCTCCACCAGGTCGTAGCGGCTGTGTACCAGGATCAGATCCAGACCGGCCTCGATCATGAGCTTGAGGGTATCGGCGACGGTGAAGTTCTCCGCCAACGCACCCATGGCCATCCCGTCGGAGACGATCACTCCCTCGAAGCCGAAGCGCTCCCGGAGCAGATCCCGCAGAACGCGTTTGGACAGGGTTGCCGGATATTGCGGATCGATCTGGGGAAACAGGACATGGGCTGTCATCAAAGCCTCGGCTCCGGCCTGAATGGCGATACGGAAGGGCATGAAATCCCGCTGCAGAAGCTGGTCCTCCGGGATGTCGACCACGGGCAGACGACCGTGAGAATCGACGGTGGAGCTTCCGTGCCCCGGGAAATGCTTGATTACCGGTATGATCTGGGCCTGGCGCGCCCCCTTCAGGTAGGCAGTCCCGAGTTTGCCGACCGTCCGGGGATCGATCCCGAGCGACCGATCACCTATGATGGTGGCGTCCGCCGTCCCGTACAGATCCAGGACCGGGGCGAAGTTCATGTTACAGCCCAGCTCCCGGATCTCCCGCCCGACGATATAGGCCACCGCCTTGACGTAGCGGGGATCCTCATAACGTCCCCAGTAGAAGGCCGGAGCCAGCTTGGTGGTCTCCCGGAATCGGAAGGCGGCCACCCTGCCCCCCTCCTGATCGACGGAGATGAAAAATCCTATGGGCGGATCGCTCTCCCGGGCCGCCCGCTGAAGCGAAGCGGTCAGCTCCCGTACCTGCCCGGGATCTTCGATATTCCACGGGTAGAGGATAATCCCCGCCGCCCCCTGGCGCGCCAGCTCGGCAGCCTGCGCGCTAACCTCCGTCCCCTCGATCCAGCAGATAAAGCGCTGGCCGATCTTCTGATGGAGGGTCATGGTGCGCATGATCTTCCGCACCAGCCGTGTTTCCAGTTCCGGCGATCGGCGCCGCCGCACCGCGGTTTCTACAAAGAGCTCTGGCTTGGAGGTGACCTTCTGCGCCGTAGTGCTACAGGAGACCAGAGTCGCCAGGACGAGAAATGCAGCAGGAACGGCCAGGCTCGGCGGCAATAGGCGACCGGAAACAGGTTTTTGCGTTGGGGGAGTCATGATTTACCACAGCGTACCCACCGGGAGCGCTCCGGTCAACTACACGCCCGGCCCGGTACTCCACCCGCTCGCCCATGACTGGAGATCCTCTCGGTTCAAGCCCGCAGAGGGATGTGTTGTTTTTCAGTGAAGTGTATTTTTCTTGATTTAATTAGTCAGGATTGCGAACTTAATGCCATGAGAAATTCAAACCCCGAACGATATCGCAATATGCCCCCGTGGGGACTGCTGCTGTGCTTCCTGGCACTGGCCGCCTATCCCCTGTCCGCCCTGGAACCGGTACAGAAGGCCTTCGACCAACCACTGCCCATTCCACCGCTAATGACCGGAACACGCGCGGGCGGAGAGACCATTTATGAGCTCACTGCAAAGACGGGCAGCCGGATCCTTTTTCAAGACACGGACACCCCGACCTACGGCTACAACGGAGAGTACCTCGGCCCCACGCTTCGCTTGCGCAGGGGTGACCAGGTGCGCATTCGTGTGCACAACAGCCTGGAGGAAACAACCACCGTACACTGGCACGGCATGGAGGTGCCCGGTCCGGCTGACGGGGGACCCCATCAGGGCATCCGGGCCGGCGCCGGCTGGGAAGCCCGCTTTACCGTGGATCAGCCGGCGGCCACCCTCTGGTACCATCCCCATCCCCTGGGGCACACTGCCAGGCAGGTGTACATGGGACTTGCCGGGCTGATCATCATCGAGGACGAGACTTCCGATTCTCTCGGCATACCGAAGAGCTACGGCAGCAATGACATTCCGCTGGTGATCCAGGATCGCCGCTTCCAGGCTGACGGCTCCTTCTCCTACGGTGTTACCATGCCGGATCTGATGCACGGCTTGGTCGGCGACACCTATCTGGTAAACGGAGCCATCAAGCCCGCCCTCTCCGTCGGAAAGGAGCTCCTGCGCTTCCGCCTGCTCAACGGATCCAATTCGAGCATCTATCGCTTCAGCTTCAGCGATGATAGCTCCTTCGCCCAGATCGCCAGTGACGGTGGGTTCCTGAAACAGCCCGTAGGGATGAGCACTCTGATCCTCAGCCCGGGAGAACGGGCAGAAATTCTCGTGGATCTGCAGAACAGGACGGCCGGGGAATCCCTGTTCCTGATCACCGAGACCTTTCAGGGTTTCCGTGATGAGGTGCTGAAGATCGTGGTGGAGAGCGAGCAATCGGACAGCGGCAAAGCGGGGAATCCGATCCCCAAGCGATTGACCTCGATTGCCAAGATTCCCGAAGCCAATGCAAGGAAAACACGTCACTTCGACCTGGAGACAATGGGTCGGGGTGGCATGGGCATGATGGGTGGCGGGGGCTTGACCATCAACGGCAGAAAGATGGACATGAGACGCATAGACGCGGAGGTTCAAGCGGGAAGCACGGAAGTCTGGGAGCTTTTCAACACGCCTACCGGGATGATGGAGATCCCCCACTCCTTTCATCTGCACGGGGTACAGTTTCAGATCCTCGACATCAATGGGAAAGCGCCGCCCTCCGGGGAAAGCGGCTGGAAGGACACGGTGCTACTCTGGCCGGGCGACAGGGTACGCATCATCATCCCCTTCCGGGAGTTCCCCGGCATCTACATGTACCACTGCCATCTCTTGGAGCACGAGGATGAGGGCATGATGGGTCAGTTCGAAGTTGTTCCCTGACGGGTGCTGTAAACCTGATCCTTGTCCTGACTTGTCATCTTTAAAGCCGGCATGGTTCTTGGCACGCTCCAAGGGAAAACGATATGATAAACGATCCAACATGGAGGTCGACATGAGCAGCCGCCCGACCGTGACCGGCTCCGGAAGTGCAACCATGCCGGAATCCGCCGCCATCACCAGAAACTCCGTGGAAGAGCTCCTCAAGGAGAAGATCCGGCATCTCAGCGCCCAACCGGAGTTCCAATGGAAGGAAGACTACACCATCTTCGAGCAGGATTCCGACGGAAGCCCGGCGGTGCGTGCGGCCGTGGCTGTCTGCTCCGCGGATTTCGACCTGTGGGAGGGTTTGAGAAATCCCGCCAAGATCGGCGTGTTCCCGGCGGGCTTCCGTGAGATCTGGGAGTATTACGCCGGCAACCGCAAGAAACGGACCGATGCCTCGGGCAGGGCTACGATCTTCCAGCTGTCCGAGCCTTTCGAGCAAGCAAGGAAGTGCTACAACCGAGTGCGGATCATCTCCGCCCTGCTGCCCCTCTCCAACGAGATCTTTTCTACCTACAATCGCTACGTGCGCACCAAGAGCTTCGCACCCTGGGACGGATACTGCCAGGCCTGGAGCCAGGGCAACCAGCTGCTGGACCGGGGGATCACCAGGCTGGGGATGAATCTAAGCGGCAACGAGCGGGTCGTGGTGGTCATGAACAACAGTACCGTGGAAAAGATATCCAAAGAGGCGATCCCGCTGACCCGGCAGGGAGTCTCCCACGGCGTCTGCAAAGGGGTAAACTACTCTCAGAAGAGCATCGCCGTGCTGACCGGACTGGCTCAATTCGGGGTATCCCGCCTCGTGTTTCGGGACGAGGTGGTCGCGGGCGGTGTCAGGCGGCTGATCGGCCCCTTGCGCTCGGTCGTGATCTTCGAAAGCGAAAACGCCTCCGCTGGTGGCGACGGTGGTGACCAGGTGCTGTCCCTCTCGACAATGTGGCAACAAAAGCTGCGCGACCTGTCGGATTTCACGGTCATCGACTCCGCGGTGAACAGCCAGAGATTCTGCACCTACCTCGCGGCAAGCGGGGAACGGGGATGCGGCAAATGCCTGGCCTTCTGTCCCTCCGGTGCCCTGGCCAACTCTTCACCGGACCCGCGGGGAGACTATCCGCGGCGTCTCCTCCAGCAGGAGCATCGCTTCTGGCAGGGATCCCTGCAGTTCGACAACGGCAGCTGTTGTGATGATAGGGGACAGCTCAAAACCCTCTACGATGAGTGGATGTGCGGCCGTTGCCTGGCGGTCTGTGCAGCCGAGGGCAATCGCCGCGGAGAAGCCGCGGAAGGGTGGGAGGATTATCGCAGAGGGTAGAGCATCAGCTGTCGTGGTTCGGGTGAGCGGCAACCCGCTTTGATCCCGCTTTGAGTGCAAGGTCGATCTCGACATCGATCTTCTTCTCCCGGTCGGGATTCGGGGAAAGGGGATCCAGTAGCGAAGTCCCGTACATCGGCGTCACGTGATTGAGAACATAGGCCAGCAGATCCAGAACGCACTGTTCGCAGTGGCAAAAATCCTCGTGCTGTTCCAGGAACCTCTCTATCCTTCCGTACACAATTTCGGCACTGCGGTTTCTTAGATTGTCGAGATTGTAGAAATCGTACAAACTCATCGGCGACTCTCCTTTACTGCCGGCTCCGAGCAGAGCTGCAGGATCCGCCCGGCAATGCGATCCAGGGCGACCACTTCATCGGCATCCCCGTTTCGGATCACGGCCTGGTTCATCCCGAATATTATCGACGAAGCCTCGTCCTGGGCAACAACGTAGCCGCCCCGCCTCTTCAGATCCGCAAATCCTTTAGCCCCATCTGTCCCCATGCCGGTCATTATCACCCCGAGCGCACGGGAGCCGAAGGCGGTGGCCACGGAGCTGATCAGCACATCGACGGATGGGCGATGACCGCTGACCGGCTCCCCGCCGCTCAAATCGACACGGGCCGCGCGATCCTCGATGCGCACCTTCATGTGTCGATCCCCCGGTGCGATCAATACCAGGCCGGGCTCAACCAGGTCATTCGGTACCGCTTCCTTAATCCGGAGCTGACACAGCGAATCCAAACGCTTGGCGAAGGCGGCTGTAAAAACCGGGGGCATGTGCTGCACCACCACCATTCCGATCGGGAAATGCGCAGGAATTCTCAGAAAGATTTCCTTCAAAGCAGCCGGACCTCCGGCTGAGGCTCCCACGGCTACGATCCTGTATTTGAGGGTGGCTTCCGATCCGACCGGAACGATCCTCTCTCGGGCTGAAATTTCTTCTGCTTTGGGGGCTACGCGCCGTGTGAGCTGAATCCGGCCGGCCTGCTTTACGGCTGCAATCAGCTGCGGGGCGATTTCAGCCATACCTCCGGAATCTCTTCCCCCCGGCTTGGCGATGAAATCCACCGCACCCAGTTCCAAAGCCTGCAGGGTCATCTCCGCGCCTCCGTGAGCGTGGGCACTGAGAACGATTATGGGGATCGGCCTGCTCTGCATGATGCGCCTTATCGCCTCCAGTCCTCCCATGCCGGGCATTTCCAGATCCATGGTGATCACATCCGGTTCGGACTGGTCGATTTTTTTCAGGGCAATCTCCGCACTCGGAGCCGTGGACGCCACCGTGAGCTCCGGATCCGCTGAAAGGAGCCCGGAGGTCACTTTGCGGGCTAGAGGGGAATCATCCACGATCATGACCCGAATCACACGTTCTCCTCCCTCCGAGCATCGACTGGGCGATAGATCGGGCTCTTGAAGATCTGGGCGTATTTGAAGCGTTTGCTTTCTCCGAGCAGGGATTCCGAGTTTCCGATAAACAGGTAGCCGTCCGCGGCAAGGGCCGGTGCAAATTTCCCGTCGATCAGCTTGCGCTGGGTGGGCCTGTCGAAGTAGATGAGAACGTTGCGGCAGAAAATGACATCGAATCCCTTGCCCGGCGGTTCATCTTTCAAGAGGTTGTGAACATTAAAGAGGACATGCCGCTTCACATCCTCCTTGATTCGGTACCTCCCGCCGTCAAGATTCTTGAAATAGGTATCGATGTAACGCTGCGGCAGGTCACGCAAAGCACGGTTTCCATACTCCCCCTGCCTGGCGCTGGCAATGACCTCCTGATTGATGTCCGTAGCCACAATGGCGATCTCTCCGCTCCAATGCAGGCTGCGGGCGGCCTCTGCCGTTACCATGTATATGGTATACGGCTCCTCCCCGCTGGAGCTGCCCGCACTCCAGATGTGCAGCCGCCGCCTGCGCTTGAACAACTCCGGCAGGATCACCTTCTCCAAAGCCGAAAATTGATTGTCCCCGCGGTAGAAGTAGGTCTCGTTGGTACTGATCGAATCGAAGAAGTGTCCCAGTTCCTCCTCTGCGCTTTCCGAACGGGTTAGCAGCCGGTAGTACTCCTCGTAGCTGCCGAGCTTCAAGGCCACGATTCGCTTGCGTAAGCGGTTGGCCACCAGGATTTTTTTACTGTCCCGCATGTTTATTCCCATTTCCTGATAGATCAAGCGGCGAAACAGGTTGAAGGTATCGTCCGTCAGTTCCGGAAAATTCGGGATCTCGATCTTAGCCATCGGTACGATCCTTCTGATGCGCCTCGAATTTTTTCAGGGACCTCACCGTCACCTCCCCGCTCCGACAGTCGTATATCACCGTGCGTCCGTGTTTTCCGCCGGTGTCTCTGTATACAACGGGGATGTTGAGCTTCTCTATTGTCTTCAGTACGGCTTCGATATTTCGATTTCCGATATCGTTGATCGAAGCGCCTCCGTCCATTTGGAACATGCAGGCCCCGCCGATGACCCAAGCCTCCAGCTGCAAAGTGCCGGACAGTCTTTGTTCCTTCATGCGGGCAAGCAAAGCAGGCAGGGCGGTATCGGCGTATTTGCCAAGAGCCTCGTCGTTTGCAATCCTCTTAGGGAGCATGATGTGAGCCAGACCGGCGATCGTTTTGTTCTTGTCCGCCAGGATAACCCCGACACAGGATCCGAGGGTCGTCTTCAGAACGACCGCATGCTCCGGGTCACAGCTGACTGCCGCCATTTCGGCCATCTTCACGACGATCGTACGGGCGGCATCCCTAGCATCCACCGGCAACCATCCCGAGGAGGATCATCTTGAGCCTAGGTCCCGCTGACCGGCTGTTCCTTTTTTTCCTGAATCCCGAACTCCATCTCAAAGGCCTCCGGTTCGGGGAGCTCCCGGATGATCTCCTCCTCGTCGCTGTGAACCGCTTCGCTCACCGTTCTACCCTGCTCTATCTTGAACTGGGCGATCAGCCTTTTCAACTGGTGCGCCATATTGGCCAGCTGCTCGGTAGCGCTGGATACCGCTTCGGCGGATGCTGCGGACTCCTGGACCACACTGTTGATGTCTTCAATAGCCTTGGATACGTGCTTGGCGTTCGTGGACTGCTCCTCCGTGGCTGCGGATATATTCTGGCTCATCTCACTGATGTCTTCCAGAGCCTTGGACACCTCCCGGATGGCGTCGATCTGCATCTGGATAGCCTGGGCCAGTTTTCCGATCATCTCGTTTCCGACGGAGACGTTGCCCTCGCTCTCCCGGATTAGCTCCTCGATCTCCTTCGCCGAGGTGGCACTGCGTTCGGCAAGCTTGCTAACCTCGTCGGCGACTACGGCGAAGCCCCGTCCGTGCTCACCGGCGCGAGCCGCTTCAATAGAGGCATTCAGGGCGAGTAGGTTGGTCTGATTGGCGATATCGGTGATTACGTTGACAATGCCGGTGATTCTCTCGGAGCTCTTCGAGATGTTGCCGATCGCCGCCATAACGCTTTCCAGGGTCTTGGATACTTCATCGGCGGCATTCTTGACATCCTCTACACTGCTGGTGTTTTCCTCCACGGAGGCCGTCTGGGACTGGGCGTGGTAGGCTACCTGTTCGACCGAAGCACTCAACTCCTCTATCGAAGTGCTGGTCTCCTCAAGCGTGGCGGCTTGAACCTGGGTTCCCTCGGCCAGCTGATTGGTGTTTTGGGAGATCTCCCCACTGGCGGTGGCCACACTTCGGGAGCTGTCCTGAATACTCATCACAATATCACTAAGGTTGAATACCATCTGATCCAGGGCAAAGGCCAGCTCTCCAATCTCATCTTTTCGTCTCAGCCCCAGTGTCTCGGTGAGATCTCCGGTGGCGATCTTTCTGGTCAGCCTGACCACCGTGGCCAGGGGTCCATGCATGACGCGGACGAGTATGATCAACACCACGACGGTAACAACAAAACTGACAAGAGAGACAATAATATTCCTGCGCTGCGACTGAAGGATGGCCTGCTGAGTGGGCCGGAAATCTTTGGCCAACCGCAGAACACCCAGAAGGGACTGCCCCGCCACATGACACATGGTGCAGGACTCCTCATTCTCTATCGGTTTCAACTCGGAAAACATGGCATAGCCCCAACGACCGCCGCTTTCCACACCGGAGCTCTCCGTTCCGGCCAGAGCCTTGTCCAAATTCAGAGCTTCCGATTTTTGACCTAGCAGACTCTTCTCCGTGGTTCGTTTAATTGTTCCCTTGTCGTCCAACAGGTGAATGATCAGGTCCGGATTTTGTGCCTTGATGTTGTCAAACTGTTTCTGGATCGTCTCCTGATCCCCCAGAAGCATGGGATAACGGATCGACTCCAGGACCGCGCTGGACAGGGTACGCGAGGATTCCAGCTCCCTGGTCTCGATCAGGGACCTCATATAGATCGTGTTTGTGACCGTTAGTACGGCAAAAATGACGATAAGAAGAAGACTGATCCAGAGCGCGATCTTCAATCCCAGTGTCCGCTTAAACTTTCTATCTTCACCGCTGTGCATATCGTATTCCTCCTACAAAGTATGCAAATGTCTTTTTCCGAAACCGTCCCACGAGCTCCCGCATAGTAAGTGTTGTCAGCGGCTTCCCGTTATTCCTCGGATCGACCAGCTCCGCAACCAGTCTTGCCGCCAGCTGGCGAACACGACGGTCCGCATCCTGCATCGCCTCAACCAGCGTTTCTTCACCCCCGTCTCTCAGGCTTAGTGCGGCGGCGGCGCTGGCCCGTACTTGCCAGACAGGGGAGCGGCGCAGATGACGCCGCAGGCGAGGACTGCTCATTTTAGCAATCACGGGATCCGTCCGCACAGCCGTGACCACGTCCCTCGTGTCGGCGGCCTCCTTCAGGCGCATCACCTCGTCGAGGCTCTGAAAAGCCTCGGCAATTTCCCGGAAACGACGATGCGCATCGTCACTCCTATTCACATCTGGGTGATACCTCAAGGCCAGCCTTCTGTAGGTTGACTGTACCTGCGCCCGAGTGGCGTCTTGGGGCAGCCCCAATACACGTAAGCTTGCTATCCATTCACTTTTTGACATCCCTCGACCTCTTATTTATCGGTTTTCAGCCTTCGAAATGACCGCAGCCAATTCTTTTAGCTCGACCATCTCCTCGGCGGAGAGGATCTTCTCCATATCGAGGACCACGATCATCCTATCCTGCAGCTTGGCGACACCGTTTACGTATTTGCCCGCCAGTCCTCCGATCAGCGGCGGGGGGGGAGCTATGGCGTTATCCCCGACCCGTATAACGTGGCTGACACTGTCGACCACCACTCCGACCGCCTTTCTCGCTATTTCCACGATGATGATGTTGGTCAGAGCCGTATACTCCGCGTGAGGCAATCCGAATTTCTCCCGCAAGTCGGTGACCGGGATCACCTCTCCGCGCAGGTTGATGATCCCCTTGATAAAACTCGGGGCCTTGGGAAGCTGGGTAATCTCGCAGAGGTTGATGACTTCCCGGACCTTTTGTATGTCCACGGCGTACTCATCGCCTCCAACCACGAAATTGATCATTTGAACGACTTTCTGGTCCTGATCCGTACTTCCCGAATCCTTTTGCTGATTCACAAAATCCTCCCTCCTCGCACTGGAAATCCAGCCCCCTTAGCCGCGGCTCTCAAGCCGAGTGGTCGGCTACCTCCGTCATCAGTCGCTGCAGAGAATCCCGCTCCAAGAGGATCAGCAGGTGGCATACTACCTGTTCTGCTTCGGCATAGTACAGGTCCGCTTCTATCAGCAGTGTATGCTTACCCGGCTGATTGAATCGGGCAAGGACCGCATCGATCACCGCCAGACACATATCCATACCGAGCTCCGGAACCCGCAGTCGGATATCAAGACCAGTAGCATCGGAGATCGCTCCGACGAACGAAGCGGAGAGAATGTTCCCTGTTTCCTTCAGGGCCGATCGTTCCTCATCGCCAATCTCGGTGGTCATGCCCGCTTCGCGGCCCAGCAGCAGATCACCGAACTGCCTCATGTAGCTCTCGGGAAGCACCATCAGGGTTCCGCCTTTGATATCACCCTCGATTTCGACGAAAATCCCGCCGACGGGGATTTCCTCCCCCCCCAGGGCTGCTGCGACGTCCCCTATGGGCACGATCTTGGATTCCGGGAAGCCCACCCGAATGTCCCGCTTCAGTAACTCCGAAATGGCTTGGGAGGCTTGCACGGCGCCATCGATCAAGATCTCCTCGAAATGGGACAAAGCCGCTTCCCCCCACGAGCTCTCCTCACTCTCCAGCAGCGGTTCCCCCGCCGGGGGCACCCCCGCCGGCGGTACCCCCGGCGAGCTGTCCGAAGCGGTTTCGCTTGCAGATTCAGAAGGCTGCAGGTCGGTGATGGCCTTTGTTGCAGGCGGCTGGATACTTGGATTGTCTTCCCCATCCCCTTCGCCCAAGCCGTTACCGGCAACCTTCACACCTGACCGTTGCTCTGCCTGCCGCAGCTCATGTTTTTTCGATTCCCTCTCCCGCCTCTGTTTCTGCGCCGCAGCCAACTTCCTGGCAAAGGCGATCTCTCCTTCGTTGTCCTGGTAGTAGGAATCGAGCATGGAGCGTACATCCAGTATCAAGGCGATTTTACCGGTTCCCAGTATGGAGGCACCGACCAGTCCCTCGATATCTTCAAAGTTGTTGGTCAGCGACTTGATGACGATTTCATCCCTCCCCTTGAGCTCGTCCACCACCAGACCGATCTTCCTGTTTCCGTAATCCACGACCACAATCGATATTTCAGGATCGTTTTCGACCGCGCTTGTCTTATGGGCCCCGCGCAAGCCGAGAACCGTTTCCAACTCCAGGATCGCGATCACCTCTTCGCGAAGACGAAACACCCTGTTCTGATCGAATCGCTGAAGCCGGCTGCGCCGCGGCTGGATCACCTCCCGCACAGAGGAGAGGGGAATGGCAAAGTTTACGCCGCAGTCCTCCACCAGCAGTGCGTTGATAATGGCCATGGTCAGGGGCAGCGTTATGGTGGTCGAGGTTCCCAGACCGAGGGTCGACTGAATGCGCACAGAGCCGCCCATCTCCTCCACGGTACGCTTGACGATGTCCAGGCCGACGCCCCTGCCGGATATGTCGGTCACTTCCTTGGCTGTGCTGAATCCTGAGTAAAAGACAAAGTCGAAGACGTCCTCATCGGTCATTTTGGCCACCGCCTCACGACTGATTAGGCCCCGTTCAACCGCTTTGGAGGCAATCGATTCCCTGTTCAACCCCTGCCCGTCATCCTTGACCTCGACACAGATACGATCCCCCTCCTGGTAGGCGCCTACTTGAATATGACCTTTTGCGTCCTTGCCGTAGGCCACCCGGTCAGATCGATCTTCGATGCCATGATCCACGGAATTGCGAAGCAGATGGATCAGGGGCTCTCCGATCCGATCTATTACCTTCTTGTCGATCTCGGTTTCCTCACCGAAGATCTCAAGTTCCACCTCCTTGCCTCTGTGCTTCGCCAGGTCACGAATGACCCTGTTGAAGCGGCTGAATATGGTCGCCACAGGCAGCATGCGGACCTTCATCACCGCGTCCTGCAGGCTGCGGGCGATTCTGGCCAGGGACTCTGTCTTCTGTTCCAGCTCGAGAAGCATCGGTGACTTCCCGTAGGCAACTTTGCCGGTCCGAAGGGTAGAGATGAAGCCGGAGTTGTGTACGACCAACTCACCAACCAGATTCATCATCGTGTCCAGCTTGTCCACCGGAACCCGTACGATCTCTTCAATTTTTCCGGGGCGTGGGGACTGCTCTGATCTGCGGCTGTCTTCTGCAGCAGCGGGCAGCAGCTCCTCAAGCGGCTGCGTGTCCTCGGGACCGCCAAGCAGCTCGCAGGACAGGATGTTGACCTGGTCGATGTCGATGTCCTTACGAAGCATTTCCACCGTCATGTCCGTCTCGATGATCATCTGGAACCTGAACTCCGCTTCGCTGAGCCGAAGATCCTCGAGGGAAGGAGAGATCTCCACGATCCTGCCGGCCTCCTCGAGCTTGCTCTGGATGAGCAGGGAGCGCAGGTAGGCCTCCCTTTTCTCGGCCAGGATCTCCACTTCCAGTACACAGGTTCTGCTCCCCGACCGGGTCTGCCGCTCCGCCGCCTGCTCCGGCAAAGGCCCAGCCGCCTGCTCCTGCACAGAGCCTATCGCCTGTTCAGCCGCCGGGCGGCTCGTGTTTTGTTGCGGTTCCGCGATCCTCCTCATCGACCGGGCTCGTAGTATCAGCCCTCCGATATCGCCGTCGAAACCCGAATCCTCCGCCAGGGCGGAGACCAGACGTTTGGTGAGGTCCAAGCCATCGAACAAGGCATCGATCAAGCTCGCCTCCAATTGGACCTGGTCCTCCCGCACCTCTTGAAGGATTGATTCCAGCTCGTGGGTAAGCGCCTGCAAGGGCTCGCATTCAACGAAACCGGCACATCCTTTCAAGGTGTGGATCGAGCGAAACAAACGCCCCAATAACTCCATATCTCCCGGATTCTTCTCCAGTTCCAGAAGCGTTTCCTCCCAGACCCTCGTGTGGTCCTCAGCCTCCGAGAGAAACGTTTCCTTCACTTCTCTTGGCATATCAGGACAGATACCCATGGTTTGACCTTCTCTCTCTGTCAACCGCCGCCAGGCTTGCCCGCAGACGGTTTCTTGGGCCCACCGCTTTCGGTGGACGCAGCCTCTTCCAGGGCGATGTTGATTTCAATCGGCCCGTAGGTGGTGTACATACCCAGAACAACAGTCGGGTTCGGCACGAGATTCACCGAGATTTGATTCCCCGTAACTATCGCCGGCGTGGTGATCTTGAGCATGTAATCCTTCTTGGCGCTCAACAGCGCCGTAGCGTTTCCGGTTATCATGTTCGCCATTTCCCCGAGGGTGTCGACGAACATCTCCTTCAGCTGCTGGTTGTTCACTTCTCCCAGGATCTTCTGTACCAGCCGCACCGCGACCTGCTTCTTCATGCTATAGACGACCTGACCGGTAAGATGGCCATAGATCCCGATGATGATCGACACTTCGTAGGTCGGAACGGGTTTCTCCTGAATCGAGAGATGCCCCCGGCGCACGTCGATGTTCGTAAGCTCTTTGATGACCTTGATCCCCGCTTCCACGAAGGGATTGACTAACGCTGCATTGATCTTCATTCACGTGTCCTCTTTCCTGTTGATACGCCAATTCCTTGATTTCTTCGCTTCAAGCCAGGGCTTTCTCCACAGCAGTCAGCAGCCTCTCCGGTTTAAAGGGTTTTACCACAAAATCCTTGACCCCGATTTTGAACGAGTCGACCAGCATCCGCTCCTGTCCTAAGGCGGTGACCATGATGATGCGGGCGTCCGCATCCAATGCCATGATCTCTTTTGCCGCCTCCAGCCCGTCCTTCTCGTTCATGGTGATGTCCATCGTGACGAGGTCGGGTTTCAGCTCGTAATATTTCTGCACCGCCTCCTTGCCGTTGGCTGCTTCCCCCGCAATTTCATATCCCCTGGGAACGAGGATATTCTTCACGATCATCCTGATGAAGGTGGCGTCATCCACGATCAATATGCGTTTGCCCATCTAATTCTCCTTCCTTGCGTACGAGGAGGGTACACCACGATTGTCGGCCTTTGCGGGGCATCTCGATCATCTTGCATCCTTCCTCTCCCTTTCATCGATCTTCTGCGGCAAGCGGATATCCCATCCCGGAATGATCAGATTCGGGTCCGCAATATCGTTCTCCACAGCCAACAGGGGATACAGCTCCGGATTCCCGTAGTAGCGCTCCGTGATCCGCCAAAGCGTATCCCCCCACTGGATGTGGTGGTACGAAGTGTCACGGGCACTGTCTTTCCCTCCGCCATTCTGAGGCAGCTCTTCTAGCAGCTGTCCTTGCGCCGGTTGGCCTTCCCGATCTCGAACTGCCGCGGTTTTCTCCATCTGCAGCTGTTCCCCCTCCTGCAGTGATCCCTCCAGAGACGGCCGGGATGGTTCCGCCGGGCTCGCGCCGCTCACAGTGTCTGCTGTTTCATAGTCGGCGGACAAACCATCATCGGCGTCGGCATCACCGGATTTATCATGTCCGCTGACACCAGCGCCGGTAGCCAAATCAGAGGCAGTACCGCCGTCATCGGCACCCGGCTCCTGGTCCCCGACCGAACCGCTTTCCCGAGCCGTTGTGGGCCTGGTCGTTTCCGCGGACGGACGCCGTTCTGTCGGAGCTGGAGTGATCTCTTTTGTCGGAGCCGGGGTGATCTGGCTTCGGGGAGAGGCTACACTCGCTGAGACATCACTCAGCCGGGGCAGGGTAAAAGACAGAACGACAGCGATGAGCACTGCAGCGGTAAAAACAACCACCAAAACCAGGCCCGGACCCCTGAAGACTTTTTTCACTGACATAAGGGCGGGTATCCATTTCCTCTTCTCTTCGGATTGAGCCGCTTCCCTTTTGAGCGCGAGTGTTCCGGGATCCAGTCGGGAAACGGGCACCCGCCGCTTCTGCAGGACGGAGGAGGACAGCAAAAAGCGCTTTTTCGCTCCCCTGGTCCGGTCAGCAAGCTGGATCAGCACCTCCCCGGCGCCTCGAGGAATCAGACTCAACTCGAAGGTCGGCCGACCTGCCGGGGCCGGCGGGATTCCGTCCAAAACGATTTTCCCGGCGAGAAACCAGCCTGATCTGTCCGCCTCCTTGAAGAGGAACTGAAACAATGCTTTGGGCTGATTGTCCCTGAGGGTCGTAAACGTACGGGTAACAGGCCGGGGCCGTTCGAAGTTCAACAGGGGGATCACCCGCTTGTCTCCGACCTGCAGCCCCAAAACGGGATCCGCCACCGGGAATGTTCTGACAGAATCCGGCTGTTTCAAACCTGATTCGCGTAGAATGGCCGCCTCCCTCCTACTACGCAACAAATCGAGATTTAATGTATTACTGTATTCATCGGAAATAATGCGGTGATGGTGGAGTGCTTTTCCAGATTCCGGTCCGCAGCCTAATCCCGAAGCAGCAATCAGCGGCTGATCACGAAGATGGCCAGATCGGCGTTGTAGTTTGGGTTTTCCACCACTTCACCCTGAGCCTCGGTATCCAGGGCAACCCGCCGGTGAACCTGGATGGTCCGCTCCCGGCATAGGTCCTCGAAATCGGCGATGGAGAAGAAGCGGCGATTCGGGGTGTTGTACCACTTGTAGCGGAGCACGCCCTCGCTCTCCGGCGCCCGGCCCTGCTCAAACAGCATCCTACGCAGCTTGCCGTAGGCGAAGTTCGGAAAACTCACGATGCCCCGGCGCCCGATACGCACGATCTCCGCCAGCAGTCCCTCTACGTCCAACACCGCCTGGAGCGTACGGGACAGCACCACATAGTCGTAGCTTCCATCGAGAAAAGGATCGAGGTGCTGATTCAAATCCAGATACAAGACATCCAGGCCGAGCCGGCTGCAGGAGACGATGGCCTCCTCATCCAGCTCCACGCCGGTCAGCTTTTCGAATCCCCGCTGTTTCAGGCGGTAGAGAAGCTCCCCGTGGCCGCAGCCCAGGTCCAGGACGCTCGATCCCGGAGGAATCAGATCGATGATCCTGTCGTAGTCGAGCCGATCCGGGTGGAAGATGCTGGCCGGATCCACCGTTGCTTGCTTTCTGCCTCCGGTTGCAGGTGCGGACACGGTGTCGCTACCGGTGTTTGAGTTCGACACTGCTTCAGCCGGCTCCTGGATGGTGATTCCGTTGGCGTTGGCCAGAAAGGCGCGGATCAGCTCGCCGTAGATCTCGAGGTTGTGCTCCAGGAGGAAGGAATCGTGCCCGTAGGGGCTGGGCACGTTGCAGTAGCTCACCCGAGTACCCGAGCGAATCAGGGCTTCTGTCAGCAGGCGGGATTCCTCCGGGGGAAACAGCCAGTCGCTGGTGTAGCTCAGGATAAGCCAGCGGCCCTCGGTTGCTCCGATGGTCTTGGCCAGGGCCTCCCGGTTATCCCCCAGATCGAAGAGGTCCATGGCCATGGTCAGCGTGATGTAGCTGTTGGCGTCGAAGCGCTCCACGAAACGGTCGCCCTGATAGCCCAGGTACGATCCTACGGAGAAGCGCTTCTCGAAGGCCGTGGACACCTCCCGCGGGCTGTGGCGATCGGTTTCGAACTTCAACTGCATCGACTCCCGGGAAAGATAGGTGATGTGGCCGATCATACGGGCGATGGCCAGACCGATATCCGGACCCTGGGGATGTCCGTAGTACTGTCCGTCCCGGAAACTCGGATCGTGGAGGATGGCGTTGCGGCCCACGATATCGAAGGCCAGGGACTGGCTGGTCAGCCGAGCCGCAGTGGCGATGGGAATATAAGCCCGGGAAGCCTCCGGGTAGATGGCTGCCCAGCAGAGCACCATCTGCCCCCCCATGGAACCGCCGGTTACCGCCAGCAGTTTCTCTACGCCCAGGTAATCCACCAGCTTCTTCTGCAGGCTCACCATGTCGCAGATCGTGATGTTGGGAAAGTCCTGACCGTAGGGCTTGCCGGTGACCGGATTGATGCAGTTGGGGCCGGTCGTACCCCGGCAGCCGCCCAGCACGTTCGGGCAGATCACGAAGTACTGCTCCGTGTCGATCGGCTTACCGGGACCGACGATGGTCTCCCACCAGCCTGCATCATCGGCCTCTTCATGCCGGGCCACGTGGCTGTCCCCGCTCAGAGCATGACAGATCAGAACGGCATTATCGGCCTGAGGGGTGAGCTCCCCGTAAGTCTCGTAGCAGACGGTCACCTCGTCCAACCGGCCCCCCAGCTCCAGATCCATACCTTCGGGGAAGTTCACCGTCCGGGCGTAGGGAAGCGGCCGGGCGGCTCGATTGCTGTCGCTGGAGGAGAGAAAATCGTTACCCATTCCCATTGGCTTAGCTGATTTTGACTGAAAAAGTCAAGATAGCGGTTGCCATAGTTCGATATCGCAGGCTTGCGATTGTTCGACGAGTGCCACGGGTGCGACGGCGGGACAGGGCACTCCCGCGCCGATCACCCCGACGCCGGTCGCCATCACGGCTTCTTACCCTGCCGCTCTTGGGCCGCTTTTATCAGATCCGCGAAGGTCGTGGTCTCCTTGGATTTGTCGCTGTACTCCCGGATCAGGCGCCGGTCCATGGCCTTCTGCTTCCTGGAGGGTCTGCGGGAGAGGGAATCCCCCTGCCCCTCGGTCTGTTCGTATCCGCAGGAGAGGGACTGGCAGACCAGCATCTTCCGTCCCTTCTTGTCTGAAACCGGCATCATCATCTTGCCGCACACGGGGCAGGGTTCGTTGCTCAAGCTTCGAGGCTGATAACTCGCCGTCGAGGCTTTCACCATCTCCACCAGCTCCGTGGCATTCCTGCGGATATCCCTGTTGAAATCGCCGGCCTTTTCCTCACCTTTGGCGATGCGGCTGAGGCGCTGCTCCCAGCGGGCGGTCAGCTCCGGGGAGCGCAGATCCCCGGGCACCAGATCCAGCAGCTCGAGCCCCCGGGGCGTGGGGAAGAGGGTTCGGCCCCTGCGCTCGATGTAGTAGTGGGACAGCAGCTTTTCGATGATCTCGGCCCGGGTCGCCGGGGTTCCGATGCCCCCCTGGGCGATGGAGGCCTTAAGCTCTTTATCCTCGATAAAGCGGCCCGCGTGCTCCATGGCATCCAGCAGCGTGGCCTCCGTATAGCGCGGTGGGGGCTTAGTGAATCCCTGCTTGACCTCCGTCCCCACCACCCGCACCGTCTCCCCCTGGCGGTGGGTGGACAGCTCCTGCTCGGGAGCCTCATCCTCCTCCTCCTGCCTGTCGGACACGCTCTCCTCTATCGCCTTCCAGCCGGCATCGATCACCTGGATCCCTCTGGAGAGAAACTGCTCCCCCTCCGCCTCCGTGATCAGAGTAATGCTCTTGTAGCGGTAGTCGGGGGAAAGCACGGCCAGAAAGCGGGCCACGATCATCTCCCAGAGTGCGCGTTCATCGGGTCCGAGCCTCTGGGGATCGGCCCTCTGCTCGGTGGGCAGCAGGGCGTGATGGTCGCTGACCTTGGCGTCGTTGACGAAGCGGCTGCCCGGCTTGATCTCCCCGGCCAGCAGCTGCTGAACGGTGCTGCGGTATCGGGAACTCAGCACCGCCTGCAGGCGATCCTTCAGCGTGGGTACGATGTCCTTGCTGATGTAGCGGGAATCGGTCCGGGGATAGGTGACCAGCTTGTGACGCTCGTACAATCCCTGAAGGGTGCTGAGGGTCTTCTGGGCGCTGAAGCCCAGACGGCTGTTGGCTTCCCGCTGCAGAGCGGTGAGATCGTAGGCCAGGGGCGGGGGCTCTGTCTTGTCCTTGGCCTCCAGCTTGATGATGCGTCCCTCCTTTCCCTGCACCTTGGCGGCGATCTCCCTAGCTCGCTTCTCTTCCTTTATTCGCGTGACCCCCCCGGAGCTCCGCCACAGGCCGGTGTAGGAGCCGAAATCCGCGTAGACCTGCCAATAGCTCTCCGGCTTGAAGTTGTTGATCTCCTTTTCCCGGGCCACGATCAACGCCAGAGTCGGGGTCTGCACCCTGCCGGCGGAAAGGCGGGCATCGAACTTGCAGCTCAGCGCCCGGGAGATGTTCAAACCGATGATCCAGTCCGCTTCGGACCGGCACTCGGCGGCACGAAACAGGTTGTCGTAATCCTTGCCTGCTTTGATGGTGCGAAATCCCTCCCGGATGGCCGACTCGGTCTGGGAGCTGATCCACAGCCGCTGATAAGGGCCCTTCCAGCCGCCCAGGCGCATGATCCAGCGCGCTACCAGCTCTCCCTCGCGCCCCGCGTCGGTGGCGATGATCAGGTTATTCACGTCCCTGCGGCGGAATAAAGACTGGATGGTGCGGAACTGTCCGGAGGTTTGAGGTATGACCCGGTGTTTCATACGTTCGGGGAGCATGGGCAGGTAGTGGAGGGACCAGGTCCTGTAGCGCTCGTCGTAGGCCTGGGGATCGGCCAGCTCCACCAGGTGCCCCATGGCCCAGGTCACGATGTAGGCATCCCCTTCCGAATAGCCCTTGGCTTTTTTCCTACAGCCGAGAACCTGGGCCAGCTCCCGGCCTACGCTGGGTTTTTCTGCCAATACGATGGACTTCATCTTCCGTAGATCTTGGGCCAATAGCTGAGTTTTGTCAAAGTGCCTATCCGTATCAATCATTGAAACCCCGTAAAAAATTCTGCATATTGTGACTACCCTCGAGCCACCAGGCAGCATTCAGGGTGGACGAGCAGGAGGTAGCCATGCCGAGAGAATTGATCGAGAGGTTATGGAGCCGGGGCCAGGAGTTCCTTGGCGTGAAGTATCCCGTTTTGGGTGGAGCCATGACCTGGATTTCCGAATCCACCCTGGTGTCCGCCATTTCCAACGCAGGAGCCTTCGGAGTTTTGGCAGGGGGCAACATGCCGCCGGAGATGCTGAAGACCGAGATCAAGAAGACCCGGGACAAGACGGATAAACCCTTCGGCATAAACCTGATCACAATTGCACCGAACTTCGTTAAGCATCTGGAACACGTTTTGAAGATCGAGTTTCCCTACATCATCCTGGCCGGAGGGCTGCCGCCCCGGGAGGCGATCAGTCGGATAAGGGAGACCAAGAGCAAGCTGCTCTGCTTCGCTCCCACCGTAGGGATCGCCCGCAACCTGGTCAAGGGAGGAGTCGACGCCCTGATCATCGAGGGCCATGAGGCGGGGGGACACATCGGTCCGGTATCCACCGCGGTGCTGGCGGAGCAGATTCTGCCACGCATCGACGCAGTGCCGGTATTTGTGGCCGGGGGAATCGGCAGCGGGGTGATGATGGTCCACTACCTGATGATGGGTGCCTCGGGGGTTCAGCTGGGCACCAAATTCGCCGTGGCCGAGGAGTCGGTGGCCCACAAGAACTTCAAACGGGCTCTGCTGCGGGCGGCGGCCAAGGATGCGGTGCCGACCGCCCAATTCGATCCTCGTATGCCCGTGATCCCGGTCCGGGCTCTGGTCAATGAAGGCACCCGGGATTTCAATACCCTGCAGCTGGGTTTGGTCGCTCAGCTGGAGCGGGAGGCAATTACAGCCAGGGAGGCAGGACACAAACTGGAGGAGTTCTGGATCGGCGGCTTACGTAAAGCGGCCATCGACGGGGATGTGAAGGACGGCTCACTGATGGCCGGTCAAAGCGTGGGGCTGGTGAAGGAGATTCTTCCGGTGCACCAAATCCTGGATCAGCTGATCGAGGAAGGAGTGGAGGAAGCCGAGAAGATCCTCAAAAGGCTTGGGCGTTGATGGCCTAGCCGGTCGGTTCTTACCAAAGCGGCCGACAGGCATGGTGATGCACGCGGACCGAGAGATAGAAGGTGGAGGCCCGGGGGATAGAAGGCGGACCGGGGTCTAAAACGTCCGGCCGAAAACGAGCATGATGTGAGGTAAGACGGGGAACATGATGTCATACAGATCGCCGTCCTCGCTGTCGATTATCTCATACAGCCAGGCCGCCCCGACCTCGAGGCCCAGGCGCCATCTGTCATCCTTTCCAAGCAGCCAGTTGTAGCCGAGTCCCGCGCGGGGCTTTACGATTCCCTGCTCAAAGGCGACCGGGCCGAACTGCCAGACAGTCAGAAAATCGACTCCGGCGAAGAAAAAGAGGCTGTTGTCCACACCACTGAAATAAATACGGAGGTTGACACCAGGTTCCAGAGCACCGGCCCAATCGCCGTCGGTCTTTCTGATGAAAAGGCGGGACTCGATGCTCAATCCGACCGCTCCCAGGAAAAACTCGACCTCGATGCCGACCGGGGCGATCATGAGCCCGCCGGCTTGAAGAGAAACGGCGGATTTTGGTTGCCCTACCGGCTGTTCCGCCTCCTGAGTCCAGCTCATACCGGCGGCCAGCATCACCAAGGCCAGAATCACCACCATCCGTTTCATGATCCCTCCGCTTCGTCGTTGCCGTTCATCATAGTTCATCCACCACGTTTGTTCCACCGCAACACCACCTGGAAAAGATCGTTAACGCGGGGTATATTTATATTTTGATGACAGTTGAAAACCGGGATTTTTACCCGGATTTTCGACAGGAAGAAAACATCGCAATCTTCCTTTTCAATTGTGACCGAAGATTGGGATAACAGAAAAAAACGAGGAGGATTTTATGAAGCGTATTGTTTTGGTAGTTGCACTCATCGCTATTATAGCGCTTCCGGCCTTCAGCCAGCTGCGGTTGGACGTGGGCGTGGATGTTCCCATGAATATCTACGCTGTCGGCGGCGGTGAGATTCAATCGAGCAGCGAGGTCGGGGATTTCTTGAAGAGCCACATATTACCCTTCCCGGAGGCGGGTCTCTACTACCAGTTCAGCGCGGGACCCATAAGAATCGCTCCGGGGGTGCGGGTGTTCACCTTTATCCTGGAGAGCGCATTGTGGCCTAACGTGATGCTCGAGCTTGCCCTGGAACCCGTCTTCATCCAGGCGCAGGTTGGGGGCCTGTTGTTCCTATTCTTTGGGTTGGCAAATCAGGCCGAGTTCGGACAGGTCTTCTTCCCCGATCTGTCGATCTGGATCGGCCTCGGCAAGGAACGGCGCTTCCGCCTGGGTGGCGGATTGCTTGGAATGTACTTCCCCGAACTGACCACCGAGGGCATCGGGGTTGTCCCATACATCGGAGGAAAAATCTCCCTCCTGTTTGAATAGTGATTCTCACCCCCTTCAATCCGGGATTTCCGACAGGCCGCCCATTGCAGGCGGCCTGTTTCAATTTAACACCCTCCTGTGGTCCTACCAATATATTGACTCTCTCTCGCTTCATAAATCCGAGAGGTCAAAGCCGATTCCGGGTTTGCCCGTGGGATAGAGGGTACCGTTGTGAAGAATGACCGCATCCCTGGTTGGATCGTTCAGTAGATCGAGGTGTCCGTCCAGATCGGCATAATGCACATTGGGTCGGGACAAGGCGAAATGCAGCCCCGCGGCGATCGCCAAACCGGCTTCGTCCATACAGCCGACCATGCTTTCCAATCCCGCCGACCGCGCTACGGAATTGATCTGCAAAGCCTCGAAGATTCCCCCTACCTTCATCAGTTTGATATTCACCATGTCCACCATCTCACCCCGAGCAAGCCTGAAAGCATCCCGAAGGCTCATCAGGCTTTCATCCGCCATCACCGGGATGGAAACTCTGCTGGTTACATTCTCCAACGCCTCGAGCTGGTTGCGTGGAACTGGCTGCTCGAGGAGCTCAAGCTCCGCAGAGGCGGTAGACTCTACAAAGGCGATGGACTGCTGCACAGAGAAACCCTGGTTGGCATCAAAGCGAAGCTCGATCTCCGGGCCTACCGCTTCCCGGACCTTCAGCACCCGTTCAACGTCCTCCTCGACGTCCACTCCTCCCTTGATCTTGAGGCTGGTGAATCCCTGCCCGACCCATTTCCGGGCCTTTTCTACGGTTGAGTCGACGGATTGAATCCCGATGGTGATGCTGGTTCGTATCGAATCCCGGTAGCCGCCGAGGATCTGCCACAGGGGCAGACCCGCCGCTTTTCCCAAAATATCGTATAAAGCCATGTCCACGGCGGCCCGAGCCGAAGGATTGTCTGCCAGCTGAGTTCCGATCGACTCCAGAAGCCGTGTGATCAGGAGTGGATCAGCCCCCACAAAAAGCGGCGGAACTCTCTCCCGGAGAACATCAAGCACCTGAGAGGCTGTTTCCCCGGTGATCTTCTCATCCGGAGCCGCGCAGCCGCAGCCCACGATCCCGCTGTCGGTCGCCAGGCGAAGAAAGATATTCTCCGCCTGGGTCACGGTTTCGTAGGCGATGGTATACGGTTCACTGAGGGGCAGTGAATACATCCAGGCATCCAAACGGATGATTTTCATTCTCTGCTTCTAGTAGCGCTTCTCGTAAATCTCATCCAGGGAAAGCTTTTTGAGGTGCTCCACAAATTCTAGGAGATTACGGATCATGATCTCCCACATCTTCTCCCCCTTTTCCCGGCTGGCCTTGGAGGGATCCCCTAGAACGCCCGAGGGGGATATCTTGGCGGTCCGCGCGTACCAATCGACGCTTCGCTTGGAGCTGAAATCCAGATAGCTGCTGGAAAAACGGGGAATGAAACTCTTCGCCTTATCCAGTTTCACCAACTCCGGCCGGGAAGCCAGGGCGGTGCTGGTTTCGATTTCGCCGGCGTGGACATCGTTTGGGGTTTCACACAGCACGGCTAAATCCACGTCGCTGGTCTCCCCCGTATCTACGCAGGTGAAGATATGGGCGTCCCGGTTGATCATCTGAGCGGCATACTTTAGGGCAGGGGTGTTGCCGCCGTGCCCATTGATGATAACCATTTTACGCACTCCGCTGCGGGCCACGCTCATTCCGATCTCGTAGACCAGGCGAGAGAGGGTATCGTTTGAGATGCTCAGGGTTCCGGGAAAATCATCATGATGGTAGGACACCCCATATGGCAGCAGAGGCAGTACGAGAGGCTTGGGATCGCTGCAACTTTGGACCACCTGCTCGGCCAGGTGCAGGGCGTCGAAGGCGTCGGTATCCAACGGCAGGTGAGGACCGTGCTGCTCCAGGGAACCGACGGGAAAAAGCACGATATCCACCTCTTTGAGGCGTTTGGCAGCCTCCGGCCAGCTCAACTCACCAAATCGGTAACTGTTCGTATCCATGCGCAAACTCCCTCTCCGACAGAAAACTCTCAGCCCGAATCCATTGATGTACTGGGCTGGAAATCCCGCCAGGAATCCTTATCATGGTGCAACGTTCCCTCCGCGTGGTCCAGAAGGATGCGGATCAGACTGTTCCGCAACTCCTTCGGATAATCTTCGAGCGGTGAGGCTTGGGGATCGAAACGGAGCTTCATCACCTCCGGACTGCCATGCCCGGTCTTGCCCAGAAGATAGAGGAGGTGCTGTACCCCTGCTTGCTCCTGGTGGAGGTTCGTCCCGTTTATGGTCGCCAGATTCCTTCGGATCTGCTCGGCGCGAAATCCGCAACGCCGAGGATCCGCCTCAAGGGCGGTCAGCATGCCGATGATGCGGCGGCACTTCTCGCAGGCTCCGCAGGGAACCACCTGCCCGCCGTCGACATGGGCGGCATGACAGGACATCTGGAAGCGCTGCAAATCGGGGTAGCGTTCTACCAGCACCTTCTCGATGAGCAGCTCCGACAGGGGTCGCAGCAGCGACAGCTGGCACACCGCCCATCCTTTGGCCTTATAATAGCGCGAAAGGGCGATGTCGAACCAGCGGCTCTGATCGTAAAGACCATGGTAATGGGGAATCCCGCGGTGGCTGCCCTTCTGGGTCGTATCGTACTCATCCCCGATAACCAGGTGAGCGATCCCCCTCTTTCGCAGCAGGGGCAAAGCCCCGAAAGCGAAGACAGCCACGGTCCAGAGCCGGATCGGATAGTAATCTGTGCGCAACCGGGCGAAGTCAGAGCGGACGAAGGGAAGATGGCGTAGAAACCAGTTGAACAGGCGATCGCTGTTGGTCCAGACCCTCGCCGTTTTGCCGTCGATCGAGTTAAAATAGCGGTAGGCGTTGAGGGCGGTGAACCAGTGCCGTCCGGACTCATTGACAAAGATCGGATGGGCTTCCAGGCCAAGCTTCTTTGCCAGCTCCTCCAGCAGCCCATAGCTCAGGAGGCTCTCCTTGCCCCCGGAGGAAAGCACGGCGTAGCGCTTGAGGTTGGTGTCCCAGTTACCGACGTTCGGAGTCCCGGAGGTACCCACCGCGTTCGCCGTACCGATGCCGCTGCTACCCCCTTTAACATCCTCAGCACTATCGTCGAACTCCAGCCGCGCCTGGGAATAGGGTCCGCGGCTGACCGGGGGAAGCTCCGCAAGCCCGGTGATGAAGCGATTGGGGGCGAGGATCTTGTTCACGTAGATTTCCCGGGCCGTGTTTTCCGCCATTTCCCGAAGCAGTGTTCGGTCGGTCGCGTCGAAGCAGCCCCGAAAACGGATCTGTCTGCAGAAAAGAGCGTAGTTCAGGGAGATCTGGGCGGCGATCATTGCGGCCAGGTTACGGCTGCAGGCTTCCTTGGGATCGAAAACCGGCTCCTCGTAGCTGTAGATCAGCTGATAGCTGTCGCCCTGCCCCGCTGTGCTGATGCGGTACGGGCAGAGAAGTCGCCGCTTCTCCAGCTGGACCGGACCGACCTCCAGGCTGTCGAAGGCTAGCAAGGACTCCAGAGCTCCGGATCCAGCCGCTTTCGGCGTACCCCCCGTCCGCTGACTCATCGTTTCAGGTAGGGCTTGAGTGCCTCCACCACCACCTCCAGCCCGTCGAAGATGGGATCGCAAACAGGCAGTCCGGTATCGGTCTGGATGGTTCTGCAGACTTCGGGAAGCTCGTCCCTCGATAGATTCTCATGATTCAGGGTGATCGCGACCACAGGCCTACCCGATATCAGCTCAAGAGCCTCGATCTGCTTCTCCAGGGGATGGAGGGCGTATCCCGGAAATCCGTCGTATTCAAGGCGAGCCGGAGCGTGCTGCAGCACGATCGCCTGGGGTCTGCCTGCGGCCAGTATTTCGAAACCGCCGGGATAGGCCGGATTGAGCAGGCTGCCCTGTCCCTCGATGACCAGCACGTCGGACCGCTGCTCCTGCCAGGCGCTCCACAGAGCGTGCTCGATTTCCCCCGCAACGAAATCATTAATCAGGGAATCGAGGATTATACCGTAGCGAGCCCCCTGCATCCAGGCTGTCTGGCCGGTGCCGATCAGCTCGGCAGTATACCCCGCGGACTCCAGAGCCTCCACCAGCAGCCAGGCCGTGGTGCGTTTGCCGATGGCCGAATCGGTGCCCAGCAATGCGACCTTGAGAGAGGTGACCTCCTGGATCCTCCCCGTGAAGGCGTGCAGCTGTTTTCGCGACGGGGTTTTGCGGATATCCCTCAGCACGACGCCGCACTCCATGGCCAGGCCGGCGATCTCGGAATCCTCCCCCAAGAAATCGTGCAGGCCGCTGTCCACATTGAATCCCGCGGCCACGGCCTCCAGCACCGCTTGCCGGGTTCTGTCGTCCAGTCGGCCTCCATCCGGAGCCAGACCGATGACGAAGTGGGTTGCCGGATTTCCGGCCTCTCTGGCCGCCTGCACTGCTTCCTGGAGGTTCCCTACGAGGGGAATACCGCTTCGCCGCCCGTCGAGCAGTTCCCCCGCATCCCGGCCCGCACACTCGGAGTCGATCACCGATAAAATCCGGTAACGGCGGGTTCTGCGCACCAATCCGTGAGCGGTCTTTCCGTAAGTAGTGGAAAAAGAGCCTTCACAGTACACCACTGCATTGCCGTCCGGGACGATCCCGGCTGCCGTGTCCATTCCGGCTACCCTTTGCGTCCGGTCAATACCGCTACGTAGCGGTCGTTGGGCAGAGGCTCTCTCTGATGCGCCTCCAGCAGGGCAATCAGCCCGGCGGTGGAGGCGGGCAGGACGTGCAGCCCCTCCTTCTCCCGCAGGATTCGGGAGTAGAGCATCATGTTCCTGTCCGTGGCGTTGCCTGCCCACCCCTTACTCTGACGAACGGTCAGGAGAGCCTGCTCACCGTCGGCGGAGTGCCAGTTGATCAACGGCTCATTGACCGCGGATTCCCGGATTCTCTGCGGGTGGAGATCCTCGCAGTGAGGCAGGTTCTTCAGATACGCCTGAACGATCGGATTCTTGCTGAACGAGGAGCCGGCCACGAACCGGGGAATACGGGAAGTTTTCCCTCGGCGGTAGAGACTGACAAATCCTCGGTGGACACCGGCCAAGGTGGTGCCGTTGGAAACGGGTATGGCCACACAAGCCGGAGCGTCCCGCAGCTCGTCGTAGATCTCGTAGGCGATCTCGCCGTAGGCATGTAGCTGCAGGGTGGTATTCGCACCCCCGGGATTGGCATCGTACAGCTCCTCCCGCGCCGCGGTCTGCCGGGATACTTCCACGGTTTGCTCGTAATCCCCGGGGACACGGACGATCTCCGCGCCGAAATCGGTCAGCTCTTTGATCCTCTTGGTATGGTACTTCTCAGGAATGAAGATGAGGCAGCGCAGTCCCGCCAGGGACGCGGCAAAGGCCACGGCCACTCCGTAATTGCCACAGGTGGCCAGCGTGATCGTGTCGAAGTTCCGCCTCAGGGCATCGGCAACCTGGGCGAAGGCGATTCGATCCTTCTGAGTTCCCGAAGGATTTCCGCCCTCGAACTTCAGATACAGCTGACGCAGCCCGGATTGCCGTTCGATGTTCCGGGCTCGTACCATGGTGGTGTCCCCTACCTCGCTTTCGTAAATATCCTCATAAGCCTCTAGGCGGGTCAAAAGAGGCAGGGAAAGGTCGGAGGCAACCCGGCTCTGGCTGGCCACGTCCCCGAGAATCTCCTCGACCTCCGGGGTGGCGTTGTCCAGCAGGTCGAAGGGATGTCCGTTTTCACTGCCGCCGCCAGTCCCACTGTTGTTGACGGAATCATTGCTCATAGGATTCACAGGCACTCAAACCTCCCCTGCATACCAACAATGTGTCTCTGCATACTCCGGGTACACTTCGCTGTTATTTTTCGTAGAAACCAAAGCTGCAGAATCCTTTCCCTCTTCGCACAGAACAGGAATTCCACCATTTTGTCAATCCGCGGCCGCCGAAACCACGGAACGATTGCACAGGTAGGCCGAATTGACGGTGTATCAGGTGACAGTTTGGGCGGCCGCCGGTGTTCTAAGATATAGATTCACACGAATCAAGGAGGAAATCTGTATGAACAAGAAGCTGGCGATTCTGCTCGCCCTCTTTATTGCCATATCTGGAATAGCCGTTTTTGCAGACGGCGGTGGTGGGTTCTACTACGGCCTGCAGACATCGGAATATCCCTTTTTAAATGACTACCCAATTCGAAACAATTCGTTGGGCCTGGCCTACTACGGCGGTTACGGCTACGGGGTGCACGGACACACCATCACCGGAGGCTTCGGCTTCGCCATGACCGACACCGACGGAGAAACGGGAATCGCCGGGGGATTTGGGGGCGTGATCAACGGCGTTCGCTTCATCGATTGGCCCGTAACCATCTCCCTGATCAGCTGGACCTCGATCGGTGGGATTTCGACGGGGAACCAGGAAGGCGAGGACGGGGATGACGGATTTTTCGCCCTCATGGAGGAGATCACTCTGGAGGTAGGGATCCCGATCAACCGCTGGTTTATGCCCACCGTCTATGCGGGCTATCAGGTCGCCGGGAATCTGATCCCGGGAACGCCTTTCGAGGATTTCCTGGTCTACACCCCGGTCGTCGGTGTTCGGGTAGCCTGGGGCAAGTTTCATTAATCGTTTGTTTTTAGGTGCAGGTGATACGGCAACCTGAGCTATGGTGCTTTCAGCCTGGCTTCGATCTCTCCGAAAAGTCGTTGGGTAACCGGCGTAGGTACGCCCAGATCTCGTCCCAAGCGCACAATCGTTCCCCCGAAAAGGTCGCCCTCGTTGCGGCCTCTTTTCTCCACATCCCTCTGGTACGAGGTTTTGGTCTCGTACGGGAAGTTCTCCGCCTTCTTGAGAGAGCTCCCAATGATCTCCGTTTCGAACTCGATTCCCCGTTGCGCTGCCACTTCCGCAATCTCCTCCATGATCCCCCGCACCAGATCCCGCAGCTCCGGATCCTCCAGAACGGCGCCGAAGGAACGATCCGCCCAGGCGGTGACTAACCCGAAGGAGGCGATAAACAGATATTTCTCCCAGATGGCGGGATAGGCGTCCTTTTCCAAACGTACTGTTATTCCGGCTCCTTCGAAGAGCTTCGCTACGGGAGATGGGTCGTATTTGGGGTGATCCGGATCCCGGCCACAGATCAGAAGCCCAGCCATGCCTTTCTGGGTCACCACTCCAGGCCGTTCGATGCTCGCGCTCACGTAGACGCAGGCGGGAAGAACGAGCCCGGTTTTCACATGGCGGCGGATCCGCTCGCGGATATCGACTCCATTGAGCAGGGGCATGATAACGGTAGTCCCACGAACAATAGCAGCCAGACGCCGGCTCACCTCCTCCAGATCGTAGCCCTTCACGCAGAGCAGGCAGAGGTCCGGCGATTCCAGCCTTTCGAGCTCATCCGTAGCCATAGCAGGCCGGCAAACGAGCCCGCTCCGCTCGGCAGTGTTGAGCAGCAAACCATTGGCACGAATCTCTTGAAGATGCGCGCCTCGCGCCACGAAGGCGACCCTTACGGCTTGCCCCGGATCTTCGTATAGTCCTGAGGCCGCAGCTTCCACCGTATCCATCGCAATCGACCCCTGACAGTGTCGGGCCAACAGGCCGCCGAAATACCCGCCGACTCCGCCGATGCCTACGACGACAACTTTCGATACTCGATCCCGCCCGCTCGGGATTCTATACATGTCGCTCAACTACAGAATCTCCCTCTTTGGGAACGATATGAGCATCCGCTTCAATAATCATAGGGCAATCATCACTTTAATCGCCCTATCTTTGGCTCGCTCGATGTATCGGTACGCCTTCAGGAAATCTTCGAACGGGAAGGTGTCGGTAATCAAGGGATCCAATTTAATCTTGCCCACCGAGATCAGCTCAATCGCTTTTTCGTAGTCCTTGCGCTGATACATCAGAGTTCCCAGAATATTCAGCTCCCGATCCTGAACCAGTCCAAGGTCAACGGTCGGCTTTGTCCCGAACACTCCGACAATGACGATGGTCGATCCTTTGCGCGCACAAGCGACAGCATCACCAATGGTTATTTCACTACCAACACATTCCAAAGTGAGATCTGCCCGGCTTTCTCCAAAGAATTTCAATAGTGCCTGCTCCAGATTCTCCTGTTGTGGAATCACGGCATAATCGATTCCACACGCTTCGGCGGTTTGCAAACGAAATTCACTCAAATCGGTGATCAGCACTCCACCTGCGCCCAGCGCCTTTGCCGACTGGGCCACCAGATTTCCGATCGGACCAGCTCCCAGCACAAGAACTTTCTTGCCGCGTAGTCCATCCACCATTCCTGCCTCGGCTCGGGTCAGGGCGTGAATGGCAACTGCAGTCGGCTCGACCATGGCCCCCTGGTCGAGGCTCATTTCGGTAGGGATCTTCAAGACATTACCGAAAGAAACGGCAAAATACTCCTGACCCGCTCCGTTCGCCTGAAATCCCATAACTTTTAAGGAATCACAGATATGATAGTTGCCGTTACGACAGGAATAGCAACTGCCACAGGTGATCTGGGGCATGATTGTTACCGGATCGCCCGGCTCGAATCCTCGGACTGAATGCCCTACTTGGGCAATCACACCGGATACCTCATGCCCCTGCACAACCGGATAACCGGTGTACGGGTGCATACCGTGGTACACATGGATATCCGAACCGCAGATCCCTATCCGCTTGATCTGAATTAGGACCTCGTCGGATTGTATTGTAGGTTTGTCGACATCTCGGAACTCGATCTTTCCTGGGGCGATCATCAGTGCCTGCTTCATTTCTCTCTCCGAAAGGCCAATACTCCTACACTGTTCGATTGAGCTCAAGCTGTCAACGGGCAATTTCCGTTCTCGACACCGTCGCACCCCCCTGTTATAGTGTCAGGAATCAGGAGGTGTACTGATGAACTTTTCCTGGTCCATCTTCATCGATCTCGGCCTGATCTGCATCGCCCTGTTGATCGCAACCTATATTCGTTCCAAAGTCCGCTTCTTCCAGAAGTTCCTGATTCCCAACGCCCTGGTTGCAGGATTTGTCCTGCTTCCCTTCTACAACTACGCGGCGCCGAGACTTGGGATGAGCAGCGAAGGGCTGGAAAATCTCGTATTTCACCTGCTAAACCTATCCTTCGTGGCCATGAGCCTGCGGGGGATGGGGATGAAGGGGGCTGGAAGGAGGATCTTTTCCTCCTCGGTGATAATTATCATCCAGTACACCCTGCAGGTCATTATCGGCTTCGGCCTGACCCTGGTCTTTATCTACACCTTCCTGCCCAAGCTGTTTCCCAGCTTCGGATTTTTGATGCCCCTGGGCTTTGGGCTGGGTCCGGGACAGGCTTTCGCCATCGGCAAGACCTGGGAGGCCCTCGGCTTCGAGGGCGGTGGAAATCTGGGTTTGGTGTTCGCCGCCATCGGCTATCTCTGGGCCTGCTTTCTCGGTATAGCCCTGATCACCATCGGCCGCAGGCGGGGCTGGATGGATCCGCAGCTGGCCGCAATCATCGAACAGCGCCGCCTGCGCACGGGCATTCTGCCGCTGAAAGAAAGCAAACCCGTGGGAAGCCTGCTGACCACAGAGACCGAGGCCATCGATACCCTGTCCTTCAACCTGGCTCTGGTGCTGGGCGTGTATCTGTTGGCTTACCTGTTTCTACAGCTGCTGACCTTCCTCTTGTCTTTCGCCGGGAGCATGGGAACTCAGCTGGCCGGAAATCTCTGGGGCATCGCCTTCATCTTCGCCGCCATCATCGCCATGTTCGTCAAACGAATCTTCCGGGCTTTCAACATAGACCACTCGGTTGACAACGGCACCCTGACCCGCCTGGCCGGGGGCTGTATCGATATCATGGTCACCGCGGCTATCGCTGCCATCACCGTGGTGGTTCTGACCCGCTTCTGGATCCCCATCCTGGCGATCGCGGTCGTGGGCGGAGTCGTCAGCACCATCACCATCTTCTGGACCGTGTCGCGATTGTTCACTGACAATCGCTTTGCCAGAGCCATCATGTTCTACGGGAACCTCACCGGAACCCTCTCCACCGGCCTCGCTTTGCTGCGGGTCGTGGATCCGGATTTCAAGACACCGGTAGCCACGGACTATATGTACGGTACGGGAGTAACCTTTGTGCTGGTGATTCCTCTGATCCTGATGCTCAATCTTCCCGGCTACTGGTATTCCACGGGCCGGATCTTTTACCTCTGGGTGACTCTGGCGATCATCGCGGCCTACCTAGTCTTCTCTTTTATCGCCTACTCTTTGCTGGCGGGGAAACGGGGATACAGAAAAGCCGGCTCGCTCTGGCTGAGCCAGTAGGTCGGGAGGAGGACGATCAGTTTTTCGAATAGGGGATCCCATTCTTTGCTGTAGGTCTTGAGATAATCTCACCGAAGGAGAAGTTCTGTGGCTGAGTATCTTGGAAGAAGATGGAAAAAACAAGAGCTGATCTCCCTGATCGGGGATCCGCAGCAGATCGCCGGCATCACCCGCTGTACCCTGGATGAGGGCAAGGCAGCGGGCGTGCAGGTGCTGCAGGTGAATACCGGTGGGGGGCTGCAGTTCAACGTGCTTCCCGGACGGGGCATGGACATCGCCGGAGCCTACTTTCAGGGCAATGCCCTGGGCTTTCTCTCGCCGACAGGAATCACCTCCCCCGCCTATTACGAGGAGCCGGATCTGGGCTGGCTGCGAAGCTTCTACGCCGGCCTGCTCACCACCTGTGGTATAACCACTGCCGGAGCACCCAGCGTGGACCAGGGCCAATCCTTCGGTCTGCACGGGCGAATCTCGAACGCCGCGGCGGAGGACATATCAGTCGAGCAGGAGTGGGACGGCGATGAGTATCGCCTGTTCGTAAAGGGAAAGATGCGGGAAGCCAAGGCCATGGGGGAGAGTCTTCTCCTAACCCGAACCGTAGAGACGCAGCTGGGCGCCAGGGGGTTCACCATTGAAGACCGCATCGAAAACCGGGGATTCGAAGAACAGCCGCTGATGATGCTCTACCACTTCAACTTCGGCTTTCCCTTGCTGGGAGCGAAAGCCCGGGTGTTCGGACCGATCAGAGAAACCGTTGCCCGGGACGAAGAGGCCCGCAAGGACAGGGGAGTCGAGGAAGCCCTGATCTTTCCCGAACCGATCCAGGGCTATCAGGAGAAGGTTTTCTTTCACAACCTGGCCGCGGACAGCAAGGGCGACAGCTTCATCGCCCTGCTCAACAGGGACATCGGAAACGGAAAGCCTCTCGGCATGATCCTGCGTTTCAACACCAAGGAGCTCCCCGAGCTCACCGAATGGAAGATGCCCCGCAGGGGTTTCTACGTCATGGGATTGGAACCGGGCACCGTAACCCCGGTCGGCAGGGGACCTCTGCGGGAGGCCGGAAAGCTGCCCATGCTGGCCGGTCAAACAGAATACAGGATCCGTATTCGCTTCGAGGTGCTCGCCTCGGCAGCGGAGATGGAGCGGATAGAAAAGGAAGCGGAGGGATTGCTCGCATAATAAATTTTGACATATATATGTTCTATAAATATGCTTGTATGTATGAGAACTACTCTGAATATCGACGATGAGCTGATGGAACGAGTAAAAAAGAAGGCCATTGAATCTGGGAAAACCATTACAGAAATCGTAGAAAATGCTCTGAGGAAAGAGACGGCGGGGGAAGTTCCGGAGCGGTTGCGGGAAAACTTCGCCCGGGTATTGACCTGGCGGATCAGGATTCCCTTTATCACGTGATGGAAAAGCCGGAGTGATTGCTGTTGATACCAACGTCCTGTTGTATGCACACCGGGAGGAAACGAGAAAACATGAACTGGCAAAAAAATGGCTGTTTCACCTCGCAGAGGGCGACATTCCGTGGGCATTTCCCGTATTTTGCCTGGGGGAGTACCTTCTAGTTGTCACTCATAGAAATGTTTTTGATCCTCCCTCCTCCTTACAAGACGCCCTTGAGGGGATAGAGGCTTTGCTTCAAAGCCCGAGCATAAGAGTTCTCAATCCCGGTGCACGCTATTTCAATCACCTTAAAACGATACTCAGCCGTTTTTCGGGGATTACTACCGTAACTCTTGAAACAGACCTGCCCGCGCCGTGACGAAGCACCTTGTGTTATGAAAGAGATCCGACTGCATCCGATCGGTATCATCCACTCCCCCTTCACCACTGCAAAGGGTACGCCGATCCAATCGGCGGCGGGCCGGGAGGTACGGGCCACGGTGGAGGTATATCCGCAGTACGCCGAAGGACT
>CP070696.1:4266548-4408385 GCA_020353535.1 Spirochaetaceae bacterium | reverse complement strand
TCGATCTGCTGAAGCGGATCCAGCAGGCCGGAAAATCCGTGCAGGTTTTCTATGGCCCGAACCATGGAGACGATGCGAATACCGTGGAGGAGCTGAAGATCCTCAGCCGGGAGCTGGATCCGCGGCGGTTGTTCTTCTGGGCCAATGTCTTCAGCGTGGAAGAGGCGGAGGCGTTGATGAACACCGCAGTAGAGATACACGGCTGAGATACACGGATAGGACCAAGCCGAAGATACGCGGAGGCGGAACGTGAAACCTCGAGAGATCTTTCTCAGGGCACTGAAACGGCAGGAGGTTCCCCGTCCGGCGGTGGGAAGCGCCACGTCCATTGTGACCATGGATCTGATGGACGCGACCGGAGTTTCTTTTCCGGAGGCGCATCTGGATGCAGCCAGGATGGCGGAACTGGCGGCAGCCGGGCACACAATAATTGGATTCGACAACGTTATGCCTCTGTTCAGCGTCTGGCATGAATCCGCGGCCCTGGGATGTCCGGTAGAGTGGGGGGAGCGCTCCCGCATGCCCGACTGCCGGGGCGGCATCTGCGTCATCGAGGAGGAGATCAAGATTCCGACGGATCTGCTGACCCGAGAGGGTTGCCGGGTGCCCCTGGAGGCGATTCGTCTGCTTCGCCGGCGTTTTGGAGACGAGGTGGCGATACTGGGGAAGGTTTTCGGTCCATGGACCTTGGGCTATCATCTGTTCGGAGTTGAGGAATTCCTGGTGAACACCCTGCTGAAACCCACCGCGGTCAGGAGGGCCATCGATACTTTGAAGGAAGTTGCGGTACTGTTTGGCAGAGCTCAGATCGATGCCGGGGCCGATGCCCTGTGTTTGGGGGATCACGCCACCCGGGATCTCTGCTCCCCCGAAGCGTATCGGGATTTTCTGCAAGCCGTGCACGGCGAGCTTAATGAACGCATCCCCTGCCCCCTTATTCTGCACATCTGCGGCGACACCGCCGACAGGCTGCCCTACATTAGGGAAACGGGAATCGACTGTTTTCACTACGACAGCAGGGTGCCGGATACGGCCGCCAGGCGGTTGGCGGGGCAGCGACTCGCCCTCATGGGGGGCACGGGCAATATCGCAGTGATCCGAAACGGCGGCGAAGAGGAAGTGGTGCGGGATGTGGAGTCGAAACTTGCAGGAAATATCGATATCCTGGGCCCGGAATGTGCGGTGCCTCTGGATGCCCCCTTTGGCAACTTGAAACTACTGTCTGAAACGGTGAAGAATGTTGGAGCATGGTGAAGATCATCACCTCCGATCAGGCGGCGGCCATCATAGACGATGGGGTGACGGTGGCCAGCGGCGGCTTTGGTACAAGAGCTTTCCCGTTCAGGTCGGTCTGCTCCGGGGGACCTTCAGCGATTCCTTCGGAAACATCAGCTTCGAGAATGAGGTGATGACCGCCGAGGCCCTCTCCATCGCCCAGGCGGTGAAAAACTCAGGCGGCACGGTCATCGTTCAGGTGGAAGATCTGGCCGAGGACTTCAGCCGGGATCCCAAGCTGGTTTGCATACCCGGTATCATCGTGGATGCGGTGGTCATCGCCGAAATGAAAAACCATATGCAGACTTTCTCTGAACAGTTCAATCCCGACTACCTTCGCCAGGGAAATATCCATGACATCGAACTGCCTCCATTGGAAGCCGGGCCCCGCCGCTACGTCTCCTGCCGGGCGTTCCAGGAGATCCGTCAGGGGAACGTGAACGTGAGCAAGTTCAGCGGCCGCCTGGCGGGCATCGGGGGCTTCATGAACATCACCCAGACGGCGAAGCGGATCGTCTTTATGGGAACCTTCACCGCGGGGGGTCTGGAAACGGCCTTCTGGAAGGAAGAGTTGAGGGTACTTGCGGAGGGGAGGGTTCCGAAGTTCATTGCCGAGGTCGAGCAGGTTACCTTCTCCGGTCCTTATGCATTGAAGAAAGGACAGGAGGTGCTCTACATTACCGAGCGGGCGGTGTTTCGATTGACCCCGGAAGGGCCGGAGCTGGTCGAGGTGGCGCCGGGGATCGACGTGGAGCGGGACATCCGAAAGCAGATGCGCTTTCCCCTGCGTGTTGCCAAAAAACTGGTCGTTATGGATGCCGGGGTGTTTCTCTGCGCGCGGGAGGAGTTATTTCATTTTGGGCACAACAGACTATGTCAACGAGAACACTCCGAAAGACAAAATCCAGGCTCTTGCGGATTCCGGCAGACGACATGGAAAGCTATAGTCGACTTCCTATTTTGGACATCGATTTTACCACCGTACCGCATAATCGCAGATAACCTCCCTCGGCGAACCTCTTACAACCAAGGTAACGACCAAACAAAAACCTTGACTTACGGGATTGGGTGTGTTTAAATGGTAGTAAGATTACCGGTATATAACCGGCCATAAATTTCTGTTTTTAGTGAACGTATGGAGGTAGAAATGCACAAAATATTGAAATGTCCTTTTCTATAGCTTTGATCTTTGAGCTGATTTGGATGTTCAAAAAGATCGAGAGGTTAGCACCGTAGGATTCGTCCAACCATCAAGAAGAAATCAAGTTTTTACAAAAACTAAGGAGGGAATATGAAAGTCATTAAATGCTTTCTCATTAGCGGGCTGCTTGTGTTTACGGCAGCGGCGCTTTTCGCCGGAGGGGGACAGGAAACCGGACCAGCTACACTTACCTTCATGGTCCATGCGGCAGATCTACCCAAAGAGTGGGTGGACCAGTTCAATGGGGCAAATCCGGACATCAATCTGGTCCGGGTGGAGGTGAACTGGGAAAAATGGGTGGTCGAGGCCATGACCGGAACTGCGCCGGACCTGAGGCAGCTGGAGCTGGGTTCGGATACACCCTACTACGCCAGAAGGGGTCTGTTCCTGGACATCACCGATTATCTAAAAAAGAGCGAATTGATCAAAATGGACGACATCGATGCCCCGGCCAGTGTCCATTATCGATGGGATGGAACGGATTCCGGCAAAGGACCCTGGTATGGGCTGTGCAAAGACTACAGTGCCATCGGCTCTATCACCTACAACGTTGAAATGTTCAAAAAGGCCGGACTGGCGAAACTGTCAACCACCCAACCGATCGCCTATCAGAATGAGCTGTACGAGCTGGCCAAGAAGCTGACTGTGAAAGATTCATCCGGCAACGTGATCTTCTGGGGTTACGAAATTTCTCCTGATTGGGTCCAACTATTCGCATCCGACATGGCCTACGCAGAGGGTACCAGTTTTTTCACTGACAAACTGCGCAGCGAGATGAACGAGGATCCCAAGATGCGTAATATCTGGAAGTGGTGGACCCGCTTCATGGTTGAGGACCTTTCCAGCAACATCCGCAATCCCGCAGCCGGCTGGACCGGAGCTGCTTTTGCATCTGACAGGGTGGCGATCGTACAGCTCGGGTACTGGTTTGGTGCCCAACTGATGACGGAGAATCCCGGATACAACGAAAAGTACGCCTGGGCGCCGACGCCGATCCTGCGCACAGGGGCGAAACGCTACACCAACACGCTGGGTGCTACCGGTACGGTTATCTATGCCAAGACCAAATATCCGGACCGGGCGTTCAGGGTCTTCGATTGGTATACCGGCGGCGACTACGCGGTCGAACGGGCCAGAACGGGTTGGGGTATTCCCCCTTTGTACTCATTGAGACAGTACCTTCCCATGGGTAACGAGTTCAACAAGACCCGAGCGGACATTGCCTTCGATGACGCCAAGTACTTCGTGCCCTGGATGGCAAGTTCTCTGATCAAGGAGTTCACTCCGTGGGCGGCCGCCTGGAACGAAGGGATCGACGATCTTGTGCAGGGGAACATCAATGCCGACACCTTTGTCGATCGTTACTACGCGTATTTGAACAAGGAACTGGAGGCTGGCAAGAAAGAACTAGGTTTATGAACTGAGATCGTTTTGTCGAGCCATGGCCGCAAGGGCATGGCTCGACTTTCGTAAAGGAATACAGAATGGCACGAACAGGAATGAGAAGGACGACGATCGCGAGAGAAACCAGGGTCTCGTTCTACCTATTCATTGCTCCCTGGATCTTCGGTTTTCTCGTCTTTCAGATCATGCCGATAGTGTGGGGTTTTTCCATCTCGCTGACCAACCAGATGGCTTTTACCGTGGAGCGGAAATTCATCGGATTTGCCAATTATGTCGAGATGCTCCTGGATAAGGACATCCGTTATGCATATTGGACGACTTTTATCTACACGGTCTCCTCCACCACCCTGGCCGTGATCACCGGCTTGATTATCGCTCTGCTTCTGGAGAGAGAGGTTCCGGGGAGGGGGGTGTTTCGCACCGTCCTCTACTTTCCCTACATGATCCCATTGATCGCGGTGGGTTGGATCTTCAAAGTTTTCTTGGACAGAGACACTGGATTCTTCAATATATTTCTGTCCAAGGTGGGCTTGATTTCAGCAAATATTGCCTGGCTGGCCGAGTATCCAAGAGGTTCCATAATCAGTTTGTCGATCTGGATGTCCGGCTGGAGCATGATCATCTTTTTGGGTGGATTGAGCACCATACCCAACGAACTGTACGAAGTAGCCAGGATAGATGGTGCAGGCTATTTCCGAAGACTTAGAGCCATAACACTTCCCCTTCTGAGTCCATTCGCCTTCTTTCAATTCGTCACCAGCAGTATCTACTCCATGCAGAAGTTCATCGAGCCGTACATCCTGAATCCTAGACAACAAAGAGGTGGTAATATTACAGCTATGACCCCACCGCGGGAGACGTTCTTCGTCATGTCCCGGGCTTATGAAACCGTGTTTCTCAAGAGCCGATTTGCACAGGGGATCGCTCTGCTGTGGATTCTTTTCGCTTTCATCCTGATCATCACTGTTGTTTTTATCAGACTCGGTGGCTTCGTCGTCTATTCCGAAGTCGAGGAGAAGAGGTAGATCATGGCGATGTCAATGTCGAAAAAGCAAAGACTTACCAAGATCGCAAAACTGGTGGTGCTAGTGGCATTCGTGTTTACATTTTTTCTGCCGATTGTCAGTATGTTCGTTACCTCCCTGAAGTCGAGGGGTGAGCTGTACATCATTCCCCCGGTTGTCTTTCCCAAAGAACCGAAGTGGGACAACTATATCACCGCCTGGACCATGATCAGCTACGAGCGGTATGTTTTCAACTCTCTCATCATTTCCGTGTTCTACACGTTTCCCTGTGTCATGGGCAGCTGTCTCACCGGCTATGGGTTTTCAAGGTTTCGCGTCAAGGAGCGAAACGCCCTCTTTATGCTCATGCTATCCACGATGATGATCCCCTATATGGTTACCCTGGTTCCTCTGTATCTGATCGTTGCCAAAATCGGTTTGACCAACAAACGAATCCTTTGGCTGATCTGGGGCGTTCAGGGCGCGCCTTTTTTGATATTCTTGTTTCGCCAATATTTTTCCACGGTTCCTTTTTCCTTCGAGGAAGCTGCCAGAATCGAAGGGGCCAATCGTTTCCAGATTTTCTTTCGCATCATGTTTCCGTTGGTCCAAACGGCGGTGATCATCGCGGCGATTTTTGCCTTTCAATGGTCCTGGTCCGATTACTTGATGCCTGTCCTGTTTTTGAGAGCCGAGAAAGTCAACCTGGCTGTGAAACTGGCAAACGGCTATCAGGACGTGAAACAGAACATTCTCCAAAATCTGGGCATGGCCGGAATCGTTTACTACACCGCCCCGATCATCATCGTTTTCTTTGCGCTGCAGAAACGATTCATCGCGGGTTTGCTGTCCGGCGGTCTCAAGGGATAGACATCGATCAAAGACGATGGAAAAATACGAATCGGGCTAATTGGTACCGGTTGGATCGGGCATTATCACGGAATGAACGTGTTGGCAAAACAGGATGCCGAGTTGGTCGGAGTTTTCAATCCCACCGAGACCAAGGTCAAGGCCTTCGCACAGCGGGGTGGATCTACGGTACTGGTGCTTTGGTCTTGAAGACTGCTGGAGGGTTGTCAAAGCAAATATCACGGGTATTCCGTACCTGCTGCCGAGCGTAGGGAGGAGCCTATTAGCAATGCCGTCAAGCTAATGGAGGCCTGAGCGGGCGTCTATAATAAGGGAAGGAGGTGATTGCAGACTCGATTCGACCGTGCGAAAATCAAGTGCTTGAATTCGATATGAAGGAGGAAAAGTATGAAAAAAGCACTATTCGTTCTAGCGATCCTGCTTGCAGCGGGATTTGCCTTCAGCGGAGGCCAGACAGGGGGGGAGGAGGTTGTCACCCTGACCTGCGCCATGATGGCCGGTGACATCCCGGAGGAAACGCAGGCTTTTCTGGATGCTTTCGCAGCAGAGAATCCCGACATCAAAATCGACTTCACAAATGTTCCCCAGGATCTGGAGGTGTATCTGCAACCGAAAGCTGCGTCAGGGGAGATGCCTGATTTCATCTCCGTCAACGGCGGATCCTTCGGCGCGGACCTGGTGGATCGGGGCATCCTGATCGATCTCAAGGACACCTTTGCAGCGAAGAACACAATCGACGCGGTGAAGCCTCAGTTCACCTCGCCCGGTGGAAAGCTCTTCGGCATATGCGGAGGCGTGTCCACGAGCCTCATCTACTACCAGGTTCAGTCTTTTAAGGATCTCGGTCTCACCATCCCGGAAAACTGGGATGATTTTTTGGTTCTTTGTGAGAAGATCAAGAAGGCTGGCAAGACCGCGATCATCATCACTCCGGGGGACGGCACCATGTCGAACACGCTGTGGAGCCACGGATTCGCCAACAATGTGGTCCCCAAGTATCCGGACTACGTAAGGCGTTTCCGCGAAGGCACTATGACGCTGGACACGCCCGAGTTTGCCGATGTGTATGCCAAGGGAAAGGTCCTCTTCGACAAGGGCTACACCCAGCCCGGTGCGGTCAGCACCCAGTACATGCCGGGGAACGAGATGTACATCCAGGGTAAATCGGTACAGCATTTCGCCGGCAGCTGGTTAGCCGGTATGCTCCTGCCGACTGAATTCGAAACCGGTGTGTACATGCCGCCGTGGAACGCAAAGGGCGCAACCAAGATTCCGATCGTGGCAACGGAGACCGGCTGGGGGGTTTCGGAAGGACCTCACAAGGAGCAGGCGATCCGGTTGCTGAACTGGATCAACGGCGAGGGCTTTCACTACTACCAGAACGCGCGCGGAAACATCCCTCACCTGAAAGACCCAATGGGTCCGGTCGTGCTGGACGACCGCATAAAGAAGTATCTGGAAAAGCTGTATTCCTACAAACAGACCGCTGGCCTTTGGTTCGAGTATATCCCTGCGGAAACCATGATGCTTACGTTCCAGCTCTACCAGGAAGTGCTCACCAACCAGAAGACACCGAGAGAAGCTGCAGCCGCTTTCGACAAGGCAGCCAGAGAAGCGGTTAAGAAGTAGAGTTTCGGACCATGCGGCGAAGGATGCCGAAGGGCATCCTTCGCCAATTTGTGCATCGGTGGTTGTTATGCCAAAGGCGATATTGCCCCGGAATCAGAAGCGGCAACTGACTTGTTTTCTCTTTACTCTGCCGGCCCTGGCGGTCGTGTTTATATTCTTTCTTTTCCCAATGATTCGAGCCCTGCTGCTCAGCTTCACGAACTGGGATGGCATTGCCCGTACGTACCAGTGGATCGGTCTGAAGAACTTCGAGGCCGTGGTAACCGACAGCACCTTCAAGCAGATCGTTTTCAACACCGTTTACCTCACTATAATATACGTGCCGGTACTCAACGTGGTTGCCCTGCTCCTGGCGGTGGGAGTCTTCAACGCCGGCAGGGCGGGGAACATCTACAAAGCCTTGCTCTTCTTTCCGAACCTGCTGTCCATGACCGTCATCGGCATGATCTGGAATATAATCTACAGGTACGATGGATTGTTAAACCAATTCCTAAGCGCAATCGGTTTGAAGATGCTGGTCCAGGACTGGTTGGGACAGATCAACACGGTGCTTCCCGCCATGAGCGTCACCATTATCTGGTTCGCTATGGGCTACTATCTCCTCATCTATCTCGCAGGGCTGAACACGGTGCCGGTGGAGATCTACGAGTCCGCCGAGGTCGAGGGGGTTTCGTCCTGGCAGAAGCTCATTCGGATCACAATCCCGCTAATCGCACCGTCCATTACCATCAACGCGGTGCTGTCCACAATAGGAATTATTACGCTTTTTGACCTGCCTTTCGTGCTCACCCGAGGCGGGCCGGGCTTCAAGTCACAGACAATTGCCATGCACGTGTATGCCTACGCGTTTCAACAACTGCGGAGCAGCTACGCGTTGGCGCTGGCTGTAATTCTCGGAGTATTCGCCATCTTGATCACCTCAATCCAGCTGAAATTTCTCCGCAGGCGAGAGGAGGTAGTGAGGTGAAGTCAAAGCGTCTCCTTGGCTTCAGAACACGTGCCCGTGTTGGAGTCAACGTCGTCATGGTGCTCATCGTGCTCCTGCTGATCATGCCCCTATGGTACGTTCTCAACAACGCCTTCAAAGTCGAACAGGAGATACTTCGGCGGCCACTCGTTCTGCTCCCGTCCGCAGCGACTTTTGACAGTGTGATTCGGGCGTTTACCGCCATGAAGTATCCCAGGTGCTTCATCAACTCCGCGATTATCCTCGTGCTCTCCTGCGCGGTCCTCCTCTCACTTGGCTCTCTGGCCGCTTTCGGCATCGCGATGGCGAACAGCAGGTTTATGAATACCGTGTACATCGTGCTGGTCGCTATGATCACCCTGCCGTTCCAGTTGGCTATGGTACCCCTGATCTTTCTGCTGAAGAGCTTCGGTCTGATCAACAGCTACCTGGGAACCGCGCTGGTCTACAGCGGGTGGTTCATGCCTTTTGTTATCTTCCTGTACACCGGTTTCATTCGTACCATTCCGAAAGAACTGGAGGAAGCAGGCCGTGTGGACGGCTGCGGCCTCTTGCGCAGCTTCGTTTCGATCTACGCCCCCCTCCTGAAATCCATCACCGGAACCGTGCTCATCCTCCGGGGTGTACCGATATGGAACGACCTGCTCGTTCCCATCATCACAATCTCCCGCGCAACGATGAGCACTCTCCCCTTGAAGTTGTACTCCTTTATCGGCACGCCCGGATCGAGCGCCATCCGGTGGAATCTCGTTTTCGGCAGCACGTTCATCGTGAGCCTGCCCATCCTCCTCGTCTTCCTGTTCCTTCAGCGGTACATTGTTAGTGGAGTGGTAGCCGGAGCCATCAAGGGATAGGAGAAAGAAAATGAACATCGTTCACGTCGCCGCTCACCAGGATGATGAAGGCCATAGCCTGGGAACCCTCCTGAAGTTTAAACAGCAAGGAGGTCACCACATTACCCTGATCTGCACCACCAACGGGGATAAGGGCATGAGCTGGAATCCCGAGATCCCCTATGAAAAAGCAGCCGCGATCCGGGACAAGGAGATGCGCTCGGTTGCGAAAGCCCTTGGGGCAAACTACATCTGTCTGGGTGCGGAGGACGAGTTTCTCTACGACACCAAGGAGATGCGGTTGCGCCTGATCGATGCACTACGAGCCTGCCGGGCGGAGCTGGTTTTCACCCACTGGATAAACGACTATAACCTCGATCACACCACCACGGCCGCTTTAGTGTTCCAGGCCACCATGAATTCGATCATCACCTCCATGGTGTCCGAACATCCTGCTCTCGAGGAAACACCGAAGATCTACTACTGGGATGTGGGAGACGGCTTCGGATTCGAGGGGACCCACTTCGTGGAGATCAGCGAGGAGCTCATTCACGAGAAGGTGCGGATCATCCGCCTGCATGAAAGCCAAATGGAGGTGATGCGCAAGATCGGACCCGATTTTGCCGACATGCTCTACGAGCGGGCCAAAGCGGTGGGCCAGCGGGTGGGAGTGCCATTTGCCGAGGTTTTCCGTCCCTGTCTGGCCAGCCGTCGCACGCCTCTTGCCAGTATGCTTCCCTGAACATCTTCCCCATGAATCTCAGCCCCCGGGCGCGAGTGGAAGCAACCTTGCGCGGCGAAATGGCCGATCGCGTTCCCTTTACCGTGTACTGGCTGATGTTTCCACGGGGTCAGGCGGAGCGGAGCTTGAGGAACGCCGGGGTGACCATCGTGGAGCGGGTACCCCTCTTCCAGGTACAGATGCCCCACGTGGAGATCGTCACATGGGAGTACCTGCAGGATGGGGAACTTCAGCAGCGCCGAGAGCTGCGGACGCCGGTGGGCACGGTCTACTCTACTTTCAGGCGCGAGCAAACTTTCGGCACGAGCTTCTGGCAGACTGATTACTACGTGAAGAACGAGGCAGACTACGATGTGCTGGAGTTCGTGCTCCGGGATCGCGACTATGCTCCGGCCTACGAACAGTATTTGCTGCAGGAGAAGCGCTACGGGGAGGACGGCTACATCGTGGGGAACACGGAGTATTCACCCATGAACATGCTGATCTACGATTTTCTCGGTATCGAGCGCTTCGCCCTGGACTGGGCCGACCGACCTCAGAGAATCCTGTCTGTGTATGAGTTGCTGCGGGAAAAACAGCGCAGGATGTTCGAGGTGTGTGCCGATTCTCCCGCACAGCTGATCCTCTATGGCGGCAACATCAGCCAGGAGGTGGTGGGGCTGCAGCGCTTCCAACGCTACTACCTGCCCTGCTTCAATGAGTTTGCCGGACTTCTGCACCATCAGGGAAAGCTGATCGGCTGTCACCTCGATGCCCGCATGGCTACACTGGCCGAAGCGGTCGGGGAATCGAATCTGGACGTCATCGAAGCCTTCACGCCGGTGCCGACCTGCGACATGACGGTCGCCCAGGCCAGGAGAGCCTTCGGGAACAAAATTCTATGGATCAACTTTCCCTCCTCCGTGCATCTGGAACCGGAGCGGCGGATTCAAGCGGAGCTAATCCGAATCCTTGGCGAGGCGATTCCGGGGGATCGTTTTCTAATCAGCATCACCGAGGATGTACCCGAAGACACCTGGCCCGAAAGCTTCCGGATCCTGAACGAAGGATTGAATCGCTGGGGCACACTCCCGCTTAGTGAAGAGAAGCTCTCCAGTGCAGCACGCCGCCGCTCCCTAGATGCGTAGAATGGGGAGCGAGTACCGGGTGGCTCATATCTTCAGAAGCCGCTTGGCGTTTTCTCCGAAGATGAGTTTCCGTTCCTCAGAACCGGCACCCATCAGTCTCAGGTAGGTGCCCATACGGGCCATGTGCTCCGCCTGGGGTAGGGTGTTGTCGCTGCCCCATACCACCCGCTTGAAATCTATAGGGATGTAGTGATGCCCCCCGAGAGCGTTGAATACCAACGGAATGCCGTCGGTCCAGGGACCTGAGCCCGAGATGTCCAGATAGACGTTCTCGTTGGCGTGGGCCACGCTCATCGCCTCTGTGAAAAAGGGATATCCCATATGAGCCAGCACGAAAATGACCTTCGGGAACAGTCGTGCCAGCTGATCGAAGTTCATGGGATTGGAGAAGCGGGAGTCGGTGGCTTTTCTGACCTTTGGTTCTTTACTGATCAGCTTGATGTTCGTCTGCCCGGCGTGTGCCAATACCGGCACCTCACGCCGCTCGATTTCCTCGTACAGCGGGTGCAGCCGTTCCTCATCCGGCGAGAATCCGACCGGAGGAAAGAGCTTCACCGCGCGAAATCCCTGATCCAGGTACCGTTTGAGAGTGCCTAGAAAGTCGGGTTCCCGCGGCTCGATGTATACGTTTCCGATCAATCGATCCGGGTGAGCCTTCACCGCCTTGGCCACGCGCTCATTGCTGGCGAAGCCGCACTGCCTGTACTCCCAGTAGGCGTCTGTGGGTCCACCCATGAGCAGGGTTTTATCCATACCCGATGCATCCATGTCTTTCAGTAATTCGTCCACCGCATCCGCCGCATCGGCGCAGTGATAGTGGAAATCGATTAACATGTGATCCTCCTTCAGAAAGTTATTGAATAGGTAACACGACCCTGATGCGTTTCACCGGGTCTGACGGTTTTTAATCCCGATTCCCGCGCGAACCCGCGATCGAACAGGTTGTGAGCATCGGTGGAGCAGGTTTGGTTCTCCAGACAAAAAAAATCCTCTCCCCGGGGAGAGTACAGCACAGCATGGGAGAAATCCTCTGTCGCCTCTAGGTTGACCGCGATGCCGAGATCGCGATATTCGATCCGGGCATGAGCACCTGGGCGGATCCCAGTGAAGACGTGATCCAGATCCAGAACTCCAATCGCGGTTGGCGTATGGAGATCGTAGATGGTGCCCTTGACGTCGATGAGCTTACCGGTGGGAAGCAACTCCGGGGTGGCGTCCATCACAGAATCCGCCGGTATTGTCACAAAAGTTAACTCGTCGCCTGAAAGCTTCACAAAGTAGGGATGGAGGCCGAAGCCGAAGGGGATCTCTTCGTTTCCCCGGTTTTCGATGGTGTATGTGACAGCAACTCCTCGTGGGGACAGGCGGAACTCCAGTGTCAATCTGTGGGGGAAGGGGAATGCCTCGAAAACGGGAGCGCCCTCCCGAAACTCGATCCAGGTTTGAAGCGCTGCAGATTCCGCTTCGGCTATCGGCTCGCTCCTCTCCCACCTCTCGCTGTGCACTAGACCGTGTTCGACGATCAAACTGCCCGCCTTGGTTTGCCGGTAGCTGCGGCCGCGCCAGCGGAACACTCCATCTCGCACCCGATTGGGAGTTGGATACAGCACAGGAGTGCCGGTGTAGTCATGTTCGAGGAGCAGTCTGGAATCGAAATCGATGATATTCTTCCCACCCACGGAGAAGCGGCAGAGGTTGCTCCCGTAGCCGGGATCGATCCAGGCCTCCATGGCTTTTTGCGGATCCCCCCCACCGTCGTGAGACAGCACCACGGCTTCGAGCGGCGGGCTTGCCTCGCTACGAGTCTTGAATCGAAAAGTCGGTTTCATTGGATGTCCATGGTTCCGGCTCCAGGTGAAGGCTCTGTGACGTACACGATCGGCTCCACGCCGGATTTTTCGGTATAGGCCCGCCGAACATGGGCGGCGAAGGGCTCGACCTGATCCGCGAGCACGTAGGCGACCATGCAGCCGCCGAAGCCGCCGCCGGACTGCCTCGCGGCAATCACGCCGGGTCCACTGCTCATCGCTTCGAACATATGCTCCATGACGGGAACCGTTTTCTCATACAGATCCCGCAGACCGGCGAAAGAAGCCGCGCAGTAGCGGCGCATCTGTTCCCTGTCGTTGCGCACCACTGCGGCCGTGAAATCCATGACCCTCTGGTTCTCCTCGATGACAAACTTGCAGCGCTGCTGGTTTACCTTAGGCAACGCGTCTTTCAGGTGGTCGAACATCGGCGTGTTCACATCTCGCAGTGTTCGAATTTCCGGGTCCTGTTCCCGCAGTATTGCGGTTGCGTCGTCGCACTCCTTTCGGCGTTGGGCGTAACCGGAGGCGGCCAGGGTACGGGGCACGTTGGTGTCGCAGATCACGATGCGGATGTCCGATGGAATCTTGATTTCGATGTGGCTGAGACTGCGGCAGTCCAGCAGCATCGCCGTTCCCTGTTTCCCGAATACAGATGAGTATTGGTCGAGGATGCCGCATTGAACCCCGACGCACTGATTCTCCGCCTGCTGGCAGATCTGAGCCATTTGTTTCGGTTCCACGCTGAATGATCCCGCGGCCTGCAACATCAGGGCCGTGGCCACCTCCAACGACGCCGAGGAGCTCAATCCCCCGCCGATGGGAACGGTGCTGTGGATCACCGCCTCCACACCCCTGGGCTTATACCCGTGTATCTGCAGGATCCTTGACACGCCGCTTACATACCGATCCCAGCTGGCAGCCGGCTCGGAGGGCTCTTCACCCACACGAAACTCCATACTCTCTTCCAGGTTCAGAGAGTGCACCCGTGAAGAGTTCGATCCGGAACGGCGATAGGCGATCCAGGTATCCAGGTGAATGGACATGGTCAATACGTATCCCTGGTGATCATCGGTATCCGTGCCCAGGAGCTCGGCCCTTCCCGGTGCTCGAACCCAGCCCTCCGGCTCGTGACCGTAGAGCTCTTTGAATTTGGCTAGAACTTGGCTCTTTCGTGTTTCCCTGTCGATCATAGCGTTGCTCCTTGGAGTACTTTACTGAGCAGAATTGCCGAGTTCGACGATTGAAGCGGCCATATAGTCGATCGCCTCTTCTGTAAGCCGCGGGTGAACGGGCAGGCTCACATAGTGATCAAACGCCTGTTCCGCGACCGGACATTCCCCCTCTTTGTGCCCTTCGACGCGATAAGGAGCTGTTAGATGGATGAGCATGTAGTGCGACCAGGCTTTGATACCTTTTTTCGTGTACAACTCCCACATGAACTCGGATTTTGTCAGGGGAAATCCATCCTGCAATAGTATGACATAGACGTGAAATACGTGTTTTCCCTTCGGATCGATGTACGGGAGCGTGATGCCCTTTACCGCCCCGAGCTTTTCATCCAATCGTGCAGCCAGATCGATGCGCCGCTGGTTGTGACGGTCCAGCTTTTTCAGCTGCTCGATGCCGACCGCCGCCTGGGCATCGGTCATGCGAAAGTTGTAGCCGATGGCATCGAACTGCACCCGCCAGTAATCTTTGCCCATGGGGTATTTATCCTCGTCGATCGACAGATATTTGTAACTCTCACCGTAAATGCGGGCGCACAGGGATCGATAGGAGAGCGCTTTATCGCGCAACTCCCGGTTGCTGGTCGTCAGCATACCCCCCTCACCCAAGGTTCCCATGTTTTTCTGCTGGTGAAAGCTGAACACGCTCATATGGGCTAATGAGCCGGTTTTCTTTCCGTTGTATTCGGCGCCAGGAGCGTGGGCACAATCGTCGATCACCACCAGGTTGTGTTTCTCGGCGATTTCCATGATCCTATCCATTGCGCAGCACTGTCCGTACAGATGCACCGGCACGATTGCCTTTGTTTTCGGGCCGATCAATCCCTCGAGCTTCTTCGGGTCCAGGTTCATTGTTCGAGCATCGACATCGCAGAACTTCAGCTCCGCGCCCAGGGCGCTAAAAGCAGCAGCCGTGGCGATCCAGCTGATCGGGGTGGTGATGACCTCATCCCCGCGAGTAACTCCTGCGGCCAGTCCAGCCAGAGTAAGTCCGGTGGTGGCGGAGGTAACCGCCAGGGCGTGGTCACAGCCGCAGTATTCGGCAAAGGCTTCCTCGAACTCTTGGACCTTTGGTCCGCAGGAAGGAGCGCGGTTCCGGAGCACTTCCAGGAGCGCCTGCTCCTCCTCCTTTCCATAAATACTTCCGTGAGCTACTTCCAATTCGTAAAGGATCTTTGGTTTTTCCATATCAATCACCTCATTTACAATTTATCTCTCACCGCCCGGCGCACTCCCAGCTCAACAGGGAGCATTTGGGTTCGAAGCAAGCTTTGAGCCTTGGCCACACAGATAATGCCGTTGCGGTGTCGCGGTGCCCGTCCGGGAACCGGAGCAACGGTACTTTTGGGTCTGACTAGGGCACTGTCGTATCCCATTTCTGACGCAACCATGCAGGCCAGCTCGTAACGGGTAATGCTGTCGGTAGCACCGATGTGGAGTACTCCCCGATATTCGTTCTCCACCAGCTCCAAGACCGATTCGGCCAGGGTCAGAACATCAACGGGTGTGCGAATCTCGTCCGTGGGGAAGGTCACCTCTTTGCCGCTGCGGAGATTGTCTTCCAGCGGCAGAAAAAAGGCATTACCCCCGGTAACCGGATATCCCATGACCAGGGATATGCGAATGACAACCGTGTCGGGATTGGCTTCGGTAACAGCCATTTCGGCTTCGGCCTTGCTTCTGCCATAGTAGTTCACCGGATTCGTCGGGTCCTCCTCGTAGTACATATTTTTGCTACCGTCAAAAACCGCATCGCTTGAAAAATAGATGTACTTGGCTCCGGAGTGTCGACAGCCTTCTGCGATGTTCGTCGCTCCCACCACGTTGATGTTCCGGGTCAGCTCCTGATTCTTTTCAGCGAAATCGATGTTGGATACGGCCGCCACGTTGATCGCGGCGTCGATCTTGATCTGCTCCATCGCTTTCAACACAGCCTGCCGATCGGTGATGTCGACATTTCTTGTGCTTGCGCCCTCAATGTCGTAGCGGCTTTCTGTGTCAAATATGTGGACCTGCCAGTTGCGACGCGCCAGTGTGGAAATCACTCCCCCTACGAAACCCAGGCCGCCAACCACCAGTAATTTCTTCATTAGGCACTCCCTGGAAATATGTGGTTGATACAGCCTCAATCATAACGCTTGGCAGTTTGATCTGCATCAATTCTTTTTAGATATTTATTTGGTTTGTTTCGATCTCAGGCTCTTTCGGTACTGTCCCGGATTTTTCCCGGCAATCCGTTTGAAAGCAGCATAGAAGCTGGGCAAATTTTTGAATCCTACGGTGAAGGCAATTTCGGTCGTGTTCAGCCTGTTTTCGTTCAACAGCCGAATGGATTCGGTGATGCGGGAACGGGTCAGGTAGTCCGAAAAGTTGATGCCGATGTTTTTTTTGAAGAAATCTGAAAAATATGCCGGGCTCATGAAAAATCTCTGAGCTATTGAACCGAGCGCAACATCTTCGAAGAAGTTCGCGTTTATATATTTCAGGATTTCCTCCAGACGCTCGATGTTCTTCTTCCTATATAGGTATTCATCCTGACTGGAGGATTTGATGCCGCAGGAGCGAATCAGATGGGTGATCAGGGTCAACAGTTTGGATTTGATCATCAACTCGTAGTACTGTCGCCTGGCAAGGTACTCCTCAACGATCTCATCGATAATGACGGAGATTTTGGGTTGGATCTCCGGCTCTAGTTTTAGCCTGTTGTTGAATCCGGCGCCGCTGTATAGGAACAACTCCAAATAGGTATGGTCGAAATAGCTGTTCTCCTTGGACCAGATGAGAGAGGGAGCGAAGTGCAATACCGTTTCATACAAGGGCTGCTTCGGATTGTAGGTCACCCGATGGCGCTCGATGTTGTTGATGACAACAATATCTCCGCGCTCGACTTCGAACTTTTTGTCCTCGATTTCGTACAAACCCCGACCTTCCTTGACATATGAGAGCTCCATGTACTCGTGCCAGTGAAAGAAAGCCATATTGTTGGCCGGTTCGTTGATATGAACGATTTCAAAGGGGAAAAGCCGTTGATTCAGGTCGCTCTCTCGCTTTTTGGTTCGTTGCGGAGATTTTAGTTCCTGCATCACCCTGAGGATATGTAACTTTCCTCGGTCCGGTCAATAGGACAGTGGAGTCACCCATTGAAATGCGTCTATCCGATTCCTGCCCTTTGCTAGTTGCAGGCCTTTCTCATCGCGACCGCTAATAAAAAATCATATTCTCCTTGACTGTGGAAATATAATATGCTTTAATATTACCGGATAATAACCGGTAATATTAAAGCATAACAACGGATGGATGCGATTGCGGGCGATTCCGAGAAGGAGGATTGAGCAGCTCCAGGATTTTGCCTATAGTAGCGAAACAATTGGGTTGAGCACACTCACCATTTGTATTCACTAATTGCCACATAGTCGAGGGAATGGATGGAAACCACGTCGACGCCGAAATACCACAAGGTCGTCGAATTCATTAAAAACCAGATCCGCAGCGGCCAGTATCGCGTTGGGGAACTGTTGCCCGGACAGAGGGTTCTGGCCGAGGCTCTCTCCGTCAGCAGGCCATCGGTGAAACGGGCCATCGATGTGCTCGAGAAGGAGGGTTTTGTCGAATGCAATCCTTCCATAGGATCGATCATCAAGAAACCGGTCACAGAGAGATTGCTGGTCGGATATTTGGTTGAAGACCTGCAGGATCCTTTCCATCTGGAGCTCATTCGGGAGCTTGACATCCTGCTGCACGAGGTTCACGGCGCCTTGATTGCTGTGCAGGGGACGGATGACAGCCGGCTGTACAAAACGGGTGTTACTCACGTGGTGAAACACCATGCTCTATTTTCAAAGAGCAAACCGGACCGCGTACCCACCGTCTACATAGGTAACGTGGGGGGCAAGGTAAATATGGTGGTTTCGGATATCAAGGCAGGGATGCGCTCGCTTTACTATCATTTAAGAGAATTGGGTCATACCAGGATCGCCTATGCCAGTCCGTTCCCCGAGAAACGAGATGTCCAGCTTGTCCACCTGCTCGGTACAGCTGCCCAGGAAAGGAAAAACATCCCGGAGCGCTTGAGGTTCTTCGTGGATCCCCTGGATCATTCCACAAGTGAACTGACTGTAAGTAAGATTTTGAGCTCCTCCAAACCACCTACCGCACTGATCTGCTACAACGACTGGGTGGCGATTGCCGTCATCCACGCCGCAAGAACACTCGGTCTGGAGATACCCGGGCAGCTTTCTATTACCGGATATGATGACCTGTATGTGAGCAATCTTCTCCAGGCTCCGTTGACCACTGTCCGATTTTCCAGGGAAGAAACGGCGCGTAAGATACTGGAGATCCTGCTGAGAGGAGATGCCCGCTCGACCGTCACCGAGGTGGTTGACACGAAGCTTATCGTACGGGAATCAACCCAGGTTCCGCGGTGAACCTGGATACGAAACAGAGTGATACCCAAGGAGAACAGCAATGGCCGAAAAGAAGAAAGTGCGAGTCGGATTGCTCGGAGCCGGCTGGATCGGACAACATCATGGGCTGAACGTGATATCCAATACCTACGCGGAACTGGCGGCTGTCTGCGATCTCGATTCGAAGAGGGCGAAAGCCTATCTCGATCAGAACAATAGCAACGCAATTGTGTTTGACAATCTTGAAAAAATGCTCGAACAACGTGGGATTGAAGCAATTGTGATTGCCTCCCCCAACGCCTCGCATGAAGAACATGCAGTGGCTGCGGCAGAGGCCGGCAAGCACGTATATCTGGAAAAACCAATGGCCATAACCCTGGAGGGCTGTCGTCGAATTGTGAAGGCTGTGGAAAAGAAGAAGGTGAAATTCGCCATGGGCTATCACCGAAGGCTGAATCCTCTGGTCCAGTACGCCAAATCGTTGATTGCAGAGGGCAAGCTGGGTGAGCTGGTGTTCATCGAGTCCGACTATTTCCACCACGTTCCCGGTGATCTGGACATCTGGTCCTGGCTGGGAAAGAACGATATCGCTGGAAGCATAATACATGCCGGCACGGGACACAACATCGATCTGATACGCTTTTTTTGCGGTGAGGTCGCCGAGGTCAGCTGCTACAAGGACGTGGTGATGCCCCGAAAGATACAGATGGAAACCGAGGATTTGGCCGTTATTAACCTACGATTCAAATCCGGCGCTCTTGGTCGGGTCGGCTTGTTTTTGGGACCTATTCTCCCCTTCACCTTCACGTTACGAGTCTTCGGAACTAAGGGGACGGTGGACAACAACCGGGTCTGGTTGGACACGATCCCTCGCTTCGCCGATTTCGGCCACGAGGAGGATTACATCCGTCTGCCCCAAAGCTGGATCGCCGACAACGTACAAGGTGGGGTCTCGGAAACCTGGAAACAAAACATGGATACTTTCATCGACGACATACGGCTTGATCGAGAACCTTTCAACGGTGCGCAGAGTGGATTCAATACTGCAGCGGTCTGTTTTGCGGCGCTGCAGTCCGCGGCAGAGAAACGATCGATTAAACCTGAAGTGCTCTGAGCGTGGATACAGCAAGCCCAGTCAGTGGTTTAGGAGAAAGCAGAGAATGAAGAAGCAGGAAGAGCTTGGAACACGTGCCCATCACCTGATCGATACGAAATTCGGAGCCAGGGAACTGCGAAAACTCGGGGAACTTGAGTTGAAGTATCTCGCGGAAGTCATGCAGGGGGATACCCTGAGCAACTACATAAGTGAACAGAGCATGACCCGACGTTTCGAGGAAGCCTTTGCCAAAAAGGTTGGGGCGAAAAAAGCCATGGCCAAAAACAGCGCCATGGCTGGATTGGTAGAGGCTGTAAGTGTGTCCGGAGCCGGGCCCGGATACGAGGTTGTCTGCGATCCTATCGTTCATTTCGGCGGATTGGCGGCTATTTATTTCAATGCAGTACCTCGTTTTGCCGACGTGAGGCGGGATACCTACAACATGGATCCCGATTCCCTCTTAGCGAATATCACCCCACTCACCAAAGCGGTGATACTCACCCACATGTGGGGGCAGAGTGCGGAGATCGACACCATCGCCGACATTTGCCGGGACAAGGGCATATTCCTGATCGAGGACTGTGCGCACGCGATCAACTCCACCTGGAACGGTAGGCACGTCGGGACCTTCGGCGACCTGGGCGTATTCAGCTTTCAGGAGTTCAAGCATCTGTCCACCGGAGACGGCGGCATGACGATTACAAACAACGCGGAGCTTTTCGATCAGATGAGGGGTGCCTGGTGGTTCTCCGGAGAATCGCCGAAGTTCATGTACGTCAACTACCGGATGAATGAAGTGACTGCCGCGGTGGGATTGGCTCAGCTTGAAAAGGTAGACGGCATCATCGAAACCTACAATAAAACCCTAGCAATCCTGAACGATGCAATCGCAGGATGTGAATGGCTCAAAGCTCGTCATGTGCCCAAGCAAGCTCATATGAGCGGATATTGGTGGAGTTGTGCTTGGGAGGGGGACAAACATGGGCTTTCCTACGAGAAGTTCAAGCGTATAGAGCTGGAGATGGGTGTAGGATTGCGCTTCGGTTTCAATGTCTTCCCGGCGTACGAGTTTCCGTTTTTCCGGGAGTCCACAGCCTACCGCACCCATCCGGACTGTCCCGTCCGCTGTCCCTTCTATACGGCTAAGAGCAACTATCGATACACCTGGGGACTGACACCGGTACTAGAGGACCTGATGCAGCGCCTTATTACCGTGAATTTGATCTTTCTGTCGATCCCTGCAGCGGAAGAGATGGCGGGGATGATCCGGAAGCTCATCAAAAAGATGGAGGAATAGGTCAGTTGTAAGGGGACAGGCTGCGAGATTCGTAGGCGCGCTCCCTTTTTTCCGCCGAATGCGATTCGATCAATGAAAAAATATTTGACAAATGCAGGAATATGTGGATAAATATTACCGGATGTATACCGGTAAATTAATCTGTAAATGAGGAGGAATGTGTCATGAAAAAATTGAAATTTCCATGAACTGGAGTGGTGGTTGTGCTGCTGATTTCTAAAAACGTGGAGGAGAAAAATGAAAAAAAAGCTACTGCTAATACTGCTATTTATAACCGCGGCAGCCGTACTCTTTGCTAGCCCTGGGAAGGAAGCCACCGGGGCTGCAGGAGGGCCGCGGACCGTTGCTTCTCGGGCAGATGCGCCCAAAGCCGAACCGATCACCCCAAGAGACTTCCCCAAGGCGTTGCTACCCGGTGTCGATCAAGTCGGTGCTGTCCCGCTGAAAAAGTACAAGATCGCCTTTTCGAATGGGGACATGGGGAATGTCTGGCGGAGAACCTTCTGGGAAGATATGGATGCCTATTCTCAGGAGTACAAGAAGCGCTTTGGTATCGACTTCATAGTAGCCAATGCAGGAAACAACACAACCAAACAGCTTCAAGACGTGCAGAGCCTTCTGGCCCAGAAGCCGGATATCCTGATTCTGTCGCCGAACGAGGCCGGTCCGTTGAACGTAGTTGTCGAACTTTGTGAGAAAGCCGGCGTACCCCTGATGACAATCGACCGTGGATTGGATATTCCGCCAGGGACAGGAAAGTACATTACGGCAATCCAAATCGACGGCTATCGAAGTGGTATTGCCAATGGAGCAGCTCTTGTGGAGGCGCTCACCAAGAAGTACGGATCACCCAAAGGTTTAGTAGCGGAAATACCCGGAATACTCGGCTCGAGTCCGGCGATTACGCTATCCCAGGGGATCAGGAGAGTCTTACGAGAATATCCCGACATCAAGATCGTTACGGTTCGGCCAGGTGAGTATGACCGGGAAAAGAGTTTCAAGGCAGCCCAGGATATCCTGACGGTGAATAAAAAGGGAACGCTGGACGCGATCCTGTGCGCGAGTGAAGATGCGGCCATGGCAGCGCTCGAAGCCATAAAATCTGCAGGCCGCGATGAGCTGCTGGGCTGGATCTTTAGTGTTGATACGACGATCGAAGTGCTCGAAGAGATCGAGAAAGGGGAAATTGCACAGGCAAGCGAAGAACCTCCATACTTCGGGATGATCGCCTTCGAGTACGCGATCCAATACCTCAATGGAAACGATGTTCCCGCTATTGTGCCACTTCCGCAAAGGACATTCTTTTTAGACACATCTGCACACACAGCAAAATTGAAGGAAACCATCGATGCAGGGAAGAAAGCAGACATGCTGTTTGCTCCGGCCAGCACGGGGGGATTCGACATCTTCGCGGTCAGCGCGGATATGCTCTCCAAGTTCTATCCGAAGCCGTACTGGGAGCAGCCCGCATCCTATCTCGAAGAGATCAAACCCTACACTGAGTGGCCCGACTACCTGAAGTAGTGTAAAGTAACAGTAAACGTAAACGAAGAGGCTGCGAGTCTGGTTGTTTTCAATCAGGCTTCGCAGCCTTCAAAATCGCATCACAACCAGAAAAAACGGAATGGGACGGGAGAATGCTTGTTCAGACCAGGGATATTGATATCAGTTTTTTCGGTGTTCAGGTTCTCTTTGATGTTGATTTCGAACTAAAGGCTGGTGAGATCCACTGCCTGTGTGGGGAAAACGGTGCCGGAAAAAGTACGCTCGTGAAGATTCTTACGGGAATCTATACCCACTATACGGGAGACATTTTTGTTCAAGGCCAACCTGTGCAAATCACGAATACCCGTATGGCCCGGGAGTTGGGGTTGTTTGCAGTGCAGCAACACCGTGATCTGGTGCCGACACTGAACGCAGTAGAAAACGTCTTCATCGGCAATGAGATCATCGCAAGTGGAAAGAGGAACCGTCTCGACTTCTGCGAAATGAAAAAGCGCACAGAAGAGCTGATTTCCAGTTTCAAGATGGACATCGATCTCGAAGTTCCTGTGAGAGCTTTGCGCCTTTCCGAACAGGGGATCATAGCCATTTGCAAAGCCCTGGCGACGGATACTCAGATTTTGCTGATCGATGAAGCCTCAGCACCGCTGGACAACACGGAGCGGGAAGTTCTGTATGACATTCTGAGAAAATTGAAGAACGAAGGTAAGGGAATCGTCTATATCTCCCACCATCTGGACGAAATATTCAATATCGGTGAGAGAGTAACGGTGTTGCGGAACGGTCGTCGGGTCTGTACGGTACCGGTCGCTGAAATTGACCATAACGAACTGATAAACGCTATGACCGGCGACATAAAGGTGTACGAACGAACCACCTCCCCGCAGCTATCCTCAAGGCAAGATGGCAACCTGCTCGAGTTCAGGAATGTTTCCAGTGACAACCTGCGGGATATTTCCTTCGATGTACGGAATGGTGAGATTATTGGCTTTGCCGGACTCGAAGGATCGCATAAAGATGAAATTGCCAAGATTATTTTCGGGCTCACCCCGACAACTGGCGGTGAAATTCTCTATAAAGGACAAATCTTCAGCTCGGGCTATCCGATCCAATCGATCAAGAAAGGGATCGGATTGGTACCGAATGATAGAAAGAATCAGGGCCTGGTCACCTGCAGGAGCGTATCTGAAAACATCATTCTGTCGGCGATTAACAAGTTCGGCCGCTTCATCGTCAACGCACTCTGGCAAAGAAGAGCTTCGATACGAAATATCAAGAGGCTGATGATACGAACTTCAGGTCCTACCCAAATCATTGAATACCTGAGCGGCGGCAATCAGCAAAAAGTCCTTATTTCCAAATGGTTGGAAACCGGGCTGGAACTGCTGTTTCTTATCGAGCCGACCGAGGGGATCGATGTAGGAGCGCGGGCTGATCTGTACACAATATTCAGGGAACTGGCCGGCCAAGGGACTGCGCTGGTATTTTTTACAAGCGATATCGATGAGCTTCTCGTTCTCTCTGATCGGATATTTACGCTGGTCGAAGGAAGAATCGTCCAACAGTACGAAGCAATAAAAGCCGAAAAAAAACAGATCCTTGCCGACATCCTGTTGAAAGAACAAACTCGGAGCAACGATGCTGACCGGAAATAAACTAGTAAGCCTTGCATCCAAATACAATCTTGTAGTAATCGCTGCGGTAATCTTCGCGGTTTCCACGATTATAAATCCGTCATTCGCCAGCGGATTTAATCTGCTAGCAATCTTGCTGGACACGGCGATATTCGGATTCTTGGTTCTCGGAGAGTCGCTGGTGGTTATAAGCGGCGGCATTGATCTGTCCGTCGGAAACATGGCCAGTATGTCTTCGGTGATTATTGCCTGGTCGATGCGCGGTATGTACGGCTTGGTCCCTGATTGGATTACCTTGCCTGTTTGCTTATTGTTTGCACTCGTGTTCTGTGGTTTTATCGGTTTTTTATCCGGACTTTCGATAGGGTATCTGAACGTTCCCCCTTTGATCGCAACGCTCGGCGCTATGTGGGTTGTACAAGGGATCGGCTACTACTTTCTCAGCGGAGTACCAACACCTTTTCCGATCGCGGCGTTCAGAAGTATTTTCGCGGGCGACATATCCTTCATCCCCTTCTCGGCTCTGTACTTACTCCTGATTGTGGTATTGGCGAATCGACTGGTTAAGAGCATGAGATATGGAAGATGGGTATATGCGGTAGGCGGTAGTGAATATGCTGCTCGTATATCGGGGATCGATACCAGAAAAACGAAAGTTGGTGTTTACATGACCTCGGCAATACTGGCTGGTATTGGAGGCGTATTTGTGGGCGCCTATAGCGGTGTAGGCAATCCGCGGGCCTGCAACGGCTACGAGTTGTATGCGATCGCGGCGGTCGTAATGGGGGGTATCGCGCTCACCGGCGGTGAAGGGAAAATCTGGAACGCCATCCTAGCAACCTTTATCCTGAGAATCCTCAACAAGTTCATCATTTTCAGCAGACTTTCGGGATACATCGAGGGAATGGTGGTAGGGGCGATTCTTGTGGGCACTCTGCTGGTAAGCACCGGTAGACGCCGCTCAAGGCGGAAAACAGTTACTACGGCAGCCGATTCTGTAAAAACCACCTAGATCTTTGCATGGCGAGGACAAAGCCCGTGAATTCGACACGTGAAGTTGAACATAATCTCGCGAGTGAAAAATCCAGAATCTCTTTGATCGAGTTTCTGCGGCGTTATAACGTCCTGATAACGTTAGTGATGATGATAGCATTTGCCAGTGTGACCACATCGGGGCTTTTTCTTGATTTTGAAAATCTGCTTAACGTAGGGGAACGCGCGTCAGTGGTCGGCATTGTAGCCCTGGGCCAGATGCTTGTCATCCTTACGGGGGGGATAGATCTTTCGGTCGGAGGACTTATAGCAATTGCGCTGACGGTGGTCTCGAAGACAGAGCATCTCGGTGTCCCGCCGTGGCTCGCCATAATACTGGCCTGTGGCGCAAGCATGACTCTCGGAGCTCTCAATGGTTTTCTGATTTCCAAATCGAAAGTGCCGCCCTTTATGATCACCATGGGTGCCATGCTCTTTCATTTTTCCCTTGCAACCTGGATCACAGGTGCCGGACAGCTGGAGTACTATCATCTTCAGGATTTTTTGAACCAGCTTTTTCGGTTGAATCGCTTCGGAGCTAGATTATTGCCGACTTTTACATGGCTTTTTTTCTCCTTTCTCTTGATCTATATGCTGGGCAGGTCCCGATTCGGTCATAACGTTTATGCTACAGGCGGGAAGGAGAGAGCAGCTGTGCTGTCCGGGGTCAAGGCGGGAACCGTGAAGATCCTGGTCTACATGCTCAGCGGATTGTTCTGCGCGCTGGCCGGGATTGTGCTGGCCTATCGACTCGGAGCATCCAATCCCAACATCGGTACCGCCTTCCTGCTTGAATCGATTGCAGCGGTAGTAATCGGTGGAACCAGTCTCATGGGTGGGGAAGGAAGCATCTACGGTACACTGGTCGGAGCGTTCATTATGGCCACACTCGTCAACCTGCTGAATCTGCTCAATGCAAATCCCTACCTGCAGGAAGCGATAAAGGGTGTCATGCTGGTAAGTTTCGTATTTATAATTCAGACGTTATCACGTAGAAAATGAGAAAAGCAGGAATGGAGAGATCCGCATGAGCGCTGATAAGCTGATTTTTTCCGAATTGAAGGATTACAACGGTTTCGGCAAGTCTCTGAGGATTGCCAACAACAATATCGAGATTGTAGCGACTCTGGATATTGGGCCAAGGATCATCAGACTATCCTTGCCAGGCCAGGAAAATATTTTCGAAGAAAATCCACCGGTTAGCGAACCTGTTGATGGAGATGTATGGAAGATCTATGGTGGGCATCGCGTCTGGCACAGTCCCGAGGCTTTTCCTCGTAGTTATGTTCCGGACAATAGCCCATTGGAGAAGCATGAGCAACTGGATAACGGAATCGTCATGTACCAGAAGGAGGAGCCTTGGGTACAGGTTCAAAAAATCATTGACCTGCGGATTATGGAGTCCCACGTCGAGGTAACCAACACTCTTGTCAATAAAGGCGCCTGGCCGATCGAGATGGCGGTCTGGTCGCTGACCGTTGGTGCCAAAGGTGGGAGGGAGATAGTTCCGATGGTCCAGAGAAACACGGGACTATTGGCGAATCGGCACGTGGTAATGTGGCCTGATTCCACCATGAACGATCCCCGTGTGTACTGGGGACAGAAGTATATCGTTGTTGACAACGATGTGAATGCGAAAGGGGTATTCAAGTTCGGATATCCGAACGAGTACGGGTGGGCCTGCTATTTCAACCACGGCAGTTGTTTTGTGAAAAAGTTTCATCATATTCGGGATGCCCGCTACCCGGATTTCGGTTGTAGCTGGGAGACGTACACCGCCGACTGGGGCATAGAGTTGGAGTGTCTTTCCCCCCTGTCCATCGTGAAGCCGGGAGCGTCTTTGTCGTTGCGGGAGGAATGGTATGTGCTAGATAACATCGAGAGGCCTGATATTGATGAGGCTTCGATCGACCGCACCCTCGAACCGATTGCGGAGAAGGCGGGGATCAAGATTCCTGTATTCGAATACGACGGCTGGAAAAACGTCCCGGATGAGTAATACACAATTCCGACATCTTGTCTAGGAGTGCTACCGATGCCCATTGAGGAACGAATAGACGATCATTTTATCCTCCGTACGATACGGGATGAGAAGGATATCACAAACTTTGCCGACTTTCTCACCAGCAAGCTCAACATCGTCGAAGGGATGACCGCCAACTGCCTGATGCGATTTCACCCGAGAGCCTCCAAGGACAATTTCCTGGTTGTTGAAGACGCGGTCTCCGGGCGGATCGTTTCTACGAGCGGTATAATTCCCTGGGAAATGAAATTCGATGAAGTGCGGTTGAATTGCGTGCAGGTAGAATTGATTCTAACGGATCCTGAGTACAGAAACAAGGGACTTGTGCGGCACCAGATGCAAAAGCTATATAGCATGGCGGAACAGCAACGCTATGATCTTGTATTCATCTGGGGTATCCCTTACTACTACAGGCAATTTGGCTATTCCTACTGTATTGACGGATTAGTGCATTACTCTCTACCGAGTTGGCGTGTTGACGGCGAGGAGGAAGACGCTGGTTGCGCTCTACGGGAAGCTTGCACGGATGACATCCCGCTACTTGTCGAGCTGTATGATCATCTGGCGGCTTCCCTCGATATATGTCTGACACGGGAGTCGAAACATTGGGAGTATCTGCTGAACTCGGCTAAGTTTCATATCTACATCGTGGAGAAGGGCAATCGCTCTGAAGCGGTCGGCTACCTCATGCAGATAACGGATAAAAAAATGATCCATATCCTGGAGAACAGCTTTACTGATTTTACTGCCGGTATGGCCGTCCTTCGCCTTTTCAAGAAAAGCTATGAGGAGATGCGCATCAACTGGCCCAAATCCACGGTTCTGGCGCAGCTTGCCGAGAGTCTCGGTGGCACCTTGGAAAAAGACACCCAATGGCTGTTCCGCATACTTAATCTGCCGGCTCTGATGGAAAAACTGTCCCCTGTTTTCAATAAACGTCTGCAAAGCTCCAAGCACCGGAGAATGTGCGGAGATTTTGTGCTCAATCTGTTCCACAACGGATACAAACTGCGTATTCGCGAAGGAAAACTCGATGGTGTTGAAGAGGTTGGTTTTGTGGATACCCTGATGGGAGCTGAGGGAGGCGACCTGAATATCCAGCAGGACGCCTTTATCCGTCTCCTGCTGGGGCAGAATGACATCGATGAGTTGTACGAGTATTGGCCGGATCTGTTCTTCAAACCGGAGAGCAGGGCCTTGATCAGCGTACTGTTTCCGAGGATGGACGCCTATCTATATACTCCCTATCACTACTACGGACCTGAGATCTACAAGTTGGAAGAAAAGTATCACAAGTACTACTTCTAACCGCCCAAGAGGAAGAGGAATGCAACAGCGATGAATCCTACGCTTCTCGAAGTCCTGAGTGAAGAAGATTTGCGTTTGCTCGATCGGGCAAGCAAGGAAATCCTGTTCGAAGTCGGGATCGGGATAAGAAGCCGAGAGATCCTCCAGATTCTGGAGGACAGGGGTTTAATCGTAGATCAGGATCGAAGCACGGTCAAGTTTGAGGAATCCACAGTCGTGGCAGCACTCTCCCAAGTACCCGAATCAATTGAATTGTACGACAGGGACAAGAATAGGAGTTTTGTACTGGGTCGGGGAAATCCTCCCCGCTTTGCCTCGGGTTTCAACGCTGTATTTCATCTTCCTGGCGGAAGCACCGATCGCCAACCGGCAACAAAAAAGCAAGTTGCAGATTATGCGGGTCTTTCGAATCAGCTGGAGTTTATAGACGTCGTGGGACCGCAGGCTCTTCCTCAAGACGTTCCCCAGTCCTCAGCGATTCTTCACGCTCTGGATGCCGTGCTCAATAGTACGGTCAAACCGGTGTTGTTTGCTCCGGAAAACGACCATGAAATGTCCTCGATTATCGAAATTCTTCGAATCGTGACGGGGGGCAACAATCTAAACGAAACTCCCATAGGACTCTGTCAGTTCTCCCCATCCAGTCCTTTATTCTGGAACGAAGGAACAATTCGGGGCTTCATGATGGTGGCGGAGCAGGGTCTGCCCTGCACTATTCTTCCTGGACCGCTGGCCGGAGCCACTTCGCCATATACCTTGGCGTCGACCCTGGTGCAGAGAAACTGCGAAGTGCTTTCGGCTGTTGTGATCGCTCAACTCCTTCGACCCGGTGCACCGCTGCTCTGCTACAACGGAGGCGGCCAATTTGACATGCAAAGCTCGGCCGCCGTTCTCTCTTCCCCGGAGGTAGCCTTGATGATCATGGCGGGAAATCAGTTAGCCCGTTATTATCATCTACCAACACATGCCTGTATTCCTAGCTCCGACAGTCACTGTTTGGACGAACAGGTGGGCATGGAAAATATGATGCTGATGCTGACCGGCGTATTCAGTGAAACAGATCTATTGGTAAACGCCGGCATGTTCGCCACGGGACAGACAGCTGCGCTGGAACAACTGTTGGTCGATCATGAAATGATACGAATGGTAAAGAGAATCATGGAAGGCATCCGCGTGGATAAGGATCATCTGTGCTTGGATGCCATGAAGCGGGTAGGTCCAATGGGAAATTTCCTGGACGACGAGTCGACACTGGAGTACCTGAGAAGCGGCGAGTGGTGGAGTTATGACCTGATAAGCAGACAGACGTACGAGAGTTGGTGCAGTCGGGGGAGAAAGACCATGGTCGACCGGGCTACTCAGCGGTTGGGAGAAAGTCAGACCGAATCGATTTCAATGTTGGTAGAAGAGAAGCAAAAACGGATCGCGGAAATTATCCGGGAGCACGAGTTGAAGTACCGGAGCTGATAATTACAGCTTTGAGACTAACGGAAGACTTTAGCGTGATGCGACCCCGGGGAAAAAGGAATGTCAGAACCGAAAAATGAAGTTGACGTCATCGTAATCGGCGGCGGTGCGGTGGGAACATCCGCTGCCTATCACCTCTCCAAGGGTGGCAAAAAGGTCGTGCTCTGTGAAAAAGGCAATTTGGCCGGCGGCGCCTCAGGTCGCTGCGGCGGAATGGTCGTGCACTGCTACGGTCGGGAGCTGAACATCGATAAGACCGATCAGCGTCTGATGTACACTCGAGCCAACACGCAAATCATGAAGGAGTATGCCGAGAGTTTTGAGATTGATTTCGAGTTTCGCCAGGTGGGTTGCCTCGACATCGCCATCACAGAACAGGAGTTCGAAGAGCTCGAAAATCTTGTCGACATTCAACGTTCCTTGGGGGACGAGGAGATCGAGCTCCTGGACAAGAAGCAGACTTTGGCTGTCATGCCGAACTTGAATGCGCACCTTATCACGGGTTCGCGGTTACGCCCCTCCGATGGAAATTTAAATCCCTTTAAACTAACAAGGGCGCAGGCCCTGGAGGCTTCCAAGCTGGGAGCAGAGATACGTACCCATGCTCCCGTGAAAGAGATTCTGCTTTCCAACGGGGCTGTACAGGGGGTGCAACTCCAGGATTCCGTCATTGAAGCTCCCTTCGTCGTGAACGCGACCAATGCCTGGGCCGGGCAGTTAATCCCGGACCTGGAGATCATTCCGGTGCGGGAGCTAGCCATGGTCAGCGAATGTCTCCCACCACTCCCGCCGCAACCCTTTGAGATGCTCTGTCTGGGTGATTTCGCCTACGGTGCGACGCAAACGGCGTCAGGGAATTACAATTTGGGAGGTCCCGGTCCGCCAAAGCCCCCGGCCTATGATTATTACGATGAGCGGATCTATCCGGACGAAGTTTTCAGAGTCATGTCCTACATCGGCGTGGTTTTTCCCGGGCTGGCCGAGGTATCGGTTATCCGCTCTTGGGTTGGGACGTTCGCTTTTACCCCGGACGGATTGCCTTCTATTGGACCGATGCCGGGATACAAAGGTCTGGTGGTGATTGCCGGATTTACGGACGGAATGTCTTGGGCTGCGATCAGCGGCAAACTGGCAGCTGAATACATCTGCGACGGTCGTACTTCCCTGCCGATCGCGTCGCTAGATCCGGGTCGTTTTATTGGAAGGCCGAAGACGCACTGGCCCCAGCCGTACGATCTGACGGTGTGCCATGATTTCCTGACAGGGAGGTTTAAGCCGTGAGGATCCAGCTCCACCCGATTCTGGGAGATGCACCCCAGCGTAAGACTGTCACGATTAATGTCGACGGGACGCATGTATCGGCCTACGAAGGTGAAATGATCGCTTCAGCCTTGATGGCGGCGGGCATCAAGAGGCTGCGAACCACGACGAAACATGGGCACAGTCGTGGTGTATTTTGCGCCATTGGACGCTGTACGGACTGCGTCATGGAGGTGGATGGACGGCCCAACGTCCGTACCTGTGTTACACCGGTGCAGCATGGCATGAATGTCCGCTCGCAACAGGGGCTCGGGAGTTGGCACGAGGTCCAGGGTGAGAACTGAATTGGTCGTGATCGGAGCCGGTCCCGCCGGATTGTGCGCTTCTATTGAGGCCGCCCGGAGCGACGTCGACGTAGTTCTTCTAGACGAGAATCAAAAGGCGGGAGGTCAGCTTATCAAGCAAATACATCGATTTTTCGGCTCGGAAGAACACCTTTCCGGAGTGCGGGGAATCACAATCGGTTCTATGTTGCTGGAAGAGGCGGAGCGGGAGGGCGTGAAAACATTATTCAACACGGCCGCCTGGGGGTTGTTTCCCGACAAAACCGTGGGGATATTGAGGCCAGACGGGGTGGATACGATACGGGCAGAGCGGGTTGTACTAGCTACCGGAGCGCTTGAAAACTCTCTCGCTTTTCCAGGGTGGACCCTGCCCAACATCATGGGCGCAGGAGCCGCGCAGACCATGGTCAACGTTCATCGGGTACTGCCGGGACGGAAGGTCATGATCATCGGCTCGGGCAATGTTGGACTGATCGTTGCCTACCAGCTCCTGCAGGCGGGAGCGGAAGTTGTTGCGATAGTGGAAGCCCTTCCACACGTAACGGGGTACCAGGTCCATGCGTCCAAGATCGTGCGCATGGGCGTGCCGATCCTGTGTTCTCATACGATCCTTCGCGCCGTTGGTACGGAGTACGTCGAAAAAGCTGAGATTGTCCGCCTGGATGCAGGCGTGAAACCCGTGAGCGGCACTGAACGGTGGCTGGAAGTCGACTTGATCTGCATCGCCGTTGGATTGCGTCCCATGGCAGAGCTGGCCTGGATGGCGGGCCTGCGATTCGGCTATATCCCCGAGTTGGGGGGCCACGTGCCCCTTCACGACAAAAATCTACAGAGTACCGTCCCGGGAATATATATAGCAGGGGATGCGGGCGGGATCGAGGAAGCCTCCACAGCCATGGAAGAGGGAACGCTTTCAGGAGCTGCGGTTGCCAGTTCGCTCGGGCGGGTAAACCGGAAGATCTCCGTTGCACGAATAGCCGATATCCAGCGGCGCCTGGTGATGCTGCGTCAGGGACCTTTCGGTAACTACAGATACGAGGCCAAACAACACATCACCGAGGCGTATCACCGTTGTGAACAGGTTGGAAACGGAGACCGGTATGATCGATGATTCTCTGATCGGCTTTTCAAGTGGTATTGTTTCTCTCGATGAGCTTAGAAAGCTTCCCGTCTACCCGTCGGAGGAGCGGTTTCTTAAAGGACCGGTACCAATTATCGAATGCGTCGAGGAGATCCCTTGCAATCCCTGTCAAACGGTCTGTAATAGGAAAGCCATCCGGGTTGGCGAACCTATCACCAACCTTCCGGTTCTGGTCGATTCTGAAGCGTGTTCGGGCTGCGGTCAATGTGTGGTGGTTTGTCCCGGATTGGCGATTTTCATTGTTGACAAGACCTTTTCGGATACTTTGGCGACGATTATGCTTCCTTTCGAGTTTCTTCCACTTCCATCAAAAGGGGAGGCGATCATCGGCATCAATCGCGCCGGGAAGTGGATTTGCCGAGGATACGTGCAGGAAGTACAGAACAGGAAATCCTTCGATCGCACGTCCGTGGTGACCATAGCTGTTCCGAAGGAACATGCCGATGAAGTTCGTTTTTTCAGGATCGCGCCATGAATCAGCCGGATGATTTGATCGTCTGCCGATGTGAGGAAATCTCACTGGGAGAAATTCGCGATGCTGTTCGGGAGGGCGCTCGGGATCCGGATGCGGTGAAACGAATGACCCGTGCCGGTATGGGTCTTTGCCAGAGTAAAACCTGTTTCAATCTGATCGCCCGGTTAATCCATGAAGAGACCGGAATACCCCTGCGGGATCTTAAGCCTTTCACTACTCGACCCCCAGTACGCCCGGTACCGGTGAAATCCTGGGGTGCAGTTCGTGTGAAGTCCTGCGAGAAATAGAGATACTGTTGACGACCGTCGATTCGGCTGATGTCATCGCTGCGGTCGTGCCATCGCAGCTGCCGTGCTAGTGCGGCGCAGAATGCAGACCGACAAAAGTCAAGACACAGCAGTCTCTCTGACGTACCTGGTACTTTTCACGAATCCCGCTACCAGCAGCTGCCAGGCGTGATAGAACACCAGGGGAAGCAGGGCAAGTCCCAGGATCTCCGGGGTGGCAGCAAAGTAGGTGGAAACCAGGGGAACCCCCAGGGCAAGTGTCTTCTGAGGAGCCGTGTAGAGCACGGAGATCGTGTTTTCCCGGGAGAAGCGAAACAACCGCGTTCCAGCGCAGGCGATCAACAGGAGCAGAACGTGGGCCACGGCAAGGTAGCCGAACGGACCGATCAGGGAGCGCAGGTTGCCGAAAAACTCGGGATTCCGGGCTGTTTTGGAGAAGGCAAAAAACAGGATGAAGAGGATGAAGACGTTGCTGGCTATGGACAGACGTTTTTTCTGTTTCGTCGCGACCTGTTTGAAGAATTGGCGGAGGATCTGGCCGCAGGCGATGGGGATGAGCATCTGAAGGCTAAGATTCTTTAGAATTTTCAGTATCTCGGATGGGGGTAGAGACTGCCCGCCGCCTCCGCTCATCAGCAGGGACAGTAGGAGCGGTGAGATGAACACACCGAGGATGTTTGCCATAGCGGCGTTGAACATCGTAACCGTGACATTTCCTCCGGATACCTGGGTGAAGACGATGCAGCTGGAGATAGTTGTCGGCAAAATGGCCACGGCGAAGATTCCGGTGAACAACTGATGGTCCCAGACTGACCGGAAGGGGAGGGTGGTGAGTAGGAAGAATCCCGGGATAAAGAGGAAGATGAAGATCTGGATGTAGATGTGCAGGCGATAATCCTTCAGTCCGCTAGTAATGGCCTCGGTGGGAAGGGTGAATCCGGATATGAGGAAGAGAAGGACAATCAGAACGATACGTGTGATCCCTCCGGGATTCAGTACCAGCTCTATTCTCGGCAGGAAGAATCCGAGCAGAAGGGCCGTTAAGATTCCAAGTAAAAACCAGTTGCGCTTCAGCGAGGTCAGGTTCATGCGGGGCATGGTATCATATCGCAATCTTTTTTCAAACGTGCTATGGTCCTTTGCTATCAGGAGAACAAACTATGTCACGGAGTCTTTTCAAATCGATTGCCCTCTGGATACAGGCCTCCAGGGCAATGTACACGATCACGGTGCTGCTGCCCTGCTGTCTGGGTGCGGTGGTGGCCTGGTGGTCCGGTTATCCCTTCAACTGGAGCCTGCTGGTGCTGATCCTGGTGGGTATGATGTTCGCCAATATCGGTACCAACTTCACAAACGATTACTTCGACTATAAATCCGGGGTGGACAAACTAGATGAGGGACGGATCTACAAGAAGGGATCCGAGGTGCTGTACGACAATCCCCTGGCCGAAAGCGGATCAGTAGACGGCTATGCCCTGTATTTCTTCTCGCCCGCTACGATCCTGGTCTCAGCCCTGATAAGCCTGGCCATAACCGCAGCCATCGGCCTGTACCTGGTTGTACGCGTGGACTGGCGTATCCTGCCGATCGGACTGGTGGGAATCCTGATGGGTTACTTCTACACAGCCCCTCCGGTGAAGTTCGGCTACCGGGGTTGGGGGGATCTGATTTGTTTTTTGGGCAGCGGTCCTTTCCCGGTGATCGGCACTTTTTTCCTGTTCAGCGGGCAGGTGACCTGGACCGCGGTGCTGGCAGGAATCGTGGCGGGATTGTGGGTGGACGCCATTCTCTATATCGGCAATGTACCGGACGCGGAGGCGGATCGGGCCGTGGGGAAGAGGACCTTGAGCACGATTCTAGGTAGGAAGGCGGTGCGGATCCTGGCTCCCCTGTACTACGGCATGGCCTTCGGCTTGGTCACTGTCAGCGTGATCGTGGGGCTGTTTCCCATGTGGGGACTTCTCTGCCTGCTCACGCTGCCGATCGTCATACGGGTTCTGCTGATCACCCGAAAGCACTACGACCATATTCCCAAATTCGCCCCGGCAATCCTGATGACGGTTCAGGTGTTCGCGATCTCCACCGTGATGTTGGCTGTCGGCTTCATCCTCTCCAGGACAGTCGGCTGATCTCTTCACCGCAGGCTATCGCTTCAGGAGCGGAGGGGGAAAGGAGGAACAGCAGGGATGGCTGAACACGGATCGTATCGGTTCTATGAAAAAGTTCTGGCCTTCCTGCGCACCAGGCTGCTGGGGGCGGTGATGATGCCGGCCTTAATCGGGGCCGCCCTGGCAGCGCGCGGCGGGGCTTTCCACTGGCTACGATTTGTCCTCATCCTGGTCGGCCTGGCTGCGGCAGAGCTTCTGAACCTCCTTGGTTCGGACTATCAGATGTTTCGTAATCCGGGAAAGCAGGGATCACAGCTGCCGGGAAATCCGGTATTCTCCACGGAGCGTCTCCCGGCCTCCCGCATTCCACTGCTTCTCGCTCCCATTGCCCTCATTGGCTTGGGGGTACTCATCTACTTCACGGTCACGGTGGGCATCGGTGTTCTCCTGTTTTTACTAGCTGCCGGGATCATCGGCGCTCTGTATGTCTATTCCCCGTTTCGCTACGCCTTTCTCTACACGGCGTTCATCCCGCCGCTGATCAGCGGCGGAGTGTATCTGGCCCTGACCGGCAAGCTGGAAGGGCTGGCCTTTGCAGCCGGGGTGCCGATCACCCTGATCTCTTTGGGGGTGATTGTCGGCTACCGGGTGATGTACGAACGGGAGGGACTTAAACGCCGGCGGTCCCGGGCCGTGGTGCTGGCCCTCTTCTGCCTGGCCGGCATCAATGTACTCCTCTACGTGCCGGCCGGGATCTTTCCGTGGATTGGTTTGGCGGCTGTGATTCCGCTGTTTTTCTTCACCTGGATGATCGGGACCGTGTCCGTTCGGGAGCGGAAGGATTCGGTACCGGCAACCGCTCTTGGCGTGATGATGCACACCAGCACCTGCCTGATTGTCGCTGCCGCCCTGCTGTTCGGATAGCTCCGGCTCGGGCCGGAGTGGTTCGCGAGAGAGTGGCCGGACGGCACCTGTTCGGGGAAGTTGGAAGAGGTTCGCGAGAGAGTGATCCAATCGCCCCTGTCGGGGCGGGAGCAGTTCGGGGCGGTCGAGAAGAACGGCGAGACGGACGGATCTTAGCCCGAAACAAAGTAGATCGGGCTGCTCCAGGCCGCGTGGCCGTCCTCCTGCACGACCTTGGCGTATAGAGGAGTGTCCATATCCCGGCCTAGAGGGATTGCCCGTTCTACCGAGACGGCAAAATCAGTGAGCTGATCGGGGAGCCGGAAAATGCGCATGCGCCTGCCCAATCCTCCTGCCTCGATCACGGTCTCCTCCAATCCGATGGCTTCGATTGCGGTCTCGAACTGAACCAGCGGTGTGTCGATCCGGATCACGCCCTTGGCGGAATGCTCCAAGATAATGTCGAAACCGCTGAATCCGCCGGTGGTGAGGCACTCCCAGGAGATTTTCTTTCCCCGCTCTAGATCAATCGTTTTCTCCGGATTCCAGAAGTTGATCTTGCGGATTTCCTCCACCCGGTTGTCCTCCACCACGGCAGTGCCGTCCCAACAGGTTTCCCGCCCTCTACCCCGGTATTCCGCACCTTCCCAGAGCACGCGGATGCGTCTCCCTAGATCCCCTTCAGCGTACGGACGGAAGGTGAAGATTCTCTGTGTTCCGTTGAACAGCTCGAGCCGTTCCACTGGGGCGGAACAGAGAGCATCGGCGCGGAACATCACGGTTGGTGCCACGGAGGCCAGGATATCCCCCATCACAGCTGTGCGGATCTGCCCGTGCTCCTCAGTCACCACCCGCCCCTCTGTCGAGGTTGTCGCCGAGGTGTGAAGGAACAGCCTGGTGCCCGTGGTGGCATAGTGCTTGCGGCTGCGCAGGCTTTCGAAAACTGCCTCCCTACTCAACTCACTGCAGAGGAAGCAGGTCAGCCCGCCGTAGCTGCCGAAGCGGGAGGCTCCGGGATAGCTGGCCCCGGGCCGGCACTTGTGATCGTCGCTGTTTGCCACTACTCCCGGTCGCAAGCCCAGTGCAAAGGCGTCGTGAAGCAACCATTCGAAAGTGCCCCAAGCCGAGTGGATCTCCACTGCCGGGGAAATCCCCGTATCCCGAGCCACGGTGAGATCGGCGTATCGTCCTCCTACGTGGGCATAGATGAAGGCATCCCGGTCGGCCAGAGTTTCGAACAGTTCCCGGCTGGTATGGCGGTCGGTGCCCGCGTCGGAGAGATCGTAAATCAGGGCATGGGAGGAGCGGTGAATCTGTTCTCCCGGTCGCAGAAAGATCACGTTGTGATCGCCTCCCAGGCCCGTGTTGCCCGACCACTCGTAGCCGGGAAAGGTAAGGAATCGACCCGGCTCGTTGAACTCCTCTACGATCTCCTGCAGTTCCTGCCAGAACCTGCGAGTGATCTGGAAGTCGTTTCCCTGATGACAGCAGAGATCAAGGAAGGCCCGATCCCGGGCAAAGCGGAAATAATCCCGAGCGCTGTTGCTGCCGATGCCCCGGGACTTTTGCCGGGGACTTCGCCCGGGACGATCCGCAAGGGATTGCTGAGGCTCAAGCGCTGTCCTTTGGAATCGAACACGTTGATGAATAAGTCCCCCGGCTTTTCCACTTTCAGATCATCGATCACGAGAACCGGCTGGGGGCGTGATAGGTCAATCTGTTTTGGAAGGCCGATGACCTCCATATTTGCCTCGAACCTGAGCGTTTGGTCAGTTATGTCCGTGGGATTGCCCCAGAGGTCCTCGGCTTTGAAACTCAACCGAAAGGGTTCAGCGACTCCGCGAAGCGTTGGCAGGACCGCTCGCCAGCGAACCCCCGGTCCGGCAACGATTTGAAAAACAGGATTCTGGAGAAGCTCCACGTACCCGTAGGTGGCAAAGGCATCGACCAGAATTTTGAGTTCGAAAGTGTGCTCGCAGAAGGTCTGCATGCGTACTCCCGGCGATCCCCGTCTTCGATCGCCGAAGCGCACGATGATCCTGTCCCCCTCTCGCAGATATCCCCGGACCACTTTTATATATAGAGTTTTCCCCCACGGTCGGATGTTGTCCTTGATGTCATAGCGCAGCTGGAGCACGGTCCCATTGCTGGCTTCGGCACTGAGATAACCCGGGACCTCGGGATCGGCGAACTGAGGAGCGCCCATGTCGCTGGCGAAACGCTGTACGATCTTCAGGCTGCCGGAGTCATCGATTCCAAAAAATCCGGCGGTGTAACAGAGCTCGAAGCTGGTGTACTCTCCCGCGGTAAAGGGACCGCCAGGACGAATTTCGGCGTGCCCCAACAACTCCTGTTTGTACGTCCAGGGAGGCATACTTCGCTCTGACCTTCTACTTCACCAGTCTTGAAACGGCCCTGAAAGTGTCGCTCCCGGCTTCCCGAGCCAGCTCGAAGAGGATCGACTCGTAGGTAGAGACCAGGATGCCTTCTGCCTGCAGTCGGAGAAAGGCGACCCGTTTGTCCGTCTCCCGGCGGGAGGATGTGCAGTTCTCGATCACAATGGGTGTGAAACCCGCCTCGTTCAGGTCGATCGCGGTCTGCAGCACGCAAACGTGGGATTCGATGCCGGCGAGCAGCACGCGCGGTCGATCCAGTGCGGTGAAGGCCTGACGGAAGGCCGGCTCATCCCAGCAGCTGAAGGCGATCTTCTCGATATAGGGTTTGGCGACAGAGGGCGTGCCGACAGATGGTTTCTCTGTTGGAGTCGAGCCGGGATCCGCCGCCCAACCCAGGGTTTCCCGAATCGAAGGAATGGTGGGTCCCAAACCTTTCGTGTATTGCTGGGTTACCAGGAGGGGAATGTCGAGAACCTCCAGGCCTCTGATCAGGATCGACAGATTGTGCTGCAGAGTATCCCGCTCGAACATGTGGGGGAAGAGTCTGTCCTGTACGTCTACCAAGACTGCAGCTGTCTGTTCCCGAATGATTCGCATCGGCTTTGCTCAACTCAGCTTGTGTTCGCGCTTTCCTCATCCTGGGAGGAAGCGCGGGAGCTTTCTTTTTTACCGGAAGCCGCTGCATGACTACTCCCTGTTTCGGTGTTGGGTGGAACGAAGCGAACGGTCCGCACCCGCACGTTCCAATCTTTCATGTCTATCAGGTTGAACCCGGGCTGTTCCGCGGAAAGCTCCGCTTTGGAGGCGTCGTTGTTTCCGGAGTATTGACAGCATATGGCCGGCGGGCTGGCCACCAGAACCCCCCTGACCGCGGTTGAGATCTGGATGTGCAGGTGCGAGAAGAAGACGCCCAGTATGTTTTTCGAGTAGGGAGGAACGATCTCCCAGAATGCCTCGGCGTTTTCCAGCTTCATCTTGTCCAGCCAGGGGATGTGGCTGTCGATGGGGTGATGATGCATGAAAATCAATACGGGTTTCCCGTGATTTTCGCTTAAATCTTCGCTCAGCCAGATCAACTGCTCCTCCTCGATATTCCCGAGGGATTTCCCTGTTCCGGCTGAATTAAGGAGGATGATATGATGCTTGTCCTGGTCGAAGGATTCGTAGCCCCGATAGTCCTTCCCCTTTTCAATCAGGGAGCTCTTTTGCAGGGCTTTGATGTCGTCGTGGTTCCCGACAACCGTGTGAAGGGGAACCTGAACATCCTTGAACAGTTCGGCGATGGCTTCATAGTTGCCCTTTTGCCCGTCCTCCAACAGATCCCCCCCCAGAACGACGAGATCCGGCTTGGGAGCCTGTTTTTTCAGCACCGCAACCGCCTCGACGAGATTGGCATCGGGTCGCGCACCGTTCACAATCTGTCCCGGCTTTGTCGGCAGATGAAAATCGGATATATGGGCTATGCGCATCGGTTTGTTTCTCCTTGGGTTGTGCTCTCTTCGATGATCCTTCAGTTCCCGATAGAATAGCCGGGAAACCAGGGTAGGGGCAAGATCCGTCGGTTGCAGCATCGTTAAGAATCTGTATACTCTGGGTTTAAACGAAACCAGGAGGGGCAATGAACTTGTTCTGCAAACAGCTCAATCCCCACGCCTGCCGCAGCTATCTGGTGGGCAGGGAGGGATCCACTGACGTCATTTTGATCGATCCGGTGCTCGAGCATCTGGAAGAATATCGCAGGTTGATCGAAAAAGAGGAGCTGAAGCTCCTACAGGTTGTGGATACCCATACCCACGCCGATCACATCTCGGGAGCAGCAGCCATCAAGGATGTGACCGATTGTCTGTACATGATGCACGAAGATGCCCCGGCTCGTTGTGCCAATTTCCGTGTCCACGACGGCTTCGAGTGGGATTGCCTCGGAGTCCCGGTCAGGGTGCTCCACACGCCCGGCCATACCCGCGATTCCATCTGTCTGATGTTTCCCGAATGGATCTTCACCGGGGACACCCTGTTTCTCGACGACGGCGGGGCCGGCAGGGATGATCTGCCCGGCGGAGACCCGGGCCTGCACTGGGAGAGCCTCAAGCGGCTCGGGGGGTTGCCTGATGATCTGATAGTCTATCCCGCCCATGATTACCGGGGCCGGGAACCCTCGAGCCTGGGTCGACAAAAACACAACAATCCCCATCTCAAGCCCCGCACCCGCGAGGAGTTTGTCCGTTATCTCGAAGACCTGCGCTTGGGCCCGGCGGATTGGATGAAGGATGTGCTGAAGGCCAACTACGCCTGCGCGCGGGACCCGAAAGCCGCCTGGATTCCGGTTGATACCCCGGCCTGCGAAGTCAAGGGAACTCTGGATGTGGGAGTAAACGAGGTCGAGGTCGTGGCCATTACCGTATCTGGATTGCGGGAGAAACTCGCCTCGGAGCAACCACCGTTGCTTCTCGATGTGCGGGAGAGCTACGAGTTGAGCGGGGAGCTGGGACACATCGAGGGAATCCTTCATATCCCGATCGGCAGTCTGGCGCATCAACTGGATGAGCTTGAGGCCGCTGCTGCGGGAAAACACAGGGAGATCGTCACGGTCTGCCGATCCGGTGCCCGGGCGTTCACGGCGGCACAGATCCTCGGGCAGGCGGGCTTTGCAAAAGTGCAGGTGCTTGAAGGCGGGATGATCTCCTGGAACACGTACTAATCCCTCGGCGGTTGTACTACGGCTGGATCGTAGTAGCCCTTTCGTTTTTCACGGTAGCTCTGGGCGCTACCGTCCGACAATCCTTCATCGTTATCTTCCCGGCCATGCTGCAGGAGTTTTCCTGGAGCCGCACCATGTTTTCCGTTGCTCCCGCCCTGTTCGGTCTGGTCGTATCGATAAATGGCTTCTTCATCGGCTTGTTTTCAGACAGGAGCGACATCAAAAAAATGATCCCGATCGGCGCCGCCGTCGCCGCAGCGGGCCTGGTGCTGTGTTTCTTCATCCATCACCTTTGGCAGATGATCGTTTTTTTCGGCATCCTCTGCGCCTTTGGTGCCAGCGCCCTAAGCCTCCTGCCCAACACCATTATCATCTCCAATTGGTTTGTCAAACTCAGGGGAACGGCAATCGGGATCATAGCCAGCGGTACCGGCGCCGGCACCCTCGCCTTCATTCCCCTCCTGCAGCTGGTGATCAGCACTTGGGGATGGCGGAGCGGCTATATAGCTCTGGCTCTGGTGATAGGTCCGCTGCTCATTCCCCTCATTCTCCTCTTCCAGAAATCCCACCCGGCTCAGATGGGGCTCAAGCCTCTTGATTGGGAGTCTGAGTCCTCCGCGTCCTCGGTTCCGGCGGATGGCGCATCGTCCGCGGATGGCGCACCGCCTCCCGACTTCGGAAAGCTATCTTCGGTGTCCGGACAGCTTTCCGAATTTGCCGGTGATTCTGAGCCGGTTTCGGTCCACGAGACGGCAGGAGGGGAGAAACATGCGCTGCGCTCCCGCGAGGTCGTTTCCGGATTGCTGCGCAGCCGGCGGTTCTGGATATGCCTGGTTCAATTCATTATCGGCCCCCTGTCCACAATGCCGATCATCACCCATCAGGCGGCGCTGCTCCAGGGGAAGGGCTTGAGCAGCATGTGTTCGGCCTGGATCGTAGGCGTGTACGGCCTGTCAGTGTTCTGCGGTATGATCCTGAGCGGGACTCTCTCCGACCGCATCGGCCGCGAGTGGAGTTACAGTCTGGGAACGGTCAGCATCCTGGTGGGCACCGTGTTCCTGCTATTGATCCCAACCGGAACAGGGCTGAGCCTGCCCCTGCTCTTCGCGGTGTTCTTCGGCCTGGGGTTTGGTACCCGGCCCTCGATGGACTCGGCCACGGCCGCGGATATCTTCAAGGGGCGCTACTTCGGTCTGATCTACGGAATTCTGCAGCTGGGTTTGGGAATCGGGCTGTTCGGCGGGCCGATTCTGGGTGGATTCATCTACGACAGGAGCGGCAGTTACTCCGCCGCCATCGTGTTCTGCATGGTCACCGTGATGGTGGCCACAGTCTGCATCTGGGCGGCGGCACCGCGGCAGGGGAAAGAGGCGGCGCTGGTCTAGCCCAGAACCCGCAGCATCGCATCCAGCGCTTGCGCGAGCGTGTTTCGGGAGCAGGCCAGGTTGATACGCTGGAAGCCCTCTCCGCCGCTGCCGAACATGGGACCGTCATCGAGCCAGACCCGGGCTTGTTTCAGAATCCGATCCTTGAGCTCCTCATCACTTAAACCCAGAGCGCGCAGATCGATCCAGGCCAGATAGGTTCCTTCCAGGGGGAATACCCGGGCTTCCGGCAATCCTTCGGCCAAGGACTCGACGAGGAAGTCGTAGTTGCCCTGGATGTACTCAAGCACCTGGGAGAGCCAGCTCTCGCCATGCCGGTAGGCCGATTCCGTGGCCACGGCACTGAAGGCGTTGGCGATGCCCCCCCAGACGCGCTTGAGGGTCCCACGGAAACGTTCCCGCAAATCGTTATCGGAGGCGATCACCAGGGAGCAGCCCAGTCCGGCCAGGTTGAAAGTTTTCGTTGCCGCGGTAAAGGTCACGGTTATAGAGGCGGCCTCCTCGGACAACGAAGCGGTGGGAAGGTGGCGGTGTCCATTCAGAACAAGATCGTGGTGGATCTCATCGGAGAGGATGATGATCTTATGGCGCTGACAGATCTCTACAAGCCGTTCCAGCTCCTCCCGGCTCCACACCCGGGCTACCGGATTGTGGGGGCTGCAGAGGATCAGCAGTCGGGTGCGTTCGTCTATCAGTTGCTCGAGCTGATCGAAGTTCATGGTGTAGCGGCCGCCCTCGAGGGTGAGTGGATTTTCCGCCACCTGCCGCTCGTTGTTCAAGATCGAATCCTTGAAGGGAAAGTACACCGGAGGCTGGATGATCACCCGATCTCCGGGTCGGGAGTAGGACTGAACTGCCAGGCTCAGGGAGGGAACCACACCCGGGGCGGACAGCATCCAGCCGCGACGGATCTCCCAGCCGTGGCGCCGCTCCATCCAGTCGATCACCGCCTGGTAGTAGGATTCAGGTTCCAGGGTGTAGCCGAACACGCCGTGCTCGGCTCTGCGCTTGAGGGCCTCGATCACCTCACTGCAGGAGGGGAAATCCATGTCCGCCACCCAGAGGGGGGTGAGCTCTTCCAGCCCGGCGAAGCGTTTGCTGAAGTCCCACTTGACCGATGCGGTGCCCCGTCGGTCTACGGGGGTGTCGAAGTCGTAGGTCATATATGGTGGTCGTCAGTCCTAGCTCAAATGAACCGGTTTCCCCTTCTTCGCGCTGGCATAGATCGCCCGGATGATCTCCACGGCTTTCCTGGCTTCCCGGCCGTCGACCAGAGGAGCACGACCTTCATCCAGAGCGGCGATGAACTCTTCGAACTGCCGCCTGTGCCCTTCGAAGCTGATGGCCGCGGGGTCCGCCGCGCCACCCTTGGTATCGGCTCCGGCCCCGAATTTTTGGCGGATTTCCTCGTCCTCCGGAATGCTTTCGGCGAACTCCCAGGTCTTGAGGGTCTCTTCCTCCAGGACCATGCTTCCCTTGGTTCCGGAGATTTCGATACGCTTGAGGAAGCCCGGATACACGGCGGTGGATCCCTCGATCACTCCGAAGGCTCCGTTGCGGAAACGCAGGGCCGCCACGGCGTTGTCTTCGACCTCGATGCGCTGGTGGCCGATCGTGCCGGTGAAAGCCTGAACCGAGTCCACGGGACCCATGAACCACTGCAGCAGGTCGATGGCGTGTATCGACTGGTTGATCAACGCCCCACCGCCGTCGAATCTCTGGGTACCGTGCCAGCCTCCGTCGTCGTAGTACTGCTGGCTGCGGAACCATTTCACGTAGGCGTCCCCCAGCACCAGGGTTCCGAAGCGTCCCTGCTCCACGGTCCGCTTCACCAGTCCCGCAACCTCGGAGAAGCGGGATTGAAAGATTCCGGCCAGGCTGACCTTCGCTTTTTCGCAGGCCGAAATAATTTTGTCGCAGCGTTCCGGTGTGATTTCGAGCGGTTTTTCCACGATCACGTGTTTGCCAGCCTCAGCAGCGGCCAGGGCCGGCTCCAGATGAGCCCCCGAAGGACCGCAGATACTGACGACATCGAGTCCCGGATGAGCCAGGAACTCACCCAAATCCGCATATCCACGGCAGCCGTATTTTCCCCCAAATCCTTTGGCCTTCTCCGTGCTGCGGGAGCAGCAGGCCACCAACGCCCCTTTCCCGCCCGAGATGGCCTGAATCGCTTTGGCGTGAAAGTCTGCAATCAACCCCAATCCGATGATTCCGAATCCGTAGCTCATTTTTCGCCTCCACTTGTCATTCTACACAGCCTCCCGGGTTGTGGGCTACTATTTTTCAGATTTTTTTCTCACGCGCTTTTTGGGTGTTTTGCCGTAGTCCGTGTCGCCCATGAGGAAGAACGGTTTGAGATTTGTACATTTCGATCCAACGGCAGATCGGGTGACAATGCCAGATCCGGCATAATCATGAACTTGACATGCTCGCGGTACGGTTGCTACCATGGATTTAGTAACACGGGCTGTCTTTAAATAGCTGCTACGGAGGTGAGACAAATGGATGCGGTGCCGAAACGAATTGCAGTACAGGATTTGCGGGACTTCTGCCTTTCACTTTTCCAAAAATTGGACTTTGCAGAAGAATATGCAAAGGCAGTTACGGAAGCTATGCTGGAGGGACACCTAAGGGGTGCACATAACCAGGGCCTCGGACGTCTTCCCATTTACGTGAAGAGAATCGAGTTGGGGCTGATCAACGCGAAACCGGTTCATCGGGTAGTACGAGACTCGGGCGCTGCCGCAGTCTTGGACGGAGACCATGGAATGGGGCATTACGCTGCTTCCAAAGCCATGAACATGGCCATCCAGAAGGCGGAAAAACACGGAATCGGCGCCGTTGGGGTGATGAACAGTACTCATTTTGGCGTGGCCGCATACTACGGTCGCTTAGCTGTGGACCGCGAAAAGATTGGTATGGTGTTTACCAACAGCACCGCCCTAATGGCTGCCCTCGGAGGCGCGGAGCGATTGATCGGCAACAACCCCCTGTCCATAGCGGTTCCGCGCCCGGGACACGCACCGGTACTTCTGGATATGGCCTGCAGCAACGTATCCTACAGTACGATACAACGGGCGGTTCAGGAGGGTTCGCAGATACCTTCGGGATGGGGTACCGACAAGAACGGCGTTGAAACCAATGATCCCGCCGCGGTTCTCGACATGGGGATGTTGATACCTGCAGGCGTACACAAAGGGTACGGTCTAGCGGTAATGATCGACATTCTGGCAGGAGTGCTGACTGGATCGGCTTTCGGCAAGGATGTGGGGCACCTGTACAAAGACCTGAAAGACAAACAGAGAACCGGCCATTTCCTGATGGCTATTGATATCGATCATTTCATCGACCGAAAATCGTTTTTTAACAGACTCGAGACTTTTATCGAGTCTATCAAGTCCTCCCCCAGAGCACCCGGCGTGGAGGAGCTGCTGCTTCCCGGCGAACGTTCCGACCGCCGCAGACAGGGCACACTGCAAGCCGGGGTAGCCTTGCCGGGCGGCATTGTCCAGCAGCTCGGGGAGCTGGCAGAGAAATTCGAGTTAAAACAATTGGCTCCTTGAAGCTTGCGGCCGGTACAACGATAAGCATAAAATGCCGCACATCATCGTTACATCTTCGACAGACGGGATGGACAAAGGCCTGGTAATCACCGGGGGAAAAACCATGCCCCGTTCATTTTGGTATCGTTTTGGAATCCGATAGGTCAATCATTCCCAGTAAAGTCCCCCTGCTGGTCGATCTGCTCGCGGAAATGGATGTGGATCAATTGCCAAGTCCTTTCGACCAGCACAGAGTCCGGATATTCCACGCGATTTGCAGAAGCCCGGGAATCACCCGCAAAGACCTGATTGCGTATCTGGAGATAAGGCCGGGCACGGTCTCCACCGTGGTCCAGCAACTTACCGCAGATAGGCTGGTGTTAGAAGCACCCCTGTCGTCGCATGCAGCACGGGGAAGACCGGAGATTCCTCTGTACCCCAATTGGATGCGATGGGTGGCTGTCTCGGTTTTCTGCGTCTCGATGGAACTGCACGCCGTATTGATAAATGGCGCCGATGAAATTCTCGCCGAATCAACGAGAGAGGTCCCGCCTACGGCGGACAATCTGGAAATCGAAGATTCGTTGACCGACCTGGTCAATACCGTTCTCTCTAACGTGCAGAGAGGCAGCGAGGTGCTCGCGGTGTCGCTGAGCGTTGCCGGCATCGTGAACTCCGCTACCAAAGAGTGGATCTTCTCCGCTCGTTGGCCAAGACTACGCCATCTGTCACTGAAAAGAATGCAGGAAATCCTCAAGGTAAATATCGTTGTCAAACGACAGTTGGATGTCCAGTTGGAATACGCAATGCTCCGTGATCGCAGACTCCGCGATGGTAATACTCTGCTATTCCACTGGGGATACGGAATCGGCGGGGCGTTTGCACGCAACGGATCAGTAGTTACCTCACACACCGGTGTGTTCTGCCAAATCGGGCACGTCAGCGTCTATCCCGAATCAGCGAAGACGTGCATCTGTGGCCGAACCGGCTGCCTGGAAGCCGACGCGGCGCTGTGGGCTCTTGCCCCGGAAATGGCACGAACCCACGGTCCCGCGCCGCAGAACGAGCTGGAGTTGGTCGAATTCTTGTCCACGCACCCGGTTTCGACCACAGGCTATTTTCGGCACGCCTTGAAGTCGGTCGCACAGGCACTCAGCCACCTGCTGGCCATACTCGTGCCCGATCGCGTCCTCATGTATGGACCGTTTCTGCAAAACAGAGATGTGGCCGCTTCTCTCACCGCTGAAGTTAGGAACCTCAGCCCGCCGTTTGTGGCGGAGAGTACTGTATTCGAAACTGTCCCAAGGGCGATGTCTTGGAATGCCCCAGGCAGTACGCTAGCCTACTTTCGGCATGCCTACGAGTCCAGACTGGTTTCGGGGAACGAGAAATATCGACAATCCATGTAACCGCATGTAGATGGGCGCCGGAATCAGCGGTACCACACCGGGGACGTCCAGGCCATATGACCGTTTTTTTGGACCACCTTGAAGAAGTAGCAATCGGGGGCAGTACCGTTGCCAGTGGTTTTTGAAGCATCATGGGGTGCGGGAGCGTCCCAGCTGCAGGCAAAGTGAGCCGCCGAAGCAGGCAGCAGGCGGTGAGTCTTCAGCTTTGGTGCGGAGAAAACATCCGATAGTTCGACGTAATAGTCGTCTGCCAACAGCTCCGCAAGGTTCCAGTTCCTTGCCGCCGACAGCTTGTTTTCGCCCCAAATGGCTGAAATATCGCAGTTTACGGTTGCATCCAACGGACCCCTCAACTCCAGGAGAACCGTCTGGGTCGGGAGGGAGTTTGTTCGCGTGCTGACAGCATCAACCTCTACCTTAGAGTCCGTAGAGCGCTTGATCCGGTTCACAACCTCGATTGTCTGCGGACCGGAGCAGAAGTAGGGTGTCGCCTCGAGGATTTTCGCCTTGTCAGAGCCGATGCGTATCCGCCAGTGTGTATTCCGCGTATCGTTCAAGCCGCCCCAGCCAAACTCTATACGCAGCAGATACGGACCGCTTTGTTCCTCCACCACTCCCGCCGGATTCCACTTCTCAACACTGAAGCCGTTTCGGAAAAGTTCCACATATTCCAGCAGTGCACAACCCTGCACATCGATCTCAAGGCGTCTGGGCGTGCTTGCCGGCAGAATGTCCCCCATGATGCCTTCACCCTCCGTACGGATCAGGACACCGATCCGGTCACCGGTAACGGCATAGGTATGCCGGGCCCGGATGGCGCCAAATACCGACGATCGAGTAAGCTCCTCAGCAAAGACAGCGGTCAGGCCTTCACCGTAGCTCGCCGGAGCGCCGAAGTGGTTGTCGGTCCCTGCGGTGAACCCAATGATTCGACCAGCGATGATTTGCGCCAGGATGCTTTGGGAGAGTTGAGATCCTCCCATCGAATGGCCGTACATGCCCAGAGAACTCTCGGCCTCCAGAGAATTGCCGTGCTCCGAAAAAACTTCGGCAACCGGAGAGAGATCTTCGTCCACCACCGACCAGTCCGTGCCCCGGGATCCTCTGGAGTATGCGCAGTGATGCGGTACCAGCAGCGCATGAGTCTCTCGTGCAAATTCCTTGAGCTCATGAGGATCACCTGCATAGCGAAGCTCTGCTTCCGAATCCGGGAAATAGAGGCAGAAATCACCCCACGAACTTGAATGCCACTCATAAGCCAGAAACGTAGCGAACTCACCAGCTCCATAGGAGACGTTCGCTTTTTCGCAGATATCCCTCCACGCATCAGCAACGATACGAAATCCATTCTCGTGCTGCTTCTTGACCTTTTGATCGGTCGCTGGCAAATCCGGCCACCATCCGTGGGGCGTGAACGCGTAGATATCGAGAGCCGACTGAGCGATCTGGTACGCACGTTCCAAGGTGCCTTTGGCGTAGCCGACGCTGTTGTGGTTGTGTATCTCCGCCCAGTAACGTTTCACCCGAGATTTTCCGACCACCTGGGGCTTGAGGTTGCAGCACGTCCGGTTCAAGCCCCTCGGTTGTAGATAGAAGCCTGCTTCTCCTGCTCCGGTCCTACCGGCGCAAACCTGTACATGAAGTACTCCGAATCCAGCAAACTCAGGTCCCTGCTTTTCTTTACCTTTGCCCACATTTCCCGGGCCATCTCAGCCGCCTTTTCCTGGAAATCCGGGTCGTGTATCAAGTTGTACAGCTCGTGCGGGTCCCGGGTTAGATCGTAGAGTTCATCGAAGTCAAATCCGTTGTAGACGTACTTGTAGCCGTTTTTCCAAACGATCCGCTGTGTGCATGACAGACGCTGTCCATAGAATTCAGCGTAGATGGTGCGATGCGAAGAAGCTGAACCGTCTGTGATGAGCGGCAGCACCGATTCCCCATCGATTTCCTCCATGGACCGACACCCGGCGAGTTCGAGGATTGTCGGTGCAATGTCGACTATGCTGACGGGAACATCACTTTTGTGTGCCCGAGGCAAGTTGCCAGGCCAGGAGATGATCAGCGGGATTCTGTAAACTTCCTCGAACGCGGGAATACCCTTGCAGAGAAGGCCATGTGCGCCCATCAGGTCCCCGTGATCACTCATGTACACGATTATGGTGTCTTCCTGTTGGCCTGTGTCCCTGAGAAAGTCTAACACTCGGCCGACCTGCGTATCCACGAGGGTGCAATTCGCATAGTAGCAGGCCGTCGCCTCCTGATAGTCCCTCCAGGTCATATCGTCCCAGACGCGCCTGATTCGCTGGTAGATGTTGGGTTTGTCGGATAGGGTATCGCCGAAACTCACCGGCTTCTGGAAGCGGGATGGATCGTACCTATCGTACAGCTCTTTCGGCGCGATGTACGGATCATGGGGTGCATTGGTCGAGATGAAGGTGCACCACGGGGAATCGCTCTGCGCGGCTGCTTCCCGGATGAACTCTATGGCCTGGGTGTAGAAGAAGTACTCCTCGGTTTCCTCTACACTCTCCTTGTGAACTCCGTACAGGGTGCGGTCGTTATATCCCGGATGCTGAACCAGATAACGTTTTGTGAGTGTTCGGGGGAACTCCCGCCCGTGCTGCTCCGTCACGAACTGATCGAAGCCGAATGCTCCCGGGTTGATGCTGCGCTCAACGTGCCATTTGCCGAAGTATCCCGTGCGATAGCCGTGGGCTTTGAGCTGCCGGGAGATCATGTTCCGGTCGTTTTGGAAATTCGCCCTGAATTCCTCCACCGCGTGGGTATTGTCGACCATTCCATGATTGTGAGGATACAGCCCGGTCATCAGGCTGGCCCGTGACGGAGTGCACACCGCATTAACGGTGTGTGCACGGGAGAATAGAATTCCCGCTTCACGGAGCCGTCCCACATTGGGCATCTGGCACTTCGATCCCGGTTCGACGGTCTGGTATTGCTGCTGATCCGCAAGGAGGAACAGGATATTCGGTCGTTTGTTCTGACTCACGGTTTTCTACTCGGGACGTTCTGACTCAGGGATATGAACGTGAAATATTGCCGGGCGCCCATATCCCGAGCCCATCTCTTTGCTGCTAAACAGACCGTTGGTGTAGAAGAACACCGAGTCTCCTCCCTCGCTGATTTCGATTCCATATGCACCATACGGGCTGTAACCATACTTTTCCAAGTAGTAGTTATTAAGGAAGGCGATTACCTTTTTCTTTCCGCTCTCGACATCGTACTGAACCAACGGTGTGCCGTATTCGTACATCTTGTTGTGCGCCCCGGGAAGGTAGTACAGGTAGCGCCCTCGCGGGCTCATGGTAAGATTCGCGGTGTACTTTCCGGTTTTCCCCCAATTGATACCCACGGGTTCGACCTTAGCCTCGGCGGGGTAGAACTTGAACATGAAACCAAACTCATCGAAGCACCAGTGGGCTCCGTCAGAATCTTTGCTTACCGTATGTGCGCGGAGCGGCTCCCCTTTGCCGCTGACAGGATTGGTCGGACTGCGAACCTCCAGGATGTTGAACGTGCTGTTCTTCCTCTCCCATGATACCATGGGCATTTCCCCGTCCCGTGAGAGTACATTGGAGGAATAGATCTTGCCGGTTTCCGGATCTATCAGGGTGCAGCGCATCCACCAGCGGATATTGGGAGGAGGAAATCCACCGAACACCATCACCCGCTTCCTGGTGTCGTAGGCCATGACCATGCCTTTGGCCTGGCCTACAACGAATAACAGGCTCATTTCTTCGTTGTATGCGCTGTAACACCAGGTGTCGCCTTGAAGAGGCACGCCGAGATCCTCGACCTCACCGGAGTGAATGTTGTATCTGAGAATATGGGCACCGTAGTAGTCAACCTGTTTCAGATCGGCAGCCAAAGGTCGCGGGCCACTGAAGGTGGGCACGTACATGTCGCCATGCGAATCGATGTCGGGATTACCATGGATTTTACCGTCCGTCCATATATCGGAGGTCCAACCCAGGCATTCTCTCGACTCGAAACAAACCGATTGGACCTTCTCATGCGGATCGTACTTCATCATGTAAGCGTTCCCGCCATAGTAGAGGTGGTTTCCGATCGAGTAGTAGAAACAGCCGTCGGGTCCACGCCTCACCGCGCCGAAACCGCTCCACATGGCGAATCCGGCTGAGGCACTCAGGGGCGACACATGGATCTCGTCGTCCACGGGCAGGTACCACGGTTCCGTACCCTGGACGATCGCGAAGTCGATCTGGGGCGGCGCAACGGCGACCTCGAAGTCAATAATGTCGGGGTAGTCATCCGGGACGGATAGGAAGGTCGCGGATGTGTCCGCTTTCATTGCCCGGTCGCGCCGTATGTCGAGCTTGTCGAGGTTCGGCTCCAGTTCACGTTGATTCGCCTGAATCCCGTAAAACTCGGCAGGTGAGGGTCTGTTGCTGAAGATCGACTTCGGCGCTCGTGCTGCAGATGGCTTGTATTTCTGTCCTTTTGCTCTCTTGACTGCCACCGACTTCTCCACCAAGTGCTCATTTACCCCGGTCGGAGACCAGTTCTCCTCCCCAGGCAATGTCATGCTTCTTGATATCGATGAATCTGATCTTGACAATCTCCCGCTTCACCCCAAGTGTATCGATTATGGCTTGGGTGACGTTCTGAGCTACGGAGCGTTTTTGATCAACCGTCCTACCTTCGAACATCTCGATAGTGATACTTGGCATAATTCTCCTCCTTGTTGCTTTTTTTTAGCCCCGGCGCGAATTTCGCGCGAGAGCACGTACCGAGTCTACCGGTACTTGGCAGGCACATGCCCCTACTTCCCGGCAACCTGTCCTTCTTTGTTTTCTCTCCGGGCACTCTTGCCCGTTTTTGGCCCGAGTGCTTTGGTGCCCCCTCTCCCGCGGCGTATCGCCTGCCGAATGCTGCCGATTAAGCTCCAAAGCGTCAAGAGTATCAATACTATGGGAATAGGTCTTGTGACCAGAAAAATCATGCTTCCGTCGAATAGCGTTAACGCCTGGTGCAAGGAACGTTCGACCATCGGACCGAGAATTATTCCCAAGACGATCGGCGAAAGCGGTACATCGAGTTTTTTAAGAAAGTAGGACAGAACCCCAAACCCTAGCATGATATATACGTCGCCCACGTTGTTCCTGAGGGAGAACGTACCCACCGTACAAATTGCCAGAATAAGCGCCTGCAACAGCCCTTTAGGCACTTTCAGGAAGTAAGAAAATCCCCGCCCAACGAGTATCCCAACAGGCGCCATTAGCAGGTTTGCGAGGAACATGGCGATCACCATGCTGAAAGCTACCTCGGGGCTGTTTCTGAACAGGGAAGGTCCGGGGCGAAGACCATGCAGGAGCAGGGCGCCCAGAAACAGGGCGGATACCGAGTTGCCGGGAACTCCCAACCCAAGCAGGGGAACAAGCGAACTTCCCACAACCGCATTATTTGCGCTCTCGGTCGCTACCACACCCTCGGGCATCCCGGTTCCGAATTTTTCCGGTGTCTTTGAAGCGCGCTTCTCACGGTCATGGGCGAAGAATGCCGCCGCCACGCATCCGGGCCCGGGAATCATCCCGAGAATGGTGCCGATCAGGGATGATCGTAAAAAAGTTCGCCAGTACTGCAGCCAGGTCTTGAGCCTATGCCACATCTTACCGATGCTGGTCACCTGCCCTTTGTATCCCTTTGTCTCCGTTACCGCGGAGTTGAGGATTTGTCCGAAGCCGAACAAGCCGATAAAAACGGGCACTAAGGGGAAACCGTCTATGATTTCATACAATCCGAAGGTGAGCCTGGGAGCAGCCGCAATCGGAGAAATGCCGACCACCGACAACAGCAGACCGAATGCACCGGCGATCAGTCCGCGTATGATGGAACTCGACTCGCTCATGCTCGAGACGGTGATCATGCCGAAAACACCCAGGGTGAAGAACTCCGCTGGTCCGAATTTCACCGCCAGCCTCGCCAGCTGCGGGGCGGCCAGGAGGAGCACGAACGTGCTGAGGATGCCACCGAATACCGAAGAAACGGTGGCCAGATATATCGCCAGTCCGGCCCTGCCTTTTTTCGCCAGCGGATGTCCGTCTATGGTCGTTGCCACAGCCGCACCGGTCCCCGGAATGCCTATCAGAATTGAGGCGATGGATCCGGCGTATGCCCCCGCGCAGTAGATCGATGCCAGAAAGACAAGAGCCGCGGCAGGGCTCATGCTGTAGGTCACAGGGACCATTATGGCAATGGCCATGTTCGTGGTGAGACCCGGAATGGCCCCAACGATTACGCCCAGCAGAACTCCGCTGAAGACCATAAACAGCATTCCGGGATGCATCAACTCTGAAAAGCCAAGTAGTATGTTTTGCAATGGATCCTCCCTCTCTAGATCCCCAGCAATGGAGACCTTGGAATGGGCACGTTGAGCAGATACCGAAAGGCTACATAGAGTATTACGGAAAAACCCAGGGCGACCAGAATCGACACCCAGACCTTTCTGTATCCCAGAAACCAGGCGGTAAGCACAATCAGCGGCGGAGTCAGCCAGGCGAATCCCAGCTTCCGGAAGAAATAAACATAGACGATGGCCACAACCAGCGGAGGCAGGAGTAGCAGCTCCCTCTTCCAGTTGCCACGCCGGGATCCGTTGGCAATCTCGCGAAAGACCGAACTCCTCTGCTGCGCGTCGGTGGCTAGCAGAACGATCTGGTAACCCGCCCCGAAAGCTCCGAGGACTATCAGCACCACCGAAACTACTCGCGGGAAAAAAGCGGGTGCCCAGGTGAGATCAGCGCTCCAGACAATGACTACGACTCCCAAAACCATGCCGAGGACGCCCAGCCACAGATTTCTTGTATCCAAAGCAATCCACCCCCACTTTCAGATTGTTTCAAGAGAAAGCTCCCTCCGGGTGTGATGACCCGGAGGGAATAGCAACTTCATACTCAAATAGATTTCGGATTTACTGTACCTTTCGAAGGAGCTCCGACATGTACCCCTGCTGATACTCGATGAACTCCTTGAGGTCCTCGCCGTCTTTAAAAACGACTGAGAAGCCGGCTTCCTCGAATCCTTTTGCGCATTCGGGATCGAAAACAGCCTTTTTGAAGGCGTCATGAAGAATATCCACGACTTCCTTGGGCGTGCCCTTCTTGACACCCAGACCTCTCCATGCCCAGTAGCCGACGTCGTAGCCCATGTCGTAGAAGGTTTTGACGCTCGTGTCGACCTCTTCTATTGTCTCTGTGATGTCCTCTCCCATGACACCGAGCAGACGGACATCCCCCTCTTGAACTGCCGTGTAAACCGCACCGATCGTGTTGATCAGCGCGTCACCGTGCCCCCCGATGAGCATCATGGTTTCGTCGGCTCCGCTTTGTGCGTGGACGTATTCGAACCTGGCCCCTGTCTGCTGTTCGACGTACATGCCGCACACGTGCGGATTTGTGCCGGCTCCCGGGGTGATCAGCTTCAGAGGTTTCTTTTTGCTGGCTTCGATCACGTCCTCAAAGTTCTTGTACGGACTCTTGGCATTTACAGCGAACACTTCCGGATCGAGATTGTACAGTACGATAGGTTCCCAATCATCGTACTCGAAGGGTACATCTTTCAGGATGGGATTTTGAATGATGCCCGGGTTGATCGTAAGCAGTGAATAGCCGTCAGCCGGCCTGTTCCAGGCTTCCAGTTGCCCGGTGACCTGTCCCCCTCCGGGATAGTTCCGCGCAATGATCTCCTGACCGAGGTACTTTTCCGCATACTTGGCCGCAATTCTGGCCAGAACATCGTTTGAACCTCCAGCCCCGAATGAAACGACGATCTCCACGGGCTTTGATGGAAACGCAGCCGCCTCCGGCTGTGGCTCGCCCATTACGAAGACCGAGCATGCAAAAACCAGAACGCCTGCCAAAATCATGGCTCTCCGTCTCGTACTTGCACTCACAACTACACCTCCTGTATTGTTTTTTGGCTCGGTGTCACTCAAGCACCTCCCTCACGGAAGCTTATTTATTTACACCGGCTGTCTTTTATTCTATGACAAGAGGCGGTTGATGTCAAGGGAAGATTCGGCCGACAAACAAGGTTTTATCTGTCAGGCTGCTTGCGCCCGAAGCCAGCCGTCGAACAGCGTCTGCCAGTATCCAGGCAGGTCTCGGATCCGAATCGGGAGATTGATTCGACCTGCGCTATTGATGCCTGTGGTTGGATCCTCGGGCGGGTAGTCGGTCGCAGGATCGCCAGTTGACGGTGCGCCAGAAGCAGGAACGCCGGCCGACTGAACGTCAGCAGCCGGTCCGCCTGCCGACTCAACGCCAACCGGTTCAATGCGCAGGTACCCCGTTTTCAGGTCATCGAGGCGGGAACGCAGGATGAACTCGTTAGAGTCGAACAACTGCGGATCGGTGAGGTACAGCGCCGCCGTGGCATCCCAGGCGTGAAATCCGGGCAATCCGTAGGCCTGCTCGATCCAGGCAAACCAGGGCAGGATCTTCTGTTCCAGATAGGAGGCGTAGCCCGGATTGACGACCTCCTTGATAAAGGCGTCGAATCGTTCTCGTGTCAGCAGAGCCTGCAGGCAGAGGTTGCCGCTGATAACGGTCCGCCGGCAGCGACCGGACCGAAAGGATGATTCGGAATATGGATCGGTGCCACGGAGCAGTGGATTCGAGATAGGAGGTGCCGCCTCACCGTCTATCGCGGCAGCGTTTGGGGCGACCGGAGGCACTCCCGCGTACAGAGCGTAGAGAGCCGCCTCGGGATCGCTGGCCAGGTTCAGTTCCGCCATCTCCCGGCCGTTGATCAGCAGAGGCTCGCTGACGCCCCCCATGAATACGATTTCCTTAACGTCTCGGAAGAAACCGGAATGGAGCCGGTAGGCGCCCAGGAGGTTCGTCTGGGAGCCGGTGGCCAGGATGCTCATAGTTCCGGGAGACTGCCGTACGCTGTCCGCCAGGAATTGGGCGGCGTCGCTGTCTGCCCGGCTGTCCCGAATTCCCGGATCGTGGTGGAAAGGAACGGTCGGTCTGGTAGCGCTGCGGGCAGCGCCGCGGTAGGCGGGAATGTGGCTACGACCGAGATCCTCCAGAATCGAGAGCAAGCAGGGATGCACCTCCTCGATCGTGCTGTTGCCGAAGGTGCTGGTAACGCCGAGCAGTCGGATTTCTGCCGAGCCCAGGAGGTACAGCAGCGCGAGTCCGTCGTCCACGTCTTTCCCGGGAAGACCCATGGTGATATCGCAGTCGTAGATCAGATCGATCATGAGGGATCGGTGGATCCGCTGGCGGAACGGTCCCTCAGGGCCTCTCGGTAGATCGCCTCTTTGCGCTTCAACATGACGAAGGGAACCTCGTAGGCTTGTTCGATATTCGTCCTGGTGAAAAGCTGCTTGGTCGATCCCAGTTCGACCCTGCCGTTCTTGTGGAACAGCAGCAGGTAGTCCGAGTACTTTTCCGAGATGTCCAGCTCGTGAACCGAGTAGAAGAGGCTGATATCCCGGCGCTGCGAGTAGTCGAAAAGGAAAGCCATGATGCGATGCTTCTGGTACTCCTCCAGGGCGAAAATCGGCTCGTCCATCATGACGATCTTCGATCCGTAAAGCAGGCTGAAGGCAACGATCGTACGCTGCAGCTCGCCCTTGCTCACCTCCTGGGTCTTCTTGCCCAGCACCCTGTTTAGTTCGCAGATCTCGATCAGCTCGGTGATCAGGTCGGACTCCTTGGTTTCATGAAAACCGTTCTCATGGACATACTCCAGCAGATCGCCGATGCTCTCCTCTGTCTCGAACTCCATGTTCTGATACACGAAAGAGACGTGGCGCTGCCGTTCCTGTTCCTCCCTGAGATTGCGGGTATCGATTCCCCGGAGGTGCACGGTTCCCTCCACGGGCAGCAGGATCCCGGCGGCCAGCAGCAGCAGCGTCGATTTGCCCGTTCCGTTTTGGCCTACCAGGGTGATGACCCCTTTGGGAAGCTCTATGGACAGGTCGTTGAAAACGAGCTGCTGCGTTTCCGGATAGTAGAAGGAGACGCGTTCCAGGCTGATTTCGCAAGAAAGGTCCGGGCTCTCAGCCATCGCCGGCCTCCGGGTTGGTTGCGCTCACGATAATAGTAGGATAGTACGGCGGCGGCGGATGGTCAAACGCACGGTTCATAACCTTTGCCGCACTAGTGATCGAGTTTGGTCGCTAGAGTCCTGGCGTTTGCAATCGCGTGTCCTTCGATGTCATTGTTGAAGTACGCCAGTACATGCCTGCCCTCAGCGTTCCAGGATCGTATCCGGGTGGCCCACTGCTCCAACTCCGCGTCGGAATAGCTGCCGGCATAGCGACCTCCGCTTCCGTGAAAGCGTATGTAGACCAGGGAAGAGTTGGCAAGAGGAGGGGTTTCCCGCCCGCTTAGGTCGTGGATGCAGAAGGCGACCTCAAATCTCTGCAGCAGCTCAGGGATGGGTCCGGAATAGCAGCAGGGATTCCGCAGTTCGAATACGTAGCGGTTGTCCCGAGGCAGCAGAGCAATGAAACTCTCCAGGTCTTCGGGCGGAGGCGAGAAGGAAGGGGGGAGCTGGAACAGAAACGCGGATATCTTTTCTCTTAACGGTTCGAGCTCACGAAAGAACCACTCCACTGTATCCTCGCAAGATTTAAGCTTGTGGACGTGGGTGATCAGCCTGCTCGCTTTGACGGAGAAACGAAAATTGGCAGGGGTTCTTTCGGCCCAACCCCTGGCCGTGCTTGCTTTGGGTATATGGTAAAAGGAGGCGTTGAGCTCGACCGTGTTGAAGTGTTCGGTGTAGTATTCGAGCCAGCGTCGCTGAGGGAGGTTTTCCGGGTAGAAATTTCCCTTCCAGTGTTTGTAGGTCCAGCCGGAGGTACCGATTCTGACCATCCGTCGATCCCGATTCTATCCATTGATTATAAGCGATTATGAGGCGATTGGGCATTCAACGCGCAGGCCCATAACACCTCCATCCGACGGACGCTACTCCACCCTCAAGAGCAAGCCCTTCAGGTACTGCCCCTCCCGATGAGCGATGTTCACCGGGTGATCGACATCCGCATGGAGCCTGCGGATGATCTGCACCGACCGGCCTGCGTCCACAGCCGCTCCGAATACGACCTTCTGAAAGAGCTCCTCAGATACTTGACCGGAGCAGGAGAAGGTCATAAGGAACCCCCCCGCCCGCACCTTTTTTAAACCGTGGAGGTTGATGTCCTTGTAGCCGCGGAGGGCCCCGGGCAGCTCCCGTCTGGAAGCGGCGAACTTCGGAGGATCGAGAACCACGATATCGTGGAGGAAAGTATCCTCCCGCAGGAACTTAAACACGTCCGCTTTCGTGGTTGTGAAGAGCTCCGGGTCGATGCCGTTCAGCGCCGCATTATGGGTTGCCGTTTCGAGCACTTTGTCGGAGAGCTCCACGTTGTGAGTACGGAGCGCTCCCCCCAGGAGCGCCTGGATGCCGAAAGCTCCGGTGTAGCTGAAGCAGTTCAGCACCGTCATGCCGGCGGAAATCTCCCGTAGGATCCAGCGGTTCTTACGCTGGTCCAAATAAAATCCTGTTTTATGGCCCGCTTCGACGTCGACCTGAAATCGAGCGCCGTGCTCATCGATCTCGATGGGATTGACGAGGGACCCGTGGAGGCAAGCATTGGAAGCAACTCCGGCGCTCAAGCCTTCGGCTTTAGCCATGTGGTTATCGAATCTTTCGTAGATGAAAGATGGGGCTAGCAAGGTGCGGAGCCCGTCGATGATTGGCCCTTTTTGCCTCTGCATACCAGCGGTGAGAGCCTGCACCACCAGACCTCGCGCATAACGATCCACTATCAGCCCGGGCAGGTAGTCCCCTTCCGCGTTCACAACACGGAAGGCGGTGCGATCCCCCCGGACGAAAGAGCTTCCGAAAAGCGACTCCCGGAGTTGCAGCGCCCCCTCCAGACGTCGAATGAAAAAGGCACTGTCAATCGCCAGCGCTTCAGCGGCGGCCCCTGCGGCTAGGACCCGCACCGTGATCTGGGAGCTTTTATTCACGTACCCGGAGGCGAGAAAGCGACCCATATTGTCAAAGACGCTGCACAGGTCTCCCGCTTCACCGTAGCCCTCTATGGATTTCACGGCACCGGAGAAGATCCAAGGGTGTCCGACAAGGACGGGTTTCTCTCGACCTTTTTTCAAGGTAACGACGCACCTGCTTTTCATCTGTTTAACGTGGCTTCTGTTCACCCTCGCTGAACAGTGGATTGCTCGGTACGGCGCGATGGGCTGTTGCGTAGCTCTGTTTCAGTTTATTGGTTGGAGCGCCCGCGCCAGTGTATCGGCACCCCGGCGGATTTCTTCGATGATCGGAAGCTTGTAGGGGCATTTCTCCTCACATTCCCCGCATTCGATGCAGTTTTCAACCGATGTCCCCGCCCCGGCGATCCACTCCTCCGACAGGCGATCAACGGGAAAACGCTGCATCAGGTTTTCCATGGTCATGAGGGTGATTATTTGAACTCCATGGGGACAGGGCGAGCAATACCCGCAGCGCCGGCAAAAGCGGGTTCCCAGACTTTTTCGCAGCCGTTCAATAGTCCGGTGGTTATCCGTCGAAAGCGGTGCTCCCTCCTTCCACAGGTACAGGACTTCGTCCACCTCTTCGATGTGCTCGAATCCCGGATCTGTCACGATATCCGGCACTGAGAGCAGGAAACGGATACAGGCCGAAGCGTCCTCTAGTGCGCCGCCGCCGAAGGGCTTCATAGCGATGAAGCCGATATCTCGCTTGCGGGCGGCCCCGATGAGTTCCAAGCCTTCCTCCTCGACAATGAAGTTGAAGGGGTACTGGAGAACTTCGATCTCCGGGTGTTCGATCACCGCCAGGGCAGCCTCACGAGTGTGGGCAGAGGCGCCGATGTGGCGGATTTTGCCTTTATCCCGGTATTCCCGCAATAAATCGAACGTGCCGTTGTCCTGCATGGTCTGCCACTTCTCACGATCCGAAACGAGATGAAACTGGTAGAGGTCGATGTATTCGGTCTGCAGGCGCAGGAGGGACAGCTCGATCTGCTCTCGAAGGGTTTTGGGATCACGACCCGTTCCTTTTGTGAACACCAAAACGTCGGAACGGGAGTATTTCTTTATCGCCTTTCCGACACGATCCTCCGAGTTACCATAGTCATAGGCAGTGTCGATCCAGTTGAGGCCTCCTTCCAGAGCCCTCTGGAGAACCCTAATCGACTGCTGTTGGTTGAGTCGCTGAATGGGGATTCCCCCGAAGCCGATGCGGGTGACCTGCAATCCGCTCTTGCCTAATCTGATCGTTTTAGTAGAACTCATGGCTCTGCTATAATACTGTAAATGTGAACGGTTGGCCAACCGTTCGGATTTTAGCAGAAGTTCCAGTGTGCGAAGTGGTTGCACCATTACCTCAATAAAATTGACGACTAACTATTATCAACATATAATACCAATATGAAACCTATACAGATTATGATGGACGAAGAAATGCTGAATGAGCTGGATGCTGACGAGGAAGTCCGTCGCTTGGGCCGGTCTGCGGTGTTCCGAAAGATTGTAGCAGACTATATCGAAAAACGGCACCGCGCTGCCATCTCCAATTTGTACCGCCAGGCCTACGGAAAGAACGGTGGAGGATTGGGGAAGGAATTCGAAGGCTGGGAGAGCGAAGGTCAATGGCCCGGCGAGTGAAGCGCGGCGAAATCTGGCACTTTGCCTTCGCAAAACCTGACAAATTACGACCGGTTTTAGTCCTGACACGGCAGGAGGTGATCGAGCTGCTGCACACGGTCATGGTAGCCCCGATTACATCAACGATTCATGGTGCCCCAAGCGAGGTGATAGTCGGCATCGATGAAGGCTTGAAGCACGACTGCGCCGTAAACCTCGATCACGTTCAAACGGTAGAGAAATCAAGGCTGCGCCGCCGCCTTGCTGAGGTCTCGCCGAAGAAAATGAAAGCTGTTTGCCGCGCCCTGGCAATTGCCACCGGCTGCTGAATCTTGTAGGGGGGTGGAACCATCCCGCGATCTTCTGACCTGGGTGCGGCCGATGCTGCGTGTTTGAGATCAGCGCTTGAGGGGGCTGGTCTCCCGGGCCATGGTACCCGTTTCCAGGATCTCCTGGATCTTATAGGTGCCGTATTTGCGGGCCTTGAGGAAGCCGTCCCAGGCGCTTTCGGCCAGGCGGCCCTCCTGCCACAGATCGAACAGCCATTCCGCCGTGTACTCGGGATCCTCCTGGGCGATCCCTGCCTGGATTTCCAGAAGCCAGCGGCGGTTGAACACCTCCTGGGCTCCGATCGACGGGGACATGATAATGGGGATTCCCAAACCGCAGTAGAAGCTCAGCTCGCTCGGTTTGGTCCAGAGGATGTCCGTGCTGCGGATCGCCTGCCCGAACAACTGGAAATATTCATCTTTGAGGGGGCTGTAGATTATCCGAACGTAGGGACAGCCGGGGAGAAGCTCCTCTTTGACCTGCTGGAAGTAGTGGTGAACCTCCTCCCGAACTCCGGCGATCAGGTTGAGGGCGACCTCACCGGCTTTGAGCTTGTCCCGCAGGCTCTTGGTGATCGCTGAACCGAACTCCTTCTGGGCTCCGGCTCCTCCTACAGCATAGGTGATGGTTAAACGGCGGTCCTTCTTGAAGCGGCAGTTGCCCTTACCGAGGAAATGCACGACGTTGCGGCCATGGAGGGGCCAAAAGCGGTCGTTGGGATCGAGGTAAAACAGGCGCTGAGCTGTATCGGCGCGCAGTGTATCCAGGTTGGCGTTTCCCAGGACCTCCAGGGAGAAGGGGAAGCCTGTCAGAAAGATGCGCTCGTCCGGCACGCCGTAGCTCTTCAGGCGCATCACCGCTCGCCCGCAGGGCGCCAGGTAGTGGATGCGGCTTTTACGCGGGTTTTCCGCCACCCAAGCCCGGCTGATCTCGGCGTCGCAGATGATGCAGTAGATGCGGCTATAGCCCGCCTTGTCCGCCGCGATGGCCGGAGCCAGGTAGGAGGTCACCAGGGGTAGAGGCTTGGTCTTGATCTTTTCTATCATGCCTCTGCACAGGCCGCGGTCGATGAACCGACCCAACAGCTTGACCTGGTAGGAGGGGGCGGACATATCCCTCATTGGGTAGAACGAGGGGATGCTCTGCAGGGCGTCGAGCATCCCGAACAGGGGCTTGCCGATGATCGGTGTTTTACGGACCCTGGAGAGAAACTCGTACATTTTGCGCATCCGGTCCCAGAGCTGCTTCTCTTCCGCATCGCTGGCGGCGGAACCTCCAACCGTAATGATCTCTCCCTCGGCCAAATAGCGGAGAGGATTGGTGGCCCGCTGGTGTCCCAGTCCCATATCGACGGTGGCTACCCAGGCTTTCTGCAATTCCGGTGCTTGTGCCATTTCGGTTCTCCTTTTCGGCACATCGAATGAGGTATTTCTCTGGCTAGCCTATCGGCAGCCGCGCGACTCGAGTATATCACAATTGTGAGGTCAGGGAATCAGACCGGCCACGAAGCGGGCCGTTGCCTGAGGCAGGTCCGGCTCTCCGGCGTGCTGGTGGATAAACTCCACGATCCTGGTTCCCACGATCACTCCGTCGGCGTAGCGGGTGAGCGTTTGCACATCGTCCCGTGTTTTCACACCGATGCCGATGCAGATCGGAGTCTCACTCAGCGAACGGATCAGGTGGATGCGGCTCTCCACAGCCTCCCCCGCCTTCAACTCCAATCCCGTGATCCCCGTTTGAGGTACGTAGTAGAGGAAACCCGAGGTGCTGGCCAGGATGCGCCGCAGGCGATCTTCCGGGGTCAGCTCCGAGGCCAGCAGAACCGTGCACAGATCCTGCTTGCCGGCCAGGGCGAAAAAATCCGGATCCGCCTCCGGGGGCAGATCGGCGATGATGAAACCGTCCACTCCGGCCGATCGGGCCGTCTCCAGACAGCGTTCCCTCCCGTACTGCAGGAATACGTTCCAGTAGCCCATGAGCAGCAGCGGAAGGTCTGTGTGCTTCCGCAGGGCTTCCACGTGCTGAAAGATATCCGCTAGGGTGACCCCTCGGGCCAGGGCCCGCTTGGCTGCGGCCTGGATGACTGGCCCGTCGGCGATGGGATCGGAGAAGGGAACGCCCAGCTCCACGGCGCTCACCCCCACCCGTTCCAGCGCGAAAATGATTCCCGGCACCGCTTCCCAGGAGGGCTCTCCGGCCATGATGTAGGCCACGAAGGCCTTCCCACCCTGTTTCTTCAGCTGCTCCATCCTCTGTTTCAGCCGGTTCACGCTCCACCTCCTGATTGGCGGTCCGCTGACTGCCGCTGAGATTCCAGAAAGCGCGCCACCTGCTGGCAATCCTTATCCCCCCGCCCGGAGAGGTTGATGATGATGATTCGATCCCTGCCCATACCCCCCGCCTCTTTGCGGGCCTGAGCCAGGGCGTGGGCGCTTTCCAGAGCCGGTAGTATTCCCTCCAGCCGGGCCAGCTCCTGAAAGGCGGCCACGGCCTCCGCGTCGGTGACGCATTCGTAGCGCGCACGGCCCGAGTCGCGCAGATGGCAGTGTTCCGGACCGACTCCTGGGTAGTCGAGCCCCGCGGAGATCGAATGCGTGGGATGCACCTGACCGTCCGCATCCTGCAGCAGGTACATATGACTGCCGTGGAACACCCCTTTCGTGCCCAGAGTCAGGGTAGCGGCATGGCGGGGTGTGTCGGTGCCGTCGCCGGCGGCTTCCACTCCCAGCAGACCAACCTCCCGATCTTCCAGAAATTCGTAAAACAATCCGATGGCGTTGCTGCCGCCGTTGACGCAGGCCACGCACAGATCCGGCAGTCGTCCCTCCCTCTCGAGGATCTGACTCCTTGCCTCCCGGCCGATCACCCGTTGGAAATCCCGCACGATCGTGGGGTAGGGGTGGGGTCCCACGGTGGATCCAAAGATATAGTGGGTGCTGCGCAGGTTCGTGACCCAGTCGCGGAAGGCTTCGTTGATGGCGTCCTTCAAGGTGCGGCTACCGCTTTCCACCGGAACCACTTCGGTGCCCAGCAGGCGCATGCGGAACACGTTGAGGGATTGCCGCTCCACATCCTCCTCCCCCATGTAGACCACACACTCCATGCCGAACAGGGCGGCTACCGTGGCCGTGGCCACCCCGTGCTGCCCGGCACCGGTTTCGGCGATTATCCGTGTCTTTCCCATGCGCCGGGCCAGGAGAATCTGACCGATGGTGTTGTTTATCTTGTGAGCCCCCGTATGATTCAGGTCCTCCCGTTTAAGATAGATCCGGGCTCCGCCCCAGGCTTCGCTCAGGCGGGCGGCCAGAGTCAGGGGCGTAGGCCGGCCGTCGTACTCCGCCAGGTAGTGATCGTACTGTTCGTTAAACGTCGGATCCCTGCGGGCTGACTGATGTTCGGCTTCGAGCTGCCTGAGTGCGGGCATTATCATCTCGGGGACGTACTGTCCTCCGAAATCGCCAAAATAGCCGACCCGTTGATTCTCGCTTTTCTTCATTATCCGTTCCTCACTGCTTCGATAAACGTTTTCAGTTTCTGCCGGTCCTTGACCCCCGGACTGCTCTCCAAAGCGCTGGAGGCATCCACTGCAAAGGGCTGCACCGTCGATATCGCGGCCAGGACATTTTCCGCTCCCAGACCGCCCGCCAGGAAGAAGCGCCGTTGCGGAAAGTTCAGCACCAGCTCGGCTGCCAGCTTCCAATTCGCCTGCACGCCGGTACCGCCGTACCGGCCTCCGACATACGGTTCCAGGAGGATATACGGGGTGCTGTAGCGGTCGACCAGCTCGAAAATCCCCCGATCGCGGATGCGCAGTGCCTTTATCACGGGCAGTTCGAAGTGAGTGCAGAACTCCGGATCTTCATCCCCGTGCAGCTGCAGCATGGTCAGGCTGGCCTGTCGTGCCGTACTTTCTATGAATCCTTGGCCCGCGTTGACAAACACGCCGACACGCTCCACGATGCTCCTATCAGCGGATTTTGCGATCTCGAGGGCGTGCGCGATTGCCTCCGCCGTCTCCGGGGACACCTGCCGGGGGCTTTTCGCGAAGATGAAGCCAAGGTAGTCGGCGCCCAGGGACAGGGCCAGACTGGCATCCTCGCTGCGGGTGAGACCGCAGATCTTGATCCGTACCCGCGATGGTGAGGCTGTACCGAAGGATTGTACCTCACTCTGCCGTTTCACAGCGCCTCCTTGAGCCGGCGCAGGGCGGCGGCCGGGTCTTCCGCGCTCATCAGGTGCTCCCCTACCAGAAAAGCCCTTATCCCGACGGCCCGCAGGCGGCGGATATCCTCCGGTCCGCGGATGCCGGACTCGCTCACTACGGTGATGTTCTCTGGAATACTTCGGGCCAGCCGCAAACTGACATCAAGATCTACTTGGAAGCTGTGCAAATCCCGGTTGTTGATGCCCACGATTCGGGCGCCGCAGGTCAGAGCGCGATCCAGTTCCTCCGCGGAATGCACCTCCACCAGGGCTTCCATGGCGAGTTCCCGACTCAATTCTATCAGCTCGGTCAGCCGTTGTTCCTGAAGTGCGGCCACGATCAACAACAGAGCATCCGCTCCGGAAGCCCGGCTCTCGTAGATCTGATAGGAATCGAAGAGGAAATCCTTGCGTAGCAGGGGTACCTGGGCCAGCTGTCGCAACACCTTCAGATCGTCAAGGGAGCCATCGAAATTATCCTCCTCGGTGAGAACCGAATAGGCCGCGGCTCCTCCTCGCGTATAGGCGTTGTGGATCTCCGCCAGATCGAAGTCCGACCGGATCAGCCCGCGGCTTGGGGAGCGGCGTTTGAATTCGGCGATGATGGCATTGCTGCTGTCAGTTGAAGGGCTGGTCTTTCCCCCAGTGCCTGCTGCGCCGCCGTTCCGTTTCGAAGTGTTTATCGCCGGGTGCAGGGCACCCCGAAAATCCAGGGGTGGAGGCAGGTTCCTGCAGAGTCTGGCCAGCTCGACTTTGTCGGTCCGACGCCTGTCCGCCTCCAGCCGGGCGGCTTTGTCGGCGAGGATGGTCTTGAGAATCGAGGGCAGTTCCGGTTGCCGCGTACCAAATATCGCTTCAGGCATTGCTCAGTTTCCGCAGAGCCTCGAGCTTGATCAAAGCTTTGCCCGAAGCCAATGAATCCCTGGCCAGCTCGAGTGCTTCCACCAGGTTCTGGGCAGCTCCACCCACGTAGATCACGGCGGCGGCGTTGAGCACGGCGACATCCCGACGCGGACCTGTATCCTTTCCCTCTAGAATTTCGGTCAGGATGTGGGCGTTTTCCTGAACCGTGCCACCGGCGAGCTCTTCAGACGGGCACAACTGCAAGCCCAACTCGGTGGGATCGAGGGTCCAGTCATTGATGTTCCCTTTATTCAGCTCCGCTACGTAGGTCGAACCGGTCAGGGTGATCTCGTCCAAACCGTCCGACCCGTGTACAACGAGGGCTCGTTCGACGCCCACGTTCCTGAGGACCCCCGCCATAACCGGAACGAGTTTCCTGTCGAACACGCCGAGCAGCTGGGCTTGGGCGAAAGCGGGATTCGATAGAGGGCCGAGGATGTTGAAGATGCTGCGGATGCCGATCTCCCTGCGAGGACCGATCACGTGGCGCATGGCGCTATGTAGGGTAGGGGCAAACAGAAAGCCGATTCCCGCCTGGTTGATGCAGTGGGCCATTTTGCCGGCATTGATCCCCGTGTTCACTCCCAGCTCCTGGAGCACATCCGCACTACCGCAGCGGCTGGATACGGAGCGGTTTCCGTGTTTGGCGATCGGGATGCCGGCACCGGAGGCGATCAGAGCGGCGGCGGTAGAGATGTTGAAGGTGTGGGCGCCGTCGCCTCCGGTTCCGCAGGTGTCTACCACCTTGAATCCGGGAGGAATCGGCACGTGGATGGCTTTGTCCCGCATCACCTGCGTAGCTGCACTGATCTCCTCCACGGTTTCGCCCTTGATGCTCAGAGCGGTGAGAAAAGCCCCGGTCTGGGCCGCGGTCGCCTCTCCGTCCATGAGAATGCGCATGATCGTGGTCATCTCTCCCCGGTTCAGATCCTCCCCCTTCACCAGCTTGGCGACAGCCCGTTTCATGTCGATCGCCGGTCCCTCCTTCACCCGCTGTAGGAAATTCTGGATGATGCGCCGTCCTACGGCGGTGGCCACAGATTCGGGGTGGAACTGGACACCCTCCACCTCGAATTCCCTGTGCCGGAGAGCCATGACTTCCCCCTCCGCGGTCCACGCGCTCACCTCCAGGGTATCGGGAAGGCTATTGGGTTCGACGATCAGGCTGTGATAGCGTACCGCTGAAAACACGGGGGGCAGGCTGGAGAAGATCGTGCGGGAGTCGTGGAGGATATCGCTGGGCTTGCCGTGCATCAAGCGGGGGGCTTGAACCACTTCAGCTCCGAAGGCCGCGCCCACGGCTTGATGTCCCAGACAAACGCCAAGAATCGGCACCTTGCCGGCGAAATGGCGGATCATCTCCACCGAGTTCCCCGCCTCCTGGGGAGTACACGGTCCCGGGGAGATCACCAGATAGTCGGGCTTCAGCTTCTCCGCCTCTTTGGGAGTGATTGCGTCGTTGCGGTACACCCGCACCTCCTGGCCCAGTTCCCCGAACAACTGCACCAGGTTGTAGGTAAAGCTGTCGTAGTTGTCGATCATCAGGATCATAGGGAACCTCCTTTGGCCATCTGAATGGCCCGAAACAGGGCTTTGGCTTTGTTCAGGGTTTCCTCGTATTCCCTCTCCGGAATCGAATCGGCCACGATCCCCGCCCCTGCCTGTATCGACACCTTATCGTCGTGGACCAACATGGTGCGGATGGTAATGCAGGAGTCGAAGTTGCCGTTGAAGCTGAAGTAGCCTACCAGCCCCGCGTAGGGACCTCGCCGGGTCGGTTCCAGCTCCTCGATGATCTCCATGGCCCGAATCTTCGGCGCTCCGCTGACCGTACCGGCGGGAAAGGTGGCGGCAATCAAGTCGAAGGCATCCCGGTCCTCCTCCAGTATTCCCTCGACATCGCTGACGATGTGCATCACATGGGAGTAACGTTCTACAACCATATACTCGGTCACCCGGACACTGCCGTAGCGACAAACCCTGCCGATATCGTTGCGGGCCAGGTCGACCAGCATCAGATGCTCGGCCCGCTCCTTTTCATCCGCCAGAAGCTCCTTCTCCAATCGCATGTCCTCCTCCACGCTCTCCCCACGCGGCCGGGTGCCGGCGATGGGACGAATGGTGACGTTGCCGCCGTAGGAACGCACGTGGATTTCGGGGGAGGCCCCCACCAGCTTAATGTCACCGAAATGCAGATAGAACATGTAGGGCGAAGGATTTACGATGCGCAGAGCCCGATAGAGGCTGAAGGCGTCCCCCTCGAAGGTCGTATCCAACCGTTGGGACAGCACCGCTTGGATGATATCCCCCTGTGTGATGTAGCGTTTGCAGGTCTCGACGGCCCGCAGAAAATCTTCCCGTTCGAAGTTGGCGTTCAGACGATCCGCGTCCTCGATGCGCCCGTCCTGTGCTCGAGTTTCCGGCAGGGGATGTCGCAGATCAGCGAGGATCTGCTGGAGCACTCCGACGGCCTGGTCGTAGAGCAGATCTAGGTTGTCCCCTGACCTGGCCTGCACGTTGTGCATCACAATGAGTTTGTGGCTGACATTGTCGAAGGCCACGATCGTGTCCGTGAACATGAACAGCATGTCGGGAACGACCAGATCATCCGGATTGGTTTCGGGAAGGTTCTCCAGCTGCCGTACCAGATCATAGGCGATGTAGCCCACGGCTCCCCCGGCAAATGGGGGGAGGGCAGGATCCGCTACTGGAACGAGCTCTTGGGTCAAATCTTTTAACTCCTGCAGTGCATCGGCACTCTGGATCGTAATTTTCTGGGATCCCCTGCGGATCGTTACCGTGCGTCCCCGAGCTTCAAAGATGATGCTCGGATCTCGCCCCAGAAAACTGTAGCGACCAATCTGGGTTCCGCCCTCCACGGATTCGAGGAGAAATGTGTTCTCCCCCCGTCTCAGTTTGAGGTAGGCAGAAACCGGCGTTTCCAGATCTGCATAGACCTCTGTGTAGATGGGGATCAGGTTTCCTTCGCCGGCCTTGTCTTTGAACTCCTTCCGGCTTGGTAGTACTGTCATCGTCACCTCCGCAACGTGATGAGCCCGTATCTGCATCCCGCTGGCGCGGACGCTATTGGGCCGGGCGTACACAATAAAAAAAGCCACGCGTCGGATCGCATGGCTTGCTGCTTTTTTTAGCTCATACCCTCAAAGGTAAAAAAGCCGGGCGACCCGAAATCTCGAACCGCCGCGGCAATGGCCTGGAAGATACGAACTTTCAGGCGCTTCCGGGCGGTCCAGGGGGGGTGGACCACCACGGCCAGATGCCATTTAGTATGTTTCTATTCATAGTAACACGTGGATCATATCAGTATGGCCGTAGTTTGGCAATAGCTTTTCATGATAAAAAGAAAAAAAGTTTGTGCCTGCTACAGCAGACCCACCTCGGTACCGACCTTGGAAAAAGCTTCCAGAGCTTGATCTATATCCGCCCGCTCCAGGGCCGCTGAAGACTGTACCCTAAGTCTGGCCTTGCCCTCGGGAACGACGGGATAACCGAATCCGGTGACGAAGATTCCCTCATCCAGAAGTTTCTCGCTCATGCGGATCGCAAAGGAGGTCTCACCAACCAGAATCGGGATGATCGCCGAGGGCGCATCGAGGGGATGAAATCCCCGCTCCCGGAGTCCTGCACGCAGGTACTCGGCGTTGTCGTGGAGTTTTTTCACCAGGGAGGAATTGCCCTCCAGTACCTCCACCGCCTTCAAGGCGCTGGCTGCGATTGTGGCCGGCAGGGCATTGGAGAAAATCTGAGGGCGGGAGGATTGGGTGAGCAGCTCGATGACCTGTGAGCTGGAGGCTACGAAACCCCCCGCGGCGCCGCCCAGGGCCTTACCCAGGGTGCCGGTGATCACATCCACCTGCCCGAGAACACCGAAATGCTCCGCCACGCCCCGACCTCCCCTGCCCATAACTCCGGTTCCGTGGGAATCATCCACCAGCGTCACGGCATCGTAGGCTCGGGCCAGTTCCACGATCCGCTGAAGAGGAGCCAGGTCCCCCTCCATGCTGAACACCCCGTCTGTGACAATCAGGCGGGTGCCGGCATCCTGGCAGCTTTTCAGCCGCTCCTCCAGTTCCTCCATATCGGCGTGTTTGTAGATCAGTCGCCGGGCCCTGCTCAAGCGCACGCCGTCGATGATGCTGGCATGGTTCAGTTCATCGGAGATGATCACATCCCCTTCGCCGACCAGCACGGGAATAGCCCCTGTGTTGGCATTCCAGCAGGAAACATAGCTCAAGGCGGCTTCGCTGCCCATAAAGGAGGCCAGCTTCTGCTCCAGCTCGCGGTGAATCGAAAAGGTCCCGCAGATGAAGCGAACCGAAGCGGTGCCCGCTCCGTAGTGCTGAAGGGCTTCCCGTCCCGCCTGAATCACCTGTGGGTGGTTGGAGAGGCCGAGGTAGTTGTTCGAGGATAGAATGATGATCTCCCCCTTGCCCTCCATGCGTACCCGTGCGTCCATTGGGCTCTGCAGGTAGCGCAGGCGCTTTAGGGTGCCTTTGCTCTCCATCTCTCGGATCGAGTTTTCCAGGGATTGATGATACTCTTGGTTCATGAGAACATGATAGTACCACCGCTACGGCTTCGTCCAGGCAACGCGGCCAGGCCTGCCTTGACGTGAGGCTGGAGTATCGCTAAGCTCTTCGCTTGAGCTATGAACGAGTATATCATCAGTGGAATACAGCAGATCGGCGCCGGAATCCCGGATCTGGACGGCGCCTTTCGGTGGTACCGTAAAAAACTCGGTTTCGACATTCGGGTGTTCGAAGACGACGGAGAGGCAGCCCTGATGCTGCCCTACACGGGAGGAAAGCCCAGAGCCCGACACGCCATTCTGGCGCTGAACCTTCAGGGCGGAGGCGGGTTGGAGGTCTGGCAGTACAAGAGCAGAAAAACCCAGGCGCCGGAATTCCAGGTGCGACTCGGAGACCTGGGGATCTTCTCGGCCCGAATTAAGGCGCGGGATGTGCGGGTGGCATTCACCTTTCTGCAGGCCCAGGATGTGGAATTGCTGGGCGGTGTAACCGCCGACCCGTCGGGAACCGCTCATTTTTTCCTCCGCGATCCCTTCGGACTTATCTTTCAAGTCATCGAGAGCAATGGTTGGTTCTTAAAAACCAAATATCCAACAGGTGGAGCGGCGGGCTGTTCGATCGGAAGCAGCGACGTAGACAAATCCAGGGAGTTCTATGCGGAGATCCTGGGTTATGACAGCGTCATCTACGATCGGACGGGAGTGTTCGACGACTTGAAGCCTCTTCCTGGCGGAAGTGGCAAGTTCCGTCGCATGCTGCTCAGCCACAGTCAACCCCGTAGGGGTGCCTTCTCTCCCGTCCTGGGACCGACCAGAATCGAGCTGTTTCAATCCCTGGACAGGCAGCCGAGGAAGATATTCGCCGATCGCTACTGGGGTGATCTGGGGTTCATCCACGTCTGCTTTGACGTGAACGGGATGGACAAACTCAAACGCCGCTGCGAACAGTTCGGTCAACCCTTTACAGTTGACAGTGCCAGCGGATTCGACATGGGCGACTCCGCCGGACGCTTCGCCTACGCCGAAGATCCGGATGGAACCCTCATCGAGTTCGTGGAACCCCATAAACTGGAGATCGTCAAGAAGTGGGGCTGGTACCTCGATCTCACCAAGCGGCACCCGGACAGGGCGCTGCCGAGGTGGATGTTGAGGAGCCTGGCCTTCAATCGGGTAAAGGATTAGCTGTTATACAAAGCCAGTGAAATTCAAGCCTTAAGCGGGCGGGTGTGGATACCGCACTCGCCGCCGCACTTGCTCGTTCCGACCCAGCGGCCGGCCCGTTCGTTGTCATCGCTGGTGATTCGAGTGCAGGGCTCGCAGCCCAGAGAGCGATATCCCCTGGCGTACAGGGGATTCACTCCCACGTTGTTGAGGGCCAAATACTGCCAGACCTCCCGTTCCTTCCACAGCAGAATCGGATTGAGCTTGACCAGTCCCCTATCACGTTCCTCGACCTCCTGGTAGTCGGTACGGGTTCGGCCTTCGGTGCAGCGCAGGCCCGTGACCCAACAGCGCACCCCCATATCTTCGATCGCCCGGCGGGTCGGCTTGACTTTGAGCAGATCGCAGCAGCGATCCGGATCCATCGCGTACAGGTTATGAGGGATTGCTTCATCGTTTTGGAACACCTGGAGTTCCGGGTAGGCTCTGATCTGTTCGCGCATGAACTCCTTCGTTTCTTTGGGCTTGAAGCGGGTGGTAACAATGAATCCGCGAATGGCCGAACTTATCTGCTTGGCCAGATGCCAGACCGCCACCGAATCTTTTCCGAGACTGTTGGCCACAACCAGGGTTTCACCGAACTCCCGGTAGGCATTCTCGATCAAGGCCAAGGAACGCTCGACCTTTTCATTGAACGTTAATTGATCAACGAGGTAGGATACGGGATTTTTCTCTGCAACTGCATTCATCCGATTTTCTCCTCTGTATCAAGCCGGAATTCGAAGGCTCACAGAAGGTTCATTACGATAGTATGGAAGAGCGAAGTGTCAGCTGTCAAGATTCGACATCATAAGAAATTAAAAAAATCCGGAAAAAAAATCTAAAGAACCGAATAAATGAATAATATATTCATTTATTCGGTATCAAAAAAAATTGCCCTTTCTTTTTTTTTGCTTTTGTGATATGTTTCAGCGGTAAGACCCGGGGAAGGTTGAAAATGCGGCAAAGGTCATTCACCGTGGGAAAAGCCCGAGATGGAGAAAAATCAATGGAAACTGACAGCTACAAACTGCAATGCGCACGCTGCGGGAAATTACACGCGGATGCGGAAGACCGTTTCCTGCTTCACTGCGACGAGGATCACGGTCCTGCCCTGTTGCGCTCCGAGTATGGACAGGAACCGCTGACGCTTCAGCCGGATCATCCGGGACTCTTTCGATATAGCCAGTGGTTGCCGATCCGCAGCGTTTTCGACACACCTGTTAGAACTGCTGTATTTCGAAGTGAGAATCTGGCAGAGCGAATCGGTCTGGAGAATCTCTGGCTGGCCTTCAATGGCTACTGGCCCGAACGGGGCGGAGTTATGGAAACCTGCAGCTTCAAAGAGTTGGAAGCCTTTCCCGTCTGCGCCCGCAGACCTGAAGGATGCGATGATACACTGGTGGTCTCCTCGGCGGGAAATACCGGTCGGGCGTTCCTGCAAACCTGTTCCCGCCACGCCGTTCCGGCCCTGATCGTTGTGCCGGAAGCCGCCCTGCCGGCGATGTGGCTGACAGTCGAAAAGCACCCGGAAGTGAAGCTGGCCGTGCTGCAGGGCGATGGAGATTATCTCGATGCCATCGAGCTGGCGGCAAAGATAGCAGAGCTGGATGGATATTTTCCGGAAGGAGGAGCCAAGAACGTCGCCCGCCGTGATGGCATGGGTACGGTTGTCCTGGCCGCAGTGGAGGCGATCGGCAAGGTTCCCGACCACTACTTTCAGGCGGTGGGCAGCGGAACAGGCGGTATCGCCGCCTGGGAGATGAGTCGGCGCTTAAATCGTGAAGGACGGTACGGCAGCCATAGGATGAAGCTCCATCTGGTACAGAACGAGCCCTTTGCCCTGATGAGCGATGCCTGGGCAGTGGAATCCAGGGATCTTCCTCCGATGACTGAAAAGGAGGCGAAGGATCGGATTCACAGGCTGCATTCAGGGGTATTAAGCAACCGTAAACCTCCCTATGGAATCAGCGGAGGTGTGTACGATGCCCTCACTGATACCGCCGGGCAGATGTATTCAGTGACCAGTGAAGAGGCGCTGCTGGCCGGGTGGCTGTTCGAATCCTTGGAGGGGTGTGATCTCGATCCCGCGGCGGAAGTAGCCCTGGCCGGACTGGTACGGGCCGTGCGCCAGGGAACTATTGACTCCTCCGACGTGGTTCTCTTGAATCTGACAGGGGGAGGTCGAAAACGGCTCGAGCTGGAAGAGACCATTCAGGCCGTCCAGCCGGACTACCTGTTTGCCTCGAAGAATATCAGCCACAGCCAGCTGGAAAAGCAGCTCCTGCACGCGCCGATCAAGACACCCGCATAGCAAGCGAGCTGAAAACAAGCGGATCTCTATAACAGCGAATCTGTACTGAAGGCGAATAAAGGAGATGGGTATGCCAGATCTATTCGACAAATGCCGTGGAGACGGCGGTTACTTCGGCTATTTTCGCGTCCGGAACGATATGTTTTTTTCCCGGCCCGTGTTGGATGGAGTCCCCGGTCCGCGCATGACCTATCAGGGAAAAGAAGTCGTTATGTGGGCCGTCAACAACTATCTGGGATTGGCGGGCAATGAAGAGGTGAGAAGCGCAGCCCGAAAATCCCTGGAAGCCTGGGGAACGTTCACACCGATGGGTTCCCGGATGCTGACCGGGAATACGGATCGCCACATCGCCCTGGAGAAGAAGTTAGCAGCCTTTCTGCAGAAGCCGGCTGCCGCCCTGTTCAACTACGGGTACCTCGGCGTGATGGGCACCATCAGCGCTCTGGTCGGACCGGATGATGTGATAGTCATGGATCGCTTGAGCCACGCCAGCATTGTGGATGGTACGATCCTGGCCTCGGCTGGGCGGCGATTCCGTCCCTTCAAACACAACGACCTGGAACACCTGGAGCATCATCTCAAGGCAGCACACCGCCAGCGTAAAGGGGGGATCCTGATCGTAATCGAAGGCGTGTACGGTATGCGGGGTGATCTGGCGGATCTGCCGGGGATCTGCGAGCTCAAGGACCGCTATGAAGCCCGCCTGTTCGTAGACGATGCTCACGGTTTCGGAGTCATGGGGGAACATGGTCGCGGCTTGGGTGAGCATTTCGGCGTACAGGACAAAATCGATCTGTACTTCGGGACTTTCGCCAAAGCCTTTGCCGCCATCGGCGGTGTAACAGCCGGGGAGGAAGAGGTGGTGCGCTACATCAAGTACAATGCTCGTACCAACGTGTTTGCCAAGAGCCTGCCCATGATATACGTCGATGCCCTGGAGGCCTCACTGGAATTGATAGAGAATCATCCGGAATATCGCGAAAGAATGTGGGCGGTTGCCAAGAGGCTGCAGCAGGGATTGACGGCGCTGGGATACGATATCGGCGATACCCGCTCTCCCATTACACCGGTGTACGTTCCCGCTGGCAGCGAGCAGATCGCCATGGGCATGATCAAGATGCTCCGCGAAGATTATGGAGTATTCGTATCCGGGGTGACCTATCCGGTTGTACCCAGAGAAGTGGTGATGTTCCGCATGATCCCCACCGCTTCCCATAGCGACGAAGATGTGGATCTGACCGTGGAGGCCTTCAAGAAAATGCGGGACCGGATGAATCTCGATCTTTCCGAAAAACCTTCTCTGAGAAACCGTTAGAACTCACCAGGGGCTCAAAAACAGCCCTTCACTCCTCGCTTCTGCGCACCTTGCGTCGATCCCGCAGCGTGCCGCTTCCGGGAAGCCGCACTCTACGCTTCAAGCCTCGTTCCAGCAGGCGCAGGATATCGTTCATCAGATCCTCCGCCCTGACGGAATCGAGGTTCATGAGAATCGCGTCATAGATCGCCAGGACCATACGCCTGGGATTCTTGTACTGGCGAACCCGAAACACCCCTTTGCGGCTTCCTTCCCGGATAATCTGGGAGATCACCTTTTCCACATGACTGCGAAGCAGGCTCTTGCCGGCCAACCGGTTCTGCTGTCCCGGGTAGATGTACTTCTTGTCTCCGGTGAGAATTCCGAGCAGGATGGGATTGTTCTTGATCCCCAGGGTCGTGAAGCGGTACAGCGCCTTCATCTTGTTTACCGGGGATTTAAAGCCCCCCACCAAACGATCCACCGAGCGGATTCCCTGGCTCTCCAGATTGTCGAGGATCTGTTCGTAGAAGCCTTCCTTGCTCGAGAAGTAGGTGTAAAAGCTTCCCGTGCCGACACCGGCTTCCTTGGTGATGTCTTCGATGTTGACGTCTTTGTACCCGTAGCGGCTGAACAGCCGCTCACCGACCTTTAGAAACAGGTCCCGTTTGTTCGACCCCATCCCGTTTTCTTCCCCTTTTTCTCCGCCCCCCTAACACTCCACCTCATCTGGAACAGGACGCTTCAGTCCAGACTGCGAAAGACGGCCAGGTTTTCCCGTGCCGCCTGGCGCCTGCCTTCCTCCATCTCCCGGATCAGGTCCACCGCAAGCCGATTGTAAGGAACCGCAAGGCCCGTCCGATCCGCGCTCTGCACAAGCCGGCCGTTGATGAACTCGATCTCGGTCTTGCGGCCCTGCCGGAGCGAATCGAGCATCGAGGATTGATCATGCCGGTTTTTGTAGCCGAGGATGCGGATCAAGAGGTGCTTGAGAGCACGGGAGTATCCCTGATCCGAAAGAAAGCGTTCGATGTTCAGGGCGGGAGTGAGGGGCTCGAAGGTGATGCCTTCGGCTCGCCCAACCTCAATCAGCTCCCGGCCTATTCTCAGCATGATGTTCCGGATCTCCCTGCTTGCAGCCAGTTTTCCGAAAGACAAGCCGGTGATAGCCCCCAGAGTGGTAAAGGTCGTGGTGATGGCCAGTTTCGACCAGAGAACCCCTCGAATGTTGTTGGAGACCGTCACCGGAAATACCCGGGACAGCAGAGCTTGAGCCCTGGTCACATTCACCCCGGTCTGTCCAAGCCCCCCGACGATGAAACTGCCCGAGTTGGTGATCCTGTACTCGCCGGGTGACTCCATGGAGGCACCCCAAAGCACGCAGCCGGGAACCAGCAGGTCCGCTCCGACCGCGTCGATCAGATCGAGAGCCGCCAGTCCGTTTTGAACAGTGATCACGCAGGCCTGGGGAGCCAGGTTGTCTTTCAGCCTCGTTGCGGCTTCCAGCAGGCTGCCCGCCTTGGTTGCCAGGATCAGGGCGTCGAAGCACAAATCCTGAGCCTCCTCCACCAGGCGTACGGAGAAGGTCCGCGCCCTTTTCCCCTGGCGGAGGATCAATCCGTTCCTCCCTATCGCTTCAACGATTCGGGGATCGCGATCGATGACGGTAAGATCGAAGTCCGGCTGTTCGGCCAGCCGGGCGGCCATCACGCCGCCCAGACTGCCGCAGCCTAAAATCGCAACGTGCATACCAAGATTTCGGAGCCGCCACCAAAATACGGGGGAATCGCCGGGTTGTCAAGTTCCGGGCAGGTTCTGGTATCGCCTCGCGGGTAGCGACCGCCGGAAAGCAGCGGGCTGCAAACCCAGGAAGTGCCGGGCTGCAATCCCGGAAAGCGCTAAGGCCTCTAGTAGCGATAGTGCTCGGGCTTGAACGGTCCTTCCTTCGGGATACCGAGGTACTCGGCCTGAGTAGGCCTCAAACCTGTGAGTTTCACCCCCAGATGTGGAAGGTGCAGGCGGGCAACCTCCTCATCCAGGCGCTTCGGCAAAGTGTAGACCTTTTTCTCCAATTTCTTCCGGGACAGCTCCAGTTGAGCCAGGATCTGGTTGGTGAAGCTGGCGCTCATGACAAAGCTGGGATGACCGGTGGCACAGCCCAGATTCACCAGGCGTCCTTCGGCCAGGATCAGTATGGAGCGTCCGGAGCGGAGGGTCCAGCGATCCACCTGGGGTTTTATGTTTTGAACCTCACATTCCGGGGTGTTGGTTAGGTAACGCATTTCAATCTCGCAGTCGAAATGCCCGATGTTGCAGACGATTGCCCCATCTTTCATCTGTTCCATGTGCTCCGCCCGAATTACATTGCAGCAGCCGGTGGCCGTAATGAAGATATCTCCGATCGCGGCCAGCTCCTCCATGGTAGACACGGGAAAACCCTCCATGGCCGCCTGGAGGGCGCAGATCGGATCCACCTCGGTTATGAACACCTGTGCCCCGAAACCCCTCATGGACTGTGCGCAGCCCTTGCCCACGTCGCCGTAGCCACAGACCACAACCTTTTTTCCCGCCACCATGATATCCGTTGCCCTCTTGATCCCATCGGCCAGGGATTCCCGGCAGCCGTACAGGTTGTCGAACTTCGATTTGGTCACCGAATCGTTGACATTGATGGCCGGGAACAACAGTTCGCCCCGTTCCATCATCTGATACAGCCGGTGGACTCCGGTGGTGGTTTCCTCCGAGACCCCGCGAACCCGCTTCGCTACGCCCTGCCAGTGTTTGGGATCGCGGGCCAGACTGAGTTTGAGGCGGGCCATTATGATGGCCATCTCCGGGTCGTAGCCCCCCTTCTCCGGCAGTGAGGGATCCTCCTCTACCCTGACTCCCTGATGGACGAACAGGGTGGCGTCCCCGCCGTCATCTACGATCAGATCGGGTCCTGATCCGTCGGGCCAGGTCAGAGCTTGTTCAGTACACCACCAGTACTCCTGTAGGCTTTCCCCCTTCCAGGCGAATACGGCGGCGGAGCCGGCTGCTGCCACGGCTGCCGCGGCGTGATCCTGGGTGGAAAAGATGTTGCAGGATGCCCAACGCACATCCGCTCCCAGGCTTTGCAGGGTTTCGATAAGAACGGCGGTCTGGATGGTCATGTGCAGGCTGCCTGTGACCTTCAGGCCCTCAAGCGGTTTTTCGCTGCCGTACTTCTCCCGCACCGCCATTAGACCCGGCATTTCTTTCTCCGCCAGATCGATTTCCTTGCGACCCCATTCGGCCAAAGCCGGATCGGCAACCTTGTGGGTCAGTTTCAGGTCAAGTTCCAATGTGCTCATTCGTTTGTTCCTTCCTTTATATTGCTAATGTCATGCTGTTGTAACCTTGACTCGCGTCGAGCCGATCGCGGACTCTCTAGGTTTGCTCCCGTTTGCTGCCGCGATACAGAAATACCTCAAGTCCCCTACGCACCGGGTACTGCTTGCGCTCCTGGATATCGAATCCCGCCTCCTCGAGCCAGGATTCGATTTCCTCCCTCGAAAAACCGAGCCAGTGATCCCCGAAACGGCTGCGCATAACCTCCTGCTCGTGTTTGCACAAATCGGCGATGATCAGTGTACCGCCGTGACTCAGGATACGGCGGGCTTCCAGCAAACCCTCCCGGGGATTGCGCAGATGGTGGAGAACCAGATTGATAATCGCTATCTCCGTTTCTTCGTCCCGCAGAGGAAGGTGTTCCAGCTCACCGATGCGCAGATCGATCTCTCTCCCGCTGTGGTCGAGGCGTTTGGCCGCCTCTGCAAGCATCTTCCGGGAGCTGTCCACCCCGATCACGGTATTCACGGTCTCTGCGATCTGCTCCAATAGCGCACCGCTCCCGCAACCCAGGTCCGTCGCTGTCTCTGCAGGGGGAATGCGCTTGCGGATCTCTCCAACCAGATCCAGTTCTCCGATGATGCTGCGTTTCATGATTTCCCAGTTGGATGCCACGGTGTCGAAAAAACGCCGCGACTGCAACTTGTCAGTTTTCAATACCGCCGAAGCTTTTGTCAGATCCTCTCTGTAGATCGGTTCTTCGTCGAACAGGTAGCGAATTGAATCGGAGAAGCGACGGCCCGGATCCTGGTCCACGGCCCGGTAGAAAGCCCACAGACCATCCCGCCTGGACTCGATCAGACCTCCCTCCAAAAGAAGCTTGAGATGCCGGGAAATCCGGGACTGCCCCATGTCGAGGATACCCATCAGCTCCTGTACGTTGAACTCCTGGAAACAGAGAATGTTCAGAAGACGCAGGCGGGTTTCATCACTCAAAGCCTTGAAATAGCGAAGAGCTTTGTTTGCAGCAAAAACAACCATAACTATATCAAAATATCTTGATATAGTTATACAACATGTGTTACACTTTGTCAAGTATTGCCGGAGTTGTTGCGCCCTCACGGATGCAACGCAAATCTGTAATGCCCGGACGTGGGTAGCCGAAAACGGCGATTTCCGGGATACTGGGATACAGCAAGGAGTGGACATGGGCATGCTTCTGAAAAGGCTTGAAGAAAAACGGCTCCTGGTGGCTGATGGAGCCTGGGGGACCCTGCTCCAGGCTCAAGGATTGGCACCAGGCTCCTGTCCCGAGATCTGGAACGTCGAGGAACCGGACAAGGTTCGTAATGTCGCTGAGGCCTACGCCAAAGCGGGATCGGACCTCGTCCTGACAAATACCTTCGGCGGTTCGTCCCTGGCCCTGAGGCGTCACGGACTGGCGGAGCGGACCGAAGAACTCAACGCCGCCGGGGCACGCCTCTCATTGGAAGGTGCCGGTGGCAAGATGGTGGCTGCCTCGATCGGCCCTACCGGGGAGTTTCTGCCACCAATGGGTAAGATCTCGGAGGAGGAGATGAGGAGCGCCTTTGCCCTCCAGATAAGGGCGGTTCTGGGAGCGGGGGTGCGTATCCTTTGTATAGAAACGATGACGGCGGTCGAAGAGGCGGTCTGCGCCGTTCAAGCTGCCCGGGAGGTTGCCGCGCAGCTGTCAATTCCGGTGGAGGTGATGGCAACCATGACCTTCACAAATACTCCAAGGGGATACCGTACCTTCATGGGAGTCGGCTGCACCACCGCGGTGGAGAGGCTCTCGGAAGCCGGTGCCGATGTTCTCGGGTCCAATTGCGGCAATGGCATCGAGCAGATGGTGCCGATCGCTCGCGAGTTTCGCCAAACCACCGACAAGCCCGTCCTCGTCCAGGCCAATGCCGGGCTGCCCCAGATCGAGAACGGCATCACGGTGTTCCGTCAGAGTCCCGATCACATGGCTCAATGGATCCCCCAGCTGGTCGAAGCGGGCGTGTCCATTATCGGCGGCTGCTGCGGCACGACTCCAGAACATATTCGGGCGATTCGCGGCCAGATCGATCGACTGCTCTAAACTCTTCTATTCGATCCAGATCTCGATCAGATGTCCGTCCCGCACATCTTCAACGTCGACCAGTTTTCCTTTGGCGCCGGAATCCAGGCTGGTAAAGACGGCGTCCAGGTCAACGCCCTGGCTTTCAATGCGCGCCCTTTCCGATGCAGGAATCAGATCCTTCAGGAAACGGGCGAATCCGAGGGGCAATCCCATATTGACTTTCACCGCGCCGGTGTTCTTGTCACTGACCTTGATCTTCAGCACCTTACCCGGTTCGGAGGGCGTCCGTTGCTCGTCGCTTTCCTCCAAAGCGTCGAGCAGTTTGGCAGCTTCATCGGCCTTGATCGTACCTTCCTGCAGCATCTCCAATATTTTCATCTTCTCCGAGCTTATCATTCCTTGCTCTCTCCTTGTTTATTCTCGGCCGCCTCTGCCCGAGGATCATCCTCCTCCGGAGCCCCTTTGAGCAGCTGGGCCGCTTTTTCCGCGCTCAATTCTCCTCTGCTCACCTTTTCGATGATTTCCATCCGCTTCTCAGTATCCACCGGCTTTCCGACCTTGTAGCCCAGGCTCTTGATCACCGAGTCGAGCATGCCCCTGACTGTCGGATAGGAGATCCCTAGGGCTTTTTCCACCTCCTTGATGTTCCCCCGTAGCCGCACGAAAAGCTCTATGAACTCCAGATCCTTTCGGCTGAGGGACAACAGGCGGGAATGAGGGGGCTCGAAATCACCCTGTATTCGAATCCTGCAGCGCGGACAGTAAAGTTCCCGCACCTGAAGGGTGCCGTTGCACATCGGGCATTCGTGGAGAATGCGTTTCTTGTTTTCCATATTCTCACCTCAATTTAGAAGACATTGAGATTATATTAATATTTATTAATATTTTCAACTAGGTAATTAAATATTTTGATAAAAAAATAAAAATAGTTAAGACGAGACTATCGAAGAAATATCAGGATTCTTGTTCTTGAACGATGAGGATAGTATCGATCTGAAGGTTGCCGTTTCGCTCTGGACTCAGCAAGGCTACGGATAGCCAGTTGCTGCGATCCCCCGGTGCCTCGAATGAGTAGCGTATCGGCGCATCCGCCGTGGCCAGCGACACACTGCTGCGAGTTAGTGTCAGTTGAATATTCATGCCGGCCGGAGAGAACTCCTCGCTTTCCCTGGCTTGGGAAAAGATTTCTCCGGTCGGGTCGATGACAAGGAATGGTTGCTCGGCTCCTTCCCACTGTAGGGCGAGGGTGCTTCCTGGCGGGATCTCACCTTGAAACTCGATTAGAAAGACCGTGTCTTCCCGCCCAACCTCGAAGAAGGGCAGCGTCAGGCGTGCGGAAGACGGCAGGACCAACTGGCCACCCCTCAACGTGGTGGAATCCGCTGAGGTTAGCCTCCAGCTGTCCGGATCGGGGAGATACAGACCTTCGAACCCTTCGGCCAGTACCAGACGCCTTCCATATCTCTGTCGCATTGCAGCCCGATAAATCCCGGGATCCACAGACGGTCGATTGAGGGCATCCCGGAAATACACACCCAGTTCGGTAACGATTCCCGTAAATCCTTTTTCCCCCGCCACGATGGTTTCTCCATCAAGAGGCAAATCGGCGGGCAGAGGTGATAGCAGCAAAGAGGCGGTTTGCCGGCCGTTTAGAAACCACAGAGCCCGCAGCCCCTCTTCGGTCGGCACTAAAGAGAGATCCAGCCGGTGGTGCTCGTCCACCTTTAAACCGAAGATATTTGAGGGCAATTTTAGCAAGGTGTTCCCAACAGCGATGGTGGCGACCAGCTGTTCCTCGGAATCAAAGAAGATGCGCAACCGGAAGCCCTCGCCTCCATCGATTGTCAATAGATTCTCACCATCCTTCTCACCCTTTGACACAAGCTTGAAGGTAATCGTGCAGGGAGAGAGCTTTCCCTCAAAAATCGGCAGGACGTTGAGGGGATAGAGCAATCCTGCCCCCGATCCGGTTTGGTAGCCCATGATTCCGTTTTCGTTGCTCAATACCGCCTGCCCGATCGCTTTCGCTTCGACTTTGGTGGTGTCCTTTCCGAGCAAGCCACTATTGCGCAACGTTCCATTGAGATGAAACAGACTGTAGTACGAATCTTCCGGCAACAGCTCGTCCTCTGTCAGGAGACTCGCCGTTGTGACGAACAGTTGGGCGGCCAGAGACAGGGAGGAAGAGAAGGTAAAATCAGTCCCTCCCGGCGGCGGCACAGGAAACAACTCCACCCGAATGGAATACACCCCCTCTTCCGCTGGAGCTACCCAGGTGATACTCTTCAAACCGTCAGCTACCGGTCCTTTGGCCAGAATCACTTCATCCTGGCTCCAGCGAATGTAGGGATTCGCTCCCGAGGGGAAGAGCAGATCCGCTTCGATTACAGTTTCGTGCCCGGCCACGCTCGTCGGCGGGTAGGAGCTAATTCCTTTGATGGCGTACTGTCCGGTGACATAGAAGAAGCTGATCTCCTCTTCCTCGATTCCGCCCTCCGTATCGTGCACGGTAAATACGATCGTGTATTGTCCGGCTTCCAGATCCGGCAGCAGGAGCTCGAGCTCCTCATCGGTGAGAGGAGAGGAGATGCTCGTGTTCCACACGCTCTGTCCAGATTGAGCTATCAGTTCGATTTCCAGGAGTTCTGGCTCGGTGCTCTGATCCTCGGTTTGGATGATAAAATCAACGGAGTCATCCTCACCCAGGAAGTCTCCCTCAGACAAAGACAGTATCCTGATGCCCACGGATTCCTTAACCGAAGGTGTGAACATGGACACATCCGAGCAGGAGACCAGCAGCAGCCCGCCCATGAGAATATAGATCGAGAGTCTTAACAATCTCTGCATCTCTTATTTAGATAATACCACGGAGAAGGGAAATTTCAAAGACCCATTGGTTCAAGTTTGAATTTCCAGTGAAGCACAACAGTGTGGCGCGCGCGAGGTTCCATCGGGCGAAGCGAGAAGGATTATCTGCACATATTAAAATCTAAATTGAAATTTCATTATAAAAACGACTTGATCTTTTTACCGTTCTGACTACAATTGGTCTGCGTAATGCCGGAATCGACGTTGAAGCAGGAAGTGCGCAGCGTGCTGTGGCCAATCTTGCTGGTCTTCGTAATGTTCATCCTGGCCACAGTTTTTCCGGCAACCAAGCATCTGAGCCACAGTATTTCGCCGGCGACGATCGCTTTTTTCCGTTATTTATGGGGAACCATCCCCCTGATTCCTCTCTTTATAATAGAAAATAAAAAGAGGAGCGCCCCTCTGCAGCGAAAGGATGTACTGGCAATGGGCGGGCTGGGATTATTGGGGATAGCCGTTTTCTCGATCTGCTATACCTTCGGAGTGAAACTCTCTACAGCCTACAATGGCTCGCTGTTGATAAACAGCCAGCCGATCTTTACAACCCTCCTGGCTCCCCTTATAATCAAAGAGGCTTTCTCCTATATCCGATTCCTGGGAGCACTGGCCGGGGTGGTCGGTGTCTACTTCATCGTTGCCGGGGGTTTGAGACCGGGAGATGTCCTGGCCCATGAATATTTCTGGGGCAACCTGATCCTGCTCGGAGGGGCTTTGTCCATAAGTATATACAGCATCCTGCTTAAACGGTACGTCATCAAGTACGGTGGTTTCGTTCCAACCTTCCTGACCATGCTTTCAGGAACTGCTGTCCTCCTGGCTGCAGCCCTGCTCATTAACGGAAGCGACGTGTTCCGAGGAATCACCCTCTATTCCTGGCCCTTGTTGATCTACGTCGGCGTGGTTGGAACCGCCCTGGTATACCCTCTATTTAACCTGGCCTTGAAGGTCACCGGTGTCGTCCGAGCCGTGGGTTTCAAGCTGTTGATTCCGGTATTCGGCATCGCCCTGAGCATGATTGCCCTCGGAGAGCGCCCGGGGTCGTTCACTTACATCGGGGCCGCGACCGTGATTGCCTCTGTATATCTGATCCAGCGAGTGCCGGTCAGAGTTCGAAATAAGATCTATTGAATCAATAGCTGATGTTTACGCTTGAGTTTGGACCTAAATAAAAAAAATTTTCCATGATTAGGAGGCTTCACCGTGAGCTATGCTGAACATTTCCAAGATATGGAGAAGGGTATTGGGCTTGCCCATGCGATTGCCGAGGCGGATCGTTGTTTGCTGTGTTACGATGCTCCCTGCTCCAAAGCCTGTCCGGCGGAAACCGATCCGGCGACCTTTATCCGGAAGCTGCACCTGCGCAACCTGACCGGAGCGATTCGCACGATCAAGGAAAACAATATTCTCGGCGGTGCCTGTGGTGTGCTCTGTCCCACTTCGCAGCTCTGTGAGAAGGAGTGCAGTGCTACAGGTATCAGCAGGCCGATCGAAATCGGCAGGATACAACGATTTTTGGTGGAGTACGGTTGGCAGACCGGCTTCAAGGTGTTCGCAAAACCAGAGGCTAGGAGGGAAAAGATAGCCGTAGTAGGTTCCGGACCGGCGGGATTGTCCTGCGCCGCCGAACTGGCCAAAGCAGGATATCGGATTACGGTGTTCGCCGAGCGTGGGGAGCCAGGAGGCATGATTCGCTTCGGCGTTCCCGCCTACCGCTTCGACAAGAAATTTCTGAAAAACGAGCTGCAGGATCTCGACGATCTGGGCGTGGAGGTTCGCTGTAAAGCAAAGATCGAGGGAAGTACAGGATTGGAGAAACTGCTGGCCGACGGCTATAAGGCGGTGTTCCTGTCACCCGGTGTCTGGGGAACCCCGCGCCTGATTCCAAACACAGAAAACGTGCAAGGAGTGGTAACCTACACCGAGTTTCTGGTGGGCTTGCGGGAGGAGCGCTTCGAGGAGTTCGGCAAACAGATAACCGGAAAAACCGTTGCCGTAATCGGGGGCGGTTCGGTAGCCATGGACTGTATTGAGTCTGCGAGCAAACTGGGCGCCAAAGACGTCTACCTTATCTACCGCCGCTCCTTCGCCCAGATGCCCGCTCAGGAAGAGGAACGTCTGGAGGCGCTCAGGCTCGGGATTCACTTCCTGCTTCTCAATCAGCCTGTTGATTATTTGAGCGACTCGAAGGGCAAAGTCAAAGGTGTGAAGCTGGTGCGCACGCGCTTGGGCGATCCCGATGCCTCCGGCCGTAGGAAGCCACTGGAGATCAAGGGCTCCGAATGGATCCTGGAAGTCGATTTCGTGATCGAGGCCATCGGGCAGGGACCCGATGAATCTGTGAATTGGTCCCCCGCGGTTGAAGTAGACAAGAAAGGCCTGATCGTTGTGGATCCGAAAACAGGCAGAACCTCGAACGGAAAAATTTTCGCCGGCGGCGATATCGTGCGGGGACCCGCCCTGGTGGTGGAGGCCGTTCAAGACGGTAAGCTCGCGGCCCGAGCCCTAATCAAAGCACTTTCCAAAGCATAACAGGAGGGATGGTAATGACAGCGAAGAATATAGATCTATCCGTTGATTTCGCAGGGGTGAAGTTCCCCAATCCCTTTCTGCTCTCCTCTTCCCCGGTTTCGAACAGCGCCGAAATGGTCGCCAAGTCCTTCGAAGCGGGCTGGGGAGGGGTAGTATATAAGACCCTGGCCTCCGGGCGTTGGCCGATCGTTCATCCTTCTCCGCGCATGAACTCCTACCACTACGGTTCGAAGAAGCTGATGGGGCTGCAGAACGTGGAGCAGATATCGGATCGCCCCCTCAAAGACAACCTGCTCGATTTCCTTTATTTGAAGAAGAAATACCCGGATCACCCGATAGTGGCCAGCATCATGGGATTTTCCACGGAGGATTGGCAGTACGTAGCCAAGGCGGCCGAAGACAATGGGGCCGATATGCTGGAGCTGAACTTCTCCTGCCCCCATATGACCATCGAGGGTTCAGGTCACAAGGTAGGACAGGCTTTTGCCCTGTTGGAAGGTTTCACCGAAGCGGTGAAGAAGGTGGTAAGCATCCCGGTCATGGCCAAGATGACCCCGAATATCACCGATATCACCGAGCCGGCAGTATTCGCCAAGAAAGGTGGCGCGGACGCGATCTCTGCGGTCAACACCTTCCGGGGCATCTCTGAAATCGATCTGGATGACTGGGTTCCCAAACCCAACATCTTCGGGGTCGGTGCGGAAAGCGGTTACTCCGGTCCCGCGATCAAACCGATCGCCCTGCACTTCATAGCCGACATGGCCAAGTGCAAAGACCTGGGGCTACCTCTTTCAGGGATGGGTGGTATCGAGACCTGGGTAGATGTACTGGAGTATCTGCTGGTGGGGGCTACGACCGTGCAGGTCACGACCGGTATCATCCACTACGGATACCGTATCGTCGAGGATATGGCCGAAGGATTGCGGGACTACATGGCCTCTGAAGGAATCGGTAAGGTAAGCGAGCTGGTAGGCAAGGCCCTGCCCAACCTGCAGGAGACCGATCACTTCGATCTGAAGCGGCAGGGCCGCGCTGAGTACAACTACGAAATTTGCGTCGGCTGTGGTCAATGCTACATCGTGTGCAACGACGCCGGAGGGCAGGCACTGGAGTGGGATGCGGACAAACGGCGGCCCAAGTTGATCGAGGACAAGTGCCTAAGCTGCATGGTCTGCAAATTCATCTGTCCAGTGCCCGATCTGATTTCCTTCAAAGAGATGACCAAAGACTGGCAGCGAAAGGAAACAGCCGTGATGGATCCGAGCCTGGAGAAGGAGTTGAACTATCGGCCCTTCGAAGAGGTGGATCTGAAAAAATGAGGAGGATCAAGAGATGAGTGTACTGATTAAGAACGGCATGGTGGTAACCTCTTCGGGACGTTATGCCGCGGATGTCTACGTGGATGGTGAGAAGATCAAGGCCATCGGCAGCGATCTGGAGCACACTGTAAAAGCCGAAGAGGTGGTGGAGGCAAAGGGAAAGTACGTGCTCCCCGGGGCGATCGACCCTCACACCCACCTGGCCATGCCCTTCATGGGTACGACCTCCAAGGACGATTTCCGTACCGGTTCCATGGCCGCGGCCTGCGGCGGAACCACCACGGTGGTGGACTTTGTGCTCCAGAACAAGGGAGAATCTCTGTACGATGCGGTGGAGCGAAAGAAGGGCATCGCCGATGGAATGGTGGTCGTGGACTACTCCCTGCATCCGGCTGTGCTGGATCCCAGACCCGAGGTTATCGACGAGGTCAAGAAAGCTGCCCGGGAGTACGGAACACCGAGCTTTAAAATATTCCTGTTCTACGATTTTCGGGTGGACGACTACACCATGATCCGTCTGCTGGAAGAGACCAAGAAGTACGGTGGGCTGGTTCAGGTGCATGCGGAAAACTTCGATATCGTGCGTCGTCTGAATGAGAACTTCGAACAGGCCGGCACCATGTCCCCGATGTATCATGCCAAAGCCCACGCCATATTGGCGGAGGAGGAGGCGGTGGATAAGGCGGCCAAGATGGTTGAGTTCACCGGATCACGAATCTATATCGTACATCTGTCCTCCAAAGAGGGTCTTTGGAAGATAAAGAAAGCCCGCGATCGGGGTGTGGAGATATACGCCGAAACCTGCCCCCAGTACCTGACCCTGAACGAGGAGCGCTACGACGAGCCGAACTGGCAGGGGGCCAAGTACGTGATGTCCCCGCCGCTACGACCCAAGGATTCCAGCGAGGAGCTCTGGCTGGGCTTGAGATACGGAGATGTCCAGACAATCGGTACGGATCACTGCCCCTTCGATTTCAAGGGGCAGAAGGACATGTTCGGGAAGGAGGACTACAAGAAGATCCCCAACGGTGCACCGGGGATCGAGACCATGCTGATGCTCCTGCATAGCGAAGGAGTGGTCAAGGGCCGTATCAGCCTGGAACAGATGGTCGCTGCCCTCTCCACCAACACGGCCAAACTGTTCGGACTCACGGACAAGGGGGAGGTAGCGGTAGGGAAAGACGCGGATCTGGTGATCTTCGATCCGAAGCAGAAGTTCACAGTATCCCAGAGCAAGCTGCACATGAACGTGGACTATACCCCGTGGGAAGGTTGGGAGCTGACCGGAATGCCCTCAGTCGTGTACTCCCGCGGGCAGCGGGTTGCCGAGTGGGACGGAAAGCAGATGAAGTTCGTCGGCAAAGAGGGAGCGGGTCGCTTCGTCAAACGCCAGCCCCGGGAGGGAAGCTGAAGATCCCAGGAAAAATGTGAACGGCGGCGGGCGTACGCGATACGGGGCGTTAGAAGTGGGAAGGCCGCCTTTCCTTTAACGAAAAAATAAACTCCACGAATTGAAAAAGTGTGCGGATCGCTATAACTTTGAGGAAGAAAAGAGTCCAACTCTGACTGCATCCACACTGGGGGAGGATTAAAGGTGCGTAAACTACTACTACTCATAATTGCACTCCTGGCGGTGTCCCTGTTTATCCGCACAACGGTTTTTGCTCAAGTGGTATCGGAACGCAAAGAGATCGCCGTGTTCAAACTCAGCTACTACCGTTACGACATCCCCAACGCTGTGCTCGGGGGAATTGATGAGGAGATCCGCAGTGTGTTCATCAACCTGGGGCGCTTCGACGTGGTCGGTCTGACCCAGCGCCTGGAAGAGGGGGATCTGAACGAGTTCATCGACAAGATCAAGATGTACAAAGAGGAACAGGTGGAGATCCCTGAAGAAGTACAGATGGGTAAGGAATTCTTCACCAAGGCGGATTTCGACAGCCTGGTGGGATCCTTTATCGTCGTGGTACCGACTGTGGCGAATTACGTGGTTGCCCGACTCGATGACGACGATTACCAGGTCAACATCAAGACCTCCTTCAGCTTCGTCAATGTGGAAGAGGGTCGTACCTTCGCCCAGGCTTTTGTAGACACCGAAGGCAAGGATGAAAATCAGGAACTGGCCATCAAGGCGGCTGTGGATGCCATACCGATGCAGCTGACCTTCGAGATCCGTAAAATCCCCGAGTTCCAGCTCAAGACCGGCATTATCGAAGTGCGGGGTACCGAGATCATCATCGAGCTGGGCAGGGACCTGGGGCTCAAAGCCGGGGATGAGTACGTGATCGTCTCCAGTGAGATCCTGCAATCCGGACGGGCGCTCAGCCGCGAGCAGGGATTGGTGGTGATCAAAGAAGTTAGCGACGAGGTGTCCATAGCCAAGGTCATCTACGCCAAGCCCAGACCTCAGATCGGGGATCAGCTGCAGGAGCTTCCCCGCCTGGGTATGGATACCTCACCGTATGTGCACTTTGCTAAGGGGTTGGTCTACGATCGCAATTCGACGATTGTGATCGGCGCCCGCCAGACACTGTCCCGCGGTTTCTACAGCTTCAGGCCGTTTGCAGGAATAGAGGTCCCCCTTGTAGCGAATATCCTGGCCGGAATCCCATTAAACCTGTATATCGGCGGCGAGTACAACATATACCTGGGGCGTTTTCAGCTCGTACCGAGAGCGGCATTCGGCGGCGGTGGAGCCTATCTGTGGTACCGGGATGTTCCCGATGAGGACAAGTTCCTCTGGACATATGTGGGCGGGAATGCCGGCATTTCTCTGAACTACCTGTTTCACAAGAACTACCGGTTCAGCATCGAGGCCGGGTACCTGCATTGGTTCTCCTTGGTCCCGCTGAAGAATGTATACATCTTTGAAGGAAAGTTTCTCTTCCCTGACTACGACGGTGTGTACGTGGGAACGGGGATAACCATAAAGTATTAGATACAAGGAGGTGGATCGAGTGAAAACCAAGTCGCTATTCGCGCTCTTCGTTCTGCCGTTGCTTTTTCTGTTGCTGCTGTCCTGTGCAGGCGGCCCGTCGCCGACGATACCGGCGTCTCAGGGAAGCGCTGCCATGCCGGAGGAGAAGGTATACGAGGGTGCCGGTCGGGATGCTTCCATGCTCACCGCCATGAACATGGCCAAGATGGATGCGGTGCGTAAAGCCGTAATCGAGATGATCGGGGTGGCAAATGAACAGGCCAACCAGGAGAAGCTCCAGGAGGTCCTCTACAATACACAGAATCCCAATGCCTTCGTGAATAACGATACCTTCGAAACGCTACGCAAGGACAAGGTCGGGGAGGACTACATCTTTGAAGCCAGGGTGGCTGTGAAGATGCGGGCTGTGGAGAGCACCCTAAAAGCCCACGGGCTCTACGGGGAGGCTACAAGCGCTCAGGAGAAGACCGGGGAGGCCGCTGCAGCTTCCGCGGCCACTACCAAAGAGGGAGTGGAAGCTCTGGATGAGATCACAGCCCAGACCGACGGTGTAGAGCTGACCGCCGAAGAGAAGCGGATTATCGCTCGCTATGTGAACAACATGACCTATATGGTATTCTTCAACGAAGAAGCCACCGAAGACCCCTTCTATATGAAGGCGGCGGTGGGAATCGCCAATGAGTTTCTCACCTCCAACGCCATCGAGGCGATCGACTACGATCAGGTGGAGACGCTCAAGAAGGATCAGCAGATGGTCTATGAGGAAGAAACCGGAGAGTCGATTTCGATCATTCAATGGATAGCTCAGAAACTGAATGCCGACGTGTACATTGAGATCGATGGCCGCACCAGCGGTGAAACCTCCGGGGACAAGTACTACGGACAGGCCAATATCACCTTGAAGGGATTTGAAGCCTCCACGGGTCGTTTGCTCGGTTCTCAGCCCTGGAACAGCCCTCGGACCTTCTCCACCGCCTCGGAGCAGGCGGCAAAGATCAACGCCTTGCAGACCAGCGTGTACAAGGCTATGCCCGTGGTAATCGATCAGGCCAAGGCCTACATGGCCAAAGCCCTTACCAATGGAATCAAATACGATCTGATTATCCAGAACACCCTGGATTCCCGCATGATGAGCGATTTCTACCGCAAGATGCGCAGAAACGCGAAAGACATCAAGACGGTTAGCCAGACCACGGAGGAGACGAGGTACGAGGTATACCTGATCGGATCCGTGGAGGATCTGGTCGACATGGTCTACGATGTTTCCGATACTGTTGCAGGACTGGAGGGGATCTACCAGGTTGTTTTGCGCGGAAAAAGTGTTACCTTTAATACAGGCATGTAGGGGAGGCGTCGCCTCTCAAACAGTTTGAAACTTCTTTATAAAGGAGAATGTTTATGAAGCATCTGTGGAAAGTGGCTGTCGTGATGGTAGCGATCGGCTTGTTGTTTGTTGCTTGTAAAACCAAGCCGACACCGGAGCAGGAGCAAGCGGTCAAGGTCGAGCCGCAGGTCTATCCCCCGAAAGTGATCGAGCACAAACTTACGGCCCTGGGCGGGGATGTGCCTGAGTGGGTCTTCCAGTATGCCAACGGGGAGGATTTTGAGGAGAAGCGAGACTACAGAGACATGTACGTCTTCATCTTCGAGCAGACCGGCAAAGACCTGGAAGGGGTCAAAGCCTGGACCCGCAGCTTTTCGGCGGCAACTGAAGTGGCCCGCATGGTCTCTACCCGGGTGATGAACAAGTTCGGTGGCGCCCAGGTGGGTGACAAGGATATGGTGGAGACCTATATGGAAGAGGTGGCCAAGATCCTGGCCGTGGCGGAATACGCCGGAGCACGCAAGAAGGACGATTTCTGGCTGTACCGGCAGTTCTACGACGACAACGGCAAGCCTACCGAGAAGATCTACACCTACTTCCTGTTTTATACGGTGCCGCGGGAGCAGATCGATGCCGCCATCCAGAGATCTCTGGATGCCCAGAGCAACAAGGAAAAGCCAAAGACCGAGGAGGAGCAGGCCGCTCGGGACAGGGTGAAAGAGCTGTTCTCCGAAGGTCTATAGAGCGAAGCAGCGCGGCGCTCTAGACCGTAACGTTTGATTGAACAACGCGGGGACGCCTTTGTCCCCGCGTTAATCTAAAAAAAAAGATAAGAACGTCTCCCGGGTGAGGTGAGCGAGAAACTATCACCTGTGCCGGCGGGCCCGTTCGAAGAGGAGAAGTGCATGAAAAGGGTCAGTGTAATCACCATACTCATTGGCGGAGCGCTTCTGCTGCTGCTCAGCGGCTGTGCATCCGGACCGGATACCGGTCAGGAAGCTGCCGCTCCTCCGCCTGATTGGGTGTTGAATCCTCCGGAAAGTGACGATCAATACGTGTATTTCACCGGCTCAGGCACTTCCAGCAGCGGCAGTCTGGCACAGGCGGAAGAAGCCGCCAGAGGGGCGGTGCTCGACGAGATCATGCGCTACCTAGGCGTACGCATCACCGCCGAAACCACCGCCACAGCGCGGGCGTCCCTGGACAATTTCCAGACGGACGTGGTACAGCAGCTCACCTCTAGGTCTTCGGGCCGCGTAACCGGCCTGGAGATCGCCGAAAAATGGCAGGTCGAGCAGGCCGGGGGACTTACCCTTTACCTTCTGGCCCGCTACAACAAAACCGATTTAATGAAGGAAAAGCGCCGTCTCGAAGAGGTGTTCCAAGAGAAGATCGAAGCGGTTTCCGGGCCGGAGCTGGAGGCGCAGCAGCTCGAGTCTATGGGAGAGCTCTACCAGGCGGCCATTCGCTACCTGGATGCCGCCTCGGCTGCCTTCAAGTCGGATCTGGAAAACGCAGAGATAAAATTCGAGCGGAACATCAATCAGGCCAGTGCGGTGATTCGACAGATCGGCATCGTCAAGCTGAACGACAACCTTGAGGCTTATATGGGACGGGAGTTCGAGGAACCCTTCCGGGCTAAGGTTGTCAACGGCTCAACAGATGCCGACCCGGGAGTCGCCGGAGCCTCGGTGCGGGTGGTGTACAAGATAATGAGGGATAGCGGTCGCCCCGCGGTGCGCACGGAGACTGTGAAAACCGATGCAGAGGGAGTTGTCTCCTTCCAGGCACCGGCGCCGAACTTCGTGGGCAAGGAACAGATCACCATGTCCCTGGACGTCAGTGACGCCCTCGAGTCGCTGCTCGATGTCCCGGACAATCTGTACAACCAGGTGGAGGGTTTCGAGCAGCTCGTTTTATCGAAGAAGGTCAGCTTCTCCTTCGAGTCCCAGTCTATGGCCTCCCGGATCAGTACCGGGGTCGCCGTGTTCGATCTCGACGCCTCGGGAAATCCCATCGCCCTGACGGAAACATCAGCGGGATTGTTGGAAAAACTGGGTCAGGCCGGATTCCAGGTCAACAATCTGCCCGTGGCGGTCACGAACGTGGCCGGACGCTCCACGGCCCAGGTCGCCCGGTTCCTGAACGACAACTTCGGGGCTCAGGTGGAGAGAGCGATTTTCGGAACAGCCAAGATCTCCGATCACTCCCAGGATAAAGATGTGGTGATTATTCAGGTAACCGCAACCGTAACCGTGGTGGAATTGGCTTCCGGAAAAACCCTGCTCACGGTAAACAAGTCCAAGCGGGCACAAGGCACAAACGCTTCAGCGGCCCTGTCCACGGCCTTCAAGAAGCTGGGTGAGGATATCGGCGAGGCGATCGTCAACCAGCTGCAGTAATCCGGCGCTCCGGGATCGATAAAGCCCAACTTTCCCTTACTGTTAAGCTCATCTTGCCCTTTCGGCAATGCAGCTGATCTTTTCATTCCTACTATGCTCCGTATGCTGGCAAAGCCCCGCCATGCCGGCAAGCGCCCAGGATTACGGCTAGGACGGCGCTGGCCAATCGAAGTCTGCTTGACAGCGGTTTCTCTGGGCATATAGTAAAAAGACGGAGCCGAGGCGACACATAGATTGTCTGTTCTAAAATCTGTCGGCAAGAGGGGGCTGCCGTGAACAAGGGAGGGCTGCTATGAAAAAGGGACTTTCATCCTTCCTGGTATTGCTTCTGTTGCTTCCGCTGGCAGGGTGGAGTGGTGGTCAAGGGGAAGCCGCCGCCTCCTCTGTTACGGGAAAGTATCTGGCGGGAAAGGGGATCATCATTCCCTCTTCCCACGTGCATATTAATTCGTATGTCGCTCATATCGATTACAACTATCCGGATCCTGCGGAAGATCTGGGGGTGACCCTCTACTCGGGGCATCAGCAGGTATCAACCGGCGGGCAGGAGGAGCTGATCCAGATCGGAATCCAGGGCCGCAAGCTCGAGTTCGAGGCCTTGCCTCCTCTGAACGTGGCTTTCGTGATCGACAAGAGCGGATCCATGGACGCCGCCGACAAGATGGGCTGGGTTAAGGACGCCTTTGACATCTTCATCGAACAGGTGCGGGATGTGGACTTCGTTTCTCTGGTGGTTTTCGATGACGCGGCCAAGGTGGTTTTTCCCTCTACCCAGATGAAGAGTCGGGATCGCCGGCTGCAGTTCAAGCAGGCGGTCGATTCAGTGCGGCCGGGGGGTGGCACGAACCTGATCGCCGGACTGGAGCTCGGCTATCAACAGGTTTTGGCCAATTACCGTTCGGAGTACACGAATCGAGTGTTGTTCCTCACCGACGGCCGCGGTGAATCTCGGGGGATCCTGGACATGGCCGAGACCTACAAACAGATGGGGATCAACGTTTCCACCATCGGAGTGGGCGCAGACTTCGATCTGGAGCTCATGGTCGAGCTGTCCAGACGGGGAGGAGGCAGCTCCCGCTTCATCTCCGACCGGGAGGAGATGGAGGAGACCTTCGGCAGTGAGCTCGACCGCATGGCCGTGCCGGTGGCTCGGGATCTATCGATGACTCTGGAGTTCCTCCTGCCGGTGGAGATTCTCGGCACCTGGGGCTACAACAATCGCATCGGCGGGCGTATGATCCACTACACTCAGGAGACGCTCCATCATCGCGACTACGAGACGATTCTGGCGCAAATCCGCATCCTTCCCGGCGTGTCAGCCGGTATCCGGGAACTGGCCCGCTTTACCATCGACTACGAAGATCTTGAGGGAAACAGGCACCGCTCAGGGCCCCACATACTCACCGTGGAGTTCGTTGATGTGGAGCATCCCGTGGCCGGATTGTCCAGCGGGCTGGTCCTGCAGTCCGGGACGATGCTGCGCTTTGCCCAGAGCCTCATCACCATCGGCGACCTGTACTACTCCTGCCAGGAACAGATCGATGAGATCAACCGCCGGCGTGACGAGCTGTGGAGGGCCAACAGCGCCGCTTCCTACGATGAGCTGACAAATCCGGCACTGCAGGCTCTGGAAGACGCGGTGCATGCCAAGATGCGACGGGCCCTGGACATCACCGTGGCCATGAAGAAGGAAATGGCCAATGCCCGGCTGCGGCTGGACAATGAGGGTTTCGACGATGAGATCGAAATCATGGACAGGTATATAGACATAATCGGTTCAGAACTGGAGTGGGAACAACCTCGGATCACCACCATGAAAGGTGATCTGGAGATGGCACCTCCCGTGCGCGCTCGAGCTTTGCAGGATCACCTGGTCAATCTGTTCCGGGAAATGACCCTGGAACTGGGGCGCAAACAGGGCGGGGTAGTTGCGGTTTCCGGCTTCACCGCCCGGACGGGCAGGCCCTCCGCCCTGGTAGATCTGCTCAATGAGATGGCCATGGTGGAGTTCGGAAAGATCGACGTCATGACCCTGGTGGAGAGGGAAAAGCTGGATCTGCTTCTGAGCGAGCAGGAGCTGGCCCTCTCGGATCTGATGGACACTGAAAACGCCATCCAGTTCGGCAAGTTTTTGGCGGCCCACTATATCGTCACCGGAACGGTGATCGAGACGGCCGCCACGGTGGTCGTGTTCGGCCGGGTCATCGATGTTACCACCGGGGAGGTGGAGTCCGTGGCTCAGGTGATCATTCCCAAAGACGCAGAGCTCATCCGCCTGCTGAGCTAGGGCTGCCCCCCATACGGCTTACTCGCCGTACCGGGCCAGGTAGTCCTGCACGATCTGGGGCGGATCGGCGCCTTTGGGCACGAAGATCAGGCTGGCTGAGTTGATGCAGTAGCGCAGGCCCGTAGGAGCGGGGCCGTCGGGGAACACGTGGCCGAGGTGGGAGCCGCTGGAGCTGTCAACCACCTCCACCCGGCGCATGAAGAACTTGTTGTCTTCGATCAAGACCACCGCCTCCGGATCGATCGGCTCGAAGAAGCTCGGCCAACCGGTACCGGAGTTGAACTTGGCCTCCGAGCTGAACAGCGGCTGACCCGTAGCCGCGGAGTAGAAGGTGCCCTCCTCGTAGACCTTGTCCAGCTTGCCGGTAAAGGCCCGTTCTGTGCCCTTCTCCCTCAGCACGTAGTATTCGAACTCACCGAGACGCTGCTTCCACTCTCTCTCACTGAGATCGATCGGATACTCGATTTTCACGTCCTCTGGGAGAACCTCCAGGGTTGACCAGTCCGAGCCGCGATCCTTTCCCATGGACTGGGACAGCAGAACCGTGGCAGCCGAAACAAAGAAAAGCAATCCGAAAATCTTAATCTTACTGTTCATGTCATAAATATAATAACCGCTAATGCTGAAAGCAAAGTCTGCCTTCTTTACCATGTGAGTAAACACGTTTTGAGACGAAGGCTCGATAATAGCGTTCTACTTCCCGCTGATCAGGTTCTCCGCTGCTTGGTCGAGAGCTTTTTCGGCCTCTGTAACCTTTTTTCTCCGCCCGGCAAGGCGGGAACGTTCCTCGGCAAGCTTTTTACGGCGCTCTTTGACAATGCGGAGCGTTTCCGCCGGAGCGGGTCCTCCGGGAACGTCGTGGGATTTGACGAACTCCACCGGATCGAGGGCTTTTTTGACCTGGGCGTCGCTCAAGCCCAGCTTGCGGCCGATCACTTCCCCGGCGATTTTTTCCACATACTCCGCGGTAATGTCTGTGGCAACCATCCCATCATGCAGTGCTCTTGTGACTGTGTTGGCGACTATGCTGTGGGCGAGCCGGTGGGGCAGGCCAGTGGAACGGAAAATCTCGTCGGCCAGTTCGCTTACCGTTGAAAAACCTTCGGCTGTGGTCTCCAGCATCCGCTTACTGTGTATGATCATGGTATTGATCACACCGGTCATGAATTTCATCGTTGCTCTGGTCTGGTCGAGCACGCGCAGTGACGGCCCGTAGGTCATCTCCAGGTCGATTACATCGGCGTAGAATGATTTGAGCAGGCCGGCATAGATGCCAACTGTATCTCCCAATACGCGTGAAATCTTTCCCCGGGCGAACTCGAAGACGCAGGGATTCTTTTTCTGAGGCATCATGCTGCTCACATCGGAGAACTCGGGAGCCGGCTCCATAAACTTCGCTTCCGTATTGGACCACTGCTCCATGTCAAGGCACATGCGGCTGAGGGTGATCATGGCATCGTTGGCCGCTGAGGTGGACTGTACCAGGTGATCCCCCGTCGAAACCGAGGCGATCGTGCTCTCCATGATGGAATCAAATCCCAGCAGCTCGGCGACCTGGTACCGATCTATGGGGAAAGCCGTGCCGGCCAGGGCGCCGCAACCCATGGTAGACTCGTTGGTCGTAGCGTAGGCCATTTCCAGCCAGGCACTGGCACGGGCCAGGGGATCGTGGATCGCCAGCAGGTAGGCGCCAAAGGTCGTGGGCTGGCCGTGCTGCTGATGGGTGTAGCCGGGCATCACGGTGTCTTTGTTTTTCTCGGCCGAATCGAGCACCGCGGTGCGAAAGTTGTACATCTCCTCCAGACAGTCGAGGATTCGTTCCCTGAAGTACATGCGCATCAGCGGTTCCGGTCGGGTGCGGGCCAGGGAGAGGTGAGCAACCGGCTCTCGCCCCACCTTGTCTATCAACCATTGCTCGATATGGGTGTAGACGTCGTTATAGCCGGGCTTGTATTCGATTGCCTCCGGCCCCTTCGACTTCAACTCTTTGAGTCCCCTGAGCACCGCCGCCGCATCCTTTGTAGGAACAATCCCTTTGTCCACCAGCATGACCAGCCAGGCCCGATGGGTGTCGATCAGAGTATAAAACTGGTATTCAAGCTCCTCGATGTACCGCTCCCGATCGATATATTCGACGTACAGCGGATCGTGGGGAACCTTCACCCGTTCCGAAGTCGTGGCAAAATCACTCATGATTCATCCTCCCTTTGCTATTGAATCTATATTCAGGCGGTCACGCACCACAGGCCAATCGACAGCCGGTTATGAGCGTGGAGGTTCCGCCGATGAGTTAGGAAACCAGCATATCGAATCGTTCTTCGAGCATCTTTTTTGCCCCGGTAAGCTTTTCCTTGCGCTCCCTCTGACGCTCTGAGGCATCTTCGATCCTCGCGATCCTGTCCTTCACCATCCGTTCAACTTCCGCGGGAGCAACACCGCCGCGCACAGTGTGGGACTCCACGAAGTGCCTGGGATCGAGGGCTTCGTGTACCTCAGCGTCGCTGAATCCGGCTGGTTTTCCCAGCACGCGCTCGGCCGCTTCATCGAGGAGTGCCGCATCCACCCGATCCGCTGTGATGTTCCGCTCCGCCGCTATGCGCACGACCGTCCCTGAGATGTGATGGGCCTGTCTGTAGGAGATACGGTTCTTTCGTACCATGATATTGGCCAACTCCGCCGCCGTGGCAAAACCCTCACGGCTCAAGGATTCCATCTTCTCCTGATTCGGAATCACCGTGGTAAGAAAACCCTGAAGCACTCTGAGACACTTCTTCACGACGCACAGGGCATCGGCAGCAGGAAAACGGACCCGGATCACGGGCAGCATGTCGGCGAAGGGTTCGTTTTTGGTCAGGGTAGCCACTTCCTGAAATCGGCTGATGATCGTAGCACTATCCAGCCTTATCCGTTCCAGCTGACCGCCGAAGTTCTTCTTTTGGGGCATCATGCTGCTCGTGTCTGAGTACGATTCCGGAACCCCGATCATGTTCACTTCCTCGGAGCCCCAGAACTGGAGATCCAGAGTGACCCTGCTGATCGGCAACATGATGTTCACCAGAGCGGACATGGTACTGACGCCGTAGTCCGCCGAGGCTACACAGTCATTGGTGTTCTCGACGATTCCATCAAAACCGAGGAGCTCCGCCACCAGCTGCCTGTCGACCGGCCAGCTGGTGCCGGCCAGGGCGCCGCAGCCCAGGGTTGACAAATTCGTATTTCCATAGGCCGATTCCAGTTCCAGCAGAGCCCGTAAAAGTGGATCATGAAACGAGAGGAGGTAGTGCCCGAAGGTTGTAATCTGCGCTTGGGCCAGATGGGTGTAGCCCGGCATGACCATGTGGCGATAGCTGGAGATCAGCGGATGCAGGGCACCTAGGAGATCGAGCAGGGCATCGATCACGGAAACACAGCCATCCCTGATTTTTATGCGGGCGATCGGCTCGGGAAGGGTCTTGCCTATATTCAGATTGCCTGCCAGGTCGGCTCCCAACTTTCCTGTCAATTTTTTTTCAAGAGACCAGACGGAAAAACTGTCGCTGGGCAGATACGAGCTGCCCTCCTCTTCCGGATTGTCCCGTTCGTACTCCAAAATCGCCCGGAGTATCTTGGCGGCATCATCGGCGGTGATGATCCCGCTGTGCGCCAACATCACGATCCAGGCTTTCTCGCTGTAATTCCGTTCCCTGGAAACATCCCGGACCATCTTTAGATCTTTTTCCAGCTGCCGCTCTGACTCCCTGATCGTCTCGGAGAAAGCCTCCAAAACCCGGAGTGAGCGGGCTCGTTTTCCCTCTACCGTCGGCATTGCTTTTTATCCCCTTCTTTATTCAATTGTTGAAACCACACTGCGAATAGGTCTTCATCATCGCTTCCACGTTTTCCACCGGAAGGTTGACTTCCACGGGAATATGGGCCACGTATCCGCCTTTTTCGGATCTTAAGGTCTGGAAGGTGTTTATAACATGATCAACGACCTCCTGCGCAGATCCATGCAGCAGCACGCCCTGACGCTCCAGATCGGGACGGATGCACCTGCGATCGCGAAAGAACGTGGCGATCTGGTGGATGTCCATGGTGGGCACCTGCGGATTGATTTCGTCGAAACCGCAATCGATCAGGTCTGGAAGGATTTGAAGCGTGTAGCCGCAGGTGTGATAGTGGGCGAGCCGGTCAAGCTTATGAATCTCCTCGGCGATGCGCCCGTACAGGGGCTTGAAGATGCGCCGCCACACTTGAGGATCGATCAGCATGTTGAACTGAGTTCCCCAGTCGTCTGCAAGGAAGATGCCGTCCAGATCGTAATCAGCGAGGATTTTGATTCTCTGAATCACGAATCCCGTCAATCTTTCCAACAGGGAGAAGAACTCTGACCGCTCTTCGGCCACATCCATGAGGGCGTTTTCATATCCCCGCAGATAGGTGTATTGATGAAAGATGCTTCCGATCCAGACCATCATGTAGTGCTCGCGGCCATCCTCTGCACGTACCTCCGCCATGGTGCGGATTCCCTCGATACCGAACGCCGGATCCGGGAAATTGTAACTGTTCGAATCCTCCAGTGTCTTGAGAGGCGGATCCACAACCTGGCCGAGATGATCGCCGGTCAGGGTTTGCCATACGCAGCCCCACTCATCTTTGACCCGCTTTCCCTGCTCCATATTGAGCTTGCCCGGACTGTGAAAGGTAAACCAGGTATGTGTCCGCTCCGACTGGAGGATGTCGCTGGGATACCTGTCCCGCAGCTCCCGGATCTCCCTGGGATGCAATCGGATGAATCCCGGTTTGATTCTGTGCAGAACCGGTACCCTGTCGGGCCTTTCGAAACGGATCGAACGTATGGTTCTCTCTCTGCTGTTCATTTTTGAGCTTCCTTTTCCAACCGATCGTGGTACAGGAAACAACGCACCCCGTGTCCCGGCTCGACCTCCGCCAGGGCCGGCACCTTTGCGTCGCAGTGCTCCATTTTACGCGGACATCGCGGATGGAAGTGACAGCCTTTCGGCGGATCGATCGGACTGGGGATCTCTCCGCTGAGGATGCGTTTTTCCCGTTCTGCGTTCGGATCCGGTTCCGGACTTGCGGCCAGCAGAGCGGATGTGTAAGGATGGATGTCTCCGTTGGCGAGCTTCTCCACGGGAGCCAGCTCGACGATGCGGCCGAGATACATGACGGCTATGCGATCGCTGATGTACTGGACCACGTTCAGATCGTGGGCGATAAACAGGTATGTCAGGTCGAGCTGGGACTGAAGGCGGATGAGCAGGTTCATGATCTGGGCTTGAATGGAAACATCGAGGGCGGAGACCGCCTCGTCGCAGACGATGAACTCGGGATCCAGGGCCAGGGCGCGGGCTATGCCGATCCTCTGTCTCTGACCGCCTGAGAACTCGTGAGGATAGCGCTTGAACAGCTCCGGCCGCAGTTCGACCTTTTGAAGGAGCTCGAACACTTTTTTTTGGCGCTCGGTTCTGGTAAGCATTCTGTGGATGATGAACGCTTCTTCCAGGATCGATCCGACGGTCATGCGCGGGTCCAGAGATGCGAAGGGGTCCTGGAAGATGACCTGCATGGATCGCCTCAATTTACGCAGCTGCTCCGCAGTAATATTGAGAACGTCTCTGTTTCTGTAGAAGATCTCTCCCGTCGTTGCCTCTTCCAGTCTCAGGATCAGCTGACCCAGGGTCGTTTTTCCGCAGCCGCTTTCCCCCACCAGACCCAGGGTTTCGCCCTTGTGGATCTCCAGGTCCACCCCGTCGACCGCTCTCACGATCCCTCGGGACCTGGAGAACAGCCCGCTTTTCACCTGGTAGTATTTCCTGAGGTCCCTTGTAGATATCAGCACTTCCCGTTCACTCATACCGGATACCGCTACCTGTACTGCCAACAGCGCACGTGATGTCCGGGATCGGTCTCCACCAGGAACGGCTCCTGCCGATCGCACAGTCCGCTTTCGAACTTCGAGCAGCGATCGCTGAAGGTGCAGCCGCTGGGTAGATTGAACAGGCTGGGAACGATCCCCGGAATGGATGAGAGGGTATCTTTGCCACGGCGCTTTCCTTTTCTGGGAATCGACTCCAGGAGTCCCAGCGTGTAGGGATGCTTCGGGTCGTTGAAGATTGTTTTCACATCGGCGCTCTCCACGACTCTTCCCGTATACATCACCATCACCCGCTGCGCGTTCTCGGCGATGATGCCCAGGTTGTGGGTAATAAAAATGATGGCGCTGTTCGTGGTTTCTTTTAGCTCCCGCATCAGCTCCAGTATCTGGGCTTGGATGGTCACATCCAGGGCGGTTGTCGGCTCATCGGCGATGAGGATCTCCGGATTGCAGGAGAAGGCCATGGCGATCATGACCCGCTGCCTCATTCCGCCGCTGAGCTGATGGGGGTAATCCTTATAGCGGATATCGGCGGAAGGAATGCCTACGGTTTTAAGCATTTCCACCGCCTTGTCCCGGGCAAGATTCGCCGGCAGACCCTGGTGCAACTTCACCGCTTCGGATATCTGATCCCCAATCCGGAACACCGGATTCAGGGAGGTCATCGGTTCCTGAAAAATCATGGATATCCTGTTTCCCCGAACGTCCCGCATCTCCGAATTCTTCAATGCAAGGAGATCCTGCTCCTGCAGCATCACCCTGCCGGAGACGATCTCCCCGGGAGGTTCCGGTATGAGCCGGAGTATGGAAAGGGCGGTCACGCTTTTGCCGCATCCTGATTCCCCCACCAGGCCCAGCACCTGCCCGGCGGCTAGCTCCAGATCGACGCCGTCGACGGCCCGCACTGTTCCTTCGGGAGTGTGAAAATAGGTTTTCAGGTCGCTGACCTTCAACAGGGCTTTACTCATTGCCGGATATCCCAATTAACCTCCCTCAGATTTTCTGAGTCATCTTCACGTCCAGAGCGTCCCGCAGCCCGTCGCCTATAAAATTTAAAGCCAGCACTAGAAGGAAGATCATGGCTCCGGGAAACACGGCTGCCCATGGGGCCATGCGCAGGTAGGGGTAACCCTCCCTGAGCATCGAGCCCCAGGCAGCACGAGGCGGAATGACGCCGATGCCTAAAAAGCTCAAGCCCGCCTCTGCGATGATCGCCTGGGCGGCCATCAGCGAGCTGTAGACGATCAGGGGAGGCAGGCAGTTCGGGAATATGTGCGCAAGGAGCAGCCGAAAATCCGAGGCACCCAGAGCTCTGGCCGCTCTGACGTACACCTCCTCCTGGGTAACCAGAACCTGGGCGTACATGATACGGGCGAAACCGGGTGTGAAGGTAATTCCAACGGCGATGATGATGTTCTTGATACCCGGCCCGATTACCGTCGCGATGCTGAGAGCCAGAATGAGCGAGGGGAATGACCAGAGGGCGTCCATAAAGCGCATGATAGAGTTGCCGATGGCTCCCTTGACGAATCCCGCGATCATCCCCAATGTGCAGCCGACTGCGAAGGAGAAACCCACCGCCCCCACACCCACGATCAACGATACCGAGCTGCCGTGGAGGATGCGGCTCAAGATGTCCCTGCCCAGCTTGTCCGTCCCCAGAAGGTGCGCGCCGCTGGGTCCCTTGAGAACCGCTTTCAGATCGATCTGGCTGGGATCGTAGGGCGCGATCACCGGGGCCAGCAGGGCGCACAGAACAAACACCAGCAATATGATGCCGCCCACCAGATTGTAGTGATTGGCCGTCAACCTGCGCAGTGCGTACTGGAAGTTGGAGCGATAGGTTGTGTCTATTTCCTTGCTCTTCAACAGGCCGAGCGACATTCCTTCTTCTTCCTTCTGATTATCCGTAGCGGATTCTCGGGTCCAGTACTGCGTACAGGATATCCACGATCAGATTGATGCCCAGCACTGCCACGGCGGCAATCATGACCCCGCCTTGAACGACCACGAAGTCTCTCTGGCTGACGCCCACGGCGATCAGACTTCCCATGCCCGGCAGATTGAAGATGGTTTCCGTAATCACCGCTCCGCCGAAAAGACGTCCCGTCTGCAGACCGATCACCGTTACCACCGGGATCAGGGCGTTGCGCAGGGCATGGGATCCGGTTACCACCAGCTCGGACAGGCCCTTTGCCCTGGCCGTGCGTACGTAGTCGGTTCGCAGGACTTCCAGCATGGCCGAGCGGGTTTGCCGCACCACCACCGCGGCAAAGCGGGCGCCGATGGTGAGCGCCGGGAGGATCATGGCTCCCAGCCAGCCCCAGAAGTTCTGGCGTATGTCGACGGCCCCGGAGGAGGGCAGCCAGCGCAGCCATAGGGAGAAAACCAGAATTAGCAGGATCCCCAGCCAGAAGTTGGGCATGGCCATGCCTACGGTGGTCAACGCTCTGAGGATCATATCTACAGCAGAGTTCTGCCTCCTGGCCGCGATGATCCCCGCCGGCACGCCTATCAGTACGGCCAGGAACATACCGAACAGGGCCAACTGGATGGTAAACGGAAGCCGCTGGGCGAACAGCAGGCTGACCGGATGCTTCGTTGTCAGGGAGCGCCCGAAGTCGCCCCGCAGCACGTTTCCCAGCCATTTTAGATACTGGATGTAAACCGGTTTGTCCAGACCGAGTTTTTCCCGGATGATCTGGATATCCTTTTCGTTGGCGTCGAGTCCGAGTATAGCGGTGGCTACGTCCCCGGGAATCAGCAGGATCAGTGAAAATACAGCCATGCTGACGATGAACAGGACAACGATCATTTGGAAGATGCGCTTGGCGATAAAAGCATACATCGGCTTTCCCCGTGCTTGAACTGTAACTCGTTCCCGAATGTGGTTGCAGGGCAGCTGCAAGAGCAGGCCGGATGGCTCTCAAAGACCCATCCGGCCGCTTTATTTACCGAGATTCAGGTGTTACTCGTCGATCCATGCCTTAGTAAGCAGCCAGAGGCCTTCCTGCTGGTACTCGACCCCTTTCACCGCTTTTCTTCTGCCGTCGTAGCCGTCTCTGGTGAAAAGAAAGGTCTGACCGGCATCGTCGAGGCATATCTTTTGAGCCTTCTTGATTAGCTCATCCTGTTTGGCGATGTCGAAGGTCATGGCCAATTCTTCCAGGGTTGCGTCGAACTCGGGATTGTTCCAGGCTGCCCGGTTGATGGGACCCTTGGAATGAATCTGCTGCGTCATGGTCAGGTAGATCGATGGCAGCGGCAGGGTGATCTGCGCCATGGACATGTCGAAGTCCCCGTTTTTGGCCTTGTCAACGTAGATGAGTCGGTCCAGCGGCAGAATTTCGGTGTTGATGCCGATATCTTGGAGATAGGACTGCACCACAGGAGCGATGGTCACATCCGGCTCGCGGGCGATCATCATAAACTCCACATCCAAGCCGTTGGGATATCCCGCTTCAGCCAGGAGCTTTTTGGCTTTAGCCGGATCGTAGTTGTAGGGATTGTAGGTGGAATAGTATCGTTCGTCGGGAAGGATCAGGAAAGGATTCACCGAACCCTGTCCTGGAACGATCGATTCCGCCATGGCTTCACGGTCAAAGGCGTAGTTTATGGCCTGGCGTAGCTTGAAGTTGTTGAACGGCGGTCTCCTCATGTTGAGGTACAATCTGTAGGTCGTGGCCGTGGGGCTCTTCACCAGTTCGAGATTGGGATCCTGGCGCACGATGTCCATGCTCTCGGCCGGAACCCGGACCACCATGTGGGCGTTGCCGGTTTGCAGCTCGACGATACGCACCGAATCATCGGTGATCTGGCGGAAGGTGATCCTCTCCAGGTACGGAAGGGGCTCACCATTTTCGTCCTTCTCCCAGTAGTTCTCGTTCCTGGCTACCACGCAGCGGTTGCCTGGTATCCACTCCACGAACTTGAAGGGACCTGTGCCCGTCGGGTGCTGGTTGTAGTCTTCGCCGTAGGTTTTGAAGGCGGTCGGGGAGAGCATGAATCCGCCTTTGTAGGCAAGCGCGTCCATAATTACGGAAGACGGACCCTTAAGAGTCAGCCGGACCGTGTACGGATCGACCACCTCGATGGATTGCAGGTCCGTGAAGAACTGGTAGGCCTGAGTGGCGTCCTTCGGATCCAGAAGGCGGTCGAGATTCCACTTGGCCGCTTCCGCGTTGAAGGGCGTTCCGTCGTGGAAGTTGATTCCCTGCCGCAGCTTGAAGGTCAGCTGCTTTCCGTCCTGAGAGAAGTCCCAGGAAGTCGCCAATTCCGGAACAAATTGTCCCTGCTCGTCTTTGCGAAGAAGACGGTTGTAGATGGCGAGGTACACGTCTCCCTCTCCGCCGCCGTAGGCGTTTCCGTTCGGCGGGTCCAGCGAGGTGATCTTCACCATGACACCGGTGACCAGGGACTGTCCCCGCTTGGGTCCCATGGCCGCTTTCTCCACCATGGTTTCCTTTTCCGGCATTTCCTTTTCCGGCTCCGGTTTGCCGCCGGCAAAGACTAGTCCCGTGGCCAGAAACAAGACCAAGAGTACCGAGAGAACGATTTGGATCTTTTTATTCATCTTTCCTTCCTTTCTAAAAAATAGAATACGCGATCCCATACAAGTCCGTGTCAACTTCCTGCCGTATCACCTCCTTTCCAAAATCATCTGCCATCAATACTGCCGCAGGCCCCGCTCATTTCATGATTGCAGCCACCGACTGCCGTAGCAGCAAATCCGCCTTCTCGAGATTCTGCTTTCTCTCCGATTGACCGGCTCTATCCTGTTTCAACCTCTCCCGTCGGACCTTTATCATGCGCCGCACCTCTTTGGGTGCCGGTCCGCCGACCAGATTTCTGCGTTCCACGAAGGTGACCGGGTCCAGGCTCTCTTTCACCGCCTGTTCCGGGATGTTCAGGGGCTTGCCGGTCACCTTCACGGCCGCCTCGTCCACCATCCGGGTGGTAATATCCGTGGCCAAAAGGCCTTCTTTTACCACCTGATTGACCACGTGGGCGGCAATTGCATGGGCGGTTCTGTACGACAGTCCCCGCTGGCGGTATATCTCGTCGGAGAGCTCGGACACGGTACAGAAATTACTCCGAGCCAGCTCGAGCATCCGTTCCCTGTTGATCTGCATGGTCCGGATGACCTCACCGAGAAGCCGGATCGTGTCGGTGGTGTAATCGAGAGACTTGAAGGTGGGCATCCATACCATGTCGATTTCCTTCACATCCCCGTAGTGACCCTTGACGATCAGGTTGGCCACGTTCTGTGCAAGAGCCAGGCAGTAGGAGCACTTCAGCCGTCCCCCCTCCAGTACCGTGGTGTTCAGCTTTTGAGGCATGAGGCTGCTGTAGGAGGAAAACTGCGGTGCGGTCAGCATCATGCCCACATCGAAGGAGGCCCACTCCACGAAATCCGCCATCACCCGGCTCAGGGTCACGGCCATGTCGATGACCGCGTTGGCCGAGACGAGCATGAAGTCATTGGAGGATACGCAGGCGTAGGTGTTTTCGACGATTCCGTCGAATCCGAGCAGCTCCGCAACGCGGTACCTGTCGACCGGAAAGCCAGTGCCGGCCAGGGCGCCGCAGCCCAGTGTACAGCGGTTTACATTGGCATAGGCATCCTTGAAAAAGCGGCAGTCCTCCTCGATCGGATCGTAGGCTCCCAGCAGGTAGTGACCGTAGGTGGTGGCCTGCGCCGGTTGCGCGTGGGTGTATCCGGTCATCACCGTCTCGGCGTGCTCTTCGGCGGTGTCGAGCAGCTTTTCTCTCATCCCAAGGACAGCATCGAGGAGGTTCAGCAGTTTATCCCGCAGAGCCATACGGGCGACCGGTTCCGGCCGGGTTCGAGCCAGGGCGAGATGCCCGACGTGCTCCTTTCCGATCCGTTCTTCCAGGTGTTTCTCGACATGCACGTACACATCACCGTACTCCGGAACGAAGGGTCGAAGTATCTCCGGGTTTTTCCCCTGGAGCTCGCGGATGGCTCCACAAACCGCCGCCGCACTGTCCCTGGGAACGATCTTCTGCTCCGCCAGCATCGTGATCCAGGCCAGATGTGTTTTCAACAGGGGATGGAAGAAAAAGGTGAGATGCTCCTCGAACTGGGGTCCGTAATGAGTCTCGACCCACAGCGGATCAAATCCGACCTGCACTCTCGGGGAGATGGTTTCATGTTTCGCCATCTTGCCGTCCTTGCGCCGATGAAGATTGATTCCAAAAGGCTTGAAAGCAGACAAATTGTGGACCCCCGCCGATCCGTTGTCTATAAACGATCCGGTGCGAAATCTGTCGTTTTTTTGACATGGTTGTTATATAATTGACATTTTGCCCGTCCGAGCCTACGCTGTATCCATGGCTACTGGCGAGGTGTTCAATTCGGAAATCATCACCGGCATCAGCGACCAGCTGGAAGAGACCATCGCCACCTTTGAAACGCTCACCGGTCTGCGGATTTGTTTCCTCTTCAGTGGAACCAGGGAAAACGAGTCCGGCTACAGGGAGACCAATTTCCTGCGCAGGTACGGACACAGGAACGACTTCTGCACGCTGATTAAGTCGGCGCCGGACACCCGTTCCTGCGGCTATTACGATCGCCATGGGCGGATCGCGGAAGCAGCCAACCGGGATTTGCCGTTCATCGACGAATGTCCGGCAGGGGTGGTCGAGGTTGTGCTGCCCCTGTATATCCATGGCAGATTCGTCGGTGCCTATTTCTGCGGCCAATTTGCCACGCATTCGGACCGGGAAAAAGGATTTGGAGAAATTTGGAGCAAGGTCGGGAAGCGGGGGATCGACCGGGAAAAGCTCCGGGCAGCATATGCCAATTTCAAATTTTGTTCCAAGGGGGAGGCGCTGGCTCTGGGAAGATTGCTCCACAATGCGATTTCCCACGTGGCCGGTTCTCTGGAGGATACGCTCACGGAGCGAACGATCCGTTTGAAGCAAAATCCGATAATACAAAAAGCTCTGCTGATGATTTTCAACAGCAGCGGGTCCCTTCCCAGCGAGACGGAACTGGCCAACCGGCTGGACATTACGCCGGAGTATTTCAGCCGGCTGTTTCGAAAGGTCATGAAAAAAAGCTACCGCCAGTACATCACCGAAATGCGAATCTCCAAAGCCCAGGAGTTGCTGCGCTACACGGACCTGTCGGTTATGGATATAGCCCTCGAGGTTGGATATCAGACCCACAGCTTTTTCACCCATAAATTCCACAGGATTACCGGCATTACCCCAACCAAATACCGGGCCTCCCACGGAAATCTCGTCAAACCGAGAAGATCCGTGCGCTGAAGCTCCCGCCGCGCTACAACAGCAACCTGCCGATCGCAGCCTTCATAATTCGCACAAAAGCATAGCTGACCATGCCGACCCCGGCAGCAGCGATGAATCCGATGAGAAAGGGTTTGAGGGTGAGCTCTTTGAGACGGGAAAAGCGGGTGCTCAATCCCGTGGCGGTAACGGCTGTAAGCAGCAGTATGGCAGCGATCCGCCTCACCGCCGTATGAAATGCCAGCCATGAATCCGGGGTCAGCCAGAACGAGCCCCCGGTGGTTTCCCTGGCGGACAAAAGATCTCCCACCGAGCGAAGGATGGAGAAGCCCAGAAAGCCGAGCACGAACATCGGAAAAATCTTCCTCACATTTATTTTATGGGCACCGTCGCCCTCTGCAGACTCGAGCTTTGCAAACTTCCGGGAATACAGATAAGAGAGCAACGGAATAACGATCACCATAAAAGTGTTGCGGACAAGTTTGGTCGTGATCGCGATCTCCGAAACACCCCGATCCCATATCTGATCGTAGATATAAGCGGCTCCCGTGACCTGGGAGGTGTCATGGACGGCTGTACCGAGAAATAAACCGGCCTGAGCCGGATTCAGGTGCAGGACCAGCTCGGCCAGATAAGGGTACAGCATTGTCGCCAGCAATCCGAAGATGGTAATCGTGCTTACCGCGTAGGCAGTCTCCTCATCGGAAGCTCCAATTGCTGGTGCCGTAGCCACAATCGCGCTGATACCGCATATTGCCGTTCCCGCGGCAATGAGCGTACCCAAACGCGGCGGGACGCTCAGCAATCGGGAGATCCCGGTGGTGACGAGGATACCGGCAGCGACGCAGGCGAACACGGCCACCAGTGCCACGGCGCCGATCTGGGCAACGCTGACGATGCTCAAGCGAATACCTAAAAGGATGATCCCCAGGCGGAGCAGCTTGGCCACGCAGAATTTGAAGCCGACGTTGAAGAGCCCGGGAAACGTGATAAGATTGCGAACAATCATACCGAATACCATGGCCACCAGAAATTCGGAGACGGGCGAATTATCCAATTCGAATGCGGCTTTGAATAAGGATCCCAGATACCTCGAAGCCAGCATGGCCAAAAGCATCATTACGAGCACCACCGCTGTTCCCGGCAGTACTTCCCAGATTTTTTCGCTTCCGAACAGCTCTTTTTTTAGCTCAATTTTCATCGTTCGGTTCTGAGGACTAAAATATCGAAATGTTTGTACAATCGATTTTAGTAAATACTATATTCCAGTCTCTCTGTCAATATTTGAAATATATAATTTACAATTATATATAATTAAGTGAGTTACATTATTCGATTTTCGTTGACACCCTGCTGCTATTGGAATATGATAACGAAATGTTAGCGCAAACAATTTTATGAGGTGAAATAAATGCCGTATAGTAAGGAGATTATCGAGTTTCATCGCTATAATCCGGGGGTCCCCGAGGCCAAGGAATGGCACCAGGTGCTGGATAATTACATGAATACAGTCCAAAGACTGGAAGTGGATCCCACCAAGCACAGCACAGGAGCGAATCGTCTGCTCGTGGATCTGGTATGGGTGGTGTGCATGCTGGAGGGCGGAATCATCGCCAAGCCGCAGGCTGTAAAACTCCTGAAGGCGGTTCGTGACATCCAAGAGGGCAAATCACCGCTGCTGAGCACAAAGAGTCACGGCTATGCGGAACGATCCATCGCCCAAGCCTTGAACAATGACGAAGATCTGGCGAGCATGATCAACCTCGGTAGAACCCTGCAGGAGCCAATGTTTCGACTCGATCTTCGCGACATGCTTCTCGAAACCTTCGACGAACTGCTTCAATTGTTGAGAAAGATACTCGATACCGCTGAGAACAACATCGAAACGGTCATGCCCGGGCACACCCATTTTTCCCAGGCTCAACCCATTACCCTTTCCCATTACCTGCTGTCGGTGTACGACTCCCTGCGGCGTTCCTGGGATCAGCTCGTCTTAGCTTACCGGCATACCAACAGAAACAGCGGCGGTTGCGGAGCAACGTCGGGTATCACCTGGCCGATCGATCGGGACCGTATGGCTGAGCTCCTAGGTTGTGAGGATGTGGTAGAGCCGACCTACGATTGCGAGTCGAGTCAGGATCACTCCTTGAGCATCCTCTTCGGACTCACCAACTTGGTGACGATTCTCAGCAAGGCGGCCATGGACATGAACATCTGGGGCCTGGAGGAAATCGGAATGTTGAAAGCGGATCCGGCCTGGTGCGGGGTCAGCTCTATGATGCCGAACAAGTGCATTCCCGGCGCTCTTTTTGAAAGAACCAGGATAGAGGCAGGTTATGTGCTCGGCGAGATGATGCAGGCGGCGGTCCTGGTGAAGGGGGAACCGCACGGTGATGTGTTGCCGATGTTGGAAATACCGAAGATCGCCTTCCGGGCCATGGCGCATGCCTCACTGGCCATGGGTTATATGAGGGGCATGTTGCAGGCCATCATTCCCCAGAGAGAAGCGATGCTGGAGTACGTCCGCGCCGGATTCTCCTGCTCCACCGAAGTAGCCTATTATATGGTGAAAGAGCTCGGCTACGGACCCAGAAGAGCTCACCGCATCGTAGCAACCATGGTCCGCTTCGCCCGGGAAAGAGGCCTCAAGGCGTACGAGGTCACAGGGGAGCTGCTGGATGAAGCTGCCGGGTTTGCAGAGGAGATCGAGCCTGGATTGAGCACCGACACGCTGCGCAAGCTGTTGAACCCAGAGAATTTCATCAGTACCCACACCAACAAAGGCGGTACCGCTCCTGAGGAGGCGAAACGAATGCTGGACTCCAGAACTGTGGATCTGGGCACCCTGGTGAAGGAGCACGATCACAGGACAAATAAAGTCAAAGATGCTTTGCTCAATTTGAATAGAACTATAGACGAAATAATCGATAGCTGAAGGATGGGCGGTCATGTCTGACGGTAGAAAAAAGCCCGCAAGCATTAAAGAGGTCGCTCTTTTAGCCGGTGTATCCGTCTCCACCGTGTCCCACGTCATCAACGACACCCGTTTTGTCTCACCCTCCACTCGCTCCAAGGTTCTGGAAGCGATAGAGAAACTCAACTACAAACCGAATATCATGGCCCAGGGAATAAAGGGCTGGAAAAGCCGTACCGTCGGTTTGATCGTTACCCATTTGGCCGGATCGTTTTTCGATCGCCTGGTGAACTCGGTTTGTTCGTTCATGCACGCCCAGGGCTACGACGTTCTGGTGTGCAATTCCGAGGAAGCGATAGAACAGGAGCGGCGCCACATCGACGTTTTGCTGCGCCGTGGTATCGATGGCCTGATCTATGCCCCCGTTGATCCTCGCATCACCTACGATGCCCTTCTCTCCAGGCCCGTTCCCTTCGTGCAGATCGAAAGAAAGAACGAGAGCTACAACAGTGATTTCATTCATATCGACGATTATCGCGAATCCCTCAGGATTGCATCCCGGTTCGTCGGGCGGGGTTGCCGGCGTATCGGTTTCCTGCGACACGGGACGGAAAATTATCCCGGGCGTAAATACGAGGGATACGTGCAGGCCTGTATCGATGGTGGTATCTTCGATCCGGAGCTGGCAATCAAGGTATCCCATGATTTGAAGGAAGCCCGGGCGACCATTAGGGAGTGGTTTGTACAAAAATGGCCGATGGATGCTCTGCTTTGCACGAATTCGAACATCTGCTATACGGTATTGCAGACGTTGAACGAGCTGGGCTATGAGTCATACCGGCGGCTGACCCTGTTCTCCTTCGAGAACAATCGCTGGCTGAGCCTGCTGGAGTTTCCGGTTCTTGCCTGCGATCAGCCCATCGAGGAGATCGGTCGGACCGCCTCGGAGGTTCTGCTTCGGCGAATCACCGGGGACCCGTCGCCACCTCAAGACTATCTGCTGGAATGCGGTATATCCGAACATTAAAAGGCGGTTGTGTAATGGCTATTTCGGAACAAGTTGTCTATGAAACCGCGGTGGAGCTGCACCGGCGTGCCGCTACAGTACTGCCGCAGGATGTCCGTGCCCGTTTGAAAGCCCTCGAAGATGGGGAACAGGACGGATTGTCCAGATTCGTTCTGTCCTGTATTGCCGACAACTGGGCTGCAGCCGAGCAGGACAGCCGTCCACTGTGTGCCGACACGGGACTGCCCAGGTTCTACGTGAAGTGCGGCAACGACCTGCAGCTGGACGGGGGATTCCATGCCCTGGAAACGGCGCTGAGACGGGCGACTCAGGAGGCGACCCGCGCTATTCCCCTGCGCCCCAATCGCGTGCATCCCTTGAGCAGACGCGACTTCAACAACAACGTCGGGGCTCACGCTCCCGGCATAGCCTACACCTTCGAGCCGGAAGGCGATTGGATCGACATCACGACGGTCCATCGGGGAGGATTGTTCGGCAGCGACTATCGCATGCTTTTCCCCAGCGACGGAATCCCGGGTATCAAGAGGTTTTTCCTGGACTGTTTAGGTCAATTTTTTCAGCGGGGATTGAGCTGCCCGCCGGTGATCGTGGGTATCGGGCTGGGCGGGACCAAAGACGATAGTTTTCGCATCGGCCAGGAGGCGGCTTGTCTGCGTCTCATCGGTGATCGGAATCCGGATCCCCAGATAGCTGAGCTGGAACAGGAATTGGAGGAGCTGGGCAATTCGAGCGGCTTCGGTCCTATGGGATTCCGGGGTAGAAGCTCCATCCTATCCGTGCACGTTGAAAGCGCCTATGCCCACACCGGCGGTCTTCCCGTATCGGTTCACCATTTCTGTTTCGCCGCCAGAAGGTCTACGGTAAGGATCAACAACGACAACTCCGTGGAGTTTCGTGAAGACCCCCTGTGGTTCACACCATACTACCGCAGAGAGGAAGTATAGCTTCAAGAACACTGAGAGAAGGAATTGAATTCGATGGAGATTCGACAAAAACGACTGTCCATACCCTTGAGACAAGAGGCGCTCAGGGATTTGGAAATCGGTGATGTGGTGTACCTTGACGGATTGATTTTCACAGGGCGCATCCGCTTTTATGAGAGGGCCGTGCTACAGGGACAGGCACCACCCGTGGATATCGCCGGGACCTGCAATGTCAACTTTCACTGCTCTCCGGCTGTGCGGGTCGAAGGGCCGGATGCCTACTACATCGCATCGGTCACCGGGACGGCCAGTGCACGCTTTGCCAAGTTCCTGGAACCTATGTTCTTGACGTATGGGGTAAAGGCCATCATAGGCAAGGGAGGGATGCAGCCGGATATCTATAGGAACGTGTTTAAAAAGCATGGCGCTATTTATCTGTTGACCGTCGGCTATGGGCTCGGCGCCCTTTACGGACGGCAGATCGAAAAGGTGGAGGAGGTCCACTGGAGGGAAGAGCTGGGACTGGCCCAGGCGATGTGGGTGATACGGGTGCGGGACTTCGGTCCCCTGATTGTGGACTGCGATCTTTCGGGAAATAGCTATCAGGCGTTGATGCGGGAGAGCACCGGCAGGAGCCTGGAGGATATTCTTGACACGTATCCGGCGCCGACGCTCAAGCGGTTCGGGGAAATTCGAAGTCCTCGGGATGATGCCATGTAAGCAAAAGGAGCAAACCATGAACTACAGGTTCCTGGGAACCACGGGGGTGAAAGTCTCCGAGCTGTGTTTGGGCACCATGACTTTCGGCAGGGAGGCCGATGAAAAGGAATCTCAAGCAATTCTGGATCGATATCTCGATGCGGGAGGGAATTTCCTGGACACGGCGAATGTGTACGGCCGCTCGCCGGGAGACACGGAGAAAGTGGTGGGGAAAATAATAGCAGGCAAGCGCGACCGGGTCGTTTTAGCCACCAAGGTATTCGGCAAGATGGGCAATGGTCCCAATGAGCAGGGGCTGTCGCGACTGCACATTCTGTCGGAGGTGGAAAACAGCCTGCGGCGCCTGAAGACCGATCGCATCGATCTGTACTACCTGCATAACTGGGATCACCCGACGAGAATCCAAGAGGCACTGCGGGTTACGGACGATTTGGTACGCAGCGGAAAGGTTCTCTACTTAGGAGTCAGCAATTTCGCCGCCAGACACCTGATGAAGTCACTCTGTGTCGCCGAACAGCGTGGATTGTCAGGCATCTGCTGCCTCCAGGCACAGTACAGCCTGGTGGAACGCAGCGTGGAGAATGAGCTGCTGCCCCTGTGCAGAGAGGAAGGATTGGGATTTGTCGCCTGGGGACCTTTGGCTGGAGGTTTCCTCTCGGGGAAATATGCGCCGGGGGGTAAACCGAACACCGACACCCGGCTGGCGGTGTCGAAAGATCCCCAGGAAGCCTCCTGGAAGAACAAGGCTACGGAGCATAACTTTACAATTTCCGCCAAGGTCAAAGAGATCGCCGCCGGAAAAGGGCGCACGCCCGCCCAGATCGCTCTGGCCTGGTTGTTGTCCCAAGCCGGATTGACCGCGCCGATCCTCGGCGCCCGCAGCAAGGTTCAGCTGGAGGAAAACCTGGGCGCCCCGGAAGTAGCCCTCTCTCAGGAAGAAATCTCCGATCTGAACAAGGTGAGTGCAACGCCTCTTCTGTACCCCTACAGGATGTACGAACGGACTGTACGGTGAAATGATGCACGTCCCCACGGGAGGCTATGCCGAATGAACTCGTTTCACTGCCGTTATCAAGTATGGAATTCGGGTTTGGTGCACGAAGACAGCTCGGCAGGTCGGAATGCCTGTAGATTCCTGTCGGCTGCTCCCGGACCGCTGAGCCTCTGTTTGCGCTGACCGGCCCGTATCTACTCGGCCAGCCGGTCCCTGCCGGCGATCTAGCTCGCCAGCTCCGGAGGTAGGTGTTCTAGACGGTTGTGGTAGATCACGGCTGTGTGGGTGGGGCGGAAGTCGATGCGGGTGATTCCGGTGTTGTGCATGGTGAACCACACCCTGTCCGGCATGTTGGCATTGTTAGTTCCCGATCCCCCCGTCAGGGCGGATAGCACCTCGTGGTAAAAGCCTCCGTGAGTCACCACCGCCACCCGATCCTCCCCGTTTCCATGCCGTCCTCGCAGCTCTGCCAGAAACTCAGCAGCCCGCAGCTTCCACTCGATCTCGATCTCCGCCGGACGATTCCACCAACCGTGCTCGTTCAGGGAGTCCGGGAGCAGGAGATCCGGATAGTGCTTCTCGAAGTAGGATCGGCTCTTGCCGGGACGGCCGATCAGCTCTCCGGTCTGCTCATCCTCCAAATAGATCCCCATCCACTCGTGGACCTCCGGCCAAGCCACGACCCGGAGGTTGCAGCTGCGGGCGACCGCCGTAGCCGTGGCCACCGCACGCACCATCAAAGAGCTGTACAGGTGGGTAAATCGAAACTCGCCGCCATTGTGTTCTGCTACATAATCGGCCAGGATCCGGGCCTGCTCGATTCCGAGCGAGGTGAGCTCCGGATCTTCGACCCGCCCGATGTTCGATCCGGTTCGGTCGTAGAGTAAATTGTTGGCCGACTGGGCGTGTCGTATCAGGTACAGAGTCATCAATTTTCCTTAAGGAAATTGAACCACAGGTTCCCTCACAATATAGTTACAAGAAGCGTATCGAGTAAAGCTTTGTAGCGGGGAGCCAGACGCGCAGGAAGACCTTCCTCTCTGTTTTCACAACAACACCGCCTTGATCCTGCTAGGATGATTGGAGATAATCCCGCGCACCCCGAGGTGCACCAGGCGGGTGGCCTCCTCGGGATCATCCACGGTCCAGGTCAGGATTTGACTGCGCAGTACCCGCCTCTGGAGGAAGGCGCTTACCAGATTGACCTGGTCGGACCGGGGTTTGGTGAACGGGGTGGGTATAACGAATCCCGCCTGGCCCCTGCGCAGCAACACGGGAATTCCCCTGTGTATGGCATAGATATGTGCCGTAGGGATCTCGGGGGCGTATTCTTGAACCCGGCGGATACAGTACGGATTGAACGAGGAGATCAGGCAACGGTCGGTGAGTCCGCTGGCACGAATACGGTCGACAACCGCCTCTTCCAGGCCGCCGCCTCGCTTCGGCCTCCATTTCAGCTCCACGTCGTAGTAGACACGATCGCCTAGAAGCTCGAAGACCTCCTCCAGGAGAGGAATGCCCTCTCCCCGGAAGGCCTGGCCGAACCAGCCGCCGGCATCCAGGCGCCGCAGCTTGGAAGCCCGGCAGTCCTGTACCAGTGCGTCCAGACCGGTTACCCGCTTCAGGTTCTCATCGTGGATGACCATGACTCTGCCGTCGCGACTCAGACGGACATCCAGCTCCACGCCGGGAATGTTGTGCTCCAGGAGCAGGGCAAAGGCAGCTAAAGTATTCTCCGGTGCCAGCGCGGAATAGCCGCGATGGCCGAAGAGCAGCACTCCCGGATCAGCGGCTTGCTCTCGGGAGATCGATCCGGTGGTGAGGACGGAGCGGAAATTAGTGCGTTTCACCCTCACCTATCTTCTTTTTCAGGGCCTGCAATGCCTGCTCCGCTTCGGTCTTGCGCAGGCTTTCCTGCAGGTGATCCGGTTCACCCACGAGCATCTGCATCTGAGCCAAGAGGGCATCCGCGTCGACACGAAGGGAGGAGCGTATCTTCGTGGCCTTGAGTTTCTCCTTCAGCACATCCACCTTGCGTTTCAGATCCAGTTCCTCCTGGAGGAGCTGGTGAGAGCGGATTTCCAGTTCCGCCACCCGCTGTTCCGCTCCTCTCTTCAGCACCGGTTCCCCCCGGCTTTCGGCCAGCTTGACCCGGCTCTTCCAGTGTTTCAGCTCTTCTTCAGTCACGGCTCGTTGTTTCTGGGTCTTTTTCAACGTAGTGATGAAGGCGAGCACGTACTCTCGGGCGGACTCGAAGTCCATAAAATCTATTTCCGTGTCTCTCATGATCGACTCCTGGGAGGATCGCATTCCCTCTTTCTATTTCACGATGGGTTGCGGCCTTGAGAAAAAAGATACTTACAATCCGCCCGGTTGTTAAGCGTAAAAACCTATAGAAGTGCGGAGCTGGCGGATGGAACGCACCCTTATTGAACGGCTCGAACAAAAACCGTATCTTGTCTCTGATGGACAAAGATCAATTCTATCCTCTGGATTCGATCGCTGCTCTGGCCACTCCCTGGGGAGAGAGCGCACTGGCGGTGATCCGGGTATCCGGCGGGGACAGCCTTGAGCTGCTGGATCCCCTGTTCCAGCCCGCCTCGGCTGCGGTGGCCAGCCTGAAGGCTATGGCGGGGCACACGCTCCATCGCGGCACCATCAGCACAGCCGGCGGGGAAGGGGCATCAGAGGTCATCGATGATGTGCTGGTGGCGGTGTACCGAGGACCGAAGAGCTTTACCGGCGAAGACGGCGCGGAGATTTTCTGCCATGGCAGCCCACTCATCATTCGCCGCCTGTTGGGTCTGCTGACCGAGGGGGGCTTCCGTTTCGCCGGACCGGGGGAGTTCACCTTGCGGGCCTTTCTCAACAGAAAGCTCGACCTTACCCAGGCCGAAGCGGTCAATGAGGTGGTGCGGGCCAAATCGGATCGCGCCCGGGCTATCGCTCTGAATCGTCTGTCCGGGGCGATCGAGGGGAAGATCGATCAGATAAAACAAGCGGTCCTGCGCCTGTCCGCGGCCGTGGAGCTCGGACTGGATTATGGGGAGGATGAAATAGAGGACGGAGCATCACTGCCGAGTGACGAGGAGGCCGCCCTCTGCCAGGAGGAGTTGGAGCGCCTGTTGGCCACCTATCGCATCGGCCGGCTGTATCAGGAGGGGATCTCCGTGGTCCTGGCCGGCAGGACCAATTCGGGTAAATCGACCCTTTTCAACAGGATGCTGCGGGAGGATCGGGCCATCGTCTCGGAAGTCCACGGAACCACCCGGGACTATCTGGAAGCGGTGGTGACCATCGATGATGTGCCCATCAAACTCTATGACACAGCCGGATTTAGGGAGCGGGCGGACCGCATAGAGGAGGAAGGGATCCGCCGTACCGACGGTATTGTGGCCGCCGCCGATCTGGTGCTCTATCTGGTAGATGCCGAAACCGGACTAACCTCCCAGGATGAGGAGTTCCTGAGCAGGCGAGGGGAAGCCGGGCGGCTGATCCCGGTGTGGAACAAGATCGATGCGCCCGGCGCAGGGCAAGATCGTTGTCCTCCGGATTTCGTGGCGGTAAGTGCCAGAAACGGGCGGGGTCTGGAGACCTTGAGTCATTTGATCGTTGAAAGGGTGTTCAACGGAGCGGGCACGGTGGATGCGGGGGAGCCGATCATCGATTCCCTGCGCCAGAAGCACCTGCTGGAACGGGCGGTCCGTGGGATGGAGGACTTCCGGACGGGCTTGAGAGACGCTCAACCCCTGGATGTGTTGGCGGTGGATCTCAAAGAGGTGCTAGATGCCCTCGGGGAGATTACGGGAGAGGTGACCTCCCAGGATATACTCAATCAGATCTTCGCCCAATTCTGCGTAGGCAAGTAGCCATGGATTTCGATGCCATCGTCATCGGCGGGGGTCACGCGGGAATCGAGGCAGCCGCTGCCCTGGCTTCATTGGGACACAAGACTATCCTCATCACCCAAAATCTGGACTGCATCGGCAAGATGTCCTGCAATCCTGCCATCGGAGGATTGGCCAAGGGGAATGTGGTACGCGAGATCGACGCCCTGGGCGGGCTCATGGGCAGCCTCATCGACCGGACCATGATACAGTTCAGGATCCTCAACCGCAGCAAGGGGCCGGCGGTGCAGGCACCCCGCGCCCAGGCGGACAAGGCCCACTACAGCCTGCTGGCCAAACAAACCTTGGAACAGCTGTCCAATCTCACCCTGTTCCAGGATACGGTGGTGGATTTCATCACCTCAGACTCGTCGAAGCTAGGTACGTCGGGACGAAATATGCCGGAACAGGGTGCAGCGATCCAGGGGGTGATCACCGAGAGAGGGCGAGCAATCACAGCCCGTACCGTGGTGCTGACCACCGGGACCTTTCTGGAAGCGATGATTTTTATTGGGGAGTACACCGCCCCCGGTGGCAGGCTGGGGGAACCTCCGGCCTGCGGCCTGGGCAACCGGCTGCGGGAGATGGGCTTTACCGTAGGCCGGTTGAAAACCGGCACGCCCGCCCGGGGACTGCGTTCCTCTTTGATCCTGGAGAGGATGGAGGAGCAGAGGGGAGATGTGCAGATGCTGCCCTTCAGCTTTGCTGCACAGGAGGCAGAGTTGGATCGACCTTCGGTCTCCTGTTACATCACCTACACCACCGCAGAAACCCACCGCATCATCCGGGATAATCTTAGCCGCTCACCGCTGTACGGAGGCAAGATAAAAGGCGTTGGTCCGCGCTATTGCCCCTCCATCGAGGACAAGGTGGTGCGTTTTCCGGATCGGGATCGCCACCAGATCTTTGTCGAACCGGAGGGCCTCAGCACCGAAGAGGTCTATCTGAACGGCATCTCCTCCTCTCTCCCGGAGGAAGTCCAGCAGCGCTTTCTGCGTACCGTGCCGGGTCTGGAAAAACTGGAGATCCTTCGGCCCGGTTATGCGGTGGAGTACGATTTTATAAATCCCACCCAGCTCTACCCCTCGCTGGAGAGCAAACGGATCCGCGGCCTGTTCGTGGCCGGACAGACCAACGGAACCTCAGGCTACGAGGAAGCCGCAGCTCAAGGGCTGATGGCGGGAATCAACGCCAGCTGTTATCTGCAGGGCAAGCCGGCGCTTCTCCTGTCCCGGGCTGAGGCCTACATCGGCGTGCTCATCGACGATCTGGTAACGCTGGGAACCGAGGAACCCTACCGCCTGTTCACCTCCCGGGCCGAATACCGCCTGTCCCTCCGTCACGACACCGCTGATCTGCGCCTGCTGGAGAAGGGCTTCCAGGTTGGTCTGCAGAGCCGGGCAAACCTTGAAGCCCTGCAGGAAAAACGCCGGGGGATCGAGGAGATTCGTGAGCTGCTGCGTCAACGCACCCTGCGAGAGCAGGACTGCGGGGACTTTCCCGAACTGCTGAAATATCTGGGCCGACCTCTCGAGCACGTACTCAAAGATCCGCAGGTCCACGTCGAGCAGCTGCTGCTCTGCGCACTCGGTGCGGATGGGCTGAAAGACACGCGACCAGCCTGGCTTCGTCTCTGTGAGCTGGATATTAAATACGAAGGCTACATCAGGCGGCAGGAAAAACAGGTCGAGCGTTTCCGCAAGATGGAGGATCTCAGGATTCCCCGCGATTTTGACTATGAAGCGGCCACCGGACTGTCTGCTGAAAGCCAAGCCAAGCTCAAAAATATCCGCCCCCTCTCCATCGGCCAGGCCTCCAGGATCTCCGGAATCCGATCCTCGGATGTCGCCGTGCTGCTGGTTCATCTACGCCGTGGTCCAAGGAAGCAGGATTGATGCCGGATAAAGCGTGGGGGCGCGGGGATGCCGGGCTGTCCGGCGAGGCGCTGCCCCTGCTCAGTGAAGGTCTGTCACAACTCGGTGTACCATTCGCTGCGGAGCAATTCAACAAGCTCCGGGTTTTCCTCGAAGAGCTGGAGCGCTGGAACCGAAAATACGGTTTTGTAGCCCTGTCTGATCAGGCTGGGAGGCGGGAGCTGATCGTTCGTCATGTCCTTGATTCTCTTTCAGCCTGGCCGACCGTTTCCGCTCTTGTACATAGAAAGCATATCGCTGATGTGGGAAGCGGCGCAGGATTTCCCGGGATCCCCCTGGCGGTGTTTTTGCCGGACTCCCGCTTCACCCTCATAGAACCATCGGCCCGGAAAACGGCGTTTTTGCAGAATGTCGCTATCCTCGCCCGCCTGGAGAATATTGAAATCGCTGAGGCTCGCCTCGAGGCGGTGGAAACACGCTTCGACCTGGTCGTATTCCGAGCCTTTTCTCCTCTGTCCAGAGAACTCCCCGCACTGCTGCGCATTCTGGAACCCGGGGGCCTGTTGATCGCCTACAAGGGAAAGCGCGCGCGTGTACTGGAGGAGCTGGCCGCCGTGGATCTTGATCCTCAGAGAGTCCGCATAGTTGCTGTGCAGGTGCCTTATTTGGAAGAGGAGCGGCATCTGGTCGTCGTATCTACAACTTCTTCAGCATCCTGATCAGATTGTCTTTGTCCACCAGGTCGATCATCCTGGCTTCAACAAATTCCTGTGCCTGTTCGCTGAACGTACCGGCAGCCACACAAACCGCCCGGTTGGCGTGAATATCCTTGGCATGAACGTACATATCCCGGAGCAGCAGCTCCCCGATCGCCCCTTGAGAGCGGATGAATCGGAACAACACCTGATCCTCCCATTGGGGGGTCCTCACATTCGCCAGGATGTCGGCATACTCCCCCTTTCTCAGGGATATGTTTATCAGCTTGGTGTTGGAGTTGGAATAGTAGCGGGTAGCGATGCGGCGGCAGAGGGTTACGAAGTCAGAGCTCACCCCCAGCAGGAAAGTCTGCAGGAACCTGTTTGTATTCACTTCCTGATACTGGCTTATCTTATCGGCCACATTCTTGTAGTTCGGATGCAGCGTGCTGATCTCCTTCCACAGTCGTACCGCTTCGGACAGGTTCCCCGCTTTGAGATTCGCCTCGGCCAATCTATATTTCAACTCGAGGAATACCGGCTGGGTAATGTTCTCGTGGCGGAGCCCGATATCAAAATCCTCGATGGCCGTGTCGAATTTCTTGGCGTTGGTATTCAACGTTCCGGAATGCAGCGCTGCAATGGCGCCGATGTCCGGATCGGTGCGCAGGCGGGTGAAGATCTTCAAGGCCAAGTCGTTCTGCTTCAAGGCAAAATAAGACTTGCCAAGGAGGAACTGGACCTTCTTGTCTTCGGGTTCGAAGTCGAGCACCCGTTGTAATACCTCGATCGCCTCATTAAACGAGTGCAGGCCGTACAGACAATGGCCCAGGTAGCGGTTGGTTGCCACATCGTCGGAGCGTTGGCTATGGGCGATTTTAAAGTATTCGGACGCTTTGTGATGATTTTTCTGCACGTACTCCAGGAGCCCAAGGTTGAAATTGACCTCGAACTCATCAGGACGCAAGGTGCGGGCGACCATCAGGTGTTTGTGGGCTTCCTCGGCTTTGTTCAGCTTGAAGGCGGACTGTCCAAGGCGAAGGTTCACCTCGAACTCGTCGATTTCAGGATTTGCCCCGCACAATGAAACGAGGGATCGGAAGTACTTGTAGGAATTCGAAAAATTCTGATCTTCGAATGTTATTTGGGCCAGATCCTTTAATGCCGAGACGTCACGAGGATCCTGAGCCAGACGCCGGGTTGCCTCCCGCAATACGAGGTTCCTGTCCCGACGATGGGATCGCTGTCGGCTTTCCGAGCCGCGATCTCGCTTAAAAACAAGAACGGCGGCCATGATGAGCAGCCCGACTGCAGCCAAGACGATCAGGACATAGAATAGCACATCCATTTTGCCGATTGTATTCTCATGGAGAATACCGGGGTTGTCAAGTTTAACGGTACTGCTAGCCGACTCTCTATACAGGAAGTAGTGGACAGAGCTCTGTTGGCCGTGCGGTTTGTTTGGCCAGGGTGACATGGCCAGAACCGGCGCCGTACGTTGACAAAGCGGGAGCGGGGGGCTACGATTCACATTGAGGGAGGGATGAGGAGGAGAGTTGAACGGACAACAGATAGGAATCAAGCTGGCTGACGGTAGTTTTTACCCCGTGCTGCCGGAGGGCTCCCAGAGCAGGAAGCGGCTGATCCTTACCACGGTTCGAGACAATCAGGAAACCGTACAAATCGACCTCTATCGGGGGGAGGGGCAAACCGTCGAAGATACCGATTATGTCGGCACCTTGATGATAGAGAATATCCAGCCCGCGCCCATGAAAGAACCGGAGGTCGAAGTGGTTGTCGGAGTGGACGAACAGGGCAACCTGGAGGCGAGGGCCAGTGACATTCAGACCGGGGAAAGTCAGAGTTTGTCTGTCAGTCTGCAGGCTCTGTCCGCTGGCCCCGCGGAGCATCCCGATTTTGAGTTGGAGCGGGAAGGGGCGGAGAAAGATGCCTTCGAGGAATCCCTGCTGACCGGCGAAACCTATCCGATCTCCGCAGCGGATCGCCGCAAAGAGCATCTTGCCAAGAAACGCAGGAATCCTCTTCTTCTCATCGGCTTTGTCCTGCTCAGCCTGATCCTCATCGCGGCGATTGCCTATGTAGTGTACAGAGCTGTCGGGGGAACACCGATTCCCCCTCTTTTTGCAGGAAAGACGGAAGCAATGCCAGCGGCGGTTGAAGCGACTGCCGCTGCGGCACCTGATGGCGGCACTGCCGCCGATGAAGCGCAGAGCGAAGCGACGGCGGACCAGCCGGTGGAACAAGCCCCCGCAGTCGCCCAGGCAGAACCGGCTCCCGCGGTGGAAGAAACCCCGAGCAGCGCAGGTGGTTTGTGGTACGACATCAAGTGGGGGGACACGTTATGGGATATCGCTGCAACCTACTATCGCAATCCCTGGTTATACCCCAAGATAGCCAGGGAGAACCGTATATCCAATCCGGACCTTATATTTGCAGGTACACGACTTTACATTCCGGAAAACTAGCATCCCTCTTTTCCTCCTTTTTTTAATCCTCTCACTCACCCAGTGTGCGGCGGACAGTGTTTGGGGCTTGTCCGGAGCTTCTTTCCAGCAGAGGTTGATCGAGGGAGAACGAGAGTTTTTGGGGGATCTGGCTGTCGACGAACGGAATCTGGCGGAAGCCTTTCGCCTGGGACCGGGAGCGCCCTTTTATCTGTCTGAGCTGTTCATTTCCATAAATCGGGAGCAAACGGCGGAGCAGCTTCTGGCGCTTCAATGGCGGCGCGGGGAGTCGCCCTGGCGGGAAGAGGCGGCCCTTGTTCTGATCGAACGATACTTGGAGACCGATCGCTACGGAGAGGCAGAGACTCTGGCCAGGCAGCTCGCGCGGCGCGCACGGGAGCAGAAGCTGAAGTTCCGGGCCGAACGACACCTGGTGGAGGCCCTCTACTGGCAGGAAGAGGACAAGGCAGTGCTGGCTGCCCTCGAGGAGCGACGCAAAAACGGGGCACCCTGGGACGAGGAGCTGGATCTGTTCCTGGCGGTGTCCAGCCAGAAGCTGGGTAGATCCGTATGGCAGGAGTTGTTCGTCGATTTATTCTTCAACAAACGAGCCTCGGAACTGCACCCACGAGCCTACGCCTACCTGGAGCTGGAGAATCGCCTTGACACCTTTTCTCAACCCACCATCCTGTTCTTTCAGGGCAAGAATATGCTGTACCGGGGTCAGAATGAGGAGGCGATCGAGCTGATCGAGAGGTCCCTGCCGGCTTTGGAGCCCGAAGGGCCGGACATGGATATTGTGATCCAGGAATTGGGGGCCGCTTATATCGCCGTAGGCCAGTACGGCAGTGGAGCCGAGATGTTGTTGGATCTCTCTGCAGATCTTGCTCCTTCCCAGCGGCTAAACGCCGTCGAGATGGCGGGCAGACTGTACCGCAAGGGCGGGGAGTTTGACAAAGCGGAACAGCAGCTCTCCGTGGTGATTCGGGAGACCACCTCGCAGGAGCAGCGGGATCGAGCAATCTGGTTCGTTCTGGATATGGCCCGAAACCGATCCGCCGATGATTTGCTCGAAAAAATCGCTGTGTTCGCCCCGCGCTGGCAGCAACCGCGGTATTTCAGCGACATCCTGGAAGCTGAGATCTCTCGCCTGGTCGCCCGCAGGGACTGGGACCGGCTATTCGCTCTCTACCGCACCCTGGCCGGATACGGCTCTCCTGAAACCGTGGCACGATTGGCTTACCTGAACGGACGGACTGTAGCCCTGGGCCTGGCGGATTCCTCCGGCCTGTCTCTCTCTCCCCAGGCTCTGTTCCTGGAAGCCCGTGACACCGGAGAACAGTACTACCGTTTCCTCGCCGAGACGGCCCTGGCCGAACTGGGGTTTCCCGTGCAGTGGCGCCTGGTGGGCCCCGATGGCAGCGGTCACACCGTACAGGCCGTGGACGGCGATGAGGGATCCACGGCAGCTGCTGCCGCGTTGATCCGGGGATATTTGGATTACGGTCTGTACGAAACCGGTGCGGAACTGTTGCGCTCACAGTGGCAGACGGTGTCAGCGGACCTGCTACTTGAAAGTGCCATGACTTTGCAGGACCGCGCGCAGTACCTCTGGTCGATTCGCCTAACAAGCCTCTACAGCTTAAGTAAGCAGGAAGCGCCGGACAGGTCTGACTTGGAACGGCTGTACCCCAAAGCCTACGGCCAGTGGATCGAGGAGATCTCGCAGAGCGAGGACCTCTCTGCACCGATTTTCTTCGCCCTGGTGAGGGAGGAGAGCTACTTCGATCCCGAAATCGTCTCCCGTTCCGGAGCGGTAGGTCTTACCCAGCTGATGGCGGAAACCGCTGCGGATTCCGCCCGCTGGTTGCGAATCCAGGAGTTCGACCTTCTCAATCCGGAGCAGAATCTGCGTCTTGGGGCTCGGCATTTTTCCAGGCTCCTCGGCCGGCTGGAGGATATCCCCAAGGCACTTATGGCCTACAACGCGGGGCTATCCCGTCTGCGCGGCTGGGAGCGAAGTTTCGCCGACCTGCCTACGGATCTGCTGGCCGAAGCGATTCCCTTTCCGGAAACCCGCAACTATATTCGCAAGATCCTCGTGTCCGCTGTATACTACGGTGCCCTGTACTACGATCTATCGCTGGAACAAACGGTGCAGCTTTTCTTTCCCGGACTCGAGCAATAGGTGATCAAGATATAGATGATCGAGCAATGGGTGGCAGCGCAATAGCTGATTGAGCCATCTATGATCGAGCAACAGGTGGCTGCCTAATAGCTGACGGAGGCAAAACCATGACTGGTATTCAGTCCTTGCTTCTCGGTGTGCTTCAAGGTGTGGCGGAGTTCCTTCCGATTTCCAGTTCGGGGCATCTGGTGATGCTCAGGCAGCTGATGGATCTGGTGGAAATTCCCCTGCTCTATGACGTTCTCCTGCACGTCTCGACGTTGATTGTGGTCATCATCGTGTTCCGGAAGACAATCGCCCGGCTCCTCTCGGCGATTTGGCGGGCTCTGAAGGCAGCGGCGCTGCCGGAGGATCGGGAGAATCTGCTGGTGCTCCTATACATACTGGTTGCCACGGTGGTGACCGGAGCGATCGGATTCGCGTTGTCCCGTTTTGAGGATATCTTTTTTCACCGGCCCCGGCTGGTATCGCTGTTGTTTCTGGTTACAGCCCTGTTTCTGCTCTCCACCCTGATTCGCAGGGCACCGCGGGACTACCTGCAGATCGGCTTTGTCGGAGCCGTTTTCGTCGGCCTGGCCCAGGGTGTAGCGGTGCTTCCCGGAATCTCCCGGGCCGGGATCACCATCTCCGTAGCCCTGTTGATGGGACTGGATCGCCGGAGGGCTGGAGAGTTTTCCTTCCTAATTGCCATTCCGGCGATCCTCGGTGCCCTGCTCCTTCAGCTTCGCCAGGCCGGTACTCTGTTCGAAGTGGTCGAACCTGCTGCTCTGGTAGTTGGTTTCGCCGCCTCCTTCGTGATCGGACTGCTCTCCCTGCTGCTGCTGCTGCGGGTGGTACGCAGCGGCAGGCTGGCCCTGTTCAGCATCTACCTGATTCCGTTGGGGGTGATCAGTCTCATCCTTCTCTGAACGCGGAGTACGGAAATCCGCTGGGTTTAAGTCCGCCCGTTGATCTTAAATCCGTCCCTTTCACTCTTGCCCGATTTTTTCCGATAACAGACGTAGGGGGAACTTTGAAGCGTAGTATCTCAACGATTTCCTACATCCTGGCTTTTCTCCTGGTGGTTGCCGCCGGGGGCACCCTTCTCAGCCTCCTCAGGGTCGTGAACGCCCAGGGCGGATTTCTATCCATACCGGGGCAGTTCCTCTTCACCACCTTTCTCTGGGCTTCCTTCTTTATTCCTGTGTACCTGATCATCCTGGCTCTGTTCCTGCTCTCGCCGCGCTTCTCCGGCAGGGGCTTGTTTGTGCTGAATCTGTTCATTCTCCCCTTTGTCACTGCCAGTGTGTTTCATAAGGTGGTTCTGCACGGCAATATCCCCGATTCCTTTCTCCCCGATCTGATGGTACGTACCTTCGGTCGCGCGCTTTCGGCGGTGTTTCTCTTTCTCATCGTACTGTTCGAGTTGTTTCTGATCTTAACCCTGCGCGGCTTGCTGAGAGCCCGTGGGGCAAGCCGCGGAAGCGTGATCGAAGCATCTGCGGATGATGCCAGACCCCGCGTGCCGCGGCGGTCACGGACCGCGCGCCGAGAACCACGGCGTTTCACCACCGAGCCTCAGGCGGACATACCAGAACTGGCGGCCGTGGTCGAGGAGGGCGTTCCCATCGCTGAGACCAAGCCTGCCGCGGATGCCGAGGTGCGGGAGCGAATCCTCTCCCGACAGAAGGTGGGCCCGCGAATCTCAGCCGGTTCCGCAGGGAAACCGAAGTCCTCCGGGCAGTACAGCTTTCCCATCAAGGGATTGCTCAGAGATTACCCGGACGGAGAGTATTGGGAGATCGATGCAGAGACCCGACGGTCCGCCGAGGTGCTGATGGAGACGCTCCAGGAGTTCAAGATCAAGGCTGAGGTCACGGGCATCCGAAAAGGGCCGGTGATCACGATGTTCGAGATCCTTCCCTCCCCGGGAGTGAAGATCTCCAGGATCGTGAATCTGGCGGACAACATCGCCCTGCGTCTGGCCGCCTCCCGGGTGAGGATCGTTGCGCCGATACCCGGCAAGCACGCCGTGGGCATCGAGGTTCCCAACAAGAGGCGGGCTATCGTCAGCTTCAAGGAGATGGTCAGTCTGAAGGACTTTCAGGATGCCCGCATGGAGATTCCCATCGCCCTTGGCAAGGATATCTCTGGAGAAGCTCAACTCATCGATTTGACTCAGACGCCCCATCTGCTTATTGCTGGGGCAACCGGAAGCGGTAAGTCGGTCTGCGTCAACTCGATCATCTGCTCGATCCTCTACAGGAAGGCTCCACAGGATGTCCGGGTGCTGCTCATCGATCCCAAGATCGTCGAGCTCAAAGCCTACAACGACATTCCCCATCTGCTCACCCCCGTGGTGACCGAACCGAAACGGGCCTTTCAGGCCCTCCAGTACTGTATTGACGAGATGGAGCGCCGTTACTCCCTGCTCGATAATACGGGGGCCCGGGACATCCGTTCGTATAACAGGAAGGCTTCCAAACACAAGCTGACCATCCAGCAGATCCCCTACTGGGTGATCGTGATTGACGAATTCGCCGATCTGATGGCCACTACAGGAAAGGAGATGGAGGCGGTGCTGGCCAGGCTGGCCGCCATGGCCCGTGCCGTCGGGCTGCACCTGGTGCTGGCCACCCAGAGACCGTCGATCGACGTGATCACCGGCTTGATCAAGGCCAATATTCCCTCCCGTATCGCTTTCATGGTGGCCAGCAAGTTCGACTCTCGAATCATCATCGATTCGGTGGGCGCGGAGAAGCTCTTGGGTCAGGGGGACATGCTCTTCACCCCGGCCTGGGATCCGATCCCCGTGCGCATCCAGGGTACCTATCTGTCCGAGGAGGAGGTGGAGGCCATCACCGACCACGCCCGCACCCTCGGCGAACCGGAGTATATGGATGAGGAGATGTTCTACGATGAGGATGAGGAGGAGTACGACGGCTCGGGATCAGAGGATCCCCTGATGGACAAGGCCATCGAGATCGTCCTGACCGCGGGCAAGGCTTCCGCCTCCTATATCCAGCGGCGGCTGAAGGTAGGCTACAACCGGGCGGCCCGCATGGTGGAGGAGATGGAGCGCATGGGCATTGTCGGGCCCGCCCAGGGCAGTAAACCCCGCGACATCATCCACGTACCGGAACGCTGATCTTGAAGTCCGCCGCGGGGATTTCTGCTCTACGTTGTCCCGCCGTCCGCGTTGCTCTGCGGATTTAACGTTAATCCCCTCTTCACTGCCCTCGGCCTGTGAGAAAACGGGCCCTAGATAATTCCCGCCTGTAAGAGTCCCAGAACGATCGTGGCCGCCATGAACAGCAGAGTGATCCGTCCGATCCAGCGATGCACGGCCCGTGCCATTTTAGCCCTGGCCGGAACTTTGCGGATCTTGAGCATGAAATGTCCCAGCAGGGGTGTGAAGATCATCAGGACGATGGTAGCCAAACCGATCCAGGAATGAGGTACCCGCAGGTGCACACCCGTGGTCCGGGCGATCATGTATACGGCGATGCCGATACCGACCACACCGATCACAGCCCCGCTGATGCCGATGCGACGGTGGGTCTTGAGCCACCATTTCTTCTTCTTGAGGTAGCGGGGAAAGAACATGCCCACGAACAGCAGCACGAAAGCGGCGCTCATCAAGGCTCCGTGCACCCTGTACAGGAGCCAGTACAGATCCAGTTGCTCTCCACCTTTCGGTGCCTGCGCTCCGCCGGCAAGGTTGATCACGGCCGATCCCTTATGACTGTGCAGGTCCAGATAATCATCGGAATTGCCGTACGCCCAGATGATCTTGATCTCCCCATCCGCCGACAGCGTCTTGTCATAGGCATCCCCTGATTCCAGGAGCCGGGAGAACTCGAAGGTGGTAACGCCATCCTGCTCCGATACGGCAAAGGAGAGGATGTGCTGCCCACCCCCCAGCTCTTCGTCCGGGGGGTGAGGGCCGAACAGACCCGTAGAGTAGCAGTCCAGAGCTCCAGCCACTCCACCTGCGTCGATCCAACCGAAGATCATGTCCGCCTCGGCCATGACCTGAGTCGGCTCGATGCCCAGGCACACCCACCCGGAGGTGCTGGCTCGGATGCCGAAATGAACGGTATCTTCAACAACCTGCCAGTTTAACAGATAATCCCCGGTCGCCAGGGAGAGCTGGTTGGCGTACTCTCCCTCTTCGATCGTGCCGTCCACGTCGACGGCGAAACCGATGGCAGCGCTTCCCAGAATCAGGATAACAGCCAGGATCGTGAGGATCAGTCTCTGTAAAGACCATTTATTTTTTCCGGTACTCATGAAGCACAGCATATATCAGTTCTCCGGGCGATGTAAACTGGATTATGGAAAGGGGTCGCGGTGAGGTTGGCTTAACCTTCGAACAGGGATATAGCCCCGTGGAGGAGCACCCGGTTCTCAAGCTCGGCTCTGCGGATGGGAAGGTGACGATGTGCCTATTTGTGGGTGATCCCAGCGAACGCCCTGCGAATCGAGTTGATGATATAGTGATCGTCGCCCGACATTCCGTCCCCGGTAATGGTGATTTCAAGAAGCACAACCACCAGGACGGAGACAATAGCGAAGGCTATGTTTTGAGCGAATGGAGATCCGTACGCCTACAAGTTCTTTATAGTTTTACCGAACCGTAAATCAATCTGCGTTCGAGTTCCTGCCGTAATCCAGTTAAAGGAGCGTTATCCTGGCGTTGTGCCCGGGAGCTGCGGCCAGCCGATCATTACATGTAGCCAGTGGAGCATCCAGGGCTTCTGCGAGTGCTATATAAGCGGCATCATAGGCAGTGAGATTGCTGTGGAGCTGCCAAATGCGGGGGAGCAGAAGGACATGTTCGTGGCGATCGATAGGCAGGTTTGCAAAATCTTCCATCATCTGGTTTCCCCTCAGAACATCGATTTCCCCGGCTAGCCAGTATCGCCGAATGACCTGAGCGACTTCCACATCCAGCAGATGAGGCGCATGCCGGCTCTCCTCTGGATCCAAGACGTAGTTGCAAATGGTCCCGGCCCTGTCGGTCCAAAGCAGCATTTCAATGACGACGGAGGCATCCAGTACGATCACCGTTTCTCTCGTTCCTGCCTTACGGCCTCAGCGGGTGCCTCTATGGGATTAACCGGCATTCTTTGTCTCAAGCGGGCTGCCATCTCCTGGGGGGTTGGTTTTTCGATGATCCGTTTTGCTACGGCCAGCAGGTAGTCCGAGAGGGACATCCCCGCCAAGGCTGCTCGCGCCTTCAGCTTGCGGTGGATCTCGTCCGGCACGTTTCTAATTTGAATCATTTTCGACATGTAAAAACGATAGTTACATGCTTAAAACATGTCAAGCCATGTCAGAGTACCTTTGCAGCCGTTGTCTCTCATTAAAAGATAAAACGTGGATAAATTTATTTTTGCTTCAGTGTGTTTATTCGCGAGGACACGATCCTCAGCTTTTCACCGATCCTGCGGTCAGTCCCCGAACGAAGTATTTTCCCGACACGATGTACACGAGAAGCGTGGGTATTCCGGCGATAATGGCCGCGGCCATATCCACGTTGTATTCCTTTACACCCGTGCTCGTGTTCACCAGATTGTTCAGGGCCACGGTAATGGGCTGGCTTTCACTGCCGGAGAAGCATACGCCGAAGAGAAAGTCGTTCCAGATCTGAGTCGTCTGCCAGATAATGGAAACTACGAAGATCGGTCCGGAGATCGGCAGAAAGATCCTCCAAAATATGTTGAAGAATCCCGCCCCATCGATCTTTCCCGCTTCGACAAGCTCATCGGGGATCGCCACATAGTAGTTGCGGAAAAACAGGGAGGTGAAAGGCAGTCCGTACACCGTGTGGACCAGGATCAATCCCTGGGTGCTTTGGGCCATACGCAGCAGACCCAGTGTTCGTGACATCGGGAGGAGAATAACCTGAAAAGGAATGAAGCATCCCAGTAGCAGAAAGGTAAAGAAGGTTTCACTGCCCCGAAATCGCCACTTGGAAAATACGTAGCCGTTGAAAGCGCCGATCATCGTTGAAATCGCTACGGCCGGGACCACCATCTGTACCGAGTTCAGGAAGTAGCCTTTCATGCCCACGCAGTTCACGCCGATGCAGGCACTGCCCCAGGCTTTACGCCATGCTTCGAAGGTCACTTCCCGGGGCAGGGAAATGAGGTGCCCGGTACGGATGTCGTTCATGGTCTTGATCGAGGTGATGACCATAATAAAGAAAGGAATGAGAAAGTAGATCGCCGCTGCCAGCAAGAGGGCGTAGATCAAGATCTTGAAAAAGATGAATCCAGAGGCCCGTTCTCCGACTACTCTTTGGTCTAGACTAGGCATTGCGGGTACCTCGCAACTCCGAGTACAGGTAGGGGACTATGAACGCCATCACCGCCAGATACATCACCACGGCACTGGCCGCACCCAACGCCAGGCGGTCGTAGCGAAAGGCAAAGGAGTACATGAAGGTCGCCGGCATATCCGTGGCTAGTCCCGGTCCGCCCTGGGTCAGTACCATGACCAGGTCAAAGCTCTTGATCGCAATGTGGGATAGAATGATTACGGAGCTCAGGAATACCGGTCTAAGTGCTGGAATAATGATACTTCTGTATATTCGAGGGAGTGTTGCCCCGTCGACTTGAGCAGCCTGGATCACGGAGTTGTCGATACCCCGCAGTCCAGCCAGGAACAGGGCCATGACGAAACCGCTGGATTGCCAGACCGCGGCAATGACAATCGTATAGATAGCCATCTTGGGATCCACAAGCCAGCGAAATGTAAATCCGCTGAAGCCCAGTTGCTGAACAAGCCGCTCCACCCCAAGATTGGGATTCAAAATCCATTTCCAGATAGCCCCGGTGACGATGAAGGAAAGAGCCATCGGATACAGATAGACGGTCCGGAAGAATCCTTCAGCCCGTATCCGCTGGTCCAGAAAGATAGCCAGCAGCAGTCCTACGACGATGCAGAGGGAGATGAACAGAGCGCTGAAGATGACCAGGTTCGTAATAGCCAGCCACCACCGGGGTTCCTTTGCAAATAGGGTGACGTACTGCACGAATCCCGCCAGTTTGTAGTTCGGTAGCATCTTCGAGTTCGTCAGGGAGATCCAGACGGTCCAGAGGATGAATCCGTAGATGAAAATTAGGCCAGCTGCCAGCGTGGGGGCCAGCACCAGCTTTGGCAGCACCTCCTGCCCCTGGCCAAAGATGCCTCTTCGTCGAGCTGTGGTTCCCCTATCTATATCTTGCATTTCTTTCATACAGTCACTATAGCACAAACTTTGACATTACACTCTTGGCCTCACAATAAAGTATGATGGACACCACGAATAGTGGTGTCCATCGTTCTTGTGAATAATTTCTGAAGCGACCTGTTTCTATTTGGCCGACTGGACGGCTTTGGCCATCTGAGCGGCGGCATCTTGGGCGGACATGTCGGAGTTGTAGAAAGCGGCCACCGTGTCCATGAACGCCCCTCTGATGGCCCGGCTGGTAGCCATTTCGTGGGCCATGCTCGGTACCAGGTCGCCGCTCTTGGCGCTGGCCACGAAGTCCTTCATCGACAGTCGCGCAGGAATATCGAAGGGAGTTTCGGGCATCCCCATGCGGACGGGAATCGAGCCTTTGTTGACGTTGAACACCTCCTGGAACTTCGGTTCCAGAATCAAGCGGGCCATGGCTTTCTGCGCCTCTTTGGCGGCCTTGTCCTTTACCTCGAACATGATGAAGCTGTCTACGTTGAAGAGGAACTGCTTGGATGTTTCGGGAGCGGCCACGGCGATGTAATCGACATCCGGCTTTTTGCCCGCAGCTATGAATTCACCCTTAGCCCAGTCACCCATGAACTGCATCCCGGCTTCCCCCCTGATCACCATGGCGGTGGCCAGGTTCCAATCCCGTCCCGGCGCGCCCGGATCGGTATACTGCTTCATCCTCTTGAGTGTTTCGAGGCACTTGACCATCGTAGGGCTGTTTATGTCGGCGGGATTCGCCTGCACCATGGTCTTCTTGTAGAAATCCGTACCTCCGACGCCGGCTACGATCGTCTCGAAGACCGTAATCTCCGCCCAGGGCTGGCCGGTCCAGGCAACGGGAATCATGCCGGCGGCTTTAATCTTCTTGGCCGCTACCTCGGCCTCAGCCCAGGTCTTGGGTATGTCGGCGCCGGCCTTCTCGAACACGGTCGGATTGACCCACATCCAGTTGATCCTGTGCACGTTCACCGGGACCGCCACGTAGTGACCCTGGTACTTCATGATGTCGGCAATGACCTTGGGGATGAGATTGTCCCAGTTTTCCGCCTTAGCTACGTCATCGAGATTCGTCAATAATCCCTCTTCCGCCCAATCCTGAATCTGCGGTCCCTTGACCTGGGCTGCGGTAGGCGGATTTCCGGCTACCGCCCGGGATCTGAGCACGGTCATAGCTTGATCACCACCACCACCGGCAACGGCGAAGTCTTTCCACCTGTGCCCTTCAGCTTCCAGCAATTCCTTGAGCACGGCCACCGAGGCAGCTTCTCCACCAGAGGTCCACCAGTGCAGGACCTCTACTTCGCCGGCCGTTGTTTTTTGGCCGCCGGCAAACAGCAGACCCGCACAAAAAATCAATGCGAGCAGTACAAAACCTTTTTTCATACGCTCCTCCTTGTATGGGTTTTTCTTAAATTTAGCAAGAATCGTGCCAGGACTGGGTAGCGAATACAATATTATAATTTCTTATATCGGTGATAGATAGTTGCGACAGTCTTCAGAGGAAAATAGCAATCGGTTCATTTCAACCGTTTGTCTGCGACTGGATTGATCATTTCAACCGCGGACCAGACCGTACTTCTTCATTCTGTAACGGAGGGTGCTGCGGGAGATCCCTAGAGCGACAGCGGCCGCGGTCACATTGCCGCGGTTGGCGTTGAGTGCATCCTTCAGCAAGCTCACCTCCACACTCTCGAGTTTGTTATCCTGCTGCGGTTGGTCGACGCCGCTGCCTTCCCGCAACTCCAGGGGCAGATCGGCAGGCTCGATCTTCTTGTCCTGAGAAAGAACCACCGCTCTTTCCATGACGTTGCGTAACTCCCGTACATTGCCCGGCCAGGTGTAGTGAATCAAGGCTTGTCTGACTTTCTCTGACAGTCCTGTTATCTCTTTCCGCATCTGTTTGGCGAAGTGGGTGATGAAAAACTCAGCAAGGGGAATGATGTCCTCGGGGCGTTTGCAGAGGGGAGGTATTTCGATAGTGATGGTGTTTATGCGGTAGTACAGGTCTTTTCGGAATCGCCCATCATCGACGAGCTGCTTCAACTCGCGATTTGTGGCGCAGATGATACGGTTGTTGATTCTGATTGTCGTATTGCTCCCCAGAGGCTCGAAGAGCTTCTCCTCAAGTATTCGTAGGAGTTTGGACTGAACATTCAGTGGAATATCAGCGATTTCGTCCAGGAACAGAGTTCCCCCTTCTGATAGACGGATTTTACCCTTGAAGTCGCTGTCGGCGCCGGTAAACGCCCCTCTCCTGTACCCGAACAGCTCGCTCTCCAAAAGTGTTTCCGGAATCGTGGGGCAATTGATGGCGATGAAAGGCCGGGAAGCTTCACCACCCAGTTTATGAATGGTCTCAGCGATCAGCCCCTTGCCAACGCCGCTTTCCCCGGTAATCAGCACTGGTGCTGCAACAGTAGCAATTTTTGTTGCCGTGTTTATAATTTGCTGCATGGAACTGCTTTTATAAACAAGCTTTTCATTTTGGAGAATCCCCTTCAGATGTCTGTTCTCCTCGTTGAGATTTTCCATTTGAAAGATCCTGTCGATCACGTGACAGATTACGTCTTTATTAAAAGGTTTTGTGATGAAATCGGCCGCCCCCATCTTCATCGCCTCTACGGCCGCCTCGATGGATCCAAAAGCGGTGATCAGCACCAGCGGTATTTTGTGCTTCTTTTCCGTCAGATACTTCAACACACCGATTCCATCGACATTCGGCATCTTCAAGTCCGTAATAATCAGATCAACAACCTCTCCCCCATCGATCGTAGCGATGGCTTCTCTCCCGTCGCAGGCGGTACAGACCGCGTAATTGTGCTTTTCCAGCAGAATTGAGAGGGCGTTGCGCATATTCTGTTCATCATCCACTACAAGGATTCTTCGCATGGCCTTAGGCTCCTACAAGGTGACGCGAAACGTTGAGCCGCCTCCCGGTTGAGAGAACACGTCGATTGTTCCGCTGTGCTGCTCGATGATGCGATGGCTGATGGACAAACCCAATCCGGTACCGTCCGACTTGGTCGTAAAAAAGGGATTGAAGATCTGCTTGCGCGTGGATTCGTCGAAACCGCAACCCCAGTCCTGGATGATAATCTGCATATGTCCTTGTTTCATGTCCGCGCTTATCTGGATTTTTCCATCCGGCGGGGAAGCTTGTATGGCATTGAGGATGAGATTGGACAGTACCTGTTCAATCAGGCTCTTGTCCATCAGATAATCGGGGAGATGATCCAAATCGAGCGTTTTAATTTCCAGCGCGGGGTACTTGTCCAGAGGTAGGCTTCCCAGAGAACAGCGGATGATTTCGTTGATCGAACACGGTGATTTCTGAACGTCTCTCGGCCTGGCGAAATCCAACAGATTCCGGATCACGATGTTGAGGGTATCGATCTCACTGATCATCATATGGGTGATCCGCTGATAGTTGCGTTCGTCATCAACAACCCGGTAATAATCTCGGAGCATCTCTGCCGATACCTTCATGACACCCAGGGGATTACGAATCTGGTGAGCCACCCCGGCAGCCATCTCTCCTAGTGCCGCCAGTCGGGAAGATACGGAGAGTTTCTCCTCCAGCTGTTTCACCCGTGTGATGTCTTCGAAGATCGCGATCATTCCGATTTTTTCACCGTCCTTGGAAAGCAGCGGTGATGTGCTCAAGGCCAGGATCTTGTTCTGCCCGCGCTGACCGATGATCACCTCTTTACCGGTGACATAGGAGGAGTTGTCTTTCAGGCTCTCCCCGATCAATTCGGACAGGGAATGGGGAAATACCTGAGAAGTGATTTTTACTCCTTTCACCATTTCCGAGTCCATTGAGAGGATCCGGATTGCAGCCGGATTGAAGGTGGTCACCTCCTCTTCCAGATTCACCGTGATGATACCGGTTCGTACATTCTCCAGAATGAGTGTGTTGTAAAGAGACAGCTGAAGAAGCTCCCGCTCCCTGGCGATCAGGTTTACCCGCATCATGTTGAAGGCTTTGGCCAGATCGCCGAATTCATCCTTGGCCGGAACCTGAAATTGATAGTGCAGATCGCCTTCGGAGATCTTGTGGACTCCCTTCAATAGATACTGAAACGGCCTGTTGAAGGTGACTCGATAGAAAAAAATGCCAATGAGCAGTGCTATCGAAAGGATGAGGAAGGTCGTGATCAAGGAGATCAAATAGTACCGTGTGATGATCCGCCGGTATTCCGTCGTGTCGAGTAAACAAAAGATCTTCCCCCCCGGCTCTCTGAAGCTCTCCATGGTAAGCGAGCTGACCACAAATCCGTCGATTCTGGTCATTCCGGCCGGGATGTTCTCATTCTCTGCCGCCGCGATGATCTTCCTGATAATCGGGACGCTGAGATCACCCGCAGTGGTCGTGAGGTTTCCAAAAAGTAGAATGATCTTGCTGTTGGTGATGTTTTCCAGATTTTGTACGAAACCCGGATCCAGGCTCCTGCTCAAGCTCAGAACACCGATGATTCTGTCCTCTCGTGCTATCGGGGTAAGCACACTAAGCTTGATGTGCTCCACTCCCGAGGTTACGAAAAAGGTCTTCTCTCCCTGAAAAGAACGCTCCAGCTGCGCCTCGAGAGCCGAAGTACTCATCAAGCCGTTTCCCACCGAGGTGAAGGGCGCATTGGGTTCAAGATAGATGCTCAATGAATCCATCTGCAGAGACGACCGGTATACGGACAGCTCGCGGCGTAGCAAATTCGTCAAACCGAAGGCCGTGTAGTCGATCACCTTCGCCTGCCCCGACAGCAGATTGGCGTTGACCATCTGAGCCTCCAAAGTCTCCTGCAAATAGCCCTCGATTCCCGAGACGGCGCGGTTCATCTGAGTCCTGAGGGAGTCGTTCTGCGTTCGAGATACAATTAGGGTAAGAGCGATCAGGGTAACGATTCCCTGGAGCAGAACCAGGATGACAAAGGAGAGGGCAACTTTGCTGGAAATCTTGAGCCGCAGGTCCTTGAACGAAATCATTCTCCGTATTACCCGACTAGCCTACTGTAGAAGGTTATCGATGTCCCGCTGGGCATTCTCCAGCGCCTCCTGTGAATCGACGTTTCCCGACAACGCTTCGTAGATCCAATACTGCAAACGCGCACTCACTTCCCGATAGCGAGGATGGATGGGTCGATGGTGCACACGAAGTATCTGCTGTTTCTTCAGTTCGATATCCGGGTCTTCTTTAAGTGTAATCTCTTCGGTCCAGACTTGCTGCCAAACCGACATTTCCGCCAGGTGCTTCCTTTGGAACTCCGGGGAGGATAGAAAGGCGATAAAACGCCACGCCTTTTCCTTGTGCAGGCTGTTTCGTGTTACCGAAAGGCCCTGGAAACCGCTGATCGTGCTGGATGTATCACCTTTGCTTGCTACCGCCCGAACTGAGGGGATCAGACTGGCCTTTCCACTCCGCCGTATCGGTAACTCGGATTCCCGAATCAATCCGGTTAGGAAGGTCCAGTTTGTGGTAAAGAGGGAATCTCCCCAGATAAACACCTCCGCGGCGAAGACCTCTTCGCTGTGCAGCGAATAGGGATTCAACAATCCCGCATCAAGCAGATTCACGAGAAACTCCAGAGCCCTCCTGCATGCCGGTGCGGTTAGATTGATATTGCCGCGTTGATCCAGTAGATCGCCGCCAAAAGCGCCTACCAGCCATACGAACTCGCAAACTAGAGCTTCCTGCTTCCGTAGGGAATCGAATAGGGGATACTCGATCACGCCCATCTTCTTCGCCGTAGAAGCCATGTCGACGAGTTCCTCCAACGTTGCCGGCGGACGGATGAAGCCGGCTCGATGCAGCAACTCCATGTTCGTGTAGAACAGCTGGAAGTTGGCCAGAAACGGAACAGCCCAGATTCGATTGTCGTAGGTGAAGGCTGAATAGATTTCCGGGATTATTCCTTCTCTGACTTCGTCCACCAGATATGAGGGAATCGGATCGATTATCGCCCTTTCGGCGAAATCGGCGGTCCATATCAGATCAACCAGTATGATGTCGTAGTCCGCCGTCTTTTTCTTCGATGACTCGATGATAACATTGTACTGATCCTCATATTCGAAAAACGACAGGTTGACCACGATTCCTGTCTTTTCCTCGAAAGATCGTGCCTGCTGGAGAATATCCGAGGGCTGATAGCCGGCCTGGGCCATATAGAGCATGTTCAACTCTTGACCCTGGAGAGCGACGGTGAAGAGTATCAGAGTTAGCAGCGTGATAGATACAGATTTCAATTGTACAATTCAGGTTATTTTAAAGCAAAACCACTGTCAATCTGTGGGTGAAGCTTTGCGGCGTTATGACCTGGAGTGTGCACTCCAGTTTGCCTGAATTTACAATTCTACTCAATTCGAGAGGTAACAGAAGTGACACTTAAATTAATCCCAACAGTCATCGGTTTTTATTAATTAGTCGGTATCCAAGCTGCCAATATATGCGCCTGTATTCCGGTTCTGAATCCAATA
>CP070696.1:4228399-4266448 GCA_020353535.1 Spirochaetaceae bacterium | reverse complement strand
CGGCTCAGAGGCCGCTGAGGCTGCTGCGGCGGGGAAAGGTGCCTCAACGACAAAAACCGCGCCGGCTGAGTTCCCGGGCCTTCGTCCGGCAGATCTGGCCCGATTCATTGATCACACCCTGCTCAAGCCGGAAGCCACGAAAGAGCAGGTCGATAAGCTCTGTGCCGAGGCTGTGGAATATGGTTTCTACTCAGTCTGCGTAAACACCACCTGGACAGCCTACTGCGCCCGTAAGCTCCGGGGTAAGGGAGTTAAGGTCTGTACCGTGGTGGGCTTTCCTCTCGGCGCCATGGACAGTCGAGCCAAGAGTTTCGAAACCCGGGGGGCTGTGGAAAATGGGGCCGATGAGATCGACATGGTTATGAACGTCGGCGCCTTGAAATCCGGAGATCTAAAGACCGTAGAGGAGGATGTGCGCTGGGTGCTGCGAGCCTGCCGGCAGAACACGATTCTCAAGGTGATTATCGAAAATGCCCTGCTCAGTGACGAAGAGAAGGTCCTGGCCTGCCAGATCGCCAAGCGGTCCGGGGCACATTACGTGAAGACCTCCACCGGCTTCGCTTCATCCGGGGCGACCGTGGAGGATGTAGCCCTGATGCGCAGGACCGTGGGTCTGGAGATGGGGGTCAAAGCAGCGGGGGGAGTGCGCAGCTACGAGGACGCGGTTGCCATGATTCAGGCCGGGGCCAGCCGTATCGGCGCCAGCTCAAGTGTTGCTATCGTCACTGGCGCCAAAAGCCAGTCCACCTACTAAACTCCATAATCCGGGGAGGGTAAGGCTTTGATCGACGCGGCGAAGGTAAGGGAGGAAATACTCGAAGCGGGAAAACGCCTGCGGGATCGGTTCTTCGTGGCGGCCAACGACGGAAACATCAGTGCTTGCCTGCCGGGTGGAGGGATTGTGATCACTCCCACGGGAGTGAACAAGGGGGACATGAGTGCAGAGATGCTGCTCACCGTTGATGCGGAAGGCAACGTTCTCAGCGGCAGTTTGAAGCCCTCCTCGGAGATGAAGATGCACCTGGCCGTCTATCAGCAGCGTCCCGATGTGCTGGCCATCGTGCATGCCCATCCCCCAACCGCCACCGGATTTGCTACCTCGAGGATTCGGCTGGATCAGGATGTGATCCTGCCTGAAGTGGTGTTCGGATTGGGCAGGATCGGCTTTTCCGAGTACGGCACCCCTACCACCCACCAGGTGCCTGAAACGGTGTCCCGGGAGATCGCAGACTGTGACGCATTGCTGCTGGCCAACCATGGAGCCCTTACGGTGGGAACCTCAGTGATGCAGGCCTACTACCGCATGGAAACCCTGGAGATGTACGCCCGCATCCGTATGGTCACCATGCAGTTGGGCGGGCCGGCAGCCTTGAGCGAGCCGGAGATCGAGGAGCTGTTCCAGGTTCGGGCGCAGCGGGGCTGGGGCCGCTCGCCGGGCTTGGAAGTCGATCCCCGGGCGGTGGAGCTGATCAGCCAGATCGTGCTTCAGGTGCTGCAGACCCAGGGTGTAGGTTCCCAGCTCTGAGCCTCCCTTCAGCAGAGAAACCGGGAAGCCATTTTAAGACCGTGTGGTTCTGCTGCGGCGCAGCCTGCCTCTGATTGCATCCTCGGAGGAGGCCAGTATCTCAATAAGTATTCCCGGAATCCCGAAAGTCATTATTATCCCAATGACCGGCCGTCCTTTGAGCCACAGATCAAATCCTAACAGAACAGACAATATGGAGAGAAAAAACACGATGCTCCAAAGGGGAGCTTCAAGTTTTTCAATCGGTTCAGGGCTCAGACCATACCGGTTCTCCCCCGGCTGACTACTCTGGGCCAGTTTGATAATCAGGATAATCCCCCCGGCGATTGGAACAAGACCGATAAGGAGCCACGTCCAGCTTTTACCGACATCATGGAGTCTGCGTACCGCTACCGCACACCCCGGCAGGAACACAGCCAAACCGTATAGAACGGTGAACCAGGGGACCATTTGAACACGTCTTTCAAACAAGGCGAGCACGATACTGATCAGCGTGTTGAACAGGAAGAACATCCAGTACTCGGTCCGTCGTGCCCTGCCGCTGAATTTGACGTACTTCCTCAACACCTCAAGATACCATTTCATGCGCTTCTCCTGACCTGGCGGCACTGGTTGAACGGGTAGGAGGCCTGCAGGCCTCCCGGGATCTTCGCACCAGCGATTCCATAGTTGCCGATCTTCCCACGGGTGTCAAGAATAGCAAGCATCCAACAGTGCTGCTGACTTTCATGGCAAGCCACCGACCTTCCATCTCCGTAAAATTGAATTGTCCGTCCAAAGGATGTATTATCTACTTAGAGGCGACCCATGCCTGAAAAAAAAGACGTTCAGCTCTCCCAGCTTGTCGATACCCGTGACACCGAGAAAGTCATCGAAGAGGTCCTGCGGATCTTCTACTACCACTACTCGGAAGACTCGGCCCTGCGGGTCCGATTGGCCTTCTCCCAGGTACGTTCCCTGTTCGCGGGGGAGTTCCCCGGTTATCGGGAGTGCCTGGCCGAGTATCATGACTTCAGCCACACTATGAATGTGCTGCTGACTACCGCACGACTGCTGGATGGGTACAACATCCAACGGGTGTTCCTTCCCGAAGAGCTGGCTATTCATCTGCTTCTGGCCGCCTTGCTGCACGATACCGGATACATCCAGGAAGACTGGGATACCGAAGGAACCGGCGCAAAGTACACCCCTCAGCATGAACAGCGCAGCATCGAGTTCCTGAAACGCCACTTCGAGGTGTTCGAGATCGAGGAGCCGGAGACCGAGTCGATCATTCGGCTGATCCAGAGCACCGATCTGAAAACCGATTTCGCCCGCATCCTGTTCCCCTCGGAGGAGGAGCAGGACGCCGGAGCCATTCTGGGCAGCGCTGACATCCTCGGACAGATGTCCGACCGTGCCTATCTGGAAAAGCTATTGTTCCTCTACCACGAGTTCCGGGAGGCCGGGATCCCCGGGTACCAGACCGAGTTCGATATCCTTAAAAAAACCCGGGAGTTTTACGAGGCGGTCAAAGGACGGCTCAGGGACACCTACCTGCACATGTTCGAGCTGGCCCACCATCATTTCCGCGAGCGCTACGAGGTCAATCATAACCTCTACATCGTAGCCGTTGACCGCCAGATGGCCTATCTGGACAAGATCATCGGTGACCAGACCACCAACTTCCGGCACAAGCTCAAACGGGGCGATCAGGCCAAGCTGCACGAACGCCAGGCCGGCTGAATCATCGTCTCAAATCTATTTTTCCTTTACAACTCCCCCCGGCGGGAATTATTATTTATCTAGATGTGAACCGGTTTACATCCTACCGATTAACCTAAAAAATTTGCCCTTTGGGCAAAGGAGGCTTTCATGAAAAAAGCGATCGTCGTTATTCTGCTCGTCCTGGTAGCGGCCTTCAGCTTCGCCCAGAAGCTGGAACTGTACTACTACAAGCAGGAGAACCAGGAAGGACTGAAGAAGCTCGTGGACACTTTTGTGCGCCAGAATCCGAGCATCTCCATCGACCTGCTCATCATTCCCAATGATGCGGACGCCACCATGGCGGCCCGGGCTGCTATGGGAAAACTCTCGGAGATTCTCCAGATGCAGTCCTACTCCCGGGTGTTTGAGTACGCCGAGAAAGGTTACGTTCTGGACCTCTCCGGAGAGCCGGTGATGTCCAAGGTCATCGACTCAGCCAAATCGGCGGTTACCTGGAACGGCAAGCAGTGGGCTCTGCCCATGGATTTCGCCGGGATCGGCATCATCTACAACAAGGATATGTTCAAGACTTACGGCCTGAACGCTCCGGGTACCTACAGGGACCTGCAGCGTATCACCCGAACCCTGAAATCCAACGGTGTCACCCCCTACGCGGGACTGCTCAAGGAAAACTGGTCGATCGGTCATTTCATTACCCTGGCCCATACCAACCTGCTGGCTGCCAAAGATATATCGGTTGGACAGTTTATCGCGGACATGAACGCCGGCCGTACCAGCTACGGTGTGGTGAATACCAACCTGCTGTTTGCAACCATAGACCAGTACGTGGAGAACATGGATTCCAACGCGGCGGAGATGAGCTGGGATCAGCAGCAGGCCTCCTTCGCCGGTGGCAAATCTCCGATGATGGTTCAGGGTTTGTGGTCATACGGGGCGGCGATCGGTACCAATCCTAAATTGGACGCCGGGTTCGTACCCTTCCCCATGTTCAATGATCCCAGGATGGTCAAGTTCTACGCGGACGTGGATTCCTGCTTCGGGATCTCCGCCCAGGCTTCGCCGGACAAACAGGCTGCGGCCAAGAAATTCTTGAGCTGGCTTTCCACTCCGGAGGCGGTGAAAATCTGGACAACGGACTACAAGCTGACCATCTCCTTCAAGGGTGCCGACCTTTCTTCTATGAAGCCGCCCTTCGTAGAGCTGATGACGACGGTGGGTACGCAGGGCGCCTACCGCTGGGCCTTTTCAATGTATCCGACCGCTGTATTCGAAGACGCGGTCAAGAACGGAGCTCAGGCCTACGCCTTCAAGAAGAAGAGCGCCGAGGCGGTGATCGCCGACATCGATCGGCAGTGGCGGGAAGCCCGCTAGTTCTCGGCAACCTCATCTGGCAACCGGACCGTAGGGATACACCCGGTTCAGGTTTGCTATTGTGTACGCTGCGGGGAGGCTACAACGCCTCCCCACTTTTTCTCTGGGTACGTCCGCCTCAGCTAGAAGCCGAGGTAGAGAGGATGACTCCTCCTTCCTGAAACACAAGAAGAGGATCAAGTATGGTAGGATCCAAGTTCAAACGCTGGCTGTACTTCTGTGTGTTTGTGCTGCCGGCGCTGGCCGCATACGCACTTTTCTTCATTAATCCCTTCGCCCAGGGTATCCGTATATCCTTCACGAACTGGGACGGCACCACACCGCGGACTCCGATCAGCATGGCGAAGGGGCAGTTCGAGGAGCAGATCCTTTCCCGTATCGAGCGGGAGGAGGATCGGGATTTCCTCCTGCGGATCTACTCCCTCGATCCGGCCGATAGTCAGTACAAACGCTATGAGCTGACCGGCAGCGACCGCAATCGGATTGTCCGCATCCTGAACCGGGTGGGCTATCGACCCGAAACCTTCCGCTACGTGGGTTTGAAAAACTTCATCGATATCTTCAGCGGCAGGGTGGAGGAGCGTTTCTATCCACGGCGCTACACAAGGGTAAACTACAACCAAAACTCTCAGCTGCCGCTGGAGATTCCGTTGGCGGAGTTCGAGAAGGTCTTTATGGGGAATCTCAACAACGAGGAGGAGCGTTCTCTGGCGGGCGAGGTGTACGAGAGGGGAGAGGAAGCGTACACCCTGAGGACAGAGTTCGACGAGTTCACGCTGGAGGACCGGATCTGGCTGCTTCCGGAAGTGGATGTGGCGTACTCGGTCCCGCCGAATGCGGTGGATGAACTGATCGCATCAGTGCGGGAGGCGGGATTGGCGGATGATCAGGCCGCTCTCCAGCAGGCGGTATCCCGATTCCTGGACACCTACAGCCTGTCCGCGTCCAGTGCTGCGGAAGTTCGAGAAGCCGCCAGGGATATCTACAACCTCGGCGAGTTCAAACGTCTGCTTGCAGAGCGCTGGGTGGAGCGGAAGTTCGAGCTGGGTGTCGTGGGTTTTACCCTGTTTTTCATGTTCTTCAACGTCCTGTTCTCCAACCTCCTGGCCTTCATGCTGGCTCTGGCACTGGATCAGAAGCTGAAGAGCCGCAACATCCTGCGCACCATCTTTTTCCTGCCTAACGTGCTGTCCATGATCGTGGTAGCCCTGGTCTGGTCCTTTGTCTTCTTCAATCTCATGCCCGCCCTGACCGGCATCGAGCTGTGGATGGGGGATCCCGGCAAGGCGCCCTGGCTGATCGTGATGGTGCAGGTCTGGCGGGAGGCGGGTTATTTAATGGTCATCTACCTGGCGGGCCTGCAGAGCATCCCTACCGATGTTCACGAAGCCGCCCTGATCGACGGCGCCAAAGCTCGACAGAAGCTTCGCTATGTGGTTCTGCCCCTTCTGGTACCGGCTTTGACCATCTGTCTGTTCCTGAGCCTGTCCAACTCCCTGAAGAGCTTTGACCTGGTATACGCCATGGTCGGTCCCTCGGGGTATGCGCTGGGAACGGTGCCCTTTGTGATGGATATCTTCTTCGACGCTTTTGCCAAGCGTCTGGCGGGCCTGGCAACGGCCAAAGCCATGCTGCTGTTCATCGCCATACTGCTGATCACCGGAGTGCAGCTCACGGTAATGAAGAGACGGGAGGTGCGGCTATGAAAACCCGGCGACGCATTCCCTGGACTTTGCGAATCTTCGAGGTGTTTATGATTCTGGCTGCCTTGAGCTTCATCTACCCAGCATTGTTTGTTCTCAACAATGCTGTGAAACCGGAGGCGGAGATCACATTGCAACCGGTCGCCCCCCCCTCGCGGCTGGAGCTGGGAAATTTCGCGAAGGCCTGGACCGAGATGCGTTTTCCCCGCACCCTGGCCAACACCTTTCTGATTACCTTTTTCGGGGTTGCCGGGATCCTGTTGTTCAGCTCCATGGCCGCCTACATGCTGGCCCGCACCATCAACCGCCTTTCCTGGGCCCTCTACATGTTCTTCGCCTTTGCCCTGGTCATTCCATTTCAGATCATCATGGTGCCGATCGCGGTTCTGGCTACCGATTTGAATCTGACTTCGATCTGGGGGATCATTCCCATGTACTGGGGATTGGGTGCCCCGCTGGCCGTGTTCATGTATCATGGATTCGTCAAAGGCGTGCCCAGGGAGTTGGAGGAATCCGCGGCCATCGACGGGGCAGGGCAGTTCTATACCTTTTTTAGAATCGTCTTTCCCCTGCTGACGCCGATCACGGCCACGATCGCCATCCTAGACGCTCTGTGGATCTGGAACGATTTCCTGCTGCCTCTGATCATCGTGCGCAAGGGTACTTTGCAGCTGGAACAGATGCGTTTTCACGGACAGTTCTTGAAGGAATACGGGCCCATGGCGGCCTCTCTGGTTCTTTCGGCAACGCCGATCGTGATTTTCTATCTGGCACTTCAGAAGTACATCGTCAAGGGGATCGCCGCCGGAGCGGTGAAGGGGTGAGGCCGGGCAGGAGCGGATGCAGATCCTATCTTTTCAGACGGCGGATGTAGAGATCGGTTTTTCAACGCACAGCGGCAGCCTCTGCCTGCTCCGGTCTCTTGGAAGCCGGGGAAACTGGATCGGACATGAGACGGATCGAGGTAGTGTCGATGTGCGACTTTCCGACGGCTGGCTCGGTGAGCGGGAGTCTCCGCTGCTTCAGGAGCACAGCGTCCGGGATGAGCCGAACGGCATAGAGATCACCGTCACCATGCGCTTCGGTCCGCTCACGCTGGGCGACGGCTATTTGATCGTCGGTCCCCGCATCAGCCGCCGGGTAACTTTGAAAAATCAAGGTGGCAAGGAGCTGCAGATCCGGGGTCTGCGCCTGGCGGTTCCAGGGGTGCGGATCGGTGCCCTGGAGCACTGCCTGTTCGAGGCGCCGGGAACCGCGGTGCGGCCGCGACTGCCCCTGGCGGTGGCGGCTTCCCAGAGCCTGGGCAATCCCCCGACGGAAGGCTTCGCTCCGGGAGCCCGAGACCGCTGGGGCATGGCCATGGAAACCGCGCCGGACTGCAGCCCGGGTCTGCTGGCTGTCAACAACACAGAGGAACAGCAGGTGCTGCTCTGCTGGTACTACAGCGAGGTCGAGGAAGCCCTGCCTGGAGTCGACGGATCAGGGGAGTCCCTCGATCTCATTCACGACAGCGCCCTGGCCGCCTGGCTTGCTCCGGGGCAGAGCTTGAGCGCTGGCGATCAACATCTGCTCGTCTTTTCCGGATCGTGGCCCCAAGCCCTGCTCGAGTACCGCAGGACCTTCAGGGAGGTTGGGTTGGAACCGCCGATGTATCGGCTGCCCGGCTGGGTGGCTGCGGCCGGGATCTACGAGGTTCACCCCGGGCAATTCGGCGGCTTTCAAGGCCTGAGTCAGGAGCTGGGTCGCATTAAAGCGATGGGATGTGACACGCTCTACCTGCTGCCGATCTTCCGCTACCACAATCCTATAGGCAGGATCTGGGATGGGAATTGGAAGACCAATGGCAGTCCCTACGCCATACTGGACTTCGAAGCCCTCGATCCCAGCCTGGGCGGTGAAGAGGAGTTCCATTTGCTGGTGACTGAAGCGCATCGTCTGGGTATGCGCCTGCTTCTGGACTTCGTGCCCCAGGGCTGTGCTCTGGAGGCCCGATATGTCGGTGAGCATCCGGAGTGGTTCTGCCGGGATGAGCGAGGTGAGCTGGTGTCCTCCCGCGGCTGGAATGACACATATTCCTTCGATTGGGCGAATTCTCAGTATCAGCGCTATATGCTGGCGTGGAGCCTGCAGATGCTGCGGAGCTACGGATTTGACGGCTTTCGGGTCGATGCGCCTCTGGCCAAGGAGCCGAACTGGGACCGCAGCCTCACGTACCGGGCCAGTGCGACCAACCTCGGGGTCCTGCGTCTGCTCGAAGAGCTGCAGCGGGGGGTCAAAGAGGTCGATGCCGAAGCCGTGCTGCTCTGCGAACTGTTCGGGCCCCTGTTCAGCAAATCCCACGACCTGGCCTGTGACTATCTGTCCTGCATCCAAACCTATCAGCTGCTGCAGGCCCGTCTGACCCCGGCTGAGTGGAGCAGCTGGATCCAGGACCACCGCCTGTCTCTGCCCGACGGGGCTCGGCGGGTGTGCTTCATGGAGACACACGATACACGGGAGTTCCATCCCCCCGCCTACCCCTGGCGGGGTTCGCAGGCTAGCCGGGCCGGTTTCGCAGCCCTGCTGTTGGCCGGATTCATACCCATGATCTGGAGCGGCCAGGAGAGGGGGCAGGATGAATTCTATCGGGCCGTGCTGCGGGCTCGGGCAGAGTCTCCAGCAATCCTGCAGGGAGATATCCTGTTCAACTTGGTGGACAGCTCTCATCCCTGGGTGCTCAGCATAGTGCGCCGCAATGCCCAGCAGGTCGTCTGGGGATTGATCAGCCTCTGGCCAGAGACCTCCACCTTTACCTTCTCCGTACCGGCAGATGTGTTGGAGCTGGCGAAAGAAAGCAAATACATCTTGAACGATCTGATCAGTCGGCGTCGCTGGTCGGAGTACGGTACGGAGGCCTGGGAGGGCAGGGAGCTGCAGGGGCTTTCCCTGACACCCCTCCCATTCGTGCCCTACTTCTTCGAGATCGCCGAGATATAGATGATTGGGATCGTCTGGCTGGGGGCGGGGAGCGGGCTGCAGGTCATTGTAGCCTGTCCCGGATCTTGCGGATCGTCAGGGGGGCGGATCCCTCGTAGTGGTTGTTTACATTGAGGTAGACATCCACACCTCTGCGCAGCAGGCGAGCGATCGTATCCAGAATATCTCCGATCTCCTCGTCCTTGGGACTCACGATCCGGTCCCACTGCTTCCCGCTCATCTTCTCCATACCCTGGCGGTCCGGTCCGTGCAGGCGGATGACCGCCAGATCACCCTGCCGGAACCATTGCTCCCGTCCGGGCAGGATCTTGCGCAGATCCGGCATGTAATAGCCCTGGAGAAAGCAGGGGTAAAGCCTGTTCCTGCGCAGAAACTCGAAATAAGCGTCGTTGAGGTACTGAGGATTTCTGGTTTCTACGGTGCAGGTGTAGGCGCACTGGATCGAGGAAAAAAAGCTCTCCATCTTGGATTGAAACTCCTTCTGGGAGGCCATCTTCTGCTTGTTGAGGTACTCGAACTGAAAGATCAGGGCCGCGATGCGTCCTTTTAACGCACCGATGCGCTGGAGGAAGGCGTCGAATAGCTCCGGGGAGAGGAAGTGGGGATTAGCCCTGAGAGGTCTACTCTTGTCCCGCTGGTAGTGATGGGTCAGGGTGATGCTGTTGGGCACCTTGATGGTGAAGCGAAAATCCTCAGGCACGCTGCGTCTGTACTCCTCCGCAGTCCGAGTATCGGGAAGCCGCGGCTCCGGGGATTCGAACAGGGACCAGAACCACCTGTCGATCTCCGCCGTGTCGTACATCTCCGCGTACTGCTCCAGGTAGCTGCGGCCGCTGTCCCGGTTGTATACTAGTCCTTCCCAGGAGTCGTAGTTCCAGCTCGATGTTCCGATCCGCAGCATGCTCAGTGCTCCCCGATACTTCTGGTGGCCACCAGATTCACACCGGTTCCGGCGAAGTCTTTCAGCAGAACCTCACCGCAGTTGACCGGAGCTTCGATCTTCATTCTGTACAGCTCGTTGAGCAAAGCGGGTATGTGCTCTTTGAGCAGGGGAGCGCTGGTCTTCACCGGAAGACGCCGGGAGCCAGTCGCTGTGAGACCGGATGAGGAAGCCGCCGCCGAAGGAGGCGCCAAGGTTGCTGCCGAGACAGCCACCGTAGCCGTCACCACTCGCTTGGGCGCAAGGATCTCTTCCTGGGCGTAGCTCTCACCCTTGGCGCATTTGTTGCCCTGCACCGTGATATCTGACTCCTCCTCCCAGGTGACGGTCAGACGGCAGCTCAGGGGGCAGGAGATACACACCATCTTCCGTTTCATCAGTAGATTCCGACCTCCAATTTCTGCTCCCGTGATTCCGAAACCGGGGACAGTTCCTCCGCTTCCAGATCGAAGCTGACCATCTCGGAGGGCTGGACATGGGCCAGTTTTTTCCGCTTCAGCGCCTCCCCATCCACGGTGACGATCAGCTCGGCCTTATTTTTGACGATCAGCGAGCGCAAATAGAAACGATTTGCCCTTGCCGCAAGGTAGCGGTTCGGAATGACGTATTTGACATTCGCTCCGGCCACTACGGGCTGATGCTGGTGTTGATAACTTCCCTCCAGGTACTCGCCGACGAAAGAGGCGCAGCGTTCGGACTCTTCACTTACGTAATCGACCAGGTCGTGTACATGGAGCACGTTGCCGCAGGAGAATACCCCCGGAACCGAGCTCATCAGCCCGGCATCCACGAAGGCACCTCCAGTTTCGGGATTCAGGCGCACACCGAACTTCCTGGACAGCTCGTTGTCCGGAATCAAGCCTACGGAAAGGAGGATGGTGTCGCAGTCCAGATCGAAGCCCTTTGAAGCTACGGCCTGACCCTCTTCCAGGGCAGCGACCTTCACCCCGGTTACCCGGTCCTTGCCGCGGATCTCCGTAACGGTGTGGGAGAGGTACAGGGGGATACCAAAGTCATTCAGGCACTGAACGATGTTCCGGGTAAGCCCGGAGGGGTAGCTTTGGATCTCGATCACCCCAAGTACGTTCACACCCACCCAGGTAAGACGACGGGCCATGATCAGTCCGATGTCCCCGGAACCGAGGATTACCGCCCGGCGACCCGGAATGTAGCCGTCGATGTTGATCAGCCTCTGCGCCAGTCCGGCGGTGAACACGCCTGCCGGGCGTGTGCCGGGAATGCCGATGTTGCCCCGGTTCCGCTCCCGGCAGCCCATAGCCAGCACGATGACTCGGGCGTCGATCCGGATCACGCCGCCGTGCCGGGAATAGCCGTAGACTGTATGTACCGGTCCGGGACTCACCTCCAGAGCGGTAGTTTCCAGAAGCACCTCGATGTTATTTTGCTTCTCCACCGCCTGGACGAAGCGTTCGGCGTACTCGGGACCCGTCAGATCTTCCTTGAAACGCTGCAGACCGAAGCCATTGTGGATGCACTGGTTCAGGATCCCCCCCAGCTCGGTCTCCCGTTCCAGAATGATGACCGAATACCCCTGCTGGGCGATTCTGGAGGCCACGGCCAGTCCGGCGGAGCCACCCCCAATGACTACGGCGTCCGAGCGTTTCTCTCTCATCCGTCGCCCTGGCCGGCAGCCGTGGTAGAGATCTCCACGGTGAGATTGCCCACCCGGTCAGTGATGATCCGGCTGCCTCCGCCGCGTTTGCTGATCTCCGTGATGGACTTCCCCGTCTCCCGCTGAAGGATCTTCATGATCTTGTAGCTGCAGAATCCGCCCTGGCAGCGGCCCATCTGAGCCCGGGTGTAGAATTTGATGCCGTCCATCGTGGTGTGCCCCCGCCTTATGGCGGCCACGATCTCCGCCTCGGATACGGATTCGCAGCGACAGACGATCTCTCCGTAGGCGGGATCCCTCTCGACCAACAGGTCCGCTTCGTAGGGGGAGAGCTGGCGGATGCGGGGAACCTCGTCGATAAGGGGATCGAAGTCAGGGCGCTCGGTCAGGACCAGGCCCGTGCTCTTGAGCAAATCCTTCACGTATTCTCCAATCGCCGGCGCTGCGGTCAAGCCGGGGGATTGGATCCCGGCCACCTGGATGAGGCGGGGCTGCTGTTCGGAAACGGCGATGTAGAAGTCGCCCCCCTGCAGGGTGGGACGCAGGCCGGCGAAGGCGGTAATGATGTCCCGCTCGGAGATCTTGGGGATCAGTCTGCGGGCGGAGTGGAAAATCGCCTCGAAATTGCTCTGATTGGTGGACAGGTCTTCCTTATCCTCCTGTTCCACCGCGGTGGGGCCCACCATACAGGTACCCTCCGGCGTGGGGATGACCAGGATGCCCTTGGATTTAGCCCCGGGTACCGGGAAGATGACTTTACCCGGCAGACCGGCGGCGTTCCTGTCCAACAGGAACTCCTGCCCTTTGAGCGGTTTGATCCGGAAACGCTCGGCGTCGCAGGCTGCCGATACCTCGTCGGTGTACAGGCCCGCGGCATTGACCAGGTAGCGAGCCTTCAAGCTCGGACCGCTCTCCCCATGGATCAGGAAGTGATCGTCGCGCTGTTCCACCTTCACGACCTTGAAGCGAGTCCGCAGCTCGACCCCGTTCTTCCTGGCAGACTCGATCAGGGAAAAAACGAAGCGGTACGGTTCAATAACCCCCCCGGTCGGGGCGTGAAGGCCGCCGACCACATCCGCGTTCAACTTGGGTTCGAGGGCCTGGATGCGCTCCCGGTTGCACAACTCCAGGCCGATAACCTTGTTGGCAGCTCCCTGCATGTACAGTTTCTCAACGGTCTTCATCTCCTCTACGGTGAAAGCCACCACCAGGATGCCGCAGCGTTGGAAGGGAAAGTGCAGCTCCTGCTGGAGCCGGTCGAACATGATGTTACCCGCTACCTCCAGCCGGCCCTTGAGCAGAGAGGTAGGGTAGTGGAAGCCGCCGTGGATCACTCCGGAGTTGGTCTTGGACACCCCGAAAGAGACATCCCATTCCTTCTCCAAAACCACGGTGTCGCAGGCGTAGGCGGAGAGTTTCCGGGCTATGGATGCTCCGGACACTCCAGCTCCTACGACGGCCACATCGTAGATATCATTCTTCATCTATGCCGGGCTTCCTTCGCTTTCCAGCCAGTCAAGGCTACGGCTGACCGCTTTCTTCCAGAAGTGAATCCGCCGCTGCCGTTCCTGCTGCTCCATTTGGGGGTTCCAGCGCCTGTCCTCTTCCCAGAGAGCTTGCAGTTGCTCGTGAGATTCCCAGAAACCCACCGAGAGCCCGGCGGCGAAGGCGGCGCCCAGGGCCGTGGTTTCGTTGATCTTCGGCCGGATCACCGGGACGTCGAGAAGATCCGCCTGAAACTGCATCAGGATTTCGTTCACCACCATGCCCCCGTCCACCTTCAGGGAGGGGATGCTGATGCCCGCATCCCGCTCCATGGCTTCGAAGATTTCAAAGGTTTGGAAAGCGGTGGCCTCCAGGGCGGCCCGAGCCAAATGCTCCTTAGTGGCGTAGCGGCTAAGGCCCGCGATCACTCCCCGGGCATCGCTTCGCCAGTAGGGAGCGAAGAGCCCGGAGAAGGCCGGCACGAAGTACACCCCGCCGCTGTCCTCCACCTCCCGGGCAAGGATTTCGATCTGTTCGGAGCTCTGGATCAGGCCGAGGTTGTCCCGCAGCCACTGCACCAGGGCGCCGGTGATGGCGATGGAGCCCTCCAGAGCGTAGACCGGAGCGTGGTCGGCCTGCTGATAGCCGACGGTGGTGATCAGCCCGTGCTGCGAGTGGATGATCTTCTCCCCCGTGTTGAGGAGCAGAAAGCAGCCGGTGCCGTAGGTATTCTTGGATGTTCCCGGCAAGAAGCAGGCCTGTCCGAACAGAGCTGCCTGCTGATCTCCCAGCACGCCGGCCACCGGGATTTCCGCGGCGAAGGGACCATCCTTCCGGGTGTACCCGTAGGGCTCACCCGGGACCGAGGGAACGATTGCAGGGAGCATCGCCGGCGGAATCTCGAGGACGCCGAGCATCGCATCATCCCACTGCAGGGATTCCAGGTTCATCAGCAGGGTGCGGCTGGCATTGCTGGGATCGGTGACCAACCGGCCCCCGCCCGCCCCTCCGGTCAGGTTCCAAATCAGCCAGCTGTCGATGGTGCCGAAGGCTGCCTCACCGCTTTCGGCCGCTTTGCGAACGGCCGGCTCCTCAGCTAGGAGCCAGCTCAGCTTGGGCCCTGAGAAGTAGGTAGCCAGGGGAAGTCCCGTCTTCTCCCGGAAGCGGTCGATGCCCCCCTGCTCGGCTCCCTGACTGGCCAGCTTGGCCACGATCTCGTCGGTACGGGTATCCTGCCAGACGATGGCGTTTCCGAAAGGCTGACCGGTTTTCCGATTCCAGGCTACAGTGGTCTCCCGCTGGTTGGTAATACCGATTGCGGCGATCTGGCGGGGGTTAGCACCGGCTGTTTTCAGGGCCTCCCGGATCACCCGCACGGTACGCTCCCAGATCTCTTGAGGATCATGTTCCACCCATCCGGCCTGGGGAAAGATCTGGCGATGCTCGAGCTGATGGGAGGCGACCGTGCGACCCTGCCGGTCGAAGAGGATGAAGCGGGTGGAGGTGGTGCCCTGATCGATCGCACCAACGTATTGGGTTTTGGATGTACTCACCTTCGCTCTCCTCCTGCTGGCTGTCTCAGGGCCGAGCCGCACAGCTACTGTACCTCCGCCGCCGTGGTTTGTTCAATCCCGGCCACTGAGGTTCCACCGATAGCGGCGAGGAGAAGCGCAAATCCATCGGGAAGGAACCGGCAACCCGACTTTACAGCGGCTCGACAACCTGTTAGCATAGTTATAATTTATTTTCTGAAAGTAAGTAAAGAGAATCATGCAGGGACCGCTGCGCAGCTACGACATCCGGGAGCGCAATGAAAAACTGATCCTCAAGCTCATCTACGACAGAGGCGTCATGTCTCAATCCGAAGTTGCCTCCCTGACCGGCTTGAAAGCCCCCACGGTATTCCGTATCTTTGCCAGTCTGGAGAACCGGCGATACATCAAGCTCTGTGAGGCCGGGAAAGAGGTGTCCGAGCGCAAGGGCAGGAAACCTCTGTTCTACTGCATCGATCCGGATGCCCACTACGTGATCGGAGTGGATTTTTGGGCCGGTTCGGCCTCCGTAGTGGTGGTGAACTTCGACCGGACGCCGGTGTACGAGGAACTTGTTGATTTTCCGAAGGTACTGGATGCCCAACGGGTGGTACAGATCCTGACGGATTTAATCGAGAAGGCCATACACAGTTCGAAGATCTCTGCGGAAAAGATCCTGGGCATAGGGATTGGAGCACCGGGGGTGGTGGATCTGAAACAGGGCTCTGTTCTGTACTACCCGCGGATCCGGGATATGGTCGACTTCAACATCCGGGAGCTGCTGGAGAGGGAATTTTCGGTGCCCGTGTACCTCCACAACAACAGCTCGGTCATTGCTCTGAGTGAGTATCGCTACGGCAAGGCCAAAGAGTTCGACTCTCTACTTCTGATCCTGATCCGCTCCGGAGTCGGGGGGTCGTTCATCAGCTCCGGGAACATCTTCGTGAACAGGAACCAGACGGCCCTGGAAATCGGCCACACGGTTGTGGACGGGAAGGGACGTTCCTGCTGGTGCGGCCAAAAAGGATGCCTGGAAACGGAGTTGTCCGAAGATGCGATTGTCGCTGATTTGAAGCAGCGTACCAACCTGAGTTCTCTCGAAGAGATAGGGGAGACCCTGGCAGCGGGAAATCAAGAGGCGACCGCCGTACTCAGCGAGAAAGCTGTGCTGCTCAACCGCTGCATCCGCAATCTCTACATGGTTCTCAGACCACGGGCTTTCATGATCGTGACCCGCAGACTTGCTCTTTCGGATTTTTTCTCTGCTTCCGCCCGGAAATCCCTGAGAAGCTCGGGAATCGCCGCAGAGCTCTCCCAAGTCACCGATTTACAGTCGCCGGAGGTTTTGAGCGACCAGTACGACCCGATCATGGCCGGGCGGGGCGCTACGGATCTGGTGTTCGATCCTTTTTTTGCATCCGGTTCAGCGGCGGAAACTATCTCTTGACTGGGGATTTGCTCTGTGATTTACTTACATAATGTAAAAAATTACAAGGAGGGTGCTATGAAAAAAGCATTTGTTGTTCTCGCGGCTCTTCTACTCCTTTCCTCTGTCGTTCCGGTTTTTGCCGGAGGCGGGCAGGAAGCAGAGAAAGAGATCGTGCTGCAGTGGCCCTGCATCTGGGTTGCCCAGGACTCCAAGGCTGCTACTGTCGCGGCTCTGGTGGACCAGTTCAACGCCGACAACGCGGGAAAGATCAAGGTGGTGATCGAGCCCAACCCGGACTACGACGGCTATCGGCAGAAGATCAACACCATGATGGCCGCCGGTCAGGTCCCCGATCTGTTCGTCTTCAATCCGGATCCCACCTCGTTTACCTACTACCAGGGGGACCTGTTGATGGACTTCACTGACGACCTCAAGGGTGCATGGGGCCGGGATTTTGCAGAAGGCACCATCGCAACCTCCACCCGTGACGGCCGCACAAAGTCGATTCCCTACGAGCTGGGGCTGACGCCGATTTGGTACAACACGGAGCTGTTCAAAAAGGCGGGGATCAGCGAATTTCCCAAGACCTTCGACGAGTTCTGGGTCGCCTGTGACAAGCTCAAGGCCATCGGCGTGACACCGACCTCCCAGATGACAGGCGGTACCAATGCCTGGACCTCGATGCTCTGGTACTCCCACATCATGGCCAGCATAGCCGGGCCGGAAGTCTGGTCCAAGCCCCTGTCCGATCCAGCCTACGTGCAAGCCGCGGAGCTCCTGAAGCGCCTGTACGCCGACGGCAACACCACCAAGGATGCCGTAGGATGCGATCCGGGATGTTCCAGCGGCCACTACCTGGCCCAGGACACGGCGATCTTCATCAACGGTCCCTGGTATATCGGCGCCGCCAAGAAGAACGCCCCGGAGGTCCATGCGGTCACGGCTGTAGCCCCGGCACCGGCCATGAAGGGCGGCAAGCACGGCGGCCAGATCGGCTTCCTGCTCTCCAACCTGGCTGCGGCCAATACGTATGATCCGGCCCGCCGGGCTGCGGTGATCAAGTTCATGAAGTGGATGACCGCGCCCGACAACGTCAAGAAGATCTCCATGGATGCAGGCTCCCTGTTCTGCGTAAAATTTTCCTTCGGAGCCGGTGACCAGGTCGATCCGCTGCAGCAGAAGTTCATCGAAGCCTCGGCCAACGCCGCCTTTGTCGTCCCGCACTTCCAATTCAACTACAAGACCGAGGTGGTGCAGGAGTTCGGCCAGGCTCTCGGCGCCATGGCCCTGGGGAGGGCTACTCCCCAGCAGTTCGTGGAGATGCTGCAGGCCAAGAACAGGTAGCGTCGTCACTCTTTCGCAAAAACGAAAAACATGAGGGGTCAGCTTTTTACGGCTGACCCCTTTTTAGTAGGTGGTGGGATCCGGCACAGGTTCTACGTCTGATCCGCGAAACGCCACCAGGAGTATGTCCCGAGCAACCCGGCCAGACTGGTCCCGTACACGGTGAGGTAGGAGGCAGTCCCCATGCGTGCAGCCTCCGGTCCGGCAGCTCCGGAGTGGAGGGCCGGGACAGCCCAGGGAAAGTACGGACCGTAGCCCAGCACCGTGATGACCTGAGCCATAATGACAGCGAGCACTGCGAAGCCCAGCGCAGGCAGGAATCCTCGACCGACGCTGGCAAAGAAGGCAACGCAGCTCACCAGCAGGATGGTAAGTACGGAGGTGGACACGTAGGTCATGGCACCGGCGTGGATGATCTGACTATTCCACTCCTCCAGGCCCACCAGAGTACCCACCGTGAGCCCCAACGCGAAAACCAGAACAGCCAATACAGTGCACCATACGCCAGTCACCACGAATTTTGCCGTGACGATGGAAGCACGCGAGCTGGGCAGGGCCAGCAGGTCTTTGAGGGTGCGATCGGAGTACTCGCGGCCGAAAATCCAGCTGGCGATGAAGCTGAATCCGATCATGCCGGCGATTGCCGTGCCCTGGGTGAGCATCCAGAGGAATGACGGCCAGTCCGCCTGGCCGGCGATCGACGCTTTTGTGGCGATCAACCGGTATTTACGGGCAAAGTCGGGATTTTTGAGCACAAACATGAGAAAACCCATCACCACGTCCAGGAAAGCGGCAAAGGCGATGGAGATCCAGAGGATCTTTGAGCGCCGGACCTTCAGACCCTCCGCCCATATCGCTGCAACCAGGCTTCTCATGACAACCCTCCTTTCGAGCTTATGGTCCTGAGGAAGTAAGACTCCAGATCTTCCACATCGACCCGCAGCATGGTCGGGGGAAAGCCTCCTCGTACCAGCAGCGTGGCGACATTCTCAGGGTGCTGGAAGGCCGTTGAACCCGGCAGCTCGAGGATCCCATCCTCGGATCGGTTCACCACATACCCGGCGCGTGTCAAGGTCCGCAGCGCTGAGTGCGGATCGACAGCCCGCACTAGCAGACGCCGGTTACGCTCATGCTCCAATTCGTCGGTGTCGAGCTCCTGGATAAGCCGACCTGCATGGATGATGCCGATCCTCGTGGCCAGCCTGGCAATTTCAGCCAGGATGTGGCTGGAGATGAAGATCGTTACTCCCCGGTCAACGGCCATTTCCCGCAGAAGCTCACGGATTTCGACAATTCCGGCGGGATCGAGGCCGTTGGCCGGTTCATCAAGAATCAGGATCTCCGGCCGGTGCAGCAGGGCCTTGGCCAGCCCGAGGCGCTGGGCGTTGCCGGAGGAGAGGCTTCTGGCCTTGCGGTTACGATATGATCCGAGCTTCATGATCTCGATGACTTCATCGACGGATCCCTGCCCGTTGATGAGGCGCAACCGCCGGGCGATCTCCAGATTCTCCCGGACCGTAAGGTCGGGGTAGGAGTAGGGGATCTCAACAAGGTAGCCGACCTTGCGCCACAGATCGATTAGGCCTGGATCCACCCTCCGACCGAAAAGGAAGGCGGCGCCTGCGGAGGGGCGAATCATGCCGAGTAGCATCCGGATGGTGGTAGTCTTGCCCGCCCCGTTTAGTCCCAGAAATCCGTAGATCTCTCCCCTGTGCACGTTCAGAGACAGGCCCTCAACAGCCCGCACCGGGCCAAAGTGTTTCGAAAGATTTTCCGTTCTCAGAACCTCATCCATGATCATCGTTCCTCTTGTTCAGGTATCAGGTATGTCGAAACCATATCGATCCAAAGCTCTTTGGCCGCCTCGAAGCCGACCCCGCCCAGGTCCTCGCGGTGCATGATGGAGTAGAACAGCGACAGGAACAGACCGTTCAATGCCCGAGGGTCCACGCGGCGCATCCAACCCTTGTCCATCCACGTGCCGAAACGACTGCCCAGCTCTTCGAAATCGCGTTTTACATGGGCTTCGACGGTCTGATCCGGAAGCTTGCGCCGCAGGTACTCGTAGTCCGACGTAGTAATCTGGCTGTAGATAGGCCGGGTAGTCATGATCTCGATCGTGCGGCGAAGAAATTCCCGAAAGCGCTCCCGCCTCGGGCCCTCTGCATGCAGGAGAACTCCGTAGACATTCTCGTGGTATTCCTGCTCGAGCTCCTCCAGGATGCGAAAGTAGAGCTCTTCCTTGGATCTGTGGAAGAGGTAGAAAGCCCCCTTGGAGATCTTTGCTGCCCGGGCGATCTCCTCTACCGTGGTCTTCTGCAGGCCGTATCGTTCGAACAGCTTCCGCCCTTCGTCCCGCAGCGCCTGCTCCACCAGCTCTTTCTCGTGCTTGCTCCATGCCTTTGGCATTTCCAGTTCCTTATTACTCTATGACTGTTAATACTAATATAGTCATAGAGAACACACGTTGTCAAGTAAAAATGTGCTGAAATAATCAGGCGGCGGTGCCGGGCGGGCCTCTCGTTGGAAACGAGGGAGTTGTACAATTGAGAGAGCGGCGAGCCGAAGAAACGATCGACGATCCTTCTATCCGGTTTTCTATAGGCCCTCGCTCAGCCCCAGCCTTTCCAGGGTTTGGGCGGTGGGGATCCCGTTTTCATCCCAGCCCATGGCCCGGTAGTACTCATCCAGGAGCGTTTCCAGGTCTACGGTCTGGCCGGCGCTCTCCCCCTCCTCGAAGGCTTCCCTCATGAAGCGTTCTGGAAGGGTATCGTCCTTTCTGGAAAAGCCCAGCCGCTGGTTGTACATCCGCTCCAGGTTGATGACCCGCTCGGCCACCAGATTCAAGTCTTCGGGAGTCATTTTTCGCCCGCTGACAGCCTGCAGCGCCTCAGCCATGTCCTCCATGGCGATGCCGATGCGCATGGTCGAGCACATGCCCAGAGTGTCGACAACGCACATGCTGAACTGGTGGTTACGCTGCAGTTCCCCCTTGCCGCTTTCCTCCAGCCGGTTACCGGCGGCAATCTCGTAGCCGAAGGTGGTGGCGAACATATGGTGAGCGCCCTTGGATGAGGTGGCATAGGTCAGGGCCATGCCCTTGGCGCCCCTCGGATCGTAGGCTCCGGGGGACAATCCCTTGGTATGAATCGCCAGCTCCGGAGCGCCGAAACGCTCGGCAGCTCCCTTGACTCCTTCGGCCAGGACGGCCCCGATACCTCGCCGTTGGGCGATCATCTCCAGTACCGCGATCGCCGCCTCACCGTTACCGAAGGTGAGATCCAAACCGCCGATGTCCTTCGAAGTGAGGATTCTCCGCTGGACGCACTCCATGGCCAGGGACAGGCAGGCGCCGGCGGACATGGTATCCATGCCGTTCTCATCACAAATTTGCGTGGCTTTTACCAAGCTCTCCCAATCGCCGATGCCGCAGTTGGCTCCCAGAAGCCCGATGGTCTCGAATTCCGGGCCCTCCATGATCATGGTACCGTAGCGGCGGGAGGCGACACGGGTGATCTTCCCGCAGGCGATCGGGCAGGCGTAGCAGGAGGCGTTACCCGTGACGATCTCCTTCTTCATGGCCGGTCCTTCCAGACGGAAGCCCTGCTCGAAAAATCCCTGCGAAAAATTCCGTGTGGGCAGGAAGCCCCGGTTGTTGACCTTGTCCACCAGCTCGGCCGTGCCGTATTCGTGGCGCTCGGCGAACTTGGGGCTGGCTTTCAATTTATCGTAAAGACGTGCCGAAACCTCCATCATCGCTTTCGGATCGTGGATCTCCATCCCCATGCTGCCTATCACCGCGATGGCCTTGAGGTTCTTCGAGCCCATTACCGCTCCGCCTCCCCCCCGTCCGAACTCCCGATACAGACCTGAGGTGATGCAGGCGTACTTCACCAGGTTCTCCCCGGCCGCTCCGATGGCGGCGATCTGGAGATCGGCGTCCTGAACGCCCTGCCCGGCGCGGGTGGAGCGCGCCGCACCTTCCGAGCGCGTCCCACCTGCAACGAGCTCCCGACGAATCGCCTCTTCGGTCTGAGGGATGGTTTTACCCCACAGCGGCTCGGCGTTTCGCAGCTCTGCGGTATCGTCACGGATCAGGAGATAAACGGGCCGCTCTGCCTTCCCCCGGATGATGATCCCGTCGAATCCGGCAGCCCGCAGGGCCGGTCCCCAGTGCCCCCCGCAGAGGGAGTAGGAGTAGGTGCCGGTCAGGGGAGATTTAAAGGTCACATTGACCTTGTTGGAACCGGGAATCAGGGAACCGACCAGAGGTCCATTGAGAAAGATGAGCTTGTTCTTGGGGGACAACGGCTCCACATAAGCAGGCACCTCCCGGTACAGGAGATAGGCCCCCAGTCCACGGCCGCCGAGATACAGAGCGATGAGGTCCTCCGGGATCGTATCGACATCAGTCCGGGAGGTCGACAGATCGACTCGCAATATCCTATGAGGTTCGGCGTTTTTGCTGCTCCCCATGCTTCTAATCCTCCCCTCGTGCTGCGCAGGAAAGTACCCCCTCCGGGCAGCGTTTGACGCACTCCGGATCACCGGCGCACAGATCGCAGAGGATCACCTTCTTCTCCTCGGCGAGGAGATGAATACCGTCGTACGGGCAGGCTTCCACGCATTTTTTGCAGCCTGTGCATTTCTCCCAATCGACGAGGACTGCACCGGTACCTTCGTCCAGGCTCAGAGCTAGAGTCTTGGGCGGGCAGGCGTCGATGCAGAATCGATCGCTGCACTGCAGGCACACTACCGCCTGATTGGAAAGGGTACGATGATCCCTTCGTACGCGAATCCGGGATTTTGTGGTGTTGATGACGCCGCCGTGCTCCAGGCTGCACCATAGCTCGCAGATGCGGCAGCCCGTGCACAGATCATCGTCAACCATGAGTACTCTATCGGTCATTCCTGGTCTCCTTGATGTAGGCGCTTGCGGGGTGAGCGTGAAGCTCCCGAAACCCAACTCCCAGACTATAACAGCTTTTACGATGGAGCTCAAAGCGTGCGCAGCGGTTTGAGCCCTGGATTTCCGGAGCCGTGTCCTCGTCAGCCCGGCTCGAGTCTGGTAGAATGGGTCGAGGAGTAAGCGATGACACTGCACAAGCACTGGAAGGGTATCACCCTGTTTCTGCTGCCCGCCGTTATCCTGTACGCGGCATTTTTCATCTACCCTCTGGGATTCGTGTTCAGCATCGGCCTTACCTCCTGGAACGGAGTCACGGCGCCCCAGTTCCGGGGGGTACAGAACTTCGTCGATCTGCTCATGAATGGCACTTTTCGCCTGTCGGTGCGCAACAACTTCATCTGGGCGCTGTCCCTCGGATTCCTGCAGATCTTTCTCGCCGCCCTGGTGGCCATGATCCTGACCCGCCGACCCTCAGGCTGGCGCGTGCTCCGCACCATATACTTTCTTCCCAACGTCATCTCCCAGGTTGCCATCGCGATGCTGTGGATGGCGATCTACAACGCCGACCACGGGATCCTCAACCAGATTCTTACTTCCGTAGGTCTGGAACACTTGACCCACAACTGGTTGGGGGAGATCGAGACCGCTCTGCCCGCGGTCATCGCTCAGCAGGTCCTGTACATCGGCTACTTCATGATCATCGTCCTGGCCGGAACAATGGCCATTCCCGTCTCGTTCTACGAGGCCGCCGAGATAGACGGGGCCAACGTCTGGCAGCAGGAGATCCACATTACCCTGCCCATGGTGCGGGGGATCCTGATAACCGCCATGACCCTGGCCATGGCCTACGGGATGCGGCACTTCGAGGCTACCTTTCTGATGACCGCGGGAGGGCCGGCCAACTCCACCTCGGTCATGGGACTGATGCTCTACAACATGATGGGACATCTGGACTACGGACACGCCAATGCGGTGGGAGCGTTTCTGATAATCCTGGGAGGTGTGCTCATCGTTACCATCCGCAGCCTGTTGGGAAGGACCGATACCGCAGCCGAGGCGCGGCAGTAGGGAGGGAAGATATGAGAAAGACGACCTCCCCGGCAGTCGACGTCATCGCTAAAACGGGAAAGTGGATCGTACTCGCTTTCTTCCTCGTCATCACCTTCATCCCTCTGCTGTGGTTGGTGATCAGTTCCTTCAAAACGAATCTGGAGCTGATCAACAAGCCCTTTCTGCTGCCCAAGGTGTGGCAGATCCAGAACTACATCAACGCCTTTCAGCTTTCCGACCTGCACCTGCTCTTTCTGCACTCGATCGTCGTCTCCGCCGCGGCTACGGCTCTGAATATCTTCGTGGCATCGATGGCCTCCTACGCCCTCTCCCGCTTCCGCTTCGGCCTGAACAACCTGATCCTCTCCATCATCCTGGCCGGTGTGCTGATCCCGATCATCGCCCTAATGGTTCCCTATTTTCAGTTGATCAGTAAGCTGGGCATCTATGATACCCTCGGGGCTCTGATCCTGACCTATGCGGCCATCAATCTGCCGATTTCAGTGTTTCTCATCCACGGCTTCATGGGTACGGTTCCCAAGGAGTTGGAGGAGGCGGGCTTGATCGACGGCTGCTCCTTCTGGCAGCGCTACGCCCGCATCGTCTTTCCCCTTTCCCGGCTCGGGGTGGTGACCGCCGGGACCTTCGTATTTCTCTACGCCTGGAACGAGTTCATCTACGCATTGCTTCTCACCTCCTCGGTGCGGGCCAGAACCATTCAACTGGGCATACGCTTCTTCAAGAGCCAGTTCCGGGCGGAATATACCTCGATGTACGCGGCCTTGGTGGTCACCATGATCCCCAGCATCGTGGTGTATATCCTCTTCCACGAGAAGATCATCCAGGGACTGTCCTCCGGAGCGGTCAAGGGATAACATGGACATTTACGCCACCGACATCGACCCAAAGAGCACGCCCCTGCCCGTCGAGATACTGGAAACGGACATCGATCTTTACTACCACATCGCTCTGACCCTATACCTCGAAGTCGAGAACAACAATGCCGCCGGGAAGAGCAGCGTGTTCATCCTGCCCGTCGGGCCGGTTTACCAGTACCGGCGCTTCGTCTGGCTGTGCAGTCTGCGCCCGCTCGACCTCTCCCGGGTGCACTGCTTCTTCATGGACGAGTACCTCGATGAAGCGGGCAAACGGATTCCTCTGGATCATCCCCTGTCCTTTCGGGGCTTCATCAAACGGGAACTGGTCGATCCCATGCCGGAGAAGATGAACCTCAAAGCAGAACAGGTGCTGTTTCCCGATCCCGACGACCCGACCGACTACGACCGCAGGCTCGCGGAGCTGGGCCAGGCGGACATTTGCTTTGCCGGCGTGGGCATCAACGGCCACCTGGCTTTCAACGAGGCAGCGGAAGCGGGCCAGGAGATAGATGCGGAGGGCTTCCGGAACCTGCCCACCCGGGTTTTACCCTTGAGCCGGGAGACCATCACCATCAACTCCTATACCGCTCTCCGGGGCGCATTCGAACGCATCCCCCCCAGGGCGGTGACCGTGGGCTTCAAGCAAATCTTCGCCTCCAAACGCGTCCGGGCGTATCTGAACCGACCCTGGCAGAGAGCGGTGGTGCGGAAGCTGCTATTTGGAGAGAAGACGGCTCGCTTTCCCGCCTCCCTGCTTCGGGATCATCCCGACACGCGGCTGGTGATGACCCGGGAGGTGGCGGCCAGACCTGAGTTTCAGCTGAAATAACCTTCTAGGTGATGCCCACGAGATGACGCCCACGGACCGGACCCTTATCGATTCCCACATCCACTTCTGCGACCACACCCGCCTGGTCGAGTTGGAGCGCTACTGCGGTGAGATCGGGGCGGACAGGATCTGCGTACTATCCCTACCTGTGAAGGAGCGTATCAACTTCAACCCGGAGGCACTGTTGGCCAAGGTGCACTTCGGTGAGCGCTGCTACGCCCTGGGCAGTTTCGATTTTTCCGCGATTTTCTACGACGCTCATGAACCCTTGGATCTGGCCGATCAGGTGCGGCGCCTGTGGCGTCTGGGCTTCGACGGGCTGAAGATCTTTGCCGGTAAGCCCAGCTTTCAGAGACAGCTCGGGCTCAAACTGGACGATCCGCCGTTCCTCGAAGCCTTGCGGGAGGCTGAACGTTTGAACCTGCCGGTATTGATGCACGTCGCCGATCCCCCCGTGTTTTGGCCTGAAGCGAACGGATCTGTAGAAGCGAGGCCCCTGCCCGGCTATGAGGAGCTGCAGCGTCAGGCTCTGGCCGTATTGGAATCCTGTCCAGCTCTGCCGGTCATCTTCCCCCATCTGTTGATGATGGCCCATGATCTGGATCGGCTGGCCCGTATCCTGCAGGCCCATCGAAACGCCCATCTCGATCTGGCACCGGGGCTGTACTTCTACGGCGATCTGGATCGGAGCCGGGGGGATGCTCGGGAGTTCTTCCACACCTTTCGGGAGCGGATCCTCTTCGGCAGTGACGGCTTCTGGTTCACCCGAACCTTCTCCGCCATTCCCTACGCGGATTATGCCGACAATCTCCGGCGCAGCGAGTTTCTACTGGGCTTCCTTGGAACCGCGGAGCAGATGGACAATCCGTTCCCGCCTACCCGTCCGGCCAGGCCCCGGGTGCGGGGCTTGGCATTGGAGACAGAGGTTCTGGATCGGATCTGCCGGGAAAATTTTCGTCGGCTGTACCCCCCTTCCCCCAGACGGATCAACCGGGATGCCTGTCTGGAGTACGCGGGGGAGCTCAGAGACGGCCTTGCCGCCGTGGGGACGTCTGCCGTTGACCGGGATGCACTCCGGACTGTATACAGGGAACTGGAGGCGGCTCTCAGGGGTGCAAGGGGATAGGGGCATGGAGATGAAGGCGGCGGTCGTCGGATTGGGGATCGGCCATGCCCACTGTGCAGGCTACCTGGAGAGCCCTTACACGGAGCTGGCCGCAGTCTGCGATCTGATTCCGGAGAGGCTGGCCGCAGTGGGAGGGACTTTCCAGGCGGGCAGCATGCTCAATCTCCAACAGTTGTACCCGCCGGAGATGATCGGACGGAGCTGGGAGGATCTGGGTGTCCGGACCTACAGTTCTTTGGAGGCGTTGCTGGCCGATGAGTCGATCCGGATCATCAGTCTCTGCACCCCGGACCACACCCACGCCGATCTGGCCACTCGCATCCTTGAGTCGGGACGGCACCTGCTGCTGGAGAAGCCCCTGGCTCTGAGTCTGGAGGATGCCCACCGGATCGGTGCGTGCCTGCAGTCCGCAGCGGGCAATTTCGCCGTGGATTACGAGTTCCGCCTGAATCCGGTGATAGTCCAGCTCAAGCGATTGTTGGCAGAGGGCTACGTCGGCACGATCGAAGCCTTCACCCTCTATCACTTCCGTCGCCCCTTTAAGCGGGATAAGTGGCGGCAGTGGATCCAGCATAAGGAAAACTCCGGCGGGCTGATCGTGGAGGAGACCTCCCACTGGCTGGATCTGCTGCGCTTTGTCACCGGCAGGGAGGTGGCGGAGCTCCGCTGCCACACCAGCGACCGCATCCACGCGGATTTCGACTACGAAGACATCGCCTTTCTCCAGGGAAAGCTGGAGGGTGGAGGGATCTTCCAACTCTCCCATGCCTTGAGCGGCTTCGATTTCAATCTGGGGCTCACCGTGCACGGTGGTAAAGGTACGGTGTGGTGTCATTTGAAGGACGGGCCGATCAGCCGCCTGGACGCGGGGCAGACCCGCTACAGCGGCCTGGTTGCCTGGGGGCGGCCGAACCAGGCTCCGGAGTCCGCTGAAATCATGGAGTACGGGCTGGAGGCGACCGAACCGTACAATATAAAGGAATATACCAAGCACTTTGCCGAGTGCGTGGCCAAAGGAGAGCAGCCGGCCGTCGGTTTCCACGATGCCTTTGCGGCTCTGGAGCTGGCTCTTTGGGCCCGGGACGGGAGCAGGGCATGATTCAACTTGAAGTTCACGGGGAAGGTTTTTCGCTTTCTTATAAAGGCAGGAAGCTGATCGAGCACAACCGCCGCAGACCCTGTCTGGCCGTGGGTCGAGGCGACGGCCGTTACCGTAGCGTTCGCGCTCACTTTCGCATCCGGGACCGGGTGCAGGAGCGGGCACCCTGCCGGGAATTTCGTGTTCTGAATGAGGCTGCCGGTGCGAACGAAATCGCCCAAGAGTCTGCTGAAAGGGAGCTTGCCGGCAAAGGGCTTCCAGGCCGGATGGCCGTACCCCAGGTGGCAATCGAGTTTCCCGGCCGGATCCGTCTGTTATGTTCGGAGGAGCAGGGGCGTCTTTGCATGAGGTTTGCCGATCCCCAGTCACCGTGGAACAGGGTGTGGCTCGATCTGTGGGCCGAACCGAGGGAGCACATCTACGGTTGCGGGGAGCAGTACTCGGAGCTCGACCTGCGGGGAAAGAGATTACCCGTCTGGAGTCAGGAGCAGGGAATCGGCAGAGGCCGGGGCCTGATCACCCTGCTGGCCGAGGCGAAGATGGGAGCCGGGGGCCACTGGTACTCCAGTTATTTTCCCTTGACCGCCTTCCTCTCCAGTTACAATTGGTCCTGCCTCTGCGACAGTCCGGCCTACGCGGAGTTTGACTTCAGGGATAAAAACCGCCATCGCCTGGAGTTTTGGCAGATTCCGGAATCGATCCGCTTCGACGTGCAGGATTCGGCCCCGGCCATAGTCGGCGCTTTCAGCGATGCTCTGGGGCGCCAGCCTCCCGTGCCGGAATGGACCCTCGAGGGCATGTGGCTTGGAGTTCAGGGTGGACCGGAAGTGATCCTGGAGAAGATCGAGCGGGCTCTGGACGCCGGCATCCATGTGTCTGCCGTGTGGGTCCAGGATTGGGTGGGGCGCAGGCTGACCAGCTTCGGCAGCCAGCTGATGTGGAACTGGCGCTACGACGCCGAGCGCTATCCCGAGCTTCCCACCCTGATCGAGAAGCTGCACAGCCGGGGCATCCGCTTCCTCGGCTACATCAATCCCTTCCTGGCCATCGAAAAGGAGCTGTATCAGGAGGCCAGCGCCCGAGGTTTCTGCGTCAAGAACGGCTCCGGGAGGGACCACTATGTGACCATCACCGATTTTCCAGCCGCCATGATCGACCTGACCAACCCGGACGCGCGAGACTGGATCAAGGGAGTGATCAGGGAGAATTTGATCGGGATCGGTCTGGATGGATGGATGGCCGATTACGGCGAATACCTCCCCCCCGGCGCCGTCCTGGCTTCCGGGGAGAGCTGGGACGCTGTTCACAACCGCTATCCGGCCTGGTGGGCCCGGGTCAATTGGGAAGCGCTGCAGGAGACTGGACGGGAGAAGGAGGTTGTGTTCTTCATGCGCGCAGGCTACCACGGATCGGTGGCCTGCAGTCCTGCTTTCTGGGCTGGGGATCAGCTGGTCAACTGGAATCTGGGGGATGGCCTGGCAACAGTCATTCCGGCCGGGATCTCCCTGGGGCTGCAGGGCATCGGGCATTTCCACTCCGACGTAGGCGGATTCACCACAGTAGCCTGGATCCGCCGCAGCAAGGAGCTGTTCCTGCGCTGGATGGAGCTGGGGACCTTCAGCCTGCAGCTGCGCAGCCATGAAGGAAACAGACCCGAACGGAACTGGCAGTTCGACTCCGATGCCGAAACTCTGAGCCATGTTGCTCGCATGACCGAGGTATTCGACCACCTCAAGGCCTACCGGCAGCACTCCCTGAAGGAGTACCAGGAGACAGGTATACCGGTGATTCGTCACCCCTATCTGCACTACGAAGGGGATTCGCAGCTGCACGGCTTGAAGTACCAGTATCTGTTCGGCCGGGATCTGCTTGTGGCGCCGGTGATCACTCCGCGCAGGAGTGCCTGGACGGTGTACCTGCCCGAGGACCAGTGGATTCACCTGTGGAGCGGCCGGGAGTTTGCCCCCGGCCGTCGGCGGGTGGCCGCCCCCTTAGGGCAGCCTCCTGTGTTCTACAGAAAACGATCCCCCTTCCGCGAGACCTTCGAGGCGATTCGGCGGGAGTTTGGCTAGCCGAATTTCTGATCGCGGAAAACAAGCTCCTTTTTTCACCAGACAGAATCTAAAAAATTGTAGCTCCGGCACTATATTCTAATTTTGAGGTCAGAAATTTGTCTCCGAAGACTCGATTCGATTCTCGAGTCCATCATTGTGAGGAGGTTTATCGTAAAAAGAAGGATGTGGATAATCGCTACGTTGGTAGTGTTCAGTGCATGCGTGCTTCTGATGAGCGGATGCCAGGTCAATCCACAGGAGTATGGACTGCCTGCCGGTGTCACCGTGACCATACCGGATGGGCTGTAGGAGGAATGAACATGAGGAGATGGATTGCCATTCTTCTGACGCTGGTGTTCATCCTCTCGGCCACGGCTCTCATGGCCGATGCGTCACTTTGAACAGGATTCCGCAATATCGTGCAGGGGTACAGGAACGTAACAGCCCTGGTGGAGAGCTCATTAGCCTTGATCAACACCTTTCATCCAAGCCCGGGGACGGCCGTACACATCACCAGCGGGCTCGGCGCCGCGGATTTCGACGAGATTGCCCTCAAGCTCTCTATCAACGGCGGGACCTATGCCTATCTGCTGGAAGTGTGGACCAGGCGGAGCGGAATATGGGCGAAGGCCATGGAGTACGCCTACGACGACGCCAACGCGGGACAGATCGTGTTCTCACCCCATGCTTTTGACAGCACCTATTCTTCCGGTAGCCTGCACAAGATCGAATTCAATCACAGCTTGTCGAACAGAGAAATGACGGTGTACTCGCAGCATTCCCCGGCGGTGAGCAGCGTGACCGCCTCCATCGGCCTGGCTCAAGAAGAGGGAGGCCATGTGGACCTGTACTTCACGGCCAAGCAGGGACTTCGCGACCAGGGAGATCCCTACGACTTCACGCTCTTTGGGGCGGCCAATCCTGCCAACAACGGGCATTTCGACCAAAACGGATTCGATGCGGATGGCCAGATCGACGACGGCAGCTACCCGGCCGAATCGGAGGTGGATCCGGCGAATCTGCCCACCTCGGCAGAGGTGAACGGGGCCGGTGTGAGCTTCCAATCAATCGCGGATCCAGACTTCATCTGAGAAGCGCTGCAGGGGTGCGGGGCAGGACTAAGCACTCCTGCAGCGCTTTGTCAGCACGACACGGTGAGGGGATTGGCCGTGATCCTGATTACGGGAATGATCGGATGCCCGATGATGTTGCCCATGGCCTTTTCTTCTATTGTAGAGAGCCCGCCCCGGATGTCGCCTTCGGCGGGTTGGGAGCCGAGCAGATTCGCTCCTGTGGAGAGGATGAACTCCTGGTAGGCCTGGAAGGTCTTCAGGAACGCCTCCCGCACCTCCGGCGTTGCCGCCTGCGCGGCGATGCGGTCCTCTCCGCCGGTGACCTCGCTGGTCTCCCCGAAAATGTTGGTGGCTCCATCGGCGATCAACCGCTCCAGCACCCTGCCCACCGCCGCTGCCACGTTGGGATTGCAGCCGTGGCCGATCAGGGTGTCGAAGTTGAGCTCCAGATCCTCGCCAAACTGCAGGCGTCCGTAAGGATGAGTCAGGGCAATGACATCCCGGATCAGGTAGGACACGCCCTCGGCGGCAGCTTGGAGATGTCGTCGACGGGGATCACCACCGTCACATCATTCTCTCTTTCGTGTACCAATGCCCCGTGCTTCACTGCTCCTCTCCTCGTCCACGCCTATCAACGTTGGAAATCCACGTTGACTTTTTTCTATATTTTCTTACTATAAGAAACTAATTCCTTTGTACCTGGGGAATAGGGGATTCAAGGGAAATCAAAAATCCACAACCATTGAAGGAGAAGATACGGTGAAACTCTTTTTAGATACGGCCTTCATCGATCAGATTCAGGAAGTTGCCCGCTGGGGTATTCTGGACGGAGTTACGACCAATCCGACCCATGTGTCCAAGACCGGTGCGAATCCGAAGGAGCTGTACCCGCAGATCTGCAAGATCGTCGACGGGCCGGTCAGCCTGGAGACCATCAGCCTCGAGGCCGATGGAATCGCGGCCGAGGGTCGGGAACTAGCCAAGATCGCCGACAACGTGGTGATCAAGGTTCCCATCGTGAAGGAGGGCTTGATCGCGGTCAAGAAGCTGGCCGCCGAGGGGATCAAGACCAACGTGACCGTCAACTTCTCGGCACTCCAGGCCCTGCTGGCCGCCAAAGCGGGAGCCACCTATATCAGCCCCTTCGTCGGCCGCCTGGACTCCATTGGCCACGACGGCATGGAGCTGGCCGCTCAGATCCGCCAGATCTACGACAACTACGGCTATGAGACCCAGATCATCGTGGCTGCGGTTCGTCATCCCATCCATGTGCTGCGAGCCGCCCTGATCGGTGCTGATGTTTGCACGATGAACTTCGAGGTGATGGGTATGCTCTACGATCACCCCCTCACCGATATCGGAATCGACCTGTTCCTCAAGGATTGGGAGAAGGTTCCCAAGTAGGGGAAACGTTGAAGCAGAGCGAACGATCGGGGTAGGGCGAACGATCGAGCAACCCCAAGATCGGGTAAAGCTAAAATCGGGTAACTCAAAAGGTTTATCATGGAAAACTACAAGCTCTTTTTAAACGGTCGCTGGGTCGACATGAAGCGGCACTTCGAGGTCACCGACCCGGGTACTGGGGAGACCTTTGCCCGTGTCCCCCTTGTCGGGAGGGAGGAAACCCGCACGGCCATCGAAGCGGCCAATGAGATTTTCGACGGCTGGCGTTCCCTCCCGGGCATGGCTCGGGGGGACTATCTGCTGGCCGTCGCCGCTCTTCTGCGGGAGCGGAAGGAGCAAATTGCCCGCGTCATCACGAGGGTAAACGGAAAGCCACTGGCTCAAAGCCGTGGGGAGGTGGATGTATCGATCGATCACCTGCGCTGGTTCGCGGAGGAAGCCCGCCGGGCCTACGGCCGGGTGATCCCCCATCAGGCCGAGGGAAAACGCCACCTGGTCTTGAAGCACCCCGTCGGCGTGGTGGCTGCGATCCCCCCGTGGAACTTTCCCCTGGTCCTGGCGGTGCGCAAAGCGGCCCCGGCGCTTGCCGCCGGTTGCCCTGTCATCCTGAAGCCCTCCCGTCAGACTCCCCTCTGCACCCTGGAGCTGGCCCGTTGCGTGGAGGAGGCCGGCCTGCCGGCAGGGATTTTTCAGGTCCTCTGCGGTCCGGCTGAAGAGATCGTGGCCGAATTCATGGGCAATCCCCGCTGCCGCAAGGTGAGCTTCACCGGCTCCACCGAGATCGGCAAAAAGCTCCTGGAGGCTTCGGCCAAGACAGTGACCAAACTGTCCCTCGAGCTGGGCGGACACGCTCCGGTGCTGGTCTTTGCAGATGCGGACCTGGACCGGGCGGTGGAGGGCGCCATCATAACCAAGTTCCGCAACACGGGGCAGTCCTGCATTGCCGCCAACAGAATCTATGTCCAGCGGGAGATCTACCAGGAGTTTCTGGTGCGGTTCGTGGAGAAGACCAGAGCCCTCAAGGTCGGCTACGGTTTGGAGGAGGATGCGGATATCGGGGCCCTTATCAATCGGCAGGCACTGGGCACGGCTCTGGCTCACATCGAAAACGCGCTGGCCGGAGGTGCCCGTCTGCTCTGCGGCGGCAAGCCTGCTGAGGTGGGCGGGGCGGGCAGCGGCGGGATCTATCTGCAGCCCACGGTACTGGCCGACGTGCCGGCCGATGCGGCCTGTATGCGGGAGGAGACCTTCGCCCCCGTAGCGCCCGTGTGCGCCTTCGATCACGAAGAGCAGGCTATCGAGCAGGCTAACAACACCCGCTACGGCCTGGCAGCCTACGCCTACACTAATGACCTGAACCGGGCCTGGCGCCTTGCCGAGCGGCTGGAAGCGGGCACCATCGCAATCAACGACGCCGTGCCTTCCACCAGCAATGCCCCCTTCGGCGGCATGAAGGAAAGCGGCCTGGGCCGGGAACTGGGAAGCGAGGGTTTGGAGGCCTTCCTGGAGACCAAACACATCTCCTTCGGCTCGGTTGGGTAGGTCCTCATCCTTTGAGCTTCTTGCGCAGCTCTTCGATGTGACGGGCGGGATAGACGGCGGTGGGGCAGACCCGGCTGCACTCCAGGGCCCGCCGGCAGTTCTCCACGCCCCGCTCATGGGCCGCCATTTCGAGGAGGGATCGTTCACGTTCCGGGGTATCGCCCGGCTCCTGATCGCTCCGCTCGCGGTTATACCTTTCGCGGTTGAGAGCGGCCAGAACCGCCGGCCCGAAAAAGTCCTCCACGGGGCAGGCGGAAACACAGGCGCCGCACTCGATGCAGTTCTCGAGCCGCGAGTAGCCGGAAAGCTCCTGCGGGGGTCTCGCCTCGGGGTGGGCCTCACTGTGGCGAAGTGTCTGCCACTCCGCGGGGTACTCCAGGAAGAAGTCTGTCCAATCCACCAACAGATCCCCCAGCTTGCCAAGCTTGCGCAGCGGCTCGACGGTTACCACAGTCGTACCCAGATCGTGGACCCGGGTCAGGCAGGCCAGCCGCTCGCTGCCGTTGATGCGGCAGGCGCAGGTGCCGCAGGAGCCGTGATGGCAGGAGTGGCGGTACAGCAGCGTCGGGTCTTTGCCGCGGAGCTCTTCGAGCACATCCAGAACCGTGGTTGACGGTTTTACGGACAACTTTGCCTCTTCGAAGCGCCCCGATTCGCTATTCCCGGGGCGATAGCGGAAGATCCTGAAGGTGAAAATTCTTGCACTCATATGTTTCGCTCTCCCGATCGGGATTCCGTGGCGGCTTTTGCGGGGAGATTGCCGGTCTTCGCGGCTCGAACGCCGGGATGCGCCGACACGCCTGCCCTTCCCCGGTACAAGCTTCGGGCCGGCAGCAGCGGCAGCTCGGCCGTCCGGCAGGCGCTTTCAATCCCCAATAGTTCACAGGAGCGGTCCGCCGTGATCTCGGCCATGCCGCGCAGGGTGGTCGCCTTTCCCCCTATAATCGACAGAAAGCGACCCACCCCTCCAGCCTCCCCATGATCGATCAGGGAAAAATCCCGGCTCAAGTCGCGCACCCCAACGCTGTTGCTAACCTCTCCCACCAATGGTCGGGCCGCAGCCCAGGCCGCGTGGAAGGGGGCCTTTTTGAACCCGGGAACCATGATTTCAGCCGAACGCAGCATCTTTTCCACGTCCCGATGGGGGACCGTGATGCGGTCCGGATCCGCGGTCAGCCGCTGAGTGGTGCCGATGATCGAAAGATTCCGCTGGGGCACGATGATGTCGCCGTCTGCGGCCGGGTGCAGGCGGCTGATCACCATGTTGGTCAGCCGGCCTTTGACCGCCACCATCGTACCCGGGGAGGGGCTGACCGCGATATCGATGCCTGCCAGTCCGACGACGCTCTTGGACCAGGCGCCTGTGGCATTGATCACCAGATCCGCCGTGAGCTCGTACTCTGATCCGGATCGATGGTCTCGGATACGGACTCCGATGATCCTGGACGAGCGAGCGGCTTCACCGTCCGCCGCCACCTTCAGGCCGATCACCTCGGAGAAGTTGCGGATGTCGGCGCCCCTGGCTTTAGCGGAAGCGAAAAACTGCAGGGCCATCCGCCAGGCGTCCATGCTGCCGTCCGGCACCTGGACGGCCAGACGCAGCCTGGGATTGAGATACGGTTCCATGGCCAGAGCCTGTGCCGCCGTCAGCAGACGCGCGGGAATACCGCAGGCCTGGCAGGCGGGGAAAAAGGTGCGGCAGTACTGCTCGTCTTCCTCCGTGATCGCGACGAACAGGCCGTGGTTGAACTCGATGGAGGCCGGGGCGATTCGCCGCAGGATTTCACTCTCCCTCATGCATTCCCGGCCGATTTCCCGATCCTGAACGGCGTAGCGGGCCCCGCAGTGAAGCTGCCCGTGATGCCTACCTGTCGTGCCGGAGGTCAATTCCCCCCGCTCAAAGAGAGTGACCCGGCATCCACGTAGGCTCAGGTCGTAGGCCAGGGCGGCCCCGGTTCCACCCCCACCGATGACGATAACATGGGGTGTGGGCATGAAGAGCATGATAGATAGTATCCAGGGGATACTCAAGTCTGGCGCGACCGAAACAGCTCTTGCTTTCTACTCAACCAACGAATTTTGCCAGTATCTTCGCCCGAGTCTTCACCGTATTAATCCGATCACGTCTTATCAGACCACGGTAGCTTGACCAAGTACCTTGGTCATATTCCACTGGACATATGAGTACGGTTACGATCCACGAGGTAAAAACGTATCTTTCCCGCCTGATAAACAGGGTTCTGCGGGGGGAAGAGATGGTCATCGCCCGGGGTAATAAGCCTTTGGTAAAGAAGGAGGACCTGCCTTTGGTGACTTCCGTTGCCGTTTTTCGACGCTACGGTGTGCAGTTTATCGTGTAAGCTCCCCTTACAAAACACATAATTTCCGGTGTGAAATCTGTACAGCATAAGTGGACCTCGACACTCCCTCGGGCAAGAGGGTATAACATAGAAGATCGAGAACCATCCCGCTCGTAGATCGTGTCGGCTTGACGCGAACGAGGGGGATCAAGCGAAGAGAGTGGATTGCTGATTTGGCCCGAAATCGAACTAAAGTCCTGTACGAGCTGTTGAGCAAGCTTTTTCGTGCGGAGAATCTCAACGAGGTTCTTCCCGCGGTGCTCGCCGCGTCCGTCGCGGAGGTCGCTGCCCAGGGTGCGGCTGTGGTCTTCAGCTCGCCGAAGGCTGTACGACCGCCGGATGGCCGTACCCCGTCTCCCAACGGAGTAAACGGTACCGTAGCCTATGGCCTGCCCGAAACGGCGTTGAAAGGCAAGGCTCTGGCTACAGAGCTGTTGATCAGCCTGGGGATGCAGGACGAGAATCCCGTAGTCATCGAAGACTACAGCCATTACGTATTCGCTCACACCGCCTTGGTGGACTTGGGTGTGACTGCAGTGCTGGCGGCTCCCCTGATCGTAAGTGGTGGGCCTACAGGTCTGCTCATCTATCTCAGGATCTCCGAGGACCGGCCGTTCGACAAGAGGGACGCCCAATTCGTGCAAATCCTCTCCATGGCGCTCTCCGGACGGATTGAGAATCTTCGTCTCAGGCGGCTGGGTCGAGAAATACAGGATGAAGTAGAGACGGTGCAACGCACCAGCTCAACCCTGACCGCTTCTTTAGAGCTTCCGACGGTCTTGGATTCGATCCTGGCCAGTGCCCACGAGCTCGTTCCTGCGGACCTGGCTCACATTTTTCTGTACAACGACAATAGGCTATCATTCGGTGCTGCTTCAGGCAGAAACGGACGTTGGGATGTACCCTACTCGGAACCCCGCCGGGACGGACTAACCTACAGGGTAGCAGAAACGGGTGAGCCCGTCGTAGTCGAGGATATTCGCAACCATCCTCTATACAAAGACTCCCCCAAGAAATGGCGGGGCAGCATCGTGGGTCTACCCTTGAAGGTCAAGCAGAGAGTCGTAGGAGTAATGAACATCTCCCGCTTCGAGCGACAACCTTTCACAGAGGAAGAACTGCGAATCCTGGAGATGTTGGCCGATCAGGCGGCGATTGCCGTGGAGAACGCCGGTCTGTATGAAGCGGAACGCACCCAGAGACAACGGATCGAAGCCATGCAGGCGGCAGTTGCCTCCGTGAGTGAAAGCCTCGATCTTCACGAAGTTCTCGATCGCATTCTCACAGAGCTGCGCAAGGTCATTCCCTATGACAGCGCCTCGGCGATGCTTCTGGAAGAAGGCAGTTTGCGTGTGGTTGTGGGACGGGACCTGCCCGCTGATTCAGCTCTGGGCAAGCGCTATCCGGTCACGGAGATCGAACGGGAGATAGAACGAACCGGACGTCCATTCATCCTGGTGGATGCTTCGGCGGACGAGCGCTTCCACGGTTGGGGGAATACCAAGTACGTGAAGGGCTGGATGAGCGTACCCCTGCTCGGAAGGGAAGGGCTCATCGGCTGCCTGACAATCGACAGCCGACGGCTGGGTGCTTACTCTGACGACGAAGCTGATCTGGCCATGAGCTTCGCTCATCAGGCGGCTATTGCGGTGGAAAATGCAAAGCTGCACCAGAACGTGAAGGATCAGCTGGAGGCGCTGCAGGCCTCTCAAACCAAGCTCGTTCAAAGCGAAAAAATGGCCGCGATCGGGAAACTCGTTGCCGGGGTGGCTCATGAACTGAATAATCCTCTGACCGCCATTATTGGAATTGCCCAGCTGTTGCAGACCAGAGAGCTCAGCGGGCAGATGAATCAGGATCTGGGGAAACTGGTATCGGAAGCCCACAGGGCGGGGAAGATCGTCCGCAGCCTCCTCGATTTTTCCAGGCAGCAGCGCCCGGAGAGGCGACCCGTGTTCATCGATGATGTGCTGAACAGCACACTTAAGATCCTGTCCTACGAGCTCCAATCCCGCAACATCAAATGCCGAACGCACCTTGCCGGGGATCTGCCGGCAACCATGGCCGACGCGAATCAGCT
>CP070696.1:4199581-4228299 GCA_020353535.1 Spirochaetaceae bacterium | reverse complement strand
CCGGTAAATACAGGAGGAGGATTTGGCAAGTAGTAATCTGTGAGGCTAACCCAAAATCCATACCCCAGCGGATAGAAAATGATCGCAACTATCATCAGAAAGCTGGGAATTACAAAGTATAAATAATTCCGTCTCCTCATCTTCGATAAAGCCTATCTTCACAAAGCACGATCCTCTTGATCAGTGATCGTGCTAAATCACAAAATATCAAAATGAGATATGGTTTGGAAATATCTATTACGTTACGTTAAAAATACCAACGCGCTATTAGTAATAGCCCCTCTCCTTGAGAAACTCTTCCGTTTCCTTCGCAGCTAGATCGAGGGCTTCCTTTACCCCCAGCTCATTATTAAGGGCTTGGGCAATCCTCTTGGTGATAAACTCACAGGCTTCCTCATATGCGCCGAAGACGGGCATAGGTAACACGCCGCGATCTAGGGACTCTCCCACAGCTGGATACCATCGATATTTACCCATGAGTTCCGAATCGGTTGAAAGAGATACACGGGCCGGGAAAAATAGATGTGCACCTCGTTTCATCGTTTCATAGTCACCCACTCTAGCAATAAGATCGAAAATAATTTCCGGGTTCTGTTTGGTGAAGGCGGAGATCGCATAGCCATCACCAATCGCCAGTCTTGCTGCTGGTATTCCCCCCGGCTTCAAAGAAGGACCCGGCTTCCACTGGACTTTGTTTACCACCTTGGATAGCTCGGCATTATCCATTGGAGCACAGCGCGAGGCCCACTGTAACATCATGGCTGCCCTGTCTTGCTGCATCGCTACGGTACTCTCATCGTTCCCATAGGTGAGAACTCCAGGGGGAGCGAATTCTTTGAGCTTGAGCATGTATTCTACAGCTTTAATCCCTTCAGTTCCGTTGAATATCGGTTTGTATCCTTTGTCAAACCAAGATCCGCCGAAGGCGCTAAGCCATGAATGGAAATCGTTGCGGAGAAAATCGACCCTTCTCAAGGTCATTGACGTGCCGTATCGTTCGGCGGTGGTCAATTTCTTAGCTAGCATCAGATAATCATCCAGCGTTTCCGCAGGCGAAATACCTGCCGCTTTGAATATGTCTTCCCTATAAAAATACAGCATCGTGTTCAAGTAAAGTGGAAATTCAGAGATTTTTCCGTTGTACGTGGCTGAATCCCAGCCCTGCGGGGGGATATCGGATAAATCATATTTCGCATTGTATTTTTTAACAAAGTCATCGAGAGGTAGTATCCACCCTTTCGCAGCGAAATCCGCCATGCCTCCTGCATTTACCCAAACTATGTCATAGGCGCTCGAACCGGCTGCAAACGTGATTTTCGCCTTTTCGTAATACTTATCGTAAGGCATCAAATCACCCACCACCTTCACATTTGGGGGTGCTTCCTCTTCCAGCGCTTGGGCGAAGAACTCCAAAGCAGGAAACCGGTGACTCAACAAGTTCACGGTTATTTTCTCTGCCTCTTTCTCAGCTTCTTGTGTGCCTGTACTCCATACATAGGTAGTAGCAAGCAGTAGCAGAACTACTACGGATGCAAAATACTTTCTTTTCATCTCCTTACCTCCTGTGGGGAATCTTTGAATATTTATAATAGTAGAGGAGTCATGAGTAGTTGTCAACAAATGAAGGTAGTTGTGGAACGTTTCTCCGATCGATCCACACGCAAGTGATTCGCCGTTTCAAGTACAGGTGCGCTGTTTCGTTGACAATTTGTCAAAGCGATTTTATAATTTGAACCCTCGATTTTTAGGACTGCGAATCGATAAACGCCTTATAACGAGGAGTGAGGGATGAACCGCTACGAGGAAGTTGACAAACGAGCAGAAACCATAGCTGAGTATGGGTCCTTGGCTCAAGCCCTGGCTCTCGGGCATCTGCAACAGTTCCAGGATATCTCCGTGTCCGAAGCGGTTGTCCTCGGTCTTCTGAACCAGGGTGTCTGCAAGTATATCGGCATCCTGGGACATGGAAATACGGATATCGCCAACATCCTCTCCAGATATGAGCGTAACGGCTTGGTAAAGTTCTACAACGTTCATCATGAGACCGAAGCGGCGCACTGCGCCAGTATGCTGAAGTGGCAGTATGGAGAAACCGCTGCGGTACTCGCTTCGATAGGACCCGGAGCACTACATGCATTTGCCGGTTCCCTGGTTTCCGCCTCCAATGGTCTGGGGGTCTACCACATCTATGGAGACGAGACCACTCAGGACGAGGGACCGAACATGCAGCAGCTGCCCAAGCGGATTCAGGCGGGTTTTCTCAAGCTGGCGGAAACAATGGGATCGAGCTACCAGGTTCACACACCCGAGGCGATCTTCACGGCCCTTCGACGCGGCGCGGCTTCGATATTCAATCCCGGCAGGGAGGAGCCATTTTACCTCCTGCTGCCGATGAACATTCAACCGAATCTCATCAAGGGCTGCAATCTGGCAGAGATTCCCGAGCGACCACTTTTCCCCAGGATTGTCTGCACCGATAGTGAGGTTTTTATGCGGGCTACGAAAGCGGTGCGACAGGCGAAAGCGATCACCATCAAGTTTGGGGGCGGGGCGAAGGATTGCGGCCGGGAAATCGAGGAGTTGGCCGATCTGATCGATGCGGTAGTGGTCAGCGGTGCCAAGATGAGTGGGGTGGTCCCTTTTAGCAATCCCAGATTCATGAGCGTAGGCGGGTCGAAAGGATCGATCTGCGGCAACTTCGCCATGGAAAACGCCGATCTGGTGATCGTCATCGGCTCCAGGGCGGTGTGCCAGTGGGACTGTTCCGGAACCGCTTGGAAGAGGGCGGGGGCCATCATCAACTTCAACACGAATATTGAAGATGCGGGACATTACAACCGGAGTACGATCATCCTTGGAGATGCCAGGTCGAACCTGCAGACCTGGATTCAAATTCTTAAAAGTTCCGGATTTGCTTCAGGTTCAGAAGATTCCGTCTGGGTAAAGAACAACAGGGCGATGAAGGAACAATGGCTTCGCTTTAAACAGGAGCGTTTCGACCATCCGGTGTTGTTCGACGAGGTCTGGGGCCGGGAGGTATTGACCCAGCCGGCGGCAATCAGAGTCGCCTATGATTTCGCCAGGGAGAAATACGCTGCCCGCTACTTTGATGCAGGAGATGTCCAGGCCAACGGTTTTCAAGTGGTCGAGGACGAAGAATACGGCCTGACCTTCAGCGATACGGGGGCTTCATACATGGGCTTCTCCGTTTGCGCCCTGCTCAGTGCCGCCCTGGCGGACGATCCGACTTATGGCTTCGCTTTTACCGGCGACGGGAGTTTCACGATGAACCCACAGATCCTTTTCGACGGCGTGGAGCACGGATTGAGGGGCTGCATCGTTTTGCTCGACAACAGACGCATGGCCGCAATCACCGGCCTGCAAAACGATCAATATCAAACAGACTACAAAACCTCGGACCGGGTAGAGACGGACTACCTGAGGCTGGCGCGGTCGGTAAAGGGAGTGAAGGCGATCGCGGGGGGTACGACGCCTGATGAGCTGCGAAGTGGCTTGGAACAGGCCTACGGGTACGATGGTTTGAGCCTGATCCATGTACCGGTCTACGCGGGAGATCATGAGCTGGGAGGGCTGGGCGTGTTTGGTGCCTGGAACGTGGGCAACTGGTGCGAGGAGGTACAGAAGGAGCATCACCGTTTGGGATTTTAACGGTCCTTGAATTCGCCGAACTTACAGATGGCAGGTAGGAGGTAACGTGGGAAAGAACCATAAGAGTCCCCATATCATTCAATCCCTGGATAAAGGATTGTATTTGCTCGAAGTCGTCGAGCAGGCCAATCGTCCACTAACCCTCGGCGAATTGTGGTCGAAGCTCCGTTGGGACAAAGCCACGATCCACAGGTTGCTGGCGACCTTGGAAAGACGTGGTTACGTGTTGAGGGATCAAGAGACGAAGAAGTACAGCCTGGGGCTGAAGATCTACGGACTGTACAACTCCTTGAAGAGAAATCTAGACATTCAACGGATTACCAAACCGTATCTGATCGAGCTGGCTGGAACTACCGGGGAAAGCGCTCACCTCGCCGTGGTTGTGGAAAAGTACGTGGTGTTCATCGACCGTTATTCCAGTTTAGAAATGCTCTCGGTAAACACACAAATCGGGGCCAGGGAGCCCCTATACTGTACCGCTTTGGGCAAGGCCTATCTGGCCTTTCAGGAGGAGAAAACTCTCGAGGAACTGTATCCGGAGAATCTCGTCGCCTATACGCAGCGTACCATCACTTCGATCGCGAAATTGCGTGCAAACCTGGATTTGGTTCGCCGAACCGGCTATGCGGTTGATGACGAGGAATATATCGATGGCATCTGTTGCATCTCCGCCCCGATTCTCAATGAATTCAGAGCTCCCATAGCCATGATCGGCATCTCCGGACCGAAGCACCGCCTCCCCAACGATGCATTGGCGAAGTACGGACAGCTGATACATGATACAGCGACAATGATCTCTCAACACTGTGGCTGTATGGAAAGCGAGGGAATCCGGCATGAAAATAGATAACGCCCGCGTCGGGATCGTCGGTTTGGGTCTTGTAGCTTATTCCCACCTGAAAGGTTACAGGAGTCATCCCTCGGCCGAGGTAGCGGCGGTCTGCGACCTTAATGATGTTCGAGCCGATAGATTTGCCAAAGAAAATGGAATTCCAAAGGTGTATACATCGTACGATGAGATGCTGGCTGATGCGGAAATCAATGTTGTGGATATTGCCACGCCCACGCATATGCACGCTACGATGACTGCTATGGCTGCGACCACGGGCAAGCACGTGCTTTGTGAGAAGCCCTTCTGTCGCTACATGGGGGAAGGATTGTTAGCTTGCCGGAGCGGTGCTCGAAAAGGCGTGAAGATCATGGTCGGGGAGACCTATGTATTCTTGAGCTCACATATGAAGGCCAGGGAGCTGCTCGAGGCGGGAGAGATCGGGAGACCTCTGCAGATACGTCAGCGCCACGGTGCCTGGCTGGAGAAAGAGCAGCTTCATGCCAGCGATGTTCCAGCCGATCGGAGCTGGCGTCTGGACCCGGCACAATCCGGGGGCGGCGCCTTTCCCTGGATCTTCGATCATGCCGTGCATTTCTTCTCAACCGCCGAGTACCTTATGCTCGACATACCCGTCCGGGAGGTTTTTGCGGTCACGGCCGACAACAGGGGAGTTCGTCGCCAAAAAGGCGCAGCCCACGATCCATACAGCACGGCGGAAATTGATATTCCGATCATCACCTGGAAGTACGAGGACCCTGCCTGTCACGGTGTCTGGATTAGGGCGGAACGATTAAACGGGAAGTACGACTACATGCTGGGATTCAATACCGCTGTCATAGGGGATCGTGGGATGATCGAAGTATTGGGGGAAGGCGGTGGCCGTCTGTTCTGGGACGGTGCGGAGCAGCATCTTCTGCTGCACAGAGAAGGGAAGGACACTCTGACGTTTCGTTTCGATGAGGGGGGAGATGACGTCTGGAAATCAGAAATCTCCTACTACAGCCAAGGGCATATCCGGCAGATCCACCATTTCCTCGACTGCTTGGTTAACGACCGGGAGCCTCGCTACACAGGGGAGAACGGTGTTCGGGTGGTTCAATGCACGTTGGCTGCTATCCGATCGGCCAGAGAAAACCGTCCGGTTCGTGTGGAGGAGATCGGGGAGGATTACAAAGCCTACGAATAGTTTTCGACAGGTCCGCTCCCGAACATCCGATTTGAACTTATTGCACAGCATAACGGAGAGGAGGGTCCTTCCTATCGGTACCTCTTGTTCTCGCATCAATAACAACGCTGCCGCTCAACACAGCAGTAAACGCATGTAACTCAAATCCAGCAATATGCCCTGCTATTTCCAGCCTTTGATATCACATCTGCCAAGACGTGGGCAAAGAACAGCGGTGGCCTGATCTCTGAAGAACTCGACGGAATGTTTATCGTCTGCTGAATCTCCAAGTCCGATCGGACGCCTTCGACGACTTTCTTCCTCCATCTCTCGAATCGGATTTTCGCCGAAATGCGCTTGATGTCCACAGTCACACTCGAACGAGGATGGAATAATTCTGCATGCCATCGTAATTGTCCTCCCGAATCTCTACCGGTGATGAGCGAGAATCAACCCGGTATCTTCAAGGTTATCGAGAAGATCCTTCCTCGTTTGGGCGAGTACTTTCAATCTTTTTCTTTTGTAGGGCTTGATCCGACCAATCTCATACCGTCCTGCTCGATTACTTCCCGTTTTTCCTTGGGCATTTGGGCGCATTCCTTACATCGATGAGACCCATGCCCCTTAGCTGAGAACTTCTCATTCGGCAGTAGCCGGCCGCAAATCCTGCAGTAATGTACTCTTGGGTTTTTCTCCCCTAGGGGCTCTACCGGAACCGCCTAGTCGGTCATGATTGATTCCCTGTGGAAGAGCGTGTATGATGCGGGGACTATCGATCCAATTCTTACAAGGAGTTTTTGATGCCGGAGATGGTTCTCTTGGGAGACGAAGCCCTGGCTATGGGTGCTATCGATGCGGGAATTTCGGCAGCCTACGCCTACCCCGGCACTCCCTCTTCGGAAATCATGGAGTACCTTCAGGCGGCGGCTCCGAAATACGGGGATTTCGTGGCCGAGTGGTGTTCTAATGAAAAAACCGCCTACGAAGCGGCGGTGGGGGTGTCCCTGGTTGGACGGCGGGCACTGGTCAGTATGAAGCATGTCGGGCTGAACGTGGCCGCCGATCCCTTCATCAATTCCGCTCTGCTGGCCATTCACGGCGGCCTGGTCCTGGCCGTGGCCGATGACCCCGGGATGCATTCCTCCCAGAACGAACAGGACAGCCGTTTCTACGCCGATTTCGCCCGCATCATCTGTCTGGAGCCGAGAACTCAGGGCGAGGTATATACTATGACGAGAGAAGCCTTCGATCTTTCCGAACGCTTTCACATTCCCATTATGCTGCGTCTGACTACCCGAATCGCCCACTCGAGGGCCGTAGTGCAGACCGGGCAACGCCGGGCGCAAAATCCACTGAACAAGTCGACGGAAAAAGCGGGCTGGATGCTGCTCCCGGCTACCGCCCGCAAGCTCTGGGCTGCTCTGCTCGCCAGGCAGGGGCAGTTTCTCGACTACGCCGAGAACTCGCCCTACAACACTCTGGAATTAAATGAAAAGTTCACCGATTTCGGGGTGATCACGGCCGGTTTGGGCTGGAACTACTACATGGAAAATCTGGACGATCTCCCGGTGAAGCCTTCCCATCTGCACATCAGCGTGTATCCGCTGCCAGTGGATAAAATCCGGAAACTGTCCGAGCGGGTGAAGAGGATTGTGGTGATCGAGGAGGGATTTTCCTTCGTGGAGCGAGCTCTGCTGGGCATCCTGCCTCCGTCCGTAGAGATCTCGGGTAAGGAGGACGGAGCGCTGCCTCGAACCGGGGAGCTGACGCCGGACAACGTGAGGGGGATTATGGGCCTGGCGCCGAAGATGGGAATCGAAGCCTCTGCTGTAGAAATTCCCGGGCGACCGCCTCAGCTCTGCGCCGGCTGCCCCCACCGGGACAGCTACGACGCGCTCAACCGGGCAGTGGAGGGATTCGAGCAGAAACTCGTCACCTCCGACATCGGCTGCTACACCCTGGGTTATCTCCCTCCGCATCAGGCCATAGAGACCTGCCTCTGCATGGGCGCCTCCGTGGGTATGGCCAAGGGCGCCGCTCAGGCCGGCTTCCATCCGGTGGTGGGGGTGATCGGGGACAGCACCTTCCTGCACTCGGGGATCACCCCCCTAGTTGATGCGGTGGCCTCCGGAGCCAACATGACCCTGCTCATCCTGGACAACAGCACCACGGCCATGACCGGTGGTCAGCAGACGATTCTCACCTCCTCACGGCTGGAGAAACTCGTTCACGGGCTGGGTGTGGATCCCGATCATATCAAGCTGATCGCGCCGTTACGCAAGTACACCCAGGAGAACGCCGAGACCATCCGGAAGGAGATGGAGTACGAGGGGGTTTCGGTGATCATCGCCCTGCGGGACTGCATCCAAACACTAAAAGAGAAGAAAAACAAGGAGGCGGGGCTGTGAAGTACGATGTGATCCTGGCCGGTGTGGGAGGACAGGGGGTGTTGTCCGTGGCGGCCATCATCGCCCTGGGAGCGATGAAGGATGGATTGCTTGTCCGCCAATCCGAGGTCCACGGCATGGCCCAACGTGGCGGAGCGGTTCAGGCTCATCTGCGCCTCTCCGATCGGACGATCGTCAGCGATCTGATCGGCAAGGCCAGCGCCGATATGATCCTTAGCATGGAGCCGATCGAATCGCTACGCTACCTGGAGTATTTAAAGGCGGAGGGAGTGCTGGTAACCTCATCCGATCCTGTGAAAAACATCTCCAGTTATCCGGACCTGGAGGGAATCTACGCGAAGATCCGCGCCCTTCCCACGGCCTGTTTGATCGATGCGGGGGAATTGGCGGGGCAGGCAGGTTACGCGCGCTCGACCAACATGGTCATGGTCGGGGCGGCATCGGCGTATCTGCCTTTGAAGGAAAACAGTCTGCTCGCCGCCATCGAGGAGCTTTTTTCCCGTAAGGGGGAAAAGATCGTGGAGGTGAATCAACAGGCGTTCAAGCTAGGCCGAGATTCGCTCAGGACGGCGAGTGTATAAAATCAAGAAGAAATCGGGGTGTGGAAAGTAGGACTGGTCTCTTCCGCCCACCGAGCATAGAGAAGCCCTACATTGGTAAACCAGAAAGATGACTTGTAGAACCTGTGCAGCAGACTTTTTTCATCTGCGCACAGATCACTTACCAGTTGCTCGAATCTCGATTTCCATGCAGCGATTACTTCCGGTTCTATATATGAGCTCATTCCCCTGTCCACCTTATCACTCAGTTGTTTCGATGTCCGGTAGGTCCATTTGATTATCTTAAAGAGCTTTCTGGCAACCTGTTTGTCAGCGACCTCCAACACCATATCCCACGCCCCAAGTCGCCACTCACCGTTACTCGACGAGATCAGTGAAGGAATCATGTTTCTCTCCCTATTCAAGTTTGGTCATCCGGATTTTGACTAAAAAATTTACAATCATGATAACGGGAGCGTTCTCAAATGTTGCGCACGGCAACATCAGTCATACTTCGCCGGTGGAGAGTCTGTACGGTCTGAAAACACCGTCCTCCCCAATCGCCAGAATCACTTTTCCATCCAGCCCCATCTCCGTGATTCTGTCTAAGAGTTGGTTCCATGTTCCCGCAAGACTCTCGGTTTTGTGTCTGTGGTGATTGCGAGTTTTGTACCAGATTTCGTATTTCTTCTCTTCCACTCTGTTCCTTGACTGCTATTGGCCTGTAGCCTTGAACCTTCTGTTGTCTCGTATCGACTTTTTGAGACTCTCCCCCGTGATTGTCTGGTACTCGTTCAGAATCCGTCTTATCCTTAGATTCTTGAGGGAAGCTGTTAGCTCTGCGGCTCCTTCGAGATGCGAGTTATTGGACAGAGTGGATCCTGCCTCCATGGCTTTTTTAATCGTCCTGATCCGGCTGATAGCTCGTTTGCGCTCGAACTCAACTCTGGAAACCGTCGCTGCGTTCTTGTGGGCGTCCAGGTATCTATGCCAGGCAGAGCAGTATCTATAGCCATAGACCGAAGAGCCAAGCTGGTCCCCGCAATGGGCGCAACATCTTTCCCTGCGGCCGAGCTCATCCCGTATTCGTCGATCTAATTTCTTAATGTCTTTTCGCAGTCTTTCCATGTCTTCTGCTGACAAATCCTTGAGCATTTCTACATTAATTAACTTCATGTCCTCACCTTCGTTCTAATTCTCTGTGAATTCCACTGCCACTGCGACACCAGCTACAAAGCTGCCTGTCGCAGATCTCAAAATCTGGATTTGGAATATTCATTCCCCTCCTTCACTGCACCGGCGGATTCCTTAAGGCGTGCAGACCTCATTCTGTCTTCTCCATGGATTTACGAAATACTGGCCACCAGACGAAGTTTGCTGACCCAAACCTGGCATCGTTGAGTGAACTCGGCAAATGTCTGCTGCAGGTGAACCTGGATTCCCGTATTGAAGGTACCGTGTTTTTTCTGTACTTTGCTCAGCTGCCGCAAGATAGATCGTTCCATTGATGCTGCGAGCCTTCGCTTCCGACTGTGCATAATCCGGTCTACCCTTAGCTGGATAAGATGTCGGGCTGCATTCACTTTGAATAGAAATCTATCTGCTGCAGATATTTCTCCGGTAATAGTAAAGAGATGATATCCTTTGATGGCCAAAGCCATGGCATCGGGAAAGAGTCTAGGACGGGTCGACAGGACCCTGAACAGGTATCTCCAGTAGTGCAAGCCGTGCGAAGAGAAACTTTGCTTCAGCAGGGAGTACAGAAGGGCTCTGATCTCAATCCAGGAGGTGGATCGGGCTGCTTTTGTTCCCGGCGGCATTCTTCGCAGAAGTGTGAGGCAGCGCTCGAAGTAGTGTTTGGGTGAATACAGTTCGGAAAGAACCCGCTTGTAGCCATCGATCAAGGTGCTCTCCGGCATACGCGGTTGAAAGTTCATGTGCAGTGTGTGGGTGTTATTGCCCGTAGTGCTGCGCTTCAGCCGCCCTTCCCGATCCAGGCGCCGCCACAACTGCGTATTGGGCAGGGCGTTCAGGAGCCCCACCATAGCGATGGGGATTCCTGCCTGCTGGATGAAACTGATCTGTCTGTCGAAGATATCAGGAGCATCCGTGTCGAAGCCCAGGATGAATCCGCCGGTCACCTCAATGCCCCGGCGCTGGATTTTCTCCACGCTTTCCAGAATTGGAGATTTCAGGTTTTGACGTTTCTGCGTGAAAGCCAGAGTAGCTTCGTCAGGAGTTTCGATGCCTACAAATACCATACGGAAGCCAGCATCTACCATGAGATCAAGCAGTTCATCGTCTTGGGCTAAATCAATGCTTGCCTCGGTAAAGAACGAAAAGGGATAATCGTTGTTCTTCTGCCAGGCGACTACGGTGCGCAACAGTTCTTTAACCCTTCGGTGGTTGCCGACAAAATTGTCATCAACGATGAATAAAGATCCGCGAAAGCCGCTGGCCTTTACGGCGTCGAGCTCTCGGAGAAACTGCTCGGATGTTTTTGTCCGCTGAGCGCGACCGAACATCTCGATGATGTCGCAGAACTCGCAATTGTACGGACAGCCGCGGGAATACTGTAGGGGCATGCTGTCATAGGCTCCCACATCGATGAGATCAAAACGAGGAACCGGCGTGCGGGTAATATCCGCTTTCCCAGAGTCCCGGTAGAGCTTCTGCGGATGGCCGGCCTCCAGATCGGCTAGAAAGCGGGGGAGGGAGAGCTCTGCCTCATCCAGAACGAAAAAATCCACGCCCTTGATTTCCTGATATGATGAAATAGGGTATGGGCCTCCGGCAACTACAGGCCTGTTACATTCGCCGCACAGGGCAATGATCTGCTCAAAGGATCCCTTCTGTACTATCATGGCCGAGACGAACACGATATCCGCCGCTTCGATATCTTCGCGCTTTAAAGTGGCGACGTTCAGATCGATGAGGCGAACTTCGTATTTTGGCGGAAGCATCGCTGCGACGGTCATCAGCCCCAAAGGGGGAAATGAGGATTTTTTACCGATAAACGGCAAGGCATGGTCGAAGCTCCAGTAGGTTGTCGGGATTTTCGGATAAACCATAAGAATTTTCTGTATCATACGAGTTTTCTTTCTCCTGATATTACTCTCCTCTGCAAACCCGCAAAACTGTGCGGGCACGGCTGCAGATTTGTTGGTGGAATAGTTTGTGACTTTTGTGGAAGCGAATTGATTTTAAAAACAGGGGTCAAACCGACCTGACCCCTAGTTTGTAACGGCAATATACGATCTGCTGTTACCAGCGGTTTCGACCGCCGCTGCCAGGGCGGTTCTCCCTGGGCTTGCTTTCATTCACAGTCAAGCTTCGCCCTTCTATATCCGTACCGTTGAGAGCCTTTATGGCTTGCTCGGCCTCTTGCTGAGTACTCATCTCAACGAATCCGAAGCCGCGTGACCGGTCGGTGTACCTGTCTGTGACCACTTTGGCGGATTCCACAGTCCCGTGGGGTTCAAAGAGTTCTTTTAGTCGCTCGTCTGTTACAGAAAAGGGAAGCCCGCCTACATAGAGTTTTTTGTTCATGTTCTCCTCCTAGAGAATATCACTATCATCGTGATTGCTACGAACCGTTGAAGGAGCAGAACATAGATTGAAAATACTCGAGTTGCCGGTATCTGGTCGGTTAGTCCTTGCGGTATGTCTCGTAAAATCGAAATGATCGGGCTTCTTTTTCGTTTTATTTTCCTTCAGGAAGCCCGGTGCTGAATGGAATAATCATAAATATACATCATCCCGGGGGTTTAGTCAATTTGCGGTTACTCCTTAATTACCAGCTCCGCCACAGAGTTCTTGCCACCCTTTTTCGCGCTGTACATCAGATCGTCCGCGGCTTTTATCATCTCGTCAATCGAAACGGGCACGCGGGTAAAGGTGACCAGTCCCACACTGAGCGTCACCGGCCAACGGCCCTCCTGGAGGGCATCCTCCACCAGCCGCCGCATCCTATCGACCACGATCCGCGCTCCCCTCAGATCGGTCTCCGGCATAAGCACCACGAATTCGTCTCCTCCCAGGCGGGCTACGCAGTCGATGGTCCTGACGCTCTCCTGCAGCACCGAGGCCACCGAGATGAGCAGAGAGTTGCCGGCCTCGTGACCAAGTGTGTCGTTGACCGTCTTGAAGTTATCCAGGTCGATGTAGGCTGCTGACAGGGGATTGCCGCTACGGCGTGCCCTCCCGAGCTCACGACCGGCCACAGCTTCGAAGTGACGCCAGTTACCGATACCGGTCAGGGCGTCCCGAGTGGCCAGGCGCGTTTCCCGCTCCAACGCCCGCTTGAGACGCAACAGAAGCATGCCGACCGCCAAAAAGATAAGGCCGCGCATCAGGGCGTTCCAGTAGGGAGTCAAGGGGTGGGTATAGAAGTGGCCCGCTGCGAGATCGGCAATCAGCCAGGCCGTCGCTCCCGCTGTGGCCGTTGCCAACCCCGGCCACAAGCCGACCTGCCAGAAGGCGAAGGCCACTGGTAACAGGTAGAAGATTGAGAAGGAGATTTCGGTGCCTGTGAGACGGTCGAGGTAGCCGATCGCTGCCACCATCCCCACGGCACTGAAAGCGATCAGTAGGGTCTTGCCCCAAGTCCTCTCGCGTGTCAGGGCAAATCACCTCCAACAAGGGATTCGACACGAGGGACACTGTATCAGACAACCTGATCCCTTATCCACCCCTCCGGCGAGCTGAACGATAAAAGAGTAGAGTTTGGCAACTCGAAGGGGAGTTATGGGTGGATCTGGCAGGCGATCAGCTGTTCCAGGATTTCTGCTGATTTTAGCACCACATTGCGGCACTTGAGCTCTTCGGTTCTGTGGCTATCTTTTAGGGGCTTGCAATCGATCGAACCCATCTGCCGTCGGTATTCCCCGAGAAACTCGGCACACAGTTCTTTGAGCCGTGGGGTGTCGTGCCCCTTGTCTTTGGCAAAGATTCTGCCTAATACCATCACCGCTCCGCTCAGGGCGCCGCAGGTCGATTCTATGCCCATGCCGCCGCCGAACCCGGCGGCAAGCTTCAGTGCTCCGGTATCCAGGCCGAGTTTGTATACTTCGTTGGCACCGAAGAGGATTGCCTCGGCGCAGTTCAAATCCTTTATCTCCATGTAGCCGTCGCTAACCAGCTCACTCAGACGCATCCCTCTCTCCTGTTGTTCTTGATTGTTGATTCTGTGTGCCTGGCCCATGATAGCGATCCAGCCGGCTGGTGACAAGCTCACCCCTCGGGCTACCGATCCACCTCCGAGATATTGCTTATCGCATCTTTTGAACAATGGCGTGGGTGAGCTATAATCACCCCATGGTTGAAAAGGATGTATCATTCAGCGAGCGGGTGAAGCGGTTGATCAAGGAAATACCCAACGGCAAGGTAGCTACTTACGGGCAGATCGCCGCCTGCGCCGGCAACCATCGGGCTTCCCGCCAGGTTGCCTGGCTGCTGAACTCATCCTCGCGGAAACACAGGCTGCCCTGGCACCGGGTCATCAACAGCAGGGGCGGGATCTCCCTGCCGATCGGCGGAGGATTCGAGGAGCAGAAGATGCTGCTGGAGGCAGAGGGGATTGTCGTAGATGAGAATGGCCGGGTAAAACTGTCCAGGTATCTTTGGAACCCGAGCCACGACTCCCAAATGTAGAGTAGTCCGAGGATGGAGCATCAACAGAACCATAGAGAATAGTGATTCTGCTCTCCCAGGCAGCATTAGTAGGAAAACGATCGGATTGGGCGCTTAACACCCGAAAGGGGATCTCCCCTTCCGTCCTTTTCCCGCACAGGTTGCGGCGTTACAACTCGAACCGGTTATGGAATCTTACGAAGAGATGTGATTGTTGTCGGACTTGTTACTGCACCACGATCTCACCGAGCCACTTGACCCAGCGGTTTCCCTGTTGATCCTTGGCCACCACCCGCAGGGGGTAGCCGTGCACCTTGGGCAAAGCTTTGTCCTCGAAGGCGTAAGCGATCAGCATGCCCCCGCCCATGACCACATCAAGCTTCAAAGTTGCGCTGTAATTCCCGTCGGCCGCTACGAAGTTCACCTGCGTGGCTCCTTCCTTGATTCCGGCTAGGTCGAGTAGATCGGCGATTCTGACTCCGGTCCAATGCCCCTCATCTACGAAGAATCCCGGACAGACCAGGCTGACGAACTCCCGCTGACTCTCCATCGCCTGGATCTCAGCCAGGCTGAGGGCCAAGGGGGTGTCCACGGCCCCGGATATCTTCAGGCGGTAGGACTCGATGTCGATATCCACCGGCGTACCGGTTACGTGAAGGCCCTCGACCAGCGGGTAGGCGCCGCCGATACCGGATATCCACGGAGTTGATTCATCGGTGTCGATTTCGGCTGTGGTCTGTTTCTGTCCCGAACAGCCGAGCAGACCGGCCGCAACGAGCCCGAGCATAGCGATGAGCATAAAGATGGTGATTCTGTTATATCGTTTCATAGCCTTAGGTGCAAAGCTGATCATGTTGGTAATATTTATACTAACCGCATTCGGAGCGAGTGTCAATCGGGGCCGGTGAGCAGCACGACCAGTCCGAAGGTGCCGGTACCCCGGCAGGAGCCCGGCCAGTCCGAAGGTACCGGTACCCCGGCAGGCGTCAAGCCCTGGCGGGACCCGCTCAGAAAGGCCTAGCCCAAGGGGGCGAAGCTCTCCACGTACTCCAGGCTCTGGTGGCGGAAGTAAGTGTTGTACAGCTCGGCGTAATGACCGCCCCGCTTCAGCAGCCCGTCGTGGGTTCCGGTTTCGATGATGCGGCCCGCTTGAAGCACGACGATTCTGTCGGCGTGCCGCACGGTAGACAGGCGGTGGGCGATCACGATCGAGGTGCGGTTGCGCATCACTATTTCCAGTCCCTCCTGGATCTGAGCTTCGGTGAAGGGATCAACACTGGCCGTTGCCTCATCCAGAATCAGGATCCGCGGATCTTTCAGCAACACCCTTGCCAGGGCGACCAGCTGGCGCTGTCCCATGGAGAGGCTCATCCCCCGGGCACCCACTTCGGTATCCAGTCCGTTCGCCAGGGCATCTATCCAGCTTCCGCCGGCAATACGCATGGCTGCTTCGCAGACCTGTCCGTCCCCAGCCTCCGGCAGACCGTAGCGGATGTTCTCCTTTACAGTTCCTGAGAAAAGGAAGGGATCCTGCGGCACAAAGCCGAGCTGCTTGCGGTAGGCATCCAGATCGAGTCGGCGAATGTCGGTGCCGTCGATGGTGAGCTCCCCGTCCTTGAACTCATAGTAGCGCCCGATCAGCCGCACCAGAGAGCTCTTTCCCGCTCCCGTATGCCCCACCACGGCCAAGTTCTCTCCGGCGGGAACGGCAAGGGAAAAACCGGACAGGATCTGCTCCCGGCCGGTGTAGGAGAAGGCCAGTTTCTTGAACTCGATCCTGCCCTGCAAACGGTCGATCGCTTCCCGGGCGGTCTGAACAACTTTGGGTTTGGCGTCGATCAGGGCGAAGACCCGCTCCGCCGCGGATAGGCCATCCTGAAATTGGCTCCAGAAGCTGGCAATACTGATCAAGGGCCACCAGAAAAAGGTCACCCCCTGCATGAACAGGTACCAGTCTCCTGGTGAAAAGACTTCGGAGCGGATTGCCGCGCCCCCGGCGTACACCAGCAGGGCGACAGCCAGCCCTGAGGCTGTGCCCAGGATGGGGAAGACACTGTTCATGACCAATCCGCGCACCAGTCCGACCCGGTAGGCTTGCTTGTTGTTCTGCAGGAAGCGGCTGTAGATGGACTGTTCCTGGCGAAAGCTCTTGGCCACTACGATGCCGCTGATCGACTCCTGGATCTCCGCGTTGATCACCGCGGTTACTCGTTTGGCGTCGCGGGTGACCTTGCGGGCTATACGGCGAAATGCCAGGGCGATTCCGAAGGCCAGGGGGCTCATGGCAAAGATCAGGAAGGTCAGGCGCACGTTGATGAACAGCAACCAGACGGCCAGCAGCAGCACCAGAGACAGCTGGCTGGCCACATCCAGGACCAGGGTCACAACGTTGGAGAAGTCCTGGGTATCCGAGGTGACCCGGCTGACGATCTTGCCTGAAGGGTGTTCGTCGAAAAAGGACATGTCGTTGGCCATGACCGACTTGAATACGTCCTTTCGGATGTTCAATACCACATCTCCCACCACCTTCGCCGATACCACCTGACGGATGTAGTTGAAGCTCCAGGCAAATACGCCTAGAAGGAGCACACCGGCCGATAGCAGCAGCAGGTTCCAAGTAGAAGGATCCACGACTACCAGATCCAAAGCGCGGGAGATCAGGATGGGACCGCCGGTGCCGGCCGCAGAGTTCAAGGTGAGCATGCCCGAGGCCAGCAGCATCTGCCGGCGAGCCGGGCGGAAGTAGCTTCCGATGCGCCGCAGCAGCTCGGAGTCCTTGTAGTTGCGGTCGTAGTCTTCGGTATCCAGTCCGTCAAGTATGAATGGCATGGCTCTCTCTTTGTTCGTGGCGGGGGAAGATCCTCCGATACGCGGGGCTTCTCTCCAGCAGTTCATCGTGCGTACCTTGATCGATCAGTTTGCCTTTGTCCAGCACCAGGATACGATCCGCCCAACGGATCTGGCTGAGTCGATGGGTGATGATGAAGGTGGTGCGCTCGCTGGAGATACGGCGCATGGCCCGTTGGATCTGATCCTCCGTGGCGCTGTCGATGGCGCTGGTGGAGTCGTCCAGGATCAGGATCTTGGGATTGGTCAGGAATGCCCGGGCGATTGCCACTCTCTGCTTCTGACCACCGGAGAGGGTCACTCCCCGTTCTCCGATCACCGTATCGTAGCCTTCGGGGAAGGAGCGGATGAACTCATCGGCCTGAGCCTCCCTGGCGGCCTGCTCGATCTGCTCCTGGCTGGCTTCGGCGCAGCCGAAAGCGATATTCTCACGCAAGGTCCGGGAGAAGAGGAACACATCCTGCTCGATCGTGGAAATCTGGGAGCGCAGCGCCTCCAGACTCCACTCCCGCACGTCCCTGCCGTCCACCATCACCCGCCCCGCAGTGGTGTCGAAGATGCGGTTGATAAGACGGGTGAGGGTGGTCTTTCCGCTTCCCGTCTGCCCGACGATGGCGACGGTCTGGCCTGGATCGACGCGAAAGCTGATGTCCTCCAGTACGGTGGCACCGTCGTAATCGAAGCTCACCCCCTGGAACTCCACCTCTCCCCGGATCTCCTGATCTATCCCCTCTCGATTCTCGTCCAGCTCGGTCTCCATGATGATCATATTGAGGATTCGTTCGGCGCTGGCCATTCCCAACTGAACCAGGTTGAAGGAAAAGATCGAGATGAAGGTCGTGAAACGCAGGGTTCCAAACAGACCCATGAAGGCTACCACGTTGCCCAGGGTGATGGCCCCGCTTCGCCACAGCAGAAGGGCGTGCAAAAGTCCCGCGCCCCAGCAGAGGCTGAACATCAGCATGGGCAGATAGCGGGCTTGGATGATGCCCGCCTGTACGAAGTACTCACGGAACTGGCGGGCATTGCCGGTGAACTTGTCCCACTCATAGCGTTCCCGGACGTTGGCCTTGACCACCTCGATGCCGGCTACCGCCTCGGTCAAGCCGGCGTTCATGAGGCCGAACTGCTCCCTCTGAGCGATGCTCACCGGTTTGAGACGCCGGGTGTAATCGGCCACGGTGAGCACGAGCAGTCCCGTAAAGATCAACGGCACAAGCAGCAGGGCGGGATCGATCAGGGCGATCATGATCACGGGAATAACCAGGGCCAGGGCGGAATCGATGATCAGCATCAGCCCCGGGCTGAACATCATGTTCAGCATGTGAACATCATTGGTAGCCCGGGCCATAATGTCTCCGATGCGCTGGCGGCCGTGAAAGGTCTGGCTCTTGCCCAACAGGCTGGCGTACAGCTCCTCCCTGGAGTTCTTCTCAACCTTCTGGGCCAGGAGCCCCACGGAAAAGTTGCGCAGGATCCCCGTCACACCCTGGCCTGCTGCGGAAGCCACGATTCCGATAACGGGAATCAGCAGTGTGAACATCTCGAAATCCTGCACCCGAATGACGTCGAATGCCCGTCCCACGAACACCTGGATGGTACTGTAGGCGAAGTTGTTGGCGATCGCCCCGGCAACCAGGGCAAGGGGAAGAAGCGGATATCGCCGCAGATGGGAAAGGATCCAGCGCAGCGGTCCTGTTCGATTGTATGGATATTCGTTTTCGATCTGGAACTCTTGTTTGGCCATCGTTGCTAACCAATTCGCTCCCGGCGTTTGTACAGCCCAGGCAGCCGGGATGGCGCAACTCGCTGGAATGGCGCCGTGTGCTCCAAATGTAGTGGTTTTTATTATCACAGGCAAAGGTTTTCGCGTCCATCAGATTTACTCAACTTTACTCCGGCGGACGCCAGTGGAGATCCGCCGGCTTGTTCAGGCACACTGAATCGGCTAGAATGGGGGGTACAGGCCTTTGCAGGGGAGACGGCACTTGAAAAAAATCAAGGCGATTCGTCCCGCCCACACCTATTCGATCGTGGCTGTGGACCGGAAAGCCGGGGAGATCGGGGTGGCGGTACAATCCCACTGGTTCTCCGTAGGGTCCGCCGTGCCTTGGGCCGAGGCGGGTGTGGGTGCGGTCGCTACCCAGTCGTTTACGAACCTCTCCTTCGGACCCCGCGGCTTGGAGTTGCTGCGGCAGGGCCGAAGCCCGCAGGAGGTGATGGAAGAGCTGCTGCAGGGTGACCCGGCTTCGGAGATGCGCCAGTTGGCGGTGATCGACCGGCAAGGACGTGCCGCTGCGTACACCGGTAAGCGCTGCATCCCCCACGCGGGGCATACTGTCGGATCCAACTTCTCGGTACAGGCCAACCTGATGGTCAGTGCGGAGGTATGGACGGCCATGGCGCGCAGCTTCAAGCGGAGCGCCGGCCCGCTGGCCGAACGTCTGGTAGCGGTACTGGAGGCGGGCCAGACCTGCGGAGGAGACCTGCGGGGAAAACAGTCCGCTGCGATCCTGGTGGTTCGGGCTGAACCGGTCGGCCAGATCTGGAAGGACAGGCTAATCGATCTGCGGATCGAGGACCACGAGCATCCCGTCGAAGAGCTGGCCCGGTGCCTGAGGATTTTTCGAGCCTACGAGCACATGAATCACGGCGACCAGGCCCTGGAGGAGGAGGACCGGGAACGCGCCTTGCGGGAGTATGGGGAAGCGCGGCGATTGTACCCGGGAAGCGAGGAGATCCGTTTCTGGAGCGCCGTGTCCATGGCGAATGCGGGGAAGTTGAGGGTGGCTCTGCCTGTCTTTACGGAGCTATTTTCGGCTCGCCCGAACTGGAGGACGTTGCTGGAGCGGATCTACGATCTGGAACTTCTGAAGGTAGACCAACGGGGATACGATCGCATTCTCGCCGCAGCCCGCAAAGGAGTAGAGGAGTGAGTGCAAGCCACGGCGAAGCACTGAAACTTGAGTGGTGAATCATGAGCACGAAAGCCTTTCATTCGGATGTGGATTTCATCGTTCGCATCGCCGGTGAGGGCGGCGAAGGTGTGATCAGCTGCGGCGAGCTGTTCGCCAGGGCCGCGGCCCGTACCGAGTATCACGTCTTTACCTTTCTGACTTACCCGGCGGAGATGCGGGGCGGTTTTGCCATGGTGCAGATCCGCGTCCGGGACTGGACGATCTACTCCCTAGGAAGCAGGCTGGACTGCCTGTTGGTGTTCAATCAGCAGTCCCTGGATCGCACCATCAAGGAACTCAAAGAAACGGGTACCCTGGTATACGATCCGGAAACCGCACAACTGCCCCCCGGACTGGAAGCGGCGGCGCTAACTCTGCCCCTGACACAGCTTTCGAAAACAGCCACCGGCGGACCCTTGGGCAAGAACATCGTGGCTCTCGGCGCTCTGGGCTATCTGGTGGAGATGGAGCAGCGGATTCTCGAAGGGCTGGTGCGGGATCGCTTCGCCGCCAAGGGCGGAGAGATCGTAAAGCGCAACCTAGCGGCCCTGCGCTCGGGGTACGGGTATGCCGCCGAACAGGGCTGGCCGCGGATCCTGCTCATGGCCGATTTGAAGCCCAAGGGACCCCAATACATGATGCTGTCGGGAAACGAAGCCATTGCCCTAGGTGCCATCGTGGCGGGATGCCGCTTTGCCGCCAGCTACCCCATCACCCCGGCCACCCCGATCTTCGAGACCCTGACCCGTCTGTTTCCGTTGGTGGACGGCAGAGCCCTGCAGATGGAGGATGAGATCGCCGCCGTGTCAGCGGCCATCGGCGCCTCCTTTGCCGGTGAAAAGGCCCTCACCTCCACCTCCGGGCCGGGGCTTCAGCTGATGACCGAGCAGCTGAACCTGGCCTCGATGATCGAGGTTCCCCTGGTCGTGGTCGATGTCCAGCGGGGCGGGCCCAGCACGGGACTTCCCACAAAGACCGAACAGTCCGATCTGAACCTGGCCATCTATGGCGTCTCCGGAGAGTCCCCCCGGATCGTTCTGGCTCCCACCTCGGTTGAGGACAGCTTCTACCAGACAATCCGAGCTTTCAATCTGGCCGAACGTTATCAGCTTCCCGTGATCATGCTCACCGACCAGTCGATCGGCTTGCGCAAGGCTACAGTAAGGATGCCCGATCTGTCCCACATCATTCAGCTGGAGAGCCACGTCGCCCGAACCAAGGTGAAGATCCCCAGGCCTGAGTTCATCAACCTGATCGACCGGGCCGAGCCGACGGCCAAGGAGCTGGAGGATTACCGCCGCTTTCGCATCACCGCCGACGGGGTCTCTCCAATGGCCAGGCCGGGTACGCCGGGGGGGCAGTACCTGGCCACCGGTCTGGAACATACCGAAAGCGGACACCCCGACTACTCTCCGGAGATTCACCTGCAGATGAGCAGGAAGCGCTTTCGCAAGATGGAGGTTATTGCCCGCTCTTTCGACGCCAACCCAATCGAGATCTGGGGCCGTCCCGATGCGAAGATCGGCATCCTCGGCTGGGGTTCAACCGCCGGAGCTATTCGGGAGGCTCGCTATCTGGCCGAGGAACGGGGCATCTACGTGCGGCACATGCACCCCCATACCTTGTCGCCTATGCCGCATCGGCAGATCTCCAACTTCCTGGTACGCCTGGAGCACCTCATCATCGTGGAGGAAAATTATACGGGGCAGTTCGCCCACCATATCAAAGCCCACTTCGGCGCGAAAGCCATCGAGCTGCACAAGTGCGAAGGGATCCCCATCACACCGGAGGAGATCCTGAGGGGGATCGAGAAAGTGGCAGGAATCATCGATGAGTACAGCATTGCCAGACTATAGACGAAAACAGATCCGTCCCGTGTGGTGCCCCGGCTGCGGCAACTACGGAGTGCTGCGTGGAGTGGAGAAAGCCCTTCGCAGCCTCGAGGTGCCGGCGGAACAGACAGTTGTGGTCTCAGGAATCGGCTGCTCGGGGCGTTTTTCCCACTATCTGAACACCTATGCCCTGCACGGAACCCACGGACGAGCCCTCCCCGTAGCCACTGGCGTGAAGACGGCCCGGCCCGATCTTACGGTGCTGGTGGTGGGGGGTGATGGAGACAGCCTGGGCATCGGCGGGGGTCATCTGCCTCACGCTGCCCGCAAGAACGTAGATCTCACCCTTCTGATCCTGGACAACTATACCTACGGTTTGACGAAAGGTCAGTCTTCTCCGACCACACCGTGGGGCTGCGTTACCAAGACCTCCCCCTACGGTTCACCTGAGGATTCTCTTGAAGTGCTACCCGTGCTGCTGGCCTACGACGTCTCCTTCGTAGCCCGAACGAGCAGCCTGCAGACCGAGGAGATGGCAGGGATCGTAACGGAGGCGATGGGACACCCCGGTTTCTCCGTGATTCACATTCTCTCCCCCTGTGTAACCTACCCGGTACTCGGCTGGAAGGTATTACGGGAGCGGCTCGCACCCTTGCCCGCAAGCCACTCCCCAGGGGACAAGGCGGCGGCCCTGCAGCTGGCCTGCAGCAGAGATCTGATCTACACGGGCATTTTCTACAGCGTCCAAAAGCCCACCCTGGATGCCCGACTACAGCAGCTGCATCAGAGCGCCCTCAAACGTTACAGCTCGAGCGGCAAAGCCCCCAGCATTCCCTCGCTCATGGAGCGCTTTATATGAAAGGGAGACCGCCGGGGTGGTGCGCCACTGCGACGCCCAGCCCAGGGTAGTTCGCATGACATCCGGGCAGCTCGAATCGGCTTTCCATTGCATCTTGGACTAATGGGGATTGACCTTTTCCCTGCATATGCAATAATAATGCATGTACCAGATCGAGTTTTCAGAGGGCGTAGAGACGGACCTGAAAAAGATTCGGATCTATACTCGGAAAATCATCCTGGATGCGGTTGAGCAAAAGCTTGTACATAGGCCGAATATTGAAACAAAGAACCGCAAGGTCCTTGTAAACCTGATCCCGCCATTCGAATCTATACCACCGATTCGGGAATTGCGGGTTGGTGATTTCAGAGTTTTCTATGATGTTGACCAGGATGCTGAGAAAGTTTACGTCCGGGCGGTGAGGAAAAAACCTCCCCATTCCACAGCGGAGGAGATACTATGAAAACAATCAGTGTCAGAGACCTGCAGAAGGAGATTCGTAAGAGTGTGGATGAGGCGCAGAAGGATCGTGTAGTAGTAACCCGCAATGGTAAACCGGCAGCGCTGCTTATAGGAATCGAAGGTCAGGACTGGGAGAGTGTGTTCATCCAAGCCAACGCGCCTTTCTGGAAGCTGATCGGCAAGCGACGCAAAGAAAAAACGACATCTCTGCGTGAGATGCGAAGGCGCTTGAGTTCATAGCGAGATATCCGCAAACAACTCGTTTTTTACTCATAAAAAAATGGATCCGAGAAATTTTATGTTTGTACACTCGTGCGGATCTTCCTATTGATCGAGAGGAGAATGTGAGTATATTGGTGGTAAGCGGGGAGCTGTACTGAAGTGATCGATATCATTATAGGGATTGCGGTCATCCTGTTCTGCCTGGTCGTAGCTTCGCTATTCGTGTTCTACAGCACCAGGCAGATCAATAAGATTGCCCGCATGAAGCGAAGCACCTACCGCGATATCCTGCAGAGCCGGCATGGATAAACCCACCGTCACCACCGAACTGTCCCGGGATCTGAATCTCTTTCACCTGACCATGATGGGCCTGGGCATGATGATCGGAGCCGGGGTGTTTTTGGGGATCGGCAATGCCATCCGCATCGCTGGACCCGGCGGGGTGCTGCTCACCTTCGCACTCAACACGCTTCTGGCCCTTTTTACGGCTATGTCTTACGCCGAGCTCAGCTCAGCCATCCCCAGGGCGGGGGGCGCCTACAACTTCGCCCGCATCGGCTTCGGCAGGGGCACGAGCTTCCTTGCCGGTTGGATGGAGTGGTTCGCCTCCAGCGTGGCCGGTAGCATGTACGCCATTACTTTCGCTATCTACACCGTTCGTTATCTGGAACAGCTGGGGGCGTTGTCCTGGCTGGCCCTGCCTACGCTGCTGGTGAAACCGGTGGCCGTCCTGATTGCCCTGTTTTTCCTGTACATCAACTACCGCGGTGCCTCGGAGACGGGCAAGACGGGGGCGATCATGACGGCGGGACAGACCTTGTTTCTCATCGTGATCGGGGTGGTCGGTGTGGCCGTGGCCATCCGGGATCCTTCCCGACTGCAGAACTTCCGGCCTTTCCTGCCCTTCGGCTGGTCCCGCTTGTTCATCACCATGGGCTTTACCTACGTGGCCTTCGAAGGCTTTGAGGTGATCGCCCAGGCCGGGGATGAGGCGGTGGAGCCGAAAAAGAACCTGCCCAAAGCCATGCTGTTTTCAGTCTACATCGTGGGCCTTACCTACGTGGCTGTCGCCTTTGCCACGGTTGTAGCGGTGAAGGCGGGCTCCTCGGGTGTGAGCGGGGAACCGTGGCAGTGGATCGGCAGCTTCCGGGAACGAGGATTCGGCGAGGCGGTAGCCCGGCTGATTCCCTTCGGCAACTTCCTGCTGACCCTGGCCGTGATTTTCGCCTCCACCTCCGCCCTGAATGCCACCGTCTACTCTGCCACCCGGGCTTCCTACGCCCTGGGCAGGGATCGCATGCTTCCGCGGCTTTTCGCCCGGATTTCCAAGCGCAGGAAAACCCCCTGGTTCGCACTTCTGGCCACCGGTTTCATTGTGCTGCTGGTGGCAACCGTGCTGCCGACCATGGATGTGGCCTCAAGCGCCAGCCTGATGTTTCTCTTCCTCTTCTTCCTGGTGAATCTCTGCGTCATCAAGATCCGCCTGAATATGAGCGATGAGCTGCAGTATGGCTACCTCACGCCGCTTTTCCCTATCGTGCCGCTGCTGGCCATTTCCGTGCAGGTGGTGCTGGCCGCGGAGCTCAGACACATGAGCCTGATCGCTCTTATCGTAGCACCCGTGTGGATCCTGGCCGGCATTCTCATCTATTACTTCTATTCCCGAAGCCGGGCGCTGCCAGCGGAAAGCGAGATCCACGTGATAGAGGAGGAGGCGGCGCCCGAGGGGGACGAGTATCGGATCATGGTGCCGGTGGCCAATCCGGAGAATGCCCTGTCTTTGGTGTGGAACACACACAAAATCGGCAGATCCCGTCCTTCCCGGATCAAGCTGCTGCACATGGTTCCGGTTCCGGATCAGGTAGCTTTGAGCGACGCGGAGACCTACATGACCGAAGGGCGGGAGGGCATCGTAGAAGCCATGCTCTATCTGGTGCAGCGCTTCCCGGTCACCACCACTTTCCGCTATTGCCGCAACATCGCCCGGGGGATTACCAGCGCGGTTCGGGAGCGGAAGATCGACCTGCTGATCATGGGCTGGCACGGAAAGAGCGGGGATAGACGCTTTCGCATCGGCAGCACCCTGGACCCGGTGATATCCCGGGCTCCCTGCGATATCGTGATTTTGAAGGATTGCGGCAACAAGAGTTTTTCCAACATCCTGGTGCCCCTGTTCGGAGACGCCAACGACGTCTTTGCCCTGGACTCAGCCGAGCGGATGATCCAGGAGCAGAATGGGGAGATTACGGCCATGCAGGTAAGGGGGGCAGCCCGGAGGCAGAGGGGAATCTGGTCGGAGGAACGCTATCTGGAGCGGCTGCTGCGCAGGCTGGAATATCAGCCTGTCAAGGTGAGGCTCAAAGCCTCGCCACGGATGGATCCGGTGAGGGCGGTGCTGAGGGAGAGCAAACACTACGATCTGGTGGTATTGGGATTGTCCGGCTCATTTCTCCGCCAGGTCGGAGTGCCTACGGTGGCCGAACAGATTGCCCGCCATTGTCCCACCCCGTTGGTCCTAGCCAAGGCCTCGGTGGGCTTAAGCGCCCTTGCGAAGAAATGGATCTGAGCTGAACAGAGCTACAGCTTGTCGGGCACGCAGAGGTTCTCTTCGCTCTTGGCCACCCGGCCGCAGACCTTACAGAAGAACTTCCCACGCTTAACCAGATCTTTGTAAGCTTCTGGAAACTCCTGAATATAGCCTATATTCTCCAAATAGCAGAGGTGATTCTCGTGATTCGGATGGGGCATTTTGTACTCTTTCATTCTTCAGAACTCTCCTGCCACACAACCTATCAGATATTTTTATGGTTGACTACGGTTAAGAAATTGTATAGTTTTAGGTGACTAGCTTCAGAAGGGGCTTGCTGAAGTGGAGTAAAGAAAAACATAAAAAGGAAAACAAGCCCGATGGTGTTGACCCCGCATATTGCACCGTAGGAAACAACCGATCAGACAGTGGTATCAATTACATGCCGAAAATTGTCTCTCTCACGGTGAGTATCGAAGGGCGATGACGAGAAACACTCACTAGGAGGAGAGGATGAACAAGAAACTCTACGTAGGCGGCCTGCCGTACTCCGTAACGGATGACCAGCTGCAAGAGCTCTTCGCGGCTCACGGAACCGTGGAATCCGCTAAAGTAATCACGGACAGGTACACGGATCGCTCACGAGGCTTCGGTTTCGTCGAGATGAGCACGCCGGAAGAGTGCCAGGCAGCCATTGAGGCTCTCAATGGCTCGGAACTCGGCGGACGTACCTTGACCGTGAACATGAGCAGGCCTCGCGCAGATCGCCCCCCCCGCGGCGGTGGCGGCGGTTCCCGAGAGCGCTGGTAAATATAAAGCTACAGGCTTAACAGGGATCGGGGTGTCTGATCGGTGCACCTTGGTCCTTTTTAAATTCCCATGCACAAAATTACGTGAGCTGTCTCGGCGGCCAAGAGCTAGCCAATGACACCTTCAGAACGTAAAATACTTTTCTTCACCTGTTCAGCCCATACATTGACTCATATCTATATGCTCATTTTCCCGGCCTTGGTCATGCCGGTTGGGCGGGGTCTGGGATTATCCCTATCTCGTGTGGTGAGCATGAGTTTTTGGAGTTATCTCCTCTACGGCATTCTGGCGGCGCCGTGGGGTGCGCTGTGTGATCGCATCGGGCACAAATGGGCTCTGTGCAGCGGATTGGTGATATCGGGATTCGGTTTGATATTGGCCGGTACATTTCCCAACCCGGGTTCTATCGTAATTTCTTTCGCCTTGGTGGGAATAGGCAGCGCAGCCTATCATCCCTCTGCGGTTTCACTACTCTCTCAGAGTATTCGTGAACGAGGTCGAGCCATGGGGATCAACGGGATGTGGGGGAACATAGGCATGGCGATCGTTCCCTTCACGGTTGGTTTATTGAATTTCGTCATTGGTTGGCAGAAAGGGCTCATCCTCCTGGGATCCTTGGGTTTGGCACTTGGAATAGTCGGCGTGTTTATGCATTTCGGTGTACAACGGGGAGAAGATCAAAAAGTAGTCGAACCAATAGCGCGGGGAGCCGCGAATCGGCTGTTGGTAATCTTTGGAATTGGATTGATTTTTTCAGGATTGATGTACCGCAGCTATACCGTGATTCTACCTGCGTTTCTTGAGTATAGGCTTGGTGACATGACCGAGGTTTTTAGGCGCTGGGTGATCGACCGGCTTGTTGATGTGCGAGATGCTCCAGCATTCAACACGCTGGTGGCCAATCTCGTTGCTACCGTGATTTATGTTGTAGGAGCCATCGGCCAAGGTATTGGGGGTCGCATCGCTGATAGGTACAGTCTGAAATGGCTATATTTCAGCTTTTATGCCCTGGCCTTGCCTTTTGTTGCAGCAACGATATGGATCGCCAATGCCTGGTTGATGCCTGCGGTGGGGATATTCATGCTCTTCGCTTTGGGTGCTTTGCCTATTGAAAACAGCCTGGTGGCCTATCTTACTCCCGCTCGCTGGCGGTCGATAATTTATGGTGTTAAATACACTCTTATCTTCGGAGTGGGATCTTTTGCAGTTAAGCTGGTTGGATGGGTACAGGAGTACTACGGATTGCAGAGCGTAATGCTGTTGATTGTCTTCTTCAATATCTGCTTTCTGGTTGTTATAGGCTTGTTTCTTATAACCAGCCGGGGATACGCCTTCAGGCATTGAGGTTTTCAGCTTTGCCCCGCAACGAGCAGCGAGAAAAATCTCTTAGAATGGGTGTCCGGCTGTATAAAGAAACGGCAGCCCCGATCGAGACTGCCGTTTTCTTAGTGTCTTTTTTTAAACAGATCTAGTACTTGTCGAGGTCCAACACGGCCTTGCCGTCGACGGTAGAAACCTGCACCAGCCCCCCGCCTCTCCACTCGAAGATACCGTAGAGGCCGGATACCGTACCGGTTGGACCATAGTCGAACTCCCCGGTAAGCCCGGAGTAATCAATGTCCTGTCCCGCTCGGATAGCGGCCAATCCCTCTTTATAGGTGTTGACCTTCTTGCCCGGTCCCATGGCGACTTCGCGGACCTTGGGGGCCCATTCGCTGGCCTTAGTGGATCCGGCAGCCTCGATGGCCAGAGCGGTGACAACCAGAACATCAAAGTACTGGATGTTGTAGGAGTTCTCCGGCTGACCGACCACATCCGCCCACTTCGAGGCTTTCAATCGCGGCTCGTAGTCGGCAAAGGCCGGTCCGTCCACGTAGCTGAATCCGGAGATCCACACGTGCTTGTGGGCTTTAAGAGCACTATCGGTGGCGGTTTCCGGGAAGGCTTCGCCCAACCACTCGGTGGTTCCGATGATAAGC
>CP070696.1:4176841-4199481 GCA_020353535.1 Spirochaetaceae bacterium | reverse complement strand
GTAGGAAAACGTGTAGCTTCCCTGCGCTGTAAATTCCAGGGATGACCCGATCGACGTGGAAAACCAGAGCCCCAGCTTGTCTTCCTGCAGCCACTGATCACCAGCTGCGTAGGTAACTGAGCTCGAGTTGTCAACCGTGCCGCCCCAGTCGATTGCGGACAGACCGGTAATGAGGGTGGTAGCCAGGATCAGGCTGAAGATGAAAATTTTTACTTTCACGATTGCTGCTCCTTCCACTCCAGGAGGCGGCTGAGGATACCGATCGCTTCCTCACCACTGAAAGTTCGGTAGGGACTGATGTTGCCCTTGATGAGTTTCAGATAGACCAGCTCACGCCCGGCGTAGCGGGGACCGGGGAAGATGCGATACATCAACCCCCCGTTCATCTCGAAAGCCTGCATGAGCAGAAAGGAGTACTCCCCAAGTGTCAGGGGCTCCTCCGCGGCCCGTTCCGGAACGTTCCATCCCTGCCCGGCCAGGGTTGCCGCGGCTTGCTCGGGGGTGGAGTCATCTGAAATGCGGCCGGACGCGGTCAGGACCAGGTAGGCGGCTTGAGCCAACGTAGTGGTCTGCTCTTCGAACAGAGTATCGAGAAGTTCATTTGATTGCGCGAAAGACTCTCCCGCAACTGCCAGCAGAATAACTGATAGCAGCAAAGTCAACTTTTTCAACATCGAATGCTCCCTCCTCCTGCAACTCTGTATCGTTTCACTTAGTAAGCAATTATAGTATACTTGCCCCCGAGCGGTCCATCGGAAAAATGGGGTGGCTGAGACGGCACCCCGGCGGTGAAAGGAGCCCTCCAACCATGAATCGAATCTGGCTCGTCATTCTGATCCCCCTGCTGGTTACCGGTGCGTTTGCTGCGCTGAATCAGCTTGATTTTTACGCAGGTGCGGAACGCAGCGTGTACGACTTGCTACTGCACGTAAAACCGGCCATACCACAGGAGGAATCGCTTCTGTTCATCGACATCGACGATACGGCCATCGCTCAGGTGGGGCAATTCCCGTGGAGCCGGGATATCATGGCAGATGGGCTAATACTACTGAAGGAGTTTCAGGCAGCCTACAGCGTATTCGATATCGAGTACACCGAGCAAAGTCCCAGGGGTGTGAATGTGTCCTTCCTAAACGATAAGATCCCCGAGATCTTTGATCAGGAGTTCGCCGTTATCAGCCAGAATATCCGGGATTTATTTCTCGCCCTGCAAACCGGCATGATATCCCTCCGGGATGCCGAGGATTATGTGCAGGATTTGACCGGACTGACCGATATGGCCCGTGATGTTCTCCTGGATAAGGTACGGGAGATCTCCCGGGATAACGATACCTACTTCGGTCAGGCAGCTCGCTTGTTCGGCAAGGCCTACTTCACGGTCAACATGCTTCCGGAAGTGGAGGATGCAATATCGGAAACGCACAGAAACTACGTGCTGGGAAATATCACCCGCCAGCAGATACAACCCGCGGCGAACTTTGTCCCCCATCCTTCTCTTGTGGCGCTGGACATCCGTCCGGCGATCCTGCCGATTCTTCGGGGAGCGGACGGAGCGGGATTTCCAAACGTTATTGTAGACAGCGATGGGGTGCGGCGGCGGATCGATCTGGTCATGGAGTACGACGGGCACTACTTTGCTCAGCTCGCCTTCTCTCCTCTGCTCGATTGGCTTGGAAACCCCACGGTGGAATTACGCAATCAACGGATCGTGTTGCGAGGCGCGCAGGTTGGGGAAAATCTTCGCAAGGATATCGTCATTCCGATGACCGAGAATTACAAGTTTCTCATCAACTGGCCGAGATCGGGGTACATGGAGAGCTTTCGTCACCTGGGCTACTATACCCTCGTCCTGCACAAGCGACTGGAAGAGGATCTGATGCACAACCTCAAGGTCATGGACCAGGCCGGATACCTATCCTACTTCGAAGGGGACTTTGAGTTGCTCGATGCTCATGGCTACGCCGACAGCCTTCTGCAGGAGGTTCTCCACGGCGGTGATCCTGTACTGATGAGTGACTATCGAGAGGTGCGGGAAACCTTCTTCCAGGCTGTAGGGGAGTATCTCAGCGGTCCTGTGGAACAACAGATCCTGGATCAGGTGGCGGCGCTCTTGGCGAGTGAAGAGATATCTGAAGAGGACAAAGTAGCCTATCGGGAGATTGGCCAACAGGTACCTACTGTATTTTCTTCGACCCGAGATCTTACCAACGAGCTGGCCAAGGTGCGCAAAACTCTGCAGGAAGCGATTCCGGGAGCTTTTTGCATCATCGGCTGGACTGGTACCTCCACCACCGATATCGGGGTCAATCCCTTCGAAGAGGAGTACATGAACGTGGGGACTCACGCCTCATTGGTCAACACGATCCTCCAGGGACGCTTTCTCGATGAGCTTCCCTGGTGGTATGGGGCTGCCCTGGGTGCCCTGCTTGCGCTGGTCATCACCTTCGTGATCCGAAAGCTCAACCCGCTGTTATCGATCCTCGTCGGGATCGGTTTTTTGATCGTGCTCATCGTCTCCGGCACTGGCTTTTTCCTGTTAACCGGGTGGTATCTGTATCTGCTAACTCCCGCATTGAGCGTGTTCTTCACGCTGTTTGCCGTGATCCTGACAAAGTTCCTCCTTCTGGAGAAAGAGAAGAGTTTCATCCGCAACGCCTTCTCCCACTACCTGTCCACGGACGTCATCAACGAGCTGATCGCCGATCCGGATAAGCTGGAACTGGGTGGAGAGAAGAAGTATCTAACCGCCATGTTCACAGATGTTCAAGGATTTTCAAGCATCTCAGAGGATCTTGATCCAACCGATCTGGTCAAACTGCTCAATGCCTACCTGACCGAGATGAGCAACATCATCCTCGACCTGAAGGGTACGATCGACAAGTACGAGGGGGATGCGATCATCGCCTTTTTCGGTGCTCCGGTACCCTTCGATGATCACCCGGCCCGAGCCTGCCGGGCGGCGGTGCGCATGAAGAAGATCGAACAGCACCTGAACGAGCACTTCGTTAACAACAGACTGAGCCCGAGCGAGGTGTTCACGCGGATCGGCATCAATACGGGGGAGATGGTCGTGGGCAACATGGGAACCCAGCAGAAGATGGACTACACCATTATGGGCAACTCGGTGAACCTGGCATCCCGCCTGGAAGGCGTAAATAAGCAGTACGGCACCTGGACTATAATCAGCGAAGAAACCTACAACACGGGAGGCAAGGATTTCACGGTGCGGAAGATGGACCGGGTACGGGTGGTCAATATCAAGGAACCGGTCCGGCTGTACGAGTTGATCGATGAAAAATCATCCACCGATACCAACACGGTGGAGGCGGTAGAGCTCTTCCACAAGGGATTGGAGTTGTTCGAAACCCGCCAGTGGGATGCGGCCATTGCCGAGTTCCGGAAGGCTCAAAATGCTCGACCCGGCGACGGACCCTCGGAGGTGTTCATCAAGCGCTGTCAGGGATTCCAGAAGAAACCGCCCCCAGCCTCCTGGGACGGGGTGTTTAACCTGAGCATGAAGTAGGGAGCCGGTGTCTGGGAGCCGGCGTGCGGACACCACCGTCCGGCCACCAGCGGATCACCTCAGTACAATTAGAAAGATTCGAATCCAGGGATGGACAGGTCCTGGTCGTCCAGTGTGGGGATCTCAGGCTCACTATCCGGCTCCAGCAGGGTTTGAATCAGGGCGTCCTGGATGATCCTGTCGATCCGTCGCATCGAGTCCTCGCTTACCATGGTAAATCGTACCGCAAAACCCGCCGGCAGTCTGGTGGAGGGCGGACGCCGATCCATAATCTCGCAACGGGTAACCAATCTGCAGTTCTGAAAGCTGATGCGCAACATTCCTATGCTGCCCTGTTGTGGTGCGGAACCTCGGTTTTCCAGAAAAGCGCCCTCCGCGCTCAGCGCCCAGATATTGAAGGTCTGCCAGTGCCGGTCATCCAGCGACAGGCTGCCCTGCAGGGGCCAGTCGAAACGGGGATGGTCCCGTCTATCCGTAACATCGATTTCGCTGATAAATGCTTTCACTTCCTCTTGGATGCGGTCTCCCGCGGGCACGAAGCGACAGTCTGGAGGAAGTGAGCCTGCTGATTCCTTTCCTGCTGCAGGATCGCCGATCAGACAGATCCGGAGAATCGGAAAGCTCTTCTTGATCGAGGATAGGAGACGAAGAAAGGGTTCATCAATCTGTTTTTTTTCGATGATCAGGGCGATTACTCCGCTGCGTTCCACGATGGTCCTGGCCACTTCCCTCGTGCTCGCAGCCCGCAGGATCTCATAGTCCGCAAGAGCAGGGATTATCGCTCCGGTCTCCAGGGTTTCCGTATAGATAACGACTCGTTTCACGATTTCTCTCTTTCCGTTGGCGACGATTGTATACCAACACGCTCAGGAAGAGAAGTACGAGCCGTGAGGATGAACCGCACGAGCCCGTCAGCAGGAATGATTTTTCTTGAATCCCAACATGAATATGACTACCCTTGATCTGTGAACCGTACAAGCTCCACAGCCCGTCGATTCTTCTGGACGGTTCCTGTTGTGTTAGTCATGTCAAGTCTCCTCTTTCGTCTGCCCGGGCTGATTGAAGACGGGGGCGGTTTTGCGCGGATCCTCTCACCATCCTTCGATGTGGCGCTGCTCGCTTTGGTGGTTTGTCTGTTTACCTGGGCTGACCTTCCGGGCTTCACAGCCGTCGCCGCCGTTTTGGCCATGTTCGCCATGACCGTTCTTAGCTTTCAAGCCGCCGATGCGCTGATCCCCGTATTCTTCGACCGTCCCTTCGAGTTGTTCACCGATATCACATACGTTCCCGATCTCTACGCCCTGCTGCGGGATACGATGCCAGGCTGGCTGTTCTATACCGGGCTGATCGCTCTGGCGGGCGTCCTCGGTGGACTTGGATTTGGTTTATTCACAGGATTCCGCTTGCTTCGCCGGGGATTCCAGCACCGGAATGTTCGGCATGGTTTTCTGCTTTTGCTGGCTGTGCTGTTGGTGCTCGATCTACTGAGCCCCTTCCGCTTCACCGCGAATACGGCTTTGCCCCGTATCACCGAGGAAGCGGTCAAAATCGCCCAGAAAGATCGATTCGTCCAGGAGCAGCAGGAGGCTTTCAGCAAACAGGTGCAGGAGTCCAGCCGGGTGATGCGGCCGCTGGAGGGATTAGAGGGCGAGGATGTGTATCTGTTCATCGTCGAATCCTACGGTTATACCCTGTACTCCGAACCCGTGCACTTCGATATGATCCTGCCGGAGCTCCGGGAGTTCGAGGATCGTCTCACCCGGGCCGGATACAGGATAGCATCCACCTTTGTGGACTCTCCCGCTTTCGGCGGCAACTCCTGGCTGGCGGATTCTAGCCTAGCCACGGGGGTGCGCATCGACAACGAAGCGGCTTACCAGCTGCTGCACGAGTCGGATGTGAAACCCATGGCTCAATTCTTCAATGAGATCGGCTACCGTACGGTGGTTGCCATGCCCGCAACCACCTACGCCTGGCCGGAAGGGGAGTTCTACCGCTTCACCGAGAAGTACTACTACAAGGATTTCGGTTACAGAGGACCGAATCTGAAGTGGGCTCCGATGACCGACCAATTCGTGGTCGATTTCATCCACCGAAATGAGGTGGAGCGAGCCGGTCAGCCCCTGTTCATTCAGTATGTAATGATCTCAAGCCACTACCCCTTCAACCTGATCCCGAAATATTTCGAGGATTGGTCGCAGATCGGGGACGGCAGCATCTATCACCGAGAAGATTCGGTTACGGTGCTGCCCATTAAGCCGGGAAATCAAACAGCCGGAGCGGAAGGGTATGTCGCTTCTATGGCCTATGAGATGAAGCTTATCCGGGAGTATCTGAGCAACTTCGTCGATGGAGAGGCTTTGATCATCGTGCTCGGAGACCATCAGCCCTATAGTGGCATCACCGGAAAAAACAAGCCCTGGTCTGTGCCGTTTCATCTTATCAGCCGCAATCCCGATTTTCTAGAATCCTTTTTGGATCGGGGTTATACGAAGGGGCTGATCCCCACACAGAAGCCGCCCCATCCGGGGCTGGAGACCTTTCTGCCCATGTTATTGGAGAGTTTCAGCTCCACGGATCCGGCCACCGGGCGGCGATCCGCCGGGCGGCGGTCCGCCGCGGTCAAGAGCGAGCAGGCTACGAACTGACCGGTGTTCCCCGTTTCCAGCCGCTGCCGGCTATGATCAGACCGGCCGCCGCGAAAATCAGATCTCTGGCCCGCATGTACAAGACCAGACTAATGCCCGCCTCTGCCCCGTAGTTCAGTAAATCGAAGACCGCCACATAGGTCAGCTCAAGGGCACCCAGCGCCCCGGGAAACGGCAGGAGGAAGGCGAATTTGCCCCCGGCCAGGATGAGTAGGGTCTGTCTAAGATTCACTGAAACACCGAGAAAGTGGAGAACCATCCGCATCTCCGCCAGACTGATGGCCCATACCAGAAGGAAGAACAACAGGATCTGAAGCAGGGTACGGCTCCGTCGACGGCAGTAAGCCACGATCCTCGTCTCGCTGGAGCGGATCAGCGCATCCGCCTTCCCAATCCGCGGTCGAGAGAGGAGTCCGGCGGGCAGGCGCCCCACGCACCATGAGAGGGGACGGATGCCGAAAAACGTCGCGGTCAGGTAGGCTGCGGGTAATGCGATGAGCAGGGAAGGAAGTGGAAGGGCGAGTTTCAATCCGCTTGTGGACAGTAGACCAAGGGGAAGAGTGGCCAGGAATGCCAGTCCCAAAAAGGCAAAGTTCCCCAACAGCTCGAAAGTCTTGTCCAGGAGAATTGAGGCGGATCCCAACTCGTAACTGAGAGAGCTTTTCTTCTTTGCCAGGTACAGCTGCAGGGGCTCTCCACCGAACTGCGGACCGGGAGTCAGGTAGCTTACCGCATAGCCGGCTAGCCGGTAGGAAAGCAGCCGAATTATTCCCACTGGTGCGCCCAATCCTCGTAGAATGACCGCCCAGCGCAACGTCAGAACAAGAACGAACAAAAAGTTCACAACCAGCAATGCGGCAACCTGGAGGGGCGTCAATCTGACGAGGATGTTGAACAATTCTTGAAATTGCACGTCCTTTAGCGCCCAGAAGAGCAGGAGCGGTATGGGGATCCAGAGCAGGTACTTGAGCTTCTTCACACCGCTACGAACTCACGGGATCTGATGTCGGACGTGCCGGGGGACGAACACCCAAGCGGTAACGGCCCGGCCCAAAGAGGTACAGTAGCAAGGTTGCGGTCACGATTGCAGCTCCCAAGGGATCCAGCCTGCTGAGGAAGATGCGTAGACCCTCCAGAAGAAGAAGCAGCAGTGCCGAGGTGGAGGTGAATCGCCCGGCAACCAGCACCAGCAGTAGCAGGAGCCGCGCAACAGCGTAGATTACGGTCAGGAGTCCGGATTGTGGAAGATACGCTGTTATCCAAGCTGCGGGAAAGGAATCCGGACGGAATGCCGTCGCTGCAATAATGACCATGGCGGCTGCAAAAGCCCCGCGCAGGATGACGGGAAGCCAGATACGGCCGACCCGGTAGAAGATGCCTTTGATCTTTCGGTACCCCTCATCTTCGGGATCGAGGGCGCCGCTGACCAGCAGCCAGTCACGGATGAAGCCTAGCAGAAGAGGCACGCCGATGATTAGCTCGGCCAGAAGCGTACCAGGCGGTCGGGCAATAGGCCAGAGAAACACAGCCAGAATCCCCATTTGAAAGCCAGCCAGTCGACGGCGCATGTAGCTGGAAGGAAGGGGGTACACGGCTTGTCCCCGACTTTTACGCCAGCTGATCCCCCAAGCAAACACGTACTTCGCCAATCCGACGTAGAGAAAGGCCACCGGAAGCTGATCCCACTGGATGACCAGAATTACGGCGATCAGGATTCCCAGCGCATCGTATTCCTGGTCAAGAAGTTCGCCCATGGTGGTCTGTGTGTTGGTCCTTCGAGCCCAATAGCCGTCGAAGAAGTCGAGGGTAGCAAGGGTGGTATAGAGCAGGGCGGGTAGCCAGCCGACAATTCCCGAAGGTCGCTGAGTAAAAAGGAAGCCCGCCAGGAGTGCGATCAGCACACCCCTGGAAAGGGAGAGAATATTGGCTACTCCCCAGATCTTGTCGAGATTTGCACCGCTCAATATCCGTTTCCGATTTCGCAGCAGAAACAGCTGCTGGTAGACCATTACGGTTCCCACCTTGAGAATCCAAATTCCACCGTAGCGAGGATCCCGAAGGTGCCGGACCAGCAAAAAACCGGCGGTCAGGAGGAGAAGATCGATCAGGCTGAGAACCGTCCATCCTCGACTGAAGCGCCGATCGAGGGATTGGACTTCGGCGTGATTCACCCTTGAGTTTTCCTGTTATTAATACAGTCTACCGTTTTTCCAGGGCAAGAAACAGATACTCGGTCCAACCGTTTTTCTGACAGATCTGCAGGGCGCTGCTGCCGTACATACTCGATCCCCAAGCCGTCCTCCGCAGTGTCGATCCCATCAGACGCTGTAGCAGGGAGAACAACAGAGGAGTTTGTTTAAGATATGGGGTCAGGTTTTTACTGTCGATTAGCTGAAAGCCAAGTTCCGCGGCAATACGAAGCACCTGGTCCGCCCGAAGTAGTGTTCGCAGATGCCAGCCCTCCCGAAAGCGGGATAACCAAATTTCTCTTTGGACCGTGGGTGCACTTTGATCGGAACTCAGGAAATCGTCACAAACAACCAGGCGACCTCCAATTGGCAGCATTCTGTTGACTTGGGAAAAAAAGGCCCGCGGTTCATCGCCGTGGCTGAAGGACTCAATGGCGTAGGCGCCGGTGATCCCCTTTATCTCAGGTAGCTGGTTGAAATCGGCAACCTGAAAACGACAGCGGTCGCTCAAGCCGCAGCGCACTGCTAGTTGTTGTGCGGTTTGCACTTGTACGGGGCTCACCGTGATACCAGTCACGCGGGCGCCGTAGTGTTCCGCCAACCAGAGAGCGGAGCCGCCTACCCCGCAGCCGAGATCCAGGATCTGCTTGTCGCTTCGGCCTGTCGGATCCTCGATGACCAGCGTATCGGCGATCAGGCGCTCGATCGTGTGTAGGGCTTCTCTGCGGGAGCTTTTTTCAGCCATCCAAACGGGGCGATGGATCACCGCCTCCCCACGGCCTTGACCGAAGAGAAGCATCCAGGAGGTGTTTCGATTGTAGTAGCGCCGAACCCCGTCGACCTGGTCCCGCATCCTCAGGACTCAGGCATCCAGGAGATGACCCAGTCTCTCCTTCTTGGTTCGCAAGTAACGTTTGTTGTGCAGGTTCGAAGGGATGATCACGGGAATACGCTCCGTCACCGTGATCTGATTTTTCTTCAGACCTTCGATTTTTTCAGGATTGTTGGTGATGAGGGCTACCGAGTCGATCCCGAGAAGCCGGATGATATTTGCCGCTGCTTCGTAACTGCGGGCGTCGGTGGGAAAACCCAGATGATTGTTGGCCTCCACCGTATCCAGACCCCGATCCTGGAGATCGTATGCCTTCAGCTTGTTGAGCAGCCCGATGCCGCGGCCTTCCTGGCGGAGGTAGATGATCACCCCCCGTTCCTGGGAATTCACGTATTTTAGGCTCGCTTCGAGCTGCTCCCGACAATCGCAGCGCATCGAAAACCAGATGTCTCCTGTGTGACATTCCGAGTGGATACGTACGGGACAGGCTTCGGCTCCGCCGACCTCCCCGTGAACCATCGCGGTATGCTCTTTGCCGTCTCGATGATCGAGAAAACCGTAGATGGTGAAAATCCCGAAACGCGTCGGGAGCTTCGCCTTGCTGATTAGCTCGATTTCTCCTGCCTTGGAGTTTTTTGCTCTGTTTTCCACCGACTCGAGGAAGGCCTCCCCGGCTTCATGTATCAATTCATAATCAGCCGCTGCTGCGCTGTTTCCGCGGGCTGCCATTGGATTCTCCTGTTCATTATCTACATGGCAATTTAACTATGCTCTAATATTACTATAATACGGTCATTGACTGGTTGGGGTCAAAAGCTTTTTTCGTAAGCTCACGGTCTTCGCGGTTGGGCGTACCCACCGTGATGTCCTTCGCAATCTTGTCAGGCGGTGAGCAGCTTGTGTATAGTGAATTTTTATGAAACCGACACCCCGGATCACGGTGAGTTACGCCCAGAGCATCGACGGGCGTATCGCAACCTCGACCGGGGATTCCCGTTGGATCTCCTGTGCTCGCACCCTGACCCTTGCGCATCGGCTGAGACGGGATCATGAGGTAATCCTGGTCGGTATCGGAACCGTTCTGAGGGATGACCCGGAGCTGAGCTGCCGCCTCAAACGTCCTGCGACTTCCCCCGTCCGTGTGATTTTGGATTCCAACCTGCGCCTTCCTTTGGACTCGACAATCGTGCGCACTTGTAAGACCTACAGGACGATCATCTATACTTTGCGCAGTATTTCCGCCACCGCGGCAGCCGGTAATGTGGTTGCGGGCACAATAGGAGGTGCAACCGCCGATGTAAGGGCAGCTGGCACCCTCCGGGCGGAGCGGCGGGTTGAATTGGAGCGGGCCGGGATCGAAGTTTGCCAGGTCGAAGCCGATGAGCAGGACCGCGTCTCCGTCGTAAAAGTCGTAGACAGTCTCGACGAAAAGGGCTTCAAGACCATATTTGTCGAAGGAGGTGCTGCTGTGGTCACCTCCTTCCTGCGAGCAGGATTGGTACACAGGATGGTTGTAGTGACCGCTCCTGTCATTATCGGTCGGGGTGTGGAGGCGATCGGAGAGCTTGGGATCTCCTCAATTGCCAAAGCCCTACGGCCTCGGCGTAGCAAATCATGGCGCCTTGGAACGGACCGCGTCTGGGAGTTGATTTTCGATGAGCCTTAAGGCCAGAGCCCTGTACTTCAGCGCTGCAAAGAGCGTTGAGATCCGGGAGGAAATGATAGAGGCGGTGGGGGATCAGATTCTGGTCCGCTCGCGGCTGATCGGGATAAGTCACGGCACCGAGATGCTCGCCTTTAGGGGTCATCTACCCCGCCAACTGGAAGCCGATACTTCTCTGAAGAGTCTGGCCGGCACCCTCGAATATCCGTTGAAGTACGGATACATCAACACTGGAGAAACCAAAACCGGGCGAAAGGTGTTCGCCTTCTATCCCCATCAGGATCTGTTTTTTGCCGATCCGCGGGAGATTGTCGAGCTGCCCCCCGACCTGGACCACAACGATGCGGTGTTCCTCGCGAATATGGAAACAGCTCTGGGTATCGTGCATGATGCCAACCCCCGTTTCGGCGAGATCGTTCTGCTGATCGGGCAGGGAGTGGTGGGATTGTTGACCGCGGAGATTCTGATACGAGCTGGCCTCGGAAAAGTGATTACCGTAGAGCCTCATGCTATTCGTCGCCAGGCCTCAGAACAAGTCGGCTGCGTGGCTCTTCAGCCAGGTGCGGGGCTGCAGCAGAAGATTCTCGAGCAGACCGAGGGACGCGGGGTGGATGTGGCCATCAATGTCAGCGCTTCCGCAGACGGGCTGCAGTTGGCTATCGACAGCCTTGCTTTCGAGGGAACGGTTGTGGAGGCTTCCTGGTACGGCAGGCGGCCGGTGACCCTCGATTTGGGCAGCGCCTTTCATAGAAAAAGGCTGCGCCTGCGCAGCAGTCAGGTGTCGCGGATCGATCCGGCCCTGACTGGTAGATGGGATAAGCAGCGACGCCTGGCTCAGGTCGTGGAACTGCTTGAAACGATTCGGCCTTCCCGTTATATCAGCCACCGCTTTGCCCTGGATCGGGCTCAGGAGGCGTATGAGCTGTTGGATAATCATCCAGACCGGACTGTTCAGGTCGTACTGGAACCGTAGAGGAGAGCGTTATGTATCAAGTCGGAATCAAGAACAAATTCAGAGCGAGCCATTTTCTCATAGGGGATTTTGCCGAAGAAACCCTGCCTCACGAACATGAATACCTCGTAGAGTGGATATGCTCTACGAACGTGCTCGATGAGAACGGCTTTTCTGTAGACATTGCGGTCTTGGAGGAGGAGCTCCAGCGCCTGATCGATGATATCCAGGGGAAGCGCCTGAACGATTTGGAGTTCTTCAAGGATCGCCAGGTGAGCGTGGAGAACCTGGCGCATTTCGTTTGCACGGCTCTTGTGGACGCATTGAACCGACGGAGTTTTTCTCTGAGATCGATCCAGGAATTTCAGGTTAAAATCTGGGAATCGGAGACGGCCTGGGCGGCTTACCTCCAAACGTGACAGATGAGGCTGCTGCTTGTCATCTACGGATCTCTCGAACAGATTTCCGGAGGCTATCTGTACGACAGAAAGGTGGTCGAGTACCTGAGGGATCGGGGGGTTGAGGTCGACACTCTCCAGCTCCCCATACTGCCCTATCTTCTCTGTCCATTCCATGCATTCTACGCTCCGTTGCGGCGGTTGTTCCGTGGTCCCGAGTCTGGACGCGGCTATGATTGCATCATCATCGATGAGCTTACCCACCCTTCGGTGTTTCTTCTCGTTTCCAGGCGCAGCCGTGGCGGACCTCCGCTGGTCGTGCTCCTTCACCACCTCAAGGCCCAGGAGCGAATCGGTCCGCTTCTCAAGGTCCTGGTCTGTGCGATGGAGCGAAGCCTGCTGCGGCGATGTGATGGGGTGATCGTAAACAGCCGCACCACCGAACGCACCGTTCGCAGCCTGCTGGAAAGACAGGTTGCAGTCTACGTTTGTCCCCCGGGGAGCGATGCTCTTTGGGAAGCATCTACGGAGGCGGTTGCGGAGGAATGGGGCAGCGGTCAGCCCTCCGCTGGAAGGCCGCTGCGACTGCTTATCACGGGAAACATCATCCCCAGAAAAGGGCATGATCTTCTTATCCGTATGCTTGCTCAGCTTTCCGACTTAGACTGGGAGCTGCGGGTTGTAGGAGCGGCGGTCGACTCACACTACAAGATAAAGGTCGATCGTCTTGCACGGCGATTCGGGCTGGAGGATCGCATCGTCTATACCGGAGTTCTTGCCGGACCAGCACTGCGTCGGCAGTATCTCGAGGCGGATCTGTTTGTCTTTCCATCCCGCTATGAGGGATTCGGAATCTCCCTGGCCGAAGCCATTCGTGCGGGCCTGCCATTTATCGCCTTTGCCTCCGGGGCCATCCCGGAGGTCACCGGGGGTCAGGGAGTGCTTATCGCCGATGGAGACCTTCAGAGTTTCCAGCATTGCCTGCGCAGGCTGATCTCCGACTCTGAGTTCAGAGAGAGCTCCGCCGCACTTTCCCGCCGCCTGGCAACGAGGTTGACGACCTGGAGCCAGACCGGGGAGGCTTTTCTGCACGCTCTGATGGAAATCACGTAGAAGGATTCAGCGGAAGTGGAAAGACGCAGACAACCGGATACACCACATCTCCCCGAGCCAGGTTTTGATTTTCCCGCCTATCTGGAGGCTAAATTCGCCATCGATTCGGCCAGTCTGAACGCACCTCTCTATGCGCAATTTAAAGATCTACTACGGCAAAAGGTTAATCCTCGAATCCTGGATCTGGGCACAGGAACGGGAGCAATGCTTCGACGGATCATGGAGCTGGATGTACGAGGGCAGGTGCGCCTGGTCGGGCTGGATCAGGAGGAGGAGAGTCTGGCTGCGGGATTGAAGCGGATCGAGCAGGTCCTCCGCGGCAAGGGATTCAGTGTTAGTGGAAAGCGGGCAGATACCCGGAATAAACGGATCCACGCAGAGAAAGGGGGGACCGAGCTGCAGGTAGATCTGCTGCAGGGCGATCTATTGGATGCCAAAACCACCGAAAAGCTCGGCACCTTTGACTGTATTACCGCTCACGCCTTTATGGACCTCATGCCCTTGAAATCCGCCGCGGCGACTATACGTTCGTTGCTGCGGGCGGAGGGAGTGTTCTACTCGACCCTGAACTACGACGGCCAGACGGTTCTCTTGCCGGAATATGGAGATGCGGGATTTGAGCGACGGCTTCTACGGAACTATGATCGGTCGATGGAGCGAAGGCGATACGGAGGACGGCGAACCGGCGGAGCCTTGAGCGGCCGACGGCTGTTTCGGGCTTTACTCGAGGAAGGCTTCACTATTCTGGGAACGGGCTCGAGTGATTGGAACGTGTCTCCGTCAAGCGGTTCATACACGGCAAAAGAAATCCTCTTCCTCACCGCTATTCTCTCCATGATCGCCCGGGAAGCGTGGACACAGCTGACCGCCCCGCCCATACGCAGCAGGGATGACGGGTATCGAGTGGTTCAGCAGAAGCGGCTGAACGATTGGTTTGTCAGCCGAATCGAAGCGGCGCGCAGCGGCCGGCTCTCGCTTGTCGTTCATCAGCTCGACCATTTGGCACGGATAACTTGAGGTGAAGACCGTACACAATTTGCCTGCCAGCCACCGATCCGCTGGCCTGATTCCATGGATTCTTATTTTCGTTGCCGTGCATGCAACCGCTTTCGCCGATAGCGATTATGCGGAGCCCATCCACCGGATCATGTTCGGATCCTGCATTCTTCAGTCCAAATCGCAGCCAATTTTTACGACTATCGCCGGGATGGATCCAGACCTGTTCATCTTTCTCGGAGACAACATCTATGCAGATACGGTCAACATGTCGGTCATGCGGCGAAAATACGAGCGATTGGCCGGAAGCTCCTCGTTTCGCCATCTTCTGAGAAGCTGCCCCGTGGTGGCTGTTTGGGACGATCACGATTACGGAGCCAACGATGCCGGATCCGAATACCCCAAGAAAGAGGAATCCAAGCGTCTGTTTCTCGATTTTTGGCAGGAACCTGCTGATTCTCCCCGGTGGCAACGGGAGGGGATTTACGCGGCCTACCAGTTCGGTCCTGAGCAACGGCGCGTTCAGGTTCTTCTGCTCGATACCCGCACCTTCCGGGATCCCCTGGTGCGGGGGAATCCCCGGCCCACCGACGCCCTCGGGCCGTACGTGTCGAATCCTGATCCGGCGGCGACGCTACTCGGCGATCGACAGTGGCAGTGGCTGGAAGCCCAACTCGATCTGCCGGCTCAGATTCGCATCATCGTTTCGAGTATTCAGCTGATACCGGAGTTCAGCGGCTGGGAGTCTTGGGCTAACTTTCCTTTTGAGAAACGGAGATTGTTGGATCTGCTTAAGAAAAACCGGATCGAGGGGGTGATTTTCATCAGTGGAGATCGCCACTTCGCCGAGATTTCGGTCCTGCAACGGGAGCACAGTTATCCGCTCTACGAAATGACCTCTAGTGCGTTGAATCTACGCCATCCCAGTGGTCAGACCGGAGAAAATCTCTACCGCATTGACGGAACTTATCTGAGGGAGAACTTCGGGGATATCCGCATTCGCTGGAGTGGAGAGCCTGCGATTTCCCTCAGTATCCGGGACCTTAGGGGCGATGTCCGGCTCGAAACTATCTTCCCGTTGTCTGAATTGACCTTTCCCTCTCCTTGAATCTCTATTCACCGACCAGTACCGTAGCCTTGAACTTTCCAGAACCCAGATAGTCAATGCTCTCCACCCGTGCCAGTCCCGAGGACCGGCCGTCTTTCCTGATCCCGGCCAGCAGAGCCTGTTCGAGGGGTTGGGGCATGACCCTTGATTCTACCGCCGTTGATGGGGGATAGGAGAACTGGACTGTGTAGGAGGCGGGGGAACGCTGCAGAGCCTGAGATCCCGCAGCCTTAGCTGACCGCGACACGTCGATTATTAAATCGTAGCCGTATACGGTATAGGCTCCAATCGGGTCGGCCAGGACGCTTTGCTTGCGGAGGACGCGGTATCCTACCAGGGTGTCGAACCGGACTTCCTGATCCTGTCGAGTAAACTCCGTCCACAGCATCGTCGCCAGCGAGGTGGGAAGAAGGTAGCGATCCAGGAACATCTCCGCGCTTTCCCTGCTCATGGTTGCATCGAGGACCCAGAATACTCGGGTTTCCTGTTTACCGCCGGGTTCTTCCGCCCGACCTGAGGGAAAAGCCATACAGGAAAGCAGAAAGAACATGAAGATAGTGATGGGGATGTATTTAGTAACTTTGCTCATATTCAAAGTATAGCTCGCTGGAAGATAATAATCGAAGATTTGTGGCTGTCAGCATAACAGAATGTTCCGAAAATAGAACTATCCATGACTACGCTGTTCTGGATCGATATCATTGCTCTCTGCTCCTCCGCGGTTGTTGCCATTGCTCTGATTCTAACCGTGCTGGGAACGGGAGTCAGGCGCGCGCTCAACCAGTCCTTCTCCCTGTTTGCCGCCATGGAGGCTTTCTGGGCGATTTCCTCACTGCTGCTGCGCCTATCGCTTTGGCTGGGAATCGGCTCGCATCTGCTCCTGGCGGAACTAGCGACTCTGGGTATCAATCTGATGACCATTACGCTTCTCGCCTTTGCCGCTCGTTATGTCGGTCGACCCAGCCGTGCACCTGATATCGCCTGCCTGATCGGGCTGGGGATTACTACCGCCTTTTCCGTATTTCTCTTCCGGCACCGCATCGTCTTTAATCCTTACTTGCTAGCCAACGGTTCCTCCTCACTTCAACTGAGCCGGCTGGGTCTGATGATCGCTCCTTTGCCTATCCTGTTTCTCGTCTGGTCTTTGGTACTCTTCTGGAGCAACCGCCGCCGGATTGGAGAACGTTTTTTTGCCCTCAGCGTGTTCATCATTCTTTTGGGTCTTCTCACCGGAGGAATCCTAAATCTCCCCTTTCCCATTCTGTCGATAACCAACACCATCGGGGTTTCTTTGATTGGATTCGGGGTTATCACACGACAGCTGCTCAACCCGTTACGGGAGCGGGAAGCCCGCCTGCGGGTCGTTAACAGTATAGCTGCCGCAGTGAGTCGAACACTGGAAATTGATGTCCTGATGGAGACGGTCTATCAGGAGGTGACCCCGTTGTTTCGCTCTGATGCCTTCTTCGTTGCCCTGTACGATGAGGACACGAACGAACTGGAGTTCCGCCTCCAGGTCGACGAGGGAGAACGAGAACCGCCGGATCGACAGCGGTTGGGAACGGGGCTCACTTCGTGGGTCATTCAAAGTAGAAAGCCACTGCTGATTTCCGATTTCGATCATATCCCCGAGAATGTTCCCAAGCCGGAGCTATACGGGACGATGAAGATGCCTGCTGCCTGGCTGGGGGTACCGATGCTGGTAGGAGACAGGGCGATCGGCGTAATCTGCATCCAGACCTATCAACCTCGTTCCTACGGTGAGGAGGAGCAACTGCTGCTGGCCACGATCGCAGAACAGGTGGCCATGGCTGTGCAGAACGCAAGACTCTATGAAACCGTAGCCCAGGAACTATCCGAACGCCGTCATACCGAGAGGAGCCTGAGGGAATCGGAGGAAAAATTCCGAAACCTTGCCGAGCAGTCCCCGAATATGATTTTTATAAACAGGCAAGGTCGGGTGGTCTATGCCAACCGCAAGTGCGAGGAAGTGATGGGGTACACTAGGGAGGAGTACTATCACAGGGACTTCGACTTCCTCAGCCTGATCGATCCGGATGACATCAAGCGGGTGCAGGCGGCCTTCAGCAGGCATCTGGCGGGGCAAGAGGTTCCGCCTTACGAATACCGCCTGCTTACCAAAACCAATCAACGCCTGGATGTGATCATCACCACCAAGCTCATCAACTATGGAAATCAGCCCGCGCTCCTAGGCATTATCACCGATATCAGCGCCCGCAAGCGGACCGAACGGCTGCTGCAGGCCTTGAACAGCGCCAGTGCGGCTATGGAACAGGCGCAGTCACCCGAGGCCATATTCACAACCGCAGGGGATCGATTCAAACAGTTCGGATTCAATTCGGTCGTATTCCTCCTCAATGAAGAAGATCAGTCCCTCAAGCTTCAGTACACCAGTTATGATCCTCCGATTCTGGAGAAGCTTAGAAGCGTCATGGGTATTGCGTGGGAGAACTTCTCCCTGCCGGTGCCGGAGGGCGGTGTGCTGGAGACAATTGTAAAATCCAGGCAAACGGTGTACAGCACTGCCAGGGAGTCGTTTCACCGCAGTTTTCCGAAGCTGCAGCCGGAGTCTGTCGACAAGTTAATCGACCTGCTGGGGATTTCCAAGGCCATTTCGGCTCCGATGGTGCCCGAGGACCGGGTCGTGGGGATGCTGTCGGTTCAATCCGAAGATCTAGGTCCCGATGATATTCCCGCAGTAACCGCCTTTGCCAATCAGATGGCCACGGCCTGGCGGAAGACAAGATTGCTGGAGGACCTCAAGGATAGTCTGGACGAGTTGCAGGTCGCACAGGAGCAGCTGCTACAGGCCCAGAAGATGGAGGCTGTGGGTAAGCTGGCGGGGGGAATTGCCCATGATTTTAACAATCTGCTTACCGCAATCAAGGGATTCACGGAATTGCTGTTGCGCCGTAGTACAAGCGAAGATCCGTCGTATAACGATCTCATGGGGATCAAGAAAGCTTCAGAACAGGCGGCGCGGCTGACCCGTCAGCTCTTGGCCTTTAGCCGGAAGCAGGTCCTGCAGCCTCGGATCATCAATCTGAATGAAATAATCGGTAGGATGCAGGAGATGCTGCAGCGGCTGATCGGGGAACATATCGAGCTGGTCGTAGAACTGCAGGAGGATTTGCATACAGTACGTGCGGATCCCGGTCAAATCGAACAGATCATCCTCAATCTGGCGGTCAACGCTCGGGATGCCATGTCCGATGGAGGGACCTTGACCCTGAAGAGTTCCAATATCGTGGTTGGCAGGAAAAAATCCTGGCCAGAGCTGACCATGGCTGCAGGCGAGTATGCTGTCCTGGCTGTCCGCGATACGGGCAGCGGCATGGATGAGGAGACCCGGCGTCGGCTGTTTGAGCCGTTTTTCACAACCAAGGAAACGGGAAAGGGTACGGGATTGGGATTAGCTACGGTCTATGGGATCGTACGGCAGAGCAATGGAATGATCCTCGTGGACAGCTCGCCGGGAGAGGGCACGACCTTTACAATTTACCTGCCTCGAGAAGAGGGCCCAAGGGAATCTCTGACCCCTGTGAGGAAACCCGGGGAGAAGCTGCACGGCTCCGAAACGATACTCTTGGTCGAAGATGAAGACATGGTGCGCCAGCTGGCTGAGCAGGTACTACGGGAATACGGGTACACGGTCCTGGTTTCTTCCCGCGGAACGCAAGCGTTGGAAATTGCTGCGGAGCACTCCGACTCGATTCAGTTGATGATCACAGATATGATCATGCCAGGTGGCATGAACGGTAAACAACTTGCCGACCGTTTGGTGAAAACACGACCGAAGTTGAAGGTGCTGTACATCTCCGGGTATGCCGACGGAAGCCTGTTCTCGAAAGCCGAGCGGAACGAACAGATTCACCTGTTGGAGAAGCCTTTTTCTCCTCTTGTACTTATTCAAAAGGTTCGGGAATTGCTGGAGGAGGAATAGGGCCCCATCAGCGATACTAGAACAGGTATCCCATGCCGAAGATCTTGAACAATTGTCCGGACAGCCAGTTATCCGGATGGGCCTTGCCTGCTTGCTTCATGCGCATCGGTGAGTTGATGATGCGCATCTGACCCTTCTCCATCTGTTGGTGGACTTCCGGTTGATGGAGATTCATGTTCTCGATAATGATTCCTCTCCGGTAATTGAGGTGAACGTATTCGATGCTTCCATCCTCTGAAGTGTTCATGACCATGCCCACGTGGGTTAACGGATCGTTCCATTGTCGGTCCTGATTACGGTCGTAGGTGTTATCCCAGAAGATGATGTCCCCGGTAACGGGAAACCGAGTTTCGTACAGCAGTTCCTCCGCATCCAGGCTTTTGTACAGACGCATCACACCATTGCCCGTGTATTTGTTGAAATCCCGGGCCAGATCGATGCCGGCGTAGTAGTAGATAGCCAGCACCGTTCCCGTGCAGTCCATGTTGAAGCGTTTTCCTCGTATGACCAGCTCCTTTTTCCCCAAAACATATTTGCCGCCTTCGGCCAGCTTGCCGCGTAGCTCTTCCGTTCCTCTGGCTGCGGGGTTAATCGAGGGGCGCTGATGGGGGGCCCGTGCCGAGGATGGTGCGGTTGCGCAGGCCGAGACAAAGAACAGCAGCATAGTAGAGAGAAAAATGTAGATCAGGTTTCCGCTATATTTCATACCTTGTCAATTGGATCACGGTCTACGACCGTGATGTCCTAATCGTAAGATCACGGTCTACGACCGTGATGTCCTAATCGTAATATCGGAAGTGGGGGGGAATCAACTAACGGCGGGAGGGAAAATGTTTCGATAATACGTCCGTGCGGATCTCCCGCGGAAGGAAGGAGTGTTCCACGGTTTGTCTGTTGATTCGCAGGAAGTCCTCCTCATTGAATCCATACAGCTCTCTACAGATCTCGTACTCGTTCACCAGATCGATTCCAAACAGATTCGGATCATCCGAGTTAATCGATACCGGAATTCCCGCTCGATATAAGTGAGGAAGGGGATGCTCCTCCAACGACGCTACCGAACTGGTAAGCCAATTTGAAGTGGGACACACCTCGAGCATCACGCTTTGCTTCCGGATACGCTCCAAGAGCTCATCATCGCCCCATGAACGAATCCCGTGGCCGATTCTTGCCGGATTGAACAGATCGAGAGTCTGCTGCACAGCGGCAGCCGTGGTATTCTCACCGCTGTGAATGGTGATGCCCAAACCAGCCTGGCGTGCTTCTTGGACCATGGGAAGGAAATCCTGCGGATCGCTGCGGTCCTCAGCATCGGCAAGGTCGAAACCACATATCCGGTCGGCATTTCTATGGCTGCCGCCTGCGTAGCGGATCAGATCGGCTGTTGCCCGGCGGTTGATCTCCAGATCCACGGTTCGAACAAGGATGCCGATCAAACCCACCTGAATAGGGTATCGGTTCATCCCTCTAGTGACGCCATCCAGGACCGCCTCGATTATTTCGTCATTGCCCAGCTCTTTACCCAGGGAGATGAAGGGGGGAGCAAAACGGAGCTCGAGCAGGTGAATCCCGTCCCGGTACGCGTCCTCAACATTCTCAAAGGCGATACGCTCGATCGTCTCGTAGCTGCACAACACCTGCCGAATCGTAGCAAAAGAGTCGATCACGGCTTGCAGATCCTTCATCGGCTCGCTGATCCTGGCCTTGCGGATCAGCTCTTCCTTGTTCGAAACCCCCAGATCGAGGTCGTAGCGAGCCACGATATCGGCCACGGTCTGCAGCCGAATGCTGCCGTCCAGGTGGCGGTGCAGTTCCGCCTTGGGCAGATCGCGAAGTGTCTTCCAGTTCATGGTTTATTCTTTCTACAGCGATGATACCCCGGGTGGCTCCTGGCTACAAGCGGCTAAAGGGCGTTGCAGCCTGTAAGGCGGCTTTGGGTGGCGACCGCACTCAGCCAGCGGATCCTGAAGCGGGATCAGGCGAAACTTGAACCGGAATGGAATTCCGGGTAGCATCCATTATGCATCTAACGACCCGCCAGATCATGTACCCCGAGGGGGACAGCCGGGAGATTGAACACTCCCTGTCCATAAATCAGCTGGTTGATATAAACGGCTTTCCCCTGGCACCTCCCCTGCCAACGTCGAAAATGATCGTCTACCGGGTGTTCCGGATTGCCACGGAGAACCTCAAGGGGGAGGATATCATTCGCTACTATCTCGAACAGTTGTGGCGGGATGAGCTGGAGGAACTCGTGCTATGATTGATTTGCCGATCTATTCGTCCGGAACCGACAGCGGCCGGAGCTACACAGTGGCGCCGAGCAAGATCATCGCGCTGGGCTTGAACTATCGGGACCACATCGCCGAAAGCGAGAAGGTTAATGTCCAGGGATTCACCAAGGATATTCCCATGGAGCCGATCCTTTTTCCCAAGACACCCAATACCCTGATCGGACCGGAACAGCCCATCGTAATCCCCGCTATTGCCAGGAGCTACGGTTTCGAGGATTTCCGCGTGGACTACGAGGCGGAGTTGGCCTTTTTTATTGGGGATCGCTGCAAGGATGTGGAGCCCGGGCAGGCCTGGCAGCACATCTCTGGATTCACCTGCTTCAATGATGTGAGCCAGCGCAACATCCAGAGTTCCGACCGCGCCGGTTGGTTCCGCGGCAAGTCCTTTGATACCTTCGGTCCCATCGGTCCTTGTGTGGTTTCTCACAAAGATATCGGGGATCCGCAGAACCTCACGATAGAATGTCGACTGAACGGCAGCGTGGTTCAAAGCTCCAACACCCGCTATATGATTTTTTCCATACCGGAGATCCTCTCCTTCGTTTCCCGAAATTTCACCCTAGAGGCGGGAGATATCATCTGCACCGGAACCCCGAGCGGTGTGGGAGCGATCCGAGCGGGGGATGTGGTCGAAGTCGATATCGAAGGAATAGGGATCCTGCGAAATCCCGTTCGGGAGGAGTAGGCTTTTTAAAGTTTTATCCATGACCAGTGGAAAAGTACCGCTTCTGCGGAAGCTGCTGATTGCCAGGACTGATAGGACGGAGATCGAGCTGGTGCGCTCGGCTGCCGTCGCACCTCTGGGATTCTGGGCCGATTTCGCCACCTTGGCCCTGCTCACCGAGATCGTCGGCCTCTACTATCTAATCTCCGCCTCTATTGCCTTCATAGTCGGGCTCTCCGTGAACTACGGTTTAAGCGTGATCTGGATCTTCAATCACCGCCGCATCAAAAGCAGGA
>CP070696.1:4151006-4176741 GCA_020353535.1 Spirochaetaceae bacterium | reverse complement strand
GAAGCCACACGATGTGGCGGAAGGGAGGCGTTATGTGGCGGTCACGGTATTGGATGAGGCACGGACCGATTTTGCATCGCTTGCTTAGAACTGTCCGCCTCAAGTACTGCCACTTACCAGTGCAGTCGATTGCCGTAATCACCCATCCGCAAGAGTTCTCCAAGATCTTGCTGCAGCTGGTTAATATCGGTCGGTCGCCCCCAGGGTTGGATCCAAACTTCGTGTAATCTCTTATCTGTCTCACTGCCTGCTCCAGGGGATGAGCATGTCCCTGCAGCTTCCGCTGGGACTCCAAACAGCTGTGTTTTTTCTTCTAATTGCTCGGAGTAGTAGCCGAAGGGTAATCCTGTCAGGCAATTAACTCTACCGTACCGAGGATGAGCGAGAGTTGCTCAGATCGTCTCGACGGCTGCTACATTCGGGGTCTAGATGGCCCACCTCGGATTATAAGTATGCCTATCACTCTCTTTCACATCAACGCCAACCGCTTCGACAATCCCTGCCACATCTTTACCCGGGGTTTTGATCTTCGGCTACCGCAGCCCAAGTGAAAGGCGGGCGATGAAAGGCTTTCCTTTGACGGCAGCCAGATCGCCAAAGGTGATTGACGCAGCCTGAATTTTGATCTTAACTTCAAGATCTTGTAGAGCAGGCCTATCTAATTCTCTTGGTTCTATTACTTTGTTTGGCTTTCCGTATCCTGTTTGTATGATTGCTTTCATTTCACACCCCTATAGATTGGTTCTCAAAATCTCTATGATTCTCGGTATGATTTTTTCTTTTACTTCCCTATTGCTGGCATTTTGCGGCGAAACAGTAACGATATGGAGTTTACCCAGCAAGCTGCTGGCGCCCAACTCAATTACTTTTTCAACGCCAATGGGTGGATAGAAAACCGCATCGACCAATTTGACGGGATGGGTTCCTTGGTATTCATTTGGCAACTGCATGCCGCCTAAATTGGTTAGGACAGCGCCAACTGGTGTGGCCTGTCCACCCATCTGTTTGATCAACTGTGTCCCCTCCCAACCGCCTTGTTGAAACATATACATGGCATCATTGAAGGTTGGGTCCATAGATTGAGCTATCAGTCTGGTGCCAAAAAGGCTTTGGTTGGATGAAACGGTTTGCAAGGTTTTCGTGTGAATATCCTTCGCTAGCTCCCATAATGTCATACTCTCTTCATACTCCGGAGTGACCATTGCCCCAGAAGCAAGTAAATTGCAGGCTTCACTGGCATCTTTGTTCAACCGGTTCCTCACATCTACAGCAAAGCCCAAGTTATTGGGCAGGGAATCAGTCTCTTCTTTGTTTTTCGCAATTGGAATTGCCGCTAATATTGCTGCATTGACAGACACACCCGCCGCCCTGGATTTAGTTCTGAGTGTGAGGGTTTCATCTTGTGTTAAGGCATGATCCACATAGAAATCCGGACCCGATGCATATTTCTGCTGAGCCACTTCGATAAAATCTTCAACACTGAAGGTTACTTTCTGCGCAGCCCAGCCAGCATTGATTTTTTCGGTATAGGATTTCTGAATTTCTGGAATTTCAACATCTGCGGGTGCATTTTCTACGAATGAGATAGGGATAAGCTCATCAATTTCTTTAGTAGGATTGGCGATGAATTCCAAAAGATGTTTCAAGACAAAGGCCACCGAGCGCCCATCGGCCACCACATGTTGAATGTAGGTAACAATTACATCGGATCCATCAATGCCCTTGATTAGGATAAATCGACTCGTGGGGTCGGTTTCCCAGTTGGCTGGTTTTTTATCTTGTTGATGAATTACTTGCAGGACATCCTCATTGGAAGATCCAAAAACAATGATGGGTTCAGATTCTTTTCCACCCACGGTAGTAAGATACGCTGTTCCGTCATTACGCATGACAACTTTAGATCGAAGATATGGGTGTTTTTTTGCCAGCTTACAAACTGCGTTCCGAAAAAGATCCTCGTCAATTTCACCAGCCAGATAGGCAACAATTTTGATATTGGAAGATCTGGTTGGAAGAAAAGATCTTTCAAACGTAAGTTCCATTCTAAATTCTTTTTCTTTGTTCACAGGTCATTCCTTTTCAGATTTCAATACTTCTTCTTGATAATTGAAACTCCTGGCGGTTGAAGCGCCAGATGGCTAAGGTGATAAATATGGCGGTGAAGATCACTGCTGAGATCACCGGTATCCAAGAAAATGGGAATTCTCCGAGGATGAGTGCTGTTGATACTCCCTGAAAACTGTCCACTTCAACGGGACCAACTGTCAGAATCACCGGAGTGATATACAATAAGGGTTTAAACGTGCTGGGCAGTAACCACAGTACGAAGAAGATACCAATAGGAATCGCAATCCCACCTACAGATTCTTGTTCACGGGCAATTCCACATAAGTAGGTTGACGGAGACTTCGCATCAACTTGACCGTCGGCGGGGGATCCAGAACAGGGGTGTCGAAGTTGTCGCTGTCGGCAAAAGCTATGGCGATGCGAATGCGATTTCCCGCCCGAAACAGGTACGAGGTCGGCAAAAGATCGAAGACCATTTCGAAGGGTTCTCCCGCCCGGATCGGTTCGAGGTCGCTTTCGCGGTGACTGTGATGGGGCAGGCCGAGTTTGTCGTAGGGGGCGGGGCTTTGCGTCCGGTGCGACGCCAGGAGGTTTCCCTCGCTTATGTAGGTCGAGTGACCCTTTCGGTCCACTTCTTCCAGGTAGACGAAGATGTCCAGATCAGGGGCGTCGGTTGACAACCAGAGATTGTAGCCGCTGCCCGTTATGAAGCCGGACGAGCAGCTTGTGCTTGACCTGCAGGAGATGCTCGTATCGGGAGAATCATACCGGATATTGATCACTCCCGAAACCTGAGAGAAATCCCGGACGCGCTTGCTTATCTCGGCAAAAAACACGCCCGGGTAAAGTTGTCAATAAAATCGGGGAGGGAGAATGCAAAACCATCTGTCTGATACTCCGGGTGTTAGGCAACCCGGATGGGTGGCCAGAATGTGCTCTAACCCCTTCCTGCTTTCCTGATATCCTCGATCCAATCAAAGACGATCTGCCGCGCAAGGGGGAAATTGTTCAACTGACAGTGAGCTTCGCCTCCCTCCGATACTGTTACGATTCTCTTCTCTTTCACTTCACTACCGACTCGATCGTGGAACTCCAGGGCCTGCCGGATCCCCTCTCCACCCAGCTCGTTTTCGCCCGCCAGGGTCAGAAAGGGTCGGTTGATTTTCTCCGGTTCTACGGTGAAACTCCCCCAGACTCTATCCACAAGAACTTCCAGGGCTTTTTTGAGATCCGATCTATCCTCGACTCCATACTGCCAGCACATCCGCCTGGCCCATCCATGGGCATCCGCCGGCGCCCTGTAGACGTTCCTCACCGCTTCGAGAACTTTCGAAGCGTCCAGCATTGGGGCATTGGCAATGGTCCCCCGCATGCGCTTATCCTGCTGCGCAAGCCTTCCGGCCTTGTAACCACCCATGCTGATTCCATAAACGAAAACGTTGTCCGGGTCCACTTCGGGTCTTTCCAGTATATAGTCCATCTGAGACAACAGGGCATCGTCCCCCGCGCCTGCAAGGATCGTATCCCCGTCGTAGATCCTGGTTGCAGTATCACCCGGCATATCCACGGCGAACACATTGTAGCAGCGATCAACCGCTTCTGCTCCGCACCACCAGTAAACGTCTTCGGCGATGGATTCCGCGCCACTCAGCCAGAGAACTGTGGGAGCCGGGGACCCTCCGTCAGGTGTTGGTTTGAGGAAGTATCCGTGCATGGTAGTTCCCGGTTTCCCGTTCCCCTTCAGGGGTACCGATACTTTTTCGATAGATCGGTTCGAACATTCCCTGAACCGGTCAAAGCAGTACGACAGCTTTTCGTAGGTATCCCTCATCTCTTGTCCCGTGGTATCCGGATCGGTCGCCAGGTGAGCTGTTCGAAAATAGGTGAATGCCCTCAGGAACGTGTTCCCCGCGCTGATTCTGTGGTCTTTTGATAGAAGTTTTTCGGCATACTCCTTTACCCTGTCACCCTCAGCAGTCCATTCTGTGATCCAGCTCAAACTCTTCCTCTCGTCGATTCTCGCTGCGGTATTGTAAATTTCCCCTACGGCCGCGCCGTTGTACTGAATCTGATTGAGAGGAAACCAGGCGAACCAGGTGTCCAAGAAGGGGTGTCCGAAATAGAACCTCTGGGTGAATCCCCTGACCCTCGGTGCCCTACCGGCTATGGCCTTAAACAGCTTTGATCCCATACTCATCTCAACACCTCCTAATTTAAACCTCATTGTGTTGTATTATACAACACAGTGTTTACTAATTTAGTATAATGTGATACACTTGTATGGACAAATTACAGATCTCTCGGGTTTGTATCGATAGACGACAGGAGTACCGGATATGTCGAAGAAAACAGGCAATATCGATCTAAGAATACGAAGAACGAGGAAGATGCTTCTGGATAGTCTCATCTCGCTGATCGTTGAGAAGGGATTCGAGGCGCTCACGGTGAAAGATATTGCCGAAAAAGCCATGATCAACAGGGCGACGTTCTACAACCATTACGAGGACAAGCTGGACCTTCTCGAAAGGGGAATGGACGAGGTTTTCGACGAGCTGACACAACTTGCAGAGAAACCCCATGAAAACGGAAAAGAAGTGTTGGAAAGTGGACCGCCCCGGGCAATGATTGCCGCTTTGAAGCATATGGCGGAAAACAGCAATTTTTACAAAGCCATGCTAGGAAAAAACGGAGTTCCCGCTTTTATCGAAAGAATACAGAAATACAATACCGAAATTATCAGAAGGCGAATCGAGTACCTGGTCTCTCAATCAAAGCAGAAACCACTAGTTCCGTTGGAAATTGTCGTCAATTATACCGCTTCCTCCTATTCCGGTATGGCGGTGTGGTGGATTCAAAATGATATGCCCATACCGGCTGAAGAGATGGTACGACACTATATCACCCTGAATGTTCTGGGGCTATACCGATGTCTCGGGCTCACCGTACCGGATTAGGGATTTCGGATCGCCCATTTTTAGGCACCACAAGACTTCAGAACTGCAGCGATCATCGGCCGATCGCCGCCGGATGCGTTCTTAGTAGGCGAAGTTGATCGGAAGAATCTCCGCGATCGCCTCCACGGTCATCACATTCAGGGCCTGCCTGCCCAACTCAAACTATAAAAACTCCATGTAGTTATGTCCTTGATTTGTTCGGCATGGCTGATGATTGAAAAACCTTGGGATCGTGTATTGTCCCGGCATCAGACCAGAATGGGCGGATGCAGAACTGCAATCCCGATCCCGTTCTCTCCCGGCAGTAGCGCAGCGCTCCCCGAAACGTCCGAATGGAACAAGATATCCGCAGGGGCGCCGGCGCCGAAATCAAGGTCCTGTATGGGCATTCGCGTCAGGTTGGTCACGATCAAGCCGTGCGCGGGATGCTTGGCATGGATATGCTCCATCGCAGCGAGGCCTTGCTGGCCGCGGAATTGTGCCAGCGTTCGCATTGACCTTGATGCGAAATCGTTGTTCACCTTGTGGACCGCGCCGTTGACGCGGAGCGCGAGTTCACCCAAGGAGGCTTGCTGAAGATGACCCAACCGGGTCGAAACGGATGCGAAACACAGCCCGCAGCCGAAATAGTGCCTCGACAAAATCTTGTAAATCCGCCTGCTGTCCACAGGACAGGTCACGTACACGTCGAGATCGTCTGACCCTTGAACCCAATGGGGAAGAAACTTCTTCCAAAGCCACGCCGTGACCACATCGTTTTCAGAGAATAGCGCATCAGGCTGGTCATGCTTCGCCTCCTCCAGCATTTCTCGAAGCCGGTCTTTCGAAAGAAAGATTCTTTCCTCACGGTCCGTGCCGCCGGGTTGGGGATTACGCCGGTCCGCGAGGAAAAGCCCGCAGTGCTCGAGCAAGGTCCTTGATGTGACGGGCTTTCCGAGGTTTCCGAGGTCCGAGGGAACTCCCTCCCGACCCAGCACTGGCGGCAGAATCCGTTCGCCCCGGCATGCTCGTGCCCAGCTGGACAGGAAGTGGAAGTAGCTGAATCCATCCACAAGTGCGTGGGAGATGCTTATCGCGAACACGGAGCCGTCCGGTGTCGTGGTCAGGGAGGCTCGCGAAAGGAGATGGCCTTCCGAGGAATCGACAGGAGAGACGTACCGTCCTATGGCCCTGGATTCCGCGAAAGATTGATCCGATACACGAGTCTCAATCGCCAAATCGCCTTCGGAGACGCGGAACGAGTAATCCTTTTCTCCGGTTTTCGCCAGGCGACTTTCAACCAACGGGAAAAACTGAATAGTCTCAGACAGGCCTTTCCACAGGAGTGTCTGATCGAGAGGGTGGGGGTAAAAGAACGCGAATGTGATTGGAATTGATCCTGCGCCGGTGAATACATAGTCTATGGGGCTAAGGGGGATATCGTTCATTTCGGGAGCCTCCCTGATAATGCACTGCCGCAAAAGACCCGTTCTCTCCTGAGCGGGTGAAGCGGCCGAAGCGATCTTCCTGACATAAACTCTCTAGTCGAACGGATCGCCGAAAAAGACATTATTCATACTCACCCGAAATGGTACATCGGATATCACTGTATGTAACCATTCCGATCCTCTCTATTTCCGAGCAATAGGTCAATCCCTTGAGGGAGGTCCTCTTGCCGAAGACCTCTGCTGTGGGAGGCGTCGAGCAATTGATTTCTTTCATGACTGGAGTGCGTTCGTCGTGGTTGCTTGGAATGCCCCTTTGGAAGAGTAGGGTGTTGGTCTGGAGACGGGAAAGGAGTTGGATACCCTATCAAGCTATTGAACAGGGATACGGCGAGACTGTGTTTGCACAGCCGATGATAGCGATTATGCAATCTTCTGCTCGCTTTTTTTCCATGTTGTACAAGTCGGTGATCCAGGCCCTCCCGCTTTTTGTGAAGCGCTGCACTGTTCTTCTCTCGACTCACGAACTTCCAGCTGCTCTCGACCAAAAGCCTCCGCAAGGAGCTGTTGCCTGTCTTGGTAATGGATCCACGTCTGATGGTGTTGCCGCTTGAGTGCTCGCTCGGTACCAACCCCATAAATCCCATGAAAGACCGGGCGGTAGGAAAGCGCCCGAAATCCCCCACCTCACAGCGCACAGCCAGAGCTGTGAGGGTGCCCGCGCCGTTGAGGCATCTCAGGGACGAGATCTCATCTCTGTAGCGTTCCTGGGCGGCGATCTCATTGATTTGCCTGTCCAATTTCTTCAACTCCACCTGTAGATACTCAAGGCAACCCAGACGCCTGCGTAGACCATCGGTGAGAAGTGCTTGGCCCATATCTCAGCAGCTGGGCAAGCTTCAGAGAGTCCCTCCGGTCGGTCTTTCTCCTCTCTCCTGGTTTCCGTGGGATCTTACTCGGAGCAAACACCTGACACTGGGTCCCCTTGCTCTCGATGTAGCGGGCAAGCCCGTATCCACATGGCCCGGCTTGATAGCGAGCAAATACCGTCCCCCGCCCGGCAAGCTTGCCCAAAATCTCATCCCCGGCTATACGAGTATTCGGTCTGCGGACTTGAAGGACGGGCGAAGGTGATGTTTCTTTCAGTACAGCAAAATTGATGCTGTCCTTGTGGACGTCCATCCTCACGAAGAAAACACTTGATTCATTCATTTTTGTCTCCTCCTGGATTGTGGTATGCCTCGATTGTGAGCTAATCCACGTCGTTCGTAGGAGACCTACTCATATAATCTATCACCTATCACTTCGAAGGTTTCTTGGGCCGAGTGCCGCCTGCAGTCATTCACACTGGTGAAGCACGGAGCGAACCCACTCCCGCTTCACCCATAGAGCACACCCTCCTTCAGTTTCGGTCAGTTGAGCGCGATTCCGGCGGATCGTACTCAGGAACTTCGACTGAAGTGCCTCCTTAAGCGATGAGTCCCGCAAGTTGCTGTCGGAGTACGGCGCGAAAGGGCAGGGCTCCACATCGCCACTGGCACTGATATGCACGAATCCTCGACCCGCAGACAGACAGCCGCCGATCTCCTCCTCATCACCGGGGATCGATATAAACAGGCTTTTATACTCGGAACGGTAGGATTTGACCAGCTCCATGAGCGTTGCTCTCTGCTGTTCGCTGATCACCCAACCCTCCGTCCCTTCCTGGACCGGACTATACTCCACCAGGAACAGCAGTTTGCAACCCAAATCAACGACCCGCTTGATGAATTGATCGTCGGTCACCGTGGTAAAATTGCTGCGTGTGAGGGTTATGGATATGCTGTAGAAGATGTTGTTTTTCTTGAGCCTGTTTATGATCTTCTGCAGGTGCTGGTAGACTCCTTCTCCCCGCCGTCCATCGGTATCTTCTTGGTAGCCTTCCATGCTGACCACCGGAATAATGTTTTTCTGCTGCTTAACCTCGGCAAGCATCTCCGAATCGATGAGCAGGCCGTTTGTGAACACCAGGAATATGATCTCGGGATATCTAGTCATGATTTTGATGAGATCCGAACGCACGAAGGGTTCTCCCCCGGCAAGGACAAAAAACAAAATCCCCAACTCTTTAGCCTCGGCAAATACTCCATCTATCTCCCCAGTGCTCAACTCTCTACCGTTCGATTTGTGAAGTGCCCAGGAATAACACCCTTTGCAGTGGAGGTTGCACCTGTTGGTGACGCTGAAAAGCGCAATGGGTGGGACGTGGAAGCCCTGCCGCCGCCACGCAGACCGGGCGCTTGCGGCTCTCCTCTGCTGACTGACCGTCTTCAGGAAAAACAACGCCCGGCCTGGATTCCTTATGCTGATCCTGAGAGCGTCCCAAAAAAAGATCCGTAGAAGGCTGTTCAACATTCTCGCGAAGCTGACCTCATCTGTTGCTGGTGATGTTGTGTTCGACATGGTGATACTCCTTGCTATTTGTATTGGTGATTTTCTCATATCCATCGCCTCACCGATGTTTTGTACCGATTGTATAGCTTACCGAAACGGAAGAGCAAATATTCCTCTTCCCTCAAGACCGCACCGTAGTGCACGATGAGCGCTGCCGGTACGATCAGGGCGACAATCCAGACGCCGTCCAACAGTATTCCCAATCCGAGGTCCAGCAGCAGGCCGGAAAGATAAAGGGGATTGCGGGTGTAGGCAAACGGTCCGTCCATGATCAGCGCTGTTGTCTTCTCCCTATGACTCGAGGTCGTCCTGTTCTTTGCGAAACTTCGAAAGGATAGAGCGGAAAGGAAAACGGAAAAACCGATGATCGGTAGCCCTGCGACCCGTTGCGCCAGGGCTGGCAGCAGATCCACGGGTACGAGGAGATCGAGAACTACACCGAAGATAATCACAGTAGCAAACACCAAAGGAGGTGGAATAGCCACGCGGGCGTGCCTCGGGGTTCCATCCGTTGTGTTTTTCAGTTCAGTCGCCGCCATAGACTCTCCTCTCCACTGTGTCGATCAACGCCTCGGTTCGCCGCTGCCCGGCCGTAACCGGCAACCGGGGAGTTCCGTTACAAAATCGGGCGAACAGACGGTTGATAGGGGGTGTTGGCGTTGAGGCGATCCGCTCCAGGGTTCGAAGGAAATGATCGATTTCTTCTGCGGTATTTAGGAAACTGAAGCTGGCTCGTACGATCCCGGGTAGCATCTCCTTGATTTGAGACGGGCTGAGCAGCATGGCGACGTTCGCAGCGAAAGATCGAAAAGGACTGATTCCCATCAGCTGCTTGACGAACAGGTGCGCGCAAAAACAGCCGCTTCGAACACCTATTCCGCCTAGTTCGGCGAGCATCTTGGCGATTAGATTGTGGGGCACGTGCTTCAAACTAAAAGCCAGTACCGGGCCTCTGTGGGCAAATCTTTCGGAATCGACCTCCGATACACCGTAAATCTGAACACCGGGTATACGTTGTAGACCCTGAATTGCCCGACGAGTCAATTCTCTCTCCCATAGTTGAATGGTATCCACACCAACACGGGACAGGAGGCTTATGGCTTTCCCCAAGGCTGCAATACCCACCGCGTTCTCCCGACCCGATGCCCGTATCTCATCCATTTCATCAGCCGGAAGTTTCAACAAGCCCTTGCGAACAATCAGCAGGCCAGCGCCGAAAGGTGCGTACATCTTGTGACCGGAACATACCAAGATGTCGATACCCGCATCTATCATGGCGATTTGGCGATGAGCCGCCAGCTGAGCTGCATCGACTAGAAGCACAGCGCCGTAACGATGAACGATCGCACTCATATTTCGAAGATTGTTCATCGCCCCTACCACGTTGGAGCAGCCGCTGACAGCCACCAGACGGATACGCCGATTGCCGAATCGACTTTCCTGGTTGTAGGCAAACAGCATTTCCTCCAGCTGCTGTTGACGAATGAAACCCTCATCATCCACCGAAAGCCTCAGCACAGAGATTCCTGGGACATACTGCCACGAAAGATCGTTTGAATTGTGCTCCAATCCGGTAGTCAGGACTGTTGGCTGGATGTTCTCCCTGGAACGTCCCCGCTGTCGTAAAGACTCGGCAATAATATTGATTCCCTCGGTAGAGTTGGAAACAAACAATATCTCATACTCGTCTAAGGGGATCTGAAAGAACTTGGAGCATATGCTTTCGACTAACGGCACAACTTCCCCTTGCATGGCCTTCGGCTGCCGTACGGTTTGGCAAGCTACATCCCAGATCGCCTGCAAGGTCGGTGTAGTGGCGGCGCTGTCAAAATCCACAAACGGCAGAAGTCCTTCCGAGGTGGGGACGGGCTCACCCCGGCCGATAGCACTCTGACCGAGTTGTTCCAGGAGCTCGGGTTTCGAATAAACATTCAGATTGTCTGCATAAAGGAGCTGAAATGCACTGGTGGAGGCATCCTTTTGCTGAAAAATCCCGATGTCTCCGTACTTTTTTATCAACTGCAGGGCAACTGCCAACATGATAGCTCCGATTATATTAGGTGTGCCCGCCTCGAACTTCTCCGGAGCCTCTTTCCAGATCACGTAGTTTCTCGAGACCAGATTGACGGTGCCGCCACCACGTTGATCCGGAACACCACGGGGTAGAGCACTTTTCCTGGCTGCGATGACTCCGATTCCCAAGGGCAAGCCCAGGTCGTTGCTGAACAACTGATATACAGGCTCAGGCGAGCGGATCGAACGGTTCAGACGGGATAGGGATCTTCTGGTACCGAATATCGCACAGTAGTCGTTCCCGTCCAACTCCAGATAGTCGAGAACAATTTTCCTTGCTCTCTCGTAGAGTCTAGTCGATATTTGAGCATGCTGCCCGGCCCCCCTGTGTACGCTAGCGTAGCGCCGCAGCGCCAGACGGGTCTTCTGTTCCAGTTCTTGGAAGATCCTCGCTTTCAGCGGAGCAGTTTTGACGCCGGGACTAATGATGCTCATTGTTGTTGCTCCACTTTTCGTCTATCGCTGTTCATTTCACCTTACCGCCTTCTCTAGACAAGAAGCTCCTTGTTTCCGCTTCTTTTAGTATTTCCGTTTGCTTGATCTTTGCCATTATCTAAATACACCACCAGTTTCCCATCTGATTCGCTTCCCTTCATTCATCTATAATCCGATGTCAATGAGAAAATGCAAATATCGTACCAGATAAAAAACAGGATCTATAATGGAAAGGAATCAGCAGTCCGTGCTCAGTCAATCGCCAATAGTGGTGATACAGCGGTCATATTTGACAGTTAATATAAATGTTCACAACATTTCAGAGAGACGTTCTCTCGCACTCGATATAATCTCCCTTTCACACTTGTCCCTTTGTTCGCTTACTCTCCGGTAGGCGGACCGCACCATCGCATTTCTTTCCAAATGCTGTGATGCACGAAACCGAACTCTTTCATCAGCGAAGCGAATCGAACACCGAAAGGACTTTCACCAACGTCAATTGAATCGGAAACATAGTGTAGATGAATACTCCAGTCGGTTGCCAAATCTCCGTGACGGTATATCTCGATTTTTTTTAGTTTCTTCTCAGCCGAAGGATCCGCCATCAACGCTTGAAGATTCAGATCCAACAGTGCATTAGTATTACTCAGCGATCGTATTTCAATAATCTCAATCCATCTCACGTTTAATTCCTCCACGATGAATTCCAATGCGAATGTAGACATAGAATCATAAAGCAATTCACATGCCATTTTCGCAAAAAGGGTTCTCAATGTTTGAAAATCGACCCGTTTAATTCCCGAATGCGGTTTGCCAAGTTGTGATTCTCACCACATATGGTACAATCGCTGGATAGAGTGATTTGATGGGGAATTATGGTATGGATGAAAACCAGTTTTTTCGGCAAGCCACTCTCGCAATTTGTGGAAATATTGACATCGAATCTGCGTTGCTCTCGAGCCTGAGGTTTTTGAGGCAGAAGATGCCGGTTGACAGGATGCTCCTTCAGCTTTACGAGGACGGTCTGAATGCGATGCGTACCGTTGCCATGGCAACGCCGGGGAAAGCAACAATCAGCGATTTGGTCACGCCCCTGAGTTCCGAGGCAAGAGACGGAGTAAGAAAATTCGAAAAAGATTACGATCAACAGAAAACTAACACTTCATGGCTCTTCCGGGACGATCCCCATCGACACCGTTGGATACACGAGATGTTTCGGCTTCATGGAATCAAGGCAACATCGCTTCTGGTTTTACCTCTGAAGATGCGGCACCAGGTAGTGGGGGGCGGTGGGCTGTTGCTGGTTACTGAGAGCGACAATAAGTTCACTCAAGAAAATGCGGACTTGCTTTCATTGCTGAGAGAGCCATTTGCCATCGTGATGTCGAACGCACTAAAACATCGAGAAGTCGAAAAGCTGCGGGATATGCTGGCTGATGACAACCGCTATCTACACCAGGAACTTCGGCGACTGGCAGGTGAGGAAATTATTGGGGAAAACTTTGGGTTGAAAAACGTCACAGAAAAAATCAGTCGTGTAGCACCTTTGGACAGCCCGGTTTTATTGCTTGGGGAGACAGGTGTAGGCAAAGATCTAGTAGCAAACGCCATTCACTTTTCCTCACCCCGCAGAAAAGGTCCTTTCATCAGTGTCAACTGTGGTGCTATCCCTGAAACACTCATTGACAGCGAGCTTTTCGGTCACGAAAAGGGAGCGTTTACCGGCGCTGTCTCTCGGAAGAGGGGGCGCTTTGAGCGCGCCAACAAAGGGACGATATTTCTCGATGAGATTGCAGAGCTGCCCCTCCCGTCACAGGTAAAATTGTTGCGAGTGCTTCAAAACAAAGAAATTGAACGGGTAGGGGGCACCGAAACGATCTCTCTAGATATAAGGATCATTGCCGCAACAAACAGAGATCTCGAAATGATGGTAGAGGCTGGGACTTTCCGTAACGACCTCTGGTTTCGACTCAATGTATTTCCCATTGTAATACCGCCGCTCAGAGAAAGAAAAATCGATATGCCGGCTCTGGTTCAACACTTTGTCAGTTTAAAATCCAAAGAGCTGAAATTACCTCACATCCCGGTCCTTGCGCCGAACGCGATTGAACCTCTTATGACCTACCACTGGCCAGGCAACGTCAGGGAGTTAGCCAATGTTGTGGAGCGTGCATTGATTTTAAATCAAGGTGGTCCTTTGCGCTTTGACTGCATATCCACGACACCTGCCCGGGAAAGCCCCGGACTCGAATCACGATCCAGCAATGTAAATAATCTGGATGAGGTTGCTACTGTTCACATTGAAAAGATCCTGGCATTGACCAAAGGCAAGATTCACGGCCCGGACGGCGCGGCTGAACTGCTCGGCATGAACCCGAGCACCTTGAGGCACCGCATGAAAAAATATGGTATCCAATACGGGCGGCGAAAAGAATAGGGATCAAGTTCGAATCTAATACGAAGAGTTAACGAATCAATCTTACACCTCCGCTCTTGAATGGGCTCACTGTTAGATCGATACTTCGTTTACAGTCGGGCAACATCTTACCTGATGTTCTAGGAAGTGGTGGCGCGGCTGCGTACTCTGGGTCCGTGTCCGACGTTGACTGGATCGTCACATATGACAGTTTAGCCGCCACAAATGGCGACTGCCCGATCCTGGGCTCGCGAATCCCTGCTTCTGACTCCTCGATTTTTTTTGGCACAATAATTGCTTTTACTCTTTCTGATACCGGATTTAACCGGGTAATGCCCCGCTGTGGGGAGCATTTCGCTACACCAAATCAAACAAACAAGGAGTAGAAAAATGAAGGTCTTGGTAGTCTACGCACATCCTAATCCAAAGTCGTTTAACCATGCCGTTCTCGAGGAATTTACGAGGGGGCTCGAAGTTGGCGGCCACACGCATGAAATCGTCGATCTATACGCCATTGATTTTGACCCCCGGGTGAAGCTCGAAGAGCTTGCTCAGTTTAACGGAGGACATGTAGCCCAAGATGCGTTGGATCATCAACAAAAAGTCGCATCGGCGGATGCGCTGGCATTCATCCACCCGATGTGGGGTTGGAGCATACCGGCGATTCTCAAGGGATGGCTCGAACGGGTTTTCTCGCATGGATTCGCATACAGACAATCGGAGAAAGGGATGGAGGGACTTCTGAAGCATAGCAAAGCCCTGGTCCTCAGCACGGCCGGTGGACCAGAAGCATATTACAAGTCTTTCGGTTATTTCGATGCCCATAAGAAAATTGCTAACGGATTCTTCAATCCGAGTGGGATCAACAACGTCGAATACACCTGTTTTTATACCGTATCAGCCGTAACTGACGAGGAAAGAAAAAAGTACTTGGAAACAGCATTTCGTTTGGGAAAAGAATTTTAATGCCATGAATGTTTTCACTGCATTAGACAGAAAAAAAACCATTGGAGGAAAAAAATGAAACAACTTTTTTGTATCGTAATCTTGGCTGCAGGACTAATAGGCTGCGTATCCGAAATCACTGTAGAGAATACCGCAAATCCATCAGACAAGGTTCTACCTGTAAATATGGGTCATGTGAAGATCTATTTTGTCCAAACAGACGATGGCTACATTCTTGTAGATACCGGGATGCCGGACGAGGACGGGAGACTGGATGAAGCATTTACAGCAGCAGACATTGATCCTCAAGAAGTACAACTCATTGTAATTACGCACGCGCACCCAGATCATTCAGGGACAGTTGCCTATGCGAAGGAAATTACGGACGCAAAGATTCTTTGCCATGAATCTGCCGCTTCCTATATTCGTGTTGGAAGATGCTCCCCGATTATCGCTCAAAACTTCAAGGGCAAGTTTATGAACGCAGTTTCACCCGAGTGGGAGTACGAGGGAGTCGAACCTGATATTCTGGTCAAGAGAGAATTCGATCTAGGCGAATATGGGATCAAAGGCAAGGTCGTCCACACTCCGGGTCATACCGAAGATTCAGTTACGATTATTCTTGATAACGGGGAGATGTTATTGGGGGACCTTGTCAGGGGAAAAGAACCAAAAATTCATCTGGGACAATTCTACGAGGATGAAGCGGTCTTGCTGCAGAGCCTTGAGATGATAGCCGGTTTTGATGCAGAAAAGATCTATATGTCACATGGAGAGTATATCGATAATGTTGCACTGCAGCGAACTATAGATAAATTATAAGGTGAGAAAAACCGGGTAATGTATCCGGCCCATATTTGAATGACGATACCGTTTGGGCTTCAATCTGAAGATACTGTCGGGCTGCGGCTCATCTGAAGCATGCCGTCTGCATCCAGATGGGATTTGCGAAACACCTAACGGTACCAATAGCGAATAGAGATGCGGTTTGTCGCCACGGCATGCAAAAAGCACTTCTCGGGACGGCGCCTGGTTGGTATGAAACCGATGTCGAAGAGGGATTAAACTGTTGGGTATGAAACGGAAAATCACTTTAGATTGTCTGGCTGTCTATCGGATCGAGGTACAAGGCCGGCTCGACCGGCAGTGGTCAGCGCATATGGGTTTGGAGATCGCTATCGAAGCCAGCGGCGGGCAGACAACTACTCTTACCGCTGAGGTCGACCAGGCTGCATTGCACGGTCTGTTGCGTCAGTTGTATACGACGGGCTTGCCGCTGGTTTCGCTCCAATGCATTGAAGTCTTCTGATCCGTTTCAATCTTGGCTAAATAGAGTAACAAGATTCTCCCGCCGGCTGGGGTGAAGAGAATCCGGATGCCTGTTGTTGGCTCATCCTCCTGTGGTATACTTCACCGACAGCTATGGCAACCTCGATATTGGCCACCAAGCTCTATATTCCTGCATATCGATCCGGATTGGTACCTCGTCCTCGCCTGATAGAACAGCTCCACGAAGGCCTGGTGCACAAGATGACTCTCATTTCAGCGCCGGCCGGTTACGGCAAAACCACGCTGGTATGTGAAATGCTGCATGATCTGCAGGAGGATGCGGTAAAAGCCAGCCACGGTACAATGGGTATCGCCTGGCTTTCTTTGGACGAGGGTGACAATGACCGTGAGCGCTTTCTGACCCACCTGATCACAGCGTTGAACAGTATCGAAGCAGTTGGCGCGGTGATCGGCAAAGAAGCCCTCGCCATGTTGCATACTCCAAAGCCGCCGGCCAGTGAAGCCGTTTTGACTTCCTTAATCAATGACATTGCGAAAATTGCTGCCAAGGTCATCCTTACTCTCGACGACTATCACCTGATCGAGTCTACACAGGTAGATGGAATTGTCTCGTTTTTACTAGATCACATGCCTGACTCGCTCCACCTCGTCATCGCAACTCGTAGCGATCCGAATCTTCCCCTAGCCCGCCTGCGGGCGGTATCCGAGCTGACCGAAATTCGAGCAAGAGATCTGCGGTTCTCTCTCTCCGAGGTCGCTGATTTTCTCGAACGATTTGTGGGTTTAGACTTCACTTCAGAGGATATTGCTGCAATGGAGGCGCTTACGGAGGGTTGGATTGTCGGCCTGCAGCTGGCTGCGCTTTCGCTGCGAGGACGGGATGATGCGGCAAACTCAATCGGGCAATTCACCGCCAACCACAAATTTATAATGGACTACCTGTTCGAAGAAGTGCTGAATCGACAAACCGAAAAGGTTCAAGAGTTTCTTATACGGACCTCGGTTCTGAATCGGCTTACCGCCTCCCTGTGCGACGCTGTTTCGGATCAGGATGGAGGCCGCGAAATTCTTGAAATGCTGGAGCGAATGAATCTGTTCATCATTGCACTGGATAACGAACGATACTGGTATCGATACCATCATCTGTTCCAGGAATTATTACGCCAGCGCCTGAATCGAATATATCCGGCCAAAGGAAAAGAGCTGCATCGCCGGGCGGCGGTGTGGTGGGACGAGAACGGGTACATAGATCAGGCAATCGAGCACGCACTGTACTGTAGGGATCCGGAGTGGGCGGCATCCATGTTGGAGGCACATATCGACGCCCTGTGGCACCATGGCGAGGGAATGGTAGTGTGGGGCTGGATACGGAGATTACCGGTTGAAGTAGTCGATTCCAAGCCAATGCTTTGTATTATACGAGGGTATTATCTGCACGGAAGCGGCGAGCAGGAGGGTGCGGAACGCTCCCTGCAGCTGGCAGAACAGTTGATCAATACCGGTGAAACAAAATCCAGGGGCGGGAAAAAGCTCTCCATACTCAAAGGTAAACTGGCGGTGACACGTGCATTGATGCTTGCGCTCTGGGGCGAGTTGCGAGAGACCATGCGGTACTCCGGTCAGGCACTCGAGTATCTGCCTGAGAACGAATTGGGGTGGCGTGCCCTGGCGGCGATTGCCCGGAGCGAAATGCAGGCATTTTTATGTGACACCGCTGCAGCAATCGAAATCCACTCTGAAGCTCTAAGCGCGAGTAAAAAAGCCGGCAACAATTACTTTCGCGTGACCGCGAGCTTAAGGCTAGCCGGGACTTTATACGAACAGGGCCGGTTGCAGGAGGCACTGGAGATTTGTCGGCAGCAGCTCCGATTCGTAGAAGAGCACGGTCTGTCGGATTGGCCTACGGCTGGCTCCATATATTTGATGCTGGCGGAAATTCTGGCTCAAACCGGTGAAATGGAAAATGCGTTAGCCAATGTAAATACCGGGATATCGCTCGACGAGCGGGGTGAGTATCTCCCGGTACGAGGCTGTTGGGATTATTTTATCTTTATGCGAGTGCTGATATCTTTCTCTGACTTTTCCAGGATCGAGGAGAAAATTCAGAAGATGCGCGTTCTGGCGCAGAAATCCAAATCGCCGGTTTGGATAGGGGTTCTGGCGGAGGCATGGCAGGCAAGGGTGTGGTTGGCTCAAGAAAGAACGGACATGGCAGCCAGGTGGTTGGCGGACCGAGGATTGGAAGCCGATTGCGATTCCAGCGATTTCAATATCTTCCGAATGTTTGAATGCATCGTTTGTATTCGGGTCCTCATCGCCACTAGTAAGTTGGAGGAAGCCGGTAGATTGCTGTCTCGATTGCACGGTTTTGCACAGACCAACGGAATGGTGGCCACAGAGATAGAGATATTGATCCTCACTGCATTGGCGCAACAGGCTGCGGGAAATCCAACCGAGGCCCAGTCTGCAGTCGATCGTGCACTAGAACTTGCCGAAAAGGGAGGGTTCATCCGGATCTTCGTGGACGAAGGCCCGCCTTTGGCTCGTTTGATTTGCGAAGCCGCCGCTCGCGGCGTTTCATCGGATCACATGCGCCGGGTGCTCGCGGCGTTTCCAACTGTCGAACAGGAAAAAGTCAAATCGCCAACGGACCAAAAAAATGATTTCGAATTGATCGAGCCCCTCAGCGATCGGGAACTCGAAATTCTTCGTCTCATCAGTGAAGGGCTGACAAATCAACAAATCGGTACGAAGCTCTTCATTTCGTTGAATACGGTCAAGACACACACGCGAAACATATATGCAAAGCTGGAGACACACACCCGAACGCAGACGGTCAGCAGGGCGCGGGGACTGGGTCTCTTGCCTCTCGTCTGACGATTCCAACCATCAGATCTGTACCGGAGCCTTCGTATTGCTGTGGATTCAGCTAAGAATACCATGCGTCGGTATTTGCAGACTGCATCCGCTGTTGCTTCAAATACCACTCAAAATCACACCTTCGGGGTATGAAGCTAATACCACAGAGGAACTATAATGCCCTTCAGAACACAATCAGGATATTGAGGAGAACAAAAAATGCGGGATACGTTGACTTATGACAACCGATGTCTACATCACGAACTCCGACGGTTGATAGACGAGGAAATCATCGGCGGTAACTTCGGTTTAAAAAACGTAACCGAGAAAGTCAGTCGGGTGGCCGCTGTAGACAGCCCGGTTTTGTTGCTGGGGGAGACAGGAGTAGGAAAGGATCTTATAGCCAAGGCCATTCATTATTCGTCGCCTCGTTGCGAGGGGCCTTTCATCAGAGTCAACTGCGGCGCCATTCCCGATACCCTCGTCGACAGCGAGCTTTTCGGTCACGAAAAGGGAGCTTTTACCGGTGCTGTCTCTCAGAAAAAGGGGCGTTTTGAGCGCGCGGACAAGGGGACTATCTTTCTCGATGAGATTTCGGAGTTGCCCCTCCTGTCTCAGGTAAAACTGTTGCGAGTTCTCCAGAACAAGGAAATCGAACGGGTAGGTGGAACCAAAACAATTTGTCTGGACATAAGGGTTATTGCAGCAACAAATAGAAATCTTGAGGTGATGGTAGAAGCTGAGACTTTCCGTGACGATCTCTGGTTCCGGCTTAACGTGTTTCCCATTGAAATACCCCCACTCAGACAAAGAAAAATCGATATGCCTGCTTTGGTCCGACACTTTGTCTGTCTGAAAGCCAGGGAATTGAAATTACCCAACACACCAGTCCTGGCTCCCGGTGCGATTGAACCCCTTTTAGCCTACCACTGGCCCGGGAACGTCAGAGAGTTGGAGAATGTCGTGGAGCGTGCACTAATTTTGAGTCATGAGGGTCCTTTGAGCTTTGCGGGTCTATCCACGACTCCTGAGCGGGAAAGCTCCTCATCCGAACGACGATCCAGTAGTCCCAATAACTTGGATGAAGTAATTACTCTGCACATAGAGAAAACCCTCACTTTGACCAAAGGCAAGATACAGGGTCCCGGCGGCGCTGCGGAAGTACTCGGAGTGAATGCCAGCACTCTGAGGCACCGCATGAGGAAATATGGTATCGTATATGGGCGGCGAATGGGGTAGGGAGCAATTTCGAACTTGCTACAAAGCGATAGTAAACAAGGCAAACACCTCCGAAGAGCGGTCTGTCATATTTAACTGGCTCGACACTTGTAACAGTGGAGCCGCCACAAAAGACGAATGTCCAATCTCGATTTTGATGATCCCCGGGTACGGTTTCAAGATATTGTGTGATAGCCGCCGCTGTTGAGGAGAGAAAGAAATACCTGGAAACAATTCATTTGGTATCAGAATTTTGACGGGATCAATGTTCCCGTTGTCGAAAGGAATAAAGTAACTATCCAATTTTATAGGAGGAGTCTGCGATGCATGCAAGTTCTGATGAATCGGTGACAAGCCGAAAGATTGGCTCTGAAGACATTATCATGCTGAACATACCCATCAAACGATTTCGTGGCAGAATACCCGCGCACTATAATCTGCAAGCTGATAGTAAATCGCGATATCGCGTCGCGCTGCTAGCTCAGGCTTGTGAGAGCTATTCATTTGATAATGATCAGGTCGGCTGGACCGATGAGTTTCACTTCTGGATTTGGATCGCATCATCTAATCCCGGCACCCTGTTGAAAGGTGCAGATATCATGCTTCCGTCGATGGACTGGTTCGCCCTCACCTCGGCCACGAGTAATGCTGTTGCCCGGAATTACCTTCGATCTTTCGGATTCAGTCCACTTGGCCTCGAAAAAGTAGATTTGCGACGGCATGGGGGCTCAGTTGCCTTTTCGGATGGAGGACGGATCACGTGGACGATCGTAGGAGCAGGAAAAGAGCCGAACCGCGTTGGTGTGAACCATGTCATATTCGTGGCGAAAGACGAGCCTGATGCTGCTGGTCATCATGTCGCAGCGCTGCTGAACGAAGCCGAGATGGAACGATTTGGCAGAGTCCACATCCAAACAGATGCTCTGCAACCGTTACTGTTTAGGGGCGAACGTTTTCCAGCAGCAGTAAATCGGGTGCCGAAGCTCGAAGCGGATATCCTTTGGCGACCACATCAATGTTGACTGATGAGGCCCTTTGGTTTTAGCCTGGCGTGGTTAGGCGATTAGAGTAGGCGGTGGTCGTGTACTGCTCTGAAGATTCAATACCGGTGAGGCGAGTGAGAGTACGGTAAATAAACCACGGGTACACTCGCTGCTCAGCAATTGTTGTCCTTGTTTGGGGCGATCAAAATGTCATCTCCCAGCTCCGGGCAGGATACTGTGAAAATGGCTGCAATTATCCTGACCCCTGAAGAGGGAAAAACAGTACCCATGGAAAAAGTCTTGCCGGACAGACTGATTTCTCTTTTTTGAAAGAAGAATTTCAAGAATTGAAAATCTAACCAATTTGGAGCTTTGTTCGGGCCCGGGTGCGGAACAATTCCTGCATCTTACGCGAGTGCGAATGCCCGGCGTTGGTCAAAGCAAGGGATGCAACTGCCGAATTTCCTATTCCAGGCTCTCATTCTGAATGTCGTCTGCGTCGAATGACAACCCATACAGCCCAAACGACAGCGATCGTCAGAACCGCGACAACAGCCACCAGGATTTTGGCGAGCGCTGGGTAGCCCAACTTCACATGAAAATCCATCGCTTCGTAGACAAACAGCGAATCATCCACCTCTCCGGTATCGTAATATTGTACAAGCAGTCGCTCGATGGCCTCCGGCTGCCTGGTCATCACGTCCCCGACGTGCCCCATTTCGGACAGAATGACCTGTCTGCCGTTTGACAGCATGGGCAGGAGCTCTTCGGTCGCGAACTCGGCCGGGGTGGAAACATCGATACTACCGCTCACCAGCAGGGTTTCAACCGCGGAAGGCTGCACTCGATGATACTCCGCGGGCAATAGCGCGATTGGCCAGGCACAGCCATCCGCATCTGTAGCGCCGCCCCAGACGAGTTTGGACATCGGCGAACCGATGATCGAATTCGGCCTGTCCATTTCGGCGGCGTAATCACGTGAGGGATCGTAATCGACGCTGATCCCTTTGGAAAAAAATTCACCCCAGACCTTCATTCTGGGAATGACGAAATCATAGGCCAGCGACATTATCGCCAAACCGCTGGGATCCCCCTCTGCGGCCATCAGCCAGGTGTCAAAGACCTGCGTGGCGGAGCTCCGATGAAACAGCAATGCAAAGGTTACGATTTTTACCTTGCCGGGATCGATTCTGAAAAACAACCAGCTTTCTGGCATGTTTCGGCTGACTTCACGCATCGTTTGCGCCAGATCCAGTGAGCGGGGATTCTCAGTTCGGGCATACAATCGGGAATAGTACCCAATCTGGGAGTCGATGACATCCGGTTCCCAGACAAAATGTCCCGGAGGATTCACACTCACCATGACCGATCGGTGTATACTACCCGGGTAGAGATTTGTCAGATACTGAGCGACACGTGTACCGTAGCTTTGGCTGAGCAAATTGACTTTTCCGTAGCCCAACCCACGTCGCGCCGCCTCCAGGTCCTCTGCTACTTCCCGGATTGTATAACCGTCCAGGTCTACTCCCTCTGCCTGAAGTCTTGCCGCACTCAGACACAACGCTACTGAAAGTCGGTCGAGGGATGACTCGCTCAATACATTGCCGCCGTCTCCCTTCATGGCCTGGGTCACTTCCGGGCAGTCCAGAGACACCGAGCCGTCCAGACCGCGATAGCCGACCATCACGAAATCGTGATTCTCCAACATAGCCGACAAGGGTTCGGCGTGCATGTTGCTGCTTCCCGGTCCCCCCTCTAGAAAAAAGATGGGTTCGGCAGGATTGTTTTGAGTGCTTCTGATCCGTGTCACGGGCAGGGCGATTAGGCGACTGTCAGGATTGGAACGGTTTTCCGGGACAATCAAGGTGCCGCAATCGGCGATATATTCTTCTTTGCCGATTTTATACGTGCTTTTCTCGAGCTGCAACTGTCCAGCCCGTGCATCCTCGGGGATAAGAAAATCGGAGTCGTTCCGTTTGCCGCAGGAGAATAGAAAAATAGATCCGACAATCGCAGTAAGACAAGTCTCCAACTTTGTTGTTTCATTTTGTTGAATCGTTCAAAATCGGTAATTCACACCCAGATCTGCAAAAAAGGGCACGGTCATGCTTTCAAATCGTTCCGTCCTCTGCAAGCCGCTGCGAAGCTTCAGTTCGAGGTGGCCAAGCTGCAAACCGGCGCGAAGACCCGCTTGAAAGTATCCTCCCGTATTAATATACCAGCCGTCTTTGAACTCGGAGTAGACCTCGTCTCTATAGGCATCCGTGGCCGTTATTTTTGTCATCAGAGCTTTGTCGTAGCAGAGCTCCAACGCGGAAAACCATTTCTTGCCGTAGAAACCGCCCAGGGCGGCAACGTCAAACCCGATGTTGCTGGCGCGGTGCATCCAGTTCTCAGTTCCCCGAAAGATGGCATGTATAGCGGTTGAAAAATCCCATCCGTTGCGGCTGACAATGCTCATCTGTATGCCTGTTTTGATTCTGTTGTCCTTGAAATCCAGCTCTGCAATGGGAAAGGCAATCTCAGCCGAAACAAGGAGATCTCGGTTTATAGCATCAAACCTGATGCCGCGCGCATAACCGGCCGAGAAAATTATGGCGGGATCTAAGCCGATGCCCGCGCACACTGCCTGCTCGCCAGCCGGAAGGGGTGACATCACCTGCCCCGTCGCGGACAGGACGGTGATCAAAAAGAACGCAGCTGCAGTCAATACATTTATTCGCTCTACCTTCATGTGAGCTTCCTTCCAATATTATAGTGTGTTCAAAAAGACGTGGATTGCGTCGACTACTTCCGCGGTGTTCGTCCACCAGTAGTCGTGCCCGCAATTGGGTATTACAACGAGTTGAGAATCGGGGTAGAAATCCATCTGCATGGTTTGATGATCCTCTCCGATCAGTTCATTGTCGCCGCTGGCCATAAAAAGTACTGTTCCGGTAAACGAACTGAGATTTGTGGTGAAATCCCAGGTGGAATTCCCCTTGGAATCCATTCCGCTTTGAGGCAAATACTTGCTTACCGCCGCACCGAACCTCCAGCTCGGCTCGGGGTCATCCCCGTGTGAGTCCATGTGATACAGGGGCTGGCTGTCCTTTTTTGCCAAAAGGATCAGATAATCCATCCTGGCATGATCATCGGGGGACAGGAACTGCTGTTCCCAAGCCATGTCGTTGAGCCATTCTGTGAACGGTTGAAATGCGACCAAGTCATCTTTTATGTCATCTAAGATCTCCCTGGTGAGAGCGCCGGGCTCAGAGAGCACCGCGCCTCTGACCTTTGCCGGATATGCATTGATATACTGGGTCGCGTACATCGCACCCCAGGAATGTCCGATGAGGATAACCGGATCCGGTGATGAGTAGGTGTCGACCATCTGGTCCAAATCCTCGAGAAAGATATCGAGGGTGATATTGTTTTCTCCATGCCGCTTGGAAAGTCCGGATCCGCGTTGATCCCAAAAAACCAGATAGTACTCATGCTGGAGGCTGTAGCCGCTATATGTTTCTTTCATGCGGAGGAAATAGCGGAAATCACCGCCGGGTCCACCATGCAGAATGATGATTGTGGGATTCAGAGGATTTCCGTAAGTCTCCACGTGGAAAACCGACCCGTTCAGCTCCACGGCATGGGCGGCATGATCGGGATTGCCTTCATCCACGGTTAAAGGTACGAGGTTTCCCGATTCCGAGGGATCGAGGAGATTGCATCCCGACCAGGCCAAAGCAAGAGACACGCCAACTACTGGCATAATAATTGATTTTAGATTCATCTTCTGTGTCTTTCTCATTAATATTCTTTTCAAAACACTTCCGTATCATTGACGAAGGCGAGGTTCAAACCGACCGTCTTGCTGTTCTTCATCGGATTTCCGATGTACCCTGAAAGGTTTTCACTGCTTCGCCTCCAACTGGACAACTCGAGCACCTCGCTACTCCCGAATACAAGATTTTCGAAATCATTGGTGGTCCCAATATTTTAGCAAGAAGCGTGCCAGGAATTTCCGTACAACGGATCGGTGGATCCGCCGGCAAATCACCATATGTGACAGAAAAAAATCTCATATCACAATACGTGATATGCTGTCGAATACGCTCGTAGCGGTACGGTTTTCCTCGACGATGTCGTCTCTCGCCGCATGCGCAGGGTCCTGGAACGCGCCCGCGGCCCAATTCTATTGAGCCGCTCCTGCTGACCGCGGTACAGCGGCAAACCTTGTCGGATCAAGCCCATCGATGCCCGGTGATCCACCACCGAGTATTCACCTAATCTGCAACCAGTGGCGGTTCTTGTGCTTGACGACCCGAATATTGTAACTGGATTCCTGGACATTGAATTGTCATTCTCTATATAGGTGAAGGGGATTTTTCTCGTACGTCGAACCTCTTCAACCGGGGAAATAACTATACTCAGGCCGTATCTCTTTCTCCTTGCAGTTTCGAGGACATATAAAATCCTCAATCCACCATCATCATGGGTCAGGCCCCAGCCTACCAATCGATCTTCTTCCCGTATTCCTCTGCCGAATCCTCCGCGGAGGCGATCTCTGGTATATTCCACTGAGATGTAATCTCTTGTTTGCCTACCTGATAGCTACGGGGGGTATTGCATCCTTCGCTGCCTATCGGCTGCTTCAGAAAG
>CP070696.1:4105442-4150906 GCA_020353535.1 Spirochaetaceae bacterium | reverse complement strand
TCCGTATCGTCCAGATCGACATCCGGGAAAAACTCTGGCAGGGATTGCCGGAGGCTATGGTCGTTGAAATCCGCCTTCTGCAGAGGACGGAAGTACCGTGGAAGGAAGGGGCGCAGTACCATTCCCATCAAACGCTGCAGAGGCGTGCCCAGCCTCCAGAAGGGCGAGAGAAGCACCAGCCCGTCAGGCTTCAGGCGAGCCGCGGCGCTGAGCGACAGGGCGCCGCCCAGGGAGTAGCCGATCAGCAGAATCGGCGTATATTTTTGCCTGAGCTCTTTGAGGGCATTTTCTACAGCCTCTATCCAATCAGCGTGCCTGCGCTCGAGGATCTCTGCAAACTGGGAACCGAAACCGGGCAGGAGAATACCCTGCACCGTCCAACCGTTTTTGTGGAGGGTTTCCGCAAGGGGGCGCATCTCTGCCGGCGTTCCGGGAAAACCGTGTACCAGGAGGGCGGCGGCGCTTCCTCCGTCTCGAAAGAAGGGTTGATGAACCGGATCCGTGAAAGCTTGCGGTGGTTCAGAAAGGCTACCCGGGGGTACGCTCTGCCCGTGAATCAAGTCGAAGAAGAAAAGGAATGCCCCCTGAACAATGATCCCCCACCCGTGGCCTCGCCAGGTGGGATTTCCCCGCCCCAGGATTGAGGCCAGGGTGATGCCGCTGGCGATGTACAGAACATCCAAGGCGGTGTTGATGAACAGGGTCCGTCGAAGCTTGCGGCCCTCTGTCTCCAGCAGCTGCGGATCGTTGGGATCGGCCGCCGATCTTCTCCGCTTGCGGCTTAACCAGAGCCCGAACGCCGCGATAAGGCCGTCGATTACGCCCCAGGCCACGGCTTGAATGCCGAATCCCTCCCAGAAACCTCCGCTGAGCACGAGAAGTACCGTACCTGCCAGGGTACTGGTGAGAGCCCAAATCAGCAGACGTCGGGATAGATCGGTTTGAAATTTCCAGATGTTGATGTTAGCCGTCATGGTTGCTTTTCGGTTATAATGTAACTAATTTTGTCAGAGAAAAAAGCAGATTGGGGGAATTTGGCACCGTGGCGCAACAGCGTACCTCCAGGGTCTTGATCGATAAATTGTTCGTCTTGTTTCTATTCACCGGCATCGCCCTTCCGCTTGGCCTTCCTCTGTACGGTTCGCTGGAGAGCCATGTCGGATTTCTGCGGCATACCGCGGCCGCTGATAAAACTGTAGAAGAGCTGCTGACCCCTCAGCCAGCGCAACTGGCCGCAGTTCCCCTCTACCCCTGGCGGGTGGGTATCCAGGCGGGACACTGGAAGATAGACGAGCTGCCGGAGGAACTGCGGCGGCTGCGTGCCTCTACCGGAGCTCGCTATGGCAATTACCTTGAAGTCGATGCCAACCTCGACGTTGCCCGCCGCGTCGTGCAGTACCTCTTGGCTGCCGGCATTCAAGTTGATCTCTTTCCAGCCACGGTGCCCCCTGGGTACCAGGCCGATGCCTTTGTGGCCGTCCATGCGGACGGAGCCTATCGAGCTGGTGTGCGTGGCTGGAAAATCGCGACGCCCTGGCGATCATCCGAGGCATCCCGCCTGCTTCGGGATGCCCTGGTTCAAACCTACCCTCAGTTCACCGGCTTGCCCGAGGATCGCTACGGGACGACCTATAACATGCGTGGTTACTACGCCTTCAGCCCCCATCGGTTTCGTCACGCCATAGCCGGAACCACACCGGCTATTATCATTGAGACGGGATTCGTGACCGTGGCCGAAGACCGGGAGGTGCTCTTCGGCGCCCCTGATACCGTGGCACGGGGAATCGCTGCCGGGATTATCCGCTACTTGAGCCGTCGGGATCCACTGGATCTTTCGGCGGTGGTGGTGCGACGCTATCCGGTCATGAGGGTAGCCGGCCGGCAAGCCGAACTCACCTTTCACCCGGAGGAAGGCGCGAAGGTGGCTGGCAGGTTGGAGGAGGGCACCCTGGTTCGGCCGGTGCATCAGGAGAACGGCTGGGTGGAGGTGATCGTCTGGGGCAATTACCGGCGTTTCGGCTGGATGCGGCAAACGGATCTGGAAATCGTGGGGGGATCCTCCTGATCGTTTCCTGAACGGCTTCCGACCGTGAGACTTTCAGGGTCCGCGGGTCAGAGCCGCCAGCCGAATTGCCAGTCAAACGATCATGACCGTCCCGCCGAGGATATGGGCCAATACGCCCCACCAGATGGTGCCTGTATTCTTTGCCAGGATACTCAGGTAGAAGCCAAACACGCCGGCGCCGGCGATCCTCTCCTTGGTGCTGAATTCTCGAAGGAGTTGAGCTTCATCCACCAGGTTCTTAATCGCAGGCACTCTCGATTCTTCCCTGCCAAGTCACCGCACTCGCAGCCCGCTCACCCGGTTGGTCAGGAGTCTTTCTCTTCCAGGACGGCGCGCATATGACTCATGCCCGCCCCGTGGAGCACCGCCACCACTTCAGCCGCGATGGACACGGCGATCTCCGCCGGGGTGTCTCCACCGATTCTCAATCCTACCGGTGCATAGAGGTAGTCCGGTGCCTGGAGACCTTCAGCGGCCAGTTTTTCCACTGTTGTGCGGATTTTGGTTCGAGAGCCGATCAGGCCGATGTAGCGATACGATTCTTTGGCCTGGAGCACCTGCTTCAGGACCTGGAAGTCGTGGACATGACCGTGGGTGGCGATGAAGCAGAACTCGCAGCTTCGTACCGTCTCCACTGCCGCTTCGATGTTGTCGTACTCACCGATGATGATCTCGCGATTCTCGGATTCCCCCAGCAGTTCCCCGACCTCGGGTCTTGAGTCGTATACGGACACCCGAAAACCGAGGGATTCCAGAATTGGAGCCAAGGCTCTGCCGATGTGTCCCCCTCCGAACAGCATGAAGCCCCGCCGGGAGCGCATGTATTCGTACAGGAGGGTGACCTCCCCACCACATTTCATACCGAGCTTTGCGAGGTTGTAAATCTCTAGACGGTTCTCTCTGGTTCGTAGTACATCTTTGGCATCCTCGACGGCCCGGTGTTCGATCGCTCCCCCGCCGACCGTTCCGAACAGCCGCCCCTGGTCCGTCAGGATCATCTTGAATCCTTCCTTACCGGGGGTTCCTCTGCTCGCCTTTACAACAGTGGCCAAAACGATATCTCTCCCCTCCTCGAGCAGTCTGCTGCACTGTTTTAAGATTTCCATAGCGCTACTGTAAATGGTGTCGGAGAATAGCACAAGGGGAGACTACAGAGTTCGGTTTTGCCCGAGCCGTGGTGGTGCTCGGTCACCTGGAATGGTCCCGGGGGAGCGATTTAAGTACATTTACACTATATATAGGAGCTGCAAATGAGCCAGGTGATTCAATGGATTTTACATAAGGACAGCGAGCAGGAGGAGCATAGCTCCGGAAACGGAAGTGCCCGTAAAAGCGGGCAGCGCAGTGATCAGGAGCTGCTCGATGCCTACTCCAGGGCTGTGACCCAGGTCGTGGAAACCGTCGGTCCCTCGGTGGTTGCCATCAGTGTTCGTAAGAACCGGGCAGCCAATGGGTCCCGGGGTATGCCGGGAGGCGAGGGAGCCGGATCCGGTGTGATCATCACACCCGATGGCTTTGTGCTGACCAACAACCACGTGGTCGAGGGCAGCGACGGGCTGGAGGTGTCCCTGACCGACGGCCGCACGTTTTCCGCGCAGCTGATTGGCAGTGATGCGGCCACCGACCTGGCTGTGATCCGCATTTCCGATGGCGGTCTTCCCGCTTCCGAGCTTGGTGACTCGGACCTGTTGAAGGTGGGTCAGCTGGTTATCGCCATCGGCAATCCGCTCGGTTTTCAAAGCACCGTATCTGCCGGAGTGGTTTCCGCCTTGGGTCGGAGTTTGCGAAGTCAGAGCGGGAGATTGATCGACGGGGTGATCCAGATGGATGTAGCCTTGAATCCCGGAAACTCCGGAGGTCCGCTGGTGGACAGCCGGGGTCGGGTGGTCGGCATCAATACGGCCATGATCTACATGGCCCAGGGCATCAGCTTTGCCATCCCGATCAACACCGCCCGCTGGGTGGTGACCGAACTGGTGATGCACGGAAGAGTCCGACGAGCCTACCTGGGTGTCGGAGCCCAGGCTCGCCCGGTGAACAGACGGATCCAGCATACTCTCGAGCTGGGCAGTGCCACCGTTGTGGAGATTATCACTGTAGAAAAAAACGGCCCTGCCGAGCAAGCCGGCCTGCAAGCGGGTGACTGCATCTTCGCTCTCAACGAAAACCAGGTGGGTACCGTGGATGACCTCCACCGCCTGCTGAGCAAATGGCCTCCAGGCACACCGTTGGAGATAAAGCTACTGCGTCGGGGGCGGGTAGAGGTATTTCGCATTACCCCGCGGGAGGATTAATCTCTGTGACGATTGGTTCCTGGGGTTATCGAGAATTCCAGGTAGGTTTAATCCCAGAGCGGGACGGACTCTACGCTTTTCACTTCCGGAATCGAGTCCTTTAGACGACGCTCGATTCCCTGCTTGAGGGTCAGTTGGGCCATAGGACAGCCGCCGCAGGCACCCTTCAATTTTACCTTGACGATGCCATCATCCGTAACGTCGACCAGCTCGACATCACCGCCGTCAGCTTGTAAGGCAGGGCGTATATCCTGCAAAGCCACTTCGACTTTTTCGCGCATTGTGTACCTCCATGATCGCCGGTGAAGCTTGCCGCCTGTAGCCACACCCGGGCGGTGGTGCATCAGGCTCCTGGTGAGCTCACCAACGACAATCGTTTTGCAGTTTCGGTTCGCAGGGCACCTTTCGCGGGTCTGTGCGGTTCGGAGTGTGCCAGAAGCACGGCGTCGTGCACCACATCGAACTCGATACTGCTTTCAGCCGGATCCTGATCGATGATTCGGCAAATTTTCTCGATCTCTTCGCTCATCAAGCCGGAACGAAGGAGGATCTCTTTGGCGGTTTGAAGTCCATTGGAACCGCTTCCGCCGCTGATATTGTGTAGTATACTAGCCGGAATGACAATATGCCAGTCCGCATTTTCTACCTTGAGAATTTCTTCGCTCCAGGATAGGACTGCCTCGGCCGCTCGGACCCGGTCCTCTTCTTGATCCCAGATTTTGTGCACCGCCTCCAGGAGCTTGCGGCGAAGCCCGAAGGCCCGATTCTTCATGAACCGATCGTAGGCTTCTTCCCCCACGCAGTCCGCGGCGAACTTGCACCACTCCAGGCAGCTCATGAAACCATCCCGAAAGACCTTTTGGCCGCAGTTTGAGCACACGCCGCGGATCTCGTCGGTCCAGATCTCCACCTCCTCTCCGCAGGAGGGGCAATCGAACATCTCCGGCTGGGGTTGTCTGAGAATTTTTGCACCGGGGCAGAATTGATGATCCATGACTAAAATATAAGCAATTCGCTAAAGTTTTTTCCTTGACCTGGGTCAAGAGACCCTTGTTTTTTTTCAAGCGCTTCCTGAGAGTGGCCAAGCTCCGTTCGCGGCGGACTTCGGAGTTTGCCACTGGTGGGAGTACGATAACATAATTGAATACCGTGATCGAGACTCTGCGGGAGAAGAGGATCCTAGAAATGCGAGACTGCCTCGACAACCTTTAAAAGATGGCGTTCCGCTTCAACGCTGTTCCTGCCTACGATCTGGACCTTATAGCTTTTGATGTCGTCACCTGAATTGGAGACAATATACAGGGTGCCGATCAGCAAAGGCATCTCGGTTCCGATCGCAGCGCAGACAAGGACCGCTGTGCAGGAGATGTCCAATTCGTCGGTCGCAGACAAGCGGTAGCAGGGCAGATCGCGGCCCGCTATCTGGACATAATCCAGAACGCCCATGCTAAAGCTCCGGGTATCACCATCTACAGTACACAGTTCGATCGAACCGGCGGGGAGATAAACCATAGAGGAACGGTAGCCCAGTGACTTAAGGGAGAATCTGATTGTCCCTCCTTCAGTATACTCAGAGCCGGAACCGAAATCCGGCCTCAGCAGTTCCCGGCACTGCGAGATTGCTCCAAATCTTCTGTTGAAGCGGGAGAAGAATCCTCCGGCAATATGAATAAAAGATTCTTCCTGTTGTGGTACGAAGGAGGGGGACTCAAGAAGCTCCCAGACGGGTTCTTCTGGTTTGCCTGGCTCTTCCATTATCGGTTGCCCGGCGGCGGGTCTTGCTGATGCTTCCGAGACGATGCCATCCGGATGCGCCAAAAAACACAAACCCGCAAAAAGCATGATTTGTTGAAATTTTGCTTTCATCGGTATTCTCCTTACCGTGGTCTTGTTCACACGGTAGGAGGCCGATGTCCGCTGGAAGTCGCAGGCAGCGTCGCAAGATGCGTCGCAGGATATTATTTTTTAAAAAAAGCTTTCAGAAGCGTATCTTGACTGTATGGAGTGGGTCGCGTGAAACCGGCTGCACATCCTGTCGGCAGCCGGGAAACCGTTCAGAAGGTTGCTCTCATCGTCACCATCGATGCGGATGACCTTCTGCGGCGCAGGCTACGGTGGTGTACCGGTAGTTGGGGTTCTCTCGAGGGCCTTGCGCATGTACTCCAGCTGTACCGGAACTCCGATGCGCCGCAGGATATCCTGAAAGCGCGGATCCCAGTGCAGCTGTCCCCATGGCGTCCGGTGGGCCAGCTGGGCGAGGTAGACGTCACGGTCCTGATAGGCCTGTTCCAGCCACTGCAGAGCTTCCTCTTCCTGCCCGACGCCGTGGCAGGCCAGGGCGATATCACCTGCCTTAGCGCAGCCGTCCTTTTTTTGGTAGCTTTGCTTCATTTCGGCGATCATCTGCAGGGCTTTGTCCGTCTGCCCGGCTTTTGCATAGGCGTAGACGAGCCAGCCGCGGAACATATAGTAGATATGCGGATCTGACAGCGCTTCACCCCGAGTGATGACGGTTTGGTACTGCTCCATCAAGAGGTACACCCAAGCCCGGTAGGCAGAGATGACGCTTCGCCCGGGATACAGCTCGTCGATCCTGTCGAGGATCCGCAGACTGCGGCGGTAGTGGACAGTGGGCCTCCTCGTTCAGGGGATCCACCTCCACCAGCTTGCGGCCATAAACGATCCCTTCGGTGAACTCAGCGTCTTGTTCACACAATTGCACCAGACAGGATAGGGCCGTACACAGCTCGCGGCGCAGGTACTCCCCCTGCTGGAACTGCCAGTCGCTGAACTGCCCGCATTCACCCAGGGTGAAGCCGGCCAGGAAATCACCTCGGTACAGCTCGACCACCCGCCGCAGCAACTCTTTATTTGTTTGGGCAGCCTTCACCCCTGCCGACAGCCCTCCTCGAGCCTGCTGCGCGCCGAGTCTCTGGTTGAGACGGATGCGCGCCATCAGGGACTGGAGCTCCTCGATGTCTATCCAGACTTTGCCCGCCTCCAGCGGTCCCACTCGATCGTCCGTCGTTGGCAGAAGATCCGGTCCCAGGAACCGGCGCAACTCCGAGAGCAACCGCCGTAGGCTGCCTCGTGCCTGGCTGTCATCGTGGTTCGGCCAAAAAAGAGCGGCGAGAGTCTCTCGGCCGATTTCCCCCTTGCAAAAGGCTACATTGGCCAGCAATCCCAACGCTTTCCGACGTGGAAGATGCAGCGGTTGCCCCGAGCGCTCGAGATGCGGAGCGCCAAGCAAATACAGCTCAAATTGATATGAGGAAGAATTCATTTTCTATATTTTATCATGGGTGAATCATGCGCTTCTTGGAAACAAACGACCTGTCGTGCGTAATACCACTTGACGACTTCCAGCGCTCTGGGTTGAAGAGGCACGATCAGGTTGTTCACGTGCGGAATCTTGAGACCGCTACTTGGACGGGAGCTCCGCCACCGTAGAGGACTATTCCGGCTGCCCAGAGGCAACTTTGATCTGAGGTGATCGTCCATACAGTTGTGTGAGCTCACGGAGTCTGCCGATGATCTCCTCGGTGATCATCGCCTTGGAATATCGCCACTGCCAATTTCCTACGCTGCGGCTGGGAATGTTCATTCGGGCGGTGTTGTCGAGTTTCAGGGCATCCTGGAGGGGGATCACCGCCATGTCCGCCGTCGAAGAGAAGGCCAGTCGAATCAGATCCCAGGTGATATCATGCCCATCCCGGCCCAGATAGCGGCGCACCTGATCCTGGACCGCCGCGCTCTCACTCAGAAACCAGCCGAGGGTGGTGTCGTTGTCGTGAGTTCCCGTGTACACGACGCAGTTGGAAAGGTAGTTGTGGGGAAGATACTCGTTGTCCGCGTCTCCGTCAAAGGCGAATTGGAGAACCTTCATTCCAGGAAAGCTGAAACGATCACGAAGTTTCTCTACGGGAGGGGTGATGACGCCCAGATCTTCGGCGATTAGAGGCAGATCCCCCAGCTCGGGTTTGAGGGCATGCTCTAGAGCGTAAAAGAAATCAGCTGCCGGTCCCTTGACCCAGCGCCCGTTCTCCGCCGTCGGCTCCCCGGCGGGTACCTCCCAATACGCCTCGAATCCGCGAAAGTGATCTATCCGCAGAATGTCCACCAGGTGAAGTTTGGCGCGAACTCGTTCGATCCACCAGCCGTACCCGCTCTCCTTGTGGCGCCTCCAGTTGTAGATGGGATTTCCCCACAGCTGTCCTGTTTCACTGAAATAGTCGGGGGGGACCCCAGCCACCACCGTGGGCAATCCCTTTGCGTCGAGGTGGAACAGCTCCTGATGGGCCCAGACATCGGCGCTGTCATAGGCCACGTAGATGGGAAGGTCCCCGATGATACGGATTCCCCGTTCGGCTGCGTATCCTTTCACCCGTTCCCACTGGCGAAAGAACAAAAACTGCTGGAATTTCTGCTGTTCGATCTCCTCGGAGGCGGTCTGTCGCCAGTGCTTGAGGGCATCCGCTTTTCGCTGGATCAGCTCTTCGGGCCATCCGCTCCAGGCACCAGCCTGGCCCTTGGCCTCGAAGGTACGCTTCAGCGCCATAAACAGAGAGAAATCTTCCAGCCAGGAGCTTGCCCTGTGGCAAAAGGATGCGAAGGCCTTTCGGGTGGCGGGAGTGCCCTTGCGCTTCCAGAAAGTGTAGGCGGTTTTTAGCAGCTCCCTCTTGAAGGGGAACACCATGCCGTAATCAACCCGCTGTTCCGGAAACAAGGGTGTATCCTTCAGGTGATCCGGTTTCAGGAATCCCTCCTGAACCAGATCTTCCAGGTCGATGAGCAGGGGATTGCCCGCAAAGGAGGAAAAACTCTGATACGGCGAGTCACCATACCCGGTCGGTCCCAGGGGGAGCACCTGCCAGATGCATAGTCCGCTGGCCTGCAGGAAGTCCACAAAGGCCAGGGCTTCCCGACCCAGCGATCCGATGCCGTGCGGACCGGGCAGGGAGGTCGGATGCAGCAGGATACCGCTGCAGCGCGGGTTGTGCTCCCTGTGGGTCGCCCAGGCTCGGATCGATTTAGCGCCTTCAGCCATTCTTTGCCCCCAGGAGTTGATCCCAGATGGCCTTTCGCAGGGTATCCAGAAAAATCTGCCCCCCCTCCGGTTTGCTTCCCATGCCCTGCCAGCTCCGATCCCTGCCTCCGCCCTTACCGCCGATCAGAGCAAAGATGGGGGGCAGAATCCGCTTCCAGGACAGATGCAGATCCTCGCTGCAGCCGACCCACCACTGCAGATCCGCCTCTCTCCGGTTCAGGATGCAGGCCACCGTCTTCGCATGGTCGAGAAGATTCTGGTAGACCGCCTGCACGTAGGAAGGTTCCTCGGAGACGAAGCTTTCCCCCACCAGGCGGATCCCTTCCCGGCTCTCCGCCCGATCCTGCAAGGCCTGCGCCCGCTGCTCCGCCAGCAGCTTCTCTATCTGGGAGATCCGTTGCTCCCGCTCGCGGAGCTTGTTTTTCAGCTCCTGAACCGAAGCCAGAATATCTGCGGTTCCGCAGGTAAGCTCCCTGTTTAGAGCAGCAACCAGACGATCCTTGTCCCGGGTATCCCGATAAGCCCGCTCACCGATCAGCCAGTGCAGGCGAAGCCGGCCCCGGATTTTTTCTAGCCCGTCGTATTTTATCAGCCCGATCTCTCCGGTAGCGGCTACATGAGTTCCTGCGCAGGCAGCCGCGTCAACCCCTTTGATCTCCACAATTCGCAGTCTCTCTACATCCGGAGGAGGTTTTCGCAAGTTATAGTTCTCCGCCTCCTCCGGACGGATCCAATGGATGTGAACAGGCAGATTCTGGCTCACCCGTCGGTTCGCCAAGGCTTCCGCCGCCACGATCTCCTCCTCCCGGATAGCGTCGCTGTCGATCTCCACGGCGGTGTAGCGATCACCGAGATAGGCCGAGATGGTGGGATAGCCCGCCGCTATGATGAGACTGGCCGAGATGATGTGCTGGCCGGTGTGCTGCTGCATAAACTCGAAGCGCCTCGGCCAGTCTATCCTTCCGCGTACCACCGCTTCCCCCGGAAGAGGTTCGGGAAGGTAGTGGAGGATCTCTTCCCCTCTCTTCTGCACATCGATGACCTGCAGGTCGTTCAGTTGTCCCTGGTCGGCAGGCTGACCGCCCCCTTCGGGATAGAAGGCCGTTCTGTCCAGGATGACCGCCCAGCGGTCTGCATTTTGCTCCTGTTGCAGCACCCTTGCTTCGAAGTCAGCGAGACGCGGATCGGTGTAGTACAGTTGCTCTGTCATGGTTTAGGACGCCGGGTGGCCGTTCACCGGCCGGCCGTACCCCGGCCGGCCGTACCCCGCGGCTTCCGCACCCAGCTTACCAAATATTCCGCCTTTTGCCAGGCATCGGGTCGCTGGATGGATGGCGGATCGACAACCCTCCATTGACCCTCGATTTCTGCTATCTCCACAGCCAGATCGAAGTGGGACATGGCTATGCCCATGTCGATGCGCTGAAGGTCTGTCGCGTTAATAGAGCGATATCCGGGGAAGCGCTGAAGATAAAAGTGAATCGTCTCCCCGTCGGTGAGGCAGCGCCAGGGCTGTCGGTTTGACGCCGAGGGCGCCAGGCGGACCATCTCCAGGGGGGTGGCGAATGGCCCCGCCCGATCCGGAGACAGAGGCGTTCCGGTCCTGGCGTCGAAGTAAAGCTCTGCCCAGGGTTTTCTATGCTTCGAGCCGGCGCCCCAACGGACTACCCGATCGTATATGCTACGGTAACGGGTAGGAACGCCGATTGGACTTACAGCGGGAAGTATTTCTCCTTCCTGTAATCCAATGGCTCTGGCGAAACGGCCGCGGGAGAAAATGCCTCCCAGCCAGCAGCTGCTGACATCCAGATCCGTCGCCTTGAGCAGGAGCAGTTCGAACAGATAGCCGAAATCCTCAAGGGCATGATCACTTTCTTTCGCGGCACCAGCTAGATAGGTTCTGGCTCCCCAAATCGTTCCATAGGCACCTACCCGCTCTCCGTGTCCACTATCCTGGCTCCGTTTGTCGACCAGCCGGAAGCGGCAGGCGCCGCCGAAGGGCCCCAGTTTCAGGGCTTCACAGCAATGTTCCAGCTCCCGCCGCGGTTCCCCGGCCAAGATCTCTCCGTTGAATCGCCGTACCGAGGTCCTGGTGCGAATCAGCTCCAGGGGTGAGTGATTGTAGGGAATAGGAATTTTCATACTGAGCTCTCTTTATTCTCTTCGTAAAAATATCGCAATTTTGGGTTGAAATGTATATCGACGATCGCTCCGTGTGGTCGCGATGTCGTCCTCCAGCCGCACTACGTGCGTCTGTCGTAATAACATATTTTTGTGCGTTTGTAGTAGAATAGGCTCTGTCGAGGAGGAGAGAATTTTGAAAGCCAAGCGCCCGCAGAAGGAGGAACTGTTCGATCAGGCGACCCGTCAGAGCGAGGGGGAGCAGCCCCTGGCTGCGCGGATGCGGCCGCGCAGCCTCGATGAGTTCGTCGGCCAGGAACATATCCTCGGCCACGGCCGGTTGCTGCGGCGGGCGATCCAGGCGGATCAGCTCTCCTCTCTGATCTTTTACGGTCCGCCCGGTACCGGCAAGACCACCCTAGCCCGGGTGATCGCCAACACAACCCGAAGCCAATTCTTGAGCATCAATGCCGTGCTGGCTGGGGTCAAGGAGATTCGCCAGGGAACCGGGGAAGCGGAAGAACGGCGCAAGCTGTACGGCCAGCGTACGATCCTGTTCGTGGACGAGGTGCACCGCTGGAACAAGGCGCAGCAGGACGCCCTGCTGCCCTGGGTGGAAAACGGCACCATCGTGTTCATCGGAGCCACCACCCTCAATCCCTTCTTCGAGGTCAACCCGGCTCTGGTCAGCCGTTCCCGCATTTTCCAACTCAAACCGCTGAGGTCCGAGGATCTGTACGCCATTGCCGAGCGGACACTCCGGGACAAGGAGCGGGGCTATGGTGCCTATAAGGTAGAATTCGATTCGGAAGCTCTCGATCACCTTGTGGATGTCTCAGGAGGGGATGCCCGCACACTGCTCAACGCCATCGAGCTGGCGGTGGAGACCACTCCCGAGCGTTTTCCTCCTCCGGAGGGGGAGACGATCCGTATCACCCTGGAGATAGCCGAGGAGAGCATTCAAAGGCGAGTGGTGCTCTACGACAAGGAGGGGGATTATCACTTCGATACGATCAGTGCCTTCATCAAGTCGCTGAGGGGTTCCGATGCCGATGCAGCCCTGTACTGGCTGGCCCGCATGGTCTACGCGGGGGAGGACCCTCGCTTCATTTTCCGGCGCATGCTGATCTTCGCCTCCGAGGATGTGGGCCTGGCCGATCCCAACGCCCTGGTCGTAATCCAAGCGGCGGCCGCTGCCTTCGAGAGAGTAGGGCTTCCAGAGGGGCGTTTCCATCTGGCTCAGGCCGTACTCTATCTGGCCACGGCTCCCAAGTCCAACACGAGTATGGCCTTCTTCGATGCCCTGGAGGTGGTGGAGAGGGAGCAGGCCGGGGAGGTCCCCAACCACCTTAGGGATTCCAGCCGGGACAAGGAGGGATTCGGACACGGCGAGGGCTACCTCTACCCCCACGCCTACCGGGAGCACTGGGTTGCGCAGCAGTACCTGCCCGACTCCCTGCAGGGCAAGGTCTTCTATCAGCCATCGGATCAGGGCTATGAAGCCGCGATCCAGGAGCAGGTGTTCCGGCGGAGGGAAGCCCAGCTGGAGGCCATGATGGAGGTGGATCGCGGTACTGCGGAGGTCCTCACCTTCAGCAAAAGAGACAGGGCGCGGGACTTGTGGTTGGAGCGGGCGGTCAGCCGGGCGAGCGAACAGCTTTCTATGATTCGGGAGACGATTTTCTCCACCATGTCCCCGGCGCGGCATCATCTCCTGCTGGATCTCAGTGCCGGGGAAGGTCTCCTGACCTGGGAAGCCCTGCGGCGAGTCCCGGAGGGCGGCGTCTGGTCTCTGTGCAAGGATCCATCGGCTGCATCGTTTCTGCAAAGCCGAGCCCAATTCCTCTCAGAGCTGGAACGGCCGAGGATCCTGATCGGGAATCCGGGAGAGCTTCCCGAGCTGCTGACACGCAGCGGGGAGGAGGAAGTTCGCTTCGACGCCGCGGTGGGGCGCAATGCGCTGTATCGAGAGGCGGACAAGGCCGGCTGCCTGACCGCTCTGGCCGTGGTGCTCCGATCCGAGGGGATCGTGTCTCTCGCCGAAGTTGTGCCCTCCGAAGGAATGAGACTCTCTGCGCTGCTGGATCTGCAGACGGAGGATGAGGCCTTCCTTGGGAAGCTAGCCAAGGCGGAACAGGCCGTCTACACGGATGCGGACAATCCTCTGGTAAACTGGTCGGTCGAGCATTTCTGCGGGATCGTCGAGAATGCAGGCTTAAGCATTATGAAAAGGGATATCCAGCGGTTCGGCGATCGCCGCACGATACGGCCTGAGGATATCGAGCGCTGGTTTGCGCCCCAGGACGGAAGCTACGCGGCCCGGGTCTCGGCATTCCTGAGCCCCTCCGAGCTGCAGCATCTGCGCCGGATCTGTGAGGATCAACTGTCCGGCCGGGAGGTGGCCTGGCACTCTACAGTTCTTTTCCTAACCGCCAGGAAGGCCGAGTAATGATCAGCCACCGGGCTGTTGTAACCGCTGAGAAAACGTCTCAAGACTAGATGATTTGCTCGGCAAGTTCGTCGATCTGGTCGAAGCTGAATACCGGGCCGTCCTTGCACACGTACTTGGCGCCGACATTGCAGCGGCCGCATTTGCCCACCCCGCAGCTCATGCGCCGTTCCAACGAGGTTATAATCCGTTCGGGAGGGAACCCCAATTTCAGCAGTGGCACCATCGTGAACTTTAGCATGACCGGCGGGCCGCACAAAAGCACGAAGGCGTTTTTCGAAGAGGGGGCGATATCCTGGAGTACCGCCGGTACGAAGCCGACCCGACCGCTCCAGTCCTGCTCCCCCTTGTCTACTGTGAGAAATACCTCGATATCATCGCGCTTCTCCCACGCCTGCAGCTCCGTTTTGTAGAGCAGCTCGTCAGGACTCCGAGCTCCGTAGAGGACGGTGATATCCTGATATCTAGACCGGTTGTCCTCGTGCAGCAGGTAGCGGATGGTCGATCGCAGGGTGGTAAAGGCAAATCCTCCTCCCACGATTACTACATTGCTCCCTTCCATCTCCGAGAGGGGAAAGGGTCTCCCGAAGGGGCCTCGCAAACCGATTCGGGCGCCTTCCTCTAGATTATGCAGGGCTGTGGTGACCATTCCGTGGGGGTAGCGCTTCACGGTGAACTGCACAAACTCTCTATCCAAGGGAGAGGAGGCGATGCCGATGGGGCTCTCCCCGGCACCCAGAACGGAGAGCATGGCAAACTGCCCGCAGGCGAAGTCAAAGTGTTCCCTGAGGCTCTGATCCGGGAATACCAGGTCGAAGGTCTTGATGTCTCTTGCCCCGTTCTCTATTACGGTTCTGGCGATCCTCACCGGGATGGGAATATATGGATTCAGCTCGGGGTCCCGCTTCATTGTATAATTCCACCTATAATTTCTCTGATATCCATATTGACCGGGCAATTGCTGATGCAGCGGCCGCAACCCACGCAAAATGTGTCGCCGAAATTCTCCTTGGCGTAGCGGAACTTGTGCATGATCCTCTGTTTGATCCGTTGCCCCTTGGAGGATCTGGGATTATGCCCCGAGGCTTCGCGAGTGAACAGCTCGAGGCTGCAGGCATCCCAATTTCGGGAGCGTTCGCCGCCGTCCGTGGAGCTCTGGTCGGAAAAGGTGAAACAGTGGCAGGTCGGGCACAGATACGTGCAAACGGCGCAGCCCAGGCATCGCCAGGCCAGGGTATCCCAGAAGGCGGGCTCCAAAGAACCGTCAAGCCTGTCAAACAACCTTTCCCCTTTGAAGCGGAGCGACTTTTTTCTCGCCTTGGCCACGGCTTTCTTCCTGGTCTCGGTAAGGACCGCCGTAGGGCGCTTGAAGTGGTCGTTGAATTCGGTCAGGAATGACGTGCCGGCGGAGGAGCAGGCCTGGAACAGCAGGGTATCCGCATCTTTGAACATCAGCACGTCTGATCCTCGCTCATCGAAGGGTCCTCCGCCGATGGAGGTACAGAAACAGATGTCTTGGGGTTCCCTGCAGGCCAAACTCAGGATCAGCGTGTCGCGGCGGCGGGCTGTATAATAGGGATCACGATACTCTCCGTCGGCAAAGACGCTGTCCATCTGTTGGAGAGCCCGGGCATCGCAGGGACGGATCCCGAAAACAATCCGCTTTTCCTCCCGGACGGGAACGCTCTTCAAGGCATCACCCTCGCTTTTGAGGATCGTCTCGGATTGGGGAAAGAACAGCTCCTTGATCGGCTTTTTCAGACCGTGATAATCCAGGAGCGGCGATTGTCCTTTCTTGAGCTCCGAGAGGGCAACTCCACCTCCGTCGGCCACTGGTGCGTACATCCTGAAGGACTTTAGAATCCCGGCGATCAATTGCTCGAGATCATCGATCCGTATGGTTCCCTGCTTCATGTGCTCCTGCGCCTCATGGTTCGCTAATGAAAGCCTGACTGTCCTCCGCTTTGAAGGTGCAAAGCGGAGGCGGTTCTTCCAAAGGCAATCCTGGAGAATAGTGGAACAGCTCCTGAACGTCCTTGACCAGCTTTTGTGTAAAGATTTGCAGATCTACTCCCATCGGACAGGCCCTGAGACAGGCGTTGCACCCCACGCAGCGGCCGGCCTGGTGAAAAATCCTGCCGATGTGAAACAGCATCAAATCGGAAATGTGAGTTCCCCCGGACAGCCAGCCCGGTTTGCCTTGATCGGCAAAACAGACCTTGCAGTAACAGTTGGGACAGGATTGCCTGCAGGCGTAGCAGCGGATGCATTTGGACACCTCCGCTTCGAAGGTGCGCCAACGCTCCTCGGCCGACTTTGCTTCGAAAGACCCGACGGTGGCAAAGTTCTGCTTGCCTCGGTTCCGGGGCTCGCCCTGGATCAGCACATCCGCCCCGGCCGCATCGGGGTGCTCGCATTCCAGGCAGACATCCTGGAGGATCCGCTGTTCGGAAATCTCTGCAAGTGCATCCTCCTCTGCGGCCCCGTCGACTTCGCCGGCAAGGGCGGTCATCTTAACCGGGTCGGCCATGCCCCGGCAGGGAAGGCCCACGATCACGATATTCTCCCGGGGAAGCTGCCGCTCTTTTACAAGACCGAAGATCGAGCGCAGATCGCAGCCCTTGGCGGCAATCCCGATCCTGGGGAGCTCCTGATCCTTCTTTTTTTTCTCGAACAATACGGGAAGATACACGGCCAGGTTGTTGGTGCAGTAGCGGTCCCACACCAGCTTTTCAGTGTCCGCGGCATTCCTAGCCAGCAGCGGTCGGCTGCGAAGGGGGAGGGTGCCCCGCTCGTAGCCCAGGAAAGCGTCGATTTTGCCGCTTTCCAAAAGGCCTTGAGCTTCGTTTCGCAATCTATCCTGGATCTCGTCCATACCCGGTTCTATTTCCTCTTCACCAACTTTTTTATCCCTCCGATCTGCCTAATCTCCGCCACGACTTTTTCGATCAGGGCGGCAAAGCGGGTTCCCTCGGAGGCCGAAACCCAGGAAAACTGGACCCGCTGTGGTTCGATGCCCAGATACTCGATATAGCTCTTCAGCAGGGCGAATTTTCTTCTAGCCGCAAGGTTGCCGCTGATATAGTGACAGTCCCCGGGATGACAGCCGGAGACCAGCACGCCGTCGGCTCCCTGCTGCAGGGCTTTGAGCACGAACAGCGGATTCAGTCTGCCTGAACAGGGGACACGGATGATGCGGATGTTGTGGGGATACTGCAGCCGGCTGACTCCGGCCAGGTCCGCTCCGGCGTAGGAGCACCAGTTGCAGAGAAATACGGCGATCTTGGGTTCCCAGGCGTGCATTGCGGCTTTTTCTTTTTCTGTATCCTTCTGCACTCCCTTCATAGGACCTCCAGTGCCTCCAGGATCTGCTCGTTGCCAAATCCTCTGAGATCGATGGCTCCTGGTCTGCAGGTGGAAGCGCAGGCGCCGCAGCCCTTGCAGAGAGCCTCATTGACAACCGCTATTCCCCTCTCCGGATCAATCTCGATCGCGCTGTAGGCGCAGACGGCAGCACAGGCGCCGCAGCCGCTGCAGTACTCCTCCCTCACCGCTGATACCTTTCCCTCTGCCTCGATGGTCTTCCTGCTCAAAACCGTAGCCGCCCTGCCGGCCGCCGCCCTGGCCTGGGCGATGGTTTCTCCGATGTCTTTGGGGTAGTGGGCAAGCCCGCATACGAACACCCCGTCTGTGGCGAAGTCCACCGGTTTGAGCTTGATGTGGGCTTCAAGGAAAAAGCCGTCCTCGTTCAGAGGGACTTTCAGCAGCTGGGACAGGCTCTTGTTCTCCGGATTTGCCGCTATCCCCGTACTCAGAACCACGAGATCCGGTGCAAGGAGCAGGGTGCGATCGAGAATCTTGTCCTTGACCGCAGCGGTCAGCCCGGCGCCGTTTTCCTGCAGCACGGGCTCGTCCCCATCATCAAAGCGTATAAACTGCACCCCCTTCTCCCGGGCCAGACGGTAGTAGCTCTCCCTCAGGCCATAGGTGCGGATATCCCGAAAACAAACATAGACCGAACATTTGGGATTGAGCTCTTTCAATCTAAGGGCATTCTTGATCGCCTGGCTGCAGCAGACCCGGCTGCAGTAGGGATGCTCGGTATCCCGGGAGCCCACGCACTGGATCATCAGCACCGTTCTGAGGGTAAGAAGCTCGGTACGATCTTCGGAGTGCAGCAGCTCTTCCAGGCGGAGCTGTGTCACCACACGTTCGCTTTCGCCGAACAGGTATTCCCGGGGCCGGTGCTCCTCCGCCCCGGTGGCTATCACCACTACACCGTGCTCGATCTCCGCCGCCGGATTCTCGAGCACGGTCTTGAAGTTTCCCACATACCCCGACATTTCCTTTATCTCGGCATTCAGGTGCGTGCGGATGTTGGCGTTCCGGCTGACCTGTTCGATGAGCGAGCTCAGCAGTGCTCCTGTGTCATCCCCCCGGAGAGTGGTTCGAATTAACTTGAGCTTTCCCCCGAGCTGTCCCTCCTTCTCCAGAAGATGCACCTGAAAATCCTGAGCGGCCAGGTCCAAAGCTGCGGTCATGCCCGCCAAACCGCCGCCGATGACCAGGGCGTTGCTGTTGACTCCCAGGGTTTTTCTATAGAGAGGTTGGGCCGGGATCACCTTGGCAATGGCCTGTCTGGCCAGGTCCTGAGCCTTTTCGGTAGCCTGTTGCGGCTCGCTCTGATGCACCCAGGAACACTGCTCCCTAATATTTGCGAACTCGAAAAGGTAGGGATTGAGTCCTGTCTCCCGGAGGGTTTTCTGAAACAGAGGTTCGTGGGTTCTCGGGGTGCAGGCGCATACCACCACCCGGTTGAGGTTCTTTTCCCGTATCGCCGCCTTGATGATCTTCTGCGAATCCTGGGCGCAGGCAAATAAAAGCTCCTGAGCGTGTTTCACCCGCTGCAGAGAGCTGACGTAATCCACGACTCGGGGAACATCTACGGTAGAGGCGATGTTGATGCCGCAGCGGCAGATGAACACTCCCACTCGGGGAGGCTGCCCACGAACGTCGATTTCCGGCGGGTATTCGACCTGCTTCTCATGGACCTCAAATCCGCCCAGCAGGGCGGCCGCCGCCGATGCCGCTCCGCTGGCTTCCATCACCGACTCGGGGATGTCTTTGGGACCGGACATGCTTCCGCAGGCGAACACTCCGGGTCGGCTGGTCGTAACCGGAGTGAAGGTCGCTGCTTCCAGAAAACCCCTAGCGTTGATACAGGTGCCCAAGCGACGGGCTGCCTCCTGGGAGGAGGAGGAAGGCTCCAACCCGACGGAGAGCACCAGCAGATCGAATTCCTCGTTCTGCACCAACCCTTCTATCGTGTTGTATTGAATGAGCAGATTGTCCTTGTGGGGATTGACCTCCACTGAAGATATTCGGCCGCAGATGAAACGGGTTTGGTGCTGCTCCCTGGCTCGGTCCACGAAACGGTCGAATCCCTTACCGTAGGCCCGCAGGTCCATGTAGAAGACCGTGACCCGGGAGCGGGGCAGGTGCTCTCGGGTAATGATGGCGTCCTTGGCCGCCTGCATACAGCAGATCGCTGAGCAGTGATCGTTTCCAGCACTGACATCCCTGGAGCCGACGCACTGAAGAATTGCGATCCGCCTGGGCTCCTTGTCATCCGAAGGCCGCAGCACATGCCCTCCGGTCGGTCCGGAGGCGCTGAGGATCCTCTCGTACTCGATGCTGGTGAGTACGTTGGGAAACACTCCATAACCGTATTCGCCCTTGAGGCGGGCGTCGAATTCCTGGGATCCGCAGGCCAGGATCACCGAGCCGACTTCCAGCTCGATGCTCTGTTCCTTCTGCTCGAAATCTATAGCTTCGGCTTGGCAGGATTTCTGGCAGATGCGGCATTTTCCCCTCTGGTGATAGATGCAGTACTCCTTATCCATGATCGGTATCGCCGGTACCGCCTGGGGAAAGGGGATGCGGATGCATTTGGTCAGGCTCAGACCCTTGTTGTAGGGATCCGGGACTTTGGTCGGACATTTGGACATGCAGATACCGCAGCCCGTACACCGCTCCTCCATCACGTAGCGGGGCTTCTTGATGACCCGCAGATTGAAATGCGGAGCCTGACCTTCGAGGCTCGTCACCTCGGTGTTGCTGAGGATGGTGATGTAGGGGTGGCTTCCAACCTCAACCAGCTTCGGGGATAGGATACACATGGCGCAGTCGTTGGTGGGGAAGGTCTTGTCCAGCTGGGTCATGCGTCCTCCGACCGAAGGTCCTTTTTCCACCAGGTAGGTCTCCACACCCATGTCCCCCAGATCGAGGGCCGCCTGAATACCAGCCACTCCCGCTCCAATGACCGCCGCGCTCTTGTGCATTCCCATCCTATCCTGCCACCTGAACAGCCCGTTCCTGCTTCCTGGCGGTAAACGATACCGCCTTGGCCATGAGCGTGGTGCGATGAACACGCTCCTGCTCCTTGCTTCCGTATTTCATCCCGCAGAGGTACCCTTTGTGCCGCGCACCGCTGAATACCTGTTCCCCAGTGTCGGTGCGGGTCATCACCGTTGTGTAACCATGGGGAGATCCCAAGCCCCCGCAGGATATGTCGGCGAACTCATTTGTGAAATCCCTGCAGGCGAAGCAGGTCGGCCTGGCGATGTCATCCATGAGCTCGAAGGGAAGATGCAGCACCTCACCGTCGGCCGTGCTCATCATGATGTCATCCTTGATGTTCAGCTTGTTCACCGAATCCAGGTTGATGCCTATCTTTTTCTCCAACCGACGGCGGGAATCCTCGTTGAAGGAGAAGCTCTCCATGCAGAACAGACCGATGACCAGAACCACGGCGTCGGAAGGAACGACTTTCAGCAGCTGCATCTTGCGCAGGGAGTAGACCTGGCAGGGAGTGCCCACGAAGGCCACCTTCTGCAGGCCCCGCTGCCGAAGCTTTCCCACCTCCCTTACCGCCGGAATGAACGAGGTATATGACCTGCCCACCTCCTCGAGATGAGGGGCCTCGCCGAAGTAGGAACCGGCGGCGTCGATGATCTCCCGGGAGCTGGTCGCCACGGCGGGAAGCCGGGAGAACGGTCCAACCTGACGAGAGACGACTGCTCCTTCGATCAGCCCCTGATCCAAGGCGTAGAGCAGCAGGGATGTTACCACGCCCCCGTCGGTTGCCACCTCCGCCACCCTAGGGTCCGTGGTTTTTGCCGAATCCAATCCGCGGCATTGGCCTACCGGTTTGCTCCAGCGGAATTTCAGCTTCAGCTCGTCGTCGAGAGCCCTGATCTGCGGACAGACCAGGTAGCAGATCCCACATTTCAGGCACTCCTCTTCGTTGGCGAACTCCGGCAAGCCGTCCTCTCCGAAGTGCAGGGCGTTCAGCTGTCCCGCGCTGCAAAAGCTGACGCACCCCCCGCAGCCCCCGCATATTCCCCTGGATCTTACCTCATTGATCAGATCCGCAAAGCTCTTGACCGCACGATTCTCCATCGCCGTCCTACTTTAACAGGGATGGGGGAGCGATTCTGGCTTTAAGCTCCTCGATCACCTGTTTTCTCCCCTCCACGGTGTTCTTGATCATGTCCCGCCGGATCGTCTGGGCCATCCTGTCCACCTCATCGGAATCGCCCAAAAGGTCCGCGCTGGCATGCCCGTGTTTTATGGCCAGATAGCGCAAGGCCTTCATAACGTCCGGGAAATTCACCTGCTGCGGACAACGGGCATAGCAGCGGTAGCACATGAGACAAAACCAAATCAACGGTGAGCTGAGAACCTCTTCCCGCATGCCGAATAGGACCTGCCGGATGATTTTTCGGCTGTTGTACTGCTCGTCGATACCGGTAACTGGGCACCCGGCGGCGCAGGTACCGCAGGCGAAACACTTTCTGATGTTCTGCCCTCCCGGCAGGGCGGCCACCTCGTTACAGAAACCTCGATCCAGCTCGTCGACAACGATCTTCTCGGCTTCGATGTTCTCCTTCATTCCCTACTCCTTGAAGCTCACCTTCATGAGCAACGGAACAGACACCGCTGCTCTTCGGCGGCGCCTTTGTGCACTCCTGTGCCTTTATGCACTCCTGTGCCATATGCACTCCCGTGCAGGCGACCAGCCCCTCGCCGCTAGCTGCCCGTCTCCGCCTGCAGCTCATCCTCTTTGAACACGATCACCGGCGGTTGTTCCTCGAGGGCTCTTCCTGCTCCGTAGGCGAACATTTCCTGCAGCTCTCCGCCGATCAGTCCGAACAAATCCGACACGGGAAGCTGGTTGGGGCAGGCGCTGCTGCACAGACCGCAGCTCGTGCAGGAGGTAGCCATGTGACTCATCCGGGTCAGGTGAAACAAGAGGGTGTCGGTGGGAAGCCGTAGGGCTCCTTTTCGCGCCGCCCAGCTGAGGAACTGATCCGAGGTGTGCTCAAAGACATTGGACTCGAACACACATTCCTTGCAGTAGCAGATCGGACAGGCGTTCATGCAGTTATGGCAGCGAATGCAGGTGGAAAGCACCTGCATCAGCTTTTCCAGACTGCCGGTACTGTCGCGCACCTGTTTCAACACCTCTTCTCGCTTTTTCCTGCGTCGGGCGGTCAGCTTCTTGATTGCTCCTGGACGACCGGCCGAACCCTTGTCTGCCAGCTTCAGGGACCCCCCTTCGGCAAGCTCCTCCCGGAATCGCTCTCCAACGGCCACTTCGATCTCCCGGGACAGATCGCAGCCCAACAATCCCAGATTGATATCGGCATTTACAGCAGCGGGATTTTCGCAGATCTGGCAGGATCTGCGCAGTGCGTATCCCTCGGGGGGCTGCTGCTCCCCCTTCTGAAGGCCTTCGATCAGCAAGCTTTGCGAAATACCGCCGTTTTTGGCCAGCACGGCGAAATCTCTCACCTCATAGGTCCCCGGGCAATCGATCCCGATCGTCACCACGTTGTCCAGATCGATCTGTAGGAATTTGACCAGCTCCACAACGGCTTTTAACTCGCAGGGTTTCAACAGCGCTCCGATTCTTCCCTTTATCTGGCCCGAGGTCAGCTCGGAGAGGATGCGGGCCGAGTGGACCGGCAGCGTGGGCGCACAGGGATTGACCTTCTGCACCTGGGTCGGATCGAGGATCAGGGTTTGCACATAGCCGTCACCGCTTGGCAGCATCTTGGGCACCAGCAGGGCGGACACGAATCCGTTTTCCAGAAGGCCTTTGAGAAAGGTATTCAAACCGTCCAGCACTCCGCCATCTTTCACTGCAATTGAATGATATTTATTCACCATGTCCAGCAGCTCCTAAGCCGACCACATTTGCTGGACCGGGTTGGGTCCTTTGGCTTTGAGAGCCTCGACCATCTGGGCAACCGTATCGGCGAACAATTTGCCCTCGGAAGCGCTGATCCAGCGCAGCCAAATCCGCTCCTGGTCGTATCCGAAAGTGTCCAGTATCCGTTTGATCACCGCGATGCGCCGCCGCACCTTGTAGTTGCCCGTCTGATAGTGGCAGTCCCCCGGATGGCAGCCTCCGATCAGAACGCCGTCCGCCCCCTCGATCAGGGCTTTGAGAACGTAGATGGTGTCTACAGCTCCCGTGCACATCAGCCGGATGATCCGCACGTTGGCCGGATACTGCAGACGGCTGGTTCCGGCCAGATCCGCACCGGTGTAAGTGCACCAGTTGCACAGAAACGCCACGATCCTTGGCTCATATTCAGCCATATCCATGCCTCCCTAATGCAGGTTGACGACCAATCATGCCTCTTGCTCCGCTAAACCAGAATTCGATCCATCTCACGGATGATCGCCTTCCTCTCAAAGTCATACTGCTGGGATGCTCCGTTCGGGCAGCACACAGCGCAGGTGCCGCAGCCCTTGCAGAGGTCCTCCTTCACTACGGCTTTCTTTCTCACCGGATCCACGACCCGGGCTTCGAAGGGGCATGCCGAAACGCAGACCCCACATCCCGAGCACAGCCGTTCATTAACGTACACCTGGGTATCTGAAAAAAAGCCCTCCCGCCCCCAGAGCAGTACCGAGGCGCGGGCAGCGGCGGCCTTTCCCTGACAGATCACGTTCTCCAGCAGGTTGGGGGAATGGCAGATGCCGCAGAAGAACTTGCCCCGGGCGATCGAATCCAGGGGTGCGGATTTGGGATTGGCCTCGGCAAAGAATCCCTCTGGAGTGGTTTGCAATCCGGCGATCTCCGCCAGACCGGGATTGTGGTACGGTTCTATGCCGTTGCTCAAGGCCAGCAGATCCGCCTCCACCTCAACCGCTTCGCCGATCAGCGGTTCCACCGCGGAGACGCGCAGCTTGCCCACTCCCTCGCGTACCCTGGGTTGCTCCTCCTGTTCATAACGGATGAAGATGATTCCTTTTTCCCGAGCCTGGAGATAGTACTCCTCATAAAATCCGTATGTCCTGATATCTCTATAAAACACATAAATCGATATGTCCGGATTGATCTCTTTGAGCTTCAGAGCGTTCTTGATGGCGTGGATGCAGCACACCCGGCTGCAATAGGGGTGTTGCTCGTTGCGGCAGTTCACGCATTGAATCATGGCTACGGTCTGAAGGGCCGCTGCTTTCTGCTGCTCGCAGAAGATCATTCGCTCCAGCTCTCTCTGGGTCACCACCTTCGGATTTTCGCCGTAGAGGTAGCCCTGCGGCTGAATTTCCTTGCCTCCCACGGCGAAAACGGCGGCGCCGTGCCGCAGTTCCATATGCCCACCGTTTTTCCGTATCAAGGAGGTAAAATCCCCCCAGGTTCCCTCCATGCCGACAAGCTCGGCGTTCTTGAGCACTTCGATCTTCGGGTGCTCCTGGACACTGCTGACGAGATCCCGCACCAGGTGCTGAACGTCGAAGCCCTTAAGCGTGTAGTAGATGAAGCGGGCATTCCCTCCCAGTTCCGCCTCTTTCTCGACCAGGGTGACTTTCATCCCCTGTTCGGCCAGGCTCAGGGCGCTGGACAGACCGGAAATACCTCCTCCCACGACCAGGACCCGACTGTCCAACCTCTTCTTGCCCCTCCTGCGGGGGACCTCGAACTTGGCCTTCTCTATGCTGGCCCGAATCAGGGCATAGGCTTTCTTCGTGGCCGCCTCGGGGCTGTCCACGTGGACATTGGCGCACTGCTCTCCGATGTTGGCCAGGCTGATCAAGTTGGAGTAGGCGCCTAGAATCTCGCTGTGTTGCTTGATGAACTTGTTGATCTCCAGGCAGCGATAACCGGCGATGATCACCCGATTCAGGGAGTGTTCCTCGATAAGGTTCTTGACCTCCTGAAGTCCCTGCTCCATCACGGAGAAATCGACCCGTTTGAGCCGCACAATGTCCCGGTCCAAGTCCAGATCACCGAGCAGCTCGATCAGGTTCAGCTCGCTCTTGATCAGGTTGTGTTTGTCGCAGACAAACACGCCGATGCGAAGCTCCTCTTCCTCCAGCAGCGGCGTCTGGACATCGATTTCGGTTTCCCCTCCCCCTTCCGGCTCGAATTCGTCCAGAAGCTCGGACACGTCGGCAGCCGCGCTGCTGGCGTCCACCACAGATTCGGGAATGTCCCGAGGCTCCCGAAACGCCCCGGCCACGTAGATACCCGGCACCGATGTCCTGGTGGGGTGAAATTCCTCTGTCCTGCAGAAGCCATACTCGTTCAGGGCTACCCCGAGCATGTCGGCGATTTTTGTAACATCCGAGGGGGTCGTAAAACCCACGGACAGAACCACCGCGTCGAACTCCTCGCTCTGCAGTTCTCCACCTTCGGAGGCGAAGGTGATGAGCAGGTTCTTTGTCCGCTGGAGCTCCCTGATCGTCGACACGGCGCTTCTGATGTAGCGCACGCCGTACTCCTGCCGGGACCGTTCGTAGTACTTCTCGTACTCCTTGCCCATGGCTCGGATGTCCATGTAGAAGATGGCTGCCTCCACATGTCGATCCCGCAGTTTGCTGATCATGGCCTGCTTGGTGGCGATCCGGCAGCAGACACTGGAGCAGTATCCCCGTCCGCAGGAGATATCCCGGGAACCCACGCACTGGATGAAGGCCAGCTTCTTGATCTTCCCGCCGTCGCTGGGACGGAGGGGCATTCCCATGGTCGGACCCGAAAAGCTCAGGATCCGCTCGTACTGGACGCTGGACAACACGTTCCTGTACCTTCCGAACCCATATTCCCCCTTGATCGACGCCGCATTGGGCTCGAATCCGAAGCCGAGCACCATGGCGCCCACCCGCAGTTCCGCTGTCCGGGTTTTCTGGTCGAAATCGATGGCTCCGGGCTGGCATACCTTCCGGCATTCGCCGCAGCGGCTGCAGGCGCTCATATCAACTGTGAAGGAGCGGGGAATGGCCTGCATGAAGGGTAGGTAGATGGCCTTGCGCTTTTCCAGACCTCCTCCCAGCTCTCTGGCCACCTCTACGGGACAAACCTCGGCGCAGCCCATGCAGAGAGTGCACTTGCCCGGATCCACGTATCGGGGCCTGGATTCGTAGGCAACCGTAAAATCACCGGCAGCACCGTGCACGTTTTTGATATCACAATCGGTCAGTACCGTAATGTTCTGGTGGAAGTCATTTTCGTAGATCGGGCAGTAGGCGGGAGGCTTGGGGCTCATGAAGCAGATTCCGCAGGAGTTGGTGGGAAAAGTGCGTTCCAGTAGCGGAAAAAATCCGCCGATGGCCGGAGCGCTGTCCATCACATAGACATTATGGTCCTTCTCGGCGAGCAACAACGCCGTCTGAATGCCGGCGATCCCTCCTCCCAGAATCAACACGTCCCGATTCATCTCCTCCCTCCCGGCAGCAGATCCAGGGTTTTCAGCAGGGGACGCGGATCCACTACGTGCTTGGCCCACCATTTGTTTGTTCCGGGCAGATCCATAGCTACGCCCATCAGCTCTGTAAAGTAGAACACCGGCAGCCTTGTTCGTCCCCTGGCCGACTGCCTCATGTCCAGGTTGATCTGACAGAGTCCGCAGCTGACCATGGCGCAGTCCGCCCCGGCCTCCAGTGCCATGTCGGTGATGCGATCGGCGATCTCCACGGCGATATCGGAGTGGGTCATGGCGATATCCGCCCCGCAGCAATCGGTCTTGTACGACCAGTCCCGCGCTTCCGCGCCCAGCAGGGTCACGATCTCATCGAGGAACAGGGGATTTTCATGGTCTCCCATCTGTACCACCTCGGGGGACCGTACCAGGGCGCAACCGTAGTAGGAGGCAACCTTGAGCCCGCTCAGGGGCCTGTGGATGTGACGTTTCACCTCTTCCAGCCCGATCTGGTCCATGATCACCTGGTGCATTAATTTGACCACGAGCTTTTCGTCGTACTCGAATTCCACGATCTCTTCGAGTTTTTCCTTCATATCGCCGCCGCCCGCCAGGGCGGCTTGAGCTCTTTTGAGGGCGTTGTAGCAGCCCGCGCAGGGAACCGCTAGGGGAAGATCCCTTTCTTGAGCCCGGGCCAGATTGCGGGCCGGCAGGGCCAGCCCCAGGAGTCCACTCAGGCTGTGAGCAGCCGCTGCTCCGCAGCAATTCCAATCCTCTATCTCCAGAAGCTCGAGCCCCAGCTCCTCCGCCACCGCGTGCAGGGAGAGGCTGTATTCCACACCTGTGGAGTGGGCTGTACAACCGGGGTAAAAGGATACTTCCACGACTTTAGTGTGCTCCTTCCTGTTTTTTCCTGTTCCCTGACGCTTTTTCGGGGGCTTTGCCGTAAGCGCGACGGAACAGCTCCTGCAAACCTTTGATCCCCTTGATCCGTCTGGGGACAAAGGGGAGCTTTCTCTTGGCGAACAGGGTTATCCCCGAAGGGATGGGGGAGAAGAAGTCGAAACTGCGCAGCATATATGCAATGAAAAAGGTGACTTCATGCAGGCGCCCCCAAAGGCGGATCGAGCGGATGAACTCCTCGTGAAGGATGACTACGTTTTTCTCCGCGCCGTAGGGCTGCCCTGATTCGACGGCCATCTCCCGCAGGGTGTCCATCACCGCGCTGATGTCCACCTGGTTGGGACAGCGGGCTGCGCAGGTCATACAGGACACGCACAGCCAGATCGAGCGGCTGTCCAGCACCTGCTCCTTCCTGCCGTACTGGATCATACGGATCAGGCTATTCGGTTTGTATTCGAAATGCGCCGCCATGGGGCAGCCCGCGGTACATTTGAGACACTGATAACAGCGGTCTATGTTTTGCCCGCTGCGCTGCTTCACTTGCTCCCGGAAAACAACATCCGTCATTTCCATCACTCCAAAACCGCGCTGATCATATCGGCAATCTGCCTGGGTCGGAACCCGAGCTGCTGGACGGCCCCGGAAGGACAGGCGGCGGCGCAGGCACCGCAGCCCTTGCACAGGGCAAGGTTGAACCTTGACACCCTCCGGCCCCGATGGGTCACGACCTGGGGAGCATCGTAGGTGCAGACCGCGGCGCAGATCCCGCAGCCGGCGCAGACATCTTCATCCACCGAGGAGATGATCGCCTCAGGCGTATATTCCTTCTTGGAAATAATCGTGGCAGCCCGGCTGGCCGTTGCCTGGGCCTGGGCGATGGACTCCTCCACGCTTTTCGGTGCGTGGGCCATGCCCGCGAAAAAGACGCCGTCCACTGAAAAATCCACCGGCCGCAGCTTCAGATGCGCCTCCAGGAAAAACCGCTCCCTGGTCAGGGGTACCTTGAGCATCTGGGCGATCTGCTCCGTGTCCTCCTGGGGTACTACCGCCGGGGCCAGTGCCAGAAGATCGCAGTCGATTTGCAGGACTTTTCCCAGAACCTCATCCGGAGCCTCCACCCTGATCCTGCCGTCCTCCAGGCTCACCGAAGGTTTTTGCTCCACGGTATAGTGGATGCAGCGCACCCCCTTCTCCCTGGCCAGCGTGTAGTACTGTTCTCGAAAGCCGTAGGTCCTCACTTCCCGGTAGAGGATCACCACGTCGGTGTTGGGATAGTTTTCTTTGATCTTCAGGGCATTCTTGATCGAGTGGGAGCAGCAGACCCTGCTGCAGTACATCCTATCTCCCTCCCGGGAACCGACGCACTGAATCATGACGACCCGTTCGGCGCTGAAATCCCCCTCCGCCAGCATCCGCTCCAGGTCCCTCCCGGTCACGATCCGCGGATCCGTGCCGTAGCCGTACTCCTGCGGGACCATCTGCTCCGCTCCGGTAGCCAGGATCACCGCTCCGTGCTCGACCTCCTGGCTGTTTCCGTTCTGCCGGATCGTGGTGGTGAAGTTGCCTACGAATCCTGTAACGGCCTCTACCGCCGCACCAGTCCAGACTGTGATGTTGGCAAGTTCCTTTACCCTATCGATGATTCTCCGCAGCTGATTCTGAGGGTCTTCGCCCCCAAGAAGGGTATGCAGGAATCTCATGTTGCCGCCCAGCTGCTGCTGCCTCTCCACCAGGTGCACCGGGAAACCCTGCTCCGCCAGATTAACCGCCGCGGTCATCCCAGCCACCCCTCCGCCGATGACCAGGGCACTATTTGAAACCGGCACGGATTGACTGTATAAGGGCTCCAGCAGGCGGGCTTTGGACACAGCCATGCGCACCAGATCTTTGGCTTTCTCCGTGGCCCTGGAAGGATCCCCCATGTGCACCCAGGAGCATTGGTCCCGGATATTGGCCATTTCGAAGAGGTAGGGATTGAGTCCGGCCTCCCGTACCGTATCCCGGAACAGCGGCTCGTGAGTGCGAGGTGTACAGGATGCCACCACAACCCGGTTTAGGCCGTGCTCTTCTATAGCCTTCTTGATGCCGTTCTGGGTGTCGATGGAGCAGGTGTAGAGGTTGTCCTGGGCCAGGACCACATTGGCCAATGTTTCCGCGTAACTCCGCACCTCGGAAACATTCACTACTCCGGCGATATTACGGCCGCAGTGGCAGATGAATACGCCGATGCGGGGCAGCTGGCCGGACACCCGCTTCTCCGGCGGCCACCGTCTTTCCTCGACAAGTTCCCCTCGCTCGCCGGCCAGCAGGGCCATGGCTTTGGCGGCCGCGCCGGAGGCCTCCATCACGGTTTCGGGGATGTCCTTGGGCTCGGAAAAGGGTCCGCACACATACACCCCTGGAACCGATGACTGCACCGGGTCGAAGCGGGAGGTTACGGCGAATCCCTGGCTGTCGATCTGCACGCCGAATTTCCCGGCCAGATCTCGAACCTCCCGGGGAGGCCGTATGCCGGAGGACAGCACCACCAGATCGAACTCCTCGCTGCGATAAGTCCCCTGCTCATTGATATATCCGATCTTCAGGTCTCCGGTGGAATCCACCGGCTCAACCGAGGAGGGCCGGCAGCGGGTGTAGACCACTCCCAGTTCCTTGGCCCGTTCATAGTAGAGGTCGAAGCCCTTGCCGAAGGCTCGGATATCCATGTAGAAAATATGACAGTCGAGTTCCTGCTCGTGCTCCTTGGCGATGATCGCCTCTTTGGTTGCGTACATGCAGCATACCGAGGAGCAGTAGTTCCTCTCCGCGTCCCGGGAGCCCACGCACTGCACGAAGGCGATCCTCCGGGGTGTCTTTAAATCCGACGGACGCCGGATTTTCCCCGCGTGGGGACCGCTGGCCGACAGCAACCGTTCGAACTGGAGACTGGAGATCACATTGGGATACCAGGCATATCCGGTCTCCAATTTTTGGCCTGCATCGAACAGACAATAGCCCGGGGAAAGAATGACCGCTCCGGCGTCGATCTCCACGACCTCATCTTCCTGGTCATAATCGATCGCCCCGGCCGGACAGAAACTCTCGCAGGTTTTGCATCCCCCCGTGCGGAAGTGAAGGCAGTTTTCCCGATCGATCACCGGCACGTTGGGCAGCGCCTGAGGGTAGGGAATGTAGATCGACGATCGAGAGCGCATTTCCATATCGAACTCGGAATACTGGGCAATGGGCTCGCGGCCGGAGATCTCCTCCAACTTGACCGCGGCGGTCGGACAAACGTAGGCACAGGCACCGCAGGTCAAGCACACCTCGCTCCTGCGCTGGTAGGGCGGGGCTACCCGTATGTCCGTGCCTCGCCCCACGAAATCTACGGCACCCACCCCCACCTTTTCTTTACAGATCCGTACACACAATCCGCAGAGGATGCACCTCTCCTCCTGATCTTCAGTTGGAAATCTGGGTTGTGTCACTCCGTATGCAGCGGCCAGGGTTTGGAGCCTCTCCACGGAGGGACATCGGGAAAGCAGAAGCTCGATGGTCATGGCCCTGCTCTTACGCACCCGTTCGGAGTTCGTGTGTATCTCCAGACCCTCTCGCACCTCGTAGTTGCAGGAGGTGACCAGCCGTTTCCGCCCGCCCACACTCGCCTCCACCACACAGAGGCGACAGGCGCCGTAGGGCTCCAGGGCCGGATGGTGGCAGAGGGTGGGGATTTCGATATTGTGTTCTCTGGCCACCGACAGGATGGTCTGACCCGCCTGGCTCTGGATATCCCGACCGTCGATACGCAGATCCATCATGCCACCACCCTGACTGTCGGTACTTTTTTGATCGCTTCGAACCTGCAGACATCGAAGCAGATCCCACACTTTATGCACATGCTCCTGTCGAGGATGTGGGGCTGTTTTTTCTCCCCCGAGATGGCTCCGTTGGGGCAATTTTTCGAGCACAGGGTACAGCCGCTGCAGGCGTCCTGGTCTATAGAGAAATCGAAGAGGTTCCGGCAGATCCCGGAAGGGCAGCGGTGTTCCTCGATGTGGGCCTGGTATTCGTTCCGGAAGTACTTCAGGGTCGACAAAACCGGGTTGGCCGCGGTGGAGCCGAGGGCGCACAGGGCGGTATCCTTCAGATAATCCCCCAGATCCTCGAGGGTCTGCAGGTCCTCCTCCCTGCCCTCTCCGCCACAGATTCTCTCTAGAATCTGATGCATCCTGTTGATGCCCTCCCGACAGGCCACACACTTGCCGCATGACTCCCCTTTGAGGAAATCGAGGAAATATCTGGCCACATCCACCATGCAGGTATCCTCGTCCATCACGATCATGCCGCCGGAGCCCATCATGGAGCCGGCCTGTGTCAGGGACTCGTAATCCACGGGCGTGTCCAGCAGGCTCTCGGGAATGCAGCCTCCCGATGGTCCGCCCGTCTGCACGGCCTTGAATGTCTTGCCGTCAGGAATGCCGCCGCCTATGTCGAAAACGATCTCTCTCATGGTGATCCCCATAGGCACTTCCACAAGACCGGTATTGTTTACTTTGCCGACGAGGGAGAACACCTTGGTACCCTTGCTCGTTGCTGTCCCAATCGAGGAGAACCAATCGGCTCCCCGATTGATGATGTGCGGTACATTGGCCCAGGTTTCCACGTTGTTCAGGTTGCTCGGTCTGTCCCACAGACCCTGCTCGACGGTGTGTATGTACTTCGCCCGCGGCCTGCCCACTTTTCCTTCCAGAGAAGCCATCAAAGCGGTGGATTCCCCGCAGACAAAAGCACCTGCACCTTGGCTCACGGAAATGTCGAAATCGAATTCCGTTCCAAAAATTTCTTCCCCGAGCAATCCGTATTCCCGGGCCTGCTCGAGAGCCCTGTTTAGCCGTTCCAGGGCTAAGGGGTATTCCGCCCGGATGTAGACGAATCCCTGAGTCGCTCCTATGGCGTAGGCACCGATCAGCATCCCCTCCAGCAGGGCATGAGGATCGGATTCGACGATCGAACGGTCCATGAACGCTCCCGGATCCCCCTCGTCGGCGTTGCATATGACGTATTTCACATCCCCTGGAGCGTTTCGGCAGAGCTCCCATTTCTTTCCGGTCGGGAAACCACCACCGCCGCGGCCGCGCAGCCCGGATGCTTTGATCTCTTCGATGACCTGTTCCGGGGTCATTTCCGTCAGGGTCTTGGCCAGGGCGCGGTACCCTCCCAGGGCGATGTACTCGTCGATGTTTTGAGGATCGATCAGAGCCCGATTCGCCAAGGCAATGAGCTGCTGCTTGCCGAAAAAGGGGATATCCCTCATCTTGGGTATCGCTGCCTCGTCTTTGGCCGGAGTGTACATCAACTTTTCCACCGGGCGGCCCTTGAGGAAGTGCTCCTCCACCAGATGGGGAATATCTTTCTCGGTGAGGCGTTGATAGAAAATGTCGTCCGGTTTGACCACGACGATCGGTCCGTTGGCGCAGAAGCCGTTGCATCCGGTGGCAACGACCTGGATTTCCTCCTTTAGATCCTGCTTTTCAATTTCCTTCTCCAGGGCGGCTTTTATGTTGAAGGAGTTGTTTGATACGCACCCGGTTCCGGCGCATACCAGCAGGTTGAATCTGAAGTTGCCCATCTATCCCGACCTCTCGCTGCCCGGTTTGTTTCCTAAATCGGTGATTGAGCGGAGTTTCATGCGCTCTCCTGCTCCAGGTATTGATCCAGCAGCTTGGGCACTTTGGCCGGGGACATCTGGCCGTGGAACTGTTCATCCACGGCAATGATGGGCCCGAGAGCGCAAGCCCCCAGGCAGTTCACCCTATCCAGCGTGAACAGCCGGTCTTCCGTGGTTTGGCCGGTACAGATGTCCAGCCGTCTCTCCAACTCTTCAAGAACCCGTTGAGCACCGCGGACGTGGCAGGCCGTGCCCATACAAACGCGAATGACGTGCTTTCCCCTCGGCTCAAGGCTGAAGGACTTGAAAAAACTGGCTGTTCCGTAGATCTCGGCCATGGGCAGGCCCAGTTGATCGGCGATGCGCTTCAGCGCCTGCGGCTGGAGGTGGTTGAATCGGCTGTTCACTTCCTGCAGCAGACGGATTAGCTGCTGCTTGTCCCGGCCGCAGCGTTCCATGATCTCGTCCGTGACGGCGATGATCGCGGCTGACTCTTCGCTTGGTAGTTCCTGGGCAGGCTCAGGAACCTGGATCGTGTTGCGTACCGGGCAGCCGCTCATGCAGGTCCCGCAGCCTGTACATTTGGCCGTGTCAACGGATCGAGCCTTCTTGCGCACCTGGATCTTGAACGCTCCGGGACCGCCTGCCATGCTCTGAACTTCCGAATAGGTCAGCTTCTCAATGTTGAGGTGGCTTCCGCATTCCACCAGGCGGGGGGAGAGGGTGCACATGGCGCAGTCATTTGTGGGAAAGGTTTTGTCCAGTTGGGACATGACGCCGCCGAGGGACGGCCCCTTCTCAACCAGATAGACCTTGAATCCGGCGTTAGCCAGATCCAGGGATGCCTGCATCCCGCCGATGCCGGCGCCTACGACAAGTACAGCGCCTATTTTTTGAGGTTCTTCCACCGTATGACCTCCGGAACACGGGACTAAAAGCCCGTTTTTTCCCGGTTTATATGGAACACAGCCCTCGGCATACGCCGGTTCTGTGTACTCCGCGGTTTCAGCAAACGGCGGCTGTTCATTCGTCCATGGTTGAAAAGCTATAGAAGTACCGAAACGTTCATGGCGAGCCGTTTTTCACACCACCGGCTCGATACGTCGCATAACCAATACGGCGTATAGTCGTATCAAAAGAGTAAGGTATGAAGATCCAGTTGTCAATCGCGAATCCAGGCACAATTAGGAAAAAATTTGGATTTTTTCTCGAATACTGCTCAGGCTACTGGCCGTTCATCCCACCGGCCAGATTGCCCGAAGGGATGGTCCCGAAGAAGCTGGTAAGCAGTGTACTCAAGCCTTTTTTCAGGGCACTGTAGGAGAAGTACTTTTTCCCCAGTTCGAAATTTTTCTCCACCATGATGCGGCGACGAGCCGCATCGTTCAGCACCTCTTCCACCTGTTGCACCGCGTTTTGGGTGAGAAAGCCGTCGATGGCGATCACGTCGAAGCCCTTTGGCTCGATATCCACGATGTATACCGAGTAGCGGTTCACCAACAGCGGTTTTTTAAAGAGGATCGCTTCCAGGAAGGCATTGCCGAAACCTTCGTACAGGCTCGGATAGGTGATCAGGTCGGTATGGGGATAGACATCCCAGAGGGTGTAGAGCTTGAGGCCATCCTCGGTTTGGGTGCGGGATTCGTGGAGCCGGTTGTAGATGAAGTGGATGGGTACGTTCTGCCGCTGGGCCGTTTCGCGGATCCAGTTGAAATATTCCTCTCCCTCATCCCCCGCCGAATGGGAGATCAGGAGATTCAGGTTGGGTACCCGCAAACGCTCCACCAGGTACAGTGCCTGCTCGATTCCCTTTCGGGATACCACCCGGGTCGGCTGTAGAATCAGGACATCCTGCTTGCTGAAGCCCATGTCCGCCCGGAGGTTCTTGTTGAACTCATCGATCCCCGTCTTGGCCCGATCGAAGTCGATGACGTTGTAGATCAGATGGGAGGAGATGCCGGTTTTAGCGGCCAGGTCTTTCTGGGCTACGGTGTTGATCACCACATGCTTCATAGAGGGCAGGTCGGGTGGAAAAGCCATGTCGAGGATGTCGGGGATCGCATTGAGCAGGAAACGGGGGCGCTCCCAGTAAAAATCGTGGTGATGGCCGATCGCCGGAATGCCCGTCTCCGCAATCACCTCGGTCAGCGCCACGCCCAGGGGGATGTGCATCGGTATGGCGAGTACGTTTTCGGCCACCAGCAGATCGATGTTGAACTGCTCGAGAAAGGTATAGAGCTTCTCCTTCAGGTATTCTTTTTCTTTGTAGATCCGATCGGTAACGGTGCGGGTGCGTGTTTGCACCCCAAACAGCTCCCCGGACAGGGCGATGTTGTTGGGATGCTGGAAGGAAGCCTCCTGTACCAGCAGGCTCGCTTCCGGATCTTTGTCAAGCTCTCCGGCGAACCAGAAACACCTGTGGTGGAACCCCTCGAAGATCTCCGCCCATTTTGCCGCTTCCAGAGACACACCATCCAGACCTTTGAAACGGGTTGAGACAAAACCGATATTGAGGGATTTGGCGCGTTTGTGCTTGCTCTTCATCGCTTCCGCTGTACCTGCTGAAAGTACATCAGGCAGCAAACGACCGTCAAGATGGCGACCCGCGGCTATAGAAAGGCGCAAGGGCGCCGCGGCTTGAATATCCCCGGGTGCGGTCGTATCATGGGTGTGATACCGGGCATGAGAAATCGATGTAGATCGTCGGTCATGAGATTGGTTGTGAAAGCCTTCGCCCCCACACTGATTTTCCTCGTGCTCCTGGGCCTGGCCCTGGCCGGCGCCGAGGAACAACCGTACGAGCTGAGCTGGCGCTATGTCACCGGGGGACGGGTGGTCGCGAAACCTGCGGTGGACCATCGGGGAATGATCTACATCCTCTCCGACGACAGAATCCTGTACGCCCTCTCTCCACTGGGCCGGGAGCGCTGGCGTTATCCGGTGGGACGTAAATTATCCACCTCTGCAGTAGTGACATACGACGGCACGGTTCTGATCGGCACCCAAAGCGGGATCCTGCTGGCTTCGGGGGCCAACGGACGGCTGCGGTGGATGTTTTCCCCAAGGACCGGCAGCTGTTTGACCCCCGCATTGGGCTCGGACGGATCGATCGTCCTGGCCACCAGCAGCGGTGTAATCTACAATCTCAGCTACACCGGGAAGGAGCGGTGGCGGTATCAGGCGCGGGCCGAGCTGATTTCCGTTCCTTCGATCGCCGAGGACGGGACCATCTACATAGGAACTACAGATCGCCGTCTCCTGGCACTGAACCGCCATGGGGGAAAGATTTGGGAGCTGGAGCTGCCCGCCGGAGTGGGCACGCCGGTGATAGACGATAACGGTAACCTCTACCTGGCAGCCGCCGGAATCCACCGGGTTTCACCGCAAGGGGTCCTGCTGTGGAGCTACGCGATCCCCGCGGAGACAGCCGACCCGGTGATCCGCTCCGACGGGACGATCATCGCCGGGGCGGACAACGGAAGACTCTACGCAATCAGCCCGGCGGGACGCCAGATCTGGAGCAGCGCCCTCCGTGTTCCCGTCCGCTTTCCCGCCGTACTCGGTGACGACGGTACGGCCTACGTATCCACCGCTTCCCAGGATCTTGTTGCCGTTTCCGCCGCAGGACGGGTTCTTTGGCGCTTCAGGGCCAAGCAGTCTGTGGGAATGGCCACCATTGGAAAAGACGGAACGGTATTGGTCGGCGCGGAGGACTGGATCCTCTACGCCCTCTCCGCCGGTTCCACGGGCTTGTCCGCCAGCCCCTGGCCTCAGCTTTATCATGACGGCCAGCACACCGGCAGGGCCGAGGCCTTGGCCGACCTGGACAGCCCCGCGGCGGTGCTGCTGCGGGAGTTGGTCTACTCGGATTCACCTGATCTGAAACGGATGGCTCTTCGGGACATCGAGGCACACCTTCAGGGACAGCGGTATCTGGCCGTTCACCTGATGGTCCTGGAGGAGGTGCTGGGCTACCTGGCCGGGGAGGGTGTGATCTATCGAGGCACCGCGGGAAGTACGCTCGGGCCGAGTGATCCGGAGATCAGAAGGGAGGCTTGTCGGCTTCTCGGAGAGTTGGGCTCCGAAGGAGCAAGAGCAGTGTTGTTACAGGTGATGGCCGCCGATGAAGATAGTGTAGTGAAGATAGCCGCGGTCGATGGGTTGGCAACCGTAGGTTTTGATCCTGACGGTGAGCTGGCCCGTGCTATACTGTATAAAGCGGGGGAGAGCGGACAGGAACGTTTCCATCTGGCCTGTGCCCGCGCTCTCTTTCGGATCATCATGGGTTCGCAGAGTGCCGTGCATCCCGATAATTATCTGGCCCTCGCCATGCTGGCTCAACGGGATGCATCGCCGAATGTTCGGGAGCGCGCTTCCGGATATCTAAGTGATCTCTCCCAACGGTGGAGAAGGTGAGAGGAGCTAGATTATGAAAAAAGCGGTATTGTCGATCCTGATGTTCCTGTCGGTGCTGGGACTGCACGCTCAGGATGTGGCCGAGCAGGAATTGCGCAGCGTCGACCGGGAGATCGTATTCATCAATTACGAAGGTCCGTACGATCGAATAGACACCGCGGACGAGATCAAGGGTCTGGGCTGGTATCTGGCCAACGTCCTGGCTCAAAACAAAGAGCGAGCCTCCTTCCTGTTCAAGTACTCGGTGATCCGGGTGGTGGACCCGAAGGAAGTGGGTAAATTCGATGCGGATATCTTTTCCATCGATCGGGACGCCAAGGTCGATCACATAGACAATGTTCGACGCATCCTGGCCGGATATCTGGAAGGTTCCTTCGACTATTCGTCCGAGGATGCCCGTACCCTGGCCCGGTTTGCCACGATCTACAACGCCGTGTACAGAGGACAGCTGGAGTACCTATCCGACAAGTACAAATCTTTGGTCCTCTCCTACCTGACCAGGCAGAACGCCGGACTGTCCACCAAGTACTTCGAGTGGCCGGGAGCGACCAAAATGCTCATCCCCCTGACCGCCGAAGCCGGCAAGGGTGTGCTCGGTTCCCTGAGCACTACCGAGCTCACCGAAGAGAAGGTCATCGAGGAGATGCGCCAGCAGGAGGACATGGGTCTGGAAGACCGCAAGGATATGGTGGAGCTCAAAGAGCGAGAGGTCGAGGAGAAGATGGACCGGCTCGATGAGGAGAAGGCAGAGCTGGAAGAGGCTAAGGAAGAACTGGCCGAGAGTAAAGAAGAACTGGAACGAGCCCAAACCCAGGCGGAGCGAGAGCGCCTGGAAGCGGAGGTTGCCGCCAGGGAGCGAGAAGTGCGGGAGCGGGAAGCAGCGGCTGCGGAAACCGAAGCCCAAATTGCGGCCAAGGAGGAGGAGATCGCGGAAGAGCGGGAGCAGATCATCGCCGATGAGCGCGCTCAGGACAGGCAGCCGCAGCGGGCGGGCGCCTTCGTCTTTTCTGATCAATTGTACTACCTCAAGGCGCGGCCTCGGGCATCCGACGGTTCGATAACCAGTACCCTCCACATCCTCGATCCGGTGGCCTCGGAGGTACAGGCAAGCTCTCCGGTCAGCCATATCCGCGGTCGGGCATTCTACTTCTTCAAGAACTCCATCCTCGTGGTCGGTCATGAGAGCAGCGCCACCTCCTCGGCTCGCCTGATGCTCCTCGAGCCGTTGACGCTGAAGGAGACCACCCGCAGCTGGGAGGCGATCTATCCGGAGAGCTACGTATTGCTGCAGTCCAACTCGATCTATGCGGTGTTCAGTTCCGGAAATGAGTACCGCCTGGGTCGCTTCGACGAGGCGCTCCAGTTGATCAGTCAATCAGAGGAAATCGTGGACCGGGATAGCGCCTTTTTCCTCTTCGGAGACAAGATCTACATCAATTCAGCCACCCGGGATATTCTGGTGCTGAACCGGGAAGATCTGAAGCGACAGGGTCTGATCCGCTGATCCTGCTGATTGCCGTTGGTTTCAGTGCGCCGCATAGATTGTACATTTCATTCTCTATCAGTAAAATAGCGCCTACATCAGGATAGGGGGATACAACCATGAAAAGGCTGAGCGTTGCCATCATCCTGTTTGTCGTGGCTTTGAGCGTCTGTGCCAACACCATCGATCGCCGGGTGCAGGCCCTGGTAGATGATCTGGCCAGGAAGTATCTGCTGACCAAGGAAACTCTGGTATCGAAGAAAACCGTGACCCTGGTCGAGATGAAGAACATCTCAGCCCTGGCGGCAAAGAACTACGTCGGCCAGGCGCTGTCCGAGCGGATCAAGACCGCAATCCAGGACAGCCTGGTGTTTACTTACGTGGATAGGGAGCTGCTGGAAGAGGCACTGGAGGAAATCGAGCTTTCCCTCTCGGATTTCACAGAGGGCAGTACCGTGGAGGTCGGCCGTATCGAGGAGGTAGAGCTCTTGCTTACCGGAAGCGTGCTGGAGGAGGGAGAAGATTTCCTGATCACCCTCCAGCTGGTCGATGTGGAGACCACCACGCTGGTGGCGGTGTCCAACACCCGCTTTGCCAAGGCGGAGCTGATCGAAGCCGGCAGCCAGTACGCCTACACCTACATCACGGCCAACGGAATCGGCACCTCCCTGAATGTTACTCCGGCCAGGTTCATGATTCTACCTGCGCAGGCGATGGTAAAACATGGCGACGATAAGTACCACTCCAGCGGCTACGGCGCCAAGTTCACCTACCGCCTGTCCCGGTCCTGGAAGGTGGCTCTGGACGTCGGGATGGAGCTCCACTACGTGTTCTATGATGAGCCGACGTACGGGAGCATGCTCAACATTCCCGCTGGTCCAACCGGAGCTGTTGCACAAGCCTTTACTATGGACTACATGCAGTCTGACGGGACGATTGTTCCGGCCGGTACTCTTCCCGCCGCTCAGATTAGCGCTTTTACCATTCATTATTCGGTCCAGCAGAGGCCGCTCAGTTTCTCCCTCCCCTTTTCCTACGTGTTTTCCATAGGCCACAAATTGAACATCGCGGCGGGTCTCGGTCCGTCGATTCAGGCGATCCAGTACGTCCAGGCCTATGACGACCTTCCCGTGATGGTAGGAAGCGTTTTCGCTCAGAGAAGAAAGGAAATCGAGATGTGGTTCGTCGGGCTGGGAGTCCTGGCCAATGTGGAGCTGGAGTACTTCTTTTTGCCCCGGCTCGCCGTGAATGTGGGATTGAGCTGGCTGCAGAGCTTCACCCTTCCTCAGCGTGAGAGGGAGGCTACATCGAAAGACAGCGGGGAGTTCTACTATTCGCGGGACAACGTCTCCTACGAGGCGTTCGGACTCGATCCTTTCATGCTAACGAATGGGGATGAGCTGGATCACACGCTGTATAACGCCAGCTATGGCAAGTTGTACGCGGGGATCTCGATCTATTTCTGAGCAGGTAATAGTGCCAGTGGGGATTGACAAATTGTCGCATTATGGGTGGTCGCCGAGTCAGCATCAGTGTTCCGAAGAGATGAAGCTCCTGATCGCTTCAATATATTTCGGGAGATCCGCTACGAGTTCTCTCACCGCTCGATGGATAACCTTTTCATCAATACCGTTGTACTCATGGGCAAGTCTATTGCGTAGTCCCGCCAATTTGGCGTAGCGTGCCGCATTCCCGCCGCTGAGAATGCCTAACTTCTGGAGTTGAGTAAAAGAGCTGTGGTAATCGGTTGGCACGGACAGTGTTTGTTCTGAAATAACATGATAGTTAATATCAATAACCCGACCGATTATTCTTTCCAGATACCGCTCCGCCAGCACCTCGTTTCTGAAATCCGCGAGGTATTCGTTTAGATCGAGTTCCGCCAACTCTCGAAGTTTTTCGAGGTCCTGCAGAATAAGACCGAATTTCCGCTCTACGAGCTCGCGGTTAATGGCCATTGTTCAATCGAGCCAGCCGTCTGGAATTGAGTTGCGCCTCCAATTGCAGGTAGGGCTTATAATCCTGATAACGATGAAAGGCGTGAATGCGAAAGTTCTGGTAGTCCGTTTGATTTCCGGCCAACAACTGGCATTCCTTGTTTATCTCGTTCAATAAAAGAGGATCGGCATGGTTCAGATTCACCAGATCCACCTCGTGGCGAGGAAATACTTTCTGTAGATCTGCAGCCACCTCCAAAGGTTTCCGTTCCCCTTCATAATAAACACCTATGTCCAGATCGCTGTCCGGATGAACGAATCCCCTGATCTGCGATCCGAACGCGAGGATGAATCGGATCTCATGCTTCCGGCGGATAGAGTCGAGGTGTTGTCTCTGCTTCACATCGAGTTCGATCACACCTCATGCTATCTCGTCCGAAGCGCAGGAGTCAATGGAAGCCGGACTATTCCAACCGTGACTTCAGCTCCGTCTCTTCGGCCCTGGCGATGTATCGGCCCCTTTCCACATCCACCCGCATCAGCAGGACTATGCCTACGATGAAGAACACGATCAGGCTCAGCACGGCGGGACGGCTGGATCCGAATAGGGCGGCGGCAGCAGCGAACAGCAGGGGACCGAAGATCGTGGCCACCTTCTCCATGATGCCGAACAGACCGAAAAACTCTCCGCTCTTCGGCGCCGGGATCAGGGTCGAGAACAGGCTGCGGGTCAGGGCTTGGCTTCCGCCCTGGACGCAGGCAACCAGCCAGGCCAGACACCAGAACTCGACCACGGAATCGAGAAAAAATCCCCAGACCGCGATTACCGAGTAGACCAGCAGGGCCAGCAGCAGGCTGCGCTTGGTGTTCATCTTCTCAGCCAACCTGGAGAACAGGAGCTTTCCAAGCAGCAGAGCCAAGAGCAGACAGAGCACCTCCAGAGCCAAGATTATGACGATGACCAGGCCGAGATTGCTCTGCCGCAAGGGAGGCAGCACCTTCACCTCCGCAACGCTTATGGTGTTCCCCGCACTGCGCGGGTCCTTCTCACCTTGATTTAGGAGGCTGAGCATGTGTTCGCCGGCAGTGGGCGCCTGAACCGTGACGGTATTTTCGTAGCGCTGATTGGCGCTGTAGGCGTTGATCGCGACGGACTTTCCATCCTCGTCCTCCAGAGGCAGGCCGTCGATCACAACATTCCAGATTCCGTGTTCCGGTCCTTCTCCGTAAGTGATAGTGAGCCTCTGACCGTTGAAGGAGAAATCCAGGCGGGCTCCCTGTTCCTCGCTTGTCCTGTAGATCCTGTCTTTCTCAGTACGGATCGTTTCAGCCGCTACGGTGTGATCTGTCCAGCTTCCCCGATAGGAGAAAGCATCGGCAGTTACCGGATACGCCCCTTCACCGACGGCGCGCTGGGTTGTGGTGTAGGCGGGCAGGGGAGCGCCGCTGATGGTCCCGGGCAACAGACGTTTGCCTCCGATCCCGATGACCGGCAGCAAGACGATATTGAAAATGATGAAGGCCATCACGATGTGCCGGTGCCGGGTGTCTCTGCCGGGAAGACGCCCGAAGATCAGGCTGAAAGGGATGCCGACGAACTGTACCAGCAGCAGGGCCAGGATCAGCTCCAGGGTGCCGAAACCCAGCTCCGCTCCGTAGATGGCGGCCACGCCGATGATGGTCCCTATGCCGTCGAGGTAGATCAGGGCGGCCAGTAGCAGCTTGAACAGCTCCTTGTACTGACGGATGTCTCTGAAGGTCTCGGCGATTCTCTTGAAGCTGATGGAGAGCACGTTCTGTCCTTTGTCCAGCCGGGCGGTCAGGGTATGAGGTTCGGGAATTTTCTTCAGTAAAGGAACGGAGAACAGAGCCCACCAGAGGGCCACACTGAGGAAAGACAGCCGGGGCCCCCAGGTTCCGGGAAGCAGCTGGATCATCACAACATTCAGGGCAAGCAGAAGGCCGCCGCCGAGGTAGCCCATGGCGTAGCCCCGGGAGGATACCTTGTCCTGATCTTCGATACTGGCCACGTGGGGCAGGAGGGCATCGTAGAACACATTGGCGCCGGCGAAGCCGATGCGTCCGAAGATAAACAGAAAGGAGGCCAGCAGCCAGTTTCCGCTTTTCACAAGCACGAGCAATCCGGTGGCCACAACACCGATACCGGCAAAGATCGAAAGGAACATCTTTTTTCCCCGCATGACGTCGGAAACCGTGCCCAGCACGGGCGCGATCACCGCTACGATGAGCAGGGAGATGCTCAGGCCCGCGCTCCAGTAGGCTGTGGCCACCGCCGGGCTGGGCAGGGTAGAGGCGGCCACCTGGCTGTAGTACACAGGCAGCACCGCGGCCGCTACCGTGGTTATGAAGGCGGAATTGGCCCAGTCGTACATGGTCCAGGCTCGGATGCGTTTGCGATATTCCCTATCATTGGCGGCCATATTTGTCCTCCTGTGTTCCATTTCCTTCAGCTTGATGCTGTTGGCAACTTACCAGCCAACAGCATCGGCACGAGCTATCGAGAATCTAATATCTCGGTCAGTACGCGGCCTTCCGGGTCCGGCAGCTGCAATCCCAAGAGAGCCGCCAGGGTGGGGCCGATATCTACGATGCGCATGGCCTCCAGCTGTACACCCCGACGTATCCCGGAGCCCGCGGCGAAAAACAGGGAGCCGTATCCCGGCCGATCCGGGTGATAGCCGTGGACCGCCCGAAATCCCGGTTCCGCCGGTTCGACAACCTCACCCTCAATGTCCGGGATGAAGTAACAGCCCGCCCTGGCTTCCACTATATAGTCTAGGTGATCTCCGAGTCTCATACTCTCGATTTGGTCGCGAGGGTATACGGTTTCCACAACGTCGAGCCGTGCATCTTTTAGCCGAGCGAACAGCTCTGCGAGCGCTTCATGAACGGTCCGGTCAGTAGGATCCTGGAGACTGATCTGAGCCGAACCTTCACAGCAATTGGCCCAGGCTTTCCAGGAAATCAGTCTTCCTTTTGCATCGAGCTCGAGCAGTCCCGCCTCCCGGAAGGCGGCGTTAATACGAACGCGGGTGTGCACGTCGATGTAGGCGTGATCCCCAAAAACGATGAAGGTGGTGTGCTCGAAAATCCCTGAGCTCCGCGATGCGGCGAGCAACGTCCCGATGCGAAGATCGTGGTCCTCCAGAACCTTCTGGATCTCCGGCGCACGAAAACCGAATCGGTGACGGGTTCCATCAAGGTCGAGGTGATGGATCAGGAGCAGGTTGGTCTTTCTCCTTCGGATCAGGTGAGAGGCAACAGCAGTGGTGAAGTTGTCCAGATAAACGTACTCCAGGCCCTTGAGCAGTGACCGGTAGCGGATCGCCATTTGCAGTATAAACAGGGGGCTGCCGCTGGACAGCAGCAGAAACGGAAAGCACTGACCGGGCCGGGTGGTTTTTATCTCTGGGATCACGTAGCGGTTCCGGGATCGGGCAGCTCCCGGCCAGAGAAGTGATGCGGTGGGTAAACCTGCTCGCGTGGCGAGCTCGTACAGGGGCGGCACCCGCAGGAACGAGCGAAACCAATGCCAGTCCGGGGAACTGCGGCCGGGTTGAAACAGTGTGTTGGCGTGAACCCCGTGCCGGTGAGGGTAGCAACCTGTAATCAAGCTGGCGTGGAGCGGATAGGTCTGGGTCGGGTAGATCCCCCGCATGTCCCGGCAGTAAGAACCGCATTGGATCAGTTCCCTGAAGTTTGGTAGGGATTCGAGGTGCGGCAGATCCACCGAGGACAGTCCATCTACGGATACAACCACCACGCTCCGCATCATAGGTGGGGGTAGTGTAGGTCAATACACACGGCAAGACAAGCATTTTGACACGGCCCTGCCATATTCGGTAGAATCGGCGCGGTACCTGCATATGGAGAAGAATTCTCTCCCCGTTCGAACCACCGTATTCGTCCTCCTCTTGGCTGCCCTCTGGGGCGGGAACGTCGTGGCGATTAAAATCGGATTAAGCGGCGTTCCTCCATTCGCTGCTGCCGGGATCCGCTTCAGCATGGCCCTGCCGCTGATCGTTCTTTGGGCCTGGATGAGGGGCATTGAGCTGAGACCTCGGGCAGGCGAAATGATTCTTCTCCTGATTGTCGGTTTGGCCTTCACTGTGCAGATCGCGATTCTGAATTGGGGAACCGGGCTAACTCTGGCCGGCCGAGCTACGGTGATACTCCACACCTATCCGATGTTCGTGGCTTTTTTGGCCCACTTCGTTGTGCCGGGGGATCGGCTCAACTGGCGCAAGCTGGTCGGGATGATCGGAGCCTTCGCCGGCATTGTGGCGGTGTTCTGGGAGAAGCTTGCCATCGGTACGGGGGGAAGCATTACAGGGGACCTGCTCTGTCTGGCCAGCGGATTCCTGC
>CP070696.1:4068452-4105342 GCA_020353535.1 Spirochaetaceae bacterium | reverse complement strand
CAACGACATCTGGGTCTTCCGTATGACCAAAACCGGACTCGTTTACGCCAACACGTACAATAAGGCATACGGCGGCACAGGAGACGATCAATCCAGGGGCGTCATGCAAACCGGAGATGCCGGTTACATTGTAGTCGGGTACACGGATTCGTATGGTGCCGGTGGTAAGGATGGGTGGATCCTCAAACTGGCAGGCAACCTCAACGTCTCCTGGCAGAAAGCCTACGGTGGTTCAGGCGAAGACATCATTTCGGACGTACGCCAGACCGGAGACGGCGGATACATTGTGGTCGGGGAGACCGATTCGTACGGTGGGGGTTATACTGATGTCTGGGTTATGAAGCTGAGCAGTACCGGGAATATCCAGTGGCAGAAAACCTATGGTGGGAACAGTTCCGACCGAGGGAAGCATGTTCGGCTAGCCCCAGACGGCGGCTACTTCGTGGGCGGTGACACCTACTCTTTCGGTGCCGCGACCAACAAAGCCAATATGTTGCTGATGCATCTGGACGCGAATGGAAATCCCGTTTACACGAACCTCGGCGAGAACCTCACCCTGGGCCAGGACACGACGGCTACCGTAACCACGACTACGGCTACGGTAACGGACACGGACCCCGACGAGGGATTTACGCAAACGGCGGCTAACTACGCCACAACGACACCGACCTACACAACTACCACCACAGCCGCTACGCCGATCACACACTACCCGTAGTCGTTCAGCAGTTTTAGGTTAGTCCTATGTTCTGAGCGGTCGTTTCCGGAGCTTACCCATTTTGTAGTCCGCGTGCCGAAAAGGAGCCTGCTCTCGATTTATAACGCCACTACAATCTTGATTGCATCCGGTTTACCGAAAAGCCGGAACGCATCTTTGATCGATTCGAGAGGAAGTTGATGGCTGATCAGCTGTTCCAGTTGGATTCGCCCCGAGGAGACCAGGTCCACTGCCCGGCCCTGGGTCGCAGGATTGGTGAAGGAGCCCAGGATCCTCAGTTCGCGGAAATAGATGTCGTATACTGGCACGTTGAGGACCGCATCCGCCTCCGGAACGCTGAACAGTAGTACCGTACCGCCCCGACGAACGCTCTGGAAGGCCTGCAGCATGGCTGCGGGATTCCCGGCGCACTCCACAGCTGAATCCACACCCTCCGGAATGTCTCTGCGGATTACCGTGGGAAGCTCCTGTCTACCGGGATCCACGGGAACGGCGCCCAACTGCTCGGCAAGATCGCGTCGTTTCGCCACGGGGTCGCTGGCATATACTCGGCTGGCTCCCCCCAGAAAGGCCAGCTGCACCATAATAAGTCCGATTGCACCGCAGCCGACCACAGCGACAGTTTGCCCCTGCTTCAGGGCGACCCGGTCGATCCCGTGCAGGCAGCAGGCGAGCGGCTCGGCCATGGCCGCATGATGATGTGATACCGGTCGGTCGAAACGGTACACCTGACTGAACGGGACCAGGCAGTACTCGGCAAATCCCCCATCGAAGTTTACGCCGATCGCCGTCAGATTGCTGCAGAGATTGCGCTCCCCGTTTCTGCAGTACCAGCAATCGCCGCAGGCCAGGTTGGGATCCACTGTGACCTGATCTCCGGAGCGCAGATCGGTGACATCGGAGCCGGTCTCGGTCACCTCCCCGGCAAACTCGTGGCCCAATACCACCGGCGGGGTTGCGCTGGCCGATCCGGGCGCACCGTGATAGAGATGGAGGTCCGTGCCACAGACGCCGCAGGCTCGAACTCTAATCAGCACCTCCTTCGGTCCCGGCTTGCGTACCTCCTTGGTTTGGATGGTTATGTGTTCGGTATCGTGGAAAACCGCCGCTCGGTAGTTCATCTGTAACTGTTCCTCCCTAAAGATCCTCCGCATAGCTCTGGGCCGTCAGTCGATCCAGCCGTGCTCGCAGTACCCGAAGTTCGCCTGGTAAAATGGAAAGATCCTCTATACTTCACGACTTTGCTCCTCGTACCGAATAAGATTCCGGGCCTCATCGAAGTTTTCATAGATTCCCGCTGCCACCGCTCCGTTCAAGGCCGCGCCCACTGCAGCTTCTTCCACGATACGAGGAATCAACAGATCTCTCTCGAAGACGGTGGCGGCGATTCGGCGCAGCAGGGGATTGCGGCGCAAGCCGTTGCCGCTTCCCACCAGGTACTTTCTTTCCCCGAGCAGCTCAGGGTCTATCATCTCTTTCAGTATGCGGAGGATGCCTTCCTGCACTCCGTAGATAAAGGCACCGGGCTTCAGGTTGTCAAAAGACAGTCCTTCAATACGGCCCCGGGTATCCGGGTTGCTCCTGGATCCGCCGAGCAGAGGTTCGACGTGCATTCCGCCTGAGCTTCCGACCCGCTCGGCAAGATCCTGCATCCTTCCATACAGATCCTGCGGTTCCTCGATCCCGAACAGCTCCCTTCCGGCAGTGGCAAAGAAATCCTTCAGGGCCCGGTAGGCCACGCCCCCCGCCAAAGCGCTTCCCGCCACCAGGAAGCAGGAATCTACGAACGGCCGCAGCGTCACATCGTAGCCGTCGAGGGAGCTGCGAAGGGATTCAGCCACAGCGCGCCGAACAGCCAGGGAGATCTGTGAGCCGGTTCCGATGTTGATGAGGATCGACTGGATCGGCTCCCGTACACTGGCAATATAGCCGGCCTGGTTGTCCCCAAGAGTTACGCATACCGGAACCTCCCGTTTGCCGATGAGCTCGAGGAGCCAGCGCGCCTTTAACATCCCTGCAATTTCTGTCGGCGGTAGGAGTTCGGGCAAGAGTGAAGTTGGAATATCCAGGGATTCGAGCATTTCCGTGCCCCAGCACGCCCCCATCATGTCGAACATGCCGGTCGTTTCCGCCATGGTGTAGTCGGTGACCGGAATCCGCTCCTGCGCCAACTGCAGCCCGAGGTAATCCACGATACCGCAAACCCGGTTCATGCCGGGGGGAAGACCCCGCTTCTTCCAGGAATAAAGGGTGACGATCCCGTAGCCGCTGGCCAGCTTTCTGTCCGCTCCGACACGTTCCCGAATCTCCTGCAGCAGCGTCACGCCGGGGCGTATTTCCTCCTCCCCCCGGCCGTCCTGCCAGGTGACGTAATTGGTCAGGGCATTTCCGTTTTGATCCAGTCCGAGTATCCCGTGGGCTTGACCGGTCAGGCCGATCGACAGCAGGCGGACCTTGTGAGCCCTCAGAGTCTCAGTTACCAATCGCCGAAACACGTTGATGGTTACCTCTACGTCCTGTTCTTTGTGAGAGACCGGATCGCAGGGGATATCGGCACGGGTATCGGCCGATCGAATGTCCAGGACCGTTCGTGTCGTCGGTTCGATCAGAGCCACCGCGATTTTGGAGGTACCGCAGTCGATGCCGAGAATCCCTTCGTGCATGGTCCCCGGTATTTCACCTCCCCCCTACGGATTAATAACGACCTTGTTGCGCTCCGGCAAGCCCATGATCTCGATCGCCCTCTGTATATCGCTCAGGGGAAAGTGATGGGAGATCGTCGATTCCGGATCGATCAAGCCGCGCTCCATCAGGCGGATGGCCTGCTGCATGGCCAGGGGCGTGGTACCGAAGCTGGCGTCCATCCACGTTTCCAGGAAGTGGATCAAGCCGACGCGCTAGCTCCTTGAACCCGGCGTTGCACATCTCATCTACATCCCTAATAGCCCCGTCTACGATGGTGCCGACACAACCCAGGGCTCGTTGTACGTTACCGCTCACTTCCCCCCAGAAAGATCCGATTACTTTCGGTTTATCCAGGTCTTGAATCACCACGATTTTCAGCCCTGCCACGGACGCCACATATGTGCGGTACTCCTTCCAGGCAATGGGATTGTTCTTCGGATGGCCTGGGTTGCTCAGTTCGATCATGACGGTGACGGCGTATCCCACCATTGAACCCATCAGGGGCATGAAATCCCGGGTTTCCTCGAGATTCCAACAGGTCAGGCGATCGTGCTTAGTAATCGCTTCCCAACCATTATACACCAAGGGTGTATTCCAGCGTTTTAGCTGAAGAAATTCCGAGTGAGAGAGGAGGGTAGTGGACGTCTTCTTAACAAAGATCGTTTTCATTCTGAGTTATAATAACGGCTAGCTCTAGTTGAGTAATTTATATCATATGATATACGCTTTGCGCACTCCAGTCTTCCCTATTTGAGCTGACGGAACCAAGGAGCAAAGGACAATAAAGCCTCGTCAACACTCCCGGAGGTTTACAAATGTGGCATTTCTTCAGAAGACACAAGATTGCACACATGATCCGTGACCAGATCAGTATGGGGCCAATCAGTTCCATAGCCTGTGGATTTACAGATGCACGCTATGTGGAAATGATGGTCGCAAAATACAGATCAGTAAGATTTGCGGTCGCCGATGCCCTTTATTGTTTTGTACTCGATCCCGACTCTTCACTGTACAATAACTTCGAAGCCGCCGCCGAGTTGGTGCAAGAGCTGCTGCTGAAAAATCCGGCTTCAGTTCACCACATACCGATAGGTCTCACTGACAGCGCCGATTGAATCCCATACACAACCTTTGCTATAACTGACAGGAACAGGGAGAAAACGCATGAATGATGGAAACAAAACCCCGTTTTCCGCACTGTATGAACACAGGCCTGAGCTGCTGCAGTGTCAGCCAACCCTATCCGCCGCGTTCGGTGCTTTATGTGAGACTTTTCAATCAGGTCATAAACTGATGATCTGTGGCAATGGGGGCAGCGCTGCCGATTGCGAACACATAGTCGGGGAGTTGATGAAAGGATTTCGAAGAACACGTTCCATTCCGGGCGCCCTTGTCGGGAAATTCGATCAAGTCTACGGTCCGGAGGGAAAGGAGATCGCGGAATTGTTGCAGGGAGCCTTCCCGGCTGTATCCCTGGTTAGCCATATCTCCCTCTCCACAGCCATTGCTAATGATCTATCCGCGGACATGGTATTTGCCCAACAGGTGTACGGCTATGGAAAGGCCGGGGATGCGCTGCTCGCCATCAGCACCTCCGGCAATGCCAAGAATGTGATCAATGCCGTGAAAGTGGCTCGGGTACTGGATATAAGGACGGTCGCTCTGACAGGGGAGAGAGGTACTTTGAAAGAGCTCGCCGAGATCTCTATCAGCGTTCCCGGGAACGACACCGCGAGGATCCAGGAGTATCACATGGCCATCTACCATGCCTTATGCGCCGCCTTGGAGACAGAGTTCTTCAGCGAATAGGAGATGCTGGGTGGCATTATCCCTTTCCACCATCGAGACTATCCTGAGAGCTTTCCCTGAGCTTCACCTTGGGATCATCGGTGACTTCTGTCTGGACACTTACTTAGTCGTGGATATGTCGGCGTCCGAGATTTCTGTGGAGACAGGTTTATCCACACAACCGGTAAAAGAACAGCGATACTCTCTGGGAGGGGCGGGTAACGTCGCGGCGAACCTCCGCGCCATGGGCGTCGGTACAATCCGGACTTTTGGCGTGATAGGAAATGATCCCTTCGGATCGCAAATGCGCCGTATCATGGATGAGGCGGGAATCCTCCACTCTGAGTTGCTGGTTCAAGAACGAAATTGGGATACTCATGTATTCACCAAAGTTCTGATCGGTGAAGAGGAACAACCCCGCCTGGATTTCGGCAACTTCAACAGTCTACAGGCACCAACAGCCGATAAGCTGCTGGCAAACTTGGAGCGATGGATCCCGGAGCTGGACTTCATCATCGTCAACCAGCAGGTATTCCGGGGGATCCACTCTGATTCTTTTCGCAAGCAACTGATCGGCCTACTCGAGAAGTACTCCGACATGCTCTCTATTGTGGACAGCCGCAGCTTCAGTAACGAGTTCAAATCCTGTATTCGCAAAATAAACGAAGTTGAGGCCGCAAATCTGTGCGGAAAGAAGTATGACTACGAGGAGGAAATATCACTCGAAAAAGCCTGCGAGTACGGTACGAAGCTGTATCGACGATGGAGGAAGCCCCTCTTTATGACACGGGGCGACCGGGGCTGCCTGGTTTTTGAATCCGCTGACTGCTATGAAGTTCCCGGCCTGCTTCTTCGCTCCCGCACCGACAGCGTAGGAGCGGGGGACAGTTTCCTGGCCGGTGCCGCGGCCGCTTTGGCGGTGACGAAGAATCTCCGCGATTCAGCGGAGTTTGCCAACCTGGTGGCTGGAGTGACGGTGCAGAAGCTGTTCATCACGGGCACAGCTACTCCGGAAGAGATACTTTCACTCGCAGGGGAAGCCAACTACAAGTTTCATCCCGAATTGGCCGCTGCCCCTCACAAAGCTCAATTCTATCGGGACACTGAAATCGAGTTTGTAAATGAAATTCCCCGTGAACACAGAATCACCCACGCCATCTTCGACAACGATGGAACGGTTTCAACGCTCCGTCAAGGATGGGAGGAGGTGATGGAGCCGATGATGATTCGTTCTATCCTGGGGGACCATTTTCAGGATGTCGAAGAATCGATCTTTCTGAGTATCCGAGGCCATGTGCGTAACTATATAGAAAGAACCACAGGGATTCAGACTCTGGTGCAAATGTTGGGCCTGGTGGAAATGGTGCGAGAGTTAGGTTATGTGCCGGAAGAGAAAATCCTCGATGAGCATGGTTATAAGAAGATCTACAATCAACAACTGCTCGAACGTGTAAACAAGCGCATCGACAAGATCTGTACAGGTGAGCTCGGAACAGCGGACTTCACCTTGAAGGGTGGCATTGCCTTCCTACAGGATCTCCACCATCGGGGTGTTCGTTTATACCTGGCCAGTGGCACGGATCAGAATGATGTGGTTCGGGAGGCGCAAATCCTGGGTTATGCCGAGATGTTTGAGGGCAGGATCTATGGAGCCGTAGGAGACATAAAGCATGAACCGAAGAGGAAGGTCCTGGAAAGTATTCTTGCTGATATCGAGTTGGGAGAGGGCGAACAAGTGGTAACCTTTGGGGACGGACCTGTGGAAATACAGGAAACACGCAAGCGAAACGGTATAGCCGTTGGCGTGGCAAGTGACGAAGTACGCCGATATGGACTGGATCCGGTGAAGCGCAGCCGGCTCATCCAGGCTGGAGCGGATCTGATTGTTCCCGACTTCTCCCAGGGCAAAAAGCTCATAGAGTACCTGATCAATGCCGTTTCCTAAATTTGACCGCAACAAAATTCATTTTTATCCATTACATGAGCGACAAAACCGCGTGTTCATCGAGGAACACCGGGTATTACCATCGGATTCCCCCGCTTCTTTGAATGCCGAGAACCAAACCGTGATTCACGAAGCCGGCAGAGCAATTCGAGAGGCTCGATCGAAGAATTGTCCTGTGGTTGTGGCCTTCGGCGCACATACAATAAAAAATGGCTTGTCTCCAGTCCTGATTCAATTGATAGAAACGGGTTGGGTTAGTCACCTTGCCACCAACGGAGCCGGGATCATTCACGATTGGGAATTTGCCTATGCCGGTTCAAGCTCTGAAGATGTCCGCGAAAACGTTGGATCGGGACGTTTCGGAATATGGGAGGAAACGGGTAAGTATTTGAATCTGGCGCTCTTGGTCGGGGCCTACGAAGGTCTGGGCTACGGGGAATCTATTGGCTCTCTGGTCCATAACGACGGAATGACTATTCCATCCAAGGCCGAGCTTATTCGCATCATAGGACAGGTTGCCGTGGATCCCGAGCGGACAGCTGCGGCCGCGGATTTGCTTTGGGCTGTCGATCACTTCAAGCTTTCGACGGGATTCCTTCAGATCAAGCACCCTTATAAGAAGTTCGGCTTGCAGGCTGCGGCCTTCCGCCTCAAGGTTCCCTTCACCGGTCACCCCATGTTCGGTCACGACATCATCTATACCCATCCACTGAATCGGGGAGCCGCGGTCGGCCGCACCGCAGAACGGGATTTTCTCATTTTTGCCAAAGCCATCGCGGACCTGGAGGGAGGTGTGTACATCTCACTGGGATCAGCGGTGATGTCCCCGATGATATTCGAGAAGTCCCTGTCCATGGCCCGGAATCTGGCGATTCAGGAAGGCCGAAAAATCGATGATTTTTCGATTTATGTGGTCGATCTGGCCGGATCAAATTGGAACTGGCAGAAAGATGGAGAGCCGCCGGCGGATAATCCGGCCTACTACGTGCGCTTCATGAAAACCTTCAGCCGTATGGGAGGCAGACTTCACTATGTTCAGGCGGACAATCGTGATTTCCTGCTTGCACTCCACAAGGCGATTCAGCAACGGTGATCTTGTCGTAGCTTATTCTTTTAAACGCACATGTAATCCATCAGGGTAAGTGATCCCGCAGCGTCACTTTTGGTGACTCCCTTTGGCCATAATTAGAGCTTCTCCTGATGTGCCCTGATAGGCGACATACTGTTGCGTACATCCGGAGGGAGCCACATGTCACGGAAGATCACTGGTCGCAGTAGGGATGCCGGCCACCCGACACCCCTACTGCGACCATTGAAAGCCGATCTTGCCTTTAAATTCCGCTACATCCGCAACCTCCTTTCAGGCGACTATTTGGTCGGAGAAAATGCCCATCCGGATGCAGGGAGGGGAGGAACCTACAAGATCGGTATTTGGGATGAGGCTGCTGCGTCAGAGAAAAGCGGGCGTGTGATTATGGCGTTCCATCAGGCATGTCACAGTCGAGTGTACAACTCTACTCCCCGGGGTAGGGGAAACCTGTTTGCCCGTCTCCGATTCGATCAAGAGAGTACAGTAAAAATCGTCACACTCCATTGGTCCGCCCACCCTGAAAAATCCCAAGGTTTGCGAAAAAAAGCAGACTGAAAGTGGACGAGTCCATGGTACGAGCAGCAGTGTCGGGATATGACAAGTACCCAGATTGCCCAGGAGTTGGACATCGATTGCGAATACAGAGTGAGCGGACGCATCTACAGAAAGTTCAACCACGCCGTTCATGTTCCGGATGAAGATATTCGCTTCTATATCGATCTTCTTTGTGTTGTACGCTCACCTGAGCTCAATCAGATGTACGTGGACAAGGTGAAGATGTACGAACGATTCCTCCAGAGCGCTTCCAAGTATCAATTAAAACGCTGGTGCAAGTTGCAGGCCCAGATGCGGTTCAGAGGACGATCAACAGCAAGTACTCGGTTCGTCAGCAGTTCCTCCACGCAGGTCGATATGGTTTTCAGGCAGATGGTCGCTTTGATCGCCGCTATACTAATATCCACATGTATGCGCTCTGCCGAAGGAGAGAACAAAGAGAACCCGGAGTATAGCTGGTCCCCCCACGGTGCCGATGCCGTAGGCTACGGAGTACTGTACTTTGAACGACAGAGGCGGGTCCTGCGCAAGCCTAGAGTGTTCACCGTCAAGGCAAAAAATAAGGCACCCTCTGAAGAGTGCCTTAAATAAATCCTTATAAATTAAGGATTTGTGCTCCCCCGGACAGACTCGAGCTGCCGACATAGTGGTTAACAGCCGCATTTGAGCTTCCTGAGACCCCGTATTAACCGGAAATACCCTGGTTTTTGTAGCCTTCCGACCTGTCTTGTTGATTCTCGGGGTAGGGTAGTGATTCAATTGGTCTGATAAATGGTCCGACTTAATTTTCGGTCAAGATAAAATCGAACTGCATTGCAATTCCATATATTGGCAGTATCATTTTATCAAGTGAGGTAGAAATTGATGAATGTAGGGTTTCAACGTGACACATGCCTCCCGTATAGCATTTACAGCACCTCTAATCTCATCCTCGCGCATTGGTGTAGACAGGGCAAGTTGTCCTCGAGACGCCATGAATATACCGTGATTTAGAAGGCACAAATGCATGAAAGTTGGTAACTGACCTGATCCATCCTGTGCTCGTTTAGAATCTCTGTAGTCTTTGATCTCGTTGGTCGTGTAATGAATTGTCAGCAAAGACCCCATGCCGCTAGTTGATCCTGCAATACCAATATCTGCAAAAACGTCGTTTATTCCTTTTCTAAGCGAATCACCCAGTGCGTTTACTTGTTTATATACTTCTATTGTTGACTCCTGCATCGCTACAATACCCGCAACCATGGCTAGTGGGTGCCCATTGAACGTTCCTGCGTGATGAAGTGTACCTTCTTTCGGAGAAAACATAGACATGATATCTTCTCTACCCCCAAAAGCCCCTACAGGTAGTCCGCCGCCAATAATTTTCCCTAGCGTTGTCAAATCAGGAGTTATTTCGTAGTATTGCTGTGCACCACCAAAGGACATTCGTAACGTAGCAACTTCATCAAAAATTAGTAGAATCCCTTCTTTTTTTGTAATGTCCCGTAGGAACCTGAGATATTCTTTCGTAGCAGGAATTGTTCCAGCTGCGTTCATGACAGGTTCAACGATAATTGCAGCCAGCTCATCCCGATGTGCGTGGATCGCCGATTTTGTTGCTTGTACATTGTTGAAAGGAACGATCACTACATTTTCGAATGTATTTTCTGGTATACCTCGACTATAGGGGACAACATTTGGAGATTCGGCATCTCCCGCCTCCTCTAATGAGGGTGACACACTTGCTTCTGCCACGTCGTGAGTACCGTGGTATCCTCCCTCCATCTTAATAATTTTGTCTTTCCCTGTGTAAGCCCTGGCAGCTCTAATTGCTAACATTGTTGCTTCGGTACCACTATTGCAAAACCTAATATTTTCGATCGATGGCACACGCTCACAAATAATATCTGCTAACTCAAACTGACTCTTATGAGGGGCACCAAATACAGTCCCACACGTTAGCTGTTTAGTCACAACTTCGCGTATTTTCCTATGGTTATGCCCGTGAAACAAAGAGGTATAATTGTTCATATAGTCGATATATTGATTCCCGTCCTGATCGAATATATAGCAACCCTCTCCACGCACCATATAGGTCGGATAGGGATAGAAATAAACAGACTGGCGAGTATCTCCCCCTGGAAGGGATCTAGTGGCTTCTGAATTCAACTCTCGCGATTTGGTAGTTCGTTTGAAATAGCAATCCAATATTGCCTGTGTCTCCTTGTTTTGACTGCCAACCTTTTTCATCTAATTCCTCCAAATCATGCAAGACTGCGCAAAACATAGAATAAGAAGTTTGAATGTTAGTTCGTCTTTGATATGCATGTGTGTTTACATAAAGCAATATATTGACGGCTTTTAAATTCGATGGTAAATGCCAACCATTTCCATTAATGGTGTAACATTCATACTATTAAGAAAAATGCGACTACACACAGAAAACGCACCCTTCTTTAAGTTCGCGACCCTATATTTTAGATCACGGCACCCCGGCTCAGCCGACACGAGTATGCAGGCTATATGATAATTGACGTTCGATAGTCGACTATATTTATATGTCTTCCTTTCGGTTTTGTCAACATGCAATTGGCCTACTACATTCGGATAATCCAGGGTCGTGTGGATTGATCTAAAGCAAGATTGGGAAAAGTAGTTGTGATTGCGGAAAGATCAACACAACCGATCCGCGATTCTGAATTTGATGTTTTGATCTACTATTGACACACAGATTCTTAAAGATTATTACGAGATGTTGGATTCAGGAATTTCATAAGGTTCTCCACCATTCTCTTTCTCCATCGTTCTGTATTCTCTGGAGACCAGTCATAAAATCCCTTTCCAGATTTAACGCCGAGTTCGTTTCGGTCTATCATCTTTTTGATTATTGGAGATAATTCATCCGACGATGCTAGATCAGAGTATACGTAATTGGAGATTTGCTCAATTTGATCCCACCCATCATTGAACTCGCACATTTCGAAAGGTCCAGCAACGGGCAATCGTCTCCCAAAACTATTTTTTACGGCCAAGTCAACATCCTGTGGGGTTGCCACTCCTCTTTCAACTATACAAAAGGCTTCTCGAAATAGGGCAATTTGCAGTCGAGTTGCAATAAAGCCTAATATTTCCTTCTGAAGAATTACTGGCCCTTTTCCCATCGATTTCAATAAATTATAAACAATTTCCACAGTTGTATCAGAAGTTAATTCACTTCGAGCAACCTCAACTAGAGGCATCAAGTATGGTGGATTATAGAAATGGGTAACCAACACACGGTCGGGGCGGTTGGTGACAGATGCCAAAGAGCTAGGCATCAGTGTTGACGTATTACTTGCTAAGATGGTCCGCTGAGAGCAGATCCGATCTAAATCCCTGAATACCTGCTGTTTGATTTCAAGATTCTCGAATACTGCCTCCACAACGAGATCCGCTTGTTCTGCAGCATCATCAAGGGACGTTGTAGTGCGAATTCGATCTGTTGTCGGTTCGACTTCTGAGGAAGGGTATATTTTCCACTTGGATAACTCAAGAAGGTTATCTTTGATCCTTTTCTTTGCCGAGTCCAATTTTTTCTCGTCTATATCATAAAGAACAACTTTGTATCCCCCTGCAGCAAACTCTTGTCCGATGCCGTGTCCCATTGAACCGGCTCCAACAACTGTTACCTGCCTAATCTTGGTCATACACTCCTCCCATCAGAGATTTCAGAAGGTACTGATACGTATAAATACCTATTGGCTAATAGATCATTGAACATGCTCATACCTGTTACCTATTAATTGGAAAGATTGGAATATGCGTAAATCGTCCAACTGCTGTATTGCGCCAGCACCACATATTTCTGCTACGTCTTATCACTCACATAGTATAGGAAGTTTTGCAACGCCTTCTCGATCATTTCTCGCATCATTTCTTCGATTTTCTTTCCCGTAATTTTCTTATTTTGTAGCGCTTCAACTAATTTCACGTGCGGTTTGACATCTTCCGCAAGATCAAAGTTCCTTTTATAGTATTCATGGTCAAAATTGTACCATAGATTGTGAATACGAAGTCGCCTGACTAATTTTATCAGAAGCGTATTCTGACACGCGTCGAGATATATCTTGTGAAACTCGTGATCGTAGTCAAAGTACTCTCTGTACTTCTTATTCTTTGCACTAACCACCATTTTATCGAGTGTTGCCTTCATTTTCTCAAAATCATCTTCGCCCATCTTCTCATAGGCTTCTCTCACGGCCAGTGCTTCGAGCACTGCCCGCACCTTATAGTTTTCAACGATATCCGCTCGCGTTATCGGTTTAACAAACGCTCCCTTTCTAGGCCTAATTTCGACTAGTCCTTTACTTTCCAGATCTCTAAGAGCTTCACGCACAGGGGACTTGCTGACACTGAAGATCTCTTGAAGCTCGGCTTCGATGAGCTGTTCCCCACCTTTTAGGACACCGTTCAGGATGGCATGCATAAGATTTCGAGAAATTCCCTCGACTAGGCCTATCGGTTCGTATTGAAGTTTCTTGATTTTAGAACTCAACATGAATTTAATCCTTAAAAAGGAGTCGGGACTCCGAATTTCTCTTTCGAGCGAGAGAACATTCCTTTAAAAGCTCGGAATTTATTTCCATCATTTTCAGCTATACTTTAGCAGGCACCCTATAACTATTATCTTCTTCCGAATCGAAATCATAATATCCATAGCTGTAAGTCAAGCTAACTTCCCAGCTAATTTAAAACTTCTATTAAATAATCTCCATGCTTGGTTACTACTGCCTCACTTTCAGGTGGAATCACAATAGTAGTTGTAGTTTCCTCGATTATTACGGGACCATGTATTATATCCCCACAGTTCAATTCATTACCTCGATAGATCGATGTGTCCACCATACCTCCCGACTCTTTGAAATATGCCTTTCGTCGCCCTTTATTGCGGAGTAACGAATGTTCTGGCTTCCCGCGCTCCTCAATGAGATTGAACTCCGGCGTTTCCGCGATTGCTCTGACTGCCCAATTTACACATTCTATCAATTGTCCCGGTTCCTTTATCCCAAAAATCTTCTGGTGACCCTCATGAAAATCTTGGATCAATTCCGCAAGATCGTTTTCGTTGGTAATTCGACGCTTTCTGAGCTGAACCGTTATTTCCCAGACCTGATAAGAATACCTAGCATCAACGTAGAACTCTACCTTTTGGTTCCGTGAAGGTCCTTCTAACTTGTCAAGAAAGGCCATTGCTTTATTCTCTAGTTCTTCAAGAAGTTTGTTAATATTGTGATAGTCAAAATTGTTAGTCGTGGTAAAGCAGCTACCGCTGAAATCAGCAGCAACGTCGGCAATCAATCCTCCTACAGCACTTAAAACACCACCATACCGGGGCACCAGTATTTTCTTCATTCCTAGCTCTTTGGCAAGTGCGACCGAATGACAGTTCGCAGCACCGCCCCCGGCCACCAGGATGTATTCCCTAGGATCAATTCCTTGCCAAACCGTCATTTCCTGGATTGCTGAGACCATGTTCACATTTATTGTACTCCAGATAGTGAAAGCTGCTTCGAAGAGATCAAGATTGAGGGGTTTAGCGACACCTATCGAGATAGCCTTCTTCGCCATATCGGGTACTATCTGCATACGACTACCGAGGAAGTAATCTGGGTCTATATAGCCAAGAATCACGTTCGCATCGGTTACTGTCGGCTTCTTTCCACCACGATTGTAACATGCTGGTCCCGGCACCGCTCCGGCACTCTCTGGACCGACGTGTATTAGGCCAGCGGGATCGACCCAAGCAATGCTCCCCCCACCAGCACCGATACTTCTTGCATCAATTACGTTAATTCCCAGTTGCTCATCTCCCACCTTACTTTCTCTCGTTCGTGCAATTTCCCCTTTTGAAACCAAACTTACATCCAGGCTCGTACCGCCCATATCTATCGAGATGACATTCCCCTGTTTATCGCCTTCTATTGCATCGAACCATCTTGCCGCAACAGGAGCCATCGCAGGTCCAGAGCCGATCATGGATATTCCATGCGTAGCGGCATCCTCCGCCTCAATAACGGAACCGGTAGAAGTAACAATATGAAGATTGCCTTCGAAACCACTGTCCGCTAATCTTCGGCGTAACTCCCTCACGTATTTCTCTGCGATTGGTCTGACGGAGGCTTCGATAGCTGTCGAAATGGCTCGCCGATATTCACGAATAATCGGATTGGTTTCACAGCTAAGAATACAAGTAATGTCCGGCCATTTCTCAGCAACAATTTCCCGTACTCTATATTCATGTGTAGGATTCATGATAGACCACAAAAAACAAACTCCGATAGAATCAACGTGATACTGTTCAATTAGGGTGTGCAAAGCCGCTTCTACTTCCCTTTCGTCTAGCGGGATTTCAACTCCACCTTCCGAATTTATTCTTCCCGTTACCGGTAGAGTTAGATATCGAGGGACATACGATTTGGGATAGTGCTTGCGCGGTTCAAAAGGATTGTCCTTGCCTCCTTCCCTGAGACTCAATATATCTCTGAATCCTCGTGTTACAAGGAAACCTACTTTGGCGACTTTATGTTCAATCACAGCGTTTGTGACAACTGTTGATCCATGGGCGAAATAGGAGCAATTCTTTAAAAAATCAGCAACGGCTTCTCCGGCATCCGAGGCTACAATCTTTATGCACTCCAGCACTCCATCAGAGTAATTCTCTGGAGTTGTTGGTGATTTGGCAATCCGCACAGATTTTTGCTCATCAATTGACACTAGATCGGTAAAGGTCCCCCCAATGTCGACACAGATTCGCAGTGTCATTTATCATTACCCCTTTTACGTTTCATCTCTGTCCGTAGTTTTTGAGTTTTCTTATAATCCACAGTGTAGTGTTCAGATTCAGTGTCCAGGATGACACCATAAACCTCTCGTGCGCGTTGATTCGACACGAACTCTTCTCTCACGTCCCACTTCACCAGCTCAGGATCGCGTTCCAGTGGATCCCCGTACCCACCTCCTGTGGCACTTCTTATAACGATTCTCTCTTTAGGTTCGAAAACCTGTTCCGAAATCTGGGGAATTTCAATGATTTCTTCAGTTTCAACATTGTATTTCGCTACTTCTGAGGGCGTGGCGCTCGTGCCCTTGAGAACTCCTCGCGCGGGAAAGTGGTGCTGATCGTTAAAATACACAATCGTCATCGGCTTTTTTCTTGGGCCCATGACAATCTTCAGTGCCGGGGCTCCGCGCCATTGCCCGTCGCCTGAAGAATCTGGTGTCAACTCCGCACTATCGAACATAATTGGATACTTTTGCTCATCGATTTCGATGCTATCCTGATGAAGAACACCACTGTCTTGAGCAACACCATAGGTGATCCATCCATCGTATCCATATAAGCCTGGACCCCCACCTAGTAACATCAGCTCATTAACGTACGGGGCATTGCCATGGCGCCAATCGCTACCTGAAATGACAGGACACGAAACAATACTGGTGCTCCCTTCGGCGAGCCCATAACCATATCCAAGTTCTGCGAAGAGGTAATCAATCATGGCGGTAAGACGATCACCGACGTTCGTGGTAGCCAATCCTGTCCCTACAGGGTATTTGGGAATCCCAACTACATAACCCTCTTTTGCACTAATCTTGATTCTACTGAAACTACCCTCGTTGTGAGGAATCATCGGATCAATATTATGTAGTACTCCGGTCAGGGTTGATGCTTTAAGCGTGGCTTCGCTGAGATTAAAGCCCCCGGCAACGTTTTCCATGGTGTTCTCTCTAAGGTCAACATGTATGTAGCCCTCATCTGGGATTATCTCCATCTTCACTTTTATAGGTATTCCTTTTGGGGCAACCCCTGGGACCGGATCATGGGATCCCTCTGCCGTTAACACAACCGTTGGAAATTTCCTAATTTCATCGATCATTCTGGATGCACCGTACTCCTGCCATTCATCGAGAAAGTTAGAAATAGTATCAACACCATATTTATCGCAAAGTTCAATTAATCTCCTCTCCCCTGTTCTTACTGCACCTACCTGAGCGAGGTAATCTCCATACCATTGATCGGAGACACGTATCCTGACTTTGCACAACCGGACTATATCCTCGATATCGTTATAATTCTGCTGAATGCGCACACAGGGTAATTGGAGACCCTCTTCATAGATTGTTTTAGCGAACGCTAGATAAGAGCTTGGTATGGGAGCTCCAATATCTGCTTGATGAACCCTTGTTAGGGTGAAAAACAAGCACTTTCTCTCGTAAAAAACAGGAGCAAAAATAGTAAAATCACCATTATGTGTATTGCCGTAATATGAGCATGTATTAATGAAACAGTCTCCTGGTTGAATATCTTCCCCAAAAAGTTCCTTGAGGATTCTAACCTGATCACTCGCAGCCCCAGTGTGCGAAGGACTCGCGACTGCAACGGACACTGTACGGCAATTATTGTCAATTATGGCGCAAGAGAAATCGCGTCCCGTATTTACCACTCCAGATCTTGCTGATCGCAATATAGTATTGGTCATTTCTCGAGTAATATAGTCAAATCTTTGGGAGAGGATAGCCATTAAGAAAGGTTCAATAGTAGTTTTGCTCATAATACTCCTATCTCCATTTTACGATATTCTTAATGTGAAGACCCAGTCCCCTTGAAATAATTTGGTACTTACAAGTAAGAACAAAGAGCCGCTTTGTATTCATCGTCAGAATGTTAGATTCAGCGAATTTTTATTAAACTATACTGTTCAACTTAGATACCTATAATCGATAATCGACTATAGAACAACTTACAGTATAAATTTCGAACGCGAATTGTCAAGTAGCGCCTGCAATTCCTTCCGGTCTACTATGAGAGTATATGGGCTTCTCGGAATTCTCAGATTTTGCCAACCGTTTGGTTTAAAAAAAATCTATTGCTTACCGATGCTTTTCATATTGACAAAACTCTAATTTGAGTCTATAAATGTCTATAGTCGACTATCGATCATATTACTTGCTTTGCTTTTCAACCTAGTCTCGTTGCGGCATAAACTATCTCAAGTAACCGTTGAATGAAAGATTGGAGAATGGCTTTCAGATTTTCTGTATTTGGTGGTCGAATCTATGTCAATACAATCTCGCTTGACTGTAGACATAGGTTATTTATTAATGTACCAGGTTTCGTAGAAATGCGAACGGGAATTAGCAAGGGGGTAAAGCCTATGATTGCATAAGCAAGTCTACATTATCACCGTCATTTTCAAGAGCCGAGCCATACATTTAGAGTAAGGAGGAAATTATGAAGTTTAGATTAAGGTGGTTTCATGTATTTTGTTGTGTCATTTTCCTGTCAACAGGTTTAACCGTTTTTGCCGGTGGTGCAAAAGACAGTGGAGAGGAAGGTGCGGAACAGGCAGTTGGTACGCGATACGAATGGACAAACCGACATGGTACATTTGTATTGAATGAGAGAATCGCAAACAAAGTTGCTAGAGGCGAACAGCTAGTCATAGTATCATCGACAATCGATCCAGCAGCTCCATTCTCACAGTTCGTTCGCTTAGGTATCGAGCGAGCTGCAAAAGAGTTCCCAATCAGCTATAGAATGGTCGGACCAGTCGATTCTGTATCAGAAAAGCAACTTGCAGAACTCGAAAGCTTGATAAAATCAGAGCAAGTTGATGGACTGGCGATTGCAACCTGGGATCCGAATACAATCATACCTATTTTTAAAATGGCTTGGGAAAGTGGTATTCCCGCAATAAACTACACCGGGGATAGTCCTAACTCGCCTAGGTTGGCATTTGTTGGTCCATCACACCACGATATTGGCGAACGGGGAGCCAAAGCATTTATGAAATTGCACCCTTCAAAAACAGGTAAATTGGCGATTTTCGCTGCCTTCCCCACGGGTGTCTATGCTGTGGAGAGATTCGCTGGATTCTTTGATACTATAGATGCTGCAGGCTATAATCTTACTGTTGTCGGTCCCTTCGAACTTACTTTGGACGAAAGCAAAGGTTATGGAGTGGTGGAAAATACATTCTTGGCGAATCCAGATATTGAAGCTGTTTATATGCCCGATGAGTACATAGTTGTACCTGCCGAATATGTCAAGAGAAACAATCTTAAGGGTAAGGTGACTGTTATTGGGGTTAACGAATTCCCATCTGTTTTGAATTATGTAAAGGAAGGGCTTGTACAGCATACGACGGGAAACAACGTGATGATGTGTGGGTATTTACCCGGTAAAATCCTTTATGAGTTCATTACTACGGGGAAAACAACTGAAGAAAGACCACCTCTTGAGTTGATCGATATCACTCCTGATACCGTTGAAGAGTTTATGGCTTCTGTAGGAATGAAATAAAAATCAGGTAGAAATCGACATTTTAATACGGAGTGGAAGTGTAGGCGCTTACACTTCCACTTCGTTACTCCGAGATCCCTATGACAAAATATGGTAATTTTCTTGTTGCAATAAAGAAAGGTGGAATAACTTCTCATGTCAAACATCGATAAAGGCACGAAACGATCACAATTTCTAAAAGTAACTAAACAAATCTTAACAGCAAGAGAAGCGGGCATTTTTTTTGTCATGGTCTTTCTCATCTGCATACTCTCGGTGATAGCTCCCCGATTCTTAACTGTGACCAACCTACTAAACGTGGGCCGACAAACAGCATTAACCGGTATCATGGCTGTTGGAATGGGTTTAGTTCTGATAGCAGGCAATATTGATCTTTCTATTGGATCGAACTATGGTCTCTCCGCATTAATGGCCGCGATGATTTTGGTGAGAACTCGAAGTTCTATCGTAGCGCTTATTGCTGGATTGATGATTGGCTTAGCTGTGGGCCTAATAAACGGTTTCCTAACGGTAAAAGTAAAAATGCCCAGCTTCGTTGCTACCTTCGGAACGATGTTTATTTGCCGCGGGGTGGCTTTGATATTAACTCGTGGTTATCCCATTACTTTACTTACCGAAGGAATAAACCAAGAAACACATCCTCTCTTTTTCTTTTTAGGGCAGGGTAGTTTATTCGGTAAGATTCCGATGCAATTTGTATTCATGGTTGTCGTTATGATCATTCTCGGGATCATGTTACATAAAACGATTGGCGGCCTCCACATTTTCGCGGTTGGAGGTAGTGAAAAGGCCTCATTCGCATCGGGAATAAAAGTTGAAATGGTTAGATTGAAAACTTTCGTGATTAGTGGTTTATGTGCCTCCTTGGCCGGAATTCTTAACGTCTCTTTTATCGGCAGCATACTACCTACGGCAGGTCAAGGCCTAGAATTTCAAGTTTTCGCAAGTGCTATAATCGGTGGTACGAGTATGTCTGGTGGTGAGGGAAGTGTGATAGGAATTTTTATTGGGGCACTTATTCTTGGAATCATCAGCAACGGCCTAGTACTCCTAGGGGTTGATCCTTTCTGGCAAGTATTGATCATCGGGATTATAACCATATCTGCGGTAACCTACGATACGCTAACATGGCAGAAGAGACAGGAACGAAGGATGGCTGCTAGTTAATCATGAATTACCTATTAGAATTCAACAATATAACGAAGGAATATCCAGGTGTTGTGGCTCTGAAAGATATAAATTTTGGAATTAAAAAAAATGAAATTCATGGCATTGTAGGCGAAAATGGTGCTGGTAAATCAACACTATTGAAAATCATTGCAGGTGATATCAGTGATTATTCAGGAGATTTGATTTTTGAAGGTAATAAAGTTACTTTCAAGAGTCCGCATGATGCGATAAACACCGGAATTGGTGTTGTTTATCAGGAGCTGAATCTATGTGCAAATCTAAACGCTACGCAAAATCTGTTTTTGGGACGTGAAATAAAGAAAGGCATCAGAGTTGATTGGACAAGAATGGCGGAGATGACCGCAGATTATCTGCGCTCTCTCAACTTGGAAATAGAAATAAAAGTTCCTGTTCGATTTTATAATACTGCACAACAACAAATCATCGAAATCGCCAAAGCGACAATTTTTAATAGCAAGATAGTAATAATGGATGAACCTACCTCGGCATTAAATCAAGTAGAAGTTAAGAGGTTGTTCGAACTATTAAGGGATTTGCAATCAAAGGGAGTAACCATAGTTTTCGTATCGCATAGAATTAACGAAGTTCTGGATATATCAGATAGGATTTCTGTTTTGCGTAACGGAAAGTATATTAATACGTTTGATGCAAGTATAACAAACCAGAATCAGATCGTGCAATCAATGATCGGACAACACATATTGTTCAGTGAACAAAAAACAGCAGGCACTTTAGAAAGGGAAGAGGCACTTAGAGTTACAAATCTGGCCAAGAAAGATAAATACACAAATATCAACTTTACGTTGAATAGGGGAGAAATACTGGGAGTCGCCGGTCTTGAAGGGTCCGGAAGATTTCAGCTAGGAAGAGCATTATACGGCATGGTTCCATATGATCAAGGAAAGATCCATATATTCAAAAAGGAAGTGAAAATTAAGAAACCTCGAGATGCGATTAATAATGGAATTGGATTCATTTCAAGGGATAGAAAGGTAGAAGGAATATTTAGTTTGTTAGACTTGATAAAAAACGTAACTATGGTTGTTACACTAGATGAAAAGATCGTCAATAGCACTAAAAACACGGAGTTAACTAGGAGATTTATTGATAAATTGAGGATTGTTTGCTCGAGTATTAAACAGAATATAAGTAGTTTAAGTGGTGGAAATCAGCAAAAGAGCATCGTTGCTAGGTGGCTGGTTAAAAATCCACGCATAATCATTATGGAAGAGCCCACTCACGGTATCGATGTTGGCGCAAAGGTAGAAATGTTTGAAATAATTCGTCAATTATCAAAAAGTGGAACGAGTATAATAATTATATCATCAGAAATAGGTGAGCTGATTCATGAATGCGATAGAATTCTGATTATGAAAAGCGGTGAAATAAAGGGAGAAGTCACAAGTTCAAAAACAAATGAACACGAAATAATGTCTATCGCAACAGGTATAGCCAATAATTGAATAAAACTTCAAGGCAAAAAAAATATGGTGCAAGATTTATGATGGAGAGCATTTAAAACAAAAGAAGGACATTAACGGTGGAAAAGCTAGCGATCCTAGGTGGTAAAAAATCAATCAACTGTGTATATGGAAAAGATTGGCCTCCAATTGATGACATCGATAGGAGTTATGTGCTTGCCTCACTCGAGGGTGAGAACCACAAATGGGGTCCAAATTGTGTTGCATTTGAAAAAGAGTTCGCTGCTTGGAATGGTAATGAATATGCCATAACGACAAATAGCGGTACCGCAGCACTTCATATGGCAGTAGCGGCATGTGAATGTGGAGTGGGCGATGAAATAATCGTACCCGCATACTCTTGGTCTTCCTCTGCGACTTGTGTGATACACCACAATGCAATCCCTAAATTTGTAGATGTTGATTTTTATAGCATGAATATTGATGTCAACAAGATAGAAGATGCTATCACTTCGAAAACGAAGGCGATTATCGTGGTACACCTCCACGGGAATCCAGTTAATATGGATAAAGTAATCGAAATAGCACGGAAGTACAACTTGCGGGTGATTGAAGACGCCTGCCAAGCCCATGGTGCCAAATACAAAAATAAAAAAGTAGGACGATGGGGTGACTGTGCAGCTTTCAGTACCAATCAAAACAAATGTTTAGTTTCAGGCGAAGGTGGTTTGTTTGTGACAGATGATGAAGAGATTTATAAGCGAGCTCTTCAGCTTTGGTCATTTGGAGAAATCCGCACTCCTATGGAAAACCGTGATTTCCACGCCTACGCTTTAGGGTGGATGTATAGAAATAACGATCTAACGGCGGCGTTTGGACGAGCTCAATTAACCAAGTTGGATCACTATATCGAAGTCCAGCGGCAGAACGCGCAGGTTCTAATAGAAGAACTGAAAGACATCAAAGCACTTATACTTCCTCTGGAAGAAGATGACCACTATCACAACTACTACAATTTCACCTGCAAGATCGATATGGATCATCTAGGATACAAGAAGAATCATGATCAGGTCAGAAATACAATTGTGAAAGCCTTGCAGGAGGAAGGTGCTCCCGTTAGTATGTATCAGGTTTTTATCCTTCCGGCGATGACAGTGTTTCGGGCGCAGAACGCATACGGAAAAGGGTGTCCCTGGAGCTGTCCGCATCAGCAAGAAATCAAATACGAGCCTGAAAGATACCCTGTAGCTCAAAAATATTGTGACACGCATTTTGGTACGGTCTGGCCGCTACGGGCGCCGAACGGAGAGGAAGCGGCAAGGGCTGTGGCTGGAGCGATCAAGAAAGTGTTTGCAAATCTTGACCAATTGGATTTTTCGAAAGAGTGGGAGTTGGAGGATTATGAATCCCGGGAAACCTTGCTAAAGCTATGAAGGTCCAACTCGCTAATTTGATATGGATAGTCCCTTTCAATCGATGTCAGTAGGTGCGAACGGACGACCAGTTTTACTCTTAAGAAAAAAGGAGAAAATAAATGTCCTTCAGAGTGGGTTTTGCGACGGTCGATATTACTCCTCCGATCGGCACCAAGAAGGCGGGCTGGCTGAAGTTTGATACGACCAGCATCTCTGATACAATACTGGATCCACTGTACGCCAGGGCTGCTGTGCTTCAGGCGAATAGTGGACAGATAGCTTTTATCACTTTGGATATTCTGTCTATACGTTGGACGCAGGTCAACAATATTAGGAAACGCATCGAAGAGGTAACCGAATTTCCTGGGAGTAATATTTTGATTGCGGCAACCCATAATCATGCGGGTCCTGCAACAGCGAACTTAGGAGACGCTCGGCGCGACGAAAGTTATCTACAAACTCTGGAGGACGGTGCCGTTGATGCATTTCAAAAAGCGATTAAAAACATGCAAGAAGCGGAGATCGGCTTCGGACATACTTTCGAATGGAATATAGCATACAACCGGCGCGTAGTGATGCGAGATGGCACGGTGCGGATGAAAGGTACGTTCACCGATCTGAATTCATTGTATCTCGAAGGACCGATTGATCCTGAGGTCGCGATTATTGCTTTTAGATCTCTGACTGGCGAAAAAATGGGTGTAATAGTGAACTTCGCCTGCCATCCCATCCATCACGGCGGTGATACGGTCATATCGTCTGGTTTTCCGGGCGCCCTAGCTCGAGAAATGAAAAGACGGGGATGGCCCCAGACCCTTTTCCTCAATGGAGCAAACGGGAATTTGTCCCATGGGGATCCAACCGGTGTTAATGAAGCAAAAAACCAAGAGGAGGCTAGCCGAGCCCTTGCCGAAGATGCTGAGAGGGTAATAGCCGTATTGGAGTATGTCGAAGATCCGGTGCTGTGTTCTGTGTCAACAACCGTAAAACTACCGTTTAGAAAAATCACTGAGGCTGAGCTCAAAGGTACAACCTTTGGCGCACAACGAGCCGTGGAACACGAGGATACTTCGATGTACGAAAGGGATATACCAATAACGGTGAAAAAAATCAAGAAAAGAAAATTTAACCTTGCAGAAATACAGGCATTTTTAATTGATCAGCTTGCCATAGTCGCCATTCCTGCGGAGTTCTTTGTAGAGAACGGCCTCATAATAAAAGAAAGAACATATCCTCTTCATACTTTGATCGCAAGTCCTGCCAATGGAATGGTAGGCTATGTACCGCACAAAGATGCTTTTATTCGCGGGGGATATGAGACCACATTTAGCGGTTGGAGTAGATTGGCACCAACCGCTGCCGATCTGATAATTGACGAGGCCATTAACCTACTAAGAAAATTTAAGAATTGAATGGCAATTTCAGCGATTAATTGACGACGTACATCATCGATGGAAAAAAATGCTGATCCGCATGATACGGACTGATGGCGATGAACTTTAACCTTGAAAACAGAGTGGCTCTTGTAACGGGCGGTAGCAGAGGTATTGGAAAGGCGATCGCTCTTGCCTTTTCAAAGGCAAAGGCGACAGTCGGTATCGTTGGACGTGATCGATTAGCTCTGCAGCAAACTCTGAAAGAACTGAAGAGGAGCCATATCCATGCTGAGGCTTTTGTTGCCGATCTAAAAAAGTTGGATGAGATTGAATCCATGGTCAGAACAGCGCAATCTAAATTGGGTTCGATTGACATTCTTGTTAATGTGGCGGGTATCGCGGTTTTAGAACCCGCAGAATCTGTAAGCGAGGACAGCTGGGAGAAGGTTATCAATACCAATTTAAAAGGCCAATTTTTTTGTGCAAGTCGAATTGGCAGTGAGATGATTCGTAGAAAAAAAGGTGTGATCATCAATGTTTCTTCCGAGGAAGGGATCGTTGCCGTACCGGGCCACGTCGTATATTGCATTAGCAAAGCGGGTATCATCCACATGACAAAAGTTTTAGCCGTCGAATGGGGAAAATACGGAATCAGAGTGAACTGTATAGCTCCCGCTGCTGTAAATACACAGATGAATCAGAACTACTGGCTCAAAGACAAAAAAGCTTACAAATGGGTCGTTGATAGGATTGCGATGGGAAGGGTAAGCGAGGTGGAAGATATAACAGGCGCGGCGCTTTATTTGGCATCAGATTTATCTAGCTTTGTCACAGGACATACATTGGTAGTCGACGGAGGGATCTCTGTTGGAACGCCAAGAAAGGAATGAAATAAAGAAAGGTCGGTGGAATGGAATATCAGTATACCTACAATAGAAATGCAAAGCCATTTGCAGAGATTAACAGTGGAGAGACCGTAAATCTTGAAACAGAAGATGCATTCAGAGGTCTGATTAGAAAGAATGAGGATGGAACAATTGATAACATTGAAAAGATTCTATCACTGAGCTGCCCTGTTACAGGGCCTATAGTTGTTAAAGAAGCTAAACCCGGGGACTGGGTAGAAATCTCCATCGATGATATCCAATGTGGCTCCTATGGCGTATCCGTACTAGGTGACCATTTTTGCACTATCGGAGAAATTTTTGAGAATTTTCAAACACGTGTTGTTCCTATTGAAGATGGTATTATTCAATTCAGCGACAAACTAAGTTTCCCCGCTAAACCATTGATTGGAACAATAGGCACAACACCGGCATTAGAGATGCCCCTCAGTAGTCTTGAGGGGATTTTTGGAGGGAATATGGATTGTCCCTCTATAACGATTGGCAGCAAACTGCGCTTACCAGTTTTTATTGATGGTGCGTATATCTATGTCGGTGACTGTCATGCAATCCAGAGTGATGGAGAAATAATCAATCCGTTTGAGATGCAAGCGAAAGTAACGTTAACCATAAACGTAATCAAGGATAAATCCTCAAAGGGGAGATGGCCAAGGGTGATAACAGCGAACACAATCGAAACTGTGACGAGTGATAGAACATTTTATTTCGCTGCTAAAATCGCCATGGTTGAAATGATCAATTGGCTTGTCGATGAATACGGATTTGATCACATAGAAGCTAGTTATTTCTGTGGCATGTTTGCCCATGCCAAATGTTGTCAGATTGGAGGCAATGCATATCATACCGCAAGAGTGGTGATTTGTACTAAGAATCTACCGAATTTATAGAATTGATTGGTTGACCACGCGTAAAGTGTGGCAGATCAATCGAATAACTACAGGGAGATGGAAATGAATAGTTATCAAGAAACGTTTGATTTTGCGAGCCAGTATCTGGTAGCGGGAGTTTCTTCCGCGGTGAGGTTAAGTAAAGCATTTGGACACCCTTTTTATACGGTAAGAGGTGATGGATCAAGACTACAGGGAATTGATGGTAAGGAGTACATAGATTTATGTATGTCGCATGGCGCGTCATTTCTCGGGCACAATAATCCAAAGATAGTTGAGGCCATTAAAAATGCGTTGGAGTTAGGAATAATTTGTTCTCATGAAACGAAATTTCATAGTGAATATGCGAAGCAGATATGCGATATGGTTCCCTGCTGTGAGTTAGTCAGATTCACTTGCTCCGGATCAGATGCAACACAGCACGCGCTGAGAGTAGCGCGAGAATTCACGAGAAAAGAGAAGGTGATTCAATTCGAAGGCTGCTTCCACGGGTACCACGAAGGAGTAATGTTCAGCACTCATCCTACTCTTAAAGAAGCTGGACCCTATGAAAAACCAAATGCTGTGCCAACATCCGGAGGCATCCCTGAGGCGATAAAAAATCTAGTATATATATTGCCATACAACGATGTTGATGTACTTGAAAAGACGATCAAGAAACATAGGGATGAGATAGCAGCAATCATCGTAGAACCAGTAGGATACAACTCTGGATGTATGTTGGCAAAAAGAGAGTTCATAAAGTCTCTCAGGGAATTGACAACAGAAAACGATGTGCTTTTAATATTCGATGAAATTCTTTCTGGATTTCGAATGTGTGTTGGTGGCGCACAGGAATATTTCAACACTACTCCAGATTTATGTACTCTTGGTAAAGCGATAGCCGGAGGAACACCCTTGAGTGTATTCGGTGGAAAGAAAGAAATAATGCAACATGTTAAACCTCTGGGTAGGGTTCAACATAGCGGGACCTATAATGGCCACCTCTTTTCTATTATGGCTGGGCTTGCGTCGCTTGATCAAATTTCTTCTCCGGGTTTCTATGACCACATTAATAATCTAGCTGCACGATTATACAGCGGTTTTAATGAAATACTCCAAAAGCATAAAATAAAAGGAATTATTCAGGGACTAGGGGGACTGTTTGGTATATATTTCGGTCTTGAGAAAGAGCCAAGAAATTATCGAGATATAGCTGAAAATATGTCATCAGATAAGTTGATGAAATTCTATAAAGAAGCGTTTAAACAAGGCCTCTACTTTGCAGATTATGGAGGTGGACCAGCTCATCACGGTTTCTCTTCTATGCACACAACAGATGATATTGAAGAGTGCTTGGACAAAATCGATATAGCAGTCTCAAAAATTTCATGATGAACTATGAGATGGAAAACAGCTTTGTTGGTCTGATATGGTCCAAGAATGGAATGTGGAAGGGGAATTGATGACTCCTAGTGACTACTTAAATTGGGTGAGCAAAAATACAATAACCAGTTGGTGGCATGATTCTGCTGATCCACTGGAATTGGCATTTGGTATTAAGCATGGAGCAATCGGGGTGACAACAAATCCGGTTATTTGCTATAGATCGCTCAATGCTAATGCGGAGTTGTGGAGAGTTGAGATAGAAAAAGTCCTAAGAGGGACTGAGAATAACGAGAGTCAAGCTGAAGCTCTCATGAAAATCGTACTAAACTACATCGCAGCGATAATGAAGGAGCAGTATGACATATCAGATGGTGAGTCGGGCTACGTATGTGCTCAAGTAAATCCTGGCAGAGCTGGTAACAGGGACATCATGCTTGAAATGGCCCGTCATTTTCATAGTTGGAAACCTAATATTGCTGTGAAATTACCTGTAACAGCGGCAGGATTGGATGTCCTGGAAGAATGTGCTGCTGAGGGGATAACGATAACAGCGACAGTGAGTTTCACAGTACCGCAAGTACTGCAAATTGCAGAGAGATATAGAAAGGGATTAGAGCGAGCGAAAAAGAATAGCGTAAAACCCGGTAAATGCTTTGCGGTGATTATGATTGGAAGGTTAGACGATTATATTCGGGATGTTGCTTTGGATTCTCGAGCCGAGATAAACGAGAGTGATATCGTTCAAGCCGGTTTAGCGATCACGAAACGTGCTTATGAGATATATAAGCGTGAAAAGTATGAAGCTAAGCTGCTTGTTGCTGCTTTACGGGGACCTTATCATATGTCGGAACTGGTTGGGGCTGATTTAATTATGTCGATAGCACCAAAGTATCAGAAACTTCTTTTAGCAGAAGGAATGCTGCGGGAAGAGAGGATAGATTTCAAGATATCTGAGAAGGTTATCAGCAGACTCTCGAATATTCCTGAGTTTGTAAAATCCTATGAGCCGGATGGAATGAAACCTGAAGATTTTATAACTTTCGGCGCTAGTCAGAGAACACTTACCCAATTTTACGAAATTGGATGGAACGAACTGCAAGGATTTCGGCTGTGAGTATTGCTATTTGTAGATTGTCAAATTTAATAAGTCGAGATATTCAATGAAACTAAGCTGCCTTCCTGTATCGTTTTTTCCTGATATCTTATCTGGCCGAATGAAGCTCAGTGACTGGTGCCGGACAGGGAGGCAATATGGTCTTGATGGGATCGATATCAGTATTATATTTGTGCGGAATCACACTCCAAGATATCTTAGCTCTTTGCGAAATGAAATTGAAGAGCAGAACGTTCAAATCGTCATGGTAACAACGTATCCAGATTTCACAAACCCAGACTCGGTTCAGCGTGATAGAGAGCTTGAATACTTGAACCGTGACATAGCTCTATCTTCGTTCCTTGGAGCGAAGTATGTCCGTATTGTTGCGGGTCAAGCGCATCCAGATATATCGATTTCAGACGGAATTGAATGGGTGGTTGAGAATTTCAAAAATGCCGCTGATGTAAGTGAAAAATATGATATACTGCTTCTATACGAAAACCATTCGAAACCTGGAGCGTGGCTTTATCCTGATTTTAGTTACCCATCAGACATATTCCTCGACATTGTTGATCGAGTAGCAGACACAAATATTCGTATCAATTTTGATACTGCGAATACTCTATCATATGGAGAAGATCCGTTCCCGGTCCTAGAAAAAGTAATGGATAGAATTGAAACTATTCATGCAGCGGACATAGAAAAAAAGGGAGAATTCAAACCAGTGCTGTTGGGAAATGGAGTCGTTCCGTTTCAAATGATATTTCATCGGTTGAAAAAAAGCGGATTTGACAATTGGATATGCATCGAAGAGGCAAGTAATACCGGTACTATCGGATTATCTAAAGCAGCAAGCTTCATACGAAAGAAGTGGGCAGAAGCCTAGAAATTTTTCTCTGATACACAGAGACATTAGACCTTACTACACTTTCATATCTGAAAGGGACTATTTGTAAGCGATAAAACATCCGCACCCGTTGTTAGGGGGGAATTTCAGATCAGGAAACTTCGAAAATCTTCACGGTCAAGATATTGAGGAGTCAGTGATCGATAATCATTCTGGGTAACGGCGACCGGTATTTTTATGAACACGTACTTCAAATACCGATACGGTTCCAACCCATTTGCTTTCGCCGTTTCGATCAGGCTGAACAGCGTTGCGCTGGCATGAGCTCCTCGCGGGGAACCACTGAACAACCGGTTTTTGCGACCTAGAACAAATGGACGAATGGCGTTCTCCATTAGGTTGGTGTCTGGAGTCAGATAGGGTGAGTCCAGATATTTCAGTAACTTTTCCCACTCATTCAGCGTGTATGTCACCGCTTTGCCCAGCAACGTTGAAGGCGGAACCTGAAGCACTTTCAGTTGGAGCCACTTCTTGAGGCTTTTCAGAATCGGGAGCACCTTCTCTTTCCGTTTCCGAGCAAACGCTTCAGGCTCCAGTTGTTGAGCCCGGAGATTTTGTTCAATGCGGCAGATCTTCCCGATTCGCCCCAGAGCTTCTTCCGCACTACCGGATTTTTTAGATGCCTTGGAGGCTTCATCGAACTTGCGCCTCGCATGCGCCCAACATCCGGAATGCGTGATGCCAGGACGTTTTCCGGCCTTTGTATATCCATCGTACCCGTCGGTTGGAAGAAATCCTTCGTAATCCGATAGGTACTGAAGCGGTATCGTTTCGCTTCGCGTTGGGTGATAGCGATACAGGATCACAGGATTCTCCGGTGGTCCTCCTCGGATCACCCACATGTAGGACTTCGTGGTGTTGGCTCTGTTCAGCTCCTTCATCACCTGAAGCCGGGTCTCATCCATCTGCACCACCGGTCCAGCCCGGATATCATCAAGAAATACCTCAATGAGAGGATCACACTGCCGGGCTACCTGAATTGCCCAGTTGGCAAAGTCCATCCGGGATAGCTCGCTACCGATTCGGCGGAATAGTTTCTCCTGTCGGTAGAACGGAATAGCATCACAGAACTTGCTCACCAGCACGTAGGACAAAAGCCCGGGTGTAGCAATACTTTTTGGAATGATCTGCGGCGGGACAGGAGCAATTTTCACCGCTTGTTCACATTCTGTGCCTTCACAGTTCCTGCAAGCATACTTGGGACGAATATGCCGGATTACTTTGATCTGTTGGGGAATGATCTCCAGTTTCTCGCTGGTCTCTTCGCCGATACCAACAAGCGGCTCACCGCAGGAACAAATCTTCTCTTCTTCGGGAATATCGTGCAGCACCTCTTCTCGAGGTAGATCCGCAGGAAGGGGTTTTCGACCACGCTTTCTTCTGTGGTGAGCACCGACTTCAATTATGGTCTCCGGAGGTCTTCGCCTTTGCTCTTCGCTGATCCATTCGGCTTCATCGAATAGACTGGCCTGCCGCAAATCTTCTGCAGTTAGCCGTTCGCTTCGCCGCCCAAACAGCTTGTGTCGCAGCAGCCGAAGTTCGTCTTCCAATACCTCGGCCTTGCGTACCAGGATGTAGTTCTCTTCTTGGAGTTCCGATAGTTCTTTGGATTGTTTGATAACAAGCCTTCGCAGCCCGTCAATATCCGCGGGCAGAACGGCTGTGTCCCCTCCCATATCGAAGAGAATTCTAGCACACAACAATGATCGTGGGTAATGGTTTTGATGAAAAAAATTCAGGAAACGCTGCGATATTCTAGTTTCTTGTGGGCGTTCCAGAAATCGATTCCCTGGAGGAGGAACGAAAATTGTTCCTGCGAAATTTCTGTAGCTTCCTTATGGTTCATCGGCCAAGGAAACTTGTCTTTCTCCAGGCGTTTCAACCACATGCAGAAACCATTTCGGTCCCAGTAGATGATTTTCATAATCCGCCTGAGTCTGTTGCAGAATAGAAATAGATTTCCCTCAAAGGGATCCATTTCCAGGTCTTCCGATACGATCATCGAAAGTCCATTGATCTGCTTTCGCATATCCGTCGGTCCTGGCTTCACAAATACCTTGACCTTGCTCCAGTCCAGAATCATTGAACAGATTTCAGCGCTTTCACCACCTCAGCGAGAAGGATCGGATCAAACCCGCTGTGGATCTGTATTCGATATTTGTCTGCCACAACGACCTGAAGCGAAGGATCCTGGATCAGAATGGACGTCGGTTTCACTTCAACTATCTCTATTGCCCTCTGTCCTTTGCGAATTCGGGCAAACCAGTAATCCATCGTTGACTTAGTGACTCCGTTCTGTTCGCTGAACGCGCGGCGCCTCAGACCGCTTTTTCGATATTCTTGAAGTTTCCGTTTCCAGAATGTCAGTTTGTCAGTCTTGTCAGTCTGCATCTTTGCATCTCTCCTTTCATGATCGCGGGTGAAGGATCAAAGATGCCACATTCAGATCCTACGCGGTAGGTGTGGTTGTTTTATCGCTTACAGGCGTTTACCCCGACGTTGAAATTCTCAAGCAGCGGCTGAAATGGATCTTTCTCAGGAACGGTCACCAGGAAATTGCGAACACTGGCATGGAAGTCGTGGACTGTGGCAGTAACCGGATGCGTCTAGTACGGCAGATCACCACCAGGAAGTGCAAACACCAAGGTCGTGATGTAGTCAAGTGCTCCGCCACCATCGATTGCCTTGGGCTCGTCAAGGAAGAGGTCTATCGGACCCATACTCCAGGGTACACGGATGTCTCGTGAAGGCGTAGGCCTTATCATAACGCCCTCGTTAACGGAGCCTTGTCAACAGTGTAGTAGTGCATCTGTGACGATAGATGGCAAACGAAATAATTACTGATTTGTACAACCGAACCTGAAGCTGAACGGTCCCGCAGTATAACCTTGCAACCTTCCTTGTCTACAATTTAGATTTTCCTCATAGCAACTATTCCGACTGAAATATCCCTGCTTTTACTTCCCCCTGGCACTACCACTTCGCCATGAGATCTCTCATTTTCAAGAGACTTTTATGCACATTCAAAAGTTGCTTGTGGAGTTGTAAACGAGTTTTCCTATCGTACTTCGATTTACAGGTATTACAAATACGAAGCTTAAACCGAGAGAAATCTTCTTCGATCTCCTTTACAAAAAGACTAGTCGCCAGTATTAAGTTCTGATTCTTAAGAAGACACGGTTCTCTATCTAATTCCTGCTCCAAAAGATAACTCATGGAAAATACTATCACATTCGATCCCGCTCAGTAAGATAGGGCGCCAATCTTTACCCTAAAAAGCCCCCGGATCCGGGGGCCTTCTTTCTACGATTCCGAACGCTATCTCGCAGACAGCAACATTATTCTCTTTTTCTTGGATTTGTGGATACTTTTAAGCATGTTCGTGAGGTTCGGATGATCAGTTTTTAGGTACCTGTTGATAGTCACCTCTTCAGTAGACGCGGCCCCCGCTGGTACAACCGCCAGATACAAGCACCAGGACGCAGGCTAAAAGCTTTGCGGGATGAGTAAATGCGGGATGCGCTTTCAGCTCAGAAGTAGGCCCGAGAGCAGACTAATCAGAAGTATCGACCTCGGGCAGCCCGGCTTAAAGAGGTGTTGGGCGTTTAAATAAATCGGGAGAGGGGTCTATAACAAGGCTTCTCTCCTCGGTAATAATTGCCCACTTATCTTACCCTTATTACATTTGTAATCCTAAAAATTCCTACCTATACTTTTATAGTAGGAATAGACGAAATACTTTGCATAATGTCTACAAAATAGAGGTGAAGCGCAACTGTACGTACAACTGGGGTCTTTCCGAAATCACGAAAATCTAGGTAATGCCGGAATGGTAAGTTGGTGAAATATCCTTCTTCTTTCACGGCCCCGGGGTGCGGCAAGCTCCTTCTGGGAACACAACGAATTCACGGGGTTATGGCTATCCGGTCAACAATGCGTTCTCTGGTCAATTTGCCTCTAGGGGTGGTACGATGGATGACGTGAAAACGATCTCCGACGAAAGAAGAGCCCTGAGCGAGAGAATGAAGGAGCTCCACTGCCTGTACGACATTTCGAAGCTGTTCAGCCAGCGCTCCCTCAAGTTCGAGGGGTTGTTGATGGAAATCGTCAAGATCATTCCCAACGCCTGGCAGTTCACCGAGAGGACCTGTGCCAAAATCTCTTACGGCGGGCGGGAATATCGAACGAGGAACTACTCGCCGGGCAGCATATCGCTGACAGAGACGATTGAGTTGAAAAAGCGAAAAGGCGGGTTCGTAGAGGTCGCCTACCTCGACGACGGTTCCCATGATTCCAGGACAGTGTTTCTCGAGGACGAGAAGAAGCTCTTGAAGGCGATCGCCGGTCTGTTGGGGAGCATCATCGAGAAAAAAGAGGCGGAAATGGTGTTGAAGCGAACCACCGATGAGCTGCGTAAACAGACCGTGGAGCTGGATAACAAGAACATCGCCTTGAGGGAAATCGTGTCCCAGATCGGGCTGGAGAAGAAGGCTCTTCAAGATCAAATAAAATTGAACATCGAGCTCACGGTTCTGCCGCTCCTCAACAAGATGCAGAATCCGAATGTCCCGCCGGAGTCCTGGCAGAGCTATTTGAGGATCGTACATCAAAACCTGAAGGATATTACTTCCTCTTTTACCAGGAAAGTCGTCGAAGATCGAGTCAGGCTCAGTCCACGAGAATTAGAGATCTGCAATCTTATCAAGAACGGTCTATCGAACAAAGAAATCGCCGCACTGCTGCAGATTTCCTTACTGACCGTGGAGAGACATCGACACAACGTCCGCAAGAAGCTGTGCATCGACAACAAGAAAATTAACCTCGCCACTTTCTTGTGCGATCTCTGATTCGCCACGGCTGAATGACCCAGTAGAATTGTATACAGGTTCTATACAAGCTTATACATGATTGCTTCGCCCTGAGCGCCTGAGTATTGTAGTAGTATATGGCAGCGAGGACACGTTGTTTCAATACCTACGATATCGACCGCATTCGCGGATTCCTCGAGCTCGCCACGGTAGGCGGATCGGAACGGTACCGTTACCTGGTGGGGCTAAAGCTGGAGCTCGAGAATGCCGTGATCCTGCCGCCCGAAGAGATGCCGCCAGACGTGGTCACAATGAACTCCCAGGTTCGTATCAACGATATCACCAATGGGGGCGCCATTATGGTCAGGCTGGTATTTCCTCAAGATGCCGACTATGAACAAAAAAAAGTCTCGTTGCTGGCGCCGCTCGGGGCGGCATTGCTCGGTCACCATGCGGGCGAAGAGTTCTGTTATAACGCCCCGGGCGGCAGCACAAGAATCGTAATCGAAGAGATCGTCTACCAGCCGGAAGCAGCCAAAGAATACTCTCTGTAGAAGTTTTCTTCCGTGGCTCAGCATGATGTTTCTTGACACTTTCCACACGAGTGTGGATCTGGGCACGACAAACCTCCTGATAGGTATCAAAGGCGAGGGCATAGTGTTCAACGAACCGTTTGTTCTCGCGATAGAGCGTGACAGCGGCCGGATCGCGGCCATTGGAAAGGAAGCGGAGCTGGTGGCAGAGAAGACTCCGAAGAGCATGACGGTCACCAGCCCGATGCGCAGGGGCGTAATCGCCGATTATTCTCTCGCCGAGGCGTTCCTCAAGCAATCTTTCCGAAAATGTGTCCGCGGCCGGGCTCTCCGCAGGCCGTCGGTGGCGGTGGGAATCCCGACTTCCGCCAAAGACATCGATCGCCAAGCCCTCTATCAGGTCCTGGAAAACGCGGGAGCTGGTACCATCACGTGCTGCCACGAATCCATAGCCGCTGCGGTGGGCCTGGGTCTGCCGATTTGGGAACCGAGGGGGGTGGCTCTCTGTGACGTGGGCGGCGGTGTCTCGGAAATATCGGTTCTCTGCCTTGGAGGCGTGATAACAACCATCTTGCTTCCTCTCGCGGGAGTTGACTTCAACGCCGCGATCCGGAAATACCTCCAGGCGGTATACAATCTCAACATCGGCAACCGCACCGCCGAGTATCTGAAGATCCAAAGCAGCTCTTCCGCTGCCGGCGAAAACGACAGTATGGTGACGGTGAGCGGAGTGAATCGCCTGGCCGGGCTTCCTCAGAGATTACAGGTGAGCACACGGGAGGTGCACCAAGTTATGACTCCTCTATTCACCCAGATTAGCGATGCCATCAAGAAAGCGCTTAGGCAAGTCTCTCCGGAACTGATGGCCGACATCGTCGAAAGCGGGATCGTCGTTTCTGGAGGAGGTGCGTTGCTTAGTGGATTGAGGCATTTCATCGAGAGGGAAGTCGGCATAGCCGTGATCGCCGCTGAGGAGCCCTTGACCTGCTTAGCCGTCGGCTTGATGAGCGCACTGGACGACAGCCGGCCGAACCGGGCCCGGCGGCGCACGCTGAAGCAAGATACGACTTTGTTAAGTGTTACTTTCTCCAACGATAAAGATTGTTGAAATAATGCTTTCATTCTTCGACTTTAGCCTCCGCCCACTGAACAGCCGTTTCCACCACTGGCTCTATGTTTGGTAAGTCTTCATAAGTTAAAGTATGCATAAAGGTAAAATCTATAAGATAGTCGGCTTGCATCCATGTGGCACCCATACCCTTTTTAATTTGTTTTTCAACCCGCCGCTTCCCGCTAACTTCGGGATCCCGTCCGGCAATGTCCGGCTTCCAGCCTCTGATCTCCAATGCACGGGTAATTGTTTGAAGCTGCCGGGTAAATGAGTTCTTATTTAACAGCGGTAGTCCGGAGGCAAGCACTACCGCCGGGTGGCCGTACTTCATTAGCGTAATTTCCTCTAAATACAAAATACTCACAACCCTTTGCCGGTCTTCATGTCCTATTCAGTATGAAGAAACAAATACTTATGGTTTACCCCGAGATACCCATTACCTATTGGGGTTTCGAATACGCACTTGATTTTATAGAAAAAAAGGCTTCCATTCCTCCGTTGGGTCTCCTCACTGTAGCGGCTCTGCTTCCCGGGGATTATGAGGTGACCCTGGTCGACATGAACGTATCTCCCCTGCACAGGGAAGCGGTTAAGGCCTCCGATATGGTATTCATCTCTGCGATGATCATCCAGAAGAGGTCGTTTGAAGAGGTTGTACGGCTCTGTAAAGATTGCGGAAAGCCTGTAGTTGCCGGGGGACCCTACGCCATCAGCTCTCATGAAAAGATCCAGGATGTCGATCATTTTGTGCTCGACGAAGCGGAACTGACGCT
>CP070696.1:4057247-4068352 GCA_020353535.1 Spirochaetaceae bacterium | reverse complement strand
ACCCTCGATATTCTCGAAGCCTTTGTCGAGGAGCACAGAACCCCGGAAATAAGCTAACTGCATCATGGCTTCCCTCAGGGCGGCGATGCTCTCCAGCTCCCAGCGCCGAGCCTCGGTCAGCTCCTCCTCCGCCGCATAAATCAGCCGGCTGGTGCTCTTGCCCGCTTCCAGACGGGACATCTCAGCATCGAGCATGCTCTTCCTGAACTCAACAACTTTGTTGGCGTTTTCCACGCGTGATCTGAGAGTCGTCACTTTCAGAAGAAGCGTTTCGATAGAGTTCATGATCTCGTATTCCATCGCCTCCAGTCTTGCTTCGGCGAGTTTGCCCCTCAGAATCGCTGCCTCCAGCCCAGACTTCTCACTGATGCCGAGGAGCATGGGAATCCTGAGCTCCAGTCCCAGGGACCAGGCAGGGTAATCGAAGGTTCCGATCTTCTCCATCGATTCCCCTAGGGAGTCGCCCAAACCGTTGAACCCCGCGCTTGCTTTTAGATTGAGCTCCGGGAGCCGTTGATCCTGCCGGAAACCCAGGATGATCCTCTCCCGCTGGAGTTCTTCTAGGCGCATCATGAAATCCGGCTGCGCCCGCAAAGCCCAGATCAGGGAAAAACTCCGCTCTTCCTCCCGATTCCAGCTCTCCAGAACAGTTGAATAGATGGGATCCGCAGCAATGAGAAGCTGGTCCTGGCGGATCTGTGTATCAAAAAGCAGGAGCTTGAGTTGCACCATACTGTCGAACAGGTTCTGTTCGGCATCCGCGAGCTGGGACAGTCGGACGTGCAGCTCCGCCTCCGCCTCCATCAGATCCAGCTCCGTCATTTTTCCGGCCTTGACCCGTTCTCGGCTATCCTCCAAAATCCTGCGGGCTATCTCTACGGAGTTGGACATCATCCCGTGCTCTTCCTGGGCAAAGGCCAGATTCCAGTACACCGATTCGGCCATGGTCACCGTTTCCATGAGCTGCTTCCTGTAGGTGTGAAAGGCAACGAAGCGGTCCTGGCGGGCAGCACGCAGACCCGCCGTGGGAGCCCCGTGGGTCAATCCTTTGAGCAATGGTTGTTCGGCGGAGATTCCCAGAAATGTTTCGTAATCTCGCTCGGCATTAAGGGCGGTTTGGCTATTATTCATCCTATTCAAAGAATAGCCGATCCTGTAGGTGCCGCCAGTAAAAAAGGTGCCCTCGATACCCAGTCCGTATTCGTCGTTCTTCTCCCAGAATTCTGTTCCACCGTACATCAATTCCTGCAGGGCGCTATTTTCCCGCTCCAGCCCGGAACGGTCGTAGCGGGCAACCATCTCAGGCTCGAAGGTGCCCCACTGCGCCTCCGCTTCGCTGCGACTGATCAGATACTCCAGGCGAGCTTCCCGCACAAGGGGATTGTGAAGAACAACCTCCTGGACAACCTGGTCCAGGGTCAATTCCAGACCATTTTGTTCTTCCGCCGCTACGAGCAGAGGATCAACCAGAAACGCAATGCTGACAATTACAAAAAGGATGGGCTGAAGATGTTTCATACGAACCTCCCGGTACACTCAAGGACCCATTATAGAAGATGGCAGGGAAAAAGAAAGCAACGGCATGCTATTTCGAAGAAGTTCGTGGGATTTCTATGTATCTGCTATACAATACATTGCAATGGAATAACGGTTCTCATATTATGAGTACAGGAAGTGTCTCTCCAAGGGGATGCGGTACTGTCTGGACTGCGAGGTGAGATAGGTGTTACGGCTTCAGATTATTGCACTCTGCCTCCTGATTCCGCTGGCAGCCTGGGGCCAGCAGTGGACTCCCCGGGGAATCACCGAACCGTACAGGGATGCCACCCTGAGCGCTACGGTGAGCGAACCGGTATCGGCGTTCCTCTGTGCGGAAGGACAGTTCGTCGAAGCGGGAACGGTGTTACTGGAGCTGGACCGGGAAGAAGAAACTCTCGAGGTGGATCGCCGCCGGCTGATTGCCGAGAGCAAGGCGGAGGTTACAGCGGCCCGGCAGCGCCTTGAAACCCTTCAGTTGAACATGAAGGCGACCCGGCAGCTGTTCGAAAGCACCCAATCCGTGTCCCGGGAGGAACTGCTGGAGAGAGAGCTGGAGTGCAAACTGGCAGAAGCCGAACTGGAAGGCCTGCTCATCGCCGAGGAGCGGGAGGAACTCGAGTACCGCATCGCCCAGGTTCAGCTGGAAAAGCGCCTGATCCGGGCGCCCTTCGACGGGATCATCGTAAAGATCTATCCCGAGCTCGGGGAAAATTGTACGCCCCAGGATCCCCTGATCCGCATCGCCGATATTACCAGGTGTCGTTTGATCGTGCATCTGGAAGCTTCGGTTTCCCGTCAGGTGAAGGAACAGATGGATGTTCGCATACGAATCGACGGAGCGGGCAATCCGAAGATCCTCCCCGGTACGGTGGAGTATATTTCCCCGGTTGTGGACCCTTCCAGCGGGCTGCGGGAGGTCAAGGTCCTCTTCGACAATAACGACGGCCAGGTGAATCCAGGCATGACCGGGACGCTGCTGCTCAAATGAACCGGGGACAATTCTGATGGCCAGAGCTCGTCTAGGACAACGCACAATCGGTCGCCCCGATCAGGTGTACCTACGCTCCCTCGAAGATCTGCAGCGGTTGCGCCGTTTCGGCGGCGATCCGGCTCAGTTCTGGTCCTCCTACCTTCACATACTAATCAGGATTTCCAGCGCTGTCAGCGGAGTGATTGCGCTCCGGGATGAACAAAACCAAAGCGGCTGGCGCTTCCTGGCAGCTTCCAGGCCCGGGCTCATCACCGGTTCCGGAGCGGATACCCTCATCCCCCAACTCAGCGATTTGGCCGAGGAGTGCTTTGAAAACGGCGCCGCCTGGGGTTCTGATCAGGATGGAGGAGAGATCCTAGCCGTGCGCCTGTTCACCGGGAACGAAGACGCCGATTGTCTGGTATCCCTGTTATTGAAGCGGGGTCATCGACTGGAGAATGTAGAATCCCTCAAACGAGTACAGCTGGTTTCCGACGTGCCGGCCAGCTACCAGCTGCAGAGAATCGCCTCCGAATCAATCACCAAAGTAGAGCACTTTGCCAGCGTACTGGATCTCATGGTGCTGATAAATGGGGAGAAGCGCTTTTTGGCTGCAGCCATGACCTTCTGCAACGAGCTGGCCTCCCGCCACAAGTGCGAACGCGTCAGCCTCGGCTGGCTGCACAGGGGCTACATACGGCTGCAGACCATGAGTCACGTTGACCACTTCGATCGCAAGACCGAAGCTGTGCAGAATCTGGAAGCGGCCATGGAGGAGGCGCTGGATCAGAATTCCGAAGTTGTCGTTCCCAGCCAGCACGGTGGTGTGATCAACCGTGACCACCAGAGCTTCGCCCGCGCCAATGACGTGTCCTACCTCTGCTCCCTCCCTCTTCGTGAAGATGCCGATTCAATGGCCGTGTGCACCTGTGAACGCAGCTCCGCACCCTTTTCCGAAACGGAGCTACGCCTCCTGCGTCTTTCCTGCGATCAGGCCGTGCGCAGGCTGGCGGATTTGAAGCGTTCGGACCGCTGGTTCGGAGCCCGCCTGGCTTCCAGCCTGAAGGACAAACTCGGACGGGTTTTCGGCTTCGAACATACAGGCATCAAAATCATCGTCCTGCTCATCGCAGCGGCATTAGGTACGGCCTTTTTCGGGCGCTTTCCCTACCGGGTCAAGGCGCCTGTGATTCTGCGCACCGATGATCTATCCTATCTGAGCGCTCCCTTTGACGGTCACATCGAGGAGGTGATGGTCCGGGTGGGGGATGCGGTAGAAGAGGGAGAGGAGCTTCTACGCCTGGATCAGACCGAACTCCTGCTGCGGGAGGCCGAGCTGATTGCGGAGAAGAATCGCTATTCCAGCGAGTTCGAAAAGGCCCGGGCTGCCGGATCCCCCGCGGACATGCGTATCACCCAGGCGTTGTACGATCAATCCGCAGCCAGGCACGAGCTGGTACGTTATCAGCTCGGGCGCTCGGTAGTAAAGGCTCCTTTCAGCGGCATCATCGTAGAAGGAGACCTGAAGGAGCGGGTCGGCTCACCGGTGCGGCAGGGTGACATGCTGTTCAAGCTGGCTCGTATCGAGCGGCTCTACGCCGAGCTCAAGGTGAGTGAAAACGACATCCATCAGATCGAGCAGACTCTGAGAGGAGAGATCGCTCTGGCCAGCCGTCCCGAAGAGGTCTACCGGATCGAGGTGTTCCGCATGGAACCGATCGCGGTTGCCGAAGAAAAGGGCAACGTGTTCATCGTTCACGCCAGTTTTCCTGCCGGCGCGCAAGCGTGGTGGCGCCCGGGCATGACGGGTGTGGCCAAGCTGAATATCGGCGATCGCAGCTTGATCTGGATCGCTACCCACCGTACCATCGACTTCCTGCGCCTGCGCCTCTGGTGGTAGGAGGGGACGATGATCGAAGAGAGCAAGATATTCCACGAGTCCTGGTACCGGATTGCCGACGAACACATCTGCCTGCGGGCCAGTGTGCAGATCAGGCGCCAGAGGTTTCGGGGCTCCCTCTGGTTTGTGCTCTACGATCCCTTCAACAACGAGTTCTTTCGTCTGCGGCCTGCGGCCTACCGTTTCGTTGCCCGCCTGAACCTTGCCCAGACCGTCGAGGAAGTTTGGAAAGAGGTAATGGCCCAGTATCCCGATGATGCACCGGGACAGGAAGATGTAATCCAACTGCTGGCTCAGCTGTACTACGCCAACCTCCTGCACTACGACCTGCCAGCAGACAGTGCCAAGCTCTTCGAGCGCTACAAGGAGCGCAAACAGAAGATCCGGCGAGCCACCCTGATGAGCATCATGTTCTTCCGCATCCCCCTCTTCGACCCGGACAACCTGCTGAAACGCCTGCTTCCGCTGGCCCGGATCGTGATGAGCCCCTTCGGGGGGGTTGTCTGGATCGGCGTGATCGTCGCAGCCATCAAAGTACTGATCGACAACTGGGCTCAGGTGGGCGTTCAAACCCAGGCCATCCTGGCCCCGGCCAACCTGCCCCTGCTGTACCTGGCGCTGATTCTGATCAAAACCCTTCACGAGTTCGGGCACGCCTTCGCGGTGCGACGCTTCGGGGGGGAAGTTCACACCATGGGCATCATGTTCCTGATCTTCAATCCCCTGCCCTACATGGACGCAACCGCTGCCTGGACCTTCCGCAGCAAATGGAAACGGGTGTTTGTCGGAGCAGCGGGAATGATCACCGAAGTTTTTGTCGCTGCCTGCGCCGTGTTCGTCTGGGCGAATACAGGGCCAGGAGTGATCAACGCCCTGGCCTACAACATGATGTTCATCGCTTCGGTATCGACAGTCCTGTTCAACATCAACCCGCTGCTGCGTTTCGACGGCTACTACATCCTTTCGGATCTCCTCGACATCCCGAACCTGCATGCCCAATCGTCCCAGCACCTCCGTCACTTGGTTGAACGCTACGCCTTCGGGTACAAGAAATCTCAGAGCCCGGCGGCCAACTTCTCTGAAAGCTTCTGGCTGACATTCTTCGGCATACTGAGCGGCCTGTACAAGCTGGTCGTGTTTACCACAATCCTGCTGTTCGTAGCGGACCGCTTTCTGCTCCTGGGCATTCTCATGGCCGTGGTTTGTGCCGTCACCTGGGTCATGGTTCCGCTTATCCGCCTGGTCCAGTATCTGGCCTCCAGCCCCAAGCTCGAACGAACACGCTTGCGGGCAGTCCTGGTGTGTCTGGTGACGATCGTCGGAACGCTGAGTCTGCTCTACTTCGCTCCCTTCCCGCACAGCTTCAAATCTCCCGGAGTGCTCGAGGCCGCGGAGCACACCGTGGTGGTAAACGGTGTTCCCGGCTACGTAGATGAAATCCTTCAATCCTCGGGTACCAAGGCGGAGCAGGGTCAGACACTGGTGCGCCTGCGCAATGACGAGCTATCCTTCCAGATCACCGAGGTCCAAGCCAGCCTGCGGGAAGTATTGGCCATGAGGCAGAAGGCTCTGTTCGGAGCTCAGGCGGACCTGAAATCCATCGACAGCCTGATCGCCACGATTCGCAGCCGGCTCGAAAGGCTGCTTGAGGAACAGAGGCAACTTGTGATCCAAGCGGAGTTTACAGGTACCTGGGTGGCTCCCCATCTCGAGGACTATGTGGGCATGTGGATCCAAAGGGGTACTCCCATCGGCCAGCTGGTGAACGAACGGGCGCATATCTTTTCTTCCGTCGTGTCTCAACAGGAAGTCTCCCAGATCTTTTCAGGTCAGGTGCGCTCCGCGGAAGTGCGTCTGGCCGGGCAGACGGACCTGACTCTCGCTACCGGCAACATGATCCAGGTCCCCGTAGAGCAGACCGAGCTCCCCTCCGTGGCTCTGGGATACGGCGCAGGAGGCGAGGTGGCCGTGGATGTCAAAGATTCAAGCGGGGTGGTTGCGGCGGAACCCTTCTACGAGGTCCGTCTTGACCTGGTTCCCGCTCCGGAGGTGGCTCTCTATCACGGCCGGTCAGGGCGTGTACGTTTCAAACTCCCCCCCGAGCCGCTTCTACGGCAAGGTTACAGAAAACTACGGCAGCTTCTCCAGGAACGCTATCAGCTGTAACCCGGGAAAAGAGTCCATGAGCTTTTTGACCGACGATTATCTTCGCACCATGATTCGCCAGCCCGCCGATCTGCTTACCGGGCTCGACGCTATGGTGCACTCCTTTGTCGGCAGCTACAAGTTCAACCCCGGTATGATCGGTGAGTTCCTGGCCCGGGCACAGGAGGTCGACAAGCTGGCTCCCGAGTGGAAGGACCTGAGCGACCACGTGTTGAGACGGAAGCTGCTTGAGTTCAAAGACGCATTTCGCCGCAGGAAAAAAGACTACGAGTCGTTGCTTCCTTCGGCCCTGGCTGCGATCCGGGAAACCGCGAGCCGGCGCGTCGGTTTGCGTCCCTTCACGGTTCAGTTGGCCGGGGCGCTGGCCCTGTACAGAGCCTACGCCGTTGAAATGGCCACAGGTGAAGGCAAAACCCTGACAGCCGCCTTGACCTGTGTACTTAATGGCTGGAGCGGACTTCCCTGCCACGTCATAACGGTCAACGACTATCTGGCCGGCAGGGACGCACGATGGATGGAACCGATATACGAGTTTTGCGGTGTAACGGTGGGCTGCGTTACCGGTGACATGGAAGCGGCGGCCAGGCGGGAGGGATACAACCATGCCGTAACCTATACCACCAACAAGGAGATCGTGGCGGATTTTCTGAGAGATCGTTTATGGCTGGGAAACTTTCAGCAGGCTGAACGGCGACAGATCGCCCATCTGTTGGGCCGCAGCACCAATATCGAGCGGGGCCTGGTCATGCGGGGAATCCACACGGCCATCGTGGACGAGGCGGACAGCATCCTCATCGACGAAGCGGTGACCCCCCTGATCATATCCAGGGCGTTCCCCAACGAGGTGTTTACCGATGCCTGTATGGTGAGCAATGAGATCGCAGCAAACTTACAGCCCCATGTGGACTACCGTATCGATGAGCGATACAAGGAGATCGAAATCAATCCTCGGCTTAAAGCCGAGCTGGCCGATCGCATAAAAAGCTCTCAGGCTCAGTTTCGAGGAGTAGGCGGACACATGGAGCTGATACAGCAGGCCCTGACGGCTCGTGAGTTCTTCCACAAAGACAACCAGTACGTCATCCAGGATGGAAAGGTGGTCATCGTGGATGAGTTCACCGGCCGGCAGATGCCCCAGAGAACCTGGCGGGCCGGACTGCACCAGTTCATCGAAGCCAAAGAGGGCCTGCCCATGACCACTCCGACGGAGACCCTGGCCCGGCTCAGCTTTCAGCGATTCTACCGTCTGTTTCACAAGCTCTCCGGTATGACCGGTACGGCTAGCGAGGCGATCCAGGAGCTGTGGGACATCTATCAGCTGCCCGTGGTTTCGGTGCCCGAAAACCGACCCTGCCAGCGCAAGATCCTGCCGACCCGTGCCTTCCCCGACCAGGCCTCCAAGTGGCAGGCTGTGGTGGAGGAGATCGAAAGCCTCAACAAGCTGGGACGACCGGTGCTGGTGGGAACCCGCAGCGTGGAAGCCAGCGAACACCTTGCTCGCCTGATGGAGAAAACCACGGTCTGGTACAAGGTCCTGAATGCGGTTCGGCACAAGGAGGAGGCGGGCATCGTCTCCCTGGCCGGTGAGCGGGGGGCGGTAACCATCGCCACCAACATGGCCGGCCGCGGCACGGATATCAGCCTCGGCAAGGGTGTGGCCGCCCTTGGTGGTCTCCATGTGATTGCCTCGGAATGTCACGAAGCACAGCGCATCGACAGACAGCTGTTCGGGCGCTGCGCCCGCCAGGGCGATCCGGGAAGCGCGCGCCTGTTTATCAGCATGGAGGACGAGATCGTACGCCGGTTCGTGCCCAAGGTGGTTCGAAGCACGATCCAAGCTCAACTTCAAACCCGTTTTTTCGGAGCCCGGCTGGCAGCGGCCGGGGCTGCCCGCCTGGCCCAGTCGGCGGCCCAGAGATTGTCCTATCGCCGCCGGCGGGGCGTACTGCGTATGGACACCTGGTTGGAGGATTCGCTATCCTTTGCCCGCCGGGATGTATCGTAATTCCTATAAAAGAGTGAAGGGGGTTCATCATGAAACGCATCGTTCAGCAGTTCGTCTTTCTCGTGTTTCTATTACTAATATCGATAATATCGATTTCAACAATCCCGGCGCAGGAACAGGAGCCGCCGCCATGGCTGTGGCTGGGTCCCCGGCTCGGCATTACCGGCGTGATCTCGAAAGCTTCCGATTTCGACGACATTATTGAGGAGATCTTTCCAAAGTCGAGAAATTATTTCCCGCTGTACAGCGAAATCGGTCTGGCCGTGGAGCAGCGCATCCGCATCGAAGGCGGAGGGTATCAATGGTTTTTACAGGAACGCGTCTTGGTGGGGGGACTGGACCAGACCGTGGCTCTTCCCTCGCTAAGCCTGCTGCTGGGCATCAGCACTCCCTTCGGCCTGGAGATCGGGCTTGGCCCTGACTTCAGCCTGGAGAGTAAAAGCGGAGGGGCGGTCATAGCTCCGGCTATGGTCTATGCATTGGCCTGGACCTTCTTCATTTCGGATGAAATAAAGATCCCTGTCATCCTCTCCGCAGTACCGATTCCTCCGGAAGGAGAGGCGCGGCTCTCTTTGTTGGCGGGGTTGGATTTCGGTTTCAGATTCAAGCGGGAGAAGAAAAAAACACCCTTTAACTATTGAGACTCGGGATACCGGACTTCCCGCCGGTCCCATGGTTGCTACTCCGGTTTTCTCTTTTTTTCCAGCGCATCCACCTGACCCATCAACCAGTAAGCGAAGGACTTGGCCTGTCCCGGGCTCATGATCACGCCTACCTGTGACTGGCGCGTAAACGGGGGATTTTGGGGTGTGCGATCGACCTCGGGTCCGATTCCATCGGGGGTGATCGAGTGCTCTGTATGCTCGGGAATCTCTAGGTACTCGATAAATAAATCGAACTTGATATCTCCCCGGGGTGTGGCTCCGCCAACGGCTCCGTTGGCAAAAATAACCCGATATTCGGGGTGTTTCTCGTACTTATAGGCAATTCGCCTCTGCTGTCCGCCTGCATTCATCGTACCCGTTCTCCTTGCTTTGCGGGGTGTTGAGTGATTAGTATACCCCCTCTTGTCTGCTTTTGGGAGGTATAAAGACTTCTGGCTTTATCTAGATCACACCGAATCAACAGCCCAGCACGCCCAGTGGTCCGGCTGTCATCAACTGCCGGATCTGCTGTGCCGTGAGCACCTGCCCGAAGATCGCCACCTCGTCGATGTGGCCGTTGAAGGGGTGGCTGATCTTCAGCTTCGAAAGATCCCCGCTGTCCTTTTTGTTCCCCCAGTTCGCGCCCCCGATTACAAGGGATTCACGGTTGCCCGCTAGGCCACCGGTGTAGGCGTTTGCGCCTACAAGCTCTCCGTCCAGGTACAGCTTCATCCCCTCCGGTCCGAAGCTGAAGGCCAGATGATACCAGTCTCCCTTTTGAACCAGTCTTTCGGTGCAGATGTAGTAACTGTTCCCTTCACTCTGCAGCCGCACCTCGATCCTTCCGTTCACCAGAAAGATGCTCAGATGTCCGCCGTCCCCGTAGCCATAGGCATCTTTAGCGAGCAATCCCTGCCGGCCCCAGCTCTGATCCGTTTTAAACCACAACTGCACCGTGCCCTCGGCCAGCTCGAACTCCTCGTCGTGGGGAACTGCGATGTATTCGGAGCTCTTCCTGTGAAAATCCGCTCCCGTCTGGGCTCCAAAAGGGGCTTTGCTGGCAGGAGGACCCGGATCATCAAGGTCCGCTCGGCGGCCGTAGAACCAGCCATCCTGGGAACTTCCGGCGGAATCCGCAATCATCCGGCCCCCGGTCTCGTTCAGGCTCCAGCAGGCGAGCGGTAGTACGGGCAGGAGCTCTTGCTCCGGGATCACCTCCACCCCGGCCAGAACCAGCACCGTAGCCTCGCCGGAACCATGCTCCCAGCGAGTGAATAACATTTCACCGATGTTCTCGTCGCCACGATTGACCCATGCACTTTCCAAGTAGAGAGTTTCACTCTCCTCACCCAGAACCAGCAACGGCCTCAATCCGACTATTTCCTGGACGTCCTGAACGGACAGCTGCCCCGGATTCTCGCTCTCCACGCCCAGCACATACGCGGTGCTGCCTTCGCCGAAGGTCAGGAACTCCACTCCAACCAGCTTGTCGGTCCCCTCCAATGTCTCGGGAATCTCCCCCACTTCCCCAGTCGGCGATCCCTCGACCATCAACTGCCGGATCTGTTCGCTGTTGAGCGCCTGGCCGAAAAAGACAACTTCATCGATGTATCCATCATAGGAATCCCTCACCTGCAGCTTCCGCAGATCCTCACCATCGTAGCGGTTCCACATCAGGGATCCGCCGATCACGATCGGCTCCTGGTTGCCGGCCAGTCCGCCAGTGTAGCTGTTCTCCCCCACCAGCCCGCCATTCAGGTACAGCTTCATGCCTCCCTCCCCAAAGGAGAAAGCCAGATGGTACCAGGTGTGCTTCTCGATCAGCTTTTCGGTGCGGATGGTGTAGCTCTTGTCGGTGCTCTGCATCCGCACCTCGATTCT
>CP070696.1:4024025-4057147 GCA_020353535.1 Spirochaetaceae bacterium | reverse complement strand
GTCCGTATGAGCAGGGATCCCGGAGCGCTTCGGTTGTATCTCAACCGCACAATCCTGCCGATACTCAAAACAGTAGCCGTTATCGTTGCCTCCATTGCGGTGATCTACGGGGCTGCATTCCTGATCAGCCGGGGGCAAACGATTGTTGCGATTCTGGTCGCGATTTTTTGGCTGCTGCTTTTGGGATTCCTCAAGTATGGAAGGCGAAAGAAGAGCTAGATTCCTCACCTGGAGCGTGGCCGCCGTGCTTGTGCTTGTCTGTTCGACCGCGTACAGCGACTATCCGCGAATTTACAAACTCAGCTCTCAAGATGTTCTGTTCAAGCAACTGCAGGGGGATCTGCAGGCCTACTTCCAGGCGGAAAGCCGGCTTCCCGGCAAGAATAATGCAGATTTCCCGCCCCTGCGTCTGTTCTCCTATGAGCCGGCCGAGGGGATGGACCTTCTCTCCCTCTGCGCACGCTTCAATCTGCCGTACGACACGATCGCCACGTTGAACGGTTTGGATAATCCGGCGGCTATCCAATCAGCGCAGATTCTCCTGATTCCCAACCAGCCGGGTATTTTCGTTTGGGAAACTCCGACAAGCACCTTTCAAGAAATCGTCGCTTCGATCAGCGATAATGTACGGGATGGTGCTCAGGCAATACGTCTCGACAAAAACGGGCAATTGAAAGGGGCCCAATTCTATCGCGGGCAGGGCTTCACACCCATCGAAAGAGCCTACTTCCTCAACATACTCTTTCGTTTTCCCCTGCCCTTCGGTATGCTCACCTCTGGGTACGGCATCCGGGACAATCCCTTTTCGGGGGATTCGGAGTTTCATCGCGGAATCGACCTGGCAGCACCTCTGGACACGGAGGTGATTGCGGCAAGAGACGGCACAGTCGCTTCAGTTGGTTTCGATCCGGTTTTAGGTAAGATGATCATCATCAGTCATGAAGCTGGGTATCAAACCATCTACGGACACCTGGCGGAGATCCATGTCCGGTTGAACGACGAAGTGCGATCCGGTATGATCATTGGAGCGGTGGGAACGTCCGGATACTCTACGGGTCCGCATCTTCATTTCGAGATCCGGCGCCGGGGATCTTCCCGCGATCCAGCTCCGCTATTACCCCTGCCAAAGGAAACGAACCGATGAGGGCGCCAAAGCTCGTCTGTATCTGCATCATACTAACTGCCGGTATTATCGCGTTCTCGTGGGCCGACCAGGTTCGCGGACTGGTGGTGGAGGAGGTCCAGATTCCCAGCGATGCCGCCTTCGAGCACACCGTGGCTCTGTCCCTGGAGGAAGCTGCAGTAATTTCCCTGGAAGGGGAAACACCCTTTCTCGAAGGTATCCGTATAGAATTACTCCTTTCCAACGAGCTCAAAAAGCACTTCGACACCTACGCCCTGGCGATCTACAAGAATCTCTCTCCTCGACCGACGGAGCAGGTGCGTTTCTACACGGGCGATCGGGCTTTTTTTCAGTACCTGCCCTATCTGAACAGAATCTATATCCTTGTTCCTCTATCATCGCCTCAGATCGAGGAAGCTCTTCCTGTGGGCACCTATCGCCTGGAGCATCCCGTACAGCGAAACGATTTTCCCCTGCTTCTCACGATGATTCCGCTAGCCAAAGGAATCCCGGCTACAATCGCGGACAAAAAGTTTTATTTTTCTATTAAACCTCTGTTGGCGAGAAAAGGCTTCGTAACCCTGACCCTGCACTTCCCTGACGGCCTAGAAGGTGAAACGGTCAGCCTGTTCGTAGACGGTGCACAGATAACGGCACCCGCGGAGCGGCTGGAACTTTCTTCGGGGATTCACCAACTTCGGGTAGTGTCCTCGTCGTTCAAGGAAATCAACACCAGTTTTACAGTAGAATCAGGAAAAACGAGCCTGGTAGACATCGATTTGGAGGTAACGATCAGCCAACTGTCGATCGATGCTCCCCTTGGGGCAGAGTTATACCTGGACGGGGAAAAAATTTCCGAAACGGTCTCCTTCCCCATTCCAATAAGCGAGGGAGATCACCTGGTCCGGGCAAAAATCGCCGATCACAGCGTGAGCAAGAAATTCAACGTTCAAAAGGGAAAGCACTACCATCTTTCCATAATATTTGATATAATTATAAATGAGGATTAATTTTTATTGCGGTACGTCGATAATAATTGTGTCGGTACCTAATATAGTTCCCCTCCCAGTTTACTATATTACAACGCCGACACATTAAACGAAGGCCGGCTCTTCGGAGCTGGCCTTTTTTCATATCTTTGGTTCCATGACTGCGCTGCGGGGATGATTCGTTCGGGGTGGCTCTGGCCCTACCGTGACCCCGCCGGGCCGGGTAGGTTAGCGCCTCAATCGCTGGTTGCGATCCATGGACCTCACGACAAACTCGCGAATCTGGTTCCCCCTCGCCACCCGCACCGGTTGGGCTTCCCTTTCGTATCCGCCGACGTGCAGGCCGGCTCCAATTTCGATCTGGGAGGATTCCCCGAGAGGCATGGGGGTCATACCCTGGAGGATACGGGCACGGACCATGCCAAAGCCGGTGTCTCCATCATAGCCCACGAAGTCGGCCTGAAAAGCCCCAGCAGGGGTCTGCACCTCTATGCTTTGTGCCTCGACGATCAGATAGCCGATTGTCAAGATCAGTCCGCGGGAGTCGATGAGGATCCCATTGCCCTCCCGGGAGGTTCCCAGACTTTGGGCGGTGGTTGTATCCTGGGGAACGTTGGCGCGCAGAGGTACGACGGCCTGCATCGCTTTTTCCAGATCCTCAGCCTCCAACTGGAATCCCGCTATTACGTACATCTGTTGGCCGATCAACCTTGACAAACACCACGACCTCTAAATATGTTTGATTCATGCCACCGAAAAAGCTAAAGCTCGCGATCGCTTTACTGAGCATCGGATTCGTGCTTGCCATAGCAATTGGAGTCTCTCTGGGTCTGGCCCTGGCTACGACAAAGAATATACAGAATGCGGAAAATCTCCAGGATATCAAACCGGCCCTACCCACACAGATCCTCGATTACCAGGGGCGGTTGATCACCCAGTTCTTCTCCGAGGAGAAACGGGAAATCGTGTCGATCGATGAAATCCCAAAACATCTGATCGACGCGGTCCTGACTCGGGAAGATCAGTACTTCTACAACCATAAGGGCTTCCGTATCGTCTATATCCTCCAGGCACTGCTGGATATTGTCAGTGGCCGGGCGTTCCGCGGAGGCAGTACCATTACCCAACAGCTTGCCGGAACCCTGTACGCCGACCGAACCGACATCTCCTTGAAGAGAAAGCTCGTAGAGTTGTGGTGGGCGATCCAGCTGGAGAGGCAACTGTCAAAAAACGAAATCTTGGAGCGCTACCTTAATCTGATGTACTTCGGGCACAATACCTACGGAGTAGAGGCGGCCTCCCAGTTCTACTTCAAACACTCGGTTCGGGATATCTCCGTTGCAGAATCGGCCATGCTGGTCATCCAGCTGGCCAGCCCCGCTCTCTACTCCCCGATCAATCGTCCTGAACGGGCGCGAAAAATTCAAAAGGAGATCCTCGATCAGATGGTGCAGTTGGGCTACGTAAGCGCGGAGGAGGCGGATATTTCCTTTGTGGACTACTGGGACAGCTACGACTACACGCGCAGCAACATAACCTCCGCCTGGTTCGAGCGGGAGGATAAAGCGCCGTACTTCTCGGAGTACATCCGCCAGAGGCTGGAAGAGATGCTCCTTGGCTCCATGGATCTTTATAAGGAAGGATTGGTGGTCCATACCACGTTGGACCTGGACAAACAGAAAATCGCAGATGAGGTCATGGAGAAGTGGATTCGGATCGTCAACAATCAGCACCAGGTTCAATCCAGCAACCGACTCTCCTACGCTGATGCGACCTTCCTGCCGATCGTGGATCTCCTATCCCTGTCCTTCAATATCGAGGGTATTCGCTTTGCCGGCAGCAAGCAGAACGCCAAGGCGAGGAGCTACTTTTTGGAGGAGATCAATCCGGTCCTCGATATCGGTGCTTCCCTCTTTGGAATCGAGGATCTCAAGTATGTAACCCGCGTGGGATATGCCAAAGAAGCGGACCGGTCCAAAAAAACCCAGGTAGAGGGAGCGCTGATCAGCATAGACACCAAAACCGGTCATATTTTGGCCATGGTCGGGGGCAGCAAGTTCGAAAGCACAAACCAATTCAACAGGGCGGTGCAGTCCACCGTACAACCGGGCTCAGCTTTCAAACCCCTGTACTATTCAGCGGCAATCAGCTCTCGCAAAGTAAATCCAGCCACGATGATCGTGGACGCTCCGGTGGTTTTCTGGAACGATGACAACACCCCCTATATCCCACTGAACTTCAAGGGCGAGTGGAAGGGCCGAGTTCTGTTGCGGGATGCCCTGGCTCATTCGATGAACGTGCCCTCCCTAAAGGTATTGGACACAATTGGCTTCGATGCCGCGATTTCCCGGGCCAGTACCCTGTTGGGCATCACCGATCCCGCTGAGATTGAGGCGATCTTTCCCCGCAAATACCCCCTCGGATTGGGGATCGTCAAAATCAATCCGCTGCAGATGGCCCGGGCGTTTGCGACCTTTCCGAATCAGGGACGCTTGATAGAGCCGATCGCCATCAGCTACGTGGAGGATCGAAACGGCAAATTGGTACTCGAACCGGAGAAAGCTCTGAGGGCAAGACAGATGCGGGCGGGAAGATCGCTGCAAGCATTGACTCCCCAGGAAGCCTACATCATGGTCAGCCTGCTGCAGAGCACAGTTTCCTCCGGTACTCTGCGCTACGCCACTTCCACAGTGGATGGCTTTGATCGCCCGATCGCGGGAAAGACCGGAACGGTCCAGAACTGGTCCGACGCCTGGACCGTAGGATTCACTCCGCAGATAACCACGGCGGTTTGGTTCGGCTTCGATGAACTTGGCTACTCCCTCGGGGTGAATCAAACCGGCGCAACGGTGGCCGGACCGGCCTGGGCGGCGTACATGAAGGCAGCTCATGAGGACTTGCCCGTTGCGAATTTTACTCGACCGAACTCTGGATTGATCGAGGTCACCGTATGCGCCTCTTCAGGCCTGCTGCCCACGAACTACTGCAATGAGGGTACCCTCACGGAGATCTTTCTCACGGGAACCGAACCACGTGATTTTTGCGATCTCCACAGGTTCGAGTTCGAACGCAACGAGACCCTAAAGAACAACATTAAAGGATCGATTCTCCTGGGTGATCCCCTACCCGCCGAACCCCTACTCCCGGATTGGGGAGAACCTCTATTCCAGGAGGAAGAGCCGTTTGAATCCAGCGAAGATACGGGGAATCCCCTTTTGGACTGACCTGCGGGAGGTTCAGGATCATGGCTGAATATCTGTACTCTAAGGACCACCAGTGGATTCTAATGGAGGGAAATAGTGCCAGAGTCGGCATCTCAGAGTTCGCACAATCGGAATTGGGAGAGATCGCCTTTGTCGAGCTTCCCACAGTCGGAAGGCGCGTAGAAAGGGGCGAGACGGTGTGCTCTGTCGACTCGCTTAAATCCACCAGTGAGATCTACGCGCCGGTATCGGGAATCATTGCCCAGGTCAACGAGACTCTGACAACCGACGAGAAGGCCTGTGCGATCATCAATGCAGATCCTCTTGGCCGAGGCTGGTTGTTCGTCGTGGAGATGAGCCAGCCCGGAGAAGTCCAGGACATGCTCAATCACGAGCAATACAACCGCTATCTGGAATCCGGATAAGAAGCGATGATGGTTTCCCCCGATTCGATCACAGTCCGGAAACGGATCCGCAAAGACCTCGGCGACTTAAATGGATTGATGGACAGTCTGCAGACCCACGGACAGCTGACACCGATCATCATCAACCGGAACTACGAACTCCTCGCCGGATTTCGGCGTTTGCAGGCGGTGAAAAGGTTGGGATGGAAATCCATAGAGGCGGTAATGATCGATAAAGCAACGGAGCAACAGAAGCTTGAAATCGAGATGGAGGAGAACATTCAGCGGCTGGAGCTGTCTTCGGAGGAGCTCGCCGATGGCATGGCCCGACTCCAGAAATTACGGTATCCAGGCCTGTTTGCCCGAATCTGGAATTTCATCCTCCGGATCGTACGGGCGATCTTTGCCGGAAAGCGGCAACGCAAATAGGCAAGGGCAGTTGTTAACGTTTACCAAGTGACATCAGACTTTTTAAAAAGCGTGAAACACCTGCAAGCAATCTCCGCGGGCGCTTGTCCGGGCGTCCGAAACGCTCGGTGTAATCCTGGGCTGCCCGTTTGAGGGGGAAGGCCTGCCCGTACTTCTTCTTCAGCTCGTCCCAGTGGCGCACGATCCAGACGTACAGATCCGCAGCGGTTCTGCCCGGAAAGGCTTTGAGAAACCGCTGCTCCTCGATCAGATCCACGATGGGTCTGTAGACCGTGTCGTACCAGGATAACATGGCCTGTTCGAAGGAGATCTCCTCCTTTTGGGATAGATTGATGAAGTACTTGTGCCCATTGATGTGGCGGATGATTTCATCGTAACGCCCGGTGGCGGTAAAATTCATGGATAACCCGGGACGCAGGTGGTCGAGTCGGGTATGTTTGAAGAACTCCTCTCTCTCCAGCTTGATCACGGCTGTGCGCAACTGTTCCTTGGTCATGCCGGGCTTCAGGGACAAACGGGATCCCAGACTGATCACCTCGGCATCGATAAACTCCACGCCCTGAAGCTTGCCCACCGAAACGCGGTGGTTGCCGTCACGGACAAAATATACACCCCCGATCTCGTAGAGGGTGACTGGAGGCAGGGTAAGCTGCTGGTGGTGGGCGGTATCTACCCGGATCCAGCGGCCCTTCAGACGGTTGTGGCGAGGCAGAAAATACTTGTTGAAATCCTGATACCGACCCTCGCTGCCGACGATCTTTTCAACAGGAACGGTGCATAAGCCCCGGTATGTCTCCGAGGTAGGCTTTAGCAACGCTTTGACTTCCTGAAGGGACAGGAGATTGTCCTTCTCGTTCTTGAGCAGAGAGAGGATGCGGCCGAACATTTCGCGGCCACGAGCCCTGTTAAAATCCTCGACCGCGCGGGAGACAAAGAAGTCGGAACTCATTGAAGATGCTCCACATCGATAACCACGTGATCGTAGGCGTTGACCACGGTAGTCCGTTCGTAGTTGGACATGCGAGGCGCCGAGGCGGAATACAAATGGGTGTGCCCGTGGACGAGGTATTTCGGCTTGAATTTGCGCATGAACCAGAGAAAGGTCTTGAATCCCCGGTGGCAGGGATCATCCTGATCCTGGATCCCGAAGGGTGGCGCATGAGTGAGGAGGATATCGAGATACCTTCCGAAGCGCAGCTTGTTGTACAGCATCCGGGGTATCAACCTGAGGATGCGCAGGGCTATCTGGAATTCCTTGTATTGATTCTCTCCCCCGTTGTACCAGAGGCTTCCTCCCAATCCAGCCACCAGCAGAGACTTCTCCCGACGGACCCGCGTACCGACGTAGGTGGCTCCGGTGGGCAGATAGGTATCCACTGCTTGACCCTGCAAACGCCCTCTGCCGTAGGAATCGACCTGCCCTTTGTACAGAGGCATGTAGCGAAGATTATGATTGCCGAAGACGAACAGCAGGGGTTTGTTCAAGGTCGACATGATGAAGTCGTAGTAACTCAGGGGAAGATCCCCCGCGCTCAATACCAGGTCCACATCGGCGAAGCGCTGTTTGATCGATGCGCTGTACACCAGAGGATCGATATGATCGGATACACAGAGGATTTTCATATCACGAACGATCCATGTCTGCCGAGCATTGAAAGCGGGATTGAAAACCCGTGAGACAATTTAGTTTTTTTGTATAGAAGAGTCAAACCGACAGATGTATATTGTAAGGGGAACCATGATGCTCATACAATTACTCATGGCCGCTGTGCTGTCCCTGTCCAGCCTCCAGCAGGGGGAGCAGCTTTTTCTGGAAAACAAGCCCCGGGAGGCACTGCCCCATCTGGAAAAGGCACTGTACGAAAATCCGCAGGAGGAAAAAATCTACCTGTATCTCGGCATCGTCTATGAGCAGCTCAATGACACGGAAAAATCCATCCAAATCCTGAAACGCGGACTAAATGTTTCGCAGGGCTACAAGGATCTTTTTTACTACAACCTCGGCAATAACCACTTCCGCATGCAGGAGTTCACCGTGGCCGAGCAGATGTACAGCAACGCCCTGAAGATCAATGGATCGCTCGAAGTAGCCTATCTCAACCGCGCAAACGCCCGCCTGGAGCTGGAAGAGTTCCAGGATGCCCGGCAAGATTACATCGATTATCTGCGCCTCGATCCGGACACCCCCCAGCGGGAAAACATCGAGAAACTGATCGCGCTTCTGGCACAAATTATGGAGGAGGCGGAGCGCGCGCGCTTGGAAGAGCTGGAGCGGCAGAAAGCACTGCTCAACGAGGTCCTGGATACCCTGAAAAATGCCTCTGAAGACACCCGCAACCTATCCGCCGGAACCGAAGATATCCAGAAAGAGTACGAAGAAATAGACATAGAGGACTAAGAGGGACCATCCCCATGGATAGACGGAAAATAATCATCATCCTCGTCGCCGTTATCGTGATCCTGTTGCTTGCGGGAGGAGCGTGGCTGGGACTGCGGGCCCGCAGCCGCTCGGCAGAAGCTCGGGAGGCTCAGGAACGTTTGAACGCCCTGAAGCTCGCCACCACCTACATGGAAAAGGAGGAGTACGATCGGGCCATGGAGATTCTTGAGAAGCTGCTCCTCAAGGATCCGAATGACGCCGAAGCCCAACAGCTGCTCGATGAGGTCATCAACAGGAAGAAGCTGGCCGAGATGAGCGAGCGGGAGCGGGAGCAGCAGGCTCTTCTGGAGCAACAGGAGAAGCTAAAAGAGGGATTGAAGGAGTTGGGTTCCTCGATCCAGGACAGGCGTCCCCAAGAGACTGTGGTTGTCAAACCCAAGGAGATTCCCGAGGATGCCAGTGCCAAAGAGCGGGAGCGGCTGCGCAAGATCAACGAGCTGATGGCTGAGGGCGAACGTCGCCTGAACAACGGGGATTACGATGGGGCCCGCCAGATCTTAAACCAGGTACTGGAGCTCGATCCCGACAACGGGCAGGCCTACGCCCTCATCGGCAAATCCTATCTGGAGGAGGATCCGGACCGACAGAGCAACGTCCAAGCCGCAGTGGAGGCATCGAACAAGGCCATCCAGAAAGATCGCACCCTCTACCTTCCCCACGATACTCTCGGCAAGATCTACGAGAACAAAAAAAACTACAAAAGTGCCGTTGACGAGTACAAAGAGGCGGTCCGGCTCAAGCCCGACGATTACTATCTGTACTACTCGCTGGGACGGGTGCAGTACTACTCCCGTGAATACTCCGATGCCCTGCAATCCTTTGACAGCTGCATCCATCTGAAGGCGGATTTCGAGCAGGCCCACTTCCGCAGGGGACAAACCCTGATCCGGCTGCAGGAACCGGATCGGGCCATCTCGGCCTTCCGGCAGGCCACCGTGGTCAAGAGGGACTACGCCGAGGCCCACTACATGCTGGGTACCCTCTATGACGATAAAGGGGAGATTACCAAGGCAGTCGAATCCTTCCGCCAGGCGGTTAACTACGACGGAGACAATCCTGTGTTCCTGCGCGGCCTGGGTACCGCGCTTTCAGATCGGGGAGACTACAGTCAGGCGGAGCGGTACCTGGCCTCCGCTCTGCGCTACGATCCCTCCCACGCGGTCACCAACTACAACATGGCCTTGGTCAAGCTCAAACTCGAGAAGTACAACGACGCCCTGCCCTACGCCAGCAAAGCCGTAGAGCGGCAGCCCGATTCGGCGCCGTACGTCTACACCCTCGGCGAGGTCTACGAAAAACAGGGCAAGACCGACGATGCGATCAGGCAGTATAAACAGGCCATGACCCTCGACGCAAACTACGTGATGCCGTTGATCAATTTGGGCCGGATCTTCACCGACAACGGTCTGTATGACCAGGCTCTGACCTTCCTGTCCAAAGCGATCACCATCGAGCCCTCCTCTTTCCAGGTGAACAACAATCTGGGGAGCGTGTACCTAAAAAAAGGACTGTACACCGATGCGATCAGACATTACAGAAAGGCCATCGAAATCAAGCTCGATGCCACGGAGACCCGTTACAACCTCGGCCTGGCTTACCAGGAGCTCGGCGAGTTAGACAAGGCTCAGGAAACCTTCCTGGAACTGATCAAGATCGCCCCGAACTACTGGGATGCCTACTATCAGATCTCCCTGGTACTGATCGCCAAGGGGGACAAGGAGAACGCCAAGGCTTTCCTGGAACTTCTCCTGAAAAAGAACCCCGGGTACGAGAAGCGGGCCGACGCGGAGAGCAAGCTCCGCCAGCTGTAGCCATCCGGCGCCAGCAACCGGGATTATGGCGATCCAAAGGTAGCCAACCATCTATCGCTCTGCCATCGGGACCACCGCCCGGCGACCCGATCCGGTTCCTATCCCGGGCTCAGATCCGCCCAACCTCCCGCAGCAGCTGATCCTGGGATACCTGGAACCAGATCGGTCGCCCGTGGGGACAGCGCGCATTGGGCAGCTGAAAGACGCGACGGATCAGCTCGGCGGCGGTGACGGAATCCAGTTCCCTGCCCTCCTTGACCGCTAGCCGGCAGGAGGCCAGGCTGAACACCCGCTCTACCAGCTCATCCACGCTGCCTTTCTCCCATAGCAGCGCCTGGATCAACTCCTCCTCCTCGATGCTGATCAGCGCTTCCGGCAGCGCGGTAATTTCATAGGTGTCGTCATCACCCAGTTCAATCCGGATGCCGAGCCGCTGAAACAGCTCCCGCCGGTCGCCGATCATATCGGCGGCCTTCGCTCCGATCTCCAGCCGGATCGGCATCAGCAGCTCCTGGGTGGCCGGCGCCCCCGACTGCAACTGGTCGAAGAGTATCCGCTCATGAGCCGCATGCTGGTCCACGATGAACAGGCTGTCTCCGTACTCGACCAGCAGGAACAGCTTGAACAGCTGCCCCCGGTACACCGGTTCCACCACCGTACCGGGTGCGGCTCCGGCCGTCTCTGGACTGGGTCTGGACGTCCGTACCCCACCTGGGCCGGGCGCCCCTTGTATTCGCTCCACGGGAAACTGGGCCGAACCCGTACTCAGCCGCTCCAATTCAGGGGTGTTGGGAAAATACCCGGAACCGGCAGCTCTTCGAGCTTCCCGAAACGGAAAACTCCCTTCAACCTCTGAAGCGGTGCCCGAGCGGGAAGCACGCAGATCGAAGCTGCTCAAATACTCCTGCAAGGTTTCGGAGATGAGCCGGTGCAGGAAGGGAAGGTCCCGGAAACGGGCTTCCCGCTTGGCCGGGTGGATATTGAAATCAACCAGCTGCGGATCCAGATCCAGGAAAACGAATGCCGCCGGGTGCTGTCCCCCGGGAAGGTAGCGCCCAAAGGCGTACTCCACAGCGTGTACCAGGCTGTACTCGAAGATCCTTCGCCGGTTCACGTAGATCTGGATCAGGCGCTTGTCCCGCCGCGCAAGCTCGGGCCGAGCCGCAACGATGCTCAGATTGAGGGAAGGCCGGTTTGCTTCGAGCAGACTGAGATGCTCCTCGGACAGGGCAAAGGCGGCTGCCACCCGCTGTTTCTGTCCCTGAGCCGGGAGAAATGTCTTGAGCTTGTGGTCCGTGAAAAAGCGAAAAGTCACGGCCGGATGGGCCACGGCTTTTTCCAGAAAGGTCTGCCGGCAGGTCCCGGTCTCAGCGGCCGTGCTCTTGAGGAATTTACGGCGGACCGGCAGATTGAAGAACAGCTCGGAGACGGTTACCACCGTGCCCGGATTGCCCCGCCATTGCTCCACACCGAGCCGTTTCCCTCCCTCTACACGCAGGCGATAGGCAGGCGCATCTGCAGCCCCCTGCCCTGCTCTCCCCTTGCTGATGACCTCCAATCGGGAGCAGGCGGCCACACTGGCCAGGGCTTCCCCCCGAAATCCGAGGGTTCGAACCCGGTACAGGTCCCCCTCTTCCCGGATCTTGGAGGTAGCGTGACGCTCTGAGCAGAGCAGCAGGTCTTCCCGACTCATCCCCGAGCCGTTGTCCACCACCGCGATGCGGGTGATGCCGCCGCCTTCGATGTACACATCAACCGCATCGGCGCCGGCATCGATCGAGTTGTCCAGGAGCTCTCGAATAACGGAAAACGGCCGGTCGATCACCTCGCCGGCCGCTATTTTCTTGGAAACATCCTCCCGGAGGATCTCGATCCTCCGGGAGGCGGATGTATCACGTTCAGGATTCACACATTACACTATCGTGGTCTACGCAGCTCCTGTCAACCGTTCAGGCGGGTGAGGATACTCCAGGAAGGGTACCACTCGCCGCCGATCACGTTGGACTTTACCTCAACAGCCAGCTCCAGGATCGGTGAGATCGGGTAGACCAGCTCCCCGGAAAGTATCAGGTTCTCGTCGAAGAATCTGTGCTCCGCCGGGCCCGTCTCCTTGGAGAAGAACGTGCGTAAAGTCATGCTGGAGTCGTTGATGAATACTGTGGCCAGACCTTCCCGGATCAATCCGATAGAACCGTACACGGGCAGAAGATCCTTAAACAGGCCGAATTCCAACTTCAACCTGTCTGCCGGCCAATCCTCGCCTGCTTTATCGATTGGCCAGTTCCAGTTGTAGCCGCCGGTGATATAGAAGACCTTGTCCAGGGTGTAGCCCAGCTCGCCGTACACCCCCATGCGCTGCACGTCGTACAGTGGATTAGTCGGATTCTGTAGATAATTCACGAGCTCCACTACCTTGGTAGGGCTCTGCAAATCATACTGAGGACCGTAGAAGGGAGTCTGGGCAATACCGTCGGAATAGAGGAACTCCAGGCGGTAGTCCAGAATGAGCAGCTTGCCGAAGATGCCCGCATCCAGGCCCCAGTTCTTCCAATCCAGAGGATTACCGTCCGGCCACACCGCGTCCCAGCCGAAACCGGAAGATATGGAGCCCACGTCTTCCCGGAAATAGGGGATCATAGAGGTCACGTCGGCGAACAGGATGAGGCTCAGGGCATCACGCTCGATGATGGGCTGGTCCAGATCCAATCCGGCATTGAGGAATATCGGATTCCCCAACATGGCGGCCTCACCGAACTCCAGGCGCTCGGGATTGATGTCCGCCAGGGCGGTGAACCCGAAGCCGAGCTTGGCCCCCGGTGCGAAGGGTCTGGCGTGGATACGGAATCCGAAGATCTCCGGGTCCGCGGCGTCGTTGACCATCAGCTCCAGACCGCCCTTTTCCTTGTTCACCCCGAGATTTAGACCGATCTTCCGCTCCGTCGGGAAGTTGCTGTCGTTGGCGTAGTTCCGCATGATCGAACCGTGGCCGGGACTGAAATTGGCTATATTTCCCAACTTGAAGAAGAAGGGATCCCGGTTGTCTCCCCACTCGATGTAGCGGATCTTCAGGAACAGGTCGTTGAGGGCATCCAGGGCGACCTCATCCCAGCCGTCGTCTAATTTGTCGACTCCGAAGGACCACTCGTTGTTTTCTTCCGGCCTGTACCAATCCTTTGGATTGAACATGTCCTCCTGGTAGATGATGGGCAGATAAAGGGCGACCTTCAACTTACCGAGGGCAAACTTGGGTTGAATGATGGCTTTCGCCCACGTAGCAGGCTCACCCGTTTCGTAATCATACATGGTGGCGGTCCCCAGCTCCAGACCGAGAAAGTTCATCGCTTTTACCAGCCACTCCGGTGTCTCCGGCTCCGGCTTGGCCTCCGGCTCCTTCCCCGGTGCCTCGGTCACCTCGGCTACAGGCTCGCCTTCCTCTTCTTCAACCACCGCTTCCTCTTCCTCGGGCACGGCCTCCTCTTCGACCGCTTCTTCGATTACCTCTTCGATGTAGCCGGGAACCTCATCGATCCGCAGTCTGACGAAATCCATTCCCCTCTGGAGGTTCTGCAGCAGATCAGCGGAAGGCTGAAAGGCTACAAAGTTCGCCGCCAATGCATTAGCGGCCTGACCGGTGCCCAGAACCAGAGTCTGGCCTGCGGCATTGGTGTAGTCTACGACTCCGTCTATGACATAGGCTATCTCCTCCACTCCCGGAATGCTGGATCCGATGAGGGTAGTACCCCGGACCCCCATTACGGCCGTCGAGCTTCGGAAGGTGTAGCGAGCTCCGTCCTGCTTGGCTACAACCGCTTTAAACTTGCCCACGGCCACGCTGAAGGTGTTCTGCTGGGCGTCTCCGCGTCCCTGAAGGCCGTCGACTCGGAAGTTTGTATTTTCCCCGACGCGGATGATCGTACCATTGGGATCCATGCGCAACTCCGCATAATCACCATCCAGGGTAATGATCGTGGCACCCACCGGCAGCTCCTCTCCGAAGCCGAACTGGTCCACCTCGTACTCAGCACCGTCCGGAGTGCGCACGTACATCTCGCCGCTGCTGTTTTCGTAGTATTCGACAACCACCGTCGGCGTCTGAGCGAACACCGCCGCGGTCAGGCCGAGCAGAAAAACGATCAGGATCGGCAATATCTTATTGTTCATTCCGTACCTCCATGGTTAGAAAAGCTGGATGGCGCTCTCGATTCCCGATTTGGTCACCGGATCACCGGTTACCGGATCGTATGTGACCTGATAGACCACGGAGATCACAGCTGCGCCAATCGAATAGTTCACCCGGGCGCCAAGCACTGTATCGTCTTTCCAGTTGGCTATCAGATCCCGGAAGAATCCATCCTGGGCACCCAGTGAGCGCTTGTCCCAGCTTGCCTCCAGGGACAGATTGGGTACAATACCCTCTCCAAGGATGAATACGGCGTACAGGTGCGGCCAGTCCAGATAGTTATCGGGATTGCCGCCGCCGGGCTGGGAGAAAGGTCCGTCCAACGTGGCTTTGAAGATCAAGGCATCATCCAGGAAGGCAAATCCCAGGCTTCCCAGCCAGCCGAAGTAGGGGTCGATCCCCGTAGTAAAGGGGGATATCTTGTTCACGATCTTGTACTTGTCGGCCCGGAACAGGTCGTAGCCCACGTCGAAGTAGGTCGGGATGAAATCTTCACCCAGAACGCGGATCTGAGCTCCGTAGGTGATCACGCGGGCCAGGCGTCCTCCAACTCCGACCATCTCGCCCTTACCGGTATTCCCGGGCCCGAGGTTGTTGTACAGAAAGGCGATATCCGCGAAGGTGGTCAGGCTGAGCATCGGCTTGGTGAGGATCGGCAGGGTCAGATCGGCACCGAAAAGCGTCACCGGATCGATGCTGTCATCGCCAATGTAGAGATTGGGTTTTCTGTCCAGGGCCAGAGTGCCACCTACCTGGAGTCCGTTGATTATTGGAACGTCTGTAAAGGCGAGGGGCCTCACATAGGTTCGGATACCCATAACGTCGAACTGGGCCAGATTGCCGACAAAGGTCTCGATGCCGACGTAGGGGAAATTGAACAGGGTACCATCCAGATCGAAGCTCAGGCCGAAGATCCGCTTCTCCGGAAGGAACAAAGTGTTGTCGTAACCGCCGATGATGAAGCCGTTTCCCAGCAGGGCATCCTCGATCGAACCGAATTTCACATAGAGCGGCTCGCCTTTGAATCCGTAACGTATATATTTGAACTTGGGCAGATACACGTCCAAGAAGGTATCGTCCCCGGTGGGCCACCAATCTTCCTGGCGCACCGTGAAATCCGGCGCAAATTGGTAGTTCATGGTGAGTTCCAGACCGATGCCGAACTTGCCGAAGGAGATATCCGGCGAGAGCTTCAAGCTCTGGTAGGTGGTTCCGTCAAATGTCTGGGCACCGATCCCGATATTCAATCCGAAACCGAATCCTCCGTCCTCCTCCTGGGCAAAAGCCGGACCAGAGCAACAGAGAATGAGGATTGCGACCGTCAGGACTTTGATATTCTTGACCATTTCTGCCTCCTCGCAACTCGCTTCTAAATATAGTACGAAAATAAAATATTACAATCCCATTGGCAATGCGCTCCGGCCGCTCAATGGGAATCTAAAACTCGATCTGCACGCTGATACCTCCGAGAAAACCGAAGCGCCAGTAGCGCTCGCCCGCTTCGGTTTTCTCGATATCGAATCCCCCGGAGATTTCGGCTTTAATCTCCCCGTAATCCGGGAGGATCAGGGAGCTCTCATGGCTGAGAATCACATTGAAGGGATGATAGCTGGTCTGCCCTTCGTCTCCGTTCAGCTCCAGCTCCAAGCTTTCCAGGTGCGACCAGTAGCCCTTCGCACCAACGGCTTCCGGCAGCAGCGGAACCCTAACCCCCGTCTCGGGATAGCGGTTCCAGGTGTACAGGAGCTTGACCGCATCGTCCCACCCTGTGGATGAACCGCTTTCCTCCCTGTCGATTTGCAGTCCGAATCGATTCTCGAAGGTCAGTTGATTGTCCCTCTCCCCTTCGAAGGAGAAGAAGTGATCCAGATTCGCCGCCAAGGTCCTGAGGGGTTTCTGCCCCGGCGTTTGCACGGTCTGCCCGTCTACGTCAACCCGCAGGGAAAGGGAAGTGCTGAACTCATCGGTTCTATAAAAGGGAAACAGTGGATAGGCGCCGAAGGCACCAAAGAGGTTCAGAGCTGTACTCTGAGCGGTGAGCGCATAGCTGTTGTACAGGTCGATCAGGTCCCGATCCCTCATGAAATGCTTCGTCAGTCCAAACTCGAGAAAGGAGGGCAGAAACAGATCTCGGATTCTCGAGGAGAATCGCCTGGATAGCCGCAGGTATGCTTCGGCGCTGTAGGCCGATTCCTGCAGGTCGGTTGACAAATCGAGGAAACGCTGCTCAGCCTGCTGGGTGAACAGCTCTGCGTAGGGATACAACGCGTACAGGTACTGCTGACTGTAGATGTTTTGGAAGGAGGAGGAGAAATCGGAGGCGTAGTCGTCGAGTCCCGCCTCGAGATCGACAATCTTCAGATCACGCCGATAGCCGGGGATTACGGAAAACAGGGTGACGCTGCCATCGCGCCAGAGGAACGGCAATTCCACCTCCATCACCGCCGTGCTTTGCAGCGTCGGCTCGGCCGCGGTCAAATCGTAGCTGTGGAAACCATGCTGCCAAAGGGTCTGGACACCCAGGGGAACGGTATCGAGACTCCAGTCCAGGGTCAGGTTGGCTTTGCGCTCCACCGCCTCTCCTCCTGGCCAGGGAGCCAGCAGGGTGTATCCCTGGATCCAGTTTGGGAAATAGGGAGGGGGGGAGTCCGTCTCGCCTTCCACGGGAAGGGAAAAGCCGCTTTTCGTACCGGAGATGGCAAGGCTGTTCTGCAGGTTGAACGGCCCGGGCAGGAGCCCCAGATCTGCGTCCCAGCCCTGACTCAAGGTATCTTCCAACGATCCGGCTCGGGATTGAAGGTTCGCCTGCAGGAGCGGCGGGGCATTCACAGTCAATGTATTTTCTCGCCGCAGCTCCGGCCCCGTATCCCGGTTGCGAAGGCTGAAGGAATCAGAAAAAATTAAGGGGAAGGACACGTTCGGTATGGTGATCCCGTGGCCGGCTCCCCAGGTCATCTCGGATTCGCTGCCGGCCACGGTGAAATCGATCTTCATATCCGCAAGGGTGAGTCCGAAATCCAGTTCGCTCACCGAGCTGAAGCTCCGCGCGCTCAGCGGCGTTCCGTACAAGCTCGAGAAGCCCCTGCTGGCATAGGCAGCACTCTGCCTGAGGGTGAGGTCATGGATGATCGGGTGACCGCCCCAACTCAGCAGCTCTCCCGGCAGATTGAGCTCCAGATCGAGGGTTGCCGCAGCTCCCAGGGCCCCTTCGGGATCGCTCAGGTGAAGCTCGTCCAGGTAGAGGGTGCCGTTGTCTGCAGGATCTACGTCGGTTAGCCGGATGACTAATCGAGTCAGGGAAGCGGATGCCGAATTATCCTCTACGCCGCTTCCCGCGACCGGGACCCCATTTCGGTAGATCCGCTGTTCATCGAGGGAAACCCTGATTTCTCTCCAATCGTCGCTCTTATTGGCATCCGCCGGAAACCACCAATGCACGCCGTTTTGGGAGGGATCCTGGAGCTCCGAGGGTTCGTGGAGATAGAAGTGCAGCTCCGAGGTACTACTCACGAAGCTCGCTACGGGAAATCTGTAGTAGTAGACGATATCCCTGTACCTGATCCCTTCGCTCTGCGCCTCGGTGTAGCCCTGTACCTCCCAGGTTTCTGTTGATGCTGACGTATTGTTCCAGTCGATCTCCAGCACTTTCTGCTTTTCCCCGAAGGGGTGAAACACCTCATCGACGAAGGAATAAGCGTCTTCCAGCCGTTCGGATGGCGGAGAGGCCGCTGTCCGTTCATCGAGCTCCCGAACGGTCACGTCGTCGGTGCGCTCCACGTGAGGAGGTAAGGGCAACGGTCTATACCAGCCGGCGAAAAAGCGGCTTCCCGCCAGCGAAATCTCGTCCACCAGCACCCGTGCCGTTGACGCATTCGTGCCGTCGACGATCAGCCGCAGGCTGCGGACTCGAGAGAGTTTTCGCTTTTTATCTTCCTGGAAGGTGTAGGAAAAGGTGGTCCAATTCGTGTCTGTGGTAATATTGCTGACCACGGTCAAGGTAAGGATGTTGGGATTCGACGTCGGATCGTCGTCGAGAAAACCATTTCCGTCGATGTCCTCGCTGTCCAGGCGGTTGTTTCCCTGGTTCTTCGGACCGCTGCCCACTTTCAAGTCCACACCGCTGTCGTCATCGAATAAAAAACCGGCGGCGCTCGGCGATGACTCCTCATCCAGAACTCCGTCTTCATCCAGGTCTTCCCCGATATCGCCGAGCTGCAGATACACATTAAAGTCGCTCCCTGGACTGACATCGATAGCCCGGAAAGATACGGTAACTCCCTGGGAGCCTGACAGATCGACAACAGTGCCTGCGTAGCTGGCAGGTATTTGAACACCGATCCATTCGCTGGCAGCGATATCGAAATCGAGCACCAGACTCTCCCCTGAGGAGGTGCCTTCTGAGCTCCCCGCTGCAACATACGGACCGATTTTCGAGTACATCTGGTCATAGGGGAACTTCTGCTCTGCCGGTGGATCCCAGGTATAGGACATCAGGGTCGAGGTATCGAACAATCCGTAGGATCGGTAATCCTTGTAGAACAGCTTCCCCCGAGCGGCATGGGTGAGGAGGGGCAAGGGATCGATCGGATCGTCATCTTCAGGAGGAGAGGCGGGATAGGCTGTATTTTCGGAGAGGAAAACTTCGATCCCCGTCGTTTCCATCCCGAGGAGGCGCATCACCCCCGTCGTATCCGGATTTGTATAAGCTCCCCCGAGGGAGGCCTCGTAGCTCAGCGGTCCGAATGTGCCGTCAACACCGGCGGACAGCACCACGCTTCCAGTACGGGAGTAGGCCTCCTCCGTGTAGGAGCCGGGGAGGAAGTTCCAGCGCACGCCCGTAGCCAGCTGCAGATTCAAAGCCTCGCTGAAGGTGATGGTGTTGCCCCAGGCAAAGAGGATATCCCCGTTGTTCGCCAGAGCGGACTGGCGGCGAAAACTCACAACCAGCCGGTCATCGGGGGCGATCTCGGTCAGAAAGGTTATGGCACCGCTTGCATAGTCCACTTCAAAGCGGTTTTCTGCGAGTCCGTTGCGCAGGATCTGCACGGATCCCGGCACCACATCACCGCCGATTTGATACTGACTTACCGGGGTGAGCTCACTCACCAGTATCTCATAGTCCAGATAACCGGGTTTCACGTCGGCCAGAGGGCCGTACAGGAGGTTGTCCTGATCGAAGGGCGGCGAAGGTTTTGTGGCGTCGAGAAAGGGGTAGAGGTTTCGAAAATTAGTGCGCAGGCCGGGATCCGGCTTATAATATGCCTGGAGGAAATCCGCACCCGGAGTGAGGCGGAAGGCCACGGCGGTGGACGGTGCCGCGTTCCAGTTGCCCTTTCGCACAATCGAAACACGTAGTCCGGAAAGATCCTCCGGCACCAAACCTTCCAGTGCGTAGCCGGCGAGGATCTCGAAGGGGGAGAACTCGCCGGGTTTGTAGAGGCGCAGGTAGTATTTCCCCGAGGGAGTTCCGGACGGTGTGTACTCGACTTGCCGGTCCGTCAAATCCTGACCCAGATAATTAACAACAACATCCCACCGAAACTGTTGCGCCGGCTGAGCAAGATCGATTTTATCATCATCAACAAGATCCTGATCCTCCCCCGCCAATGCTCCACCACCAAGAGTGGCATCACCGATCTCCGCGGCTCCTTTCCTGTAATAAACCAGCACGCTTCCCTGTGCCGGCTCTTTGAGAAATACCGTACCGTTCAGGCTGTCAATCACCGCATCATCTACCGTAGCTGCACGGTAGTTTTTCTTGTCCGCCCAATCCTGGGTAGTGAAATCCCCGTCCGGATCCTCCAGGTAGACCTCCAAGCTGCCCACATTCGCATCCGGAAGTTTGAAGAAGCGCCCGCGGAGGTATTCATCCAGAGCGATCACCTGTTCGGCTACCAGGTTGCGGCCGATGAAGGTCAGGCTGGCCGGCTCGTTGTTGTCGTAGCGCAACAGCAGCTGGTGCTCGCTCATCCCTGTACCGAGAAGGGCTTCGACCCCGAGGGAGGAGCGCCCGGATTCGGGCACGTCGACAAAGGGGAAGGGATCGATACCTATATTTTTACTGCCGATGAGGACGCGTTTGAGAAACTCCCCCTCGGCGCCTATGTACCCCATGAGGATGTAGTTCTGATCAAAGTAGTCGTAGCCCTGTTCGAGGAAATCCCCGATAACCGAGGCTTCGATAAAGAAGCGATTGAGAAGCCACACGGAGAAGGTCAGATCGGGCATCTGCCGGAAAAAGCGACCGCTGTCCAGACCCGGGAACGGTGAGGAGATTGCTTGACCGTCGGGACCGATCAATACGCCGAAGGATCCGAAAACGGATGCCCGCCAGGTTCCTTCCAAAAAGAAATCCACCTCGGCATCGCCGATATCCACAGCAAACAGGGCTTCCGGAGCCTCGATTTCGGTAATCCCAAGATCCTCCGTCCCACTATCAGGATTCTCGTCCGCAGCGGGATCGGCACCCGCCGGCTCCACATCCTGCGAACCGGGACTTATCCCGTCTTGAGCATATGGTGTATAATTCGACACAAGAGCTAAAAGCAGGCAGGATAAGAGAATAGTCCTCACGCCCGTAAACGTATCACAATCTACGGGCAAAAAAAACATTGGGAGGGAATAGAAAGGGCAACCGAGAATAGAGAAGATGGACCCATCCCTGGCCCGGGCAGCAGCCTTTGTGAATCACCTGCTGGTAAATCCGGCATTGAACAACTTGAATCCGCTTCAAAAAGAGGAGCAGATCCTCCAATTCCTGAAGACAAATGCCCAAAGCCTGGTCCCTACCCTCACCTCTCCACAGTTTTTCCCTGGCAAACCTTGGAACGAGATCCTGAAGCTTCTCTACACCGCTTTGATTCAGGAAACCGACAAGGTGCTGAAGCCTCAGCTGGAGGAATTGATCCAGCAGAGGATCTCCTTTTCCTTTATTTCCGAGATCCAACCTCGCAGAGTTCCGGAGGAAAACTGCAGGCAGAAGATGTTGGAGCTGTGCCAGCGGCTGCTGGTGAAACCGGAGGCTCGCAAAGCTCTGGCTGGTCCCCTGACCGCTATCGTCTCCGGTTTTGTTGGTCAGTACCTGGAAAAAGCTTTTAAAGATCGGCAGTATGTTCATTTCGAGCTCACCAAGGTTCAACGGCTGCGCCTCGAGATCGAGGATATCAGGCATATGATCCACATCACCCTGTTGCTGCGTCCGAGCATCCAGCTGTTCACAGAAGGTAGGGGCGGTACAGGTGAGAGCATGGAGACGGTGCTGGTGCAGCCCCAGTTCGCCGCCAACGCCCTCGACAGCATGAAAGCACAATTGCAGGTCCTTCCGCCGGAACTTCTGCGGGGCGGGCTGTTCAGCAACGTGTCATTCGAGGAGGACAAGCAGATCGATGCAACGGCTCGCATCGCCGCCATCTTTTCTTCCCGGGCCAAGAATTACAAACCGATCTCTAGGCTCGATCGAGGGGCTAATACGCCGGATCGAAGCTGGTTCAGTATTACCCGTCGTAATTACAAGTACTACGGCTTTGATATTAAGATGCTCGATGAGTTTTACAAGATCGCCTCGGAGAGCGGATGGTAAGGTGAATATATAATGAACAGAAGCGACGCAACAGTTCGATCAGCTGCCGGCCGTGTCAACGGCAGAGCCTTCGGATCCGTTCTCGAATCCCTGGTCATCGCAGTCATTTTACTGGTCCTGGTGCAAACCTTTCTTGAAGATTTCGCCGTTCTATCTGGATGGAATGTGGATATACGGAGCAAGCTGCTGCTGGCGGGTTTTTTCTTCGACCTGTTCTTCACGATCGAATTCCTGATCCGGCTATACAACGCCCTCATGGAGGGCAGGGTCGGACGGTATCTCACTCAGGAACGGGGCTGGATCGATTTTCTGGCCTCGATTCCCCTGTTGATGTTCAACTCCGGGCCGTTTGCCCTGACCCTTTTGACCGGCCAGGGGGTTGCTCTCGGTTTGGGAGGAGTACTGAACCTGCTAAAGGTCATCAAAGCGATCCGTATCGCCAGAATTCTCCGATTCCTCCGTATCGTGAAGATCTTCCGAAGAATAAAGAATGTTTCCTCCCCGATGGCTCAGAGGCATGTGGCATCGATCACGGCCATCAGCGTCACGGTGCTGGTGCTGTGCCTGCTGTTCTTCACCCTCTTCTCCTCCTCTACACAGTTGAGAGGGCTGGATACGGCTATTTCCGACCAGCAAGAAGCCATCGCCGATCACCTGGAGCAGAAAACAGACGATCCAGCAGCTTTTGTGCAGGCGTTGGAGACCCTGCAGAACACGCAGACGAATCTCCTGATCGTTAAATATCGGGGACAGACGGTGTATTCCCGCTACTCCGACGAAACCTATGCGAACACTTTCGCTCCCGGCGACTACACCTATCTGCCAGAAGAAGAACTGGAGCTGTTCTTCGATCAGCGGCCCTACGTTAGTCAACTAGCCCGGGAAAGCGTATTGTTTTTCATCATTGTGGTCCTGATCGTATTGGCCTACCTGTTGATCTACAGCCCCCACTTCGCTATAACCGTGAGTGATCCCATCCATGTCATGCGCAGGGGTTTGGAGGAGACCGACTACAATCTCGAGGTAAAGATCCCGGAGCGATACGAAAACGACGATGTATTCGAGCTGGCGGAGCTGTATAATGAGAAGTACCTGCCTCTGAAAGATCGAACCCAAAACCAGCAAGAAAGTCTGCTTAAGCTGGATCTTGAGGAAGTTTCCCACCTAGTACCCGAAGAAGAGGAGGAGAGTTGATTTGTGGTCGTGTCAGTCCTGCACTTCGTACTCGACCTTCCTGATATCGGCTCGATCAAGGAGAAGCGGCAAATCGTCCAGTCGGTGAAGGGCCGTCTCCAGAACAAATTCAAAATATCGGTAGCGGAAGTCGATCTCCAGGATTCCTGGCGTTTCGCAGAGATCGGAGCTGCGGTTGTTTCGAACTCCAAGACGTACGGAGAATCCGTTCTGCATAAAGCCCTTCAATTTGCGGAAAATTTCGTTCCGGGAAGGATTCGAGATACCAGTATTTTCTCTGAAATCTATTGAAGCCCGGCTTTAGGAGCTCTCCGTACTGGTGATCTCCAACAGCTCGGTAAGCGCCTGTACGCAAAGGGCAAACTCTCTGAGGCTGTCCTTCAATGCGTAATAGTTCAATCCAGTATAGTACAATTTGGTGAAAACGGAAAAGGCGATCTCCTCGTTTGTCGTCTGCAGATTGATGTAACAGCCGAACTCATAGCTTATCTTCAACATTTCTTCCAAGCGGGTCTTCACGTACTCCGCCATCGAGGGGGAGAAGGAGAAGGTGTAGGCAATTTCCAGGAATCGGCTGCTCCTGTCTATAAAAAATCCGCCCTGCATCCCCTCCTCATTCTCAAATCCGGCGGAGTAGGTTTCTTCGGAGCGTTCAGTCTCGTGCAGTGTGTATCCCAATTCTTTGAATAAGACCCTCACCCTGCGGATTCGTTCCTCCATAACCTTTGGATTCTTCATAGACACGATTTGTCGTTCTCCTTCCTCATCACCAGCCTGCGGCCAGCCGGTCTGCAAGCATTCGGGGAAGCCCGGCGGCAATTATTTTTCGTTGAGCCGTTTCAACAGGAAACGGGACCCTGTAATGGTAATATACCATATCCTCCTCATCGAGCACACCGAAAGAAGCCAGAGGAATGCGGTCCCTCGGCTGTCCGACAGAACCCGGATTGATCATGTAGAAGCGTTCCGGATCCAGGTGAAAGCGCTCGGGAGGCGTCAAAGCCCTGCCGTCTTCTTCAATGATATAAGGAATGTGGGTATGGCCGTAGAAACAGATCCTGATGCCTTCGAGACGACTCTTCAGGTAGGTAAAGCTGCGATCCACGTCCGTCCGTCTGGTGATGTACAGATCTTCATCCATCGGGGAGCCGTGACACAGCAGGTAACGGTCCAGTACAACCCTCGGTCCCTTTGGTAGGGAGTCGAGGATCTGCAGGCTGCCCGGGCTCAAGGCCTGCCGGGTCCAGAGGATCGCCGATCGAGCCACCTCGTTGAACCAATCCAGATTTGTCGGATTGGCCACCGTCTTGTCGTGGTTTCCCCGCACAGCAAGTTCCGTCAATTCCGCCAGCCGGCATGTGCAGTGCTCCGGATCGGCGTTATACCCTACCGCGTCACCCAGGTAGAGGATGCGCTCCACCGCCAAATCCCGGAGAGCCCGCTCTACTTCCAGCAGGGCTTCCCTGTTCGCATGCACGTCGCTGAGCACCGCGATTCTCATTGGGCTCTACTGTAGTTCAAGATCCCATGGGGATTCAATACCGGCCTCTTAAGGGGCTCACGGTAAATAATCCCTGTTGATGCGCCCGGGGGCGTTGTACAGATTGTCCTTGACGTGCTTGTTGACCCGCTTGACCTGCTTGATCAACTCTTTGAAGAACAGGCGCTGATGGTTCGTCTTGCGCGGGCAGTGAATGTCAAACACCGGAAGAGGATATACGTTTAACAAGCGAAGCACCTCCCGTTCCTCTACCTCACACATCGGCCGGATGATCTTTATCTTTCCGTCGAAGAAGTTTTGAATCGGCAACATCGTGGCGATCTCCCCCTTGTAGAAGAGATTCATCAGCGTCGTTTCGATAATGTCGTCCAGATGATGACCCACGGCGATCTTGGTGATGCCAAAGGCTTGCGCCTCCTGAAAGAGAATCCGCTTACGGTTCCGCGAGCAGATATAGCAGTTGAATGGTTTGTCGTAGGAACGCGGATAGATGCTTGCTTCCACGATTCGAAAGGGTATGTTCAGTCGTTCCATGAATGCCGCCAATCGTTTTCTATTCTCCGCACCGGCGGGGTATTCTCGCCAGTCGATGAACAGACCACGAAGTCTATAGTCCATCGGAATCCAGGCTTTTCGTTGCGCCAGAGCCAGGCAGAGAGCCAGCGAATCTTTCCCACCGGACACGCTGATCAGGATCTCTTCGCCCGCTTCGATCATCCGATGCCTGTTGATGCCCCTCCCGACCTTCTTGATAAAGACATTCATCCTCTGAGTCGCACGAGGAGACAGTATGATAGCGGACAAGCTTCTACCCCATTCCCTCAGCTAGGATCTTCCCGGCATCAATTTTGGCCAAAGCACGGTTGAGATCATCTTCCGCTTCGGCGAACAAAGATATGGTTCTCAGCGAGCGCACAAAGGATTGAACACTCTCCCTGCTGAACACACTGCGTGATCGTTCATAGACCGTAACCTCTCCTGTCTCAGTATGTAGAACTGGAAGATCGATCTCGAAATTGATCGGTTCGGGCACATCGATGATCAAACTCTGCTCAGGCAAATTCCGGCCCAGCAGTGTCTGGACCTCTCTGGCAAGCTCCGCTTCAAAATCCAGACGGTTGTGAACATCCTGCAGACGGCGGTGCAGCTGGTTATCGGGATCGAAGGAAACAGCGGTGACCAGTTTGAACAGCCGTCGTTCCCGTACTCTCCGGATCAGCTCAAAAGGTTCAAAGATTTGCTTTGCGGTAGATGCAAAAAACTCGTAGTCATCCAACCAGTACAGATCCCGGGATTGCAGGATACCCTGCTTCAGGGCAAGAAGAATCGCCTTCTTGATCATGGCCGTGGCTATACGCACCGTCTTATGCCAATACACGGTTTTGTACATAAGATATTTGGAGAACAGGATGCTTTCCACCGCGCTCAAGCCCTTCTCCGTTACCGCCAGACCGTTGCTCTGCGGCCGGATCTCGGCCAGGATAAAATCAACATCCTGGGTACCTTGGGGTACGCCACAGAAGTAGGCATCCCTATTCAGATAGTCGAGCTTGTCCGGATCGAGCACTCCGGAGAGAAGATTTCGAAAAAACACCAGCTGCGCTGCGGCGCTGTGGGGCAGGGAGGGGTCAATGATCGCCGCTACCAACTCAGGATCCGTTCCTACAGCTTCGCGGATCAGCTGAGAAAGATCGGCCTGGAGAATCCGCTCTGCGGTCAGAGACTCGTGGCCGCGCAGTCCCACGTCCTTCAGGGAGTGGGCGTAGGGGTAATGACCAAGATCATGAAGCAGGGCGGCACAGAGGAAGGCTTTGGTGCCTTCCAGGGTGAGGCTGGTCACCACAGGATGGGAAGTGGTGTTTGTGTCGCCTCTGGAAGTACCAAGGAGGTGGGTCATCATCCGCCGGGCCAGGTGGAATACGCCCAGGCTGTGGTTGAGGCGGGTGTGGGTAGCCCCGGGATACACAAGGTAGGTTGGTCCAAGCTGGCGAATCCCGTTCAACTTCTGAAAAGCTTCGTGAGAGGCAATCCGAAGCAACCCTCGGGATAGACGTATATTTTTCCAAACCGGATCCTTTATCGGTTCACTGTGCTCCGAACTGAGGTGATTGATTACAGCTGATAACCCGTCCATAATCGTAAACAGCATTATACCAGGATTTTTGATTGGAGGAAGGCATCGCCATTATCATAAACTCCTTCGCGTCCTCCCTTTGACGAAGCGCGCCCGATCTGATAGAAAAAAGTGTGAGACCTTGGATTGCCTTCCCTCTGATACTCCTTCTCGGTCTGGTATCCTGCGCCCGGGGCGATAAAACCGAGAAATCCGCATCCCCGGAATCTACCAGCCCTCCGGTTCAAGCGGTGGAAAACAACGCCGGGGAGGTGGTGAGCAAACGGGAAATCACCTTGACCCAGGCAGCTCCCTCGGAGCAGCCGCAGCCCTCTACAACCCAGCAATCGGAGCAGCAGAGACTTTTAACTATAGAATCAGCCCAGGTATTGCCTGAGGATTTTAAAATCGGACCTCTGGCCGATCTGGTGGGGATCGAGCGCAGCGCTCAGGAAATGGTGTCGGTCACGACACGCTTCTTGAACGCCCTGCAGGAAGGGACGGTGCTGGGAGATTCCCTCCACAACAGTGTGCGGCAAGAGCTGTCGAATTCGATCAATTATTATTTGCAGCGGGAACTAGTCCCGGTCAACTACCGAATCGGATCGATTACTACGGAATCCAAGGGACAGGGGGATGAGAGTTCATCGGTTTTCCAAAACCGCACGGCCTGGATGAACATCCGTTTGTTTGGATCTCCGGGGGTATGTGAAGGGGAGTTGTACCTGGACAAATCCGGCGGTAGATGGTACGTGTCCGACGTACAAATCGATTTTGAAACCATGAATCAGGACTACGTACGGGAGAAGGAGAAGTACTACCCTTCAACTTATGGATGGGAGATTCAATAGCATGGAACGCGAACAAGCAGTTCAACTACTCGATCAGTACGTACAGAGCGATTGGCTGAAGAAACACAGTCTGGCTACAGCGGCGATCATGGAACGCCTGGCCGGTCGGCTCGGAGGTGATGCGGATACCTGGTGGATCATGGGCATGCTGCACGATCTGGACTTCGATATCACCCAGGACCCGCAGGAACATGGGCGAAAGAGTGAAGAAATTCTACAGGAGCATGGCGTAAGCCGGGAGATCATCAGGGCGATTTTGGCCCATAATGCCGACGGGTTGGGCCTGCAGAGAACCGACAAATTGGACTACGCCATCACGGCGGCTGAGAGTATCACGGGTCTGATCGTGGCAACGGCTCTGGTCATGCCCGACAAGAAACTTGCCTCGGTGAAACCCGAATCCGTGGTCAAGAGAATGAAGAAAAAGGAGTTTGCCCGCAAGGTCTCACGGGAAAGTATCCTCCTATGTGAACAAGCGGGGATACCGTTGGAGGAGTTTGCCGCCATCGCTTTAGGGGCGATGCAGAGTATAGCGGGAGAACTGGATTTATGAAACGCAGTTGGCGTCTGCTCTTTATACCCCTCCTTGTCGTGGGAGCATGCACCAGCCTTTCGGCCGACGCCCTGGAGGATATCGATAGAGCCGTGAGCGAGTTGGGAAATTTCCTTCTACAGACCATACCTGATCGGCCCGAACAGAATCTTACGATCCTTGCCTTCCTCTCTGACGAATACGGAAGAGTGACCCTTGGGGATCGACTTAGGAGCGAGCTGGAGCTGTATCTTGCAGCGGAGTACAAACGCCTGCGCATCATCCCGCAGCCGGAAGGAGACAATACCTACACGGTATCAGGGGAGTTACAAACCTATCCCGGACGGGTGCGCATCATCTGCCGCATCACCAGACCGGACGGATCCCTGGGCGGGGGTACGCGGGTCGACATTCCATCCAGCCCCGAGCTTATCTCTCTGCTGGAGCCCTCGGGAATTGTGCAACCTGGCAGTGAAGGGATTCAGAGCCCCGGAGGCGGTTGGGTCGACCAGGATATTGAAGATCCCTTCGAACCGGATGATGCACCGGGATTCGAGGTACAGGTTCCGTCTTTCGGAACACAGAGATTTGGCCGATCGATCACCCCAGGAGATGTCGACAGATTTCGGTTCTACAAAGCCGAAAGCGGAACCGTGGTTCTGGAAGCTCAAACAGAGATCGATCTGCAGCTGCTGCTGTTCCGCGAGGGGGAGAACATTCCCTTCGAAGTAAGCGGAAGTGAAGGTTTTGCTAATGTACGACTGGAAACCACGTTGGAGGAAGGGTACTACGTGGCCGAGCTCCTGGCCTATGATTTCAGTATTCAGGGTCCTTACGTGTTTTCCGTCGATCTGACAGGTATGAGCAACGACAGCTTCGAGCCGGACAACCGCTTCGATGATGCCCGGGCTATTAATCCGGATACACAGCAGGACCGGGCACTGCTATCGGGGGATCAGGACTGGGTCGAACTGTCCTTCACAATTCCGGATTTCTACGCGGTGTATACCACTGGCCCGGAGGTAGATACCCGCATAACGCTGTACTCGGAGCAGAAACGGGAGATCCTGGCGGATGACAACAGCGGCATCCAGGACAACGCCTTTATCCCCCTGTTTTTGGGAACCCGGCGGATCTACGCTCGAATAACCGGAGAGGGCCCTCTGGGCAGCGGCGCCTATACCCTGGTGTTCGAAAAATTCGATCCCGTGCAGATCTTTCCGGGATCGGGGATCGCGGAAATCGAAGTTGGCGAGAATCCAATGGCCTTCAAGTTGCGAATCATCCAATCGGGACGGTACCTGGTCCGTTCCCGAGGTGACAGCGGCGGCGCTATGGTAGCCGTGGAACTGTTCAGCCTGCCCTCCATGCGCTCCGTCCAGGGTGCGGATTCGCTTTACAACCTTTCGGCCGGAGACTATCTTTTTATCCTGAAGAGCAATCAGGTACAGAGGATCAGGTATTGCATTGCCCCTGAAGCGGCAGGGGAGGATTGCCTGCGTCTGATCCAGGAGTAGATGAAATGGGCGTCAGGGTTGGTAGAATTGTCAAAGAGTTCGTGTTCAAATCTCTGATCGAGCAGAATGTGGAGCTCAGAATACTCGGTCAGAGAAAAGATCTATCGGGGCCCGTTGTCGACATCCGGGATGAGCATCTGGAGGTGGAGATCCGCAGCGGCAATCCTGACTTTTTCGATGTCGAAGAAAACGTGCAGGTATACTTTCTCTTTCAGAACAACTTCCACACCTTCCAGACCGTGATCCTTGAAAAATCTGAGGGCCGGCTCAAACTAGCCCATCCCTATGAGGTGTACAAAAATCCTCAGAGAAAGAACGAGCGGGTGTACGTTTCCGGTAAGGCGGAGGTGTTCTTCACGATCAAAGGCCAGAAAGTCGAGCTCAACTTTCCACGATCGAACCGGTACATCGAGCTCTCGCCGGAAGCGGTCAATACCCGCATCGATTTGGACTACGCCAGTATCAAGAGCCTCTACAAAAACTTTCGCGAAAGAACCACAACCGATGTAAGTGAAGCCCGGATCGTGATGCTGCGCGACAAGGGACTGGACAAATACGAAGAAAAGGTCATGGCTGCGACCGGAAAAATGCTCTGGATCCCCTCTACTGAAGAGGACTTTCCAGCAAGCGACCCTTATCCCGATGAACGCCTAATCACCCGCCGGGATCTGGTAAAGTATGAAGAATCGTTGGATAGAGCGCCTCACGTGATTACCAGCAAATTGGGGAACATCCTCTACGAGAAACAGAAAAAGCAGATTCATTCCGAGTTGTTCTGTCCGATCCTGTACGAGCTCTATCTGGTTGGCTATATCTACCTCTGCAACAGGGAGGACCGGAAGGAGAAGATATCCAGGGATCTGCTGGAGTATGCATACGACTTCTCCCGAGTTCTGGGCTATTCGCTGCATCTGACCGGATACTTCACCACAAACGGCAATATGGAACGCCGCTACGAGGCTCCGATCATCGATATCAGCGCCTCGGGACTGCTGTTCGGCCACCCGCGTTCGGATCTTTCAAATAACCTTGTGATCCATACAGACATACAGATCACCGTGCGTTTCCCGGAACGAACAATGGTCATCGGTTCCAGGGTGCGCCGCAAGTTCCAAGATGCCGAGAGATGCTACTTCGGCGTGCAATTTCTCGACATAGACCAGGAAGATCTGAATTTCCTGTACGAAAAGCTGTACGCCCGGCCGTATTCGCTGGAGGAGGAGAGTCGCTGGGAAGGGGGTACGCCTCCACCGCCCCTGGACCTGTTTGACGAGACACGCTAATCCGAAGATTCTTCCTGGTCTTCGTCCGATGAGAGCAGAAACTTGAATTCCTGTTCCGAGACGATCTGCTCCTGATCCACGCCTTCATCACCAAGCTTCGCGATCATCTCTTTGAGACCGGCCAGCTCGACCTCCCGGGTGGACTGGATTCGCTGCAAGAGGTCGAAATCCTGTTCCAGGGCACTGGCCAGTGGATAACGCTCCTCCAGCACATCTTCTAAAAGCTCTATGAAGATCGAGTTCAGCTTCATCAGACCTTTGAGGTGGGTTAGGCGGTCGATCATCAGATGATTCGCTCTCAACGATTGATAGATGCTGGAGCAGGTTTTGTCCAAAAAGCGAATATCTTCAATGATTCTGTCCCGATACAGATCCGTATCGATGTTGAGTTTCAAACCCGCTGCGATGCCCTTGAAGACAAGGGAGAGGTAGAAAATGTTGTCCTCGTAATTTACCCGCCGTGTCATGGTACCTGCCGAAGAACGCGATTCCTTTTAGATTTTCGGTCGCTTCCTTCACCTGCTTGATCTTCCTTGACCGCCACATCTGTAATTTCTTGACTAATGCAGGGGGATGTGTTAGTTTATGCTTCGCCTCTTTATCCATTCCTTCTGCGGGATGGATCATTTAAGACCATAGGGAGGATCAGACATGAGAAACTACGAGGCTGTACTTATCTTCAAACCGGAAGGCGAACTGCTTGCCGAGGGCAGGGAGTTCGTCAAGGGACTTTTCAAAGATAACGGTTGCAAGGTTGTCAATGAAGAGGAGATGGGTGAGAGGGATCTAGCCTACGAGATCAAGAAGAACAACAAGGGATTCTACATCCTCTACGAGTTCGAATCAGAACCTGAAAACATCCAAGCCTTCGACAAAGCCTTCAAGCTCCGGGGTGAAATCCTCAAATACCTCTTCATTCGCAAGTAACAAAACCACGGTATTATTATAACAGGAGCATGTACAATGGCTGACATCAACCAAGTAGTCCTGGTCGGCAGGCTCACCAGGGATGTAGAGTTGAAGTATACAAACACCGGTTTTGCCATAGCTAATCTCTCCCTGGCTGTCAACCGAAGAGTCAAGAAAGACGACACCTGGCAGGATGAGGGTAATTTCTTCAACTGCGTACTGATCGGCAAGAGAGCGGAAGCCCTGGCGCAGTATCTGGTGAAGGGCAAGCAGATCGGTATCCAGGGAGAACTGCGGCAGAACCGTTGGGAACAGGACGGGCAACCCCGCAGCCGCGTGGAGATCTTCGTGAACGATATCCAGCTTTTAGGAGGACGGAGTGCGGAGCAGGGCTCTGCTGTTGCCCCCGACCGGCAGGCTCAGTATTCCGCCCCCGAAATACCGACTGCCGACGATTTCGACGACGATATCCCGTTTTAAGTAGAATCCACGCAATCATCGCATCAGATTTAACAGTTATATTAGGAGGATTCCTAGATGAGTGATGAGAATAAAGTAGATCAACCGGTTGGAGCTGAAAGCTCGCGACTGGATGCTAAAACAGAATCGAAAGAACCGGCATCAAAAAAGAAGACGACAGCCAGTGCCGGTACTCCGGCTAGCAAAACCAAAGAGGAAAAGCCAGCGGCTGAAAAGAAGAAGACGGCTGCCAAAGCCAAAGAGGAAACACCAGCGGCTGAAAAGAAGAAGACGGCTGCCAAAGCCAAAGAGGAAACACCAGCAGCTGAAAAGAAGAAGACGGCTGCCAAAGCCAAAGAAGAAGAGCCAGCGGCTGAAAAGAAGAAGACGGCTGCCAAAGCCAAAGAAGAAGAGCCAGCGGCTGAAAAGAAGAAGACGGCTGCCAAAGCCAAAGAGGAAACACCAGCGGCTGTAGAGAAGACGACAGCTGTCAAAGCCAAAGAAGAAAAGCCAGCGGCTGTAGAGAAGACGACAGCTGTCAAAGCCAAAGAGGAAAAACCAGCAGCTGAAGAGAAGACGACAGCTGTCAAAGCCAAAGAGGAAAA
>CP070696.1:3944103-4023925 GCA_020353535.1 Spirochaetaceae bacterium | reverse complement strand
CGGTGCTGCCTGGAAGGTTTCCGGGTTATGCCACATTGGAGCATTCAAGTTTTTTGGTACCGTTGTGTATAAGGAGAAAACCACTTATGGAAAAGTTGAATCTGTTGATCAAAGGCGGAAAAGTTTTTACCGACCGCAAATTCACTGAAGCGAACATCGCTGTAAAAGACGGGAAGATCCACTCGATCACAGATTTGGAGGCGCCGCTTCCGCCGGCCGACCGAACGATCGACGCCCGAGGAATGCATGTCCTGCCCGGCCTGATCGATACCCACGTGCATATGCGGGAACCGGGCTTTACGCACAAAGAGGACATTACATCCGCTACTCAGGCAGCCGCCGCTGGCGGAGTTACTCTGGCTGTGGACATGCCGAACGTCAAGCCCTCGACCAATTCGTACGAACGAACCGTGGAGCACAAGGCGCTCGCGGCAACCAAAGCGGTTGTCGATTTCAATCACTGGATCGGACCGCCTGCCGACCTCACCGAGGTTGATAAAATAATTGCTGAAGGTGTCATCGGCATTAAAGTCTTTATGATGAACGACACAAAACGCAGCTACCCACACATGCCAGAGCTCGGCATTCTCAGCTACGGTCATCTGTATGAAATCTTTCAGGCCTGCGCGGGCAGCAACGCCGTTTGTGCGGTTCATCCTCACAACCAGGAGCTCTTTGAGTGGATCGAGAATCGCTACTTCTGGGACAAAGGGCTCACCAAACCCGAGGACTACGCTCACGCTCTGCGCTACGGGGATTCGATCGTCTACGACACGGCCTTTGCCGCCCTTTTCATCCTGGCCCGTTCCGCCAAGGTCAAGCTCAACGTTTTGCACCTGAACACCTATCTGGGCACCCTGATGGCCGAGTGGTACTACAAAGATGGAGTCGACCTGTCCTGCGAGATGAACCCCCCGCATTTCTTCATCACCATGGAAGACGTCAAGAAACGCGGTCCGTATGTACTCGGATCGTGGACGCCCCCTAAAGATCAGGAGGCTTTGTGGAAGGTTGTGCAGAGGGAGTCTCTGCCGTTTCCCGCCTTCTGGGGAACGGACCACGCGCCCCACCACATCGATGAAAAAGAAATCGGATGGGAGGACATGTGGAAAGCCCACGGTGGTGCCCCCTACGTGCAGGACTACCTGTCTCTGTTTCTCAATGCAGCAAGCCAGGGCCGCATCACCCTCGAGCGGATCGTCGAGCTCGGTTGCGAGATCCCGGCCAAACGTTTTGGATTCTACCCGCGTAAGGGTGTTATTCAGGTTGGTTCGGATGCCGACTTCGTCATCGTGGACCTGAACAAGGAGCGAACCATTACCAAGGAGCAGAACTACAGCCGGGCGGGCTACAATCCCTTTGAAGGCTGGAAGGTCAAAGGTGTTCCCATACACACGATCGTACGTGGAACCGTGGTGATGGAGGATGAGAAAGTGGTCGGAAAGCCTGGCTTTGGCCAGTTCATCCCGGTCGAACGGTGAGAAAGTCAGAGAAAGCGATGGGACTCGGTGTCCGCGCTGGAGGCCTGCAGCTGAAGAATCCCCTGATCCTGTCCTCCGCCGCCTACTCGAGTACGGCCGCCGGGCTCCGCCAGCACGTTACCCGCGGTTATGCAGCTGTTGTGACCAAAACCACCACAACGACTCCCCTTGCGGGTGCTCCCAAGCCCACAGTGTTCTGGTATGACCCGGAGGAGAAAAACCTTTTGAGCGGGGCGGAAGCGCTGCGAAATCCCGGTGCCGATCGGATGGTGGAAGCGATTCGTCGGACAGCCGAGCTGGCAGAGGAGAACGACTGTAAGATCATCGGCAGCTGTACCGGTAACACGATGGAGGAAATCCTGTCCATTTGCCGGCGCTTCGAAGAGGCGGGAGCGGCCGCCATTGAGCTGAACATGGTCTGCCCGTCAACCGGTCCACATCTGGGACAGGAGTACGCCTGCCTGGGGAAATGGTGGGTCGACGATACCGATCGAGCCGTAGAGCTGATCAATTCGGTTAAAAAAGCGGTTCAGCTGCCGGTTTGGAGCAAGCTGCCGCTGGCTAAATTAATCGACAAGTCGTTTCTGGAAGCCCTGGATAGCAAAGCCGGGGCCGACGCATATTGCTTCGTCGGTGGAAGAATGCCAAATCTTAAAATTGAACTCGCGACTGGCAAGCCGGTTCTACCGGGTAACCTTCTGTTACGCATGGAAAAGGGGCTCCCGATATCCCCGATGGTAACCGGACCGGTCAAGCCTAGCACCATCCTGCATACCGCTTTCCTTGCCAAGCTCTCCCGGACTCCTCTGGTGTGTTCCGGGGGGCTTACCCGGGGGACGGATATCCTGGAGGCTGTGATGGCGGGAGCGGCTGCGGTTCAGATCTGCAAAGCTGTATACCGCGACATCAAGGCAGGAGCCCGGATGCTGGAAGAGTTGCGGGAGGTCATGGAATGCCATGGATACGAAGAAATCCAATCGTTGAAGGGTCGCGTCCTGGCAAGCCTGCCAGATCCGCCGCTTCTCACGGTTCCCGGGGCGAAATACGATTAAATATTGGGGCTATGGCGCCTACTTGCATCTATTACAATCCGGTGAGATATTTAGGTAATTTGCTACGCCATGGATACGACATTCACTGATCGAGAAATCACCATCCTGGAAGTGATAGGTGAGTACGGCCAACCCTTGGGCGCCTGGAACCTGGCAGAGCTTCTCATCAACAAAGGAATCAATGTCGGAACTTCGACGGTTGGAAGGACGCTGAACCGTCTGGAGAAGAAGGGATTTCTGACAAAAAAACAGAGCAACCGAGGCCGGACGATCACTGAAAAAGGCCGGGCCTTTCTAAGTGATTACCGGCAGGAGATGCAGCTCAAGCCACTGAACAAGCGGCTGCGGGATATGCTCAACACCAGGGTACTGGAGAAGTACCTGATGGTGCTGGAGGCTCGCAAGGTGCTAGAGCGCGCAATTGTCCGCCTGGCGGCTACCCAGATAACCGCGGAGGAGATCGCCCAGCTTACGCGCAATGTCCATGAGCGGGAGAATCGCCACCGTCAATCGAAGAGCCACGCGGATCTGGATATCGCCTTCCACACTACCATCGCCAAAGCCTGTCGCAATCAGGTGCTCAGCCTTCTCTACCAGACGATAGCCACGTTGGGTCAGCAGTCCGAATTGTTCCAGGCGCTCCGGCAGCGCGTGGGAGCGCCATACTTGACCTCGCATCGGGAAATTTTAGAGGCTCTGAAAATCAATGATCCGGACCGGGCCGAAGAGTGCATCGTGGAGCACATCGACATGCTGATCGGGGACGTCAAGAGGTACTGGGATACGTACTTCAGCTGAAGCAGCGGCCAAGATCGGTGCGGGGCTCCACAACTTCTTGACCGGCTTTTTTCACTTCTGCCAGATCCCCGGGACTCATACCTCGAGCACGATCGATCCCTCGTGCCGGCCTTCCCGCAGAGCCTGGAGCGCCTCGTTAGCCTGAACGAGGGGATAGGTGGTTACTTCCGTGCGTACTGGGATCTTGGTGGCCAGCTCGAGGAACTCCTCGCCGTCCCGGCGGGTCAAGTTGGCCACCGAGCGGAGGATGCGCTCCTCCCAGAGATAGCTGTAGGAGAATGAGGGGATGTCGCTCATATAGATACCTCCGCACACCACCGTACCGCCCGGACGAACCGCCTGCAATGCCCGGGGAACCAGGCCCCCGACCGGTGCGAAGATGATGGCCGCGTCGAGCCGTTGCGGCGGCAGCTGGTCGGAGCCTCCCGCCCATGTGGCTCCCAGGCGGCGGGCGAACTCCTGGCCGCGCTGATCCCCCGAACGGGTGAAAGCGTACACCTCCCGCCCCTGAAAGCGGGCAACCTGGATCAGGATGTGCGCAGCCGACCCGAATCCGTACAAGCCCAGATATTTCAGCTCCCTTGCCGGATCCTCACTCAGGCGCAGGCTTCGGTAGCCGATCAAGCCGGCGCAGAGCAGGGGCGCGGCCTGAACAGCGGGATACTCCCGGGCTAGGGGAAAGGCGAACTGCTGGTCGGCTACGGCGTACTCGGCGAATCCACCGTCGATGTGGTAGCCGGTGAATCTGGCCTGCTCGCAGAGGTTCTCCTGACCACCGCTGCAGTACGAGCAGACCTGACAGGTCTTGCCGAGCCAGGGCACGCCCACCCGCTGTCCCAGTTGAAACCGGGTGACTTTTGCACCCGGTTGGACCACGGTGCCCACGATCTGGTGACCCATGACCAGGGGCAGCTTGGGATTCCTCAGTTCCCCGTCCAGAATGTGCAGGTCGGTCCTGCATATGCCGCAGGCTTCGACTTTTAGCAGAATCTCCTCCTCCGCCGGCTCGGGAACCGCCAGATCCGCTGCCTGCAAGGTCTCACCCGCTTGTAGCAGCACCATAGCGAACATGGGAATAGAGTAGGCTGCAGGCCGGGCAGGGTCAAGAACCTCGCTGTGAAACGGATGCCTGGGATTCCGGCTGCAGGGCCGTTGTATCAATTTGGGACAGAATGATCAGGCTCATCACGGACAGAAGGGCCATCGCCAGAAACACGAGGCGGTACGACCATGCCCCCATGAAGGCCAGGCGATCCAGAACAGCTCCGTTGATCAGGGGAAGTCCCACACTTAGAGGTAAGGTGAACAGAGGCGCCACGGCGAAGTAATGGGTGGCATCCTCCTGGCCGGAGAGGCGTTTCACCGCCGGAGTGTACACCAGCATCCGCGTCGACCTGGAAGCTCCGAAAAGGTAGCTGGCCAGGAAAAAAGCCCAGGGCCGGCAGAAGATGCAGATCAGCGGCACGGCCAGAGCCGCCAGGGTCTTGGTGATCCAGTACTTGCCCTTCAGGCTGAGCATCTGAAACCAGCCCAGCAGCACGTTGACCGTAATCCCGCCCAGGTAGTTGAAAGCCACGAACAGGCCCGAAGCCAGGGCCGCGCTGATGTCGCAGTGCTCCGTGGCGTAGTTGGCGTAGAAGGAGATGATTCCGATGAGGGCGAAGAACTCCAGATCTGTGCCCAGAAAAAGCAGGAAGTTTCGGTTTCGCAGAACCGAGCGGAAGCCGTGGAACAGTCCGGAGCGTCTGCCCGGTCCGGATTTCGAGGACGGGTCGGAATGCTCCCGGGTGATGAGAAAGAGGAAGCTCCCCCCTAAAAAAATCAGGCCTATAGCGGTAAAGATCATGCTGGAGCCGGCAGCTGAAAAGGAGTACCGTTCCACGATTCGCAGGACCAGATAGCTGCTGATGATCTTGGCTACGCTCTGGCTGATCCACATCACCGACAGCGCCGATATGGAGCGGTTTTGAGTAAAGATCTTGACCAGGTAGTTCTGCCAAACGGGAAACACGAATCCGATCCCTGTGGAAAACAGGGCGTAGCAGCAGAAGAACACCAGGAGAATCGAGGATGTAAATCCCGTAAGGCTGAGCAGAATCCCGAAGGTGAGCATGGGAAGAGCCGCGGCCACGTGTACGGTAATCACCACCGGTCGTTTGCGTTCCACATGCCCGGTCAGGGTGCCGGCAAAAAGGGAAAACACCGCCACTCCACCGGAAAAAACGGTGGGAATCAAGCCGATGAGGAAATTGCTGGCTCCCAGGTTGCGAAGAAACAACTGGAGGAAGGTGGATTCCACCACTACCGGCATACCCAGACCCCACAAAAACTCCACAGAAGAGATGCCGATGGTGTTGCGTCGGAAGTACTGGTCCATGGTTCGGGGATCTATTGCCCGAGGGAGGAGATGATGGAATCCCAGAACTCGACCTCGTCGAGCCGACCGTTGAGGTGGTCCCGGATCCGGACCCTTATGTGATCGGGAAAGGATTCCCAGTACTGTGATTGCCAGTCTTTCGGCAGCCTGTCCTGTTCCGCCTGCTGCAGGTTGCCCCGTCGCGCCGATACGTACTGGCTGACCATGGTGATGAGCACGTCGGGCGGCACCGATTCCCCCTGCCGATCCCGCATCTGCCCGGATGGCCGTACCCCGGATGGCCGTACCCCACGATCTTCGCCGGCCTGCGGCGCACCGTTCGGTCCCGGCCGCTCTGACCGTTCTTTAATGTCCCGGGCCCGGGCGGAGCCGGGCAGCCAGTTGTTGAGAAGTACCTCCAGCTCTTCATCGCTGATATTCGGTTCCTTCTGCCTGATCAGATCGGTGACGATCTGCCGGGAAATGGTGTGAACATCCAGCATTCCCTCCAGCTGCTGCCTGACCTTTTCGGCTACATTCTCCGCCATGCTCCGGGGACTGATGCCCCCGATGCCTTTTCCCGAGCTCTGCCGGCGCTGCAGAGCCTCGGCAATGACCTCCAGCTCCGCCGAAGTGGCCCGGTTGAGAATGTAGTCGAGGATAGAGTAGAGAGGTTCCTCTTTGCTCATGGGACCCGCAACAGTATGCCTCGAAACCGTAAGGAATTTCCAGAGTAGGATTTGCTGCTGCAAAATTACTTGGATGGCCTCCCCGGCTGGTAAAAAGTTGAGTCCTTTCTGAACTCTGGACAGCGTTAGCCGTTCCAGTACCGGGCATCAAAGCACTTCAATAATCTGCATATTACATTAAAAGAATATGTAAATTATTACAATGGTACTATGTAAATTATGTCAATCATGCGTTGACAGTTATCATGGATTTTTCTACTATGCCGCAATAGAGGAACGGTCTATGATTATCGCAATCAACGAAAATACGGAAAAGGGAAAAATCGACCTTGAGGAAAGGGAGCGCTACAAGTGTGACAGGGGACCCGGTTGAAACTGGACCGTTTCAATTATACAGCATACATATTGCGGCTGACTCTATCCGTATGTCACTAGGTTTCTTATGACCATAGGATCCAACCGTTAGAAGGTGCGAGGATTACAGATGTACAACGTAAGAAACGAGTATCTGCCGATTTTCCGGTCGAAAGGGAAGTACTCCGGTAATCCCCGCAATTTGCAGGCTGAGCTTCAAGATTTGCAGGAGCCGGATTCGGATGACGTGGAGGCGTGGTTGCATACCGAGCGCTTTAAGCAAGACTTTGTCGAGCAGCTATCGCAGAAAGAGAAGAGCTGGTGGGACGGGATTGATTTCAATGAAACCAAATTCCATCTATGCGGTCAATCACATTTAGATATCGCCTGGCGATGGAGATACTCCCAGACACTTCGAAAGGCGATCGTCACCTATACGAAAGCGCTCTGGCACATTGAACACCATCAGGATTTTCGTTTCGCCGCTTCCCAACCCTTTCTACTGGACTGGATAAGGTGTACGGACCCCGGTCTATTTGCGAAGATAACGGAGGCGGTGAAATCAGGTAGGTTCGATCTTGTGGGTGGAATGTGGGTGGAACCGGACTGCCGACTGCCAAGTGGTGAGTCCATCGTGCGGCAGAGATTGTACGGGCAACGTTTCTACCTGAGCCACTTTGGGAAAATCTCTGATGTCGAATGGGTCCCGGATTCCTTTGGTTTCGCCAGCACATTACCGCAGATTTTTTTGAAGAGTGGATCAAGGTATTTCTATACCGTGAAACTCCATGACACGCCAGATGTGCCGTTCCCGTTCATTCAATTCCTCTGGCAATCCCCCGACGGGTCAAGAGTATTGGCTTGTCTGAATCCGGATGGGTGGGAAAGCTTGATACGCCATAACGCTACGAAACAACATCGAAGGCTGTTGAAACCTGGCAGACATTTGGTTGCCAATTATACGACTGATAAACCCGAGGAAATGGATCTCTATTCCGGCGATTTGCCGGACATTTGTGTATTCATGGGTGAAGGTGACGGTGGTCATGGTCCAACGGGTGAGGAAGTAGCCATCGCTGATTATCTAGTGGAGAAAAAACCATTTTGCTGGATATCCGCTACCGAATATTTTCAGTCAAAACTAGAATCTTGCCGGACGCGATTACCAATTTGGAATGACGAGCTGTACTACCAGTTGCACAGGGGAACATTGACAACGCACAATCTGGTTAAGCGGATGAACCGCTATTTTGAATGGCGTTCCACGACCATCGAAGCTCTTATGTCCCTGGCCCTGCTGCATAAACAGAAAGCAGCCGACAACTGGCAGGAGCGAATGGGACAAGTTTGGAAACTTACCTTGCTGAATCAGTTTCATGATGTTCTGCCTGGAACGAGCATCCCGGAAGTGTTCGACGATTGTTATGACATCTGGGAGTATGCAAAAAGCGAACTCGATTCCCTTGAAACGGAAGTGTGGGATGTGCTGCTTGGACGGGAAACTGAAACCTCCTCCGGTCTAAAACAGGTAGTCATATTCAATGGAAGCGGGCTAGACGCGGACAATGTACCCGTCGAGGTGCCACTTCCTATCGGAGAAAATCCTCGGCAGGTACTGATCGACGGTGAGGCACGACCTGTACAGATCCTAGATCCGGATGATTTCAATTTAGATGAAAAATTTATGAGTCGGCCGCGGCGGGTGCTATTCCCGATCTCGATTCCCCAACACTCCTTCAAGGTAGTAGATCTGGTGGATGGTGCCAGGGAAGATGATCTATCAACTGCGTCGGTGGAGGAGGACGAAAACTCTCTGGTATTGGCAAATCGCCTTTATCGTGTATCGGTTGATAAGGTAAGCGGTGCTGTCATATCCTTATTTTTCAACTATTTGGCTGTCGAGCTACTCGACAAGCCGGGTATCCAACTCAAGGCGTTTTTCGACTGGCTGCCCCAAGAACAGTGTTGGAATATCCTCCCCGAGTACCGGGAAAATCCTCTGGATTTATCCGCTCCCTCCGGGGTGAGGATCATTGAAAACGGTCCTGTACGCTGTACAGTCGAAATCGAGCGTGAGATCTTCAATCCAAGGAGCGTTTCCCGGGTGAACGGAGTCTCGCGATTGCTTCAACGGGTGTCCGTGCACTCCTCTTCTCCGGGAATCTATCTGGATTTCCTAGTTGATTGGCACACCTGTGAATGCACCTTAAAATGCGACATATACACAAACACGGAGGCTGATGAGGTTGTTGTGGAGGTTCCTCATGGAACTGAATCACGCCTCACAAAGCCGGTAGCCAATCACGACATGCCGCGCTGGGAGAACTATCACCACAGATGGGTGGATCTTCCTTCTGCAGACAGACGCTGGGGACTTGCGATCATCAACGAAGGCAAATATGGTTACGACGCTGCCGGAGGCCGTCTGGGATTGACACTTCTGCGCGGGCCCCTCTATCCTACGCCCTCAAAGGAATCATGGGTACATAAAGAGCGGGCCCAAAGACATAAAGAATCGCAGGGGGGGGTGCCAACGCATGCGGATATGGGTGCCCATCTGATACGGTATGTCATATTGCCTCACGAGGGTGACTGGAGGAGCTCCAAGCCCTTCGTGCCTGGATTTGCGCGCTGGTTCAACCAGGGGTATTCCTATATAAGAACGACAAACCATCTGGGTAGCGGACTTGTGGATAAGAGATTTGTGTGGATCGATTCACCTCAGGCGGAAATCACTGCGATCAAACTGGCGGAGCAAGGACCGGGGCATGTAGTCAGAATCGTAGAGCTTCTTGCAAAGGAGGCAGCCATTACGGTGAAACTGAGTCCTGAACTAGGCTCAAAATCTGTAATAGAAACAGACCTACTGGAACGGGTGCTTAAAGACCAAAAGTTGAAAGTCGAAACGGGTCGTGGTACCGTGGTCACGTCGTTTTCATTCAGCATGAAGCCTCATGAAATAAAGACCTTTCTTCTAACGTTTTGACACTCTCTAGAGGCAGTCTCCGCCGAGGTCTCTTTCATCCTATCGATTAGGATCACAGCGTTTTTCAAAGCATAAAGAACGGACCGACTGAACTCTTACAGCTTGTTTGTCAGTAATTTTCTCGCTCAATAATAAGTAATTTACTTTTGTACACTTGCAATTTGATAATAGAACATCTAACATTTACCAACAGAAGTCAAATATAGTGCATTTAGGTTCTGCCGAACTGTTATTTCTAAACTTATGTATATAAAGGAGGAATAACATGCAGAAGACAATATTTGTAACAAGACGGTTGTAGTAGGCAGTAGTACAAAGCAAATATTCAAGGAGGATGCTATGAAGAGAATATTAGTATTGTTACTGATGATTTTCCTCGCCTTGGGCCTCTATGCCGGAGGAAAGCAGGCACCAGCTACCGAAGCAGCTGCAGGGAAAAAACCAGTGACTCTGAACGTACTTGTAAGAGATTGGGTTATCGCCACAGATGCACCGTTTTGGGCTACAAAAACGACCATGGAGCAGAAGTATCCTCACGTAACGATCGAGATTGAAGGGCTTGGCTATGACGACATGCACAACAAACAGCAGTTGTCCATCGGCTCGAATCAGCAGCTCGATGTGATACAGGTGGATAATCCATTTCTCAGCGGTTACGTGGAAGCCGGTCTAATCGTATCTATTTCGGATATGATGAACCGGGATAAGAAGATGCTGGAAGATATGCTGCCCGTATATCGAAAAACCACGATGTGGAAAGGCGATTACTACGGTTATTGGCTGGCAACTGACACACGGGTTCTGGCTTGGAACAAGAAATTCGTAGCCGCCGCCGGATTAGATCCAGAGAAAGGTCCCGAGACCTATGACGAGCTGATCGCCAATGCAGTGAAGGCTCAGAATCCGCCCGATTACCACGGTTACTACGTTCCCCTCGGCAGTTGGGAAGCTACAGTCGAAAAATGGCTCACTCCCCTGTACTCATTAGGGGGAACAATTACGGATGCGGACTTCGGAACGCCTACGAAAGCAGTATTGAATGGAACTGAAGGGGTGCGAGCGGTACAACTATATGTAGATATGGTCAATAAACACAAGATCATGTCGCCAGTCGCTTTTCAATCTGATGAAGCTGATGAGGTGTTTTGGGGTCAGAAAGTTGTCTACTGCTATGATCCCTACCCCTGGTGGAGCGCGAGCGAGTCTGGTTGGTCGATGGAGAAATACTACGAACATTTCGGGAAGTCCCTGAATCCGAGATTTAAAGACGGAAAAACAGCTACCCAATCGGGAGGGTATCTGCTATGCATAGCCAAAACTACCGCCGACGCAGAGTTGTCTTGGGAGTTCATAAAAACCGTAATGCAACCTGAGAACCTCCTCGAGCTGTATATAGCCGAGATGCAGCTGCCCGTTACGGCATCCATGTCCAAATACATTGGAACACTCACCAAGATCGTTCCCTACTACGAGTTGTATCTTGAGTCCCAGAAATACACGCACTTCAATCCTTTCATTCCCCAGTGGGCGAAGATGCTGGATCCCATTTACACAGCGATTCAGAAAGCAACGCTTCAGAAGGCAACCGCGCAAGAGGCGCTGAACGAGGCTGCAGATCAAATTAATGCTATCTTGGCATCCAAGTAGATTATAGCTATATAATAAATTTCAATACCGCCCCCTTTGTTGAGGTGGGCGGTATGTATTCTGACCATGCTTGACGCCAGAAAAAAGAAAGCGCTTCGAGGCCTGGCATTTATTGCGCCCCTCTTCATTGCCATCGTTCTCTTCCTGCTCTATCCGATGATGTACACGATTATTCTCTCCTTCCGCAAGATCGCTTTGGTCAACATTTCCCAGTCGACATTCGTAGGGCTCGAGAATTATAAAAGACTATTAACCCAGAAAAATCCGGCGTTCCTTTCTGAAATTATGCGCGTCACCGGAGTTTTCGTTGTCTCTTCGGTTGTGCTTCAGGTTGGATTTGGTCTAGGTCTGGCTTTGCTGCTTCACTTCCACTGGCTCAAAGGGCGAAATATCCTGCGTAATCTCTATCTGTTGCCGTGGGTTACTCCGGGAATTATCTGCGGCTTCGCCTGGAAGTTCATGCTTGATCAATATGGCATACTGAATTACCTTTTTACACTTGTTGGTCTTCCGCCTCAGGGCTGGTTGACCGATCTGAGATTGGTGTTACCGTCGGTCATTATTGCCAATGTCTGGACAGGGACAACCTACAGTCTGCTGATCCAAACAGCAGGACTTCAGAGTATCCCCCAGGAGCTCTATGATGTAGCCCTGGTGGACGGCGCCTCCAAGTTCCAAAGCCTGACGAGAATAACCTTACCCCTCCTTTTGCCTTTCCTGTTCATCAATCTGGTCACCGAAACAGGGGATACCTTCCATGTGTTTGATCGAATATACGCTTTGACCGGCGGCGGACCCCTGCACAAAACCGAGCTTCTCTCGATATTTATGTTCAGAAACGCGTTCGTCTATGGCGACCTTGGCTACGGCGCCGCGATAGCGGTATTCGAGTTTTTCATCGGAATCCTGTTTGCTGTCGCCTACCTATTCATCTTCAGGCAGGAGAAGGTCTGACATGTACAGCCGGTCAGAGAAATTCAGGGGGATCACCCAAATTCTATTCTACTTGCTGCTTCTGTTGTGGTTGGTGTATGCGCTTCTGCCCCTGTACTGGATTATCACCACCGCATTTAAACCAAAGGCGGAGACACAGTTTTGGCCGCCTACGCTAATCCCCAGCAGAATAACCCTAGCCAGTTTCGTAGAACTGCTGACGAATCGAATTTTCAGCTTCCGCCCCTATTTAAATACGATAATTATCGCCAGTGGTTCCCTCGGAATCACCCTGTTTCTCAGCAGTCTTGCGGGTTATGGATTTTCCCGATTTCGGTTTCCGTTGAGGAGGGCGCTTCTGCTGTCACTGATTCTCATTAGACTGCTTCCTACATTGATTATGATCATTCCCTTTTTTCGGCTATTTCTTACCTACGGCTTGTACAATACCTACCTAGGATTGATCCTGGTCGATGGAATCACCATGGCCCCCTTCTGTACGTGGCTGATGTTCGGATACTTCGAGTCGATTCCCTTTGACCTGGAGGAAGCAGCCCTTCTGGATGGGTGCTCCTTTCTGCGCTCTCTCTGGCACGTAGTTCTACCGCTGGCGGTTCCCGGCATGGCTGCGGTAGCTATTTTCTCCTTCCTCCATGCTTGGAATGAGTTCACCAACGCGGTTGTATTGACCTCATCACAGGCGATCAGACCATACACGGTCATACTCTATAGGATGGTCTCAGATAGAGGATTTGTGAAATGGGATTTGTTATCGGCGGGGTCGTTTATTGCATTGGTACCTGTCATAACCGCTTTTATCGTGTTCCAGAGATACTTCCTGACGGGTTTGACGCAAGGCGCACTTAAGACCTAAGGGATTTGGCGATTTGTAACATCCCTTGAGCTATTAGGTCAATTTGTGCTCGAGCACCTTTGTGGTCAGGTTTGGGAGATTGAAGCAGGTAACGTAGCGGTCGATCGAGCGCAGAACGCGATAGTCGACGTAGCGATCCAGATCGATTCCCAGGGCGGCCAGGTTTCGCCTCAACTGTTCCAGACCGTCGAGAACTTCGGCATCGTCGAAAACGTAGTGACCGCAGATACGGGCAATCTGCATCCGCATGGAGTCGTTGTTTTCGACCTCCTCCACCGTCATTTCCCGTTCCTTTCCGACCATCCACTTCCTCCAGCGCTGGCCGGCTACCGTTTTCCCGGCGATGATTTCGCGGATGTGGGAGCTGGCAGAAAGGTGACCTCTCTCCCGTGCCGCCTCTTCTACCCGGCCGAGCTGGAGATAGGCGCTGGTCTCCACCACACCGAACTCGGGGGCCACGTTGGCGGCGGTGATGCCGAGCAACGGATGCTGCAGCAGGGTCGCATCATCTAGGTAATCGGCGTTGTGCTCCTTCAATCCCGTGGCGTGCTTTTGGGCAACCAGGGACAGCGCCTCAGCAGCGGCGGCGTCGAAAACGCCCACATTTTCGGTCAATCGTACCAATGTTCCGGTCTGGCCGACGATGAACGACGGTACGGGCAGATTCCTGGCTGCAAGGAGGGTATTGAGCTTCCGGATGAATGCCCCGTAAACCTGCGGATCGGTCAACCCCCCACTCGTTTCTTCTGTGCCTACTTCGTAGCAGACTTCCGCCAGCCCTCTACTTGTCCGCTCCTTTTCTATGTACTCGATCAACGCCACGGTCCTGCGGGTTACCGTCTCCAGGTCGGATCCCGATCCCGCATGGGGATCTTTGGTGGGATCGATATGGAGGAGATCGAAGCCCTGCACGAGGTCCTCGAGATAGGAACGCTTGGCGATCTCCATAGCCCTCTCCGCAGGCAGCTTGTCCCGGCGCTCGGAATCCCGCTGCCAGGGACCACCGTGATCGCGGCAGAGATAACAGAGTCCCGAGAACCGAATTGCTTTGGCCAGCTCTCTGATCGTCTGCACAAAGGAATGCTGATCCCAGGCGCGGACGTATCCCCCGCCCAATTCATTTAGATCGACCTGGTTTCTGCTGGCGATAAACAGCAGGGGGAAATCCCTGCTTCTTGCAACCTCCAGGGAGAGGCGAACAATGCGCTCCGACATCGGTCCGATGCCGAGCAGGGTCGTCTTCAGGGCCTGCTCTTCCCTCAGTGATTGCAGGGATTTCAAGAAGTCGGTCAGGGGGAGGGTCATGTTCACTGCAGACCGCCTATCCCTCTAGTCCGGAGAGATGAACTCGATACCGTAGTACGCGCAGAGCTCCTCGAGCTCCCGGGATATATCCCCCATGGCTACGGCCAGATGGTGGGAGAATCCGTAGTCCCGCTTCAGCTGGAAGAGCTTCCCGTAGTCCTTCACCTGCAGGTCGGATCCGGAGTAGAGGATGTTTCTTGCAGTCTCGGTCGAGCTCTGTCCGGTGAACACCAGCATCTTCAGACGTCCCTCCGGGGTCTGCACCATGTCGATACCGGTCTTAGTGCCGTACTCAAACTGGCCGATCAGGCTGGGACCCAGATCCGCTCCGGCCTCGCGGCTGACCCCGTGCTCGATGATGGCGTCGGTCACCGCCACCTCTCCGGCCAGGACCTGCGCCTTGAGCTTCTCAGGGGGCTGCCCCTCTTTGTCGGCCCGATCGAGCAGAGACGGATCTTCAGGCTCCATGGTTCCGGGAATCCCTATGCCGCAGTGGCCCAGCTGGAGGATGTCGCTGTCCGGACGCCAATTGACGAAATCGAGAAAGGCGGCAGGCCTGCCTGAGAGGAGGGTTCCCATGGTCTGGATCACCGCACCGGGCCAATCGGATTCACAGGCAAAGGCCGTAACGTCGCCCTTGGCAAGCGCCCAGGCGATGGACAGGCAGGGGGACATCTTGAAGCTGCCCCCCATGATCTCGGGCCAGCACTTAAAAGCGGCCGAGGTGAATCCTTCGGCCTTGATGATCGCCCTGAGCGTGTGGTACAGACGGGCTCCATTGTACAGCATCCGTTGATCCCTCAGCAGATTCAATCGACCCCGGCTCATCTCCTCCTGGGTTATACGGATATCCTCTTCGCCGAACTTTTGTTTTCCTTTGAGACCATCGGTTTCCATGCCGTCGTAGACCTCCCGCACCCGCAGCAGATCTACGGTATTGACAGTGGTCCCGAAGGTCTTGAAATACAGCAGCTGATCTCCCGTTGCCGAGTGGAAACCGCCGGGAGCGTCGCCGAAGCGTCCCAGGTAGTCACGGTGCAGGCATTTGACCGTATGGTAGGCGTTGAGCAGGATCTTCAGCTCCCCCTGCAATTCCGCTGAAAGGGGCGATCCGTCCAGAAAGCGGGTGTATCTGCCGATGTACTTGGCCACGTAATTGTTCATGTCGTTTCCGCACACGCTGTTCGTGGCCCATTCGGAGCTGCCGATAGCCCGGTTCGGTTCCTCGTCCGCGGCAACGATGAGGGGGATCTTCTGCAGATACGGATTCATGGCGATCAGGGGAAACACGTATCCGTTGGGAAAGGCGGAGTTGAAGATCAGTATGACATCGACCTGTGCTTTGGCAAAATCCTCCGCCACGGTTCCGGCCTCGTGGTAGCCGAAGATGCGTTTCCCGTAGTAAATGGAGTCCCTGCTGATCCTGCCCTCTTTCTTTAGGGTCTCGAAGAGGGTACGCACGTTTTTCTCACTGTGTTCTTTGCCGGCGTCGTTGAACTCCTTGATCGAGTTGGTCACCAGCCCCAACTTGGGTGCCGAATCGCTGTCGTACGGCGGTCTGTCATTCATCTTGAGTCAATCCCTTTCAGCGCCTTCTCGATCATCAACTCCATCGTGTGCTTCGGTTCGTAGCCCAGAAGCTTGCGAGCCTTCTCATTGCTGATCGAGTAGGGCTCGTAGCCCTTCACCACGGCGCTCTCGTAAGGCATTCCCAGTTTGGCTGCAACCCGGTCGATGAAATCCCTGTAGCAAAATGGTCCGGGTGCGGCGATATTGAAGACATTATTCTTCCCTTTATCGAAGTGATCGATAGCCAGGGCGAACCCTTCAGCCGTATCGTCGGGATCGGCAATCTGATCGATGGCGGGGGAGCCGTCGGCGAACAGCGGACAGAGCAGTCCTTTGCCGCCGCCGAGCTTCGGCTCCAATCGCCCCCGGTCCTCTGCGTTCAGATCTCCCTCCCAGAACTCGTAGCGGAAGATTCGCAGCAACTCGCTGTCCTCCAGTGCCCAATTGATGCGGATCACGGTCCAGGGAACGGCATAGGTTTTGCCGTAGTTCCGGCAGAGGCTTTCGCCCACCGCTTTGGCCAGGGCGTAGAATCTGCCGGGCATAGGCTGAATCTCGGTTTCTTCGGTGATCGGGGAATCGTAGCGAATCGGGCCGGTGGCATACACGGCATCGGTGCTGGCAAAGACGAACAGCTTTAATGAACTCAGGCTTCTGGCCGCTTCAAGCAGATTGAAGGTGCCCCGCAGGATGTTGTCGAACAGAGAGCTGTTGTCCTTCTCGAAAACTACCGGGGGGAACATATCGAAGGTGGCGGCCAAGTGGCAGATGACTTCGATACCTTTGGCCGCGGTGATCATCTGGTTACGGTCCAGGATATCCCCCTGGACGAACTCGACATCTCCGGCTGCGAGCCCCTGGGGCTTGTTCTTGTGGATCAGGGCTCTGACCCTGTATCCCCGGGTAAAAAGCTTGTTCAGTACCCGTTTGCCGATACGCCCCGAGCTGCCGGTCAGTAAGACTGTGGGTTTCATGGCGAACTCCCGATAAACGTTCCGCGTATACTACTTGGAGGGCTGGCTTAGCTGCAAGCCCTTACACACTGTCGCGGACGGCGATTGATAGAGACGTTTCTCGTTTCTGAGTAGTCGGGGCGGTTCGTCCCTCTGCGGGACGAACCATCCCCGAGGACTATTCGCTATTTACCGTAGATCCACTTCTGCATAGCGGGATCGTCGACATTGTCACTGGTAAAGAACTCGAAACCGGGTATGACCTGTTTGGGAATTTCAGCTCCTTCTTTAAAGAACTTGTACCCCCACTCCACGCAGAGCGAGCCCATCTCCCGCGGCTTCTGGGCCAAGACAAGATCGAGCTGCCCCGCTTTGAGCGCGGCTATCACCTCATCGGTGGCATCCCAACCGGCCAGCTTCACGCGTCCCGTCATCCCGGCGCTGACAATGGCCTGATAGGCGCCCTGGGTGCTCCAGTTGTTCGTGCCGAAGATGCCCTTGATGTCCGGGTTGGCCTGCAGCGCTGCGTAGGTCTGCTGTTGGGCCCGCTGCACCTGCTCGAGGTTGTAATCCACACCGACGAACTCGAGGTTGGGGAATTTCTTGATTCCTTCGAGGAAGCCTTCGTAGCGCTGCTGGTTAGAGGAAACATCAGGGCTGGTGGTGTTGCAGTATACCTTGCCTTGTTTCCCGATCATCTCCGCCAGTTTTTCCGCGACCTGAACTCCCCCGAGCTTGTTGTCCGTTCCGATGTAGGCCAGAGGAAAGGACCAGTCGCTCGCCTTGCCGTAATTTCCGTCCCCGATCCAGGTGTCGACCGTGATGATTTCGATCCCCTGATCGTAGAGTTTCTTAAGCGGGGCGATCATGGCGTCGTTGGAACTCGGCCCGATCATCACCAGATCGGGTTTAGCCCGGGCAACCGCCGCTTCCAGTACCGGCACCTGAACCTCCGGGCCCCAGGCCTTGGGGTACTCGCTCACGACCAGGTTGACCCCCAGCTCCGCGGCTTTGTCCTTTGCACCCAGCTCGATGGACATGTAGAAGGGATCGGTCTCTCCAGGAACGTAGAGGAAGGTCAGCTCCTCCTTGGCTTCCGGTTTCGGGCTGGCAAAGACTGGCAGGCAGACCGCCAGCAGTACCAGGACGACGAGCACTGAGATACACCTTTTCATTGTGAACCTCCTTAGGTTTTATACTCTGGATCAACGATCCAGCTTGACCTCACACGGCAAGTTTGCCGCGATCCGGCATTCCCCTCTTTTGAATGGTGTCGAACAGCAGGCCACCGTTGTAGATCCCTTGCAGAACGTTGCCGGCAGCCCCCAGCACGGGGGCATTGGGAATCGACGAAACTTTGATTTCCTTTTTCGAGATGTGCCAGGCCCGTTCTTCGACGGTTCTTTGCAGGGAGGGCAGGAAAAACCGATGGGCTTCCGAGACCCGGCCGCAGAGGATGACCCGCTCCGGATTGAACAGGTCGATCAGGTTGCTGATCCCGATGCCCAGATAGAAGCCCATGTCCTCGAATAGCTTCACCGCCCCCCGATCCCCCTCCAGGGCAGCTTGAAAAACCGTCTCTCCCAAAATCTCCTCCGCACTGCTGCCTGCCAGGGCAGCTATTTTGGAGGCCGGATCCCGATCCGCGATTTCCCTGCCCATCCTGGCTAAGGCCGGTCCGCTGGCGTAGACCTCCAGACAACCCCTGTTACCACAGGCGCAATCCGGACCGCTCGGGTCGATACACATATGGCCGAACTCTCCCGCGGCACAGTTTACGCCCCGATAGACCTCCCCGTTGATGATGATGCCGGCGCTGATCCCGGTTCCCAGGAGAACGCAGAGGAAGTTTTCGATGCCCTTACCCTGGCCGAACAGCATCTGGCCCAAAGCGGTACAGTTGTTTACGTGATCCACGAAACAGGGCTTGCCGAATCTCTGCTCGAAGGACTCTTTGAGGTGCACGTTTTTCCAATTCGGATGATGGGGCGCGTACAGACAGACACCGGCACGGGCGTCGATTGCCCCCGGTGCGGCGATGCCGATCCCCGCAACCGTATCCAAATCGACTCCGGTGCTGCCGAGGATGCTGTCGACGCTTTGATACAGCTGCTGGAGAATCGATTCCCTGCTTCCCCCGGCATCCACGAATTCCTTGTACTCCCCTGCGGTGTTACCCTTGACGTCGAGGATGATCGATCGAATGTAGGAGCTGCCCAGACGCACTCCGACCACGAAGTGCTCCGCCGTATTCATATCCAGCTCCACCGGGCGCCTGCCCACGCCGGTGTTCACGGAACCGGTTTCTTTCACGACTCGCTTGTCCAGCAGTTCCTTGATCGAGGAGGTGATGGTTCCCCAGCTGAGGTTTGTCTCTTTCTGAAGCCGTACTCTGGAGACCGGTCCCAAACTCCGAATCGCCCTGAGAATTGCCAGCTGGTTGTTGCGCTTCATTGTCTCGTGATCGGAGATCGGCTTCATCTGTTATCTCAAATTTTGATGAAATAAATCACAGGTTTTGAAATATATTAGCTCAAATCTTGAAGTATGTCAATATGTCCGTTGGCAGGGCGGCTGGTGGTGCGGCCGACCGCCGATTAAAGATTCACCTCAATCCTGTCCAGCCCGATTTCCCTCAGATCAACGGTATCGCAGGGATCGGCTTTCGAGCCTTTACGGATGAGCAGCAGTTTTACGCTGTCCTGGAGGGGAATAGGAGGCCAGTGCCAGTTTCCGGCCGGCAGGGCCACGCCCAGGCCGACCGCCAGGTAGAATGCCTTGATTCTGCTCGTCTCCGGCTTGGCTTCTTCATTATTGCACGGGGCCATGATAAAAACGCATTCCCCCTCGATAGGAATGAAGATTTCCGAAGTTTCCGGATGCCTTTCGAAATAGCGTACCTCCCTGCCTTTTCGATTGCATACGAGAAGCCCGGTCTCTACCATCTCCACAGCCGGTTCCAATTCAGCCTCATACGCGTAGAACTTCAAGTTCTCCAATACCTCCAGTGGTTCTCTCTCCTCTCTCCCCCAAATCTGACCATACGGCGAGAATTCCTCATTCGAGACTTCTTCTAAATTGATCATTTCGACCTGCTTTGTCTTCATTCGGTCCTCCTTCAGGTATCTGTACGCCCCGGAATGCGCTTACCGTCTAGTCCCAATTATAGGGCATAAGGTGTCAACTTGTAGAACATTTACCCCATCTTTGATTGACAGGGCGACATCTTTCGGATATTATCTCGGTATTTGAGAGAAGTTTCTTCTGATCCTGAGATAAATCTGCAAAAAGGGGACACAATAATGGCTGCATACACGACGGAAAAATCGAAAAAAGCATTCGACAGGGCGTTGGGTCTGGTCGCCGGGGGCGTGTCCAGCAAGTCTCGCTCAACCTTCGAGGGCTACCACCCGTACCCGCTGTTCATCGAACGGGCTGAAGGGTCCAGACTTTACGACCTGGACGGCAACGAGTATATAGATTATCTGGTAGCCCTGGGGGCGACCATACTGGGGAATGCCAATCCCGAGATTCTCGACTTCGTGAGCGGGGAGATGAGAAAAGGATCCTTCTACGCACTGCCCTTCGAGTTGCAGCTGGAGGTGGCGGAGAAGCTGATCAGGCATGTTCCCTCCTTCGAGCGTGTCTCCTTCGTCAACTCTGGAACAGAGGCGAATCAGATGAATATCCGCCTGGCCCGAGCCTTCACGGGAAAGAATCTGCTGCTGAAATTCGAAGGCTGCTACCACGGCTGGTTGGACAACACCTGCTTCAGCCTGAGCGGCGTGTCTGCGGAGCGGTTGGGGACCCCGAACAAGCCCAACAAGATTCCCGCCACCGGCGGTATGGCCGCCCACGCGGGGGACGATCTGCTCACCCTTCCGTGGAACAACGTCGAGCTTCTGGAGCAGACGATCCAAGAGCGCAAGGACGAGATCGCCGCGGTGATCACCGAGCCATATATGTGCAACAGCGGCTGCATTCCCCCCAATGATGGGTATCTTGAGGCAATGCGGGAGCTGACGACAAAGAATAACATCGTGCTCATCTTCGACGAGGTCATTACCGGATTCAGGGCGGGTTTGAACTGCGCCCAGGGGAAATTCGGGGTAATCCCCGACCTCACCACCGTAGGCAAGGCGCTCGGCGGCGGATTTCCCATTGCCGTGTACGGCGGCAGAAAAGAGATCATGGATCTTATAGCCGAAGACAAGGTCCTGCGGGCGGGCACATTGAACGCAAATCGAATGGTGATAGCCGCAGCCTATGCGACCCTTGGTATACTGGAGAGAAACGGAGGTCAGGTGTACGATCATCTGTACAGGCTCGGGGGCAAACTGATGGCGGGCATCCGCGACATCATCGATACCCTCGGTGTAGAGGCCATCGTGCAGGGGCTGGGGCCCATGTTTCAGATCTACTTTACCAAGCTAAAGAAGGTAGAGAACTCCCGAGACAGCGCCCAGTCCCGCTTCAAGGTCCATCATGACTTCATCTGGCGACTGATCGGCAGGGGAGTATTCCCCCGTCCCAGCCAGATGGGCGAGTTCTACGTAACCGCCGCCCATACCGACAAGGACGTGGAGATCACCCTGGGCGTGATCGAAGAGGTGCTCAGGGAGATGCGGGACCAGAACGCCCTCGGCGGCGAGGCCTGAAACAGAATCAGGGGGCCGGCACGCTTGAGTTCGGAACAGATTGCAGCGGAATCCGCGTATAGAAGCAGACCCCGGTTTCTCGAAATTCTGGCAAAGAACTGGGCCTCCTTTTTTCTGGTGATTCTGCTGGTGGTCTTCAGCTTCACGGGCAAGGGCTTCTTCAGCCTGGGCAATCTGCAGACGATCGTTCATCTGTCCACGGTGCTGCTGCTGCTGGCCGCCGCCGAGACCTTCGTGATCATCTCCGGGGGAATCGACCTCTCCGTCGGCATGGTGATGGGTTTCACCGCCATCAACGCTTCCAAGATCATGCAGATCCTCTACAAGGCCGAGCTTCCGCAAGGAATCTGCATTCCGGTCGGCGCTGCGGTTGGACTGTTCCTGTGCATCATTCCCGGCCTGATCAGCGGTCTGCTGGTAGCCCGCTATCGGGTGCCGCCGTTCATCGCCACCCTCGGAATGTGGGGCGTTACCCTGGGAGTGCAGCTGAAAATATCGGGAGGATACACAATCCCCTTTCTGCCGCCCAAACTGGTGGAGATCGGCAATGGTTTTCTCATCTATATATGGCCGGGCCGCAGCTTTCGCTTTTTCAGACCCCCCTCCGGCGTGGAGGCAGAGCAGATCCGCGAATTGGTGAGGGTTCTTCCCAACTCGTTCCTCTTCCTGTTCGTCGTCCTCGGCGTGGCCTGGCATCTTCTTCGCAACACGAAGTTCGGGCAGCACACCTATGCTATTGGCGGCAGCATGGATGCCGCCGTGCGCGCAGGCATCAACGTCCGCCGGCATCTGCTCAGGGTATACGTACTGTCCTCCTTCCTGGCAGGTCTGGCGGGGATCTTCAACGTATTCCAGGCTGGTCTAGGCAACTTCACCCGCTTCAATGCCATGTACGAGCTCTTCGCCATCGCCGGGGTGATCATCGGCGGAGCCAGCCTGATGGGCGGAAAGGGGAGGGTCTTTGGATCGATCATCGGTGTTCTCATCATTGGCGTTTTGGAGATCGGATTGCTGACATCGGGAGTCGAGCCGTTCTACCGCTTCATCGCGGTCGGGATTATTTTGATCGTTGCCGTAGTCATCGATCATCTATTCCCAGATCTGTTTTAATCCGAGGAGAGTTTTGTGGCTGAGGTAGCGGATTCTTTACATGCCAGAAGGCAGAAGCTCTACTCTCTTTTTGGGCGATACTGGGCCTTCTTCTTCCTCGTGCTGGAGCTCATCTTTTTCACCTCGCTGGCACGGGGTTTCTTCAGTCTCAGGGTCCTGCAGAACATACTTTTTTTCGGAACACCGATCTTCCTGCTCGGCACCGCCGAGACCTACGTCATCATCACCGGCGGTATCGACCTGTCCGTCGGTTTCGTGATGGGATTCGCAACCGTTCTGGCGGCAAAGTTGGTAGCCGCCTTTGTGGCATTGGGCATGGGCCCGGCGGTCAGCATCGCCCTGGGCCTGGGGTTTACGCTGGCGATCGGCTTGATACCGGGATTTATTAACGGCACGTTGGTGGCCCGTTTGAACGTCCCTCCCTTTATCGCCACCTTCGCCATGTTCGGGATCAGCCACGGCGTTTCCGAGCTTCTGCTCGGTGGAGTGTGGGCAAAGAACCTTCCCCACCTGGCCAACGCTATAGGCAATGGTTTTTTCCTCTACATCGTCCCGGGGAAAATCCTTTCGTTTTTTCAACGACCGACCGTTCAGCGGGGTCAGCAGGTGCTGGAGATCGTTCCCAACGTCGTGGTCATCACCTTTTTCTTCATTCTGATTGTCGCATTCATCCTCAAACGAACCAGGTTCGGCCAGCATACCTACGCGATCGGAGGCAACATAGACGCCGCGGTCAAGGCGGGGATCAACGTCAAGAGGCATTTGGTACGCGTGTACATGCTGTCATCCTTCCTCGCTACACTGGCCGGTTGCATCTATGTGCTCAAGTACGTAACCGGCAAGGGGGATGCGGGGGCTCCCTTTCTTTTGGACTCGATCGTAGCCGTGGTCATCGGCGGCGCCAGCCTCTACGGGGGGAAAGGAACGGTAGGCAGAACCATCCTGGGCTGTTTCATCCTGGCGACCCTGGAAACGGGCCTGAGAGTGCTCGGAGTATCGACCTTCGACAAATACATCGCAGTGGGAGTCATACTAATAGTTGCCGTATTGATCGATCAGTTTTCTCCCGAGCTGGTGCACAAGGAGGATTAGCATGGAATATCTGTTGGAGGCACGGAACATCACCAAGCGATTCGGCGGGCTGGTAGCTGTGAACGACGTCAGCGTCGGATTGAAAGCCGGGGAGGTGATCGGCATTGTCGGAGACAACGGTGCCGGAAAATCTACCCTGATCAAGGTGGTCTCCGGCGTTCATCGCCCCGATGCGGGGAAGATATTCTTCAGGGGGGAGGAGGCCAGGATCGACACACCGATGGATGCCTTGAAGTTGGGAATAGAGACGATCTATCAAGATCTAGCGCTGGCGGATAATTTGAATGTGTATTCGAACATCTTTCTGGGCAGGGAAAAGCTGAAGAAATTCCTCGGCATCATCAACGTGCTGGATCACGAGTTCATGCACAATGAATCGAGGAAGGTCTTGAACAGCCTGGAAATCGAGATTCCTTCCCTGCGGAACATTATCAGAGTGCTCTCCGGAGGACAGAGACAGGCGGTTGCCATATCACGATCGATCTACTGGGACGCCCACGTGCTCATCATGGACGAACCCACGGCCGGACTTGCCGTTGCCGAACAGAGCAAGGTACTGAAGCTGGTAACCCGCCTCAAAGAGCAGGGGATCGGTGTCATTATTATCACCCATCAGCTCCACGATGTGTTTTCCGTCTCCGATCGACTGATCGTCATGCGTCGCGGACTGAAAGTGGGAGAGCGAATCACCAAGAAAACTAATCCCGATGAAATTGTGAGCCTGATTATCGGAGCCGAAGCCGTCGAAACCTAGCGGGAGCTGAACGAAACCTGGCAGGAATCTTGTCGGGGCCCGGCGGAATTCCGGGTGAAATGCGCGGGGAGAGAGCAGTGCCGGAACAAAAACGAGCCTATGAGGATCTGGAGAGCATATTTCGTGCCGGGGTTGAGCGGGTCAACCCGCAGCAGCTGATTGCCTCCGGACTTCGCTTGAAAGGGGATCGGCTCACCGTTCAAACCGAATCCGCCTCTCTCACCCTCGACTTGAGGGATTTCAAGCGTATTCTGGTTTTAGGTGCCGGCAAAGCCTCTGCTGCCATGGCCGCCGGGCTGGAGCAGATTCTGGGGGATCGCATCAGCGAAGGGCTGGTCGTGGTCAAATACGGACACACGGCAGCCCTGCAACGGATCCGCCTGATCGAATCGGGGCATCCGCTTCCCGACGAGCAGGGTGTGCGGGGAGCCGAGGCGGTGGCGGAGCTGGCTCGCGGGGCGGATGCGCAGACCCTGGTGGTGAACCTGGTATCTGGTGGTGGCTCCGCCATTCTGCCGGCTCCGTTTCAGGGCGAGGGCAGAAGGGGAGGGATCAGCATCTCCCTGGCGGAGAAGCAGAAGACCACCCAGGTCCTGTTGGCCTGCGGGGTTACCATTCAGGAGTTCAACTGCATCCGCAAACATATCTCCAACCTCAAGGGGGGGCGGCTGGCCGAGCTGCTGCATCCGGCCAGATCCCTGAATCTAATCCTCTCCGATGTGGTGGGGGACCGGCTGGATACCATTGCCTCCGGTCTGACCGTGGCTGATGAGACGACCTATGCCCAGGCGCGCGATATCGTGGCCAGGTATGGGATAGAGGATCAACTTCCCTCTCGGGTTGTGGAGTTGTTGCGGCGGGGGGCTGACGGGGAGTTCCCGGAGACACCGAAGCCCGGTGATCCTGTTTTCGCCGCCGTCACCAACGTGCTTCTGGGTACCAACTACACGGCCCTCAGCGCCGCGGCCCGCAGGGCTGAGCAGCTGGGATACACTCCGGTAGTGCTGTCCTCCAGGATTGTGGGAGAGGCCAGGGAGGTGGCCAAGGTGCTGGCGGCCATAGCGGCGGATATGCGGGCCTTCGACCTCCTGGCACGGAGACCAGCCTGTCTGCTTTGTGGAGGCGAGACCACCGTCACCCTCAAAGGCAAGGGGCTGGGCGGCCGCAACCAGGAGCTGGCCCTTTCATTCCTCAATGAGCTTGCCGCCGCGGGGGACGAGGCTCGCGGCATTTACTTTCTATCTGCGGCCACGGATGGAAACGACGGACCCACCGATGCGGCCGGCGCCTTCGCTTCCGCGGACATCGTGGAGCAGGCGCGCGCCCGGGATCTTTCCATCCCGAGCTATCTCAGCGCAAACGATTCCTACCATTTCTACGAAGCTATCGACGGGCTGCTGAAAACAGGACCGACCAATACGAATGTCTGCGATCTGCAGATCTGTCTGATCTTCTAGTTTTGTCTCTGTGAGCGGGGAGCGGTCCGAATCCGCAGGAGGGGAAACACGATCAGCAGAAGTAATCCCGCGGAACCCAGGGCCGGACCGATTCCCACCGTATCGGCCAGGTAGCCCACCAGGGGCGCCAGCAGCGCCACCAGGATCGTTTTGACCTGGGATTCTCCGGAGAGGCCCGAAGCCATGACCTGTTCGGAGATCTGCTCGCTGACATAGCCGACAGTTAGTGGCCGCCGCAGGTTCATCAGAGTGTAGAGCAGGATGAACAAAACCACGGCAGGGATTTTCAAGGTAGCATACAGCAGACCTCCAGTTGCTAAGACCAGCAGGCCGCCGACCAAGTAGGTAATGTTCACCGAAAGGGCCAAAGAACGGATACGCTTCTCTATACCGCCCGCTCCGCTCGAAGCGAAAGCGGCCAGAAAGTACAGCAGGAAATAGATGAGACCGGTCAGGATAGCCACGCGGCGGTCTGCCGACAGGGAAACTAGAATCGGCAGGGCGAGGGCAAGGGACTGAAGGACCGGTTGGATGTAGTCCTTAACGGTTTTGAATACGGCATCGAAGGAGCTTGAGTTGAACAGAGTCCGCAGGAATCCAAGATTACTAAAGATACCGATAAAGCTCTTGATTGTAGCAACGATCTGATTCCTTGAGTCTCTCAGGAGACGGACTGATTTTCTTTTTGGTTCTAAGCCGTCGAGTTCCGCCGGGTAGGAGATCATCAGCAGGAGGCCGGCCAGGTAGGGAACCACGGAGGCAAGAAAAATAATGCGATAGCTGCCGCTGTACAGCACAAGCGCCGCGGCGATGAGGGAGGACAGAGCGGCTCCTCTCTCGGAACAGGCACGGGTGTGGCCGTAATAAGCTACCTTAAATTTCAACTGATTTGTCTGCCGCAGGTAGGTCAGGATCATTGCCTTGTGCGTTCCCGTTCGAAAAGCCTCGCCCATGGCGAAGAGAATCATAGCGATCGCGTACGCGGAGTACCTTGGCAGGAAGTAGAAGACGAGAAAAGAGAGGATATAGGCACTGAAGGAGAAGATCATGGCCCGGCGTCGTCCGTAGGTATCGGCAGCGATACCAGTGGGTATCTCGAGAAGGTTTGTAGCGATCTCTCGAATGGAAAACAAAGTCCCGATCTCGAGAAAGGAAAGCCCCATCTCACGGAAGAACAACAGGATGAAGGGATCGAAGAAGCGCAGGTTTTTGAGGAATCCGTAGATACAGAACTTGTAGTACTGCTTGTCTTTGAGGATCGCTTCGCTCATCTTTTAAAAAAATAGCGGCGAAGGGATTTGAACCCCTGACCCAGCGGATATGAGCCGCTTGCTCTACCACCTGAGCTACGCCGCCATCCAAGAGCGATTCTTGAACTCAAAGCAATATACCAACGGGCCTATTTCCTGTCAACAGAGAAGCTTGACCCGCCTGGATATAGACTCTACAATCCAGGCGAATGATACACACCACTGAGCTGACAACCCGTTCCTACGAATGCGACAGCTACGGTCATGTCAACAATGCGATCTACCTGAACTATCTCGAATACGCCCGTATTCAATTTTTAGATGACCTCCCGGTGCCCTATCACGAGCTGCGGCGCAGAGGGATCGGCTTCGTGGTAGTGCGGATCTGTATCGACTACAGGATTCAAGTCGGCAGCGGGGAGCATTTGCGAATCGAAACCCGCTCGATTCAGAAGCAGAAGGTGCGGATGGTGTTCCGCCAGAGCGTCTATATGGGCGACGAGCTGGTCGCGGAAGCCGAGGTGACCTGGGCCTGCATCAACGATCGGGGAAAACTGATCCGTATTCCCCCGGAGCTGGACATACCGGAGCTGGAACCGGAACCGTGAAGATCAGCCCGCGTCTGCAAAACGCCATCTCCCAGGCGCTTTCCCAGTCTATGGATGTCGAGCTCATGGAGCGCCTGGCTACCCGGGTTATCAGCGGCTACGATCTCTACGAACGAACCGGCTTTCCCGCTAATATCCCGATTCCCCAGGTCGATGCCGCCCGGCAAATCGCCTCCGATCTGGCTCGCAGCGGAACCATTAAGCGATTTGCCGAAGTGCTCGTCGAAGTCAATCGGACGGGTGTGATGGGCCGACCGGTCTCGGTCCGCCAGCTTTCCCAAATCGTAAAAGAGCTCGAAATCCTTGGATACACGTTCCGGGAGGAACAGGGCATTTTTGTGGAAGCCGGTGGGCGGGCAAGGACAAAAGGCTGGGGAGTACTGCGGGAAGGTCACCTCTACGAGCTGAGTTGTTTACGCGTCGACATCGTTGGCAATACCGCCCTGGTGCGAAAGTACTCAAAACGCATAGTGGTTCAGGTGTACAACGAGGTACGGCAGCTGTTTGCGAATATCGTGGAGAATCGGGACGGACGATTGTGGCAGTGGGAGGGGGATGGGGGGGTAGCCGCTTTCTACCATGGGAACAAGAACATTCAAGCCGCGCTTTCCGGAATAGAGATGCTGCTGGAGTTGTTCATGTACAACCTCTTTCAATGTCCATTCACCAAACCTCTTCAGGTTCGCCTTGCCGTCCATACCGGTCCCTGCCCGTTTTATGAAAACTTCGAGAGAATCCGCAGCGATACATTGCGAAGGCTGGAAGTTATCGAATCCGAGTTCGCCGAGAACGACAGCTTGTTGATTACCCCCGGAGTGTACTCCGATATGGGCAACAAGCTGGACAGTTTTTTCACACCTCTTCGCGTGTCCCGCCACAATCTTCTCTACCAGTACAAGCTGAGGTGGGAGTGAAGTGGTGGATATCGTGATCTTCACGCGCAGCCGAAAGTTGCCGGAACGATTGAAGTTTCGGAAGCGAAAGGGCCTCATCGACGAGGTCAGTTATCTACGACCGGAGCAGTTTGCTCCACGATTGAAAGCTGTCGATTCTCCTACGCTCTGTTACCTCGATACCTCAGCAATCGAGGAAGGGAAGCTAACCGGCTACCTGCGCAATCTCAGAGCCAAAGCCAATATACTCTACGGAATCATCGATCCAAACGGAAAAATCAAGGATGTAGCCCAACTGTTTCATCAGGGTGCCGTGGATTATCTGGATCGGCGGGCTCTGGAAAGCGGTGTGGGAATGAGCAGGCTCAAGACCATCTTGGACTACGTCCAGAGCATTCACCCGACCCTGCTGGCACAAGCCGCCGTATCGACCAGGGAGCGGAGACGGGCTCCCTACATCCTGTCGGGAAGCGACTGGACCTCCGTAGAAACGGGAAGGGAGTACACCTTTTCCATGATGTATATCGAGCTGGACGGTAAGGACCAGATGGAGAAGAACTACGGCCAGCAGAATCTATCTATCGCCCTGGCGTCGTTCCGCAAATTTATCGAAGGTTTCGTAAAGAAGTTCTCCGGGCGACTATGGATGTGGTTCGGTTTCGGAGGTATCGTGCTGTTCCCCTTCGATGCGAAATCCTGCCCGGCCCTGACCTGCGGATTCCGGCTGCTGTTGTTCAAACACCTCTACGATGTAGAGGGCTCCCATTTCCCGAACTTCCTGTCTTTCCGTTTGGTGCTTCAGATCGGCAACACTCCGTATTCGGAGGAAAACACCGGACATATCGTTTCCGACAGCTTGAACTCCATCTTCCATCTGGGGCAGCAGTTCGTGCGGCCGGGCAATTTCTGTGTGACCGACGAGGTTATGCAGTTCGGGCATTCGGCTCTGCGGGACTACTTCGTAGCCGCAGGCACGTTCGAGGGCAGAAAAATCCTGCGGATGCGTCTTCCTGTACACCGGTATATACGAAATTAGTATTGGGGCTCCATGTTGTCCGTCATAAGGTTAATCCGTTTCAAGGGGCGAATTCTTCTGCTGCTCGGCGTGGCGGTGCTCTTAAGTGCCGTTTCCGGCGTGTACTTCGTACGCTATCTGGTAAAACCAAATACCGGTTTGGTGGTGAACTACCCTGAGGTGGTCAACAGGGAGGGGAAGGTGATCTTTGCGCCGAAAACCCCTTTTTCCCCTGCGGTCGCCTCGGGATTGCGGCCCAATAGCGATCGGATCCTTTCCATCGACGGCGAACCGGTCCGCAGTGTCCGCGATGTGGTCGAGGCTGAGGCACGAATCTGGAATTTCCAACCGTTTCCCGTAGAAATCCTCAGGCAGGGAGACGAGCGTTTAACGATCAATATAACCCCCGCATTGACCCTGACCAAGCCAGATTGGTTGTTTGCCCTGATTTTCTGCACTGCCCTGGCTTTTACCTCCTTCTATTTGATTCTGCATCTGCCGGATGACAGAGCATCCAACCTGATTACCCTGGCCGCCCTGTTTTATCTGGTTTTTACGGCTTTGAAGCCGTTTTACTACGAAAGCTTTTTTTCGAATCTGATGATTCACTTCGGGAAATTGACGTCCTGGTTCATGGTCTTCTTCGCGCTGTACTTTCCCGTCCCCAAAGGCAAGGCAACAGCCCCGCGGCTGGCCATCGCCCTCATCCTGGTGCTGTACATCGGATTCACAGTCGTACGGATGGTATATTTCTCCGCCTGGGTTTCGAGCAGTCAGGACACATGGTTGAATCGCTATCGTGTTTTGGGCAAGTTCAGCAACGTCTCCGACGGCATCGCCTTCGTGATCTACCTGGTCCTGCTGCTTCGCTCCTACCTGGCCACGCTTCACGCCCACGAGAAGAGACAACTCGAGTGGATCATGGCTGGTTTTCTCATTGCCATCCCGCCGTATTTTTTTCTCGACCAGCTGCCTCTTATTCTGGGCGGACCCGAGGGTCTTCGTATCAGCATGGGCAACTTCGCCAATCTGTTTCTTTCCTTTGTACCCATGTTTTTCATTATCGGTCTGCTGAAACACAGGGTGTTCAACATCAAGTATTTCGTAAGCCGCTATCTCGTTTACGCGATCCTGGCGGCTCTGATCTTCGCGTTCTTCACGATTCTCTATGAGCCCACCATGCGGCTTTTCATTCTCAGTTATGGTGTCCCGGACCGTATAGCCGGTTTTCTGGTCACTTCCATCCTCTTCGCTTTGCTCATTCCGATCCGTTCTCTGATCTGTACGCTGGTCGACCGACTGTTCTATCGCAATCACTTTCGCCGCACGCTTCAGTATTCGGCGAGTCTGGAAAAGCGGAACATGGAGCTGAAGCTGATCATCGATGAGCTGAACCTGCGCAACATGCGTTCCTTTCAGAAAGGCAGAATGCGGGAGTTGAAAGGCATCGTCAACGGAATCACCAATCGTTTAAGCGTTCCGGTAAATTGCATCTCCGGCAGCTTGACGGCTCTGGACAGAAAGATCCAAGAGCTGTTTAGAGCTCTGGAAAACTCCGGATCGTCTTCGGCGGTGGTGAGAAAACTACAGAGGGAGCTGAAGCGGCTGATAGAAGTCGCTCAAGAGGGGGACCTGGAAATACGGGACTTCCTCCGCCGTCTGGCCACCCTGGTGGGCTCTGCAACCAGCATAGCGGTGAGCGTCAGAGCGGACAACTTGCTGAGGAGAGCAGCCTCAGAGTTCGAAGCCGCCGATCCGAGAACGCGCCTGCGGATCGAGGAGGCTCCGGGAGTTCAGGTATATTGCAATCCGGAGGAGCTGATGCAGGTCCTGCGGTATATCGTGGAAAACGCGAGGGAGTCTGGAATTGGCCCGAGAGACGAGGTTCAAATTCGAGGAGATGTGTACGATCACTTCTACCGCATCCAAATAAAAGATGAAGGCCTTGGTATCGACGCGGCCAATCTTAAGAAAATCTACGATCCATTCTTCTCAACCAAGCCCGAACACGATGGACTCGGCCTGTACTTCAGTCGCATGCTGGTAGAACGCAACGCCGGCTCTCTTGAGGTGACCAGCGCTCCCGGTCGGGGCACTGGGGTCACGATTCTACTGCCCAGGGCAGGGGCCGGCCGGATTCAAGTTAAGAGGATAGCAACCGGAGCGCAAGAGGCCGAGGGGATGGGGGCTTCCTGATGAAGATCCGCATCTACACAGACGGTGGCTGTTCGGGAAATCCCGGCCCCGGCGCCTGGGCTTATATCCTCCTTCAACCCGGGGGTAACTTTCAGGATGCCCGTTTCGTCCCAGAGACCACCAACAACAGGATGGAACTGCAGGCTGTTATCGAAGCCCTGCACAAAGTGCGGGATAATCCGGAGCTTGGGAGTACGGAAATCGAGTTGTTTACAGACTCCCAGTACGTAAAGAACGGTATAGCAGAATGGATCCACACCTGGATCAGGAACGGCTGGAAAACCCGGACCAAAAAGCCCGTTAAGAATCAGGATCTGTGGAAGGAGCTGCTGGACTTGAGTTCGACGCTGAAGGTCCGTTGGCGATGGCTGCAGGGGCATGCCGGTGACAGGTACAATGAGGCCTGTGACCGGCTGGTTCGGGAAACCATAAAGCAAGGACGAGTTTAAAGAGAAGAAAAGCAACAGCTCCCTTTACTCCGTTAACTATTGCAGAGAAATCGGAAACTTCCCCTTCTGCAGCCATGCTTGCGATAGGGGAAACAGGGGGTAGCTATGCTCGCCGTGATCGCCAGTCAAGCTCCGTTGGGCATTGAGGGGATTCCTATTCAGGTTGAGGTCGATATCCGCAGGGGTCTGCCCGGCATCGATGTGGTGGGACTGCCCGACGGGGCTGTGCGGGAAGCCCGGGATCGGGTGCGGGTAGCCATCCGCAACAGCGGATTCCGTTTCCCAAATGACAGGATCCTTGTCAACCTCTCTCCCGCGGGGATCAGGAAGGAGGGAGCCAGCTACGATCTGGCCATTGCCCTGGCCATTCTGAGGGCTTCGGAACAGATCCCCTTTCCAGAAAGCAGGATCATGGTTGTGGGAGAGCTCAATTTGCGCGGATCGGTGCTGCCCGTGCAAGGAGTGCTTTCGGCGATCACTGCCGGGCTGCAGGCCGGGATCGACTGTTTTCTCGTACCGCAGGAAAACCTGGCGGAGGCAAGGATTCTGGGCCGGGAGAGCATCTTCGGTATCGCTTCCCTCAAGGCGGCGGCCGCGGTTCTCCGGGCGCTCAACCGGGGCTGTCAACCAGCAGGTGCACGTGCGGGGGCCGCAGCGGCAGCGGTTCCCCCGGCTGGCTTGGGGACCGCAGAGCGATGGGGGGATCTTTCCGATATCAAGGGCCAGGGATGGTTGAAAAGGGTTTTGGAAGTGGCCGCCGCTGGCAGGCATCACCTACTGTTGTTCGGACCTCCGGGAAGCGGGAAAACCATGGCCGCCCGCCGGCTTCCCTCGATCCTTCCTCCCCTCTCCCGGGAGGAATCCCTGCTGGTAACCCGTATTCACTCCACCGCCGGTGTACTGCCCCCCGGCAGCGGCCTGATCCGGAAACCTCCCTTCCGCATGCCCCATCACTCCGCCTCGGCGGAAGGAATCATCGGCGGTGGAAAAGTTCCCCGTCCTGGGGAGGCTTCCCTAGCCCACGAGGGGGTGCTCTTCCTCGATGAGGCTGCGGAGTTCAGCGCCAACCTCCTGCAGACGCTGCGGGAGCCGATGGAGGAGGGCGGTATTACCATCGCCAGGGCCGGTACCTCCATGCGATTTCCAGCTCGTTTTCAGCTCGTATTGGCCATGAATCCCTGTCCCTGCGGCAACCTGGGCAAAAAACAGGCAACCTGTTTCTGTTCCACCCTGGAAATTTCCCGGTACTGGAGAAAGCTGGGCGGTGCCCTGCTGGACCGGGTGGATATCCGCATTCCCCTGGAGCCGGTGCGCTTCGAGGAAATGAGCGACGAAGGGGCGGCTCACCAGAGCAACGGCGCGGTGGCCCGGCGGGTGGCCCAGGCCATCCACAGGCAGAGGCGGCGGTATAGGGCTTTTTCATTTTCCCGCAACGCCCATATACCGCCGGGGATGATCGATGGATTCTGTTCCCTGGATCCCGGCTGCAGGCGGGCCTTGCAGGATGCGGTTGAGCAATTCAGTCTCTCCTCCAGAGCATTTCATTCGATCCTGAAAGTGGCTCGGACCGTTGCCGACCTGGAATCTTCGGATCCTATCCGTAGAGAGCACCTCCTGGAGGCGGTACAGCACCGCCGCTATTGTGAGGGGGACGTGTACTGGAACTACGCCTGAAGTGATAGTATATTCATCAGGAGGAGGGTCGGATTGAAACTCTATACACGCTGGCAGGTGATACTGTTTACGCTTTCGGGCATCGCCCTCACCCTCTTTCTGGCTTGGGCGGCCGGAGTTCTGGAGCTTCCGGATTCGAGGGCCGGGAATGTCTCCGGCGAAGCAGAGCCGGTGATCGAGGAGGTTCTGGAGCCTCCCGCCGAATCGGCGCCTATCTCTGCACAACCCGTGCAATACAGCGGCACCCTTTCAAGTGACGAAGCGAACAACATTCAGATCTACGAAAAGCTCAATGAAGCGGTGGTGAACATCACCTCGGTTACCTTCGAGTACAACTGGTTCCTGGAGCCGATTCCAAAGGAGGGCACCGGCTCCGGTTCGATTATCGATCAGAAGGGGTACGTTCTTACCAATTATCACGTGATCAAGAACGCAAATGAATTGAGCGTCACCCTGGCTGATGGTTCGAATTACCGGGGAGATATTGTGGGCGTTGATCCGGAAAACGATCTGGCGGTGGTCAAGTTCGATCCGGAGGGCCGGCGCCTTACCACCATCTCTTTCGGAAATTCTGAGAACCTACGGGTGGGGCAAAAAGTCCTGGCCATCGGCAATCCCTTCGCCCTGGATCGGACCCTGACCACGGGGATCGTCTCCGGGCTCGGCCGGCCCGTTCGTGCAGATTCGGGCCTGGTGATCAAAGAGATGATTCAGACCGACGCCTCGATTAATCCGGGGAACTCGGGAGGACCTCTCCTGAACTCCAGGGGGGAGATGATCGGGGTCAACACCATGATCTTCTCCCCCTCCGGCGGCTCGGTGGGGATCGGTTTTGCCGTGCCGGTGGACACAGCCCGACGGGTCGTACCCGATCTGCTGCGCTACGGTAAGGTACAGCGCGGCTGGATCGACATCGTTCCGGTACAGCTGTTTCCGGCCCTGGTTCGCTACGCCGATCTTTCCGTGTCCGAGGGTGTCCTGGTGTCCGAGGTCGTGTCCGGTTCCAACGCGGAGGTTGCGGGCCTGCGGGGAGGTCAGCAGGCGGTACGCTACGGGCGCTCTATCATCAAGCTGGGCGGGGATATCATCGTAGAGGTCGATGGTATGCCCATTGCCACGCTCATGGATCTTCTCGGCGCCCTGGAGGACAACAAACCGGGGGAGACCGTGGAGGTGAAGGTGATCCGGGGCCGGCGGGAGCAGTCCCTCTTCGTGAAACTCTCCGATCGGCCGCAGAACATCCGCTTCTAGTCGATGACCAAGTTCAAAATCGTTTCCTCTTTTTCCCCGGCCGGAGACCAGGGTCCGGCGATAGCTTTGCTGTCCCGAGGAATCTCGGTAGGTTTTCGGCACCAGACCCTAAAGGGGGTCACCGGCTCGGGAAAGACCTACACGATGGCCAAGATCATCGAGCAGGTGCAACTGCCCACCCTGGTGCTTTCCCACAATAAAACCCTGGCGGCGCAACTGTACAGGGAATTCCGTGATTTCTTTCCCGAGAATGCCGTAGAGTACTTCGTCTCCTACTACGACTACTATCAACCGGAGGCATACGTCCCGGGCAAGGATCTGTATATCGAGAAGGATGCCTCGATCAACGAGGAGATCGACAGGTTGCGCCTGGCGGCCACAGCGGCCCTGTTGGAGCGCCGGGATGTCATCGTCGTGGCTACGGTGTCCTGTATTTACGGCATCGGCAATCCCCGGGACTACAGGGATATGCGGCTGGAGCTGAACCTGGGTCAGGAGATCGGCCGGGACGAAATCAGGCTGCGCCTGGTAAAGCTTCTCTACGAACGCAACGATGCGGTTCTGGAACGGGGACGATTCCGCGTGCGGGGGGATGTCCTGGAGATCTTTCCCTCCTACACCACCGATGCCCTGCGGGTGGAGTTCTTCGGCGACGAGATCGAGCGCATCCGCAAAATCCATCCGCTAACCGGGGAGAGCCTGGGGGATGTGGAGTTCTACATCGTATATCCGGCCAAGCACTTCGTTACGCCAGAGGAGCGAATGCCTGATGCTCTGGAGCGCATCCGGCTTGAGCTGAAGGGCAGGCACACCGAGCTGGCCGAAGCGGGAAAGATTGTGGAGGCGGAACGCCTCAAGTCCCGAACCGAGTACGACCTGGAGATGCTGGAGGAGATGGGCTACTGCCCGGGCATCGAGAACTACTCCCGCCACCTCTCCGGTCGCGAAGAGGGGGAACGCCCGGCGGTGCTGCTCGACTTTTTTCCGGAGAACTTCCTGGTCTTCGTGGATGAATCCCACGTCACCGTACCACAGGTACGGGGCATGTACGAGGGCGACCGTTCACGTAAGCTGTCTCTGGTGCGCTACGGATTTCGTCTGCCCTCGGCTCTGGACAACCGTCCCCTCTATTTTGCCGAGTTCGAGCAGCTGCTCAACCGCGTAATATATGTATCCGCCACGCCCGGTCAGGAGGAGCTCGATAAATCCGATCAGCTGGTCGAGCAGATCATTCGGCCCACCGGTCTGCTCGATCCCGAGCTGGAGGTCCGTTCCACGGAGGGGCAAATCGAGGATCTGTACGCCGAGATCAAACGGCGCATCGCCGCCAACCAGCGAACCCTGGTGACCACCCTGACCAAACGCATGGCCGAGGATCTGGCCGAGTACCTCTCCGAGCTGGGACTCAACGTGCGCTATCTGCATTCGGAAATCGAAACCATCGAGCGGGTGGAGATCCTCAAGAGTCTGCGCACCGGCGAGTTTGACGTCCTGGTGGGCATCAACCTTCTGCGGGAGGGATTGGATCTTCCCGAGGTGTCCCTGATCGCCATCCTGGATGCGGACAAAATCGGATTCCTGCGCTCCGCCACCTCCCTGATCCAGACCATAGGTAGGGCGGCCCGGCACGTCAACGGCAAGGTGATCATGTATGCCGACCGCATCTCCGCCGCCATGCGTGAGGCAATAGAGGAGACCGAGCGCCGCCGTGCCATCCAGGAGCAGTTCAACAGGAAGCACGGAATCACCCCCACCTCGATCTCCAAATCCATCCAGGATCTGTTGATCCGCAAGAAGGAGGAGAAGCGGAATCTGGAGAAGTTCGACCTGGAGCTGCTGGAACGCCAGTACAATATCCTGGTACCCAAGCAGCGTCAGGCCCTGATCAAGCGGCTGGAGCAGGAGATGCTGGAGCTGGCCAAAAATCTCGAATTCGAGCGTGCCGCGGTCCTGCGAGACGAGCTGAAGCGAATCCGGGAAATGTAGAGGTGCAGCGCCGTGGAAAAATCCGTATCGCGATAGTTAGTAGAAATGATAAAAATGTACAGCTTCCGTGCAGCCGCAGAGGCTGGATTTATGCGCTAGTTGACGAACAGGATGTAGTCAACCGGTCCGCCGGAAACGTGGGGGAAGAACACATCCGTGTAGGGCCAGAACACGGCATTGAAGTACTTGTCGATGTTCTTGTAGATGTAGAAGTAGGCTTCCGAGACCGTTACAAAGCCGTCGGAGTTTAAATCCCCCATGGTGGCCGACTCCAGCAGGTAGGAGGTCATCACTCCGTTTCCGCCCGATTCGTAGGCGAAATCTTGTTCCCCGGAAGCGGCGATCACCACGGCGTCGCTCGGCCGGATGTCGCTGCCGTAATCCTGGAAATTGGCGTACAGGTAGATCGTGTCGCCCAGGGTCTCGAAAAGACCGTTCGACCCCTGTGAGTAATCCGCAGGGATAGCGTCCGCCTCCGCGGAATTGCCGATGAAACCGCCGGAATAGCAGGCATCGAGGATCACGATCCTGCGGGCGCACGGGATGGTTCGAAGCAGACCGGCCAGATCGTCATCGATAAGATTCACTTTCAGGTTCAGATCGTCGCTGATCAGCACGATCGCTTCATCCTCCCCGTCACTTCCGGGCGTGTTTTCCGAGGTTACCAGGGGTATCTGTATTCCGTGTCCCGAGAAGTAGAAGAGAAACAGGTCGTCCAGATCGGCCTGGGCGGCCACATTTTGGAAATCTCTGGTCAGTTGATCGTAGGAAGCCTCGTCGATGTTAGCCGTCGCACCACCATCTGGATCATCTATGGTACCATCGTCTGTAACACGGACGATGACCTGGAATCCCTGGGATGTGAGCAATGCCTCAATATCCCGGGCATCATCGTCCGTGCTGCTAAGATCGTCGGCGGTTCCGGGGTAGTCGGAAATCCCGTATACGATCGCGTACTTGTCGTAGTTCAGATCGAAGGTACAGGCGGCCAGCAGCGCCAGGACGGTTGCCAGGCTTATCGGGAGCAGCAGCTCCCGGAAAGTCCGCCGCACAACCTGGCTTGCCGGCGGGCTGATATCAGGGCCGGAAATCATACTCATTGCAGAGTATATCTCCAGAGCGCGCCGATACCAATGGAAAGGTACAGTTCGAGGTCCCGACGAAAGTAGTAATCGATCGGCAGCACGAACGCGAGGCTGCTGTTTTTTCGTTTCGAGCTGTTGAGCTCGATATAGGGCTCCAGGAAAATCCCCGGGTAGTAGAAGAAGAGGGTTGTGAGCGTATATAGGTCGAAGTTGAAGGATGCTCCGGCAGCGGCTCCCAGCTTCAGCTGCAGCGCTTGTGAGGGATCCCGCAGCTGTACACCGTAGCCGGCGGATAGCCGAACCGCGCCGCCCCAGTGGGACTTGTACACCCAGCCGCCGGCATAGTTCGATATCGTGGCTCCGTGCATCTGAAAAGCAAGCCCGAGGGAAAACGAGGAGAACAGAGGGATATCCAGCAGGGCATTGAGGGCCCCGACGGCCTGGATTTTGGGCGTGAAAAAATCGTAGGAGAGACCGACCGGATTGTCGGCAATGGCTACACCACTCTGGATACCCAATCCCAAAGTCGGCCGCCCGGCTGCGTCGGCCCGAGTCAAAGACACCAAGCTCAGGCAGATCAGAAGCAGCGTAAGGACTGTAGTTTTTCTTACCATATTGTTGCTACTAAAATCTTGTACTAATATGTAGGCGAGAATGATCCATGAGACGATTGGCTATTCCGACCCTATTATTCATTGTTCTTATAGTTAGTATAGCACCTCTTGTCCTCATATCCTGTGAAAAGGAACAGCCGGTGGAACGGATCGATCTACCCCCGACTCCGGTGCTTACCCTGACCACGAATTGGGGGGTGATCCGTTCGCCCTTCCTGCGAATGCGGGAGGAGCCCCTTCAAAAGGCGAAGATTACCGCCCATCTGCGGAGGGGATCCGTATTGGAAATCATCAGCAAGACCGAGGCCAAGGAGACGATCGACGAGGCAAGCTCATATTGGTACCAGGTGAACTACGGCGGTTTGCGAGGCTGGGTTTTCGGCGCTTTTCTCGAGGTGCTGGACTCCAAATCCGAGGCCGAACGCTTCGCCCGAGAGCTCGAGTAAATCCTGGTACATGGACCTCGACTTTCTAAGCCATATCCAGCTGACTGAAATTCTGCCCTGGGTACTGCCGCCGTTTCTGGGTGCGGTCATCGGCTACGTTACCAACGCCATCGCCATCCGCATGCTCTTCCGACCCCTGACGGAAATCCGAGTACTGGGGATGCGTCTGCCCTTAACCCCGGGCATTATTCCCAAGCAGCGCGCTCAGCTGGCCGAGAGTATCGGACAGATGGTGTCCCGGGAGCTCCTCACAGAGGAGGCGGTACGCCAGCAGCTGGTCAGCGAAGGCTTTCAGAGCAGGATGGAACAGAACATCGACGCACTGCTCGGCGATATCATCAGCACACCCCTGGCGGAGCTGCAGCAGGGAAACCAGGAGCTGGTTTTCACTTCAGTGGAAAGTTTTCTCTCTGAAGGCTTGTACAGCTTCTTCTCCTCCCGCAGCTTCATACACGGAGTGCGCAATATCCTCAGCCGGGTGGTTCGTTCACTCGGGCAGAAGGAGCTTGAGGAGCTGATCGGAGAAGCCGACGTTGGTGCCCTGGTCGTCGACAGGCTCATTCCCCTGATTTCCGAACCGGAAAACCGGAGCAAGATTGTTAGAGCCATCGAGGGTTGGATCGATCGGCGCCGGCAGGGAGAGCGCTTGATGGAGAGCATCCTTTCCGAGGAGCTCAGCCAGGTTCTGGCGGATCTGCTGGCAACCCTGCTTCCCTCGCTGTTCGATTCCCTGTTCCGCTGGTTGGAGCAGCAGGACACGCGGGAGGAGATGAATCACCGGGGCAAGCGGCTGCTGCGGACCGTGCTGGAGAAGCTCAACGTACTGCAGCGCTTCCTGATCTCCGCCGGACAGTTCGACAGGACCTTGGAACAGAAGATGCCGGAGATCGTCGAGGAGGCCATGTCGGCGCTGCGCAGCTACGCCTATGATGCGGATACCCTGGACAAGCTGAAGGCGGTCTTGAAGCGGACCCTCTCCGGGTGGCGAAAGAAACCCGCTGCCGAAATCTTCGCAGGGATCCGTCCGGGATTCGCCGGGCAGCTGGCCGAAGGCCTCCTCGCGCGGGTAGGGGAAGAGGCTGCGCAGAGGCGGATCGCCGTCGGCATCGATCGCATATTGGAAAAGGTGAAGCAGCGTACCCTTGGCGAGATCCTCACCCGCTATCTCCGTATCCCGGAGCAGGAAACCATCGACTTCGTCTCCAATAAGGTGCTGGCGTTTCTCTCCAGGAAGGAGAGCTCTCAGGCCATTGCCGCGGAGGTGGTCGCTTTTTCCCGGAAATTCATCGAGGAACACCGGCAGGAGAACATCGCCGAGCTCTTGCATATCGAGCCGGCGCTGCAAAAACGGGCCAGCAGCTACCTTTCCGGCCAGCTGATCCGCATCATCGATGCCCGACTGCCGGCATTCATCGAAAGTTTCGATGTCCGCCAGCTGGTGGTGGACAAGATCAACGGATTGGACGTTGCCCAGGTGGAAAAGCTTCTACTCATGGTCATCCAAAAGCACCTGCGCTGGATCAATATTTTCGGTGGTATTCTGGGCGCTCTTATCGGCCTGTCCCAGCTCGCCCTGCGCCTTCTGTAGCGGAGATTGACCGGAGCGGCTAATTTCGATTACTATGGACCAACATTTGCGCCGGGAGTCTTTTGTGCCGACCAATCTCCTGATTGTTGATGACAACGAGGAACACCTCGACCTGATGTTCGAGATCCTCAAGGAGGAAAATCGTTACGCCCTGTTTCGAGCCGTTTCCGGAGAAGAAGCTCTGGAGGTGGTCGCGGACAAGGACATCCAGATCGTGATCCTGGATGTGGTAATGCCCGGAATGGACGGATACGAGGTGTGCCGGCAGATTCGCAAACAGTATCGGCTTAAGCCGATCCAAATCGTGATGATTTCCGGTTTCAATCACAAGAACGATCTGGACGAACTGCTGGAACTCGGTGCGGATGACTTCATCAGCAAACCGATCACCGCTTTAGAGCTCCAGGCTCGGCTTAAAGCTGCCCTGATCCGGTTGAGGGACCAGACCAAAGTGATGGGCGTGCTTCGGGAGCGGACCCAGCCTGAGGGTAAGAATTTCTCGACCCTCGTGGCGGAGAATATTCAGCTGCGCCAGGAATACCAAAAGGTACGGCGCATCAACGAGGAGCTTCAGGCAAACTGCCACCAGCTGGAGCAACTGGCCTCTTTGGATACCCTTTCGGGTCTGTTGAACCGGCGAACCCTGTTCAAGCGTATAGAGATCGAAATCGAGCGTACCACCCGGCTCGATTGGCCGCTTACGGGAATCATGATCGATATAGATCATTTCAAGCGGGTGAACGACAACTTCGGACATCAATGTGGGGATATAGTCATCCAGGAGATCGGCGCCAAGTTGACAAAGAGCCTCCGCAAGTACGACTATGCCGGACGTTACGGAGGCGAGGAGTTCTTCGTCGTCTTTTCCAACACGATGGCGGGTACCGCCCAGAGTATAGCCGAACGATTTCGTTTGGAAATGCAGGAGACCCGCTTCAACTGTGGTGACGAGCAGTTTAATGTCACCGTATCCATCGGGGTCTCTCAGTACATTCCGGGAGAGTCTCCGGGCCGCTGGATCAGCCGCGCCGATGGCGCCATGTACCAGGCCAAACAGCGGGGACGAAACCAGGTGGTTATAAGCTGATTCCTAAAATGTGGAAACCATCCTCTCACTGAACCAGCCGTAGATCGCTTTCAGCCTGTTGTAGAAGGAATCTTCCCTCGAGCGTTCCAACCCGAGCAGCCTCATCGTACGGGCCCCCGTGATCCCGTAGAAGAGGATCTCGCTACCGGCGGGAATAAGCAGGATAAAGGTGACGCTTTCCAGCGGTTTCACCATGGGCAGGAGGAAATAGCGCATGGTGGTGAGGTTGCGATTGACCATCAGGAAGTACTCGCCGCTGTAGCGGTACTCCCAGAGATAAACGTTATCTCCGAAGGTGAGGTCCTCCTGAAACACGTACAGCTCGCTGTTGGCGGGGATCTCCCGGACCAGGGGATCGGGCAGAGGCTCCGTCGAGTCCGGTCCGGCGATCACGTAGGACTGGGCGAAGAGGGTGCGCATCCGTTTTCGACTTGCCGAGTAATACTCGATTCCGCGCATCGTGCTGATCGAACGCAGGATATTGTAGATCTTGAGCCGGGAATCGGGAGCGTCGAAATCGACGGTCTCGTCGCGATACATTAAAAGCACCTCGGTGCCTACGCTGAATCCCACCGCCCTGATCCGCTCTTCGATCTCCAGCCGAGCGGCGACATCGGGGATCAGCGTCAGGGGCGAGCCTGCCTGCAGACTGTTTCGCAGCTCTCCTTCGCTTAGCAGCTGCTCGAGCAGTTGCGGCGGCAGAAGGGTGGGGGCAGATGAATCAGCCGGACAAACGGAAGGCAGGAGCAGCAGCAGGGCAATCGTTGAATAGGCCAGTTTCCTCATGATAAAATCACTGTAGTACGAGCGCCAACCGTGCTTCAAGGTGCCTTTTGCTAATGAGGGAATGTATAGTAGTTACTGGAGGGGGAACCGGCGGCCATGTTTATCCGGTACTAGCGGTCCTTGATGAGCTTTCCTCCAGCCGGATTGTATGGATCGGATCGGGTGCGCAGCTTGAACGCCGCATTCTGGAGGGAAGACAGCTGCGCTATTACGGGATCCCAACGGGCAAGCTTCGCCGCTATATCTCCCTGCGGAATGTCATCGATATCTTCAAGATCGTTCTGGGTTTCCTCGTCTCAGTGGTAATCCTGTTGCGGGAGAAACCGAAGCTGGTATTCTCCAAGGGAGGCTACGTTTCCGTGCCGCCCGTTGCCGCCGCCCGGCTGCTCGGCATCCCCTCACTGACCCATGAATCGGATTTACGACCCGGTCTGGCGACCCGTATCAATGCCCGTTTTTCCGACCGGGTGCTGGTCTCCTTTCCGACCAGCGCCGCGTTCTTCGACGATCATTTGCGGCAGAAACTCATCCACACCGGCAACCCGATTCGCAAGGAGCTGTTGAACGGCGATCCTCAAGCGGGCAGGGCTCTGTTCGGGTGTCCCGCAAACCTGCCACTGCTGCTCGTGCTGGGAGGCAGCCAGGGCGCCGCTTCGATCAATCGACTGGTGCTGCAAGCGCTGGACCGCCTCCGGGAATCCTGCTTCGTCGTTCATCAGCTTGGTAGCCAGCACTATGAGGGAAGAGAGAGGCAGTCCCACTACTATCCGGCTCCTTATTTCCACGAGGAGCTTCCGGACATTCTGGCAGCCGCGGACCTGGTGCTGTGCCGTGCCGGGGCCAATACGCTGTGGGAGCTTGCAGCCTTGGGCAAGCCTTCGCTGCTTGTTCCTCTGTCTCGGGAAGCCAGCAGAGGCGACCAGATCGAGAATGCAAAATTCTTCGCGGAGGCCGGAGCCGCGGCTGTGCTACAGCAGGAGGGACTTACTCCCGATGCTCTGAGGGAAGTCGTGTTGCATCTTCTGGGTAATGCCGATAAGCTTGAGCGCATGGCCAGGCGTGCATCCCAGCTGGGCCGGCCCGATGCCGCCAAGCGGATCGCAGAAGTTATTACGACGACAATTGGAGGAGGACATCGCAATCGTGGGTGATTGCGATCTTCGTCATGACATTTGAAGTTATCGACATCGTGTTCGCACTGCTGGTTGTCATCGCCGCAATCAGGGGAGCGTTTCGGGGATTCGTGACCGAGGTGGGCAGCATGGCGGCCCTGATCCTCGGTTTCGCGGTCGCCATTATTTTCTACAAACCCCTCTCCCTCGTATTGGAGAGGCAGTTCGGATCGTCGATGTGGAATCAGCTTATAGCCTTTTTGATCCTCTTTCTCCTAGCCTATCTCCTGGTGAAGCTGGTGCAGCGGTTGCTGCAGAACATCATTGAGCGGCTCAATCTCGATCGTCTGGACAGCGCTCTAGGTTTTTTTCTGGGGATCGCCGAGGGTTTGCTGGTCGTCGGTGTGGTTCTGTTCATCATCAACTGGCAGCCCTTCTTCGATCCCAAGAATCTGCTCGGATCGAGCTTTTTCGCGCGGATGCTCTTCCCGGTGCTTCCCTCGCCACAGCGTATTTTCGGGCCAAGAGTCTTTGTAGAAAATGTTTGAAAATATAATTGGGCAGGCATCGATCGTGCAGATGCTGCAGCAGGAGCTGCAGGCTGGCAGCTTCCCCGCTTCGGTCCTGTTTTATGGTTCTCCCTTCACGGGCAAGCTTTCTACCGCTCTCGAGGCTGCCAGGGTTCTAACCTGCGCTCAGCAGGGTAGCTGGAACTGCAGCTGTGCGGCCTGCCGCAAACAGCGTCTGCTTGTTCACCCCAACACCCTTCTGCTGGGCTGGCGCTACTTCGACCTGGAAATCGCGGCGGCGGCGGATGTTCTGCGGCGTACTCGGCGCCTATCAGCGCAATATTTGTTCGTCCGGGCTGTACGCAAACTCACCCGTCGTTTTGATCCCATTCTCTGGGAGGGGGAGGAATCCAAGATTCGGCGGATTGAAGCGGCGCTGGCCGAAGTCGAGGAGCATCTCGATACCTTTGAACCAATGTTTCCCGGAGAGCAGGTTGTAAGTTACGAGAGGCTGGAGGAGCGGCTGGAGAGGGTCGTGGCTCTGTCTCAGACCCTGTCGAAGGCGTTGAGCCCTGAAAACGTGCCGATCAACCAGCTCAGGAGGGCTTCTTCCTGGCTGCATATGACCGCCCTGGCCGGAGAGGTATCCTCAGCGACAAGAGGGTCAGGAACCCGTTCGGGGACCAAAATCGTGATTCTGGAGAGTGCGGACCGGATGTACGATTCTTCCAGCAACTACCTGCTAAAGCTTCTGGAAGAGCCCCCTCAGGACAGCTTCCTGATCCTGATCACCCCCCGCCGCAGCGCCATAATTCCAACGGTACGTTCGCGGCTGCGGCCCTACCTGTTCGGGGAGCGAAATCTGAGTGAGCAAATGGAGGTGCTCCGGCGGATTTTTCATGAACAGAGCGAGGGGTACCGGGATCTGCGGGAATACTTCCTGTACTGGAAGGACGTCAATCCCGCGCAGTTGGAAAATCTGGCTCGCCGTTTTATTCAATCGGCCCTGAGCAAAGAGGAGGATCTGCCGTCGGAGGATATACTGTCTGAAATAGAGAACAACCTGGCAGCCAAGACGGCCCGGGGTTTTGTCGCGTCCTTTCTGGAGGAGATCCTGCGCCAGCTGATGGTCCTGCTTCGGGAGCAAGCCTTGAATCCCTTTCTTCTCAGGCGCTGGAATCGTGTGATCCGCCGGCACAGCTCAGCCTTTCTCACTTTTAACCAGCAGCCGGGTCTCACCTTGGAGAGTCTGTACTATACGTTGAGGACGACCCGATGAGACGATTCCTGCAGAGAGCGCTGGAAAAGATCGAGAAGATGGATCGCAGCCAGATCCGCAAGCTCGTTTCCGATATCGCTGGAGAAAACGAACTGTTGGAAATGGTGATGGAATCAATGAGTGACGGAGTTCTGGTAACCGATCGGGAGGACAGGATCCTCATGGTGAACAAATCCGCCGAGCGCATGCTTCCTTTCACCAGCGAAGAGCTCATTGAGAAACCCCTTGGTGAGGCGATTGCCGATGAGGAGATCAGAGAGTTCTTCACAAAGAATCTCCGCGGCCTGGATCGAGTGCTCGACAGGGAGTTCACCCTGGGAAACGGCTACAGCCGCATCCTCTCCTTGAGCATCATGCCCCTTGTACGGCAGGGTTGGATCACCGGCAACGTAATCCATATAGAAGATGTTACGGACAAGCGAGCCAGAGAGGCTCGTCTGCGCCGGGCCGAGAGTCTTGCCGCCCTCACCACCCTGACAGCCGGCGTCGCCCACGAGATAAAAAATCCGCTGGGATCCATCGGCATCCATCTCGAGCTGATGAAGAAGGAGATGAACGGTAAAAAGCAGATCGAGACGCGCAAGGTGATGGAAAATCTTCACATCATCAAAGAGGAGGTGGACCGTCTCAATCGCATCGTCATGGATTTTCTGTTCACCGTCCGGCCGATGAATGCCGAACTGAGTTATGATGACCTGAACCGGGTGATACAGGAGCTTCTGGAGTTCATGAAGCCCGAGCTCGCCGAGGCGGGAATCACCCTGGAGAGCGAACTAACGAAGTCGAGCCCGCAGATCCTCATGGACGAACGCTACATGAAACAGGCGGTGCTTAACCTGCTCAAAAACGCGATCTCCGCCATGCCGGAGGGGGGGCAGCTGCGCGTGCGCACGATGCAGAGGGGCAATGAGCTGCACCTGCAGATCGGTGATACCGGGGTGGGAATCCCTGAAGAGAATATGGACAAGATCTTCGAACCCTACTTCACAACCAAGGACTTCGGCTCCGGTCTGGGTCTCACGTTGGTATACAAGATCGTCAAAGAGCACCTGGGAGATATCGAGGTCAATTCCAAGGTGGGAGAGGGTACCACAATCACCCTGAGCTTCCCTATCCCGCAGAAGGAGAAGCGGCTGATCAGTTACAGCGAGGGAGCGCCATGAACTATAACATTCTGGTCGTCGATGATGAAAAGAACATCCGGGAAGGTCTGGGCAAGGTGCTGGAGATGGACGGATACAAGGTTCTTCTTGCCTGCGACGGCAAGGAGGCGGTGCAAAAACTGGACGGGGGGGGTATCGATCTGGTGATCACGGATTTGAAGATGCCCAATCTCTCCGGGGAGGAGGTGTTGCAGAAAGCCACCGGCATGTCTCCAAACCTGCCGGTGATCATCCTCACCGGTCATGGAACGATCGAGAATGCGGTCCAGGCTATGAAGAACGGAGCCTACGACTACCTCACCAAACCCGTGAACATGGATCGCCTCTCCCTGCTGGTGCAGCGGGCTCTGTCGGCAAGGGAGCTGATGCTTCAGCATCGGGCTCTGCAGGAGGAGCTGCAGAAAAGGCATCAGTTTTCCAACATCATCGGCAAGAGCGAGTCTATGAAGAAGATCTTCGAGGTCGTTCAGCAGGTGGCCCCAAGCCGCGCCTCGGTTTTGATAACCGGTGAAAGCGGGGTTGGAAAGGAAATGATCGCCGATGCCCTCCATTACAACTCGGCGCGAAGAGAAAAGCCGCTGATCAAGGTACATTGCGCCGCTCTTACCGAAACATTGCTGGAGAGCGAGCTTTTCGGCCATGAACGGGGGTCCTTCACCGGAGCGGTGGCCCGCAAACGAGGGCGTTTCGAGCTCGCCCACCTGGGGACCGTCTTTCTGGATGAAATCGGGGAGATCAGCCAGAACGTACAGATAAAACTGCTGCGGGTCTTGGAGGACAAAACTTTCGAGCGGGTAGGCGGGGAAGAGACCATAGAGGTGGATGTACGGATCATCGCCGCCACCAACCGGGAGCTCAAATCTGCCATCGAGCAGGGGGAGTTCCGGGAGGACCTGTACTACCGTCTCAACGTCGTGAATATCCACATTCCGCCCCTGCGGGAACGCAAGGAGGACATTCCCCTGCTCATGGCCGCCTTTGTCAAGGAGTTCTCCGAGGAGAATAGGAAGGGTATCGAAGCCATCGAGCCCAAGGCCCGCATGATCCTGTACAACTACCCCTGGCCCGGAAATGTGCGGGAGCTGCGCAACTGTATCGAGAGTGCGGTAGTGATGAGCAAATCCAACATCATTACCGCAGAGGACCTTCCGCCCCACATCCACGACGAATCCGATCAGGAGTACTTGAGGATCAGTACGGGTTCGAGCCTGGCGGACATCGAGCGGGAGGCTATCCGAGCGACATTGATCCAGCAGAACGGCAACAAGAGCAAAGCTGCCGAGGTGCTCGGGATCGGGAGAAAGACACTGCACCGAAAGCTACAGGAGTACGGATTATGAAAAAATCCATATTGAGTCGGGTGGTATGGGGATACGGTATCCTGATCCTGGTACTCATTCTGATGATCTTTACCTTCGTCGTGACAATTACGGTCGACAAGCTCGCCAGCGCCCAGAACCTGACCGTGGCAGAACTGCGCGCCGGAGCCGGGGAACTGATTCAATACGCCACGGCTCAGCTCGGAGCCCCGTCGGCGGAGAACCTGGCCAGGCTGCAACTCCAGTACCGGGAGTTCGGGAAGCTGCTCGAACAGGAGATGCTGGGCAGTTTCTATCTTCCTGAGGATTTTTCCCGCAGGTTTGCGGAGATTCGCGGCCGCTTTCTCCAAGACAGCCAGACGCTGTTGCCGCGCTTGGAGCAGAGCGGTGCTGCGGGACGCACGGCTCTGCAGGAGTTCATGACTGCAGGATTTCACTTTATCGATAATCTGGGAGAGTACAACCTCCGGGTTGAGCGCTTCCGGGGGCGATTGGTCACGCTGCTGATAGTTTTCTTCGCCGCCCTGGTCGTGGCCGGAACCGCCGTGGTCGTTCTCTACTTCTTCTTCTACCTTCCCAATCTGGCCAGGGATTACAAAGCCCTTATCAGTTTCAGCCGCTCGAGCCGGCGGGGGGCCTCGCAGGGTGAATCCTCTCTGCCGGAGAACCGCAGCGACGAGCTCGGAGAGATCGCGGGTCAGCTGCGTCAATTGGATGTCTTGAAGTCAGCATTGGCACAGATAGAGGACCATGCCATCGGCATTCTGCACTCCTGTGTGGAGATGGAGGGGATCACCAACATTGTGTATGAATCGGAAAACCGGCAGGCGGATCTATTGGAGGACGCCACCACGGGATTCAGCGAAATCGTCTCGGCCATACAGAATGTGTGCGACCACGCCCGGAATAACCATCAGGCTGCTACGGAGAGCGGAAGCGACATCCAGAGCTCTTCGGCGGCGATCTTCAAAGGCGCGGATGACATCAAGCTCCTGGAGGAGAAGACCACCCGCATCGAGGAGATTACAGCCCTGATCGGTGACATCGCCGATCAAACGGACCTCTTGGCCTTAAACGCCTCGATCGAGGCGGCCCGAGCCGGAGAGTTCGGCAGAGGATTCAGCGTGGTGGCCATGGAGGTGCAGAAGTTGGCTGATCGCAGTGCTCGGGCAGCCGCCGAAATTTCAGAATTGGTACAGTCGATTCGTGAGACCGTCGGACGGATCTCCAGTCGCAGCAATGAAAACAATCTGGCCATCGGTTCGATTCAGCGGGGCATCCTTAACATCGCCGAAACCACAGGAGATGTGGTTCGGAAAGCGGAGAGCGCCGCCGGCAGCGTGGACCGGGTGAACAACTCCATCGATTCTATTATGAATTTGAGCCTTGAAAGCTTGAACAATACGGACAGCATCGTTCGTGCCTTTCAACGCTTGAGGGAAAGTGCCGAACGTTTGACGGGTATCGTCGAGGGGATCGGATCTCAAGCCAGGTTGCAGCTACCCGCTTTTCGGAAAGCCCCGGGCTGATGGGCTTTGATCCTCATCTTCCGCCTCTACGGAATTGACGGATCGTTTCCTCGTGTTCATGAAGTAAAGCAGTCCGTATCCCAACAGACTGCCTGCCCACACCACCAGAATCAGGTAGACGTTGACTTCCTCCGGCAGAATCACCGAGGTGATGGCTACGACACTCAGGTATATGCTGAATCCATAGAGTACCCAGAGGATCTGCCACGGGTTCAGACCCATGTCGAGGAGCTTGTGGTGAATGTGCTCTTTGTCAGGATGAATGATCGGCATCTTATTGCGCAGTCGCCGTATCACCGACGTGATCATGTCCAGAATTGGAATGGTAAGCAGGGTCACCGGGACCAGGAGGGTGCCGAAGGCGGAGATTTTGGAGATGCCTCCGGCAAGCGGGATACTGGCCAAACAAGCGCCCAGGAACAGGCTGCCCGAATCTCCCATGAAGATCTTTGCCGGAGGATAGTTGAATACCAGAAATCCGGCGATGGCTCCGAACAGGGCGAAACAGAGCACCGATGTGAGTACGGCTCCCTGCAGCAGGGAGATGATTCCCATGGATAGGGCGGCAAAGCCGCTGATCCCGCCGGCCAAACCGTCCGTCCCGTCGATCAGGTTGATGGCATTGCTGATTCCCACAATCCACAACACGGTAATAGGATAGGCCAGCAGCCCAAGAGGGACGGTGCCCAGATAGGGCAGGGTGAGGGAGCGAATGAGAAAACCGCCGGAGGTGATGATGGCGGCGGCCAGAATTTGGATGAAAAACTTCAACAGGGCCTTGAGATTGTGAAAATCGTCGATCAGGCCTATGGTATGGATCAGGGTAATACCGAGGAGAAAAGGAACAATGCCCAAGTTGTAGCGAGGCCGAAGTGAGCCGCCGGTTACCAGCGTGACCAGAAGCGGGGCCAGGAGGGCCGCGGCTACGAAGGACAGGTACATTCCGGGACCGCCGAGCCGGGGGATCAAACCTGTATGGATCTTGCGATTGTTGGGAAGATCGTACCACTTGAATCGGTGGGCCATGCGTCGGATGGTGGGAATCAGCAGGAGAGCGAGGCCCAGGGAAAGAGCTGTGGCGATCAGGGCTGGTACAATCATTCTTTTTTTTATTATATCACATGTATTCTATTTTGGCATCCCTATGCCGGGCTCATCTCGATCGTTTTCTGTATCGCTTCTCTATGCGAGCGAAGGCTTCGTTCAAACGCTGGGTCACCTCGTTGGCCAGAGCCTGTTTTTCCCCGTCACCGCTGAAGCGATCCGGATGGTATTTGTGCAGCAGCCGTTTGTACGATTTTCGCACCTCGGTAAAAGGAGCGGCGAATGAAACTTCCAGGGTGGCATAGTCTCTTCGTAGATTCTCATCCGCAGCTCCCGCCGCAGTGAAACGTTGTTCCTCCTCGGTAGCACGCCGGCTCCGGGAACGATTCTCAGCTCCCGCGGACGCGAATTCTCCTGCATCAAATCCTCCGGATTTGAGATACTCGTCCAGCTCTTCGATGGCTTCCCGCATGTCCGGATCCCTCGGATCGTAGGAGCCGGAGGACTGTCCTCCGCGACCGAGATCGAGGAGGGATTCAAGCAGATCGCCGAGCCTGTCGAAGAACTTGTCCATAGCCGTGTTCAAGCGAGCTTCAGGGCGGATATGCGCTCCGCCGCCAGATGGGTGTCTTCGAGAGACGGCACCAGGGCGAAGCGCACGTAGCCTTCTCCGACATTCTCGCCATCCGCCGTAGGCTCGGAGATCCAATTTCCCGGAGTGGTGACGATGGCTGTTCGCTCGCCCAGCAGCAGGGTGGCGAAATCGAGGGAGCTCATGCCAGCGGGAACCCGCTGCCAGATGTAGAGCGTGGCGGCAGGGGTACAATCCTCCAGTCCCGCAGCGATCAGGGCGGAACAGAGGATGTCCCTCTTCTGTCGGTACTCCCTCCGGAATCCCTCCACATGCTCCTCATCCTCCAGCGCCGCCGCAGCGGCATCCTGGATGAAAGTGGGCGTCCCGGAATCGATGTTCGTCTTAACCTTGCGGAAGATGGCCACCAGATCCGCATCTCCCATGACCCAGCCGATGCGGTAGCCGGTCATGGCTGAGCGCTTCGAGAGGGAGTTGAAAACCAGCACCCCCTCCCTGGCTATATTTAGAATGGAAATCGGGGGTTCTTCGAAGTAGATTTCCGAGTAGGCTTCATCGGAGGCGATGACGATGTCATACTTGCGGGCGAACTCCACGGCTTCCCGGTAGAAAATTTCGTCCGCCGTGGCTCCCGAAGGGGAGTTGGGATAGTTGAGCCACAGCAGTTTCGCCTTACGGGCCACCTCCTCGGGAATTTCGGAAAAATCGACCAAGAATCCGTTGGTACTGCGGATCGGCACCTGGTACGGCACTCCTTCGGCGAACAGGGTGCCGCGGGTGTAGGGGGGGTATCCCGGTGAGGGGCACAGCACTATGTCGCCGGGATCGACGATCCCTTCGTGGAAGTTGAATACCGCCTCCTTCGAGCCGATCGTAGAGGAAACCTCCGTCTGCGCATCGACCTTTAGGCCGTATCGCCGCTCGACCCAGCTGGAGACCGTCTCCCTGAACTGCAGGTCCCCGATGTAGCTGGGATAGCCGCTGGATTTTCTCAGCTCCAATCCCGTGGCTGCAGCCTGCCGGATTAGTTGAGGCGTAGGGGCGGTGGGATCGCCCACGCCAAAATCGATCGGAGTGATACCTTTGGCTTTCAGCTCATCCACCTTTTTGTCCACCTCGGCGAATGCGTAGCTGCCGATGCCTCTCAGGCGCCGGGATGCATCAATCTTCATCCTCCTCCACCTCCTCGTAGTAGTAGGTACCCATGAACACGTATTCCACCGGTCCGGAGGCGAAGAAGCGGTTGTCCTCCTCCGACCATTCCACCAGCAGATTGCCTCCCTCCAGATGTACCCGCACCGCCCTGTCGGCCAGACCGTCGAGCACCGCCGCGGTCACCGCCGCATAGGCGGCGGATTCGCAGGATAGGATCTCTCCCAAGCCTACCTGCCAGGTACGTAGACTCAGGGCTTCCCTGCTGATCACTCGGACCATCGAGATCATCGTGCCCTCGTCAAAGCCGGCGCTATCCTCCAGCTCCTGGACCAAATTCGGATAGTCGAGTCCGTAGTCCCGGGCAAAAATCACGGCGTGGGGCACGTCGACAAACACAGGCGTGTAGTTTATTTCCATCGAACCCAGTTTGATCGGGCGGCGAAAGGTTTCCCCAATCCGTTCACTCAAGATCTGGTCCTGCTGCCAGTGACGGGGTGAATCACCTTCTAAAAGGATGTTCTGTGAATCGAGCACTTCCACCGCTACGATACGATTTCCGCTGTGTACCCGGAAGGTCTCGGTGTTGACCAATCCGGAATCAAAGGCATAGCGGGCCAGACAGCGGAGGGCCAACCCGTCGCTGAGAACTTCCTCGCCGTAAGGATCGTAGAGAAGCATACGAAGCTTCTCCTCCCGGCCTTGGGCGATGAACAGCAGGCCCACCGCGCCCACGCCGAAACGCCGGCTGGTAATCTGCGCCGCCAAATCGGGGAGCGCGTTTAGATTGAGTATCGTATTTTTGAAGGTGTCCACGACGATGTAGTCATTCCCGCAGGCCTGGAGCTTGATGAACTCGATATCCATTGCGCCTGCCATTCTGATGGATTTATTGAAATTCAACAAGATGTTGGCTACACTACGATGCCAAAATGAAGCTGCGCATTATCGGAGATGCCCCGGTAGCCGCCGTGCTGGCCGGTGTGCTGGCTGCCGAAAAACACGAAGTCATCTGGAATCCCGATATCGGGGTGGATGGTCGGCTCAGGGTGCTAAAGCGCCGAAAGGAGATTCGCCTGAATCTGCCTTGGGGATGGGTGCGAACCGCATCGTTTGGCTTGAGCTCTTCTTCGATTGTCAGGGTGGGGGAGCTGGGTGTGGTTGCCGCTCATGCCTCCAGCCTGACCAGCCTGAAGCCAGGCGGGGCGGGGAAGGGGATCGGGGGCAAGAATACGAGGCTGCTTGTTCTCAATATCGAGCCCGAGCTTCGGGATCGCTGTATTGCTCCGGAAAGCGACGTGGTTCAGGGCTTGAGCCTGTTGGAAGCCGTGGAGTGGGATCCGGGCTTTGTCGAAGTTTCCTCCCCCCAACCCTGGCTGATCCTGGAAGCCGCTTCCGAGCTCGGCGAGTTCGTCGGCTGCCTGCGGCCTCGAGGCATCGGTGTCCTGTCGGTGGATGAGCTGTCTCCCTACCGTAATGCCCTGCACATCTGGAATCTGCTGGCCCTGCCGATAGCCCTGTGTCATTCGACCCTGAGCAATTTCCTGTCCTACGTGGAAGGCCGGGAGATCGCGGTGGCGGTATTGGAAGAGGGTTTGCAACTGTTTTCCCTCAAAGCCCTGCGGCTGGGCAAACTTCCGGTGATGGATCCGCAGGATCTTCTGCAGAGGCTGCGCAAGAAACCTCAGGAGTTCGACAAGGCTCGAAATCTTCCCGACCGGGCCTACGGGGCGGCGCTTCAGCATCTGCTGGCCGATGGAGGCAGGGCAGTCCGGGAAGCGAACGATCGTATCGTGCGCATGGCGGCACAGACCGGTTTGGACCCCACCTGGAATTGGACGCTCACCCAGAAGCTGAGCAGAGCGCTGCGGGTGGGCTTCTACCGGGATCCCGTGGAACTGTACAATACTTTGAGATAAGCGACGGAGGTTTGATCCATGGAAGAGGATTTCCCGAAACGGCTGGAGGAGGCGGTCCTGTCGATCCGTTCAAAAAGCGACCGGAATCCGCCGGTGGGTCTGGTCCTGGGCTCCGGTTTTGGATCCTTTGTGGAGTCGGTGGAGGGAACGGACATCCCCTACCAGGAGATCGGGGGATTTCCAGTCCCCACGGTGGAAGGCCACGCGGGCTTCCTGCGTCTGGGCCCGTCGGTGGCGGTGGTGGCCGGCCGTTTTCACCATTACGAGGGATGGAGCATGGACGACATCGTGCTCCCCGTTTTTTTGCTACATGCCCTTGGGGTGCGCACCCTCATCGTCACCAATGCAGCCGGCGGGATCAACCGCGGTTACTCTGTAGGAGAGCTGGTGTTGATCAAGGACCATATCAATCTCATCGGAGTGAATCCCCTCCGGGGTCCCAACCCTGCAGGATTCGGGCCCCGCTTTCCCGATATGACGGAAAGTTACTCCAGAAAGCTGCGGGAAATGGCCCGGGAGGTGGTCGCGGCACTGGAGGCAGGCGGGAGGCTGCAGGAAGGCGTTTATGCGGCCTTTGCCGGTCCCACTTATGAGACTCCTGCGGAAGTGAGGATGGCGGAGGTGTTGGGGGCCGATCTGGTGGGCATGTCCACGGTGCCCGATGTGATAGCCGCCCGGTACCTGGGGATGGAGGTACTGGGCCTGTCCATGGTGACAAACATGGCCGCCGGAATCCTCGACAAGCCCCTGAGCCATAAAGAGGTGCTTGAGACCGCCGCCCAGGCCGTACCCAGGCTCTCGGTTCTGCTGCAAGGCATCCTCTCCCGCCTGGTTCGCCCCTGAAAATGCCGATGCAAATAGTCAATCGCTTCACCCCCGAGGCGGCTCGACAGCTGCGGGGGGCGATCGAAGAAGCCTTCGGCAACGAGGTTCTGGTGGCCGGCCGTCTGGACGGCCAGCGCTGCGTGACGGCGATCACCATCGGTGCCCGGGGAACCACCCGGGCGGTCCCGGCTCTCAAACCCTATCTGGAAGGGGGGGATGTGGTGATTCACAACCACCCCTCGGGTGTTCTAGAGCCCAGCGAAGCGGATTTCCAGATTGCCTCCCGACTTGGTAGCGAGGGAATCGGTTTCTACATCGTCGATAACGCGGTCGAACGTATATATGTCGTAGCCGAGCCCGTCACGGTCAAAGAGCTGTCCAAGCTGGACAGCGAGCAGCTGGCTGGGCACCTCGCACCCTCGGGTGCTTTGAGCAGGATCTATCCGGGATACGAGGCGAGGGACGCTCAGGTGCAGATGCTGAGGTTCGTCTGCGAGGCCTTCAATTCGGACAGCTTGAGCATAGCCGAGGCCGGAACCGGGGTCGGTAAGTCCTTGGCCTATCTGATTCCCGCCTTTCAATGGGTTCTATCAAACGAGGAGCGGGTGGTCGTGTCCACGGCAACCATCAACCTGCAGCAGCAGCTGGTGGACAGGGATATCCCCCTGGTCAGCCGGATCATCGGTCGTGATCCGGGCTACATGCTGGTAAAGGGCAGGGGTAACTATCTCTGCTTGACCCGGGTACGGGAAGCCCTGGAGGAGGGCAGCCTTTTCGAGGAGGAGGACGAGGAGCTGAAGGCCATCCACAGCTGGTCCGCGACTACCCGTACTGGTAGTCGCAGCGAACTTCCCTTCTATCCCAGCGATGAGCTGTGGGCACGGGTCTGTTCGGAGGCGGACACCTGTCACGGTTTGCGCTGCTCCAGCCGGGAGGGGTGCTTCGTTCTCAAAGCCCGTAGAGAAGCCGCCGCCTGCCGGGTATTGGTTGCCAATCACCATCTCCTGTTTTCGGATCTGGCTCTGCGTCTTTCCGGAATGGGCTTCGATTCCGCGGCGGTGCTGCCCCCGTTTCAGCGAATCATATTTGATGAAGCCCATAACGTGGAGAAGAACGCCACCTCCTACTTCTCCGAGTCCTTTACCCGCGGCCAGATCCTGAAATACGCGGGCAGGTTGTACCGGGAGAAGAAAGGACGAAGAAGCGGGTTATTGTTCGCTTTAGAGAAAGTGTTCGGCAGGCGGGAGGAAATTCCTGAGCTGCGCAGGTTGTTGGGAGCGCTGTCGGACAAAACCGCTCTGCTCGAGGCGAGCGCCGCACAGCTGATCGGTCAGCAGAGCACTTTCCGTCTGAGAGCGAGTGATCCCGATCCCCGCTTGTCTGACCTGCTTCTGGAGCCGTTGACCGATCTGGCGGTTACCATCACGGATCTGCAGGCCCGTTTTTCCCGGGTGATCGAGGGATGTCCGGAGGATGAGCAGGACAGTTACCTGGTGTTCGAGAGCAAGCTGCAGATGCGGCGCCTCGGCAGAGTGGCTGATGTCTGCCAGCAGTTTTTGCGCTACGGCGAAAACCGGGAGGAGATTTACTGGCTGGAATCCCGCAAAAGCTCTCGGGGTGAATCCTATGTACGGTTTGTGATCACGCCGCTGGACGTTTCCTCACTCATGCGAGAGGCCGTGTACAAGCCGTATCCAACAGTTGTGTTCACCTCGGCTACGCTCACCGTGGATCGACGTTTCGACTATTGGAAGAATCGGCTCGGTTTATCTTCCCTTGCAGACAGATCCACTTACGAAGCGGTGTTCCCTTCCCCCTTCGACTACGAACAACGGGTGTTTCTCGGCGTTCCCAAAGAAGCTCCGGAACCGGAGGCTGAGGAGTTTCCCGGATTTCTGACGCAGTTCATCCGGGAAGCCCTGCTCATCTCCGAGGGCCGAGCCCTGGTGCTCTTTACCTCCTACGCACTGCTGGACTCCACCTTCGCCGGGATTCAACCGGCTCTGGCGGAGGCGGGACTGCCGCTGATGCGTCAAGGGCAGGAGGAGCGCAGCCGCCTGCTGGACCGCTTCCGGGAAACCACGGATAGCGTCCTATTTGCCACGGATTCCTTCTGGGAGGGAATCGATGCGCCCGGAAAGGCATTGGAAGTAGTGATCCTGACCCGTCTGCCCTTCCGGGTTCCCACGGATCCCATTATGGAGGCCAGAGCAGAAGCTCTTGCCAACCCATTTTGGGAGTTGGCTCTGCCGGATGCAATCATCCGTCTGCGTCAGGGTTTCGGCAGGCTGATGCGTCGCCAGGATGATTACGGAGCGGTGCTCATCCTGGATCCCAGGATCGTTCGTAAATCCTACGGTCGCTATTTTCTGGATTCCTTACCCAAAACACGGACAGCGATTTCATCGAACCAGGGGGTACTACAGGCATTCGAGGATTTCCTGGTTTCCCTGCGAACAAAATAGAAGCCCCTCGCCTCGGAGGGGCTTCCATTTTCATAATCGTTAGAAACAGGATCTACTCGATAACAGCCAGGATATCCGACATCTTTACGATCAGCTGCTCTTCTCCATCGACCTTGATGGTGGAACCCGCGTACTTGTCGTAAAGTACCCGGTCCTTTGCCTTCACCTTGATCGATTCGTCATCTCCGACTGCCAGCACCACACCCTCTTGGGTCTTTTCCTGAGCGGTCTGAGGAATGTAGATCCCGCCCGCGGTCTTGGATTCCCCTTCGACCATTTTTACGAGCACACGATCACCTAGAGGTTTGATCTTCATCTTCCGCTTCCTCCTGATTCTCTGTAGTTTTAGGTTAAGATAAAAAGTATTATAGGTGTTTATTTTGAACTGAATATACAGAATTGAGCCCGGAATCGTCAACAAAACTCGTCCACATTTTTCTTTGCCGAGAATAGTTGCCTTTGTTGCTCCGGGGGTGGTATTTTCTATGCATGGATCGATGGACCGCTGATTTTCATCGGGGGATTCGCAGCTTGTCCGGACACGATCCGGCCGGTGCGATTCTGTTTCTCTCCAGGGCGGTGCAGAACTGCCCGGTGAGTCGATCCGACGATCTGACAAGGGCGCTGTACTACCTAGGCATCGCCCTGCGTCGAGTGGGATACAGCAACTCGGCGATCCGCAGCTGGGTGACCTCCCACAAGATGAAGAAGAGAAAACACACCCGGGCTCTGCTGGATAGGTTCTGTAACGAGTACGGTATGGCCAGACAGGATTGCGCGGTCCAGGATGACTGGCAGGCTTTTTATTCGATCCAGCTGACGCGCTATCTCAGGGGTTTCAAGAAGCGAACCCTTTCGGATCGCAGCGAACGATCCATGATAGCCGACATCATCCGGGATGCGTGGAGACAGCTGCAGGATTCAGGGGAGTTGGAGGGGCGAACGGCGGAGGAAAAATACGAGATCTTTCAGAACACGAAGATCGATTTCCCACTGTTCTATTTCAGTCGCTTGAGAGATCCGGTGGTGCGGGTGAACTTCAGCGAGGGGAGAAAGATCAAGCCCGGGGATTCCTGTCCCTGCGGAAGCGGATTGCAATACTGCTGCTGTTGCGGGCGCAATCCAGGGGAGGATGAGTTCGCGATTGGGTTATTTTGATACAGCTTTGAAGCATTCCCGCATAGTTGAGGCATTTTGACCCAGTGCCGTCTCAAGGTGTGGAAGTTCGTTTTCTCTTATTATAATTCCCTACCCAGTATGTAATTATACCCTATATTCTTCCGCATTTGGCATATATATTGCATATTACTAGGTAAATGTTTGGAGGAGAAAATGTCCACAGCAACTAAATTGATACAGCCCCAGAGAGATACGCGCCACAGCGATGAAAATATTCTTTCTATTTACCTCAAAGAGATCAACAAGGTTCCCCTGTTGACACGGGAAGAGGAACAGAACTACGCCGGAAGCGCTGCACAGGGGGATTCGCTAGCAAAGAACAAGCTGATACAGGCGAATTTACGCTTCGTCGTGAATGTGGCCAAGAAGTATCAGAATCAGGGATTGCCTCTGGCCGATCTGATTAGTGAAGGAAACATCGGACTGATGAACGCGATCGAGCGCTTCGATGTTTCAAAGGGCTACCACTTCATCTCCTATGCTGTTTGGTGGATCCGACAGGCCATCTTGAAGGCAATCTGCGAAAAATCCCGGATGATTCGTTTGCCCCTCAACCGGGCCAATGAGCTGGTACAGATCGAGAAGATGCGGAAGGAACTACAGTCGGGATCCAACGGCGATCCGGAGATTCACGAGATCGCCAAAGCTCTGGATATGAAGGAGGATCACGTAGCGGATCTGATAAATATCTCCCGTGACATGGTCTCTTTGGATACGCCGATCTACGATGAGAAGGATTCCTCCATATTGAGCGACTTCGTAGAGGACAAGGGTCAGAAGGCGCCGGAGGAGTCGGTGATCGACCGCTCGCTTCGGGAGGACATCAATACGGTGCTGAATACGCTCAGCAGAAAAGAGGCTGACATCATCCAGTACCGCTTCGGATTGAACGGCAAACGGCCCATGTCCCTCAAGGAGATCGGCAATCGCTACAAACTCACGAAGGAGCGGATCCGCCAAATCGAAAAGAAGGCGCTGAAGCGATTGCAGCATCCCTCCCGCAGCCATTCCCTTCGTTCCTATCTGCCCTAGCTGACAAAGTACGCCGTCATACAATGGCGGCACTTTGAAGAGAACATCCATGAGGTATCCTGCTTCACGGGGCGGGATGCCTCTTTTAAATTTATCAGCTCCGGCTGGAAACCGTCGTTGCCCCTCATTCCGTGAATAGAATTGACAGAGTCCCCTGTTTTCATTAGATTTGAACACGTTCTTCCAAGAAAAACAAAATCTTATAAGGTGGGTTTTCATGGCTAAAGCGACGAAATACGTCTATTTTTTCGGTGCAGGCAAAGCGGAGGGTGAAGCCGCAATGAAGAATCGGCTCGGCGGAAAAGGTGCCAACCTGGCTGAGATGACCAATCTGGGCATCCCCGTGCCTCCCGGTTTCACAATTTCCGCGGATGTCTGTGACCTGTTCTACAAGAACAATAAAAAGTATCCGGCCGGTCTGGACAAGCAGGTCCAGGACAACCTGAAAAAACTCGAAACCCTGATGGGGAAAAAACTCGGTGATCCCAAGGATCCGCTGCTGGTGTCGGTGCGATCCGGAGCCGCAGTCTCCATGCCCGGGATGATGGACACGGTTCTCAACCTGGGGCTGAACGACAGGGCGGTGGAGGGGCTGGCCGCCCTTTCGGGCAACGAGCGTTTCGCCTGGGACGCCTATCGCCGCTTCATCCAGATGTTCGGCGACGTGGTCCGAGAGGTTCCCCATCACGCCTTCGAGGAGGCTTTGGAGGCGGTGAAGAAGAAGAAGGGCGTGGAGGAGGACCTCGATCTGGATGCCGATGATCTGAAGGAAGTAGTCAAACGCTACAAGGGGATCTTCAAGAAGCATACAAAAGAAGACTTTCCCCAGGAACCGATCAAACAGCTGTGGGCTTCGATCGACGCCGTATTCGGCTCCTGGAACAATCCCCGTGCCATCAAGTACCGCCAGATCAATGAGATCAAGGGACTGCTCGGCACCGCCGTGAACGTACAGACAATGGTCTTCGGGAACCTTGGGGACGACTCCGGTACGGGCGTGTGCTTCACCCGGGATCCCTCCACCGGAGCGAACGAGTACTACGGTGAGTATCTGATGAACGCCCAGGGTGAGGACGTGGTGGCCGGTATTCGCACCCCACTGAGCCTCAAGCTCCTGGCCAGGCGGAATCCTAAGATCTACAAGCAGCTGGACAACGTACGGTTGCTCCTGGAGAAGCACTACAAGGACATGCAGGACCTGGAGTTCACCATTCAGCAGAAAACGCTGTACATCCTGCAGACCCGCAACGGCAAGCGGACCGGGCTGGCCGCTGTGAAGATGGCCGTGGATATGGTGAAGGAGAAATTGATCACGAAGGAGCAGGCGGTAATGCGGGTGTCCCCCGATCAGCTCGATCAGCTGCTGCATCCGATGATCGATCCCAAGCTCCGCAAGGGAATTAAAGCCTTGGCAAAAGGCCTGAACGCCTCCCCCGGGGCGGCCAGCGGCCAGATCGTTTTCACCGCCGACGAGGCGGAGGAATGGGTCAAGGCCGGCAAGAAGGTGCTGCTGGTGCGCAGGGAAACCTCTCCGGACGACATCGGCGGCATGCACGTTTCCCAGGGCATCCTGACCTCCACCGGGGGCATGACCTCCCACGCGGCGGTAGTGGCCCGCGGCATGGGCACCCCCTGTGTGGCCGGCTGCAAGGCTGTGGCCATCTCCGGCAACACGGCTACGATCGACGGCAGGAGGTACAAGGAGGGGGAGTGGCTGACCATCGACGGTTCCAGCGGTGAGGTTTTCGAAGGGGAGGTGAAGCTGGTCCAGGCCAAGGTCAGCGGTGAGCTGGCCGTCTTCCTCTCCTGGGCCGACCAGATCCGTCTGGCTGCAGTGCGCTCCGACATCAAGGAGAAGGGCTTCCGAGTGCGGACCAACGCCGATCTGCCCCGGGATGCCAAGGTGGCCAGGGACTTCGGAGCCGAGGGCATCGGTTTGACTCGAACCGAGCACATGTTCTTCGATGAGGGTCGGCTGGAGATCTTCCAGGAGATGATTGTGGCTGAAGACCTCGACGCCCGCAAGAAGGCGCTGAAAAAGCTCCTGCCCCTCCAGAAGGGAGATTTCAAGGGCATCTTCAAGGCCATGGACGGACTGCCCGTAACGGTTCGGCTGCTCGATCCGCCCCTGCACGAGTTCGTTCCCAAGACCAAAGAGGACACAAAAGCTTTGGCCGACAAGATCGGTGTATCCGTGAAGAAGCTGCAGGCCAAGATCGACTCGCTCCACGAGCTCAATCCCATGCTCGGCCACCGGGGCTGTCGCCTTGGTGTGACCTATCCCGAGATCTACGACATGCAGGTCCAGGCCATTGCCGAAGCCGCCTGCGAAGTGGCTAAAAACGGAGTCAAGGTGCTCCCGGAGATCATGATCCCCCTGATCGGCGTTGACGTCGAGCTGGACATGCTTCACCAGAGCGCAAAACGCATCGTGCAAGAGGTCATGGCCAAGAAGAAGGTCAAGCTGGATTACAAGATCGGCACCATGATCGAGATCCCACGGGCCGCTCTGACCGCCGATCAGGTTGCCAAGGTAGCGGAGTTCTTCAGCTTCGGCACCAATGACCTGACTCAGATGACCTTCGGTTACTCCCGCGACGACGCCGGTGTGTTCCTGCCCGAGTACGTGGAGAAGGGCATTCTGGAGAAGGATCCCTTCCAGTCCCTCGACCAGCAGGGTGTAGGTCAACTGGTGGAGATGGGCGTGCAGAAGGGCCGCCTGACCCGCACCAATCTCAAGGTGGGCATTTGCGGTGAGCACGGCGGCGATCCCAGCTCGATCGACTTCTGCTACCGGGTAGGGATGAACTACGTGAGCTGTTCGCCCTACCGCGTACCCATCGCCCGCCTGGCCGCAGCCCAGGCGGTGGTGAATAACCGGAAGTAAGGCAGTCGCCTGTGAACCGCTAAACAGCAATTAGCAATGCGGGCAGGTACCAGAACGGTACCTGCCCGCTTAACCCATAACCGTAAAGACTTGACCTTCCTCTACCGACTAGCCTATAGTGCATTTTCAATATCCTTCGAGGGGGGAACTTATAATGGAAAGTAAGTTAAAGGTCGGTGTAGTGGGCGCCACCGGCATGGTGGGGCAACGTTTCGTTACGTTGCTGGCCGATCACCCCTGGTTCGAGCTCGTCAGCGTGGCCGCCAGTGCGCGTTCGGCGGGAAAACCTTTCAGCGAAGCTGTCAAAGGCCGCTGGGTCATGTCCGCGCCGGTACCCAAACGGATCGGAGCCCTGAACGTAGTGGATGCCTCAGAGGCGGATCGGATCAGTCAGGAGGTGGATTTCATATTCTGCGCCGTGGACATGCCCAAGGATCAGATACGTGAGCTTGAGGAACGCTACGCCCGCACCGAGACTCCGGTCGTGTCCAACAACTCCGCCCATCGCTGGACACCGGATGTTCCCATGGTTATACCGGAGATCAATCCCGAACACCTGGGGGTGATCGACAACCAGCGCAAACGTCTGGGGACCAATCGCGGCTTCATCGCGGTGAAGCCCAACTGCTCGATCCAGAGCTACGTTCCCGCCCTCCATCCCCTGAATGGCTTTGGACCGGAGAAGATCTTCGTCTGCACCTATCAGGCGATCTCCGGGGCTGGAAAGACCTTCCAGAGCTGGCCCGAAATGGAGGACAATGTCATCCCCTACATCGGCGGGGAGGAGGAGAAGAGCGAGAGGGAACCTCTGAAAGTCTGGGGCCAGTTGAGGGATGGAGAAATTACGGTGGCCGAAGGGCCCGCTATCACCAGCCAGTGCATCCGCGTCCCGGCCAGTGACGGTCATCTGGCCGCGGTATTCGTGGCCTTTCGGAAGAAACCCGCCAAGGAACAGATCCTGGAGTTGTGGTCCTCTTTCAAACCAAAGCCTCAGGAGCTGAAGCTGCCCAGCGCCCCCCAGCCCTTCCTCAAGTATTTCGAGGAGGAAAACCGGCCCCAAACCAGGCTGGACAGGGAGTTCGAACGCGGCATGGGCATCACCATAGGCCGTCTGCGGGAAGACCTGATCCTGGACTGGCGTTTCGTCTGCCTGTCCCACAACACCCTGCGGGGAGCAGCCGGCGGCGGCGTGCTTACCGCGGAGCTCCTCAAAGCCGAAGGGTACATTCAGGCTAAGTAGTTCAATACGTCTCGGATGCAAGTGAGTTAATAAATTATGTAGGAACTCATACATTTAAAGCATGAAAACCATTGTGTCAGAAAAAGGCCAGATTACCATTCCCAGAGCAGTGCGGGACAAACTCGGAATCGTCCCTGGCACAGTTTTAGAGGTGGACAGCAGCGAGGGGGAGCACAGCGGTGTATCCTTCCGGATTTCTTGATCGGAGCCCACGCGATGATTCACGCGGATCGCCCTTCTTTTTCGGCGACTCGAATATCACCGTAAAAGTACCCGAGTGCAAGCACGGCGAAACCGTGCGGTTCTACCGGGATATTCGTGGTCTGTAGAAGCTTGAAGAACACGAGGGGAGCAGTTTTATTGATAGGGTTGGCGCTAATTCTACCCGCCCCCGAATCTTCAGATATCCGGGCATTGGGCAGGTGGGGCTCAGAATTCGGGTAAAATTTGATGTATTACTTCAGAATTTACCGTTTACCTGAGGGTTTCGCACTCCTAAAAAATCAAGTGAGTCATTCTGTCCGATGGGTCAATCTGACCCACAAACTCACTACACCACCAACTCTCTCCACCACATACCCACTCCCCCACCATTTCAATCTGACCCACCGGCTCCGCCCAGCCGGCTCTTCATCTCCGCGAACAGCCTGATCGCCTCGGTGTCGCTCAACTCCTCGTCCTCCCGGTGCTGCTCGATCAGCTCGGGGGGAAGCTCCTCCAGGAAGGGGGAAGGTTCCGCCTCCTCCGGCCGTCCGCGTCGACGGCGGCTTCTGCAGGAGCTCAAGAAAAGGCGCTGTTTGGCCCGGGTGATCGCCACGTAGAACAGGCGGCGCTCCTCCTCGAGGTTGTGCGCCCCCTCTTCCACGGAACGGGCGTGGGGGATCAAGCCCCTCTCCAAGCCGGCCAGAAATACGGTATCGAACTCCAGACCCTTGGCCGCATGGATGGTCATCAGATTCACCCGTTCGCGCCCGTCGAAGTCCTCCAGGGTGTCTCTGGATACCAGGGTCGCCCGGTTGAGGTACTCGTAGAGATTCGGATCGAGGTTGTCCGGATCCTCCTCGTAGCCGGAGACCGAATCCATCAGCCCTTCGATATTCCCGTACTTCCAGCGGGCCACCTCCGGCCGGGAATGCTCCTGTACCAGATAGCTCCAGTAATCCAGCTCCTCAACCAGCTGCCCGAGGGAGGAGGTCAGCTGGCCGGTTTTGAGAAACCGGGATCGGAAGTTCTCGATCAATTCGTGGAACTCTCCCAGCAACTCCGGAGCTTTATCGGGCAAAGCGGCGATCTCTGCGCCGGATGCTGCGGATGCGTGCAGCGCATTGAGGGCCGAGTACAGGGAACAGCCGCGATCCCGGGCCGTGGCCACGATCGCCTCCACTGTTTTTTTGCCGATTCCCCGTCGGGGGGTGTTGATGATCCGAAGCAGGTTCATGTCGTCATCGGGATTGGCCATCACCCTCAGGTAGGCCAGGATATCCTTGACCTCCTTGCGCTGAAAGAAGCTCATCCCGCCGGAAACCTGATAGAGGAGGTTTTGGCGAACGAAGGCCTCTTCAACAGCCCGTGTCTGAGAGTTGGTGCGTACCAGCACACCGAACTGATTCAGCGGGATGCGCTTCTTCAGGGCCAGACTGCGGATGCGTTCGGCGATGAACTCCCCCTCCCTCTGTTCGTTTTCCGGAAACACGAGCACTACCGACTCCCCTTCGGCCAGTCCTGACCACAGGCTCTTGCCTTTGCGGTTCTTGTTGTGAAGGATCACCCGGTTGGCCGCTACCAGAATTTTCCGGGTAGACCTGTAGTTCTGCTCGAGCTTAACCTCCCGGTAGGTGGGGAAGTCCCTCTCGAATTGGAGGATGTTTTCGAAGTGGGCGCCTCGCCAGGAGTAGATCGACTGATCGTCGTCACCGACCACGCAGAGATTACCCGATTCCGCGGCCAGCAATCTGATCAGACGGTACTGCTGCAGGGAAGTGTCCTGGAACTCGTCGACCATGAAATAGCGGAACCGCTGGTGCAGGGCCGAACGGACCTCGGGGTAGTCCTCCAGGAGCCGGATCGGCAAACGGATCAGATCGTCGAAATCCACGGCGTTGAACAATTTTAGTCGACTCTGGTACTCCCGGAACAGGGGCTGGAGGTGAACCGTCTCCTCCTGCCAATCTGCGCTGTTACTCTTCAGGCGGGAAAACAGCGAGGCGATGCGGTAGGCGTCAAAACCGTCGTGGCTGCGCCGCAACAGACCCAGATCCCGGGCACTCTCCTTGATCAGGGACTGTTTGTCGGTTTCATCGTAGATGGTGAAGTTCCGGCGATAGTCCAGATGATGACCGTGCTCCCGCAGCACCTGCACGCCGAAGGCGTGAAAGGTAGAGACCGTCATGTTCTGCAGCTTCTGGACGCAGAGCTCCCGTACCCGGTGTGCCATTTCCCGGGCTGCTTTGTTGGTGAAGGTAACGGCCAGAATGGCGGACTGGGGAATACCCTTGCCGAGCATGTAAGCGATACGGTGGGTGATCACCCGGGTCTTCCCGGAGCCCGCCCCGGCCAAGATCAGCAGCGGTCCTTCGATGCTTTTGACCGCATGCAGCTGCTGTGGATTGAGAGACTCTGTTAAACGGGACATCTACTTGAGGAAGAAGTAGAGGGCTTTGATTCCGAGAGTAAATACGGTGGCAACGATGATTCCGGCAATGATCACCCCGACAAACACGGCCAGGATCGTTTTACGGCGATCCATGCCAAGGATCCAGGCGCCGAGGGTTCCCGTATAGGCGCCGGTAATGGGCAGGGGGATGGCCACGAAGAGGATCAATCCCGCGTAGCCGTACTTCTCCACCTTTGCGTGAACCTTACGGCGGGCGCGCTCGACGATGTGGTCGAACAGGCGCCGGTACGGCTGCCAGCGTTCCAGCAGCCGATGCAGACTGGAGAGGAACAGGTAGACCAGGGGTGCTACCAGGGCGTTGGCGCCAACGCAGATCAGGTAGGCGACCGGCAGGGGAATATCGTTGGACAGGGCGAAGGGAAGACCTCCCCGCAATTCAGAGATCGGCAGCAGACAGAGAGCAAGGGTTACGAGGAGGGTGCGCAGACTCATATGACGGTTTCCCCTTCCAGGCCGTTCGAGCAACCCGGAAGAGGATCAAACCTGTTGTGCAGGACTAGCCGACCTTGACGGTCTTGCTGCTCTCCCACAGGCCGTGGATATTGCAGAAGCTCAAAGCGTAGAGAGTGCCCGAAGTTTTGAGGGTGAGGGTTGCGTTTACTGCAGGCTCCGTGAAAGCCGGGCCCTCATTGGCTCCTTTGGCGGACTCGCCGTGGGCGCTAAACTCGCAGTTGGCCAACTGATAGCTGAATTTATCATCATCAGGTTTGAAGAATACCTGGATCCAGCGGATGTGATGCTCAGTGGTGTTGGGGTGGGCGATTTCCTTTCCCACGGACACGGTCACCTGAAACTTCTCCCCCGCCTTGACGGAGTCGGGGCATTCGATCACCGGAGAGTGCTTCTCCTGCTTCCAATCGGCACTTTGAAATTGTTCGCCTAATTTGGCCATTCGCGTCCTCCTGTTCAGTAGATTTTTGTAGAAGATACTAATATAGGCTGGGAATGTAAATAACCACGGATTCTACCCGCTCTTGCAGCGGCCTGGTGGAACTGCTACAATCCAAGCCGAAACCCATGCACAGCAAAAGCCGATCCCGCAATTTCCATCCGATTCGCCGCATTTCGTGGGGAGATCGAGCACTGGATTTCGAGAAACGTCCCTATGTCATGGGCATCCTGAACTGCACCCCCGATTCCTTTTACCCCGGTTCACGGGTAACTTCGGTTGATCAGGCTGTGCAGCGGGCCATGAGCATGATTGAGGCCGGTGCCGATATCCTCGACGTGGGTGGAGAATCGACCCGGCCGGGATCCGAAACGGTGGAAACGGCGGAGGAGATCCGCCGGGTTGTCCCGGTGATCGAGAAAATCAAAGAGCGCTGGCCGGTACTCCTCTCCATCGATACCCGCAAAGCAGAGGTCGCGGACAAGGCCCTGGAGGCAGGAGCCGATCTGGTCAATGACATCTCTGCCTTGAGGGACAATCCTGCTCTGGCCGAGTGCATAGCCGCCCGGGACGTACCGGTGATCCTGATGCACATGCGGGGTGAACCGAAGAACATGCAGGAGAATCCCTTCTATGACGACGTTGTTGCGGAGATCCTCGAAGAGCTGATCCGCTCCGTCGATTTCGCCCGCTCCTGCGGAATTTCGGAGCGGCGCATCATCGTTGATCCGGGAATCGGCTTCGGCAAGCGCCTCCAGGACAATCTGACCATCCTCCGTAATCTCCCTGACCTGTGTTCCCTCGGCTATCCCGTAGCGATCGGGCTTTCCCGGAAATCATTCATCGGCATGGTGCTCGACAAACCCGTGGATGAGCGCTTGATCGGTACGGTGGCGGCCAATATGATGGCTCTGATGAACGGTGCGGATATTCTGCGCGTCCACGATGTCGCCGAGGCCGTGGATACAGTCAAGATGTTTGAAGCTGTACGGCGAACCGGGGTTCGGCGGGGATAGGTATGGACTGGTTTTCAAGCCACTGGTTCGTACGGGATTATATTGTACCGATTCTCGATATCCTGCTCCTGGCCTATTTGATCTACAAGTCCTACCAGATACTCGTCCAGACCCGGGCCGTCCAGCTGGTGAAAGGCGCCCTGTTGATGGCTTTGATCTATCTGCTAGCCTTCTTCCTGCGTCTCAACACGCTGCTATGGATCCTCAACCTGCTGGTGCCCGGTCTTGTCATCGGGATTGCCATTATCTTTCAACCGGAGCTGCGCCGGATCTTCACCCGCATCGGCACCCGTACCTGGCTTCGGCTGCGGCCCCGGGTCCGATCCTACCATCTGGATGCGGTATTAAACGCGACGGAGATGCTGGCAGCCAAGCGTTGCGGCAGCCTGATCGTGTTCACCCGCAACATCGGTTTGAACACCATTGTCGAGACGGGGACTCGGGTGAACGCCGATCTTACCTCAAGCCTGATTCTGACGATATTCACCGATGGCAGTCCCCTTCACGACGGGGCGGTGGTGATCCATGAGGACAAGATCATCGCCGCCGGATGCTTCCTGCCGATATCCGAACAGCCGGATATCCGCAGGTCCTTCGGCACCCGGCACCGGGCGGCTCTGGGTTTGGCCGAAGAGACGGATGCGGTGATCCTTGTGGTTTCAGAAGAAAACGGGGCCGTTTCCCTGGCCTATGATGCCAATCTGCTCTACGATCTATCCTTGGCGGAAGTTTCCCGAATATTGAAGCGGCTGATCGAGTACCCGGGTGCGGTGCAGGAGGAGGAGGTGTGAAACCTCGAAGAGTCGTGGAGAGCATCTTCTCCAGCTGGCCGGCTAAGATCATCTCCTTAACCGCAGCTGCCCTGCTGTTTCTCTTTTACAGGGTCAACACCATGGATGAACGCTTCGTCAGCGTTCCCCTGCAGGTCGATCCCCCGGCGGGATTGGCCATCAGCAAACCGTACCCCAAGAGCGCCCGAGTGACGTTGCGGGGCAAGGAGGAAGCGATCTTTTCGGTTATCGAAGAGGACATCGAAGTATACGCCGATTTCGGCCGTTTCCAGTCCGAGGGCCAGTTCCGCGTCCCGGTTCGGGTGGTTCGAAGGGGAAGCTCCCTGAATATCGAACCTCTCGACATCCGGGTGGAGCCCGCTGAAATTTCGGTCACCCTGGAGCAGAGAGTCGAGAAGACCGTTGCCCTGGAAGCGGTGATCAGGGGATCGCCACCGGCAGGTTACGATCTTGTGCAATACACGATTGTGCCTGACGGCGTGCAGATTTCCGGACCCAGAAGCATCGTCAATTCGGTCGAGGCGATCGAGCTGGAAGAGATCGATCTTGAAGGACGGACCGAGGATTTCACAGAGCAGGTAATGATCGTGGAGGAGAACAGCCTTCTGGACTATCCCCGGGAACGGGCCGTCGTGTTTCGGGGGATCCTGCGGGAGGCGGTGATCATCAAGACCTTCGAAAACGTGGATATCATAAGTATCGATCTGTCTACGGATCTCAGGTTGACGGAACCTCTGCCCAAGGGCAGTATCCGCATCCAGGGTAATCAACGGTCGATCGAGGCGCTGTTGCCGGAAAAACTCCGTCTGATCGTCGATTGCGGGGAGATCGAAAAACCCGGGCCGGAGACGCTGTATCCGCAGCCGGACATTCCACCGGAGTTTGTGGTTTTGAAATTCGAGCCACAGCAACTGGATGTGAATTTTATCCTATCCGGGATGGAGGAAGAGCAGGAATGATTTTGGGAATCGGCATCGATGTCGTTCACGTATATCGGTTGAAGCGCTGGGAAAAGATCCCGGGGCTTTTCCAGCGTTTCTTTCACGACGATGAATTGAGGGTCGCCCTGCCCAAAGGCGAGGCCGGGATCCTGAGCCTGGCGGCGCGCTTCGCCGCCAAGGAAGCGTTCGGCAAAGCTCTGGGTACGGGGCTGCATGGCTTATCATTGAAGGAGATCGCGGTGATGAATGACGAGCTCGGTAAACCTCAGTTGCATCTGTACGGCCGGGCGCAGGAGTCTCTGGAGAGGCTCGGAGGTAAAAACGTGTTCATCTCTTTGAGCCATGAACGGGACAACGCCCTGGCCGTGGTCGTGATAGAGAGGGATTGATGTCGGATCAAGATCAAGAGGCCAAAAGAACCACCTTTTTCAGTAAAAACCCGATCGTATGCCCGGTCTGCGAAACCAGCTTTTACAAAGAGGATCTGCTATCCGGAGGCGGACGACTGATCGCCGGAGAGCTGACCGAAGAGCTGCACCGTACCTACGAGCCATCGAAGAAGTACGGTGAGCTCTTTCCTCTGGTGTACGCCGTTCTGGTCTGCCCCAGCTGCTTCTATGCCGTCTATCCGCAGGATTTCCTGGAGATCAAAGAGGAGTTCATCGAAGCGCTGCGGGGACAGACCGACAGACGTGTAGAGAGTGTGTCCCTGGTGTTTAAGGATCTGGATTTTACCAGCTACAGAGGTCTAAAAGAAGGCGCGGCCAGCTATTTTCTGGCCATGATGTGCTATGATCATCTGGACAGACACTACTCGCCGACCCTGAAGAGGGCACTCTCGGCTCTGCGTGCAGCCTGGCTGCTGGACTCGCTGCACCGCAAAGACTTCAGTGAGAACTACGACTACCTCTCCCGTTTGTTCTACCGGAAGGCACGATTCTTCTACATGCAGGCCATTGAGATGGCCCAGAACGGTCAGGAGCCTCTGGAAGTCAATGTGAACTTCGGTCCGGATCTGGACAAGAACTACGGCTACGACGGTCTTCTGTACGTGGCTGGTCTTTTAGAATACAAGTACGGTCCGAGAAAGAATACGGAGAAACGCATCAAGAGCCTGGAAAACGCCAAACGAATCGTGTCGAAGCTGTTCGGAACCGGGAAAGCTTCCAAGAGCAAGCCCTCGGCTATCCTGGACAAAGCACGGGAGCTGTATGACGAGATGAACAAAGAGATCAAACAGCTCCAAGGACAGGACTAGGCAAAAGTTGGTTCGCAATATTCGTGTTACTCTGGCCTATGATGGAACCGAGTTTTCGGGTTGGCAGGTGCAGAAGAACGCCCGCACGGTGCAGGGGGAGATCGAGGAGGCCCTGCGGCGCATGCACGACCATCCCGTGCGAATACAGGGAGCGGGACGGACCGACTCAGGCGTTCACGCCAGTGGACAGGTGGGCAACTTCTATACTGATCTGGACTCCATAACGCCCTCCCGGTGGCACGTCGCCCTGAACTCCTACCTTCCGCCGGACGTCCGGGCTTTGGATAGCCGGGAGGTGGCCTTTGCCTTCAATGCCAAGAACAATGCCAGGCGGAGGGTGTATCGCTATTTTCTATACACCGGCAGTGTGGGTCCGCCGCACCTGCGATTATACTGCTGGAAGATCCGCCGGCGTCCCGAGCTGCGGAGGCTCAACGCCCTGGCCGCTGTATTCCTGGGAGAGCACGATTTTACGACCTTCGCCGCGGCCGGGGACCTCAGCAAGTCGAAGGTGCGCAGGGTGGACACGGCCTGTTTCTTCCCGGAGGGTCCCTTTCTGTGCTTCAAAGTGGCGGCCAGCTCCTTCGTGTGGAAGATGGTGCGCAGCATTTTAGGTACGATTTTAGAATACGAACGGAACGCTTTGAGTCCGGCCGATCTTGCCGGCGCTCTGGCAGCGCGGGATCGCTCCCGTGCCGGGATGAGCGCACCGGCCCGGGGTCTGTTTCTGGAGAGGGTGGTGTATGATGGGGATGAAGAAATCTGAAGTTTATGACCTGCTCAACCTGGCCGAGGACTACCTGCAAGACGGATTTCGCCGCGAACGTCCGCCGCTGAGTCGCGATTCCGAGGCTGTAAACGACCCCGCCAGCCCCCCAACTCCCGAGCAGGTTTTAGCGCGCATCGCCGAACAGGTGGCGGGTTGTACGCGCTGCTCCCTGCACAGGGAGCGCAGCCACACCGTTCCGGGAGAGGGAGCGACCGCTCCGCTGGTGATTGTGATCGGCGAAGGTCCGGGGGCGGATGAGGATCGCAGTGGAAGACCATTCGTGGGTCGGGCCGGGCAGTACCTGGATCGCTGGCTTGCGGCCGTCGGCCTGGATCGAAGGTCCAACTGCTTCATCGGCAACATCGTCAAGTGCCGGCCGCCGGGAAATCGGGATCCTCTGCCCGAGGAGTCGGCCGCCTGCCTGCCCTACCTGGAACGGCAGATCGCGGTTCTCCGTCCCAGGGCGATCCTCGCCGTGGGGCGCATCGCCACCCAGATTCTCTGCGGCCGTAGCGAGGGCATCGGGCAACTTCGGAGTATGGAGCTGGAGTATCGCGGGATTCCCGTAGTGGCCACCTACCACCCCAGCGCGGTTCTGCGCAACACCGAATTACGGGCGCCGGTGTGGGAGGATCTGAAGCGTCTGCAGGCGCTTCCGGTTCTGCGTGCATGAACCGCCTGATCGAGGTTGTTTTCAACCTTCCCATCCATCAGAAATTCACCTATGCCGTTGCGGAGGGGCAGGAAATCACAACCGGCTACCGGGTGCTGGTTCCCTTCGGATCCCGCCGGCTCACAGGCTATGTCGTAGGCACGACCGATGCACCGCCCCCGGGGGTGGCGGAGATCAAGCAGATCCAGCGTCCCGTAGACAAACGGCCCCTATTCGACGCGAACTTGCTGGAGCTGGCCGCATGGCTGTCCGAAATGTACCTCTGCTCCCTGGGGGAGGCGCTGTCCGCCATGCTGCCGGGGGGGCGGCGGGGGGTGGAGCCGGAGGAGATGGGAGGGGAGCTGGCCATCTCCAAGGACATCACCCTCTCCACCCACCAGAGGAAGGCAATCGAGCGCATCACGGCCGCCGATGGGGGTCTGTTCTACCTCCACGGGGTTACCGGTTCGGGGAAAACCGAAGTCTTTCTGCAGGTCAGCCGGGAGCTGCTGGCCAGGGGCAGAGGTGTGATCTACCTGGTTCCGGAGATCTCCCTCACTCATCAGGTGGTGGATGTGTTCCAGGCCTTTCTGAATCAGCCGGTAGCGGTCCTGCACTCGGGACTGACGCCCTCCCAGCGGTTGAAAACCTGGCTGGATCTGCTTGACGGCGACCTCAAGCTGGTCATCGGAGCGCGAAGTGCCGTGTTCGCGCCCGTGCAGAATCTCGGTCTGATCATCGTCGACGAAGAGCACGAGGGCTCCTACAAATCCGGAACCACTCCGCGCTACCACGCTCGCCAGGTCGCCATGTATCGCAGCCGCAGGGACAAGGCGGCTCTGATCATGGGAAGCGCCACTCCCTCCCTGGAGGCCTATCACTACATGCATGCTGGCAAGCTCGAGCGACTCAGCCTGCCCGAACGCCTAAGCGGCGGGAGTATGCCCGTGGTACGGATCCAGGACCTGAACGGAGAATCCGTTCCCCTGTCGAAATCCCTGATCCGGGAGATTCGCCGTACCCACGAGGAAGGCCGCCAGAGCATCCTCTTCCTCAACCGCAGGGGCTTCAGCTACTTCTTTCACTGCCACAGCTGCGGATTCGAGATGAAGTGCAGGAATTGCTCGGTCAGCCTCACCTTTCACAAGCAGAAGAACAGCATGGTCTGTCACTACTGCGGCTACCGCAGCCAGCCCGTCGACGTCTGTCCCGAGTGCGGCTCCATGGAGGTGGGCTACTCCGGCTTCGGCACGGAACGGATCGAGGAGGAGATCCAACGGCTGTTCCCCGATTTGACGGTGCGGCGGGTGGACACCGATTCGGTGCGCAACAAGCTGCGCCTCAAAGAGATCTTGAACGAGTTTTACGCCGGCAGGATCGACATCCTGCTTGGGACCCAGATGGTGGCCAAGGGTTTGAACTTTCCGGGGGTGAAGCTGGTGGGCATCGTCTCTGCGGATACGGGCCTGCAGCTTCCCGATTTCCGGGCTGCAGAGCGCACCTTCGATCTGATCGTCCAGGTCTCCGGACGGGCCGGCCGCTTTCATCCCGACGGCAAGGTGCTGGTTCAGACCTACCTCCCCAACAACGAGACGATCCACCTGGCTGCCCGGGCGGACCTGGACACCTTCTTTAAAAAAGAGCTCCAGGTCAGAAAAGATCTGGGTTTTCCCCCCTTCACCCGTCTGATACGCCTGGTGTTCAGGGCTCGCAGCGGCGCGAAATCCCGGGCCGCCGCCTCTGCCTTCGCCGAGAGTCTCCCGGATCCCGAACAAGCCGGCAACGGAGTGGAGGTCCTCGGCCCGGTGGAGTGTCCCCTGGCGGTTATTGCCGGAAACCACCGGAATCATCTGATCTTCCGCTCCAGGCATTTCAAGAGCCTCCACTCCCTGGTACGCCGGAGTCTGGAGCGTTTTCAGGTTCCGGCCGGGGTCTACGTGGAGGTGGATGTGGATCCGGTGTCGCTTCTGTAAACGCCCCCTTTCGTTGACTTTCCCCTTTTGCTTTAGTACTGTTATTTCAGGACATAGCAAATGTTGAATATAGTCACCCTTGGTGATGAAAGGTTAAAAAAACATTCGATCCTGGTTCCCGAGTTCGATGGCGAAATCCAAACCCTGACCGAGCAGATGTTCGAAACCATGTACGCCAACAAGGGAATCGGATTGGCCGCGGTCCAGGTGGGCAAGCTGATCCGGCTATTCATCACCCATATCCCCAACGACGCCGCCAGGGTATTCATCAACCCGGAGTTGGTGGAAACCTCGCTTGAGCAGGGTGCTTTCGAGGAGGGCTGCCTCAGCATCCCCGAAGTCAACGCAGATGTCCTGCGCCCTCAGCAGTTGAAGGTCCAGGCCTGGAATCTCAAGGGCCGGCCCTTTTCCATGGACGCCGACGATCTGCTGGCTCGGGTGATCCAGCACGAACTGGACCACCTCAACGGAGTGCTGTTCATCGATCGGCTCGATCCCAAGAAGCGGGAGCGGCTGGTCAAGCGCTACGAAAAAGTAATCAGCGACGGTTGATGCGCATCCTCTTCGCCGGCAGTCCGGAGCTTGCTGTTCCCTCATTGGTGGCCCTTCAAAGAACATTTCCGATAGCCGCGGTACTCACCAATCCCGACAGACCGGTGGGTCGGGGCAAGCAGCCGGCAACCACGCCGGTGAAACAGCAGGCCATGGCCTTGGGTCTGACCGTTCTCCAGCCGCAGGCACTCGACTCTCCGTTTCTCCAAGAGGTGCGTACTCTTGGCGCCGATCTGCTGGTGGTGGTCGCCTTCGGTAGGATCTTCAGGAGGGAGTTTCTCGATCTCTTTCCTCAGGGTGGGGTCAACCTCCACGCCTCGCTTCTGCCCAAATACCGGGGACCTTCGCCCATTGCGGCGGCGATTCTGAACGGGGAAAGGGAGACCGGGGTGACCGTGCAGCGGCTGGCCCTGAAGATGGATGCCGGGGACATCCTGGGAGTACGCACCGTCCCCTTGAGAGGTCGGGAGACAGCCGGTGGGCTCTCCGACACCCTCGCCCGGGTCGGCGCAGAACTCCTCTCCGCCGTCCTGGAGAATGTTGCCCAGAGTCGAATCAATCCGATTCGGCAGAACGAGAGTGACGCCACCTACTGCAGGCTGGTAAAAAAGGAGGACGGACGCATCGACTGGAGTGCCGCTGCAGAGATAATCGAGCGCATGCTCCGGGCCTACGATCCCTGGCCGCGGGCCTTTACCTTCTTCAACGGCCGGCGCCTGAACCTCTTGTCCGGCGGGGTGTATCCCGAAGCCTTCGATACCACCGATAAGAAGCAGGGACTTGTGCTTCGCTCCGACAATCGGTATGGTATTCTGGTGAACACCGGAAGGGGCGTACTGTACGTTTCCAGCCTGCAGCTTCAAGCCAAGAAGCCGCTGGACTGGCGCTCCTTTGTCAACGGACAGAAAGATTTCATCGGCGCGCAGCTGGGAGAATAGAGATGAGCGGCACCAGTTGGGCTCAGTTATGGACTGAGAAGGTTTTTCCGAATCAGAAGGATCCGCCGGAGCGGCGGAACTTCAAGGTGGTGATCATCCTGATCGTGGCCATGTTCCTGCTCATGGTCCTGATCGGCCTAGTCACTTTCTGGCTGTCGGTCAGGGGTGCCGAAGAGGTGCTGGTGCCGAATGTGGAAGATAAGGAGCTGATCGCCGCGCTTATAGAGCTTCAGGAAAAAGAGCTGTATCCCCGTCTGCAGGTCCGCTACTCCTCGGATTTCGAGAAGGGAATGGTTATCGAGCAGAAGCCGGCATCCGGAACGATCGTGCGTGTCGGCCGGCGCATTACCCTGACTGTCAGCCGGGGTCCGGTCATCGACAGGGTGGAGGACTACGTGGGCCAGAAGCTTGAGGATGTGCGCATCCACCTGCAGACCCTCTTCGCCTCATATCGTGCCCTTCTGAAGATCAAGGAGCCGGTTTCCTACGTTTTCGATCCCCAGCCCGCGGGTACGATTCTGGCTCAGAAACCCGACCCAGGCACGGTGATCGACAGCGTCACCGAGCTGGAGCTGGTAGTCAGCCGAGGACCGCGGGGGGAACTGGTCGAGGTTCCTGAGTTCATGGAGATGGATTTCCGGGATGCCATCGCACAGCTCTCTAATGCCAACTTTCCCTTTATGTTCTCTGTAAAACGCGCAGAGGGGGAGGAGCGTCCCGGAGTGGTGGTGGCACAGACGCCGGAGGCGGAAAGCGAGGTGCCCTACGGCTCGGTGATGCAGCTGACTATGACCCGCCCCACCCGCATTCCCCGCGGTCAGGTGTTCGGGGTCTTCAATTACGTGCTTCCCGACTACCCGATCATGGTGGACATCACTCTGGATTCCATCTCCGAAGAGGGAAACAGCACCATCCTGGCTATGAAGCATCCCGGCGGACCGATCTCCATTCCCTACATCGTGGAGGAGGACAGCGAGCTGGTTCTGTATATCTTCGACCAGGAGGAAATCCGCCAGCAGGCCGGTGTGGGGCGGTAAGCGACCGTGGGCTGGTCGATCCTGCAGGCTGGCGTGGGAAGGTTGGGGGGCTGCTGTCTTACTTCGATTCCAAGTTGGTCTTGATCTCAAGATAGCGGCTTGTGGCCAGGTCGCTGGTCACCCCCTTCTGACAAAACTCCAACTCTCGAAGTTTACGGTTGCAGTTTTCAATAACTATCTTTCCGTCGCTTAGCTTTGATTCCAATACCCTGAGCGCCTCTAGGAAGCGAGAATCGTTCCAGGCACGATCATAAAATGATAGAACATACACGTAATAGAAGAGATTGTATCGCAAGAATGGGTACTCGACTCTATTGAACAGCGAACCCATTCCGAAGTGGCAAGGTCCGAGCGGCCGCTTCACCTCCCAGTGATAGAGCAAGAACTCCACCGCCCTGTCCAGACGTGCATCTTGATTCAGAACTCCTGAAAACCTGAACGCGTCCAAAGCTTCCAGCGTAGGTCCTGGATTTGAGTACTCGGTTTCCGGCCCCCTGCCGAAGCTGAATTTCTTGCACCTCCATCCGCCATCCGTATACTGACTATCCAATAGGTGCTGGAAGGTCCGTTTCACTCTGTCATCATCGGCATGTCCCAGATAGCACAACAGGCGGGCGGTTCCGATCGTATGGCAGGGGTAGATAGTCCCCCGTGGGAAGGCTCTGAAGCGGCCATCTTCCCTCCAGAGCTGAAATGCGAGCTCAGCCGCTCCTCGAAGCAGAGGATCGGAGAGAGGTGTCTGCAGTTCGATGAGCATCAGCACACAATCCCGCGTGGAAAAGGGGCTTCCCTTGCCGATTCTACCGTCAGGAGTTGCCCAGAAATCCCCGCCATTATGATGACGCATTCGTACGATCGTCTGCACATCCGAGCTGTATCGATCCGGCAGTTTCATCGGTGTTAGCTACATAATACTGGATCCGCTGCATCCTTTGGAAGTCGTGGTCCATGATCGATTTCCAGTGTTCCCCGACTACATACCTGTTCAGGGCGATTCTTGACTTCGACTTTCCCGCCTCGCTACAATGGATTTGTCCCGAAACAAAACAACGGCCCCGCAAGGAGGATGTGGCTATGGGAGAACATGAAGTCGTCAGCCCCCGCAAGCACTACCTTGATTGGCTGCGAGTGCTGGGCATCCTGGTAGTCTTTGTTTACCATTCCTGCCGCTTCTTCGATGCCAACAATCCCTGGCATATCAAGAACGCTGTCACCTCTGGGTGGCTCAGGCTGCTGCTCGAGTTCACCGAGCAGTGGATGATGCCGTTGATGATTGTCATCAGCGGAGTCGCCGTATTCTATGCAGTGGGCTCGCGGAGCATAGGCAAATTCCTCAAGGACCGCGTACTGCGCCTGCTGGTGCCGCTCGTGGTGGGTATTTTTTCCCACAGCATCTGGCAGATCTATCTGGAGCGCCTCACCCACGGCCAGTTTGTTGGCTCCTTCTGGCAGTTCCTACCCGAGTATTTCAAAGGGCTTTATGGGTTTGGCGGCAACTTTGCCTGGATGGGCGTGCACCTGTGGTACCTCCTTGTGCTCTTTGTTGTAAGCCTACTCCTGCTACCGTTCTTCTGGCTGTTCAAAACCCGCTACGGCTCGCGGGTACTGCATTGGATAGGCAATTTCCTGGCCCTTCCGGGTGCATTCTACCTGATTGCAGTGCCGACTGTCGTGCTGCTCAAGATCGTCGGGGAGGACACGCTCCTAGGTCGCCAGGATTTCGGCGGCTGGAGTCTTGCCTCGTACGTCTGGTTCATATTCGGTGGCTACCTGTTGATCTCCCACGAACGGCTGCAGGAGCGTATCCGCCGTTTCCGGTGGTTGTCGCTGACTTTGGCCATCCTGCTGGGGACGCTTGGTTTTGTGTGGGCGATCTTTAAGCTCAGCGTGCCCGGCGCCTTTGGCGCGGTTGGAGCTTTCCTGATGGGCGACACCCACGACGACCTGGGATCCTGGTTGTGGATCCTGACCTTTATGGGATTTGCCATGCAGCACTTGCGCGACCGCGCGCGTTTCATCGACTATGGCAACGAGGCTGTACTACCGTTTTACATCCTGCACCAGCCGGTGCTCCTGACCATCGGTTATTT
>CP070696.1:3912278-3944003 GCA_020353535.1 Spirochaetaceae bacterium | reverse complement strand
TGAATGGTTGACTGGGTGGTTTGAAACATACGGGAAAGATCCGCCTTGCTCATGTTGTACTTCTCTGCGATCCAGCGGATCATCGTAGATACAGGCAGATCGTCGGAAAGTTCTTCTGTGGGGTTCATCAAAAAGATTATCGGCTACGTAGCGCTTTTTGTAAAAAGGATTTTATTCCCACTCGATGGTCGCCGGAGGCTTGCTGGAAACGTCGTACACCACGCGGCCAATTTCCGGGATCTCATTGGTAATGCGCGAGGAGATTTCCACCAGATCAAGGGTGGGAAAGGGGTACACATCCGCGGTCATGCCATCTCGGGACACTACGGCTCGCAAGGCCAGGACAAAACCGTAGCGGCGGATGTCCCCGGCCACACCCACAGAGCGAAGGGGCAGCATTACGGAAAAGGCCTGCCAGATCTGGTCGTACAGATCTCTCTTTTTGAGCTCTTCGATATAGATCGCATCGGCGTTCTGAAGAATCCGGACCTTCTCTCGAGTCACCTCCCCCAGGATGCGAACCGCCAGACCAGGACCGGGAAAGGGGTGACGCCAAACCGTATCCCGGGCTAGTCCGAGTCTCTCGCCGAGGCGTCGTACCTCGTCCTTGTACAACTCTGCCAGCGGCTCCAGGAGCAAACCCCGCTTCCGCTTCTCTTCCACCAGGGGAGAGCGTACGTTGTGGTGAGACTTGATCACATCCGCCTTCTTCCCCACCCCCTTGCCGCTTTCGATCATGTCGGTATACAGGGTTCCCTGTGCCAGGTACGAGTTTTGGATACTGAGGCGGTTGATTTCCTGCTCCTGGACGTGAATGAACATGTCCCCTATCACCCGGCGTTTTTCCTCCGGATCACTGATACCTTTCAGGACGTCCAGGAATCGGTCCGAGGCATCGATTACGTGCAGGTGCCGTGCTCCCAATCGGCCCAGAAGCTCTGCAACCTCCTCAGATTCGTTTTTGCGCATCAGACCGGAATCGATGTACATCAGATGAACCTGATCGGCAGGCAATGTAGCCAGGAGCAGAGCGGCAACCACCGTCGAATCCACACCTCCGGAGGTCAGCAGCAGTACTCTTTTATCTCCAACGGTTCGCAGCGTTTCTTCCCGGATGTTCTGCAGGTAGGTCTCTACATTCCACTGCTTCCGGGCACCACAGATGCGCAGCGCGAAGTTTTCTAACAGTCTCTCCCCGTGCTCGCTGTGGGTCACTTCGGGATGAAACTGCAGGCCATAGATCGGTTGGTCCTCATGCACGATCACCGCTGGCAGTTCGTTCTCCGTGGTAGCCACGATGCGGTAACCCGGGGCTAGGCTGCGGACCGTGTCACCGTGGCTCATCCAGGAGATAAAACCGTCGGGAAGCCCATCCAAAAGAGGGGAAGGTGCAAGAGTGTGCACGGCCGCACGCCCGAACTCCCGTTTGGGCAATGCGGCTACGGTGCCACCCTGGTCGTGAATCAGCCTCTGGACACCGTAGCAGATTCCGAGAACCGGCAGGCCGAGGGACAACAGCGCGGGATCAGGGCGGGGAGAGTCCGGTTCGTACACCGAGTAGGGTGAACCGGAGAGAACCAGCCCTCGCGTATCTTCGTCGATCTGGCCGTCCAATGAACTGTCACCGGGAATGATCCTGGCATAGACGCCGAGATCCCGGATTCGGCGAGCGATCAGCTGAGTGGTCTGGCTTCCGAAATCCAGAATCAGGAGGGTGTCCATGGATTCCTGCGAAGGATGGTCTCGCTTCGACTGGGACCCACGGAAACGATCTCCACCGGAGTCTGAACATACTGCTCGGCAAATTCGATATAGGTTCTTGCTTCCACGGGAAGATTCGCGTAGCTCCGGCAATCCCTCAGCGACTGCATCCATCCGGGGAAGCTCTTCACTACCGGCTGAGCTTTGTTCAAACGGTCGATAGCCGCCGGGAAATCACGGGTCTGCTGCCCGTTGATGCTGTAGGCGGTACAGACCTTAATCTCCTCCATCCCGTCATACACGTCGAGCTTGGTCAGACACAGAGCGTCGATCGAGTTGCTGCGGCAGGCGTAGCTCAAGGCCACCAGATCCAGATACCCGCAGCGACGGGGTCGCCCTGTGGTCACACCGTATTCCTTTCCAATCTCCCGGATGGTGTCCCCTAAAGAACCGTCACGCTGTTCGGTGAACTCCGACGGGAACGGTCCGTTGCCCACCCGTGTGCTGTAAGCTTTGAAAACCCCGAGCACCCTGTCGAGGCTGTGCGGACCGATACCGCCGCCGATAGCCGCCCCGGCGGCGCAGGAGATTCCCGATGACACAAAGGGATAGGTACCAAGATCCAAATCGAGCAGAGTCCCTTGAGCCCCTTCAAAGAGGATGTTCCCCTCCCGGTGTTCGTGTATGAACCGGGAGACATCAACCACCATATCCCGGATCTTCTCCCGATAAGGCTCGAGAAAAGCCCTCTCCTCTTTGCTGAGTCTGTTCCAGACCTCCCCGTCAAACAGGTCTCCTATCCGGATTCCGTCGCGATGGGCTTTCTGAGCGTAGGTTACACCAATGCCGCGTCCCGTCGTCCCAATGGGCATGCGGCGCTCGGCATCTCGCTTGCGATCTGCCTCTTTGTACTGGGGCAGCACTATATGCGCCCGATCGGAGATAAATACCCTCCCCCGCCAGGCGATACCGCTTCCTTCCAGACCATCGAGCTCCTCGAACAGATTCTCCAGATCGACAACCATGCCGATGCCCAGTACCGCTTGCTTTTCCGGAGTAATCACGCCTGAAGGAATGAGATGCAGTTTGAAGGTTTGATCATTAAGCACTACGGTGTGACCGGCGTTCGCTCCGCCGGAGTAGCGTAGAACAACGTCGGCTTTTTCGGCAAGATAGTCGACGATTTTCCCCTTCCCTTCGTCACCCCACTGGGCTCCGATCACCACAAGTTTCATGGTTCTACCACCTATCGTCCCTCTGTTTCTTTGCCTACTCTCTTCGGGAAGGCGCAACCTTGCGTGTCTGGCTACGGATCATTGGAATCTCCACCAACTTGCCGTCCACCAGAGCTTTAAGCTTACTGACCTCTTTCTTCAGCTCCCCGATCACATCCCGAACGCGGTCGGCAGCCTTGCTGTTTTCGAGGGTAACCGCGTGGATCTTGTCCAGTGAATCGCTTACAGCCCGGTTGGCAGCAAGCTGTTCCTGAACCGCCGTATTCAAACCCCGTACAAAATCGGCGTAACTGCTCAAATCTCCGGTGATGCGTTCGAAGATTTTCCCCGCCTGGTTCGAGGATTCCCCTCCCACCACGATCACCTTTTCCATCTGCTTCACCAGGCGGCCGATCTCTGCCGATGTCTCCGCGGACCGCTCGGCCAGGGTGCGAATTTCACTGGCCACAACGGAGAAACCGGTGGTTTCGTCACCCACTCGGGATGCCTCGATCGCTGCGTTCAGGGCAAGAAGATTGGTTTGATCGGCGATTTCATTGATCAGCTCGAGGGCGGCGTCCATCTGCTCGGCGACCTCATGGATATCGGCAATCTCGGTGATCATTCGATGCATGGTTTGATTGCCCTGGCTGGAGACGTCTACAGTCTGCTTCAACGACATAGCGGACTTGTTGGTCGATTCGGTGATCCGACCCATGGCCGATTTCAAGCTGTCCGCGGAGGCTGCAATCTGCTCCACGCTCTTGGCCTGGTTGTGTGCCCCCGTGTGCAGGGTGTTGGAGATGCGCTCCAAATTGTTGACGAACTCACCGAGGTTCATTACCGAAATCTGAACGATTTCCATAGACATGCGCAGGCGCCGGGAGGAACGAGCCAGATCTTCGGTGGCCATATGTTCCCTGAACAAGCGGTAGAAAGAGATCGCCGTGATAAAAAACACTACGCCTGACACCAGAACGATCCCCGGGATAAAAACGGGATAGCCCAACCGCGTGCCCGGCATGATGATGAGCAGATGAATGGCAATCACGATTCCCGATGAAACCACAGAGAAAAGCGTCGCCGAAGCTACTTGGGAGGGTTTTACCTTGGCCACCGAAGTCATCAGGGGAATAAAGAAGTAGATCTGCGCCAGGACTACCGGGACAGTGCCTGATGCCTCCCGGGGCAAGGAGAGGAATATTCCGAAAAAAACCGCCGCCCCGATCGCATCGAGGCCGTTCGACAGATGCCCCATTCGCTCATGGAAAGAATCTCTTTTTTCCAGTACCAGAACAATGATCGAGTATCCTACCAGTAGAACGAAGACGAGGAAGGTCAGCAGATGATCGATTGTAAATCCCACCAGGGGATTGCGGAACGAAAGAAACACCACGAGGAGGCTGGTTACGTATAGGATACGAAAAACCGCAATTCGCCTTTCGATCTTCGCCACTTGAGCGAATATGATCTGGGCTACCCCCTCTACCATAGGCTAATACTTATATGATATCCTCGTGTTTGTAAACTGGCGCAGACGCCAGTGGAGTGAGGACGCCATTGGGACGCAGCACCCGGAATGGTGCAGACACCATTGGAGTGCAGACGCAAGTGGGACGCAGCATTTTGATGCAGGTACATGAGCAACAGGCACATTCAGGAACTCTTTGACAGAGCTCGGGAGGCGGGATGCAATCGCAACTACCAGCTGGCGATCGAGCTGCTTCAAGAGATCCTGGTGCACAGCGATGAAATGCCCGTTGCTCTGCTGTACCTCGGCCGTGCCTATCACGCCACGGGTGATTTCAACCGGGCAATCCAGGCGCTGCAGTTTTACCTGAAACTGGAACCGGACTCTGCGGAAGGTCATTTCTTCCTGGGCCGCGCCTACTTCACCCTGGGGCTCTTGGGACACGCATTTCGGCATCTGAAATCATCGACTAGGTTGGACGACTCCTTCGTTCCCGCCCTGGGTCTCCTGGGATTGACCTTGCTCAAGCGCGGTCATCCCCAGACCGCGGTTGCCGTGTTCGAACGCGCCCTGACCATAGAACCGGAAAACCAACGCATCTTCACAGGCTATCTGAACGCTCTTCTGACAGACGGTATCCGACTGTTCCGGCGGGGACAGTACGAGGAAGCCCGGGACACACTACTGTTTATCCGCAAGCACCGTCCGGACAGCCTGGTGGCTCATCTCTATCTAGCCAGCATCTACCGCGAATTGGGGGACGGGGAGTTATCCCTTTACCACTTCGAAGAGGCCGCCCATCTGGCCCCCAAGGATCCGGTTCTCCACCTGCAAAAGGCGATCCTCCATCTACAGAGGGGCAACAATCCCGCCGCTTTCGAAGAAATGAACCAGGCCATGGGCCTGCTGGGGAGCGACAAAATTTCCACCCAGGATGTCCAGAGCATCTTGAGGCTCATGACGATCGTGCTTTTTCAGAACCAGAGGCACAGGGAGGCTCTGGAGAGTGCGCGCCGGGTGTTGCGGATCTCCTACCGGGACGCGGACATGCACGCAATCATGGCGGAATCCTTCAGCAAATTGGGGGAGCTGAAGAAAGCCAAGAACCACTACCTTCGGGCGCTGGATACGGATCGGAACCGTCTGGAGTTCAACTACGGTTTGGCAGCTGTTCTATGGGAACGGGAGGAGTTCCGCGAGCTCGGTTCTGTATTGGACAGGATCCTGCGCATCCATCCTCAGGACGAATACGCACATTATTATCGAGCCCTCAGTCTGCCCTTCCTGGTCGAGGATGTTCGCCAGACAATCCCTGCTCTGCAGGAGCAGATCCGTCGAAGCGGACCGGATCCGCATTTGATGAATGCCCTGGGACAGGAGTATCTGCGGGCGGATCTCCCCGACCTGGCAGAAGGTTGGTTCAGGCGGACGGTCAAACGAGCCGCTGATTTCCAACAGGCTTTGGAAAACCTGATCGAGGTCTATCGGCGCCTGGAGGACAAAGCAAAACTGCTGCGGGCTTACGCCGACTATCTGAAAGCCTACCCGGAAGATGTACAGCTTCGTAAAGAATATACCTATTCTCTCTACGATCAGGGAAACTATACAAAAGCCTGTACGCAGCTGGAAAAAATTCTTCCCTACGAGCCTAAAAACACTGAAGTGCGAAGTATGCTGGCTCACAGCTATCGGCAAACCGCCAAATATCCCGAGGCGATCCTGCTGTACCGGGAGCTTCTTCTGGAAACGCCGAAGGACTTGGACCTGGTGAAGCCTCTGGTCTTCTGCCTCGAGGCGAGCGGCAACCGGGAGACGGTGATCCTGCTGCTGGAGAAAGCCGTCAAGCTGTTCAGGGAAGACCCCTGGCTGCGGTATCGCTTGGGATCGCTGTACATGGCCGAGGGGAGTCTGGAAAAAGCGGCCGAGAGCTTTCGCAGCGTTATCGGCCTGGATCCCGATGACTGGCAGGCCCACAGAAGCCTGGCTGAGCTGTACGGCAAGATGGGAAACAACCAATTCGCCGATCGGTTTCGCAAGCGGGCAAAGGAGCTCAAGGAGGCTCAGGAACGAGCCGCTGGAGAGGTCGGAATCGCCGCTGCGGCGCGGAGTCGAAAGAAATAGTCCCGTCCCCTATTTTTTCTCCGCCGCCCTCTCGATGTTGATCTGAGCGATGGTCAGCGCCGCGATCGGCACCGAATAAGAGGAACAGGAGACGTAGTTCAATCCCGCCTCCATACAGAAGCGGATGTTGTCCGGAATCGCTCCGTGCTCTCCGCACAATCCGGTGATCAGGTCCGGCCGGGTCAGTCGACCGCGGCGGGTGGCCAATTCGATCAACTCTTTAACGTGATCGTTCAGGATCTGGAACGGATTGCCGTCCAGTACGTCAAACTGGGTATAGTCGGGCATGAAACTGTTGAAATCATCCCTGGACAGACCCAGAGTGGTCTGAGTCAGATCGTTGGTGCCGAAGGAGAAGAACTCGGCATAGCGGGCGATTTGCCCGGCTCCCAGAGCAGCTACGGGCAGCTCGATCATCGTCCCGATCTTGTACGGCATCTTGCTGGCTTTCAGAGACGTGCGCACTTCCTCCTCTATATCCACCAGACCGCGGATCGATCCGCCCTCGATCTTCTTGCCGTAGATGAGAAGCTTGAGCTCGCTCTCATTCATGATGATGGGGATCATGATCTCCGGGTGGACGGGAATCCGTTCCTTCTGGAGCTGGTACACCGCTTCGAACAGGGCCCGGATCTGCATCTCGTAAATCTCGGGATAGGAGACGGCGATGCGGCAGCCACGATGGCCCAACATTGGATTAAACTCGGCCAGGGCATCACAGCGTGCCCGCACCTCCCGTTCGGCGATCGCCTTGCCCCCATTGCTCCTGAGATGATCGATAAACTTCTTCATCTCCTCGTCGTTGTGGGGCAGGAACTCGTGCAGGGGAGCATCCAGCAGCCGAATCGTGACCTCGTATGGGCTCATGGCCTTGAGGATCCCGTAGAAGTCGGACTTCTGAAATCCCTGCAGCTTCTTCAGCGCCGCTTTGCGCTCCTCCAGCGTGTCCGATAGAATCATCTCCCTGAAGATATTGATTCGCTTTTCATGGAAGAACATGTGCTCGGTGCGACACAGTCCGATACCCGCGGCTCCGAAGCTCTTGGCCAGCCCGGCGTCCCGCGGAGTGTCCGCATTAGCCCGTACGTGAAAGGCTTCGGTGTCCACGTACTTCTGAACCAGCTTGTTGAACTCCAGCAGACCTGAATCCTCCGGATCCGGTTCAATCAGCTCTGCGGTTCCCAGGTAGACCGCCGGATCCCCGTAGTAGGGCACGTTGAGGGTCAGGTAATCCCCCTCGGAGATGGTTACTGAATCCACCGTGGCCTTCTTGCCACGGATCCTCATATCCGGCTTAACCAGCGAGACCTTGCCGTACTGACGAGCCACGACCGAGGCGTGGGCCGAGTACCCCCCTTCGTTGGACAGCACTCCGGTGGCAACCTCTATGGCCTTCACGTCCTCGGCAAAGGTGGCGGGCATGCAGAGGATCAGGCGGGTGTCCGCACCTTTTAGCTGTGCGTCCTTGTAAGCGTCCAGCAGCCCTTCGGTGGTAAAGAACACCCGGCCGATGGCCGCTCCCGGAGCACCGGCGATTCCTCCCTCCAGGGCTTTCATCTTGGCTACCGAGGCCGGATTGATCACCGGGTGAAGAATTTCGTTGAGCTGCTGGGGTTTCACAGTAGCCACCGCGTACCTGTCGTCCACAACCTTGCGGTTGTACAGATCCAGCAGCGTCTGGATCTCCGACTGGGTGGACTTGATCATTACCGCCCGCTGATCGATCAGCCAGAGTTTCTTGTTCTCTATGGTGAAGCGGATCGAGCGGATCTCCTTGAAGTGGTCCTCTACGATCCTGCCGATTTTTTCCAGCTCACTGAGGTACTTCTTCTCGATGGAGTTTATATCTCTACCCGTAGCCCCGATCGAATCGAAAGCACTCTGGTAGAACTCTCCCTGGAGCATCTTGTCCCCGGTAACGATGTTCCGGGTGTAGAAATTACCGCTGGCCGAGTCCCTCCCATAGTTTCCGTAAACCATGGGCTGGATGAGCAGGGCCGTGTCACGGTTGTTCATCTCATCCAGACTGAGCATGTGACTGATACGCTGGATGGCGATCTCAAGCTGATCATAGGCGTCCCCCGAGAAAAATCCCTCGGGGAGCAGGGGAAGGATCTCCTTTACACTGGCATCCCGCTCCCGTGCGCTCATCTTGCTGGATAGTTGCTTGTCCAACTTGTCCGCAGCCTGGCGAATACGCTGGGCGTACTTCTCCTTGTCCTCCAACTCGGCGATGCGCGCCTCGATCTCCAGGGTTCCCTTGCAGAGGAATTGGACCTCGTGATGTCCGAAGTTCTCCCCAACGAACTTTACGAATCCCGGCAGCGTGCTGTCTGTCAAACCGTAGTTGTGAAGGGTGGGATAGTGAGTGATGACCAGAGACGGGCTGATGACGATCTTGACCAGCATGGGATTGTTTGGATTACCGAAGCGCTTGCCCGTTCCCGCCTCCAGCTTTTTGAAGAATCCCTGCAGGTGGCTCTTGATCGTCGCTTCAGCCAGATCCGAGGCTATCTCGGCGTCGATGAGAAATCCCGGCAGGATAGGCAGCTGCAGCTCGGCTAGCTCCATGGCCCGGCGGCCGCGAATCCCGATCTTGTTCAAGATCTCTTCTTTGGTTACGTACTCTTTATCGCTGAAAAAGTAGACGTTTCTCTTCATCTTTCTACCCCTTATGCGCTAGAACAGGTTCAATACGGTATTGACCGGAAACCTCAAGAATGCCTCGAAGGCCGGACTGGCTCCCTGCCTTAGGTACCGCTGCAGTTTGGCCAGATCCTTGATCTCCTCCCCGGCAAGAGCGATCATGATCGTGGAGCCGTGCTTGACCTTACCCCATTTGAACAAGGTATTGATGTCGTGGATGCGCTCGCCTTCGTAGAAGATGAACACCTCACAACCGGGATATTTAGCGTTGTAGCTCTGGATGATCTTCTTCCAGGCTTCCACGTTCCCGTTGTGAAACAGCTCGTTGCTGACCGGGATCGAATACATCGGCGTCATGCGACGTTTTTTGGACGGCACTTCTACAACTGCAGGAGCGGCCGTGGGAGCCGTCGGGGCGGCGGTTGGAGCCGCGGCTTTGGCCTTGGCCCTTGCCGGAGGTCTGCCGGGCTTTTTTTTCACCTTGGGTTTCGGTGGAGCCGGGGGCTTGGGCGCTTTCCACTTGAACTTCCCCTGGGTCAGGGCGGGAACGGATTTGACCTTTCCCGTATCCAGCAGGGAGATAAGCGTGTCAATCGCCGTTTCCAGGAGCTTCTCCTGCCCCTTGTCGGTCAGGGTACCGCTGTAGATGGTGAGAAGCTCGTTTTTCCTCAAGGCTTGCACCGATTCCCAGTGCTGCTTGTTCTTGGGATTGATCAGAGTCAGCCCCAGGTCCGGGTGGTAGTAAGCCAGAATCAGGTCAACCGCATCCCACTTTCCCACGGTTGCCACGATTGCATCGAACTCCTCGATATTTCGGGTGAGGTTGTGGGATCGTGAGCGGTAGTTGTACTTCGGATGGCCGACCAGAAGGGTGTTCACGATGGGCCCGATCTGGTTGGTTTGCACGGCTTTCTCGTCGAGCAGGCCGTTGAGGGCATCCGCCAGGTTCACCCTTGATTCGAAATCAGGCACGATATCATTGACCGCCAAAAAATGGCGCAGGGAGCGGTTGAATCCATCCCGTGTGCTCAGACCTACATATTCGTATACAGCCTCTGCCATGATTACCCCTTCGCTCCTGAAAACCCTAAGAGGGCCAGGAATGAAATCCTCAGGAGCTTTTGTTGATTCTTCGATACTACTACAGAACCAATACCCACGTCACCCTACACGTGAGGCCGTGGGTAGAAAATAAAATGGTGATCCCCTGCCGGAACGGGCAGAGGATCACCGATTGTGAGCATTGCTAGATTAGATCTCTTTCAATCCTGAAGATCCCCGTGGGCGGCCTCGTCCGCTGCTCTTTGGGCGGCCTCGTCCGCTGCTCTTTGGACGGCCTCGTCCGCGGCCGGTGGTGTCCACAACTCCTGCTCTGGGAGTCTCGCGAACCTGGGCGGCGGCGGTTTCGCCGGTGCGGATCATGTCCACGAATTCCGAAGGAGCTCCTGCCGCTGCCCCTTCTTCCTCCATGCCCATTTCACCGAAGGACATGGCGATATCCTCGCGCACCGTGGAGCGGCGTCTGGAGAAGGAGGCGAAGGCTGCGTCTGCGAATCCCTTGGATACACCGAAGAGGAACTCATTCAGTACGTTCGCCATCCCTTCCAGGGTAGCCTTCTTCTTTTTGATCGAGGTGATGTCGACATCCAGAATCAGCCCCGGCTGTATGTGATACGGGTTGATCATGTAGTCGAATTTGTTGAACTCAGCCTCCAGGTAGTGCAGCCGTTCCTCGGCCACGCGGCGCTGAATCGGGTATTTGTAGCTGTAGACCTTCTGGAGCTTGTCCCGCATGAGGATGATCCGCCTCTTGACCTTGTCCTTTTCCGGCAGGTAGGTGCGGTTCATACGCTCCACTTCCGTATCGCCGGCCACCACGAAGGTGACTTCGTCCCAGGTCTTCTCGATGTCTTCGTACATCGGATCACCCGTCAGGGCTTTGATCCGTCTCTTGATCTTATTGCGCTTGCGTTTTGCCAGATCCTTGAAGTCCACAATTCCCTTCATGAACTTGGAGTCCTCGTAAACCATGTCCAGGACGTCCCAGAGATGCTGGATCTCCACTTCCATGCTCTTCATCTGCACGTCGTAGGCCTTGCGCTCTTCCAGCAGCTGGGCCTGGTCGTAGTATTTTAGTTTGATGGAGTAGCGCTCGTCCGGCAGGGAGGCGGGATCTGTATCCTCGTACTCCCGGATGATCAGCTCACGGGCGTTCTTGAGGTTCTCGATGTACTGGTAGCCCATCTTCGAGGTGTCCAGGATCGAAGTGATCGAGTTGATCGAGGTGTTGAATCCCCGGTTGCGGATGTTTTCCAGGTCGATGATCTTCTTCAGATTCTCCCGGATATTCACCGGGTCGTACTCCTCCGGATCGATCTCCGCTCTCAAGCCCTCAATGCGGTCCATCAGGCTCTTGGCAAAGAAGGTATAGCGCTTGCTCTTGGGATCGTCCTTGTCGTCAGAGGTGTACTTCTCCACCCTCTTCATCTTCTCGAAGAGGATCTCCCCATCCGACATCTCCTCCCGACCTTCGTCGATGATCTGCTCTTTCAGCTTTTCGATCTCCCGGTCGATCAGGTCCAGGATGTGCTTGGAAAGCATGTCCTTGATCAGATACTCCACCGTGACCTGGTAGTGGAAGATCGGGCTGATCAGCTCGGAATCCAGGATGTTCACCGACAGCTTGACATCCGATACGGTTTTGGGCCTGTGCGTGCTGTCTTTGAATGAACATTTGACGATCGAATAGGCGTTTTGGCCTCGGACAAATGCACCGACATCGGTCTTCTGACGCAGCAGACTGTTGGTCATTGTCTCCAGGTCGTTCACACCTCTCTGGATGTGGCCGTGGAGGTGCCCGTACATATTGACGATCGATTTCTCGATCTCACCGGTGTTGAACTTGTCCATACCGCCGATCGCATCGAGCAGGGCGGCGATTTCCTTGGGGGTGTAGCGGGCCAGGGTCTTCATCTCTTCCTTGTCCACGAAGTTCCTGACCTTCTTCACCATTTCGTCTTCCGAGGTCACGACGTAGCGGTTGAACATGTTCTGGTAGTTCTGATTGTAGTAGTTGTAGACCTTTTCCTTCAAACCGCCCATCACATCCAGTCGTTCCAGGACCTGAGGGGGCAGTTTGGCGGTTATATGGTTCATGACCTTGTCTACTTCTTCGCTGAGGAGCAGATCCACCTCCGCCTGTTGATCACGGAACTCCTGTGCAAGGGAGTTTCGAGACCCTACGGCGCTTGGCTTTTCCGGATGAAAAACATTCGGACTTTTTGGTAAATCAAGACTCGCCATAGCTTTTCTCCTTCATCTTGGGGTCTTAAAGTAAATTATCCACACCTGTAGTAAAATGTAAAGCACAAAATTTTTTTTTCACTTTCAAAAAAAAAAAATATGGTGCATGCTTGTGACGAGGAGCATTTCTATGAAAATTCGGCGTTTTTTCCTGATTTTACTCGTATTTTCCCTGTATCTTCCCTTTTCCGCCGCTGCGGACGAGCGGGAGGAGCCGATCGATGTGATCATCGCCCTGGACAAGTCCAAATCCATGGCAGAGAACGACAAGATCGAGGCTGTCAAAGAGTACGTGAACAGCTATATCATCGACGAACTGCTCATTGAAGGAGATTTCTTCCTCGTGGTGGCTTTCTACGGCCAGACCGAGATCCCGATTTCGGTGACCATCAGCGGCGATGAGGACAAGGAACGGGCCAAGGCGATCATCGCCCAACTGCTGGGCGACGGAGTTTACACGGACATCGGCAATGCCCTGGATGTGCTGGGCGAGCAAGTAGAGAAGTACTCCCGTCCCGACCGCAAGAAGCACCTTCTGCTGATCACCGATGGCATCCAGGAAGCCCCGCCGGAGAGCAAGTACTACTCCCCCGACGGCAGCTTCAATCACGAGTTCCTGGAAAACACGAAGACCATCCAGATGAAGGGCTGGAAAGTCCATATCCTGGGTGTGGGGATTGGCGAGGAAGCGCGGAAGTTGGCCGACGAGCTGGCCGGAACCTACACCGATCTTTCCGAACAGCCCACCGTCGAGGAGCTAATGGAGAAAACCGGGGAGTTCCTGTCCGCCCTGGAAGTAAGCGGTCCGGTAACCATGGCTCCGGTGGACTACAGAGGGCGCAGCCGGGTCGCGCTGAGTGTTGAGAGCAAGGGATACACGGATGAGCGGACCGTGGTAATCAGCGGCCTGCGTCTGACCTTGCCCGATGGAATGGAGAGGAACATCCTGGCCGATCCCGCCTCCTTCACCTTCGCCCCGGATTCCACCACGGACCTGGCCATATCGGTACGCATTCCTGAACCCGTCGAAGTCGGGGACCAGAGCGGCAGCCTGCGTTTCGAGTTCTCCGGGGAGGATCGCTTCCTGCCGGTGGTCAGCCAGGTGGACTACCACGTGAACTCATTCTTCGAAAACTTCTGGTGGTGGATGCTGATCGCCCTGGCCGTGCTGATCCTCCTGGTACTGCTGATCGTACTGCTGGCGCGTCGGCTCAAGAAGGTCAAGTACCGCTTTCAGTTGGTCACGGGAACCAAGAAGGAGGAAAAAGCCGCCCCGGTCTACAGGATCAAAGAGGGAAAACCCCTGTATTTGGAGGTTGTTGAGGGTGCCGTGGCGGTCAATCCCAAGCGGACTCCGGAGAGCATCGCCCGCCTGATGGCGATCCAGAAAGGGGTGCGCTTGACCGTGCTCAAATCCGAGCGCTTCCCCAAATTCTCCGATGCCCCCCTGGATATCCTGGATTTCGATTTCCGGGTGCGTCTGGATCTGGACAAGAAGAAGGATATCACGGTTCGTCTGGCTCGGCCTAGCTGAGTCCAGGTGATCCAGATCCGTATGAGATTAGTACTGCCAGGCTGAGTCCGCGTGAGGCAGGTACGGCTGAGCGGAGTACGCGTGGAATCAGCCTCCGGGCCTTGCAAACTTGCGGATATTAGCACAAAATCTCCCTGAATTCCCCATGAACTCTTGTAGTGTCTATTTTGTCGAAAGCGGATTTCCGGCCGATCTTCCCGGATTCAGCCCCGAAGTGCCCAGCGCCTCCTTTCCCTTCTGGGGGCACTACTGTCTGCTCGATTTCGCCGCTGCGACCTTCGCCGGTCTGAGTGAGAGGGGTTACGCCGTACTGGCCGAAAGCCGCTTTCGCAGCCTGGCGCCGTTCATCACAGCCAGAGCCCAAACGCAGCGGGAGAAGCTGAATATTGTGGATCAAGGGCTCGACGGGATTCTCGCCATTGTGGATCGCGATCCGGCGGACACGATCCTGCTCTGCCCACTGACCCTGGTCTGTGATTTGGACAGTAACACCCTGAGGCGTATGGTGGAGACCTCCAAAGCCTCGATCACGCGTGTTTCTATCCAAAAAGTGGAGACCGACATCTATGTGGCTCAGAAGCGGGCTCTGCTTCAGGCTCTGGAAAGCTACGGGAAACGACACACCCCCTCGCCGAGACTGGGGACCGTGCTGTTTTCTCAGGTACTTCATTCCTCCTTCGAGGCCATCCAGGACATCCCCGGGAGAATTCTGTTTCAAAACAACCTGACTCAGCTGTTCAAGGAGAACCTCTGGCTTGTCGGTCAGACCGGAGAGGTGGAATTGCTAACACGCTTGAGCAGCCCGGAGAGGGGGGGTGGACCTACAAGAGGGACGCTTGTCGAAAAGGGGGGGTATGTGAAAAACTCCCTCATCGGCTCAGGAGCCCGGATCGAGGGCTACGTAGAGGGCAGCTTCCTGTTTCCCGGCGTGGTAGTGCACAAAGGTGCCGCAGTGGTAAACTCGGTTGTGATGAACGGAAACCGAGTTGGGGCAAAGGCCCAGTTGTACAAAACCCTGATTCTGCCCTATTTTGGAGATCAGGGGTCGGCGAACATCGGGGAGAGCAGCACCATTGGCATGCGGGAAGCGGGGGCCCGAAACTCCGACTATCCCAAACAGATCTGGGAAGGAGTCACGGTGATCGGGATCAACGCAGATGTGCCCAAAGGGTTGAAAATAGGCTCCGGCTGCCTGATCGGAGCCCGGGTCGGCGCCGGGCAGCTGCGTTCGATCAAGGAGTTGCCCCGCAGTGCTACCGTGCTTAGACTTGAGGAGTCGGAAAGAGAGTGAGCGTTAACAATGCCGAATCAAGCGGTTATTGATTTCATCGAGAGGTACGAGAAATTTATAATAACGGCCCACGAAACTCCCGACGGAGATGCACTGGGCAGTGAATACGCGATGCTTCTGGCACTCCGCAAAATGGGGAAGGACGCCCGCATCCTCAATGCCGATCCGGCTCCGAAAAAGTTCGCCTTCGTCGCTCCCGACGGGGAGTTCGAAGTCCTGGTTCGCAAAGAGCAGATCCCAGCGGATATCGCGGAGTTCGGACTGTTTGTGCTGGATGTGAACGACATCAACAACATCGGACAGGTTGCTACCCTGATTCTGCCACGGGTGAAGGAGTACTTCATCGTGGATCATCACGACAGTGAAACGGTCCAGCTTTCCGAGAACCACATAGAGCAGAACGCCTCCTCTACCTGCGAGATCCTCTACCAGTTGTTCCGGGAGATGGAACTGGAGATAGATCTTCCCATGGCCCGGGCCTTGTACATGGGGATTCTTTACGACACCGGTTCCTTCATCTATCCCAAAACAACAGCACTGACCTTCGATATCGCCCACAATCTGGTCAGTCTTGGAGTACGGCCGAATGAAACCTACGTGAATGTTTACGAGAGCAACTCCATCAGCTCTCTGGTGCTGATGTCCAAGGTACTGGCCACCCTCGAGTTGTTCTACAACGATCAGGTAGCCGTCCAGACCATGACCCAGGATCTGATCCGGACGGCCGGGGCCAGCTACGAAGAGTCCGACCAGTTGATCAACATTCCCCTGCGCAGTGCCAATGTGCGGGTCAGCATCTTTTTCAAGGAGAACCTCGAGGGTGTGCGGCGCTGCTCCCTGCGGTCAAAGGGCCACATCGACGTGGCCAGCATTGCCCAGAGCCTGGGTGGTGGAGGACACAAGACGGCCGCGGGTTTCAAATGCGTGCGTCCTTTCGAAGTGATGAAAGTAGAGGTTCTGGAGATGCTCCACCACTACTTCAATGACCAGAAGCATAGCGTCGAGTAATATACGATGAACAAAGCTAATCCCGCCGCAAGATTCTGCTTGCGATCCCTACCGTGCATCCTTGCACTGTTGTACCTACTCGCAGTTTTTACGGGCTGCGGTCTGTTCAAAGAAAACAATGAGGCGGAGGTGGGGAGCCGCAGGATCGTACCGGAGGTGCACGACGAGGCAGCACCGGGTGTGGAACACCTGAACGGCATGACCGCGGAGATGCTGGAACTGACTCCAAAAGTGCCCCTGGATGACACGGAGAAGCTGATCCGGGTGATGAACACCAATCTTGATCTCGACACTAATGACGAGCAGATCCTGGTACTCCGCCAGAAGGAGGATCCCCAGGCGCCACTGAAGATCGCGGTCATCGATTACGATCCGGTACGGGCTACCTACTCCCGGACCTGGGAGAGCCTGATCAACGCCACTAACCTTCGCCTGCTGGATATTTCCCTCAAGGATGTGGTGGGTGATCACAATCTGGAAATAGTCTGCCGAGGCATGAACGATCTTGGGGAACTGACCCTGGATCTGTTCCGCAAAACTCCCTCCCCCACCGGTCTGGGGCTGTATTTCACCGAGATCCTGCGCATCGTTGCCGACGGAAGCATCGAGATCGATGAGATCGAGCGTTCCGAGGCCTACCGTCTCGGTCAGAAAAACGGTCCAAGCTTCGTGGTTTATGCCTACAGCCGGGATGCGGAATCGGAGAACATCCTGGACAGGGTCAAGCGCACCTACTACTGGCAGTACCAGCAGAACCGCTACGTGCTGACCAGCAAAGAAAAACTACCAGGCGCGGCGATCGAGGAGAAACAGCTGAAAGAACTGTTTTCCGATCCATCGGTGGAAGCCTTCGAGGACTTCCTGGCCGGTCCCTGGTATCTGGCCGGAACCGACGGCAAGGAGGAGATCCTTTTGTTCCTGCCTGAACAGCGTCGTATCAGCGTATACTCCGGGGACGTCCAGGAGGTGTACATCTGGCAGGCATCCTTCCGCAGTCTGTCCAACCGCCTGCTGGCCTTCGGCGCCAACGAGTCGATCGAATCCATCGTTCGCCGCTTCAATGTGGAGGTGGTTTCCCTGAACACCATCGACGTATCAATCTTGGGCGCCGAACAGTGGGATCGTTCCTCCGGGCGCTACTTCAAGCTAAGCGAGGAACTGCAGCAGGACCTGCTGGGCAATGACAGATCCGAAATCAACCATGTGAAATTTGAGCTCAACGGCCTGTATCAGAGCGGAGCCGGTTTTGAGATCATCTTCGAGCCTCCCCGCTTCACCTGGATCGAGGAGGGACGGGACTTTGCCGGCGGCTTCACCGTGATCCACCTCGATCAGGATGTGTTGTACCTTCAGGGTATGAACGAAAACGGCCTTCCCACCTCGACAGCCACCTACATCATGGAATACGCGGAAAAACAGGAGGGCACCTACCTCTACCGCACCCTGACCCTGGTACCCGGCAAGCTGAGCGTCCACGGGGTGACACCGACCGCGGAAACCCGCATCGTGTTCGAGCAGCTGGAGATTATAGATTCGCAGGAGGTGGAGCAGTCGGAGGGAACGCAGTCGGAGGGTGCCCACCAACAATCTGCCGCTCAATAGAGGTCTGCTGTAAACTGATCCTGCCTGCAGCGATCCTACTCCTGAAAGAGAAGGACCCCCTCGAATCTGGCGTCCTTCAGCTTCATGAGAAGTGCTTGAGCCTTGTCCATGGTCATGAGCGGGCCGATCACCACCCGGTAATAGAGGGTACCGCCTATCCGCTTCTCCACGATTCCCGCTTCGAAACCGCTGTCCTTTAGATCCCGCACCATGTACTGGGCATTTTCCCGGTCCCGGAACGACCCGGTCTGCACCAGCACGGTTTGGTTCTCTAGCCGGGACTCTGCGGCCGGCGTTGCTGCTTGTGGTGCTGCTTGCCCCGTCTCGGTCGGAGGCTGTACGATCGGCGGCGGTTCTTTTCCCCCATCCGGACTCGTCCCGGCGGCCAGGGGAAGTTCCCGCGGCAACAACCGGGAAGGCAGAGGGGCATAACTGATCCTCCCCTCCTGCTCGGAGGCCCGGGCCAGGGCGAGCTCCGGAGATTCGGGGAATTTTTCGGCCAGCTTCTCCAGCTGTTTCGCCGCTGCCTCGGCCCGGCCCTGGTCAAGCAGATACTCGTAATAGGCCAGCAGGATCACGGGAGCCACATTGGCAGCTGCATATTTCACGGTCAGCAGTTCAAAGAGGTTCTCCGCCTCCTTTTGTTTCTCAGCACGTACGTAGATCCTCGCCTGGAGTAGCCGGATACGGGCTTCCAACTCGGTCGTATCCGCGCCGTGGGCGATACTTGAATCCAACCCGTTGCTACCCTCCGAAATCCCCGTTTCTGCGCTCAGAAGGGCCTTCAGCGCCTGCTCAAGGGATTTTTCCGCCTCTTCGGTCAAACCCTGCTGATACAACAGTTGCGCCTGGCGATATAGCCACGGCGGTGTCGATGGAAATGAGCGCAGCAGCCCCAGAGCCTGCTCGGTTCGTCCGAGCATCTCCAGCAGATCGATCTGGGAAGCCCGGCAGAGATCCCTCTGCTCCGGATCCTGTACTCGGGGGGTATAGACGCGTAGCAGCTCGAGAGCACGTTCGATGGAAAGCTGAGAGTCGGCGGCTTCTATAAGAATCATACCGAAGGAGGGATGGCCCGCATTTTCCGCCAGCCATTTTGTATAAGCAGCCGCCACATCCTGGAGCTTGCCCTCTGAAGACAGCTTTCGGGCTTCCATCAGGAGCGTGTCTGCAGCTGCTTGGTCTGTCTGCCGGCCGGCATCCTGACCGGCGGCAACGATTGTCGTTATCAACAGCAGGACCGCAGCCAAAAGGGTCGGGAAAACTGAGCGGAAACCCATACCTGCCGTCTCCTCAGGAGGAGCCCTCTTCGACAATCGGAACAGCCCGGAAAGTCGATCCCTGCAGGGTGTCAAGACGAACCCGGATAAAACGGCCGATCCGCTGCGGGGATCCCGGAAACACGACCATGTCATCCCCTTCGGTCCGGGCCAGCAGCTCTTCCGGATTCTTCTTCGATACCCCTTCGATCAGCACCTCGACAACCTTTCCGATCTTGCGCTTTTTGCCATACCGGGTGATCTGCCGCTGCAGGTCGATCACCTGGCGCAGGCGTTCCTGCTTCACCGCTTCGGGGACATCGTCCCCCAACTCAAAGGCTTTTGTGCCCTCCCGGGGATTGTAACGGTAGGTAAAGGCGTCCTCGAAACGCACCTGTTCCATAAGTTCCAGGATCAGACGGAAATCCTCCTCACTCTCCCCGGGGAATCCTATTAATATATCGGTCGTTAGGGACACCTCAGGGATGGTTTTTCGGATCAACTCCACCAGGTCGAGATAGCGACTGCGCGTGTACTTACGGCCCATGGCTTCCAGGATCCGATCGGAGCCGTGCTGCACGGGCAGGTGGATATGGCGGCAGAGAGCCGGCTCGGCGGCGATCAGCTCAATCAGCTCCCCACTCATGTCCTTTGGATGGGAGGTCAGGAAACGCAGCCAGGTCCTGTACCTCAGTTCGGGAAGGATCGTGCGAAGAAGCGCGGGAAAACTAACGGTTGCTCCGCCCTGATCCCGATAGCGGTAGGAGTTGACGTTTTGACCCAGGAGGGTGATCTCCCGCACCGCTTGCTCCGACAGATCTGAAGGAGACTGGAGCCTGTGGATCTCCGCAAGGATGGTCTCGGGACTGCGGGATACTTCGGAACCCCGGACATAGGGCACGATGCAGTAGGTGCAGAAGTTGTTGCAGCCGTGCATGATGGGCACAAAGGCCTGAAATCCGGACAGGCTGTGGCGTTCGGCAAAGCGATACTCACCGGGATCGACCAGCTGCGCCTCCTGGCGGGCACGCCGCGCGAATGGGAGCTCATCGCCGGGGGAGCCCGCCGGCACCTCATCCTCGCGTTCCAGCACGTCCACCAACCTGTGTTTCTGAAAGTTACCCACCAGCAGGTCCACATGGGGAGCTTCGTTCAGAACCTCTTCTTTGAGCCGCTCGCTCATGCAGCCCAGCAACACCAGTCGAAAGGAATGCTTTTTCTTTTGGGATTTAAAGAACCCCAAACGGCCCCAGATGCGGTCCTCCGCGGTTTTTCGAACCGAGCAGGTATTGAGGATCACCGCTTCCGCATCCGCCGGGGATTGGGCAGCAATCCAGCCGTGCTGCTGAAGCTCGTGCTCGAGAAATCCCGATTCGGCCTTGTTCATCTGACAGCCGTAGGTCTCGAGCCAGTAGGTTTTTCTGTTGGGATTGTGCTTTGACATACGGGTTTTCGGATCGTCTACGGTAAGTGTACTAAAAAAATATTTGCCGAATCAAATCCCAGATGACCAGGGCTACTCCCTGAGCCACCACCAGGGCGAAGTAGCGCCGGATTCTGCGGCCGCCGAGACTACCTGGTCATTTGCAAATGCCGAATGATACTAGTCGCAATCCAACTCTATTGACAAAGAAGAAAATTTATTATATAAAGTCTATCTGCATAGTAGATAAAACTGATAAGGATAATCGGTTTGCGACTAACGGTGAAGAGTGAATATGCATGCCTGGCTCTGATTGATCTGGTGGAGCATGATAATAAAGGGCTATGCAAGATATCCGAAATCGCTGCACGCAAAAAAATCCCTAAGAAATATCTTGAACAAATTCTACTCACGTTGAATCGAAATGGATATGTGTCCAGTCGTAAAGGATCAGAAGGGGGCTATCGGTTGGCAAAGGCTCCCGACCAAATCTCTGTGGCTGAGGTGCTCCGTCTTATGGATGGAGCTTTGGCTCCCGTATATTCAGTCAGCGAATATTTCTATGAACCGACCCCAATCGAACGCAGTGTTAAACTTGTTAGTGTATTCAAGGAGATACGCGATTATGTGTCGGCAAAACTGGAAGAACTTACCTTTGACAAACTTGCTTAATATTAATAATTTTCCAGTTTCACTACTAAATCGGTCGAGTATATCGTTTTTATTTTCAAAAGAAATCTAAGATGAAATCTTTGCGGTACCTGCTCGGAGGAAAACCCTGTACATTGGACGATTGCCTTGACCTTTGTATAAAAGAAAAACCGGACCTGGTGACCTTTGAGATCGGCTTTGAAAATGATTTTCTCGATTTTGATTTGTTCCGCCGGATGATTGTCCGGACTACTTGGAAGCTTCCCCGATGTAGATTTTCATGTATAAAGACAGTGGGAGGGTATTTGCTATCACAAAGCAGCCATAAGAAACAAATCGCAATTGACAGGGCTAATGCTCGTCTCCAATCCTACTTGGAAAAGATTCAAAAGAAGGGAATTAAATTTCTATCCAGTGGTCTGACATCATTCCCTCCAACAAGGGATCTTGAAAACGAGGTTTAGCATGCCAATCGGACTTGCAGCCAGAATTGTTCTTGGGGCATTTGTTGCTGATTACATCGACTCCTCTGTCAGAATGATCTATGGTACGATTCTTGCCCCACATTTTGCTGACGTGCATGCTCAATTCTGAAGGAATATCTAACTCCTTTTCTATTATTTGCACGATATCGGTGGATATTGGGATCGTACATGTTCCCTCGCCGTAAACATGTACTAAAAAAATATTTGCCGGATCAAATCCCAGATGACCAGGGCTACTCCCTGAGCCACCACGAGGGCGAAGTAGCGCCGGATTCTGCGGCCGCCGAGAACTTGGGAGACTTTCACCCCTATCTGTACCCCGGCGAAGGAACCGACAAACAGTATGGTCACCAGGATGATCTCAACATTTCCGAGAAATAAGTGCCGGGCACCTCCGTAGCCGCTGGCCAACAGCACTTGGAAGACACTGGTTCCCACGGCGATATGGGTCGGAACCCCGATCACATAGATGAGCAGCGGAAAATTCACGAATCCTCCGCCCACCCCCATCAATCCAGTCAATACGCCGACGAAGACAGCCAGCAGAATGGGAATCCAGAAACTGAAGGAGGTAATCTCGCTGCGGGGAAAGACCAGCATCGGCCGCAGGCGAACGGTACGCAGCCAGCGGGAAACTGCGGTGTTCACCTCCTGACTTGTCGTACTCCGTGCCGTTTCGAGGAGAATGAAGATGGCTACCCCGGATAACAGAACGAGAAACAGGATGTTCAATACCAGGTCTACCGGAGGGAAAGGACGGTTGTTGATCAGAACCGGTGCGCCTCGCTGCAGTCGGGTCAGGATACGCACCCCGATTTCGGTTCCTACCAGGGCGCCTGCAGCCAGAATCAGACCGAGCTTGAAATCCACTTTCTGATTCCGCCAGTGCCGGTAGGTGGCGATACAGCTGTTTATGAAGATCTGTACCAGGCTGCTTCCCACGGCTACCGGATAGGGGATACCGAACACGACTTTGAGCAGCGGCGTGAGCAGAAATCCCCCCCCTACTCCGAACAATCCAATGAGAAATCCGATCAGAATCCCGAGCAGCACGACGCCCGGTATCCACACCTCGATTCCCGAGAGGGGAAGGGTCAGGGTTAACATGTGCGAAGGCTACGTCAGGAGGCGGTGTTGGTCAAGTGTAAGATCGTTTTGGTGGATTCTACTAGCGAACGTCTGTGGTCAGGCTCTCAATCCAGGCGGTTTATGATTTGTTCGAATGTTTCACCATCCGCGAATAGGTCGATGGCTTCGTCCAATCGCTCTCGGTCCTGACAGCTTCGGATTTTTGCCTTCACTGTGTCATCCAACGGACTAAATTTCTTTTCGAGCAGCCGCGTAAGAACCTGTTGTTTGTCCAGGATCTGGCCCTCGAGTTTGCCTTCCTGCTTACCTATCTCTATTCCTTCCGCCCGAAGCTGTTCCGCTATAGTCATGTACACCTCCCGCGTCACTTCATTACCTACTTTTTCGATCTCCTCCTCCACAGCACCGCTCTGCGTATCTCTTCCCACTTGTAGTATATACTCCAGAAACACTTTCAGGAAAGTCCTGTGTCTCTCGTCCATAGGGCGCGCCGATACAGCCCGTAGAATATCACCGAGATGAGGCTTGAGCTGGCTGCGAGCATATTTCGCAATTTTCATGGCAGCCCGGAATAGCTCAGCACCCTTAAGATCCACATCATCGGTCTGTTGAAGGTCGAGCAACACCACCTGAAAATCCGGCATGTAAGGGCGAAGATTCTGTTTAAGCTCCAGATAGGAGGAGAAAGTCACCGGCTGATTCCAGCGCCTCGTTCCGTGATAGAAAATCATGGGTATAATCGGCGGTAACTTTTTCAGCGTCTTGTTTTGGCTAAGTTCTTTATCCCAAATGCGAACCATGTATCTGAGCAACTGCAGGATCGTCCAGCGGTCGTGGTAAGATTTGTGCTCTATGAGGAAATAGACGAACACCGGACTATCCCTGTATGTGGTGCGAATCAGGAGATCCGATTGATGTACGGCAAGCTTCTCATCGATATAACTCTCCCTGGAGATCTCGAGCGAGGATAGCTCGAGTAAGCCGAGAATCTTGGCGGGCAGGGCATTGCGGAGAAGGTCCCGGGCATGCTCTTCATCGGAAAATACGGCATGGAAGAACTTATCGTGGGGCGAGTTGATTGCGTCCATACCCCTTACAACGGGGCGTTTGGAACGGATGCTTCAATACGAAGCGTGGATGACGAGACGAGAAAGCGGAGACTTATGGCGGCCGCCACACTCCGGCTGCAAGCCCGCCGCTGCCGAGTTCCCGCTTATCGACTTCGGCGTCGCAGATTGCGGAGAAATCGGAACAGCGAAACGGCCCCGGCTATAATCAAACCGATCCCGGCGACCGGCATCAGCCAACCGACGGCGCCCCCGATGCCGGGAATGGAGGCCACGATTGTTAGAGCGCCGGCTCCCACGGCGATCATGCCTGCGGTGCGATCCTCCTTTGAGGAGGCGATCACCAGGCCAGCGATTCCAACGATGCCCCCGGCTATGAGACCCGGAACGAATCCCGCCGAGGCGATGGCTTTGAGAATCAGCAGGCCCACGCCGCCGCCGATCCCGGCGATACCCTGCACACCTTGTTTCACCAGCTGATTCCGCGGAACGATATCTCCCATTCTGAAGCTCCTATCGCGATTGGATTCACTTGTATACTAATATAATGATCCAAATCCCCGTTCGTGTTACCGAATTTTCGATTTATTCTGACTTTCGCCAGGCGGGATACGCGAAAGCTATCCTTGCATTGCGATCTCTCGGAAGCGCTCAGCCACGCCCCCCGAAATCGTCAGGTCACGCCCAGCCCTGCAATCAGCAACCTGAACGCGCAGGTTGCCAAGCCTCACGCCCAGTCCAGCAATCAGTTACCTGACCGAGCAGCTGGCCAATCCTCACGTCCAGGCCTGTAAGGCCGCTTGAGCAAGGTAGAGATCGATCAGCACCAGGTTCATCATGTGTTCGACTACCGGTACGATGCGAATCACGATGCAGGGATCGTGCCGGCCTTCGATTGTCAGATCAATTGCTTTGCCTGCAGCGTCAACGGACTTCTGGAACTTGCCGATCGAAGCCGTCGGCTTTACCACCGCCCTGCAGATGATGGGCAGTCCAGTGCTGATCCCGCCGGCCATGCCGCCGGCCCTATTTGTCTCTGGAAGCACGCTTGCGCCCGGTCCGGTGGTGAATCGGTCATTGGCCTCACCTCCGCGCATCTCCGCAAGTTTAAAGCCGTGGCCGAACTCGATCCCCTTGACCGCTCCCAGGGAAAGCACGGCCTGGCCGATGCGGGCATCGATCTTACCGAACACCGGGTCCCCCAGACCGGCAGGTACACCGTAGGCACGGACCTCCACGATCCCCCCCAAAGAGTCCTGCTCCTCCGCAGCCCATTGGATGGCCTGCTCCATGGCAACAGCGGTTTTTTTGTGCGGGCAGCGCACTTTCGAGCTGTATATATCGGCGCGCAGCCCTGCGAGCTGTCCGGCATCCACATTCGCTGCAGCGGGTCCGTCCCCGATTTTCGGCTCAGCTTCTTCCAGCCAGACGCCGCCGATCATCCGCGCAAAGCTCACCACCTGGATCCCCTTCTGGGCGAGCAACTTTCGAGCCACGGCTCCGGCCGCAACCCGCGCAGCGGTTTCCCGGCCGGAAGACCGGCCTCCGCCGCGGTAGTCCCTGCGACCGTATTTCTTCTGGTAGGTGTAGTCGGCATGGCCCGGACGGTAAAGATCCTTGATCTTGGCGTAGTCGTAGGGACGCATGTCCCGATTGAAGACGATCAGGGCGATCGGCGTACCCAGGGTCTTTTCCTCGAAAACGCCGGAGAGGATCTCCACCCGATCCGCTTCTTTGCGGGGGGTGGTCAGCTCGCTCTGGCCCGGCCTGCGCAGGTCCAGCTCCGCCTGGATATCCTCCGCGCTGAGCTCCAGTCCGGGAGGACAGCCATCGATCACCGCGCCGATGGCCGGTCCGTGTGATTCACCGAAGGTGGTAATCCTGAAGTAATTTCCGAAACTGTTCATTTTTACATACTTTTCATGCTCAGCTCAGCCCTGAAAGCGACTGTTGGTACGAATCTCGACTTTGCCAATCCATTCCTTTAAGCATAGATGTCATTCTGCCACTCCGCCGACACCTCGGAATGGGCCAGGATCTTGTCACGAAACAGCTTGCGGATTTCCCGCACCCGCTCTTCGGTCTTAGCCTCGAAGATGATCACCAGCTCGGGCAGGTTCGAGGAAGCCCGGACCAGTCCCCAACCATCATCGAACACAACCCGGGCGCCGTTGATGTCGATCACCCGCTGCCCGTACTCCTTCTTGAACTCCGCCACCAGCTGCTCCACCACCCGGTATTTCACCTCGTCAGCACAGTGGGCGGCGATTTCCGGGGAGGTTACATACCGGGGAACCGTCTGCAGCAGCTCGGCAAAACTCTTTTCTTGAGAGGCCAGATATTCCAGCAGCCGCACGGCCGCGTATAGAGCATCATCGAATCCGTAGTAGCCTTCATTGAAGAAGATATGGCCGCTGCGTTCCCCGGCTAGCTCGGCATTCAGCTCGTGCAGCTTTGCTTTGATATGGGAGTGCCCGGTCTTCCACATCACCGGTTTACCGCCGGCCGCCTCGATCTCGTCGATAAGCGCCTGTGTGCATTTCACGTCGAAGACGATCTGGGCTCCCGGTTTATGAGCCAGCATCTGGCGAGCCAGGAAGATCAGCATGACATCGCTCCAGACGTCCCTCCCCTGCCCGTCCTGCACGCCGATCCGGTCCCCGTCGCCATCGAAACCCAGACCGATGTCCGCCTGAATGTAGGGATGGGTAACCATCTCCCGCAGGCGATTACGCGCCTTGAGGTTCGACGGATTGGGGAAATAGTTGGGATAGGAGGTGTCCGGATCGCAGTACAGTTGGAAGGTGAGGCAGCCTATACGCTGCAGGATCTCGTAGGCAAAGACCCCGGCTCCGCCGTTGCCGCATTCCACCACGACCTTCAACGGACGGGCCAGCTTGACCCCGTCGGTCAGCCGTTCGATGTAGGCGGAGCGTACGTCCCGGCTCTGGTACTTCCCGCTTTCCTGCGCCCGTTGTCCGGAGGCAACCACCTGGAACAGCTCCTTCATCTCCGCCGGGCCCAGGGTCTGCGACAGCCCATGGCACAGCTTCATGCCGCTCCAGTCATCGGGATTGTGACTGGCCGTGACCATCAGACCGCCGGGACATCGATAGTGGTGCTGGGCGAAGTACAGCACCGGACTCAATGTCAGGCCGATGTCGATCACGTTGCACCCGGCGGACAGCAGTCCCGTGGCAGCGGCATTCTTGAAATCCAGTGAGGTCTTGCGGTTGTCGTAGCCGACTACCACGTCGCCGATTTTGCGCTTTTTGAGCATGATACCGAAGGCGTGGGCGATCCGCCGGACAGAGCCGACGTTCAGCTCCTCCTCACTCACCCGCCCGCGCAGGTCGTACTCCCGGAACATGGTGCGAAATGCCGTGCTGGTAACGTCGATCATGAGCTTCCTCTTGCTGTAAGAACTCGGTCTAAATTCATACTAATCGTACTAATACGCAATGACAAGCATTCGTATAGTCTATGCAGTGGTTTGTGAGTAACTGATATGGCCTGATATACATTGTAAATGAAACGATACAAAACAGCTGCAAATGTACTATACTGGCTATACATCAGATAAAGGTTTACACATATCATGGGCAAAGAGACGGAAGAAATCAAGTTGGCACGCATCGTAGCCAATCTGCAGCGAAATAACGAGCTCGAGGAACAAAAAATTCGAGAGAAAGTAAAGGAAGCCAACGAGGAAGTCCAAAGGTTGGTCGCCCGTTTTCTTGAGATTGACCCGGATATCGAAATTATCAAAATTTTTGGATCCCTCGCGGAAGGTGAAGTTTTTTCCCTTAATTTTGACATCGATCTTGCTGTGCGATCGGAGCAGTATCTGAAGCTCGTCGGCTGTGGCTTAAAAAGCTCCTTCCCGGTTGATGTTGTCGATCTGGATCATGTGCCTGATCCGATACAAGCTTCGATCGAAAAATACGGAAAAACCCTCTATGAAAAAAAAGAAAAGTGATCTGCTTCGGCTCATAGCAGAGCTCGATTCAGATGCATCTTTACTCGAGTCTCTGGCATATAAAAATAGAAAAGCGTGGCAGCGAATCGAGCAAGGCAGCAACGAGGAGCTCGATTGGGCAGCTTTAGGGTATACGATCCACAACATCTACAATCTACTTGAGAACTACTTTCTGCGTATTTCGAAATTCTTCGAAAACTCACTGGATCCTCTATCGTGGCACAGAGCCCTGATTGAACACATGAGTCTCGAATTGGAGGGAATACGCCCAGCGTTACTCAACCGTGATCTTGCCATTCGCATTGACGAGTTGCGATCATTTCGACATATATTTCGAAATATATACCAATCCGAGTTGGATCCAAAACGGGTTGAACTTGTACAAGGGCGGCTCGGCGCCACCTTGTCGGCGTTCAAAAAAGCCCATATAGAATTCCAAAAGAAAATAAAATCAATCGCCGTACGAATAGAGGATTGATCTTGAGGATTGGAGGGCCATCCCTACCCAAATCCCGTTGATTGTGCCATAGTGAGGCGGTGAACAACGATCAGATCAAGGAGAGGCTCCTTCAAATCCGCAATACAGAAGAGTACTTCGAGGTGGTTCTCTCGGGCAAGAAGAGCAAAAAGGTCAACGGCCTGTACAAACCGGAGTCCCGGGAGCTGGTACTGCACAACAAGAACTTCCATAGCGACAACGAGCTGATGTACACAGCCATCCACGAGTACGCCCACCACCTGCAGTTCACAGACTCCCCGGTGCCGATCTCCACCCGCGCCCACACCGGGGATTTCTGGAGCCTGTTTCACGGCCTGCTCTACGACGCCGAACGCCTGCGCCTTTACAGCAATCCCTTCAAGGCCATCGAGGATTTCGAAGAGCTGACCCGCAGGATCCGGGAGAAGATCCTCTCCGTGAACGGGGAGTTGATGAAGGAGCTGGGTGAGCTGCTGATCCAGGCTCAGAAACTCTGTGAGAAGCATCATACGAGTTTTACCGACTACCTGGATCGGGTGTTGCGCATCCCCCGAACCAGTGCCAACACGATCATCAAGACCAAGCTGCTGGACATCGATCCCCGCCTGGGCTACGAGAACATGAAGACCCTGACCCGGATCTCGGATGCGGAAACCCGAAAACAGGCGGAAACCGCGCTACTCGAAGACATGAGCCCGGACATGGTCAAGCGGACCTATCTGCCGACCAGCAGAGTGAAACCGGTTGATCCCCTGGAGCAGCTGATCGCGGAGAAGGACCGCCTGGAGCGGCAGATCAAGAGACTGCAGCACAAGCTCGAGGAAATATCCCGGAAGCTTACCGAGTACCAGACGGAGAGAGACGAACAAACCCGGAGGGAGGAAGAGCAGGAGCGTAGGCCGGAGACTGGCACGAGTGCGGGCGTGGGAATACCCCCCCGCGAGTAGAACCGGGACATCGACATGAACTTCACTGAAACGAACTCAGTCGACATCAATTCCACTGAAACGAACCGTGACGACGTGAGCTCCGTCGACCCGTTGTAGCAAGTCCGCTAATTTACTATGATATATCGATCTCGAGCACCGTCCACTCCGTCGGGTGCACAGAAAGCGGAACAGCGTTCTTTATGGTAACTGACGAGTCCTGATGCGCGACAACGGGCCCATCATCAATAGACTTCTTCACTTCGTGCACGACCACTCCCTGGCGGTGATTATAGCCTTCGGGATCGTGACGCTGCTGTTTGCCCTGGCCATGCTCAGCATCGAAGTGAATCCAAACCTGGAAAGCCTGCTGCCCGACGATGCCGATGAAGTCATCACCATGATGAACCAATACGGGCACGGCGAGGTGGAGGAGAACTACCTGGTCATCGCGGTGGAGGCCGACGATCCCTTGACCCTTCCCGGACTCGCCGCTTTTGCCCGGGCCATCGAGAAACTGGAAGCCTTTGAGGAGATCAAGGAGGGCATTACGCCCTTCAACCTGCTCTCCTTTCATAAAGAGGGAACCCGACTCTCCCTGCAGCCCATGTACACGAACGGGCAGCACCCGCAGACCGAGGAGGAGTTGCGGGTATTCAAGGAGAATCTGTTCGCCACACCCTTTGCCGTGAACTTAGTGGTCTCACGTGATCAAACCGTTCTTCTGGCCTTTTTCCCCACGGAAGCCACGGAAATGTACACCGAACTGATGGCGCAGATCGACCGCATCCTGGCCGACCTGAAGCCCTACTACCGCACCCACATCACCGGCACCATCCCCTTCATGCACACCACCAAGACTTACCTAGTGCGGGATCTGTCCACCCTACTGATCTTGGCCTTCGTGGTGATGCTGGTCATCTTCTATTTAGGATTCCGAGGAAAACGGGCCGTGGCCCTGCCGATTCTGGTGGTGGGCATAGGTACGATCTGGTGCCTCGGCTTCATGTCCCTGGTCGGCTTCAACCTGACCCTGATGAGCGTGATCATTCCCCCATTGGTGCTCGCTCTGGGGAGCTCGTACAGCATCCACATCCTCAATCAGTACTACCGGGAGGCCAAGCGGGACACCGAAGGCAGTCGCTGGATCGGAGGGGCGATCGCCCACATCAACAAGACGATCCTGCTCGCCTCGGCGACCACCATCGCGGGGCTCCTGAGCTTGATGTCGGTCAGCATCGGACAGACGCGGGAGTTTGCCATTGCGACCAGCTTCGGGATCTTCTCCTGTGCCCTCCTCACCCTGTTCTTCTTCCCCGCCGTTCTGTACCGGTTGAGGGCACCCAGGGCCAAGCAAACCAAGCAGGTGGTCAAAGGCACCTTAACCCGGGCTCTGACCAAAATAGCCAGCGGCGTGATCCGCTACCGGGCAGTCGTTCTGGTGCTCCTGGCGCTGCTTGTAGCTTTCGCCATCTTTGCCTTCACAAAAATCGAATACAATACCGACGCGATCAGCTACTTTCCCAAGCGGGCCCGGGTGATCAAGGACATGCGCTTCTTTGCCAAGAAGATCGGCGGCTTCGAGGAGATCGGCATCACCCTGACCGCGCCGGACAACCAAGCCAACTACTTCCTGAAAACCGAGGTATTAGGCAGGCTCTCCCAGTTCGAGAGCCGGCTGAAGGACAATCCCGATATCTGCTATCTGTCCTCATTCGTCAGCTACCTTGAGTACGCCAATCAGGTGATGTACGGCAGGAGAGAAATCCCTCAGTCTCGCGGCCTGACTCTGCTGCTCTCCCGCTATTTCAAGGTATTCGCCGCCTCCGAGGAGGCCAGTCGGGTCCTCGGCGTTCTGGCTAATGAGGATTTTTCAAGCATCACCATGATGCTGCGGATCTACGATTCCGTCGATCAAACCTTCATCGATGAAATCGGCCTGCGGGATGTGCTCCAGGAGCTGGATACGCTGCAGGCCGAGTATATCCCCGGGGAAATCGAGATCGTGCGCTGGGGTCCCCTGCTCCGCTATCTTCCCCTCTCCGACTTGCTGCAGCGGGATGCGATCCGCTCCATGGTGATTGCCGCCCTGCTCATCATCTTCATCACCGCGATCGGCTTCCGCTCCCTCCTCTACGGACTGTACGCGATCATCCCGCTAGTAACGGGCATCATGATCAATGTTGTGTTTCTCTATGTTACCAAGATCCCGCTGGACGCTCTGACCATCATGGTCTCCAGCATAGCCATCGGGGTCGGGGTGGATGATGCGATTCATTTCTTGATCCAGTTTAGAAAGCAGTGGGGTAAAAAGGACCAGGATATCCATACGGCTATCACCAAGACCATGAACATCACCGGGCGGCCCATCGTTCTGACCACCCTGGCCATTGACGGCGGATTGCTCATCCTGGGATTCGGCCTGTTCAAACCGATCGTCTACTTCGGACTGCTGGTAATCATCGCCCTGTCCGCCG
>CP070696.1:3865786-3912178 GCA_020353535.1 Spirochaetaceae bacterium | reverse complement strand
AGGGATCGTAGAAGTCATCCTTGTGCTTCTCCAGGGCGGCCCACTGGTAGGCGGTGTCGAGGGCTTCCTTGCCCTCTTCGGTTGCCGCGATCTCTAGAAGGGCACTGACGATCTTATCACGAAGTTCCGCAGACACAGAGGGATGGAACTGTACGCCGTCGTTCGGGATGTTTACGGAAACCTCGATAACGGCGACTTTCTCCATGACGTCGGGATGGTCTTTCTCGATGCGGGTGCGGGCGTCCACGTAGCAGGCTCCACCCGCGACCTCGCCATTGTAGACCGCCGCAACTACCGCGTCATGACTCCCCGCGTCGACCACTTTCATATCCCGGTCGGGATCCACACCCGCGGCCTTGAGGGTGATCATGGGGATGATCCAGCCGCTGGTGGACAGGGGATCCGGGCGGGCGAAGGTCTCGCCTTTCAGGTCGGTGAGCTTAGTTATCCCGCTGTCGGCCCGGGCGATGATCTGACCGTTGTAGAAGGGATTACCAAAACGCACGGATACCAGCTCCGCCTCGGCCACGCCCATGTCCGCGGCCATCACGTAGGCGAAGGTGGCCAGGGAAGCCATGTGGGCTGCAGGCGGATCGCTGCGCAGAGCCTCGATCACCCCGGCGTACTCGGTGGCCACCATGGTGTCGAAGAACAGGCCGGTTTTCTCATTGAGCAGATCCGCCACGCTCTGGGCACCACTGGTCACCCGTTCCATCTCTCCGGATGGCACGAAAGCCCAGATAAGTGGATTTTCCTCTGAACCCAGTTCCGGAGCTTTTTTCTTGCAGCTGGTTGGAATTAGGACCAGCCCTGCCACCAGAAGCACCGCGGCAACGATCAGCACGATTTTTTTGAGCATATTGCTCCTCCTTTGTAAATAGAGCTTTTTGTTTTCGTCAATTACGATAAGACAGCTGTCATTTCTCGTCAAGCAAATCGCGCTTTCTTTTTATTAAAAGTTCTTGGGCAGGAACACTCCTACGACTAAAAAGTCAGCCCGATGTCGAGGTCCAGTACGAATGGCGCCCCGTCGATCCTCTCACCAATCAGCGGGAGGTGGGCGTAGAAGTAGGTATAGACGAAGTCGAGGAGATCCACGAACAGGCCAATACCGGTTGAACCAAGGAATCCCCCCGGGGTGTCCGCCGGATCACCCCAATAGCGGCTTCCATAGCCCAGATCGAAGTACAGTACCAGTCCGGGAAGCAGGTCCCGGTCGCCGAACGAATGGATCACCGGCAGGTTGAATCGCAGATCCAGGTTGTGCACGATCTTCAACTGGGTGTCCCAGGAATAGTCTTCGAATCCCCGCACCGCTTCGGCCAAACCTTCCCGCGGCTCCGTGCCTCCGAAGGTCTGCATGACGTAGAGGGGCATCTGGCGGCTGGCGTCGGCGTAGTCGATGGAGAAGTAGCTGCCTGCGTAAATGGTGAACACGTTCTTTTCGGTCTCGGGTCGAACCTCGTAGAGGGTTCGGAAGGTCTTTGTCGAGAAATTCACCCGCCAAAAGTCGCTGGCTCCCAACACCGAGGGGAAGTAGGGACTGATTTCGAAAGAGGCCTCGGCGTAGGTTCCGTCGTAGGCTTTACTGCGCCTGTCGAAGTGCAGGGCGTCGAAGGCGAGCCCTGTGAACAGGGAGTTGCCGAAGATGCCGTAGGCGTCCGTTCCCAGGTAGCTGGATTGCCAGGTTTCATGGCTGGCTTCGATGGCCGCGATCTGGCTGTCGCTGCTGCCCCAGTAGTGCCGCCCTTTGTGATATCGGTCGTAGCGGCCGCGGTAGTAGAGAAAGCCCTCCAGCAGGTTCCGTCGCTCCCTCGGATTCCAGAGGATCCCCTGACGGATCCCCGCCTGCCATTGAACATTGGGGCTGTTGAACTCCAGGTTGCCGTTCGGGTCCGCTGTCGCGTCCGCCGGGGATACCGGGGTATTGGGGATGTAGTTCCAGGTTCGGAAGGTGCTGAAGCCCTCGTAGCCTCCCCCAACGGTCGCCTGGAGGATCGTATCCACTCCTTCGAACCAGGGTGGGAGCCGATAGCCGAAGGTCACATCGATTCCGGTGGGCAGCAGATTCCATCCCCAGAAAAAATAGCGGCGTACGTCTACGATCCCGTAGAAGAAGCTGCCGTTCGTCGTTGAGTTTGGATCCTCCTGGCTGCTGGCGGGGTGCAGGATCACCAGCAGGAGAATGAGTGTCGCCAGGAGCCGGAAAGCGGATGCGGTAGGGGTACGAGAAAATTCCGGGAATATCGGTGAGGGGCGGCTTCGAGCTTCGGGCATCAATCGGAGAGTACCAACACCGACTCGGGATAATAGCGCACCATGTTGTTCTCCAGGCACCAGGTGATGCGGGAATGGAGCAGCTGATTCTTGGTGACCAGGTCGATATCCTCTTTAAGCAGGATGAAATCGATGTCGATGCGCAGCGGCCGCAGCGGAAAGAGGTGACGGGTGCTTTTACGCGGCAGGATCTTGCCCTCGATGGTGCGCCGCACCACCTCTTCCTTTGTGAAAAAGGGACGCTTGAACAGGCTGAAGGCGCTACGGTGCTGCTGAAAGGTCTTTTCCGATTGATCGTCCGCCACGTACATAATACGCAAATTCCGTCGGTCCAGAACCGCCTCGAAATCCTTGAGAGCACGAATGAGCAGATCCAGACTGTAGCGTTCTTCCCGCATCTTCATCTCGAAGACCTCCTGCTCCCGGGTAAGGATGGCGAAGCAGGAGCGATGGCTGCGGATGTTCTCCACTGCACCCAGAAAATCCTCGTGGGTGATCAGGGTCAGGTTCTCCCGTTGGGCGAAGGATTCCAAAAACCGGGGAATGGGGCAGGCGTCCAGAATCAGGGCATCCCAGCCGAGCAGACCGATCGAGGGATCGTCATAGTCCACCTCGTAGACCACGATATCCCGGCAGCCCAGTGCTTTCAGTGCGGTCAGGCGGTGCATGCCGTCCAGGGCGATGTAGTGACCCTCGTACTTGGTTACAATGATGGGATTCTTTACGATACCGTCATGGTCTATATTGAGCTTGAGTTTTTCCGTCCATTCGGACACAACCCCTTCGTGCAGCAGGATCTCGGAAATCGGCATGATCTTGATCTTGTCGAGGACCTCTTTCATCCCGATAAGCTTATACCAGTCGTTTTGTCCGTTTCAAGGTGACGGATGCGGCGTTTTTGCAGTACATTGATGCCCATGGTTCTGGCAATTGCTTTGAGCGGCGGTGTGGATTCCGCCGTGGCGGCGGTGCTGCTGAGCAGGAAGTATCCCCGGATGGTGGGCGCCAGCCACGTGATCTGGCCGGATTCACGCTGTTGTTCCGTGGAGGTGTTGAATCGAGCCAGGGATACCTGCAAACTCCTGGACATACCCTATATACAGGAGGATCTGTGCGGGGAGTTTCGCGATCAGGTCGTGGAGGACTTCATTCAAACCTATCTGAGTGGAAAAACGCCCAATCCCTGCGTGATCTGCAACAAAACGATCCGTTTCGATGCCTTCTATTCACGGCTGAAACAGACGCTTCGCGAGCGGGAGCTGCTTGGCGAGGCTGAGGATCTGCTGTTTTCCACAGGCCACTATGCTAGCATCGTAGAGACTTCCGATGGGGTGTTCATAGGAAAAGGGGTCGATCCGATCAAAGACCAGTCCTACATGCTCTATCAGGTCAGGAGGGAGATGCTGGCCAACATGGTGCTTCCTCTGGGAGCGTATCGAAAGTCCGAAATCCTCAATATGGCCGAGGAGCTCGGGCTTCCCTACACCCAGGTCAAGGAGAGCCAGGATGCCTGCTTTGTGGAGGGCGACTACGTCGCCTTCATCAGCAAACAAACCGGTCGCAGTGATTTTCTGCGTTCGGGGGACATCGTCGATCCGCAAGGCCGGGTGTTGGGAAAACACTCCGGCACGATCAACTACACCGTGGGTCAGCGCAGGGGATTGGGCTTGGGAAACGGGCCCTGGTACGTGGCCTGCATCGAACCTCAGGAAAACCGGTTGGTCGTGGCCAGGGAGGCTGATGCCCGCCGTCGGGATTTCCAGATCGATCGTGCCAACTGGTTCGTCGATCCGCCGGCACGCCCCCTGTCCTGCACCGTGAAAATTCGCTACCAGATCGGCGAGATACCCTGTTCTGTCGAGCCCCTGGAAGAGGGATTTCTGATTGTCTTGAAACATCCCCAGATTGTAACGCCGGGCCAGTCCGCCGTTTTTTACGACCGGGAGCTGGTGCTGGGAGGCGGGATGATTCTTTGATCGCTACAGGCGGGCAGTGTCCACCGTATCCCGGGTGACGAGAAAGCGGGTATGCTCCAGGTTCATCCAAGAGGCGGGAAGCTCTTCATCTCCTTTGAGCACCCTGGATAATGTTTCCCGCTTGTTCTCCCCGCTTACCAGGAAGAAGATCCTGCGGGATCGCTTGAGAAAGGCGGCGGTCATGGTCAGGCGAAAGCTCTGCACCCGCGGGGCGTACACCGCCGCGGTCAGGCCGGGTAGATTGGCGCTCATGGGCATCGCATCCCGGGTCGGATCCGGAGCCCCTCCGCGCATAGCCCAGCCGTCGGCAAAGAGGGACGCCGTGTGTCCGTCCTCTCCCATTCCCAAGATCAGCAGATCCGGATATTTCCCCGGATCCTCGAAATGTTGTTTGAGGATTTCTTCGTACTGTCGCGCCCGACCAATGGGACTGCCCATTCCGGCCTGCCAGGAATGGATTCGCTCCTCCGCGATATTGAGCGGGGTGAGCAGGTTGCTGCGGATCATGCCTTCGTTGCTCTCCTTGCTCTCCGTACCGACCCAACGTTCATCGCCGAAGTACCAGTGGGTCTTGCTGCATCCATCGGGAAAGGATTTCAACAACTCTGCCAGTTTCTGATAGCAGCCATTCGGCGTGGTGCCGCCGGCTAGAATGACCGCTGGTTCCTTGCCAGCACTCAGGTCATCCTCGATGGCAGCAAACAAGATCTGAGCTGCCTGATCGGAGAGCTCCTCCAGATCGGCGAACACATGTACTTTTTCCACAGATCACCTCGTTTCTTTGCAACCGCTCTTCCGGTATATTGTAACGTGATGCAGCAAGGAAGATCAATGAAGCAAATGCAGATTCCAAATCCCTGGTCTGGGGCGCCTGTCTATTATAGACGAATAACCACATCTACGATGGAGGACGCCCGGCGGCTTTTTTCAGCGGGTTGTGTTGACGGGACCGTTGTTGTGGCCGATTTTCAGGAGCGCGGCAGGGGACGCATTCCCGAGCGCAGCTGGATTGCCGAAGCGGGAAGGAATCTGTTGTTCACGCTGGTGCTGCGCAGTCGGAGCGGAACAGATGGGTTCGCTGCGGCCGGGGCGCACCAAAGACTCCCCCTTTTAGCGGGTCTGGCCCTGGCTCTTAGCATCGAGGGATTGTACGGTCTGTCGGTACAGCTGAAATGGCCCAACGATCTGCTCGTGGAAGGGAAAAAGCTGGCCGGTATCCTCTGTGAAGCCCTGGCGGAGGGGAACAACCTGGGGGTGTTGATCGGTATCGGCCTGAACTGCAACCAGCTCAGGTTTGCGAACCAGCTGGGGCTCACGGCAACCTCCCTGGCGCATATTCTCGGCAGGGAAGTCAATCCGCCCGAGATATTGGCAGCGGTGCTGCCCACCGTAAAAAGCTGCCTCGCTGACGGCGAGTGGCACGCCAAGGTCGTGCAACGATTGTATGGATTGAATAGGGTGGCCTATCTAGTTGCGCCTCCTCAATCGATCACGAAACAGGGAGTCATCCGCGGTCTGAATCACGATGGGTCCCTATTGTTCCAGCCTGACGGACATTCCGAAGCGATCGCAGTGTATGGGGGGGAGGTGCGATTCGCTGCTGAAGAGTTTTAAATCGAGCTCGCCCAGATAGAGGTTTACCCGCTGTTACGCATGCCAGCACGTCCGAGGCTGTACGACAGAAACTGCCTACGCCCCGAGAGTAACATTGTTGATCGGGGCAGATAGCTCCCGCCAAGGTTGGCCCACAGCAGATACCTACCCCTCTTCTTTTCCACTCGGAACTCGATCTGCTCTGTCCGGGTTCCGTACTGGGGAGCTGCTTCCAACACGACAACGCCGCTTCCGTTCGTGATTGTGAATCTCTTCCCGTAAAGCCTGACCGGTCCCGCTCTGGCCGCCACAGTTTCGAGGTAAACGCAGCGACCCGGAATCTCTGTTTCTATGTGCAGATTATCATCATCGCTGAAGGAGCACAGACAGAGCTCCAGGGGTGCGCTCTCCGGTACAATTCCATCGTCAAGGGGCGGATAGTTGACCGTCATCTCCAGAGTCAAGTTGCTCTGATCATTCGCAAAGTAGGTGTCCAGGATTACTTGAATGATCCTGCGTTCCCTGCCGATGCGGGCGGAGAGGATGGAACGCAGGCCAACTTGTCCCTCTCGTTCGAAGGAAAAAGCGCTGTCGGTTTGCAGAAACTCCTTCTTGGTTGCGAGGGTAAAATAGGATCGAGCGGCTTCGCCGGGAAGAATCCGGACGCCTCGGTCGATAAGGTTGGATAGTCGTCCATCGGCGAATGTGGCCTGCACCTCGGCGCCGATCAGGGTCACCGAACCGGCCATGCTGATGTTGGTGATTTGGAGCACGCCCTTGGTGGATTGTTTCGGACTTTCGGATTTGGAGATGGCGGCTTCAGGACCGGCCGCAGCCAACGTTTTCAGAAGCTGCTGGGTCTGTAGGTTGCTCTTGCGTTTTTTCCTCCGCAGGCTCTCGATCTGGGCCCAGACGCTATGATCGTACGTTCGCTCGCCGGCCTCGGCGAACATCAACAGTTCGCTGGGGTTGACCGCAGCAGGCGCGGCCAGCTGGTTATTTCCCGAGAATGGAAGGAACTCGATCGCCCGCTGCCTGGAAATCATAGCGAATAATTTCTCCATGCCCGCGGTATCACTGATATTGTCTGCGCCTGCGGGATCATCCAAGTCGAACAAAATGTGCAGGGAATCCGCCTTCCCGCAGGAAGAGAGCAGCTCGCGGATTGCCTCCGTGCTCACGTCTCTGGCGCGTGCCACGACCACAGGTAGTATCCGGATCTCCGAGTCCGGGATTGTGCATACCGGGATGGAAAGCGGTTTGAAAGCTGTCCGGCGGCTGCCGAACGGCCGAGAGGAGAGACTGTAAAGCGGTATGGGGACACCGATCGTATTAAACCCGAGGCGGCTGTAAAGCGCATCGGTGGTCTCGGAAAGCAGATCAGGAAGCACCGGCAGGACGCTGTCCGGGCTTAGCCCGAAGAGATTCTTTAGAGCCGGAAACCAGGGATTCCGGTAGCACCACAGCAGATCACGCTTCTGTTCCTCCGGTAGCAGCAGCGGGTGAGGGACCCCGAAAAATCCGCTCGGAACAACCCGGTCCTGTCCTCTTTCGAGGCGCCTGCGAATTGACGCCAGCAGACGTTCCGTTGTTCTGCTCCTTGTCTGCAAAACTGGAGCCACCGGGAAGTTCCAGTACAGGGGTATGGGTCTATTGCTCCCCCCCTGTTCGATTTCTCCCAGAAATCCCTCGGCTCTGGCGCAGATTTCTTTGTCAGGGCTGTGACCGAATCTCAAACCGACATGGAGGTGTAACACTCGAACAATACTCACTCCTTCTTTGTAGCAAAACCAACCGCAAAGTCAAGCGGTCTTCCCTGAAGCCCGATATGATATGCGAAAAAAATGCATTTTTTTGTTGATGATCGGTACGAGAATTTGTATCTTTCACTCAGATTAAACTCTAGCTCCATTCACAATTTATAAAACTTTACACTAAAGGAAGGGTTAAAGAGATGGCGAAACAGTTACAGTTTGACGAGACCGCCAGGCGGGCGCTGTTGAAAGGCGTCGACAAGATGTCCTCGGCAGTCAAAGTAACCCTGGGGCCGAAGGGACGGAATGTCGTTCTGGACAAGAAATTCGGAGCCCCTACGGTCACCAACGATGGAGTCACCATCGCTAAGGAGATCGAGCTCGAGGATCCCTTTGAAAACATGGGCGCCCAGCTGCTGAAAGAGGTTGCGACCAAGACCAACGACATCGCCGGTGACGGTACCACGACGGCGACAGTACTGGCCTATTCGATGATCAAGGAGGGATTGAAGTCGGTTGCCGCCGGTATCAATCCGATGGAGATCAAGCGGGGAATCGCCAAGGCCGTTGAAGTGGCAGTCGGGGATATCAAGAAGAGCTCAAAAGAGATAAAAGAAAAGGAAGAAATTGCCCAGGTTGCCGCAATATCGGCCAACAACGACATGGAAATCGGGAACCTGATCGCCGATGCCATGGAGAAGGTGGGCAAGGACGGGGTGATCACCGTTGAGGAATCCAAGTCAATGGAAACCCACCTCGAGGTGGTCGAGGGTATGCAGTTCGACCGCGGTTACCTGTCCCCCTACTTCGTCACCAACCGGGAGAACATGACCACGGTGCTGGAGGATCCCTACATCCTGATTCATGACAAAAAAGTTTCGAGTATGAAGGATCTGCTTCCCATCCTGGAAAAGATCGCCCAGGCCGGCAAGCCGATGCTGCTGATCGCAGAGGATGTGGAGGGCGAAGCCCTGGCTACTCTGGTCGTGAACAATCTGCGGGGTACGTTGAATGCCTGCGCCGTGAAAGCCCCTGGTTTCGGGGATCGCCGCAAAGCCATGCTGGAGGACATCTCCGTTCTGACCGGCGGTCAGGTCGTCAGCGAAGAGCTGGGTTTAAAGCTCGAGAACACCGAGATGAATCAACTCGGCCGGGCCAAGACCGTCAAAGTTGACAAAGAGAATACCACAATCATCGAAGGAGCCGGAAAGGCCAAAGATATCAAGGATCGGATCGGGCAGATCAAGGTCCAGATCGAAGAAACCACTTCCGACTACGACCGGGAAAAGCTGCAGGAACGGCTGGCCAAGCTGGCCGGCGGTGTGGCGGTGATCAACGTTGGTGCCGCTACCGAGGTCGAGCTCAAGGAGAAGAAGCACCGGGTTGAGGATGCCCTGTCTGCGACCCGTGCAGCCATCGAAGAGGGAATCATCGCCGGCGGCGGCGTGACCCTGGTCCAGTCGGTGAAGGCCCTGGATGTCTTCGATGTCAAAGGCCTCACCCAGGACGAGCAGGTCGGTTACCGTATCGTGAAGCGAGCCTTGGAGGAGCCGATGCGCCAGATCGCCGACAACGCCGGTCTGGACGGAGCCGTGGTGGTAGAACGGGCCAAGAAGGAGAAGAAGGGCGTGGGCTTCGATGCCGCCAAGATGGAGTGGTCCGATATGTTCGCCCACGGGATCATCGATCCCGCCAAGGTGACCCGTTCGGCCCTGCAGAACGCCGCCTCGATCGCCGGTCTGCTGCTGACCACTGAGGCCACGGTGACCGATATTCCCGAGAAAGAGCCGCCCGCTCCGGCCATGCCTCCGGGAGGCGGAGGAATGCCTCCGTACTAAAAACAGGCGAGGTTGGTTTTGCCGTAAAACTGCGAGTAGCTTTTCATCATCTGGCAACACTCGCGGGCTTGCAGCCTAGCGGCAGACCCAAGAGTATAAATAAGCCCCCGGGATTGTTCATGATTCCGGGGGTTTTTTATTGGTGGTGCGTCACCTTCGGTTTACCGCGTAGGGCGCTGCCGGCCCGCTGGCACTTCTTAGCCTGATAGCCTCCAACTAGACTTTCGGAAGGGATATGTCCTGGTAGAGCATGTAGCAGTTACCGTCCGGATCGTAGAAGGTGGCCAGCTTCACCATGCCTTCGATGGTGCGGATGTCCCCATCGAAGCGAACTTCGTGGCTCTCCAGCTCACTCCTGGCCTGCTCGATATCCTTCACACCCCAGGTGAGCACGGCGTTCCCGCCGGGAGGGGGCATCTTTTCAACCTGTGAAAGGCCCACGTTTGCACCAGGTACGGGGCTTTTCAGCTCACACCAACCCAGCTCCTCCAGATAGTAGATTGGTTCGAAGCCCAGCACCTCCTGATACCACTTCATGGCCGCCTGGATGTCCAGGACATTGACCGAACAGGTCAGTCCGCCGTCGAAGTTGTCGATTAGTTTCACCCTGTCCTCCTTAATGTAATTCTACAATTTATGTACTAATAATATACTTGATATATTTTTAAGTCAATAGTAAAATAACGGGAAATGGAGAAAATCATTCGGCGACTGTTCCGCTTTCGCTGGAACGTTTCGATACTTGCAGAGCTCAGCGAGTCCGAGGGGTCCAAGTTCATCACCCTGGTGGTGAGGCTGGGGATCAGCCGGGGCGTGCTCAGCTCGACCCTGGAGCAGCTTCTGTCCGACGGTTTGGTATCGGCCAATCCCGGTTACGGCCATCCCCTGCGGCCGGAGTACATTCTCACCGAGTCTGGAAAAATTGCGGCTGCCTTCTGCCGGGAACTGCTCCGCTCGGTCGGAGATCGGGGGGAGAACTATCTGCTGCAGTCGAAATGGGCTCTGCCTGTGTTGTTTGCCATCGGCGGTGATGAACTGCGCTTCGGCGAACTCAAAAACCGACTGGCTCCGGTCACCTCCCGCGCCCTTTCCGAGGAGTTGAAAAAACTCATGGAGATGGGCGTTATCGACAGAAAAATACTTGGGGAGTTCCCGCCGGTTGCGATCTATGCGTCGAATCCCCGGGGCCGGCACTACGTGTGGATCTACGAGCGACACGGAAAGGCGCTGCGGAGCTTGCCGGACGGCCGTCAGTAGGTTACGATTTACTGCTTACCAGTGGGTGTAAAGCCCTGAAATCAGGAGGACGCCATGAGAGAAACGATACCTGATCATTTAGCACTCCACGGCTATCGAGGGACGGTGGTGGCGGTCCGCCATCTTCGAGATCTGCAGGAGGAGATTCAGGACAGATACGGCAGAGGTCTCCTGCATGAGGATGTGTATAACAGATACCTTGCCCAGTTCGAATACCAGACTCCGGAAAGCATCACCAATGCCCGATCTTTGATCGTGGTCGCCTATGCCGATCCTCCGGTGCGGCTTACCTTCAGCCGGAAAGGGAAAACCGCACTGCTGAACGTACCGCCTACCTACCTGCACGCCGAAGCCAAGGACGCGGAGGTGGAAAGAAGACTGACTGAGCTATTGGCTCAGGAAGGCTATCGCGTGGCTCGAGCCCTGGCGCCCAAGAAGCTGTTGGCAGCCCGCAGCGGATTGGCAAGGTACGGAAAGAACAATATTGCCTACGTGGAGGGGCTGGGCAGTTATCATCGCCTGGCCGTGTTCTGTTCCGATTGCCCCTGCGAGGCGGAACAGTGGATCGAGGCGGGGATGCTGGAGCGCTGCGAGCGCTGCCATGCCTGCCAGCGGGCATGCCCGTCGGGAGCGATCGGGTCCGATCGGTTTCTGCTGAGGGCGGAGCGCTGCCTCACCTTTTGGAACGAGATGCCGAAGGGGATTGCCTTTCCGGACTGGGTGGAGGATTCCTGGCATAACTGCCTGGTGGGATGCCTTCACTGCCAGCGGATATGTCCGGAGAACGGGATGCTGAAGGACTGGTATGAGGAGGGGGCCGAGTTTTCTGACCGGGAGACGGAGCTGATACTGGCGGGAGCCGATCCTTCGACCTTGCCGGCGTCTCTGACCGAGAAGTTGGAACGATGGGACCTCCTTGAACTCTACGACCTGCTGCCGCGCAACCTGCTGGCTTGCCTCGAAAACAACGCCCGGTGAGCGTATCCCAGACTGCCGGGGATACGGGTAAGACCCCCTTTATCATCCTGCAGGCGAGCCTGCCTCCGCTAGATCCCCACACTTGCACCGACGCCGATGCGGTACGGAGCTGGCGTTTTTCCCTTTATGAGGCTCTGGTGGAGAACGAAGGGGAGCGTTTTGCACCGCTTCTGGCTGAAAGCTGGCGGTGCAGTCAGGACGCCCGTACCTGGACGTTCACCCTGAGCCAAGGTGTGCGCTTCCACGATGGTACCCCCTTAACCGCCCGAGACGTAGCCTACAGCCTTACCCGGGCTGCAGGCCCCCTGATCACGGGGGAGCTATTTGCGGTTAGCTTCCACAGCTATCTTGCGGGAATGGAGCTGGAGACTCCGGACCACAGGACGGTTGTGCTGCATGCTCCCGAGCCCACTGCCGATCTGCTCGACCTGATATGCGACATGGTCATCGTTCCCGAGGGAGCACTCGCTGACCCTCCTCTGGAAGCCGCCGATCCGCAGTCTGCCCGCCGGCTGCCGCCGGGAACCGGTCCCTATCGGCTCGAGTCTTTCGGGCAGGAGGTTGCGGTCTTGCGTGCCTGGGAACGATACTGGCGGGGCGTAAGAAAACAGCAGGTCGTGGAGTTTCGTTCGGTCCCTGCGGAGATCGAACGCGTCGAGGCGCTGCAAGGCGGTGTGGCGGATCTGGTCACCCGGCTCAATCCTGATTCGGTACCGAAGCTTGCACATCAGGAGGCCTGCGAGCTCTGGCCGCTGGAATCGAGTCTCTGCGTGATCTACCTGATGAACCTGAGCAGCGGCTATCTCGGGGATGTGCGGGTACGCCAGGCCCTGAACTATGCCGCGGACAAACAAACCATAATCCGGGAGATCCTCCACGGCCAGGCCGCAGCGCTGAACGGCCCGCTTTCGAATCTTCATTTCGGATTCGATCCGGAGGTCCCGGCCTACCCCTGCGATCGCGACCGAGCACGGAACCTGGTGGCTGAGGCGGGACTGGAGGGCCAGGAGGTTGTTCTTCACACCCCCCTGATCCTGCCCGATGAAGCCTCCCGCTTAACGGAAATGCTGGCCCGGCAGCTCGGGGATATCGGAATCGCTGCGCGGATCGAGCAACATGGGGACCGCCAACAATACGCCCGCCGCATCGCCCATAGGGAGCTCGGCGGTCTATGCTGTTTTGATTCCAGCCCCTCGAGCACCTTCCGGGTCCTGCGGGAAAAGCTCGATTCCCGCGTTAGGGGTCCATGGTGGCAGGGCTACCACAGCGATCCGGCCAACGATCTGCTCAGCCGGGCAGCGGCAACAGCGGATGTGGCAGCTCGCCAGGCCCTGTATCGCCAGGCATGCCGTATCTATCGCAATGAAGCACCCTGGCTGTTCCTCTATCAGCCGCGCCGACTTTGGGGCATTCGCTGTGACGCTCGGCCCCTGGTGCGGGCCGGCCGGGAAGGGATCGTACGCTTCCTCTAACCGAGGCTGCCATATAAGCTAGGGGATCGCCTGCTGGATCTCTATCTGGTAGCCCTCGGGATCGTTGAACACGAAAGCCCTGATCTTCAACTCCTGACTCTCGAATATCTCCGACAGTTCGTCCACACCGACCTCCCGGCAGTAGACGTAGAACGCCTCGACATCGGGCACCCGCAGGCATATCTGGACGGGTTTGGTCGGATGGGACCTGTGCATACCCCGTGTTTCGTCGACAACACCGACGTAACCGCCTTCGGATATCCTGAAGATCTTGCACCAGCCCTGATCGATTTCCACCGGAAATCCCAAGGTCTTGCCGTAAAAATCGATCCCCCTGTGCAGATCCTTGTAGTAGATAAAGGTGATGAGCTTTTCAGCCTGATTTCCAGGCAAATCCGGCCGTTCCATGCGTACCTCCTGATGGGATTGCACCCATCTGTATACTTTTAAGAGGGGCTCGTGTCAAAGGGTCTGTCGTTATTACGCTGGGTGGCTGATCTTGACAGTTACATGTTGACGGGATACGACGCTCGTGATATAAAAAATGAAATGCCATTCCACGATCCGGTCCACAACACTCGGAGTTTGCGACTATGAGATTCGAGAGGGAATTCCAGGCTCCGGATCTTCAACCCCTGATTGCACCGGCCTCCATCGCCGTGGTGGGGGCTTCAGAAAATCCGGGCCCGGGTATGCAGGTCCTGGAAAATCTGGGGCAGCTCGGTTACCGGGGCGCCGTCTACCCGGTGAATCCCCGCTACAAGCAGGTCCTGGGAAAACCCTGCTACCCCTCGCTGGCCGCGGTTCGGGAGGCGGGTCACACGGTAGACCTGGTGGCGATCCTGTTGAACCGCAACCTGGTGCTGCCCGTCCTGGAGGAAGCTGCCCGCATCGAAGTGCGCGCCGCCTGGGCCTTCGCCAATGGCTTTGCCGAGGCCGGGGAGGAGGGCAGGGCCCTGCAGCAGCGAATTACGGACCTCTGCCGGGAGCAGGATATCCTGTTCTGCGGCCCCAACTGTGTCGGGATTCTGAACTTCAACGGACAGGCCGGAGCCTACAGTGCCCCGGCGCCGCGGGAGATCGTAGCCGGGGACATCGGCATGGTCGCCCAGAGCGGCTACGTCTGCATCCAGGTGGCCAATGCCAACCGGGGCCTGGGCTTCAGCATGATTCTGTCCGCCGGCAACGAAGCGGTGGTGGACGCCACCGATTACATCGGCTACATGCTCGAAGATCCGGGAACCCGGGTGATCATGGCCTTTATCGAACAATTTCGCCGCCCGGAGAGGCTGCCCGCCCTGGCGCGCAGAGCCCGAGAGCTGGGAAAGCCGATCGTGCTCATCAAAGTGGGCCGCTCGGAGATGGCCCGGCGGGCCACAGCGGCGCACACAGGCGCCCTGGCCGGCTCCGATGACGTTCAGGACGCGCTGTTCAAACAGCTGGGATTGATCCGGGTGGATGATTTCGATGAGATGTTCGAGACTGCTGAGCTGTTTTCGAAATTGGGGAACAGACTCCCCCGGGGCAATGGCGTGTTCGCCCTCACCCTCTCGGGAGGGATTATCAGCCTGCTCGGCGATCTGGGAGAAAAGCTTTGCTTACGCTTTCCCGGATGGTCTGCGGCGGGTAGCGCCAGGGTGCGGGAGCACCTGCCCCCCTACGCTGGGGTCGAAAATCCCCTGGACGCCTGGGGTTTCGGCAAGGTCGAGGAGGCCTATCTGCCCTGCCTGAGCGCCGCGGCCCGGGAACCGGAGGCCGACCTCATCCTGGTGTCCCAGGACGTGCCTGGGGGCATGGCACCCCGGCAGGTCGAGCAGTACGCCGCCGTGGCCGAGGCGGCTGCCACAGTCTGCAGCCGGACAGACAAGCCGGTGGTGTTTCTCTCCAATCCCTCTGGAGGTTTCGATGCGACGATTCGGAGCATCCTGGATCGAGCCGGGGTGCCCCTTCTGCAGGGAAGCAAAGAGGGACTGCGGGCCATAGACCATGCTGTCGTATATGCGCAATTTCTTGGCGGCGATCCGCCTCCCTCTGCCGCCGGCCCGTCGCCGGCCGCGCCCAAAGTGCGCTCCCTGCTGGACCGGGCTCGAGGAGGACTGACCGAGTTTGCGAGCAAACAGGTGCTGACCGCCTACGGGATTCCCTGCACGCAAGAGCGCCTCTGCCGCTCCGCTGCGGAGGCGGTGGCTGCCGCCCGGGAGATCGGTATGCCCGTGACCCTCAAGGTCATGTCCCCCCGGATCCTGCACAAGACCGAGGCCGGAGTAATCGCCCTGGATCTGTGTGATGAGCAGGAGATTCTCAAGAGCTTCGACCGGTTGTTGGAGGCGGCCCGGACCTACGATCCGAAAGCCAGCATCGACGGCGTGCTCTGTCAGCAGATGGTCGGCGGAGCGGTGGCCGAAGCGATCGTGGGACTGCTGATCGATCCCCAGTTCGGTCCCGCGGTGATCTTCGGCCTGGGCGGAGTCATGGTAGAGGTGCTCGGCGATCGGGCATTGGGCATACCGCCTCTGGATCGAAACAGCGCACGGCGCATGATCGAGCAGACGCGAGCCTCTCGCGTGCTGAAGGGCTTCCGCGCCTCCCCCCCTGCGGATATCGAGGCCCTGATCGATGTGCTGATCGGGGTCGGGACTTTGGCCCTGGACTGGGCTGAGCGGATCGAAGCTCTGGACATCAATCCCCTGCTGATCCGTCCCGAAGGGCAGGGCGTTGTGGCTGTGGATGCCTTGCTGGTTTTGAAAGACAGCGGCGATGAGACGAAATCGCCGTAGCCGACGTGAAAGGGGTGAACATACGAGGAGGTTCGAACTTTGAAGGAGATACTGTCAGGAAACGAGGCGATCGCCCGCGGAGCTTATGAGGCTGGCATCGAGATCGCGGCCGGTTATCCCGGCACCCCCAGCTCCGAGATTATTAAAACGATCGCTCTCAAGTACGGAAACGATATATACACGGAATGGTCCACCAATGAGAAGGTGGCCATGGACGCCGGAGCCGGCGCGGCCTACTCCGGCCGCCGCACCCTGGTAACCACCAAGCAGGTGGGTATGAACGTGCTCTCCGACTCGCTGATGTACGCGGTATACACCGGTATGGAGGCGGGCCTGGTGGTGGTGACCGCCGACGATCCGGGGATGTTCAGCTCCCAGAACGAGCAGGACAACCGCTGGTACGCCCGGCTGGCCAAGATACCACTGCTGGAGCCGGCGGACAGCCAGGAGGCCAAGGACTACGTCATACTGGGTGTCGAACTTTCAGAAAAGTTCGATACTCCGATTCTGATTCGTACGGTGATGCGCACCTCCCACTCAAAGAGCGTGGTTACCCTGGGAGCGAGAACCAAGGGACGCGCTGAAATCGGTCCCTTCAAGAGGGACCCGGCCAAGTACAATTGTACCGCCAGCAATGCCCGAAAGATGCACCCCAGAGTGGAACAGCGCATCAAGGATATCGCGGTGTTCGCCGATACGCTTCCGATCAACCGGATCGAGTGGCGGGACCGCAGCCTCGGATTTATTACCGGGGGAGTACTGTACCACTACCTGCTGGATGTGTTCCCCGAGGCCTCGATCCTCAAGCTTGGGATGACCTATCCCCTGCCGGAAAAGTTGATCCGCGAGTTTGCCGCGGGAATCGAGCAGCTGATCGTTCTGGAAGAGCTGGACCCGGTGCTGGAGGAACAGATCAAAGCCATGGGGATCGCGGTTCGGGGCAAGGATATCTTCCCGCCCTGTTTCGAGTTGCTGCCCGATGAGATCAGGCGCTACACCAGGGAGGCGGGCCTGTTGAAACAGGCGCCGGAGTCCGACACCTCGCCGTCGAGCAAACAGGAACAGCCGAAAGAAATGCCGCAGCTGCCGACCCGATCTCCGGTGTTCTGCGCCGGCTGTCCCCACCGCTCCACCTTCTACCTGCTGAAGAAGATGAAGCTGCCCGTGGCCGGGGACATAGGCTGCTACAACCTGGGCACCCTTCCCCCCTTCGAGGCTCAGCACACCATGGGAGCCATGGGCGCCAGCGTGGGGGTGCTGCACGGCATGTCTCTAGCCGGGCTGCCGGAAAACCGGGTCTGTACGATCGGGGACTCCACCTTCTTCCACTCCGGCATGGCTCCCCTGGTGAACATGGTGCACAACGGCAGCCGGGGTGTGGTGATACTGATGGACAACAGCGTGACCGCCATGACCGGGCACCAGGATCATCCCGGGGTGGACTGGGCGGTCACCGAGCAGAGGCCCGCCAAGAAGGTGGATCTGGAGGCGGTTGTGCGCGCCATGGGCGTGGAGAAGGTCAAGGTGGTGGATGCCTTCAAGATCAAGGAGGTGGAGGCCGGGCTCAAGGAGTGTCTGGACTTCGACGGTCCCTCGGTTCTTATAACCCGGGGGGAGTGCATCTTCGTTTCCCGCAATCCCCAACCCCCCTACCACGTGGATCTGGAGAAATGCATCGCCTGCCATATGTGCTTCCGGGTCGGCTGTCCGGCCATCGGTCAGTCCGCGGAGAAGTATCCCAAGAACAACAAGTTCAAGTCCCATATTGATCCCACTCTCTGCATCGGCTGCGACGTCTGTCGGCAGGTCTGCCCCACCGGGGCGATCACGCCCCCCGGAACGCCCAAAGGCAAGGAGTGAAGCAATATGGATACCAATTTTCTTGTGGTCGGCGTTGGCGGTCAGGGAACTATCCTGGCCGGGGATATCTTGGCCGAGGTGGGGATGAGCGGAGGATTCGACGCCAAGAAGTCGGACATTCTGGGGCTGGCGATCCGCAGCGGCAGCGTTGTCAGCCACATCCGCTGGGGCAGTGAGGTTCATTCTCCCATGTCGACGGCGGGGCAGGTGGATTACCTGCTGGCTTTCGAGCCGCTGGAGTCCCTGCGCATGGCGGCCTATCTGAAAGCGGACAGCACCGTCATCGTGAATGACTACCCGATTCCGCCGGTGGCCGTAACCACGGGTCAGATGGAGTATCCCAGCCGGGAGCGGATCGACGATATTTTGAGCGCGGCCAGCGGCAGGTACTTCAATATCAACGTCACCGAAAAGGCAACCCAGCTGGGAAACGTGAAAGTCGTGAACATCATGCTTCTGGGTGCCCTGTCCAGCCTGATCGACCTGCCCGTTTCGGTGTGGGAACAGACTATCGAGAAGTACGTTCCTTCCAAGCTGCTCGGTGTGAATATGCGGGCCTTCCAGGCCGGACGACAGCTGCTGGAATAGGATTTGAATGGAGGTCAAACAGATGAAGATCATGGTAATCAATCCGAACACATCCACGTCGATGACGGATCATATGCGAAGGGAACTGATGGAGATCAAACGGCAGAGCACAGAACTCACCGTGACCTGCCCGGACAGGGGACCTATCTCCATCGAATCCGCCTTTGACGAAGCCCTGGCCATCCCTCCCACCCTGGAGCTGGTCAAGCGGGCCAATCAGGAGGGATACGACGCGGTGATCCTGGCCTGTTTTTCCGATCCCGGCCTGTTTGCCGCCAAGGAGATCTCCGACATCCTGGTGGTCGGCATCCAGGAGATCTCCCTGCGCATGGCCACTACCCTGGGTAGCAAATTCACAATCCTGACCCTGTTCAAGGAGCGCATTCCCCACAAGGAGAACGACGTCTGGCGCAACAAGCTCAGCCCCTATCTGGCCTCGGTTCGGGAGCTGGGCATGTCCGTGCTGGAGACCGATGAAAAGCCGGATCTGGCCAGAAAACGGATCATGGAGGTGGCGGAAAAGGCAGTGGAGGAGGACGGCGCCGAGGTGATCGTCCTGGGCTGCGCCGGGATGGTGGGCTATGCCGAGGAGGCAGCCCGCAAACTCGGTGTGGTGGTCATCGATCCCACTTCGGTGACCCTCAAGATTACCGAAGCCATGGTGGAAGCGGGACTGGTGCAGTCCAAGCGCGCCTTTTATGCCCGACCACCGGAAAAAGAGATCAAATGACGGATTCCGGGGTAGAAAAAGGGGGAGCCGAGGCTGGATTGTAATGAATAATTATCCCGTTCATACAGTCAGCCGCGGACCGCCGCATGCGGATCGCTAATCCCCCTCCGGACGGTACTTATTGACACCTTGAAATAGGAATGTGTAGAGTAACGAATCCAAAAAACCTTACAAGAAAGGAAAGAATATGAGAAAAGGATTATTGATCCTGATGGCGCTGCTCCTCGTGGGGACAGTCGCCGTGTTCGCCGGTGGCCAAAAAGGCGGCGCCGGTGCCAAGACCATCACTGTGGGTGTGAACAGCGAAAATCCGCCCTGGATCTTCGCGGAAGAGGGCAAGATGACCGGTTACGAATCGGATATCCTGGAAGAGTTCGCTAAACGGGCCGGCTACAAGATCGAGTACAAGTCCGCTCCCTTTGCCACGGTTCTGACCGGCGTTCAGTCCGGCCAGTGGGAGATCGCCATGTCGTCGATCTGGATCAAGAAAGAGCGGGCAGAAGTCATGGACTTCGCCGATCCCTACTACGATTCGGGCATCGGTTTGATGACGCGAAAGGACGGCATCACCGATTTGAGCCAGATGAAGGGCAAGACCTTCGGCTCGGACACCGGTTCCGCCAATGAAGCCTGGCTCGTTGACAATCAAGGCAAATACGGTCCGTACGACATGAAGAGTTACGATTACTGGGTCGATGCCGCTCTGGATCTGGAGGCGGGCAGAATCGACGGCGTGGTGGTGGACGATCCGATTGCCCTCTACTACATCAAGCAGCACCCCGATTCAGGCCTTGTCATGAAAATCTATATTCCGGGCTTCAAGGCAGGCCAGGCTTTGGCGTTCAAGAAAGGGTCTGCCCTTCGGGATGAGTTCAACAAGATCCAGAACGAGATGAAGAAGGACGGAACCCTGGCTGCGATCAACAAGAAGTGGTTCGGCGTGGAGCCACAGCCCGACAGCTCGACTGTGAATATCTGGGGCCCCTACTGGCCGAACGAGAAACCCGAGAAGTAAAGAATCGACCGCAATCCATAGGTTTCCCCGGGTTTCTTCCCGGGGAAACTTCATTATTTTTGGTAAAATGAGATGAAGACAGGCCTGGCCACGACGGATATCGAAAAGAAGTTTATGCTGTCCCACCCGGAGTGGTTCAAGCTGGTACGGCGGCCGCTGTTCATCGCCGTGACCTTCCTTCTGCTTGCCGCCTTCGCCGTGTTCCTGCTCCCTGAAAAGGAAAGCGTCTCTCCGGCCTGGCTGTACACCGTCATGGTCATCTTCATCCTCCTCATGTTGGGCTGGAGCGGAAATGTGCTGGCGGACAAAAGCAAACCTGAGATTCTCAAAATGGGCGTTTCCCTGCTTCTGATCGCCGTACTCTGCTGGCTGTTCTACCGCTATTCCGGGGCGCAGTGGGGAAAATTGAAGGAATTCTTCTTCAACTTCGAAAAATTGAAGGGCAACTGGTGGTATCTGCGCAATGGATTGGGGGTTACCCTCTTCCTGGCGCTGGTATCAGCGGTTGGCAGTGTGCTCATTGGTCTGATCGTGGCCAGCCTTCGTTCCTACAACAGCCGAACGTTGAATCTGTTCCTCAAGGCCTATATAGACATCTTCCGTTCCGTTCCCATGATCGTGATCATGGTGGTGCTGTTCTTCGCCCTTCCCTTTGCAGGTATCTCTCTGGGCTCGATTTTAACCACGATTGTGGCTCTATCTTTGGGATACGGTGCCTACGCCTCGGAGTCATTCCGAGCCGGTATCGAGTCCGTTCATTCTGGACAGATCGAGGCAGCCCGCTCCCTGGGCCTGTCCAGGGGACAGACCATCCGCATGATTATCCTTCCCCAGGCGATCCCGGTGGTCGTGCCGCCGCTGACGGGCAACCTGGTGGCCATGCTCAAAGACACTGCAGTGGCTTCGGTCGTAGCGGCTCCGGAACTTCTAAAAAAGGCCCGGGAGCTGTACACGAGCAAGACCAATCCAACCTCGCTGGTTGCGGCGGCTATGATCTACCTGCTGGTCCTGATCCCTCTGGTTCGGGTGGTGAACATGCTGGAAAAACGGTTGAAGAAGGAATCAAAATGAGTGAGGCGAGTAACACCGACACGATGATCGAGGTCATCGACCTGCACAAACAGTTCAAGGATCTGCATGTTCTCAAGGGCATCAACACGGTGGTCAAGCGCTCCGAGGTGGTGGCCATTATGGGGCCGTCCGGAGGCGGCAAGAGCACATTCCTACGCTGTCTCAACCGCCTGGAGGAACCGAGCTCCGGACACATCTACATCGAAGGCGTGGATATCATGGCGCCGTACATCGACATCAACAAAGTGCGCACGGAGATCGGCATGGTGTTCCAGAGCTTCAACCTGTTTCCCCACCTGTCGGCAATCGAGAACATCAAACTGGCGCCTGTTCATGTGCGGCACATCAGCGACAAGGAGGCGGAGGACAGAGGCATGGCTCTGCTGGATAAAGTCGGGCTCATAGACAAGGCCAAGGCTTATCCCGAGCAGCTTTCCGGCGGCCAACAGCAGCGGGTGGCCATAGCTCGAGCACTGGCCATGCAGCCCCAGATCATGTTTTTTGATGAACCAACTTCAGCCCTGGACCCGGAGATGATAGGGGAGGTGCTGGACGTCATGCGCACCATGGCCAAAGAGGGCATGACCATGATGGTGGTCAGTCACGAGATGGGATTCATCAAGGAGGCGGCGACCCGAGTGCAGTTCCTGGCCGACGGGTTGATACTGGAGGAAGGCACCCCCGATCGGATCTTCAACGACTCCCAACATCAGCGGACACAGGAGTTCTTGAGTAAGATTCTATGAGGCGAATCCAGCAAGATGACGGATAAGCAGTACGCCAGCTCGACTCCCTCCCGTTTGGCCGATGTCCGGGAGCGGATGGGGCACGTTCCCCTGATTCGGAAAGCTGGTTTCCTGTACAGCTTTTTGGCTGTGGTCGTAATTTTCGGGGTGTTCCTGCTTCCCCCGAGCGGTCCTCCGGGAATCCTACAGCTGCTGATAGTGGTGCTGTTCACCCTCTTGTTTCTGGCCTGGGCCGTGATCGTGTTCACCGACGAGCTCAAACCGGAGATCATGAAGACAGCCACCGCCGTTGCCATTCTTATCGTCGGTGCCTGGCTGTACTACCGTTACTCTACGGGCCGCTGGAGCGAGATGACCGAGCTGTTCTTCAACTTCGAGGTCATTCGAAAAGCTTGGCCCACACTGGTCCAGGGATTCTGGACCACCCTCCTGCTGGCCGTTTGCGCGGCGGTGGTCAGCACGGTTCTGGGGCTTCTGCTGGCGGTGTTTCGTTCTTTTAATAATGTTGTGTTGAACGTGTTCATCATCGCCTATGTCGATTTCTTCCGAGCCATGCCGATCATCGTGCTGATGTACCTGATCTACTATGCCCTTCCCTTCATGGGGATTCGCTTGAGCGCGATAATGTCGGGGATCATTGCGCTGGGATTGAACAGTTCGGCCTACGTGAGCGAGATCTTTCGGGCCGGTTTTCTGTCCATCAAGAAGGGACAGATCGAGGCCGCACACGCTCTGGGCCTGAATCCGGTGAAGACCATGCGCCTGGTCATCCTACCCCAGGCGTTTCGGGTGGTGATCCCTCCGCTGGTGGGCAACTACGTGGCCAGCGCCAAAGACACGGCTCTGGCTTCGGCAATCTCCATCATCGAACTTTTAAAAGCCGGGCTGTCCCAGAAGTCGCTGCTGGCCAATCCCTCTCCGCTGATCTTCGTGACGGTACTGTACCTGGTGATGTTCGTGCCCCTGACCCGCTTTTCCGGTCTTCTGGAACGAAAGATGAAGGCGAGTCAGCGGAAAGTCAACCTGTAGCCGGACATCCGGCCACAGCTTGACGTGCGCGTCCAGGCCTACTTCACAGATCTGTACCAGTTCTCCGGATATTCGTCGTCTTCCCAAACCCTTTCCACCGGCGGGATGTTTTCGATCCCCAGGATCTCGGTGATGAAGCACTCCAGCACGCCTTTCACAATCGATCCCTGTTCCAGGTGACCGCCGAAGGTTGGGCAGTCCCAGCCGCCTCCGGCCACGAAGTGGATCGCCGGGAAGGGCTCTTCCTTGCCATCTTTGCCGGGCCGCGGGTGAATGATGCCGCCCATGGCGCAGATCATGCTGAGATTCTCCACGGTGGCACAGCCCTCGCGATGCCAGTAATCGGGGTTCTGATAGTCGGGGATCCACATCAGGTATTTGGCCGGCTGCAGTCCCCCCATGAAACAGGCGTGGATCTTGGCGAACTTGATGTTGTTGTCGATGGCAAACTTCTGGATTCCCAAAAACACATCCGCCCCGGTTGTCATGCGAATGATGAACTCTCTTCCTCGTTTCGCCTCCACGAAGTGATATTCATCCGGACTTCTGGCGTCCAATTCCCATTCTGGTGTCATAGCTCCTCCGCACTGATATTGATTTTTCCTTCCAGCGTTTTCACGGCAGTGCCGCCTAAGCGAATGCCGGTAATTATATCGTTTTCCCTCCCTATCTCCAATTCGCCCTCTCCCGGCCTGCCCATTAAATGACCCTGTTCGATGTTCAGGACGGGACCCGGCTTCAAGCCGCGGGCGATAATGTAGGCGCCCATACATCCTGAGGCGGATCCGGTGAAGGGATCCTCCATGGTCCCATCGGGGTCCAGGAGGCGGGCGTGGGTATCCGAGCCCTCGTCGAATCCCTGCAAGCAGAACAGGAAGGCCGCGGCGGCGCCGGCTCGGTGCAGCAACTCCCGCAGGCGAGGACGATCCATCTCCACATTCTTCAGGACCTCCAGATCCCTAACCGGCACGATCAGAAATGGCACCCCGGTGCTGATGACCTGGGCCGGCAACTGCTGCAGAAGCTCGGCCTGCTCGAGGTTGAAGCAGGGACAAATCTCATCGCCGCCATACTCTTTGCCAAACACCGGCTCGCCCTGGCACATCACCACCTTGGAAGGAGCCCCGCTATCGTGGAAATACACCTGCACGGGCAGAACACCGATGTCGAACTCGAAGTCCACCACCGCGGGCTTCCCCGCCTGGATCCGTCCGTCTTCAGCCAGCAGAAATCCGGTGGCGATGGTCGGGTGACCGGCAAAGGGGATTCGATGCCGTGGGGTGAAGTAGCAGACTCTGAAGTCCGCCTTCGTAGAGCCTAGTACAAAGGATGTCTCCGGTTGGTTGCTCTCCCGGGCAATCAGTTGCATCTGCTGTTCCGTCAATCCCTCAGCCTGAGGAACGACAGCGCAGGGGTTGCCGTGAAACGGCGTTGCGGTAAAGGCGTCAACGTAGGCGATACGGTATTCCATAATCTGTGAGCGACCATAGCAGATTGCTATTTTTTTGTCACCACGTCACCATCAGGTCCGTTCTGCGTCTTGCACAGCGCCGGTGCTTTTACTATTCTGATGAAAGACTACGATCTGACGTGCACCTGGGAGAACACAGCAATTGGACAATCCGCGGGAAAACTCGGTACGCGCCCTCGAGAAGGCGCTGATCGTTCTGGAACATCTCAGCAGGATCGAGGGTGATATCGATCTGGCGACCCTTACGCAGGAGTTGGATATGCCCAAGACGACCCTGCTGCGGCTGTTGAATACCTTGAAAAAGCACAACTTCGTGCATCAGGATGAGCGCAGCCGCCGCTACCGGCTCGGTTGGGCGTTGATCTACCTCGGGCAGGCGGCCAACAAGGCCTTCGATATCGTCGAGTTCATACATCCCTTCCTGGAGAAGCTATCCCGAAAATGCGGGGAGACCGCCAATCTGGTTTTCCTGGACAGGAACCACGCCGTGTACGTCGACCAGGTCGTCAGCGACAACATCATCCGTGGCGTACCGGCGGTGGGCGCTCCCCTCGGGCTTCACTGCACCGCCGCTGGTAAGGTTCTCCTGAGCAGCCAAAGTGACGATAGAATCGCGGAGATCCTGAAAGCTATCAAGTTGGTTCCATTGACGACAAAAACGATTACCGATCTTCCGCAGCTGCGCGAAGAGCTGAAGAGGGTGCGTGACCAGGGCTGTGCCGTAGACGACGAAGAAACCGAAATGGGAGGCCGCTGCGTGGCCGCTCCCATTTACGGCAAGCAAGGGGCGTTGGTCGGAGCGATTTCGGTGATGGGTCCCACCAATCGGGTCAATCCCGAAACCATCGCCGCCCTGTCCGCCATGGTGCGGGACTGCGCTGAGGAGATCTCCCGGGCCTTAGGGCATCGAGGGAATCCTTAATTACACTCTTGAGTTCATGAAGTAGTACGGTTGTTTCTCCCAGCTCTCAATCTCTTCGTGCCAGGGCCGGAAATGATCGGCTATGGCTCTGCGCAGCTGCCGCATCAAGCGGTTGCCCGCTTCGAAACGCTGCCTATAATCCGCAGGGATCGCCTCCCGCAGCTTGCGGACAATCTCATCCCGGTCGATGTGGGTGAACTTTCCCCGATCAAGAAGAACCTCACCGTTTACCAGCACGGTACGGACGTGACGGCTGTTTCCCCGGTAAAGGAGCAGATCCAGTGGATCGTGACCCTCGTAAGTGTAGGGGTCGCAGATCCCTTCCAGGTCGAGGAGCACCAAGTCCGCCCGCTTGCCCCGCTCCAGAGTGCCGATCCAATCGCCGAAACCCAGTACCGCGGCTCCGTTTCGCGTCCCCATGCGGAAGATGTCCCGGGAGCTCAGGCAGGGAGAATCGAGCCTGGGGGAGTCGAGACGATGAAGCTTGGCCGCCAAACGCAGCTCGGCTAAATAGTCTTTGTCGTCGGATATCTCCTTCTCGTCCATGCCGATGGCCACCACCACGCCCCTGCGGTCGAGCTCGAACACCGGACTGATCCCGTTGCGGACCCGTAGGTTGCACCCGGGATGATGTGTGACCGAAGCACCGGAGAGCCGGAGCAGTTCGATATCTTCCTCGGAGATCCAGACGCAATGACCGCAGGTGACGTCCGGAGCTAAAAATCCGAGCTCGGCCAGATAGGCTAGCAGGGACTTTCCGTAGCGCTTCAGGCCGTAGAGTTTCTGCAATTGCGTCTGCTGCACGTGGATGTGGATGCGCAGGCCCAGCTGGTCCGCCTGTTTTCGAATCTGCTGCAGGGCTTCCTGGCGGACCCACTGGGGAGCCATCGGGCCGTGCATGATTTGAATCTCAGGAGAGCTGTGCTCGCCGTGAAGCCGCCGCACCGTTTCCAGGTACTCCTCCTCCCCGAACGCGGCGGAGCGTTTTAGCATTCCCTCGCAGAAAGCTCGCAGCTCCGGGGAAAGGGTCTCGAGAAAGGTCTGGTCTTCTCCATATACAAAGAGGTTCTCCGTGCTCAAACTGGGGGCGAAGGCCACCCTAATCCCGCAGCGCTTGTACGCCCGCAAAACCGCGGCGAACTCCTCAGCGAATGCCCCCGGGTCGACCAAACCGTGGTTGTGCATCGTGGTGGTGACCCCGCTGCCGAGCAGCTGCAGGCAGGTCCAGCAGGTATCGAGGAACGGATCGATCGGGGGAAAGCTGCGCCACTTCCAGGTCTCCAGAGTATCGTCCACCTGGCCGCGCTGGAAGTCGGTCAATCCTTTTCCGTGGCCGTGGGCATTGACCAGACCGGGAATGATCAGCGTCTCAGCCGATCCGAGCGTACGATCTGCTTTGTACTTTCCGGCAATTTCCGCGTAGGTTCCGTAGTCGACGATCCGTTCGTGCTCGATGTAGAGGGCGCCGGAGGGGATCACGGTGTTCTCATCGACCACCAGAACCTTCCCGTAGACGAGTTTTGTCGACATCGATCCGTGCTTCGCTTTGGGTTCGATGGTGGTGATGCTATGGATGCAGGGCGATCAGTTCGATCTCCACCAGAGCGTCCGGGTCGGGCAGTCGGGATACCTCTACACAGCTGCGGGCCGGCGGATCACCGGAAAAGAAACTGCCGTAGGCAGCATTCATGTCGGCGTACAGGCTCATGTCGGTTATGAAGATCGTTGCTTTCAGCGCGTGCTGAAAGCCGCTGCCTGCCTTTTGCAAGTGAACGGCAATGTTCTGCATCGTTCGGCGGGTTTGACTGCCCACATCTCCTTTGGCGATTTCTCCAGAAGCAGGATCTCTGCCCACGCTTCCGGAGATAAACACGAAAGGTCCGCAGCCCACCGCCGGGCTGAAGGGCAGATTGGATTTGGCGGGATGGGATATGATCTTCTTCTCGTAGGCCTCCACAATACTCCTCCTAATGTGTGATCATTTCACGGCATATCAGAAAAAAAAGCAAGGCAGGATTCGGACAGCAGACTCGGCTACGCCAAATCGGCAAGGTAAGCAGGTTGACGCTGGATCACGCTCAAGAAATCGGCGAATTCCCGAAAAACGTCATCCAAAGCTCCCTCTGCCTTCAGCTGGGCCAGGGCTGCCAGCGGATCTGCTCCCGTCCGGGCGTAGGTGCTGCGGATAATGGGGAAGTAGGGTCGGGCGGCGTCATTGCAGCGCATCCAAAGGCAAAACCAGCGATCCAGCGATGCAGGTCCTCCTTCCAGAAGATGCAGAAGCAGACAGGTGCTCAGGGCGCTCTCCGTCTCTCCGCCGTTGCCAAAAACTCTGTCAGCGGCGACTCCGGTTCCCGCAGCCCAGGCGAGCCGCCGCCGTTTTCCACCCTGGTAGCATCCCATCAGATACAGGCCCGTACGCCGGGGAAGGCTCAAGGAGCAGGGGCGCAGGCTCCTGGCCGATGAGAGCTCGAATCCCGCTGAATCGCCATTGCCGTGACCGGAGATCAGCACCCGCTGCAGGACCCGCCGACCCGCCAGATCCAAGTGCCCCCCCTTCCAGTCGAATGGATGGGCGCCGTGCTGGCCGCCCAGTTTATGGATCAGCCTGCGTATCCCGCCGAACTGTTTGTCATCGCTGCAGCTGATGTAAAGACTGCGCGTACCGTACGGTACGGTCACGAACCGACCCTGGGAGGCACGGCACCCTTGAACAGGGAGCCGATGATGCGGTCCCGTGTGGTTTCTCGCATCGGAGCGAAACGAACATGGAGCACTTCCCCGTTCTTCGAGGTTCGGAGCACTTCGGCAATCAGGCTAAAACGTTCCCCAGCGGCCAAGAAAGTCAACTCCAGGGCATCTCCCGGGGTGTACCGTTTTCCCGGATTCTTCAGACTCGCCCCGTTGCCCCCGAGGTCGTAGAAGGTCGACAAGACGGGCTGCTCCTCCGCTCCCGGGTAGCGTACCGCCACCGGCTGGGAGATTCGCCGGCGGTAGTACTTCCGCCGCTGGATGCGCCGGATGTCCTCCCCGTGCTGCAGCTGAACCGCTCCATTGTGGACGGATTGGATCGTGCTGTCGAAACTGAACAATCCGGCGCGGTTCTGGAAGTAGATCCGGATCGCTTCCCCCTCGCGGAAGGGGGAAGCGGCTTCGAGCAGCTGGACGACAAAAGAGCGGGGGCCCTGTTTCTGTACACGGCCCTGGGCTTTACGGACGCTGCGCTCTTCCGTGGCCACGAGCAGCAGACCCTGACCTTCGGGAAGTTCCGCGCTGGAGGCGGGGATCTGCTCGGGACCCTGCAGTCGGAATCCAAGCCGGCTGCGCAGCTCGGCGATGTCGGTCGTGCTGGTGGCATCCTTCTTCCTCAATTTGACAGCACAGAAATTGAACGTGGGTTGATTGATCAGAATCAGATACTTCTTTTCGGGTTCCTTGAGGTAGCGGGCCATCCGCTGCACCAGATCTTCCTCTGAGGGCGTCAGGACGAGCTTCTCGACGATCTGCCGGTAACGGCCGTCCGCCAATCTTCGCTGCTGCTGCCGTACCCTACGGCGTTGCAGACGGTAGATGATTATCAACAGGATGACGAAAGTCAGAAAGGACAGGATGACCAGGATGATCTCCAACGGGCTGCGCTCGAATCCACTTGAAACGGTCTCGAAAAAGGCGGATAATTTCTCCTGGTCGAAGACGATCATGGTTCTGTACCAGTATAGACTATTTTCGGCGGGCCTGCCATCGAGGAGCATGGGTTTTGATCAGTCGTCAGGATTTTACTTTCACGATCGGGTATGAGGGAAATGTAGCGGTAGTTGACGGTGCCCTGAAGAAGCGCTACGGGTCTCTATCCGCGGAGCAACTGGCGGAGAAACAGCTGTACAAACAGGCAATATGTTCCGCCGTCTACGAAGCATCTTCCGGCCAAGGGAGCGGAGAGGCGCTCGCGCGGGTACTGGAGATCTACAATAGCAAAGCAGCCAAACGCATAGGCAGCGTGGAGGAGCTCAAGCGTACCTTCGGGGTACTGGAAGTTCCCGAAGGGATCGCCAAGGTTACGGTCATCTAGGTCCGTCACATCCTCAGGCACCTGGTAATGCCGGTGGGCAATGCCGCAAGCGGGCGGCAAAGGCGTGACCACTTACCTTGACTCTTGCCGGTATTTTGTGTTACTTTTCACAGAAATCTCATACAGTAAAGGACATACATAATGGCAAATTTTCTGTTCCCATTACCCCTGCTGCAGGCCGCGGCGGGCGGAGGCAATCAAATGATCACGATGGTAGTAACCTTCGGCTTGATCATCGTTATTTTCTACTTCCTGATCATCCGACCCCAGAGAAAGAAGCAGAAGGACACCCAGAGCATGCTTTCCACGCTGCGCCCGGGAGATAAAGTGGCTACGGCTGGGGGCATCCGAGGTGTTGTAAAGCACGTCAAAGAGAATACCGTCACCATCAAAGTCGATGATAACACCAAGATCGAGTTCAACAAGAGCGCCGTCAGCAGCGTGCTCGAGCGAAAAGAGAGCCGGGAGAGCGCGGAAGAGACCCAAGAATAGCGGATATCTGTACCGCTTACTCGATTATTCGGCATCCATAACCAACCCGTTTCGGAGATTACCATGTCTAAACGATTCAGATTACTGCTGATCCTCATTCTCGTCGGCGTTGCATTAGCTTTCCTCTACCCCACGATCAAGTGGTACTTACTCGTTCCTGAACAGATGCGGGAGCTGTCGTATGCATCGAGGAACCAGATCAAGCTCTACGCCGAGCGCAAAGCGGCAGATACCCTGCGGGAGCTCCAGGGCCTCACGCCTGATGATCCGCTTCCGGAGGAATATCGGTTTCTCACCGAGAAAGCAACGGAAAACTATAAAACAGACGGCCGATCCGTTCCCAGAACGTGGACCATTGAAGAGGTGTTTCGGGGCTACCTGAGCAGGGAAGAACTGCTGCTCACCTTGGAAGATCATTTTCGCGAGGAGATCTTGGCGCTCAAGGAGGGGGCGGACAGGCGCATCCAGCTGGGATTGGATCTGCGCGGGGGTATGCGGGTGCTGATACGGGCCAACCTGGAGGAGCTGGAGCGCAGCGGCGGCCAATCCCTGACCGCTGCGGAGCGGGAAGACGCCATGCGCCGAGCCCTGGAGATTCTCAACAACCGGGTAGACCAATTCGGCGTGCGGGAGCCCCAACTTCGGCGCCAGGGGGATGATCTGATTCTGGTCGAGCTTCCGGGGGAGGCGGACCGGGAAGCGATGAACCGCTATATCCGCGGGAGAGGTATCTTGAACTTCCATCTAGTCGACGAGGAGGCGCTGGCACTGTTCATCGAATACCAGAGTGACAATCCTGGGGCTTTCATCGGTTCCAACGGAGAGATTCTGCAGCCGGAAATACTGCCCGCTGGAACAACTCTGCGCGGGGTATACACAAAGGATGCCTATGGAATCGACCAGCTGCGGGGTTTTACGGTGATCGAAAGCGAACCGGGACTTTCAGGCAACTACATCCGCAACGCCCAGGTGAATGCCGATCCAATTACCGGAAGGCCCGTGGTCAACTTCTTCCTCACAGGCGAGGGCGGGGACATCTTCTACAAGCTGACCAGCGACAATGTCAACCGTACGCTGGCCGTTATCTTGGGGGACAAAGTCAAAGCCCAGGCTCGAATCAACGAGCCGATCCGGGATGCCGTACAGGTCAGCGGTTTCGAACGGGATGAGGCGGAAGACCTGGCCCTGGTGCTGCGCACCGGTGCACTGCCCGTACCGCTGGAGGTTATCAATCAACAGGCGGTCGGCGCATCCCTCGGAGAGGACGCGATCCGCATCGGCTTGCAGGCCATCTCCTACGGTTTCGCCCTGGTCATCCTTTTTATGTTGATCTTCTACAAGGGCGCCGGTCTGATCGCCGATCTGGCCCTGGTCCTGAATCTGTACATCATGGTCGCCGTTCTCTCGGTTTTGGGATTCACGCTGACCCTGCCGAGCATAGCAGGTGTCATCCTGACCATCGGTATGGCCGTGGATGCCAACGTGATCGTGTTCGAGCGTATCAAGGAGGAGTACCGCACCGGCAAGTCCGCCAAAGCCGCGGTAAAGGCGGGCTTCGACAAAGCCCTATGGGCCATTCTGGATGCGAATATAACCACCTTCATCGCGGCGGTAGCCTTGTCGTTGCTGGGAAAAGGACCCGTCCAGGGTTTTGCCAATACCCTGGCGATCGGGATCGTTTCCTCGTTGATCACCGCTCTGTTCGTATCGCGACTGATCTTTGATTTTGCCACAGATGTTCTGCGGGTGTCCCGCCTGAGCATCATGTGGCGGAGGGTGCAGGGATGAAACGAGCGATCGATTTCCTCAAACTGCGTTTCGTTATGATTGCAATCTCCCTGCTGCTGATCGCCGCCGGTGTCGCGGGCTACTTCGTCCGGGGGGGATTAAACTTCGGCATCGACTACACCGCTGGTTTGATCCAGCAGATCCGAGTCGATCCTTCAGCGGCACGTGCGGATATCGCCGACCTGCGGGATGCCCTGATCGAGATCGAAGGGGTGAGTCTGCAGGTTGTCGGGCCTCCCGCCGCACAGCAGTTCACCGTGAAGGTGACCGCGCCTGCGGAGGATACGGGCTTCCAGAATCGAATGGAGGACCGCTTGTCGGAACTGCTCGGCGACGCCTTCGGAGCCGAGAACGTGGAGATCCAGTCGAGCGACTTCGTCGGACCCCGCTACTCCAGGGAGCTGGCCGGGCAGACCGTGTCGATCGTCCTGGTGGCCATGCTGCTGATCCTGATCTACACGGCCTTTCGCTTCAAGTTCCGCTACGCCAGCGCGGCGGTCCTCTGTCTGATCCACGATACCCTGATCATGATGGGGGTCATAGCCGTATTTCAGCTGGAAGTGACCACCACCACGATTGCTGCGATCATGACCATCATCGGCTACTCCCTGAATGACACCATCGTCATCTTCGACAGAGTGCGGGAGAACCAGGAGTTGATGCGGGACGCCGATCTGGGTGTGATCCTTAATACCAGCATCACCCAGTCCATGAGCCGCACCCTGCTGACATCGCTGACCACGCTTTTGGCGGTGGCTACGATTTTCATCTTCGGCACGGGGGACATCAAGAACTTCGCCCTGAGCCTGATGGTCGGTGTGGTGGTCGGCACCTATTCGACGATCTTTGTCGCCTCTCCGATCGTATTGGGCTGGACGCGGGCGGCGGACAGACGACGCAGGCGTCGGGATGTCCAGCTGTACGGACGTCAGGCCACAGTCCCGGCCGCCCAGGCTCGTCGGGAGGCGGCGGCCAACCTGGCGTCTGCAGCAGCTGCACCGGCGGCCGCGGAGCAAGAAAAAGCTGGGAAAGAAGCTGCACCCGAATCCGGGCCAAGGGCCGAGGTCAAGGTTACCCGGGTTCAGCCTAGCCGCAAGAAGAAAAAGAAGAAAAGACACTAAGGATGTGAGGTCCTGATCATGCAAACACAGGCGATCCAGAGCGCGGCCACGGCGGTACGCGTACTCGCGATGGATGCAGTCCAGAAGGCCAACTCCGGTCATCCCGGGTTGCCGATGGGCTGTGCCGAGCTGGGGGTTCTTCTCTACGGGGAGATACTAAAGCACAATCCTCAGGATCCGAATTGGATCAACAGAGATCGCTTCGTGCTGTCCGCAGGGCACGGCAGCATGCTGCTGTACTCCCTTCTACATCTGTCCGGATACCCTCTGAGCCTGGAGGATATCAAAAACTTCCGTCAACTGGGATCCATAACTCCCGGTCACCCGGAGTACGGCCAGACCGTAGGGGTGGAAACAACCACCGGACCTCTGGGGCAGGGCGTCGCCAATGCCGTGGGTATGGCCATTGCCGAACGCATGCTCGGGGCGACTTTCAACACGGACCAGAAGGTGGTGGATCACTACACCTTCGTGCTGGCCGGAGACGGCGATCTGATGGAAGGTGTCAGCGCAGAGGCGTCCTCCCTGGCGGGGCATCTCGGCCTCGGCAAGCTGATCGTCTTTTATGATTCCAACCATATCACCATTGAGGGGTCCACGGACCTGGCTTTCTCCGAAGATGTGAGGAAGCGCTACGAAGGCTACGGCTGGCAGACTCTGGAGGGGGATGCCTACGACATCGAAGGCATCCTGAAGCTGGTTGAGGAGGCGAAACGGGAAGCCGCCAGGCCGACTCTGATACTCCTGCACTCCACCATCGCCAAGGGTTCGCCCAATATGGCCGGATCTCACGAGACCCACGGTTCCCCTTTGGGGGAGGAGGAGATCACCGCCACCAAGAAAGCCCTCGGCGTACCTGATGAGCCGTTCCACATCCCCGAAGATGCCTTGATCTATTTCCGATCCAAACAGGAGGGATGGAAACGAGGATATGAAAGCTGGCGGGAGCTGTTCGAAGCCTGGTCCAGTAAGAATCCGGACAAGCGCAAAACGTGGGATCTTCAGCTCGGTCCAGCCGATCTGGGCGCTGCGGTTTTTCCCGATTTCAAAGAGGGGGAGAAAATGGCCACACGCAAGGCCAGCGGGGGAGTGCTCAATTCGATTGCGACCGCTGTACCCCAGCTTGTGGGGGGGTCCGCGGATCTGGCGCCTTCGAACAACACCCTGCTGAAAGGTTTCAGCAGTTTTCAGGCCGCCACCCCCGAAGGACGAAACATGCACTTCGGGATTCGGGAGCATGCCATGGGGGCGATCGCAAACGGCCTGGCTCTGCACGGGGGGTTCCGGCCCTACTGTGCGACTTTTTTGGTGTTTTCCGACTACATGCGTCCGTCGATCCGCCTGGCAGCGCTGATGGGGCTGCCCGTGATTTACGTATTTACCCACGATTCGGTCTTCGTTGGCGAAGACGGACCGACCCACGAGCCGGTCGAGCACCTGGCGGCGCTGCGGGCTATCCCGAACTTGCTGGTTCTGCGGCCGGCGGACGCGGAGGAGACCGCTCAGGCCTGGCGCATGGCGCTGGAGCGAAGCGACGGCCCCACAGCACTAGCCCTGACGCGGCAGAATCTCACGGTATTTGCCAAGGCGGACGAGAGGTGGCGGGAACACCTGGCCTACGGCGCCTACATCGCCTCCGATACCGGCTCAGGTGTCGATCCCGAAGTCGTGCTCGTAGCTACCGGATCAGAAGTCAACCTGGCTCTGGATGCCAAAACCGCCTTGGGAAGTGCGGGCGAGAGGATCCGGGTGGTATCCATGCCCAGCCGTGAGCTTTTCCTGCAGGCACCTGTGGAGTATCGGCACAAGCTCATTCCCGATTCCGCGTCCCGGGTGGCTTTGGAATCCGGGGTTTCCCTGGGATGGGCCGATGTGGTGGGAAGGGAGGCTGCGCTGGTGACGATCGATCGCTTCGGGGAATCTGCTCCCGCGGCCAAAATCGCCGAACACCTGGGCTTCACTCCCCAGGCGGTGGCAGAACGAATCAAGCCGCTTCTATCCTGAATCCGGGTCCCTGAACCTGGAACAGGTGGGTCTCGAACCCACGACTAGACTGAAAACCCCCATCAGAAGGCAACCCGGAGGTCGCCCTCTCCTCCTGACGGTGTAAAGCGGGAACTCCCAATCGCCGTCCCATATTCTCTGCTCCATTGTTAATTATCTGCAGATTCGAACGGATCTTTTAGGGAGTCCCGGCCGTGACTGTCAAAAGACTGTATCAGGGAGCAGCACCCGCATTCGCGCGGGCAGCGTTTCAGGCTACGGTGACCGATTTGTCCAGATAGATGTCCTGAATTGTGTTGAGCAACTCAACACCATCTTTCATCGGCTTCTGGAAGGCCTTACGTCCCGAGATGAGCCCGGTACCACCGGCACGCTTGTTTATCACGGCCGTCCTGGCAGCCTGAGCCAGGTCGTTTTCCCCGGAAGCTCCGCCGGAGTTGATCAGCCCGGCCCGCCCCATGTAACAATTCATTACCTGGTAGCGGGTTAGATCGATGGGATGATCGCTGGTAAGTTGGGAATACACCTTGTCGTGGGTCCTGCCGAACTTCAGAGCCGTGTAGCCTCCGTTGCACTCCGGCTGTTTCTGCTTGATAATGTCCGCTTCGATCGTAACCCCGAGATGGTTGGCCTGACCGCTGAGGTCCGCCGACAGATGATAGTCCGCCTCCTTAGTTTTGAAGGCTGAGTTCCTCAGGTAGGCCCAGAGAACTGTAAACATGCCCAGTTCATGGGCGTATTCGAAGGCTTCGGTGATCTCCTGAATCTGCCGGGTGGCTTCGTCGGAACCATAGTAGATGGTGGCGCCGACCGCCACTGCTCCCAGCTCGAAGGCCTGGTCCACGCTGGCGAAAAGCACCTGGTCGTACTTGCTCGGATAAGTTAAAAGCTCGTTGTGGTTGATCTTCACGATGAAGGGGATGCGGTGAGCCCACTTGCGGGCAACCGATCCCAGCACTCCCAAAGTGGATGCCACCGCGTTGCAGCCGCCCTCCACGGCTAGCTTGACGATGTTCTCCGGATCGAAGTAGATCGGATTCGGTGCAAACGAGGCGCCCGCCGAGTGCTCGATGCCCTGATCCACCGGCAGGATCGACAGGTATCCCGTTCCGGTCAGCCGACCGTGGTCGAAGACGCTCCTCATGTTCCGCAAGACCTGGATCGGCCGGTCGCTAATGGTGAGGACCCGGTCGATGAAATCCGGCCCAGGTAGATGCAGCTGGTCCTTGGATACTGTCTTGCAGATGTGCTCGAGCAGAACCTTGCTCTCCTTGCCCAAGAGTTTTTGTAAATCTGTCATAGATCCCTCCTGACTTTTTAACGGTTATTATTTGCCATTGGGCGGCGGACCGTTTCAGCTGCCGCCCTCGCTAAGATTGTAAATGAAATGCACCAACGCTTCGATCCCCCTGCTCCACGTCTGCAGATTCAGTTTTTCGTTAGGCGAGTGGGCGTTGTCATCCGGCAAGGCAAATCCCGTCTGGACCGACTCGATGCCCAGCAGCTCCTGCAGGTACGCTCCTATCGGCACGGTTCCCCCTTCCCTGCGGAACAGCGGACGTTTGCCCCATATCGCTTCCAGGGCCGTGCTCAGGGCGCGAACGCCCCGGGAATCCCGCGGGCTGAGCACCGGGGGAGCGCTGGCCAGGGACTTCAGCTCCCAGCTCACCGTCTCGGGCAGGTGCTTCCGCAGGTATCTCTCCAGCTGTTGCTTGACCTCTTCGGGCTTCTGATCCGCGACCAGGCGGCAGGAGATTTTGGCCATGGCAGCGGCGGGAAGCACGGTCTTGCTGCCCTCCCCGATGAAACCGGACAATAGTCCGTTGACCTCCAATGTGGGGCGGGCGCTTACCCTTTCAAGGGGTGTGAATTCCGGCTCCCCCCAGAGCTTCTTCACGCCGGCGTTTTTCTGGTAGAAGGCCTCGTCTACGGGCAGTCGGGCCAGCTCCTGCCGCTCCTCAGGCGAGAGATCCAGCACCGGGTCGTAGAATCCGGGAATGGTTACCCGTCCGTCCTGGTCGTGCAGGTCCGCAATCAGCTCACAGAGCACCTGAGCCGGGTTGTGAACCACCCCACCGAAGGACCCCGAGTGCAGATCCTGAGATGGCCCACGAAGACGCAGCTCGAAGTAGGCCAAACCCCGCAGACCATAGGTGATGGTGGGAAGCTCCGGTCCCAGCATGCCCGTATCTGGATTGAGACACAGATCGCAGGCGAGCAGCTCCCGGTGGGTTTGGATGAACGGGTAGAGGTTGGGGGAACCAACCTCCTCCTCTCCTTCAAAGAGGAATTTACAACGGATGGGAGATCCCTCTGCGCTCTGTACAGCCTGGAGGGCATTCAGAGCCGCCATGATCTGACCTTTCATGTCCGAAGCACCCCGTGCATAGAGGAGGTTGCTTTGACGCCGCGGTTCGAAGGGATCGCCCTCCCACTCTTCCAATGGATCGACGGGCTGCACGTCGTAGTGTCCATAGATCAGCAGGGTTGGAGCGTCGGAGTCCCCGCTTCGGGAGGCTCCGAAAACCAATGGAGCACCCTGGGTTGGAAAGATCTCCACCGCCTCCATGTCCAGGGCTTTGAGATGATCAGCCAGCCATTCTGCAGCTTTTCGGACATCCGAGTGGTGTTGCGGCTCCGTGGAGATGGAGGGGATCCTGATGAACTCCTCCAGTTTTAGCAGCAGATTCTCGTGATTGTTCCTTAGGAATTCGAGTGCTTTTTGTCGTCGTTGTTCCATGGATCCTACCTTCTCCTTAGCGTACTGGACAGACTTCTGATGTTCTGCGTTTGCTTCAAGTCCATTATCAGCGACTAGGATACCCTGCAGCTAAAGTACTTAAGAATCGCAGCCTTGTAAATGAATAAATGGATATATCCATTTGTGCAAATATACATTTATGGATTCATTGTTTTCTCTAGTTGACTGGGCCGGATTTTGTAATTAATTTCTCTAGACCGCAATTTTATTTGCGATGTCCTAACGAGATACAGAAAATCAGCAAGATTACTATACAGGAGACTACCATGGCAGAATTGAAAAATGGAGCGTCAGGCCCGGCATTTTCCCTGCTCGATCAGGATGGGACCAAGGTGCAGCTTTCGGAGTATGCCGGAAAGAAGCTGCTTCTCTACTTCTATCCCAAGGCGGACACCCCCGGCTGCACAACCCAGGCCTGCAGCATTCGTGATGCCATGCCCGATCTGTCCGATTCTGGCATAACGGCGGTGGGGATCAGTCCGGATAAGCCGGCGGCCTTGAAAAAGTTCAAGGATAAGTACGATCTCAATTTTACCCTTCTTTCCGATCCGGATCATAAGATCGCTGAGGCTTACGGTACGTGGGGCAAGAAGTCGATGTACGGTAAGGAGTACGAAGGCATCATCCGCTCCTCCTTTCTTCTCGACGAGCAGGGCAAGGTAATCCGGGCTTGGTACAAGGTCAGCCCCAAAGACACCGTTCCCTTGGCCAGGGAGGCCTTGGCTGGCTGAGCGATCGGCGCGTGTACCGGTACGCCGCTTGACCGCACGCCGGCTGAGCACCCGGTGCGGGCTGACAGCGCGGGCTGACCGGGTGACACTGCCAGAACCGGCAGTTCCCCCGGTTGACACCGGCAAGGATAGTTTCTATTGTTTTGTTAGATATTTTCGGAACGAGAAAATTGAGCAGATAGTTGAACGCGTTACGGCAACTCACTACAGCCTGATTTTCTCCACTTCTGGCTGATTCCAGAGGGTGGAGAGGAGCCTTTATACGTCGGATGTGTCGTGTGCCTGTCCGAAGTATGAAGGCTCTTTTATTATTCGGAGGTTTATAGATGGCAGAAGCTACGGCTTTAGACCAGCGCAACGAAAAATTACTGAAGATTCGCCACTCCACCGCGCATGTTATGGCTGAGGCGGTGCTGGAAATGTTCCCCGGGACCAAGTTGGCGATCGGACCGCCTATCGAGGACGGTTTCTACTACGATTTCGATCTTTCAGAGCCGTTGAAGGCAGAAGATCTGGAGACAATCGAAAAGCGTATGCGGGAGATCATTGCGGGGAATCATTCTTTTTCCCGCCGGGTCGTGACCCGGAAGGAGGCGCTGAAGATGTTTTCCGATCAGCCTTACAAGCTGGAACTGATCCGGGAGCTACCGGCGGGGGATGAGATCTCTCTGTACAGCCAGGACACCTTTACTGATCTGTGCCGGGGACCCCACGTGGGCAGTACCGGGGAGCTTCATGCGGACGCCTTCAAGCTGCTGTCGATTGCCGGCGCCTACTGGAGGGGGCACGAACGCAATCCCATGTTGACCCGCATTTACGGCACCGTCTGGGAAAGTCGCAAGGAGTTGGAGGCTTATCTGAAGCGGCGGGAAGAGATAGAGAAGCGGGACCACCGGCGGCTGGGAAAGGACCTGGATCTGTACTCGACGCACGAGGAGGCCGGTGCGGGTTTGATCTACTGGCACCCCAAGGGCGCCTTGATTCGCCATCTGATAGAGGACTATTGGAAGAAGGAGCACTTCAAGCACGGCTATCAGCTGATCAACACCCCCCACATCGGCAAGTCGTGGCTCTGGGAGACCTCGGGGCATCTGGATTTCTACAAGGAAAACATGTACGCTCCTTTGAGCATCGATGAGACGGATTACTACCTCAAGCCCATGAATTGCCCCTTCCACATCATGATCTACAAATCTTCCCTGCGCTCCTACCGGGAGCTGCCGCTTCGCTGGGCGGAGCTGGGTACGGTCTACCGCTATGAACGTTCGGGAGTCCTGCACGGCCTGCTGCGAGTACGGGGATTCACCCAGGACGATGCCCACATCTTCTGTACACCTGAGCAGATCGAAGAAGAAATCCACTCGACCTTGCGCTTTTCCCTCGATATCTGGAAGGCCTTCGGTTTTGCTGATGTAAAAGCCTACCTGGCCACCCGTCCGGGGGAGAAGAGCGTGGGCGAGCCGAAACGCTGGGAACAGGCCACACAGAGTCTGAAAAAAGCCATCGACAGGGAGGCCTTGGAATACGAGCTCGATGAGGGAGGCGGAGCCTTCTACGGTCCGAAGATCGATCTGAAGGTCAAAGATTCTCTAAGGCGCGAGTGGCAGATGACCACGATCCAGTTCGACTTCAACCTGCCCGAGCGCTTCGATATGACCTACGCCGCCGACGATGGCAGCCTGCAGCGGCCCTACATGGTACACCGTGCCCTGCTGGGATCGCTGGAGCGTTTTTTCGGAGTTCTGAGCGAACACTACGGTGGAGCATTTCCGGTCTGGCTGGCGCCCGTACAGGCCGTGGTGATTCCGGTGGCTCCCGCGTTCAATCCGTACGCCGAGCAGGTCGCCAGGCAACTCGGCGACAGGGACGTGCGGATTTCAACGGACCTCAGCGATCAGCGGATGAATGCCAAAATCCGCAGTGCTCAAAATCAGAAGATTCCCTATATGATCATTCTGGGGGAGAAGGAGCGTGCAAGCGGCAACATCTCCCTTCGGACTCGGGAGGGAGAACAGAGGCAGGAGCTTTCTATTGAAAAGTTCCTGGCCATGCTCCATGATAGCTAGGGCATGATCAAGCAGATCCTGAAGCGGGACGGCCGAATCGTTCCCTTCAATCGGGAAAAAATATCCTTCGCCATACTCCAGGCCGCCGTCGCCGTCGGTGGTCGGGACCGGGTTAAGGCCGAAAAAGTAACCGATGATGTTGTACGCCTGCTCGAACAGCGACAGCGCGGGGATAGTATTCCCACGGTGGAGGAGGTCCAGGATCTGGTTGAAAAAGCTTTGATCGAACGGGGCCACGCCAAGACAGCCAAGGCCTATATTGTCTACAGATACGAGCACGCCCTGAAGCGAGCGGGACGCAAGAGCCTTACCTATTCGGCGGACAACATCCCCTATGAGAAGCTCTGGGAAGCCCTCTCTTGGGCGGTCGATCATAACTGTGTCCAGCTCAGACAGATATCCGAGTGTATTCGGGAAAATCGCTACGAGCAGCTGATTCGGGATTGCGAGGAGTTTTACGGCCAGGAGTTAACCCGAGCCGTTGAGAAGCTGAGCGAACGCCTGGACTCCGTGAAGATGGTGATCATTGCCGGTCCCTCCTCTTCCGGTAAGACGACCACAACCATTAAAGTCGAACAACAGCTAAAACCACTGGGGTACAGTTTCGTGCCGATCAACGTGGACCATTTCTTTCTCGATCTCAAAGATCATCCGAAGGATCTAAGGGGAGACTACGATTTCGAGACACCCCAGGCGCTCGATATCCCGCTGATCAACCAGACCTTTCGCTCCCTGCTGCAGGAAAAAAGGGTGGAGATTCCCTTCTACAATTTTAAAACGGGGAGACGGGAGGGTAGTTCGGGACATATGCAGCTCCGGGAGGGGGAGATCCTCTTGATCGATTCCCTGCACGGATTGTTCCCCGAGATGAGCGAAGGGATCCCGGAGGAGCAGAAGTTTCGTCTTTATATCGAGACCCTCTCCCAGGTCAAAGACGGCACCAACCAATTCGTACGCTGGGCGGACATCCGGTTGCTGAGGAGAATGGTACGGGACATGCTGTTCCGCAACTACAGTCCGGCCCAAACGATTCGTCACTGGCACTTCGTACGCCGATCCGAGCTGCGCTACATCGTGCCCCGCCTGCGGGAAGCGGACAGTATCGTCAACAGTTTTCTCCCATATGAGATTCCCATTATGAAGCACCGGCTGGGCGATCTGTTCCCGGCCTTTGTTCGGGAGTTCGCGAACGATACCGACAGTGCCGATGCCCACGATCGGGCGCTGCGGATTCAGCGGGTCTTCGAGCAGGTGCCCGCCTGGACCGACGAGCGGATCGTACCGCGAGACTCTCTCCTGAGGGAGTTCATTGGCGGCAGCGAGTACGATTACTGAGAGGGAATCGTAGAAAGTGCAAAAAATCAATAGCGCGGAAAGGAAAGCATTTGTGAGCGAACAGATGCAGGGCAACGATAAGTTGGAGCGGCTGAAGGAGATCGATCGGGAATACCGTCTTCTGAGCCATACCGCGGCGATCCTCCACTGGGATCAGGAAACCTACATGCCGGAGGCAGCGGTGCTGAATCGGGCTGACCAGCTGTCCTTGCTAAGCGGACTTATGCATGACCGCATCACCCAGCCGGAAATCGGAGAGACCCTCACCGCCATCGGGGTTTCTCTGGATGCGGATCCGACACCGCGGATTCCCGATACCTTTCAGGGAATCGAGCGGGCGTTCCTGCGCGAACTGGCGCGGCAGTATCGCCGCAATTCCAAGATTCCCCGGCGCGTGGTCACGGAGCTAGCAAAACAAACGGCGATCGGTCAGCGTGTGTGGGCTGAAGCGCGCAAGGCCGCTGATTTCTCGAAGTTTTCCGGTCAGCTCAGCATAATTCTCGCTCTGGTCCGCGATGTGAGCTCCTGTCTCGGGTATGAAGATCATCCCTACGATCCCCTGCTCGACGAGTTCGAGCCCTGGATGAAGACCGCCGACGTCGAGGAGGTATTTTCAGGCCTGCGGCAGGGATTAAAACAGCTGCTGGACAAGATAAGGGGATCTAGAAAAAAGGTGGACACCGACTTCTTGAATCGGAAATATGGGATCGACAAACAGCGGACTTTCGGTATCAAGGTCCTCGAGAGCCTCGGCTACGACTTCACACGGGGACGACTCGACGAATCGGCACATCCCTTCACTACGACACTGGGAAGCTCGGATGTACGCATCACCACCCGCTACGACAGCAGATACTTTCCTACGGCCATCTTCGGAACCATCCATGAGTGCGGCCACGGGCTTTACGAATTGGGATTTGGCAAGGCCGTGCAGGGAACGCTCCTCGCCGATGGGGCGTCCCTCGGCATCCACGAATCCCAGTCACGATTGATGGAAAACCTGATCGGTCGTAGCTACCCCTTCTGGTCGCATTATTACCCACAGCTGAAGGCTCTGTTCCCCGAGTCTCTCGGAGACGTGGATCTGCGCCGCTTCTACGAGGGCATCAACCATGTTTCCCCATCCTTTATTCGAGTGGAGGCGGACGAGGTTACCTACAACCTGCATATCCTGCTGAGATTCGGGCTGGAGAAGCAGTTGATCGGCGAGGATTTGGCCGTGAATGACCTGCCCGCCGCCTGGAACGCGCAGATGAAGGAGCTGCTCGGCTTGGAGCCACGCAATGACACCCAAGGGGTGCTTCAGGACATTCATTGGTCTGGGGGAATGGTCGGCTACTTTCCTACCTACTCTCTGGGAAATCTGTACGCCGCTCAATTCTTCAATACTCTGATCCGGGACATTCCGGATTGGCGGAATCAGATCGGACGGGGACGTTTCCAGACCATACTCAATTGGCTGAGGGAAAACATCCACAAACATGCCAGGATATATTCCGCCCGGGAACTTTGTGCACGGGTCACCGGGGAACCCTTGAATCCTCGCTACCTGCTCGACTACCTGGCAGAGAAGTTCGGCGAAATCTATGGGTTCTAGTATCCCGGTACTGCAAAGCCCACATCTCTGGCTGGTTATCGCCGGCCTGTTCTGCGGCGCGGCTTTGAACCGAGCCTTGCGGCCTGCGGCCTATCCTCGCTGGCGTGCCTCGGATGCGGAGCGTGCTAAAACAACCAAATGGACCTTCTTCACCCTCTACCTCTGTCTGGCCGTAGTAGCCGCCCTGGGCGCCGTGTTTGCACCCGGCCCCGAGAAGATCCTCGATCTGGGTTTGCTCTACCTTTTTTTAGGTAGTACTGTATTATTCTTTCTCGTCTTCCACTTTAAGAAGACCTTCGGTCTGGTGGCGGTAATCCTGGCCATCGCCCTTGCCGGAACCCTGCTCGCCTTCCTGCAGAGCCTGAACGCCTTCACCGGGGAGACGGAGATCGGCCAGGTGCGGGCACTGGAGGTGCAGGACAATCGAATGAAATTGGAGATCCTTCCGGACAAGGGGGAAAGCGTCATCACCTGGCTGGAAGGTACCTACTTCGCCCCCGTGGTAAAGGTCGTGATCTTCGATGATTATCTCGTTTTTCTCGGGACCAAGACCTGGTATCGCTTCGAGGGCATCTCCTCCTTTGAAGTGGAGAGAACCGAGTCCGGTGCCAAGATTCGTCAACAGGACTCGGACTATTACTTTAGCGAGCCGTCGGGAATAACCGCGAAGCTGTGGGAACTCTACGAACGCTACGATTCCCGGATCCCCGGCGTACGAACCGTGCAAATCGAGATGGATTTGAAGCGGGCACGAGAGCTGTCGGTGTACTCCCTGAGAGTTCAGAACGACGGGGGTCTGCAGATCATCGAGATCTACTGATCCCGGCGCTCCCCGAATATTTTGCCGAAGGATCTGCGCAGCAGGAACACCTTTTCCAGCAGGGACACGGCTACGATTCCCGCCGCGATGATCTCGAGAATCCTTACCACCGTGGGATGGCCTATCCCCCTTGCCTGCAGGTACTCCAGCAGCTCGATACCGTAGATCGTAAAAACGGCGAAAACAGAAGCTTTGCCGAGAAACGAAAGCTTCAGATAGGAGTATCCGCGCAGGATATACAGTGTAATGATTCCGATCGCCTGAACAACCAGCCGGACCAGTACGATGATGAACAACCAGATCGGGATGAAACCGATAATAAGGTACACCCAGGAAATCGCTAGGATTAACACATAATCCCCGGCGGCATCCAGGATTCGTCCGATGTGCGTGGTTTGCTCCAAACCTCGGGCCAGCAATCCATCAAACAAATCTGTCAAAAAGAGGAATGCCAGAAGGGGGACCAGAACCACGAGCGCTTCTATCTTTTCTATGGACAGAAACAGTAGCACCAGAGTGGGAACAGCACAGATGCGGGAGAAGGAAAGATAGAGCGGCAGGTTTATCCGGTTCAGGATTTTTCCGCTTGTCTCCAGCCTAAACTCGCTGCGAACGGCCAGCGAGGCGAGGACAATCAATACGTGGTATAAGCTGTTGAGCAGTACATACAGGGCGTATGTTTTTAGATTTATATTATAGAGAACCGTCACCACGTAGGCATACAGGCAGTACAGGAGGAGCAGGGCAAGGATCGGATAGAAAACGAGCCTGAAAAGCCGCTGTCTCATTTCCTTCATTTCCGGATTCCTGTCTGCCCTCGCTAACAATGGTTTCACGTACCAGTAAATGGAAGCCAGAGAAGTCGCCACCATCAGCGAGAGCAATGGTATGGAGGTGCCTCGCAGCGTGGAAAAATTCAGGATTTCGAGGTGATAGGCGAGCGTGAGCGCCGTAATGATCAAGGTCCCGGCAATTTGAAGTGCCGTCTTTATCTTCCCCGGCAGTTTCGCCGCCGGATCCATCTGCCTTTTTACATACAGCGGCCGTATCACTGTGTACATTGAGATTTCCCGCAGCAGGAACAGTATCAGCAGGACCAGGGGCATGAGTGAAACCGTGTAGAAGGCCAGATACACGAAGAAGAAGAAGGTGAAGTCGGACAGCGGATCGATCCATTTGCCCGCCATGGTAACCAGGTTGTTTCTCCTTGCCAGGGTTCCGTCCAGGTAATCGGTGATCATCCCGAGCGTGATGATTCCCAGGCAGATCGCGGTATTTGCCGTCGTGCCCTTGCGGAACAGCAGAAAAAACACAAATCCTAATAGGATCCGGGAAAGGGACAGCAAGTTGGGGATATGTTTGTTTGGCCTGATATCCGGTTCAATGCGCATAGGATAGGTCGAATTGTAGGTTTGCGATTTTTCTTGGTCAACCCACAATTTGCGCCTCAAGCCCTTGATATTTCCTGCAGATATTATTACTATTGTGTTAGTTACGCGGCGGGCAGGGGTGGGCCTGGCCGTAGTGGTCTTTATAGTAGTCCGTAAAAACTCAGATTTATTTTTGCAATAGTACTTGACATTAAATATTTGAGTGGAGTAAATTCGCTCTTGCGCTTCAGACCCTGCTCAGAAGGGGAACTGAAGGGCGTGAAGCAGGGATCTTTGAAAGACAGAAGGGCACACTGAACCGCGTGAGGTACCGGAGGCAAGGGGCTGAAGGTGTTTGGGCGTGTGGGAGGGGGTGCGTTTCTGGAATAGGGAAGGGAGTAAGAGAGGTAAGGATCGAGGGAGAGTGAGACGTGGGTGAAGATTTCTGGAGTGAAGTGAACGAAGATTTCAGAAATTGAGCTCTCTGTTCTTCGGAATGGGGAGCTACAAGTTATATGACGGAGAGTTTGATCCTGGCTCAGAACGAACGCTGGCGGCGCGTATTAAGCATGCAAGTCGAACGGGAATGTGGGACTTCGGTTTCACATGAGAGTGGCGAACGGGTGAGTAACACGTAGGTGATCTGCCCTTGGGTGGGGAATAGCCCATGGAAACATGGGGTAATACCGCATGAGGTCTTTCTGTGTAAGAGCAGATAGATGAACGGAGCAATTGTTTCGCCTGGGGATGAGCCTGCGGTCCATTAGCTAGTTGGTGTGGTAAGGGCGCACCAAGGCGACGATGGATAGCCGGCCTGAGAGGGTGAACGGCCACACTGGGACTGAGACACGGCCCAGACTCCTACGGGAGGCAGCAGCTAAGAA
>CP070696.1:3789204-3865686 GCA_020353535.1 Spirochaetaceae bacterium | reverse complement strand
GGTCTCGTACCAGACTTTGAGCGCCTGAAAGTAGGGGATGTAAATTTCCTCGATCTCCCTGTTTATCTGTCCGCGTTCGCCGAAGCGCAGCGCCCTGCCTTCGCGGGTTACGAAGGCGCCGTCATAACCGATTCCAGAAAAAACGCGATCTCCCCGTCGAAGCAAGGAAGATTCACTGGCAGTCGGAAATCCGATTTGGATCCTCTCTTCACCGAAAATGACTACGGGATCCGCGGAAAGCCTCTCCCCGCGGTACTTCCATAACGATGCAGCCTCGGCTTCGCTCATTCCGATCTTCAGCCCTTGGATCAGGGAGGCCAGTGCATTTGAGACTGTAGTACTGCAATTCTCGAGAAAAGCGATCTGGTGGGCGTCATTAAGCGAACGCAATCCCCGTTCGGGATCGATCATGATGCGGGTGAGATTCGGAATGCTGTCGCTGCCGACCACCTCGGAAATAGTACGCACGAAGACTTCGGGAACGAAGTGGGCGAATCTGTTCTCGGGGAACTCATCCTCCTCCAGATATTTCCAGCCGATTAGTCCGACTTTCCTGCCTGGAGCGAGGCCAGCGGTTTTAAGTGCCTGGTCGAGTTTCTGAACGCCCGGGGAATCGAAAAACCGCACCTGTCCCGGCAGGCTCATCGAGGGGCAGAGGATTTTCTGAAAACGGTCTCGCACCGGCGAAGATTCCGGATACGAGGGGTAGCATTCGTTACCCAGGATAAGGGTGTTCCTGTCGCCATCCGTGCTGACAATGAGGAGAGCCTCTTCCCATTTGATTTGCAGCCCGATAAAAAAATCGATATCTCCGAAGTGCAGCTTATCCGCGTACACTACGACGTAATCGACGCCTTGGTCCGCTGCCCTTTGCTTGAGCGCGTCTATTCGTGCTTCGTATTCTTGCTTGCTGAACGGTGCAACCTCATCGCCCGTCCAATTCGGGATCGGTTTTATCTTTTGGAAACTGACAGCCATTAAATCCTCCTTGGGGTGAATCTTTTAATAGGCGTTTACCGGACCCCAATTAAAGTCCCCCTCGCCAGTGTCAGCCCGTCAATCAAGCCTTCTTGGACAGCTCCACGCACAGATCGCCGAGGATCGTTTTTAGGATATTGTCGGTGGGGTGGCCGTTGCCTACGTGCTGGATGAAGCACTCGCCGTAGGGGCGGCCGATGCGCTGGCCGTGAGCCCGGGTCTTCTCCTTCATATCCTCGAGGTAGGCGTCGAACTTGTTGATGTAGCGCAGCCATTCCCGCTGGCTCTCGTGACAGGCCAGCATCCTCTCCTTGCTCGCCATCGCCGTAGTGACATCGATGCCGAAGTGTATCGGCAGGGGGCGGCCGAAGTTGTCCGTTCCGCCAAAGGCGTCCCAATAGTAGAGGTGGGGGATCTTGTCGGCAGGTTTCAGGGGCAACCCGCAGTCGTAGAGGGGGACCGGTGCGATGAAAGCGGCGTTGCGCACCAGCCGGGAGGTCTCCTCGTGGTCGATCAGGTAATCCGTCGGCGCGTGAGTCAGGATGATGTCCGGATTCACCCGCCTTACCACCCGAACGGCCAGCTGCCGGTAGTGATGGTTGTACTCCACCTCCAGATCGTGGCCGCCGGCGTAGTGATAGGTCGCACCGATCACCTCAGCCGCGGCCGCCGCCTCCTTGAGACGCTTGTCTTGGATCTCCTGACGTTTGAGATCGGAAGAGCCTACCTCCCCGCCAGTCATGGTGGCCAGATGGATTTCCCAACCTTTCCCGGCCAGAAGGAGCAGCGTACCGGCAACCATATACTCGATGTCGTCGGGGTGGCAGCCGAAGGCAAGCACTCGTTTCATCGGAGTTTCTGCAGGCTTGTATCAAAGGCCGGAGCGAACCTTCTGCCACACTTCGATCAACATCTCTACACCCTCCCAGGGGGTGTCTGGAAACAGGGCGTCGATGGGGTGCAGGATGAATCTTTCTGAGGGTCCGAGGGCAGCCACGGCCTGGCATACCTCCGCCTCGATCATCTTGCGGTCCCTGGTAGCCAGGGTGATGGCATTGGCTCCGCCCACCAGACACATCCGCGAGCTGAGAAGGTCTCTGGCCTTTTCCATCGGGATCCCGTCCAGCAGCGGATCGATGAAGTACAGCACGTCCACTCCGGCGTCGATCAGTCTGGGTCCGAGAACCTCCACTCCCGTCGTTACTGTGTAGCAGAACAGTTTCCCGTATCGGTGGCTGAGATCGGCCAGGCGGCGTACATGGTCGACCAGGTATCTGTCGAACAGGGCTGGGGACCAGAAATCCGTGGAGGAGTACCAGCCCCGCTCCACGATCAGGTCGATCCCAGGGTGCCGCGCGGCCAACTCGATGCGAGCCAGGTCGGTTGCGGTGACGATCTCCATCAGCTCGGCAAAGGCTTTGGGTTCGTCCATGGCCAGCAAGATAGCTCCTTCGGTGCCGCACAGCCAGACCACCGCATCCATGCCGAAAGCCGCCCAGGCCTGCACGGCCACTCCCTGCTCCCTGGCGAAAGGAACAATCCTTTCCATCCGCTGATCGAGCCACTGGTCGGCCTCCTTGTCCGGAGGAGCGTAGAGGTAGCGGATATGGGGCACATCCTCGGGGGAGCTCACCGCATGCTCCACGCCGCGGGGAATATTGAAATCCTCCATCAGGGAAACCTGATTTGGTTGAATCACCCACCCCTCACCCATCTCCTCCCCCGTGTGGTGGACCTGATGGCGCAGCGTTCCCTCCGGCGTCTGGTATTCCCGGACCAGCACCGGGTAGGGTTTTGCACCATTCGGCTCGCGGCGGAAGTTTGTCCAGCGCACCTCAGGGTGTACGCTCCATGGAATCGAGACATCGATGAGATCATCCACACCCAGGGACAGCCAGCTCCTAACCCGTTGAAACTCATCTTCCAGAGTCCAGGGGACGGGAAGGGTGTGGATGTGTTCCAGGCGCTTGGTATACCAGCGTCGCACCTCCCGTGCATCCTCCTGATCGCGGCTGGTCCAGCGCAGTTGTTGGGGTACGGGATTGCCGAAGCACTGGAAGGTCAGAGGAATATGATCCGTCGCTTGTCCCTTCCAGGTGGCCAGCAGCCGTTCCTTTGAGTTCATGAACACAATAGTATTGACAAAGGGATTTTCTGACAATACCGTGGGATGGTCCGCCGTGGTGTATGCCCGTCGCTGGTCCGAAACGGATAACGCGGCTGAGCGTACATCACCTGATGGCACACACATTATTTGAAGGAGGACAGCCATGGCAGGAAAAGCCCAGTTTCGGTTTTCCTTCGGCCCCTGGAACATCCACGAAGGGGCCGATGTGTTCGGTCCTACGGTTCGCAACACCGTGGAGCTCGCCCAAAAGCTCAAAATGTACAAGAAGATGGGCTTCGACGGCGTACAGTTTCACGATGACGATGCGGTGCCCAACGTGGATGTACCCCATGACCAGATGATCAAACAGGCCCAGGAGATGAAGAAGATGATCTCCGGGGAAGGTCTGACCGCGGAGTTCGTCGCTCCTCGCTTGTGGGAGCATCCTCTGACCGTGGACGGAGGATTTACAGCCAATGATGCCAAGGCTCGCCAGTACGCCAATGATCGCTGTAAGAAGACGATCGATATCGCCAACGTGCTGGGCACGAAGAATATCGTGCTCTGGCCGGCTCGGGAGGGTATCTACGTAAACGAATCCAAGGATCATGTGCTCGCTTCCAAGCGATTCGTGGAGGCGGTCAACGCCATGCTGGAATACGATCCCGATATCCGGATCCTGGGAGAGATGAAGCCCAACGAACCGATGGATCACGCCTACCTGCCCACCACCGGGCATTTCCTGGCCCTGTGCTACAAAACCGTGGATCCGGATCGCTGCGGCATCCTTATCGAGAGCGCCCATGCCATTCTGGCGGGTTTGGACCCGGCTATAGAGATGGGTTACGCCCTGTACCATAAAAAGCTGTGGAGCGTGCACCTCAACGACCAGAACGGCTTGAAGTTCGACGAGGACCGCATCTTCGGTGCGGTCAATCTCAAGCGGGCTTTCGATCAGGTCCTGGTGCTCTACGACAACGACTTTGGCGCGAAAGGGGAGTTTGTCGGCCTGGATGTCAAGGCTTTGCGCACCCAGGAGGATTCGGTGGCTACCCATCACCTTTCCCACAGCCGGGAGATATTCCTGCTGCTGCTGGAGGTGGTGAAGGGATTGGATCGCTCCCAGCTCGAGGAGTACCGGAAGAACCGTAACTACGAGGATCTGGAGCTGTTCATCATAAAAGCTATTATGGGCAAGGTGTGAGGGCAGCGATAGAGAGCCTGAAAACCACGATGGGAAGATGGGGAAACCACGGTGGCGGCGGAAGCGACTAAAAAGGCGAAGATCGGCATTCTCTTCGTGACCTCGGGCTGGTTCCGGGAGGTGGGTCTGCAGGATCCGTCGGGGGACACCAGTGCCCAGGTGGAGGCGGTGGCCAGTAAGACGGTCGGGCGGCTAAAAGAAATCCTGCAGCCGGTCTATCCGGGAGTCCTGTATTCAGTGGAAGAGGCCCGCCAGGCTGCTGCCCAGATTCGGCAGGCCGACGTGGATGGCCTGCTGCTCTCACCCCTGATGTGGTGCGAGGATCAGATCGTGCGGGCCGTGCTGGAGGGCTTGAGAGAGCTACCGCTGCTCCTCTGGACCTTCTCCCCCTCCGCATCGTTACCGGATTTCGTGCCATTTCAGAGCATGATCCAGGGAAGCGGGGCGGTGTGCACACTGCAGCTGTCCGGAATGCTGCGACGGGAGGGCTACAACTACCGCTCGATCGTGGGGCATGCCGGGGATGAACAGCTGTGGAGGGAGCTGGAGAACCGTACCCGGGCCATGGCCATTGCCCGCAGCCTGCGGGGTCTTCGTGTCGGAGTTTTGCCGTTTCCCTGCGATCAGATGTCCACGACCTACGTGGACGAGTTCGACCTGCGGGCTCGCTACGGCGTGGAGCTGCGTTATCTCGAGCTGGAGCGCGTGCGCAAGACCGCCCAGGAGATTCCCAAGGGGGAGATTACGGCCATGCGGCGGGAGATCGAAGCATCGGGGCAGAAGATCAACGTCGATGAGCGCAACCTGAGCGAGGGCATCAAATACGCCCTGGCTATGGAGAGGGTCGTGGAGGAGGACAAGCTCCAGGTCCTGGCCATGAACGACGTGATCGAGGAGATGCATGCCAGCTTCGGGCTCCGTCCCTGCCTGAACAATCCCCGCCTGTCCGCCTCGGGAGCGGTGGTTTCGATGGAGGCGGACGTCGCAGCAGCGGTGTGCATGTACATCCTGCGCCAGTATTGCGATCAGTCGCCGTTCTACACGGAGACCTTCAATGTGGACTACCGGACCAACGCCCTGCTTCTGGGCCATGCCGGCTATCACGATACCGGCAACGCGGATCCGGATTTCCCGGTCGCCATTGTGCCGGACGTGGAATATGAAAACTCGGATCGTTTCAGCGGCGCCGTGAGTTTCTTCAAATTCCGCAGTGGAGCGGTGACCGTAGTGAATTCGGTTTGGGATGGGGAGAAACTCAAATGGGTCGCAGCCGAGGGAGAATCCCTTCCCGGTCCGGCCAAGATGGACGGCAACTGCCACCTGTACTGCCGGCTCGATGTTCCGGTAAAGGAGTTCTTCCGACAGTCGGTGGACAGCGGCGTCAGCCAGCACTGGATCGTTGTCTCCGGAAAGCACGCGCATCGGCTGACCGCGCTCTGCGAGCAGCTTGACATCCGTCTGGTCAACATCGGCTGAGGCCATATCGACGGCATCGATTCATTATAATTCTTGCTTATCGGCACTTCCAACCGTTCTGAGCCATCGAGTTAAGTAAAAATTTAACATAACTGGAGTCAAAAAGAGGATCAGAACGGGGAGAATGGAAAAGTTTGACAAGATCAGTGATGAGGCGTATAATCATAATCCGAAATCCTATCCATCCAAATCCAAACCGGCTGGTCGTGAAGGCAGCCGGGGAACAAAGGAGGAGCGTATGCTCAAAAAAGGATCTTTGTTAGTCTTGGTAGCCTTGCTCGTACTGGCTGCAAGCGTGTGGGCCGGGGGCGCAAAAGGCACGGCAAAACCCACCTTAAGCATCATCTGCTTCCAGGGCTACGCCGAAGACGCCTGGGTCAAACCGTTCGAGGAGAAGTACAACGCCGAGGTCAAAGTAACCTACGCTGGCACCGTGGAGGAGCACTTCACGAAGGTCAAGGCGACTCCGGGAGAGTACAACATTGTTTCCATCGACTCCGGGCGGGTGCTGCTGTACAAGGATGCCGGGCTGATCCAGCCTATCGACACATCCAAGCTCAGCAACTACAACAAGATCGGCGAGTACTTCCGGGAACACCCGTACGGTAAGATGCCCGACGGCAGCAAGCTGCACGTGCCCCTGGTCTGGGGTACCCAGACCATCACCGTCAACACCGGCAAGGTGCCGCCGGACATGCTGGCCAAGTTCCTCACAAAGACCAAGGACGGCAAGCACGAGACCGTGTCCCTCGACATCCTCACCGCACCGGAATCCAAGGGCTACACAGCCTTCTTCGATGAATCCACCAACGTGGTAAGCATCGCCGCCATTCATCTGGGCATCAAGACTCCCTTCCAGTTCGGCTCGGGAGACTGGGACCGGGTGGCTGACCGGCTGTACGCCTGGAAGCAGAACGCCCGTACCTTCACCACCGGTCTGGACTCCGAGTTCGGCGTGATGACCGCTGAGGACGCCTACGTGCTGCTGGGCGGCAATGACGCCCTGCTCAACCTGCGCCTGGAAGAGGCGGGCGTGCGGGACAGCTTCACCCAGTATGCTATGACCGAGGGAACGATCTGCTGGATCGACGGCTGGGTCATCACCAAGCCCACCAAGGGCGCCTCCCTCGACCTGGCCCTGAAGTACATGGACTACATGATCGGAGATCAGGGGCAGAAGGAGCTGGCCGAACTGGTCGGATTCGGCATCGTCAATCCCGCCGGTGCATCTGGCTTCAACCCGGTGATTCTCGACTCCACCTTCTGGTACGGCGAGGATATCGGCAACTTCCCGGCTCCCCTGTTCATCATGGTTCCCGAGGAAGACCCGGGTGCCCGGGTCGAGCTCTGGAACAAGGTCAAAGCCAGATAGTAACAGAGCTGATTTGATTCGAGTGGCAGGTTCTGTTACCGGTGGGTGGCGGAACCTGCCTTTTTCTGGTAGTGTGCCCTACTGGGTGCACCACAGGTAAGCGGAGGGAAAATCCCTCCCCCCTACTTGATAGAAATCTTACCCATAGCCCATGCGCCTCAGGAAGGGAGAATGAAAGTAGAAAAGGCAATCGACTTGGTGAATGTGACCAAGAAATTCGATGAAGTGACGGCGGTCGCCAATTTCAGCGCAGAAATCAAAAAGGGGGAGTTCTTTTCCCTGCTCGGTCCTTCGGGTTGTGGCAAGACCACCACTCTGCGCATGATCGCCGGTCTGGAAATACCGACGGAGGGGCACATCCTGCTGGAAGGCAGCGACGTGAGCAGCACTCCGGCCTACCGGCGCAATGTCAATACGGTGTTCCAGGACTACGCCCTGTTTCCCCACATGACGGTGCGCAAGAACATCTACTTCCCCCTGAAGATGAAGAAAATCTCCCCATCTGAGGCCCAGCCACGGATCGAACGGGTGCTGCGGCTGGTCAACATGGAGGGTTTCGGCAGCCGCCTGCCCCAGCAGCTGTCCGGAGGGCAGCGACAGCGCATTGCTTTGGCCCGCTCCCTGGTCAATGAGCCGGCGGCTCTGCTCCTGGACGAGCCGTTGGGAGCCCTGGATTTCAAGCTCCGGGTGGCCATGCAGAAGGTGCTCAAAGACATCCAGAGGAACGTAGGCATCACCTTCATCTACGTAACCCACGATCAGACTGAAGCCATGACCATGAGCGACCGCATCGCGGTGATGAAGGACGGCCTGGCCCACCAGATTGCCACACCGGATGAGATCTACAACAATCCCGCCACCGCCTTCGTCGCCTCCTTCATCGGGGATATGAACTTTGTGCACGGCACGGTGCTGGAAAACGACGGCAACACTTGCGTTCTGGACGTGGAGGGACAGAATGTCACGGCCAAACGATCCGTGGACCTGGGCAAGGGGGCAGAGGCCCTGGTATGTATCCGCACCGAACGGGTGCAGGTCAATCCCCATAGGAGCGTGGAGAATCGGGTGACCGCCAAGCTGTCCCGCATCGTCTACAGAGGTACGGACTATGAGGCCACCTGCAGGATCGGGGCCTCCGAGCTGCGGGCGGTGGTGCAGGCGGTGGCCTGGGATGCGGATCTGCGGGAAGGTGACGGAGTGGAGGTGGCCTGGAACGCCGAAGATGTAATCGTCTTTCCCCGGGAGGAGGAGAAAGACGTGATCAAGTACAGCGTCGAGGCGGTGTGATGAAACGCCGCCTATCCAAGCCTGCGGAGTTTATCAAGGGAGTTCCCATCGCGGTCTGGCTGCTCTCCCTGGTGGCTATACCACTGATCTTTACCTTCATCATGAGCTTCTACTCATCCAGCGGGCTGGTGATCGACACCACCCTGACACTGAAAAACTACAGGCTGTTTTTCACGGATTCTCTGTACCCCCGCATCCTGTTCAAGAGCATCCGCCTGGCTCTGGCCATATCGGCGCTTTCCATTGCGGCGGCCTTTCCCCTGGCCTATATGGTCAGTTTCAAGATCCGCCGCGGGCGAAACCTGCTGTTCATGCTCTGCATTATTCCACTGTGGGTCAGCTACCTGGTTCGCATCATCGCCTGGCGCACGATCCTGGGTAACCGGGGGGTGATCAATTCCGCCCTGATGGCCCTGGGATTGATACGGGAACCGTTGACCTTTTTCCTCTACAACCAGTTCGCCATCGCCATCACCCTGACCTATATCTGCATCCCCTTCGTATTCATTCCCGTGTACACCGCTTTGGAGAAGATCCCCAGGAATCTTCTCGATGCCTCCAACGATCTTGGAGCCAATGAGCTGCGCACCTTCTTCAACGTGATCCTGCCGCTGGGACTGCCGGGACTGATTACCGGTTTCATCTTCTCCTTTATCATCGCTTTGGGGGACTACATCATTCCCCTGCAGCTGGGAGGAACTCAGGGGATCATGTTCGGAAACCTGGTCTGGAGTCAGTTCGGCTTCGCCTTCAACTGGCCCCTGGGAGCGGCTCTAGGTTTCATCCTCTTCATTATTGCGGTGACCATCCTGGGACTCACCTCCAGGTTTGGATCTACCGAAGGAGGATTCCTCGGTGAGTAGCAAATCCCGAGCCGCCGGACGCGGTCGGGGTACAGGTCTAAAGATCTACGGAACCCTGATCTTCATATTTCTGTACTTCCCCATGGTGATCGTGCTGTTGTTCAGCTTCAGCCCAACCCGTACGATCGTGGGCTTATCCGGTCTGACCCTGAAGTGGTATCAGGAGTTGTTTCGCGACCCCGGGCTGCTGACCGCCTTCTGGCACACCGTCTTGGTCGGACTCTGCGCTGTGGCCATTGCCACGGTGTTCGGTACGGCCGGAGCCTTTTTCATCACCCGGGTGGAGTTTCCAGGAAAGGGGGTGTTCCGTGCCCTGGTGATGCTTCCCTTTCTGTTGCCCGGCATCATCATGGGTCTGACTCTGTTGATCTTCTTCAGAAATCTAAACGTGCCTCTGTCCATGTTTACGATCCTGATGGGACACGTCTCCTTCACGACTCCTCTGGTGATGTTTCAGGTTTCCAGCCGGTTGTTGCGCATGGGTCCGACCTATCGCTGGGCCGCCATGGATCTGGGGGCCAATCCGGTGCAGACCTTCTGGCATGTAACACTTCCCATGATCCGAACCGCCTTGATCGGGGCGGGCCTTCTGGCCTTCACCGTGTCCTTTGATGAAATCGTCATCTCCTATTTCCTGACCGGCACCTGGATGACCCTGCCGGTGTATATCTACGGGATGCTGCGTTTCGGTCTGTCCCCGAAGGTTTACGCCATCTCGACCATCATCCTGATCTTGTCCTTGATACTGATCACCTTCATGGCCCGTTACACGGGTCGTTCCGCAGAAACATACCGGGTGCGCAACCGGGTGCGCACCCGGGACGCCGCATGAGCGACACATGAATCGCTACGGATTCGAAGCGGATTTCGAAAATCTAAAGACCGTTTTGAAGGGGGGGCGGGGGCACCGGGTGCCCAACGCCGAACTGGTCATAGACAGGGAGATCAAGGAAACTTTTCTGGGCAAGTCCGTGGAATCCGTCGCGGATGAGATAGAGTTCCGCTACCAGGCCGGGTACGACTACCTCTGGTTGAGCGTGGGCATGATCGATCCGGCCGGAACGGTGAACAAGGATTTCCTTCCCGATGATGAACACAAACACTTCGCCGGTAAAGACGCTCGGGTCTGGGCGGACGAGCAGGGCGGGATCATTGAGGAGGAGAGGGATCTGGACGCCCTGTCCTGGCCCGATCCCGACATCCTGGATTACTCCCCATTTTCTGAAGCGGCGGCGCATCTGAGGCCGGGCATGAAAGTGATCGCCGTTCTTGGCAAGATCTTTACCGCCGCCTGGGAGCTGCTGGGTTTCGCCCGCTTCTGCGAGTTGGTGTGCACCGATCCGAAGTTCATCGACCTCCTGATCGAACGAATCGGCACGATCCAGGTGGAGGTGTTTATGCGGCTGGTGACGCGTCCGGAGGTGGGCGCTTTCTGGATCCCTGACGACATAGCCTTCCGCTCCGGTACGTTACTTGCTCCGCAATGGCTGCGGACCCGCATTTTCCCCTTCTACCGGCAGATGGCCGCAGCCAGCCGTCAGGCGGACAAACCGATCATCTACCACTCCGACGGCGACCTGACCACCATGATCGACACGATCCTGGAGACCGGTTTCCATGCACTGCACCCCATCGAGCCGGAGTCGATGGATATCTATGCTCTGCGAAAGCGCGTTGGCAAGCGCATCTGCCTGGTGGGCAATATCTGTGTGAACACCCTGTCCATCGGCAGTCCGGAGGAGATCCGCACCCTGGTTCGGGAGCGTATTGAAAGCTTGGGGTACGACGGCGCCTACTGCGTGGGCTCGAGCAACTCGGTGCCCAACTACGTTCCCTTTGAGAACTACCGGCTCATGTTGGAGACCAGCGCCGAGTTCAGCCGCTGCCCGGGCAACTGAATTTACATTTCACTCTTTTGCAGATTTAATTGGCAGATTCTATATAAAACTTGCAGCGGTTGGGCAAGACGGCCTATAGTAACGGTGCCACACTTGCGACAATTATTTAGTAGATGAAGGAGTTGGCGAATGGGCGGATATCTGTTGGGCTACGACGTTGGCAGCTCTTCGATTAAGGCAACTCTTCTGTCGATCGATAACGGGAAGGCGGTCACCTCGGCGACATCTCCGGACCGAGAACTGGAGATCCAGGCACCCCGTCCCGGCTGGGCCGAACAGAACCCGGAGGTGTGGTGGGAGCATTTGCTGAAGGCGACCGAAAAAATCGCTTCAAGCGGTGTGAAGCTGGCCGACGTGGAGGCGATCGGCATCTCCTACCAGATGCATGGCCTGGTCTGTCTGGATCGTGCGGGTGTCATACTGCGGCCGGCCATCATCTGGTGCGACAGCCGGGCGGTGGAGATTGGGGACAAGGCCTTTGCGGATCTCGGTCCCGATCGCTGCTTGGAGAAGCTGCTGAACTCCCCGGGGAACTTCACCGCCTCCAAGCTGGCCTGGGTGCGAGAGAATGAGCCTGAGATCTTCGCAAGTATCGACAGGATCCTGCTTCCAGGCGACTATATCGCCTACCGCCTGACCGGAACGCTCAACACAACTCCCTCAGGGCTTTCCGAGGGCATCCTCTGGAACTTTGCGGAAGGACGCCTGGCTGACTTTCTCCTGGAGTATTACGGAATCGCCGAAAAGATGATACCTCCGTTGGTAGCGAACTTCGCAGTTCAGGGGGAGGTCAGCGCGGAGGCGGCGACGCAGCTGGGATTGAAGGCGGGAACCCCCGTTTCCTACCGCGGGGGGGATCAGCCCAACAACGCCCTGTCCCTCAACGTGCTGCAGCCCGGTGAGGTGGCCGCCACGGCCGGGACCTCCGGTGTAGTGTACGGGGTGGGGGACACTCCGGGTTACGATTCCGCTTCCCGGGTCAACACCTTCGTGCACGTCAACCACGAGCAAGGCTCGCCCCGCTACGGCACACTGCTGTGCATCAATGGTACGGGCATCCTCAATAGCTGGCTCAAGCACAACCTGATGACCCAGCAGGGGACGGCACCGGCCACCGGCGGCGCGGAGCGCGGCGTACGGGCATCCGGTGAACGGGCATCCGGCGTATCCTACGAGCAGATGAATGCTCTGGCCGCGTCGATTCCGGTGGGCGCCGACGGACTGGTGGTTCTGCCCTACGGTAACGGCGCGGAACGGACCTTGGAGAACAGGAACATAGGCGCCTCGATCCGCGGACTCGATTTGAACAGGCACGGCCAGGCTCATCTGCTGCGGGCCGCTCAGGAGGGGATCGTCTTCGCCCTGAAGTACGGCCTGCAGATCATGGAGGGTATGGGTCTGCGCATCGACAGGGTACGGGCTGGGGCGGCCAACATGTTTCTCAGCCCTCTGTTCGCCGAAGCCTTTGCCACGATTTCCGGTGCGGCGGTGGAACTCTACGACACCGACGGCTCTCAAGGGGCGGCGCGGGGAGCCGGGATCGGTGTGGGCATCTACGACCTGGAGGGCGCCTTCAGCGGGCTGAAGCAGGTGCGGGTCGTCGAAGCGAACGCCGATCTTGCCGACCCTTACGAGGAAGCCTACCAGCGCTGGCTGAAAGAGCTGCAGCGGATTCTAAGCGGGTGAGAGATGCCGCTTGACGCCTGACGATCACTCGTGTGTGGTCGACCGCTGTGCATCGAGCTCTGCTGCAATCGCTTCGAGATTCTTCTTCCCCTCTACGGCCAGAGCTTCGCCGGATTCAGCGAATCGTCGCCAGATAGCGCACAATCGATTGAGCTCTTCGAAGCCCGGATCGAAGGATTCGATGACCAGAGGTCCTTTATACCCTATGTCGAGCAAAGCCATAAAGAACTCCCTCCAGGGTACAAGACCGGTGCCGGGGATGCCTCGATTGCTCTCGCAGACATGCACGTAGCCCAGATACTCTTTGCCGCAGCATTCAACGGCGCCGCGGAAACTGGTTTCCTCACGGATCATGTGGAAGCAGTCCAGGTGCACTTTCATGTTTCCGGTGCCCACGTCCTTGCAGTACTGTACCGCGTCAGCCGCGATGTTGAGAAAGTGGGTTTCGAAACGGTTTACAGGCTCCACCGCGATGATCAGATCACTGTTATCCCTGGCGTACCGGGCCACCTCCCGCATGGCTGTCACCGACCAGTCCCATTCCTGTTCGGTCCGTGGCTTGCCGCTCAGACAGCCCCAGCCTGCGTAGCAGACTCCGGCCAGGATTTTTGCGTTCAACTCGCGATTGATATCCACCAGGATTTTGAGAGATTCCACGCCCGCGGCTCGAATCTCGGGATCCGCTGAAATCAGATTGGTATGCTCGTTCAACGTGGTGGTGGTGACGATGTCCATGCCCACCTCCGCGGCTAGTTCTTTGACTTCCCGGGTCGGAAAGCTCTCCGGATGTGCTACGGCTATATCCAGTGGTGAGAAGCCGAGCTCTTTGGCCTTTTTGATGATCCACAGATCATCCATCGAAAATACTTCTGACCAGATAAATGTGTCGACTCCGAATTTCAACATCTCCTTGCCTCCTGGTTCGTGTTTGTATGGTTGCTGTATCTGGGCCGTCTTGTCAAACCATTATTGCGCTGGAATCAGTTGACAGGGGATGGGTATGCATGAAAACTGCTCAGACAGGGGGGAAAACTGGAGGTGATAGTGTGCAACGAATGATCAATGATGCGGATCAAGTCGTCCCGGATATGCTGAAAGGCTTCGTCAGAGCACACCGGGATCTAGTGGTTTCCACGGACAATCCCAGGGTTCTGAAGTACCGGGAGGCACCTGTAAAGGATAAGGTGGGGATCGTAACCGGAGGGGGCTCCGGGCATAAACCTGCCTTCATCGGCTATATCGGTAAGAACCTGGTCGATGCCGTAGCCGTAGGTGAAATCTTTACCTCACCGACGGCCAGTGCCTTTTTCAATGCCTTCAAAGCGGCCGATGCGGGCAGAGGGGTAGCCTGTCTGTTCGGAAACTACGCCGGCGACATCATGAACGTGAAGATGGCTGTAGAGGAAGCAGAGGAGGAAGGGATCGCCGTGAAGACGGTAATCGCCAATGACGACGTACCCTCCGCTCCCAAAGAGGAGAGGCAAAAGCGCCGGGGCGTTGCCGGAGAAGTGCTGATGTGGAAAATCGGGGGTGCCAAAGCCGCTATGGGCGGCAGCCTGGATGAGGTGATCGCGGCGGCTCAGAAGGGGATCGACAACACCCGCAGTATTGGCATCGGTTTCACCCCGTGCACCATCCCTGCGGTGGGTAAACCAAACTTCACCATAGAGCCGGGAAAGATGGAGGTCGGCATCGGCCATCACGGGGAACCGGGTATCCAGGTGGCCGATCTGACCAGCGCCGAGGAGATGGCGGAGATGAGTCTGGAGGTGATTCTTCCGGACCTGCCCTTCGCGAAGGGGGATGAGGTTGCAGCCCTGGTCAGCGGCCTGGGGGCCACTCCGGTGATGGAGCTGTACATCTTCTACAACCGGGTGGAGGAGATGCTGCAGAGTAAGGGTATCGAGGTATATCGTCCGTATGTGGGTAACTATTTCACCTCCCTCGAGATGATGGGAGTTACCCTGACGGTCATGAAACTCGACCGGGAGCTCAAAGAGCTGATCGATCTGGACTGCACTTCCATGGGATTGACCCAGAAGTAGGAAGGATCATGAAGGAACAATTTGCCAATCAGGACGGCCAGGTGGTAGTCCGGGAGCTCATAAAGATCATCCAGGAGAACAGGGCTTATTTGAGTGAAGTCGACGGGGCCATCGGAGACGGAGATCACGGGATAAACATGGCCAAGGGTTTTACCATGACCGCCGAACGTCTGAGCCAAGAGATGGATCTTTCTGAAAGCCTTAAGACCCTGGGCAGAACCCTGGTTATGGAGATCGGTGGAGCCATGGGCCCGCTGTATGGTTCGTTCTTCAAGGCTCTGGCCAGAGCCTGCAGGGGGCACGAGCAGCTCGATGCCCATGTATTCGGGCGGATGTTGGAGGCGGGCTGGTGCGCCGTAATCGAGCTTGGTCAGGCCAAGGTGGGGGACAAGACATTGGTGGACACGCTTCACCCCGCCCTGGAGGCCTACAATGCAGCGGTGTCCGCGGGAAGTGATTTTCGGGAGGCGCTGCGGTCTATGACTGAGGCTGCCGAGCGGGGGAAAGAGTCCACCCGCCAACTGGTGGCAAAAGTGGGGCGGGCATCGCGGTTGGGGGAACGCTCCCGGGGCGTGCTCGATGCAGGAGCCGTTTCCTGCCATCTGATTCTGGATTCAATGGCCAGGACGATCCAAGGCTTGTTGTAACGACGGTGCTGGCCTACCACGTGTTCTGTAAAAAGCTCGCTCTACTGTAGAAGATTGCGCCGTAGAAGATTGCCCGGTCGAAGATCCTCTGTTTAAAAAAGGCTGCCCCCCACTGGAGGCAGCCCTGAGATTTTCGATTCAAGCTGTCAGCATTGAAATCTTAGCTGGTATACCTCCGGGACCGTCGCGCCATGACGATGATCATCACCACCAGGGGAAGGGCGGCCAGGATCAGGGAAATAATCCCGATGCGGGAGGGCGTGATGATCCGGATCTGCCGCTCGCTGGAGGGAAGGTAATTTCCCTCTTTGTCCTGAACCCTCAGGCGGATGACCCGCTGATCCTTGGACACGGGGACGTGGAACGCCTGCAGTGAGGGCTCCCGATCCTTGTGCTTGCCTTCCGGATCGAAAGGCACGATCTGATAGCCCAAAGCCGCGCCCTTGGCCTGCTCCACGTAGAAGGGTTCTTCCAGCACCATCTGGGCTTCGGCGGAAGGTCGGCTGATTTCCACCCGCGCCTTGGGCACCTGCTGGATCCGCACCCACTTCATCAGGGTGGGATTGCCTCTGGCGTCGTTCTTGCGCATCTTCTCGTAGAACAGGTCGTTGTACTCCTGCTGATAGAAGGGTCTGAGGTACAGGTCCGTGGTACCGTCGATGTACAGCACGGAGGCGGGGGTCTTGGATTCCACAGGGCGGGTCCATTTGTCCCCGGGAATGACCTCCAAACCGATCGCTTCAGCGCGGCGCTTTTCGAAGGCTACGATCCGGCGCTCCGATCCCTCCATGATCCGGCCGTCCTCCGTGAAAAACCGGATTTCGTACTCCCCGACCGGAAGGTTGAGAATGAAGGCTTTCTGCACCGGCACGGGAGGTACGATGTACTCCGTGGGGTACTGGGGTTCAGGCGGAGCCTTCAGCTCTCTCAGGGTGTCGATCAGTTGAGTCACGTCTTTGCCCTCATCCCGCATCCTGGTGATAGTGATGGTCAGCTCGTTGAGCATCGCTTCGTAGAGAGCGCGCTTCTCGTAATACGCCGAGACCGACTGCCAGTAGGCGTCCATCAGGTCCTGGTAGTGCTGCCAGGCCGCTTCAGCCTCCGTCTCCTTGGCCACCTTCCAATTCAGCTCATACTCACCCCGGATGTTGTAGTAGGTGTACGGTGTCATGCCGATGATTTCCGGCTCTTCCTGTCGACCGATCAGCTCCAGAGTCCCTTCGAAGGGGACGTTCAGAGCGGAGGTATCGGTCTTCCAGTCCTGGGTAATCGGCCAGAAGTAGACGAAGACGTTGCGCATCGTGATGAAGTTGTCCACGTCCGCCACCAGGTAGATCGTATCCGCATCCTTGCGGGCGAAGGTACCGGCATAGTCCTTGCCGTTGAAGGCCAAAACGGAATAGATGAACTGTTCCTCCCTCACCGGCACATCGGCGAAAAGCACGCCGGCGCAGAGAAGGAGGATTAGGGGCACAGCAATTCGTAGAGATTTCATGAGCGTACTCCCCTCGCTTTCATGGTCAGATGACTGATTAGCAGCACTACTGCGGATAGCACCAGCAGCAGGAGAATGCCGATGAAGTACATCCCCCAGTTCCCCACTTCTACAAAACGTACGGCCAGATCCCAGTAGAACAGCGGGGAGATCCATTTGACGATCCAGGCGAACACGCTGGAGAGATTGCGCACGTACCCGCTGACGATGGTGAAGGAGCCCATCATGATGATGAAGAAGAACAGGATCAACCCCAAAAAAACGGCGATCGCCGAGGCGGAGTTGTCCGTGAGAGAGGAGGCGAAAATCCCGTACGCGTAGATGGCGATGGACAGGAAGAAGAGGATGAGCAGGCTGTAGTAGAATGACGGGCCCAGGATCAGGTTGTTCAGCAGTCCCGCTATAAGCAGAAACACGAGCAGCACCACGAGATAGATCGCGGTCATGAGGATGTCCTTGATCAGGGCGGCCAGAAAGTAGGAGGTGCTGTCCGCGGGACCGTAGGTTAGCAGTTCCAGGGCGCCCACCTTCTTCTCCAAACCGAAGCGGAACACCGAGCTCACCGCCAGGTACAGCAGCACGGGCAGGAAGGCGACGTACAGGGTGAACAAAAAGGGTCCTTCGGAGAACAGCTTCTCGACGAAAGTCGCCCCGAAGGCACCGACCAGGCTACGGCCGATCAGCTCGTAGGCGGTATTGAGCTGGTAGTCGAATCCGCTTGAATCTATGGCCCGGACGAAACCGGCCACCAGCAGATAGGCAAGGACCAGGCCGATGGCTTGAGCGACGTAGAAACCGGGACCGATCAGGGTTTCGAGTATGCGCCTTCTGGCGAGTACGGTTGTGGCATGGGCTCTCTGATTCATTTCTCGCCTCCTATGCCCGCAAACAGGTTGATGTTTTCTTTGGTAATGGTGACGAAGGCCTCCTCAAGGCTGAGACTCTTCTCCTGGATGCTCAGGGGAACCAGATTCTGGTCGATCAGGTACCTACTCAGTTCTTTGCGAAAGTCTCCTGTCTTGGGCACCTTGACCACCAGGGTTCTCTCCTGTCCCGTCGCATCCTGCACGAAGCTCAGGGATTTAACTTTTTCGATAAGATCGGCGGGTAGCTCCTCCAGGTCCACGTGGATCTCCCTGTCCTTGGCCAGAGTGGTGAGCAGACTCCTCATCTGATCCTCGGCCCTGAGTTTTCCGCCGTAGATGATGGCCACCCGCTGGCATACCTTCTCCATCTCCGAGAGGATATGGGAGGAGATGAAGATCGTCCTCCCCTCACGGTTCTCCTCCAGGATGAGATCCCGAATCTGTTTGACCCCGAAAGGATCCAAACCCGAGATCGGCTCATCCAGGAAGAGGATGTCCGGATCGGGCAGCAGTGCCCGTACGATGGACAGTTTCTGAAGCATCCCCCGGGAGAACTCGGAAAACTTCTTGTGTTTCACTTCCGCCAATCCGACCCGGTCCAAAAGGTGATCGATGCGCCTGCCCGATTCCTCCAGACCGAACAGATCGGCGAACATCTGCAGGTACTCCGCGGCGGTCATCCAGGTCCACATTCCAAGGGGATGCTTTTCCGGCACCACGCCGATGCGCCTGCGCAGGTCGAGCCTCTTTGGGCTGTAGGGTTCGTCGAACAGCCGGATCTCTCCGGTGGTCGGCTTCACGATGCCCAGCAGCATCATAATGGTGGAGGTCTTGCCGGCGCCGTTGGGTCCTAGGAAGCCGTAGATTTCCCCGGCGGGAATGTTGAGGTTCACCCCGTCCACCGCGGTGAACTTGCCGTATCGCTTGGTCAGGTTCTTGGTCTGGATCATGAGCTGGCTCCTTCCACGTTCCAGGAGGTGAAGACGTAAGGGGTGAATTTCCCCTCGTTTTTATAAGGCTCCAGATATGGCTCGATGGCTTCTGGAGGAAGATCCCAGGCCTTCTCCATGATCTGATCGATCTCCTGACGGCTGATCTTTCTGGGATCCGGCACGATGATCAAGTAGTCGATCACCCAGTAGGGATCGGAGTTGGCCCTGATCTGCGCGCCGGGGATAAAGGAGCTGTAGCGGAAGGTAGTTTCCGGAAGGCCGTCCCACTCCCAATCCAGCACACCTTTATACAGTTCCTCCCCTCGTTCCGAGCCCTCCTCGGTCTCCTCCTGAACGGGCAGGCCGTCGTAGATCTGCACGGAGATCCGGGCGCCGATCCAAATATCCAGGCAGGGGTGATTGAGCACCGCCGGACCTTCCGAGCTGACCGGACGGATCTCCTGAACTATATCGTTTCCTACCCGGTCTTCGAAGATGATCCATTTGGTCAGATCGGGAATCTCATAGCCGACAAGCTCGATCGGTGTCTCCAGGAGGTTCTCCCCGCGTTTCAAGCTCACGGGAATCGATTGGGCCACGTAGGAGGGGGCGTTGATCTCCAGGGTGGCTTCTCCAGGCTTGAGATGGGTGAAGACCTGGGGCAGCGGACCCCGGTCGGACTGAAAGTGGGAGCGGATGATCCTGTCCTGCAGGCTGAAGGTAGCCTCCCATATCCAGTTCTTGCTCACGGCGTCGCGTACCACGAACTCATAGGTGGTGTCCACCGGATTCATGCGCATGTAGACGACCACGGCCACCGCGGCAATGACAACTACGACCAGGATAGGAATCAGTATTCTTCTCGTCTTCATGTAGGTTCCCTCATTTGGTAGTTGGAAAAGGTATCAAAAATGATATGTTTATTGCAGCCTGGCGGCCGCAATCACTATCAGATTCAGTTCCTCGTTGCGTACGTGTTCACGTACGGATCTATTGTATATGTACCAGCAGCCTATTGTACTTAGAAATCCAAGAAGATCAAGAGGTTTGCAGGAAGTTCGCCGTTATCGTGGCTGAGCAAAAGCGGTAGCGGAGAAATCAGATTACGGTATATACTACCTAAAAAGGCTTTGCTGGCCGGTTCGGTCTGCAGATTCATAGAAAGGAGATTCCCATGAAGAGGATGGGCAAATCGATTTTAATCGTTTTGGTGCTGCTGAGTCTCTCTCCTGGATCTATTCCTGCCGTGGGGCAAGCGGAAACACCCGAAGCGGAAGCAAAACCCTTCAATATAGCAATCTTTGTACCTGGCGTGGTCGCCGGTAGCCCTATCTACGAGCAGATGGTGGAAGGTACCCAAAAGGCCGCGGATGAACATACCAACGTTTCGGTGAAGGTGTTGGAGGCGGGATTCAATCAGGCCGAATGGGAAGAGAAGATGACCTCCCTGGCCGCTACCGGGGAATACGACCTTATCGTTACCTCTAATCCGGCCATGCCCTTCGTCAGTATGCCTGTGGCGGAGAAGTTCCCCGATCAGAAGTGGCTGAATCTGGACGGATATCTGGATGGCAATCCCCAATTCGCCACACTGCTGTATAACCAGATGGAGATGACCTACATGGACGGTTACCTCGGCGCTCTGGTTTCGACCAGCAAGATGAACGGTGCCAATGCGGTGCTTAAGGCCGGCATGGTCGTGGCTCAGGAGTATCCTGCTCTCACAAAATTGATGAAGCCGGGCTTCGAAATGGGCCTTAAAGCGGTGAATCCCGGATTCACGCTGGACTACCGAGTCGTCGGCAATTGGTATGACGCCAACAAGGCGGCGGACCTGGCCAACAGTATGATCGATGCCGGTGCCGATGTAATCCTGACCATTGCCGGGGGGGCGAACCAAGGGGTGATCAAAGCCTGCCAGGAGCGGGGAAAATACGTTTTACTGGTTGATGCCAACGACTACAAAGCAGCCCCTGGAACGGTAGTCGGTTGCGCCGTACTCAATCAGAGCAAAGCCGCCTATGAGCGGGTGAAGATGGCTATTGACGGAACCCTGACGTATGGCAGGGCAGAGATCGTACACACAAAAGACGGCTATGTCGATTTTGCCGATGATGATCCTCTGTATATCAACAATGTACCGGAGGACATCCGCGCCAAGATGGGGGAACTGCTCAAGCAGATGCGCAGCGGTGATTTTCATCTGGAGCCGCCCAAACTGTAGCGACCAGCTCGTATCGCAACTGGCTCCGATACGGTCAGTGTATTCCCGAGAGGAATTGCGAGAGGGTGCGGGAGAGGCCTATGTCCCCCCCGCACCCTCTGTTGTAAGAGGAAGGGATAGTGAGCTTGGAGTCCTACCTGCAGATGCGGGGAATTAGCAAAACGTACCCGGAAAACAACGTTCTGGCCAACAATAATGTGAATTTCGACGTCCGGGAAAATGAAATTCACGCTGTGGTGGGCGAGAACGGAGCCGGAAAAACCACCCTGATGAAGATCCTCTACGGTCTCGAGCAGCCGGACTCCGGACGTATTCTCCTGCGCGGGCGGGAGGTCCAGATCGACAGTCCCCTGGACGCCAGTCGTCTGGGAATCGGCATGGTTCACCAGCATTTCCGCCTGATTCCCGAGTTCACTATCGCCGAGAACGTGGTGCTGGGCATCGAACCGCGCAAGCGGGGGATCTTCTTCGACCGGGATCAGGCGATACGTCGGGTCGGAGAGGTGATTCACCGCTACGGTTTCAGCATCGATCCCAGGCAATCCGTGTCCCGCCTGACCGTCGGCCAGATGCAGCTGATAGAGATCATCAAGATTCTCTACCGGGAGGCGGAACTGCTGATTTTGGATGAGCCGACCTCCGTGCTCACCGAGCAGCAGATTCACAAGCTGTTTGCGACCCTGGAGAATCTGAAGGGTATCGGGAAGACCATAGTGATCATCACCCACAAGCTGGGGGAGGTGAAGGCCGTCAGCCAGCGGGTCACGGTCATGCGCAAGGGCGAGGTGGTGGCTGTGCGCGACACCGCCGAGGTCGACGAGCGGGAGCTGTCCCGCCTGATGGTGGGCAAGAGTGTCACCTTTCAGTTCGAACGGGAGCCGTTGAACAGGGGCCGGGTGGTGTTGGAGCTGCGGGATGCGGTATTGCGCCGCAAGGGTCAGGATCGCTCCCTGCTGGACCGGGTGAATTTGAAGGTGCATGCCGGAGAGATCCTCGGGGTGGCGGGAGTGAGCGGTAACGGTTTGACCGAGCTGGAGGATGTGGTCGGCGGCCTGCGTCGGGTCAGCCAGGGAAAGCTGCTGCACAACGACCGGGACATCACCGATCTGCCAGCGGCGCAGCTGCGGGAGCGCGGCCTGGCTTACGTACCGGCGGATCGCCTGCACCGGGGTTCCAGCCTGCAGTCTTCGGTGACGGAGAACATGATCATATCCAGACACCACGATTTTCTCCAGGGCGGGATCTTCCAGCAGCAGGCGGTGGAGGAGTTTGCCGACTCATTGACTCGCAGCTTCTCCATCGACGGAGATCCTCGTGCACCGATCGGCACCCTTTCGGGGGGGAACATACAGAAGGTCATCCTGGCCCGGGAGCTGGCCTCCCAGACAGACTTCATCGTCTTCTCCGAGCCCACCTGGGGTTTGGACGTGGCCTCCGCCGAGTTCATCTACGCCAAGATCCTGGAGATCCGCCGGCGGGGCGTGGCCGTGCTGCTGATCTCCTCGAACCTTGATGAGATCCTGGCTCTCTGCGACACCCTGGTGGTACTGTACAGGGGCCGGGTGGTGGCCGTCTTGGCCAATGTGGAGAATCTGTCCAAGGAGCTGGTCGGGGAGTACATGATGGGACTACGGGATGATTTCCAGGGTGCCTCGGGATCCTCTGAAATCGCATCCTCCGAAGGGCAGCGGTCGTGAGGCGAGCAGGTCGGGTAGGGGAGTTATTTGCCGGTACCCTGGGTTTGCTGATCACCCTGGGCATCTCCTTCCTCATCGCCATCGTTCTGATCTTTCTCCTCAGCAGCCGCCCCCTGACCACGATCTACTACTTCTTCGTCGGACCCTTCACAAACAAGTACTACTTCGGCAACATGCTCAACACGGCCATACCCCTGGTGTTTACAGGCCTGGGCATGGCCGTAGCCTTCAAGAGCTCGGTTTTCAATTTAGGCGGGGAGGGACAGGTGTACTCCGGTGCCCTGGTGGCCACGGTGATTCTGCTCGCCCTGCCGGAACGAAACGGCTATCTGGGTGGTCCGACCGCGCTGGCTGCGGCTCTGGTCACCGGGGCGGTCTTGGCCGGAATGAGCGGTTTATTCAAGATGAAGTGGGGGACCGATGAGCTGATCTCCTCCTTCCTCATCTCCTCGGCGGTGATCTTCGTCGTCAATTACTTCATCACCGGACCCCTGGATGATCCAAGCAACAGCATGCTGGCCACCCATGCTATAGGCAGTCAGTACCGCTTACTGGGGATCTTTCCCCCTTCCAAGCTGGATATCAGCGCCGTGTTCGCCGTCCTGGCAGCGGTGCTTGTGTTCTTTCTGATGTACTACACCCATTGGGGATACGAGATGCGCATGTGCGGGCTGAACCGGGAGTTCTCCCGCTATGGTGGGATCAACGTCTCCACCTACGTGGTCCTGCCGATGGTTATCAGTGGAGCCCTGCACGGTCTGGCCGGGGGGATCACCATCATGGGCACCTACTACCTGGCGGTGAAGGAGTTCTCCTACGGAATGGGCTGGAACGGTATCGCCGTGGCTCTTATCGCCAAGAACAACCCTCTGGGGGTGCTGCCGGCGGCGGTGTTCTTCGCCTATCTCGATGCGGGAGCTAAAGCGGCCATGCTGCACTCTGATGTCACTTTCGAGATCGCGGCCATCGTCCAGGCCGTCATCTTCTATCTGATCACAGCCCAGGCCATCTACGATTTCCTGCGCTACCGCAAGAGGCCCCGCATATGAACGAACAAAGTTTCACCTTTCCCCTGCTACACAATGCAATCGGTATCATGACTCCCTTTCTGCTGGCCGCCACCGGCGGATTGTTTACCGAGCTGGCGGGCATGCTGAACATCGCCCTGGAAGGTCTGATGTTGATAGGGGCCTTCTTCAGCGTAGTGTTCGCCGGCCTTACCGGAAGTCTGGCCATCGGTGTACTCCTCGGTATCACCTCGGCCGTATTGGCGGCCGCCCTGTTCGCAGCGATCAGCCTGAATCTCAAGGCCAACGTGTTCATCTCCGGGCTGGCGACCAACCTTCTGGCCTCAGGGCTGACCGTTGTCCTGGCTTTCCAGCTGTTCGGCAATAAGGGGGTAGTGCGTTTCCAGATCGCCAAACTGCCTTCCCTCAATTTTCCGGCTCTGGCCCGCATCCCCGTCCTTGGGGACCTGCTGATCGGACACAACGTCCTGGTGTATTTCAGCTGGTTGATCGTGGTGCTGGCAGCGTTGCTCATCTACCGCACTCCCTTCGGCCTGCGCATCCGTGGGACAGGACTGGGAGCGGCGACCATCACCTCCCTGGGCCTCAAACCCCGGCACTACCAGATGGCGGGTATCCTGATCTCCGGTTTCACCTGCGGTCTGGCTGGGGCGATGCTCACCCTGAAGCTCAGCGCCTTCGTGCCCAACATCACCTCCGGTCGGGGCTGGATCGCCCTTGTGGCCATCTATCTGGGCAATCGGACGCCCTGGGGCATCGTGATCGCCAGTTTCATATTCGGTTTTGCCGAGAGCCTCTCCAATTACGCGCAGGGAGCGATCAACATTCCCGCCGACTTCATCCTGGCTTTTCCCTATCTGATCACGGTGTTGGCCATGATCGGCTACTCCATCTGGCGGCATTATCGCGCCAGGGCTTAGCTGGGTGGATTCATCCCCAGCTGCGGTTGTCGATTGTGGTGAAATTGTTTCCCACTCCACCACTGACTCAAGTACCAAACTGGTTGATGATCTAGTCGGTTAAAAGTAGCCTGAAAACATGAAAACCATAGAAGTTGGCGCATTCGAGGCCAAAACCTATTTCAGCCGGCGGGGTAAGCCTGTGGCGGTTCTCAAGCAGGATGAGGCAATTTCCAGGGAGAGCTCGTTGAATGCCCTGCGTGAACTCAGAACTCTTTGCAAGGTGAGGATTACCTTGGATGAAATAGAAAAACTCCGGGACAAAGGCCGGGAGCGCTAATGGCCCACGCTTTGATCGTGCTGGATGCCTCGGCTGCGTTGGCCTTAGTGCTGACGGAAGACGAGGAGCAGGAAGTCGCAGATTTGATCAGCGACAGGTTATCCATCAATGGTCAGATCTTCGTGCCGGGGCTCTTCTGGCATGAACTGGGGAATGGACTGCTCATGGCAGAGCGTTCCCGTAGAATTGCTCAGCGATCGAGCTCCAAAGCTGTTTCATACTTCGTACAATTGCCGATCATCACCCATCAGCAAACGGATCCTTTGATTTGCAGCCGTATTATGGGCCTTGCCCGGGAAAATCAGCTCAACTATTACGATGCCAGCTATCTGGAGTTGGCCCTACGCTTCGAGGCGCCTCTGAAGAGTTTCGATCCGCATCTTCAAAATCTGAAATCCTCTTTCCCGCTGATTCTTTGAGATTGAAGCGCTCTGCCGGGATGTGGTATAAGGGTCGGGGAGGGAGGATGGCGCATGCAGGAAATCGTAACCAAGGTTCTGGAAGCGGAGAAAGCGGCGGAAGCGCGAATTCAGGAAGCCCGCAGCAAGGCTGGTGAGATTCGAGCACAGGCGGATCGAGAGGTCCAGGACGCGTTGCAGCAGGCTAGGGAGCAGGCCGGAAAACGCTCTCAGGAGATCCTGGAAGCGGCACGCAGTCGGGCTCAGGCGGAATATGAGAAGGCCATGCAGCAGACACGGGACCAGGACCAGGAGTTTTTTCAAAATCATGAAAAGGATATTTCCCGGGCCGTGGAAGCAGTAATCGAGCGGATTATCGCTCCCGAGTGGACCTGAAGATCAGCGAACGCTGGTAAGACATTGGCTAGACCACTGAAGACCTACGCTTTCATAAATGCCAAGCTGCGTACCCGTATCAGCAAGATCCTGCCGGAGCAATTCATCCGGCAGCTGGTACGGGCTCGCTCCCTGGCCGAAAGCGTGCAGATGCTGGCGGAAAGCGATTTCGCCCCGGTGCAGAAGGTCTATGAACGGACCGGGGACATCAAGACCGCGGAGCTGGAGCTCCTGCGCGGAGAGCTTTCGATTTACCTGGAGCTGGAACGACTGTTGGAGGAGGAGGTGCGGGATTTCGTGCGTGCCTTGGGGGAACGTTTCGAAATCGAAAACCTGAAGAACGCCCTCCGCCTGTGGTTCGATCGGCGCATTCGCGGGCGGGCCGTCGACGATGCCAGAGGCTACCTGCTGCGCCGTGCAATCCACCACTCCATCGACCTGGACGGAATCATCGACGCCGATACCCTGGAGCAGGTGGCGGATCGTCTTGAGGGGACTCCCTATTCAGAGATCGTCCGGCAGCAGGCTGCCAAGGTGATGCAAGCCGCCAGTCTCTTCCCACTGGAGTTGACCCTGGACCGATATCTCTACAGCCGGCTGGTACAGGCCACGGATCAGCTGTCGACGCGGGACCGGGAGATCGCCCAACGCCTGCTCGGTGTAGAGATCGATCTGCAGAACGTGGGATGGCTGATCCGTTTCAAGAACTTCTATTCTCTTGAGGAGGATCAAGCCTTGGGCTATACCCTGCCCGGGGGACTGAACCTGACCCCCGAGCTCATGCGGGAGAGCTACACCGCCGAGCGAACCGACCGGGAGATCTCCGCCCTGGTGGGAAGACGCTACCCGGAGATCGCTCCCCTGCTTTCCTCCCAGGAGCAGACGAAACTCACCGCCCGGCTGACCATGATCGAGCGTATCCTGGAGCAGATCTTGGCCATCGAGGTGCGCAAAATCCTCACCGGATACCCCTTCACAATCGGAATCGTTTTAGCCTATTTTATTCTCAAAGCAAATGAGATTCGAAAAATCATGACCGTTCTGAACGCCAAGTTTTATGACTGGCCGGAGGAACACATCCTGGCCCTAATATAGTAGCGCTATGATTTTCACCGAGCCGATGCAGCAGGTCGTGGCGGTGGTGCTCGATCACCACGCCGACGCGGTGACAAAGGAGCTGCTCCGCCTAGGGCTTCTTCACCTCGTCAGCATCACCGAGGTGGACCGCAATATAGACTCCAAGGTAGAGGCGGTCACCCCCAAGGTCGCCGAGACCCTGGTCGCCGAGATTCGCCGACGCATCGAGGGATTCTACGACATGGTGGAGGAGAAGATCCCGAGCGGAGAGGATCTCAAAGTGGAGGATCTACAGGCGGTTGACCTGGAGGAGACCAACAAGGTTCTCGACGCCCTGGCCGCGGGCGTGCAGGCGATCCGGGACCGCCAGAGCGCCCGACAGCAGGAGATCCTCCGGCTCACCGATATCCAGCGCCAGCTCGAGCTGTTCGGCAGTCTCGGAGAAGTGGTAGAAGCCCGATCCCAGTACTCCTACCTGAGTGTGCATACCGGATCGATTCGCGGTTCTCTCTTCGACTCCTTTCAAGCGGCCATGGGGGAGATCCCCAGCGTGATGATGGAGATCGGTATACAGAACAACCAGACCCTGCTGCTGTTGATCACCATGAAGCGGGATGAGGGCCTGGTCGATCGGGTTCTGGATAAATTCGGCTGGACCGATGCGCAACTTCCCCAGGAGCTTTCCGGGAAGAAGGACCAGGTCCGGGCGGAACTGGCGCACAAGCTGCAGCTGCTTCACGATGAACAGGAGGAGCTCAAGACCCAGGCGGAATCCATGATCCGGGAAAAGCTTCCGATCCTGGAGCAGCTGTGGCGCAATCTCCGCTTGAACGAACTATACGCACGGGTGCAGTCCTTCTTCAGCAAAACGGCCCGGACGGTCATCTTTTCCGGCTGGCTGCCCACGAACAAGAGGACCGTGCTGACCGAGGCGGTGCGCAGCGCAACCGGCGACCGCTGCTACCTGGAATGGCATCCGGGCCGGGAAGTGTCCAGAGAGCATCCAGCCTCTGTACCGGTGCAGATGCACAACCCCAAATTCCTCTCCCCCTTTCAGATGCTGGTCACCAACTACTCGGTTCCGGAGTACGGCAGCATCGATCCCACGCCCCTGGTGGCCGTGGCCTACCTGATCATGTTCGGCCTGATGTTCGGAGACGCGGGCCACGGAGCGGTGCTGCTCGTGCTGGGAATCCTCGGCTCCCTCCTGTATAGGGGAACCCGCACCGGGGTGCGCAACCTTCTGCGGCTGATCGCCTACTGCGGAGGGGCCGCGGTGGTTACGGGGGTCTTGTTCGGCTCCTACTTCGGAATGCAGTGGTTCCCACCTCTATGGTTCGACTATCACGGGGTGGTGGCCGGGCACGGCGGCAGAGGCCTCGTGACCGATATCTACGGTATTCTGTTGATCACCATCTATTTCGGCATCGCCGTGATCGCCCTGGGCCTCGCCCTGAACTGGGTCAACTGTGTAGTGAAGCGGAGATGGTTTCGTCTTGTCTTCGACAAGGGGGGATTGATAGGCGGCTGGATCTACGCAGCCGGCGTGTATGCGGCCATGTACTTCGTCCGCCACGACTATAGGCAGCTGCCCGATGCCAATCTGCTGATCCTGCTGATCGGCCTACCTGTCTTCCTGCTGACCGCCAAACCGGTGCTGGAGTACCTGCTCCACAAGCCGCGCAAATCCTTTACCCTGCTCACACCCGTGGATTTCTTCATGGAATGGATCGTGGAGATCCTGGAGATCTTCTCCGGCTACCTAGCCAACACCCTCAGTTTCATGCGGGTGGCCGGATTGGGAATCGCCCACGTCAGTCTGATGATGGCCTTTTTCTCGATCGCCGGGATGATCGGCGGGCCTTCCGGGAGTTTCACCATCGGCTCCTATCTCGTCTTGATCGCGGGCAATGCCCTGGTCATCCTTCTGGAGGGATTGTCCGCAGGAATCCAGTCTTTGAGGTTGAACTACTACGAGTTCTTCTCCAAATATTTCAGCGGCTCCGGGCGGGCTTACGCCCCGGTGACGCTGCGTAAAACTTCTGCCTAGGAGGATGATGTGGAAAAAACGAATAAAGCGAGATTCAGACGGAAGATATTCTTGAGTCTGATTTTTCTGTTCGCCTTCTTCGTCATGTTCGGAATGGTTTCGGTGGTGCGGGTCTTCGCCCAGGAACAGGTGCCTGCAGCCCAGCCGGAGTTGACCGCGGAGCGCGCCTCCGTAGCCCGTTTCGGCCTGATCGCCGCGGCCGTGGCCTTCGGTTTCGGCGCCATCGGTGCTGGTATCGCCATCGCCAACGTCGGGGCGGCTGCCATGGGAGCCATCGGAGAGAGGCCGGAGATCGCCAGCCAGGCTCTGATCTTTATCGCCTTGGCCGAAGGATTGGTGGTTTTCGGTTTCATCACCGCTCTGATGATCCTGGGGAGAATCTAGGACGACAGGCCCAAGGAATGCGCTACTTCATCATCGGGGACGAGGATGCGGTGCTTGGCTTCGGGCTGGTCGGCGTGGCTGGAGCCGTGGTACAGACCCAGACTCAGGCCCAGGAAGCATTTTCCACATCCCTGGAGCAGTCCGATATCGGCATCGTCATCATCACCGAGCGTGTGGCCGACCTGATTCGCCCCCAGGTGGATCGCTTCATCTTCACACGGAACTTTCCGCTGATCGTTGAGATCCCCGACAGGCAGGGGCCGCTTTCCGGCAAACCGGGCATCCGGGAAATGGTAAACCAAGCCATAGGAATCAAATTATGAGCGACCAGCAGTACGAAAAGCGGGCGCCTGACCAGATCCAGGTCAATCAACAGACCGATCAGCAGCAGGCTAATCTGATCACCGGCATCGCCCAGGACGCCGCTACAGAGGCGGATAAGATCCTCAGCGAAGCCGAAATAGCGGCGCAGGAGCGGATTCAGACAGCCGCGGAACAGTCCAGGGCGGTGATCCAGCAGGCGGAGAGCAAGGCCGAGGAACAGGCCGGGCGCATTCGCGCTCAGTCCGACTCCTCCCTGCGCATGGAGCGCCGGCGTATCGCCCTCAAGCTGCGGGAGCAGGCGGTTCAGGAGGTGATCTCCCGGGTTCGGCAGCAGTTGGCCGCGATGATCGGTACTCAGGAGTACCGTGAGGTGCTCCTGGCCTGGATCGTGGAAGCTGCGATCGGGCTGGGCGCTGCCGAGGCTACGGTCAACGCCTCGGCTCCCGAACGTAAGCAGATCGATAAAATACTGCTTCGGGACGCGGAGGGCAAGGTTTCGGAGTTGACCGGGAGGAAGGTGAGCCTGACGCTGGGTGACGGGGATCCCCTGATCCCCCAGGGGGTGGTGCTGAAGGCAGCGGATGGACGGGTGGAGTTCAACAACCAGGTGGCGACCCGGCTGCTTCGGCAGCAGTCGGAAATTCGCAAAACGATCCAAGAGGTACTGGCGCAGACGCCACGCTCCGCGAAGGCGCAGACGCCACGCTAAGTAAAATGGAAGAACGAATCGTCGGACAGGTAAGGCGGGTCAACGGACCGGTCATCGAAGCCGCCGGCATCAGCGACGCCATGATGCTGGAGCTGGTGCGGGTAGGGGAGGTGCGCCTGGTCGGGGAGATCATCAAGCTGGCCGGAGACCGGGCCATCATCCAGGTCTACGAGGACTCCACGGGCATCGCCCCGGGAGACAACATCTTTGGTTCCGGAAGCCCGCTCTCCGTAGAGCTGGGCCCGGGATTGATCGGGACGATCTACGACGGCATCCAGCGGCCCCTGGAGCGGATCCTGGCCCTGTCCGGGAACTTCATCCAGCGGGGTATCCGTACCCCCTCCCTCGACCGGGAGAAGCGGTGGCTGTTCCGTCCGGCGGACCTTGCCGTGGGCTCTCCGCTGACCGGGGGCAGTGTGATCGGAACGGTGCAGGAAACACAGCGGATCGAACACCGCGTCTTGCTACCCCCCGAGGTGTCGGGAGCCTTGAAGTCTCTCGCCGCTGAAGGGGAGTACACGGTGGAGGAGCCGGTCGCCCTTATCGAAACCGATAGAGGCGAGCGAGCCGTCCCCATGATGCAGCGCTGGCCCATCCGCACCCCCAGGCCCGCGGCCGAGCGGCTGCCGGCGAGCCGGCCCCTGATCACCGGGCAGCGGGTAATCGATACACTTTTTCCCGTGGTTCGCGGAGGTAGCGTGGCCATCCCGGGGGGATTTGGCACCGGCAAGACGATGACCCAGCACGCCATCGCCAAGTGGTGCGACGCGGAGATCATCGTCTACATCGGCTGCGGGGAACGGGGAAACGAGATGACCGATGTGCTCACCGAGTTCCCCAAGCTCATCGATCCGCGCACGGGACGCAGCCTGATGGAGCGTACCGTGTTGATCGCCAACACCTCGAACATGCCCGTGTCCGCCCGGGAAGCCTCGATCTACACGGGTGCAACCCTGGCTGAATACTACCGGGACCAGGGCTACGACGTAGCCATAATGGCGGATTCCACCTCCCGCTGGGCCGAGGCGCTGCGGGAGCTGTCGGGGCGCATGGAAGAGATGCCGGCGGAGGAAGGTTTCCCCGCCTACCTGCCCACCCGCATCGCCGAGTTCTACGAGCGGGCCGGGGCCATGAAAACCCTGGCTGGCCAGGGCGGCTCGGTGAGCATCGTAGGTGCGGTTTCCCCCCCCGGTGGGGACTTCTCCGAGCCGGTGACCCAGCACACCAAGCGTTTCGTGCGCTGCTTCTGGGCATTGGACAGACAGCTGGCCAACGCCCGCCACTACCCGGCCATCTCCTGGCTGGAGAGCTACAGCGAGTATGTCGAGGAGGTCACTTCCTGGTGGGAGCAGGAAGTTGGGGGTGATTGGACCGCCGACCGGGCGGAGATCCTCGATCTGCTTCACCGGGAGGTGCGGCTGCAGCAGGTGGTCAAGCTGGTCGGACCGGATGCCCTTCCGGACAGCCAGCGCTTCATCATTGAGGTCTGCACCCTGTTCAAGAACGCCTTCCTGCAGCAGAACGCCTTCGACGATGTGGACCGCTACTCTACGGTGGAGAAGCAGGCGCGGATGCTCGCTCTCATCCTGACCTACTGGCGCCGGGGGGCGGAGGCCATCCGCCGGGGCATGACCCTGGTGCGATTGCGCCGGATGAAAGTGCTTCAGGATGTGGTCAAGATGAAGTTCACGATTTCAAACGACGAGCCCGGAGCTTTTGACAAGCTGGCCGCCCGCCTGGAGCGCTCCCTCGACCAACTGGAGGAGATCTATGAAGAACGGTAGAAGCGCAGCCACCGGCCGAGCGGACGGCGCCGCCTCCCGCTCGGATAACGCAGCCGCGCGCGCCGCTGCCGGCAGCAACCCCGTTACCACCTCCGGAATCGAAGCGGCCGAGAAGCGCCTGCTGGCCGGCCGGGAGTACATCGGGGTGGACCGCATCGAGGGACCCCTGGTGTTCGTGCGCAACACTCACCCGGTGGGTTACCGCGATCTGGTGGAGTGTGTGGATCCCGCGGGGGAAATCCGATTGGGCATCGTCCTGGATACCTCCGCGGACGTGGTCGTGCTCCAGGTGTTCGCCGGTACTTCGGGGCTGACTATGCCGGAAACCCATGTACGCTTTCGCGGGGAGCCGCATACGGTTCAAGTCAGCGATAGAATGCTGGGGCGGGTGTTCAACGGCCTGGGTCAGCCGATCGACGGCGGACCCCCTCCCACGGGGGAGGAGGAGCTGGATGTCAACGGCCGGCCGATCAATCCCACGGCCCGGGAGTATCCGCGGGACTTCATCCAGACCGGCATCTCTGCGATCGATGGCATGAATACCCTGATCCGAGGTCAGAAGCTGCCGATCTTCTCCGGCAACGGCCTGCCCCACAACGCCCTGGCCGCCCAGATAGCCCGGCAGGCAAAAATCCGGGGGGAGGAGAGCCGCTTCGCCGTGGTGTTCGCGGCCATGGGAGTCAAACACGATGTGGCCCGCTTCTTCATTGACAGTTTCGAGCGCTCCGGTGTTCTGGAAAACGTAGCGCTGTTCCTTTCTCTGGCCGACGATCCTTCGATCGAACGGCTGATTACCCCTCGAACCGCCCTCACCCTCGCCGAGCACCTGGCCTTCTCCCGTGACATGCACGTGTTGGTGATCATGACCGACATGTCCAACTACTGCGAAGCCCTGCGGGAGATCTCTACGATCCGGGGGGAGATCCCCTCCCGCAAAGGTTATCCCGGCTACCTGTACTCCGATCTGGCGGAGATCTACGAACGCTCAGGTATGATCAAGGAATTTCCCGGTTCCATCACCCAGATGCCGATCCTTACCATGCCCAACGATGACATCTCCCATCCCATTCCGGACCTCACCGGCTACATCACCGAGGGACAGATCGTGTTCGAGCGGGAGATGGACGCCCGCGGGATCTATCCCCCCGTAGCCGGGCTTCCCTCCCTGTCCCGGCTGATGAAGGACGGCATCGGCGAGGGCATGACCCGGGTCGATCATCCCCATCTGGCCAGCCAGCTATTTGCCGCCTACAGCTACGTCAAAGACGTGCGCAACCTGGCCTCGGTGATCGGGGAAGAGGAGTTGACCCCCCTGGACCATCAGTACCTCGAGTTCGGCGATACTTTCGAGCGCAAGTTTGTCAGCCAATCAAAGATAGAGGATCGTACCATAGAGGAGACCCTCGAGCTGGGTTGGGACGCACTGAGCCTCCTGCCGGTGGAGGAGTTGCACCGGGTCAGTGAAGAGGAGATCGAGAAGTACTATAGGGGATGATGAGTTGCCCAACGTAGCGCCGACCAAGACCAACCTCCTACGCATACGCCACGAGCTGGAGTTCGCGCGCCTGGGCCACGAGCTGCTGGACCAGAAGCGAAATATCCTGGTACTCGAGCTGCTCAACCTGGTGGATCAGACCGTAGACTTCCAGGACAGGGTGGTGAAGGCTCTGGAGGAGGCTTACCGGACCCTTGAACAGGCGGTGTTGCGTATGGGGAAGCTGCGGGTCTCCAGTCTTGCCAGTGCGGTAAACATCCGGGCCGAGATCGAGCTCAAGACCCGCCGGGTCATGGGGGTGCGGCTTCCCGTCGTGCAGACCAGCTTCAGCGAGCATCCACCCTACTACAGTCCGCTGGGCACGAGCTTCTGGATCGACAATTCCCTTGAGGAGTTCAAGCAGGCCTTGCAGCTGATGGGCCGCCTGGCGGAGTTGAAGATCTCCATTATACGGCTGGCCGCGGAGGTGCGTAAAACGATCCGGAAAGTCAACGCGTTGGAGAAGATCGCCATTCCGGATCTGGAACAGACGGTAGGCTTTATCCAGAACCGGCTGGAGGAGAACGAGCGGGACATGTTCGTCTTAATGAAAATGGTGAAACGCCGTCTGGAGGCAAAGGAGGGAGCGGAACGAGGAACATGAACGGTCCGATTAAAAAGATCCTGGTATATGTGGATGGAACCGAGGGCTCGATAACCGCCGCCCAATATGCGGTGGTTTTGAGTCGGGCCACCAGAGCCGAACTGGCCGCGCTGTACGTGGTGAACACCCGTGCGCTGGAAGACCTTCTCAAAGCCCGGATCTTCATCAAGGTCGAAGAGGAGGAGTACAAGCGCGATCTGGAGGCCGACGCCAACCGCTATCTGAATCATGTACAGAGTCTGGCCCGCAAGAAGGGTCTGGCCCTCGAGGTGGTGAGCGTCAGCGGAGCGGTGAATCAGGAGATCAAGAAGTACGTTCAGGAAAATGACATCGATCTGCTGATCCTCGGCGAGCTCTCCCACGTGCGCAGCCGCCGGGACGAGTTTTACAACGAGGCCGAACGGGCTATGCGCAGTGTGCCCTGCTCTGTGCTGATCGTCAAAGATGAAGACCGGGTTTGGGAATTATACGACGCCCTGACCTGACAAATGAGAAAGGACAAGCTATGGCATTAGTTGATCTGATTCGACCGGAGGTCGTTAAAGTTCCCCTGGTCTCTACGACCAAACCCGAGGTAATCCGGGAGCTGGTGGAGGTTCTGAGAGACTCCGGCAAGATCGCGGATGTGGAGGCGGTCTATGACGCCCTGATGAAGCGGGAGAGTCTGGGTTCCACAGGTTTGGAGCAGGGTATCGCCGTGCCCCACGCCAAGACTCCGTCTGTCAATTCCCTGACCATTGCCCTGGGAATTTCCCCGAAGGGAATCGATTTCCAGGCCATCGACGGCAATCCTTCGAAGCTGTTCTTCCTGCTGCTGGCACCGCCGGATCAGTCCGGCCCCCACATTGAAGCCCTGGCCGACATAGCCCGCATCACCAAGAGCCAGGCTTTTTGCCGCACGGTAATCGGTGCCACAACGCCGGCCGAGGTGGTGGAGCTGTTCAGCGAGAATTAGCAGCCTCGTTACCAAACACCTATGAAAACGACGGTGAAAAAGACAACCTATCGTTCCGCCACGGTCGCAGACGTGGATGGGATTTTCAAGTTGGTCAACGGGATGGCCGAGTCCGGACAGATGCTGCGCAGGAGCAAGTACCGTATCGTGACCATGCTGGCCAACTTCATCGTGGCGGACACGCGGAACGGCGAGCTGGCCGGCTGCGGTGCCCTGTTTCCCCTCTGGATCGACAGCGCGGAGATCGTGGCTCTGGCCGTGGATCCCCGCTTCCGGGGGACTGGCGTGGGTAAGGGACTTGTGCAGGAGCTCCTCCAGCGAGCCAGGCGTCTGGGATTCCCTGAAGTTATCACCTTGACATACGCGGTGGATTTCTTCTCCCGACTCGGTTTCTCCGTTCAGCCCAAGGACAAGTTCCCCAGGAAGCTGTGGCGGGAATGCCTGGAATGTCCCCGCCTGGAGGACTGCGACGAAATCGCCATGAGCATCCGTTTGGGTGAGTCTCCCGGCGGCGGTGAGTGAACGATTCCGCGGGAGAGATCCTCTTCCTGCGCGTACCGCCCCGCGGGCTGGTGAAGCCCGGCGGCGGTGCCGGACGAACCGGATTGACCCGCCTGGCCGCAGTATTCGCCTCGAATGGATTCTGCGGCTGGGTAGGGGAGCGGAGGATCACCTGTTTCTGGATCGGCATGGGCAGGGGAGTACGCGTGCCTGGAGAGGAGCTCCTGGACCGTATGCGCTCGGGCAGGATCGTGGAAATCCTCGACATCGGCTGTGCCGGTGCACTGGATCCCTCCCTCAGGCGGGGTGACCTGGTTCTAGGCAGCGATGACATCGCTTTCGACAGCGGTATGCCCATGGCGGTGCGCCGACACCCCGGGCTTCAAACATTGATGCAAGAGGGGGCCGCGAGCCGGGGGGTAAGCTTCCGCAGGGCCCCGATCCTGACCCACGAACGGTTCATCTCCAGCCGGGAGGAACGAGTCGAGCTGTTCGAACGCACGGGCTGCGTGGCCGTGCAGATGGAGCAGGTATGGTTCCTGCAGCGCCTGCAGGCTCTGGTATCGGCTGGCTCCCTCGAAAAGATACGGATCACGCATCTGGTACTGATTACCGATACTGTTCCCCAGAGCAGCAGCCGGCTGACTGCCGCGCATTCGGCCTGGGATGCCCTGACAGGCTACGTGTTCCCGGGCGGAAAAGGCAGGATCGCCTCTCTTCGCAGTGAGCTCTTGAGCCGCTGGCCGGTTCTCTAGTCCAAGACGGTACGGAAAACAAGGTAACACAAATCCGCAAATCTGGTGTTCTAGCAGTAAGGTCATACAATAAACGCTTGGATCCGTGCGTCTAATGAGTCAGGGTACCGAACCTTCGCCGAACAATTTTATTGGTCGATAGCGCCTGTCATCATTATATTTTCAGGACGGTGATGTTTTCAATGCAGCCAATGGATGAATCCGACGGGGAGCCGACATGAGAGCTTTGATACTATCCGTTTTTATTTTGGTCGTGGCACAGACCGGCCCGCTGCCAGCCCGGGAGCTGGATCTGCAGAGCGTCATCGCTTTGGCCGAGCAGAACAACCGGACCATCCAACTGGCCAAGTTGGATGTGCAAATGGCCCAGGCGGAGAAGAAAGGCGCCTATGCCACTGCCTTTCCCAGGGTAAGCACAAGTTTCGGTCTGGAGCATGAGTTCCTGGATCAGAGCGGCGGAATAACCCCTGCATACAATAACACTTTTCAGCTTGGGGCCATTCTGGACCAGACGCTATTCGATATGAGGGTTCTCTACGCAATTACGGCCTCCAGAGCTCTGAACCAGTTCACCGATTTCCAGTATGAAACCACCCGCCAGCGGATCATAACAGTGGCTAAGAAATCCTTCTACGGCGCTGTGCTGGCCAGAGAAGTATTTCAGGTAGCCCAGCGTTCCGAAGAGAGCGCCCGCGAAAACTATGAAAACATCAGGATCCGATTCGACAGCGGAGTGGTCAGCGAATATGAGCTTCTTCAAGCGGAGGTCAATTGGCGGAATACCGTTCCCGAACGCATAAGAGCGCGGCGGGATTTCGAGCTGGCTTTGAACAGCCTGAAGGTCCTGATCGGTCTGTCACAGGAGGAAGAGATCGTGTTGACAGGAACCTTGTCCTCCTATCCGCAGCCCCCGCTGTTTAAGGACGTCGAGGCATTAATTCAGCAACGTCCCGACATCCAGGCGCTGCAGTGGCAGAAAAACTTGCAGGAAATCAACCTACGGGCCCAGCAATCCGCCTTCTATCCCACCCTGACAGCCAGAATGAGCTATCTCATCAATGCGGCTTCGGATGATTTCAGGTGGGAGAACGATGAGGACAGCCTGCGTCTGGGATTGTTGCTGGCCGTACCGGTTTTCAGCGGCGGCAATACCAAGGCTCTGGTGCGAAAAGCCCAGACAGAAGTCGGCAGAGTTTCAGTCCGCCTTGCTCAGACCCGGGAGGAGATCCTGGTGGAGATGAGCAACATTCGCCTGCGGCTGGAAGAGGCCGAACAGCGTATCGAGTCAGCCGAAAAGAATGTAGGCGTCGCCCGCCGGGCTTTCGAGATCGCCGAGACCCGGGTGGAGAACCAGCTGGCAACCCAGCTGGAACTCAAAGAGATTCGGGTGGCTCTGGATCTGGCTCAGGTGACCTACTACTCGGCAATCTACGATTATTTGAGCGCTTATTTTGATTGGGAGGAGGTGACCGGTCGGGTCAGGTCCGAAGGAATATGATATCAAGATTTTTACCGAGGCATGGAGTTGAACTAGCTATGAAACGAATCGAACTATTGAGCTTAACGGCGGTATTGGGCTTGGCGGCGCTGATTCTGGTCGCCTGCAGCAGTCCGAATCCCGGTTCCCCCGGCTCCGACGCCGGCAGCAGACGGGATCCGGTTCCGGTCAGAACCAGCGTCCTGGAGTTGCAGTCATTCTCCAGCTACCTGCAAGCGACCGGGACGGTTAAAGCACGGAACCGCATCGATATCGTCGTGGAGGAGGGCGGAATCCTTCGTCGCATACTGGTAGATAAAGGCCAGGTCGTCGCTGCGGGCAGCATCCTGGCGGTACTGGACAATCCTGTACTGGCCGCAGGGTATCAACAGGCCGAAGCCGTCATGAAGCAGGCGGAGCTGGATCACAACAGCAAGAAGGTTTTGTTCGAGCAGAATGCCATTTCCCAGAACGAATACCTGAACGCCAAGTACTCCTTTGAAGCAGCCCAGGCCGCCTACGCCCTGACCAAAGCTCGCTATGAGAAACTGTCAATCAGCGCTCCGATCGGCGGGCGGATCAACCGGCGCTACTACGATTTGGGGGCTTACGCCAACCCTATGACCCCCATCTTCGAGCTGATCGACAACGAGAAGCTGCGTGTCGAGGCGGGAGTGGCTGAGCGGTTCATGGGCACCATCCAGCTCGGTACCCAGGTTGAGATCACCTTCGATGCCTACCCCGATCTGCTGGTGGAAGCGGAGGTTAGTTACATCTCCCAAAGCATCGATCCCCAAAACCGCACCTTCGATATCGAGGTGGAAATCCCCAACCCGGAGCAGCGGTTGGCTCCGGAAATGGTCGCCGACCTGAAAATCCGCCAGAGGGTATTCGAGAGCCAGATCGTCGTTCCGGTGGACGCCCTGATCGAGTCCGAACAGGGCTGGCACGTATACGTGGAGGAGTCGGGTCGGGCGCACCAGGTGCGCGTACGCAAGCTGGCTGTGTACGAGGACACGGTTCTGGTAGAGGGATTGACGGCCGGTCAGAGGCTGATCACGGTGGGCCATCAGAACCTGAGTGATGGCGATCCCGTAGTTACGTCCCAGACATAGAGAAAGACATGAGAGTAACAAATTTCGCGCTGAAGCATCGTACCAGTATTTTTGTGCTGATCTTTATCATCGCTGTCGCCGGCCTGATATCCTACCTGAACCTACCTCTGGAGAGCTTCCCCGATATCAACCAGCCGGTGATCTTCATCGCCGTTCCCTACCCGGGAGTAGCCCCGAGTGATATGGAAACCCAGGTCGTGGAACCGATAGAGGACAGGCTGGGGGAAATCACAAAGATCAAGAGAATGAGCTCCGCGGCCAGGGAAGGTTATGCCAGCCTGGTTGTGGAGTTCGAGTCGGATATCGAGGTTGACGAAGCCTTGAGACGGGTTCGGGAAAAAGTGGATCTGGCCGGACCCGAGCTGCCCGATGACGCGCAGGAACCCATCGTCGAAGAAATCAACTTCGAGAACATCCCCATCATTGTAGTCAGTCTGACAGGCGAACAGTCGCTGGTGCGCCTGAAGCAACTGGCCGAGGATCTACAGGACCGCTTCGAAGATATCCCCGGAGTGCTGTCCGCCGACATCTCCGGAGGGTTGGAGCGGGAAGTAAAGATCAATGTCGATCCGACGCGGCTGATATACTACAACCTGGGCGCGGATGACGTGATCTCAGCGGTGCGCATGGAAAACCTTACCGTCCCCGGCGGCTCGATGGAAAGCGGAGCCCTGAAGTGGACCGTGCGGGTACCCGGGGAGCTGCAGAGCATCGCCGACATTCAAAACGTAGTGGTCGATACGGTGAACGGCAGGCCCATTTACGTGAGCGATCTGGCTTGGGTGGAGCTCGGTTTCAAGGACCAGGAGAGCTACTCCCGCCTGAACGGCAGGTCGAGCGTCACCATTGCGGTCAAGAAGCGCAGCGGGGAAAACATCATCGCCATCACCGATCGGGTCAAAGAAATTCTAGCCGAACAGAGCTCCACCTTCCCGGCGGCCACCGAATACGAGATCGTTGCCGACTTCAGCGAGGAAATCCACACCATGGTCAGCGACCTGGAGAACAACATCATCGCCGGTATGCTTCTGGTGATCCTGGTGCTGTATTTTTTTCTGGGCGCTCGCAATGGATTGTTGGTGGGGATCGCCATTCCTCTTTCCATGCTCATCAGCTTTGCGGTCTTCCGCCTGTTGGACTACACCCTGAACACTATCGTGCTCTATAGCTTGATTCTGGCGTTGGGGATGCTGGTGGACAACGCGGTGGTGATCGTAGAGAACATCTACCGCCAGCATCAGGAAGGAAAGCGGCTGCTCCAAGCGGCCCAGGAAGCCACCACAGAGGTGGGTCCTGCGGTAATCGCCTCTACCGCCACCACTCTGCTGGCCTTCCTGCCCCTGATGTTCTGGGGCGGATTCATGGGTGAGTTCATGAAGTACCTGCCCATCACCCTGATCATCACCCTCTCCTCGTCCCTGTTCGTTGGGCTGCTTATCAATCCGGTGATCTCCTCTGCCTTTCTGAAGCTAGACGAGAAACAGGGAAGGAGGATCGGCGACCGCTTCCTAAAACGGTTGTCCGCCTTCTACGAGGGCAGCCTGCATTGGCTGCTGGACAGCCGCAAACGCCGGTGGGTCTTTTTGGGTCTGGTGGCGGTAGCCTGGGTGGTCATGCTCGGGATATTCGCCGTCTTTAACCACGGGGTGGAGTTCTTTCCCGACGCCGAACCCGAACAGATCTACGTGGAGGTGGAAGCGCCTCCGGGAACCCGGCTGGACGTCTCTGACCGGTTGGTTCGGGCTGTGGAGCAGCGGATCCAGGGGACCAGTGATTTGGAGAACTACGTTGCCGACGTGGGGACTTCCTCCAACCTCTTCGATTTCGGAACCGCCGGAGGCGTTCCCCACCGCTCCACCGTGACCATCGATCTGCTGGATATGAAGGACCGGCAGCAGAGCTCCTTTCTCACCCTGCAACAGATCGCCCAGAGCGTTAGCGGCGTGCCCGGCGCACGGATCGATGTGACCCGTCCCCAGGAAGGCCCACCGACCGGAAGGGCTGTGGAAATCCAGCTCAGGGGCGAGGATTTCGCCCTGCTTGCCACCGCTTCCGAAGAGATCAGACGCCGCATCGCCGATGTTCCCGGCCTGGCCAAGCTGGACGATGACTACGAAAAGGGAAGGCCGGAGCTGCGCATCAATATCGATCACCAGAAGGCAGCCCTGCAGGGATTGACTACCGCCCAGATTGCCGGGACCATCCGCACCGCTGTCAACGGCACTGAAGCCTCGAAGTATCGGATCGGTACGGATGAGTACGACATCGTGGTCCGTTTCGATCGGGACTACCGCCGCAACTACACCGATCTGCTCAATCTGACGGTTTTTCATGAAGGAAAGCACCTGCCCCTGGCCAATTTTGCTACCGTGGAACTGGCTACGGGTCTGAGCACCATCAATCACGTAGACGGGGAGCGGGTGGTGACGGTCAGCGGTGAGGCTATCGGGCGCAGCTCCGCCGAGGTGCTGGCGGAAACCAAACGGAGACTGGCCGGATACCAGGTCCCGGCGGGAACCACCTTGAGCTACGCCGGACAGGATACGGAGCAGCGGGAGAGCCAGGCGTTCCTGATCAAGGCCTTCGGCGTTGCCGTGCTGTTGATTTTTTTGCTGCTGGTCACCCAGTTCAACTCCATAACCCTGCCTTTCGTCATCATCATTACCGTGGTCTTGAGCTTTTTTGGAGTATTGTTCGGCCTGCTGGTTACCTTCAAGCCTTTCGGAATCATTATGACCGGGGTAGGGGTGATCAGCCTGGCCGGTGTTGTGGTCAACAATGCCATTGTTCTGGTTGACTACACCCAGAAGCTGCGAGCCGCGGGATGGGAAAAGAAAGCCGCCATCGTTTGGGCCGGCAAAACCCGGCTGCGTCCGGTGCTGCTGACCGCTGTCACGACCATCCTCGGACTGATACCCCTCACCACCGGCATAACCGTTGATTTCATCGGTTTGTTCAGGGGGAACCTGCGGAATTTCCTCCAACTCGGGAACGAGAGCGCCCAATGGTGGAGCGGAATGGGTGTGGTGGTGATCTTCGGCCTGTTGTTCGCTACGGTGCTGACCCTGGTGGTGGTTCCGGTGATGTACTACATCTTTTGCGACCTGCTGGCCGGCGTCGGCGGATCACGGCGCAGAAGCGGAGAGGTTGAGGCGGAGCTGCCGAACGGTGACGAGAAGATGTACGCCTAGTTCGAGCGCACCCCGGGGCAGGTAGAAGGCGCCATCGGCGATCTGCCCGGAGCCTCATGCCGTTAAACGAGCGGCACCCTTCTGCGCCCCTCCCTGCCGATCTGGGTGAGCTCGCGGAATCCGATATCCTTGAGAATCGCCGCAGCCTCGCTGTAATAGCCGTCGAGCTGTGCTGGCCGGTGAGCATCGGAGTTGATCATGACCGGGATCTGGCGTTTCAGACATCCCGCCAGGATCCATTCCGAGGGGTAGAGCGCTCCGCTGGTGCCCCGAACGATGCCTCCGGTGTTGATCTCGAGGATGCAGGGAGAGGCGGCCAACGCATCCAGGGTTTTGTCGACCGCTTTGCGGTACCAGGGTGCGTCTTCCGAGAAGTATTTGCCGCCGCGGTTGTTCTTCTTGACAACGTCGAAATGCCCGATGACATCCGGAGGAGCCGTGCCGACCAGGGCGGTCATACGATGGAAATACTCCTCGACAGCTTTGCGGGCATCCCCACCGTAAGATTCCGCCAGTCCCTGCTCCAGTTCCTCCACCGGACCGTCGGGGGTCCAGAGCGTGCCGTCGGCCAGCCGCCCGATGAAGTGGACCGAGCCGACGGTGAAATCCAGTTTCAGGGCTCGGATCTGGACTGATACAGGGGAGATGATCTCCGGGATATAGTCCACCTCCAACCCTACGAGAATCTCGATCTTGTCGCGGTAGTCGTTTTGGAGCCGGCGGGCGGTCTGGAGATATTCAGGCAGAAGGGGGGAGGGAATGGTCCACCCGCAGGCAAAGGGAACCGGTGCGTGGCCGGCGAATCCGAGTGTCCGGAGATTCTTTTTCAGAGCCGCCTGTACATACTCTTCAAGCTCGCCATGTCCGTCGTCGAAGCGTGAGTGGCAATGATAGTTGGTGATGATGCTGTGGCTCATGGGCCGATTCTAACTGAGTGGAGTGGCAATGAACAGACGCGGTTGCACCGGGATTTGGGTGGCCACTGAAATCGGATCATTTTGGCCCGGTGGGCAAAATGACCCAATTCGATACAAAGGATCTGCTGCACCCTCAGATGTCTGGTAAAATTTGAAGTAATACATCAGTTTTTACCATCTACCTTAGTGTTTCAGTCTTTGGGAATAACATGCTTCAAACCCTCAGATTTTATTGAAAATTTGAAGTCGGAATTAAAATTTTACCGGAATTCTGAGGGTAAGCCAGCGCGATAAAAAAACAGACTGACGGGACTTGCACCGCAACTTGACAGCTCGCAGAACTTAACATAGAATTATTTTTACGTAACACGTTAAGTTTGGAGGCATGTTGATGCTGAGTCCGACAACGGAGCATTCCAGGAAGTGGCAAACCCTGTACCGCATCGGGGAGCTGGCCCAGCAGGCCGGGGTGACCGCCCGCACCATACGCTACTACGAGGAGCTGGGCATCCTCTCGGCGCCCGTGCGGCCCCAGGCCAGGCATCGTCGCTATTCGGAGAAGGATCTTCTCCACCTCCAACGGATTCAGCAGTTGAAGGAGTATGGTCTGACCCTCGGAGAGATTCGGGAGATCTTCGATCTGTCCAGGGAGGATCCTTCGGGAGAGAAGAGCCGTCTGCGCCTCCTGACCCGCTACCGCGAAAAGTGGCGGGAGGCGAACAAGCGCAAGGAGCGGATCGAGGCCTATATCGGTGACCTGGAGTGGCACATCGATCAGCTCGAACGGGTTGGCAACTTCCAGGCCTGTCCGGGGGAGGAATGCAGGAACTGCCGCTACACCGCGATCTGCAAGTTCTACAACAACAACCGCAGCGAGGAACGGCCATGAAAGCGGGCGTTCTGACAGGGCCGGAGCGGATTGAAATCCAGGAGATCGACAAACCTAAAATCGGCGACAGGGAGGTACTGATCAGGCTCAAGTTCTGCGGCATCTGCACCCTGGAGCAGCGGATGTACACCGGACAGATGAAGTTCCGTTATCCCGTTATTCCCGGACACGAGGCTTCCGGAGTCGTCGAGCAGATCGGAGAGGAAGTGGGGACATTGCGGGAGGACCTTCAACCAGGCGCGCGGGTGGCCCTGGATCTGGTGAGTCGCTGCGGGGAGTGCTACTACTGCCGCACCGGGGCTTCCAACCTCTGCGTGAACCGCTACAAGAACGGCGAGAGGATTCTCGGTGGCTTCGCTGAGTATAGCGTCGTTTCCTCAAGACAGGTTTTCCCTATATCCGAAGCGTTATCCCTGGAGGCTGCCGCCTTCGCAGAACCCGTAGCCTGCTGCATCCGTTCTCTGAAAAAGATACAACTTTCCTTGGCCGAGGACCTGCTGATCGTCGGCGCCGGGCCCATGGGCATGATGCATCTGATGGTGGGAAATTGCATGGGCGCCCGTATTTTCGTCTCCGATCCGGACAAGGAGAGACTGAAAACAGCTTCGCGACTGGGGGCCTATGTGACCGTGAATCCCACTCGGGAAGATCTACCCGCAATTCTGCGATCGCACACCGAGGGCAGAGGGGTGGACGCCTGTGTGGTCACCTCCCCCGCGCCGGTTGCCCTGGAGTCGGCCTTTCAAGGAACGGCGCACAATGGCAGGATCAACATCTACACCTCCTACAACGAAAAGCTCCCCCTGCCCACCGATGCCAATTCAATTCACCGATCCGAGATCCTGGTTACGGGAAGCGAGGGACGGACCGAGGAGGATTTTCTTCAGGCTGTTCGCCTGCTGGTTTTCGGAAAAGTCGATGTCACCCCCCTGATCAGCCGAAAAGTTTCTTTCTCCGGGCTAGAGGAGGGAATCAAAGCGGCTATGACCGCCGCCACCTACCGAGTGCTTCTGGATCACGAAGCCGAGTAAACATGGAGCCTGTCCAGTGATCCTGACTTTTGACGTCGGTACCTCTGTCCTGAAAGGGGGGATTTTCGACAGCGCTGGCACGCTTATATCCAGGGCGGAGGTGCCGGTGCACCTGAACGATCGAGGAGATCCCCTGATTCACGAAGCCGATGCCAACAACTGGATCTCGGCTCTCGCCCTGGTGACCGCCCAGCTGGAGCTGCCCAGCGGCGACAAAGTCGAGGCCGTGGTGGTCAGCGGAAACGGACCGACCCTGGTACCTGTCGGCTCTGGAGGTGAACCTCTTGACTTCGCCATGACTTGGATGGATCGGCGGGGCGTGGAAGAGGCCGGGATCATCGCCGAGATTACCGGGCGCTACGTTGATCCCACCTTCTACCTGCCCAAGGCTCTGTGGATCTTCAGAAACAAACCTGCGGTGTACCGCCAAACGCGGCATTTCTGTACCTGCCCGGAGTTCATCGATCTGTACCTGACGGGAAGAGCATTTACCGTGCTGCCCTCAGAGCAGTTCGCCCCCTATATCTGGACTCCTGGGACGATCGAGAAACTCGGCATGGATACCGATAAGTTCCCTCCCTTTATCCGTCCGGGGGAACCGATGGGAGAGATCCGTTTGGAAGCTGAGGAGCTGCTCGGAATTCCGGCGGGCACTCCCGTATTCGCCGGTGGTCCGGATTTCGTCATGGCATTGCTGGGAACCGCCACCGTCCGACCCGGTAGGGTCTGCGACCGCGCCGGTACCTCCGAGGGCATCAATCTTTGTGCCGAACAGCCGGTCGAAGACAGCAGGCTTATGTGCCTGCCCCATATCATCGAGGGGTACACAAACATCTCCGGCATCATCTCCACCTCAGGGAAAGCCCTGTCCTGGTTCAAATCGATCAGCGGCCGGGGGGAACTGGATTACGAGGGCCTGTTCGAGGATATCTGCCAGGTGCCCCCGGGCGCTCGCTCCCTGCTGTTTCTTCCCTATCTGGCAGGAGAACGGGCTCCCCTTTGGGATCCCTACGCCAGAGGAACCTTCGTCGGACTGACTGCGAATCACGGCCGCAAGGAGATGACCAGGGCCGTGGTGGAGGCGGTCGGCTTCGCCATTCGAGACGTGATCGAAGTGATGGGGGAGAACGGCTTGTCAATCGGGGAGCTGCGGGTCACCGGCGGGCAGGCCAAGAGTCCTCTCTGGAACCAGATCAAGGCCGATATCACCCAGAGGAAGATCCTGGTGCCCTCGGTGCAGGATTCAGAGTTGCTCGGAGATGCCTGTATCGGCCTGTTTGCCCTTGGCAACTACTCCAGCCTGGCAGCGGCTTCCGAGAGCCTGGTCAAGATAGGCAGAAGCTTCACGCCGAATCCTGAGCTGCGGGAGCTCTACGATCGACTTTTCGAATTGTACCGGGCCTCCTACCGCGGCTTGAAAGATGTATTTTCAAAACTAGCTGAAATTCCCCTGGAGGAGGAAGGATGAATCCTGGAAAACGCATGCGCATGAGCTCGATCTTTCGCCCAAGCGACGGCCGCTCCGTGATCGTGGCCATCGATCACGGCGGCATCGCCGGGCCGATTCCCGGAATCGTGAAACCCGCCCCTCTGATGAAGGCCTGTGTGCTTGGCGGAGCCGACGCGGTGCTGACCACCCGGGGTTTCATGAAAGCCTCATCCGAGGAATGGGCGCCCTCTACGGCCTTGATCCTGCGGCTGACCGGTGGGTTCACCGTTCTGGGGGGCCGATTCGAAGAGGAACGGATCTCCAGCCCTGAGACGGCCCTGCGTTACGCCGCCATGGCTGCTGCGGTCACCGTGAAGTTCGGTCATCCACGGGAGGGGGATTTTATCCGCCAGGCTTCGCTGGTGGCCGACGCCTGCGAACAGTGGAATCTGCCGCTGATGATCGAGGCCATGGCCACGAGCAAGGATCTCAAGTCCACCGATCCGGAGGGGGTGAAGCTGGCCGCCCGGTCTGCGCAGGAGATAGGCGCGGATATCGTGAAGAGCTACTACACGGGGGATCCGGACAGTTTCAGCGCCGTGGTGGAGGGATGCCCGGCACCGGTGGTGATCCTGGGAGGAGAAAAGACCGACGACCTGGGTCAGGTCTTTCGGGAAGTCCATGAATCACTCCAGGCCGGCGGGGCCGGCATCGCCATCGGCCGCAACATCTGGCAGCATACCAATCCGCAGTCGGTGGTTGAGGCTATGGCCGGTCTGGTGCACGACGACTGGACCGTGAAGCAAGCCCTCAAACACTGTCCCTCCGGCTGATTAATACCGTGCCGTACCTGGCTTTCGCCTCCAACTTCACCTGGGTTATGGTGATCGGCATTCTGGGGCCGTCGATCCCGAAAATCATCGAAGATCTGGGGATCAGCTACCCTCAGGCGGGGCTGTTCTTCACCATGCTCTCCCTCGGCTCATTGTTCGGCACGACCCTGACCGGCATCGCCTCGGACTACTTGAATCGTAAAGCCCTGTTCGCCCTGGTGGCCCTGGTTCTGGCGGTTGGACTGGCCAGCATGGGCTTGGCCTCCTCCTACCTGGTGATCCTGCTGATCATCCTGTTCTACAGCCTCTTTGGATCTCCAGCCGGAACCGTAGGCCAGAGCATCATGCTGTCCATGTACCCCCACAGGCGGGAGCGCTACATCTCCCTCCAGACCTCTTTTGCCGCCCTGGGCAGTTTTACGGCCCCCCTGCTGGTGGCGCTCAATTTTACGGTGGGCCTGTCTTGGCGCTGGACCTTTATAGAAGCCGGCGGCCTGGCCATCCTGCTGTTCCTGTGGATCCTGATTGTCCGCCTGCCCCGGGCCAGCGGCCGCATGATGAGCCGGGGAAACATCTCCCGTATTCTGGGCAACCCGCGAATTCTCTTCAGCGCCCTGCTTATATTCCTCTCCGTGGCCCCGGATTTCGGATTTTCCTACTGGCTGGCCGAACACTTCAAGACCGAGCTCGGCGTGCCCCTAAGCCTGTCCAGTGCCGTGGTCAGTGTTTTCTTGATCGGGATGATCAGCGGCCGATTGCTGACCTCCCGCCTGCTGAAGCGCTTCTCCTCAGCCCGCATCCTCAAGGCGGGGATGGCTTTGTCCCTCATCTCCCTGATCGTATTCCTCACCGTGCCCTGGATCCCGGTCAAGCTGGTGACTCTGCTGCTCTACGGTTTAGGCACCGCGCCGGTGTTCCCCCTGCTCATGGCCCGGGGCACGGGCCTTTACCCCGATCAGCCGGGTACGGTCAGCGGTGTATTGTTCGGATCGGTATCTCTGGGCGGCATGGCCTTTCCCCTGGTGCTGGGCGCGGTAGCCTCAGCCGTCGGAATCCGCCTGACCTATATCCTGGTAGGGGTGATCATTCTTGCGCTTCTGCTGGCCTTGATCGGGACGCAGAGGTGGTGGGAGCGGCTGGGCAGGCAGGCCGAGGGTGGGCACACCCTGTAGCGGAGCTGCTTTACTGCGGCAGCGCCGTGATGATGCGCTCGTCCCCGCTGCGCTTAACCAGTCCGTCTTTCTCCATGCGGTTTAGCAGGGGGATGATGTATTTGCGGGATAGCTGGGTCCGGGTTTTGGCCTCGGCAATGGTTAATGTACCGCCCACAGCCTGCCCGGCCAGACAACTGCGTGCCAGTCCGAGGTAGATTTCCTTCTCGTAGTAAATATCCCCCTCCAGGGCAACGGCCAAACCGGCTCGCACCAAGTTACGCAGCTCTTTCCGGGCCCCGGCGATCTTGAGCTTGCTCAGCTCCAGCCCGCGGCTGCTCCCGGTCCGCAGATCCCGGAGCAGCTGCCGGCCCATCGGAGAGACCTGCAGTGCCTCTGAGCCCGCTGGGAGCAGGATGCCCCCCCGGAGGGAGAGATCGCCCCGCTCGGCCAGCTTGCTGGCAGCGAGCCGCAGCAATGTCTCCGGTTCTCCGCGCATCTTGGTGGCCAGCTCGTCGAGGCGCACTCCTCCGGGTGTGGCGGCCAGCTCCCGGATACGCCCTTCCAGTCGGTCCCGGTACTCCTTGGCTACAATCCAGCCGACCAGTTCAACAGTACCCTGGCTCGGATCTGCGGCCAACTTGAGGTCCCGGGCTTCCTCCGGTGCTACCGCACCGTCCAGGGAGAGTTTCAGTCGGGCCAGATGCTCCCCACCCAGCTCGGCGGGCAGGGTCGGCTCGATCTCGCTTAGAAGCAGGCGCTGCTGCTTGCCGGTTTTGCCGAGCCACAGCACTCGCCCCCCGCCCAGAATGGAGCTTCCCCCGTGCTGAATCAACACCACCGGCTGGTTCCACAGAAGGGGCAGCGCTCGACTCGAGCGGATGCGCCCCAGGTTGCCGGCGGCAAGGCGGGTCAAATGGACGATCTGATGGCCGGTACCCACGGCGATCTCCACCTCCGTGTCCCGCTTCGGCGAGGCCGATTTGTCATCGGCCTGGGTACCTGGGGCGGAGGCGATGCGAAGGATGAACTCCATGGTATTTTGAAACAGTGTGCCCTGCTCGCTCAGAAGGTCTCCCCGGCTAATCTGCCCGGCGTCTATACCGCTCAGGTTGATGGCTACCCTGGAAGTCGGCTCGACAGTTTCACACTCCTTGTAGTAGCACTGAAGACTCCTGATGCGCACTCGCCTTTTCTGGGGCAGCAGGAGCAGTTCCTGTCCCCGCCGCAGTACACCTCCCATCAGGCTTCCGGTGACAACCACGCCGGCACCCTTCACGGTGAACACCCGATCAACGTAGATGTGGGCGACGCTCTGCATCTGGGAAACCGACCCGGTCGGCCCACGCTGCGCTGCGGCCCGCTGCTCCAGGACCGCCGTCTGTTCCAGTGACGCTATCTCCTTCAGGATCAGTTCTTTCAGCTCGTCGATGCCCTGGCCGCTCCGGGCGGACACGGCAAGGGTAGGTACGTCGGCATAGCCGAGGCGGCTGCACGCTTCACTGGCCTGCTCGCTGACCTGAGCGATCCGCTCGGGAGAAGCAAGGTCCGTCTTGGTGATTACCGCGATGAGCCGAGGCACGCCCATCAGGCGCAGAACTCGGGTATGATCCGAGGATTGCTGCATCCAGCCGTCATCCGCGGCCACGGTAAGCAAAGCCAGATCCAGGGACCAGGCGCCGGCCACCATGTTGCGGATGAAGCGCTCGTGCCCGGGTACATCGATCACGCCCACAGGCTCCCCGCCGGGAGTGAAGAAGTGGGCAAATCCCAGATCGATGGTCAGGCCCCGGCGTCGTTCCTCCGGCAGGCGATCAGCGTTGATGCCGGTGAGCGCTTCGATTAGAAGGGTCTTGCCGTGATCCACATGGCCGGCTGTCCCGATCACGTGCATGGGGAACTCCTCCCGGCACAGCCCGCAAACTGATCTGCGGCTCGAAGCTTGGGCGCGGCGTAGGTGTTCATGATTTCTGGGTGAGCAGCCGCTTCAAGGCTGCTGCGACTTGCGGCAGCTCTTCGGGCAGAAGGGTCGCCAGGTTGAGCAGAACCCTGCCATCCTCAATCGTAGCGATGATCGGCGGATCCATGCGCCGCAGCTCCGCCAGGAGGATCTGGGCTTTGTCCCGGATCTGGAGCTCGATGGACAGGGAGGGGAAGCATTCGTCCGGAGCGCTTCCCCCTCCGGTGGTCACGGAGGATTCGACCAGGCGAGCCGAATCCGGGACTAGTTCGGCCAGCAGGGATTCGCCCCGCGTCCGAAGCTCCTCCATGGACAGTTTCAGCACCGCTTCCACCGGCGGCTCGGCGTCCCGATTGAGTCGGGCGATCAGAGCCTCCTCCATCAGTGAGTAGATGGTTTTCCCCGGTCGAATCACCCGGTTCAGGGGATGCCGGGACAATTCCTGAATCAGATCTCGCTTGCCCACAATGAAGCCCGCCTGGGGACCGCCGAGCACCTTGTCTCCCGAGAAGCTTACCAGGTGGGCTCCGGATTTCAGGTAATGGGATACCGATTGCTCCCCGGGGATGCTCTCTGTGGTCGTGCCCGAACCCTGATCCACCACCAGCAGCACCCCCTCGGGCAGAGCGGCCGCCAGTTCGCGGATTTCCGGTCGGGCGGTAAAGCCGCGGATGCGGAAATTGGAGGCGTGCACGATCAGGATCATGGCGGTGTCCGAGCTCAAAGCACCCGTGTAGTCCTCCAGGTGGGTGATATTGGTGGTGCCGACCTCCATCATCCTGGCTCCGGTCTGAGCCAGGATCTCGGGGATGCGGAAGCCGCCGCCTATCTGCACCTGCTCCCCCCGGGAGACAATCACTTCCCTGCCCTTGCCCAGGGCGGAGAGGATCAGAAACACCGCTGCGGCGTTGTTGTTAACCATCAGGGCATCCTGAGCCCCGACCAGGAGGGAGAGCAGATCGGGAATGATCCCCCGCCGTTTTCCCCGTTTACCCGTCTGCAGGTCGAGCTCCAGATTGGAAAAGCCCGTGTTGACCGCCTCCGCCGAGCGCCAGGCAGCTTTGGAGATCGGCGCCCGTCCCAGATTTGTGTGCAACATGACCCCGGTGGCGTTGATCAAATGATGGATCCTGCGCCGCGCCATCTCCCGGCAGCGTTCGATCACGGATTGGAGGATCGCCTCGATTCCCGGGTAATCCTCCCCGCTCTGTATCGTTGCTCGAACCTCTTCGATGGTCTCAGCGGTCAACCGGGCCACCAGAGGACGACTGAGACGCGAAAACCAGGCTGTGAGCTCTCCACTCTGGAGTAGTTTTTCGATCTGGGGCAGTCGGGCGAGAGAGCGTGAACCGGACTTATTCATCGTTGCTGGCTAGGATTTGCAGATTCGGAAGAGGCAGGAATCGAACCTGCCGTCGCCTGTTCAGGCGACCAACGGTTTTGAAGACCGCGGAGACCACCAGATCCCATCAGCTTCCCCGACTAGAATTTCCTCTCCTCATCGTAATAGCGTTTGCCAACACAATAGTATTTTCCCGGCTTACCCCCTGTCAACCGCAAGGTGGTGGGTGACGGGCTGATGGCGGACACGCTCAGCCCCCGCCGATGGGCAGAAACAGCTGCAGGGCATCCCCGTTCTGCACGATATAATTGAGTCCCTGCTTCCGTCCGTTGGCGTACACCAGGAGGTAGCGGTGCTGTCCCGTTGGGACACCCAGCCGGTCCAGCAGCGTGGTGATCGAAGTATCCGCAGGCACTTTGATTTCCCCTCTGTTTTGTATATCCTTCAATTTGAGTATTGGGGAACACTCTACTGTAATGGTGACGGCAGGGTTCACGGCTCGTTGCTCCGGCGATCAGGATATCTGCTGGACACCACAATTTCAAGGGTGCTGTTTCCCTCGAACGAATGCAAACCGAGGTAACACAAACTCCACGTGCTGGTGTTATACTATTAGATAGCGCTGGAAAGGATCCTTCTTGGCTATCGATGTAGAGGCTCTTTACAGGAAATACGGGCCTATGGTGCTCCGACGCTGTCGTCAGCTCCTGCAGAACGAGGATAAGGCACTGGATGCCATGCAGGATACTTTCGTGCAGCTTTTGCGGCACGAAGACAGGCTGACGGCGGACGCTCCGTCCAGCTTGCTGTATCGGATCGCGACCAACACCTGTTTGAACGTGCTGCGCAGTGAAAAGCGCAGGCCTGTGAGCGGCAAGGAGGAGTTGCTGATGGAGATCGCGGATGTGGATGAACACGAGGAGCGTTCTGTGACCCGGGCCTTTCTCGATGACCTGTTCAGCCGGGAGCAGGCCTCCACCCGAACGATCGCGGTTCTCCACTACGTTGACAGGCTTACATTGGAGGAGACCGCCGCTGAGGTTGGGCTTTCGGTCTCCGGAGTTCGCAAACGCCTGAGAGCCCTGCGTAAACGGGGCCTGGCCCTGGAGGGAGTAAAAACGTCATGAAGGATAACGGGATTCCCGATCTGTTCATCGAAAAGCTTCTTCTCGACGAGCTGCCGAAGGGCATGAAGGAGCAGCTGCTCAAGGACCCATCGGTTCAGCGCCGGCTCGATGAGCTGAAGGCGGAGAACCGCAGGATCCTGGAGGAGTATCCGCCGGAGGCGATGGCGGAGGAAATCCGGCGCAGGAGCCGGGAGACCGTACAGGCCGTACAGCCTTCGGCGGAAATCCGGCAGATCGAGTCGGCGCCGGAGCGGGAGAGGCGGAGTGGTGCGCCAGTGCGACGCCCGGCTGAGGGCGGTGCGGTGCGGCGATGGCTGAGCCTGTCCCGAATCCCGCGCCTCAGCTGGCCCCGGCTGGTGCCCGTCGCGGGATTCGCCCTGCTCGTACTGGCCGGCGGGCTGCTGTTGATCACCCGGGGACCGTCGTTCTTTGCACCCCAGAGTCCCGCCTCCGAGGTGCGCCTCAAGGGCGGCGGCGCCCATCTCACTGTTTATATGCAGACCGATACGGGCGCCCGGGTGCTCCAGGAGGGGGATCGGGTGGCCGAGGGGGCGACCCTGCAGGTGAGCTATGTGGCCGGCACGAACAAGTACGGAGCCATCATCTCCATTGATGGCCGCGGGACTGTTACCCCTCATTTCCCCCTGTCCGCCATGACCGGTCAAACACTGGAGATGGGAGGGGAAGTACTGCTTCCCTTCGCCTACACCCTCGATGACGCCCCAGTTTTCGAACGTTTCTTCTTCGTCTTTTCCAAGCGACCCTTCTCCCTCGAGAAGGTGCTGCAAGCGGCGGAGAAGCTTTCGGAAAAACCTGAGATCGCCAAAAGTCAAAGCTTGAGTCTGCCCAGAGGAGTGGAGCAGAGCTCGATACTGTTGTTGAAGTGAAGGTGAAACCGCAATGAAACGGACCGTATTATTACTGCTGATACTGCTGAGCGCGTTGTCTCTGTTTGCCAATCAGAGTTCCGGTGCGCTTCGCCGCTACGCCATGTTCGTCGGATCCAACGACGGCGGACACGATCGGGTGCGCCTGCGCTATGCCGAAAGCGATGCTCGGGCCATGGCCGGGGTGATGCAGGAATTGGGCGGGGTAGAGTACAACGACAGTCTGGTACTGCTAGCCCCCACCTCCTACGACCTGGAGACCGCATTCATCATGATGGATCGCCGCATCCGCCAAGCCCATGAAGAGGCCCGCCGGGTGGAGTTCCTGTTCTACTACTCCGGGCACTCCGATGAACAGGGGCTGCTCTTGGGTGAGGAGCGGGTGGCCTACACAGATTTGAAGCGCTCCATCGTCGAGATCGAGGCGGATGTGAATATCGCCATTCTCGACTCTTGCTTTTCAGGTGCATTCACGCGCCTCAAGGGAGGATCGCGGCAGCTGCCTTTCATGATCGATGAATCCATCCAGATGAAGGGCCATGCCTTTCTCACTTCCAGTTCGGCTAATGAGGCGGCCCAGGAATCGGATCACATAGAGGGTTCCTACTTCACCCATTATATGATTGCCGCCCTGCGTGGTGCGGCGGATTCCACTAGGGACGAGCAGGTCTCCCTGAATGAGGCCTATCACTACGCTTTTTCGGAAACCCTGGCTCGCACCGAAACCTCCCAGGCCGGTGCCCAACATCCATCGTACAACATCCAGCTGACAGGAACCGGTGATTTGACCATGACGGATCTGCGGATAGCCTCCTGCAGCATCGTGCTCAACGAGCAGATCGACGGCCGCCTTTACGTGCGGGGATCGCTGGGCAACCTGGTCGCCGAGGTACGCAAGGTTCACGGCACCGGCGTGGTGCTGGCCCTTCCGGAGGGGCGCTACTCCCTGAACCTGGACACCGAAGGCAGCAGTTGGATGATGAACGTGACCTTGCGCTCCGGTGTACGCAGGGAGCTGGCCCCTGCAGATTTCCAGCCCATCGGCCGGGAGAGGACCACCCGCAGGGGGAATGAATCCTTGGAGGAGCCGTCCCTGCCGCCGGTGGTGGAGGTACCCGCCCTTGAAGCCCAAGACGAGCTTCCCGTTAGCTACGAACCCTTCGGCTTTACGGTACTGCCCGGCGTGCCGGAGGCTCCGACCAATCGCACAGTATACAACCTGTCGCTAAATCTACTGGTCGGTTCCGTCTACGGGATCAAGGGAGCCCAGCTGGGTACGGTCATGAACATCACCGAGGACAAGCTCACCGGCGTCCAGGCTTCCGGAGTGGGAAACATTGTTGAGGGCGAGCTTGTCGGAATTCAATACTCCGGAGTATTCAACATCGCCGGTGGGGATACGACCGCGGCTCAATGGGCCGGAGTGTTCAACATCAACGAGGGCAACACCTCCTTTCTCCAGGCCGCCGGGGTGTTCAACATGGTCGGGGGAACTTTCGCCGGTGTGCAGGCCGGGGGAGTGTTCAACATGAGCAAGCAGACCCTGACAGGTGTTCAAACCGCGGGGGTGTTCAATATGGCTGAAAGCACGGTGACCGGGGCTCAAATTTCAGGTGTCTTCAACACCGCCACCAAGGTGTCCGGAGCTCAGGTCGGAGTGGTCAACATCTCCGAGGATGTAAGCGGAACCCAGATTGGCATCGTTAACATTTCGGGCGGAGCGGTGCGGGGCGCCCAGGTGGGAATCGTGAATATTTCCCAGGATCTGTACGGGATTCCGATCGGATTGATCAATATCGTGGAGAACGGAATCTTTCGCACCTCCGGCTGGTTCTCCGAGCTCGGCCTGGGGTACGTGGGATTCGAGATGGGCAGTCGCTATCTCTACACCCTGCTCTATGCAGGCATGGCCCTGGGTGATCGTTCTACTGTGTATACGGGGGCACTCGGCCTCGGGTTGCACATACCGGTTGGCTCGTTCTTCGTAGCCGGAGACTTGAGCGCCAAAGCGAGCTGGACCGGCTGGAGTGAGAGCGAACTGACGGCGGCCTTTGATATCGATGAGCTGTCCCCGATCTGGCCTTCTGCAAGGATCATGCTCGGCGTACGGATTTTCGGGTTCCTGAGCCTGTTCGGAGGCGTGATGCTGGATACCACGATTCCCGGCTACACGGTGGCGACCGAACTCCACCAGGGATCATCCTTCACCCTGGATTTGTTGAGTACACCGATGGAGGTTTATCCCAAGCTGTTCGCCGGCATCAAGTTCTAACTATCTCCTTGACAATTCGCCTCAGGAGAGTGAATTTTATTGTAGATGAATCACTTCTTCCTGAGGCGGTTTGTTTTTATACTCCTGTTGCTGTTCCTGCTGATGCCCGCATGGGCCCAGGAGGGCAAGGATGCCTACGTCATCCCCATCCAGGGGGAGATCGACAGGGCGTTGATGATCTTCATCCGCCGGGGCATCCAGGAGGCCGAGAAAGCGGAAGCCGCTACCATCATCTTCGAAATCGACACCTTCGGCGGACGGGTTGATTCGGCCCTGCAGATCGCCACGCTGATAGGCGGTCTTGACGAGATCGAGACCATCGCCTTCGTTCCGGCGACTCCTGAGGGTACGGGGGTCAGCTGGTCCGCCGGGGCCTTGATCAGTTTTTCCTGTGACCGCATCTACATGGCGCCGGGGACCTCGATGGGTGCGGCCGCCCCGGTTTTTCAAAGCGCTGAGGGCATGGAGACGGCCCCGGAGAAAACCGTGAGTGCCGTGCGGGCCCAGATGGCGGCCCTGGCCGAGAAGAACGGTTATCCCAAGGGTATCGCCCTGGCCATGGTGGATATGGATGTGGAGTTGATCGAGGTCTACCTGGGCGACGAGCTTCAGGTCAGCACCACCTCGGACCTGCCCGATCTGGAGAGGCAGGCTCGGGAACAGGAGCTTACCCTGGAGAAGGGCAAGGTCATCTCTCCGGAGGGAAAGCTGCTGACACTGACCGCGGGGGAGATGGAGCGCTACGGCGTATCCTCGGCCACGGTCGCCGATCTGGATGCTCTCTACGAACTTATCGGGATTCGCAGTACGGCGATCGGCAGGCTCGAGCCGAGCGCGCCGGATCGCATCGTGTCGGTGATCACCGGGGCTGCGGTGACCAGCATCCTGGTTTTAGTCGGGCTGGCCGCCCTCTACCTGGAGATCACCAGTCCCGGTTTCGGAGTGCCCGGCACGGTAGCCATCATCGCCTTCCTGATCATTTTCCTGGGCGGCGCCCTTCTGGGCACGGTCGGCTCCCTGGAGATCATCCTCTTTCTTCTCGGAATCATCCTCCTCGTCATCGAGATCTTTCTCATCCCCGGTTTCGGTGTAACGGGAATTTCCGGCATTGTCCTGATGGTAATAGCCCTGGTGCTCTCCCGGCAGGAGTTCATCATTCCCAGGGTTCCCTGGCAATGGACCGTTTTTCTGCGGAATCTGCGCAATGTCGGTTTCGGCTTCGTGGGCTCCCTGGTACTGCTGGTCGTTCTATTGAGGGTGTTTCCCCGCACTCCGGGACTGAAACGTCTGATCCTGGAGAGCAGCCAGGAAGCGATCTCCGGCTATACTGTGCAGAGTATCGAGAGCTCCGCACTTCTGACAGGCAGGCGGGGATCGGCGGTGACGCCGCTGCGTCCGGCGGGAAAAGCCGACTTCGGGGGAGAGATCCTGGTCGTGGAAACCGACGGAGAGTTCATCGAGCCGGGCACTGCAGTGCAGATCATCGAGGTCAGCGGCAACAGAATCGTTGTACGGAGGGCTTAGGCAACGTCATGTGGTTAGCAATCGGTCTGGCTGCAGCCGGAGTTTTGGCGATCATCGTCGAAGTGTTCGTTCCCGCCGCCGGGATCATCGGCATCGCGGGTGTGGGATCGATCGTAGCCAGTGTCGTCATTGCCTACCAGCGGCTGGGCAATCTGATCGGCTCGATCTATCTGGCCGTCGTGCTGGTCATGGTACCGGTATTCATAGTCCTGTATTTCCGGTTCTTTCCTCGTTCCCCGGTCGGCCGCTGGTTGATCAGCCAGGACCGGCAGGATGTCGACAAAGGCTATGCCTCCTATACACCGGAGAAGTACACCGATCTGGTCGGCAGGGAGGGTACCAGCCTGACGGTCCTGCGCCCGGTGGGCATGGTTCTGATCGACGGGCAGAAGTACAGCGCCGTCACCGGCGGGGAGTTCATCGAAAAAGATAAACTCATTAGAGTGGTGAAAGTAGAGGGAAGCCGCATAGTGGTGCGGCAAGGAGGGTAGCATGATCATCATTTACGTGTTAGTTGCAATCGTTGCGATCGCCTTTATCGCCGTATTCTTGAAGTTTTTCGGGCTCTGGTTCCGGGCCTTGTTGTCAGGCGCCCACATCGGCATCGGCCGGTTGATCGGCATGTGGATCAGGCGGGTCAAGGGACGTCTGATCGTCGACAGCCGCATCATGCTCACCAAAGCCGGGATCAAGGTGGATTCGGATCAACTGGAGACCCATTACCTGGCAGGAGGTGATGTGATCCGGGTCAGCAAAGCTCTGATCGCGGCCAGTAAGGCCAACATCCCCCTTACTTTTCAACGGGCAACAGCCATCGATCTGGCCGGCCGCGACGTATTGGATGCCGTGAAGACCAGCGTCAACCCGAAGGTCATCGACTGCCCCAATCCGGAAAAGAGCCGGGGAACGATCGATGCGGTGGCCAAGGACGGGATCCAGCTGCGGGCCAAAGCCCGCGTCACCGTGCGGGCCAACATCGAACGGTTGGTCGGTGGTGCTACCGAGGAGACGATCATCGCCCGGGTTGGAGAGGGCATCGTAACCACCATCGGCTCGGCGGAATCCTACAAGCATGTGCTGGAGAATCCGGACAAGATCAGCAAGACAGTGCTCCAGAAGGGTCTGGATGCCGGAACCGCCTTCGAGATCCTCTCGATCGATATCGCCGATGTGGACGTCGGGGAAAACGTCGGAGCCAAGCTGCAGGCCGATCAGGCCGAGGCGGATAAGCGCCGCTTCCAGGCCATCGCAGAGCAGCGCCGGGCAGCGGCCAAGGCCCGGGAGCAGGAGATGTCCGCTCTGGTGCGGGAAAACCGGGCTAAGGTCGTTCTGGCGGAGGCTGAAATCCCAAAGGCTATCTCCGAAGCCTTCCGCAGCGGCAATATGGGCATCATGGACTATTATCGACTGCGGAACATCCAGGCGGACACCCAGATGCGGCAGAGCATCGGAGAAGAAGGGCAATCCACGCCGGAGGAGGAGTAAACATGCTGCGGGCTCAAGCCTTCGAAGGTCTGTTCACTCTTCTGCCGATCCTGCTGGTCGCCGTGGTCTCGGTTATCCTGCGGGCTCGGGCCGCGCGCAGGCGAAAACAGCGCGAGGAGGCCGCTCAAAGCGCCAAGACAACCCAGAGCCCTAGCTCGGTTCAGAAAACAGACAGAGCCGCGGAGACCGGTCGGAAGCCGGCCCCCCGTTTAGGTTCGCAGTTTCCCTGGCTGCGTGAATCCGCTGAGATCTACCCGCCACCGACAGGTCCGGCGTCCGCCTCTTCGACAGCTTCCCCTGCCCAGCAACCCCCAAGACCGCAGGTCGCCAGCCGGGAGAGTTATGCGTATCCACCACCCCTGTCTCTGAATGATTTGAAAAACTCTACCGCCACCGGCGCACAAGCTCAATCCAGGCTCATTCCCAGGCCCACCGTGTTGCCTGAGAGCGTGGAACGGGCGGCCGTTCGCCGGGAGTCCCTAATGCCTGACGGCGTTAGACAGACGGCCGTTGATCGCGACACCCGCCTGCCTGAGCGCGTAAGCCGGATGGCCGGAACCCGGAGAGCCGTACCTCGGACAGTCGCACTGCCTGACGGCAAAAGCTGGATGGCCGTACCCCTTCAAGAACGCCGGCAGCGTATGAAGGCGCGTGAGGATTCTGGGGTTGGTGAAACAAAAGCTGCCGCAGCCAGACCTTCCACGATTGCGGCCAGGTTGGAGAAGCTGCCGCCTCTCAAGCGCGCCGTGATCTGGGCCGAGATCCTCGGTCCTCCGGGAGGGCGGGAGTAGTGCCGCCTCCTCCGAATGAGAGAATAGCCGGAAGAATCACCAGCGCGCCAAAAGTGGTGGTGGTCAGGGCCAGGGACACCAGGATCCCGAAGTAGAGAATCGGCAGGAAATGGGAGAAGCACAGAACCAGTAGACCGGCAACCAGTGATAGAGAGGTGAGCAGGATGGGACGGCCCGTGGCCTTCAAGGTGTGGGCCAGCACGGTGGCTTTGTTCATGTTGCCGGAGTAGATACGGATCTGGCGACGGAAGCGTATGATCAGGTGAATCGAGTCATCGATACCCACGCCGATGGCCACACTGGAAAACATAACGGTCACCACGTCGAAAGGCAGTTCCAGCGCGACCATTATGATGAAGTTCAGCATGATGCCGGTCATCATGGGAACCAGCGTGAATAAACCCAAACGCAGGGAACGGAAGCCTGCGGCGGTGAGCTGTTGTTCTACGAGCTGCTCTATTTGGTTCATCAGCTCCTTGAACTCCGGTTCCATCATCAGGTCTTTGCTCTCAGCATTCCAGGTCCTCAGGAAAATGGTGAAGCGGGTGTAATCCTCATTTATCGGCCGAGCAGGTATTGACCTGCCGTACGAGGAGTGGAGCATGCTGTTCATGTACCGGGACAGGAGCAGAATGGGTGCCCGGCTGTCGGGGATCGAGAACTCCCCGCCCAACTTCAGATTCATCTGTTTGAGGTATTGGCTGAAAGAGAACAGGTAACAGATATCCGGATCCTCCTGGTTTCGTGGTGCCCGGCCTCCGGGTGCCGCGGTTACCGGATGGAGCCTTCTGCCCTCCAACTCGAAGGTGAGGAAATTGAACGGATTGATGCTCCCGATGACCGTCTCATTCGCCTCCAGTTCCTGAATCGCAGCCTCGAAAACCTGGAGTGCCTCTATATAGAAGAGATTTGCTCCCTCCACGGCTATCAGGATCTGGCCGGTATCCTGAGCGGTACTGTACCTGGCGATGTCTTCGATCACCTTGGCTTTTTGAGGAATCATGTTGAAGATGTCTGCGCCGATCCGGATATGAATTGCGTGATAGCTCAGCAAGAGGGTTAGAGCGCCTGCAATCAGGATAACGATCCATGAATGACGAACGGAAAAACCGACGGAACGCTGTACAAACTCGAGTTTCATGGACGTTGCCTTCCGATAGTGAACCCATAATCCTTTAGCTGTCAATCTTCCGTGGAAAAGGTGCAGATCTGCTGTTCTCTATCATCCATAAAGCGGGCTATAATCACGCCCACAGCATGGTGCCTGCAGCGGAGGTATCGATGAATCCACAAGAACGGAAGATCCTGTTCTTCTCCTCGGCCATCCACTTTCTCTCTCATTTTTATGTCTTGGTGTTTCCCGCTCTGGTGATGCCGATGAGCCGCGACCTGGGGCTTCCAATTGCCGCGGTACTGGACATCAGTTTCTGGATGTATCTGCTCTATGGGCTCCTGGCTTTGGGTTGGGGCTGGATCAGCGATCACTGGGGACACAAGTGGGCTATGAACACCGGGATCATCCTGGCCGCTCTGGGATTCGTGCTGGCCGGATTGGTACGCTCCCTTAGCTTGATTTCGGCATCCTTTGCCCTGGTGGGAATCGGATGCTCAGCCTACCACCCCTCAGGATTGGCTTTGGTGTCCCAAGGAGTCCGGGAACGGGGCCGGGCCATGGGAATCAATGGCGTTTGGGGCAATATAGGCATCGCCATAGTGCCCTTCGTAGTGGGCCTGCTGAACTACCTGATAGGCTGGCGCCGCGGCGTGGTGATTCTGGGTGCAGTGGGTTTAACGATCGGCCTTGCCGGAGTGCTGACACCGTTTTCCGTCGAGCGGGGTTCGGAGCTGAAGAAGGTAGAGAAGCTGGCCTCCGGTACCGCCATGCGGCTGTTCTTCGTGTTCTGTGCAGGGGTTCTATTCGCCGGTTTGATGTACAGGAGCTTTACGGTGATCCTGCCGGCATTCCTGGAAACCCGGCTCGGTAATGTGAGCCGGGATTTTCAGAACCTGATCACCCGTCGCTTCACCGCGGTACGGGATGTTCCCGCCTTTCAGACACTGGTGGCCAATCTTATCGCCACCGGCGTCTATGTGCTTGGTATCCTCGGGCAGGTGATTGGAGGGCGGGTAGCCGATCGCTACAGCCTCAAATGGTCTTACTTCCTATTCTTCTGCTCTGCCCTGCCCTTTATTTTGATAGCGGGTTTCCTGCAGAATGCACTGCTCATCCCGGCGGCGGGGATGTTCATCCTCTTCACACTGGGGATGCAGCCCATCGAAAACAGCCTGCTCGCCTTCCTCACGCCCGCACGCTGGCGCTCCATGAGCTACGGGATCAAGTTCACCCTGACCTTCGGTGCCGGTGCCTTTGCCGTGAAGATCGTCGGGGCGGTGGAGCAAAGCTACGGGATCAACAGTGTTGTTTTTCTGGTAGCCGGCTTCCTGGTGATGGTGATCCTCTGTGTCGGCTTGTTCCTCCTTTTGGGCAGGGGCCAGCGGATCCGTCACTAAGGGAATGGACCTTCCACAGCAGGCGTAGCTCTTCTCAATCCCGGGTGGTATATGTCCGGAAAGATCGGCTATAATAAAAAAAGAGGCAGGTGTTCCGATGAAACGAACAGTTCCGATACTATTGGTCTTGATCTTGATCCCGATAGCTGTTTTTAGTGTGGACTATACACTCGCCTATATCCACGGGACCATCGAGGTACAGGTGGGCGGTGGTTGGCGGTTGGCTGAGATCGGAACGGTGTTCTCAGAGGATGCGGTGCTGCGCATCGGTTCCGGATCGGTGGCCGAGCTTTCCTCCGGTGCTCTGCGGATCACTTTAAGCGAACCCGGTACCTATTTCGTATCGGAGCTGATAAAAAGTTCCCGCCAGGTTTCCTCCTGGGGTATCGTACAGACGGTTCGCGGTAAAATCCGCAACCTTTTCCGGGGCACGCAGGAGCTGGAAAGCACCACCATGGGAGTGCGGGCGGATAAGGCTACTGACGATCTCGGCTTCGAATGGATGGACGAGGAGGAGGAAGCTGTAGACGAGGGCAAATCCCTGCTGGAGGCGGAGCGCTACGAGGAGGCGGTGGCCTACTTTGAGGAAGCACTGGAGCTGGCCGACGAGCGCAGCCGCTCCCTGTACCTGTTTTACGTCGGCTATGCCTATGCGATGGCCGGTAAAAACGGTCTGGCCATGCGCTATCTCAATGAAGCCGATCCCTCTCTTCTGGGGGCACACTACGGTGATTACATATTGCTCAAGGGTCAGCTTCTTCTGGAAGGGCAGGCCTACCAGGCTGCACTGGAGCTGTTTGATCCGTTCCTGAAACGCTTTCCGGATCATGAGAACGTCCAGACCGTGTATTTCCTGGCGGCTTTCTGCAGCAGCCAACTCGGTAGAAAAGCCGATGCTGCCCAGAGCTTGCAAAAGGCCTACACCCTCGATCCATCCTCGGAAACGGGAAGAAAAGCCAGGGCGATGCTGGATTCCCTGTAGCCGGGGATCGATTACCTCACTGGGGAACTTCTCATAATGTGGAGAGAACTCTTTGAAGAAGATTCTAATCGTCGACGATGACCACGACCTTCGGGAAGGGCAGAAGATCTTTCTGGAGGGCAAGGGGTATGAGGTTCAAGCGGCCGGCGGCATGGAGGAGGGATTAGAGGCGCTGAAAGACTTCACTCCAAATCTTATCCTTGTCGATCTGATGATGGAGCACCTCGACGCGGGATTCGTTTTCTGTGCCAAGGTCAGAGATAATCCCAAACTCGCGAAGGTACCGATAATCATGCAAACCGCTGCCCAGAAGAAGCTTGGCTTCTCCGCCGATTCGTATAACGAGAAAGCCCGCAGTTGGATGAAGGCTGACGTGATCCTTACCAAGCCGGTGTCCCTGGAAATCCTGCTCCAGCAAATCGAACGGTACCTGGCAGGGTAGAGGGTATGAAGGGAACCCTGAGAGTCCTCGTTGTGGATGACGAGGAGGGCGTGCGGGAAGGCATGCGCCGGGTGCTGGAGCGAAGCGATTACAAGGTGGATCTGGCTGCAAATGGCGAGGAGGCTATCAACCTTCTCAAGGCCCATTTCTACGATCTGGCTTTGATCGATTTAAAGATGCCCGGGATCGACGGTTTCGAGGTGACCCGCTATATCAATGAAACCCTGGGTCGGCAAACGGTGGTCGTTATCGTCTCCGCCTTGGCTACTGTTGAAGCGGCCATGGAAGTCACCCGGCAGGGCGCCTTCGACTTTCTGGTCAAACCGTTCAACCCCAAGGATCTGCAGGGGGTGGTGGAGCGGGCGGTCAGGCAGCGCACCTTGATCCTCGAACGGGAGAAGTATCTGACCGAGCTGGCCAGTGAACGCAACCTTTCCCACCAGCTGATCAACTCGATGCACGAAGGCATTATCGTGTTGAACATCAACCGGGAGCCCGTGCTGATGAACCCAAAGGCGGAAAGCTTTCTCTCGGTTCACTACAGTCCGCAGCTGACCCTGCAGCAGCTCTCGCTCAGCGGGGAGACACTACGCTTTATCGACGATGTCCTCTCTTCCGGGTCCCCGAAGGAGGAGACCAGGGTTCGCTGGGAAAAAGTCGGGGAGCGGATGCTGGAGATCCGGGTGAATCCCTACCTGCGGGAGGGGGAGAGCAACGGCGTCCTCATCATCCTCGACGATGTTACCAGACAGTGGCAGATTGAACAGGACAAGACCCGTTTCATCTCCATGGTGGCTCATGAGCTGAAAAGCCCGATAGCCGCCATCCTCAACTATGTCAACATTATCCTGACCGGAATGTTCGATGACCAGGTGGAGAAGATCCATGAGATGATGGAACGCAGCAAGATCCGCGGGGAAGCGCTCCTGGATCTCATTCGGGATCTGCTGTTCCTCAATCAAAGTGATGCGGGAAAGGTAGAAAAATCGATCGAAAGGCTGGAGCTTAAGAGAATCCTCCGTGAGCAGCTTGAGTTTTTTCAAGCCCAGGCCGATCGCAGTGGCATAAAGGTGAGCCTGGAAGCCCAGGATTTGGAGTATCCGGTCCGTGCCGATCGGAAGGATTTGGACCGCATCTACATGAATCTGATTTCAAACGGCCTCAAGTACAACCGGGAGGGTGGTACTCTGACTCTTAGCCTGCAGCAGGATGAGCAGGCTGTGGTGGTACGGGTGCGTGACACGGGCATCGGCATGAGCGCACCAGAGATAAAGGGATTGTTCGAAGAGTTCTATCGAGTGAAAAATCCCCATACCTCCGGTATCCCCGGGACCGGCCTGGGATTGGCCACGGTCAAGCGCATCCTCGATGAGTACAATGGTACCATCCGGGTCGACTCCGAGCCCAGCAAGGGCAGCACGTTTACGGTTACCCTGCCGAGGGGGTAACTCATCGCTTGTCCGCTGTCCAGTTCTCCCTGGTATATTTCGGCTACATCTGCTGCAGAGCCAACCGAGGCATCCTGCCTTTGGACATGCTTTTGCATCCCCCTTGGCGGTCGATCGTCTGCTGCATCAGGGAGCGCACTCGTCGGCTCAGACCTACCGCTTCCCGCTTGAAGGACCCGCCCTGACTCCCGATGGGGTATACCGGCTTTCCGACCACCACGGTCACTTGGGGTGGGATGCGCACGCGGCGGCCGGCTAAGGAAAAGGATCCACGACCAAGCCAGCTCCGCTGATGAAGCACGGTGGTCAGCGGTACGACGGGCAGCCGCAGTCGACAGGCCAGGTAGAAGGCTCCCAGCTGAAACTCTTCGATCTGCTGATTCCATAGGTAGCATTCCCCTTCGGGAAAGACGTGCACGAAGGGGAGATCACGCAAATCGCTGCGCATCGCTCTCTCCAGACTTCGCATGGCCGTTGCCGTAGAGGGAATCGGTATGGCTCCGAGCAGTCGCACAAAGGTTCCGAGCAGAGGGATGCAGGCTGTTTCCTCCAACATGGTGAAGTAAGTACGATGCGGCCGGATGACGTGGGCGATGATTCCCGGATCCAATACCAGCGTGTGGTTGCTCACCAATAATCCGGAGGTCACTTTCTGCAGATGTTCTCTTCCTTCGATTTTCACGCGAAAAACCAGCCAGTCGATGATCCGAACCAGCAGGAGGGTGAAGTGAAACATCACCTGGGCGGGGAGAAACGAGGCATCAAAGGCCGCGAGCTTGCCTCCCCGTTTGTAGGCCATGGCTATTTGAAGACCCGCCCTTTCCACACGATTCCCACCTCCATTGCCGCCCTGCCGAAACTCTTCCAAGCCATATACAACAGGTGAACGAAGGTCAGCGGGTAGAGCAGGGGAACCCACCACTTTTGGCCGCGGTCGTAGAGGGTAAGCGACCAGGCCATCAGGAATGTAAGTACACTGAATGCGGAGAAGCGGAGCAGAGGATTGCCCGTGTACAGCTCGATTAGAACCAGGGCAAAGGGAAGAACGATGAAGGCTACCAGGATGGAGGTAACCGCAGCAAAGAAGGCCGGCTGGTTCTTGAAAAAATCATAGATATTTTTCCCGATCCCTTCGAAGGAATTGCGATACCCTTCGTACATTCGGCAGGACACGTACTCGCGGATGTCCAGGAAAATCGTGCGATAACCGGCCTTTTTTACCTCCCGAGCAACGAACACATCCTCGCTGATCTGCTCCGCTACTGAGGAATATCCGCCAATCGCCTCGAACGTCTCCCGCCGGAACATCACCAGCTGGCCCACGGCCATAGTGAGCATGCTGGAGTTGGATCTGGGAATCAGCCAGAATGGCATGACGATGGTGCTCATGATATAGGTCGTGGGAACGATCAGGGCTTCGCCGAAAGATTGCAGATCCTGGAATACATAACCGGAGAGAAAGTCGGCTGCGTGTTCGTTTATGTTGGTGACCGCCCAGGCGATGCTATCACGGTGGTGAACCGTATCGGCGTCTGTGAATAGGAGGTAATCCCCGGTGGCGTTCTGTGACAACAGCTGCATGGCGTGGGTTTTCCCGCACCAGCCGAGCGGTAGAGGCGCACCTCTCACCGCCCGCACCTGCCCGGGATAGCGAAGGGCGTACTCGCTTATGATCTTCCAGGTTCGGTCCTCTGAGAGATCGTCCAATACGATGATCTCGTAGTTGGGGTAACTCTGTTCTATTAGGGAGTCCAGGCAGCGGCGGATGTTAGCCTCCTCGTTTCGGGCGGGTATGAGCACCGACACCTTGCCCAGATCGGTGGATGCGGGTTTGTGACCACTGGATCGAAGCCAGAGGATGTTGGCCAGTGACAGGGCCAGGATCGCCAGTGTGCCCACAGCGGTCAGCACATGCAGCAGGAATATGATTCGGGAGGACAGAAAGAGGATCATCGCTTACATCGTGATTCGATGCATAGTGTGTCTATGTAAGTCTAAAACGGATTATCCTCTCTGTCAAGGTCCGGTGGAGAAGCTATTCCCTGAGTTTTTTTTCCAACTCTTCGATCTTGCGCTTCAGGGCGCTGATCTCCGTGGTGATCCATTTTCGCTGACGGCTGATCTGCCGGTGCGTGTAGAGTGTGCGCAGCACCGTTATGGGAATGTAGGAGAACAGGGCGATGAGGATCTTATTGGCCATGGAAACGAAGTCCCGTTCGTGGGTTTCCGGATCCAGCCCCACCCAGGCGAATTTAAAGAAATCCAGCCGGACTCCCTGGTTGATGAAGTCGGACACCCGAATCAGCAGCGGCGGAAACAAGCGAATCAGAAACACGCCCGTCACGAGGATCACCGACACGATGTTGAAGAAGACAAGCAAGCGGATGTATGCTTTTTTAAACTGAACGGCTCTGAGTCCTCGGGCAATCAGCAGGATGATCCAGCAGAGAACGATCAGGCAGTCGTACAACGCCAGCCCAATCAGGTCCAGGCGGATCACCTGAACCCGCTGCCACCCCGCCAGGGCAAGCAGGAGGAAGTAGCCGCTGGGGGAGGCGATCAGGTAGAAACGCTTTCCCGTGTAGTCCTCCAGGCGGGAGCGATCGGACCAGGTCAGATAGGTCCACACCGACCAGGCGATTGTCAGGATAGCCGTTCCTATATAGAAAGCCGTTTCCATGATGACTTTTCTTCTGCAATTATTGTACTCTAGTGTAATAAAAAAATTGGGTCTTTGCTATTGTGCTTTGCTTTATCGGCTCTTTTTCGTATCTTTAGGTAAGATTACTATATATAGAAACTTCTATATAATACAGAATGGAGAATGAGGAGGAGTTACGATGGCAATGATCAATGATAAGGACAGGAAGGTTGTCGGCGATCGACTGTCCAAGTTGACCGGTTCGGTCAAACTGATGATGTTTAGCCAAGATATGGAGTGCCAATTCTGCAAGGAAACCCGGGAACTGGTGGAGGAGGTTGCCGCCCTCTCGGACAAGATCTCCGTCGAGGTAAAGGACTTCATGAAGCAGGAGGTGGAAGCCAAGAAGCTCGGTATCGACAAGATTCCTGCTGTCGCCGTTTTCGGCGAGGGCGACAAGGATTACGGCATTCGCTTCTACGGCATTCCCGCCGGCTACGAGTTCATGTCCCTTCTGGAGAGCATCGAGATCGTCTCCAAGGGTGAGTCCGGACTGTCGGCCAGCGGCAGGGAGCGGCTCAAGGGATTGAACAAGCCCGTTCATTTGCAGGTGTTTGTCACCCCGACCTGCCCCTACTGCCCGCGGGCGGTGGTCCAGGCTTTCCGCATGGCCGTGGAATCTCCGAACGTGACTGCTTCCATGGTAGAAGCCACGGAGTTTCCCCACCTGGCCAACAAGTACCAGGTCTCCGGCGTACCCCACACGGTGATCGGGGACAGTCCCCAGCCCATGATCGGGGCCTATCCTGAAGCTGCGGCCTTGGATTTGATCCTCAACGCGGTAGCCTGAGGTTTCCACAGTCGTCTCGCTTGCGTGGCGTGACTAAAGCGAAGTCATCTGCGTTTTTTCACTGCTGGAACATTGACAGGACGATCAAAGCGGGGTATAAATTTCGTGCAAACTGAGAGCCGGACAAGCGGTTCGGCTTTCAAGCACATGGGCGATTAACTCAGTGGGAGAGTGCTACCTTCACACGGTAGAAGTCACTGGTTCAAATCCAGTATCGCCCAATTTAATACTTTTATAGTAAGTATTTATAAAGCTCTCTTTCGAGGAGGGCTTTTTTATTCACAAAATATAGCAAATTGTGCCACAATTGTGCCATGAAATCTCCGTTTTTGTTGAAGAAACGGGGTAAGTACTGGCATTATCGGCTCGCCAACGAGAAGACATTTCACACCACTGGCAAGACTACGAAACCCCGAGCAATCGAGTTTGTCCAGGAAAGAATAGGGAGAGCCCCTTCATCCCCTCTCACGCTAAAGCAGTATATCGAGCCGTATTTCATATGGGATCAGTGTCCGCATGTTCGAAGGTTACTCAACGAGGGGAAGAGCATTACGAGGCGGTACGTGGCAATTCGACGGATGTTGATCAAGAAGCACATCCTCACAGATTCAATCGCGGACAGGTTGGTCGCAGATATTAGACGAGCAGATCTCTTGGATTTCCGCGATCGGTTACTTCGCAAAGCTGGCCAGAGCACCGTCAATACCGTCATGGGTATTCTGAAGATCGTATTCCGAGAGGGCTATTTCCGAGAGGATCTTGACCAAAATCCGACGGAAGGAATCGGAGTCATTAAATATCAGAAAAAAGAGGTCGGAATCTTCTCTCTTGAAGAGCTGCAATTGTTATTCCCGGAGGATTCGTTCGGTCCTTGGAAAGATATTTACGATCGTACGTGCTTCCTATTAGCCGTCTCCACTGGCATGCGCCGCGGGGAGATCCTGGCTCTCACTTGGGAGAACGTCAACCTCGAGGAGGGCTTTGTAAGTGTGGTAAGGGCGTGGAAGGACCTGGAGGAGATAGGAGCGCCAAAGTGGGATCATGTTCGATCCGTACCGTTCCTCCTCCTTTCCGATCGTATCGTGAAGCGCCTGGGAGAGCTAAAGGAGCAGTCTATACGTGTCGCCCCCAACGATCTGGTATTTTGCTATGAAGATGGTTCCAGGTTCGGCGGAACATGGTGGAGGAAGCGCTTCTGTAAGGCTATGGAGAAGGCTAAAATCGACCGCCAGGCTCGTGGGCTGTCACCGCATAGTTTCAGACACAGCTTGAATACGCTGCTCCGGGATCGTGGGAAAGATGATGCGAAAATACGAGAGGTCCTGGGCTGGAGGCAGAGACGGACTCAGGAGAATTATACTCACTTCGATATCGATCATTTTAAGGATCTGAGGATTGATTGAGGAAGAATATGGATTGATACAAAATCCAACGAGTTTCGAATCCACCGTTCTAAGCTCCCAACTACTTTCTTGATTACACATCATTTGCTCTATGAATAAATAATGCTTAGAATATGTAGTGTAGCCGAATGAGAATCTGAAAAAGTAATAACAAGGAGATCTGAAATGGCGAAACAAACAGCAAAAGAACCAGGTATCGGAGGGATCAATTTTCTTGACCATCGAACCAAGGCAATCTTTGATTTTATGGCCAAGGCGGAAAAAAAGACAAACCGGCAGTTTTTGGATTTCTTAGTATGGGAGTATTTCAAGCAGAAGTACGCTAATAAGGGACCTGGCAAGGAATCTATCGGTAGAAAACGAGGCAGAAAACCGGGGGTTCGAAAAACCAAAGCAATTACCGGTGAGGGAAAAGCCGCTACCGCCGAAAGCACCTGAGTCTGATGAACAGGGAGAAATGCCCATAAGGCAATCCCCACATAAAACTCATCTATATCCATCCGGAACTGTACATACTTTCGTGCACACCAAGTTGGAAAGAAAGATTTGGTCAAGACACGGGAAATGCTGGGATAGCAGCAGAAAAAGATGCAGGATGGCTACTCCCATTTCGACATCGAGCACTTCCAGGAGCTGAGGATCGATGACACCAGAACCATCCGATGACCTGGTTAGCATGCTATTTCATAAGTGATTCAGTTGTATTAGGAGGATTCCTATGATCAATCTGAAGGATTTATCACGTCTAATCGCGGCTTCTGAGGATCTGACTGATCACGGCATGATGAATCTTCAAAAACTCATTGAGGCGCTGGTATTCGCTATAGTGCGTGTCGAAGCCAGGTCTTATCGACGCGAAGCTGAACCAGCAGAGCGCATCCATGAGATCGATCGTATCGTTCACGCACTACCGGCGAAGGCGATCCCACAAGCGTTTCGGGAGGTAGTCGCAGGGGCCACTAAACGCTATACCACCGATCCTAAGGGCGACCTCCCGTATGTCGAAGCGCCCGATGTATTTGTATGTCGTAGCTGCGGGTATATTGCTGTGGCTGAAGCACCTGATCTGTGTTCGGAGTGTGGGGCAGCGACGGGAGTCTTTCGTCGTTTCCAAGGCATGTTCAACGGTGATAATGCTGAACCTGAAGATCCATCGATGTTGATTGACCTTTTGGATGAAAATGCCAGGAAGTTGGAAACACTTGTATCAGGACTTGAGGAGGCGGATTTCACACGTCGCCCTTTGGCAGGCCGTTGGTCCATTCGGGACCACGTGACTCACTTCTATGATGCCCAAGCTATTCTTATTCAACGTGTTTCGTTGATCCTCACAAAAGATACGCCCTTATTGCGTACTGAAGTTCCCTATGAAACTGCGACCGATTCCAAAGGACGCCCTGCTGAAACAAAGGAAATACTGAGGATGTTCCTGGATGATCGTAAAGGCTTCACTACCCGTCTCCGGACGCTGACACTCGCTGATTTGTGGAGGCGTGGCCATCATGAGGATTTCGGACTCGTCAGCGTAATGCACCAAGTGAAGTATTTCGCACAGCATGAGCAAGCCCATATGGGGACGGTGACGCAGTTAAGGAGAGCCGTGGCCGGGTGAGTCGCTTTTTGCTTGTTTAGATACCTAATCGCTATCTCCATTAACACATAAAAGTTCGCAAAAAAAATATCTATTTAGCAATGCGGGATTCGAACCCACGGCCTCTGGCTCCGGAAACTAAAGTCGACCTCATATAGAGCATATATCACCTGATTCGATGGTGTATTAGGCGGAAATCAGTCGATTTTCACATCTATTCCATATAGACACATCTGGAACTCTCTACACTTTCGTTCACACTTCTTGATCGTTCCGGTCAGGTATTATACTGTTTACATAACCAATACAAGTGCTATCCGAAGGAGTGAGACAAATGGCAAAACCAACGTATCAGGATGCAACTCTGCTGCTACAAATGGCTCAGTGGAGCGCAAGTTCGGGTCTGGACGAAGTACGGAACTGGCTGTGGAGCGACGAGTTCGTTCCGAATTATTCGGAGTTTAGAAAGAAATACCCGCAAGGTAGCGAAGGAAATGGAAAAGCCCACAAGATCTGCGGATGGATGGAAACGCTCGGTACACTGTACAAGCACAAGCTCATTAACGAGGAATTGCTGTTCGATTGGATGGCGGTAGACCTGGTGTGGGAGAGATTGAAGGATTTCGTTCTCGGAGTGAGAAATGAAGTTGGGGATGAGCGGATGTTGGAGAACTTCGAAGCTATGGCAAAAGCACAGAAAGGAAAATGTTAATTCATTGTTGACCCATCTGGAACTCTACACACTTTCGTACACACTAATCGATTAAGGCGCGAATCCTCGTCTCAGCAATTGTGGAGAATGGCGAGAATGTTTCTTTCGATGTGCAGCAGGTCTTCAGTGATTTCAACTATGACCCGAGAATCATGATCCGCTGGTACCTATTTCCGTTACAAAATCCATGCTCTGTTAGCTCGTCCTCAGTTTCTCAGCGCCGTGGGATCCAGCAGCTCGTCTGGCGAGAACAGGATAAGTAAATACTTCATTTTGGCTGAGGACTGGCACTAACAGCTATACTCGGTTTGGCCACGCGGATCGAAAGCACCAGGACAATCCCAATCAAGGGGAGTGTTGCACTGATAAGCATTGCAGTTGAGATCCCAACATTCTGAAAAACATACCCCGCAACTGCCAGCCCTATCACATTGGCTGTCCAAAACATGCCTTGGAAAAGAGATACTCCTCGTCCTAAAAACTTTGAGTCAACAAGATCGGTGACAAAGGCAGTACCGACAGTGTTACTAATCATACCGATATTGAAGAAGGCTGAACCGATCCAAAAATGCCATAATGACTTTGAGAGGGCATAGATAATCATGCTAAGTCCGTATGATGCGTAACAGATTATTATCAGGAGTTTGCGACCCAATCGATCCGACAACCTGCCAAGGATAAATGGAAAGGGCAGACTGACCACTCCCCCGATCACCGCTGTGCTTGTCATGGCCGTTGCAGCAAATCCTATATTGTGCATAGTGAACGATCTTCCAATATTCCCCGCTCCATGCACGATGATCACAATTAAATGAGCTATGAGCAAAATGATAAAAGCTTCTCCGAAGCTTGGTTTCTCTCTGTGTTCTGTTGTGGTATGGTTCGGAGCCTGCTCTATTTTTTTGTCTTTTACGAATATAGTTGTCATCGGTAGTATTACAGAGATGAGGGCGAGCACTGCGAACATCGTTGGATATCCCCATCGATCCACCATGCGTCCGACAGACAAACCGCCAAGGATGGCTCCCACTGGGATGGAAAGACCAAGAACACCGAATACCCTCCCTCGTTCATTATCTGCTGCGAACAATCCGGCAAGCACGTTGATGAGGGTTACCGCTATCCCAAACAAGAAGGTAGTCGCCGCATATGCTGCTGCAAATTGCCAGTAATTTCGTGCCTGCCCCATCATCCAAAGTGAAGCAATCAGCATTGCACCGGATACGATGATCAATAACTTTCTGCGCTGGAGTTTGTCGGACAGCCAGCCAGCGAAAATAGTCCCCACTGCAAGAGCCAAGAATGCGAAAGCTAAAAAATAACCAGTCATTGCCTGAGATGCTCCAAGCTTGAGTGCGTAAACCGGAATGAGGGGCATAGTACCATTTCCGACTGCCCAGAGAACCAGGGCACCGAAGAAAAGTAGCAGCAACTGTTTTCTGCTCATGTATTCCTCCACTCTCAGAAAAGTTTAGGCAGAAGTAAAAATAGGTTGCTCGTAATTGTTGGGCCAACCGAAGCGTTTGTCTTTTGCCTTATCACAATTCTATGCAATTAGATAGGGTAAAGCAAACTTGATTTCAATTAGGTAGCTATGGGCGTTATTGATTCCAATGTCCTCAGCGCTGATTTGCACAGGAAACGCGGGGGCGATTTGTAGAAAAAAATGTAGAAAAAAGCTTAGTTTTTGGCCATTTAGTCACACGCCCCAGCGTTGATTCACATGGGGTCATATTGTAGAAAATCTGTAGAAAAATTGGTGTAGAATTGGTGTTTTTCTACATTTCTCTGACAGTGTTCTTGCTTGTTCTATTCTTTGGGCCATTCTTGAATTATTTACTGGGCAGCGACATAGTGAGCATCAGGAAAACAAGGGCAGCCATGATCTGGTAAATAGCACGTTGCTGTGACCACTCGATACACTGTATCTCTCTGCGTCTTTTCTTCGCCGGCGTCATTTGCATCGTGTTATAAAGGATGCATCCATGTATCACGGCACAAATGTTCCGCCCAGATTACTGCACATAGAGGCAGTACTTGCAGGATCAAATGTGGGAGAATAAAATCGAAAAACGTACTCTGTGGGTGTCCCTTCCAATATGATACAACTGCCAACGACGTTTGTAGTAGGACAGGGACTACTTAGATAATATTCTCCACATCCCATCTGTACGTTCTCTATGGTGTAGACGGATCCTGTATATTCAACACATTGATCTGTACCGACCACATTACAACTACCGGCATAATAATCTTCACTCTCACAGGTCGTCAGTACAATACTGGTTAGTACCAAAAAGATCCAAACCAGCTTTACGATTGAAAGTTTTCTGTTATCGAATGTCTTCATAGACTTCCCCCTCCGTAGAATGCATACGTTGACTTTACGTTCCAAGACTACTCGCGAGTCCTCTCAAGCTTTTTCTGTGGAACGTCATTTTCTTCATGTTCAGTAATCCATTTCATGCCAATCCCCCTTTATCCTATCAGTTTCCCCGTAGGCCAGAGGGTGATGGATACCGGTTTCCCCGTCGCTTTGGCCTGGTAGATCGCACATTTCTTCGGCCATTCGATGCAGTAATGCTCTTTGAGCCTTTTATTGGCCGGAGTCATGTTCTTTACGTTATAGAAATGACAGGTCGCTCGATACTCGCAATCGCTTTCTTGTTCTGGCATATCATGCCTCTTTAGTTAGTTTTTTCCACTCCTCCTCTGCCTCCATGTATTTCCTGAGAGCATCGTCGTTGATATAACCCAATTCGATAGCGATCTCACCGAACAGCCGATTATCACCTGCCTTCTGGGTACGAAGCACGTCATCTACTTGGTAGGGCTTGATTGCTTCAATCTGTACAAGAAACTCACCGATTTTCTCATTCATCTTAAACCTCCATCAGGATTTCGCCGACATGGTTCCACAGCTGCTTTTCCCACTGCTTGGAGCCATAATTTTCGAGTAACTCATATTCCGTGAACGTAAAATAGACTTCTCACCACCTCGAAATACGACTAACCGGTTAATCCTGGTGGTCTGTTCAAGCGATGTTTGCTCCCAGTGTAATGCATCAATCCGGCCGGCGCCTTTCTCACGCACTTCTCGGGCGATGAAGTCCTGCACTTCGTGAAGTCTCTCTGCGTCTATCATTAGAGTCTTATCCACTAATCAGGCGCGTTCACCAGTTTTGCTCGGCCTCTTTTGTTTTCCCTCAGCAGTCTGTTTCCAATTTTTGAATCACTAATATCCAACCTAATATCTTTTGCTGGTCATTTTCGTAGTATTTACGGATTCGCAATCGCGCCCTATTATAGCGCCCAGAAAGAACTTCAGTCCTGATTTCTTGATCTTTCTGTTTTTCTGTTTTGCAGTTCGACATTGACAGGATGGCCATCAAAAGGAAGAGGATTTGAAGAGTTTTCCTCATATCGTAGCTCCCTTACTATAAATGATATGCAAGTTCAGCTACGATGCAATATGTTTTCCTGATCTTGAATCTTCTACATATGCATGACACTACCGGTAGGATCGTATGCATACAGAAACAGTGCTGATAAGGGGGAGAGAAGAACCATCAAAATCCTCTTTTTACCAGGACGCTTTCGCCTCCACGTACTTCTTGAGTACCTCATCGTTGATATAGCCGAACTCTATTGCGATCTCCCCGAAGAGCCGGTTGTCTCCAGTCGCCTGAGCACGAAGCACATCCTCCACCTGGAAGGATTTCATAGCCCCTATGCGGACTAATGTTACACCTATTTTCTCGCCCATCTCAAAACTCCGCGGTGATTTCCATGAGCATAGGCATTATCAGGTGGTTCTACTTAGATGAATATCCTCTTATCCCTGAAAATTGTGTTCGAAAGATTGTAGGAGTAAAACGGTACGGTGTTTGGTGCAGACCAGCATATCGCACCAGAATCTTGCAATTCAAACCAGATTCGAGGGGGTGGAAAATGATAGTTCACCCC
>CP070696.1:3759620-3789104 GCA_020353535.1 Spirochaetaceae bacterium | reverse complement strand
CCATTCACTCCCTCCTCCGACAGATAGGCGGCCTGCTTCTCTACGAGATCGAAGTCGATCTTTCCTTGCTCGTCCATCGGCGTGATGATCGCCGGGATGACCCCTTTTAATCGCTCCTTTTCTTTCACCATCATTTCCTCATCCCTTCTCTATATCCTTTAATCTCGATACCAGCGCATATGTCGAGTAACGAGAGAACCCGCTCGTCCGGGGTGGAGGCTTGTATGTCCGCCATAACCAGGTCGCAGGGTTCCAGATCGTTATAGATTTTTTCCATGTCTTTGCGGATCTCCTCCAGAGTTGCCTCCTGGAGTTTAACCGGAGAGTACAGAGCCGCCCTGTAGGTATCAGGGAACGTGTCCCGCACACGCTGCATATCGCTCATCATGCCCATATCCAGATATCCCAGCTTTGGCAGTTCAGCGAGTGCTTCGATGTAGGGAGTGACATTCCAGTTGCAGGTGTGGACTCCGAAGCGCTCGAAGCTCTCGGCGATCTGCGTATCATAGGGTAGGACGAACTCCATATAGGCTTCTGGGGAGATCATGTTCATCACGCAGTTGCTCAGGCTGAACTGATTGATAGCGAAGCCAGAGACCCGCTGCCGCTCCTGGACCCTATGAGCCAGGGCAATCATCACTTCGGTAATCACCCTGAAGAAGCGCAGCACCAGTTCGGGCTTATCGAACATGTCGAGAAAGATCTCCTGACCTCTTAGATTGAAGGCGTTGTTCAGCACCCCTTGCCAGTTCAGGTAACCGTGTACCACACCCCACTGCTGCTCGATGATCTCCATCTGCCGAAAGATGTCCTCCACCACGGGGCTGTCCAGCACCTTGTCGGCCTCGAGATTTTCGATCTCTGCCAAGGACAGCCTGCGCTTCGAATCCAGGGCGGGCCAGCGATCCTCCCCGTAGAGCAGGGGAATGCCGAAAGCGTGGGGAATCGGATAGGCTCCGTAAACACCGGAGATGGTGGCGAGGTCTTGATTGTTCTCCGGATCCCAGTATGGGACGCCGGGGAAGGCCCGCACCAGCTCCGCCTTCATCACTTTCAGGGTCCGATTGCGGTACTGAGGATCCCTGTGCCACCGCTCCGTGAAGTTCACCTCGCAGCGCCGCGTGTACCAGGCCGGTTCGAATCCCAGGGAGACCCTGAAAGGGGTTTCGGTACCGTCCGCCGGTTCACGCCTACCCGGAGAGGCGATGGGTATGTGGTTCCGCAGCTTCAAAATATTCATACTACTTCACCATCAGGCTTCCCTGGCGGTAAGTTCCATAGTAATTAGCCGCCTCCCGTAAAGCCAAAAGATTCTCCTTCGCTGAATCCCGGGGAACCACACAGCCCGAACCGAGTATGTAGCCACCCCGACTCCCGGCCTGACGCATGCAAGCCACGGATTCTTCTACGATTTGCTCAGGCGTCCCGTCAAGGAAGGTCAGGGTGTTGATCCCACCCATCAGTGATACCGCATCCCCTACCCGCTCTCGTACTTGAGCCGGGGTGAAATTGCCCAGCGGATCCAGGGGTCCGATGCAGTCCAGTCCCGTGTCCACCAGATTTTCGGCAATCGGCAGGATATTGCCGCAGATGTGGCAATAGATACGGACCCCAGGATCATAGGCGTGCAGGGCTTCGCAGACCTCCTTCATGTGGGGAAAGACGAACTGCCGCCAGTGCTCCGGAGAAATGACGCTCATGTTTCCCACCGAATCGTTTAGTCGCAGGATCTTCAACCCCAAATCGATATTGAACTTGCCTTTCTCCACGGCGATGGCCGCCCCCTTGTCCATAACAGTGTGGACCAACTCCGGTTCTTCAACCAGATCGAACAGTGCCCGATTCATCCCTCTCATACAGACGAGGAAAGCCATGGTGGCGGAGGAGCAATCTCCCAGCACTGCTATCTCTTCGCCCAGTTCCTCGATGATGAACCGCTGCCGCTCGCCGCAGCCCTGTTCCAGGTAAAACTCCTTGGGGGGTACGGTGATCCTCCTGGCATCATCCAAGTCCCGGACAAAGGGCACCTCCGCAGACCAGTATTGGTGGTAGCTCATGAAGTAAGGGTTTTTGATGTCGAAGTGCTCCGGATCCAGCAGGCGGGTTCCCAAACCGCCGGACATATCGATCTCCCCCAGCACTTCTCCCTGAGCATCGACCTCGAACACCCGATCCCCCTGCTCCCGGATGCGGCGGGCAGGAAAGTGAAACTGCCGCACTGCATCCACTCCGCATTCCCGTCCCGCCCGGGCCACAACCCGCAGAGCGGTGAGGGGATCGGTGACCACCTCCGTCAAGGGCGTTTTTGTCAGACGCGCTCCCAGATCAACCCAGATCTTGGGCACCACAGGCACCCGTTCCGGTACTCCCCCGTCGATGGCCGTATATATCCTGTCTGCTGGCAACATCGAATGCATCCAGAGCTGATGATCGATCCCTACTGGCCAAAGAAATTGGGTATAAACAGTACGATCTGGGGGACGTAGGTCACCAGAAAGAGCACAAAGATCAAGGTGAACGTCATGGGCAGGCATTCCCTGATCACATCCTTCAGGGGCGTCTTGGAAATTCCAGAGACAATGAACAGCAGCACTCCAAAAGGAGGCGTGGTCAAACCTATCATCATGTTCAGCACGATCAGTACGCCGAAGTGCACCAGGTCGATTCCGAGATGCTCGACCAGGGGCAGTACCATGGGGATAAAAACCAAAGTGATGGCCATGGTATCGATGAACATGCCCAAAATCAAGAAGAGGATGTTGACGATCAGGAGCAGGATGTACCTGTTCTCCGTGATGTTCAGCAGGAAGTTTGCGAACATATCGGGGATGTGCTCGATGGCCACGATGTAGGAGAAGCTGTAAGCCGCTCCGACGATGATGGCCACGGTGCCAGTAGCCTTTACCGTGTCCACGAGGATTTCGATCAATTGCTTGAATCCCATCACCCGGTAGACGAAAAAAGCGATCAGCAGGGCCCAGGTTCCTGCCAGCGCCCCCGCCTCGGTGGGGGTCACCACCCCAGTATAGATACCGCCTAAAAGGATCACCGGAGTGAGCAGGGCGGGAAAGGCAATTGCCGTATTCCTGATGAATTGCCGGAAGGCGTAAATCTCGCCCCTGGGGTAGTTTCGCTTTTTGGCCACGAAGGCCACGTAGCCCATGAGGGCAATGGCCATGATGACTCCCGGCACCATCCCCCCCATGAACAGAGCGCCGATGGAGGCTCCGGATAGCATCGAATAAAAAACCATAGGGATCGAGGGCGGGAATACCGGCCCGATTGTGGCGGAGGCTGCGGTGATACCGCAGCTGAAACCATCGTCGTAGCCGTGCTTGCGCATCGACTCGATCTCCATAATCCCCAGCCCGGAGGCGTCGGCTACGGCCGAGCCGGTCATGCCGGAGAAGATCAGGGAGGCGATTACGTTTACGTGTCCCATGCCTCCCCGCCAGCGGCCCACCAGGGTGTTGGCAAAGCGGAAGACCATCTCCGTCACCTCCCCCGTGTTCATCACCTTGGCGGCGAAGATAAACAGGGGAACGGCTATGAGGATGAACTGCACGTTCATGTTGGAGAGGAACTGGTTGGCCATCATACCCACCCCGGCGGCAGGCCCGGGAGCTAGTACGAAGTAGAAGATAGCGCTCATCATCATTCCCAGGGCGATGGGGATGCGCAGCACGAAGGTCAACACGAAACAGGCGAAAAATACGATCAGCGGGATGTTCATGCTAGGTTTCTCCCCGCACGAGCTTGTGGATGTCGACGACCAGATTATAGCCGAATCTGGCAATCATGATGACCAGAAACACTATGAAGGGCGAGAAAGCGATGTTCATCGGGATCTTCAGCACATCCGAGCGTTTGAAGCTCATGAAATTCACGTATTTGTACGATGGATAGAGGGCGATGGAGAAGGAGCTGACCATCAATATATTGCCGAGGATCCTCATGACTAGCCGTCCCTTCGGTTTGGTGCGCTCGTATATGAGGGTAAAGGTCACGTGAGAATAATCCCGTTGGGCGAAGCAGGCTCCCAGGGCTGTCGTCCAGATGAAGGCGATTAGGGTGAACTCCAGGGGCCAGGTCAGGGGCACGAACAGATAACGGCATACGACCTGGACCATGAAAACTACGAACAGGGCTGAAAAGGTGAGGGTTGGAATGTCTCGCTCCACGACATTGAGCAGAAATGAGCCTGCTTTTCTGAAGAACTTGGTAGCCTTTGTAGCCATATTGCCTCCTTCACTGGGACAGGCCCCATCGGATCTGCGACGGGGCCTGTCTGTCATTCAGAAAAAAATCGCTGAATACGGCGATTACGGCCTCAATGCCTGGATCTTGTCGTAGAGCGTCCAATCCCAGTCTTTGGATACCTCTTTGCTTTCAGTTTGATACGACTTCCTGGCATATTCGGCGAACGCCTTCTTGTCCGGATCCTCGATGATGATCATGCCCTGGTCCCGGAAGAAGTCCCGGATGTTCGCCTCGGTGTCCAGGTTCTGCTTGGCGCAGGCCTCTCCGGCCTTCGCGATCGCCTTCATGACCAGATCCTGGTCCTCCTTGCTGAGGGACTGCCACTTCTTCTCGTTTATGGTCGGCCACACGGTTCCTACCTGATGATCGGTGAGGACGATGTACTTGGTGACTTCGTAGAACTTGGCGTTCTTGTCCGTTGGAAGGGGGTTGTCCTGGCCTTCTACTGCCCCGGTCTTCAGGCCCATATAGACCTCGCCGAAGCTCATCGGGGTGGGATTGCCGCCCAGGGCCTTGCCCAGGGCGATCCAGGCGGGACTGGCGGGGGTCCGCAGCTTGACGCCCTTCATGTCCTGAGGTGTTCGCACCGGCCCCACCTTCTCCACCAGGTTCAGCTGCCTGGTGCCCAGGTAGAAGGCCGCCAGGGGTCGAACGCCCGTCTTCTGCGCCACATCTTCGAAGATCTGCTTGCCGATCTCGCCGTTCAGCACCCGGTCGGCGTGCTCCCAGCCGCTGAAGGTGTAGACCGCCCCGAGCATGGAGAGGTAGGGGACCCATTCGGCCAGCCAGGCATCGGCGAAGTAGGCCATGTCCAGGCTGCCCTCGCGACAGGCGGCCAGCTCGCCCTCCTGGGTAAAGATCTGTCCGGAAGTATAGAGCTCCACCGTAATGCGGTTGCTGGACAACCTTTCCAGTTCGGTTTTGAACACCCACATAGCCTTAGTATGAGCATCCGCCGGCACACTGATCGAAGACCAGGTGATCTTTACCGGTTTCGGAGCCGCCGGGGCTGCCTGTGGTTGCGGAGCCGCTGGCTCTGGTTTTGCACCAGCAAAGGCGAAGGTGACTACCAGGGTGAAAGCCAGCAACAGGATGAGAACTTTGCTTTTCATAAAGCACCTCCTTAAAAATTTTTTTCTATATTCTACCGTCCACCGACGATGGACCGGTAAAATAATGCCGTTAAAACAACTTAGACTTTTCTATACCCGAGCCTCCGCGAAATCTCCGTGGTTTTGCTAATGAGAAGACTCCCAACCTCTTCATCCTTCTCGGGGATCATTCTTTGAGAAGGACCGGAAACACTGATCGATGCCACAACCTGGGCTTCGTGATTGTGAATCGGGGCACCGACGCAACGCACCCCATCCTCGTGCTCGGCATTGTCGACAGCGTACCCGCAGCGGCAGATTTCAGCAAGCTCAGCATCAAGTCGTTGACGGTCCGTGATGGTGTTTTCCGTGAATCGCGGCAGGCCCATGGCACTGATCATCTCGCTAACCTGCGTTTCCGTGAAAAAAGCCAAGATCGCCTTGCCCACGGCAGTGCAGTGCAACGGGGCCCGGACACCGATGACCGAATAGGTACGCAGCTGCTTGGCCGATTCGAAGCACTCGATGTACAGCACCTCCCACCCGTCGAGAATCGTCAGATGAACCGTTTCGTCGAGCTCTTCGTTCAAAGACCGCAAGAAGGGCGTAGCGATACGGCGAAGCTCCAAATTGGCCCTGGCCATGTTGCCCAGCTCGAAGAGCTTGAGTCCCAGGCTGTAGTGATTGCGGTCGCAGTCCTTTTCCACTAAGCCCTCGTTGTAAAGGGTAGTGAGAATGTCATGAACGCTGCTCTTGGGAAGTTCGAGGAGCTGGCTGATCTGGGTCACTCCCAACCCTTCTTCCCGACCCAGGATCTCAAGAATGCGTATTGCGTTTAAGACCGGTTTGACAACTACTTGCACAGTCACTGGTCCAATGTCGAACGCTGTTCGCACAACCGAACATGGTTCGCCACCCCGATCACTATACCATAAGGGTACATGGCTGTCAAGACGATTTTATAGTATCAACAACAGTTTGAGATGCACCCGTACGAATCCGTCTCATGGTAGATCGATCGACAGGATATAGCGGTCCAGCTCCTCCCGCTGCTGCTGCTCCTTGGCCCGCAGGCTCTCGATCGCAGATAGGGCCTGCTCCAGCTGATCCTCCTGCTCGTCCAGAAGGGACACGTAGCGCTTGTACAGATCCGAGGTCTTCTCCAACCGGGCCATGTTCTCGCGTATGCGGCCCTGCTCCCGGTGGATCGTGTTGATGCGCCGCTCCTGCTCCTGGCGCTGATTCACGGTCTGGGCCAGGGCGCTCTTGCGCTCGGCCAAACCTTCTAAAGCCTGCTTGATCCTCCGATCCACGTTGCGGGCGCTGAGAAAGTAGGTGATCTGACTGTCGTTGATGTTTGTAAGAACCACGGTCCTGTCGATCTGTCGTTCCCGGGCGACCAGAAGCTCCTCGGTCTTGCCTGCAGGTACCTCGACGAGGAATCGATAGGCGCTGCGGGTTGTCTCTTCCGCTTTGGCCGGGGTAATCAGTTCCCAATCAGGACTCAAGGGGTGTTCGATCAGCACGGATCGGGAACGGTCGTCCGAGTTCTTGATCGTATAGGTGGATTCGGCGCGCAAAGAAACGGTGCTGATCAGCGTGCCCTTGACGATGCGCACCGAAATCAGGGTCTCCGGAATGCTGCGAGAGCTGACCGCCACCTCCGTGTCCAGGTCGATGGCGAAGCTGATCAGGCGCTCGGCTCCGGCCGGAAGGGTATCGATGCGGGCATCCCCGGCATAGTTACCCTGCTCGAACACGGTGAGAGGTCCGCCCATCAGGTCGAATCCTGTGGTGTTCTTGAGCTTTAGACCGTGAAGGGGGTGTTTGGCCTGGACGCGCTGGTTGTAGATAGAAAACCGCCGGCCCTCCACGTTCTGAGTGACGATAGGAAGCATGGCTGATTCCTGCCGGGGAACGGTCACCGGATGCCGGATCAGGTAGCGGAAGAAGCTCCCCGCCTCCTCGGCCCGTGCTGCGGTGGTCACGCCTTCACTGAGATCGAGCTCGTCCCGCCGGTATTCCTCCTCGTACATCTGTTCGGCCATAGGCGCGGCACGGGACTCGGCGATGCCCCCTTTGGCCATGGGCGCTTCAGGAGCCGCAGCCAGTTCCAGGTCCTCCTCATAGCGTTGGGGAGCAATCGAGGAGTACATCTCCACCTCCACGGTAGGACGGGGTACGTACAGAGGACGGTACAGGTCCATGATGAAGCTGATGGGTCGGCCCGAAATCAGGCTCAAAGATACATCCCGCCAGTCCTCATCTGTGGTATTCTCCACGATCGCCCAGCCCTGCAGAAAATGCTCGTTCTCCTCGCCTAGAACCAGTCGGTAGCTGGTCTTCCACAGAGGCGCTTCCAGAAGGTAGCCCACCCTCACCCGCCGGCTCCCCTGTCCCGCAAACCCGACGGTGACCCGCTTCTTCTCCGCGCTGCGGCTCTCGGCCAGCAGGGACAGGGCCTGATCCAGTTCCGCCTGCAGCTGGGGATTGAGGAAGCTCAACGCCCGCACCTCGGCCAGATTTATGCTGCGCAGGGCGCCCTCGGCCAGAAGATTGAGGAAGGTGTCGGTGGTGTGCTCGCCGCTGGCTTTGGACTCCACCCCTACAACCGTGCCGGTAATCCGCTGGGAAGTTGTCAGCTCAACTTTCTCCCCCCTGGCCTGAGCCAGGATCTGGGCCACCCCGGGATTCCCGGTCAGATCGATGGCGAAGCTCTGCAGGGTACGGGTCAGGGGATCCCGGGAGGAGTAGGTCACCTCCGTGATCTGCCCGCCGTCCAGGTCCTGCACAACCAGACTTTTCAGCAGATCGTTGATATCCTTGGTCTTGAAGTACAGATCCAGGTCGGTGTTGCCGCTGACCGCTCCTTCCCGCTGGAAGTAGCCCACACCGCTGGTAAACAGTACGACTTTGGCAAGGGGCAGCTGCTCGGCAGCCCAGGGCCGGGAGCGCTGGCTGTCCTCGAACTGGCCCTGAGCCGTCAGTGTTCCTGCCGCAACCAGTAGTACCGAAACCACGATGGAGACAAACGAAGGCTTTCTGTTATTCATACATTCAACACTACAGCGGGCTGGCATGGATTTCAAGGCTACCCCATGCGCTGCACCGGCTGCGCAGTGTCGCGCATTACTCCACCCTCTGCATGAATCCGCGCTTGATTTTTCCAGCTCCCCCGGTCATGGTATGCAGACGATCCATGACCAGAAAAAGAAATCTGATCCTCTTCGCCTCCGCCGTGTTTCTTCTGTGGTTTTCTCAGTACGTCTTCTACCCCACCCTCCCCGAGTACCTGCGGGAGAAGGTAGACAGCCTGACCGTGGTCGGGGCGGTGCTGGCCATGTACGGACTGTGGCAGGTTGTGGTACGCCTGCCTCTCGGGATCCTTATCGATGCAGTCGGCCGGCAGAAGCTGTTTTTACTTGGAGGCTTCTTGCTCTGCGCCATAGGAGCTTTACTACTCGGCACCGGTAAAACGGCGGGAGCAATGTACCTCGGCCGCTCCCTTTCCGGGCTGGCCATGAGTATCTGGGTACCTCTGGTCGTGGTATTCAGCGGCTTCTTTCCGGCCGCGCAATCCGTGCGGGCCAGTGCGATCCTCTCTCTGGTCACGGCGGTCGCCAGGATCAGCGCCACGGCCCTGAACGGCTACCTCAACGAGATGGGCGGTTATGTCCTGGCATTTCTCATAGCTGTCGCAGCCGCCGGCCTGGGAGTGGTCCTCGTGCTGCCTGTTCCGGTCGACAGTCGGGCCGCTGGAAGGCCACAACTTCGACCGTTGCTGCGGCTGTTTCTTCACCGCTCCGTAATCCTCCCCTCGCTTCTTGCAGCAATAAATCAGTACGTGATCTTCGGCATATCCCTGGGATTCATGCCGGTTCTGGCAAAACAGCTCGGGGCCGGGGATGTCGCTCTTGGCTACCTGGCCACAACAAACCTGCTGTTTTTTCTTTTGGGAAATCTGATTGCCACTTCGTCGAGCTCCCGCTTTACACCCGCACTCACACTGTTGGCATCCTACAGCCTTTTCGCTACGGCAATTGCCACAGCCGCTGTGTCCAAAGGCGTTTTCCTTTTGTTTGTAGTCCAAGGATGCATCGGTTTCGCCCATGGCATCGGCTACCCCGTATTGATGGGTATGACCATCCGCGACATCCCTTCCGGCCAGCGAACTGCGGCCATGGGACTGCACCAGTCGGTGTATGCGGCGGGGATATTTGTCGGGCCCTGGGCCAGCGGCGCGCTGGCGGATGCCATCGGAATCCGCCCAATGTTCGGGCTCACCGCCGCCCTGGTCCTGGTTTTCGGACTCAGCGGAGGCATTCTCCTGTCTCGAAGAGCAACGCTCAAGGACTTTCGCAAGGAACAGAGTCCAGGAAAGCCGCCAGAGAAAGGTACCACTCCTTGAGGCGGTGATCAGCCGCAGGAATTCCTATGATGTCCAGATGATCCACGGACGCCAACAATCCCATATAGTTCCACTCCCCCTGCACGGGAGTGCCGGAGAACGGTCGTATTTTGTCCGTGGATCCCAAAGTCGGTCCGTCCATCGAGTTGGTGTTCACCACGCCGTCGTTCTGCCACCAGGAGCTGTCGATGGACACAGAGTTCGCATCCTCCCGGGAATAGGATCCGATAAACCGGGCGATGGAAGCTATGGCTCCGGGGACACCGAGCTCCGGCACCTGGGTCCCGCTCAGCGGATCGCGATAGGTAGCCTCGGTTGCCCAAGAGAAGTAGTATACCCGGGGCTGTGCACGTACCCAGCGGTTAAGCTCCATGGCCCCTTCGGGAGATCCATCCCAGGAGGCCGTATCCCTGGATCGGTGCCAGATGTCGCTGCTCAGGACCCGGTCTCGATACTCGGAAAAATCCTCGCCTGGATGGCGGCTCAACCCCCACTGGTCGAGCTTGAAATCGTAGTACAATTCCGGGGAGCTGGAGCTTACCGATATCATGAAGGTGAAAGCCGGTTTGACCAGGGACTGATCCCAATCCCACCTGTAGGCGAAGGTCGTACCGTCGTGGGGGGAGGCGATCGTGGTCAGACTGCACACCCAGGACTTGCCACCCTGGAACAGCGGGTGCTCCCCCTGCCAGGAATCACTCCGTTCACTGTGTTCCTGGACAGGATCACCGACCGGCGCCCCCTCCGGAGCTCCCTCTTCCAACAGCTGAATCAACATCCTGCCGGTCGGTCCCCCCAGACTGTGTCCGATAATGTGGATTTTCCTGATCTGTCCTGTCCGCTGATCTACCTGGCCCCACTCCGGATACAGCCCGGGGTAGGTCCTTCCGAAACGATCGTGCCCGAATCTCCTTGAGTGGGCCTCCCCGTAGTCGACCCGTCCGCCTTTGATGCAGGCGTAGAGCTCGCAAGCCCGGTCCCACACGCTGGATACGGGGCCGACCGCGGCGGTGTAGGTCTCATACCCTGCCTCCCGCAGCTGCTCCTCCAGGTCGAGAAATCCTCCCCAGTACTTGAAGCCGAATAGCTCCTCCCGGCCGAATCCCAACAATCCATGGACCAGGACGATCGGATATTCATTGGTTCCCGCCGAAGCCCGGACGGGTTCGATGGGGGGCGAGCTGCCACCGCAGCCGAGAAGAAAAACATAGGGGAGAATCAGGGCTGTGACCCAAAGATGTCTCACTTCCGTCTACTATACACCGATAACGGCCGGCATGGCGATACGCGCCCGCACCCTAAACACTCCCAGGCCCGTGTGAGTATGCAAAGCTCGTATCATTCGATACTATAGGCGGCTATGAGTGCAACACAATTTTGGTCTCACTGGTCGTGGCCCTTGGCCACCGCAGCGATCGGCACGGTTTTCACCGCCCTTCTGATCCGTCAGTACGTCGCCCGGCGAGGCCCGCACCAGCTCGCCTGGGCAATCGGCTTCCTCATCTACGCAGCCGCTGCCTTTATGGAAGCGTACTCGGAATACGCCGGGGGCTGGGATCACACGGTATACCGCATCTACATAGTGATGGCGGCTTCCCTGGTCGGCTTCCTGGGTTTGGGGGTTCTGCACCTGATTCTAAAGCGGGCGATCTGGGGCCGCATATTCCTGGTCTATCTGTTGGCCGCAACCGCCGTGTTTCTAGTCGGGACCTTCACCAATCCTCTGGTGGAAGAGAATCTGGTGGCGGGCATCACCGTGGGGGGTAAAGGATTGGGTGCCTCCGGAACCTTTCCCCGCTTCATGTCCCTGTTCTTCAACATCCCTGGAACGATATTCCTCCTCGGCGGTGCTATATACTCTATTGTTCGCTTCGCCGCAAATAAGGATTACCGCTACCGGGTTTGGGCGAACGTTCTGATTGCCGCCGGAACTTTGGTTATTGCCGCGGCGGGCAGCCGGGCCAGGGCGGGTGAGACCTCCGGACTGTACCCCGCAGAGATGATAGGAGCCGCCCTGCTGCTCTGGGGATTCCTTAAAGCCAGCACTTTGGACAAGGGCGCCAAAAACAGGGGCCGATCCAATCCGGCGTCCTGATCGGTGACTTGATTTCATACAGGCTGGGGCACTAAATTTAAGGTATGGCTCCTGCCGGATGCGTTAAGATCAATGACACTCTTTGGGAGATCCCGAAATCCCACAAGCAGGGCATGCGGACGCCGGCTCGCATCTACGCCAGCAAACGTCTGCTGGACAGCATGGACGCCTCCGTGTTCGAGCAGGTGACCAACGTAGCCACCCTTCCGGGGATCGTGGGGTATTCCTTCTGTATGCCCGACGGTCACAGCGGCTACGGCTTTCCCATTGGGGGAGTTGCCGCCTTCGACACCGATGCCGGGGTGATCTCCCCAGGAGGGATCGGCTTCGACATTAACTGCGGTATGCGCCTGGTGGCGACCTCCCTTACCTGGGAGGAGGTCCAGCCCCAGCTGCCTCACCTTGTCGACCGGCTGTTCGCCCGCATACCAGCCGGGGTTGGAGGCAAAGGATTCCTCAAGCTGTCGCCCAGCGAGTTTCGCACCCTCTCGGAGAAGGGCATGAAATGGTGCCTGAAGAAGGGATACGCCATCCAGGAGGATCTGGACCGTACCGAGGAGAACGGCTGCATCCGGGAGGCCGACGCTTCCAAGGTCAGTGAAAAAGCCGTTGAGCGGGGCTACAAGCAGATCGGCACCCTGGGATCGGGCAACCACTACCTGGAGATCCAGGTGGCCCAACCTGAAAACATCTTCGATCAGAAACTCGCCGCCGCCTATGGCATCGACCGCCCCAACCAGGTGGTGGTTATGTTCCACTGCGGCAGCCGGGGTTTCGGGCATCAGATCGCCACCGATTATCTGCAGGCATTTCTCAAGGTGATGCAGCCGAAATTCGGTATTCCGGTCCGGGACAGGGAGCTGGCCTGCGCGCCCTTCGCTTCGCAGGAAGGCCAGGACTACTTCAAAGCCATGAACTGCGCCATCAACATGTCCTTTGTCAACCGCCAGGTGATTCTCCATCGCATCCGAGAGGTGTTCTCGGAGATCTTCGGCAAGGATCCCATGGAGCTCGGGCTGCGGCAGATCTATGATGTGACCCACAACACGGCCAAGGTGGAGCGCCACCGCTACGAGGGTAAACAACGAGATCTGCTGGTACACCGCAAAGGGGCAACCCGCGCCTTTGCTCCCGGCATGAGGGGAATCCCGGAGGAGTACCGTGACCTTGGACAGCCGGTGATCATCGGTGGCAGCATGGAGACCGGCTCCTACCTGCTGGCCGGTGTGGCCGGCGGGGAGCAGAGTTTCTTCACCACCGCACACGGCAGCGGTCGCACCATGGGACGAAATCAGGCCAAGAAGCAGTTCCGGGGACAGGATCTGGAAAAACGCCTGCGGGAGCGAGGTATCTACATCCGCGCTGCCTCCTACTCCGGGCTGGCCGAGGAGGCCGGCGCAGCCTACAAGGATATCGACGAGGTGGTCCAGACAACAGCAGCCGCCGGATTGAGCCGGCCGGTGGTGAAGCTTGTGCCGGTCGGCAATGTAAAAGGGTAGCGAGGTCGCCGCGCCGGAATGCCATATCGTTATCGGGATGATCTGACCGTAGCCGATATCGGTTTCGAAGCTCAAGGCGGCACTCCCGAAGAATTGTTTCTCTCCGCCTGGGAGGCAACTTTACGGGTCATGATCGAAAATCCTTCAGCGATCGAACGGGCTGTCACCAGAAACATCACCTTGGAGGAACCGAGCCTCGATCTGCTGCTCCACAATTTCCTGCAGGAACTGATATACCACAAGGATGCCGAGGCGTTGCTGCTTCGAATCGAACAATGCCGGATCGAAGGAATTGGGGAGAACGAGGGCGTAAAAGACCCGGTGAGACTCGAAGCATCAGCCGTCGGTGAAGCTATTGATCCTGGGCGGCACCGGTTGGGAACGGACGTCAAAGCCGTCACCTTTCACAACTTTTCCCTCACCAGTGAACACCGGGGTTGGAAAACCACGGTGGTTCTCGACGTATGAACGAGGCCTTCTCCTGGGGGATCCAGGTCATTCACAAAATGCAGGATTTGGGAGGACCTTTGCTCACAGGTTTCTTCAGGGGCATAACCTTCCTTGGCGCTGAGGAGTTCTACCTGCTGCTCTTGTCCCTCGTATTTTGGAGTCTGGACACGAAGTTCGGCGCCAGGCTCGTGTATGTCCTGCTTATTTCTGGTCTCATCAACTATTTATTAAAGGACCTATTCGCCCAGCCCCGACCCTTTGTTCTCGAGCCGGGCATCAATTTGATCGCCACTGAGGGGTACGGGCTGCCCAGCGGACACTCCCAGACCGCCGTCGTCGTTTGGGGCACCCTTGCGTCTCGAATGAAAAAACCCTGGGCTTGGGTCGCCGCGGTGATAATCATGCTCCTGATAGGGATAACGAGAATATACCTCGGCGTTCACTTCCCTACCGATGTCCTTACCGGCTGGGTTATCGGTGCGGTTCTGCTTTCAGTTGCCGAATGGATTGTTCCGGGTGTCTTTCAGCGGGCTGGTGGAATGCCCATGATCCTTTCTTTGACACTGATCACAGGCATCACCGCAGCGGCTGTTTTACTGCATCCGACCAAGGAATCCGTCGCTGCATTGGCCACATTCTGGGGCTACTCCCACGGGCTGCTCTTTCTCTCCCGCTATTTCTCCCTCTCCTGCTCTGGCAGCGTGGGAAAGAGAATAGCCCGCTACCCCATTGGTTTGGTTGTAACCCTCTTACTATATTTGGGATTGAAAGTTATTCTCCCCCAGGAGGGAGAAAAGCTATACCTGCTGTTCCGCTTTATTCGCTACGCCCTGCTAGGTCTCTGGATCGGTCTGGGAGCTCCGTTGGTGTTTCGACTGCTGCGCCTGACAAAGACCGAATCGAGCAATGGGCAACCGTCTCAGTGAGCGTCGTTTCTGGCACACTCCGTTTTTCTGACAAAACCATCAGTTTCCGCAAATTCAACCTCCTTCTCCCCGTTAAAAGATCTTGGATGCCTATTCAGTGTTTGACACTGAAGGGATTTGCCTGTAAAAATACCTGCATCAAGGAGAACAGTGAATGCCGGGATCTGTAGAGGTTGTGCCGGTCACCAACAGACGTCAACTCGAGACCTTCATCAGGCTACCCTGGAAGATCTATAAGGGGGATCCGAACTGGGTTCCCCCTCTTCTGGTCGAACAGCGGACCACTCTCGATACGAAGAAGAATCCCTTCTTCCTGCACAGCAAGATCCAGAACTACCTGGCTTTTCGAAACGGCGATCTGGTTGGTCGGATCTCGGCGATTATTGACGACAACTACAACGATTTCCAACAGCAAAACAGCGGCTTTTTCGGCTTCTTCGAAGCGATCAACGACATGGCCGTATCTCGTGCCCTGTTCTCTGAAGCGGCAAAGTGGATCCGCCAACAGGGAATGGATCGGATGCTCGGACCCACCAATCCCTCCACGAACACGGTACTGGGCCTGCTGATCGATGGTTTCGACATACCCGCGGTGCTGCAGATGCCCTACAATCCTGCCTACTACGTGGACCTGGTCGAAGATTTCGGACTGACCAAGGCACACGACCTGTATGCCTATTACATGGAGGATATCGTCCCCATCTCCGATAAAATCCAGCGGGTGGCCGAGCTGGTTCGCAAGCGCAAGAACGTGACGGTGCGGCCTGTCAACATGAAAAAGCTCAAAGAAGAGATACAGTTGATCAAGTCCGTATACAACGATGCCTGGGAGCGAAACTGGGGATTCGTGCCCTGGACCGATGAAGAGCTTGAGTATATGGCGGCGGATCTCAAGATGGCCGCCATTCCCGATCTGGTGCTGTTTGCCTACGTGGATGGAGAGTTGGCTGGCTGGTCTTTAGCCCTTCCGGATCTCAACCAGGCCATGAGGCACATCAACGGCCGACTGTTCCCCTTCGGACTTTTGAAGCTGTTGTGGTACTCTAAAAAGACAGACATGCTGCGGGTGTTGAATCTCGGTGTGCGAAAGAAGTTCCAGGGCATGGGATTGGATGCGGTGTTCTACTATGAAACCTATACCCGCGGCAACAAGCACGGTTTTCACCGCGGTGAGTTCTCCTGGATCCTGGAGGACAACCACCCCATGCGCAACGCCATGGAGAACTGGGGCGCGAAGATCTACAAGACCTATCGCCTGTACGGCCAGGATATCTAGAGCTCAATTAATCCGACTACCAATCTCGAACTGGAATTCCGAGGAGCATTCGGATATCCACAAGCTGTCCGATGTGGTAGGAGTTGTGGTCGATGATCAGGATCGCCTCACGCAGCAGATTCTGGCCGCTGCCGTGGGCAAAGGGCGTGAACAGATCGCTGTCAGGATTCTTTACCAGAGCGATCATGGCCTGAAGGTCCTCCCGGAACGAGGCAATAGTTCCCTGCCACTGTTCTTCATCGGCAGGGGCTGGAGCCTTCGGCCAGTATCCCGAAGGATACTCGGGGGAAACGTGCGCCGGGTTTCGTGAAAACTCCAGGATATCCGATTGGGCCATCTGCAGGTGATAAACCAGCTGCCAGGCTGTATGAGCCAGCTTGGGCACCTGTTTTCCGGTCAACTCGAAGGGCATACCCTCCACAGCCGTATCGAAATCGATGTGAGCTCCATGACCCGACAGGTGGTAGGCAAGTTGCTCCCTCAGCTTACTGTTTTCCTCCATCTCAGCCTCCTTGACTGACCTATTGTACACCCGCTGCCGGGGGCTTGTCGCCGTGGCGAAGGAGCACTATGATGAGGCCCGTGGATCGTGTAGATATTGTGATCATCGGTGCCGGAGTGATAGGTCTGGCCGTGGCCGAGCGCCTCTCCCGCACGAAAAGGGGTGCCGAGATCATCGTATTGGAACGCCACGACGGCTTCGGACGGGAGACCTCCTCGCGCAACAGCGAGGTCATTCACGCCGGGTTGTACTACAAAGAGAATCTGCTCAAGACCAAGCTCTGCGTCCAGGGTAATCCCATGATCTACGAGCTGTGCCGAAAAGAAGGGATTCCCCACAGGAAGACGGGAAAGATCGTCCTGGCCACCACTCAGCCTGAGGAACAGCAGTTGGCCGAAATCCTGGCTCAGGCTAAAACCAACGGAGCCTCCGGTGTGTGTCTCATCACACGGGAGGAAATCGAGACCATGGAACCCTATGTCTGCGGACTATCCGGACTGTACAGCCCGGAAAGCGGGATCGTCGACTCACATCAGCTGATGCATTTCTTGGAACAGAGCGCCGAATCCAGAGGCGCCACCGTGGCATATGGGACCGAAGTGATCGGCCTGGAGAAGAGCGTCGAAGGATACGTTGTGGAGATCAAGGACACCGACGGAGAGCAGCTTCAGCTGGAGAGCCCGGTGGTCATCAATTGCGCCGGGTTGTGGGCAGACAGAATCGCCTGGATGGCCGGGATCGACGTAAACGCGGAAGGCTACCGCATCTTTCCCTGCAAGGGGGAGTACTTCAGCGTTTCCAGCCGCCATCAAGGCAAGCTGGGCCAGCTGGTCTACCCCACACCGTCGCCGATCCACCTTGGGGCGCACGCCGTGTTGAGCCTCGACGATCGGCTCAAGATCGGTCCAAACGCCGTGTATGTGGATGAGATCTCTTATCAGATCGATCCAGACCATCAGAAAGAATTCTACCAGAAGGCAAAGAGGTTCCTTCCCTTCCTGGACTACGAGGACCTTACTCCGGATATGGCGGGAATTCGGCCCAAACTCTACCGGCAGGGTGAAGAGTTTCGGGACTTCATCATCCAGGAAGAGGGGGATCGTGGCCTGTCCGGGCTCGTCAACCTGGTGGGCATCGAATCTCCCGGCCTGACTTCCTGCCTGGCCATCGCCGAAACCGTGGATCGCCTCCTCTAGCCGATCCCGACAACTAGTCGATCCCTACAACTCGATTCCGAAGTGCTTGATCCTGTTGAGCAAGGTCCGCCGGGTGATGCCCAGTTCGGCGGCCGCCTTGGTGCGGTTGCCTTCCCATCTGTGAAGCGCGGCGACGATCGCCTGCCTCTCCAGACTCTCCAGGGTAGCCGGTCGGGGTGAGGCGGGTTCTTCACTGCGCGGAAGTATCAGGTCCGAAGCGGTGAGGGTATCCCCTTCGGCGAAGATCATGGCCCGCTCCAGCAGGTTTTCCAGTTCCCGTACGTTGCCGGGAAAGGAATAGCGGCGAAGCTGCTCCAACGCCTGCCCATCGATTCCCTGAACGCTCTTTCCCAGCTTGACTTTTAGCCTGCGCAGCAGCTGGCCGATCAGCAGGGGAAGGTCATCGATGCGCTCCCGCAGAGGCGGTAAGGCCAGGTGGATCACGTTCAAGCGGTAGTACAGATCCTCCCGGAACGTTTTCTCCCGCACACCTGCCTGGAGATCATGGTTCGTGGCGGCTATGATGCGCACATCCACAGGGATCAAATCGGCGGTGCCCAGCCGCTGCACCTTCTTGTCCTGAAGCACCCGCAGGAGCTTGACCTGCAGTTGCTGAGGCATCTCTCCGATCTCGTCGAGAAACAGCGTCCCTCCGGAAGCCACCTCGAACAGGCCCACCTTGCGCCGTTCCGCCCCTGTAAAAGCTCCCCGTTCGTAGCCGAACAGCTCGCTTTCCAGAAGGGTTTCCGGAATTCCCCCCACGTTTACCGGAATGAAGGGATTGCCGGCGCGGGAGGATAGATTGTGGATCAAGCGGGCGATCACCTCTTTGCCGGTACCACTCTCCCCGGTGACCAGAACCGTGGAGGGGGTATCGGCGACTTTGGCAATCGTCCTGCGGATCTCCATCATCTCAGGGGTCTTACCCAGACCTTCGATGCCCGGCTGTTCCACCTCCCGGCCCAGATCGATCTGATCCCGAAGCTTCTGATTTTCCACGATCTTCCTCAGCCGCACGAGCAGTTCCTCCGGATCGAAGGGTTTGACGATGTAATCCTGAGCTCCGAGCTTCATGGCTTCCACCGCGTCCCGTACTTCCCCGTAGGCGGAGATCATGATCACCGGAAGGCGCGGGCCCTGCTCCCGGATCCACTTCAGCAGCTCCAGGCCATCCATGCCCGGCATGCGCAGATCGATGATCCCGGCGGAGAACACCTGTTCCTGCAGTAGCCGTTTGGCGGACAGGCCGTTCTCGGCAGCCACGGTCTCGATATTTTCCGTGCTCAGATAGCGCTGGACGGATTCGCGGATGTTCTTCTCGTCGTCTACTACCAGAACTCTCATTGGTGCCCCCGGGATGGACGGCCCCGGGCTGGATGGCCCCGGGGCAGCACGATCCTGGCCTCCGTACCCCCGCCTTTCCTGTTCTGGACAGTCAGATCACCTCCCGCCGCCTCTACAAAGCGTTTGCAGATCGAAAGCCCGACTCCGGAGCCATTGATCTTGCTGGTGTAGAAGGGGTCGAAGATCTTTTCCCCCGCGGCCTCGGGGATTCCTTCCCCCTGGTCGAACACCGCAATATCCACTCTGCTTTTCGACGCCGAGACGATGATCAGCACGGGCGGCGCTTCCGAAGTTGATTGCTGGCTCTCCAAGGCGTTGTTGAGGAGGTTTTCCAGCACCGAGCGCAGGCGCTGCCTGTCGAAATGGATCTCGACATCCGGATCGACCTCATTGGTATAAGCTATCGGTCTGTTCCAGCGCAGGATCATCTCCCGGACAAAGCTGTCCAGCTTGATCGGCTCGGGCTGACCCAAGGGATCCTTTAGGAAATCTCCGATACGATCGGTAAGCAGGCTCAACCGGGAGACCTCCTCGTCTATGATGCGCAGATCATCCCGATTCGTCTCCGGAAGCGTCTTGCGCAGGATCCCCGTTTGAATCCGGATCGCACTGAGTGGGTTTTTGATTTCGTGGGACAAGGTGCGGCTGGCCTCGCCCAGCTGCGCCAGCTGCTGCTGGGAGGCCAGCTTCCGCCGGTAAAGGCTGTTCTTGTGGTACAGAAATCCTACCAAACCCAGCACGAACAAAATCAGAAGGGGCGCCAGAAATCGCGCGCTCTTTACTGTACGGCGGGCGGACCAGTAATCCTCCACGGTGAGCTCGAGAAACAGCAGCTGCAAGTTCTCCGGCCGCATGGCACGGGGCATTCTCCGGTGCATCTCCATCATACCCGGAAACATCCCGATCCAGCGGATCAGGGTGAGGGTTTTACGCTCCTCGTGGAAGCGCACCACCGGCGCCTGCACGGGAGCTCTCTCTCCGAGGCCGGAGGGCACCGGCAGAAACGGGGGAGCGCTGCCGAAACGCTGCAAGGCCGCTCCCTGGGAGGTGTAGATCCCGAATCCCACGACTCTTTGTTCCAGGGACTCGATGTCCAAATCGAACCCGTCTCGGGTCGCTTCCATCAGCGCCGCCGCGATCCTCTGGGCTTCATACTCCAGAAGCAGGTTTTCCCGCCTGCTTCGGCCGGAGAGCAAGACCAGGACAAGCACGGTTATGGTCAGAAACAAGGCGAGAAGAAAGATGAAAAACAGGAGCTCCTCTTTGAAGAGCCGCCGGAACCTCATGGCCACGGTTACCTCAACTCCCCCAGATTGTAGCTTGAAGGAAAAAAAGGGAAAAGGCCGCGCAGCCTTTAACCGGCCGGCGGTCTTTTCCCGAATTATAGAAAAGGACCTAGCGGATGCAGGGATGCAAACAGGCTACCACCTGCGACCCCAATCGCGAGGATCTCCGCTGCCGTAGGGGCGCCGTCCCATCATTCCCCCACGCGGAGCCATTCCAGGGCCCATCCCCCATCGTGGATCCATGTGGCCGCCCCGAAAACCGCCTCTCTCCAGGTCGTACTCTTCACCGTCGATCACGGCCTTGGTCACCCAAATGTGGATCTCCTCGTCATCCTCCTCCTCGTAGCAGGGCATGCCCTCTACTGTATACCCTTCCACCGTGATGGTCTGACCATCCTGCAGATCCAGCTCGTAGGCGTAGAAGTGGGGTACGAGAAGCTCGTATTCCTTAGTCCCACTTTTCAGTTCCGGATGCATCCTGTTCTCGAAGTACAGCTGTCCCGTCACCGTGACGGTTTCTTCAGAGAACTCGGGCGCTTCACCCTGAGGTGCCCGCCGCCAGTCGGGACGGGCCGGCTCGTTTTCCTTGTTACCGGAAGCGAACGCTCCTGCCGCGGCAACGCCTGCAATCAGGAGTAAAAGAACAATCTTCTTAGCATTCATAGATACCCTCCGTATCGTTTTGATTTTACTATGCTTAACACGTAATTACGCAAAAAGCGTGCCATACTCGTTACGCAGGACTAGAGTTTTCCGCATGATTCAGCACAAATTTGGCATTTGTTGATCGTTATCAAACGGACTGGTGAGAAAAATTTTCCCAGAACCGTAAAGTGGGAAAGATCTTCTCGGTCGTTGGCTCTCTATACTCTCTTTCCCAGCGCTCGCAGTCCGTTGAAAATAACCAGGAGGCTCGCCCCCATGTCCGCCAACACCGCCATCCATAGCGTGGTCAATCCCAGCGGCGTTAGGGCGATGAACACGAGCTTCAGGAGAATCGAAAAGGCGATATTCTGCTTGACCAGCCGCAGCGCCCGTCGTCCCAGGCGAACGGCAAGCGGTAGTTTACTCAAGTCGTCGGACATCAGGGCAACATCTGCCGTTTCCAGGGCCGCATCGGTCCCGGCTACGCCCATGGCGATCCCCACTGTGGCGGTTGCCAGAGCCGGCGCATCGTTGACCCCGTCGCCAACCATGGCAGCACTGCCATATTCGTCCACCAGCTCGCGCACCGCCGCAACCTTGTCCTCCGGCAGAAGCTCGGACCTGCAGGCCTCGATTCCGATCCGCTCAGCGATCGCGTCGGCCGTAGAGCGGTTGTCTCCCGTGAGAAGCACGGTGTGTTGGATCCCGAGTTGCTTCAGGCTGGCCAAAGCGGCGGAAGACTCGGATCTGGGTTGATCGGAGACCCCCAGGATTCCCAGAACAATGCGGCCGTCGCCGAGAATCACCGCAGTATTCCCCTGCTTCTCCAGGACATCCAGGCGGGCGTCGAGCTCGGGGTAGCACCAACCCATCTCCTCGAACAGGCGGTGGTTTCCTATATAGTAACGCCGCCCTTCAATGGTGGCGGCCGCTCCCTTTCCCGGCATGGCGAGAAACTCGGAAGCCTCCGCTGCTTCGATGCCTCTATCACGGGCTTCCGCCAGAATTGCTCCGGCCAGATGATGCTCGGAGCGGGATTCGATCCCGGAAGCCAGGCGGAGGACCTCCCCCTCGTTAGATCCGTTCAACGCGACGACGGTGCTGAGGGCAAGCTTGCCGTAAGTAAGGGTTCCGGTCTTGTCGAAGGCGAAGGCTTTGAGGGTACCGATCGCCTCCAGAAACACCCCGCCTTTGAACAGGATCCCGTCCCGGGTAGCCCGGGCAAGAGCGCTGACGATGGTAACCGGCGTAGAGATCACCAAGGCACAGGGGCAGGCTACCACCAGCAGGACCAGGGCTCGGTAGAACCACACCCCCCAGGCCGCTCCGGCGATCAGAGGCGGAAGCAGTGCCATCAGTGCGGCGATCAGCACGATCGCCGGCGTATAGTAACGGGCAAAGCGATCGACGAAGCTCTGGGATGGAGCCTTGCGGGAATGGGCTTCCTCCACGCTATGGACGATGCGCGACAGAGTCGTGTCCCGGACGTGCCGGGTAACCCGGATCTCCAGATATCCGCCGCCGTTTATCGTTCCCCCGAAAACCTCATCCCCGCCGGCTTTTGAAACGGGAAGGGACTCCCCGGTAATGGGGGACTGGTCGACCTCTGAGGAACCTTCTACCACGGTACCGTCCAGAGGCACCCGCTCCCCCGGCCGCACTGCCAGAATATCACCGATCTGAACCTCCTCTACCGGGACCGTTCTCTCAACCGCTCCGGCCCGCACCCGGGCTATATTGGGGGCAAGATCCATCAGGCTCTCAATCGAACGACGAGCCCGGTTCATGCTGTAGGATTCCAGCAGGTTGGCCAGAGAGAAGAGGAAGATCACAGTAGCCCCCTCCAGCCACTCGCCGATCGCCGCCGCCCCGATCACCGCCAGGCTCATGAGCACGTTGATATCCAGGGTACGGTTGCGCAGGGCGTAGAATCCCTTGCGGGCAACCAGCCAGCCTCCGCTCAACATCGCCGCCACGTACACGGGAATTGTCACGGTCGGATCGACACCGGTCCGGGACAGTAGCAAGCCCGTTACGGTCAACAGGCCTGAAAGAATTGTCAAGATCAGGCGTTTGTGCGTTGCCCAGAAGCCCCGCTTCTGCTCCGGCTCAACCTTCTCCCTGCGGGGAGTCATCTTGATCTCCCGCAGGGCGGCTTCGATACGGGCCGAAGAGGTTTTGTGAAACACGGTCAGCTTCTGGGAGACGAGGTTGAACTCCAGATCCAGCACTCCCTCCAGACTGCTCAGCTTCTTGCGGATCAGAGCGATCTCCTCGTCACAGTCCATCTCGGGGATGTAGAAGACTTCCGAGTGGCGGTGATCCGGCGTGGGGCTGGCAGCCGTGTACCCCAGGTGCTCAATTTCCCTGCTGATGCTGTTCACGTCGATACGCCGGGGATCGTACTCCACCTCCATGGTAGCTGCGGGGAAATTGACGGCTGCCCACAGAATCCCGTCCTTGCGGGAGAGCATCTTTTCGATTGTGGAGGCGCAGTCCGCGCAGTCAAGACCCTCAAGATGCAACCTGTCGTGGGCAAAGTTCGCCTCCAGCTCGATGCCCAGGCTCCTCACCTCCTCCTCGATGGCAGAGGCACTGGTCAGGTTGGGATCGAAGCGCACCCTCAATACACGATCCAGATCGGAGAGCTCTGCCGAATCTATTCCCTTGAGCCGGGCCGCCATTTCCTGCAGTCGCAGGCGGCAGTGGGCACAATCTTCGTTCTTTGGGATGACCACGGGTATGTCCAGATGAAGCTGCATTGTCTACTACTCTCTCAGGCCCTGCATCGGCGGACAGGATTGACTGCCGAAAGAACAGAAAATGCAACAATCTCCCTGCTCTGGCTGCAGGATCACTCCGCAGTGTTCACAGGTATACGAGACCAGACAAGAATTCACAGGCATCCTCTCTTTTTTTTTGAATCCACAACTGGGACAGCGCACAATGGACTCAAGCACAACTCGATTGCCAGACATAGCAGTAATTCCGGTTGTAAATTTACTTAACATTACCGACACGGTCAAATAGACACCGGCTGCTGCATTGTCATGCAGACCGACTCCGTGTACACTAAGATCCCTCATGACTGATCCCAAAAACTTCGAGGCCCCCGATCTGCAGGCCATCCGGACCGCTGCCGAGCGGATTCGCCCCTACGCCCACCGCACGCCCGTTCTGACCTGTTCCAGCTTGAACAAAATGACCGGATCCGAGCTGTTCTTCAAGTGCGAGAACCTGCAGAAGGTGGGGGCTTTCAAGTTCCGGGGCGCAGCCAACACGGTCTTCTCCCTTTCCGAAAATGAAGTCGCCGGCGGGGTTGCCACCCACTCCTCGGGTAATCATGCCCAGGCTCTGGCTCTGGCGGCACGCCTGCGGGGTATCCCGGCCCACATCGTCATGCCGGAGAACTCTCCCAAGGTCAAGGTGGCTGCCGTACGGGATTACGGGGCCCGCATCGTCTTCTGCCCGCCAACCCAGAGGGATCGGGAGCAGACCCTGGAGAAGGTGGTGGCCGAGACCGGAGCTACCTTCATTCACCCCTACGACAACCTAAGGATCATTGCCGGACAGGGAACCTGCGCCCTGGAGCTCCTGGATCAGGTGCCCGGCCTTCAGATCGTCATGGCCCCCGTGGGAGGCGGCGGACTGCTGAGCGGCACGGCCCTCTCTTGCGCCCATCTTGATCCCAAAATCCGGGTCTTCGCCGCGGAACCGAAGGGCGCCGATGATGCCTTCCGCTCGATCCGGGACGGACGCATCTACCCCTCGGAAAATCCCCAAACCATAGCCGATGGTCTGCGCACCTCCCTGGGTACACGGACTTTTCCCATCATCCGCCGCTATGTAGAGCGGATCGTGACTGTGGAGGAGCAGTCCATCGTAGCGGCGATGCGCCACATCTGGGAGCGGATGAAGATCCTGGTCGAACCTTCCGCAGCCGTGCCCTTCGCCGCCGTCCTGGAAGGGGACTTTCAGACAAGAGGCAGGCGCATCGGAATCATCCTGTCCGGAGGGAATGTAGATCTCGACACCCTGCCCTGGCTGTAAAACTTGACGACGGCTCCCCTTTCCCGTATTGTCTGTTTGATCCGCAGTAGGAGAGACCCACGAGGGTGGGAAGGAGGAATCGATCGTGGCAAGCAAACAACAACTCGACGAGCGTATCGAAGGATTCAAAAGGCAGAAACTATCCCTGGATATGACCCGGGGTAAACCCGGTACGGAGCAGCTGGACATCTGCAGCGACATGCTGACCGTAGTGGACGAGCACAACTACCGCACTCCCTCCGGTTTGGATGTCCGCAACTACGGCGGATTGGACGGTTTCCCCGAAGCCAAGAAGCTTTTCGCCGAATTCCTGGAAGTCGCTACCGAGGAGGTGATCATCGGCGGCAATGCCAGTCTCAACCTCATGTACGATACCGTTGCCCAATGCATGACCCACGGGACCTCCGGGGGAGGAAAGCCCTGGTACGGCCAAAAGAGTAAGTTTCTCTGCCCGGTACCCGGCTATGACCGCCATTTCGCCATTTGCGAGTATTTCGGAATCGAGATGATCCCGGTTGCCCTCACCGACAGCGGGCCGCCCATGGATGAGGTGGAAGCTCTGGTGCGGCAGGATCCGGCGATCAGGGGCATGTGGTGCGTGCCCAAGTATAGCAATCCCACCGGGGCCGTGTATTCCGACGATACGGTGGAACGCCTGGCATCCATGAAAACCGCGGCGGCGGATTTTCGCATTCTCTGGGACAACGCCTACACGGTGCACCACCTCGGCGGGGGTCCGGCTCGCCTCAAGAATATCCTGGAAGCCTGTAAACAGGCGGGAAATGCAGAAAGAGTGCTGATCTTCGGTTCCACTTCCAAGGTGTCCTTTCCCGGAGCGGGAATCGCGTTGATGGGCGGCAGTGCCGGGAATATGGAGTGGCTGCGGAGCCGGCTGTTCTTTCAGACGATCGGGCCGGACAAGATTAATATGCTTCGCCACGTGCTATACTTTGGCGATATGCAGGGGATTTTGGATCACATGGACAAACACGCCCGGATCATCGCTCCGAAATTCCAAGCTGTTCAGGAGATCCTGGAGCGGGAGCTGGGCGGCAAAGGGCTGGCCGGCTGGACCCGACCACAGGGAGGGTACTTCGTCAGCCTGGAGACCCAACCGGGAAAGGCCGCGGCGGTGATCGCCCTGGCCGGGGAGCTGGGAGTGAAATTCACGAAAGCCGGAGCCACCTGGCCCTATGGCAAGGATCCGCAGGACAGCAACATCCGCATCGCCCCCACCCTGCCCTCCCTTGAGCAGATCCGTACCGCCGTGGAGGTACTGGCGGTGTGCATCCAGTCGGTCGGCCTGGGAGGCGGTGCATGAACACTTCGGGCCGGACCTTTCTGGCCCTGATCATTCTTGTGGCGGGGGGAGTAATTGTCGGCCGGCCCGGATTCACCCAACAGGCATCCGGGCAGCGGGAAAGCGTCTCGATCCTGAAGCCGCAAGTGTATCCGGACACTCCGGAGAACCGTGCCCTAATCGACAAAGTGATTCAGTGGTCCGTGACCCGGGCAAATGATCTGTACGGCCTGTACATCGACGTCGATTACAACCAAAGGGGCCGGCAGGCCGAGTACTCCGTGCTCGTATCCGCCCGTTTTTCTGGTGGCGACAGCAGCGTCAGCGCGCAGATCACCCGCAACCGAGACGGCAGCGAAGGCGAGATGGTGCCCGCCCTCGGGGAGATCACGACCCAGAACGCAATCCATCTGGCCAATACCATCTTCTACCAATGGAGTGCCTTCCACGGCTACCTGGCAGACCAGATGAGCGGGGCTCCTCTGTATGTCGACGAGATCCCACTCGATCTGACCTCTCAGTCCCTGTTCGGTATGACCGGCATGCTGGCCCCCTGGTCGGCGGCGGTCAAAACGAATTCCCACATCCTGGTCGGCACCTCTACAGTCTGTCTGGAGATGGACCGCTGGTTCCGGGTAATCGATCAGCCGGGGAGAGAATTGTACGACAACGGGGAATACGGCTACGCCAATGTCGTAGCCGTCACCCCGGCGGGTACCCCCTTCTTCAAGAACCTGTCGAGCGGCAAGGTCATCAAGTGGTTCGGAAATGGGCTGCAGCCCCAGAGCTGGAAGATCGGAAGCGAATACATGGGATCCTTCGCCGCTCTTCCGGATGGAAGCGCTCTGGCGGCCCACGCCGGGCAGCAGCAGACCCTTCAGCTCAAGGGCAGAAGACCCGAGAAACTCGAGTTCCTCACCCAACCGAATCTGTACTACAGTGCGCTCAGCAGCGGACCCGATGGCAACATCTGGGTCTACTCGGTGGCCGAGCGCAGGATACGGATCTACACCCCGGAGGGTCAGCTGGTGGATTCCGTCATTCCCCTCGATCCGGACAAACCGGTCCCCACCCAGATGACGGTTTATCCGGACGGAAGTTTTCTCTTCTTCGCTCAAGGGTGGCTGTACCGATTTCACCGCAACGGCGTTCCCCTGTGGCGCACCAACCGGCTGCTTGGACCTGACGAGTTTGCCTCCCTAAATCACGCCTGGGTAGCGCCGGATCCGAACACCGGTTTGATCTATCTAAGCGACGTTCAGGGCAGGCGGATCATCAAGCTGCTGGATTCCGCCTACAGTGAAGCCCTGGGAATCCGAAACGAAACCGAAGAGCTGCTGATCCGCTCGAATCAGCGCCTGTTCCGAAATCCCGATGATGTGGCTGCGCTCAGGACCAAGGCCGAAGCCTACGAGCGCATCGGAACCATGGAGATGGCCCGCAGCATGTGGGAAAAAATACTGGAGATCGATCCCTCCTCCGAAGAAGCACAAGAAAAACTGGAGGAGATCGAACTGGCCCGCCTGTTGGTCCGAGCCGCGGAACTCGAAGAGCAAACCCGCTCCGTTCTCGATTCCCTGGGACCGGAATCGGCTCGCCTGCCTTACACCCAGACAATGCAGCTGTACGAACAGATCCTCAAGGCTGATCCGGAGAACCGGGAGATCCAGAGGAAACGGCGGGAGCTCAAGATACTCTTCGACGAGAGTCAGAGACGCATCACCATCACCGCAGCCCGGATCGAGGACCTGTTTCCATCGCTGATGCAGCGCTACCGCACCCATCCGGTGGGTACGGTAGCGGTTCACAACATCCTGGACGAGGAGGTGCGGGAGCTGAAGGCCAGCCTGTTCATCGAGGGGTACATGGACTTCCCCACGGAATCAACTCCAATCGCGAGTTTGCCGGCCAAGGGCAAGGCGACCCTGGATCTTAGGGTGCTGTTCAATACGTCTGTGTTCAACCTGCAGGAGGATCTGCCCGTACAGGCTAAGATCGAGGTCAGCTATCAGAGCTCCCGCGGGATGCAGAAGAGCTCGAAAGTCGAAGCTCTGATGCTGTACAGGAAAACGGCTCTGGTGTGGGACGATTCTGCCAAGCTGGCCTCCTTCATCATGCCCAATGAGGAGATCGTCAGCACCTTCGCCCACAGGGTATCCGACATCGGGGAGTTGGAGAAGCAGTATCGCCTGTCCAGCCGTCTGTTCCGGGGCATGCGCGTGTGTGACGCCCTAGGCAGCTACGGAATCGCCTACATCGAGGATCCGGATTCCCCCATCTCCCGGGTTCTGGGCAAAGCCGCTGTCGTAGACACGGTGCGTTTTCCCCGCACGACCCTTCTCATCCGCTCGGGGGACTGTGATGACACCTCGGCGCTGCTCGCTTCCCTGCTCGAGTCGGTGGGCATCGCCACCGCCATCATGACCTCTCCGGGTCATGTGTTTCTTGCCTTCGACACCGGAGAGCCAAAGGAGAACCTATGGCTGTTCACCCATAGAAACCTGGAAGCACTCGCCCACCAGGGCACGGTTTGGCTGCCCGTGGAGACCACGATTCTGAAGGAGGGATTCCTCCCCGCCTGGGGGAGCGCCTCGGAACTGATCCGCAGACACCGCGGGAAGATCGAGTTCCTTCCCGTGCGGGAACAGCGGGATCGCTATCCGCCCCTGCCCCTTCCGGCTACCGACCTGAGCGTTTTCGAGCCTCCCGAGCAGGAGGTGGGCACCTTTTTTTCCCGCTCCATATCCGCTGTGGAGGAGACCCTGTACGGCGAGAGCCTGAAACTCCTGGAGGAACGGCTGAGCGGCCAGCGGGGAATCACGGCGGTACGTGTTCGCAACCAGATCGGGGTGCTGCACGCTCGTTTCGGCAAGGATCCGGAAGCCGAGGCGGCGTTGTCCCGTTGCCTGGCCGACGATCCCGATTTCACGGCGGCCTATCTCAACCTGGCCAATCTGAAGCTGCTGCGGGGGGAACTGGAAGCAGCGGCCGAGATCGCTCGGGCCGGCTTACAGCGCAATCCCGATTCGGCTCTGCTCAACGTCTTTCTGGCCGTGTACCACAGCCGCAAGGGCGAAGCGGCACGAGCCTCAGGGTATCTGGACAAGGTGCGACAGAGCTCCCCGGAGCTAGCCCAGCGCTACGGCTATCTGGCCG
>CP070696.1:3723410-3759520 GCA_020353535.1 Spirochaetaceae bacterium | reverse complement strand
CCCTGAAGGGACCCGAGAGATGATCGGGTCGATAGGCTGGAGGTGTACGCATGGTAACATGTTTAGCCGACCAGTACTAATTTCCCGTGAGGCTTGACCATATCTTTTGTTCACCCTTCTTTAAAAATCTGATAATAATTACCTGGTGACTATAGCGGAGGGGAAACACCCGTTCCCATCCCGAACACGGAAGTTAAGCCCTCCAGCGCCGATGGTACTGCCCCGTCTGTGGGTGGGAGAGTAGGTCGTTGCCAGGTATTTTTTTGTCCTTTTGAATAGTAATGTATCAGCACAGGAGGGAACAAATCTTTGAGGCGGGTTCTGCAGTCTGAGAAATTGTTTCTCTTCTCCTACTTCTTAACAACTATAGCCTTTGGAACCGTTGTCCTCTACCTTCCCTTTTCCTGGGGGGGCTCTGAACGACTTCACCTTGTTGACGCCCTGTTCACAGCAACCTCCGCCGTCTGTGTAACCGGACTGATTACCGTTGATACGCCAACATACAGCACCGTAGGGCAGATCATAATTCTTGTTTTGATCCAGACAGGGGGACTGGGGATCATCACCTTCAGTACGATCTATTTGGCCCGACCTCGGGGTCGGATATCCCTGATACGACACAGGATCATCCGGGGCTACTATCTGGAATCAACGGGTCTGAGCACCATGGCCATTGTCCGCCGAATCGTCGCGGTCACCCTAAGTTTCGAATTGATCGGTACATTGATCCTTTTCCGGGCCTTCCGGACCTCGGTGCCGGAAACGAGGCTGTTTGTCAGTTTGTTCCATGCAGTCTCCGCTTTCTGCAACGCCGGATTCTCGCTGTTCTCCAACAATCTCGAGGGCTACACCACAAACGCCGCAGTGAGCCTGACCATTATGGTTCTGGTGGTGTTCGGAGGCCTGGGATTCGTCGTGCTGCAGGACCTGGCCGCCACTGTGGTTGTTAAAAAGAGACGTCTGAGCCTGCACAGCAAGATCGTTTTCCTGATGTCCGGGATTCTGCTGGTATTTGCAGCAGGCATTTACCTGACCTTCGAAGCGGGGCGCAGCATGTCCTATCTGAAACCGGGACATAAGATCCTGGCTGCACTGTTTCAGGCCGTCACCCCCCGCACGGCCGGCTTCAACACCATACCCCAGACTCACCTTTCCACGCCCTCCAAGACCATCACCATGTTGCTCATGTTTGTCGGTGGTGGTTCCGGTTCCATTGCCGGGGGGATCAAGGTAAATACCTTCTTCATCGTCCTGCTCATGCTCTTTCAGGGGCCGGATTCGCGGGGGGAGGTGACAGTATTCAAGAGAAAGATCGCCGGTTCCAGGATATTTCTGGCCACGATGTTCGTGCTCAAAGCACTGCTCCTTCTGTTTGGCAGCTTTCTGGCACTTACGATCAGCGAATTGTGGGCGGCCGGGCATGGAATCGACGTGTTTCCCCTCGTGTTCGAAGCCTTCTCCGCCTTTGGGACGGTGGGATTGTCCTTGGGGGCCACACCAACCTTGACGGCGGTCGGTAAACTCGTGCTCGTCGTGACCATGTTTATGGGGCGGATCGGGCTGTTGGCCCTGGCCATTCCGCCCGCAAGACCGTATCCTGTCCACGTGCTGGACTATCCACAAGGGGAGGTTCTGATCGGATAATGAAGCAGTTTGTCATCATCGGTTTGAGTCGTTTCGGGCGCCGTCTGTTGGAGGAGTTCCTGGCTACGGACGCGGAGATGATCATCATCGACAAGGATAGGGATGTGATCGAGCTGTACAAGGACAAGGTTGCTTCGGCCTACATTGCGGACGTGCTAAATGAAGAGATCATTCGCAAGCTGGTTCCCCCCAATATAGATGCAGCGGTCGTGGACCTGGGGGACCGGATTGAGGCTTCGATCCTGGTGACCAACTACCTGAAGAAGCTGGGTGTGAAGGAAATCATCGCCCGTGCGGAAAGTAGCGAGCATGGTGAGATCCTCGATCTGGTGGGGGCGACCAAGGTGGTGTTTCCCAATCAGGAGGCGGCCAAGCGGATCGCGCCGTTTTTGATCTCCTCTCAGATCTTCAGCTATCTGCCCATCTCCAGAGAGCTGGTGATCGCGGAGGTCAAGGTTCCGGAGAAGTTCTACGGCAGGAGCCTGGTAGAGGTGGATATGCGGCGGCAGTACAACCTGAACGTGATCGCCTATCGTAAAGTCGATGGGGAAGAGTACTTCTTCTACGCCCCGGAGTATCGCCTGCAGGGAGACGATGTCATATTGGTCGGCGGGCGGGAGGAGGACATCGACGCCTTCACAGAGGAGAAGCTCCCGATCAGCAGTCGGGGAATCAGCGGCTTGTTCCGCCGCTTCTTCTCCCGAAAGCTCTGATGGACGACTGCGGATCCTCGCAAATCCGTCAGGCGGCACTTCCCGTCGCCGGTATCGTTCTCGTTTCCCTCTATATCGCCGCTCAGATCATCTCGGATGTGGCCAGCCTGAAGATCGCGTTTCTGTTCGGGCTGTCCATCGATGCGGGTACCTTCATCTATCCGATTACCTTCACCCTTAGGGATCTGGTCCACAAGCGGCTGGGTAAGCGGGCGGCCCGTTTGGTGATCGTCCTGGCCGGTGGTATCAACCTGTTCATGGCCGCTTTTTTTGCCTTCTCAGCATGGCTGCCGGGGGACCCGTCCTGGGGCTTGGCCCGCGAGTTTTCCAGCGTGCTGGGACCTGTGTGGCGGATTGTGACCGCCAGCATCGCCGCCGAGATTGCCGCGGAGTTGGTGGATACGGAGGTGTATCACCTCTGGGTAACCCGCATCACCCGACGCCATCAGTGGGCCCGGGTCCTGGTCAGCAATGCGGTGAGTGTTCCCCTGGACAGTCTGATCTTCTGTTGGGCCGCCTTCGGAGGAGCACTGCCGGTCGCTACGGTCTGGTCTATCGTTGCCGCCAACCTCATCGTGAAGGGAGCGGTGACGTTGTTGAGCATCCCAGGAATATACCTGGTAAAGGAACGGTGGTAAATATCGTGAAAAAAAGCGCGAAATTTTTAAAAAATTTACATATTTGTAGAAAAATCGTGAATTTTTTCTTGACTTCTGACGTGACATAAGTTAGAATCGCTGCAGCGTTAATATTTGAGCAAGACTTCTGAAGCAGCGGCGTTTGATTCCGACAAGAGGGGTTTGCAGTGCCGAACGCGACCACGGAATCAGCCAGCAGCGGGGTTTCTTGCAGCCAGAGTTTACACCTTTCTGTTTTTACAGCCGAGTGGAGCAGCGCCAGACCGTACCGGCTGACCGATGACCTGCCAGATCATCTCCTGATCAATCTACAAAAGTATCCAAACAACTCGCCCCAACCTGGATTGTTGCCCTCAACAAGGTACGGACACGTCCTGTTTCTTTATCCCAAAAAGCCGAAGAGAGGCACGTTGCAGTCATGGACCCTAAACTCATTGCCCAAGCCAACCTCCTGAGCCTTCTGAATGAGCTGCAGGAGCAGTACTCCGTCCTTGTGCCGATCCGAAAGGGAGAAACCCGTTTCTATGAGCCTCTGTCAGTCCTGAAACCTCAAGTAAACCAGGGGGCAGGGGCGAATCCCGGCTCAACTTTAAACGATTTTGTCGTCGGAGAAGTGCGAGCCTTCGAACCGTTGAAGACCTTCTTCTTCCAGGCGAAGCAGAAAGTGGCGGAAAACTACCAGGACACTGCTCCACGAAAGCAGGCCAAACCCCTGTGCATCGTCGGTGCAAAAGCCTGTGACCTGAAGGGCTTCAAGGTTTTGGATGCGGTATTCATGGGGGATGACTATCTGGATCCCTTCTACAAAACGGCGCGGGAGGAGAATCTAATCATCTCTGCAGACTGTACCTCCGCTTTGGAGGTTTGTTTTTGCCTCTCCCTCCAGGTTGATCCCTACCCGAAGGAGAACTTCGATGTCAACCTGTCCGATATCGGTGGATCCTATATCGCGGAGGCCGGTTCAGATAAAGGAACCCGTTTGTTGGAAAAACATTCCGGCTATTTCCAGGAGCCCGGCAAGGATCAACTTAAAAAGAGGGACAAGCAGAGAGCTGAGGTGGCGGAGCAGGTGCGGAACAATATCCGCTCCAACGGCGTTCCGGCGCAGGACCGGCTGGCCGGTGCGATCCAGAAGAACTATGAAAATCCGTTATGGAAAGAGGAAGCCGAGACCTGCGTGGAATGCGGCGCCTGCAATACCATCTGTCCTACCTGTCACTGCTTCCTGCTCTATGATCAGCTCGGGGATCGTGATTTGGTACGATACCGCCTCTGGGATTCCTGTCTCATAAAGGATTTCGCCAAAGTGGCCGGCGGTGCCAATCCCCGTCCCCAACTGTGGATGCGTCTGCGCAACCGCTTCGAAAAGAAATTCGACTACTTTCCCAAAGTGAACGATCTGTACGCCTGTACCGGTTGCGGCCGCTGCATCCTAGCCTGCCCGGGCAAGATCGATATCAGGAATGTTTTAAAGAGGAACGTGGAAAATGTACGCAAGTAACAATCCATACAGACCGATCCGGACCGAAGTTCTCGAAACCATCCAAGAAACACCAACCATCAAAACGCTGAAGTTGAAACCGGAGGAGAGTATCAGCTTCGATACGGGACAGTTCATAGAGCTTACCGTCCCCGGTGCAGGCGAAGCGCCCTTCACCCCATCATCGGAGCCAACGGTGAAGGATGTGCTGGAAGTTAGCGTGATGCGGGTCGGCAAAGTCACCGAAAGAATTCATACCTTGAAGGCCGGCGAGACAGTCGGGTTGCGCGGACCCTTCGGCAGCGGATATCCGTTGGATGAGTTCGTCGGCAAGGAGCTGCTGGTAGTAGGCGGCGGCTGCGGCTTCGCTCCGTTGAGGAGCCTGATGTACGAGCTGTTTCGCAGATCCGGAGAGTTCAAAAAGCTGTTGTTCAGGGGCGGGTGCCGGACGCCGAAGGATTTTCTCTATCGCAAACAGATAGAGGGATGGGCGAAGCGGGATGACCTGGATATGGAGCTTACCGTAGACCAGGGGGATGGCGATTGGCAGGGCAAAGTCGGTGTGGTGACCACGATTCTGGACGGCTTGAAGATGGATCCCCGTACCGGGATCGCCGTGGTTTGCGGCCCGCCGATCATGATGAAGTTCGCCACGATGAAGCTGTTGGATCTGGGGTTCAAGAAGACCAACCTCTACCTGTCCATGGAAAAGAACATGAGTTGCGGGTTTGGCAAGTGCGGTCACTGTCGACTCGGGACCTACTACACCTGCAAGGACGGACCGGTTTTTCGTTATGACAAGATCAGTGATAACCCCAATATTTGGGATTGAACAAATGTCGAAGCCGACAGGAGGACGACATGCCGAATAGTGCCGAACAGATCCACCACGGAAGGTTGAACGTAGAGCCGGCAAAGGGAAACGATATCCGCTTATTCGTCGATCTGGATGTCTGCGCTTCCGGAGAATGCAAGGATTGCGACATCCAGTGCAGTTACTTCTATCACCCCGACAACAATGGAATCGTTTCCGTGGTCGAGCTGGCGACCTATGCCCTGGTATGCCGCAAGTGCGAAGAGCCCCACTGCGTAAACGCCTGCCCGGTAGATGCCCTGGAGCAGCAGAAGGAGAAGAACAAGGTGCTCATGCGGCACAACATGCGCTGCATCAGCTGCAGGTCCTGCTCTCACGCCTGTCCCTACGGGACCATCTATCCGGAACATGTTCCGTTCCTGATCCACGCCTGCGATTTCTGCCTCGACAGAATGGAGCAGAAGGGGGAACCCCTATGCATTAAAACCTGCAGCCACGGCGCCCTGGGCTTGAAAGTGGCCTCGGATCTGCTGGGGGAGAACACCTTCCTGGTCGGGGATAATCTGATCGTCCGTTCCACCCACTGGACGCGGGAGAAAGCCTGAGGGGGAGAAGAAATGAGCGTTACCTTGAAAGCACTGCTGAAGTCTCCGTGGGTATTCCACCTGGCAACCGGCAGCTGTAACAACTGCGATATCGAGATTCTGGATTGCCTGACTCCTCGCTTCGATATAGAGAGGTTCGGCATGAAGCTGGCGGGCAGCATCCGCCATGCCGATGTCCTTCTGGTGACCGGCTCCTGCAATCGCAAATCGATGGTGCGGGTGAAAAACATCTACGAGGAACAGGTGCCGAAACCCTGTGTCGTGGTTGCCATCGGGGAATGTTCCATGTCCAGGGGGATGTTCGTTCACAGCTACAACTGTCCGCTGCCGCTTGACAAGTACATCCCCGTGGATGTGTACATCCCCGGCTGTCCGCCCAAGCCTGAAGCCATCATCGCCGGCGTGGTCAAGCTGATCACGAAATTGAAGGGGACCCTATGACCAGAGACGCTGTACTTCACGATCTGCAGGACAAGTTTCGCGAGGATATCCTGGATTTCTTCGACAAATCCCCCAAAAGGGTGTATATCGAGGTCAAACCGGATGCCCTAGTTGCGGCCGCCACCTACATCTTCAGAGATTTAGGAGCCCGCTTCCACATCGCCTCCGGGATCGATGCCAGAACACACCTGGAGATCCTCTACCACTTTTCGATCGAAACCATGAATCTCCTCATCTCAATTAGAGTGAAACTGGATAAGAGCAATCCACGGGTGGATTCATTGGCGAATGTCATCAAGGGGGCCAACTGGATAGAGCGGGAAATACACGAGTTGCTAGGGATCGATTTTCCCGGGCACCCGAACCTGCGCAGGCTGCTATTGGCCGAAGAATGGCCCGAAGGAGTCTATCCCCTGCGACGGGACTACAAGGAGTGGGACAAAAAAGCCGTACGGGATCGAGGTGTGTGATGCAGAAATCAGTAATATCTATCGGACCGTTTCATCCCCTGCAGGAGGAGCCGGAACACTTCATGTTGACCGTGGAGGGGGAAACCGTGGTGGATGTCGAGGTGGACGTGGGCTACAACCATCGGGGTATCGAGAAGCTTTCGGAGAGAAGGAACTTCGAGCAGGCCACCTTCGTGATCGAGAGGATCTGCGGGATCTGCTCCACCAGCCATCCCGTTGCCTATACCCGGGCGGTTGAGGATATCATCCCCGTGGAAGTGCCTGAACGGGCGCAATATATCCGCACCATCATAGCCGAGGGGGAGCGCATTCACTCCCACCTGCTCTGGTACGGTCTGGCCGGCCATTTCCTGGGATACAACACGGTCTACATGTGGATGTGGAGACTCCGGGAGGAGATCCTCGACGTGATGGAAATCCTCTCCGGGAATCGCAACAACTACGCCATGTTCAAGCCCGGCGGGGTGCGCCGGGATATCAACCCTGACGACATCCCGGTGGCCTTGAAAAAGATAGACTCCATTATCCCTACGATCGATCGGCTGAAAAAGGCGATCCTAGACGATCCGGTGCTCCATGCCCGCCTCAAGGGGATCGGGATCCTGAGCAAGGAAGAGGCCATCAACTACTGTGCCCTGGGACCCACCTCCCGAGCTTCGGGTGTGGATCGGGATGTGCGAAAGAATGCCCCATATGAGGCCTACGACAAAGTAGATTGGGACATGATCGTGACCGACAGCGGGGATGTCTGGGGCAAGGCTGTTGTCAGGTTGTTGGAGATCTACGAGTCGATCAAGATCATGAAGAGCTGTCTGCAGAAGATCCCTTCCGGTGAGATCGATATGAAGATTAAGAGTATCCCCCCCGGTGAGGGGATCGGTGCCCACGAAGCTCCCAGGGGAGAAACCTTCCATTACGTGCGCAGCGACGGCAGCAACCGTCCAGTCCGGCACAAGGTGCGCGCCCCCAGCTATATGAACCTGCCGACCTGCAAGGCTACCGTGCCCGGCTCCTCCATAGCCGATGCGGCCATCATCCTGGCGGCTATCGATCCCTGCTACTGCTGTACAGAGAGAATGACCGTGTGCACTACGGAAGGGGACAGGATCTATACGGGGAAGGATCTGATCACTCTGTCCCAAGCCAAGACCGCAAAGATCAAGAGGGAGATGGGAATATCATGAAACTGCCGAAGGTAAGAGAGCTGCTGGAAGCGATTAAATCCCTATCGCACAGACCCTACACCTCGAAGTTCCCCTTCAAGCCGCACCAGCCATACCCGAGCTTTCGCGGCCAGCCGAAGTACGACCCCGATAGATGTCTGGGCTGCCTGGCCTGCGAGGAGATCTGCCCGGCGGAAGCCATCGCCCATGAGGACAAAACGAGCGGTGATATCCCGAAACGGGTGATGATCCACTACACCGACACCTGCATCTTCTGCGGCTGTTGCCAGGATGCCTGCATCGCCGACCACGAGGGGATCAAGCTCTCCAACGACTGGGAGCTGGCCTTCTTCAACAGGGCCGAGGCCTTTGAAACCATCGAGAAGGAGCTGCAACTGTGCGAGATCTGCGGTTCCGCGATCGCCTGCAAGGATCATCTGAAGTGGATCGCCGAGAAGATCGGAGAGCTATCCTTCTCCAATCCCACCCTGTATCAATCCCGTTTGAAAAGTCTGGGGGTGGTGGATGAGGGTATAATCTCCGCTTCCAAGGATTACAGTCGGGCGGATCGCATCAAGATTCTCTGTGCCCGCTGCCGCAGGGAGACCAGCCTGACCACGGCACCGGCACCGGTCGCGGAGGAAAAGGGGACGTAACGGGCTTATGATCGAGGTCAACGTCTTTCAGAAAATTCTCAAGGGAAAAGTCGTGATCGTCGGGGTTGGAAATACACTGCGAGGCGACGACGGCTTAGGGCCGGCCTTCGTGGAGCAGTTGCAGGACAAGGTGGACGTGCCCTGTATAAATGCCGGAAATGCTTTGGAGAATCACCTCGGACCGATCATCAGAGAACGGCCGGATACGGTCCTGCTGGTCGATGCGGTGCATCTGAACCTTGATCCCGGAGACGCCCGCATCGTGGATCCCAGCCGGATAGTACATGCCGGGCTGTCGACCCATGATGTGTCCGCGGGCCTGTTCCTCGATTTTCTGGTCGAGGAGACGGGGTGCACCGTATTCCTCCTGGGTGTACAGCCCGAGCAAATCGAGCTGGGATCCGGCATTTCAGATACGATCGAAAAAACTCTGGGAGCTCTGGAACAGGAAATCATCGATGCGTTGCGCGGGCGGGAATACAGCTCTACCGACAAACCAGGGTCAGAGTCCATTGCCGCCTTCGGGCTGCAATAGCTACAGAAAGAGGAGAGCGAAACGTGGAAATAGGATGGTACATTTTAGCCTTTATCGTTTTTCCCGGCTTCTTGTTTACCAGCGTCGTGGGGCTTCTTTCCAGCTGGGTTGATCGCAAAGTCACCGCCCGGGTCCAGTGGAGGGTCGGCCCGCCTCTGTTTCAACCGTTTTACGACTTTGTCAAGCTGCTGGGCAAGGAGACCCTGATCCCCTCCAGCGGCGCACGGGGCCTGTTCCTGGCCGCACCGATCTTCGGACTGGGAGCAGTGACCCTGGTGTCCACCATCCTTTGGCTGGCCAATCTGAATCAGATCTCATTTGTCGGTGATCTGATTGTTGTGGTCTATCTCCTGGTGGTACCCTCTCTGGCTATCATGATGGGAGGAATGGCGTCCGGGAATCCCTTGGCCAGCACGGGTGCCAGCCGGGAGATGAAGCTCATCCTCTCCTACGAGCTGCCCTTTCTCATCTGTCTGGCAACGGTGATTCTGAAGAGCAACTTCAGCATCCGTCTGGTGGAGATCGCGGAGAATCACGTGTTTGACAGCGTTTCCGGAGTCCTCGCCGGGGTTGTAGCCCTGCTCTGCGTACAGGCCAAGTTAGGCTTTACGCCCTTTGATATAGCCGAAGCGGAAACCGAAATCATGAGCGGTCCGTACATCGAATACTCCGGGGTCTCCCTAGGAGTATTCAAGCTCACCCAGGCGATGATGCTCTTCACCCTGCCCGTGTTTCTCATAACCGTGTTCCTGGGCGGAATTCACCTGGTTGGTTGGGGGATATTGTGGGCGATCCTGAAATACGTAGCGATACTGGTGCTTATCATCGTGATCAAAAACACCAATCCTAGAATCCGGATAGATCAGGCGGTGAAGTTCTTCTGGTTTTACCTGACCCCCATTACCATTGCCGCTTTCGTACTGGCGGTTTTGGGGCGAACTTTTGAGATTCCCTGGCTCTAAACCTGTGGAGGAGATGAAATGATGTCCGTGAACCTGCTTCTAATTCCGGTTTTGCTGCCCCTGGCAGTAGGATTGTTTACCTTCATTCTTCCCAAACGGGATCGCTGGTTTCGGGGCATTCTCGCCCTGATAACAACTGCTGCGGTGTTCGCTGCGGCGCTTTGGATCTATATCCAGAAGATGCCGGAGTTCCGCTTTCCGCTGCTGAAAATTGGCAGATTCAACTTAAACTTCGACCTTGTCCCAACACCCCTTTCTTCATTTATCCTGATCTTCGCCACAGGATTTGGATTTTTCATCACCCTTTACTCTCTGGTCTATATGAAAGGCAACGATCGGCTGAGGGAATACAACGCTTTCTTCCTGTTTGCCGTGGGCGGCGCCAGTGGAGTTCTTCTGGCCGATCATTTCATAGTCTTATTAATATTCTGGGAGGTGGTAACCGCCTCACTGTATTTTTTAATCACCACAGGGGGAGCGGAGAGCAAGGCTGGAGCAACAAAAACTTTTGCTATGCTCGGTGGCGTGGATGGGTGTTTACTGCTCGGTATTGGGTTGACCTGGATATTAAGCAAGAGCTTCACCATCAGTACCGTCCATCTCCCGGTTGACGGCTGGTTATCGGGGATTGCCTTTGTGCTGATAATGATCGCAGCCATTACAAAGGCTGGGGCAATGCCCTTTCACTCCTGGATACCCTCAGCAAGTGAGGCTGCTCCGGCACCGGTCATGGCCTTGTTGCCGGCCGCGGTGGACAAGTTACTCGGCATCTATCTGTTGGTCAGAATTGTCAACGACATATTTACGCTGAACCAAGCCATGGGTCTGGTGCTCATGATTATAGGGTCCGTGACCGTAATAGCAGCGGTCATGGTAGCCATGGTGCAGCACGATCTAATGCGTCTGCTTTCCTATCACGCTATAAGTCAGGTGGGATACATGGTTCTGGGAATTGGCACCCTGACTCCTATCGGTATTGCCGGTGGACTGTTTCACATGTTGAATCACTCAATTTACAAAAGTTGTCTATTCCTCTGTGGCGGTGCTGTGCAGAAACGGGCTAGGAGCACCGAATTGAGCGAACTTGGCGGACTCGCGAGGGTAATGCCCATCACCTTCATCAGCTGTCTGGTGGCGGCTATGGCGATTTCCGGTGTACCGCCCTTCAATGGCTTTGTATCCAAATGGCTTGTCTATCAAGGAGTGATCGAAACTGGGACGAAAGCATCCTTTATTTTCTTGGTCGCAGCGATGTTTGGAAGTGCCCTCACCCTAGCCTCCTTCATTAAGGTCATTTATTCGGTTTTTCTGGGAATAAAAACGGAAAAAACAGAGCTGGTCAAGAAGGAAGTAGGATTTGGGATGGCTCTACCGCTGGTCGTGCTTTCCTTTCTCTGTCTCCTTTTCGGGATCTACTATCGTTTCCCGCTTAATACTTTTATCTTCCCCGGAACGGGAGTGCAAGCCGCGGTACCCGGGATCTGGAACTCCACCTGGGCCACGGGACTCATCATCCTGGGGCTGGTGATCGGTCTGATCATCTACCTGCTGGGGAAATACAGAAAATCCGCCCGGGTGGTTGCTCCCTTCACCGGAGGAGAAAAGCTGGAACAGAAGACCGGTAGAACGATCGGTACCTACTTCTACGACACGATCAAGGAACTGCCCATCCTGAAGGGCACCTACACGGCTCAGGGCAAGGGGCATCTGGACCCATACTCCTGGATCGGCGGCTTGGGATTGGGGATAACCGGCATCTTGAAAAGAATCCACAACGGGCTCCTGTCCTGGTACCTGGCCTGGAGCCTGGCGGGAATCCTGGTCCTGATCGTGCTGTTCACAGTGCTGAAGTGAGGTTTGATCATGGGAATAGAACTGTATCTGTTGATTCTGCTGGTTTTTTTGATCATAGGAGCGCTGATTGCGGTAGAGACGAAAAATCTGCTGTCCTCGGTGATCTCTCTCGGGGCGATCGGCTTCGGCATGAGCATCGCCTTCCTGTTTCTGCGGGCTCCTGACCTGGCCATCGTGCAGATCGCAGTGGAGGTGGTGCTGCTCATCTTTCTTATCCGGGCAACCATCGGCAGAGATGTGATTCCCACCAAGGGTCATATTCACTGGGCCGCACTGGTGGTAGTGTGTCTGCTCACGATCGGAGTCTTCCTGTTCGGATACTACGCTTTCGGCAGCCTCAAGGAGTTCGGCTCACCGATCATCGCCGCTGTTGAAGCCGCTCCGTCCAATAAATATCTCGCCGACGGCTTGAAAGAGACCGGATCGGCAAACATCGTAACCTCGATTCTTCTCGACTACCGGGCCTACGACACCCTCGGGGAGGCGACCGTATTGTTTGCCGCCGTTCTCGGTGCTTTGGCCGTGCTGCGAGGAAGAGCCTGGTCGAAACGGGGGAAAGACAAATGAAGGGAATGACAGTAATCGTGAAAACCGTGACCCGGTGGGTGAAGGTTTTCATCTTTCTGTTCGGGATATACATCATCATCACCGGGCACCTGGCTCCGGGAGGAGGTTTTGCCGGCGGGGTGATCATCGCCTGTTCCTATATCCTGCTTACCCTGGCTTACGGCAAAGAGTTCGCCCTGCGTCGCCTGGGCTCGCGAGCCGCCCATCACCTAGATAGCTCGGGGGCCCTATTGTTCCTAGTCGTTGCCCTGTTTGGCCTGGGATCTGGCGGACTGTTTTTTGCTAACTTTCTTCAGAATCGGTATCCCGGAGCGGATTTTAGCTTGCTGAGCTCGGGGATCATCCCGATCAGCAACATCGCCATCGGCTTGAAGGTAGCAGCTTCGCTTTTTCTCATATTTGTCATACTCGCCGTACTCAGGATCGTCCTGACTGAAGATGGGAGTCAGAAAATGATCCAGGAGGAAGAGGAGGAGTAGGAATGGTTTACGCCCTGTGCTTTGCCCTATTTGTCATCGGCCTCTATTGCGCCTTGACCAAAAAGAACATAGTAAAGATCGTGATCGGTCTGACCATCATGGAGTATGCGGTGAACCTGTTTCTCGTCCTCCTGGGTTACCGTAAAGACGGGGCTGCGCCGATCGTCGACAGAACCACCAATCCTCTGGAGTTCCTGGCACGTTCGGTTGATCCCCTACCCCAAGCCCTGGTGGTGACTTCGATCGTGATCGGCTTGGGTGTCACGACCCTGGCGATCGCCCTGTGTGTCCGTCTGTACGAGAAGTACGGGACCTTTGACATCTCGGAGATCAGGAGGTTGAAGGGATGAACACGCTGCTTATTCCACTGCTCGTTGCCATTCCTCTGGGCGGAGCATTCTTTATCCCCCTGGTCGCCAGAAAGGTACGCGTTCTGGCGGACATTCTCGGGAATCTGGTCACTCTGGCGATCCTCATCTGTGCGATCCTGCTGTTTCGGGTTCGGGAGGTCTACAACATCGGGGGCTGGAACGCTCCGATCGGCATCACCTGGGTCCTGGATGGCTTCAGCAACCTCATGCTGGTGATCATCTGCCTGATCAGCTTCGTAGCAACCCTGTTCTCCAGCCAGTATATGGAGCGCTACACGGCCAAGTACAAGTACTACTCCCTGTTCCTGCTCATGGTGGCCGGTATGAACGGCGTAGCCATGACCGGGGATATGTTCAATCTTTTCGTCTTCCTTGAGGTAGCCTCGGTGGCTTCCTACGCCCTGGTTGCCTTCGGGGGCGAACACGAGGAGTTGGAGGCTGCCTTCAAGTACCTCGTTCTGGCCTCAATCGGCTCTACTCTGGTTCTGTTTGGGATCGCCTTTATCTATGGAGCGACGGGCTATCTGAACATGGCCGCTGTATCCCAGGCGATCCGCAGCGCTCCCAGAACGCCCATCCTTACACTGGCGGCGGTTTTTTTCACGGTCGGATTCGGAATCAAGGCCGCCCTGGTTCCCTTCCACCCCTGGCTCCCCGATGCCCACCCTTCGGCTCCCGCTCCGATTTCGGCCATGCTCTCCGGGGTGCTGATCAAGGCGCTGGGGATCTACGCCCTGACCCGGGTGCTGTTCAACGTGATTGGGATCACGCCGGTATACGGCGCGGTGCTGATCACAGTGGGCGCCCTGTCCATGGTCATCGGAGTGTTCCTGGCCGTGGGTCAGTGGGATTTCAAACGACTTCTCGCCTATCACAGCATCAGCCAGATGGGCTACGTGGTACTGGGTATCGGGCTGGGCGGATATATCCTGGCCAGCGGCGGCCAGAAGTCCGTCGCCCTGCTGGCTATAATGGGTGGGATCTTTCACCTGGCCAATCACTCTGTGTTCAAATCTCTGCTGTTTCTGGCATCCGGATCGATCGAGTACAGCACCGGAACCAGACAGCTGAAGGAGATGGGCGGGCTGCTGGAAAAGATGCCATTAACCAGGGCAACTTGCACGATCGCGTCTCTGTCGATCGCCGGAGTGCCCCCTTTCAACGGCTTTTGGAGCAAGCTGATCATCGTCATCGCCGCCTTTCAAGCTGGATACCCCTGGCTGGCGGCCATCACTATCCTGGTGAGCTTTGTGACCTTGCTCTCTTTTATTAAGGTGCTGCGCTACGCCTTTCTGGGGCATCTTCCCGCGGCCCTGAAGACGATTCGTGAATGCCCGGCCATGATGTCGGTCGCACTGGTCGTATTGGCGGTCTTTTGTACGGGGATGGGATTGCTGCTTATCCCCGCTGCCCGGGAGATGATCCTGGATCCGGCGGTGGGAGCTCTGGCTAACGGCGTGGAGTATGCCCAGGCGATACTGGCACTGCGGTAGGGAGGAATTATTGCGATGAGAAGGATAGGTCTATTCCTGGTTTCCATGGTCATCTGGTATCTGCTGGCCTGGCCGTACAACTTCCAAACTCAGACTATGGACTGGCAGATTTTCATTGCCGGGATTGTTTTTTCGATTCTCGCCAGCATCCTCTTTGTTGAAGTATTTACAAAATACCCTCACAAGCTGTTCGCCCCGGTGCGCTACTTCTGGGCGCTCTGTTATCTGCCTGTGCTGTTCTTCTACATGCTGATCGCCAACTTCGACGTGGTGTATCGGGTCATCCATCCCAAAATGCCCATTCGTCCGGGTATCGTGAAAGTGAAAACCAGGTTGAAGAGTGAATCCGGAAGAACGGCTCTGGCCAATTCCATTACCCTGACGCCGGGAACGCTGTCAGTCGACATTACCGATTCCGGCTATCTGTATATCCACTGGATCAACATCAAGAACACGGACGTGGAAGGAGCGAGCAAGCAGATCGTAGCCCGCTTCGAACCGTTGTTGGAAAAGATATTCGACTAGGGAAGAGGAGTCTATTCATGGAAACGGTTTTTCAGGTCTATATCGCCGTACTCTTTCTATGCTGTTTCATGTGCCTCTATCGCATCGGCCGAGGACCCACGGCCCCCGACAGGACCGTAGCGATCGATATTCTAGGCATCGTGGTGGTGGGTTTTTGCGCTTTGATGGCGGTGGTTACGGGAAAGGATTTCTACATGAACATCGCCATCACCTGGGCTTTGCTCAGTTTTATCGGTACGATCGCCCTGGCCAAGTATCTGGAAGGGAGGGGATTCGATGAATGAGCTCATAGGGATCGTGTGTTTCGGGATCGGCATCGCCTTCAACTTTTTTGGCTGTCTGGGTCTGTTGCGGTTTCCCGACATTTACAACCGTCTACAAGCCGGAACCAAATGCGTTACCTTCGGAACGATATTTCTTCTGATTGGAGCCTTGGTGTACACAGGGTTCAACGCTCTGGGGATCAAGGCGATCCTCTGTCTGGTGTTTATCCTCATCACTTCCCCTACGGCGGCCCACGCCATATCCCGCGGTGCTCACAAGTCAAAGGTGAAGCTCTGGAAAAAAAGCGTGATCGACATCTACGAGCAAGAGGGAGAGGGAAAGAAATAAAGATACCTTTCGGGAACGGTCATACCGGAGAGCCGCGAACTCCCAAGCTTCATAACGTACTGTGGGCGATTATACTCGCGGGCTGCATTACGATCCTGTTTGTACTTTCAGGATTATTGCTGGAGGATCGTGTATCAATTCTCCTGCGGGTGATCGTCGTACTCGTGGGAAGCTTTGTGGCAGTCGCTGTCAGCCGGGCGTTTTTTCTAAACTCCCCGCGGGTCAGAACCTGTCGCGAGCAGGCCAGACAGTTCCACGCCTTCTGCAAGGCCATCAAACAGGCGGCGGGCACCCTGGAGCTACAGGAAATTCTCGATTCGGCGGCCAAGGTGATCGTGGAGGCCACAGGCGTGCAGGGATGCTCCATCAAGCTGTTGAGCTCGAAGACAGGAAAGATGATAGGCCGTACGATCGTCGGCCTTGGCAAGGACAGGTCGGACCAGGCTCTTGATATCGTCGAAGACATATACAAGAAAGGTTCGATGGCCCGGGAATCGGTGATTGTCCGGGATATATACATGCGGGATTTTCCCTCCGTTGACGAGGAGTTCGAATCCCTCATCTGCGTGCCCCTCGTTCTGGAGGAGAAGCCCTTGGGAGCCATATGCATCTTCGGGCAGCGGGGGCAAAGGTTGTCGCCTGCTATGATAAACCTTCTCGCCAGCCTGGGGGATGTGGTATCTCTGGCTATCGCCCATGCTCTGGTATACGAGGATCTGAAAAACCTCGTCGCAACCAAGACAAAATTCATGTTTCAGGCTTCCCATGAGCTGCGTTCGCCCTTGAACACAATTCAGTCCATGGCCCGTACCCTCCTGGAGGGGCACCTGGGAAAGCTGTCCACGAAGCAGATCGACATGCTGTCGAGAATAGATCGCCGCTCGCAGATGCTCTCCGAGATCGTGGGGGACCTGCTGATCCTTGCAGTGGGGCGTGCCGAGCTTTCGACACTGAAGCCCGAAACGGTGGATCTCAAGGGCCTGCTGCTCGATAACGTACGCTTCTTCGAGACAAGGGCGAGGGAGAAGCGGATCGAACTCCAGCTCCACAACCGGGTAGAGGACGGGGTGGTATTGGGAAACCGGGAAGGTCTGGCTTCGGTAATCACCAACCTTTTATCGAATGCCATCAAGTATACTCCCGAGGAAGGACGCGTCACGGTGAGCCTGTTCGAGAGCAAAGAACAGGTGGTGGTAGAAATCAGCGACACCGGTATCGGCATCCCAAAGGAAGAGCAGTCGGAGCTGTTCAGCGAGTTTTTTAGAGCCTCCAATGCCAAGGAGATGGCCAGAATCGGTACAGGTCTCGGTCTGGCGATTGTGAAAGCCATGGTCGAGCAGCACGGCGGCTCGATCGATTTCGAAAGCGAGAGGGGAAAAGGGACGACGTTCCGCATCTTGCTCAACAGAGTGCAACAACCAGCGTCTCCCGACGCATGATGTCCACTCAGACGCGAGTCTATAGGCCTATTGAAGACCTCCGTAAGAGAATCAGGTGGCTGATTCTCCTGCGCTGGATCGCCGTGGCCGGTTTGTTTGCCGTCATCACTATCTCCCGTTTTCTGCTCCGATTGGATCTGCCGTTCCTGCATCTGTACCTCGGCAATGCAGCTTTGCTGGCTTCAAACTGCTCCTATGCCCTGTACTTCCGAAAGATGCATCACCGGCGGGCAAATCTCGTCATCAACGTCCAGATATCTCTGGACCTTCTTATACTGACCTACCTCCTCAGTTTTTCCGGCGGCATCGCAAATCCCTTCTTCCTGTTTTTCATCTTTCATATGGTTATCGCCAGTATCCTGCTTTCCAACCGGGCAGCCTATATGCAGGCGACCCTGGCCGTATGCCTGTTTTGTCTGCTCATCGCCGGCGAGTTATGGGCATTTGTACCTGCGGGTCCGCTCTTTTCCTATTCCTTTTCCCAAAGTCCGGAAACAAACGTTCGATATCTGGTGGGGCTGTTCTCTGGATTTGTTGCCGCCATCTACATCACGGTCTATATGACGACCAGCATTGTGAACACTCTGCGCCGTCGGGAAGGGCAGCTCGAAGCGGCGATCAAGAACCTGGAGAGCGCCAATGCCACTTTGGAGTTGAAGGACACCGAAAAGTCTCGCTATGTACTGACCGTTACCCATGATATAAAAGGATCGTTATCCTCTATCCAGAGCTGCCTGCGGGTAGTTCTGGATGGCCTTTTGGGGGCTGTGGCCGAGGGCATAGAGGACATGGTGGCTAGAGCGGAACGGCGGTCTTTGAGCCTGCTTCGATATGTGAACGAACTGTTGTATCTCTCTACCTTACGAGCGGAGACCGGAGTCAGCCATCAGGTGGTCGCCCCAGGCGAGATTTTTGAACGGGTAACGAGGGAGTTCGATGCAAAGGTCGGCCAGAAGGGCATCGAGCTGACATTAACGGAGGAAACGACCGGAGCTTCCGTACATGTCGATCCATATGGTCTTGAAGAACTGTATAGACAACTGCTCGATAACGCGGTGAAATATACATCGAGTGGAGGGAAAGTCACAGTACACCTGGATTTTCGAGACGACCGTGGATCCCTCCAGCTGAGCGTCTCGGATACCGGCATCGGGATAACCGCTGAGGATCTCCCCCACCTTTATGAGGATTTCTTTTCAGCGGATATTCCGGAAAATCGGGAGGCCTCCAGCACGGGACTCGGGCTGGCCATCGTGAAGCAGATCGTGACCATGCATGGGGGAACCATTGAAGTAAAGAGCACCCCCGGAACGGGGAGCACCTTCCTGTGCTCTATTCCGGTGGGTATCCATCCAAGTAACGGAGGAGTCGGATGAACAAAAAGGCTACGATTTTCATTATCGAGGATGATCCGGATGCAGCGGAGGTTATGAAGGTCACCCTGCAGGCGAAGGACTATAAGGTACTCACGGCCTCCGAACCGGAAAAAGGCTTTGCCAAAGCCAAGCAGGCGAAACCGGACCTGATCATACTGGATGTGATGTTCGGCAAGCAGGAGACGGCCAAGGGATTTGACTACGCGGTGAAGATGAAGCAGGATAAGGATCTGGCCGCCATTCCAATTCTGATGGTCACCGCTGTCAATATTCGCCATCCGGGATTCAAGTTCTCACCTGAGACCGACATGGAGTATCTGCCGGTGGATGACTTCATCGACAAACCGGCCCAACCGCGAGATCTGGTTGAAAAGGTGGAAAAGCTGCTGGAACAGAAGGTGAGCAGGTGGAGGGCCTGGCCGCAAAAGTCCGATTAGACATTCAGGGTCTTAGCACCGGCGCTTTTGCCGAATGCCTTGCCAATCCCGGGCTTTCCCTCTATACTGAGTCGTATTCCCACAATATTTCACAAAGGATGACTTCATGGCACGTAAAATGGTAACGATCGACGGCAATACGGCCGCCTCTTACGTGGCTCATGCCACCAACGAAGTAATCGCCATCTATCCGATTACACCCTCCTCGGCGATGGGAGAGCTCGCCGATGAGTACTCCGCCGGCGGGCGGAAGAATATTTTCGGGACCGTCCCCGTTGTAGTGGAGATGCAATCCGAAGCGGGTGCCGCAGGAGCTGTGCACGGTTCCCTGGTTACCGGGGCGTTGACCACCACCTTTACCGCCTCTCAAGGGCTTTTGCTCATGATTCCGAACATGTTCAAGATTGCCGGGGAGCTTCTGCCCACGGTGTTTCACATCGCCGCCCGGGCGGTGGCTGCCCAGGCCCTGTCCATCTTCGGCGATCACAGTGATGTCATGGCTGCCCGCTCCACGGGATGGGCCATGCTTGCCTCAGGTTCCGTTCAGGAAGTCATGGATTTCGCCCTCATCGCCCAGGCTTCGACCCTGGAGACGCGGGTGCCGTTTTTGCACTTCTTCGACGGATTTCGCGTCTCCAGTGAGGTAGCCAAGGTCGAAGAACTGACCTACGAGGATATGCAGGGGATGATCGACCCGGATCTGGTCCGGGCTCACAAAGCCCGCGGCATGAGTCCGGATCGCCCGGTGCTGAAGGGGACCTCCCAGAATCCGGATGTGTTTTTCACTGCACGGGAAGGAGTGAACAAGTACTATCTGGCAATCCCGAAGATCGTGGAAAAGGCCATGAACAAGTTCGCCAAGATCGTGGGCCGGCAGTATCACCTCTTCGACTATGTAGGTGCGCCAGAGGCGGAGCGGGTCGTGGTCATGATGGGCTCGGGCGCCGAAGCCATGGACGAGACGGTGAGCTATCTAGTCGACAAGGGAGAAAAAGTAGGGCTGATCAAGGTCCGCCTGTTCCGACCGTTCAGCGTCGAGCATTTCGTCAAAGCACTGCCTGAGACCGTCAAGGCCATCGCCGTGCTGGACCGGACCAAGGAACCCGGCGCCATCGGTGAGCCACTGTACGAGGATGTGCGTACCGCCATTGGCGAGGCCATGAGTGACAACGGGATCAAGATAAAGAATTATCCGGCCACGGTGGGCGGTCGCTACGGTCTGGGAAGCCACGAGTTCAATCCCGGAATGGCCAAAGCCGTGCTCGACAACCTGAAAGAGAGAACACCGAAGAACCACTTCACTATCGGCATCCGGGACGACGTGACCAAGACCAGCCTGGATTGGGATGAGGATTTCTCCACGGAAACCGAGGGCGTACATCGGGCGTTGTTTTTCGGGCTCGGTGCCGATGGCACCGTAGGGGCCAACAAGAACTCGATAAAGATCATCGGCAAGGCTACGGACAACTACGCGCAAGGGTACTTCGTCTACGATTCGAAGAAATCCGGAGCCCGCACGGTCAGCCACCTGCGCTTCGGCAAGCAGCCGATCAAGAGCTCCTACCTGATTCAGAAGGCCAATTTCGTGGCCTGCCACAAGTTCAGCTTTCTGGAGAAATTCGATATGCTCTCCGCCGCCGAGAAGGGCGGGACCTTCCTGCTGGCCTCCTCGTTCGACAAGGACGAGATCTGGGGGCAACTGCCGGTGGAGGTCCAGCAACAGGTCATCGACAAAAGCCTGAAATTCTACGTGATCGACGCCCTGAAGATCGCCGAGGAGGTTGGTTTGGGGGGCAGGATCAACACGATCATGCAGACAGCTTTCTTCCTCATCTCCGGGGTACTCCCGGAGGACAAGGCGGTCAAGCTGATCGGGGATGCGGTTGAGGACACCTACGGAAACAAGGGCCAGGATATCGTGGATATGAACATGCGGGCCGTGGAAACAGCCCGCAAGGCTATCCAGAAGGTGGACTATCCCAAGCAGACCGAAGGGGACATCCACATGGCACCCGCGGCTCCGGAAGACGCGCCGCCCTTCGTCAAAGAGGTGATCGGAGAGATCATCGCGGGACGGGGAGAGCAGCTGCCCGTTTCCAAGCTGCCCGATGACGGCACCTACCCTACCGGTACCACCCAGTACGAGAAGCGCAACATTGGTGAGGAGATCCCGGTTTGGGAGACGGAGGTGTGCATCCAATGTGGTGAGTGCTCTTTGATCTGTCCCCACGGGGTTATACGCATGAAAGCCTACGACCCCAAGCATTTGAAGAAAGCCCCTGCAGCCTTCAAGTCAGCCGACGCCCGTGGCAAAGAGTTCGAGGGCATGAAGTTCACTGTCCAGGTCGCTCCGGAGGACTGCACGGGCTGCGGACTGTGTGTTGAGATCTGTCCGGCTCAGGAGAAAAAGGACGGCGAGAAGACCGGTCGCAAAGCGATCAACTTGGCCGCTCAGATGCCGCTGCGGGATCAGGAGAGGGAAAACTGGGACTTTTTCCTCGAAATCCCTGAGGTGGATGAGAAACTCGTCAAGCGCAATACCATCAAGGGATCCCAGTTGGTCCGGCCTCTGTTCGAGTTCTCCGGAGCCTGCTCGGGGTGCGGGGAGACGCCCTACGTCAAGCTGACCAGCCAGCTGTTCGGCGACAGGATGATCATCGGCAACGCCACGGGTTGTTCATCGATCTACGGCGGGAACCTGCCCAACACACCGTACACGGTTCGGGCTGACGGCAGGGGGCCGACCTGGAACAATTCGTTGTTCGAGGATGCCGCCGAGTTCGCCTTCGGCATGCGCCTGAACGCGGACAAAATGGCAGAATACGCCCATGAGTTGGTCCTAGCTGCGGAAAAATCCGGGCTGGTGGACAAGGGGTTGGCCCAGGAGATCCGCGGCGCCGACCAGAGCACCCAGGAGGGGATCGAAGCCCAGCGTGCCCGGGTGGAAAAGATCAAGGCAAGTTTGGCCAAGTCCAAGAGCGAGGAGGCCAAACACCTGCTGTCGGTGGTCGACTACCTGGTGAAGAAATCCGTCTGGGCCTTCGGCGGCGACGGCTGGGCCTACGACATCGGCTACGGCGGGCTGGACCATGTTCTCGCCTCCGGACGGGATGTCAATATCCTGGTATTGGACACCGGGGTGTACTCCAACACCGGAGGCCAGATGTCCAAGGCAACCCCCCTCGGGGCCATCGCCAAGTTCGCCGCCGCGGGCAAGCCGTTGAGCAAGAAGGACCTGGGCCTGATGGTCATGACCTACGGCAATGTCTACGTGGCCAGCGTGGCTGTCGGCGCCAACCGTATTCATACGATAAGGGCGTTCCTGGAGGCGGAGAGCTATCCGGGACCGTCGCTGATCATCGCCTACAGCCCCTGTATCGCCCATGGCTACAACCTGCGCTACGGCATCCGCCAGCAGAAGCTGGCCGTGGACTCAGGAGCCTGGCTGCTATTCCGCTTCAATCCTTCCTTGAAGGAGGAGGGCAAGAATCCCTTGAGTCTGGACTGCAAGGAACCATCGGTGGATATCGAGGAGTACATGTACCGGGAGATCCGCTTCCGTTCGCTGCGGGACGCCCATCCCGACCGGGCGGAGAGGTTCCTTGCCCAGGCGCGGGTGGACGCAAAGGAGAAGTACAGCTACTTCAAGTATCTGGCCGATCGGGCCTGATCCCACTCCAGATACTTGTGCAAGAAGGATCGCTTCGAGAGGCTATGTCATAATCGTCTAGGCGATCCTGCCTGTCTCGGCGATCCGAATACAATCGGGCAGGGCAGCTAGATACCCCTCACACCCCAGCAGATTCTGCGCGTAATAGCAGGTCTTCACGGAAGGAGTCGCCATGCGCCGGCAGGGCGGCCAGAAAACATTGGTAGGGCAGGTATCGGTCATTATAAATCCCCCGGCTTCCTCGATCTCTTGAATGAAGCCGAGCCTCCGGGCCTGCATTTCTACGGCGTATGACATTGAAACGACCAATGTCACTCGCTTGTGTACTCGCCTTCCCCGGATAGCCACGGCCACCTCCACAACTTCCTGCAGCGTCGCATGTGGGCATCCGAAGTAAACCAGATCCACATCGGAGCCGGTGGTGGTTCTCAGCTCATTGTACATACGCGACAGTTCTTTGCGTCCGAAGGTGTAAGTATCTTCAGGCTCTCTGTCCTGGAGTGCCGCCTCGAGAGTTGGAGATTCGGGGGTTACTCCGGCGATATGGAACATCGCAGCCCCTCCGGAGGTGGCCAGCGCCGCAGACAACTGGCGGGCGGCTTCGAGGCGAGGGGAGGGCAGACCGGTGAAAGCCGGTATTCGCAATCCTCCCGCCTTACCGGCAAAGAATCCCAGGCATCCCCAGTCGGCATCGTTCTCTAGCCCACACGCCACGTGAATGAGAATCCGTGCCCGTCGGTTCTCGGTTAAGAGAACACCGAACTCCGGAACCCAACCGGTGGCCATGGCCGCCACCGAGCTCTCGTTACCATGGCGGGTTGTTCTGGCCCCCAGGATCGAGTTTATGTAAACTACGGCATGGGATTCGGTCCAGGCGCAGATCTGGCCCTTAACAGGCACGTTTCCTAGGAGGTAGGGAGCACAAGACCATGTGAGGCACAGCCCGATATTATGGGCCATGTCGATCAAAGCCGCCTGGTCCGGAACCTGGCGCTGGTCGGAGCCGAATTTCTCAACCCTGCGGAGGTCCATGCTGGCGATGTGGCTGAAAGCTGTTGCTCGCACATCGTTTCGCAGACAACTCTTTGTATAGTCTATGTTCTCCTGGATGAGCTGGTAGGGCACATCCCCCATAGAGCGATCGGGGACGTCGAGTGCGCTAGGCATTACGTTTTCCACCCGCAGTAACCGCCGTGCTCCGCAGGCCTGTCCCCAATGGATGAGGGTTCTCAGATACTCGGCGCAATCAGGTCCCGCTTCACCCCGGAGCATAGCCCACTGTTCCGCCGTCAGCTCCATCTCAACCGAAAAGGCGTCGTCGGCCGGGCTGCGGATGCCCGGCAGCCTCTCTCCCTCCGGAATTCCCGCAGTCACGAAGCCTCTGTCCGCATCAACCCGCAGCCACTCTCCGTTTGTTAGGTCGGTGAAGGGATCACTCTCGAAGTCGATGACCATCGGAAGTCGTTGAGCTACGCAGGTAAGCACACTGAGCTCGTCAAGTTCGTTGTTGATGAAAGCCGCAGGGAAATGACCAGCGCTCCTGGCAAGTCGGAGCACTCTCGAGGTACCCGAACTTCCCTTTGTGGACCGGAATACCATGATCGAGCCGTCAATGGCCCTGCCCTCCAGCGGATTGCCAACCTCGATGATGCGGCCGCTATTGGGATCGAATCCTCCCCAAAAGGAGATCCTCGTGTCAGCTACAAGCGCCGGTCCTTCTCCCACCCCTCCGACAACTTTTCGGCAGCGGTACTCTCGTTTGGGCATAACCTTCTGTTCCTCTCCTCATAGCTGCGCAGTAACGGCAGGCCATCGGATCATTACAGCTACCTATCCGTCTCTGCAGCTGATCGCCTCATACATCAGCATAAGCCGCTTCGATCGCCGAGGCAATCCCACGCCCTTTGTCATCATTTTGCCATGGTCCCTCGGAGTTAGCGAGCCTCGCTCTGATTGAGCCGGGTGACCGGAATCGGCCTCCGGGGAATCCCTCGTTGAAAGCGCACGGCGGGGTAGCCGAGTACCACCACCGCATGAACCTGAGTTCTCGGATCCAAGCCTATCATTCCCTTCAAATTTCGGCTCGAGTTGATCGCGTTTTGTGCGAGAGAAACGAAGCAAGTACCAAGCCCCATGGACTCTGCGGGGCGAACAGATCGAACAACGGCTTTGTTTTCGCCCATTCCTCCGCGTGTTCATTGGCATCGCCAAAATTCACAGAAATCGCACCTTGGGGACAAACAGCGAAGCAGTGCAGGCAGCCGATGCACTCCAGAGCGTTCATAGCTGATGTGGATTCACGATACACCGGCAGATGGCGCTGGCATTCACGGGTGCAGGCACCACAGTCTACGCATCGGGACTCGTCGATTCTAACGGAATAGTTCATCCTTCATCTCCTCTCTGATATATTGGATGACTGATTAGGGGAAAATTTACGGCTTGGAGGTAATTAAAATACGGAGTTTAGGTGCGGGTGGCTTGAACTTGGTTGCACGAGGGCTAAGCGCCCTTCAGGTAGCTCTCCAGCGCCTCGGTCTGGAACTCCTCCAGGGGGAGCTCCCCATAGATCTGGTCGATGTCGATCACCTTTCCGACGGTTTTTCGGACTGTGGTTCTTATAGCCTCGTCGGGAGGGAGGTTTTTCAGACGCCTGAGGATCTCCGGGGCAACCGACAGCGCGAAACCAAGCCCGCACTCACAGCTGCAGTTCCCGCTTCCTTCAATCCATTGACAGCGCCCGGAGAAATAGGCGCCCAGAGCAGTTTTTGCCCTTTGCAGGCGCGCCTTGACCGTGTTCTTTTCGATCTGCAACACCGCAGCAATGTCATCCAGTGAAAAGTCGAGCAGCACCCGCGGTATGTAGACCACCCGCTGCTCATCGGTCAGGCGGAAAGTGATGAAGTGATAACAGGCCTTCTGGACCTCCCCCAATAGCTCATCGTAGAGATATCGGGTCTCGGGATCGTTTGCCCACTGCTTCACCTCCTGAGGAACATCTTCTCTGAACTGGGCGATGGTTTCATCCAGGGAGTCGATGTAGATCTTGTCAATCCTGCGTTTGCACTGGAGACTGGTGTTGACCGCTATCCGATAGATCCAGGTGTAGATCGCACTCTCGCCGCGGAAGCGTTCCAGATTGCGGTGTACCTGCAAAAACGTCTCCTGGGTCACGTCCTCGGCATCCTGGCGGTTTCCGGTGATACGGTAGGAAATGTTGTAGACCTTCGGACTGTAATCTCGCACAAGCGTTTCGAACTCGTGTTTCACCATGAAGCTGCTCCTCAGTGAACTTTATTCGATGAGACGGATTCTGTCAGCCTCTGCGTAAATTTTCCCAAATGATGAATCTAACCAGGTAGAAAAAGTTGCTGGTTGCCCTTTTTATCTTCATTGCAGCCGGCCACGACGCCGAGCCGCCCGGAACGATCGCTCTAGGCTGACGATTTCACAGCTCCTTAGAGTATAAACCGTGAATTGTGAAATGCGAACTTCTATGATAGCTTGATAGCAGCACTTGCGAGCACCGTAGTTTCGGATCTGGGGGGAAACCGGCATGTATAATAAAACGAGACACCTCCGCCCTTTTCTGGTCGCGGTCCTGTTTTTCCTCTGCCTGGCCTTGGGATCTCAAGAAATCTCGATAGACTGGCTGGAAATACCCGGGGATGTTCTGGAATCCTGGGCAACGACGATTTCTGCGGATCACCCTTCGGAAATGAGGGTGACTCCCAAATGGGGGAAGCAGGATTCGGATATCCCAAAAAGAATTGTCGGGATCGTGCCCAAGGAATCTTCGAGCTACAGTCTGGCGGCCACGGAGCTGTTGAGGGTTCTTCAGGATCAGGGCATCTACGCCAATCTCACAATCATAAATTTCGCAAACGATGTGCAGACAGGTTTGGAAATACTGGAGGCCGCTGAGGCAGAGCAGACCGATCTCATCTTCTCCATGGGCTCCGAATCCGCCGACCTCGTTCACAGATACTATTCCGGAGGCCGTATCCCAGTGGTAACCTGTACAAACAAAGATCCCGTGATGCTGGAGCAGGTTCGAGATTACGAGAGCGGCAGCGGGAACAACATCGCCTACACTTCGCTGAATGTTCCACTGGATATCCAGCAGGATTATCTGTTCCGATTGAAGCCGGATCTTGTGAATTTCGGCCTCTTGTACAATCGCAATCACGCTCAGGTCATGGCCACCGAGGTGTTTCCGGCTCAAGACGCCTTCCGGGATATCGGAGTGAATTTCATCGATATTGCGGTTGAATCGAGCGAGACGGCCAGGCTGGAGCTCGTTCAGAGGCTCCCCGAAGCCATCGCGGAAATGAAAAAGACGGATCCCGATCTGTCCAAATCGGTCTTTTGGGTAACCAGCAGCACAGCCGTATTTTCGAATATGGATATAGTCAGTGAGTACTGCGAATCCGTACCCGTGCTGAGCTCCGTTCCCAATGCCGTGACAGAGGGTGCGGACAGCGCCGTGCTGGCCATTGGCATCGATCGCAGGAACAATGCCCATCTGGCTGCGATTTATGCCGTAAGGATCCTAAAGGGGGAGGTCCGACCGGGAGATTTGCCTGTGGGAGTCGTCACTCCTCCCGACGTGGCTATTAACTTTCGTGTTGCCAGAAAGATCGGGTTGAAAATACCCCTCAGCTTCTTCGAGAGTGCGGCTTTCATCTACGATTACAGCGGAAAGTTGGCGAGGGCCTTTGGTGAGCTTGTCGACTAGCAACCGAAGAACTGATCTATGAAACGAAGACAGATTCTCTACACCATCCCCTTTGTCGGAGTCTGGTTCTTGACCCTGCTGCTGCTGATCTACATCGGATACGGCGAGTCCCGGCGCACCTATTACAGTTTTCAAATGGAAAAGTTGCAGACCCAGGGCGAAATCATGCAGATCGCCATATCGGCGTACCTCCAGGCCGGACTGCCACTCAAACAATTCAGCGGATTCGCAAGTCAGAGTGAGGGGCTTCTTCGCTCGGATGACAGAATTGAAAACATACAAGTTCTGGATCCCGCTGAGAAGCGGATCTTTATCGGCCTGCAGAGCAGCCTTGAGGCAGAACAAGCTCTCGCTTTGATTGACAGCCGCACCTACGGGGAGAGCAGAATCCAGCTGAAGTCGGAAACCTTCGCCAGAACCAGGATCGAAGAGTCTGCCGACAGTTTCCGGTTAGTACTGGACCTGCGCGGAAAATTTGGTGTTGCCGGTTTTCTCATCCTCGAGTCCACAAAGAAGGCCGTCTACCGCGATTTCAACAGGGTCTATCGCTACGTCTTCTACGGTTTTATCGCCCTTTCCGTTGTTTTTATTCTGTTCATCCTTCTTTTCGAGATCTTGAGAAAAACAGATACCCGCAGGCGGCTGGTCTATCAGGTCGTGTATACGGTTGGCTTTCTGCTGATGTCCCTGATCATCGCAGCGGCGGTATTCAACATTTATGGTGAGGGTGCAAGGGCGAAGACTCAGGTCCTCTCCGATTATCTTGCCAAACGCCTGGAAGCTGTTGCGGAATTGGGGATCGAATTCGAGGATATTTCCGGGATCAATGAAGCCCTTCGAGATATCAAAGCAAGCGATGCCGACGTGAAATCCATCGCCCTCATTCAGGACGGCAGAGCGCTCTATCATACCGAGCAACGGATGATCGGAAAAACCTATACCCCGGATTCCAGAAGCTATGAGCATTTCACGAGCCTCAAAGCAGGTTTCGGTGGTAGCGCGGAAGTCAAGGTCCTGGTGAGCATCCCTTTGGACATTGTGACCAGGGCCATTCTCGGCAGCGCCAAGAACTTCATCGTGCTTTTCATAGCTTGTAGTCTCATCGCCCTGATATTCCTCGACGTCAGCACTCAGCTCGTGTCATCGGCTGGACGTGCGGGAGGAACAAGCGTGAGGGGAGTCCCGCCAAGAGTATCAATCGACGGTGCCTCTTCACCTTCCTTCCGGTTACGCTTGAGTATTATCAGGCCGGCCTACTTCCTGATTGTATTTGTCAGCGCCCTCTCGGTGTCCTTTCTGCCCAGACTCGTGGCGGAGCTCATGTCCTCGACTACCTCGCCGATCGCATCCCTCTCCCTGCCCTTTACGATCTACTACGCCTTTTTTGCCATGGTGTTGGTCCCGGCCGGCCATTACGCAGAGAGCGGCAGCCTGAAGAGGCTCATGGTCCTCGGATTCATGTCCGAGGTTGTGGGATTGTTCCTGGTGGCTATCACGGACAGTTACTGGGTATTATCCCTTGGCAGAGCCGTCTCCGGCATCGGGCAGGGGGTCTTCCTGATCGGTCTACAGTCCTACCTTCTGGCCGTAACGCCGGAGAATCGACGGACCGAGGGGGCCGCAGTAAAGGTTATCGGCCGAAATTCAGCGCTGATCGTGGGCTCGGCGATAGGAGCTCTTCTGTACGTGTATTTGGATTACCAGAAACTGTTCTTTATCGGGTCCATGCTCAGTGTGGTAGGCCTGGTCTATCTGCTGATCCTGGTTCCCAACGCTCAAGCCTTTGCCCCGGATGCTCAGGCTACGGCCGGCAAGAGGGAACGAAGAAGTATAAAACGTATATTCCGAAACGTCGTCTTCGCACTTCGAGATCGGGAGTTCGTAAAGAGCCTGGCCTTTGTCGGATTGATCGCCAAGATGAGCATAACCGGTGTTGTATTGTTTGCCCTGCCTCTGATCATGGCCCGCATGAACTATGCAAAAGAAGACATCGGGCAGGCCATTATGCTCTACTACATCGCCTCCATGTTGGTCAGCCGTTATGCCGCCAAGATGGTGGATCGTCTGGATGCGACAAAAATCGTCCTGTTCCTGAGCAATCTGGTCGGTGGTATCGGCATGTTTGTGCTTGGATTGATCGGCGTCGGCCAGCTGGCGGATCAAACAAGGTTGCCGGTCGTTCCGGGATTGAACCGCTTGGCCCTTATCTTCAACAACCTCATGGGCACGGGGACCCTCAAGATCCTGGTGCTGCTCCTCTGTCTGATACTGGCAGGGGCGTCGAACGGACTGATGGCGGCTCCCATTCTCACCCATATCACCAAGACCAAAGCGGCAAAACGATACGGCAACAAGTCGATGACCGCCACCTACGTATTCTTGGAACGAATAGGTCATGTGGTGGGACCGATGTTCGTGAGCTTCCTGTTCCTGTTGTCCGATCAGAGCAACACTGCCATATCCCTGTTCGGGGCGATTACGATTGTCCTTGGCTTGATCTTCCTGGTGACTGCCAAAGACATTAAAACCGAGTGAGCCTACCCCGGGGCCGCTTCGATCTCCCTATCAGAGTCAGGTGAGAAAAACACGGCAGCGAGGATTTACTGCTCGTCAAGAGCAACGCTGCCGTCCCAATGGTCCATTGAACCTTTCGGCCTGGAGCGGAAATCCAAGCACCTTTTTATAAAGTGAGCTATGGAGGTGTCGTTGGGAAATTGTCGCTTCAGCTGCAGCAGCACTTTCAAGGCCTGATTCCATTTCTTCTCCAGATACAAGTCGAAGGCGATAGTGAAGTATTTGCAGAATCCTGTTGCTTTCGGGGATACGGATTCGCTGAGATCCGCTACCAGGTCGTAGATCTTGACGGGCTCTTTCCTTCCCCGCACCGTGACGATGTCCAGGGGGCGGATGAGAAATTTATCCGCAACGTAGCGATAGGTCGATTCGCTGATGATGACGTGGGTCCCGTACAATTTGTTGGCTCCTTCGAGGCGGGAGGTGAGGTTTACGCTATCCCCGATGATCGTGTAGTTCATCCTCTCATTGGACCCTAGATTGCCAACGATGGTGTCTCCCGTATGGATGCCCATACGGGTATGGAAGATGGGAATCCTGTTGGCCTTCCACTCCCGATTCAGCGTGTGCAGGCGCTCCTGGCAACGGAGGGCTGCCCGACAAGCCAGTTCCGGCCCGTTTACCAACTTTATGGGGGCCCCCCAGAAGGCCATGACGGCATCCCCGATGAATTTATCAATCGTACCATGTTCAGACATGATGATCTGGGAAAGGTAGTTGAAGTACTCGGACAGGTGGATCATCAGCTGTTCCGGCTGCATGTCCTCGGAAATTGTGGTAAAGGCCCGTATATCGGAGAAGAAAATGGTCAGCTCGGCTTTTTCTCCGCCAAGCCGGACCTGCTGATCCCTTTGAATTAGCTGACGTACCAGGTCCGCGGGCACATATTTCCTGAACGCCTTCAGTCCCTGGGTAGCCTTGAGCAGAGCCGAGCTCATCAGATCGATCTCTTTGATGTTGGACTGTACCTGTTCGAACTCATCCAAATGAAAATCCCGTATCTTGTCAGTCCTCCGGGCGAGCGTGACGATGGATCTGGTAATGTTTGTGGTAATCAGGTAGATCGCGAAAAGGGATGCAATGAAGATGGCTACCGCAATAACCAGCGCCCAAAGAAGAGTGACATTCACGGAACCCAGCAGATCCGATTGGGGGATGATGACCACGATCTGCCATTTCGAGACAAAGGATTTCGGAAAGGGGATGATAGTAACCACATAATCGTTGCCGTCGGTGCTGGAGGTGAACTTAACCTTATTGTGTTCCTTGTAGCTTTGGTAGGCGTCGGTGATGAAATCCTCCCCCAGCTCCTCGACAAGGACCAGACGCAGTTCCCCTGTCGAGGGGTCTGTTTTAATGGTTCTGGATTTGTCCGGAAAGGCCATGACCTCGTTCTTCTCATTGACGATGAACACCAGGCCATTTTCAGAAACCCGTTGTGCACCCAGAAAGTCTGAGATGCTGTGCAGCGGCATATTTGCACAAACAACAACACTTAGTTCTCCTCTGTTATCCAACACCGGGTAAGTGGCCGAGATACCAGGCGTCTGGGCAGTGGTGAATACATAGACATCCGTCCAGTAAATTTTTGGATCTGCTCCCGTGTTGAGGTACCAGGGACGAACGCGGGGATCGAAGGTTGGTACTCTTTCCATAGTACTAATGATCTGATAATCCTTGTTGCGATAGAACCACCTTTCAACGGGCTGTTCCTGGGAACGGTCGATATAGCGAGTGGCCAGCTCCGGTTCCCGCCGTACCTGGACGTAGCTTCCAGCGGTGTCTGCAATGAAGTAGGCCTGTACCTGAGGCATAATGAGGAGCTGTTCCCACATATACTCCCACATCCTTCCATGGATGTTGATGATGTTTGCATCAGTTACCAGCTTGCTGAAGGTCCTGGTTTGATTTGCCGGGACCTCCAGGTAGTGGGTGGTGGTCAGAATGATTTTATCCGTGACTTCTCTGATGACATCATCTGACAGTTCCAGGACGGCATTCCGGGAGCGGAAATAGAAGTTGGTGGTTATACTGCCAACCGTAATGAGGGTGAGTGTGACAAAGGTCTGGAGAATCGCGACCTTCAGGCTTTTCTTTCTCTTTCTTTTTACTACAGCTTTTGCGGGAATCTGCTTGTCGATCTGGTTCCTGTCCTCTTCCATGAGTCAGCCTTCGGTGCAGGTGTAGAAGCTCACAAAGACATCGCTCAAGATAATGGCATTTTCTATAGAATTGGATTTTAATCCCTGTTTTTTTACATGCTCATCATAGAATTCCGATATGCGGGACAAAACGCTGATTGATGAATCCAGCTCTCCTATCAAAGAACGCAATTCCTCAGGTACTCCCACGAACGAGTCTTCCTTTTCTCATTATCAATGCACGATACTCCGGGGCGATCTTTTCCATTTCGACAATATCTAGAGGGAAATCGGTCAGCTCTTCGGCTCTTGCTAAAATCTGGAACAACTCTGTAGCCGATTCAAGTCCTTCGATCGCAATAACCAAGTCGGAATTATCGCTGAATCTCTTCCGATCCAGCAACGAACCCCACTGCCATACCCGCTTCGGACTATGCTCGGCCACGATATAGGACACAATACTCTCGAAATCTCTCCAGGCTTCTTGGAAACGCGCATCCATTCTTTCCTGCCGCGCCCATTCGCGCCGTTTGAGGAAATCCACAGTCTTGCTATGATCCGTCATGATGACGACCTTTTTGTACAGCTCCTGTATCATTATATCGACATACGGGGCGGGAACAAGTAGCCGATGTCACTGCGCAGGGGCAAAGCCCACTTTAACTTGGCCTCCTGTTCAGGTACGATGTGCTACTGATATGATCGCAACCAGAGCCGGCGAACCTCTGCCCCTCGGCGCCACCCCGAACGACCACGGGGTGCAGTTCGCCGTGTTCAGCCGCCACGCAACCGGAGTGGAGCTGCTGCTGTTCGCCGATGCCCAGGAAGGAACGCCGACCGAGGTGATCAGGCTCGATCCCCGGGAGAACAGGACCGGTGATATCTGGCACGTGCAGGTCGACGGCATAGGTCCGGGCCAGTACTACCTTTACCGGGTTTCCGGCCCCTACGAGCCTCGCAGGGGGCACCGCTACAATCCCAACAAGCTGCTCCTGGACCCCTACACCAAGGCGGTGACCGGGGCCTTCATCTGGAATCTGGCCGATGCCAGGGGCTACGATCCCGCCTCGCCGGACAAGGACCTGTCCTTTTCAAAGATCCCGGATGCCGCCGGAATGCCGAAGTGCATCGTAATCAGCGACGTCTTCGACTGGCAGGGAGACCGTCCACTGAACCTGCCTCTGCGCCACAGCGTGATCTATGAGACCCACTTGCGGGGATTGACCCTCCATCCCAGCTCGAAGGGTATGGGAGTGAAGCATCCAGGAACCTTCCGCGGCCTAGCCGAGATGATCCCCTATTTCCGGGAGCTCGGGATCACCGCCATCGAACTGCTGCCCGTTCACGAATTCGACCTGTACGAGGTACAGCGGAGCAATCCCGTGAGCGGAGAGAAGCTCGAGAACTACTGGGGCTACAGCACTATCAGTTTCTTCGCTCCCAAGGGAAGCTACGCCAGCGCCGGAGCCCGGGGCCAGCAGGTGGTGGAGTTCAAGGAGATGGTGCGGGAGCTGCACCGGGCCGGAATCGAGGTGATCCTGGACATGGTCTTCAACCACACGGCGGAGGGAAACGAGCTCGGGCCCACCCTCTGTTTTCGGGGCTGGGACAACTCGATCTACTACATTCTGGACCAAGACCGGCGCTTCTACAAAAACTACACGGGATGCGGAAATACCCTGAACTGCAATCATCCCATCGTGCGCAGTCTGATCATCGACTGCCTGCGCTACTGGGTCGTGGAGATGCACGTAGACGGCTTCCGCTTCGATCTCGGCTCGGTTTTGGGGAGAGATTCCAGAGGCGAGCTGATGGAGAATCCCCCGGTGGTGGAGCGCATCGCCGAGGATCCGGTGCTTAGGGATACCAAGATCGTCGCCGAGGCCTGGGATGCTGCTGGAGCCTATCAGGTGGGTTCCTTCCCCGGCGGTCGCTGGGCCGAGTGGAACGACCGCTTCCGGGACCATGTGCGCCGCTTCTGGCGGGGAGACCCGGGCTTCACCTCTGATCTGGCCACCCGCCTGACCGGCAGCGCCGACCTCTACCTTCGGGACGGCCGCAAGCCCTTTCATAGCATCAACTTTGTCACCTCCCACGACGGCTTCACGCTCAACGATCTGGTGAGCTACAGCCAAAAACACAACGAAGCCAACGGCGAGGGTAATGAAGACGGGCACGACCAAAACTACAGCGCCAACTACGGGGTGGAGGGGGAGAGTGAGGATCCCGCGATCCAGGAGATCCGCAACCGTCAGGTCAAGAATTTTCTGGTCACGTTGCTGCTCTCCCTGGGCACGCCCATGCTGCTGGGCGGCGACGAGCTGCGACGAACCCAGAAAGGAAACAACAACGCCTACTGTCAGAACAACGAGATCTCCTGGTTCGATTGGACTTTCAGGGACGAACACGCCGACATCCTGCGTTTCTGCCGGCTGTTGATCGCCTTCCGCAAAACCCACCCCGCTTTTCATCGCCCCGAGTTCTACAGCGGCGAAGATCGGGACCGTAACAGCATTCCCGATATCACCTGGTTCGATGAGAGGGGAGAGAAGATGGACTGGGAAAAGGCCGAGGGGTGCCTGGCCTATCGCCTGGACGGCAGCAAGGCGGAGATCGACGCGGATCGGGACGACAATGACTTTTTCGTCATGTTCAACTCCCTTGAGGAGGACAGGGAGTTTGTGATTTGTGCGCCTCCCGACGGAAAGAGCTGGCACCTGGCCATCGACACCGCGCTGAGCTCTCCGCAGGATTTCCTGGACCCCGGGCGGGAGCGGCCTCTGGCGGGCCAGGACCGCTATACCCTGGTGACCCGATCTGCGGTGGTGCTGTTGGCGAGATAACATTATCAATCCTGGCGCGTTTCCCTTGTCCTTCCCGAATGCCCGTGATTAGATTAGAGGTAGCAAATCCCGTAATAGCCTAAAGCGAGAGCAACCGTGTACGATTCCCATATCCTGGTCGAAGGCGCCCGGCAGAACAACCTGAAATCCCTCAACCTGAAACTCCCCCTGAACAAGCTGATCGTCGTCACCGGAGTCAGCGGTTCCGGGAAATCCTCCCTGGCCTTCGACACCCTGTACTCCGAAGGCCAGCGCCGCTACGTGGAGACCTTCTCTCCCTACACCCGGCAGTTTCTCGATCGTATGGACAAACCCCAGGTAGACCGCATCGAGGGCATCCCTCCGGCCATCGCCATAGACCAGGTCAATCCGGTGCGCACCTCCCGTTCCACCGTGGGCACCATGACCGAGCTGAACGATCACCTCAAGCTGCTCTACGCGAGGGCTGCTGGATTGTACTGCGGAAGCTGCGGCAAGCCCGTGCACAGGGATACCCCGGACAGCATCTGGATGAGGCTGCTCCAGTGGTCCAAGCAGGAGCTCAAGAGGGCGGGGGATCGGGAGAGATCCCTCCCAGAGGAGCGCAGCGATGCCGGGGAGGGCCGGATCGGAGCACTCCGCCTGCTGATCGTGTTTCCCGTGTCCATCCCCCATAATTTCAGCGAGCAGGAGGTGCGGGAACTGCTTCTCAGGCAGGGCTATACCCGCATTCACCTCCGCCGGGATTCGATCTTGGAGGTGATCCAGGACCGGGTCCGGCTCAAACCAAGCGAACGATCCCGGATCATCGAGGATCTGGAAGCGGCGCTGCATTTCGGACAGGGAAGGGTACTGATCTATCCGCTGGACGAGAAGCTTCGGCCCGGCAAT
>CP070696.1:3708159-3723310 GCA_020353535.1 Spirochaetaceae bacterium | reverse complement strand
ACAATATCCTCCGCATTTTAGACAAATCCTATTTTCATTTATGTTTTCTTTACGGACCACAAAGTTATAGCCGCAGTCAAAACACTCCATTTGCCTATCCCTCTCAGTCGAAAACTCTATCCGGTACCAAATCAATCCTACCGCCACGGCGACGAGCATTACGATAAACATAAGAACCTCCTAGTTGCGCGCATCCTCCCACTAGCGGCAGTAAGCATCGGGCCCACAGCAGAAGGACATACACGCCAAATTGTTATGCTATAAACATTGGGTGTGTGCAGCCCTGAAGTAAATCGTCGATATTACTCATTTTTTAATTGACCCGATGATTGACTTTCTTCGGCTCTGCATAGAGAGAATTACTTAGATTTGACAGGTCGAAGCGTTAGGTAGACGAGGGTAGGACCTCTTGCAATGGTTTTATTGTTCTACAAGACCGTGACGGTGAGCGTACGCGGCTGCTTCAACACGATTCCCACACTTTATCTTTGCAAAGATGTTGCTGACATGATTAGCCGCAGTGCGGTCTGCAATGAACAATTCGCTAGCAATCTCTTGGTTTGTCTTGCCCGTTGCCAGTAGTCGAAGCACTTCAACTTCCCGCCGTGTCAAGCGGTCGGGAAGAGAGGGGTAACTAGATGAGGCCTCCAGAAGCTTTGCTGTTTTTTCTTTCAGTGGAGACATTCCAAACCTATTTGCGAGGGCTAGCCCTTCCTTCAGGAGAGCGATAGCCTCTTCTGAATCTTCTTTGTGATGCCTGTTCAGAAGGAAGCGTGCAAAATCATGACAAAGCCACGCCAGCTCAGGTTTGTGCCCAGAGATCCTACACTCACGTAGACCGGACCTGAAATGAATTTCTGCCTGATCGACTTCACCAGCCGTGTGGGCAATGAGGGCCAGTTGCATTTCAACGAACGTCAAACTGCCGCGGCAGAAACGAAACTCAGGTTTCGTATCATTGCGTACGAATTCGATAAGTTTCCGGTAATGTTCCTCAGCTGCTGAGCTGTCGTCGCGCGCAACGGCGATCAGACCGAGGCATGCAGCAGCGCGATAGCGCCACTCGGGAGAGTACCGTGGGTAGGCGAGAATCGACTGTGCGCAAGATTCGGCCAGATCCAAAAACTCAACGTCGCCTGTGATCCGGCTGATGAGCGGGAGGACCAGCGCCACCGAAGCGTGCTGTAGATCGCGAGCTCCCCAGGGCCGCACTGCATCTTTTTTTAATCCATCGATGTAGCGGCTCAGATACCGCTCACCCTCGTCGGGATTTCCGGTTTCGTATTCGAGCCTGACACGATTCACGAGTAGGTAGGGATCCGATGGGTCAAGTCTCAAGCCCTCATCGTTCAGCCTTCGCGCAGCTACCCAATCTCCCTCCACCATACGGTACCTCTGGTTCGAGGCATACGCGAGTACCAACCACAGTCTGTCTTGCAGTTGCTCAGCAACGCGAAGCGCTTCCGCTGCATGCACAGCTCCACGCGCGAAGTCGCCGGCAGCAATATACGTCTCCTGCACGATATGATGCGCTGCCACAATGCGAGGTGAATCAGCGATTTTTTTGCACAGCGGGAGTGCGTGCAGGCTCTTTTTCAGGCTCTGCTCCAAGCGTAGCTGGTCCCGATCGATGAGCGCCCCCACCAAGAGGGCACGAGTTTCCAGGGGGATATCTCCATGCTCTCGAGCGATTCGAAGCGAAGTGCTGAATGCCGCCTCGGCGTCCACGTAGTTGCGCTCTTCCTCTGCAAGGGCCAAACTGAGTTGACATTGCAGTCGGCCCGCGTCCAAACTATTTTGATCTATCAGTGCCAACGCGCGTCGACACAGCTGCGATTCTCCCACTCCTCGAAACGATGAGACGAACGGGTACTGTGCGACCTCGACTGCACGGTCGACCTTCCCGGCTCGAGCGTAGTGTTCAAAAGCGTCATTCAGGTGCTCGACCGCTTCCTCTCTGCGATTCATAGCAATTTTCGCTCGGGCTAGCCCGAAAAGAAGTCCGCCTCTCTGTTCATCGCTTTGAGCCCCTGGCTCCGTTCCTATAGCCTGTTGGAAGATGTTCTCTGCGTATTCAAACGCATGCCGAGACAAAGCCCGTTCACCAGCCTGTTCGGAAAAGTGGAGGTATTTCTCGATTCCAAGCACGCCCACTGCGTTTCGAAAATGATAGACAAGCTGTTCTGAGTGATCCGCAACATTTGGGCTGTAGTACTGCTCCAACTGCGTAGCGACTTGGCCGTGGAGCCTGGAGAAACGGCTAGCCGGTAAATCCGATAGAATCGCTTGTCGCATTAGTGCGTGGGAGAACTGGTAGTAACCGAGACGGCCAGGAACCTCAATCAGGAGCTTCGTAGCCAACGCATCTTCCAGGGAGGCCAATACCTGTGCGCGCGGCTTCTCCTGGCAGATCGAGAGGACATCAATACCCATCTCTGTTCCGATCACGGCTGCTATCGCAAGGGCTTCACGGCAATCAGCAGAGAACTCATCGAGCCAGATGTGAATTAGATCTTGCACTGTTGTGGGTACTCCAAGCATATGGAGAGGTTTGGACCTTTTCACTCCAATTCGTCCCTGTTGATGAAGCATGCGTGCAAGTTCTCGAACAAATAGGGGGTTGCCGCCTGTTGTTCGGTGTACGGCACCAACCAGGGAGGGTGACGGTGTTTTTCCGGCACCCTTTTTCAGATACTCACTCACGTCATCCTTTCCCAGTCCGCCAAGCTCAATGCGTTTGAACCTCGAATATCTCGCCAATTCGGCAAGGACCTTGCGAAACAGGGTTTCCCGGTCTCCCCGGAAGTGGCGATGAGAGACGACTGTGGTGATCGGCGCACATTCGATCTCGTGTATCAGGTAGCATAGAAGCTCCGAGGAGGCTGGATCAACCCATTGAATATCGTCCAGTACAATAAGCAGCGGGCCTAGCGATGCCGCATTCCTTAAGAAAGCGGCAATCGACTGATTGAATCGAAACCGTTCGGAGCTGGGGTCTTGGAGCTGTACGGGTGGGTCGAGTTCGCCTAGGGTAGTTTGGATCTCACTCACAACTTCTGCAATTATGGGCGCGTTCGTTCCTAATACTTCGCACAATCGCTTCACCTCGCAATTCTTTGCGTAGGATCCCACAATCTGGAGCCATGGATAGTAGGGTGGGGCGCCTTCTCTGTGCGAGCATCGACCGTGAAGGACCAAAGCCTTCTTGCGGCATGTTGCGGCGAAAAACTCCAGAAATCTGGTCTTACCAATACCGGGTTCACCTGAAACAGCCACGACCCAGGGGCGCCCGGATGCGGACTCCTGCAGTGCATCGGACAGCAACCGCAACTCCGGTTTCCTGCCTATGAAAAGATCGTGGAAACCGTCTGCATTATTCTGTGCCATAACCGTTGCCTTGGGCCACCGTTTCGAGTTGGACGATCCGCCCAGTATACATCATTTTCGGATCGACCACATCCGTCCCAATAGACGACTTCGAGAACGTTCCTGCGGGTCAAGTCGATTCCGGCCAGACGCAAGAAAGAATAGTCAATTCTCTCTATAAGCAAGTCGCATCAGCAAGAGCGGCAAACTACATAAATTGAGTAATATCTACGATTTACGACCGTATCCCGAGGCTTTATTGTGGACGGTAGATCTCAAAGATACGGGGGTACTATGTCATGGAAAGGTTTCAGACGTTCGCATGGATCGCAATCACCAGCATCCTTGTCGGCAGCATCTGGGCTGCTTGCCGTCAACCACAGTCTGAACAGAGGATTGAGAATGCCGTTGGTCACTTCTCAACGAGCTATCGAGAGGCGCGACAGAAGTTTCTTGCAGCGGCCGTAGCCGCAGGAGCAGAGATCGAGAGTCTAAGACATCCCGCCGCCGGGCGGGAAGGTGAAGAGCTGTTCACCGACCTTGCGTTGCTTGGTCCGCCAAATGCCAACACGGTGCTGGTGCTGATATCCGGTACGCATGGTGTGGAGGGTTTCGCCGGGTCAGCGGTTCAAACTGGGCTGATGAGAGAGGGTATTGCATCGAAACTGAAAGAGGATTCGAGCATTCTAATGGTCCACGCGATCAATCCCTTCGGCTTCGCTCACTGTCGTCGGGCCAATGAAGACAACATCGATCTGAACCGTAACTTCCTCGATCATTCGAAGCCACGCCCACAAAATCCGCAATACGATGATCTGGCAGAGTTCATCGCACCAACATCGGTTCTATCTCTGTCCAAGGTTGCTGTTTGGCCCCGTCTGCTCTGGTACAAAGTCACTGGTCGAACAGAGGAGCTTCAGCAGGCGATCAGCGGAGGTCAGTATTCACACCCAAAGGGCTTATTCTACGGAGGGAGATTCGAAACCTGGTCGAACGAGACAGTAAGGGCGATCGTCCATAAATATCTGTCGGGAGCGCAGCGGGTCGTAGTAGTAGATCTCCATACAGGCCTCGGTGCCTACGGTGACTATGAGATCATACTTCAGCAGCCAAAGGAATCGTCTACCTATAGACGTGCGGTGGCAATATGGGGATGGGATAAAGTCAGGACAACGTATAATCGCAATTCCGATCAGGACGACCCGGGAACAGAGGACCGCTCATTCTCTGCTGAGACTTCCGGACCCATGAAACTCGCATTCCCCACTCTGCTTCCGGAAGCAGAAGTCACTGCAGTCACCGTGGATTTTGGTACAACCTCTGCAATCAAGGTTTTCTTGGCGATGCGGGATGAGAATTGGCTTCACTATCATGGAAATCCATCGAACTCGAGGGGCAAGAGAATAAAGGCGGCATTCCGGCAGGTGTTCTACCCGGAGGATGTTGACTGGAAACAAATGGTTTGGTCGGGGGCAAAGCAAATCGTATATCAAGCGATAGAAAGGAGTAGCAAATGATCTCAAAGTTGAAATGGGTGTATGTAACAACCGTGGTTGCCCTTTCAATGGGGCTAATCGCACTACTTACTGGTTGTCCAGACAACGGAGTTAGTGCAACAGCAGAAGATGGTACTAATACCATCCGGGTAACCGGTGCGGATGCTCATAACGGTGCGTACTTCTATTATGCGGTTGGCGCTGCTGGGGATGACCTCAGTGATCCTGCTAACTGGCTCGGGGCGGCTCCAACGAATCCAACAATCACCGGTGGAACAGTCAAGTGCATAACGGAGGAAACTGGTACGAACAATATTGCATCCTTCACAGGCGGCGAGAGCTACGACGCCAGTGGGATAATTGACGCTGATCTCAGCGGTGCCTTGACGAGCGGCGACTACTTTTTTGGGCCAGAAACTGTTGTGGTGGATGGAGACACAACCCTCGAGCTCGTTTATCCGACGGATTTCACCTTTGTGCCCTGATCCAGTCTGATGAAACTCTACATTATACACACAGGCGGTCATGAATGGGGAGTGATTTTAATAACATGGAGGAAAACATGAGAAAGCAATTGATTAGGTATTTCAAGATTTTCAGCCTGGCGAGTATCGTTCTTTTCGTACACTGTCCTCTAAGCGATCCCTCTCAGACCGATAGCAACGGTGATGGTTCTAATTCCTCTATTTTTACGAACTTCGATGTAGGCAGTTGGGTTTATGATATTGCTATAGATGCCGTGGATGGCAAATGGATCGCGACGGGCGTCGGAGTGCTCTACCTTGATGATAATGGCACGCCTACAAAGAAATCGGATGACACCTGGACATCATTTACGACCGCTGATGGGCTTGCGAACAACTATGTCTGGGTAATTGGAATTGATGCATCAGAGAAGAAATGGTTTGGTACATATGGAGGTGGTGTCAGTTACTTCGATGATAACGGTACTCCCTTAAATAAAGCGGATGATACCTGGACTTCATTCAGGACTAATGATGGCTTGGTAAGTAACTACCTCATGTCACTGGCCTTTGATGCGTCAGGAGGGAAGTGGTTTGGGACAGGCCATCACAAGGTAAGTTACTTCGACGATAATGGGACTCCCTCAAATAAAGCGGATGATACCTGGACTTCGTTCACTAAATTAGATGGATTGGTAGACATGCCGATCGTAGCAATTGCCGTCGATGCAGCAGGTGCAAAATGGTTTGCGAGTGCAGAAGGCGCAAGATACCTTGATGACAATGGAACACCTACGAACAAATCGGATGATGAGTGGATCACTTTCACCGAGGCCGATGGCCTGGGGTGTGATAACATTTGGGATATAGTAATTGACACATCAGGAGGCATATGGATCGGGGGCAAGTGTGGTGGAATCAGTGGATTGAGCTACCTTGATGACAAAGGAACGCCTAAGGATAAATTGGATGACAGCTGGACCATATTCACGACTATTGATGAGGTTGCGGAAATTGCGATTGATCAAACAGAAGCAAAGTGGTTTGCGTGTGGTTCTAGTGCCACCTGCCTCAACGACAATGGTACTCCAAACAACCAAATGGATGATAGCTGGACCGCCTATCGCTATATTGACGGCTTATGGTGTGTTGATTGTATAGCAGTCGCTATCGATAACTCAGGAGGAAAGTGGTTCGGGGGAGCTGGTGGGATAAGCTACTGTCCATAATTATAGATTGGATCGATATATACCACCAAGGAGAAATTAGATATACAACAACCATTACTGGAGGAGGTGCAAATTTGTCTTTGGTGGATGAGAGTATCCTGTACGAGTTAGCTATACTGCAAAACTGCAACTTTGCAGGGTCATACACACCACATTTGCAGCATACTCATTAGTTGTGTGACAGAAGTAGTGATTATTGGATCCAGAGGGTTCGAAGAGAGGAGGAAATTGGGAATATGGAAATACTGGGAGTGATCTTGCTGATTATTGGAGGCATTATATCGAGTGTTTGTCACATATGGATTTTGGTCATTGCATTTCACCAAAGTGTTCTTTGGGGATTTGGTTCTCTTCTTGTTCCTTTTGTTACTTTCATCTTCGTAGTTATGTATTGGGCTGAGGCTAAAAAACCATTCCTTATTTTTATTGCTGGAGGAGTGCTACTCCTAATCGGAGGTCTGCTTGTCGCAATTGGCGGAGCATAGGGTCACAATAATCACACAACAATTCGCAGAAGCTGGCCGGATAACTCCGCGCGCTGCTGGCGCGCTTCGCACCCGGCAGCTTAGCTCAAACGTTATGCGGCAATAGAAGAGATATGAGTCAAACCCCCTCCGACTTCAGGCAGGCTGTTTCCTCCTATGGTTTTCCCACGTCGGATCCCGTGTATAGTGTAGTCTTCGGCTCGTCTGACGGTGCGGTGTCATTAGACAAGGAATTGTTGTGCCTATTCAGAGCAGCGGGCGATAGTTCGGGCTGGTATAAGACTCTGACGGATTTTTGGGCCAACGCCCTTTTCAATTTCCTTGAGGACTGCTTTGATGATGAGCGCTTCGAAGAGCTCGGCGAAGCGGGAGAATATCGTGAGCCTTCCCCTGACGACGCAAGTCAACCGATTGCTGAGTTTTTTGCCCATCGGTCCAGCGAGTATATGGAGATACCTTCAAAAGTAGAATCATGCTTCTTGGTTCACGACACTGCAGATTTCAAGTCATTCGTCGGTAGAGACCATGCTGGTTTTTTCGCGATATTCTTTAGATCATACGAGGGCTGATTTGGGGTATCCACATAACCAGTGGATGAAGACCGACTTGGAAACTCGCTGTGATGGTTACCAAGCGGCTTATCCGCAATATTGGACTTAGAGAAGAGTGGACAATCTTGTAGCCAAAGTGCTTGACGATATTCTTCCAAATGAATGCAAGCAGTGCCGCGCCGGCGTTTCGCTGGCAGGGGGACGACTTGTGTGTTGGTTATCGCCCTGATGGCGACGAGACGTACACCATAGTGAGATTCCATGACGTCACGTGGTCCTACTCCGGCTATCCTAATGATGAGGGCCTTGAAGAACACCGGCTGCAGGACCGTGGTCTGGAATCCTATCGGTTTCACGAGGTTGTTTCTTCAGATCGAGAGGTGGACAGCCCCAATCGCCACTATGTGGCAACATTTCACGACATCACTCTTGAGGTCCATGCTGCAAGGTATAGCGTAGAGGCTCGAAGTGTCGAGGCTACTTCTATAGACAACGCCATGTACCTGATTCTCGGGCCCATCGAACAACGTGGAATGAAGCCACATTTCCAATGTTTCAATATGGGGGGCAGCAAACACAGCGGTTTGCCAGTCCTTCATTCTGAAGACCAGGATACGACCACCCTCGCTTGGGCTCGGGTATTGGATAACATCGAAACGGCGCGCCGTGACGGACGTCTTAGATTTGAACCCTTAGCGGGCCTGAAGCGTTCGCAGCGTGCGCAAATTTTTACTCTACCAGACACAATCGGATCATTAGACGCAGTCGAAGAGATCTTCCTTTACGGAAGCCATCTCGTTCGCCTCCCGCCTGAAATTGGGCGGATGGCTTCGCTTAAGTACCTAGACGTCTATACTTCGTACACGCTCCACTTTTTTCCGTACGAACTTACCCGATGTACGAAACTCACCTCTTCCCGCGTGAGCACGCGTGCTCTTTACGGGAACCGTAAGTATCGTCCCCGGTTTCCACACTTAAAATTACTGGAGAACCAAGCCGGCCTATCCAAGGTGACGCCGAAAGAATGTAGCGTTTGCGGCGAGTCACTTGTTGGACTAAAGCCTATCCGTCGTTGGATTACATTGGCGGTGGGTTCGGATGATCTGCCGCTACTAGTAAACGCCTGTTCGATGGCATGCATCAAGCGCCTTCCGTCGCCTCCCGAAGGATATGTGCAAAAGCCGTATATTGGTGGTCATCATGTTCATCAGACCCCGAGTTACGGGATCTAAAGACTGCAAATGGAGCATATAGAGTTGCGTATGAACGTTCTCTCAAGGTATTTCGTGCTTCTCTGGAAGAAGCTGGGGCGGTGGTTGGCGCTGGTGACCATTGACGTTGGGCTGCTGTGCAGACTCTACGATGTTATATGACGTGAAACTTACAGACGAGGAACGTAGTCGCTTAGCAGGTCTGGTCGGGCGATCCCTGAAGGTCATCACGGCGAATACCTGGTCCGCGGAAATACGGTGTCCTGACTTCAGTCTGAACATTGAACCGGAGGAAGTCGCTACGCCTGACCACGAGCATCCCTTAGCGGATGTAGAGCGTCCCAAGGTATTGGCTGGCTCAAGCTCCAGATTATTAAAAGACATTGAGTATATCGTCGCCGAGGATCTCGGCTGTGTGATTGCCGTGAACATTTTTCGCGTCTTGGTGTCGTTTTCGCCATGCACGCGAGGTCCAGCGATCAAGCTTCGGAAGGGCGGTGAGATCCCGGAGTGGATCGAATTCGGATGGATCTACCACAAGCCCTCGGAGAGAGAACAAGCCATTCAGGAGATTAGCGGGACACAGGCACTAGTAGACTTGGAAATCGGTTTCGAACTCGTGACGAGGAAATGCCCCAGTATTGTCTTCTACACTATTGGTTTCTTCATTGGTGTATCCGTAGGAGCATTGCCCAGAGAAGAAGAATGGGTGGAGTTAGGGGTGTTCACGCGTCATGGACTGTGTGGTGACACAGGAGCTTAACTAGCCAATAGTAGTGACCGGCTGCTTTTCGGCAACCATTCAGGAGAAAGCATTATGCGGAATCCTTCCATAATTCGAAGGGATCTAAAGCAAGCAACCGCAGCATCCAAAGCTGCGTTCAAACGGTTTATTAAAGCGCTTCGCGAGTCTGATGCGGAAGCTGAGCGTGCGCAGTACGAGGAAGCAGAACGAAAGATAATAGACCTACGACGGGAGCTGGCAAATGCCACTGGTGAGGAATGGGTCGTTCCACTTGAACTGGGTTTCGAACCCGAACCCAGTATCTCGGAAGGACTCGTTAAGCAAAATAGGGAGGGACAATTGGTTTTGGGATTCGACGCGCTCTGTACGAACTCAGAAGAGCTACTCGAGGACGTCTTTGTAACCCTCGAATTCGATCGGATCTACGATTTCAAGCTCGGAGGGCCCAACGACGAAGGCCTAAGATGGCATCCTCTGATTAATCGCGGGCTCCAAGCATATAGTTGTTTAGAAGTTCTGAACTCTACTTGGGTTGATCAGGTCAAAGCCCAGAACGGAGTTGCGTTCCCAGATTCGGAAACACGCAAAGTTCGCCACTTCATTTTCACATTTAAAGAAAATACCTTCGAGTGCCTTACTAATGAGGTTCCCAGATGTAGACTCGACAATGACTGGTACGACAATGGCTGGAAAAAGTAGCAAGAGCGGATTCATGACCGCAGGTGGATCTATTATTCATGGAATTATATCTAAATGTACAGTCGCATAGCAAACAATGGATGACGAAGTAATGCGGACAAGTAAGTTTCTAAGCCTAGTCCTAAGGCACAAACCCGAGGCTATTGGTCTGCAGCTCGACAAAAACGGATGGGCTAATGTCGAGGAGTTGCTGTCGCTTTCTGCAGAAAAGGGACGGAACATCTCGATGGATATGTTACTACGGGTGGTCCGGGAAAATGATAGGCACCGCTTTATGTTTAGTCCAGATGGGACCAAAATTCGCGCGAGTCAAGGACACTCTATATCAGTTGACCTTGACCTTGAGCCTCGTGTACCTCCAGAGAAATTGTATCATGGTACGGCGATACGGTTCCTATCATCTATCAGAGAAAATGGTTTGATGAGTGGTAAGCGTCATTACGTGCATTTATCACTAAATCCGATTACGGCAATCGAAGTTGGTCGGCGGCACGGCAAACCAGTAGTGCTCACTGTCTTTGCAATGCACATGTATACGGCGGGTCATGAATTCTATTTGTCGGAAAATGGGATCTGGCTAACTCATCATGTACCGGTGTCCTTCATAAGTTTTCCCGAGAGCGGCGTCTATAATGCGTAAAGCGCCTTTGAAACGCTACGTGGGCTGTAAATCAACGCTTGATTGCTAAAAGCGGCGCGATCCGCAGGTCCCTTTTCTAACGGCTGCTCGCTGATGATTGAAGCAGCGGAGATCGCACCGTTTATCATTGTTCCGCCTGAGACAAAATCTTCTACAACCAATTCTCTAGCTCGCAAAAAGGAAAAACTTCTCAGGCCGTAGGTCTTTCAATCATTCTTTGAGTCTACTCTATTTTAAATAGGCGGCGGGCGTTTTTTTCGAAGATTTTTGCTGCGTCCTCAGAGTCGAGACCGAGGGAATCGAGGCAATCCCGGAACACCCCGAGCTTTACCCATGGGTGGTCGCTCCCGAACAACAACCTGTCGGCTCCTGCGAATTGGTAGGCGTATTGAATGGCCTGCGCCGAGGGAGAGACAACATCCAGATAGACCTTACGGTAGTATTCCCGGGGTGAACGGGTGATGTGCTCTCTGCCTCTGCCCTTGACCTCGGTCTGTTCTTCAATACGGGGCATGAGATAGGGAAGCACTCCGCCGCAGTGGGGGTGTACGATCAGCAGTTCCGGATGCCGCTCCAGCACACCGCCGAGAATAATCCGGAGCATGGCGATGGAATGATCCACCATGAATCCTATCATCGGAACCATTGAATAGTCGGTCAGGACCTCTCCCCAGATGGGGACGGTAGGATGAATGACCAGGGGGATCTGCTCCTTCTCGGCCAAATCGTACAGGGGTTCGAATTCAGGGGCGTCTACAGGTTTACCGTTTATATGGGAATACAGGACGATACCACGCAAATCCAGTTCATGAATCGCCCTCCCGAACTCCCGGATTGTGGCGTTGAGATCCTGAAGGGGCAGGCTTGCCAGACCGAAGAAACGATCACTGTGCTGACGGCAGACCTCGGCGATGTAGTTGTTGCATACTTTGGCGCCCTCCACACCTAGATCAGGCGGGAGGAGCTCCGGGCCGGGAATATTGATGCTGAGTATTCCGATGTCGATCCCGGCTTCGTCCATGTCCCGTATTTTGCTATTTATATCGTAGGTTTGCGGATCTAGGACGTAGTCCTGAATGTGGTTATAGGATATGAGGTATCGATGATCCAGGCACTTGGCCTGAAGCCAACCCGAACTTTTCGTCAGCAGCTCCGCATACTCCCTCGGAAAAACATGGGTTTGACAATCGATTCTCAGCATTTTGTACATTTTCCGTTTGGGCGATGCTTCTACGGTTTAACCGCCCATCTCGTAGATAGGAACGCTTGTTGGGAAATCCTCACAATAATGGTTCGTACTCGCCGCCTAAAGGTGCAGGGTGTTGCGGGCAAAGAGATCCTCCAGGGCGGGAAGCCGTGAGATGTAATCCTGCTCGTGCGCGTAGCGCACCAAGGTCTCCAGAGTACGCTTGTTGGCCTCCAGGCCGTGGGCCCAGGGATCCGGACCGAAAATCGTCCGCTCCTCCTCCAGTATGAAGAGCGCCCCGGCAAAGCTGGTGTGCTTGGGATCCGCGTAGTAGAAATCCAGGCATCTCCTCTGCGCTTCCCGGAAAGCGTCGCAGAGCCGTTCCGCCACCCAGGGCTCCTTCTCCCAGAGTGATTTGGCCATGACCACCGTGTGGGTGATGGGTAGGATCCCCGTCCGCCGGAAGTACGATATGAACTCCGCCTTACAGTCCGGAAATAAGCGGCGCATCCGCGGATCGCGCCTATACCAGGCTTCCGGCAGGACGGGCGTGATCAGCCCCTCGATCTCCCCGTCGAATAGCAGCTCCTCCATGTCCTTCATCTCGCCGGGGCGGACCGTCACCGAGATTCCTGAGGGGATGAGGAAGCCCGCGCCTTCCGGCGCCGGGGTGATCCACTGGTACTCCCAAGGCTCGACGCCGTAATCCTCTCGTAGGATTCCCCGCAGCCAGACGTTGATGGTAGACCGGTACCGCTTAGTCCCGACCTTCTTGCCCACCAGGTCCCTTGGATTGGTGTGGGGCGAGTCGGTCCGGACGAACATATAGGCGTGAACCGGCATGCGCAGCGGAAAGACGGGCAAGGCGACGACTGGCTCTCCACGCTCATGGGCCATCAGGTACCAGGAGAGGGACATCTCCGCCGCGTCGTAGCGCTCGTAGATCGGCTGGAGGCAGAAGTCTGGGATCGACTCGCTCTTCGCTTGTAGGGTGATCCCCTCCGGCTGGACTTGCCCGTCCAGGAGGGCGCGCGTGCGATCATAATCCCCCACCGCCAGGGTGACGGGCAACGGGATACGGGCTGGTTTCACGGATTCAGCCTCCTGTCCAATATTAAGCGTTCCGGTTTGTGCGCAGGCAGGACTTTGTATTTTACCTCATCTCCCGGATCAATGCACGAGCCCCAGCATGGTTCCCGAACGAAGACCTGGCAGTAACTCCCTAGTGCGGGACGAACAGTTTCGAGATCAATCCCGCATACAGCATGGTTTGCAGCCACACCACAAATATGAGATATACCCCCACTTCCAGTCCTATCGTGATGGCAGCGGTGGTGAGCCATTTTGTGGAGAAACGAACGCGAAGGAAAAAGAACATGAAAATGGGAATGGCTATGAGAAATCCCAGCATGTATATCGTGATAGAGAGCCCTGCAAGCCAGGCAACCATCTCCAGTTCTCTCATTCGCGCAACCTTTGGATCAGATTGGGGGGGAGTGAGAACCGTATCAGGGGAGGCTACGGTCTGCTCTTTCTTTACCGTACCGCCGCCTGCCTTCCGTTTGAACAGCCAGAGCTCGCGCACCAACAATGCGGAATTGACGAGCAATATGCCAGTGATGATGATGCCGGGCATCATGGCCGCTACGCGGGAATACCTGGTGGTACGTACGGCAAGATAGGCGAATAGAGCCTCCACTACCAGTAAGAAGATGAGGTTTGGAGTCAGTTTTAATGTTTTCTTAGAGGACATCGTCAAATCCTTTGTTCTGCCCTACGGCATTTCCTTCATGTTGTTCCGCTTCCGCAGTTTCTTTATCCAGAGATTTACAGCCGGTAACAGCAAAATTCCAACCAGAATAATGAGTATAACTGATGTAATGGGACGGAAAAGAAACTTGTAGCCGTACAGCTCGGTCGAGACGAAGAGAGATTTCTCGATTTTGTTACCCAGAACGAGGCCGATGAGGAGCGTTGTTTTGGGATAGTTGAGTTTCTTCATGATGTATCCCACGACGCCGAACACGACCGCTATGATTAAATCGCTGAAAAGTCCCCTGTAAACAACAGCTCCCAAGGCACTTATGGTGACGATCACCGGTACGAGTATCTTGTACGAAACCGTGGTAATCTTCGAGAGGAATCCGGCGGCACCCGTACCTATGATGGCCCCAATAATTCCTCCAAGGATGACCAGCCACACGAGAGAAAACAGAAAGGTCTGTTGAGTCAGAAGGAGTTCCGGTCCCGGGTCCAAACCGTGCATCAACAGCGCCGCGACAAGAATGGCCATCGTGGTGCTGCCGGGAATACCGAAGGCCAGCGTCGGGATAAGGGCCCCCCCATCCTTGGCGTCATTGGCGCTCTCCGGAGCTATGACTCCCTGAATGGCGCCCTTGCCGAATTTTTCGGGATTCTTCGATGTCGATACGGCATGAGCGTAGGTAACAAAAGTGGCGGAGGGCCCTCCGATACCCGGAATGATTCCAATTACAGTTCCAATAACTGCGCAGCGGAGGAAGAGAAACCAGTTCTTGAAGACAGCCAGGATCCCTTTGAAAATACCCTTTATAACGGGTAAATCCTTCTCGGCTATGGAATGTGCATTGACGAACATTTCAATCATCTCGCTGAAGGCAAAAAGCCCGACGATCACCGATATCAGCTCAATCCCATCCCACAAAACGACTATATTAAACGTGTAGCGAAGGCTTCCTGTAATGGGGTTGAATCCGACAGTGGATAGAAAGATCCCCACCAATCCCATGAGCAAACCCTTCAAAATATTTCCTTTGCTGATGAAGGCAACCGTAGTAATTCCCAGCAGACATATGGCGAATATCTCCGGGGGTCCGAAGGCCAGAACGAGTGGCCTCATTATGGGTATTGCCGCCGCCAGAACGAAGGCGCCCACCGCCCCTCCCATGGCGGACGAACAGGCTGCGGCGCCTATTGCCTCCCCAGCTCTGCCCTGTTTGGTAAGGGGGAAGCCATCGAAGGTGGTGGCCACATTCAGCCCGGTACCCGGGATGCCCAGTACGATCGCGGTTATCGAGCCTGCAAACATGACTGCACTGTG
>CP070696.1:3695485-3708059 GCA_020353535.1 Spirochaetaceae bacterium | reverse complement strand
TGAAGGTGAAAGAATCCCGGCGTTCCGTCATACAAATCCCTGTTTTGATAGTAGATAAATAGTAGAGGGGCCACGCAAGCACGGGCCATGACGATTAGGGAAACCAGAGGAATGCCGGACTAGACGGAGAAAATAGAGCTTATTAATGTTGAATGGCCGACAGAGTTCGGCGTCAGGACCGATCATATGGACTCGCAAAAAAAATGAAAGCAGCTACTCCTGTAACTCGAAAGGCATATCCTCCGAAAGATTTTTGCGAATATATCGTTCCTGCAGATGGATGCTCCCAAATTGTGCTTTTAAACCGGTTTGATATTGCTTTTTCCAAAGCCACCCTTCATTGGGTGCACGATCACATTTTTGTGTTGAAGGGTGTCAAAGAGGGATTGGAGAGGTCGGGAAGGATCCTGTTTCAGATGGGAGGCCGAGGCAATGCTCAGGATATGATCCAAAATGGGGAGGAGGGGCTGGCTGGTTTCGCACGACCTGGCTGCTCTATACGAACAGAATTCCCGACGGCAAACGAGATGAGTTCATCGTCAATGTAATCAGTCGCTATTTGAGACGATTTCCGATCGACAGCGACGGCTTTACCCATGTAAAAATGGTCCGATTGGAAGTGGAGACGCAAAACCCTTAAAGGGACAGAGATATTGATTCCAAGGAGAAATCGATGAAATTAGAACTGAAGATCCACTGGCTGCGGCGTGTTCTAATTGTGAAAGCCCTTATCACCATTGTCGTGTGGGGACTGCCTGCCCTTCTCGCACCTCTTTCCCTCCTGGAGATTTTCAAGCTGCCGATCCCGGCTGAGTCTGTCTATCTGCGGTTCTTCGGAGGTGCGGCCACGGCGTGGGGTGTCGCCTACTGGTTAGCGCACAAAGATCCTGTGAGGAATGTGGCGATCGTGAAGGCTGGACTCGTCGACAACATCCTACCAACCCTCGTCGTGGGCTTTTTCAGCCTCGCCCGGGGAATGTCGAATGTGTTCATGTGGCTCTCGGGTGTTCTTACGGGAGTGTTTTTTGTCCTGTTTCTGATTCTAATGCCGCGAGAACGGGATAAGGAGTAGGGTCACGCCGGGTGTTTCCATTGTTCGGAGTGTCGACAGGGTGCTGGAAATACACTTCTGTCTGGTTTTCGTGACCAGGCAGGCCGATTTGAACATGATCGCCCCGAAGGTTACGGCCAAGGCCAGGGGAGACGCGCTGCATTGCTTAGCCTATCCCAAGGGAAGCTCGAAGAAGTATAAGTGCGATTTCAATAGGGATAGAGGTTGGACCGTGCTCGGAAATACCGGTTTTAAAGCGGTTCGTCAGGTGGCGATAGATGAAGAGTAGTCCGCCCTTCGCTTCCGGCGTGTCGAGTTCATAAAATCCCTCAAGCGGGACTCGAAACACGTAATGTCTTCTGAAGGAAAACGGCGAAACTCGGACAGCGCCACATGATAAAAACTGCCGCGCCGCTGACACTCGGGAGATGAGCATGCGGAGGAAGAGGATGTGGATCTATCCCACAGCGATCGTTTTGACAGTCTTTCTACTCGTGTTTTTCAGTCTGGGACTGCACCGCAAACCCCGCTGGATCCGCAACTTCGAAGGGGAGGAATACGGCAGGTGTCGTCCCTTCGTGGAGCCGGCGGCGGTGGTCGACGGGCTGGCCGTCTACCGGGTAGGCGCCGGGGAGCCAGTGCTGCTGTTTCCCTACCCCCACGGTCACACCACCGAGCCCATGGCTCAAAGTCCACTGGCCGAAATCCTGGTCGCAATGGGGCGTTCGGTGGTCAGCTTCGATGTTCCGGGGGCTTTCCGCTCTACGCGGGAGCCTGCGGGCGATATGACCGAGATGGTTCGCTGTGCCGATGAAAGCCTGGACCATCTGGGGATCACGGGTCCGCTGGACGTGGTCGGCCACAGCATGGGGGGATTGGCCGCCCTGGCCTATGCCGTTGAACGTCCGCAGCGCACGCAGCGGTTGGTGCTGGTTACCAGCCTGTCCGGATTCCCGGCCGCAACCCGCTGGGGACTCCCGGGCAGCGCCTTTCGCGTCTGGCAGCCGGATTTCTGGCGGATCGTTGGCTGGGGCATGCGGCTGAATGGGGGAAGGGGAAACCTGGCCCTGCACAAGCGTCTGCAGAATCTCATGGAGCGGGCCACCTATCATGACACGTGTTTCTTTGTCCCGGTGGCAATCGACCCGGACGATTTCGAAAAGGGTGTGCCGATTCGCACGATCTGGACGAGGAACATGTACGCCCGACTCTCCTACGCGGGGAGGCTGGGAGAGGTGCAGGCCCCGAGCCTGATCATCGCCGGGCGCTACGATCCGGAGGCGCCGCTGCCCTGCTCTCAGGAGCTCCTGGAGGGCATCGCGGATGCCCGCCTTGTCGTATTCGAGCACAGCGGCCACGCTCCGTTTACCGAGGAGGCTCGGTTGTTTGCCGAAATCCTGGCGGAGTTTTTAAAAGGCCGTTAATCGGCCAATTAAGACGTCCATCGGCGAATTAAGACGTCCAGCGCCCGGGCCAGCTCGACGAGCTTGGCGCAGTCGATCAGCTCCGGCCTGTCCCGCTGCGTGTGGGTAACCATTTTCATCAGCTCGGGCATACGCTCTGCGGTGAAAGCCAGGGCTGGGATGCCCTTCTGGACGAAGATCATGTGATCGCCGGTGTACCACGGCTCTCCCTCCGTGATGCCCTCGAAACCGGCGAAGACTTCTCCCGCTTCCCGCCGCAGTGCATCGGAACAGCCGATGAAGGAGTATGCGGTCCGTCCTTCAACGTAGCCGACATCGTCGATGTTTATGGCCAGCATGGTGCGGTCCAGCTCGCTTTCGTAACGGTGAAGGTAGTCCATCTGCCCGGCCGCACTGTAGTGGTCTTCCCCGTTCAGGGCTACGATTTCGACAGCCAGCGGTCCGCCGTACCCGGTCAGCAGCTCGGCCAACAGCATCAGAACCACCGTGCCGGAGGCATTGTCCGAAGCGCCCGGAGTATCCTCGTAGGCATCGATGTGGGCGGTGAGAACGATTTTCTGGTTTCCCTGCGGATTCTTTCGGGCGATCACGTTCGACGAGGTTGACGGAACACGGCGGGTATCCATCCGCAGCCGGAAGCGTTCACCTGTGTGAGCCGCGATGGCCTCGCCGACGAAGTCCGTACAGTAGGCCGTGGGGATGTCGAAATCCCCGTCCAGGATCAAAGGGAATGGATACAGGGCACCCACCTCCTCAGGGTTCCTGGCGGTCGCCGTGACGATCGCAGCCGGACGTTTTTCCTCAAGAAGGGCGTAGATACGCTGATGGTTCTCTGGATTGTAGAACACGAAATTCTTAGGCATCAATTGCTCGGCGCAGATCTCACCCCTCAACAGCAGGATCCGATCCGTACATCGGCACCGCTCCAACTCCTCCACTGTCGAAACCTCAATCACCGGGGAGAGAACCTCGCAGGGCAGGGAATATGGACTGATGTGAACCTCGAAGTCTCTGCTGCCCAGGCTCAGCCGGGTCTCTCCCCCAATGAAGTCCGTGCAGGGAAAGGGAGTGGTGTCCACTTCATAGCCCAGTGGCTCAACGACTGAGGCGAAGAATCCCGTGGCCTGGCGATTGCCCGGGGAGCCGGTACGCCGGTTCGGCTCGACGCTGCACAGCGTATACAGGTACTTGCCGGCTTTGTCCACCAACTGCGATTCAGGCATGATACAGCGCTCCTCGCCATACTATACAATGAAACGCCGTCGGTTGTGTTTCCAGGTTCTTTGTGTTTTACTTCATTGTGGCCACCTCGTGACACAGCTATGGTGGTTTTCAGCAAATACAGATGTATCGAACGGAGGTGATCCCGTGAACTTCAAGAGATGGCTCATTATTCTAGCCCACGCCTTTGTTGGTTGGATGCTCTGTGCTGCAACCATGGCCGTAGGAACGGCCGTCACCTCCCTGCAGACTACGCTGATCGTGCATATGATCGGCGCACCGATATTCTTCTGGGCTGTCTCCCAGGTTTATTTCACGAAGTTCAACTACACCTCACCGCTCCTGACCGCGGTTGTGTTCGTAGGATTTGTCATTGTCATCGATTTTTTCGTTGTCGCGCTGTTGATCAACCGGAGTATGGAGATGTTCGGCAGTGCTCTCGGTACCTGGATTCCCTTTGCCCTCATATTTACCTCGACCTTGGTAACGGGATTGCTCACCAGACACCTCTGTTCCCATGGATGAAAACGAGCCGATTCCGTAAAGCTGGGTGAAATCAAGAATGGCGAGGGGATGGAGGGATTTGGGGGCAGGATTGCCATTGTAAGCGGCGGCGGTTCGGGTATCGGCAGAACGATCTGCATCTACCTTGCCGGCCGCTATCCCGGGTCTGGAACGCGTCCCTACTTTTGCCTTGATCGCGCTGCTTCCTCTATGAAATTGGGTGGATCGGCATCGTAGCTTGAAGCTTTCAGTGGCACGAGCTCGCGCGGATAGGGTGAAGGTGGTATCGTGAGGGAAGTACCGTAACGCTCGACGGAGAACGGTTCTACGAGGCTGGAAGGTTCAGGCTGTAGTCAGGAGAAAGATGCGCAAAGATCCGTACAGAGTCGCGGCGTACATTTACGACCTCTTCGTCAGTTCCCCCAATTCGCAGCAGAAGCAGCTGCGTCTTCGGATTGCCCCTGCTGTGCCGGGGATGCGGAATTTGGATGTGGGCTGCGGTACGGGAACGGATTTGCAGCTGTACGCCCGGGCTGGATGTCGGGTCCATGGCGTCGATGTCTCAGCGACCATACTGCGGGTGGACCGAAGCAGCCATTATCTATTTTTACGAACGGATGGCCGGAGGTGATCATTTCCGAAACAGTCGCAATTTTTTGAGAAGAGGAGGACTCGAGAGATTGGTCGCCCACTCTTCCTTGAAGTTCAGAAGGGGGTTTTCCCCAAACGGTGGAACAATCGGATTGTATCTGCTGAGCAAAGGAAACGCACAGGGAGGATGAAATGAGATCGAAAATATTGGTAGCTTATGCCACAAAGTATGGAGCAACCGCAGAGATTGCCGAGAAGATCGGGGAGGTGCTGAGCCAGGCCGGCGTTTCCGTTGACGTATTGCCCGTGTCTCAGGTGAAGGATCCGGGCTCTTACGGGGCGGTCGTGCTGGGCAGTGCGGTGTACATCGGCCGCTGGCGTAAAGAGGCGTCCCGCTTCCTGAAGGCCAACCAGAAGCTGCTAGCCGAGCGGCCTCTGTGGATCTTCTCCAGCGGGCCTACGGGCAAAGGGGATCCTGTAGAGTTGACTGAAGGCTGGCGATTTCCCAAAGCCCTGCAGCCTCTCGTAGATAGCATCAAACCCCGTGCTATCGTTGTATTCCACGGTGCCATCGATACAAACAAGATGAAGCCCCTTGAAAAATGGATGATCGAAAAAGTTGGCGCGGCTACGGAAGACTCGCGAGACTGGGACTCTATCGCGTCCTGGGCCAAGGCCATCGCCTCTGCCGTCGCTGCGGAACTCGGGCAGGCGAGGTAGCGGTACACGCGCCACAGGATTCTCCGCCGTTACAACCACGAACAAGGAGCGAAGATGAGAAGAGCCAACAGAGTAACGGCCTCGGTGCTGGGGATTTTTGCCGGGAGCGCCAGCATTGAACACGGAATCTACAAAATCCTCAGGGCAAAATCAAGCCTGCCGGCCTGTTGATCACCTCGATGGGTCTTCCCTGCCGGCCGGAAACGGTCTGGCACGCCTGCGAGCCGGCCATGACCATACTGCCGGATCTACTAATTACCGGTATCCTGGCGGTGGCGATCGGTGCCTTCCTCATCTTCTGGTCGCTGGCCTTTGTCCAGCGCAGGCGGGGCGGGCTGGTCGGGTTCCTGTCCTCTATCCTTATGCTCCTTTTCGGCGGAGGCATGTTTCCGCCTTCATCTCGATCCTTTTCGAAGCTGCGATGATCTTCGCAGTGATCAACGGTCCCCTGAGCCTGTTCTGGGACGTCCTGATTGCTATCAAGTTCTTGCGGATCGGGTTTTAAAAGCACGAGGAGGGATGAGAGGATCGCGTACTTTAACGAGATTTCGCTGTTTTGGGAAAGAGAATGAGCAGGGCGTCGAGAATCGTTTCGGCCAGGTGAAACTTCATCGTGCTGCGGACCTCTTTGGGTAGCTCTTCGATATCCTTACTGTTCATCTCCGGCATAAGCACATCGGTCATGCGGTTGCGGTGAGCGGCCAGAACTTTTTCCTTGATCCCACCGATGGGCAGCAGCCTGCCTGTCAGGGTGATTTCACCGGTCATAGCGTATCCCTTGCGAACGGCTTTGTTCCTCAGAGCCGAGAGCAGGCCTGCAGTGATGGTGATGCCCGCCGAGGGACCGTCCTTGGGGATGGAACCTTCCGGTACGTGAATATGAATGTCCCGGTCCTTGCTGAAATCCGGGGGAATCTTCAGGTCCTCGGCATGAGCCCGCAGGTAGGAGAGAGCCGTTTGGGCGCTTTCCTTCATCACCTCACCCAGACTTCCCGTCAGGATCAGTTCGCCTTTGCCTTCCAGAAGCGCAACCTCAACGGGTAGCAGCCTTCCGCCCAGCTCGGTCCAGGCCAATCCATAGACAAGTCCGGCTTTCTCCGTGGGATCGAGCATCTTCTCCTGGTAGGACTCGTTTCCCAGGTACTCGGAGATGCGTTTGGGCGTTACGGTTATGGAAAAGTGACTCTTCCGACGGGAAGCTTCCTTCCGGGATTCTTCTTCCGTTGCCTTCTCCGATTGTGCCTCGTCCGCCGGGGCCTCCTGGACAGATCCCTCCTCAGGCCTTGCTTCCTCAGTCGATGCCGCCTCCTCCGCCGCTTCTTGCTCCGCCGGCAATCCCTTCTTCACTGCCTGGCGGGCGATTTTACGCAGCACAGTGGCGATCTCTCGCTCCAGACTGCGCACGCCGGATTCCATGGTGTAGCTGCGGATGATCTTGAGGATCGCCGCCTCTTGAAAGGTGATCTTTGCCCAGCCGAGACCGTTCTCCTCGATCTGTTTGGGAATCAGGAACGCTTGAGCGATTTTCAACTTTTCGAACTCGCTGTACCCAGGTATGTGAATGATCTCCATGCGGTCGCGTAAGGGGTAGGGGATGTTGTGCACCGAGTTGGCCGTGGTGATGAACATGACGTGGGAGAGGTCGTACTGCACCTCCAGGTAGTGATCCATGAAGGTCGAGTTCTGCTCCGGATCGAGCACCTCCAGCAGGGCCGAAGCCGGATCACCCCGGAAATCCGAGCTCATCTTGTCCACTTCGTCGAGAAGAAACACTGGATTACGGCTTCCCGCCTTGCGCATGGACTGCAGGATCTTGCCGGGTAGCGCCCCCACGTAGGTTTTCCTGTGGCCCCGAATCTCCGCCTCATCCCGTACGCCTCCCAGGGAGATGCGAACGAAGTCCCGACCCAAGGCCCGGGCTACGGATTTTCCCAAAGAGGTCTTGCCCGTTCCCGGCGGACCTACGAAACAGAGAATCGGGCCCTTGGCCTGGTCACGGTTCAGGAGCCGTACGGCGATGAAATCCAGAACCCGTTCTTTCACCTTTTTCAGGTCGTAGTGATCCTCATCCAGGATCCTGCGGGCGTACTCGATGTCCCGGATCTCTTTGGTACTTTCGCTCCAGGGCAGATCCACGATCCACTCCAGGTAGGTGCGCAGCACTGCAGATTCCGGGGAGATCGGCTGCATCCGGGCCAGGCGCTTCAGCTCCTTCTCGCACTTCTGAAACACATCCTCCGGGAGGTTCTTGCTTTTAAGCTTTGTTTCCAGATCCTTAGCCCCGGTGGGATCGTCCTTATCCGTACCCAGCTCTTTATGGATCTCCTTGAGCTGTTCCTGGAGGAAGTACTCCTTCTGGGTTTTCTGGATTTTTTTTCGTACTTTCGAGGTGATCTTCTGCTCGATTTCCAGGACCTGGGTTTCCATGGCCAGAGTAGTGGCCAGATTCTCAAGCCGCTGGCGTATATCGACTTGGGAGAGAAGCTCGATCTTCTTCTCCACTTTTATGGGAATGTTGGAACAGATCATATTGACCAGCTTGTGGGGAGAATCTACTTTTTCGATTCCCGCCAGGATCTCTTTGGGAATTTTCTTGTAAAGGGCGTTATAGCGGTTGAATTCGTTGATAACCGTACGGGTAAGAGCGGACACATCGGCGGCGATGTTGGGGCTCTCCTGTATGGTTCGCACCTGGACCTTGAAGTAGGCTTGGGATTCCAGGTAGCGAACGATGTTGGCTCTCTCGTTTCCCTCGACCAACAGGCGAATCGTGCCGTCGGGAAGCTTGAGCATCTGCAGGATCCGGGCCACTGTTCCGATGGGATAGATATCCTCCTCCCCGGGTTCCTCCTCGTTGTTGTGTTTTTGGGTGGCCAGGAACAGCAGCTTTCCCTTGCCCATGGCTTCCTGCACGGCGCGGATGGATTTCTTTCGCCCGACGAAGAAGGGAACCACCATGTGGGGAAAGATGACCATATCCCGCAAAGGTACGAGGCAGAGCTCAGTCCTCGACGGAAAGATCTTCATGCAGTTTTCTTTTCGTCTATTAAGGTGATCTCGGGATCTACGGATTTTTCGACGACTTCGGGGGTGACAACCACACGCTTCTTGCCCTTGATTGAGGGAATATCGTACATGATACCGGTCATCACCTTTTCCACGATTGCTCTAAGGCCCCGGGCGCCGGTTTTGATGGTGCTTGCCTTTTTAGCGATGGCTTCGATGGCATCGTCCTCGAAAACGAGCTCCACATCGTCCAGTTTCATCGAGGCCTGGTACTGTTTGACGATGGCATTACGGGGTTCGGTGATGATGCGCTTCAGCACTTCCAGGCTGAGCTCCTCCAGGGTGACATTGATAGGCATACGGCCTACGAACTCGGGGATCAAGCCGAAACGGATTAGATCGTCGGGATGCAGATGGGAGAAAAGCTCGATCAGGTCACGCTCGTGGGTAGCCTTCACATCGGCGCCGAAACCCATCGGATGTTTTGAAACCCGGGCATCCACGATCTTGTCCAGCCCTACGAAGGCTCCGCCGCAGATGAACAGGATATTGTTCGTGTTGATTTTCAGCATCTCCTGGTTGGGGTGTTTGCGTCCCCCCTGAGGAGGTACCGAGGCCACCGTGCCTTCGATGATCTTGAGCAGAGCCTGCTGCACACCTTCGCCGGAAACATCCCGGGTGATGGATACGTTTTCGGTCTTCCTCGAGATTTTGTCGATCTCGTCGATGTAGACGATGCCCTTTTCCGCCGCGGCGATGTTGTTGCCGGCGTTCTGGATGAGCTTCAGCAGGATGTTTTCCACGTCCTCACCGACATATCCGGCTTCGGTGAGGGTGGTGGCGTCGGCGATGGCGAAGGGGACCTTCAGTTTGTTGGCCAGGGTGCGGGCCAGCAAAGTTTTACCGGTACCGGTAGGGCCGATCAGCAGGATGTTTGACTTCTCCATCTCCACATCCGGATCGATCTTGTGGCCCATGGCGATGCGTTTGTAGTGATTGTAGACCGCAACGGAGAGGACTTTCTTAGCCTGCTCCTGACCGATCACGTACTGGTCGAGGTATTCCTTGATCTCCTTGGGAGTGGGGATATCCTCTTTGAACTCGGCGGAAAGGAGCTCGTCCTCCTCATCCAGGATCTTCTTGCAGACGACGACGCATTCATCGCAGATGTACACACCGGGGCCGGCGATCAGCCGCCGGGCGGTGTCTGCGCTCTTTCCGCAGAACGAGCAGACCTTAAGGCCTTCATTTCTTGCTAGTTTGCTCATTGCTTTTCGGCCGCTCCAGGATCTGATCTACCAGCTTGTACTCAACCGCTTCCTCAGCAGACATATAGTAATCTCTTTCCAGATCCTGAGCAATAACCTCTTCGCTTTTCTCGGTGTGACGGGCAAAATACTGAATGATCAGCTTCTTCATGCGCACGATTTCCCGGGCCTGAATTCCGATGTCCGCCGCCTGACCGGCAACGCCACCCCAGGGCTGGTGGATGAGGATGCGGGAGGAGGGCAGCACGAAGCGTTTGCCCGGTGTCCCGCAGGTCAAAAGCAGGGCTCCCAAGGAGGCGGCCTGACCCAGGCAGATGGTTTGTACATCCGCCTTGATGTACTGGATGGTATCGTAGATGGCCAGTCCCGCGGTCACCGTCCCGCCCGGAGAGTTGATGTACAGGTGGATGTCCTTTTCCGGATCCTGGGACTCCAGGAAAAGCAGCTGCGCGACCACCAAATCGGCGTTCAAATCGATGATCTCGCCGTCAATGAATACGATTCGGTCTTTGAGCAGCCGGGAATATATATCGTAGGAGCGTTCGCCCCTGCCGGTTTGTTCGATAACGATCGGTACGAGGTTGCTTGCTTTCTCGTTCATAATTCGTAATTTAATAGTTTCCCTGTACCAAGTCCAGGAATTTCACCTTCTTGCCCTTCCTGCGGGTCCCGTTCTCCAAAAGTATATCGTAGAGCTTCTCGTTCTTCAGGTCGTACTTGAGGAATTCCAGATAGTTGTTGCGGTCCATCATCTCCTTGGCCTCTTCAAAACCGATGTTCTGGGCATCCGCTTCTTTCTGAATCCGCTCCTCGATTTCCTTGTCCTCAAGCTCAATGTTCTCCTGTTTTACCATTTCGTTCACAACCAGCTGCAGCTTGAGCTTTTTCTCTGCCCCCGCACGCCATTCACCTTGGATCTGCTCCTTTGTTCTGCCCTCCGCTTCCAACTGTTTTAAAACAGGCTTTTCATCCCCTCCAAGGCGGGAGACGAAGCGGCGCCACTGATCCTCCAGCTCGCTGTCCACCATGGATTTGGGTAGGGGGACCTCGGTCTGCTCGGCGATCTTTTCCAGGATCTGGGAGATGCTGTGCTCCCGGACCTTCTGCGCCGCGTATTCTTCCAGTCTTGTTCTGATATCCTTTTTCAAATCCTCCAGGTTTTCGTACTTATCGCTGATGTCCTGGGCCAGCTCATCATTGATCTCCGGCAGCTGCTTCTCCTTGACCGCGTTCAGCTTGACCTTCAGCCGTTTCGACTTGCCGGCCAAGCCCTTGAACTCGAAATCCTCCGGGTAATCCTTGCTGATGACCTTCTCTTCCCCGGTTTTCATGCCCACCAGGTCGTTGTCCAGCTTGTAGATATTGTAGCCGCTTCCCACCTCGAAGACGAAGCCCTCCCGCTTGCCGCCAGGCAGCTCCTGATCCTGATCGTCGAGCTCCGCGTAGTCGATGTTGACGATATCCCCGTTTAGTACCGTGGTGTCCTTCTTGTCGATGACGATGGAGTTCTGCTCCTGAAGCGCTTTGAGCTCTCGATCCATGTCTTCATCACTGATATTGACCTGAAGCGCTTCATAGCTTTGGCCCTTGTACTCCGATAGCTTGACATCCGGATAGGTGTCGTAGGTCACTGAGTAGCTGTAGTCTTTGCCCAGCTCCAGACCCTTCTTGGTATCCACCTCCGGGATCGAGGTGGTGATCGGCCTCTTCTCAACCTTCTGCAGCACCTCATCCAGGCTGTTGCGGATGATGCGTTCGGTGGTTTCCGCCAGGATCGCCTCTCCGTACTTGCGCAGAAGCACATTCGGAGGAACTTTACCTTTGCGGAAACCATCCATGCGTACGGTCTTGCAGTACTCCGCTACCAGCTCGTCGTAAGTTTTGCGTATATAGTCCTTCTTCACGCTGATGGTGAGCTTGATGCTCGCGTTCTCCAGCTCTTCGATCTTTTTGCTCTTGATCACTGAAACATTCCCTCTCTTGGGTTACTATCTATTATCGGTTTGTTTTGCCCTCTTCAGGCATTCACCGTACGGGCTTGAACATAAATAAAGGCGACCCGGATTCTGAGCTCCAGGCCGCCTGCCATGCGCGTAACGGCGTAAGAGCGGGAAACGGGATTTGAACCCGCGACATCCACCTTGGCAAGGTGGAGCTCTACCACTGAGCTATTCCCGCCTGAGTTGCCGGCATCCCACCCCGGAGTTGGTCGCGCCAGCTTATGGATAACTTGCGAGAGAAGGGATTTGAACCCTTATACCCTTTCGGGCACCAGATCCTAAGTCTGGCGTGTCTGCCAATTCCACCACTCTCGCCTATCATACTCAATCGAAGAGGGGGAAGTCAAGAATCGTAGTGAGGTCGCTATCGCGATCTCATCCTCAAGCCGCACTGCGTACGGCTTTTGTAATAAGATCGCTCCCTACGGTCGCGATGTCCTCCGTAATGAGCCGTAGAGGGATCGAACCTCTGACCCGCAGATTAAGAGTCTGCTGCTCTACCAGCTGAGCTAACGGCCCAATTTTAGATACAGCCGCAACACCAATTGGCGGATTGGAGTCGCTGCTTTGCCCAACAACCTGTTTATTAGCGCGCCCGGCAGGACTCGAACCTGCGACCTACGGATTCGAAGTCCGGCGCTCTATCCAGCTGAGCTACGGACGCAAATTGTTGACGGGTGAGTGATGGGGCTTGAACCCACGACTTCCAGTTCCACAGACTGGCGCTCTAACCACCTGAGCTACACTCACCACGATCGGGATTAGAGGTGTTAAAGAACCTTGGTTTTA
>CP070696.1:3639445-3695385 GCA_020353535.1 Spirochaetaceae bacterium | reverse complement strand
GGGAGGTCAGGGCCAGTGGTACATAAAAGGCGGTGAGTTCCCGCCAGGACAGGGGATCATGCTCCTCGATGTTGTCCTGCAGATGCATCCGGATAATGGGCCGGGCGAACAGGTAGGCGGCTATGGCGGCGGCGATAATACCGGCGGCCAGGGCCACAGACCCGACAAATACACCGGAAAAGCGGTGCAGGGCGTAACCGAGCACCAGCAGACCCGCGGTTACGACCAGACGCAGGACGATGGTGACCGGCACGGCGCCCGTGCGGTCGTGACGAATCAACACGCCCTGCCAGAGTCGCCGATAGCCCACTCCTGCGCTCCAGGGGGTGATTACCAGAAAAGCGCCGCGGCAGAGCTCAGCAACCTCTTCCGGTACTCCGATCAACCGAAGGAGGATCAGATCGAAGAGGGGGGTAAGCGCGATCAGCAGATGCAGCGCGGTTAAAGCCCCGATCAGGATGTGGGAGAAACGCAGCAGGCGCCGGTAGGATACGGCTCCCCTGGCCAGGGCGGTGCCGGCGGTGAGCAGCATGATGATCGGGCTTTCTATGATCAGGGCGATTGAGAAGGTAACCCCGTAGGCGGCCAGATTGAGCTCTGGATCGGCCATACGGGCGATAAAGGCGGCGACCAGCGGCTGCTCCGCCGCCATCATGAACCACATGGCGGCCAGGGGGATCCAGAACCAGAAAATACGGCGGTAGCTCAAGCCGCCCACAGCGGCATGGTCGATCATAAGGCACCAGGATAGCCGGATCGATCCGCGAATGTCCAGCAACTGTACTTCACGGCGGATTTTCGACTATATTGAACGACACCGCAATTCCGGGAGAAAGGACAGTCTATGCAGGGACAGACGAAGATGGAAGAAACTCTGGACCCCCAGGATTGGCAGGCCATGGCCGAACTGGGCCGCCGCATGGTCGACGACATGGTGCAGTACCTGAAAACCGTGGGGGATGGTCCGGTCTGGCGCCACGCTCCAGAAGAGGTCAAAGCCCATTTTTCCCAAAGCCTGCCGCAGGATCCTCAGCCTGCCGAGCAGGTGTATCAGGAGTTCCTGAACTACGTGCTGCCCTACCCCGTCGGCAACGTACATCCTCGGTTCTGGGGCTGGGTGATCGGAACGGGCACCATCTCCGGCGCCTTTGCCGAGTTTCTAGCCGCAGTCATGAACACCAATACCGGCGGTCTGGACCACCACGCCGCCAATCACGTGGAAAAACAGCTGATCCAATGGTTTCGGGAGATCTTCGCTTTTCCCGCCGGCTCGAGCGGAGTGCTCACCAGCGGTTGTTCCGCAGCCAACCTGATAGCCCTGGCCGTAGCGCGCAACAGCAAAGCCGAGGGGGATCTGCGCCGCCAGGGGCTGCAGGGCGTGAAGCGGCGCATGACCCTGTACGGCTCGGAGGAGATTCACAGCTCGCTGCAGAAGGCCGTCGAATTGCTCGGGCTCGGCAGTGACAGTCTGCGCACAATCGGGGTGGATCAGGACTTTCGCATCGACACCGCCAAGCTCGAAGAGGCCATTTCCAGCGATCGGCAGAAGGGTCATCTGCCCTTCTGCGTGATCGGGGCGGCGGGTACGACCAACACCGGCGCCAGCGATGATCTACACGCCCTGGCGGATATCAGCGAACGGGAGGGGCTCTGGTTTCATGTGGACGGCGCCTTTGGTGCCTGGGCTATTCTGGCACCCAGCGGGAAAGCACAGGTGGCGGGCATCGAACGGGCCGATTCCCTGGCCCTGGATCTGCACAAATGGATGTACATGCCCTACGAGATCGGCTGCATCCTGGTTCGGGATGAGCAGAAGCACCGCAGCACCTTTTCCCTCACCCCCGCCTACCTGGCTCACGGGGAGGGTGGACGAGGTTTGACCGGCGGCGATCTGCCCTGGTTCAGCGATTACCACATCCAGCTATCCCGCGGATTCCGGGCGCTGAAGGCCTGGATGTCCCTCAAGGAGCATGGCCTTCGTAAATACGGGCGTCTGATCGAGCAGAATATCCTCCAGGCCCGCTACCTGGGCGATCTGGTGGAGAAGAACCCGCAGCTCGAGCTGGCCGCTCCGATAATGCTCAACGTGGTCTGCTTTCGTTTCGTGGGGGAGGGTGAAAAGCGCTCGGAGAGGGATGAACGTGCCCTCGATGATTTGAACCGGGAGATCCTCACCCGCCTGCAGGAGGAGGGAACCGCCGTGCCCTCGGGAACCTCGGTTCGGGGCCGCTACTATCTGCACCTGGCCATCACCAACCACCGCAGCCGAAAGCAGGACTTCGATCTGCTGCTGCGAGAAGTGCTGCGCATCGGCGGGGACCTTCAGGGCAGTACTTGAGGGGACGCCTCCAGGAGAGCCAGATCCTGATCGATCGGAAGGATTCGCTGCAGGCTGAATCCTGCCGAGTCGAGCAGACGGCGGAACTCCCCTTGGCTGCGTTCCCGTCCCCCCGTGACGACCATCATCTCCAGATCGAGCAGCTTGGCAACGGATGGCGCATTTCCCGACGGTACTATCATCTCGAGGATCAGCAGCGTGGCATCCGCCGCCATAGCCCGTCGACAGTTTTTCAGGATCTCAGCCGCTTTCTCATCGGGCCAGTCGTGAAGGATGTTGGCCAGAATATAGGCGTCGCTTCCAGCCGGAACGCCTTTGAAAAAATCACATTGTACGAAGCGGCACCGCTCCCCGATCCCTCTGGCCTGGATAGCCTTTTCTACCGCCGCTGACAAGGGAGCCAGGTCGGCCACGATACCCGTCAAGGTAGGGCAGACGGCCAGGATCTCCAACAGCAGCGTCCCGTATCCGCCACCCACGTCCGTCAACCTGGTAAATCGTGAGAAATCGTAGGCTTCACAAACTGCTCGCCCGAATTGCGCCGACCGGACTGCGTTTGCTTGATGGAGCAGTTCGGCATCTCGCGGATTTGCCTCCAGCCAATCGACCAGATCGGTACCGAAGGCCTCTTCGAAGGGAGTGTCTCCGGATCGCAGTCCGTCCAGCAGATGCATCCAGGCTCTGTCGTTCCACGCGGAGTGGAAGGTCATTGCGGTGGAGCGCAGGGAACCGCTTTGCAGCAGGGATGCCATGGGGGTGAGTTGGAAACGGCGCTCCTGCCCTTCTGCAAAGATACCGACACTGGCCAATGCCCGCAGCACTCGATAGAGAAGATCCGGCTTCACTCGGGTCATTCGGGCCAGATCTTCGACGTACCTCGGCCCTTCGCCCAGCAGATCGGCGATACCAAGCTCGGCTACGGCATAGATGGGTTTACAAATCCACTTGGCCAAAATAAAGCGCATCAGTTGATCATGTGGTGATGGTTCGGTGTTCATACTGTATACCTCCAAAATATCTTGAGTTATGTCAATCCTTGACAGATAGACGGAATTCGGTGAATTATAGTCGGAACGGCCAATGGTTCGATGAAAGCACGCAGGCTCCGCCTCTACACCAGGCTCTACCTCTTAATCTTGTTGATGGCGCTGCTCCTGCTCCTTCCCGGGATGTCCTCGGCAGCACTCACCATAAAGGTGGCCAGCCTGGTCCCGGAGGGCTCGCCCTGGCATCGGGCGCTGATCAAGATCGCGGGGGAATGGCGGAAAATCTCCAACGGACAGATCCAGTTGAAGATCTATCCGGGGGGGATCGCCGGGGACGAAACCGACGCGATCCGTAAAATGCGCATCAATCAGATCCAGGCGGCCATGGTAACCGGCAAGGGTCTGGCCTACATTCATCCGGACTTCTACGTATATCAGCTTCCCTTCGTGGCCCGCAGCGATGAGGAGCTGGACCACCTGTTCATTCGTCTGGGGCCGGAGCTCGAAACGCTTTTGGAAGACAAAGGATTCACCCTGCTCGGCTTGAGTAAATCCGGATGGCTGCGCTTCTTCACCAGCACCGAGGCCACTGCTCCGGAGGAGATACGCAGGCTCAAGCTGTTCAGCTTGGAAGGCCATACCGACATCGATCAGGCCATGAAAGCAATGGGATTCCAGATCGTTCCTCTCAAGGCGAACGACGTGTTCGCCGCCATGCAGAGCGGTATGGTGGAAGCCTTTGCCGCCTCGCCCCTGGTGGCGGCAAGCATGCAGTGGTTCGCTTTGGCTCCGCATATGAACAGTTTTTACTGGTCTCCCCTGACGGGGGGACTGGTTATCACCAACAGAGCTTGGAGGATGATACCTTCGGATCTTCACAGCCAACTCCTAATAAGTACCAAGACGATCCTGGAAGAGTTGTACGAGGAGACACTGGAAGTGGAGAGACAGGCTATCGACATCATGGAGGACAACGGATTGGTCATTCATTCCGTCACGGAAGATACAATAGAGCAGTGGCGCAACCTCGTTGACCAGGGCTTTTCCATGCTTGTCGGCGATACGATCTCCCCAGAGATCTACGAGCAGACAATGGCGATTCTAAGGGAATACCGGAATCGCTGACTCTGCCTGCGGGTGCGGAAATAACAATGGAATAGGACGATATGATACTGATCACGGGTTCAAATGGTTTTCTTGGTCGAAATCTGATCGACGAGTTGTTTGCTAGGAAGTATCGGATCCGAGCTTTCGTGGGTCCCGGCAACATGGAACACAACCTGGACGGCAAAGTGGCCGAGGTGCTCCACGGCGATATTCTAAGTCCTGCATCCCTGCAGCAGGCCGTCGAGGGCTGCGAGGCGATCATTCATGCAGCCGCCAATACATCGATCTGGCCTCCTCGGAGCTATATCCAAAGACGCATCAACATCGACGGAACGGCCAACGTTGTGGAAGCGGCAAAATCAGCGGGTGTGGGCAAACTGGTCTACGTGGGCAGCGCCACCTCTTTCGGGTACGGCAGCAAAGAGGATCCCGGAGATGAGACCCGTCCGTACCTCGGCCGCCGCCTCGGACTGGACTACTTCGACAGCAAGTACGAAGCCCAAAAAATCGTTCTGAAGGCTGCTGAAAGTGGGGATGTGCCGGCGGTAGTTGTCAATCCGACCTACATGTTCGGAGCCTACGATGCCAAGCCCGGCTCGGGAACTCTGATTCTCGGCACGTATCACCAAAAACTCCCAGGCGGAGGCACGGGCGGCAGGAACTACGCTTCGGTGAAGGATGTGGCTGTGGGCATCGCCAATGCGCTGGAAAAGGGCAAAGTCGGCAAGTGCTACATCCTGGGCAATGAAAATCTCTCCTACAGCGAGCTGTTCGCGAAAATTTCCTCGGTCATCGGAAAACCCGCCTCCAAGACGACCTGGCCGGCCTGGCTGGGAAGGACGGTCGGCCTGGCCGGATCGATCTATGGCCGGGTGTTCAATGTGATGCCTGCGCTGACCCTGAAGCTGGTCAACCTCGCCCTGTCCGAACACTACTATACGGCCCGCAGAGCCGTGCAGGAACTCGAGATGCCCCAGACACCCATAGAGACGGCCATAGACGAGGCGTTCCAGTGGTTCCGGGACAACGGCTACCTGGATCTACAATTCCTGCGGCAACGGGTACAGCGGCGCGGCTCAACCTAGACGAACCCGGGTACGGGGATTGGCAGCCAGAGCCACGTAGTCATTCAGCAGAGCAACCAGCAAATGTACGGCGTAAGCCGTCCAGATATTTCCCGTATGCACCGTGGCCATGCACATGGCAAGCCCAAGTGGCAGGGCTCCGAGGGTGACCCAAAATCCGTAGGGGATATGCACGCATACGTACACGGCCACGTTCACCAGAATCCCCGGCCAGACACCGAAGGGTTCAACACAGGCCCCCAGAAGGAAACCGCGGAACAGAAACTCGTAGATGAGTATGTAGAGGCACCAACTCACCGTATTGGCCGCGATCAGAAAGCCGTCCCAGTTTTGGGCGCGGATCAGGGGATAGGTTTCGAAGAAGCTCGGGGTGCGGGAGAAACTCAGGACAAGCGGAATGATTACGGCGCTGATCCCAAGAATCCAGTACAGGGTCGCTATCGATTCTATCGGGAGTACTCCGAAGGTGCGGAAACGGAACTCCGGCAGGATTATAGTAATCAGTACAGCCGGAATACCGAGAAAAACAATTCCCACAATCCGCTGGAAGAGGATGTACATGGCCTGGGCTCGTTCGCCCTCGAAGCGCTTGTCACAGAATCGTCGCAGACCCGCGGAGTTGGCAATGAACCAGTAGAGGAAATACCCCCCTGTGAAGGTAGCCAGGGCGATTACCACGCTCCTGTGGGCTGTACTCCATGATAGTGAGAATTGACTCATACGGTTGCTCCTCCTCGCAAAAACCGCCGCAGTCAATAGTCGGCCACGATCTTCCTCAATAGAGGCTTTTTTACGTATATGGCGCCCTCGGGACAGGTTTCCTGGCAGCAGAAGCAGCGGATGCAGCGTTCGTAATCGTGCCGGGGCGGGCGGGATTTGTCCCCCTCAATCCAGTCGACGGATTTGGGGCGGGTCGGGCAAATTTGCACGCATATCCCGCACTTGACGCATTTGGCCGCATCGATTACCGGTTTGGTGATCAGCAGTTTGTGAAACAGACGGTTGCCCACCTTTGTCTTGACGATGGCCAGCAGTACCACGGCCAGCTTCGAGCCGCTGCCTGAGACATACTTCTCTATCGGCCCCCGATCCACGTCGAATTCCGGGCAGAAGAACTCCTCGAAGGAGTCCCCCTCCAACTGTATCTCCTCCTTCTGAAAGGTCCCGCAGCCGAATTCCTCTCCGTACACGATGGTGGGGATCAATGTGGGGTCCACATCTATCAGACGGCAGGCTGTAGCATCGAGAGCCACGGGATCTTCGGACAGCATCAGCAGATTCATCTTACGCAGATTGCCGCTGCGGGGGCCGTTGCCCTCCATGGCGTAAACCGCATCCAGAATGTACAGCCTGGGGCGGACAAGATTGGTCAGGTCCACGAGCATGCGGCCGAACTCCACGGCGTTGGTCAGCTTGGCGTGGAACTCCGCTTTGAGAAACCCGGGTACACAGCCGAACTGGTTCTTCACCCCCCCGGTGATCTTCTCCAGGGCGTGGGTTTTGAACCTCGGCAGACTGATCACCCCGTCCGCCTCCACAACGGCCTTGGCCAGCGAGAACTTCTTGTTCTGCCTTCCCTCTTTGTGGGATACCTCCACCACGGTCTGAAAATCGTCCAGGGGGACCGCCTCCTCCGCGGCGACCTGCTGCAGCCCGGCGTGGGTGGCCACGCTCAGTGAGGAACCTCTGGCCGGTGAGTCCCCGTACGATACCCGGGCGCCGCTCTCTTTGAAGATACGGCAGGCCGCCCGGAACACAGACGGATGGGTGGTGGTGCCCCTCTCCGGCGGATCCGGGGCGAGCAGATTCGGTTTCAGCAGGATACGCTCATCCTTGCGGGAAAATCGCTTTAGTCCGCCGAGCAGCTCGATGCCCCGGCGGATCGCCGTGTCCACTTCGCGGATGTCGTAGGAGGTGCAGCGCACGAGAACAACTTTTGCCATAGACTGATAGATATCGCTGTTTGCGTTCTCCGGGGAGCGCGCTCTCCGGGGAGTGCATCCCCCGTGGAACGATCGCCCTGTGTACGCCCATTATCTGATTTCACCGGATAAAGTCAACACCGATCGGTACCACGTACCACAGGCGCGGCCGCTGCGGGTGGTGCGGCTCAGCAGCCCGTGCAGCCTGGCGACCCGGCACACGACGAAGGCGGCGACGCACCCCTGATCGGAAGCCCGAGCCACCTCCTACCCCTCTACCCCCCGCTGGCAAACTCCGGGTACAGCACCATGCCCCCGTCCACGTACAGGACCGCGCCGTGGACGTAGTCCGAGTCATCCGAGGCCAGCCAGACCGCAGCCCGGCCCACATCCTCAGCCTCCCCGAGGCGCTTGTAGGGTATCAGGGAAAGGAGGTCCCGGTAAGATTCCGGAGTCGTGAGCTTCTCCAGATTCATGGGGGTGCGGATCGCTCCCGGGGAGATGCTGTTCACCCGGATACGCAGGGGCGCCAGCTCCTGGGCGATGCTCTTCATCAGCAGCATGATCCCGCCCTTGGCCGCGGCATAATTCACGTGCCCGGCCCAGGGGATGATGTCGTGCACCGAGCTGATGTGAATGATCTTGCCCATGGCGTAGGAGATGGACTTGTCGATCCCCTGCCGCTTGAAGACCCGTACCGCTTCCCGCGCGCATAAGAACTGGCCGGTCAGGTTGATGTCGATCACCCGCTGCCACTGGGCCAGGGTCATTTTGTCGAAAGGGGCATTGAGCTGGATGCCCGAGTTGTTGATCAGGATGTCGATGCGGCCGAAGGCTTCGATCATCCGGGCGACCATCGACTGAACTTCCTCCTCTACGGCTACATCGGCCTGCACCACCAGGGCCTGACGGCCGGCCTTACGCACCTTCTCGGCGGTCTTCTCCGCTCCCTCCGGATCGCTGAAGTAGTTCAGCAGCACGTCGGCACCGGCCTGGGCCAGGGCCACGGCGACGCCCTCGCCGATTCCCTTGCTGGCTCCTGTAACCAGAGCCTTCTGGCCTGTAAGCAGCGGCTGGATCGGTCTAGGGGGCATCTCATTCGGCGGCACGAAAGGTTTTTCTTTGGCCATGATCTTCTCCGAATCTCTATATACTGTAGGCGGAGAAGCCGCCATCGATGGGCAGGACCACTCCTGTAACAAAAGCGGCTGCATCGGAGAGCAGCCAGATCACCGCTCCGATCAGGTCCTTGGGATCCCCATAACGGCCCAGCGGCGTGCGGGCCAACACCTGTTTGGCCCGGGGAGTCAGCTCCCCGGTGGTTTGATCGACATGGAGGAAACGGAGCTGCTCGGTCATGAAAAAACCAGGAGCCAGGGCGTTCACCCGCACACCGGTGTGGGACAGATGCACGGCCAGCCATTTTGTGAAATTGGCCACAGCCGCTTTTGCCGCTGAATAGGCACCGACTTTTGTCAAAGGTGTGAGAGCGCTCATGGAAGCCATGTTCAAAATCGAGCCGGAGCCCCGTTCGATCATACCTCGGGTGAACACCTTTGTAGGCAGGAAGGTCCCCAGGAAGTTGAGATCGAAGGTACCGCGAAATCCATCAAGCTCCAGATCCAGAAAGGTCCCCGCCCCTGAATTGCCGAGGTGCTCCGCCTCGAGAAAGGAAACGGATGTACTTCCTCTTGGATTGTTCCCCCCCGCACCATTGATGAGGATGTCCGGAGGACCCCACTGCGCCGTTAAAACCTCGTACACATCCGTCAATTGACTCTCATCCAAAACACTGCAGGCAGCGGCTCTGGCCTCTCCCCCCGCCTTCTGGATCGCGGCAACCCGGGCTTCAGCCGCCTCCGGATTTATATCCAGGACAGCGACCTTTACACCTCGCGCAGCCAGGGCTTCTGAAATCGTTCCGCACAGCTCACCCCCTCCGCCGGTGACAACGGCCACCTTACCTTCAAGGGAAAAGAGATCAACGGACTTGTCACCCATTATTACCTCCGTATGACAGCTATACCAAACAGCTACATTGAAGGGAGAATTCATAGAGGGGTCAAGAAAAAACTCTCTGGAAATTGCGATTAATTGACAGGACCGTTGCAATCCACTAGGATTGGCCCAGTTCGGATGATCCAAGGAGCTAAGAATGAGCGCACAGAAATACAAAAGTCCCCTGCACCAGATGACCCAGACCACCCCGACTTGTCTTTGGAACGACAGCGCCTCGGTGCAGGAGCTGACCTACGCCATAGAGCACGGAGCGGTGGGAGCCACCTGCAATCCGGTGATCGTGCTGAACGTCCTGGATAAGGAGATGGATCTATGGCGGGAGCGCATCCACCAGCTGATCGAGGAGATGCCCACGGCCACCGAGGATGAGATCGGCTGGCGGTTGGTCGAAGAGATCTCCATCAAGGGAGCGGAGCTGTTGAAGCCCATCTTCGACAGGGAGAAGGGCAGGAACGGACGGCTGAGCATCCAGACCGATCCCCGCTTCTACCGTAACACCGAGGCCATCGTTGAGCAGGCTGTGCACTTCTCCGGGCTTGCCCCCAACATGATCGTGAAGATCCCGGTGACCAAAGCCGGTATCCCGGCCTTCGAGGAGGCCACCTACCGGGGTGTGAGCATCAACGCCACGGTGTGCTTCTCCACCCCCCAGTGCCTGGCCGTGGCCGAGGCGGTGGAGCGGGGTCTGAAGCGGCGGGAGGCCGAGGGCAAGGACATCGCCACCATGGGTCCTGTGTGCACCATCATGGTGGGACGGATCGATGACTGGCTCAAAGTGGTAATGAACAAGGAGAACATCATCACCGATCCGGGCTACCTGGAGTGGGCCGGAGTGGCCATCTTCAAGCGCACCTACAAGATCTTCAAGGAGCGGGGCTACCGCCTGCGTTTACTTTCAGCCGCCTTTCGCAACCACATGCACTGGAGCGAGTTCATCGGCGGGGAAGTGGTGATCTCACCGCCGTACAAGTGGCAGCTTCGCTACAACGCCAGCGACGTGGAGGTGAAGGATCGCATCGAGGATCCGGTGGACCCGAAGATCGTGGGCGAGCTGGCCAAAAAGTTCACGGAGTTCCGACGGGCCTACGAGCCGGAAGGGATGAAGATCGAGGAGTTCGACGGCTTCGGCCCCACGGTGAGGACCCTGCGGCAGTTCTCAGCCGGCTGCCAGCAGCTGTCCAGCCTGATCCGGGACTTCATGATGCCCAACCCGGACCTGTAAACAATTGCAATACCTGAGAGGGTAATATCTTGAAGGTGAGCAGAAAAGAAGCACAGGTGTTGCGTGATCTCGCGACTCGCTGGCTGGAGCATGCCAACCAGTCAGTTATGGAGGAGCGGCGCCGGCAGTGGCGGGCCGTCAAAGACCTGCAGGCCGAGCGGCCTATGATCCTGGTAGAGACCTGCATGCTTTCCGATTACATAGGTCGGGATGAGCTCGTTTGTCAGGATCCATATCTCCGCAATATCGAGAAATCTCTGTTCGAAATCGTGCGGCACGCTGACGAGATCGGCGATGACATCGTTGTCGACCAGTACTTCCGTATACCCTGGGACATCGAAATATCCGATTACGGCGTTCCCATCGTGGCAACCCACGTACAGGCTTGCGATGGGAGCGACGTGGGCTATACCTTCAACTTCGGGGTCCGGTCGGAAGAGGACTTCAAGAAGCTCCACCTTCGCACTCGGTGCGTGAACCGGGAGGAAACCATCCGCCAGAAGAAAATGCTGGAGGATGTCTTCGGCGACATCCTGCCGGTGAAAGTGGGCGGCTACGATCCCTTCGATCCGGACCCAGGTTACCGCCCCTGGCTGGGGAACCTCTTCGGCGGCCTGACCATGGACCTGTTCAAATTGATCGGCAACAACAATCTGTTGCTGTGGGTCTACGACAAGCCGGAATTGATCCACAAAATGATGGTTCTGATCCGAGATGACCGCCAGGCCCATTTCCGCTTCCTGGAACAGGAGGGTCTGTTGTACCAGAATCTTGATACCTGGATGCCCTGCAACGGCAGCTACGGTTTCGTTTCCGACTTGCCGCCCGTCGACGAGGACCAGGAGGTGCGACTGAAAGACTGCTGGTGCTGGGTCGAATCCCAGGAGAGCGAGCCGATCTCCCCGACCATGTTCGATGAGTTCTTTCTTCCATACATCGCGGAGGTGACCCGACCCTTCGGCCTGACCTACTACGGGTGCTGTGAGGGGCTGGACGACCGCTTCGAGTACGTTCGCCGGGCCATCCCCAACCTGCGGGTCGTGTCCGTGTCGGGTTGGAGTGACCTGTTCAAAATGGGGGAGATGTTGGGAAAGGACTACGTCTATTCCCGCAAGCCCACACCGGCCAATATAAGCGGACCCAATCCCTACTGGGATCTGCTGGAGAAGGACATCCGTGACACCCTAACTGCGGCTAGAGACTGCAACCTGGAGCTCTGCTACCGCGACATCTACACCATCAACGGAGATCGTCCCCGCCTCAGGCGGTGGGTGGAGATGACCCGGGCTCTGATGATGGGTTAATGCCCCTCTCTCTCCGCCCTCATCCCCGCTGTCTATGACTGCCGATTTCCCATAACCGACGCCTGGCACTACGGGTCCCCGGCTACAGCGGCTCCACTTGCTACAGCGGTTCCACCTGCTGCACCAGGGGCCAGAGGATCAGCTCCTGCACAGTCAAATGCGAAGGCAGGGCACAGATATCAGCCACTACCCGGCCGAGTTCCAGCGGCTGGATGCATTTCTTTGCCGTCACCTCGTCGAACTCCGGCAGGCCCGCCGCCCTGGAGAAATCGGTGGCGCCCCAGGAGGGCACCAGGCAGGTGGCACGGGCACCGTGAGGGCGAAGCTCGGTGTAGAGGCAGCGGGTCAATTGCAGAACCCCGGCTTTGGCCGCTGAGTAGACACTCCAGCCCGGCCAGGCCTGCACCGCGCAGGCGGAGGCCAAATTGACGATTGTGCCGCTCTTCTGAGCGGTCATGAGCTTGGCCGCCCGGCTGCATCCCAGAATAGTGCCGAGCAGATTGACGTCGAGGCTGTGCTGGATATCCGCGTCGGAGGTCTGGGCCAGCGGACTTACACTGACGCCTGCACCCGCGTTGTTAATCAGGATGTCCAGCCGGCCGCTTTCCGACTGAACGTTTTGAAATACCCGATCCCAGTCGCTGCCGCTGGTGACGTCCGCCACCAGCGGGCGGCCTCCACAAGCCTCGGCGACCGTTATCAGTTCCTTCTGGCTGCGAGCGGTCAACCAGACCGCGGCTCCTTCGGCGGCCAGCGCCCGGGCGATGCCCGCGCCGAAGCCCCTCGAGGCACCGGTGACCAGTGCAATCCTTCCTTCCAGCCGTTTCTCGTTCATCTTCCTGCTTCTCCTTAGCCGACGGGAATAACCACGACCGGTAAGCCGTGCGATCGCTACCAGTCGGTGACGCAGCTTCAGTATACATGCATATTTCAGTCTTATGAAGAACGAGGCTTTCAATGCCAGCCTGAGGGCGGCGGGCCAGGTGTCTTTATGATGGCCGCAGCCAGGGAAAAGGAGAAGACCATTTCCCCATTTGCAACGGTAGTTTGGGCCTTTCCCTCTAGCCCAACCGACAGCGCAGGATGGCCCGCCGTTTGGAACGGCGGGCCACCTCTTCGAATCCCAGCTTTTGGAAGGTGCCGATCGTTCCCGTGAAAGCGGAGCCCGGATCGAATTGGCGGGTCTCACGATCAACCGGGTAGGCTTCCACAATCGTGGCACCCCGGCTCCGGGCGTAGTCCAGCGCCGCTTCTACAAGCAGCCCTTCCAGCCCGCAGCGCCGGTGTCGCCGGGCGATGTAGAAGCAGACGATCGACCAGACCGGTTGATCGTCGATCCGTTTCAGCACGGGAGAGCGATCCAGAACCGGGAAGACCTCCCGGGGAGCTACCGAACACCAGCCGATCGGGTCGTCCTCCAGGTAGGCGAGCAGACCCGGCACCTCGCCGCTGCGGATGATCGCCTCCATGGCACCCCGGTTGGCCTCCCCGTGATTCCTGTCGAACTCGGAGCGCTTGATCCGCCACCACATGCACCAACAGCCGCCGTCGGCCCCGTTGGGACCGAACAGCTGCTGCATGTCCGGCCACTCGGTCATGGTCACGGGCTTGAACACCAGCGTGTCCCTTGTCAGCTTCATATCCTACCTCGTTCCCTGTGTCTTTGGGTATTATTGCCAAAAATGGAGTTTGCGAAAACAGCTTCCGGATTGAATCGGGGAACCCGAGGGGTAAAAACCCTAAGGAAACCAGGAAAATCTGATGTTTTTCTTCGAATTATCCCGTTCTTCCCTTTCCGGGCGCATGTCCGGTCAGGCCTACGCCAGAAGAGGCTTTCTCCGAGACGGGGATCGAAACGTCGCTGTCGCGGCTTGAACCAACGGGATTCATTCCCTTGAGGTCCGCTCTGCACCCCGATATAATGGCCCCGCTATGAAAAATCTATTGGATGGAATCGAAGATGTACTGTTGATGGGTCCGGGTCCCTCGAGCGTGTATCCGGATGTGTACAAAGCCTTGAGCCGGAGCACACTGGGCTATCTGGACAGCTACTTCATCCGGATCATGGACCAGATCAAGGCGCTGTTGCAGAAGCTGATGAGGACACAGAACGAGCTGACCCTGGCCGTGTCCGGTACCGGGATGGCCGGGATGGAGACCTGCCTGGTCAACCTTCTGGAACCGAAGGATGCAATCCTGATCCTGATAAATGGTGTATTTGGTACCCGTATGCGGGAGATCGCCACCCGGCTCGGTGCGGAGGTGGATGTACTGGAGTTCGAATGGGGAACTCCGGTACAGCCGGATGCCGTGGAGAAGCGGCTGAAGGAGAAGGGCTACAAGCTTGTGGCCATGGTCCACGCAGAGACCTCCACGGGTGTGCGCAATCCCGCCGCTGAGATCGGCAAATTGCTAAAGGCATCCGACTCTCTGTATCTGCTCGATGCGGTTACCAGCCTTGGGGGAATCGAGGTCGACGTGGACGGCTGGGGGGTCGATGCCCTGTACAGCGGCTCCCAAAAGTGTCTGTCCTGCCCGCCGGGACTTTCCCCGGTGACCTTTTCCCAGAACGCGGTTAAGGCCATCGCAGCCCGAAAATCAAAGACACCGAGCTTCTATCTGGACATCGATTTGATCGGAAAGTACTGGGGAGGCGAGAAGCGGGCCTACCATCACACCGCTCCGATGAACATGTTCTACGGTCTGTATCAGGCCTTGCTGCTGGTCATGGAGGAGGGAATCGACAAGGTGTTTGCCCGCCACTTGAAGGTCCATGAAACGCTCGTCCAGGGTTTGGAGAAGCTGGGTCTGGAGCTGCTCGTTGACGAGCCCTTCCGTCTACCCATGCTCAACGCCGTGAAGATCCCCGAAGGAGTGGATGATGCCGCCGGACGCAGCGCCCTGCGCAGCAAGCACACAATCGAAATCGGCGCCGGGCTGGGTCCCCTGGCCGGCAAGATCTGGCGCATCGGTGTGATGGGGCATACCGCTAGGGAGAAGAATGTGGAGCGTCTGCTCGCTGCCCTTGGGGATGTGCTTTAGCTGAAGATCTTGCCCGGATTCAGGATCCCGTTGGGATCGAAATCCTCCTTGATCCTGCGCATCATCTCGATCTGAGCCTGATCGATCCCCAGGGAGAGGAAGGATTTTCTCGTCAATCCGATCCCATGTTCCCCGGTAACCATGCCGCCCAGGGACACGGCCAGCCGGTAGATCTCCTCGGCAGCTTTGGGTGCCTGATTTTTCCACACCTCTTCGGGAACATCCTTGATGATGTTGACGTGCACGTTCCCGTCTCCGGCGTGGCCGAAGCTGATGATGGGCAGCTGATAGCGCTCGCCCACCTCCTTGATCTTGGGTAGCAGATGGGGCAGCTGAGTGCGGGGCACCACGATATCCTGGGTATCCATGATGTGCTGCGGGCTCAGGTTCTGCAGCGCCTCGATGATCAGCTTGCGGTTCTCCCAAAGGCGTTCCCGCATCTGGGGATTGTCGGCGACAAGGACGTCGATGGCTCCGTTTTCAAGACAGATCTCTCCGATGCGCTCGTAGTCCCGGTCGATCTGGGCCTTGTCGTTGCCGTCCAGAGTGATCAAGAGGTGGGCCGCAGCCTCACGGAAGGGGACCTCTTTTTCTGTTAGTTTTTCCACGGCCAGGACGCTATCCCGCTCCATGAACTCCAGCGCGACCGGAACGATTCGCGCCTTGATAATGTCCGACACCGATTGGCCGGCGGCCTGGAAGCTGTTGAAGGGTACGAGCAGGTCCACTCGCTGTTCCGGCTTGGGCAACAGGCGCAGGAGGATACGGGTCACCACGGCCAGGGTGCCTTCGGAGCCGGTGAGCAGCTGTATCAAATTGTAACCGGTGACATTCTTCACCACTTTTCCCCCCAGCTCCATGACCTCGCCGCTGGGAAGAACTGCCTGCAGACCGCACACGTAATCCTTGGTCACCCCGTACTTGATGGCCCGGGGCCCGCCGGCGTTTTCGGCGATGTTCCCGCCGATCGAGCAGGAGTCCAGACTGGCCGGGTCCGGGGGATAAAACAGCCCGGCGGCTTCCACCTCCCTGTGCAGGTTTCCGGTTATCACCCCCGGTTCTACGCTCACCATTAGGTTCTCTTCGTCGATCTCCAGGATCCGTTCCATCTTTTCCAGTGAGAGGACCAGGCCGCCAAAAACGGGCACCGCCCCGCCGCTCAAGCCCTGGCCGGCACCGCGCGGAGTGACAGGAAAGCGTTTGGCCTGGGCCAGCTTGAGGATTTCGGAAACCTGTTCGGTTGAGTGGACCCGCGCCACCGCCTCGGGGAGGTGCCAGAGCTCGGCCACCTCGTCGTGAGCGTAGGTGTCCAGGTCATCCTCGGGAGTGAGTAGGTTCCCGTCGCCCAGGATCTCCTTCAGCTCTTTCAACACGTCGTTGTCGATCTTCTTGTACATGGCAGGATATGCATTATACTGGCTAACAACGGTAAGAGGAAGGGGTGTCCATGGTCACGAGGATTGGATTGCTTGTCAGGGGGCAAGGAGTTCATGCCCTGCGCTGCTGTCTGGCAGTGCTGGGTTTGGTATTCGTGTTCAGCGGTTGTGCAGGCAGAGACCAGCGGAGATTTGTCGAACTGGACAGCTACGACATGGACGATTTCGAACCGTTCCGGAAACTACTGGTGGAAGACGAGTTTGCCGAACATCCGGAGTTAATAGAGCGCACGGTCTATCATCTTCAGTTCACTATCGGTGATCCGCCAAGCCAGATCAGCGCTCGTGCCCGCATCCGCTATACCAATCAGGAGTCAGAACTAGTCCGGGAGATTCCCTTCTTCCTCTATCCCAATCTGACTCCCGGCAGCCTGGACGTAAAATCCGTGACAATCAATGATGTGGCGGTTGAACCTGAGTTTCGGGATCGCCGCAGCCGGCTGCTGGCGCGGTTGCCTGAACCGCTCGAACCCGCTCAAAGCGCATCGATCCACATTGAGTACCAGCTGTCCCTACCCGCGACCGAGGAGGGGGAGTACGGAGGATTCGGCTATGCAGGGGGGGTGCTGTCCCTGGCCTACAGCTATCCTATCATCCCCGCCTACGCGGGGTGGGACCATCCACTGCCGGTACCCTACGGCGACTTCATCTTCACCGAGGTGAGCTTCTACCTGGTGCAGATCTCCATGCCGGAGGAGCTGATTTTGGCCGCACCGGGGATCGAGTTGGGTTCGAGGCAGAGTGAGGGGCGCAGGGAGGTCACCGTTGCTATGGGTCCATCCAGGGACCTCTATATGGCGCTGGGCAGGGATCTCGTTGTCCAGTCGGAGCAGGTCGGGAAGACCGAGGTCCGTAGCTTTGCTGGCAGAGAGGAGGAGGCGGCTTCACGGCGGGCTCTCTCCACTGCCACGGCTGCACTCGGCAGCCTCGGGGAGCGACTCGGCCCGTACCCGTACACGACCCTGACCCTGGTAGGTGTTCCCTTTGCCGCTTTTGGCCTTGAATTCCCCGGGATCATCCTCCTTGCCCGGCGCCTCTACGATCTGAGTCAAAACTACAGCGGTGTTCCCGCTCCGGTGCTGTTGGAAGCCACCACTACTCACGAGGTTGCTCATCAGTGGTTCTACGCCTCTGTGGGAAACGATCAGCTGCTCGAGCCCTGGCTTGACGAAGCTCCGGCCCAGTACGCCACCTGGCTGTACTACAAGGATCGCTACGGCGGTTCAGCGGCGCAAGGATTTTTCCAGTCCCTGTATGAGCGATGGGACCGGGTGGGCAGGGCGCAAATACCGATCGGGCGGCCGCTGGCTGACTACACGCCCAAGGAGTACGGAGCCATCGTGTACGGAAGAGGACCGCTGTTCATCCACGCCCTTTCCGAGCAGATGGGGGAAGAGGTTTTTGACAGGTTCATGAAGGAGTACGTCAAGACCTACGAATGGGAGATCGTGGATTCCCTCGAGTTCGAGGCAACCGCCGAAGCTGCCTGCAGCTGCCAGCTGGACGATCTGTTTGATCAATGGGTATGGAACTGAGCTTGCGGATCCCCTTCTGCTAAAACCCGCGCCGCCCGGCAGATCATTCCTTACCGATCAGATTGATACCGGAACTCCTTAGTTTTTGTCGATAACTCGCTTTGTTTAGAGCAGGGGGCGCGAGGGTTTGAAAGACCGGTGCCGAGTCCAGGTTCTCGGCAAAGGGCATAGGGGGTTTGAAGTGACGCAGGAGATTCAGATTTTGATCGAGGAAAAACGCCCCGTGCTCCCGGGTCAGGCGCACCCGCTCCAGATCGAGTGTAATCGTCGCCACCGTTGCATCCTCGCCAGCCTCCCAAAGGACGGTGGCTTCAGGATCGACGACCATAGAGCGCCCATATAACGTACCGGTGTAGAACTCGCCTACCCCGTTGGTAGCCACATAGTACAGCTGATTCTCTAATGCTCTAGTGATCGGCATGCAGCGGTACGGTTGATAGAGAGGATCCGGATCGGCAGCCATTTTCACGATGACCTCGGCGCCCAAAAGTGCGAGATTTCGGGAGATCTCGGGAAAGTTCATGTCGTAGCAGATCTCCACCCCGATCTTTGTTTGCTTTTCAGGGATGGGGAACACAACGTACTCTCTGCCTGGAACACTCGGTTCTGCCGGATGCCAGGGGCAGATCTTGCGGTACACGGCGATGATATCCCCTGCTGGATTGATCACCGGCGCGGTATTGTAGCTACGGCCCTCCTGTAGATCCGGATGGGTCTCCGCCATCGAGCCGGGCAGGAAGTAGATGCCGTGTTTGCGAGCGATTTCACAAAGAAACTTGGTGGCGGGTCCGGGAATTGGTTGGGGCTCGACGGAACAGATTCCCTCTTCCACTCCGACGATCAGTTCGGGTCGATGATAGCCGTCCATCATGCGTTCGACCTGAGCACAGATGTAGTTCAAATTCGTCTCCGTGTTCCGGTCTATCGGCATTTGAAGAATGCCCAGATTCAGATATCTTTTCATGTTTTTCCTTCCCCTATGCCGTGGCTGCGGCAAACTCACAGGCCAGCAGAGCGTAGATCCTGGCGGCATCGACTACTTCTTGAGTCTTTACCCGTTCGTCCGGGGCGTGGGCCGTGTGGATATCCCCGGGACCGAACACCACCGAGGGGATCCCGTGGGCGGCGAGGAGCTCCACCTCGCAGTAGCCGTTGATGCCGGTAAAGGCGGGTCGGCGTCCGCGCACCTGTTCGGCCGCCCTTGACAGATAGCGGATTACGGGCTCGGTCTTTGAAACTTCCCAGGTGTTGAAGTGCTGGCTCTTGATCAGATCCACCTTGATTTTGTGCGTTTTTCGAACCCTGCTGATCACCTCTCGCACTTCCCTGTCCGCCTGCTCGACGGTTTCTCCCGGAAGAACCTGGCGGTCGAATTCGATTTCGCACAGGTCCGGTACAAAGGTCACTCCCGTTCCGCCGCGGATCACTCCGACGTTCACCGTGGGGTAGCGGAGCACGGGGAGATCCATCCTGCTCTGCAGGTCGCGGTTGTACAGATCCAGAGCGTTCAGCACGTTGTTCATCCGCAGGATGGCGTTCTGGCCCAGAAAGGCGGCGCCGGAGTGGGCGTATTTCCCGTAGGTCTTGGCAATGTACTCGATTCCTCCCTTTTGGCGGACTACGATTTTAAGATTCGAAGGCTCACTTACGTAGCCCACTTTGCAGTGACGGAGTTTTCCCGCGGAGATAAGCGCCTTGGTGCCCTTGAAGAATACCTCCTCGTCGATTACCCCGGTGAACATCACGCTGCGCTTGCGTGGGATCCCGCTGTCAGCCAGTGCCTTCATCGCGAACAGTTGGGCGGCCAAACCAGCCTTCATATCCGCCGATCCCCTGCCGTACAGATAGCCGTCTTCGATTTCCCCGGCCAGAGGATCGTGGGTCCACTTCTCGGTATTGCCGATCTTCACAGTGTCTGTGTGGCCGTTGAACAGCATGTTTTCGGGCTCATCCCCTTCCAGGGTAGCGATCACATTCGGTCGGCCCGGCTCGACTTCCTGCAGTTCTACCGAACAGCCGAATCCCCGTGCTAGATCCGCGATCAGCTGCGCCGATCCCCTCTCGTTCCCCGGCGGATTTTCGCTGTTGCTGCGAACAAGCTTTTGCAGAAAGGAGATCAATTCGTCTTCGTCGATTTTGGAAAGCAGTTCTTTCTCGGTGATCATGTCGAACACTCCTGTCCATTGGGTATTTCTATGTTTGTGCCCCCATCACCATGGGCTGTCGGAGGTGAGGAGGCGGGATCTCCCGCCCTGAGGGATCGAAGAAAGGGCAGGCGAGAGACGTGATTCCTCACGCCTGCCTGCCCCTCAAATGCCCTATGCTTTCGCTGTCTCCAGCTCCCTGGCTTCGTCGTAGTCTTTGACTTGGGCGAACAGCTCATCCACATGGGCTTCCTTCTTCAAGGCGAATCCCAGGATGACATGGATCACCAGGTTTGCAAGACAGCCGATGATGCCCGGAGTCCAGCCCCCGAACATCTCCCAGCCGGTGGGTATGGCGGCAAAGACGATGGCCACGGCCAGTCCGACCAGCATGCCCCAGAGAGCGGCGTGCTTGTTGCTGCGCTTCCAGAACATGGCGAACAGCAGGACCGGTACGATCTGCAGCAGCCCCTCGTAGAGGATGATGGCGATGTGAGCCAGGTTGGGCAGATCGAGCATGGCGATTACCAGAGCCACGATGATGTAGATCACGATGGCGATGCGGCTGATGGTGACCCGCCGTTCCGAAGGAAGGTTCGGCCGCGTGTACTTGATCAGGTTCTCGGCTATGATCACTCCGTGGGTGGTGATGACCGAGTCGATCAGGGACATGCTGGCGGCGATGACCACGATGCCGCCCAGGGACATCAGGATCGGTCCGCCGACGGAGTTCAGGATCCAGAAGAAGGCCTGCTCGCCGGCTTCCATGGCTTCGGGAAGCAGCTTGACCCCCAGACCGAGGATCAGCACCAGGGCGCTGAACACCACGGTGATGATCGCACCCCACCAGGTGGCGCGTTTGACGGTCTTTACGCTCTTGGCAGCGTAGATGCGGTTGAACATGCTGGCCCAGGCGAATAAGCCGAGACTTCCCGTGATGATGATCGAGCTCCAGTACTGGTAGGTGTAGGCACCGTCCAGTGTGATGGTCAGGTTTTCCGGGGCCGCCTGAAACAGCTTCTGGTAGAGGGGACCGAAACCGCCAAAAACCACGACAATGATGACTACCAGCCCGACGGCAATAACCAGGCTGGAGATGATGCCCTGGATCAGGTCGGTGACCACGACGGCCCGCATGCCGCTGTAATAGATGTAGAACAGAATAAAGGCCACGATTATGATCATGCCGACGTTCTTCGGGATGGCGCCGAAGGTGATGGCCTGCGCCAGGAATCCCAGGGTGGCGAACTCCATGATCGTCCATGGGGCTTCGATCACCACTGACAGAACGCTGAAGATGATGGTGAGCGGCCGGGAGCGGTAACGCATCTGGATGAAGTCCGGCTGGGTCAGCAGGTTGTGCTTCTTGCCCCACACCCATACCCGTTTGGCAAACAGATACAGAATGAGGTATCCCGCGGCCACGTAGATGATGTCGTAGTGGGCGATCAGCCCCTCTTCACCGGCCCAAACGAACCAGCCTGTGTAGGTGGATCCCACCAACAGGGTAGCCACCACGGTCATCATGACGAAGAACATGCCGAAGCGTCGGCCCGCAACCGCATACTCCTCCATGCTCTTTTCCTTCATCCGGGCAGAGCGGACCGTGAAGAAAGTCAGTACGGCGAAATAGATCGCCAGAATGAGAATGCTGAGCCAAGAACTTCCGGTCATCGGCTTTGCCTCCTTCTATCGATTGCGCTCTCGATGTAGTACAGCGCCCCAATGCCCAGGGCGATCAGCAGCGAGGTGAATAGGATCCAAAACTGCGACAGTGGCATACCGATCAGCCAGACGTCGTTCCGATCGAAGATTCGGACAATCGGTCCGAAGGTCACGGAACAGAACACGACCAGGAAGAAGACGATGAAGATGATGTACAGCGCCTTCTTGCTCTTTCCTTGCTCTTTCATGTAATTCCTCCGTTTTGTAGTTTTTTTTACGGCCCTGTTTCTTTGTAAAACCGTTGTTTGCTATGCACCTCCTTACTCATTGACTGAACAATCAGTCAATGAAAACGTATTTTTTACTGCCGTCACCTCACCTTCCCCTCCAGGACATACCACAGCAACTGCTTCAAGCCCCGCACAGCTCTCTGAAACTTCGGTGTATCACCAAAGACGACCCGATAGATATAGAAGCCTTCGATATAGGAGGTGATTTGCACGGCGATCTGTTCCGGATCGATGCCGGTGATGCCCTCCTCTTCGACATAGTCATTGATCAGCCGGATCACGATATCGCTGTCGCGGTTGTACATGCGCTGGAAGCTCTTGCGGATGCGCTCGTCTTTCAGCGCCAGATAAAAACAGCCGTAGAAGACCTTATCGTCCACCGTTTGGGCAACGTCGAAGTTGAGGGTTTTGTCGATATAATAGGACAGGCGTTCTTTCGCGTTTTTCAATTTCTCGAGACCGGGGAGAAGTGTGGTCTCCATCTTCTCGACCATATATTCTACCAGTGCGACCATCAGCTCTTCCTTGTTCTTGAAGTAGTGGATGAGCAGACTCGGAGCCACACCCATCTCCCTGCCGATGCGTTTCAGGGTCGCTCCCTCCAAACCTTTTCGGGCAATGACCTGGTAGCAGCTTTCCATAATCTCTTTGCGACGTCTGTCAGGAATATCCTTCCTACTCATATTTTGTTGACTGAACGTTCAGTCAATGATAACAGATTGCCGGGATTTGTCAACACTTTATTGAGAAACAAACGTAGGTTTCTATGATCGCGGGGAATGTTGTAATATGTTGAATCCAAGAATCGTACAGTACCAGGAAAATCATGGCGGACCAACCCAATATCATCCTGATTCTGACCGATCATTTCCGTCCAGATGCGCTCGGATCAAGTACTCCGAAACTGATGTCCCTGGCCGAACGGGGTGTACAGTTCGCCAACGCCTACTGCGCTTCTCCGCTCTGCCAGCCGGCCCGAGCTTCGATCATTACCGGGAAATTTCCTTCTCAACACGGGATTTGCGGTAATCAGGCGGGCCCGATTCGTTCGGATCTACGGGCCACTACCTTTATGAGCCATCTCCAGCAGGCGGGTTATTACACGGCTTTGATCGGCAAGCATCATTTTCTGGACCGCTTCGGAATCGGCATGGATGTCACAGAGGACGATGAGCTGATCAAAGGGTGCGGATTCGATTCGGTGCTCCAGGTGGTGGATGACGACGAAAACGTGCACAATGATGATGCCTACACGCATCATCTACAGGAAAAAGGTCTAACGGAAAAGTTCCGCAGGGTGTTCGACGAACTGGCCTGGGAGTGCAAGCCTCACCCCTTCGCGGAGGAGGATACCCCGGACGGTTTCATTGGCCACCGTGGCGTGGAGTTCATCGAGGACTATGACAGCTCCCAGCCGCTGTACCTCAATCTGTCCTTCATCGGTCCTCATCCCCCCTACTGGCACCCAGGAGAGCTCCGACACGATCCGGAGGCGATGAGCGAACCCATCGGTGCCACAACCGATGGGCCGGTCCGGCGGGGTTCCGTCAAGTATCAGGCCCTTTCGCTCACGGCAAAGCAGAATCGGGCTCACTACATGGACAAGTGTGCACTGATAGACCGCTGGATCGGGAAATTGATAAATGCCTTGAAGCAGAGAGGAATGCTGGACGATACGCTGATTGTGTTCACCTCGGACCATGGAGACAATTTGGGCGATTTCGGTATCTGGGACAAGCGCTTCTTCTACGAGCAATGCGTGGGCATTCCCCTGATCCTAGCCGGGCCGGTTATTCGAGGCGGTGACCGGCGAAGCGGAAGGCGGATAAGCAAGGCTCTAGTTTCCCATCTCGATCTATATCCGACGTTTCTCGAGTTGGCAGGGGCGAGCAGAAAGTACGACTATACGTTTTGGGGACTATCGCTTGCGTCGTTGTTGCGTGCTGAAGCCGGCACGCAGCATTACGCCGTGTTTGCCGAATTGGCCTCGGCGCTGATGTCTCCGCGGCTGTTCGGCGAGTTTGTCGCCCCGGCGATTCACGAGATGGCGCGCAGCTTCGACACCAGTGTGATCCATCTTCATCCCAGCACCTATATCCCGGTGGAGTACCTGGTCGAGACGTCGCTGAGCGCCATAGAACTGCATATCGATTTCGGAGGGCCGAGGGCCGAAGAACTATTACCGTACTATCGAAAGATACTCGAACACAAACCCCTCATCATTTGGGGCGACCTTGCCCCGGAAGATTTTGATTTCATCGCCAGCAAGTTGGACCGCCGGGCTTTGGCACTGCTGCCGGTGGTCGATTCTCAAGAGCAGGCGGACCAAATTTGGAGCCGATTCAAACGGTGATGAGAAAGGAAGGCGCTTTGATGGAACCTGTAATCTGTACGGAAGCCCAATTCGTGAAAGGAGAGCGTAACTTTCGCACCTACGGATCCGCATACCAGTGGATCAGCTGTCCGGAGGAGGAGAGCGTACTGGCCGGCTGCGTCCGTGACCACAAAGCCCGAATCGTGATTCTGGGCGTGTACAGGTATCGGGATAAGTTGTACAGGGCCTTGCAGGAGTCCGCCGGAAACAGACCGGCGCTGATCGCCCGTCACGGTGTGGGATACGATGGCGTGGATCTGGAGCTCTGCAAGAGGCATAACATCATGGCGACAATCACCCCGGGTACGTTGGATCAATCGGTGGCGAAACATGCCATCGCCCTGATGCTTAGCTTGGTGCGGGATATTCCCGCTCTCGACCGTTCGATGCGGGATTCCCGCTTCGCTCCGGTGACCACGGTGGAGGTCGCGGGCAAGATCCTGGGCGTGGCGGGTTTCGGAAAGATCGGCAAGCAGGTTGCTATCATCGCTTCTCAGGGGCTGGGGATGAAGGTGGTGGCCTTCGACAGCCTTCCCCTGGCCGATCAGCTGTCGAACGAGGGAATCGCTGAGGAGGAGTTCCGCGGGAAATATGGGCTCCGAGAGTATCTGACCGATTACCGATCGTTCGCAGATTCTCTGGACATACTCTCAATACACATGCCGGCCACTGAACAGACTCGGGGATTCTTCGATGCCGAAAGGCTGGCGGCTTTAAAACCCTCTGCGTACTTGATCAACACCGGGCGGGGTGCGCTGATCGACGAGGATTCCCTGTACGACGCCCTGACACACGGGAGATTGAAAGCCGCCGCCCTGGATGTTTTTCACGCTGAGCCGTATGTGCCGCTGTCTCCGGAAAAAGACCTTCGTACGCTTGACAACGTAATTCTCACTCCTCATGTGGCTTCGAACACTCTGGAGGCGAACTTCCGGGTGCACCAGAATATTCTGCAGAACATCGAAAAGTTTCTCGAAGGGCGATATGAAGAAATGACCCGCGTCGTGTAAGGGAGCAATACATGCCCGACTTTCGGACCGAGTATGAAAAAATCTATGAAGCGATTCGCAACGCCATAATTACCGGTCAGTACGCTCCGGGGGAACGCCTCCCTCAGAGAAAGCTGGCAGAAACCTTTAACACCACGACGATTACGGTGCGGGAAGCTCTTGAAGGAATGGCGGCGCGATTGGCAGCGGAGAATCTCACGGATGAGGATAAACGGGAGCTCATGGAGCTGGCCGCGGAGTGCGACCGGGAGCTTGTCGGTGATCGGATGAGTCGGCAGGACAAGGCCAATCTCCACTACAAGCTGCACGAAAAGATCGTTAATATCACCCGATGTCCGGAGCTGATTCAGTCTATCAACCGGAGCAACCTGCATACGGTCATCCTCTCGGACGCCTATCATATCGAATGGCGCAGCGACAATCCCGAACAGCACCGAAACTTAGCGTAAAGCATCATCTCCGGCGATCCTGCCCGTGCCGAGAATACGATGCGGAAACATGTGCGTGATGGCTATACAATGGAGTTAAAGGCGCTTCAGAACGGAGGGTGATCGTGCTGCCGGATTACTTGCCGGCTTTCCGCTTCTCCACCAGCTGCTGCAGATAATCGTACCACTTCAGGGCGCTCTCGTTCCGGATCGGAATCCGGTAGAGGTGACCGCGGTACATGAAATGGAGCTTGTTACCAGGCTCGACACTCAGGGAATCGATCTGCTCCAGAGGCACGACCAAACTCATCCGGCCCATTCTCTCCAAGCGGCCGTGGAAGATAAACCGACGGTCGGTCAGAAAAGCCCGGCCGAAGCCGATGAGTCGCAGGTCGGGGAACTGTTTTTCCCGGTAGAGGAAATGGGGCCGGCTGGCCAGGAAGAGCTTTTCTCCCTCCTGGAGCGAAAGGGGGCTGGCAGCGATCGGTTTGAGGGGAAAGCTCCGTATGCGACGATAAACCGCGGCTGCGGTCTGCGCTTCCCCGACTGCCCGTTCATCTTCATCCACCTCTGTCAAACGGCTACCCAGGTCCACCTTCCAGCATGCAAAACAGCTGCGGCACTCTACTAGGTTGGTCGACAGGGGCTCCACCGCTTCGAGTGTCTCCAGGCTCTGGCAGCTGGGGCAGCGATAGATGAGCCTGTCTATACCGGCGGCCAGACCGGCTACCCTCTCTGTGGAAGCATCGATGGGCAGCTCGTAATCCCGGATGCGGATCGCCGCGGCGATTTCGGAAAGAATCTGTTCGTCGGTAGCAGGGATTGTATCGGGGGTGTACAGCTGCTCGAAGATCAGGCGGGGCCGAATCGGGCGCCACTTGTCGGCCCAGCGGGGAAAGTGAAGGTACCCGCCTTCAATCCTACATGAGTACACTGGTACCTTCGTCAGTCGGATGATGCGGGCAATCGTCGGGATGAGCGGAGCGTTAGTGCCGTCCCAGGTCCGTACGCCCTCCGGATAGATGCCGATCAGTCCACCGGCCTTGATCACCGTAAACATATTCTTGACCGACTGGAAATCTCCGGCCTTTTTGCGTATCGGGAAGGCGCCGAACAGGCGTACCACGAAGCTCAGTATCGTTCCGCGGAACAACTCCTCGGTGGCCATGAAGTAGATCGGTCGTTCCAGCACGTCGTAGATCCAGATCGGATCGAAGAAGTTAACGTGACTGGCGACCAGAATCCCAGCTCCCCTCGTTGGAATGATCGCCGTGTTCTGCGGGATGAGCTTGAAAAACCTGAAAAGCGGCGGACGAAGGTACAGGGAGGCGAAGATGTAGAACAGACGGCCGACCGGCCGAGATTCGCGCAGTTTGTCTCGTTTCTTTGCCATGATGTCTACCGCCTGGCCAGAAGACCCTGCAACGGGACGGAGAAAACCGGCTCGGATCTCAGTCCTTCCTTTGCCAGAATGGCGTTTGCCGACAGGAGAGCGGAGGTGCAGGCCGCTTCCATCAGCATGGCCGGGTAGGGAAGCCTGACCCAGTCGCCGGCGAGGTAGAGGTTGACGATGCCGGGATCAAAGGGGGGTCGCCGATCATACAGACCCGTGTGGAAGGCCGTGAAATCGTCCCGCAGCTGATGATACTCGTAGAGGATCTTTGCCCGCTTCAGCTCCGGCAGATAAGCGTACAGCTCCTCGAGGAAATGCTTTCGGATCTCCCGCTTGTCCCTGACATCGTCCGGCACGGCGTAGGAATGCAGCTCGTATACGCCCCCCTTGTTTGCTTTGGCCCATTTTGCCGAAGCGTCTTCCAGGTTGTGGTACAGGGATATCGAGTCGAGGAGCTTGACCCGGTCGGTAAAGATGAAGAAGGGCAGGTCTTCCTCCAGATCCCGATCCATCCAGAGGCGCAGGACCGAATAACGCTGGGAGGCCTTCAGTGCGACGAGTTTCAGAAAGCTGTCCGGATTCTCCGCCTCGAGAAAGGCGGAGGCCTCCGCTATCGATCGACTGCCCACCACATCGGTGGCTAAGATGACATAGTCGAATGCTTCTCTGTCTACCGTGAATCCCCGCTCGCGGCGCTGAAGAGCTTGTATCGGTTTCCCCATTCGTATATCAACGCCGTTGCCTTCGAGGTGCTTCCGTGCCGGTGCGATAAAAGTGGTTGCGAAATCATCCCGGAGAACATCGTAGATCAGTCCCAGATCGTTGCTGAGAAAGTAGAAGTGGAAGCTCTTGATCATTTCCGCCATGGACATCAGATGGGATTCGGCGAAAAACGCTCTGGTGAAGGTGCTGAAGATGACCCGCATCTGCGGAGGCAGGCCGACCTGCTCGGCGAACTGTTGGAAAGACAAATGATCGAAGCGGGAGAAGGTCCGTTCGGCGTCGTACTGCAGAAACGCCAGCAGCCGCCTGGATTCCGGGTTCTTCATCATATCCCCCAGCTTGTACACCTTGTGTCTGGCCATGGAGAGCATGTTCAGCGCCGGGGTCGTCCTGATCCCCTTGAAGCCGTAATTCCCGTGATCAAGAGTGGAGATCAGGTAATCCTCGATGGGTATAAGATATTTAGCGGAGCCGATGCGGTCCAACAGGGCAAACAGGTTGTAGTACTGCCTGAAGAAGGCATGAAAGCCGTGCTCCACCTGCGTCTGGAAGCCGTCTTTGAAGCGAACCGGCCAGGAGCCGATCTTTCCACCCAGATAGTCGTTCTTTTCGAACAGGGTTACCCGGAATCCCCGTTCGGCGAGCACCGCCGCTGCAGCCAGGCCGGCAATGCCCGCGCCGATTACGGCGATGGTTTTATCCTTCCGGATTTTCAGGGGCCGGCTTGTATCAACTTCGTTGACCTGAAGCCGATTCCCCCCCAGGCGTTTCATGATGATGCCTTCCAGCAATCCTCGTCGCTTGTTCATAAGGTTACCTCTCCATATCGATCTTCCGGCCCTTCCAGCGTACCTCCCTCTTTAGGAACGTCCTCAGCAGGGAAACGGTGAAGACGGCTGCGAAGAACATGAAGGCAAGCGGATACAGCAGGGCCGAATAAAAGCCGTAATTGCCCATTCGAAAGAGAATCCAGAATATCTGCAGGACATAGAGAATATGGAGAACGATCCAGGGAACCGCTGACTCCAGGTTCCAGCTGAGCAGCAGGTACAGCAGCCAGAAGGATACGATGAATCCTCCTGTAATCCAGCAGATGATTGGCACGAGTATTTTGGGGGCCGCCGCCCTGGCTCCCGAAGCCATTCCCTTGGTGAAGCCGGTGATCAGGGAGCCAATTCCCGCGGGGTACATGCGGAAGGATATGGCTCCCTTGCCGCCGTAATTGTGAATCTCGAATCCAGCGCGAGTGAACAGCTGTCCCAGGGCGACATCCTCCAAGATCGCTCCCCGAACTCCCTCATGCCCTCCGCTGCTGAAGTAGTCCCTCCTTGAGCAGATCACGCAGGGGCCGAAAGCGCCGAGGCTGCCTTCTCTTTCACCCCGGATGGTGAAAGAACCCATGCTGGCCATGATGATGATGTTGAACAGAGCCGAAAGGCGCTCGTAGAGGCGCTCCATTCGGTGATACGGCCATATGGACACCAAGCCGCCGTGGCGTAGGTATGATAATACTATTTTTCTCAACCCCCCCGGTTCCAGGCAGGTGTCCGCATCGAGAAACAGAAATATCTCGCCACCAGCCCGCCGGGCGCCCTGCCAGCAGGCCCAGGGCTTGCCCAACCATCCTTTGGGAAGCGGGGCGGAGGGGACGACGAGTGCATCGTGCCTGGCAGCAATCCGGGCGGTGGCGTCTTCAGAATGGTCGTCCACGACCAGTACCTCAATCGGATTTACATCCTGAGCCTTCAGGGATTGCAGCAATATCGGCAGCGTCGTCTCTTCGTTACGCGCCGGGATGATGATGGATACGGAGAGAGGTGATGAACCTCCCGGTGTGTCCAGCGGCCCTGGCTGTGAGGGGTAGGGAATGCTCCAGAGGAACAGGAAGGGGGCAAGCCAGACGAAAAAAAGCAAAGCCAGAATCAGGATGGTCATTGGTTTTTCGATAGGCTACCACCGGCGCGCAAAGGGGTCAAGAAAACACAACTTTTCTTGACCATGGCCCATGACCTTCGTATTTTTGGGAGCGTGAAGAAGGAAAACAAAAGCTATGGAATCTAAAATATTAAGACTTTTACAAAAACCCGTGCCTATGGGCAGATTGCTATTTGTTGGCTGGTTGTTGCTCACCGGTGTCATGCCTTTGTCGGCCGATGCATACCAGGATGGCAGGGACTTCCTGGACCATGCCACCGAAGGGCTGTTCAACGAGATCCTTTCTAGATCAGCCCTGCGGGAGCTGTTGGATCGCAGTCTGCTGTCCTTCGAACAAATGGAAGACGCCTGCCAGCGGGATTACTGGCGGGCCCAGGCCGCCTACCTGTACGGATTTGTCGAGCAGGGAGAAGGACGCCTAAAAGAGGCTGAAAGACGATTCACAGAGGGCTTCCAGTTGGCAGAACGCGCGCTTCGCTGTGGTGAGTTCAGTGACGGATTTCGCCTGCTGGCTGACACCCAGGCTCAGCTGCTCATGTACAACGGTATGCTGTACAAGATGCAGTACGGTCCGACGGTGCGGGAGTTTGCTGAGAAAGCCCTGGAACTGGATCCCGGGAACATCAAGGCCAAGCTAAATCTCGCCCTGTACTACAAGAACGCCCCGGCTATTGCAGGGGGAAACGAAACGACTGCGCGGCAGATTCTCCACGAGATCGAGCAGATCAGCGGGCTGGAGCCGCTGGACAGGTTCTCGGTGAACGTCTGGCTGGGGATCTCCTATGCGGAGAGCAAAAATGCGTCGAAGGCTCGGGAGTACATCGTCCGAGCTCAGGAGATTTTTCCCGGGAACACTTGGCTGCAGGAGATCATCACGGAGTACTCCCTCTGAGCCGGCATCAATAATTCAGCGCTCACTCCGATTTTGCCAACCCGAGTCTTCGCAGGAAGGCATCCCAACGTACGTTGGCCGGTTCCCGGCCCCGGACCAGGATCTGACCGCTCTCCCCCGCAAGTATCTTCTGGTTGAGCCTCTCGAGTAGCGCCGTTTCCTCCTGCTCGAGCCACGCGACGCCACGGAAGCGCCTATGGTTCGTCTGAAAAACACGGTCCGCCATAAAGAAGACTTCGGCCCTCTGGTCGAGCAGAAAATCGCAGCGTATTGCCAGGGGAAGCAGATTCACCTCCCCGCCCTGAAGCTTGAGGACATGCCCCACACCGCGTTGAAACTCCAGGGGTCGCTTCCCGGAATATCGCAGAACCCCCTGTGGGAAGATGCACAGGGCGTTGGCCGGATCCTGGAGCACCTGGGCTGAATACTTGAGGGCGTCGTAAGATTTGCGGGGCAGGCCCGGTTCGATGCCGAAGGCGCCGATACGGCTGAAGAAGCGGTATTTTGACAGTTGTTCCTCCAGCATCATCAGATGCAGTTTGCGCTCCAGAAGCCGCTTGTTGAGTATGTAGAGGAAAAAGCCGTCCCACCAGGTGCTGTGGTTCGGGGTGATCAGCAGGGGCAGTGCTGGATCGATGGTCGGAATCGGACCCATAAAGTATAGACCGTGGAAGTGTTTTCGAAACTGTCTCAGGATGTAGGGGAGAAAGACGCGGTCTGCCCAGGGCGAATGGCGAGCGCGGGTCATGGATTCCAACATTGCATGATTTTTCTCTCATGGCAACCTGATAGATTCATACTTGACTAACTAACTAATATATTTTACATTTCATACTGTAGGGGGGTACCCCATATTATGAATGAAACTGCCTTTATAAACGAGACAAAAAACAACGGACAGAACGCCCGCAGGTCCCATCATCCTGAACAGACCAAAGTGAATTTGGTGAACCGCCTGCGTCGCATAGAGGGTCAGATCAGAGGGATCGCCCGCATGGTAGATTCGGACGTGTACTGCGACGATATTTTGAATCAGATTACCTCGGTGGAAGCCGCCCTGGGCGGAGTACGCAAGGGGCTTTTGGAGGCGCATATCCGCAGCTGTGTGGTGGATCAGATTGAGGATGGACGCTATGAGGTGATCGATGAGCTGATGCGAACGATAGGCAGGATGTCTCGCTGATGCAAACGCTTATCGGGCCGCTGCCAGCTATGGAGGATGTATGAGTGAACAAAGCCAGCGCTCAACTTTCGCTGTAACGGGGATGACCTGCGCCACCTGCGCCCTGCGCATCGAGAAGGGCCTCAGGAATGTTGAGGGGGTCAGTCAGGCTTCTGTCAACCTGGCCACAGAGAAAGCAACGGTCCAGTACGACCCCGGTGTGATTGAAGACGGACAATTCGAAAAGCTGATTCGGGATCTGGGCTACGATGCGATTTTGGAAGGTGGTGGGGATGATAGTGGCGGAGAAGCCCTTGACAGTACGGATCGGGAAAAAGAGCTAAGGAAACGGGAAATCCGAAAACTGCGCTTGAGCTTTGTCGTCTCCGCCGCCTTGAGCTTTCCCCTCCTGGTGGCCATGTTCGCCGGCCTGTTCAGGATCCAACCATTGATGTTTCTCCACTATCCGGCTGTGCAGCTGGTCCTGGCTACACCGGTGCAGTTCGTCATTGGCTATCGCTTCTACAAGAACACCTTTAAAAGCCTGAGATCGGGAAGTCCCAGCATGGATGTACTTGTGGCTCTCGGAACCAGCGCCGCTTACCTCTATAGTATCTACAACGGCTTTATTCGCAGCCTTCCGCAGGGACACAGCCCCGCTCTGTACTTCGAAGCATCGGCGATCATCATCACCCTGGTGTTGCTCGGCAAGCTTCTCGAGGCGGTGGCCAAGGGCCGAACCTCGGAGGCGATCAAACGTCTGATCGGTCTGCAGCCCAAGACCGCCCGGGTCCTGCGCGGCGGTCAGGAGGTGGATATCCCCATTTCCGAGCTACAGGTCGGGGAGACGGTGTTGGTACGGCCGGGGGAGAAAATCCCGGTGGACGGAGAGGTCCTCGAGGGTTCCTCGGCGGTAGACGAAAGCATGATCACCGGAGAGAGCATCCCCGTCGAAAAATCGAGGGGGGATGCGGTGATCGGCGCTACCATCAACACCTACGGTGCCTTGCGTTTCAGGGCGACCAAGGTTGGCCGGGATACGATGTTGGCCCAGATCATCCGGCTGGTGGAAGAGGCTCAAGGATCCAAGGCGCCGATTCAGCGCCTGGCCGACATGGTAGCGGGGATCTTCGTGCCTGCGGTGCTCGCTGTCGCGGTTGTTACCTTTCTCATCTGGCTGCTGGTTGGGGGGGATCTCACCAGGGGATTGATCAGCGCGGTGGCGGTTCTGGTGATCGCCCGCCCCTGTGCCATGGGACTGGCTACACCCACGGCGATCATGGTGGGCACCGGCAAAGGGGCGGAGAACGGCATCCTAATTCGCAGCGGAGAGAGCCTCGAGCTTGCCCACAAACTCGAGGCCGTGGTACTGGACAAAACCGGTACGATCACCCTGGGCAAACCAGCCTTGACCGATGTGGTATCCCTCAACGGCTGGAGCCGCGAAGATCTGCTGCGATTGGCGGGTGCGGCGGAACGGAATTCCGAGCATCCTCTTGGGATCGCGATTCTCGAGGCGGCCCGCCGGGAACTTGACCGAATCGAGGAATCCCGCGAGTTCCGGGCTACTCCCGGAAAGGGGGTTCGGGCTGTTGTTGGCGGTTCGCTGGTACTGGTGGGAACTCGAAGCTATCTGGCTGAATCGGGTATCTCCGTGGAAGCAGCAGAAGAACGGATTCGATCCCTCGAAGCGGAGGGAAGGACGGTCATGCTTGTCTCTGTGGATGGAACGGTGCAGGGGCTTTTAGCCGTAGCGGACAGGATCAAGGCCGGCTCCCGCCAGGCCATAGAGACGCTAAAAGCTATGGGTTTGGAGGTCTACATGATCACCGGCGATAACCGCAGAACTGCCGAGGCCATTGGTCGGGAAGTCGGGGTGGATCACATCATGGCTGAGGTGCTTCCTGAACGCAAGGCCCAGGTTGTCGAGCAGATCCGCAAGCAGGGGAGAATTGTCGCCATGGTCGGGGACGGAATCAACGATGCCCCGGCTCTGGTGGGCGCGGATATCGGCATGGCCATGGGAACCGGCACGGACATCGCCATGGAATCGGCGGATATCACCCTGATGAACGGAGACCTGATGAGTGTACCGGCGGCCATTCAGCTCTCCCAGCGCACCATGCGGAAGATCAAGCAAAACCTGTTCTGGGCGTTCTTCTACAATACAGTCGGAATCCCGATTGCTGCTCTGGGCATGCTCAATCCGATTATCGCCGGGGCGGCTATGGCTTTCAGTTCCGTGTCGGTTGTCAGTAACTCGTTGAGTTTGAAGCGATTTCGCGTAGCATGAAATGAGGAGTGATGCAATGACTAACAGGATTATCAATGTGGATGGTATGAGCTGCGATCACTGCAAGATGGCTGTGACCAAAGCGGTTAGCGCTCTGGAGGGAGTAAGCTCTGTCGAAGTCAGTCTGGAAAACAAAACGGTCAGTGTGGATTATGAAGAGGGCAGACTGGCCGCAGATGCCATCAAGCAGGCCATCGAAGCTCAAGGTTACGACGTGGTCGACTGAGACGTGGTCGACTGAGACGTGGTCGACTGAGAAGTGGTCGATTCACTGGCATAGACCGTACGTATCGAGGGGCGTTTCGTATCTGGGGAAAAGCATTTTCTTAAAAAAAGCCTCCCAATGGTGTACATTAGACAGGAGTATTCAGTAGCATGAATCAAGGCAAGGGGGAGCAGATGCTCGAACGAAGAGATACGAAACGTATCCAACTCACCACGCCTGTTACCTTGTGTGTGGAGGATCTCGAGATAAGAACTCGTATGATCAACTACTCCGATGATGGCGCCCTGTTCCAAATCGATCCGGTGGATCAACACGGGGTGTCGACGGACAGTTTGGGGAAGGATGCCACCTTCGTGCTCAAGGTGAAAAACAGTCCGGATCGGAAGTACACCGGAGAGATCATCCGCTTTTTTTTCAAAGGCGAGGGAAAATACATCGCCCTCAGGTTCTGGGAACCGTACCAGGAACTCTCCTGAATCTCTGTCAGGCCCACGTACCTGTAAGAACCTTGCCGCTCATGTCCCCAACGACCGCCTCTACATAAACCTTCGCTACATCTCGGGCCGAAACTCCCTGTTCACTCATTCCTCTTTTTCGAGCCGTTTCCGCGATCAGGGGTGGACAAACCGCATTGATGCGATGAAGGCCCTTGCGATCAACAGCAGCGGCCCGCACGAAGCTCTCCAGCGCCCCGTTCACCATGGCGATGGGAGCACTTCCCGGCCAAGGGCTGTGTGAGAGGATCCCGGAGGTCAGAGTTATCGATCCGTTTTCGCGGACAACTCCCCTTGCCAATCGAACCACGTTCACCTGCCCCATCAATTTTCCCCGAATGGCAGTATAGAAGTCAGCCTCCTTCAGATCATCGAGGCGAGCGAACGGACCGCTGCCGGCAGCGACAACGATTGCATCCAACGGGGACACCCGCGCAAAGGCTGCACGGATAGAATCCGCATTTTCAATATCAAGGGTGATTTCTCCGGAGCGGGAGGCTTGCAGGACATCATGCTCGGCTTGAAGCAGCCCTACCACAGCCCGCCCAATGGTCCCGCTCGCACCGACAACCAGTATCTTCAAGCTTCACCTCCTGAAGATGCATCGCTACATTTTGGCTATGATCTCGGATCCGAACTCCGACGTCTTCAGAAGTTTGGCCCCATCCATCAGCCGGGCAAAATCGTAGGTGACGGTTTTATTGGCGATGGTTGTCTCCAAACCCTTAATAATCAGATCCGCCGCTTCCCTCCAGCCCAGGTAGCGGAGCATCATCTCTCCGGAGAGGATGACCGAGCCCGGGTTGACTTTATCCTGGTTGGCGTACTTGGGGGCTGTCCCGTGGGTAGCTTCGAACAGCGCATGACCGCTGAGGTAGTTGATGTTACCGCCGGGGGCGATTCCGATTCCACCGACCTGAGCAGCCAGGGCATCCGAAGCGTAGTCCCCGTTGAGGTTGGTGGTGGCAATGATGTCGAATTCGGTCGGGCGGGTGAGCACCTGCTGTAGGAAGATATCGGCGATGACGTCTTTTATAAGAATCTTGCCTTCCGGAATCGCTCCTCCGGTATCCTCCCAGGTTACGCAGTGATCAGGGAACTCGTTTTTAGCCAGCTCGTAGCCCCACTTCATGAACGCCCCTTCCGTGTACTTCTGGATATTTCCCTTGTGCACCAGGGTCACGCTCTTGCGGTTGTTTTGGATCGCGTAGTTGATCGCCGCCCGTACCAGCCGATGGGAACGGGTGATGCTTATCGGTTTCAGCCCGACTCCCGAGTCTGGAAGGATCTGCCAGCCAAATTCCGTCTTGCAGTAGTTGATCAGTTTGGCCGCTTCGGCGCTGCCCTCTTCGAACTCCAGTCCGGCATATACGTCTTCTGTGTTTTCCCGAAAAATCACCATGTCGACCTGTTCGGGATGCACCACCGGACTCGGCACCCCTTTGAACCAGCGAACCGGGCGCACACAGGCGTACAGATCGAGAATGCGCCGCAGCGCCACGTTGAGGCTGCGCATTCCCCCGCCGATCGGCGTGGTCAGCGGTCCCTTGATGCCTACGAGGTACTCTTTAAAAGACTCCACGGTGTCGTCGGGAAGCCAGCTCCCGGTACTCTCATGCGCCTTTTCACCGGCCAGAACCTCTTTCCAGACGATTTTTCGTTTGTCTCCGTAGCTTTTCTGGACCGCTGCATCGAAAACCCTTACTGCCGCGGCCCAGATATCGGGTCCGGTTCCGTCCCCCTCGATGAATGGGATGATTGGGGTGTCCGGAACCTTTAGCACTCCCTCCTGCATCGTGATCTTTTGACCTTCCCTCATATTCGATCCTTTCAGTTTTCGTTTCTCAAGCGAATCGCGGTCAAGGCCCGTCGTTCCCCGTTTGCGACGTGTCGGCGTACGGCCTCGATTGTCTTTTCTCTGTCTCGCTCACTCAGTGCCCGGAGGATCTCTTTGTGCTCGCTCAGCACCTCCCGCACGACCTGATCGTGCATCTTGGACACGTCTTCGGCAAAATAGCGCATGCGCATCGAACGTTGCAGGATGTTGCGCAGCGTGTCTTTCAGCAGCTCGTTGGACAGGTGAGCGTAGAGAAGCTCATGCAGTCGTATATCGGATTGGATGTACAGGTTGCTGTCCTGCGGCCCCTGTTCCAGCTTGTCACAGGCAGCCTCTATCTCGAGGATATCGTCACGAACATCCAGTTCTGCGGTGATTCCGGCAGCATAGGGCTCGAGGAGCTTGCGAATTTCCCAGGTATCCAATATGTCCTTTTCCCGGAACGAGGTCACCCGTGCTCCTTTATTCGGAATCAAATGGACCAGCCCGGTGTTCTCCAGACGAATCAGAGCTTCCCGGATCGGGGTGGTGCTCACGCCAAACTCTTCGGCCAGACGGTCGATCTGCAGTTCTTCGCCGGGTTTGTAGGTGTTGTTGATGATCGATTCCTGAATTGCTTCGTAGATTTGATCCCGTATCGATTTCAAAACCGTCTTCTTGTTCACGAAATCACCTCAATGGTCGTTATCGCCATCGCTACATCGGACACGGATACCGTTGCCCACAAGCAAGTATTTCCTGAACCCGTTGTAATTTCAAGCTGACAGCTCCTTCTTGAAGAACAACCCGCCGCACTCGCTCTGAAGGTAATATAACACATTTTTCAATAATGATTGACATTATATAGAATATATTTTACATTTCACAAGATACATTTTAATGGGACAGCACCAACTGGACAACGTTGGCCCTTCCGCAGTGCGGAGGAAGTTGTGTAAAAATAATTATTGTTGACCAATTTCGTCAACTTTAATAATTTTTAGTTTGGGCTTGCAAGGATCGTGTAGAACCGTGAAAAAAGTCGCTGACCAAATCGCCGAATTCCTGAAAAAAATCGGAGTTCACCACGTCTTCGGCATTCCCAGCGGTCCCTGGACCACCTTCATGAATGCCTTTGAAGCGGCCGGGATAGACTTCGTCCTGGTCAGCAACGAAGCAAGTGCAGGCTTCATGGCAGAAGTGTCCGGCAGACTCACAGGCGTTCCGGGGGTGTGTTACGGCACGCTCGGTCCGGGAGCGACCAACCTGAGCACTGGCGTGGGCGGAGCATTTTTGGACCGGTCACCCCTGCTTGCCTTCACAACCGAGCCCCCCGATTCCATGATGGGGCGCACCACCCAAATGGCCATCGACCATCAAGCCCTGTTTCAACCAATTACCAAGTGGACCACCCGGCTTTCCGAAGATCGGATTGAAGAGACCCTCCGTCGTGCCGTGGAGATTGCCACCTCCGAGGTGCCGGGTTCCGTACACATAGGACTCCCGGCGGATATCGGGGATAAGCCGGCGCTCTCTGAGGGCTTCACTCCACCAACTCCGAAAACTGTCGATCCCCCACAACCGGATCGGATAGCCAGACTGGTGGAGCTGTTCCGGGGTGCCCGGCGGCCTCTGCTGGCGGTCGGACTGACCGCAGTGCGCAGCAAAGTCGGGGAGTTGATAGTTCGAATCGCCGAACAGCACAGAGTTCCCGTGGTCCTCACGCCCATGGCCAAAGGTCTGGTTCCGGAAGATCACCCTTCCTATACAGGCGTGCTCTTCCACGCCCTGAGCGACATCGTAGCGGAGACCAATCGACAGGCGGATCTGGTCATCGGCGTGGGCTACGATCCGATCGAGTTCAACTACGAGGATTGGCTCCCCGATGTACCGCTGGTTCACATTGACACGGCGGCAGTCGATATCGATCGCGACCGGTACACCGTGGCTTTGGAGGTTGTGGGGGCTATCACCCCGACACTTCAGGCTTTGGCCGAGCTGAAGCCGGAAGGCAAGGAGTGGGACTTCCAGGCTCTGGCGGGTCGCCGCGACCGCATGTTCAAACAGCTCAGTCCCAACGGCGAGCGCTTCGGGCCGGTGGTTGCACTGGACCTGCTGCGGAAAATGCTTCCGGAACAGGGAGTAATGACCTGTGATGTGGGGGCTCACACCCATTTGATCGGCCAGCAGTGGCGTACACCGGCGCCGAACCTTCAGATCATGACAAACGGCTGGTCCTCGATGGGCTACGGCGTTCCGGCTGCAATCGGGACCAAGCTCTGCTGGCCCGAGCGGCCGGTGGTCTGCGTAACGGGGGACGGCGGATTCCTGATGATGGCCGGGGAGATGGCCACAGCCAAGCGCCTCGGTCTTCCCATCATCTTTCTCGTTCTGGTGGATCGGCGTCTGGAACTTATTAGAATCAAACAAGAGCGCAAGGGCTACCGCAGGTATGGTACCTTCCTGCACGACGAGCAGTATACCTCAGCCGGCAGCCTGTTCGGCGTTCCGGTGATCTCGGCCAGAAGCCTGGCCGAGTACGAAAAGGCTCTGAATGAGGCCTTTACCGCGGAGGGGCCGGTGGTGGTTGAGGCCTTTATCGATGGAGAGGAATACGACGGTCTCATTTTACATAAGCACAAATGAGCTCCGCTGTCAGCGGAGAGAAAAAAATCGAAGGAGGTTAATATGAAAAGGAACCTTCAACCTAATTGGAAAGTAACCCGGATCGTATCGATTCTGGCGTTACTGGGACTGATTCTGGCAGCCCTGCCCGTGTTTGCCTCAGGCAAGACCGAGCCGGCAGCCGGAGAGGTCACAAAGATCAACCTGGCTCTGGGTGATATCGAAACTGTCGAAACCCTGCATCTCCTGATCGCCCTGGAGAAGGTCAGAGAGAGGGGAATCGATGTGGAGATGATTTCCTTCAAATCCGAAGATGTTGCGGCCCAGGCGGTTGTCAACAAGCAGGCGGACATCGGAATCGGCACGCCCTACGCTCTGATTCAGAACGTGAAAGCTCCGATTCGCATCTTCTTCCAGCTCAGCACCCTGCTGTTCTTCCCGGTGGTCAACATCGAATACTACAATGGCTGGAAAGACCTGGACGGAGAAGAGATGGTGGTGCACTCCCGCACATCGGGAACTCTGGCCATCGCAAACCTGATGGCCATGAAGAACGGGATCGAGTACGGCAAGATCAGCTATGTGCCCGGTTCCGAGGTTCGGGCCACGGCCATGCTTCAGGGCAACATCAAGGCTACGATCATCGATAGCTTCAACAAGGAGTTCCTGATGAAAGAAGCCCCCGGGAAGTTCATGGTCCTGCCGATGGGTGACATTACAGCCAGTGATGAGGCTCTGTATGCCAACGTGGAATTTCTAGATGCCAATCCGACGGTTATGAAGATTCTGGTGGAGGAGTTGGTTGCTACCATCAAGGCCATCAACAAGGACCCCGCCTACGTGCTCGAGCAGCGGGAGAAGTACGGTCTGCTTCCCGACCTGCCGGCTGAGCTGGAGCCTGAGATACTGCCCTTCTACGAATTGGCCGCCGAAGGCGACATGTTCCCCGAGGACGGGGGTGGCGCCCGTGCCGCCAAGCAGGATTTCGAGTTCTACGGTGTAGCCGGACAGATTCAGGGCGATCCCGCGACCCTCAAGGTCGAGGATTTCTGGTATCTGAAAGCAATCGACGCCGTAGTGAAATAACTGAATCGGATCATTTTTGATTTCTATCCTCCTGCTGGTGCCTCGCGGTCAGCGATCAGCCGGCAGGGGGTAGAACTCTGTTTTTCCATATTATTTCTAATATGCCTAAAAGGTTTGATAGAGCCAGGAGAGATATGAGCACCAAGCTTAAAGCCGGCTTCAATCCGAAGTACCTCTGGAGGTTGCTGTCTCTGGTGTTGCTGTTCGGAGCCTGGGAGTTGGCGGGAAGAAAACCGATCAGCATCGCCTTTCCAACTTTCAGCGATACCGCCATTGCCTTTTTCCGGATGATCGTTGATGGAACACTGCCAGCAGCTTTCATCGTAACCCTCAAACCCCTGGCCGTGGGAATTCTCATCATCGGCACCTCGGGTATCCTGTTCGGAATCCTCATGGGCCTGTATCGAACCTTTGAGTGGTTTACTCTGCCGATTTTCATAATCGTCCAAAGTGCGCCGATGGCCGCGTTAATCCCTTTGATCACCTTTCTCTACGGAATCGGTTTTGTTGCCAAGGTACTGGCCGTCGTGTTGATGGCAGCTCCGGTGATCGTGCTGAACTCTTACAAGGGGATCCGCAACGCCAGTCCCACCCTGATTCAGATGAGCAAGTCCTTTCTGGGCAGCCGGCGCCAGCAGATCTTCAAGATCATCTTACCCGATGCCAGCGGGCTCATCTTTGCGGGCCTTCGCTTGGGGATCGCTTCAGGGTTCATCGGGATCATTTTGGCGGAGTTGCTGATCACACCTACGGGGATTGGTGATTTGATCACCTACTATCGAGCCTTGGCCCTGTACCCAAATATGTTTGCTTCGATCGTGGCCATCGTGCTCTTCGCCGCGGTTGTTGTTAGCGCTTTGCAGGGGTTGGAAACCCTACTGTTCAGACGGGAGCGGTTAGCCGCCAAGAAGGCTCCCAGGAGGTAGCTTCAGGATATGCAAGGGAACACGATTATAGAAATCAAAGGTCTGTGCAAAACCTATCCGGGTGGAGTGGAGGCTCTTTCCAACGTCGACTTGAAGATCCCGCAGGGCGAGCTCACCACGCTTCTGGGACCCAGCGGCTGCGGGAAAACGACCCTGCTCAAGATCATAGCCGGCCTGCTGGACAAAACCGAAGGCCAGGTGCTGATCAAGGGCAAACCGATAACAGGACCGGGGCCGGAACGAGCGTTTGTCTTTCAGGATTTCGCTCTCATGCCCTGGGCCACGGTGATGCGAAACGTCGCCTTCGGCCTGGAGCTCAGGGGAGTGGCCAAGAAGGAGCGCTACGAGATCGCCCGCAGATACATCGACGAGGTGGGTTTGAGCGGTTTTGAGAAAGCCTACCCCCACGAGTTGTCCGGCGGGATGCGCCAGCGGGTAGGTCTGGCCAGAGCCCTGACCGTGGATGCGGAGATCCTCATGATGGATGAACCCTTCGCATCGGTGGACGAGCAGACCCGCAGGAAGTTCCAGGAAGACCTGTTGAACCTGCTCAAGATCGAGAAGAAAACCGTGGTGTTCGTGACCCACAGCATCGAGGAAGCGGTGTACGTCTCCGATCAGGTGGTTCTGCTCAGCCCCCGGCCCGGGAAGGTCATGAGGATCGTGGACACGCGGCTCGATGGCGTGCAGAACGTGGAGGACATCCGCCGGGATCGCAAGTATCTCGACGTGGTCGAGGACCTCTGGCAGATCCTCAAACAATATTTGATCTAGGTCGGGAAACTGTATGGTTATTTTCGGAAAGCGTATTCCCATGATCTTCGCCCTGGTGGTCTGGCTGATCCTTTGGGAAGTGATCGGCAGGCTGGAGGTGGTGTTTTTGATCCCCCCCCTTGTGGACGTGGTAAAGGCGCTGATCAATCTCTTCGTCACCCAGAAGTTCTACGAGGCTCTGTCGATAAGTGTACAGGCTTTTGCCACCGGACTTGGTCTGGCTGTGGTGATCGGCATCCCTCTGGGAATTCTTATGGGGCGGGTGAAGTTCGTGGACGAGCTTCTCGGGATGTGGGTCAACATATTCGTAAGCGCCCCACTGACGGCGATCGTTCCGGCCCTGATGGTCATCGTCGGCTTCGGCCAGGCCACGGTGGTGGTCACGGTGGTGCTGTTCTCGGTTTGGATCATTGCCCTGGATACACGGGCCGGAGTCAAAAACATTAATCCCTCCCTCCTGGAAATGACCCGCAGCTTCGGAGCCAGGCGGATTCAGGTCTACACAAAGGTGATGTTCTGGGCCGCGTTGCCCGAGATCCTGGCGGGCCTGCGGCTCGGCATGATTCGGGGAGTCCGCGGCGTGGTGGTCGGCCAGCTGTTGATTGCCATTATGGGGATCGGGGAGCTGTTCGAGCTGTATTCCAGAAATTTTCTGATGGACCGATTCTGGGCCCTGGTGATCTTTATCTTCCTCTTCGCTTACATCGTATCCGAACTGGTGAACAGACTCGAGCAGCGGGTTGAGTTCTATGCGGGCACTCGCTAGATCGGGAGTTGTCGAGAATCATGGCAGCTAGAAGCTGGAACGTGGCGATTGTCGGTGCTCTTGGAATGGTGGGCTCCGAAATGATTCGGACCCTGGAGCGGCGGAATTTTCCGGTTGCGGAGCTTCGTCCCCTCGATCTGCCCGCAAATGAAGGCAGGGAGATCGAGTTTCGGGATCAGAAAGTCAGGACCCGGGCCGCCATGGAGCAGAACTTCCGGGGAATCGATATCGCCCTGTTTTCCGCCGGGGCAACCGCCAGTCTGGATCTGGCCCCCAAGGCGGTTGGCCAGGGTGCGGTGGTAGTAGACAACTCCTCTGCCTGGCGTATGGATCCGAACTGTCCTCTGGTAGTCCCGGAGGTGAATGCCCGCGATCTGGACCGCCATAAAGGGATCATCGCCAATCCGAACTGTTCCACCATCCAAATGGTCGTGGTGCTCAAGCCGATACATGATCGAGCCAGAATCAGGCGGGTGGTGGTATCCACCTACCAGGCCACCACTGGGGCCGGAAACAAAGGCAGTCTGGCGCTGGAGCGTGAATCGATGCAGTTCTGCAGGGATGGTACGGCCGTGGAGCCTCAGGGGTTTCAGTACCAGATCGCCTTCAACGTGATTCCCCATATCGATGTCTTCCAGGAGGGTGGATACACCAAGGAAGAGTACAAGATGGCGAATGAGACCAAGAAAATCATGGGGGATGATTCGATTCGGCTGACCGCAACCTGTGTGCGGGTGCCCGTGTTCTACGGGCATTCGGAGGCTGTGAACATCGAAACAGAAACAAAGATATCTCCCGAGGAAGCCCGTGGGCTTCTGGAGGAGAGCCCCAGCGTGATTGTTTTGGACGATCCCCAAAACTTGAAGTACCCGATGCCGATCATGACCGATCAGCAGGACGCCACCTACGTGGGGCGAATCCGGGAGGACTTCTCGATCGATAATGGTCTGAATCTCTGGATCGTAGCCAACAACATCCGCAAGGGTGCTGCATTGAACGCGGTGCAGATCGCCGAAGAGCTGGTCAGGCGAAATCTGCTCGCCTCTACCGGGGCGTGAACGCAACACGTGAGGTCAGGCCGTTGGACCTGAGCTGAAAGTATGGAGAGACATTGATGGCAAAATCAGTAGAGCAACTGGCTGCGGAGCGGGTGCATACGGTTCCCTTCTCCGGGATTCGCAAGGTTTTCGAGGCGGTTCGGGCTATGGAGGCGGAAGGCCGGGATGTCATTCACTGGCAGATCGGGCGCCCGGATTTCGATACTCCGGATCATATCAAGCAGGCGGCGGCCGCGGCACTGCAGCGGGGAGAGGTGCACTACGCTCCGAACCTGGGGATCCCCTCGCTGCGCAAAGCCATTGCGGAGCGAACAAAGATCGATACCGGGGTTTCTGTGGATTGGCAGAGCCAGGTGATCGTCATGGCCGGGGCCAACGAGGGGATCATGGTGGCCATGCTGGCTTTCATCGATCCCGGAGACGAGGTCCTGGTGGCCGATCCGAACTGGCATCACTACAAGTCCTGCGCCGCTTTGGCCGGTGGAATACCTGTCGAAGTTCCGACTCGGGCGGAGGCGAGCTTTGCTATGGAACCGGAGGCGGTGGCTTCACGCATCACGGAGTATACCAAGATGCTCTGCATCACCTCCCCCGGGAATCCCACCGGTTGTGTGGAAACACGAGAAAACCTGCAAGCCCTTGCTGAACTGGCCAGAAAGCACAACCTGATCGTGCTGATGGATCAGATCTACAACCGGATCTACTACGGCGAGGGGGAGGTTGCTCCCAGCATTTATTCTTTGGAAGGCATGCCGGAGCGGACCATCATCGTCAACGGTTTCAGCAAAACCTACAGCATGGATGGCTGGAGACTGGGCTGGACCGTCGCCTCTCCGGAGTTGACTCAGGCTCTGCTCAAGGTACGGCAGTACACGACCGTATGTGTGAACACCTTCATCCAACACGGTGCCGCCGAAGCCCTGAGCGCCGGTCAGGGCTGTGTCGATGACATGATTCGAGCCTTCGCCGAACGCAGGCAGATCATCGTTGACGGGCTGAAGGGGATTGAGGGGGTAACTCTGGCCGAACCGATAGGGGCCTTTTACGCCTTTCCCAACATCAGCCGCTTCGGAGCTTCCGCCGAGGTGGCGGAGTACTTGCTGCGCGAACACGGCATCGCCACGGTCAGCGGCAGCGTATTTGGTACCGCGGGGGAGGGACATCTGCGCATTGCCTATTCCTGCTCCACCGACGAGTGCCACCGGGGCGTCGATCGCTTGAAGCAGGCCCTGGCCCAACTGCGGAAATAAATCGGGTACGCTGCTCCGTGCAGATTTATTCCGGGCAGAAGCTATATTGGCCTTAAATCAAGTGTCAGTACAAACGCAAAGGTTAGATCCATGGGTGAGATCGTAAGCAAGTTCGGCGGCAGCTCCGTTGCTGAAGCCCGGCAGATCAGAAAAATCGAATCGATCATCCGCTCGGACCGGCGACGAAGATTTATCGTCGTATCCGCACCGGGCAAGAGAACTTCCGGGGATGAGAAGATCACCGACCTCCTCTACAGCTGCCAATCTCTGGCCGCCCGTGGTGATTCATATGAGCAGCCGTTCCGCCATGTGAGCGATCGTTATCTCCAGATCGATCGGGAGCTGGAAGCCCGATCGGAAATACAGGAATGGTTGGAGGAGGTCCGGAGATCGCTTGGCTCGGGTGCTTCTGCGGACCTGGCAGCCTCCCGGGGGGAGTACCTCTGTGCCCGCCTGCTGGCCTCCTACTTGCAGGCCACCTTCGTGGATGCCGCCGAGGTCATCCGATTCGGGAAAGACGGATCTGTGACCGAGGAGAGCTTTCAACTGATTGCCGAACGGCTGGCCGGGCCAGGCCTGTACGTTATTCCCGGCTTCTACGGCAGTGATTCGGTGGGGCAGATCCGCACCTTCTCCCGCGGAGGCTCGGATGTGACCGGCGCCCTGGTAGCCAGAGCCGTGCACGCGGAGGTGTACGAGAACTGGACCGACGTTTCCGGACTGCTCATGGCTGACCCGCAGATCGTTAGGGATCCTCAGCCAATGGCGGAAGTTACCTACAGGGAAATCCGCGAGCTTTCCTATATGGGCGCCAAGGTTCTCCACGAAGAGGCGATCCTGCCTGTGTACAAAGAGAAGATTCCCATCAACATCCGCAACACCAACAGGCCGGATGATGCGGGAACCATTATAAAGGCCGCGAGGAAATTGCAGCAGCGAGCCGTCGCGGGAGTAGCCGGACGAAATGGATTTGCCCTGCTCTACCTGGAAAAATTCCTGCTCCGCAAAGATCCGCAGACCCGTTCCAAACTCTTCGAAATACTGACCGCCCAAGGCATTGAGTGGGAGTGGGAGCGTGCGGGACTCGACAGCCTGGCGGTTATTCTGCCTGAAACGCAGCTCGAGGACAAACGGGAGCTGCTGGTCGGCCTTATCGCCGAGGCACTCAAGCCGGATCATCTTGAGATCCTCGACAACGTGTCTCTGGTCGCGATTGTGGGAGAGGGGATATCTGACCATCCAGAGCTCCTGGCTGACCTTCTTCTCCTTCTCAGTAGTGGTGGCGTTCGGGTGCGCCTGGTCGAGCAGGGCTCTTCGAAAATCAGTGCTTTTTTCGTAGTACCTTCCAAGGATTTCAACCGGGCGGTGGACACCATCTACAAGGCAATCACGCTGCAACGGGGCAGCCGACAGCTCCTAGAACCTCTGCTCGGCAAATAGTTACCTGAAGCACTCCGCGAAAATAGTGTTGCCCCCCGTATGTCTTCGTGTTATAATTAGAACGAACGTTCTATAGATAGATGGAGACGCAGGAAGATGCGGACACGCCAGCGGGTTGAATCAGTCAAAACCACCAAACAGAAGATTCTTCAGGAAGCGGAGAAGCTGTTCGCGGTGAAGGGATTTGAAGGAACCGGTATCGAGGAAATCGCCCGGAAGGTGGGGATCCGCAAATCCGTCATTTACTACCACTTTAAGAATAAAGAACAGATCCTGGAGACCATGCTCGAAGAGTTCGTGACCAGAGGAGTTGCCTTCAAGAAGAGCTTCTTTGAGCGATATGCGGGGAATTTCATGGAGAAACTCGATGTGATCATGGAGGAGATGATCGCTTTTATGGAGGAGAACCGGCGCATCTTGACCATTCTTCTGATGGAATCGATCAAGAATCCCCGACAGGTCCCGCTGCTTGAGCTGTGGAACTTTCAGTCTCCGGCGGCCCGGGAAGTCGTGGCCAGCGCTCAGGCGCACCATATCGATACGGTCAAGGCTTTCGACAGGAATCAAAGCATGCACGAGGCCTTCTTCATGCTCTCCCTTCCCCTTGTGGGGTACACGGTGTTTTCGGAAAAGTGGTGTGAACGCTACGGCTTTGACAGGGAACAATCACGCAAGCTTTTTGTTGATGGCTTTCTGTGGTACTTCCGGGAACGACTCCTGAAGCGGAGTGAATGATGATGCAATTGTTGTCAGGCCATCTACCGAACGTTCTGCCGAACAAGCCTAGTAGGGCAGAGGCGGGCGTTCAAGCCGGTAGGGCGATTGGTACAGCCAGAACGAGGAGGATCGTATGAAACTCGAACAACGCATCATGGGGGGCATCGCGAATTTTGTGATCCGATATCACAAGATCATCCCGATCGTGGCGGTGGTCCTGCTCGTCCTGAGCCTGATCGCTGCGCAGAACATCCGGGTGACAACCCAGATGGAGGATATGCTGCCCTTCGATGACCCTCAGGTGCAGAGCATCCATGAGATCGATGAGGCCTTCAACAGCGGAATGTCGTTGATGATTACCGTGGAGGGTCGGGACAAGGCCCGGATGGCCGAGGCCGCCGAGGCCTTCGCCGCGGCGGTTCGCAGCAGCCCCGAGGCCATGCAGTACGTGAAGACGATCAACCTCAAGATGGACCGAGAGTTCGTTACGGACTGGGGTTTGATGCTTCAGAAGGCTGAGGATCTGGAACGGTCCCGGGATACCTTCGCCGAGCTTAACCTGCTTCCCTTCCTGACCTCTCTGAACGACTCCTTCGAACGCACCTACACGGGGGAGGAAGCGGAGAAGGAGATCTCCACGCGCCGCCAGGAGAATGAAGCGGTGGCCATGCTGAACCAACTGGAAGCGTTCTTCGTATTGCTGCGGGGATACCTGGATAATCCCGCAGAGGCCGGTGCGGATGACACGGGGCGCGAGCTGGCCCAGACCTTCTTGTATGGGGATCTGTACGGATTCAGCCCTGACAACAGCATGTTGCTGTTCTCCATTCTGCCCAACTTTTCCATCGACGAGATCCCTAAAATGGTGGCCATGACCAACGAAATCAAGAAAATCCGGACCGATATTCAGAATCGGTACCCCGACCTGGAGCTGGCCTACGGGGGAGATGTCGCCATCGGCGCTGACGAGCAGGAGGCCATGGGCTTCGATCTGCTGGTGCCAGCCCTGGTCGCTCTGGTGGTGATATTGCTGCTGTTCATCTTCTCCTTCAATCCGATCCGCTCGGTGTTGTTTGCCCTGATCGTCTTGATCTTCGGCATTCTCTACACCTACGGCCTGCTGGGCGTCACCTTTAAAGAGATTAACATGCTGACCAGCTTTATGGCGGTGATGCTCATCGGACTGGGAATCGATTACGGAATACAGCTGGTCACCAATTACACGACCTACCGGGCCAGCGGTCTGCAGCCCAAAGAGGCGCTGCGCAATACCTACGTGCGGGCCGGCATGGGCACCTTCCTGGCCGCGCTGACTACGGCCATCGGTTTTTTCGTCATGGCGGCCACCGGATCCAAAGCCCTGGCCGAATTCGGTGTGCTAGCCGGTATGGGGATCATTTGCTGTTTCATCGCCCTGTTCTTCATACTGCCCTCCCTGTTGCTCTGGTTCGTGAAACAGGATCCAGCCAAATCCCGGCTGCCCAAAATTGAGTACCGGTTCCTATCTCGTATCGGGAAGACAACTTTCCATCACAAATGGCTGACCCTGGTGGCCGGTCTGATCGTGACCGGTGGACTGTTTGCCGCGGCGTTCCTTAACCGCATGGAGTACGACATGATGAAACTTGAGCCTGGACATATGACCTCCATAAAGACCTACTACAAAGTTCTGGACAAGTTCGACATAAACATTTTCTCCGCCATGGCTGTTGCTGATTCTGTGGAGGAAGCCAGGGAGCTGCAGGAAGCGCTGGAAAAAGAATCCTTGATCGCCGAGGTCAGCTCCGTTGCCCGATTCATTCCCTCCGACAGCGAGCAGATGGCCCGATTGGCGGAAATCCGCAGGATCCGTGATATGGGCAGCCGCTTTGACCCGGACTACTCTTATTCCCCCGAACGTATGGAGGAGCTGGCCTACGAAATTCAGCGTCTGGAGTGGAACGTAATCGAGATCGGGGACCTCTCCGTGGCCGGTCTGGGAGAGAACAACAAGATCGTGGTGAAGAGGAACCAGATGATCCGGGAGATATTCGGTGCTGAAGTGGGAGAACCCGGAGCCGAGGTGTTTCAGAAGGTGATCCAGCATATCGAGGACAATCCGAGGGAGAGCGCACGGGCAATTACCAATCTCGATCCACGGTTCGCCGCTGAGATGGACGGAATAGTAGAGGCCATGTCCCAGGTTGATCGAAGTATCACTATAGAGGATCTGCCCGAGCAGTACGCCAAGCAGTTTCTCGAGGAGGGAGGCAGCCGCAACCTGGTCTTCGCCTACCCCGTGAAATCGGCGACCATCGACAAGGAGGGCATGCTGCGCTTCAATCAGCGGATGGCGGAAGTGTCGCCCAAGGTTTCCGGCTGGGTACCCATCCTGGTATCCTGGTCGGAGGACGTGGAGAGCGGATCCAAGAAGGCAGCCCTGTTCATCTTCGTAGTGGTTTTTCTGGTCATGGTCATCACCTTCCGAAGCTTCCGCTACGCGATCCTGGCGGCCGTCCCTTTGCTGGCTGGAATGATCTGGATGCTGGGCATCTACCCCTTGCTGGGCTTGAAGGTGAATCTGATCAACATCGCCGTGATTCCTCTTGTCATCGGCATGGGCATCGACTTCGGCATCCATATCGTCCACCGCTTCCGGGTCGAGAAGGATCTGGAGACGGTCTACCTGTACACTGGAAAGGCGGTTTTCCTGTCTGCCCTGACCACGATAATCGGCTTCGGCTCCCTGGCTCTTATCGGCTCCTTTCCTTCGATTGCATCGATAGGAACCGTGCTGTTTTTAGGAATCGCCACCTGTCTGACCGCGACCATTGTGCTGCTGCCGGCCCTGCTGTCCTTCGTGCGCAGGTGAGCGAGGGAGTATGAGTGAACCATACCCCAACCATACTTTTGACCGGTTTCGATGGCTGCATCCGGTATTACCGTTTGCCCAGGGGCGCAAGCATCCGCGCCCCCGGGCAACAAATCGTACGGGGGGTATAGGATGAGATTCGAAGAGAAGGTCATGGGCGGATTGGCGGGGTTCGTGATCCGCTACCATAAACTGATTCCTATCGCCGGGCTGGTATTGTTCTTTCTCAGTATCGTGGCTGCCAGCAACATCGAGGTAAGAACGCAGGTCAAGGACCTCCTGCCTGAGGACAATCCGCAGGTGAAGAGCTTCGAGGAGGTGGATGAGCTGTTTCACGGCGGAACAGTGGTGATGGTCACGATCGAAGGCTTGGATCGGGAGTTGATGATCCGCTCGGCCGAAGCGTATGCGGCGGAGGTGCGGGCCAATCCTCGGCTGATGAGCTACGTCCACACCATCGATCTCAAGCTGGATCGGGAGTTTGTCTCCACCTGGGGCCTGCTGCTTCAGGAAGCCGAGGATCTGGAAAAGACCGGGGAGACCTTCTCCGCTCTCAACCTGCTGCCGTTTCTCACTTCATTGAACGACTCCTTCGAGCAGACCTACACGGGTGAAGGGGCAGAGGAGGAGCTAGAGAACAGCAGGCAGGAGAGCGAAGCCCTCGCCATGCTGAATCAGCTTGAGCGTTTTTGCACCATGCTGCGGGAGTATCTGGAAAATCCGGAATCGTTACCCGTGGAGGATAGGGGCAGGAATCTGGCCGAAAATTTTGTTTACGGCGATATCTACGCATTCAGCCCCGACAACAGCATGCTGATGTTCACAATTTCCCCCAATTTCAGCGTTATGGAGATCGAAAAATGCGTGGAGATGACTGAGGAGATCCGAGCCGTTCAGCGGACAGTTCAGGAACGATTTCCCGAAGTTAGGATCGGCTACACCGGAGATGTACCGATGCAGGCGGATGAACAGGAAGCAATGGGCTTCGACATGCTGGTTCCGGCCCTCGTTGCCCTGGTGTTGATATTGCTGTTGTTCCTGTTCTCCTTCAACCAGATTCGCTCGATCCTCTTTATTCTCATAACCCTCGTGATTGGGATCGTATTCAACTACGGACTGCTGGGGATCACGATCCGGGAAATCACCATGCTGACCAGCATAATGAGCGTTCTGCTGATCGGACTGGGAGTGGACTACGGCATCCAGGTGGTCACCAACTTTACGACTTTTCGCAATGACGGCTTCTCCCCCGCGGAAGCCCTGCGCAATACCTTTATCAAAGCGGGGATGGGCATCTTCCTGGCGGCCGTGACTACGGCCATCGCCTTCTTCGTTCTGGCCGGGACAGGCTCCAAGGCGTTCGGCCAATTCGGTTTTGTCATGGGTACCGGGATCCTGATGTGTCTGCTGGCCATGATCTTCATCCTGCCGGCTCTGCTGTACTGGTTCGGGAAGAAGGACGTCTCCCGTTCCCACATTCCAAACATCAACTACGATTTCCTGGCCGGCCTTGGTCGGTTCATAAATAGAAGGCATTGGGTGACCCTGGCAGCAGCCATGGTGGTAACCGCCGTATTGCTGGTGGCCGCGGTGTACCTGAACAGTATGGAAACAGACTTCATGAAGCTGGAACCGCAAGAAATGCCTTCAATCATCCAGTATGAAAAAGTCATGGATAAGTACGATATGACTCCCTTTCCCTCCATGGTTATTGCCGATGGTCTGGAGGAAGCCCGAGAGCTGACCGAAGCCCTGGAAGAGGAATCCATGGTGGCGGAGGTACGCTCCTTGGCTCTATTTATTCCCTCGGATCGGGAGCAGGAGGCTCGCTTGGCTGAAATCGCAAAGATTCGCGCCATGCCTTCTCGCTACATTTCAGACTATTCATACACTCCCGAACGTATCGAGAAGCTCGCCTATGAGATCCAGCGTCTGGAGTGGAATGTTATCGAGATGGGGGACCTTTCGGTTGCCGGCCTCGGTGAGGATAACAAGATCTTGGCAAAACGAAACCGCATGATCCGGGAGATCTTCGGCGCCGAGGTGGGGCGGCCGGGAGACGAAGTCTTTCAGAAGTTGATCCAGCTGATCGAGTCGAATCCCTCTTTCTACGCCTCACCCCTAAATCGTCTGGACAGCCATTTTGCAGAGGAGATGGACCGGATCATCGGCACCATGGCTCAGGTCGATCGGAACATCAGACCGGAAGATCTTCCACCTTCTATTTCCCGGGGCCTTCTTGAGGAGTCAGGGGCCAGGACCCTTGTGCTGGCCTACCCCAAACCGGGGCTGCTCAACAACTTGGATAACATGGAGCGTTTCAACAAAGCCTTGGAGAAGGTCTCTCCCAGGATAACCGGAACGACCCAGTTCGGTATCGCCTGGATGGAGGAGATCAGCTCAGCCTCGAAGCGAGCCGCCCTGCTGATCTTCGCCGCGGTCCTGCTGTTTGTAGCACTCAGTTTTCGCAGCCTCCGCTATACCCTTTTCGCCGTTGTCCCTCTGCTGGTTGGAATGATCTGGATGCTCGGCGTGTATCCCCTTCTGGGCTGGAAGCTCAATCCCATCAATATCGCCGTGATCCCGCTTGTCATCGGCATGGGTATTGATTTCGGCATCCACCTGGCTCACCGCTACAGGGTTGAGCGGAACATCGGTACCGTATACCGCTACACCGGCAAGGGTGTGCTTCTTTCGGCCCTGACAACCATGATCGGCTTTGGCTCTTTGGGTCTGATCGGATCTTTCGGATCGATCACTTCCATGGGAATCATCCTTTTCGTCGGACTGGCCGCCTGCCTGACCGCGGCGCTGGTTGTGCTGCCTGCATTGCTGCGTTTCGACAGCCCGAGGGCAAAAGTCTTTGCAGATAATATTCCAAGACCACAAGAGAGGAGCGTGTCATGACTAAACAAATGCGGATCGTCTTTGCAACTGCGGTGTTTGCACTTGCCATCCTCCCCTTGGCATTCGCCGATGAGGATGCACTGGAGATCATTCGAGAGGTCGAGCGGCGACAAAGCACCGAGACAAGCAAGGCGGAGTTGAGCATGCTGGTCTACCCAGATGCGGATGACTCAGGCAATGTCCGGGAGTTCAAGGTAATCAGCTACGGACGAGGCGAAGAGGATTCCTATATGCAGTTCATTGAACCCCGATCGATAAAAGGTCTGAGCATCCTCAGCAGGGGAGGAGACCAGTGGGTCTATTTCTCCTCGACCGGAAGGGTGCGGAAAATCGCCGGCAAGAGCAAGAAGCAATCAGTCAGCGGTGTCGGGGGGGACTTCAGCTACGAGGACTTGAGTGGCGGCAATTGGGAGGAAAAGTACGAGTTCAGGGTTCAAGCGAGCGATTCCAGGCAGTGGATTCTTGAAGGCACGCCAAAACAGAAAGATTCTATTTACTCCAGGATCCTGATTTCCATCGACAAAACGAGCTACCTGGCAACCAAGATCGAGTACTACACGGAGGAGGAAGGTCATTACAAGGACCTGGAGATGAGTGAGGTCAAGAATATGGGCGGCCGGGACGTTCCGACCCGCATGGTGATGAAGAACTACGACAAGAACAGCATGACCGTGGTCATCACCCATGCGATGCAGCACGACGTGCCGATCGACGACAAGTACTTCAATCCCAGCCGCTTCTACAAGTGAGGACTGAGCCGAGGACTGTTCAGCAGGTTTTGCAGAGGACCGTGCAGCGTAATCGAGCAAGGGGGAATGCAATGAAAGTGAAATTGATGCGATGGATATTTATCGCTATCTGCCTGAGCGGCGCCGCGGCGTCCGTTACCGCACAGGAGAGCTTCTATGAGGAAACCTTCAGCATCTACGGGTACGTGGTCAACTTCTTCAGCGCCAACGTATATACGGATGACTGGGGGATCATCGATTCGGATTACGGAAATATCCTATACGGGCGCTTGAAGGGGGATTGGAATCCCGGTGAAAACTTGAGCTTCCACGCTGAGCTGGCCTACAACGCGGCGATCGGAAACCAGAATCCCTATGTGGTGTACGAGAGCTATGGATTGCTGCCAGTGGACCTGGCAGACGAGAACGTGACCTTCAACGAAGATCTGGTCCAAACCATCTCGGTTGATCATCTCTGGGGCTCGGTGAATCTGGGGCGCTTTGACCTTCAGTTCGGCAAGCTGCCCATCGCCTGGGGAACCGGATATTTTTTCAATCCTACCTCTAAAGCTGCGGTGACTGCCTATCTCGATACTGTCAGCGAAGAGACGCCGGGGACTGTGGGGATCGTTCCCAGTGTTTCGTTTTTGGAGGGATTTCTGTCTGTCCAGGGATATGCGGCTTTTCAAGACAAGAGCCATTCCACCCTGCCGGTCGCAGTGGATGGGAACTGGGCCAACCTGCCGTTCGGCCTGAAGCTGCAGGGAATTATAGGCGCCTTCGATCTGTCCGGCAGCTGGATAAAAGAGGTCATCCTCACCCCGGATGGCTGGAGCAGGGTTCACTATCTGGGTACAGATTTTGCTGGGGCTGTCTGGAACTTCGGTGTATACGGAGAGGCGGCCTTGAAGATGTGGGATGAATCCGAGGTAAATATTGCCTTGAAAAACGAAAGAATTTCTGAGCTGCTGGACTTCTGTGTCGGTTTCGATTACTTCATCCCGGGTCTCGAGATCGATACCCGGATGGAGTACTACCACCAGGGTCCCGGTACTCGGGAGAAAGGCGAATACGATGCCGATTTTTCCAAACTGCTGTCGGGGGAGCAGTTGGTTCTGGCCGAAGACTATCTTTTGCTCTATCTCGAGAGGAGCTTTCTGGACTACCTCAGCATCACTACGGTCGGGCTGATCAACATCAACGACGGCAGCCTGGGGTTCGTGCCGGAGCTGAGCGGCGAGCCGTATGGAAACTTTCAGGTCGGTCTGGGAGCCATGCTGTTCTTCGGCCCGGCGGGCAGCGAGTTTGACGGGGAGTATACAGGATCATTCGATCTGACAGAGCCTGCAGTATATATGCGCTGCAAGTTGAGCTTTTAAGCTGTTGGTGGAGGAAAGGGGGATCAGCTCATGATCCCGCTGGTCGGAACGGGAACGGTCGGGAGGGGGATGGTCAGGAATCCAGACGGAAGTGGATGGTGATGGTGATTTCGTCGGCCACCGCCCTGTTGTTTTGTGTGGCCGGGGAAAAGCGGGTGCGCCATACCGCCTGTTTAGCAGCCCGGTCCAGGGCGGGGAAGCCGCTGGACTCGCCGATCTTGAGACCTTCCACCCGGCCGTCGCTCCCGATGCGGGCCAAAAGTCGCACTATACCCTCCTCTCCCCGGAGGCGGGATCCAAGAGGGTATACGGCTCCGGCGTCGATCGGCTGCAGGGGCCTTGGTTTTTCGAAGCGAACGGGTGGCACTGCTTGTTTTTGGTGGCGAACTGGCTGTGGAACCATGGGGGATTGGGCCGCGGTCTCCGCCGGCGCGTCAGTCTCCGCTGCCGCTGTCGGTTCCGTGTTCAGGACGGCTGACTCCTCAGTCTCTGCGACAGGGACCGGATCGATGGTCTCCATCTCCGGTTGATGAGAAGATGGTTCGGGAGCGGGAGCCGGCATGGGAACCGGTTCCCTCCCTCGCGTTAGCGA
>CP070696.1:3551808-3639345 GCA_020353535.1 Spirochaetaceae bacterium | reverse complement strand
GTGATTGAAATACTAAATTAAAGGTATATATTGAAACCCAGGAGGATAGACGTATGAAACGAGTATTGATTGTAGTCAGCATTCTATTCTTATTTGCTACGGGTCTGTTCGCTCAGACCTACGATGAGTTCAAAGGCTATTTCGAAACGTTTTCCCAGGAAGCAGCCAACAGCCTACCCATAACCGCTTCGGTCGGCGGAAACTGGTCTCCCGCTTACATCGGACAATTCCCTCACTTTGGTATCGGGATCTCTCTCGGAGGGATGTTTCTTCCCTATGAATCCATAAAACCGGTTGTTGATGGATTAGGTGTGTCTGTTCCCCAGGAACTTGAAAAATACGGAGTCCCGTTCCCCGTTCTGGCTGCGGACGCCAGGCTTGGTGGATTCATTCTTCCATTCGATGTCGGTGTCAAGTTCGGATTCATACCGGACAAGGCCAAGGAATTGTTTAGTGCCGATGTCACTGCGGATTATCTCCTAGTGGGGTTCGATGCTCGACTGCGGTTGGTCGAAGGCAGTGGGTTGCTACCCACAATCTCGGCCGGGGCCGGATACAACTTTATGCGGGGCACTTTAGGCGTAAACGATGTAAGTAGCGGAGAGACAATCGACATTTCTGTACCAATGAACGCTGCAGGGTATGGCGGATTACACCAATTGATAATTACCGATCCTGATCTCGTGTTCAACTGGGATACCCACACAATTCAAGCCAAGGCGCAGGCAAGCTGGAATCTGGCAATATTGACACCCCACGTTGGATTTGGAGCCGCACATGGTTTTTCGAACGCCGGAGGCGGGCTCTTTTCTACGCTAGCCTACTCCGGCCCGAATGATCTTACGACGGTTCAGCAAGTCTTCGACTCCTACGGATACCCAATCCCCACGGTAGATGGAATAGAGGTATCATCCGAAGCCAACGGCTGGTCCTTCTGGGTCTACGGCGGCACGGCTTTCAATATCTTCATCGTTAAACTGGACCTGAGCGCCATGTATAACTTTCTCAGTGGTGCATACGGGGCATCTGCCAACGTGCGGATCCAGTTGTAAACTGACAACAACAATTTTTGTATCGAAAAAAGGCCGGGTTGAACCCCCGGCCTTTTTACATTGTTGGTCAGATAATACAGGCCGACAGCCCGGCCCCAGCCCGTTACAAGCTGTCGATCACCTTCTGCAGGCGGGCGCGGGCCTGCTCAGCCACATTCGTGAGATCGGTGTTGTCGATCATGCCCATCGCCTCGGCCGGGTCCATGGCGGATACCTCCACCTTTCCCTCGACAGTTTCCTGAACGATCACATTGCAGGGAAGAAGAACACCGATCTTATCCTCCGCCAGAAGGGCCTGATAGGCGAAGGGAGGATTACAGGCTCCAAGGATACGGTACCGCCGGAAATCCACGTTCAATTTCTTCTTCAGCGTCGCCTGAACGTCGATTTCGGTCAGGACACCGAAGCCCTGCTCTTTCAACCCGGAGACTACACTGTCCAGAGTTTTTTCGAAGGTCGAGCCCACGGTTTTCGTGCGGTGCTATCCCTTCTGGCCTATTGGCACTACGTGCCGTCAGCATATGGTGCGAACCCAACCCCACCGGGTCGGGTATATCATCGGGACAATCGATCCTTCGTTCGAGCGTGGGAAGAGGGCGCCTTTTATCCGAGTTGCGAACCGGGACAGGAACTGCAGAAGGGGGATCGCATTGGAACCTGGATCTCTCTCGCCAACCTGGCCGCGGCTCCGGTGGTCGCCCTTGAAGCGGGATCCCTGATATACCTTCGCAGCCGCTGCAGGACCCATACAGGAGATACCCTGGCAATGCTGTTGCTAAAGGATTCGGCACCAGCTAGGATGCAGGAATAGGAGCTTGAGCTCATGGCACAAGTAACATTGGCGGATGTGCGCAAATCATATGGGCAGACTATAGCCCTGGAAGGATTCTCTGTAACCGTGGCAGACGGGGAGTTTGTCACCTTCCTGGGCCCTTCGGGCTGCGGAAAAACAACCAGTCTGCGCCTGGTGGCGGGTTTCATTCGACCTGATCAGGGTTCCATCCGAATCGGTGAACACACAGTATCGGAACTTGGGGTGTTTGTTCCTCCGGAAGAGCGGGGAGTGGGAATGGTGTTTCAGTCCTACGCGGTCTGGCCTCACATGAACGTGTTCCGAAACGTAGCCTACCCGTTGCGAATAAAGAAAATCCCCAGGGCGGAAACGATCCGTCGCGTAGAACAGGCTTTGGAATTGGTAAAGATGCCGGAGCTGATCGATCGTTATCCCAATCAGCTCTCCGGCGGACAGCAGCAGAGAGTGGCTCTGGCTAGGGCTCTGGTGATGCAGCCGAAGGTTCTGCTGCTGGATGAGCCCTTTTCCAATCTCGATGCCAAACTGCGGGAAGAAATGCGTTTTGAACTCAAAGCGCTTCAAAAACAGACCGGCATCACCATTATCTTTGTTACCCACGATCAGCTGGAGGCTATGGTCCTGTCCGATAGGGTGGTCGTGATGGAGTCCGGAGTGATTCAGCAGATCGGGACACCGAGAGAAATCTACCAGCAGCCGGCCAACCAATTCGTCGCCGATTTTATAGGCACCGCTAACTTCCTGGAGGTGGAAATCAAGCAGGGAGAGGTTTTTTTAGTGGGTGGGCCTTCTCATCCTCTGTCTATCGCTGGACCGCAGGGAGCGAAGGGGAGAGTGAGGTTAATGGTTCGACCCGAAGAGGTCCAATTGAACCGCAGGGAGGGTGCTCTGGAAGCTCGAATCGAACAGAAGATGTTTCTCGGCGATGCCATGGTTTATCTGCTCAATATTCACGGGCAGATGCTGAAGGCAAAGAGCCAGCAACGGGAGGAGTTCGATATCGATGAGCGGATCTACGTGCAGATCTCCGGGGACAGGTATTTTTCATAATGGTTGCGGTACGCTGATGTGAAGGTCCTGCGTTTCGGCTGCTCCAGCTGGTTCTTCCAGGAATATTCTGTCGAGGAGGCTCTGCGAACTATCAAGCAGTACGGATTCAATGCAGCAGAGATCTGGATGGAGCACCTCTGGAAGAGCTCAGAGTCCCTCCAGCGGATTAAGAGCCTGGCGGAGGATCTCGACCTTGCCGTGAGTCTGCATGCCGCCTCCTATGATGTAAACATTACCTCGGCCAATCCGGGTATCCGGAAGGAGTCCCTGCGACAGGTCCAGGATTCCCTGCTGGCAGCCTCCCGCCTGGGTGCCGATCCGGTGGTGGTGCATGCGGGCAGGTTGTCGTCCAATCGCGGAGACATGGAGGAGTACTGGCAGCTGCTCGATGAGGCCTGTGATCTACTTGAAAACGCAGCAGCTGCACGGGGCTTGACGATCGGAATCGAGGCGATGGAAAAGCGGTCCAAAGAACGCTTTGTTACACCCGAGGATATTCAGCGTTTGATGAGCAGGGAGCGGAAGCACCTGGGACTGACCGTGGATCTATCCCATATTCAAACCGTCTCAGACCACGAGGGTTTCTTCTCCAGAATCGACGACACCTGGATCATTCACGCTCATCTCAGTGATTATTCAACGGAGGTAACCCACGTTCCCCTGGGCCGGGGATTGATGGATGTGGATCAGGCTCTGCAGGTACTTGAGAAACACTATCGGGGCACCGTCATCCTGGAAGGATTCGTTCGCGGCCAGGGCCCTGAGATCACAGCGGCAAATCGGGATTATTTGCTAGCTCACGGCTGGATGTAGTCGATTGGGCGTAGGCTATTGCTGCCGGATTCCGGTTGGGGCGGTGTGGATGTACCGATCGTTTAGTACTCGATCGATCCGGGCAAGCGTTTGGCCATCTGAATACAGAAGGCAATATCGCTCTCTTTGAAATCCACCCGGCTGTTACCGGCCGCCAGGTAGGCCTTTGCCAACCGGTCGAACAGCAGGGAGGCGTCAGCCCGAGCTATGGCTTCGACTGAGTCAACACCGGCTGTGTAGAGGACTCTGGCTAAGATCGGGCCCACCCCGTAGACCCGGGACAGGTCGGATAGTTTCACCAACTCCAACAGCTCATCGGGATCGATTGCTGCCGCTCTGGCCAGTTCCGCGCGCTGTTCCCCTTTCAGAGAGCTTTCGAACAGCTGTCTGCTGTTTTTGATGCCCACCTTTGCCAGCTTCACCACAGTTCCCGCTTTAATACCCGGGTAATCCCGCAGATTTTTCGGGTTGGGGAGAAGGGCATTCACCTCCCTGCGCAGGATCGTAATGTAATCCACCGACAAACCGGTGTTTACAGCAAATTCCGCGATCTTGGCCGCATTTTTGGTTGCGGCAAGGAACTCCGCCAGGGTACCGATGCCCGCCGCCTTCAAACTAGAAAAGCGCTCGTCGATCTGCTCCTTGAGAATCCGGCGGCTGGGGATCAGATTGGCATTCTTCAAGGTCTGCTTGTATTGATCGAGAGAGATTTCCCGAAGATCGATATGGTAGGAATTGATCATACCTTCAATAATGGCGTGAAGGGTCGGGTCTTTGCAAGAAATGATCCGGGAATTAGACGAAAGGGCTTACGGTCAACACGGAACGCGCCTTCTGTTCGCCGAGGGTGATCCAGCTCCGCATGAGCTGGGGATCGAAACGCAGCGGATTGTCGGTGAGCGCCTCATCTGGACGCAAACCCTCGACGATGCGAACCAAACGTTTCTCCGATCCAAACAGCTCGGCGTATTCCCCCTTGTCAAAGATTGCCTGTATCTTTTTCCTGCAGCGCGGCCTGCCTGCCAGGGTTTGCAGGATCTCCTTCTTTGCCCGAATGGCCAGGTTGATCCGGTTCGCCATTTGAAGATCGTTCTCGCCCGTTTCATCGAGCATGATAGCGAGGGTACGGAACAGGACTTTATCCAGGCGCCGGAATCGACTCTGCGAGGCGCTGACTTTAGGGGCGTCCAGCATGATGGGTAGGATCGTTTCCGCACCAAGATCGATAGCCCGGGCGAAAGGGAGCAGATCCCGCACCCCTCCGTCGTAACAGACCTGTCCTTCGATGATCGTGGGCTCCATAAGCACCGGTACGCTGGCCGAGGCGATCATGGCATCGATGAAACGCTCCCGAGTCATCCCCGGATCTTTCGGGGACACCACCTCCAGAGCTCCGCTCTGATAGTTGGTGTACACCACGTAGCAGTAGGGCATGTCTGCGCGTTTCAGCCATTCGAAGCACTCCGGGCGGAAAACTTCCTGCACACGTTTTCGAAGCGGGGCGGACTTGTTCAAACACTCTTGTCGCTTGACGAACTCGATGACGCTTTTCTTCTCCAGGATGTCCGCCGTGGTAACCATGGAGTATTGAGCGATCAGCTGTTCCATTGCCTCTTCGGCTATCTCGGGTGGGGCAGCCAGCAGTCCTGCCAGCGGCGTGATCAGAGCCCCGGTGGAACAACCCCCGATGATGGAAAACCAGCCCGTACCGCGATAGGTCTCAAAGATGTGCCGGATCACACCGGTGGCGAAGGCGCCCTTGGCGCCCCCCCCGGAGATCACCAGGGCTGTGCATTTCCGGCCCCCTGCCCGGTTTGTCGCCCGGCTCCGTGACACCCGATCCGAAATCCCTCGCCTGCTCATGCAAATCCGCCTCAGTGTTTCGATGCGCTGCCGACCAGAAGCCTGTCGCACCGTCCGGAGCTCTTGTGGCAGACCGCACGTCTAGCCCGGTGGTGTGCAGACCTCTGATTCCCGCTGCTCCTATGGCGGAACAATTCCCGGTACTCCTTACCGTGTTCGTACCAGCGGTAGTTCGGATCCTGAATCAAATCCAGCCAGACCGGATCGGTGAGATCCTTGAACTCCTGTGCATAGTGGTCGATCCACTCCACCACGGCGGGATCGTATATGATATCCTCGGAGTGTTGATGACCTGCGGGAACCAAGTGCTCGTCGACCAACTTCCGCAACACTTGGGGATTATCGATGATCATACAAGGACGTTTGAGGTTGGCGATGTCGTTGTAGGGAAACTCTCCGCGAATGGCCTTGAAGAAGGGTGAGTTCGCCGCTTCGAGGAGCGAAACTTCCCGGATGTTGTCCACACCGAAGTGTGCGAATACGCAAGGCTCGATTCTGCCGGAGTTCAGGATGTGCAGGTATTGTCGGCCCCCGGCCAGGCAGCCTCCAACCGCCGGACCGTCGTTCCAGAAATCAGCCATGAACAGGGGGTGCTTCCTGCGAAGCTCCGCCACCCGGTTGCCGCAGTGCGTTCTCTGCTCCGGGGTGGGTACCAGCTCGAGGATCGGATCCTTGCCAACAGGCATGAACATGAAATACCAGGCGAAGATAGCCCCCTTGTTGATGTAGTACTGAACAAATTCATTCGTGGTGATCAGGTCGATGTTTTCCCGGGTGTAGGTGACGCTGATTCCGAAGATTACCCCCTTCTTCTTGAGCAGATCCATCGCCCTCATCACTTTGTCATACACCCCCTGACCACGACGTCGGTCTGTATGCTCCGCAAATCCCTCCACGCTGATACCGGGGGCTACGTTGCCCAACCGCGCCAATGCTCTGACCGTTTGTTCATCCAGGAGCGTACCGTTGGTGTAGGTGAGGAAGTACATGTCGTTGTATTTCTTGAACAGCCGCAGCCAGACATCCTTCATGATGTAGGGCTCGCCTCCCGAAACGACGACGAAATAGATGCCCAAGCTCCGGCATTCGGCCAGGATCCCGTCGATTTCCTCTTCGCAGAGCTCTCCATCCTTGCAATACAGACCGGAGTAGCAGCCCGTACACTTCAGGTTGCAGCGCATCGTGGGGCTGATGACGACCAAGTTGGGAATCCATGTGCCTTTTTCGATCAGCCCGGCGCGGATCCCGTTGCCCGTAATCCCCCAGTTGAATATCAGGTTCTCGACGAGCTTGCGCTTGCAGCGCTGGCTGGTTAAAGATCCGAGTCTGGAAAAAAGCCTTGCCATCCCGGCGTCCTGGTCGATGTCACGACCTAGAGTGTTCAAGAACGCCTTCAATCCGGGGTTCTCGATGGGTGTATTCCCCAGACTGACCAGTTTGCGCAGGTCCTCGACCCTGCCAGTCAAACCGCCGGTAATTCGATCAACCAGCAACCGTCTTGTGATGAAGTTATTGGCCAACTTATCCAACTGTTTCATCGTTCCTCCCGCGCTTTGCCGATCCGGTTTACTGAGATGATGTCCAGGTTCAAATCCCAGAGCCTGGTCAGTATTCCCCGCAGGGCCGTCTGATCGGTCACCGGTCCTGCAAGTACCGTGCAGGGGGATCCCTCCGCTGGTTGTTCGCACACGATGGTCATGTCTCCGAGCCATTTCGACCATCCCGGGTCAAGATGCCCCTGGACCCTGATGCGATACACCTGGGGCGCAAGCTGTCTCTTCATATCTGCATTTTCTTACCTAATTATAGAATAAGGTGTACTCGGAGTGGTTGTAACCAAACGAAAGTATAGTTTTGGTAGGGTTATCTGTTGCTGCTGCCCAATCCGTGACGGAATCCGCGACGGGTGCGGCGGCGGCCGTGCGGCCGCAGCAGTCGATTGCGTTCGCTGCTGGCCCAGACGTGAATGTCCGCGGCGACCCTTTCATCGATAGCGATCATCGCATCCTCGCATTCGATCACGAAGGATGGCTGGCGCTGATGCAACTTTACCCTGCTGCCGGGGCGCACCAGCAGGTTGTCGAGTTTGTGAATCTGCTGGTCGCTCGATCCGTATACATAAGCGATCCGGGCTGACTCTCCGACTTCCAGCTGATCCAACGGCATCACGGAGCTTTCCACCATCTGGGCCCGCTGCCGGCAGCACTCGCCTTCGGGGATGGGCATGCCGTGCGGACATTCTCGCGGATGGCCCAGGAGCGTGCATATGCTGTCCACCAGGTCGGGATTGAGGATGTGCTCGAATTCGCAGGCGCCCTTTTCGAACTCCACACCGAGGACGTCGTGTACCAGTCTTTCCGCCAGTCGGTGGGAGCGGATCAACTGGCGGGTGTAGTTGTTGCCCTTCTCCGTGAGAGAGATACGATCGTCCTCTGTGTGAACGATACCTTCTGCGGCGATCTCTTCCAGCACTTCCTGCTTGAAATTCGCCCCCAGCTCATCCTTGAAATAGGCTAGTGAGGTATTTCCGTCCTCCTTCATGTACCAGAGAACTTCGAGATACTCTTCCTTAAAGGTTTTTTGTTCCATCAGCCAACTCCTATGCGCAAGAACACCAGTGTCCAGTTCAGGAAACCCGCCAGAATAAAGGAGGAGATATTGATCGCCGCGGTTATGATCAACCCCGTCTTTATTCCGAGCTGTCGGCACATGGCAACGATATTGGCAAAGCAGGGCACGAACATGGTTGTAATCACCACGGCGGTGATCGTCTGAATGTAGGTCAGGGCTCCCCTGTCCACCATGCCGAGGAGCAGTCCCGCAGCGGCCTCGTGGCGAGCCAGAGAGAGTATCAGGACCTCTACGATATCCAGTGGCTGCCCCAGCCAGGTCACAACTATGGGCCTGAGGGCTCGTTTGAGCAGATCCAGCAGTCCGATCTTGTCGACGATGAAAAGAGCCGCCGCCGCGATAAGGAAAATCGGTACCGCCTCTTTTAGAAACCAGTAGATACGGTAGGCGGTTTTTTTCATGATCCCCCGTAGATTGGGAAGACGTATCGGCGGCAGTTCCTGCAGGAAAAAGCTCTGCCCGTCGTCTTTCATAGTTTTGTTCAGAATCAAGCCGGCTGCAAACTCGACAACTATCAGGGTACCGTAGGCGATCAGAAAGGCCTTGAAGCCGACTCGCCCCAACACGGCCATATCGATGGCCAGCTGGGCCGAGCAGGGAATCGCGAAAGCGATGAGAAACACCGCGATCAGTCGCTCCTTGCGGGAGGCGATCCCCTTCGTAGTAAGGGTGGCCATGGTCTTACAGCCGAAGCCCAGGATCAGGCTCATGATCGAGTTGCCGGACAAGCCGATCTTGCTCAACACTTTTCGGGTCAATACCATGAGATTAGGCAGGTAGCCAGTGTCTTCCAGAAATCCCATCATCAGGAAAAACACGGAGAGAATGGGTAAAACGGTGACAAAGGCATTGAACAAGCCCAGGGTGAGCAAACCGTAGGGACCGATCAACAGATCGTTCCAGAATCCGGGGGCGACATTCGAGCTGATCAACCTTACCAGAGGATCGACCAGAACCGCGGAAAGCAATGCTTCGATCAGTCCGGCCACTTCGACGACCAGAAAGTAGGTGGCCAGAACAACGCCCGCCAGAATGGGAACGCCGAAAATTGGATGCCTGCACAGTCGGGCAAAGGTTTGGGCGAAGGGCGTGGGCTTGCGAAAGGTCTTGTCCGTGGCTTCGGCCACGATTCGGTTGATCTGGTCGGTTCGGCGTTTGGCCAGCTCCCGGCTCGGCCGTCCGAGGGATTCTTTCTTGATAGGCCGGAGTTTCTCGGCGAGTTCGCGGTAGAATCCGTCGCCCCGTGTATCCTTCAGCCACTCCTGAATCAGGGGATCCCCGTCCAGCAGGAGGAAGGCCGTTTTACGGCGAAATGGCGTGTCTTTTGGCAAAAGCGCTTCGATCTCGCCTATCTTTCGTTCCAGATCGGGTCCGTACCCGGGCTTTCTGTTCGTCGTGGCTGCCTTGGCCACGGCGGCCTTTACCTCTTCGGTGCCCTTGTTGATCTGGGCGATATGCTCGATGACGTTAACTCCCAGTATTTCGGAGAGTTTCCGCGTACTGATCTTGATCCCCTGCTGCTCGGTTTCATCCACCGCGTTCAGGGAGATGATCAGGGGAATATCCAGTTCGAGCAAATCGAGAGTGAACAGGAGAGACTGCTTCAATCGATTCGCATCGATACATTGGATCAGAACATCGATCGGCTCGTTGAACAGGAACTCCCTGACCGTAATCTCCTCCTCGGAGTGAATGTAGAGGCTGTGCATGCCCGGCGTGTCGATGATCTCATACTTCTGGCCGTGGATCGAAATCCGTTTCCTGTAGATTTCTAGAGTGGTTAGAGGATAGTTGGAGACCAGGGTATAGTCGCCGGTGATATCATTGAACAGCTGGCTCTTTCCGGTGTTGGGCAGCCCGACAATCGCTACCCGACGGAGTCGGCCAGAGGCGGGGAGGGACTTATCCTCAGCTCGCCTTTTCGCTTTCGGGGATGCCTCATCCTTCATTGTAGTGGTCTCGTCTAAAGAGTAAACTTTTCTACCGAAGTTGAAAACCGCACCGGAGGTATGGATCGAGGATGGGAATTCAGGGCAACGCAATCAACCCGAGCGCCCTGGCTTTGGCCACGGCCTGGGTTCTGTTCTGCACGCCCAGCTTTCCGTAGATATTGCTCGTGTGCCATTTCACCGTCGGCAAACTGATGAATAGCTGCCTGGCTACCTCTTTATTGGAAGATCCCTTAGCCAGAAGCTGAAGCACCTCGATTTCCCGTTGGCTGAGCGCTTCGATCAGATGTTCCGAGATGCCGACCTGGCTCTCCCGGCTCGGCGGAAAGGCCGCCAATAAGCGCCCTACATACTCCCGGCGGAGACCTTTGTTCGCCGCCTGGTAGAGCAGCTGAGCCATCGGCTCCCCTTCATCGAGGAAGAGGCGCAAAAATCCCTCCGGTTCGGCGATTATCAAGGCCTCCTCCAGGCTCTGAAGGGACTGTTCGTTGTCGCCCTGCTTCGAGGCTGCCAGGCTCTGCAGTACGAGAGATTCGAGGACAATCCCGTATCTGCCCAGTTTTTCTGCCGTCTTCTGAAGCTGCTTCAGCACTTTCAGACAATCCTCCAATTTCCCCTGAGCCAGCAGGATGTGGGCGTGGAGTATCTGATCCAGCTCCTTCAATACAAAGGGAATGCTCTCGTTGTTCCTGGTTCTTCGCTCTACCCACTCGTCGCGCCAGCGGGCGGCCGAATCAACCCGGTTTTGAATGAGCCAGAGGCGTGCGCGCTGTAGATTCACGAGCAGATCATCCAGATCACTGGCGTCGAAACGCGCGGCGATCTTGTGGACCGTGTCCATTACCGCTTGAGCCTCATGCGGCAGATTCTGGGCCTGCTTAACCCTGGCCAGAGCGATGTAGCCGTCCAGCGTACCGACTACCCCAAGGTTCCGTACCAGTTCGATTCCTTCGTTCAGTTGTCTTTCGGCGGAGTCCAGGTCGTTCCACTCGCGAAGCAGGTTCCCCAGCCCCATCATGGCCAGACCGGCTACGGGCATCAAATTTCCCGTATCATCAACGGTCTGCTCAAGCACCTGCTCATATGTTCTCCTGGCCTCGTGGAGTCGTCCCTGAATGGTGCGTAGCTCCCCCAGCTCGGACATCAAGGCTCCGACGATCGTGATGTTTCCCGCTGCACGGGATCTATTGATGTTCTCTTCGAAAATTCGAACCGCTTTGGGGATATCGCCGCTCGTGGCATAGGTGACGTTGGCCACAATCCGACTGATCACACTGCGGAAGAATAGTTCTTCCTCCGGGAGCAGTTCCATGGCCAGGTTGCTCTGCCGCAGGCTCTCGTCGATGTCGCCCTGGATCGCGGACAGAAAGGCGCGGAATGCCGCCAGCTGGCCGCTGATCTGTTGCCCGGTATCTGCCTTTACGGCTGCGTCGATCTGCGCCTGGATCTGGTTCAGCGGAGCACCAGCCATGAGCAATCCCAGGGCGAAGTACACGCACAGCAATGGTCGTTTGCATACCAGGTCTTGCGGCAGGGCTTCGATCCATCTCAAAAGCGTGGCAAATTCGCTGCGCATCAATGTATTTTGGGCATTGTCCTCGATCAGCTCCATCGCCCTTTCAAAGTCTTTCTCCGCAAGGGTTTGGTCGATGGCCTCCGCAATCATTCCATGCTGTTCGTACCAACGGCTGGCTCGACGGTGAAGCTCGGACATTTGAGCGGAGTAATTCTGTTCGGCCCGGTGACGCAGCAGGTCACCGAATAATCGGTGGTATCGGTACCACAGGCGTTCGCTGTCCAATGGAACGATGAACAGATTATGCCGATCAAGGTGTTCGAGGATTGCCCCGCAATCCCGCTCACCGCTCACAACTTCACAGAGAGGACCGGTCAACCGGTCCAGGACCGATGTTTTGAGCAGAAACTGTTGGATATTTTCCGGTTGGCGGGATAGTACCTCCTCAACCAGGTAATCGAGAATGTAGCGGTTGCTGCCGGTGAAGGACTTGATGAAGCCCGATGTGTCCGGGCGGCCCTGCAAAGATACCGCGGCCATCTGCAGTCCGGCGATCCAGCCTTCGGTGTGGTCGGCTAGAACCTGTATATCGGGACCTGTCAGATCCAAACCCATCAACCGGTTCAGAAACTCCGCGGTCTCTTCCCGGGTAAAACGCAGATCCTCGGCGCGCAGTTCCGTCATCTGCCCGCGTGCCCGAAGGGCAGCCAGAGGCAGGGGAGGATCCGACCTGGTGCAGATCACCAGATGTACCTGTGCGGGAAGATGTTCGAGGAGGAAGCCCAGGTGTCTGTGGATCGTGGAATCGCCAATCAGGTGGTAATCATCGAATACGACGATGCAGTGTCCTTCGATGTCCGCTATTTCGTTGAGCAGCTGCGTAAGTACGGATTCTGCCGCCGAAGATTTCAGGGGTTGGTAGTCCGACAGCAGACCATCCGCGAGCTTGGGTTGAATCGTTTGCAGGGCGGCGATGAAATAGGACAGAAAACGAACCGGATCGTTGTCACTTTCATCCAGGGACAGCCAGGCGACCGGTTGCTCGATTTGCCGGATCCAGGCGCCGATCAAGGTGGTTTTCCCGAAACCCGCCGGAGCCGAGACCAGGGTCAGACGGCGGCGAATACCAGCCTGCAGATTCTCGATGAGGCGGTCCCTATGTACCAGCTCCGGACGTAGGGTGGGTATATAGAGTTTTGTCTTCAATACAGGGGTGACCACGTTATTAACCTGATTGTAACCGTTTCTCAAGCGACGGCGATAGTCTCGCTAAGGCCGCTCAATTCTTAGAACGTGATGATCTTGTAACCCTGCTCGATAAAGTTGGCCATGCCGGGATGCCCGGACATATCCTCCAGAAGACGTAGGCCTTGATCATGTGCTGCCTGCAGCGTACCCGTCTTCGTGGCGCAAGCTCTGCACACTCCCATCAGCAGGACCTTTTCCTTGACTTTTTTGTACAAACCGTGGAGGGGGTGATTGTCTTTGTCAATCTCCCCAATGAGCCTGGTTGCAGAGCCTTCGATCACGACCTTGATCTCGAAGTCCTTCTCGCTGAAGTCGATGGCGTTGAGCAGCACATGGATAAAACACATCGGGTCGCCGTTGAAGGCGAAAAGAGCAATCTTTTCCACTTTGTACAGTACCTCCCGAAATCCATCCTACCTGAATTACCGCGTTCTGGAAAGGAAATCCGGCCTGACTTGTTTTTTTTACAGGAAATTGTTAGAAATGATTCACTTCCTTCTATATCCAATCTGTAAGGACGAAGCAAGATGTTACTTCAGGCGGTTATCAATGGAATCCTCTTTGGTGCCGTTTATGCAACCATCGGGATCGGTTTCTCCCTGGTTTGGGGAGTGATGAATATCATCAACGTAGCCCACGGAAGCTTTATCATGATCGGCGCCTACCTGTCCTACACACTGTACGCCGTATTGGGAATCGATCCCTTCCTATCCATTCCCGTGGTAATGGCGGTTCTCTTCGCTTTGGCCTACGTGATTCAGAAATTCGTCCTCAACCGAGTGGTTCGAGGCAGTGTGTTCATCACCCTGACCTTCACCTTTGGTCTGCAGATTCTTATTGCCAACATCTGTCTTTTAATCTGGAGCGCCGATTATCGCAGCGTGAAGCTGCCCTACTCTTCGGCCGGATTTGAAATTGGGGGTGTGGTCGTTCCGCTGGTTCGCCTGGGGATATTTGCCGTGGCCCTTGTTCTGACCGGATTGTTCTACCTGTTTATCAGGAGAACAAAAACGGGGATCGCCATTAACGCAACGGCCTTGAACTTCGAAGGAGCCAAAACCGTAGGCATCGACGTGTTTAATATCTACGCCATCACCTTTGGAGTAAGCGCAGCTTTGGCCGGGGCGGCGGGTTGTCTGATATCTCCGATTATGAGCGTGAATCCCTTTGTGGGCGGCCCGTTGGTGGGGAAAGCCTTTGTGATCTCGATACTCGGGGGATTGGGCTCGACAATCGGTGCCCTGGCCGGCGGTATGGTCCTTGGTCTGGTGGAAACCGTTGGAACCGCCTTCATCCCATCCTCTTACCAGGAGTTGCTGGGCTTCTCGGTTCTGGTCCTGGTGCTGGTGTTTCGACCTCAAGGGCTGCTTGGAAAGAGGTTCTACGAATGAAGAGCAAACTTATTGTTTTAGCGATACTGGTGCTGCTGTGCATCGCCGCTCCGTTTCTGCTCACCGGATTCTGGGTACGGCTGATTACCTTTACCTTCATGTTCGCCGTCCTGGCCTCGGCACTGAACATCATCGCGGGGTTCACAGGATACGCAGCCTTCGGCAACATGATCTTCTTCGGTTTAGGCGCATACACCACGGCGGTCCTGATGACCAGAGTCGGCTTTTCCTATCCCCCCGCACTGATATGCTCGGCGGCTGTAGCAGTGGCCGTGGCGATTGTTCTCGGCCTGCTTCTGTTGCGGCTGAAGGGGCACTACTTCGCCCTTGGCACCCTTGGGGCGGCTGAGGCGATGAAGTACATCGTGGAAAACATGACCGAGATCACCGGAGGCGGGCAGGGCATCACCGTTCCGCCGCTACGTGGGAGTCCGGTCATGATAAATACCTTCTTCTACTTCATGATGTTCGGGCTATTAATCATCATTCTCATCGTGGTATGGCGGCTGTCCAAGAATCGCCTGGGGTACGCCTTCAAGGCGATCAGGGCGAATGAAGAAGCCGCCGGGGTCATGGGGATCGATACCACCCGCTATAAGATCACCGCCTGGGCGCTGAGTGCGTTGTTTACAGGAATCACCGGATCTGTGTATGCCTACTGGTTCACCTACATCGATGCCCCCACCGTGTTCGACGTGATGTGGGTGGTAAAGATGTTCGTGATCCTGCTGATCGGCGGAGCCGGAACGATTTTTGGACCGGTGATCGGTGCCTTCATCCTGGAGACCATCTCCGAGCTGGTCTGGTCGCGCTTCATCAATCTTCATCTCGGGATCCTCGGTTTGATCATCATCCTGGTTGTTCTGTTCATGCCGAGGGGGATCATCAGTCTGGTGACCCAGGGAAAAGGGATCCGAGATCTGGTCCCGGTGCGGCGCAAGGGGGCCAAGCGATGAATCAAATCATACTGAGCGGCCGGGGGGTTGGTAAAACCTTCGGGGCCTTGAAAGCGGTGTGGGACGTCGACTTTGAGGTAAAAAGGGGTGAGATCCTCGGTATCATCGGACCCAACGGAGCGGGAAAGACCACCCTCCTGTCCATGATCAACGGTACCCTCTCCTTGACCCGGGGATCGATCAGCTTTAAGGATCAGGTGATCTCCGGACTCAAACCCTTTCGAATCGCCGAATTGGGGATCTCCCGTACCTTCCAGATCGTGAAACCCTTTCCCGGCATGACCCTGCTGGAGAACGTTTCGATCGGAGCCCTTTTCGGTAAGGACAAGATCCGGGATGCCAAGGAAGCACGAGAGAGAACCCGGGCAATTCTATCCACCGTTAATTTGAGAGGTCAGGAAAACGTGGCGGTGGAGAATCTTAATATCTCCGAGCGCAAAAGGCTGGAGTTGGCCCGGGCTTTGGCAATGGATCCAGAGCTTCTTCTTCTCGATGAGGTCATGGCCGGTTTGAACACTACGGAGATCAACTGGATCATGGCCCTGATCCGGAAGCTGAATGAGAAGGAGGGACGGACGATCCTGGTCATCGAGCACGTGATGAAGGCGATCATGGGTATTTCTCACCGCATCATCGTGCTGCACCACGGACGTAAAATCGCGGAAGGAACGCCGGAGCAGATCAGCAACGACGAAAAGGTTATCTCCGCCTACCTGGGAGAACGGTACGCAAAGAGGAGGGCAGAATAATGCTCAAGGTCGAGGCATTGAACGCCGGCTACGGGGATGTGCAGATCCTCTGGGACCTGGCGTTGGAGATCGAAACCGGCAGCATCACCGCTCTGATCGGGGCCAACGGCGTGGGTAAGACCACCTTCTTGAGAACCCTAGCTGGAGCCATACAACCCTACAGCGGAACTATCCTGTTCGATGGGGAGGACATAACCGGTCTGCCCCAGACCTGGCGGGCGAAACACGGCATTATGATGGTTCCGGAAGGCCGGCAACTGTACAGCGGGCTCACTGTGGAGGACAACCTGATGATGGGAGCCTATACCCGTAGGGATCGAAGCAGAATCCGCCGAGACCTGGATTGGGTTTACGGTATTCTGCCGGTACTCAAAGAAAGACGCAGGCAACTGGCCGGAACCCTCTCCGGCGGAGAGGCTCAGATGTGTGCCGTGGCTCGTGGTCTGATGGCCGATCCCAAGGTACTGCTTCTCGACGAGCTTTCCCTCGGCCTGGCGCCGGTCATTGTGGACGGGCTGATTAGAGTTCTTCTGGAGATCCACGAGAATAGGGAGATCTCCATTCTCCTCGTCGACCAGGATGTGCAGATTGCCCTAGAACTTGCCAGCAAGGGGTATGTGTTTGTGAACGGCCGGGTTGAGATGTCGGGAGCTTCCGAGGAACTACTAAAGAATACGGAGATACAAAGGGCTTATTTGGGAATCTGATCTTGGCTTAGTCTAGAGAGAATCAGTATACTAGAAAAAAAAGAAAGGGAGGAACGTATGAAAAAGTTCTTCACAGACCTAGTTGTCCTGACAGCGTTGCTGCTTGCCGCAGGAACGCTCTTCGCCGCCGGCGGAACGGAGACGGAAGCACCGGAGGTCATCAAGATCGGCGCTTCGGTGTCCCTGAGCGGCAACCTGGCTCGGTTCGGCAATATGGTGAAAAGCGGATACGAGCTGTGGGCCGAGCAGGTAAATGCAGAAGGCGGAATCAACGTTGGCGGCAAAAAGCTGCCGGTGGAAATCGTGTACTACGACGATCAGTCCGACAACCAAACTTCGGCCAAGCTCACCGAGAAGCTGATCACCGAGGACAAGGTCCAATTCCTGCTCGGACCTTTCGGTTCCGGTCCGACCTTCGCCACCACGGCGATAGCCGAGAAGTACAACATCATTACCATGGCGACTCTGGCCAACGCCACCAACATCTACGATCGCGGTTTCCAGAACGTCTATGCGGTTCTGGCTCCGGCCACGCGGATCTTCGCCAGCTTCATCGACATGTTGGCCGCCCAGAGCCCCAAGCCCACGAAGGTGGCGATAATCTACCCAAACGACAATTTCCCCGGCGCGGTGGCCAAGGGGGCTGAAGCCTACGCCAAGCAGAAGGGCTTCGACGTGGTGTACATCGAAGAATACACAAAGGGCGTGAAGGACCTATCCTCCACGATTCTGAAGATCAAGAATTCAGGTGCCGAGGTGCTGATGGGTAGCGGCTATCTGGAGGAGGCGATCCTGACTGTTCGCCAGCTGAACGAGCAGAAGGTGCGTCTCAAAGCCATTGGCTTTACCACCGGCCCCGAGCTCAAGGATTTCACGGACAACCTGGGAAGTGACGCGAACAACATTTTCGGCGTGTCCTGGTGGATGCCCGAAATGAACTACTCCGACGCTCTGTTCGGTAGCGCTTCGGACTATGCGGATCTGTATGCGAATAAGTTTGGCGAGGGTTTGAGCTACCAGGCAGCTGCCGCCAGCCAGGGAGGACTACTGCTCCAGACGGCCATCGAGAAGGCTGGCAGCCTGGAGACCGATAAGGTGCGGGAAGCCCTTCGCTCCTACAGTGGTTCCACCTTCTGGGGGCCGACAAAATGGGATTCGACGGGCCAGAACATGGCCGGCGCCACGGTCACTTTTCAGATCCAGAACGGTGTGATCAAGACCGTCTTTCCGCCGGAGGCTGGACAAGCCAAGCCGATCTATCCGATGCCGTAATCGCAATTTCCTGATAGATCCAATAAACAGCAAACGGGGACGTCTCTGGTCGGGAGACGGTCCCCGTTTATCTTTGTCTTTGTACACCTGCTGTTATTTGCTTATCCCGAGGGGATAGTTCAATCCGCGGAGGCAACCTGAACGGGAAGGCCGGCGCAGTTCATGATGAACTGCATGTAGAAGGCGACGAGCTTCTGGTAGTTCTCCACGGACAGCCGCTCATTGATGCCGTGGATTCTATCCAGGTCCTTTTGCTGCGCCACGATCGGCACAAAGCGGTAGATATCCTTGGCCACCGGGCTGTACTGGCGGGAATCGGAGTATCCCACCATCATGCTCGGAGCGACCAGGGCTTGGGGGAAAACCTGCTTTACGGTTTTATGGATGGTTTCGAAGGCCCGGGAATCGGTGGTTGAAATCTGAGAGGCTTCGCCGCTGATCGCCTTGGCCAGGCTTACCTTTACGTTGGGATTGTCGACGGTATCCTGAACATACTCCAGGACCTGGTCGATGGTGTCGCCGCTGAGAAGCCTGTAATTTACCACGGCCCGAGCCTCATTGGGGAGCACGTTCTCCGCGGGAGAACCCCACAGCATGGTCGGGGCAGTGGTTGTACGGACCTGGGCATTTGTAGAGGGCTTGGCTGCCATCTGAGAACGCACCAGACCCTCGAACAGCCACATGTTTCCAAAAATCGCTTTCATAGGCAGGCTCATTTCCGGCGCTGTGTAGGCGAACATCTCTCGTATCGGGGACACCAGTCTGGAGGGAAGGGGATTTTCATTAAGGGCAATAAGAGCCTGGGCCAGCGTTCCTACCGCAGTCTGCGCCGGCGGCATCGAGGAGTGTCCTCCTGCCGCATGGGCGGTGAGCTCGACGAACATTGTGCCTTTTTCGGCGATCCCGATCAGGGCTACGGGGCTGGCTACTCCCGGCATGATCCCGTCGGTTATGATCAGGCCTTCATCCAGGGCGAACTCGGCCTGAATACCGCGGCTGACGAGCAATTCCACGATCTGCCGGGCTCCGTTTTGGCCTCCCGTTTCCTCGTCGTGGCCGAAAGCCAGATAGATGGTCCTGGAAGGAGTAAAACCGGATTTGATGAGTGCCTCCGCTGATTCCAGCAATCCCGTGACCGCGAGCTTGTCGTCCATGGCACCCCGGCCCCAGATGAATCCTTCTTCCACGCGACCGGCGAAGGGTGGATATTCCCACTTGTCTCCCGCTTCGGCGGCGGGAACCACATCGAGGTGGCCGAGGAACAGCATGGGGGCGGCGGTGGGGTCGCTGCCCTGCCACGTGTACAACAGGCTGAACTTCCCGACTGCCTCACGCTCCATGACAGCGTGGACCGCCGGAAAGCTGTCCTCCAGATAATCATGCAGGCCGTAGAAAGCCCGAGCATCGAATTCGGAGGGATCACTGTACGAAACCGTGTGAAAGCGAAGAGCGCCGGCCAGGCGGGCCGCCATCTCATCCGCTTCGGGAGTCGAAAGGGTGGAGCTCTCCACGGTCAGCTGCTTTGAGATCAGGGTCGCGGTTCGAATTACAACGGCCGCCAGCAGCGTGGTGACCACAGCCAGGACGGCTACACCGGCCCACACAAACAATTTCTTCTTCATGTTACACCTCCGAAAACAGATCAGTTGTTGTCTGTGGAAATGCAAGGAATGTGCCATAATGGATGCAACTTGTAACTTGCTACTATATAAGGAATTAACGGCTAATCAGGAATCGGGGAATCCTTGCTATGCCGATCAGCTCTTGTCCGTGTTCCGGAAATGCACCTGCTTGTAATTGTCTACTTGGTATATAGTTACGTGGTAGGGTACGCTAACAGGGGCAGGACGTTTGTTGATGGTTAAAGCGCGGCCTTGAGCTTTTCCGGCAGGGCCGGCAGGTCGTAGATGCGCACCCCCACCGCGTCGTAGATGGCGTTGCAGATAGCCGGTGCGGTCGGCAGGGAGGGTCCCTCGGCCAGACCCTTGAGGCCCAGAGGTCCTTCCGGGTGGGGTACTTCCACAAACACCGGCAGGATCTCCGGTGTTCGGTCCGCGGTTGGAAGGCCGCACTTGAGCAGATCGTCTGTAAGGTTGATGCCCCTCTCGACCTGAAACTGTTCGGACAGTGCGTAGCCCACACCCATCATCACACCCCCCTCGACCTGACCCCTCACCGCCCCGCTGTTCACGATCCTGCCCACATCGTGGGCCGCAATGATCGTCAGTACCTGCACCTCTCCGCTGCTTTCGTCAACCTCGACAACGGCCACGTGGGTTCCGTAAGTGTAGCACCAGTGGGTCCTGCGGGAGATGAAGTCATTCCCTCCCCAGTGACTCGATTCCCCCTCCAACAGAGGTGCCGTGGAGGAGGCGTGATAGCGGTACTCCTTCCGAATTTTACCCTCAGGACCGTCGATCAGATCGGACAGGGGAAGCTCTGTGCCGGATCCGCGGTCAACAAGGTTTGCTCCATCGATGTGGAGGTTATGAGATTGCACCGACCGCTGCAGCTTGACCTCGAGCCCGGCGGCAAGATCCGCTTTCAGCTGTCTGCATGCTTCTACCAGAGCATTCCCGGTCATGAATGTCTGCCTGGAGGCTGTTGTCGGTCCGGTCGGAGGGGTTCGGGCGGTATCGGTCCAGCTGATCTCGACCTGTCCGGCCGCAATATCCAGGCTTTCGGCGGCCAGACGAACCAGCCCGGCCCGCGATCCCTGTCCGTACTCGTGCTGGCTGGCCAAAATAGCCAACCGGCCGCGGGCATCGAGTTCGACGACCGCGGCGGCGCTCTCCTCCGCACCGTGGCCGAAGCCGATATTTTTCACGGCTGCAGCCACCCCAACACCGATCCGTTTGCCCGCTCCTGCTTTGGGCATCTTCAGACTACGGAAGGCCTCTCGAGCCGCCCGGATCGTCTCTTTGATACCTGGAACACCATCTTCCAGCACGTGATCGGCGATGGTGGGCAGACCGGAAGTGAGGGCGTTGCGCTCCCGGATCTCGAAGGGATCGATCTCCAAACGCCGGGCGATTTCATCGAGGCAGCTTTCAAAGGCAAAGGCGACCTGCATCACTCCGAATCCACGCATGGCTCCGGAGGGTACGCGGTTGGTGTACCATACCCGGCCGACCATCTCGACCTCGGGTACGTGGTAGGGTCCGCAGCCGAAGACCAGACAGTTCTCCAGAACATCCACACTCAAGGAGGCATAAGCGCCGCCGTCCAGCGTGATTTCCGCCTCCACGGCTACCAGTTTTCCCTCTGCGTCGGCGCCGACCCGGTAGTGCATGACAGCCGGATGCCTCTTGGGATGGGTACGCAGGGATTCCTCCCGGCTGAGGGTGATCTTGACCGGCCGTTTGCACTTCAGCGCACCGAGGGCCAGAAACTGGTAGATCAGGATATCCTCCTTGGCGCCGAAAGCCCCGCCCATGGGTTGTTGGATGACGCGGATCTTATCCTCCGGAAGTGCCAGGATTCGGGCCAGCTGGCTGCGGTCGTCGAAGGCGCACTGGGTTCCCATCTTCAGCGTCACCCCGCCGTCCGGATTGGGAATGCCTATTCCCGCCTCCGGCTCGAGGAAGGCATGTTCGATGGCGGGGGTGCTGAAAGCGTGGTCGACGATGACCGAGCACCTCTGGAAGGCTTTGCGGACATCTCCCCGCGCGATCCGGGCTTCGTGGAGCAGATTCCCCTTCTTGTGAATCTTCGGGGCGGCCTTCCGGGCAGCTTGTTCCGGTGAAAATACAGCCTCCAGCACCCGATACTCCACTCCGATCTTTCCCACTGCCGCTTCGGCGGCTTCAGGGGTTTCGGCGAATACCGCCGCCACCGGATCTCCGATGAAGCGGACCCTGTCCCGGGCGATCGCCGGTTGGTCGAGCTGCAGGATTCCGGCGATGTTTTCCCCCGGAATGTCCTCCGCCGTTAGCACAGCCGCAACACCTTTCATCGCGCGGGCTTGTTCGCAGTCGATGCCGCAGATATCCGCGTGGGCATGTGCACTCCACAGGATCTTGCCATAGAGCATGCCCTCCCCCTTGAGATCGTCGGAGTAGGAGGTTAGGCCCCGGACCTGGTCGATTGCATCCTTGCGCAGTCGGGGCGTATCCGCCTTTTCCCCTGACAGCAGGGCGGCTATTTCGACGACGCTCTGTCCTGCGGCTATACGTTGGCAGGCCTTTTGAATGGCCCGCACGATCGGGGCGTATCCCGTGCAGCGGCAGATGTTACGGTGCCGGCTCAGCCATCTTCGAATTTCCCCGTCGCCTGGATCGGGATTCTTCGCCAGAAGAGCTTTGGCACTCATGATCATTCCCGGCGTGCAGAACCCGCACTGAACAGCTCCCTCCTCGACGAAGGAGGCCTGGAGAGCATGGAGCTTGCCCTCCGGAGCCAGCCCTTCGATAGTTTCGACCCGCGCTCCCTGCAACTGGTGGGAATCCATCCGCACCGTGCAGGAGCGGATTGCCTCGTCATTCAGGACCAAGGTGCAGGTTCCGCAGTGACCTTTGGAGCAGCCGTTTTTCGTGCCGGTAAGTCCCAGCTCGCTGCGCAGGTACTGAAGAAGGGTGGTGTCAGGCTTCACCCGCGCCGTTGTTCGAATACCGTTGACCGTCAATTCAACCGCGATCTGCCCGCTCATTGTGTCTCCCCTCGTTTGAAATCGATATCCTCTGCGGTGTCACCCAGTTCCACCCGGCTGCGGGCTGGACTCGTCGTGGCAAGCACCTTTCCCCTGCGGATCACCCAGAGGCACTCGGGCAGCAGGCGGATGGCTTCCATTTCTGAAGAGGCATTTACCACGATCAGATCCGCCGTATTTCCCTCGGCAATCTGGTACTCCCCTGCTACTCCCAGTGTCCTGGCGGAGTTCACGGTAATCATATCGTAGAGCTGGGAGATTTGGGCGTAGCCGCTCATATGGGCGGTATGCAGCAGGAGGTTGGCAGCCTGGAGCATGCTCCCCCTACCGAGTGGATACCAGGGATCCATGATCGAGTCGTGACCGATCGCTACGTTCACTCCCCGCGCCAGCAGCTCGTCGACCCGGGTGTGGCCGCGGCGCCTAGGATAACCGTCAAAGCGGTTTTGCAGGACAGCGTTGTCGAAGGGATTGGTAATAACGTGGATTCCAGCCCTTTGCAGGATCCCGATCAGCTTGAAGGCGTAGTCGTTGTTGTAGTTGTGCATGGCTGTGGCATGACTGGCCGCCACCCGGCCCTCGAATCCCCGCTCGATCGCCAGCTTGGCCAGCACCTCGATAAAACGGGACTGTTCATCCCCGGTTTCATCGCAGTGCACATCGATCGGCTTCTCATATTTCTCGGCAAGTGAGAAGGCGTACTCCAGGTCCCGGATGCCGTCCTCCCGGGTCAGCTCGTTGTGGGGAATCCCCCCGACCACATCTGCACCCATGCGCAGGGCCTCTTCCATCAACTTCTCCCCATGAGGGGCGGCGTAGATCCCGTCTTGGGGGAATGCTACCACCTGGATATCGACCTCATCCTTGAGATCCCCTTTGAGCTCCAGTAGAGCCTCCACGGCGATGAGCTCGGGAGCGAACACATCGGCGTGGGTTCGGATCTTCAGGCATCCCTGGGCGACCTCCCACTTGATCGCTTCCAGGGCGTTTGCCCTGATCAGCTCCTTGGTCAGTGTGGGCTTGCGCTCACTCCAGATCGCGATCCCTTCCAGAAGGGTTCCCGACTGGTTGTAGCGGGGATCGCCGACACTCAGTACGGCATCCAGATGAACGTGCGGATCGCAGAAGGGCGGGGAGACCAGATTGCCCCCGGCGTCGATTTCCACAGCCCCCTTCTCAGCGACGCTCGGGGCGATGGTGATGATTCGGCCCGATTTTACTCCGACATCGACCAGATTCTCTCGATGCCGTAGCCTTGCTCTCCTGATGATCAGATCCACTATGAACCCCCGTAGCAGGACATCAAGCTCGGCGCTGCAGCTTTTGAAACTCATCGACCAGCGTCGAGTCATCCAACGCCTGTTCGAACTCCTTGAGCCAATTCAGGACGTACCGATCGTCCAACTTTTTTCCTTGACGAAGAATCACGCCGGCCGCATCTTCACGATCTCTCAGGCGGGTGGAAATGAGTTTGTAAATAATAAGATCTTCCGGCCGGCAAATCGCAACCGTTGTGCCCTGTTCAAGTTCTACAGGTACGGCACGTTTAACAACGTCCCGGTCGAACTTGGTGTCCGACAGAAGTAAATCGATGCGCGTTCCCAGTTGATCCCTTACGAGCAGGATTCCTGTGCGCGTGAGAGCTTGCACAGGATCGGACTGCAGCGCCGTGTAATCGGACTTGAGAATGTCCAAAAGACGGGGCGCATCGTCGCGACCCAGGAGGATTTTCAAATCTACATCGCGGGTGACCCGCGGCTCGCCCCACACACCCACAGCAATACCGCCAATCACCGCAGAACGGATCCTCTCACGTTTCAGGAGCCCCTGTATTGTAACTATGGATTCAAATAGAGCGGCCACGCCGTTTCTTCTTCCACTCTTCCAACCTGCCCAGCTTGTTTTGTAGATCTTCCAGGTAGGCGAGGCGGTCGGCGCGGAACAGTGACTCTGTGCGTTGTAACTGAGGTTCAAAATCACTCTGAAGCGAGAGGAGTTGCTGGAAACTTTCCTCGATCGTCATTTCCCGCAGTAAGCGAGTCTCCTCGGCTTCCACCTCTTCCCAGCCCTCTCGAAGTCGCCTCAGCTGTTCATGTTCCCCGGATTGCGCCATCTCTGTCATGATACCAGCCCGCTCGCTCTCAAGACAAGGGCACGCATATCGGAGAAGGCAATAGGGGGCTCGGGCGTTGGCTGAGGCAAAGGATCTTTCTCCACTGCGTTGTTGGCTGGTGAACAGCGGAATGAAGGGCAGTGGAAAGAGCAGTAGGAATGCGGGTAAGGAACCGCTATAATCCCAGGCTATAATCCCAAGATCGAGATTTTTGCGAGTTATGCCGGCAAAGACCAAAGCCCTGCTCATGAACCTCGGAGCCGTGCTCTGTTGGGCGTTTGTGCCTCTGGCGATTCGATTCGTGAGCAGCTACTACACCGTGTTGTTCCAGTCCCTGTTCCGTTATGCAACGGCCCTGATCGTGCTGTGGAGCTTTACTGTTGTATCCGTAGGCACGGGCAGGCTCAGGAGCGAGCTGCCGCAGCTGCTCGCTCTTTGGCCTAAAATACTGCTGATCGCACTGGCAAACTTCGGCTTTCAATTCACCTTTACCCTCTCCATCTATCTGCTCTATCCCGGACTGGCTACTCTGGTAAATCAATCTTTGATACTCTTCTCCGTGTTCCTAGCCGCCCTGATGTTTCCCGACGAACGCTCGACCTTGAAGAGTGCGCTTTTTGTCGTGGGGGTAGTTGCGGCCATAGCCGGTGTGGTCATGACGATCGTGGGCAGCAGCAGCTTCGGTACCGTACGCTTCAGCATGGGGATCGTGGTGGTGCTGGTGTCGGCGTTGTTCTGGGCCCTGCTCGGGGCGCTGATTCGAAAGTGGATCAGCGGCGTCTCCACTACCTTTGCCCTCTCCTCCGTGTTCACCATCGTGACGCTGCTTTTTCTTGCAGCCTACGTGATCGCCTACCGAGGATTTCCCGTTCCCCGGGCACCAAGCGGTGTTTGGCTGTTTCTTGCGGTCTCCGGCCTGATCGGTCTGGGCATCGGCCACTCCCTCTACTATCGTTCGGTGGGCATCCTTGGACTGGCGCTGTCCTCCAGCCTGGCCCTGCTCATTCCCCTGCTGGTGGGGATGGCCTCGTTCTTCCTCTTCCGGGAAAGATTGACCTGGATTCAACTGGTTGGGGGAGCATGTCTTCTGAGCGGATGCTATTTGGTGATCCGGGCCCGGTTTCGCCACATCGAGTGAACGTCACTGTTGCTCCTTTTTTTCGTTGCTGCCGAACCGTGGTTATAATATTCGTTATCTTGAAAGGAGATTGCAATACCCTCGTATGGTTTTCGCGAGTACACGCTGTTGAACTGCGATCCGCCGATATGTGGAACCGGATACCAGCGGGCTCCGATCCGGTTGGTCCACCGCTCCGGAATCCACCACCTGATCGGGGAGTTGGTGTACGTATTGCCTTTTAACGACGAGCAGCTGTTGGAAAATAAGGTCTGCAAACACTGGAGGGACATCGCCTGCTTTTTTCGGGGAACCTCTGATGGGCAATACCGATTCGATCATGCCGGGCAATGGATTTTTGAATACGCTCCGCAGGCTCTGCGATGAGTACGGCATCGTCATGATCATGGACGAGGTAAAAACGGGACTACGTATAGGTGCCTGGCTCAAGGGTGCCCGGCTCAGGGGTGCCGCCATGGACCACGGATAAAAGTTTTATTGCGGAATCACTCGCAAGACTATAAAATACACGAATAAAAATTGAAGAGGAGGAGCCTATGGATTAGTTGCAGGGACCGACTAGGCCATTGTTATTAAAGAGGTTCGTTTCAACTGAATGCGACTGAGGAGGATCGTATGTCTGACAAAGTGGAAGTGTTTGCCCGAAAAGCAAGCGGTCTGACCCGGGAGGCGGGACTGCTGGATACCACCTACTTCGGTATCATGAACAATGCCATCCCGGTCTCAATCTGGCTGACCCTATCGGGATTCGCCTGGCTGCCCGGTGCCAACCTAACCATTGCCTGTGTCATTACGTTGGTGCTGGTGGTTTTTGGATTCGCTTTTGTGTGGGGGATACTCGGTGGTTCCATGCCCCGAAGCGGGGGCAGTTACGTGTACAACTCCCGAATCATCCACCCGGTGATCGGATTGGGGGTGAGTTTCTGCAACGCCGGAATGGTCATGCTGGCCTGGATCTGGGTGTTGGCGCCCTGGATAGGGGAAGTTGGCATACCGATCATGATGGGCTGCCTGGGCGTCGATCCGGAGGTCGTATCCGGTCTGACCCAGGGTTGGGGTTTGTACCTGGTCTCCTCCATCGTTAACGTCTCGGCATTCCTGGTGACCCTGATCGGGATGAAGGGCTATTTCAAAATCCAGAAAGTCTTCGTGACCTGGTCCCTTGTCGGTGCGGCCATCGCCGGGTGCATCATAATCGCCACCTCCCACGACAAATTCGTAACCGTGTGGAACGGATATGCGGCGGAGTTCAACTCCCTCGACTGGAACGCTACCATCGCTGCGGTTACCGAGGAGATGGGAGGGATACCGGAGAGCTGGAACTGGAGCTCCACCCTCGGTTTGATGCTGCCGATCAGCTGGATCGCGGTATACGGGTACATAATCACCTTTATTGGGGGTGAGGTGAAGAGCCCTAGAAAAAACATCTTCCGGGCACAGGTTCTCAATGCCGTTGTCTGTATCGCCTTTCTGCTCTGGGTCGGTCTGGCGTACCAGCGCATGCTTGGTTGGGACGGCATTCATGCCGTCGCCTGGATCGGCGAAGAAGGACTGGCGGGGTACAACTTCCCCTTCGAGGCGACCTACATCAACATCGCCTCGATGCTGGTCAAGTTCAATAAGATCCTGGGATTCATCATGGCCGGGTCCTTCATCGTGGCGGACTGGCTGTGGGTTGTGTTCTCCTACATCGCCTGGAGCCGGGCAGCCTTCGCATGGGGCCTGGACAGATTGGGCCCCCGTTGGTTCACCGATATTTCTCCGCGCTTCAATCAGCCGGTGAAACTCCTGCTGGTGATGTTGATCGCTTCGCAGATCGCCCTGACCCAGTACTCCTTCAATCCGGAGATCCTGGGATCGATCTCCGTAGAGGTACTGCAGCTGGTATCGGTGTTCGGATTCACCGCCGTGGCCTGTATGATATTCCCCTTCGTCAGGAAGGTGAAACACATCTGGGACGCCTCGCCGTACAAGAACTGGAGATTTCTCGGTATTCCCGTAGCAACGATTTCCGGCTTCCTGGCTCTGGCCCTGGTCGTGCTGCTGGTGATCTCCTACTACATCAACGAGGCCTTTGCCTTCATGTACACTTACTGGACGGCGATCTACATTGGTGTGTGGATCCTGGGATTGGCCTGGTACTTCATCTGGAAGGGTGTTCGCAAGAAAGAAGGTATTGACGTGACCCTGGCCTTCAAGGAGATCCCGCCGGAGTAGAGGCGAAACTCGCCGCGATGTGACGATTCTGAAGCGGAGCCGCCCTGTCGGGAGATGACGGCGGCGGCTCCCGTTTTTTTATATAAGGACAACGAAATACTATGGCCAAGCTTTTTTATGTTGCTGATGTACACGGGTCGGAGGTTTGCTTCCGGAAGTTCCTCAACGCCCTCAAGATCTATCAGGTGGACGCGGGCATCCTGATGGGCGACCTGAGCGGCAAGATGATCAATCCGATCGTAAAGCAGCCTAACGGTACCTATCTCTGTACCTACCTCGGCGAGAACCGCACCGCCGCCAGCGAACGGGAACTGGAGGAGTTGAAAAAAGTCATCGCCTCTTCGGGCAACTATTACTTCCTCACCGATCCCGATGAGATGGAGGAGCTGAAAGCCGAGGGCAAGACCATAGAAGGGCGGATCGACGAGCGGGCTGCCAAGATTTCCCTGTCTGCCGGCAGGATCGATGACCTTTTTCGGAAGCTGGTAGTCGAACGTTTTCAGAGCTGGATGGAGTTGGCGGACGAGCGGCTAAAAGGCAGCGGGATCGACGTGTATATGGCAGCGGGAAACGACGACCTGATGGAGGTGGATCCGGTCATCGACAGTTCGAGCTTGATCGTCAACGCAGACCTGAAGAAGGTGATGGTCAAAGACCACGAAATGATCACCCTCTCCTGGTCCAATCCAACACCGTGGGATACCGAGCGGGAGTACCCCGAAGAGACCCTGGAGGCGAAGATAGACGAATTGGCGGGACAGATCGATAACATGGAAACCGCTATCTTCAATCTCCACGTACCACCCTACGACACCCAGATCGACCAGGCCCCCAAGCTGAGTGACAAACTGGTTCCCTCCACGGATGAGACCATTCCCGCCGGCAGCAAAGCGGTCCTGGATGCCGTCAACAGGTACCAACCGATGCTCGGATTGCACGGGCATATTCACGAGTCCAGAGGGATCCAGAAAATCGGCAGGACTCTCTGTATCAATCCGGGCAGTGAGTACTCGGAGGGGATCCTGCGGGGGGTGATCGTGATCCTTAAAAAAAATAAAATCAAAGACTATATGTTCGTGTCTGGCTGAAAGTGCGAAGGAGAGAAAAGAGGTGGATCGATTCAAACTGCCATCGGAGATTTCCGACGATCAATGGCCGGCTCCTGAGGATTTCGTGGAGGAAGCAAAAGCGTGCGTACGGGCTGCCGCCGATCAAGGATTGACCTTGAGGGTAATGGGGGGATTGGCCATATTCCTTCACAGCCAGGAACGGCGGGCTCTTTGGGAGAAGTTGGGCCGGCTAGGCAGGAAGGTGTTTACCGACATCGACTACGTCTCCTACGGCAAACACCGGGTGAAGATGATCAAATTCTTCGAGAATCGCGGTTTTGTCATCAACCAGAAGATGCTCTATCACTACGGCAAAACCCGACAGATCTACTACGGCGAAAAGATCCCCATGGCCGAGGTATTCTACGACCAGATGCAGTTCAATCACCCCATTTCATTCAAGAATCGCTTGGAGCGGGACTCTCCGACTTTTCCTTTGGCCGAGCTGCTGTTGCAGAAGTTGCAAATGGTGAAGATGAACGAAAAGGACATCAAGGATGTCCTGATCCTCCTGCTGGCTCACGAGACAGGGGATGACGATGAGAATCGGATCAACCGGCGCAGACTGGCAGACGTGCTGTGCACGGACTGGGGCTTCTATCATACGGCAACGGAGAACCTCGGCAAGGTTCGCTCCTCATTGGCTGCCTATCCCGCGATCGAGCTCCAAGAGCGAAACATCATCGGCGGGCGGATCTCCGAGGTGCTTGAGTATCTGGAGCAACATCCCAAGAGTCTGAAGTGGAAATCCCGGGCCGTGATCGGGACCAAGATGAGGTGGTACAACGAGGTCGACGAATGGGACGTGATCGATTCTCAGGGGCAATAACGCAGGAGGCGGACCTGCACTTCCTAATCCAGCAGCTCGACGGTATCCGAGCCTTTCGCCGGGTAGATCCTGCGCGCATCGAGCAATCCTTCAACCGCCTCGAGTTGTACCGGATATGGGGAGGTATCAAGAAGGATGTCCACAGAATCGTTTATTTCCCGGAAACCATTCAGGGGCTTCCCAGACTCATTAAAATCACCACGACACTGCGTTCTCTGTTTCCTATCGCTATATTATCACTACTGCTGTCCGTGCTGATCCGTCTTGGAATCTTTCCGATGCCCATCACCTCCGTTTATCTGATCTTCCTCTTCGTTCCCCTGGCAATCATGGCGGCGTTCATTAGTACCGATCTCACGGTGCGCAAGCGCATCGCCGCTGTAGAAAAAGCAAACCCGGAGCTGCATGTTGCGGAAAAACATAAGATTAGAGAGGTCATCGTCGATCTGCTGAACCGGCTGAATGTGGAGATCCGCCTGAAGAAGGTGGATCCTCAGCGCTTCCGGATGCGACTGTACTTCGACGATTACCCGGGGATCGTGGTTCTATCCGAGAAGGTCGATCGGGTCTTCGGAGTATTTCGTCGCAGCTATTCCCGCTACCTGTCGGTTCCCTCCGGACAGAGGAGAAAATAGACCCAGGAAAAAACCCGCCGCATCCTCACTCCCGGCATTTCGGCTCTCCAGAGGCTGTTTCGCTACTCTCCGGTTCTGAATATGGCACCTACCGCCTTGACAATGTTCACCACTATTCCGATAGCGCTTCCTACGATGCCGATGATCAGGACGATGCGCACGAGTATGGTAAGCCAGTCCCCCACCAGATCTGAAAAATCGAAGGGGAATACGGACAGCGTCACCGAGATGGCGAGAATTCCGAACACGGAAAACACGGCGTTGAGCAGGTGATGAAGAAAGCGGGGATGGAAGAAGATCAGGACCAGGTTACCGGCGATGGACACCGCCAGGGAGGTGTTGAGAGCCCAGAGGATATCCGGAAAGGATTCAGTGATGAACACGATGTTCCAGTCCGGTACCTTGTTCACGACCACCAGGAATATAATATTGAAGACCACGCCGGCGATGTAGTCGGACATGCGTTTGCGCGGCATCATAGAGGATTTCTGGATTCTTTCGCTTTCGCTCATGTAATAATCCTTTTTTGCTTTTATGTTCATTGAGACTAACCGCACTCCTGCCTGCTGTCAACAAACGAACCGGAGGTGCACAATCTACTGACATAGATGCATTTCTGTCAGCCTCCATCCCGTTCATCTTGGGCCGTCTTGCAAATCTGCACAGACATGCTAGAATAGCCGGGAAATCCAGCGGGTGATTCAGGAGATGCACATATGCCCCTACGTTTAAAATTGAAAAATTGCACCGGGTGCCAGTTGTGCCAGCTAGCCTGTTCGGCGGTCCATGAAAAAGCCTTCAATCCTCAGAAGGCACGGATAAAACTAATCCATGAATATACGGATGAGGGGATCCGAATCGCTTCCCGACATTGTATCTTCTGCAAGAAATGTGAGGAAGCCTGTCCGGTCGGGGCGATTTCGAACAACGGCCGTTGGATGATTGTGGATCACAAAATATGCATCGGCTGCGGAGACTGCGTACGAACCTGCCCCAAGGATGTGATTTACCTGGACCGGGAACGAAAATCCATTATCTGTGATCTCTGCGGGGGCTCTCCTAAGTGCGTGGAGTGGTGTCCCAAACAGGTCATCTCCTGCAAAGGGGAGGCAGCTTCATGAACAGCCTAATGGGTAAAATCCTCAAGATAGATTTGAGCAATGGCAAAATCAGGACAGTGGTGACCTCCAGAGAATGGGTCGATCTGTATACGGGACAGAAGGGCCTTGGCACCCGTTTGCTGATGGAGGATTTCGATCCTAAAACCGATCCGTTGTCACCGGAGAACAGGCTGGTGCTGTCCGCCTCGATCATGGCCGGCACGATCGTCTCTTGTTCTGCGAAACTGGCCATTGTCAGCAAATCTCCGCTGACCGGCACTGTCTCGGACGGATCCGTCGGCGGCAGAATAGGAGCGGAGCTCAAGTATGCCGGCTACGATGCCCTGGTGATCAGCGGAAAAGCGAAGAACCTCTCCATGATTTATTTGAATCCGGATGGAGTCCAAATCATAGAAGTTCCGGAGTTGAAAGGAGCCGGCAGCTTTGCGACAGAGTCACGAGTTAAAGAACTGATCGCAGACGGCCAGGCTAAAGTACTGACCATAGGTCCCGCAGGAGAGAATCTGGCTCGGTATGCCTGTATTTCCTCCGAGCGCTACCGCCAGTTGGGAAGGGGTGGGCTCGGAGCGGTTATGGGCAGCAAGAACTTGAAGGCAATCGCAATTCGGGGCTGGTTGGACGTCCATGTCGAAGACATTGATCGCTGCATGCAGGTAGCGGCAGAGCTCCACAAGTATGATGCTATCTGCGACCCGGATTACGAGGTGTACGAGCTCGGGACCTGGATGTTGGTGGATCCGTCTCAAGAGTCGGGTTTGTTGCCCACCCGCAATTTCCAACAAGGAACCTTCGTCGATTCCAAAGCACTGAACGGCGAGTCCTACAAAGCTCTTCGAAAAAACAAGAAGGCCTGTTTCTCCTGCTGTATTGCCTGCGGCAACTATGTCGAAACGGGTAAGGTCCGGGTAGAGGGACCGGAGTTTGAAACAATTGCTCTCTGCGGGTCGAGCATAGCCAACGGCGATCCCGAGCTGCTCGTAGAGCTGAACGCGCTGTGTGACGACCTGGGTTTGGACACGATTTCCACGGGAGGCGTGCTGGCTTACATGATGGAGATGACCGAGCGGGGCATCCACGATTTCGGTCTGCACTTCGGAGAGACACGAAAGGCGATCGAACGAGTCAAGGATATCGCCCACGCGAAAGGTATCGGTCGGGATGCCGCTCTGGGAAGTAGAGCCATGGCTGAAAAGTACGGCGGCGCTGAGTACGCAATGCAGATAAAGGGCATGGAGCTTCCCGGCTACGATCCCCGAGGTTCCTGGGGCATGGGGCTGGCCTACGCAACTGCTCCCCGGGGAGGTTGTCACATGACCACCTACCCGATCGCCGAAGAGGCCTGGGGACCCCTTGATCCGTTTACTTTCGACGGTAAGGCCAAACTGGTCGTGGAAGGACAGAACACCCAGTTCGTCAAGTTTTCGATGGGGATCTGCGACTTCTGGCCGATTACCAGTGAAAACTTAGGCAAACTTTTCGAGATCACCTACGGGGGATCTTGGCCTGCTGATAAGGTGGACCAGGCGGGGGAAAGGATTTTCAACCTGCAACGGATGTTCAACGTCATGGCCGGTTTCGCACGCCAAGACGATAGGCTTCCGGAACGTTTTCATAGGGAAACGCTTCCGGAAGGTCCGGCCAAACAAATCAAGATGGGAAAAGAGCAGTTCGAAAATGCTCTTGACGAGTACTACCGCCTGCGCGGTTGGGACAAGCAGGGACGCCCGACGGTGGAGAGACTCACCGATTTGGGAATCGAGCGAGAGTTGATCGAAGCCTATCGAAGCAGTCTGGATTGAGGCATTCGGATTAAACTAACAGGTTCTGCTATCCAGTATCAGCCGATCGTCCTTTATACCAATTTTTCAGCTCGGATTGGACAGGCAACCTGGTGGTTCGGTCTGACTTCGATGAGATCGGGTTCCTCCCGCCGGCACTGATCGACCGCATACAGGCAGCGGGGATGGAAACGACAGCCCTTGAAGTCTTCAGGAATCAGCGGCACATAGCCTTTTATGGGAACGTCGTGGATTTTGACAGTCGGATCAGTGACCGGTACAGCTTCGATGAGTGCGCTGGTGTAGGGATGGATCGAGTTGGAGAGAATTTCTTCTGTGGGAGCAATCTCTACGATTTTTCCGAGATACATGATGGCGATTCGATCGCAGATATAGCGAGCCGTTGCCAGATCGTGGGTGATATAGATAAAGGATATTCCGTGTTTCTCTCTCATCTTCAGGAGAAGATCCAAAATACCAATACGAACCGAGACATCGAGCATGGAGATCGGCTCGTCGGCTAACAACAGTTTGGGTTGGAGGATCAAAACCCTGCCGATACCTACTCTCTGCCGTTGACCACCGCTGAGCAGGTCCGGATATCTGTCCCAGAAGCTTTCCGGCGGTCGTAGCTCAACTTCCTCAAGAGTGTTGCGGATCAACTCGTTCTCCTCCGACTCCCCCGATGCCAGTTTGTGGATTTTCACAGTCTGCCTCAGAATATCGGCCACGGTTCTTCTGGGATTCAACGAGCCGTGTGGATCCTGGAAGATCATCTGCATCTTCCGTCGCGCGGCTTTCAACTGCTTTCTGTTCAAGGTAGTCAAATCGGTACCTTCGTAGAATATTTCGCCTCCGGAAGGCTCGATAAGCCTGAGGATCGTTCGGCTCATCGTAGACTTTCCACAGCCGCTCTCTCCGACAAAGCCCAAAATTTCGTTACGGCGTACCTCGAAGCTTATATCATCCACAGCGTGAACGTACTCCTTGCCCTTCGCCGAGAGGGTCGCTAGCAAGTTCCTGTGCAGCGGAAAATACTTCTTGAGCCCTGCTACTCGTAGAACAACGTCATTCATACTGATTCTTCCTACTTGATCAGGTGGCAGGCAACTCGATGCCCGTCCATTATTTGTAGCATCGGTTCCTCTTTGCGGCAGATATCCATGGCGTACGGGCAGCGGGGATGAAAGGAACAACCTGTAGGGAGCTCTACCAAGTCCGGCGGAGCCCCCGGGATGCTTTTCAGCGTCCTTTTTTCTCCTTTTATACTGGGGTAGGAACTGATGAGCAGCTGGCTGTAGGGATGCATAGGCTCCTGATAGAGCTCTATGGTGCTTGCCTCCTCGATGATCTTTCCGGCATACATGACCGCCACGTTGTCGCAGGTTTCGGTTATCACGGACAAGTCGTGGGTTATGAAGATGATGGGAAGGCGGATTTTGGCTCTGAGATCTGTGATAAGAACCAGGAGTTGCCTCTGGACGATGACATCCAGACCGGTGACCGGTTCATCAAGAATAAGCAACTCCGGATCACAGGCTGTGGCGATGGCGATCATGACCCGCTGTTTCATCCCCCCGCTGAACTCATGGGGATAGCTCTTGATTCGATTTCGATCGAGTCCTACCAACTCCAGTTGATTCTTGGCTCTGTCCCAGGCCTCTTCCTTGGTTACGTTCTCGTGCTCGAGTATTTCCTCGACGATCTGTTTGCCTATGGTCAGCACTGGATTCAAGGCATTCTGAGCCGCCTGGAAGACCATGGCAATTTCTTTGCCTCTGAGTTTTCTCATTTCTTCATCACTGATGGGCACTATGTCTCTGTCTTTAAAGACGATCTTACCGGAAACGATCCGGCCGGGAGGGGTAACAAATCTCATCAGGGCGGAGACCATGGTTGATTTCCCGCAGCCGGACTCGCCAATCAGTCCAAGCGTTTGGTCCTGCTCAAGTTCGACGCTTACATCCTCAACGGCACGGACGGCTCCCTTCCTGGTGAAGTAATGGACCGTCAAGTCTTGAATGCTGAGCAAGGCCATCTATTGGTATCCTTACGATCGTTAGTCTTTATTGCTCGCTATTGTATAGCGCACCTTGGGCCGTTTCAATACGAACATCCTACTTTAGAATTTTAGACTTTCACGTCGCTAACTATATGATGTTATGCGACTGATTTCTGTTTTCATTATGCAGAGCGAATCTGTTCTCTGAAAACTGAAGCTGTTCCGGCATACATGCCGGAACAGCCAACATAATTATAGACGCATTTTTCTTTTACTTCTTCAGGCGCACCTTGTAATAGGTCCAAGGGTTGATCCAAGAGGATATTCCGCCCATGAAGTTAACGTAGCCTTCCAGGCGTGTATTAACCGGATCCATCATCGGGCCCCGGAACATTGCACCCTTGGGCAGGTCTTCAGCGATGATCTTCTGGATTTCATAGATGTACTGTCTGCGTTGGGTCAGGTCCACTTCCGCCCTCATGGTGTCTATCAATTCGTCCAGCTCGGGATTGTTGTAGTAGGAGGCATTCCAGCCCTCGCCGCCGCCTTCGTAGCTGTAGAAGTAGTCCCAGATCCAGTCGTAGTTGGGACCGGCGTCGAACTCTTCCCAGGCGATATCGAACTCGTCATCCTCGGGTGTGTAGGACAGTTCGTAGAAGGTGTCGATGTCCATCGTGTTGATCACTATCTCCAGTCCAACCTCCGCCAATTGTTCTTTGATCAGTGTCGATGCTTTAAATATTTCCGTCCACTCCGAGGGTACGATCAGCACCAGGGAGACATCATCCCCGGTATCGGGATCATTGCGGATTCCGTTGCCGTCGCTATCTCTATACCCGGCGGAATCCAGTAAACCTTTTGCCCTACCCGGATCATAGTTATATTCAGGGAGGTTCGGGTTGTGATCCTCCAGCTCGGCATATACGGGGCTGTCGGCCAGGATACCCTGGCCCATGTAGATCATGTCGACGATCTTCTGACGGTCGATCCCATGCAATATGGCTTTCCTGACATTGAGGTCCTGGATAGGTCCCTCTTTGTGCAGGTTGAAGGGCATCATCCAGGTGTTGTTGCCCGGATTTACCATGATGTCAATGTTGGGAGATTTTTCCAGATCTTGGGCTGCCAAAACGCTGGCTCCGTAGTAGCCGATCATGTCTACTTCGCCTCTCTTCAGCGCCATGTACAGGGTATCTTCACTCCCATAGGTCCGAAAGACCACCTCATCGACGTAGGGCCTTTCTCCCCAATAATCCTCATTGACCACCAGCCACAACGATTCGGCCGGCTTGAACTCCTTGAGCTTGAAAGGTCCGGAGGCGATGGCCTTATCGTTGTCAAAGGCGAGCATGTCGTCCTTGTAGGGCTCCCAAATGTGTTTGGGAAAGATAGGCATCCAAAATACTGGGGGATACTCGCCTCCGAACACCTCTTCAAGAGTGAATTTCACGGTATGATCGTCGAGGGCTTCGATGGATTCAAAGGTCGTGTCGGGAGTATCCCATACCGGCATAGCTTTTGGGATGTTTACCATGGAGAAGATCACATCATCAGCCGTGACAGGCTTGCCGTCGTGCCACCTGGCATTTTCAACCAGGTGATAGGTCCAGGTCTGCCGGTCCTCGGTATCCCAGCCCTTGGCCAATCTGGGCGTAATCGCGTAGTCCGGGGGTGGGCCGATCATCCATAATTGATCGTAGAGCAGCTGCCAGAAAACCGTGCCCATGTCTCCCAGCTCCCAGGCTTCGCCCAGTTGGAGGGTCTCGATGGCCTGTTCGGTAGTCCAGCCCACGTTTAGACGGCCGCCGTAGGGGGTTTCTGCTGCCGGTGCTTCCTTCTCCTTGGCTCCGCCGGCAAACCCAAACAAAGCGGCGAGGAGCAATACCAAGGACAACACAGCAAGCTTAGGAAAGACTTTTACTTTCATTTGGTTCCTCCTTTGAAAGTTTTGTTGTACTTCCCTATCTAATTATATGGAAACCTCCTGAGAATACAAATCAGATTGAAGATCTGATCATTCCTTGGCGAACATGCCGACCAGCGAATCGTACAGGTCCACGTACTTCTTGAAGTATTGGCTGTATGCACCGGCGTTCTGTAGGTTCGGCTGGAACCGTTCCTTGATCTTCACCATTTTAGAGGTGGCATCTTCCAGGCTCTTAAACATGCCGATACCGACTCCGGCAACTATGGCCGCGCCCAAACAGGCCGCCTCCTCGCTCTCCATGGTAACTACGGGCTTCCCAATCAGATCCGCCTTAATCTGGTTCCAGACCGGGCTCTTGGATCCGCCACCCAGGCAGCGGATCTCGCTGACCTTGATTTTCAAATCTTCAACGGCTTCGATATTCCGCTTCACGATGCTGGCGATGGACTCCAGAATCGCCCGGGCAAAATGGGCTTTGGTATGACGGAGAGTTATTCCGTAAAAAACTCCTTTCGCCTTGGGATTATCCTCCGGAGCCATGGCTCCCTGCAGGTGAGGAAGCATCACCAGACCGTCCGCTCCGGGAGCTACCTTGCTCGCCTCGATACTTAAAACCTCATATGGATCCATGCCCGTCAGTTTTCCGACTTGGATCTCCGGCTGGCAGAACATATCCCGATACCACTTCAGCACCATGCCTCCCGTGGTGAAGGTATGGGCCATGTAGGTGTCAGGGATGGCGTGGTAGTGACACGGCATGCGACCGGTCGGGTCGACGAAAGGATGATCCACAGTGGCACAGATCGCCAGGGCAGCTCCGGTGTTCTCGGAGAACACACCCGGCTTGATATTACCCACCCCGATTGTCCCGGCCGCCTGATCGAGGGCACCGGTACATACCACCATTTCCGCTGATACTCCAAGCTCTTTGGCCACCTCAGGGAATATGGTACCCACCGGCTCTCCGGACTCTCGGATGTCCGGAAGCTGCCCATCATCTACCTTCAAGTAGCGCAGCATATCCTTCCACCAGGCTTTCTTGATGATGTCCCAGTACACGGTGGAGCAGAGAAGAGAGCCTTCGGCGACGTACTTTCCTGTCATCCTGTAGATGAAGTAGTCTTCGATCAGCAGGATCTTGGCGGTCTTGGCGAACAGCTCCGGCTCATTCTTCCGGATCCAGAGCACTTTGCTGGCCGGCCAGGTCGGTACGATGCTCACCTGGCCGGTGATCTTGTAGCTCTGTTCCTGCGGGAACTCTTTACTCAGGATCTGCGCCTCTTCCTGAGCCCTGTTGTCCATCCAGACGATGGCGTTGCGCAGGGGCTTGCCCTGCTTGTCCACGAAGATCAGAGTTTCCCCCTGGGCGGAAATACCCAGTGCCCTGATCTTCGAGGTGTCCACCTTGGTGGTCTCAAGCACCCCTGCTACACCTGCTTTAAAAGCCTTCCAGTAGGTCTCCACGGGAAGCTCAACGGACAGAGTTGTCGGAGTCAACAGGGAGTACTCCTGGGTCGAGGTTGACAACATCCTGCCTTCCGCATCAACCATGGCTACTTTTATGGCCGTTGTTCCCAGATCAACGCTCAATATGTATTCCATGCTCACGCTCCAATTCGTGCGTATCGATCAACCTTCTGAGGGAGCCAGGCTCCAGGTGATCACCGCCGGCTCGGTGCCGACGTTGATTAGAGTATGGGAAACTCCTTCCGGCATGAGGATGATGTCCTGTTCCTCGAGCTCGAAGTATTCATCCCGCTCTTCCACAAACATCAACACTCGGCCCCGGGACACGAAGAACACTTCATGGGACTTCGGGTGTCCCCGGTCGATGTTTCCCCTCTGACCGGGAAGCAGGGTCGAGGAGCCGAAGGTGATCTTGTCGGTTTTGAGATACTCCCGGCAGTGCTCCGGGCCCTCCATGAAGCTGCGGGCCTCCTTTTTTCGTACAACCTTGATATCCATAAAAAAACTCCTTTTATATAATTACTTTCTTCATCCCCAAAATGTCGCAGAGATCCGCAAGCTGAGCGGCCAGGTCTCCTTCTTTAACCAGCAGATGATGGTCCACCCCTTCCTGCAGCATCCGGTTAAAGATCTCTTCGACCTTTTTTTCGAACTTCACCTTGATGAGCAGCTTGCTCCCCGCCTCGACCCACACCTTGCTGTCGATCTTCTCCGTTGATCCGGTCATAATCAGCACCTTGTACAGCCCATTGTTTCCGCAGATATCGCTGATTGTTACCTTGGGTAGCGGCTTGAAGGGAAATCCGACCATGGTTCCCTCGCCCCCCTCCTGAATGTGCACCTGGGTGGGATCCTCTGCCAGGGAGTAGGCTGAGCTGCCTTCGTGATCGAGGTAGAAGCAGTTCTCCTTGCTCTCGTAACTGCCTATTTCGCTCAGAGCCGCCGGCCCCTCCTTGCCCATTTGATACATGGCATAGAGAAGGACCGTATGGCCGATATCTCCTTCGGTGTCGAGAACCAGGCCTTCATCGGCCAACCAGGAGGAGGGCAGGTTCACCAGGCCGCCGAACTCGGGGTAGCACTCCGCCGCGGCGGCGCTGAGCCCGTACCTTTGAAAAAGCTCTTTGACACCCAGGTAGACCTTGGCCGCGTATTCCAGACGGCCCTGGTCAACCTTGACCGTACCCAGCCGCTTGGTTTGCTTCATCTCCTCCAGGACTTTTTGCGCCTGTGCGTCGGACTTGTTTTCAGCCGTGCTGATCAGCTCGCTCATCTCGATGTGAACGATCGTCACTCCGCAGGTTTTGGAGAAATCCCACTCCTCCCGGCTCATGTCCTGGGCGTTGGCCACCCTCCAGGTCTGGCGGGGTCCGATAAGGGCAATACGGGCTTTTTTAAGGCTGCCGGCAATCCCCGCACTGGCGGCGAAGCGGACGATTTCAGCAACAACCTTCTTGTCCTGGGGCATCCCGTATACGTGCTTGAAGGGTATACAATTCTCCCAGAGAATGCTGGCGAAGTGTTGAACGCATCCAAGGGAAAAAGTCTCGATAAAGGGAACGGCCCACAGGACCACGGGACACTTGAGATTATTTACAAACAGGTACTGGATCGTATCCTGAACCCAGGTCACGTGGATAATGACCAGAAGGTCCGGGTCTGCGCCTTGAAGCTGATCCACAACTTCCAGGGCGTCGGCGGCGTCCCAAACCATCTTCTTCGCCGCCAGCACCTCCAGGCCGTTTTGCTCGAAGGCTTTTCGGGCCGTGCCGAAAAGATCTTCCCAGCGTTCCCCACCGCTTTCAAAGTGATTGGCTACCGGCACCAAAGCAACTTTTGGTTTTGACATGATATCTCCTCTGTCAGTAGTTTTAAATTTTGGATCCTTACTTCCCCAGATAATCCAGAACCGACTCGATCTGCTTTCCGAACGAACCGTCCGGGACGAATTTCTTTTCAAAAAAGGCTGAACCGATGGTAAATGCCCACGGATTGAGTTCCTTGATCTTGTCCAGCCTGGCAAAGCTGTTTATGCTGCCGGCAACCACCACGGGCAACTTTATGGCCTCTATGAACTCCTTGGCCAGCTGTTCGGGATCTCCCAGGTAGCGATAGGCCAGCAGGTCGAAACCGTCGACACCGATTTTCTCCATTTTCTTTCCATCTTCGATCGCCTCTTCTATGGTTCCTTCCACGATGCTGGGATGGCCGCTGACCTTGCCGCAGAAAGGCAGGAATTTGATGGGTTTGTCCTTTAAAAATTCGAACACGGAATTGTAGAATACCGTTCCCATCAAGTGGTCGAATTTGCAGTCCACCGCCACTTTTGCACCGGCCAGGCATTCATGCTCCGTCAGAGAAACGATCTCCAGAAATGTGGTCTTGCCGGCCTCTTTCATACGGTTGACCAGCTGTTTCATCTGATCCACCGGCAGCCCGATATCCTTGAAACCCCAGAACTCGCAGGGTAGATCGGCGCACAGATCGAATACCTCCAGCGCGTCTTTGACTGTTTCGTCGTTGTAGGTGAGCATGGTGATCAATTTTGGGGCCATTTTTGCACTCCTTCCGGGTTACTCGTTCATTTATAACGAATTAGAATTTCACACCGCTAACAGATTGATGTTATGAGAATAACATGTCGTGTTCTAAAACGACAGAGCCCACGCAAACGCCAAACGCGTGGGCTCTACTTGTATGATTCCTAGGTCTCTCAGATCTTTTTGACGCTGTCTCCTACCTTCAAGCCCCATTTTTTCAGTTCTTCCAGGAATGGAACCGGATCCAGACAGGCTTCCGGGGGCAGCACACCTTTGTGGGCTATCTCTCCCTTGGCCAGCATGACGGCGGAGAGGGCGCAGGGCAGGGCTGTCTTGTACCCTTCTGCATCCACCTTCCATTTGCCCTCTTTGCCTTTCCAGTCCTGCATCAACCCGTAGATGCTGCGTTGGATCTTCTCGCCGTTCAGCGTGCCCTTCATCTCGATGGCGATGCAGGAGTGGGTCCGTTCCTTTCGAGGCGGGATCTTCATCTTGAGAATACAGGCAATCAGCACATCCACCGGCGGTACGGTCACTCCGGCCCGGGTGGTTACGGGTTCCGGACTGGTAACACCGAACTTCTCCAGGGTGTCGAAGTTGTCCATCAGCAGCTTGGACACGGTGACTTTCATCTCCACCAGATTCACGGGTTTACCCAGATACTTGGGGAAAGTCACGGCTTCTTCAAAGGGCACGGTGAAACATTCCTGCTCCCCGATGGGATCTGGGAAGGTATACAGCTCTCTGCCCGAACGAGGGGGTAGCTCCACGTACTCACCGTCCTTGTATATGATCGACGGTTCGGTCATTTCGTCCATGGAGGTGCGTACTGAATACTGAAGCCATTCCAGAGAATCCTTCCCCCACTCTCCGTCCCGGATGTGGATCGAGTCGATGCTGTCCACCCTATCCGCTCCCCAGCGGGCCAGAACATTGCTTATCCCGGGAGTTTCCCCGCAGCCGATGATATTCAGGATGCCCGCCTTTTTAGCTTGCTCATTGTAGCCCAGCTGTTCCTTCGTGAGCTCAGGCATACCCCCCAGGTCGGTCAGGGGGATGCGGGCATCAATGGCCGCCTTGGTGACCCGGAGGGCAAACTCGTACCACAGGGCATTGGCAACAGAATCCATGCCCTTCATGGCATTGACCAGGCCTTCGTGATCGTAGACATCTACCTTCCGGTAGCTCACCTTACTTGCGCCGATTTCTTGAATGAGCTCTTTAGATTTGGTTTCATCCACATCGCCGATGACCACCTCATCTACTTCTGGATGTTCGGCGAGTACCTTGGTCAGCGTAGAGCCGATCCATCCCACTCCACCCAATACCATGATGTTCATTCTCGTCTCCATTTTTTCATTGTTATTTCCGAGACAGCCTTTGCCTTGGCGATGGCGTCCGTAGAAGCTAATAGATCCACCTGATATGTCGCTAACAACGAGATGTTATACAGATAATATCTCTTTTCCCTGCTTTTTGGATACGATGACCTCGCTTGTGGTTCCCCGGATGCCATGGTAGTATCAGCTACCCAGATGCAGAAACAAGCAGAGTTCAAAGACAAGGTTGCTCTTGTCACCGGAGGCAGTAGTGGTATAGGTTTGGCCACGGCCAGACTCCTGGCAACAAGAGGAGCGGCCACCGTGATCTGCGGACGCGGAGAGGATCGACTCGACAGGGCTGTTGGGGAATTGGGGAATCTGGGCAGCCCGGTGCTTGGGATTCCCTGCGACGTGGGAAAGACCGATCAGGTGGACAATCTTTTCACTGAGATTCGATCCAGTTTTGGCCGCCTCGACATCTGTGTCTGTAACGCCGGCATCGAAACCGACGAAGCATATTCGATTCTAGATCTGCCCGCAGCGGTTTTCGATGAGAATATTGAAACCAACCTACGGGGAGTGTTTCTCACCTCTCAAGGTGCAGCCAGGATGATGAAGGAGCAAGGTGGCGGGGCGATCGTTTTGATTGGATCGACCAGCGGGATTATGGCCGACCCGCTTTTGCCTTCACCGACCTACGATGCCAGCAAGGCGGGTGTTCATATGTTCGCCAAATCCCTGGCCCTCGCATTGGCTCCACACGGCATTCGTGTGAACGCAGTGGCTCCCGGATGGATCGACACGGAAATGAACAAGTCTACTGTGGAGAATCCGGATAGATTGAGGACCTGGATGGAAAAGATCCCTTTGAGCCGCTTCGGCCGACCGGAGGAGGTGGCCGAAGTCATAGTTTTTCTGTCGGGGGATAAATCCTCCTACATGACGGGGGCTGTGGTGGTTGTGGACGGAGGGGAGATTCTCGGCTGAATCTCCCGTACGGTGGTTGCAGTAACAACTCCGGATGGAATAGAGGTGTACCCGTCACGCCGATTTCGCTGTTCAAGTTCGAAGCAAAGGCTAGATGACCCAATCCGGGTGGGGTGCAGGCAGGTAGAAGGCGTCGAGTTTCGAGAGAAGGTCCGGGGGCCCGTGCAGACATCGTGTTGCCGACAGTGCCGAGGCAGATAAAACTCCGAGCCACAACCTGGTGAACGCGTCAACGGAAGCTGTCAGCGTAGGCAGTTTTGGATCTGAGCCGGGCTTTGCTCCGGACCGGGGTCCAAGGGTGAGGATATAATCCCCGCCGATTCCCCGCCATTTTTGATTGTGGTCCAAATATTCTTCGATGGGATCGTTTAATTTACAGTTGAAGTGAACTTCAGTGCCATTCAGTTGTGTCTTCTCGAGACATCCTGGTAAATCGGTCAGCCGCATTTGCCAGTTGGCATGGGCCTCGATCTGATATTCAGCATTGCCGCTCAAGCTGATTCTTCTTCCCATGAACGGTTTGTGAACGAAGTTTTGGAACTGGATTCCCGGGGGCTCCACCAGGCTAATCGTTGCTACTTCGTCTCCCAGAGACTGAATAACAGATAGAAGCTCGAGGAACTGCTGCCAGTTTTGGTAGCTCAGCCACTCTACCCGGTAGGACCCGCCTTCCACCGGGCCTTCGATGCTGAACCAGGCGTGGTGGCTCAGATCGCCTTCGGGCCCGTCGTAATACCCGAGGCCGAAACCGTTTTTATATTCCAACATGTGGGCCTTGGTGAGCTCCGGAGAAAAAATGCTGCAGCATCCGTGCTGCTTCAGCCTTTCCAACCTGCAGGCGTGTATCTCCTTGTAGTCCGCGACGGTCAGCCTTTTGGGCGGCCTGTATTCGACGGTTGTAATGAGTCGAGAGGGACTGAAGCGGATGATATGCTCGTAGGAACCGGTTCCGAAGCCAAGCCTGTTGTAGAATCCTTCCTCGAACATACCGAGTCCGACGACTTTTGCTCCCTCCAGCGCAGCCTCGGCCACCGCCTGAGCAGTCAGGAAGGTTGCCAGACCTTGTTTGCGACCCGCCCTGCCGGTTACAACGGCGCAGACCGAGGTGAACGGCAGTTCCTGCAGGAGGTAGCGCATGGTTCCGGGGGCGGTCAGGACCAGACATTCCACCTCTCCGGCCAACTCGGCCGCCCAGACGCCGCAGGCCTCGAGGGCAAGCTCCAGAGACTCCTCTGATCCCAGTTCGAGCCAGCCGGTTTCTTCCCAGATTCGATGGGCTGCCGTGATGTCCTTATGAGGATCGAATTTACGGCATATCATGACAGTTCCACATTAATCCAACGGGATGAGTTCGGCAAACGGTTCAGCCGGTGGAAGAACTCGAGGCAGCCTGTATCGCTTCTTCAAACAGCTGGATACCCCTCTGAAAAACCTCGACTGGCGTTATCAACGAGGGTTGGATGTTATATGAGCTGGAGCTGGAATCGCCGAAAATGCCCCTCCGGAAACACTGCCGGGTAACCTCCTCTTGAAAGTCAAGAGCCCGTTCCTTGCTGCGGCGGTCCTTGACGAACTCCACGCCCATGAAACAACCTTTGATGCGCACGTCTCCCACTATTTCGTAGCGTTCGGGTAGGCTGCTCAGGCCGCGCTTTCCCGCTTGTTCCAATTTCAATACGTTCTGCAGTATGGGTTCCCGTTGGAATACCTCTATGCATTCGATCGCCGCCGCGCAGGCAGCCGGTAACCAGGACCAGGTGCTGCCGGTTGAGACGTCATCGAAAGATCCCATCACCTTTTCACTACCCAGAACCGCGCCGATCGGCATTACGCCCCCACCGAGGTTTTTGCCGAGACACATTAAATCGGGCTCTACTCCCCAGTGCTCCACCGCGAACATCTTACCGCTTCTCCCGAAGCCGGTTTTTACTTCATCGGCGCAGAGCAGCCAGTCGTGCTCGTTGCAGATATCAACCAGGGCAGGCCAGAACGAATCAGGTGGAGTGACGCAGCCGCCCGCTCCGAGAATCGGCTCGATGATCACTCCGGCTATTTCCGAGGGGTGGACCGCGTGGAACAGCAGGTAATCCCGGATGTAGTCAACGGTGCTGTCACCGCTCCCTCGCGCGCGAGGCGGACCGAAGGGACAACGGTAGGAGTTGGGATAGGGAACATGGATAAAACCTGGAGTGATGGAGCGCAATCCCTTGCTGATCGAAGCCTCTTCCGCCCCTAGGCTTGCAGTTGCCCCGGATTCGCCGTGATAGCTCCCGAAAAAACCGATGATAACAGAGCGCCCGGTAAAACGGCGCATGAAGCGAATAGCGGTTTCCACCGCTTCAGTGCCGTTGAGGGAGATATCCACCCGGGTCAGGCTCTTGGGGGCTATCTCGATCAGTTTTTCTGCCAGGGGCAGCATAAGCTCGCAAGCCAGAGCATGACTGTCCTCGTTCCCGTATAGCCTAAGAGCCTCGACTGCTTTTGCGGTAATTTCCGGGTGGGCGCTGCCCAATGGCACCGAGCCCGAGGCAGAGACCAGATCAAGATAGATGTTTCCGTCCACATCTTCCACCGCGAAGCCGTACTTCCGTTTTATGATGAAAGGAGCCAGACCGTGAGTCAAACCCGGGTAGAATATCTTGTTTTGTTTGTTCAGTATCTTCCGGCTGAGGGGACCGGGCGGTGAAACACGGATATCAGGAACGGGACGTTTATCAGGGACGAGGCTCATATTTACTCCTTGTGATCCCGGCAGCGGCGTTTGTTTTTCACCGCCGCCGAGCGAATTGGCCTACAGACCCCGGCTCTCCCGGTACCCCGGTTTCATCACGTCACTGATGGCCGTGCCGAAAAATGTAAAACCGAGGATCAAGGTCACGATACAGGCGATCGGCGGGAGCACCCACCAGACGGCTCTGGCCATGGCTCCGGATTCGAAGGCAAAGTTAAGCATCATTCCCCAGGTAATGGTAGTCGGATCACCTAATCCGAGAAAGCTCAATACCGACTCGGAGTAAATAGCCCAGGTTACCATCAGTACGGCTTGGGCGAAGATGATCGGTACCACGTTGGGAAGGATTTCCCGGAAGATCAGGTAACCATCGCTTGCTCCGATGCAGCGGGAAGCTTCTACAAAAGCCCTCTCCTTCAGCGAGAGGACCTGGGAGCGCACCACCCGGGCCGTGGCCGGCCAATTCACGATGCTGACGACGAGAATGATGTTCCAGACACTGGGGCCGAGCATGGCTGCCAGGACGATCATTAACGGCAGCACGGGCAGCATCATGAAAAAGTCGACGAAACGCATTAACAATTCGTCGAGCCTGCCTCCGTAAAAGCCAGCTATCAATCCGATAAAGGAACCGATCAAAATCGATAGAGCGCCTGCCAGAAAACCGATCATCAATGACATTCTCGATCCGAAAATCACCTGGCTCCAGATATCCCGGGCAAGATCATCGGTTCCCAGCCAAAATTGCATGGATGGAGGTTTCAGGATGTTTTCAACTTTCCCCGTTCTTCCCGGATCGACGGTGCGCAGAAACGGGGCAAATGCGGCCATGACAGCGAATATTAAAAAGATGATCAGACCCGCCCGTCCCATCCGGTGAGTGAGTAGAAGCTTCAGGAAATCCCTGGCCTTGGCCAGCCTGAGTCGTGCCTTTTTCATCCCACCTTCCTCTCTCCCCCGACCTTGATCCTCGGGTCGATGTAGCCATAGATCAGATCCACGAAGAGGTTGAGTAGAACAACGGAGATGGCAAATATGAGGAAGATGCCTTGAAGCAGTGGATAGTCCCGCTTCAATACCGCATCATAGACAAGCCTTCCCACCCCGGGCCAGGAAAACACAGTTTCAGCCTCGATGACACCGCCAATAGCGAAGGCAAAGTTAACGCCGGTCATGGTAACCACCGGCAACAGGGCGTTGCGCAATGCGTGCCCCCTGAGAATCACCCGCTCTTTCAAGCCTTTGGATCTGGCGGTGGTTATGTACTCCTTGCCCAGGACATCGATCATCGAGCTGCGGGTGAGCAGTACGTATTCGCCGATATACCAGAACACGATCGAAATCGCCGGTAAAACCATGTGCCACAAAATGTCGAGAACTTGCCTGATTCCCGTAAAACCGGAGGCCGGCGTAGAAATTCCTCCCAGTGGAAACACCGAAAGCAGAAAGGAAAACACCAACAGCATTAAAAGACCCATGGCGAAGGTCGGTATTGAATACAGGGCAAGGGACACACTCATAACAATGGAATCGAAGCGTGTCCCGCTCCGCCACCCTGCCATGGCACCAAAAAGGGTGCCCAGAATAACGGCAATCACCAAAGCCGTAATCACCAGAATGAGTGTCTGAGGGATCCTGTCGGCGATCACCTCCAGCACGGGTCTTTTCTGCCAGAAGGAGATGCCCAGATTCCCCTTAGCCAGTTCTTTTACATAAGCAACAAACTGGCCGGACAGAGGCTTGTCCAAGCCGAACTTCTCCCGTACTTTTTGCATCTGCTCCGCACTGACCCTTGGATCTCGGAACATCATCCGCACCGGATCTCCCGGAGCCATGCGAAAGATGACGAAGTTAACGCAGGTTATTGCGATTATCGTAATCGCGGCGGCAACCAGCTTTCTAATAGCGAAACTAATAAATCCTCTTGCAGCCATATCTAGTCCGTTGAAGTTTACCTGCCTTCAGGCTAGACGGGTTTCAACGATCTCGTCCACAGAGATATCGAGCTTCGCCGCTTCCTGGAGATAGTGCTCCCGCGTCTCCAGCTCTAGTGCCTCCGGAGGGAAGACTCCCCTGTGTTCGATTCTATTATGTACGAACAGCTTCGTAAACAAGAAGGCACACTGTCCGGTTATCGCTGTTTCGTGGGACATTCCATACTTCTTGGAGGCTTCGGTCAGTCCCGGAGCATTGATATAGTTATCCAGACGGACCTCTTTACCGTCTTTCAGACCCTCTATCCGCACGACCAGTGCCCCTTCTTCGATATCGATGCCCTCCTCCACCACCTCGCGTATCTCCTGCGGTGTCGAAGGGGCGGGTGGGGTCAGACGGCAGACCAGATCGAGAGGGACGACCTTTGCCCCATTAATGTCCACTGGCTCCATCCCGAGGAGTCCGTGCAGGTAGAGCTTGTTGGCGTACTCCAGGTTGGCTCCCCCGTAGCGCAAGGCTGCATACTTCAGCCCTTTGATGAACAACGGATAGGTGATCGCTTCTTCGTGCTGGTGATACACCATTCGTCGTGGACCTATTCCTCTAAGATCTTCGATAACAGGATCGCCGAACGGTTCGACCTCGACGAATTTCCCGTCCTTCCAAATCGTCGGTCTCATGGCCATGTCGCCGAAGGCGGTGGAAGGAGACCACCAGAAGGGGATGAAACGCTTGGTCCAAATAGCGTCATACATGAGAATTTCAATCCGTTGACAGGAATCCAGTTTGTCCGCCCCATGCCTTCCCACCACACTGGTCAATCCGGGCGCGGATCCGGCGCAGATCAGAGCGCACAGACCGGCGGATTTGAACTTATCACTCAGATCCAGTTCCCGGGTAACCGATTCCACGAAGCCGCAGGCTTTCACCGGCCCGGTGGCCAGGTCCTGGTAGTTTGCGCCTACCTTCAGCGCCGCTTCCATCACCGTGGGATTGAACTCCGGTGGCAGAGCGTTCACGATCAGCTGCGCTCCTCTGGCGGCAGCCAGTATCTCTTCGATGTTGTTGGCATCCACCTGCAGGGCTTTGGCTTTTTTGAGTCCCTTTACCAGGGTGCGGGCCGCCCCCGGATCGTAATCGGCACTGACGATTTCCTTCACCGGCGCCTCCCGGTCCAGATGTCGAACCACAACGCTTCCTTGAGCGCCGGCTCCCAATACCAAGATTTTCTTCATAATTCGATTCCTCAATGACTGATTATTGGTGTTTTTCCTTTTCCGAGAGCTTCGAGCGGATGATCAAAGCACCTCTTTTAATGCTTCTTCAAAAGCCTGAAGCGCCACATCCGCATCGCCGTCGGAGTGTGCGCTGGAAATAAACCAGGGTTCTCTGGAATCAAAATCCGGCATGACCCCCTTGTCGTGTAGTTTTTGGATCACCTTTTCATAGGTATCATGATCCGAAGCGGCCCAATCTCGGTACTCCGTTATCTCCTCTTTGTCCGAAAATACAATTCCGAACATGGAGGGAGGGCCGTGCACGATCGCGGGAACCCCCTGCCGATCGATTATCTTCTTTATTCCTTCCATCAGCTTCTGTCCGTGCCGGTCTACCTTCTTCAGAGCACCGGAGGCGATTTCTTCCAAGGTAGCGTCCGCCGCTGCGGTGGATACCGCGTTTCCCGTATAGGTTCCGCCGTGGGGTATCTTCAATGGGCCGATTTCACCCATGATTTCCTTTTTTCCGCAAAAGGCAGCCACCGGAAAGCCGTTGCCCATGGCTTTCGCGTAGGTTACCAGATCCGCCTTGACTTTGAAGTATTCCTGGGCTCCCCCCTTGGCGATGCGGAATCCGGTTTTCACTTCATCCATGATCATGATGATACCGTACTGGTCACAAAGTTTACGGATAAACTGCAAATATCCTTTCTTGGGCATTATGGAAGCGGTATTCCCCATTAGAGGCTCGACGATGATGCAGGCGATATCCCCCCAATTCTCTTTGACTCGTTTTTCCAGCAGATCCTCGTCATTGTACGGTACCGATATGACCAACTGACCGATCAAATGAGGTATTCCGGACCCGTGTGCTACCAGTACCGGTGATCGTCTGTATCCGGCACCGGGAATCGGCGGGTAGCAGTTCCAGAGGGTGTAATCGTGGAAACCGTGGTAACAGCCTTCGAACTTCAGCACCTTGTTCCTGCCGGTGAAAGCCCGGGCTACTCTAATGGCATGCATGGTGGCCTCAGTACCGGAATTGGCGTAGCGAACCAAGTCGACCCCCGCCAGTTTCGTAATCTTTTCGGCAACGGAAATCTCGTATTCACTGGTCATGGCGAAGGTGTTTCCGATTTCAAGAGCCTCTTTGGCGCGACTCAATACCTTTTCGTTGCCGTGGCCAAGGATGACGGGTCCGAATCCTAGCCGGTAATCGATAAACCTTTTGTCATCCTGATCCCAGAGATAGGCTCCCTTGGCTTTTTTTACCACCAGGGTTTTATCTTCTCCCCAATAACGAAAGTTTGAGGTTACTCCACGAGGCATAACCCTCTTTGCCCGCTCGAACATCGCTCTGCTTTTTTGTCCGCTTTCCATTGCTTTATTCTCCCACAGGATTTAGTGAACGACCTTATTTGTAAGAAGTGTTTCTCTCACAACACTGATAACCAGATGTTATAGGAATAATTTCTGCTCCCGCTACCCTACACTGAGTTCTTGACCGCTGGAAACCCCTCGTATAAACTTTTCTCTGCCGTATGGATATTAATGAACACTAGCCTGTCTGTTATAGATCGATCAAGGAAACCCTTATTAAAGAAAATCTTAACCCGGAACAGACTGGTTGACTGCCTCCTCGATCGGCTGGACAGGAAGGTGATCCTTATCCACGGCCGAGCGGGGCAGGGAAAATCTTTTCTTGTATCGGAGTTCCTTCAAAAGGGAGGCGGCTCGCATCTCTGGTACACCTTGTCCGAAGGGGATCACGATCCTTTCCTGCTGCTCGAGAGACTCGAGGATTCTTTGGGTGCGGCTCGGAAGGAGGAAACGTCTTCCTATCAGGATAATGCCCTTTTCAACTCTCTGACGCGGTTCACAAAATCACTTGAAGATCATTTTTCCGAAGAGGTCTATCTGGTATTGGATGACTTCCATAAGGTGAATCCTTACACCGGGGCAAGGGATCTGATGAACCTTCTCATGTCGGCACTCCCGGACTCGGCTCATCTGGTGCTGATCTCCCGGGAATACCCGAAACTTACGCTTTCACAGATAATCGCTGGGAAAGAGTTTCTCGAAATCGGGGATTGCGAATTGGCCTTCACCAGAGAAGAAGCCAGCGATCTTTTTACCCGTGTCTACAAGATTGATCTCACTCCTGCCGAAATCGAAGAGATCTACGAGCTCACCCAGGGCTGGAGCACGGGATTGGTCCATCTGGCGGAATCTCTGGAATCGAAAGCGAAGGATTTGCAAACACAGATCGTGCAGCAGTTTATCTCGGAAAAAACCCTGCCTTCGCTCAGGCAGTTTTTCGAAGAAGAGGTTTTTACTGGTTTAACTGCAGAAAAGAAGGAGGCGTTGGTAAAATTGTCAATAGCCGGGACATTCACACCGGATTTTACTACCGCCGTGACCGGCAAATCCGGTTCAGCGCTCATAGAAGGATTCCAAGACAGCAACCTCTTTATCGAAAAGGTTGACATGGCGAACAAGAAATTCGCCTTCCATCCTCTTTTCTCCCGGTATCTGAATGGATTGTTTCAAAACCTCCCGAAGAGCGAACAGACGAAAATCCACCGGTCTGCAGCTGATTTTTATCGTAATAACGGAAGTGAAGACGAGGCAACTCATCACCTGCTGCTCAGCAGAGGCTTCACCGAAGCCCAGAAGATCTTTCTCTCAGAGGCGGATGAGCTGTTGGACTCGGGTCAGTATCGGAAATTACACGAGCTGGTAGTCAGTTTTCCCGAGGAGGTCAGAAACCAAAATCCCCTTCTACTTTACTACTATACCATTACCACCAACCTCGTACAGCCTTTCGTGTCCCGTAAGACATTACTGGATCTGCTGGAGATATTCCGCAAATCCGGTGATATCAACCGGGAAGCTAAAATACATGCGGTACTGCTGGTGAATTACATTTTCTATCAGGGAAACCGGGAGGCGATCGAAGAGCTGGATAAAACGGCCCAGTCGTTTCTCGACAACTTCGGATCAAAGCTCCGCCTGGAGACACGTTTGACTCTCGAAGCCCTCATTTCTTTCGGGCGCTGGTGGACGAAACCCGATTTGGACGATGCCCTCGAAATCGCCCTGCGCGCCGAGGAGACCGCTTACAAGATCCAAAACAATGAGGTGTTAATTTTTTCCCGGTTCGTCCTGGCTAAGATCTATATCGACAGAGGAGAGTTTAAACGGTCCGCCGAAATACTGAAAAAAACAGAACAGCTGATCGATAAAAACCCTTCCTTTCGTCAGTACGAGCCATTACTGCGTTTCTACCTCGGTGATAGTTATTTCTATAGCGGTGAGCTTAGCCAGGCGCTGGATCAGGCGGAACAGGGTCTGGCAAAGGCCTTTCCCGAATTTTCCTTTTCAAAATACCTCAGACTGAATCAGGTGTTCTATTCCCTCTACATTCCGGAACTGGACAAAGCCGAGACCCTGCTCGAATCCGTGCGGGAAGAAAATATCGGTGAGAATCTCTACGTCCGCTATCTGTCCTTCTACCTCTTAGATATGCTGCTGGCCTACTGTAAAAACGACAGAAGCCGCGCCGAGTTTTACTGCATGCGGCTCATGGACCCGGAAAATCAGAAGCTCCTGATTCCGGACTTTCCTTACAGCTATCTTGCACTGGCCGAAATCCTGATATACTTCGAGAAATACAAACTTGCTGTTGAAATTCTGAACAGGCTTGTCAAAGAAGCCCCGGAGCAGAAGTATCCCTACCCGAATGCAACGGCCTTTGCGCTTCTCGGATATATCCACCATAAAATCGACAAGCCCGAGAAGAGCAAATCCTACTTTCGGAAGATGGAGTCGATTCTGGACGAAAAGGATTACCGTAATCTGGATGTATGCAACCCTGCGCTGTTGCATAATATCGCCATCGCCGGCAATATCGGAGCCTTTCAGGATTTCCCCCGCCTGAAGCACATGACTGCCTCCCAAATCATCAACCAGAGTGTATCGGGGCTATACCTCTACACATTGGGCAGCTTTCGAATCGTGTTGAATGGAAAAGAGATTCCCTCTTCCACGCTGGCCAGGCACAAGAAGGTCATGGACCTGCTGAAACTGCTTATCGTCCATCGAAAGCACGGCCTCGTAAAGGAGGTTCTTTACCAGCTGTTTTGGCCGGGATACTTGGAGAAAAGCTCCCGAAACAATCTGAACACCATCGCCTATCGTCTGCGTAAGATACTCGGCGAAGGGGCGGAGTATATCACGACCAGCACGAATACAATTGGCTTGAACTTGGATATCTGTACGATCGACGCAGACGATTTTGAAGCCCTCGTCCATTTGGGGGAACTCGAGCTGAAGCGGGAGAACAAACAGGGTGCGCTCAGCGCATTTTTAAAGGCGAAAGAAATATACAAAGGCGATTTTTTGGAAAAAGACCTCTACTACGACGACATTCGGGACGAACGGGAAAATCTGCGAAACAGATATCTCCAACTGCTCATGACGTTGATCAAAATGCATCTGGACAGTGAAAAGTCTCGTCCGGCTCTCGGATTAACAAAAGAAATCCTTGTCAAAGATCCTCTCTGCGAGCCGGCCTATCGATTGTTGATGATAACGAGTACCCTGGTCGGCAACCGCAGTGAAATACCCAGAATCTTTGAACGGCTAAATACCAAGCTGCTGCGCCACTACAATATCGAGGCGGATCCCAAGACCGTCGCCTTGAAGAATCTACTGCTCGGCGGCAACACCCCGACTCCGCCGATGTGGCAGACTGAGATCTTGATCTAGAGCCGAGAAATGGACAGGCATATTTGCGCTCTGCAGAGATATTGACCTGGGCTCGAGAAGAGTTGACCAAACTCATAGAAATCCCGTCTGTTTCCGGAAAAGAGCAGCAGATTCTGACCTACCTGGAGAAGCGAGCACGGGAGCTGGATCTGCCGGTGCGCCGCAGCGCCGTTTCTTCTTCACAGTGGAATCTGTTGATTGGAAACTGCAGCGCCCCTTGCCTGATCTTCGTCGCCCACGTGGATACGGTGGAGCCAGCGTGGGAAAGAGCGACAGCAGCCCGGGTTCGAGGGAACTCCGTTTGGGGCTTGGGCGCGGTAGATGACAAGGGGGGAATCGTCGCCTGCCTGCTGGCCCTGATGCTGGCGCGCAAGACCGGAGTTCACCTGGAGGAGTTGCCGGTAGCGGTGGGACTGACCATCGATGAAGAGGTGAATGGAACGGGTTCTCTGGCCCTGGCCAAGGCATTTCAGCCCGCTTATGCAATCGTCTTGGAAGGAACGGATCTCGGGATTGCCGTGGCCGAGGCCGGACACGTGGATTTGCGAGTTGTAATACGTGGGAAATCCGTGCATACGGGACGTTTCGAGGAGGGCGATAGTGCCTTGCTAAAGGCGGCCCGGTTCGCAGGCGACCTGGCAAGCCATTCTTTTGACAGCCCCATCGATCCTTTGATCGGACGCTCCGCCGCCAATGTCATTGCTTTCCACAGCGGTAGCGCGGAGCTGAACGCAATCCCGGACCGGGCCGAGCTCTACGTTGTAGCCCGCCTGGGGCGGGGGATTTCGGTGCAGCAGGTCTTCTCGGATATATGCAACATAGGTGAGCGCTACGGAGCCGAGGTCGATTTGGTGGAGACGGGAATCCCCGGGCAGATGGAATGTTCCGAACCGTTGGGAATCTCAATGGACTCACGGCTGGTGTCTGCGCTGCAAAAAGCGATTCAGGGTACCACTGGACGTCCGGCAAAAATCCTGGCAAGTCCCAGCTGGACCGACATGCATAACCTGATCGAGTACGGCGGTTCTGAGGCCGTCGTGTTCGGACCAGGACGGCTTCAGGATGCCCACGGAAAGAGAGAGCATATTGACGTGAGAGATATACTGGGCTGTGCTGAAGTTTTTGTAGGGCTATTGCAGCAAATCCATTCGGAAGAGTTCCTGATCGGCGAAACTTGATGCACGAACTCGATATCAAAGCAGTCCGGGTGTACGCCGTCGGGCCGTCGCTGACTCCCCGCTTTCGTTTCAGCGGAGAGATCGCGGATAGATTCATGACCTACACGATCGTACGCATAACGGCGAGCGGTGGTCTGGAAGGTGCGGGCGGGATCGACAGCGAAGGAATCGGCGCTTTTGACAGCACTTTGGCCGAAGCCCTGCAGCCCCTGATCGATCGCCTCATCGGCAGATCGGCTCTGGAGCGTAATGCGATTTTCCGGGAGCTTCTGGGAGTGCAAACCGTAGCGCAGCCCTACGGTCCCTCTCTGATCGATATAGCCCTCTGGGACCTGGTAGCTCAGGGAGCCGGTTTTCCCCTATACCAAATGCTGGGCGGCAGCAGAGCCAAGATCCCGAGCTATGCCAGCTCTCCGGTGTTTGATGATCCGAAGGACTATGTGGATTACGTTGAAAAGGTGCTAGACCTTGGCTATACGGCGGTCAAGTTCCACACCCGGGGGGAATTGGACTGGGACCTGGCCGTGGTTCAGGCCGTCGACGATCAGTTCGGGAGCCGATCCATTCGCTTCATGCTCGATTTGGAGGAGAAATACGATTTGGAGCGGGCACTGATCATGGCCGATGAGTTGTCCAGGTTGGAATATGCCTGGCTGGAAGCCCCTCTTCCCGACCAAGACTTGGAAGGTTACCAACGGCTGCGGGCTCGGACTACGGTACCCATCCTATGTTCCGGCAATGTCATTACGGATCTGCCTGCCATCCGGGAAGCTATCGAGATGGGTTGCTGGAGTGCAGTGCGAACAGATCCCTGTGTGGTCGGCGGTATCACTGCAGCCAGCAAGGTAATGGCTCTGGCCGAGGCCAACGGCCTGAGTACGGAGCTTCAGAGTTACGGCTACCCGTTGAGTCAGGCTGCGAACCTGCATCTCATGCTGGCCTACGGGAACTGCAGTTACTTTGAGCAGCCCGTCCCCGTCGAACACTTTAACTACGCGGCGAAATCACCCATATTCGTCGACGCACAAGGCCATGCCCATGCTCCCACTGCTCCGGGCTTGGGCATCGAGATGGATTGGGAGCGGATCGAGGCTGACGCTTTCTTGACCTTCGAGGCGCGGTGAGACTGTCGTATCTCTCGATGGCAGGATCGAAACACTAACAGGATTGCTCCATGAAAATCTTTGTGATCGGCATAGATCAGGCGATTCTTCCCCTGACGCGTAAACTTGTGGAAGAGGGAGGATTTCCCTCCCTGAAGCGACTGCTTGAAGAGGGAGCTGCGAACCAGGTGGTTCCATCCTTTCCGGCTTGGACACCGACGAATTGGGCAACCATAGCCACTGGCGCCGATACGGGGACTCATGGCGTGTTCGGTTGGCAGGTAGCCATGCCTACGGGACAACAGCTGCCGTCGTTTCATTCCTACAGCGTGAAAGCGGAGACCATTTGGGAAGTCGCTGAACGTGCCGGATTGAAGAGCGCAACGATTCATTTCCCCGCCGCGATGCCGCCCAGGGTGAAAAAAGGGATCGTCGTGGACGGAGATGGTGCGCCGGGCTACGGAGAAAGCCGGTTTGAAATAACACCGAGTAAATGCTACACAAACCTCGATCTCCCCGGTGCGGAGCAGGTAGAGCTGACAGAGGCAAGGGCTTGGAAAAACCATAGTAAAGATTCTGCAGCGGCGCTGGAAGCGGAGCTTGTCGTTATCCCCAAATTCAAGGGAAAAGAAAAGCGATTGTATCTGTTGGTTACAGCCTCTTCGGAATATGGGTTCGATAGGGTCTCTATCTGTAGGAAGCGAGATCTGGCGTCCTTAGTTGCAGAAATCGGTGTAGGGGAATGGAGTGGTTGGTTTTTCGAAACCTTTTTTATTGAAAACCGCAAATGTGCAGGCTCCGTCCGGTTCAAACTGGTAGAGCTTTCCCCTGATGCCAGCAGATTTCGACTATACCGGTCTCAAATCATGCCTGTCCAAGGATTTAGCTACCCAGATGAGATAGGGAAGGAATTGATTGACGAAATCGGGCCCTACCAGGAGCATGTTTCCGAATATTCCTATATCTTGGGCTGGACCGGCTACGACACCTGTCTGGAGGAAGCGGAATACCAGGCCCAGTGGTTCGCCCGAGCCGCCGCCTACTTGGCGGAACAGAAGGGAGTTTCACTGTTTTACTCTCATTGGCACTTCCTGGACGATGTCAATCACCACCACCTTGCCCACATAGATCCCTGTTGGTCCGGATATGAACCGAAGGATGCTGAAATTCATTGGCAGGTCATTCGAAAGTCTTACGGAATCATAGACCGGTACATGCAATGCATCTTGGCGAACCTTTCGGATCAGGATTATCTGATTTTGATTTCCGATCACGGCAATCTTCCTGTCAGCAGGCAGCTCTACCTGGAAAAATTTTTGGAGGATAAAAGATATCTGGTGCGCAGGGACAGATCTCTTCCTCTGTCTGCGCTGGATCAGGATTGGGACAAGAATATCGACTGGGATCGGACCAAGGCCTATCTGAAAGGCGGTACACGCATTGATTTCAGCATTTACATCAACGCCGAAGGGGAAACGAAAAAACGAGTTGAGGATAAGCTGTTGCGTGACCTGCGCACATGGGTGGATCCGTATACGGGTAAAACCCCCATCGCGATTGCGTTGAAAAAGAGAGATGCGTTCTTGCTGGGCTGTTGGGGAGAAAATGTCGGAGATATCGTTTTCGTTTTGGAACCCGAATATACAGTTTCCTTCTTGATAAGCTCCTCGGCGCCTCAGTGCCAGGAATGGATTTTCCCAAACAGCGGTGTTACCAATTCTGCTCACGGAACACAGCTGCCTACATACCAGACCGAGGTATCCTCCCACCTTGCAATGTTTGTGATCCACGGTCCGGACATCAAAAAGGGTTATAGCCGGGATCCCGATCAACTGGGCTATATCAAGATGAACCAAATTGTTCCCACGATTTGTCAACTTCTATCGATCCCTCCTCCTGCTCAGAGCCAGGGAGCCGTGATTAATGATCTTTTTGTCGGAAATGAAACGAGCAGGCAGCTACCTTCGACACTCGTTGAAGATCGGGAGCTGGATGATAGAGTGACTATCCAACTTGGGATGCACGACTATTCCTTACTTCAAGGCAAGAACAAGGATGAGGATCATTACCTGCAGCGGTTGAGCAGAATAAGCTGGAGTGATGATCCTCGGGATTGATGAGAGGTGATACAAGGAGAAATAGTATGAAGCTGGTGTGTTTGGGCGGTGCCGGTGCCATGGCTTCCTCCGCGCTGTACGATCTGTATAAAACGAGTACCTTCAGTGACATGGTTATCGCAGACGCAGATGAGGCGAAAGCCAGGAGAATAATGGCTTTGATGGACGGGGACAAGAGATTTTCCTTTGTCCCTTTGGATGCTGCCAGGAAAAACGAAATTGTTAAGGTCATAAGGGGAGCTGACTATGTCCTTGATGGTTTGCCCGATCAATTTATCTTCAACTTTATGGATGCTGTGGCAGAAGTGGGTGTAAGCGGTGTCAGCTTCAACGATATCGGAATCGAGGAAAGTGCTAAGAGAACCTACGATTCTTCAGTCATCGAGAAAACTGGTGCAACACTGTCCCACTACTCTGCGGCCCTCGAAGATTCGGGTTGTGCCGTGCTTTTGGACAACGGCGGGAGCACCATTACCAGCCTCATGGCCATACTGGGCTGCGAGCAATTGGACGAAGTGGAGGAGATCAATGAGTATTGGTCCCTTTGGAGACCGGTGACTCAGGCTTCCCCGGGTCTGGTGGATGCTGCCATCGTACAATTCGATCCCCGCTCCAGGGACAGGATTTACTGGGAACGAGGAGAATACATCAGAGGGTTACCTCCCTTTGCCCTGTTGAAGGAATGGGATTTCCCGCAGCCGATCGGCAGACAGCTCACCTACATGCTGGAGCACAAGGAACCGGTGATTCCTTTGATTCCAATTGTTCGACAGAAGGGAGCAAAGAGAGTCGTCGTGAGAGGGGCCTTCCATCCACAGTGGACCAGATTGGCGATGGTTCTCGTGGAAAATGGTATCTTCGAGGCGGAGCCGATAGAGCTTCAAGGAGTCAAAGTTTCTCCGTATGAGGTAGTCATGAAGCATATAGAACGCCATGCCGAAGAGAAATGGGAAGATTCCAACGTAATCGCCCAGGAGTTGGGATTCGTCCCCCGGGACATCCTCTCAACCGAGGTCATAGGTTCCAAGAGCGGAATCGGGAGGAGAATCGTATACCATTGTATTCCGCCTTTTCCATTTTTTGAGGGCAAGCCGGTGACCGCGTCTATGGAATATGGGTCGTTCGTGGGAGTGACGTGTTCGATTGCGCTTCAAATGCTGGCTCGAGGGGAAATCAGGGACAAGGGGGCCTTCATTATTCAAACAACCGATATCTCCGCGGCCGCGGTGCTCAAGGAGTACGAGAAAAGAGGATTCACTCTGCAACAGGAGCCGTCTTTCCCGGTCTGAACCAAGTTAAACACGGGTATTTCAGCCTTCTTCAGTCAGGTTGCGAATCCACTTTTTTGACAGCAGCCGGAAGATGCCGACGGCGAACTTGACAATCTCCTCCGACCGAACAAGGAAAAACACCACTGCTACCGGTTGGTGCAATACCAGACCGGCAACAAAGGCGAGGGGCACACCAAAGCCCCACATGGTACCTATTTCCATCAACATGCTAAAGCGGGTATCGCCGCCGCTTCTCAGGATACCCACGATCAGCTGCCAGTTGAACACATCGAAGGGGGTAAACAGGGCGTGTAGAATCAGGATTGTGCGGGTTGTATCCCGCACTGATTGAGAGACCCGGAACAGAAGCGGCACCCAACCGGAGATAGCAATAAGAGCGAATCCAACGACGACACCCAGGAGAGGGCCTATAATAGAAAATCTGACGGCGTAGTTGTAGGCTTTTTTTTCTTCACCAGCTCCCAGCAGGTTCCCGATCATAACGGCGCAGGCATTGCTGGTGCCGTGGAACACCACGAGCAGGAGGTTGGTCACGTTTTCCGCGATGTTGACAGCCGCGATAACCTCGGTTCCCATGCGGGCAAAGACCACCTTGTACATGGTGAAACCTAATGCCCAACCCACCTCGTTAAGCACCACGGGAATGGTGATCCTGAAGTACTGGCGGGCAAACGCCGCAGAGATGTCGAGGAACTCCCCCAAGCGGCCTGCCAGCGGCGTTTTCCTTCGATACACGATGGCCAGCAGTACCGTAAATTCAACAAATCTAGAGACGGCGGTGGCGATAGCCGCGCCTTTAACACCCAACGCGGGGAAACCCAGTTTACCGAATATGAGCAGGTAATTCAGAGCCGTGTTCAACACCAGCGAGATGAATGTGACCAGAAGGGGAAGCTTCGGCCTCTCCACGCTGCGGAGCACCATGGCGAAGGACATGCTGACCGCGGACAGGACGTAACTCAGACAGACGATTCTCAGGTACTCGCTCCCTAGATCGACGACCCTTGTATCCTTCGAAAATACGGCTAAAATCCATCCGGGTCTCAAAAACGACAGCAGGGTGACCAGGAGCGCTCCGCTGGCGGCGGTGATGACACACAATCCTATGGCTCGCCGTATCCCCGCTATGTCTTTTTTCCCCCAGTACTGGGCTGTGAACACGGCGGTACCGGTGGTGATTCCGTAAAAAAAGAGCAGCAGCACAAAGAAGACCTGATTCCCCAAAGCGACTGAAGCGATTTCCGTTTCCCCCAACTGCCCGATCATTAACGTATCGATCATATTGAGGGAAAACATCAGGAGGCTCTGCAGCGCCATGGGAACCGCCAACTTGAGCAGGTTCCTGTAAAATAGACGAGTCTCATCGGGACTTAGCCTGAAAGCGGTAAGAGGATACTTCACTATGGAATCCAGTGCAGATCATAATGAGCCATCGGGGAGACTGGTGCAAGGGGGCAGGGAATTTTCACTGTAAAATAGATTTGTCGCAAAACCTTGTTTTCCGACGGTTCCTATCATACCATAGGGCTCGCGGCGAACACTCTGCAGCAGAGGGAGGACAAGGATGTATGCGGTCAGCGGGAATCTGTTGAATGTGAACTTGAGTGAACGGACGCTTCGGAAAGAGAAGTTGCCCGAGGAAGCGTATAGGAACTACCTTGGGGGTTATGGACTTGGAGTCGCCCTGCTCATGGATCGCATGGATCCTGGAACCGATCCTCTTGGGCCTGAAAACATTCTGGGATTTGCCACCGGCTATCTAACCGGAACAGGAGCATTTATCGCATCCCGCTACATGGTGTTTTCAAAATCTCCTTCCACGAAAGGCTTCGGTGACGCCAATTGCGGCGGGTATTTCGGCAAGAAGATGAAACAGGCAGGTTTCGATGTTCTTCTGATTAACGGTGTAGCCTCGGCTCCGGTTTACTTGCTGGTAGATGACGGTCAAGCCCGGCTCAAAAGTGCGGACCGGCTATGGGGCAAGGACTGCTATGAAACCGAAGATCTGTTGAAGCGCCTGCACGGCGAAGACTGCGAAGTAGCCTGCATCGGGCCGGCAGGAGAGAAGATGTCGATGATTGCGGGGATCTCGACGGATAAAGGGCGCTTTGCCGCCCGGTCCGGAATAGGTGCGGTGATGGGTTCGAAGAAGTTGAAGGCCGTGGTGCTCAAAGGAACACAGCCGATTGTTCTATCGGATCCGGGGGGCATGAAAGCCCTTCGAAAGAAGCACCGGGGAATCTTAAAAGATGATTTCCCTGCGGATCTGTCGCGATACGGGACTCCCAGCTTCTACGAAGCATCACTGCAACTGGGGGATGCTCCGGTGAAGAACTGGGCCGGATCTGTTGAGGATCTGCCGGAGGCCAATCGAGTGGATGCGGAAGGCATCTTGAAGTACCAGCTCAAGCGCTACGCCTGCAGCGACTGCCCGGTGGGCTGCGGCGGACTGCTGCGAGTCGAATCGGGACCCTACAAAACAAAAGCGGAAGTCCACAAGGTGGAATACGAAACCATGGTCATGTTCGGATCCAACTTGCTGAACAACAATGTCGAATCATTGATCAGGATCAACGATCTCTGCAATCGCTACGGCATGGATACGATCGGCTGCGGTGCTCTCTGTTCGTTTGCGGTGGAATGCTTCCAAAACGGCCTGATCGATCGGCATCAGACCGGCGGCCTTGACCTGCGTTGGGGAGACAGCGAAGCCATCCTCTCACTGGTGGAGAGCATCGGTCTGGCCGAGGGGATAGGAGCGGTATTGAGCAGAGGCTTCGAAGCGGCCATCGCTGCCTTCGGAGAGCAATCCCGTCCCTACGCGATTGCCGTACGCAACGAAGCGCTGCCCGGTCATGACCCCCGCTTCTCCGTCGGCTATGCGCTGAGCTACTACTCCGATCCTACCCCGGCCCGCCACACCCAGGGTACCACGGCTGATCCGGTGGCCGGCTACGAACAACCGGAGTTCGGCAACGACCAGTTCACGGGCAGGGCAAGGTATCATCACGATAATGTGAATCTCACCCACGTCATGAACGCCGCCGGTCTGTGCCTGTTCGGTTACTTCATGCTCGATTGTCATTTCGTGCCGGAATTCTTGTCTGCGGCCGATGGGAAGTCCTGGGCCATGGAGGAGCTTCACGCCATCGGCCGGCGAATCGCGGTTTTACGCCATCTCTTCAACCTGAAGGCAGGCATCGACTTCAGGAATCATCCCTTTCCGGCGCGAGTTCTCGGAAATCCTCCCATTAACCAGGGACCAAACCGGGGGGTCGGCATAGATCTTGACACGATGGTACGGGAGTACCTCGAAGAGGCGGGATTCGATCTGCAGACAGCCCGCCCCAAAACAGAGGTTCTGGAAGAGCTGGGCTTGAGTAAGTACGCGTCGAGCGGCTAGTTTAGGATAATAATAGTTCCCTGTTCCTGGCGGGGAAGAGTCGAATTTATTGAAAGGAGGAAACGGGGCACCCCTGTTTTAGAGCCTCGATCATAGAATTATGACCTATCCTACAGAACCTTTGTTCCCCCGGGAAATCTTCCGCAAGCTTGCCCAGCCTCTGCAGCATCCCGAAGCGCTTTGCTGGGATCCGCCTACCCAGCGTATCTACTGTGGCGGGGAGGGCGGTCAGATCTACGCCGTAACCCTCGAGGGCGCGATCGAGGAGGTTGCGAACACGGGAGGGAGCGTGCTCGGCATGGCGGTGGACGCCGGTGGTGCTGTGTACGCCTGCGACTGGCATCGAGGCGAGGTGGTGCGCGTCACGCCGGCGACGGGTCAAGTAGAGACCTACACGAGGGGTACAGCGGATATGCCGATCAAAGACCCCAATTCACCGGTATTCGCGGAAGACGGCACCATGTACGTAACCGGTTCGGAGAATCCCGCGATCTTTCGGGTAGCCCCCAGCGGCCAGACCGTGGTGTGGACCACGGAAGTTGGCGGCTACCCGAATGGACTGACGCTCTCCGCAAAGGGAGATTCGGTCATTGTCGCCCAGTCGCACCCCGAAGACTTCGAGGGAGGCAGAGTCTGGCGCGTGCCGATTCTTTCTGACGGCTCGGCGGGCCCTGCCGAGGTGATGGCAGAGTTTTTCCACGCGGTACCGGACGGTGTGGCCTTCGATATCGAGGGCAACTGCTACGTGGCCCACTACACACCTGACCGTATCGACCGAATCAATCCTGACGGAACAGTGATGACCCTGGTCGAGGATTGGGAAGCCGTTTACCTGAACGCCCCGACAAACGTAGCTTTCTGCGGTCCCAATCTCGAGTTTCTGGCCGCTGCCTGTGTCGGGGAGGAATTCCTCGCCATAGCGGATGTAGGTGTAAGGGGCTTGCCATTGCACCGACCGCATTTGACCTAGGCCTTCGGTGTTCATGGCGGTGAGACTGCAGCACCAAAGTGATTAATATCCCCGATTTATGCTGCGCTGTTCATATATATTTTCGCGGTGATATTTGGATGATAGCCCCGTGATAGAGCACATATGCATACTTTATCGACATTATCATACATCCCATTTCTAAGGAGGATTCATATGGGAAAAACACTACCCACGGTTATGTTGAAGCGAACGGCTCTGGTCCTGCTTCTGCTGGTGTTTGCGGCGGGAATGGGTTTTGCCGGGGGGGCCAAAGAGGCAGCGCGGACCGGCGTGCGTCTGAATGTAGGCTGGACCACCGAACAGGCTATCGAGACCTTGCGGGTGGATGAAGCCTGGGAACTCGGTGACATGGGTACGGTCTGGTGGCAGCTGGTCTACGATCAGTTATGGATGATCGGACCAGGGCCCGATTACAAGGTGGTACCCAGACTGGCTAAGAGTTGGGAAACCAAGGACCGCAAGACCTGGATCTGGCACCTGGTCGATAACGCCAAGTGGCACGACGGAGAGCCTTTTACAGCGGAGGACGTCAAATTCACTTTGGAATACCTGATCCAGGCGATGGAGGTCTGGTACAGACCGGACACGGATTTCGAAGAGCTCAACATCATCGACGATCACACCCTCGAGATGGTGCTCGAAGAAGCGGTGGGCGGAGATTATCCCCCGGTTTTCTGGATCCCTATCCTGCCCAAACACATCTTCGAATCCTGGAAGGATGATATGTTTGGATTCGCCAACGATAAGGCAATCGGCATCGGTCCTTTCAAGATGAAAGAGTTCAAATCTAGCGAATCCATGTGGCTGCTGAAGAACGAGGATTACTACGGAGAGAAACCGCACGTAGATGAAATCGTCTTCAAGACCTATGGCAGTAAGGACGCCGTATACATGGCCATGAAGGCAGGGGAAATCGACATGATCGGCTACTACGGGGCGTCGATTCTGGTGAAGGATGACCTCGAAAAATCCCCGAATGTGGAGATCATCGAAAATCCGGGTCTGGCGATGTGGCCGATGAACTTCAACCTGCACCAGAAAACCGCGGTCAGAGACCGGAACTTCCGCTATGCGGTTATGCACGCCATCGACCGACAGCGGATTATCGATCTGGTCTACCTGGGCGTGGGAGTTCCGATCGACTCGATGATCTACCCGGAGCTTGAATACCACAACGATAGTCTCTACCAGTTCGACTACAATCCAGCCAAGGCCAAGGAGTATCTGCAAAAATCGGGATTCGTCGATACCGACGGAAACGGCATCGTCAACGATCCGGCCAATGGCAAGGATGTACAGCTGGTGATGATGGTGGCCTCGGGCTGGATAGACACCATCAAGGCCTCTACGGTTGCCAAGGAGAACCTCGCCGACGTCGGGGTTGAGGTGGAAATCAAAACCGTGGATATCAACACCTTCTACGACTACAACTACAAGCCGGAGGATGATTTCTTCGACCTGTCCTGGAGCGAGTTCGACGCGGGCATCAACTTTGACTGGATCTGGGATTACTTCCAGAGCTACGAGGGCGGTGGCCAGGGCTGGAACACCTCCTGGTATCAAAATCCCGAGGTAGATGCGTTGATCGACGAGATGCGCACCGAGCTGGATAATGAGAAGCGGAAAGCCATGATTTGGGAGCTTCAGGAAATCCTGATCAGAGATCTGCCCAAGGGCTGGATGTTCAGGACCAACATGATAGATCCGGTGAGCACCCGGTTTGAAGGATATCCGGAATTCATGGGTGGCGTTTCATCCTGGATCAATCCCTGGAGCTATATGAAGGTACGCCCAAGGCAGTAATCCCTCTGCGGGTATTTTGCCCAGGCTGTGGTCAAGACAGCCTGGGCTTATTCTATTTTTGATAATTCCACTTGCATCCATCAGACGGAGCGCGGACAGGTCGGGCTCCGTCGATTCATTGCCGCTTTGAGAGGATTCCGCCGCCGGCCGCTGCTTCGTTTGGAGAGAAGATATGCTGAGGCAAAAAGAAAAAGAGTTAATGCGCTCGATTGACTCCCGAAAGGAACGGATTATCGAAAAGCTGCAGACTTTGATCCGATATCCGACCACTACTCCCGGTCTGGGCTGTAAAGCGGAGGGCCAGTCCTACCGCAGCTATCAGCAGGACATTCAGAAAACTCTGGAGGGGCTGGGCTTTGCCGTCGAATCCTGGGAAATCGATGCTGCCAAGTTGGAGACTTTTTGGGGTTCGGGAGTCGATCCGGACCGAGATCTCAGCAACATGCCTGTCGTGGTCGGGCGGAGAGAAGCCCGGAAGGGAGGAAGGTCTCTTCTGCTTAACGGGCACTACGATGTTGTGCCTCCGGGGGAGCTGAACGCTTGGAGCCACGATCCCTTCCAAGCGGATCGAGAAGAAAGCAGGATTTACGGCCGGGGCGCCGCTGACATGAAAGGCGGCATCGCGGCCATGCTCAGCGCCCTTGAGTTGATCGATGAAGCGGGGGTCGAGCTCAAGGGGGAGTTGATATTTCAAAGTGTACCGGATGAGGAGGGCTCCACCATGGGCACCCTGGCCTGTTGCCAGAAAGGCTACAGGGCGGATGCCGCCTTGATTCCCGAGCCTACGGATATGAAGATCCAGCTGGCCTTGCGGGGAGGGGTCAGCGGCAAAATCACCGTTTTCGGACGGGCCGGGCACGCGGACCGAACCCAACCCCACTTCAGTGAGGGGGGCGCGGTGAACGCCATCACCAAATCGATGAAGGTCGTTCAAGCTTTTGAAGAGTTGAACGAGGAGTGGCGCCTGCGGCCGGATAAACGTCACAAATATCTCGATCCGGACATCGTGATTCCTACCCTTATTCATGGTGGAGAGTGGTTTGTAATGTACCCGGAAAAGGTTGAAATCGATTTTACGACGGATTTCATTCCCGGAACTACAGATCTGTGGAAAGAGCTGGAGGAGAAAATTCAGGCTGTCGCTGCCGCCGATCCCTGGATGAAGACCCGGCCACCGAAGCTGGAGCAGACGGATACCCTGTTGTACGGAGCGGAGGTAGATGAAGGCGAAGCAATCGTATCCACGGCGGCTGAAATCTTGGAAGAACTGGGTACACCAGTCGAGTTGACCGGTTCCGGTGGGCTGACTGATGCGGTTCACCTGATCAACTACGCAAAAGTTCCCACGATCTCCATTGGACCGCACGGCAGCACAGCTCACATGAACGACGAGCACATCGAGATCGACGAGCTCGTACATCTGACTAAAATCATGACACTGCTGATATTACGCTGGTGCGGCTACAGCTAACAGGTTAGACAATGCTTTTTAAGATATACCTCGATTGGTGGATTCTGTTCGGGGCCGGAGGAGTAAACGCGGAGGATCAGCTTGCAGGTACGGATCACTATTCTTAGCGAAGAGGAAAAACAGAAGATTCACGGGGAAAGCGTCCGCATTCTGGAGGAGGTGGGTGTCAGGCTGGTTAGCCCGCGGGCGCTGGATCTCCTGGCCGACCACGGCGCAGGTGTAGATCCGAAGCGCCAAATCGCCAAAATCCCCGTTACCATGGTTGAGAGGGCGCTGGAAACAGCCCCCAGGTCATTCGCGCTTGGAGCCCGTGATCCCGCCTACGACCTGACTCTGCCCGCATCCTGCCCTAGTTATAACCTGGATGGTGGTGTGACCTATGCTCTGGATTTCTACAGCGGTGAGCGGCGTTACGGAAGAACCGAGGACCTTGAGAGGGGCCTGAGAGTGTTCGAAGAAATGGAGATGGGAACAGTGGTTTGGCCACCCGTGGTGGTTCACGATCTCCCCCAAAACTCTGCCCTGGTCCGTCGCTTTATTACCTCGCTTAAATACACCTCCAAGCATCTGCAGGATGAGATATTCCGACCCGAGGAAGTGCCGTATTTCATTGAGGCTTGCATTGCCGTGACTGGAAGTGAGGCGCTGCTTCGCCGGCGAAAACCCTTCTCCGTGGTCTACTGCCCGGTTGCGCCTCTGGTTCACGATGGACAGATGAGCGAAGCTTATTTGAAACTGTGCGAATACGAGGTGCCCATTCTCATTTTCCCCATGCCCGCGGCCGGTTCAACGGGGCCGGCCAGTCTTCGTTCGAATATTGCTCTGGCCAACGCCGAATCTCTGTCCTGCCTTGTACTTTTTCAGACTGCGCGGCCGGGAACGCCGCTGATATATGGAAATGCTTCGGGGTCCTTCGATTTCAGCACCGGGGAGTTTTTGGAAGGTGCACCGGAAATGGTGCTGCAGACCGCTGCCTTGGGAGAAATGGCCCGTTTCTACCAACTCCCCAACACCCAGGCCGGCTGCCTAACCGACGCCAAGCATCATGGGCCCCAAGCGGTTTTGGAGAAGCTTCTGACTACGATGCCTCTTGTTCTTTCCGGGGTAGACGTGGTTCAGGGTATCGGCGCTCTGGAATGCAGTCAGGTGCTATCCCTCGAGCAAATCGTTGTCGATCACGAGATTGGCCGCCTTTGCGAGCGGTTGAGGCAAGGGCTGGATTTTGCCGAAGCGAAGAACTATTTCCGCGATATCAAGGAGGTGGGACCCGGCGGCAATTTCCTCTTGACCGACAGCACGGTAAAAGCCTGCCGCAGTGATGAATTCTTGACCTCTGAGCTGTTGGACCGCCATACCTACGAAAGCTGGCTTCAGCTGGGAATGCCGGACCCCTACAAACGAGCAAGAGAAAGGGTCGAGAAAATCCTTGAATCGCCTCAGCAAAATCCTCTGTCCGAAACAACGATCCGGGCGCTGGATGAAATCATGGAGCGAGCAGACCGGGAGCTCTAGTAGGAAAGCGAAAATAGCATGAGACCGTATTGGTGGTTATTTAAGGGTTTTGAGATTAGAGAGGACCGCTCCGGCCGGGACAAGGTTTTTATAAGGGATTTTCCAGACGACCTGGAGGCGATTGCCCGTTCCAACCCAACCCCGATGTACCTGATAAACGCAGACCGTGTCGTCGAAAAAATACAGTTGGTCCGGAAAGCCTTCTGCTCTCAATACCCCGGAAGTGCGGAGATTCACTTCGCCATGAAGGAGTGCCACATCCCCCAGGTGCTCCAATTGATCTTCGACCAGGGTTGTGGTATCGACGCAGCCTCTCCCAATGAGGTCCGGTTGGGATTGCGGCTCGGTGTGCCGCCTGAGAAGATCATCCACACCAGCCCATCCCTCTCGGAGCAGAATCTGCAGGAGCTGCTGAATACGGGAGTGCGTATCAATATCGATTCCTTCGCCCAGGCACGAACGTTGGTACGAATCAGGCAAAAAAACGACGCACCTGCACCAAAACTCTCAATCCGGCTGAATCCCGGGGTTGGTGCTGGCGGGGATCCCTACTCCGTGACAGGAGGTGTTCGCAGCCCTCAGGGAGTGCCTGTCAAGTTTGGGGTAACAGAAGAAGTGGCCTTGAAGATCGTTGACTACCTTCATGGCAATGCCCTGTCGGTGGACACGCTTCATTTTCATATCGGATCAGGTTGGCTCGATCCGGAATACGCCTTCCGGCGAGCCTTAAGAAAATTAAGCCAGTTCTACGGCAGGCTGAGTGAACGGTTCGGAACTGTTCAGCGTATCGATGTGGGAGGAGGCCCTGGTGTCCGCGGGCGGGCAGATCAGGAATGCTTCAGTTGGAAGAAGTACATCTCCGTCATATGTGAGTGCTTTCGAGAGACCGGCATCAAACCGGAGGTGCTGATGCTGGAGCCCGGTGACAGCTTGGTACTGGATGCCGGAGTATTGCTGGCGAAGGTGAACGCAGTTGAAGAGAAGAATGGTGTGGAGCATGTATATGTGGATGCCGGAATGGGCAGCTTTCCAGCGGTTCGACTCTACGGGGAATGGCATGAGATCGTAAATGTCTCCCATCCGTATGGACGGCTCAAGGAATACTCCGTCGACGGCAACTGTTGTGAGACAGGGGATAGCTTTACCCTTGATCACTTGAGACGTTTGGAAGAAGTAAGGGAAGGAGACGTTCTGGCTTTTCTTGATGCGACCGGTTTTGCCGAGCAGTCCTTTAACTATTGTCTGTGGGGACGGGCGCACATTGCTCTGCGTCGGGGCGACAGGCTGATTCCCTGCACGGCAGGCGTGGAGAGCCTCGACCGGATCCTGTCGCGCTTTGAGACCTCAGCGGGTACATAGGTGGAGTTAGGTGAACATCAGAATATCCATTGACAGGCAAAATGATGACCTCAAGTGATGAATATGCCCTTCTCGGGGCAACACTTATCGACGGAAGCGGCGGACCTCCGTTGAAAGACAGCGCGGTGGTCGTCAAAAACGCCAGGATTATCGAAGTAGCGGAAAGGAAGGTGATCCGGTTGAGAGAAGGAGTTCAAACGCTTGACCTTACCGGGCTGTTTCTGCTACCGGGTCTGATCGACTGTCACATCCACTTTATCGGAGTATCCGGATGGCAGCCGATAGACTGGATCACCGAGTCGAACTACATGGAAGCGATCCGCGCAGTGGCAGAAGTCAGAGCGGTTCTTGAGCACGGTTTTACAACGGTACGCAGCGCCGGTTCGAGGTACGATCTTCATCTGCGCCGTGCCATCTCGGAAGGCACGATCCCAGGTCCTCGGATCAGAGCCTGCGGTCTGGGTCCGTGTCGGAGCAGCGGCCATGGTGACCCCGTTCCCCGGGATCTCTACGACATCCCGGAAGATTGGGTTCGGTCCAGCCTTCCCTGGGCTCAGCCCTGCGATGGGGTAGAGGATCTGCGCAAATTGATTAGAAGACTGATCGGGCAAAACGTGGATCACATTAAATTTTGGGCTACCGGTGGAGGCTTCTGGAGCAGGGACAGAATGAGGGACAGCCATTACAGCGTGGAGGAAATGACGGTCATCGTGGAGGAAGCACATATGTTTGGACTGCGGGTGATGTGCCATGCTGAGAATATGGAGGCTATACGGAAAATAGTTGACCTGGGGGTGGATTCCATCGAACATGGCGATAATGAGGAGGGACAGGAGCTCGATGCTGAAATCTGTAAAAAAATGGCAGACAAGAATATTTTTCTCTGTCCAACGATCGGGGTGAACTTCGCCGAACCGGATTGTATGGAGAAGCTACCCGAACCGATCGTAGCTGGTTATCAAAGGGCTCACAGTCTGGGTGTGAAAATCATCGCTGGATCGGATTCATACGCGGCTCCGGTTACCCCGTACGGGATCTCGAGCAGCAGAGAGTTGGGATGCCTGGTGGAGGTCTTGGAGTTCACGCCGATGGAGGCCATCATTGCCGCCACCAAACACGCGGCTCAGGCCTGCGAGCTTGATGAGGTGACCGGATCTATCGAAGTAGGAAAGTACGCCGACATGATCGTGATCCGGCGGGATCCCTTATCGGATATACACGCCCTGGAACAGAAGCAAAACCTGGTATACGTTTTCAAAGAGGGGCGGCCGATGTTCGAGGGCAGCGAGATATCCAGAGGAGAGGACAGGTGAGCACTGTGAGTCATTGGCCGCTGTTTCCGGTGGAAACAGCGGATGCGGGTACCAAGACCCGCTGGGAAGGGGGAATTCTCACGATCGACCTCGAGGAGATAGCCGACCTGGCAGCTTCCGAATCCGGGGTGAGTTCCGTATCCGCTGCCATTGTTCGTCCCGCGGAGCCGGTGCGGTTGATCCATGTGACCGATGTGGTGCTTCCGGCTGCGGAAGTTGAAGATCCCGGTCTAACCTTTCCCGGTGTTCTGAATCGATCCAACGCTCCTCCGGCGTATCAGCATCGTCTTGGGGGATTGGCAGTGACCGGCCTGGTAGATTTCAGCGCCAGCCACGACTTCTCCGGTTTGGGCGAAGCGCCGGATGTCGACTCCCTGCTCGACATGGCAGGTCCGGGTGCCGAAATCACCCCTGTGGCTCAACTGATCCATCTCGTACTGACCTTCGAACTCAACGGGAAATCTTCTCTGGCCGACGCCGATCTAGGTTTCCGTTGTGGTTGCCTGAGGGCGGCCCGGTATCTCGCCGAAACCACGATCGCTGCCAAGCCGACCTCCCGCATCGCAACCGCCAAAAGCGACGCCCCTTCCGGTCGCGTGTTGGCAGACCTGCCCAGGATCGCCGCCTTGATACATATCGGCGCCGAAGGGCTCCTGCTCGATACCTACCTGTACGGCCGCAGCCTGAACGGCTCTGATCCCCTGTATATTACTGCTGCGGAGCTCATGGGAGGAGCAGTAACCAATGGCGCCTACGACTACGCCGGCCTGCGCAACACAACCTTTGGTTACCAGTCCGGAGGTGTAGTCCGGGAACTGCTGGCTGCCGACGGAGTTCGTCTAAATTTTCGCGGTGTGGTGCTGACGCGGGCCTACCTTCAGACTACAGAGGAAAAAAGGCGCAGCTCTCGCATGGCTGCGGAGCTGATCAAGGAGCTTGGTGCAGACGGGGTTGTCATTACCACCTTCCAGTCAGGCAACTCCCAGACCGAGCTTATGTACAGCATCCAGGAGTGCGAGCGGCTGGGGATCGCGACTACGGCGGTTATCGCCGAAAGCGACGGGGGACTTACAGACGAGGTGGCGGAGGCGGACTGCTTGATCTCGTCTGGCAACGAAGACGAGATGATCGCCGCCTGGAAACCCAAGACCGTTCTCGGTGGAGAAACACTGGAACAGGGCCGCTCGGCTTTCGATTCCGGTCCCATTCCGGTTTGCTGCTACCTGGGCGCCGCATCCCAGCTCGGGGATACTCGCCTGCAGGCGGTGACATGGTGAAAGTAGTCCACTATCTCAATCAATTTTTTGCAGGGAAGGGGGGAGAGCAGGCCGCAGATCTTCCGCCGGGCAGAATTGCAGGTGCCGCAGGCCCCGGGCGAATGCTGGGATTCGACGTAGCGGCTACTCTATACTGCGGGGACAACTATTTCAACGAACATACCCGGGAAGCGCTCACTGAGCTAGTGGATTTCTTGAAAGAACAGCCGCCGGACGTCCTGATCTGCGGCCCTTCCTTTGCCTCCGGGCGCTATGGCATTGCCTGCGCTGCATTGGCCAGAGCTGCCGCCGAGATAGGCATACCGTCTGTATGTGCCATGGAAGCGGAGAGTCCCGGAGTAGCGGCGGCTAAGGGAGCGGCGTACATCCTGCCGACCGGAGCCAAGGTCACCGAGATGCGGGAGGTACTGCCCAAGGTCGCCAGGCTGGCGGAACGAATCGCCTTAGGCGAGGAGATTGGCCCACCCGAGGAAGAGGGATACCTGCCCCGAGGCATCCGCAAAAACCGGCTACACGAACGGTGGGCTTCGGAGAGGGCGGTGAAAGCGTTGCTCGAGAAGCTGGTCGGGAAGACGGCAACCGAGGTACCCCTCGGACAGGAGAAGGTGCCTCCGGCTTCACCTGTAGAGGACCTTGCCGAGATCACCATCGCCCTGGTAAGCGAAGGGGGATTGGTGCCATCCGGCAATTCGGATCATCTGCCCTCCCATGCGGCCACGAAGTGGTATGCCTATCCTTTAGGAGGGCTTTCTTCATTCCCTCCGGGCCGGTTTGAGGTGGTACACGGCGGTTTCAATACCACCATGACCAACGAAGATCCCAATCGCCTGCTGCCTTTAGATGCTCTTCGCGCACTGGAGAAAGATGGGGTCGTGGGTCGGCTACATCCGAATTATTACGTTACCACCGGCAATTCCACGACCCTAGCTAATGCCACTCGCATGGGAGAGGAAATCGCCCGGGATCTGAAGAGATGCGGTGTTCTGGCCGCCCTGCTTGTCGGTACATGAGGCACCGGCACACGTTGCGGTGCAACGTTCGCCAGAGAGATAGAACGGGAGGGAATTCCAGCAGTAATTATTACCGCTTTGCCCACGGTTGCCGCGACCATGGGAGCCAACCGCATACTCCACGGTGTGGCCATCAACCATCCGGTCGGCTGGCCGCAAATGCAGGTGGAACAGGAAAAAGCCGCCAGGTACCGCCTGGTCCGAAGAGCCATTGAGATGCTGCGGTGCACGGTCGCTGCCGGCACGATCTGGGAGCAGGAGGAAAAATAGCCCTTTCCTCGGAACGCGGGATTGTTATTCCTGCCGGCTTTGTGGTGTCGGTCCCCAATACCGAAACCAAGAAACGCCTCCCGACCACGAGCCAGGAGGCGCAGAACAGCTAAAGCCCAATCCGTTGTTATTTAGGACGGGCGTTGATCATGGACCAGGGATTAATCCAAGAGCAGATTCCGCCCATGGCCGGAGTGTACCCTTCCCACTTGTCGATGCGCACAGGGCAGAGAACGTCGGGGCGCCAGAGCGGGGCGTAGGGGATATCCGTGGCCAGGATCTCCTGGATCTCACGATGCAGGGCGTACTTCTTGTCCAGGTTTCCTTCGACCAACATCTCGTCGATAAGCCCATCGATCCTGGGATTGGAATAGTAAGCCTGGTTCCAACCTTCCTCTTCTTCCAGGCCTACGCTGCGGAAGTTTTCCCAGATCCAGTCACCGTAGGGGCTCGGTCCCTGATTGATGAATGCCAGCTGATACTTGTCTTCGGAGATGCCTTCTTCGGTGAATGAGTAGAAGGTGTTTTCATCCACGGTTTTCAGGTCGATCTGTATACCGATATCGGGCATCCCCTCGCTGATGATAGTTCCGGCCTTCAGCTCTTCCGGCCAGTCGGACGGAACAAGCAGCTCGAACACCAGGTTTCCCCCGCGTTTCGGATCGTTGCGAATTCCGTCTCCGTCGGTGTCGATGTATCCGGCATCATCCAGAATTTTGCGGGCTTGAGCCGGATCGAAGGGATACTGGGGCAGGTTCTTGTTGTACTCCGGCATCTCCGGATAGGTCACCGTGGTATCTACGATTTCCCCGTATCCGCCGTAGACCATATCGAGGATCCTTTGCCTGTCAATCCCGTGCAGGATCGCCCGGCGCACCCTCACATCCTGGATGGCCAGGTCATTGTGAAGGTTGAAACCCAAGGTCCAGCTGTCCTCTCCCCGGGTCTGGATGATGTCGATGTTGGGGTCTTTGGCAAGATCTTCGGAGACCAGAGCGGGCAGGGAGCGGATGGTCATTTGGATCTCCCCTTTTCGTAATGCCATGTACATGGCGTCATTGCTTCCGTACATGCGGAAAATGACCTCATCTGCTGCCGGCCGGCCGGCGTAATAATCGTCATTTGCCTCCATCCACAGATACTGTTCCGCTTTGAAATCTTTAAACTTGAACGGACCGGAGCCGATCGCCGGGATGTTGTCGTAGGCCATCATGTCGTCGGTAAACTGCTCCCAGATGTGCTTGGGAAGGATGGGCTTGAAGCCCATGGGCGGATACATACCGTTCATCCCGACTTCCAGGGTAAATTGTACCGTGTATTTGTCTATGACCTTGATCGAATCGGGCACGCTCACAATATCGGCGTACGCCCAATTTTCATCGGCCTGCGGCAGATACTCAATTGTGAAAGCGACATCCTCCGCGGTCACGGGTTTGCCGTCGTGAAACTTACTGTCCTCGCGCAGATGAAACGTCCAGGTGTACCCATCCTCCGTTTCCCAGCTGGTTGCCAGCCTGGGGATCACCTTGTAATCCGGGGCCGGCCCCAGAATCCACAATTGATCGTAGAGCAGGGGAAACAACGTCGTTCCCATGGCCGTATAGTCCCAAGCACCGTCAGGTTTCATGGTCTCCACAGCCTGACCTACATTCAAACCCACGGCAAATACCGCCTTCTCTTGCTTTTGCTTCGCTCCTCCTGCAAAGCAGATTGCAGGAATCACGAGCAGCAGTACTGCAGCCGTAAAAATCACCATCTTTCTCTTTCTCATATGGTCCTCCTGATGATTTGTACTCCGCAGTTATTACATGGCGATGAAACCACACTGTTATCTGGATATCATATCCATCTTGAATCTTGATTCAGGTTGGATACATGGGGATAATCACCTCAAGGCTGCGTACACCAATAAGTAGTATTTTCGGCCGAGAGATCAGAGGTGGTTGTGGACGTAAACAAAGATAATTACCAACAGGTAGTGGTGGAGCCGGGCACACCGACGTTGGTGGATTTCTGGGGACCCCAGTGCGCCCGTTGTTTTGCTTTGATGCCCGTCGTCGAAAAGTTGACCGAGGAAAACAAGGATCGGTTGCGCCTGATTAAAATCGATGCGTCCAAGAACCGCAGGCTCTGTCTGAATCTCAGGCTCCTCAGCCTGCCGAGTTTTCTGTTCTACAGGGACGGACAAGAAATAGAGCGGCTGGCCGGTAATGATGTCACGGAAAAGGATCTGAAGCACGCTGTCGAAAACCTGCTTTCCCGCCGGCCCTTTTCTTCATGAGCAATACTCCGGTCTTAAAAGCCTGCGCATATGAATTGATACACACTCCCGATTTGGTACGCCACGGATCCAAACCGCGCCGGGAAGTGCTCAAAGATCCCGGACTGGAACGGAGAATCGCCGGACACTTGCGGAGCTATCAGGAAGCGGTTGAATACCCGCCCAACCAGGTGTTTCTGGGCGCTTTTCATCCCGAAGATCTCGCCTCTCGCCCGCAGCCGTGGTGGCAAAATCCTTGCACCGGAGCTCCGAGTGTGGGTTCATACGGGAGGTTGCTGGACCAACTGCTGTTTTACGCGTACTTGAAAGCATCCGACCAATTCGACCTGCTCTGGTTCACCGGGGGATTCAGTGACGGGCTGAAGCTTCGTTTGCAGAATGACAATCTGGCGATTCCAGAAGATCTCGAGGCGCTGGGAGAAGGAAAATCGATAGAGGCGATTGCGGAGAAGATCGAGAATCAAGGCGCCCTCGGTTTGTATCAAGAGAGCGAGCTGGTGGGCTGCATCCAACGTCACCACGATGAGGATGAATCCCTGCAGGCACATATCCTGCTGGAAAACATTGCCACTAAAGCATCGGGAGCCCTGGTCGTGCGTGAGCTTCTGGCTCGATTCAAGGTCGATCCGGGGAGCGTGGATTTCCTGCTATCCTGCTCCGAGGAAGCGGTGGGAGACCGCTACAACCGCGGCGGCGGCAGCATGGCCAAGGCGGTGGGCGAGATGTGCGGTCTGAGTAATGCGACGGGATGTGACCTTAAGGCTTTCTGTGCAGCCCCGATTTACGCAATCGTGCAGGCGGCGAGCATGGTTCAGGCGGGAGTGTTTAAAAATGTGATCGTGTTCGGCGGCGGCTGCCTGGCCAAACTGGGCATGAAGTTCGCCGGTCATCTTAAGCACGATATGCCGATTCTGGAGGATCAACTTGCCTGCATTGCCTTCCTAATCACTGCGGACGACGGGATAAGCCCGCTGGTGCGCCTGGATTCGGTGGGCAAGCACAACATCGGAGACGGGTCCAGCCAGCAGGAAATCCTCTCGTCTCTGGTATACCGGCCTTTGGAGAAGATCGGGCTCAGAATCTCGGAAATAGACAAAATTGCTACGGAGCTGCATAATCCGGAAATCACCCTACCTCAGGGTAGTGGAAACGTGCCCTTGAACAACTATAAAATGATAGCTGCATTGGGAGTCATGCGGGGGGAGATGGACAGGTCGGAGATCTCCGAGTTCGTCAACAAGAAGGGGATGCCCGGCTTTGCGCCTACCCAGGGCCATATTCCCGCTGCGGTGCCCTATCTCGGCCACGCCCGAGAGGCCATGGCCAAAAGCTCAATGCAACGGGTCTTGTTCGTCGCCAAAGGCAGTCTGTTCCTTGGTAGGATGACTCAGTTGTTTGACGGCATGTCCTTCATCTTGGAGAAAAATCCAAAGCTGACCTAGAAAAATACGTGAGAATACAGGAGGCTGTTAGGTATGTTTGAAGGTAAGTGTGTGGTGGCATTAGGCGAGAGAGACGGTGTGCCTGGGCCTACGATCGCTGAAGTTCTTAAAAGCGCAGGAGCCAACGTAGTTTCTCAAGTTACCGAATGCTTTGTCTGAACTGCAGCAGGAGCCATGGATGCGGAAAACCAGACGAACATCCTGCGGCTGGCCGAGGAGTACGGTCGGGACCGTTTGATCGTCGTTCTGGGGGCGGCTGATGCCGAAGGCGTTGAAATCAGCGCCGAAACCTTGATCAGCGGTGATCCCAGTTTCGCAGGTCCATTGGCGGGAGTCCAGTTGGGACTCCAGGTATATCATATTCTCGAACCGGAAATGAGAAAACTTATTCCAGAAGACGTGTATCAGAAACATCTGGGCATTTTTGAGATGGTGATCGAGGCCGAGAAAATAGGGGAGAGTCTTTCCAAGCTGCGCAGTCAGGGAACAACCTAGTTCGGCGACGGAACTGCAGCTCCAACCGGTCAACGGCTATTTGACATTTTACCTCTCCCGCGCATACTGTTTCCGGATGGACGTCTTTGTCCGCAAAGCGAAGAAGCATGATCTGCAGGCAGTCCTCGAACTGTATAAACAGCTTCATCCCGAGGATCTTCCCTCTCCCCCTGAGCGCGAGCTGAAGAGAATCTGGACCCGTATGATATCGAGTCCTGCGGTGCACTGTTATGTAGCGGAGCAAGAAGGTAAGATTGTGGCTACCGGTACCCTGGCGGTACTCCCTAATTTGACCAGGGGAGGCCGGCCGTACGGCCTGATTGAGAACGTGGTCACGGATAAGGATTTCCATCGCAGGGGAATCGGGAAGAAACTATTACGATATATCCTGCAGGAGGCGGAGCGCCTGAATTGCTACAAGGTGATGGTGCTCACGGATGTATATCGCCACGGCACGGTTGAATTCTACAAAACGGCCGGCTTCAAGACAGGTTTGAAAAACGGATTGGTGTGGTTGCCTCATTCTGTGAAGTGACCGGCAGCTACGATTGTGGCTTTACACCCTGGGGTGAGCGGCGGAGGATAGTAGCGAGGTAAATCAGGGGCGTCTTTCAAAAACAGGAGGTGCTCGATGGAGCTAACGGAGGAGAGGGAAGTATCCCATTTCAACAAGGTCGATTTCAGGGGCTTGGGTAGATTGGTGATCAGCCAGGGCGAAAAGCAATCCGTAAAATTGACAGCTTCGGAGGTCGTGCTACCTCACCTTCGCACAGAGGTCAAGGGGGGAGTTCTGATCGTATCGTTGCGCTGGTGGCCGGGGATGTTTTTCAGGATTGCGGAAATGAAGACCCTGGAAGTACAGCTGATTGTCGAGAAGCTTGCTAGTCTCAAGGTTTCAGGTGCCGGTTTTGTGGAAAGCCGGGAGAAGATCCAGGTGAATGACATGGGCATCCACTTGAGCGGAGCGGGGGAGATCCGCCTTGAACTGCAGGGACACAGGATCGGGACGCGTCTTACCGGGGCGGGACGGATTGTGCTGTGGGGGGAGGCGGATGAGCAGGAAATTCAATTGACCGGTGCGGGATCGGTCCAGGCGGAAAACCTCGTGACCCGCAGGGTGCAGGTCCATTCAAGCGGTGCGGGGGAATGCCGTGTCCATGCGACCGAAACCCTGGATGCCAAGCTCAGCGGTGCGGGGAGCATTCGCTATCGTGGAAATCCCCAGATCCAGAGCCGCATGACCGGTTTGGGAACTTTGGCCTCGATGGACTGAGCTCTTGAACAGCCCGCGCTATTTGAATCCCGGACTCGTATGAATTCGATTTAATTGGTAAGATTTGCCCCCAAAGCACCCGTCTAAAGGAGGAAGGGAAAGAGGGGGAATACATGGATCAACTTGAAGGGAAAAACATCGTGGTAGCCGGGGGGACCGGCCGGGTCGGGGAAGGCCTGGTGCGCTCCTTTCTCTCGGAGGGGGCTCAGGTCATCGTGCCTGTGCGCAGCACCTCGAAGGAACAAAGATTGCGCTCCTATGTGGAGGGAATTGAGACCGGCAGGCTGATCTGTCTGCCGACCCATATCGGTGAAGAAGGTTCGATCCAGGCGTTCCGCAACCGGGTTTTGGAGGAGTACGAGCGAGTGGATATGGCCGTGGCCTGCCTGGGAGGATGGTACTACGGTTATCCGCTGCACCGCATGCCCTACGGAGACTGGCAGATGATCCTGCACGATAATCTGAACACCCACTTCCTCTTCATGAAGAACTTCCTGTCCATCCTCCACGACCAAAATGACGGGCAGTTCGTGATGATCAACGGCAGTCCGTCGGAAATGATCATTCCGGAAGAGGGAGCCACCTCGATCGTGGCGGCCGCGCAGGCCATGATGAGCCGGGCCCTTGCCGAAGAAGCCAAGACCACCCATGTGCGGGTTTACTCGGTCACCGTGTATAATCCGGTGCGTACCCGCGATCGCGGCCAAACCGTGATGCCCGATTGGCCCACCGCCGAAGATCTGGGGACTATATCGTCGAGCTCTTCACAGGCACGGCGCCGAATCTCGAGCAGACGATTCACAAGATCCATACGGTCGACGACATCTGAGAGACGACATCCGAGAACAGTGCCTCAGTAGCTTCGCAACTTCTTCAACTCTCGAGCTTCTGGGAGCTTTTTATAGTAGGGATCGAGGGGGTAACAGCCGGAGATCAGGCCGTTTCTCGGCCCGGTGCTGCAATCCGAAAAGGTGCGACACAGCTTTTGTTGACGCAGCGGTCGTCCCTGGAGCGTGTCCGCCGGAAGCTCCGGGTAGCACAATACTTCTCTGCCGATTCCAACGCAGCTGATCCACTTCTCCCGGACCGCCGCCTGGGCGACGAGGGGCAGGAACTGCTGAAGGTAGGAGTAACCACTGCCGATGTGCACCTGATCTGGGAAACACCGGTGAATCCGCCGGGCTGTGTGAATCTGTCGGGCCACATCGATCAGCGGGTCCTGCGGAGGCCAGTATCCGTCCGAGGGGGGGAAGTAGGAGGGGCGCAAGATGTGCGGGCAGTAGTACGGACTTCCGCAGGAGAGATTGATCAGCCGGATGCCCAGCCGCTGCAGCATCTGGACCAGGGCCAGAGGTTCGGCCAGATCGATCTGCAGCGGATCGTTCCGGTCCACCCCGAATGCGTAGTCATAGGGCAGGCAGTTGTCGAAATCCTCAGGCACTCCTCCTCCCCCTTCGCCGGCTCGAAACGGAACCGTGTCGTAGACGCTGATGCGCACGGCCATGGGCAGGTCCGGCACCTCATCCCGGATACCGGAGATGATTTCCCTCAGGAAGCGGGTCCGGCTCTCCAGGTTTCCGCCGTAACGCCCGGCGCGGGTATGAGCGCTCAAGAACTCGTGACCGAGGTAACCGTGGCAGTGCTTGATATCCACGAAATCGAAGCCGATCTCCGCGGCCATTTTGGCGGCAAGCACGAAACTGGAAACGATTTCTTCGATCTCCTCATCCCGCAGTATCCGGGAGTCGTCGGTCGGGTCGATTTCCAGCCGGCGATCGAGGATCGGGTGGTGGTACAGGATCTTCGGTCTGGGCTTGCCGTCCGCGTAAGGCCTGGAGAACCGTCCTGAATGGGTGAGCTGGAGGCCGACCACCAGGTCCTGATCGCTGCCGAAGCACTCGATGTGGGTTGCCCGCAAGGACCGCAGCAGCTCGGCCAGGTCCCCTTTGTTTTCAGGACAGAGCAGCAGCTGATGGGGATTGGCCCGTCCATCGTGCCGGACCGCCACCGCCTCCCCGCCGTAGAGCAGCTTGGCGCCCGAACGGGCGAATTTCTGCCACCGCTGGAGGGTATGCACGCTGGGCTTCCCCTCTGCCGTGCCGTCCCAGCCCTCCATGGGGTGAATGCACCAACGATTACCCACGGTTTTGTCGAAGACTTCGATCGGCTCGGCCAACGGGGAGCCCTCGGCGGCAGAGAGAATCCTTTCGTCCAGGGGCAGCTCGACTCCCAGCTCCTCCAGCCGTGCACGGAACTGCTCAGGCGTCTTGAAGCGATTGAGCTGTGGATAGGCATTTCTGGCCATATAGTTTCATAGCCTTTTTATGAAGAAAAAGATATCATTTCAAGCCATGGGCGTTCATCCGGTATACCGATCCGCCACTGTGCTCGAGGTCAAACAGGAGCGGCGGGAATATGTGGATCTACTCCTCCGGGAACCGCTAATTGCCCAAACCGCCGCGCCTGGACAGTTTCTGATGATCCGGGCTTGGCCCGGGGTGGATCCGATGCTGCCCCGTCCTTTCGACATTATGCAGTGCGATCCCCGGGAGCAGACGCTGCGTCTGTTCGTGAAAGTAGAGGGCCGCGGCACAGAGCTGCTCAAATCCCTGAAGCCCGGGGCCGAGGTCAAGGTGACCGGTCCGCTCGGCCGGCCGATCCAGGATTATTCCTTTGCCTCCCTGGGCTTGTTGGTCCGGGGAGCCGGGGCCGCAGCGGTGGTGCATCTAGCCGAAGCGTCCAGAGCCCGCGGAATCGAGGTCTATACGATTCTGTCCGCTTCGACATCTTCCCGTATCGTCTGCCGGAACTTGCTCCAACCGGTGTCCTCGGAGCTCCTGATCGCTACGGATGACGGCACCGAGGGCTACCACGGTCTTGCCACGGATCTGCTCGATCAAATGTTGCAGCGCACCGTCATCGACAGGGTGTATACCTGTGGATCGCGGCGTTTCGCCCGCTATGTGCAGCAACAGGATCGGAGCGGAAGATTCGCAGGCTTCGTGTTTCTCGAAGGGTTGATGGCTTGCGGCCTGGGGGATTGCCATGGCTGCGCCGTTCGGAAGAAGGATGCCACAGGCTACCACCTCGTATGCCGCGACGGTCCTCACTTTCCTGTGAGGGAGGTCGAATTATGATCGATCTGTCCGTTGAGATCGCGGGAGTCACCCTGCCCAATCCGGTGCTGCCCGCTTCCGGGACCTACGAGGTCGCCGAGGTTCATGAAGGATTCTTCTCCCCTGCAGAACTGGGGGCGGTGATCAACAAGACGATCTTCATGAATCCCCGGACCGGAAATCCGCCTCCTCGAATTTGGGAAACCCCCTGCGGCATGCTCAACGCCATCGGCATCCCCTCGGAGGGACTCAAGCGCTTTCTGGAGGAGCAGCTGCCCCGACTGCGCAGCCTGGGACCACCGGTTATCGTCAGCATTGCAGGGAATTCGATTGAGGAATGGCGGGATCTGGCGACTGCAGTCGACAGAAGCGCTTCGGCGGATATGATCGAGCTGGATCTGTCTTGTCCTAATTTGGAACGGGGGTTCATCTGGGCTTCCGACAGGCGGGCTCTATCAGAAGTGGTTGCCGCGGTTGTAGAGGCCACGGCGCTTCCGGTTATTTCCAAGCTCTCCCCCAATGTAACGGATATCAGTGAGATGGCCGTGATTGCCGAGCAGGCCGGCACCGCCGCGGTCTCGATGGTCAATTCCTATTTAGGGATGGCAATTGATATAAAAAAGCGCCAACCGGCTTTAGGGAATATCACCGGCGGTTTGACAGGACCGGCTATTCGACCGCTGGCGGTTTATAGTGTATTTACTACATTTCAAAAGATAGGAGTGCCGATAATTGGAATCGGAGGCATTGCGACCTGGCGGGATGCGGTGGAATTCCTGCTGGCCGGTGCTACCGCGGTGGCCGTGGGTACTCAAAACTTCGTCAATCCTCTCGCGATGAAAGAGGTCATCCAGGGTATCGCCGGCTATGTCGAGCAGGTAGGATTTCCCTCAGTTCGGGACCTTGTCGGCCTGGCCCACCGCCAGCACAAACAGTAGATCTTTTTGTTTTGAGAGATTAACGTGCTAAACTTCGAGAGATATATTTAGCGAATACTGCGATAGATCTGAGGTTCGACGGATGACAATAGTCGAAAGAGAAACAAGCGAGATTCACGCCCTTCTGGCCGAGACGACCTCCGAAGCGGCGGTGCATCTCGATGCTCAGGGAAAAGTCCTCTATGTGAATCCTACTTTCGTGCGCCTTTTCGGTTACAAAGGAAGAGAAGTATTGAATCGGGAGGTAGACAAAATCTTCGCGGATCGTTCCCGGGAACGATTTAGACAGAAGATCGTCTCCTGTTTGGAAAACGGCGAGCGAAGCGACTCGAACCTGAGGGGTTTGACGAAAAAGGGTGAGCAACTGCCCGTCCGGGTCACCGTTATACCGCACCGCTGGAGAGGCGATCAGGCTGCAATGGTTCTGATCCGAGACCTCTCGGAACAGCTTAAGATCACAGACGAGCTGGAAGCGCTGAAGAGCAGTTATTCCGCCCTATCGGAAACGGTATCCGATCCGATTCTGCAGATCAACGAGTCCTTTCATATCATCTTTGCCAACTCAGCGGTTGAACGGGTGTTCGGGTACTCGGCGGAGGAATTGCTGAAAAAGGAATTTTCTTCTCTGTTCCCTCCCTCTGTCCATAACCGCTACGATGAGGTGTTCAAGAAGTACTTCGTGATCGATGACATTCACCGCCAGGCATCCCAGCTGGGAAATGCGATCGAGGTACTCGGGCAGAACAAATCCGGGGATATCGTACCTCTGGAGATCAGTTTCGGAAACTCCAAAAGCGTACGAGGTGAACGTTTGGTAACCTGTATCATCCGGGATATAAGCCAACGAAAGAAAACGGAGCGTAAACTCAAGTATCTGGCCTATCACGACAAATTGACGGATCTGGGGAACCGGGACCTGTTCTATATCACGCTGGAACAGTTTCTGAGTCACGTCAAGCGATACCAGGACACCATCGGGGCCGTACTTTTTCTCGATCTCGACGGCTTCAAAAAGGTCAACGACACCCTGGGACACAACGTGGGGGATTCGCTTCTGTGTTCCTGCGCACGCAGGCTGAGTGGTTGTCTGCGCGAAAGCGATCACGTGTATCGTTTCTCAGCCGAGCTGGATCCCAATAGCACGAGTCACGAAGACCTGTTTCGTTTCGGCGGCGACGAGTTTGTGATCCTGCTCACCCATCTTCAGAAGCCGACCGACGCAGCTGTTGTAGCTCAAAAGATCATCGACACGATCAGACGTCCCTACCAGGTAAAGGGTATCGATCCCGTAATCAAGATCAATATCGGTGTCAGTGTTGGGATCGCCCTGATCCCCCAAAACGGGCTTGATGCCATGCAGCTGATCAAACACGCCGATATGGCCATGTACAAGGCAAAAGAACGGGGCAATCGTTACATGTTCTTCACTTCGGAATTGAACAAACAGGCTTCCGAACGGATTTTCCTGGAAAATGGTATTCGCAAAGCCTTGGATCAGAAGGTCTTCGATCTGCACTATCAGCCGATCGTTGGCATTCACGGTTACATCGAAGGGGCGGAGGCGCTTCTGCGTTGGCACGATCGCAAACGCGGATTTATCTCTCCCCTCGATTTCATCCCCGTTGCCGAGGAAACCGGATTGATCCTACCACTCGGGGATTGGGTGTTTGAGACAGCCTGTCGTCAGTTGCGAACCTGGAACTCGGAAGGCTTCGAGGATCTGTACGTATCGATTAATCTCTCAGTCAAACAATTCAGTCAGGAGCACATTGTTGACAAGCTCAGTGGAATCATCGAGCGTACGGCAATTGATCCTAAAAATCTGAAGATAGAGATCACGGAGAGCAGCATTATTCCCGATCCGCGGGAAGCCAGGATGAAGATGGAGGAGTTGAAGAAACGGCACCCTGGAATACGCATAGCGATCGATGATTTTGGGACCGGCTACTCTTCCTTGAGCTACCTCTCTGAGTTTCCCGTGGATATACTGAAGATCGATCAGTCCTTTGTGATCAACATGTACAAGAAGGGCACTACCAAGATCATCAATACGATCATAACACTGGGCAACAGCCTGTTGATGGATGTGATCGCCGAGGGAGTGGAGACAAAAAGCCAGCTTGAATACCTGCTGTCGAAGAATTGCAAGTCCTTTCAGGGATTCTATTTCGGCAAGCCCCTCACGGCAACGGCACTGACACAGATGTTGAAGACCTACAAGCCGCCTTTGTTTCAGGTCTGATTGTCGTCAGAAGGATAGACAGCCACCCGATTCCTGCCGGAGTTTTTGGCTTTGTACATGGCGTAGTCGGCGTTTTTAATGATTTCCGAATGGTCCTTGTCCGTCGGTGAAAGCTCGGCAATTCCAAAACTCATGGTCATATGTACATCTTCTTCGGCCAGTTTGAAGGTATAATCGGCGATTTTCTCCCGCAACCTCTCGGCCACGGTGATGGCTCCCCTTTTCCCCGTCTCTGGAAGAATGATGACAAACTCTTCACCGCCGTAGCGGGCGATGATATCGGATTTTCGCAGCCGGTATATGATATTCAATTGATCAATGCTGCCGCTGAGCAGCCGAGCGGTTGTGCGCAGCACATCGTCCCCGATTTGGTGTCCGAAGCGGTCGTTGATCCGTTTGAAATGGTCGATATCGCAGAAGATGAGGGACAACTCGAAGGAGGAGCGTCTTGCCCGGCTAACCTCCTCGACAATTCTGGTCTGGAAATAGCGCTTGTTGAACAGTCCGGTCAGATGATCCGTTAAACTGAGCTCCTTGTACTTCTGCACCTCTTTAATGAGGGTTTCAACTTTCTCTCCGTTGGCAACCGTAGCCAGTTTTTTCAGCTCCTCAATCTCCTGTCGGGCTTCGTTTACCGCCGTTTCCAGTCTGTTCTGATAGTGGTGAATCAGATCTCTCATGGATACGATGCCCACGAGCTTTTCCCCTTCAAGTATCGGGATATGGCGTATATTGTGGGTTTTCATCCTCGCGTACACGGTATTATAGTCTTCCTTCGATTTGGCACAGATTGGGGAGGCGGTCATGAACTCCCGAATCGGCCGCAGCAAATGCTCCTTGAAGGCTTTTTCCGTGTTGTCCGAGAACATCCGAAGCAGATCACGTTCGGTGAAAATGCCCGCGAGTTTGTCGTTTTCAGTTACCAGGATGGCTCCGATTTTCCGAGCCCCCATCTTTTGAATGGCATTGACGAGGATCTCCTCCAGATCAATCACGGTGGGGCTTGGAGTTATCCAGCTTTCGATACTATTTTCCATGTGTATTGCGCGTATTTGTATATAATCCCATACATCAGAATTATGTCAATCAAACCGCAGGGAGGTAAGAACATCCGCCCTTGTATCGTCAGTAGAAATACCGCTTAAAAAAGGGAATAA
>CP070696.1:3515822-3551708 GCA_020353535.1 Spirochaetaceae bacterium | reverse complement strand
GCCTTCAACCAGCCGTTCTCCATATGGCTGATGAGAGGTTTCGTGATAAATGTCCCGGTTGAGCTGGACGAAGCAGCCATTGTGGATGGTTGCTCCCATTTCGGAGTATTTCGACGGGTCATATTCCCGTTAGTTTTGCCCGGCATGGCAACCACAGCGATTTTCAGTTTTTTGTTAGCTTATCAAGATTTTCTGTTCCCCCTTATACTTACTGGGAGTAGATCCAAAACCCTACCTGTAGCTATTGCACAATACGGGGCGGAGAGCATCGAATACTGGTCTCTTTCAGCGGCAGGGGCCATCGGCATAGCCACTCCGGTGATCATCTTTATGTTGTTTGTGCAGCGATACTTTGTGGAGGGTCTCACCTTAGGTGCGGTCAAGCGTTAATTTTGATAGTTACACGAGGAGATATGGATGATTAGCCTGTTGGAAGTGGCCGAACGAATTCACAAAGGGCCCAAAATGGAAGAAAAGGATTGGGACCTCGGTATATTCAAGAAAATGGGTGAACTGACGAAGAAATACGGTATTGCCTATCCCAAAGACGGCTCATACTTCAATCTCGACGACGAAATGGCCGAGGCGGCTTTCAGGGCAGCCGTAGAGTTCCTGGTCGACCGAGGAGTGTATTGCCTCAGCACCCGGAGGGTCGTGAAATTCGATAAAAAGGAGGTACTCGAAGCGATTGCCGAAGCTCCGAATGCGATTACGGTCGGTGAGGGGATGGACGCGCGGGTAATCAAGCAGAAGCGAGTGGAAGGGGAAGAGATGTTGGGCCAGTGTCCGGGACATCATGCTCCCTTCACGGAGCAGATGGCGCCGCTTGTTGTCAAGAATTTCGCTCAGATTGCCAGTACGGATTATCTCGAGGGCTTCAATTTCACTGTTGTAGACGGTAGAGATATTTTCGGGATACCTCTGGAGGCCTATGCCGCCCGGAGAGAGGTTGCCTGGCTTCGCGAAGGTGTGCGAAAGGCCGGCCGCCCGGGTCTAGCGGTAGCCTACTACCCGATAAATACCAAAGCTTCAACGCTGATAGCGCCGATGGATCCGGATTACGGACTGCGCAGGACAGACGGGGTACTGTTGAGCATCCTGCCGGATACGAAAATGGAGCAGGATATGCTGACCGCTGCGATCGTCTACGACGAATACGGTTGTTTCAAAGTGAACGGAGGTGCCAATAGTCCAATCGGTGGATTCTGCGGTGGAGCGGAGGGAGCCGCTATAGAAGCCATTGCCAAGACAATTGCCGGGTGGATCGTGTACCGAGACACGATCTTCAATACCGGCGTATGGGATATAAATGTGACCACAAAGAAGAAGATAGACATCCTTCCTCAACAGAAGTGGGGCTGTTCCCTTGTGCTCCAGGGGCTGAACAACCATACCAATTTTATCAGCAACGGAGTTACCCATGCCCAATCTGGTCCGGGCACAGAAACACATCTCATCGAAATGGGTATCATTGCGGTGAACGACGCGATAAACGGAGCAAACCTCTACATCGTCCGCCAGGCGCGGGCACGAATGGACGCCAGCCAAACACCTCTGGAGGCGGAGTTCATGATGGAGGTTGCCAATGCTACCGTACGGGCACGAATTGGCAGGAAGGAAGGCAACAGGGTGCTGAAAAAGCTGATAGAGACGATACAGGGTCGAGATGTTGAACCCGGATGCGATCACGTAAATGATTGCTATGATTGGGTCCATCACCAACCGTACAAAGAATACGCCGAGATTTACGAAAACGTGAAGCAAGTGTTTAGAAACTGCGGGATTCCGGTTTAAACCGATTTAGGACCGATTACACTTGTCTGCGTTTCATAATCTCATGAAGGAGAAATATAGATGAGTAGCGACAACGGCTCGAAAGAACAAGACAAACAGCTGCTGACAGCATTACAAGAGGCGATTCTGTCCTACGAGGAGGAAGAAGCTCTTTCCGTTGCGGAGAAGATCGTCGCAAGCAAAGTCGATCCCTTGCGGATAATGAACACCACTATCGCCGATGTGGCTCGGCTGGTCGGTGAGAAGTATGAAAGTGGAGAGATCTTTCTCCCTCACCTGGTCATGGCCGGGGATATTATGTCCAAGGTCTCGGATATATTGGAGAGCTCTCTCCCGTCCGGCGAATCCGCCAAGTTAGGTGGAAACACGGTCGTTATCGGCACTGTGGAAAGCGACATTCACAGCATCGGGAAAAGCATCGTTGCGATGCTGCTGAAGGCAAACGGCTTCAAGGTCTTCGATCTCGGTGTTGATGTCAAGAGCGAACAGTTCATCAAAGAAGCCGAATCTCAGAATGCGAACATCCTGGCCATGTCTTCCCTGTTGACAACCACACTCCTGTACCAGAAAGAGGTCATTGAAGATCTCGATCGATTGAACCTCAGGAAAAAATACAAGGTATTGATCGGGGGCGGTCCGGTTACCAAAAAATGGGCCGACGAAATCAATGCCGACGGCTACGGCAAGGATGCAATCGACGGAGTCGAAGTAGCCAAGTCCATGGTTATACACTAGGAAAACTGCGGTTACTTCCAGAGATTGGTTTGGTGGGGGCTTCGCAAATTTCCCGGGTAGCAACGTCGGCTTCCGGAAAAAGGAGCAAATTCGGATGGAAAAAGGCGGGCAGCTGAAAATCATCAGCGAGGACCAGATTGTAGACACCTATCTAGCATCTCAAAATATCCTGCAAAACGTAGGCGTCACGATCCCCGAGCAGATCGTACTAAAAGAACTAAAGGCTGCGGGTTGTCTGGTCCAGAACACGAGAGTTCGAATACCTCCACACATTATCGAGGAAGCTGTTCGCAGTGCACCCGGGCGATTCACTCTGTACGGGAGAAGACCAAATTATAAAGTTGAGCTCGAAGGCAGGAGAGTATGTTTTCAACCGATGATCGGCCGACTGAATACCCTCGACTCAAAAACTAAGGGGAAACGCCGGACGAATCTCGAAGATGTGGCGAAGATGGTAAAGGTCTGCGATGCCTTGCCTCACTACCACCTTCTGCACAGCGGCGCCATCATGCCTCATATCGAAGGTATTCCTGATGAAATCGCCCACGTCCTAGGTTATTACACCAGCGTGAAAAATTCCTCCAAGGTAATAAAGGGCACCTGTCGGGGAGGGCAGAAGGCTATTGATTGCCTCAGCATGGCATCCATTGTGGCAGGAAGTGAAGAGGAACTGAAAAAAAACCCTGGCATCTACACCACCTACAACGTCATTTCTCCGCTTGAACACGGTAGAGAAATGCTTGAAGGACTCCGTGAGTACGTGGCATACGGGCAACCGGTGGATATTACCGCGGAACCCCAAATGGGAGCAACCTCACCGGTGACTTTGGCCGGAACACTCATTCAACAAACTGCTGAGCTCTTGAGTGGTGTCGTCATCACTCAGGTGCTAAGGCAAGGCACTCCTGTATTCATCGGTACGTGCGGGGCGGCCCTGGACATGCGCCACGGCACGATTTCTCTAGGAGGGATCGAGGCGGCGTTACTGAACACCGCTCATGCCCAGATCGCCCAATACCTGCAGATTCCCAGCCGAGGAACCGGATCAAATACCGAATCGAAAATACTGGATTTTCAGGCTGGATACGAAAAAGCGATCACCTTATTGCTGCCCGCTCTGGCCGGGATCAACATGATTTTCTATCCGGGCACCCTTGATCATGCTGAAACAATCAGCATTGAGAGTCTGGTTATGGATCATGATGTCTGCAGTATGGTCGTGCGTGCACTGCAAGGGATCTCATTCACAGAGAAAACCACTGCTCTGGAGATCATTGCAAAGGTCGGACCTGGCGGACATTACCTGAAGGAACGCCATACGATCGATTTTATGCAAAGCGAGCTTCTCACCCCGAAAATTGCGGACAGGAGAAGGCGGGAAGACTGGGAAACAGCAGGAGGGAAGGACATGGCCCAGGCGGCGGAACAGGAAGTGGAGAAAATCCTGAGTGAGCATCAAGTTCTGCCTCTGGAGGCAAAGGCTGATGAGGAACTCCTTCGTGTCATCGAAAAGACCAAAAAGCGGTTATCTTCCGCCGGTTGAGAGGCGGTTCATATGTCCGACGTAGTGAAGGCCGCCGTCCTGATTGAACCGGGGAAAATCGAGATCCGTGAATACCCGCGCCCAAAACTCGAAGAAGGGGCATTACTCGTTCGACCCCTGATGTCGGGAATCTGCGGTACCGACAAACACGGTTATCAGGGGGACGCCGTTCAATACGCCGGCACACCTAGAGAAATATACGGCCCGTATCCGGCGGTTCCCGGGCATGAGAATGTTGCTGTGATCGAGGAAGTGAAATCATCGCGCGGGGGCAAGGCGGTCGATTTCTATGGCAATGAATTGAATCACGGTGACAGGATCGTCATCAGTCCCGACATTATGTGCGGAACCTGCTACTGGTGTCGTCATTCCTTCGGCTACACCTGGTGCGACAACATTCGCAGTTACGGTCACCTCGATTGTTCAGTTCCGCCCCATCTTATTGGGGGATGGGCAGAGCTGATGTACGTATTTCCGGGAAGCCATATTTTTAAAATTTCCGATGACGTCTCCGATCAAATAGCCGTTCTCGCCGAGCCGATGGCTGTCGCCTATTCCTTGGACATCGCCAAGGGATTCAGCTCCCTACCCCACGAAGGATTTTCTAGCGGGGACTGTGTCGTGGTCTTTGGAGTCGGACCGCTCGGATTATGCCATCTATTGAAAGCCCGTCTGCTTGGAGCAGGCACTATCATCGCCGTAGACCGATCGGAGTTTCGTCTCAACTTCGTCAAGTCCTACGGGGCGGACGTAACGATAGATGTTGATAAAACCTCCGCTCAAGAACGCCGCGACATGGTGTTAGGTCTGACCGCTGGGCGTGGCGCGGATGTGGTAATCGAGTGCGCCGGCGCCGCTGAGGTTCTGCCGGAGGGAATCGAGCTTCTGCGGCAAGGCGGCACCTTTATCGAGGTAGGCCATTTCGTTGATGTCGGCGACATACAGATCAATCCTCATCGCCACCTCTGCGCAAAGAATATCAGGCTGATCGGTCAAATGAACCTCGCGTACACAGGCATTATCCCGAGCATCGACTTGATGATGAAAAACAGAGATCGATTTGACTTCGATTCAATCGTGACCCATAGGTATCATTTCCGTGATTCCCTCGAAGGGCTAATACAATCAATGCGGCCCAATTCAATGAAAGTAGTGATCCATCCGTAGTCGATCTTCACCAGTCAAAAATCGAAATATAATCTATGGACGGTTGGGTCCGTTATTTCTCTGTCCGACTTCGGATCGCCATCCGCAGCGGCTTTTCCGTGTCAGCCCCCAGTTCGAGCAGCGCCGACATCAGTCCGGTGTGAATATAGAGAAGCTCCGGCTCTGCTCCACGCTCCTTCATACCCACGTTGAACAGCTCGTGGCCCCGACCTTCCAGGGCAGCGAGAATCTCGGCGTTCTTGTCGGCGGCGCTGGTTTCGTTGATAACGGCTATTCTCATATCAGCTCCTTCGTCTGTCTTTGGCACCTACGGCCTTTTCAGCCGCCGCTGCATTCTCTTCCGGGCGCAATCCCAGATGGTCCCAAAGCGTTTCCGGATCCGGTCCCGTGCAGGCAAAGGTATCACACTTCTTTCACAGGTCTCGGCGAAACCAGGAGCCACGAAACGGCCCTGGAGCTGCAAGTCTCTAGGCGGCCGATACCTACAATCGGGCAATGCGGGATTCGAACCCTGGGCCCCTGGCTCCGGAGGGCGGAGGTGCGGCAAGGTCGGCCTATTGTTTGATCCTTCCATAGAACCCTGGTATGATCATGAGCACAGACAGATTCATTAATTACCTAATAAGGGTACCCGTAATTGGACATAGTGTCAAGCAAGATTGTATCAAGGAACGTGAAGAAATTCCGCCAGCGAGCCGGCCTGTCGCAAGATCAGATGGCCCGTAGGGCGGGTATACCATACAGCACATATTTGAAGATCGAGAACGGCACGACACCCAATCCTTCTATCCAGAATGTTCTCAATATCGCCGACGCCCTAGGAATCTCCCTCGACGAACTGGTTGGCAGAAAGCCGTTAGGACCCGCGTAGGGGCAAAATATCAGTTTTTCGCAAAAGTACACCACTATGATGGTTATGCGAAGTCGTCACTCCGCTATTCGCGGTCCAAAAGGTTGGCCCTGCCGATGGGCGCACATATCATCGGTACGGAAACAGCAGGTGACCGACCAGACCCCGTGAGGTGGTCGCAAAAGCGCCGCAGTGCGAGTTACAGTCATCTGCCGCACTTTCCCTTTTTCTCCCGGGAATCTGGGATAAGAGCAGCATACAGTCACCCACCACATCTTACAAAGCATAACTCACTCTGACTTCTATCCAGAGTACTGCGGTCTTGACGATATCAACCCTTACGCATATGAAGACACAACCAGAGAGCGCTTCGAGCAAATTCTTGGAAGTGCGGATTCGCTCACTAAGGCAAAGATTCTAAAAGACATCGCTTTCGATTCAGGCGACTCGGTGACAACCCTTTACAAGAAGCTACAGCGCGGGGCATCAGAGCTATCCGCCCTTTTGTTTTTTCTGATCTCCACACGTTCGACTATCGTATATCAGGGAAAAAGGGCCGCCCGCTGAAGGTAGTGGCAGAGGATATTCCTGGCTACTAGGCCTTCGTGGTCAACAGTCTGGCTGCCTCCGTGCATTCCGAAAGCGCTTCCGCGGGAGCTTCCAGCATGGCCCCCGTGACCTGAGGCTCGATTCGTTCCGCGGCCGAAATTACGATCCGATCAATCAACTCCCGGTAGCTCATCCCCACCGCCGTGGCGATCATGGGCAGGTCCGAGTGGGTCGGATGAATACCCGCCAGAGGATTCAACTCCAGGATCGCAGGTTTGCCTTTCGCATCCAGACGGATGTCCACCCGCCCGGCATCCCGGCAGCCCAAGACGCGCCAGGCTTGCAGGGAAAGCTCTTCCGCCGCGCGCACCTCTTTGTCCCGGACGAATCGGTACTCCACCAGCTCCTCGCATTTCTCCTTGTTGAGATAGGAGTACGCGCCTTGCTCACCATGCTCGCGGATGATGACCTCCAGAGTGCCGAGAGCCGCCGCCCGGACGCCCGTACCCAGGATTCCCACGGTGAACTCCCGACCGGGCAGGTATTCCTCCACCAGCACCGGCTGTTGGTAGCGCTGCAACAGCTCCAGGCTCCGCCGCCTAAGCTCCACTGGGTTGTCGATCTTCGAAGCTGCGTCGATCCCTTTGCCCGTTCCTTCCGCAACAGGTTTGGCGAACAACGGATAGGGCAAATTTAAGGAATCGATGTCCTCCTCTTCCCGTACAACCGCGAAATTAGGGGTGCGAAGACCCGCATCCCTGAGGATGTTCTTGGTGAAGCCCTTGTGTAGGCTGACGGCCATCACGCAGGGATCGGAGAAGGTGTAAGGGATCCGGTAGGCATCGAGAAGCGCCGGGATCAGAGCTTCCCGGCCCGATCCGTACAGACCCTCGGCGATGTTGAACACCAGGTCCCACCGTTCACCGGCTGCAAGACGTCGGGTCAGTTCCCGGGCATGACCGATCTGAACCGGGATATGGCCCATCTCGGCTAGAGTCGAGGTCAAAGCTTCGACCGTAGCCGAACTGTCGAACTCGGCGGTCTGCTCCTCCGAGTATCCAAGGGCCAGGTAATGGCTGCGCAGGTCGTAGGTCAGTCCAATCCTCAAGTGCGTAGCACTGGATCGGGCGTTCCCCGGACCGCTCGGCTCATTCATCAAAGTATGTTCACTTTTCATTCCAATACCTTCACATAGATGATTTTTCCGTCCCCCGGAGCGTAGAAATCCGGGATCAACGCCACCTGGCGGTAACCCTGCCGAGTGTAGAAGTTACGGGTCGGCTCGTACTGGCTTCGGCTGGAAGTCTCAATGTAAATCCGCCTGCCCCCCATCCGTCGGATTATGTCTTCGCTCTCGGTAAGCAACAGCTTTCCCAGACCGATCCCGCGATAGCGGTCGTGCGCCGCGATCCAGTACAGGTCATAGGAAGCCAGGGTGCAGGGAATTGGACCGAAGCAGCTGTAGCCGATGGTCTCGGCGAGCGGCGGTTCCGCATCGGCGAACAGGAAATGGTAGCCGCTGGCCGCCCCCTGGGACAGCTTTGCCTGGACCAGTTCCACGGCCACCTCTATTTCCGCCGTCTGGAAAAAACCACTGGATTCGGTGATCCGCCGAACCACGGTGAGATCGTCGGGTTGAACCTGCTCACGCAGGGACACGGAGATTCCGCCGATCATGGGATGTCTCGGAGCGATCACCACGCTCATGCTCCGCTCCTTCCCCCGGCCGCCATCGGAAAGGCGGCGCCCCCGGGAAGGCTCACGGCGGCAGCGGTCTCCACGGCAGGCTTTAATATCCTCTGCACCAGCTCCCGATAGGATAGACCGGCTTTGGCGGCGGCGGCAGCCAGACCGGCATCCGCAGAGAGGCAGGGATTGGGATTCACCTCCAGAACCCACGGCCTGCCCTGGTTGTCGACCCGGAAATCAACTCTAGCGTAGCCGCCGATTGCCAGTTCCCCCCAGCAGCCCCTGGCAAGCAGGCACAGCTCCTCAAGCAGTCCCCGATCCTCCTTTGCGAAGTCGAAGCGGCGCACCGTGTGCTGATACTCGAAGGACGCCGGGTCCCACTTGGCAGCATAACCCACGATCCGAGGCTTGTTCGTCGGGTAGTCCACGAACAGCATCTCCGCCGGGGGAAGCACCTCCGCTGTCCCACCACTCTGAAGAACAGAGAGATTGAACTCCCGTCCCTCGATGTAGGACTCTACGAATACATTATCGAGGCGATCGGCGGCACTGAGAACAGCCAGATGATCCCTCAGCCGCTCTCTGCTTTCGAGAACTTCTTCGAGGCCCCGAGAGGCGTTATCCCATATGGATTTTACCAGGTAGGGGGGATCGAACCCGGGCTCACCCCAAAGCACCTGTGCCGCCCCTCTCCATACGGGAGTCGGAATGCCCGCCTTCACCAGCATCCGTTTGGCCAGGAGCTTGTTGGAAGCCAGGAACATGCCTTCACTGCCCGTTCCCGTGTAGGGAATGCCCAGATAATCCAACAGAGTGGTGGCCAGGTGGAGCAGACGGTCCTCGCCCTCAATCGATTCCACCAGATTGAACACGGCCAGGGGTGCCAGTTCCCGCAACCTGCGTGCAGCCTCCTGAAGGTCGAGAGATAGTGGGAGGGTGATGGTTTCATAGCCAAGGCTGATCATAGCCTCCGAGACCTGCTGTGCCTCCACCAGCACATCCTGCTCATCCGGCTCGGCATCGGGGGGAACCCGGCCGTGGAGGATCACGATACGGTTGTTAGTGTTCATCTCTTGTGCGTCCTATGCGCCGGCACGGCTCCCCTCTACCTGCCCGGAAACAACGATGCCCTCAGCATTTGCAGCGGAATCGGGGTAACGGAAGATCCGTCCTTCGTAGTTCCGCAGGATGAGATCCTCCCCCTCCCTGTCTACCACGTATTCGGGCAGTAGCGGGATCTTGCCGCCTCCGCCGGGAGCATCGATCACATACGTGGGTACGGCGTATCCGGAAGTGTGCCCTCTCAAACCGGCGATGATCTCCAGGCCCTTTTCCACGGAGGTGCGGAAATGGGCCGAACCGAGAATCGGATCACACTGGTAGAGGTAGTAGGGCTTTACCCGCAGGCGCAGGAGCCCGTGCATCAGGGCTTTCATGGTCTCCACACTGTCGTTAATGCCGGCCAGTAGCACCGTCTGACTTCCCAGCGGAATACCGGAATCCGCCAGACGGGAACAGGCCGTAGCGGTTTCCAGGGTTAGCTCCTGAGGATGGGTATAGTGAATACTCATCCAAAGCGGATGGTAACGTTTCAGGATGCGTACCAGAGCGGGGGTGATTCGCTGGGGAAGCACCACGGGCACCTTGGTGCCGATTCGAATCAACTCCACGTGGGAAATCTTCCTCAAGCGGCCCAACAGCCACTCCAGCTTTTCATCGCTCAAGGTAAGGGGATCTCCGCCGGAAAGCAGCACGTCCCGGACCTGGGGATTGTTTTCGATGTACTCGATCGCCCGCTGCCAGCGCTGTCTCAATCCAGCCTGGCCGTGCTCGGCACCCACCATTCTGGAGCGAGTGCAGTAGCGGCAGTTGGTGGAACAGAAGTTGGTAACCAGGAACAGCACCCGGTCTGGATAACGATGAACTAGACCCGGGATGGGGCTGTCATCCTCCTCCGCCAAGGGATCCTCCGCCTCTCCCGCAGAGCGGAGGTACTCGTCATTTACCGGCACCACGGTCCGGCGTAACGGCTGGTTACTGTCCGCCGGATCGAGAAGACCGGCATAGTAGGGGGTAATGGCCAGAGGCAGGGTTCCCTTGTGACGAAGAATAGCGGTCATCTCGTCCATGGTAAGATCGAGCATAGGGGTGAGCTGTTCCAGGCGACGGATCCGATGACGCAGCTGCCAGTGCCAGTCGTTCCATTCCGTCACGCTGGCATCCGCAAAGAACGTTCTTCGGAACCGTTCTGAATCGGGACTGATCGGAAATTTGTGGATGAGACGAGATGATTCGGGAACTACGGCGGGGTAATCTTCATCGAAGGGAAAGCTGGACTGATGGAAAGCGAAGCGCTCCCGCCGGGTTCTGCGCTGTGAGCCTCTTTCGATCCGGATGTCAGACAACGGCTGGTCGGATCGAGTCGGCCCGACTTCGACGTCCTCGTTGAGTTCCGACTCAAGGAAGGTGGCTTTTGGGGGATTTGTACGAAGGTCCGGAGGTTCGTCCTCCTCGGTGGTACAACGTTGCTCTGTCTCCATTTTCTATGGGACTCCTTTGTTGTTGAAGGGTTTGAGGGAGCCTTCTCTCCCTCAAAGTCTTCGAACAACAAGTTACCACCGAGGGGCAGACCGGCAGGAAGTTCAAAACGCACCGCGTTCACTCTGTACCAGCACCTCACACTATTCTTAAGCGAGTATGATATCGCAATCTTCATTATTAGTAAATATGGAAGATTGCGATGTCCTTCGCAAATCGCATTCTTCGATTCCTACAAATATGGAAGATTGCGATCTCTTCTGCCTGCCGAAAATCTTATGCAAAGTATTTTCGGCGGGCATCATAATAGTATAATATACGGAAATTACAAGTGGCCGGATCAACAAATTTTTAACTATTTTTCGACATGCCATGATTTCAATTAGACGAGTGTACAGCGGGGCGCTGGCCCGGGATGCCGACAAGATTCGCCAGGTTCAGGAGATCTTTCGCAGCAATTTCTCCGCCATCGCCTCCTACGCCGACAAGATCCCCGATATGCTCGACAATCCCTTCAGATACGGATATCGCACGCTCCTGCTCGTTTCGCAAAAGGCGGACCGCAGGATCACCGGCTTCTCGTTGATCCTCCACTTTCCGGAGATCAACAGCTCGCTCCTCGATTTCATCGCCATCCGCCCGGAGATCAAGGGCGGGGGGCTGGGCAGCGCCCTGTACGAGGCCAGCCAGGACATGCTGCGGCGTCTGGGTTCCCGCGGCCTGTACCTGGAAGCCCTGCCCGATGATCCGTCTGTGGTGAAGGATCCGGCACTGCTCAAGGAAAATCGCAACCGTCTGAAGTTCTATGAGTACTATGGGGTGTGTCCCATCGTCGGAACCGCTTATGAGACCCCCATCGGCGATGCCCCCGCCCCATATCTGCTCTTCGATCCTCTGGGTCGAGTACGACCGCTTGGCAGGAGGGAATGCCGGGCTGCGGTACGGCTGATCCTGGAGCGCAAGTACGGTCACATCGTAAGCCCTGAGTATATAGAAATGGTGGTGGCATCGATCAAGGATGATCCCGTGCATTTCCGGGAGCCTCGCTACAACCGGATCGAAGCGCCGACGCCAGCGCGAAATGATCGCCTGCAGCGGGGAATGGTGTTGATAAGCTCCACGGTACACCGTATCCACCACGTTCGGGATCGGGGATACGTCGAACGGCCGGCCCGAATCGAGATCCTAGAACAGGTTCTCAGCGAGACACAGCTGTTTGACCGTACCCACCCCCGATCGTACAGTGACAGATTCCTGCGGGAGGTGCACGATCCGGAGTTCGTGAACTACCTTAAAACCGTTTGCGAGAAGCTCGCTCCCAGCCGCCCCGTGTATCCCTACGTCTTCCCGGTTCGCCGACCCGAAAAAAAACCAAAAGAGCTGGCTGTTCGGGCTGGCTACTACTGCATCGACACCTTCACGCCATTGGATCAGAACGCCTATCGGGCCGCCCGCGCTGCGGTAGACGTGGCGCTCAGTGGCGCTGAGGAGCTTTTGGAAGGACGACCGGTAGCCTACGCCCTCTGCCGCCCGCCGGGCCATCACGCCGGCCGGCGGGTGTTCGGAGGATTCTGTTACTTCAACAACGCCGCTGTTGCCGCTCAAGCGTTGTCCGGGGAGGGCAAGGTGGTGGTGCTGGACATCGATTTCCATCATGGAAACGGCACACAGGACATCTTCTGGACCCGTTCCGACGTGCTTACACTGTCGATCCATGGCCATCCGAACTACGCCTATCCGTATTTCTCGGGTTTTGCCGACGAGATCGGCGAGGAATTCGGTCGGGGCTGCAACAGGAACTTCCCGCTTCCCGAAAATGCGGGGGATGAGCTGTATCTGAATACCCTGGACAGGGCCGTAGAGGTGATCGACAGGTTCAAACCCGCATTCCTGATCGTCGCCCTGGGATACGACACCATGACCGGCGATCCGACCGGTTCCTTCGCTCTGAGCACAAAGGCACTGCAGACCGTAGGCTACCGGCTGGCAGCCCTCCACCGTCCGCTGCTGATCGTTCAGGAGGGCGGCTACAGCCTGCGCAATCTGCGTCGGGGCTCCGCAGCGTTCTTTCGGGGAATCTCCAAGGCGCTGCTAAAAGAGTTTCACGGTATATAGACCGATGCCGACCACCAGCGCCTGACAGGCGATCACCTTGTGGTTCACTACCTTGAGATCAGTCTACCAACTGGTGATGCTCGTACGCGTAGAGCAGGAGCTGCTCGGTTTTTTCCCAACTCAGGCAGGGATCGGTGATGGAAATCCCGTATTTGAGCTGGCTCAGGTCCCGGGGTATGTCCTGACGACCGCCGAGCAGATTGCTCTCCATCATAAACCCGATAACCTCCCGGCAGCCGCTCTTTCGGGATTCCAGCAGACTCCGCAGGACTTCTTCCTGCTGCTCGGGACGCTTGTCGGAGTTGCCGTGGCTGCAGTCCACCATGATGGCGGGCAGAAATCCCGCCTCTTTGAGCAGCTCCGCGGTGTACACGATTTCCGGCTTGCGGTAGTTGCTTCCCGTGCGGCTTCCCCTTAGGATGATGTGGGTGTCCGTGTTTCCGTTGGTGCCCAGAACGCTGGTTTTTCCTTCCTGATCGATACCGATGAAGTGGTGCGGATGCCGTGCCGAGGCCATGGCGTCGATGGCGATCTGCAGATTCCCGTCTGTACCGTTTTTGAAGCCGACGGGCATGGACAGACCGCTGACCATGTTGCGGTGGGTTTGACTCTCGGTCGTCCTGGCCCCAATGGCAGCCCAGCTGATCAGGTCATCGACGTACTGGGGTACGATCGGATCGAGCATCTCCGTTGCGGCGGGCAGGCCCATCCCGGTAATCTCGATCAACAGACGTCGCGCCAGAGTCAAGCCTTCGGATATGTGGTAGGTGCCGTCGAGTTGAGGATCGATGATCAGGCCCCGCCAGCCGATGGTGGTGCGGGGTTTTTCGAAATATACCCGCATCAGGATGTAGATCCGCTCTCCAACCCGATCCCTCAGCTCCTTGAGCCGTTCGGCGTAGTCGATCGCGGCTTTGTAGTCGTGAATCGAGCAGGGACCCACCACCGCCAACAGCCGATGGTCCTTTCTGGCCAGGATTCTCTGAATCGCCTCCCGGCTCTCCACCACCGTATCAGCGGAGTCCTCGGGCAGGGGGTAGGAGTCTTTAAGCGCCTGGGGACTTATCAGGGGATCGACAAATCGTATCCGAAGATCACTGGTCTTCTTCACACAAATACTCCGTCACTTTCGGGAGATTCTAGTATGTCATGTTTGCTCCAGGCTGTACAGACGGGCGGTCTGCTGGCGCGGTCCGGATTCGGGCAGCGCTACAAGATCACGACAGAGGAAACCAACTCCGGTAATAGCACCGGACACCGGCAGTGCCCCCCGGATCTCCTTGACTTTGGACCTCCCCCTTTCTATTTTCAATTCAGGGAAGAAGAATCCAATCTTCGATAAAACAACTATCTGCAATTCAATAAAGATCGGCAATAGCAAAGAAGATTGGTTGATCTGCTCTGTTGATCGTTATGGTAGTGAGGAGGAACTGTCGTGGATGGTAGATCGTCGCTGAACCTCAGCGAAAATGTTGCTGCCCTGATCGCCTACCTGTTCGGCTGGCTTTCCGGATTAGTTGTTTTTCTTCTGGAGAAGGAGAGCCGATTTGTTCGCTTCCATGCCCTGCAGTCTCTTGTGTTTTTCGCAAGCATGAGCGTGATCATCGGAATTCTGGGACGGATTCCGGTAATAGGCTGGATTTTCGCCGCAGCCGGCGGGATCCTTACTTTCGGCTTTTGGATCATCGGCATGGTTAAAGCCTATCAGGGCGAGCCTTACCGCTTTCCCATCGTCGGGGATTTTGCAGCCCGCCAGATCAGAGAATAGTAATTTTTATTTTGTTTTGTGTTGACAATATATTTTAACTATGTTAATTTAACATTGTTAAAATATACACGATATTGGGAAGAAGAATGTGACCAGGCTGGCGAATCCAGAGCTCCCGGGAAAATTATTGAGCGTAGCGGAACAAATCGTGGTTAAATCAGGGCACCAAGCCCTGAATATGCGGGATTTGGCCCGCCGCGTTGGCGTCACCGCAACAGCCATCTACCACTATTTCGAAAGCAAGGAAGTTCTGCTTCTGAAGATCAAGCTGCGAGCGGCGGAAAAGCTCAATAGCCGTATTCGCGCCATCGATCCCAAACTCGGTCCCGTGCAGACCATCCGCGAACTTGGAATGCGGTACATCGAGTTCGCCGAGGAACATCCGAACCTCTACCGCCTGCTGTTTGACACTCCAATCGGTACCACTCCACTGGGTCAAACCGACCAGCCGGTGCTCTACTACACCTACTACGTGGCTCGAAACGCCTTAGAACGGATGGCAGCGGCCGAGATGTACCCGCACGACCCGCGCTACGGCGCCATGATGGGCTGGACGATGCTGCACGGATTCTGCTCTCTGCTCATGTCAGGAAGCCTTGAGCTGGCCGAGGGAATGGACCGGGAACAGCTCAAGGAGCTATTCCTGCGTTTTTATTCCGGTGGCGGAGAACCGGATCGACATGCAAGAAATTCGTGATGTTTAAGCATAAAAATATAACGATGTTATATTAACAAAGTTATATGGTGAGAAAGAAAAGATGAAGATCATCGTGTTGAATGGAAGTCCCAAGGGACCGATCAATGTGACCATACAGTACGTAGCCTATATCCAGAAGCGGTATCCCGAACATGAGCTGAAGGTTTACCATGTCGCCCAGTAAATCAATGACTTGGAAAAGGATCCCCAACGATTCCAAGAGATCATCGAGGAGATCCGCACTGCGGAGGGTGTGCTCTGGGCTTTTCCTCTTTTCAGCCTGCTGGTCAGTTCCCAGTACAAGCGCTTCATCGAACTGATACGGGAGAGGAACGCCGTAGGCGCATTTCAAAGTCGCTACGCTGCAGTATTGTCCACATCGATCAATTTCTATGACAAAACGGCCCATGGTTACATCCGTGCCATCAGCGAAGACCTGGGAATGAAGTACCTCGGGTTCTACTCCGCCAACATGAACGACCTCATGAAAGCGGGCGAGCGTGGACGCCTCGAGCTGTTCGCTGAGCAGCTTGTCGACATTACCAATCGGGCGGCGGCGCGGATGTACAATCCCCTAAATCACCGGCCGGTCTCCCTGCCCCTGCAGCCCGCGAAACGCCCCGTATCTATCGCGGGCAAGAAGATCGTGGTTCTGACCGACGTTCAGCCCCATCAAAGGCATCTTCAGGCTATGATCAATAGGTTCACTGACAGCATGGATGGGGAGATAGCCGTCTACAATCTTTACGACCTGGACGTCAAGGGGAGCTGCCTGGGGTGCTTGCGCTGCGGCTTCGAGTACCGCTGCGCCTACACGGGAAAGGACGGCTTCACAGACTTCTACAACAGCAAAGTGAAAACCACCGACGTGATCGTAATAGCCGGAGCTGTCGTAGACAGGCAGCTTTCCTGGAAGTGGCGCCAATTCTTCGATGGAAGCTTCTTCAACTGCCACACCCTCTCCCTCGTGGGCAAACAGATCGCCTTTCTGGTCAGCGGACCCTTGAGCCAGCTGCCCGAGCTGCGCCAGGTCTATGAAGACTGGATGGAGATCCAACAATGCAACCTGGTGGGTTTCGTCTCGGACGAGGCAGATTGTGCCGGTGCGCTCGAGGAGAGCCTCGACACTCTGGCAGCCCGGCTGATTCGGCTTGCTGACAGCTGTTATGTCCGGCCTCAAACCTTTCTCGGTAAAGCGGGGATGAAGATTTTCCGCGACGATATATGGGGCGGCCTGCGCATCGTGTTTCGAGCCGATCACAAATCGTACAGACGGCTTGGTTTGTACGATTTTCCCCAGAGGAGAGTCGGACGGCGGATTCTTGTCCGTCTCGGCTGGTTCATTACAGGGCTTTCCGGGATTCGCAAGCGCTTTCCCGGGTTGATCATGGCTCAGACGGTCCTACCCTTTCAGAAGGTTCTACGGCAAGCCTGATACCTAGTTTTCTAGTCAGCCGAAGCTATCCATAAACGACGTTATTTTGTCTCGAATCTCATCACGGATCCGCCGCACTTCGGCGAGCTTCTGCTCGCGGGAACCCTTGACTTTGGAGGGGTCGTCGAAGGGCCAGTGCAGGCGTTTACCCGAACCGGGGAATATGGGACAGCGCTCCGCAGCGTCCCTGCTGCACACGGTAATCACGTAGTCATAGCTCCTGCCTTCATTATAAAAATCCATTACACTGTTCGTAGGCTTGCCGGACAGATCGATACCCTCTTCCTTCATGACCTCGACTACCAGAGAATTGATCGTACCCGGCTCCAGGCCGGCACTCTCCACAACAAACCGCTTTGCCCCGTATGTGCTCAGATAAGCCTCGGCCATCTGACTCCTGGCGCTGTTGTGCACGCAAACGAACAATACCCGCTGCACTAGGATTCACCTCCTACCTGTTCGACGGAAATGATAACTATACATAGTATAATTATCCTCTCCCGGAATAACCATTAGGTTTCGATTAGAAGCGGGTACCCTTGTGCATCTCGTTCGACTCTGAGAAAATGCGGTCAAAAGGGGAGAGCTGCATGAATAATAAATCAGGCGCGGATGCATCGCCGTCCACACCCGCTTTCCAGCTCTCGGATGTTCGCTTCAAGCACGTGCTGAACATCGAGAGCCTGCAGATCGATTCCTGTAGGGTGTCGGCCATCGTGGGACCGAGCGGCGGCGGAAAAACCACACTGCTGCGCATCTTGAACAGAATGACCAACCCGGACTCCGGACAGGTATTGTTCTTTGCAGAACCTGTGGAGGAGATGAATCCGGTTCAGCTCAGACGACGGGTAACCATGCTCACCCAGATGCCCGTGATTTTTACCGGTTCGGTGCAGAACAACCTCCTGATCGGTTGCCGTCTGGCGGAGAAGGAACAGCCGTCGGCGGAAGCTATTGCGGCCATAATGGCTCGGGTCGGTTTGGATAAAGAACTATCTGCCGATGCAGCCCGGCTTTCAGGCGGGGAGAAACAGCGTCTTGCCCTGGCTCGGGTCATGTTGATGGACCCGGAGGTGATGCTCCTCGACGAACCTTCCGCTTCGCTGGATGAGGAGACCGAAGTATTGATATTTGATCTGGTCACCGAGTTTTGCCGCGAGCATAGTAAAACCCTTGTGATGGTAACCCACTCGGAGAAGGGCTTCGCCGGCTACTACGATACCCTCATACGGATCCGCGGCGGACAGGTGGAGCAGGTCGCCCGCCAGAGCCGGAGATAGGAGGAACACGTATTATGGAGGGAATTATTCAAATAGAGATCCTCTATCTGGCCTTGGGCTACATACTGATTCTGCTGCTGCTTCTGCTGGTGCGTCTGAAGAAGCTGGGCAAGGAGTGGGAGATCACTTTGGCTTCCCTGCGCATGACTGCCCAGCTAGTCCTGACCGGCTTCGTTTTGACCTACGTGTTCTCCTGGCAGAAGATCTGGATCACCCTGATAATCTTCTCCGTGATGGAAGCCTTCGCCATCTATACGGTGTTCGGACGGGTGAAGAAGAGCCTGTTTCCCGCCCTGCGCCTCGTGATCGCCGGCTCCATGCTCCTCGGCACTGCAACGGCGTTGACCTACTTTCTGTTCGTGATCGTCCGTGTCAGCCCCTGGTTCGCACCCCGCTACTTCATTCCCGTGGCAGGCATGATCATCGGAAACTCGATGAACGGCATCTCCATCGGTATCGATCGGCTGTCAAGCGGCATCCGTTCTCAGCTGGATCGCCTGGAGGGCGCGCTGATGCTGGGTGCCACGCCGAAGGAGGCGGCCCGTCCCTTTGTCAGGGAGGCCTTCTCCGCCGGCATCATGCCGATCATTAACAACATGATGGGTATGGGCATCGTATTTCTTCCTGGAATGATGACCGGCCAGATCCTGGCAGGGGTAGCTCCCCTCGATGCGATCAAATACCAGATCGCTATCATGCTGGGAATCGGCGGAGCGGTAACCGTCACCGTGTTTCTGGTAACCGAGCTGGGCTACCGGCGCTTCTTCAACCGATACTGCCAGGTCCGCCAGGAAGTCATCGATCTGAGGTTGTAGGAGCTTCATCAGTTCCGGCGCCCTGGTTCTGGACAGCCGGGATTTCAGCGCCTCGAGTGGAATCATCCAGCTCCGTTTTCCGGCGCTATAGTCGCCTGATAATCCTGTATAGCCCTGCCTACCGATCTGGGGTATTCCCGTGACCGATCAATCTTCTAACGATCGGCCAGGGCCAGCTGATGGCTGTTGCGCATCAGAATGCCGCTGATCCCGAAAGAGTAAATCCTGAGGGTGTAGCCACCTTCCACACCGGCATCGTAGCTGGCGGTGGTGATGAGGTACTTCCCTGCGCAAGGAGCGAACAGTTCCACCCGAGAGATATAAGTCTGCTCGTTGTAATCGTCGTTCTCTGCGTAGAATCCGTCGGGGCCTTCGACCATGAGCAGGGTATCCAGCTCGTCGGAGGTCATTTCCAGGATGATGTGCTGTCCTTCCTCGAGCATCAGCGGGTGGAATTCGTAGAAGCCGTACTCCTCGAGCTCCGGATCGTCGAAATCGAGATACCCGCCGATCTCCTGGACGTTCATCCGCTCCCCGAGCAGGATGCGCAGAGAGTACTCTCCTCTCTCCTCCCCCGTATAGGAAGTGGCGAACACTTCATACTGCCCGCTCACTTCGGCTATAAAATCGATGCGGCTCTCGTTCTCGTCCTCATAGTCATCGTTTACGATCCTTCGCCCGCGGGGCGGCTTGAGCACTAAAAAGGGATCGAACCGCTCCGAGCGCATCGAAACGATGACACGCTGATTGCGCTCGAGGAACAAGGAGTAACCGTCGAAATATTCCCCCTTCACCGAAACCGGGTCCCCTTCATCCAGGGTGCCGGCGTGACGTTCCAACACCTGCAGTCGCTCCCGCACAACGGTCAGCTGATACTCCCCCTCTTCCCCCTCGTCGTAGGAGCTCACCTTCAGCTTCCAGCTGCCTGGGACATCCGCAAGCGCATCGATGCGGGCATCGCTTCCGTCGCTGTAGTCGTCGTTTTCAATCTCCATGCCGTCGGGGGATTCGAGAATCAGATACGCATCGAAGTCGAAGGAGCTCAAGGTAGCCACGATCCGTTCTCCGGCGGCGAGCTGCAGCGGATAGGTATCGAAATAGCGGCCGAGCTTGGCGTCTCCCGGCCCCAGCTCCCCCTGATAATTCAAGGACTGGGCGAAAACGCTTGGAGCTGCGAGTATGCCCACTATGATGGGCAGGCACTGCAGGACAGTTCTGGTTGGACTCGTTCGGGAGATCATTAGCTACCCCCTACCTGATTGATTCGAACGGCTGTCTCCAGCATGCACGCCTATGGTAGAGAGTATAGTCCGATCTTCCGAATTTTTCAGAGAATTCTACGAGGTAACCTCGATCCCCGAACCCTCCACAACCTCACCGATCAGCCAACACGAATGATTCGCCCTTTCGAAATTGCTTTTAATCGAGTCTAAATCGTTTGCATCCACGGCTGCCAGAAGACCGCCGGAGGTCTCTGGGGTGAACATCATCAAAATCTGCTGCTCCGATATCGAAGGTTCAAAACGCACAACGCAATCGTAGTACTTTCTGTTGCGAAAGGTGCCGCCCGGAAAGCATTTCGCGCCAGCGGCCGCTTCAGCATGTTCGAGAAAGGGTAGCTTTTCCGCTGCGATGTGGAGAGCAACACCGCTGTTCTCGGCGATCTCATAGGCATGACCCAAGAGGCTAAAACCCGTCACATCCGTGCAGGCAGTGACCTGTGCCTTTGTTAAAATGGTCGCAGCGTAACGGCTCAAAGCTTTCATGCTGGCCACGCTCGCATGAATCTCCTCTGCAGACAACATTTCGTTTTTTAAAGCCGTTGTAGTGATGCCGGTACCCAGTTGCTTGGTGAGGATGAGCGCATCCCCCGGCCGGGCACCACTTTTTCTCAGAATTCGGTTGGGGTGGATGGTGCCCGTCACGGACAATCCGTACTTCAACTCCTTGTCGGTAACAGTGTGACCTCCCGCTAGAACTGCACCGGCTTCAGCCACCTTGTCGGCTCCCCCCTTCAGGATTTCCTGCAGAACCGTGGAAGGCAGATCGTCAGGGAAGCAGCAGACGTTCAGGGCGAGCGTCACCTCCCCGCCCATCGCATAAATATCACTCATGGCATTGGCGGCGGCAATGGCACCGAAATCGTATGGATCATCGACTATGGGCGGAAAAAAATCGATGGTTTGGATGACAGCACAGTCGTCACTTATTCGATACACCGCGGCATCATCGCTGCCATCGAGTCCGACGAGCAGATCGGGGTGGTGCTCCTTGGTAAACAGATCTCTCAGCGGGCGCAGAACCTGCGCCAGAGCCTCAGGGCCCATCTTGGCCGCTCACCCGGCGGCGCTGGACAGCGAGGTTAGAAAGATCTCCTTCCGCTTATCCACACGGATCCTCCTGTTAGCTGGATGCTTCTCGAACTATAGTGAAAAAGGCACAACACGGGAAGTCGATATTATCGCTTCGAGAACTCCAGAGTTGCCAGGGTGCCTTCCATCTCCAGCACGATCGCAGGCATCTTGCTGTAGCGATAGAGAATCTTGGCGCCGTCGCTGTGCCGCAATTGGTAGCCGTTCATGCGGATGCGCAGCGGTAGTCCCGGTGAGGTGCTGCGGATCTCCAGGCGTTCACCGTCCAGCCAGCGGTACTCCATGCCGATATCGTCGTGACGCCGCAGCGTTTCATGGGCTTCCCTCAAGCTGACGAAACGGATCCACGGGTAGTGCTTGTTCACGAAATCGACCATGCTCCCGAACTCGTCTTTGAGCTGTTCCCAGCTCATGCCCTGCGAGCGATGGGGATCGAAGATGTCATCGGCGTGGATGAAATGCGCCCAGATCCCGGCACCTGAGGCGGCGGCCACGGTGAGCTGGCGTACTGCAGGGGTAAAGGGATAGCCGCTGGAGGTACGGGGAATCAAATACACATCACGGAAGCGGGGATGGGGACCGAAGTCCGTACGCGTCTCCTCTCCCATCCCCGAGCGCAGGAAGGACATCACTTTAATGGAGGGAAACGCGTTGTGAACCGCCGCGATTCCCTTTTCGGAAATGATGTTGTTGGGGGCGATGTAAGCATAGGGAAGGCTGTGCTCTCCGAACAATCCGATCCACTCCTTGCGGGCCGCCTCGAGGGATTGCTCCATCGCCTGCTGGGAGGGCCAGACCGCTACGTTGACCTTGGTCTTGTTCTCCGTCAGCGAGATGTGGTTGTAGCCGTGAAGGCCCAGCTCCTGCCCGCTCTCCAGGATTTCCCGGGCGATCTTCACTGTGGCCTGGTTTTCAGCTACGAAAAACTCACCGCTCCCGAAGGGAGGCTCGGTGTTGGCATTGTAATTGAATACCAGGTAGCTGATATAGGGAATGCCTCGCCGTGAAAAGAACGCTTTCATGTCCGGCCAGAACTGCCGTGTGTAGAACTCCGTGTCCTTTACCGAAAGCGGGGCTTTGACCACGTTGAACATCGGAATCGGCCAATCATCCACGAACATGATGCCCAGTCCGGCTGTAGCGGCGATCCCCACAGGGCGCACGTAGAGAAACGATTCCAGTATGAATCCCTGAAAGTCGCCAGTGAGAAAGCCGTTCCAGTTCCAGCTGAGCACCCGGCCGTCCCCCCTGGCAACGGTCCACAGCAGGGGATGGCTCTCCTTGTGGCTGTAGGCCAGGATCTCCGCATCCGTGGCCGGCGAGCCGCTGCCGGGCAGCCACTGAAAGGTCGTCCCTTCCAGAGGAAGCCCCTCCCCCAACAGGAATCCCTCCTTAAAACGGTAACCCGTTTTGGCAGTCGGTCTACCCCTACCGCGGGTCTGACCCAGAACCGAAGCCAGCTTCTGAAAATCCCCTCCCACCAGGGAGACCACGCCGCCTCCCTGATCCAGGAAATCCTCCAGCACCTTCGGATCCAGGTCGCTGTCGCCTTTTAAAATCAATCCCACTGCGCTGAATGGACGCAGGTCTCCCGGAACCAGCAGGGATAGCTGCTCTTTATCGATCACCTGGAAGGGCAGCTTGGCCCGTCGCAGCAATGTTTTCGTGTATTCCAGGGTCTTAGCGGTCACCGTGTCGCTGCTCTCGGATAGAAGAGCGATCCGTTCCTGCTCGGCCCGTGGAAACAGAGATTCTTTGAGGAACTCTTCGACATTGAGCAGCAGCTTCACCTTGCCGCTTTCCTGGCGATAGATGTAACGGGACAGGGCGAAACCGCCGTTGCGATTGGTTACGATCACCGGACTGGGATCGTAGTTCCTGTCGGTCCTCCTGATCGAAAGGTATACCTTGAGATTCCGGTCGTGTTGAAGAAAGCGGTAGAAGAAGGCTGAGTTCTGCAGGTCTTGCGTTCCCTGATACTCGACCATGCGGGAGTCTATAGTGACGATACTCATCACCGCCGCGTCCTGAGTCCAGTCGCCGAAGTACATGATTCCCAGGCGGGCGAGGGTCGGATTGAGCCGGCTGGGTTCCATGTACTTCTTGCTATCCCTATCCTGGTAGGCGCCAAAGTTATCGAACACCAGCACCTTGACTTCCCGGTCCATGGCACTCTCGAGGAACTCCAGATACTGCTCCGGATGGCTCATAGCCGCACCTCGATACCAACTGATCACGGCCCGTACACGATCCAGGCTCCTAGAATCGGGTACGCCCTTGTCTATATCCCAATAGCGTACGGTGAAGCCCATCTGCTTGAGCGGTCGGGAGAGGTAGAAAAATATCTCGTTTTCCCTCTCCGTCTGGCCCTCCGAAGATTTGTAGAGGGCCAGGATCTCCCGCTGAAAACTCAGCGACAGGGCTCCCTGCACCGGAATGACCAGCAGTACGAGTAGAATCATTCCCAATAGTCTCACTCGCCATCTCATCCGACTAAATCCTTCTATGATAGTGTTATGCTCTATGGAGCCAGCAGCCTGGGTAAATGAGAAGAAAAACCGAGCCCGATGTAGAGGGAGCGATAGTCCCCCGAATCGTACTGAAAGGGACCGCTGTAGGCAGTGCGCAGGTAGTAGTAGGCATCACCCCTGCTCAAGCCGATGTTCCCTTCCACCTCCAGCTTCGCCTCTTCTACACTTCCCGCCTCCCAGGACATTCCCGCCATAGCTCTGGCCCCCACATTGAAACTGCTGGCCTCGCCGACGGGGATCCAGGTGGAGGCGGAAAAACCGCCGCTGGCAGCCATGTCCCGATCGGGAGAGTAGTATTCCGCTTGCCCCGGATTATCCGTTGATTCAAAGACAAAACTACCCAACAAATTCAGCTCCACATAGGGTTCGTCGATGCGCAGGATCCCCAGGATCAACTCCTGGGCTGCGCTGTAGAACCAGTTGCTGACCGACGCGTCAAATCCGAATCCCGGCCAAGGTGAAATATGCTCCACTTTGCCGTAGGTGCGCATCGAGCTGTAGCGGAAGGGGTAGGCCTTGATAAAGGAGAGGGATGTGTTGAGATTCAATTCGACTTCTTCGGAGTAGAACCTAGAACTGTCCGGCAGATCCGTTTCGTTCTTCCAGCCCCAAACCAGTCCGCCATTCAAGTACAGATACCGGCCGAGAGCCCAGCCGAAATCCATACCGGCGTGAGGAGCTGCCTCCAACACATCGAGATCGGCATATGCACCCAGATCATCACCTGTCAGCTGAGTTCCGATGGCGGGTGTGAGGATCAATTTCAGCCTGTAGAAATTCAGCGGCGCGCCTATGTTCAGATCGTGTATAAAATACTTCTCTCCAGGCGTACCAGGATTGATATCCACAGCATCCACCGTATAGTCGAAGGCGAACCCTACCGCGGTGCTGAGCCAGGTTTTGTAGGAAGCCTCGCTGCGCACGGTAAGCCTGGAGCTCTCAATCAGGGTATAGGCGGTCAAATCAAAGCTGTCCGAGTGCTGTCGAGCCAGCTGATTGTAGCGGGCACTGACATTTTCGTACAGCGGATCGGACCAGTACACCCGCTGGTAATTGTTCATGGCTTGCTTCCAATCCCCGCTCCACTCGTAGATCGTACCCAGATCGTAGATCGTCTCTATATCCCAGGGATCAATGGCCAGAACCTGCTTGTACTGCCGAATTGCTTCGGGGAAATTTTGTTCCTTGAGGTAGAAGTCTCCCAACTCGTTTCGGATCAGGTAGGTGTTTTCACCCAGCCGGTACATACTCCTGACCAGGCGATTTTCGTACAAGCCCAACAGGATTTCCTGATTATCCTGAAGATCCTGTGCTTTTGCCTGAACAAGCTTCTCCGCCGCCTGCAGGGCGTCAAGAGCCGCTGCGACCTCCGAGGCCACCTCTCCGATGCCCCCGGCCGCGCGTGCTTCGGACACCTCCGTAGCGGCGCGCAGCTCGTTCAAACGCTCCCAGTAGGGCAGCAAGGTAAAGGCGTCGAACTGACCGGTTTCCAATACCTTGAAAGCCTCGGGAATCTCGATTTGCCAGAGCAGGGTCCGAAACACCGCCGTTTGGTACTGTCGCGGAAGGTTGGCGGCATCCGTTCGGGTGATCAAACGGCGCTCCGCGCTGTCCGGCTGTCCTTGGATCAGATCGATCTTGCCGAGCACGTAGTCAGCCAGAACGCTGTCCAACCTGTCCAACTCCTCTACGAAACTTCTACGATCCCATTCCCAACGGATCGGTTTTATTATTTTCTCGAATGTTTCCGACGCTAGGGCTTCCTCCTCCATGAGCTCGGGAAGAATCCTCCAATCCTCTTCACATGCACCGGCTACCTCCTCAATCTTGTCCTTCAGAGCTTCGGCTTTTTCCAACGCCCTCGCCAAAGCCTGCTCCGCGCTCCTGAGCGCATCCCGGGGATCCTCCCCTTCCGGTACCGGGGGCGCCTCATCCTTCTCCCTGGCTGCCTCAACCTGCTGCTGAAACTTCGCATTGGCCTTCGCGGCGGCGTCGTAGCCGGAGCGGGCGGTGTTGATCTCGCCGGTTCGTTCCTTAATCAGAGCCGGGGCACGAGTGCAGAAATCCAGATACAAATAACTCCTGTCGAGCATTTCCAGCAGCCGGAAAGAGCTCTGATCGAGCTGATTGATCTCGATGAAAGCATGATTGGCCAGAACATTCTGAAGCTCCCCGATGGCCTGCTTCCGCTTTCCGTTCCAAAAGTAGGTTTGAGCAAGAGTTTCCCGCAACTCGAGATTATCCGGTTGGCGCTCCAGCTCTGCTTCATAGCCGGCGATCACCTCTTTCCGCAGGCTCTCCTTTGTGTAGTAAAGTTCCAGATACTGAGACAGTTTTGGGGTGGATCGAAACGATGCGGAAATCAGGTTTTGAACTTCGTTGGCTCTATTCGCTCGATCCAGACCGGTATAGATATTCACCAGGAGCAGATACAACTCGAGCCTGTCCGGGTACCGGCGGATATTGTTGCGCAGCACGTTGATACTGCGTTCCGGTACGCCGTTAATGTTGTACGATTCGGCCAGCTCCACGACCTTCCGATACTCCTCAGATGCCAGGCTCAGAGCCTTCTGGAACTGCTCGTCCGCTCTCTGCTGTTCTCCGGCCCACTGATAGGCCAGGCCCAGATTGGCGATAAGGTCGATGTTATCGGGGTGCTGCTCCAGGGCATTCCTGTACAGTTCGATCGATTCCTCGTAGCGGCCGGTCCAGGCTGCGACCTTGGCCGCCTCCAGCCAGAGGTCCAAACGGGAGGGATCCAGCAACAGCAAGGATCTATAGGTCGTTAATCCGTCCGCTACATCCCCTTTCCAGATTTGATTCTTGGCCGTAAGCAGCTGGATCTCAATATTCTCAGGTGCAACCAGCGCCGCCCGTTTCAGGTATTTGAGGGCATTGAGATGGTCCCCCACCAGGGAGTAGAGCTGGGCAATCTCCTGATAGCCTGCGATGTCGTCAGGATTGTCGCGGATCACGATCTGGTACTCCTCAAAAGGCTTGAAGGGTGTGTCGATGGAGCGCTCGCTCATGTCCTTCGGGAATACAGCCGGAAGGGGACCCTCGTACAGCTTTGTCGATGCCTGTTTTTTCACCAGGAAAAAACAATCGAGATAGAAGTAGAACTTTCCGTCGTACCCTCGGGTGTAACTGACCTGAAAATCTACGGTGTGCTGACCCGCCTCCAGAGGGATATCCCCGACATAATTCCAGTAGTAGGAGGGAGCGTACTGCTCTACCACGACTATATTCTCCCGATTCACCGCCCGGGTTTCACCACCGTCCAGACGGAGAGAGAAGGGAGACGCGTAGGAGGGGAGAAGCTCGTCCCCCGGTCCTGGGGGTGTGCCACCGTACCACAACTCGTACTCCCCGGATTCTTCGATGTACAGCACAAAAGTAGCATAGAAAGACCTGCCGCCCTGCAGGCCTGTCCGGCGATTGAGCTGCAAGGTGCGGAACTTTGAACAGCTGAAGTTCAGGATAGGCTCATTTGTGAAGTTTGTAGACACCGCATCTTCGCCCTCGATGAAGATCAGAGCCTCATTTTCCTCTGGGAATACAGGTTCGACCTTCGTTTCCGGAGCAACAAGGGCCGCCTCTTCACTTTCCTGAGCGGATAGATCCCCTTCTCCCCCTTCCTGGGACCAGCCCAGGCCGGAAACGAGATAAAAAACCGTCAGGAGAATATAAAATGCCGGTTTGGTTGATTTCATGACTCCTCCCTTTGCCTACGCGTTCTCTATGGGTATAATACAGTACCTCATGTGAACATAGTACAGGATGAATGAGATCTCAAAAACCCATTATCCGTATCGGCGAATTGCTCCTTTTTTCTGTAGCGATCGGCGCCGTTAATCTGTTTTTCCGAGAAAATCCCGGTTTTTTCCGAGGTTCCTTCAATCCTTTCCTCCTGCTGGCCCTGATCGTGGCTGCCTATTATGGGAAGTATTACGGCCTTCTCAGTTTGCTGTTCTCCGCTGTCGTCATTGCTCTCCCAATCCCCCTGGCCATAAACCTATTCCAACCCGGCACCTGGGGACTGTCGTACTGGTTCGATCTTGGCAGCCTCGCCCTGGTACCGATGGCCGTCACCCTCGTATCCGTGTACATCCTTGGATTGATCCGTGACGCTCAGGCCGGAAGGTTGACCAAACAGAGAGAGAGGGTGCGGCTGTTCTCCCGCCAGAAAGGGGAACTTCTCAAGCAGAAACGGGTATTGCAGACGATCAACCAGGAACTCGAGCAGAGAGTATCCCGGCAGCAGGATTCGATAACGGCGCTGCATTCGGACATCCAGGAGCTCTACTCTTTGAATTTGGACAAAGCACTGGAGACGATTCTCACCACGGTACAGCGCTTCTCCGGCGCATCGGTAATCTCGATCTGGGAAGTTCATCCGGAGAGCAGAGACCTGCACCTGGTGGTGAACCGCGGCTGGGAAGAAGGCGCCTCGCGACCGACTATCGTCTCGGTGGAGAACAGCATAGAAGGATGGGTATTGCGCAACAATACTATTTTCTCGGTAAAAATGCTCGGGCAGTACGAGAATCTCCGGCAGATGGACCGGGGGCACAACATCATGACCTTCCCGGTCGCGGCGGGACGTAAAATCTGGGGTGTCCTGAATATTGCGAATATGCCATTCGCCAAGTACAACATTTACACAGAAAAACTGATTACGATGATCCTGGCTTTGGCAGCCCCCGCTTTGGAACGGGTCGTGGAGTATGCGGCCGTGGTCACCCAGGCGGAGATGCATCCGCTGACCGGACTCCCCGGCTTTGCCCAGTTCTTCTCCCTGTTGAACAACACCTTACAGCGGGCTCGACAAAACAAAGAAACTCTGAGTGTACTGATTCTGGAGTTGAACAATTTCGACGCTCTGTTGGAAAAGTATGGCCGGGAAAACACGCTGAAGCTGGTAAGCCAGCTGGCCGGCCAAATGGTGATCGTTTCCAGAAACAAAGCCCGGCTCTTTCACTACAAAGATGAGAGCCAGATCGCCCTGTTGTACCCCAACCTCGACTACGACGGCGCTTCCCTGTTCAGTCTCGAAGCCCTGAGCGTAATCAATGAAAAAGAGTGGACCCTTAACGAACAAATCGTGAACCTCGAAGTCATGGTCGGTTATGCCTCTTTGAGCGAAGAGCAGCTGGAAGCAGAAGGATTGCTGCAGATCGCCGAAAACATACTGGAGATGCAGAAGGTCTAGAAGCAAAACATGTAGAGGAAGCGATGCTGGAGTTTGACTATTTTCGCCGCAGCCCCGACGCCTATCGTCCCAGGACCCCCAATACCGCCATGCGCGCTGTGGAAGCCAACCTGTTGCCGATAGAAGCCTGTGTGTATTTGGGGACATCGATCAAACCGCTGGACGAAGAGCCCATAGACCTCGATGCCATCGACCGCGTTCTCTCTCGCCCTCATCTTGATCTGGATACCAATCTTTTCCTGATGCGCATTCTAAGCAAGTTGCTCCGCCATCCCGATGCGGAGGTGGCTCTGTTTGCCGCAGAGAGCATCAACATGATCGAAACCCGCTACACCAAACGGATCGAGGAGCTTAAAGGCAAACTGAAGCAGGGAGCGAGTGTCAGTACCCTGCGATCGCTGGTGCGGCAGTATTTCGAGCTGGCCCAGATTCACCCCGGTTCGATCCGCAATTTCTATCTCAGAGAGGCCTTTGGATATATCAAGAAACTCAACAAGCTGAAACATCTGGGCAAGGGTGATGTCGTCCTGGTTGTTCGCATCCTCGTGGCCCTTGGACTCACGGATCAGGCCAAACGCATCATAAACCAACTTCCCGACCGGGAGGATATTTCATATCTGCGGCTCGAAATGGAGGTGGCATTCAAACAAAAAGACATCACTGGAGTCCAGAATCTCTGCGACCGTCTCAGGGCGCGACAGGGGCAACTGGATGAAGAAAGCCAGGCCTTCCTGGATTATTGGTTTGAGGGAATCCATTGACGGAACGACCCACGGTCTGTTTGATCCTGGAAGGCTCCTATCCCTACGTCACCGGTGGTGTGTCGGCCTGGGTCCACCAGTTGATACGCTATCTAGAGAACATCAACTTCGTGCTCTACACCATTTCCCCGACTAAGGATCAACCACTCAATTACGAGCTTCCAGCCAACGTGATCACTCACAAGGATATGGTACTATCGGCACCAACTCGAAGTCGGCGCGGGCCCGCCAACGTGCGGGCTCTGATCGATGAGATCATCGCCATTCACAATCCGCTGCTCAACGGTATTGCACCGGAGGTGGACGGTATTGTCAAAGAAATACCAACCGGATATTCAGTGTATGCGGACGGCATAAAAAGTGAGGCCGGCTGGCATCTGCTGACTTCCCAAAACCAGAAAAAAAATCCAGCCTATGCTTTCTCCGACTACTTCTGGGCCTGGAAGTCCGCCCACGACATGATGTTCGCGATTCTTGGGGATAGCGCGCCGGAGGCGGATCTGTATCACCCCGTTTCTACAGGATACGCGGGACTGGCCGCTTTGACCGCGAAAATACGAAAGGGGAAGCCCTTCATCCTGACTGAACACGGATTGTACCACAAAGAACGGGAGATGGAGATCCGTAAAGCCCAATTTATCCGGGGCTATCAGCGGGACATGTGGATCGGGATCTACAATAATTTGAGCCGTCTGAGCTACCGCTACGCCGATCTGATTATCGCCCTGTTCGAGCACAACCGGCGGCTGCAGATCGAGCTTGGCGCTGCGGAAAGTAAAACCCGGGTCATTCCAAATGGCATCGACGTACCTTTTTTCTCCCAGGTTGCACGACGAAAAAAAGAGGGATTTCATGTGGGCTTGGTAGGCCGGGTGGTGCCGATCAAGGACATCAAAACCTTTATCTCCATGGCCAAAATTGTGAGTGAAACGATTCCGGAGGCGGTGTTCCACTGTATCGGACCCACGGAAGAGGATCCCGGCTATTTCGAAGACTGTCAAATCCTGGTGGAGAGCCTTAAACTTTCCGATCGATTTATCTTCACTGGTCGCCAGGACGTGCGGGAATACTACTCGTTCCTGGACGTCCTGCTGCTTACGAGTGTGCGGGAAGCGCAACCTCTGGTCATCCTTGAAGCGTACTGCGCCGGTGTACCCGTGGTGGCTACCCGGGTCGGAAACGTGGCGGAACTGATCGACTTCGACGATCGCTTCATCGCCCCTTCCAAAGATCCGGAGAAGCTGGCGGCCGGTGTGAGGTACATCTACGAACATCCGCAGGAAATGGAGATAATCGTGCAAAAAAACAGGGACCGGGTCGTTCGCTTCTACGATCGCGACAAGGTCTTTCAAACCTACGGGGATTTATACCTGCAGCACATCAACGCTTCCACGTCGGGCGAACAAATCGATGCATCCGAGGTCGTGTAGTCGTGGCTGGAATCGGTTTTGAGCTCCAACGGGTCCTGCGCAAGGGCGGGATCGGCTCGTTCGTAAAGGTGGCTTTGAGCGGCATTATGATTGTGGCCGGTCCCTGGCTGCTGTCCATAATCGGGATCTTTCTGATCGGCCGATTCGCGGATTTCACCCTCCAAGAGGGTCGTACCTTGTTCATGGGAGTAATAATCTACAGCTACGCCTTCAGCCTGTTTATCTTCGGCGGCAGTCATTACATCTTCACCAGGCTGCTCGCCGACCTGATCTATCTGAAGAAGCACAGACAGGCCGCCTCTCTGCTGATGTTTTTTTCCCTGATCGTGATCGTTCTGGCTGCCGGTATTGCTGTATTAGCCATGACGCGGGTCTCCACCTCCGGGTTGTCCCGTCCTATATTGTTCAAGAGCTTCGCCGTGGCTTTCTTCGTGGTCATCAACCTGGCCTGGCTGCTGATGATCTTCATCAGCCTGTTGAAGAAGTACGTGGCCATATTCCTTGTGTTTCTCGGCGGCATGACCCTCTCGGTGGTCGGAGTGTTGATCCTGGGGCGAATCCTCGCTTTGGGAGGAGCGATGCTGGGATTTGTGGTCGGTCAGGGATTCACGGTGATCCTGCTGCTCATCCTCTGTTTTCAAGAGTACCGGCCCGGTGAGCTTAAGGACTCAATCAAGAATCTGGCGGTTTACTTTCCCAAATATCGTTTTCTCTTTCTCTCGGGATTGTTCTACTACTGGGGTATCTGGATCGACAAGATGGTTTTTTGGGCTGCCGTGGGGCAGCCCATACCGGGTACCTTTTTCAGGCTCTTCGATTCTTACGACATTCCCGTATACATGGCCAATCTGACCATGATACCAGGGCTGGTGTATTTTATCGTGGTCTTGGAGACCGATTTTTATTCCTACCTGATGGACTTCCTGCAGTCCCTGAATGCGGGCATCCTGGCGGACATCCAAAAGCGCAAGCATCTTCTCTTGGCGAAACTACGGCAGGGCTTGCGGGAACAGAGCCTGTTTCAGGGAGTGATCACCGCAGCCTTTCTGATTCTGGCACCATCTCTGGGACGCATCTTCAGCGGCATCGACGTTTCCCTGCTGCGAATAACCATGCTGGCCGTTTTCTTTCAGCTGTTGTTTCTCACTGAAATGACCTTCCTGTTTTACTTCGAGCAGTACCTTTCCTCCTTCATCGCCGCCCTGGCCTTCTTCACGGTTAATTTGGCCGGATCCCTCGCAACAGTACTCCTCGGGACTGAATTTTTCGGATTCAGCTACCTGGCTGCCGGAATGGTTGCATCCGTTGTCTGCGCACTGTTCCTCTTTAAAACGGTGCACAAGGCCGACCGCCTCGTTTTAGCCCGCTACACCACCTGAACCACGGAAAGCCAGCTGCCCTCCCCTCAGCGTTCTACTCCCGGGCAGCGCTCATCCTTAAAAACAAGGCGGCAACGGCTCCCAGTAAAGCCGCAAGCGCCGCAGACAAAAAGGAGTAGGAGTAGGATCCGGTGAGAGCGGCGATCCTGCCGGCAGCAAAAGGTCCAAGGACCTGGCCGACACTCAACAGCAGGCTGATGAAGCCAAAGGCCGCGGCGGCCATTTTGGTGCCCAACAGATCGCCGGCTGAAGCGGCCATTATTGCCGGCACGCTCCAGGCGGTAAGGGCAAAGAACAGGGCGGACAGATAGAAACCGGGAACGCTGCGCCACAATCCGAACAGGGCGTAACTCGTGCCTTGCAGAAGGAAGACCAGAGCCAGTCCGTACTTACGCCCGAGGCGATCGCTCACCGATCCCCAGATAAAGCCGCTGATGATACTGAACATCCCGATTGCCGACCAAAGAGAGCCGGCCCGGCTGATGGGGAAACCCACTTCGGAGGTAAGGTAGTCGACAAAGAAGGTAGCATAGATCACGTAGGAGAAGCCGAACAGCACGTAGATCCCCGCAAGGTGCCAGATTTGTCCGGATTTGTATAGTAGGCTCCAGTTCAATCTGCCTCTACCAAGCACCTCGGGTGCAGTGTTATTCTCTCTGGTCTGGTTGCCCCTGCGAGGTTGGGAGTTGTTATGGGGACTAGCGGTGCTGCCGCGTGGCTCTCCGCCGAGTCTATCCAATGGTGTGGCGCCGGCGCGACCTGCCTGGCTGCCCACAGGCATCAATCCCTTTTTTCCGGGGGCGTTCCGCAAGAAAATCGATGCGAGCACTGCCACCAAAAACGCAAATGCGGAAAAGACAAACCAGGCCCAACGCCACCCCTCTGCACCAAACTTTCTTAAGATCACGGGCACCAGCAAGCCGGTAACGACTAAACCGATGCTGGCTCCGCTGACGGCGATCCCCGTAGCCAGACCGCGCCTTCTGGGGGAAAACCACACGGCCACGAGGGCCATAGCCGGAATGTTCGCCCCTGCACTGCCGATGCCCGTCAACGTCCGGGCAAGCAGGGCTAACGGGTAACTGTTGGCCAGCCCGGATAGAAACATGGACACGCTGACGACCAGCAAGAAGAAGGAGATGACCGCCCGGGCACCGAAGCGGGCAGCAAGAAGGCCGCTGATCACGGAAAAGGAGAGGTAGCCGACCATGTTCCCGGTGGCCAGATCCGCCGCTTTCACCGCATTCATTCCCAATCCGATTTTCATGCTGGGCAAGACCACGGTATAGCCAAATCGCCCCAATCCGAGGGCGCCGACGGTGATGGCCACGCTCAAACCCACGATGATCCATCCGTAGTGAAGTTTTTTTTCTCCGCTGCTATGTCCCAAAACAGCTCCCCTTCTACCCCAATAATGGAAGATAATCAAAATAGCACGGATCCACCTTCCCTCATAGAGGCGACCACGGCAGGATTCAATACGCCGCTGCCCGACTTCGCGTCAAACAATGTCAGCGTACATTTGATTTGGAATCTGCTCAGATTATGAGTATTTTCTACGTGAGAGTAAGGGGCCGTTGAATACGGACCTTAAACATCCGGTCGCCTCGTTGGAGGGACTGACAATACGCTTTTTGGAGGTATTGGGATGACTGAAAAGACATTCACCTTCGATCTGGGCAAAATCATGGACGAAGCCTTTCGCTGTGCCCAGAGCTTCGGCGAAGCCTTTGGAGAAAAGATGTCCGAGGGCTTTCCATCAGCCGAAGAGATGCGGGAGCATTTCCGCGATAAGTTCAAGTGGCACAGCCACGGAGACTTCTACCCCTATTATTCCTATCCGCCGATGAACATCTTCTTGACCAAAGACAAGAGCATTGTCTTCGAGATTGCCCTGGCTGGCTTCGAAGAGAAGGACATCGAGCTGCAGTTCAAAGGGGATTACCTCTACTTTTCGGCTAAAGCTCCGCAGGCGGCTGAGGAGGAGGGAATTCAATACTTCAAACGCCGCCTCAAACTCAAGAGCATCGATGAACAGCGCTACTACGTGCCGGAGGATAAGTTCGACAGAAATAAGGTCGAGGCTCGCTTCAAAGACGGACTTCTCCGGGTTGTTATCCCCGCTCGGGAAGAGGAGAAGGAGAAGGACGGGATCAAGGTGCGGATCGTTACCGAGGAGGGAAAATCGAGCAAGCCCGGCGGTTCCGCTACCGCTGGTCGATCGACGGGAAAATCTTCCGCGGCAGGATCCTCTGGAAAGAGCCATCAATCCAAGTAGAACAAGACAAGGGGGGAAAACGTGAACATGAAATCAGCTCTTTTTATCGGAGTATTGGTGTGCCTGCTGATTCCGGCGGCTTTGCTAGTGGCTCAGGCTGCGGAGATTGGACGGGTTGCGGAAGCTGAATTGGCCTTCCGGGACATCATGTCGATTCCGGACAAGACAGTTCCTGAATACCTGCTGCAGGATGCGGAGGGGCTGGCCATCATTCCAAGTGTTGTGAAAGTGGGCTTCATTGTCGGTGGCGAGTACGGTAAAGGCGTGCTCTTGCTTAAGGACGTGAAAGGCGCTTGGAGCAACCCGATCTTTATTACCCTGTCCGGCGGAAGCATCGGCTGGCAGCTCGGCGCCCAGTCCGCAGATTTCGTTCTGGTGTTCAAAACCAAGAGGAGTGTCGACGGAATCTTGGGCGGCAATCTCACCCTCGGCGTCGATGTGGCGGCGGCAGCGGGACCGCTCGGACGGCGGGCTCGGGCCAGCACCGATACGCAGTTGAAAGCGGAGATCTACTCCTATTCACGCAGTCGCGGGTTCTTCGCCGGCCTGAGTCTGGACGGGGCATTGATTCAAATCGACGATGAAGCGAATGCGGCCTTTTACAAGGTGGATTACATCAGCCCCCGGGATATACAAAGCCGCAAAGACCTGAAATTACCAACCGAGGCCGTACAACTCAAGAGAACGATCAGCGACAATACGAAATCCCTCGGCCGCTAACGGCCGAGGGATGTTACCGACAACCTTTTTCGCGCAAAACCACCCCGGCCTTCGGATACATGCAAAGGCTATTGATGGCGCGCAGCGTACAGATCCAATAGCCGCGGGAGAAAATCATCAATCACACGAAAATCGCCCAGAGGTTCATCGGTATATACATTGTTTTTACGCTTGCTCATAGATATCCCTTCCTTTACGCCAGTATCCCGCTCCGATGATTCGGATCCT
>CP070696.1:3400376-3515722 GCA_020353535.1 Spirochaetaceae bacterium | reverse complement strand
CAGGAAGAGAATCCCGCCGTCAGCGAGGAAGTACACCGAGTCGGTCTGAAGGAACTCCAAAATCCGCCCCCGGCGCTTGAGGGCGATCAGGGCATGGACGAGGCGGCTTAGATAGGGAAGGGCAGCTGAAAAGGACTTCTGAACCGCTTCCTCCAGAAACAGCCCCTCCAGATACCGACCGTGCAGATACAGGCGCTCTTGATGTTTGAATACGCCTTCGAAGCGCCACTCGCCGATCTCACCGTCCCTGATTATCAGGGCAGGCAGCTTGCGCAGCTCGGCAAGCTTGGTCAGGACGAATTCGTTGCGTCCAACACCGACCGGAATGGCCAGAACATGGCTGCCCTCCCGCTCGAGCTTTCCACCCAGCTCCGCGGTCACGATGGTTCCTCGCCAAATACAACGGCGCTGAAGACCTCTATCTCCGTGTCGGCGGAATGCCAGCAATCCCCGGAAAGGCCAGCCTTGTAGCAGGTGTGAGTCAGAAACGTATCCCGGTCCCAACCGTATTCGCTGGCAACCTGGGGCAGCAGGAGACCGGAACGAAAGCCGCTCTTCAACATGATCCCGTGCACACCGACCCGGATTTCTTCCACGGATTCGATGCGTCGCAGCGGTGAGAGTACGGATATCTCGATATCTACGCTTTTCAGTTCCCGCGTGCTGAGAGCGGGAAATCGGGGATCGTTGAACGCACTGGATTGTGCGGCCTCGGCCACTGTTTCGATGAGCGCCTTGCTGGCGACCAGATATCCGATGCAGCCTCGAAGTTTACCCTGTTTGTGCAGGGTTACGAAGGCGCCGCATTTTTTTTTTAACAACTCCGTCGGTTCCGGATAGCAGGGTTTTCTTTTTTCCAAATGTGCGCCGATGGCCTCTCGAGCCGTGCGCAGAAGGATTTGTTTTTCTTCAGGGGTTAATTGAAACTCCATTCGCCTGTTCTCTATCCATTCTGAAGTACAAAAGCGGCGTAATGAACGACCTTTTTCGGGTCTCTCACCTTTGGCAGCGAACTGCCCTGCTGGAGAAGGCTTATCGCCCCGCCGAGCCTTTCGTTCATTTGGAGTATAACAGCTAGACAACCGGCGCCACAAGAGGAGATGCGTTTGCTCTCGGTCGCCTCAAGAAGGGACCGCCAATTCCCGTCGCCGATCCACTCGATTACCTGATCGGCTTCTCTCCGCCCTTTTTGCGCATCCGTGTTCGAGGTGATATTTGCCGTAACCACGAACAGGGTCGAAGCGATTCTGTCGGCATAGAGCTTCCAAAGAGATTCGCTGAGCAGCTGCACCAGAGTTCGAGTCGGCTTGCCAAGAAGAATGGGAACGATGCGGGCGCTGGGAAACAGATGTTGAACAAAGGGAAGTTGGGCTTCCAGGCAGTGTTCCTCCAGATGAGGGATGTCATCAATCCGGAAGGAGGATGAGAGCTTCGTCAGATCCTTCAAATCGACCTCATCTACAGAAATCGATCCCAGAGGAGTCTGAAAGATCTGGGAGTAAGGGAGAATGACCATCTCCTCAAGCTCCCTGTGAACCGGCCCAAGCAACACCACGGTCTTGATCTTGCGGTTCGCTACAACCCTATAGGCCGCGGCGGCGATCGCGCCAGAATAGTCCATAGCCGAGTGGGGTACGATGATGCTGTATGGAGTATGCGTCTGTACTGCATCCCGGTCGTTGTGGTTCAGCAGGTCGCGCAGCCGAGCCGAAAGAACATCCTTCTCGGCCGGGTAGAAGATCCCCTCTATCGTCGAAGGTCGTACTTTATTTCCGGTCATCATAATAAAAGTATTATGGATTATGCGGTGGAATTCAATAAGTACTATTCTGCTGAAGCCGGTGAATTCGTTGCGGATCGACGGTTACGTGAAGGTTCTTCTCCTGGGTGGGAATTACCAGACCGGTTTTGGCCGCTTTTACTCGCTTCAGATACTTGACCTGGGTGTAGAACACATCCCCCTGAGCGGAGTCTCTGCCCTTGCTGTACAGAAGGGCGAGACTCGCCGCGTCCAGAAGGGTTTCCAGGGGGATACTCTTTCCCGGGATTGATCGGATGAACACATACCCCCCCGGATAATCTCTGGCGTGCAGCCAAGTGTCATTCCCGCGAACGAAGTGCCTCAGCAGGGCATCGTTTTCCCGGGCATTCCTACCCACCAGGATGCTAAATTGCCCGGAGGTAAAAGACAATCCCGGCGGAAGTCCCTGCTTTTCCTGATGCTGCTTTCTTTTTCTACCCTGGAGCTCCTGCCGAAGCGACTCCAGAGCTTCCCCGTCACTCTCCAGGGCTTGGATGCGCTCCTGAAGCCTGTCCAGCTGCCGTTGTTGCTGCCGCCTCTCTTCTTCTATACTCCGCACTCCCGCCTTGGCTTTGCGATAACGGCGGTAGTAGCTGTCGGCATTCTGCGCAGGCGTTGCCCGGGGATCCAACTCGATGTCCCAGGTTTTGTTTGGGTCATCACTATCGGCCGCTGTCAGCCAGCGATCTCCCCGTTTGAGTGTATGAATGTTAGCGAGAATGAGATCGCCCCACCTCCTGTAGTTTTCGAAATACTGATACTGATTCTTCATCTGTTCGAGATTTCTGATAGATGCGAGCAGGCGGTTCTCCTCCCTGCGCAGACGGGTGAGCAAACTGTTCTTCAATCTGATTCTTTCGCTATGCTCCTCCAAATCGAAATAGTAGCTTTCCACCCGCTCATTGTAGCTTCCGCTGCCCGAGAACTCCCGAATCGAAAATTGTTGTTTTGATTCGGGGCTGCTCGTCGAAGCGATCTCCCGATCGACACTGTAGTTTCCGCCGGAAACCTCGCCACGCTTTGGTCTGCGGTATAGAGCATCGAGAATAGTGCCGGTATGATCGGTCACGATCAGATTGGCCGCCGCCGCCCACAGGCGGCACCACAGCAGCACCGTGCGATCCGCCTTGATCACCTCGATGCGCACGATTCGCTCCATATCGATCTGCGCGGCCGACACGATCCGGCCGCCCCGGATACGGGCGCGCAGGAAGGAAACGAAGCGCTGCGTTTTATCCGGATTAGTCGGCTTTCGGGTAGGGGAAAGCAGATGAAGACGGCAGGCGGGATTGGCGAAGGAGAACAATACCCTGAAGGGGCGGCCCGGTTTGTACAGATCGAGTACCAGCTGCGGGTGGCTGGGCTGATAGATATCCCGGATCAGGGCATTTTCGAAGGGAATTTCCTCCAGGATCGCGTCGATTTCCCGCCAGTTCAGAGACAAGGTGGCCTCGCCAGGGGGTCAATTCTCACCCGATGGTGTCGAGAAACACCCGTGCATCCCCAGGGGAGTAGAACACGAAGTACACGGTTTGGGGAAGTTCGGAGGATTCGAGAAAATCTTGCACGGCGGCAAAGGCAACCAGCGCCGCCTTGTCCTTTGGATAGCCGTAGATCCCGGTGGAGATCGCCGGAAAGGCGATGTCTTTCAGCGAGAGTTCGGCAGCCACCTCCAGGCTCCTCCGGTAACAGCTGGACAGTTGTTCCGCCTCCCCGGAGCCGCCGCCGTGCCAGACCGGACCTACCGTGTGGATTACGTGCCGGGCGGGCATATTGCCCGCAGTGGTCATGACCGCCTCCCCAGTGGGAAGCCCATCGGGGTAGCGGCTCTGTCGTATGCGTTTGCATTCTTCTATAATGGCCGCTCCACCGCTCCGGTGGATCGCTCCGTCCACGCCGCCGCCGCCCATTAGGGAGGAATTGGCGGCGTTGACGATCGCCCCCGTGCTCATCGTGGTGATGTCACCGGTGGTTACGATCAATCTGCCGTTCAGTAGCTCCGTATCGGCCATGTTCGATTCACCTCCATAAAAAAACACCCGTCAGCGCTGCAGCAAGTAGAAGTATAAGATTAATAGCCGGTAAAAGCCAGGGCGCCTGCCTGCGCTTTTTCAGCAATACCCGGCCGAAAAAAACGAGGGGAACGGCAATGAGGGGCGACAGCCCCAGGAGAAGGTGGAGGAGGGACGAACCGATGTTGCTGCTCCTGGATATCAATCCGCTCAGGGCTGCGGCCGGCAGCAATGCCAGGGACAGGCTTCGGGCCAGCCGGTCGATCTTCTTCGGCGTGAACCGCCGGGCTTCGATAGCCAATCCGCGGAAAAAGAAGATCCCATGGGCGGCGAGTAGGGCGGCGACGCAGGCAACGTGGAGGATGGTAGGTGTGATTTCCATCAAGTCTTCGATCTGGATGGTGTTTACATCCAGAAGCCGATTTTCAGACAGGGGCCCGAATAGATGTCGCCCACGATCCTGTTGTAATTATAGCCCGCGCCGATAGATAAGCGCCATACGACCAGATTCAAGCTGGCCGCTAGATGGGTGAATTGGGTGACACCGTTTAAAAAGGCGTATAAATTATAGACGTCCAGGTACAATCTGGCGGGCAAAAACAAACGGGAGCTGATTCCCACGGAAAACATGAAGGTGCCGGTTGTAGTAAGCAGGTATGCACCAGCAAAGGTGCTGAGATCAAAATCCCCTATCAGCAGTGACAGTCCTGTGTTGACGGACAGCGCCGTCAGGGATGCGGATTTGGAGAAGATCGTCTGGTTGAACACGTTAAGTTGCAGGGCGCTCAGCTGCGCGGTGAGGCGGTTGATGTTCCCATAGGTACCGTCGAAGTGAGTCGCCAGGTCTGCGCTCACCTGGATGGAGGTGATCTTTTGGTTCTCGAAATCCTGATAGTCCACCGAGCTGAAGCGGTACTCGGTCTGGGCCGAATAGGGATAGGGAGAGAAGCGAAGGGATGTGAAGTACTGCCAGAGGAGCTCGCCGATGCCCTCCCCGCAACCTTCTTCATCGAAGAAGTACGCACACCCTTCAAACAGCAACTGGCAGCCCAGGCAGCCATCGTCATCGTCATCGTAATCGTCGCTGGATGAGTCCTCCTCCTGTTGTTTTTCCGTCTCCTCCTGAATCTTCTTTATGGTCTCCAGTATCTTTTCGTCTCCCTCATCCTCCTGGGCGGCAGCCAGGTAGATGGGAAGGATCAGCAACAGGGCGATCCAGATCGCTTTCATGCTACGAGTATAGGATCTCCCGTACCTGTCCTGCAAGGTAAAAACTGCCGGTAACCAGGAGGGGCCGGTCGGCTCCGGCCAGGATCCGGGCTCGGGCCAGGGCCTGGGCCGTGTCCAGAATCAGGAATGCGTTCCTATTGCCGCTCTGAAAGGCCCGGTGGACCTCCGCAGCATTGCTCTCCCGAAAACTTCCGGGGGTTGTGACCACGACGTCCGGGAAGGCAGGAGCTAAGATCGCCGCCATCTCGCCAATCTTCTTCCCCGCGGCGGCGGCGAACAGCAGCACTCCCCCCGGGCCGAACAGCTCCGTAAAGGTTTCGAGTACCGTCTGTACGGACCGGGGAGTGTGGGCTCCGTCGATCACAACGGGCGGACTATCCTGGATCACTTCCATCCTTGCGGGCAGGCGAGTTGCAGCGAGTCCCCGAGCCAGGGACGGGAGCAGCCAGGGCAGAGCATGCTGCACGGCCAGATGCACCAAAGCGGCGTTCTGCGCCTGAACCGTCCCGATCAGGGCCAGAGAATAGCGAAACTCCCCACCCCCCTTCAGGGAAAAACAGACCTCGGTTCCTTCCCGGTTGTAGCGGGCCTGGAGACTGCGAAGCTGTTCATCCAGGAACATGATGACACAGCCAACCTCCCCGGCGACCCGTTTCAGCTCCTCCCGCACCTCTCCCTGCTGGGGGGCGGAGAAGATCGCTTTGCCGGGCTTGAATATTCCCGCCTTCTCCCGGGCAATGGCCTGTAGGGTATCACCCAGGATGTCTGTATGCTCCAGCTCGATGGGAGTGATCAGGCACAGCTCTGGATCGACCAGGTTGGTGGCATCCAGCCGGCCGCCGATTCCGGTCTCCACCACTACGTACTCGCAGGCAGTCTCCCGGAAGTAGCAGAAAGCCAGCAGGGTTAGCAGCTCAAAGGTGTTGGGGGAACCCATGGCTTCGATGGTATCTTCCGGCAGATCCGCCACCACCTGGCGGATTCGTTCGGCCAGCGCAAGGACCGTGGGGATCTGCGGAACGCTTCCCAGGACCTCCATCCGCTCCATGTAGCCGGTCACGTGGGGGGAGGTATACAGGCCGGTGCGCACCCCCGCCGCCTGTAGCCCATGGGCCAGCAGAGCGGCGGTAGAGCCTTTACCCTTGGTGCCGGCGATGTGAATGGTGCGGTAGGCCAGCTGGGGCTGCCCAAAGCGCTCCAGGAGCAGCCGCATCCTGTCCAGCCGGTAGGTACGGGCTGTGAACAGGGATCCGGACTTTTCCAGATTGGTAAAGGATTCGATGTACTGGAATACCTCCTCGAGACTGGCGAAGGCCATGGAGTGGGGACTCCTTCAGCCGGAGGAATGCCGCGTGGGCGGAGAATCGTCGCTCGCTGCCTCGGCCCCCTGCACGCGCCTGCGAACCGCCATGGCGTGGGCGGAGAAGCCCTCGTACCCGGCCAGGGCAGCCACCGCACCGCTCAGCTGGGAAATCCCTTGGGAGGCCACGTAGACCGCGGAGGAGGATTTGAGAAAAGCCCGGACCGATAGGGGCGAGCAGGTCCTAGCCCAACCCCCTGTGGGTATCACGTTGTTGCAACCCACGGCGTAGTTGGCCATGGAGAAGGCGCTGTTCTGACCCAACAGGATCTCCCCGGCGTTCTCGATTCGGCCGAGCAGGGTGATGGGCTCCCGGCAGGCGATTTGCAGGTGCTCCGGGGCGTAGCGGTTGACGAAATCGATGGCCTGCTCCATCGTTTCGGTGACCACTATGCCCCCGTAGCCGGACAGCACGTCCCGCACGAAAGCAGCCCTGGGCGGATCCAGCTCCGCCAGAAGCGAAGGCAGTTCCCGCTCCACCGCCTGAGCCAGCTTTCGGCTTGGAGTTACCAGGAAGGCGCTGGAGTCCGATCCATGCTCGGCCTCGGTGATCAGGTCCAGTGCCGCCAGGCGGGGATCCGCGGTTTGATCGGCCAAAACGATCGCCTCGGAGGGACCGGCTGGCATTCCCACGTCGACCCGATCAGCCAGGGCGCGTTTGGCCGCGGCCACGTACAGGCTTCCCGGGCCGAGGATCTTGTCCACCCGGGGGATGCTTTCGCTGCCGAATGCCAGGGCGGCGATGCCCTGAACACCCCCGATCCTGTATACCTCTTCGACTCCGCAGATCTTGGCCGTGTACAGGCAGGCAGGATCGATCCGCCCTCGTTTGTCCGGGGGGGAAACGGCGGCGATCCGTTTGACTCCGGCGATCACGGCGGGGATGGCCTGCATGTACATCACCGAGGGGAAACTCCCCCGTCCGCGAGGCACGTACAATCCCACGGAGGGTATCGGAGTGAAACGCTCACCGCTGAATACTCCGGGACGCACCTCACACAGCTCCAGGCAGCCGGGACGCTGCTGCTCGTGGACCCGCCGCACATTCTCCACGGCAAACTCGATTGCCCGTTTAACTTCCTCATCCAAGCTCTGCTCGGCGCTGCGGAACTCCCCGGCCGCGGCACGCAGGGGTACGCCTTCCAGATCGGCCCCGTCGAATTTCTCCGTATAACGCATGATCGCCGCATCCCCCTCCCGCCGCACGGCCTCGATCACCTCTCGTACCGTATCCATCACCTCTGTGGTAATGGCCGCCTCCACCCGCCGGCAGAGGGATTCCCGCTGGGTCTCATCCAGGTTGTGCCAATCGTGGATGTTGATCTTCAGTTTTTCCATAACGGTTCCTGTTTCCTGTCCGGTGTTATCTCATGCATCCAGAAACATATGGCCGGAGGATTTTGCGGCGCTTATGGGTCGATAGTTGAGGCGGGTCCACTCAAAGTAGTAACGGGGCTGCTCATTTTTCAAGTTATTGTCCAGGCTGAAATGACAGATCGAGCAGTTCTCCACCGGAACCAGAGGCATCCAGCTGTGCTGCCCGAAGGTGGCTTTGATGATCCACTGCAGGATCCCCGAGTGGGTCACGCACAGCAGGTTTTTTGCCCCTTCGCTGAACAGGCTCCCAAGGTCCTTCCACATGAGTTCGGTCCGGCCGAGCAACTCCTCGATTTTCTCCGCCTCGGGAACTCCCTCCCAGCTCGAGCGCTGGAAATCTCGCCAGGCCCCGGGATAGCGCCGACGAATCTGCTCCACGGTCAAACCGGTGAAGATGCCCGTGTCCAGCTCGTTCAGGCCATCGTGAGGTTGCACTGGCCTGCTGCCGAGCACCCGCCCCACCGCCTCGGCGGTCTGCAGCGCACGCCTGAGAGGGGAGGAGAGGATCACATCGATCTGCCTATCCACGAACCAGGAGGCCACCGCCTCGGACTCCTTCAGTCCGGCTGTTGAAAGGGGCAGATCGTGACGTCCCTGGATGATGCGGGCGCTGTTGCCCTGGCTCTCGCCGTGGCGCAGGAAGTACACGTTGAACCGGCCGTCGAGGGTTTTGAAATATTCAACCATATTTCGCCTTCAGTACTTTAGCCGATTCTCGTCAGCCGCACAATCGAGAGGCAAGAGCCAAAGCCAGGAAGCGGCTAACCCCTCTTTTGAATTTTCCGATATTTATAGTAGCCATGATTTACCTGATTTATGAGAAAACAGATCTGATCGCCGAGACCGACAGCCTGAAGTTCGTAAAAGAGGTGGTCAAGTCCCGCCCGGGCTGCCTGATCAAAGAGATCGGCTCCGGAAAGGTCTACAAGCCCAAGCTGATCCGAAAGCGCTGATCCGGCGGCGGATCCTCGCGTACATGATCTGTATCGTAGGCGCTCTGTCCGTCGATCTGCTCGTTCGGAAAGATCGCTTCATCAAGGGCACGTCCAATCCCGCCTCGATCCGCCTCTCTCCCGGTGGAGTTGGTTACCGGATCTACGCCCGCCTCGAGAGTCCCAAGATGCTGTTCACGGCCCTCGGTTCCGATATGTTCGGCAAGTGGCTGATCGAGACCATGGAACAGCCCCAATGGGTGAATCCGATTTTCCTCGATCAATACCCGACGGCCTGCTACTGCGCCCTTATGCAGTCCGGTGAGCTTCTCTACGGAGCGGCGGACATGTCGGTAATCGAGGAGGGCTTGAGCTGGCCGCGATTGCGAGCCCGCCTTCCCGAGTTGGGGGCTAGCGATTTTCTGGTTCTGGATGCCAATCTCTCTCCGGACCTGGTTCGCAGCCTCATCCACAATATGGGTTCAAAGACCCGGGTGGTGTTCGAGAGCGTCTCCGTGGAAAAGCTCCTGCGCCATGCCGGGCTCCTCAAGAATCTGTACCTGCTGTCCGGAAATGAGGGGGAGTTCCGCGCTCTGGGCGGATGGTTCACCGCCTCTGGCGAGAAGACCGACAAGTCCTCGGCGTCCAGGGGAGGTTCCCGATCCGACTGGTGGGTGCGGGATTTTCTGGAGCAGAGGAAGATCAAGCAGTTCCTGGTGACGCGGGGCAGGCGGGGTGTGCGGCTGTACCGGCTGGAACGCCTCAGCCGGCAACGTACCGATGCAACGCCCCGCGGCGGTTCCCCGAGCGAGAGTGGCGGGAAGCGGAGCTTTGCGCCGCTGACCATCCAGCCGAAACGTGTTCGGGAAACCGCGGACACCACCGGAGCCGGGGATCGCCTGTTTAGTTCCTATCTGGAAGCCCTGAGCCGAGAAGTGGCACCCGGGGATGCCCTGCGGCAGGCGGTCGAACAGGTGGAGCGGAGCATCGAGGAGGGATCCCTGTGAGGGAGTTTATAAGCATCCGCAACGATGTTGCCGAGTCGATCCGAGAGCAGCGGCCGATGATCGCCCTTGAGTCCACCATCATCGCCCACGGTCTACCCCGGCCCCGGAACGTGGAGATCGCCCTGCAGGCAGAGGAGGAAGCCCGGAAGCTGGGAGTCGTCCCCGCCACCGTCGGCATTCTGGAGGGCAAGGTCGTGATCGGTTTGACCCCTGAGCAGATCGAGCATGTGGGTACGGCGGAAGAGGTGCTCAAGGTGTCCCGGCGGGATTTCGCCTACGCTCTGGCCACAAGGCGATTGGGAGCCACCACGGTCTGCGGTACCATGATGGCCGCCCACCTGGCGGGACTGCGGGTATTCGCCACCGGCGGGATCGGCGGCGTGCACAGGGGGGCGGAGCAGAGCTTCGACATCTCGGCGGACCTGCTCGAGCTGGCCCGCACGCCGATGATCGTGGTATCCGCCGGTGCCAAGGCCATTCTCGATCTACCCAAGACCCTGGAGTTCCTGGAAACCCGGGGTGTGCCGGTCATCGGCTACAAGACTTCCGTGTTTCCCGCCTTCTACAGTGTCGAGAGCGAGCTTGTCCTGGATCTGGTGATGGACAGCCCCGAGCAGATTGCCGCGGTCTACAGGACTCAGCGCTCTTTGGGCTTTGAGCAGGGATTACTGGTAGCCAATCCGGTGCCCAAGGAACACGAGATTCCCCGGCAAGCCATGGAGCGGTATCTCGGTACCGCCCTGGCGGAGCTGGATCGGGAAGGAATAAGCGGCAAGCAGGTCACTCCGTTCCTGCTGGCCAGGGTGCTGGAGCTCTCAGGAGGCAGGTCCCTTCAAACCAACATCGAGCTATTGTTCAACAACGTGCGCCTGGCCTGCGGGATAGCCCGAAACCTGTCGGCCGGCCATTCTGGTAGGTGAAACGATCACTTATTCGGATATTTCAGCAATCTCGTGATCGATTCGAATATTTCTACCCTAGGAACGGAGTACACTTTTTCCAGTACATAGACGATCTCGGCGAGGACTTCAAAAGGGATTTGATGTTAGTATCCGACCAGGGAACGCAGCAGATTTCTGACCTGCTTTGTTAATTAGCAGGGGTGGCGATGATCCCGGCCAGCTCCGGATTCTTGTCCAATTCCTCAGCCAAGGCTTCGGTCCGCTCCTTGTTGCGGTACCCGGGATGTTGAAAGCTGTAGCTGAAGTCTGTGTGGACCTTGTAGGTGCCCTGCAGAAGAGCGTAGGTGTCTTCGGTCATGACCAGCTCTTCGTCCGTGGGAATGACGAAGATCTTCGCCGGGGAATCCAGGGTTGAAATCAGGGTCTCGGCGTTGCGCGTTCTGGACAGCTCGTTCTTCCGCGGGTCCAGCTTGATGCCCAGTGTTTCCAGACCGGCGACCGCCTTTTCCCGGATATGAGGTCCCCGCTCGCCGACACCGGCGGTGAACACCAGAGCATCCACCCTTCCCAGGGCTGCGATGTAGGCGCCTATGTACTTCTTCAGGCGATAGGACTCGATCTCTATGGCCAGTTCGGCTCGCCTGTCTCCCTCTTTAGCAGCGGTCTCCACATCCCGGCGGTCGGTAAAGATCTCTGTGATCCCAAGGATTCCGCTCTTCTTGTTCAGCATCTGCTCGACCTCTTCGGGAGCCAGGCTTTCCTTGCGTAGAACGTAGTAGCCGATGGCCGGGTCATGGTCCCCGGCCCGGGTTCCCATCACCAGCCCCTCCAGCGGGGTGAGGCCCATAGAAGTGTCCACGGATATACCGCCGCGCACGGCATTGGCGCTGGCGCCATTGCCGATGTGGAGGAGAATGAGGTTGCATTCGAAGGGATTTCTGCCCAACAGTACCGCCGCCCGTTTGGCCACGTAGAGAAAGGAGGTGCCGTGAAAACCGTAGCGCCGCACCCCGTAGTTTTCGTACCAGCTGTAGGGCAGGGCGTAGATGTAGGCGTGCGCCGGCATGGTCTGGTGCCAGGCGGTGTCCATGATCGCACAGTGGGGAATCCGCGGCATGACCTCCCGGGCGGCCTCGATGCCGGTGATGTTGGGTGGATTGTGCAGGGGCGCCAGATCGGCCAGGGTTCTGAAGGTGTCCAGGGCTTCGTCATCGATGATTACAGACTGGGCGAACTTCTCCCCCCCGTGCACGACCCGATGCCCCACAGCTTTTATCTCATTCAGATCCGAGATCGCTCCGATTTCGGGATCTGTCAGGGTTTCGATGATCAGTTCTAAAGCCGCCTTGTGATCCGGACATTCCTTCTCTCTCTTGGCCGTACCCCTTCCTCGGGCGTAGTGCTCGATGAAGGAATCCCCCACGGTGACCCGCTCCACGATTCCCTTGGCCAGCACTTCCCGGTTATCCCAGTCGTACAGCTGATATTTCAGTGACGAGCTTCCGCAGTTCAGTGTCAGAATATGCATTCGGCTGCACTATAATGACAGCATCCGGATCTGTCAATCGAAGCACTTTAGCCGAGTGTAGTGACGACGGGTTGCCCCTGCTTCTTCTTTGGCCCTCCAAGAGCTTCGTTGAGCCTTTCAAGACCCTCAGGCAAATGGGAAAATCTGATGATTAACTTCAGATTTTACCGGAATTCCCTATCCGGGCATATGTCCGGTAGGGCTTGATTGTAAATACATGTAAATGAGTGCTGCTGCACGCGGTTCGGCCGCGTCCATCTGTCTGGCACGCAGATTGCAATTTCACTCTTATGACCAGGATTTTGACCAGGCCCGCCCTTCGGCTGCTTCGTTTGTGCCTCCCGCTTTGGACCCTGCAGCTTCTATCTCCCGGCCACTGTGACGAGGCCGGACCTACCGCTACGCTGCGGACCGAGCTGGAAGACCTGCATACGATGAAATCCCGGGTTTTGATCGATTTTCCTGCATGCCGCTGCCGCCGCTGCCGCCTGATGTACGTGGAGAAGCGAAGCGGTGCCGATCCTGGCCTCCAGCCGGAGCAATGGTCCTTTGGTATTACCAGCCCGTTGATCATCGCCGGTCCGGTCAGCCTGGAGGGAGTCCTGGCCCAGCTTTACAATCCCCTCGCCCACGGACCGGGAAGCAAGGTTTTTTCAGATAAGACGGGTCTTGCTCTGGATATCGATATGGACGTGGCAAGCCGGGGCGGTGTGCAGCTGATGCTGGTTCCAGAGCACTGGTACCTGTTTGGGGTGCACAAGGATCAAAGCGGAATACAGCTAGGAAGCGGAATAACGATGCCCTTCGGGGAGTCGGCGGTTTGTGGACTTGCGGGACTGTTGTCCGCCCCTCCCGATAAGCTGGCGGAGAACGACGGCTGGTACGAAGAAGCGGCTCCTTATCCGGGGGGCCATTTGAGCCAACTCGCCGTATCCCTGTCCTGTGGGAGTAGCCCTTTACGCCTGCATGCGCTTGCCGCCGCATCGGCGGGGCAGCGGGTTGGCCCGGGGATTCTGGCTAACATCTATACGGGTTGGACGGGCTCCCATGGGAAGCTCGTCCTGCTGTTTGGTTACTGTTCGGCCGATTACCGTACGCCCGAAGGTCAAGGCGGCGACCTGGAGTGGAAAACCGCCGGCCGTATCGACCGGGACCTCGAATCCCTGCGCCTTTTCGCAGGCTACGGCAGGAAGATCAGCCGCTTGTCCCTGCACCCGGCTGCTTTCCGGGAGAGTCAGGATCATCTGGAGGGCGGGATTGAGATCAGGGGACGGACCGCTTCCGGCTGCGCCTGGAGCATGGAGGGCGATGCCGCAACGGTGCTGCGCTGGTCCACTACAGGTGCCGTGGACAACGAGCTCTGTCTGGAGGCCACGGGAACTCTGGATTCGAGTGCTTGGAGGCTCGTGCTGGGGATAGGCGAGAAATGGAGCTCCAATATCGAACCTTGCCTGGATGCACAATTTTCGATCAGCCATCATCCCCCTTGGGGGCGCGCCGAACTGGAAGTGACATACCAGCATACGCCTGTTTCGGCTTTCCGCCTGGCCGCGGCGGTGGAGGGGAAGGGAGAGAACAAACGGATCTACGCCCGGCTGGAGAGCCGAGAGGCTCTGAGCCTCGACTCGGCTGGGAAGGGCTGGCAGGGAGAGGACTGGCTGCAGCTGTTCAGCCTTCGATTGGGTTGGGAGGTGAAATCCAGACTGCGATGAAGTGTTGCATTCAGCAATCAGAACGTTCGGATCTCGATCCTACTGAGGATATCTTCATACTCCGAGGGTTCTATCCGTCCCGGGTGGAGGTTCAGGCAGTTGGCCGTACCCAGAGCAGCGCCTCGATGCAGCGCTAGTTCGAGAGACTCACCGCGAAGCAGGGTGTGGGCGATACCTGCGGTTACGGCATCTCCACTTCCGATTGGATTTTGCACCTTGATCCTGGGTGCGAGTGCACGGAAATGGCGTTGTCCGTCGAATCCTTCGACCCCTTCGGCACCCCGGGTGATGACGATCCACTGCAGGCCGTATGAATCCCTTACCTGCCTGAAGGCGGCTTTGCGTCGTTCCACGTTCGCCAGGCTCATGCCTGTCAGGCTTTCCAATTCGAAGAGATTGATTTTCAATACCTCCGGAGATGCATCCAGGGCGAGCTTGCCGTGGGCTCTGTAGGAATCGAGTATCGTGGGGATTGTTCTTTTCTTTGCCTTTTGGATGTAGCCCCGGTAGCAATCCTCAGGCGTTCCGGGCAGGGAGGTTCCGGCAACCACCAGCAGCTTTGCCTTGGAAAGGCTCCTGCGGAACAGGGTTTCGAAACGCTGGACCTCGGCGGGTTTGAGAGGGGCGGCGGGTTCGATAAGCTCCGTGGTGAGGCCCCCAGACTCCAGGATCGTGAGGCAGGTTCGGGTTTCCCCCGAGGTGCGCACGTAGCGGTGGGGGATACCTTCGGCCCGAATGGCTTCGCGGAAGCGGTGCCCGTTGTTGCCGCCGAAGTAGCTCAGCAGCAGTACTTTTTCCCCCAGCCCCATCAGCACCCGGGCCGTATTGGCTCCTTTTCCAGCCGGGAAGAATTCGGAGGCTTCCAACCGATTGACCCGCCCCACCTCCATTTTGGAGATCCGGTAGATCTTTTTCCAATCCGGATTGTGGCCGACCACGAGAATCACGCTACATCACCCTAAGCAGCAGCTTGGCCGTCTCGAAGTAGATGGTGAGACCCGAAACATCGATCAGGGTAGCCATCAGTGGGCCCGCCATCACCGCTGGGTTGAAACCGAGTCGGGAGATGGCAAGCGGCGCCAATGCGCCAACCAGGGTGGCCACGATCACCACGAAGCACATGGCCGTACCCACGGCCAGGGCTTCGTTAAGCGATACTGCGGGAGGCAGAAGCATGGCCCGCACCACGGTTAGAATGCCCAGGCAGACCCCGATCAACATGCCGACCAGGATTTCCTTGCCGATGATACGCCAGATGTCCTGGAATCGCAGCTCTCCGGTTGCCAGACCCCGAATCATCAGCGTGGCCGATTGGGTGCCGGAGTTCCCCCCTGTGCCGGTAACGATCGGGATAAAAAAGGCCAGAACCACCGCCGCTTCCAGAACGTGCCGATATCCAGCAATAACGTTGGTGGTGATGGTTGCTGCCAGCAGCAGGACGATCAACCAGGGGATGCGACGGCGCATCAGGGCGAACACCGAGCTCTCCAAATAGGTGTCTCGGCTGGCGGCCACGGCGCTCATCTTGTAGATATCTTCTGTCTGCTCCTCCCGGATGACGTCGATGATGTCGTCAAAGGTGACGATACCCAGCAGCCGGTGGTAGTGATCCACAACGGGCAGGGCGAGGAGATCGTAGGTTTCCAGTATCTTGGCCACCTCCTCCTGGTCGGTGTCCTGATACACGGTGATCACCTCTTTCACCATCACGTTTTGAACAAGATCATCGTCCTCCCCGGCCAGCAGGTCCTTGAGGGAGACCACCCCCGTCAGACGTTTGAGCGGATCCACCACGTAGATGTAGTATACGGTTTCTATGTTCTGCATGTTCTTGCGCACCCAGGCCAGCGCTTGAGCGACCTTGAGGTTGGGACGGATCGCCAGATATCGGGTGGTCATCAGCCCTGCGGCGTCGTCGTAGTCGTACTTCAGGAGGAACAGCGCTTCCTCCCGGGCGTCCTCCTCCAGGGCATTCCAGACACTCTCCCGCACTTCGGGGGAGACCGCCTGGATGAAGTCGGTCAGGTCGTCGGGATCCATCTCGGCAAGCAGGGCTTTGGCATGATCACCGGTCAGGGATCGGATCAACAACTCCTGTTTGGAGATAGGAAGAGTGTCCATGAGATCGACCTTGCGCTCCAGATCAAGGATCCGGAACAGTTTGAGCTCCTCCTCTTCGTCCAGATCGTCCCAGATTTCGATGAGCTCGTTGATGGGGATCTCCGCGATCACCTTCTTCAATTCCTGATCCTTGAGATCCTTCAAGTATTCCCGCAGATTGTCTAAAAATCCCGTCATATTGCCTCCTCCTGCCACTGCCCGACCAGCAGGATCTCCCTCTCCAGCCGGAATCCGAAGGCTCCCTGAACCTCTCTCTCCAGCAGCCGGATCAGCTTCAATACCTCTATCGCGGAAGCGGAGCCGGTATTCACAATGATGTTTCCATGAAGCTGCGAGACGCAGGCCTCGCCAATACATCTACCCTTCAAGCCGAGGGAATCGATAAGCTTCCCCGTCGGGTTCCCGAAGGCCCTGTCGTTCTTGAAAATGCTTCCTGCGCAGGGATACAGATAATGCCCCTTCTGTTCACGGTCCTGTTTGATCCACCTCATCCTCTCCTGCATCGGCCGGCGATCTCCCGGCTTCAGGTCGAAGGTGGCGCCTAGAATCAAGGATGCGGAGCTTTGGAAAGGAGATCGCTTGTAGCTGAACTGCTCCTGCACCACCTCCATGGTGAGGATCCGGCCCGATGGCTCGACGTGTCGTACCCGAAGCAACACCTCCGAAATCGAGTGGCCGTAGCAGCGGGCGTTCATCCACACCGAGCCGCCCACACTTCCCGGCATGGAGTAGATGAACTCCAGTCCTGAAAGACCGTTCTCCAGGGCAAGTTCACTGACCTCACTCATCGCCGTTCCCGCCAGGGCTTCCACGTAAGCGCCACGATCCGTCGGCGATACGGTACAGCCCTTCAGGCCGCTCATGTCGATCACAGCGCCGCGGATTCCCAGATCCGACACCAGGATGTTGGCCCCCGCCCCCAGGATGAAAGTAGGAACCTTCTCTCGGTTGAGTACCCGGTAGATCCGGGCTGCCTGTTCCGGGGTAGCCGGCTTGAGGTACAGGTCGGCTGGACCGCCGATGCGGAAGCTTGTGTGGCGGCTCATCGGTTCGTCGTAGGACACGGGGCAGGGTAGGTTGATTTTTTTCGGGATTTTCCCTACGTTTCTCACAGGCAGAGTCTATATTCAAACCATTAAATAATCTACATCGTTCTCATCCCGAGGACTTTGGTGCGAGGCGAACAATAAAAGGAGGATTGATTGCCACTTCCTCTCCGGCTGTTCAACACACTTACGCGAGGCAATGAGCCATTCGAACCCCTGAACGACGACAGGGTAGGGTTGTACACCTGTGGACCCACGGTGTATCAATACGCCCACATCGGCAATTTGCGCACCTATATCTTTGAAGACCTTCTGGCCCGCACCTTGCGTTTCTTCGGCTACCAGGTTAAACAGGTGATGAACGTTACCGACGTGGGACATCTGACCGACGACGCCGATCAGGGTGAGGACAAGATGCTGAAGGGTGCCCGGGAGCAGCGTAAAAGCGTCTGGGAAATCGCCGAGTTCTACAAAAAGGCGTTCTTCAAAGATCTGGAAGCCTTGAATATCAGCATGCCGGATATCATCTGCATGGCCACCGAGCACATCCAGGACATGATTGATCTGATTCTCCGCATCGAGAAAGCCGGTTTCACCTATCGGGCGGGGGGCAATGTATACTTCGATGTTGCCAAGTCTTCGGACTACGGCAAGCTCAGCGGCCAGATGCGGGAGGATCTGAAGGCCGGCGCCCGCATCGTGGTGGATGTGAACAAGAGGAATCCTCACGACTTCGTACTTTGGTTTACCCGCTCGAAGTTCGAGCATCAGTCCATGCTCTGGGATTCACCCTGGGGGAGAGGGTATCCGGGCTGGCACATCGAGTGCAGCGCCATGAGTATGAAGTATCTCGGTGAACAGTTCGACATTCACTGCGGAGGGATCGATCACGTCGCCGTGCATCACACCAACGAAATAGCCCAGAGCGAGGCCGCCACGGGTAAAAAACCCTGGGTCAAGTACTGGCTGCATGGGGAGTTTCTCGTGCTGGCCAGAGAGAAGATGGCCAAATCCTCCGGCAACTTTCTGACTCTGAGCACCCTTGTGGACCGGGGATACGATCCTCTTGACTACCGCTATTTCTGTCTGGGTGCCCACTACCGCTCCCCCCTTCAGTTCAGCTTCGAAGCCCTGGATGCCGCCCGGAGCGGGCGGCTCAACCTTGTCGAGAGGGTCCTGCGCTTGAGGCAGGATCATCCGCAGCTGAAGACCACGGATTCGGCTGCTCTTGCAGGGGAAACAGTACCTTCGCCCGAAGAGATTACCGGGAAGGCGGCAGATTTGATGAGGAGCTTCCGCAATGATTTGGCAGAGGATCTCAATGTTCCGAAGGCTCTGGCCTGGTTTTGGGAGTTGATCAAGGAGGAGGGCGTCCCGCCGGAGCAGAAGTTCGGAGCGCTGGTGGAGATGGACCGCGTTTTGGGTCTGGGATTCGCCTCCGTCGAACCTGAAGAGCTCGATCCGCAGCTGAAGGAGGAGGTGGAGGCGCTGATCGAGCAGCGGGAGCAAGCCCGGCGGCGGAGAGACTATGGCCGGGCGGATGAAATCAGGGACCAGCTGCGGCGGAAGGGTGTTGTACTGGAAGATACCCCATCCGGCCCCCGCTGGAAAAAAGAAAAACTTTAAGCGGATTTTGTAACGAAATGCCCAGGATTGTTGTTTACAATGATGCGTGAGGATCTTTTCGACAAAGCGTACGAGTCTCTGTACCCCATACTGTTCCGTATCGCCTACCGCATTACGGGCAGCAGTACAAAGGCGGAGGATCTCTGTCATGAGGCGTTCATCAAGTACTGGCAGCGGGAGGAACCTCTTCCTGACCTCGAACAAACCAAGTACTGGTTGATACGCGTTCTGAGGAACATCTCTCTGAACTATGAGAAGAAGAGATCGAGGGAGCAGCGGGCTTACGGCCGATTACAAAAAAGTGCACCCCAATATTCCAAATCCACAGATCAGGAGTTTTTCAAGGAGCAAACCCGAAGTGTAGTTCAGGAAGCCTTAAACAAGCTTCCTGCCAAGATGAAAATGGTCCTGGTAATGAAGGAATATGGGGATCTGAATTATAAAGAGATAGCAGATATTCTGGGAATCAGTGAGGGGAACGTAAAAGTAAGGGCATTTCGAGCGCGGGAGCGTCTGGCTCAGCTGCTCGACGGTGAGATCGGTTGAGGAACTGAAAAGATATGAGTTGCCCTAACCCTGACCTTCTAAGTGCTTATTTCGACGGGGAGATACAATCCCCCTGGGCGGAAAGAATCCGGGAACATATCGACACCTGCGAGCGCTGCCAAAAGGCCGTGGTCAAGCTTGAGGATCTGCGAAGGATATTGCTTGCAGACCAGGAGCCCGCTGCGGAGGATTCGCTGCATCGCACCCGGGAGCGGCTGCAGAGCAGTCTATCGGTTCGACAGTGGCGAAAACCTCCTTTGTGGCGCGCGCGCATCAGCGTGCCTCTCCCTGCGGTCGCTGCGATTTTGCTGGTATTTCTGGGGATGGGTAGCCTGCTAATATTTCTCGGCACCCGGCCCAACTTCCCGTTCATGAGCATCAAGACCCAACCCTCCGGGATCACCGAGGTGCAGGTGGCCGCCCCGATCGAAGATCTGGAGCAACTGCTCAAATCTTTGGACAAAGAAAACGTGAACCAGCAGATCGTCATCACTCTTCCGGAGGACACGGAGTTTCTCCATTTCGGTGAACCCAGGATGCTAAGGGCCGACGAGTATAGCAGGAGAGTGCGATGATCCGGCGCAGCCTGGTTTTTCTGCTGTTCAACCTCTGTCTGGTTTCTCTGGGGGCGCAAGGCAACGATCTGGAACGTTTTTTCCAGGATGAGAACCTGGAATCCCTGATCGACAAGGCTCTTCAGCTGCAGATCACGGCCAAGGTGCTCCCTTCAGACCAACAACCGGTGTGGAACTCCCAGAGCAAGAAGGTAACGATCCCAGGGCGAAGCGTGGCCGTACGTCTGGTGGGAGAGAACATCCGCATCGATGTCGTGTTCACACCGTATCAGGAGGAGAGCGGAACACTGCTGCTCGTTGCCCAGGGGCAGGTGTGGTTTTCCCAGGCTCCGAATGCCAAGACGACCTATCTGACCACAATTCAGAGCATTCCCGTTTCCTGGGGTGAAAAGGTTCTGTTCTTTCCTCTCGGTTTTTCAAAAGATTTTGGCAACAAAGCAACTTTCAATATACAACTCGAAGTGGAGATTTATCCCTACAGAGATCTGTTTCGCGCACCCGCAACCGAATAATCATGGACACTAAAACACAACTCCCCAAACCTTTTTTCAGACGCAGAGAAGTGCTTTTTTCCACAATTTTTCTGGCCATCTTGGCCATACTGCTGCTCAGCTCACGTATGACCGGACGTCCGCCCCAAATAGAATCGATTACACCCAAGATCGGTTTTCCCCAGGATGTGATGGTCATTACGGGGAATTTCTTCGGAGACCAGCGCAACGGAGGAGAGGTTGTCATCGGGGGTTACGCTCCGGTCTCATCGGGATATCTGGATTGGTCAGACGACCAAATCAGTCTTCGTATCCCCGAGGAGGTCAGCTCCGGTATGGTGCGGGTGATCACCAAGAACGGTAAGAGCAAGGGACTGCTGTTTACCAACAAGCAGCAGATCCCGGTGGTTCTCTCCGGGCCGGGCAAACCTGGGCAACCCTACATCAGTTCGCTGGAGTCGGAAACAGGCTCAGTGGGAACGCTTTTGACAATCAGCGGAATGAACTTCGGCCTGCAGCGCGGAGGCTCTCAGGTCTTGTTTACCTGGATCTCCGGGGATCCGTCCCAGGGGTACACGGAAGTCGAGGATGCTTCCATGATTGCGGCGACGGACTACGACCTGGATTACGAACAGTGGGGTGACCGAGAGATTCTGGTCTGGGTGCCCGATGGCGCCTCTTCCGGTCAAATGTTGGTGGTAACCGATAAGGGTAAAAGCAACGCCGTATTCGTTGAGATCGAGAGCGCAGCCGGCACCAAACTATTCCCGGAAAAGCGAACCTACTCGGTACAATACTCTCTGGATGTTGGATCGGTGTCCGCGGACGGGGAAAACAACCTCAATCTGTGGATTCCTCAACTTGTTCAGGCCCCGGAGCAGCGGGAGATCCAGCTGGTAAGCGAGGAGCCGGAGCCGTTGTTCGACAACGTCAGTGGCGTCAAGCTTTTCAGTTTGGAGAATCTGAGCCCGGGGAATAACTACACGATCTTTCAGAGCTTCATGGTCGACAGGTACTCCGTGGAAACCAGGGTGAACGTAGCCAAGGTGCCCACCACCTACGATACCGACAGGAGACTGTACAAAAGATACACCTCCGCGGACCTGATCGTTCCCGCCGATGATGAGGGCATCCTAAAGCTCGGTTCCCGCATTGTGGGGCGGGAACGAAACCCCTACCGCAAAGCCCGGGAGATCTACCGCTATGTACTTGCCCAACTGCAGGTAGACCTCGAGTACAAGGGGCGGGATATTCTCAAGGCTGTTGAAGAGAGGAAGGGAAATCCCTACATCTATGCGGTTTTGTTCTGTGCTCTGGCTCGCAGTCAGGATGTGCCTGCTCGGCCCATCTCGGGTTACCTCATCGACAGGGATCTGCAGGCGACCAGGCATTACTGGGCGGAGTTTTATATAGAAACCGTGGGCTGGATCCCTGCGGATCCGATCCTGGGGGAGGGCAAGATTCGGGTGAACATCCCTCCCGAGGTCGATCCATATGCCTATTTTTTCGGTAACCTGGATTTTAACCACCTTGCTCTTTCCAAAGGTCTGATCGAGCTCAACCAGTTGGATCCGCAAGGCCGGACGGTCATGAGAAGTGACATTCCCTCCCTGCAGGGAATTCACGAAGAAGCCACCGGCGCCCTTTCCAGTTACAATGCGTACTGGTCGGATCTCGACGTTTTGGGGATCTACTAGATCCGTGCAGCTCGGCTGAACCTAAGCTCCGTTCCCCGGCGAGCGGTTCGCATTTACCGGACCAGGGTCATTGTTTTGGGATTGTTCTCGGTAGCAGGGTTGCATTGGAGGCAAAGGTGTGCATTATTGGGGTCTATGGAGAGGATACACCGGGTCGCCATATTTGGCGCTGGAGCCATGGGCGGATTTCTTGCTTCGCGGTTCTGCGATGCGCCCGTTTTCACGACCGAGCTGATCGCCGGTGGCCACTACCACGAAAGGTTGACCCGTGAAGGATTGGTCGTGAACGGCAAATTGTATCGACCGGATGTGGTGCATCCGGATGAAGAGGGCCAGGCTGCGGATTTGATCATCGTTGCCCTCAAGCATCACCAGCTGCGGGACGGCATTCACGATCTGAAAAACAAAGTCGGAGGCAGAACGACGATCATCTCCGTGATGAACGGCCTGGAGAGCGAGGAGTTTATCGGATCTGTCTACGGACTGGACAGATTGCTGTACACGATTTCCGTGGGCATCGATGCAGTACGGGAGGAAAACCGGATTACCTACACGAAGCCGGGAGTACTCTACTTTGGTGAGCTGCGAAATCCCACACCCACTGCCAAGGTGCGGCGCGTAGAGGATGCCTTCAAGGCGGCGGCGATCCCGTGTGAGGTTCCTGAAGACATGAAACGGATGTTGTGGTGGAAACTGATGGTCAACGCAGGAATAAATCAGGCTTCAGCGGTTCTGGGGGCTCCCTACGGCGTTTTTCATTCTTCCCAGGATGCCCGTGACCTGATGGAGGCCTTGATGCGCGAGGTGATCGAGCTGGCGGGAGCCGTCGGGGTAAACCTGGTAGAGAGGGATCTGGATCAGTGGTATGGTTTTCTCAGGCAACTATCCCCGCAGGGGAAATCGTCCATGCTGCAGGATATCGAAGCGCACCGAAAAACCGAGGTGGAGATTTTCAGCGGAAACATCTGCGAACTTGGAGCTAAACACGACGTGCCCACGCCGGTGAACCGCACGGTCCTTCAGATCATCAAGGTTCTGGAGGGGTGACAGGATCCCGGCGCGGGCGAGTGGGGAAAGCGCAGCACCCTGGTCTCCCCAAGTGAGTTCCAGCAGATTCGCAGCGTGAATACGACTAGCGAGGACGGCAATGGCCAGGGTACGATTTGAGCCGCAGGGACGGGAGGTTTTCAAGACCTCTCTCCGGGTTCGGGTGGATGACATAAACTACGGGGGACACTTGGGAAATGATGCGGTGTTGACCCTCTGTCATGAAGCCCGCGTTCGCTTTCTGGAGGAAATCGGTCAAAGTGAAATGAACCTGTACGGTACGGCGATTATCATGACCGATGCCATGGTGATCTACAGAGCTGAAGGCAATATGGGCGACCCCCTCGAGGTTACCCTCTATCTCGACGATATCGACAAGCATGGCTTCGATTTGTACTATCTTCTGGCCTGCGGAGAACGGGAGATCGCACGGGTCAAGACGGGGCTCGCCTTTTATGACTACACGCTGCACAGGATCGTTGCTTGTCCCCAAGGATTTTTGGATAAATATGGGTAGCTTTATACCGACGGTTTAATACCTGCAGTTTGAAATGCGCCCAGCGGGAATCCTCAGCGCAGGGTTTTGAAAGAGCCTTCTTCCCGGGATTTCTGGATCTTCTCCATCTTGCGGAAGTACTCGGTCTGTTTGAAGATGTCCTCGCTGTCAGTTGTGAAGATGTGATTGTCCACCACTTTGATCTTTTTGTTATCGAACAGCTTCTGCAACACGCTCTTGCCCTCTTCCATGGACATACCCACCATGTTGATCAACTCTTTTGGTCCAAAGTCGAAGGTGTAGGGTTCACCCGGAGCGGTGTGGACGCGGTTCTTCTCCATCTCCAGCCACAAGCGGTCGTAGAGCCTGCCCAATGGATTGGCCATGATAGTGTTGGCCAGCTGCCGGTAGACAACCCAGATCCTTTCAGCCAGCAGTTGAGTGAGTCGGGTGATCAGTTGGGGCTGGGTTTGCACCATGCGCTGAAAGTTTGCCCGATTCACGACCATGACGGTCGTGTCATCGTAAGCGATGCCCGAGGCTGACCGGGGTTTGTTCTCAAGGAGGGCCATTTCGCCGAAGATATCCCCGGCTTTCAGCAGTGCAAGGAGCACCTCTTTGTCATCGACGATCTTGCTGACCTTGATCGATCCTTTCTGGATGATGTACAGCTCGTCTCCCGGCTCGGACTCGCTGCAGATCATGGTCGCCTTGGGATAGAAGCGGGTAAACTCGCCCTCTTTCTTTTCCAGATACACCGCTTTGGCATAGGGATGAATCTTCGACATCCGTTCCTTGGCCGTGACTACGTGCTCCCCGTCGGGACAGTGCTGAAGGTAACGATAGTAGGCATAGTAGGCCTGGTTGTACTGGCTCTGGCGGGCGTAGTATTCTCCCACCTTGAACAGGTGACTGGGATGCTCGCTGCCCGAGCTCTTCAGCGTCAGTCGGGTCACTGCCTCATCCAGGTAGCGCATGCGGCGAGAGAATCCCTGGATGATCTTCATGGCGACCGGGGCGTTTTTCTCGATCAGCATGTCGTACTGATCCCGCAGCACGGAGATTAGGGACACGTCGGTCAAAGCCTGGGCGGTTTCGATGTGGCTGTGGGCGGACATAGTGGAGATGACCCCAAAAAAATCGCCGGGGCCCAGGATGTTTCCGCCCTCTTCCTCGACGATCGATACTTCTTTGCTCAAGCCGACTTTGCCGCCCCGAATGATGTAGAAATTGGCGGCATTGGGTTTGCCTTCAACGATGATGTAGGAACCCTTCTTAAAGGTTACTATGGAAAGCTGTAAAGGGTTGGCCATGCCGTTTCCCAGGAAAATGCTCCTTTTGTAATAGCGATCTCTCGCCTACCCCTGTTCACACGAATCATGTGCAGGAGCAAATATCCACCGCTAGTATATGGATCGGTATTGAGTATGTCAATGTTAAGCGCGGGAATCAAGAACCGTGGCTTTCAGGACTCGTAGGAGGTCACGGTCAGCGACTGTCCGGGGGTAAATCCGAATATTTTCGCGGCACTGCCCTCCCGAATGGCGATTTCCAGAAATCCAGAGCTTCCGATCAGACAGAGGGGGGCTCCGATCGCCACTTCGGCATAGGTCTTCCGTATTATGTGTTCCTGAAAAGATCCTGCCTGTATCGTTATGCCTCCGTCCCTGCCCTGATTCCCCCGAACTTTATCCAGATCTGTCCTGTGAAGCGAGGAAATGCAGTTGCCGAATCGATCGACATGCAGGATCTGGCCCCGCAGGCCGCGATGATACTGTTCTGGGACCACGGCAGGAAGGAGTACGGGCTGAATGGGATTACCGCGGATACGCTGCGAATCACCTGTCGCGCACAGCGCGGCTGCCGGTGCGAACAGGTCCCGGCCGTGAAACGTACGGCTGAGGGACGGTCGCTGAGCCAGAGTCGTCCACGACGCGGAGCGAGCGCCGGATTGAACCTCGAGAATCGCATCGGTGCGGAGTGCGTAGGCAGCGGTTGAGGGAATCATGCGTATCAGCAGACTGATCAGACCGTTATCCGGAGCGATCAGGTATCGATCGTTGATTTCTGCCAGAAGGGCGCCCCGATCGCTCCCCACCCCGGGATCAACCACAGCGCAGAAGGCAGTTCCCTGCGGAAAATGATCCCAGGCGGTGTAAAGAATGTAGGCGCCGGAAATCAGATCATGGGGGTCAATGTCGTGGGTCAGGTCGATTATTCGAATCCCCGGATCCTGAGAAAGGATGACTCCCTTCATTATGCCGGTATAGCCGTCCCTGCAGCCAAAATCCGTCAGTAGCGCTACGATTCTGCTGTTCATTTCGAAATTCTATCACCCTAATCCCGGAATTGAAAGGCTCGTGACTTTTATGTTACGGTTGTGAGGTTTCAATGAACGACAGGGACGATCATCTGAGCTGGAAGAACATCACCTCGAAGCGGATCAGGCGCTGTGGCATATTCGATCTATTCGAAACCAGACGGCAGGCTCAAAACGGTAAGGAAGGAGTCTTTCATCTCCTCCAAGCCCCGGACTGGGTAAATGTAGTTCCCGTTCTCCCGGACGAACAGGGTAGAAGCTGCTTCCTGATGGTGAAACAGTACCGCCAGGGAATCTCCGCTGTCACCGTCGAGTTTCCAGCCGGACTCATCGAGGCTGAAGAAACGCCGCCAGCGGCGGCGGAGAGAGAGCTCTTCGAGGAAACAGGATATCGGTCGAAAATCCTCAGGGCCATCGGTACGATTTACCCCAATCCGGCATTCATGACCAATCGCTGCTACACCTTTCTTGCCGAAGATCTGGTTCGGGATCGGTTATCGGAAGGGAGCGAAGGATTGGACGAGCTGGAGCTGCTCGACGTGCTGTTGGTGCCGATCGAGACGCTGCTGGCCGAGATCGGTCGGGGACCGTACTGCAATTCCATGACAGCTCTGGCATTGTACTGGTACGAACGATTGAATCGGGACAGCGGGGAGAAAGGCGCCGACCGGATTCGAACCGGTGTATAAAGGTTTTGCAGACCTCTCCCTTACCCCTTGGGTACGGCGCCTAGTAAACCGTGGTTAAATTAACAAAAAGTGGTTCCTTTGTCCAGCCAGGGTCGAATCGGCCAACCCTAGGCCGGCCAACGGCTCTGCTGCTCTATCCTCCGATCTACGATTTTGCCCTCTACGATCTGTTCCTCAAACCCTACGCTCTCTTGAGGCTTGCTGCCTGGCTGTCCCGCTCCGGCTACTGCGTGCGACTGGTGAACGGGATGGATTTTACGGATCCCCACAGCATCGCAGTCCTGGGCAGGCCTCGCCGGGAAGCTCGGGGTACGGGGAAGTTTTTTCGTCAGATCGTGCCTGCACCACCACCGGTGGCCGTGCTGCAGCGAAGCTACGCCCGCTACGGAATTGTGGCCGAAAGCCTGGAGCGGCGCATCGCCGCCGAGCGGCCGGATATCGTATTTGTATCAGCCGGCATGACCTACTGGTACCCGGGAGTGATGGAGGCGATCCGGATGGTACGGAAAATTTTCCCGAAGGTCCCGGTCGTCCTGGGTGGTATCTATCCGACCCTCTGTCCGGGGCACGCGACGGCACACAGTGAGGCTGACGCGGTCATCGCCGGTCCCGCATTCCCTCGGCTGAACGATATTCTGAGACAGCGATCCCTGCCGACTGGCGAGCCGCCCGTGGACGAGGAGCTTCTACTCCTCCCGGAGGCAAACTGGCAGGCCGGAGTGCTGCGACTGAATCGGGGCTGCCCGTTGGACTGTGCCTACTGTTCCTCGAAAGTGGTCGAACCCCGATTTCTCCCCGGAAAGCCGGATCTGCTGTTCGAGACAGTGCGGGAGATGCATCGGCGTTTCGCTACCCGCAGCTTCGCCTTCTACGATGACGCCCTGCTGGTCAACAAGGAGCGGGCTTTCCTACCATTTCTCGAACGTATCAGCCGGTCGAATCTATCCGTGGCCTTTTATCTGCCCAACGCCGTGCACCTGCGCTACCTCGACCGCGCCTGTGCACTTTCCATGAAGCGAGCTCGATTCGCGGAGGTGCGCGTTGGGTTTGAAAGTGCCGGGCTCGAGTTTCACACGACCCTGGATAACAAGCTTGTAACGGCGATGCTGGCCGATGGACTAGAACACCTGCTGCAGGCGGGATTTGCGCCACAGAGCATCACGGCCTACGTCCTGGCCGGAATGCCCGGGCAGGACGCCGGAGAGGTGGAGCTATCGATTCGCCACGCCGCCAGCTACGGGATTCGGGTTCAGCTTGCCGAATACGCTCCCACTCCGGGCAGCGCGCTCTGGTCCCAAGCGGTCCGGGATTCTCCCTTTGCCCTGGAGGAGGAGCCCTTGACCCACAACAACAGCATTCTGCCGATGCGGTGGCGGGGATTCTCCCTGGAGGACCTGGACCGGTTGAAAGCCTTGAGCCGGACTTTGGGTGGGCGCACAGCCGTTTGAGAACGCTTTAGCTGCGTGGGAGGATCGAGGCGAAGAGCGATCTCAGCTGTCCGCCTCGCCGTAGGCATCCCCTTTTTTCGGCACCAGGCAGAGAAAGCGCATCTGCCCCTCTCCTGTGTTGAAGAATCCATGGGTGGCCCCGGCTGGGGCGTGGATGGCGGATCCCCTCAGGATCGGATGCTCGCTACCGTCGATTTTAACGAAGCCACTTCCTTCAAGGATATACACCACGTGGTACCAGTCGTGCTGGTGGTACGGTGTGTTTGCTCCGGATTGTACGGTGAACTCCCGCAGGTATCCCTCGAAGCCGTCCTCGGGTCCCACCAGGATCTGCTTGAATACCTGTTTGTCTCCCTCTCCGTATACAGGGTAGGGTTTCTTCTCTGATTCGTGTCTTACCATGGCTCCACTATAGGCGAATGCGTTGTTTCCTGGCAAGCGCCGTTTCAGCGACCCAAAGTGTTGCGATCCGAAACTGTATCGATCTCTATGAAATTCTTGGAAACTATGGATTAAACTTGAAATTGAAATTAAAATTAAAATAGCAATAGAATATGGAGAACCAGATGTCCCAATCGAAGCAGAAGCGTTTGGAGCAAAAGAGAGCCACAATTCTGGCAACGGCGGAAAGTGTACTCATCAAGTACGGGAAGAATGCCACGATGGGAGACATCGCGAAAGCCTTGGATATGGACAAGAGCTCGTTGTACTACTACTACAAAGGTATTCCGGAGATCCTCAATGCCATTCTCGATCAGGAGTATTACGACTTCTCGGTTCATATCAACCAGATCCGAAAGGAGAACAAATCCCACCTCGACGTGCTCAGGGAGATGATTCGGGTGATTCTCGAGTTCTATCATGACAATTTGGAGATTCTGTTGATCATCCTGACCAGGATTTTTCCTCTGTTTATCGATCCCGATACCAAAGAAGAATCTGCAGCGATCAACGCCTACATGGACAGCTATAGGGAAGCCAATGTGCTGATGCTGGAGGAAATCAAACTGGCTCTGAACAGGGGGGAGTTCAAGGTTCGTTTCAGTCCGGAGATGATCCTTCAGACTCTCCGCGGGGCCGTATTCGGTGTCTGCGCGGTATGGCGGAAATACAAGCCCCAGCGCGATGAGATACCGAGGATCGTAGATCAACTTCTGGCCATGTACACGTGAGCAGCGGATCCAAAGAGCGGAAAACCGATGGCGAAGCAGAAGAAAAAAAAGACGAATCAGCTGGCACCCCAGGAGCTTCCCACCAATGCGGAGCTCAAGCGGCTGTTGGAAATGACCGTCACCCGGCTGGAAAACTGGAAAGTGCAGGTGGAGAGCAATCCCAATCCTCGCCTTGTTCACGTGCTGAAAAATATCATCGCCCAAATCGAAACCCTGACCGAGCTCACCGAAACCAAGGTCAGCTACTCTTACAAAGCTTTGTCCCGGCAGATGTCGATCCTGGTGGATGAAGTGGCCAAACTCAACATCGCCATCACCGATTCCCTTCTTGAGGACGATCTTATCGATGAGACGGAGGAGGAGCGGATCAACGAGTCGCTGAAGCAGGTGTTTCAGGCTGCCGTCCAGCTAATCCGGATCGTTCAGCAGGCTTTCATGTTGCGCCACTCAAAGGGCCGACTGCCCAATTCGAATCAATAAAAGAATTGACTGCAGGAATCCTCGTTACTATTTTAGAAGCAAACCTGGCCACCTTTATCGAATAAAGGTGACAGCAGGTTGGGAAAAGGCCGGCAGGCACCGTGCTGATCCGGCGGAGATAAACAAAAATACAGAAAGGAAGAAACATGATCAGTAAAAAGATGCAGGATGCTTTGATCGATCAGATCAACGCCGAGCTGTACTCCGCGTATCTCTACCTGGCCATGGCGGCGGAGTTCGAGGCTCAGAATCTCAAAGGGATGGCCCATTGGATGGAGGTCCAGGCCAAAGAGGAAACAGGACACGCCAAGCGGCTGTACGATTTCGTGAACAATCGGGGCGGCCGGGTCACCCTCAAAGCGATTGAGGCACCCCCCGCTGAGTGGAAGACCCCCGCGGCTGCCTTCCAAGCCGCCTATGAGCACGAGCAGAAGGTAAGCGCACTGATTCACAACCTGGTGGATATCGCCCGCGCCGAGAAGGATAAAGCCGCCGAAGTGATGCTGGCCTGGTTCGTGGACGAGCAGGTGGAGGAGGAAGCCTCTTCGAATGAAATCGCCGAAAAGCTGAAGTTGATCAAGGATTCCGCCAATGGTCTGTTCATGCTCGACAGCGTACTCGGCAGGCGTGAGTAATACACTTAGCAATCGATAAAAATCAATCGTAGAGCGATGGCTGTTCCCGAAAACGCTTTCGGGAGCAGCCTTTTTGTAGATAGAATATCAGCCCCCTTGAAAAAAAGTGCGGGTATGGTATTATGATGCGAAGCACTCGTGGTCCAAGGATCACCGATTCATACTCCTTAAGAAAGAGGGCTGTGGAATGAAAAAATACGTTTGTACCGTTTGCGGTTATGTTTACGATCCAGCAGAGGGAGATCCGGATGGTGGAATTGCCGCCGGGACCTCTTTCGAAGCCCTCCCAGATGATTGGGTCTGTCCCGTATGTGGAGCGGGTAAGGAGGATTTTGAGCCCCAGGACTAACGGCAATCCGCTCCCCAACCAACCTATTGGAAACTGCCGATAGGTTTATTTTTTAGCAGTCGATGAAACCAACCCTTGCCAGACTCCGTTCCCTCTGCCCGGATACGGAAGAGCAGCTTGTCCGCGAGCACCTTACTCGCTTGGAGGATCGCTACTTCGAGTACTTTCCGGAAGACAGGATTGCTGAGCATCTGCGGGTTCTCGGCCATCTGTCAGCCGAAGTGCCAGTACAGATCCAGGTGCTGCCCCGCGAGAAAGACCGACTGGAAATCACGGTACTGGCCTTTGACTATCCCGGGGAGTTCTCCCTGATCACGGGCATTCTCGCCGCCTCGGGATTCAATATCATCGCCGGCGAAGTCTACACCTACAGCCAATACCAACCCCAGGGGAGCGGTGGAGCCCGCCGGGGCAGCTTCGCCTCCCGCCTTCGGAAGAGCAGGTTCATCCGAACCGATCTCCTGCACAGGCGAAGGATCATCGATCACTTTTCCGGGAGCGTCAAAAGCCGCCTGGCTCCCGAGATGTGGGAGACCCGACTACAGAGCCGGCTGTCGGAAACGATTCTCCTGCTCGAGCGGGGGGACCAGGAATCCTTGCAGCTGGCTCGCCAGCGGGTCAATGAGCAGGTGGCTGAGTATCTATCCTCGGTGGATCTGCCCGCGGAGGCGGTCCTCCTGCCTGTTCAGATCCAAATCGGAACCGGGAAGCGAGGCTCATCCAGTGTTACGGTCGTTGCACAGGACACTCCGTTTTTTCTCTATGCTTTGAGCACCGCTCTTAGTTTGCGCTCGATTTACATCGAGTCCATCCATATCCGCACGGTTGCAAACCGGATTGAAGACGAATTTACCTTTCTCGACGCCCAGGGAGAGCGAATCACTGATGCTGAACGGCTCGACCAGGTAAAATTTTCAGTGTTGCTGACCAAACAGTTCACCTACTTTCTCTCCAGTGCACCGGATCCGTACGCTGCTCTGTGTCGCTTCGAGCAGCTTGTGGAAGGGGTGCTCGAGCTCCCGGAGCAGGGACGTTGGTCGGAGCTTCTGTCCAATCCCCTGATACTCCGGGAGTTGGCGCGTTTGTTGGGAGCCAGTGACTACCTCTGGGAGGATTTCATCCGACTGCAGTACGAGACTTTACTGCCCATGTTGGAGCCCCACGTACAGGGGCAGAGTTTTTCCGCACCCGCCGATCAACTCTCCGACCGGCTCGATCAAGCGCTTGCCTCGGACAAGACCGTACAGAAAAAGCTGCGGAGCCTGAACGAGTTCAAAGATCGGGAGATCTTCCTCCTGGAGCTGGATCATATCGTCGGACCGGAGACGAATTTCCGCACCTTGAGCGAGGGGCTTACCCGGCTGGCGGAAGTGGTATTGCGCAAGGCGCTGCAGTTGAGCTACGAGCGATTGGTTCAACGTTTCGGACAGCCCTTGACGATTGCCGGTCTTCCGGCGCGCTTCTGCCTGCTGGGGCTCGGAAAGCTGGGGGGCGGGGACCTCGGCTACGCCTCGGACATCGAGCTGTTGTTCGTGTACAGCGACAACGGTTCGACGGCGGGGAAGAAAACCATTCCGAACGGGGAATTTTATAATCGTCTGGTACGAGAAACGGCCGCGGCGATCCACGCCAAGAAGCAGGGGATCTTCCAAGTTGATCTGCGGCTCCGGCCGTACGGATCTTCGGGGCCGATGGCCTGCAGCCTGGAGAGTTTCTGCCGTTATTACGGCCCCGGTGGAGAGGCTCATCCTCTGGAACGGCTGGCCCTGGTGCGCCTGCGGGCGATCGGTGGAGACAGTGATCTGGGTGGGCAGGTGGAACGCCTGAGGGACGAGATGTTGTATACTGGTCAACCCCTCGACCTTAAAGCGCTGCGAACCGCTCGTCGGCGTCAGATTGACGACAGAACTCGTCGGGGAGAATTGAACGCCAAGTTCAGTCCCGGTGCACTGCTGGACCTGGAGTACGCGGTCATGCTGCTGCAGGTAGCCTCGGGGGCGCAGAGAAAGGAGCTGCGTACGCCGTTTATCCGGGAGGCGCTGAAGCATTTGCAAGCTGCGGGAATGCTGCGGGTCGAGCAGACGGGCAGGCTGGTCGAAGCCTACGAGTTCCTGCGAAGATTGATCAACAGCCTGCGCATGCTGCGGGGCTCGGCCATGGATCTGTTTCTTCCGGGGATGCGCTCCGGTGAGTATCTCCATTTGGCCCGCCGGATGGGCTACACTGCGGATGAGGAGCTGACTCCGGTACAGAAGCTGCATCTGGATTTCGAAACTCATACCGCCTTTGTCAGATCCTTTGTGGAGGAGCACTTCGGTAGGGAGGTTCTGCCGGTTCCGGGGGTAGGCAACATTGCCGACCTGGTCCTTTCCGATGCCCTGCCGGATGAAGAGCGCGACACGATTCTTCGTCGTGCCGGATTTCAGAATCCGGCTCGAGCCTTTGTGAACCTCCGCAGCCTGGCCGGAGCCGGCGTATCTCCGATCTCTTTCGCCCGCCTGGCCGTTCTGGCCGCGGATCTCCTGCGCACTCAACCGGACCCCGACATGGCCCTGAACAACTGGGAACGATTCCTCGGAGCTCTGGAGGATCCGGAGGAGCATTTCCGGCTGCTCCTGTCCCAACCGCGGCGTTTGGATATTCTGCTTCGCATTTTTGCGGGCAGCCAATTCCTGTCGGACTCCCTGATTCGGGAGCCCGGTTTTTTCGAATGGGCGACGCTGCCCGATCGTTTGCATAAAATCCGCCGTAGAGATCCGGTCGAGCGGCTGTTCCACGATCTATCAGACTCTGCGGAATCCACCGAGGAGTGGAGAAATCAGCTCCGCCGATACAAACGCCGGGAGATCCTCCGCATCGGAATCCGGGACATCTGTCTGGATGTACCGATCGAAGAGATTATGGAGGAGCTGTCCACGCTGGCGGAGGCATTGCTTGAAATCGAGCTGGACAGACTTTGGAAGTCCTTCGATGTCTCGGACATCAGCAGCGAGTTCTGCCTGCTCGCCTTTGGTAAATTGGGGGGGCAGGAGCTGAACTACAGTTCCGACATCGATCTGCTGGCGATCAGCGGAAAACCTCTGGATGACAATCGGGAGACTGTGTTCAAGCGCGTGATGGAACATTTGCGGACCGATCTGTCAACGCATACCGAGGAAGGCGCCGCCTACCGGGTCGATCTGCGACTGCGGCCTTTCGGCCGATCCGGTGAGCTGGTGAGCTCCGTACCCCGCCTTGTGCAATATTATTCTGAACAGGCGGCCGACTGGGAGCTCCAGGCTCTGCTGAAGGCCAGGCCAGTAGCCGGGAATCGAGCCGTGGGGGAGTCTTTCCTTTCGGAGGTTAAATTCCTCTTCCATAAGCCCCGATCGGCGAAACAGATCATCGCCTCCCTGGAGGCGATGCGAACGACCACACGGAATAAGCTGAACCATGGGATCGAGTCGGGGCGGAACATAAAGCTCGGTGACGGAGGGATCCGGGATGTTGAGTTCCTGGTTCAGGGTCTTCAGCTGATACAGGCGGCAAAGGGCGCCAACACTGGGGAAGCGCTGTTGAGCGGGAACACCCTGGCAGCGCTGTCGGCGCTCAGGGAGCAGGGGATCTTGACAGCGGTGGAAGCCGAGCAGCTGCGGCGGGACTATCTGTTTCTGCGCAGGATCGAACACTACCTGCAGATCTTCGAGAACAGACAAACCCACACTCTGCCAGTGCACAGCGCGGATCTTCAGGCTCTCTCCCGGAGGATGCTCGGCCCCGAAGCGGAAATCCAGCAGTTCCTGCAGCGGGTGACCGCCTGCCTGGAGCGGGTGCAGGCGGCGTACCCAGTTTTATTGCGGCGATAATCCGTGTCATCGGGCATTGACAGGGACGGCCAACGATCCGTACTATCCGCAACATGAACGAGCTAGCCCGTCAACTGAATACTGCCCTGGAGAACACGATTACCGGGGCACTGCTTTCGGCCAGAGGAAGACGTATATACTTTCCCCGCGGCATTGTCGCTCAGTCCGCCGAAGCCAAAGAACAGGCCCACAAGCTCAACGCCACGGCTGGGATTGCCGTCCAAGGCGGGCAACCTCTTCATCTCTCCCCCATCAGAGCCCATATCCCGGATCTGAGCCCTGAGGAGATCTTCTCTTACGCCCCTACAGCCGGTCATCCCCGGCTTCGCGAGCTGTGGCGCAGGGAGATGTTGGAGAAGAATCCGTCTTTAAAAGGCAAAAGAATCTCACTGCCGATCGTAGTCAGCGGACTGACCCACGGGCTCTCGGTGCTGGCAGATCTGTTTGTAGAGCCCGGTGACATGGTAATCCTTCCCGACCTGTACTGGGGGAATTACAGACTGATCTTCGAAGATAGAATGGAGGCTCTGATCCGTACCTTCCCGCTTTTCGATGAAGCGGGAGCCCTCAACCTGCAAGGGTTGGCGAAACTGCTGACACCTCGGAGTGCCCAGCTTTCGGCTCAGGCAGCTCCGCCTGCGGGATCGTCCCGTGCATCGAGCGGAGAGCGCATGAGCGCTAAAGTCATCCTCGTTCTGAACTTCCCCAACAATCCGACCGGTTACTCCCCGATCAGGGCAGAAGCGGAACAGCTCCACGCACTGTTGTCTGAGACGGCGGAGACCGGAAGGCAGCTACTGCTTATCTGCGATGATGCCTACTTCGGACTATTCTACGAACCGGAGATCTATCCCCAGTCACTCTTTGCCGAAGCGGCGGATCTTCATAAAAACATCCTGGCGGTAAAGGTGGACGGCGCTACCAAGGAGAATCTGGTGTGGGGCTTCCGGGTCGGTTTTTTGACCTTCGCTTCCCGGGGGATGGCCGGACAGGAGGATGCCTTTCAGGCTCTCAGCCAGAAGGTGCTCGGAGCTGTGCGCAGCTCGATTTCCAATTCCAGCACCCTGGGCCAAAATTTGCTGATGCGGGGGATGCAGGCTCCAAACTATGAGGAGGAAAAGCAGCGAATGTTCGGTATTCTCGAGGCGCGCTATCGGCGTTCCCGGGAGATCCTGAACAAGTTGGAAGGACCCCTGCGGGTACTTCCCTTCAACTCGGGGTACTTTCTCTGTTTCGACACGGGAGGTGTAAGTGCGGAGCGGCTGCGGCAGCGATTGCTCAGAAGCGACGGGATCGGTACCATATCGATCCAGGATCGCTACCTGAGGGTGGCCTACTCAAGCGTGGATCTGGAAAATCTCGAAGAGCTGTACGGGACAATTATGAGGCGCGCTTCCGAGCTGAGCTGAAGCCCTCTATCCCGCGGACGAATACAGCCGACCCTGCCAGGTGTTCCTGAACTTCATCTCCTCCCGCACCCGGGAGAGAAAGCGAGCCTTCTGCTCAAAACGTTTCGGAGCGGCCAGCAGATGCTCGGGGGTATCGCAGGTCAGGCGCATGATCACCGTTTCCGGGGGCAGTCGTTCCAGGGCTTGTAGCGTGTACTGCAAATGGCGATCGGCGCAGGGCACGTTCAGCTCGCCGCTGAGGTATTCGGCGTACAAAGGGCAGCCTTTGGGAATGTGGAGATTGTGGATCTTTACAGCTTCGGGCTTGAGGGCTGCCACGTAGGCGATGGTTCTCAGGATTTCCGGGATTCCCTCACCGGGAAGCCCGAAGATCAGGTGCACGGTCAACTTGAGACCTAAAGCTCTACAGATATTGAAGGCGGTTTCGAAATCCGAGACGGTGTGGCCCCGATTGATCCTGTTCAAGCTTTCATCATTGGCCGACTGAAGGCCCAGCTCCACCCATACCTCGAAATCCTCGCTCCGGTAAGAGGACAACAACTGGGCCTTGCTCCGATCGATACAGTCCGGACGGGTGGAGACCGCGAGCTCCCGGAACGGAGCGCAACCAAGGGCAAAATCGTAGATTTCTCGTAGTGTTTCAACCGGTGCATAGGTCCCGGAGAACGCCTGGAAGTAGAGGATGTAGAGACCGGCGCCGTAGCGGCTGCTGATAAACCGCCGCCCGGAATCGATCTGGTTCCGCAGGTCAAGCCGCCACTCCTGTGGCAAGCTCTGAACGGAGCCGATTACACGCTGACCGGATACCGCATCCCGGTAGCCCTGGTAAGGAGCCCGGGCACCATGCTCATCGCAGTAAAGGCATCCCGGTTCACTCCGATCCGGACCGCGGTTGGGACAGGAAAATCCCGCATCCACCGAAATCCGATACGCGGCTTGGCCGTATTTCTGTTTCAAATAGTTGGCGTAGCTGAAGAATGGTTCCCTTGCTTGCTGCACGGTTTACATTGAATACCCCTGATGCCGGGATTGACAAGGGGGGATGCACTCCCCTAGAGTGGCAGCGGTGAAACCCAAAGGCAGAACTTTCCGTCTCATATTTGAATTATATCTCGCGCTGATGCTCGTTTCTGGCTGTACGTTATTTCGGCCGGAGGTCGTTACCCTGTGCACAAATCGTCCGGAGATGGCGGCCTATGTGGAGTACTTCAATACCCTCACGACGGAGTATCGGGTAATCCTTTGCTACAGAGCCAATCCCGCCGAGAGCGTGCTGAGCAGGAGCAGGGATGCCGATCTGGTCCTTGGGCCCTGGCTGAACGGCAGTGCCGCCCGCAGACACTTTGATTCTGTGGACCGCTTATTCAACAGAGAATATCTGAACCGGGACGAGTTCTACGCGGGTTTGCTGAATGCGGGGATGTCGGAAGGCAAACAGGTACTGCTGCCCTTTTCTTTCAATATGCCGGCGGTCGTGTTCCGGACGGAAGCACTAAGCGCAGACGTGCCAAAGCTGGTGGTCTCCATGGAGTATATACGAGAAAACGGCGCTGCGTTCAATGAGACAGTCCGGGATCGTTTTGTCCGCATGGGTTTTTCGCCTCTTTGGCAGCCGGAGTTCCTCTACATCGCGAGCTCGATCTACGGTGCCCAATTCCGTGAAACCGCTGAAGGCAGTGTCCATTGGAACTCGGCACGTCTGCAGGACATGAGGGAGGTCTGCGCACGCTGGATCACGGAGATCAATCTAGGATACGAGCAGGACAACCAATTCCATAGAACGTACCTATACGAACCGCTGCCGAAGCTCCTGGATACGGGCCGGATTCTCTTTTACATGACCGACTCCTCATCCCTGTTTCGAAACTTGGAGGATCAGGCGGAAGAGGTGGAATTTCGGTGGTTCGGCTCTGAAAATCGCATTCCGGTAAACGAAGAGGTGTTGTATTTCGGAATACCCAAGGGATCGAGAAACCGAAGGGGGGCACGTCTTTTTCTTACCTGGATTTTTCAACTGGAAACTCAAGGCCGACTGCTCGAAGTAAACCAAGAGAAACGACTCGATACCTTTGGGCTCGCCGGCGGATTTTCCTCCCTGCACAGCGTCAATGAGAGGGAGTTCCCCCAGGTGTACAGGCAGATGTTGGGTCGAATTCCTCCTGAAGAGCTGCTCGTCTTTTCCAAAGCCCTGCCTGTTGACTGGGGGAGGCAAAAGCAACAAATCGTAATTCCCTGGTTGGTCACCTATGTCCTGGGTAAGGCAGACGAAGAGCTTCTCTCCCAGCGCCTTGCGGAGTTCCGCTCGCAGCGCTAGATCTGAACACACCATCGAGAGCTGTACGGGTCCGTACGGAACTCACATTTCATGCACATTAGCGATTCCGGGAAGCCGAGTGCACTTGACACCCCCTGTCATGGTACTGTAATCTTATGCTCGATAAGATAAACCGTTTTATGGAGGTACGTTTATGGCTACTGTTGAGCTGAAAAACGTCAAAAAAATCTATGAAGGGGGCGTGTTGGCGGTCGATAACGCCAACATCACCGTCAACGACAAAGAGTTTGTCGTTTTGGTCGGTCCTTCGGGATGTGGGAAGTCCACCACGCTGCGAATGATCGCCGGACTCGAGGAGATCACCTCCGGCGAGCTGTACATCGACGGTAAATTGATGAACGATGTGGCTCCCAAGGATCGGGACATCGCCATGGTGTTTCAGAATTACGCCCTGTATCCGCACATGACCGTCTATGAGAACATGGCCTTCGGTCTGAAGATTCGCAAATTCCCGAAGAAGGAAATCAGCGACCGGGTAAAAGAAGCTGCCAGGATTCTGGACATAGAAGAACTGTTGGATCGCAAGCCCAAGGCTCTGTCCGGTGGACAGAGGCAGCGCGTGGCTGTGGGTCGAGCCATCGTACGTAAGCCAAAGGTATTTCTCTTCGACGAACCCCTGTCCAATCTCGACGCCAAGCTGCGCGTACAGATGAGGGCCGAGCTCAGCGCCCTGCATACTCGGCTTCAGGCGACCATGGTCTACGTTACCCACGACCAGGTGGAGGCCATGACCATGGGAGACCGTATCGTAGTGCTGAAGGATGGCTATATTCAGCAGATCGGTTCTCCTCTTGAGTTGTACAACCGGCCGGTGAACCGCTTCGTGGCCGGATTCATCGGTTCTCCCCCGATGAATGTTCTGAAGGCGACAATTAAAGAGGACAAGGGAAAACTCATTGCCGATGAGGGGGACTTTCAGATCACCCTGACTCCTAAGTTGGCTGATGCGGTGCGCTCCTACGCGGGCAAAGAGACGCTGTTCGGTATACGCCCGGAAGACCTGGTGGTTGCCGAGAAAGCGGTGGAAGGAGAAACCTTCAACGCCAAGGTGGAGGTCGTCGAGCCGCTCGGTGCGGAGATCCTGATGTATGTGAGTACGACCCAGCATCCGAGCATCATCGTCCGAACCCCGCCGCACTTTGACTTCCACGTCGGTGATACAGTCACGCTGAAATGCGCCATGGACAAGATTCACTTCTTCGACCTGGAAGCCGAGAAGGCGGTCGTCTAGCGTAACGCGAAAGCACGAGAAGGTCGAGGCTGTCCTGGAGCACAATCCGGGACAGCCTTTTTTTCACTCTCTGTGATAAGCAAATAACATGATCTATACTTGATCCCGGGCTGATCAGACTGGAGGCTGGATAACGGAAATGAGCGAACGGGCATGTTGATCGACAAACTGAAAAACCGGAAGAAGATCTTCGCCACAACACTGGTTTCGATTCAATGGAGCGGCGTTATCGAGATCTTCAAGAACGATGTTCTGGATTTTCTCATCCTGGATCTGGAACACGGCAGCTTTTCGATTGAGGCGGCGGAGAATCTCATTCGGACCTCCCGGGCCAGCGAGTTGCCGGTGATCGTCCGGGCTGCCGACACCCTCTATCATCTGCTGTCCACCTGTCTGGACGCCGGGGCACAGGGTGTCATCGCACCCAGGGTGGAAACCTTGGCCCAGGCCCGGGATGCTATGCAGAGTGTTCGCTTTCCGCCCCAGGGGCGAAAAGGCTTCGGTGGCTTTCCCCTGGTCAGAGGCTGGCCGGGGATTGAGCAGTTCAACAGCCGGGTCGTGGTTCTGCTGCAGATCGAATCCCAACGGGGGATCGATAATCTGGAGGAGATCCTCTCGGTGGAAGGGGTATCCGGAATCATAGTCGGACCCTCCGACCTGTCTATCGATCTTGGCGTTCCACTCCGATACGATCATCCCCGCCTGGTCGAAGCGGTGGATCGGGTCATAGCCGCTTGCAAGAACCGGAAACTCTCCTGCGGGATCTACTGCGCCACGGAACAAATGATACCCTTCTGGCGCGGCCGCGGGATGAATATCTTCTGGTCCGGCTGCGCGACGGATTTCATCTCCCGGGGCTATGAAGCGCTGTGCAGCTTTATGAAAGCCCTAGAGTAACGGTATCGCGAATCTACCTCTGCGCTGAGGAACCCTGGTACTCTCCCAAGATAGCTCGCAAATTCTCGTTCATGCTGCCGCTGGATTGCTCGATTACCGCGATCATCGAATCGATAATCCCCTGACTCACACTCTTGCCGCGAAGGGAGCAGAATCCCTTGAACATGTTGTGGATTGGTACTGGAACCCCTTTCACCAGCACATCGATCTTTTCCATACTTTTCCTCCTTGGGAACTTTGTGGTTGGACTCGACTGGTATTATTGCAAGTTCCGTGCCAGGAGTACTGCTTTTTTCTCGGGTAGCTAAATCTCTGCCGGAGTGTGATTAAGGCTGCCAGGCAGTTCTGGACAGAGATAAGGAGGGAAGTTTTTGGTTACGTAAAGGTAACAGTCGGGCAGAAGGAATTACCAGCCGGTAACTGCTGGATACCTGTGATCAGGTTCTATTCCATCACCGCCGAACGGCATCGTCAGATCGCGGCCGAAATCCGGGCGAAGGGCAAAGCACCAGTCCTTTAAGAAAAAGATTATCAGTATTGCAATATTGTAAAAAAATTCTTGCGCCCTCATTGCTTTGGGTATAATATGGTATATTCCTACATCGCCTGCTTATGCATATGGTGACCAGGGAACAGATTTTTTACACTTCGAGGAGGTCCGCATGGACGCTGTCATCATCATGGTAGTTGCCTTCGTCGGCTATCTTGTTGCCTACAGGCTGTACGGCCGGTTTGTTGGTAAGAAGATATTCGCGCTGAGCAACGCGAACAAGACTCCCGCTGTGTCGATGGAGGACGGCCAGGACTACGTTCCCACCCGCAAGGGGATCATCTTCGGCCACCACTTCACCTCCATTGCCGGAACGGGACCTATCGTGGGACCGGCCCTGGGCGTGATTTGGGGCTGGCTGCCCGCCCTGATCTGGGTTCTGGTGGGAACCATCGTGATGGGTGCGGTGCACGACTTCGGCGCTCTGGTGATGTCCCTACGCAACCAGGGCAAGTCGATCTCCGAGATCACCGAAAAGTACGTCAACCCGAGAACCCGCACGATCTTCTTCATCATCGTGTTCTTCGAGCTTCTGATCGTGGTCGCCATCTTCGGGGTGGTCATCGCCGTGGTGTTCTCCCTCTACCCGGGAGCTGTGTTTCCGGTATGGCTGGAGATCCCCATCGCCATCCTCCTGGGCTGGATCATCTACAAGCGCGGCGGAAACCACGTCCTGTTTTCGATCTTCGCGGTGATTTTAATGTACGTGACCGTGGTGATCGGGGCCTACCTACCTCTTGCCATGCCCGTCGTGGCCGGAATACCCGCCACGGGAGTGTGGGTCATCATCCTGCTGGTGTATGCCTTTTTCGCCTCGATTCTGCCGGTGACCACTCTGCTGCAGCCCCGGGATTACATCAACTCCCATCAGCTGCTGGTGGCCATGGCACTGCTGGTTATCGGTACGTTGGTCGCAGGTTTCTCGGGTAGGATGACGGTCGTGGCTCCCGTGGTACGGCCAGCGCCTGAGGGTACCCCACCACTGTGGCCCATGCTGTTCATCACCATCGCCTGCGGTGCCATATCCGGATTCCATTCGCTGGTGTCCTCCGGTACCACCGCCAAGCAGGTGAAGCAGGAGGAGGATGCTCTGTTCGTCGGCTACGGTTCCATGGTCTTCGAAGGAGTGCTGGCAGTGCTGGTCATCATCGCCGTCACCGCCGGGATCGGCATCGGCTATCAGAACAAAGATGGAGCCATGTTCACCGGGCTGGCGGCCTGGACCGAACACTACAAATCCTGGGCCGGAGCGGGGGGTGTGGCCAATGCAGCCCGGGCGTTCGTACAGGGCTCAGCCAATATGATCGCTGCCATCGGTCTTCCCGTACGTTTCGGTGTGGTGATCATGGGAGTGTTTATCGCTTCCTTTGCAGGAACCACCCTGGATACGGCCACCCGCATCCAGCGCTACGTGGTGCAGGAGCTGGCCGGTGATGCCAAGATTGGTTTCCTGCAGAACCGCTACGCCGCCACGGCCTTCGCGGTAATAACCGCAGGGATCCTGGCCTTCGCCACCGGCGCCAGCGGCACCGGTGCCCTGATCCTCTGGCCGTTGTTCGGGGCTACCAACCAGTGTCTGGCCGCCCTCGCTCTGGTGGCCATTACCGTCTACCTGAAGCGAAGGGGAGGCGCCGCCTACCTGGTCAGCGGTCTTCCCGCCGCCTTCATGATCGTCATGACCACCTGGGGTCTGATTTTGAACGAGCTGAGCTACATCAGGAACGGAACCTGGCATCTGGTGGTGATCAACGCCATAGTAGTTTTAATCGCCGTCTGGATCGTGATCGAAGGTCTGGCCGTATTCTTCGGTCCGCCCAGGGCCAGGGAAGCCAGGGCCGAAGCCTAGAAACGCACAATCTGGCGCTTTCTTTGAACGTATATAGAGGAGGCCCACCCGCGGTCTCCTTTATATTTTTTTCTCGACAACCGGGTAGAATGACCTCATGAATCAGGATATCACCGGGCTTCTGTCGAAGCTCAATCGCCTGTTCTGGATGATGACCGTCCCGGCGCTCGCCTTTCTCGTCTTGGGTTATCTCCTGCACAGAATGGGTAGACCCATATCTCCGCCCTTCAACAACCTGAGAGGCTGGGGGATATTCCTGCTGATACTCTCCGTAGTGTTGGGAGTAGCCCTCCCGATATTGCTGCGTACGATGTTCAACAGGAGGGCTGTACGCGCGAAACATGTGGAGACGGCCGACTTCGAATCTCACCAGGTGCGGCTGGTGGTCATCTCTATATCCGCCGCCTATGTGGCCGGTATGGCCTATCTTCTCCTGGTTCCCAATCTCTATCTCTACGGATCGGTTCTGGTTGGATTATACGGGATTTACAGCGCAATTCCTCAGGAACGGAAGCTGAAGGGGGAGATGCGCTTCTACGGGATGGGGAATAAATGAGCCGGCCCCATTGGCTCGAGCAGATTCGTCTTTTTTTCAAGGATCTGCAGATCATCAACAGCAACAAAGCGACGGATATATTGGAGTTCGAGCTGCTCGAGCTCCGCAATATCTACGCCCTGCTGCTGTTCGGGTCCTTCGTAGGCATGCCCGCTCCGCCTGTTCATATCACCCTGCAACTGCTTCCTCTCATGCAGGAGGAGGTCGAGCTGATGCTGAAGCGTATCAATGTGGCCCACGACGCTCTGGCCGAGGTGGTCTCAATCCTTGGCGAGCCGTGATTCGGGGACAAGCCCTGAATCAGGGGGAAGTATGAATCGGGGTAAACTGTGAACGCCCGGGTTCTGTTTTTCGTCGGCAAGGGGGGAGTGGGCAAGTCCACCAACTCCTCGCTTTTTGCCTTGAAGCTGGCCCGGGCCGGGAAGCGGGTACTTCTCAACTCCATCGATCCAGCCCACAACCTCCACGACATTTTCCAGTTCCCTTTTGATTCCAAGCCCAGGCGGATTGTGCCCGGTCTGGAGGCGATGGAAACCGACCTCGATCGATGGGTGAAGAAGTACCTCAAGGATACGGAACGGGATTTTCGTTCAGTCTACAAGTACCAGGAAGCCTTCAACCTGCACCGATACTTCAAGACCCTGAAGTACTCCCCCGGGCTCGAGGAATATGCGGTGCTGCTCGCGCTGGTGAACACACTGCGCCGTTTCGCCGACAGGGACTATATCGTATTCGACACCCCGCCCACGGCATTGACCCTGAAGTTCCTGGCGCTCCCCGATGTGTCGCTGCTCTGGCTGAAGGAGCTGTCCCAATTCAGACAGCTGATTCTCGACAAGGAGCAGATCATCACCCGTATTCGGCAGGGTCGCAAGCAGGGCAATAGGGAACGGGATCCGATCCTGGGAAAGATCGCCGATCTGGTGGATGTCTACAGGGGAATGTCCGACCTGGTGAAGGATCCGGCCATTACACGTACGTTTCTCGTGCTCAATGAGGACGAGCTGTCCCTGGCCGAATCCCGACTGATCTGGAAGGAGATGACGAATCTGGGCATGACGATCTCCTACCTGATCGTAAACAAAGCAAATCGGGGCGGGCGGTTCGCGGAGCGGATCAAGAGGGAATTTCCCCATGGCCGTCTGTTGTTTCTTCCCGCCATGACAGAGGGCGAGCTGACCGGGTTGCATACCCTGGACAGCGTCGAGCTGCCACTGGATATCGCCGAGCTTTGAGTCCGGCAAGCTTCTAAACGTTGATGAACTGGATCCAGTGTTCGGGGAACTCCTGCTTGAACTGCTCTTCCAGCGCATTGAGGGTGTCGGACTGCTGCACCAGAGCCAGGAGGGTGCAGCAGCCGTGGGTGCTGTGAATCGCCTTGGTGAACACGTAGAGTTTGTTCTGCTTCTCGTTGTAGCGCACCCGTTCCACCAGACCCAGGTGGGAGACCGGCAGGTTGCTCTCCTTCTCGACAACCCGGTCGAGCACACTGTCGATCTTCCTGATCATTGTTTCGGTCATGGTCTCAATATAGTGATTGCTCTATATTCGCGTCAATTCAGAAGGAAGAATCCCCTTCCTCCTCGAAGAAACTGTCCTGCTCTCCGAAGAACTCCTCCTCCCCCTGTTCGAACAGATCCGTGGGGAAGTTCCCGTCGTTGCGCTTGGCATACAGCTTGGTGATATAGCGCAGTTCCGCCATCTTCTCCCCGAGTTCCTGTTTCTCCCGATCGAATCGGTTGAAAAAGGCTGCTGAGGACAGCCCCGGCTCGATCTGTCCCCGTCCGTATCCCTGGTGGTAGTAGCCTTCCAGCTCGATCAGCCGGAAGTACACCCGCTCGAAGATATAGAGGATCTTGCGCAGTTCCAGGAGCTCTCCGATGAGCTCTTTTTTCTCCGCCATGCTTTCCATACGGCCGCCGATTTCCCCGCGCCGGTCCTCCCTATACCATTTACGCAGAATCTGGGTGTTCCCCTGCAGATCGCTGTAGGCACTGTCGAATCGGCTCTTTAGTCGCAGATATCGGTCGGCGTAAGCTTTGATTGCCTGAAGGGCGTTGGATTTGAAAACCTCCATACGCTCCGCGTACCAATCTCTCTGAAACGTCTCCAGATCCGATACCGCGACCGGGATCTCCCGGAACAACTCACCCGGGCGTTTTTCCACTACCGTGCCCGGTTCTGCATACAGTTCCTGCCCGCTGTCGTCGATGCAGGAAACCCGACCTTCTTCCGCGGAGACCAGAATGTCCCCTCCCGGGCTGATGGTGACGTCGAAATCGGTGCCTCGGACACCCATCAAAGCGCTTTCAGTGGCCACCTCAACATTCTGGCGCCCCGAAAGCTTGGCTACCTTGACCGACAGGCTGCCGGTGATCATGCCGATGGTAGTGGTATCATCCCGACCGATCTTGTTCATCTCGAAGTAAAAACTCGTATTGGGGGAAATTTTAACGATTGTCGCTGCGCTGCGCGGGCTGTCGATGTCCACTTCCGCATATCCGGTTTGATCGGTGCGCAGCAGGTCGTAGTTCTCCACTCCCATGCCGATGAACACATCCCACGTGGGGATCGTTTCGCGGTTGCGGTCGATTTCCACCCCCTCTTCCAGGTAGGCGATGGACCCGATCTCCGCTTGAGCCGCGGCAGGCAGCGCAGCCAGCAAAACCAGAGCAAGCACGAGCCAGGCAAAATAAGAGTTCTTCATAGATCCCACCCCCTCCTTAGACACTTTTTACCTCTGTAAATATAGCACGTAACCGGTCGATTTTACCGGGTGCCTCGCCAAAAACCTTGTGCCAGATCGTGGGACTCTCCATGCACAGATAAATCGGAGCGGAAAAAACTTCACCAAGCGCCGCGTACAGGGATCCGTAGATGGTGCCGCGTATCTTCTGGGGATAGCGGTATTTCCCATCCCGGCAGGGCACGAACTCCTCGTAGAGGAAGGGCTGCTCTCCCAGCTTCTCCTTCAGCGCCGGTGTGTAGCGCATCGTTCCCAGGCTGATCCAGGCGATACGATCGGAAGGGAATTCGCTCAGTGCACTGATCAGCTGCAGATACTCCTCCCTCCAGTCCTCCGAGAAAAAAACAGGGTCGAAGTGGAAGGCCAAGCGGTATCCCGCCCCGAGAACCCGGCGGGCCGCATCCAGGCGATCGACCAGGCTGCTGGCCTGCGGTTCGTAGGCCTCGATGTAGCGCTGCGGATTCACGGAAAACCCGATCACGGCGTTTCCCTTCTGCTCTATGTCCAGGATGTGGTCGACAAAGTGGGTCTTGGTCTTCAGCTCGAAGAACAGGTTGGGGAGGGTGGACAGGTCGGTGATGAAGCGCTCGGACAGTCCGAACAGAGGATCGAGGAGCAGAGAGTCTCCAACCTCCCCAGTGCCCGCCCTTATGGTAAGGTCCGCGTTCTGCCGAGCCAAATCCTGGAGACGGGCGATGGAGCGCTCCGGTTCCAGGTACACGGTGAGGGGTGTGAAGTTCAGATAACTCTCCATGATGCAGTAACCGCAGCCCATTGTGCAGCCCAGGTACAGATCCACCGTGAGGTAGTTGCAGCAGAGGTGTCCTCTGGAACCGGGACAGCGGGTCACGGTTTTACCGCGGGGAGAGCCCGCAAACAGAGTGTGCCGGTTCAGATCCCTCTGCGGGATGTCCTGTTTGCTCCGCACTGTCTGAATCGGAATCCCGGGAAGCTGCTCCACGGCACTTTTCATATAGGGGGAATCAACCAGATTCTCCTCCACGTACACCCTGTGGATCAGCTCACTATAGTAGTTCGAATAGGGCATCCAATCGTCCTTCCAGGGAGTTGAGCGCCTCAAGCTTGCGGCGAAAAGACTTGGCGCTGTTGAACTCAAAGGCAACTGTAAAGGCATCTCCCTCGAAATAGGGAGGTGGTTGCAACCTCACACCGCTGCCCTTGAGCAGGTCCTGTTCCAGAGCCGCGAATTGTTTTTCTGTAGCTGTCAAGGCGGGGAAGCGCAGCCCGTGAATCGTATCGAGGGGCTGCCGACCCTCAAGTGCCTGCCGGGCGATCGTCGCCACATCCTTCCCCGCCAGCGCGAGCTTGCGGCTGCTTTCAAACAGCTCGTTCAGGAATTGCCGGCGCTGGCTGAAGGTGAGGCTGCTGGTCCGGAGGAGCTGAAAAACCTCTGCGGGAAGACTCTGCACCCGGGCTGCGCTCTTCAGGTCGATCTGTCCCTCCGCTACCAATTCTCTGAGTGACTGCGGTAGATTCGTAAATGTGAGGATCTTGGTGGCAAGCAGGCTGTCCGGATGGTTTTCAATCAGAGGACTCAGCTCGAGAAACAGCTCGTTCAGCTGCCCGGAGGAGCCCTCGGCGGCGGCCAGGAATCCCAGCATCCGCTGTTTTTCCAGCCAGGTGAAATCACCGGCTCGGTTTTCGAGTTTCAAGGCGAGGGCGAGCATCTCGGCTGGGGGACAGGCGGGAACGAGCTGGCAGTTCATCTGCCGCACACCCTGACGTTTGGCCGAACGAAGAATCTCAAATCCCCAAATCAAAATGTCCGAGCATATCGGCAGGGGCGGATACAGTCCTTTTACAATGAGCTCCGGCAACGGCGGCGGCCCCTCGCTGAAGATGTCCAGCTCCTTTTTCAAGGAGTCGATTTCCGCCGCTGCGCGGACCTGGAAACCTGCCATGAGTCTAGAGTAGCAGAGACTTCTGCATTATCCAAGGGAGTGTACCGAGGTTGTCGTACCGAGGATGCTGTACCGTGGTTGCGAATCTGCCGATACGGTCAATGATGAATAGATTTAGCGGCTGTGGGCTTTTTACAGCCCCCTTGTGGTTTGTTCTGTTCGTTTCCCTACTGCTTGTATCGTCTTTGCTGCCTGCGGAGGTGGTCCCTGTGCGGCCGGCTCTGCATTGGGCCGCAGAAAACGGTCTGGTCGATATGGCCGCCCTGCTCATCGAGCAGGGCGCAGATCCGAACGAAACGGACCACTTCGGCAACACCGCTCTGCATTTGGCCCTGGCCTACCCCGGTATGATCGATCTTCTTCTGAAAAGCGGGGCGAAGGTGGACGCGAGGAACGCCATGGGGAACACCCCCCTTCATCTGGCTGTGAAAGACAGGCGGGCGGTGGAGATACTTTTGGCCGCCGGGGCCACGGTTGATATCCGAAACGGCCTGGATAAAACCCCGCTTCACTACGCCATGCGCCAGGGAACCTCACCGTACAGCCTCTCGATCATCGAAATCCTAATCCGGGCCGGAGCGCGTTAGGGTCTTTGATCTTCAAGCCCCAGGATCCAGGCAAGGATTGAAATAACCGAATCGAAGTTCGGGAAAACGATGCTCGAGGATCTCCAGCAATCGAGAAATCCCTACAGCCTCCCCGTCGGGTTGAAAACCGATCCGCTCCAGATACCACTCAGGATCGATGTTGAGATTCCGCATCTGGATGAGATCGATCCCGGTCTGTTCGATCAGCTCGCTCAGCGCCTCCAGTTCTGCCCGTTCGTCCGTGAATCCCGGCACAATGAAGTAGTTCAGGCTTACGTATCCGCCCAGGCTCTTCATAACCCGAATCGAGCTCCTGACCGTTTCCAGATTGTAATCCTTCGGCTTGTAGTAGCTTATATAGTAAGCCGGCCGGCAGGAGTTCAGGCTGACCCGCATACTGTCCAGCCCAGCCTCCCGGAGAAACCCCACACGATCCGGGAAGCTGGCGTTGCTGTTCATATTGATCGTTCCCCGAGCGGTTGCCTTGCGCATCATACGGATCGCTTGGGCGATCGTGTCGGCTTGAAGCAGAGGTTCCCCCTCGCATCCCTGACCGAAACTGACCACGGCCCTTGGCGCATACTGGAGATGGGGCACGGCTACTTCGGCGATTTCCGCGGGAGTAGGAACAAAGCGGATTCTATCCTGGGTCGCGCAAATCCCGCTCCCCTGCTGGAGGCTGATGCAGCCGAGGCAACGGGCATTGCAGGCAGGTGAGGTTGGCAGCGGAGCTTCCCAGCGCTCGAGGAAATAGTTTTTTGCGGCCGGACAGCTGTAGCCCAGTGCACATTTGCCCAGGTGCTGAATGAGGCGATTGGCCTTCCCAGCCCGCATCCGACGCCGAGCGTTTTTTTCAATATCGGCAGGATCGAAACGGTCGCTGTCCTGGCGGGGATCCTCATCGACCCGCAGAGCTGAGACGGCAAATCCCTCGTTGAGCCAGCCCACTGCGGTGTAGGCAAACAGAGGCAGAAGCGCAGCTACCGGCAATCTCTGGTAAGCCGTGGAAAGGATCTGGGTGTACGCCGGAGCGACGAAAGCGGCTACCGCTCGGATATCCGGACTTCCGGTGTAGGGATTTCGATCCAGGACCCGGATGCTCGCGGTAGCCGGATCGTAGCCGACGGGCAGCCGATCAGGCAACTGGAACAGCTCGCTCCCCGGTGGCATGGGTATCCACTCTTCCGGATGCGGCCGCAGATAACGACCGGCGCTGGCGCCGACCATCTCCAGATCGGGAAAATCGAGGATATTGCCCGTTTCATCGGCGAAGAGCAGGGAAGGTGCCTTGAAGCTCATGGTTCGATCATATCAGGAACCGGCTCCCTTGATCACCCGATCGTTTCTTCCGAGCGACGTTTCTTCCGAGTAACGTTTCTTCCGAGCAACGTTACTTCTCCTTGACGGTGGAGTGGGGGAGTGCTAAACTACGTTGTAGCAACGTGTAAGCCTTCCGTATGAGGGGGAAAAAATGGCAAAAAGAATAATAGTCGTGTTGATGATCCTTGGAGTGGCTGTCTTTCTTGTGAACTGCAAAACGGCTCCCGAAGAAACGATTGAGCCGGTGGCCGAGGAAGTGCCGGAGGAAGTGCCGGAGGAAGTACCGGAGGAGGTACCGGAGGAACCACCCAAGGTGGTGGAAACTCCTCCTGAGGAGGTTCCCGAGGAAGAGGTAGCTCCGGTCACGGATGAAGAGATTCGAAAAGCGCGGAACGCCATTGCCAGGGCTCGGGAAGCTGATGCGGATTACTATGATCCCACCACCTTGAAGCAGGCTGAGGATGCCTTGAACTCCGCCCTTCTTGCCCGGAGATCCGATCCCACAACGGCCCGCAAGCACCTGGCCACGTCGATCGCGAGGGCGAATACGGCCTTTGACAATGCTGTGGCTAAAGCGGCTGAGGAGCTGGCAGAACGGGCTGAGCGATTGAACAAGCAGCTTCTGGCAATCAAGGCGGATAAATTCCTACCATCCGAGTACAATGCCGCTGTGTCGGGTGTACCGGAGACCCAAAAGCTGTTTTACGCCGGACAGCTGGTCGAAGCCAGGGAAAAGGCCTACACAACCCTTGCCGACATGTCCAACCTCCTGGAGCGTCTGCGGGAGCGCCAACGCTGGATCGAGATTCTGAAACGGGACATCAATCAGTACCTGAAAGAAGCAGAAGAGCTGGATGCCCACGTCCGCGCCCCAATGCAGTTCCAGAGAGCCAATGGTTTGTATCTGCAGGGAATCGAAGCCTATCAGAAGTATCAGCTCTTTGAGAGTGAAGAGCTTCTGGGCAAGGCGCGAGAGGAGGCGCTTGCCCTGATCCAGCTGGCCAAGGGTTCCGGGGAGGAGCAGAAGAAGAAGGCTCAGGCCCTGATGATGGACGTGATGAAGGAACTGGAGGAGGCCTCCGATCTCACCGTAGTGACCGACGACGGAACACTGATTACCCCGGAAGAGTGGTCCGGTGAGGATTTCATAGAAGAAACCGTGGAAGAGGATGAGGACCAGTCCTTCCTCAGTCCTCCCGAGATCCGGGATCCGGCGGAGAGGACTTTGAATCCGCAAGGATCCCTCGTGTTCGTCCTGGGCGATGTGGCGGAGGACAATCTGCTTGCTCAGGCCAAGGAGCTGTGGAAACAGGGCGTGGTGGAGTGGAACGCCGGCAACTACAGCCTGGCCGAAGAATACTTCAATGAATCCAGGAAGCTGATCGAGGTTTACAAGGCCCAGGCGGTAAATCCGGATTATCCGATCTACGTGGTACGTTTGATTCCCGAGCGCCGCGACTGCCTGTGGCGCATTGCTGAGTACAACTTCATCTACTCCAATCCCTATATGTGGCCGAAGATATGGAGGCGCAACCGCAAACTCATTCAGCATCCGGATCTGATCTATCCTGGCTGGAAGCTGGTGATCCCGCCGAAGTGATGCGCTCGCCGGCATAGGGTTGAATAATCGGGGCTGTCCGAATGACCGGGCGGCCCTTTTTTCTGCCGGTGCATTCCGGGAAGCTGCCCGCATTTTGCCGAACCGTAAACAGGCTCACTCCTCCTCGATGCTTGGATCCAGCTCTCGAAAGCAGCTCTTCAGCTCTGCGACCCGTTCGTTCAGGCGCTCCGCCGAGTTCGCCTCTGCGACCAGGCGCAGGTAGGGTTCGGTATTGGACTTGCGCAGGTTGAACCACCACTCGGGAAAATCCATGCGGATGCCGTCTATATCGGTCAGCTTGGCCCCGGGCTGTGAACCGTAGGCCGACAGAACGGCGTCGATGATGCGGTCCTTGGCATCGGTCTTGAAATTGATCTCTCCGGAGTAATGGTATTTGACCATTTCGGCGATAAGCTCGGAGAACGGCCGTTTGATCCTGGAGAGGATCGCCAGCACGAGCAGAGCGGCGATAACACCTGAGTCGCAGTAGTAGTTGTCCCGGAAGTAATAGTGGCCGGCCAGCTCACCGCCGTAGATTCCCCGGGTATCCCGCAGCAGCTTCTTGGCGTGGGAGTGGCCGACTTTACAGATCACCGGCTTTCCGCCCAATCTTTCCACATACTCCACCACGCTGCGGGAGGTGCGCACATCGTAGGTCACCACCTCCCCCCGATGATCCCGACCGTGCAGGCGGAAGAAATACAGGCCGAGCAGGGCGGTGATCAGGTCAGGGGAGATGAAGCGGCCGGCTTCGTCTATGAACATCACCCGATCCCCATCCCCGTCGAAGCAGATTCCCAGGTCCGCCTTCTCGGCTCGGGTCCGCCGCTTCAGATCGGCCAGATTTGCCTCGATCAACGGATTCGGGGGATGGTGAGGGAAGGTGCCGTCGGGTTTGTCGTACATGGTGATTATCTGGCCCTGAAGATCCCGAATGACGTCATGGATGAATACCGAGGCCATGCCGTCGGAGCAGTCGATCACCGCCTTGATCCCCCGAACTGCCCGTTTGTAGGGTGCGAGGTGCTCCAGGTATTGCGTTCGGATATCCAGAGTTTCCAGCTTTCCGGGTGTCGAAGCAGGCACTACCGCTCCTTGAATCATCTTCTCCAGGCGATCCAGACCCGTGTCGTAACCCACCGGAATGGCCTGGGCTCGGGAGATCTTCAGGCCATTGTACTCCGGAGGATTGTGGGAGGCGGTAATCATGACGCTGCCGCCGAACTCGAAGTGGGCGGTGGCAAAATATACAGATGGGGTGGAGCAAAGACCTATGTCGGTTACATCACAGCCGGCTTCCCGGATCCCCCGGCTCAAGGCAGCGAATATCTCCTCGGAGCTCTCCCTGGCGTCCCTGCCCACCAGGATCCGCTCGGTTTCCAGGAGCGCAGGAAGAAAGAAGCCGATCCGATAAGCCAGATCCTTGTCCCATTCACGGTTATAGACACCCCGGATATCGTAGGATTTGAATACGCCCATGCACGGATTATAGCCCGTCGCCTTGCTTTGATCCACAGCTCGGAGCATTCGCGTTCAAGTGCCCCCTTGCCTGGCGAAATTATTTTGGCAATTCGGTCCAATAAAGAATAATAATGGTTGACAATAAACTATAAGGTTATATAGTTTAATATAAAGGACTTTAAGGTTTTTAATGGTACTAAGAGAGACAATATGACTGCAACTACATTCGGCCCGAGCCGCGAGGGCGGCGATATCTCGAGCAGATTCGCCGGCAGCGGCGAGGTGATGACCCTTGCCGAGCTAGCCGTCTACCTCCGCCTTGCGGAAAAGACGGTTTTGCGGATGGTGCACAAGGGGCAGATCCCCTGCGCCAAGGTGGCCAGCCAATGGCGATTTCTTCGCCCTATGATCGATGACTGGCTGATCGCCAAGATGCGGGTGGTGCCGCGAAACGATCTGGCACGGCTGATGGAAAGCACTCCGGAGGTGGTGCCCCTGTCCCGGCTTCTCAAAGTGGAGTTCATCCTGATCGATGTTCGGCCCGGCAGTAAGGAGGAAGTGCTCCGTCAGTTGGTCCAACCCCTGGTAGGCACACGTTTACTCGTGCACGCCCAACCTTTTGTCGAGAAACTGCTGGAGCGGGAGCGCATTGTTTCCACCGCCGTGGGAAAGGGTGTGGCCATACCCCACCTGCGCAATCCCAGGGAGAATCCGGAGGGTGGTCCGGTATTGGTTGTGGGGATCTGCAGAGAGGGAACGGATTTCGATGCCCCGGACCAGGATAAAACGCATCTGTTTTTCCTTCTCTGTACGGATAGCGAGGTGGTGCATCTGCGGGTGCTGGCCAAAGTAAATCGCCTGGCCGGCAGGAAGGATGTGATGAATCGACTCCTCCGTAGTGAATCGCCGGAGCAGGTCCTGCACGTGCTCATACGGGCGGACCAGGAAGGAGGGTAACCATGGGTCTGTTTACCAGTTTTCGTCCCGAGTGCATTCAGATCGGTAGCGCTGCGCGGAACAAGCAGGAGGTGCTTGCCGAACTCGCCCGGTTGGCCAAGAAGAGTAGAGTGCTCGGCAAGGTATCGGAGAAGCGCATTCTCGATGCCCTGCAGCAGCGGGAACGGGTAGGCACGACAGGATTCGGAGATGGAATAGCCATTCCCCACTGCAGCCTGGAGGATATCGACGAGTTCGTGGTCGGCCTGCTGATCGCCCCGGAGGGGGCGGATTTTGAATCCCTGGATCGGAAAAAGACCACCACCTTCTTCTTCATCATCGGGCCGGTATCGCAGCGAAACCGCCATATCCAGCTGCTGTCGGCGATTTCCAAGGTCCTGAAAAATCCCGACGTGATCGAGCGCTTTCTCGAGGCGTTTGACGAAAAACGCGTGGGGCAGATTGTCGAAGAGCTGTTCCGGCTCGTAGACATAGGGGTTGCACCCGGCCTGCAGAAGGGCAGGTGTCTGTTTCACGTATTCGTGCAGAGGGAGGAATACTTCGAGGATATTCTGCAACTTCTCTCCGCAGCAGTGGCCGGCTCGATCGCCGTGATTGAAACCAACGCCGCGGGCTACTATCTGCACAGAATTCCCCTGTTCGCAGCCTACTGGTCGGAAAGCCAGAAGGGTTTTTGTCGCCTCATCCTGGCGGTGGTAGACAAAGATCTCTGCAACGACGTGATCCGGCGCATTCACACGGTGGTGGAGGATATTGAGAAGAGCCCGGGGGTGCTGATTTCCGTGCAGGAATTGTTCTACTCCAGCGGATCCCTCGAGTTCTAGTGCGGCAGGAGACCATCGTGCTGCAGGCGGTTCAGAATTTCTTACACGCTCTACCCGTGCCGGTGCTTCTCCTGGTTGGAATCATGACCCTAAGTGGATTCTACCTGGGTAAATCCATGCGCTTTGTGCGCCTGCCCTCGATAATCGGCTTCATGCTGGTCGGAGTTTTTTTGGGACCCTCTGTTCTCGGTTTTCTCGGCGAAGAGCTAAAGGATTCAATCAGCTTCATCACCGAGATCGCCTTGGGCTTTGTGGCCATCAGCATCGGTTTGGAGCTCAGTTTCTCTGCGTTGAAAAATCAAGGAATCGGGATTGTCCTCATTATCATCGCCGAGTCATTTCTGGCCTTTATCGTGGTCACTTTGGCGGTGTACTTTCTGACCCGGAATCTTGCCCTGGCGCTGATTTTTGGCTCCCTGGCTCCGGCCAGCGCTCCTGCCGGCACCGTGGCCGTGATTCAGGAGTACAAGGCAAGGGGCAATCTCACCAAGGCACTGTACGCCGTGGTAGGCTTTGACGATGGGCTGGCGATCGTCATCTTCGGTTTCGCCTTTGCCGTGGCTCGCAGCCTCCTTCTTCAGGACAACGGGGGAACTCCGGAAGCGTGGTGGCGACTGATTGCCGCTCCGTTACTGGAGATCGTATTGAGCGTCCTGATTGGTGCAGTCATTGCGGTGCTGTATCGTCTTTTAGCCCGCGGGCTTTCGGAACGAAGAGACCTGTTCATCTTGACCTTCGCCACGGTCCTTATCACCGTGGGCATCTGCGAGCTGCTGCACCTGTCTTTGATCCTCACGAATCTGGTCGTCGGCCTGGTGATCGTAAACACTCAAGCTTCAGTCCTGACTGAGAAGATCAAGGGTGAGTTGACCGATGTGATGCCCCTGCTGTTCGTGCTCTTCTTCGTCCTGGCCGGATCGAACCTACACCTCGCCCTGCTGCCCTCTTTAGGCCTGGTCGGGGCGGTCTACATCGTGAGCAGATCCGCCGGACTCATGGGCGGGGCTTGGATCGGGGCGGTGGCTGGCCGGGCTGAACCCAAGATCAGAAGGTACCTTGGCATGGGCATTCTCTCCCAGGCCGGGGTCGCCATCGGACTAGCCCTGGTGGTGAAGCAAACCCTGTCTCCCGAAGGGCCGTGGGGTACCCGACTGGGAACCCTTATCATTACCACCATCACCGCGACCAGCATCATCTTCGAAATCGCGGGACCTGTTCTGTGCAAGCTGGGTTTGCAGAAAGCTGGGGAGATTCCGAAAGCCTGAAAAGCCCGTTTTCATAATCCGGTTTTTTTTTCCGCAATATCCCTTGACATATGTTTCTTTATGAAGTAACGTTCCTTTTCGTAGTGGCGTTTCTATGAATAGTAACACAGGCGAAGAATTGAAGGCTCTGGATCAGATTGCGGGAATTCTGGCGAAGATCGAAGATCGGAGATTAATCCGAGAGTTCCTGATCTGTATCCTCACTAAATACGAGATCAAGGAGATCGCCGGTCGTTGGGAGCTTGTAAAGCTGCTCAACGACGGGATGAGTCAACGTAAGATCGCCGAGCAGCTGGGTATGAGCCTCTGCAAGATCACGCGAGGATCGAAGGAGCTGAAAAAACGGGGGTCAGCTTTCAAAACGGTCCTGGACGGTTACGTAGAACACGATGCTCAAAAACAGCCGAAGGGCAACTAACAACACATCAGAGGAGGAAGCGTATGCCTATCAAAGTAGTCCTGAATGAAGATGAGATCCCCAGACAATGGTATAACCTGAACGCGGATCTGACCCCCAAGAATCCGATCCTGGGTCCGGACCTGAAGCCAGCAACCCCCGAGTGGTTGGGCAAGATGTTCCCCATGAATCTTCTTGGCCAATCCATCAGCATGGACCGCTGGATCGACATCCCCGAGGAGGTACTCGAAATCCTGTACAAGTGGCGACCCTCCCCCCTGCACAGGGCGACCGGATTGGAGAAAGCTCTGGGGACACCGGCCAAGATCTACTACAAGAACGAGAGTGTCTCTCCCCCGGGAAGCCACAAACCCAACACCGCCGTACCCCAAGCCTTTTACAGCAAGCAGTTTGGTGTTGAAAGGCTAACCACTGAGACCGGAGCCGGGCAGTGGGGAAGTGCTCTGGCTTTTGCCTGTGCCCTGATTGGGCTAGAGTGCAAGGTTTTCATGGTACGGGTGAGCTTCGATCAGAAGCCCTTCCGTAAAACCATGATGCAGGCTTGGGGCGCGGATTGCGTTCCCAGCCCGAGTGGGGAGACTCAAGCTGGAAGAGACATTCTGGCTGCGAATCCTGATTCTCCCGGAAGCCTGGGAATCGCCATCAGCGAAGCTATCGAGGCGGCCATTGCGGACGAGAGCGGGAAGACCAAATATTCCCTGGGCAGCGTACTGCCCCATGTGCTGCTGCATCAGACCATCATCGGACTGGAGGCGAAGAAGCAGCTGGAGAAGATCGGGGAGAAGAAGATGGACGTGGTGATCGGCTGTGCCGGGGGCGGTAGCAACTTCGCCGGTCTGGCCTTCCCCTATCTCCACGACAAGATCAACGGCGCTCAAATCGATATCATCCCGGTGGAACCGTTCTCCTGTCCCACCATGACCAAGGCACCCTACGTCTACGACTATGGCGACACCGCCCAGGTGGCGCCAATCGCGCCGATGCACTCCCTTGGCCATACCTTTGTACCGCCTCCCATCCATGCCGGTGGACTTCGCTATCATGGAATGGCGCCTCAGGTCTCCCAAGCGATAGCCGCGGGATTGCTGGCACCCCAGGCCGTGCATCAGCTGGAGTGTTTTCAGGCGGCAATCACATTTGCCCGCACCGAGGGTATTATTGTCGCACCCGAAACCAGCCATGCGGTGGCTGTAGCCATCCAGGAAGCCAATAAGGCCAAAGAGGAGGGCAAGGAGAAGGTGATCCTGTTTAACATGAGCGGACACGGTTTAATGGACCTGCGCGGCTACGATCTGTACTTCAAGGGAAAGCTCCACGACTACGAGTATCCCGAGGAGGAGATCCACAAGGCCCTCGATCAGATCAAGGATTTTCCGAAACCTCAGAGCGCATAGATTACTATTCGTGCTGTACTGCAGTATTCCGCACCCCACGGACGCCCCCGTGCGCCCGTGGGGTTTGAAAGGATAAAGGCACAGAGAAATGACGGACATGAACGAATACGACCATTACGAGACCTACTGCAGAAGCCTGGGAGACTGCATCGATTTCTCCTATTGCCGCGCCACCGGGGGTACCGAGCCCTGCGGCAAGATCCTGGACTGCTGGATCGGCCGGCTGCCTGTGTCGGAGTTTCTGCAGACGCACTACTCCCCGGAGTTGCTGGAGCGGCTGTTCGCGCCCCAGCTGGGCCGACTGGAGAGGTTATTTACCATAGCGGAGCGGGTCGATAAAAACATCGCCCGGAAACCTGCCGCGTCCTGAGGCGCCGCCGCCGTTCTGCGACCGCTTGCGGTCGCTTGCTTTCCCGTCGGAAATACGTCTACACTTCTCTATGAGCTTTCACTGGTCGATCTTTGTCCATCTCGGCGTGATCGCCCTCAGCCTTCTGCTGGCCACCCTGGTCCGCGCCAGGGTGCGCTTCTTTCAGTCGTTTCTAATCCCCAACTCCCTGACCGCCGGATTTTTCCTCCTCATCTTCTACAACACGGTTGCCAATTACCTCGGAATCGGCACGGAGCATCTTGGCGACCTGATCTATCATCTGCTGAGCCTGTCCTTCATCGCCATGGGCCTGCGGAACACTCCCGAACGGGGCACGGGAAAACGAGTTTTATCCACCGGCTTGATGACGGTCGCCTCCTTTACCTTTCAAGCCCTGCTGGGCATCGCCCTGACCTTTCTATTCATCGCCCTGTTCATCCCCGGCCTGTCTCCCAGCTTTGGGCTTTTTATCCCCCTCGGTTTCGAGATGGGACCGGGCCAGGCCTATTCGATCGGTATCGGCTGGGAGGAGATGGGATTCCAGGGGGCGGGCTCGATCGGGCTGACCTTCGCCACAATGGGTTTCCTATGGGCCTGCTTTGGGGGAGTCTTTCTGATCAACCTCGGCATGCGCAAAGGCTGGCTGGGATCCAAATACCGGGAGCGGCTGAAGGCGGCTCGAGTTCGTTCCGGTATCTGCGCATCGGAGGAGGAGGCGCCGGCCGGTTCGCAGCTGACCACCGACACCGAAGCTATCGACACGCTTTCCTTCAATCTGGCTGCGGTGTTTATTGTCTACCTTCTCACCTACCTGTTATTGAAGTCTTTGAGCTATCTGTTGTCCTTCGCCGGAGCCGAGGGCAGGGAACTGGCGGTGAATCTCTGGGGGATATCGTTCATCTTCGCGGCCCTGCTGGCCGTGGGTACCAAGCAGTTGTTTAAAGTCCTACAAATCGATCATGTGCTGGATCCGGGCAGTCTCACCCGCATCGCAGGCAGCTCGGTTGATATTTTAGTGGCGGCTGCCTTAGGAGCGATCTCTCTGGTGGTAGTGCTTCGCTACTGGTTGCCGATTCTGGTTATGGCGCTCCTGGGAGGACTGCTCACCATCGGCTACGTCCTGTGGTTCACCTCACGCCTGTTCGTCGAGCACCGCTTTCAAAGAGCCATGATCATCTACGGTGCAGCCACCGGCACGCTGCCGACCGGCCTGGCTCTGCTGCGCATCCTGGATCCGGAGTTCGAGACTCCGGCGGCTGTGGATTATATCTACGGATCCGGAATCGCCTTCGTGCTTGTGATTCCCTATATCCTGTCTATCAATCTGATGATGTACGGCCATACCCGGGGCAATCCGCTTTTCTACTGGGCTACCCTGGGATTGGTCCTGGCCTACCTTTTCGTGTTTCTCGTCTTGCACCGTGTGCTGGCGGGGAAGCGGGCTTTCGCTCGGCCGGGTAAAATCTGGTTTCCGGGATAACCATTCGGATCTGGCTCGGCATGTGCCCGTAACCTCAATAGAAATGCTCGTCCGCCGGATCGAAAGGCGGGATCGGTACGTTGAGCAGCCGGATCCTGCCCAGGGTACGATGCCGCACCCCCGGCGGGATGAGGATCGCCGTGCCCGGCTTCACGGGGGATTTTTCTCCGTCCAGCTCGATCAATCCCTCTCCCTCGAGGACGTAGTAGATCTCGGTGTGCTGTTCGTGGTAGTGCACCTCCGGATCGATCTTGATATCCACCAGATGGATCGAGGCCGCGCTGTTGCCGGGAACCAGGAAGGCTCTGCGAGCCTGCCCGCAGGGACATTCGACCGGGGGTGTCGCTTCCAGGTCCGCAATAAGCGGTTTCTGTGTGGATTTTGCCATGGCTATCACTCCTAAAGAGAACGCGGTGAGGCTTGGTTTTGTGAATTAGGGCGCAAAGTACGCCTGCCCACCAACGTTCAGCCGCTTGACGATCAGGGTAGCATACCCTCCCCGGGTTAAGAAGAACTTCAGGGTCATTCTTTTGCTGTTCTTGTACAGCTCGTCCTCTCCGACGCCCTCCACAGCGAAATTCTGCGGTACAACAATAGCCGAACGTTCAACTCCGTTGACGTAGATCCCGGACATCTGGCGCACCTTGAGATCCCGCAGCTCGATAGCTTCGCTTTCCAGAACGCTTGCGGTGATCTCGGCGATCCGGGGATCTTCGATTCGGCTGTCCCAGCCAGGCACAGGCAGGAGCTGGCCAAGAAGGCGGTCATTAAGATGCTCCGGGAGCTCCCGGTAGAAGAGGAAATGTCCCTGGCTGTAGAGGTGTCGATCGATGTCCAAATCGTGTTCTGCCTGCAGGATTAGCAAGTAGCGGGAGAGGATCTGGTTGAACAGGAAGGACTGATAGGCGTTCAAGACCAATACGAGGAAGCGTCGATCGATCAGGGAAAGGGCTTTGTGAAAGGCCTGCCGATGCCCCGAGAGGTAAGTCAGGATTCTCCGGTACTCCCCAAAGGCGCTCTCTAGGCAGCGATTCCAGTGTGTCCAGTTCTCGAGCACACAGGATTTTAGAGCCCTGGTTCTGCGGTCGTCGAACTTCGAAGGTTCGAAGTACAGGCGCAGGGCTCGCTCCCGACTGCCCCGGAAGATCTCTTTGCCCATAAAGCCCTTGCCGTGGCGGGCGCTTCCGAAGCGCTGCTCGTCGTAGTAGTTGGGGATGCCCCATTGCCTTACAATCTCCGCATTGGCCAGGCAGCGTTCCAGTTCATGGGCGGAGAGGTCCCGGATGGTGATGGTGAAGTGATTGCCCAGAATATCCTTTGCCGCAACGGGGACTGAAAGATAGCCGAGGAAAGACAGGTTGAAGTTCTTCTGCGGCGACAGGGCGCCGATGGCCGCTTTGAGCCCCCGCCTGTTCTTGAAGGAGATCAGCTGTTCGGTTTTGCCGTAGCGGTCTTTAATACCCCCGAACGAGATGTCCCCAGTTGGGATACCGAGCCGGCGGGCGAGCAGATCGATCAGGTCGAAGGTATCCCAGTCCTGCTTGCTGAGGCGGAAAACCACGTGGGCTCGAGGTTTTTCAGAAAAGTGAAGGGCAGACTCCTCGCGGACGATAAAATCTTCCGCATTGACCTTGATCTTCATTTCATCTTTACAAACTCGGACACCTGCACACTCTGAGATTTTTCGTTCACGGCACTCAAAACTTTATCCATTTGCATGCTTCTTGATCAATCCATATCCAGCTCGCAACGTTGAACCTGAGCTTGGTTCTTGGGTATATTAGGCAAAGCTTCGAAAGGCAAAAAACACAAAGCTGACCGGGCCAGGAGCGAAAAAATGTCTAAAAATTCAGATCTAAACGGGTGCGAGAGAACCCTTTCGACAAAATCGGGAAAGCTCAACTACTACGATCTGAAGCAGCTGGAAAAGCAGGGAGTGGGGAAGATCTCCCGCATGCCCTTTTCCATAAAGATCCTGCTGGAGGCGGTGCTGCGCCAGATCGACGGCTATGCCGTGACCGAGGAGGATCTGAAGACTCTCTGCCAGTGGAACACGCCTGAGGCCAAGCAGAGGGAGTTCCCCTTCAAGCCGGCTCGGGTTGTGATGCAGGATTTCACCGGAGTGCCGGCGATTGTAGATCTGGCAGTAATGCGGGACGCCCTGGCCGATCTGGGAGGGGATCCCCAGAGGATTAATCCCATCATTCCCATTGATCTGGTGATCGACCACTCCGTACAGGTCGACAGCTATGCCACAGTACACGCGTTGCAGACCAATGCCGAGATGGAGTTCAAACGCAATCGGGAGCGCTACGAGTTCCTGCGCTGGGGGGCGAGCAGCTTCGAAAACTTCCAGGTCGTGCCCCCGGCAACGGGAATCGTGCACCAGGTCAACCTGGAGTACCTGGCCCGAGTCGTGGAGAAACGTCAGATCAATGGTACCTGGACCGCCTTCCCCGACACACTGGTGGGCACCGACTCTCATACACCGATGATCAACGGCATCGGTGTCTTGGGTTGGGGCGTCGGCGGCATCGAGGCGGAGGCGGCCATCCTGGGCCAGCCCCTGTACATGCTCGTCCCCGAGGTGATCGGTTATAAGCTGACCGGTACGCTCTCACCGGGAGTGACAGCCACCGACCTGGTGCTCACCGTGACTCAAAGCCTGAGGAGCTATGGCGTGGTGGGCAAGATCGTCGAGTTCTTCGGGCCGGGCTTGAGCTCCCTGAGCGTGGCGGACAGGGCCACGATCGGCAACATGTCACCGGAGTATGGAGCTACCGCCGGATTCTTTCCAGTGGATGGGGAGACCCTGAAGTACCTCGCTTTCACCGGCCGCAAGGTAGAACAGCTCGACCTGGTGGAGCGATACACCAAGGAGCAGGGGATTTTCCGCACCGATCAAACTCCCCAGCCGGAGTACAACGACGTGCTGGAGCTCGATCTGGCCACCGTGCAGCCCTCTCTGGCCGGACCCAAGCGGCCCCAGGACCGCATTCCCCTCTCCACTGCCCGAAAGGCCTGGCTCGAGGTAGTGAAAACTCTACGATCCTCCAACGGCGGTGAAGAGAAGATCCGTTGGGAGGGCGAAGGCGGAGCACCCGTGGTCACGGCAGGTGTGGAGGAAGCGGACGTAGAAGCTTCCTGGGCTGCGGGAATCCCGGTGGTGGTGTCGGGCAGACGGGATTTTTTGCAGCACGGATCCGTGGTGATTGCCGCCATCACCAGCTGCACCAACACCTCCAATCCTGCGGTTATGCTGGCCGCCGGCATCCTGGCCAAAAAGGCGGTCAAACTGGGACTGCAGGTACCCGCATATACAAAGACCAGCCTGGCTCCGGGTTCCCGGGTGGTGACCCGCTATTTGGATGATGCCGGATTGACCCCCTATCTGGAAGCCCTGGGTTTTCACCTAGTGGGCTACGGCTGCACCACCTGCATCGGCAACTCCGGTCCGCTTCATCCTGAGGTCAGCCGGGCCGTCTGTGAGGCGGATCTGACCGTTGCGGCGGTGCTGTCCGGGAATCGCAACTTCGAAGGTCGAATTCATCCCGAGGTGAAAGCCAACTATCTGGCCTCGCCGCCCCTGGTCGTGGCTTATGCTCTGGCCGGAACGATGGACATCGATCTGCAGAACGATCCCATCGGTTTGGACCGCAACGAGGATCCGGTGTATCTCAGGGACATCTGGCCCACGAATCAGGAGGTCGATGAGGCGGTAGCCGTACACGTCTCTCCGCAGATGTTCGCCCAGGAATACGCCAATGTCTTTACCGGCAATGAAACCTGGAACGCCGTCAAGATCAGTGAGAGCAGCCGCTACAAGTGGGACGATATCTCCACCTACATCCGCAAACCTACCTTCTTCGAAGGGCTGGCCGAGGAGCTGCCGCCTCTGCCCGATATCAGGGCAGCCCGGGTGCTGGCTTTACTCGGAGATTCGGTAACAACGGACCACATCTCGCCGGCCGGGGCCATTCCTGAGGACAGTCCTGCCGGAAAGTGGCTCATCAGTCAGGGAGTAAACGTAGAGGATTTCAACACCTATGGTTCCCGCCGCGGGAACCATGAGGTGATGATTCGGGGAACCTTCGGGAACATCCGCATCCGCAATCTTTTGGTTCCCGGTGTTGAGGGAGGCTATACGCGCTATCTGCCTACGGGGGAACAGATGTTCATCTACGAGGCGGCGGTTAAGTACCAGGCAGAGCAGACGCCCCTGCTGGTCATCGCCGGCAAGGAGTATGGGTCGGGAAGCTCCCGGGACTGGGCGGCCAAAGGCACGATCCTCCTGGGGATCAAGGCGGTGATCGCCGAGAGCTTCGAACGGATTCACCGCTCCAACCTGATCGGCATGGGTGTGCTGCCCCTGCAGTTCAAGGAGGGAGAGAACGCGGAGAGCCATGGTTTGACAGGGGAAGAGGTCTATTCACTGCAATCTGTGGACAAGCCGAGGCAGGAAATAGCCGTCAACGTCGAGACCGAAAGGGGCGCAGAAAAGGCCTTCACGGTCATCGTCCGCCTGGACACGCCGGTGGAGCTGGATTACTACCGAAACGGCGGCATCCTCCACACGGTGCTGCGCAACATGGCTTGAAATTGGGCACGGCGGTTTTGGAGGCACTTCAGGCTGTATCAATGCTCAGCCTGCCGGACTTTACAGGAAATCGCCGACCATGAAGTTGTACATTTCTATCATTTTTGACATTTTGAACAACTTTCGGGCCGAAAAAAATCAGAGACCGGTAGGATGAACCGTTCGTGGGGCGCGGGTAACGACAAGGAGCTAAAAGCATGGGAAAGCAAGACGAGGGCATACGAAACGAGTCCGATACCATGGGGCAGGTAGCCCTGCCTGCCTGGGCCTACTGGGGCGCACAGACCCAGCGGGCGGTGGAGAACTTCGGGGTGTCGGACAAGCGCATTCCACCTCTGATGATCCAGGCCTTGGGGCTGATCAAGCAGATCGCCGCGGAGGTCAATGCCGAGCTGGGAGCGGTGCCCAAGGAACTGGCCCAGGCTATCGCCAAAGCGGCCGGAGAGGTGCGGGAGGGCCGCTGGAACCAGCACTTCCCGATCGACGTTTTTCAGACCGGCAGCGGCACATCCTGGAACATGAACGCCAACGAGGTGATCGCCAACCGGGCCAATGAACTGCTGGGATCACCGCTGGGGATCAAGAAACCGGTGCATCCCAACGACCATGTCAACAGGGGGCAGTCCTCCAATGACGTCATTCCCACCGCCATTCACATCGCCGACCGGATGGCAGCCGGGCAACTGCTTGCGGCTCTGGAAGAGCTGGAGAGAGCGCTCAGTGAAAAAACCGAAGCCTTCGCCGGTGTGATCAAGATCGGCCGTACCCATCTCCAGGATGCGGTGCCGCTCACCCTCGGTCAGGAGTTCTCCGGCTACGCCTCTCAGATCCGTAAAGCTGTCAAGCGGCTTGAGCACGCTCTTCCCCATTTGGAAGAATTGGCCCTGGGAGGAACCGCGGTCGGAACCGGGATCAACGCCCACCCCGAGTTTGCCTCCCGGGTGATCGAACGGATCGCTGCCCGAACCAGGCTGCCCTTCCGCCAGGCGGAGAATCTTTTCGAAGCCCTGGCCTGCCGGGACGCCCAGGCCGAGCTGATGGGATCTTTAAGTGTCCTGGCCGGCAGTCTGCTCAAGATCGGCAATGACTTGCGCCTGCTGTCCAGCGGTCCACGCGCCGGATTGGGTGAGATCAAGCTGCCCTCCCTGCAGCCGGGAAGCTCGATCATGCCGGGAAAGGTCAATCCGGTGATTCCGGAGATGGTTATTCAGGCGGCGGTGTACGTGAAGGGCAAAGCTGCTTCCGTAGGCATGGCGGCCGCCTCGGCACCGCTGGAGCTGAATATCATGATGCCCCTGATAGCCTATGAGACTCTGGATTCCCTGATCCTGCTCGCCAACACAGCCCGGGTTCTGGCGGAGCGCTGCATCCGGGGTATCGAAGCTGATCCGGAGCGCTGCGCCGACTGGGTGGAATGGAGCCTGGCCCTGGTCACACCCCTGGCCACTCGCATCGGCTACGACAAGGCGGCGGAGATCGCCTACCGGGCTTTCAAAGAAAAAAAGACGGTGCGCCAGCTGGTCAGAGAATTCGGCCTGCTCCCTCCGGAGGAGGTGGAGAAGGTGCTCGATCCGAAATCCATGATTGGAGAGGAATAACAAGCAGACTTGACTTCTCCCCCGTCAATTCATAGGCTATAACCACAGGCTATATAGGAAATGTACTATCTATCGAGGAGGATCCTGAGTGTCGATGCACGAGTTTGAGGCTCTGATAGTGGGAGCCGGGGGAGCGGGATTGTACGCCGCCCTGGAGGCCAGTCGGGCCGCCAGGACTGCAGTGATCTCAAAGCTCCATCCCATGCGCAGCCATACCGGAGCCGCTCAGGGCGGTATCGGCGCTGCCTTGGGCAACATCGAGGAGGACAAGCCCGAGTGGCACGCTTTCGATACGATCAAGGGGGGCGATTACCTGGTGGACCAGGAGGCTGCGATCATCCTGGCCGAAGATGCGGTGCGGGCCGTGTATGATCTGGAGAACCGCGGGCTGCCCTTCAGCCGTACCGAGCAGGGACGTATCGACCAGCGCCGCTTCGGTGGGCATACCCGAAACTTTGGCGAAGCTGCGGTGCGCCGTTCCTGTTACGCAGCGGACCGCACCGGTCACATGATCCTCCAAACCCTCTACCAGCAGTGCATCAAGAACGAGGTTTCCTTCTATGATGAGTTCCAGGTTCTCGACGTATTGATCGAAAACGGAAAGACTGCCGGTCTGGTGGCTCTGCAGCTGGCTACCGGAGAGCTGCACGTATTCCGGGCTAAAGCGATCCTCTTCGCCACCGGCGGCTTCGGCCAGATATTCCGCACCACTTCAAACGCCTTCGCCAACACGGGGGACGGACCGGCGCTGCTGCTGCGGCGGGGTGTTCCACTGGAGGACATGGAGTTCTTTCAGTTTCATCCCACCGGGATTCGTGGCATGGGCATCCTCATCACCGAAGGAGTGAGAGGTGAAGGGGGCATCCTGCGCAACCGGAAGAAAGAGCGCTTCATGGAACGCTACGCCCCGACGCTCCTCGATCTGGCTCCCCGGGATATGGTCAGCCGGGCGATTATGGAGGAGATCCGAGCCGGCGACGGCATCCGCGGAGATCGCAGGATCGACGATTACGTGCATCTGGACGCCACCCATCTCGGTAAAAAAGTAATAGAAGCCAAGCTTCCGGACATCGCCGATTTCTGCCGCACCTACCTGGGCCTGGATCCGGCGGATGCCGCGATCCCCGTGCAGCCAACGGCCCACTACGCCATGGGGGGGATCCCCACGGACAATGACGGCCGGGTGCTGGCCGACGGTAGCGGTGCCCTGATCGAGGGGTTGTACGCCGCCGGGGAGTGTGCCTGCGTCAGCGTGCACGGCGCCAACCGTCTGGGCACCAACAGTCTGGTCGACCTGGTGGTCTACGGCCGGCGGGCGGGGCAGAACATCGCCCGCTACGTGGAGGCGACGGATTTCACTCCCGTAGGAAAAGAGCCGGAAGCCGCGGCCCGCTCCCTGATCGACAGCCTTACCCGCGGCAAGGGACCTCACGGCGGCAAAATACGCGAGGAGATGAAAGACCTGATGATGGAAAAGGTCGGAATCTACCGAAACGAGGAGGATATGCTGAAGGCGGTGACCGAGCTCGAAAAGCTTCGGGACCGCTACCGGGAGGTCCGCGCCCAGGACAGCTCGAAACGCTACAACACGGATCTGCTGGAAATCTTCGAGCTGCAGAACATGTTGGATCTGGCCCTGGTCACGGCGGCCAGCGCTGCCAACCGCAGAGAGAGCCGCGGAGCTCACGCCCGGGAAGACTACCCGGAGCGGGATGACGAGAACTGGCTGAAGCACACCATGGCCTGGCTGAATGGCGGGGAGGTGCGCATCGATTACAGAGCGGTGGACATCTCCCGTTTCGAACCCAAGCCGCGAGCCTATTAGCGAGACGAGGAGCGATGAGGTGAAGATTACCTTACAGATACAGCGCTACAATCCCGATGCGGACGAGCAGCCCTACTTCAAGGAGTATCCGATCGAAGTCGAGCCCAGCGACCGCCTGCTCGATGCCCTGATGCAGGTGAAAAACTTCATCGATGGAACCCTCGCCTTTCGCAAGAGCTGCGCCCACGGCGTGTGCGGTTCCGACGGTATGATCATCAACGGCCAGGAACGCCTGGCCTGCAAGACCCTGGTCCAGGATGTTGCCGAGGCCGACGGAGCGGTGATCAAGGTGGAGCCTCTCAAGCACCTGCCCCTGCTTCGGGATCTGATGGTCGATCAGGATGAGTTTTTCGCCCGCTGGCGCAGGGTCAAGCCCTTCCTGATCAACCAGGAGCCGGTGGCAGAGAAGGAACGGGTCCAGAGTCCCGAAGAGCGGGGGCTGTTCGACGATCCCACCAAATGCATCCTCTGCGCCTCCTGCTACTCCGCCTGTCCGATCCTGGACGGCAAGAACGCCGCCTTCATCGGGCCGGCAGCCGTCGCCCAGGCGGCCCGCTTCCTCTTTGACAGCCGGGATCGGGGATTCAGTGAGCGTCTTGCGGTTCTGGACCATCCCGACGGTGTGTGGGCCTGTGAGAACCACTTTCAGTGCACCCGGGTCTGCCCCCGGGGAATCAAGATCACCAAAAACATCAATCTCACGAAACGACAGATCACCAAGGCCAAGGAACGGGGGGAGGCATGAAAATACACGAATACCAGGCCCGAGAGCTGCTGGCCTCCTACGGAGTCCCGTTACCGCCGGGCAAGGTGGCCCGCAGCGCCGAGGAAGCTGTGCAGGTTGCCGAGGGGATAGGCCTGCCCGTTGTAATCAAAGCCCAGGTACTGGTAGGGGGCCGGGGTAAGGCGGGAGGGGTCAAGCTGGCCGGTACGCCGGAAGAGGTCCGGAAGGCCGCCGGTAAGATTCTGGATCTCACCATCAAGGACATCCCCGTGGAGGCGGTCCTGGTGGCCAAGGCTGTCGATATCCAGAAGGAGTACTACCTCAGCGTGACCGTGGACCGGGCCAACAAAAAGGTGGTCTGCATCGTCAGCGCTTCCGGAGGAGTGGATATCGAAGAGCTGGCCATGAAGGAGCCGGAAAAGATCCTTAAAGCTTATATCGATCCTCTGAAGGGTCCGGACGATAAAGCCCTGCGCAGCTTCTTGAGTGCCGCCTTTCCGTCAGAGCTTCTGGACCAGGCCGTAGAGGTTTTGCTCAACCTGTACCGCCTGCTGGTCGACAAGGACTGCTCCCTGGTGGAGATCAATCCCTACGCCCAGATCGATGCCGCTACCCTGGTCGCAGCGGATGCCAAGATCAACTTCGATGACAACGGTCTGCCCAAGCACGCCGACGTGGAAGCCCTGAGGACAGAAGAGGAGTACAGCCGAGAGGAGATCGAGGCCAAGGAGGCGGGCTTGAGCTTCGTCAGCCTGGAGGGGGATATCGGCTGCATCGTCAATGGGGCGGGTTTGGCCATGGCCACCATGGACCTGATCAAGCTGTTCGGGGGCCAGCCTGCCAATTTTCTCGATGTGGGTGGAAGCTCCAGTCCTCAGAAGGTGCTCACGGCCCTGCAGATCCTGACCCGCAATCAGAAGCTCAAGGCCATTCTCATCAACATCTTCGGCGGCATCACCCGCTGCGACGACATCGCCAAGGGCATACTCATCGCGCGGGATCAGATCGATCTGCCCGTCCCGCTGGTGATCCGTCTGATAGGGACCAACGAAGCGGAGGGGCGCGCCCTTCTGGAGCAGGCAGGCCTGGAAGCCGCTTCGGAAATGACAGAAGCGGTGAAGAAAGTCCTGGAAAAAGCAAAGGCGGGAGTTTAGCAACCATGGGAATCCTGATCGACGAAAACACCAGGGTCCTTGTCCAGGGCATCACCGGCCGGGACGGATCCTTCCATACCGCCTCGATGCTGGAGTACGGCACCCGGGTTATGGGGGGCGTCACCCCCGGCAAGGGAGGACAGGAGGTGCACGGAGTGCCGGTGTTCGACTCCGTGGCCAAAGCTGTGAAAGACACCGGCGCCAACTGTTCGGTGATCTTCGTGCCCGCCCGTTTCGCCACCGCGGCCCTGCGGGAGGCCGCCGACGGTGGTATCGATCTGATCGTCTGCATAACCGAGGGCGTTCCGGTGCTGGAGATGCTCGCCAACTACCATTATATACGCGAAAAACGCACTCGCCTGATCGGTCCCAACTGTCCTGGTTTGATCAGTCCCGGGAAGAGCAAGGTGGGGATCCTTCCGGGTCACATCCACAAGCCGGGCGGCATCGGAGTGATCTCCCGCAGCGGCACCCTGACCTACGAGGTGGTGTACAACCTCACCCTCAAAGATCTGGGGCAGTCCACCTGCATCGGTGTGGGCGGGGATCCGGTGATCGGCACCGGCTATATCGATCTGCTGGAAATGTTCGAAGCGGATCCTGAGACTCAAGGGGTGGTGATCATCGGTGAGATCGGCGGGGAGGACGAGGAGCAGGCAGCTGCCTACATCAAAGACTCGGTGAGCAAGCCCGTGGTCGCTTTTATCTCCGGGCGCACCGCCCCCCCGGGCAAGCGCATGGGGCATGCCGGAGCCATCATCTCCGGCGGCAAGGGAACTGCGGAGGCCAAGGTCAAGGCCTTCCAGGAGGCCGGAGTGCCGGTGGCTGATCGACCGGACCAGATTCCGGAGCTGATGAAGGAGCGACTCGGGAGTTAGCGGGATGTACGACCTTCTGGATCTGACCAGCCTGCCCTTCATCGAGGAGCTCTACGCGTCCTGGCTCCGGGATCCCTCCTCAGTAGACGGCCGCTGGCAGGAATTTTTCAGCGATTTTGACCAAAGGGGATTACTGAACCTGGGAACGCCCCGGCGGGGCACACCCAGGCGGGGTGCGGGTCCGGCGTCCGCGGATATAGACGATCACGGCCGAAGCAAACAGAGCCGGGTGGACAGCCTGCTTTGGGCCTATCGGGATGTGGGCTACTTCTATGCCTACCTCAACCCCCTGCGCCCTCAGCATGAACCGAGCCAGAACTACCTCTACCCCCGGGCAAAGGGGGCCTATGAGCAGCTGTCCATCGAGACCTTCGGGCTCTCCGAACACGATCTGGACCGGGAGTTCTCCGCCGGCCGGGCCATGAAGCCCGCCAGAGCCCGATTGAAGGAGATCCTCCGGGCCTTCCAGGAGACCTACTGCTCGACCTTCGGCGTGGAGTTCCTCCACATCCAGAACAAGCCGATCCGCAACTGGCTCCTGCACACGATGGAATCCTGCCGCAACAGGCACGACTTTTCTACGGCGCAGCGAAGGGCGATACTCAAGGACCTGATAAAAGCCGAGGAGTTCGAACAGTTCCTGCACAAGACCTTCATCGGCCAGAAGCGCTTCTCCCTGGAAGGAGCGGAGGTGGTCGTGCCGGCATTGCACTCCCTGGTCGACGCGGCCAGCGGAGCGGGGATCGACGAGATCGTAATCGGCACGGCCCATCGCGGGCGGATCACGATCCTCAATCAGATCTTAAACATGCCCGCCGAGGAGATCTTCACCCTCTTCGAGGACAATCACAAGCCAGGGCAGTACGGCGGCAGCGGGGACGTGAAGTACCACCTGGGCTACTCAACGGACCACGGCCATGAAGACGGCAGCTCGGTGCACGTGACCCTGGTTTCCAACCCCAGCCACCTGGAAAGCGTCGACGGGGTGGTGGAGGGCAAGACCCGGGCCGTACAGAGTCAATCCCGCTGGGGCAGCTTCATGCGAGCTACCAAGAAGGTGCTGCCCGTGATCCTGCACGGGGATGCCGCCTTCAGCGGTCAGGGCGTGGTGGCGGAGATCTTCAACCTCTCACAGCTGCGGGGCTACCACACCGGCGGCACGATTCACGTGATCATCAACAACCAGATCGGCTTCACCACTTCCAGCCGGGACTCCCGCTCCACCTTCTTCCCCACGGACGTGGCCAAGATGACCTCGGTTCCCGTGTTTCATGTAAACGGCGACGATCCGGAGGCCGTGGTCTACGCCATGGACCTGGCCCTGCGTTTCCGGCAGAAGATGTCCCAGGACGTGATTGTGGATATCGTCTGCTACCGGCGCCATGGCCACAACGAGGGGGACGAGCCCTCCTTCACCAATCCCAGGATGTACAAGCTGATCCGCAATCATCCGGGAGTGACCCGCAAGTACGCCGAAACCTGTTCGAATCTCGGTGTGATGAGCCCTGAGGAGCAGAGGGGCCTGCGCAAAGAATATGCCGGCAGGCTGCGTCGGGCTCTTATCACGGCTCGGGAGAATCCCCCTGAGCCGACCCTCAAGCCCTTCCAGGGGGATGAGTGGCAGGGACTGCACGGCCGCTATACCCACGAGCCGGTGCCCACCGGAGTGAAGCGAAAAACCCTGGAGGGGATCGCCGCTACCCTGACCCGCATACCCGAGGATTTAAATGTTCACAGCAAGCTGAAGCGTATCGTGGAGGACAAGAAGCAACGCCTGGAGCAGGAGGGCACGATGGACTGGGCCTTCGCCGAGTCTTTGAGCTTCGGCACGCTCCTGCTGGAAGGGATACCGGTGCGATTGAGCGGACAGGACTGCGAGCGGGGCACCTTCAGCCAACGCCACTCCGCCTGGTGGGATACCGAAAGCGCGGAGGCTCTGCCGTACGTGCCCCTGAACCACCTGGGGCAGAATCAGGCCCGCTTCTTCGCCTACGACAGCCCTCTTTCGGAGTATTCGATCCTGGGTTTCGAGTACGGTTTCTCCCTCAACTCTCCCCGCACCCTGGTGATTTGGGAGGCCCAGTTTGGGGATTTTTCAAACGGGGCCCAGGTGGTCATCGATAACTTCATCGCCGCGGCGCAGACCAAATGGCAGCGTTCCAGCGGTCTGGTGCTGCTGCTGCCTCACGGCTACGAAGGGCAGGGGCCGGAGCACTCCAGCGCCCACCTGGAGCGTTTTCTGCAGCTCTGCGCCGAGGAGAATATGGAAGTCTGCAACCTCACCACCCCGGCTCAGTACTTCCATCTGCTGCGCCGGCAGATGAAGCGGGATTTCCGCAAGCCCCTCGTATTGATGAGCCCCAAGAGCCTGCTGCGCCATCCCCTGGCTGTGTCCCGGCTGGAGGAACTCAGCCAAGGGCATTTCCAGCCCGTGCTCGACGCTCCCCCGGTCACCGCCACCCTCGATTCGCGAGATACTGCGGCCGCGGCGGGGAGCAACGGACGGGGTGCCAGGCGGCTGATTCTCTGCTCCGGAAAGCTCTACTACGACCTGTGGGAGCGGAGACAGGAAATGCAAGCCTTCGATACAGGTATCCTCCGGGTCGAGCAGCTCTATCCCTTCCCGGACGCGGCCTTTAGCGAGGTGTTTGACAGCTATCGGGGTGTCCGGGAGCTGATCTGGGCACAGGAGGAACCGGAAAACCGGGGCGCTCTTCGTTATATCCGCGAGCAGTTCCTGAAGGTTTTCCCCGACCGGCCGTTGACGCTTGTGTCCCGGCCGGCTAGCGCCAGCCCAGCGGTGGGCTCCCATCGCCAGCACGTGGCTGAGCAGAGAGAATTGGTGGACAAGGCACTGGGTGTGGCAGGAGGCGCGACCGCAGACGCAGCAGAGGATCCAAGCACCGGATCAAAAACGGAGAAGAAACCACGGCCGGCAGAAAGGTCCGTTAAAAGAGGAAAAGCATGAAAGAAGACGTATTGGTTCCATCGGTGGGTGAATCGATCACCAGCGGTATTCTCACCTCCTGGATAAAAAAGGAAGGGCAGCAGGTCGAGGAGGGAGAGGATCTCTTCGAGCTGGAGACGGACAAAGCCACCGTTGCCGTACCCGCACCTGCCGACGGGACACTCCATATCCTGATAGAGGAGGGACAGGAGGTTGAGATCGGCCAGGTCGTGGCTGAGTTGTCTATAGGGGAGGGAAGTGCGGCGGCTTCAACAGACGCGGCGGCGACTGTCGGGGCGGCCAAATCGCCGGCGGCCGTATCGAAGGCAGTCTCCGGGGCGGAGGGAGCGCCGGCTGCAATACCAGCTGCGGTAGAAGATCTGTCGCCGGCGGTGCGCCGGATCGTCAAAGAGCAAGGATTGTCCATATCCGATCTGAGGGGAACGGGGCCCAAAGGACGGATCACCAAAGAGGACGTCCTGCGGGCGGTGGAATTGAAGCAGCGTGTTGATGCACCGCCCACCTCAGCGCCTGCAGCTGCTTCAGCGCCCGCTGCAGCAATGGGCGGCAGGACACAGAGCAGCACAGGAGGCGAGCGCAGGACTGCGGTTCCGGCCTCCGAACGCCAGAGCCGCGTTCCCATGAGCCGGCTGCGGCAGACCATCGCCAGCCGTCTGGTTCAAGCCCGGCATGAGATCGCCCTGCTTACCACCTTCAACGAGATCAACATGGAACAGGTAATGGATCTGCGCAACCGCTACGGCGAGCAGTTCGAGCGGAAACATGGCGTGCGCCTGGGCTTCATGTCTTTCTTCGTGAAGGCCTGCTGCCAGGCCTTGGAGCGTTTCCCCGAGGTCAACGCCATGATCGACGGCCAGGAGATTGTCTACAACAACTTCTACGACATCGGCGTCGCCGTATCCACGGAGCGAGGGCTGCTGGTTCCGGTGCTTCGGGATGCCGAGGCCATGAGCTTCGCCGAGATCGAGAAGTCCATCCTCGATCTGGCCACACGAGCCCGGGAGAAGAAGATAGCCCCCGACGAGCTGGCCGGCGGCACCTTCACCATCACCAATGGCGGGGTGTTCGGATCCCTGCTCTCCACGCCCCTGCCCAACTACCCCCAGACCGCCATCCTGGGCATGCACGCCATTCAGAAGCGGCCGATCGCCGTAGATGATCAGGTGGTGATCAAGCCCATGATGTACGTGGCCCTGTCCTATGACCATCGCCTGATCGACGGCCGGGAGGCTGTGCAGTTTCTGGTCGCGATAAAGATCCTGATCGAGGATCCCCAGACGCTGCTGCTGGACGTATAGCCAGGATGAGCTCTAATAAATCCAAAACCTACGATTTCATTGTGATCGGATCCGGTCCCGGCGGCTATGTAGCGGCCATCCGTGCAGCCCAGTTGGGACTGGCCACCGCCCTGGTGGAGAAAAACGACAGCTTCGGCGGCACCTGTCTGAACATCGGCTGCATCCCCTCCAAAGCTCTGCTCGACTCCAGCGAGTTGTATGCCCGCCTTCGTGCTTCGGGAAAGAGCGGCAAGGGCGGAATCAGCGCAGGCGGGCACGACCTCGGCGCCCACGGCATCAGAGTGGGAAAGCTCGACCTGGATCTGAAGGCGATGATGGCTCGTAAGCAGCAGGTGGTGGAAAAACTGACCTCTGGGGTGGGCCAGCTTCTCAAGGGAAACGGCGTGGAGACCTTTCGGGGAGTCGGCAGACTCGTCGCACAGGGGAAGGTCGAGGTCAGTGACGGGGAGGGAAAGAAGCAAATCCTGAGCGCCAAGAACATCGTGCTGGCCACGGGAAGCGTGCCCGTGGAGCTGCCGATCTTTCCTGCCGGTAAGGATGGCTTTCTGACCTCTACGGAAGCTCTTTCACTGAAGGGGATTCCGTCCCGGATGGTCGTGATCGGCGCCGGCGCCATCGGCTTGGAGTTGGGTAGTGTCTGGTCCCGATTGGGAGCCGAGGTCACGGTGATCGAGTTGCTCGATCAGATTCTGCCCGGAATGGATTCCGAAATCTCCCGCCGTCTGCGCAGCATTCTCGCCAAACAGGGATTGCGGATCGTAACAGGATCCCGGGTGCAGGGCTACGAGAGAGCGGGCAAGGGAGTGTCCAGCGCCGCCGGCAAGAGCGTGGCGGGCAAAGCGGGCAGGAGTACTGCAACAAAAAGCAAGTCCGGCAGCAGCGGCTCGGCCGGCGTGGTCCTCAGCGCGGAAGAGGCGGACGGCAAGAAGCAGAGCTATCCCGCAGATGTGGTTCTGGTCGCGGTAGGCCGGCGACCCTATACCGAAGGATTGGGACTGGCAGAGCTCGGCATCAGAACAGAAGAGCGGAGCGGGCGGGTCCTGGTGGACAAACGTTTTCAAACCTCCCTGCCGGGTGTATACGCCATCGGAGACCTGATCCCCGGACCGATGCTGGCACACAAGGCGGAGGAGGAAGGGATGGCCCTGGCCGAGCTCCTGGCCGGCAAGGCAGGTGAGGTCAATTACGACACGATCCCGTCCGTGGTGTACACCTGGCCGGAAGTTGCCTCGGTCGGAATGAGCGAGGATGCCTTGAAACGGGAGGGAGTGGAGTACAACAAGGGAACCTTCCCCTTCCGAGCCAACGGCCGGGCCTTGGCCATGGCCAGTGAAGACGGGCTGGTCAAGGTCCTGGCGGACCGGCGTACGGATCGGCTCCTCGGTGTTCATATTGTCGGTCCCTGGGCTTCGGATCTGATAGCCGAGGCAGTCACGGTGATGGAGTTCGGCGGCAGCGCCGAAGATATCGCCCGGACCGTTCATGCCCATCCCACCCTGCCCGAGGCGCTGCGGGAGGCCGCCCTGGATTTGGACGGCCGGGCGATCCATACCCTGAGCAGGAAAAAGGTTTGAATTCCGGCGAAAATTCGGGAAAACGCATTTCGTAATTGCTCATTTCTATATATATTATGTTCACACTTACTATCGAACGAACGTTTCAGGAGGAATCCCATGGCTGAAACCACCTACGCCAAAGGATTGGAGGGAGTTGTAGCGGCGGAAAGCGAAATTTGCCGCATCGACGGGGAGCAGGGCAAACTCTACTATCTCGGCTACTCCATCGAGGACTTGGCACGGTATTCCGACTTCGAGGAGACGACCTATCTGCTCCTTTACGGGCGGCTGCCCAACCGGGATGAGATGGAGATATTCTCCAAACGCATGCGGGCCAGCCGTGACCTGGCCCCGGAAATTCTCGACATGGTGCGGAACTTCCCGAAGGATGCTCATCCCATGGAACTCCTCCAGTCTGTGATTTCCTACCTGAGCGGCTACATTCAGCACAGGATCCAGCACTCCGCCACCTGCAACTGCAGGGACACCCTCCACCAGGTGGTGCAGTTGGCCAGCGTGGTGGCGGCCTGGCAGCGCTTCCGCGAGAGCAAGGACTACATACAACCCCGGCAGGATCTCTCCCATGGAGCCAATTTCCTCTACATGATGAGGGGCCAGGAGCCCGATGAGTACGAGGGCAAGGTCATGGACACCTGCCTGGTGCTGCACGCCGAGCACGGTTTCAACGCCTCGACCTTCACCGCCCGGGTGGTGGCCTCCACCCTCTCCACCTGCTACAGCAGCATCTCCGCTGCTATAGGTTCGCTGTACGGCTCGCTTCACGGCGGAGCTAATGAGAAGGCCATGGCCATGGTCGAGGAAATCGGCAGCAAGGACAGGGCGGCGGATTGGGTCAATCGAGCCCTGGACAACAAGCAGAAGGTGATGGGCATGGGCCACCGGGTCTACAAAGCCAAGGATCCCCGGGCCATCATCATGGAGGAGTTCCTCGCAGAGCTCTCCAAGCGGAAGGCAGACACCCGCAGCTACGACATCCTCAAGATTGTCGAGAAGACCTTCCGCGACCGCATGGAGGAGAAGGGTAAGCCGATCTATCCGAACGTGGATTTTTTCTCAGGAGCGGTGTACGACCTGCTCGGGATCCCCAAGATCCTCTTCACCCCGATCTTCGCCGTCTCCCGCGTCTCCGGCTGGCTGGCCCACATCCTGGAGCAGCGCAGGGACAACCGCCTCTACCGGCCCAAGAGCCTGTACGTGGGTACGCAACCCAGGGAGTGGGTGACGATGGAGAAGCGATAAGCAGATGGGTTGAAAGGGCAGATTGCCGGCCGTTTTGAGGCGGACCTCAATTGCTCACATCGATGCAGATAAGATCGCCATAGTAGTTGCGACAGTACATTTTGCCGTTACACAACACGAGAGGCGTGGCAAAGACGAAGTGTTTTTTTCCTCCTGACAAATCCCCTCTGGACAGCTCTGTATATCCCGAAGCTGTGACTTCTGCGATGCGCAGACTGCCCTTTATCCCCAAGAGGATCAATTTGCCGTCCGCCGCTGTTAGAGTTGAATGTTCCATGTTCTGCTCCCACATTACAAACCCTGTCTCCACGCTGACGCAGCGTAAAGGCCAATCTAATCGAAGCATCGTGTTCCAATCATTGGTCGTTACATAGCGGCCGGCAAAATGTGTTCCGTACAGATATTTGTCGATAAGGACTGCTGTAGCGATATCGCTGCATAACTCCCCCGAAACCCAGAGTTGCTGCGGTTCAGATTCATCTGTTTCCAGCATGTAGCAGGTGTCGTGTAGCGATAGGAAAACCTTGTTTCCGTAGACGAGTGGATTGGGTTCTCCAAAGCCGATTTCAATGGAGTATCGCCAGATCTCCCGCCCGGTGTCTGCCTCAAGGCAGTACACCAGATTCTCCGGGTCTATAAATCCCATCGTATAGAGACGATTGCCCATGATAGCTACGTTGGAATGGCCTCTGCCTATATCGATCCTAAACAGTATCTTGGCACCCCCGTTCAAAGCCTGGGGATTCCAGTCTGCCTCCTCCTAGGTGCCATCGCCGTTCGGGCCGCGCCATAGCGGCCAGTCGAACGCCTCCTGTGCAGGTTTTTTCGTCCCGCAGGAGAGCAAAATGACCGTGAGCGCCGAGATCACCAAAGCACGATAGATAGTTTGTCTATTAATCATGAAACCCCCTGTCTGCTCTCAGGTCGATCCAAGATTTGATCTATGCGGTCCTCGGTTGGATGAAATGCTAATCCAGTGGTTACTACAATTCTCGTAGATGCAGGTATTATTTTCAAATTTCGATCATCGGAACTCATGGTACAAAGTCGCGGGCGATGATTATATCTCTTAGACTAGAGGGTGCGTCATAGGACACCGTCGTTGTTCAAGGAACGATCCAGCGCGGATGTGTTTGGTGGGGAAGAGAAGAGGAGGGTCTTTGCCACACCTCCGGTGCTATGCGGTGGAAAAATTTACTGCCGCAACCACAGCGGCGAGCTGGTCTGTATCGATGTCGGCAAGTAAAAGGCCCGAAAGAAGGCGGGCTATTCGTTCCGCAGAGCCGGAAGAGGATCGCCCCGTGTGGTCGCAACCACACTGAGCCAGGTCCAAAGACAGCCATTACCGGCCACCGCTACAAGCAACACGCCGAGAAAGGGAAGGGGGAGCCTGGCCCCCTGGTGCAGAACCACGGGCAGCACTGCAACGACCGCGGAGATCAGGCCGCTTGCCAGGCCGAAGCCCAGCATGAGCAGATGCTCACTGAGCAGGATCCGTTGCAGCATCCTGCGGCCGATGCCCACGGCCCGCAGCAAGGCCAGCTCGCCCCGGCGCTCCAGCACGTTTCGGGCCACCACCAGGCCCATGCCGAAGCTGCCCAGCACCAGGCCAAGGCCCCCGAGGAGCAAGAAGATCGACAGGTAGGTGTTCTGGACCCTGTTGAACTCCCCCAACCTAACCGCTGCGGGCAGGAGCTCCAGGCCGTAATCCCGCAGCGCCCGTTGAACACGTTCTGAGACCTGTTCGCTTTGGTTTGTCGGGGCATCGACCAGCAATACCTGGGTCCCGCTCGAGGACGGGAAATGTTCGATGAAGCCCCGTTCGGAAATCAGGACGCTCCCCTGGAACACGGAGTTTTCCAGACTTCCCATAAGCTGTAGTTTGAACTCCCCTCCCCTTTCATCAGTGTAGGTGAGGGTATCCCCTATGGATTTATGCAGGCCCCAGGTCAACACGCTCTGATCCACCACCGCGGGAATGGTATTAGCATCGATCCCCCGCTCCAGCAGCTGCCACGGGTTTTCACCCGCCTCCAACACCGGATGGCTCACGAAGGAAAAGCTGCCCCTGCGGGCGAACTCATCAGGCGGGACACCGAGGACGCGGGGGTTTCGCACCTGGTTCAGATTCAGGCAGCTGGCATCCTCCCCCTCGTGGACCCGGAGCTGTACGAAGCTCACCTGATCGAATCCGGTGCGGGGAAAGCCGATCCTGTTTCGGTCTACCGGATCGTTTAGATCCTGCACAATCGGCATGGTGGTTTCGCCGTACAGGACAAATCCCCCCGTGCCGGACTCCCTGTCGTCGGGGTCAATGAACAAACCGATCCGGTTGGCGCCGACGGCGAAGACGATGAAGATGCCGAAGGCAAACAGACCGGCCACGGCGGCGCTTCGCTTCGGCCGCCGTGCGACACTGCGAAGTCCCACCCTGAGAACGGAGAGGCGAGTTTTGTCAGCGGACTTTTGCGTCGAAGCGAGAACGTAAGAACCCAGGAGCAATGTTCCCACGAGAAGTATGCCCCCTGCGAGAAAAAACGTGCCGGTGGGATTTCCTTCCTGCCGAATCCCGATGGCCGCAAGAGCGATCCCCGTCCCGGTGATCAGCATCCCCGCAATGAGGAGCAGAAGACGGATGGTCCGTCTCGAGGAATCCCGTTGGATGGAACCGCTCGATCTTTGCAGCTCCGACGGCGGCCGGACCGCCTGCCGCGCGGAAATGATCCACATGGTCGCCACAGAGATGATGAGACCGGAGAGTCCGCCGATCAGAAGGGTCAAGGCCTTGACCTGCAGCTCCAGAGAGCTCACACCGACGGCTCCCCGCCAGACCGTGTCCAGCCCTCGGAGAAGGACTTGGTTGTAGAGGATCCCCAGCCCGGTGCCGACCAGACAGCCCAGAAGGGCGAGCAGCGATCCTTCTGTCAGGCGGATTCGACGGATCCTGCGCCTGCTGAATCCCAGGGCCCGGAGCAGTCCCGTTTCTTCACTGCGCTGCTCGACACCCAGGGTATATAAGAGGGTGGTGAGCAGGATTGCCGCCCCCAACAGAAAAACGCTCAGGCCGAGAAACAACTGCCCGAAATCCACGGCCCCGGTTCCGGCTTTAAGTCCTTGCTCCTTTACGGGAACAACCCGGACACCCACGGCTTCAGGATCCAGGCTGTTGAGGATCTTCCGGGCGATTGCCTGCAGCGAGTTCCCGGAATTTGCGCTTGCTTTCGGGCCTTCGCCGGTCGCCGCATAGCGCACCGCGGTGAGGTTGCCGAAGCGGTTTTCCCACATCTTTTGAGCCGCGCTCAGGGTCACGAAGGCCTTCGGCGTACCTCGGAACAGCTCCCAGTAGCGCTCGTCTTTATCCCGGATCCGGCTCAGGTCGATCGGAATACCCGGCTGCCAATCTAAGCTGCTCTCCACCGCGGCCAGACCGGGGAAATCCGGCATCAGATCTCGATCCCCCGCGGGTCCGTCGATAGGGACAACTTCCCGCACGCTGAAGGTGGAGCTCTCCTCCAGGAGCTCCTGATCCGGCCCGAGCACATAATAATCCAGAACCAGCTCATCTCCCACCGAAAGCCGCAGGTCTTCCGCCAGCCAGTCGTTGACCAGGATCTCATCGTCCCTCATGTCCGGCGGTACGATCGGCTGTCCCGCTGCGGACACGAAGGAGTAGGGAGTGGAACCCGTTGCAGACCGAAGGCTGTTGACAAGATAGGTGAACACCCCCGTCGGCTGGTTACCCACGGCCGTGGCTGCCTCGGACACTGCCGACTCGAGAAACACTCGCTCGGAGCGCAGCTCCACCACGTGAGGATCGGATCGGAGATCTAGGGTCAGCCCGGCGTCGGCCAGGCTCCATGCTCCCTGCAGCTCGGCACGGACGGTACTTGCACCTTTGTCCGTGCCCTCCGGTACTAGCAGGATATTGGCCCGCGGCCGCCGATCGCTGTTATCGGCCGCATCGATAGTCTGCCAGAGCCAGGGGAGGGAGAGGAAGCAGTTGAAAGGAGCGATCTGGTTTGCGTTGAGGCTGAAACGACCGAGCTCTTCGTCGCCGGCGATCCCGATTACCGTGACCCACACGGCCGCGATCTCCGTACGTTCCAGGGCGAAGGGCATCTCCTGCGGGAGTACCTCGGGACGCTGGAGGCGGATCAGGATCTGCTCGCCGACTCGGGCATCGAGCCTTTGGGCCAGACGATCGTTGATTACCACCTGCCCGGGTCCCGGATCGAAGACCGGTGCTGGATCGAATTCAGCGGATCGATCGAACTCCCTGGTTTGAATGGCCTCCCCGCCGGCGAGGGCCCAGAAGCGCCGATCGACCCCCAGGACCTCCACGCCCCCCACCCTGAGATTGCGCTCCGGAACCACGGCCAGGGCGGACAGGTTCAGGACCGGCGCAACCTGTACGCCCAGGCGGTCGCTGAGCTCATCGGCAAGCTCGCCTCGGAAGGTGCGGGTGCTGCTGACCAGCGCGTGTTCGGCTGCGCCCAGGCGGAGTTCGGCAATACGGCGCAGGCTGTGGGGTACCGAATCCCCCACCACCAGCGCACCCACCAGAACGGCGGTGCACAGGGCTGTAGCGAAAATCACGGTCAGGTGGGTCCGCCGGAAATAGAGGAGGCTGCGGCTGACCAGCTTCCAAGTTCTCATGATCGTCCTCAAGCCGGGTACAACTTGCCCTCCCGGAGCCGAAGTCTGCGCTTCATCCTGCCGGCCAACCGCTCGGAATGGGTGACCACGATCAGGGTCGTTCCCTCGCTGCGATTGAGCTCTATGAGAAGATCGGCGAGGCTCCCGGCGGATTCGGCGTCCAGGGAGCCGGTGGGTTCGTCCGCCAGAACCAGGCCGGGAGCGTTGATAAGAGCGCGGGCCAGGGCCACGCGCTGGCACTCCCCGCCGGACAGTTGTCCGGGACGGTGATATCGCCGGGACGCCAGTCCCACCTTCCCCAGAAGAACAGCGGCTCGCTCCGCGAAACTCTCTCCGGAGGATACCCGCTGCAGCGGTAATGTGGGCAGGAGCACATTCTCCAGAACCGAACACTGTGGCAGCAGGTGATGAAGCTGAAACACGAAACCGATGCGCCTGTTGCGCAGGGTTGAGAGCTCCTGCTCCGACAGCCCGGCCAGATTCCGGCCGTCGAGTCGTACCGTTCCCGAGGAGGGGCGGTCCAGAGCCCCTATGATATTCAGCAGGGTGCTCTTCCCGGAGCCGGAGGGACCGGTTATGACCAGAGATTCTCCCGGTTGGACTGTCAGAGAGATGCCCCTGAGCACGGGGAGGTTCCCGCCGCCGGGCTGGGGATAGGTTTTCGAGAGTTTTACGACTTCAATCATCGCAGCTCCTGGCTCTTCTCATAGACCGACACCATTCTTCGAGCAACGGTTTCAAGGCCGTACAGCTCCTGTACCGCTGCCCGTCCCTGCTTCCCGAGAGCGGTTCTTTTGTTGCCGTCCAGCAGCAGGGACTTTAAAGCGGAGGAGAGGGTAGGGGCGTCGTTTGGTTGATACAGCACTCCGCCCCGTGTGGCGCTGATGAGTTCCGGGTAGGCTCCTATGTTCGGCTGCACCACGGGGATTCCCGCGGCCAGGGCTTCCAGCAGGGATAGTCCGAAGGCCGTCGGTCTGAGGGAGGGCACGGAGAACAGGCTCAAGCGGCGAAAGAAACGGGCTCTGGCGTTTTTGCTAAATTCCTGGATGAAAACCACGTCCTTGTCCGCGCCTCCTTTTCGGATTCTGCTGCGCAGACGACGGAGGAAAAGACGATCATCCCCGGTGTGGCCGCCGCTGACGATAAGCCGGAGTTTTCGCAAAACCTCGTCTGACTTCAGTTCCAACACGGCATCCACCAGCAACTCCAGGCCTGAGTCTTCGCACATCCGGGACAGGAAGCCGACCGTCGGAGGATCCGGGAACGGTGTCATCCCCCCATGCTCTCGGAGATCCACGCCCACCGGTATCACCTCCGTGTGCTTGGACCTGATCGGGGCGTACCCCTGGAAAAAACCTGCATAGTAGCGGCTTACGGGTAGCATGATCTCCACCTGGGCCGATGCTTCGCCGACAAGCCGCCGCGCCTCGCTGGCCTGTTCTTCGTCCAGAGCGTCGATCCAGCTGTCCTCGTCCTGAAGCGAGCAGACGATGGCCGCTGATGTCTCCTCCTTGATCCTCCGTACCGTTCCGAGCAGGAGTGCGTTGGACAGGTGGACCACGTCGGGTTTCACGCTGTCTCGAAGAGTGGCAACCAACTGTTCCAGCTCCTGCGCCTGAGCACCCGCTTCACCCCTCAGCATGGACAGGGTCATCTCCCCCAGCCCGGAAGCCCGGGTCGACCCGGCCAGCCCGGCGGCCAGGTTCAGCAGCGGAGGGGAGTCGAAGATCCTGTCTACCCACTCCGGTGCCCGGCGAAGCCATGGGAATTGCTGCCGCAGGTAGAGGCCTACAGCGCCGTAGAACACAGGAGTATCGGCCCGGGTGTCCGCTTCTTCGAACAGAAGGGGGAGGTACATCGGCACGACAGCGACGTCCTGCCCGAGCTTCCGCAAGCCGTCGATCAAGTTCAAATCCCGGATGCAGTTGCCGCAGTAGAAGGAGCCGCCGGAGCTGGGCGCGATGTAGGCGATCTTCACTTTTCGCTTCCCGATAGCCCGTTACCTTCCAAAGGCGTACACCCGTCCGTCGTCGGCGCCGACGATCACCATGCCATCGACCAGCGCCGGAGAGCTGGCGATGCCCGCCCCGACTTCGTAGGACCAGAGCTCCTTCCCTGATATTAGGTCGAGCAGATAGATACGTCCGTCCAGGGAACCGAAGACCACTTTGTCGCCGCAGATGACCGGAGAGCTGTCGATATCACCGCCGGTTGGGAAAATCCACAGCGCCTTTCCGCTGCTGCGGTCCAGACAGTGCAGCCGTCCGTCCCGGGATCCCGCTATGACCCGGTCTCCGGCCACCGCCGGAGAGGAGAAAAACGGTGCTCTGAGATCCTGGTCGTAGTACTCCCAGGCAACCTGCGCCCGGGAGAGATCGACGCACAGCAAGGCGCCGTCGTAGTCGCCGAGAAAAGCCTGATGGCCGGAAATCGCAGCCGAGGCGGCCACGTAGGAACCCACCTCTATCTTCGCAAGCTCCAAGCCGTTGTCCAAAGAAACGAGGTGCACCAACATGTCGCAGCCCCCGAACACGGTCATCGGCTGTGCGCCGGCGCCGTAGATGGCCGGAGCCCCGTTGATGTAGTGATCGGTCTGGAAGGTCCAAGCGGGCTTGCCGGAGCCGGCATCGAGGCAGTGCAGGCGGTTGTCGTAGCTCCCGACCAGGATGCGCGTCCCGCTCCTGCTCTGCACCCAGTTGGCCGAACCGATGATCCTATTCTCAGCGGCATAGCTCCAGCGCTGTTTGCCGTTTTTGGTCCGAAGGGCGAAGAGGGTTCCATCCAGGGACCCGACGAACAGCGTGTCTCCGACCACCAGTGGAGGGGCTTCCACGGCGCTCCCGGTGTCGAAGCGCCAGATGCGCCTGCCCCTGGCAAGGTCCAGTGCGTACACACCGCCGTCGTAGGAACCGAAGAACACCATGTCCTGATCCACGACCGGAGAGGAGCGAATCTGATCGTCGGCCTGGAAGGTCCACAGCAGCCGCAGCCGTTCCGGAAGGCTCCCCGCCGCCCTGCCGGACAGGGCCTGATCGCCCCGATAGATGGGCCAGCCGGCGGCAGGTTCATCCGCAGCGGCCGGCACAGGCATCAGCATAGCCGTCACCAGCACTGCGAGCAGGGCGAAGTTCATTCTAACAATATAATCGATGTTCCTGTGGTTCATACATCCTTCCTCTCGGCTGCCGGCCCCCCGCCGGGAGGTCGCCTGAAAACTAGAGCCCCGGTCGGACAGGCTATCACACAGGCTTGAGCCGAGTGCTCCAGGGCGCGGGAAAGCAGATCGCCGAAGGGCACTCCGATGCGCAGGTCGTATCCCCTGTTCAAAAAAGAAAGCCCGACCTGTTCCTTCTCCACCGCGGTGATGCGTACGCAGATGCCGCATTTTATGCATTTTCCCGGCTCGTAGCCTACCTCGGGATGCTGGAGGATCCGTTCGAAGCGTCTGCGTTCCCCGACTGAGAATGCCCGTTGTCGAACTCCGTACTGCTCCGCGTACAGACGCAAGCGGCAGGTATCTTTCTTTCCGCAGTCGCACTGGAAGCAGCGGGACGCTTCCGCTGCCGCCTCTGCCTGACCGTAAACGGCAGCGGCTTCACTCGTGCCGGCCGGAGGACCTGAACTTTCCCCTGCATCAATCCGGGGGATATCCGCAGCCCCCTTGAGGAATTCGAGGACTTCCCCCTCCAAGAGCCTGCCTATGTGCGACTGAAAGCGCCTGCGGGGACCGCTGATCTCCTCACCCCTCAGATACTGATCCGCGCAGGCGGCCGCGGCCTTTCCCTGGGCCATCGCCTCAACGATCGAACAGCCCGCTTTCACCGCACTACCGGCGGCAAAAACGTTTGCAGTTATCGTCCGGTATCTAGCTGCCCCGGTTGTTCCCGTTTCGGGTTGGGGAGCATGCGCATCGGGAGACGAGACTGCCGGAAAACCGAATGCCGCCGGGGAACCTTCTCCCGCGGCGATGACCACGGCATCGTGGCTTTCCATGATCTTGGCAAGGCCGACCGCTTCTTCGACAGGAGCGTTCAACTCGAAGGTGACCCCTAAGGATTCGAGGATCTTGAGCTCTCGGTCGAGGGCTTGACGCAGTGATTGATCGATGAACGGGATCTGAAGCAGCGAACCGCCAGGAGTGGCTTCTGCCTCGAAGGTCCGGCAGGCATGTCCCGACAGCGCAAGGTGGTAGGCGGCGGACAGGCCGGCGGCTCCGGCGCCTACCACGGCCACGGTTTTTCCAGTCGGTTCCGCGGCTGCTGGTAGACAGGGAGTATCGCCGCAGCTATCCGTCTCGACGATATGCTGCATCAAGCAGCGGATGGCCACGGCCTGGTCGTATTTACCGCGGCGGCAGGCGGACTCGCACGGTGCGCTGCAGAGGCGGCACACTAAGCCGGGAAAAGCACTGGCCCGCCGCATGGTGCTCAGGGCATCCCGGACTCCACCTTCCCGGACACGGCGCAGGACCTCCGCGATATCGATCCCCAGCGGGCAGGCCAGGGTGCAGGGGGCCTCGCAGTTACCGACGTGCTCTGCAAGCAGAAGCTCCAGGGCTGCGCGTCTGGCAGCGCGCACCACCTCGGTGTCGGTCTCGATGCTCGTTCCGTCCCTCGCGGGGGCGGAACAGGCGGGCAGCAGCCTGCCGGTAGCGGATTCTTCGACCACACAGATCATGCAGGAGGTGAACGGTTCCAGGCCGTCCAGGCTGCACAGTGTGGGAACGGCGGCGCCCAGCTTTTCCGCCGCCTGTAGAAGCGTCATCCCCGGCTCGACCTGCAGCGCGGTTCCGTTGATACGTACGATAGGCACGACTCCTCCCTAGCTCACCCGCACCGAATCCGTCGGGCAGACCTCCCGGCAGGTGCCGCAGCGGACGCATTTCCCTGGATCGATCGAGTGCTTATCATACGGGTCGCCGCTGATCGCCTCTGCCGGACAGCGCTGGGCGCAGCGGGTGCAGCCGATGCAGGTATCCATGATCTCGTACACGATCAGGGCCTTGCATTTTCCGGCGGGACAGGTTCCCCGTGTATGGGCTTCGTACTCGTCCCGGAAGTGCTTCAGAGTTGAGAGGACCGGATTGGGCGCGGTCCTGCCCAACCCGCACAGGCTGCCCCGCTTCACGACCTGAGCCAGTTCCTCCAGTCGTTCGATCTCCTCGAGCCCGGCCTCTCCCCTGCAAAGGCGCTCCAGGATCTCCAGCATGGCTTTGCTGCCGATACGGCAGCAGGTACACTTGCCGCAGGATTCGCTCTGGGTGAAGCTCATGAAATAGCGGGCCAGATCCACCATGCAGTCCCTCTCATCCAGAACCACCAGTCCACCGGACCCCATGATTGCTCCGGCCTGGAGCAGTGCCTGGTAGTCGACAGGGGTGTCGGCCAGGGAGGCGGGCACGCAACCACCTGATGGACCACCGACTTGGACCGCCTTCATCTGCAGTCCTCCCTGGATTCCTCCGCCGATCTCCTCCACGATTTGCTTCAGGCTCATACCCATCGGAACCTCGATCAATCCTCCACGCACCACCTTGCCGGCCAGGGCAAAGGTCTTCGTCCCCGCGCTGCCGGCTGTTCCCAGGGCGGCAAAGGCTTCGGCACCATTTCGCATGATCCAGGGAACGTTTGCAAATGTTTCGACATTGTTCACCAGGGTCGGTTGCCCCCACAATCCCCGGTCACTGGGATAGGGCGGCCGGAATCGGGGCGCAGCCCGGCGACCCTCGATGGCCGCCAGCAGGGCCGTTTCCTCTCCGGCAACGAAGGCCCCGGCCCCCTGCACAACCTGCAGGTCCAGGGGTTTTCCCGATCCCATCATGTCCTCACCGAGGATGCCCTCCTGTCTGCAAAGGCGGATCGCGCCGTGGACCCGCTGGATGGCCAGGGGATACTCGGCGCGGATGTAAAGGTAGCCAAGGCGAGCGCCCACGGCAAGGGCGGCGATGGTCATACCCTCGATCACCCTGAAGGGAAAGGATTCCAGGATCATCCGGTCCATGAAGGCTCCGGGGTCGCCCTCGTCCCCGTTGCAGACGATGTAGGTTTCACAGCCGGTCGGCGAACTGCCCCTGTCCGATGATCCGTGGCACTGAAATGATCTGTGTCGGTTCGATTCGCGCACGCTTGCCCACTTCTCAGCCGTGGCGTAACCCGCTCCGCCTCGCCCCCTCAGGCCGCTTGCGCCGATGCGACGGATGATCTCTTCGGGAGGGATGTGCAGGCAGGTTTTCAGAGCCTCGAATCCGTTGTGCCCACGATAGGCGCTAAAATCGAGGGGATCGAGGGATCCGCAATGCTCGGTCACGATATGCTTCTGTCCGCCCCAGTACAGAGAAGAAGAGCCATTGCGCAGGTCCAAAGCATAGCGCGTCACCGGCTCCCAGACCTCATCGCTGAGCAGTCGTTCCAGCATCCGGTAGCCAACCGAGCCGATGCGCCGGCCGATGCCGCTTGGGGTGAAGTGCCGGGATAGGATCGAGGACACCTGCCGCGGGCCTACCCGACCGTAGTGGAATAGCTCTCCATCGGACAGGGCGATCTCCAGGAGGGGGGCTTCGAAGGAAACTCCAGTACAACCTACTGTTTTGAGCGTTACCGGAAGGCGAAGGGACTCTACCTGACTCCGCAGCTCCTCGTAGACATTCCCCGCTCCGGCGGCATGACAGCTGGAGCAGATGCAGAGCCGAATCTCACCACGGGGTGCGACTTCAGCCCCCCTGCGTTTCGCTGGGCCGCGCCCGCCTCTGCCCACATCCTGGCTCTGCAGGAAATCCGCCAGCACCGACGGGATCTTCTCCCGGTCTAGGAAACCGTACTTGAGATCGTCGATCTGCACGGCTGGAGCCAGCATGCAGCAACCCAGGCAGGCGACCTTTTCCACGGTGAACAGTCGTTGCGGATCGGTATCTTCCTCCTCCGGGATCTCCAAATAACGCTTGAAAGCGTCGAACACCCGATCCGCCCCCTTGATGTGACAGGCCGTGCCGATGCAGATCTTGATGCGATGGGCGCCGGCGGGGCGGTGACGAAACTGGGAGTAGAAGGTCGATACTCCGGCCACATCCGCTGGTGTCAGCCCGGTTGCGTCGCAGATCCGGCGCAGCAGCGTTTCGGGCAGGTAGTGGTAATGCTGCTGCACCTCCTGGAGGATCGGGATCAAGGCCTGACGGCCGCTTCCTCTGGAGGCAACGAGCCGATCCACGAATGCCGCCTCATCGACCGGTCCGATGTCTGTGAGTCTGTGTCCGTTCGGATCCTTCCTGCCCTGTCCAATTAGCTTCGGTTCGTTGGCCATGCTATCCGCCGATGCAGTAGAGGTGTTGTTCTCCTCGGATATAGATCCGACTGTCCGTGAAAGCCGGCACGGCCCAGGACGGCTCTCCGAGGGTAGGATCCGAAATGGGGATGAACTCCGTTCCCGCCTCGAAGATATGCATCACCCCAGACTTGTCCATCCAGTAGATCCGTCCGGCGGCGTAGACCGGGGATGAATAGGAGCTTCCCCCGTAGTCATGGATCCAGTAGATCTCCCCTGTTTTGGCATCCAGACAGCTCAGATACCCGTAGCTGGTGGGCACGTATACGCAACCCTCCACCGCCAGGGGGCTGGAGGCATCGGGCAGATCATCGTAGAGCTCCCAGACAATCTCCCTGGTGTTGACATCAATGGCAACCAACTGGGCGAACTGATTGGCCGCGTAGACCAGCCCGTCCCCGTAGGCCGGGGACGGACCCACCTCTCCGAACATGCACTCAACCTGCCAGAGCTCCCGGCCGCTGTCCGGGTCGTAGGCAGCAACGTAGGGATTGGCGTTGAGGATGACCTCGGGTCTTCTACCTGTGTAGACGAGGATGGGAGAGGTCCAGGAGGTCATCACCTGCCGCTCGGTCTCCCAGACCGTCTGCCCGTTCGCCGTATCCAGGGCAAGCAGCCGGGCTCCGCCGTCGTGGTCGTACTGCACGATGAGCAGGTCCCTGTAGACCATCAGGGAGGAGGAGTGGCCGTAGTGGTTCTCGGGTACGCCGAGGTTTCGCTCCCAAACCACCACGCCTGCGAAGTCCAACCCGACAACGTCCCCGGTGGCGAAGATGGCAAACACCCGGGCTCCGTCTGTAGCCATGGTCGGAGCCGCATACCCGGTGTCGGAACTTACCTGTGGTGCTTCGGTAGGAGATCCGGGCACGTTGTCGACTGAGCTCTGCCAGAAGATTGCCCCCGAGTGTCTGTCCAGGCAGTACACCTCCCGGCTCTGCTCGTCCGCGCCGGAGAGGAAGATGCGATCCTCCCAAATGATGGGAGAATTGAAGCCTGGCTTGGGGATGGCTGTTTTCCAAACTACACCCTGTCCGGTGCTGCCGTTCCACTGGGTCGGTGCATCCGCCACGTAGGCGATGCCCACTCCGCCGGGACCGCGGAAGCCCGGCCAGTTGCGCCGCAGCACCTCAGTATCCAGGTAGTTTTCCTTGATCTCAGTGTCCTGTGCCACTGCGGCCTCTGATTCCTGTATCGGCCCGTCACCATTCCCCCCTACCGCATAATCCCGGCTCAGGGCGCTGTCACTCAAAACCGCCGCGGCCAATCCCGAAGCCAGCAGCACGGCAGCCATCACCATCAAGCCGAATCGGGACAGGAAGGCCGTGCGCAAGGAAGTCGTCTCTCCGCTCTCTGCGGGCAGCTTCTGCCGGTCCCTGCTGAGGATCTTCAGGCTCACGATCAGAGCCGAGACACTCCCGAGCAGCATTAGGCTGGCGACGCGGATCTGCCAGATGCGGGTGAAGTAGGCACGGCGGGCCAGAAGATCCAGAGCCCGGATCTCCTCCCGCAGATCCGTGTCCTCGGGATTCTCGCGAAGCCGCCCGATGAGCGCTTCCAGAGCCGGGCTGTTGAGGGGATCGGTTCTCTGCAGCTGAAGGTAGTTGATGAGCAGCAGGATGCAGAGAACCGCGGCGATAAATCCGGACACAACGGCGATTCTGCGAAACAGGTGGATGGCGAAGGCGGCGCTCCGCTTCTCTTCTCGCTCGCTCATGCCTCCACCTTGCTTGCTGGCTCCGCCCTTCTCACCCGCTCCATGACGCAGTGTTCGATGCATCTGCCGCAGCTGAAACACTCGGCCCTGTCCGGCTCATACTCCTCCCTCCTGCGGTGCAGCGAAAGGCGTATCAGAGAGACGGCGAAGGCCAAACTGAGCAATGCACCCGCAACGAGGGCGCCCCGCTGAACTCGACTACGGATCAGCAGAGCCTCATCGAGCAGCTCCCCGGTGGTGCGTTCGCTCCCCCGAAAAGCTTCGCTGTCCAGAGTGGTTCCGCTTAGCCCCTCCGCGTCTTCCTGAAAGATGGTCTCGGCTAAACGGACCGTTGCGTGCAACTGGGAAAGCGGTACACTCAGGCGGGAACCCGTGAATCCCCCCGCGAAGATCAGTACGGGAAGGAGGAGGAGCAGGATCAGGAGTCGACGCATCCCCACGGCGGTTTTCTCGGCAACCGGCTGTTCCGTGGGCTTCTGGATCACGTCGAAGGGACAACTTCCCTCGCACAGGCGGCACTGGATACACTCCTCCGGGCTGATGCGCAGGTGCCACCTGGAAAAGCGGGACAACCAGCGCAGCAGTACGCTGTAGGGACAGAGGAAGCGGCAGTAGGGGCGGGGAATCACGGTTCCCAAAGCCAGCAGGCCTCCGCCGAACAGCACCATGGGAAGCGGCGCGCTTCTCCGGAAGATGCCCACGAAGGGATCGAAGCGGCAGATCAGGAATCCCGCTCCCGTGGCTACGGTCAGCACGGCGATTCCGAGATAGAGGTAGGGGATCATGCTCAAAGGACGGGAGAGCCAGCGGGGCACCCGGAGCGGGCGCAGGACCACCAGGTCCTGAAGCCCACCCAGCGGACAGACAGCGGCGCAGAAGGTGCGGCCGAAGAACAGGGCGAACACCAGCGGCAGGGTGAAGAAGGCTACTACTACCAGGGGGATTCGATAGCTCGAGTCGCTCAGCACCAGAACGACGTTCTGGATCGCTCCGATCGGACAGACACAGCCCTGACGCCAGAAGCCGAAGTAGATCAGAGAAAACATCATGAGCAGGAAGAGGGCTGTCCGGGAGCGAACCTTGAGAGCGAACAGGGTGGCCAGGATCAGACAGATCAGCAGCACCACCGTATCGAGGTACTCATAGGCGCCTTCTCTGGGTGTGGGGATCGTCGGTTCCGGTATTTGATAGTCGGACTGGAACTCGGGGCGGGGGATCCGGTCCTGGGCAGAGACCGATCCGGGAATGAGAAACAAAGTCAGCATGAGCGCCAGCATGATTCGAGGGAGTTTGCCGGCCCTGCGGTCCGGTGGATCGCTTGGCCTGCGTCGTTGTACGCGGTGAGGACTGAGTATCACCCGGATTCCTCCTGCACTTCCCTCCATTTCCCCTTGAGCAGGTACGGGGTATGGGCGGGTACGCGCTTGAAAGCCCCGGAAGGACAGTTGCGGGCGATCGAGCATTGGTTGCAGTTCAAGCAGCGGTCGTGCCGGACCTGCAGAAACAGCGACCCGTTTCCGAAGGCGGCGCAGGCCTTCACGCACTTCCCGCAGGCAATGCACAGAGACTCGTCGATCGTGTACTCGTAGTAGGGATTCTCGATATAGGTGCGCTTGATGGCCCGCACCGGGCAGAGCCGGTTTTCCGCCGCGGTGTCCCGGGCCGGGGCGGCGGGACGTAGATAGGCGCTGCACAGATCGCAGTAGCCGCAGACCTCGTAGGCGTGAACGCATTTGACCGCCGAGGGTGTGAGGACGCATTCCTTTGAACAGTTGCCGCACTGCACGCAGATGTCCGGATCGATCTGCCAGACCGTATCGCCCCGGAGAGACCGGGTGGCCGCCAGGCCGGCTCCGCCGCCCAGAACGCCCACGCTCAGCCAGCGCAGGCTTTTGGAGAGGAACGCCCGTCGGGACAGCTTCCCTTCGTCTTGCTCAGCCGGCATCGCTTCCTCTCACGTTCGCCTTCCCGCCGGCTCCGTGCTGTCTGGCCGACAGCGCCTGGGGCAGAATGCAGTCTACCAGTCGGGAGCATTCCGTGCAGATCCAGCGGTTCGTGCAGCAGTGCTCGTCTCCCCTCCTCGAGAACAGAAAGGCGGTGAAGGCAGTCAGACCGGCGGCCATCGTGCCCCAGACCAGATCCTTCAGAAACCGCCGGCGCTGCTGCCCCGTGTTGGCCATCAGCGCTGCTCCCTGCTGAAGATCTTGACCGCTTTGGACAGCGGATCCAAGACGAGCACCCGGCCGCTGCCGTCAACGGCCAGATCGAGCCCGACCGTGCCCTTGGTGAAATGCTCCGGGCCGGCCACCACCGCGGCCAGTGTTCCGGCGGAATCGTATTCCTTCACCCTGGGTATCCCTTTCTCGCTGGTCAGGAAAGACCCTTCCGGAGTGAGGGCGATATGGGTCGGATTACAGCAGCCGCAGAAACCCTCGATAGCCGACGAAAAGGTTCCCCACGAGCCTGTATAGACGCCCTCTCGGTCGTAGCTCTGCAGGCGATGGGCCCCCGGGTTCACCGCCCAGAGCGTTCCCTCAGGCGTGAGAAGCAGGTCGAAGTAGGGGCTGGGGATGATGAGCTCCGGTCCAGCGGAGCCGTCCCCGTTGATATAGTCGAGGAGCTTTCCCCCGCAGTCGAAGCGCAGAATCATGCGGTTGCCCGCATCGGCGACCAAAACCTCACCGCCTGCGGCGGTGATCGAGGTGATCAGCGCCTCGTTCCCCAGACTCGCCCATATCCCCAACCGGGTTCCCGCAGCGGTGTACACCTGGACATGATCGGTCATGCCGAGGTACAGCAATCCGTCCTGCCCCACGGCCAGACAGCGGGCGGGCTCCTCCAGCGCAAACTCTGCAACGGATTCCCCCGTCGCTGCGAATAACAGGACTGACCGGTCGGTGCTCACGAAGATGCGGTCTTCCGGGCCGACCGCAATCCCGTAGGGCCGTTCCGTCTTAAGAGCGATTCGGTCGGTTTCGGAGTAGGGGGAAAGCGGTGCTTCATGACTCAGCTGAGCGGCCTCAGCTTCCTCCTCGCCGATCCCCCTCTGCCCGCCTCCTGCGCTCACAGGTGCGGTGTACATTGAGGCCAGGATCACAACAGCAGCGGGTAAACAGGGCACCCATCTGGTAAGCAAAGGCCTCCCGTTTCTCAAGTCTCTCATTGCCCCGCTCTGAGATCGATGCAGACCATCTGCGTCGAATCCCGCAGAAGCATCCTGCCTCCGGCGATGGCCAGGGGACCCCAGGGATCTCTGCCGTCCAGCACCTTTGCCGTGGCCAGAGGCTGGAAAGACTCGGTCGTGGCCCTGGCCATGGTCAGCACGCCATCGTCCCCGAGGATGAAAAACTTGCCATCCGCCGCCATGAAAGGACCCAGACCGAATCGGTTGGTCACGCCGCTGCTCCAGAGGATCCTCCCGTCGGGATGAAAACATACAAACTGGTTTCGAAGCTCCCCCCCGTCTTTGGGCAGGATCCCGAACAGGTGGCCCTGATACAGAAGTGGAGTCTGCTGTTCACAGGCCAGCCCTTCGTGAGGCCGATACGAGTACAGGGGCGTCACCGAGTAGATCCCGTTGGATTCGTTTACCTGCAGCATCAGGCTCCCCGCCCCGTAGCCAGCGGTGAGGAAGATCCGCCCGCCCTCCAGGACCACCGGGGAGGGGGCTACTACTTTCGGGCTCCAGGCACTCGTCTGCCAGAGAAGGGCTCCCCGGTCTCCCTGTTCCGCCGACACGCCGACCACGCCGCCGATTGCACAGTAGATGTACATCCGCCTGCCGTTGAGGCTCATGGTCATGATCGAGGAGTGGGACATCCCCCACCCGCTGGGATTTGGAGTTTTCCAGAGCACATCCCCGCTCCGGCAGTCCACTCCGATCAGAAGCGCCTGCTCGCCCCCCGGAGCGAGTACCGCTGTATCCCCGTCCAGGAGCGGACATTGGGCGGTGTACCAGAGCGGGACCTCGGAGCCATAATCCCTCTCCAGGTCGATGCCCCATTTGAAGGATCCATCCCGGGAATCCAGACACATCACGTGGCAGCGGGGACCGATGGACACGACGTAACGATCGTTGACAGCAGGTACCGTTCGGGACATGCCATGGTTCCGCTTCACTTGCACGGTATACCATCTGCGCCACAACTCTTGCCCGTTGGCAAGGGAGAAGCAGCGCAGGGCATCCGCCTTTTGCTGCTCGTCGTAGTCCAGCACGTATACCCGACCGTCTAGAACCGCGGGGGCGGCATGGCCTTCGCCAAGCTCGACAGTCCAGAGGATTTCCGGTCCATCCGGCCCCCACCAATCGGTCAGATCGACGGTCTCTTCGGAGATGTTGTCGGATCGGGCTCCCCGAAAACGGGGCCAGGAACCGGGCAGTTTGGCAGCAGCGGCCTCGAAAAGGCGAAAGAACTCACCTATCCTGACCGCCTGGCCAACCTGCTCCAGTCTTGAGGGCGCCCCGTCCATTCCCGGGATCGAGGCCAGGAAGTGACTGGTCGGATCACGGCTGAGCCACCAGATCAACCCGACGATCGCCAGACCCGATACGGCTGCAACGATCATCCAGCTGAAAAACCGGTATTGTCTTGAAAGCCAGAGGATGAGCTGTTTGAACAGGCTCCTCATGATACAAACCTCGACACAGAGCCAGCGACGCTATCGACGCACATCCAGACAGACGAGTTCACCTCGATGATTTCGCAGATAGATCAACCCGTTGCAGAGCACCGGGGGAGTCCAGCAGCTGCTCGAGAGGATGGAGGGGGCGCTGGAGATTTCCTGATAGGAGGCGGAGGTGGCCTCGGCGATGTGCAGGTTCCCCTGCTCCGTGAGGAGGATGAGCTTGCCGTCAGCTGCTATCAGGGATCCGAAACCCAGATCTTCGGCCCACTGTTCCCGCCCCGTTTTTGCATCCAGACAGCGGAACACGCCGTACCTGCGACCGGCGAAGCCGTCATTTCCGTAAATGTATCCGTCGATCAGAACGAAGCTGGAGAAGTGGCTGTTCAGGCTGCGGTTTCGCCACAGCACCTTCGGCTGCCTGCCGGAGATATCCAGCAGGGCGCTTCCGGCTCCGTAGTTGGAGGAGATGAACACTCGATTGTCAAACACCAGTGGATCGGCGGCATTGACGTCATTGTCCGTGGTCCACGGATAGGACCAGGCCTGCTTCCCGGTCTGCACCTCCACCCCGTAGATCGCCCTTCTGCCGAAGATGGCGGCGTAGCGTTTGCCCCTCTGATCATAGACCACGGGGGTGGCATAACCGCCGGTACCGGAACCGCTGCTCCAGACCAGCTTGCCCGACTGCTTGTACAGCGCCAACCCGGCGGGCCCCGCATTCAACAGGAGGAGCTCTCCCTCGATTACGGGGGAGCAGGCAAAACCCCAATTCGGAGGCTGGGTACCGAAGTCCGTCACTATGTTCCTCCGCCATTGGATCTTTCCTCTGTCCGCCGAAAAACAGGTCAATTGTCCATCCGAACTCAAGGCATAGAGGAGGTTCCCGTCGATGGTGGGGGTCGCCCTGGGCCCGGGATACTGCATCGACTTGGCGGGGTAGGAGTACGACCAGACCTCTCGACCCGTTCGGGTATCCAGGCAGTATACCCCGTCCTTGCCTCTGTCGTTGCCCATCGTATACAGCAGGTTTCCCCTGACCGCTACGGAGGAGTAGCCGAGCCCCACGTTCACTTTCCACAGTATGCGAGGTCCCCTGGCGAGGGTTTTCGAATCCCAGTTGGTTTCGGAGGAGATGCCGTTGCGCTCAGGACCGCGCCATTGCGGCCAATCCCCAAACGTCCTGGGGACGATGAGCAAAATAAACAGGGTACATACGAAGGTTTTCTTAAAAAGATGTCGTATCCTCAATTGATGGCTCCCTTCTGCGTTCTCCCCAGGGTATGCCTCATCATAGCACAGCTGTCCACCCCGTTCTATATTAACCCGCTGCGCAAAGCCTCAGCCGGCTTCTGCGGGGTTGCAGCGGCGGCCTCTACCAGCAGGATATTGAATCGACCTCCCAATTGTACGCCGTTATAAGGCAGGGGTAAATAAGAGTCAAGCGTTCAGGATGATACCCAAGGCAGCAGGCGGGGGCTTAAGCGAATCCGGCAGCGGTGCGGACCCTATCGCCGTACGGCGATGGGTTCCTTGCCCAAGACGGCCACAACTGCGCAGGCTAGCAGGATCAGAGCGGAGCCGATAGCTTCGCCGGTGGTCAGGGTCTCCTTGAACAGGAGTACTCCGAGTATCACGTTGCAGACCGGCGTCAGCAGGCTGAGTAAAGAACCGGTGGAGATCGGCACGTGGGCGAAGGACCAGGTCATCAGCAGCTGAGCCAACGTGGCCAGCGCGCCAACTCCGACCATAATCCAGACGATGCCAAGGCCGATTTTGGAGGCGGTCAGTCCGGCAGGCACGAGCACGATCCAGAATCCGATCAGGCTCTGAGAGAGAAAGATCGAAACGCTCGTATCGGTTTCTCGGAGCCGTTTTACGCAGACGATCGCCGCGCCGCCGGCGACCGCCCCGATCGATGCCCATACAACCCAAAGATCGTTCTCCCCGGAGAAGCCGCTGCTCCAGGTAGAGCGGGTCAGCAGGGCGAGACCGATCAGGGAAAAGCCCAGGGAAAGCCAGACCAGCGGCCGCACGCGGTCCTTCAGAAACAGGACCCCGCCCAAAGTAGCGAACACCGGAAAGGTGTTGGAGATGACCGTTCCCTTGGCGATGCCGATCTTCACGATGGCAAGGTAGAAGAGCGTCACGCCGATGCCACCGAACAGACCCCGCAGAAACAGCAGGAGCCGATTGTTAAACTCCAGTCGGATCTGTCGAAAAATCGCAAGGGTGGTCAGGATTCCGAGGCCGATGATGAAGCGGAACAGGGCGATGGTAAAGAAACTCACTCCTTCGGCATAACTGATCAGCAGGGCCATCCCGGAGAACAGAACCGCGGAGCCGCTCATGCCCAAAACGCCCCGGAGGTAATGACTGGTTTTCACATACCCTTTCCCTTGCAGCCGATGCTTAGTAGCCCATGCTGGCGAGGATCTCCTTGTAGGTGGCTGCGGAGGTGTGCAGCGCCGCCCGCTCCTCCCCGGAGAGCTCGAGTTCGATAATTTTCTCCACGCCCCCGGCACCCAGAACAACCGGGACGCCGATGCAAATATCCTTCAGCCCGTACTGTCCCTCAAGCAGCACTGAGGCGGGGAGCAGCTTTTTCTCGTCCAGGATCACCGCCCTGATCATCTCCACGGTCGCGGCTGCTGGGGCGTAGTAGGCGGAGCCGCTTTTCAGAAGCTGCACGATCTCTCCTCCCCCTTTGCGGGTGCGTTCGATCAGAGCCTGAACGCGCTCCTCCGGCATCAGCTCGGAGATGGGAATACCCGAGACTGTGGTATAGCGGGGCAGGGGCACCATGGTATCCCCGTGGCCCCCCATGACCATGGCCTGGGTATCGGTCAGAGCCACGCCCAGCTCCATGGCTACGAAGCTGCGGAAGCGGGTCGAATCCAGCACTCCCGCCTGGCCGAATACGCGGCTGCTCGGCAGGCCCGATTTTTTCAAGGCGTGGTAGGTCATGATATCTAGGGGATTGGAAACGACCAGGATCATAGCCTCCGGAGCATTACTCGTGATCCCCTCCACCACCTTGTCCAGGATGCCGGAGTTCTTGTTGAGCAGATCTTCTCGGGTCATGCCCGGAGTACGGGCTACTCCGGCGGTGACCACCACCAGATCGCAGCCCGCGAGATCTTTGTAGTCGTTGCTGCCGCTTAGCCGGCTGTTGTAGCCGCGGACCGGGCCCGCTTCTGTGAGATCCAGAGCCTTTCCCTGGGGCATGCCCTCCACCACGTCCAGAAGCACGATATCGGCCATGTTTGCCTCGGCCAGGTACAGGGCCGCCGAGGCGCCCACGTTTCCCGCGCCGATCACGGCGATTTTCTTCTCCATTGGTCGAACTCCTTGTGGTTTTCGCTGTCCCGATATTGTCCTTTTCGGCGGATTTTGTCAAAGCCCGTGGCTCCGGGGGGGGGTGGGCCCAAGCTGCCGCGGCCTAACAGTGGCGGGCAGCGCATCGTACGCAGGCGATTATGCCCGGGCTGCGGCGGTTGACTGCACGCCCGCTCAGAGGTAAGCTGGTATCAATGGCTGTCGTTGTCAATTCAGAAACCAAGCACACCTACGACGATTACGTATTGCTCGCCGAAGACGGGAAGAACCACAACATCATCGACGGAGAACACTACATGTTCCCCGCCCTGGGCAAGGTCTGGTAATTCCAAAACAAAATGCAGTATCGGAAATTCGGTCGGCTCGACTGGGAGGTGTCGATTCTCGGATTCGGCGCCATGAGGTTGCCAGTTAAAGGCGAGGCAAAGAACATCGACGAGAAGCAAGCCACCCGGATGCTGCACTATGCCATCGAGCACGGGGTAAACTACGTCGATACGGCCTATACCTATCACGATGGTGAAAGCGAAAGATTTTTGGGCAGAGCGCTCGGGCGGGGCCGCCGTGACCGGATCAAGCTGGCTACCAAGATGCCGTCTTGGCTTGTCAACGATCCGGCTGATCTCGACAGGCTGTTCCACGAACAGCTTAAGAGGCTGAAGAGCGAGCACATCGACTTCTACCTCCTTCACAACCTCAACAGGGACCACTGGGCTAAAACGAAAGAGTTCGGCGGGATCCAGTGGGGTCAGAGGGCCGTCGAGGCGGGCAAGATCGGACAGCTCGGTTTTTCCTTCCACGACGACTTCGAGTTGTTCAAGGAGATCGTCGATGCCTGGGACTGGCCGTTCTGTCAGATCCAATACAACTACATGGACGTGCGCAACCAGGCGGGAGCCAGGGGATTGAAATACGCAGCTGCAAAGGGCATGGCGGTCATCGTAATGGAGCCGATACTGGGCGGAAGGCTGGTGAATCCGGCTCCCCCGATCCAGAAGATCTGGGACCGGGCTCGGCGACAGCGAAGCGCCGCGGACTGGGCCCTTCGCTGGGTGTGGAATCAAGCGGAGGTGAGCCTCGTGCTCAGCGGGATGAGCACCTACCAGCAGGTGGTGGAAAATATAGAAAGTGCCGAATCCGCCGGCATCGGTGTACTCGATCAGCAGGAACAGCAGCTGATTCGGGAGGTGCGCAGGCGGTACAAAAAGCTCGCCCCCATCCCCTGTACCCGCTGCGGGTACTGCATGCCCTGCCCACATGGTGTGGACATCCCCCACAATCTGAATCTCTACAACGAGGGATTGATGTACGGCAGGCCGGATCTGGCACGGCGTCAATACGGATTTATAAAAGAGAAAGCCCGCTCCGCCTCCTGCACCCAATGCCGGGAGTGCGAGCCAAAATGCCCCCAGAGCATCCTCATCAGCGAGTGGATGCCCAAAATTACCGGGGTCCTGGCAGAGGGTAGTCCCTATCCCCGGTAGAGCGATTACAAATCGGGGAAATCCATCGCGGAACGTACGGAGGAACGGTTAGATGAAAAAATCGCTCGGTGTTACTACCCCTGTTTTTCCCGCACCCGTCTTGATCGTGGGCTCCTACGACGGCGAAAAGAAGCCCAATGTGATGGCCGTGGCCTGGGGCGGCATTTGCTGCTCTCAACCTCCCTGCGTGTCGGTATCGCTACGCAAGGCTACCTACAGCTACGGGAATATCCTGAGCCGCCGGGCTTTCACCGTCAACATACCCTCGGAAGAGCAGGTCAGGGAGGCCGATTATTTCGGCATCGCCTCCGGAAGAAATGAAAATAAATTCGAGAAGTCCGGCCTCACACCTGTGGACAGCGAGCTGGTGGACGCTCCCTACATCGCGGAGTTTCCCCTCGTTCTGGAGTGCAGAGTCCTGCACACCCTCGAAATCGGGCTGCATACCCTGTTTGTCGGGGAGATCCTGGACGTCAAAGCCGACGAATCCGTGCTTCCGGAGAACGGTGCCCCGACTATGGAAACGCTGAAGCCGATCATCTATGAGCCGGTCAACCGACGATACTTCAGGATCGGGAGCTATCTGGCCAAGGCCCACTCGGTCGGGAGGTGATCATCTTGGACGATCAATTTATGGCTGCTGGGTGCACGAAGTAATCCTGCTGTATTCGTTCTGTCCGCTCGTGATCTCTCCATCTCTGTGGGTGAACATAAAGCGATTGTATAGCTACGCTGGAGATCGCCGGTCCGAGCTGACGGGAGCAGCGCCGGTCAGGGCATGAGATCGAGGAGCAGTTCGCAGATCAGGCGTTGTGCCCGGCCGTTGAGGTGCAGCCCGTCCGGCTCCAACATATCTTCATCCTGCTCAGCGATCGCTGCGGCCAGGTCAGCCACAGGGTATCCCTGTTTCTTCGCCCATTCTCGGATAAAGTCATTGACCCGTGCAATATGCTCCTCCGTATAGAGAAACCTGCCGTCTGTGAAAAAACCCTGAAGGCGCGCGTTATCCACCGGCGGGATGGTGATCTGGATGAGCTTCTTGCCCCTATCAAGCAGGGTATTAGTAATAAAGCGAATGTTTCGTTTGTACTCTTCGAGGCTCAGGACCGAGATCCCGATCTCGTCGTTCAGCTGCAGGCTGTCGTTGGTACCGATGAACAGCACCGCCCACTGGAATTCCTGATTCAGCACCGTGGAATGAAATCGTTTGATCAGATCCGACGTTGTATTCCCCGAAACCGCCGAATCGAGCATCTTCCGGCTCGGATCCTTTTGCCAGTAGCGGTTGAGAATCTTCAGGTAGCTCTCCCGATCGCTGGTGATCGAATCCCCGATCGCCAGAATCGATACTTCCGGGTCTGCGGGTGATCTGGTCGGAGGTGGTATGGCTGCAGACAGCTCCCCAGCCAACTTGTCGATGTGACGCTGAAATCCCCCCTCCACCCGTGTCAGTTCTTCCAGGGATACTCCATAGACACGGGCGATGGAGGATAGATCGTCATCCTTGATCAGAAGCCCGGAGAGCTTGTAGAGATTGAACTTATGAACAAACTCTAGGGGATGCTGCAGCTGGTCCATGGCATTGTTGGATCTCTCCATGGGAACCCTTCAGCGATCATCTCCCGAAAGATTAAAGTCGAGTTTGGGATTTTGGGCGCTCAGGATTCCCCGCTTTTGCGGATCAACCCACAGGGAGCCGATCGCCGTGCCTAACTCAGTCAACAGGTTGGCCACATCCGTGCCTGCCTGCTCGTGCACTCCCTCGCTGACGATCAGGACACATGTGGTGCCGGATTCCACAACGGAACGCCGGCTCTGTCGGAATGTCCAGCGTCGCGCATGGGCGTGGTCCGTAGCGTCGGCGAAGATGATTTCCCCCGGTTCGGGGTGTTCGATTTCCTCCTGAAAGGAAAGGTACTGTTCGCCGCCGGTGGCCGGGCGAACTTCGATGAAGCGAGCGACCTTATCCAGATCGAACACGGCCACAGGTAAGGCGTAGGCCAGTGAGACGGCATTGCATAGATCCACCAGGGGGTGCAGCCTGGGCAGATCCCCTTCTCGTTTGAAGCGCCGCAGCAGTGCCTCAGAGGCCGAGCGGTATTTGGTCGGTTTCAAGCCCATCTGGGAGTATACCCGCCGCCAGGCTGCTACCTCCGGCATTTCCCCCTCCGACTGATCTTCCAGGCGTTTGCGAGCGCGGTCGTGCCACGCTTCGATGAACTCCCCGCTGTCGGCGTCGGGATGGATTCCTTCGACCACGAGCAGTCCGGGTACCAGCTGCGGGAAACGTCGCCAGATCGCAGGGACATGAAGGAAGTGCACGCTATTACAACTCCGTCAGATACTCATCCCGGCTCAGCCACAGCTCCTCCATCCGGTATAGATGAAAGGAGTCGTGGAGCAGGATGTGGCGGACCAGAATCTTGAAGCCGTACTGCTCGTACTCCGGATGAGTTGCCGTTTTTTCCCAGAGGGCACTATCTGCTTTTTCGATCAGCTGAACTTGTTTGTCCCGCCAGCGGCGGTAGCTGGAGAGAATCTCGGCAACCGGTTTGATCTTCTTCTCCCTCTTCTCTTCTTTTTCGTCGGGAAAGTAGGGCACGAACTCGGGATGCTCCTCCTTGACGAATCGCTCCAGCCGCTTGTAGAGCATCAGCTGGGTAATGGCCAGATGTTCCACATGCTCGTAGAGGCTCCAAAAATCCTCTCGCCGTTTGCGGTGCAGTGCGGCTTCGGGAATGCCGGCAAGGAAATCTTCAAGAATCCCGGAGCCCAGCTTCAATCCCTGGATCAAGGCTTTATGAGATGCATCGCGATCTGACATCTGTATCTCCTCCACGTTTGCGTCGGGAAACCAAGTTGTGCGTCAGGAATCCAAGGGCTGTCCGCTCAATCCGGGTTTCCGAGAAATTCTGTGACAGACGGGTAGATATCACTACTGTCCGGCCGCCACCCACTTGATCGGTTGCCCCTGACCTATCTCTCTATTCGGATCAATGCGGTTGAGCAGGGCGAGTTCCTCCAGACCGATCGGGCTTCCTCGCTGTTCGTAGTACTCCCGGAGGGACGTGCTGCGGCGCAGGCTCAGGATTTCCAAGCGCAAAGGCTGCACGGATAGAGCTTTCGGATCGGTTAGTTCGGCGAAGGAGAGCAAGGACTCGTGGATCACCGCTCGCTGAGCCCTCCAGCCAGCGTTGCCGCCATAGCCGACGATCTGGTAGATCCTGCCGCGGTAGATCACGAAAAGGGCTTCGCCTTCGAACAATCCCTGATCCGTGCGCAGAACGAACTCCCCGATCTCTCCCGGGTTACCGTTGACGTCGATGCTCCGGGTACCCTCCCAGGCGATTTCGGACGGGGCGAAGAAGCCACGCACCGCCTTCTCGAGATCGTCAGTATCGGCCTGATTGATACGCATGGCCGCTTTACCGTCTGGACTGGATCCAAAAACCGCCGTTTTCTGATTGCTGATCCCCCACCCGGAAGGAAAACGTACCTGAAAGCGCAAATCCGGATGGACAAAGAGACCACCCTCCGCGTATCCCTCCCGAGGATTTTTCCCGTACATCAGACCGTTCAGGCGCCGGAGATAGCTCTCCCGGTCATCGGGATTGAACGAAGATTCGTCCAGGGGCTCGATGATCGCCGCCAGATTTACCCGGCGATCTCCCGGGGAGGGGTGGGTGGAAAGCCATTGAGGGATGTCTCCCCCGCCACGAGCGCGGGAGACCCGTTCCAACATTTCCATCACCTCGATCAGCCTGCGGGGATTTTCACCGATGCGGATCAGGTAGCGCACTCCGAGCTCGTCCGCCTCGAGCTCATCCTCCCGGCTGAATTTCAGGAACAGCAGCTGCAGGCCGACACCGGCAAGGGCCCCGAGATCCTCGCCCACGGGTGAAGCCTGCTCCAATGCCTCCAAGGCGAACTGGACCAGCTGCATGCGACTGAGTTTGATCACCGTATGTTTGGCCGTAACGTGCCCGATTTCATGGCCCAGGATTGCAGCCAGTTCCGCACCGCTGTTGCAGTGGGCCAGGATTCCTCTGGTTACATAGATGAAACCTCCGGGCGCGGCGAAGGCGTTGATCACATCGTCATCCAGAACGCGGAAACTCCAGGGCAGATCCGGGCGTTCGGATACTTTCGCCATCTTCAATCCCAGCACCCCGAGATAATCCTGGAGCGCCTCGTGATCGTAAATCCCCATCGTGGTCCGAATCTGGGAGTCCGCTTCCCGGCCGATTCGAATTTCCTCGACGGTCGAGATGATACTCAGACGGGTTTCACCGGTGGCCGGAACGGTCTGGCACTGGGCGAGCAGCAGGCTGCTGAGAAGGATGATGAGGCAAAACAGGATGTTACCGCGCTTTTCAGGCAGGCAGCGCCGCGTCCAGACACTCATACTACAGTTCGATTGTAGTTAAAGGACGGTTATCTGTCGAGATCGCGGGCAATTTCTTGGAATTTTTGATGTTGACCGGATGGCGGCCATCTCCTATGCTATGTACCACACATCATCAAGGAGGTACTGCATTGAGAAACAAGTGGTACGCGTTTATTCTGGCTGCCGTGGCTCTGGCCTTGATACTCGGGGCTTGCGGTCCGGCAGAGAAAGAGGCTAAAGAACAGCCCGCCGAGAAGGTGAGCCGGCTCCAGTTGATCAAAGACAGGGGCAAGGTCATCGTCGGCTGTAACGCCGAGCTGCCTGGTTTCGGCTATATAAATCCGAGCGGCGAATTCGAAGGGTTCGACGTGGATTTCGGCAAAGCAATCGCCGCTGCTGTTTTTGGCGATGCCACCAAGATCGAGTTTCGCCCTCTGACGGCGGCCGAACGGCTGCCAGCGCTGCAGACCGGGGAAATCGATGTTCTTCTGCGGAACACAACTTGGACGCTGACTCGGGATACGGCCAACGAGCTGGATTGGGCGGTGGTAACCTTCTATGACGGTCAAGGAATGATGGTGCGTAAAGAGACCGGCTGGAAGAGCTTCCAGGATATGGAGGGAGCCACCGTGGCCACCACCACAGGTACGACGACGGAGATGAACCTGGCGGATTCCTTCCGCTCCAGAGGTATCGATTATACTCCGCTTCTATTTGAAAGCACCCAGGATACCAACACCGCCTATGAAGAAGGCCGTGCCGATGCCGAGACCTCCGATAAGTCCCAGCTGGCGGCGCTTCGTTCCGCCATGGCCAATCCGGATGAGCATGTTATCCTGGACCTGACCATGTCCAAAGAACCCCTCGGACCGCTGACCGCTCACGGTGACAACCAGTGGAACGATGTGGTGCGCTGGGTGTGCTGGGGTATGATGCAGGCCGAGGAATCCGGTGTCAACTCGAAGAATGTCGACCAGATGCTCAGCTCAAACGATCCGACCATACGGCGCCTGTTGGGCGTGGAGGGGGAGGCCGGCAAGAACCTGGGTCTGCCCGCAGACTTCATGGTCAAGGTGCTCAAGCAGGTCGGCAATTATGCCGAGGTTTACGATCGACACCTGGGACCCGCTGGCATCAACATCCCGCGCGGGCCCAACCGTTTGTGGAAGGACGGCGGACTGCTGTATCCGATGGCCTGGCGCTAGTCTCTCGGAGAGCCTCGCGCTATCCGGTAACTATCGGGACAATTGTTTCGAAATAGAGATTAACAGGACGGCCCGAAGGTCTATCGGGCCGTCCGCATCTTGTTGGTTTGCGCGTTTCGGCGCACCGCGTTTCGGCGCACCGCGCTCAGGCTTGCTGCGATCGTGCTGTCAAATGGCAGCTTCGCCCAAGCCTGTCCGCCTGGGGAGCACATGGTGAGGAGATCCGGATCCGAAACAAGCAGGATACCCTTCTGGCGAGACATCCGGGTATTGAGGGCTTTCGTTCAGTTTGTATTTCTCGCGGCAGTAATCGCCCTTATCCTGTGGGGGATCTCCAACTACCGCCAGAGGGGTTTGATCTTCAGTTACAGTTTCCTGGATGAGGCGGCCAGTTTCGATCTGGCCGAGGGGATCGAGTTCGAACCCACCGATACCTACGCCCGTGCTTTTCTGGTCGGGGTGCTCAATACCGTTAGAGTGGCGGTGATCGGCATTGTTTTTGCAACATTTCTGGGATTATTCACCGGTATCGCCAGATTGTCGCGGAACTGGTTGGTCAGCAAGATCGCCAGAGTCTACATAGAGGTTATCCGCAACACACCCCTTTTGGTACAGCTGTTCTTCCTGTACTTCGCGGTGATCTTGAAGCTGCCAAAACTTTCGGAGGCTGTCGTTTTACCGGGCCCGGCGTTCCTGAGCAATCGAGGGATCGTGGCACCCTGGCCGAGGCTTGCCCAGGCTTTTGGTCTCTGGTGGCCCTTCATCCTCGCCGCCCTGGCCGCTGCGATCGTGTTGATTGTGATAAGGCGGCGCACGCAGGCCAGGCTCGGCCGGCCCAGCGTCAGGGGCATTTGGGTGTTCGCCTGTCTGATTCTGATTCCCCTGTCCGGATGGTTCATAGTGCCGGGGAATCCGCTCTGGCTCGACATACCCGAGTTGCTGCAAAGATCCGGAGGTGTTTACAAGGTGGAAGGGGGCGTGACCCTGTCTTCGGAGTTCATCGCCCTGCTTTTCGGACTGGTTATCTATACGGGTGCCTACATTGCCGAGGTGGTACGGGCGGGACTCCAATCCGTGGCTAAGGGGCAGACCGAGGCAGCCCGAGCGCAGGGCTTCACAAACGGGCAAATCATGCGCCTGATCGTTCTTCCCCAGGCTTTGCGGGTGATCATTCCACCTCTGATCAGTCAATACCTGAACCTGACAAAGAACTCTAGCCTGGCTATTGCAATCGGTTTTTTGGATCTGTATGCGGTCAGCCAGACCATGCTCAACCAGTCCGGCCGGGTGGTGGAGGTGTTTTTCATGATCATGGGCAGCTATCTGGCCATCAGCCTGACCATCTCCCTGATCATGAATATCGTCAATAAGCGTATGCAGATCGTGGAGAGATAGGTATGACAGATCCGTCCGACCTGCAGATGCCGCCCCGGATCGAAGTCGGGGTGTTAGGCTGGTTGAGGAAAAACCTGTTCAGTCCCTGGTACAACGCCTTCCTCACGGTCGCTTCTCTGGCATTCGTTATTTTCGTACTTCGGGCCATCTTTCGCTGGGCCTTCCGCTCCGCCCGCTGGGAGGTCGTGACCACCAATCTGAAGGTATTCATGATCGGCCGTTACCCATCGGCCGAAGCCTGGCGAGTCGTAGCCAGCCTGGCCTTGGTTCTTGTATTGGCTGGACTGACCTGGGCCTTCAGGAAAATCAAGGACCGACCGATCAAGCGCTGGCTGGTGCTGGCCTGGATCGTCAGCTTCCCGGTGATCGGGATCCTTCTGCGGGGGTTCGGGGAGGACAATCCCTTCATGCCCAGAGTTTCCGCAGAGGTGTGGAGCGGGCTGCTGCTGACCCTGGTCCTGGCGATCGTGGGCATCGGCGCCTCCTTCCCCATAGGCGTGCTGATGGCTTTAGGCCGGCGCGGCAGACTGCCGGTGATCAAGATTCTCTGCACGATCTATATCGAGACGATCCGCGGTGTGCCCCTGATCAGCGTGCTGTTCATGAGCCAATTGATGCTGCCTCTATTCCTTCCCCCCCAGATCCGACTGGCAACGGTCATGCGCGCACTGGTCGGGATAACCCTGTTCAGCTCCGCCTACACTGCGGAGAATGTCCGTGGGGGCCTGGCCGCCGTGCCGCGGGGGCAATACGAGGCGGCTCAAGCCATGGGTTTGAACAAAGCCCTGATGATGATCCTGATCATTCTACCCCAGGCTCTGCGCAACGTGATTCCGGCTATCGTCGGGCAGTTCACCGCATTGTTCAAAGATACCACCCTCGTGGTCATCGTCGGCTTGCTGGATCTGCTGGGGATTGCCAAAGCCGTGACCGGACAGAGGCAGTTTATCGGCCTTCATCAGGAGGTCTATTTCTTCGTCGCCGTGCTGTTTTTCATCTGCTGCTATCTGATGTCCTACGGCAGCAGGCGACTGGAAAAAGCTCTGGGAGTGGGGGAACGATGAAGTCAGAGAACGAGGAAGATATGAGACGATCAGATACCGCGGAACAGATCATCCAATGCCGGGACGTGCACAAATGGTTCGGGACCTTCCACGTGCTGAGGGGCGTAAACCTGGACATACGAAAAGGTGAGGTGATCGTGATTTGCGGACCATCGGGCAGCGGCAAGTCCACCTTTATCCGCACGATCAACCGTTTGGAGGAGCATCAGAAGGGGACGATCATTGTCGATGGGATCGAATTGACAAACGACCTGCGCAACATCCATGCCGTCCAGCGGGAGATCGGCATGGTGTTTCAACAGTTCAACCTCTTTCCCCACCTGAAAGTAATCGATAACGTGACCCTGGCCCCGATCTGGGTACGCCGCTGGCCAAAAGACCGAGCCGTGAAGATCGCAGACGAGCTCCTGAAACGCGTCGGTATTCCCGAGCAGGCACAGAAGTATCCGGGGCAGCTTTCCGGGGGCCAGCAGCAGAGGCTGGCCATCGCCCGGGCTCTGGCCATGCAGCCCAAGATCATGCTCTTCGATGAGCCCACCTCGGCCCTCGACCCGGAGATGATCAAGGAGGTGTTAGACGTCATGGTCGAACTGGCGAAAAGCGGTATAACCATGATCGTGGTCACCCACGAAATGGGTTTCGCCAAGCAGGTAGCCGACCGCATCTACTTCTTCGATGACGGCAATATTGTGGAGCACAACACACCGGAGGAGTTCTTCCTCAATCCCAGAGAGGAACGAACCAAAAAATTCCTGAGCCAGATCCTGACCCACTGAGGGTGAGAGGTGCGTTTGCTTCCAGGCTTCCGTAGGAGAATCCATTGGTTCCTCCTGCTCCTGCTGCTGTTCAGTGCTATTCCCCTCAGCGCTCAGGGCACGTATTATGTAAAAGAGCACTATACAAAATTCGAATATATGGTGCCGATGCGGGATGGGATCCGCCTGTTTACCGAGGTCTACGTACCCAAGGATCTCTCGCACGAGTATCCGATCCTGCTCAAACGCACACCCTACGGCGTCGGAACCTACGGTGGGGATTTGTACAAATCCACCCTGGGACCATCCGCCTCATTCGGGCGGGAGAGGTACATCTTCGTATACCAGGACATCCGGGGAAAGTTTCGCTCCGAGGGGATTTTCGAGCATCACCGTCCGTATATTCGAAACAAAGCCGCTCCACAGGATACGGATGAGGCGAGTGACGCCTTCGATACCGTCGAGTGGCTGACAACCAATATCTCCGGTCACAATGGCCGGGTGGGAATGTGGGGGATTTCCTACCCAGGATGGTTGGCCGTAATGGCCTTGATCGAACCACATCCCGCTGTTCTGGCCGTCTCTCCTCAGGCGAGTCCCGGGGATCAGTGGATCGGAGACGACTACTATCACAACGGAGCCTTTCGTTTGATGTACGCCTTCGACTGGACCTGGCAGTGCGCACAGATCCGGGAGGGTCCGACGGAAAGTGAACCCGGCGAATATGACTACGCTACCGCCGACGGCTATCGTTTCTTTCTGGATCTTGGACCCATAGCCAATGTTAACAACCGCTGCTTTCATGGAAGGATTCCTATGTGGAACGAGCTCATCGAGCACTGGACCTATGACGAGTACTGGCAGGCCAAGAATGTGCCCAAAGATCTGAACAACATCCAGATCCCCGTGCTCAACGTCGTGGGCTGGTTCGACGCGGAAGATTTCTACGGTCCTATGAGTATCTATAGTACGATCGAGCGTACCACCCCTGCGAACCGGAACTCTCTGGTAGTAGGCCCGTGGAACCACGGCGGCTGGGCCTATTCCTCCGGTGAAAGCCTGGGCAAGATTCGCTTTAATTCCACTACCGCGGCGTATTATAGAGAGCAGGTGGAGCTGCCCTTTTTCAACTACTACCTGAAGGACAAGGGGAGCCTGAATCTGCCGGAAGTCCTTGTTTTCGAAACAGGAGCAAACCTCTGGCGCTCCTACGAATCCTGGCCGCCCCGACAGGCCGTAGAACGCAGACTCTACCTTCAGCCTGACCAGGGTCTTTCCTTTCGCCGACCACACCGTGTGAGCACATCGGAGTCATTCGATTCCTTTGTCAGCGATCCGAGCAATCCGGTGCCATACACCGCGGAAATGGGTACCATCCAGGGGCATCTGTGGATGGTGGAGGATCAGCGCTTTACCGGCAAACGATCCGATGTGCTGGTCTATCAGAGCGAAGTGCTGGAGGAGGAGGTGCGCATCGCCGGGCCGATCACGGCCGATCTGTACGTTTCCACCACGGGAACGGATGCAGACTGGGTGGTGAAGCTGATCGATGTGTATCCCGAAGATGCTTCGAACGGTGATTCTGGTCCGGACGGCACTATGGGAGATGGGGGCGAACCGGAGCCCGGGAAAGACGAGCAGACCATGGCCGGTTTTCAGATGCTCCTGGCGGGGGAGGTGATCCGCAGCAAGTTCCGAAACAGCTACACTGAGCCGCAGGCCATGATTCCCGGGCGGGTGACCCGCATAACCTTCAGTCTGTTGGACAGGCACCACACCTTCGGGAAGGGACATCGGATCATGGTTCAGCTACAGAGCAGCTGGTTCCCACTGATCGACAGAAATCCCCAGGCCTTTCTCAGCATTCCCGAAGCCCGGACGGAGGATTTTCGAAGCGCAATCCACCGGGTCTATCACTCCCCCGACCATCCATCTTCCCTCATCCTTTCGTTATTGGAACAGAATCCGCAGTAGGCGCGGGATCGTCGCTTACCCGCTGAATCAGAATACCCGTCGTTTGCCATATTGCTCAGCCGGCCGACTGTTCAGTAGAATGACCCGAGGAGAAGCGAATGCAGACTGTTTCTTTTATCGTCAAGCCCAATATTCCCGAGCGACTGAAGCCGCTGGAAGAGATGGCAAACAATCTCTGGCTGAGCTGGAACTTCGATGCGGTCCAGCTGTTCATGCGGCTTGACTACGATGTTTGGTTGACCTCTAGGCAGAATCCGGCCCGCACCCTCGGTCGAGTTTCCCAAGCCAGGCTGGAGGAGATCGCCCAGGACAGCTCGTTTCTGGCCGCCATGGATGCGGTCTATGAAAAGTACCAGAAGTATCTCCAGCGGGAACGCTGGCACAAGGAAGACGGCCGGGATGTAATCGCCTACTTCTCTATGGAGTACGGGCTGGACGTGAGTCTACCCATCTACTCCGGTGGGCTGGGCGTCCTGTCCGGAGATCATCTGAAGACCGCCTCGGACCTGGGATTGCCGCTGGTGGGGATCGGATTGCTGTACCGACAGGGATACTTCCAGCAGTATCTGAATCCGGACGGCTTTCAGCAGGAGTTCTACCCGGAAAATGACTGGTATACCATGCCGGTGCAGGTATGCAGGAACGAACAGGGAGAGGCCCTGAAAATAACAGTAGATCTCGGCTCGGATATCGTCTGCGCTCAGGTTTGGGAGGTTCGGGTGGGCAAAACTCCCCTGTATCTTCTGGACAGCAACATCGAGGAGAACACGACCAGGCATCGGGAGATTACTGCGACGCTATATGGCGGCGATGAGGATATGAGGATTCGTCAGGAGATTCTCCTCGGTGTCGGCGGCGTCCGCGCTCTAAGGGCACTGGATCTTAATCCGGCGGTGACCCATATGAACGAGGGGCATTCGGCCTTCTTGGGTCTGGAACGTATTCGCACGCTGATTCATGACATGGGAATGAGCTTTTCGGAAGCCCACCAGGCGATCTGGCCTACGAACATCTTCACCACCCACACGCCCGTGCCGGCGGGGAACGAACGTTTTTCCGTGGAGCTGGTAGCCCGATACTTCAAGGGTTTTGCCGAACAGCTTGGATTGTCCTGGAAGGAGTTCCTCGGTCTGGGGCGGGAGAATGCGGACAACGATCAGGAGAGTTTCTGCATGACCGTGCTGGCCTTAAAGCTCGCGGCCCATGCCAATGGAGTGAGCAAGCTTCATGGACAGACGAGCCGGCAGATGTGGCGGAATCTATGGCCGGATCTGCCCATTGTGGAAGTGCCGGTTATCAGCATCACCAACGGTGTGCACCCCCGCACCTGGATCTCCCACAACATGATCGACCTGCTCGATCGCTACCTGGGGCCCCAGTTCCAGGAGAATCCCGCGGACTTCTCGGTCTGGGAGCACATGGACCGGATCTCCGATGAGGAGCTGTTCCGCACCCACGAGCGCCGCCGGGAGCGGCTGGTGGCCTTCGTGCGTCACCGCCTGCGTCAGCAGCTGCAGCGGCGGGGATTCCCCGAGGCGGAGATCCAGATGGCGGAAGACGTCCTGTCGCCCTACACCCTCACCATAAGTTTTGCCCGTCGCTTTGCCACCTACAAGCGCGCCAACCTCCTGCTTCAAGATCCGGAGCGGTTGATCCGGCTGCTGACCGACGGCGAACGGCCGATCCAGCTGATCTTCGCCGGAAAAGCCCATCCCCACGATCTGAAGGGGAAGGAGCTGATCCGGGAATTGATCCATTTTGCCCAGGATCCCCAAGTACGCAGTCAGGTCGTTTTCCTCGAGGACTACGACATGACTATCGCCCGCTACCTCAATTCAGGCAGCGATGTCTGGCTGAATACTCCGCGCCGGCCCCTGGAGGCCAGCGGCACCAGCGGCATGAAGGCGGCCATGAACGGTGTTCTCAATCTTTCGATCCTGGATGGCTGGTGGGACGAGATCTACAGCCCCGAATGCGGCTGGGCCATCGGAAGCGGGGAGGAGTATGAGGATTCGGAGCTTCAGGATGAGATAGAGAGCAAAGCGGTATACGATCTTCTCGAGCGGGAAATCATACCCCAGTTTTACATCCGCGGTCGCGACGGCCTGCCCCGGCAGTGGATCAAGCGCATGAAGGCGTCTATGGCCCAGGTGGGAAAGGAGATGAACAGCCACCGTATGCTCATCGAGTATTCCGAAAAATTCTACCTCCCCGCTCTGGAGAAAGCCCGGGCGTTTGCCGCCGATGATTACGCCTCGGCCAGACAACTGTCCGCCTATTTGCAGCGCTTGAAGAAGTTCTGGGCACAGGTGAAGGTGGAGAGTCTCTCGGCTCCGGCCGAGACCATGTACAAGATCGGAGACAACATCGAGGTTTCCGCGCGGATCAACCTGGGGGGGCTTTCATCCCAAGAGGTGAGGGTGGAACTGTACTTCGGCTCCATATCCTCCTCCGGTGAGATCGAGAAAGCCCACAGCCTGGAAATGATCCCCCAGAGCGACGGTCGCTCCACCGTGGAGTATCGCGTGCAGGTCGAATGTGGTGTAACCGGGCGGCAGGGATACACGGTGCGGCTGCTGCCTAAGCACCCGGCTCTGGCTCACCACTACGTCCCGGGATTTCTGCGCTGGGCTTGATGCGGTCGCAAAGCCTCCGTTTCCGGAGGGGTGTAGGTCTCGAGTGGAGGCGGGTAATCCCAAGACGGTTTCAACCGAAGGGGAAGGGAAGAAACGGCTTCAGTGCGACTAGGCCGATGGTGATCAGCAAGGCCGGGATGTAGTTCGCCGTCTTCAGTTTGCTCAGTCCCAGCAGGTTGAGTCCGATCATTATCACCAGCACGCCTCCCACAGCTTCTAATTCGCCCAGTAGCAGATCATTGACGAGAGGCTTGAGCACCCCGGCCAGCAGGGTGATTCCCCCCTGGTACACGAGTATCGTGATCGCGCTGAAAGCCACACCGATGCCCATGGCAGCGGTCAGCATGATAGCCATGAACCCGTCCATGACCGACTTGGTGAGGATCAGATCGTACTTGCCTTCGGCCCCGGCCTGGAACGCGCCGACCAGGGTCATGGCGCCCACGCAGAAGATCACCGAGGCGTTGAGAAATCCCCCGGCGAAATCTTTTCCCGACTCTTTTTTCGCGAAGCGCTTCTTCAGAAACTCACCGAAGCGGAGGATTCCACCCTCCACGTTCCACCATTCCCCCAGGATTCCGCCCAGGATCAGGGCCAGGGCCATGAACACGATTTCGGTGGTTTTCAACCCCATTCTGATGCCCAGGATCAGCGAGATCATCCCCGCCCCCACGTACACAACCCGTTTGAAGGATTCGTTGATTTTCGTGTGCAGGATCAAGCCGAGCAGGGATCCGATGATTACCGTCGCGCAGTTGACCAGCGTAGCTATCATGGTGATGGACTATAGCGGATTTGGCGGGGATTGAAAAGAAAAAAAAGCTCGTCCTATAATGCGTGGGATGGTTTACTTAAAAAGACTTCCAACCTCTCTGCCCGCTGTGCTGCTGTTGTTGCTCCGCTTTGCGATCCCGAGCGCCACTCTATCGGCGCAACAGACGCTGGATCTGCCGGCCATGATCGGCCTGACCTTGGAGGAAGCTTATCAGAGCCTGGGGTCGCCTGCCGAGCTCTATGTGGTGCGGGGAAAGGAGCCCGCTCAGGATGACGTGGTGTTTTATTATTCCGACCATCTGTACCTGTTTTGGTATGAGAATCGAGTCTGGCAGGTGCGCGCAGACGGTCGCTTCACCGGCACGGTGTTCTCCCTGCCCATGGGTGTTTCCCGGCGGCGGGTCACGGAAACGATGGGCCGACCTATCTTGGAGTCCGAGGATTTTCTTGCATTTCACATAGAGGACCGGGGTTACCCGGTTCAGGTTCGCTTCTATTTTGAAAACGATGCTCTGCGTGACGTGTATTGTTTTCGGGGGGACTTGTAGTGATT
>CP070696.1:3336776-3400276 GCA_020353535.1 Spirochaetaceae bacterium | reverse complement strand
GTGGATGTACAGCAGGTGGGGAACATCTCCGGATACCCTGCGGGACACCAGCAGGTAGATTACGAACAGCAGAGTGGATAACAGGCAAAGAAAATCCCCCGTCTGCCCCAATTGGCCGCCTCGGGAGGCAAACAGCCAGTAGGCTCCGCCCAAGACCATGGCCAGGGAGGCATAGGCGTATATAGGTATCCGCTTTTTGTAGAGAAATCGTTCGAAAAGGGCGAAGAACACCGGATTGATGGAAAAGATGAAGCTGGCACTGGCTACATAGGTGCGCTTGAGTCCTATGATCCAGGCCTGGAAGTGGAGTCCCAGCAGGAGGCCGGGAATCAGCAAAAGGAGAAATCCCGGGAGTCCTCTTTCCCGAAAGAGCGTTTTCAGCTGACCCACGCAGAAAGGAGCTACTGCCAGACCGGCGAGGATCATGCGAAACGAGGCGATCACCGTCGGCGGGAATTCGCATAGTTTGATCAAGACACCGGAAAAACCGAAGCAGACGGCTCCCACCGCGAGAAAGAGGATGGCGATCTTTTGCTGCCTTGTTTCCACAATTCGCAGGGCCAGTGTAATCATTCTCGTGAACTCCTACAATATTCATTGCCAAAATTGAATTCATGGACCGCATCAGGAACGAGTTCATTGTCAGTCGTCATACCTCTTATAGAAGATTTGTGTGCTTTGAGTTATACTGTGCGTGACTACGAAGGGACACACTGAAGATTGTCATGTACCGAAGGATAAAAAATCAGAGCCGTTTATCCCATGAGGTCGCAAATCGGATCAAGGAGCTGATCCGCAAAGAGAAGCTAAGACCCGGTAACAAGCTGCCAAATGAAATGCAGCTTGCAGAGCTTTTCGGGGTCAGCAGACCGACAATACGAGAAGCAGTCAAATCTCTGGTCTCCCAGAATATCATTGAGATACTGCGCGGAAAAGGAACCTTCGTTTCCGAGACACCGGGTATCGCCAGTGATCCACTCGGTTTGGATTTCCTGATCGACAATGATCTGCATCTCGCCTTGATCGAGGTGCGCCTCCTGATTGAGCCGGGAGTGGCCCGCCTGGCTGCTGAGCGAGGAACTCCGCAGGACATCCTTCGAATCGGAAAGTATATTGAAGAGATGGAAGATATCGTCGACCGCCATGAAGTGGGAATGGCAACGGAGCTCGAGTTTCATCGCAGTATTGCCGAAGCAACGGAAAATCCGGTCATCATGCGTATTGTACCGATCATAATGGATGCGATTATCAAGACCTATCGAGATGCGCCGCGGACCAGTGAAGACCATCGACAAGCCTTCCTGGAGCACAGAGCCATTTTCACCGCGATCAAAGGTCGCGACGGAGAAGGCGCTTATGCGGCTATGCGCCGGCACCTGGAAAAGAGTTACCGTCGAACCCTCAGCAAAAGATTAAAACGGAAGAATAAATAAAGCATTTACCTGGTGAATGACATGTGCCGGCCTACAGGCATAGAAATCGCCGGCTATCCTCCATTGCCAGCGCACCCTTACCCCCTCTTTCGTTTTAAACGTTTCATCCTCAAAAGCGAATAGGTGACAGAAAGAACAGATATCCCGTAGAAAACCAATGCTATCGGAGACTGTACCAGAGTAGTCCAATTCCCGTGGGACATGATCAACGCTTTGCCCAATTCGCGTTCAGCCAATGGACCGAGAATGACACCTAGAATCATAGGGGCTGCTGCGAACCCGTACTTACGCATGAAGTAGCCGACTACTCCGAACAGCAACGCTACGAACATGTCGTAGATGCTGTTATTGAGGGAAAAGGAGCCCAAGAAACAGAGCGCGAAGATCACCGGGAAAAGTATCGAGATCGGTACTTTCAGAATCCTTGGGAACACCTTTACGCTGGCCAGGCCGAGGCCTAGAATGAGGAACTGAGCCAGCATGAAACCTACAAACAAAGCACGGATGATCTGCGGATTCTGCTGGAACAGCAACGGTCCGGGGCGTACGCCGATCAAAAGCAGGGCTCCCAGCATCACCGCGGTAACGACGTCCCCCGGGATGCCCAGAGTTAGCAGCGGCACCATCGCTCCCCCGGTGGTACCATTGTTGGCGGCTTCCGGAGCAGCCACCCCGGCGAGATTTCCTTTGCCAAAACTATCGGGATCCTTGGAGAATCGCCTGGCCTCGTTATAGGCCATGAACGAAGCGATGGCCCCTCCTGTTCCCGGGATGATGCCAATAAAGGTACCGAGAAAGGAAGCCGGGATGATCACCGTGATGAGACGCTTAAACTCCCGCCAGGTGGGTAGCACTCCCTTGATCTTCTGATCGTAGCGTTTCAGCTCTTTTCCCACATTGGCCAGCTCGATGAAAATCTGGGAGATGGCGAACAGCCCGATTAGTACCGGCAGCATGGGAAAGCCGGTCATCAAGTTGGGTATATCGAAGGAATAGCGGGCATACCCGGTTAGCTCGTCTATTCCAATGGAGGCAATCAGTAAACCAAAGAATCCCGATATCAGGCCTTTTACCAGAGAAGCACCGGAAACACTGGCAATCACTGTGAGGCCGAACACCATGAGGGCGAAGTACTCCTCCGGACCAAACTTCAAGGCAAACCGGGCCAATTGCGGTGAGATGAAAATCATGCACAGGGTGGAGATGACACCCCCGACGGTGGAAGCGATGGTGGCTACCCCAATGGCCTTACCCGCCTCGCCCTTCTCGGACAAAGGGTAGCCATCCAGCACCGTGGCTGCAGCCGAGGGCGTTCCGGGTGTAGAAATCAGAATCGCCGAGATCGACCCCCCATAGATTGCACCGCAGAACATGCCGCTAAGCATGATGAGCGACGTGGCCGGTTCCAGGTAATATAGAAAGGGGAGCAGCAGGATGATCCCCACCGACCCGGTCAAACCTGGGAGAGCTCCCACTACGATCCCTCCTGCCACTCCTATGAACAAGAAGGGAAAATGAGAGGGATTCAGTACGTAGGAAAGCCCTTCCATCAGTCCGAACATGAACTTACCCTTCCCTTACCACAGGTTGAAGCGGGGTAGAGGCACCCGAAAGATCATTCGGAATACGCCGTACAGTATCGCTGTGGTGATTATAGAGACCAAAACGATCCGGTACCATTTTTTTTCCTCGAATGTGAACATGTTTGCTGCAATAAACAGAGGCGTGGCCACGAGGTAGCCTGTGTAGCGTATGATGCGGGTATAGAGGAAACCGATGACGGCGATCAAGATAAAACGAAACAGGTAGGCCCGATCGAGCTTCATTTTCGACTTTTCTTCACGGCCGGTCATCTGTTTGCGCAACCCCTGAATCAAAAGCAGTAATGAGAGAACGAACAAACAAATTGTTACGAAACGGGGAAATACTGTAGGGGAGAGGGCGATGGTCAGCTCGGGGAAACGGAAGGTCATAGCAAAGAAGAATATCGACAGAAGCATAAAAATGGCGCCGAACACGATCTCGCTAGCTAGCATGCCGTTTTCCTTGTAATGAGCATAACAGCTGCAGGCACAGGCACCATAAGAGCGGCAACTCAGCGCCCGCAGCTGTTTTTTAAGAATCAGTGTACTACGGTTCGCGGGGTCCGGTCAGTACTGGTAGCGGTCCCCCAGCTTGTTGCTCTTGACGATCTCCTCATAGAGCTTGTCCTGCTCGACAACCCACTGCTTGAACTCGCTGGTTCCCTTGTAGTCCAGCAAGATCCCGGCCTTGTTGGCCAGGACTTTGAAATCTTCGTCTTCCATGCAGGCTTTGAAGGCGTCGTGAACAACCTTGATCTGGATCGGGTCGGTTCCCTTGACAGCCGCAATACCCCGCCATTGGCCCAGGCTGAAATCCACCCCCTGCTCGATGGCGGTCGGATAGTCGGGGAAGGCCTCGAGCCTCTCCGTAGAGAACACAGCCAGGCAGCGTAGTTGTCCCCCCTCCAGTTGTGGCACCCCTTCAGGCGGACTGACATTGATGGCATCCACGTGTGCTCCCACGGCTGCGACTACCGTGGGCCCGCCCCCGGCGTGGGGGACGTGGTTAAACTTGACTCCGGCAGCCTTTTCGAAGGCCAGAATGATCATATGGGTGCCGCCCCCTGCGCCGGCGTTGCCCATGTTGACCTGTCCCGGCCGCCTTCGTGCATCGTCCAGTAAATCCTTCAGCGTTTGATAAGGTGAGCTGGCCGGCACGAGAACCCAGCAGGGAGCGCTCACCAGATTGATCACCGGTTCGAAGGTGAAGGAGTCGTAAGGACACTTGCTCATGTGGACCTTGGTAATCGAGGGTGTAGCCCAGGCTAGGTAATAGTAGCCGTCCGGTTTCTTACCCATCGCCTCGGTGTAGCCCGGTACTGCTCCGCCGCCAGGCCGGTTCACGACAATCACCGGAGCCTTGAGATATTTCGGCAGTACCATCTGGAAGGTCCTGAACACGATATCCGTAGAGCCACCGACACTCCACGGAACCATCAGCTCGATCTCTCGAGACGGGTACACTTCCTCCCTCTGTGCTTCAGCGAAGAGGACTCCGCCTGTGCACAACAGAGAGAGCACGAGCAGTAGGATAATCGTTTTTTTCATTTGCTGCCTCTCCTTTATTTTAAGATTTTTTGAAACCACATCAAAGCCTGAGAATATCAGGTCTTGAAAACTCAATTCCCCCAACCTCCACCTTCAAATCCGGGAAGAGCACCGGCTTGGACAGAAGAAGCGGACCTTCAGAGGTAGCGATCATGGTATCTTCGCTCTTCGATCCGGATATGGAGGGATTCCAGGCAAAAGCCTGGTTTTCGCGGACGATTTCCTTGGTTTGGAAGTTCACCTTGTAGTCCCTTCCAACGTAGCCGATCGCTCCACCCTGATGGTGGAGCTTATACTCCTCCGGATACCCGGCTTGTTGGTAGGCTGCAACTCCCTTGCGGAAGGCTTCCACCACCGGCTTTCCCGGAACGGTGTGAGCCATAAGGATGCAGTCGATGAGCACATTGGCATCATACTTTCTGCGGATCTCCTCAGGCACGGGACCGAATTGCACGAAGCGGGTCAGAGAGACGATCAGCCCCTGACGGCGGGAATTCACGCAGAGCATGGCCCGCTTCCCGATTTTCTTTTCCGTGGCGATGGGGTGGCGGAACTCCGCGATCCTCTCATCTGCGGCGCAGAAGGTGGTAACATAGTCCAGGCGATGTTCCCACAACCGCTCAGCCAGTCGCCCGATGACGGCACACTCCTTGTCACCGGGTTTGATTTCCTGAGCGGTCTGCTCGATGGCAACAGAGGTTAGGTGCCCGATCTCCCTGTAGCGCTCCACCTCCCAGGGAGTCAGAGAATAACGCAAAGCATTGATTTTCCCGGAGATATCTTCAGCTTCCGGAAAGCCATAATCGGCGCCTAGTTTGATACCCCCGGCAAGTTCGCGGACAATCTCTGCCTCGCGGTCCTCGTACCAGAGGAAGTTGTAGATTTTGTAGCCCTGCTCTTCGAGTTTCTCTTCTTTCTCCATTCTTTGGGCTTCTATATTGCTGCAAATCACTGCCTCGCTATCCGATGTGATCAGCAATCCCGCCACACCCAGCTCCACGGTAATGCCTACAACGTTTGACCCGCCGCCGGTGAGCCAGGAAAAGTTGGACTGTCTCTTCAAATAGATACCATTGAGTTTCAGCTCTTCCAGGAGGGCGCGAATCCTTCTCTTCTTCTCCTGTATTTCTTCCTGAACAAACAAAAAGCTCCCCCCTCCGGTGCATGCGAGATTGAAAAACTATTTAAACTATATGACGTAAGACGTCTGCTGTCAATAGAAAATACCGGGCAAACACGCTCCAGCGCCGGCCACGGATCGCATCCTTCCGCAACCGCACGACAAGCCTCACCGGCTCACAGAAACCAAAACGGGAGTACAGCGAATGCGGGGGGATTAGTCCATCAAATATCCACCGTTCATATCCAGGATTTCACCCGTTATGAATGAGGCTCCATCACTCACCAGAAACAACACGGCTTCCGCAACTTCTTCGGGTTTCCCTAGTCTTTTCAAGGGAATGGAGTTTATAACTTCCTGCCGCTTTTCCTCAGACCACTGGGCAGACATATCGGTTTCGATCGCATGCGGAGCAATCGCGTTGACGGTGATATTATAAGAGGCGAGCTGGCGGGCCAGAGATTTTGTGAAAGTATTTATTGCCCCTTTTGATGTTCCATAAGCAGGAGAAGCAGTAATATCACCCATTTTCCCGGCTATTGAGGTTATGTTTATGATTCTTCCGCCGCCCTGACTGATCATTAAAGGCACCACGGTATGGCAGCAGTTGAAGGTTCCGCCTAGATTCACATCAAGAACACTCCGCCAGTCTTCAGGTTTGAGATCCAGAAAAGTCCCTCGGTGGATGATAGCGGCGTTGTTGACCAGGATATCGATCCGATCGAACTTAGCTACTGCCTCCTCGACCGCCTTTTTGACCGCCGAATAGTCTGAGACATCAACAGCAGCTTCCATACACTGGCCCCCCTCCTTTTGGACCAGCTCTGCGGTTTGGATTGGAGGGTGAATATCCACCAGGACGACCTGGCAGCTTCGCCGGGAAAGCGCCAGCGCGATGGCCCGGCCGATACCCCGAGCCGCTCCGGTTACGATCGCTGTTTTTCCCTTCAAACTCATAGGGCCTTCCTTTTCCTTAGACATCGACATTCCCTCCCTACGGCACTCAACTCTCATTCCTTTACCGCCCCTGCCGTGAGACCCTTGACCAGGTAGTTCTGGAGGATCAGGTACAACACAAGGGGTGGCATCGCTCCGATGACGGAGCCGGCCATGAGCTGGGGCCAGATGATGCGAAACTGTGTCACCAGTCTGCTCAATCCCAGAGTCACCGTGGCCATGTTGTCACCGCTGGTGAGAACCAGCACCCACAACAGGTCACCCCAGGCAAGCAGGAAAGCGAAGATCATGGTAGCCACCATGCCCGGTGCGATGACCGGAAGGATAACCCGCCAGAATCCACCCAGGGTGCTGCAGCCGTCTACCAGGGCTGCCTGGTCCAGCTCCTCAGGAACGGTGTCGATAAAGCCCTTCATCATCCAGGTGCTGAACGGCAGGGTTATGGTAGTAAAGGCGAGGATCAAACCCGGATAGGTGTTGTACAGCCGTATCGCCGCAAGCATCTTGAAGTACGGTCCCACCAGAAGAACACCGGGAAGCATCTGAGTAGCGATAATCACCCCTATCCAAACTGACCTTCCGGGAAACTTGAACCTGGAGAAGCCATAACCAGCCAGCGCGCCAACGAAAGTGGACAGCAGCGCGGTGCCAAGAGAAATTATAGTGCTGTTCAGGTAGTAGCGGGGGAAGTTCGTCCAAACGAAGATCTGGGTATAGCTTTCGCCTGTTGGATTCTGAGGCAGATACGACGGCGGTATCCTGTGCGCCTCCTCGTAAGTTTTAAAGGACGTGGAAACCATCCACAAGAAAGGAACCATATTGAAAATGCAGACAAAAGCAATAACGAGGTACGGTCCAACGGTGCGCGATTTCCCGCCTATCCTCATTAAGCCCTCCGGGTAACGGTACGAATATAGGGGTAACTGATCGCCAGCATGAGCACCGCCATGACCACGGCAATGGCCGAGGCGTATTCGAAGTTGAAGTACTTGAAGTAATGTTTGTACACGTAAAGGGATAGGATCTCGGTCACATGCCCCGGCCCGCCCAGGGTCATATTGTAGACCAGACCGAAACGCCGGATCTGCCAGATCGTATCCAGGGCTAGGGCAATCAGGGTGATGCGAAGCAGTCCCGGAATGGTGATATGGAGAAACTCCTGCACCCGAGTGGCTCCGTCCACCCGGGCTGCTTCGTAGAGCTCCTTGGGGATGGCCTGCAGCCCCGCTAGCAGAATGACCATGACGAAGGGGTATCCTCGCCAGACATCGGCCAAAACCACACTGGGAAGGGCCAGGCCCGGTTGGGCTAACCATTCGATGTAATCGCCGGCAAGGCCGAAGCGCATCAAGACATCGTTCAGGATTCCTGATGTAGGATTGTACATGAAGCGCCAAATCAGCCCCGATATAACGTCGGGTACGGTCCAGGGAAGAATGGCGATCAGCCTGAAAAACCTCCTGGCCTTTATAGCCGCGTTCAAGGCTAGAGCGACTGCGAATCCGATGACCAGATGCAGCCCTACGGTTGTGCTCACGAAGATCCCGGTTACCTTCAGTGCATTCCAAAACAGAACGTCTTTAGCCAAATTGATATAGTTGTCCAGAGTGAAGGTCTTTTCCGCAGACCAAAGGGGGGAAAAGCTGTTGGCCACGGCGACGGCCATGGGAAATCCCAACACCAGGAGCAAGAGCAAGAGACAGGGCAGGATGAACAGGTAGCCCCGCAGAGCATTTCGATTCAGAAAAGTCGACGGCTTTGCCTTTTGAGCTTTAGTTGCGGACATAGGATATAGCTCTGTGTTCCTAGATTTGTCCAAAAAAAGCAGGGAGAGAGCGGCTCTCTCCCTGCAGGTAAACCTTCAATAACTGTTTAGAATTGGGGGCACGTTTCTCCACCGCTGCGATAAACCTTGAGGATATCATTGATCCGATCGTGGGCACCTTTCAAGGCTTGATCCGGACTTTTGGCGCCCGTGAAAGCCTCCTGGGCAGCGGTGTTTACGGCCTCTATGATCTGAGGCCATTCCTTGATTTGGGGAACGAACTTGGCCTTGGTCAGCTCTGAGGCGATCACCTTGGCAAACTTGTCGCCCAGAAGCGGCCCGTACTGACCGGAGACATCCTTACGGGCGGAGAGCACCCGGGCATCGTCGAACCACTTCTCCTCCATGCGCTTGCTGTTGGTGAACTTCACCACCTTCCAGGATTCCTCTGGATGTTTGGTATGGGGGTTGACCAGCCAGGCGCTCAGCCAGGCTGTGGTTGTGAACTTGGGTGATATGCCTGCTTTAACCGGAACAGGGGCTGCTTCGAGAACCTCCAGGGCTTTTAGGGCGGGATTGTTCCCGTCCACGATTGGCGGTGTCCAACCCGAACCAAGAAGCATGGCGATCTGCTCGTTAGCCATCTGCTGCCGAACGGTACCCGGATTTTGAGCTGTCACCCCCGGCGGGACAACCTTGTGCTCGGTCACCAGAGAGGCAAAGAAGCGGGAGGCTTCCTTTGCGGCCGCAGTAGAGAGAGCGGAGCACTTGTTCCCCTCGGTCAGGTAGTCCGCGTCGTGACTGAAGAGAATCGGGGTTACTCTCAACTCGAAACCGGGATCGATGGCGCCGATGGTGCCGAAGCCCCAGGTATCGACTTTACCGTCGTTGTTACGGTCCCGGGTCAGCTTTTTCGCGTAGCTGAGAAACTGGTCCCAGGTCTTGGGGGCGGCGGCCGGATCCAGGCCCGCTTCTCTGTACAGGTTCTTGTTGTAGAACAACACCATGGACATGAAATCTCCCGGCATGGCGAAGTACTTATTATCCTTTTTCATCAGCGCCATGGTCTGGGGATACCAGGCATCGGCGAATCCCGCTCCTTCGGCATTGACGAAGCGCGTCACGTCCAGAGCGTAACCTTTCTCGATGAATGAGCGGATCGAATAGGCGTGCAGATGAAAGACGTCCGGGCCGGCTTTTGCTTCGATTTCCGTGGCGTATTTCGTCTCCTTTTCTCCGTAGGAGACAACCTCGAGCTGCACTTTAATGGTCGGATTTTCCTGTGCGAAGATTGCAAAAGCCTCTCTCAGTGCTTTCTCCCAGTGCGGCTCGGCCATGTGCCAGTCCGAGAATACCAGGGTTACCGGACCCGCAGCTGCTTCCTTCTGACCGGCGGCCCATACGGGTGCGGTCAGCCCGCAGGCCAGAAACACCGCAACCAGCAGCAGGGTGCTTCTTCCAACTGTTTTCATGACTACCTCCTGTTTGTATTGTTTTGTTGCCGATATCCCCGCTTGAATGTTGCAGGGAAAAGGATAAACTGATATATTAGATATTAATAGATTGTTTCCATTGTGTCAAGGAAGGTATTCCAGGATATCTGATACGACCTAAAGGGTAAGAAATACCACGCAAAACAAGCATAGAAAGACGTCATGGAAATCGAATATCCAAGTTTAAGCGATAGAGTGTACGAGTATCTCTGTAACCAGATAATCGACGGCAATATCAAATACGGGGAGAGACTGAATATCAAAGGAATCTCCGAGCAGCTGAAAGTCAGCACCATGCCGGTAAGGGATGCGCTGAAGAAGCTGGAGATGGAGAACGTCGTACGAATCAAGCCACGGAGTAACTGTTTTGTCACGATCCCGACAAAGAAATCGATCCTCGATGCTGTGGTAATGCGGGAAGTGCTTGAATTGCATGCAGCGAAACTGATCTATCGCACCATTGCGGATGCTGAATTGCAGCCGATGCAAAACATCGTTGCAGATATGAAGAAAATTATCGAAAAAGAACCGACTCGTAATATCATGAACCGTTACATCTACTTGGACCTCCTGTTCCACACGGAATTGTGCAATCTGGCCGGGAATGACTATCTGAAAAAGTTCTACCGGGAGGTGAATCTGCACTTGAATATGACCTTCATCTATCGGATTGGAACGCCTCCTAATATCCGTGAAAGCTTCCGAGATCACAAGCGCTTCGTGGAGAAACTGTCAGGGAACTCACCGGAAAGCCTGGACCTGCTGGCAGAGCATCTGGAGCGCAGCAAGGGGCACATCGTGCAGGGCAGACTGTTCCAATCCCTGGAATAAAAGGTCCGGAATAAATAACGGCCGGAGAAAGGAGAGGCATATGAACAACAACGGTTTTCGTTGACAGCACGACAGCGCTGTCTTAGAATTTTTATTGTTCCGAACCACTATGTAAGGAGGTACCTATGAAAAAGTGGTTAGTCAGTTTAGTGGTTTTGCTGGCCTTAACACTCAGTCTGGGGGCCGGCGGAGCCAAAGAACCCCCGCCGACGGCGGAGGAAGCTCCGGCAGTACCAGCCTACGAGCTGATTCAATGGAACAGCCCCAAACCGATCAACGAGCGCATCAGCGGTGAAAGCTACATCCTGCCAGACGGCTGGAAAGAAGCCGTGGCCGGAGTCCGAAAGATCAAGGTTTCCAACTTCGGAGCCCTTCAGCACGACCCGGCAACCGTAGCCAATGCCAAGAGGTTTGGTGAACTGACCGGTGTCGAGGTGGAATTGCTAGGCTGGGCCGAAGCCCCGATCGTGGCCAAAACCATTTCCATCTTCTCGGCCAGGAGCGACTCGGTGGATGTGCTCTGCTACGATCACCCCACTACCTATGCCCAGATGGTAGGCGGTGGCTGGCTGCACCCGATTGACGCCATTTGGAATGACCCCAACGTCTGGAAGTACTACGCCGGCCCGTTGAAAGCCGGATTGACCGCCCCGGATGGGCACATCTACGGCTCCATCGGCCAGACCAAGACCATGATGCTCTACTACCGGCCTTCGCTGGTGCCCAAACCGCCGGAGACCTGGCAGGAGCTGCGGGAGATCGCCAAGAAGTCAACCAAACCCGACATGTGGGGTTACGTCTTCTCCGCCGGCGGTGAGATGGACATCATCTACAACTTCAGGGACATGGTCTACTCTCAGGGGGGGAGAATCGTCGATACGAAGCGCCAGCGCCTGGTGGTGAACTCACCGGAAGGACGGAATGCCTGGAAACTGCTCTCCGACATGGTCCTGGTGGATAAGTGCTCACCTCCCTCGGTACTCGAGTACGACTGGATGAGCGCTTCCAACATGTTTGGCGTGGGAAAGGCTGCCATGGTCATGTCCCACACGGTGGATGCCAACCGCTTCCAGAATCCGGCCAATGCACCGGCGATCCAGGGTGATTGGGCGGTGGCTCCCCCTCCCAAGTGGGACGCCTCGAAACCCGACACCATGAAGGCCTCGTACTTCGACATCGACGGCCTCATGATCAACCGTTTCATCAACGACAGACAGAAGGCGGCGGGCATGCTCTTCCTGGACTTCATGCGCAGCTTTGAGGCCAGTTACCGCGAGCTGATCGATGAGGGCAATGAGGCCGCCGTGCTGACCGTGTACGATACCCCGGCGGCCCAAAAGATCCCGGTGCCGAAAGAGCGGCAGGCAGCTATGTCCAACGCCACGTTGGAGACTTTCCCGCCCGCCGGACGGGCTCTGACGGACATCATGATGGAGTACTTCGCCAATGTGGTTACCGGAAAGATGCAGCCTCTGCCCGCTCTGGAGGAGCTCCAGACCCAACTGGATGACTACGCCGTGCCGGAGTAGGCTTCACTGCCTCGCGCGTATCGAGGAGTCCTCTCGCTAGAGGGCGGGAGGACTCCTTTCACTCTAGTACACTCTCAAGAAGCATGGATTCTCCAGTGCAGTAGGAGGACAGGGTGAAGGTGTCAGATAAAACCTATGGCTTTCTGCTCAACGTCCCGGGACTGTTGATCGTTGTTTTTTGGGTGGTCTTTCCAGCCGGCCTGCTGGTACTGACCAGCTTCCTGCGCTACGACAATCTGTCACCCATTGTTTTCAGCGGCCTGAAAAACTACAGGAGGTTGTTTGCCGATCGGCTGTTGTGGATCAGCTTGAAGAACGCGGCAATCTTCAGCGCAGGGACGACTGGGCTCACCTACATCGGCGGGCTTCTCCTGGCTCTGGCCTTGGCGGGCATCAAAACAGGTTCCGCTACCTTCCGTTCCTTGATGATCATTCCGTGGGCCGTTCCGCCCATTGTTTCGGGGATCATCTGGAAGTGGATTTTCAGTCCGGACTTCGGAGTACTGAGCGACCTGCTGATGAAGATGAGGTTGATCAGCTCACCGGTGAGCATATACAGCAATACAAACCTGGCCATGGTCGGAATAATCGTCGCCGATAGTTGGACGCGGATTCCTTTCATGGGCATCATCCTGCTGGCCGCCTTGCTCAGCATCGAGCGGGAGCTGTACGATGCGGCCAAGATCGACGGTGCGGGAGCTCTGGGCCGCTTCGGGTACGTCAGCCTGCCCCTGATACGAGGGCCCATGTTCGTAGGTCTGATGATCACCATCATGTTCTCCTTCCGCACCATCGACATCATCATTCCCCTGACCGCCGGGGGGCCGGGACGATCCACCTACGTGTTCGGCTACTTCATCTACGATCAGCTGATCAAGACCCTGAACTTCGGGGTCATGGCCGCCGCGGGTATGGTACTGTTCGGCATCACCACCGTCATCTCCATGGTGATGCTCTCCCTTGCCAGGAGGTAGACCGATGTTCGACCGAATATTTGAAAGCAAAATCACCGCCTACATCCTGATCATCGTCATTCTTTTACTGGCGATGGGACCGATCTATTGGACCGTGACAACCGGATTCAAGCCGGACATGGAAACCTACGTCTTCCCGCCTATATATTTTCCAAAGCATCCGACTCTCGAGCCCTTCAAGCTTCTTTTCGAGTATTATCCTTTTGCCCATTATGTGCGCAACTCGATTATCGTAACCCTCTCCACAACCTTCATTGTAACCGTATTCGGCATGTTTGCCGCCTACGGGCTGAGCCTCTACCGCTTCAAGGGCGCCAACGCGGTTCTGTACTTCCTCGTCTTTACCCGCATCATCCCACCCCTCTCCCTGCTGCTGCCCTTCTATATTGTCGTGGCCAACCTTGGGCTGCAGGATCGGCTGCTGAGCATGATCCTGGCCAACATCTACCTGACCTACCCCTTTGCCGTGCTGATCATGAAGAGCTTCTTCGACGGCTTTCCACGGGATCTGGTGGATGCGGGGATCGTGGACGGCTGCTCTCGCACCGGAGTGCTGCTGCGCATCGTGCTGCCAGTAAGCGCTACCGGGATCGCCTCCTCGGCCATCATCTCCTTTCTCTGGACCTGGAACGAGTTCATTTACGCTTTCGTATTCACCTCCACCTCCAGGGCCCAACCGGTCACGGTGGGCTGCTTCGACGCCATCGGCGACATCTTCGTAAGCTGGAATCAGATCTGTGCCGGCGGCACCATCGCCGCACTTCCTGGGATCCTCTTCGTGCTTTTTGCACAGCGGTACCTGGTGCAGGGTTTATCCGCCGGGGCGCTGAAGTTTTAGCCCCGTAACATAGTAACGTGATCATGGCCGTTGTTACACCCCACTTGCCCAATCTTTTCCGACCACTGATGCTCAAGGAGCAGCTACTGAAAAACCGCATCGTTTTCGCCCCGGTAAGCACTCGCCTGGCCGGTACTGACGGGAGCATTAGCCCGCAAATGCTGGCCCACTACGCTAATATGGCCTCCGGAGGCGCCGCGGCTTTGGTGACGGAGACTTTCCACGTGGATGACATCGCCAGCAAATTCACGGTCGTTCAGCCTGCCATCCACCACGACCGCTTTCTTCCCGGATTGAGCAGTCTCAGCGACCGGATCAAGAATGCCGGGGCTCTGGCGATCGCTCAGATCGGTCATGCGGGCAGGCAGACCAGCTTCCAGGCCAACACCTGCGTTCCCGTAGCTCCCTCCCGCATTCCTGACGGCCCTACTCGGGACTGCCACGTGTTGAGCAAGAAGGAAATCGCGGCAATCATCCTGGCTTTTGCCGCCGCGGCTCGCCGGGCACTGACCGCCGGATTCGACGGTGTGGAGATCCATGCCGGCAACGGATACCTGATCAATGAGTTCCTCTCACCGTACACCAACCGACGCCACGATGAGTACGGAAAGCGTCGAGAGCTGTTTCTGCTGCAGACAATCGAAGAGATTGATAGAACAATACCATCTTCCTCCATTGTTGGTTTGCGGCTCGGGTGCGGTGACTTCGTCGAAGGAGGTTTGGATGCGGAGGAGGTTCTTCGTATCGCTCAAATGCTCCCCCCCAACAGGATAGACTACATCCACACTTCGGCCGGGACGAGCGAGAGCAACGACTATACGATCCAGCCAATCTATCAGCCTAGGGCGATCTTGAAGGACGTTGCCGCGGCTATCAGGAGGAGTTGCGACATTCCCGTAGTCCTCACGGGATCCGTAAATGAACCAATGCTCGCCGAAAAGCTGCTAGCCGAAGGTGCGGCGGATCTGATAGGATTGGGCCGGGCGCTCCTGGCGGATCCGCAGCTTCCGTTGAAAGTCCTTCGCGGATCCCTTAAGGAAGTCTGCCCCTGCATCCGCTGTAACCAGGGATGCCTGGGAAGAGTGAGAGAAGGAAAAACGATCCGCTGCGCCGTAAATCCACTGCTGGGTTACGAAATCTACATTCCTTCTCTCAGCCGCCAACAAAGGTCTACAGCAGGAAAAAAAGTTCTGATCGCCGGCGGTGGTCCGGCGGGGATCATCGCAGCTCTACGGGCTGCTGAATTGGGCTTTTTTGTGCGGCTGTTCGAGCGACAAAAACAACTGGGGGGGCTACTTAATACCGCACGAACGGAGTCCTTTAAAAAAGACGTCCCTTTATTTCTGGATTATTTGCTCCACCGGATCACCGGCGCGAAAGCGGAAGTCATGTTGGAAGCACCCATGGAAATCGATCTGCTGGCAAAGGAAAGTCCGGATGTTTTTTTTGACGCGACCGGTTCCCAGCCTGTTATGCCGCAGATTCCTCCAGGCTTACCCTATCCCGTACTTCCGGTCCGGGACTTGCTCCTCGATCTCGAGAAATATCGATCTTCCCGGCGAGCCATCATCCTCGGCGGTGGTTCCTCAGGATGCGAGGCGGCCCTCGCCCTCCACGCCCCCGCTATCCAGATTACGGTGATTGAGCAGGCCTCCTGCATCCTTCAGGATCTGGAACCCGTATCGGCGATCTCTCTGAAGCGCCTGCTGGCAGACACGGATATCATGATCCAAACAGAGACCCGCTTTTTGCGACTGGAGCCGGGGGGAGTCGTCACCGATCGGCATAGCATGCCCTTGGCCGCTGATCTGATTATTGTGGCGTTGGGGGCAAGCAGCAATACCACGCTGTGTTCCCGCCTCGATCCTCATCATTGGCACTACGGAATCAACTACCTTCCCATCGGGGACGCCCATCTGGTGGGTAAGATCTTCGAAGCCGTTCATGACAGCTACTGGAGGGTGTCGAGCCTCCTGGATAAAATCAGGTAGTTGCTGTATGGACACATCCCTCGCCGTCATCCTGGAAAGACCCGGATCCATTTCGGTGAAAAAGATCCCCATTCCACCGATTCAAGGGCCTACTGTACGCGTGCGGATGCAAGCCTGCGGGATATGCGGGAGCGACGTACGCTACTTTTCGGGAGAGAACCCGTGGAGCCTGCACACACTCGGTAGACACGTCCCGTCACCACCTAACATGGTGTTGGGTCACGAAGTATCAGGAATAGCAAAATCTCCGGAGGGAGAAACACCTGTAGCGATTCTGGACAAGTCAGGAACTCTTGTTCTTCTGGCCGTGCACCAGAAGCTGACGCCTCTTGCACCGATCTGGTTCAGCGGCGAGCGCAGAATCATGAGCTCCGCCAACAACAATTACAGGGATTTTCCCCGAGCAATAGAGCTGATGGCTTCGGGGGCGATCAAAGTGAAGTCCCTAATTACCCACAGCTTTACCCTTCGCCAAGCCCCGAAGGCGTTCCAGGTGATGCTCAACAAGGATCGGGAACAGGCGTACAAGGTAATCCTGTATCCGGAGCTTCCTTGACTGTCAGTTTTCCAGTATCGTGATCTCAACCCGCCGATTCTGGCGGCGCCCCTGCTCCGTGTTGTTGTCCGACAGGGGCTCCCGGTGGCCCATGCCGCGGGTGGTGACCTGAATCGCCCGCAGCGCCCCTAGCGACAGCAGGTAATCGGCCACCGCCAGAGCCCTCTGTTCGGATAGGCGTTGATGATCGCTCTCCGTGTAGCCGGAAACCCGGGCTGTGTGGCCGGTTATGAGAATGTCTCGTTCAGGATAATTTTTCAATATTTCGCCGATCTTGCGCAGCTTGGCCTGTTCCGAGTCCCGCAGGAGAGCGGAGTTAGCCTCGAACTGAATATTCTGCAGGTTCAGGGTAACCCCCTCCTCTTCGGCAACAACCGTGGTGTCCTCCACGCCCCGCTCTTGAAGTTCTCTGGCGATATCTTCGGCGACCTGCTCGCGGTCCAACTCCACAGACTCCAGCAGCAATCCCTCAGCCCTGCCGATGTATTCCACGGTCTGGCCATCGGAAAGATAAAAAACAAAGTCGAACTCTTCGTTATAGGAATGGGGCTGTCCCTTCTCATTGTCCCAATAGTAGGTCTGCTCGGAGATACCTTCGATCAGGACAGGCACCTGGGCACGGCGGCTGGTCAGTCCTTCGAGCCTGTGCTGAACCTCGTATTCGATTGAGATCACCTCCAGCTTTCTCCCCTCCCGCCTCTCTGAACCGACATAGGTGTAGCGCACGGTCATCGGAAAGCGCACAGGCCCTTCGATGGCGAAGCTGCGCCGCAGGTCGTGCGCTTCCTCCCCCGGGGCGCTCCAACTGGTACCCGGGGTGATATCCTCCTCGGGGAAGGATGGCACATGCCTCACTACGGGCATGAAATAGGCTTCGCCGATATCGTAGCGGCCGAACTCGTCCCTCCAGAAAAGGGATTCGTACTCCTCAGCCAGCGAAAACGAGGTCTGTACACCATATGCTCTTTCAGAGGTTAAAAAGGTAGCCGAGATCAGCCCGGTTCTGTTTCTTACCGCGAGGGTATCTACCGCGATCTTGTTGAGGATGTTGGCCTGGTGGGAGCGAACGCCGTTCACATAGACCTCCTCGTTCACCTCCGTGAGCAGCCTGTATTTCTCGTCTTTTATATATTTAAAACGAAAGGTTTCCGCCGTCAGGGAACTGAGGGACAGAACGAGTACCAGTACAACGATTATTGCTCTTCGCATGATATACTCCCTCGACCTAGCATCTCTTCTATCATCGGCAATCGCACCCCTTTTTTTGCCTCTCATTGACAAAGATACAACATCCAAGATAGTATGATGCCCGTAGAATTTCGAACGGGGAAAAACCTCCCGATCTTCTACTTTAAAATCTACTATCGTTCTTTGGAAAAAACATCATGGCACCAACGAAAGGAAAAAAAACTTTCGGGAGTGCGGAGGCGTGGACATTATTTCGGGAAGCCGGGTACAGCAAACCAACCCATCTGCAGCAGCGGCTGGTTCCTATCATTCTTAAAGGAAAAGACGTCGCAGCAGAGGCAGAGGGAGATTCCGGTAAGACTGCCGCTTTCATCTTGCCCCTTTCTGTAAAACTCAAACGGGGAAAAACCGGGATAAAGGCGATAGTCCTTACCTCCACCACCGAAAACTCGCACAAGGTCTTTCGCGAGTTCAGGAGATTTGTCCGTTCCGGGAAGAAACCTTCGATTTTTACCTTTGGGCTCGAGGGTCAGGAGAAAAAGGAGCATCGCATGCTCTCACGGAACCCGGACGTGGTAATCGGAACCCCCAACAAGGTAATCGATCATATCAGAAGGGGGAACCTCGATTTTTCCAACCTGCAGACGGTGGTAATCGACAGAACAGTGAATCCCGAACATCCCGGCTTCGTGGAAGATATCCTGTTCATTTTCTCCAAGCTTCCGCAAAAAAAACAGACAATACTCATATCCCACAGTCTCGAGAAGGACACGGAGAGACTGGTTTCCGCTCTGAGACGTCCCACCATGCTGCCTATGGCTACATGGAAGCAATTGGCGGTTCCGGTGAAGGAGTCCTTCATCATGGTCGAAGAAACGCAGAAATCCTCCGTAGCGGTAAAGCTTATCATGGCTGAACCGATGGAGAGTCTGCTAATACAGTGTGAAAATCCAAGACAGGCCGCCGGCGTTCAAAAACAGATGCGCTCCCACCAAATCGGTGCGGCCCTGCTGCTCGACACCCTGTCTCTGCAACAGCAGAACAAGGTATGTCAGAGTTTCAGCGTGGGGAAGGTGCCGATCCTGATAAGCACTTTCAATACGACTTGCGGTAAGAGCTTTCGCTGGGTTACCCATGTCATCAACCTGAGCGTTCCCCCTCGGCCGGAGAGCTACAAACCAAGGTCATTCGTACTCAAGAGGGTCATTACTCTTGGCGAAGATTATGATCGTTTTAAGGAGAGGATCAAAGTGGAGGTAGAAAAAAGCACACCCCCTTCGGAAGAACAGGTATTTCAGGGAATGATCCGACAGATCTTAAAGAGGATCAAGGAGGAGGAAGAACCGGAAGTCCTCAATCACTATCGAAGTATCGTTCGCAAAAACGTGCCTCTTACACTGCGTTCCTATTTCACCGCCTATCTGTTCAAACAATCCCTTAGCGTGGAGAAAAAGAAGAAGAAAAATGCCAAGCTGACAAAGCTGTTCCTGAGCATGGGTAAGAACAGGAGGGTGTTTGCCCGCGATCTGATTCAGCTGTTCACGGACCGGCTAAAAGCCCAGAAATCACAGATTCACGAAATCAAAATCTTAGACAACTACTCCTTCATCGAGGTTGACGCATCCTTGGGCGAACGGGCTATCCAAGAACTTTCCGGAATCGAGTTCAAAGGTCGGAAACTGGCCGTGAATTATGCCCGCAAGCGGGAGGATAAACGCGAAAGCCCGAAATGACTCAGTGACTGGGCAGCCCGAGGCCACGGCGGAGCGGAGGGAGCTGCTGCGGCCTGAGGATCTTCCTCAGCTGCTGGGCCTGGGAGTGCAAAGGCTCGAAGTGGAGATCGGCTGCGGAAACGGCCACTTCCTGGCCGAGTACAGCCGGATGCATCCCTCGAGTTTTCTCATCGGTGTTGAGGTCAAAAAAAAACGTTGTCTAAAAGCTCAAGGCAAAATCCAGAGACAACAGCTCAGCAATGCCCGGGTCATCCACGGGAGCGCGGAGGCGGTTTTACGTTATCTGTCGGACGGCTCCGTGGACTGTTTTCACCTGTATTTTCCCGATCCCTGGCCGAAGACGAGGCATCGACGCCGCCGATTTCTCCGCAAAGAAAATATGGAGGTGCTGCAGCGAAAACTAAAAAACGGCGGTTTGCTTTTCTTCGCAACCGATTTTTTCGACTACTACCTGCACACGAAGATCCTCCTCCTTATACAGGGAGGAATCAGGCTGTCCCGGCAGGCACCGAGTCAGTCCGTTTTTCGCTCTGTGTTTGCCCAGAGATTCGCCGAGAAAGGCAAACAGATACGCACGCTCACGGCTGAAAAGATGCAGGACTCTAGCGAATGATTAGGTGCCAGGCCAGAAGCAGAAGAAATAAATTCAGGGTCAGCGCCGAAAAAACGCCAAGCGCTGAAAGAGCGGCAAACATGCGAGCGCGACGATTGCAGCTGTTGGCCAGAACCAGGGGATCACCCATCACCAGTACGAGCTCCGCCATGGGATCCCGAGGCGTTTGCATCCACCTTCCTTTTTCGTTTTCGACATAGGTACCAAAGAGGAAGACCTCATCGATGTTGCCGGGGATAGCAGCTGTACGGATGATCAGCTCTCCCTTGATCAGCAGATCGGCCTCCTGACTGCACAGATAGGATTCCCCCGTAGGCAAGCTGGCGGCCTTCTCCGCTTTCATCCCCTCCGATTCCGGGTAATAACGCAAGGGCAGACGCAGCAGGTCCCGTTGCGCCCTCAACAGTCGCGCCCGTTTCCAGAAGTGTCGGTATAGATAGTAGAGAATGAACCCCGGCGGCAGCAATCCTGAAATCGGGAAAAAAGCCAAAGACAGAGCAAACAGAACGGGAAGGTTGGATGGAGTGGCGCGCATAAAGATGTAGGCCAGCAGAAGCATACAAAAGGAGCCGGTTAATAGGGAGGCAAGGGTAAATTGATTCCAGTATTCGTTTTTCTGTCGCCCTCCCCAGACCGCCCTCCGAACGATGGTATTCCTCTCTCCGTCATAGAGCACCACCAAAAGCGGATCCTTGCTCTGAGAGCGGAAGACCGCTCGGTCCTCCTGCGAATACAGCCCTCCGGCGATTAACATCTGCGTGCCCGCAGGAAGGGAAAAGATCTGGTTCCAGGAAACCAAAGATGGCTGTTCGTCCGGGAATTCTTCCTGCAGACGCTCGACGGGTAGAATCCGGCTGCTCGTGGAAGATGAGGGTAGAAAGTAGAGCTTCGCCGAGCTAAGATCCGCTTCGACGGTGAAACTGCCATCGTTGATCCATATTCTGTTCTCTCCCTGGATCGCTTCCAGGTGCCCGAACACACGGTAGCGGCCTAAAAAATCTCCTCGGCGGGATAGATCGGAGTAACGTAAAAATGGATACAGAGAACTCTCCTGGATACGCCGCCGAAATAACCTCCAGCGGGATCGAACGAAGAAGGCACCGATTCCGGGAATTAGTCCGAAAAAAACAAAGGCGACGGAGAACACCAGGATGATAAAAGAAAATTCGTAGGCTGTGATCATACGCGCCGACCCTATGCACTCAGGTTGTCAAAGCCCGGCATATAAAGTAGGCTGTAGCTTACCATGATAGAAAGATTGATAGTAGGTCCGATGGAGACCAACTGTTATCTCTACTCAAATGGAAAAAAGGAATGCATCGTTATCGATCCGGGCGGAAGCGAGCTGCAGATTGTATCCAGTATCAACATGTTGAAAATGATCCCGTCGGGTATAGCACTCACTCATGGGCATTTTGACCACACCGCATCTGCGGGAAAGCTTAAGGACTTCTACGGAAAAGAGGGCATCGATATCCCTATAGCCATTCACAAGGCGGACAAGAATTTTCTAGGTAAAAAATCAGCAAAAACCAACCGCGAGACCCTAAAAGATCTGGGCTTGAACGATCCGGAAGAGTTCGTCGACTTTTTTTCCGGTCTTCCCGAGCCGGACGTAGTCCTCAAAGAGGGGGACACCATTTTCAATACGGACCTCGTGGTTCTGGAGACTCCAGGACACACGAAAGGCAGCATCTGCCTGTACAGTGAGAAAGATTCACTGGTGTTCTCCGGTGACAGTCTGTTTTTCATGAGCATCGGCAGAACGGATCTTCCCGGGGGTGATGAAAAAACCCTCCTCGATGTGATCCGCAGCAAGATACTGACCCTACCACCGGAAACCCGCGTATTCCCGGGTCACGGACTGGACACCACCGTCGAAAGGGAAATCAAAGGAAATCCCTTTTTCCGCCTCCCCCACTAAAGTACAATATTCTGCACACAGGCCCGTGATCTCTACCTGCTCAGGCGCTCATATCAATCAGCATGCCGGTTTCCGGAAAACTCCCTCCGAAGGAGGAGGGAAACTGCAGCAGGTGACTGCGCAGCCGGTTCTGCAGACGGCTGATCAATGGGTCGACTGCCTCGGTGTGGAGATTCCGGAGTTGCTCAGCGGTGGGAACCTGCTCTCGATAGCGTAGGAGTCTATCGATCAGATTATCTAAAACCCGGAGTCTGAACAGGGGCGCCCCTCCGTCCTGCGCCGGCACGCCCTGGATATGCTTGAAACGAGCATAAACGACATGGGCCGGATGTACGGGGACGGTGATCCGTCCATCCTGCAGATTTTGGATACGGATAACGTTGAGAAAAAAACCAGGGTTTGTAGAAGAGACGTTTTCGATCATAACCGACCCTCATCTTCCTTATTCCTAGTATCGGAAATTCGGAAAGGGTCGATTAGATGCTCGGGGTGTCAGCGGTTGCGGCGTTCCTCGGATGACTTGCAGTCGATGCAGAGAATCGCATACGGTATGGCCTTCAATCGTTCCTCCGGGATTTTCTTTCCGCAGCTCATGCAGATTCCATAGTGGCCATTTTCGATCCTCGCCAGCGCCGAATCGATCAGCTGTAGCCTCTTGATCTCCTGGGAACCCAGGACTTCCAAGATCCGTCGGTCGATATCGTCAGCGGCGATGTCGGCGAGATCCTTCGGTTCCATGTCATCGACGATCTCCTGGAACTCGTCGCTTTCAGAAACAAGCTGCTGCAGGATCTGTTCCTTCATATCCAACAGCTTCTGTTTCATCGCCTCTTTGAATGTCGTATTCATTCGCACCTCTACAGTAGCTCGTATGTTCTGCCGGTGGATGAATATGAACCAAATCAAAAAGTTTGTCAACCTTTTTAGTGTTCCTGGATTTTATTATTGGAAGGGGGTATAGAGCGGCCTCGAAAAAAAACGTGTAACCTTGACAAAGGAACTTATCCCGTCCTAAACTCCGGAGGCAAGGAGCACGGGCTTGGCAAAAGAAGAAGCGATCGAAGTAGAAGGTGTGGTCAAAGAGTCGCTGCCCAACACGATGTTTCGTGTCGAAATCAAGAGCGGGCATGTAATCCTGGCCCATCTTTCAGGAAAAATGAGGAAACACTACATCCGCATCGTGCCGGGCGACAAGGTAAAAGTTGCCCTCTCCCCCTACGATCTCACCCGGGGGCGTATTATCTACAGAGAACGGTGAGCAAATAATTAGGAGTTGCGCACGTTGACCCAGGTTGCACCGCGGCCTCCGTGCTCCCGGCCGGCCGGTCCGAACGCTCCGGTATACGGGCATTTCTCCAGATACCTGCGCACCACTCTCTGTAGCACCGGCTCAGCCGGTGAATGACGCCCCTTCCCATGAATGATCAAGATCCGCCGTAAACTTTTGCGCCGAGCCAGATGTATGAAGTTCTCCAAAGCCTGCTCCGCTTCACGGCTGTTCATCCCGTGTAGATCCAGACTCGCCTGAGGCTCCTGCCCTCGTGCATTCTGCCTCCGTTCATTATGGTGCTTTGTCCCGCCCTGGTCGCTTTCTTTCGGCTCTTTCGGAGGGTAGCGGGATATCAACTCCTCCATATCCTGCCGTTGTGTCGAGGACAGCCCTGCCTGCTTTTTCTCCCAGGCATCCAATATCTCTTCAAAATCCATGATTGCCATGCCCTTTCAGTCGATGAGAATGGTGTCGCTACGCACCCACCCTTCTATCTGCGCGGGGGTCTCCACCAGATAGTACTGCCCCGAGCTTCCTCGAATCCACAAGCTGGTGCCCGCAGGAAGTTCGAACCAGGATTTCGAATCCTCCTCCGGAACCCGGTACAGCTGGCTCTCTTCGGCAATCACCACAGCGACTGACCGAACGTCCGCCAGTCGTCGGCCCACGAAAAAGGCTAAACATCCCAGCGTCGCTATTGCCACAAGAACCAGGGTTATGAGGAACTGGACCTTCTTGGTACGCAGAACGAACGCCCCTATGATAAAGGTCACGTTGGTAAACACGAGCAGCAACACAAAAGCGACATCCGGATGTACCGGAAAGGGAGGGGGAACCTGTCCGGCCAGATCATAATCCTGCTCCAGAAGCTGCAGGGCGTACTGCACCTGCCCATCCGCCGGTGCCAGCCGGAGGCTGCGGCGAAGGTAATGAACAGCGTATCCCTGCCGTCCCAGATAATGGGAGAGGATTCCCAAATTGTAGAGAATAGCAGAATTGCAGGGCAACTGCTGTTCAGCCTGTTTGTAGCCTTCCATCGCTTCGAGGTAGCGCCCTGAGACAAAGCTTTGTTCGGCTCGGCGGATAGCGGCGGAGGGATCCGGTTCGGAAGAACCCAGAAGCAACAGCAGCCCGAAAAACGGGAATATCTTCCCGTAGTTGCGGGTTATCAGGGCGAAGAGAAAAAACAGCACGCCCGGAAGCAGGAACAGGAAGTTCCGAGGATTGCTGTAACGGCGCTTGCAGTCGGAGCTTTTTATCTCCATAAGGTCTTTTGGACTCAACTCCGTCGATTCCAGAGTCTCCACGGCCGCCTTCTCTGCGGACTCCCGGAGATCTTGAGTAAATCCGGAGGTGCAGGCACAAAGAAGGACAGCCGCTACCAATCCTGTTCGAATACATCTTGCGAAGGTGCCGACACCCATCCCGGTAGTTCCTCCCTGTGAATCGTCTGAAGGAGCTGCTCGCTCTCAGTATCTTGGCTGTTCTGTCCGCTCTCGGGAACCGAGGCGGCGGATTGGACACGAGCACTGGCAGCCGCCTTCATCATGGCCGCGATGCTCAACTCGAGATTGATCTTGGCATCCCAGCTGTCCGGTTTGAGCCGCAACGCCTGGACAAAATCAGCCGCGGCTTCTCGATATCTGCCACTTTCATAGCGGGCAACACCCAGGTTGAAATAGCTGCGAAAGAACAACTTCCGATCGCGGCGGTTCGGCTGGTCCGGCAGCTGACCGAATCCCTCCAGTGTCCTGCTAAGGACCCGTATACCCGGATTGATTTCACCCAGGGACACGTACAAGGTGCCAAGATCGTAGTCGATCCAGTCTTCCCACTCCCCCGCCCTCTGGTCTGCCTGGATATACATGTAGGTGGCCAAAGTATCCTCTCCACCGCGAAACAGGAGATTGCCCCGGAGTACCGATAGACTGGCGTCCGTCCCCGAGCAGGAAGACAGCATCAGTATCATGGGCAAGCAGAGAAGCCCACGTCTGAGGCATTTCAGAGGATGTTTTTCCATCGTATCGCCTTTACTGCCAAGGAAAGGGAAAGGAACAGGAGGGACAGAAATATGAGGAAGCGAAAGCGATCCTTCTTTTCCCTCCTCATCCCAAGCACCATATTGCCCTCTGCTTGAGCTTTCATCGCTCCCAGGATGTTTTGGGGCATTTCCCGATCGTCTCCCATGAGACGGAACAATTGACCGCCGCTGATTTCTGCGATCTTTTCTAGATCCTCGATTCGGGGGCGGCTGACAACCGGATCGCCGTTCTTGTCCGTAAGCACCCTACCACCGGCCAGCTTCACCGCAGCGCCTTCATCACCGCCCACTGCCACCACGTATACGGGGATCCTGGCGGATCTGGCCTGTTCCGCCGCCCCCAACGGATCGCCGGAATGATACTCCCCGTCGCTGAACAGCAAAATGCTGCGGTAGGTCTGAGAGGACGGGGGAAAACTTGCCAGGGATTTTAAAATGCCCTCTTCGAGCCCGCTGCCCGGATCGGTCATTACCGACGGACTAACGTAACGCAGGGCCGTTTCCAGGACGTACCGGTCCTCCGTCAGAGGAAACAACTGGACCGCCTGGCCTTTGAACACGACCAGAGCGATGCGTACCCCTTCCAGGGCTTCTACGGTCCTGCGGACGGTGCGTATTGAATGCTGCAGTCGGGTGGCCTCCTGTTGTTCGGCCAGCATACTGTTGGAAACGTCCAGACAGATCACCAATTCCTGGCCGGAGCGTCGTTCCTCGACCAGATGTTCCCCCCAGCGGAATCCCGCCAGGGCAAACACTGTGGCGAAGAAGAACAGAGATAAAAACAAGAACGAGAAGAAACTCTTGAAAACGTAGACATCGAGGAGTGCCGCCGAACGCCATCTTCCTCCGAGAGCGCGAAGGGTTCGACGGCCCCTGAAGAAGTCGATCCTCCAGGCCAGAGCAATCAGGGGGAAGAGGAACAGCAGGAACAGGACGGCGGGTCGATCGAACATGGTCTTTACAGCAGCTCTCCTATTACAAGTTTGTTCACAAATATGCACAATAATATGACACTGAAACCAAGGAGTATGAACATACGATGTCGTGGTTGACGTTCGATGAACACCGCCACCTCCTGGACCGTGCTTTCCAGACTGTCTATCTCCTGAAAGATTGTGTTGAGGATCCCCAACGTACCGGAATGGAAGTAGCGGCCGCCGGTCACGGTCGCAATGCGTTTCAGAAGCTCTTCATTCAGCTTTCCCTGATAGACACCCCGGACCTCCTTGCCGCTTTCCGGGTCGATAAACTGAATTGTCGTCTCCCCTTCGCTGCCGATACCGATCGAGTAGATGCGAATTCTCAGGGCTGAGGCAACCTCGGCGGCCCGATCCGGGTCGATATCGCCGGCATTGTTGTCTCCGTCGGTAATGAGGATAATGACTTTTTCCTCAGCGCTGGAGTCTTTCAAGTGCACCGCCGCTACGGCAATCCCCAGCCCGATCGCCGTTCCGTCCCCCAGGTCCATTACCCCTACAGAATCCAGGGCCTGCTCCACAAAGGCATAATCCAAAGTCGGCGGAACCCTCAAGGAAGCCTCTGCCCCGAAGATCACCAATCCGATGGCATCATTCTCCCTGCCGGAAATAAAATCCCTAACCACCTCCCGGGCTGCATCGAAACGGGTGATTGTCCCTACATCCCGAGCGGACATGCTGGGGGAAACATCCAGAACAAGCATCAGATCCAGTCCCCGACTGAGGTATTTCCTCTGCTTTTCTACAATCACGGGAGCTGCCATGGCCAAAACGAGAATTGAGAATCCGATCCAGAACAGTGCGCGCGTGATGATCAGAAGTATTCGCCTGGGAGTAGTTTCGCTCCTGAAGTGACCGCTGTTCCAGACACTGAAATTGAAAGATATCTTACCGCCCCGGGTTTTTCGATAGTACAGCAGATAGACCAGCAGCGGAACGATGAGCAGCACGAATAAGATCTGGGGGAAATCAAACCGCCACATCGGTTGTCCGCTCCTCCACCTGCCGCACTATACGATCCACATCTTTCAAACTCTTCTCCATTTCCCGCCGGTTCGCCCGCTTTCCGGAAAACTTGATCAGATCCGCCGCCTGGAGTACCTCATGAATGCGGCGAGAAATCGCTTCATCCAGACCGGCACTGTTTAACTCTTTGAGGATCTCCCCCGTAGTCACACTCATCAGCGGCATGGTCAATCTCTCGGTAAGATAACGACGAACCGTCAGAGAGAGGAGTATGAAGAAGGACTTCCCCTCCATGGAAGCCTGTCCTCTCGCCAACTGGTTCAGGCTTTTACGGACATGCTGGTAGGGCATCCTGCGCCACCGGGCTTGGCGAATCCTCTCCACACCCCGAATCCCATAGCGAATCAGGAAATACAGACCTAACGGAGCACCGACCACGATCACGACCAACATGAGCAGCCGCAGCCAGGTAAGGGGTAGATTGAGCTGTCGCCGCAATCCGCGCAGGGAGTGATTCGCTTCCAAGTCGAGGACTGACTGGGTTCCCACCTGAAGCTCTCCGGTATCCAGCTCCCCGAGACGAAGCGATGGAAGCACGGTCTGGCCCGAATAAAAAGGAATGAAGAACATCCGCACCAGCACCTCTCCTGAGCGGCCGGCCTCCCTCCGATCCTGTACTTCTATGTTCTGAAATTCGATCCAGGGATGCACCGGCAGTCGAGCCGGGACCTCAACCTCTACGTCTGCTGCAATCTCGTAGGTCAGCCGCAACTCTACCGAATCCCCAACGAAGAATCTGGGGGGAAGAAAGATCGACTCGATCAGTGCACTCTGAGATAGCAGTGGCCAACCCCCGAGCGTGAACAGGGCGGCAGCGAGCAGAACGGCTCTCATACCGCACGCCTCCGGCGTCGAAAGAATCGCAGGATCTCTACTCCGGGATCGTCAGAAGTGTTTAGCGTCAGGGTTTCCACTCCCCTCCGACCGCAGTCAGCCTCCCAAGCTGCGTGCTTTTCCTGCCAGAAGCGCTCGTAGGATTGACGAAAGGAGGGAGAGCTGCCGTCGGCAAACAGGATCTCTCCACTTTCCGGATCCTCGAGTTCCACAATTCCAACTGGAGGAAAAACAGTATCCACCGCATCGACGATTTTTACGGCCACACAGTCGTGTTTGCGGGCCAGAAGGGAAAGGGAATCCCAGTACCCATCCGTCCGGAAATCCGAGATGATAAAGCATATCCCCCGGCGCTTCAAATTCCGGTAGACTCCCTTGAGGGCCAAATCCAGATCCGATCCAATTCCGCTGGGATTCATCTTCAGCAGTTCATGAATCAGACTCAGGATGTGTTTTCGCCCCTTGCCCGGAGGAATCCATTTTTCGATTCTGTCGCTGAAGAAGGCGGCACCAACCCGGTCGTTGTTCTTTACCGCCGACAGACTCAAGATTGCAAACACAAGAGCGGCGTATTCGTTCTTGCCGATCTGGCCGGACCCGGCATACAGGGACGCCGACGTATCCACTATATTGAAGAGGATGATTTCCCGTTCCTCCCGGAAAATCTTTGTGTGGGGCAAGCCCATTCGGGAGGTTACATTCCAATCTATGGCGCGCACATCATCGCCGGCTACGTATTCCCGCACTTCATCGAACTCGATCCCCTGACCCCGGAAGATCGAACGATAACGGCCTCCCAACAGCTGGTCCACCAGCTTGGCAGCTACCAACTCGATCTGCCGAACCCGGCGAAAAAAGGACAGATCTTCCATCACTACTAAGGGACGTCTACGCTTTTGAGGATATCCCCAATAATTTGATCTGTGGATAGATCTTCCGCTTCGGCTTCGTAGGTTAATATGATACGGTGCCGCAGTACCGCCGGAGTCAGGGCCTTTACATCCTCCGGGATCACAAAAGCCCTACCCTCCAACAGGGCTTTTGCTTTTGCCGAGCGGAACAGGTAGATCGAAGCTCGCGGCGACCCTCCGTATTCGATAAAACGAACGAAATCCCCCTTGTGTCGGTCCTTTTCCCGGCTGGCCTGAACGAGGTTTACGATGTATTCTTCGATACGAGGATCTACATGAATCTGTCGGACCACCGACTTCAAGGTTTCTATTTTTTTCCGATCAAGCACTTTGCGAATCGGAATGGAGGTCTTCACTCCAACTCGTTTGAGAATGTCCTTTTCCTCCGTGAAGCTGGGATAGGGCACGTATAATTTGAGGATAAAACGATCCAACTGCGCTTCTGGCAGCGGATAGGTACCCTCATGCTCGATAGGATTCTGCGTGGCAAGGACCAGAAACGGTTCCTCGAGGCCGTAGGTCTCGGTTCCCAAGGTTACCTGCCGCTCCTCCATGGCTTCCAGCAAAGCCGATTGGACCTTTGCCGGAGATCGGTTGATCTCATCGGCCAGGATGATGTTTGTGAAGATCGGTCCTTTCCTGGGAACGAAATCCCCAGTTTGGGGACGGTAGATCATGGTACCGATCAGATCCGCCGGGAGCAGATCCGGCGTGAATTGAATCCTCTTGAATCCAGCATCCAGAACTTCCGCCAGCGTCTTGACCGCCAAGGTCTTGGCCAGCCCGGGAACCCCTTCCAGCAGTACATGCCCCTCCGTCAACAAACCGGTGATCATCCCTTCCAGCATATCCCGCTGGCCGATGATCCGTTTGGATACCTCCTGAAAGGTTTGCTGCAGCAGCTCGTTGGCCTGTTCAACCGACACTTCGAGAGGGCGGTTTTTGTCATTCATCGTTGCGTCACCTTCAGCTCCTGTAATCGGCGTTTTCTTTTACATACTGGTAGGAGAGGTCCGCACCGAGCACCTCGGCGCGCGCGTCTCCGGCACCAAGATCGACCTCCAGGAGGACCTGTCGATCGTGTTCGGGAAATCCCTTTTTGAGCGCATCAAGGGCGCTTTCTTTAAGATAGCTGTTCAGGCGCGCCTCCTTTTCGGTGTCCAGAAGAAAACAGCCGCCTGCGAATATCTCCACACCTCCCATGCTTACCCTCAGCCTATTCAAATCGAGGTGGAAGCGGGCCGCATCGGCAAAATCCCCGAGGGCGGAGACGATTCGACCCACGTTCGGATCGTTTCCGAACACAGCCGTCTTAACCAGTGGAGAGTTGACCACCGCCTTTGCGGCAGCCGCGGCGGTGTTCGGATCCGGGGCTCCTTGCAGGCAAATCCGAATCACGTGCCCTACCCCTTCACCGTTGCGGACCACATCTTCGGCCAGGCGGGAGCAGACCATTTCCAGAGCTTCCCGAAAGCTATCTTCTGACACCGCCGGTTTTCGGCCTGAGCTGAACAGCAGGGCCATATCGCTGGTACTCTGATCCCCATCCACGGAGATCCTGTTGAAAGTAGATTCGACACAGCTTCTCAGGCAGCGATCCAGCTCATTCCGATCCATGCTCAGATCCGTCAGGAGGAAGACCAGCAGGGTTCCCATATGGGGTTCGATCATGCCGGCACCCTTTGCCACACCCACAATGCTGCCCTGTCCGAGATCTTCCCGGTGAAGCTTGGGGTAGGAGTCGGTGGTCATGATGGCCCGGGCCACGGGCAGTGCGCTGTCCTTGCGAAGCCCGTCGATCAACTTCGGGAGGGCGGCTGTCATCTCCGCGACCGGGAGTCTCCAGCCGATGATGCCCGTTGAGGCCGGCATGATCCGCTCGCCCGCCTCCCCGATCAATCCACCCAGGGTGTCGCAGAGCTTCCGGGCATCCTCCACGCCTCCGGGAGCTCCGACGTTGGCCACTCGGTTGTTGATCAGAACGGCCCTCAGCTGCTTCTCCCGGATGCGCCGGCGGCCGATCACGATCGGGCCTCCGCAGAAACGATTGCTTGTAAAAACTCCCGCGAAGCGGTCACTGGGTTGGTCGAGCAGCAGCAGCGCCAGATTCATTGTGAGCTCCTGTTCTCTTTCCCGCGACACGAAATCGAGGGTGGTGGTGGCGACCGAGAATCCCTGCGGGAGGCCGGATCGCCTCTTCAGCTCCCCGATGTACTGTTCCTCGGACTGAAAGATGGCCATAGAGCCCCAGTGTACTGATAAGCCCCCATCGTCTCAAGAGAGCGGATCAGCGCGGGGTGATGGTGAGGCGAAGGGGCAGGTGATCCGAGGTGCCGCTTTCGGCACCTCGCCCGTTCGGTCGCCAGCGCCGTGGAAAGCCGCTGTCCGGATCCAGCAGAAATCCGGCCTTTACCACCCCGAAGCTCCTCGGGGAATAGGTGAATCCCTCCTCGTCGAACAAGCCGGCGGACAGGAGAATGCGATCCGGTGTCTGCCACTGCCCTTGATATACGCAGCTTCCCCGCTGTTCCGTGGGAATCTCGTACCAGGGCTCGTACATCACAACCCGATCCTGCCGCAGGCCGGCTTGCTCCTGGATCGCTGTGAGGAACAGGGCGTTCAGCTCTTCGCTGCCGGAGTACCGCAATTGGCCGGGTCGCCGGCCGCCGGCTTCAAGGCTCCCAAACGGAACCGTCCCGGTAGGATAGCGATTGCCGGCCAGATCGTACTCCTCCAGATTCTCATTCAGATCTCCCACAATCAGCAGATCCGCCTCCGGAGCCGTCTGAAGAATCTTCCGGACTCGCTCCGCCAGGACTTCCGCCGCCCGCCTGCGGGCTTCCGCTGTGTGTTCCACCCCACCGGTTTTTGATTTCCAGTGACTGTTGAACAGATAGAGGATCGATCCCTCGTGCTCCACCTGTATTTCCAGGATGTGCCGCAGAGGGATCCCATCGAAGCTTCCGACCCCATAGACGTAGGTATGCACGACGGGAAGCCGGCTCAGACAGGCTACGGTCGTAGCCACTCCCTCCTGGGGCACGAATACCAGGTAGCGGTATCCGCGGCCTTTGAGATGGCGGTCCCGCAGCTCCCGCAGGGCAGCCCGGCTCTCGATCTCCTGTAAACAGAGGATATCCGGTCCGCGGACGGAGACGGCCTTGACGGCACGGGCAACCACGGCCAGCTTCCGCCGGTACAATTCCGGATTCCAGTTCTCGCCGCGGTACTCAGGGTATTCCCGACCGTCCACCCGGTCATCGAAGAGATTCTCTACGTTATAGCTGACAACTACTATGCCTTCCCCGCAGGAGAGGAGGGACAGACAAAAAATGATAAAAAAGACCGGAACCGTCTTTCTCGACATCAAAACGAGAGGATTGCTGATCGCCTCGGTGAAGGCTCGAACGGCTACAGCTCGTCCCGGTTGCTGATGATCCTCGAAACGAGCCCGTAGTCCAGGGCTTCGTCTGCGTTCATCCAGTAATCCCGGTCTGTGTCCTTCTCCACCTTTTCGAGCTTCTGGCCGGTTTCCTCCGCGATGAGCTTGTTGATCTTTCTGCGCAGTTTATCCAGCTCTTTTGCGTGAATTTCGATCTCCGTGGCCACCCCTCGCATGCCGCTCAGAGGTTGGTGAATCAGGTAGTGGGAGTTGGGCAGAGCGATTCGCCGCTCCTTGGGTGCAGCCAGCAGGATTATCGCCGCTGCGCTGGCCACCAGTCCCATACCTATAATGACGACTTCGGGTTTGATGAAACGCATCATATCAAAAATCGCAAATCCCGCATCCGCATCCCCACCCGGGGAGTCGATGAACACCTTTATCGGATCATCCCCCTGATCCTCCAGCAGGATCAGCTGGCGGATGATCCGCTCGCCCAGGATTTTATTTATCTCCCCGGACAGCAGAATATTGCGGGTTTTCAAGATCTTTTCGATCAGATTGGATTCAGGTTTTCTGTTTTCGCCCTGCTCTTCTTCTTCCTGAAAGCGGGACAGGTAGTATCGATTTTTGTCCATCATAGGCCAGAATATAGTGAAACCGGGAGGAATTTTCAACAAAAAGCGCTGTGCCGGCGGCAGGAGGCGATAAAGGCCCATTCGGGCATTGCTAGGCGGCCCGTCGGCGGTTTACAATCTCTGGAAGCGCATCCCCATAGCTCAATACTATCTCAACGAAATGAGGAGTAAGGCAATTATGAAGACGCCAATGGCCGTGATCGGAGGAAGCGGGCTGTATAAGCTGGAGGGAGCGGAACTGATCGCGACAATCGACGTGCCTACTCCCTTCGGCTTGCCCTCCGACCTGATCTCCATCATGCGGGTGGGAGAACAGACCGTCGCCTTTCTGCCTCGACACGGCAAGGGCCATCGGATCCTACCGACGGAGGTTCCTTCCAAGGCCAATATCTGGGCCCTTAAATCTTTGGGAGTCGAACAGATCCTCTCGATCAGTGCGGTGGGTTCGCTGCGGGAAGAGATCAAGCCGGGGGATTTCGTCCTCTGCGATCAACTGATCGACCGCACCCGAAATCGGGACTTGAGCTACTTCGGGGACGGTCTGGTGGGTCACGTCCCATTTGCCGAGCCATTCTGTTCGGGAATGCGGGAGATCATCGCCGCTATTCTGAAAAACGGCTCCCATCCGTTCCACGACCGGGGCACGCTTGTAACCATGGAAGGTCCACTGTTCTCCACGCGGGCGGAATCTTTTCTTTACCGCAGCTGGGAGGCTGACCTGATTGGCATGACCGCCCTTCCAGAAGCCAAACTGGCCCGGGAAGCCGAAATCTGTCTGGCCGTCGTGGCCATGGTGACCGATTACGACTGCTGGAGGGAGACGGAGGAGAGCGTCAGCGTTGAGATGATCCTCAAAGTGATGAATGAGAACACCAAGGCCGTCCAAAAGGTGATCCCCTCGATCGCCTCCGCACTAAGCTCCCGGGAAAGCTGCAGCTGCCATAGCGCAGCAGCGGGAGTGTTCGTTACCGATCCGGCCCTGGTTCCATATGAGACTCAGCGCAGGCTCTGGACTCTGTACGGAAAATACTGGAAGGATCTGCAGAAATAGAGGCTCCTGCGTTCATTTTGTGACGTAATCGAGGGCATCCAGCTCTCCAGGGAAACCAGACGTCTTCCAGGCGATCAGCTTCCCCTCCCGTTCAGCTATAAGCAGCCCTTCGCTGCCGGGGTACTTTGCCAGCAGGTCCATCCCTTCTCCGGGCCCCAGAACGAACACGGCGGTGGACAGGGCATCGGCGAGCGTGCACTCAGGGGCGATGATCGTCACCGAGACGAGCTCGCCGGCGGGATAGCCGCTGCGGGGATCAAGAATGTGATGGTAGCGTCTGCCGTCACTTTCGAAATATCGCTCGTAATCCCCCGAGGTCACCACGGCAATCCGGCTACCCTTCTCTCCGACATCCAGAACGCCCAGGACGGCCTGGCTGTCACGGGGATGGCGGATGGCGATCCGCCAGGGATTCCGCCCCTGCTTCAAACCGGAGACGAGGATGTCCCCCCCCGCGTCAATGAGAAAATCCTCGTATCCAAGACCGTCCAAATGATCGGCGATCAGATCGACCACTGCGCCCTTGGCGATCCCTCCCAGGTCGATAACCGCTTCCTCCGCAAGGGTCACCGTTCCGTCCCCAGCGAGGACGGCTTTCGAGTAATCCACTTGCCGGCGTGTGTGTTCGATCTGCTGCTCCGCGGGCAATACTCCTCCAGTATCGAAGGACCACAACCGGGTCAGCGGCAGGATGGTAGGATCAAAGGCCCCGCCGCTTGCACCTGCCACACTCTGGGCGATGGCCAACACCCGCAGCACCTCCTCCGGCGGATTCCCCCCCCGGTCCCGGTTCAAGCGGCTGATCGGGCTGCCCTCCTGCCTGTGATCGAACTGCCAAGCCTTCCTGTCCACAAAATCAAACAGCCCCTGCCAGTCCGGATCTCGTGCTGCGGACACCAACACCGTGAGCGTCGTGGACATGGAAAAGCGGGTTTGGCGGTGAATGGGGACCTGACAAGATAGGAGGACCACACCCAGGATGCCTGCAAGAAGGCCATTGCGCAGAACTCGGAGCAAGCCACATACCTCGCTGGATTTTCGACACGATCTCCGCCTCAGTGGATCACCTATCCTGCCAGGAACGAAAGTCGTGCCGGTTTCTTGAAAATTAGTGATTTACCTTCTAATATTCAAGCCGGTATCACTTACGTGAAGGCAGCTTTTGTCGGTCTTGTCGGCAGACCCTCTTGCGGAAAATCGACCCTGATCAATCGGATCTGCGGACACAAGGTATCCATTATCTCTCCGGTTCCTCAAACCACGCGTAACCGGGTTCGGGGAATATACTCAGGGGAGCCCGGGCAGCTGGTGTTTGTGGACACGCCGGGATTTCATCTGTCGGATAAAAAAATAAATCTTCATCTCAAAGAGCTGGCCACTATGACCCTCTCCGAGGTGGAAATCGTTCTCTACCTGATCGACGTGACCCGAGCTCCGGGGGATGAAGAACGGGCCCTGATCGAGCTTCTGCGAAGCTATGAAAATAAGCTGATTGTGGCCTTGAACAAGATCGACATCGCCGAAGGGCACGTAGAGGAAGTGCGGACCGAACTGAGCGCATCGCTGAATCAAGCGCCGGTTCACATAGTCTCGGCGCTGACCGGCCAGGGTGTGGAAGCGCTGCTGGAGACCATCTGGGAGCGGGCACCGGAGGGGGAACGCATGTACCCCGAGGACTACTATACGGATCAGAGTCCGGAGTTCCGAATCGCCGAGATCATACGGGAGAAAGCGATTCTCCAGACCCGACAGGAAGTTCCCCACTCCCTTTTCGTGGACATCAGTGACATGGAGATGAAGGAGGGGGATCGCTATCTTTGGGTACGGGGCTTTATCTACGTGGAACGGGAATCACAGAAGGGGATCGTCGTGGGCAAGGGTGGGGAAAAGATAAAGACAATCGTTCGATCAGCCGAACAGGAGTGCAATCATCTGTTTCCCTATAGAGTCAAACTCGATATCCGGGTAAAAACCAGACCCAAGTGGCGAAAAGACGAGGGACTGCTGAAGAAGCTCATCAACTGAAGAGACGCTTCGCTGCCGTGGAATCTTTCGAATCCCTTCGAAACAATGTCGACAATCCGAACATATGCTTCGTTTTTCCTTCGGAGCTGACCGCGCGTTTCTGGTGTAAACATGCCCTGCGGATTTCCTCCCGCAAATCGATCCCTTTGCATCGTTTTCTTTCCTGGGACCAATTCAAGGAAAGCTGCCTGGTTTTTCCAGAAGCGGGCCGGCCCGCAAATCGGGCTGTCCGACTGCTCTTCCTTCATGAGTTTCTTGAACAAAATAGTCGCCATCCCCGTCTCCGACAGATCATCCCCCGGCGATATGCCAGGGAACCCCACGTGTTCCTGGAACCTCTCGAACGTCTCCTCCCGGTGCTGCACAGGGTTGAGGCTGTCCGAAAGCGTCTGCCCCGCTTCAGCCGGGACAAACTAGACGACCTGAAGCTCCTGTACACGACCTATAGGGAGTTTTTACAAAAGTCGCAGCTGTTCGAGCCGAACTACGGACGGCCCCAGTTTTCTCCTGGCGATCGAAGCTATATCCTCTTTTTCCCCGAGCTCATCGAAGACTTCTCGGAGTTTGCCGATCTGTTGACCGATCGGATCGAATTGATCCCTGTTCCGGGAATAATTCGGCCAGGCAGCTCCGTCCGCGTGTTCGAAACCCTACCGGAGGAGATCCGGGCAACGGTTCAGCGGATGGCAGCCCTGCTGGATGGAGGAAGTGATGCCAGCGAGATCATCCTTACCGTGGGAAACCTCGGGGAACTGGAACCGCTTCTCAGGCAGGAGGCGGAGCTCTTTGATCTGCCCCTCGACTTTCACCTGGGTAGGCCTCTCTCGGAGTTTCCGCAGACGAGGCTGTTTTACAAGGCCTACTCCGCTGCAGAAACCGGTTTCAGCCTCCAGACCATGAAGGCGTTGCTCCTGTGCCGTTCCATCCCCTGGAAGCAGGAGAGGCTCTGCAGGGCTCTGGTCCGCCTGGCCCTGGACGGAAGAATTCCGGGTAATACGGCCGGGATGGACAACTGGGCTTTGAGCATCGAGTCGGGGCGGAGAAACAGAAATCCCCGCAAGCTGCCCCTTTCCCGGATATCAGGCTTTTACTCCACCTTGAAGCAACATCTTTCTGATATCGCCGCCGTAGTCGGATTCGCCGAACTCAAAGCCTGCCTCGTCGCCTTCAGCGCGGCATTCCTCGATCTGACCCAACTGAATGAAGAGGAGGTGAAGATCTTCCAGTTCGCTATGGACAGCCTCGATGAGCTGGAGCGGGCCGACGAGCTGGTGGCGAGCTGGCGAGCGACCGGAGACGCAGGATACGGTCAGGTGGCACCGGCAGGGCGGATGCACAGCACGGGGGCTGCACGGCGCGGACAAATCCCCGTATTCCCCCTCTGGTGGATGTACCTCAGTCAGCGTTTGTACGTGCCCCGTCGCTCCGCCCCAGGCATTTCAGTCTATCCCTTCAGAGTCAGTGCAGGAATGCAACCGAAGCATCACTACCTGATCAACGCCTCTCAGGCGGCAACCAGCCATACCCTGCGCCGTTATCCCTTTCTCAAGCTTCACGAGGAGCAGCATTTGTCCGATGTCCGGCGAGAGCTCTCCACGGCACATCTTCAGCTGTACAGCTACAGCGGCGACGATGTCATGTTCAGCTACGCCCGACGGGATTACCAAAGATCGAATCTGCCCCCGCCGGCGTTTCTTACCCAGGGTCTCTCTATTGCCGAAGCGAGCGGCTTGGATCCGGCGGATGCCTACGAGCTGGAACGGAAGGCCTGGATCGACGGCAACTCCTTCCCTTTGCACACTCTTCAACACGTCGGATACGCTTCGGCGGCAATCGGCTGCCTGCGGACCAGGGAAATCGACACTACGAAGCAGATCCTGCAGGATCCACTGTTGACACAGGTCCTCGGGCAGCGGCTGTGGGATGACGAAAATCGCCTGCGCATCAGCGCTACGGCTCTGGAAATCTTCAGTCTCTGTCCCTTCCAGTTCCTCTTCGAACGTCTGCTCGAGGTGAGCGCGGAGGAGTATGAGCCGACCATGATCGATGCAATCGAGTTCGGCCAGCTGCTGCATAGCGGCCTGGATGTGTTCTTCACGAACATACACGCGGATGATGCGCACGATCAGGGAATGTTGCTCTCCGGCCGGAGAGAGGAGTACCGCAGACATCTCAAGGGCATCGTTTCCCGGCTATGTTCGGGGTATCAACGGAAACGTCCCACCCTTCTTGCACCGATCTCAGCTGAAATCCAGCGGAGGATCGAGGAGCTGCTCCTGGCCTTTCTCGAGGTGGAGCTGGAAACCATGGCCGATGAGCGGATCGAAGGATCCGAGGTTCGTCTCAAAGCGCTGGCAGCGGATCCCGATACGGTCCTGGTCGGGTACATCGACCGTCTGAACCGCAATGCGACCGGCTACACCCTCATCGATTACAAGAAAAAACACGTGCCGGCTCGGGGGGATTTATTTTCCGAAGAACCCCGGTCGCTGCAAATGCCCTTCTACATCCATCTGATGGAGCAAAACGATCTGCCCGTAACCCGGGCGGCCTATTACTCCTTCGAAAACAGACGTTACCATTTCGTGCTCGGGAGTCCGAAGACGAACATGGGGACGCCCGAGGAGCTGCGCAGAAGCATCGAGGGAGTGAAGCAGCGGATCGTGACTATGAGGAAACGGATCTCCGAGGGGGATTACCGCATCGGGATCTCCGGGGCTGCAGATTGCAGCGGCTGCCGGCTCCGGGAGATCTGCCGGTCCGAATACGCCACGGACGGGTAGCGCCATGGTTCTTTCCTTCGACGAAAACCAGAACGAGGCGATTGGGATTCACAGGAACTCCGTGGTGATGGCCGGAGCCGGTTCGGGAAAGACCGCGGTGATCGCCGAGCGTTACTGCAGGCTTTTGGAACATTCGGACATCGGGGTGGAAAGAATCCTGGCCCTGACCTTTACGCAAAAAGCTGCCGCCGAGATGTACGAGCGCATCCGCCACAGGCTGCTTCATGCCCAGGAGGGACTGCGGCGGCACCTGGCAAGCTTCGAACAGGCTCAAATCTCCACCCTGGACAGTTTCTGCGCGGAAATCCTTGCCAACGCCGGCGATAGCTTCGGCCTGCCCCAGGACTTCCGCTACGACGAACAGGCGGTGGCCCGCCTTGCCGAACAGTTCAGCCTCGATTTTCTACTGGAGAATCTGGATAGCCCGGCAGTACAGGAGATGCTCCACCTCCATGGCTTCGAGACGCTGTGGAAGGATCTGTTCACTGATCTGGCGCGATACCATCTTCATCTTCCGGGACAGAGCAACTTCGCGGCGATGGCCCGGACTCAGATCGACCGCTGCCGGATGGACCTTTCAAGCGAGCTCAAGCGAGCCCGCACCCTGGTAGAGGAGCTCCTTGGGCTGGAACCCCGCACCCTTTCCATAAAACGTACCCAGGAGATGCTGGTCGATTTCCACCGTATCGGCGCAGCTCTTGAAGGGGAACGCTATCAGGAGGCGTTGGAGCAATTCAAAGCTCTGCAGTTTAAAAAACCCGGAGGTCGGGGCGGAGAGGACATCCAGAGGCTGAAAGCTTTGATCGATCTTCTGAGGCCGGGCTTGAAGACATTGGGCACCCTGTCGGCAACCCTGGCAGGGCAACGATTCCTGCTCGAGATTTTCTCCCTGTTGGAGCGGTTCGCGGCAGGTTTCATCGACAGAAAACGATCCCTCGGCCTGGTTACCTTTCAGGACGTGGCCAATCTAGCCGTGGAAGCCCTGATTCGCGATAAATCCCTGAGGCAGTTCTACAAGTCCCGCTATCGCTACATCATGATCGATGAGTTTCAGGACAACAACCGACTGCAGAAGGATCTCCTGTTTCTGCTGTCGGAACGGCTCGGCGTTGAGAACGAGGGTGTCCCTTCTGCCGACGATCTGGAGCCGGAAAAGCTGTTCTTCGTCGGCGATGAGAAGCAGTCGATCTACCGTTTCCGGGGCGCGGAGGTCGGGGTGTTCAAGTCGCTTCACAAGGAGCTGGAGTCCGCCGGCGGCCGCACCATCGCTCTGGACCGCAACTACCGCAGCGGCAGCGGTTTGATCGAGTTTGTAAACACCGTTTTTTCGGTTGTGATGGCGGAGGCTCAGGCCGAATACGAGGCCCGTTACCAGAGGATGCGCAAGGGGGGTCCGGACAGCGGCCTGATTCCTCGAGTCCACCTGTTCTACGGGGACCAGGAGCGGTCCTCCGAAGCCGCACAGGATTACACCAATGCAAATCTGGCTGAGGCTCATGAGGTGGTCCGTTTCATACAGCAGACCGTGGAGCGGCAGGCCTTATACGTTCCCTCAGGCGAAGGCACCCGTCCCGCGCTCTACGATGATTTTGCCGTGCTGCTGCGATCCACGGGCAACCAGATCCACTACGAACGGATGTTCCGCCACTTCGCTGTCCCCTACAGCACGGACAACCTGCGCAGTCTCTTTACCGAGGCGCCGATCAATGATTTCTACCTTCTGCTGCAGCTGGCCGTCTACCCGGAAGATCGGGCCGCCTACGCGGGCGTCCTGCGCTCGCCTTTCGTGAACTGCAGCGATGAAACGGCGATCCGTATTCTACTCGATCGTCCCCCAGGCGCTGGTGATCGGGCAGAGCCCTTCTCCGAGCTCGATAGCGTAGGGATGAGCGGAGAGGATCGTCAGAAGCTGCAGCGGGGCAGAGAGATCTACCTGGAGGTACGCGATTGGACGGACAGGATTCCGATTGCCGAGATTTTTCATCGCCTCTGGTACCGCTACGGCTACCGCTACACGATTCTCCGCGATCCCCGTAATCACAACTATCTCGAATACTTCGATTACATGATCAAACTGGCCGAGCGGGCCGACCGGCAGGGAGACAGCCTGGTGGTCTTCCTCGATTTCCTAAGGCAGAATCTGGGCAGATACGAGCGCCTCGAGGATCTCACCGTTCTCAAACCCCGACGTCCCGGGGTCCAGCTACTGACCATCCACCGCTCCAAGGGACTGGAGTTTCCGATCGTTGTACTCGCAGATATGGGCAATCTGGGTAGAATCCGCCGCAACGGCATCAAACCCTACTACTTCTCCACCCAGTACGGCATCACCATCAACCTGGGCGCCCAAAATTATTTCACGGAGATCGGAGAACAGGAATCGGAGAAGGAGGAACTGGCGGAGATCAAACGGCTGTTGTACGTGGCTCTGACCCGAGCTCAGTTTCATCTGGTATTGGCCGGGACCCATAAGCAGAGGAACAGGAGCAGTCCCAGGGCTCATCTGAACCTGCTGCTCCGCGGCTTGGGCTTGAGTGAACAGTCCCTGACGGACATATCCGGCGCGGCCGGCTCAGGCGCGGCCGGCTCAGGCAGCGCTGGTTCCTACAACCTCGAGGTCCACCGTATCGCAGCGCTGAGCTGGCGGGAGCTGGGCAGGAGCCTCGGGCCGGCAGGAAGGATCTCCGCCGACAGCCAGGCTGCACTATACGCGGGGCCGCCGATCCGCAGAACAGTCCCACGGAGGGATATCACCGTGACCGAGCTCTGTCGCCATTTGGATCCCCTGCTGGACCATTGGCGGGAGAGGCGAAATCTCAAATCCGCTCTCCGACGGCTCCCGTCCATCGAGGTCGATGTTCTGCTGAACAAACAGGGTCTCGAGGCCCGCTTCGGAGTCCTGACGCATCAACTCCTGTCCCGGTGGGGAGCTGATCCCACTGCGCCGCCCCCTGAACCGGACTGGACCCGAATACCCAAGGAACACCGGGATCAGCTGTTCAGCGCAGCCGTTGCTCTCTGCCGGAACTTCCTCGACTCCGAACTGGGCGCGCTGAGCGTACAGGCTGAACGAGTGGAAAGAGAACTGCCCTTTATGTTTCTGTTCGAAGACCCGCAGGGACCCCTGTACATTAGCGGTCAAATCGATCTGGCCTTTGAATGGCAGGAGCATCTGTATCTGGTAGATTTTAAAACCGATCGAAACTATAGATCCGGAGAGCACGAGGGCCAGCTGGAACTTTACCGCTTGGCCCTGCGGGAGCAAACGGACAATGAGATTTACACGTTCCTGTTTCTACTGCGAACCGGGGAGGCGGTTCGATCCGATGCCAGTATCGACGTGCGGACGCTAATCCCCCAGGTTCGTCATCTGTTGTAGTCTTCGCACACCTTTTGCCTTCAGAGTCGGAGAGTCAAGCCGGGCTCCGACGAGTAGGCGATCCGCCAGTGAAGATCGGCCGTGGAGGTCAGGGAGGAGAGGTAGTTGATCAGGATCTCCCGCTCCTGCCGGCTGACAACAGGAAAGCCGTAGTGACGGTTCGTGTACTTCAGCTCCCGACCGTTGCGCCGGCATTCCTCGATGAAGAGGCGGTGCCGCTCCAGGCGTTCGAGTATCCGCCTGTTCCCGGTGGGGACGATGTCACTCGCCTGCGCTTGGAGCAAGGGGATCAGGTTTTCCTCGATTTCCACAGCGGTCGAATTTCGACCCGCGCACATGGCGGCCAACACCGTGGTTCCGCAGCCGGCGAAGGGATCTAAAACCCAATCCCCTTTCACCGAAAACATGTTGATCAGCCTATAGGCCAATTCGAAGGGAAAGGCGGCGCTGCGGCTTCGGGCACCGTTGGCAGCTCGGCTCCTCCCGCCGCCCACACCCTCGGTGGACAGGTGCTGGCGGACTCCTTTGAAATCCCAGACATCGGAGAACCAGATGTTGCGCTCCTCCCAGAAATAGGCACTTTCCCGCCTGTTCCTGCGGGCCTCGGCAGTGGGGAAAACCCGGGGAGCGGATTTACGGAAGATGAGAATCCACTCATGCTCCAGGGTAACGTACGCGCCAGGAGGGAGGGTACCGGATCCGATGAACTTGTTCGGAGCGTTGGTTTGTTTCCTCCAGAGGATCTCCGGTAGCATCTGAAAACCGCAAGCGGTGCAGGCGGATATGATCCGGGCATGGTTTGAGTACAGACGAAAACTCTCGCCCAGGCTCCGGGTGGCGTCCCCCACATTGATGCAGAGGATTCCTCCCTCCCGCACGACCCGATACAGCTCCCTCCACACCGTGTCCAGCTCCCTGTGCATGGCCTGGAAGCAGGCTTCGCCGTCTCCGGCATCCAGCGCATCCCGAATACCCGGCCGCAGGCTCACGAACAGATCATCCCACATCTCGATCATCGGATAAGGAGGAGAGGTGACGACCAGATCGACGCTGCCACTGTCGACCCGGGAAAGATCTCTGGCATCGGCGATCATCAAGCGATGATGTGTCTCCATCTGTGTCTACCGGTAGTACCTTACCCTATCGGACTGCGGCCTGAAAAGAACTCCCGGCGGCTGCGCCGGATTGGGCGCACCGGGCTCGCTACAGGGCTCGATCATCGTGGAGCTCTCGTGCAAGCAGGAAGATGCATGCCTCGGGCAGAACGCAGGCCTCAGTCTTGACCGGCGAAGAGGGAGGCGGTAATCTTAAGGGAATCGTCGGAGTTGGCAGTGATCGATAGTTATTCCTTCGGCAGCATTACCATAGACGGAAAGAACTACAGCTCGGATGTGATCGTCTATCCGGATCGGGTGGACTCCTCCTGGTGGCGTAAAGAGGGACACAATCTCTGTCTCGAGGATATTGAGGAGGTGCTCCGCTACCGACCGGAGGTGCTGGTCATCGGTCAGGGGAAACCCGGATTGATGAAGGTCGGAAAAGAGCTGACCAAACAGCTGCGTCAGCGGGGGATCGAAGTTAGAAGCGGTCCCACCGCCAAAGCTGTTCGTCTCTACAACGAGCTGTCTACGGGAAAGAAGATCGTCGCCGCCCTGCATCTGACCTGCTAATCGGAACCGCAGGCAGCCCCTCAGCTAAGGGATAGTTCAGCGGAGCCTGGTCACTCCTTCAGCAGGTCCTCCACCTCAGCCCCTGCCGTATAAACCGTAAAACTCCGCCGATTCCAGGATATGCCCCTGCATCTCTCGCAGCAGAGCTTTCTTCGTCAATCCGGCTTTTACGGAAAGCTGTCCGTCCAGGGCGTAAAGGCGAAAGAAGTATCTGTGGGGTTTCCCGCGGGGTGGGCAGGGACCGCCGTAGCCGATCCTGCCGAAATCGTTGCTGCCCTGGAGCGCGCCATTGTCCAGCTTCTCGGCGGAGGGAACGGCTTCGGGAAGTCGATCCGCAGCGGCGGGGATGTTGTAGATGACCCAGTGCACCCAGGTACCCATCGGAGCATCCGGATCATCGCAAATCAGGGCAAAACTCATGGTACCCGCCGGCGCGTTGTCCCAACGCAGGGGCGGTGATACGTCCCGCCCGTCGCAGGTATAGGTTTGGGAGATCCTGCTCCCCGATTCGATCGCAGAGCTTCTTAGTGCAAGCGCCATATCTTCACCCCCCTGAAACTTTTTCTTGCTTCTATATTCAATCGTAGTAGATGTTCGCGTCCCTTGCAAACGCGCCGCTGAGGATGCCCCTGCTAGTAGCGATTGTAGCTGCGGATTGTCTCTAGAGCCTTCCTTCGCTTCGGGCGTACATGATCGTCCTGAGGATAGCCCAGGGTGATCATCAGATAGATGCGTCTGTTCCGCGGCACCTGAAGAAGCTTTTTTATGGCTTTCTCGTCGAACCAGCCGAGTATGCAGGTGCCCAGGCCGAGCTCTACGGCCTGCAGGCAGAAGTGCTCGGTGGCGATCCCCACATCGATCAGGGAATAGTCGACTCGGCGCAGCACCTTTCCCGTATTGGCTTCCAGATTTGCGCCGTCTACCAACACGGCCACCACGACGGGAGCCTGAAGAGTAAAGGTATTGAAGGCGCGAAACGGTGCTACGGTTTCCGCGGCCACTGTGGAAAGCAGCTGCGGTTCATCCACGACGATGAACTTCCAAGGCTGGGAATTCGAGGTGGAGGGTGCCAGCCGCGCCGCCTCCAGGCACAGCTCGATCTTTTCCCGCTCCACGGGCTTGTCCGCGTAGCGGCGAACGCTCTGGCGGCGATTGATCAAATCGAGAAAGGTCATTGCAGATCGATGAAGTGGCCGTACGACCAGCCTACCGGGCCGTCTTCCTTGCGCACCAAATACCAGTAATCACTCATCTCTCCGATTCGCTCCCGCCGACCGCTCCTGTCCAGGACCTCCACCCGATCCCCCTTTTCCAGATGATCGAGGATCTCCGCCCGGAGCGTGGGAAAAGCGCGCACCCGCACTCGATTGTCATTCAGAACTCCGCGGGTAGCAGTGAAGAGGTGTCCTTCCCGCTGCAGCCAATGCCGAAAGCCTTCGCTATTCACCACGGCCGTTTCGGGATTCACCTGACCCCGGATACACACAACGGCCCGCCTCAAATCCGCCGTAAACCAAAAGAACAGCGGATCTGCCCCCGGGATGCGAAAGCGCACCTCTCCAACATGGGAGCCCTCCACGTTGTACAACCGCCAAAGTTCCTGCCCGGCGTATTGCGGGGGCAACAACAGAACGCTGTTTGTGAGAAAACGAACCTGCCCGGCGGGATCACTGCTTCGCAGGCGGGCTCGTACGGCCTGCTCCTCTGTGCTCCAGATGAAGATCTCCCCGCTGTCGGGGCTTTGAATCAAGAGGTGGAGCGAGTCGGCGGTCAGAGAGGTGGGAACTCCTTCAATGTTGAGCCACTCCTGGCTCCCGTCTCCCGGATCGAATCGGTACGGAGCGTAGATGCCGCGGTTGTCCAGCTGGGCGCAGTAGAACGTGCCCTTCGGACCCTCTAGCAGAGCCCAGTCGACAGAGATCTTCCAATCCGGGCCTCTGCTACCGGCAAGGGTCGAAGGGTCTACGAAGCGCAGCTTCAAGATATGGTCCCGATCAACCGTGGAAACCAGGATGCGCTTGTCCACTGCGCCCAGGAAACGGTGCACATCAAAATACTCCGTAACCTGACCCCGCCCGAGGCCTATCCGTACCAGTCTGTTTCTGGTCTGGGATATTCCGTCGGTAAGCAGGCTGCCCTCATGCTCGTAAAAGGTCATGGCCGAGAATATGTTGAGACTCGCCCGTCCCAGGAGGGGCAGATCGATCTGCTGGGTCCAGACGATCCATGGGCTACACAGTACTACCAACAAGATCCCAAGTCGTTTCACGTTGTCATAATAGCGGTTTTAGCGACTCTTGTAATCCTCTGACATCCAGGTCGGTCGGGGGCTTCAGCCTGCCCCATGAATCCTCACGATGTACCCTTCCTTGACAGCATCCGGCGAGCCCGGGCTATACTGGGGGCCGTGTGCGCTCTGCAACAGGCCCTCAAGAAAGCGTTCACCGTCACCGTTGAGGTAGTGCCCCCGCCGGGATCGGATCCGGAGTCCCTGCTGGAGGCGCTGTCCTCCCTGAACCCATCGCTGTTCTACGGATTCAGTGTCGCCACCAATCCCGTGGCCAAGGCACATATGAGCGCCCTGGCGCTGTGCACGCTGGTCAGTCGCAAAGTGCGGAAACCCGCGATCCTGCACTGCACCACCCGGGACCACAACCGCTTGAGTCTCCAGGGTCTGCTCTGGGGCGCCCGGGCGCTGGGGATCGAGACGGTGTTGGCTGCTTCGGGAGACACCATCGCTTACCGGTTTCGCTACAGGAACACCGCGGTTCGGGATCTTGATGTCTTCGGACTTGTGGAACTAGCCCGGGCTGCCGGGCTCTGTACGGGGGTGGTCTTCGATCCCCATCCGGAAACCGACGGGCTGAAGCGGGAAACGGAGCGGCTTAAGGAAAAAGCGGCCAGGGGAGCTCAGTTCGCCGTGACTCAACCGGTTTACACCCGGGAAGCGGCGGAGCAGATCGCCGAGGCGACCCGGCCGGCAGGAGTGCCGGTCATGCTCGGTATCCTCCCGCTGCGTACCCCCCGGCACGCTCGCTTCCTCCACGAAAAGGTCAGCGGCATCTCCGTTCCGGAGCATATCCGCCTGCGCATGGAAGAGGCAACGGACCCGGTGGCGGAGGGGATCAGTCTGAGCAAAACACTGCTCGAGGAGAGCCGCAGCATGTTTGCCGGAGCCTGCCTGATGCCACCCTTTGGTCATTATGAAATTGTGGAAAGGATACTCGCTTCCTGAGATCGCACTATCTGCGGGATATCCGGCCTCTGAGGTAGTGTTCGGCCCGCTCTGACAATCCGAAGCTGTCCAGTTCCCGCTCCAGCTGATCCAGGGTGCCGAATCCGCCGATGTAGCCGTTCAGGCGAGCCACCGCCGTGGAGTTTATGAACTCCTCTTCCTGCGGGTACAGCGGCCTCAACTCCCCCATCAGCTTCTCAGTATTGCGCAGGTAGTACTTCTGGTGATAGTCCTCGGCCAGATAAAACTCGGAGAAGGCAACGATATCGGTGTACACCGTTCCGCCCTTTTTGAGCTTGTTCTTCGTTTCCACAGCAAGCCGCCGCTGCCGATCATTGTGAACGAAGATCAGCGATCGATATTGGCGAGAAAACGAGGAAGTCCGCGGATTATGGGCGCTCCAGAAAACATCGAGGAGCTCGGCGTAGGAAACCAGCTTTGGATCATAATCGATCTGGATCGACTCCGAGTGATCCCCGATACTGTAGTAGGTTGGATTGTCCGTCGTACCACCGGCGTAGCCGACCCGGGTACGAACAACTCCTGGCATCTGCCCAAACTGGGCATCCGGGCCCCAGAATCACCCCAGGGCGAAGGTAGCAGTTTCGATCTCGGGATTGGTTTCCCCCTGCCAGGTCCGCGAGTGAGGTGTCGGCGATCCTTCATCGCCGGTATCAACCAACCTTTGTGGCAGACAAGCGGAGAATAGGAGCACCGCCGGAAAGACAATGAGAAGCCGTCTCATGATGGGGACACCGAGGGCTACCTGGCCTTGTTCTTCTGCTCAAGCTCCTGGATCTGCTCCTCCAGCTCTTCTATTTCCGTTTCCCTGCGGACATCGATCTCCGTGGATACCACCGACGAGCAGGTGGCCTTGGAACGGGCCCGAATCAGCTCTTGAAGCTTCCTCTTTTTTTCCGCAAGTTCGTCCTTTACGCCGGGCATTCAATCCTCCCCTCGAGGTTTTGTATTATTTCACAACTTCTGAGCACCGTCTACCACTTCCACGAAGGCTCGTACCTCAGAGCCCTGGCCGGTCAGATCCACGATGACATGCCACTCACCCTTGTGGGGTGGTGTGAAGGTGCAGGCGATCTTGTCCGTGTGTTCGCTGTTGCTCTGATACGATTTACCTAAACGGTACTTGTAGTAGTTCAATGTATCGAGAAGCCGCACATTCGCTTTGTCGGACAGAGAGACCTTGATGACTTTTGTGGGACCCGCATTTACTTTGTAGTGCAGATAGTTCACCTTCAATCTCCCTCTTGTTCACCACCCTGCAGTGACTTCTCTATCTTAGCCCAAGTGTCCCGTAGTGTCACGGTCTGATTGAAAACCAGCCTGTTTTCCCTCGAATCCGGATCCACACAGAAGTACCCCTGCCTCAGGAACTGATAACGGGCTCCCGGTTCGGTACCGTTTAGGGAGGGTTCCACTTTCGCATCTTTGAGAACTTCCAGGGAGTTCGGATTCAAAGCGTCTTTGAAATCCCCGACTTCATCCGGATTCTCTCGGCTGAACAGTACATCATAGAGGCGAATTTCCGCATCCAGGGCGTGTGCAGCTGAAACCCAGTGCAGGGTTCCCCGAATTTTGCGCCCGTCTTCCGACCATCCCCCGCGCGTATCCGGATCGTAGCTGCAGTGAACCTCCAGAATTTCCCCGGTACGTTCATCCTTCGCCACGCCGGTACAGGTGACGTAGTAGGCGTGTTTCAAGCGAACCTCCCGGCCAGGAGACAGGCGGAAATATTTTTTCGGTGGGTCTTCGCGGAAGTCTTCCTGCTCTATGTAGAGGACTCGCCCAAATGGCAGGGTACGGCTGCCGGCAGCGGGATCCTCGGGATTGTTCTCAGCCTCGAGCTCCTCGAACTCTCCTTCCGGATAATTTTCGATGATCAGCTTCAACGGGCGCAGCACGGCCATGACCCTGGGCGCCCGTTTGTTCAGGTCCTCCCGGATAAAATACTCCAAAAAGGACAGATCGACGGTGCTGTTGGTCTTGGATACTCCGACACGCTCGGCGAAGGCCCGGATCGCCTCCGCTGTATAGCCGCGGCGGCGCATCCCCGACAGTGTCGGCATACGCGGATCATCCCAACCAGAGACCACAGCCTCCTGGACCAACTGGAGCAGTTTGCGCTTGCTCATGATCGTGTGGCTGAGGTTGAGACGGGCGAACTCGATCTGCTGCGGCGGTTCCTTGAAATCCAACTGGGCGATGAACCAGTCGTACAACGGTCGGTTGTTCTCGAACTCGAGCGTACAGATCGAGTGGCTGATGCCCTCGATGGCATCGGAGAGCGGATGGGCGTAGTCGTACATCGGGTAGATGCACCAGGTCGACCCGGTACGGTGATGCGGAGCATAGCGAATACGGTAGATCGTGGGATCCCGCATGTTCATGTTGGGGGAACCCATATCGATCTTGGCCCGCAGCACGTGTTCCCCCTCCTTGAATTTCCCGCTGCGCATGCCTTCGAACAGTTCCAGGTTCTCTTCCACCGAACGGTCGCGAAAGGGGCTGTTTTTCCCAGGCTCGGTGAGGGTTCCGCGGTATTCCCGGATCTCTTCCGCCGTCAGACTGTCTACGTAGGCTTTTCCGCCTTTTATCAAGCGCACCGCAAAATCGTGCAGCTGCTGGAAGTAATCCGAGGCGTAGTACTCCCGATCATCCCAATCGAAGCCGAGCCAGCGCACATCTTCCTTGATCGAATCGACGTACTCCACCTCTTCCTTGGTGGGGTTGGTGTCATCGAAGCGCAGGTTGCACAAACCCGAATATTCCGCCGCGATGCCGAAGTTCAGACAGATCGATTTGGCATGACCGATATGCAGGTATCCGTTCGGTTCCGGAGGAAAGCGGGTATGAACCCGACCTCCCCGTTTGTTGTTGCGGATATCTTCGTTGATGATTGCACGAATGAAGTCGAAAGAGTTTTTCTTTCCTTCCGGTGTACGGTTCTCGGAGCCCACTGGTTCGTTCTCTACTTTAATAGTGACTAGGATCGTTGTGTCAATCGACTGCTTTTCCCGAATCACCGCTTGACTCGGGAGCGCTGATTCTAGCATAAATAGCTGGTTTTTTCCAGAGTCCGAAGATGATCCGTCAAATCCGGGAGAGAGACCTTCAGCGCGTCAGCGCCCTGATACAAAACACCCTGCTGGTTTCCAATCTGGCCGATTACGACTTGGAGATCATCGGCAACTTAACAAATTCATTTTCACCGCAGCAACTCCGTGTCCTGGCCAGGAGGCGCAAAATTTTCATCTATGAGGATCAAGGAGCGGTGTTTGGTACCATCGGCTTGGAAGACGGGCGGGTGTACAACTTTTTCGTGTCGCCGGACAAGCAGGGTAGCGGAGTCGGCAGTAAGCTATTGGATTTTGTCGAGAACCAGGCCAGAATCGAAGGCCGGCGAACTATCACGGTTGACTCCAGCCTGACGGCGGTGTCCTTTTACAGGAAAAAGGGCTACCGCCGAGTAGGGGAGCAGGTCAACAAGTCCTTCGGCCGAACCGTAACCATGGAAAAGCGCCTTTAGAAGCTCCGGGGGCGCTCAAACTCCCTGCCGAACAACAGGTACTCTTGGCCGAATCCCATGCTCTTGTAAAATCGCCGGGCGACATGGTTGCCGGTCTCGGTTCCCACCTCGATCTCCTCCATACCTCGCACCCGGGCCACGGCGATCGCCGCCTCTACGAGTTTCCTGCCAATCCCCCGACGTCTTGCGCTCTCAGAGACGACCAGTTCGTTGATCAGCGCCGTACCTCCTGCGTGTAAAAGCGTCTTGTACAATACCATCGATATCAGCCCCACAACCCGGCTGTTTTCCACGGCCACACAGTTCCTGTAAACTTCAGGAAAGCGCAGCATCCTCTGGTAGGTTTTGCGCACGGCGGCGGGCGCTATGGGAGCGGAGGAGAGCGTAACATCCTTCAGCTCTCCCAGAAGCGATACGATTGCGTCGAGGTCCTCCGGCCGGGCTTCTCGAATTTCGATCATCCTATTCTTCGTGTTGCTTAGTTTTTCTACGGAGCACCCGAAGCTCCCACATTGGGAATGACAAAGGTAAAGGTAGTACCTGCGTCGTCGGAGGATTCAAAGAAAACTTCCCCTCCCAGATATTCCTCGGTCAATAGCTTCATACTGTAGGTGCCCAATCCCCTGCCCCGTCCTTTTGTCGAATAGTAGCGTCTGAAAATGCTGGTCTGCACTGCTTCGTCGATTGTACCATGGTTGTGCACGGAAAACCTGATCGCCGCACTGCTGCCGCCAAATCCGATGGTAACTAAGGAGCTCTTGGGCGCAGCCTCCAGAGCGTTCTTCACGGCGTTTACCAGCACGCGGCGCAGGATCGCTTCGTCACTGATGAAGGTCAGCGGTTCGGAAAACGAAGCGATTTCGAATTTTTTGCCATCGGCAAGTTCGTCGTGGATAAACAGCTTGAGAATATGCTCGACCAGCTCTTTTGAGCTGATGAGATTTTTCTGCACCTCCAGGGTGCCGTTCTCCGCCGAAACGAGCATCTTCTGGCTCTGGATCTCCTCGATCAAGGAATCTGTGATCGCCTCTAGATCGTCCACGAAGCGAAGGGAAGCATCGACTCTGGAGCTTCTCTTGACCAGGTCGATATACACCTTCAAACTCGTTGCGGTGTTCAATATATCGTGAAAGAAAATCCTCTCAAGTGCTCCCTTTCGTTTTTGCTCTCCGATATCGCTCAGACTCAACAGCACGAACCGTTGTTCCTCGATCAGGAAGGGAGTCGCCATGATTCGGAAGTTGTAGGTCAGTTCTTTTCCCTGATCCCGGGTCACGATGGTGCACTCTCGGGTCGAGGAAGCGTTTGTGCTTTGGGTTTCCTGTATCGCCTGTGCGGCGCCGCAGATGCTGCAGCTGGCCGACGTACCACAGCCATGTTCCATCTCTGCGGAATGAACACAATGCAGCAGCTCCCCCGGTCTGCGCCCGCAGAGATACCGCGGCGATCCAGCGTCTAAAAACTCCAGGAGTGCGTTGTTCGCGTACACCACCTGGCGCTCCTGGTTCAGCACAGCCACAAACTCCGGCACAGCAGAAAGGACGTTGGTCAGAGTATTGATGCTGGAAATCCTCCGGTGTTGCTTCCGAATTGTCGCTGGCCGCGCTCTCTTTGGGGGTGCAAAATAGGTTTTTGAATTCATGGTTTCCTCATCGCTTCGCACCCGTATTATAGAAGATGTGCATGCGGGCTGATAAGCGCACGCGCAGGCCGGTCGAGCCTCATTCCCCCGGCCGTTTGTTCTGCTCCGCACGTCTCACGATTTCCGCGATCCGCCGTTCACGAGTCTCGGGTTTCTTCGCCTCGAGCACCCACTGCACATACATCGTCTGATAGCTATTCGCCATCCCTAAAAAGTTGTGATGAGCCCGGGGATATCTGGAGAGCGCCTGCTCCAGATCGGCCGGAACTGTCGGTTTTTCTTTTGAAGAATAGGCAGAAAACCACTTGCCGTTGGCGCGGGCCTGCTCGATTGACTCAAACCCCTTTTTCTGCATTCGCCCTTCGGCAATGAGTTTATCCGCCCTCTCCCTGTTGCTTTGCGACCATACGCTGTTCTTCCTCCTGGGAGAAAATCTCAATATATACGTATCCTTATCCACACTCTTCATCTTTCCATCGATCCAGCCGAAGCAGAGAGCCTCGGTTACGGCCTCTTCATAGAAGACTCCGGATCGGATCGATCGCTTCCTGCGGATTTCGAGCCAGACCTCCGCTGCTTCTTCACTATTCTCTCGAAGCCATTGCCGCCATTCCTGAGGGGAGCCTACCTGAAGTAAAAGATCTCGGCGCATCCTGCGATTGACCTTCCCGGATTCCATTATATATACTGTTGTAGAACAAGAAAGGGGTTCGTATTGTCGAGACGTTCCGGATACAGCGCGCAGAAACGACGCCGGGAATTAGCCAAGCAGAAGAAGAAAGAAGCCAAAAAAGAACGAAAGCTTCACAGAGACGAACAGGACGAGGAGTCTCTGGTCGCGGAATACCTCGGACTCGAGGTTGAATCTGAGGAAGAGACGGATGAGGAGTCCGAAGACGCGGAGCAGAGCGAAGAAACGTCTGATTGATTTCGTGCTTGATGTTGGCTGTCCTGTAATCTCCCCGCCAAGGTGAATCGCTGCCGAGAGAGGAACCGCCGATCGTTGAGGGTTTTAAGGTTTTGTCGCCTCCTCGAGAGCCCGTAGATACTCCATAGCCTCCTCCATACTGGATCCACACATCCGTCGCGACGGCTTCAGATTGACGCATACCAAAGGCCGTTCAGGTTCACCATTGAGCAGACAGAGTTTTTCCGCACTCAGCTGTACACAGCGGACGCTCGCGGGTTTTCCTTCTGGCATCCCGGGGATGGGGGAGGAGATGGAAAGGGCGATACAACAGGCAGCGCAGCCGATCCTACAGTTCATGCGTGCTCTTTCAAGAATGCTTTGGCGGCCTTCCTGGTTTTCGGGCTGCTGCAGTCGAGTTGCGCCTCCACGAATCGCAGCACCTCAGACTGATTTCCAGCCCGATCGTACAGTGCATCTAGAGCCTGGATGATATCGGCTTTGATCAGGTCCTTCCGTCCCTGCTCGTGGTGCGTATCGTCGATGGTCAACAGCTTGTATACGATTCGTTGGATAAGATCGGGGCGATGAGAAGCGATGGTCGGACAATTGCGGGCTATATAGCAGGGCGGAATCACGCTGTCATCGTCCAGTCGGCCGAAGTATTTCTCGAACATCCGATCGAACTTTGAACCTCCATCCGCAGGGATCAGGTGCGGCAGGACGTTGATCGCCGAACAACGATGATAGGTATTGGAGCTCTCCAGAAGTCCCGCCAGATTCCGCCAATAGGGGTATACGCTCTCCGGGGCTGTTTCCGCCACTCTGACGATCAGCCGATTGCAGTTGTACCTGTACGCTTCTACGGGGAAGGTGAGACCGTCGATTATCAACTTTACCGCCTCATCGTTTCCCGCAACCAAGTGCAGCAAAGTCTCTATATCCGTCTGCTCCTCATGGAGAGAGCGAGTCAATTCGGCCAGGGCATCACTCATCAATTCGCCTTCTCCAATATATCCAGACGATGTCGAACATCAGGAATATCCCCGCCACTGCCCAGGCCAAGCGCGAAGTCTGCGCTGCAGCGAAAACCAGCGAAACGACCAACCCCGCGATCGCCGCCGACGACCAGATGATCTTGAGATTCAGCAGCCCGACAAAAGTCGGAGCCGGGGATTTGACGGACAGCAGCGATTCGATCCCTATCCCCAACAGCGCCGCGGCCACTAGGCGGGAGGCGATGGGATCCACGACCTTCCAGCCAAGAGCGGAAAGAAAGGCTGTGGGAGCAACCATCAGGGGAAGGGCAAAGAGAATGTCCACGACGAAGTGGATCAGAAACCAGATCTTCAACGGTCGCGGCACAACTCCTGGTTTCAGTTTTCGAAGTCTCTTCATTCCGCCATCCCTTGATTTCACTCACCTCTTTCTGGAATAGTACCCGAGAAGCGTCGCCGTGGCCAGGATACGCGACTCACCTCCATTTCTCCCTGTCCCACGCATACTCCATATAAAGGGCGGTGCGGCTTGCGACCTCCTCACCGTGCAGCTTTGCCACCACGTACAGACACATGTCGATGCCTGCGGAAATTCCCGCCGACACGATCACCGAGCCATTATCCACGAAGCGCTGATCCGAAATAATTTCTGCATTCGGAGCGGTCTCACCCAAAAGCGTGATGGCCTCATGATGGGTCGTGGCCTTCATACCGTCGAGCAGGCCCGCTTTAGCCAGTACCAGCGAACCCGTACACACAGACAGGAGCAGCTCGGTCCTGGCGGCGACGGTCCGGATCCAGGAAAGCATGGGCTCGTTTTTCATGAGTTTTCTGGTACCCCAGCCACCGGGGATCAGTAGGATATCCGGGGCGGGACAGCGGCGGATGCTGTGATCCGGTTGGACCTTGAGACCGTTCTTTGCCCGTATGGTCTGCCTGCCCTCGGAAACGGTAAACACGTTGAACAGCTCAAAGTTGTTCAACTCGTTGGTTACCGAGAAAACCTCGAAGGGCCCGCAAAAGTCGAGCACCTCCGCATCATCAAAGATCAGAATCCCAGTGTTTCTCACCGATCGGCCTCCTGGACTACAGACTATAAGAAATAGGGATAATAGGAAAACCCAAGCGCTTCGACATCATGGACCAGCCCGACTCCTGGACTTTATCCGTGATGTACGGTTTGAAGCCGAAGTCCAGATAGATCTTTACCGCCGCATAGCTGCTCGTTTGCGTGGTCAGATAAGCCCGATCGTGCAAGGTGGACAGCAGTTGCATGGCCCGGCTTACCAGCGGTTTCCCCATCCCCAGCCCTTGATAATTCTTCCGAATTCCGACCCAATGCAGCCTGCCCGCAATACCGCCCGGTAGCAGAGTACCGTACCAGGCCATGGCCGTGCCGATCGATTCACCCGTTCCGGTATCTATAAAGATACAGCGTTCGCAGAGCTCCCGTTGATGGATGCCGAACTCTTTGTGAAAATGCCCGATCGCCCGGTCGGCGGTGGCGAACTCGCCGGCGGATGTTTCGATCTGAGCCCAGAGGTTCTCATCCCCTCTCTGAAACATTCTACAGGAAAAGCCCGGCGGCAGGTTGTAGCGCGGCAGCTCCGACAGATCGTCCCTGACCATCACCAACTCGACAGGCTCCATCCCTAGTTCGTCTCCTCAAATCCTGCCTCTTTGGCCCCCAGGAAACGGGCAACTGCATTGAAACGATCGATCATCGCCGAATGCATACGGTCGCCGAGTTTTTCGAACAGGTCCAACCTGATCTTAAGGGTATTTCCGGCGAACCGGGATGTCCAGGCTCCGCGGGCAAGTCCGTTGACCAACACAGTGCCCAAGGCGTTCCCGCCGGTGGCGCCTAGGGTTCCGTAGATCCGCTGCTGCATATCCGGGGTGACGAACCTCCTCCTTCCGTCAGGAGCATACCCCATGGTGTAGCTGTCCCATTGCGGTAATAAGGCAAGGCTGTCGCCTGTTGGAGCCGTGAATCCCTCGAATCCGGGAAGGTCCTTGGTCAGGATGAGGCAATCATCCCCAATGTCGGTGGTGTCGTTCACCGATAGTGCCGTTTCCGCCTGCTTCTTATTCAGTCCGGTCCACCACTGAAAATCCTTGAGTCGTGCTGGTCCGAAGGCACGGAGATACTGGGATGCGAGCCAGGCGGCGGCTTGTTCTTCCTCCACCCGGGCAAAGCTGTTCCCGGCCCAGGCGGCGGTGGACACGTAGCGAAGGCTATTCGAGCGCACACTGTCGGCGCCGATTCTCAGTATCACACCTTCGAAGGCTAATCGGTTCAACAGTGGTTTTATGACATCCTCAGGCACTCCCACCGCATCCCGGATCTCCGCAGCGGTCCGGGGAGAGCCGCTTGCCGTCAGAACCTCTTGTCGCCAGTGCTGGTAGTTCTCTGGGGGAACTCTACGTCCCTTCTGAGTGTATCGCTTCTCCCACACCGGATCCGACGCTGGGGGAATCGTTGCAGAAAAAACTGTAGCCGCTGTTTCTCTGGGCAACAAATAGGCCGACAGCCTCATGGCGGGGATGCGGTAGATCCGTTTCTGTTTCTCCAATTCGAGAAATTCCTCCGCAGTGAGGGAGGGAACCCGGGCGAACAGCGAAAGCGGCCCGGAAGGATGGGAGCTGTACACTCCGATGATCTCCCGCAGGACCGGCCCAACGTCTTTTTCATGGGCGTTCAGATTCTGAACCCGGCAGGACCACTGCCGGATTTTTTCTGCGCTATTCACGATTCGCCTGCTCCTGTTTACTTCGCCACACTCTCAAGATACTTCTTGAATCCCCTGTATTCGTGCGGATCGTATCCGAGGGATTTGTAGAAAGCGAGAGCGTCGCGGCGGGAGGAGTCAGTCACCAGCATTAGGTAGCTGCAGTTTTGCAAGAGCGCCCGCTCCTCGATCGCCCGCATCAACAGGGATCCGAAACCTTTCCGGCGATGGGCTTCATCAACGATCATGTCCTCCACCACCATGAAGGATCGGCATTGGCCATAAAGCTCCTCGCAAAGAATTCCCATAACAGATCCGACCAGCTTGCCTCCGCTCTTCACACCGAGGATTGTGTAATTCGTATCATGATTCAGCCTCCGGAACGCTTCCAGCATGTGGGCCAAAGAGGATTCCTCCCCCCGGAACTGCCTGTACAATTCAGCCAAATCCGGCAGGTCCTGCTCCGTCACGGCAACGATCTGTACGACAGTGTCCTCCACGGCAAATACCTCGCTAATCAGATACCATTTTACCGGGCCGAACTCAAGCCGGATGAGCTATCGAGATTGGAGAGAATATCCCGCACGAACGTACAGAGATGCAATCCCAGTTTTATGTGCTCCTCCGCCTCGATGTGAACACCATCGCGTCTGCTGGCGGCAATGACTCGAGATGGATCCAGAAAATAGCCCCCCTTTTGACCAACCACGCGCTCCAATTCGGCGGCTAGCCGGAAGGATTTCTCGATTTGCTCGTGGTAGTAGGCATCGTACTCACGACCCACGTTAACCGGCAGCGGGGCCACAACAAGCAGCTTCATCGATGGATCAAGTTCTCCAATTGTGTCCAAGGTATCTGACAGCTCCCCGGCCATTCCTTCCACCGATATCTGGGGATCTACAAACAGGTCGTTTATTCCCAGGTAGAAGATCAATAGATCGAGGCTTTTGTGCGCACCGACAACGAAAACGAGGTGCTCCGAGCCGTTAAGAGGATCTCCCTCCATTGCAAAGGCGCAGAGCGTCCGGCCGTTCAATCCATCCTCGATGACCGCATAGCCCTCTCCCAAACAACGGCGGAATACTCCCGGCCAGCGGATCTCTTCGGGAAATCGCGCACCGTTTCGGGGATTGAATCCCCAGGTATTGGAATCCCCGTAGCAGAGAATCTTCAACTTTCCTCCCACCAAGCGCGCCTCACCACGAGAAAAATCAAGATCCCAGTCCTTGTCCTGTTCAGCTGTCCATCATACAACCGAGACGGTTCGGCTACAAGAAATTGTAATCTTCCGGGAGCTATTTATAATGAACGAACCAAAGCATGATGAGGAGGACCGCTTGAGATGAACCGAAGCTTTTCGTGGATCGCCGTTTTTCTTCTCCTGGCTGTGCTGGCCGTGGCTCAAGAAATTAAACGCCCGGTTTTCTTCCTGCGCTACGATGGAAGTGCGGGATTCGAGGAAATGAGTCCGGAAGAGGTAGAGGAAGAGGATGTGGCAAAGCTGGAACACGAGTCCCAGCGCCACAAAATCACTCTCAGGATCAAAGAGCAGTGGAGCGACGGATTCACTACGAATCTGTACACCGCTGTGTCCGGCAAGTTCTACGACGACGGGATTGGCAACTACACCTACCTCTACCTGAATCCCGACTACGTTTGGGACGTAAGCGATCGCCTTCGCTGGCGTTCTGAGTTTCGCTCCAAGATAACCTGGTACGACCAACCGGATTCCGTCGACCTCATCAGCCTGCTGGCCAAAACCGAGCTTACCTTCAAAGTTTTGCAACAATTGAAGGTCACCCCCTCGTTTCGGGGAGTGTTCGATCTGTATCAAAACCAGGACAAGAGGCAGCAGACCTATACCGCGGGGCTGAGCTTCGAATCAAAAATCAATCCGGCGGTTCGCCTGAGCGGGCGCTATCGCGGCATCGTTCGTCTGCATTCGGGTGCCGACAGTACGGCGAGTAATCGGTTCAATAACGAATTCGGGATCAACCTCTCCTGGGATCCAAATAAGTAGCGCTTGCTCTTCAACCGGCCACATACACGGCCTGAGGAGTAATCCTGTGAAACCTGACCCGCGTCGTTTCTTCCAGTGCATCATATACAGGTTGGGAGATGACAAAACCACCGCGCTGGGCCCGGGCCCCAAGCCGCCATGCTGTGTTCACCGTGTGACCGAGAATATCCAAATTCTCGAACGGCTCAATACGCACGATTATGATCTGCCCAAGATGAGCGCTGAAAGTGATCGCCAGGGCGGGATAGGTGGACGCGAAGTACTCCTCGATCTCCTGCTTCATAGACAACAGTTCCCGGATACTCCCATCGACATCCTCCTGCGGGAAAACCAACAGAGAGGCATCGCCGATGTATTTGACCACACGACCGCCGGTATTTGTTATCCGTCTTGCGATGATCGAGCTGACCTGTTTCAACAGCCCGGCGATCCCTTCAAGGGACAATGATGAGGCGGTGCGGGTAAAATCCGCAATGTCTGTGACGCAAACCAAGGCGCTTGCGGTATCTCCGTCTTTAAGCCCCATAAAATCCTTCATCGGATAAATCCTCTCCCCAGTGCCGAACTCATCATGAATTCTAATGCTTTGGCAGCAAAAGGAGCAAATTAGTTTTTCACCAACCAGACGATCCGATCGTAAGACAATCCGTAGTGCAGGACAATGATCCCGGCATAGATCAAGGCTACGATTCGTCTATCCGCCGTATACAACGCCCAAATCGCAGCGCCAAACAGGAGCAGCTCCAGCACGAGACGGAGGATTCCAGGGGTCGGGACAATTGATTTGGAGGATCTGCTGCGGTCACCGGGTGTGGAAAAGATGCCCCAGATCCCAGCCGCTGCCAACGGAACAGCAACAACCAGGATGAAGCGAAGGGGCCCGGTGTGTTCAGACCATCCCCAGTATCCTAGAGAAAACAGGGCTGCTAACTCGAGCATAAAGCGCAGAACCAGATTAACAGGGTGCGTGCCCATGGCAAGCACTAATATAGGCGGAGGTTCAATCATAATCAACAGCGATCAAGGCTCGCCAGCACGGGTTTCAGTATCCCCGTCCAAGGAATCCCGGAGTCCTCACCTGACAGCCAGATGCCGAAGCTGCTACACTACAGATCATGGACCTGAGTGCTGAAGATATCGTTTCCCTGCGTATGGCAGCCCAGCTCCTGCACGCACCCGAGGGGAACAGCATCCAGCAGATCGTGGCCGGGCTGGGGGGAATCCAGGCTCAGGATTACGACGGTGCAAAATGGTCTATCGGGATTCGCCTGCCGGGGTCTACCGATGCGGACGTCGAGAAGGCGATCGCAAACCAACAAATCATTCGTACCTGGGCTTATCGAGGTACCCTGCACTTCCTTGCCGCCGCCGACGTATCCTGGATCCTGCCGCTGCTGGCGCCACTGGTCATTGCGACAAATCAGAGACGGTACGGGCAGCTGCGGCTGGATAAGACGACCTTCGAAAAGAGCAATCGGCTGATCCGGAGATTCTTGGAAGCTGAGGAACGGCCGCGCACGCGAAACGAGATCTGCACTCTGCTGGAAAAGCAGGGTATTTCGACGCAGGGACAGCGGGCTCCCTACCTGCTGCAGCGAGCCGCTCTGGCGGGCTTGATCTGCCTCGGTCCGAACCGCGGCCGTGAATCTACCTATATGTCTCTCCCCCGGCAGAACGAGTCAGCCGGCTTCAATACAACCGATGCGCTCACGATGCTGGCCGAGCGCTACTTCACCAGTCACGGACCCGCGACGGTCCACGATTTCTGTTGGTGGTCCGGTTTTCCTGCATCGCTGGCCTGGCAAGCCCTCGGAAACGCTTCATTCCTGCATTCCATCACCACAGGGAATAACAAATTGTGGACCGGGAGGGATCAACAGGGGGCCGTCGCGGCTCCCTGTACGCAATCGGCCTTGCTTCTTCCTCCTTTCGATGAGTATCTGCTGGGCTACAAAGATCGGAGCGCGGCCCTCGATCCGGCATTCGCTAAAACGGTAAATGCCGGAGGCGGCATGCTCAAGCCGGTGATCATCGTAAACGGAAAAGTGGTCGGGGTGTGGCGGCAGAACAAAAATAAAGCACCAAGAACGATACTCGTCGCACCCTTTCGCGTTTTGAGCAAGGACGAAACGCGGGCTATGGAAACGATCGCGGCACGTTACGGCTGTTTCTGTGAGACATCCGTGGAGATTCAACAAGGACCGATACAGAGCCCGATCGACCCTGTGTCCGCCAGAAGGAGGTGAAAACCGTGATGGATGCCGGTGGGGTGCAAAAGTGGCTGCTTGACGGTGATGTTTCCATCCAGTATCAGGTGCAGCGCGATTTGCTGAAGTCGGAACAGCCCGTGCTCAGAGAGCGTATTGCCGGCGAAGGCTGGGGGGCTCGATTTCTGTCCCTTCGCCGCAGCGACGGGCACTGGGGCAGGGCCTACTATCAGCCGAAATGGACCTCGACTCACTATACCCTGCTCGACCTGAAGAATTTGGCCATTTCGCCTCAGACCGATTCTATACAGCAGACCGTGGCCATGGTACTGCACAGCGAGAAGGGTGGCGACGGCGGCATCAACCCGTCGCCAACGATCAAACAGAGCGATGTCTGCATGACCGGCATGTTCTTGAATGTGGCCTCGTATTTCCGGGCGAATGAGGGGCAGCTGCGCTCACTTGTGGATTTTATCCTGTGCCAACAGCTGGCTGACGGAGGATTCAACTGCCAGTACAACAGATCCGGGGCGGTTCACAGTTCACTGCATTCGACCCTATCCGTAATCGAGGGAATCGCCGAATATGCCCGCAACGGCTACGGCTATCGGCTGGAGGAGCTGCGCACGGTGGAACGGGAAGGCAGGGAGTTTATCCTCCTTCACAGGTTATTCCGCTCCGATCACAGCGGCCTGGTCATCGACAAGAAGATGCTGATGCTCTCCTATCCCTCCCGTTGGCGCTACGACATCCTGCGTGCCCTGGACTATTTCCGGGCGGTGCGGGTCGGCTACGACTCCAGGATGGAAGGGGCGCTTGCTGTGCTGATGAAAAAAAGGCGGGCAGATGGACGGTGGCCGCTGCAGGCCCGGCATCCGGGACAAACCCACTTTGAAATGGAGAGGGTCGGGGAACCGAGCCGGTGGAACACCCTGCGGGCGCTGCGGGTGCTCGAGCATTTCGGTACGGCCTGAGTCACGTGATCCGGTCGTTATTCCGCTCGACAGGTTTTTGTTGAAAACAACCCCCCAACCTGATTAGCTTTACAATACCATGAACGATTCAGCCCTAATAAAGGCCACCGGACGCTCCAAGGCGCAATGGTTTCAGATCATTCGGCAGGCGGGAAAAGCGGAGGCTTCTCACAAAGAGATCGCCGATTTTCTCCATGGATCCCACGAGGTTTCCTTCTGGTGGGCCCAGGAGATCACGGTCGAGTACGAGAAACAGATCGGCCGGCGCGTCCTCGGTCAGACCCAGGACGGGCTGTTTCAAATCGGGATCAGTAAGACCATCGATGCTCCGGCCGACGAGGTGTGGGCCTGCCTGCAATCCTCGAGGGGTGTCAGCCTGATCACCTCCGTCCCGAATACGGGCGAGCCTACCCATAAATCCGGTCACCTCGGTAGCAGGTCCGACTCGACCGCAGCTGCGACCGGACTTGATTCTCTGGAAACACTTGACGGCCAGAGCGCTTCCGGAATACGGGTCTCAACCACCACCTTCCAGAACGGCTCCCACGTCCGCATGCGCTGGCAGCTCCCCGTGTGGCAGACTCACTCGATTCTGCAGATACGAGTGACGCCGAAATCGGAAACGAAAACAACCCTCACCTTTCACCAGGAAAAGCTGCCCTCCCAGGACGAGCGCCGGAAGATGCGGGACCACTGGAAACGGATCGCGGGATTGCTGGGCGATATCGCCGCCACTTCCAGGCCTGACTGATAACTGCCCCGGCCGTGTGCCTATGGAGAAGTCAGGGAAGCTTCCTTCAACTCCTCGGCCTTGCTCAGGATGTAGTTGAGTTTGTTGCCATAGTAGGCTGCCAGATGGGGATTGTGAATGAACACCTCATTCTTATCGTGTTCCAGGGTAAGGTAGGACTTCAATGGTACGACCGGTCGCTCCCTGAAATTAAACAGACCCTCAACCCGCTTCAGCATCATGTCGACGGAAATGAAACGATCCGGACCTATATGCAGAGGGGTACAGTCGATATCCAGGCTCTGCAGTTTTCGGATGTTGTGCACGACGTTGAGCTTCAAGTCCCTCTTGGGAAGGGTGAAGCGGTTGTCAATGGAATGAAAGACAAGGTTGGTCTCGTATACCCGGCTGAGCTTGGCGATTTCGTAGCGCACGCTTTCGGCAAACT
>CP070696.1:3326678-3336676 GCA_020353535.1 Spirochaetaceae bacterium | reverse complement strand
TGAGAACGTTGGGCCTCCGACAATGATATAGATCTTGCCGGAACCGGAATGCCACTCCGGTATGCCCTTGACCAGATCAGTCGTGAGCAGGAGATTCCCGCCAGTGTTGAAGCGGAGGTCTACAATTACCGAGTCTATCGGCGCGGAGCTGAACAATTCTTTCACTTGCGCGGCAACGTTGGACATTTTCGAGTTGAGATTCGTGTTCTTGTTGATCTGAACGTACAACACCGAACCGCCTGCGATGATACGGCTGAATGCTGCGCGGTTTGGATCCGACAGGTAGTCCGGCAACGAAACGTTCTCCAACACGTGTTTGAAATCAATCGCATCCATGCTTTCGGCAGATAGTGGAGACAACTCTCTCCAACTCTCGTACCCCCAAATGGCTTCTCCCACGGGCATGGCATCAAATTCACGGCTCACAACCGACCCGTCGAGAGTTTCCAGTTGAAGCGCCACGGAATCAGGTTCCTTGATGGTCCCCAAGCCGTGCAGAAAATCAGGACTGCTGAGATAATAAATGCTGTCATATCGAAGTGCCGAATCGCTCCCGGACACCAGATCCCGCATCCGACCTACCAGTACCTCCGGGCGAACACCGCCAATTTCCGTGATCCTCGCCCCAAGCAAATCGGCGTGTTCCTCGGCCGCCCTAATGACATACAGACCATCGGAGAACCAATAGAAACGGATGGGTATTCGACGCAGTTTCTGCGAACTTGGCGCGAAGTTGATCGTGGTGTGCCTGTCTCCCGGCGTGGCAACGGCCCTTAATAATTTCACATAGATCTCGTTGTCCGTGAGCTCGGGAACAGAATCAAGAGTTTCTCCCACGATCGCATCAAAAGCTGAGAGCGAATCGGCATCAAAGCTCTTATTGTAACGCGGGAATCCCTCTTTCAGATATTTAAGATCCTGAGCCCAGGCCTCTTCCCGGTCGAGGGGCGCGGGCAGCCGGGGTGAGGAAATGGAGCGACAGCCGACTATGCTGATCAGAAGAGCGCAAATGGAAAACCTCACGAGTTTCGCGATACGATTGTTCACAGATATCTCCTTATTCTGATGAGGTTGCAGTCGATCTCTCACAGAGATCGAGGAAACAATACACGGGGGACTGCACTAGGGGCATCGGACGGATGTATTAATCGTTGTACTAATGTAAAGAACGGGAGGGCATAAGTTATAAGAGGATGCCCAGCTTCCTGGCCCTGGTCGCCGCCTCGGTGCGGTTGTGAACGTCGAGTTTTCCATAGATGTTGAAGAGATGCGCCCGCACGGTGTAGGGGGAGATGAACAGGCGACCCCCGATCTTCCTATTGGAAAGGCCTTCGGCCAGGAGGGAGAGAACCTCAACCTCCCGCTCACTGAGTGGCTCGATTAGTTCTCCGGCACCGGCTTTTGTACTACCGGTTTGAGCTTGTATTGGCGTGGAAGGGATCTGAACAGACTCTGTGCGCAACAATTCGCGAAGTACGCCTGCATATTTTATTGAATGGCCGGCTTTCACAGATTCTTCCAGCAGGGGAGCGACACATCGACCCTGGACGATGATAGACCGCAGGTAGCCTTGCCGCTCTGCCTGCCCGAGAAGCGGAACAAAGGTTCCCAGCGCCTTTTCCGTCTGTCCGGCTGCCAGATAGAGTAGTGAAAGCTGGAGGGAGAGCTGCAACGCCCTTTGTTCCAGGCCGAGCTCTCGACAGCGCTGGATTCGCTCTTGGATCTCTTTTAGATGTGACCTTCGCTTTAGTTTTTCGAATCGCTCCGGACCGTCTTCCAACGCCTTCACGGCTTCCGCCTGGATACAATTGAGGTAAGCGCGGTAGCGGGCTTGCCCAAGAGGATGTATCCCGATTTCCCTTTCCACATGGCCGAGCTCGCTGTGCAGCGCCTGCGCGTGGCTGAGCATAGACTCCCCATCCAGGTCCCCGCGCAGGTTCTTCCAGAGATCGATTTCGAGGCTGAGGGCCTGCCTGTACCAGTCACCTTCGGGCCAAATCCGCTCCAGCCCGCGGATTGCGTCCCTGGCACCGGTCTCATCGTTCTGGGCCAGGCGCAGCTTGGTTAGTACCGTATAACCCAAAATCTGGGATTCATACTCACCGGTCCATTGGATCAATTCGATGCCACGCGACAGGGCATCCTCGGCTTGGTTTATGTTGTTGCGTTCAAAGAGGATCTCTGCTGACATGAGGTATAGGCATCCGAGACCCGGAAAATCAGAGTCCGCCTGTGCAAAGAGACCGCTAAAATAGTCGATCCCCTCACGGCAGAGCTGCAGGGCAGCTTCCAGGTCAGCACGGGCGATTGCGATTATAGCCTGATTGTGCAAGGCGAATACCGCTACGTAGTGATTCCCCCCCTGCAGTCCATGCTCGTAGGCGAGTCTGTATGCCCGCTTGGCCTCTGCCAATTCAGCCATTTCTAGACGCGCATAGCCGATGTTCAGCTCGTTCATGCAGCGAATAGCCTTGTCCTCTTTGGGAAGGAGGCTATTCGCCCTTTCGGACAGCGCGATCAATTGTGCAGCTTCACGTCCCTCTTTACCCGGAGATTGAATCAGAAAAGCACGGATGGATTCGACATGACCTAACATCTGATCCCTCAAAGTGGGCTCCGCCTCCGCAACAGCCTCCTCCGTTGCCTGAAGCCAGATCTCTACCGGTTCTCGGGGTCCAGTTGGCTCTGCCAGGGCAAGAGCCCAGGCATGGGAGACGGCGAGTTTAGGATTGCTGCGGATCACAGAGTCGGGGAGCAGCCCAAGATAGGTGAGAGCCAAGCGCGTTTCGCTCCTGTATATGAGATCAAAAACGTGCTTTTCCATCAGATCCACGATCAGCTCGGTATCATCCAGGGCTCTGGCGTGTTTCAAGGCTTCCCGCAGGTAGCCGTTTTCTTCGAACCACTGACAGGCTCTTCTGTGCAATGTGGCTAGCCGCTCCGGATGGGCGTCTTTCAGTTTAAAGAGCAGCATATCGGCGAACAGGCGGTGGTAGCGAAACCAGCGCCGCTCATGGTTTAGAGCCTCTGCAAACAGATTGATGGATTCCAGATACTCGAGAACAGCTTTTCCATTCCCCGCGACGGGCAGGTCCTGATTTCCTATTCTTACTATTTCTGTCACCCCGCTCGAGTTATCTTCCCCGACCAGGAAATCGCAGAGAGGACCGCTCAATCGATCCAGCAGGGACGTGCAAGTCAAGAACTCCCGGATGCCCACAGGCTGTCGGTCGAGCACCTCCTCCACAAGATAGTCCATCACATGCCGATCGGTTCCAGCGAATCGAGTCAGAAAAGCTCCTTTATCCTGTTCTATGCGCAGGGAGAGGGTGGCCAGCTTGAGTCCGGCGATCCATCCTTCGGTTTTATCGGTAAGAATCCCAATTTGCTTCGAGTCGAGGCCTAGGTCGTTCTTGTTGTTGAGAAAATCCACGGCCTCATCCTTGCTAAAGCGTAAGTCCCGTGCCCGTATCTCGATCATCTCTCCCCGGGTACGCAAGCGCGCAAGAGGAAGGGCAGGATCTTTTCGGGTTGCTATAACAATGTGAATGGATGGTGTGAGGTGTTCGATGAAAAAGGATAGGGACTCACAGATCTCCCTGGAGACAATCGTGTGAAGATCGTCCAGGACGAGTACGAATCTTTCTCCGGGGGAGTCAAGATCGTTTAACAGAAGGGTAAGGGCATCCTCCTGTCGGTGGGGAAGGGGAGACTCCAGGGCCGCCAGAAAGGTCTTCCCGATTTCCGGATCAAGTGTTTGCAAGGCTACAGTGGTGTAGGTCCAAAAGCGGACATAATCGTTGTCATCCTCATCGAGAGATACCCAAGCACAGTGTTGCGTTGCCAGCCAGCTGGCGACCAGCGTGGTTTTACCAAATCCCGCCGGAGCGGAGATCAGGGTGAGTCGGATTGCCTGAGAATCGCCGAGTCTATGGAGCAGCTGGGACCTGTTGACTAGCCTCGTTCCCGTTTTAGGGATGTGGAGTTTGGTTTTCAATACGGTCATAACAATTCCAATCGCTTTGAAAGTACTTGAGGCGTTGCTGCAACGCTATAAATATACCTTATTTCTGCGGTCAGGAATAGGCCAAATGATTAGTACATGCGAATAGTACAACCGTTCGATGCCACATGTTTTTGTGCCGAACTATACTTTGTTTGATTTAGAAACATTGAATAAATCGGAAGGAACACATAATGGCTGTTCAGAAGAAGGGGCTCGCGCTGGATCAACGGGCCTGGTATGAAATCAGGGTACAGGGGCGACTGGAAGAAAGTTGGTCTGAGTATATCGGAGATCTGAAGATCCGGACTGGACGAACACAGCCACCGGTTACCGTTCTGACAGGCATGGTTATGGATCAGGCCGCGCTTCAAGGATTGTTGAGCTCCCTATACTCCCTGGGATTGCCCCTGCTTTTGGTACGTTGCCTGAAAGCGGATTAGTACGCGAAATAGTACAATCGTCCGATTTCGGGAGATCAGGGATGGCCGTACCTTATTCGCATAACCAACGTTATCCGAACAGTCGGTCCAACCGAGCGGCGGTCGGGATAGCGAATCATTATCACGGAGGTCTACCCTATGAAAACTGCATATGCAGTATTGGTCGCCCTGGCGGCGATTGCGGTTCTGGTCGGCTGTAGCACCCTTGGAGGTGCTCAGATGGTCGAGGACCCAGCTGGCCGTTTTTCGTTTCAAGTCTCGGCTGAGCTGGCACCCCAACCGACCGACGGGAGCTACTTCCACTACACCTACCCGGCTCCAGAGGTTCAAACCTACATCGTCGCCGTAGATGCGGAGGAAGAAAACACGGGTATAAGTCGAGCTTTCGATTCCGTCGGAATCGACTCCCGGGAGTTGGTGCTGGCGGGAGTAGCTTCCTTCGGTGAGTGGCGACTGCAACGCTACGCGCCAGGGGAAGACGGTCAGTGGTCGGCCATCGCCTCCCAGTATCGCGACAGCACGGCCTACGCCTTTATAGTGAGCGGCGGAAAGAACTCCGATCCAGATTCCCTGCCGACGCCGGTATTTCGGATGTTGAGCAGCTTCGAGTTCAGTTCGGCAGCCGGAGAGGTGTTTCGCCCGGTGAGCTTCGCCGAGTTGGAGGAGTTCATCGATACCAGGATACTCTCCAGTGGTGGCAGCGTTTCGATTGCGGCGCTCAAGGATGGGGAGATCGTCTATCAATACGCAAGCGGTAAGCGGGCGCCCGATACGCCCACGGATACAAGTACCGCCTATCACTGGGGATCGATCACCAAATTGGTGACGGCAACGGCGGTCATGCAGCAGGTGGAGCTCGGTAGAATCGACCTGGATGCATCCGTCGTTACCTACGTCCCGGAGTTTGCCCTGGGAAGCTCCTTCACGGTTCGAAATCTGCTCAGCCACACAACAGGGTTGCCCGACGAGTCGGTGACCCATCTCATTTCCTACAGCAGGTCTGGTATGCCTTCTTTAGAAGAGGTCTGGTCGGACTACTGGCCGCGAGTGGGGAAGCTGGTCTTCGAACCAGGATCCTCGTCGGCGTACAACAACTTCAACTTCCTGTTATTGGGGGTTCTGTTCGAGCGGGTCAGCGGAGAGGAGTTGGCGAGTTATGCACAGCAGCATATCTTTGCTCCGATCGGAATGGATCGTACCGCCCATTTTTCAGAGGATCTGCCAGCGGGCACTTCCGAGGCTAAGCCCGTAATCTCCAAGGAGATGCTAAGTCCTGCTCTTACCGAACTAGCCCGTAGTGGCTATGACCGCGAAAAGGCGGTCGCCGCGGAGATCGATGGATTGGTCTATCTGAATCCTTACAATATTCTGCCCTGCTGGGGCGGTGTCAAAGGTACGGCAGACGATGCGACGCGCTTCGCCTGGATGTTCCTCAACGGCGGGGAGGTCGACGGCAACCGCGTCCTCGACAAGCGCAGCGTTCGTTGGATGATGAGCGTGCAAAAGTCGAACGACGGCAAGCCGCTTCCCTATGGTCTTGGCTGGGTGGTGGGACGGCAGGGGAGAGATCCGTATGTGGAACACGCCGGCGGGGGTGAAGGCATCGACTCGCTGCTGCGCTTCTACCCGAAACAGAACCTGGCGGTTGCCGTTCTCGGAAGCGTGAACAGCTATGGGGCCGGTACAATCTTGGAGTTCACGGCGCAGCTGGTCTCTGACCGGTAAGGTGAGCCTATTTCGCCTGGACCGGCGCTGCGATTTGCTTGCTTTCAATCAGCGGTTGGTCCGGGCGAAGTCCACAGACCTGTAGCGCCTGTCGACAATCGGCTCAACCTCGGGTCTGAGTGCTCTGCCAAGGGAAAAAATGATATTAGGCAACCAAGTCTTCAAATTGTACAAATATGATAGGCTAATGCCTTTTAAAAACTTACAATTGTGCCATTAAATATGCCACGTTTTAGATGGCTAAATATGTAATATATGGGAAAATCGGAGTGATCCCACGTGAAATCCCCTTAAATCGGGTCATATATGCTGTATATAGACCCGACCCACTCTTCAAACGGTAGAAGTCACTGGTGCAAATCCAGTATCGCCCAATTAAAGCATTACAAAACAACTAAATAGGGAGTCCCTGGATTCCGGGGGCTTGATTTTATTTGTTGCACAATATTTTCTGAAGCTTGCCCCATACCTCCCAACACATCATAGCTCTAGATTTTCTATTACCGACCTTTTTAAAGGACAGGCAGGGCTGTGTGCCAGGTCATTTTTCTTGTGAACAAGATCAACAGAAGTACTTCGGAGATGAAGAAATCAGGGATGGAGCAAAGTTATTCCGGCTCCCGACAGAAGCTCTTTTGACACGATCTGCAGGTTGAATCGCGAATTTTGAGAAATTCTGGGATATATTGGACAATGAAATCCAAATAAAAAGTGTTTGAAGAGATCTCTATCGGTGACAGATCTCGTCATCGGCTTTTCGGCGGGGTAGGATCGATCTCAGGCTGGCTGAAGCCATGATCGGGACCGTTGTGCACTTGCTTTTCCAGTGGGGGAGGAAATAATAGGAAGCAGCCATTCGTAACACTTGCCCTGCACATCGTGGGGAGGCAAGGAGGGATTGGCTCAGGGAGCTTGCCACATCGAGCTCTCTGGACTCACGGCTTTCAGTGGGAGGTGGATATGAAGAGTGACAGAGGAATCGACAGGCGCTTGTTCAAGTTTTGTTCAAATCGCACATTCCACCTGGATAAGCCTTTACGTGCTATGCTAGTTCCGTTTGTGATCGTAGGGGCGCTGCTTCTGGCCGGATGCGGAAAGTTGTCCCTCAATCAGCTGCTTGGGGCACAGGAACCGGGGGTATTATCGATAAACCCGAAAAAGGCCCTCATACCTGCCTCTGGATTCTTAGATATTTCGGGTTCAGGTGGATTCAAGCCCTACACGTATGAGAACAAGACGCTTAAAGGCACATTAGATACAGCAACGGGTAAATATGTGGCTCCGACTTCGGGCGAGTTGTCCGGCGTTACCGAGAATATAGAGATTGAAGTAACCGATTCTTTAGGCAGTACAGTATCGGCTATCCTAACAGTCTTCAAGCCGCTCATATTATCACCCACATCAACGACGGTCAAAACGGGGGATTCTGTAAACTTCAGTGCGAGAGGCGGAGTTCCGTCACCGAATTATGACTTCTATGTGAACAACGTGTTAGAAGGCAGTTCCCCCGCAGATTGGACGTACACTTTTTCGTTGGATGGCACATTCAGTGTTGAAGCCGTTGACAGTCTGGCCAACCGTTCGGTAGCCACAATAACAGTGCTGGCTTTTGGTGGGGATTTGGCTATCGCCGTGGAGCAGAACTACGTCCCTCAGGGCGGATCGATCACAGTAGAAGCTATCAATCCTGTGGGTACACACACTTTCTCAATTGAACCTCCTGGAGTGGGGAGTTTTAACGATCCGAACGCCATTACAACCACCTATAATGCACCAAGAATAGAGACCGTGGTTACCATCGTTGTCGAAGATAGCAGTTCGCAAACGGCGGCAGCTACCGTCCATGTGTTGAGCTACGTCCCAGACCCCTTGTCCCTGAGCCCTTCTTCCTCTATCGTCGACTTGGGTAACTCGCGCACCTTAATGGCATCTGGAGGATTTACACCGTATACCTTCTGGCTCGAGGGGGACGGTATGCTAACTCCCCATAACTTGGACTCTGACAAGGTTTTCTATCACGCTCCGTATTACGAAACCACGGCCTGGGTATGGGTAGAAGACGCGATTGGTAACAAGGCTAAATCAATGGTAAACGTTAATCAGGGTTGAAAGTAACTTTGGAAAGCCGCTGAAAACAAATATCCCGAGGCATTCCAAAATGGTCTTTGTATAGCATATGTTCTGCCCGGTACGAGAGCTTCCATAATTTTTTCCGTAGGATACACTGAGCAAGCCGATGGAAAGGGAGTAAAACTAACTCAACAGGAGTGTAAAAATGATGCGAAGAACGTCGATTCTTGCAGTAGCGATAATAGTAATTTGTATGATCACTTCTCCAGCATCCGCCCAAGATGGTAAGTTCGGTTTAGGCGTTGTGATCGGAGAGCCAACGGGCATCTCGGCCAAGCTTTGGCTGGGAGAGACTTCAGCGATAGACGGCGTGGTCGCATGGTCCTTCGTCAATAATTCTTCAATCACCATTCATGCAGACTATCTCTTCCATTTCTTCGATGTCTTTTCGCTCGAGGAGAAACGCATACCTCTCTATGTTGGGATTGGTGGAACAATTTCTATCGCAACGGAGCCGGCTATTGGAGTGCGAATCCCCTTCGGCGCTACTTATTTCTTCGATTCTGTACCCTTAGATATCTTCTTGGAGGTAGCGCCTATCTTCCTCTTTTTACCCGCCACCACCTTCGATTTCAGCGGAGGCATCGGTGTTCGCTACTACTTCCCCACTAAAAAAAAGAGTGATGGCAATAGATAGCCGGCCTTCTCGGCTCAAGATTAGGCATCTTGAATTCGAAGGGTTGGCGTTTTTTAAAGAGCTCGGGTGACGACGATTACCAGAGATTGTCACCAAACCGTCAATTATCGTGCTATCCACTCCGCTGCCCACAAAGGATACCTTCTTGGCGCGCACTTCTATGTTCTCTCTATGAATACCAGGCTTCAGTTTAACCACAGAGTTACTTGTGAAGGAGCCAATAACACGGCTTCGCGTGCTTGCGGGAGGTGATCCTTGGCCCATCGTCGGTGCAGATGGGATAACCAGTAAGCAACCTATTAAAAGAGACGAAACAACCAACAATAAGAGTATGATTTTTCTCGCAGGTCTACTCCCAAATTTGGGCTGAATAAGAAAAATAATTAGATCTCAAAACCGATAATCTTTGAAACAGAAAATTTCATTGCCGCAACGATTGTGATTTGAATGTTTGTTTGTGTGCCACAAAATGCACCAGGCTTTAGATGCCCATATTTGCTATAAATGGAGAAATTTGGGTAATTCCGCGTGAAATCCCCTGAAATCGGGTCATCTATGCTCTATAAGGACAGAACACACTCTTCACACGGAAGAAGTCAATGGTTCAAATCCAGTAATGCTCATTTTGCACGTCAGGCCGCAATAGGCCATACTGTCTATAAGTGGCTGTTTGTCCATTCTATGTGCCTCCTGATAAAAACGCGCACAAGTTAACATTTGATATAAAAAACACAGCAAGCATCGACTGAGGAGACTCGCCAATGGCTGGTCTGGATTCCGAGCCCTTCCCGTCAGAAATACTTTCCGCCCAACATTCGAAATCAGCTGTCCTGACCAAGCGAAGCGAGGTTAGGGGGGAGGAGCAGCTAAATTGAGTTGTTAGATGTGGTATTTATTTTTTGAACCTTGTTCATCGGTTCCGTATTTACTTGTCTGCTTCAAAGAACTGACGATTGGCAACCAGGCAAATTATCGAAATAATACCGGGAATGCCACATAAAAGAACAAATATCAATCCCATAATTTTTGCTTGAGATAGATCAGATGCGACCCCCCAGTT
>CP070696.1:3279355-3326578 GCA_020353535.1 Spirochaetaceae bacterium | reverse complement strand
CCCGCCGCCTCCGGAGAGTCGGGGGAAAGGACCTCGATCCGCACTTCGGCCACACCCTGACCGGCCAGGCCGATGGCAGCGGCGGCGGCGCGGGACAGGTCAATGATCCTGCCCGGTATGAAGGGCCCCCGGTCGTTGATGCGCACCACCGTGCTTTTTTCATTTTCCAGGTTGGTGACCTTCACAATCGTACCAAAGGCAAGAGTCTTGTGGGCGGCGGTGAATTTGTTCGTGTCGAAGATTTCACCGCTTGCGGTCTGTCGACCCTGAAACTTGCCACCGTACCAGGATGCCAAGCCCTGCTGTTCGAAGGCGAATAGGGTCGCAGCAAACAGCAGGAAGAAAAGGGGCAGAATCCAAGAAGGTGAAATGTATCGTTTCCGCATATTCGTAATATCTATCGACCGGGCCAGGAATAATGTTTATCATTGGGCATGGGTAGTGTATTCGCTAACATCGCGTCGAATCTAATAAACGGAATCACCGGAGGAAAAAATGAGTGTCTTAGATGCGATCGGTAACACTCCTATGTTTGAACTCAGGCGGATTGTACGACCCGGTTCAGCGCGTGTAATGGTAAAACTTGAATCGGCAAATCCCACCGGAAGTATGAAAGACCGCATGGCCAGAGCAGCGATTGAAAGTGCAGAAGCGGACGGCCGACTGACGCCGGGCGGTACTGTTGTAGAATATACCGGAGGCACAACTGGAATCTCGCTTGCTTTTATCTGCGCGGCAAAAGGATATAATTCACGCATTGTCTTTTCGGACGCTTTCAGTACCGAGAAAGAGCTCATGATGAAAGCTCTGGGCGCCGAAATCACAATCGTTCCAAGCTTTGGAAGAGGAATCACTGAAAAGCTGATCAAGGAGATGATTGAGAAAGCTCGCATCATTAGCCTCCGACCAAAACACTGGTGGTCGGATCAATTGAACAACCGGGATGCGATCAAAGGCTACTATCCGCTTGGCGAAGAGGTTTGGAAGCAGTCAGACGGAAGGGTCAACGCTTTTGTTCATGCGGTTGGCACGGCCCACTCAATCCATGGTACAACAGAAGCTCTCTGGGAACACAACCGTGACATACAAATCGTGGCAGTAGAGCCGGCAGAATCCGCAGTGCTCTCCGGTCATCCTGCTGGAGCTCATAATATCGAGGGAATCGGGATAGGGTTTGTCCCACCTCTCTGGGAACCCGACCGGGTAACCCAAATCCTGACGATTTCTACAGGTGAGGCAAAGGAAATGGCACGTCGCCTTGCCAGAGAGGAGGGGATCTTTGCGGGAACTTCATCGGGAGCCAATGTGGTAGCGGCTTTACGAGTGGCCCAAACCCTTGGTTCGAGAGCGACGGTGGTTACAATCATCGTTGATTCCGGTTTGCGGTACTTAAGCACTGATGTATTCCGCCTATAAATTCATAGATTCTGCTCCTCCGGCATTTCAACCCCGAGGAGGACACCGCATTACTCCTTTACTTTTTATCGGAAATGGCCGGCTTATGGCAGAACCACCAGTCGTAGCATTCGTAGTCCTTTAGCCGCTTGGCCGCAGAGTCCATGTCCTGGGCCGGGGGTACGATCACCCGATCTCCTACAAGCTCGTTGTCAGGCCAGTTTGCGGGAATGGCGACCTGCTGACTGTCGGAAAGCTGGAATCCCCTGATCATGCGCAACAGCTCGTCGAAGTTCCGACCCAGCTCCTGAGGATAGTAGAGTATCGAACGGATATATCCGGTGGTATCCACGAAGAACACAGCCCGGACCGTATTGGTGCCTTTGCCCGGATGGATCAGGCCGAGAATCTCCGAGACTCTGCCCGTATCGGCGATGATGGGAAACTCGATCTCCACGCCGAGCTTCTCTTTGATCCACTCGCTCCATTTGATGTGCGAGAACACCTGATCCACACTCAAACCGATCAGTTCTGTGTTGAGTTTGCGGAACTCCGGGTATCGTTTCTGAAAAGCGTAGAACTCGGTGGTGCACACCGGCGTGAAGTCCGCCGGATGGCTGAAGAGGATGAACCATTTGCCCTTGAACTCATCGGGAAGAACCTTGGTGCCCCGGGTTGTTACCACCTCCAGGCGCGGAAACTTGTCTCCAATAAGGGGCAATCCGTATTCCATGTACTGTCTCCTTCGATATTGTTTGTTGTCTGTTGACTAAAGGTACAAATCCTGCGAATCCGGATCAAACACTTTCGACTTCACTCGCATTCCAGCGCGCGTTGTTGAATAACCGGGAGGGATTATTATATTGTTAGGCGTTATGAGCAATTCAGCCCATTGGGCGGATAACTACGCCGAGAAGATCATCCGGGAAAAGGGCGACAAGGAACTGTACGTCTGCGCCTCAGGAGTCACTCCCTCCGGCACCGTACATATCGGCAACTTCCGGGAAATCATCACCGTAGAGCTGGTGGTGCGGGCATTGCGGGATCGGGGAAAAAAGGTCCGCTTCATCTACTCCTGGGACGACTACGACGTGTTCCGCAAAGTGCCAAAGAATATGCCCAAGCAGGAGATGCTCGGCCGTTATCTGCGCCAACCCATCACATTGACCCCCGATCCCTATGAAGTCGAAGAGAGTTACGCCCGGCGAAACGAGAGGGAAATCGAGGAACTGCTGCCCATCGTTGGGGTGAATCCCGAATACATCTATCAAGCCAAACGCTACCGGGCTTCCGGCTATGCCGAGGGAATCCGTAGAGCTCTCGAACACAGGGACCGGCTCAGAGAGATCCTGGATGAACATCGCAGCGAACCCCTGCCCTCCGACTGGTGGCCGATCTCCGTGTTCTGCACCTCCTGCAATCGGGACACGACACAGATCAGTGACTGGGACGGAAAAAACACAGTCGCCTATTCCTGTTCCTCCTGCGGCCAGGAGGAGCGGCTGGACCTGGAGAACACTCCGGCGGTGAAACTGTTCTGGAGGGTCGACTGGCCGATGCGCTGGGCTCACGAAGAGGTGGATTTCGAGCCCGCCGGCAAGGACCACCACTCCGAGGGCGGCTCTTTCGATACGGCCCGGCGCATCGTCAAGGAGATCTACGGTCAAAGCGCCCCCACGACCTTTCAGTACGACTTCATCGGCATAAAAGGAAGGGGGGGAAAGATCTCTTCCTCCAGCGGAGAGGTGGTCAGCCTCAGGGATGTCCTGGAGATCTACCAGCCGGAGTTGATACGTTACATGTTCGCCTCCTCCCGGCCGAACACCGAGTTCGCTATCTCCTTCGATCTGGATGTGATCAAGCTCTATGAAGAATACGATCGCTGCGAACGGATCTATTACGGAGGCGAATCGATGAGTGAGAGTCGGACGGCCAAGGAGCGCAGGATCTACGAGCTCTCCCAGGTCGCCAATGTAGCGGCGACCATGCCGATCCAGATACCCTTCCGCCATCTCTGCAATCTCATACAGATTCAGGACGGCAATGTGGACGGGGTGATCCAGTCCCTGAACATCAAGACGAACGAGCAGGACTTAGCCAAGATTCGCACCCGCGCCCGATGCGCCTGGAACTGGACTCGCCAGTACGCCCCGGATAGCTTTCGTTTTTCCCTGCGGCCTCGCGACTGCGAACCGCTCGAGATTATCGAGGCTGAACGAAAGGCGATCGTCCTGCTTCGCCGGGAGATCGAGGAGAAACTGGACTCCCACGACGAGCGGAGCCTGAGCGAAGCCATCTACGCCCTCGCGGGGGAGGCGGGGATGGAAGCGAAGGAGTTCTTCAAGCTCGTATATCGGGTTCTGATCGAGAAGGAGATGGGACCGCGTCTTGCAGGATTCCTCCTGACGATCGGCAGGGAAAGAGCCCTCGAGCTTCTCGGCGGCTACTAAAGCAGGCGGCTACCAGGAGTGCCATGGATACGGAAAAAGTCAAACGGCTGGTCGGCATCCAGGTCGTGGATGCCCTCGTACACAGCGGTATGAAGCTCGGCCTGGGAACCGGTTCAACCGCGGCTCATGCGGTCAACCGCGTAGGGGAGCTGCTTAAAGCCGGCAGCCTGGGGGACATCGTGGTCGTGCCCACGAGCTTTCAGACCGTGGTCGCCTGTCAGCGGGCAGGCATTTCCCTGGCCGCCCTCAACGATCCTGCGGTGGACGGTCGGCTTGATCTGACCATCGACGGGGCGGATGAAGTGGATCCACATTGGAACCTGATCAAGGGGGGAGGAGCGGCCATGCTGATCGAGAAGGTGGTGGCCCAAGCCTCCGAGCGGTACTGCATAATGGTGCACAGCTCCAAACTGTCTTCACGCTTAGGAGAGAAGGCGCCGGTACCCGTCGAGATCGTGCCGGAGGCGCTGGTCACCACCACCCGCCGGCTGGAATCCCTTGGCGGAAAGGTGGAGCTGCGCATGGCCACCAAGAAAGCCGGCCCGATCATCAGCGACCACGGCAACTTCATTTTGGACGTGACCTTTGCAGAACAATTCGATTCTGAAAGATTGGACGCCGAGATTATGATGATCCCCGGTGTGACAGCCAATGGAATCTTCACCCGTCGGGTCGACGACCTGTTCATCGGTCATCCCGACGGCCGGGTGGAGCACAAGCACAGATAGTCAGTGATCCTCAGGCGGGTAGAATTATTAATCGCCAATGATTCAACAGCACGAGATATCCCGCGGCCACAGCAACGACCAACGTGTAGTAGATCCTCTGCAGCGGATTCCATAGTTGCTTCCTCCAGCTGATCCCCACCGCAACGACCAGAAACATTACCAGGCAAGCACTCAAAAGGGGAAGGGATATCAAAACGGCCCACCATACACCCGGAATAATCGGCACCCCCGTCGCGATCAGCCCTTCCAGTTTCCCCGCGAGCAATGCCGGAAGGATATGACCCAGGCAAATGACGCTGTTGATAGCGGCGATCCAGGACATCCATCTCCACCGTGGTTTTGCGGTCGCGATGAAGCTCCGCTTGTCTTCAGCCAGCCGCCGCTGAAACAGTCGAACCGGAAGATATACGATCGCCGAGGTGAGAAAAATGAGGAAAATTATAAAGGCAAAATACTCCCAAGGAGTGATCGGAGGTTGTCCTCGATCGAATTCGACAGTATCCAAAAGCCTCGTCCCGGAGGCGGCTTGGATGGTTCGGACCCCGCCAACCACATCCCCGACTTGAAGGAAGGGATCAGCGAGGTAGAGGGAGATCCCCCAGAACCGTTCGTCCGGTGGAATATCGTTCCAGCGGTCAAAGGAATGGGCGCCGTCGGTTCTGTAATGCAGTCGGTAGGTTCCCTTCGGTAGCTCGACAATGTCATCGTTTTTTCGATTCTTGAGAGCACCCCCGGCGTCTTCGCTCTGCTCCAGTCTCATTCTCCAGATCAGCTGTCTCTTTAAGACCTCTTCGATCCCGCCAAAGTCATACAGCCGATAATAGTCAGATTCCCCGACCGCGTGGACGCGGACCTTCGCGTCCTTCTTCATTTCGAACTCCACGATCCTGTATTGATCGTTCTGTACCAGTTCGATCGAAGCGATAGGAGGCAAGTCGATATGGCGATATGGCTTGGTGTAGAGATCGGCATAGATGTCGATAAATCCCCGAGCCTGCTCCCACTCGCCGAACTGTCTCAGCATCATGAAGCGGGAGACCAGCTCCTGTTTTACGATCTTTCCATAACCTGCAGCCTGGGCTTGCTCTATCTGAGCAGCGATCTCATGAATCGTAGCTTTCCAGGAAATCTCCGGCACCACAGCCTCGACCGTTTCAGCGGTAATGAAGAGTTTGACAAAAGCCACAGCCACAGGGGAGGTAAGCACGTTCCCCAATCCCAGCCAAAAGGGTCGGCTCAAGTAATCCGAATTGGCAAAGACAATGAAGGCGAGACCACGATCCGGTGCTTTGAGTATCAAGGTGGAAACTATTCGCGGATTGAAGCCGTAGTGCCAGATCAGAGGTGTTCCTTCGAACTGCTGAACGAACCAACCGAGGCCGTAGGGAGCCGGGGATCCCGAGATGAGCGGCTGTGGGCTGAAGGCAATCTGTTGTGTTTCGCTACTGATGAGGGCGTTGGCATCGATGGCGATGAGGTACCTGGCCATGTCCGTCACCGTGGAGATCAGGCCCGCTGATACCCCGAAGTACGTTGGGTATTCGCTTTCGACGATCCTACCGGAACTTTCCAGAAGGTAGGGTTTTGCCATTTTCGGCAGGATGCGGCTGTACTCCTCATTTTCCCGACGAATCCCGGGAACAGTGTCATTCATCGACAGGGGCTGCACGATGTTTTCCATCAGCAGGGTCTCGAAGGATCTTCCCGAAGCCCGCTTGATCACCCTCCCGAGATGGGCAAACCGACCACCATCGTACTTGTAGTAGCTTCCCGGAATCCCCTCGGAGGTGTGGGAGAACAGATGCCTGATCCGGATCGTGCCGGGTCCTTTAATGCGCACGCCGTATCTGCCCACGGGAGCGTCCAGATCGAGCTCTCCCCTTTCCACGAACTGCATCAGGATCGTAGAGGCAAAGGTCTTTGTCAACGAAGCGAGGTAGTAGGCGGTGTGGGGAGTTGCTTTGACATTGTTCTCCAGATCTGCATATCCGAAGCCCTTGGTCCAGACCAGCTCCCGATCCTTGACCGCTGCCGCCGACATCCCCGGGATCTTCAACTCCTGCTGTATTTCCTCAAGGACGGATTCAAAGATCACCAACCTTTCATCAAAACTTTGAATCGCCTGTGCCTGGGCACGATCGGTAACTATCACCGCCGCCAGCAACAGTATGACCAGCAGGCTCTTTTTCATGGTGTTCCCCCAATTCCTCTCCACGCAGTTGTAGAATAAACCGACACGAGGGAATCCGCAATTTAGCGAATACCGCTTGGGGAATCGACCCGGGATTGTACTAAAGACGCAGCGGTATTATTCTGACAGGGATTCGGTAATATCTGGAGGATAACGGTAGATGAAGGTTCGAATCCTGGATTTCATTCTTGTCCTGCTGCTCATCATTCCCTCGGCGGCTGTTGCTGACGGCGTGGTGCATTCCACCTCTTTCAGCGTGGAGGGGGCTTACTACCTGGATGACAACAAGGGGTACGGAGTCGGCGATGGCGGATTCGCTCCGATCAGCTACGATCCGGAGGGGAATACTGTATTTTCCTCCCCGCCCGATAACGGGAGGGATCTGGGCTCCGGCTGGGGCTCTGCTGAAATCCAGGCGCTGCTGACCCACAGAATTGTCCTGCCCTTTCTGGAAGGCACCGGAGCTTTGACCTCCGACAATAACCTGGCTTTCTCCTTTACCGGAGCCCTGACTCCGGTTTCCGTTCGCTTTGAAGCTCTGGCAGCCCTCACCCCCATCGCATTTGTCAATGTCTTTGCCGGTACCATGGTTGGAACCGGTTGGGACCTCTTCGGGTTGTTTCACGGTATGGCATTAAATGCAGACGGTTCAGGAATCCCTAAATCGGATTGGGGGTTCGTATCGAAGTCCCGGATTGGCGGCACCTTTCAGTTCGATCTGGCAGAGGTTGTACCGGGTGAGTGGACCCACGTAGTCGTCCTGGTCCGACCCGAGCTCCAGTACGCCTTTTTCTCCGGCGCCGACAGAGGCGAAGCCTGGCTATGGGAAGCCGACGAGGGAGAGAACTTCAACGGCTTCATGTTCCTGGGCACCTACTTCCTCGGCTATCAGATGCCGCTGAGACTGGATACCGTAGGCCTGCTCATTGAGACCGAGCAGAATTTGGGCTACGTGAAGGATCTCTCTCCCATGGATTCGGCGGGGTGGGGATCGGATTACGTGCAGATCACCTTGAGCCCGCTGCTTAACTTCATGTTGTCTGAAACCAGCTACCTGGTCGTACTGTTTCAGCTGCGTCGCGAGCGCCTGTACGATGAACCGAGCATCTTCGCCAACTACTACGAGAATCGCAGCGCCGCCGGCACCTATTGGGATTTCTACAGAATTGCCTTCTCCTACTCTCTGATCCTGTAATCCATCAGGAAGTTTGCAGCCCTTCCGGGCTTCACCTATACTTAGGTGAAGAGGAGGAACCGGATGAATCGAAATCAAAGCCTGTTGCTTTTTTTGATTCTGGGCACAGTACTCCTGTTTATAGCGGATTCATCAGGCTTCGCCCAAATACCGACTGGAATCTCTTACCACACGGAACCGGAAGGGGACAGCCCCCTCGAGTATTTCCAATACATGCTGTTCCTCCCGCAGGATTACTACGAGAAGAGTGCGGCGGCGTGGCCGCTGATCGTGTACCTTCATGGCAATTTTCAAAAGGGCACAGATCCACAGGCGCTATTAAGCGCCGGACTGCCGAAGATCCTTGAGACACAGACAGATTTCAGTTTCCTGGTGCTGGCACCGCACTGCAACAGTTTGCAGGAATATCGGCCGGATATGATCGTAAATTTGATCGATCGCATCAGTGGCACGATCAGGGTGGACAGGAACAGGATCTATCTAACGGGTTGGTGTTACGGCGGCGGAGCTGCCTGGGTCACGGCGCATACTTACCCCGATCGTTTTGCGGCCCTGGTACCGGTCGCCGCACCGGCTGACGTGATGATAGATCTGCGCGAGCTGAGTGATCTACCGGTCTGGGTATTCCACGGCGCCAAAGACAGCGATGTACCGGCCAGCGACTCAAAGACCATGGTCGAAGCGCTGCGGGACTGTGAGGGAAACGTGCGGTTCACCCTCTATACCAATCTTGATCACGACTGCTGGGAACGAACATACACCGACAAATCACTATACAGGTGGCTGCTGCGGCAGGATCTACGGCACCGACACTGAGAGCCCACCGTAATGCAGCAGGAACAGGGTTAGCATCAGGGTGCTAGCGGAAAGCTCATCGATGGTGATCTGCTCCTGGTCGGAGTGGGCCAGGGCGAGTGAGCCCGGACCGGTGGTGAACACGGTGAGCTCAGGCCGCAGATGGGCGAAGATGCGGGCGTCGCTGGAAACCTCCCAACCCACAGCGGGACGGCGTACCTCGATCCCCGCATCTTCGGCAGCCAGCTGAGCATCGGCCACAGCCGGCGAGTCGGGATCGCACTGGTAGGCCTCATTGTGGAGCTTGGAAAAGCTCACCCGAGGGGCCGTATCCCGGAAAAAGGGCGTCCGCCTCCAGGTGGAGCGGGTGTAGCGCCGATAAGCCCGCTGCACCGCCCCACCCAGCCGAGATTTGATCTGCTCCATCGAGTGGGTCGGCACAAAGCCCTGACCGCCCTCCAGCAGCAGGGACGAGTGCCCCCATTCATCCGGAAACCTGATCGTCCATCCCCTACCGCCTGTCCTGACGGTGAACAGCGGTTCCAGCAGGTAGGCGGCCTTGATCAGGGCGTTGTCGTTTTCGAACAACGCACCCATGTGCCCGGAAAGACCGTAAACACGAAGCTCGATCTCCCCCGAGGAGGTGGATTTCAGATCGTAGTGCCGCTCGAGTCCGGCGGGGATTCCGGTGGCACCTCCTGCAGAGCACCGGTTAGACACCACGGTCTTATCCCCGTATCGGCGGATGTACTCCTGCAGGCCTTTCTGCAGAAGGACGTCCAGCTGCTTCACCTTCCCCTCGGCTCCATCCGCTGCAAGAATAAAACGAACAGATGCGCAGATCCGGGCCGGATGCTCGCCGAAGGAGCCGAGGATTCCGGGGCTGGTCTGGACCGCCGCTCGAGAAAAGAGGGGATGGTCGCTCTCCGCCCGGATGGCGGTGCCCTCCCGATCCATGCTGCGAATGATCTCCAAGGCCAGCAGCACGGGATTATAGCTCCGCAGGTACCCCTCTGCTCCGTCGGGGAATGTGGGTATCTCCACCCGATACCAGACAGCGCCCCTACCGCCAGGGTGGACCTGTCCGTCACAACATTCCAACACAACCATGGTCCCGTAGCGGTCACCGAGCTGCTCGTCCATGGCAAGAGCCAGGGAACCGTTGCCCCCCATCTCCTCGTCGATCACGAACATGAAGGTCAGATCAGATGCCGGGCTTACACCGAAGCGCTGCTCGAGCTCCTCCAAAAGCCGCAGGGAAGCAACCATAACCGCGCAGCTACCCTTGTCGTCACAGGCCCCTCTGCCAAGCACCCGCTGTCCCTCCCGTTGGGACGTGAAGTAGGGTGCCACAGTGTCGATATGGGCGTTCACTCCGATCCCGCTCGGACCGGCGTCCCTCGAAGCCGGCGCGTCCCTGAGATACACCAGATTACTCCGCCCGGTGTAAACATCGGCTCTGCCGGCGTAGTGGGGAAAGGTGTAGAAGGGATGCGCGGCGATCCTCTCGTCAATCGGTTTGCGTTCCAGCCGTCCTGAAAGACCGTAGCGGACAATCGTACGCTCGATCAGGGCCAGGAGCTCCCCCTCCCGCCCCGCAGTATCGGCAATGTTTGCTGTGGGAATCGTATCGATGCGGCACAGCTCCAGCAGAAATCCGGCTAGAAACTCGTGGAACTCCTTCTCAGCCACCCGCCCCCGCAGCCATTGGCGCAGGGTCTGCAGATCATCAGGCATTTTCAGAGACGTACGGCTCGACCGCTTTCACTTGCCCGGCGGGCGGCGGCGGCGATGCGAATGGCGAGCCTGCCCTCCTCCCCCCCGGTTATCGGCGTGCTCCCCTGCCGGATGCAGTCCAGGAAATGCTCGACCTCGGCCCGCAGCGCTCCCTCCAGACCGCGGCTGCCCTGCGGCCAGGTCAGGGAGTCCGCCAGTGAAAAACCAGCGGCCGTATGGATGTGCAGCGGTTGGGACATCAAATCGATCTTGATCACCCCCCTCTCCCCCAGGATTTCCAGACTGCGATCCACGCCGTGGGGGTAGTTGTCCGGATAGGCAAAGGTTTCGTAGAGTACGGCGATCCCTCCGTCGGGAAATTTGAAGGTCATCACCGCGCAGTCTGTGAAATCCTGGCCGGTCAGAATCAGCTGCCCCATCTCCCCGTGGACCCGCTCTGGGGTGCCGCCCATGTACCAGCAGATCAGGTCGATGTTGTGAGTCCCGGCGTAGCTCAGAACTCCTTCGGTCTCGCGGTCGTTCAGCCACTTTCGCCCACGAACCACCGAGCGGGGATGGCAGCGTCGAGCCAGGATCATGCGGGGCGAACCGATCTCTCCGGCTTCGATCCTGCGCTTCGCCTCCAAACAGGGCTGGTTGAAGCGATCGGTAAAACCGACCATCAGGATGACGCCATTGTCCCGGCAGGCGGCAATCATCCTCTCCGCCTCCTCCGCGTTTCTGGCCATCGGCTTCTCGCAGAGAACGTGCTTTCCCGACTCGGCAGCGGCGATCACCTGCGGGCAGTGAAAACGGTCCGGGCTGGCCACGATCACCGCATCGACATCCGGACTGCCGAGCAGCTCCGGTAGATTGTCCGTGCCCAGCTCCACCTCGAAGCGTCGAGCCGCCTCGCGAGCTGTTTCACCGTGAGCCGTACAAAAGCCGATCACCCGGGCCTGCTCGCTCAGGCTCTGTAGAGCCCGGGTGAAATTACTCCCAGCTTTGCCTGCTCCGACAATTCCAATTCCAATCTGATTCATCGAGTGCTCCTATGCGCCCCAAAGCCTGCGGTCTACGACGCTCCCGGCCCTACAAACGGATAGGTGGCTCCGCCGTGGGTTACCACATCCACCCGTCGCTCCGCAGCCGGCAGATCTTTCAGGATACTGTCCAGCGCAGCCTCAACGGAACGAAAATAGCTGAATCCCATCCGTTCGACCTGCTCTGAGCTGAGACCAGGAGAGACCACGGCGATGCGGATCCGCTGGCGGAATCGGGACAGAGCCAGCGCCGGGGCCAGGGTTACCCGATCCATCGAGGGATCCGCCCCGTCCCTCCCGGCTAGCGCTGCTGGTTCCACCTGCCCGGCGGTTTGGGCGAGCAATGCAGCGATCCGCACCGGGGGCAGCCCAATGCAGCGGTCGAAGGAGGCGTGCTCGGCCGGAATGCCCTCCGCACAGGGGGCCAGCAGGACCAGCCAGCCTCCATCCTCCACCGCAGCCTGGCAGTTGAAGATCGCCTTGGCCGCCTGCCAGAAATCAAGGTCGGCGGGGGTCGAACCGACCACCAGAACTGCGCTCTTGCGGGAAATCGGCAGGCCGTACAGCTTTTGGGCCAGGGGAACGGCCCGCCGGTGGGAATCGATATAATGACCTGCGCTTAGCCCGCACACCGCCCCTGCCGGATCGACCACCAGGTTGATCATCAGATCCAAACCCACCAACTCGACCAGCTTCTCGATTTCTTCTCGGATCGGAGAATCGAGCCGGCCTGCTTGATTTCCCGGATCCGAATTGGCAGCCACGTGGAAGCTCTCCACGGTTTTTCGTCCGGCGATCCCCGGGTAGATCAGTTTGGCGCCTCCGGAAAATCCTACGGCTCCGTGGGGCAGGATCGTACCGACGGCGATCTTGACATCCGCCTGTGCATACTCCCGGTTTACCAGTACCTCCACACCGGAGGGGGAGGTTCCAAGGGAAAGCAAGCTGTGCGGATCATCGATATCGGGATTGACGAATCCCACCCTATTCAGCACCTGCTCACCGGCCTGGCTGCGGAACTCCTCCTCGCTCATGGGTCGGTGGGTCCCCAGGGCAATCACGATCCGTATTAGAGAATCCTCCACGCCGCAGGCATTCAGCACATCGAGCAGGGTTGGCAGTACCGCATGAAGCGGAGTCGGGCGGGTGTAGTCATTGACCACAATGGCCGCGGTGGGATTGTTTCCCCCTCGAACTTTTTTCTCGACCGTCTCCAGCAGGGATGCGCAGTACTCACCGCCAAGCTCCGCTTTCAGCAGATCCCCCACATCCTCTATTGGGGTAAGTGTTGGCGGACTGAGGATCTGCCCGACGTGAGGAACCGAGATGGGCAGCAGCTCCTTTCCGAAGGGTATGGTCATCCTCACCGATTCTGCTTCCAGCTGTTGTGGGTGATCCCGAAATGCTTGATCTTGTAGTTCAATGCCCGGCTCGATACACCCAAAAGCTCCGCGGCTTCTTTCTGTACCCAGCTGCAGCGTTCCAGCGCCTGAAGAATCAGATCCCGCTCGGCATCCTCCAGACGAATACCGGTTGTGGGAAGTTTGATCGTTTTTTCATCCCCAATACCGGATTCATGGGCAAAGAAGAGGTTGAGATCGTCCGTGGTGATCATCTCCCCTTCGCTCAGGAGCACTGCCCGCTCCATGGCATTCTCCAATTCCCGAATATTGCCCGGCCAGTGATAGCGGGTCAGCATCCTCATGGCCGCAGGCTCGATTCCGCGGATTCTCTTGTTGAGGTTTCCGGCAAATTTCTTGAGAAAGAACTGAATGAGCAGGGCGATATCGCCGTTTCGTTCCCGCAGCGGAGGCAAGCGGATGGATACCACGTTCAAGCGGTAGTACAGATCCTCCCGAAACAATCCCTGCTGCATCCGCTGCATCAGATCCCGGTTCGTTGCCGAGATTATGCGCACGTCCGTCTTCACCGACTCATTGCTGCCCAGGCGCTCAAACTCCTTCTCCTGGATCACCCGCAGCACCTTCGCCTGGGTGTACAGACTCATGTCGGCAATTTCGTCCAGAAAGATCGTTCCGCCGTTGGCATGCTCGAAACGGCCGATGCGTTGTCGGTCGGCTCCGGTAAAGGCTCCTCTTTCGTGGCCGAACAACTCGCTCTCCAGAAGCTGCTCCGGCAGGGCTGCGCAGTTTACCCGCACGAAAGGACCGTGGGAACGGGCACTGTTGTAGTGAATGGCTCCGGCCACCAGCTCCTTGCCGGTGCCGGTCTCCCCCAGGATGATCACGCTGGAGTCGGTGGCGGCCACCCGGTTCACGATCCGGAATACTTTTTTAATCTCCTCGCTTTCACCGATGAAGTTGTATGGCTGGTAGACGTTTCGGTAGCGGTCCTCCAGTGACCCCGGTTCGCCTCGCGGCGCCTGCTGTTCCAAAGCCCGCTTGATCTGGAAGTTCAGCTCCGGGATGCTGAAAGGCTTCTGGAGAATGCTGAAGGCTCCTTCCTGGATCGCCTGCACGCCCTCCTGAATCGACTCCAGCTCCGCATCCACGATCACCGCTGTTCGGGGGCTCTTCTTTTTAATCCGCTGCAGCAGATCGTGCACACTGCCGCCCGGGATATTCACCTGGATGACGGCAACGTCAAAATCGATCTTATCCATCTGCGCCAGGGCACCGGCGTAGTCGGAGGCCTGATGCACGGAATGACCGATACTGTGAAAGAAGCTACCCACATCGGCGCAGAGATAGGAATCGGTATCGACGATGAGTAGATTGCTCATTGTACCTATCATACCCCCTTACAAAAGAAGTTCAAGATAGACGTTTTCTCCTTGAAGCTTGCTTCACCGCAGACGTATACTTAATACCAGCATGCAGGACTCGATTACCGAAAGACTGAAAAGCATCTCTTTCTTCTCGGACATGAGCGATTACGATCTTGAGCAGATCGCCGAAATCACCGAAGAGAAAACCTACGCCAAAGGTGATGCGATCATAGAAGAACGAACTTCGGCGGAGCGCTTCTTCATCATCTCTAGCGGTAAAATCAAAATTACCAAGCAGTTCGAGGACGGAGAAGAGTTCGTCCTGGCCGTGCACAGCGATGGGGATTTCTTTGGAGAGATGGCGCTTCTGGACGAAGGTCCGCGTTCGGCAACGGCCCGGGCGGTAGAACCGACCACGGTTCTGGAAATCACACGGCCCAACTTTGAAACCCTTCTATACAGAGCACCCGTGGTGGCCTACCACATCATCCGGGAGCTCAGTTCCCGCCTGCGGGAAACCGGTGCTCTGCTCGTCTCGGCGCTGCAGCGTCGAAACCGCCAACTGTATCGTTCCTACCTGGATACGATCACGACGATCATGAAGGCGTTGGAAAAGGGGAAATCCGGAGCCGCGAAGCAAAGCCGCCGCATCCAGGATGTGTCCAGGGCCATCGGTCAGCAAATGAAGCTGTCGGAAGAACAGATGCTTACCCTGGAGATCAACGCCCTGGCAGAAGGTTTGGCAATCGAGGGCTTTCCCGAACCGCTGTCACCGAAACCAGGAGCCGTGGTGCAACGGATCATCGCCGTAGCAGCCGCGTTCGTAGGCGCCGGGGAGACACAACAGGCGCTAAAAGCGATCAGGCAGGACAAGAACCTCGACTCCCGGATCAGTGAAGTCCTGAGCGGACTCCTCAAAGCGAAGAGACTTTCCGGATCCGGCGATTCGACCTAGCCCTGACCGATTTGGTATTCAGCCCCGAACGACCTCTCGTTCGATATCTTTCTTGGTGCGATCGATCGATTTCTCCAATCCCTGAATGACCCTGAAGGTATCCTCCATGACAGCACTGAACAGCTCCCGTGCTTTCTTGGGATTGCTTTTGCTCAGCTCGATCAGATTGTAGAAGGCCACTTTGGTTCCATCGCTTCCGGCCACTACGTCACAGGTACGCTGCCGCCGCGCCAGGAGCGCCGCCGCACCGAAGCAGTCACCCTGGCGGTACCGGTGGGAACGGTTGCGCTCCGGGTAGGCGGATCCCCTCACCACCTCACAAACCGAGGTCGCGTCATCCCCCTTCCTGAGAATCACCTCGCCCCTCTGGTATTCTTTATAGTATACGTCCTCTCGTTCCTGAGCAGAGTATGCCGAATCCTCGCCGTGTCTGGGAGTCGGCCCGATCAGCTCATACGAACCGGAAACCTTGCGGATCTCCGGATTGCGCAGGGTGTGCCGGGTCGCATGAATGGCATCGTGTTTGATCAGCGACATGTCCCTGGCGATCCGTTTGGCTTCAATCTCCACATCCTTTTCGGTCATCCCCATGATGTTCTGCTTGATCTCGAACTGAGAGTGAAAGGTGCAGCGGGGGTAACGACAGCGAACCGCGTAGATCCCGTCTTTCAATCGATAAGGCATGGTTGTCCTCCTAAAGACCCAATTTCTACACACAATTATGCAATCGCCGTACCAAAATCAGGGATTTGCTCTGGTTACAATATTTCTTTACAGGGAAATTAGATAAAGTAAAGTCGGATTTCGTATAAAAACGAGCAATGCAACTGTATGACGAAAACGAAATCCAATCTGCCGTCAATTACGTATACGTAACCAATGAGTCCATGCGACCATTCCCCGAACCTTGATTTTTCAGTAAGAAATGGTGTAACCAGAAGGTCCATAAAGAATAAAATTAACAGTATTAAAGGGAGCGAGGTGAGGATGAGTTACCAACCGATTGAAAACTACGGGATGATCGGAGACCTGCACACCGTGGCCTTGGTGGGCATGAACGGCTCGATCGATTTCATGTGCTATCCTCATTTTGACTCTCCAACCATTTTTGCTGCCCTGCTCGATTATCGAAACGGAGGAGCCTTCCAAATTGCGCCTCAGCACGATGGGATCACACACAGACAGATGTATCTTCCCGATAGCAACATTCTGCTGACCCGCTTTCTGTCCCCGGAAGGGGTGGCGGAGCTCTCCGATTTCATGCCTGTTCAGGACAGTGGGCACGTTCATCGCCTTGTGCGGCGGATCAAGACCGTCAAGGGTCGCTTCAGGTATCGCTTGCTCTGCGATCCCCGCTTCGATTATGGAAGATCCCGGCACCGGGCTGAAATCAAGGATGGTGGTGTTCTGTTTTCCCTGGACGAAAAAAATACATTCTTCCTGCGCAGCCCCATCCCTGTGAAGATAAAAGATGGTGCAGTCATCGCTGAGTTCACTCTGGAAGAAGGCCAGACGGCGGCTTTCGTGTTCGAGGAGTATCGAGACGCTGGGAGCTCGGAGTCCGGGCATCCTCATTATGTTTCGACCGCGTTCAAGGAGACCCTGAATTACTGGCGTCGTTGGATCAGCCGCTGCAAGTACCAGGGGCGCTGGCGAGAAATGGTGCACCGCTCCGCCCTGGTGCTCAAATTACTCACCTCCCACTCGGACGGTTCGATCGTTGCAGCTCCTACCTTCGGCCTGCCCGAGGAGATCGGCGGAGAGCGGAACTGGGACTACCGCTACACTTGGATAAGGGACGCCTCCTTTACCGTCTACGCCCTGCTCCGTCTCGGATTTACAGACGAAGCGGCCGGCTTCATGGGTTGGATCGGAGATCGTGCCGGTGAACTTCGCGCGGACGGATCACTTCAGATCATGTACGGAATCGATGGACGTCACCAGCTGAGCGAAGAAAACCTGAGCCACTTCGAAGGCTACCGCGGGTCTTCACCGGTTCGGATCGGCAACGGAGCCTATGGCCAGCTTCAGCTTGACATCTACGGGGAGTTGATGGATTCCATCTATCTGTACAATAAATATGGCGAACCAATCTCTTTCAACCTGTGGGAAAATGTTGTGCGTCTGGTCGATTGGGTAACTAAAAACTGGCAGCAGGCTGACGAGGGCGTTTGGGAGGTCCGCGGAGGTCGACAGGAGTTCCTCTATTCCCGGGTTATGTGCTGGGTAGCGGTCGACAGGGCTGTCCGCTTGGCGATGAAGCGAAGTTTTCCCGCACCCCTTGACCGCTGGCTGAAGGCGAGAGATCAGATCTACTGGGACGTGATGAAGAATTTCTGGAATTCCGAACAGAAACATTTCACTCAGACCAAGGACTTGAATACCATCGATGCATCCTCTCTGCTGATGCCCCTGGTTAAGTTCATCTCCCCCACTGATCCACGCTGGTTGTCCACACTCAGGGCGATCGAGAAAAACCTGATTGAAGATTCACTCGTCTATCGATACTGCCGGACCAACGCAGCTTCGGATGGATTGTCCGGCAGGGAGGGGACCTTCAACATGTGTTCGTTCTGGTACGTTGAGAATCTTTCCCGGGCGGGAGACCCGGATCAGGCCCGCTTTGTTTTTGAAAAGGTACTCAGCTACGCCAATCACCTGGGGCTATACTCCGAAGAACTAGGACCCTGCGGGGAGCATCTGGGAAATTTTCCACAGGCCTTCACACATCTTGGTCTGATCAGCGCCGCCTACAACCTCGATCAGAGACTGAACGCCGCAGGCCGCCTTCGGGTGTGAGAAAAAAACGAAAAAGATTTGAATATCTCCGGCTCGCGTTTGTATGTTTATCGTGAATAGGCTATCGAAACTTGGTCTGACAACTCATTCTGAGGAGAAAAAAAGCGTGGATATCGTGAAGCTGAACGAGGTCAAAAAGGTCTATCCCCTGGGTAAAGTTTCCGTAGAGGCGATCAAGGGCGTCGATCTGTGCATCGAGAAGGGGGATTTCATCTCCATAGCCGGCCCCTCGGGTTCCGGCAAAACCACGATCCTCAATATGATCGGCTGCATCGACAAGCCCACCGAAGGGACCGTGGAAATCAGCGGGCGCTGTACGGCGGCGATGAAGGACAAGGAGCTCACCTCCCTGCGCCACGAGTTCCTCGGCTTCATCTTTCAATCCTTCAATCTGATTCCGGTTCTCAATGTCTACGAAAACATCGAGTTTCCCCTCCTCCTCGGCAAGGATCGGATGGACAAAAAGGAAAAGCGCGACTGGATCGACTATCTGATCGACGAGGTGGGTCTGGCCGAACAGCGCATCCAACGGCCCAATGAACTGTCCGGCGGACAGCGCCAGCGCGTGGCCATCGCCAGAGCTCTGGCAACCAAGCCGGAGATTGTGCTGGCCGACGAGCCCACGGCCAATCTTGATTCCAAAACCGGGGAGGGGATAATCGAGCTGATGAAGAAGCTCAACCGGGAGCAGGCCACGACCTTCATCTTCTCCACCCACGATCCGGCGATCGTTTCCATTGCCGACCACGTGATTCACCTGCACGACGGTTTGGTCGTAGAGGAACAGCGGAGGCAGCGCGATGCCGGTACTCGTTAAAATCGCCATCCGCAACCTCCGGGAGCATAAGTCCAAAACCCTGATCATCGGCATCATCATCGCCCTAGGGATTATGATCATGCTCCTGGGAAACTCCTTCATGGAGACGGCGGCCCGGGGGGTTCAGCGCTCCTTCATCGACAACTATACCGGGCACGTGATGGTCAGCGCCAAGACAGAAGGCGCCCTCTCGTTGTTCGGAGCGCAGGGCCCGCAAACCGGCAATGAGGAGATCCCCCGTATCCCCCAGTACGAACGGGTGTACGAACAGGTGACCTCCCTGCCCGAAGTTCAAAACGTCGTGTCTCAGGTCAGCGGTTTCGGTTTATTCAGCTTCGAGGAGAAGGGCAATCAGTTCGGCATTCTCTTTGGAATCGAGCCGGAAAGTTACCGCTCGATGTTTCCGCAGAGCATCACCATAACCGCAGGGCGCTACCTCGAGGCTGGGGAAGAGGGAATCCTGCTCAGCGAGTCAAAGGTCAAGGAGATCGAAGAGGATATCGGCACCATCCTTTCTCCCGGAGACTCGATCCTGGTGAGCGGAATCGGGCCGATGGGCTTCCGTATTCGCGAGCTTCCTGTCCGGGGCATCTTTCGTTTCGAGCAGGATGTGGAGGGCTTGAGTCAAATCAACTTCGTAGACGTGCAGTCCCTGCGTGCGCTCCTGGGTATGGTGGTGGCTACGGCCAGCCAGATGAACCTGAGGCCTGAGGATACCCGGTTTCTGGAGGTCGAAAATCCGGAGCAAAGCCTGTTCGACGACTCGCTGTTGGTGAGCTCGGAGTCACAAAGTGAGGAATTCTCTGAAGAAGCCCTCCTGGATATCCTGGGGGAGCGGCAGCCGGGTAGCTACGCCGCCCAGATCGACAGCGGAGCCTGGCATTTTATCCTGCTCAGGCTCGAGGAGGAAAGCCAAACAGGAACGGTGATCGCCAAACTGAACGGCTGGTTCACCGCCGAGGGCATCGAGGCTCGGGCTTCGGATTGGAAGGTAGCCTCTGGAGGCTTTGGTTCACTGGCCGATACCCTGCAGATCGTATTCAACGTCCTGATTCTGATTATTGCCGTGGTAGCCATCATCATCATCATGAATACACTGGTAATCTCGGTGATCGAACGCACAGGGGAAATCGGTACCATGCGGGCTCTAGGCGCGCAAAAACAAACCGTCCGCCGCATGTTTGTTTTTGAGACACTGAGCATTTCGCTGATCTTCGGATTGACCGGCGTGGTAGTGGGTGCGATCGTGATTGGCATCCTCAATCTGACAGGAGTTCCGGCTCCCAATGAATTTTTTCAGATCCTCTTCGGAGGCGAGGTGCTGCACCCTGCGCTGCCGCTCTCATCCTTGCTTTATGCACTGGGCATCATGGTACTCATTGGAATCGTGGCCAGTCTCTATCCGGTGGCCGTGGCCTTGAGAATCCAACCGGTTCAAGCCATCCAGGCGGAGTAGGGAGAAGTTGAAATGAACACGCTACGCATCGCCTTTCGCAACCTCAGCCGGCAGAAAAAGAGAAGCTTCCTCCTGGGCGGAGCCATTGCCTTCGGCATACTGATTATCACCCTGGTGAACTCCTTCACCGCCGGATTTGTGGAGAACGTACAGGAGAACTTCAGTCATTTCTTTGCCGGCCATGTCTTTCTCACCGCTTATGAAAAGAGCCCCTCCGGACGCCTGATCACGGTGATCCGGGACGACGGGGTGTTGATTCAGACCATCGAATCCCTGGAAAATCTCCCCATCCAATATCTGTCCCGCCGCTCCAGCTTGGAGGGTACCCTGATCTTCGAGGGGGAGAGCATCCGCCAGGAAGTGGTGGGGGTGAACTGGCAGGAAGAGCGATTTCTCTCCGAGCGATTGATCCTCCGGGATGGTTCGATGGAGCGGGTTCTGACCGATCCCCGCGCCCTCATCCTCAACGAAAAGATGGCAGCTCGGCTAAACGTGCAACTCGGGGACACTCTCCTGGTGCAACTGCAAACCGTGACCGGTCAGCAGAACGTCGGCGAGTTCATCCTGGCTGCTACCAGCGTGGATACGGGTTTCTTCAGTGCGGTTAGCGCCTACGCTCATCGCAACCATGTGAATCAGCTGCTGAACATCGCCGAAGAGGAGTACATCAGCCTGGGCCTTTTTCTCGAAAACATGCTCTTGATGGAGCGAGCCGCTCAGGTTTTGACGCGAAGTCTGGAGGAGAAGATCTCGCTGGTACCCCGTTTCAGCGGTCCTCAGGGCTTTCAAGAGCAGCGCAATCAGCTTCTCGAGGAGCAGTGGGAGGGCACCCGCTTCCAGCTGTTCACCATCGGTGATTTCCTCGAGCCGCTGAATCAGGTCGCCTCCACGCTGAACACGGTGGGACTGGTGGTCGTGCTGATCCTGTTCATCATCATCATGGTCGGAGTCACCAATACCTTCCGCATGGTTATCTACGAACGCACCCGGGAAATCGGAACAATGCGCTCCCTGGGCCTTCAGCGCGGTGGCGTACGAGGCCTGTTTTTGCTGGAAGCGCTGCTGCTGGCCGTAGGCGGGGCGGTGGTCGGACTGGTTGCGGCCTTTATCGTCGCCCTGGTATTGTCACTGATTAACTTCGGGACGGACAATCAATTCTTTATTATCTTGAGAGAGGGACATTTGCTGTTCAAAGTGTTGCCTGCGCAGATCGCGGGTAATATCCTGATCGTTGCTGTGTTGACGTTGCTGGCGGCTTTGCTTCCGGCAGGTCGGGCCGCCAAGATGGATCCGGCCCAGGCCTTGCACAAGACCTATTGAGGCCTCAGCTGTCCGAGTGGCGTCTGTCCGAGGTGCCGCTTTCCGAAGTGTGGCTGCTGGGATGATCGGAAACTAGACGCGCCGGGAAATGATGAGCAGCAATTTAACCCTGGAGGTAACTGCGTGAAAAGCACGATGACCATTGCCATATCGTTCATGCTGTTGTTCGTGCCTGTACTTGGTTCATGGGCGGCGGAACCTGATCTCAAGGCGGTCCTGCGTACCGTGGATGAGATGTCAAACTTCGAGGCAACGGACTTCTCCGCAACCTACACAATTGTGAGCGACAAACCGGGAGAAGAGACCAGCGTTTTCACGATCCGCATGTTCCGGCGGGATCGGACCGACCAGTTCCTGCTGCTGTTTTTGGAACCGGAGATCCAGAAGGGTCAGGGCTACCTTCAGCTGGAAGACAACCTCTGGTTCTACGATCCGGAGAGCCGCAAGTTCAGCCACTCCTCCCTGAAGGAGAACCTCGAAGATTCGGAAACCAAGAACAGCGACTTTCGCCGATCCTCCCTGGCCGAAGATTACGAAGTGGAGAGCTACAGCGAAGAGACCCTGGGAAAGTACGCCGTATATGTGGTCAACCTGGTGGCCAACAACGACGAGGTCCCCTATCCGCGCATGAAACTCTGGATTCACAAAGATCAGCCTCTCGTGTTGAAGGTCGAGGACTACAGCCTCTCAGATCGTCTGATGCGCACCGCCTACTACCCGAAATACATGAAGGTGGAGGACCGCTTCATCCCCTCCAGGATGCTCTTTGTGGATGAGCTCAAAGAGGGAGAGAAAACCCAGGTCACGATCAAAGACGCCTCAGTGGCTTCCCTGCCGGATTCTGTGTTCACAAAGGCCTACCTGGAGCGGGTCAACCGCTAGGGACAAACCGCCGACGGCTGACAGGCCTAACCGATATCCGCCAAGTACCAAGGGAGGAGAGGAATGCTTTCAAAACAGGAACAGATCCTTCTGGGCAGCATCGATCAGGACGAGCTGGTCGAGCTGACCCGGTCACTGGTGAAGATCGATTCGGTAATTCGTCCGGAGACAGGCAACACCGAGAGCAAGGCTGTACAGTTCATCGCCGGCTGGATCCGCCGGGAGCTCGGCATCGAGCCCCTGGTGGAGGAAGTCCAGCCGGGGCGGGAGAACATCATCGCCACCCTGGATTCCGGCCGTCCCGGTCCGGTACTGATGCTGGAGGGACACACCGACGTGGTCAGCGAGGGCGAGCGAAGCAGCTGGATTCACGATCCCTTCGGCGCTGAAACAACCGACAGGCGGATCTACGGACGCGGTGCCTGCGACATGAAGGGGGGTGTAGCCGTAGCCCTCCTGACGGCCAAGGCCTTTCACGTATCCGGAGTGCCCTTTGCCGGCAAAATCCGCCTGGGATTGGTCTGCGACGAGGAGGGGATGATGATCGGCATCAAGGACTTCATCCGCAAGGGGCACGCCGATGAGGTAAGCGCCGCCCTGGTGCCGGAGCCTGAGGAGAATCAGCTGTGCATCAGCATGAAGGGTGCGATGCGGGCGATCCTCCGGGTACGCGGAAAGATGGCCCACGGCTGCATGCCCCTGACCGGCATCAATCCCAACACCCGCCTGGCAAAAACTATTCTGGCTTTCGAAGAGCTGGAGACGGCGGAGAAGAAACGCTGCGGAGAAGATCCCTACCTGGGCTGGCCCTCAATCACCTTCACCGTGATCCAGGCGCCGCCTCCCGGCGAACCGGCTCAAGCAAACGTCATGCCCGCCGAGGCCGTCGGCTACGTGGACATCCGCACCACCCCCGCCCAGGACCACGAAAAGTTGCGGAAACAGCTGCGGGAAATCCTCGGGAAACTCGCTCAACAGGACGCGGACTACCGGGCGGATATCGAGTTCATAGAGGACCGGCCCGTGGTGGCCATCGAAAAGGATGAGCCAATCGTTGCTGTGGCGGCCTCGGCCTACCTGGATGTCACGGGAAAGGAGCCGGTGTACAACGGAGTGCCCGGCGCCACCGACGGGACCTTTCTTCACGCCTGGAAGGGGATCCCCTGCCTTGTCAACGGTCCCGGACCCCGCCACATCCCCCATCAGAAGGATGAGTACATCGAGATCGACGAGCTGGTGGAAGCCGCCCGGGTGTACGTGGTGGCAGCCCACAGGTATTTGAGCCCAGGGGAAGACTAAACGGCTCGCCCGATTGCATCGGCTCCGGCCATATCTCAGCTTGATGCAACCAGCTCGCCCCGTTGCTCCAGTGTCTCTATGAGTTGATCCTTGCTGATACCGTAGCGGTAGGCCAAATCAATAGCATAGCTGTGACCCTCCGGAGGTCCGGGTACGATCCTGAAGGTCGGTTTGATTTTTACAGGTTTCCCCGTCCGGCTGGAATCCGGCTCTTCAGGTTCGTCGTCAGCTTCGATCAGGGCCACCATACTCAACACTTTGCTGTCCCCCCGGGTGTCCCGATTCAACTCTCCCACCGAAGCTGCCAATCCATGAAGATGGGTGGCATAGACCGCACGGGTGCCCAGCATTCTCAACACCCTGACGATATCCTGGGATAGATACAGACTCTCTCCCCCGCTGGTGCTGGAAAGGGATTCATTCAACAAAATGAGGCTGTGACGGGTCGCTGATTTGAACAGCGACTCGATCCGCTGGGCCTCCTCACCGAAGCGCCCTGTCCCTTTTTCCAATTTCTCCAGCGCCGGATAGTGGGTGAGGATGTTGTCACAGATACTCATAGCCGCTTCCCGGGCCGGAACGTACAATCCGACCTGCATCATGATTTGAGCCAAACCGATTGCCTGGAGGAGGGTGGTCTTACCGCCCCGGTTCGGCCCGGTGATGACGACGATCCTCCCCTCCTCGCCCTGGGTGAAGTCATTGGTCACGATCGCCGACGAAAGCTCCTGCGGCTTGCCTCCGCTTTGCTTCAGGAGATGAAGGGCCAGATCGATGTTGTACACGTCATGTGCTTCGAACCGCCGCTTGTCTTGGTCCAGCACTGTAGGCCGCGCTACCGGCAGTCCGCAGCTCCGGCAGGGTGACGACCAGCTTCTGAAATACCCCATCCTGCTGCACCTTCATAACCAGAGCAGAGAGCCTTTTCAAGGCCAGCGAGCGGAGCTGGCTCCGGATCCCTTCGAAGGCATCGGCCAACCTCTTAACGCATTCCACGTAGTGCTCCAGTTCCCGCAGACGCCAGAGCGCCTCCTGCAGAGAGGTCTTCCACTCCAGCGCCAGGAATGTTTCGTAGTACTTCAGATCCCGCAGCACCGGGAGAAGGCTTTCGATACAGCGCACCAGCTCCGGAAAGCGCACCAGCTCCCCGATAGTGTCGAGCCGGTAGTTGATCGTATCCTCGTCCTGACAGAGAGAATGGATGATGAGGCTCAGAGCTTCGCTGTGCTTGGCATCAAATGCCATGAACTCCACCAGTTTCCGTAGATCCAGATCCAAGGCACTTTGCTCGGGAATCTCCGCCACCTCGGTTCTTCGCCCACCGGGCCACATCAAGCTGAAGGATAGATCTACTGAGGCATCGTCTGCTACTTTGCTATTATTCATGCGACTTTTGCTGCCTTTCGGTTTCATCTGCTTCGAACAGACGCAGTACCGCCGGATTTTTGCGCTTTTTGGCCAGCTGGAAGGCCGTCTTCCGCGACCGATCCGCGATGTTACTGTCCGCCCCGTACTTCAGCAGCAGCCGCACAGCGTCCACATGGTCGTTTTCAACAGCCCAGTGCAGCAGGGTCTGCCCGCCCGCGTCTCTGGCGTCGATCTCCACGCCGTCCACGAGCATCTGCTCCAGAAGATCGAGCTGGCCGTGTTTGGCCGCGGCGTCGAAGGTCATGTAGAGATTGATGGTCTTGATGAGCCGGTCGTCTTTGGATGGGCGGATGTTCTTCAAGCTCTTCTCGAACATCCCCATGAGGTCTTTCTGCATGCTTTCTCTCCCTCGCTGGATTCTCTTCTTCACCGTGTTTATCTTAAGCTCCAGGAAATCGGCGATCTCCGCTTGAGAGTAGCCATCAATATGGTAGAGAAGGACGGGAATTCGCTGTCCCTCGGGTAAATTGTTCAAAGCCGCCTGAATTTTTCGCCTCGACTCCTTTTTCTCGAAAATCTCTTCGGGCAACGTGTCGCCTTGAGGGGATTCGTGATCCGCCACATTGCCCGACGAAAGGGCGACTGTTCTGCGCTTCTTTAGGGCTTTGATGCTCTCCCTCCTGGCAATCCGTTGCAGCCAGTAGGGAAAGGCCCGCGGATGGTTCAAGGTATCCAGCTTGTTGTAGGCCAGGATGAACGCCTCCTGGGTCACATCCTGAGCCAGATAATGATCCCTGAGCATCGCGTATACCAGGCCGAAAACCATGTCCTGATATTTTTTTACCAGTTGGCCGAAGGCCGTCTTGGCAAGCGATTGGCCGTGCTTCTCTTCGATTGCTCTGCAAACCAGACTGCTCAGATCGCTCATGAATCTGTATTATATAAGAGAGAAGGATGCACGAAAAAGGTGACATGCGAGACGCCTATTGGCAGCTCTTCCCTATTGCCCTAAAATGAATAGAAGGCATCGATGTGCTCGTCAATTCAAGACCGGGAATTCTCTCTGTTTTGTTATCCCTCCTTCTGTTGATGACAACCGCCGTTTTCTCACCCGGAACTGACACCCCGGGGGCTCCTCATCAGACTGATTGTGCCAACGACGAGTCACCCCGACCAAAGGATCTACAACCAAAGGATCGGCATCCGGCGGGGAACGAAGACACGGTCACCCTGTTTCTCTGCGGTGATGTAATGACCGGACGGGGAATCGATCAGATATTACCTTATCCGAGTGATCCCCGGATCCATGAACCTTTCGTAAAAGACGCCATAGACTACGTGCGGATCGCCGAACAGGTCAATGGCCCGATTCTGAAACCTGTCGCTTTTTCCTACATCTGGGGAGACGCTGTAGATGAGTTGGATCGAGTGCGGCCGGAGCTGCGGATCATCAACCTGGAAACCAGTGTCACTGCAAGCGACGAATACTGGCCCGGTAAGGGCATCAACTACCGGATGCATCCGGACAACGCCCCCTGTCTGATGGCGGCAAGAATCAATTTTTGCTCCCTCGCCAACAACCACACAATGGACTGGGGAACCTCCGGGCTCATCGAAACGATGGAGACTCTCTCCGCTGCCGGAATCCGCTATGCCGGGGCCGGCAGAGATCTTGAGGAAGCCGCAAAACCGGCTGTCTTTGAGATCGAAGGCAAAGGGAGGATCATCCTATTCGCTCTATGCACCGCCTACAGCGGCGTCCCCTCCGGATGGGGGGCCAAGATGAACTCCCCGGGTGTGAACCTGATCCGAGACTTCTCCAGCAACACGATCCGCGACCTGAGCGAAGAGTTCCGCAAGTTTAAACAGCCGGGAGATATCCTGGTAGTCTCCATACATTGGGGCGGCAATTGGGGATACGAAATCCCCAAGGCACACCGCAGCTTTGCCCACAAGCTCATCGACGAGGGGGGAGTCGACCTCATTCACGGCCACTCGTCTCACCACGCCCGCCCCATCGAGGTGTATAGAGGCAAGTTGATTCTCTACGGCTGCGGCGACTTCATCAACGATTACGAGGGGATCGGCGGCTACGAGGCGTATCGGGATGATCTGGTGCTGATGTATTTCCCGCGGATCGATCCGGCAGATGGAAAGCTGATCGATTTACAGATGACACCTCTACAGATCAAACGTTTCCGCCTGCAGCGGGCATCGGGTGCCGATGCCCGCTGGCTTCGGGACATCCTGAACAGGCACAGCGAGAAATTTGCTACTCGTGTCGAATTGGGGGAGGACAACCGCCTGTACCTGGAGTAAATGCACAAAGACCCGGAATCTCCGGCGATGTTTCGTTGGATTGTGAGACATTCTTCCGATCCACTTTTCTACAGAAGAGGAGCATTGACAAAATTCTATTGACAGGTAGCCCCGCATAGACGAGAATTATCAGTAACAATTCTTATACAATATACAAGGAGGAAAATCGTGAAAAGGATTGTTCTCGTTGTGCTTGCAGTGCTTGTCACCACTTCACTGCTCTACGCAGCTCCAAAAAAAGAAGAGGGTAAGCTCACCTTCGCCTACATGTCCGGTATCGAAGATCCCTTCATGCGTATGATCGAGAAGGGTGCCCAGGCAAAGGCCGAGGAGCTGGGTGTGGAGATCATGACGGCGGAGTATCCCAAAGCTTGGGGGCCCGACATCCAGGTACCCATTCTGGAAGCCCTCTCGGCTCGCGGAGGATTTGATTTTCTCATCGTGGTACCGACCGGAGTTGAAGCCCTGATCGCTCCCCTGAAGAAGATCCACGACAAGGGCATCCCGATGATCACCACCGACACCTTTCTCGGTGACGGGGACTATTCCAAGCCCAGCAGCTACTCCTTCCCCCTGGCCTACATCGGCACCGACAATGAGCTGGGTGGGTATGAGGTAGGCAAACGTTTGGCGGAGATGATCGGAAAAACAGGGAAGGTCTACATCAACACCACCAACCCCGATGTGTCCAGTGTCACCGGTCGTCGGGACGGATTCCTACGAGCCATGAAAGAGTTTCCCAACATCAAGGTCGTGGGGATCGACTATAACCTGGACAACCAGGAGACGGCTCAGCGCCAGACCGCCGCTCTCCTTCAGGCCAATCCAGACCTGAAAGGGATTTTCGGGACCAATCTGTTCAGCGCGCAAGGCGCCTATCAGGCAGTGGTCAACGCAGGCCTCACCGGCGCGGTAAAGATCGCCTCGTGGGATGCCACGGTTGACCTGATCGAAGCTCTCAAAGCGGGTAAGGTGGATCTGGTCCTGGCGCAAAAGCCCTACGAGATCGGTTATCTGGCCGTCGAGTGGGGTTACAAGTATCTAACCGAAGGGGCAGAGGTTCCCAAGCGGGTTGTACCTGGTTTTTTCTTCTTCACCAGGGAGAACGTAAACGCCCCGGATTCCCAGCAGTATATCTACAAGTGATTGCTGCTTAAACCGGAATGCGAAGCAGGCGGCCCAGCGGCCGCCTGCTTTTTTTGGGTCCGTAGCGGTCCGGCGGAAACACCATTTAACCAGTTTGCACGGATTTCAAGAGGATGTTATAGTAGACGAGAATTTGAGGCTCAAAGCGATGGCTGTTTCTTCCATTCCAAAACGGATCATTACATTCCTGGGCGAGCGCTGGTCTGCGTTTTTCCTCGTTTTTATGATGTTCGTTTTCAGCCTCGTGGCACCGAACTTCTTTTCCGTGAAAAACTTCTCCAACATTCTCTACTTTTCTACAACCTATCTGTTGATAGCCGCGGGAGAGACCTTTGTAATCGTGTCCGGAGGAATCGACCTGTCGGTGGGTTTCGTCATGGGATTTGTCTCGGTGTCTTCATCTATGATCATGCGGAATCTCCATGCCCTCGGCTACCCGCAGCAGGTTTGTATGCTGACTGGGGCTCTTGCCGGCTTGCTCCTCGGCCTGATTCCGGGCTTGATAAACGGCTTGCTCGTAGCCCGCCTGCGGGTTCCGCCTTTCATCGCCACCCTGGGCATGTACGGCGTGGCCAACGGCATAGCTTTGAACCTCTCCAAGGGCTTCCCTATAACCTTTCTACCTCCGCGGGTCGGAGAGATCGGCAACAGTTTCCTGGCCTATTTCTTTCCAGGGCGGGGTTTCTCCTTCCTACAGCGGCCGCACGGACTCAGCGGCGATGATTTGCGGCTGCTCGTAGGCATCCTGCCTTCGACGGTGATCGCAACCGCGGTAGTTCTGGTAGTTTTTGCCTTCATCCTTAGCCGCACTGGCTTTGGGAGGCACACCTTTGCCATCGGGGGGAACATGGACGCCGCTGTCCGGGCGGGAATAGATGTTCCCGGGCATCTGATTCGGATTTACATGATCTCCTCGTTCTTCGCCTCCTTTGCCGGTGTCCTCTACGTCTTCCGGGCGGGGATCGGCAATTTCACGACGATGAGTTCCTCCTACGAACTGTTCGCCATAGCTGCCGTGGTTATCGGCGGGGCCAGCCTCTTCGGCGGCAAGGGAGGCATTGGCGGTACGACGATCGGAGTCCTCATTCTCATGACCCTGGAAAACGGGCTGAACATAACCGGCATCCAGGCTTTCTATCGCTATATAGCGACTGGTGTGATTCTCATCGCCGCCGTTGTGATCGACCAGCTGTCGCCGGAACGGGAGATCCGTAGTGCCTGAAAGGATGTCGGCGAACAGCAATCCCGGTCTTTCCCCTTTCGTGCTCTGGACAGGAAGAAACTGGTCCTTTGTTTTTTTAATCCTGGAGCTGGCCGTCTTCGGCATCCTGGGGGTTCGCTTCCTGCGCCTGGAGAATCTTCAGAACATTCTGGTAGCCTCTACTACGATACTGCTGCTCGGAGTGGGCGAAACCTACGTCATCATCTCGGGGGGGATCGACCTGTCCGTGGGATTCGTCATGGGTTTCGGGGCTGTTAACTGTGCAAAAACAATAGTGCTTCTTCAAAGCCAGGGAGTGCCGGACTGGATGGCTATTCTATTGGGCGCGGCAGCCGCTCTGATCCTCGGGCTTATTCCCGGTGTAGTAAACGGCACGCTGGTAGCCCGGCTCAACGTACCTCCCTTTCTGGCTACCTTCGGGATGTACGGCATCGCTTACGGATTCTCGGAGATTATCTCCAAGAACACGCCGATATCGGGTCTTCCCGCTCTGACCGGTACTATCGGCCATGGCTATGTGCTGTACTTCCTGCCGGGGAAGTTCCTTCGTTTTTTTTCCAGACCGGATGGGCTTGCACCAATCGAGCTGCGCCGCCTTATCCCGATCATTCCCAACATCGTGATCATCACCCTGGTTTTCGTGGGAATCTTCGCCTTCATCCTGGCCCGTACCTCTTTCGGCAGGCACACCTACGCTGTTGGCGGAAGCAGGGATGCGGCACTGCGGGCCGGAATCAACGTTCGGGCTCACCTGACGAAAACCTACATCCTCTCCTCGTTTTTCGCCTCTTTAGCCGGCGTGATCTACGTACTGAAATTCGTGACCGGGCGGGCCGATGCAGGCAGTGCCCGGATGCTGGACGCGGTGGTTGCGGTGGTAATCGGCGGGGCCAGTCTATATGGGGGAACGGGTACGGTCCGGGGCACGTTGATCGGAGCGTTGATCATCGCTACCCTGGAGACAGGTATGGTGAACCTGGGTATACCGTCGTTCAATCGCTATATCGCCATCGGTGTAATTCTGGTAATCGCTGTCCTGATCGATCAGTTTTTCCCGGAGTTGATCCGGAAAGGGGAATGACATGGGGGAAAACGGAAATATCGAATCCATACTACGGGTTACAGGCTTGACCAAGCGCTTCGGCGGTCTCACCGCTGTGGACCATGTCGACATGGAGGTCTATCCCGGAGAAGTAGTCGGTCTTTTGGGGGATAATGGGGCAGGAAAATCAACGCTGATCAAGATGATCTCCGGCGTGTATCATCCGGATGAGGGACAAATCTTCTTCGAGGGCAAAGAGCTGAAGCTCGGCAGCCCGGTGAACGCCCTCGAGCTGGGTATCGAGACTCTCTATCAGGACCTCGCGTTAGCGGAGAATCTCAACGTCCCCGCCAATATCTTCCTTGGTCGAGAGACGAAAAAACCTTTTTTAGGGATCATTCCGGTGCTGGACAATGATGCCATGCACGAGGAAGCGAAGAAAGTCCTGCAACGCCTGGAAATCGAGATCCCCTCGCTGCGGAGCAAAATCATGACATTGTCCGGCGGCCAGAGGCAGGCCGTGGCCATTTCACGGTCAATCTATTGGAACGCCAAGCTGCTTATCATGGATGAACCAACGGCTGCCTTGGGTGTTGCAGAGCAGAAGAAAGTACTGGACCTGGTCAGAACACTGAGCTCCCAAAACATTCCAGTGATCATTATCAGTCACCAGCTTTACGATATCTTCGCTGTGTGCGACCGCCTGGTTATCATGCGCCGCGGTCAGAAGGTCGCGGAACGCATTACCAAGCAAACCACGCCGGATGAGGTCGTAGGACTGATCATTGGATCTGATCTAGCGGAGCGGTTGGAGTGACATGCCATCCGCCTTCCATTGTTGTTGCCCGCCTCAGCCAGCATCAAGGTCGATCCGGGCGAAAACGACAGATTGCACGTTCAATAGCGATCGTTCAGGGCTGCAAGGCCTCCGCGGCTCTACGGTGAGCGATCCGCAGCGGTTCCGGGATACGGTGACGAAGAGCACAGGCCAGAACGATCCGTTCGGCGGTGGGCAGATCGATCAGATGACCGACGCTGACAAACACCGGCCGCACACCGTTGCGGGTTCGAAGCACCGTACCGATGATTTCGCCGCGATCTGTGAGGGGTGAGCGAGATCCCCGCTTCGCATCCGGTTCGACGAAGCTTCCGCACAGCCGTCGCTTGGCACAGCCGATGGTCGGGACACCGGTCAGCACCCCCACGTGGGAAGCCAGGCCGAAGCGCCGCGGGTGAGCCACGCCATGGCCGTCACAGATAAGCAGCTGCGGCCGGATGGTGAGACACTCGAGGGCCTTCAGTATCGCCGGGACTTCCCGGAAAGCGAGCAAGCCGGGAATATAGGGAAAACGGACCTCGAAGCACGCGGTTTTGGTTTCCACCTCCGCCTGCGTTTCCAGATCCCAGACAACGACTGCTGCGGCACACACCGTATCATCCTCGGAGTAACTGCAGTCAACTCCGGCGATCAGCCGAAGCGGTGCTCCGGGCCATCGTTTGCGGACCCTCGCAGCCAGCTGTTCTTGGATTTCGACCGCCTGCTCCGGAGACGGGGACCAGGAATGCTCGTATTGGACAGGCACGTTGCCCTACCTCGGAACTCACTCCGATGAAAGCCGCTCGATGAGCTCATCGACGAACATATCCACATACTCCGGAGCGTTGGCCGAAACATGCGGCAAGATCAGGCAATTGGGCAGGCTGCGCAGGGGCGATTCGTCCGAAAGAGGCTCTTCGCGGAAGACATCGAGGTAAGCCTCGCAGAGGGGGCGTTCCCTCAGCAGATCGGATAGAGCCTCCTCATCCAGCGCGTTTCCCCGGCCCACGTTGTAGATCCCCGCATTCGCCGGTAGCAGGTCCAGGCGACGCCGGTCCAAGATCCCGGTCGTCTCCTCTGTGGCCGGTAGACACAGCACGAGGTGATCGGTTTCAGGAAGCACCTCATCAAGGCGTGCGGCAGGGAGCAGGCGATCCCCGTGGGTGAAGTACTGCGGACTTGCTCCCGGATTCCTCCTCACCCCCGTAATCCCGACTCCGAAACTTTTCAAAAGTCCGCCGATGTATGCGCCGATATGCCCAAATCCCAGTATCGTCACGCAGGACCCGGCCAGCAACTTCAGACCCGGCTCCAGCTTCTGATTCGGCCACGCTTCCCGGGATTGCAGGCTGTAAGCCCGCAAGAGACCCCGGGCATGGCTCAGCATCATACCAACTACAGTCTCGGCCATGATCTTTCCATGAAAGGTTGAAAACTCCAACTCCACTCCTGGGGGCATATCTGCGGGGAATCCTTCCCGACCAGCCGTCGGTGAGATGAAGCGGCGAAGTCGGGGTGCTTTGGAGAACCACTCCGCTTTGAACCTGAAGGCGCAAGCGACATCTGCCTTAGGCAGAGCTTCGAGGAATTGCTCTTTTGACTCGCACCCGATGAAGGTGAAATCAGGAAATGTCCGCCGGAGACGGCGAAAATGGTTTTCGCCAAGCCGAAAATTGATGAATACCTTGCTGTGCACCCACAGGACCACGATCATGGGCACCCCTTTGAATACCAGAGCGCGGTTCAACCGTACCCTTCAAATGACGGAGGCAGCTCCCTAAACGAGCTGCCTCCGTCTGTAAAATCGAACATCGGTACAGCGCTACGGAGCTGTCGAAAACTCCAACAGGCTCGTGGCACTTAAAGACACTACGGGCGGATCTCTTTGGCCAGCTTCTTCTTGCCGTCCTGAATCTCGAAGAGATAGGTGGGCTTGTTGGTCGGCACTCCATTGGTCATGTTCCAGTTGAATAGTAAGCCTTCGAAGTTCTTCATGTTGAACATGGCCTCGGCGACCTTCTTCCGCTCCTCTTGCAGCTTTTTCGGATCCCCGGTGACCCCGGTTTCCTCGATGGCCCGTTTGATCATGTAGACCGCGTCGTAGTAGTTGGTCGAGAGGCTGGGAGGCTGCAGACCATTGTGATCCTTGGCATAGGCCTCCTTGAAAGCCACCCACCGTGGATTGGTCTGGTCAACATTTATGTAGTTGTAGATGATGGTTCCATTCAGATCTTTCCCGCCGGTGGTGTACAGGGCCGCGTCGTCGGCGCTGGAAAACAACAGGATCTTTTTCATATCGGTCCAGCCGCGGTTCTTCAGCTCCTGAACGATCTTGGCAGCCTTGTCCGGCCAACAGGCGATGATGATCCCATCGGGTTTCTGCTCCAGTGCTTTAACGACCAGGGGACCGAAGGTCACCGCATCCTGAGGCACTTCCACGTCCCCCAGGTGCTGGGCGCCGGCGACCTTCAAGCCAGACACATGGGCGGCGGCCATTCCCGGCCAGGGACCGTAGATGCCGACGAATTGAACGACACTCTTCACGCCCACCATCTTGGCCCACTCTGTGGCCAGCGGCGGCAGTCTGTCCTCGGTTTTCGGGAACCAGGAGATCGACCAGGGGAAGAACTGCTCGGCGTATTCCAGAGAGGTGGTGGCGGTCATGGTCATCATCTCATTCTCCACCGCGATGGGAGCAGCGGCCATGATCACCGGCTCGGGCACGGGACCGAGGGCAACCAGGGCCCATTCCACGATCTTGCCCATCTCAACAACACCCTTCTGAGGCTCCAGAGCGGTGTCCACGCCGATGACCTTCACAGGCACGCCGGCGATCCCACCGGCCTGATTGATCTCGAAGGCCGCGCGCTCGGCTCCCCATTGCAGGTACTCCCCGATCGAGGCGATGGCCCCGGTCAAACTATTGAGAAAGGGGATTTCCCACTCGTCGATTACGACACCGGCTTCTCCCGATGGACCGGTATCTTTCTGACCGGAGGCTCCTATGATCGAAGCGATCAAGAGCAACACCGCCAGAACGGACAACATTTTTTTGTTCATGCGTTTCTCCTTTGCATGAGAGTTTATCTCTTCCGTCTACGCGAAAGAGTGGTTTCCAGCTTGTAGGCCAGCCGGCGGGTAATAAACCCTTCCGGCTTGAGAACCAGCACGGCGATGAGAATCGCCCCGTAGATCACGATCCGCCAGGAGGCGACCGCCGGCGGCAGGATAAGGGACAGGCCGTACAGCGCCGGTGCGGCCAGCACCGTACCCCACATAGTTGCATAACCGCCGACGAAGATAACCGTCATAAAGATCCCCACCAGGTGGAAGGTAAAGAAATCCAGATGAAAGCTGCGGTAGATGAAGCCGTAGATCACCCCGCAGCCTCCGGCCACCAGGCTGGAGAAAGTCTGAACCAGCCGGCCCAGCCTCTTGATGTCCACCCCCATCGAGGTGGCCAGATCCTTGTCCACGAATACCGTAGAAGCGGCCCGTCCCAGACGGGAGTGCTCGAAGCGGTAGATAAGGAATCCCACCACGACGACCAGGGCATAGAGGAGGATCAGGATCGTCCACCTGTGCATGACCGGGCTTCCCGCCACCATGGGTAGCCCGAACATGCCCATGGTCGCGCCCACGGCCTTGATGTTCTCCACCGCAGTCCTACTGATATAGATGAAAGTGAAACCGACGATAACAACGGTAAAGGTCGGGGCATCCCCGATGAAGCGGCTCACGATATAGCCGACGATCCCACCGGCGGCAAAGCCGGCCACCAGGGCGACGGGAAAGGGAACGCCGAGGGTCTGCACCATATATCCGGCCAGGTAGCCGGAGATCAGCATGTTGGCCACTGTCAGAAAGTGCAGATGGGCCACCCGGTAGGGCAAGTACAGACCCCAGCTCATGAGGATGTAGATGGCGGTTATGGTGAGAAAGTAGTACAGTGCCAGGGACATACGGCCTGAAGCTCCTTACAACTTGATCCCGAACAGGCCTCTCGGCCTGAACAGCATGACCAGCAGCATCACCACGAAGGCGATGGCATTGGACCAGGACCCGGAGATATAGCCCTGAACCAGGGCTTCCAGGATTCCCAGAGCCAAACCGACCACCAGGCCGCCGGCCAGATTGCCCAGACCGGCGATGATCGAGACGGCCAGAACCTTGTGAGCCACCTGCTCGCCCAACCCGGGGGAAGAATAGCCCAGGAGCATGGCCAGCAGCACCGCGATCAGCCCCCCCAGGACTCCTGAAAGGGCGTAACTCTCTAAACCGGTACGCAGCAGCGGAATGCCCACCAGGCGAGCGCCGTTGGGGTCTTCGGCAATCGCCCGGAACGCCCGGCCGGGACGGGTCTTGTAAAGCAGAAGGAAGATCCCCGATACAGCCAGGATACCGACGGCCAGGGATGCTACCTGCCCGCCCAACAGGCTGATCAAACCGACGCGCAAGATAGGCGCCTCCCCCACCAGCCGGGGCGGAAAGGCAATGGGCAGACCCTTGTTGAAGCCGTGGGAGAGTACATCGGTGATGATCATGCCGATTCCCAGGGACATGACCATGGTGGTATTGATGTCCACCTCCTCCCTGTTCTTCATGATCTTCTGGAACAGCGGTGCGGAGATCACGTTCAGCAACACCGAGGAGCCTATAGCCGCCAGCACGGCCAGGACGATATTGTTCCCCGTGTAGCGAAGCACCACCCAGGCGATGTACATGGAGAAGACCACGACCTGTGGATAGGCGAAGTGGATGATCATGGCCACCAGGAGCAGGAGGTTGAATCCCGTTGCCAGGAGCACATAGATACTGCCCAACGACAAGCCGTTGATGACCTGGGCGATAAACACTTGCATGACGGTTCCCTTTGGACCTCCCCTTCAAGCTCCGATGTAGGCTTCCCGTACACCGGGGTCATTGAGCAGCTCTGCGGCCGAGCCGCTCAAGGTGACCTTTCCGGTTTCCAGCACGTAGCCCCGGTGGGCACACTTCAGACTCTTGTAGGCGTTCTGCTCGCTCAAGAGAATCGTGTACCCCTCCCGGTTCAGATGAACGAGGATGTCGAAGATATCGTTGACGATGATCGGAGCCAGTCCCAGAGACGGCTCGTCCACCATGATCAGCTCAGGAGCACTCATCAGGGAGCGGGCAATGGCCAGCATCTGCCTCTCCCCGCCGCTCAGGGTGCGGGCGATTTGGTTCTTGCGCTCCTCCAGCCTGGGGAACCATTGATAGACCCGCTTCAGGTTCCTGTCCACGTTCCTCATGTTGTGATGCGCCCCAAGCAGGAGGTTGTCCAGTACGCTCATGGAGGCGAATACGCCCCGACCTTCCGGCACCAGGCACAATCCGGCCCGAACGTTGCGGTCGGCGGGCAGCCCGCTGATGGTCCTTCCCTTGAAGATGATCGAGCCCGCCTGGGGCGTATTGATGCCAAGAGATGTCTCCAACAGAGTCGTCTTGCCCGCACCATTGGCCCCGATCAGGACAACGATCTCTCCACGATGCACCTCCAGGCTCACGTCCCTCAGCGCGGTGATGTGCCCATAGGCAACCGAGAGGCCTTCCACCCGCAGCAGCACATCATTCTGCGCCAAGATAGGCCTCCAGGACCATCGGATTATTCTGCACCTCTTCCGGTACTCCCGCGGCGATGTTCTCTCCAAAGTTGAGCACCGTAACCCAGTCGGAGAGATTCATCAGCATCTTCACGTCGTGACTGATCACCACCACGGTAATGCCCATCTCCCGGATGCGGCCTATGATATCCTCGATTCGCTCCGTGTCCTGGGATCCCATGCCGCTGTTCGGCTCATCCAGGAGTACAAGCCTGGGCTTGGATACCAAGGCCCGAGCGATCTGAACAAACTGGCGTTCCGCCCAGACCAGATCCACGGCCCAGCGATCGGCGTCTTTCTCCATACCAACCAGGGCCAGGGCTTCCCGGGCTGCTTCCTCGATTTCCTGCTCGATCCTTGAGCGCCGGAAGGGAAGCCTCAAGAATATATCGTACAAATCCCGGGAGCGGAAACGATAAGAGCCGGCCATCACGTTTTCCAACACCGTGAGGTTGCTAACCAGCTTTCCCCCCTGGAAGGTTCGGCGAACCCCCATACCGGCAATTACATGGGGCTTGAGCCCGGTAAGGACTTCCGATTCCAGGTGAATGGTCCCGCCTTCGGGAACCAGGTGACCGGTAATACAGTTGAACAGAGTGGTTTTTCCGGAGCCGTTGGGACCGATTATCCCATGCACGCGCTCTTTCTCGATGTCGAAGCTGACCGCTTTCAGAGCGCGCAAGGCTCCGAAGGACTTGCTCACTCCGCGGATGGACAGCATACACCAATACCGTTATTGCAAAGCATGTTTGGCCTGTAAGCAGGTGCAAAATATAGACTTTTCCACTGCACCTCGTCAAGAATCGTCATCTTCGCCGACAACCATTTGACTGTCCCCGTGGAAAGGACTACCCTGGGGTCGTCTGGAATTATCATGGCCGATCGCTGCGTTCGGCCGGAGTATTTGAGAGGAATGGTTTTTCAGTGAAGCTGGTAGTGTTCATATTGAACAGGGAAGAACTCCTCGATGAGGTTCTGACCGCTTTCGTGGAGGCGGAGGTACCCGGGGCTACGATCCTCGATTCCGAGGGCATGGGCCGATTTCTCACCTATGAAGTGCCGCTGTTCGCAAGCTTCAAGGAGTTCATGAAGGGGAACAAACCGTACAACAAAACCATAATATCGGTGGTGGACAGCGACCACAAGGTGAACAGACTCGAGGAGCTGATCGAGAAGGTATGCGGGCCGCTCAGCGACCCGGGAACGGGCATCCTGTTCACGGTTCCGGTGGACTATGTTAGAGGCCTGCGCAGGATGGAGGAAGAGCCATGAACACCGTTTCCGAACTGCTCGATGCCCGGACCATCAAATTGGAGCTGGAAGCACGCAAGAAAAACGAAGCGCTCCAGGAATTGATCGAGCTTCTCCATCGGGCCGGAAAGATCCAGGATCCGGAGGCTGCGCTGGCCGGCTTAATTGCCCGGGAAAAACTCACCAGCACAGGCATCGGTTCGGGAATAGCCATTCCTCACCTGCTCGCTGAGCAGGCGGAGGAGACGGTGATGGCCTTCGGACGAAAACGGGAGGGCCTACGCTTCGATTCGGTGGACAACCAGCCGGTAACCCTGATCTTCCTGATCGTCGGGCCGAAACATCAGGAGTACGCCCACCTACGGCTGCTCAGTCGGCTGTCCCGGCTGCTACACGACGAGAGCTTTCGCCAGGCTCTGCTCGAAGCGGAGACGGCGGAGGAGATCCTGCGGATCGTAACCCAGGAAGAACAGAGGGAGGGATAGATGAACGCGATTGTGAAGTGGAAAATAATTCGGATCGTCCTGACCATGATCCATCTCATGGCCGGCTGGCTCCTGTTCACAGGCACCGTGGCTGCGTTTCCCCTGCTTCTCGGCTTGTTCTTCTCGACCATCGTCGCCTTTCTGACCTACCATCTTTTTATCGACGTTCAGGAGGTGGCGCGGCGAGCCCTCATTCCCCGGATCTACCTGTTGATCGGCTACCTCATCCTGATCGTAGTGAAAGTGTACGTCGCTTCCTTCCGTATCGCCTGGAAAGTCATCACCGGCAACATCACGCCAAGAATCGTGCATTTCCGCAGCCGCCTTCGCTCCGATCTGGCCCGGGTAGCACTGGCCAACTCCATCACCCTTACACCGGGAACCCTCACCCTCGACCTGGACGAGGATCATCTGGTCGTACATTGGCTGGAAGCCTCGACCACCCACTCGGGGTATGCCGCCCGTTTGATTGCCCGACCCTTCGAGCGCTGGCTCAGAAGGATTTGGGTATAGCACGGGGGAGGTACGAAGATCATGGATGTAGCACTGATTCTGGACGCGGCCATATACAGCCTTATCGGGGTAACAGCCTTGAGCCTGGTACGGGTGGTGATCGGACCGGAGCCGGAGGACCGGATGATCGGTTTGAATCTTACAGCCTCCCAGGTACTGGCCATACTGGTGCTGGCGGCTCTCAAGCTGGACAGGGCGATCTTCCTGGACGTCGCCCTGGTCTATGCGATCCTGGGTTTTATCGGAATGTTGGCCATCGCCCGCGCCTTGTGGCGCAAGGAGCAGCCGTCATGATTTGGGCAGCCGCTGCCTTTCTTGTTCTGGGTGTCTTTTTCGGAATAACCGGAAACATCGGTGTTCTGCGCTTCCCCGACGTTTTCACCCGTCTGCACGCCGCAGCCAAGTGCAGTACCACCTCGGTTTTTTCTATCCTGCTGGCCTGTATGCTTCTCAAGGGATGGGATCCCATGACCTGGCGCATCCTGGTGGTGGCGCTTTTTTTCCTGATCACCAGCCCGGTCTCGGCACACATCATCGGACGCTCAGCCTGGATGAGGGGGCTGATGCCTTGGGGGAGAAAACAGCGCTCATGACTGCGGCACTTCTGCTCCTGCTGCTCCTGCTCGCGATCCTTGCACTCAGCTTCCGCGATTTGCTGACAGCGGTGATCGTGCTGGGCGTTTTCTCTCTGATCTGTGCGCTGTTGTTTTTCGTGCTCCACGCTCCGGATCTGGCCATTGCCGAAGCAGCCGTGGGTGCCGGTGTTGCCACGGCGTTGTTTATTCAGGCGGTTCGAAAGACACGGAGCCCGGAGAAATAGCCGTGGGCAGGATCCTATTGTGGTGTGCCACCGCCCTGCTTCTCTTGTGCCTGGGTGTACTGGCTCTCACTGCGATGGAACCGCTGTTTTCCCCGCAGTCAGCAGGTACGGTGCCCGATCCCGAAGGGGAGGCTGTCTACCACCTGCGGGATCACTTCTTCCTTCACGGCGTGAAGGAAACAGGGGCGATCAACCTCGTTTCGGCGATCTACCTCGGTTACAGGGCTTTTGACACACTCGGCGAGACGATCGTGCTGGTCCTCTCCGTTGCGGCGGTCGTCCTGTTTACTGGAGCCAAGTGAGTGAAAGAATCGAAGATCGTGGATCTTATCTCACGCAAGCTCGTTCCCTTCATCCTGCTCTTCGGTCTTTACCTCATCTCCTACGGCCATCTCTCCCCGGGTGGAGGGTTTCAGGGGGGAGCCGTGCTGTCCTCCGCAATCCTGCTTCTCTGCCTTTCCCGGGGGGTGGAGGCGACCCGCAGCCTGTTTACCTCCAGGGCTGTAAACGCCATCGAAATCGCGGCCTTCGCCCTGTTTCTGGCCATGGCAGCCGCCGGTATAGCGGTGGGCGTATCCTTTCTGGGAAATTTCCTGCCGCTGGGAGGAATCGGAGATGTACCTAGCGCGGGATTCATCCTCTTCCTCAACCTGGTTATCGGCCTGGAAGTCGGGGCGGGCATTACCCTGATTCTCTTCTCCCTGCTGCGGGAGGAATGAGTGTTGGCCGCCGTTATCATACTGCTTCTGATTCTGGTCGGCATCGGCGGGATCATCCTGACGGACAATTTGATCAAGAAGGTCATGTCCCTGAGCATTCTCAACAGCGCCTTGGTGATCCTGTTCGTCTGGGGGGGGTCCCTCTCCGGCAGTGAGGCTCCGATACTGCTGGTGGGAGTACGGGATATCGTGGATCCCCTGCCCCAGGCGGTCATGCTTACCGCAATCGTGATCGGCATCTGCGTGACCGCGGTGGCCCTGGCTATCGTACTGCGTATCTACAAGCACTGGGGCACGGTGAGCCGGCAGAGGATAGAAGAGCTGGCCAAAAACAGCGATGACTGAAGCCCTCCCCCTGTTGATTCTACTGCCCTTTACGGCCAGTCTGTTCTGCCTCCTGGCTCGTCTGTTCCGCCGCCCCCTGCTGGCTCGGATCGTTGCCGCGGTCTCGGTAGCGGGGAGTCTTCTGATTCTGGGGTTACTTCTGCCCGTGCTCCGAAACCAGGGAGCGATCACCTATTCCATGGGAGGCTGGCTCGAACCTCTGGGTATCGCCCTGTATCTCGACGCCCTGGCCTGGACCACCTCAGTGATGGGAACCGTTGTCGGCCTTTGCGCCCTGCTCTTTGCCTTCGGCGAGGGGCGCTACAGAAGCGATTTCTTCTTTTTCTTTCTCATGCTGCTGGCGGGAATGGAGGGAGTGATTCTTACCGTCGACCTGTTCAACCTGTTCGTGTTCATAGAGATCGTATCCATCGCTTCCTATATCCTGATTGCCTATTTCCTCAACGCAAACAGCCTTTGGGCTGCTCTCCGCTATCTGCTGCTCAGCTCGCTGTCCGTGGCCGTATTCCTCCTAGGTCTATTCCTGGTCTACCAGGCTACGGGTACCTTCTCACTGAGGCTGATAGCAGCAAACCTTTCGGGCGGCGCCGGTCTCCAGACTGCCCGGGTTCCCGAAACCGCCCAAATCCTCGCTCTGGCCGCGGCGGCTCTGACAGTAGGCATCGGTTTGAAAGCCGCATTCGTACCGCTGCACACCTGGCTGCCGGAGGCTCACGCCGTTGCCCCCCATCCGGTTTCGGCACTGCTGTCCGGAGTTATGATCAAGATCTCGTTTCTGGCCGTGTGGCGTATCCTCTCCGCCTTTGCAGCCACGGGGATGCAGGCTCTCTTTCGCTGGCTCGGTCCCGCTACCGCGCTCCTGGCCGTGATCCTGGCTTTGAGCCAGACCGACAGCAAGCGTCTGCTGGCCTTCCACTCCGTGTCGCAAATGGGCCTGATTGCCGCGGCCTTCGGCGCAGCCTCACAGGCGGGTACTTCGGCCTTGATCGCCTCCCTGGCCCACATACTGAGCCACTCCCTGTTCAAGAGCCTGCTGTTCCTGTCGGTGGGTTCCTTGATCCATCTGACAGGGGAGCGGAACCTGGAACGCTACGATCGCAGCAATCCCCGCCCCTGGCTTTTGGCATTCTTTGCGGTCGGGGCGCTTTCCATCAGCGGGCTGCCACCCTTCAACGGCTTCGTCAGCAAGACCCTGGTGAGCTCACTGTTCAAGACCTCGCCGCTGCTGGCTACCGCCCTGCGCCTGACCGCGGTCGGCACAGCAGCTTCGATGATCAAACTGTCAGGTATGTTCCGGTGGAGCCGGAAATCCGGGAATACCTCGATCTCTGCCCATACACCTGCAGGAAATCTCCGGATGTCTCCCTGGTGCATCTGTGCTCTCTCGCTGCTTGCCCTGCTCTGCCTGGCCGGGGGATTGGCGCCCCGGTTCATGACGGAAATGGTGATCGCTCCGGCTGTAGGAGCTGCCCGATCCTCACCCCAGTCCATATACACGACCCGACATCTGGCAGAGGCAGCTGCCACTGCCGCCGTCGGCGGGATGCTGTATCTGCTTGTACGGACTTCGTTCGTGCGCAGGATGCTCAAGATGCTCAGGGGACTTCGCCTCTCCCTGGACAGCGCCCTGCTCCTGGTGGTGGTCGCGGTGCTCCTGTTCGCTGCTGCGGGAGGCGTATTTGGGGGATTTCTCAGGGGCGCTCTCGGGTTTTAGCCGGCGCTGTTTTCCAGATGAACGGCATCCAGGGTACGCACCAGGCGGGTGACGGCCCGGTTCACCGGGACCTCTAAACCCAACTCCTCCGCCTCCCGTACAATCGCACCGTTTATGAAATCGATCTCGGAGGGCTTCCTTCTGTCGAAATCCTGGAGCATCGAGGAGCGATTGCTTCCCGTCTTCTCCGCCACCTGGCACACCATCTGCAATGGATCGGCATAGGTCAGACCTATTCCCTTTTTCTCGGCCACCGTCACCGCCTCCGCCACCAGCTCGGCCATGAGCGCCTTGCAGTCGGGAAACTCGAGGAGTCGCCCATTGGGAAGCCCGGTAAGGGCGGTCAATGCGTTGATGCCCACATTAATGATGAGCTTGCTCCAGATCAGATCGTCGATGTTCGCCTCCAGATCCGTTTCCAGTCCGGCTCGATTCAGGGCATCGACAAACGCCTCTAGTTTTTCGTTGTTCCGGTCGGACATGCAGAGGTGGGTCGGTCCCCGACCGGCGTGACGGATCCTCCCGGCAGCCAGGAAGGTGGCTCCCTGGGAGGTCACACCCGCAGCGGTTCTCTCTCTGCCGAAGTATTTTTTGAGGATCCCCTCATTTCCAAGACCGTTCTGCATGGTCACGGCAATGGTCTGCCCGCCGCTGATTCCGAAAAACTGGCGGGCAACTTCTTCCGTGGCGGCGGACTTTACGAAGATGACCAGGAACTGTACATTCCCGAGATCTTCGGCCTGGGTCGTGGCGGCAGGGTGGCATACCTCCCGCCGGCCGCTGGCCAGATCCTCGATCGCCAGGCCCTCCTTCTGGATTGCTACCACGTGCTCCCGGTTGATATCGTAGAGCAGCACCTCCTGACCGGATTGGGACAGCCTGCCGCCGAACAACGATCCCATGGCTCCGGCTCCTACTATTCCGATCTTCATTTCGCCAAATCCTTGTATGCGGGGACTCCGTGCAGGACTTCCGCAGCCTTCACGGCTTTGACCACCGCCCGGGCCATAACCATCGCGGCGATGGCACCGACTCTATTGAGATCCGCCTGCAGCTTCCCGGTGGACAGGCAGAAGGTCACATCACCGTCGCCGAGGGTATGGATCGGAATTATCGTTCGGGCGTACCCATCCTGGGCCATCATGGCTATGCGGGTGGCAATGGATTTGTCGAGACGGGCGTTGGTGGCCACCACCCCAATGGTGGTGTTGGATGGGAAGCCTTCTTTGTACTGCTCGTTCCGGGTCGTGAGCAGCCGCATAGCTCCGGCCACTCTCGTACGTTCCGGATTGAGAGTTCCCGCGAGGATTTCACCGCTTTCCGGATCCATCACGTCTCCATTGCAGTTAACGGCGACGATGGCTCCTACGATCAGCTCCCCAATGGAGAAGCTGGCCACCCCCAGCCCGCCCTTCACCATTCCCCGGGCATTACCCTCCAGGCGACCTATCGCGGCTCCCGTACCGGCACCGACATTGCCCTGCTCCTTATTGCTACCCGAAGTGTTGAGGCAAGCCTGATAGCCCATGGCTGCGTCCGGGCGGATTCGATGATCCGCAAATCCCAGATCGTTGAGCCCGGCGGTTGGAACGATGGGAACTCTGGTCGGGCCGACATGGTAGCCGATTCCCTGCTCCTCCAGATAGCGCATCACCCCGCCGGCGCAGTCCAAACCATAGGCGCTACCGCCGGTAAGTACAACCGCGTGGACTTCCGTGACCATGTTTTCCGGCCGCAGGCAGTCGGTTTCCCGGGTGGCCGGGGCGCCGCCGTGGACACTGACTCCCGGGGTTGCGCCGTCCCTGCACAGGATCACGGTGCAACCTGTGCCGGCTTGGAGATCCTGGGCGTGACCTACTTCTATGCCTGGGACATCGGTTATTGCATCGTTCAATGCATGACTCCTTGTATTTCTTAATGAAACTCCTGTTCGTCTAGGTTGCGGCAGTGCTCTGCAACACGCTGGTAAGCAGATTCTAACTGTAGTGACTCCGCCAACTCGTTGTCAACACGCACGTAGATCACTGAAGAAAAGGTTTCTTGAAGGGTCGCCTGTTTTTAGATAAAACTTCACTTACACATAGCACCATAAAAGGACCAAATCGATGAGCGATGCCAGCAAAGAAATCAAAAAAGTAATGATCTCCGACCTCTGGAGCATGAAGGAGAAGAGACAAAAAATCTCGATGATCACCGCCTACTCCTACCCTCAGGGTCTGATCGTGGACGAGGCGGGGATCGACGTAATCCTAGTCGGAGATTCCCTGGGCATGGTGGAGCTTGGCTACAGGGACACCGTCCCGGTCACCATGGAAGAGATGCTCGCCCACACCCAAGCGGTGACCCGGGCGGTTAAACGGGCCCACGTGGTATCCGATATGCCCTTCATGTCCTACAACATCTCCGTCCAACAGGCGGTGACCAATGCGGGAATCCTCTATAAAGACGGTCTTGCCGATTCGATAAAGCTGGAAGGCGGGCAGGGCATGGCCGAAACCGTGGCCGCCATCCACCGCGCCGGCATTCCGGTGTTCGGTCACATCGGTCTGACTCCGCAGACCGCAGCCCTGCTGGGAGGGTTCAAGGTGCAGGGCAAATCCATCGATCAGGCAAAGAAGGTGTTCGAGGATGCGGTGGCCCTTGAAGAGGCTGGAGCCTTTGCCCTTATTCTGGAGGCCATCCCCAAAGAGTTGGCCGCCTTGATCACAGAGAAGGTTCGCATCCCCACGGTGGGGATCGGAGCAGGGGTGGGTTGTGACGGCCAGGTGCTGGTGCTCCACGACATGGTGGGTCTGTTCAAGCGCTTTACCCCGAAGTTCGTTAAAGTCTACGCCGACGTGTATACGACCCAGGTCGAGGCGGTCTCGGAGTTCATCAACGACGTCCGCTCCGCGGATTTTCCCGGTGAGGAGCACTCCTTCGGTATGGCCGCAGAAACGGTCGAACAGCTTCGTAAGCAGCTGAAGAAATGAAGAAGATCGCCCTCGGACTGCTCCTGCTGATACCGACGCTCCCCCTCTTCGCTCAAGCGGAGGAGGAGGACTTCGACACGCTGTTCGAGGAGGAGATCCTGGAAGAGGAGGGAGAGATTGAAGGTGGTGCATCCGGGGAGGATGACGGTACTGGGGAGGATCTATTCGAAACGGACATCTTCGAAGATTCGGTCGAACAGTCAGAAGTCGCCCCGGAGGAGACCTTCCTGGTCTCCGAACAGCTGGAGTGGGGCGGCAGCTTCGACCTCACCTTCACCACCCAGGTTATTTGGGACGACTATCCGGCTCCCTGGGAAGCGCGGTTCTGGCAGGAAGGAGCCTCTACCTTCAGCTCAAGGCTGGCAGCGGACCTGTATTTCGACGCCCGGCCGGAGCGGAATTTTCGGGTGTTTGGAAAGGTCAAAACAGCCTACGAGTACCCCGCCGACTGGGAGATCGAAATCTTCGAGCTGTTCTCGGATTTCCAGATTAGAGATCTGCTGTTTTTCCGGGTAGGCAAGCAGACCATTCAGTGGGGGGTGGGTTACTTCTTCAGCCCCGCCGATGTGCTCAACCTGGTTTCTATCGATCCTGAGGATCCCGAAGCCGAACGGGAGGGTCCGATCGCAGTAAAGGCGCAGCTTCCCTTCTCCGCCCACAACGCCTACCTCTACCTGGTGACCAATGATATGGAGGAACCGAGCCAGATCGCCGTGGCGCCTAAGCTGGAGCTGCTGCTGGGCAGCTACGAGCTGGGCATCGGCGGCTTCTACCAGATCGATTTAACCCCCAAGGGTATACTCACTCTGACCGGTCCACTGCGGGATCTGGACCTGTTTGCAGAGGCCATGCTCCAGTGGGGCTCGGACCGTACCTTCGTGGACTTCAGCCCGCCGCCGGCTACCTACACCATCGAAGGCAAACTCCTTTTTTCCGGTACCGCCGGATTCAGCTACCTCAAGTCGGACTGGAATCTGTCGCTGTTCGCCCAGTACTTCTTCAACGGACAGGGTTATGACAGCTACAACTACCAAACCCTCTTGATCGCTGCTAACCCGCTGACGGGGATCGTGACCGCCGCAGATATCCTCTACCCC
>CP070696.1:3229504-3279255 GCA_020353535.1 Spirochaetaceae bacterium | reverse complement strand
CGCCCTGGTCATGACCGCGGCCATCGCCCTGATCATCGGTATTCCTGTGATTCGCCTGCGCGGTCACTATCTGGCCATGGCCACCCTTGGATTCGGCCTGATCATCTACCGGATCGTTCTTGGCACCGGGTTCCTGGGTGAGGCCGACGGCATCACGGGGGTTCCCGGGTTTCCCGTTTTGACGCTGGAGGTCAGCGGCGCCCTGTCCAAACGCATTCCCAACTACTACATCGCCTGGATTCTGGTGCTGCTCGGCATGCTTCTGGCCATGAACCTGATCCAATCCCGGGTAGGACGGGCTCTGCGCTCGATCCACGGCAGCGAGCAGGCGGCCAAGGCAATGGGGATCGACACGGCACGCTACAAGCTCGGTACCTTCGTATTGAGCGCCGTATTCGCGGCTGTGGGTGGTGTGTTTTTGACTCATTACAACGGCAGTATTGGACCTTCGGAGGTTACAGGTATTAAATCCGTGCGCTACGTGGCTATAGTAGCGGTGGGGGGGATGGACAACCTCTGGGGCTCCCTGCTCATGGGTATTCTCTTGAACTTCCTTTCCCTCCGCGGCTACTTCGGCAGCTACGATGACGCCGTGTTTGCTGGGATCCTGCTGGTGATCATGCTGTTTTTTCCCGACGGTTTGCTGCGGGCACCGGCTTTGCGGAATCTCTCCGTGCTCCGCCAGCGATTGGCAGCCATCATTAGACCCTCCAGGTCACAGGAGCCGGCAGATGGCGGCTGAACCGCTGCTGGAGATTCGAGAGCTGAGCCGATCTTTCGGCGGTTTGAAAGCGGTGAACCACGTTTCTTTTACCGTTCCCACGGGATCGATAAAATCAGTGATCGGACCGAACGGGGCGGGGAAGACCACCCTCTTCAACCTGATCTCCGGCATGCTGCCCTGTGATGCCGGATCGGTCCATCAGAATGGAAAGGACATTACCGGGCTGCGGCCGCACAAGATTGCGGAGCTGGGGATCTGTCGCACCTTCCAAACCACGAAGCTCTTCGCTCGCATGACAGTGCTGGAGAACGTCATGGTGGGCCGTCATTCCCGCACAAAGGCCGGTTTTCTCTCGGGAGTGTTGAATCTGCCCTGGACCTGGAAGGAGGAGCGGGAGATCCGGGAGCGCTCTGCGGATCTGCTCGACACCCTTGGACTGGCAGACGCCGCCGGAGAGCTGGCATCCAATCTGCCCTTCGGCAAACAGCGTCTATTGGAGATCGCCAGGGCGTTGGCTACCGAACCTTCCCTTCTGCTATTGGATGAACCAGCGGCCGGCTTGAACATCTATGAGACACGGGAGATGGCCGATCTGGTCCTGAAGATACGAGGGGGGGGTATTACGGTACTCCTGGTTGAGCATGACATGTCCCTGGTCATGGATATCTCCGATGAGATCGTGGTCCTTAACTACGGCAGCATGGTCGCCGAGGGAAAGCCCGAGGAAATTCAGCGAGATCCCGAAGTGATCCGCATCTATCTGGGTGGGGAGCATGCTTAGGATACGCAATCTGGAAGCCGGGTACGGCAAGTTGCGGGTTCTCAAAGGGATTTCTCTCCACGTCTCCCCCGGTGAGATCGTGATCATTATCGGGGCAAACGGGGCAGGGAAGACAACCCTGCTGAAGACGGTCTCGGGGATTCTCAAGGCTCGAACGGGAACGGTGCATTTCGAGGATCGAAGCATCGGCTCGGCGGGGATGGAGGAAATCGTCAGCAGAGGATGCGTGCTCGTACCGGAGGGACGGCAGCTTTTCAGCACCCTCTCCATCAGGGATAACCTCACCCTGGGGGCTTATCTTGTTGCCCGTACAGGCAATCGCCGGGAGGTGAAGCAGCGGCTGGAGGAGATCTACGAGCTGTTTCCGATTCTCCATGAACGTAAGGACCAGTTGGCCGGGACGCTGTCCGGCGGAGAACAACAGATGGTGGCCATCGGACGTGCACTGATGGCCAGTCCCAGATTGATCATGATGGACGAGCCCTCCATGGGACTGGCCCCCCTGATCGTGGAGAGGATTTTCAAGACCATCGCTGCCCTGCCCAAACTCGGCAAGACCGTGCTTCTGGTGGAACAAAACGCCCGTGCCTCCCTCGATATTGCCGACCGGGGCTATGTGCTGGAAACCGGCCAGATCGTGCTTTCCGGAACCTCCCAGGAGCTGTTGGACAATCATGACGTGCAGAGGGCATACCTGGGAAAGGATTACAAGAGGATCGAGGAGTTGAGTTGACTATGATACTGGAACAGGAGTACGAAACCATACCGAGGGAGGATCTGGAACAGCTTCAGGTGGAGCGGCTTCAGTCCACGCTCTATCGGGTGTATCGCTACGTATCCTTCTATAGGCAGAGCTTCGATACCCATGGTGTGAATATCGAGACGATCAAGAGTGTAAAGGACCTGGCGCAGCTTCCCTTCACCACAAAAGAGGATCTGCGAAAGAGTTATCCTTACGATATGTTCGCCGTGCCGCTGCGGGATATCGTTCGCATCCATTCCACCTCCGGAACAACCGGGCAGCCCATTATCGTCGGCTACACGAAAAATGATCTACGTCATTGGACCGACTGCACCGCCCGGCTGCTGGCAGCCGCCGGGGTCGACGAGCACGATGTGGTGCAGATCGCCTTTCCCTTCAATTTGTTCACAGGGGGATTCGGCTTCCATCAGGGAGCGGAGCAGATCGGGGCTTCGGTGATTCCCTCATCGACCTCTGCCCCGGAGAAACAGATCATGATCATGAAGGATTTCAAGACATCGGTCCTGATCTGCGCACCCAGTTATGCAGTCAACATCGCCTCGACCCTGGCGGAGCTGCAACTACACGCCGAGAGCCTTTCTTTAAGGGTGGGCCTGTTCGGAGCCGAACCGTGGAGTGAAAATCTTCGCAACCAACTGCAGGAGACGCTGCACATCATCGCCCTGGACAATTACGGGTTGACCGAGGTTATTGGACCGGGGGTGGCCGGGGAGTGTGAGCACAAAAACGGTCTGCATGTCAATGAAGACCATTTTGTCGTGGAGGTGATCGATCCGAAGAGCCTGGAATCCCTACCGTTGGGCCAGGAAGGGGAGCTGGTGTTTACGACCATAACCAAGGAGGGTTTCCCGCTGATACGCTACCGCACGGGGGACATCAGTTCGCTGATCGAAGAATCCTGTGCCTGCGGGCGCACGACCCGCAGGATGCGGCGTGTCACGGGGCGCACGGACGATCTGATTTTCATAAAGGGCCAGAAGGTCTTCCCTTCGCAAATCGAGGAGATCCTGTTGGAAGCCGAAGGTACCGCCCCTCACTATCGGATACTCCTGGACAGGCAGGAGGGCAACGACACCATGGAGGTCCAGGTGGAGATTTTGGAGAGTTATCCCGCCTTTGATGAGTTGAAGAACCTTGAACGCCTACGGGACACGATCACCAAGAAGATCGAGGTCGTGCTCGGGGTGGAGGCCAAGGTAACCCTGGTCGAGCCCCGTTCGCTGCTGAGAGAAAACGGGGCAAAAACGCGTCGGGTCATCGATAAGCGAAGCACCTGAAGCAAACCGCAGGGCACTGGGACTGCTATAAAAACTTAATTCGGGCATCAGGAGGCACAGGATATGCCGGCAAAAAACTCTGTGTTTGAGAAAATCGGTAAAACCTTCACTTCGGAGAAGATTTCCCAACGAGTCCGCGGCATGGCTGTGTCCGCGATCAAGGAAATGTCTCTGCTGGCCATGGAGATTCCGGACAGCGTTAATCTAGCCTGGGGACTGCCCTCCTTCGAGACGCCGCTGCCTATTCGCAAGCGCATTGCCGATGAGCTGCTTACCAATCCGACTATCGGAAAGTACGCCCCCCCTCCCGGTTTGCCTGAGCTGAAGAGCAAAATCGCCGCGCGTTTGAAGGAGCAGAAGGGAATTGTTGTCGATCCCCAGAAGCAGATCATCATTACCGCCGGCGGAATGCAAGCCCTGATGATGGCCTGGATGACGGTGCTTGAGCCGGGAGATGAAGTGCTGATTGCCTCCCCCGGTTTTTCCTCCCACTATGAGCAAGTCTACCTGGCCGGAGGTGTTCCCGTGGCGGTTCCTCTGCTGGAAGAGCAGGACTGGCGGGTTGACATCACTGCCTACCGGCGGGCTGTTACGAAAAAGACAAAGGCCCTCGTGCTTGTCAATCCGGCCAATCCAACGGGGAGTGTGATTTCCGAAGCGGATCTACGAGCCATCGGCAAGCTCGCCCTGGAGCACGGACTGTTCGTGATCACTGACGATCCCTACGAGGTCTATGTCTATGACGATCTGGAGCTGTTTCATATGCTTCGTCTGCCGGAGCTGAGCAGGCAGGTCATTGCCTGTGCCAGTTTTTCAAAAGAGTTCGCCATGACTGGCTGGCGGGTGGGTTGGATCCTGGCCGAGGAGGGAATCACAAACCAGATGCTGAAGGTCCAGGACTCCTTCGTTATATGCGCACCGACCATTTCCCAGGTGGCCTCCCTGATCGCCCTGGAAGAGAGTTATGAACCAACCCTGCAGATGGTCGAAGAGATGAAGCAGCGACGGGAGATCATCTGCTCCCGTCTGGACAATCTCTCCGATCTCTTCTCCTACCAGAAACCCCAAGGGGCCTACTACATCTTTCCCAAGATTCTGCCGGAGGATTTACGGAACTCTGTAGACTTCTGCGTTCGCCTTCTCAAGGAGTCCGGTGTGGTTACCGTGCCGGGAAGCGCCTTCGGTCCCACCGGTGAGGGACATGTACGGATGAGCTATTGTTTCACCCGGCAAGAGATCCACGAGGCTTTCGATCGGATCGAGAAGTGGTGGGCTCGGGTCAGGGGATAGAGCGAGTGCCTGCTGTGCGGGATTCCTCGACCGCAGCCCTGAAGAGGCTCGCTCAGAGGGAGTACAACTCGCTATCCGAGAGAAGGCGGATGCCCTCCTGAACCAGAACCTTCTCCGCTTCGGGGTAGGCCTCGATATCCAGCACGATGGCTGCTTTCCCGCCCTCCTCGAGCACGATCCCGTAGCAGTCTTCGATGTTGATATTTCTAGACGACAGGGTCAGCAGCAGATCGTGCAGCGTACCGGGATGGTCGTCAACGATGGCTACCACCACGTTGCGCTCGGACACGGTGAAATGCTCTTTTTTGAGTACCTTGTGAGCCTTCCCTGGGTTGTTCACCAGTACTTTTAGCACTCCGAACTCACCCTCACTGGCCATGGTGATGCCTCTGATGTTGATACCCGCCTCCGACAGTATCTTGGTGATTGCCTCCAGCTTTCCCGGCTTGTTCTCCAGAAACACGGACAGTTGGACTCCCATATCAAAGGCTCCCTTTCTCACCATCGCGGTAGTCGTAGACCCGCTGGGCTTTTCCCTCGGAGACGGGAAGACTGGAAGGCTCGACCAGCTTGACGCTGGGAGTAACGCCCAACTCGGTACGGAGGGCCGCGACGGCTTTCCCCTGCAGTTTTTCGAGCTCAGCCAGCGTGCCTTGAAACACCTCTTCATTGATCTCAACCTTCACCGAAAGCTTGTCCATGAAGCTCTCTTTGTGGATCTCGATGAGGTAGTTGCGTCCGATCTCGGGGATAGCCATGAGGGTTTTTTCGATCTGGATCGGGAAGATATTGACTCCGTTGATGATCAGCATATCGTCACTTCTTCCGGTAATACGGTCGATTCTGCGGTGGGTCCGGCCGCAGGGGCACTTGCCGGGGAGAAAACGGGTCAGGTCCCTGGTGCGGTAACGAACCAGTGGCATGGCTTCCCTGGAGAGGGTGGTCAGCACCAGCTCACCCCGTTCCCCATCCGGAAGGACCTCTCCGGTGTCCGGATCGATGATTTCCGGATAGAAGTGGTCCTCCCAGACGTGCAGCCCATCCTGGCATTCGCATTCGAAAGCGACGCCCGGACCGCACATCTCGGATAGTCCATAGGAGTTGTACACTTTGATTCCGTAGAGCAGTTCGATTTTTTTCCGAATTTCCTCACTGTGGGGCTCGGCTCCTATAAAGGCGATGCGCAAGTGCAGGTCCCGCTTCGGATCCACCTCCAACTCCTCGAAAAAGCTGTACAGGCGCAGGGCGTAGCTGGGCAGGATGTGGATTACCGTGGCCTTGAGTTGTTTCAGGAACCAGATCTGTCGCTTACTGTTGCCGGGACCGATCGGGATAGTCATAACCCCCAGTTTTTCCGCCCCGTAGTGAAAACCCAAGCCTCCGGTAAACAGACCGTAGCCCATCATGTTCTGGAACACGTCGTGTTTTCGAACCCCCGTGGTGTACATGCAGCGGGCGATCAAGTTCCCCCATCTGTCGATATCCGAGGCGGTGTGAAAGACCACGGTGGGATTTCCGGTCGTGCCGGAGGAGGAGTGCAGCCGAATCACCTCCTGCAGATCTACGCTGAGAAAACCGTAAGGAAAGGCGTTTCTCAGATCATCCTTGGTCGTGAAGGGAATCCTGCTCAGATCCCTCAGTTCAAGAATTTCGTCGTTGTAGGAGGTGGAGCTGAACCTCTTGCCGTAGAAGGCCGACCTCTTGGCCTGGGTGAGGCTCGCATTCAAGCGCTGAAGCTGCAGACCGGCCAGATCGGCGCGGTCCATTGTTTCGACGTCTTTTTCCCAATACATCCAATAATTACCTATTCCTGGAGTAAATCGAGAATATCCGTATCATAGGTGGCTGCTTCACTCAAGACCCGGGAGAGTATATCGATCACTTCCCGGCTTGCGCTTCTGCGTACCTCGGCAGCGGCGGCCGCCGCCAGAACCCGGCCGTCCTTTAGTACCACCAGATGGTTGGCTATCATGGCGGTGAGATGGGCATCATGAGTGACGGCAATAATGGTGCAGCCCCTTTCCTTCAACTCCCTGATCGTCCGCAGCATTTTCTCGAGGAGCTGGTGATCGATCGAGGGAGTAGGCTCATCGAGGAACAGAATCGCCGGCTCCAGCACGATCGCCCTGAGGAAGGAGACGATCTTCTGTTCCCCCGCCGACAAAGCTGCGGGTCTGAGGGTGAGGGAATCCAGGAGGTTCATCGGTTCCAGGAGTTCCCGGATCCGTTGCTTGATCTCCTCCGCGCCGCGGTGGGGGAAATGAAACTGAATCGGTAGTGCCAGGTTCTCGTAAATCGTCTTGTTCTCCCAGAGGGCGGCATCCTGAAACATGAAACCGCTGCTTCGCCGAAACTCGAGCAGTTCCCTTTGGCTGAGACGCTGAAGGTTTTTTCCGTTCAATAGAACCCTGCCGCTGTCGGGAGGAATTATCGCCGCCGCTACCTTCAAGAGCATGCTCTTGCCGCTGCCGGATGGTCCCATGATGACCGTGCTTCGATTGGCGGGAAAGGAGGCGCTTGCCTCATCCAGACTGATATGTTCCTGTGCGTGAACCGTAACAGACTTCAACTCGATCAAAGTATCTTGCTCAGAATCCATCGATTGATCCCTTCAGACGTAGTAGATCAGGGTGATAACCGCATCGGCCAAGATGCAGAGAACGAAGCCCTGTCCTACCGCTTTGATCGCTACCTGGGGAATCTCCGTCGAAGAGACCCGCACCTTGAATCCCTGGTATATAGCGGTAAAGGAGATGAGCGCGCCAAATACCAGGGCTTTGACCAGGGAAGAGGCGATGTCGGCAACGGACATAGCGCCCAACAAGTTCTGGAAATAGTCCTGCAGCTGAACCGGTTTGATGAACTGGGTAACCACGAACGAGCCGAACAGGCCGAAAAAATTGAAGTAGATGGTGAGCAATACCATCGAGACGGTAACCCCCAGAAAACGAGGTACAGCCAGGTAGGAGATCGGATTGATGCCTACTGAGACGTACGCCTCGATTTCGTGGGAAATCACCATGTTCCCGAGTTCGGTGGCAATGGCTGTACCGGAACGGGCGATGATGACAAAGGCGGTGAGAAGGGGTCCCAACTCCCGGGTGATGACGATAAGCAGGATCGTATAGATCAGCTTGCCCTGGCCGAACTTCGGCAGGATGGAGATGCCCTGAATCACGATCACCGCACCCAGGGCCAGGGAGATCAGCGCGACGATTCCCATGGCTTCCACGGCTGTAAACAGGAGCTGCATCACCAGCACCCTGAATCCCACCTGCCTGCGTCGCAGGAAGAGGGCGGATTCTTTTACCAGATTGAACAGAAACCCGGTTGCGTAGAGAAAATTGCCAAAGGCATCTGTGACTTGTTTGCCCAGTCTGGCGATCATATCCAAAGGAGGTCGCTGCCAATATCTGCAATAGCATATATTATGGATGATTGCAACCTGAAGAGAATATTCAAGACTCTGATTAATTGCAGCTGTGCAGTTGTACTTGGGACTTAAGTATCGTTCTTTGGCACATTTTTTACGCGGAAAAATCGGCCAGCTATTGAATAGGAAAGGTAGGGAAGGATGAGCAGCTGCAGGAATGGTATCAATCCCACCCTCACCAGAGGAAGTAGTGGCATTAACGATGAGTATCTCCACTTCCCGGCTTTCAGAGCGAACAACTCGATAGAGACAGCTATGCTCCCTCCGATTACTGCCAAATAAGCGAGTTTCCAAAGGGTCAATGGTTTCGGCCATTCCCAGTTGCGAAACATGAATAATCCGAGTCCAAATATTGCAATTATGATATTCGCATCGCCAAAGCTTGCCTGCACACATTGGAGGTAGGAAGCCGGGTCCGCAAACGACATCCTCTCATAGAAGGGCATCTGCAGCATTTCCCATACGTAGTTGATAATAAAGGCGACGCCGTAAATGGCCAGAATCCGGAACACGGCTTTTCTGCTGGGGCGATCGCCGATGTTCCCTTTTGAATCCTCGGTGACGCGATATCGATTACTCTTCCTGCGCACTCTTTTTCACTTTTAGCAACCGAGCGTTGATTGCTACTATTACCGTGCTCAGAGACATCAGCAGCGCTCCAACGGCTGGAGATAAGAGGAGGCCTGCGCCGTACAAAATCCCAGCTGCCAAGGGAATGGCAACAACATTGTAGCCGGTGGCCCAAATCAGATTCTGAACCATCTTTCGATAGGTGGCTTGACCGAAGAGAATCAGGGATGTCACATCCTGTGGATTGCTGTTTACGAGCACAATGTCCGCTGTTTCAGCTGCCACGTCAGTTCCTGATCCGATAGCAATGCCGATCTGAGCCTTGGCTAGAGCAGGGGCGTCGTTCACTCCGTCTCCGGTCATAGCAACAAACTCACCACGCTCCTGAAGTTCCGCCACCTTGTCCTGCTTTTGGTGTGGAAGCACTTCAGCGAAAAAACCATCCATACCCAACTCAGTCGCCACGGCTTCGGCGGTTTCCCTGTTATCCCCTGTAATCATCCAGCACTTAATGCCTCGTTTCTGAAGTCGGCGGATAGCATCGTACGATTCGGGTCGTATAGCATCGGAAAGACCAATTGAGGCTATGAGGCGGCCGTCGATCTGGACGAATACTCGAGTCACCCCAGCCCTGGCTTCTGCTCCTCGTGGCAAATCAATCTCCTGCTCCTTGAGATAGCCAGGGCTGATCACAGCAACCCTATGGCCCCCTATGTTTCCTCGCACCCCCTTGCCTTTGAGAGCTTGAAACTCCTCCACTTCAGGCAGACTTAGTTGTTCCGCGCGTTTCACGATTCCTCTGGCAATCGGGTGTTCTGAACTCTGTTCTACAGCAGCGGCCAACTGCAGGATCTTCTCTTTTTCGTATCCGTCCTCATGCATCACTACATCGGACACCTCAAAAGTACCCTTCGTTAGCGTGCCTGTTTTATCAAAGAGGACGGTGGAAATCCTGCGCGCATTCTCAAAGGCGGTGCGGTTGCGGATGAGCAGGCCGTTTTGAGCTGACTTTGCGGTAGAAACTGCCACAACCAGTGGTATGGCTAAGCCAAGTGCGTGCGGGCAGGTAATAACCATCACCGTCGCCATACGGGCAATTGAAAACTCTAAATCACGGCCGCCAATCAGCAGCCAAGATAAAAGGGTTGCGACACCAACCGTGATCGCGACGATTGTTAGCCCGAAGGCCGCTCGATCGGCCAGTCCTTGAGTCCGAGATTTGGTCTCTTGAGATTCTCGAACCAACTTGATCACTTTAGCGAGATAGCTGTCTTCTCCGGTGTTTTGGACCTCCAGTTCCAATGAACCATCACCATTAATCGCACCTCCTATCAGCCGGTCGCCAATGTTCTTTTCGACGGGCTTGGATTCCCCGGTCAGCATCGACTCATCGACATAGCTGTGACCTCCGACAATGATCCCATCGGAGGGAATTTTCTCGCCGGGTTTGATGACCAAGATATCCCCCTTTTGCACCTCCGAAAGTGGAATGTCTTGAATGTGCTCTCCTCGTTTGCGATGGGCTGTATCCGGCATGAGACGAGCAAGTTTCTCCAGGGCGTTTGAAGCACTAAGCACGGAGCGCATTTCAATCCAATGTCCTGCAAGCATGATATCGACAAGCGTGGCCAGCTCCCAAAAGAAGGGCTTGCCCTCCAATCCGAATGTCACAGCGCCACTATACACATAAGCTACAGAGATAGCCACGCTAATCAAGGTCATCATCCCCGGTCTCTTCTGCCCCATTTCATCAACGAGACCTCTTAGAAACGGCCAGCCTCCGAAAAAGAATACGAAGCTCGACAGCGCAAAGAGAACGTACCTCGAGCCCGGTACCAAAAGAGTGAATCCAAGGATCTCCTGGATCAGTGGAGAGAGGACCAGAATCGGAATTGTTAGTATCAGAGAAACATAAAAGCGTCTCCTGAAATCACGTATCATAATCCGGTGGTGTTGGGAGTGGTCATGGTGACCAACTGAATGGCGGTGTTGCTTTTGCTCGAATTCAGGCATATGCCGGTGCTCGTTCCTCTTATCTTGCATAACTTTCTCCCGTTTAATTGCTCAACTTTGTGTGCGGACCTACAATCTGTTTCAAGTGCCGTTAGCTCTTGTCGGTGTACGGTATAGCACCTCGGAGACCGTCCGCAAGTTCAGTAAACTCATAGATGACCAAACCATTGTTGTCCACTTCCATGCGAATCCGCAGCCCATCTGTCATCCTATCAAGGAGATGCTCAGCGTCGCGTGGGGCGATTCCGAGGTGGATGACTACGTCTGACACGGTAAGACGGCCATCAAGCTTTCGAGCAAGCCTGTAGATGTCTGTCTCACTGTGGTGACCAGCACGCTCTCCTCCGTCTATGGATCCGCTATTGGAATGCCGCTGCCCAAGCCATTTAAATAATAAGCCGCTAAGCCCTAAAACCACTAAAGCAGAGATGAGCACCGGAAAAACGAAGGAAAAACCGAGTCCATGCATCATCATAATATCACCTATTGCAAATATACTATACCCTGGCATAGTATATCAAGTATAATAGAATAATTCCTTCAAATATAAGAAATTTTTAATTTCGAATTGACAAATAATACTCCCCTAAGGTATATTAATAATAGGAGAGCGACAAGGAGAAAGCACATTGGTAAACGATAGACTCAAAGCGCAGCTTTCAAGCAGACTCCGTCGTATAGAAGGCCAAGTTGCGGGAATCCGGCGAATGATCGCGGAAGATCGGTACTGCGTGGATATTCTTAACCAGACCAGCGCGGCGGTATCGGCTCTTCGTCGTGTCGAAGATGTGGTCATGGAAAACCACTTAAACACGTGTGTTGCAGACGCCATGCGAAGTGACGATCCTGCCCTCAAGCAAGAAAAGACGGCAGAGGTTATGGACGTAATCGCACGGTTCCGGAAACACGGATAGGCGCAGATGCCGAACGAGGTGTCGTGCAACCCCAACTGAGTCCCTCGAAGCAATATCGATAGTGGCAGACCGAAAGGAGAGAAGGTGATGCTAACCGACAACTATGGAACGAAAACCATGGACCTGTATATAGAAGGAATGCACTGCGAGCGGTGCGTGCGAAAGTTGAGTATGGCTCTTTCTCAAATCGAGGGAGTCGAGTCTTGTGATGTTGAAATGGGGCATGCCCGGATTTCCTACCTTCCGCAACTCGCCACTCCGCAGGCATTAAAGCGTACCGCTGAATCAACCGGATATGAGGCACATCTACAAGCGCCAAGAAAGGGCCCATGGCAGCGTTTCCTCGACCGCATGATTCGGAGCAATGAAGGTGTATTCGGAAACAAACGGCCCGACTGCTGTTCGATTATAAGTGATCAACAGACACGCAAGCAGAACTGACAGCTGAAATAGCACTCTCACCCAATCGCTTTTAAAGCAATCCCAATCGAACTCATATTTTGCCGATTATTTCAATAATTTAATCCTGAATGGTATACACTAGGGTGGCGATAATATAGCTGAAGAAAGGAACCGCGATGTTATCTACCTACTCGCTGAGCGGGGCGACCCTTGTCACACCCGAGAGAATCATCCGTGATGGTAGAGTTAAAATAGAGAAAAACCGCGTAAAATCATTGACGGATGGTTCCAAGGTCGATATTCAGCTGCAGTCGGGTGTGTACTGCTACCCGGCTCTGATCAATGTTCATGACCATCTGAGGGGAGACTATCTTCCGCGCATTGGACCTCAAAACGGGGACTACTACCTCAACTGGTCATACTGGGAACGGGATCTGCGTAACTCGCCTGTGTTGGTAGAGAGGGCAAAAATATCCGTAGAGCAGATGTACCTCTTGTCGGCGTACAAGAACCTGTTTTCCGGAGTCGTGACCGTGAACGACCATTTCCCTCACGAGTTCAATGAACCCTTGATTCCTCTGTTGCCGGTTCGGGTAATCAACAGCTATACTTTGGCCCATGAATGCTCCTCCTTCGACCTGAACTGGGGCGACGGCATCGAGATCGAGCATCGCAGGGCTGTGGAACGGGGACACCCGTTTATCACCCACCTCGAGGAAGGTTTCGACGCGGAGTCTCAATCCGGTGTGGATATTCTTGAGAATCTGAACTGTCTGGACGAGCACGACGTTCTCATCCACTGTATCGGATTCAGTGATTCTGATATCCGGCGGGTGCAGGCTGCCGGCGCCAGCGTAGCCTGGTGCCCGGCCTCGAATATGTTTATGTTCAACGTCACCTGCAAAATTCGAAAGATGATCGCTCAGGGAGTCAACGTCTGTATTGGAACCGATTCCACGGCTACCGGTTCGGTGAACCTGTTTGAGGAGATCCGATTTGCCCGGGAAGTGTATCGGAGTATGTATGGAGAGGAGTTGGATGCCGAGACGTTGCTGCGGATGGTGACGATTCATCCGGCCAAGGCGTTCTGGATGCAGGACAAGATCGGGACGGTGGAAGAGGGCAAATACGCGGATCTGCTCTTCATTCGGCCGCGTGAAGACGATCCCTATGAAGCATTGGTATCGGCACGTATGGAGGACATCGAACTGATCATCCAGGAGGGTACGCCCATCTACGGGGATGGAAAATTCGAAGAGCTGTTTCATCGCAGGAACTGTGACTACACAACCGTACAGGTGCGGGGACGTCGGATGTGCGTCAAAGGAGATCCGGCGGGGTTACTGGAACGGATTCGCCGTGCCGTGGGATTCAACAAGGTTCTTGATTATTTGCCCTTTGGTGAGTAGTCTTGTAGTGGAGGAGTGAGTACCCGTGTCGCCTAAGGCTATGCAGTACAAAGCGAACTCGATCATCTTTTTTAAAGGTGATATCAGCGATAAGATCTTTATCCTCAAGAGCGGCCAGGTGAGCCTGAACTACACCGACATCGAGACCGGTCAAGAGATCCATGATCTTATAAAGACTGGAGAGTTCTTTGGTGTCCGGTCTGCACTAGGGCGCTATGCTCGGGAGGAGACCGCACAGGTTCTGACCGATTCCGTGGCCGTTGCCTTCACGGTTCCGGAGTTCGAACAGCTGGCGCTGCAGAACACCCGGATCATTGTCAAGATGCTGCGGATCTACTCCAACATGCTCCGGCGGATTCACAAGCAGGTCCAAAATCTCATCTTTTCAGAGGAGCAGATCAAACCGGAGGAGGGCCTGTATCGAATCGGGGAGTACTATCTGAAAAACAAGCGCTACTCCCAGGCACTCTATATTTACCAGCGTTATCTGACCTACTACCCATCGGGCCGATATGCCACGGATGTGAATCAGAAGGTACAGCTTGCTGAGCAGTACCTGCAGAAATACGGTCAGGGTAGAGGACCCGCGGTTGTTCCCGGAGAGGAGGGAGTAACCCAGTCGGTTCCCAAGCCCGAAAACAACCGTCAATCCCAGGAGATGTCTGAGGTGGCGAAACAATACTACAACGCCGTCAGCCTTCTCAGTCAGCAGAAATACCAGGAGGCGCTGGTGCAGTTCCGGAAGATCGTGGCGGAGAACCAGGATGCGGAGTACACGGCCAAAAGTCAGTATGAAATGGGGCGATCGTTGTACTACCTCAAGCAGCACGATGCCTCGATTCAGGCCTTCACCTCCATGATCCAGAAGTATCCGAATCACCCGGATCTTCGCGAAGCCCTTTACTACGTGGGCAACTGTTATGCGGAGAAGGGGGATCCGGAGAAGGCAAAGGGCTTCTACAACAAGATTCTCTCTCTGGCAGGCGACGAGGATGCGGTAAGCAGGAAAGTCAAGAAAGCCCTGCGCGATCTCGGTGGAGGCGGACAATGAGCAATGGTCCAACCGACGCTTTCAATCGATTCCGAAAAACCTTCCAGGCCGGGGACGTCATTTTCAGCGAGTATGAACCGGGTGACAACTTCTACCTGATTCAAGTCGGCAGGGTACAGATCGTTAAGATCTTCGGGGACCTTGAAAAAACGATCGCCATCCTCAATCCCGGAGAGATATTCGGAGAGATGGCCATTTTGGAGGAAGCGCCTCGTTCGGCCACAGCCATTGCCATGGATCAGGTTACAGCCCTGGAGTTCAACCAGGAAAACTTCGACATCCTCATGCAGGGCAATCCTCAGGTGGCCCTAACCCTCCTCAAGCTCTTCGCTATGAGAATTCACGACCAGAAGAGGAAGTTCCAGATCCTCACCCTGGACGATGTGGAGGCCAAAGTCGCCGACGTTTTTCTGATGCTTTCGGAGCACGAACCCGTGGATACCACCGAGGTGGAAAAGATGGAGTTCAAAACCACGGTGGATGATGTAGCCCACTGGGCAGGGATCTCTCCGGAGAAGTGCCGCCAGGTGGTCAACCACTTCATCAACCAGCGCCGGATCGAGCTGTTTCCGGACCGTATTGTCGTACGCAACATCAACGATTTCACCCGTTTCGTTAAATCCCGCCGCCGCCGCCAGGACTAGGGGGGCGCTGGGGGCGCCCAGCCCAGTCCGGGCTGCGCGGGGGGACCCGCCCAGGGGGGCCCGCCCAGGGGGGCCCGCTAAATCAGCCAACCACTTTATTTTTTCTTGACCCGTAACCATCCCGGCGATATAATTCGCTGTCAGCCTTTCACGAATACACGGCATGAGGAGATAAACCAGTGAACTCGAAAACTAATTCTCCGATTCTGTCGCTCCGGAATGTACGCAAATATTTTGGCGGCATCAAAGCGGTGGACGGGGTCAGCTTCGACGTGGCCCCGAACTGCATCACCGGTTTGATCGGCCCGAATGGAGCCGGGAAAACGACCCTCTTCAACCTGATCTCAGGATTCTATAAACCTGATGAAGGAGAGATCTTTTTTCAGGGGAAGAGGATCGACGGCTTGTCGCTACATCAAACCTTTCACAAGGGGCTCTGCAGAACCTTCCAGATCAGCCGGGAGCTGAAGCTGATGACAGTGCTGGAAAACATCATGCTCGTACCACCCGGTCAGCAGGGGGAGAAACTGCTGCGCACGTGGTTATTTCCGAAGGCCGTACGGAAGCAGGAGGGGGAGCTGCGAGAAAAAGCGCTGAGCAGTCTCGAGTCCGTCAACCTCCTGCACCTCAAGGACGAGTACGCCGGTAACCTTTCGGGAGGACAGAAGCGCCTGCTGGAGCTGGCCCGAACCATGATGGCTTCTCCCACCATGATCATGTTCGACGAGCCCGGCGCCGGCGTGAATCCTTCCGAAAGGCGAACCCTGGCCAGCCGGATCCGGGAAATCGTCGAGACATGGGGAATTACCGTACTGTTGATCGGACACGAGATGGAGCTGGTCATGGACGTGTGCTCCCCGATCATCGTTTTGGATCGGGGAAAGGTGTTGACGGAGGGCACGCCGGCGGAGGTGAGAAACGACAAACGAGTTCTGGAAGTTTACCTGGGAGGTACCACGGCATGAGCAAATTGCGAATCGAAAACGTGGTCTCCGGATATGGTGGTATGGACGTCCTGCATAAGCTCTCCCTAGAGGTCCAGGAGGGTAAGATCGTCACCCTGCTCGGCCCCAACGGTTCCGGCAAGACCACGGTGTTGCGGACAATCTTCGGGATCTTGGCTCCGAAAGAGGGTAAGGTTTTCTACAAAGGAGAGGATATCACTGCTTTGCCCCCTGAAAAGGTCGCCCGGCTCGGCATGAGCTACGTTCCTCAGGAGGAGAATATCTTTGCAGCCCTGACGGTTCAGGAGAATCTGGAGATGGGAGCATTTACCCGGGAGGATGATATCCGGCCGCGGATGGAGGAGGTGTTCGAACTTTTCCCGGACCTGACAGATCGACGGAAGAGCAGGGCGGGTGACCTTAGCGGCGGCATGCGCCAGATGCTGGCCATCGGCCGAGCCCTCATGCTGAATCCTGAAATGCTCCTCCTCGATGAGCCCTCCACCGGCCTGGCTCCGTTCCTGGTGGAGCAGATATTCGAGAGGATCCAGACCCTGAACAAGCAGGGCGTGACCGTGTTCTTGGTCGAGCAGAACGCCCAAGCCCTTCGCTGCGCCGATAGGGCCTACATCCTCGAGGGCGGGGAGAAGAGAGCCGAGGGCACGGCGCAGGAACTGATGAACGACGAAGAAATCGGCAAGCACTACTTGGGGAGGTAACATGATCGAAGTCATCGTATACGGAATCGTGCTTGGAAGCATTATCGCCCTGGGCAGTGTGGGCCTGACCCTGATCTGGGGAATAACGGATCTGTTCAACTGTGCCCATGGCGATCAGATAACCGTGGGGGCATACCTGGCACTGCTGTTCGGGGGACTGTTCTCTCGGATCGGTCCTTTGGGCAATCCCGTGGGACCGTTTTCCTTTAGCTGGGGATTGCTGATCTCCTTCATTCCCGCCATCGTCATATCGATCGGGCTGGCCGTGCTGGTGGACCGACTGGTTTACAAACGAATGCGCCGCACCGGCGCCCATTTCATCACCGCCTTCATCGCCTCGATCGGTGTGGCCTGGGCCCTGCGGGGCTTCATTTACATCATCTGGGGAGCGGATTTCCACTTTTACTCCCAGGGATTAAGGGGCATGGTGTTTCTACCGGCGGGAATCAAGCTGCGGGTCGATGAGATTTTTATAATGATCGTAGCCTGGGGCGCCGTGGCTGCGGTGTACCTGTTCCTTGGTCGTACAAAAACCGGCAAGGCACTGCGCGCTCTAGCGGACAATCCCAATCTGGCCAGCGTGTCGGGAATCAACGTGGAACGGATGCTGATCTGGGCCTGGGGAATCGCCGGCCTGCTGGTTGCGGTGGCCGGAATCCTCTACGCCATCGAAACCCAGCTTCGTCCGGAGATGGGATGGATCTTCCTCCTGCCCCTGTTTGCCGCGGTTATCCTAGGCGGCAAGGGGAGTATCACCGGGGCTTTGGCAGGCGGGCTGGTTATGGGTCTGGCCCAGCAGGTTTCCACCCTGTTCCTGGTCCCGACCTATAAACCCGCTGTAGCCTTTATCATCATGATCCTGGTGCTTATCTTCAGACCCAAGGGGATCTTTGGAAGGAGGTCAGTGTAATGGGCATACTCGATTTTCTGGTCTCTTTCGCCATTATGGCTTCGATCTATGCAATCTTCAGCATGGGTTTGAACGTCCACTGGGGTTATACGGGGCTGCTGAACTTCGGCATCGCCGGCTTCTTTGCGGTGGGCGCCTACACCTCGGCCCTGTTCACATCCAAGATGCCGACCGGTGCTCTGGCTACCTACGTAAAGCAGGCTTTTGGATTCAATATGCCCTTTCTCCTGGGTGTGCTGTTTGCCGCGATTTTCGCTGGGATAATAGCCGTGCTGATCGGCCTATTGACCCTTCGGCTCAGTGAAGGCTACCTGGCGATCTCCGCCATCGGAATCGCTGAGACGATCCGGATCTTCTTCAACAACGAACGCTGGCTGGCAAACGGGGCCCAAGGGTTGATCGGCATCAAACGACCGCTCGTTGATCTGATTCCCCCGGCTTTCTATAACTATGTCTACCTGCTCATTGTGGTTATCTTTCTCCTGCTGATCTATTTCGCTTTACAACGGGGGATTCGCTCCCCCTGGGGACGGGTGCTGCGGGCGATCCGGGAGGACGAAGTGATGGCCGCGGCGGACGGGAAAAACGTGTTCTTTTTCAAGTTACAGTCTCTAGCCCTGGGTGCCATGATCATGGGCATCGCCGGAGCCTTATACGCTCACTACTCGGCCGCGATTCAGCCCAGCGTATTCGAACCGCTGTTCGGTACTTTCATCATCTGGACCATGCTCACCGTCGGTGGCACGGGGAACAACAAGGGAGCGATCCTGGGCGCCTTTATCGTCTGGGCTCTGTGGTCCTGGACCACTTTCCTCATCCTGAAGGTGGTGCCGCCGAGCTTCCAAACCCGGGCTCCCTACATTCGTTATGTGATCATCGGAGTGTTGCTAGTGATATTCACGGCTGCTCGTCCGAAAGGCATCATCGGGGAAGAACGGCAGGTGTCCCGATTCTAGCATTGGAAGTAGAAAAGTAAAAAACTGCTTGAAAAACCGAGAGCTATGGTACAAATTAGAATGAGCACGAGGAGGTTTACTAGGTGATAACGATCGTCTGCAACTCATGTAATAAGAAGATAGACAGTCCGTCTTTGGATCGAAATTTCTTCAGCGTTTTGGGCAACGACGTCTGCCGGTCCTGCTGGGATAAAATGAAGGCCAAAGCCGAATCTCTCGCCGTCGTGAAGGGTAACTACACCTGGCCGGCCTATCGATCCGCCCTGGAATCGACGGTCCGCAAGATGTGCAAGTAAGGAGTGCGAGGTCCCGATACTCGCAACCACCGGGGTTGTCGTAGTCCACTTTTACTCGTCCGTACCACGATCCTCTAGCAGCTCGCCGGGGGAAGAATATTGGAAGCAAGGATAACCAAACTCGTCGAAATCTCGGACGTGTACTACACGGTTTTTTGGTCCCGTCTGCAGAAGGCGGATCGATATGAGATCATCACCAAGGTTCCTTCCGTCGCCGGTATATTCGAGCTGTACTTTCAGGACAAGCACAAGCAGCTGAACCTCTTCCACATCGCCAAAGCCTGGTATGGGGGTTTGCGAACAGCGTTGAGAAAAGCTACGGACCCGGAGCTGGAGGAGGATAAGACCAAGAAGGATATTCTGGAAAATTACGACACCTACTACCGCTACACGGTCATTCCCTCATACGCCGATATGAGCGATATCCTCTATTTCTTCGCCGCTACCTACCGACCTCATACACATCAGGTCGTGGCCTCGGGACGCTATGAAAATATCTTCGTGAACGAGGTGTCGGAGGACAAGATCGTGACGGTAGACTAGGCGTTTATCACCGAACTCCCCGTCCGATCCTGCCCTCTCTTTATCCGACCTATTAGCGGCCCTGAGCCGGTAATAGGTGAAAAAAAGACCGGTTGATACCTTACTGACGCAACTCGATCGAACGCACCGTTTCGATGTAGGGATCGTTGACTACGTATTGCCAGATGTCAATCGGGGTTACGACATCGCCGTTCTCGTCGAAGTCCTGGGATCCGGCTACACCCTCATAGTTGATGTCTTTGCCGTCTTTGAGCTGTTCAAGAGCCATCTTCAGTCCGTCAACACCTGCGATGACTACCTCACCAGGAGGATTGGCAACTTCACGCAGCATATCCCGAACGTTCACTCCGTTAACCGGCTTGCCCGCATATTGAGCGGCTGCTGCAGCAAGGGCAGCAATCACGATTCCATCGTAGAAGGTATCCATGTACGGCAGAGGTGGTAGATCTCCGTACTTGGCCTTGTAGTCTTCCTGAAAGACGGTAAGCGAGGCACCGGAAACGCTGCCGGCGGCGGTGCCCATAAAACCGGCCAGATTCTCCGCACCAAGAGCCTTTGGCATCTCTACGGATTTCGTGCCGTCGCAGAACAGCAGAGCGGTGGTCTTGTTGTAGCCGGCCTCGAAGAACTCCTTCAGGTACACGGTGGCCTGGCCGGGATATCCTAAGGCTAGCATGACATCAGGATTGGACTGCATGAGCTGGCGCAGCTCGGTCACGTAGGTGGGTGCAGGCTTTTCATCGTGGGGAGTCGAAGCCACCACTTTCCCGCCTTTGGCTTCGAAGGACTTTGTGAACTCATCCAGCAGTCCCTGTCCGTAGGGATTGTTGATGAAAAAAACCGCCGCGGCTTTGTACCCTTCATCTGCCGCAATCTGGCCCAATACGATACCCTGGAGGGCATCGGAGGGAGCAGTGCGGAACAGGAAATCCTTGCCCTGATCAGCAGGAAGATAGCTGATCAAAGGCGAAGTCGAGGCGTTGGAGATCTGGGGGACCTGCTTTGGAATCGAAACAGATTCCGCTACCGGGATGGAAACCCCGCTGGCAGCCGCACCGATGATGGCCACGACCTTTTCGACGTCTGCGAGGGTTCGGGCCGCTTCCACGCCGGGAATGGCGGAAGTTTCCGTATCGGCGTACTTGATCTCGATGGGAAATCCGGCTTCAGCCAGCTGCTCGGCGGCCAGGTCGCCGGCCAGGCGGAAACCTTTGCCGAACTCAGACAAGGCACCCGTAAGGGGAACCAGAGCACCGATCTTCACTGGTTTTGCCTCTGCCCCTTCCTTCTTGCATGACATCAATACCACGCTGAAGGTAAGGACAACAGCCAGAACGAGGATAAGCGTTCTTTTCATACCTTTTGCCTCCTTATAGGTTGATAAGGTTTTTTGTGATTGTGAATTATTCATTGCGAACATCCGCTCTGTCAAGGGATCGATTTGCTTTTGTTCCTCCCCCACTGTCGGTCAATAGATCAACGCTCACCTCTACACTCTGTAGGCTTCGGAAATTGAAGATAATCCCACCCGTTTCAAAGTATAATGGAGGCATCTGCGGAATAGCTGAGAGTAGTTCTCCATTTCCACCTGAAGCACGGGAATCGGCCGCACCTCTTGCAGAATGTTCCATCGGTTCTCAGTAAATAAATCGGCGTACACGGTATCGACGTTGTCATCGACGTCGTTATCCACGAGAAGCCATTGATGGCAGGTTTTTGTCCCGGCCTCCGGGGTGTGTTCCCAGATATCGATGATCAACTGCGTGCTGGTGGTGACGAAGGTACCCTGTTGTATATATCCGTAGGCAAGGAAGTACACGTTCAGGTACTCCGACTGAACCGATGCGATGTCACCCACTACGTTCGCCCGTTCGACATATTCGATCCGGATCCGGTAAGCCATGTCCGCTTCCCCGAGACCGGTTTTGTCGAACCTGATCGAAACCGGGGTAGCGTCTTTAAAACTTATATCAAATGCTTTCTTCGCAGAGAGCCCCTGTTCCATCTCTGGATGTTCAGTCGAGGGTAGGGACGTACACCGGTAGGCGAATAGCAAACTGACGAATAGTAATATAGTCTTGGCGATCCAGCAGATTCTGGTCTTGCCGCTACAGGTCTTTTGACGATTGGTGCGGCTTGTGCTCATAGGCTCAGCGGATAAACCGGTTCATCCCCCTGGCCCGGGCGTACTGCACCACTTCTTCCACCTCCTGTTGGAATACCCGCCTGCGCAGCCCGTCGTAATCGGCGGCGTGAAAGGCGGGATGGTACTGGTCCATGATGTTGAGGTAGGTATTCGGGGAAATTGCGGAGACCAGAAAGTCGATCACCCTCTGCGAGTCCGCGATGCGGTTAGGGAGAACCAGGTGGCGCACCAGCAGCCCCTGGGTGGCAACGCCCCTGGCATCGGTCTGCAGATCTCCGACCTGGCGGTGCATTTCCAGCAGGGCTTTACCACAGTAGGTGTGGTACTCTTTCACACCGGAGTACTTTTCTCCCGCATCGTTGTTTCCGTACTTGAAGTCCGGCATGAAGATCTGCACCAATCCTTCCAGCTCCTCGAGGAACTTCGGATTCTCGTATCCGCCGCAGTTGTAGACGATGGGAAGGTTTAGACCCTGTCGTCGGGCCTGTTTGACAGCCTCGAAGATCTGCGCTCCCTGATGCGTCGGGGTGACCAGATTGATGTTCTCCGCACCTCGGTCCTGCAGGTTGATCATGATCCGCACCAGCTCGTCCCTGTCTACGGGGCGGCCGTAATCCAACTGGCTGATATCGTAGTTCTGGCAGAACACGCACTTGAGGTTGCAGCAGGTGAAGAAGATCGTCCCGGAACCGCCCCTGCCCACCAGCACCGGCTCTTCGCCGTAGTGCAGATTGGCGGAGGATACCACCAGTCCGGATCCGAGCCGGCAACGTCCCTTTTTCCCCTCCAACCGATTTACCCGGCAGAAGTTGGGGCACAGCTCGCAGCTTTGAAGCCAGTGTTGCAGATCGGGCATTACAGAATCTGACTCCGACATGGGGATGAGTTACCGGCGGCAGAAAAAGCCAGAACTCGGACTTGAACCGAGGACCTGCTCATTACGAGTGAGCTGCTCTACCACTGAGCTATTCTGGCTGATATTCCCTTGTATTATAAGGAAATAAAATATAAAGCAGTCAAAAATGTTATTATAATCTACATGATTCTCAGGCAGTTTGTCTACACCCGTTTACAGGGCGTAGGCCATTCTGCTCTCAGGGATTTCTGCGTCTTTTTTTACGCGACGCCTTAGAATTTTCAGCTTTGTTTGGAGGTTTATCTGTAGGTCTTTTTTGTAGATTCTGACTCATGTGTTTGAAAATCTCTTGGAGTTGTTTTTCATTAATTTCTGTTGGTAGGTCGCTCATCAAATAACCTCTAATTTCATACGATAGCTCAATTAAAATATATAACCCAATTGATTGTTTTTCTGGTTTTCCGAGTGATTTTGAAGATAGAATTTTAAATGTGACGTTGGCAGGCAAGAGCGTAGATGACTAGATGCTGGAATTGCTCTCGGAGCAGCACAAGACATTCCATCAAGGAATTTTTCGCGGCACCGATAATCTCATTGATGCCCGTGTCCTCTAAGGAGGATCACGGATTCGGATTACCGGCAGAGGAGGTCGTCCTTGATTCGCGGACTCTACACAGGCGCCAGCGGTATGGTGGTACAGATGCACCGCCTGGACACAATCTCCAACAACCTGGCAAACGTCGACCTGAACGGTTACAAACGCGACACGGCTATCAACAAAGCCTTCCCGGAGATCCTGCTCCGTCGCATGAACGACGACGGCATGTTCGTCTTCCCCCTCGGTTCCATCGATACAACCCCGGTTGTGGGAAAACTAGGCACGGGAGCCGAGCTCAACGAGGTGTTCACCGTATTTACTCAAGGCTCTTTGAAGCAGACGGAAAATCCCTTCGACCTCGCTTTGGAGGGGGAGGGATTTCTTTCAGTGCTCCTTCCGGACGGAGAGCGCTACACCCGCAACGGCTCGTTTTTGCTCAATGACGACAGTTATCTTGTCACGAAGCGGGGGGAGTTTGTTCTGGGGGAGAACGGTCCTATCAAGCTCAAGAAGAACAACTTCGTTATCGATCAGGACGGGGTGATCTACCAGAACGCCACCTTCGCCGGAGATGAGCGCAGACTTGTGTCTCTGGAGGAGAATGAGTGGGAGAACCTCGAACGGGTGGACCGATTGAAAATCGTGGATTTCAAGCGGCCCCGGTATCTGAAGAAAATGGGGGATTCGTTCTGGAGAGATACGGAGGAGTCAGGACCGGCGGAGATAGCGGCCGGAGTCAGGCGGCCTAAGGTGCGGCAGGGTTTTCTGGAAAGCTCGAACGTAAACGTAGTTACCGAGATGGTGCAAATGATCGAGGTCCAGCGGACCTATGAAGCCAACCAGAAGATGATCCAGACCCAGGACGATTTGCTGGGGCGCCTGATCAACGAAGCGCTACGAGTCTAACGAGGAGGTACGCTGTAAAATGATGCGTTCTCTCTGGACTGCTGCATCCGGTATGGTGGGACAGCAGTTCAACATCGATACCATCGCCAACAATTTATCGAATGTGAACACGACGGGATTTAAAGCCAATCGCCCCGATTTCGAGGATCTGCTGTATCAGACCCTGCGGATCGCGGGAACCCCGGCAACGGAGGTGACCCTGGTGCCGACGGGGATCCAGGTCGGCCATGGCGTGCGTCCCGCGGCCACTCAAAAGATCTTCACCCAGGGAGCCTTGCAGTCCACCGGGAACGTGGCTGATCTGGCCATCGAGGGAGAAGGATTTTTCAGGGTCCTGCTCTACGACGGCAGCTACGGGTATACCCGAGACGGATCCTTCAAGATCGATTCCAACGGGCAGCTGGTCAACTCAAACGGATACCGCTTTATGCCCGAAGTTATCCTTCCGGAGGGTTTCATCAGGGATACGCTCACGATTTCCCAGGACGGCAGGGTAACGGTCAAGATACCCGGCATCGATGATCCGATCGAAGTTGGTCAGATCGAGATCTACAGATTCATCAACCCGGCAGGGCTGCAGGCCGTAGGGGAGAATATTTTCAAGGTGACCAATGCGACCGGTGAAGTGATCCCGGGCCGCCCCGGCTTCGACGGTATGGGCAAGATCGTGCAGCGTTTCCTTGAGATGTCTAACGTCTCCGTTGTCCAGGAAATGGTGAACATGATCGTGGCTCAAAGAGCATATGAAACCAACTCCAAGGCCATTCAGACCTCCGATTCCATGCTGGCCACCGCAAACAACCTGAAGCGGTAGGAGAGAATGAATAAAAGCTGGCGCCGGGTCCTGCTCTCCATCCTGGTCCTGGTGGGGCTGTTTCTTACAAAAGCCGCTATCGCCACTCCCGGATCCGCCGTTCCCGCGGATTCCGTAACGGTGTACCTGAGGCAGTCCGCCGTACTTGATGGGCCGGAGTACACGCTGGAACAGGTGGCTTCAGTTTTCAGTCCCGATCCTGCCCGGGCTCAAGCTCTCAGGCAACTACCGATAGGTGCAACACCGATTCGTCCTACGCTGCTGCCGGCGAGGGCGATCCAGGAACGGATCGCTCCGATTGTTGGCAAAGCTATCGTGATCGGCGGCAGGATCGCCATCCTGCCCGCTAGGACAATTCCCGACGATGAGGTGTGGTTCTACACGGCGCTGCTGGCTTTTGTGGATCGCCTGGACGCTCCTAAGCAGGGTCGAATCGAAATCGAGCTGCTTAACTCCCCCCTGCTGCTGGAAAGTTTTGGGGGGACGTCGTCGACGGATTACAATCTGGCCTCCGGCTGGGAAGACCGGATTCTCTTTGAGGTCAGCAGATCACCCTACAGTTCAGGATTCCGAAGTTCTCTTTCTTGGCAAGATCTGCCCGCCGGTACGATGCAGTTGACCTACAGGATACTTGCTGCCGGAACCCTGGATGTGCCCCGCGGTGGGAATCTGGAAGGCTCCCTCCGCCTTTGGCTACATCATTTTCTTCCCGTCGGTCGGGCTGCAGCCGATTTACCTGCCAACCAGGAGCTGAGTGAGAGTATGCTGGTGTTCACCGAGGAGGATGTCTCGCTGCTCAAGTCGAGCTTTGTCGTCCAAGGGGAGGGACTCGAGAACTACAAGACTGTCGCTTCGCTCAGACGGGGTGAGCTGATCGAGGGCGGACGATTGCAACGGGTTCCGGCGGTGAGGGCCGGCGACAGGGTTACAATCACCTTTGTCCGGCCCGGACTTCTGGTCAGTCTGCCGGGTCGCGCGATGAGATCCGGGAGCCTCGGCGACCTTATCGATGTCCGGCCGGAGGCCACGAGCAAGCGTTTTCAGGCCCGGATAACAGCGAAAGGGGAGGTGATCGTTGAAAGCCATTAGACTGATTATTGCTCTTTTTCTTCTGGGCATCTCTGCTTTTGCCGTGCCTACGGTACGCATCAAAGATATCGCCGATTTGAGGGGAATCCGGGACAACCAGTTGGTTGGCATCGGCCTGGTAACCGGTTTGGCAGGCAGAGGGGACTCCCAGAACTCCGAGCTGCTGAAGACCGCGATTGCCAATCTGGTATCGAACTTCGGCTTTCGCATCGATGCGGCGGACGTACGCAGCCGCAACTGTGCGGTGGTCACGGTCAGCTGTCAGATCCCTCCCTTCGTGCGGGCAGGAGAGACGGTGGACATAGTGGTCTCCAGTATCGGGGATGCCCGGACCTTGGAGGGCGGCGTACTTCTGCAGACACCTCTGAAAGCGGCCAACGGGGAGATCTATGCACTTGCCCAGGGTCAGATCTTTTCACCCCAATCGGCTAGAGGGAACAACCTACAAACTGTAGGGACAGTACCGGGAGGCGCCATCATCGAGCAGGACGTGCTGTCAACATTTCTCGATGAGGATTCCCTCTCGATCCTGTTACGCCATCCGGATTTCGTAACAGCCAACACCGTCAGTACGGCGATCCGCCAGAAATACCCGGAGATCCTCCTCCAGACCGTGGACGCGGCCATGATCGAGCTGTCCATTCCGGAGTCCTGGCAGGAAGATCCGGTGGGATTTATTGCGGATCTGGAATCCATTGAGGTAACTCCGGAACCCTCGAACAAAGTGGTGATTGATTCGAGTTCGGGAGTGATCATTTTCGGCGAACAGGTGCGGATCGGAAAGGTCGCGGTGAGCTACCAGGACATATCCGTAAACGTTGGTCCGTATGGCCGTCCCGCAGGAAGTTTCTGGGCAGAGGATGAAACGGAGCGCAACTTTGTCTTCGAACAGACCACGACCGTGGAGGATCTTGTGGAAACACTGAGAACGATCGGTCTGGAAACCGAGATGATCATTCACATCATCAAGGCGATCGACAGGGCTGGATCCCTGTACGGCAACCTGGTAGTACAATAAGGATGAAACAATGGATATCATGAACGTACCTTATCAGCCGTATCTCCCCAACCGGCAGCTCCCCCGCGTCGGATCAGCGGAGGGGTTGACTGCGCCACCCGCGCATAAGGCGCCACCCGCGCATAAGGCGCCACCCGCGCATAAGGCACCGGCTCCTGGAATGGGGAATATCGACAAGTCGAGCAAACTCTACAAGGTGTCGCAGGAGTTCGAAGCGATCTTCATCAAGCAGATGCTCAATGTCATGCGGAAATCCGTAAATAAAACCGGACTCCTGGATGGGGGTATGGCGGAGGAGATCTTTGAGGATATGCTGTATGACGAGTATGCAAAGAAAATGGCGGAAAGCGGCAGTTTTGGCATAGCCGATATGATCTACAAGCAGCTTGATACCGCCGGTTAGTGCGACAAGGCAGCCCCGACAGAAGTGAATACTTTAGTGCACGTTCTCAGCCCCCTTTTGTATGAAAAAGTATACAGAATTTAGCGGCAAATCGGTGCGGAGCCGAATCATGAAGTAACTAACTATATTGTAAATAGTTATTCAGGGTGTTTTATTATCAGCGGTTGGCACGCTTCTTGCAAAATTATTGTATAGGAATCGGCAATGAAAGCGGATACTACCGAGAGCATAGAAGACGCGCTTCGAGCCTATTTCGCTCAGATCAAGAGGAGCAAGCTGCTTACCTTCGAGGAGGAGCTGGCACTTTCTCGCCGTGTGCTCAAGGGCGATGAAACAGCCCGGCAGACTCTGATCGAAGCGAACCTGCGTCTGGTGGTGCGCATAGCCAAAAAGTATATGACTCGGGATGTCTCTCTTCTGGATCTTATCCAGGAGGGAAATCTGGGTTTGATAAAGGCTGCTTCCAAATACGATTTCCATAAAAACGTGCGATTCAGCACCTACGCCTCATGGTGGATAAAGCAAGCGATCGTCCGCGCACTGTCGAACAAGCGCAGGACAATCCGCCTTCCCCACAGGAAAGAGGAAAAACTCAGGAAAATCAACAAAGCCTACAACGCTCTGTCTCAAGAACTGAAGAGGACACCCAACATCGAAGAGATTGCAGCGGAGCTAGGCTTGAAGAAGCGGGAAGTAGAGACGATCGTTCAACTTTCCAACGCGGTGGTGTCTCTGGACGGACCGACCCAGGAGGACAGCGGTACCCTGCAGGATGTAATCGAAGACAACTCCTACGTTCCAGAACGGGAACTACTTCGGGAGAACCTGAGGGAGCGAACCCTGAAGTTCCTGGAGACACTGCTGGAAAAGGAGAAGCAGATTCTTCTGTACCGATTCGCTTTTTACGGCGGCAAGAAGTATACGCTGAAAAAAATAGGTGACGAGATGGGCATCTCCCCCGAGACGGTGAGGCAGATAGAAATTCGCGCTCTTAGGAAATTGAAAGAAAACGCCGAAGAGTTGCGGGAGTTTGTCTTTACCTGATCCCCGACCCGCACCCGGCCCTTGACCAACCCCAACCCGTACATAAAATAGATCCATGTCCGACGGACGCAAACAGCCCGGCAACACCAGAAAGTCCCGAAAGCGGGTGCGCAGTGCAATCGTACTGCTCACCGTAATAGCGGCCTGTCTGGTAACGGTGCTGACCATACTGCCCTCCAGGGAGGAGGGCGGCGGTCCCGGACCGGTGCGATTCGGGGAATCCGGACCCGCACAGTTTTCCCAACCCGAACGTGTCGAGCAGGATGCCCCGCAGCGCCCGGCTCCCGGGGTGGACCCTGCAGCTGTTGTCGGAAGTGGTCGCCAGGAACGGCCCTCGCCCAGGGTCAGAGTCGCCGTCGTGATCGATGACGTTGGCTACAGCCTCGAGGAGCTGCAGGTATTTCTCGACTTTCCGGCACCGGTCAGCCTGTCGGTCCTGCCCAATCTGCCCTACAGCAGAGAAGCGGCGCGGCGGATAGTTGAAGCGGGCAAGGAGTTACTGCTTCATCTGCCCATGGAAGCTGTCAATGGAAACGATCCCGGACCTGGGGTGATTCGAACCACCCACAGCGAGGAAGAGATACGTAGCCTGCTGGACTCCAACTTTTCCCAGGTCCCGCGAGCCGTGGGGATGAACAACCATATGGGATCCCGCGCTACGGCGGATGAACGGGTGATGAACGTGGTGATGGAGTACCTTCAGTTGAAACGGCATGTCTTCCTGGACAGCCGGACGACCACTGAAACGTTGGGCGCGGCCACAGCCAGAACTTACGCAGTGCCGTATCTGGAGAGGGATATTTTTCTGGACAATGAACCTCAGATCGAGGAGATCGAGAAAGCGCTGGCGAGCGGGATCGAGGTTGCCCGAAAAAAGGGGTACGCGATCCTGATCGGACATGTACGCAATCCCCAGATAGTGGATGTGCTTGGGCGTAGCTTGAGTGAGTTGAAACGCTCGGGAGTCGAGCTGGTTTCCCTCTCCGCTCTGCTGAAGGAGATGGGTGAAGATTCATGATCGTACTGGGTATAGAAACCTCTTGCGACGAATGCGCAGCAGCGTTGGTGGAGGATGGGAAAAAAACCTTGAGCGAAACCGTCGCTTCTCAGATCGAAGACCACAGGCCTTTTTACGGTGTGGTACCGGAGATCGCCTCCCGCCGGCATATCGAGACCATATCCCGGGTCGTACACCAGGCACTGGGCAAGGCAAACATCGAGGTTTTGCAGGTGGATGGAGTGGCCGTCACCCACCAGCCCGGATTGATCGGCAGCTTACTGGTCGGTCTTTCCTATGCCAAAGGGCTGTCCTTCGCCCTGGAGAAACCCCTGGTGGGGGTCGACCACATCCTGGCTCATCTATACGCCCCGCACCTGGAATCAGAGATCTCCTATCCCTACTTGGGGCTGCTCGTTTCCGGCGGCCATACATTGATTGCGGAGGTAGAGGATTTCGATTCCATACGTGTGTTGGGGACCACGATCGACGACGCTTGCGGCGAAGCCTTCGACAAGGTGGCCAAACACTACGACCTGGGATTTCCCGGCGGCGTGGCCATCGACAAACTCTCTCAACAGGGCTCGCCCCAAGCCTTTCGCTTTCCCTGGCCCTCGCTGCACAAAGGGGATCATCCCTTCGATGTTTCCTATTCCGGATTGAAGACGGCTGTGGTCAATCAACTCGATCAATTCTGGAACAGGGACTTCAAAAAGAGCAAAGAGAACATAGCCGCTTCCTTCCAGGCAACGGCCATCGACATCCTGGTGGACAGAACCGTCAAAGCAGCCCGCAAAACCGGCTTGAAACGGATCGTCGCCGGAGGGGGGGTGGCCGCCAACAGCTACCTGCGTAAGCGACTGAACGAGCAGGTCGGCTTAGAGGTGATCTTCCCCTCCCTCAGATTGTGTACCGATAACGCCGCCATGGTCGCCGGACTCGGCTATCATCTGCTGCGTAGCGGTCGGAGATCCGAACTGGACCTCAACGCCTACGCCCGCGTGAGGGGCTTGCGCAGGATCTATCCTTAGATGATGAAAGCATGTTTCCTTCCCGCCGAAAATCCTGTTATAATGCTCGGCGAGGAGGGTAGGCATGTACCGGGGAGTTATCATTTACGCACCGGCGGTGGAACCGATGGAACAATTGGTTCACCGCCTGAGAGACTGCTTCGATAGGGAACGCTTCAAGGTGAAGGTTTTGACGGCGGATCAGGCCTCCATACCCGACTTAACGGTGGCGGACCTTTTCCTGCTCGGATCCCTTCCCGAAGGGAAACTTCCGATTCATTCCCATTTTACGGAGATCCTGCGCGCTCTGAGGGGAATCACGCTGGCCGGAAGGGTCGGTGGGATATTCACCGTGGACAGTGAACCGACCTTGACGGCCTTCAGCCATGCCTTACAGGACTGTGAGCTGGTCCTGTCGGATGGGAACTTCCGAAACATCACTGATGTTCGCTCCGAATCCACCGGCTTGAGCGAGTGGATCGCTGGCCTTACCCGGCAGCTGGAGAGTCATGCCCGTGGGCGGTGACTTCGATCTGGATGGGGCTATCCGCAAGGTACCGGATTTTCCCAAGCAGGGAATCCTCTTCTACGACATCACCAGCATCCTGACCTCTCCGCAGGCCTTCGGCTACTGCATCGACCAGGCTCAGGCCTTCTGTTTAGAGGCCAGGGCAAACGCCCTGGCCGCGGTGGAGGCGCGGGGATTTCTCTTTGCCGCGCCCCTGGCCGCCCGCCTCCAGCTCCCTCTGCTCCTGGTTCGCAAGAAGGGAAAATTGCCGGGTGAGACCTACCGCGCCTCCTTTACCCTGGAATATGGGCAGGACGAGATCGAGGTTCACAAGGCGGACGTGAAAAAGGGGCAGAGAATCCTGCTGGTGGATGATCTCATCGCCACCGGAGGCACGATCAAGGCAGCGGCGGACCTGTTCACCGCCGCGGGTGTCACGGTGACCGGCATTTTCGCCGTGGTCGGGCTTAGCTTCCTCAGCTACGAAAAAGTGCTTGAAGGGTACGAGGTTCGCACCCTCATCCAGTATCACGGCGAATAATGCAGGGTACTAACAGATCCGGGGTAACAACAGGCCGCGGGGAAGATCCAGAATGCGCCTGCCTCCGACCGCGGTTTCCAGGATTACCCGTCCGGGATAGCCGTCACTGACGATTCCGACCTGACAGGCCTCCCGACCCGCCTCGAAGCTGCGCAGCAGTGAGAGTGCCTCATCTGAGGCCCTCTGCGCCACTACGGCGATCATCACCCCTTCATTGGCTATCTCCAGTGGATTCAAGCCCAGCAGGTCGGAAGCCGCAGCTACGATGCCGGAAATGGGAAATGCCGTTTCGTCTACCTCTAATCCAAACTCCTCGCTGTGGGACACCGCTTCGTTCAGCACTGCCGCCGCTCCCCCCCTGGTTGCGTCCCGCATGAAGCGCAGCTCTCTGCCCAGACCGTACAGCGCTTCACAGAGGGGAAAAAGGGGGGCACAGTCGGAACGAAGAGAAGCGCCGATCTTCAATCCTTCCCGAGCCGCCAGGATGGCCAGACCATGATTGCCCACAGGGCCGGAGACCAGAACCGCGTCTCCGCTTTGGATGTTCCTCACAGAAAGGTAGTGATCTCCCAACGCTTCGCCGATGCCCGTTGTATTGAGGAATATCCCGCCCCCCTTGCCCGTGGGAACCACCTTGGTGTCGCCGCTGAGCACCAAAACTCCAGACTGTTCGCAGGCCAGGCGCACAGATTCCAGAGCCCGACGAAGATCCGCCGTTGGGAATCCCTCCTCCAGAACCAGACCCAAGCTGAGAAAGCGGGCACGGGCACCACAGACGGCCAGATCATTACACGTGCCGAACACCCCCAGCGTGCCGATGTCTCCGCCGGGAAAGAAGGGCGGGTCCACAACGTAGGTGTCGGTGGTGATAAAAGTTCTGCCGCGGATCTCGAAAGCCGTGGCATCGGCCAGTTCCGGGTACGCTTCGTTCTGCAAGATCGGATAGATCATTTCCTCTGTGAGCTGTCGGGACAGGGCACCGCCGCTGCCGTGTTCCAGGATAATACGTTCAGGGCTTTTCACAGCGGTGCGTCTCCGTAGCGAAAGCTGGCCGCACAGGTGCCTTCGGAGGAAACCATGCATGGCCCTACCGGCGTTTCCGGTGTGCAGCGTTCACCGAACAGAGTACATTCGCTGGGAAGTACGCGACCCTGCAGCACCCTGGCGCAGGAGCAGCCCGGCGGTTCCACATTCTCAAGGGCCGGGAGGGAGAAGCGCAGCTCGGCATCCGCATCCCGGAAGCCCCGCCGCAGGACCAGTCCGCTGTCCGGGATCCGGCCCAATCCCCGCCAGAGCGTGTCCGATGTTTCGAGGACGCGATCCATAATTTCCCTCGCCTTGGGATTACCTCCCGGTCGGACCGCCCGGGTATAGGCGTTTTCCACCCTGCATTCCCCCCGCGCGATCTGGCGAAGCACAGCCAGAATCCCCTGCAACAGATCTAGGGGCTCGAATCCCGTGATGACTCCTGGCACTCCTCCCGGTTGAACGAGAAAACCGTAGGGCTCCTCCCCCAAAATCACCGACACATGGCCGGGCAGCAGGAAGCCGTCCAGATTTCTTTCCGGGCTGTCCAGAAGGGCACGCAGGGCCGGAGGTACGGTTTTGAAGGCGGTATAGAGAAACAGGTTGCTGAGAGCGGTGTGACGAGCCTGCAGAAAGGCCGCCGCAACCGTGGGTATGGTGGTCTCGAAACCAATGGCAAGAAATACTACGGCTTCCGAGCTGTCCCGGGCCATAGGTAGCAGCTGCGTGGGAGAGTACACGATCCGCACCCGACCGCTTCCCAGGTAGCCGGCCAGATTTCTCCCGTCCGAGCCCGGAACCTTCAGCATGTCGCCGAAGGAGGCGATCGTGGCTTTGCCGTGGTCCAGGAGGTGGAGGGCATTGTCGATGTAGCTGGTCGGAGTTACGCAAACCGGGCAGCCCGGACCGGAAACCAGAAGCACGTTTTTCGGAAGCAGAGAATGCACTCCGGAGCGACGTATCGCTACGGTATGGGTACCGCACACCTCCATGATCCTTACGGTTCTGGAAATATCCGCTGCGGTTTTATTGATATCCTCCAACAGCGGTTTGGCCAACCGCCGATCATGCAGAGCCTGATGTAAAACCGAAGACATCTACGGTCTCGTACTAGACCGACCGACGGTCATTCGGCATCTTCCATAGCGCGGAACAGCTTCAATCGTTCTTCGGCCTCCTCCAGGTCTAACAGATCGATGGCGTAGCCGGCATGGATGATCACGTAATCCCCGACCCTTGGATGCTCGATCAGGGTCAGATCGACCTCGGTTTCAAGGTCGTCCTGTTTTACCAGAGCTCTCCTGTCTTCGAGGATCTGAACTATCTTCATTGGCACAGCCAAACACATGGTCTCCTCCAGAACTTTACTTTATCCGTTCCCGGAAAGAAAATAAACCTGCCCGACAGCGATGCCTCCGTCTCCAGCAGGAATGTCCCGATGGGTGTATACCTCGAAACCTGATTCCACCAGGGCGGGCATCAGCAACTCGGACAGCAGGACGTTTTGAAATACCCCTCCGGAAAGGGCGATACCGCCCAAACCCGTCAACTCCCGCATCCGGCGGGCCCCCTCCAGAGACGCCGCTGCGATCGCTTTGTGAAACTCCAGCGCCAGGGAGGCCGCCTCAACATCGCTACTCCGCGGAGGCGTGCGCCTTGGTTTAGCCAGGGTCCGCAGCAATGCTCTGCAGTCGAGCCTGAACAGGCTCTCCGTCACCTGATCCACCTGTATGCCCCAGTCGCTGCAATTCACGCTGGCCGGGATCGGCTTGCCGTCGTATGCGCCGAGAGCAAGACCCTCCAAACGAATAGGGCCCTCTCCTTCGTAGCTGACCGTGTCCACCAGTCCGAGCAGAGCGCTGGCGGCGTCGAAGAGCCGTCCCAGGGATGAGGTCATCGGGGTGTTGATCCCCTTGTCGATCATCTCGCTCAGAGTCTGCAGCTCCTGCTCGGTCAGCCCGTCGCCTGTACAGAACAGCTGCTGAAGTTCCCCGGGCTCGAGGATATCTTTGAGCAGCGCCAAGGCGATTCGCGTGGGGTGCAGAACCGCCGCCTCTCCGCCGGGAAGGCCGAATTCCCGAAACGATCCCAACCGCCGGAATCCATCCCGCCGGGCCAGCATAAACTCACCCCCCCAGATCGTACCATCCGTGCCGTACCCCGTGCCGTCGAAGGACAGCCCGATGACCTCCTCCAGCTGGTGTTCGGCCATCACCGCCAGCAGATGGGCGTGGTGATGTTGCACTCCAACCCTGCGGCCGATGTTCTGTTCCAGCGCCCAACGGGTGGAATGATAGGCAGGGTGAAGATCATGCACCAGGATTTCCGGCTGCACCTCATACAGGGAGAGAATTTTTTGGATTTGGGCTTCGAAATCCCGGCGCGTGAGCGGATCCTCAAGGTCACCGATATAGGGAGCCAGGTAGATATCCGATCCCTTCCCCAATGCGGGGGCGTTTTTTAAATCCGCTCCTACCGCCAGAGTCGTACTCTTCAATGCTTTCTTCAGGGGAATCAGCCGCGGGACGTATCCCCGTGAACGACGTAAAAAGATACGCTGTCCCGAAATTGTTACCCGTTCCACCGAATCGTCGGTGCGAAACAGGATTCGCCGGTTGTGGTATAAAAACAGATCCGCCACCCCTGCCAGTTTGACGGAAGCTTCTTGTGGGTCGCTGATTATCGGCTCTCCCTTGAGGTTTCCCGAGGTCATCACCAGGTGCCGGTAGGTGATCTCCACGTCGGGGTAGTGGAACAACAGCAGGTGGAGAGGTGTGTAGGGCAGCATGATACCCAATGTTCCTGTGTGAGAAACAGTCTTTATATGAGGGGGCGCCCCGTCCGCCACAGGAAAGATAAGGATCGGGCTAGCCGTTGTGCTCAACAGTCGCCAATCACCATCCCGCAGGCGGCACAGCCGCTCGGCCTCCCGTTTATCCGCCACCATCAGGGCAAAGGGTTTGCGCTCCCGTTCTTTGTCCTGCCGGATCCGTAGCATGGCTTCAGCGTCCCGTGGATCCGCGGCCAGATGAAAGCCGCCGATCCCCTGAAGAGCCACGATCTTTCCCTGTTGCAATGCCGTTATGGTTTCCAGAATCGGGTCGCCCTCCATCGCGGTGCCGTCGGCAGCCCTGAGCTCCAGCGTCGGACCGCATGACCAGCAGGAGTTGGTCTGGGAATGAAAACGCCGGTTCGCCGGATCGGAATATTCTTCAAGGCAGTCGGGACACTGGGGGAAGTCGATCATCGAAGTCGTTTCGCGGTCGAATGGCGTGTCCTCGACAATAGAGTAGCGGGGACCGCATTGGGTACACGTGATAAAGGGATAGAGATATCTGCGGTTCTCCGCATCGAAAAGCTCGCTCCTGCACTCGGGGCATGTGGCTAGATCCGGTGGAATGGGAGGAAAACTGTACGCTGTAGCCTTGCTCTCCAGAATGCGGAAGGACTGCTCCTCCTTCAACGCAATCTGCGTACAATCCATCGTGTCCAGCACGGCCGCGGGGGGAAGCAGTTTTCGTAACTTTTTCGGGAAACTCTCAAGAGCCTCCGGGGATCCCTGGATTTCCGCAACCACCTCGGATCGTTGATTGCGCACAAATCCCTTCAGGCCCAGGGAGACGGCACAGCGATACACCGTGGGCCGGAAACCAACTCCCTGGATTACTCCTTTAAACACGTAGCGTAGGCGTTCGATTTGCTTCGGATTCTTCACCGCTAATTTTCATAACACTCGGGGCACCCGAGAATCAAGCGCTGAAAATGAGGAAGTTCTTGACGAAGGTCGGGGGCGAATGTAAAGTTGGGGCATGAAACAGATCGTTCTGCAAGCTTCGGATCTGGACGGGTATCTAACCGAAGAGGATAAACAGACCATCGCGGTCATGGACAACAAGTTCGCCGAAGCGATGGCGTTGTTTCCGAAACTGGGAACTGATGGGGCTTCGGCCAGGAAGCAGGAGGCCCGATCCAAACTCATCGCGCTGTACAACGAAATGGGCGAAAAGATGCAGGAGATCACTCGCAAAGAACCGAGTATCCACGTGTACTCCTTTGAGACCCCCCGCTCCAGCCACGGTGAGGCTTCCCGCCTGATTGCCAAGCTTCGGGACGTACGTACCGAGACGCCTGAGTTTGTCTACTATATCCAGAGGGCGTACGAGCTGCTTTTCAACCTGGCATTTTCCAGCTCCATCCCCGAGGAGAAGAACTATATCTTCGTCGATACTCCAGTCGATATTCCTACGCAGAACTATGCCGTTCACAAGATCCCCGATATCGACGAGAAGGTGGGGAACTCGGTGATGTGCGTCATGCTGCGGGCTGCTCTCCTGCCCTCGATGATCGTATCCAAAGAGATTCAGGAATACTCCTCCAACGACTATGTCACCCCCTTTGCCCTGTTCCGCATCAGCCGGGACGATACAAAAGAGGAACGTAACATGGCTTACATCCTCGATTTGGAACGCTCCTACTTCGATCTGGAGGTGCTTGATGGAAAGGACCTGTTTTTCGCAGATCCGATGAACGCCACAGGGGGCAGTCTTGTTACCATCGTGAAGTATCTCATCGGTCAGGGTATCAAACCACGGTCAATCACATTCCTGAACGTGATTTCCGTTCTCAAGGGCTCCCTTCGGATCGTGCGGGCTATTGACAACTCCGAAATCTATACTCTGTGGATGGATCCCAGCCTGAACAATATGGCCTATATCATGCCCGGTCTGGGAGATGCCGGAGATCGCATCAACGGGGAGGATCTGCCCGACCAGGCCAGGAATATCATCCAATTGATAGCTGACTATGGAGTAGGGATAACATCCCTGTACCGGGCTCAGGTTCGGAAGATCGAAGCTACCGTTCTCGGATGAGACCCAGATGAGCCTTTTCGCGATTCTCGGCATACCCTGTTTGACAATCGTGTTCCTGTTTACAGACGGAGGGCGCGAGATTCTGCGCAAACGGGAAGCTCCTGCACTGGAGTTTATAAAGGGCTTTCTCTTCGCCGTTCCCTGCCTGGTAGCGGTACTGCTTGTACACAGGTACGCGCCGCTTTCCTATCGCAGTCTTCCCCTCTATCTGTTGTTTTTGGTCACCGACCATCTAATTCCCGTGGTTTTCTTGGGGATCTTGTACCTGCTTGTCTATTCCCAGAAAACCTATGGCGGGCTTCTTTGTTTCGGCGGGGGTTTCTACACGCTGCTGAGTATCGTCGAGATTTTCGTTCATTACGGCCAGTACGAGCCCTACCATTTGTTTCTCCTCCCCGGGATGCGTATGGCCGGACTCCTATTCCTGACGATCTTCTTTCTTCGCTATCAGGAGTGGTACGGTCTGGTGCGGGCGTTGTACCTGGTTCTTCTTATCCTCATCCCTTTCTTGAGCGCAGCCATAACCTACCTGTACATGCGCTCGTATCTGATCTGGGCTGTGTTTGCTACGGCGCTGTTTTTTCTGGGGTCCATGTTCTATACGCATGTAGAACTAAAGGATTAATCCCGGATGATCAGACCCATTCCCAGAAGACGAAGAAGTGTGTCGATATTGATCGCATAGGGAGGCTTGTTTTTTCTTTGATAGGGTTTTAGGTCCTGCGATAGCAGCGTCACGACGGTGTTGTATACGATCAGGGAAGTCGCTTCACTATCGAGCTCTGGATCGAAGATCCCCTCTTCCTGACCCTGTGCGATGATGCCCTTTACCGTTTCCACACCCTCGGCAAAAAGGTCTTTGGAGGAACGGGACTTGATCCAGCGCGGCAGAAGATCATTTCCCGGAATGAATAGATCTTTGTACAGAGGAAAGCTCTCGAGAAACCAGGCGTAGGTGCGGACGAAAATCTCCAGTTTCTCCACTGCGCTACTGGCGGTTTTGCTTCTCTGCGTGAACTCGTATTGGAACTCGTTGTAGGTCGCCAGCATTACAGATGCGAAAAGCTGTTCCTTGTTTTTGAAGTAGTTGTAGAATGTAGGCTTGGAGATCCCTATTTCGGCAATCAGGTCAGACAGAGAAGCCTTGCGATACCAAAACTTATGAAAGTATTCCCTGGCCTTCTCGATGGTCCGCTCTTTTTTTTCTTCCATCGATCCACCCCTCTTGTCCCATAGTAAAAGGCCCTCTCTGGCTTTGCAATAGAATTTCTCGGGATTATTCTTCTTAGTCAGCCACGATCAGCGCTGCCCAGCACCTCCCTGTTTTTGCGCACAATCATCTGAATGAGCTCTTCCCTGGCCGGTCCCAGGTATTTACGGGGATCGAAGTTTTTTGGATCTTCGGCGAGCATTTTACGAACCACTGCGGTGACCACCAGACGGCCGTCGGAATCGATGTTGATCTTGCAAACCGCCGATTTTGCCGCCCGGCGCAGCTGATCCTCGGAAACACCGACAGCCCCCTCCAGCTGTCCGCCGTACTTGTTGATCAGATCGACATAGGCCGGCAGGACCGAGGAGGCTCCGTGCAACACGATAGGAAATCCGGGGATGCGTCTTTCGATTTCCTCGAGGATATCGAAGCGCAGCGGCGGCGGGGACTCGCCGGGTTTGACCTTGAACTTGTAGGCGCCGTGGGAGGTTCCGATCGAGATGGCCAGGCTGTCTACACCCGTTTTTTTTACAAAATCTTCCACGTCATCCGGGTCCGTGTAATGACTCTTTTCATGGGAGACTTCGTCCTCGATTCCTGCCAGGACGCCGAGCTCTCCCTCTACACTCACGTCGTACTTGTGAGCGTATTCGACGACCTTCGAGGTGAGGGCCACGTTGTCCTCGTAGGAGTGAGCCGAACCATCGATCATCACGGAGGAGAATCCGGTTTCGATGCAGGAAACGGCCAGTTCGTAGCTGTCGCCGTGATCCAGATGCAAGGCCACCGGGATGGGATGTTCTGCGGAATTGACGATTTCCATGGCTCCTTCGGCCATGTAACGTAGCAATATCTGATTGGCGTACTTGCGGGCACCTTTGGATATCTGAAGGATCAGAGGAGAGCGGCTCTCCAGACAACCGGTGACAATAGCCTGCAGCTGCTCCAGATTGTTGAAGTTGTAGGCAGGCACGGCATAGCCTCCCTCCATTGCTTTCCTGAACATCTCTCGGGTATTGGAGAGCCCGATCTCTTTGAAGTGGGTCATGCATGCCTCCTGGATTGCCGCTTACTATGCTGGGAATCCGTCAGCCTGTCAAGACACCGGCACGTTGTGTGATTTTGAAGCAGGAAGATCCCTTGACCAAGTTGAATCACGAATGTAGCTTGAGGGTGTGCAGCGCCATATTTGGGTAGCCTCTGTCATCGCACTGTTCATTCTCAATTCCTGCTCCCCGGCAGCGCGCTTGCTATTGTACATCGATCCCTACGAGATCGAAGTTCTGAACGGACGGGGGATCGGTACTCGCATGCTGGAGCAGAGGCTATCTAAGGACGTAAAGATCAGGGTCGCGGTATCCCCTCTACTGGCAGAGGCGGATCCGGGGCTAAAACATTTTGCAGATGTGGTGAAACGAACTCGACCCGAGTGGATCTATCTCAGTCCAGCCCATCCCTTCAATCCAGGTGATCTCGCTCCGCGTTACCCGGATATTCGCTTTTTTTTGGTAGATCCTGCCGGTGAAGCGCCCCCCAATCGGATTTCCGTCGTGTACGACCGGGAGCAGGCGAATTTCGAGGCGGGCAGGGCGATTGCAGCACTGCTGGGGGATGCCGATTTCTTGAAACGAATCGGTGCCGCGGAAGCGGGCGCTCTCACACCGAGGATAGGAATTCTCGTCGCCGAAACGAATGCGAAAGTTGAGAGCGAGATCGTCGCTTTCATGGACGGATTTTCAACTCTTGGTAGTTTGGATCGTATCGAGAGAAAGGATATAGGCAATATCACCGACAGGGTAAAGGCCAGGCGTCTGCTGGACGGGATGAGCGAGGAAGCGGTTGCTATTGTCCTGTTGAAAACGTATGTTTTAACGGGATTTTGTTTGGAATATCTCAGTAAAGAGGGCGGTTTGGCAGTCGTCGACGAACCGATACCCGGACAAGCTTACGACAACACGGTATTGCTCATGTTGGTGGATGATTTTCTGGGTGCTTTGAACGGCATCCTCCGATATATCGAACCGGATTCTCAGGCGACTCGGGTAGAAAGGGTGAGCGCACCCGTGCAGCTTCAGTGGAGCGAAACCTACCGATCCCTGGCAGCCAGAGTGCTTGAAGGGGTAAACCAGTAGTGAAGATCGCGGCTCGCCCGCCCTGGTTGCGGAAACAGAAACAATTGACTCCGGAGGTGATGAGAACGCGTAGACGTATAGGCGGGCTGGGCCTGCATACGGTTTGTGAGTCGGCCCGATGCCCCAATCTGGGAGAGTGCTATGCCTGTGGCAACGCTACCTTTCTCATTCTCGGTGATCATTGTACGCGCAACTGTGCCTTCTGTGCCGTAGAGCATGGCCCGTCACCGCTACCGGATCCGCTTGAAGGGCAAAAGATCGCCGATTACACAGCCAGCAACAGGATACGTTATGCGGTCTTAACCTCTGTTACTCGGGATGATCTTGCTGACGGCGGAGCCTCCCATTATGTGCGAGTGGTAGAGGATCTCAGGCGGCTGGTTCCTGCGCTGAAAATAGAACTTCTCGTACCCGACTTTGCGGGACGGGCGGATGCGATCGAAGAGGTGGCCAGGCTGCCGATACAGGTCTTCGCCCATAACATGGAAACCGTGCGGGAGTTGTACGGCCGCGTCCGACGCGGTGCGGACTATCAGCGTTCTCTGGAGGTCTTGAAGATCGCCGCCTCAACCCGCAACAACCGCGAGTCGTCCAAGGCGACTTCGCGGAAGCCCAGGTCGTTCACACGGGAGGGGCCGCGTATTAAAAGCGGAATTATGGTCGGACTTGGGGAGACGGAGGAGCAGCTGCAGCGGCTGTTCGACGATCTTGCGGCGGTTCCGGTGGAGATCCTGACAATTGGACAATATTTACAACCGAGTAAATTTAATGCACCTGTGCACCGATACTATTATCCAGATGAGTACAAATTGTTGCGGGAGAAGGCGCTAGCGTGCGGAATCCGCCACGTCGTGGCCGGGCCATACGTGCGCAGTTCGTACCTGGCCGAAGGTGCCTACCGCGGCAGTTTGTAGGAAAATCGTTTGACAAAGGGATCGTGTGGAAATACAATTCCAGATGACCAAAGGATTAAGAAGGAGAGTATGATGAAGCTTGGGCCAAAGATTACCATCAGGCTTCTCGTTGCAGCACTCCTGCTTGGCAGTTGCCTGCTTGCCTTCGCCGACGAGGTGACCGTCAACATCGTACCCCAGATACTGCAGAGTTTCGATCCTGAGGAAGCAGGCAGAGCGAACTACCGCACCTGGGCCGTTTTCCCGAGCAAGTTCGGCTACGATTCCGAGGGGAATAGCCTTTGGGAACGGCAGCTGGTTGAAGCCTGGCCGGAGGCGCTTCACGGGAAAAACAGGGACAACCTTGAGCTCCAGGTTCTGGGGATCCACGGCGCCTTCCTGCGTAAGGGCTACAACTGGGTGGAAATCGTACCCGGGGTCGGGGAAGGGAGCAATTTTGAATCGAAACCCATACCGATTCCCGGTCGGGCCGATGCCATCGACCTGTGGGTGTGGGGATCCAATCATGCCTACAGCCTGGAGGTGCACCTTCGGGATTTCCATGGCATCGATCACGTACTGAGTTTCGGTTCACTACAGTTCGTCGGTTGGAAGAACCTGAGGGTTCGGGTACCCGCCACGATTCCCCAATCCTGGAAGTACCTGCCCAGGCTCCGCAATCTGGAAGTGACCAAACTGGTTCTGTGGACCACTCCTACGGAGAAGGTAGACGACTACTACATGTACATCGATCAACTCAAAGTGGTGTCCGACGTATTCGAGACGCCATACGATGGGGACATCCTGGCTGATGTCGATACCCTCCAGGAAGTCTGGGGAACCGGGATCGAGTGAAAGGAGAGGTGAGCATGAAGAAGATCATCGTAATAATCGGGTTCGCCGTCCTCCTTCCCACATTTCTAGCGGCGCAGGATACTGAGGGCATAGCGGTGGATCAGCTGGGCAAAGACCAGGCTCAACAGGAGCTCGTCGAGGTTTCGGTAAGCAAGTTCGAGGATGTCGCCTTCTGGGGATCCTCGATGATGCTGGATGACGGAATCTCGGTTATTCGTCGCTTCGAAGGTTCGCCGCTGGATAAGCAGCCCATTGCCGGTGAGGAGATGAGCAACATCGAGGAAACAGATCAATACGTTCTCGGTAGCAAGGCGATATTCTTCCGCAGAGCAAAGAGCTCGGTCTCCATCTTTCCGGTTCGCCCCATTCCAATCGAAGGAATCACCAAGACCATATCCGTGTGGGTCGTGGGTAGGAACTTCAACCATACCCTCAAGGTTATCGTTGCGGATTACTTCAACCAGCCAAGGGAAATCACCATGGGCAAGCTGAACTTCATGGGCTGGAAGCAGATGACCGCCGCCATTCCGCCGCGCATCGTCCAGGATGAGTATCACTTCACTGCGGATCGCGGTTTGAAGCTGATCGGCTTCAGGATCGAGTTCGACTTGATGGAGAGCTACGGAACCTATTATGTGTACTTCGACGACCTGCGGGCCGTTTCAGATCTGTTCGCGGAAACCTACCGCGATCCCGATGATATGACCGACGGCTGGTGATCCTGTAATTTCGGTATTGAGTATTCAAAGCCCTCCCCAGGTGGAGGGCTTTTTTACCGCTTCTTGCAACCCGATTTCCCTTCGTGGTACATTGCAGTATGACGCCGGAAGAAGAGCTGAAGGCTCTGAATCGGACCATACGACAGTTCGAATCTGTGTATAAATCAACCAAGGACCCGTATCAGCGTGCCAGGGTGACAGAGGAGCTCAAGAAACTAAAAACCTACCGGGATAAGTTGCAATCCTTCCATGAATTCGATCCCGCCGCTTTCGAGGAACCGGCAATGGTAGATGAGTGGGAGGGATTGTCCTATTTGAAAACGATATTGGAGAGGATCGGCAAGAAGAGCAAGAGCAGGAAGGAATCCTACGACGATTCCTTCGGTGATCGGGAGTTAACCTACCTCTTTCATTATCTGAATTTTTTCGAGGAAGATTTCCTCCCCATCTTGAGTGAAACCAAGTTGAAACTGGATTTCAAGCATTCCCTGGAGCGGGACAGTTTCTATCATCGTTTCGAGAACCTGCGGCGCTTGTTCGAAGAGGTGAACGAGGACTCTTCCACCGTTGATCTGTATTCGGGTCAGAAACATGAAGAGGATATGCGTAAAAGAAGTTTCAAGAAGAAAAGGAATGTGATCGTTGAGGCTGACAAGTTCTTGCGGAGCGTTGCCCGTTTTGCAGGAGTCCTGGTCACGGATATCGAAGCCGGTGGTCTGGTCTGTCTCAATGCCGATGATACGCTTCACTTTGACAGGATCGAGGGCAGGCGCTTCTTCGAGGGCAAGAAGGTCAAAGAAGCGTTGATGGAGCTGAAAGCTTTCGCCAGGGAAGTTATCGAGTTCCTCAATGTGCCGCAAATTGAGAGCCGGGAGTAGGGATGCAGATCGATATCGAGGCTAACTCAACAATAGGGGAGAACTCCGCTTTCGAAGGTCGCTTCGTTGTCAGGGGAAACCTGCGCATCGATGGCACCTTCGAGGGTAGGACCCTCGTGGTTGATCAGCTGCAGATCGGAGAGAAGGCCAAAGTAAAGACGAATATCAATGCCACCAGTGTTGTGGTGGAAGGGCTGGTAATCGGTAACATCATTGCCAACCGAAGGATCCTGCTTCTCTCCACAGCCCGTGTTCTTGGGGATTTAAAAACCCCGGAGCTGATCATTCAGGATGGAGTGGTTCTGGAAGGCCGTTGTACAATCAGCCATGTTCGCATAGAGGATACCAGGGCTTACATAGAGTCTCTGTACGAGAGGAAGTGAGAGGAATTTGAAGGACCTTTTCTCCTTTTTAAAAAAGGTCTACTTCTTTGAAGATCTCCCCGATCAGCAGATCAAGAAGATACAACAAGTCTGCCACCAAATCGAATACCAACCCGGGCAGGTCATCTTCGAAGAAGGCTCGCAGGCGGATCGATTCTACATCGTTGCCGAAGGAGCGGTGGAGGTTTGGAAGGACTACAAGCTTCCCGAGAAGGACCTGCTGGCGGTACACGAGCGCGGGCATCTGTTTGGTGAGATGGCCCTGATCGACGAGCTTCCCCGCAGCGCGACGGTTCTGGCCAAGCAACCGACTCGTCTGTTCTATATAGACAGGGACGATTTCCATAGAATTATCCAGAACAACTCTGAAATCGCCATCTCGATTCTCAAGTCAGTCACCGACATGGTGCGCAGCAGCAACGAGTACTTCGTGGAGAATCTACGAGAACGGGCTCGGGAGCTGGAGAAAACGAACCAGGCCCTTCAGGAAGCACAAGAGGAATTGCTGCTGAAGGACAGATTGTCGACCCTGGGTAAGTTCTCGTCGCTGATCCTGCACGATATCCGCAATCCTCTCTCCATCCTGCGGAGCATGGCGGAGATGATCGTTCTCAATAGCAGGGAACCGGACAGAGTTGCGCGAAACGCTAAGAGGATTATCGCCGAGGCGGATCGGCTCAATCAAATCGCCAGCGAGCTGCTGGACTATTCGCGGGGTGAGATTCGTTTGAACATGTCCATCGTCAATCTCAGGGATTTCTTCGGCAAGTTGCTGGAGGCGGTGGAGGAGAAGTTCCAGGCCAGAAATATCGATGTATCTACAGATATTCAAATATCCGAGCCGGTGATCATGGACGAGCAGCGGATGTTCCGGGTGTTTTTCAACCTCGCCGATAATGCCCGTAAAGCCATGCCGCAGGGCGGGAAATTCTCGATAAAGGCCTTCAAAGCGGATCAGACCCTAAAAGTCGAGGTATCCGATACTGGTGTCGGAATGGATCCATCGATCCAAAAAAAGATCTACGATCCCTTCTTCTCCTCCTCCGAAGAGGGAGGCACCGGGCTTGGGATGTCCATCGTCAAAAGTGTGATCGAGGCCCACAATGGTACACTTTTCGTTTCAAGCAAACTAAAAGGCGGCACGACCTTTAGGGTAACCCTGCCGCTGATCGAGTAACTGCAGATCGAACCGGTTCCTGTTCTCTGCAGCTTCAAAGTCTTTTGTGGAAATCCTCTGTATCGCTAGAGTTGTGTACCCCTAAAATTGTTGACTCCACAAAGAAAAAATGATAGCTTTGCCCTGCTGGGGGCGAAGACCCTCACGATTCCCGGTGGTGTAATTGGTAACACACAAGACTCTGGATCTTGGTTTGGGGGTTCGAGTCCTCCCCGGGAAGATCGTTTCCCTTGCCTTTCCCTATCCTGACAGTTAGTTTGTTAACATGGATGAGCTTCACGTTGTGCTCGGTGCTGGTGGCAACATCGGAAAGGCCGTGGTGGATGAATTGGTCAGCAGGGATAAGCCCGTTCGCGGAGTGAGTCGGTCGGGGAGGGTCGAACTGCCCGGATCGGTCGAGCAGGCGGCGGTGGATGCTCTGGACCGAGGCAGTCTGGCAGAGGCTTTAAGCGGAGCCGCGGTTGTGTATCACTGTATCGGGGTCCCTTACCCGCAATGGGCGGATACCCTCCGGCCGGTGATGTCGAACCTCATCGAAGAGGCAGCTCAGCAGGTTCCCCGGACCCGGGTGGTGTATGCGGACAATCTCTACTGCTACGGACGGGTGGGAGCCCTTCGCGGACCGATACGGGAGGATACGCCCCATCTGGCGGACGGAAAGAAGGGCAGGCTGCGCTCACAATTGATCCAACAGCTGCTGCGGGCGGACCAGGAAGGTCGACTGCGGGCGACCATCGGCCAAGGTTCGGATTTCTTCGGTCCCAGGGGCGATAACTCGATTCTGGATTTTTTCGTATTCCAGCCGTTGATGAGCGGCCGGAGGATCAGCATTCTGGCGGATCTGGATCGGGAACACAGCTTCATCTACCTGCCGGATTTCGGCCGGTTTTTGGTGGACCTGGCGGAGGACGATCGCGCCTATGGGCAGGTATGGATTCTTCCCCACATGGAGGTGCTGACCTATAGGGAGCTTCTTCACAGAGTCTTCCAGGAGGCAGGGATCGCCCCCGAAGGCAAGATCCGAACCATGTCGAAAGCGGTACTCACCGTCGGTTCCTTCATGAGCCGGATGATCCGAGAGGTACGGGAGGTCGCATACCAGACCCAGATTGACTGGGTGGCGGATTGGAGCAAGTACCGGAATGCTATTGGCGGCGAGCCGACATCCATCGGTCAGGCTATCAGGGAAACCCTGAACTGGTATCGCCAACAAACTCTTGCGGAAAAAACTCCTTGACTTGTTCAGAAGATTAGGCTATTTGTCGCCTAAGCATGGCTCCTTCGTCTATCGGATTTAACCGGCAGCACGATAAGGCATTGTGCCATCGAGGTGTCACGTTGCCAGTGATCGAGGACTATCAAGCAGCCTGTGAGGATCTCAGCCGAGCCGTGCGGTTGAATCCTTTACACTTTGATACAATCTTTCAACGTGCCCAGACCTGTTATCACCTAGGAGACTATTCTCGAGCGCTGGATGATTGTGAAAAGGCACTCCTTATTGAAATTGATTCGATTCAAGCCCGGCGGGTCTGTAAATTGCTGAGGTCCCGCCTTGGCGTTTAAGATGCTTCAGGCAAGGCTCGATTCTTCCTCACAGCTGGAGCCACGTCCAACGTACCTGCTGATTGTAGGTGACGCGAGGGCTTCTTCAGTTCGGAAGACGGCTTAATAGCTAATGGAGTCCATGCTGAGCTAGGATACAAGAAGACATCGGCTATGATTCAGAGTGGATTGTTATAGCAGAAAGATGATCAAACGGATTCGGATGCAGTTACACAAGGGATTCTCGGGTACGGTTTTCAGCACAGTTATCGTTCTACTCTTCGCCCGTTTTCTGTTCCCCTCTCCGGGGACGGCTGAGCCTGATGGAAACGGGGAAAACTCGAAACTTCTGAAGGAGCAGATCCTTCATAATCCGGAGCTCTTCATCACGGTCGGGAGGGAAGGCTGTGACTTTCTTCTACTTCAGGAAGCAGTCCGCAAGGCTGTTCCAGAGCGGAATGATATTGTCCTCATGGATCCCATCCACACAGAGGGGGGGATCATTATAGATAGGGATGTAAAAATTCGCGGCTTCGGGGCAGAGCGAACAATTCTCCAGGCAGCGGAAAACCCGGAAATCGCTCAGGACAGAGTTCTCGTGATTCAGGAAGGAATAACGGCTGTCGTGACCTCCGTGACGATTCGTCATGGGAACCCTACCAAGCCTCTCCGATGCGGCGCCGGGATCCAAAACTATGGTAACCTAGTCCTAAATGGCTGCGACATTCGTAGCAACACGGCGGTATATGGTGTCGGGATATGGAACAAGGGTAGAGTGGTCATGCACAACTGCAGTGTCTCCGATAACCGTTCCTTGCCGCGGACGACCGCAGAAATCAAATCTGCCGCCGGTTGTACCGGGTCGGGGGCCGGCATAAAGAACGAATCCGATGCCGAGCTGATCTGCTACAACAGCACGATTTCAGGTAACTCCGCCCGTAGTAAAGGAGGAGGTCTGTTCGTGTCCTGTGAATCAAAAGCCAGGCTCGTCAACTGCACGGTGAGCGGTAACGAATCCAAAAGCTCGGGAGGGGGCATCCACATTCGCGGTGATTTGGAGCTCCTCTACTGCACCATTGCTAATAATCATTCTTTGAGACAAGGGGGTGGAATCTACAACCTCGGACACCTAGACATTGAAGGCTGTTTGATCGCCGGCAACCAGGTACTCGATTTTGTAATGGGCTTTGGAGGCGGCATCTACGGCACGGGACAGATTGGCATCAACGATTACAACCTCATCGCTGACGGAAGCTTTGATAGCTATCTCACAGGAGACCCTCTGCTGGCACCCCTGGGCGACAATAGCGGCGGAACGTTCACCCATGCCCTCTCACAGGAAAGCCCGGCCGTAGACGTCATACCGCCTGAGGATCTGGCTACGGAAGAAGATCAGCGCGGTTTGTCCCGCGGAACCGGTGCGCATGACAGAGGCAATTATGGCGATATCGGAGCTTTTGAACGGCAGGAATGAGAATTTTGTGTAAAGAAGTGCAGAGATTAAATACGGAAGAGATGTTTCAAGAATGGAGTGATAAACGCCAAGTCAATGCGATTTAACTCGTTCCAGAAAATAATGGACACTATACCTTTCCTTCGGATTGAAACACCGCGGCTGCTCATGAGATCCCTGCAACTACAGGATGCACAGGGTATGTATGCTTACCGCTCCGACCCGAGGGTTACTCGCTACCAGAGATGGAGGCCTGTGAAGGAAGAAGAGGTAGAAGCATTTATCCTGAAATACGGGAATGGCAGTATAGACGTGGTCGATAGCTGGTGCCAATTGGGCGTGTATCGAAAGACCACCCAGGAGCTTATAGGGGATGTCGGGATGCACTTCTTGCCTCCCGATGCCCAACAGGTGGAGCTCGGTTTCACCATCAGCCCCAGGCATCAACGTCAAGGCTACGCAGCCGAAGCCGTCGATGCATTACTCTCCTACCTATTTGGATACCTAAATAAACATCGGATTATCGCCTCTGTGGACCCGAGGAATACGGCCTCTGTCGCTCTGCTGGAAAAATTGGGGATGCGAAAGGAGGCTCACCACATCCAAAGCGTCTGGACCCCCGAGGGGTGGGTGGATGATATGATTTATGCGGTACTGCGTGAAGAATGGGAAAATACGTCAGGAAAAGGGTAGGATAAAATAACTGAGAGAAATCTATCCCAGAGTGGCGGTGATATAACAGATAGCGAAAGACCTCAACTGGGAGTTCACGGGGCTTGGAGAATTTATAATGGCGCCAAGGGAAATCAGATAGGGACCATACCGTCATATACGGCTTCCCCAAACGTAGCCGGTTTTGCGTTAAAAAGCTTCAATCAACATAAATAGCTTTCAACCGCTATTGACTATAATTCCTTCTGCCAGTAATATCTATCACGAAAAATCAATAGTGCGAGAGCGCTACGATAGCGGGGCCCCTTCGTCTATCGGCTAGGACGGGTGGTTCTCAGCCATCAAAGAGGGGTTCGATTCCCCTAGGG
>CP070696.1:3166653-3229404 GCA_020353535.1 Spirochaetaceae bacterium | reverse complement strand
GCTGGTCTACATCACCGTACAGGTGGTCGTCAGTGCCGTGCTGCTGATGCTGTTCCCCTCCTGGGCCCTGGTCCTTGTCCTCCTGGCAGGTCTGTGGATCGGCATGTTCGCCCGTTACGGCAGTGCCATGTTTCCCCTGTCCCTGATGATCTCCGGCGGGTACCTTTTCGCCCCGGTTTTTCAACTTGCCCATCACTGGGAGAAGGCGGTGATCCTGCGTCTCGGCAAGTACCACAGACTGCGGGGTCCCGGCATCTTCCTGATCTTTCCCATCATCGACCGGGTAACCCGCTTCGTGGACACCCGCATCCGGGCCACCGATTTCAGCGCGGAGAAAACCATTACCATGGATACCGTTCCCGTGCACGTGGATGCACTGGCCTTTTGGATGATCTGGGATGCCACCAAGGCGATCCTCGAAGTGGAGAACTTCCTCGAAGCGGTGGTGCTTTCCGCCCAAACCGCCCTGCGGGACGCCATCGGACGCCACGATCTTGCCGATCTTCTGGCCGAGCGGGAGCGGATTGGAAAGGAGATCCAGGAGGCCCTGGACCGCAAGACCAATCCTTGGGGCATCACCATCCTCTCCATCGAGTTCACCGATATCGTGATTCCCAAGGAGCTGGAGGACGCCATGTCCAAGCGGGCCCAGGCCGAGCGGGAGCGACAGTCCCGGGTCATTCTGGGTACGGCGGAGATCGAGATCTCCGACAAGTTCGTGGAGGCGGCCAAACGCTACAAGGATGATCCCACCGCCCTGCACCTGAGGGGCATGAACATGATCTACGAGGGGATCAAGCAGCGGGGGACCATCGTGTTGCTGCCCTCCGGCAGCCTGTCCTCCATGTCCCTGGGCTCGCTGCTCGACGATCTGGCCCAGGGCAAACTGCCGGGTCATGCCGGTACTCCGGCTCAGCCCGGTGGCTCCGCCGGTACCCCGGCCAAGCCGGCAGGGCCGCCGGCGGCAAGCGGAGGACCGGCAACGGATTCTCAATCCGAGAAAGACACGGATAGCAAAGGAGTAGAGATATGATCAAGGTCGAGAATGTAACAAAAGACTACACAGTCGGGCACACGACGGTTCATGCCCTGCGGGGGGTTTCCCTGAGTATAGAGAGGGGGGAGTTTCTCTCCATCGCCGGCCCTTCCGGTTCGGGTAAAACCACGCTGCTCAACCTGATCGGCTGCCTGGACAAAGCCTCCAGCGGGGAAATCTATATCGCGGAGGAGGCGGTTTCCTCCAAGACCAAGAAGGAGCTGGCCCTGTTGCGCCGGCAGAGGCTGGGTTTCGTGTTCCAGTCCTTCAACCTCATACCCGTGCTCAGCGCCTTCGAGAACGTCTCCTTCGCCCTGTCCCTGCTCGGGATCAACGGAGCGGAGATCAAGGAGCGCACCAACGGAATCCTGGAAGAGGTGGGTCTGAAGGGAATGGAAACCCGGCTTCCCGGGGAGCTGTCCGGCGGGCAGCAGCAGCGGGTAGCGGTGGCCCGGGCTCTGATCAAGGAGCCGGATGTGGTGCTGGCCGACGAGCCCACGGCCAACCTGGACTCGGATACCGGGAAGGAGATCCTCGACCTGATGGTGGCTCTGAACCAGAAACATCGTACGACTTTCGTGTTCTCCACCCACGATCGGATGGTGATGGACTACGCCCGACGACTGGTCAGGCTCCACGATGGGCAGATCAGTGGTGATGAGAGGAGGGGATCATGAGCTTTTTACTGTCTCTGGCCTGGAAAAACCTCTCCCGTTACCGGCGACGAACTCTGATCACCGCAGGCGCACTGGCCTTCGGGATCGCCATGTTTCTCTGGATGGACGGCTGGCTTCAGGGAGCGGAAAGAGAGTCGGAGCGTAACATCATCTGGTACGAAACCGGCTCGGCCAAAGTCATGACCACGGACTATCTGGAGGATATCAAGAGCATGCCCATCAAGCATGCCATCGAAGATCCGGCTGCTGTGGAGCGAGCCCTTGAAGGAGCGGGAGTTACAACCACCCGGCGGACGGTGTTTGCCGGGGAGATCTTTTACGGCGAGGGCTCGATGTACGTGAAGGTGATCGGGGTGGATCCGCAAACCGATGAGACGATTTATCGACTCTCTGAAACACTGGCTGAAGGCCGGTATCTGGAGCCGGATAAGCAGGAGGTAGTGCTTGGAGAGTGGCTGGCCCAGGACCTCGGCATTGAAGTGGGGGAGGAGATTACCATCCGTACCCGTACCCGCTACGGTGCCTTTCAAACCCTCGATCTGATGGTGGTCGGCATATTGAACAGTCCCAATCCGGTGATCAACAAGGGAACCGCCTACATCCCCCTGTCTCTAGTCGACGAGGCACTGGAAATGGAGGGAGCGGTTACCGAGATCACCCTGTTCTTTCCTGAATGGCAGGATCCCGAGATCAAGGTAGAGAGCCTGCGGGCGACTTTGTCCGGTTTTCCCGGAATCACGGTGGAGAGCTGGAAGGAGCTGGCCCGGGATTTCCTGATGATGGCTCAGATGAAAAGTGCCGGCAGCACCATCATCCTCTTTCTGGTATTCATCATCGCCGCGGTGGGTATCTCCAATACCATGCTCATGGCCGTGTACGAGCGAGTTCGGGAAATCGGCATGATGCGGGCCATGGGCATGAAGGACGGTTCCATCCGGGTGGCTTTTCTCTTCGAAGCCGGGGGGATCGGTCTGATCGGCACCCTCTTCGGTATTGTCATCGGTTTGGCGATCAACTGGTACATGGTCAATTACGGCATCGATTTTTCCAGTATCATGGGTCAAATGGATATCGGTTACCGGGTAACCGGCGTATTCCGCAGCGCCTGGCATCCCCAGGCCTACTTGGGCGGCTTCATTTTCGGTGTCGTCGCGGCCATGGTGTTCTCCTTTATTCCCTCTTCGAGGGCGCTGAAGATGCAGATCACCGAATGTCTGCGTTACGAATAAATAAAGGAGGAGGATATAAATGAAATTAGGTAGGATAGCCTTCAGAAATATCCGCCGCAATAAACGCCGCAGCCTGCTGTCGGGAACAGCCATTCTTATCGCGACGATGTTCATCACCTTCATGTTCTCGTTGATCGCCGGCATGCTGGACGATGTCGAATCCAACATCGTACGCTATGTTTCCGGACACATCCGTATCCGCAATCTGGAATATGACGAGAACGAACAGCTCAATCCTCTGCATCTCAGTGTGGTCGATTACGAGGATGTTGTGCAGAGATTGGAGGTTGAGCCGGAGGTGGCGGCGGTCGTACCCCGTACCCGCTTCTTTACGGCCATCTACCGCAACGACCGCACTTACGGCGGTATAGGTCTGGGTGTGGATTTCCAGCGGGAAGCTTCGGTGATGAGAATCCAGGAAGCACTTGAGCGGGGCCGTCTGCCTGAAAAGGGGGAGAAGGAAATGGCTCTGTCCGCCGGTCTGGCCGAGGAGCTCGACCTGGATGTCGGGGAAAAACTGACCCTTCTCACCAAGAACAAATATATGGGCATGTCCGGGATGACCTTTACCGTGACCGGAATCGTCCGTTTTCTGGTGACCGGATTCAACGAGAGTTTTTTCCTCGTTCCCATCGATACGACCGCCCGTTTCCTCAAGATGGACAATGAAGCCACCGAGGTGCTGGTCGTGCTGAGGGATCGCAGGCAGGTCGATGCATTTACCGAGAAGGTGACGGGGATTCTGTCCGACATGGGTCGAGATAATGTTTCCACCCAGCCCTGGAACAGGATCGGCGCCACCGCTGGCTGGATGGAGTACGCCCGAACCGCTTATGATGTGATCGCTCTGGTCTTCTTCCTGCTCGCCTCCACGGTGATCATCAACACCACCATGATGGTCATATTCGAGCGCATGCGGGAGATCGGCACTGTGGCAGCCATGGGCATGACTCCTCGGGAGATCGTGCACCTGTTTTTCTTGGAAGCTTTCTATATCGGCGCGATCGCCGCCTTTATCGGAGTTTTGCTCGGAATCGGCATCACCCTCCCCCTGTCCAAGGTGGGCATCGATCTGACCCAGTCTATGGAGGGGGTGGGTTTCGAAGTTAATCCGGTGGTGTACCCGCGGTTAAATATCCGTTCCACCGTGTTCGTGTTCTTCTATTCCACCGCCATCGCCAGCCTAGCCTCCTTCATTCCCTCCCGAAGGGCGGCCAAGATCGAGCCGGTGGAGGCGCTACGGGCGGTGTAGGTGCAGTCGGTGAACGTAGGTCGCCGCACCCGCAACTGTATCGGTGCAGCGAAGGACGATTGGTAAGGAGTTTTACTATGAGACGAATATTTTTATTGATCCTGACTCTTGGGCTGATTGCAGCCCTGGATGTAGCGGCCATAACCGCTGAAGAGATCATCGCCAATGTGGAGAATAATGAAATCAACGAGGAGGAGCGCATCGAGGGATCGATGACCATTAGCGATCGCTTCGGTTCCCGGGTGAAGACCTTCATCAGCTATGCCGCAGGGGCTGACAAGATGCTGCTGGAGTTCACCAACCCAGAGGAGAGGGGGCAGAAGATCCTGCGACTGGAGGATGAGATCTATCTGTACTTCCCGGAGGCAGAGGAGGTCATCCACCTCCAGGGTTCCGCCCTGAAGGAATCGGTGATGGGCTCGGATTTTTCCTACGAAGACATGACCGGGGAAGGGGACCTGCTGGACCAGTACCAAGTCACCCTGCTGGGAGAGGAGAACATCGACGGACGCAAGCACTATCACCTGGAGCTCAAAGCCAAGAAACGTGGGTTGGCCTACCCGAAGCAGGAGGCCTGGATCGACGCGGAGTACTGGGTGATGACCAGGGCCAACGCCTACTCCCTGTCCGGGCGACTGCTCAAGGAGATGGAGCTCGGAGACATCCGTAAGGTTGCGGGAAAGTACATCCCCCACTACATCATCATGCGGGATGCGATGAAGAAGAACTCTTCCACGGAGATGCGGATCGAGGAGATCGATCTGCAGGCCGACCTTCCACGGAACGCCTTTAGTCTCGAGGAGCTGACCTGGTGATGCCCGGATTCAACCGCGTCGGGCTGCCGCTGTTGCGTACCCGGCGCGCCCGACGCACTCGGCGCGCCCGGTGCACACAGGGCGTCCTGCGCGTCCTGGCCGCCCTGGCGCTGTTTTTGAGTCCTGGGGCCGTGAGCGCCGAGCTCACCTCTTCGCTGACCATCCGCGTCTACACCTCGGCATTCTACTCAGGTGATTCTGCGGATTCCGTTCCCATAGAGGTGGCACCGGTTTTGAGGAGCAGCCTCTATATGGATTCAACAGGCAACCAGAACGTCAAGGGGTACTTCCAGCTGGACGCCTGGATCGCCGATTCCCTCGCTTTCGATATTCCCCGAGCATATCTCAAAGTTCGCTTTCCCTCTTTCCGGCTGACCCTCGGCAAGACCCGCGTCTCATGGGGGGATGGATTTGTGTTTAACGCCGGAGACGTACTGTTCGGCAGTATGGGGGCGATATCAGGTGATCTGAGCAGCGAAACCCTGCGGGCGGAAACGGGGTGGCTGGGGGCGGTGAACCTGCCGGTGGGGGCCTTCTCCTTTCTGGAAGCGGTGGTCGTTCCCTACAGCCTGCCGGCGCCGATCGGTTCGCTAGAAACAGATCTGTCCTTTCCGGCCGATACGGTCACCTTTGATCAGCTTTCAGGAGGAATCCGAGGAGTGTTCAAGCTCGGGGCTACCACCCTGGAGACAGGCTACTTTGTCTCAGGCCGGAAGGCGGAGCACAGGCCCTACCTGAGCCTGCACGGATACTTTCTGGCGGATTGGAACCTCTCCGCCTCGATGGCTGTCCCCATGTTTGATCCCTCCTGGCAGCGGTGGGGGCATTGGCTGGCAATCTCGGCCGGGGTGTTTCGCCAGTTTAAAGTCGGCCCCGACCGGGACCTGTCCCTTCGGCTGGAAGCGGGGATTCGCCCAGGTTCGCTGTGGCAGGAAGAAACCGGAGCGGAGGCAATCCCGGTCACTTCGCCCGAGGCACCGGTGTACGGCATCTATCTGTTTCCGGATCTTGCCGTGCCTCTGAGCGATACGCTTTCCCTTCAGGTACGTTCTATGATCTCGCCCGTGGATTTGTCTGCGCTGTCTGTGGCCGGTGTCAGCTGGAATATATATCAGGGGCTTGAGATCTACAGCCATTTGTCCGTGATGACCGGGGACGCGAACGATCTGTACAGCTTGGATCAGCGGGGCAGCCTGAACTGGACTGCGGGCCTGGAGTTTATCTACTAGGGCTGTACACCACCTTGCCCGCGCGAATGGTCTTAAGGATCTGTAGCGGCAGGTTTCCGGTTTCCGGCAGGCTTCCGGCTGTTGGCTGACTTCCCGCCCCCCGCCGGAAAAGCGTGAGATTGGCTGGCGCGCCGGGCTGGAGGGTACCGTACTCCGATTCCAGCCCCAGCAGCCGGCCCGGATTGATGGTGACCAAGGGAATGATTTCGCCCAGGCTCAATCCGGTAACCGCTGCGAAATGCGGGATGTCCCAATCCAGAAGATGACCGGCCCCGGCCAGGATCTCAGTGCCGGGAAGACCCAGATGACCGTCCTCGAACACCTGGACGTCGATATTGCCCCGCTTGTGGATGCCGGGCTTGCAGCCGGCCAGATGGGCTACGTCGCTGACCAGGATCAGCCGCTCCGGTCCTTTGACGCGTGTGAACACCTTGAGCACCGAATCGGGCAGGTGGAATCCGTCGCTGATGATGCCCGCCAGCAGGCGGTCTTCGGCCAACTGTTCCCAGATGTAATTGCGCAGCCTGGGAACCTGAGTGTGGCTGCCGTTACCCAGATGAGTGGAAATACGGGCACCAGCCTTTACGGCGTCCCGGATCTGCTCGCCCGTGGCCGCGGTGTGGCCGATCGCGGCCACGATTCCCATCTCGGAGATCGCCTCGATAAACGCCGGCGCCTGCTCCCATTCGGGGGATACGGTAATCATGCGGATGCGGCCCTCCGCCGCCTCCTGCCATTGCTTCGCCTCCTCGCTATCGGGAGGGCGGACATAGGTGAGATCATGGGCGCCACGGGGTCCGTCCAGCCGCGAGATAAAGGGTCCCTCGATATGGATGGCCGGGATCGCCCGCTCGAGGTTACGGTCGGCCGCCACGGCACCGGCCAAGGTGCGTAGGCTGCGGAGAATGCGTTCCTTCGGACTGGTGATGATTGTGGCTACGTGTTGGGTTGTGCCGGAACGGTCCAGATAAGCGACGATTTCAGCGATCCGATCGGCGGAGAAACTCTCCAGATGGTAATCGCTGTCCAGAACCCCGTTGACCTGCATATCGAGAAATCCCGGAGCTAGCAGGGGCAGGTCCTTCCCGCCGTCAAGCGATCGGACCGCAGCGATGCGCTCGCCCTCGATGTGAACGGCTATGGATTCATGCGTGAAGATGGACAAACCTTCGACTATCATTGTTTTCTCAATGTACTTAAAAAGCGGCTGTCGTGAAACCGCTTCCCGTTGTATAAAGAGGGAAATCTTTCTATGGATTCGGGAGAATTGATTATGCCGCAGATCCTGGAAATCGCAGCCACGGACAGCAAGCTGATCAAAGCCTTCATCGACTTTCCTTTCCAGCTGTATGCGGATCACCCCCAGTGGGTTCCGCCCTTTCGCTCGGAGATGCGCAAGATCCTCACCCGCAATCATCCCTTTTTCGAGCATTCCGAGGCCGCCTTTTTTTTAGCCCTACGGCAGGGACGGCCGGTGGGACGGATCACCGTATTCGAAAACCGAAGATTCAACAGCATCCGAAAACGAAAGGAGGCGCGTTTCTACCACTTCGAATGTACCCAGGATGATGCGGCGGCCACGGCCCTGTTCGAAGCGGCGGTAAGCTGGGCGCGCAACTGCGACCTCGAGGTCCTGGAGGGCCCCCACGGGCTCGGCGGTATGGACGGAAGCGGCATCCAGATCGAAGGATTCGAACAGCGGGCTACCATGACCATGATGCACTATCACCAGCCCTACTACCGGCGTCTGTTCGAGCAGGGTGGATTTATGAAGGTGCGGGATCTCTACACGGCGGTGATCGATCGGGAGAACTTCCAGCTGCCCGAGAAGATCCGCAGGGTAGCGGAGATTCACTACAAGCGGGGGCATTTCCGGGTGCCCCTGTTTCGCAGCAAACGAGACCTGATTCGAATCGCCAGGCAGATCGGGGAAGTATACAACCGCTCCTTTACGGTCCACGAGGATTTCTGCCCCCTCCAGGAGGTTGAGATCGACAGACTGGCCAAGGACCTGGCGCTGATTTCGAAACCCTCGCTGATCAAGATCCTGTACTACGACGAAAAGGTGGTCGGATTTCTCTTCTCCTTTCCCGACCTGTCCCGAGCCCTGCAGAGAGGCCGAGGGCGTCTCAATCCCCTCAGCCTTATTGGGCTGCTCAGGGAGGCCGGGCGGACCGATACCCTGATCGTGAACGGCGCGGCCATCCTCCCGGAGTACCAGAAGTTGGGGGGCAACGGATTGCTATACTACGAGCTGATCCGCACCATCCTCGATTCGGACTACAGACGGGCGGAGATGGTTCAGATTGCAGACACCACCACGCTGATGCTGGCCGACATGCAGACGTTGGGCGGGCGGATCTACAAGACCCATAGGATCTACAGACGGGCCACAGTGCGATGATTTTCGCTTTTCTTCTATCCCTCCCGGCGCTGGTCAAAGTGTTGGGTGCACTATCCCTGATCCTGGTTCTCAACGCGATTGTCCGCAATCTCATGGCGGCGATAGCCGCGGGTGCGCTGGTTCTAGGGCTGTGGTCCGGTCAATCCCTGCTCGGGGTGGGAAGCATCGCCTGGGCGCGGTTTTCCTCTCTCGACAATCTTCTTCTCATGGTCGTGATCTGCCAGATCATCTGGCTGAGCTCGCTGATGGCGAAAACCGAGGTAATGCAGGATATGGTACGGACGGTGCGGGAGCGCATGCCTCACCGCCTCGCCTTTGCCGCCCTTCCGGCCGTGATCGGTCTGCTGCCTATGCCGGGAGGCGCCATGTTCAGCGCTCCTATGGTGGACAGCGCCGACAGTGCAGGAGAAATTCCCTCCCTGTTGAAAACCCAATCCAACTACTGGTTTCGCCACGTCTGGGAGTATTGGTGGCCCCTGTACCCCGGCGTGATACTGGCTCTGGATATGACAGGTTTGGAGATCTGGCAGCTGATCCTGGCCCAGTTTCCCATTTCCCTACTGGCTATCGCCGCAGGATACCTGTTCCTGCTCCGGCGCATTCCCCGAGATGGCGATCCGGCTGCTGCGGCTGCGGAGGGGAATCACTCCTTCCTGGTTCTGACGGCGCCGATCATTACGGTCATAGCAACCTACGCCGTGATCCTGATCATCTTTCCCGCTGTCAAGAACATCAGCAGGTACATTCCCATCATGGTCGGGCTGTTCCTCTCCCTGATCGTGCTGCAGATCCAGCGGAAGGCGGACTGGCAAAGCTGGCGGGAGGTGCTGCTTTCCCGGCGGACCCTGTACATGACCGTTTTGGTGGCGGTCATCCGCATCTACGGAGCTATGATCGAGGCACGGTTGCCGGGCGGGATGCTGCTGGTCGAGCAAATGCGCGCCGAGCTGGCCCTGATCGGCCTGCCGGAGGGTCTTTTCATCCTGCTCATACCCCTGGTCACCGGGTTGGCCGTAGGTATCAACGTCGGTACGATTGGGGCCAGCTTCCCCGTGGTGTTGACCCTGCTCGGGGTCACTCCCCCGCTAGCTGTGTTGCTGCAGACCACCGTGTTGGCCTACGCGGCAGGCTTTATGGGACAGATGCTCTCTCCGGTGCACGTCTGCCTGCTGGTTTCCAACCAGTATTTTAAAACTTCGCTGCTGCGCAGCTTGGCCGGACTGATCTTGCCCGTGGTCTTCGTTCTGGGAGGATCCTACGGGTATTCCCTGCTGCTGAGGCTGCTGCTGGCCGGCTGAAGTTGCAGCTGGCAGGTAGCCGCAGGCGGCTGAGGCTGCCCGTAGCAGCTGCGCGCAGCCTGCCTTGTTGTTCCTCGGGCGCAACTTCCGCTATACTGGCCGAAAACGGACCGCTGCAATCACACAACGATGGAGGAGATGATGGCAATCAAGAACATAGGCTGGATCGGTACAGGGGTGATGGGTCGATCCATGTGCCTGCATCTGATAAAGGGGGGCTACGCCGCCTTCGTGTACAACCGAACAAAAAGCAAAGCCAAGGATCTGCTGGAGGCCGGGGCGACCTGGTGTGAGAATCCCATGGAGGTGGCCCGCAACAGCGACTGCGTGTTCACGATCGTTGGTTACCCCGCCGATGTGGAGGAGGTCATTTTGGGAGAAACCGGAGTGCTGGCCGGAATCAAGGCGGGATCCATCCTGGTGGAGATGACCACCTCGGAACCGACTCTGGCTAAAGGGATCTTCGAGCAGGCCAAGGCAAAGAAGGTCTCCGTCCTGGATGCACCGGTGTCCGGGGGCGATGTCGGCGCCCGCTCCGGCAAGCTGGCCATCATGGTCGGGGGGGAGCGAGGCACCTTCGATCAGGTAATGCCGCTGTTCAAGCTCATGGGGGAGAACATCGCCTACATGGGCCCGGCCGGAGCGGGTCAGCACACCAAGATGTGCAATCAGATCCACATAGCCACCACGATGATCGGGGTGGTGGAGTGTCTGTTGTACGCCTACAAGGCAGGGGTCAACCTGGAAGAGATGATCGCCGTGGTCGGAAGCGGCGCGGCGGCCTCCTGGAGTCTCAACAACTACGGTCCCCGCATCGCCAAACGGAACTTCGATCCCGGATTTTTCATCAAGCACTTCGTGAAGGACATGGACATTGCTTTGAAGGAAGCCCGGCGCATGAAGATCAGTCTCCCCGGCCTTGCCCTGGCCCATCAGTTCTACGTCTCGGCTATGGCCATCGGATTGGAGAACATGGGCACCCACAGCCTGTACAAGCTTTTCGAACGGATGAACCAGGAATGAGCGATCGCAGTGATCTTCGGGAAGATAGCTCGGGTCATCCACAGCGACGAAGCGTCGTGGGATTGCCGGCCAAGCGAGAGCGAACCATCAGAATCTTGAGTGAATGTTTCGCCAAGAATATCCTCGAGATGGAGGAGTTCGAGCGGCGGATTTCCCTGGCCCATCAGGCCCGGAGCGTCCAGGATCTGGCTCGCTTGATTGATGATATTCCCGGAGATCTGGCGGAAGCCCCGGAGGAGGTCCAGAAACCCGCCTCGTCGAAGGGTATTGTTCTTCGGGAGGACGAGCAGCCGGTGTACGGTATCATGATGAGCCGTCGCCTGCGGGGGCAGTGGCTGAAGTGCCGTACGGTCAACGCCAGAACCCTGATGAGCTCTCTGGAGTTCGACTTTCGGGATCTGGACCTCCCCTCCGATATCGTCGAGATCAACGTCTTGGCACTGATGAGTAGCGTAGTTGTAACAGTGCCGGAAGAGCTTCCGGTACAGCTGGAGGTGGTGCCGATCCTGGGGGAGGTCAAGGAGGGCAGGCGGGTAAAGACGGCGCTTCCCAAAAAGGGACCGGGGGTGCGCATCAGTGGTTTCATCATGATGGGGGACGTGAAGGTGAGGGCCCGTTGAGCGGCGATACCTTCGATAACCTGATTCTCATCGGCAGACCGGCTTCGGGAAAGAGTGAGATTATAGACCACCTGAGCTCCCTGGATGCCGGACAGCGGGGCAGGTTGCACCTCGGGGAGCTGGTGGTCGTGGATGATTTTCCCATGCTATGGACCTGGCTCGAGGAGGACAAGCTGCTGTCGGAGATGGGGAAATCCCGCCTGCATACCAATGAGGAGGGGTACTTCAAGGAAGACTACCAGTGGGATCTGCTGGTGCGCCGTCTGTGTCTGGAATACGAAAAACACCGGGCGGAAAGGCCGCAGGGGAGCACCGTGATCATCGAATTCTCTCGTGGGAGCTCACACGGCGGCTATCGACGAGCCTTCCAGCAGTTGAGCGACCGGATTCTCGGAGCGGCGGTCGTGCTCTACGTCAGTGTTTCCTTCCAGGAGTCGATACGGAAAAACCGCCGGCGCTTCAACCCCCAGGCGCCCCACAGCATCCTGGAGCACAGCCTGCCCGACGAGAAAATGCGCCGTTTGTACGCGGAGGATGACTGGTCCGAGCTGTGCCAGGATCCTCATTTTCTCTCGGTAGGGGATCTGCAGATCCCCTACGCCGTGTTCGAGAACGAGGAGGACTACACAACCGCCGGGGGTTCAGAGTTAGAGCACCGTCTGGTCCGTTGCTTCGAAGAGCTCTGGCGGGTGTACGCAAGCGGAAAGGCCGCGGGTGAAAAAAAAGGCCCCAGGGAATAATCCCCAGGACCCAAAACCCTGTTTCAATTACTTCCATTATCGGAAGCTGAGCCTATCAAGCAAAGTGCAAAGTTGACATTTCTTCGCCTGGGTCTAAACTTTAGGTTGGGCAAGGAGAAAAACCATGGGATTGTCAGAGATGCTGCGCTACCTCGAAAAGGAAAATGAGCAGCTCGCCTCAAGGGTGGCGGATGTCAAAGATCTGTACCGGTCGCTGGCCGAATCGATTCGCACGCTCTCGGTTCCCTTTCGTCGATCTTTTGCCCCGGACAGCGGAATCAACGCGGCGGTGGATCCTGAAACTCGCAAAATCACCTTTTACAGGCACGATCTGCAGAGCAGCGAAGGGGAGGTGCAGAACAACACCCGCTGGCTCGCCGAACTTATCAACAACGTCTACGGGATCCGCAACTCCCTTCTCGACAGTCCTCATTTCATCGAGTTGAAGGATATCGCCGAAGTCCGGCGGGTCCATGCGGATATCCGGCGATTTCTCGAAGAGCTCCACATGAAGAACAGTATGTGGCTTCTCCAGGATCCCAATTCCGAAGCCGCAGTTTTGGCCCGACAGAAACGCAAGGATATCGAGGAGTTGTTGAAGGAACGGATCGAACCCTTCTTCGAGAGGCTGGAACAGATCAAAATCGACGAGTACTCCCTGCGCTTGAGAATGGAGATACGGGAGGAAATCGGCAGTCTGCAGATCTATAGGAAGAGCTCGGAAACCTTCGATGCCTTGATCAAGGAACGCTGCAACCGGCTGGGATTGAGCTACGATCCGCAGCTGACAAAAGGGGTGCTCCAGGAGCTGGAGCAGAACGATGAGAGCCTGGAGTCGAGACTCAAGGAAAAGTACGAGGCGGTGGACAAGCCGACCGCCTCCCCCTCGATCAGGCGGAAGTACATGCGCGTTTTGCACCGTTACCTGGCGCGCACCAAGGATGTGGCGGCCCTGCTGCCGATCCTCGAAAACATCTATTTTCTTTATCAACCCAAACCTTCGTTCCTTGCCAAGATCCGTTCTTTTTTTGCCCGTTTGGCTGGCCGGGAGGAAAAAACCGCCCGAAAGGACATCGAGTACAGCTACATCATCGGCGGAGAGAGCATCGAGAGGAAGACGGCCTCTTTGGAAGCCCTGATTGCAGAGACCAATCAGCTGGAAAAAACCCTGTTGCGGGTTCGTGACTACATACGCACGGCCCAGATCAACAAGAAGATCAACACTATCCCGGTCGACAAGATCAGCGACACCATCGACTCGATCGGCGACACCATGCGCAGGATCTTCGAGGAGAGCTTCGGAATGGTGCAGTGGCTGGGGAAAAAGAGCAATCAGGACAAGCTGGCCAGACTGCCGGAAAGCATGCAGAGGGATCTGAACGTCCATCTGGACACCATCTATGCCACTATCATTATCAACAACGAGCGGCTGAGGGATCTCAGCAGCAAACACCCGCGGATCGAGTAGGATCGTCCGTGAAGGAAAAACTCGTGTTGGTTACCGGGGGCAGTGCCGGGGTGGGCAGGGCTGCCGCTCTCGGTCTGGCCCGACTGGGTGCGCGGATCGTACTGCTCAGCAGGGATCAGGGGCGAGCGGAGCAAACCCGACAGGAGCTGGTCGAGGCCACGGGAAACGAGGGCATCGACCTTCTGCCCGCCGACCTGGCTGAGTGGAGCTCCGTGCGCGCAGCCGTGCGCACCTTCGAGCAACGCTACGACCGGCTCGATGTGCTGATGAACTGTGCGGGAGTGCTGTACCCCCGACGGACGGTCAGCGTCGAAGGAGTGGAGATGACTCTGGCCGTAGAGTTCCTAGGCCACTTCCTGCTCACCACCCTGCTCCTCGGTCTGCTGAAGCGAAGTGTCCCAGCCCGGGTTCTTACGGTAACTGGAAACGCCGGGCCTCTGCGGTTCGCCAGGATTCACTTCGATGACCTGCAGTTGGAGCACAACTATGGTCCGGCGCGGGCGAAGCTGCAGGCGGAGCTGGCTAAAGCCCTGTTCTCCATGGAGCTGGCCCGTCGCCTGGAGGGCACCGGGATCACCTCCAACGCCTTCCACCCCGGACTGATCCGATCGAGGATCATCCGCCATCTCCCCTGGTACCTGCGCGTGCCAGGTTCCCTCGGTGTGGCCTTGCTGGGCAGAGAGACCGACACCGGCGTGTATCTGGCCACCGCCCCCGAGGTGGACAGTCTCAGCGGACGGTTCTTCGAGGGAGTGGGCAAGGAGCGCAAGGCTCCCCTCGATCCGGAAGAGGCCAGCCGTCTTTGGGGGATCGCTGAAACCCTGACCGGTGTTGCGCCCTCGCGATCATAGCTACCAAACCCCGAGAGATATCAGTTGTTCCGTTGTCCTGGCTGCCCAATCCCTGTTGGCTGCCGGGCTGGCCGGACTGGGGTGGAGAATCCCGGCGATCTTCCGTTCAGTCAGAGAAAGCATATTCTGTACCATTCGAAGCCGCTGCTCCGCGAACCTGCCCACCCCGATCAACCAATCAGGATCGAGGGTTTGGATCGTGGCTCGCAGGTGATCATCGCAGCAAAGAAACAGGGTTTCCCTGTCCGTAGAGCGAAGTTTGTCGGGAGTGATGTTTTTTCCCGCCCCATCGAGAAACAGCAGGGGACAGTAGTTGCCCACGAAGTGATCCCGAAAAAACAGGTCCGCGCTTCCGAAACGGCGGTTCATTAGACTCCAGAGGCGCCTGCCGCTGACCTCACCGCGGGTTACGGCAAATCCCAGTACGGGTCGGCGGGGATGTTCTACCACAGGACGGGCAACCGAGCCTTCGATCCCCATCCACTCCCGCACCGCCTCGATATCCCCGAAGGGCACCCCTGTCTGAGCCATGCCCCAGGGTCCGGGATTCATGCCCAGCAGCAGCACCCGTTTTCGGCCGCCGCCGAAGCGCTCCAGGTACAAGCGATAGGCGCTCCAGGCGTACACCAGAGGATTGTAGGTGTAGGCAACTGGAGCAGCGAATTCCAGAGGCTTGAGGCAGCGGATGAGCTTTTCAGCCGCCCTGACCAGCGCTTCGGTTTCGCGGTTCATCTGTCGGATCATGATAGTTGAATCTACCCGAGCTGGCAATCTGATGCCCGTATCTTCCGGCAAGCTGTCCACCTCTGGACAGAGACGGCGAAAATCCGTACCCTCAGCCCGTGAGCGGCGATATCACTTACCTGCTTTTCGATCTGGACGAGACTCTCTATCCCCCTTCCAGCGGGATGGTGGAGGAGATATCCCGCCGGATGACCACCTACGTATCGCGCTACCTCAATCTGGATGCGACCGCAGCGGCCCGCCTTCGCCGCCAGCTGAGCCAAAAGCACGGCACGACCCTCACCGGATTAATGAAGGAACACGATTTCAAGGATCCGGAAAGCTACCTGGAGTTTGCCCATCCCACCAACGTGCACCGATATCTGCAAAAAGATCCGGAGCTTATCGCGGCTTTAAGGTCTGTCACCTTGCCCAAGGCGATACTCACCAATGCCCCCGTGGAGCATGCCCGGCGCATCCTCGAGTACCTGGAGATCGACGGATTCTTCGAAAGGATCTTCGACATCCGCATCAATGATTTCCGGGGCAAGCCCGAGAGAGCGGTGTACCTGCACGTGCTGACCGAGCTGAAACGCAAAGCCTCCGAGGTGCTGTTCATCGACAACCGCCTCGACTATCTGATCGCCTTTCGAGAGATCGGGGGTAAGGTCCTGTGGGTGGCTGAAGGGGATGCGGAGACGAGTCCGGATCACGAGGTGCCCCGGATCGCCAGCATCAAGGAGCTTCCCGCCTTTCTCGAGAACATTTGAAGGTCATCCGCTCCGGCTGTCGAATCGCTCCCAGAAGCGCTCGGCGACGCTGAGGGTGTCTTCCTCCCAGCGGATCTTATTCTCCTCTTTGAGACGCAGCAGCAGGCGGGAAAAGGTCTCCGGGATGGTGCCGATGGCCGCGGCGATATCCTTCTTGCTCAGGGAGATGGGGTACTCCTGCCGGCGGCCGAACTGCTCCTCCAGGAAGTAGAAGAAGCGCTCCTCCACATCGTGTCCAGTGAGGTAGAGGATACGGTCGGCCAGATAGCGCTGTTTGCGCATTAGCATGCCGATGAAGTCGCGGCGGAAGCTGTCGGACACCAGAAGGCAGTCGATCTGCTGCCTGGGCAGCCGCAGCAGCAGGCTCTTCTCCAGGGCTACGGCGCTTACCGGATATTCGTTCTCCTCGAAGAGCACCACTTCGCCGAAGATCTCCCCCGCGCGAATCGTCTTGATCACGATCTCCCGGCCGTCGGCGGCAGTTTTGTACAGCTGAATCCCGCCTTCAGCCAGGATATACATGGAGTGACCCTCCTCCCCCTCCATGAAGACATACTTTCGTTTTTCCACCCGTTTGGGTATACAGATGGCCGCCAGGGAACGGATGCTCCGTTCGGAGATCCCATTGAAGAAGTCTGAGTTTTTCAATAGTTTGTGGGCGTCGAAGGGCATTGTGGCCACGAATCAACCTCTACGTTTGAATTTCAGAAGCCTGAGCCGAATAATCAAGAAAAAAACATCGTTCCTCTTGACTCAGATCAAGGAACAATCTCCCCTGACGTACGATTATCGTACATGAGATTGCGACGGAAGATCGTGATCTTATCCAGGATACCATCAAAGGCATACGGAGGACGACATGAAGCGAAAGATTATTCACATAGATGACGAATTGTGCAACGGCTGTGGCCAGTGCATCCCCAACTGCCCCGAAGGAGCGCTGCAGATGATCGACGGCAAGGCGCGCTTGATCAGCGACCTGTTCTGCGACGGTTTGGGCGCCTGCATCGGCGAATGTCCGGTGGGGGCCATCGCCATCGAAGAGCGGGAGGCGGAGGCTTACAGCGAACGAAGGGTCATGGAGAACGTGATTCTTCAAGGCGAGGGCGTGATCCGGGCGCATCTGGCTCACCTGCAGGAGCATGGTGAACAGGAGTATCTCCAGCAGGCTATGGCTGTATTGAAGGAGAAGGGAATGCAGGTTGAGGTTCCGGAGGCTGTGCACGCCGGGCATGGCGCGCACGGTGGACACAGGGCTCACGCCGGCCACGCGGCGCATCCCGCTGCTCACGCCCACGGCGGCCATCCTGCCGGCGGCTGCCCCGGTGCGCAGGTGCGGGACTTCCAGGCCGTGAGCGGCGCAGTGGATGCGGATACACCGGCGGTTCCTTCCCAGCTGAGGCAGTGGCCCGTGCAGTTGCACCTGGTTCCCCCGTCGGCTCCGTACTTCAAGGACGCGGACGTGCTGCTGGCAGCCGATTGCGTGGCCTACGCCTATGGGGATTTCCACCGGCAATTCCTGCAGGGAAAACGGCTGGCCATTGCCTGTCCCAAGCTCGATTCCAGTCAGGACATCTACCTGGACAAGCTCAAGGCTCTGATCGATTTCGCCGGTATCCGCTCCCTGACCGTGCTGACCATGGAGGTGCCTTGCTGCCGGGGTCTTCTGCAGCTGGCCCGCCAGGCTTCAGCGGAATCGGAGCGCAAGATCCCGATTCAGTGGCTGGAGATCGGCGTACAGGGGGACGTTCTGCAGGAACAGGCGGTCGGCTAGCGGAAGGTCAGGATTTCTTATAGTTCCTGCGGTTAAAGTGATTAGGGCAGCGTAACTCCTCGCTCGGAGAGGAATTCCATGACCTGGGGGAGTGAGGGCAGGCCGGACTGTCCGCCAACACGGGTGCATTTCAGCGCCGCCACGGCGCTGGCAAACATGACCGCCTCTTTCAGGGCGAAGCCCCGGCTGAGGGCAAACAAGAATCCGCCGTGGAAGCTGTCCCCGGCGCCCGTGGTGTCGACTACCTCCACCGCAAATGCAGGCACGGTGAAACTCCGGCCGTCATCCGCGATAACGAAGGCTCCCTGCTCGCCTAGTGTTTGGATAACCGCCTTGGCGCCGTAGCCGAGCAGCCCTTCGGCAGCACTTTGTACCTCCTCCCTCCTGGTGAACCTGCGGGCAAAGGTCAGAGAGGGAATCACGTAGTCCGCCAGGGCGAGCAGATTTTCGATCTTCGGATCTCTCTGATTCTGCCCGATGTCCAGGGTGATCTGAATTTCCGCCTCTTTGGCGCTTTCCGCCATGGTGATGGCCGTATCCATCCAGAATCCATCGAGATGAAGATAGCCGACTCCGGATAGGAGCGCCTTCGGGTTTTCCGGTAGACCATTCAGGATCCTGCTTTGCTGGACGCCGGGTTCGTGGATGATGGTGCGTTTTCCGGAGTGTTGCTCCACCAAAATAAAGCTAAATGCACTGATCCCGCCGGGGATGACCTGTACCGTCCCGGCCGCTACCCCTTCGGATGCGAAGCTCTGCAGAATGAGGCGTCCGTTCGCGTCATCCCCCACAGCGCCGAGGAACTCAGGTTTTGCACCCAGCCGGGCTGCCGCCACCATGGCTGTGGCGACCATTCCCCCCTGTTCGACGTGGTACTCCTGCAGGCGAACGACCTCATCGGGACCCGGAACGTGCTGCACCACGCCGATTTGATCCACGGTGACGCCGCCAAGTCCGAGGATCTTGCTCATCCTACGGAGTTACGGGTGCCGGAGGTTTGGGGATTCCCGTCGCAGTAAGTTTCCAGGACCTCGGCCAGAGCCGGTGGCACAAAGGCCTGCATGCGCGTTCCTTCCGCCTCTTCCTGAAACCACTGTACCGAACCCTGGCTGAAGATCCTGCTTCGCAAGGCTCCTTCGGTGTAGGGGATGGTAATCCTCACGGCCACCAAAGCTCTGCGAAGCACCGCCTCCACAGCGGCCAGCAGTTCCTCGATTCCACTTCCCTTCAATGCGCTGACCTGCAGCGTGCCGGGAATCATTGAGCCGGTCATCCATTGAGGCACCGCGTCGATCTTGTTCCAGACCTGAATGGTGGGTTTGTCCGCCACACCGAGATCAGCGAGAATCGATTGAACCGTCGCGATCTGGGCTTCTGCCTTAGGAACGGTGATATCCACGACATGAAGCAGCAGATCCGCCTCTTCGATCCCCTCCAGGGTAGCGCGGAAGGCGGCGATGAGATTATGGGGCAACTTCTCTATGAAGCCGACGGTGTCGGTGAACAAAACTTGGGTCCCGGCGGGCAGGCGAACCTTACGGGTGGTGGGATCCAGGGTGGCGAACAGTTGATCGGCCACGTAGGCTTTCGGCGGGTCGGAATCCAAACTGCCGTTTCCCCCGTAGGAGAGGGCGTTGAGCAGGGAACTCTTGCCCACGTTGGTGTAACCGACCAGAGCGATGGTCTTCAGTCCCTTGCGTTGTCTCTGACGGTAGTGCTGGTGGCGGGAAGCACGAACATCATCCAACTCCCGGCGCAGATCGGAGATTCGTTTTCGAATTTGACGGCGGTCGGTTTCAAGCTGGGTTTCGCCGGGGCCCCTCAAGCCCACGCCGATGGCTCCGCCGGCCCGTCCTCCTACCTGCCGCACCAGATGACGCCACATCCCGGTCAGCCGAGGCTGGAGGTACTCGTACTGGGCCAATTCGACCTGGATCTGGCCCTCGCGCGTATGGGCATGCTGGGCAAAGATATCCAGTATCAGGGCAGTACGGTCAAGAACCTTGATTCTCTCACCCAGAGTTTTTTCGATATTCCGTTGCTGCCCCGGACTCAACTCGTCGTCAAAGATGAGCATGCTGAGGCCCGGATTCAGGGAAAACTCCTGTCGCAGCTCCTCCAGCTTTCCCTTGCCCACGTAGGTCACCGGATTTGCCTGTGGCAATCTTTGGATAACCTTTCCCACTACTTCGATGCCGGCGGTTCCAGCCAGTTCGGCCAGTTCGTTCAGGGAATCCTTTGCTCTCCACAGGCGATGACCGTTGTACGTGTCCGCGGCTACCAGAATCGCTTTTTCTGATGGTACGGGGTATGCTTCAGCGACCGATTTAGACATAGAGTTTTACGAGCTGGACGAAATGGTACAGCTTCTGATAGTTGTGCACGAACAGCTGTCCCATGTCCCGCTTTGCACGGGTGTTGATCTCCCGCCAGTTGAGAATCATTTGGGCGTTGGGCTTCTTGTAATCCTCGTACAGCTGTTTGAGCACCTTACCGAGGGTAATGGTGGACTGGCAGGAACGTACCAGCATATTCCGCGCCCCGTCGTTGATCTTTTTTAAAATCTTTCGGGCCATGTACTGAGCCTGAGGATTCTTGTCGGCCCGGGAGACCATGCTCTGCAGCCGCCTGCCCTCCTCGTTCTCCTCGCTGAGCTTTGCGTCGAAGCTATCGAGCTCTTTTACCAGATCCTGGAGCTGGTGGAAGCTGTCGGACAGGAGCTTCGACGGACTGTTGTCAGTCCATTTCGCCGGAATGAGCAGCAACTCCACCAACTGTCGGAGATCACCCAGCACAACATCCTTGAGAAAGGCATGCAGGCAGTTCAGGGGCAGGGTCAAGGTGAATCCTCCCATGCCCTTTTTGACAATAAGTTCGTTGCTTTCCTCCGTATAGTTGATAAGCCTGTTGTACGAAGAGGAACCGAACAGGGATTTCAGCAAACTTTGGATTGTGCTGCTGCGCTGCTGTTTGGAGATCTTCTGCAAGGTTAGCTCGATATTATGGCGGGTCCTCGACAAAAAACCGTCGACGATATTCTCCGTGACCTGTTTGAGCTTTGGCTTATAGAAAGGATCTTCTTTGATCAGTTGAACTACCAGTTCCAGCTCCCGGGTTCTGCGTAGCTTGCGGATCAGGGACAACAACTTGCGCCAGGCATCTTTGGCGATAATTTCCGTGCTCCTGTAGGTGCGAAGCATATCCCAGAGGGCGTTCCAGTTTTGAGCGGGATCGAAGAGCGGCAGGATCTCGAGGAACTCCTGAAGCTCATCACTCACGTGTTCGGCATTCGTGCTCTCGAATCGGGGAGCATAGGAGATCTTGCCTTCGGGAAGGTGGGGATCGAACTTGCGAAGAAAGAAATGGTAGTCGAAGTGAATCAGATTTAGCAGTATGGATAGTGAGTGGTAGGTTTCGTTTATTTCTCGAGTACTGTTGACATCAAAACAGGATAAAAAGTCCTTGGTTTCAATCTTGATCTCATTGACCAGCTGCTGATAATCCGAGTTCTGAGCCCTCTTGAGAATGGACTCTTCGCTCAGGCGTTCTTTCAAGTCGAGTTGATCCTTGTTTAACACACTTTCGATAACAATGGTTTTCAGTACCTTAGAAGATTTGGCATGTTGAAGAATCTTCTGAGCCGGAGCGAAGGTCGAGTAAAACTCGTAGAACACTTTGGCCAGGCCCGGCTCCACCTTCCCCGTTTTCGTGTTGTAGTATTTGGCTCCGATCTTGCGAAGGGACTTGGAGACCGCCTTGAGCATGCGTTTTTTTTCTCTTTGGGGATCGAAGCTGCCCATGAACAGATCGGCCAGCTTCTTCATGAAGCCCGCTTGAGTGCTGCCGGCTTGCGCACCACCTTTCATGGCAATAGGGTAAAGAAAACCCCTTCCGCTGTCAATTCACCCGACGTTGCCCCGATCAGAGGTTTACGCTATCATGGACTACCATGCTCCGTCGCGCGATCGTTCTATTTCTCTGTTTGTTCTGCTCATTACCCGCTTTCAGCATGTGGAAGACGCTGAAAACCGAGGCCTTCACGGTTTTTTATCCGTTGGGAAGAGAGCGAGAGGCTCGAGAAATCCTCGAGGTCCTGGAGTACTATCGCGCTTACGCCGGAGAATTGGTGGGTGCGCCGCCCCGTCGGGTCGCGATTGTTTTGGAGGACATAGGGACGGAGAGCAACGGCCTGACCGATGTGGCCAACCGTCGCATCCTGTTGTTCCGCTACCCTCCCTCCACAGGTGAGTTGGGCTATCACCAGAATTGGTGGCGACTGGTAGGAATCCACGAATATACCCACTGGGGGCATCTCAGCGGTGCTGAAGGTCTGCCGGCTGTGTTGACAGCCCTGTTCGGCAAAAACATGGCGCCGGGGAACTACACACCAGGATGGTTGAAGGAGGGCGTCTGTGTGGTTGCCGAATCGGGGATTTCCCCCTTCGAGGGCAGGCTCAACGAAGGTCTGTTCGGTTCGTACGCCACGATCCTGGCCCAGACGGGAAGCCTGCCGACGATCGTACAGGCTACCTACAATATGAATGTGTTTCCGGGGGGTACCGGTCCCTATTTGTTTGGAGGCCAGTTTCTCGAGTTCCTGGTTCATAAATACGGACGTCAGCCGGTTTCTCGATTCTTCGTGCATTACGGTGCTTCGATCCTTTCCTACCTGTCCCCCGCGCTGCCTGCAGTGGGTTTGGACCGCAGCGCCCGCAAGGTTTTTGGTGAGTCGATCCGCAGCCTCTGGCTGGAATGGCAGTTGGAGGTAATGAAGAAGGGGGTGTCCTTCAAACGCCCCGAGGGAGCCCTCACTGAACACGGCTGGTGGCTGAACAGCCCCGTGGTCTGGAAAGGTGGGGTATATTACCAACACAGCTTTCCTGTGAAGCCCGCCCCTTTTTCCACAACCTGGCACCATCAATTGCTCCGTCTCGACCCTGAAAGCGGTCGCCAGCGGATAATGATGCGCAGCGCCGCACCGTTCAGCGGACCGATGCGGATTCGGTTCGACAAATTGTACTACGGCCTTTTGGAAATTGAAGGTGGATATGATAATCATTTCTTCGACCGTTTCGGATTCACCACTGTATTGTACAGTCGGGATCTGGGCAGCGGACCGGGATCTGCCCGCCGGTTGTTCAAGGAATCTTTTCGAACCTTCGAGGTGCTGGCGGACGGATCGATCCTTACCGCCAGGGATCGTGAAGATACCTTCGGCTCGGAGATCTGGCTTCACGATCCCGAAAGAGGGACATCCTCACCACTGCTGGCAACGGACGTGTTGGTTTCCGATATGGTAGCGGATTCCCGCGCCTTTTTTGTGGCGGCCCGGGCGGATTGGCACAATACCCAGATTTTCCGGATTCTCATTCCCGGCTGGTCAGGAGAGGGGCGGTCTCTATCCGGAGTCAATCCAGCCGACATCCGTCTGGAAAAGCTGCATGATACACCGTACCAGGAAAGCGAGCTCTGCCTGGCTGAAGGACGGCTGTTCTACTCCGCCACCTATGGGGCCAGGCGCACACTCTACGAATATGAGATTGACACCGGAGTGGTGAATCGATCGGTGGCCAGTGATTTTGCCCGTTCGCCGGCCTGGGACGAAGAGAACCGAGCCCTGTATTTCGTCGGATTGAATGCCCGAGGAGAGGATCTATATCGGGAAAAATCACTAGCCCGGGAGATCACCGTGCCGAATGACTCAGCGATCCAGGGAGCACCCTCCTCCGTCGAATTGTCCCTCCCCGACGATGCGGTCCGTTCGGGCGGCTATGGTGACAACCTGGCAACCCTTCTGCCCCGGTCGCTGTTTCCCCTGTTTAACCTGGATCCCTACCTGTCGAGCTATCAAGCAGGCGCTGGCATCGCCGGAACCAGCGCTTTGGGGGATATACGCTACGTTCTGGTGGGGTACTACGATTCCTACTACCAGCAGCCCCAGATCGAAGCCGACCTGCAGATAAACGTCTTATCCCCGCTCACGGCCACCTTCGACCTTGCTGCCTCGGGGGACACCGTGTCCGTGGAGTTTATAGAATTGTCCCTCACTCTGGATTGGCTCCTTTATCGAAGTCTGGGAAAGGGACTGTCCTCCATCTCCCTCGGCACGACGGGAACTCTGGTGTGGGATTGGCTGGATGGGGATTCGCGGATCCTGATTCCGTACACCCTGGTCGGATTTCGGGGGGCGGCTTCTGCGCTCTACTTCCAGGTGGGTGTATATTGTCTGCACGATGTCGACGAGAGTGACTTTGGCTATCTCCTGCTTCCGGGAATCTATTCATCCGTTGTCTTCCTCGGTGTCCAGTTATCCCTGCAGGCCAGCCTAATGTACGACCTGACCGACAACACCTGGTCCCTGCCCTGGGTGCCGCCGGGTTATCCGGATGAGCTTTCGGGCAGCTGGGGGGGATTCGTGAGTTCCACCCTGTCGATACCCCTGCTCCGGCTTCGGGGCGGACTCTGGAATCCGGGTTTGTACTTTGGGGACATCTTTCTAGTTCCCTTCGTGAGCCTGACCTTCAACCAGGATCGCGATCTGCAGGGCAGCTACGGGGGCACGCTCCGGCTGGAGATGAAAACCGGTGCCAGGGATGAAGGTTTCCCTCTGGATCTGTATGCCGGTTTGGGCATGACCCTGGAAGGACGGCCTCTGGTACTGCTCGGTTTGGAAATTCCCGGCAACAGCGGTGGATATGCCCGTATTCATTCGAACCGCAGGTTCCCAAAACCTGCGCTCGGGCAATAATCCCCGTGCATTCCTCCCGGATCGAGCTCCGGAAAGTTGAGCTCGAGGATCTGATCCACGAACAGGGCTTCTCCGCCGTGGCCTTTGTTCACAGCACCTCCCTGCCAGCATGGATTTCCCTGCACCCGGAGATCAAGGCCCTGGGTGAGGGCACATATCTGATTACGGCTCTGTCCTGCTACCGGCAGGAAGCGGAAGATCTCTCCGCCCCCGATGATCCCCACACGCTGATCGCTCCCTTCGCAAGGAGGAACTACTACGCCGAGGCGGTTGCCCGCTTGAAAGTCGTGGTTCGCACTCTCGCTAATAGGCATGGTCTGAACAAGCAGGTACTGCGGATTTTCTGCAACTCCCGCTTGCCGGAGAAGGCGCTGGCCGTCTCGAGCAGTCTGGGCTCACGAGCAAAGAACACCCTGATTCTCATTCCCGGAATGGGATCGCTGTTCGTTATTGCCGGACTCTTCACCGCCGTTACGGTTATCGAAACTCCGGGAGGCGCCGAAGCCGCGGAAAGCGCCTCCGCTGAAAGTGTTTTTCCCCTATGCGGCGCCTGCCGGGCCTGCCAGGATGCCTGCCCGGTGGGTGCCTTGAGCCAGGCTGGCCGATTGGATGAGAGCCGTTGTCTGCAGGCGCTGTGTACTCAATCCGCACGTTTTTCCGAGAGCTTCCGTCGGGCCTGGGCCTTCCGTTTGTACGGCTGTCAGAGCTGTCAGGATGTCTGCCCCCACAACAGAAGGCTCGGCCAGGAAACGGAGACTCAACGGGGAGAACTGGGTCCCAGCCTTTCTCTCAAATTTCTCCTCTCCCTGTCGACGAGCCAGATCAAGGATTACCTGCGCGGCAGCACACTGGACAGGAGCTGGATTCCGCCGCGAACCCTGCTGCGCAACGCTCTCCTGGCTGCGGGAAACCGTCGGGATCCCGTTCTCTACGATCTGGTAGCCCGTCACCGTTCGGACCCCGATCCACTGGTAGCCCAGGCGGCAGTCTGGGCTTTGAAATGTATGGCAGCGGTGAGCGGGGGGACGCAGGGATGATAGACTGGCGCAGAAACCTGGGCCTGCTCTGGGTCTGCCAGGTTTTATCCCTGATGGGCTTCAGCTTCGCCCTTCCCTTCATGCCCCTGTATATACAGGAGTTGGGTATCACAGATCCGGAAGCCCTGAGGTTGTGGAGCGGGTTGCTCATGGCCGGATCCGGAGTATCCCTTGCCATCATGACGCCGATATGGGGGGTTCTATCCGATCGCTTCGGTCGAAAACCCATGACCCTGCGGGCCAACCTGGGCGGGGCGGTACTCCTGTTTGCGATGGGATTGGTTCGCTCTCCGGAGCTGTTGCTCGTGCTGCGGGTGGTGCAGGGAGCTCTTACCGGTACGGTGATCGCCAACCTGACCCTGGTGGTGTCGAATACGCCGGAGAAACGCATCGGCTTCGCCATCGGTATCATGAACTCCGCGGTTTTTGCAGGCAACGCGGTGGGTCCCCTGGTGGGGGGATATTTTGCCGACCAGTTCGGTTTCCGGGTCGCCTTCTTCCTCTCCTCCATTACCCTGTTCTTGGCTTTCTTTATCGCCCTGTTCTGGGTAAGGGAGGATTTCTCTCCGGAGGCTGCTTCAAGCTCACAGCGATTCTTCAAAGGATTGGTCCGGCTGACAACGGAGCAGCGCATCCTCCCCATTATCGGTTTGTTCGTCCTGTTTGGCATGGCCCGCTTCTCCCCGCGGCCGATGTATCCTTTGCTGGTGGAGAGGATTGCTGCCGCTGGTCTGGGCATCGCTACCCAGGCGGGACTGATCAATGCTACCGCTGGTGTTGCGGCGGTTTTGGCGGGAATCGTGGTGGGCCGGCGAGCGGACCGGGGCCGACCCCTGGTCATTGGTATGATCTGCGCCGTTGCAGCCGGTCTGTTTCTTATGCCCCAGGGATTCCTTCCCTCAGTGTGGAGCCTTATTCCCTTCGTGTTTTTCGCCGATTTTGCCTCAGCCGGCATCGATCCGATTATGAACGTGATTCTCTCCCGGCAGGTGCCGGTAGAGAGACGGGGAACCGCCTTCGGCTTGTCCGGAAGCGCCCGCTCCATCGGCTGGTCCATGGGAGCGATGCTGGGAGGCGGCCTGGCCGCTTATCTGGACTTCGCCGCGGTGTTTATCAACTCCGCCCTGCTCTTCTTCCTGATCGCTTTTTTCCTCTCCCGACTGCATCGGCGGGGCACTGAAGCGGACATCACAGCTCGAGTTCCACGCCCAGAATGATCTCCAATCCGCTGAAATCGAGCCGGGCGGTTTTAAGGATGGCGGGAATATCTTGTCCTGTTACCCAACCTGAACCATCATCGTACGCGTCATAGCTCCCCGAAAGCTCGAGGTTGCCGCCGCCGAGGTAGTAGTTGGCACCCACGGAGATTCCGAATTGTCCCTTCAGGAAGTAGGTGGCGCTGCCCCCGAACACCCAGCCCCAGCCCCAGCGGCCGTCAAGGCTGATCGTCGAGGTGACCGCTTCGTAGGTGGTTCCGGTCGCCGAGGCCAGGTAGCGGTCCAGGTTGCCAGTCATCAGAGGGGGATCGATGTTGTAGCAGCCGAATACCCCGCCGCTGGCCTCGAACTCCAACGGCGGAATCGGTAGTTTTAGCTTGGCTACCGCGGAGCTCAGCACGGAGAGAAAGGGACCGACCAGCGGACCGTCACTCGCGATGGGATTGCCCTCCGCGTCCGTGATTCCCATTCCCCGCATGCTGTAAAGACTGAGGGAGCCTCCCACTCCCAGGAAGCGACCGATGTCGAACTCGATGTCCCGTAAGGACAGCGGAGTTACTGGGTGGGAGAACATACCGTTTCTGGGCAGGAAGTAGGAGACGCTTACTCCGATTCCCTGAATGCTGAGCACAGCCGCCAGAAGGAACAGCAAAGCGATAATCGCGATTCGCGCAGATCGACCCATGATACCCTCCTATTGATTGTTGTCTCCCGTAGGCTGAGACTATAGACTATCCTCCTTGAAGAGCGCAAAATGATCAACTGTATCGATTATTCCAGGAGTATGCCGATAGTCCCTCAAAAGGCCTGCCGGCTGCGTGGCCTTGCGATTCCAGGAGCCCTGTATCTCCAGCTCGATCTGAAGGGAAAGACGGGCAGCCGTACTTGACAGGGCTGCGGCAAAATGCGTAAAAGGTGCAGAACATGGCAGAAACGATCTGGGAAACCCATGGGATCCATGTCGGCACGGGCAAGGACCACGTGAAACACGGGGTCGATGATGTCGAGGCTGTGGTCGAGCAGGCTATCGTAAAGGGATTTCCCTCCCTCTCCTTTGTGATCCATTCCCCCAGACTGACCTCCTTTCGATATCAGAGTGAACGAGACACTGAGGTCAAGTTCATCCGCGGAGACGCAGCCTTCTTCAACTACGCGGCCACCATGGAGGCGTTGAAGCAGCGCTACAGGGAGCGGATCCGACTGCGCTATGGGATCGAGCTGGAGTGGATGGGACCGGAGTTGGGCCTGCAGTGGAACCGTTCCAAGCTGTTTCAAGCCTATGGAGTGGATTTCGTCATCGGATCCGTGCATTTCTCCTACCAGGGAATCCCCTACGACGGTTCGAAAGAGGATAGCAAGCGGCTGATCGAGCTGCGGGGCGGTCTGGAACCTTTCTGGGCGGGATACCTGGACGAGATGATCGAAATGATCGACACCTCTTGGGAGATGATCCACGTGGTGGGACATCTGGACCTGCCCAAGCTCTACGCCCCCCTGCCGGAGACCATGAAGGATGTGGAGAATTCGGCCCACTATCTGGCTAGGCGGATGCGTACGCTCCTGGAGATGATCAGCGATCTCAATCTGGCTCTGGACGTCAACCTGTCGGGGCTGCGCAAGGGCTGTGGCCTGTATCCGGACCTGGAGTTTCTCAAGCGGGCGAGGCAGCTGCACATTCCTATCGCCATCGGCAGTGATTCTCATCACGTAGAGGAGATCGGTCGGGATTATGCCCGAGGTTTGGATATGGTCAGGGAGGTGGGGTACCGTCACTATGTGACCTTCTCCCGGGGGATCACGGAAAAGCGGCCCCTGTACGAGCAGGAGGACGGGCATTTCAGGATCCTCAACCTGGGAGTGGAGATTCTCAAGCTGCGTTTCGAACCCCGACTGCGGCAGAAAACTCCCCAGTTTTCCTTCGGCGGTGCTTTCCGGGGGCTGCTGGAGATCTTCGACGGCTCGGTCTCGCTGGGAGGATTCAACGCCCTTCGGGTGCGGCGGGATGATCGTTCCATTACCTTGAGCGACAGCTCAGAGGAAGCCAGCACGCAAGCCATCGGTGCAAGCGGGCTGAACTGCCTGTACTCCCATCACACCGACACTCCGGGCACGCTTTCGATTCTTTTCAACACCTTGGCCTCCGAGGCGATCAACGTGGAGACCACCCAACTTTACTCCCTGTCCGACGGCACGGCAACGGCCTATCTCACCGTCGGGGGTGCACCGGAAAGGATCCGGGAGGCGGTAGCCTTCGTCATGGGTACTGCTTCGGATCGCTTTTTTTGCATTGAAACGGATCCCCGTATCGAGCTTCCTCCCCTGAAAGCGGCCCCGGCCTACCTCTTGGAGGTCGACGGGGTCACTCTGCCTATCCCGATTTCCCGACAGATGGTGATCACCGTGCACAACAACAGTCCGGGGGTCCTTCTGATCCTGCTCTCTGCGCTGGCCTCGCGCAGTGTCAATGTGCTCGACCTGCAGCTGGGCAGCCGCGGGGAGAGAGGGTTTGCCGTACTTGGCATCGACGGGGATGAGCGGGAGGTTGCTGCGGTGTTGACCGAGCTCGGACCCCAGTTCTACGAGGCTACCCAGATCGTGCTGCCGGCTTTGGAGCTGGAATAAACTTACCGGGAGGCATCACTTCAGTCGGAGTTGATTCACTGCACACTCGACTCAGTCCTCACGACGCCGATTGGGTGAGACAGAAGCGGAGGCCGGGCAGGAGGTGCCAGGCGATACCGAGTATGTGCGGGGAAAGACGGGCAGCCTCCCCATCCTGGTAGATATCGAAAGAATGCTGGATCCCTTTTTGCTCCAGCTGATCGTGAAAGCGCCGGCAGGGCTCGGCAAAGCCGTACTCATCGGACTGTGCACAGTTGAACAGCAGGCGTACGTCTTTAAACGCCCGAGGATGGCTGTCAAGGAATTGGGCCAGATCGGAGCGGGCCCAGTTCCTCCGTGCCTGCTCGTCCATCTCCACAGCCCGGCCTTGTTCATCCCGTTTCACCGTGGGCAGTAAACGGCGGTCGTTGGAGAACACCAGATCGCAGGTATCCAGTATGTCACTTATTTGCTTCCGGCCCAAATCATTGCCCTTGGCGGCTCCGAAGAGGATGCGTTGGAAGGGAACAACCAGCTGCACATCCAGCAGGTCCAGACAGCTGATGCTGGGGCTCAAGGCCACCACGGCCCGAAAACGCTCGGGATGGAGAATCCCGCCCAGCAGGGCTCCGTAACCGCCCAGAGATGCCCCCATCAGAAAACGTCCGCTCTTCTCTTCCACGGTTTGATAGCGTTCTTCTATGTGACTGATCACGTCCTCAAAGATATAGGTGGCGTAGTTGCCGCTGAAAGGAGAATCGGTATACAGGCTTCCCTTCCTTCCCAACTTCCCGTCTAGCCCTTTGCTGCCGTAGATATTGGGCAGATGCAGGCTGCCATCCGGCTGAGCCAGGATAAAAGGTGGAAGCTCTCCGGAGAGGATCAATCTGTCCAGCACTTCAAAGCTGAGGAGGTGAGAGAAGATCCTTCGAAAAGGTATGCGAAGCAGGAGAGGATAATTTTTCCGCATTCCCATGCGGGAATCCACAATCGGATTGTCGCTGTCGGCGCCGTATCCGTGCAGCAGATAGACCACCGGATAGCGTGCCTTCCGCGTTTCGAGGTAGCCCGGGGGTAGATAGATGCTGATTCCCCGCTCCCCCGGGCTTCCCAGCGGATTGCCCAACAAGCTGGGTGCGGTGAAGATTTCTCTTCTATAGCGCTGCGTTTCGAGTCTCACGGAGCTTTTTCCCATCTACCAGGAGATGATCCCGGTGAGGATCAGCAGAAACCAGGTAAAAGATATTGATGCGGTCATGATCTCGAAGGCGTTTCGGGGAGGGGTGAGGATCATCAGCAGCCGGAAGGGGATGTAGGACAGGCTCATGGCCCGCAGCACGAATCCCACGCCGATCCCTCCTGCCCGGGCTGTGTCGTAGAGGATCAGCTCGGAGACGGCCAGGTAGAGGATCGGAAAGATGAACTGGATGACTTTTTCCGCCGTACCGATGCGGCGACTGTAGTACTTCCCGAGCACGATCAGGCAGACGATGATGCTGAAGGCGATCATGGCCACCGTGTTCCAAAACAGGCCCGGGTAGGATCCGCCGCCGGCCAGCGGCGTGGCAAACATCCAGATTGGAGCGAAGATACTGACGAGACCGGCAATGACGATGAAGCCGGTCACACGGTTGAACACCAGTTTCTTCGGAGGAAGTGGGGCAGCCAGGACAAAACCCACCATCACGCTGTAGAAGGTCAGACAGTGCAGCACCCAGATCCAGTTGAAGATCCCCCGCATGTGCATCCTTATCCAGGGAGCGGTGAAGCTCAAAATCCCCGCCCAGATAAAAAGGGCCAGATCCAGGATGATTCCGTTCCAGGGAAAGCGGGTCGCTGCTGCGGGAGGGATTGCCCGCTGCGCTCGGGCGGAGTATTCGGCTTTCCCGCTGAAGGCCGGATCGGGAGATTTCATGGCATCACTATAGGCTAGCCTGTGCGCTTCGTCAAAGTGGGCGATCACTTTTCACGCTCCTCGGAAAGGTGCTACTGTAGGGGACGATGAACAGTGAGACCATGAAGAGCTACGAGCAGATCAACGCCAAGATCGAAGCGGGCAAAGCGGTGGTCCTGACCGCAGAGGAGATCATCGAATATGTGGAACGCAAAGGTTTGGAGACCGCGGCCAAGGAAGTCGATGTGGTTACCACGGCCACCTTCGGTCCGATGTGCTCCTCCGGTTGTTTCTTGAACTTTGGTCACAGCACGCCGAAGATGCGCATCAGCGAGGCCTGGATCGACGATGTGCCGGTTTATTGCGGAGTCGCGGCTGTGGATGTGTACCTCGGCGCCACCCAGCTGCGGCAGGGGGATCCGGCCAACCTCTACTATCCGGGGGAGTTCCGCTACGGCGGCGGTCACGTTATCGAGAAACTCGTTGCCGGGGAAAAGGTGCAGCTCTTCGGTCTTTCCTACGGGACCGACGACTATCCCCGAAAGGAAATCCGCACCTGGCTAACCATCCGGGACCTGAATCAGGCGGTCATGGTCAATCCCCGCAACTGCTACCAGAACTACAACGTGGCCATCAACTGCTCCGATCGGCCGATCTACACCTATCTGGGACTGCTCAAGCCGAACATGCAGAACCTCACCTACTGCTCCGCCGGACAGCTGTCTCCCCTGCTCAACGATCCTCTGTACGAGACCATCGGTGTCGGAACCAAGGTCTGGCTGGCCGGTGCCCAGGGACACGTATATTCCGAGGGAACCCAGCACAGCCCAAGCTGCGAACGGGGAGCCAACGATGTGCCTACCGAGGGTGCGGGCACGCTGGCCCTGACCGGGAATATGAAGGAGATGAGGACGGAGTTCGTGCGCGGGGTCAGTCTGATCGGCTACGGGGTGTCCCTGTCCGTCGGAGTTGGCATTCCTATACCCATCCTGACTCCAGAGATTCTCCGGCGTACCACGGTCCGGGACAGGGATATCCTGGCGCCTGTGATCGATTACGCCCGTGATTATCCGCAGAAGACGGGCAAGGTGATTTGCAGCCTCAGCTACGCCGAGCTTAAACAGGGAGAGGTCAGGATCCAGGGCAAAAAGGTTGCCACCGGATCGATGTCCTCCTACTCCAAGGCGCTGGAAATCGCCCATCTTCTCAAGGATGAGATCAAACGGGGAGATTTTCTGCTCTCCCAACCTCTGCGGCCTCTTCCCCGCAAGCAGAGCATGGCGGGCCTGAAGATCGTCGATCAGAACAACAGGGAGGTGCGGCGGTGATCACCAAGAAGCTCATGCTCTACTTTCCCAAGAGTGAAACCGAGAAACCCATCGTCTATCACCTGGTGAAGGACTACAACCTGGTGATCAACATCTTCCGGGCCAAGGTCACTCCGGAGGAGTACGGATATCTGGTCCTGGATGTTACGGGAACGGAGGATGATATTCGTCGGGGGATGGATTTCGTCAAGACCTTTAACGTCCAGATCGATGAGGCACACAAGGGTGTTCGCTGGGACGAACAGCTCTGCACCGGCTGCGGCAACTGCGTCACCCATTGCCCGACCGAAGCCCTGCACGTTCCCGATCGAAACACGATGAAGGTGGTCTTCGTCAGCGATCTGTGTGTCGAATGCCTGAGCTGTATCTCCAACTGTCCCTACGGCGCCTGTTCGTCGATTTTCTGATCCCGCGGGTGCAATTTTAAAGTTCCTCGTGGGCCGTGCCCTAGCGAAGCAGTGCGGTGACTATTCGGTCTCAGATTCTTCTTCGGCAGCGGGTTCGACGGCCAAGGTTTTGCTCCAGGCTCCGGGTCCCGAAGTCTTGATAGCCCGGATACGGTACAGGGTCGGACGATCCGTGTCGGGTTGGGGATCGGTGACGTTCGGTTCCAGGGCGTTTTTCTCGAGGTAGACCCACTTGCCGGTCCTCGGATCCCGGCGGATCACCTCGTAGCGCCGCAGGTCCTTGACCCAGTTCCAGCGCAGGGTCACGGCACCGCCGGTGTGCTCGGCCTGGATTTCTTCGATCTCCTCGGGTATGTCCCTTTCCTTTGTCTCCTGATCCTTGGTCTGCTGAATCGCTTCGATTTCGGCCTTTCTCTTTTCCGCCAGCTCGTTGATGCGTTCGGCGAAATCCGGGTAGCGCTGGATGACCCGATCGAAGTTCTCCTTGTCGAGTCGATACAGATCGCAGTACTCCCGGGCGCGGATGGTGGCCGTTCGGGGCATGGACAGCAGCAGGGCGATCTCTCCGAAAAACTGCCCCGCCGTGAGTGTGGCGTACACCGTATGCTCGTCCGCGGAAAGAACGTCCACGCTTCCCTGACTGATGAAGTACATCTGAAAGCCCACTTCCCCTGCCGTAACGATCGTGTCCCCCGGTGTGAACACGACCGGTTTGAGATTGAGCACGATCTCGCGGATCAGGTCCTCGCTGGCCGACTGGAACAAGGGAACTTTCTCGATGATCTCCCGGTTGATCTGCAGCGCCACTGTGGTTTTCAGGGCAATCGGAAGATCCTGGATGACCGCGGCCTCATCGTAGCCCCGGCGGCTCTCCCACAGATAGTTGTAGTAGTCGTTGATCTTGCGCTGAAGGTCGTAGGGGATGTTACGATAGTTGAGAAAGGCGTTGATCTTGTCGAGCTTGTCCTTGTACTGGGATTTGGCCACATTGATGTTGGCGATCAGGTTGGCGATGTTACCGATGATCATGCCGTACATCGCCGCTCCCAGAAGCTCGATAAAGATCACGAAAATCGTCTGCATTGATCCCGTGGGCGTGATGTCCCCGTAGCCGATGGTGGTCAGGGTGGTGATGGTCCAATAGAAAGCCCGGATGTACAGCGGAACCGGGGTCAGGTTTTCAGGATTGCTCGAAATCAGGATCCAGCCGCAGGACACCAGGTGAGCGACCAGCAGGATCCAAAAGATCAGCAGCACGAGGCGCAAGATTGCCGGATTGACGCGGGTGCCGCCTATCCGGTACAGGGTCGTTCCCGAGTGGATCAGCTTGAGGAGCGGATTCAGGGTGAGTAAAAGTGACAATGTTCCCGCGGCGGGGAAGAAGATCCGGAATACAAGCCCCATGGGAAGGGCGGCCAGCAGGTCCAGCGTGAACCAGCGCTTCAGGTATCGCAGGGCCACGCTGCTGCGTTTGGTGACGATCTTTCCCAGACGGTAGAATCCGGTGTTGAACTGAACGAGAATATCCGCGATGAATACCGCCGGGGTGATCAACAGCACGGAGGCCGCGGTGTCTGAGGTGAAGTAGTCAAAGACCACCGACAGAGGGATTACGATCGCCCCGAGCACGGTGATCGCAAGGACGAAGAAATCCCACGAGGCTCTGAGCTTGTTTTCCGGGTAAAACATGGTTCAGAATTTATATCGGAAACATCGATTAAAAGAGAAAGGATGTTTCCGATGCCCTAGCGGAAATCGGAATCCTTGATAATAATGGCAAGGATGTTTCCGATGCCCTGGGAGCATCTCTATCATTTCGTAGAATGATTTGACAGAATGCAGGAACATGAGGCACTACCGGCGCTATTCGCACAAGGGCGCCAATTTCCGTTTTGCTTCCAGTCACCAGCGGATCATCATCCAGGAGATCCGTAGGCAGCGCAGCACCCTTGAAGCCTACATCCGCAGGCATCCCGAATTTGCCACGGCCCTGGAACCGCTCCAGCTTCTGCCTGAGGCTCCGGAAGTAGCCCGGCGTATGCAGATCGCCTCAGCGGCAGTAGGAGTAGGTCCGATGGCCGCGGTGGCGGGTACCATGGCGCAGCTGGCCGTCGAGGCGGCCCGGGCAGCCGGTGCCGCGGAAGCCATCGTGGAAAACGGTGGTGACTTGTACCTGGACTCGCTGCAGGTTGTAACCGTCGCCCTGTACGCCGGAGAACATCCGCTAACCGGGAAACTGGCCTTCCGGATCGATCCGAGGCGCATGCCCCTGGCGATCTGTTCCTCCTCCAGCTTCATGGGCCACAGCTTGAGCTTTGGTGCCTGCGACCTGGCCACGGTGGCCGCCCCCGCCGGCGCCCTGGCCGATGCCGCCGCAACCTTGGCCTGCAATCTGGTGAAAAAGATCGATGACATCCAGCGGGCCTTGGAGCGTGTCTCGTCACTTCCGGGGATCTCTGGAGTTCTGATCATCAAGGCGGACAAGGTGGGCATGGCCGGAGACCTGCCGGAGCTGATTCGCCACGGTGATTCCCGCTTTACCGACAAAATCACGAGAGACGCCCGCAGCGGCTCCCTGCCTTCCGGCCCCAACAGATGACGAAAGTGTAACTGGCACGCTGTATTCTTTCCTTTCTGTAACCAGGAACACGGATATAGGGCAGCCGGAAAAACCGCCCCTCAATAATTCTTTATCCGATAGAGGAATAGTTTATCCTCCGGTTATCGTAACTTGGCATGGATGTTGCAAATATATTTATGCCAGAGGCGCACGACGTTTCATGGCATCCCACTTCTCCCAGTTGGCGATCGAGGGGAAACGGGCGCGACTTTTGCACAGTTCAAAGGTTGTCCTCACGCATGTTACCAACCCCCTCGGTCCCAACTTTTTTATAGGTTGCGGCGGGAGAAATTCGCGGTTAAATGCGACTCGGCTTACCCCTCACCCTCTCTGTGCTGGCTGCGCGGGCCACTCTCGGAAATGATCTCCCGTGCTAGACGGTAGAACTCGGCATACACGGTGAACGCGTCCCCCGACAGTCCGTAGCTTTCCGCCATCTTGTCCCGGGCTCTGCGGGCTTTCCCGTCCGTTGGATCCTGTCGCAGCTTGCGCTCCACACTCAGAAACCTGGAAAGGGGGAAGGCGCCTTCCAAGGCTTGGAGCAGGCAGTCCAGCTCTGAAATGGTGAAGATCTTGGCATCGAGGAGACGCTGCAGGTCGAGGTGTTCCACCAGCCAGCGGGACTCCAACTCGAAGACATCTACAAGCTCTCTGTTTGAGGGACCGATGTCGGGAGCACTCTTAGCCTTGATCGCTTCGTGGATACGGCTGAGCAGGGGATCATCCCGGCAATCCAGCCGGTCGAGGCCTTGAACGGCCTTGGCCGTCTTGTCACGAAGCAGAGGCAGATTCCGCCGACGGGTAAGGTATCCAGCGATGCCCACCCCGGCGCCGCCGCCTATCATGAGAATTTCGTCAGCCAACGGTAGAGGATCGGGAAAAGTCCAATTGATAATCCCCAGGACAACCAGCGCGGTTCCCGCCACGATCAGTTGATTCGTCCGGGTCGAATAGTGGGATGGCCCCTGGGTGCAGCTGCGACCGAGCTGAGCTTTGATGTTTGCCGCCGCCTCTTGCGGGCATCCTTGAAATTGACGGATTTGTAGGCTGTCCTGGATAAGCAGATCGAGGAGGTGTTTCTTAAGTTTCGCCGGGATCAGCACCTGGAAGCGGGATGGGTCCGCGGCCAGGGGTACGATGTATATGCACTGGGGCGCCACGAAAGGCCGGTAATCCGGGTCGAAGCGCATCGGCCTGTATTTCATCCCAGAGATCACTAGAGGTCATTGCCGCCTGCCTGTCAAGCTCGGACAGAGGATCACTGCTTGGCCTTTGCATGCGGCTATAGGTATATTGATAGGTACAGCTCGAAGCAGCTGAAACACATTTCGAGGAGGTTTTGCCATGAAGAGATGGCTTGTTGCACTGTTGATCGTTACCGTTACCGCCGGCGCATTGTTTGCCGGCTCTCCGCGGCAATCCCGTGACATGGATCATCGTTCCATGATGTGGATGGATGAGGAGCTACTCCAGCAGGAGCTGGAGGCGGTCCTGGCCGGCCAGGAGAATGAAGTGCTGGGAGAGCTCACCGTAGGCGAGGCCAAGGACCTGCTCGGCGAGGTATCGATCGCCTACCAGAAAGCCGCTTATGTGGCCAAATCAAGGGCCTTGTCCTTCATGCTCCCCGGCCTGGGACAGTTCATGAATGACGATGCGGGCAGCGGTGCCCTGTTCCTGAGTGTGGATCTGCTGTTGGGAACCGGAATCCTGCTTGGTGCTTACTTCCTGCTGCCCGATGAGCTGCAGTTCGACCAGTTGAATTACTTCAAGGATTCCTTCGCGACGATCGAGGATGAGTGGAAGAAACAAAGCTTCGTGGATCTGCTGCCCAGTCTCGGTGTTCTGGCCGGAGGCGGAGTGATCCAGTTGGTGCTGCGGGGCGTGTCGAGCAACCACGCGGCCAAACTGGCCGAAAGAAATATCGCCGAGGGCAAGGTTACCTTCGAACCCAAGCTGTACATGCTGCACACCGCTCCGGGCCATATGGGTTTCGGCATGGGCATGAACTACTAGGAGCTGTGAACAGGGACGGAGCTACCCTCCGATGCGGGCGGCTCCACGCGCGATCGTTCCCCAGACGAAGATAAAAGTCCATAAGGCTCAGGGCACCGGCACCCAGCGGGCCAGGTAGCGGTCGCCACGTCGGAGGCGAGAACGATCCAAATTGACACGATCTGTCCGCTGCCCTATCAAAGGTGGAAACCTCGATCCAATATCTTTATATTGATCAAAGAGGTAAACAATCATGGAAGAACGTATATTGGGAAAAACCGGACAGTCCTTTCCCATCCTCAGTTTTGGTGCTCAACGCATCGTGGATGAGGAGGGCTGCAATGAGAGCCAGGCTGTAGAAATTCTCAACACGGCCATTGATCGAGGTATTCGTTATTTCGACACCGCCTGGATGTATTCCGCGGGGCAGTCGGAACAGCGGGTGGGGCTGGTGGCGAAACACCGCCGCAAGGAGATGTGGATCGCCACTAAGGTCTGGGCGACAGGTCGGGAGGAGGCGCGCCAGCAGCTGTCAGACAGCCTCGAGCGGCTTCAGACCGGCTACGTGGATGAATGGCGCCTGCACAACCTGTTCAGCTTCGAACGCCTGGATGCCATGATGGACGGCGCCCTGCAGGTGGCCATTGAAGCAAAGGAGGAGGGGCTGGTGCGAAATATAAGCATCAGCGGCCACACGGATCCTCAGGTTCTGGTCGAGGCGTTGCGGCGCTACCCCTTTGACACGGCTTTGGTGGCCGTATCCGCCCTGGATCATTTTCTCTTCAGCTTCGCCGAGGAGTTCCTTCCGGTAGCGGCCTCCAAGGGAGTCGGCGTGATCGGGATGAAGATCTTCGCGTACAAGAAGCTGGCGGCCACGGCGGATCGGGCTCTGCGCTACGCTCTGTCGCTTCCCCTTTCAACGGTAATCGTCGGCTGTTCAACGCTGGCCGAGCTGGAGGCGGATCTGGCAGTGGCGGAGAACTTCACACCCATGAACGGGCCGGAGAGGTTGGCGTACTTTGAAGAGATCTATCCTCTGGTGAAGCCGGAGAACATGCCCTGGAAAGCCGTTGAGTGGGGCAATCCCGTTGAGTGGATAAAGAGGAAAGAGCCGTCGGGACCGGCTATGTGGTCCTGATTGGGCAGGTTTTGGAGCTTGGTGCGTTACGTATCTGTTTGATCGTTCATCGCCCCGTAGCGGCGATTCCACAGCTTTACAAATGCGTCGGATGAAATGAGGGGTCGACTCACGGATGTGGAAAGATCTTCCGGGATTTTTCCGTGCCGTACAAGAGCCTGACCCGCTTTCCGGGCAGCATCGAGAATTTCTTCGCCCTTCTTGGTTAGCTCTCCTTTGCGAATCATGAGATAGGCGTGGGGACGCAGCAGCGCCCCAGAAAACTCGATGCCCATCGTCTCAGCCAGCTCTGCCGCGATACCAACAAGCGTGTTGAAGTTCCCGATTTCCCACCAGCCGCCGGTAGACACCAGTACGATCCTCTGGATTTGCACGTTGGACCGCAGTCGGGCCCGGGTTCGGCCGTCTCGGATTTCCAGAATTGGCTCGAGCAAGGGACAGAGCCGGTTTATCAGGTTCTGCATCACCCCCGGCAGGGGAATGTACACGGGCACTGCTAGAACCAGAATGTTCGCCTCGCGCAGCTTTGGATACAGGGTTTGCATCTCGTCGTGTTGGTAACATTCTCCGGGCTTTTCATCCCAGCAGTGAAACTCCCCGGTACAGGGTTTGATCATTAATCGCTTGGCGTAAAAAAGCTCGACTTCCGCTCCGGCTTCCCGCATCCCCTGTAGAAAGGGCCGTGCCAGTATGTCGGTGTATCCCTTCTCCATCCTGGAGCTCCCGTTGATAGCTGCTACCTTCATGGTTCTACCCCATACTTCATTATAGCCGATAGTGCCTCGATGTACTCTAGTCCGATTCCGCAGTAGCCGCCGATAATCTGGACGCCGTTGCTGATCCTCTTCCGGGCTGCCCGCAGCCACTCTTCGACGGAGTATTTGTTCGTTTCGATCGGAGCGGCCAGGTTGTGCACGTAGTCGCGGCGGCATCCCTGTCTCCCTTCGTTTTGACTGGATAGATGCGGAACAAAACATGGTACCGTGCGGCAGAAAGGGCAAGTGCAATTCATTTCCTTCCCTCATACCCCAAATATTTGCTATTCTCGAGTGTATGAAAGACATAAAAGCCGCTGCTGTACAGTTCAATCACGCCGCAGGGGACAAACAGGCTAATCTCGAGACGATCCGCTCGTTTTCGGAACAGGCTTCGGGCGTGGGCGTTCAGCTGCTCGTTTTTCCAGAGATGTGCATCACTGGTTACTGGCATGTGCGGAAACTCAACCGGGAGGCTATCGATGCCCTGGCCGAACCTGTTCCGGACGGCCCCTCCACGCAGAGACTGTTGGACCTGTCTCGAGAATTCGGGCTTACCCTGGGTGCGGGGCTCATTGAACGATCCGGCGAGGGTAAGTTCTACAACACTTACGTGGTAGCCATGCCTGATGGGAAGACCGCCCAGCACAGGAAGCTTCACTGCTTCATCAGCGAGCACATGGATTCGGGCAGCACCTACACCGTTTTCGATATTCCCCAGGGTGCACGGGTGGGTGTTTTGATCTGTTATGACAACAATATTTTCGAAAATGTAAGAATTACCGCTCTCATGGGAGCGGAGATCCTCCTGGCACCCCATCAAACCGGCGGGTGCGATTCCCCCAGCCCGCGCTGCATGGGTCTGATCGATCCGAAGTTGTGGGCGGATCGGCACAAGGATCCAGCCGCGATCGAAGCGGAGTTTCGCGGTCCAAAGGGGCGGGATTGGCTGATGCGCTGGCTTCCCTCCAGGGCTCACGACAATGGGATGTTTCTGATCTATGCCAACGGTGTCGGTCTGGATGACAATGAGATTCGGACGGGGAACGCCATGATCTTCGATCCGTACGGTGAGATTCTGGTAGAAACCTGGAAGGCGGAAAACGCCATGGTCGTAGCCTATCTTGAAGCGAGCCGTCTGGAGATGAGCACGGGCTCCCGTTGGATCAGAAGCCGCCGCCCCGATCTGTATGAAATCTTGACGGTTCCTACCGGATCGGAGAAGGATACCCGTACTCTGCGCTTTGCGCGGGAGAAGCGGAGTTAGGCAACGTTTGTACTTCCTCTGAACCACGGTTATTTAGTATCTTTAGCATTATCGCAAACTTCTGGTGCACTTGGCAGGACCTTGAGAAATTCGAGGATTCGAGCCTCACAGACAGAATGGAGAGACAGGGCATGAAGAACGTGGCAATCGTCGCAGTGATCCTCGCAGGGCTGCTGGCGGCGGTCAGCGGGATAACCCAGCAGGGAGGCGGCCGGCCTGGTGGCGGTGCCGGATCGGGCGGAAATCCGGGACAGTCCGGAGCTGCTGGTGCCTCGCCCATTGCCGCAGCCCAGGTCAGCGAACAGTTCCACAGCATCACAGTGGGTGGAAGGCTGGAGCCTCAGAGCCGGATCGTTCACAAGATCTCCACCGGCGGTTATGTTCAGGCCGTTTTCGTACGGGAGGGACAGCTCGTCCAGGTCGGGCAGGAGCTTCTCAGCATCAAACGCAAGGACGATGTGATGGATCTCTACAAACCGGTTCCCCTCAACGCCCGGATCTCCGGACGGGTTTCTGAGGTGCTGGTTCAGGCGGAAGCAGAGGTCAATGCAGGGGAGTCCGCCGTCGTGATATTGGGTACCGAGGGCTACCTGCTGGAGGCGAACGTGAGCGATAAGGATGCCTTCAGAATCGACGTAGGACAGTCGGTCACGGGTCGGACAGCCGGTGGTAACGCGATCTCGGGGATTCTGCTAAGCCGCTCTGCGGAGCCGGATTACTCTACCGGCTTGTTCGAGCTCGCCTTTCAGTTTCCCAACAGCCAGAGGGTGAGCATAGGGGAGTTCGTGCTCATCGATCTGCCCATCGATCGGGTTCGGGGACTGTTCGTTCCCCGGGACGTGGTTGTCCGCCGCTACGGCAAGTTCTTCCTCTGGATGGTGACCGACGCTCAGGTTCTGGAGGCAAGGGAGGTCACCCTTGGACCGGTGTTCGGGGACCTGGTGTTGATACGTGAGGGGCTGAGGCCAGGGGAGCGATACCTCAGACGCCTGACCGGAAGGGAGCGAGAAGGAGCACCGGCCCCCGGAGCGCCGGATGCCCGTACGCCGGATGCCCGTACGCCGGCCGCCGGCTCTTCCGGGCGGTAAGGCGAAAGACTCGGCTATGCTGAACGCGATATTTCGCAAGACAACCGGGGTGATCCTTCTCACCTTGCTGCTCTGCGCCGCCGGGATCTTTCTGGTGACGGAGCTACCCATCCAACTGTACCCCCAGACCCAGAGGCCCCGGGTACGGGTGAACATCAACCATACGGGTATTTCCGCTATCGACTTTTCCGGGGAATTTGCGGAGGAAATCGAAGCCCGGCTGCTCGCCGTGGATGGCGTGGATATGCTGGAGGTGGAATATGAGAATGACCGCAGCAGCTTCACCCTGACCTTCGAGTGGAACACGGATCCTGAAGCCGCCAGGGCGGATGTGGATACGGCTATGACCAGTATCTCCAACCTGCTTCCCTCGGACTATCGTGACAACTATCGGGTGGGCTTCTTCTCCGGCGAGAATGCGGGATTTCTGATCGTCGGTATCACTTCGGCTAGCACCAGCCCGGAGGAGCTGTACAAAATTCTGGACTCCGCAGTCCGGCCGATGATGAGCGCAGTGGAGGATGCCGAGAGTGTGGACATCTATCGGGTGGAAGATCTGGAAGTGGAAGTGCTCCTCCGCCAGGCGGACATGCTGGCCTATGGGCTGGATATTCAGGACGTGGAGTCCGCCATGCTGGTGGGATACCGACCGGAGTCCGTCGGTCGTCTAGAACAGGGGGATACCTCCTACAGCGTGCGTTTCCGCCGAGGGATCGATTCTGTGTTCGATATCGGCAGGATCGTCATAGCCCAGAGTGGAAATGTCGCCATCCGGCTGCAGGATGTCGCCGATATCTCCACCCGCTATACCCTTCCTTCCCGGACCGTGATCATGAACGGTACCCGGGGGATCCGCATCACCGCCGCTCCGATCGACGGGGGGAACGTGCGTAAGATGTCCGAAGACGTTCAGAGGGTTCTGGAGGAGGCCAGGGCCCAGGGGCTCCTCCCCGATGATACGGTGTTCCAGATGTATATTGATCCGGCGGAATACATCAACCGCGCAATCCGCAACGTGGTGCGGGCCGCTCTCCTGGGTGCCACCCTGGCCATGCTGGTGGTGCTATTCGGACTTGGGCAGCTGCGTAACACCCTGTTGATCGGAATTTCCCTGCCCGTGACCCTGGTGTTGAGTTTCATTCTCATGTACTTCTTCAAGGTCAGCCTGAATCTGATTTCCCTGGGAGGTATCGCCCTGGCCGTGGGCATGGTCATCGACTCCTCCATCGTCGTGATCGAAAACATCCATCGCTTCCGCATGGAGGAGGCGCCGATCCGGGATAACAGTCATCTGCGGGATCTGGTCATTCGTGCTGTGGATCAGGTTCGGGCGCCGGTGATCGCCTCCACCCTGACGACGGTACTGGTGTTTCTGCCCATCTCCCTTACCGCACCGCTGACCAACGCGATCCTCGGTGACCAGTCACGCACCGTGGTCTTCGCCCTGCTCATCGCGATGTTCGCGGCTTTGACGCTTATCCCTATCGTGGCTTTCCAGTTCTACAGCATTAAGCGAAAGCGCCATCCGGGGCTTGGGAGCGATGCTGACAGCGGTGGGATAGTCCGGCTCCACGGCCTGCAGTGGCTCTCGGTGCCCATGGTGGAGTTCTTCAAGAATCTGTACAAGACCGTGCTGGGCGCTCTGCTTCGCCGCCGCTGGGCTTCCTTGCTGTTCATGGTCTTCTCCTTCGGGCTTCTGGCCTTCTTGGTGCTCAAGGTTTTGCCGTTGATCCCCAGAGAGATCATTGCGGCGCCGTTGAGCGACCGCATCGTGCTGTTCTTCCGCAGTTCCGAGATCAACGATCGGACCCAGATCATCGAGGAGGTGATACCCGTTCTGGATGAGCGCATCAAAGAGACCGTTGGAGAGAATCTGGTCAGTTCCTACGCCGACGTGTCGGGGCGCTTCAACCTCTACTACGTAAACCTTAGCTCCTCCTCGGTGGCCACGGAGGTCTTGGCGGATCTGCAGAAGGAGTTCGTGTCCGACAATGAGTGGTACTACAATGTAATGATGTGGGACCCGGCCCAGCTGCCTCTGCCCCGGACCATGGATCTGCAGATCAGCGTGCACGGTGAGGATCCGGCCGAAACCGTCACCATTCTGGAGCGAGTGCGGGATCTGGTCAACGAGACGGATCTGTATGGATGGGCTTTCACCGATCCCTCGACCAATTTCTCCGACGAGCTTACGCTTACGGCCCGAGAGGAGGCGTTGGAGGGATCACCGGAGTTCAGCGAGCGGAGTCTGCTCACCCTGATACGCAAAATTCTCGGGGGCACCGCTGCGGTGGAATTTGAAGAAAATCGCCAAACCGTCTCCGTGGCGGCGGTCTACCCGGAATCCGAGATCGAGGGCCGGCAAAAGCTGGAAAACTTTCTGCTTCCCTACCGGCAGAGGACCGTGCCGCTGAAGCACTTCTTCGATTTCCAGGAGTCTACGGGGGTGGCTGGCATCGCTTCGGAGAACGGGGAGAGGATCTTCCGGCTCTATGCCCGCATGAGCCCGGGCACGGCAGCCGCTCGTCGGGCCGAATACGAACAACAGGTGCGGGAGCTGCTGGAAGAAAAACTCGTGCTTCCCAGCGGCTACTCGCTCACCTTCGACAATCCTCAGGAGGAGCTGGACAAAGCCATCCGCTCGCTGTTCGTAGCCCTCGGTGCAGCGGTGGCGCTGATCTATCTCCTCCTTGCCTTTCAGTTCAACTCCCTGCGTATCCCCCTGGTGATCCTGGTGACCGTGCCCTTGGGATTCATCGGGGTTGTGCTCAGCCTTTATGTGTTCAAATCGACGCTGAGTCTGAACTCCATGCTGGGTACGATCCTTCTGGGAGGAATCGTGGTGAATAACGCCATCATCATGATCGACTTCTATCTCAAGATCCTGCCAAAGCACGCTGACAGGATCGACGCCCTTGTGGAAACCGCGGGTCTGCGCTTCACAGCGATCGTGATGACCATGCTGACCACGGTGTTCGGCATGCTGCCGATCGCCATAGGCATGGGCGAAGGCTCCAACATCGTGCAGCCCCTGGGTATCGCCGTGTCCGGGGGATTGGTGATTTCCACCCTCTTCACCCTCTTTATGGTTCCGAGCATCCTGAGTCTGATGAATGTCAAACCCCGCAGCGAAACCGCGGGAACGACGGAGGGAGCAGCATGAAACGCGTAGCCCCGGCGTTTACCCTGGCATGTACGATCCTTGCTGTGGGATTGACCCGGCTTCCCGCTCAAGAGCAAAGGAGCGACGATCAACCTCCGACACTGACCTTGTCGGTCCAGGAAATCGCCCGGCGGGCCCAGTCTCGCAACCTGGAGATTTTCAAAGCAGCCCGGAGCGTAGAACGTGCCCGGGAGGAGTTGATCGGAGAACCGGAACTGATGGACTCCACACTGTCGGTTGGCGGCGGTTACACAACAGGGGGTGTCGGAGGTGGCGGTTGGTCCGGACAATCGAGTCTTTCCCTGCCAGTGTTCCCCCAGCTCTCCTTCGGGGGAGAGGTCTCTGTCGATGATGCATGGCAGCTTGGCGAAGAGGTGTCACTCTCCGTGAAACCTCTTGCCCCTAAACGGCAGACCTACTCCGAAGAGAAGGACCTCGAGAGCGCCCTCGTGCGGGAGCGCTATCTGAAGCGCAGGATCTTTCTGGATGCGGAGCGGGCCGGCCTGAACCTGCTGGTTCGGGATATGGAGCGGGAGCTGATCCGCAGTACGGAGGAGCTGGAACAGAAGAAGTACGAGCTTGCCCGGCGGCGGCAGGAGGTGGGAGAGACCTCGTTTCAGGACGTCCAGGACCAGCTGGTCGATCTTATTGAGGCGCGTGAAGATATGTTCAACAGTGAGCAGCGCTACCTGAGCGACTGGCGAACCCTGCAGTTGCTGTTCGCTCCGAGCGAGGAGCGGATTGCCGTGTCGCCCCTTTCCTTCGATGATCTGCTGGATTTGGTTGAGGCACGCAGGGCCAAGGTGGAAGGCTTTGAAGATATTGCACCGGTTACCGAGAAACTGGAAGTCCTGCAACTCGATCTGGCCGCCCTGGAGGCGGAGCTGAAGGCCACTCGTGGCTGGCGCCCGGATCTGAATCTCTCCACAGCCGTTACCTTTCCTTATGAGTTTCCCGAGTCTCACAGCGTGAACATGAGCTTGAGTTTCTCCCCGAATCAGTTGAAACAGGATGAGCGGGAAGACCTGCGGCAGGACATTGAGATCAAGCGCATGGAAATCGCTGCGGAGAGCTATGCCGCGGATATGGAGAAGTCACTGCAACAGCAGAACATCGCTCTTGTCGATCAGGCCCTGGCCAGCGCCCAAATCCAGGGGGAGCGGGACAGAGTAGCACTGCAGGAGGGAGAGCTTCTCTTTCAACGGGGACGGCGCACCACCCTGGAGCTGGAGCAGCTGCGGTTGAATCTTAGGCGCACCCAGATCCTCATCTTCCAGTCAGCCGCAGAGGTCTACCGGGTATTGGGTGTTTATCTGCTGCTGTTCGTCAGCGAGGGAAGCGGATAGCGCCCCGCTTCCCTCGCGTAGCGGTACAGGGCGAGCACATTCTCCGCCGGGGTATCAGCTTGCAGGTGATTCACCGGCGCCAGGATATAACCGCCACCGGGACCGAAAGCCCGAAGTCGGGTATTTACCTCCCGACGGACATCCTCCAGCGTGCCGGGCATGGCCCTCTGGATGTCGATTCCTCCATGAAAGCATATCCGCGTTCCAAACCTCTTCTTGAGCTGGAAGGAATCCATGCCTGCGGCCAGGGGCTGGACAGGATTCAGAATCTCTACACCGATGTCGATGAAATCCTCGATGAGCTCGGAGACAGCTCCGCAGCTGTGAAACCATAGTTTTGCCTGAGGAGCTTTGCCCTTGATGAAATGGAATACCCGCTCCTCCGCCGGCTTGAGGAAAGCCCGGTACAGCTCAGGGGACAGCAACAGGCTCGCCTGTGTTCCAAGATCCGAGGCACGCTGCACCACATGAATGTAGGGACCGACTGCATCGAGATACATGTCCCAGAGGGCGATTTCCACCTCCACGACCCGATCTATGATGAAGCGGGCGATCTGCTCTCTCAACCTCATATCGACAAGGAGCTCCTCTATGGATCTCAAATAGTAGCATCTCTCCAGGATGCCGCCGCCGCCGAAAACCGCTTTGGCCACGAGGGCGTAATCTGTATCTCTGGATAATCTCTCTGCCCGTTCTTTTAGGCCAGTTAGATCCCACCGCCCCTCGGGCAGTGGCCAGTTAAAGGAAGCGATGTCGTTTTCCGTTGCCCCCTTCAAGGGAAAGTGAACGGGATATGACCCTTCGGAGCTCCAGAGGATTCCCCATTCGTCCCGCACCGTGCCGTCGGGATTTCTCTTTGCTTTCGGCTTGTCGGCAGAGGTAAGCCAGAGGTGACGGAAGTCGACGTCGAGGGCTTCGAGGATTCTCTCGTCATAGTAGTTCGCCGTGCTTCCACTGCGATAGGGAGCGATGTCCTCGTGGATGCCCAGCAGCTTCTTTACCTCGAAGTACAACGGATCCACAATAAGACTGCCAACGCTTCCCAGGTCCAGAGGGACCCGGTCGGGTTCTGCGTGTTCCAATGTACGGAGAACCCGCTCACGATGGGTCATTGCAACCTCCGTAGATTCTTCAGGGTATCAGCACCACCCGCAATCCCTCCCGGGATTGCATGATCGAAAAGGCCTCATCAATATCCTCCAGAGGTAGTCTATGGGTGGCCAGTTTGTCTTTTGGAAAAGACGGCTGCTGCAGTATCTCGATCGCCTTGGCCACCTGTCCGGCCGTGGAATCACTGGTTCCGAGAACGTTCAGCTCATTATAGTGAATCTTCCGACTGTCGAGGTTGAGCATATTGGTTCCGACCGGCAGGGAGGCGAACAGGCAGACCCTTCCCTTTTTTCGCACCAGATCGATCGCCTGTTCCTGAGCCGCTGCCGAGGGTGCGGCCACGATTACACAGTCAGCACCCAGGCCGCCGGTCTCAGCTTTCACGATCTCTACGAGATCCTCCTTGGTCGTGTTCACCAGTCTGTGGCAGCTGAATTGCCTCGCCGCTTCCAGTCGCCTACCTTCCCGCTGGGCGAGAATCGTCTTCGTTGCCCCGTACTCTCGGGCTACGAAGAGGTTCATGATTCCCAGAGGACCTGCCCCGACGACGACGACCGTATCCTGCGCCGTGATCCGGCAGTTCTCGACACAATTGACAGCGCAGCTGACCGGTTCAGCCAGGGCTGCGTGTTCGGGGGCAAGACCAGGGGGAACCTTGACTACGTGCCCGTTGCGTATCGCCCCAGCCGGGACGATCATGTACTCGGCCATTCCCCCCGGAAAGTGAAATCCCATGGGCTTCAGATTGAGGCAGAGGTTGTTCCATCCTCGAAGGCAGTACACGCACTGTCCGCAGGATACCGAGGTGGCCATTACAATGCGCTCACCGACGGATATTCCCCGTACCTCTCGCCCCACCGTCTCCACTACACCGCTGAACTCGTGCCCCATGGTGACCGGCGGTTTCATTCTGGGATTTCCGCTGTTGAATGTTTTGAAATCCGATCCACAAACGGCGCAGGCGTCTATTTTCACTCGAATCTCGTCTGTGCCGCAGGATGGAATCGGTATATGTTCCACCCTGACGTCCTGTTTAGCGTGGTAGATAACCGCCCGCATGGTTTCCATAGCCTTCGTCCTGCAGTCTTTATTGCCGTCGCTTACAGAAATTCACACATCCTGCGTGGAGTATCAGGATATGATGGTCTCAATCTGCTTCTGCCTCAAAAGCTGGAGATATTTTTCCGGAACCGCCTCGTCGGTAATGATGGTGTCAACGTTGTCCAATGCTGTAGCCTGAACCAGAGCGTTTCTGCCGAACTTGGAATGATCGGCTACGATGATGACGCGCTCGACCATGTCGACGATCTTCTGGTAGTAGGCCGACACCATATACGGATAGATCGTAATCCCCTTTTCCTCGGTGATGCCTCCCGCTCCCGAAATCAGCTTGGTGGCATGCAGATCATCGAGCTCCTTCAACACCATGGGGCCGGTCATGACGTAGTTCGGGTAATCAACAATTCCGCCTAACAGAATCACCTCCACGTTTGGTCTATCCCGCAAAGCCGATACAATATCGATTCCATTGGTGATGATTGTAATCTGCTTGTCCGAGAACAGATTCCTGGCCACCGATATGGTGGTGGTTCCGTTGAGGAGAAAGATGAAATCCCGATCTTCGATGTACCGTTGAGCCGCCCTGCCGATTCTTTCCTTCTCTGTTTTATACAGTTTTTCTCGATCTCGATATAGAAAACTGGCCTCTTCCCGCTCCCGCTGTTCGACCAGGAGTATGCCGCCCCTGGATTTGCGGATTTTTCCGCTTTCCGACAGGTAGTTGATATCTCGACGGAGCGTGGTGAGAGAACTGTTGGTGAGATCGAGCAGCTCCTTGATCTTCAAAAAGCGCTCTTTGTTCAGGGCCTCCAGGATCAGCTCCTGGCGTTCGTAGGGCAGCATTCTCCTATCCTATCGAATGAATTGTAGACTGCATTGCCAGAAAAGTCCATAATTATTTTAAATAAAACTATGAAATTAGCAGCTAAAATCACTTAATGACAAAAATAATCCACATTCATGTTGACGCATCGGAGAGGATCTTCTATGCTAGGGATAATCATGACGGGAACACAGCGGGTGGTGGCGACGCTTCAAAGAAAGCAAGCGGATGCGGTGCCGCCGGGATCGGAGGGGCTGCTGGCCCTTGGCCTGCTGGGGGGCCGCGGCTTCCCCAGCGATCCGGATATCCGGGGTATGTGGATTGGACACACCTGGAGTCACAAGCGCCCCCACTTTTACAGAGCCCTGCTGGAGAGTTTTGCCTACGAATACGCCTGTGTGCTCAACGTGATGAAGAAGACCTATCCGGATCTGTCCCTCGAAGAGGTCAGAATCATCGGCGGCGGAGCCCGATCGGATCTTTGGAATCAGATCAAAAGCGACGTCATGGGGTTGAAATACGCCAGGCTGAGCCGCGAGGATTTTGCCCTGCTTGGAGACATCATCATCGCCGGTCATGCCGTGGGCGTTTACGAGGATATGAAAATGGCCTGCCGGCGATTTGTCCGGGAGACAGAGGTGTATTCGCCGAACCCGGAGAACCACAGCATCTATGAGGGTTACGTTCGCTATTATTCCGAATTGTTCGACAAGGTGCGGGGGATATTCCAGGATCTGCAGAGGATAGGGCGATAGAGGGCTGCTGGTCATGTGGCGGTTATCCCCGAAGCCGCCGATCACCACATGCCAGGATTCAAAAAAGGAGAAGCGCGTTGGAGGTCCGATGGATCTGCATCTGAAAGGCAAAACCGCGCTGGTTACCGGCGGCTCCCAGGGGCTGGGGGCGGCCGTTTGCCGGGCCCTGGCTGCGGAGGGGGCGCGTGTAGCAGTCAACTATCGCAGAAATGCCCACATCGCCGAAGAGCTGGTCGCGGAAATCACTGCCGCCTGCGGCGTTGAGGCCATGACCGTGGAGGGCAGCGTGGCGGACAAGAATCAGGTTGCCCGCATGTTCGATGAGGTAGAAGAGCGGTTTTCCACCGTGGATATCCTGGTGAACAATGCCGCCGCCTGTCCCAGCTCGTATGTGAAAGATACTTCCGAGGAGGATTGGGAGCAAACCCTCCGAACCAACCTGAGCGGAACTTTTTTTACCTGTCAGGAGATGGTCAGGCGCCTGCTGCATCTGGAAAAATCAGGAAGAATCGTCAACGTGTCTTCGGCTGCTGCCTACCTCGGATCCAGTTCGGGCCGGGCCCATTACGACGCCAGCAAGGGGGGGATCATCTCCTTCACGGTTTCTCTGGCCAGGGAGGTGGCTCAAGCCGGGATCGCCGTCAATGCCGTGGCCCCGGGATTGATGATAACCAAGATGACCGCCGAACGTTTCGAGGCAAACCGTGACAAGTACCTCGGCACGATCCCGCTTAGGCGCTTCGGGGAGATCGAAGAAGTCGCGGATGTGATCGTGTTTCTGGCTTCGGACCGGGCCAGCTACATGACCGGCACCACCGTGAATGTGAGCGGCGGCCTGCTCATGGGCTGAAAGGGCAGCGCGGTGACCGAGCAGGATACGGAAGATTTGAATACGGGAAGAATCGAATACCTAAGGAACAGAAGTAATGAGCGTTGATTTGCGAGACAAAGTCTGTGTCGTTACCGGAGCGGCCCGGAGTATCGGACTGGCTCTGGCCAAACGATACGCGGAGGATGGCGCTAAAGTCGCCATGATCGATGTCAATCCGGCGGTGCAGGAAGAAGCTGAAAAATTGTCGGCGGCCGGGGAGCTGCGATCCTATGTCGTTGACATCACAGATCGTGAGGCGGTGCTGGCCTGTTTCGCGAAGATCCAGGGTGACCTGGGTCCGGTGTACTGCCTGGTAAACAATGCGGGCCTGGTCGACCAGCGGCCCTTTCAGGAGATCACCCCCGAGCAGATGGATCGGATGATGAGGGTGAACGTCCACGGGACCCTGTACTGCATTCAGGGTGCGGTCATTAGCATGCAATCTCTGGAGGACGGGCGCATCATCAATTTCTCCTCCAAGTCGGGCAAGACCGGCTCCGCTCTGATGGCCCACTATTCGGCGGCCAAAGGCGCGATTATCTCCCTGACCCACGCGCTGGCCTTCGAGCTGGCGGACAAAAATATAAAAGTGAACTGCGTCTGTCCGGGCATCGTCCAGGCTACCGGAGTCTGGGAGCAGGTCAGCTCGGCCTACACGAAGAACTTGGGTATGCCGCTGGAGGAGGTGAAGAAGAAATTCACGGCCAAGATCCCCTTGGGCCGACTTACCGAAATCGAGGATGTCGTTTCCTTTGTGCACTTTCTCACGGTAAGCGGGGACTACTGTACGGGTCAGGCGTTCAACATCACCGGTGGACGGGAAGTCCACTAATACCGTGTCTAACTAGAGGAACCATAGATGAGATTCAACGGAGGGTATCTGGGCAGGATTCTGCGCATCAACCTGAGCACTCGCACCTCGAGCCAGGAGCCGCTGAAGGAGCTCGATCTGCTCAAGCTACTGGGCGGACGCGGCCTGGCGGCCAAGTACTACTACGAGGAGATCGGTCCGCAGGTACGACCCCTTGGGGAGGAGAACAAGCTGATCTTCATGACAGGTCCTCTTACCGGCCTGCGCCTGCCCTCTACGCCGAAGTTTCAGCTGGCTACCAAATCTCCCAACACGGGGATCTACCTCTGCGCCAACAGCAGCGGACAATTCGGACCCTATCTGAAAAGGTGCGGCTTCGACGGATTGATCATCGAGGGCAGCTCGAAGGACTGGATCTATGTGAGCATTGTGGATGAGAAGGTCAGCTTTCACGCGGCTGATCGTCTCGTGGGTTTCAACAATAGTGCTGCTCAGAAAGCGTTGAAGCAAACTCTGGAAATCGGGCCGGCCTCGGCCCTGACCATCGGACCGGCTGGCGAAAAGCTGGTTCATCTGGCCTGTATCAATGTGGATGCCCGTTTCTTCGGCCGCGGCGGTGCCGGAGCGGTCATGGGGTCCAAGAAGTTGAAGGGGATCGTGATTCAGGGCACGGGAACGATTCCGGTCGCTGATCCGCATGAGGTTCAACGGATCTTTCGAGAAGGGGTGGCCATGCTCAAGGATAGCCGTGCTTCCCATACCGAGTACGGTACCGCGCAGTTTGTCGAAGTGCTGAATGAGCTCGGTTGCATCCCGACACGAAACTTCCAGAGTTCCTACTTCGAGGGAGCCGACAAGGTGGACGCCCATGCCATGGTCGAGCACTACAAGGAGAAGAACTCCGCCTGCTACATGTGTACGATTGCCTGCGGTCAGGTCAACCGGGTCAAGGAGGGCCCCTTTTCCGGTGCCAGGGCCAGAACCGAGTACGAGACCGTCGTGATGCTGGGGCCCAACTGTGGGGTGGATGATTTCGCCGCCATCGTTCAGGCCGCGGAGCTCTGCGATGAGCTGGGTATCGATACCATCTCCACGGGAAACGCGGTTGCTTTGACTATGGAGTTGTTCGAAAAAGGATTGATCTCCAAGGAGGATACCGGCGGTATCGAAGCCCGTTTCGGAAACGGGCAGGCCATGATCGATCTGATCCGCATGATCGCCGCTAGGCGGGGCATCGGGGCGCTTCTGGCTGACGGCATGAAGATCGTTGCCGAAAAACATCCGCAGTGGCGTCCCTACATCATTGCGGTGAAGGGATTACCCTTTGCCGCCTACGATCCTCGGGGTTTCCACGGCAAGGCGCTGACCTTCGGGACGGCCAGTCGCGGAGCCTGCCACAACGTGGGCGGCTGGACCGTTCGGCACGAGCTTATCTCCAAGGAGTACGACAGGTTTGCGGTAGAGGGCAAGGGAAAACTGGTAAAGACGATTCAGGACAACCGGGGCTATGTGGACAGCACGGGAGTGTGCACCGTAGCCCGCAGCTCCATGGGCTTCACGGATAACCCCAAAGGCAACGTACTGGAAGCGGTTACCGGCTACGATTTCACACCTGCGCTCCTCGAGATCGGCGAAAGGATCTACAACTTGGAGCGGGTAATCCTGAACCGAGAGGGAATCAGGCGGGATGACGACCAGCTGCCCGAGCGGATCATGAAGGATCCGGTCCAAACCGGACCCTGCAAGGGTAAGGTAGTCACCTTCGAAATGTACAACATCATGCTGGATGAGTATTATAACGAGCGCGGCTGGGATGAGGATGGCCAGGTCAAAGAGGAAACCCTGGCCGCCTGTGGTCTGCCGGAGCTGTTGAATCTGTAACATGAGTGATCCCTCCGGAGCCATCCGCATCGTGATCAGGTACATGGTCAATTTCAGGGAAAGAACAGGAAAGAAGCAGGAGGAGCTCACCTTGGCTGCCGGAGCAACAGTGCGGGATGTACTGCAGCAGTTGAACGACCGCTACGACTTGGCTCTGCCCGATGGTTCGACCATGATCGTGGTGAACGGCAAAGGGTGGAGCCAGCTTCCGAAGGGTCTGGAGCAGGAGCTCGACAACGGTGACAGGTTGAGCCTGTTCCCGCCGCTCATGGGCGGATAGCCGCGTTCAGCCGACTCGGAGACTTCAGGGATCCGTTACAACAAGGTTATGCAAGCGTGCGAGGAGAGAGGATGAAAGCAGCAGTCTATCTTGGGGGACCCCAAAACATAGCGGTACAGGACATTCCTGTACCAAAAACGGGGAAGGGGGAAGCCCTGTTGAAGATCGGAGCCTGCAATATCTGCGGTGTGGATCTTCGCACCTATAAGCACGGGGACGCAAAAATACAGCCCCCAAGAGTGCTCGGGCATGAGCTTTCCGGAACCGTGGTGGAGCTCGAGCATGGGGAGGCCGGCGTGAAGGTCGGCGATCGGATCATCATGTACGTGGTGATTCCCTGCGGTACCTGTGTGTACTGCAAAAAGGGCAGGGCCAATCTCTGTGAAACCCGCAGCACCATGGCCTACCAGCACGACGGTGCGTTTGCCGAGTACATGAGGGTGCCGAAGCAGGCGCTGGACAACAGACAGCTAATCCGCATTCCCGAACATATCAGCTTCGAGGAGGCGGCGCTGAGCGAACCGCTGGGCTGTGTGCTCAACGCCCATGGCAGGTTGAACATCGGTATCAAGGATACGGTGGTGGTTATCGGCGCCGGTCCCATCGGACTGCTCCACGGCGTGGTTTCGAAGATCGAGGGAGCCAATCATGTTTGCTTGATGGACGTTTCCCAAAAGCGGCTGGAGCTGGCGGAGCAGTTCGGCTTCCATTCCTACGTTCCGGTATCCGAGCAGGGTAACCATATAAAAACGGCTCAGACCTTGAACGACGGACTGGGTCCGGATGTGGTCATCGTGGCTTGCGCCGCAGCTCAAGCTCAGGTCGACGCCCTGGAAATGGCCGGGAAAATGGCCCGCATCGAGTTCTTCGGGGGACTGCCCAAGTCTAATCCCTACGCCAACCTCAACACCAATCTCATCCATTACAGGGAACTGGTCCTGACCGGATCTTTTTCCTCTAAGATCGATGATTTTACCGCCGCCTTGCGCTTGATCGTCAGCGGCACGCTGCCATCCAGCAAGATTATCACCCATCGGGTGGCTCTGAAGGATTTCCTGGAGGCTTTCGAACACATCCAATCGGGCCGTGCCATCAAGGTCAGTATTCAGCCGGAGTAGAAGGGGAGGAATATCGAATGTTGTTGTCACCCCTGCAAGCCAGGAAGCTGGTAAGCCATTGCCTCCAGGAGAAGTACGCCCTTCTGGCGGTAAACGCGGACAGCCCGGCAGCGATATACGATTGCCTTGCTGCTGCCAAGGAACTGGACGCAGCGATCGTGATCCAGACCAGCCTCTGGCAGCTGGAGGGCATCAGCTTTGGAGCGGACGATGCCCTGCGAGGACTCGCCGTATACTACGCCCATATCAATCTGCTCGCGAACTCGAAGGAGTTCCACCAGGTACCTGTAGTGTTGCACACCGATCATATCCGAGGGCCGCGGACCCGGGAGATCTTGACCGAGGCAATCAAAGGGTATGCCTTCCAGGTGGACGACATGCTGGTGCGGCTAAGTCCGACCACCGTCTCCCTGGATGCCTCGAAGCTAACCGCTGAGCAGAATATCGAGATGCTTTGCTCCCTCATCGAAGCCGCCGAATCCGTGGGCCGGCCACTCACCCTGGAGATGGAGGCCGGATTGGACGTGGGACTTACAACCCCAGAGGAGATAGAATCCCTGATTATGGGCGTCGAGTGCAGGCACTCCGGCTACGTGGCTCTGTTTGCCCCGGGTCTGGGAAATCGTCACGGATTCAGCAAGGAGGGCTATCCCGGCTTCCGGCCGGAGAACATATCTTCCACCGCCTCCCTGCTGGAACGGCTAACCGGACGCAAGATCGGGATTGTGCTGCATGGATCCTCCGGATTGTCGGAAGAGCAGATCCGGGAAGCCGTGGCTCACGGACTGACGAAGTTGAACTGGTCCACCGACGGACTGATCCTTCGTTCTTCCGCAGCCCAGGAGTACTACCGATCCCGTCAGGATCAGCTGGTTCCCGGTCACGCGGAGTTCAAGGTATCGGCTATGGACAACGGCGTGGGGCGTTTCGTTTCCCGGCGGTTCGTGCCGAAAATAAAAGACCTGATCGAGCTGCTCGAGGGTGCGGGGCGGGCTGGTTCCTTTATGGCTGCGCTCTGATTATGATAGGTTGCGGTTCCTCGATCCCACTCTCCAGCCTGCGCCCCGTTATCCCCGCCCAGCCAGCTCCCAATACAGAACTGAGCAGATTGCCCGCAACGATCCCAATCCAGATCCCTTCGATGCCGATCAGCCGGGACAGGAGCAGGGCCAGGGGCATGGCAAAGATAAGAATATAGGAGAAATTGATCAGGAAGGCGGCAAAACCCTTGCCCAAACCCTGAAAGAAGCTGGAGAGGATGAAGCGGGCTGCCAGGAAGGGAAAGCCAACGGCAAAGATCAGTAGCATGGTTCGACCGATGCGAATGACCTCGGGCAAGTCGCTGAACACCCGGACAAAGGCTCCCCGTCCGAGGATCATCACCAGCGCAAAGGCGCACATCAGACCCATGCAGAACAGCAGGGATTTTTTAATCAATGACTTCACCCGCCTGATCTTGCCAGCTCCGAAGTTCTGACCGGTCATGGTCAGGGTCCCTTGGGCGATGCCTATAATTGGCAAAACTGCCACCTGCTGGTAGGTAAAGCCGAGGGTGAAGGCGCTCTTGGCCATGTCACCGTAGGGCTTCAGCAGGATGAACAGCAGGGTCAGGCCCAAAGAGTTGGACAGCTGTCCCATGACGGTGGGTCCCCCTACGGCGAAGATCCCCCGGATGATCGCGCCCTGGTAGCGGAAGGCTCGCATATTCAGCACCACGATGTTCTTTTTCCCGAACAGAGAGGCTGCCAGCACGATACAGCTCACCGCCCGACCAATCACCGTGGCGATCGCCGCCCCCTGCACCCCGAGGGCCGGAAAGGGGCCGATGCCGAAGATCAGCAGCGGATCCAGTACGATGTTGACCAAGGTTCCCACCACCATGACCTGCATCGGCGTGACCGTGTTGCCCTCTCCCCGCAGGATCCCGTTTCCGATCATGGCGAAGAACTGGAAGAAGGATCCGTAGAGGATGATGTTGACGTAGCTGAGGATGTAGGGGAGCATCTGTTCGGAGGCCCCGAGAAGCACGAACAGGGGGCGGCTGAGAAGCGGGCCGGCGATCGTGAACAGAACCGACAGGGCCAGGATGATCAGCAAGGTATGCTCAGCTGCGTTGTTGGCCTGCTCCTTCTTGCCCGCACCTATGAAGCGCGCAACCAGAGAGCTGGCTCCGATCCCCGTACCCGAGCCGATGGTGATGAGGATGCTTTGGACGGTAAAGGCCATACCCAGAGCGCCCAGCTCCACGGCTCCCAGTCGGGAGACGAACAGCCGATCAACGAAGTTGAAAGTTGTGTGAAAGGTGAAGGCGATGATCGCCGGAACGGATAACCTCAACAAAGTCGGCAGGATCGGGCCACCCAGGATCTGCTGCGGAGTGGTTCTCATGGTCTTTCGCATCCCCCCAAAGTAAACGCTTTGTCTTTAAAAGACAAGCAGAGGAGGATATATTTAAGGGGATGGGTGAATACGGCGATTTGACCGACCAGGAGCGGCGCAAGCTCTACCGGGATTTCTCGAAAGCGGCTAAGGAGATCAAGATCGACGGTGCCCGGCTGAGGGGTGCCGCAGCGGCGGATCGCCGGCTTAGAGGCATCAACGGCCAGAATACCACGGGAACTGCCGGCCTCGACAAGCGGGCTGCCCAGGATGAGGATCGGCGGGAACGGGAATCCGCGGAGCGCTTTCTCTTCCACCGCCGCAGGCGCAAGCGACCTTCCTACGCCATTCGCCTGAAGATCGAGAGCTACGCCTACAGGGAAGGCTTCGAGATCAGCGGAATCCGCCAATTCCTTGCCAGCCTGTTTTCTTTTCTCTGGCCAAACCGGGATCCGATCCCTGCGGGCTTTTTGAAAATCCTGGTCCTGGACAGCCCCCGCCGGGGGGACCCGGAAGGATACAGTCTGCATCGTACGCTCCTTGAGCTGCAGAAGCTCGCCGAGAACCTGCTCAAGGGGGGGGGATTTCTGCGCCGGGACAGCGACAGCAGCTACAATCTGAAGGGTGATCTGACAAGGGATATGTTGAACTGGGAACCCGCCGGCTACCGTCTGATGACCAGCTTTCAGAAAATACCGCCCCGGCTGCTAGAGGCTCTCGAAACTCTTAGGAGCAGATTCGAACAACAGAAGAACGTGGATGTACTCGAGCTGACCGATGTTGTGAAGGGCTTATACAGAATCACACTGAGCGTTCAAGCCGATCCTGAGACCCTGGGGGAGCGGATCCGCAGTACCGGCGAGTTGATAAAAGGCCTCTACAAGCGTATCTACACGAATGAGGAGAAAATCCAGCAGGTCTGCATCCGCATCGACCATCAAGTCAGTGATTTTCTCTCCTGCTACACCCGATTGAAATGGTTCGCCGGACAGCTGTATCCGGCCCTGCTGAAGATGCTGAATATCTTCCGCACCCAAGCACAGGTAGCTTCGATTCTGGAAAAGATCTACTCTTTTGTCGGCCTGGACAGCAAAGAAGTTCTGGTCCTGAGGGGGGATGTGAATCTGGATCGGCAGAGAAGGAGTCGGACCGGGGACACAGGTCGACGGGGTGTCGGAGTCGCTGGAACGATTGGGGAGGAGGAATCCCACGAAGAAGAGGATGCCGAAGCTGCGGAGGAGCTGGAAGAAGAGACATTCGACTTCAACGAGGAGTTTCGGGGCATCCTCACCATCCTGGAATACTCCTTTCCCGGCTGCCGGGTTCAGCATATCTGGGAGGGAGACTACTCGCTGCTGCTGTGGTTTCATCAGAAGATCTTTTCCCATAGAGACTACCGAGGTTCTCTGGTGTCCCGCAAGCCCGATTTCATGGACCTGCTCTGGAAGATCAGCCGGCGGGATCCGGTAGCAGCGGTGATCGTCTTCCACGAGCTCATCGGTCAGATGCTCGAATCTCTCAATCCGGAAGCCCTCGTGGATCTGGTCGATCCCCTGCGCGGCCACAAGCCCCGATCGGCTGAGTATTTCTCGGAGATCCGACGGCAATGGTGGGCAGCCCGGGAGGACCTATTGCTACGCTATCTCAAGGAGGTGGATTACTTCGAGAAGGAAATATCTCTGAGGGAAAAGGAGGTGCAGAACCGATACCTGAACACCTCCGTTGCCCGCAAGACGATCGAGACGATCAATCAGATCCGCAATCACATAATTCGCGGCTACGGGCACGTAGCCCTGAGCCTGGATCGCAAGGAGTACTTTCGCTGCCGTCCGCTGTATTCTTTGACCAAGGACCTGCGGGAGTTTTTAGGGCAGTTGATCATCGAGCGCGAACAACTGGAGGCCGGGAATCCGATCGTGGCGCAGCGCTTCGAGAGGGAGGATCTGATCGAGCTCCAACCCGGGCCGGTGATGAATCAATTCCACAGTTACATCGAAGCCCTTCCGGAGGACAGGAGGATCCTCGACAGTCCCCAGGGAGAGTACAACCGGGTGTTTCTGGAGATCCTTTATGGTACAACCGAAATCCTGGATTTTTTACTCAATGACGAGCGCAGTCGTCTGCGAGAGACAGGGGACCAGGTGTTTTTCGCCGCTGTGGAAGAGCGGCGGATCCGCAATGAGATCGAGAGTGATCAAACTCCGCTGCGGGTTGATCTGAAGAAGGATTTCGAAGAAATCGACAGGCTGACCGGATTATTCTCCAAAAACGAGTACCTGCGCTTTATGCCCCCCCTGTTTCAGTCAAGCGTAGAAGCCGGGCAGCCTCTCAGCTTGATGGTGATGGATCTTGACCGCTTCAAGGCGATCAATGACACCCGGGGCCACGATTTCGGGGATGAGATCCTGAAACTCGCCGCCGAGGTGATCCTCTCTTCGCACAGGGAGGAGGATCCGGCCGTGCGTTTTGGGGGGGATGAGCTCATGGTCGTGGTCAAGGGCGATGTTACCGCGGCTTTGGCGCAGGCCGAGCGCATCCGCGGCCGCTATTTCGAGCTGGTGAATCAACGCTTCGCCGGACAGCTGGAGGAGGTGCCGCTGCTCATGGCGCAGAAGGAGCTGGCGGAAAAGAAGAAAGCGGATCCCCTGTACCGGGGAGGGATCGAGGATTTCCTGGAACGCTGGAAGGGAAGAGGTCTGGGTACCCTTTCCATCGGCGTGGCCCAGGGATTGGGGAAAAAGCCCAAAGTACCCTGCAAAGACGAGAAAGAACTGTTCCGCAGGGCGGACAAGATCCTCTACCTGGCCAAAGAATCCGGGGGAAACCGATGCGTGGCCATGTTCGATGTGCTCGAAATCCCGCTGACTGCGGCGGAGTACAACGATTTCGTCCAATATCTCGAGCAGGTTCCGGAGTCCGGCCGCGTGGAGGCAGCCAAGCGGTTCGTGGATTTGCGCCTGGCCAACAACCAGCCCCCTCAGTTCTGGAACTACCCGTATCAGACGTATCTGCAGGATTCCTGAAACCTGGCCCGACGCGGTTGAACGGGCAAGACTTCCCTGCTGAGAATCTCCCCTCAGGATTCGGTGCGGCCGAGCAGCCGTTCCAGCACCCGGAGGTGGATGCGCTCCTGTTCCTCTAGAAAACGAAAAGCCCGGCGGACGAAGGGAATCTTGGCCTTGCGGTGCAGGCCGGCGAACAGTCTGTGTATTTCCTCTTCCTTCTCGAGAATGGCCTCTATTTGCTTCAGTAGCGGGCCGTAGCGATCGGCCGGGAGCGCATCGATCGATGCCGGCTCGTGGATGCGCAGATCCGATTCTCCGAGTATGCGCTCGATTTCCTCTTCAGCAAGGTGGCCGTTTTTCATATCCCTGATAAGTTGCTGATGACCGAGCTCCTCGTCCAGGATACGGACAAGACTTGGAGGCACCTCCAGGCCGGTCAGCTCAGCCTTCAAAGAGCTGTAGAGATTGTAGATCTCTTGCTCCAGGGTCAGAGCGCTGGAGAGGATCGATTTGAGCCCTAGTATCCTCAGGGATCGGAACAGATCCATCGAGACTTCCTTGTCACTCTTATGCCTTGAACGCTTCGTAGAGGGTCAGTGCTCCGAAACCGATGAACACGGCTCCGGCCACGATCTTGATCACCTTCTCCGGAATGAAGCGCCCGATCACAGACCCGAGGGCTGCGGCAATCAGCGTGGTCAGGATCAGAGCCCCCGTCGCTCCGATGAACACCGAGAGAAAGGCTTTACGATTGGCGGCCAGAGCGAAGATCGACACCTGCGTCTTGTCCCCCAGCTCGGCCAGAAAGATCATGAGAAAGGTGGATGCGATGAGTCTGAGATTCAGCAGCATCATCTCCCCCTATCCCAACGCCACATCCAGGGTCATCATCACGGTGAATCCAAGCATGGCCCCGATGGTAGCCACATCACTGTGCTTTTCCCGTTGGGATTCCGGAACCAGCTCCTCCACAACCACGTAGATCATGGCTCCGGCGGCGAATGCCAGGGCATAGGGCAACAGGGGTTTCACCACAATCACCGCCAGTGCTCCCAAAACGCCGGCTATCGGTTCCACCACACCGGACAGCTGCCCCCAAAAGAACGATCGGAACCGGGAGAATCCCTCCCGGCGCAGCGGCACGGAAACGGCAGTCCCTTCAGGAAAGTTCTGGATGCCGATACCCACGGCCAGGGCCACGGCTCCGGCCAGGGTCGCCGATGGCAGTCCGGCGGCCAGGGCGCCGAAGGCCACGCCTACGGCCAGCCCTTCGGGGAAGTTGTGCAGGGTGATGGCCAGCACCAGCAAGACGCTCCGCTGCCAGGTGGTGGAGATTCCTTCAGCCTCGGTCTTTGGCAGACCCAGGTGCAGGTGCGGCAGGATCTTGTCCGTGACAAAGAGAAAAACTCCGCCAAGAAGGAAGCCCACGGCGGCGGGGATGAAGGCCGGCAGGTTTGACTCGTTCTCCGCCATCTCGATGGCCGGAGCGAGCAAGGACCAGAAGCTGGCCGCTACCATGACGCCGGCGGCAAAACCGAGCATACCGTCCAGAACTTTCCGGTTGATCGCCTTGAAAAAGAACACCAGACCGGCTCCCGCGGCTGTAACAAACCAGGTAAAACAGGTAGCCAAGAGAGCCTGGACGATCGGATTTAGGTCCCTGAACCAATCAACAATCATGACTCCTCCTCGGTGTGTGGGGTATTGCTATAATAGTCATTTCTTTTCGCCGGGTACAAGTATTATCCGCCCGCCCTACTGAACAAAACGGGCGTCGTCCCTGGTACTGTGCATTCCCTCGATCCTGGTTTCCAGCCAGCCCATGCGGGTGTTCCGGCGGACATCCGCTTCCTCTATATATGGTTTGATGTCCAGCAGGGGCGTCCCGTCGAGCATATCGACCTCTTCGACGGTGAGGATATTCCCATCCCGGGATACCAGACGGACCACGGAAAGACCGATAGGATTGGGGCGGGAGGGTGCCCGGGTGGCGAATACTCCGTGACGAACAGAGTCCATGAAGGGAAGCACGCTCAAGCTGTACGGTTTGGCCCGGTGGCAGTAGTACAGCAGAATCAGGTGGGAGAATCCCTCCAGGTCCTGGAGTCCTTCGGCGTACTGCGGATATACCTCCACCGTGGCCCGTACC
>CP070696.1:3018367-3166553 GCA_020353535.1 Spirochaetaceae bacterium | reverse complement strand
GGTGATAACCTAGTGACATCGCCGTCCTTCCTGTTAGAACTCGAAGACGCCATTGGTCTTCTTGACAGTAGTATCTATTCCCTCTTCCTTTAACACTTCGGCAACCAAGTCGCTCGAATCAACCTTTGGTACTGAAACGTCACGGAGGAATTGCAGTGGGGATGCCCGCAACAAACGGGCATCCCAATATTAAATTGTGAAGGCACGGTAGAGGGCAACTCGATCGGATCAACTCCTGTTTCGCCCTTCGGTTCATGAAATCAGCGCTATTTGGTCTCCCTCACCGACTCGTTCGCCCTGATGAGTGAATACCTTTTTCACGACCCCTTTTCGGGGAGCGTAAATGTCATTCTCCATCATCATGAACTCCACGACTGCCACCACCTGTCCGATATTCACCTTCTCGCCTACCTCGACATCCACATGAGTCAACACGCCCGGTACCGGCGAGTATATGGGCGTTGCGGTTTGTGGAGGGGCCTGCTTCGGCTGTGGGCTGGTCCCGCTGTCCTGGGAAGGTTGAACTTGTTGGCTCGTCTTGGACTCGTCCTTACTCTTCTTACGAACCCCAATTTTGCCCTCGCCCTTCAAAAATGCGATCCCCTTTTCCCGGCACGTTGCCGCTATAAAGACGTTCTCTTCGGTATCCGGAACTCCCGCTTCGAGCAGCATAGCTCTGGCTGCTTTTATACCTTTATTGGGGTCTTCGTCGTTGATTTCCAAAGGGCTGCGGGTGGTAGGGGGTAGATCAAGCTGCTCAGAGGCGAGTTTGACAACCTTGGGATCCGGATGCAGGGGTGTCTTGCCGAAGTAACCAAGCACCATTTTCCCGTATCCTTCGGCGATCTTTGTCCAGGGGCCGAAGACAACATTGTTGAAGGCCTGCTGAAAATAAAACTGGGAAACCGGGGTGACAGAGGTTCCAAATCCACCCCGGGCTACAACATCGCGCATCGCGGAAATAACCTGTGGATACTTGTCCAGTATCCCGAGATCTCTCATCATCTGGGTATTCGCCGTGAGCGCTCCTCCGGGCATCGGAGAGAACAGGATCATCGGCTCGACCGTGGTTGCCTCGGGAGGAACGAAGTAATCTTTCATGCAATCCTTGAATACTTTTTCGACTTCCAGGATCTTGTGGATGTCGATGCCCAAATCGTACTCCGTGCCTTTCAAGTTATGCCACATCACCACGAGATCCGGCTGGCAGGTGCCCCCGGACACGGGCGCCAAAGACAGGTCGATCCCGTCCGCTCCGGCTTCCAGAGCAGCTTTATTGGCCAAAACACTGGTACCGGCCGTCTCATGGGTGTGGAAACAAATTTGTGTTTTCGATGGCAGCTTTTTTCTGGCCAGCCGGACCGTCTCGTAGACCTTGGAGGGAGCCGCTGTTCCCGATGCATCCTTGAAGCAAACAGAATCGAAGGGTATACCCGCCTTTAGGATGTCCGCGAGCACCTGTAAGTAGTACTTCGGGGTATGGGAGCCCTTACACCCCGGAGGTAGCTCCATCATGGTCACACACACCTCGTGTTTCAAGCCGGCTTCCACGATGCAATGACCGCTGTAAATCAGATTGTTGGCGTCGTTGAGGGCGTCGAAGTTGCGGATCGTAGTAATTCCGTGTTTCTTAAACATCTGTGCATGGAGCCGGATGATATCCCGGGGCTGCGAGTCGAGTCCCACGACATTGATCCCCCTGGACAGGGTCTGCAAATCAGCCTCGGGACCCGCTTTTTCCCTGAAAGCGTCCATCATGGCGAAAGCATCTTCATTGCAGTAAAGGTACAGAGATTGGAAGCGAGCTCCCCCGCCTGCCTCAAAATGGGCAATCCCTGCCTGGTTTGCCGCCTCCACGGCGGGTAAAAAGTCCCGCGTAAACACCCTGGCCCCGAAGGCAGACTGAAACCCGTCTCGGAAGGCCGTTATCATGAACTTCACACGTTTTTTTTTCGACATGAGCATAACTTCTTTTATTCGATATTACCTCTATCTCAAAATCGACGGATAATTGTCAATTCTAAATAAAGAATAGACCCGTTGCCCATTAAAAGCAAGCTGCCGGGAGCGAATCCGGCGGCACTGTACAGGTCCCAAACTTTGTGCTCTCATTGGTATATGGAGGCTGTGCTTTCCAAGTTTCAACAATTGCTGGATGCATCCCCGAAATCGGAAATCTTCGAGATCGAAAAGATACTGAACGTATATTATCTACACATCAAATGTGACAACGACGATGATCTCTATATTACCCAATATGGCCTTCCCTTCTTCGAGAACTTGAAACCCCATAACTTCTTGACCGACAAGAGCTGGTATGACGGCCATTCTATTCGACTGTCCGGCAGCGGTTGCACGTACAAAATCAAGACAAAAGAAATCAAAAGCCGAAGCAAGGACCTAGTCATAAAGTGGAACCGGATGGGCCAGGATATTCCCGGAGACGACGGCACGGATGAGTTTGCAGGAGCCGAGTTCAACAGTCCTTTTGAAGAGTTTTCCCTGGTCATGGAGCTCAGGAATGCGAGATTCGAGTCCCCCGGAACGATCATAACTCAAAGACCGCTGGCGATATACGTTCCGTCAGAGCGTGTGGAATTGTGGCGCACCGGAAGAAAAGAATACAAGATGAAGACGATAATCGATGCGCACAAGGATATTCAACTGGACATGTTCCGCTCTTATGTGATGATTTTCGAATGGATAAAGGGAATCGATGCCTCGCATGCCTGCGGCGAAAAGCTCCTCGGAGAGAGACAGGTGATGGATCTGACTCTGAGAGTAGCCGAAGAAATGAAGTACAAAGGCTTCCTGGTCCGGGACAGAAAGCCCCACCACATAATCGTCAAACCCAGGAACGACGGAACACTGGCAAGAGACCGGAGGGGCGAAGTCCTGTACGCCGTGATCGACTACGAGCTGCTGGCGCGAACACGAGCAAGAGAGCAGAGCATCAAACGGATCAGGCGTATCAATTATCACCAGAGACAACAGAGCAGGTTTTCGGCAACCTACAGCGACGATTTTCCTCCACAGCTGAAGATCGTGAACATACTGGGAGTCGACTACGTTTTTGGACATGTGGAAAGCACCGATGGATTGTTATGGGTCGTGGGAAGAGATCCGGATCTATTCGACTACTTCTTGCCCGAGCGATGGGAAACCACCCCGCGAACCAAGCTGTCCGAGTATCACGAAATATACCACACGGTAACAAAAGATTACATAAACATGGTCTGGAAGGTATCGAAAGTCGGCATCAGGCCTGATATGGATCCGTTCAAAGAGGACGAACGAAAGATACTGGAACATGGATACAACAGTCCGTTCGAAGAAGTGAGCATCGCCGTACAGCTCAGCAGAAAAGGAATACGAACGGTATATCCAAGAGCGATCTACGTATTCGGAAAAGAAATCTTCATTTCCGATTCGATTCGCGATGACAACAGGCACAAGAGTCACGCTCGATATCTGACTCCCGGTGGGAGCCGTATCCTGAAGGAAAACCACAGCTACATAATCATATGGGGCTATTGGAACGGCCCGGACGAACGGCTCGCCATCAAAGACGATGACTACTTACAGGGAATCAACGCTCTGAATGCTTATAGACAGGGATTGATCTCGGAAGAAGAATACTTTGCCATGCTGAAGACAAAAAAGGAAAGATTGGCCAAATCGGGAATCGAGGATCTCAATCTCAGGGGGACGCATCTGCTTCTCTCCGTCGACCATAACGGACGTCTCATACGGGATGAGGAAGGCATACCGGATATGAGAATATGCAACTTCGAGTTTCTTCGCAAAATAAGATGAATCAGCCGGTACGTTTCAATCGCCGTGGTGTTCGATTGTGCGGATCTTCGCTGATACCGCCGTCGATTCTCGAAAAGGGAGACTAACGGAGCAGAGCAATCCTCTGCTGAAAGACTTCGATCACCTGCTCAGCAGCATCTACCTAGTGGATCAGATCGAACATGTTGTAATGGTCACGCAGGTAGCAGACGTAGGGGATGGGGGCAGGAGCCTGCTCGATGTCGAGCCGATAGTCAGACAGACCGAAGGGAAAGCGGATGCTTCTGACCAGACCGACCGACTGTTCCAACTAGGCCAGCAATCCGCCGACCAGCTGGATTATCAGCCCGCGATAATTCTGGATATTCTCCAGTCGATTTTAGTAGATCCTTGACTCCATAAGAAGCTTGCCCATATCCCTATGCACCTGCCGGCTATCCTTTCCCCGGTAGCAGATATTAAAAGCGTGTACTGATCCTGTAGGTTCAAAATACCGATGCTCTACCGATGGCGCTGTAAGGTATTCGGAGTTTGGTACCGAGCTGGAGCTGATAGTACCAACACAAAGAGAATCGGGTATGTCGATTCCGGTGCGCACCCCGGAGCCGAATCACGAGACAGAGCCGTCCATCTGCACGTCGCAGACGGTCCGGATCCATGTGAGGTCGCCCGGGAGGATACCGAGTTGGTGTCAATCGGACAAATCATGAACGCTGTGGGTGTGAGTAACGCACGGAGTTTTGTGCCCTGCCAGAAGTGTAAATCCGTACCCCTATGCCGGATCCACCAATAGATAGGCCTCACCGGTGATTTAAGGAAACTGCCTTGGCCGCGTTTTCATGCCAGGTTGTTGGGAACTCTGTACGGGTTACTATTCGCCTGAACCTTTGGACTTTTTTTACTGGTATTGTTGGCCTCCAGAGATAAGTTTCCAAAACTAAAACATTAGGGCTATCCATAGTCTGGCGGTATCACCCCACTATATACCGGTCATTCTCGTCTCCAATTATTATTGGCGACATAGGCTCTTTTCTAACACAACTAACATTTTGTAACACCCTAGAGGTGGCATTCAAACAGTGCTGAATATCTTGTCAATTGCAGGTACAAGATCGCGCAGGTGTTCCGGGGGCCAGCGCGTATATCCCGCCTGTACCGGTGTCAAAACAGGTTGAAAGACGTTATCAGACCACCCCATATACGCCCGTACTTTGATTGGATCGGTACCAGTAGCCAGTAGATGAGAATTTAGGGAATGTCGGAGGCTGTGTGGGGTTATGTTTCTCTCAATCCAATCGGTACAGGCTTTTTCCGTTTTTTCAGCCGCATTCATAGCCCGAGAAAAGGCTTTCTTCCACCATGTTACACCGAGCCGTGAGCCGTCGTCATAGCAGAACACCAGGTCCGTATCTCTTATCCGGATACTTTCTTCCTGCAGATTGAGCAATGGATTTAGCACACTCGAAGACACCGGGATCCGCCGCTTTTTATTCGACTTGGGTAACCCGAGAGTCTTGGCGTCTTTCCATGCCTGGCGGATGTCTATTGTCTCGTTTTCGAAATCAACGACGCCCCACGTCAGGGCAAGAATCTCACCACAGCGCATTCCGGTTTTCGCAGCTATATTGAACACACAATAGGATTGTAGATTGTCCCAGACGCCAGGGATGTCTTTGAACAAAAACACAAGCTCATCCCGGCTCAAAATCCCCCGTTCTTTTTTCTCATGTTTGATTATCCCGATCTTCGCCCCTGGATCCCCAGATATATCTTCCCGGAAGTGAGCCTCTGACAGAATCGTTTTTACGGTCGAGATGACCTTGTTCACCGTGTTGATACCGGCTTTCTTTCTGAGGCGATTTCTTAGATCAAGGATATCCGCTCGACGGATCACAGAGATTTGAAGGTGCGGGAAGATGGAATCCTTAAACACATAGTTCTCGAGCCAAGCCCGGCTCTTCTTGACGTGGGTTTGACCTATGGTCTTTCCTTCATCCAATCTTCGCTTCACCCGCGGGCATGTATCCCAAACGAAGAAAGGCTCTGCATATTCTCGGAAGGTTTTGTCGGATTTACCCTTGGCTTCCATAAGCTGAGAGATAACGTCGAGAGCGTCGGATTTCTTGGCTTTTCCCGTGGACTTCCGGACTCGCTTATGTCCTTCGTAGTAATAGTAATGCCAGCGGTTACCCCGCTTGTACAAAGTGTAATGACCGAACTGCGTATACTTCTGTGCCACCATACTACCTCGATACCTCAATTTTCTGACACAATTTGAGTACAGCCAAGGGTTTTTAGCAATAAAAAAGCCCTGTTTCTATAACAGGGCTTCTAATTCCTTGCTATACAAGGCTTTTTAGCTCCCCCGGACAGACTCGAACTGCCGACCTAGTGGTTAACAGCCACCCGCTCTACCAGCTGAGCTACAGGGGAATGATGAAAGATAAATTAGTAAAAAGCGTGTTGTCTGTCAAGTAGCGGGATCAGTCGGCGGGATCAATTAGATATAGGCAGGTCAGCCTGCAGCACGTTTCCCGACTCTCTTTTCATGCGGGCGCCGAAACGCTCCATCAGACGAATCATGCGTCTGTTGTCATCGAGCAGAAACCCCCGGAGGACTTCGATCCCTCGCTGTTGGGCCGCTTTCATCAGGATTTCAATGAGGAGTTTGCCCAGTCCTCGATTTTGGTATTCATCGATCACGGTGATGGCAAACTCTGCAACCTGCGGTTCCTCCTCCAAGCGGACGAAACGAGCGACTGCGAGTCCGGTTTTTTCGGGATGGCCGAGGTCGTGAACGCCGATAGCCACGTGGTTCTGCTGATCAACTTCGATCAGAGAGCTGAGCTGATATCGAGAAAGCTTGCGGATCGGAATCATAAACCGAAAGCGTCGCGATTCCAAAGAAAGCTTCTCGAACGCACGAAGTAGGGCTTCGCGATCCTCAGGCAGCAGGGGACGTATCAATACTCTAGTGCCGTCGGGAAGCTTGGTTTTCAGAGGGAAAACAAGAGTATCTGACCCAAGGATTCCCGTCATTTTTTGAATCTCAGCACTCATTTAAACAATCCCGGTTGAACAAGGTTGGGCAGCTTGCGATTGCGGCTCGTTTATAACTTACTACGAGAATAGGCAAACGTCCATCAATTCACAATTAGAGTACGATTGATTTTTGTATGTTTGCAGCGGACACTTCTAGGCGCACTATCAATTGTCGGGTTTAGCCTTGCGTCGGGGAGGAACGAAAAGTAACGTGGCAACGACCAGGAGGGTGAAGAGGATATAGGTGACGGTGAAGACCCAGGCGGGAAAATCATAGAAGATGATCTGCCGTACGAGTCGAGCCATGAAAGGGATCTCCTCCTCGATGTCCTGACCGGCCAGGAGCCGAAGCCTATACTCCCAATCCGTCAGTGGACAGAGCACCCCGATCAATGCTTCCAGAGCTACCACGGCCATGGCCACCAGATGGATGATACGGAAGGTGAGATTGCGTACCCATCTCCACCGAAACAGACAGCCCAGGAGAATGAGCACTTCCCCGCCTACCGTAAACGTCACGTAGCAGAAGTGGAAAATTACGACCGCGTCGGCAGCAATGCCATAGAGGCGCCCCATCAACTGTACCTCACCTGCCGAGGAGCTCCTCGATCCGGTTCATGGCTGCCCCTGCGGGAAGCGGAATGAATACATCACTGATTGCCTGGGTGAAATTGCTCTCTTCCGGATTAATTTCGATGATCCGCGCCCCGCTCTCTGCGGCCTGATGGGGTAGGGAGGCGGCGGGATACACTTCCCCGGTGGAACCGATTATCAGCACTCCGTCAGCCGCTTCCATCTCCCGCCGTGACTCGAGCCAGGCTTTCTGCGGGATCGCTTCACCGAAGAAAATGCAGTCCGGTTTGAGGAGGCCTCCGCAGCTGCAGGTCGGCGGAAGAACCTCGAGTACCTGTGGGTCAGCCGCTGTTATTTCTCCGCAGCTTAAGCACCTCAGGTCACGGGTATTGCCATGAAACTCGATGACTCGCTCGGTCCCGGCGACCTGATGAAGGTTGTCGATGTTCTGGGTGATCACAGCTTTAAGAACACCTCGGTGTTCCAGGCGGGCCAGAACCTGATGGGCATCGTTGGGGCGGGCCTTGGCAAAGTGCTCGTAGAAGATCTCTTTGAGGATTCGCCAGCATTTGTCAGGGTGTCGGGTCAGGTAGGACAACTCCAGGTATTTGGGATCGTAGCTGTTCCACAGCCCTCCGGGGCCTCGAAACGGCGATACACCACTTTCCACGGAGATGCCCGCCCCGGTGAAGGCAACCAGATGGCGAGCATCTTGAATGATCTCGACTGCCTCTTCGATTCTTCTCTTTGTAAGTTCTTGGGAGCTGGAGTCTATCATTCGAGATACCAGTGTAGGATATGGGCCGGCCATGTCAAGATGTGGATATGTATCGTAATTGAAATGATTCAATGACTTGGTCACCAGGGTTATTGCGGGACAAATAGGATTTTAATCAGCCAAACGATTACGAAAAGCCTTTAATCGGCGGACGGGCAGCTGCCGAAAAGATCAATATGATCGCAAATCTGAAAGCTTTTCTGCTCACTCCCCTTGAAATCGGAAGCATTTCCTTCTTCTTCTCCCCCCTGCAGGCGATATTACGGTTCGTGCTGCCTCTGGTTCTGCTCTTTGTCGTGGCCAGGGTCCTGCTTGTGATTCTCAAGCGAGTCATCCTCAAGCAGGTCACAATTCCAGATGAGAACAAGCAGAAGATCTACCGCTACATCCGCCTGGTATTGCGCATCGTCGTCCTGATTGTCCTGTTGTTCATCGTGTTCAGCTTTTTTGGGGCGGAGATCGGCAATTTCCTGGCCCGGGTATGGGAGGTATTGACCACGCCCTTTACTGCTGCGGGTTCCTCCCGCATCTCTGTGATCACCATCCTGCTGGCCATTCCGATCGTGTATCTGGCCTCCTGGGTCAGCAAGCTGACCCGGCGCTTTCTTGATGCGACGGTGCTTCAGAAGCTGACCATCACCGATGCCAGCCGCTTTACCATTTCCAGCCTGGTACGCTACGGCGTGCTGATTCTGGCCATCCTGATCGGTCTTTCCATCATCGGCATCAACCTCTCCTCCCTGGCAGTCGTGATCGGCGCGCTGGGCATCGGCATCGGCTTCGGTCTTCAAAACGTCGTGGCCAACTACGTGGCCGGGTTGGTCATCTTTTTCGAACGTCCGGTCAAGGAGGGAGACCGCATCCTGGTCAACGGTTTGGAGGGGGATGTGGTGCAGATCAAGCTGCGTTCAACCGTGATCAATACCCTGACAAATGAGACGATCATCGTGCCCAACAGCCAGCTGGTGGGCAACAGCATCCACAACTATTCCTACAACGACAGGCGTATTATCGTCGTGAACAGGGTACAGGTTTCCTACAGCACCGACCTGGATCGGGCTCTGGAGGTGTTGCTTGACGTGGCCTCCCGGAACCCCTACAGCCTGAAAGACATGGCACCGGGGGCCCGTGTCGGCGCTTTTCAGGATTCGGGAATCGAAATGGTACTTTGGACATGGATCGACGAGGCCACCAACAAGCTGGCCGCGGGAGCCTGGAACAATCTGGAAATCTGGCGAGCCTTCAAGCAAGACGGCATCGTAATCCCTTTTCCCCAGGTGGATCTTCACGTCAAGGAACCGATTATCCATCAGGCTTCTCCGGAAAAATAAAAAAGCTGCTCCAGTCGTCTGCTGGAGCAGCTCTATCCGCTTCGTCGAATATATTAACGGTGCGGGAAGGCATTCCCCCCTTACTTCGTTTCCATCTCCACCGTCACCTCGTTGTTCTGCCGGAACACCTTGGTGCTCATCTTGCGGCCGCTGGCGTTGTTCAGGGCTTGGTAGAAGTCAAAGGCGCTGCGTATTGTACGCCCATCCACCTCTTGAACCACATCACCCTGGCGGTACCCCGCGGTAGCCGCTGGGGATTCTTCCTGAACCACCGTAACCAAGACACCCTCCAGTTTTTCGGGAATAGAGAGTTGATCCCTCAGCTCCGGGCTTATGGTGGCAATGTACATCCCCGGCCAGAGGTTCTTGCTTTGGGCTGCGATTTCTTTGTCCTCTTCGCGAATAGCCAGACGGATGTCGAAGCTCTGCTCGCGACCATTGCGGATAACCGAAACGTCATAGCGGTTTCCCGGCGGCAGGTTGCCGACGATCCGGGTGAGGTCGCTGGTGTTTTTGACGTTCCGGCCACCGATTGCGGTGATGTAATCACCGGGAAGAACTCCCGCATTATAAGCCGGGGATCCCTTGAAGATGTTTACCACGAAGGATCCGGTTGCTGTTCCCAGCTTGAAATCCTCCCGGTAGTCGGGAAATCTCTGTGGATCCACGTCCACGATCTGCACGCCCAGCCATCCGTACTCCACTCGGCCTTTTGTGAGAATTTCGTCCACCGTCTTCTTGGCGGTGTTGATGGGCACGGCGAATCCCAACCCCGCACTGGAACCGGTACGGGAGGCGATCCAGGTGTTTATACCGATCACCTCGCCCCTCAGGTTCACCAGCGCGCCGCCGGAGTTACCAGGGTTGATCGACGCATCGGTCTGGATGTAGTCGGTCAGACTGGCAACGCTTGACCCCGAGTCGGCCTGCCGGCCCAGGGCACTGATGATACCCATGGTGATTGTGGATTCGAAACCGAATGGATTGCCCACGGCCAGGACCAGATCTCCGACTTGTAGGGAGTCCGAATCACCCAGAGTGGCCACTGGAACCTCCTCCCGGGTTTCGAAGATGATCACAGCCAGGTCCCTGCGGGGATCGGAACCCACTAGCTTTCCTTTGAACTCCCGGCCGTCGTGCAGGTTGATGCTGATCTCCTCGGCTTCCCCGGCCACGTGGTTGTTGGTCAGTACGTACACCTTACCGTTCGTCCGGGCTACGATTACACCGGAACCGAGTCCGGGCTGCCGGAACTCCCTCTCCTCGGAATCCCCCGGGCTGGGGGAAGGCCCGAAGAAAAAATCCCATGGTGACTCGGAGCGAGGAATCCTCTGGGTGATCACTTCGATCGTATTGATCTCTACTACGACGGGAAGCGCTGCCTGTGCTACCTGCTGGAAGGAGTATTGTATCTGCTCAAGAGTTGGAACTATGGGCTCGCCTTTCACGGGCTGGTTCATAACTGAGGTTTCGCCTTCAGCTTCCCGTTGTCCGGTGCTGTAAGCTTGGGAACAGGATACGAGAAACAGGAACAAGACCATAAGAGATAGAACAACAACTAAAGCGCGTCTGTTCTGCATGATGTCCTCCTCGATCAATAACCAGTTCATATTTTGTTCAACTTTCAACTTGTTTTCACCAATAAAATAGTAAATTACCGAGCCGGCGGCAAACGTATTGATGCTATTAGCCCCCCAAAGGCAAGCAGCCTGGTAGCGGCTGAGTGAGCTCGGATCGACAGAAGAGATTAAATAACTGTACCTGAGGGAATTACGGCGTTCTTGGGAATCACGATGATGCCATCGCGGATATGGTAGTTGTCGTAGTCCCCGTCTTTTCGTTCGATATTATCGACACCGATACGACAGACCTCTCCAATCCGGGCGTTCTTGTCGATGATGGCCCGTCGAATCAAGCTTCCTTTGCCGATGCCGATGTCCGGCACTCCCTGTTCTCTGTTTTGACTTTTCTGCTCCACGGTCTCGTACCAATCCGCTCCCATGCAAACCACTCCGTCCAGGGTAGCGCCTGATTCGATGATGGTGCGGATTCCGATGACCGAATGCATGATGTTGCCGTTGGTGATGATGCAGCCGTCGGCGGTCAGGCATTGGGTGATGGTGCAGGAGTTGATCTTTGAGGCGGGCAGATCCCGACGCCGCGTGTAGATCGGTTGGCTCTCCTTGTAGAAGTCGAAATCCGGGGTGATATTTGTCAGGTTAATGGTGGTTTCGTAGAATGATTTGATCGTCCCGATATCCTCCCAGAAACCGTTGAAGATGTAGGCCTGAACCTTAAAATTTTCGATGCTCTTGGGTATGATCTCTTTGCCGAAATCTGTGTACTCATTGTCCAGGGCTTTTCTCAGGATTCCCTGATTGAATATGTAGATGCCCATAGAGGCCAGATACTCCCGGTCCGGGCTGATTCCGGCAAGTTTTCCCCGCAGGGTGTCGGGAATCTTGAGATCGGCGATCTGCTCCTCTGTCTGCGGTTTTTCCACGAAGCGCGCGATTCGACCCTTTGGATCGACCTGGAGGATGCCGAAGTGCCGACACTTCTCCGCGCTCACGGGCGTCACGGCCACGCTTATTTCCGCCCCGCCTGCCTGATGGTTGCTGAAGAACTCCTGCAGGTCCATGCGGTACAGTTGGTCGCCGGAGAGGATCATATAGTAGTCGGGATTCTGAGTACGGAAGTGGATGAAATTCTTTCGCACGGCGTCGGCGGTACCCATGTACCAACTGGAATGCTCGTAGGTCTGTTCCGCCGCCAGGATCTCGATGAATCCTTGAGAAAAGCTGTCGAAGATGTAGGTGTTGGCAATGTGGTTGTGGAGGGAGGCGGAGTTGAACTGGGTCAGGATATAGATCTGGCGAAATCCCGAATGGATACAGCTGGATATGGGAATGTCCACCAGGCGGTACTTGCCCCCGAAGGGAACCGCCGGTTTGGCCCGTTCCATGGTCAGAGGGTAGAGCCGTTCTCCCCGGCCCCCGCCCAGAACCAGACAGAGCACGCGCGCCATTTTCTCCTCTATACTCCCTCTCTAATACTATCCATTGGCTAAAAAAACAGTCAAGAATATGGTAGGGTAAAAGATCGTTTCATGAGGAGGGGAAATGCTCGAAAAGGTCATCCAGTCCCTGCGCGCGGACCGGCGCTTCATGTCCTCCGTGGATCATTGGCAGGTGATCCCCGCCCGCAAGGGACGGTATGAAGAGTTCCCGGCGGAGATCGACGGACGGATCCTGGCCGCGGTTCGGGCAAAAGGGATCCAAAAACTGTTCAGCCACCAGGCACAGGCCTATTCCGAAGTACGCCGGGGCAACAACATCGTGGTGGTTACACCCACCGCCTCAGGAAAAACCCTGGCCTACAATCTGCCGGTGCTGCAGACCCTGATCGAGGAACCCCAGGCCAAGGCCATGTACATGTTTCCAACCAAGGCTCTGTCCCAGGATCAGCAGTCCGAGTTGAACGAGATCCTCCTGGGCGGGGAGATCCCGGTACGCATTTTTACCTACGACGGTGATACCCCACGCTCGATCCGCATCTCGGTGCGGGAGGAGGGTAGGGTGGTCATCACCAATCCCGACATGCTGCACACCGGCGTACTGCCCAACCACACGAAATGGATCAAATTCTTCCAGTCCCTTCGCTTCATCGTGATCGATGAGATCCACACCTACCGCGGGGTGTTCGGTTCCCACATGACCAACCTGGTCCGGCGATTGAAACGGGTGTGCAATTTCTACGGTGCCAAGCCTCAGTTTGTCTGCTGCTCCGCCACCATCGGCAATCCGCAGGGTCTGGCGGAAAAGATCTTGGAGGAGCCGGTTACCCTGATCGATGACAACGGTGCTCCGGCGGGAGAACGGCACTTTGTCTTCTACAATCCCCCGCTGGTGGATGCGGTGCAGGGCATTCGCCGCGGCGTGGTTAAGGAGTCACAGAGCCTGGCCACCCGGCTTCTGAAGGACAAGGTCAAGACGATCGTGTTTGCCCGCTCCCGTCTGCGATCCGAGCTGATCGCCGGATACATCCGCGAGAGCCTGAAGAACCTCTACACAGATGACAACCGCATCAACGTAGCATCGTATCGCGGCGGTTATCTGCCCAACGAGCGCAGGAAAATCGAGCGGGGCTTGCGCAGCGGAGAGATCCAGGGAGTTGTTTCTACCAACGCCCTGGAGCTGGGTATCGACATAGGCGGTCTGGACGCTTCGATCCTGGCAGGCTTTCCCGGCACCATCGCCTCCACCTGGCAGCAGGCCGGCCGGGCGGGGCGGAGGGCCAGCGTGGCTCTGTCCATCCTGGTTGCCTCGGCTTCGCCCATCGATCAGTACATCCTGCGCCATCCCGAGTACTTCTTCGGAAGCTCGCCGGAGTCCGGTTGGGTGGACCCTGACAACATCTATATCCTCAGCGATCAGCTCAAGTGCGCCGTGTTCGAGCTTCCTTTTACGGAGGAGGAGGAGCTGGCCCGGAACTACCGGGAGGTGCTGGACTACCTGGAAGAGCATGGGGTGGTTCGTTACACCGAGGGGAAGTGGTTCTGGTCGGACCGTTCCTATCCGGCGGAGAAGGTATCTCTGCGCAGCTCGGCTCCGGGGAATATCGTGATCGTGGATACAACCCAGGGAAAACAGACTGTGATCGGGGAGATGGACAAGCCCTCGGCCAAGCTGCTGCTCTACGACGAGTCGATCTATATCCACCAGGGTGATCAGTACATCGTGAAGAAGCTGGATCTGGAGAACCAGCGCTGCTTCGTGGAGGATACGGATGTAAACTACTACACCGACTCCATCGTGAAAACCGATATAAAGGTACTGGAACAGGACAGCCGGGACAGGGTTGCGGGCATGGAGACGGTGATCGGGGATATCCTGGTACGTACCCAGGCTACCAAGTTCAAGAAACTCAAGTTCGGGACCCACGAGAACATCGGTTACGGCGAGATCGACCTGCCACCGGAGGAGATGCACACCCGTTCGGTGGTGCTGCTGTTTGCGACCGGGACTGCGGCGGGGACTGCCTTCGGCGGCCGCACGGAGTTGGAGCAGCCGATCATCATGCAGCGGCTTGGTACGCTGATCCGAAACATCGCTCCGGTATTCCTGCTCTGCGATCCACGGGATCTGGGGGTCTCCGAACGGCTCAAGGACACGGTTTTCCACTGTCCCGCCCTCTATGTCTACGACAACTACCCCGGAGGAACGGGGCTTTCCGAGGGATTCTTGGAAAACGCCGCGGCGATTCTTCAGGGCGCTCTGGAGCTGGTGGCCGAGTGTTCCTGTGCACAGGGTTGTCCGTCCTGTATCGGGCCGGTCGGCCAGGAACCGGCGGCTTTGGGCCCGGGTGCGCCTGAGCCGGCTGCCCCTAGGCCGGGCGCTTTCAATCCCAAGCGGTCGATCCGGGAGTTTTTGAACGCCTGGCTCACGAAAGCGAAGTAGAGCTACGATGTCATTCAAGAAGCGCCTGCGCTACCTGGAGCAGGCCTGGCAACAGAGAGCTGCCCAAGACGCTGCTCAGGAACATGCTGCCCAAGAAGGCGCTGTTCCGGAACGTTCCCCCAGGGAGCTGGAACCATCCAACCGGCGTGATCTTGCGGGGCATGAGGCTCCTGGCTCACGGGCTGCGCAAACCGCAATGGAGGAGCTTTTCGCTCCGGAGCGGGGTTGGCAGGAAGTGGGGAACTACACGCTGCGTCGGCAACTGCACTCCCCTAATTCGCTAGCCAAAATCAGGATTTCCGAACACCTGTTGCCTTCAGGATACGGAGCTTCGGACCTGCTTTTCTTCGACACCGAGACCACGGGCCTGTCCGGAGGTGCGGGGAACTCGATCTTCCTCATCGGCATGGCCTGGATCGAGGGGGACGGGCTTACCGTGGAGCAGGTGTTTCTGAAGGATTTCCCGGGGGAAGGGGAGTTTCTTCCGCTTCTGGCAGAGCGGTTCAATCGGTATCGGGTGTTCGTCTCCTACAACGGCCGGGCTTTCGACGCTCACGTGCTGCGCACCCGCTTCCTCCTCAACCGTATGGTCTTCAATATGGAACAGCAGACCGATCTGCTGTACTGGTCCCGCCGTTTGTGGCGGCGGACCCTTCCCGACTGTTCCCTCAGCACCGTAGAGCGGGAAATCCTGGGCATCCGCAGAGAACTGGATGTATCCGGTTTCGAGGTACCCGGGATCTATCTGGAATACCTGCGCAGCGGTCGGCCCGGCCGCCTCGAGGCTGTGCTGGCACACAACCTGCAGGATGTGCGCACCCTGGCCGAGCTGCTGGTCACCGTCAACTCGATCCTTGTGACCCGGGCGGAATCCGTAACGCCAGCGGATTCGACACACGGTGCGGACCGAACCGCCCTGGGGAACTACTTCCTGAGCAGGGATGAACGCTGGGGAGTCGAGCTGCTCCAGCGCTCCTTCACCGCCGGGGACGAGGCGGCGGGACGGACCCTTAGTCTGTACTACAAGCGTGCCGGCGCCTGGGAGGAGGCGGTCGCGCTGTGGAAGCAGATGATCCAAAAACGCAAGAGCCTGTTCGCCGCTGTCGAACTGGCCAAGTATTTCGAGCACCGGGCCAGAGATGTTGAGCTGGCTCTCGAATGGGTGCAGACCATCCTCTCCTGGCGGCATCCCCTGGAACCGGGTTTTCGCAGTCAGCTGCACCACCGGCGAGAACGCCTGCTGAAAAAATTGAAGCGCTGATTCTCCGTATCTAGTGTTTCCCTTAGGTTTTGAAGTAGCTGATCTGATAGCCTTCAGCGATGCGAAACCCCAGCTTTCTGTATAAGGAGAGGGCGGGCAGGTTGTTCTTCTTAACGAAAAGACAGGCCGTGTTTTTCTCTGCGTAAATCCGCCGCAGAAGCTCCTCCATGACCCGGAAGGCGATCCCGCTGTTGCGCACTTTTTCGACTGTATAAACACCCCCGATCTGATCCGCCGTGAATCCCCGGGCATTGGTGCCCGCCTTGGCCACCACCCTTCCGTTCTGCTCGGCCATCAGTACCAACTGTTGGCGCAGGGCGCGCTTCAAATTTTGCCTGCAGGCCTGTTCGCTGTAGCGTTGCTTATTGATCACCACCTCTTCTATCTCGTAGCGGATCTGCAGCGGCAGGAGCTCCCTCAGATCCCGGGGATAGGCGGTCCTGACCACCAGACCGGCAGGGTAGGGAAAGGACTCTCTCGAGGCACGGGCGAAGGATTCCCGGTTCTGTACCATCAGATGGTAGTCGACGCTAACCACGGGAGCAATGGGCAGCTGTTTTTTGAGCCAGGTGACCTCCCCGATCGGTCCCATCAGGGAGTACAGTCGGAAGCTCAGGTCGTTCCATCCGGGAAAGGGAGCCGTGGGGATGGTCCGGGCGAGATCCAGGGTGGGTGAAAATGCCGGCAGGAGCAAGCCTGCGGAGGTGAGCAACATGGTCCCCCGAATCTCTGTCCCCTCCCGGCAGATCAGAACGGAAGCCTCCAACGGTGTCGGAAACGCCCTCTTTCCCAGCCTTTGCAGCCGGGAGGTGTAGGGAACGGCACGCCACTCATGAGGGAGGAGAAAGGCGAGCAGCTCGGAGAGGTCCCGCTTGCCTGCCCGGCGCCACGTCATGGAGAGGCGCCATCGACGGGATAACCGTCGATGAAATCCACTGGGATTCGTCCCTCCGGTTCGAAATCCCCTGCCAGTGCGGCAAAACCCGCGCGAAAGGATTCTTTCCCCGTCCCGTAGACGGCCAGGGCGGTCTGAACCCAGGGGGTATCCCGCAGGTACACGGGGGAGAGGGTGGAAAGGACGACCAGGGTGCCGGAAAAGCTCCGCAGCGTCTCCAGGACCTCCAAGCTGTTGTAATTTGCCAAGCAAAACACCACGACATCGTAGCGGGAGGCGATGCGGGGTACCCGTTCCAGATCTTCCTCGCGGGCGGAGTAGAAGGGGCTGTAGGGAAAAAAGAGCGGGTCCGCCTCGGGATAGCGCAGCCGACCCTCCTCGAGGAACTCCTCGAACTGCCCCACCAGCAGCATTCGACGATCCCGCCCCTGTTCGAGGGGGATGACCGCGTCGCGAAGCAGGGTCACGCTGCGCAGGGCGCTCTGCTGGAAGAACTCCCAGGCGCCGGGGCTGGGTATGAGCTCCCCGGTGTCATCCGGAGAACCCGGCGCGGCCGCTTCGATCGGCTTGAAAAACCTGAGCTTGAGCTCGAGGATGCGCCGCACTGAAGTCTTGATCCGCTCTTTGAACTCCGCACTGCTGCTCACCTGACGTATCAGCATGTCCCAGGTCCGCTCCTGCGCGCTCTGTGTGTGGGACACCAGGATCATGTCGTTGCCCGCCCGCAGGGCCTCCAGACTTGCCTGGGCCGTGTCCACCCCGCCGCTGATGGCCCCGTTCATCTCCATGTCGTCGGTGATCACCACACCTTGGAAGGAGAGTTTACGCCGCAGCACCCCCTCGATGAGCTGGTCGGATCGGGAAGCGGGCAGCAGGTTCCCCAAGATGTCCGGGTAGGCGATGTGCGCGCTCATGATGGCAGGTATACCCTCGGGGATGAGCACTCTGTAGGGTACCAGTTCCCGCTCCCACATCTGCTCGAAGGAAATCCGAACTACCGGCAGGGTGCCATGGGAGTCCTTGTCCGCGTGTCCGTGGCCGGGAAAGTGTTTGGCCGTGCAGATGATGCCGCTTCTGGCCATACCGCGGTAGTAGGCCAGAGCCAGGGTGGCGGTGGTGACCGGATCGGAGGAGAAGGCCCTCGGACCGATCACGCTGGCCGATGGATTGGAGTACACGTCGGTGGTTGGAGCGAAGTTCATGTTGATGCCCAGGCTCCTGAGCTCCTGGCCGATGTAGTAGCCGGTCAGCAGGGCATCCTGGGGCAGTCCCGACGCGCCCAAAGCAATGTTGCCCGGTGTTTGGGAGGTTTCCAGCTTGATATGCCGAACCCATCCCCCCTCCTGATCCGTTGATACGAACAGGGGAATTTGAAAACGGCCGCTGCGGGTGAGCTCCTGCATCTCGGCGATGCTGGAAGACAGCCCGGCCAGGGTGTCAACGTTGCGGGTGAAGATTTTCACGCCTCCCAAATTGCGCGCGCGGATCCAACTCAGGATTTCCGCTGAGGGCCGTTTGCCGACGTAACCGAGCATGAATACCTGGCCGAGAAGCTCCTGGTCGTTCATCTCGGAGACGATGGATTCGATCAATTCCCGGTTGGGACGGTCATCCCAGAAAGAGGGCAGGGTAGCGGTGGTCTCCCCGTACAGGCCGCCGGCTGCGCACAGAAAGCAGAAGAGGATGGCGGCGAGGAACCGTCTCAATACAGCAGATTCCATTCATCCCCCGAATACTTTCGCTGCAGGAGCTCCTCGGCCCGCAGGATTTCCTCTCGCTTGAGCGCACCGGTCTGCAGCTTGACACCCCGGCGGTGAAGGGCACTATCGAAACCCTCGGCAAAGGCTTTGACCGCCTGCTGGAAGCTCATCGGCCGTCCCAGCTCCCCGGACAGACAGCTCGGCTCCTCCAGATCCCTTCCCGGACTCACGGCAAGGTAGCTGTCGATCCGTCTGTAGGACATGTCCAGGGGGACGGCACCGTGCTGCAGGGAAGCACTCCGATTGACAACCTGGGCGCTGCCGATGAGTTTCTTCGCCGAGAAAGAGGCAATCTCGTACTCTCCGGTGGAGCGGAAACAGTCGGGATTGTGCAGATCCCCGCTTCGCTTCCTGTTCGACTGCCCCCGGATCCCCAGGCGGGCCAATCCTTCCAGAAGCAGTTCGGCGATAAATCTGTAAATCTCCCTCTTTTGGAAGGGTTCTAGTTGATCCTTGCTCAGAACCACGGCGTAGGTCAGTTCCTGGTCATGAAGGACCGCCTGGCCTCCGGTGGGCCTGCGCACCAGTGTAATTCCGTCCTCCTGCACGGCTTGCCAGCGAATCTTTTCCTTGATTCTCTGAAAGCGCCCGAAACTTAAGGTAGGCGGCGCGAATCCGTACAGCCTCACCGTAGCAGGGCTGCGGCCCTCTCCCACCGACTCCAGCAGGGCTTCGTCTACAGCCATGTTCAACTGCCCGTCGCCTGGATCATCCAGAATCAGCCGAAATCGGGTTCCCGGGGTTACAATCAAACGTAGGCTTCTCCCTTGAGCTCATCGATGTGCTGGGCGGCGGCGTGCGCGGCTATGGCCCCTTCCCCGGCGGCAACCACCAGCTGGCGAAACGGCGTGGCCCGTACATCCCCCACCGCATAGAGCCCGGGTATGTTTGTCTCCATGCGCTGGTTGGTCACGATGTAGCCGGCTTCATCCATTTTAACCTCGAGATTTTTAACGACCTGGGTCTGGGGGATGGAGCCGATAAACACGAAAACAGCCTCCACCTTCTCCTCGTAGGTTTCGTTCTTGTCGTTCCGCAGCAGAACGACGCCCTCAACCTTGCCATCGCCCTTGATCGCCTTGGCCTCGGTGTTCCAGCGGACTTCGATATTCGGATTCTTCAGGGTTCGCTCGGCCAGGGCTCGTTGGGCTCGAAAGCGATCCCGCCGGTGGACCATGATCACCTGGTCGGTGAGCTTGGCCAGGAACATGGCTTCGTCGCAGGCTGCATCCCCGCCGCCTGCGACCAGCATGCGTTTGCCTTTGAAGAACGGACCGTCGCAGGTGGCGCAGTAGGAAACGCCGCGGCCGGAGAACTGCTCCTCCCCGGGGATTCCCAGCTTCTTGTGTTTTGCCCCTGTGGCGACGATCACTGTGGGAGCGGTGAGCGGTCCGCTGTCCGTGTCCAACGTGAACAATTTTCCATGTTTCGATACTGACTGCACGCTGGAGGTCAGGATCTCCGCTCCGAAATTACGGGCCTGTTCCTCGAACTTCTGGCTCAACTCGATCCCGGGAAGCGGATCGGGAAATCCGGGATAGTTTTCCAGATTGTCGATGATCAGACACTGGCCGCCCGGAGCCAGCTCCTCCAGAAGCAGGGTATTGAGATTGGCCCGCGCGGCGTACTGAGCCGCGGTCAGTCCGGCGGCGCCCGCCCCGATGATGATTACGTCTCGATCAGCTTCCATGTGCATCCCTCTCGCCAGAGGCTACCCGCCAGAGGCTACTTGTCGTTTAAAGCCACCAGCGGTTATCTTAATTCACAAGGTACTAGAATAACAAGAATTCGCAAAACATGGAACGCCGCAAGATCCTGCTGTTGCTGCTGCTGATGAGCCTCTCCTTTCCGGTTGTCTCCCAGAGTACCGCGGTTCGACTGGATCCGATCGGGGAAGCCCGGGAGTTGGCCGGCCGCGAAGAGCCTCTGGATCTGGAGAGCTTCATTCGCGCAGCATTTGTTTTCTCCGGAACTCCTGAGGAACGGCTGGCAAAGGCGGAAGCGGAGGTCCGAACCCATATCACAGCGCTCAGGGCGGAGCTGAACGCTGCGGAGGCCGCAGCGGCGGAACCTCGGGAACGAGCCGAAGCCGCCCTGGCGTACATGCACCAGAAGCTCCTGAAATACTACGATGAACGCCAGACCGCGTTGGATGTGCTCCTGGACCGGGGAGGTTACAACTGTGTCTCCTCCGGTGTGGTCTACGCGATCCTGATCAAGTCACTGGACCTGGAGATCTGGGGGGTGCGCACGGCGGACCATGCCTTCTGCCGAGTTCAGGCTGGAGATCAGGCCTTCGATGTGGAGACCACCTCCCCCTTCGGCTTCGATCCGGGCACCCGCAAAGAGTTCACCGACAACTTCGGGCGGATCACGGGCTACTCCTATGTGCCGCCTTCAAATTACTGGGATCGCCGGGATATCGGCGAACGAGAGCTGTTGGCACTGATTCTCTTCAACCGCACAGCCTTCGCCAGCGAGCGCCGGGACTACCTGGGAGCGGTTCCCCCTGCGGTGGACGCTTACGCCCTGCTTCGGGATGACGAGTCCTACGAGAGGCTGATCACCTCACTGCTCAATTTGGCCTCCTGGCACGGGATGGGCGGCCGTTTCGGGGAGGCCCTGGATTTTCTGGACCGGGCAAGTGAGGGATATGCCAACGATCGGCTCGATTCCCTGCGAGAGGATCTGGTTCATAACTGGACGGTGAGCTTGATTCAGCGGCGGAGCTACAGCGAAGCGGAAAAGCTCCTCGATGTCCAGCGAAGCGGTGGCGTTATAGCGGAGAAGGAGTGGAAGGAACTAATCGTGTATCTGTATCAGGTACGGGCGCAGGAAACCGCTCCTGGGGATTACGCCGAGGCGGCTCGTCTGATTCGGGATGGATTGAACAAAGTGGGTTCGGACCAGGGTCTCAACAGGAGCTACGAAGTGTATATCCACAACAGTGTGGTGAACCTGGCCCGAGCCCGACGATATCAAGAGGCGCTTTCTGTGCTGGACGAGGCCCTGTCACGACTGCCGGGCAGCAGCGTGCTGCTCAAAGACAGATCGATGGTGCTTGAGGCCTCGGCAAGGCAGTAGCCCGGCCGGGCGTGGTTGGCCCGGAAGTAGTCTGCCTGTACCGTGCGCCCGTGCTGTTCGAACAGTTCGCGGGCGGTCAGCCCCATCACCACGACGAAGGCCACCACGAAGGCCATTATCGCGGCCACCGCTATCAGCAATACCTTGTTACTGTTTCTCATTTTCTTTACTCCTTACCTGGACTGGGACGATTCGCCCTCGCGCATTCTCCTCGTAGAGAACGCGGAGATCTTCGCAGCTGAGATGTAGCAGATCCATCGTGCGGAAGACGCGGGGCAGCTCCCGGCGGATGAAGTTCTTCTTCTTCAGTTCCAGGGTTTTTCGGAAGGCATCCTCGGCCACAAAGTAGCCGATCCCCCGCTGGTTGTAGATGATTCCCAGATCCTGGAGGTAACCGTAGGAACGCATCACCGTGTTGGGGTTGACCTCGATCTCCTCCGACATCTCCCGGATCGAGGGGATGCGTTCGCCCTGCTGCCACGTTCCCGATAGAATCCGCTCGCTGATGTGGTCGGCGATCTGCAGGTATATGGCTTGATTCTGTCGGAACTCCATGGCTACACCTCTGTTTCCCGCAGGCGCAGGTAGCTGATCACCCAGCACACAGGAGCCAGGAGGCCCCAGAACAGCACCTTGGCTACCTGCCAAAATTTCATCGCAATCGGCTCGAGCACCGCCTGCATCTGGCCGCTTTCCCCCAACCGCTGGAAGTAGGGCTCCAGATCGATGCGGGATCCTGTCGCGAAGTCCCTGAAGATAATCCAGCCAAGCACGGCCACCAGGATGACCACGACGATTCCGAACAGCCAGAGATACAGGTTGGTCTTTATGAAGGCCAGTTTTCGGAAGTAGATCGAGCCGACCAGGAACACCGCGTGGGTCACCAGATAGGCGGCGACGATGAGCAGCATGGTCCGGCTGAAGGGATTGAAGAAGGGGTGCCCGTAGCCGAAGATCAGCCTGTTGATCCCCTCCACCGCCGAGGCGACCGCGGTGTAGAAGAACAGGCTGCCGAAGGCATAGCCCGCAGAGGTTACCAGGAGCTTACTCAGGTACTTTTCCAAACTGGAGCCAGGAAGGGTTAGGTAGAACACCCCCTGTCCGTTGAGGTGAAGCTCCTTGAAGGTCAGGCTGGTCACGATGTAGCCGCCCAAGAACAGCAGGGGGACGTACATCTGCGGGTGAAGCGGTCCGAACTGTCGGCCGAGGGTGGAGAGTACCGATACCAGGATCACGAACCCCCCCACCGCAGCCATGGCGATGAGAACTGATTTGTAGCCTGTACTGAAATCCCGGCGCAGCAGCAGGCCCAGACGTCGAATGCTGAAGCTCTTCATATTTCTATACCTCCTCCACAAACAACTCGTCGATTCGGTCACGGCTGGCGATCACTGTGTTGAACAGGGTTTCCAGGTCCAGCTGGGTTTCCTCGCCGCCGGTGTTCTTCCGCACCACGACGTAGCCGCCCAGGGCTTTTTCAGCGTAAAGCACACCGTCTCCGGAGGGCTGCTCCGCTTCTATCTCGACCTGAAGGCGGCGGATCACCTCGTGCATGGGCTGCTGGAAGATGATTCTGCCCTCGTCAAGGATGATGACCGGATCGATGAGGTTCTCCATATCCCGCACTTGGTGGGTGGAGATCAGGATGATCCTATCCTCCGCCCCGGCTCGGGCCAGGAGCTTGCGAAACTGGCTCTTGGAGGGAATGTCCAGCCCGTTGGTAGGCTCATCGAGCAGGACCAGCCTGCAGCGGGTTGCCAGAGCGAAAGCCAAAAGGAATTTCTTCTTCTGCCCGTAGGACATCTCGGAGAGCTTTTTCCGAGGCGGCAGGTCGAACTCCTTAAGGTACTCCTGGAATGCTTCCACGCTGAATCGGGGATAGAAGGGAGCATAGATCTGCCGATACAACTCTCCGCTTATCGGCGGTGTGTAGAACTCCTCTGGAAGGAAGTAGATATCCTCCAGAAGGGCCGCAGGCCTGTGCTGCGGTTGCAAACCGAGCACTCTGCACTCTCCTGACTCGGGAAAACGCAGCCCGCTGATGAGTTTGAGCAGGGTGGTCTTTCCCGCGCCGTTTTTTCCCAGCAGGCCGTAGATATTTCCCCCGTGCAAGGACAGATCCAGGTTGCTGAACAGGCGTTCCTTCGTGTAGCCGAAGGACAGGCTCTTGATCTCGATACCCGTTTTGGTCACTGTGCTCCTCCTATTTAGTGTACTATTAAACTAACACACTAATAATGTATTACAGCAATCTGTAATTGTCAAGCTTTTCTCAGAAATTATTTATTTTTTTTTGCGTATAAGTCGGGGAATCAGAGCCGGGATTCGCTGCATGTGCTCAGCGTAGCCGCTTTTACGGGCACGCAGGTGCCGATCCATCATGGGCACGCTGATCCCGAAAAACAGGCCGCTCATGACGACCGGTCCGATGATAAACCACCAATGGTCCGGGCTGGAAGCCAGGCAAAACAGATACAATCCCCACCAGAACAGAACTTCCCCGAGGTAATTGGGGTGTCGGCAGCGCGCCCACAGACCCTTGCACAGGATCTGATCGGGCTTAGCGGAATCCTTGGTGAATCGGTGGAGTTGTCTGTCCGCCGTGGCTTCGACTGTAATTGCAGTCACGGTCACCAGCGCAGCCAGGAGGTCGAGCAACTCGAAGGACCTCCCGACACCACCTCCGAAGGCCATGACCGGATACAGAGAGAGGCAGGCCAGGAATACGATGATGGTGGGGAAGAGGTGGATGCCCAAGAAGCTCACCGGCCAGTACAGGGATGCGTAACGCTCTCGGAAGCCGCGGTAGCGCCAATCTTCGTGCTCCATGCCCCTCCATCTCCGGGCCCAGTTGAAGGTCAGCCGCACTGACCAGAGCACAACCAGGGCCAGAACCAGCAGTGAACGAGCGTTGGCGGTGGCAGGAATACCCGCGGCGGTGAGCCAGTACAGGGCAAGCAGCGGTGGAGCCACGCTCCAGTAAGGATCGTAGAAGCTGGAGTTGTCGAATATCACGCTAAAGGCGAATATTACGATCGTGGCGACCAGGTCGGCTATGAAGGCCACGAACAGGGGATGACCACTGCGTAGCAACCTGCCCGCCAGCAGCGCCGCTGCCAGAGCGGCAATATAGACTCCCAGACATACCAGCAGTGCCCCTGTCTTTCTCACTCTTATGCTTCCTTCCTCTCCTGCTGCCAACTCCTGCTACCAATCGAAACCTGATCCACACCGGTCGGCGAACAACTTAGATTCGTTGTTACTACCTCGTTTGTCAAGGTATTGATAACCTTTGCCAAACACCCGTCCGGGTATATGCCCGGATAGGGAATTCTAGGAAAATTTAAAGTAAAACATCAGATTTTATCGTTTTTCCGAGGGTGTCCGCCGACAACGTCCTCTGGGCGGCGCGCAGACTGGCGCGGTGACTAAGCGGCGTTAATCCCGAAGGATTGCGATCGTCATTGAATTCAATCGCTTGACGGGCGGAGGGGGTCGACATAAGCTATGAGCGGAACGGGGAGGTACGCAAAAATGAACAAACGAGTCTCGATTGTAGTGCTGATAATCGCCCTCGCAATCCTGCTGCCGGCGAGATTGTCCGCCCAGGAGGAGGAGAGGGAGAGAAAGCTGAGGCTGCCGGACAAGCGCTTCGGTCTGATCGTGAACTTCACGGGGCTGGCCGGCGATCTGATCGCCGAATACGTCGACGGCGGTCAGGACGATCCTGATCACGCGGGTGGCCTTGGCATGAAGCTCTGGCTCGGCGAGAAATCGGCGGTGCGGGTGCTTCTGGATTTCGAACATCAGAATGTTTCCGGGACAACGGACACCTGGTTCGGCGTCGGCGGCGCCTACGAATACCATCTGCTCCAGCGCCGGGTCTCCCCCTACCTCGGAGGATTGGCGGGTTTGGAGATTCAGACCGGAACGGACAGCAATTTCCATGTGTACTTCGGCGCCATGCTGGGTGCGGAGTTCGAGCTGGTGGAGAACCTCAACCTGTACGGCGAGTATAACCTGCTAGTTTCGATAGACGAACCGGTGTTCTCCGTCGATCTCGAGCTGGGCAACCATGCCCAGATCGGCATCATCGTCTATCTGAACTAAAACACTAAGCACCCCCCCGCGGCATTCCGACAATATCAGCAGAGGAGAATGCCGTGCAGACAACTACCCTAAAACGATCGCTCCGGGCGGAAGCTCGCTCACTGAAGGATTTCGCCGAGCTGCAGAAGAGCCTGCAGAAGGCGATCAGCAGCAGGAAGTGGACGGAGCTGAACAAGGAGATCGACGCTCTGCGCCTGCTGGCCGACAAGATCGAAGCCCTGGAGGCGGACCGCATCCAGGCCTACCAGACGCTGAAAAGCTCCCTACAGGCCAAGGATCAAGACAGCTTCAGTGAAATCGTAGCCCGACTCCCCCCAGAGGAGCGGGACGAACTGCTCGAATTGTATCGACACCTGAAGGCCGCGGTGATACGCGTAAAGGCCTCAGCCGGGCTGCTGAACTACTACGTCCAGTCGATGTCGGAGGCGCTGCGGCAGATCCTGGAAGAGCTGTTTCCTCATCGCAAAGGCAAGATGTACTCGCGCTCGGGTAAAACCAAAGAGCCGGGGGATGAGTCGCTCATGCTTTACGGAAACGCTTAGGAGGTCACCATGCCATCTACGTTCATGGGCATCGAGATCGGAAAGCGCAGCCTCATCGGCCATACACTAGGGCTGAACACGATCGGGCACAACCTGAGCAATGCCTCAGTGGAGGGCTACAGCAGGCAGCGGGTGGAGATGAAGGCCACCGATCCGATCTACATGCCTGGTCTTAATCGGGAGCTCTACCCGGGTCAGCTCGGCCAGGGGATGGAGGTTCACCGCATCGAACGGGTGCGGGATATGCTGCTGGAAGGCCGGATTATAAACGAAACCGCAGGGGAGGGGTACTGGGGTGCCCGGGACAAGTACATTCTTCTGCTGGAACAGATCTACAACGAACCCACCGAGGTCTCAGTGCGCTCGCTGATGGATAAGTTTTGGGAATCCTGGCAGGAGCTGTCCCTAAATCCTACGGAGGTGGGCGCCCGAACTGCTGTTCTGCAGCGGGGCCAGGCCCTGATCGATGCCATCCACAGCCGCTACTTTCGTCTGAAGGAAACCCGGGACATGATCGAAGGGGATATCCTGGCGGTGGTGGAGGAGGTGAACGACCTGGGCCGGGAGATCGCCGCCTTGAACGAGCAGATCATCAAGATCGAAGCCCTCGGCGATAATCCCAATGATCTGTACGACCGCCGGGACCTCCTGACCGGGCGCCTGGCCGAGCTGGTGGATATCACCATCGGTACCCAGGATCCGGATGAATACGTTATCTACACAGGAGGGCGGCACCTGGTGCAGGGCCGACATCACGAGGAGCTGATACCGGTTCCCGATCCGGCCAATGACAGCTACTCCCGTATCCTCTGGGATGCAACCGGGGACCTGTTGGAGCTCAGGGGCGGGAAACTGGCCGGGCTGATCGAGCTGCGGGACCTGGATGCCCGAGGAGAAATCCAGAAGCTCGATCTCATGACCGTGACCTTCATCGACCTGGTTAATGAGATTCACAGCCGCTCGTATGGATTGAACGGCAGGACAGGTATCGATTTCTTCGTTGAATATCCCTTCATCAACAATCTGGCCGGAAACTACGACAGGAACGGGGACGGAGTGAACGATTCCAGTTACATCTTTCGCATCAACGGGACCAATGCCCTCGATCCCAAGGAGCAGGTAGGCTTAAGGGGAACCCTGATTCTGCCCGGCGCCACCGATGACGTACTGCTGGACTATTTCCCCACCGACACGGTGGAGGACATCATCTTCCGCATCAACACCTCGGGAGCGGAAGTGGCGGCTCGACTGAACCGGGAAGGACAGCTCGCCATCACCGGCGTACCCACGGCGGATCCGGCTAATCCGGATTTCGTGATTCGCCACCTCGAAGACACGGGACAGTTCCTGGTCGGGTATGCCGGAATGCTGCAGACCGGAGGGCCTGCCGGCGCCTTCGACTGGGGCGGAGCCGATGCGGTCTTGGATCTAGTGGCGGATTCTCGCTTCGCCGTGGCTCCACAGGCCCACCCGGCCGGGTGGATCGAGGTGAATCCAGCGCTGGCCAGGGATCCCCTCAGCGTGGCCAGTGCCCTTCAGGGCGGCGGAGAAGCCTTCGGTGATGGCTCTGCGGCACTGGCTATTGCCAATCTCAGGACTCAAAGCATCATGCTGGGAGCCAGTGGCAGCTTCGATGAGTATTTCTCCACAGTGGTTACCGATATCGGTCTGCGGGGGCAAATCGCCCAAACGGCCATGGAAACCCAGAGCCTGGTTTTGAAAGAGTTGCGGGATATGCGGGAGGCATTATCCGGAGTCAATGTAGATGAGGAGCTGGCCAATATGATCAAGTATCAGCACGGCTATTCGGCAGCGGCCCGCTTCATCACGGAGATCGACAGAATGTTGGATACGATCATCAATAGAATGGCGGTGTGATAGGCTATGAAACGAATCAGCACAAACATGCCCAACAATGACATGAGCTACTATATGCGGCTGCGTGAATGGAAGATGAACGAGCTGCAGAACAAGATGGCCGGACAAACCCGACTGAAGAACCTCCGGGATGATCCCATAGCCGCGGGACACGCCACCCGCTATCAGTCAAAGGTCGTACGCCTGGAGCGGTTCATCGACAACATCTCCAAGATTCGGGGGGACCTGTCCCTGGCTGAGGGGAATATTCGCTCCGGGGTGGACATCTTGCAGCGAATCAGGGAGCTCACCGTACAGGGGGCCAACGGCATCTACGACGATCAGCAGATGGCCTACATGGCGGAAGAGGTCGACCAGCTTCTGCGGGAATTGGTGGAGATCGCAAATTCCGTGGACGGGAAGGGGAACTACATCTTTTCCGGTTACCGCAGCAAGATCGAGCCGTTCCGCGTTGCCACCGGCCGGGTGGAGGGCAGCCGGGATGCCGAAGTGATCACCTCCGTACAGTACGTGGGCGACAACGGCCGCAACAAGGGAGAGATCGATGAAATGGCCACCCTCGATTTTCGCCTGCCCGGCAACTACGTTTTCTGGGCCGAGCGCCAGCAGATCTACTCCTCCGTCGAGTCGCTGAACTACCGGGTCCAGAGTGATTCCCTGATCCGCATCGACGGAGTGGAAATCAGGTTCAGGGAGGGGGACAACATCTACGCCATCATCGACAAGATCAACGCCTCCGAAGCGCCTGTCAAGGCCAGGCTCGATCCGGTGGAGAATGCCCTGGCCCTGGAGGGCACCTTTCCCCATCAGATCTGGCCCGAGGATCTGCGCGGCACCGTGCTGCAGGATCTGGGGATTATTGCCCGGGGATCCGAGTCCCCTCCACTCAATGTGGCCGATTCGGCAGCCGACTACGGCGGCTCGGTCTTCGACATGATCATCACCGTGAGAAACGGGATGTTTGAGAACGACCTTCACCGCATCGGCGGGGACGGATTGCGCGGTATCGACGATGCCCTCGAAGCCCTGACCGCTCACCTGGCCGAGATAGGCTCCAAGGACAGCCGGCTGCAGATAACCGGACAGCGCCTGGAGTACGAGCGACCGGAGTATATCAGTTTCCTAGCCAAGGAGGCGGATCTGGACATCACAGAGGCGATCACCGATTTGAAGATGCTGGAACACGTGCATCAGGCCGCCACCGGCACCGCCGCCCGTATCATCAGGCCGACGCTGCTGGATTTCCTACGGTAAACGGAGTGGGATAATGAGAGTCGATACAAAAGCCTACGGAGTAATCGACATCGATGAGCGACAGAGGATCCAGTTCCCCTACGGGATCCTGGGCTTCGAAAAGCTGACCAGCTATGTGCTTCTGGATGCACCTCAGCAGCCCTTCTACTGGCTCCAGGCACTGGATCTGGTGGAGGTTGCCTTTGTTCTGATCAACCCGGTCATTTTTCGGCCCGATTACACGGTCGAGGTGCTGGAAGAGGAGCTGGAGGAAATCGGGATCGACTCCCCTGAGAAGATGCTCACCTTCGCCATCGTCACCATTCCGCAGAATCCCGTGGAAATGACCGCCAATCTGCAGGGACCGATCATCATCAATAAGGATACCCGGATTGGCCGTCAGTGCATCTCCATGAACCCAAAGTGGGAAGTGCGGCATCCCGTTTTGAAAGAGCTGGCCGCGGTGAGGCAGGAACCATGCTGATCCTCTCCCGCAAGGTGGACGAGCGCATCGTGATCGGTGACGAGATAGAAATCTCGGTTATCGATATACGGGGGGATCAGGTCAAGATCGGGATCGACGCACCCCGATCGATCAAGGTATACCGCAAAGAGGTCTACCAGGCCATTCAGCAGGAAAACATAGAAGCGGTGAAGACCAAGCCCTCCGCCCTCCCCGAGTGGGATCGCTTTGTGGATCGGGCTACTCGCCGAAAAAAGTAATCTCAGCGTCGCTCTTCCTCAAATACAGCGGCACCGGTTCGGTCTCAGGCTCACCCAGATTCGCCTCTCCGCAGGCCAGCAAACCGACCGGATTGCAGCTTTCCCCGGAAGCGTCGACGATCAGCTCACCGGCCGCTGCCTTGTCCTTGTCCGCCATCAACTCGTAGAGGTCGCAGGCAGCCGCGCCGGTAATCAGGACCGGGCGGTGGCTGCTCAGGGCCGAGCAAAGGTCCGAAAGGGTAGATGTCAGGTACTCCCCCGCCAGCGCGCCCGCTCTGTAGAAGGCCGCGTAGTGCTTTTTGCGCAGAGAGGGATTGACCGCCACCACCGTGCCCGGGAAGCGGCGGTAGCGGTAGGCCAGCCCATCCAGCGTGGACACACCGATCAATCGGCATTGCCGCTCTGCGGATGGCCGTTCACCGGATGGCCGTATCCCGGCCACCAGGCCCTTGGCCGTGGCCAGGCCGATGCGGATGCCGGTAAAAGATCCCGGTCCGGTGGAGCAGACGATTAGGTCTAGATCCTGTATGGGCAGACCCGCTTCCCGCAGCAGGTTGCGTACCGCGGGCATCAGTTTCTCCGAGTGCTTCAGTCCTACCTGAAGCACAAGGGCGTGCATTCCAGCGTCGCTTTTCAGGGCCAGGCCCATGGCCGTGGTAGCCGTATCGATCGCCAAACTGTTCATAGCCCGGAAAGTCCACTGATCTCCACGCTGCGCTCTCCCCCCTCCTTTATCGTGATATCTACATGGATGGCGGAGTCCGGCAGGAACTCCGCCGCTTTTTCCGCCCACTCGATCACACAGATCCCCTCGCCGTTCAGGATTTCCTCGATTCCCAGATCCGCGATCTCCTGCGCATGGGAAATCCTGTACAGATCGACGTGATAGAGAACGAGAGGACGCTCCTCCTGCATACCCTCGTACTCGGCGATGAGGGTAAAACTCGGACTGGTGACCGACTCAACGATACCCAGACTACGGGCAATCCCCTTGACCAGGGTGGTTTTGCCCGCTCCGAGAGGACCGTGCAGGGCCACAACATCCCCCCTGCCCAGCCGCCGGCCGATCTCGGCCCCGAGTTCCATGGTCTGTTCCGCCGATTCACTATGGTGCATGGAAAGCTTCCGATTTCGCATGGTACGCGAAAAAACGCGGGGCGGTCAATGTTGTGCGGATATCGGAGCTGAGAGGTCGCTTCAACTTCAGCGGGCGGGGACGGGGTAGCGGGGGGGCGTGTAGTCGTAGACGTAGAGGTATATCTGGTTGAGGAAGCGGCTGGAGAGCTTCGTGAACATGATATGCATGATCCCACTGCGAAGACCGGTTTTCCGGATCCTCTTGACCTTGCCGAATACAGTGATGCGCTGGCGACGGGCAAGCTCGAACTCGATCTTGCACAGGCTGCCGGTTTTCAACGGATAGAGGCTGTTGACGGAACAGCCGCCGGCGGAGATATCGACGAGATTGCCGAGAAAGCGGCGGGTGGTCTGGACAACGGCCTTCTTTTCCGCCCTCCTGCCCGTTCCGGATTCCACGACCAGTACGGGAAAGAAGAAACAGGGGCGGTGGATCGGACTGCGGCGGTACTTCCGTTGCTGCTCCTTTTTCAGGGTCTTGGCATGATGTAGGAGCACGCAGAGGGTACCTCTGACCTTATCGTATCCCAAAACCTTACTTTCAAAGGCGTATCCCGAATCGGATTCTCTCCAGAAGTTGATCTTTAGTCGGGTACCCCGGGGCCAGCGGATCTGACTGCCGGCGTCGTCATTCACGGCGGCGATGGCCACCATGTCTTTCAGGTTCGATACCACCCGGGTGGAATACTGTCTACCCGTTTCCGTGGTGATGGTGATGGATTGGCCGGGACGCATCATGATGGTCGAGCGGACGCCGATGCCCCGGCGGGCGTTGCGCTCGATGATCTGTTTGATTTGGAAGATGTAGGTCAGACGGCGTTCCCGCTCCTCCTCTTTGAGTTTAGTGTTCTGGTGCAGAGCGTATATGCCTTTTTTGAGGATATCATCGAGTAAGCCTGAGTTGGAAAAGATGAGAAAGGGCTGCCGCACGCCGCAGACCCGGATCAGATACTCGAGAATCTCGATATGATGCCTCTGCAGACCGATGTTTCTCGCCATGCGTTGAAAAACGTAGCGACCGTATTTACGCCGCTGAACGGGGTCCAGATGTCGGTTTCGCCGCCTGGAGATGATTCCCCCCAGGATGATTATTCCGATGAAACCGGCAGCGCTCGCCAGGAAGATCATGATCGTACGGCTGTCCGGTGAGGCGAGGAACTGGTAGCGAGTCTGCAGTAGGATCACGTCAGCTCCTGCAGAAAGCTACGCAGCTGCTGCAGACGGGGGGCTATTTCGTACTCCATAAGGTCGCCGATCAATACGGAATCCTTGGCCTCGAAAGCTTCCAGCAGTTCGGACAGGATGCTGTTGAGCTCCTGATAGAAATCCTGGAGGCGCATCCCTCCGACCAGTACCGGATTTTCCACCTCACCGCCTGCAGGAAAGACCGAGGCCACCACACGGACCAGGCTCTGAGACAACTCGGAGAATCGCACCATCGTATCCATAGCCTTCCTGTCTTTGCCGGTTTGTAGAAGCACCGAAATCTCACTGATCTCCTCGATGCAGGTTTTCAGAGCTCCCGATAGGGTTTGTAGAGCCGTTTTAGGGTCCAGCAGCTCCTGAAGGCGGAAGGAAACCTGGGCGCGCACCAGGTCAATGAGTTGATGGGCCTGGGCCTTGTTCTCCCCGGTCCAGGCGGATACCTGTTCTGCTCCCGTATTGTGGAACAGGGTGGTCATAGTCCGGATGGCCGCATCGGAATCGGGGAAGTGCTTTTGCAGGCTCTCGACCAGCGCGGAGAAGCCTGACAGCAGTTCCGCGAGCCGCTTTTCATCGCCCGTTTCGATCCCCTGTTTGAGCATATCCAGGTACTCCAGGATGGTCTGAAGGTTGAGCACGGTAAGTTCCCTTGTATGCTTCACCTTGACATCGAGGATTCCCACCTGGCTGTGGGGCGTGGATCCCCACTGTTCGTAGGGCAGGGATAGCAGCTCCCGGTCTTCGTGCATTACCGAATAGAGCACGAGGTCCGTGCCCGCCAGCCAGGCTTCGAGGTCCTTTACCACATCCCCCAGGGTCTCATCCCGTTCAATCGTGAAATCTAGGTTCTGGTTGTTTATTTGAATCTCCACCTGTTTATTCCTCTACTTTTACTCATTGCGCCTATTTAAATTTTCGATCGCTCGGGAGGATTTCTCAAGGTTATCTAGTGCCCCTTCCATGGCCCCGAATTTCCTGCGCAATTCCGCCTCGTAGTCCTGCAGATGCTCGTTGAAGCGTTCGATCTCCCGTTCCTTCCGGGCGATGGAGCCGTCCAGAGTAGCCATGCGGTTGGCGACAATGCCTCCGGTCTCTACGAAGGCCCTGAGGTAGGTGTCAACCTGATAGGCGGCGCCCGAGTCGATGGTCAGGTCGTTGTCCCCGTCGTATCCGAACAGCTGTTTGACCCAGTCTCCCATGCGGGTTACGGATTCCTCAAGTTTGGCTTCGTCGATCTGCAGGTATCCCCGTAAGCGGGTCCTGTCCACCACGCCGGAGCTCTGGAAACCCCCGCCGGAGGTGCTGATTCCGATCTGAGCGAGCAGGCTCAATTCGCGGCCGCCGTCGGTTGGATGGGGATCCATCATGATTCTTTGAAGACGGGACTTCAGCTGCATGAGGGTGGTATTCCCCTGGAAGAGGCCAAGGTCCTGCTCGGCCTGTTGTTTCTCGTTATCATCCAGAAAGATAGCGCTCTCCAAAACCTGCTCGTCCTGGCGGGTAAGGATGTCGATGTGCATGAGAAGCCGGTTGTAATAGCCGATAAAGTTGTACAGCCCTTCCTTGATGGATTCCATGTCCCTGGCTACCGAAAGGGACACTGGAAGGTCACCGGCGCCGTGAAGGGTGATATTTACACCGGGAAGCAGATCGTCGATATCGTTGCTTTCCCGGGTAATCTCGATTCCGTTCATTTCTATAAGGGCGTCTTCCGCAGAGGACAGCGGGTTGAGCGCCCTGTACTCGCCCCGGGCGGTCTTGTCGTAGATGCGGATGTTGCGGACCTCCACGATCCGATGGGTGTTGCGGTTGCGTACCACCAGGCCGTCGATTCGTGCTGGCAGCTCGGAAGCTTCGAACTGCAGCGGAACAAACTCATCGGAGTCCTGCAGCGGGGGCAGGGCGATAAGGCGATCACCCTCCTGAACGAAGAGTATCTTGGCATCATCTACTCGTTGGGGCGGTTCCGGGGGTTCCCATGGGGGCAGCACTGTTCGGGAGCGGGCGCTTTCTACCCCGATCCCTTCGAACTCGATTCCGCCTACCGACGGTATCGCCGGTCCCGGCGGCGCCGTGGGCTGCTCGTAGGGCTCCTCCGGCAGTCTCTGCACCCGTACCTCGAGGGAAAGTACCATATTGGTTTTCATGGTATGGGGCGGGCGAAGGGGGATCTTGGCCTCCGATACCGGCTTCAATCTCAGCGTTCCCTCGCTGACCGAAATCTCCTCTCCTTCAACCAGGGAAGGACTGAGCTGTATCGTGCGGCTGGCTTCTAGGGAGCGCTCGATGATTCCCGCCTCCTCGCCGAAGACGGCAGCTTGGTCGTGCAAAGTCATCTGGTTCCGGGCTCCGGTTTTCTTGCTCTCTATGAGAAATACCTGGGTGTTCTTGCTGTCACTGATCACCGAAGCCTCCAGGAGACCTTCGGACTTGGCGTTGATGGCCTCGGCCAGCTCTCTGAGGGTTCCGCCGCGGAAATTGAAGCGAACCTCCTCCTCGCCGACGCGAAAGCGGTACAACCCGGCCGGGACCTTGTAATCCTTCGGCATGGGCTTCGACAAGAATCGATCCGCCGTGGCGATGCGCTTCACCAGAATTGAGACTTCCTCTTCCACCGACGTGCGGTCGGCGGTGGCGGTCAAGACGCTCTCATCCGAAGAGCTGGCGATCTTGTTGTTGAAAGGGTTTTGAAAGCTGTAGAGATTTTGGGCCGAGTCCCGGACCGATACCATCCGCTGGTTGAGACTTATCCAGGCGCTTTTCTGATCCTTGAAGGTCTCCCTCTCCCGCTCCATGCGGGCTAACGGAATGCTTTCCGCCTCGACCAGCTTTTCGATGGTTTCCTCGCTGTCGTACTTGCTGCTGACACCGGGAATGGAAAAGCTCTGAGCGAGGATCTGCAGCGGTACGAGGGTAAGGGTAGCGCTTAGAATGAAGAAGGCGGAAAGACGGGTTTTGGGGCCAGGCATGCAGACGGTATTCAACGCCTCTTTCTTGGCGACGCCCGTTTTGCCCAGTCGGCATCACCGACCTGGCGAGCTGAAACTCGCTCGCCACGCGACGAGTCAGATCTCCTCGTCGAACAGAATCCCGATCGTTTCTCTAATCCGGGCGACCAGTTTTTGGATTTCCTCCGGCGGAATCTCCTTGATTACCTTATCGGTTGTTCCGTCAACCACCTTTACGACCACCCTGTCGATCTCTTCGTTCACGCTGAACTTCAATCGCCGGTTAAACATCCGAAAGGCTTCCCGCAGGATATCGAGGCTCTTGCCGATATCCTTCTTCGTCTCTACGGGTTCGGGAGGTCGTGCCCGCCCCAATTTACCCCGCCCCTCGGGGAACTGAGGCTTGTTCGGGTATTCCTGGGAGATTCGCGGATTCTGTACTCCTTGAATCTCGATTCCCATCTGGGTCCTCCATGAAAGTGAAGATAGGGGAGTGCGCGACCTCCCCCATCTACTTGGTTTAGAAAAGAGGTGACGTCCAGAAACCTCTTTCTGAGTTTTTGGGAACGGTTAGTACCGCACTTTTTATTGCAGCAGTTGTAGTACTGTCTGCGGTTTGAGGTTGGCCTGAGCCAACATCGCTGTTCCGGCCTGCACCAGGATCTGGTTTTTCACGAACTGCACGGTTTCCGCAGCCATGTCCGTATCCCGGATGAGCGACTCTGCAGCCTGCATGTTTTCGGCCGCCACCGCTACACCCTTGGCCGCGATTTCGAACCGGTTCTGATATGCCCCCAGATCCGCCCGCTGCCTGGAAACCACTGTCAGAGCGGCATCAACCAGACCGATTGCTCGGTTAGCCTGATCGGGGGTTGAAATCGAGATCGATTGCCCCGCTTCTGCGCTCTGAAGTCCCAGGGCCTGGGCCGTCATGGTTCCGATAAACACCCGCTCTCTCTGATCCATGTTTGCACCTACCTGAAAGTACATCGTTCGAAGCTCAAGGCCTCCTCTGGTTGGATCGGCGAACGCCCCTGTCAGGGTGTTCATACCGTTGAACTGTGCATGAGAGGCGATCCGGTTGATCTCATCTACGAGCTGGGATACTTCAACCTGAATCTGCATCCTGTCTTCGTCGGAGTAGATACCGTTGGCAGATTGCACCGCGAGCTCTCGAAGGCGGTGAAGTATATCATGAGTTTCTCCGAGGTATCCCTCCGTTGCCTGTATGAAGGAGACCGCATTTTCGATATTGCGCTCTGCCTGGTTCAGACCACGGATTTGGGATCGTAGCTTCTCGGATACGGCCAGGCCGGAGGCGTCGTCGCCAGCCCTGTTTATCCTCAAGCCGGAGGAAAGCTTTTCAATGTTCTTGTTCACTTCCCAGTTTTGAAACTTGAGGACGCGGTTGGCATACTCCGCACTCATGTTGTGGTTAATTATCATCTCACCCTCCTTGAATTGACGAGAAAGGCCTCCTTGGCCTTCCTTTGTAATACCGACAGGAACTCCGGAGTCCTTCGCGCTCTTCTCCGAATCCGTTCCCATTTTTCTCCTGTCTGGTATAGAGATCCTCTTCGATGGGTGTTGCCAAGCTCTACAAGAGCTCGGCAACACTATACATCGAACTATCTCTATACCTTGGCACCGTCAGGAGGGTGAAGGTTTTCAAAGATCGGAAAACGGTTTCTCTACAAATCTAAGTATAGTCCCTTAGCCTAACAGCTGCAACACCGTTTGAGGTTTCAAGTTCGCCTGGGCAAGCATCGCCATGGAGGCCTGCAGGAGAATCGAGTTTTTTGTAAACTCGACTACCTCGGCAGCCATATCCGCGTCCCGGATTCGGGATTCCGAAGCCTGCATGTTTTCGGCTCCGACTGCCAGGCCTTTCATCGTGTGTTCCAGACGGTTCTGGTAGGCGCCAAGATCGGCGCGCTGCCGGTTGACCACCTTGAGGGCTTCATCCAGCACACCGATAGCACGGTTGGCTTCATCCGGTGTAGATACTGAGATGATGTCTCCGCTGGCTGTTTGCTTGATTCCCAAGCCCTCGGCGGTCATCGTACCGATGAACACCCGCTCCCTCTGGTCCATATTGGCCCCGATGTGAAACCACATGGAAGCGGTGACGATGTTCTCGCCGGTTTCCCGGGCAAAGCGTCCGGTCAGCATATTCATGCCGTTGAACTGAGCGTGGGAGGCGATGCGGTCGACCTCATCGACCAGCGCGGAAACCTCCACCTGGATCTGCATGCGGTCTTCGTCGGAATAGATTCCGTTGGCCGCCTGTACCGCCAGTTCTCGCAGCCTCTGAATGATGTCCTGGCTCTCCTGCAGATATCCTTCGGTGGTCTGAATGAAGGAGATGCCGTCCATGGTATTTTTCTCCGCCCTCAGCAGACCGCGAATCTGGCTGCGCATCTTCTCGGATACCGCCAACCCGGAGGCATCGTCGCCAGCCCGGGTAATCCGCAGGCCCGAGGACAGTTTCTCCATGTTTTTGTCCAGGACCCAGGTGTTTAGCTTTTCTTGTCGCGCTGCGAACAGCGCGCTCATGTTGTGATTGATGATCATTGTTTCCTCCGTGAAACATTCGTTTTGCACGGGCATCCCTGCCCGAATCTTTTTCCTAAACCTCCCTCCAAAAAAGACGATATGTAGATTAGAGGGAGAACCAACTTCTTTCCCGGGAAATCGAAGCTAGAAAATCCCTCATTCTTTTGATCGTCATCCCACCCTTTAAAATTTATTTTTTTTTGAAAGAAAACTCGTGGTTGTAATTCAGTGGGAGGCGGGTCGATTGGAGCGGAGGGTGTTGTTGATAAGCATCTTGTAGCTCATCGGAGTGTTCTCTTCGACAAACTGGATTCCAAAAGCACCTATATCATCACGGCCGACTACTTCCTCGAAACGCACGATTGTTCCCGGTATCAGGATTTTCCGCACCTGAGTTACAAGCCCGAATTGAAGCACTGCGGTCTTCCGGACATCCTCGGGCCGGGCACCGAACAGCAGTACCTTGGTCCCGGAAAAGGACAGATCCCTGATGATGCATTTCTTGGCCTGATTATCGATGACCAGCGCAGCCTCTTTGCTCTCGATACCCAGGAGCTTGATATTCGCAGGATTGAGCTCGATGCGCTCATCCTTTCTTCTTTTAAAATTGGCATGGGTATCGAACAGCTGTCCCAGCATCTCGATCAGGTCATCAGGGGGTTTGGCGGTATATTCGAGGCTGAGGAAGTACAGATCCGGTTTATCGGTACTGTAAAACGTATAGTTTGTGATTTTAGCAGGGACGAAGAAGTAGAGCGGCTCCTTTTTATCACTCCTGCCAAAGGCAAACCGGAGAGACACCAAATTGTTGGCCTGGCGGATCTTTTGCAGTGAATTGGTCTTTAAACTGGCAACGATTTTGGCTCCCGTCATGGAGGTGGAATAGATGATACAGGGCAGTTGGTCTCCGCGGTTTTTGATATACACGTCCCTGGGTAAGAGCTTGAGCACCTCTACTATCTGGCGGGTGAAGGTGATCTCCCTTTCCTTGTAGGAGATGTAGTACCGGCTGAGTTGTTGGCTTGTGATAAAGCCCATTGTCCGACCTTTGGAAAGTAACCGGGGAGTGTACTTAACGGGAGTTACTATAGTACAATCTCAACTTCACTGTCAATGAACGAGGTAGTATCACCGATGTATTCCGTATTCGGGCTGGGCAATCCACTGCTCGATTTCATCGCCCCAATTGAGCCTTTCACTTTGGAGTCCTTGGAGGCAAAGAAAGGAACCATGAACCTGGTGGACCGAGGCGGTTTGGAGAGGGTACTGTCGAAACTGGACGGCTTCACAAATATTCCGGGAGGAAGCGCAGCGAACACGCTGCGGGCGATTTCCTGGTTGGACCAGGCCAGGCAACTCGACCCATTACTGTACTGTGGCGCCGTGGGACCGGATTCACGGGGCAGGGACTACAACCGGATTCTGGAAACCGCGGGTATAGACGTGCAGGTGACGACAAAGACGCTTCCCACCGGTTGTTCGGTGATCCTTGTAACCCCGGATCACGAACGGACCATGTTCACCTATCTCGGTGCCTGCCGGGAGTATGGCTTGACCGACCTGAATCTGAAAGCCCTCGAGGCTGCTAAAATCTTCTACACCACCGGATATATGTGGGACACGGACAACCAGAAGCAGGCGGTTCTGGCGGCGGCAGAGCACAGTCGCAATCGGGGCGTACAGGTCTACTTTGACCTGGCCGATCCTTTTGTGGTGCAGCGCTATCACGAGGAGTTTCTCTCTTGGCTACCCTCCAGAGTAGACGTGTTGTTTGGCAACCGCGATGAGTTCCAGATCATGTTTGGACCGGGCTTGTCGGACCGGGAGCTGCTTGCAGAGGGTGTAAAGGTCAGTCCCGTGGTGCTGATGAAAACCGGTTGTGACGGCTGTTTCCTCAATGACCACGGCACCATTCACCAGGTTGAGGGATTCTGTGTGGAACCTCTGGATACGACTGCCGCCGGGGATTGTTTTTCGGCGGCTTTCATCTTTGCTACACTGAGGGGCCACTTCCCGGCGCGGGCTGCTAAGCTCGCCAACCGCCTGGCGGCGGCAATCGTCACCGTCCTGGGCTGTGATTTTTCGAATCTGGACAGGGATCTGATCCTGCGGGAAGGGCTATCCTGAACTCGTTGTTGCCGGCCTGAGAGAATACTTCGATCGATCCGTTGTGTTCCTCGATTATTTTTTTGCAGATCGTCAATCCCAGACCCGTTCCCTGGTCTTTGTCGTGGGAAAAGAAGGGATCGAACAATTTAGGCAGAAGCTCTCGAGGAATGGGCGGCCCGTTGTTTATGAAACGAATCACCGCGGTATCGTTTTCCATGGCGGAGTGAATCCGGATGGTGCGCGGGCCATCGACACGCTGGAGAAACTCACGAGCGTTCTGCAGAAGGTTGATGAACACTTTCTTGAGCTTTCGGCGATCCCCCGACACGCCGTGCAATCCGTTTAAGGAAATCTCGGTGCGTATGTTCTCTTTTTTCAGGCTGATTTCGAACAGTCCCATGATTTCCTGAAACAGAGCGGGGAAGTCGATCGGGGCTGTCTGCAAGTGACTCTGCCCCTTTGAGAAGGCCAGCAATTCTTCGACCATATCGATCAGACGCTGTACCTCCTTATTGATGATGCCGGCAAACTCCTCCCGCTGAGAGGCTGCCAGCTCAGCCTGAAGAAGCGACACAAAACCCAGGATCGTGGCCAGAGGACCTTTCAGATCGTGTACAATCATGCTCGCCATTTGTCCCAAAACGAGAAACTGCTCCTTTTTCATTTCCTGTTTATGAACATGCTGACTGTAGAGCACGGAGGACACGATGTGGGAGGCGGCTTCGGCGAAAGGCAGCTCTTCGGGATCAAAGGGTTCTTGCGCCGCGAACAGAAACAGCAGATGGCCGAAAAACGTGCCCTGAAATACTAAAGGCAGAACACAGAGACTTCGACCATCGGGGATGTGGCTTGCCAGCGGATTTTTCACGTGCTGCAAATCCAGCCGGGCGACGATCGCCTCCAGCTCGTCGCCTCCAGCCGTACTGCGAGTTCCGGCCGGAAAGCGGGTCTGGATGGTGGTACCGTGAAGCTCGCAATAACATCCGTATTCAGCCTCCAGCTCCGCCCGGAGGCTGGTGATGGCCTTCTCGATGGCTGATTCGCTGTCGGAAAGTCCTTTCAAATCCAGCTGCAGTTTATTGAGGAAGTTCAGCTCTTCGATTTTCTTTCGCAGAGAAGCGATGAGGGTTTGGTTCTTCTTCTTTAGTTCGTAGACCTCCAAAGCGTTGCGGATTGTGGCCTTGATCTCTTCGATGTCCCAGGGTTTGCTCAAGTAGCGATAGACGGCTCCGCGGTTGATGGCCTCGATCACCACATCGATATCCGCGTAGCCGGTCACCAACACCCGTACCGTCTCCGGGTGTTCTTTGGCAACAGACTCCAGGAGTTGGATTCCGTTGAGATCCGGCATGCGCTGATCCGCAAGCAGCACCTGGATATCCAGCTCTGCCATAATGGCAAGGGCTTCTGAGCCGGATGCGGCCGTGAGTACGTTGTAGTCTGTTTCGAAGAGGGATCTGAAAAGATAGATATTCTGAGGTTCGTCGTCGACGTAGAGTATGTTGTAACTGCCGTTTTCCATCTCGAGTTCGGTAACGGAAGCTAAAAGCCCCGCCTATGCCGTCTGGAGAAGCATCCTCTTGAACCATCAAAATCGTTCAAGTGGGTTTCCTCACCGAAGGATCGGCGTTGCGTCGGAACCACAGCCGAGCAGCGCCTTTTCTCCGGTATCGGGAATCCCTGGAGGTTGGTTTGACCCAAGAAGATTATTAATCCCCTCGCGGACACCGCAGGGCTAATTTCCCATCAAACTCTTATCGATTGTGTCGATTAATCGCTCAGTAATTCTCTCTAATTCCAAGGCTTCGCCGCCTGCCGGTTCGCCTTCCTGAGTGCGGAAAAGCTCGTCAACCACATTCAGTCCGGCCAGCAAGCTGATTTTGACCGGATCCTGGGTTGCACTGCCAGCGTATTTCTGTCGAATTTCATCGACTTTCTTTTCCAGATAATCGACTACCTGTCGGAGGTACTGAGGATTTCCGTTGGATTGAACCGTGAAGGAGGATCCCAGAATGTTAACCGGCAGACTGTTCTTTTCCATCAATCCCCCTAATGACCGGTTCCTAGAATATATCGAGCTCTCCACTGCCCGGAGAATCTTCTGCGGCCTCCTTGGCTTCAAAGGGAAGACTTTCTTCCGCCTCCTCGGGAACCTCTTTGGATTCCTCTCCGGGCTCCGGCGAAACAGCAGTCGCCTCCGTATCGTTGATCTCGTCTTCAAGCTCGTTGAGGTTCTCCAGGGCACGCAGGATGCTGCGCTCGATATCTTTTTGGTCAGTCTTGAAATCCTTGACCAGGCTTTCCAGTTCCTGCATCCGGTTCTGGGCTGAATCGAGGGTTTGCCTCAGGCTATGGTTCTCCGTCTTGAGAGTCTTTATCAGCTCTACAGCTTTGGTGACCCGGGCTTCGAGTTTCTGGATCTGCTCGAGGTTGATCATTTATCCGGCGGCTCCTAAGGCTTCCTTGGCCTTCCCGACCAGGGCAGCGAAAGCATTGGGATCTTCAATCGCCAGGTTGGAGAGGGCTTTGCGGTTGATTTGGATGCCCGCCAACTCCAATCCGTGAATGAAACCGGAGTAGCTTAGGTCCTGCTGTCTGCAGGCCGCTGAGATGCGGGTTATCCAGAGAGCGCGGAAGTTTCGTTTTTTATTTCTCCGATCTCTGTAGGCGTACGATAACGATTTAGCTACCGCGTCTTTGGCCGTACGGAACAGATTGCTGCGTCGGCCCCAGTAGCCCTTGGCGTGTTTCAGCAGCTTCTGCCGCCGTTTCTTTCTTTTCGTTCCATCTATAGCTCGTGGCATTGCAATTCGCTCCTATAATCCTATCCGTATAATCTTATCCATAGGGGAGTAGTTTCTTGGCGCGGTCCGCCTCGACACTGCTCAGAATGGCCGGCTGCCGTAAGCGTCGTTTTCTTTTGCTGTTTTTCTTTGTCAGGATGTGACGTAAATTCTGTTTTTTATAGCGCACCTTGCCGGAACCTGTCAGTTTGTATCTCTTGGCCGCGCTTCTTTTCGTTTTCATCTTAGGCATATCTTTTTCCTCGTAACCCTATTTCTTCGCTTTCGGGCTGATGAACATCGACATCATCCGCCCCTCCATCTGTGGTCTCTTTTCCACTACAAAGGAATCGCCCAGCAGTTCCTGTACCCGATCCAGCACGTTCCTGCCCAGTTCGAGATGAGCCAATTCCCGCCCTCGAAAGCGCACCGTTACCTTGACCTTGAATCCCTCCTCTAGGAACTCTTTGATGTGCTTGGTCTTAAAGCCAAGATCGTGCTCTTCGATTTTGGGCTGCATACGAATCTCTTTGAGCTTGACCTGCTTCTGTTTCTTCTTGGCTTCCCTCAGCCGCTTCTCCTGTTCGAATTTATACTTCCCGTAGTCCAGAAGTTTGCAAACTGGAGGTGAAGCATTCGGTGAAACTTCGACAAGATCAAGACCAACCTCTGATGCGATCTGCAGGGCTTCGACGGTAGGCACGATTCCCCGCTGCTCCCCCTTTTCATCGATCAGACGTACCTCGCGAACCTGGATCATCTCATTGATCCTTTGTTCTTTTCCTGCCAATAGACCTCCTTATAGAGTGATCAATGCTGATTTTTATTGTGCCGGAGTTACTATAACACCTGGGAAGAAAAGAGTCAAACGGTGGCTGTGGCTGCCGGAGAAACCCCTTCTTCCTGTCGTTTTGAGCTGCGCAGAATCTCGTCCCATTTGTCCTGGAGATAGCGTTTGAAAACGTAGTCGTCGTGATAGTTCTCGGATATATCCTCGACTGCTTTGCTCAGGTCCTCGAACAGATCCACCAGGGAAGCGAGCACGGCGTTGCTCTCCCCCTTTATCCCGCCGGGAAGGTTGAACTGTGGCTTGAACATCGATTCTTTGAGATTCAGAAGGGAACCCGCGTCCGTTCCGCCGGCCACCGCTTCCTTGACGACCTTGGGCTCGGAGATCACTTTGTCGATGTCGATGAGGGGTTCCTGGGCCGAATAGGCGATGATCCCTCCGGCTACTCCCTTGACCTCCAGCTGCCCAAGTTGGGTGCAGCGCACGTATTCCTTGATCTCCTCGTATGTGGCCTGGGTCAGATAGATGTCGCCAGGATCTGCGAGGTTCTCCATTCGGGAGGCCACGTTCACCGTGTCGCCGAACACATCTCCCTCCTTGCGAATCACCCTGCCGGTGTTCAGCCCAATACGAACGTAGAAGCGTTCCTCCTCCATCTTGAACTCGTTGTGCTCCCGTATCTGCCTTTGGATCTCCAGGGAGGCGAGGGCTGCGTTCAGCGGGTGTTTGAAAACAGCCAGCAAGCCGTCGCCCATCTTCTTCACCACCGAACCTTTCAAGCGGTCGATGGTAGGCAGGGTGATCTTTTCGAAACCCTGAACCAGCGTCATCAGATCGATGGCTTTGGCGCTCAAGGTTTTTTTTGTGAATCCGGAGATGTCGATGAAGAAGACCGTCAGAACCTGGGCGCTTTCCCTCCGCAATTTGAAATCGAGCTTGGCTCTTTCCATGATTCCGCGACTTGGTACACTGGCGGGTTGGGCTGGAGCGGCGGCGGGAGCTGCGGGGCCTCCCTCGATCTTCAAGGCCTCCAGCAGGCTGTTGCGGATGTCTTCGGCCAGAGGTCCCTGACACAGGGGAGGAAGCACCCGACGCAGCTCCTCATGGACTCGCTCGCTTTTAGCGTAGAGCAGTTTCAGGATCTTGGCCATCAGCTCGTGGGAGATCTCCTGATCCAGATTTTTGAGGATATCCACGGAGGCGGTTTCATCCTCCGTTCCGATATAGTCATCAAGGATCTGGATGGCGTAGTCATCCCCTACAGAAAGCAGGGCCAGCAGCGCTTCGATGCGCGACGCGTGGTCGGAATCCTCCAGCAGCAGGTACAGACGGTTGGTTAACACATCCGCAGAGATATTTTTATCCTTTCTTGCCAGGGCTTTGAGAATGCGTACGCCCATAGCTCGAACAATGGCGTCGCTGTTGTTCGTTAGATCGACGAGGGATTGAAAGAGACCGGAATCAGCGTGGACGGCGATAATCGAGGCGATATCCTTTTTGAGGCCGCTGTCGATCTCTTTGATCGTAAGTACCCTTACCAGAGCCGGGAGGGCCGCCTTCATTCCGGTCAGGTTCATCTCCTGCAGAGTGTCGACGGCCAGACTCCGTATCTTCACCGGCAGTTTCGGGCTGAGCAGCAGTTTGAGAACTGGGGGCAGAAACAGTTTGGCGGGAACGAAGCGGGCGCCCCGAACGTATGCGCGCAGGGAAATCGGATATTTTCCGGGTTCGGCAAACACATCCTGAGCGTGCTCGATGGCCGTGCGGTTGAGCAGTTGGCACAGGGTAACGACGCAGGTTTCCTCTAGATAGGGAACCCGTTCCTCCCGGGCGAAGTTCAAAATCTCAAGGACCTTCTTTCCCGAGTTGCGGATTTCCAGCGCACCGATCAGCCGGACCAATCGATTCAAACGGCGGGCCAGTGTAGGCGTGCTGATATTGGCCTTGCTCAAAGTCTGGAATATGTTGAGCCGACCTACCCGATCGTCAATCGTGAACAGGCGTCGGCCGGCCTCCAGGCGATTTCTGTCATCCTCCGGTGCGGCCAGCATCCGCTCCCGCAACCTGGTTATAATGCTGGCTGCATCGGAGGTCGAATCCGACTTGAAGAAGTTTTGGGTATCCCGCAGAATCTCCGGGGTTGCGTACTGCTCCAGGATCTTTGTGAACACCACGGCCAGCAGCGCGTCCTTTCCCTTGACGCCCCTCAAAGACACGAACTGATTCTTGAGTTTGGCGAAAACCGCCTCCAGGTTGGTCGCTGTCGAAAAAGCGAATTCGTTCAGCAGCAGCGGTGAATCTTGTTTCACCTCCTCTACGATCTTCACTAGAAAATCCCCGGTGAGGCTTTCGCTCTCCATGTCCACGTAGGGGATTTTGAGCAACAATCGGTACAGCCGCTGGGGATTTTCCACCCGTCCCTGATAGCCCGATAAGGCCATGACGAACGAGGTGGTGGCTCTGGGATCGGCGCTCTGGAGGGTGTCGATGACCATGTTGGTCCGCGGATTGGTGATCTTCAGCTCATAGGCACAGAGGTAGCAACCCAACGTGTGGGGATCGAATTGGTGGAACTTATCCTGGAAGCGTTCAATAAAAGGAGTTGCGCTCTCGGGCGTGCTGTCCAGGAGTTTGGCAAAGACGAAGCGCTGGACGTCGGGATTGGCCTTTTCCAGGTTGTTCTTTACCAGCTCGCTTTCTCCCGATTCCAGTACGGCGGGCAGGATAATGTCGTAGTAGTCCTGTCCGCCCGCCGTATCCTGCAGCAGGGCGTGAGTCAATTCGCTGGTCTTGGGATGCATCGGCGAGATGATCGTGATGGCGCGGAGCAGTTCCCGGCGGATCTCATTGTCCTGAAAGTAGGTAAAATACTCGGCCATACGATCGATTGATGAGGGCGCGTTGATCCTGGTCAGCGTGCTGATCGCCGCCTTCTGTTGCGCCGGTTTTCCCTTCTCGATGATATCGAAGAGAGGTTGGATGGCCGCTTCATTGCCGAGAGATCCCGAGGCGCTGATTGCAGCCAGGCTGACCTCCAAATCTGAATTGTAGAAGTCCTTGATAAGCACGTTGAATATCTGTTCGTCGTAGAAGTTTTTCAGCACCGTGAGAGCGGTAATTCGAGTCGCATGGGTGGATTTCTCTTTGTTTCCGGACATCTTGCTCGTTTTCATCCAGTGCCGCCAGGCCGCAGCAAAAACTAGTGTAGCGGAACAAACCGCGAAGTGTCAACGTGAGATCGGCTCCGCGAATCCCGTCTTTGACACTGCGCTGCCATTCGGTTTAGAATCCCCCCAATGAGCGAACCAAAGAGATTCGACACCGTAGAGGAAATCATCGATTTTGCCATTCAGAGGGAGAGGGAAGCCCAGGACACGTACCTGAGCTATGCACGAGAGACGGAGCGGCGGAGTTTCACCGAGCTGCTGCTGTCGATGGCGGAGATGGAGAGGGAGCACGAACGAAAACTGATAGCCCTGAAACAGGGGAATCCTGGGCTGTTAACCCCGCCGAATGCCGAGGATCTGGGCTTCTCGGAGATGCTGGCGCAGGTCCCCTTCTCCCCGGATATGGACTATGGAGATTTTCTTATCCTGGTGATCCGCAAGGAGCGTGAGGCCGAGCAACTGTACCGCAAGTTGGCAGCTATGACTACCAGCCCAGATATCAGTAGCATGCTGCGGGTGCTCGCCGACGAGGAGCGCAAACACAGGGATTGGGCCCAGGAACGGTACGATGAGGATATCCTGAAAGAGAACTAGCGCTGCGGAGGCATTCGTGTACAAACCCGTTGATGCCAAGCTCAGTTTTCCCAAAATGGAAGAGGGAGTACTGGAGTTTTGGCAGAAACATAACATATTCGAGAAGTCGATCCAGCAGCGGGAGGGGTGCGAGGAATACGTTTTCTACGACGGACCTCCCTTTGCCACCGGTCTGCCTCATTTCGGTCACTTCGTCCCCGGGACCATCAAGGACATCATTCCCCGCTACAAGGCCATGCGGGGCTTGAAGGTTGAGCGCCGTTTCGGTTGGGACTGCCACGGGCTGCCCGTGGAGTACGAGATGGAGAAGGAGCTGGGTATCTCCGGCAAGCGACAGATCGAGGAATACGGTATCGCGCGCTTCAACGAGTCCTGCCGCTCGATCGTGCTGCGCTACACCTCCGAGTGGCGCAGCGTCATAACCCGTCTGGGCAGATGGATCGACTTCGACAACGACTACAAGACCATGGATCCAGACTACATGGAGTCGATCTGGTGGATCATGCAGGAGCTGTGGAACCGGGAGCTGTTGTACGAGGGTTTCTATATCCTGCCCTACTGCCCGCGCTGCTCCACCGCTCTCTCCAACTTCGAGCTCAACCTGGGCGGGTACCAGGACGTACAGGATCCTTCGATAACCGTGAAGTTCAAGCGCCTCGATGAAGCGGATACCTACTTTTTAGCCTGGACCACCACGCCCTGGACCCTTCCCTCCAACTTGGCTCTGGCCCTAGGTCCGGAAATCGAATACGTAAAAGTGGCGGACGGATCGGAAAATTACATCCTGGCCAAAGAAAGATTGGAGACCTACTACAAGAGTCCCGATGACTACCAAATAGTCGAGGAGTTCCGTGGCAAAGAACTGGCCGGAATCGAGTACGAGCCTCTGTTTCCCTATTTCGCCGAGCTTCGTGATAGAGGAGCCTTCCGAACCCGCATCGCCGACTACGTTTCGACGGAAGAGGGGACCGGGATCGTTCATACAGCCCCGGGATTCGGTGAGGATGACTACTCGCTGCTCAAAGACACCGAGGTTCCGACAGTCTGTCCCGTGGATGCCGAGGCCCGTTTTACCGAAGAGGTTACCGACTACCAGGGACTGTTCGTAAAAGAGGCAGACAAGCGTATCATCAAGGATCTAAAGCAGCGCAACGCGGTGGTGCACCACACCAGCTATCTGCACGCCTACCCGCATTGCTGGCGCTGCACCTCTCCCCTGATTTATCGGGCCATTTCCTCCTGGTTTGTAAACATCCAGAAGATCAAGTCCAGCATGCTGGAGGCTAACAACCGGATCTTCTGGGTGCCCGGACATATCAGGGAGGGACGGTTCGGCAAATGGCTTGAAGGTGCTCGGGATTGGGCAATCTCCCGGAATCGCTACTGGGGCAATCCCCTTCCCATCTGGAGGTGCGACGAGTGCGGGCAGCAGCTTTGCATCGGGAGTCGGGCGGAGCTGGAGAACCGATCCAAGCAGAAGGTCACGGATCTGCACAAGCACTTCGTGGACGAGATTACCTTTCCCTGTGAAGGGGGCTGCAGCGGCACCATGCGTCGCATTCCGGAAGTGCTGGACTGCTGGTTCGAATCCGGTGCCATGCCCTACGCCCAGAATCACTATCCCTTCGAGAACCGGGAGCATTTCGAGGCCAATTTTCCCGCAGACTTCATCTCCGAAGGGCTGGATCAGACCAGGGGCTGGTTCTACACCCTGGTCGTCCTGGCTGCGGCCCTGTTTGACAAGCCAGCCTTCACCCACTGCATCGTCAACGGCCTGGTACTGGCCGAGGACGGAAAGAAGATGTCCAAGTCGGCCAGAAACTACACGGACCCGATGGAGGTGATGAACGAGTTCGGAGCCGACGCTCTGCGCCTGTTTCTGATGCATTCCGCATGTGTCAAGGCGGAGGATCTGCGCTACTCCGATGCGGGGGTCAAAGAGGTGCTGAAGAACGTGATCATCCCCCTTTGGAACTCCTACAGCTTCTTTGTTACCTACGCGAACATTGACAAGGTGCATCCGGAGAGGCGTGCGGAGAATCCCGAGAATCCGATGGACCGCTGGATTGTGTCCGAGACGCAGAAGTTGGTCCAGCAGGTTGCAGAACAACTGGAGCAGTACGACCTGCAGAAGGGAATCGATCCCATCGTTGAGTTCATCGACCTGCTGAACAATTGGTACATCCGTCGCTCCCGGCGTAGGTTCTGGAGACCTGAGAACCGGAACGACGTGGACAAGCGCCAGGCTTACCAGACGCTGTACTCCGTTCTGCTTACCCTGGTGCAGGTGGCCGCGCCCTTCATTCCCTTTATCACGGAAGAAATTTACAGAAATCTGAAAGCCAAAGGACTACCAGAGTCGGTCCATCTGACGGATTTTCCGACCTGCGATTCCCAGCTGAGGGACCTGGAGCTGGAACAGAAGATGAGCCTGACCCGCCAGGCCGTATCCATGGGAAGGGCGTTGCGTACGATGCACAATCTGAAGATTCGTCAACCCCTCAAAGCCCTGCATCTGGTGACCAAAGATCAGCAGGAGAAGCGGATCCTCATCGAAATGGAGGAGCTAATCAAGGATGAGCTGAACGTGCGGGGTGTCGTATTCCGCGAAAATGAGGAAGAGCTGGTAGAGTACACGGCCAAGCCGAATTACAAGGTCCTGGGAAAACAGCTGGGCAAGGACATGAAAGCTGCGGCCGTGCGTATCGAAGGGCTGTCCATGCGGGAGATCCAGTCGCTTCTGGAGGGAGCCACCCTGTCCATTGAAGCGGGACAGCGGGTATTCGATCTGACCGAAGAGGGCGTGATCATCGCCAGAACGGAGAAGGAGAATCTCAAAGTTCTCAACGAAGGTTCCTTGACCGTGGCACTGGATGCGGAACTGACCGATGAGCTCATTCAGGAAGGGATGGCTCGGGATCTGGTACGGGGCATTCAGAATCTGCGTAAAGAGATGGGTCTGGAGGTGACCGACCGTATCGAATTGTCCCTGTTCGGCCCTCAGGCGGTAAAGCAGGCGGTGGAAGCGAACCAGGAATTCCTGAAAAGCGAGACCCTGGCCGTCTCCTGGCGCTGGCTGGAGAATGAGGGAGCAGTGGAAATCGACTGTGGGCAGGAGAAATGTCTCGTCTCTCTGGTAAAATCCTCGGAACGCCATTGATCTCAATCCTACAAACGGTGGCCGGGACTGCAGCGACCTCGTCGATGGTGAGCCGGTCGGCCGCGCGTGGTGCCGCGGTGAACAGGTCCGCAGCCCGGCTCGTTTGCCTGTTTCCCCTAATGTTTCTGCTGCTGTTCTCCTGCGCCACTCTGCCCCCTTCCCAGGAAGAAGCCCATTGGATGGGTGTTCTACCGCCGCTGTCCCCCGATTCGCTGTACGCATCGGTGGATGTGGCCTCCTCACGGAGCCTGCTCAAGATCCTGGCCGCGACCGCCGGATCCGAATTGGAGCAGCTGGAGAGGCTCACCGCCAAACTCAGTCGCGTCCATACCCGCATTCGCCTCGCTCAGGGGGAGCCACCGGATTTTGCTATGATCGCTTTGGGCGACCTCACCTCGGGCTCGGTAGCCCGCCGGCTCGACCTCGATCCAGCGTGGGAGCGGGTCCAGTTGGAACGGATGCCCGGTCGGGGTTTCACCAGCACCCACTGGTCCTACCGGACCTACTGGCGAAAGGGGAACCTGCAGGTCGCGGTGCCGCAGCGCTCCGTCCTGCTAGCCAGCGGCGGAGATCCAGCGGGTGCGGAGACCCTGCTGCGGCGATTTCATGCCCCCGGCTCCGATCGCCTTCCGGCTGAAGTGTCGGCCGAGCTGGAAGGTGCGGACCTGTTCTTCTACCTACCCGATCCCCTCGCTTTGGCTGCCATATCCCTATCCGCCTCCTCCGCCCAGGATCCAGCAGTAGTCTTTCAAAGACTCCCCATCCGCCAGCTCTGGATCAGCGCTGCAGGATCAGGCGCAGCAGGGGGGGAAGATTACGAGCTGGAGGTCGTTTTTCTCCTTTCGGAGGTGGAGAATCCCCGCGCTGTTGAGACACTGCTGCGATTGATGCTTACCCTCTGGATGCGCAAAGTCCAGGCGGAGGATCCGGTGGGGAAACTAAAGGCTGCCACCATACGCACCGACGGAGGTTCGGCGCGTATCGAATCACTGACCTTAAGCCCAGCGGAGCTCGCCTCATTCTTCCAGATCCTGCTTCCCGTGAACTTGGTCACAGGGCAGCAGCCGTGAGCGGAGATCTGGTCGTGGCGGACTACCGGGCCGGGAATTTGCACAGCGTAGAGATGGCTCTGCACCATCTGGGTGCGCAGTTTCGTTTTTCCTCCAAAGCCGAGGAGGTGGCTGCCGCGGACAGACTGATCGTTCCGGGGGTAGGGGAAGCCCGGGCCGCCATGCAGGAGCTGTCCGCTTCCGGTCTGGACCGGGCCATCAACCGGGTCTGGCGGGCGGGAAGACCCCTACTGGGGATCTGTTTGGGCTGCCAGATCATCTTCGATCGATCGGAGGAGCGCAGCACACCCTGCCTTAGCTTCCTGGAGGGAGCGGTGGCGCGCTTCCCGGCCAAGGGGGGGCTCAAAGTTCCACATATGGGCTGGAACCGGGTGTTTCAGACCCGTTCCCATCCCCTGTTCGACGGGATTAGCGACGGTGCCTTCTTCTACTTCGTCCATTCCTACTATCCTATTCCGGCGGACCCGCAGGCGGTAATCGGGGAGTGTGAGTACGGCCTGCGTTTCGCCGCTGCCGTGGCCCGGGATAACCTGGCTGCCTGCCAGTTCCATCCGGAAAAATCCGCTGAAAGCGGTCTGCGGCTGCTCGGCAACTTCCTCGCTTGGAAACCATAGGCGGAGGCAGCATGCTGGCCAAGCGAATCATCGTCTGCCTCGATGTCCGGGAGGGACAGACCACCAAAGGGGTGCGCTTCCGGGACAACCGGGAGGTGGGCGATCCTGTGGAAATGGCCCGCAGCTACTACGAACAGGGTGTTGACGAGCTGGTGTTCTACGACATCACCGCCTCCGCCGAACGCCGCAGGATCTTCGTCGATGTGGTCGAACGGGTGGCCCGGGTGATCTTCGTTCCCTTCGCCGTGGGCGGCGGCATCTCCTCGGTGGAGCAGATGCACGAGGTTCTGCTGGCCGGAGCGGAGAAGGTGAGCGTGAACTCCCAGGCGGTGCGCAATCCAAAGCTCATCGCCGAGGGGGCGGTGCGTTTCGGGAGTCAGTGCGTAGTGCTGGGAATGGATGCGGCCAGAGATGCGGAGATGCCCAGCGGCTACCGGGTGTTCATCGACGGAGGCCGGAAAGCCACGAATCTGGATGCCCTTGCCTGGGCCCTTGAGGCGGAGAGGTTGGGTGCGGGGGAGATCGTACTCAACTCCATAGATGCCGACGGCGGCCAGGAGGGCTACGAGCTGTCCCTGACCCGGCTGATCTCCGAGCGAGTATCAATTCCGGTGGTGGCTTCGGGCGGGGCGGGTCACCCGGGACATCTGTACGAGGTGTTCGAGCAGGGCAGGGCCGACGCCGCGCTGGTCGCCTCCATGGTGCACTTCGGCACCTATTCCATAGCACAGATCAAGACCTACCTTCGGGACCGGAGCATTCCCGTGCGTCTTGAATGAGCCGCGATCTCTCGCCTTGCACCGCCGCCTGGATTGAAGTACCTTGAAGTCTATGAAAGCGATTCAAATACAGAAAAACGGCGGACCCGAGGTCATGGGCCTGACCGAGCTGCCCATTCCGGAGGCCGGTGAGGACCAGGCGCTGGTCAAGGTCAAAGCCGCAGGGGTCAACTTCATCGATGTCTATCAGCGGAGCGGATTGTACCCGGTCAAGCTTCCCTACACCCTGGGATTGGAAGGATCCGGGATCGTTGAGAAGATCGGTTCTGCGGTGGAAACTCTCCGGGTCGGGGATAGAGTGGCCTGGCAGGGGCGTTCGGGAGGGTACGCGGAGTACGCGGCGGTGCCCGCTGACAAGCTGGTCAAGCTGCCCGAAGGCATCGATTTCCCCCAGGCCGCCGCGGCCATGCTTCAGGGCATGACCGCCCATTACCTGGCAGTGGACACCTATCCGATCAAGAAAGGTGACACCGTGCTGATCCACGCGGCAGCCGGCGGGGTGGGGCGGCTTCTGGTCCAGATCGCCAAGCGCAGGGGAGCCCAGGTCTTAGCCACAGTTTCAACGGAGCAGAAAGCGGAGCTGGCTCGAAAGGCTGGAGCCGACGAGCTGATCCTCTACACCCAGACCGACTTCGTGGAGGAGGTCAAGCGACTGACCGGCGGCACCGGGGTGAACGCGGTGTACGATTCGGTCGGCCAGACCACCTTCCTAAAGAGCCTGGAGTGCCTCAGCCGGCGGGGAATCCTGGTCAGCTTCGGTCAATCCAGCGGCAAGATCGACCCGATCGAGCCGGCTATCCTGGGCGCCAAGGGATCCCTCTACCTCACCCGGCCGTCCCTGTTTCACTACGTAGCGGACCGGCAGAGTCTGGAAAGAAGAGCCTCGGAGGTGTTGGGCTGGATCGCCAGGGGCAAGCTGGTCCTGCACATCGGAGAGAAGCTTCCCCTGGCCGAGGCGGCCGAGGCTCATCGTCGGCTGGAGGCGCGCAAAACCGTGGGCAAGGTGCTGCTGATTCCCTAGGCGTTCGTTTCAGGCGCCGACCGCTGCGTCCCACCCCGACCACTCCGGAGCTTCTGTGGCCTCGGAGGCCATCTCCTGATAGGCTGCCTCCCAAGGGAACTTGCCGGTAAGGAGCGCACCTGACTAGCGTTTCCCTCCTCAACTTCTTGGACTGAAAAATCCCGAGCAACTTGGTGGCGTTGAACTGAAACTCAGGATAGATTACTGTATGGTCATTCAGGCTCGTGCTGCCTGCTTGACCATCGGCAACCTGCTCATTGCGGATGGAGCTCCAGGCGGTGCAGTTGGATATTCTCGCAAACGACGCCAAAGGAGGGAAGAGTGACGATGCTTTTCGGTTCAGCTGAGTGGCTGGAAGCCTTCCACCAGGCCATCAACAGTAGTGCAGCATACGCGGAGGCAGCCAAGAGCTGGGAAGGGGATTTCTATTTCGTCCTGGACCCCGATGAAACTATGGAAGGATCGGTCTACTACTATGTCGATCTCTGGCACGGCAAAAGCAGGAAGGCCTTTGTGGTGGACAATCCCTCCGATATAGATCCGGAGTTTGTTATATCGGCGCCGGTCCGCATTTGGAGGCGGGTTATCGAAAAAAACCTGGATCCCATCCAGGGTTTGGTAACTCGGCAGCTCCAGTTGAAGGGAAACCTGGGCAAAGTTCTGCGCGCCGTTAAAGCCGCCAAAGAACTGGTCAATTGCACTACGGCAGTACCAACACAGTTTCCCGAATGAAGCTGGAGGGAATAAATAAAAGGGGGGAGGCATGGCTCGTTATCTTGTTTTCCACACAGGATCTGAGGTGATCTCGCAGGAAGAGATTGTAGAGGCCGCTCGTCAGGTGCAGAGGTCGCTTCCCGCGGGTTTGCAGTGGCTCAACAGCTGGTTCATACCGAGTGAGTATCGCATGGTTTGCGAGTGGGAAGCTGCGGATGAACAGACTCTGCAGAGGTTCCTTGGGGCGGCCGTACCAATGCTGCCTGTTGAGGTGATACACGAAGTAGAGCCGATCCAGCCGGATTGGTACAAGTAGGAATTGGCCCTTGTGGTTTTTCAGCTGTCCGACGATCGTATTCGGGGAGGACGCTCTGGAGCACCTCCGCGAGATACGGGGTGAACGAGCGCTCATCGTCACGGACCGCAACATCGTCGGGCTCGGATACGTAGAGCAGGTTACCAGCCAGCTTGAAAAAGCCGGACTGCCGTACCGGATCTTTTCTGGGGTGGAACCCGATCCAACTCTGCAAACCGTGGAGGAGGGTGCGCGTCTGGCTCGCGACTACCGGCCGGACTGGATCATCGCTCTGGGCGGCGGCTCGGTGATGGATGCGGCCAAGGCAATCTGGGTGTTATATGCCCGTTCTGATATCCGGCCCGACGCGATTAGCCCTACGGAGATTCTTAATCTGCGTCAAAAAGCGCGGCTGATCGCCATACCCACCACCAGCGGCACCGGTTCGGAAGTGACCTGGGGAATTGTCCTTACCGATGCGAAGGAGCATCGCAAACTGGCCCTAGGTTCACGGGAGACCATGCCGGACATCGCCATCCTCGATATTTCCTTCGTAATGAATCTACCGGCTCAGATCAGCGGGGATACCGGCATGGATGTGCTGGTCCATTCTATCGAAGGATATACGTCCAACTGGCGGAGTGATTTTTCGGATGCACCGGCATTGAGTGCGGTGAAGCTCGTGTTTCGGTACCTGTCCCGCGCGTACGCCGACGGATCCGACCGGGAAGCGCGAACCGGCATGATGCACGCGGCCACGCTGGCCAGCATGTCCTTTGGCAACGCAATGGCCGGTCTTGCCCATAGTATGGGTCACGCATTGGGGGCGCTTTTCCATGTGCCCCATGGCCGCGCCGTCGGCTTATTTCTTCCCTATACGATGGAATATCTGGCCGAGGCGGTGGCCGAGAGGTACGAGGATATCGGTCGCTCCGTCGGCATTTCTGACGGATCCCGTATGGAGATCATCAGAGTGCTGATATCACAGATACGGTCCCTGGCCGGGAGCGTCGGTCAACCCCTGTCGGTACAAGATGCGGGTATAGAGCCCGCAACTTTTGAGGAATCCCTGGCGGCACTGGTAGATCGGGCCGAAAATGAGGTCACCACGGTGACCGTGGCCCGAGTGCCTGACGGTACGGAACTGCAGAAGCTGTTCCGCTGCGCCTATGCAGGCGAAACTGTAGATTTCTGATGTACGAACCGCTGTTTTGAGGACGAGGGAGTGAACGGCTACACGGGCGAGGTGCTGACGGTCGATCTGTCAACCGGGGAAATAGCATCCCAGCCGCTCAATGAACCTTATGCCCGGCAGTATCTTGGCGGCTCGGGTCTTGCCTGCCGCTATCTCTACGATCTGATTGACCGCTCGACCATTCCCCTGGGTCCGGATAATCCCCTGGTGTTTATGAACGGCCTGCTGACCGGCAGTGGAGCTCCGGCAGCGGCCCGCTGGGTGGTGGCTGCCCGATCCCCACTGACCGGCATATACGGAGAGTCTAACTGTGGGGGTTTTTTCGGAGCAGAGCTACGCCTTGCCGGCTATGACGGCCTTATCGTGAAAGGCCGCTCGGCTTCGCCGGTCTATCTGTACATCGGCACTGACCAATTGGAGATACGTGCGGCAGATCACCTGTGGGGAAAGGACACCCATTCCACCAGGAAAATCCTGGAGAGCGAATGTCCGGGAAAGCCGACCCGATCGATTTGCATCGGCCAAGCCGGTGAGCGACTCGTTCCCTACGGCGCCATTATCTCTCATGAGAGGGCTGCTGCCGGACGTACCGGAATGGGCGCGGTGATGGGCTCAAAGAATCTCAAAGCAATCGCTGTTCACGGCGGCAGCAGGTGGCCCCTTGCCAACGCCACGAAGTTCCGAAGCGCTTCCCGTCAATCCCTGAAGGGCCTGCGCGACGCCCTGATCAGCCAGGTTTTTCGGGACTTCGGCACAGCTTCCAATGTCGATTCGGGCATCGCTTTCGGCAGCCTTCCCAGCAGATACTACACGCAGGGCGATTTCCCCCAAGCCACAGTACTCAGCGGCGTGACCATGGCGGAGACAATTCTCACCGGATCGAAGGGCTGCTTTGGGTGCCCCATTCGCTGCAAGCGAGTCGTCAGTGTGCGGGAGGGCAGCCACGCATTGCCCGAGGGTGAGGGACCGGAGTATGAGGCGGTTGCTGCCTGGGGTTCCATGCTGCTGGTCGATGATCTGGCTGCGGTGAGCTATCTGAATCGACTTTGCAATTTGTACGGGCTGGATACCATCAGTGCCGGCGTCAGCGTATCCTTTGCCTATTATCTCTACGACCAGCGAGTGATTACAGCCGCTGATACGGGGGGCTTGGCGCTGCACTGGGGCGATGCCGAGGCAGCTATAGCCCTGCTGCATCAAATAGGGAGAAAACAGGGTTTCGGGGCAATCCTGGCCGAAGGCGTTCGGGCTATGGGAGAGCGCTATGACCGCAGCGGGGATGCGGCACACGTGAAGGGACTGGAGGTGCCGATGCACGATCCCCGCGCCTTTACCGCCATGGGATTGATCTACGCTACCTCCCCGCGCGGAGCCTGCCACAACAGGGGCGATTACCACACAGTTGAAATCGGTATGGGCAATCCTGACCTGGAGCTTGTTCCTGGCGATCAGTTCGGCAGCGACAAAGCCCAACCGGTTGTTACCGCCCAGAACTGGCGGGCCTTTACCGATTCCCTTGGATTGTGTCACTTCGCCATCATACCTCTACAGGAAGTGCTGGATATGACCGAGGCGGCTTCAGGTTTTCATTTGAATGCCGATGATGTGCTGCTCACAGGCGAACGGATCTTCCAGTTGCAGCGCGTTCTGAGCTGCCGTCTGGGATCGTCCGCCGGAGAAGACCGTCTCCCCGATATTCTACTGCGGCCGCTGTCCGATGGAGCGGCAAAGGGGCGAGTGCCGGACATGGAATCGATGTTGGGCGAATACTATACTCTGCGGGATTGGGATGCAGTGAGCGGAAAACCGTCTCTGGAAAGATTGACAAGTTTGGGTATGGAAGATATTGCCACTGACACTCGTTAAAGAGGCCATTTGTTCACGGTCTCAGCAAACTCGCCTGGTCTCTGGCGGACCTATTGTCCCGCCAACGAGCGGGTTGTCGACGCGATGGATTTGTAGTAAATTCTCGCCTGAAAAAACGGATAGCTCAGGAGAAGCAGATGCCCACATACGAGTACGAGTGCAGGTCCTGCAAACATCGTTTCGAAGAGTTTCAAAGCATCACCGACGATCCGATCGAGGTCTGTCCCAAGTGCGGGAAACGCGTTCGTCGTCTGTTTGGTGGCGGTATGGGTATCATCTTTAAGGGAAGCGGTTTCTACACCACGGATTACAAACGCTCCTCCGCAGTCACCGGCGGCAACGGCTCCTCCAAATCAAAAGAAAGCAAAAGCGAGAGCAAAACCACCAGCAGCGATTCAAAGAGCTCTTCCGGCGATTGAAAGCTCACTCTCATCCACGGCTTTTGAAATTAGCTTTTCCAGCGCAAGGGAGCGGAACACGCTGACCATTCTGTCGATGCGCGGGCGAACCTCGGGGTGCTGCGGAGCGAAGAGGGTGCAGCAGTCCTGGTAGGGAAGAATCGAAGTCTCGTAGGTCCCGATCTCCTGAGCCGCCCGGATGATCTCCGCCTTGTCCATTCCAATCAAGGGCCGGAACAGGGGTAGCCCCGTGTAGCTGCCGGTGAAGTGCAGACTCTGCACGGTTTGACTGGCTACCTGTCCGAGGCTCTCCCCGGTGACCAGGCAATCGTGGCCATGCCTGCGGGCCAGTCGATCGGCAATCGCCATCATCGCCGCCCGAACCAGCAATGTGGTGGCCTCCTTGCGGGCCAGATTGTTGATCTTCAGCTGAATCTCCGTAAACGGTACGATCCACAGGTGCAGCCCGGTGACGTACTCCGCGAGAATCCCCGCCAGTTGCTGGACCTTTTCTCGGGCTTGCTCAGAGGTATAGGGGGGCGTGTGGTAGTATACAGCATCCATGGCCAATCCCCTCTTGCCCATCAGATAGCCGGCCACGGGGGAGTCGATGCCTCCGGACAGCAGGAGCAAGCCCCGGCCGCTTGCTCCCAACGGCAATCCCCCCGGGGCCCTGCTCTGCGGACCGTATATATAGACCCGGCGGCGGACTTCGACCTGGATCGTCCAGTCCGGTCGATTGAGGTCTACCTTCAACTCCGGAAAGTGTCTGCTCAGGCTGTCGCCGAGGTGGCAGCAGATCTGGTAGGAGCTTAAGGAAAAGCTCTTGTCGGATCGACGAGCCTCTATCTTGAATCGTATGCCCCGACTGGCAATCAGTTCTTCAGCCAGGATCAGGGCTGCTTCCTCGATTTGGTCCATGGACTGGGCTACGGCATAGCTCCTGGCAAAACCGATGATCCCGAAGGTTCGGGCTAGAGTGGATTCGATCTTCCCCAAGCTCTGCGCAGCCGGATCTCCGCCGGGAGGATGGAGATACATCCGCCCCCATTCCTGGCGCAGCCGGATCGACAGATCTGCCAGCCTGGTGCGGATGTCCTCGCGGAGCCGCGCTTCGAAATCTTTTCGGTTTTTTCCCTTCAGGGATAGCTCGCCGTATTTGATCAGGTACAGGAGTTCCATGCTCAATCTGTGATATTCTTCATAAGCTCCGGGACCCTGCGCTTCAACGCCGCGGCGAATGCTTCAAGTTCTGCAGGTTCCACCTTTGGTCCGGTTGACACCCGTAGGGCAGAGGAAGCAATTTGCCCGGGGATCCCCATATTCTCCAATACCCGGAACCGATCTTTCTTCTTGGAGGAACAGGCCGCACCGGTAGAGACGATGAATCCCTCCTCCTCCAGCACACGTACCAACACCTCCCCCGGAAGTGGGGGAATCGAGAGATTGAGGATGTACGGAGAGAAATCCACCGCCCGATCCGAGGCACCTCCGCCTGGTACCAATACCACTTCGGGCATCCCGGCGAGCTCCTCGAGCAGGGAGCTCATAGCCGCCACGGCCCGCCGGTGGTTTTCCTCCAGCCCGCCGATCGCTTTCTCGGCAGCCAAAACGAAGCCGGCGATGCCGGGCAGATTCTCCGTTCCGGGTCGCAGATCGAACTCCTGCCCGCCGCCGCTATAGAGGAACCGTTGGATCCGTCCGCTTCGTACGAAAAGGGCGCCCACGCCCCTTGGTCCGGCGAGCTTGTGAGCGCTCAAAGCCGCGCTGTCCACGCCGAGCTGCGAAGGCTGGAAGGGAATCTTACCGAAAGCCTGGACCGCATCCGTGTGCAGCAGGACCTTTTTTCCGCTCCGTTTTTGGAAATCCTGTACCGCTTCTGAAATTTCCCTGACGGGCTGAATCCTGCCGGTTTCGTTGTTTACAAGCATTACCGCAACCAGAACGGTGCTTTCATCGAGGGCAGAGAAGATGCGGTTCGGATCGATCCTGCCGCTTCGATCCGCCGGCACCAGGACAACCTCGAATCCGAGTTGCTTCAGTGTCTGGGCCGGTTGATAGACTGAAGAATGCTCGATTCCACTGATGAGGACACGTCGGTCCCGCTTTTTGTGTAGGAGGGAAAACAGGACCATATTGTTCGATTCCGTGGCGCCGGAGGTGAATACCAGTTCCTCCGAGCCGCAGCCCAGCAGATCCGCCATCCGCTGCCGGCAGTGGCTGAGAAATTTTTCTCCTTCGCGTCCCAATCTGTGTATGGCCGCGGGATTGGCGTAGATGGTCCGGGCGATCTTCTGCATCTGTTCTTGGATTTCCGGATCCGGAGGAGCGGTGGCTGCCCAGTCGAGGTAGATCGAACTCATGACTTTCATCTTTTCCAGGAAATATAGTGGAAATGAATAACCCAATCAACAACCCGGGTGGAGCAACGAGGGTGTGCTTGCAGATTTGTTATAAACGAGTTATTCTATATTGCAATCTTTGATTATATTAGAAAGGAAGATTGCGATGTCCTCATCGTAATACAGCAATATGGCAAAGATCGATGAATTGGCAGCAATAATGAAGGCTTGCGGACACCCGCTGCGCTTGAAGATTCTCTGTGCCATTCAAATGGGCGAGGAAACCTGCGTGTCGGAGCTCTGGAACTGTTTGGACCAGTCTCAACCGGTGGTATCCCAGCATCTGGCCGTTTTGAAGCGCCGAGGAATCGTAAAATCCGAGGTGCAGGGAAACAAGCGAGTGTATCGAATATGCGACCCGTTTGTGCGGACCATCGTTTCCGCGATGGTCGATTCCGTTGACGAGGTCAAGCAAAAGATCAGGAGTATTCAGTACAAGGATCGCCCTTGATGTTTTTTTGGTTCCCCTTCGGGATATTGTTTCCCGCATTGTTCATATTTCTAATCTTCCGCTTCGGCATGCGTTTCTTCAACGATTTGTTCAACAACCAGAGCCGGCTCAACAGCCGTGATCGCTGGCAGATCTATGACAGGACCGGTTTCGCTTCCTCGCCATCTACGAAGTCCCGTAGTATCGAAGGTCGGATCTTCCGGGCTGCCTACAAACATAAAGGCAGATTGACCGTCTCCGATATCGTCCTGGAAACGGATTTGGGCATAAGAGAGGCTGAAGAGATGATCAACAGCATGGTAGACGGTACCCACGTCCGCATGGAGGTTGAGGACAGCGGGCTTGTCGTTTACGAATTTCCGGAAATCATCTCCCGGTTCGAGAAAGAATAGATGCACGAGTGGGCTTTGGCAGAGGCCGTGGTTTCAACGGTCGATCGCCTCTACCAGGAGAACGGTCGCAGGAAGGTCTTGTCCGTGAAGGTGCTCATCGGAGAACTGCAGCACATCGAATTGGAGGTGTTCTCCGTAGGTTTACAGAACCTTCTCAGTGAGCGGCCGTTCGACTCCGACGTATTTCACTTTGAAATCGAGAAAGCTTCCTTCCGCTGCAACGCGTGCACAAGGGAATGGCTCCTGGAGCAGCATACCGGCCTGGGGGAGGAGGAACGGGAGGCAATTCATTTCCTACCCGAGGCCGCTCATGTGTACATGCGCTGTCCTTCCTGCGGCAGCCCCGATTTTACCCTGGAACGGGGCAGGGGAGTGAGCATCCAATCCATAGACCTCGAAGATAACCGTCAAGGCTAGAGGTGATTGATCCCCGTCTAGATGTGATCGGCAGGCGCCTGGAGCCGGTGAAGCGCATCATCGCCGTATCCAGTGCCAAGGGGGGCGTAGGCAAGAGCGTATGTGCCGCCCTGATCAGCCTTGCCCTGGGTCAGGACGGCTATCGAACCGGCCTTCTGGATCTGGACTTCCAGGGCGCATCAGCCCATCTGCTTCTCGATGTCCGCCTGGACTTCCCCGAAGAACAATCGGGCATCAAGCCGCTGCGAGCGGGGGACACCTCTTTGGATTTTATGAGCTTCGCCGCATTCAGCCGGGAGCACGCGGTACCGCTGCGGGGCACGGAGGTCAGCCAGGCCATGCTGGAGCTGCTGGCCATTACGATTTGGAACCCCTTGGATTTTCTGCTGATAGATATGCCGCCGGGCATCGGAGATGAGATCTTCGATGTGCTGCGCTATCTGCGCAATCCCGAGTTTCTGGTTGTGACCACACCGTCCCGCCTGGTGCAGCACGTGGTGGAGCGGCTGCTGGCTATGCTCAGCGAACTGAACGTACCCCTGGTCGGAGTGATCGAGAATATGGCGCGCTCCGCTAGCGCTTCCCAGGCGGGCAGGCTGGCCGACAAATATGCCACCCCCCTCCTGGGTTCGATACCCTTCGTGGAAGGCATAGACGAAATCCTGACCCGGGTGGCCCGGGGTGCATCCCTCCCCGAGAATCTAGGCAGCAACGTTCGCTCGATCGCGGAGCGGATCGTCGCCGTGGATCGCTGATTCTCGGCTCCGCGTTATAAAACGTCTCCCCTCATTTCTCACCATTTGGAATCAAACTGCCTCGATCTTTGCAATTCTTCACGGCGGTGTATTGTTTAAAATGAAATTTTGATTTAGAATTGAAAAACGGAGAGACATCGGCCTACTTGAAAGCTTTCAGCAATAGACGGAGGAGGACGTGATGGGCAGTTATGTGAACGATGTAATCGAGCGGGTGAGCAAACGCTATCCCTGGGAAAAGGAGTTCCTGCAGGCGGTTCAAGAGGTGCTCGGCTCCCTCGACATTGTGGTAGAACGGGATCCGAAGTACCGCAAGGCGGCGATTCTGGAGCGGCTCATAGAGCCGGAGCGGATAATCATGTTCCGCGTTCCCTGGCAGGATGACCGGGGGGATTACCATGTCAACAGGGGCTATCGCGTGGAGTTCAACAGCGCCATCGGCCCTTACAAGGGGGGAATCCGCTTCCACCCCTCGGTGAACCTGAGCATCCTCAAGTTTCTGGGCTTCGAGCAGATCTTCAAGAACAGTTTGACCGGCCTGGCCATGGGCGGCGGCAAGGGGGGAAGCGACTTCGATCCAAAAGGCAAGAGCGATGAAGAGGTGATGCGCTTCTGCCAGAGCTTCATGAACGAGCTGTTCCGCCACATCGGCGCCAACACGGACGTGCCCGCCGGGGATATCGGTGTGGGCGGCCGGGAGATCGGCTACATGTTCGGCCAGTACAAGCGCCTGCGCAACCTCTTCGAAGGGGTGTTTACGGGTAAAGGCTTGAACTGGGGAGGCAGCCTGATCCGTCCAGAGGCGACCGGCTTCGGGAACGTGTACTTCGCACAGGAGATGCTGGGGACCAAAGACACGACCTTCGAGGGCAAGCGCGTGGCCGTGTCCGGTTCTGGCAATGTGGCCCAGTACACGGTGCATAAGCTTAACCAGCTGGGAGCTAAGGTGGTGACCCTATCGGATTCCAATGGCACCATCGTGGATGAAGACGGGGTGGATGCGGAGAAGTGGAGCTTCGTCATGGAGCTTAAGAACATCCGCCGCGGCCGAATCAAGGAGTACGCGGAAAAATACAAGAAGGCCAAATACGTGGAGGGCAAACGACCCTGGGGTCTGATCGAGGCGGAGATCGCCCTGCCCTCGGCCACTCAGAACGAACTGGATCTGGAGGAGGCCAAGACCCTGGTAGAGAAGGGCTGCATCTGCGTGTCCGAAGGAGCCAACATGCCTACGACCCTGGAGGCCACCGAATTCCTTATCTCCCAGGGTGTTTTGTTCGGTCCGGGCAAGGCGGCCAACGCCGGCGGGGTGGCCTGTTCGGGGCTGGAAATGGCCCAAAACAGCATGCACATGAGCTGGTCTCGGGAGGAGGTTGACGGCAAGCTGCACGGCATCATGATCAACATCCACCGGGCCTGCCGCCAGGCGGCGGAGGAGTACGGAACGGCGGGAAACTACGTAAACGGCGCCAACATCGCCGGTTTCAAGAAGGTCGCCGACTCCATGATCGACCAGGGGCTGGTATAGATCCGATTTCCACCTCCCTATTGGCTGCGGCGTCATTTTTGTTTATCCTGGTCAATAATGGAAGTACAATTCAGGCAGCGGCTGTCGGAGCTGGTCAGGCGGTATAAGACCGACAACGACATCTACCACGACCTGATGCAGTTCCGGGTCCGGGAGATCCTGCTGGTCGCAACCATCTACGACGCCTTCATCCTCGAGGAGGAGGACAAGCTCACCGAGAAGATCTTCGGAGAGTACCACCAGCTCAACCTGTCCACCGCCCCCCGCATCACCAGCGTCAGCTTTGGCGAGGAGGCCATCGAGATCCTCAAATGGCGATCCTTCGATATGGTTATCCTGACCATGCGCATCGACGAGACCAGCCCCTTCGAGCTGAGCCGGCGCATCCGGGAGGCAAACCCGGACATCCCCATCCTCCTGCTGCTGAACGACAACACAGAGATCTCCCTGATCGCCGAGAAGAGGGACCGGCTGGCCTATTTGGACAAGGTCTTCGTCTGGAACGGGGATTCGAAGATCTTTCTGGCCATGATCAAGTACATCGAGGACAAGATAAACGCGGTAAAGGACACCAAGATCGGTCTGGTGCGGGTGATCCTGCTGGTGGAAGACTCGATTCGCTACTACTCCCGGTACCTGCCCCTGCTGTACACCGAGATCATGAAGCAGACCCAGAGGATCATCACGGACGAGCACCTGGTGGAGGTCAAGAAGCTGCTGCGTATGCGGGCTCGACCCAAGGTGTTGATGGCGGAGAGTTATGAAGAGGCTCAAGCTATCATTGAGGAATACAAGGATTTCCTGCTCTGCCTGATCACGGATATGAAGTTCCCCCTTCAGGGCAAGCGGGAGGACCAGGCGGGAGCCAAGCTCATCGAGTACGTTCGCAAGCGGATTCCAGACCTGGCCATTCTGCTCCAATCCGCGGATCCTGAGGCCGCCGACAACGCCAGGGTGCTGAACGCCAGCTACATCAACAAGCTTTCCGAGAATCTCTCCATGGAGCTGACGGATTTCGTTACCGGTTACCTCGGCTTTGGAGATTTCGTGTTCTGCAATCGTGACGGTGAACCCATCGGCAGAGCTCGGAGCATGGAGGAGTTCAAGGATCTGCTGTTCACAGTCCCGGATGAATCCCTCGTGTATCACGCCAACCGCAACCACTTTTCCGGCTGGCTCATGGCCCGCGGGGAGATCCAGATCGCAAAGGAGCTGCAGCCCGTGAAGGTCAGTGACTTCCCCGATACCGCGGGACTGCGGCAGCACCTTCTCGAAGTTCACGAACAGGTGCAGCAGAACCAGACACGGGGTCAGGTGGTTCCCTTCGACGAGTCCCTGCTCGATGAGGTGCATCACGTGCTGCGTCTGGGGGAAGGTTCGCTTGGGGGAAAGGGCAGGGGCATGGCTTTCCTGCACCTGATGATCGAGAACTGCGATCTCAACGCGCTTGTTTCGGATGTGAATATCCGCATTCCCCAAACAGCGGTGATAGGTACCCAGGAGTACGATTTCTTCGTGGAGCAGAACGGCCTGCGGGAGTTTTTTACTCGGGTGGATCCGTATCAGGAGGTAAAGCGGCGCTTCCTGGCGGGAGACCTATCCCCGGGCTTGAGAAACAAGCTGCGGCGTTTTCTCAAGTATTCCGACGGGCCTCTATCGGTGCGCTCCTCCGGGATGTTCGAGGACTCCCTGTCCCAGCCCTTCGCCGGGATCTACGATACCTTTCTGCTTCCCAACAACCACCCGGATTTCAGCGTCAGACTGCAGCACCTGGAGGAGGCGGTCAAGCTGGTCTATGCCTCGATCCTCTCCGAATCGGCCCGAGCTTATTTCGATGCCATCAGCTACAAGACCGACGAGGAGAAGATGGCCGTTCTAATTCAGCAGGTGGTAGGGAATCGGCATGGGAAGTACTACTATCCCCACTTCTCGGGGGTCGCCCAGTCCTACAACTACTATCCCGTGGCCTACCTCAAACCTGAAGACGGCATCGCAGTGGTTGGCGTCGGACTGGGCAAGTACGTGATCGACGGGGAGAAGGCCTTTCGCTTCTGCCCTCACTACCCCAAGATCGACTTCGTTTCTCCGGAAGAACAGCTGGAGTTCAGCCAGCAGGAGTTTTACGGGATCGATATGATGGACAACCGCGTGAACCTGATCGAGGGTGACGATGCTACCCTGAGGCGTCTGTCCATCGCCGAGGCGGAGGAGCAGGGAACCCTCCAGTACTGCGCGTCCACCTGGGATGTCCAGAACAACCGGCTGCAGGTTGGGAGTGATCTTCGAGGTCCACGGGTGGTGAACTTCGCCTACGTCTTGAAGTACGATTATTTCCCCCTAGCCGGGGTGCTGGAGATGGTGCTCGAGTTCGTAAAAGGGGCCATGGGCACGCCCGTTGAAATCGAGTTTGCCGCGGATCTCAGTCCGGCGGCAAATGGAAAACCCAACTTCTACATTCTCCAGATCAAACCTCTGCTGGGGGATCTGGAGGAGTACAACCTGGACCTCTCGGAGGTCGGCAAAGAAGAATTGGTGCTGTACTCCGACCGGGCCATGGGCAACGGGCGGGTTGACGGACTCCGGGACGTGATCTTCGTCGACCCCGAACGCTTCGACAAGTCCCTTACAGTGGAGATGACTCGAGAGCTGGAGGAGTTGAATAACTTGCTGAAGCAGGAGAATCGGCATTACATCCTCATTGGTCCCGGACGGTGGGGCAGCCGGGATCCCTGGCTGGGGATCCCCGTGAAGTGGAACCATATCTCCAACGTGAAAATTATCGTAGAGGCGGAGCTTCCCGATTTCAAGGTCGATCCCTCCCTGGGGTCGCATTTCTTTCATAATGTGACCTCGATGAATATCGGCTACTTCGACATTCCTTGCAATTCGGGAGCCAACTTCATCGACTGGGAGTGGCTGCGCTCCTACCCGGCCGCCCACAGGAGCGAGCATTTCGTTCACCTGCGCTTCGACGATCCGCTGGTGGTGAAGATGGATGGTCGCAAGCGGATCTCCGTGATTCTCAAACCGTCGGAAGCACCGCCTGAAACAGATACGTGAAACTCGTCAACAGAATATTCTTCAGTGTCTTCGGATTGATCATCTTTTCAACTCTGGCCAGCACGATCCTCGGTGCGGTGTTGATCTCCGATGCGGTGCGCTCCGAAGCGATCAGCCGGGTCGAGCTGGGCTTGAAAGAAGCCCGTTCCGAGCTGGATGACAGGCTCAGCGATCTGTCATTCTCCGCTCAGGTTGTGGCAAGCGGTCTGGAGGATCTACTAGAGGGAAAAACCGAACCTGATATCGCACTCCTTTTTCCAGACGGTTTACCGCAGGCCCTCTCCCGCTTCGGACTCGTTGCCGGACAACCGGAGCGAGGAACGATCCGCTTCTTTGAAAAAGATCTGGAGGAACTCGGATATTCTGCCGTCGGTACCCAGGCCGAAGCAGCCTGCTTCGGTGGTGAGCTTCTCTGTCTTTTTGCCACCTATCCGGGCAAGCAGGGTAGCTCCTTCGTGGCGACCGTCTTGAACGGGAACATCGGGCTGGTCCGGGGGATCCAGAGCAACCTGTTCGGGGACGATCTGTACGGGGACAAACCCTTCGGCACGGTCACCGTTTTCTGCCGGGATGTCCGGGTTGCCACCACGGTGTTGGGACCGGAAGGGACCATCGCCATCGGTACCCAGGTCTCAGAGGAGGTTCGCCGCAAGGTTCTGGAACAGGGAGAGGTGTGGTTGCGGCGTGCCTTCGTGGTGGACGAGTGGTATCTGTCCGCCTACGAGCCCATTCGCGATCCCAACGGCGAGAACATCGGCATTCTCTACGTGGGGGTTCTGGAGCGCAAGTATACGGATATCCGCAACCGGGCGGTGACCTTTCTATCGGGTTTGATCGTTCCCACCCTCGGTCTGGTGCTACTGGCGGCCTTTATCATTGCCCGGGGCATCGTCAAACCCCTGGCCAGCCTGGCCGAGGTATCAGCCCAGATCCGCCTCGGTAAGTTCGATCCGGTTGCGCCTCCATCCAGGGGGGCGCAGGAGATTCGAGTGCTCTCCGATGCTTTCCAGCGCATGAAGGAAGCGATCCAGGAGCGGGAGCAGCGGCTCATGCTGCAGAATGTCGAGCTGGAGACGGCCAACAAGGATTATCAGGAACTGCTCAGCTTCGTGACCCACGAGCTGAACAACTCGATCGGAGCCTTGATGCTCAATGTAGCGCTGCTCGCGGAGGACACCGAAGAGAGCCTGGCGGTAGAGGATCGGGAGATCCTGGACCAGGTCGTACGGGACGTGGAGCGTTTCAGGGACATGGTGCGAAATTACCTGAATCTTTCCAGGTTGGAGAAGGGAACCCTGCACTACCATCCCGAGATCGTGGATGTTCGTCAGAACGTTATCGAGCCACTGTTGGAGCGGCTCCACCGCTGGATTGCCCACAGCCGTTTCGATATCCGCTGGGATTGGCCGGAGTCGGTCAAGGTGTTCGCAGACGCCGCTCTCTTGGATATCGTTTTCAGCAACTTCATCGTCAACGCCCTCAAGTACGGGAAGGACTGGCTGGAGTTATCGGCTCAAAGGGAGGGGGAGCGCTGGATCTTGGCCGTGGCCAACGGCGGTACCCCGATTCCGGTTGAGAAGATCCCCCTGCTATTCAAGAAATTCTCCAGGCTGGTCGGATCGAGCGATGGAGCCGGATTGGGTCTGTACCTGGTGCAGAAGATCGTGGAGCAGCACGGTGGAGAGGTTTGGTGTGAGTCGATCGCAGCGGCGCGCTGGCCGAAGCCGGCCACCCCTTTGGGGAGCCCTAGGTCGGCCACCCCTCAGTCGGGCACCCCTCAGTCGGGCACCCGCTTTTTTGTGAAGCTTGCCGCCGCCGAAGCTGGCTGATATTTTCGTTCATTTTGGTGGCTGAGCTTCACTGTCAGCAGTAGTGTCCCCATGCCCAGAGCGGAGTGCATTTTCACACAAACAAGCGCTCACCTACCTAAAGCTGGCCAATCCAAAGCAGAGAATCATTAAAATTGATCTCCCCGCTGCCATCGCCCTTCGCCGTTGGCTAGTAGGGTGCAGCGGGGCGACAGGCATACCAGACGATCGTGGCCGCTACCAAGAAGAGGAAGCGTTCCAACTTGATCAGCTGCGGATTCCGGGAGGCGGCGGACAAACAGTCGCTCACACTCACCTCTGATACAACGATTTCGGCGGTTTCCAGGAGCTCCACGGCAACGGCCGTGTACTGGGATCTGTTTCTCTGGGGCAGGCGATCCAGCAGCTCCTCCAGCAGCTCCCTGGGTACGCGGGGGGATTCGGCCTTGGCCACGAAGTCTCGAAGCAGGGCGATTCCGGTTCCAGCGCCCTCCAGAAAACCGACATAGATGGGATAGAACCACTCGCCAAAACCGAGGATACCCGCTATGGAGAGGATGAGCTCGTCTCGCACGTAGGGCTGCATCTTCATCCCAATCTTATTGATCACCAGGGGGATGGACTGCACATCCCTGAACAGCTCCAAAGCGGAAGCCGCATGGATGATGACCCGCGGATTGGTGGTCCCGCTCAGATTTGTCCGTATCTTTGCGAGGCTCTCCCGGTCCTCGAGTCTAGCCAGGGCAACCATGGATTTCCCCTGCAGAAAAAAATCCTTGGAATAAAGGCTGCTGCGCAGTGCTGGAACTCCCTCCCTGATGCGACGATTACCGAGGATATCCGCGGCCAGATAGGCGGTGGTAAAGGAATGATTTTTAACCTCGGAGATGAGTGCCTGGATCGCAGTCTCGTTGAGCGGCAGGTCGGCAAGGGCCTGAAGTGCCTCGGTCCGGATCGTAAACCTGGGGGAACGCAGCCGGGAGAGAACGTCGTCCAGGGACAGTTCCGAGTGAGCCTCGCCCATGGCTCTGAGGGTTTGCTTCTCCTCTGCCACGCTCTGCACCCGTCGAAGGCGGTGGGTGAGGCTGATCGCCCGCAGATCCCGTGGCGAAAAGATCGCGGCCATGGCGTCCCTAATCGGATAGGCGCCTAGATTTTCCATGGCGTTCACGAACAGCAGCGTGATCAGTGAGAGCAAGGCTAGACCACCGAAGTAGATCTGAAACACCCGGGTCTGCAGATCGGGGCCTGCCGCCGGGAGGAGAATCCGGGACAGCCAAGACTCCAGGGTTTGCAAAATCACACCTCCGAGAACCGACCCTAGAGCACCGGCTATCCCCAGCGTCACGAAAAAAATCACCCCCAGATCAAGACGATCCTCCGCTTTGATGGCGCCGAGGAAATAGGTCTGCCCGGCGTTCAATATGCCGAACTGGCCCAAATTGAAGAACAGCAGTACCCCGCAGGCGAAGATCCACAAACCCCACGAGCTCTTCACGGGAGGTGACACCACCATGGGAATGAGCACGAGGGTCAGCACGGCCATGAAGAGGAAAAACAACGGCTTGGCACCGATCTTGTCGATGAGAAAACCGCTGACCAGAGCCATCAGCACGGCTCCGGCGCTGCCGAACACCAGGAAGAACAGGACCACATTATCCGGCTGAAGGTAACTCGCCTTGAAGTACACCACCAGGAACGGCGCCACCATGTAGATCAGCAGGCTGGCACAGAAGTACAGCAGAATGAAGATGCGGAAGGCTCGTTCGCTGAAGGCATCTTTGAGCCCTCGGAGCAGGTTGCGCTTGTGCGGCGGTTCGGATTGGATCGGTTCGGGGAAACGGAAGACTATGGAGGCGGCTATCAACCCCGCAGCTATGCCCACGAGGATGAAAAGAGAGTACACGTACAGAGGGGCGCTGCGGCCCAGAACGAAGGCCATAGCCACGGCCAGAACCAGCGTGACCAAGTGTTGAATCGCCTGCACACGGGAAAGAAACGCTCCACGATCCTTTTCCGCGGCGATCTGCCCTACGATCGGATTATAGCCGGCTATGGCGACGCCTCTGGCAATGTTGAATCCCAGCACGCTGAAGATGATCAGAGCGTAGGCCGCCTCGGTGTACTGTCTGGCGGCCAGGAAGGGGGAAGCCAGGATGGGCAGCATCATAAGGTAGCGAATCATCCAGAATCTGCCCATCAGAGGGACGATTCCCCACTTTGCCGCGATTCTGCGGCCGAAGAACAGAAAAAGGTAAGCGATGTACATGAACGAGGAGAGAAGACCTACCAGAAAATTTCCCGCCCCCACGCGCAGGACGTACAGGGTGATGATGTTTCCGCTCAACAGGGTGAAAGAGACAACGTTGAGGACTGCAAATAGAACGAACAGGCCCCGGGCTCGGCCGAGCTCCCCCGGGCTCAAGGATGATTTTCTCATGAACGTGGGAATCCTAATACGTCCGCTGCACAGTGTGCAACCTGATTTAGAGATTTTCCGTGCTTTGGCGCAGCTTGCGGGAATGCTCGTACAGTTCTTCCAGACTCATCTTTTTCAGGAAGACCATGCCCCGGGTTGCACGTATCAGAGCACTGGTATGCTCGTTGAAGAACTCCCGCCCCAGGCAGGTCTTGAGGGTCTGATACTGACTGACCTGGATCTTCTGAGCCAGCTCGGAAAAGGGGCCGTCGTGTTCGTAGCTGGGAAAGGAGGCCGATTTTTGGGAGATAAAGGTGTTGCGAAATGCGCTTTCCTGGAGCGCGAACATATTCAGGGATACCGGCACGAAGATATCCGCCTCGCTTGGATGGAAGCGGTACCAGACGTTCCTGTAGCCGAGAATCTGCAGATCCTTTCGCCCGCTTTTTCCCTCGTACAGACGAATGGCCTCGGTCACGGTCTGCAGCACCTTGTAGTGGGTGTCCGGTCCACTAGCCTCCGGGTCCAGCGCCAGGGTAATGACATCCGGATGGACCTCCTCCAGCAACTTCAAGACCGGCGCCACGTCTCTGGCGACCGTCGGCTCCTCGGTGAAGATCTCTCCCGTATAAAAGCCCAGGCGCAGGTGCCGTACAGATTCCCCGCTCCAGCCGAAGTAGCCCCACAGACAGTCCGCCTCCCACTCCCTGCACATTCCCTTTAGTTGCTGTATGTAGGGGAGGTCCTTCTTGCCCGGGTATTGGGTTTCAAAGTAGTTGATCAGCTCCTCGATGCGATCCTCCAAGCTCTGACGATCCTCCTCCTCGTACAACTCCACGAGGTTTCTGTACAGTCGCCGCATCTCTCCGTCGTCTTTCATGGTGCGCGAGCCTGCAGCCACTCCGTCGAGATACTGCCAGACATCCCGGTTGCGAAAGACCCGATTACCCGGATCAAAGTACCCCAGCACTTCGAGCTCGCGAAAAGCCGAGGATTTGATGTGGCTTTTCAGTTTCCTGCACTGCCTGAGCATGAACTGGTTGGTCACAGCGGTGAAGCCGCTGGTCAGGGTGGCGAAGTAGTGCCGCGTCGAATGGTCCCGGATATGGCGAACGATAAAGGGAAGGTAGCCGAGCATCAGATCATCGTGATGAGGTTCGGTATGCAGAAAAATCGTGTTGGCCATCGTGTGGGTGCCCGCCTCGATCTTGGCTTTCAGGCTGCGATCCACCCGGGCACAGATTTCCCGTACGGATTCGAGGCCGGCGGCACGCAGGCCCGCTGCAAAGGGGGAATCCCCGAAATCTTTCTCCTTCAAGCCTTCGATTTTCTTTTGTTTGGCTACCGCCAGATCGATAACCACCTGTTCGACATCCTCCGGGGAAGGTGATGCAGACAAAGTGGCCAGCCGGCGGTTTTGCAGGTCCTTGGCCGCTCCCCGGGTAAGGTAGAAGCGGGCTGCTGGCAGTGCACGCAGGGCGCTGGCCGGAAAGCGGACATGACGCTCGGCCTGGACAGCTTCGGCCACGATTCCGGCTTTGGCTTCCCCGGCGGCAATGATGATGGCGACGCACTCCGGGTTATAGGTGATGGTGGCCAGACCGATAGTGATCACCAGGCGCTTCCTGGCCACCTCGATCCCACCTAAATCCCCGGCGGCGGCGGCCTGGGTTTCATAGTTGATCGTCGTCAAACGGGTGGTGGAGTACAGGTCCGAGCCCCGGACGTTGAAGCCGATGTGCCCGTCCGGGCCGATTCCCCCCAAGAAGAATCCAATTCCGCCGAGGCTGCGAATACGGTCTTCGTATTCCACGCACCACTGATCGACGCGCTCGATGACCTCCTTCTGCTGCCGCTCGGCCCTGCTGCGAGCCATGCGGTGGCGCAGGCTGATATCCACCTCGTCATTCGCCCACACATCCTCGAGGGTTCTGCCTTCGGGAAGACCGATACGGCTGCAGTCGATCAGCAAGGCCCGATCCGGATCCAGTCCGAAGCCCTCGAGGTAGAAGTGATTCACATAGTAGTAGAAGCTGTTGTGGTGCAGGGGATTGATCGGGTAGAACTCGTCGATCTGGATGAAATGAAGTCCGCCCAGCTCGCAACCCCGTCTCGGATCGATACCCCACGCCTCCGTCTCCCGACGAATCTCGACGCTGTTCCATCCATCACGGAGGCGGGTGACCTCCTTTATGAAATGCTCCGGAGTCTTGCCCGTGGGCAGGGCAATCACCCCTTCGGGATGGTCTTGAGCCCACTCAATGAAGCGCATTGCCGCCAGGGTGCCGAGGGCGGGAAAGGAATCCACCACGATTACGCCGATTTTTTCGGCGGGTGGATGGATCAACTGCGTGTCCTGGAGAAATTGCTGTTCAACCGCTGAATCCATGTTACTCCTCCGGGGAAGTTCATTTTACCTCGGTTGCAGCACCGTTGACCAGGAGGCGGAGAAGTTCCTACACTTGCGCTGACCAATTATGGAAACTATGCTGATTACAGGCGGGCGGATCATCACCCCCTTTGAGGAGCTGGAGCAACGAGAAATCCTGCTGGGGGATGGCAAGATCCGGCGCATATCTGCCCAGGGTACGAACAGGAACTACGACAGGCGGATCGACGCCACCGGCATGATCGTTGTGCCGGGTTTTATCGACGTCCATGTCCAGGGAGCCGGAGGAGCCGATGTGCTCGACGCCAGGCCCGAAGCTCTAGACACGATCTCCCTGACCTGCGCCCGCTACGGGGTGACCGGCTACCTGGCCACCACTGTGTATCGAACCGGAGGGGATAACGGGCACCTGCGGGTGGCGACCCAGGAGCGTTTTCGGAGTGGGGAGGGTGCTGAGCTTCTAGGCATCCACCTGGAAGGGCCCTTCATCGCCGCGGGAAAACGCGGTATGATCCGGGAGGACTGTCTCGCGCCTGTGGAAAATGAAATCCTGGATCGGATCCTGGAGCTCACCGGAGACGGCCTGCGTATGATGACCATCGCTCCCGAGCTCCCGGCCGCCCTCCAGCTGATCCGCCGCCTTCAGACCGGCGGCGTGGTAGCCTCCTTCGGCCACTCCGAGGCGGATTACCCGCAGACCCTGGCCGGAATTGAAGCGGGAGTAGGTCACGTGACCCATCTGTACAACGCCATGATGCCGATGCATCACCGTGATCCGGGACCTATCCCGGCGCTGCTGGAATCTACGGGAGTCAGCGCCCAAATCATTCCCGACGGTGTACACATCCATCCCGCCATGCTGCGCCTGGCCGGGCTGTGGCTTACCGGCAACCGTATGGTGCTGATCACAGATGGAATGCAGGCTATGGGCTTGCCCGACGGCCGCTACCTCTACAACGGACTGGACTATGAGTCGAAAAACGGCACGGCCCGCTATCTGGACGGTACCCTGATCGGAACCGCCCTTGGGATGAACGAGCTGATTGCCCGTTGCCTCCACCACACCGATTGCAGCCTGGCCCAGGTAATTCAGGCCGCCTCCTTCAATCCGGCCTGCGTTCTGGGGCTGCAGGACCGCAAGGGCAGTCTTGATGAGGGTAAAGACGCAGATCTGGTTTTGCTGGAGTCGGACCTGCGGGTGTCTATGACCATCCGGGCCGGCCGTTGCGTGTACGAGGCTTGAGTTTGAGTGAAACCTTCCGGTCGTATCATCCTGCTTTCGGGACTGCCGCCGGATAGAAAACCCTCCTTCTTTCGTCAGCTTCACTCCCTCGCCGCTGTCTGGGCCAAGAAGGAGCAGCCAGTGCTCCTCGGCGGACCCCATAGCCTCGATGCTGAAATCCCAAGTGATGCGACGGCAGTGATCGCCCTCGGATTTCCGGATCAGTTTCCCTTTCTGCACGGCAAGGTTCTCGATGGGCAATCGGGCCGGCCGATACTCGGACTGCCCTGTTTCCTCTGGTCGCAGTTTTCCCGCATCCCCCGAAGCGCTCTTCCACGACTGCCGACCTACATCCCCCTTACCGCCAAAACCGAGGCAATCCTGCGAGGAGCCGGTGTTCTGCGGATCGGTCCGGTCATCCCTCATGGAGTGGACACCGAGCTATTTGCACCCTTTCCTGAGCCGGAACGCCGCGACTTGAGAAGGCGGCACCATTCCACCGACGTCATTGTCATCGGCACGGTGGGAAACAACTCACGAAGGAAGCGATTCGATCTTATCATCCGTTCCTTTGCCCTGTTTGCAGTAAAGCAGGCGTCCAGCCGGCTGATAATCAAGACCAATCGGCTCGTATCTCTGGACGGAGTGGATCTTCCGGCCCTGGTCGCCCGGGAGAATCTGCAGGATCGTGTGGAGTTCTTCGTGAAGGAGATGAGCGAAACTCAGATGGTGGCGCTGTACAATCGCATGGACCTGTACCTCAACCTCTCCGAATGGGAGGGCTTTTGCATCCCGGTGATCGAAGCCATGGCCTGCGGGATTCCGGTGGTGAGTCTTGCCATCCAGGGTCCGGGGGAAATCCTGCCCTACGAGGATACCCTGGTTCCGGACAGCCTGATCCGGGAGGAGGAGGGGGCCGTCCTGTTCACGGCGGATCCCCGAGCGGCCTCCCGGGTGCTTCTGACCCTGGCCGGGAGGGGCGAGCTGTGGCGAAGATTGCGCCGGGAGGGCAGGGCGGCGGCGATAGCCCGCTATGATATACGCCGGGTAGCGGAGCAATGGGAGGCACTACTGTTCAGAGGATATAGGGAATGATCGCCTTGCGCTGTTGCGGATAGTCCGGGAAGGTATCCAGATACCAGCGATGATGGGCCAGGGCTCGGGGGATCAGGTTGGCCGCGGTCCAGATCGCGAATGTAAGTCCGGCAAGAGACCAGGTCAGGCAAGCCCAGCCGATCCACTCGACCAGCTCCCCAAAGTAATTGCCGCAGGATACGAATTGGAATGCTCCCCCTTTGGGGATTTTGTATCCCGGTTCGTCATCGGAGCGAAGGGAACGCAGGATCCCGTCCGAGTGGAGGTTGATGACCATACCGAAGAAAAAAAGGACCACTCCGGTGATGAAGCGAAGATCCGACAACCAGGCAACGGTGTAGCGGAAGGAGAAGAGATTCAGGTATCGGCCGTTCAGCAGACCGTTTACAGAATTGAAGAACATACCCATGACAGCCACGGTTACCGCCATGGGGCGATCGCTGTTTTTCATACGGAAGGGGTAGATGAAGGCCCGATTAAGGTAGTGGAGCAGGAAAAAACCGAGAAACAGAACGGTAAGCGGAGCCGGGCTCTTATTCCCTTTTAGAAAGAAGTAGAGGAATGCCAGGGGCGCCACCGCCTCCATCAGAATCCAACCGACCCTGGCCGGTATGGCCGGTCCCCAGCCATCGCGGCTGTGACGCCCGTAGGGCGCGGTTACGAAGAACAGCAGGCAGAAGGTTCCCACGGCCACACCGATCCATGCGACTATCAGCGTATTTAGAAATACCTCGCCGTACTGTGCAACGGCAGACATAGTATGTTCGAGTGTAGCTGTCGCGAGCGTTTCGGGCAAGAGTCTGCCGGGACGGTTTTGCCGGCGCCCCCGGCGTGCCGCCCCGGCGATGCCGCATCGCCTCGACTTTACTGCGGCGCACTGGCCGCCGATTGTATTCCTGCTCGGATGTTTGTATTCTAATATTACGCAGGAGCCGTATGTTGACAGACCAGAGGATCGAAAACGAGGAGCAGCTGGAACAGGTGCTGAGCCGACCCTACCCACAAACAGTGGAGCTGCTGGGCTCCACGGAGGGGGATTTCCTGGTGCTCGGGGCGGGCGGAAAGATGGGTCCCACCCTCTGCAGGTTGCTGAAAAATGCCTGTGCAGCCTCAGGACGGGAGCGGAGGGTCTACGCGGTCTCCCGCTTTTCCGATCCCGAAGCCCAGAATCGACTGGAATCCGCCGGCATCCAAACGATCCGGGCGGATCTGCTCGATCCCTCTGTGTACGCCGCCCTGCCCGATGCGGCGAATATCTTCTTCCTGGCGGGGATGAAGTTCGGTGCCAGTGCCCGGGAGGAACTGACCTGGGCTATGAACACCTACGTTCCCGCCCTGGCCGCGGATCGCTGGTCCGGACCGGGGCTGCGGCTCGTAGTCTTTTCTACGGGAAACGTCTATCCATTCGTGCCCGTTGATTCCGGGGGAGCGGATGAGGACACGATCCCGGCCCCCCTGGGGGAGTACGCCATGTCCTGCCTCGGGCGGGAGCGCATCTTTCAGCACTTCAGCACGGTGCGGGGCACCCGCACGGTACTCATCCGTCTGAACTACGCCAACGAGCTGCGCTACGGAGTGCTGGTGGATCTGGCCCAGAAGGTGGTGACCGGGCAGGCCATCGACCTGGCCATGGATCATGTGAATGTGATCTGGCAGGGGGACGCCAACAACTACATCGCCCGTTCTTTGTCCGTGGCCTCCTCCCCGGCCGCCGTGTTAAACGTGGCCGGTGCGGAAACCCTCGAGGTTCGGTGGTTGGCCGAACAGATTGGCAGGCTGGCAGGCAAGAAGGTCAGTTTCACGGGCAGTCCGCAGCCCACCGCTCTGCTGTCCGACAGCTCGCGCTGTCTGGATTTGTTCGGTCCGCCGGCGGTACCCCTGGATTGGATGCTGTCCCAGGTAGTGGACTGGGTTCGCGGGGGAGGAAAGACCTTGAAGAAACCCACAAAGTTCCAGGTGCGGGACGGTAAATTTTGAAATAGGAGAGGTGAAACGTGGACAACAGCCGAGAGTACCCTCAGCCTCCCGAGCGGATTGTGAAGGCCCTGCGAACCGGAATGGTGATCCCGGCCCATCCCCTGGCCTTGAAGGAGGACAAGACCCTGGATGAGCGCCACCAGAAGGCCCTGTCGCGCTACTACCTCGATGCGGGAGCCGGTGGTCTGGCGGTCGGAGTGCATACGACGGAGTTCGCCATTCACGATCCCAAGATCGGGCTGTACCGGCCGGTGCTGGAGCTGGCCATGGAGACGGTCCGCGGCTGGCAGCCCCTCATTCCCGCCTCAGATCCTCCACTGATGGTAGCCGGTGTCATCGGGGCGACCGCGCAAGCGGTCCGGGAAGCGGAAACCGCCAGGGAGCTGGGGTATCACATGGGTCTACTCGGTCTTGGAGCTCTCAAGGAGGCCAGCGACGATCAGCTGGTTGATCATGCCCGAAAGGTGGCCGGTGTGCTGCCGATCATGGGTTTTTACCTGCAGCCGGCGGTCGGCGGGAGGATTCTCTCTGAAAGATTTTGGCGGCGACTCGCCGAAATCCCCAATCTGGTGGCCATCAAGATGGCCCCCTTCAACCGCTACTACACCTTGACGGTAATCCGGGCCGTGGCCGCTGCGGGCCGGGCCGGGGAGGTAGCCCTCTATACGGGAAATGATGATTCGATTCTGGTTGACCTGCTTACCCGCTTTGAAATCGCTCTGGACCAGGGCAGTGCTGCAATGGAGATAGTCGGAGGTTTATTGGGGCATTGGGCCTATTGGACCACGCGGGCCGTCGAACAGTTGGAGCAGGTTCGTGGGGCCAAACGAAATGGCGCAGTCCCTGCGCAGCTGCTCACCCTGGCGGCGCAGGTCACCGAATCCAATGGGGCGATTTTCGATCCCGAAAATGATTTTCGGGGCTGCATATCGGGGATTCTCTACGTGTTGGCCTCCAGCGGTCTGATCTCCGGGGTGAATCCACTCGGTGCGGGGGAACGGCTGTCCTCCGGTCAGGCAAAGAAGATCGACGCCGTTATGACCCGTTATCCTCACCTGACCGATCACCAGTTCGTGCGGGAGAATCTGGATCGCTGGCTGGCCTGAAGCGGCTCCCTATCTCCCTACTTCCTGCCCGCCCCCGTTTTATCCCTTGAGAACAAGGACTTGACACCCCGTACCGCCGCGCCTGTTGCCAGCTGGAACCAGCGCATCTTGCTCACGATGGTCAGGATGGTGATGGCGGCGATGACCGCGCAGATCGGCCGGGTGAAGAAGGGCAGAATCGCTCCGTCGGAGAGGATCAGGGCCCGTCTCAAGTTCTTGTCCAGTATATCTCCCAGGATGATTCCCAGGACCAGGGGCGCCACCGGGTAATCCATCTCCCTCATGTAGTAGCCGATGATGCCGAATACGATCATCACGCCCACGTCGAAGACCCGGGCCTGGATGGCGAAGGCTCCGACCACGCAGAGCGTGAAGACGATGGGCATCAGCTTCTCCCGCGGTACGAGCAGAACCTTGACCAGCAGCTTGACCAGTGACAGACCCAATATCAGCATGGCCGCCGAAGCCAGCAGCACCATAGCGCCCACCTGAAACACGAACTCCGGAAACTCCAGCATGATCAGCGGTCCGGGCCGTACCCCGTGGATGAACATGGCCGCCAACAGTACGGCCGCCGGTGCCGAGCCCGGTATGGCCAGGGACAGAACCGGGATCATGGCGCCGGCCACGCATGCATTGTTCCCCGTCTCGGCAGCGATCAGCCCTTCCTCCACGCCGGTGCCGAACTTATGCCCGTCCTTGCTGGAGCGCTTGGCCATATCGTAGGAGACCCAAGCGGCGATATCCTCCCCCACACCGGGCACCGCTCCGATGAAGGTGCCGACGATTCCGGACCGTATGATGGTCTTCCAGTACTTGAGCACATCCCGCACCCGTGGCACCACCCGCTCGATCTTGGTTTTCACGACCTCCATCTTCGGAAACTTCATGATGGTGATCAGCTCGGCGAAGCCGAAGGCTCCGACCATAGCTGGAAGCAGGGCTATACCTCCCGACACGGCCACCGACCCGAAGGAGAAGCGGATGTAGGCGTGGATGCCCTCCATGCCGATCATGGCCACGAACAGGCCGAGGAAACCGGCGATCCAGCCTTTGAGGGGATCCTTGGGCGCGGTCAGGTTGCCGCAGATAACGATTCCGAAGATGGCCAGCCAGGTGAACTCGAAGCTCTTGAAACTCAGTGCGAAGTTCCCGATGATCGGCGTGAACAGGCTGAGCATGGCCATACCGATGAACGATCCAATGAAGGAGCCCGTGGTGGCGATGCCGATGGCCCGCCCGGCCCGTCCCTGACGGGCTAAAGGATAGCCGTCCACGGCCGTGGCGGCGTTGGCCGGAGTGCCGGGGATATTCAATAATATGGCGCTGCGGCTGCCCCCGTAGATCGCTCCCACGTACATGCAAACCAGGATCAATACGGCATTGGAGGTCTCCATCTTGAAGGTCAGGGTGGTCATGAGGGCCACCCCCATGGTTGCAGTCAGACCGGGAAGCATACCCACGATGATCCCCAATTGTGTAGCCCAGAGTACATCGAATATGATCTTGGGCCTCATGAAGCCGACGATAGCCTGAGTCCAGAGTTGCAAACCTTCGATCATGGTGTTTCCTCCTTAGAATAGATCCGGTCCCGGCAGGTTGACCAGGAACAGACGCCGGAATGTCGTACCGACGATACCGCCCACCAGTAAGGCGATGATGAAGGCGACTAGAATCTTCTTCCACTGGGTTTTAATACCCTGTCTCCACTTAACATCGAAGATCACGATGAAGGCGAAGATGTAGATGGCCGTGGCCACCTCATAGTTAATCCGGCCAATCAACCCCCAACCGTAGGCCACGCTGACCAGAATGGTCACGGCAAAGCGTTTGGTTATCTCCGCCTTGAAGAATTTACCCACCGCTGCGCCGTCCAGACCGAGATTGTATCCCTTGCGGATGATCGAGCGGATGAACAGGACAATCCCTAGAAAGGCGACGATAGCTCCCAAAAATCCCGGTACGATCCCCGGAACGGAAAACCGGTTCACTCCCTGCTCCTCGAAGCGGGGCATCTGGATCGACAGTACGAGCACGATGATCCCGAAGGCAATCAGCCCGATCGAAGTGATAAGATCAGCCCGCGGCATGTTTCGCTCTTCCATAAGAAGATCTCCTTTTCGGCCTCTTGCTAAGCGTACAGTTCTGTAATTATTACAGGAATGCCGGAAAAATGAAAAGAGCATCTCTCGATACGAGAGATGCTCTTGAGTGTTTCGCGCGTTGCGAACGCGGTTCCCGCGTTACGGCTTGGGGATTCCCACCTCGGCGGGAGACATGACGGTTTCACCCGACTCGTGCAGGTTCCAGGCGATGATCGACAGGTAGGGCATGGCCTTCTTCTTGCCCTCTTCACCCCAGGCGGGATCGAAGACCGCGCCGCGGCTGGCCGCGTACTTCTTCAGAGCCTCGGAGTTCTCCATCACGTCGTCCCAGAGCTTGCCGAAGGTGTCGATGACCTCCTTGGGAGCGTCCTTGGGAATCCAGATGCCGAAGTAGTTCGGAGCCGGCGCGTAATCAGGGATCCACTTGGTGATTGGCTCAATGGAACCGTATTTCTCCAGCTCGAGGGGTTTGTCGTCCAGCACGGCCAGGGCGCGGAGCTTGCCGCCGGCCAGCATGTCCGCCTGCTCGACGGCCAGTTGGGGCACGGCCACGCACTCACCGGCAACCGTGGCGATGACTGCAGGATTGCCGCCGTCGTAGGTGACGTGCTTGTACTCGATGCCGGTGTACTTCTGGATGGCGATCATGGAGTTGTGGCCTGCGGACAATTGTCCCGCGGTAGCTACGGGGATCTGACCCGGTTTGTCTTTGAAGGCCTGCAGCAGCTGGCCGAAGTCCTTATAGGGCTCATCGGCATTGACGGACATCACGGAAACGTTCGCTACCGTGAGGTAGAGAACCCAGTCGTCCAGGGTCGAGTCTATGAGGCCGCGCACCTTGTAGGCGCCCAGGTCCGCAGCCGCCCCGGCTGCCCAGGTATAGCCGTCGTGGGGCGCGTCCATGGCGTTCTTGGTTCCAACGGAACCGGAAGCACCGGGCTGGTTTACGACCACGATCTTCTGGCCCAGAGAATCCTCCAAATCACCGGCGACAACCCGGGTCATCTGGTCGGTGGAACCTCCCGCTCCCCAGGGGACAATGATCTGGATCGGTTTGGTGGGCTTCCACATACCTGTGGCTTCCTTTTGGGCGGTTGCAAACAGCATAGCCCCCGCCAGGAAGAGCACGAGAGCCCAAATCAATTTTTTTGGCATGTCATGCCTCCTTTATGAGATTGTTTTGGTTATCTAAAAGTATAGAATTTATTGTATATACCCGTCAACGGGCTACGCGTCCCGGGCTACGCGCCCCTCAATTGCCCGTTTCAGGCTCTGGATTCTCTGCACGGAGTACTCGACGGCTTCAGTCAGCCATTTCTCTCCTTTCGCGGCATCAGCCCGGCTGGGGTAGCCCCACACGCCGGTGGGGCTGATTCCCTTCATACCAAAGTGGGTCAGGTCGGCCCGGGTCCATTTGGGCACGAAGTCTTCGGGTTTGTCCGCCCGCACCCGCTCCGGTGCAAGGTGCATCATCATCGAGGTCTCCACCTCTCCGGCGTGCAGATTGTCACCCATGTCGCTCAGGCCGGAAAAGAAATCCACCAGCAGCAGGTGGGGTTGTTTCCGCTCCATATTCCACTGTCGGGCCGTGGGAATCAGGCAGAAATTGCCCCCATGGGCATTGAGCAGCACCAGATAGCGTATGCCCCATCGATCCACTGATTCGGCGATGTCCCAGATCGCACTGCGCAGCGTGTCCGGCTTCAGGGTCACCGTACCGGCAAAATCCAGGTGTTCCAGGGAGGTGGAGTAGGGCAGGGGATTGAGCAGCATGGCCTCCAGGCTCGCCGCCACCTCCCGGCTCACCCGTGATGCGAAAAAGAAGTCCGTCTCCATGGGAAGGTGAGCCGAATGCTGCTCGAAGCTGCCGATCCCGAGCACAGCGGTGTCACAGCCGCTGCGGCCGATTTCCAGGGTGGTGTTTTCAGGTCCGATCACGCTCTCACCCCTTCAGCTCTTCCAGATCGATCCAGCGTCGCTCCTGCCAGGAGCGCATTCCGGCTTCTGCCAGCTGCACCCCCTTGGCTCCTTCCAGCAGCGTCCAGGGGAAGGGCTCGTCCGCGACCACGTGCCTGAGGAATAGCTCCCACTGCACCTTGAAGGCGTTGTCGTACTCCCGATTGTCCGGCAGCTTCTGCCAGTGCTCGTAGAAATCGATGGATTGGGGCAGATCCGGGTTCCAGATCGGCCGGGGGGTCAGGGAGGAAGGCTGGATCCAGCAGTCCCTCAAGCCCGCCACCGCGGTTCCTTTGGTGCCCTCCACCTGGAACACCACCAGGTCGTCCCGGCGCACCCGCACCACCCAGGAGGAGTTGAAGTGGCAGATCAAATCTCCCTCCTTACTCTGGCAGAGAAAGGTGGCGTAGGCCGCGTCTTCAGCGGTGCACGGGTACTCCCGTCCGTTTTCGTCCACCCGCCTGTCGAGGTGGGTGGTGGCGATGCAGGACACCGCCTTGACCGGCGCGAAGAGGTTGTCGATGACATAGCGCCAGTGGCAGAGCATATCCAGAAGGATGCCGCCGCCGTCCTCCTTTCGGTAGTTCCAGGAGGGGCGCTGGGCCGGCTGGTCGAAGCCGTCGAACACCCAGTAGCCGAACTCGCAGCGAACCGACAACATTCTTCCGAAAAAACCGTTGTCCTTGAGGTATTTGAGCTTGAGCAGCCCGGGCAGCCAGAGCTTGTCCTGTACCACCCCGTTCTTCACTCCAGCCTGGAGCGCCGCCCGGTACATCTCCATGGCCTCTTCGGTGTTCAAGGCGGGGGGCTTCTCCGTGTAGATGTGTTTGCCCGCTGCGATGGCTTTGAGTACCGGACCCTTTCTCAGATCGGTTCGTTGAGCGTCGAAGTATATCTGATAGTCGGAATCGGAAAGACAGGCATCCAGGTCCGTAGAGGTGCGCTCCAGGCCGTTAGCCCGGGCAAGGGCCCTGAGTTTGTCCGCATTACGTCCCACCAGGATCGGCTCCGGCACGATCCTGTCTCCATTGGACAGGGGCACGCCCCCCTGGTCACGGATCGCCAGGATGCTGCGAATCAGATGTTGATTGGTGCCCATGCGGCCGGTTACCCCGTTCATGATCACCCCGATCTTGCGCTCTTTCATGGTCCGTTCCTCTCTCTCTGCATTATTGGGCTCTCTTTGGCTCCGCCTCTTATAAAAACGTGCTTTTTACCTCTCCCCGCCAGGAAATCCTCAGGAAGCTTCCCGGTAAGCCCGGATAATCTCCTGCAGCCACTGATCCTGGTTTTGGGTCCAACGCAGAGTGGAGAAGATCTCCACCTCATTGAATCCCGAAAAACCGGACGCTTCGACCCAGCCCCGTATCTGACGGATCGGAATGCAGCCCTCCCCCATCAGACCCCGGTCGTACAGCAGGTCCTCGGTCGGGGTTTTCCAGTCGCAGATATGGAAGGCCAGGATCTTCTTCATCCGGCCGCAGCGCCTGATCTGTTGCTCCAGATCCGGATCCCACCACAGATGATACACATCCACCGCCACACCCACCAGCGGTGAGTCGATCGCCTCGGCCAGATCGTTGGCCTGGGCCAGGGTGTTTATTGCAGAGCGACTGTCCGCGTACATCGGGTGAAGCGGCTCAATGGCAAGCTTGACTCCGGTTTCGGCGCAGTGAGGTAGGGTGGCCTCGATCCCCTCCCGGATCTGCTTGCGGGATTCGGCCAGCGGCTGTCCGGGCACCGCACCGCAAACCAGCACCACGTGGGGCGCTTGCAGAGCGGCGGCCTCATCTATGATGCGCAGATTTTCATCAATAGCCTTCCGCCTGTCCTTCTTCTCCCGGGCCGGGTAAAAGCCGCCCCGGACCAGGGAGACGACGCTCAAGCCCGCTTCCCGGATGTGTCTGCCCGCCTCTGCCGGATCCTGCCCCTCGATGGCCTGGCGCCACACGGAAATGCCCGCTACTCCGGCGGCGCTGTAGTGGCGGATCGCATCCTCCAGCGACCAGGGGCGGGTGGTGATGGTGTGAATGCAGAGTTTGCTCAGGTCTTTCAGCGGTTGTGCTTCCATGCTCGCCCCCTCCTATAAAGTGCTCCAGAAGTCGTAGTAGGGTTGCCTTTCGGCAATCTTCTTGATGTACAGGGCCAGTTCCCGGGCGTGGTAGTCTCCCCACATGGTCGCTTCCCCGCAGGGGACTTTTTTCCCTTTGGGGATATGATCCCAGCCGTTGGGACGGTGGTAGACCGAGTGAAGAATCAATCCCTCGGCCTCGGAATCGGTGGACAGGTACGGTTCCGCAAACAGAGCGGAGGCCACGGTCAACCCCGCCTGGAAATAGCGCTTTCCCTCGCTTGCCTTTCCCTTCTTCTGTAGGTGATTGCCAAGGCGCAGCAGTCCCTGGGCGGCAATGGCGGCTGCCGAGCTGTCCACCGGCTCGTAGTCGTTGAACGGGTCCGCAGGCCTGTCTCGCCAGTCGGGCAGATTGACCAGGCCCGGGGCTCCCGTGTCCCAGTAGGGAATACCGTCCACGGGGGTCTGCTCGATGTAGAAATCCGCCAGGGCTATGGAGGTCTGCAGAAAGCGGCTGACGAAGGCCGTTTTGTTCTTCAGGTCGGCAACATGAAGATCCTTGAACGACTGCTCCGGCAGCGCATCCAGATACTCCAGCTGCTCCGGATACCCGGCCAGAGCCCAGGCTTGTCCCCGGGTCCAGGTGGTAAAGGGGGAATAGCCCTGCTGCGTGCTCGGACAGCGGAACGCTCCATTGGTCACGTTGAAGATGGCTTCATGCACCGCCCGGCCGCGAATGTCGTAGATATCCCGTCCTTCCCCGAAGTAGACGTTGTATCGGGCCGTTGCCTCGGCGTGCTGCAGCATACGTTCGAGCAGGGAGATCTTGCGGTCCTGTTCGCCCATCAGCACATGCCCCAAGGTGTGGGCCGCGCTCAATACCCTCAGCGAGCGGATCGTATCCACGAATAGGGAATGGGGTCCGTTGAAGGAGTAGATGTAGCCAAGATTATCCGGCAGGGAGGTCCAGCGAGCTGCCTGAACCGCTCCGGAGACCTTGAGGGCCAGCTCACAGTAGGCCTCTGCCCAGCTGTCCCTGGGAACCTTTTCCTCCCGGTACAGCCGTAGAAGATTGCCGTAGGTGCTGATGTTGTTGAAGCCATGGTCGTGTACGCCGATATGACTGACATGACTGGCCATCGTGGAAAGAGTGCCCTGGATCCCATTGTCGAGGAAACTCCGGTCCCCCTCTGCGTCGAATTGCAGCAGGGAAGATCCAAACTGAAATCCTTGAGTCCATTCGGTCCAGCCGCGAGTGGTGTACTTGCCTTTCACGGTGAAAACCGGAGTGCCCGATTCGGGCTTCCACCTCTTGTGGATCGCCAGGATCTTAGTACCGGAAATTTTAAATAACTCACTGATCTGGGGCAAGAGCGACTTCGGCGTTAGCGAAGTATTGATCTTCATCACACCGCCCCTCCTTTGCTCTTTAATAATTCGGACCAGGCTAGAGAATTCCATCTTGGTTGTTTCGCGGCAAAATGTCAAAGCCTCGGGTCGAGCCCCGGGTTGAGAAGTCAAGAGAGGGTGTGATTTCCGGATGCAGCCGTTGCAGCTCTACCTTTTCAGCGTGGGTGTTTGACGCTTCCCGGGCAGATGAACTATGCTTACCTCCATGAAAGATTCACATGAGGTCCCGGTTGTGCTGGTGACCGGTGCAAGCCGGGGCTTGGGTCGTGGGATTGCTCTGCGCCTGGCTGAAGAGGGCTGCTCGGTGGCGGTGAACTTTGCCCGGAACAAAACCGAGGCGGCGGAAACGGTGAACCGCTGCCGATCGGTTGGCTCGACCCCGGGGCAGAGATTTGTCCCGGTGCAGGGAGATATCGGAGATTCGAGCCAGCGGGAGGCATTGGTAGTGGACACGCTGCGGGAGCTCGGCCGCATCGATGCCCTGGTGAACAACGCCGGGATCGCCCCAAAGATCCGTGCCGATATTACCGAGGCCAGTGAACAGTCTTTCGAAGAGCTGATTCGCACCAACTTGAAAGGTCCCTACTTCCTTACCCAACGGATTGTCAGATATTGGCTGAAGGAGCGACCTCAGAGCCTGCTTCCCGGCGGATTCAAGATCGTGTTCGTCACCTCAGTATCGGCGAACACCGCATCGATCAGCCGCGGCGATTATTGCATCACCAAGGCAGGGCTTTCCATGGCGGCTCAGCTGTGGTCTGTCCGCCTGGCCGCCGAGGGCATCCAGGTCGTGGAACTGCGACCGGGAATCATGGCTACCGACATGACGAGCGCGGTCAAGGAGAAGTACGACCGTTTGATCGCGGAAGGATTGGTACCCGAGGGAAGGTGGGGAACTCCCGCCGATGTCGGAGCGGCCGCAGCAGCGGTGATCCGAGGCGATCTGCCCTTCACAACCGGATCGATCATCGACGTGGATGGAGGTTTCCACCTGCGCCGGTTGTGATCATTAGTCGCTTGATCGGCTCGGCGAAACTTGGTATCGTTGCCCCACCACGAAATCTTGAACACACAAGCACCAAGGACAAATACTGAAATTCGGCGAGCTGATGGGTGATATGGGGAAAGGGAAATACGACTTCTTTGACGTGGATCACACGATCATCCGCGGATCCTCGGGGCCTCTGTTCGTGGTCAAAGGCGTGCGGCGGGGGGTATTTCCAGTTCACACCCTGGCCTACATCCCCTTCTTTTTCCTGCAGTACTACGCCGGTCGTTTGAACGCCGATTCGCGGGATTGGCATTTCCCCGTCCTCTCCGGACGATCCCGCCGGGAGCTGGAGGAGGTATCCAGGGCTAATTTCCAAACCATGAAGAACCGGATCTATCCGCAGGTCCGCACATTGATCGAGCAGCTCCAGGAGCAGGGCCGGCAGGTGGTTCTGGCCACCTCTTCCCTGGACCTGATCGTTCGGCCCCTGGCGGAGGATCTGGGAATCCAGGAGGTGATCGCTACTACACTGGAGTTTGCGGGGCAGCGCTGCACTGGCCGTTTCGTAGAAGGTCCGTTGCTCAGAGAAAAGAAGAGGGAAAAGGTGTACGATTTTATCCGCAGCCGGGGAGTGGGGTGGAAGAACTGCTCCTTCTACACCGACAGTGTCAATGACCTAGCCCTCCTGGAATCGGTAGCCGATCCGGTTGTGGTTAATCCCGACAGGCGGCTGCGACGAATCGCTTCCACCAGGGGATGGCGGATCTTGCGAATTCACCGCTAAGCAAGTTCGAGATTGCAGGTACGCAGTAAAAGGAGTTACAATACATTATGCTATCCTCGGCAGCGGAGTTGAAACTCTTTTACCATCTCAGTGAAAAAATGATGGCAGGGGAGTTCCAGACGTTTTCGGCCTTGATCGATTACGTTGTTGCGCTGAAGCTAACCTTCAAACCAGAGGCGGTGATCGAGCGAAGTTTTCTCCTCTTCAAGGACCTCCGATGGGGTTTCCTGAAGGAGCTGAGCAGGTCCGAGTACGGAAAGTTGTGGAAGGAGTTGATTCTTCTCCACCCGGATTTCCCGAGCGCAGGTGATTTGAAGCGTAACATGTCTATTTCAAATATCTACATCGCCATGCTCGATATCCATGGTTATACGAGATTCTGCCAGGAGAGCAAGGGCAATCTCTCGCGCCTGCGAAAACTTGATGATTTCCTCCATGAGGGCATCCGCAAGATCGCCCGGGGGAATCATGCCCTGGCTAATCGGGAGCGGGGCGATGAAATCGTGGTGGTCGCCTCTTCGGCGACGGACTGTATAAAAACTACCTTTGAGATCATCAGTACCTTTTCCAAGCATGCAGTTGTTAAAGACCGTGCGGTCGGTACGACGCGCAGTGACTACAGTATCATCCTGCCCGATTTCAAAGTAACAGCGGGTATCGCCGGGGGTAATCTAACTACTCCGCTGATTATCACCGAAAGCGGTCTGCTGTCCGGCTTTCTTCTGAATACCGCAGCCAGACTGCAAACCTTGGCCAATGAGCTCTCCCCGAAAGACTCGAAGATCATAACCACCAACAGCGTGTACTCCAGCTTCGTCAAAGAAAACAAGGTGGTGAAGAGCGATTTGTTTGCCAGCAAGCTGCTCAAATTTTTCAACATGGGGCCGGTCAGCTTCAAGGGAACAAAAGTCAACTGTTACGAAATCATATTCAATCCGAGGGAACAGTATCGGTTGAATTATAATCCCGCCCTGACGACCCTGCAGGAGTCCCTGCGGCAGAAGCTGTGGAAGGGCAGGGTGTTTCCGGATCTGCTCGATTTAGTACTCCAGGTCTGCGGAGCCATGCCCGCCTTCGCGGTGGACTTGGTAAGAGGCGGGGATCGGCAGAAAGTTACCAACGATAGCATCACCCGACTGGCCGAACAGGCGCGGAATCACTACAACGGGGAAAATTATCCCGCCGCCGTGGCTGATCTTTCCCGACTTGCGGAGCATGTCGATAGCGTCCCGGAGTTCGACAGGTTGATCGTGCGCTACGTCACAGAGGTGTCGCGGCGTTTTGAGCTCTTGGCGGCGGAGTTGGCGCAGAGGCTGGAGAGAGAAATTCTATCAAAAATCGATGTCATCTTCGAGCCCCGTTACAAAACGGTGTATGAAAAGGCCCAGGAATACATCGATACCTACGAGAAGCTGAAGGCCTTTGCCATGAAGAGCAATGCTCTTGGAAACAAGAAGAGCACCTGGTATTCCCTTGTCGAGGACAAGAAAGAGGATCTAAAGCTGGAGCTCTATTCGGGCAAACGCTAGTCCCCGTTCCCGCTACAGATGAAGTTCCTGAATTTTGCAACCGTATCGAAGTAGGCATTGCAATGTTCTCTCATATAGCTGCGAATTTGCGGGATCTGATGCGCCCAGCCCGCAGCGGCGATGGGTACCCCCGTAGCCCGAGACATCAGCACTCCAGGTTTTAAATCATCCACGATCAAGGCCTGACCGGGGGACAGATTGAAATGCTGCAGAATCTGCTGAACGGGCCAGGGGTGGGGTTTGCGGCGAGTCTCGTCATAATCCCACCCGAACACGAGATCCGGCAGCAAGCCGTCTCCGCCCTGTGCCGCCCGATAGGTATTCAGGATCACATCTTTCTCCGAATGGGAGACCACCGTGACGGTGCCCCCCAGCGCACGGAAAGCCTCCAAGGCTTCAAGAAAGCCGGGAAAGAACGGCGGTACGGTGCTGGTGTTGAATTCCCTCCAGATCTTGTATTCGATCTGCAGCTCTTCCGCGCTCAAGGTTAGTTCTTCGGTAAGATAGCGCATGATGCCCGGGTCGAAGTTCTTCAGAAACCAACCCTGCAGGTCGATCGCCCTGGCCTGCGGGCGAAGCACCCGCATGGCCTCCACATGGGAAGGGTGGTGGATCAGGGCTGTACTGTTGACCGCCGTGTCATCGTGATCCAGGATCAGGCACCGAAATCGAAGACTCATGGATCTTTCAAATTATCCTTGCCAGGATCCCGCGTCAAGCGGATGGGCTGGACGGGGCAGCAGCGGGCTGACTCAGGGTAGCTCAAGCATTACGACGCTGAAACAGTGACCCAGGGCCAGGATTATTTCCATAGGCAGCTGATACTCGATCGTCGAGTCGAATAAAAAGGTCACCCGAGCCGGGAACTCCTCATCGGCGGCAAAGAGAACGCAGGCCAGGGGAATGCGGGGAAGGGGCTCAAATGCAAAAGAGGCGTCACCGAAATCCAGCGGCCGGCCGCCCAACTGCGTGCAGTGGCGGTGAAACATCTGTACTTCCGAGCCATAGCGCTGTTCTAGTACATCATTGGGCAGATGATGAGGTCCTGTGAAGAAATTACTGCCTCCGGGCAGCTGCTTTTCATTGATCCATCTCCCCGAAGGCTCGATCTCCGTGACTCCAAGCAGATAGATCAGCATCAGCAGCTCGAACTCTGCATCGCCGGCCAGAGGATCGCCGGCAGGACAGTGGATCCGAGCAGGTTGCGGCTCGAGGCGATAGGCGGTACCCAGAAAGGACAGGTGATAGAATCCATCCTGCCAAGGCACGCCGGTGCGCCGGCCAACCTCCTCCGGATCCCGAACGGCCAGATCCTGCCAGTGTTTTTGTCGGCCCGAGTCGAATTGAAGCTCTTCCACAGCACCCCGAGTGTAGACCGCCGGCCGGGAAAAGGTCAAATCTCCCTGGAGAAAACCGTGGTTTTCTCGTATTCTCATGAAAGTCGAGAATCGGGTACGGACAGTCAGCAAATAAATGGCCGAGGAGGAGCCGGTGGCGGACATACTGAAAGCAGCCTTCGTGGGTTTTCGGCATATGCATATGTTCGATATCTACGCTCATATGGAGAGAAGAAGGGACGTGGAGATCGTCGCCATCTGCGAGGAAGATCCCCAAATCCGGAACAGACTGGATGCCGAAGGCTGGATAGCTCCAACGCATGGGAGCTTCCCTGACATGCTGAGCACGGTCCAGTTCGATCTCCTGGTGGTTGGGGATATCTTTGCCAAGAGGGGGAGGCGGATCATTGCCGGACTGGAGGCAGGAAAGCACGTGCTGAGCGACAAACCGATCTGTACGGATGGGGAGGAGTTGACGGAGATCGAGGCGGCGGCCGGGCGGCAGTCGCTGGTCGCGGCCGCGGTGTTGGATCTACGGGATTCCGGGGCTTTCCTGCGTACCCGGGAGCTGGTGCAGGCCGGAACCATCGGCGCGGTCCACACGGTCAGTTTCAGCGGCCAGCATCCGCTGCTTCTGGACAGTCGGCCGAAGTGGTACTTCCAAGGGAATAATCACGGTGGTACGATCAATGACCTCGCCATCCATGCCGTGGATATCATTCGCTGGATCACGGGACTCGGGATCGACGAAGTTCTGGCAGCCCGCTGTTGGAACGCCGGACTGCAGGCGTACCCTCAGTTTCGAAACGCCGCCCAGCTGATGATGGTCATGGATGGAGGCTGCGGTGTGATCGGAGATGTTTCCTACATTGCTCCGGACGGATTTCGCTATACCCTGCCGCAGTATTGGCGCTTCAATTTCTGGGGAGATCGCGGCATGATCGAAATGGGATTGAACGAGCCGACGATCCGGCTTTACCGGGCTGAGTCGGAACAAGTTGAAGAGATGGAACCCGCAGCGGACCGTCCCGGTGGCTACCTTGAGGACCTGGTGCAGTCGATTCGGGGAAAACAGAGCCACCCCAACTCGGAGCTATTCACGGCCACCCGGCTCTGCCTCAAAGCTCAAGCGGACGCGGACCGCCGCGCATCCAGGCTTGCTCCATCAAATTGATATTTGTCCTTGCATTTTCTGGTCCCCTGAACAACAATGGGGATGAAAATGAGCGGAATCAGTGGATCAAAACTGCGCCTCGGGGAAGCCCTGGTGCAACGCGGGGCCATGACGGAAGAGCAGGTCAGACAGGTCCTTTTAAAGCAGCGTGAGCAAAGCGGTGTAGACAAGCTGTTCGGCGAGATCGCCGTGGAGCTGCGCTTCGTCGACGCCCAAACGATCGAGGACATCCTCAATCAAGGGGCGAGCTGACGCTATCCTTGAAAGCGAATCCTTAATACCCTCTTAGCCGGGGCTCTACCTGTCGAGCAGTACCTGCAGGACCGTATCTATTCTGCCCAAAGCCGCGGCCAGTCGCCTAGCGGACTCAGGGTCAAGGGGAAAACAGCATTTTTCCATCTCGAGGAGTATCGTGCGTATTCCCTCCACGGCCCGGCCGACCGACAGATCATCGTTCATATATTTTTCGAATTTAGCGGTGACAGCATCAACGATCTTCCCGGCTTTTCCGTCTACGGCATCCCCGGCCGCCCCCGGGCGGGTTTGACCCACCAGCTTGCGTGCAAGGCTGCGGATTGAATCGATATACTCCGCGGTTTGTTTGAACTTCTTATCTGTCAGATTCAGCTTTTTGCGGTAATGGGTTTGGATCAAAAAGAAACGGAGGTGATGGGGTTGAAAGTGTCTGTTCAGAATGTCTCCGGGGTAGAGGATGTTGCCACGGCTTTTAGACATGGTCTTGCCGTCGATAATGAGGTGCTCCCCGTGCAGGTAGAAGCGCGCGTACTGTTTTCCGGAGAGTGATTCAATGATTGCGATGTTGTAGTCATGATGTCTGTAGATATTGTCGATCCCGCCGCAGTTGATGTCGATCTGGAATCCGAGATTCTCCGTAACCATGGCCGGATCTTGAATATTCCAGGAGGGTCTGCCTCTGCCGATCTCCGTTTCCCATGAGCTCAGGTCGCCGTCGTTGTAGCCGTGCCAAAGTACGAAATCTCCGCGATTCCAACGTCGACCGTTGTAGGTGTCCTTCTTGAAACGAACCTTTTTCTTCGGCCATTTGCTCATGTCCAGACGGAACAGCTTGCCGAAATCTTTGAACTTAAGCGGATCGAAAAATACCTTGCCCTCATGCCAGTAGGCCAATCCCTTTTTCAACAGTTCCTTGATCAATCGTACGGCCTGGGCGATGCTCGTCGAAGCCCTGGGTATTTTCGGGGGAAGCTTGATATTGAGGATCTCAGTTTCCGCGAAGAAGTGGTCGGCGACCTTTTTGGCGATCTGCTCAGGTTTCCTGCCCAAGGCCACCGCCTCCTCCAGCATTTTGTCCTCCACGTCCGTGAAGTTTATGATTCGCCGAACATCATAGCCAAGATACTCCAGATAGCGTACCAGAATGTCCTCGTAGAGGAAGGTACGATAGTTGCCTACGTGGGGACGGCGGTACGTGGAAGGCCCGCAGGTGAAGATCTTCACCACTCCTTCGTTCAGGGGGTGAAAAGCCTCCTTGCTGCGGCTCATCGTGTTGTACAGTTTTAGCATGCTTCCCCTCTCCCCCTGGCCTAAAATACCCAGATAGCAGGATCGAGTCAAAGAGTCATAGAGAAAAACCTTGCCCATCCTGGCTATTTCGAATATGGTATTGTGATGACGGCGCGGAAGGTCGTGCCGCCAGAGCGCATCGCAATCTTTTGTTTGCATTTATAATTGAAGATTGCGATCTTGGAAACACCACAAAACCAGGAGTAACCTCGATGGCAGATCTGAAGACGACCTATATGGGCTTGGAGTTGAAGAATCCCTTTATAGCCGGTGCCTCCGGCTACACGGCCAATCTCGACAAAATCAAGCAGCTGGAAGAAGCAGGAGCAGCCGCTATCGTGACCGCGTCCCTCTTCGAAGAACAAATCCAGTACGAACGCTTCCGGTTGGAGGAGGATCTCCACCAGTTCGACAATCTGTACGCGGAGATGACAAATTTCTTTCCACAGGTAAAGCATGCCGGGCCCAAGGACCACCTGGGCTGGGTGAGGAAGGCCAAAGAGGCCGTGGGGATCCCCGTAATCGCCAGTCTCAATGCGGTGAATCGGGGGATCTGGAGCGAATGGGCACTACAGCTGGAGGACACCGGCGCCGATGCCCTGGAGCTCAATTTCTACGCTACGCCCAACAGCTTCGAAAAGAGTTCCATGGATGTGGAGAGCGAACAGATCGAGATCCTGGGAGAGATTAAAAATAAGGTCAAGATCCCCCTAAGCGTGAAGCTGAGCGCCTTCTATTCGAATCCGCTCTACTTTATCAAACAGCTCGATGAGATCGGAGTTCGCGGGTTCGTGTTGTTCAACCGCTTGTTCCAACCGGATATCAACGTCGAGGAGCAGACCAACCTCTATCGCCACAACCTCAGTACCGGAACGGAGTATGAGGCGTCTCTTCGCTACGCCGGTCTGCTGCACGGCAACATCAAGGGGGACGTCTGCGCGAATAGCGGTATTCTGTCCGGAAAGGATGCGATCAAGCTGGTATTGGCAGGGGCCTCTTGCGTCCAGGTCGTGAGCACGTTGTACAAGAACAAGATCAGTAGCCTGGCAAACCTGATCAAAGAGGCTGCGTCCTGGATGGACGGTAAAGGTTACAAAGAGCTGAGCGCCTTCAAGGGAAAGTTGAGTGCCACGAACAACCAGGATCCGGGATTTTATAGGCGAGCCCAGTATGTTAAGAACCTCATCAAGGCGGATTACACGAGCTAAGGTTATTGATGGAGGCCGCTCAGTCCGCCAACGACAGGTAGCCTTTCAACTCTTGGTAGGCTTTTTCCCGCTGATTGACTTCGATCTTCGTCTCTTTGATCGCCTTTCGTAAAACGTTGTCCCACTTGCTGTCGGGAAGGTCTTCTTTCATTTCAGCCAACAACGTAAGGATGTCGGCGTTGTCTTTCAGGTTATAGATCTTCTTGTCGTCGTGGTAGAAGAGGGAATAGAGCTTCTTGATATAATCCCCGACGCTCCTCTCTGCTCGATTTTCGATGCGTTTTTCAATGAGCTCTTCCTTTTTACGGGCTCGTTTGAACTCTCTATCTATTCTGTCGATATCTGTGCTTTTCATATGACCCCTCCTCGTACATACATAAATATATTGAAAGGGGGAACGAAAAACAAGACGGAGCCCGGCGGGGACGCCTAGTCCAGGGGGGCCCGCCCAGGGGGGGCCGCCCAGGGGGGCCCCCCCTGGGGTGATCCTCCTTTTCATGATTGACAACGGAATCGGCCGATGTTACGCTTTTTCCGTCGGCCTGCCGCTCTCGGTACGATTCCCGGGGGCTATATTTTCACCTGTAAGGGGGGAGTGGACATGGGTGATACAATACCGAAATTGATGCTGGAATTTGTTCGCAGGGAATCCGAAACCACGGTTCAATGGTCCAAGGATGCCTCGGGTGCGTTCCAGCCGATCCACTGGAAGCGGTTGTACAGCGAGGTTGAGGCTTTCGCCGCAGGTTTACTGGATCTCGGCGTGAAGCGGGGCGATCATGTCGGCATGGTCTCTGAGAACATGAAGGAGTGGTTGTGGGCGGATCTGGCAATTCAGTCTATCGGCGCCGCTGATGTACCCAGGGGTTCTGATTCGACGGTTCCTGAAATTCAATACATCCTGGATCACGCCGAATGCGCCGTGTGCATTGCGGAGAACCTGGCCCAACTTGAGAAAATCCTTTCGACAAAGAAAAACCTCAAACAGTTGAAAATCCTCATCGTTTTGGATCCAGGCTTCTCCACTGTCGACAGAACGAGTGTAGAAAAGATGGGTAGAAGCGCTGGTGTCAAGGTTTACTCATTTGCCGAAATCCAGGAGCAGGGCCGGGAGTATCTGAAAAAACATCCCGGTTTTTTCGAGCGGGAGATTGCCGAGGGAAAAAACGAAGACCTTGCCACTTTGATTTATACCTCCGGAACAACAGGAGAGCCCAAGGGGGTCATGCTGACCCACAGTAACTACATGCACCAGATTCCCACGCCCTTGAAGCAGATCAACATCGAGAAGGGTGACATTTTTATCTCGGTTCTGCCGGTCTGGCATTCTTACGAAAGGGCCATCGGCTACGTCGCCCTATTCGCCGGCTGTTCCGTTGCCTACTCCAAACCGGTTGCTCAGATCATGGTTGAGGACATGGGCAAGATCAAGCCGCAGATCTTTCCCTCGGTTCCCCGGATCTGGGAAGCGGTCAAGAAGGGGATTATCCGCAACATCGAATCGGGAAGCTCCGTGAAAAAAGCCCTGGCCTACTTCTTCATCGGAGTCGGCACGGCCCACTCCAAGCTCAAGGTACGGCTGCGTGGCCTGAAACCGCGATTCAAGAAGTCCAGCCGTTTCCTGGATGCCCTGATCAGCTTCCTGCCCTTCCTGTTGCTCACGCCGTTCAACGCACTTGGGCAGTTGTTGGTGTTCAAGAAGATCAAACACCGTCTGGGAGGTAAGTTCAAGTTCGGCGTATCCGGGGCCGGTGCCCTGCCACCCCATGTGGATGATTTCTTCGCCGCCGCGGGTATTCTGCTGCTCGAGGGCTACGGGCTGACGGAAACCTCTCCTATCGTGTCGGTGCGCAGGAGCGATGGTCCCGTGCCCGGTACGATCGGCCCGCCCCTGGAACAGGTGGAAGTCAAGGTGCTTGCCGAGGACGGAAGCGAGCTTCCTCCGGGGCAGAAGGGCGTGCTGTGCGTCCGAGGTCCCAATGTGATGAAGGGTTACTACAAGAAGCCGGAGCTGACCGCTCAAACTATCAGCAATGACGGCTGGCTGAACACGGGTGATCTGGCCATGCTGACCCATGACGGGGAGATCAAGATCATGGGACGGGCCAAGGAAACAGTTGTGCTGATGGGTGGAGAAAACGTCGAACCCAGTCCGATCGAGGATACGATTACGGAATCCGACTATGTGGACCAGGTTATGGTCGTGGGCCAGGACCAGAAGTACCTGGCGGCCCTGGTGGTTCCCAATTCCGAAGCCCTCAAGGCATTTGCCGAGGAAAACGGCATCCCCTTTGAAAAGCCCGAGGATCTGCTCGACAACGCGGATGTCTACAAATTGATCATGGATGAAATCGACTCCCGGGTCGGTCCGAAACGGGGCTTCAAACTATTCGAGCGTATCAGCAAGGTGAAACTGCTCGCCAAACCCTTCGAGAAGGGAAAAGAAATGACCCACACCTTGAAACTCAAACGCGATGTCATCTACGATGCGTACGACAAGGAAATCAAGGAACTGTTCAAGGAGCGCCGCTAGGCGGCGCTGCGGATTTTAACGGTATTCCGTCAATTCGCTTGTGGATCAATCTAGATCGATCCGTAAGGAGAAGAAGTGAACATACTCATTGTTGAAGACGAGCTGACGAGCAGGGAGCTTTTAAAGGTCATTCTCGAACCCTACGGATCCATTCAAACGGTAGCCGACGGTATCGAGGCTCTGAAGGCCTTCAACCTGGCCCTGGCCGAGAAACCCTACGACCTCATCTGTCTGGATATCATGCTGCCCAAGATGGACGGGCAGCAGGTACTGAAGGGGATCCGAAAAATCGAGGCGGACAAGGGAATTCTGGGTCCCGATGCAGTGAAGATCCTCATGATTTCGGCTCTGGGGGACTTCGAGAGCGTCAGCGAGGCGTTCTCCTCCCAGTGTACCAGCTACATTACCAAGCCGATCGATGCCGATAAAATCGTGGCGGAGTTGAGAAATCTCGAGTTGATCTAAGGGGAATATGATTTACCTCTTCGTCCCGCTGCTGCTCATTCTCGCCTATCTTTCAGGATCGGTGAACTATGCGATCATCGTGACCCGTCTGGTTACGGGTAGGGATATTCGGACAATGGGGAACAAGAATCCGGGGACGGCGAACGTGGGCCGTAGCGTTGGTAAAGGTTGGGCAGGATTGGTTTTTTTCCTCGATGTCGCGAAAGGACTGGGGCCGATGATCCTTTCCCGGTCGCTGTTTTTCCCAGGGGATAACTATTGGGACTTTTTCATTGTCGCCGCAGTGGGGATCGCCGCTATCACAGGTCATTGCAAACCCCTGTTCTTTCAGTTTCGCGGAGGAGGCGGAATCGCCACCTCGATCGGAGTGTACGCCTTTTTCATACCTGCGGAACTGCTGCTCTGTTTGATTGTCGCCTTTGTGATCGCGCTGCTTTTCATCAGGGGGGTTCGTTTCCGCGTCGGCCAAGGGGTTCCGATCCTGTTCGTCTCCATCACGCCGTTCGCAACCCTGGTTCTGAACTTCTTCGTGGATCTGCCCCTGTTCGCCGGACGCAGCCTAGGCGGACATCCCTGGTATATCCTTGTGATCGCCTTCGTGTTGTCTTTCTTCATTATCGGGATGAACTCCTCCTTTGTAGGTCGTCTGCTAAAGGGGGCCGACAGCTCTGGAGAGGAGAATGCCGAAAAGGCTTGACAAAAATAGTGATATATAGTAATAATTCTATATAGAGGTAATGCAAAAATGCAAATAACAGAGACAGCCCTCGCAGAGCTGCACGATGTCCTGAAAGAGAACCAGGGCAAAAGCCTGCGGGTGGTGTTCAAGGGCTTTGGCTGAGGCGGGCCCCGTTTGGGTTTGGCTCTGGATGAGCCACAAGACGGTGATGAGGCCTACAAAGTAGAGGGAATAGACATTCTCGTCGACAAACGGGCATTGCCCTACGCTGTTGAGAGCACCGTAGATTATATAGACAGTATGTGGGGCAAAGGCTTCACGATCCGGCCGGCCTACGGCGGTTCGTGCTAGGCTCGCTGAGCTCTGCGGTCGCGTAGTCAAAACCAGCGACCTGCTTTCAGCCGATGCTCAGGCTGATCTTTAAATACCCCTCCAAATAGCGCAGAAGGGCGTGGATAGGCTCCTGCTCCTGGCGCCGACTTTCATCAACCTTGATCTTTTCGTATTCTTCCAGAATCAGCTCGCGGATTGGAAGCGCCCTTTCCGGCCCGACCATCGGATTGTCAGCAAACAGATCCGCCACGAAGCGATAGACCTCGGCGTCGTCGTAATCGGGAAACAGACGGGAGAGCAGATAGAGAGAGGGCCCGATATCCAATAGGCTGTGCTGCTTGACCAGCAGGATCGTCTCGGTAATCTCCACGGCCAGACGGTAGGCTTGCTCAACTGCCTCGCTGTTGTTCGCGCCCTGCGGATCGAATTTCATCACCATCTTCCGGATCTGGCGGTAGTTATAACAAACTGTGAGAACGTGCAGACTGGGAATGCAGTGCAGATGAGGATCGAAGAGCAGAATCAGGAAAAAGTAGGGATTCCCCAGGGGGGTGCGCCGGGAAGGGGTCGTGGACTGGCAGCGCTGATACACCCTGCCGGAAGTGTTATAGAGCAGTACCAGATCCGTCATCATCCGCTCGATATCCCGCAGCGCGGCCTCTCCGTATGTCCGGTACAGGAACAGCAGCGTTTTCAACCAAATAGATAAATAACCGAGATACCTGCGCACCAGGCTCGGCACAAAGGGCAGCGAGCCATCCAGGGGGTGAGACAGGACCGCTACCGGTCGGTTGTGCAGACGCAGACTGGACTGAAACTGGGGGAGGAAGAACTCCCTCAGGGATGCCTTGAATATGTCTATACCTCTGGCCAGCAGCCGGCCTTTCCGAAGGATCAGGCAGATGCTCCGGCCGAGACTCTGCCCCGTGATGTCCGTTGCGGCCATGGCGGTCAGTCGTTTCGCAGACTGTGGAGTGCCTTTTCTGCGCCTTCCTGGAACGCGCTGGCAGCGGAACGGAAGGGAAAACCGACGACGACGCTCAGACCGCTGTACAAGGTGTCGTGCAGGAAGTTGGTCAGCAGTTTTACATACGCGCTGCGGAGTACCGCTCCCCCTTCCTCTCGGAACAGCAATCCGGACAGGTCAAAAGTTTTCACGATGGTGGCAATCTGTTTGCTGACCACGGGGTGAAGTGTCTTCAGAAGTTTTAGATAGCGCTGTTTGTACTCCGCGTCTCCTTCCACAAGATTTTGGATCTGACGATGCCGGTCGCGCACCAGCGTGCCTTTTTTATTCTTTTTGGCGGGAACGAGGGAACGAATCAGCTCTGTTACGGTCTCGGATTGAAAAAGTTTGTAGAGGGAGAAATAGAAAAGGAGAAGCCCTCCCTGGTTCATCATCAGTCGGTTTTGGCTGTCCGTCCGCTGGATGGCGACCAGGAGTGCGGAAAGCTCTCTATCAACAGATTTGTCGGGAACGACCGCGGTACCTGCGGCAAAGGGATTGGCCTTCTCCCCCAACTCGTGAAGTTTTGTCTCCAGCAGCTCCATGGTTCGAACTATCCGCTGCCGTAGTGGATCCGCGTTAAGTTTCTCGAGGAAACTGCGAAAACCGCTTTTCTCATCTGAGGTGAAAACCTGAAGCCCCGCCCCAGGCTCGGCGGAATCCACCGCAGGTGCTGCGCTCGGACTGTCCTGGGTTCGAAGCTGCAGTTCCAGCAGGATACGGAGGTAGCGTCCGATGTCCTCCAGGTATTCGTCTATATTTTCGATCGTCTTATGATGCGTGAGGAAGTGCTTGATCAATTCGAAGGATCGGTTGGAGATGGTGGCGGCCGCCAGGGTGGCTATGCGCTCTTCGTGGATGTACATCAGGGTGTCGAGGAGAAAACGAAGCACGTTTTCATCCGCCGCCGGACTGCCCCGAAGCAGGTTCAAGGCAGGGTCTTCCGGCACGGTTGCGAAATCTCTGAGCCGGGCTGCGGTCTTCGCGTCGATGCGCAGCTCCCTGGACACGTTGCGGTTGTAGTTTCCCACGATGTCTTTCGGATTGAAGTGGTGCTGCGTGTTGGGCGAAAATCGGTTGTGCCAGATATGGATGGTCAGGTTCTGGTACACCTCGTAGGCGCGCTTGATATACGCTCCGGCGGCTGCGTGTGCGGTAGGTTCCGGATTTGTAACCAGCAGAACCATTCCCATGAAGGGCAGAAATACCAGATTCTCTTCGAACTCGCTTCCCGCGGGCAGGTCGAACACGAGCAGCTCATAACCACGGTTCAATTCACTTAGATTCTCCCGGTAGATCTTCTCCAGCAGTGCACTGCGTTCCACATCCTTGAGCTTCTGTGAGGGAAAAATCAGATCCAGATGCTTGAACACCGGGATTGTAAAGCTTTCCAATCCTGCTTTGGCATTATCGTTATTCCGCTGCTCCACCGCCGATTCGGCTTCTACCAGGTCCAGAAGCGTGGCCACATCGGAGAGAGGATCCAGATCGATAAGAGCGGTGGAAAATCCTTTACGGGCGTAGTAGATCGAAAGATTCACAGCCGTGATGGTTTTGCCTACACCCCCCTTCCCGGAGGTGATGGCGATGGACTTGTTCCGCACCGCCTGGATCTCCCGGCTCCCTCCTCTGTGCAGCAGTCGATCCACCGCACCTTTGAGTTTTGCCGGAATCTGCGGAGCTCCGCGTTTGAAGATCTTGCTCATTCTTTTGCCGGCATTATCGTATGTATCGCTACTTTTCTCAAGTTGGAGTTCATCCTTGTGCGGCTCGATTCCGAAAAATAAGAATAGGAGAGAAAGTGAGACAATCCATGCCCGATAGCTATCGTATCTTTATCATCGATGACGAACCCCGCATGTGTGAAAGCCTGAGTAAACTACTAAGTGACCGGGGTTACCAGGTGGAAAGCTCCAACACGGCAAGAGAGGGTTTGACCCGTCTTTCCCAGGCAGCCTATGACCTCCTGCTCCTGGACATCGTGCTTCCCGACATGAATGGTCTGGAAGTGCTGGAGTTCGTACACGGCAGATACCCGCAGCTCCTTGTGATCATGTTTTCCGGCTTCGCCTCCATCGAATCTGCAGTCAGCGCCCTAAAAAACGGTGCTTTCGACTATATCCGCAAGCCCATGGAGTACGAAGAGCTGATAAAAAGGGTGGACAACGCTCTGGAACAGAAGCGGCTGATACGGGAAAAAGAGGCCATCCACTGGGCTTTGGAGCAAGCCCAGAAGAGATATAAATACCTCGTCGAAAACTCACCGGACATCATCTACACCCTGGATGAGCAGGGACGTTTCTCCTTTGTCAACGATGCATTCGAACGGCTGCTTGGCGTGAAGCGGGAGCAGGTCATCGGCAAACATTACTCGCAGGTCATTAGTGCCAATGATCTCGAAAAATCGGAACACGTGTTCAACGAGCGGAGAACCGGGAGCCGAGCTTCTTCCGGGGTGGAGCTGCACCTGCGCCAGCCGCAGACGAAGGAGAAGAACAACGGATCGGGGACAAAACCCGAGGTACCGGTGGAGATCAAATCCCAGGGGATCTACGACAGGGAACCCCAGGACAGGGAAAAAAATTTCCTCGGGACCTATGGAGTAGCCAGGGACATTCGGGACCGCAAACTTCTCGAGGAGCACCTGCAGCAGGTGGAGAAGATGGAGGCTGTGGGGCGGCTGGCAGGGGGAATCGCTCACGATTTCAACAATTTCCTGGCCGCAGTGGTCGGCAATGCGGCACTGGCCAAGATACACACCCAGCCGGGTGAGGAGATCTATACCCGCCTTGAGGAGATGGAGAGAGCAGCACTGCGAGCCCGTGCCCTCACCCAGCAGTTGATCACTTTTGCCCAGGGCGGCGCGCCGGTGCGCATACCAGGGACACTTCCCGACCTGATCAGGGACGCTTCCGCCTTCGTCTTGAGAGGGTCCAACGTGCGCTGCAAGTATCAGTTCCCCGATGATCTTTGGTGGGCTGAGTTTGACCAGGGACAGATCATCCAGGTGATCCAGAACCTGATCATCAACGCTGATCAGGCAATGTCCGAAGGCGGTGTGATAAACGTGGAGGCGGAAAACGTCACGGTCACTCCCTCTTACCGAATTCCGTTGAAAGCGGGTCGCTACGTGCGGATCGTGATCGAAGATTCGGGCTGCGGAATTCCGAAGGAGCATTTGAGCAAGATCTTCGACCCCTTCTTTACGACCAAGAACAACGGCACCGGCTTTGGTCTGGCCACGGCCTACTCAATACTCAAGAATCATGGCGGTTATCTGTACGCCGAATCCGAGCTTGGCAAGGGTACCCGTTTTTTCCTGTTTCTGCCCGCTACGGATCGCAAACGCGTCAAAAAGGGCGAAAAAACCGGCTCCAAACTGTATAGCGGGAAGGGCAGGATCCTGGTTATGGATGATGACAACAGTTTGCGGGATGTCTACGCCCGTCTCCTGACACACCTGGGATATGCGCCTACGGTGGTAGCTACCGGTGAGGAGGCTTTGTCCCGTTACAGCCAGGCAAAGCAAACAGGGACTCCCTTTTCCGCCGTGATCATGGACCTGACTGTGCCCGGCGCCATGGGGGGAAAAGAAGCAATTCATCGATTGCTGGAAATCGATCCCAAAGCCGTAGCCATCATTTCCAGCGGCTATTCGAATGACCCGGTCATGGCCAACTATAGGGACTATGGTTTCAAGGAAGTGATCGGCAAACCCTTCACCGCTGAGAAGCTGAGCGAGATCCTTTGGAAGGCGCTGACCTAGCGCGGGTAAGGTCATTCCTTTTTTCATTCTCCCCCTCTATAATGGCAGCATTCTACCAGCGGCAATCGCAGGCTCATATTGAAACGACCGCAGTTCAGCAGTATACAAGCCAAGGTCCTTTTCTACTCCCTGCTCCCCTTCGTGCTGGTGATTGTCATTATCGTGATCGTCGGGATCCAGGTTTTCGAAAGGGTCCCTCAGCGCATCGCCAGGCAGCGGGAAACCGAGTTGGCCCGGGTCGTGGCCGGCCAGGTGGAACGTAGAATGGCGGCAGCCGCGTCGAATCTGTTGAGCTTGGGGCGGATCTTGATTGATCGGCAGGAGGATCTCCGTGATGAGGATTTCGATCTGTTCGACGGGGGAATCGCCCTGTACGATCCGAAAGGTGGTCTGCTTCTCTCTGTGCCGGGCGCAGAAGGGTGGGATGGACTGATCTCATGGGAGTTTGCGAGCATAGCCCGGGAGCGACGCCCCGCCTACTCGGACATTCTTCGTGATCCTTTGAAAAAACAGCCCGCCGTCGTCTGCGCCGTTCCGATTCTCACGGATCAGGGCGAGGTGAAAGCGATCGTGGCCGGCGTGGCGACCCTGGCGGCATCGCCGTTGATCGAGGATATTGCTACCTTTTTGGAGTTCGCGAGAAACCGCAGCGGCTACGCCTACCTTGTGGACGGTCGGGGAAAGTTCATCTACCATCGAGATCGCAAACTCTTGGGAACCGCATTGGCGGGAACGGTACCGATGATGGGAGCCACCTACGGACTGAGCGGTGCGACCGTAATCAAGGATGTCTCCGGCGAACGGATAATCGCAGGCTATGCCCCGCTTGCGGGTACGCGCTGGGCGTTGATCACCAGAGAACGCTGGCAGGTGATCGTCGGTCCGGTTCGACTCTATAGTCTGGTACTTCTGGCGGTCCTCGTGGTCGGTGGAGCAGCCTCGACTATGATGGTATTGTTCTCCGTGGGGAGAATACTCAAACCGATACGGGACCTGACAGAAGGAGCTGCCCGGGTCGCGGCCGGAAAGTTCGACCATCCCATCGTCGCCCTCACCGGTGACGAAATTGAGGTTCTGGCTCGACGGTTCAATACGATGGCGGATTCCCTGAAGATTTTGTACCGCAGTCTAGAGCAGAAGGTCGAGTCGCGGACTCGGGAAGTGCTGCAGCAGCAGAGGCAGCTCGCGATCATGGAGGAGCGAAGCCGGGTCGCCAGGGACCTGCACGACTCGGTGAGCCAATCCCTGTACAGCGTGACCCTTTTTGCCGAGGCGGCTCGCAGACACCTGGCTGGTGCGGAGGCCAGGCGAGCAGCGCAATCCCTGGATCAGCTGATCGGCGCCTCCCGTCAGGCCTTGAAAGAGATGCGTCTGATGGTCTATGAGCTGCGGTCATCTGAATTGGAACAGAAGGGCTTGATAGGTGCCTTGAAGCACAGGCTCGACACAGTCGAGAAGCGAGCCGGAATCGAGGTGGAAATCGACGCGCCTGCCTCGATGCGGCTGCCGAAGCTCCTCGAGCAGGAACTGTACAGCCTTGCTCAGGAGGCCTTGAACAACGCCCTCAAACACGCAAAGGCCGCTTCGCTGCGTTTGAGAGTGCACAGCCGAGGTGACACTGTCACCCTTGAAGTACAGGACGACGGCGTCGGTTTTGATCCGAGTGTGCTTCAGAGCAGCGGCGGGGTGGGTATCAGGGGGATGAAGGAACGGGTGGAGAAGCTCGGGGGGCGGCTGGAGTTCGAGTCGGCTCCCAGCCGGGGTACGCTGGTGAGCGTCCAGGTAAAGGTGGAGATGGAAAATGAGTGAAGATACGATCCGGATCTTGATTGCCGACGATCACGCGGTGGTTCGAAAAGGCCTGCTTGCGCTGATCGAGACGGAGACCGGCATGGAGGTGGTCGGGGAGGCCGCTGATGGAACCGAAGCTGTGGAGATGGCGGCATCCCTCCGTCCCGACGTCATTCTGCTGGACCTGGTTATGCCCCGCATGGACGGGATCGGGGCGATCCAGGGGATTCGAGAACACGATCCGGAGGCCCGTATCCTGGTTCTGACCAGTTTTTCGGAAGACGATAAAGTGCTGACCGCCATCGAAGTCGGCGCCATGGGCTGCCTGCTCAAGGATGCCACTCCGGAGGAATTGCTGCGAGCTATCCGGGATGTACATCAGGGCCAATCCGCCTTGAATCCAGAGATCGCCCGAAAAGTGATCCAAAGAATGAGGAAGGGAGGGGAGAAACAATCCCTCGGGGAGCTAACCTCCAGGGAAGTGGAGGTGCTTCGCTGCATTGGCCGAGGTTTGTCCAACAGGCAGATCGGGGAGGAGCTGTTCATCAGCGAGCCCACGGTACGGACCCACGTCAGCAATATCCTCATGAAGCTCGAGCTGCCCAACAGAACCCAGGCCGCCCTGTTTGCGGTTCGGGAGGGATTGGTTTCCTCCGAAGGCTAGTGCGCGGGATCTACAACATTCTGATGAGTCCCTCCGTGCTTTGGAGGATACCCGGAGCACAAATAATTCCCGCTTTTGTACCGCCAAATTCCAACTATTATTCCGATGTTTTTCCCTCGGCTCCGAGATTATCTTGAAAGCGATTTCATTAACACCATACGAGGAGGGTATTCTATGAATATCAAGGTATTGACTGCAGTTGCTTTGCTGGTATTGTCGACTCTGCTGCTGGGCTGCACTCTGAGCGCCCAGAGCACCGGGACACGGTTTCCCTTAGGTACCAAAGTTGGACCCCGAAATCCCCGTGTCGTGCTGGACAGGCTGAGTGGTGGCGGTGAGCGAGTAAGCGGCTCCGGGCGGATCGTCACGGAGAACTTCGATATCCGCGGTTTTAACCGAGTGGACGTGAGCCACGCCTTCCAGGTGGAGATTGTTCAAGGCGGTTCTTACGAGATCGAGGTCCGGGTGGACGAAAATCTACAGCCCCATCTCCGTGTGGAGAGGAGGGGAGATACGCTGGTGATCGGACTCAAACCCGCGATAAGCCTCAACACCCGTAATGTCACTATGGAGGCGAAGGTGCGCATGCCGGATTTACGGGGGATCCAGGCCAGCGGGGCCAGTGACCTGCGTATCAGCGGTTTTTCCTCCGCCGGTGATTTCGAGGCGGACCTTTCCGGCGCCAGCTTTCTGGAGGGAGACATTACTGCTCGGGATGTGGACATTGAAGCCTCCGGTGCCAGCAAGATTCGCCTGCAGGGCCGGGCCAGGGATCTGCGGCTCGACCTCTCCGGTGCCAGCAATCTGGACCTGGGGGACTTTCCCGCCGAGGATGCAGACATCGAGCTCAGCGGGGCAAGCGAAGTCGAGGTGGTATTGAACGGAACCCTCGACATCGATGCCAGTGGAGCTTCCCGGCTGTATTTCGGAGGAAATCCTACGATGGGGCGGATCGATCTGTCCGGGGCATCGTCGATCAAACGTCGCTAGACCTGCGCTCTCGGGGGAATGGTCGGCGCTGTCCCAGCGACTGGCTGGGGATGTCCGTTGCTGCATGAGGAAGTTCGTGAAGCGCGGTTATCCGGGCGTTTTTCCCACCTCCGGTCTGCTTGATCGGTTGGAGGAAAACGCCCTTTTTGCGTATACTTGAGCTTATGCCGACGAATACAGGTCCGGAGTATAAGAAGGCAGAAGAGGCCTTCCGCGCCGCCAAGACCATCGATGAGAAGATCACGCGACTCGAGGACATGATGGCCGTGCTTCCCAAACACAAAGGTACCGACCATCTGTTCGCGGATCTCAAACGAAGGATGTCCAAGCTGCTCAAGCAGCAGGAGAGCTCCGGCCGCAAAAGCGGCGGAGGACCTACCCTTGGATTCGAAAAGGAAGGGGCGGCTCAGGTGATTCTCGTGGGACCACCGAACAGCGGGAAATCCTCCATACTCCGGGCCATTACCAACGCCAGTCCGGATATCGGGGAGTACCCCTTCAGCACCCACGCGATGCAGCCGGGGATGGTTCAGTATGAGGACATACAGATTCAGCTGGTGGACACGCCCCCTGTTACCGCAGAGTTCATGCCTACCCATCTGCTTAGCGTGCTGCGCGGCGCCGAGGCGGCTCTGCTGGTGGCGGATCTGTCCGTTGATTCTCTGCTCGACGATCTCGACGCGGTATTCCAGGCCTTCGAGCTGCGGCACGTGGCCTTTGTAAAGCAAGCCAGCGGGGATCGGGACCGGGTTCGCTGCCGGTTGATCGCCAACAAGAAAGACGCCCCCGGAGCAGTAGCACGGCTGGAGCTGCTGCGGGAGATGATCGCCGATCGGTTCGAAATTCTGCCCATGTCGAGTAATGAGCCCACGACGCTCGGCATGCTGCCCCGGATGCTGTTCGAATGGCTCGGCATCGTGCGGGTATACACAAAGGCACCCGGAAAAAAACCGGAGCTGGAAAAACCGTACACCGTATTCGCCGGTCAGACCGTGGGGGATATCTGCTCCCTGATCCACAAGGATTTCCTCCAGAATCTCCGCTTCGCCCGTATGTGGAGGGGTTCGGAGAATCCGCTCACCGTATCCAAGCACGAGCCTGTCCGGGACAGGGATATTCTTGAGCTGCACATCTAAACCAGCGGAAATGGGTATGCGCTGTTTTCTGAGAACCCTGCCAAAATTCCGGCTGGTAATCCTGGCAACCAGCGCATTGCTGGTAGCATCCGCGTTGCATGCGGTGGGAGGCGCAGAACCGGACAAGCGGCTGGAAATCATCCGGGAGCTGCCCGCGAAAGCGGAGCTGGTCATCGAGCTTCTCAGCGCCGCTTGTACTGTAGAGTCCGGCTCGGACGGGCGGATCCTCCTCCGGGTCGTTTCCAGCTACCCGGAGGATCGCTACCAGGTGGATATCCGGGAACGGAGCGGTGAGCTGTATCTGCGGGAACGGCTGCTGCAACGGCCGAAAGGATTTGCTACCTGGTATCTCACCGTACCGGATTCGACGGGGATCTTGTTTTCCTCCTCCTCCGGCGATTTTGAGTCCACGGGCGACTACCGTGCGCTTGAGGCCCGCAGCGCCTCCGGGGGGATCTTCGTTCGGGATCTCAGCGGGCGGATATTAATCAACACGGCCAGCGGGGCGGTGCGGCTGGAAGATTTGTCCGGAGATATGTCTGTAGCGACAGCCAGCGGCGATGTGGAGGTTGCCGACTGCCAGGGGCGCCTCAGCCTTCATACCGCCGCCGGTGCATTGGAGCTCCGCGATGTTGTCGCGGAGATCGAGGCGACCACGGTGGCCGGAAGCATCGCTGTGTCCGAGCTGCGGCTGAGCGGCGAGTGCAGCTTCAGCAGTACCGCCGGAGATATCGAGGTAGGATTGGCGGCGACCCCGACCTTTGATCTTACCCTCACCTCCGCAGCAGGTTCGGTGGAGCTGGACTTCAATGACAACCGGGTGGCGGGAACGATCGAGTTCTCTGCACTGCGGCACGCGGGGCGTATCGAATCCCCCTTCGAGTTCGACCGTCAGGAGGTCTTTGCCCACTCGGGTCAGATCTACGATCTGAAGAGCTTGGTCCGGGGCGAAGCCTTGCCTCGGATCACCCTGGCCACCGCCTCCGGGAGAGCGAGGTTGAAGCTGTAGCTCATGGAAAAAAGCGTTGATTTCGGTAACAGAAATCTGTGGAAACGGCGTTTCAAAGGTGTATATTGTTGATGTGACGAAACTAGACGGGAGTAGCGTTCCTGTCAGAGGGAGGTCAATATGAAAAAGACGCTGATTCTTGTGCTGGTGCTGGCCTTCATCCCCCTGCTCTGTTTTGCGGAGTTCGGTTTGGGACCGTCAGCATTCTTCAACTCACCGGTGCTCATCGGGCAATCCGTGGACGGATCGACCCTGCGGGAGGAGGGCTTCACCTTCGGTGCGGATGCGCGCCTGATACTGTTGAGGTTCCTTCAGCTCGAAGCACTCGGCTTGGTCACTCTTGGTGAGGTTAATTCGATCGATCTGTACGCGGACGCGGGTCTGGCTCTGGATTTAGCGATCCTGCGCCTGTCCGCCGGTGTCGGACCAAACTTTTCCATCCTGCTGGGCAACGCGAGTGAGTCGTCCCTGATCGGTTTTAATGCCAAGGCTAATGCGGACATCAAGCTGGGACGCCTGTCCTTCGGCCTGAGCTACATCATGGGCCTGACTGTGGACGGGGGAGTTGCACTGGACAAGAGCACCGGTATGCTGGGAGCCAACCTTCTGTTCTGGTTCTAACAGCCCTATCCCTTTAGCAGTTCAAGGGGCTTTCTGTCGTCCACGGCGGAAAGCCCTTTTTTTGTTGCATCCTCAGATCAGACACGCTATAATGCTCATATATCTCAGGATTCGAGTTATATGACTGTCTATCATGAAATCACGTCGAGAGGTTCGACCGGAAAACTTCCTAATCGTATACATGAATGGGTCGGAAAGGAGGTGAAGAGCAGCAGACTGCATCAACGCGTAAAGGAGGATTTCGGGCTTATCTCAGATATAAACACCAAGGAGAACGAAAATGCACTCAACTAGAAACGGGCTGGCAGCGGTCATCATTTCGGTCTTCCTAGCTGCTCTGTGCGCTGGCATGGCCTTCGCGACACCTGTGCAGGAGGAGTCGGGCATGGAAGCAAAGGAGGTAACCCTTAGAATTTTCGCCCGGGCTTACACGTGGGACCAGGAGGCACCCTGGGAGGTCGCCAAGGCGGAGATCCAGAAGCGGCACCCAGAGACGAAATTTACCTTCGTAGAGGAAGGATTCGGCTGGGCAGATCTGAGGGCCAAATTCCTGACCGCTGCCGCTGGAGGGAATCCTCCCGATGTGGCTCAGGTAGACATCATCTGGGTCGGTGAGTACGTGGAAGGAGGGCTTCTCACTGACCTTACCGACAAGCTCAACGGTTGGAAGGAATGGCCCGACGTGGTCGACAGCTTCAAAGAGGGAACGAAGTGGAACGGCCGCAGCTACGGTACTTGGCTGAACACCGATGTCCGAATCATGGCCTACAACAAGAAATTGTTCCGGAACGCGGGTTTGGATCCTAACAAGCCGCCAGAGGATTGGAACCAACTGTACACAATGGCGAAGAGGATAACCTCGGCACCTGCCTACTACGGGTACGGTTTTCCGGCCATGAAAGAGGAAGAAACGGCGATGCGCTTCTTCGGAATGCTGTTCTCCGCGGGCGGACAAATATTGACAAACGACATGAAGAAGGCTGCGTTCAACAGCGATGCGGGTGTCAAAGCCCTGGAGTTCCATGTAAAAATGGTGAAAGACGGAATCACTCCGAACAGTATTGTAAGCGGCAACTACATGGACATCGACACCGCCGTATTCCAGGATAAGTTCGCCATATCCTATATGACGAAGACCCTGGGATTGGCCAAGTCGGTGTTACCGGATCTAACGCCTGAAAAATTCCAGGAAAATTTCGGTGCGGCTCTGATTCCCAAGGCTCCCGGCGGAGAGTACTCTACAATGTCCGGCGGGTATCTGCTGTCCGTACCAAAAGGTGCCAAACACCCGGATCTGGCCTGGGAGCTGATCTCGATCGGCGCCGCTCCCGATGCCCAGTTCATGTACACCTCTGCAAGGGGTTATGTCCCGACCTTTTACTCCCTGATGAAGCGGCCGGAGGATTACTACTCCGTCGATCCGTTTTTTAACGTGATCCTGAACTCGCTTCCCTATGCCCACTTCAGGCCGGGAATTCCTCAATACACGGAGATTTCGGCAGCCATCCAGGACGCAATCCAGGCGGCTGTGCTCGGACAGGCCAGCCCCAAAGCGGCCCTCGATGCCGCTGCGGTGAAGGTCGACCAGCTGCTCGCCCAATAATTATGAACAGGCTGGAGGAGACGATGAGTCTCCTCCAGCATTTCAAACCTGATCTCTGACAGTGACTTGAGAATGAGAAAACAGACCAGGAACATCATCAGCGGCTACCTCCTCATTCTTCCAGCCCTGCTGTTGATATTTCTCATTCTCGTCTACCCTCTCATCCAGACCGTACTTTTGAGTCTCCAGGAGGTCAAGCTGGCCTCGCTCAGCCGCCAGACCTTCGTCGGTTTGAAGAACTACCTGACTATCTTCACTTTCCAGGGGCCGGGCTTCTTCACTCAGGTGCTGCCCGCTACCTTTTACTTCGTCGGCGGGAGCATTGCGGGCCAGCTGGGCTTCGGTCTGGCCATAGCCCTGCTGGTGAACCAGAAGTGGGTGCGAGGAAAAGACATCTTCCGGGCGATATTCATTTTGCCCTGGGTAACCAGCGCCATCGTGATCGCCATTTCCTGGCGTTTCATGTACGAGCCCCGTCTCGGCGTACTCAACTACCTGCTCGTATTGTTCGGCGCTGTAAATCTCCCCAGCTGGCTCAACGACCTGAATTTGGTCATGCCCTGCCTGGTCATCGCTAATGTGTGGCACGGCACCGCCTTCAGCTTCACCCTGCAGACGGCAGGACTCCAGAGCATCCCCTACGAGCTGTACGAGGCGGCTACCGTGGACGGGGCCGGAGCCGGACAGAAATTCCGCTATGTGACCCTTCCCCTGATCCGGCCTTTCATTATGATCAACCTGGTTTTGATCTCGATGTATACGGTCAACTTCTTCGATCTGATCTATGCCATGACCGGCGGAGGACCTCTGTACAGGACCGAGGTCATCGCAGTGTTTCTGTATCATCAAGCCTTTGAGTACGGCTACATGGGCAGGGGTGCCGCCGTGGCCGTGCTGATTCTTTTGATCAACCTGCTGCTCACGCTGTTGTATATGCGGTTGAACCGAGAGCGGGTTGCGGAGCAGAAGCGATGAATCCCAAACCCGTCTGGAAAATATTGACCTATACTCTCCTCGTGCTTTGGGCGCTGTTCACGGTCCTGCCGCTCTACTGGCTGCTTAGCGCGACCTTCAAGCTGCCCGGAGAGGCGATCGGATATCCGCCAACGTTGATACCACGACATCCAACACTGGGGAATTTTGGTGAACTGCTGTTTCGATCAAAATTCGGTTTCACCTCTTATCTGAATAGCATCATCATCGCCGTGGGTGCTACCCTGATCAGCACGGGAAGCGCCATGCTGGCGGGATTCGGCTTCTCCCGATTCCGCTTTCCCCTGCGGAATCAAATTCTCGTTTTGATACTGCTCATCCAAATGATTCCCCTGCTGGCGGTGATCATCCCCCTCTACCGGCTCTACTCCCTCTACGGACTCTATGATACGCGGATCGGGCTGATGATCGTGTATGCGGTGCGGACCGTCTCGATGAACACCTGGCTGCTGAAGGGGTATTTCGACACCATTCCCGTAGAGATCGAGGAGGCCGCCCTGATCGACGGCTGTTCCCGGCTCCAGGCTTTTTTCAGGGTATCCTTCCCCATCGCCGCACCGGGAGTGGCCGCCGCCTCGATATTCGCCTTCTTTCGCTCCTGGAACGAATTTATGATCGCCATGACTTTGACCTCCACGGTTCGGCCGTACACGGTCGAGCTGTACCGTTTTATCGGGGAGCACGGAGAGGTTGACTGGAGCCTCCTGGGTACGGCTTCCTTCATCGCCATCGTTCCGGTTTTGGTTTTATTCTCCTTTTTTCAAAAGTATTTCGTGATCGGCCTGGCTGGGGGAGCTCTGAAGGAGTAGGCGTATGTTGTCAGATACCCAGATGACTCTTTACTCCGCGAAATAACTGCACCGGCGGAAAATAAAAAGTTGATAAGCATCGCGAGAAAGTATCCATACAGGTTGGTTGTCTTTGATCTCGATGGGACCCTGGTAGACGAGAATCTTCAGATGACAGCGGAAGATCTTAAATACATCAAGCAGGTGAGGCGAGGGGGCATCGAGGTCACTTTAGCCACCGGCAGGACATTCCGCTCCGCTGTACCGTACATTCATAAATTGGACATTGATCTTCCAGTGATCCTCTGCAACGGTGCTGCGATAGTAAATCCGAAGACCGGTAATATTATGTACCAGGAGAAGCTGCATCCCGAAGCGGCAATACTCGTTGTGGAAAAGACTCTGACGACTAATCTGGACTGTCTCCTGTACACAGATCCCCTTTCGGATTGCCCCGTCGTCTCCTGTTTAACCCCGCTACTTTCGGATTTCATCCGTATAGAAGGACTGCGGTGGGTGGAAATCAATGATCTTATCGAGATAGTCGCGACTGATCCCCCCATAAAAGTTCAAGTTGTCGGTTATGAAGAAGACACCCTGATCCGGTTGCAACGAGATGTTGCCATCCGAGTTCCCGAGATTTCCATTGTGATGACCCAAGGTGATTACCTAGAAGTCATGCCTGTAACGGTATCCAAAGGGAGCGCTCTCGAAAGACTCGGTAAGCTCTTAAAGATCCCGCTTTCTCACATCGTGGCCTTTGGTGATAGTCTGAATGATTTGGAGCTGCTTTCGTCGGCCGGTATAGGGATTGCCTTGGCGGATGCTCCCGAGGAGTTGAAGGAAGAGGCAGATATGACGGTGCCGAGTGTCGCCGCAGGGTTGAAGGAACTGTTGAGCTGGAGTTTCGAACTCTGAGGCAATGGCTACCTTTGAAGATTTTTACGCTCTCCTCATAAGCTTTGCATTGTGAACTGGCCGTTTAGACCATCCTGAACATCTGGGACATCCGTCGCCCCAGAATCCTGTTGGCCAGGAATATGGCAGTCAGCACCAGAACGATGAGGATCGTTCCCAAGGCGTAGGCAGGACCAATGGTGGCGGAGAACAGATACTCCACGATGGCCACGGAGATCGTCTTCCAGCGGGCCGAGTAGAGGATCACCGTGGTGGAAAGCTCCCCCATCAGCGTGGAAAAGGAGATCACCGCTCCTGCGAGGATGCCGGGAGCCATCAGCGGGAGAGTGATCTTCCTGAAGGTGATCAGCCAGGAAGCCCCGGTGATGGAAGAAGCCTCCTCTACCGCCACATCGATCTGGCTCAGGGACGCGGTGGTGGATCTGAATATGTAGGGCATACGCCGGATGAAGAAGCCGACCACCAGGATCATCCAGGTGCCGCTGAGGATCAGCAGACCGGAGGAGAAGCCGATCAGGATGGCTACCCCAACGACGATACCGGGGAGGATGAAGGGCAGCATGACCGTCAGATCCAGGATCCACCGGGCTCTCAGATTCTTCCGCACGTTGATATAGGAGAGAAGAGTCCCTATCACAGAGGCGATCACGGTGGCTGCGGTAGCCAGAAAGAGGCTGTTCCTGATCGGAACCAGGGCGATCTCGAATATCCTGCGGTAGTTTTGAAGCGAGAATTTGTTCGGATAACGTGTCCCGGCCCAACCCTCGGTGAAGGAGGTAAATATGACGGTCAGGTGCGGGAGCAGGGAGAAGAAGATCACTCCCAGGCAGAATATGGTTCCGATCCACTTCAGCACCTTGCTGGAGGATATCCGGGCTGCCTGGGTTGTGCTGGTAATGGTGACGTAGGAGCGTCTGGAGGTCACATACTGGGACAGCAGGATGGCGAAGGCGACCAGCACTACATTGACCATGGCAATGGCCCCTGCGGTGTTGAGGTTGAACAAACCGGTGACCTGAAAGTGAATAAGGGTTGGGAGTACGTAGAAATTTCCACCTAGGATTGCAGGAACACCGAAATTCCCCACCGAACGCATGAACACGATCAACGCGCCGGCCGCGATGGCCGGTATGACCAGAGGCAGGGTTACGGTGCGGATGACCCGCCACCGGGAGGCGCCCATGATCTCGGCGCTCTCCTCGATGTACGGATCCGCCGAAATCAAGGCGCCGTAGGTCAGCAGGAAGATGAAGGGGTAGGTGCTCATGGTGATGGCGATGATGACCCCCGGTGCTCCGTAGATGTCGGGCAGCTTGAAGCTGAAGGCTGCTTCCAGAAAGTAGTTGACCACCCCCTGGCGGCCGAACAGAAGGATCCAGGAATAGGCGCCTACGAAGGGCGGAAGGATCAGGGGCAGGGTGCCCAGGGTTAGGAAGAAGGTCTTCAGCGGAGTCTGAGTCTTGGCCACGAAGTAGGCCATGGGAATGCCAAGAAGGCAGGAAAAGAGGACGCAGGACAGTCCGACCGTAAGCGTGTTGAAGAAGGCGCTCCTGTAGAGGGTGGAGGTGGAAAATTGAGCGAAGTTGGCCAGGGTGAGATTGCTCAAGGCCGGTGCATCGCCTTTTACGATGAAGCTGTTGAACACGACTTTGGAGAGGGGATAGACGATGAACACGACCAGAATGATCAGTGCCAGCCCCAGAATCAGGTAGGGGGTAAACTCGAAAGCCTTCAGTCTTTGTTTAATTTCTCGAGCCATGGGATCTCCTATACCTGCTCCAACTGTCGTTTCTGCTCTGCCGGAAAGAGCTTAGCATCCTGTCCATGAACGAGCACAGCCACCGGATCTCCTAGTTCGACACCTCGTACACGGCGATCCTGGTCGACCAAAATCTCCTGGGGATCGTGGTCCTGAAAGATTTCGATGTAGTAGCGAACCACCGAGCCCAGGTAGAGGATGACCTTGACCTCTCCCCGTAGACTGTTGGGATGATTCGCATCCGCGGAGATCTCCATCTGTTCGGGACGGACGAAGAGGATTCCCTCCCTGTCCGGGAAATTTCGGATACTAACGGAGCTGTTTTCCAGGGTGATCTGTTCCGTGGATCGAAACCACAAAACCGGATCTCCGTCTGTCTGCACGCTGCAGGCAAGAAAATTCGCCTGGCCTATGAAATCCGCCACCCGGATCGAGATCGGATTCTCGTAGATCTCGTCGGGAGAGCCGATCTGACTGATCTTACCCGCATGCATCACGGCAATCCGGTCGGAGATGGACAGGGCTTCTTCCTGATCGTGGGTTACGTAGATTGTTGTCACTTTCGCCTGCTGTTGAATCCGTCGGATCTCCTCCCGCATGTAGACTCTCAGCTTGGCATCCAGATTGCTCAGGGGTTCGTCCAGCAGCAGAAGCTGGGGATCGTAGACTAAAGCCCGGGCCAGGGCGATCCTCTGCTGCTGGCCGCCGGAAAGCTCGCTGGGTTTACGCTTCTGGGTGGCCTCCAATCCCACCAGTTGGATGATGCGGTTGACCTTATCTTCGATATCCCTCCTCGAGAGCTTGCGGATCTTCAATCCGTAGGCCACGTTTTCGTAGATCGACAGATGCGGGAACAAGGCATAGCTCTGGAATACCATGCCGATGTTTCGCCGAAAAGGAGGGATGGAGGTGAAGTCCCGGCCGAGGAAATCAATAGTCCCGCTGCTCGGTTTCTCGAATCCGGCGATGCAGCGCAGCGTGGTAGTCTTCCCGCAGCCGCTGGGGCCGAGAAGGGTGAACAGCTCCCCCTCCCGGATATCCAGTGAGACATCATCGAGAGCCTGCACCTGGTCGTGTTTGCCCCTGAAGATCTTGCTGAGATTCCTGATGGATAGAGTAATCCGGTTGTTATCGTGTTCCGTCATTGGGTAAACCTCGTTTTGCGATTACACGTAATAGCGGCATGGACGGCCTGACGGCCGTCCATGCTCGACAGACTGTTAACGCGTGGCGAAGATTTCTCCGAATTTCTGCAGGTACTCGTCCCTGCTGTCCGAAGCCTTATTGGCGTCATATTCGAAGAACTTAACCTCCGAAGTTGGTGTGAGTCCCGGAGGCGGCGGCACATCCGGGCGGGTCATCCTGCGGAAAAAGGGAGCCTGGGAGATGATGGTCATGACCTCCTTAGTGGTCAGCCAGTCCATGAAGATCCGGGCGTTCTGAGGATTCGGTCCTCCTTTGATGATCCCCGAGGCGTCGAAACGAAGTCCCGTTCCTTCGCTGGGATACACCGCTTCCACGGGATTGCCCTTGGCCTTCTCGGTGAACACGTTCCCTTCGCCGGTCACGCCGATGCCGAACTCACCGCGGCCCACGAAGGTGTAGACCAGGGTCGAGCTCGGGACGAAGGTGGTGACTCTGCGCACGGCGTTGATATGGTCCCATCCGTAAAGGCCGACCATCTGGAAAAGCTGGGCGTAGGCGGAACCGGAGAGAGCCGGGTTGGCCATTACGACTTCACCGCGATACTTGCTGTCCCCCAGGTCCTTCCAGCTCTTCGGGGCGTCCCGTAGAGGAACCCTGTCGGTGTTGATCATGAAGGCCTGGATGTTGAAGCTGAAGCCGAAGTATTTGTTCCCTTTAGCATCCTTCATGTCATTGGGAAAGGCGGATGCCTCCTTCACCCTGTAGGAGTCCAAAAGGTCGTAGATCACGTCCAGGTTCTCCTTGGCCACGGCCAAGATGATGTCGCCCTGGGGTCTTCTGGCCTCCGCCTGAATGCGGGTGATGAGCTCCCCAGAGCCCTGACGGATCACAGCTACATCGATGTCACGATACTTGGCCTTGAAGGCCTGAGCAAGAGCATCCCCCATCTCGGGTGGGCCGGCGTTGTAGATCACCAGCTTTCCGTCCGCCGAGACGAGCACCGCGCTGAGGAGGAGACACACCCCGATCAGCAATGCTACCAATCCTTTTTTCATACGCACCCCCTTAAAAAATTTAAGTTGCCTGCTAAATATTACTTTATAAAGCTGAAACCTTCAAATGAACGAACAGATAAACCGACTGTCAGTTTATGTTTCCCGCTAACGAAGTGAGATCTTCATTCAGCTTTTGTGCAATAGGTCCCCAATGCTATCCATCGGGCATCGGTGTACTCTTGTTGACAGAGGCAGTCATGTTCGTGTACAAGCCTGAAGAATCATGTTTGACTACCATCTTCACACGCCGTACTGCCGACACGCCTCCGGAAGTATGGATGAGTACGTGTTAAAAGCAATGGAGCGTGCAGTCGAGGAGATCTGTTTTACACCTCATCTCCCGTTGCCTGATTTTCCGCGAGGGGGTCGCGATCTGCGTATGGATCGCGAGGATCTGGACCGCTATGTCGCTGACGTGCACAGACTTCGGGCGCGATTTCCCGATTTCCCGATTCTCTGCGGCATCGAGGCGGACTACTATGATGGATACGAAGGTTATTTAGAGAAAATATTGTCCCGTTACCCCTTTGATCTGGTACTCCTCTCTGTGCATTTTGTCCACAGCTGGCCGGGCGACAACTGGCTGTTCGGATTTGACTTCCCCGATAAGAGCATATCCCAGATCTATTCGGAATACTTTGCTGAAATCAAGAAGGCTCTCAAGACCGGTCTGTTTGACTGCGTGGCCCATCTCGATGTAATAAAGCAGCCCGGATCCCCGGTTCTGCAGAGCAACAGCGCAGATATCATAGAGATCCTCGACCTATGCCAGGCTATCAATATGAGTGTCGAGATAAATACATCCGGGCTGCGCAAGCGGGTCGCTGAAATCTATCCCGCTCGAGACATTCTGGATCTGGTCGTAGCGCGGGACCTGCCCCTGGTGACCTCCTCCGATGCCCACGATCCCCAATCTGTGGCTCATGCCTTTCCGGATCTGCTCGCCCTGCTCAAGAGCCTTCCTGATTGCCGGATCGCCCGATATCGACAGCGATCGCCGACATTCATTTCTGCTAGAAATCTGGGATGATTCCCTCCCCATCATTCGTCCATCCGCACCGGCGGCTGCCGCCGTCCGGTTACCTCCGTCGTCTGGTTAATGCTTCACCCCAGGCTCTCCATTCTCCGAAATACGTCTTCCATTGTCCCCAGAAACGGACCGGGTTTCTCCATCTTGATGCTGGTCAGGGCCGCGGCGTAGCTTAGGGATTCTTCGATTCCGTGGGTTAGACGGCGGGTCATGTAGGAGGCGAAGCAGGTGTCCCCCCGCCCCGTCCTGCCCGAAAGATTCGAGGGATTGAAGGGAGCGGAGTAAACCCTGGTACCGTCGTAAACAATCACCTCGCTGGAATGGGTGATAAGCACCTCCCCGGCACCCCAGTCTTGGAGCATCTTCGCGGCTTCCCTGCGGTCGTCGTTCCCGGTGATGATTCGGGACTCCAGGGAATCGGCTTTCAAATAGGTAATATGGGGAAGGTAGTCCCGTTTCTCCGGCCAATCCGACCACGAGAAGCTGCCGCCTATACTGCTGCGAAGCATGCATTGCAGGTCCAAGCCCACCGCGGCTTTTCGCGCCAGAGATCCGATCATGTCGGGGGGGATATCGCCATAGAAAAGACCGGCCAAATTGAAGATCTTGGTCTCTACATTGGGGATCTCCTCCAGCCGAAAAGGTTCGGCCTGAGAGAGTAGATTCACCTTGCGTCGATCTACATCCTCGGATTCGAAGATGTTTTCTATGGAGGTGGTGTGGGTGCTGGGCAGGGCGATCACCTCAATTCCCTCTTCTCTCATTTGAGACAGCAGCCCGAAATCCTTCTTCGCCAACTTGCTAAGCACCATCAGGCTGGCTCCCGAGCGTTTAACCGCAAACGAGGAAAAAAAAGCCGCCCCGCCGATAAAGCGGGATACCCTTCCTCTGTCATTCAATATGTCGTGGGTGATGTGACCGATCGTCAAAAAATCATATCCGGTTTTCATGAATCCTCCTTGATAGATGAAATTCGCAAGGGCAGCACAAACCATCCTTTGGATATGCGACTTCGCTCAATATACCTCTTCATGGCTGAGAGCCGAAAGTCTTCGCAACAGGATGAAGGCCGTGGCGATCAGAAGCCAGGCGAGCACCGCAACCCAGACGAATCCGTGGCGCGAATATATTGCGAAGCCTATGATCGGGCCAAGGGAGGTGCCGAGATCGAGGAATGTCGAAAATCGGCTCATATGCAGCGCCCGATCGGAGTGCAGGGCGAGATCTCCGGCCAGCGTGTAGATCAGGAGGTAGACCGCATTCCCGGCGGCAAACTGCAGGAGCAGGCAAACAACAAGAAGTGGCCAGGTGCGGAAAAAGGCGATTCCGGCGATGAAACAAGCCTGCAGGAGGATTAATATCCCCAGCAGGGACCTTCTCCCGATGCGATCACCGGCTAGGCCAGTCAGGGGGCTGAGGATAAGAGCCCCAAAGAAGCGAAAGCCGAGCAGCAGCCCTGTCAAACTGGTTATGCCCAAGGAAGTCGGAAGAATCGGAGCTATGCGTTCGGCTACGAGGCGTCCGGTGAGATTTGCCACCATCTGCTCGGTCAGGGGTAGGGTCAGAGCGCACCCCCAGAGAGGTGCCAGAGAGGCGAACAGGATAGGCAGGGATGATCTGACCTTTTTCAGGACCGGTTCCGGCGGGTCCGTTACCGTATCCGGCACATAGACCGGGGAGATGGGGCTTTGCTCCTCGCTGTGCCTGGAGGAAGCAAAGGGAGACGGCTGCGGTCTTTTTGGAGTTTTTGATAGCAGGATGACCCCCGACAAAGTTCCCAATCCGAAAATAAAAAAGGTGGGCACGATCCCTATTGTGTCGGTGAGAAACCCGCCGATCAAAACGCCGCCGCCCTGTCCGATCCGAGTGATAGCCTGATAGACGGCGAAAATCCTGCCCCGGGTACGCTTCGTGGAAACGTTCAAAGCAGCCAGGTACCCCTCTACGCGAAGGAGCGACCAGCAGGCACCCCAGGCCAGGCGGGCTGCAAGGAGGCCCCAGAAACCGATCGGCAGGGCGTAACTGGCTGTAATCAGGCTGCCGAGGACAATTGCCCCATACAGAGGCCGGTTGCTGTGGCTGCGCTGGACCAGGCGTCCGGCCAGTTCGTTTGTCAGCAGGCGCACGAAGCGATTCGCTCCGAGCAGAATTCCGATTTGCCAGATCCTGAGGCCGAAGGCTTCCGGTCGGGAGGGGAGCAACGCGTACAGCAGAGCATCCCCCAGCAGGGAAAGCGCGACGATCACAGCGGTCAGCACAAAGCGTCTACGGTTGTCCAGTTCCCGATTTGACTGCTTCTTTGGCATATTCGTGCACTACCAGGGCTAGCAAATGTCCCGTGACGAATCACGCTCAGGGTCTTAGAGCACTGGTGCAATGTAGCAACTCATCTATTTTATGAATGTAAACATCCGCATCAACTCCTTCTTCATAGTTGAAAGCTACGGTGTACAATCCTGTCTTTTTTGCTCCCTCGAGTTCTGCAGCCTCGTGACCGACAAATACCGCTTGTCCCGGTTCCACCCCGAGCTGTTCCAGGGCGGCTTCATAGATTTCTTTTTCCGGTTTGCGGAAGCCTACTTCCTTGGAGGAGATCAAGCAATCCCATACTGAACCGATATCGGCACTCTCGAACCACAGCAATTTCTCGTGGAGTGGAACCGCCGTATTAGTCACGATACCCAATAGATATCCCGTATTCTTCAAATGTCTGAGTGTCTCGGTGACTCCTGAAAAAAAACGAATATCGCGATTTTCCTCTCCGAGCACCTCCAGCCCCTGTGCCAGATCCTCCGGATTCTGTACTCCGTGTAGTGAAAGGACAGCGATGCGATATTCTTCTATTGAGATTTTGCCGTACTGCGCCTCTTCTTGCAGTGTCCGCAAATCACCCGGATCCGGGAGGTGATCTTCAAGACCAAGATGTAGAAGAAAATCCCTGAAGCGACGACCAGGATCCGGCCGGTAGTACAACGTATCGGCGGCATCGAAGAGAAAAGCCCGAATTGCATCCGATCTGCAGGTGGTCGTATGATTCCCGATCCTTGCCGTCGTTCGCTCCTTGAGCAGAGAAGGCAGCTCCTTCATGTTGTCGATGACTGCATCGGGCTTGGGCTCGTTGGGTTCATCCGATTCGGTGAAATCGTGCCGTATTTGAACAGCCAGAGCAAATCCAGCCCGCTTCGCCCCCAGTATATCCCGGGAGATCCGATCGCCGACATGAACACAGCTGCTGGTGGGTACCCCCGCCAGACGGGCTGCGTAATGGAATATCGTCGGATCGGGCTTGCGCCGGCCGTGTTCACACGACAGGACGACGGGATCAAAAAGTTCTTTGATGCCGTAGCGCTCCAGGTCGTCCGGGACCTGGCGTTTGGACTGTATGTTGCTGATGATCCCCAAACCGAATCCCCTAGCCTTGAGTTTTTCCAGGACCCGGGGGACCTCGGGACGTAAAATCCTTCGATAGTATTGTGTATCGACGATGTAGGCCAGCTGTTCTGCGATCGCGCCTAGCTGATCGGGGCGCAGGTCTTGGGATTTGAGGATGAACTGGGCCCAGACGCGTTCAGGGGGAAGCTCGATGTAGGTCTGCTCGCGCCATTCCCTGTACTCCGTCTGCCCCCGGGTGACAAGATCGTAGAGATCATCATCATTCATCGGGATCTCGATCCCCACACTGACTAGAAGTTCCCTTATTCGCTGAGTCGCCTGAACTCCGCAATCGCGATCATAGGTGTGGGTGTCGATGGTGCCGCCCATGTCGAAGAAAATATACCTTTGCTGCATCCAACACTCTCCAATCACCACCAGACTACCCCAAAACCTATGAAATAAACAATACATTTTACTTGACAAATGAAATAAATCGTTCATAATTGAATTTAGCCAAAGAATCCAATGCGGAAAGGAGAAAAACATGGCTAAGAGAATTTTGTGTTTGGTCGTGCTCGTAGCGTTGGTTCCTCTGTTCGGATTATGGGCAGGAGGGACCCAGGAAGCCCAACCAGCTCCGGCTGCGACCCCAGCTGCTCAGAGCGAAGTAGAGGACTGGGATGCCATCTACGCAGCGGCAAAAAAGGAAGGCAAGGTCGTGGTCTACTGCCTGTCCTCCCGGATCTTCGACGCCGTGGAGACATTTACGGCTCAATACCCGGAGATCGAAGTGGAGGCCTTTGACATGACGGATGTCGAACAGGTGGAGAAGCTCACTCGCGAGCAGGCGGCCGGGGTATTCAACGTCGATGTTCTTAATCTGTCAAGCGGTCCCACCCTGGTCAACGAGCTCCTCCCCCAAGGTCTGATCGTGAACTACGTTCCTCAGACCCTGGTCGACGGCAAAGCCGCCAAGGATGTAATCCCCGACTATTTCCAGGCGCCCGTTCTTGTTCACACAGTGGAGTCGAAGGTCGTATTCTACAACTTCCAGACCTATCCGGAGCCTCCCGTAGACAGCCTCTGGGACCTGACCCGCCCTGAATGGCGCGGAAAGGTGCAGATGAAAGATCCGATGCTGACAGAGGAAAACATGAATTTCCTACAGACCGTGGTTCAGCATGCAGACGAGATGGCCAAAGCCTATCAGCAGGAGTTCGGCCAGCCGATCAAGCTGAGCAGCGGTATCCAAAACGCGGGCTACGAGTTCATCTATCGGGTAGTGAAGAACGATCTGGTGCTGACCACATCGGACGGAACGGCCTCTACAGCGGTCGGCACGCCGGATCAGAGTGATCCGCCCCTTACTTTGAGCGTAGCATCCTCAAAGATGCGCGACAATGCAAAGGGACAGAAGCTGGCCATAGCCTGGAAGCTCACGCCCAGAGTCGGTATTACAAAGGAGAACTATCTGACCATGGCCAACAAGGCGCCTCACCCTAATGCGGGAAAGTTGATGATCCGCTGGATGATAGGGGATGCTGAGGGCGGAGCAGGCATGAAGCCCTGGTTCGTGCCGGGGCAATGGGCCAGCCGCCGCGACGTAAAACCGCTGCTCGACATCAGCCTCGATGATCTGCAGAAGTACAGCTGGTATATAGATCCCAAGTACGTGTACGCGGAGGGATTGCAGGTCCGGGATTTCTGGCTCGGACTGTAGCAGTACTTTAGCAGCCACATAGTTTAAAACTCACGGGAAACGAATCAATGGCAGAGCTCGCGGAGCCGGATCGATTGTATCGAGTCAGGCAATTTTTCAGGCGCCCGGAAAAAATCTGGGGCTTCCTGCTCCTTGCGGTGTTGATTGTGCTGGTGCTGATTCCACTCGTGTACATTGTGGTCAACTCCGTGATATTCGATGCGGCGGGACCTCGCCTGGTACGAGGTGCCCGAGAGGGTCAGTTGACGGTTTTCTATTGGACCCGAGTGCTTTTCGGCTCCATTGCCAAATCGATATTCTACGGACCGGCTCTGCACAGCCTGCTCATCGCGGTGGGTATGACGGCGATATCCCTCAGTTTGGGATCGCTGCTCGCCTATCTGGTTGTACGTACCAATCTCCCCTGGAAGCGGTTTTTTGCAGTGGTTCTGATAATCCCCTACATCGTCCCGTCATGGACCGTGGCCCTGGCCTGGATCATGGTCTTCAAGAGCAAACGCTTCGGGGGAGTTCCGGGACTCTTAAACTATCTTTTCGGCATAGATGTTCCCGAGTGGATCGCCTATGGATATTTGCCGATCATCGTGGCTCTGGGCGTGCACTACATCCCGTATACCTTTATTTTGATGCGGGGTGTCCTGGCCAACATCGACTCCCGTCTGGAAGAGAGCGCCGAGCTGCTCGGAGCCGGGCGCTTCGAGGTGCTGCGGCGCATCACCTTCCCCATCGCCTTGCCAGCCCTTGGATCGGCATTTGTTCTGACCTTCAGCAAAGGACTGGGCGAGTTCGCCACCCAGGCATTCCTTGGACTCCCCATTCGCTACTACACCCTTTCCACCAGAGTGTACTCCGCTCTGCACAACCGTCTGTACGGAGAAGGCTACGTCCTGTCCCTGATCCTGATCATCACCACGGCCCTCATGGTCTGGATGAACCAGGCTATTCTAGGAACGCGCAAACGCTTTGTAACCGTGGAGGGCAAAGGAACTCGGAAAAAACCGGTATCTCTCGGCAGGCTCCGCTGGCCCATGACTACCCTTGTTCTGTTGTTCGTGATCATATTCGTGTTCGGACCACTTTTACTGCTCGGATGGCAGACCCTGATGCGCTATACCGGGCAATATGGACTGGACAATTTGACTCTGCACTACTGGATCGGCAAGGCCGATCTCAAGCTTGCCGACGGTCAAGCCGGTATCTTTCGCAATCCATTTATATTAAAAGCGATCAAGAACTCGGTGCTGCTGGCCGGTACCACGGCTTGTTTCAGCGGGTTGATCGGGATTCTTATCGGGTATTCGGTGGTTCGAAACCGGGGCCAGATCTACTCCAGGTTACTGGAAAATCTGTCCTTCGTGCCGTATATGATTCCGGGCATCGCTTTCGGCGGAATCTTTTTAACCATGTTTGCCCGCCGCTGGGGACCCATACCGGCGCTGTACGGCACATTTGCTCTTTTGGCCCTGACCTGCATCGTGAAGTATCTGCCGTATTCATCGAGCTCCGGCATCGCAGCCATGCACCAGATCGACCCTTCGCTGGAGGAGGCCGGTGTGGTCCATGGTATTCGCTGGGGAACACGCTTCACCCGCATCGTGATGCCCCTGACCAAGTCGGGTATCCTATCGGCCATGCTGCTCACCTTTATCACCACGATGCGCGTGTTAGACGTGGTGGTGCTGCTAGTGACACCGAAAACCACACTGATGACCTCGATCATTTTCCGGTACCAGAGTCAGGATTTTATCCAACACGCCTATGCGATCATGCTGGTGATCGTGTTGATCGTTATAGGCGGGCATGTGGTCCTGAACCGTCTTGGCGGCCGGATCGAATTGTAGATTTAAAGGCCTTTCGATTTGAGCAAAATTGTATTCAGAGATTTGGGAAAACGGTTTGGCGAAGTAAAGGCCGTTGACGGCTTGAGCCTGACGATCGACGAAGGGGATTTCGTAACCCTGCTCGGACCTTCCGGCTGCGGTAAGACCACTACCCTGCGCTGTCTCTCCGGTCTGGAGGAGCCCGACCGCGGGGAGATCTACATCGGCGATCAGTGCGTGTTCTCAGCTTCTCGCAAAATCAATGTTCCCGCAGGGCAACGGCGGTTGGGATTGGTTTTTCAGAATTATGCGCTCTGGCCTCACATGAAGGTGAGCCAGAACATAGCCTTTGGGCTGAGACGGTCAAAGCTGGGTAGGACTGTCTTGGAGCAGAGGATCGCTGAGATTCTTCGCATCGTCGGGCTTGAAGGATTCGAAGAGCGCTATCCCCATGAGCTCAGCGGTGGGCAGCAGCAGAGGGTGGCCGTCGCCAGGATGGTGGTTACCGAGCCGGCGATCTTTCTGTTCGATGAGCCCCTGTCCAACCTGGACGCCAAGTTGAGGATGAGACTGCGCTCCGAGTTGAAGCGCCTTCATCTGGATCTGGGGGCCACTACCGTGTACGTGACCCATGACCAGGTTGAGGCTATGGCTCTATCCGACAGGATCGTCGTGATGAAAGACGGCATCATCCAGCAGGTAGGAGCCCCCTATGAGGTATACCACTTTCCGGCCAATCTGTTCGTCGCCGACTTTATGGGAAATCCCCAAACCAATATGTTCAAAGGTCAGATCAGCCGACGGAACGGCAAGATCGGCTTGATCTTTAGGGATTGTCCCGCATTGAATGTTGAGCTCGAGGAATGTTCCGGACTTTCTGACGGACTGCCGGTGACCGTGAATATCCGACCCGAGGACATTGAGCTCATGTTGAGCAAACGCAGCGCTGAACTGTTCTGCCTGGTATATACAACACAGCCCATGGGTTCGGAGGTGCTGGTCCATTTGAAAGCCGTACAGACCGACCTGGAGATCATGGTCAAAGGTCCTGAAGACCAGTGCCGGGATCTAAAACCGGAGATGCAGGTGGGCGTTCGCATGAAGCGGGGAAATATTTTTCATGGAGAATCAGGAAAACTGATATGTTCTTTCGGCTTCGACCGCTGAAAAATCAAATGTCACGTATACTGACATTAACAGAGCTGGGATATCCTGGCCTATGAAAGGCGGGGGGAATTTGCCGGTTCAAAACAGAAATATAAACCAGCTTATTTTCGATAGGTACGCGAGTTTCTCGGCTCGGCAGAAACAGGTCGCGGATTACGTTATGGCCAATATCAACGAGGTAATCTACTTTCCGTTGTCCAAGCTGGTTTCGGCAATAGGCGCTAGTCAGGCAACGATTGTGCGCTTCGCCCAAGCCCTCGGATACCAGGGATTCAATGAGTTCCGGCACGCTCTGTTCGAGTACTACCGGGATTATCTATCTCCGGACGGCAGGATGAAGCATTCCATCGAAGTTCTCGAGCAGGACTCCCTGTCCTACGAGCAGCTTTCCAGAAAGGAGATCCTGTACCTGGAACGTTCTATTTCGACAGTTGACAACTCTGTTTTCAAGGACAGCATCGAGGCGATTTCTGACGCGGAGAGTATCTACATCTTCGGCATCGGACCGGATGAGCCTTTGGCCTGCCACCTCCACTTCCGCCTGCGCCGGCTCAAGCTCCATTGTCACCAGGTGTCTGTCTCCGGACGAGACCTATTTGAGCACTTGCTCGTTTTGAGCTCTCGCGATCTAGCGGTGGTATACAGCTTCTCCAAGCCATCAATAGACTTCAAACGGCTCACGGGCGTTCTCGCTGACAGGCATGTTCCCGTTATCCTGATTACCGACATCAAAAATCCTGCGCTGACCAGAATAGCTGACCATATTCTCTACGCCGAACGCGGGCCCGCCGGAACCTTCCCCTCACCACTCGTGCCGATGGCTATAACCAACGCCTTGATTCTTGGAGTCGCGGAAGAACTGGAGAACAAAGCTGTGGACGCCCTGAAAGAGCTTGGGGATCTTCGCGACCGTTTCTTCTACTCGGAGAAATACAAATAAATATGGCTTTCACTTCCGGGATAGGGGTTTCGCTGCCATACGAGTACCTGTGTGGTACAAATGACTCGAAGGTCGCACGATTGTTCTCAACGGCTTTTGGACCTGTCGAGGAGGGCTTGAAGGCTCTGCGCGAGCACAACGTCGAGTGTGTTGAGCTCAGTCTTTTCAGCGAAAACGCTCCCGGAAACCGGATCACGGAAGCCGTTCGGCGCGTATGGAACGCGGGATTGCGTGCATCCCTTCATCCCTTCCTACCCCCTTCTCTGGACGGGGGAAAACTTGCATCTCGATACCAGTGGCTCGAATCGCTGCTGCGGCGAATGCCTGATTTCCAGGAGACGATTATTCTAACCGTTCATTCCCTTTCCGCTGATCGGGGAGAAGCGATTGACTATCGGAATCGAACGGTGGAGGCGCTGAAGAGGATTGCCTGTGCCGTCAGGAAGGAAAACCTTCCGATCCGCTTCGCCCTGGAGTTGAATCGCGCCAAAGGGAAAATCGATCCCTGCACTTCCTTTACAGGCGTTCTCGATATCTGCCGTGAAGTCGGCGATTTAACCGTTGGCATTTGCTGGGATTGGGGTCATGCTCAGGCAAATATCCTGAAAAACGCCTCCTGTACCAATCCCCCCGCGGAGTTCCTTCGAAACGTTATCCACACCCATATTCACGATCTCGGACCAGGCGGCAGCACGCACTGGCCGCTCGACAGCGGTGTAGTGCCAGTCGAGAAAAATATGGAGGATTTAAAGAGTGTCGGCTACTCCGGATGTTACGTATTGGAGCTGAATCCGACCAAGTTTTTTCAAGTAAGTCCCGTACGAGAGGTTGTTTTGGCGAGTATCCAGCGTCTGAACGAGGTAAATCTCGGTTAGAACTTTTAGTTGCTCTTGGAAACAGGGTAATGCTGGCAACGGTCTAGCTCGTTTTTATGATAATGTCAGAGATAATATTCGCTGCCTCGTCGCAGTTGTCAGCCGATCTATTGAGGTGGCGATAGATCTCCCGCATCTTCAGCATATAGCCGGGCGTGTGCTGAGGGTTTTCGAATAGGTCCGCCAGAGCCTTAAGGTAGATGTGATGGATCTGGTTTTCTGTGGCCTTGGCCAGCTTGGCGTGCTCCAAAGCGACTGTAGAGTACTGTTTCATATTCTTCAGAGCATCATAGATTTCCAGCGTGCCTTTTTCGAGAACCTTTGCCATGGCAATCAGATCATCGTCGGGCTGTACGTTGAAGATATGCAGTTCCTCTACCGTCCTCTGAGCGGCATCGATGATCTCATCCACGGCTCTGGAAAGGGCGTAAATGTCCTCTCGATCGAACGGTGTTATCAGGGTGCGGTTCAGGCGATCTATCAGGATTCTTCTCAGGTCATCCGCGTCTCGTTCAAGAAAGTAGACGCGATCCGCCGCGCCGCTGTCTCCTGATTCTAGGCCGCGAACCAGGATGGTGTAGGCTTCGTAAACCGTCCTGGCATGATCAACGAGAAGTTTATAAAAATCGGTTTTCTTTTCTCTGTGGAACAGAGATAATTTCATTACATCATCCTCCTATATTATTTGGTTGATTTGTCGAAAAATCAGGTACAGCAACACCGAAAGCACGCCGGCAAGGGGGATCGTGAAGATCCAGGCAAGCAGGATCGACCGGATCACCTGCCAACGCACCGCTCTGCGCCGGTGGGCGCTGCCGACCCCTGTTACGGAAGAGCTGATAATCTGTGTCGTACTCACCGGTGCGCCGCTGAGATTGCATGACAGCAGGACGATAGACGCAGCCAGTTGGGCGCTGAACGAGTGATAGGGACGAATCCTGAATATGTCGTAGCCGACAGTGCGGATGATCTTTGTGCCTCCCATGGTAACGCCGAGGGACAAGCTGGCGACACTCGCCGCCATAACCCAGAGAGGAACACCCATGCGTGGAGTTTGTCCGCTCAAAAAAAGCGCCAAGGCAATGAGTCCCATGGTTTTCTGGGAATCGTTGGTCCCGTGATTCATGCCCAGGACGACCAGGCTGCCTGCCTGCAGTATTTTCAGGTACTTGACTGTTTTCCATGGGGCGTTTTCGAGAATCCTGACCAGAAGCTGGTGAACTAGGCCGCCGAAGAAAAATCCGAGGAAAGGCGAAAGCAGGAGTGCTCCCACCACTTTTAACAGAAAGACGGCCCATGGAATACCGGCAAGTCCGTAGCGGAAAAGAACCGGACCGATCAAACCGCCTACCATCGCGAAGGAGGAACTGGTCGGTAGCCGGAGGAACCAGCAGAAGCCGTTCCAAAGAAACGCACCGGTTATACCGCTTAGAACGAGGAGCAGAGAGTTGACATCCCTTGGAAGCAGTTCAACCCGGATAATGCCGCGAGCCACGGTCAGGGCTACGGGAATCCCGAAAAGAAAAGGTCCGCAGAACTCTGCCAGGGCAACCAGCCACAAAGCCTGGCGGAATGCCAGAGAGCGGGAGGAGACGGCCGTGGCTAGAACGTTCGCTCCGTCCTTCATGCCATTGGTAAAGGCAAACAACAGGCTGAGCACGACTGAACCGACCAACAGCGGGTCCGTCACAGGTTGGTCCCGATGAGGATTTTCTGCAGAAGGTCCTGGATTGTATTGTTAACCGTGTTGATCTCCAACAAGACCTCAAGGAGTCTCGAGGTGATGTGGGACTGTCCCTGTTCCCGGCCGATCGAAGCGATCCCGTGGTAGTAGAGTCGAGCAAAGTTCTTCAGCTCATGTAGGTTGTTCTTCAGCAATTCTTCGGCGTACTTCCGGTTTGTCAGATACTCCTGAAAGAAAGATCTCATATTCTCCAACACACGGTATTCCAGCTCGAAGAAGTGAGAAAAAGAAAAATGCGGCTTATAGATCCTCTTTTCCGTGGAGTAGGCTTGCAGGATGGCGAAGATCTTCTTCAGATTCGAGTAAATCTCGAACATGTCTTCCCAGTAAAAAGGCAAATAGTACCTCTTATCCAGGCTCTGAAGAAAAAGTTCATAGCCATCCTCCATCATCAATTCCAGATCGAGTATTCCTTCCGCCTGCTCGCAATATGTGCCCTCTTGCTCGTTGGTCAACAGCAGGTGGACGAATTTCTGTAAAACGTCGATTCCAGCGATCAGATATTCGTCGAGCTTGATTCTTTGTCGAAACCAAACCTTTACCAGGTTTTTCATTTCTTTTCTCTCCTCTCAGGGGTGAACAAATTTAAGCAAAATATGTGCCAGATCACGGCGGCAGGAATATTTGGCAGATGCCAACTCCTTTCTTTGTAAGGAATTGATAAAAAATTGGATAGCAGATGCACGGGTGATGAGAGCGGTCGAAGCGTAAAGGTTTTGTACGGTCCTCGTACAGAAACTTTACGGCTGATTCATCTGCGATATTTTGTGCTGGAGAGTGACCCGGCTGATGCCTAATCGATCGGCAACCGCGGTCTTATTGTTTCCAAGCCGCACCAGGAGTTTCCGAATCAAAGCTGGTTCGATTCCCTTGTATAGCAGCTCGAGGAGGCCTGCGTGATCGTGGTATTTTTTCAAGAACTCGTCAGTGAAAACCGAGAACAAATCAATCTCTTCAGCATTTCCGCTCAAATACCGGGGTATCTCTATAGTCTGTATGATTCCACTCTGGCAATTGATCCCCAGGCTCAAGATTACATTTTCCAGTTCCCTGACGTTTCCGGGCCACGGGTAACGCTCCAGAATAGTTCGTGCCTCGTCGGTAATGCCGTGCAGGTTCTTATTCAGCTTGCTGGCGGCAACCTTGATGAAGTGCTCCACGAGCAGGGGGATGTCCTCCCTGCGCTCCCGCAATGGAGGGACCTCAATGGAAGCGACATTGATGCGGTAGTAGAGATCTTCCCGAAATCTACCGTCCTTGATAAGGGTCAGCAGATTTCTGTTAGTGGCCGCGATGACTCTGGCCTTGAGGGTGATATTGCGTGTTCCCCCGAGTCTTTGAAACTCCCGTTCCTGCAAAACTCGAAGCAGCTTTGTCTGAATGGCAAACGGCAGATCGCCGATCTCGTCCAGAAAGATTGTTCCCTCCGCAGCTGCTTCGAATTTACCTGCTTGCCTCGATGTGGCCCCGGTGTAGGCCTGAGCTTCGTGTCCGAAAAGTTCGTTTTCCAGAAGCGTGTCCGGGAGAGCAGAGCAATTCACGGCTATGAACGGCTCATTGTACCGGTTGCCGTTGAAGTGCAGCGCTCTGGCGATGAGCTCTTTTCCGGTGCCGCTTTCTCCGGTTATAAGTACAATTACGTCGTTGTTTACGAGCCTTCCGATGGCTTTAAATACGTTCTGCATGACTTGGGATTTACCGACGACCCGGGTTAGATTGTACGCCCGCTGTTGTTCATCCTGAATCACCCGCACGTAGTGGCGCATCTTCCGCGACTCCAGCACTCTTTGTGTGATAATTTTGATCTTCCCGATATCGAGGGGCTTTTCGAGATAGTCACACGCTCCCAAGGCGATGGAGTGTACAATGGTTTCCAGGCTCCCGTAGGCCGTAATCATTACAATATCTGCGTCATGGGTTTTGGATCTGATTGTCTTCAGCACGGCGAGGCCGTCTTCACCCGGAAGCCGGTAGTCGAGGAAAACGAGCTCTACCTCGTTTTCCTGCAGCAGCTTCTCCGCTTCCTTTCCGTTGTACGCCCCCAGAATGGTGTGTTCACCTCTGAACAGAGCTGAAAAACTTTTAAAAACACCGCGGTCGTCGTCTACGACAAGAATCGTCGCCAAAGCGATCTCCTCTAAGCTGTCTGCTCTACAACAGTTGTATTTTTTGTTCGAGATCTTCCGGAACGATTATGGAAAAACAGGTTCGCCTGTCACTGCTGTTCACTTCCACCGTACCGAAATGCCTCTCTACGATCATTTTTACGATAGCCAGCCCCAGACCGGTGCCTTCCTTTTTGGTAGTGAAGAAGGGCTCGAAAATCATACCGAGATTTTCCGGAGCGATTTTTTGCCCGTCATTGCAGAAATTAAGTGCAATCCCGCCGTTGCGGTGCTGCTGAGTTGTCACTTCGAGTGTGCCGCCCTGAGGCATCGCCTGGATGGCATTCAGTACCAGGTTCATGACTGCGAGCCTGAGTTTCTCCCGATCCAGGAACAGGGGAGGAATCGAACTGTCCAATCGGGTGATGACTTTGATGCACTGATGCTCCGTGTTGTAGCGAAATAAGTTTAGAATCTCTTCCACGATCTCGCCGGCATTGTGACGACCGAAGCGCATGGGGCTGGGACGGGCAAATTCCAGCATGTCCTTGATCAGGTCATTCAGCCTTTCACTTTCTGCAAGAATTGTGAGTATCTCGCTTTCACCCTCTGCTCGTTCAAGGTAGCGGTCGCGAAGAATCTGAGCCATCATCTTGATCGAACTCAAAGGATTTCGAATCTCGTGGGCCAAACCGGCGGCCAACTGACCCGCAGTAGCCAGTTTGGCCGATTTGATCATGTCATCCTGCAGCTTCTGGATACGTTTATTATACAAACTCAATTTTCGTACAAGGCGGTTGAAACTTTCGGAAATCAGCCCAAACTCGTCCTTACTGGTCAACTCGATACGGGTGTCGAATTTGTCGATGTTCAGGCCGTCCATTCCCGACAGGATCTTCACAAGTGAGGTGTTGATGTTCCTAGCCAGAAACACATAGATCACGAAAGCAAGAAGCACTCCAATTCCTATCATCAGAAACAGCAGGTTTTGCGAATAACGCAGATAGCGGTTTTCCTCTCGCTGGGATACTCCGAGACTGAGAGCACCCCAGAAGGAGTCTCCTTTTAGAAACAGCGGCTTGAGCATGAAGTAGGAGTATTCCTGGTTGAGTTGGACGTTCTTGAGAAAAACCGTTTTCGCGGAGAGTAAACGAGATACGACTTCCTCAGGGAGACGGTCGTAGCCCTGATAGGTGGAGACAACCTTTCCGTCGCCCTGGTAAATCCCGTTCTCCATTCCTGTCAGGAGCTTGATGTGTTCTGCGAAGTCCGCCGAGAACAACGATCCGATCATCAGAACTCCGACAATTTCCTCCTCCCTTTCAATCGGGGAAACAGCCCGTATGGCCATTCCGGACTGGCCTTGCTCGTAGGTGACCGCGCTCCTGCCGGCCAGGCCTTCTTTGACGATCACCTGGTTGATCTTCACGTCTCCTGTAATCTCGGGTTGGTGGCCTCTTAAAATTACTCTTCCGGCTGTGTCCTCGATCTCGATAATGTCGAAGATGCCGAGCTGGTGGTAATGCACCAGCTTATTTTCCAGCACTTCGAACTCTCCCCGGGATAGAAGCATGGCGAGCTCACTATCCGAAGACAGTTCTTGCGCGATCTTTAGACACTGATCTTCGATGAATTGTACCTCCTGGAAATATGCCGTGATGCTGTCTGCAAGGCGGATGCGGACCTCTCGGTCGATGGTGCTGCGAATGATCAGGTACCCGATCAAAAGTGCGCTTATCGTCGTGATGAAGATTATCAACATAAAGGAGGAGAAGATCTTGAAGTTCAGTCGGTATCGAAAGAAATGCAGCATTTTCAGCCCGTCTGTCCGTCCTCATATAAAAGTATATGCGTGAAACTGATTTCATAGAAGCACAAAGAAATTACTTTTGCTGCAATTCCACCGGGATCGAGAAGAGATCTATTCAGGGATTTCGACAATAATTCAAACTGCCGATTAGGTGGGAATCTCTACAACAACCTTGACAATGGGTCTCCGCAGAAATATAAAGTATTGTTGTAAACGTTTGCAATATCTTTGAAGTGAGTGACCAAAGTTGTGGGACAGATCGCTGAAGTCCATAACATCGCGGCGGTGACCATCAAGGACATAGCCAGGGAGGCGAATGTTTCCTACGCAACCGTGTCCCGGGCCTTGAACAACAAGAGGGGAGTAAGAGAGGCCACCCGCCAAAAGGTACTGAAGCTGGCGACGGAAATGTCCTACACCCCCAACGCCATCGCGCGGGGTTTGGTGAAGAAGCAGACCCATACGTTGGGTTTGATCATCCCGGACATCACCAATCCGTTTTATCCGGAGGTAGCGCGGGGGATCGAGGACGGAGCGGCGGAGGAAGGATTCAGCATTTTTCTCTGCAATACCAATTGGGAACGGGAGAGGGAGCTTGAATATCTAAAACTGCTGGCGGAAAAGCGGGCGGACGGGATCATCCTGGCCCCGATCGACAACGAGGTTGAGACGGCCGAGAGCCGTTTGACGGGAAAGATGCCCATCGTATACGTCAGCAATGCTCCGGTCGGAACTCTGCATAGCTTCGTTGTAATCGACAATGTCTTGGGCGGGTTCCTGGCTACAGAGCATCTTATACGCTCCGGCTACAGGAAGATCGGCTTCGTCGGTTCCACGGAAGATTCCCTCACGATCGCGGAACGGCTGAAAGGCTACCGGAAGGCACTGGAAAAGTACGGTATTACGATAGACGAGAGGCACATTCAACTGGGTGAGTTCAAGCAGGAATCCGGGTACAGGATCATGCGAAAAATGATAAGTGATGGGGACTATCCCCGGGCCATTTTTGCGGAGAATGATCTCTTGGCCCTGGGAATTCTCCAGGGAGTTAAGGCCGGCGGTTTGTCGGTTCCAGAAGATGTCGCGGTGGTGGGTTTTGACGATATCCCCTTCGCCAGCTTCCCGGGAGTCCAGTTGACCACCATCAATCAGCCGACCTACGAAATGGGGAGGAAAGCCGTGAATATCCTGTTGGGGCAAATCCAGGGCAGCGACGGAAACCTGGCTGCCCAATCCCAACAAATCTATCTCAAGCCCAGGCTGATTGTCAGGCAGAGCAGTGGTCCGTCAATACGAGTATCAAATCATTAATCGTTTACAGATTACCTTTAGGAGGTTTCTATGAGTGACAAGATGAAGGCTGTCCGCCTCTACGCGGATTGGGATCCCAAACCGGATTTCAAGCTGGGGGCCAAGGACATTGACAAGAGGCAGACCTATCTGGGGAGCAAGGTCTGGCGTAATCCCAGCATGAAAATCGAGGATGTTCCCGTGCCCAAACCCGGCCCGGGACAGGTGATGATCGAGGTCAAAGCCTGCGGTATCTGCGGCAGCGATGTGCACATGGCCCAGGCGGACGATGACGGCTATATCTGGTACCCCGGTCTGACCGGTTTTCCCTGCACCCTCGGTCATGAGATGTCCGGCGTGGTCGTGGAGGGAGGTCCCGGCGCTCTGGATAAAATGACGAACAAACCCTTTAAAGGCGGTGAATGGGTTTGCGTCGAAGAGATGCTATGGTGCGGATCCTGCCAGCCCTGCGCCGACGGCTGGCCGAACCATTGTGAGAGGCTCGACGAAATAGGCTTCAATGTAGATGGTGCATTTACAAGGTACATCGTGCTTCCGGCCCGGGTTTTGTGGAGTCTCGATCCCCTTCGGGAGAAATACAGCGATCAGGATGTGTTCAAGCTCGGCAGCATGGTGGAACCGACCAGCGTGGCCTATAATGCCGTGATCGAGCGCGGGGGCGGTGTCAGGCCCGGGGACAACGTCGTGATCCTGGGCGGCGGTCCGGTGGGGCTGGCGGCCTGTGCGGTGTTGAAGCGTAACGGAGCGGCCAACGTCATCATGTCCGAACCGGAGGAGGGGAGGGCGGAAATCGCCCGCCAGCTCGGTGCCGACTTCGTGATCAATCCGAAGAAAGCGAGCATGGCCGACCGGGTGCTGGAGATCACCCACGGAATGGGAGCCTCTCTTTACCTCGAGGCCACGGGTCTGCCGACCGTGGTCTATCCTGAGATCGAACGTTGTATCTGGGAAGGGCGAACCTTGAACAGCACCGTCGTGGTCGTGGCCAGAGCGGACGCCAAGATTCCGGTCACCGGCGAGGTGCTTCAAGTTCGTCGGGCCCGCATCGTTGGCTCCCAGGGGCATTCGGGCCACGGGACATTTCCCCGGGTCATTGCCTCCATGGCCGCGGGCATGAACATGCTGCCCATGATGACCAAGACGGTCAAGCTGGATGAGGTGCCCAGACACATCGAGATGCTGCGAACCGACAGGCATGAGGCCAAGATCACCTGCCTGATGGATTAGCAGAGCTGATGCGGCGGGAGAGTTTCCGCCGGCGGGCAAGGTAAGTCTTCGGGAAAACCACGGGAGCAGCACAGCCGTAAATTTGGAGGGAGCTGAAACGATGAAGCAAACAGTGAATATCGCCGTCATTGGAGCCGGCCGAATCGGCCGGCTCCACGCCGAACACCTGGCGCACAGGATTCCTGGAGTGCGGCTGTCGGCAATTGCTGACGTAAACAAGCAGGCCGCTGTGGAGTGCGCCGCCGCTATCGGTGTACCCAAAGCCTTGAAGGAACATCGCGGGATTCTCGAGGACCCGGAGGTGCAGGCCGTGGTGATCTGCTCCAGCACCGACACCCACGCATCGCTGATAGCGGAAGCTGCGGCCGCGGGGAAGCACATCTTCTGTGAGAAGCCCATTGCCTTGGATTTGAAACAGATCGACGATGCTCTGGCTGCGGCGTCGTCCGCGGGCGTTAAACTCCAGGTTGGATTCAACCGCCGTTTTGATGCCAACTTCAGCCGTATGCGAGAGCTGGTCCGGGAAGGAGCGATCGGCGAGCCACACCTGTTGCGCATCGCCAGCCGTGATCCTGCTCCTCCGCCGATCGAGTATGTAAGAGTATCCGGCGGAATTTTCCTGGACATGATGATTCATGATTTCGACATGGCTCGCTATCTCGTGGACGACGAGGTCGCAGAGTTGTATGCTGTAGGGGGGGTGCGAATCGATCCGCAGATCGGAAAAGCCGGAGACATCGATACGGCGGTTGTAACCCTGAAGTTTGTCGGCGGCTGCTTTGCTACGATCGACAACAGCCGTCGGGCTGTCTACGGATACGATCAAAGAGCCGAAGTGTTCGGGGCCAAAGGTATGGTCACCACGGAGAACAATACGCCAAATCGAATCCGATTGAGCACGGGTCAAACCGTTCGGGAGGATCTCCCCCAGTACTTCTTCATGGAGCGCTACACTGAGTCCTACCTGAAGGAGATGAACGCCTTCATTGAATGCATCAGGGAAGACAAGCCTCCGCCGGTGACGGGACTAGATGGCAAGGTGCCCGTGGTGATGGGAAAGGCCGCCCGGTTGTCATATGAACAGAACCGGCCCGTAGCCTTGTCTGAGATATCGTAAGGAGCGTGTAAGGGTATGCTGTGGAATAAAGAAAAAGCGATTATTGACAAAATCAAAGCCTACCTGGATCAGGTTGACACCTGCCGAAATCGCTTTCGCCTGTGCATCGAAAAGCTGCTGCTGGAACCGAGCAATGAGGAGAATGAGGCTATTCTCGAAGAGGTGCATCGCTCCGAATCTAAAGCCGACGACCTGCGCAGGCATATCGAGCTGCAGCTCTACGAGCGGGCTCTGATTCCCGAATCCAGGGGGGATGTCCTTGGTCTCCTCGAAACCATGGACATGATTCCCGGTATGCTGCAATCCCTCTGCTACCAGTTTTTATTGGAAAAGATCGTGTTCCCCAAGCAGTTCCGGGAGCGATACCTACACCTGGTAGATGTCAACCTCAAATCCTACGATTACATTCGCCAGGCGGTGCTGGGCTTGTTCTACAGCAAGGACGTCAAAGATCTGACGGACCTGGTGGATGCGACCGAAAGCGATTCCGATCATCTCGAGCGGGATCTGATCCGGGACATCTTCAGCAGCAAGCTGGACAAGGCGGACAAGATATTATTGAAGGAGATCGTTATAAATACGGGGGATATCTCCGATCAGGCGGAGACCGTCAAGGATAGACTGATTCTGGCCATCATCAAGCGGAAGATCTAGCCGATGTACCGCCTGCTAAGCGGGATCTTCATGGGCTGGTCCCTAGGCTCCAACGATTCAGCTAACATCTTCGGGACCGCTGTATTTTCGAAAAAGATCCGCTACCGGACGGCGGTCATTTTGTGCGCGATTTTTGTTCTCGCAGGGGCCATGCTGGAAGGGCAGGCGGGAATGCATACCCTGAGCGACCTGGTCGATCAAACGGCCAACAGCGCCTTTGCAGCCACGCTGGCGGCCGCCCTGACCGTGACCCTGATGAGTGTACTGAAGCTCCCGGTCTCCACCTCCCAGGCCATGGTCGGGGCGATCATCGGCGTCGGAATCCTGCGCGGAGAGGTAAATTTTTCCGGTCTTACCAAAGTTGTGACAGCCTGGGTAGCAACGCCGCTTGGTACTATCGTGACCACATTGATTTTCTACCCGCTTATTGGCGCGCTTTTACGGGTATTAGACCTCAATATCTTTACACGGGATCTGATTCTCAAATGGGGTTTGATCATCGCCGGCTGCTATGGCGCCTACGCCTTGGGGGCCAACAATGTCGCCAATGTGACCGGGGTGTACATCCAAACCGGCCAACTGACCGTATTCCAGGCCGCTGTTTTAGGGGGCGGGAGCATCGCCCTGGGGGCTCTGACATACAGCAGGAATGTAATGATCACCGTCGGCAAGAAGCTGGTCCGGCTCGATCCCTACGGCGCCTTCATCGCCGTATTCTCCATGGCCGTAGTTGTTCACACCTTTGCCATCATCGGAGTGCCGGTCTCCACCTCCCAGGCGATCATAGGCTCGGTTCTCGGCATAGGCATCTTCAAGGGGGTTCAGACCATCAAACTGCGCACGCTCCTGCTGATTTTCTTCGGCTGGATCGGAACCCCGTCGATCGCCTTGGCTTTCGCCTATCTGCTCTATCGCTTCCTGTTTCTCTAAATCTATACCGGCGGGAAACCTCAAATCTGATATGAACAGGTATTCAGGATATGCGGGTGTATCGTTGATCGATCAGGCGCTCGACATCTTCGGGAGATCCGCTGAACGGACCGTTCACGTCCATTTTCAGGCTGGTGACGGCCGCGGCCCAGATCGTAGCCTCCGCCGGCTCTGATACTATACGGCGGCAGGCATAGGCGGCGATGCAGGTGTCGCCGCGGCCGCTTCGGCCGATCAGACTGTCCGGGTAGAAGCCTGCTTCATAAACACGCTGCCCGTCATAGACCAGAACTCCGTCTCTATGGGTCAGCAGGATCTCTTTGCACCCCATAGCGAACAAAATCCTAGCGGCCTTCTCCAGATCTCGGGTGCCGGTCAGGATCTCCGCTTCTACGATGTCTGCCTTCAAGAAGCGCACGAGTGGCAGGATCTCCTCTTTATCCGGCCAGGATTCCGCGACCAGCAGTCCGTCTCGAACGGAACGTACGAATCCCTGGACATCCAGGGCGATGCCCGCCTTTCTGTCCCTCAGGGTCTGCAATACCTCCAATCCGACCTCTCCCCGAAAAGAGGCTCCGACCACTGCTGTCTGGGTATCCAGATTCGCCACCTGCTCCGGCCGGAAGGTGCCGGCCGAGGAATCCACATAAATTTGGCGTTCGTCCGGATTATCGGTGGGATATACGAGGCGCAGTTCCGTCGAATCTGGGGTGTACTCGGGAAACACGTCGACGCCGAGTTCTTCCAGGCGCCTCACCACCTGGATGTCCGCGCCGGCCAGGCGGGTAACGGCGCAGCAGCGCAGGCCGAGTCGAGCAGCGACATTGGCGCCGTAGTTGAAGGCTCCGCCGTCCACCACTCGCCGGCCACGGCTGTCGATGATGGTGTCCTTGGTGTAGTTGCCGATAAAGGCTATTTCGTAGCTCTTCATACACGCAGTCGCTCAGGAATCGGCAAAGCGGATCGCCGGTTTCAGAGGGAATGCTCCTCGGCGGGAAGGATGTGCAGACTCTTTTCCTTTATATGGACGCTCACCTCCTGGTCAGTCGAAAAGAGGGTATGTTCCCGCGGATTTGGAACTTTGACGGTGATGAGCTTGTCTTGTAACTGAACTTCATAGACGATCTCCGAGCCTAGGTACACCGACTCCCGGATCGTTCCAATCAATGCTCCGGGCTTTTTCGGTTCTATCGCGACAGATTCGGGTCGGATTACGAGTACCACTTTTGCTCCTTTAGCTAGCTTTCGTGTTCCGATGGGTATCTGCAGATTCACTCCCTGGATCTCCACCTCGGCGGTATTCGCCGAGCTGATTCCGACAACCTGCGCCTCGAGGAAGTTGGCCTTGCCGATGAAGTCCGCAACGAAGCGGTTAGCAGGATGGGCGTATATATCTGAAGGAGTGCCGATCTGCTGAATTTTCCCCTCGTGCATGATCACCACCCGGTCGGACAGGGTCATGGCTTCCTCCTGGTCGTGGGTTACGTACACCGAAGTGATGCCAAGGCGACGCTGGAGCTTGCGTATTTCGATGCGGGTAGATTCCCGCAGCTTGGCGTCGAGGTTGGAGAGAGGCTCGTCCAGGAGCAGAACCTTCGGCTCCATGATGAGCGAACGGGCCAGGCTGACCCGCTGCTGCTGGCCTCCTGACAACTGAGCCGGTGAACGCCCGCCCATCTTCGCCAAACCCACCAGACGCATCACCTCTTCCACCCGTTCCCTGATTTCTCTACCGGGAATCCGATGGATCTTCAGACCGTACTCGATGTTCTGGGCTACGCTCATGTGGGGAAACAGAGCGTAGTTCTGAAATACCATGGTTGTAGGCCGGCGGTTGGGAGGCATATCGTTGATTCGTTCCCCCTCCAGATAGATATCCCCCGAGGTGGGAAACTCAAAGCCCGCGATCATGCGCAGGGTGGTGGTCTTTCCACAGCCTGAAGGTCCCAGCAGCGTAACCAGCTCTCCTTCGCGCACCTGGAGGCTGACATGATCAACGGCAACCACCGCTTCCTTGGCACCGCCGAATTCCTTCACCAGATTTTTCAAGACCAGATAGTCTTCCCTCATACGGACTCCTTAGCCGATTATGGTGGTCGTGCGTACGCCCCGCCCGATTCTGTTCACCAGCATTTGAATAATACCCAAAGAGACCATCACAATCACGATCAACAGCAGACTCATGGCCGCCGCCGGGGCATAGCGGCTGTTGTCCACAAAGCCCAGAATAGCAACGGTGATCAGATTCCATTTCCCGGAAACCACGAAGATGACCGCACTGATGGCGGTCATAGCCTTTACAAATCCGAAAGCCAGACCGGAGAAGAAGGCCGGTGCGATCATCGGCAGGGTAACCTTTCGAAAGGTGGTATTGCTGTCCGCTCCCAGATCGGTGGAAGCCTCCTCGATCGCCGGATCGATCTGCTGCAGCGCCGCTATCCCCGAGCGAATGCCTACCGGCATGTTCCTGAAGATCAACAGAAGAACGATGATCCAGGCTGTTCCGGTGAGGATGAAGGGAAACAGGACGGATCGCTGGTTGAAAGCCAGGATATAGCCGATGCCCACGACCGTTCCAGGCACCGCGAAGGTCAGCATGGAGATGAAATCCATGGCTCCACGACCGATGAAGCGTTTGCGGATCACCAAAAAGGCTATGAACATCCCCAAGAGACCGGTCAGGGGCGTAGCCAATGTAGACAGACTCAGAGAATCGATGATGTAGTCCTTTCCCACCCGGTACATCTGAATGTAGTTATTGAGCGTCAGGGTACGATCCACCCCCCAGAGCCTTTGGAAGGATCCATAGATGATCGTTCCGTAGAGGAGAAACACCATTGCGGTGAACAGGATACAAATAAAATAGACCGGCAGTTTTATATACCACTCGAGGCGTTTGATCGTAGCCGCAGTTGGTTTACCCGATACCGTAACGTAACTTTTACGGGATACCCAATACTTCTGAAGAAAGAAGGCTACGGTGGTTGGAATGAACAGCAGTACCGCCAGGGTTGCACCGCGGGACAGGTCGTACATCCCCGTGATTTGCAGAAAAGCCTGGACCGAGAGCACCCTGAAGTCCCCCGAGATGATCATAGGGTTGCCGAAGTCCGCCATGCTTTGAATGAATACCAGCAGCCAGGCACTCGCTATCCCGGGTATGGCCAGAGGAAAGGTGACGGTGGTGAAGACCCTCGCTCGGGAGGCGCCCAAGTCCATGGAGGCTTCCTCAAGGGCGGGATCAATCGCCTGAAGTACACCGTACAGTACGAGGAAGGCCGTCGGTCCGTAGGCCACGGTCTCCACGAAAACCAAACCGCCCAGTCCGTAGATCGAATACTCCCCGAAGATCTTCTGCAGAAGGGGAGTGAGGCTCCCGGCCCTGCCGAAGAGCAGGATCGCAGATAACGCCACCACGAAGGGCGGGGAGATGATGGGGAAGGTGACGGTCTGTCGGAAAAAGCCTTTGAGGGGCAGGGGTGTCCGCGTGAGAGCATAGGCGAATATGAAGCCGATGATCGTTCCGGTGGTAGCGGTAACCGTCCCGAGGAGAATCGAGTTCAGGAATGGCTGATAGTAGTAGCGAGCCGAAAAAACGGCCGTGTAGTTGGAGGGATCGAACTTCTTGTCAATCACCAGACTGTAGCGAAAAACCTGAAATATGGGAAAAGCGACAAACAAAATGAGGAAATAGAAGATCGCCAGGATCGCGATCAGAAGCAGAGGCTCCTTCCAAATGATCCTCATATTGGCGATGATCTCTCTGGTGCGACGAGTTGACGCTTTCATCTACGCTTTTTACACCTCCACCGTGAGCTCCCCACCGTGAGTATAGAGAAAAATCCCTGCCCCTCAAAGAGCGAGGAGCAGGGACATCTGTTTATATGGTAGCGGCGGTGATTATTTACCGATACGATCCCGCCAGGCTTCGATCAAACGGTCCTTGTTCTGCCCGGCCCAGATGGCGTCGTAATCGATGAGCTTAACCTGATCCATGGTTACCGCTCCCGGAGCTACGGTGGCTTTGGGATTGACCGGCAGACGGCTGTACTGTTGGAACAGATCCTGCGCTTTCGTGGTGTAGCACCAGTCGATGAACTGTTTCCCCAATTCCGGTTCCGGTCCCCCTTTGATCAGGGACAGACCACCCACCTCGAATCCCGTTCCTTCCTTCGGAAAGGTCATCACGACCGGATAGCCCGCGTTGATCCCCTTGGCAACGATGTCGTGGGAAAAGGCGATCCCCACACCTACCTCGCCCAAGCCCGCCATGGAAATGCAGGCGGTACCGGATTTCGTGTACTGGAAGACGCTCTGCTGGTCAAACTTGGCCCACCAGTCGAGGGTTTCCTTCTCACCATACATCTGTACCAAGGTGGCGTAGGTCGTATAGGCCGTTCCGGACGTGTAGGGATAGGCCATGGCTACGTTTTTGGCAAACGCCGGGTTCAGCAAATCCGTCCATGAAGTCGGAGCTTTTACACCCTTTTTGCTGAGGAAATCCTTGTTGCTTATGAAACCGATGGCACCTGTGTAAAAACCGGTCCAGGCCCAGTCGTTGGCGTGGAGTTGCGGAGCCAGGGTGAAATCGGTTTTGGGACGATACGGAGCCAACAGTCCCTTGCTGGCCGCATTGATATGGGATGTGTTGGACCCCGCGTGCCAGACACTGGCCTGGGGATTGCTCGCTTCTGCCTCGACGCGAGCCAAGACCTCTCCTGAGGACATGCGTACCCACTCCACGTCGATCCCGGTCTCCGCCTCGAAAGCCTCTATATAGTATTGGGCTTCTTCGGTGTCAAACGCGGTGTAGATGTGAAGAACCCGCTCTTCTTTCTGGGGTGTGCTGAACCCCACGGTGGCTACGGCCACGAGCAGCAATACCAGAAACAAACGTTTCATACAACACCTCCTTGTTGTTCATTTACCGGTGGTTTAGACAAACCTGAACATCAGCCGCCGGCATTTCGTTTGTTTAACACTAATGTTATGCTACCGTAGAGCGCTGTCAAGGATATTTCTACAGATTCTTTTGACGGCATTCTGATTCGCCTTGACTCCTGAATTGATTTGCCGATAGGCTTTGCTATTATACCGGATAGCCGAAATGATCGATAGTAGTGGGGGCATCTGATGCTGCAGCGGGCGCAAATATCCTTGAATCGGATTGCTTATCCAAACATCGATCTCAAAGAATTTCTCGCGCTAGCCCACGAGCTCGATCTCCGTATGGTCGAGCTTCGGAACGATCTTCCTGGAGGAGGGATTATCGATGACATGGAACCGGAAGAGGTCCTTGAGCTAGCCGCTCGATTTGAACTATCCATAGTTACCATAAATGCACTCCAGAAATTCAACCTGCTCGACCATTTACCGGCGGCTCTCCGGGAGCTCGAAGTGCTGCTCGATCTGGCTGTGGCCATCCGCTGTCCGGCGATCGTGCTCTGTCCCCTGAATGATAGCGCGGACACAAGAGACGCTCAGCAGCGGTACGAGGAAACAGTACGATGTCTGCAAGCTTTCCAGCCGATGTTTGCAGATACCTCCTTGATGGGGTATGTAGAACCGCTCGGATTTAGCGAATCCTCCCTGTCCTCCCTTATCAGCGCTCAAACGGCTATACGGGAATCAGGGGCTTCCTGCTACCGGATTGTGTATGACACCTTTCATCATTTCATCGGACCGGAAAGTGCAGAGCAGCTCGGAACAAAGCTTGATATCGGTCTCATCGGACTAATCCATGCATCCGGCGTCACTGCGGATCTTCCAAGATCTCAGTACCGGGACGAGCACCGTGGTTTCATAACACCGGAGGATCGATTTGAGAACCTGGAACAGATCGAATCGCTGCTCAAACGAGGATTCTCGGGTACCGTTTCTCTAGAACCATTTTCGACTTTGGTGCAGAAGTTGTCAAAAGTACAATTTAAAACAGAAATGGAACGCAGCCTTGATCATTTGATCGGCGGGTTGTGACAACAGGCGTGACACTCCCATCACCACCCTTAACTCTCGCTTTTATAATCTAGGAGGGCATCCAGTACATCCTGAAAGGAGGGCAGCTCGCCGGAATCCTTGAAGCCAGACTGGCGGGCGTATACCGTTGCCGCGGCCTGATGGAAACCATCAGGTAGACCGGCGGCTTTGAAGGTTTGCGCAATCTCCCGCATTTCACCTTCGAATCTCCATGCTTTGGCTGTTGTTCTTCGCACCTTCATGACCGCGTTATCCGCTAGCTGCGGCTGCGAAGCGGACCACTCCCGTTGCAGCATATCCCGAACTCCTTCATGTTCTGCCACGGCGAGAATCGCACCGACAAGGGCCGTCGTGCCCTTGGTGTAGGCAGCGTAGGTCATCTTGAGGGCTGAAGCCCTTCCGGCTGGACCCTCGATAACAACCGCATCAATCGTGCTATCCGTGAAGATCTCAGCGACCGATGCGGCCTGCGAACCGGACAGGTAGAGCCGGGTAGTCCCCCTCTCCCAGGCAGGCGGGCCGATGATGCCGCCGTCCACAAACGCGGCAGCGCCGGATTCCATGATGGCGGCGATGCTGCGGCTGGTGTCGGGGCACACTGCATTGGCATCGAGGAACAAACCGTTGAACGATGCATCGCAGACCGCTTTGGCCACCTCAGTGGCAAAAACCGGCGGACATACGCTGATGATCAGGTCGCAGCGATCCACGAGCTCCCCAAGCTGGGAAAGATCTCGAAATCCCGCATCCTTCGCCCGCTGGAACGTTGACACGCTGCGGTCTTTCGAGACCCAGTAAACCTCTCTGCCGCCTGCTTTTATCGCGACGCCGATTGAAGAGCCCATGGCTCCCGGATGAAGCACTCCAATGTTCTGTATCCGCATCCAATTTCTCCTTGTGGGCCCAATATCGCATTATCAGTGCACTTGTGTCGATATAAACGCTCAGTTTCTCTCCTCCCGATCTTCGATTACAACCTGACTGGCCGGCTCACCTTTAGGTTTTTTGACAATCGCTTTTGCCCGACCTACAAAATCCGGCCAGTCTAAACGCTCAATCTGCGATTCTGCCGGAACGATTTTCGCGACAACCCGGTTTCGGCGTGTGATGAGAACTTCCTCACCGTGTTCGACGTG
>CP070696.1:2951597-3018267 GCA_020353535.1 Spirochaetaceae bacterium | reverse complement strand
TTCGTGAGTTTTTCGATCTACCGCTGGGACATCAATGTGCGCATGTCTACGATCATCGGGCTGGTAGGAGGCGGAGGCATCGGCTTCATCCTGATCCAGTACATCCGTCTGCTGGACTACCGGGCCGCCGGCATCGCCGTGTGGTTCATCGCCGTCACCGTGGCCGTGCTGGACTACGTGAGCTCGGAGATAAGGCAGCGTTTCATTTGAGGTCAGGGAAGCAAATCGGGCCTATCCAAACCTCAACCTGAGCTACGATCAACGGAACAGAAACCTCGATAGGAGCCGGTAAGCCCGGGGTGCCGAGAGGTTCGATCCCTCCAATTCCTCCAGGGCCATCCTCAAGAGCATGCTCCAGTCCGGGTAGTAGCGCAGGCGGTACTCCTCCTCGCTGAGATCGAGCTCCTCCTCCAGATACTTGATGGCGAGGTAAACACCGCCAAGCTCGTCGATCAAATCCAGCTCCAGAGCCCGCTCTCCTGAGTAGATCCGGCCTGCTCCCAGCTCCTCTACGGTTTCATAGGGCAGGGCTCGTGACTCAGCCACCCTCCTGTAAAAATGAGCGGTAAAGCTGTCGTTCAAATCCCGCAGCTTCTGGCGCTGCTCCTCGTTCAACTGGGCAAATGGGGAATACAGCTCGACATTCTTACCGAATTGGATCGAGTCGGTTGTCACACCCAAACGCTCCAGCAGCTCGGCGATCACCAGCTTGTAGGTGTAAGAGCCGATGCTCCCGGTGAGCGCCGTCCTGCGGGCGAAGACCCGCTCCCCGGCCATGGCCAGGTAGTATCCCCCGGAGGCGGCCAAACGACCCATCACCACCACCACCGGTTTCTCTTCTTTTAACTCCACGATGGCTTTCCAGATCTTGTCGCTCACCATGCCGTCCCCGCCGCCGCTGTCGATGTACAGTACCACCGCCCGAGTCAAGGCATCCTCCTGCAGGTGTTTGAGCACGGGTATCAGATTCTTATCGGTGATATAGCTTCGCGAAGAGAGACGATCCCAGGGACCCAAAACTTGGCTGCTGATGATGGGACCGGAGGCTTTAACCACCGCGATCTGCGGGCTACGCCAATTCCGGGGACGATACTCCCGATAGCCGAGACGGGCAACGGTTCCTTCCTCCAGATAGGTCTCTTCGAACTCCTGGTAGTAGGCCACCTCGTCAACCAGGCCCAGTTCGGCCGCCTCTTCGCACCAGTAGGGACCGCCGTCGACCAGCTCGACAGCCCGCTCCCGGGACAGGCCTCTGGAGGAAACCAGGATATCGAGGATCAACTCGTAGGAGCTCAGCAAATACTCCTCCAGTTGCCGACGGTTCTCCTCACTGAGGTTCTCCCGCAGGAATCGATCCAGAGCGGATTTGTAGTCGCTGGAGCGGGCATATTCCACCTCGATTCCAAGTTCCTCGAAAAGCCTTTTGAAGTACAGCTGTCTTGTCCCTACACCTACCAGAGGAATGAGGGTATACGGAGAAGCCACGACAGTGGTGCCCGCGGCGGCGGTTAGATAGTCGAACTCGGAGTAGCTGGAATCCAGGTAGGTCACGATCCGCTTTCCCCTGCTCTTCAAGTAGGCGAAAACCTCTACAAGTTCTTCAAGAACGTCGATCGAAAGCACCGTCGTGGCTTCGAAGCTCAGGACCAGAGTCTCAAGCCGCGGCTGCTCGGCCAGCCGGTACAAACTCGTCACCAGGCTGTCCAGGTTGTAGAGGCTGTCCCTCTGCCCGGAGGTGGGATCGATCGGTTTGCTGAACGGAATGTGATAAACCTTTGGGCTAAACTCCAACACAGAGGGGGAGGGCAGCAGATCGTAGCGAAGGCCCGCGCCGAAGCGTACCTCGTTGAAGTCCAGATCTCCGGCTGCGGAAAGATCGAGGCTCAGGGCATTCGCTGTGAGTGACATCACGGCAACGAAGTCCTGAAATCCGTTTTCCATCCGGAAGCCTACCCGCTGTCCATCCAGCGGCTCCACCCGTATGCCCAGCGCCGTATCCATTGAGGAGAAATTGTGGGGAAAGATAACGTCCCCGAACAGGGTAAGCCGATCGGTCAGTGGGCGCAGACCGATACCGAACACATACCTGCGGGATGGGGTGTCGAGAAGGTGTTCCTGGGTTGCGGCAAAAGCCAGATAGCGATGGGGATACCAGAGCAGACCCGTGCCCAGATCGACCTGGGACCACTGAAAATCGAACAGATCCGCAGCCGCACTCACGCCCAGATGGAAGGCCGACTCCCGGGGAAAAGCCAGGCCGCAGGCCAGACTCAGTTCTTCTTCGGCTCCATCCCGCTGATAATCCAGGCGCAGGCTGTCAGTCAGGGTGGCGGACAGGCTGAATGTGTCGGAGTCGGCGAAGATCGTGCCGAATCCGGCGCCCAGGGAGCGCCCCGCAGCCAAAGCAGCCGGATTATACTGAAGACCTTCGTATCCTTCGGCCGTGGCGGCCGAGGCAGCCAGGTCCTGGCCGGACAGTGGATTCACCGTCACGAAAGCTAATAGCGATGCCAGAAACACAAGCGCTGCGCCGCACCATCGAGTCATATCGCCTACCCCCTGTAGAGTTCAGTATAGAGCGGCGTTCCATGAGAGGTCAAATCGTATGACCCGCAGGTGTCAAATCACTCGCATGGATTTCCATTTTCCCTGGAGGAAACGAAGCAGAAAACCGAAACCGAGAACGATTACGTAGGCGGTGACAAAGATCCAGGCCGTGTAGATTCCGGCCCGGAAGACGATCAGGGAGAGGAAGGTGGGCACCACGAGGATCCCAGTGGACATGATCAGGATCATGATCATCACGAAGCGGGTGTCCCCCGCACCCTTGATCCCCGAAGCGAACACGATATTCATCGTGTCGAAAATCGAGTACACCGCCACGAAGCGCAGCAGCACCACGGCAGTCCGGCGAATATCCTCAAAGGTTCCCGGGGCCGATTTGGCGGCGAAGAACCCGATATAAAAATCAGGAACCAGCAGGTAGCTCAGGGCGATGATTCCCATGTAGATGATGCAGATGGCGAATCCGGAGTAGGTGCTGCGGCTGGCCAGCTCCACCCGCCCCTCCCCGACGTACTGGCCGACCAGGATGGAGACGGCCATGCCCAGACCGATCATCGGCATGAAGGCCAGGGAATTTATGTTGAAGGCGATATTGGTGGCGGCCAGCTCCACCATGCCAATGCGTCCGATCAACAGGATGAACACGGTAAAGCCGAAAATGTCGATAAAGAACTGCACACCGCTTGGTATTCCGAAGCGCAGGATGCGAGCCATCAGCTCGGGATTCGGCCGCCAACCGGAAGCGGTGGCGTATAACTGGTTGTGCTTCCGCCTCAAGATCAGCACGCAGAAAACCAGGAAGGATACGACTCCGGAAAGCACCGTGGATATTGCGGCACCGGTAATGCCCAATTCGGGAAAACCGTATCTGCCGAAGATCAGGAGGTAGTTCAAGACGATGTTCAGGGCAGTGGCCAGCATGTGCACCCACATTACCGGCCAGGGTTTTCCCCGCCCGGTGAAAAAGGAGGACACCGCGGAATTGGCGATCGGGAAGATCGATCCGTAGCAGAGAACCCGGAAGTAGCGGGCTTCGAGCAGACGAACCTCCGGGGGATGGCCGATCCAGTTGAACAGCGGCGTAGAGAGGGGCGCGAGCAGGACAATCAGCAGGCCTCCGGCCAGTGATACGTAGAAGCCCTGCCAGAGAGCGGGACCGATCCGCCCGGGTTGAGCCGCTCCATGGTACTGGGCCACAAAGGTATTCACGTAGCTGGCCGTCCCCAGGAAAAGGCTGAGGATGGTGAAGTACAGTATCCCGGAGGGCATCGAGGCGGCGATGGCCTGCGGAGAGTACCAGCTCAGAAACATACGGTCGATAAACTCCTGGACCGCCAGGGAACCGGTGCTCAAGATAAGCGGCGCAGCCAGCCGAAGTACCTCGGCAAAGCCGCCCCTGTCGTTCCAGCGCGAGTAAAAAGTCATGAGTCAGCCGCTGCGGGCGCAGAGGATGAGGGGCAGTGATTGGAGGCTCAGAGGCTGAGCGCCGAAGCTCCCGAACAGCTCGAAATCCTGAAAACCGGCAGCCCCGGCGAGCTCCAGCAGCCGATCTCTTGTAAGAATCCGGAGTGGAATGCGGTTGTGGATCACCCGCCGCTTCGCCCCCGTGCCGATCCGCAACTCGGTACTAAAAATCACCACACCCCCCTTCGGATCCAGGTCGTAGCTGCGCAGGAACTCCAGGCCGGCAGCCTCATCGTGCAGGGTAGGCAGGCTGGTCAGACCTTCTGCCAGGATCCGGTCGTAGTTGATGATCTGCACGATGAGCGTGCCCCCCGGCCGGAGCAGAAAGCGGCAGTCGCCGAGCAGCTGCCGGATCTGTTCCTCCGATTCCAGGTGCACGAGAGAGTTGCCGATGCAGAAGGCCAGATCGAAGCCCGCAGAGAGGGATGCTGTCATGGCCAGCATGTCCAAGACCCGGAATTCCACCTCCAGTTCGCGCTCCAGGAGCTTACCGCGGGCAGCATCGATCATGGCCCGATCAAGATCGACTCCAGTCACCCTGTGCCCCTGTTCGGCCAGGGCTATCGAATAGCCGCCGGTACCGCAGGCAATGTCCAGAATGAGGGAGTGCGGCCGGACTCTGGAAGATAGAAAAGCGGTGGTTTGCGGGTCCACGGGGAAAATCAGATCGTAGTAGGCGCTGATACTTTCGTAGAAATCCATGTCAGTTCCTCCTCTGCGGCAGTACTCCGGCCTCGCCCAGGGCAGCGATCAGTTCGTTTACCTCTTCTATGGAAAAAACTTCGAGATTCAGGACGCCCGCGAAGGTCTTCAGGAAGGGCAGGATCCTTTGAAACCAGGATTCCCTGGCGGCAAAGGCGCGATGGTCCATCCCGGCTACCACGCCGTGCAGATGGATCTCCTCGATGCGCGGGCCGAACCTGCGGAGAAATCCTGACACAGCGCTTCCGTTTTTCAGCAGGTGTCCCGTATCACAGCACAGGGGAAACCCGGCCATCAGTTCGGCTGCGAGGGCAAAATCTCCGGCAATGAGATTCTCGATCAAAAACACCCGGCCGTAGCGACTCTGCCAATCCGTCAGTAGACGCTGAAATCCGTCCAGGTCGCCCGGCGGAGGATGGAGTATGTAACGGTCGCACAGATCCCGTGTGAGCTCGATCAACAGTTCATGCTCAGGCAGCAGGCGATCGGGCATGTGTACGGCATAACTGAACCGTTGCCAGTAGGAGGCGATCAGTGGTTTCTCCCGGGTGAACAGGTCCCGGCTCTCAGCGTCGAAGGTGTAGAACAGAAACTCTATCGCCTGTATTTCGGAGCGGCCGGCCAGGAAGACGACGTTTTCCCCATAGGTTCCCGGGATCACGTAGGAAGGTACGGAAAGGACCATGATGGCATCCGCAGGTGTATCAGAATCGCTACAGCGGCCAGAGAAACAACCTCGGAGATTTCACAAACCGCTCCGTAGCTGTCCCCGGTGCAGCCGCCCAGCTTTGTGACGAACAGCAGGCCAAAGGCGGCACCGATCCCGGCCACGACGGCCAGAGCGACCAGGCCCCAAAGGCCCAGGAGCAGCCAGGCGCAAGCCACAGCAACAACGGTACCCAGGATGAACTGAGGCAGGCGACAGTGCCGCTTGACACCATGGCCGAGTCCGCTCTTGCTGGCGGCGGGAAAAGTGAAGATGAGCAGCAGCATGGCCCAGCGTCCCAAAACGGGTATCAAAATCAACCCTCGGATCCGGTACACGCCGATCAACTCGCTGAGCAGGGCGAATTTCCCTATCAGGACGATGATCAGGGCTACGACTCCGAACACCCCGACTCGGCTGTCCTTCATGATGGCAAGTCGACTGTCCGGATTCGCGCCTCCCCCTAGACCGTCGAAGGTGTCGGCCAGACCGTCCAGGTGCAGCCCCCTTGTGAAAAGCGTCCAGACAGCCAGACAGAGGAAGGCGGCCGGTAGAACGGACCACAGCCGGGTGCACAGATAGGCACAGCCGAACAGGAGGGTGCCGAGGAGCACCCCGACCAGCGGATACCAGGCCGTGGAACGCCCCAGCCGCCGGTCCGTTGCCTCGACCCTGCCGGGGACGGGCAGAATCGACAGAAAACGCAGGGCAAGTAAAAAGTCCATTCCTGCCTCACTTCAATTTTTGAGCCAACCCGGCCAGGAGGAAGTATACCTCCTCGGCTTCCGCAGCCACACGCTGATTGACCCGCCCGGCGATGTCCCTGAAGGCACGACCAAGCGGGGTGGGGGGCACGACGGACAACCCAACTTCGTTGGAGATCAGCAGAACCCGGGCCCGGATACGGCGGGCCTGCCGGAGGATGTCCTCGATCTCCCGCATCACCACCGCCTCCAGCTTGTCCAGTTGGGGCAGACGGTCGGGCTGATCCGCTCCCTGCTCCAGCAGGAGGTTGCTGATCAGCAGGGTCAGACAATCGACGACCACCACCGCTGAGGTTTCCCGGGACAGGGCGCGGGCGACCCTATGCGGCTCCTCCACTGTTCGCCAATCCGCCGGACGGCTCTGTCGGTGGCGGGCGATACGGAGCTCCATTTCCTCATCTTTTACAGTGGCCGTTGCCAGGTAGGTCACGCGCTCGCCTCCGGCTCGTTCGCCGGAGGTGAGCGCGGTGTCGTCAGTTGCGGGGGAGGCCGAGTCGATGGTGCACAGCCGGGAGGCCATGGTTTGTGCGAATCCGCTCTTGCCGCTGCGGGCGCCTCCAAGAATGAGGATGATTCTACCCATACCTGAATTAACTCCCCTATCCCCTTGCGGGGACTCTGGCTCTGCCCGGCCTGTTGACCAGAAAAACACCGAAGATGATCACCCCACCGCCTATCATCTGGGCGAGAAGCAGCCTCTCCCCCAGGATCGCCATCCCTCCCACCACACTGACCACCGGCAGAAGATTGATGAAGGAGGTAACTCGTACCGGACCGAGTTTGGCCAGGGCGTAGAGGTAGAGGAAAAAACTCAAAGCCGTACAGATCACTCCCAGATAGACGAGGTTCAACCATACCGTTAGGCTGCCGAAGCTCCAGCTTCGAGCCTCGCTGAGGGCGACCGGTAGAAGGAGAATCATACCGATCACGGATTGAAAGGTAATAAGATTGATTCCCCGCAAGCCCTTGTGCAGGTTCTTGCTGAACATGTTGTAGGCAACCCAGGAAAGGCAGGCGCCGAACATGAGCAGATTGCCGAGCAATGCGCTGTCGTAGTGCCCCGGTGTTCTCTGTACCACGAAGTATACTCCCACGATCGACAGCGCGATGCCGGTGCCCTGAAACCAGCGGATCGAGTTCCTGAACAGAAGGTACTCCGCCGCCACGGTCAGCGCCGGAATGATCGCCGTGATCAGAGCGGCGTTGGAGGCGGAAGTGTATTTGATGCCCCTAGACTCGCAGAGAAAATAGAAGAAAATTCCGAACAGTGCGCTGAGCAGCAGGAACAGGCGATCCTGCTTCTGCAGTCTGAACTCCGGATCGAGGCGGCGCTGCAGTGGAATCAAGACGAGGGAGGCGATTAGAAACCTCAGGAACACCATGGTCATGGGAGGATATCCCGTGTTGAGGATCGCCTTGGAGCTGACGAAGGATAACCCCCAGAACAGCATGGCCCCCAGAGCGGCGAGAACGGGAAGCAGTTGGCCGGAAGTTTTCTGCTCGGAGTCCATGGTGCGTAGCTCCAAGCGATACCACAACGGCGGCAGACCTGTCAAGGAGGAGGGGGTCTGCAGATATCCCGAAAGGAGCTTGACCTGCTATCCGACTGTGTAATAGCATGATTCGTCTGTCGGGAGGTTGCCATGTCTTCAGTACGCAACGAAGAGATCTTCAAGATCGTCGATAAGATACGCGATCACTACCACCAAAATCTGAACAACCGCTACATGCGCAAGCCCCTGCTGCTCATGAAAGTACCCAGAGGTACCTGGGACGCCCTGGCTCGGCTTACCGAGAAAACCGACTTCTACAAGATTCAGGGGTATCCGTACAAGGAGCTGTACGAACAGATCCATGCGGCGGCCACCTTCGTGCACCATGCCAAGGTGGAGGTCATGCCCCGTCTGCGGGAGCTTCTGGCCGGCGGCACCGATACGATGTTCAGCCGCGGGAAACCCGGGGAAGACAAGATCCTCCTCGACATGGCGATCAACAACTTCCCCGCCAATCTAGGCGTTTTCTCGGATCTGATAAACGCTCTGTACGTGAAGGCCGTGGAAGAGGATAAAAAGGACCATGCGGACGTTCGCCCGGTCTACGAGAGGATGCCCGAGCTCAAAGAGCTCGGCCGCCTGTTGATCTAGTAACGCTCTAATCCTTGATCTGTTTGACCAGCTCCGGCACCACCTCGAAAAGACTGCCCACGATCCCATAGTGGGCTACATTGAAGATGGGAGCGCTGGCATCGTTGTTGATGGCCACAATGATATCCGAGCCCTTCATGCCGGCCAGGTGCTGGATGGCACCGCTGATTCCGCAGGCCACGTAAATCGTCGGATTCACCGTTTTTCCCGTCTGTCCGACCTGATGGGAATAGGGGATCCAGCCGGCATCCACAGCGGCGCGGGAGGCGCCGACCGCCCCACCTATCGCTTTTGCCAACTCTTCGATGAGCGCGAAGTTCTTGGGATCCTTCAAACCCCGACCGCCGGAAACGATGAAATCGGCGTCGGCCAGGTTGACCGTATCCATCTCTTCCGGAACGAACTCCAGCACCTCTACCCTGGGTTTGAGTATGGGGTAGCTCAATTCCAGAATCTGTCCCTCGTGGGCCTGAAGCGCCTCGGCTGCTTTCATCACCTTGTGTCGGACCGTAGCCATCTGGGGCCTATGGCTGTTGCAGAGAATCGTAGCCATAATGTTGCCGCCGAAGGCAGGCCTGGTCTGTTTGAGCAGTTTGTTCTCCCCGTCGATGGACAGTTCGGTGCAATCGGCGGTCAATCCCGTTAATATCCGGGCCGCCACCCGGGGCAGCAGGGAACGGCCGATGATCGTACCACCGCCCAAGAATATCTCCGGCTTCTTGTCGAGCAGGATCTTGGCTACCAGGTCGGCCTGTATCTCCTCGTTGAAATCCCCTATGGCCGGATCTTCCATCATCCAGACCTCATCCACGCCGTAGGAGACGAGCTCCTCCGCCATGCCCCGTACCTTGTCTCCGAGAACGATGGCGCTGATTTTCTTGTCCAGGCTTGATTTAAGCTCCCGGGCCGCTCCGATGATCTCGTAGACCACGGAGGATAGCTCGCCGTGGCGGTGTTCGGCGAACAGGCAGATACCCGCGTAGTTCTCGATGTCCTGACCCTTGAAGGGCCGCCTTTCGATGACGATGGCGTCATACTTGCACGCGCTGACACAGGCACCGCACACGGTGCAGCGTTCGTTCAGCACCGCCTTTTTTTCTACCATTGCTACCGCATCGTAGGCGCAGACCTTGACGCACAAGCCGCAGCCCACGCACTTGTCAAGGATTATCTGTATCGGTTCAGCCATGCCTCTATCCTTCCCCTTTCTGCTGCCCGATCGGTATTCCGGCGGCGCGGAGCTCCGCCAACAGATTGGTGACGGCTTGCTGCACATCCCCTTCGAAGATCTTTCCGCCCGCCGGTTTCGGCGGCGTAAAGATCTTCATGACCTGGGTTGGTGAGCCGGTCAGTCCGATCCGTTGTGGATCCAAATCGATGTCCTCGTGGGTCCAGCTCCGGATCTCCGCCTTCTTGGCGGCCATCTTCCCCTTCAGGGAGGGCAGGCGAGGCTCGTTGATCTCCTTCACCACCGTCAACAGGATGGGCAGTTTCGACTTCAAACGGACATAGCCATCCTCCAGCAGACGCTCGACCACAATGGTTCTGTCTTCATCGATCTGCTCGATCTTCCGGATCTCGGTTACGTGGGGCAGTCCCAGGTTCTCGGCCACGCCCGGCCCGACCTGCCCGGTGTCCCCGTCTATGGCCTGACGGCCCATCAGGATCACATCCACCTTGCCGATTTTCTTGATTCCCCGGGCCAGGGTATAGGCCGTGGCCAGGGTATCCGCCCCGGCAAAGGCGCGATCGGACAGAAGAATTGCCTCGTCCACGCCCAGGCTGATGGCTTCCCGCAGGGCACTTTCCACCTGCGGGGGTCCCATGGATAGGGCAATAACGCTGCCACCGTGCTTCTCTTTCAGCCGAATCCCCTCCTCCAGGGCGTACATGTCGAAGGGATTGATGATGGACTCCACGCCCTCCCTCATCAGGGTGTTGGTCTCCGGATTGATACGTACGTTGGTCGTATCCGGTACCTGTTTAATACAGACGACAATCTTCAAAACGTAAACCTACTCCTTCTTTTGCAGACTTTCTTTGATCAGCTGAAGTGCAATGACCTCTCTTTGAATCTGATTCGTACCCTCGTAGATCTGAGTGATCTTTGCGTCCCGCATCATCTTCTCCACAGGGTACTCCTTCATATACCCGTAGCCTCCGTAGACCTGCACCGCGTCGGTGGTGACCTTCATGGCCGTGTCCGAGGCGAACACCTTGGCCATGGCGGAAATCCGGGAGACGTTTCTCGCTCCCGCGTCTATGGTTCGGGCCGCGGCGTAGGTAAGGGCACGGGCCGCCTCCACCTGGGTGGCCATGTCGGCCAGCATGAACTGCACCCCCTGGAAGGCGGACACGGGCTTGCCGAACTGCTTCCGTTCCTGAGAATAGGCCACCGCATGGTCCAGGGCTCCCTGGGCGATGCCCACGGCCTGGGCGGCGACTCCGGGCCGGGATTGATCGAAGGTTTTCATAGCCACCAGAAAACCGGCCCCTTCCCGGCCGAGTAGATTCGTCTTCGGGACCTTGCAGTCACTGAAGATCAGCTCCCGGGTGGCGGAGGCCCGGATCCCCATCTTATCCTCTTTCTTTCCGAACTCGAATCCCGGAGTATCTTTCTCCACCAGGACTGCGGAGGCGCCTCTGGGACCTCGGGTCGGATCGGTAAGGGCGATCACCGTGTAGATGAACGCCTCCCCTCCGTTCGTTATCCACTGCTTGGTGCCGTTGAGCACGTAGTTGTCTCCCTCAGGCACCGCCTTGGTCTTCACCGCCGCGGCATCACTTCCCGCATCCGGCTCGGTGAGGGCGAAGGCTGCCAAAATCTCGCCGCCGGCCAGGCGGGGCAGGTATTTCTTCTTCTGTTCCTCGGTTCCGAAGAGGATGATCGGGATGGTACCCAGACCGGAGGCTGCGTAGGCCAGGGCGATCCCTCCGCAGGCTTTGGACAGCTCCTCCACAACCAGGCTCATCTCCATGATACCGCCGCCCAAACCTTCGTACTCCTCCGGGATAAACACCCTGAACAGGTCGGCTTTGGCGAGGAGTTCCACGATATCCCAGGGGAAGGTACCGTTTTCATCGTACTCCAATGCGATGGGCTCCACTTTTTCTTTGGCAATCTTGGCGGCCAGCTCTTTGATCATCTGTTGTTCTTCTGTCAGAAAATAGTTCACTTGTTTTCCTCCGCTTGTGCTTTGATACCCCCGTCAAACACCGGGCGCACGCGGTTACAGGGGGGCGGTGAGATTCACCTATATTAGAGAAAGGGTTTGTTTATTTCAAGACCTGGTCTCGAAGCGCAGATCACCGTAGATCTTGTACACCGGTCCGTCCCTCTCTACTTTCAACTCCCGATCCGGGAACTCCTTGGGCAGCTCCTCCCGCAGCCGCTCCACAGCCTCCTGCTCGATCTGGTCGCGGATGAACTGAGGTACCCGGGTCAGGGTGACCATGCGGACCTCTACAACGTAGCCGGGCCCACGCTTGGAGCCGAATCCGGCCGAAAAACTGGCGCCGATATTGAACAGCCCGTCGTGGGATTTGCTGGAGGTCGCTCCACGCGACGGGCGCGCGGGGTGCAGGGGGTATTTGCGGCCATATTTCTCCTCCAGGTAGTCATCGACACGGTCAAACACCCGTTTGAGCTTGCTCTCCCACTGCTCGACTTTGTGATATCGCATATGCAACCTGTTCGGGATAATGATACCCCCATCTAAGTTCCATTCGTCAATACCTCCAACTTTCTACCCGCCAACAAAAAGGGCAGGCGATTTCGCAGTAAATCGCGTCGTTCGATATCTGTGGATTGACCCGTCGGCACTGTGCGACTAACATGCAACCAGTACGATGGATGATCCGGCCGTGTTTGAACATTTGGTACGCGAGCTCGACGACCAGGAACGCCGAGCCCTTCTGGTACGCATTCAGAGCGTTGTGCCGGTCTACTCGGAGCCGCTGCAATCGCAGGAGGACCGGCAATCATTTTTTATTCCCGAGGAGGAACTGGCCAGTCTGAATCTGCTGGAACGGATCATCTTCTTTTTCCGATCCCTGTTCTCTAGAAAGGACCGGGGAGTCCTGCTTCGCGAACGTTTTCTGAAACGCCTCAGTTCCGAGATCGAGAACAGCAATCCCGGCCTGATTTCCTCGGGCCGATTCCAGGAAGGGATGTACAACGAACTACGGCTGCTAAAATCCCACGCCCGCAGAATGTACAGGCCGCTGCAGGAAGTTATGAGTCAGCGCCGCAGAGAGTTCGTCGCTTTTCTGGCTCGCAACGATCTGAGGGATTTCCAGGAGCGGTTGATAGAGGAATCCGATCCTCAGGCCATCTGGGAGAGTGGCAGTTTTAGCGAGGAGAAACAGGTCCGAACCCTCATGCTCCAGCGCTTTGATGAGCTGATCCACACGATCCCACAGGCCAGCAGGCAGCAAATCGACCGTGATGCCGGAGCTTTTTTCTGTCTCCACGCCTTCAGCTGCCATCCCTTCGATGATCTGCTGTCTGCCTTTCAGGAAGGCGAGCTACCCACGGCGGAGTTCCCGGATCTGATGAAACCGCTTAAAGAACTTGCCGAATGCCTCGAACCGCTGCGCATCCCCCCCTCGGCCCAAGCCCTCTACGATCTTTTTCTCTTTCTTCATCAAGAGCGTCTGGAGGATCAGGAGTTCGACCTGGAAAATCAGCTGACGGAGGATATGTCCGGGATGCATTCCGCCCTGTCCGGAATTCGCAGGTTCCACGATCGGGTTCCCCTGCACGGCCTACTGCGCCTGCTTTCCGGGGATCCGGAGTACTATCCGTCACCCCGATCATCGATTGCGGATTGGTACTCTTTTTACAAAGACTTCTGGCGTCAGTGGGTGCACCACCGTTATCTGGATTTTTATCTGATCCGCAAACGCAGTGCTCTGTTGTCCCAGAGCCTGCACTTTCTGGGGGTAAAATCGCTGCCCGGTTTGGAGAACTACCGGGCGGACAAATTTGGCCCCGATACGCCGGTTCGGCACGAGCTTTCCCTTTCACTCGTTAAGGGTTTCCTGAAGATTATCTTCACTCCCCTCTCCAGGTCTCTGAAGCTAATCTACCTGAACGGAGAGTTCTTCAAAGAGGAGAACCGCCACGCCTATACCGATGCCTTTCTCTTTCTCAGCGAAGGGGACAGAAAAATTGCCGAGCTCGAATCGACTCTGGGTCCCCAGGGGGAGTTACGCGCGGCAATTCAAGAGGTCAAGGGTCAGGTGCTGGGGGCAAGACTCCGACAAAAACGGATCTCGGATATACTGGCCCGGGCGGACAGCCAGGCCAGAACTCTGGCTGATGCCTTTGTGGAGCAACTCGAGAATCTCAAAGCCCTGCTGTACGGAATTCTGAAAGGCCAACCCGGTGATCGCTACGACACCCTGGTGAATCTGGCCAAGATCGGCGGACGGGAGAACAGCGAACTTCGCAAGGCCTGGCGTACAGCAATGGAGCAGTCCGATCGGGCTGCGATGCTGCTCAAACTCATCCGGGAACTGGAGATCAACCGATAGATTACTGTTGCCGCGGTCAGCCGGCGAAAGAGGCGGGGGCAACAACCCCGGAGTCGTAGCGCTTCCTGGCCTCGGTCAATCGATTCTTGAGCGTCTCCAGGTAGCCGCTGAAATCCCCCGGTACTTCCTGTTCCTCCGCGTAGATTTTCTCCATCCGTTCGATCTTCTCGAGGAATTTGTCGATGCGAATCGAAAACTGATCCTCGTACTCCTGAGTTGTGTAATCGCGCTTGAAAACCTGCCCGAACAGGGATCGCAGGTCCTGGTACTTGGGAATGTAGCCGATCGGGGTTTCTATAGCATCGTATTCGCCGTGCACCCTGCCCTCCATCCAGAGCAGCCAGACCTTCTTGTCGACCTTTTCGTTGAGAAAGTTGCCATCCTTCTTCAGGAAATAGTTGGTAGCAAAAACCAGCGGCGTCTTGCTCAGCCTGCGGCCGAAGTCAATATGATTCCGGATGTAGCGGCCCAGGGGGACGACCAGGAAGTCGAGATTGGCCATCGGGCTGAAAGCCCGCACGCCTCCCTTGCCCAGGGTGGCGAAAGTGGTCTCCGATTCCAACGTGGCACCGATCACCACCCCGTGCACCCAGTCCAGACTCTGATACACGGGAACGGAGGTATCGGAATCCCGGCCGCCGTAGATCACTCCTTCAATGGGCACTCCTTCCGGATCGTGAAGCTTGGGGTCGGCATTGGCAAGCTCGGAGATACGGATCGTGTAGCGGGCGTTCTTGTGGCAGTGGTCAACCACGTTGCCGGCCTCATCTTTGACTCCCAGCTTCCAATGATCGCTGTAGTGATTGCGCCCTTGGCTGGGAAGATCCTGCCCCATGTTCAGCCAGTAAGCCCTCCCTTCGTGAATAAGCACATTGGAGAAGATCAGCTCCCGGGGCGTGGTGAGAGCATCGTAGATCACCGGATCGTCCACCGGATTGACGTCCATGATGATCCCGAAAATTCCCTGCTCTATATTGACGCCGTAAGCCCGGCCGTCGGAACCGGAGCGGATATAGGCGATGTCATCGCCGAGGATCAGCTGACCGGGCATCATCGCCGTAGAGGTCTTGCCGCAGGCGCTCGGAAAGGCCCCGGCAAAATAGGTGAGTCGGTTCTTGCCCTCCGGTTTGGCCGCCAGGAGGAACATATGTTCCGCCAGCCAGTCTTCGTGGTTGGCTTTGTAGACGGCCAGCCGGAGAGCCAGTTTCTTCAGACCCAGGCTGTTGCCGGCGTACTGGTTGTTGACTGTCAACACCTGATTGCCGACCACATCGATGTAGATCCTGCGTTGGTCTACGTTCTTCGTATTGTTACGATCATCCACCGCACCCGCCGAATGAATGAAGGTGAAAAAATCCGGCGAGCCCTTGCGTTGTTTGAACTGCTCGTAGCCTGCGCGGTAGAGGATATCCTCGCTGTGGGCAACGTAGGCGGAATCTGTGATCTGGAAGGCCAGAATGGTGAAACGGGAGTCGAGGGGGCCGAGAGAGAAAAACCGCACCAGCGCTTCTTTGCCGGCCATGGCCCCGTCCATGATCTCCAGCACCTCCTCCAGTCCCTGCTCCCTCGGGACGGTGTTGATGACTTTACTCATCGTCATCCCCGGTGTTACCAGCACGCGGGTATTCTGCTTGTCCCTGGCCTGGTCGTGGTAGCCGTCGTAGTGAATGGTGTGCCCTTCCATGGCCAGCTTCTCCTCTTCCCGGTTTTGAAGAGCAAGTCTGCGGACGTAGCGGATATCCTCGGGATCGTCACTGATCACCGTGACTTTTTCTGGTTTGAGTATTTTGAGGTACTTCTCGGTAATCTCGAGGATCGCCGGATTCTCGAGGGCTTCCAACTTCTTTCGATTTTCACTGTTCAGCATATCGCTGCTAATGTCCACCTGCACTCCTCCTCACTTCGGTTCCATGAAAAGTATATGTGATTACTTCTGTCGATTTCCGGGTATTGGCTGACAAGCTTACCGCCCAGGGCGGCCGGAAGTCAAGGCTTCGGCTGTTCTACACCATGTCGAGAACCGGAAGCACCACGGCACGAAGACCGGTAAAGGGGAAATCCTCCTGGAGCTCCCGGACTCTGTCCAAAATCTCAGGCATTCGTTCGGAAGGGACTACAGCCATCATCACGTTGTTCAGCGCGGGCCAGACGTGATCCCCCAGGTGGGGACCGGTAGTGCCTACCCCGCTGACGTCGTGCCAGCGGGTGTAGTTTTCCACACAGCAGGAGGTCAGTACATCGAGCACCTCTTCGTCGATTGCCCGGTCGTAGAAGATATATACTGCCACCTTATCCACGGATCGCCTCCCTCTCAGCGGGCTGTTCGGCTGTTTGCGCTATGGCAACCAACTGCGTCTGGTCCCCGCCTTCAGCCAACCGGCGCAGGCGGCGTTTTTCCCGGCTTCCTTCGAACAGATGGTAGAGAACGGGAATAAGGATCAAGGTGAACACCGTGGATACCAGCAATCCTCCTGTCACGGTCAGGGCCATGGGCTTGCGCAGTTCCGAGCCGGAACCGCCGAAGAAGGCCATGGGCATCAGCGCCAGAACGGTGGTCAACATGGTCATCAGAATCGGCCGCAGACGGATCCTTCCAGCGGCCACAACGGCCCGGGTCAGGTCGTAATCCCGCTTGCGCAGCAGGTTCGTGTAGTCCACCAGGATGATACCGTTGTTCACCACGATTCCCACCAGCATTAAAAGGCCGATTCCGGAAAAGGCACTGAAAATCGTCCCGGTCAGCAGGTGGATCCAGATCACCCCCACGAAGGTCATGGGCAGGGTGAACATGATGATGAAGGGATCCCGGAAGCTCTCGAACTGGGCCGCCATGATGAAGTAGATCAGGGCAACGGAGAGGATCAGGACCAGGACCAGATCCTTGATTACCGCCTGGATGTCCTCCCAGGACCCGCCGTAGACTACGGAAAATCCCGCCGGGATGGCGAGCTGATCCACCTGCTCTTTAAGGGTGTTCACCGCCGTGCGGACATCCCCCGTAACCCGGGCATTGATATCGATCACCCTTTGTTGGTTCTCCCGGGCTATGCTCACAGGTCCGTAGGCCTTTTCCACCTCCACCAGGTTGGCAAGGGGAACGGAGAAGCCCAAAGGAGAGCTCACGGAGATCTGATCGATGTCCCCGACCGAAACCCGATCCTCCGGTCGGAAGCGCACCCGCACGTCCACCTCATCGCCTTCGTACAGAACCGTGGCCACCGTCTCCCCGGCAAAGGCCCTCTTGATGGTGGTACCCACCTGAGCCGTGGTCAATCCATACTGGGCGACCCGGTTTCGATCCACCCGGATGCGGTACTCGGGTAATCCCTCCTCTCTGGAAACCTGGGCGTCCTGGATCGCTTCCACACTGTTCATGATATCTTCGATCCTGAGCGCCAGCCCCTTGCCCTTCTCCAGATCATTCCCCCGGATAGAAACCGTCAAACCTCCGGACATCCCGCCTCCGCCTCCAGGTCCGAATCCAGAGGAGAAGCGTACCTCGGCTCCGGGAACCTGGGCGACCAGCGGACGTAAGCTGTCGATGATTTCCCGGTCCGACCGATCCCGGTCCTCCAGTTCCTCGAGGGCGATCTGGATGGAACCTCGGTTGGATGCAGTGGTGGAGAAGAATCCGCCGGAAACACCAGACAGGACCACCGAAACTTTCCTCTCCGGGACGTTTTCTTCCACAAGACCGTAGATCTTTTCCACCGCTTCCCGGGTCGTGTCGATATCCGAACCTACCGCGGTTTCGATATCCATCATGATCATGCCCTGGTCCGATTCGGGGAACAGCTCCACTCCGACCCGGGGTATCATGGCCAGACTGCCTGCGAACAGGAGGACAATCACGATCAGAACCAGAGCCTTGTGCCGCAAAGCCCAGCTCAAGGATGCCCCGTAGATCCGGTCCAGGAGACGAAGGGCCGATCCACGGCCTTTTAGCTCTTCCTCCACGTCCAGGAGAGTGTTGGACTTCTTCTTGATCGCCACTTTGCGAATCCTGCTGGAGAGCATGGGAATCACGGTCAAGGCCACCAGCAGGGAGGCGAGCAGGGAGAAGGTCACGGTAAAAGCCAGGTCGCGGAACAGCTCCCTGGCCAAGCCGCGGATGAACAGCACAAGAGGCAGGAACACCGCCACCGTTGTCAGCGTGGAGGCGATGATGGCATTGGCCATCTCCTGAGATCCGTGCCGGGCTGCCTCTCCTGCTTTGGCTCCGCTCTCCCTGTAGCGGAAGATGTTTTCTATAATGACGATGGAGTTATCCACCAGCATTCCGATTCCCAAGGCCAGGCCTCCAAGGGAGAGCATGTTCAGGGTCAGGTTGAAGAAGTACATGGCGATAATCGTGATGATGATAGACAGGGGGATGGAGACGGCTACGATCAGGGTGGTGGGCAGGTTGCGCAGGAATATGAGGAGTATGAAAATCGCTAGAGCCCCGCCCAGCAGGGCGACCCGCCATACGTTGGTGATCGCGTTGTTGATGAATTCGGCGGAGACGAACAACTCCACCAGTCTGACATCCTCCGGGAGCGAACGCTTGATCGTGTCGATCCTCTCCTGAACACGGTTGGAGATGAGCACCGTATTGGTGCCGGACTGCTTCTGGACGTGCAGGATGATAGCCTCATTGCGATCCACCTTCACATCCATCTCGTCATCAACATAACCGCTGTACACAGCAGCCACATTCTCCAGATACACGGGTTTGCCGTTCTTGTTCCCGACTATAATCGAACGGATCTCGACGAGATCGTCCAGGCGTCCAATGGTTCGCAGGGAGTACTTCCGTGCGCCCTCGGTCACCGCACCGCCCGTGACATTCAGATTTTCCCCCCGAACCGCGTTGACGATCCGGTCGATGGACAGGCCGTAGGAGGCCAACAGCGTCCTGTCCAGATCGATGTGGATCTGCTTCTGCAGGCCACCTTCCACGGAAACACTGGCCACGCCGTCGATCTGTTCCAAAGAGGTCTGAATCGTGTTTTCCGCTATGAAACGAAGACTTTCCAGGTCTCGGCGTCCCTCGAGGGACAGCACCATGATCGGCGTCATCGAGGGATCGAACTTGAACAGAACGGGCTGGGAGGCATCCTCGGGAATGAAATCCCGAATGAGATCCAGACGCTCCCGCAGATCGTTGGATGCCTCGGCCAGATCAGTCCCCCACTGATACTCCACAACAACGACCGAGGTACCCTCCCGGGAAGTGCTGCTCACCTTCTCTATACGGCTGGCAGAGGAGGCTGTGTTCTCGATCACCTTCGTGAGGTTTTCCTCTACCTCCTCGGGGGATACCCCCGGATAAGTGGAATAGATGACGATGACGGGAAAGGAGATATCCGGTATCAGATCGATGGCCAGCCTGCCCAAAGAGAACACTCCCAGCACGATCAGCGCCAGGTAGAATACCGTGGCAGTGACCGGACGTTTGACCGAAAGATCGGTTATTTTCATTCCTTTACCTCCACCACGGTGACCGCATCCCCGCCGCTCAAACTCTGCTGACCGATCACCACCACCAGATCGCCCTCGGCGATGCCTGAGTCGACGACCGCCCGCTCACCCTCCACAAAGGAGATCTCCGGCTTGACCTCCCTGGCCACATCCTGCTCGATGATGAAGGCGACTCGCTGCCCATCCTTGTTCACCAGCGCTGCCAGTGGCACGGTTACAGCATTCTCCCGCTGACGCAGGATGATGCTCGCTTCGGCGAACATACCCGGCTTCAGCTGATAGCCGCGGTTGGTCACCCGGATCCGGGTCTCCAGGGATCGCGAATCGGGATCCACCACGGGCTTTAGTCTGTCGATGGTTCCATAAAACAATCGGTCCGGATAGGAGATTACCGAGATCTCCACGGGCAGCCCTACCCGCACCTGGCCGATCCTCTTTTCCGGCACATCGACAACCACGTCGACCACGTCCATGACCACAACCTGAAAAAGGGGTACCCCCGGATTGGCGGTCGCCCCCTCCTGGGTGAGAACGGACTTGACAACTCCGGCGATCGTGGATTTCACCTCAACAGGGGCGAACTTCAAGCCCGCCTGATCCCTGTCGATCACGGCCAGGACCTGGTCCTTTTGGACGATATCCCCCTCTTCCACCTGGATCGCAGTGATCTTTCCGGTCACCGTGGTCAGAATGCCGACTTCCTTTTCGGCAAATACGGATCCATACAGGGTGAGGGTTTCCCGTGCGTTCTCCCGCCTGGCCGTTGTGACGGCCACGGGCACCGAAAATGTTTCCTCCGGATTGCCTTCAGCTCCGCCTGGATCCCGGCCGCCGGGACGCCGGCCGCCGGAACCCGGTCTGAAGAAAAGGAAACCCGCTCCGGGGCCCTCATCCCCCTGACCCGTGAAGCGGGTGTAGCCCAGATATCCGCCCACGACCACGATTGCCGCCACCACGACGAGGATTATAGTTATGCGAACTCCCTTTTTCATATTCCCTTCCCCCGAATGATCGAATTAGAAATCCGCTACCCCGACCACCTCCATGAGGTCGAGGATATTGCGGTTGTAGTTATAGATCGCCTGGGACTGGGCCAGTCTGGCGGCATTCAATCCCAGTTGGGCGTCCTTCAATTCGACGCTGGAGATATAGCCGCCCTCGTACTGCTCCACGGCGGAATCGTAGAGCTTTTGGGCCAGCTCCACGCTCTTCCTACCCGAAGCTATCTTGGCCCTCTCCTCGGCGATCTTCAAGATGCTGCTTTCCACGGCGATGCGGATGCTCGCCTGCAGAGCGTCGTATTGCAGCCGCAAGTCCTCACTCTGGATCTGGGATTTCTTGACGGCAGCGTTCTCCCCGCTCCATGGGAAAAATCCAGAAATGGGCACGCTCAGGTTCAGGCCCATGCTGAAGGCCTCAGGACCAAATCCCCAGGCATCGAAGCTGTAATCGTTCTCTCCTGTAATAGCGTCAAATCCGCTCTGCACGCTGAAGCGCGCCCATCCCACCAGCGTGGGCAATCGAAAGCTGCGGTTGAGTTTCTCCTGGGCAGCGGTTATATCCATACGCTTTCGGAAGCTCTGCAGATCGTACTTGCCGCTCAGAGCCTTCTGGATCAGAGCCTCCCGATCGATCTGTACAGCGATTGGTTCCAGCCCGCCAACAAGCTCGAACTCGAACCCTTCCTCTTCGATCCCCAGGACGTTCTTCACGTTGAGCAGGGCGATCGCCACTCCGTTGTCCGCCGAAATAACCGTGGCCTTGAAGCTCTCCAGATCCGACTCGGCCTTCAGCACCTCGAAGTCCGCCACCAATCCGGCGTCGTAGCGCTGGCGGGCCACCTCCAGAGCCTCTTCCTTGCTCTCCAGAGTCCCCTGGTTGATCGCCTGCACGTCAAGGGCCAGCAGGTATGCGTAGAAGGCGTTTTTGATCAGGACGATCGTTTTGCGAGCTTCCTCCTCCAGGTCCAGCACGGCTTGGGCCAGTCCCTCCTCGGCCAGCTTGACTCCGTTTTTGAGCTTCCCGAAGGTGTACACACTTTGGCCCACTTCAAGACTGACTCCCACCGTATCACTGCCGGAAAAATAGGGAGGCCCGGACTGCTCGAACAGGTGGGTCCAGCCCGCCCCGGCGGACAGGGACGGATAATACCCCGCCTTGGCGGCTGCCAGATCGGTTTGGGCGACAGCCACTGCCAGCTTCTTCGACTGAATCGTGGTGCTTTTGGCCAGGCCGTAGGCGATTGCCTCCTCCAGAGTGAAACGATAGCTCTCACCCCCGGCCGTGCCAATCATCATCAAGAGCAGTACAACCACCGCTGCCAGTTGTCTCATTTGCTGCTTCCTCCTTCCGATCCGGCCGCAATTCCCTGAACCAGAATCTTCATGATGGCCTCGGCCTTCTGCGCGGGTGAGACTCTTCGCTCTTCCGGGGGAATTTTGCCCATCCGGGCCAGACAGGCTGACTGCACTGCCTGATTGACCATTCCCATATAACTCAACACTACGTCACGGGTATCTATGTCACCCCGGATCTTTTTTTGTCGCTTTCCCTCCTCCACCAGACCATGAAGAAACTCACTGAGGCGCCGGCGTTTTTCGAAGAGGGGTTCGAGAAGCTGCTTGTGAATGGTAGCCATCTCCGGCGTGAAGGCTACCTGAAACAGGCGAAAATAGTTCGGATTGTTGGCGAGAAAATTGATCTGAGCCCGGGCCACCGCCTTCATTTTTTCAAGTGGATCTTCCACTTGAAGGATTTGTCTGGCTACGTAGGACTCCAGACGCTCTAAAACGTTGAGCATCACCTGAAAGTACAGATCCTCTTTGTCCTTGAAGTACAGGTAGAGAGTACCTTTTGCCAAACTGGCTTCTCGGGCTACTTCCTCCAGAGCCGAGGTTTCATAGCCTTTACGGGAAAACACCCGCAGAGATGCCCGGATGATGGCTTTCCGCTTTTTTTCTTTCTTGAGATCCTGAACTTCGGGCATGGCTGTCCGATCCATTTACGGCATCCTATAAAATGACTGAACGGTCAGTCATAAACATATGAATGTTTTGTGGAATCGTCAATAAAAATCAAACCTTGATAACCCGGTCCAATTCCAATAATGTAAAGACAACAAGCAGGAGGGAGACGGTGATATGGCGAAAATAATAAGCTATCAGGAGATCAAATCTCAAGACAGGTGCCGGTACGACGGGATTTCCATTGGGGAGGTGATGCTGCGCATCGATCCTCGGGACGTACCTACCGCACGGATGCGGGACAGCATTCGGGTGTTCCAAGGCGGGGGGGAAACCAACGTAGCCTGCGGTCTGGCCTACACCTTCGGGCTCCGCAGCGCCGTGCTCACCGCCCTGGTTGACGATCCGATCGGCGAAAATATCCGCAACCAGATGCGGGAGGCGGGAGTGGATGTAAGCAGGATTCTCTGGTGGAATACGAAGAACGACGGCAGCCGCTACTCCACGAACCAGAAGGGGGGCTTGCACAACGGGATAAACTTCACCTACAACGGTGCAGGGGTCATCCCCTCCAACACAACCTACTACCGGGCTCACAGCCCGGCCACGCAGCTCGAGCCCGGCGATTTCGACTTCGACGAATTGTTCGGCGAACAGGGCGTGCGGGTATTCAACACTGGCGGCATCTTCACGCTGATCGGAGCGCGGACAGCGGAGCTGGCCATCGAAGCGGCACGTAAAGCTGCCGAACACGGCACCTTCGTTGCGGCGGACTTGAACTACCGCTCCAAGGTAGAGCCTGACAAGGGCAAGGCCCGAGCCATCAATCAGCAACTCGCCCCCTACCTCGGTTTCCTGGTGGGAAACGACTCGGATCTCTCCGATGCCCTGGGTTACGATACAAAATCGAAAAAGGGAGCCGGCTTCGATGACTGGCTTCCCGCATATCAGGAGACGATTAAAAGGGTGGCAAAGGATTTCCCCAATCTCAGCTTGATCGGCACCCAATGGCGGGGTGCCCATAACGCCGACCTGATCAGCTGGGCCGCGGTGCTCTACGACACGAAGTCGGATACCTGGTACACGGCACCGGTTCGGGAGAATGTGCCGATTCGGGATCGCACCGGCGGGGGGGATTCCTTCGCCTCCGGTGTGCTTGCGGCTATCCTGAAGGGAAAGGATCTGGAGACCGCGGTCAACTGGGGTGCGGCTCACGGAATGCTGGTTCAGGAGATTCCCGGTGACATCACCATGGTCAACCAGGCTGCCGTTGAGGCGGAGGTGAAGAGAGCCGGGGCCGGGGGCGGAGTTAAAGCCACCCGTTGACAGCTCCAAGCCTCAAGCTGTTCGATCGTTCCCGCGGTCTTCAGCCAGCTTTCATTCCGAGCCGTCCGAACCGCTTCGTGCCCAACCTGCATACCGATCCAGCCGTTGTTAGCAAGCTCATCGATCTCAAAGGCGGGATCTGAATGGGAGTGGTATCCATTCGAACCGCGAAGGGTGGCTCTGCCGGGGTCAAGAGGTCCGAAGTTCCCCTTGACCTGGAAGCGGTTTACGCAGCGCATGAAGACAGAGGTGCGTATCTGCTGGTCATTGAGGTGAAGCGGCGATCGACCCTACGGGTGGGATCGCTGGGAGAAATCCAGTTCGAGTCCGGTTGGTACGTGTATGTCGGTTCCGGGATGCTAAACTTGAGCGCCCGGATCGCGCGTCATCACCGCAAAAGGAAAAAACTGCATTGGCATATCGACTATCTGCTCGACGGGGCCGAAACAGGGGATATCACCAGCCTGCCCATCCGCTGCCGGCAAAACCTGGAATGCTCCCTGGCCCGGGATGTCAGCCGGCTTGCCGCCGGGCATACGCCCCGTTTCGGCTGTTCGGACTGCAGCTGTACGTCCCACCTCCTGCGCTTCGACGTCAATCCCTTGCAGAGCCGGCCTTTCCTTGACCTTCTTCTGCACCACCGTCACTCCATTGCCCTGGCCCGGTCTTCGTGAAATAGGATATCCTCGGCATCCCAGGGATAGCAGATCCAGCGGTCCTCCATCTCCCGGCCGGCGAAGTAGTGTCGTATCTCCGGCGGTAGTTTTCCCCGTTTTTCCTTGTTCTTGTTGTGCAAAACCATGACCGCAATCTCCGTCGGTCCGTGGCTGAGAAGCTCCTTCAGGCAGTACTCGAGGGTCACCCGGGAATCATCAACCTCGTCGACCAGGAGTACCCGCTTGCCCGCCAGCTTCCTCTCCACCTCGTCGATCCACTGAATGGTCTGGGGAGTCGCCTTGGGAACATTGTCCAGCCCGTAGTAGGAGATGCCCACGGTATAGATGGGTCGATTGATGAAGGTCTTGAGTATCCGAGCAGGGATGAAGCCCCCCGTACCGATGGCGACGATCACATCCGGATCAAAGCCCGTGGCCTCGATCCGCCGGGCCAGCTGTTGTACGGTTTCGTGGATCTGCCGGTAACTCAGGAAGTACCTGTCTTGGCGTTCCATACCGACGGCTTCGGGACTTTGGACGCGGGCTGCCCGGTTTTTATTCATCCCGGGCGCTTTCCCGGCCGCGGGCTTTGTCGTAGTCGACGATCCGGCGCACCTTGGGTTCGGAGCGGCCGCCGGGAGTGTACTCCGATCGCATCCAGATGGTCACCAGAGTCTTGGCCAGCTCCGGCCCGATCACCTGAGAGCCCATGGTCATGATATTGGCGTTGTTGCTCTTCCGGGCCCTCTCGGCCGAATAAGCATCGCTGCACAGTGCGGCATAGGCGCCGGGCACCTTGTTGGCGGCGATGCACACTCCGATCCCGGTTCCGCAGATCAGGATGCCGCGGTCGTGATCCCCGCGGGCTACCGCTTCGGCAACTTGGATCGCCACATTGGCGTACACTGTGTCCTCACTGCCGTAGTCTTCATATTCGTAGCCGAGCTCCTGGAGATGCTGACAGATGATCTGCTTCAACGCAGCTGCGTTGGGATCACAGCCTATGGCAACCTTCTTCATTGCTGTGCCTCAGGTCACCCGCACGCGTCAATTGTCCGCATATTCGGGCCGCATCGGAGTGAAGAACTCCAACACCTCGCTGTCCTCCAACACCTCAGCCCCGTGGTGCTCCCAGGGATCGAAGGCGTAGCTCATACCGGCAGTGGCGACGAAGCTCTCGCCTTCGTGCAGGAGGAAACGGAGCTTACCGGAAAGTACATATCCGTGCTGAACGGCTTCGTGGTTGTGGAGTGGGATCGCCGAACCCCGGGTCAATTTGAAATGGCAGAGCATGCTCTGCTCATTGAAGGATAGGGTGGTGCGGAAAATCCCAGCGGGTTTCTCCACGCTTGTGAGATTTTGCAGTTCCGCATTCTTACGCTGCGCTTTGTTCTCTCTCATGCTTCAGGAGTATAGCGAAGATTCAAAGGTGCGGCTATTGCCCGCTGAGGATAGATTTCGTACGGAAACGGCAGCTGCTTTTACAAAAGCACTGAGAATTTGCAGAACTTCGGCTTGGCCAGTCGCTCGAAATCCTTGTAGGGAATCTGTATCAGCTCGGTGTGGGAGCAGGCGTTAAAGGCGATTTCCTCATCCTTTTTCAGAGTTTCATCCGCGTACACGGGAAAGCCGTAGATATTTCCGAAGGGCGGCATGGCACCGGTCTCACAACCCTGAAACAGGTGAGAGAACTCCTCCTCCCTTGCCAATTCCACGGCAGCGGCTTTGCAGGATTTCTTCAAGCTGTCCAGATCGATCTGGTACTTGGCGGGCAGCACCGCCATAGCAATCTTCCCGTCGATCTTCACGATCACGGTCTTGGCCATGCTCCTTCCCTTCACATGGGCCGAGGCAGCGATCTCCTGGGCCGTGTAGGCGGTGGAATGACGAATCGATACGTACTTGACCTTGTTCTTGTCGAGAAACTCTTTTAACTGGGTGACCGGCATATCTCTCCTCCTCGACCTAATGATACAAGATTCAGAGAAAAAGCGCAAAAATTTATTTTCATCGACAGGATTCCGGGTACGGTGTACAGTCTCAAAAAAGAGCTGGTCCCGAGCTCAGCGAGCCAACACCAATCCGCCGAGCAGCGATCCTAAGACCATCCCATAGAGGACGGAGCCGTACAGTGTGGAGGTGAGCGGACAGGTTCCGGTTCTGCAGCCTATGAATCGGTAGTACAGAAAACCGGCCAGGGCGCCAATCGCGGCACCGATTATGTAGGTTAAGATCATTCTTTTTCTCATGCCACAAATTATTATAGAATTACTATATATGATTGTCAATATATTTTTGATATACAAGAGGGGAGTAGCAAAAAACCTACGATGAAGCTGCTGTCATGGAACGTCAACGGCCTGCGGGCGCTGCTGCGAAAGGACGGTTTCACCTTCCTGGCGGATGAACGCCCGGATATTCTCTGTCTGCAGGAAACTCGGGCTCGGCCCGAACAAGTCGGCCCGATTCTGCCACAGTTTTCCTTCCAGTATTGGAATCCCGCGGACAGAGCCGGCTACTCCGGCACCGTCTGCTTCTCGAAAGTCGAGGCCCATCAGGTACGCCTGGGCATGGGAAAAAACGAACACGATGGGGAGGGCCGCCTGCTCACCCTCACATTTCCAGATTTTCACCTTGTCAACGTATATACGCCGAACGCCCAGCGGGGGCTCCTGCGATTGCCATACCGGCAGCAGTGGGATCGGGACTTCCGGGCCTATCTCCTGCATCTGGAGCAGAGCAAACCCGTGGTATTCTGCGGGGATCTGAACGTGGCCCATCAAGAGATCGACCTGACCCATCCCAAAGCCAACAGGCTGAACGCTGGATTCACCGACGAGGAACGCCGTGGATTCGGCGAACATCTGGCGGCCGGATTCATCGATACCTTTCGGGAGTTCTGCAAGGAAGGTGGACACTACACCTGGTGGAGCATGGCAACCCGGGCGAGGGAAAGGAACGTCGGATGGCGGATCGATTACTTCTGCATTTCCAAACGTTTGCGTCCAGCTTTGGAGAGCGCCTTCATCCTGCCCCGGATCATGGGCTCAGATCATTGTCCCGTCGGCATTATCCTGACAGCGGCGAGCCTACACGATCCCGCCTGACCGGGGTTCTCCGAGGCCGCACGCGCCGGTTCAGGAAAGGTAGGAGGCGGCTACGGTCTTTAGTCTTTCGAACTCCTCCCGCACGGTCGTAAAAGCCGCCATAGCTGCGTCGCCGTCTCCGGCCCCGGCCGTATCCTCCAGCTTATGGGCAGCCTGCCCCAGAGCAGCGGCGGTCAGGTTCAAGGCTCCTCCTCTCATCGAGTGAGCTTCCCGCTGCACCACCTTGAGTTCTCCCGCCTTCAGTGCAGCCGCGATGCCGCTGATCTGATCTTCTACAGTCCTTAAAAACGAAGCCAGGGTATCACGAACCACGTCAACCCTGCCCATGAACGCCTCTGCTGCTTTCTGAAAATCGAGAATATCCGCTCCCTCAAACCGAGGCGTGGTCGGCAACCATTGCTCGAGAACAGGAACCAGATCCCGCTTCTTGAAAGGTTTGGTCAGACAGTGGTTCATGCCGGCGGCGATGGCTTTGCTCTGCTCCTCCCGCAGCGCGCTGGCCGTAACCGCTATGATCGGAACCTTCACACCCATCTCCCGCAGCTTTCTGGCGGCGTCATAGCCATTCATATTCGGCATCTGAATATCCATGAAGATCAGGTCGAAGCTCCCCTTCTCGGCCGCCTCAACGGCTTGAATACCATCCCCGGCCAAAAATACCTGATGGCCCAGCTTTTCGAGAATCGTCCTAAACAGCTGCTGATTGACCTCATGGTCCTCTACCACCAGCACACGAGCTCCCCGATGCTCTTCTCTCGCAAGGTCTCGCTCAGGGATCAGCGCAAGCCCTTCCGCCGGCTCCAGCTCTTCCACCGGCTCCAACTCCGCCAGTTCCGGTTCATACTCGAGGGTCAGAACCCTGAATACCTCCGCCAGCAGGGCTCCCCGCTTCACGGGTTTGCCCAGATAGCCGTGGAACCATTTGAGAAGTTTCATCTTGGCCTCCCCGCTTCCCAATCCTTCAGGAGTAAGCAGAATCAGCTTCATCCCTGCAAGCAGCGGGTCGGAGGTTGCCTCGCTGGCCATCTGCCAGCCGTCGATTCCGGGCATGCGCCGATCCACCAAAACCAGGCCGTACGGATCCTCCCCGCTTCCGACGGAACGGCGCATCATGGCCAGAGCCTCTTCGCCCCGTTCGGCCTGGTCGATGCGGCAGCCCCATTGCTCCAGATAGCTTCTCAAGACCTCCCGGGCCGACGCGTTATCATCGACCACGAGCATCCGTAAACCTGAAAAAAAATCGGGAGGCAGATAGGCGAACTGATCCGCCCGTTCCTGGGTTTTCAACGGCACGGTGAACCAGAAAGTCGAGCCGACGCCCTCTTCGCTTTCAACACCGATGGAGCCGTTCATCATTTCCGCCAGACTCTTGGAAATGGAGAGTCCGAGTCCGGTGCCGCCGAATTTCCTGGTTGTGGAGGAATCGGCCTGGGAGAAGGACTGGAACAAGCGGGTCATCCTATCTTTGCTGATGCCCAGCCCGGTGTCCCGGACCAGGAATTTCAGAGTGTATTGTGAAGCCTCGCTCTCGATCTCCTCCACTGAGATCTCTATCTCTCCCGCCCTGGTAAACTTTACGGCATTGTTGAACAGGTTGACCACGATTTGACGCAGCCGGGCCGGGTCGCCCCGCAGGCGGTGCGGAACCCCGGGGGTAACTTTGAGAATCACCTCCAGGTTCTTCTTGTGAGCCTCGAGGATCACCAGATCCACGGCCTTCTCGAGCATCTCGTAGAGATCGAAATCTATTTCTTCCAGGGTGAGTTTGCCCGCCTCGATCTTGGAATAGTCAAGAATGTCGTTGACCAAACTGAGAAGCACATCCGCGGAGAAGCGGACCTGTTCGGCGTATTCGCTCTGCTCCATATCCAGATCCGTGTCCAGCAGAAGCTCGGTCATTCCGGTTATGGTATGAATCGGCGTGCGGATCTCGTGACTCATGTTCGCCAAAAACTCGCCCTTGGTACGGGCCATGGCTTCGGCAAGCTCTTTTGCCTTCTGCAGATCAACTTCACTTCTCTTCCATTGACTGATGTCCTTGACCAGTCCGAAGAGGAACTGAACCTCGCCGGATCGAGAACGAAGCACGGACAGGGTCAGGCGCCACCAGGACGTCTTTCCATCGCTGCGCTGGAAACGGGTCTCCGTCTCAAAAAAACCGACCCTGCCGTCCTGGAGATCCTTAAAATTCGCAACGTACTTCGGTGCGTCGTCGACGTGGACGAATAGCGAGAGTTTCATACCCTGCAGCTCTTCGGCCGAGTGCCCGAGTATTGTTTGCAGCGCGGTATTGCTGCGTATACAGCACCCCTCCAGGTCCATGAGAAGCATACCTACAGGGGAGTGCATAAAAAAGGAGAAAAAGGGATTCTCGCCGCTCTTCAGCCGTTCGATCTCCTGCGAAAGGATCGCCAACGACCGGGAGGTCGAATGCAGCTGAAATGCATAGCGCGCGACGCGCTGCAACAGGTCCCCGCTGATCAGCTCCGGGATCAGGAAATCCTGAGCCCCCGCCGAGAGTGCACGGGATCCGCCTGCCGCGTCCCCCACCAGAGCGACGATCGGCTGGTCCGTCTTAGCTTTGAGCCTGCGGACTCTATGCTCGAGTTCTCCGTCCGGACGCCTGCTGCAGTCAAGGACCACGACATCCACATCGATGTGAAGGAGTAAATTGACCGCCTCCTGGACATTCTCGGCAAACAGGAATTGATCCGCCTCTCCCGCCTGAATTTGGGCGGTATCTCTGTCAATTCCTACCAGCAAGATCTGCACTCGATTATCCTAATCCCCTCGCGCCGGACGCGTCAATAAAGTTTATCTGATTGTGATACAGTGAAAAATCTATTGCAATAGCTCTAGCGTTCATGGCACAATCTCGAATATGCACAAACGCGGTGTGACGGTGCTGCTGTCCATAGTCGCAGTGTTCCTGACCTCCTGTTCGATCAATAAGCTGGCTGTGAACATGGTAGCCAAAACCCTCTCCTCAGGGGACGGTACGGTTTTTACTGGTGAAGAAGATCCGCAGCTGGTCGCCGATGCCCTGCCCTTTGCCATGAAACTCTACGAGTCGCTGCTCGAACAGACACCGGAGAACGAGGATCTTCTTCTGACCACAGGCAGCATATTCACCATGTACGCCAACGCCTTTGTACAAACCCCGGCGGGGATGCTGCCGGAAAGCGAGTACGAACAGCAGCAGCTGATGCTGATGCGAGCCAAAAAGTTGTATCTCAGGGGTCGAGCGTATCTGTTGCGGGCCATGGAACTGCGCTATCCCGGGTTCGGAGAGCGCTTGAAAAACAATGAGCTGGAACAAGCCCTGGCGCCCACAGTTGTCGATGATGTCCCCTTTCTTTTCTGGACCTCCGCTTCCTGGCTGGGGGCTTTCTCCACGGACACCTTTGATATGGAGCTGCTGCTCGGCCTTCCCAAACCGATCGCCCTGTTGAACAGAGCGCTCGAGCTGGATGATTCGTACTCCAACGGCATGATCCACGACACCCTGATTTCGATCTACGGGTCCCTGCCCGAAGCCATGGGCGGCAGTCAGGACAAGGCCCGCTACCATTTCGAGAAAGCGGTCGAATACTCGGGGGGGCTCTCCCCCTCCCCGTACGTCGCTCTGGCCAGCACCGTGTCCGTAGCCAATCAAAATGTGGATGAGTTTCGCAAGCTGCTCAATCAAGCAATCGCCATCGATCCGGAGACCAATCCGGACAATCGCCTCCAGATCTTGCTCGCTCAGGAGAAGGCTCGCTGGCTGCTCGACCACATCGAGGATTTCTTTCTCCTCGATCCGGGGGAGGAGGCATTCGAGGAGGGGGATGAATGGTGAACTCTCGAACAAGGTCGGTGTCTAGACTTCTGCTGATTCTGCTGGTGGGATTCCTGTTCTGCGCTTTGCAGGCCGGCGCTCAGGTCATAAAGGTGGGCAGCGTGGCCCCTGAAGGTTCACCCTGGGATAAGGCGCTGAAGCGCATCGCGCTGGATTGGCAGAGAATTTCCGGGGGCAGGGTGACCATGAAGATCTACGGCGGAGGCATCGCCGGCGACGAGCCGGACATGATCCGCAAGATGAGGATCAACCAGATCCAGGCAGCGGCCATGACCGGCTCCGGCTTGGGAAAGATCGATCCGGACTGGCTTGTCTATCAACTGCCCTTTTTGACCCAGAACGACGAGGAGCTGGACTATCTGTTCGAAAAGCTCCGTCCGGAGCTGGAGGCGCGGCTGGAAGCCAAGGGATTCACCTTCCTGGCCATCATCAAGTCCGGATGGCTGCGCTTCTTCGCCAAGGAAGAGGTGATCACCCCGGCAGATTTCCAGAAGTTGAAGTTTTTCGTGATGGAGGGCAGCCCTGAGATTGACCAGGCCTGGAAATCCATGGGATTTCACATTGTTCCTCTGCCGCCCAACGACGCCTTCGCGGCTCTGCAGAGCGGCATGGTGGAGGTCTTCTCCGCCTCTCCCCTGACCGCGGCAGCCATGCAATGGTTCGCCCTGGCCCCCCATATGACCGATATCAACTGGTCGCCCCTAACCGCCGGTCTGATCATCTCCAACCAGAGCTGGCGGCGGATTCCGGCGAACCTCCGCCCGAAACTCATCGAGGCTACCCAGCGGGCCTTGGCCGATCTGGAGGCGGAGATCATGGCGGTCGAGGACCAGGCTATGGAAATCATGAAGGAAAACGGCCTGGTCGTCCACGAAGTGCCCCCTGCAGCCCAGAAACAGTGGGAAGAGCTGGTGGAGACCGGTTTCGATATTTTAATCGGCGATGTCATTTCCCGCGATCTGTACGAGGAAGCCAGGCAGATCGTCGCGGAGTACAGGCAGAGGTAAGGCGTTCTCAGGTATGGCTTCAGCCGACTCCCAAATCCTGCCGAAAAATAAAACCCTGCGGAGGATATTCCACTTCGAAAACGGAGTCAGCAGCATCGTTCTGCTGTTGATCGCCGTCCTGCCGGCCATGGAGATCGTCGCCAGGCTGTTCTTCAAAACCGGCATTCACAGCTCCGCAGATCTAACCCACCACCTGGTGCTCTGGCTGACCTGCCTGGGCGGGGCCATCACCTCCCGGGAGGGCAAGCACATCACACTATCCGCCGGTCTGGATTTGATAGGCCGATCGCTGCGCAGTTGGATCGTTACGGTGACAGTCTTTATCTCCACCACCATCTCCTCGGCAATGGCCTGGAGCGCGCTCTCTCTCGTGCTCATTGGATTCGATCCGACTAAAACAATCGCCTTCATACCCATTCAGATCGCGGTTGCCGTCATTCCTCTGGGCTACCTGCTCATCACCATCCGCTTTGTATCCCGCGCCCCGATCCGCGGGCTGCAGCGGGTGCTGGCCGCTCTGGGCTGCATCCTGGGAACGATCATCGCTTTCGGCTCGGTAATGAACATTCTCTACACCATTCTGCCCGAGGTGCCGATGGTGCTGGATAGCCTCCAGGAGCTTTTTTTCCGCATCGCTGAGCGGATCGTCCTGGCGGGTGTGGGCATCGTGATCCTCTCCATCTTCTTCGGTACACCGATTTTCATCGTGCTGGGCGGCGTAGCCTACCTGCTGTTCGTGCGTTCCTTCGGTGCTCTGGAAGTGATTCCCAGCGAAGCCTACTCGATGCTTACGGGCTACAGCATCCCCGCCATACCGCTGTTCACCTTTGCCGGCTTTATCCTCTCGGAGAGCAAAGCCGGGGAACGGCTGGTGCGATTGTTCCGGGCCTGGCTGGGCTGGCTTCCCGGCGGGCTGATCATCATGGCCGTCCTGGTCTGTACCTTTTTCACCACCTTCACCGGCGCAACAGGGGTCACCATCCTGGCCCTCGGAGCCCTGCTGGCATACGTCCTGGTGGAAAGCGGCCGCTATTCTACGGATTTTGCCAACGGCCTGATCACCGGATCGGGGAGTATCGGGCTGCTGTTCCCACCCAGCTTGCCGATCATCCTCTATGGAGTGATCGCCCAGATCAACATCAAGCACATGTTCGTAGGAGGGATTATTCCCGGCCTGCTCATGGTGCTCACCATCTGCGGGATCGGAGTATTCACCGCCGTGACCCACAAGGTCAAGCCCGTTCCCTTTCAGATTAAAGAAGCCGCCCTGGCCATCAAGGACTCCTTCTGGGAGATTCTGCTTCCAGTGATCATTCTGCTCGGCTACTTCGGCGGCCTTTTCACTCTGGTGGAAACCGGCGCGGTGGCCGTGATCTACGCACTGATCATCGAGGTTGGGATCCACCGGGATCTTTCCTTTAAAGACCTGCCTCGGGTCATGCTCAAATGCATCCCCATAGTCGGCGGCGTACTGATCATTCTGGCGGCGGCCAAGGGGTTGTCCTACTACCTGGTAGACGCGGAAGTGCCGATGCGCCTGAGCGCCTGGGTGCAGGCGAACATCAGCTCGAAGTACGTCTTTCTCATCCTGCTGAACCTGGCCCTCCTCATCACCGGCTGTCTCATGGACATTTTCTCCGCCATCCTGGTGGTGGTTCCCCTGATAATCCCCATGGGAGCGGCGTTCGGCATCGAGCCAGTTCATCTGGGGGTGATCTTCCTGGCCAACCTGGGTGTGGGTTATCTGACTCCCCCGGTGGGACTGAACCTGTTTCTGGCTGCCTACCGATTCAACCAGCCGCTGGTTCGCATTTATAGAAACGTCATTCCCTTCTTCCTGGCCTTGCTGGCAGTTGTCCTGCTGATCACCTACGTGCCCTGGTTTTCCACGGGTCTGCTGCGGTGGGAGTTCCTGATCCGGCTGTTCAATCTCTGACAATCGATGCAGGGTCGCTATTCAATCTCCGATTCGGCGTTGAACAGGGCTGCTGAAGTCGCCATCAAGGAGTGCCTGGGTATACAGCCGCAAGAAACGGTGCTGATCATAACCAATTGCTCCCAGGAAGTGAATGTGATTTCCCGAGCTCTGTACAACGCCGCTGCCGAGGCGGAAGCCCGACCCACGATGGTCGTTCAGCCCCGCAAAAGCCAACTCGAGTTCGCCGAGCAGAGCGTCTACGCGGCCATTGCTGCCAACCCCGAGGTGGTCATCTCCATCAGCGAGGAAAAGCTGGGCAAGGATCGCCGGGGTGTCCAATCTCCCTACGCCCATGGAGTTCGGTCCTACGATTCGGTTTTCCACTATCTGTTGTATGGAAAGAAATCCATCCGAGCTTTCTGGTCACCCAGGGTGACTCGGGAGATTTTTAAAACCACCGTACCTATTGACTACGGCAGGCTCCGTCGCCACTGCCGGTTGCTGCTGCCTCTCCTGGATGAGGCCGACGGTATCGAAATCCGCAGCCCGCGGGGTACCGAGCTGTTCGTCGGGCTTGCGGGGCGGAAAGCTAAGGCAGACGATGGTGATTTCAGCCGTCCCGGACTGGGCGGAAACCTGCCCGCCGGGGAAGTGTTCATTTCTCCGGCCGTAGGTACGGCGGAGGGGAGGATCGTGTTCGACGGCAGCGTCGCCTCCGCCGATGGGGTGATGCTGGTGCGAAATGTGATCGAGGCGGAGGTAAAAAAGGGGTTCGTCAAAGAGGTGCGTGGTGGACGAGAGGCAGAGACTCTGCTGGCCAGCATCACCCGTGCGGAGGAGCAGTGCCGCACCATGGAAGCTGAGGGCTCCCTGCCACAAGGTCAGGGCGAGGTGTATGCCCGCAACACCCGCCATCTGGGGGAACTGGGCATCGGGCTGAATCCGGCCGCCACGATTCTGGGGAACATGCTCTGCGACGAGAAAGTCCGCGGGACCTGCCATCTGGCCATCGGCTACAACTACGACGAGGACGCCCCGGCCCTGATCCATCTGGACGGGCTGATCAAGGCACCGACCCTCACCATAATCCTTCCGGGGGGCAGAAGGCAGGTGATCATGGAAGAGGGAAAGTTCTCCGGCGAAGCAACATTCCGAGCATCAGGGCGTAGCTGAAGGCGGCCAATAGAAGCAGGCGGCTGATCCCCCAGGTCATGGCCAGAGGTACGGCCAGGATCGAAGCCAGCACCGAAGCCACCCCGTTCGCCGCCCAGCCGAAGGCACGGAAGCGGGGGGAGGGAACCAGCAAACGCAGACCGACCGGGAAGGGCACGCCCATGAGCAGAGCGACCGGGGCCAGCAGGAGGAAGGAACCCAACGCCTGTCCGGGTCCGGATGCCCGGAGAAGCAGCTGCATCAACGGCCCTGAAAAGGCAAGGAGGCCGAGACCGCAGACGAGCAAAACGATCAGCAAGGGCGGCAGGGTTCGCAGGACCCAGCGTGCCGATAGAGCCCCGCCGATACCCGATAGGACCAGCAGCTCCGCCAATACAATGGTGAAGGCGATCACCGGATTGCCGAATACGAATGTGTAGCTCTGAAGAAAGGCCATCTCCACGAACATAAATCCGGCTCCCGCGGCAAGGAAGTAGGTTACGGCCCTCGCCGGACGGATTCCGCCCTCTCCCCCCGCCGGAGGCAGCTCGGGATGAGCTGAAAACAGCCGGGGCAGGAGCAGCAGCAGCGCTCCGAGCAGTCCGGCGATGCCCAGAACCACGAGAACAACCGTTTCCCCGGACAGAAACAGCGTGTAGAAACGGCTTCCGGTGCTGCGGAACAGAGCACCCAGTTTCGACCAGCGGGTGAAACGGCTGTGGAAGGGCCGGTCATCCCGAGCCGGGCTGATGTCCAAATAATAGTCGCGGAAATATTCCCCTCCCCTTTGTTCTTGAAACGCCCGGTAGAGGATTTGGATCTCCCGGAAATGGAAAGGTTCGGCGAAGCTGTTGAACCTGTTCGCCTCCCCCGGCTGTATGCCTTCGTAGAACACCAGGTCGAAGTTGAGAGCCCGGCAAAACTCCCGCAGGTCCGCTACCTCCGCTTGCCCGACCGGCGTGGGGGAACACAGCAGAGTATAGCTGTCCCAGCCGCGGATCAGCAGGATGTGCCGACCCGGTTCTTCGATCCCCAGAGCATCGAGGCCGGCGAGAGCAGTGGCAAAAACTTTCAGGGAATCCGAAGGCGGCAGGAGCAGTTTCCGGGACAGGATCAGAATCCCATCGGGTTTCAGGTGCTCCAGGTAGGCGCGGAACGCTTCCATGGTCAGCAGATGCTCCTGATTTAGACTGGCCATCCCCGGGACCGAGGGGCCCCAGGCTTCCACTTGGATGCGATCGTACAGCTGCCCATCCCTGGCCAAATAGCGGCGCGGATTGCCGGCAACGACCTTGAGGCTCGACTGCAGTTGGGCTCCGGGACTCCGGCCCCGGTACAGGTTCGCTGCCACAGGATGTTCCACCAGCAGGGTGATTTCCCTGGCGCCGGCGGACACGGCGCTGGGCAGGCTCAAGCCCCCACCTGCCTGAAAGATCAGCACCTTGTTCGGGCTTGGCTGGGAACGGAGGGCGTAGCCTGCATAGGAGTGAAGGTAGCGACTGAACTCCACGGATCGGTCATCGGTCACATCGTAGAGCACGAACAGGGCGTCACCATCCTGAACCAGAAAGGTGGCCGGGGGAAGAGCTCCGGTATACTTCAGGCTCAGGCCGGGAGCGAAGCGGATATACGGGCTTTCCAGCATGTCCAGGCGTCCCCGGATGGTGTTGCTCCGCGAGCCGACCGAGGTGTCGGGAAATTGCAGCACTTGAGGCAGCAGCTTGTACGGAGAGGGCTGGATTTCGAGCAGCGCGCCTCCCCTATACAGCAGCAAGGCTCCGGTGAGCAGGAACAGCGCCGCTGTGAGCGGCAGGATCCATCGCTGCACTCGGATCCGGATTGACTGCCAGCGAAGCGGGATCAGCAGTAGCAGAAGCAGGGCGCAGCACAATACGATCCTGCCCTCCCCGAGAAAGGGGAGAAGCGCTGCGGGAAGCAGAGCGCCCACGGCGGAACCGAGCATACTGGCAAAATAGATCCATCCGGACTGAGCCGGCATACCGGCGAAGGCCAGGGACATCACGCTTCCTGCGCAGAAAAAGGGAACCAGCAGGAGCAGAAAGGTGATCAGAAGGTAGGCTCCCTGGCGCCACTCCAGCGCCATCCGGAAGTAATCCAGGGGGATGTTTTTCACTGCCAGGAATGATCCGCTGATGGTCAACGAACAGAGCAGGAGTAGCAGCACAAAGCGATGCGAGTCGAGGATGCGGGCAGATAGGCCGGGAATGCGCCGTTCCATCAGGCTGAGCACGCTTCCGCTGGCTCCAAAGCCGAACAGGACGATGCTGATGACCATGAAGGAGAGATGGTTCCACTGGGAGAAGGAGAAGAAGCGGGTGAGCAGAACTTCGTAGCAGAGGGAGGTCAGAGAAACCGCGAATACCGCCGGGAATATCATGCCGGTCGGCAGCCCATCAGTCGTACTTCTCCAAAGCCTTACCCGTCATCGGTACGAACAGGACCCCGATGATCTGGCGAAGCCGAAAGTCCTCACCCTCTCGGGTTACCACGACCAGATTCTGATAGCTGAAGGGGTGACCAAGGGGGAGCACGAGCTTACCGCCATCGACCAGCTGTCTGAGAAGCGGTGGAGGCACATGATCCACCGCCGCGGTGATCATGATTCCGTCGAAAGGAGCCTCCTCCTCCCAGCCGTAGTAGCCGTCCCCGTAACGGGTTCGGACATTGCCGTATTCCAGCTGCTCGAGAACCTGGCTGGCCCGCCGATGCAGGAGCTCCTTGATCTCTATGGAAAACACCTGGTCGACCAAAGCGGAGAGCACCGCCGCCTGATATCCGGAGCCGGTACCGATTTCCAATATCCGATGATCCGGTTCTACCTCGAGAAGTTCGGTCATCAGAGCCACGATGTAGGGCTGCGAGATGGTCTGCCCTTCACCGATCGGCAGGGGAGAGTCGTCGTAGGCCCGCTCTCGGATCGACTCGGGTACGAATAGGTGGCGGGGAACAGAGCGCATGGCCTCCAGAACAGCCCTATCTTTGACCCCGCGGGCGGCGATCTGACGGCTCACCATGTCCAGACGCCGCTGCCGCATCGCCCTGGGTTCATCCCAGCCACCCACGCGGGACACAGAGGCGACGAACAACAGACCGGCACACACAATAAAAATCGTTCCTTTGTGTTTCATGACTGACTCCTCACCGCTAGTATAACCCACTCCGAGCATTCAATGAAATACGGGTTGCGGCGGGAGGGCTCTATTGATTGGCAAAAACGCCGCAACCCGGTAGAATAAAATCCTGCCCGGTAACATGAGCCCTGAGGAGAACGCAGATACTGCCGGCTGAATATGGCTGTAACGATCGAGAAAGTCGAAAGCAACAGAGCATTGCGGGAGTTCATCCGCTTTCCGGAGAAACTCTACCGGCAGGATCCACTGTGGTCTCCGCCGATCTGGATGGAGGAACGGGAAACCTTCTCCGTAAATAATCCGCTCCTGGCCCACTCGGACTTCGCCCTCTTCCTGGCCCGCTCTGAGGGAGAGATCGCGGGCAGGCTTCTGGCCTACGTGGACCATAAATTTAACGACTTCTACAATTCAAATATCGGCATGTTCGGCTCCTTCGAATCCGTCCGCAGGCCTGAGGTAGCGAAGGCGCTGTTCGCCGAGAGCGAAGGGTGGCTGATCGCGCGTGGCATGGATACGATTCGGGGACCCCTCAATCCGGTAGCCGAATGCTGGGGATCCCTGTACGAAGGTTTTGACTCACCGGCGACTTTCATGACTCCCTACAATCCCCCCTACTACAACGAGTATTTGCAGGATCTGGGATATCGGAAGGTCAAGGACCTGCTGGCCTTCGAGGGGGATGCACGCCAGGGCTACCAAATCCCCGAGCGCTTCATCCGCTTTCGGAAAAAGTTGCTGACTCGCAGGCCGGACATCCGCATCCGCCGCATCGACATGAAGCACCTGATCAGGGACGCCGAGGCGATCTGGACCATCTCCAATCAGGCGATCCGCGACAACTGGGGTTGGGTGCCTTACGACAAGGAAGAGTTGCAGTCGACCTTGAAGAAGCTAGGACCCATCGCCGATCCGGACGCCATCTGGATCTTGGAAGATGCAGGACAGCCCGTTGGACACTGTCTGGGCTTTCCCGACATCAACATCATCCTCAGGCAGATCCGAGGCAGGCTCTTTCCCTTCGGCTTCATCACCCTGTTGCGGAGACGAAGAAACCTTCAGGATTTCCGCCTCTTCGGGCTGGCCGTGCTGCCGGAGTACCACGGGCAGGGACTCGATGTACTGCTGTACATGAGCCTGTTCGAAGCCCTCGCTCCCAGGGGCGTACGGGTAGAGGCGAGCTATATCCTCGAGGATAACCTGAACATGATCAACGCGGTATTGAAACTAGGATTGAAAAAAACAAAAACCTATCGGGTGTACGAGAAAGGAAGCAAGCCATGACCATTACCGGTATCGCCGACGAAGGCTCCCCGGAGCTGACGGAGCAGATCCGTATCCACAGGACCTTGGGGTGGAATACCCTCGAGCTGCGCCTGATCGGCAAGAGCAACGTCTGCGCCATCGACGACGGTGCCTTCGACCTGGTCTATCGCACGCTGCAGGAGGAACAGATGGAGGTGATCTGCTTCGCCTCCGCCATCGCCAACTGGGCCCGGCCCATCACCTCGGATTTCCAGGTGGATGTGGAGGAGCTCAATACGGCCATTCCCCGTATGCGGCGCCTCGGCACCCGCTTCATTCGGGTCATGTCCTACCCCAACGACGGTTTGCCCGAGGAGCAATGGCGCAAGGAGGCGATCCGGCGCATGAAGGAGCTGGCCCGCATAGCCGCGGATGGGGAGGTGGTGCTCGTTCATGAAAACTGCTCCGGCTGGGGGGGCATGAGTGCGGAGAACCAGAAGATCTTGCTGGAGGAGGTTCACAGCCCCAACCTGCAGATCGTCTTCGACACGGGCAATCCCGTTGGCGAAGGACATCCGCCGGAGGAAACCTGGGATTTCTACCAAACCGCGCTTCCCTTCATCAAACACGTCCATATCAAGGACTGCAGGAAAAACCAGAAGGGTGAGATCGAGTACACCTATCCCGGAGAGGGTCAGAGCATGGTGCGGCGCATACTAAAGTCCATCCTGGACCTCGGCTACACGGGGGCATTTTCCATAGAGCCCCACATCACAGCTCAGATCCATCTGGGCACCTCCTCCAGCGGCCGGGAGGCGGAGGAGATCTACCTGGAGTACGGACGCCGCACCAACGCCATGCTGGCGGAACTGGCGGGGCAAGCGGGGTAGCAATACGAACAGCTAGTTCGCCTCGCCGTTGAGGGCAAATCCCCGATCCAGGCAGCGCTTATTGATCTCATTGAGGCTCCTGTGCCGGGCAGAGACGGCCTCATCCAGACTCGCCTGGATGGAATCCAGAGCCGCGACCTCGGGCTTTAGCTTGGCCAGCAGACCGAGCATGACCATGTTGGCCGAACGGGCACTGCCCTCCTGTTCGGCGATCTCGTTGGCCGGCACCGGGATGCAGCGGATATCCCCGCGGGAGGGCTCGATGTCGATCAGGGAGCTATTGTAAAGCAGGATTCCCTCAGCCTTGACCTTCGCTTCGAACTTGATCAGGGAGGGCTTGTTCATTACCACGCATACCGAAGGGTGCGCTACCAGGGGGGAGGCGATCTCCTTGTCGCTGATGACCACGGAGCAATTGGCCGTACCGCCGCGCATCTCAGCACCGTAGGAGGGAATGTGGGTGACCTTTTTCCCCTCCTTCATAGCCGCCAGGCAGACGATCGTGCCGGAGAGGATGATGCCCTGACCGCCGAAACCGGCGAAGATGATCTCTTCCCGCATCGCTCGACTCTCCTTCTACCTGTCCCGGAAATTTCCAAGGGGATAATAGGCTACCATCTCACTGCCGACCCAGTCCGCCGCCGCCTGGGAGCTCATGCCCCAGTTCGTCGGACACATGGAGAGAAACTCGACGAAGGAGAAGCCCCGTCCCTTCACCTGATTCTCGATCGCCTTCTTCGTGGCTCTTTTGGCCTTGAGGATGTGGGGCACGTCGTGCACCGAGCAGCGTTCGATGAACACGGGCGCCTCCAGTGTGTTGAGGAGCTCGCAGGCCCGAATCGGCATTCCCGCATCCGCCGGATTGCGGCCGTAGGGAGAGGTCTTCGTCTTCTGTCCCGCCAGCGAGGTCGGGGCCATCTGCCCTCCGGTCATGCCGTAGATGGCGTTGTTGACGAACAGGATGGTGATGTTCTCTCCCCGGTTGGCCGTATGCACCGTCTCGGCGGTGCCGATGGCCAGCAGGTCCCCGTCTCCCTGGTAGGAGATCACCACTCGATCGGGAAGAACCCGTTTTATCCCGGTAGCAACGGCGGGAGCACGGCCGTGGGCGGCTTCCAGACTGTCGGTTTTGAAATAGTTGTAGATCAGAACCGCGCATCCCACCGGCGCTATCACGATCGTCCGTTCCCGGATGCCCAGCTCATCGATGATCTGGGCCATAAGCCTGTGGATGATCCCGTGCCCGCAGCCCGGACAGTAGTGGGTAGGAACATCGGCTAGAGATTCGGGTTTAGAGAACACCCGTTTGGCTTCCGCTACATCACTTCTCATGGCTCTTTATCCTTCTGACAATCTCTTCCACCTCTACGAGCATCGCTCCCATACGTCCGTAGAACTCGATCGGAACCTTGTCCCCCAGGGCCAGGCGGACATCCTCCAGCATCTGGCCGGCATTCATCTCAACGACCAGCACCTTCTTCGTCCGGCCCGCCTGTTGCAGCAGCTGCCCTGAGGGAAAGGGCCACAGCGTGATCGGGCGAAACAGGCCCACCCTCAAGCCTTCGGCTCGCAGCTGATTGACCGCGGCCTTGCACACCCGGGCGGCCAGCCCGAAGGCTACAAGGAGGAACTCGGCATCCTGGCATTGGAAGCACTCGAAGCGGATCTCAGAGGCTTCGATCTTACGATACTTGTCCTGAAGCCGGAGGTTGATTTGCTCCACCCCGTCCTCCGGGCTGAGTCGAAGCGAGGCGATCATGCGGGATTTTCTGCCCTTCGCCCCGTCGAGAATCCAGGAGGATTTATCGAATTTTTTCTTAGAAGGCTCGGGCAGTACGAGGGATTCGGACATTTGACCCAGATAGCCATCCCCCAATATCATGGTGACGATACGGTACCGGTCGGAGAGGTCAAAGGCGGTGACAGTCAGATCTGCCAGTTCCTGTACAGAGGCGGGGGCCAGGACGATCATGCGATAGTCGCCGTGGCCGCCTCCCTTGGTGGCCTGGAAATAATCACCTTGAGCCCCGGCTATGTTGCCCAGACCCGGTCCGCCCCTCATCATGTTCACCACCACAGCGGGCAGCTCCGTCCCCGCAAGATAGGACAAGCCCTCCTGCTTGAGGCTGATTCCCGGAGAGCTGGAGGAGGTCATCGTCCTGCCCCCGGCCGCGGCCGCGCCCAAAACCATGTTGATCGAAGCGATCTCGCTCTCCGCCTGCAGGAATGTCCCGCCGACCTCCGGCATGCGCATGGCCATATAGGCTGCGATTTCGTTCTGGGGAGTGATGGGGTAGGCGAAGTAGTAGCGGCAGCCGGCGATGATTGCAGCTTCTGCTACCGCCTCGTTTCCACGCATCAATAAGGCGTCGGCCACACGATCCTCCTTCAACCGGCCTTGGCGAAGCGCCAGATTTCGATGGCAGTATCGGGACAGATGATGGCGCAGAACATGCAGGCGGTGCAGCGTTCGGGACTCGCGCAGACGGCGTAGTGGTGACCCTTGTTGTTGAAGGCGTCCGCCAGTTCAAGAATGGCTTCGGGACAGGCCTTCACACAAAGACCGCATCCCTTGCAGCGTTCCGAATCGATTTCCGGCTTTCCTCTGGCCACGACGATGCTCCCCCCGATTGGTGAATTGGATAAACTCCCCGTTTTCGACTAAATCGACAGGGAAAAAAAGCGAAAGGTTGCAGGAAATATAGGATCAGGACGTATCCGCCTGTTGACCGAGCTCCGCCCGGAAGCGGGGCAGGCTTTCCGGGAATTCCCTCCGGATGAAATCGATCAAACGCTCCCGCACCTGACAGCGCAGATTCCAAAGACGGGAGGCATCGCTTGCACTCACCAGAGCACGCACCGACATCGTATGTTCGCTGGTATCGGTCACCTGGATCCCACAGACCTCCCCGTCCCAATCCTCGCTTTGCTCGAGAATGCCTTGCAGCTCATCGCGGATAGACTGCACGGGAACGGTGTAGTCGCAGTACAGATATACAGTACCAAGCAGATCGGCGGAGACCCGGGTCCAATTCTGGAAGGGTTTTTCAATAAAATAGGAGATGGGTACGACGAGTCTGCGCTTGTCCCAGATACGAACCACAACGTAGGTGAGGGTGATCTCCTCGATTCGCCCCCACTCGTTCTCGACGATCACTACATCGTCGATACGGATCGGCTGGGTCAAGGCCACCTGGAATCCGGCGAACAGCAGGGCGATCGAACGCTGGGAGGCGAATCCGAGTACGATGCCCACAATACCCGCTGAGGCCAGGATGGTCGTACCCAGCTGTCTGACCCTATCGAAGTTCATCAGGATCAGGGCCAGGGCTATCACAGCGACGATAACGGCGAATACCCGTTTCATATACCGTGTTTGAGTGTGGATTTTGCGGGCTTTGAGATTATCCTCGGCGTCGAGTCTGTATTTCTCGAACAGGTAATCCTCCAAAACGGAGCCGGAGCGGGCTACCATCCAGGCGACTGTTACGATCGTGAGAATGCTGATCCCGTGCCTCAGCAAATTTTGCAGATGATCCGGGAGGGAGACAAAGGGAAGCACGATTACCAACGCAAGCAGGGGAAGCCCCAATCGCAGGGGACCTCGTGCGTGGCGGATGACCGAGGGAAGGACAATTTGATTTCGCTCCTCGCTCCGTCGCAGTACGATTCCAGCAATCAGAGAAAGGAGGAGGTGCAGGAGGATGCCGACCAGAACTGCGCCAGCCAGGAGCCCTCCACCGAACAGAAATTCCCGCCAATTTTCCACAAGGATTTGCCAATTCATGAGTACAGTGTAAGCGATATCACGAGAAAGAAAAACAGAGCGTCTATCCCATCTCGACCTGGCGAGCTCGCTCTTTCATGGAACGGCTGAAGGAGATCTTGGGAACCGCCTCCTCCGGACGGGCGGGAACGGTGATCTCCTTACCCGTGGCCGGATTGACCACCACCCGAGCTTTGCGGGGGGGGCGCTTCTTGAGAAACAAACGACCGATCTTTCCCAGCGGCACCCGCTCCCCCAGGATCATGCCCGATTCGATCATGGTCAGATAGTCGCTGGTGATCTGGCGGGCCTGTTTCTGAGTCAGCCCATTTTTCCTGGCCAGGTAGGCGATGATCGCCTGGCTGGTGAACTGATCGGGCAGATCCGCCCCCGTAGAGAGAACGGTCCTGTTGATCTTGACGAAGCCGTTGGTCAGAAAGATCGTAGCTTCCCGGATGCGCTTCTCCTGCTCCTCCGGGCTCACCTCAGTCCCGCAGACGGCGATCTTCAGAAGGCTGGAGGTGCTGCGTACCTTTCCGCTTGAGAACTCTGCCTCACTGTCGATGCGTATGTCCGCAGCCAATGCGCTTCCCTCCGTGACCGCCAGGTGGGGCACATCGGCACGCAGAGAGATGCTGGCGTACTCCACCCGTCTACCACCGGGAGAAAGGGTTCCCAGGCTGATCAGCGAACCTGAGTAGGACAGAAGCAGCGCTCCTCGCGGATCGTCCTTGGAAAAGGAATCTACTTCCTCCATGTCCAGAGCCCGGATCTGCCCCTCGAACATCTTCTTCTTCTCCAACCAGACCGCAACCATCTTTTGGAAGGACTCCTCGGTATCGGGAAGGCCCGAGCTGCGGGTGATCTTCTTGAGGTGGGAGCGGACCGTGGCCGAGAGCTCTCGAATCTCATCACTCATCAGCAGCCTCCTGTTCCTCCTCGATTCCGTGCTCCGCCAGCCAGGCCTTGGCGTTCGGCCAGAGGAAACGCAGCTGCGTCTTTCCCAGGGTGATCAGATAGCCATCCTTGAGGTTCTTCTGAATGTACTCCTTCTCCTTGACCCGGGTTTTGTTCAGGCTGCCCAGATCCATCATGGTGAAGTGATCACCCCGGAACACGATCTGGGAGTGCTTTCGGGAAACGTAGGGATCGGCAAGATGGAGGTCGCATTGGGCGTCCCGTCCGATGGTGACGGTCTTGCGGGTGATGGGAAACATTTCCCCCTCCCGATCACCATTCAGGATTTCCAGATACACCTCCGGCGGAAGATTATCCGGCTCCATAGTTCATCCTCCTGATATAAGTCTACTCAATCCCGGCAAAGAAACAAGGGAAAAACTTGAAAAGGTGGGTTATACTATTAGCAACACTAGAGCACGAGGAGGAACCCATGGGCGAGTACCTGGATCAAATTCCCGCGGAAGTACAGGATCATATTCGACAGATCACCAAGTCCTCAGGCTTGCCGGACAACGAGGAATCTGTGGAGATGATTGCCAGAGGCTGGCTGGACAAGAAGGAGCTGTTCGAAAACCAGCTGGCCGAGATGAACATGGCCGAGGTCGAGGAGCTCGATCAGGATGACGAGCAAGGCTGCCTGGCAATGACCTACTCAGGGTCACTGCTGAACATCGGCCCCGTCATAGAGGAGGGACGCACAGTCCAGTACGCCAGCATCGGTCTGCGCCAGGATGTGCCGGAAACGGCCAGCAAGGAGAACTCCCAGCTGGCGAGCGACGTACAGGTGGGCGAGCCCGTGCGCTTCTCTCCCGGACCCATCCAGAGCTCCTCCCCGATTTTCAAGATCGCCGTAACCACGGGGGACCTGGAGCCGGAGGAGCAGGAGGAACAGATCACCAAGGCGACCATGATCCTGGCGGAAGGATTCGTCGAGGTGAACAAGGACCTCGATTTGGAGTAAACTAAAACTGGAACCCTCAACAACAACCGACCTTATCAGCAAGCTGAGGCGAATCTACGGCCGCACTGGACCTCCGGAATCCACGGAGCTTCAGGAGGAAATCCTGGCTGCCGTCCAGGTCTTGGACAGCGAAGCGGAGGAGATCCGGCCCCGGGACAGGGAGGATCGTCCCGGTGGCCTGTTGTACCTGGATCCGGAAATCCCGACCGTGGTGGTGCCGGATCTGCATGCTCGCATGGAGCTCGTTTTGGCGGTACTCTCCTCCAAGGACGAGCAGGGCGTCGCCGCCGTGGATCGATTGGCAGCCGGCAGGCTGCAGCTTCTCTGCCTGGGCGACGGATTTCACGCGGAAGGCAGGGCTGCTGTGCGCTGGCAGGCGGCCTTGGAGGAGTTCAAGGGCGGATATCGGAAACACATTCACATGGATGAGGAGATGAGGGAGAGCCTCGGAGTGATGGAGATGGTAATGGCCCTCAAAAGGCAGTTCCCGAACCACTTCCACTTCCTCAAGGGCAACCACGAAAACATCGCCAACGAACAGGGCGGAGGCAACTATCCCTTCCTCAAATTCGCCAACGAAGGGCTCATGGTGCGGATCTACATGGAGCACTTCTACGGGGAGGAGATCCTCAACAGCTACGCCGAATTCGAGAAGAGCTTCCCCATTCTGGCCGTGGGCGGTAACTTTTTGGCTTCCCACGCCGAGCCGGCCTGGTTCATCCCCAAGCATGAGCTCATAGAATACCGCCGGCTGCCGCAGGTGGTGTACGGCCTGACCTGGACGGACAACGGCGAAGCGGAGCCGGGAAGCGTTCAGCAGATGCTGGAGCACTACCTGGGCCCGGAGGCTGCCATGGCCGCCTACCATTTCGGCGGACACCGCCCGGTCCACGGAAGCTACAACCTTCGCTCCGACGAGCGCTACGTACAGATTCACGATCCGGATCGTTATGTGGTGGCCGTACTGCCGGCGGGGGGACAGATCGATCTGGATCGGGATATTCGGGAGTTGGACAGGGAGGCATTTCGAGAGCTGATCGATGAATAAAAAACCAGCCAAGCAAAGCAGAAAAGTCGGTAAATACACGATTATCTCAAAGATCGCCCAGGGAGGAATGGGTGCGGTCTATAAGGCCAAGCACCCCACCCTGAAGCGCTTCGTCCTACTCAAGAAACTTACCCTTCGGGGGGGTCCGCAGTTCATCGAGCGCTTCCGGAGGGAAGCCCGCATCATGATGGACTTTAAAAATGAGCACATCGTACAGGTCTATGACCACTTCAAGGATGGCTCCTCCTACTACATCGCCGAGGAATTCGTCGATGGGGTATCTCTGGAGCAGCTGATCAAGCGGGAGCGCTACCTCTCCAATGAAGCCGCCGCCCTGATCTTCTATGAGGTGTGCAAGGCACTGCAACACGCCCATGAAAAGGGAGTGATTCACCGGGATATGAAGCCCGGCAACATTCTCATTTCCAATCAGGGGGAGGTCAAGCTGGTCGACTTCGGCATCGCCACCTCTCTGGAGGACAGCGAGGAAGGATTGACCCGGGACGGTATGACTCTGGGCACACCCTCCTACATCCCGCCGGAGCAAATCGACAATGCCAAGAACGTGGACCGGAGGGCGGATATCTACTCTCTGGGGGTGGTTCTCTACGAGATGCTCACCGGCAAAACTCCCTTCCCCGGCAGCTTCACCGCGGAAACCATCGCCCTGATCCACAAGGGTAAATACACGCACCCAAAAAGAATCAATCCTAAGATCGCCCCCGCTTTGTCAAATATCATCGCAAGGTCCATGAAACCCAACCGGCGTCGCCGCTTCCAGGACCTGCGCCAGATCATCCGCCGCCTGGAGAGAAGGATCAAACGGAGGGATCCCGCTTCGATCAAGAGAGCGCTCAGACGGGTGATTCAGGGCAGAGAGATCGGAGACATATACAGACCAAAACGTGGTTGGGTGTTCTGGCTGTTCATGATTTTGTTTATCTCCGCCCTGCTGGCCGCAGGCGGGTACTACCTGTACCTGAAGGGCTATCATTACGAGCTGCTGCAGCCGGATCGATACGGATCGCTGGTCGTTTCGGCCCGGATACCCGCCACCTACAAGGATCCGAAGGATATCTACGTCGCCGGAGTGTTGTACCGGGAAACCGAGGGGGAGCTGATCCGGGTCGAGGAGGCGGGCTTCCGCTTTCGGGCCAAACAGAGCGACGAACAGGAGGATAGCTATCTTCTGGAGTCCGAAAGGCTGTACCTAGAAACGGGACGCTACAGGCTGAAGGTGAATCTGGAAGGTCAACTGCACTGGGAATCCTTCTTCCTCGGCTCCCGAAATCTCCAGAAGCAGCATCTGGACACCTCTGCGGGGCAGCGATTGGAGATCCAGCTCGAACAAACCCCGGCACTTCCCCTGGAGGTGCGCTACTCGATATCGGACATCCGCAGCGGTGAGGATCTGACCGCAACAACGGAGTTCTTCGTCTTTCTCAACAAGCGCTGGCTCCGCTGGAATCGAAGGATTTCCACCACCCTGACCACAGGGACCAGTTATCGCTTCAAGTTCGAACGGGTCGGTTACTACCCTCAGACCTTCAACCTGCTGATCAAACCGTACCAGCCGCTCCTGCAGCTCGATGTTCAGCTGATCCCCTATCCCGGCACTTTGGCGATCGATTCCGATGCCGAGGGATTGCAGATTTTGCTGGATGATTCTACCTCCTACCTGAGCGGTGGACGGGAGCGATTCTACGGGGCTCTGGAGCCGCTTGAGACGGGAATCCGGGAGCTGGTCCTCGATCCAGGGGAGTATCTGCTGACGGTGAAACGGGATGAGCAGCTGTCCCGCAGCGTCCCGGTTGCGATCGCCTCAGACAGAACAGTTCGGGTGGTTGTCCGGTTTAACAAAGCTGCGAAGAACCTCGAAGTGTTAATCGAATGAATCAAAAAACGGGAGGTGCCTATGACTACAGGACTACGAAGAGTGATCCTGCTGTGTCTTGGAATATTGGGCGGATTGGCGGCCTGGCCGCTGACCGAGCTGATCGTAGGGATTCAAGCCCGCTTTCCCTCCTATCTGATCTTTGTTGCGGTCCTGGGCGCGGCGGTGGGCCTGCTTATGGGCGCCTTCTTCGGTTCCGCAGCGGGGATCTTCGCCCGGGTCGGGAGCAGGATCCTGGTAGGCATGGTCGTCGGAGCGCTCGTCGGCCTAATCGGGGGAATCATCGGTCTTCTGGTCGGACAGGCGGTGCTGTTCCTGATTGGCGGACTTTTCCTGAACTCCTACCGTAGTTTCCAGACCGTTGGGCTGCCCATCGCCCGAGCCATAGGCTGGGCTTTTCTGGGGATCTTCGTTGGGGCGGCCGAAGGCATCCGGGCCGCATCCGCAAAGAAGCTGGGCATCGGCCTGATCGGAGGGCTGATCGGAGGACTGATCGGGGGCTTCGCTCTGGAGTACTCCCGGCTGTATCTGCCTGAATTCCTTCCATTCCGGCTTATAGGTCTGGTCGTTCTGGGTCTGGCAATTGGCCTGTTCTACGGGATCATCGAGCGCAGCATGGCCTTCGGCACCCTAAGGGTGCTGAACGGCCGCTTGAAGGGCAAGGAGTTCATCCTCAACGAGGCTCGCATACGCATAGGCCGGGCCAGGCGCAACCAAATCACCCTGGAGCCGTACGAGAAGCTGGCGGATCGCCAGGTGCAAATTCGCTTCCGCAAGGGCGAAGCGCTGCTGACCAATCTGGAACCGAAATACCCGGTCCTGGTAAACGACAGACCGGTCAAGGAGCACCGTCTCAAGTACGAGGATGTCCTGAAGATCGGTTCGGCCAAGCTGTTCTACAGCTACGAGTAGGGGGGAAGTGAAGATGAAGACAAGGATCATATCTATGCCGGCGTTGCTGTTTGTTTTGTCGTTCGTGACCGCCGCCGCCTTCGGCTACAACGTGAGGCTATCCCAGATCGACGCCTCCCGGCTGCTTCTCAGCCAAACCGTCCGTCTGTACGTGAGCGTGACCGATGATCTGGGGATACCGGTGCAGGGATTGGGAACGGACAGCTTTACCATCTTCGAATCTCCAGATGGGAAAGAATTCGAAAGGATCGAAGGTCTGAGCGAGTTCAAGCCCCGGGCAGCTTCGGCCGAGGGGATCACCTTTCTCCTGCTCCTGGACAACTCGGGGAGCATGTACGATACCATGGCGGGACGCACCACCGAAGATACCAGCCGCATGCGCATCACCCATGCCAAAAACGCGGTCCGCACCTTTCTAGGCAGCATGACCCAACCCAAGGACACCGTCGGCCTGGGCTCCTACAACACCTCCTACACTCTCCTGGCCGAACCCTCCGGTGACAAGAGCCTGGTCGTGGGCTTTCTCGAGGGAATCGAACGGCCGGATTCGGAGCAGGCCTATACCGAACTGTACGCCTCCCTTACCCTGGCGGTCGAGGATTTCGAGGGCATCGGAGGCCGTAGAGCCATAGTGATCCTCTCCGACGGGGAGAACTATCCGTACCTCCAGCACGCGGGAAATCCCCATCCCGAGTTCGGCGATAAGATCTATCGATACACCGAGCCGATCCAGGCCTGTCAGGAGGTGGGGATCTCGGTGTACGCCGTGAACTTCGCCGACCAGAAGGATCCCAACCTGGAGGCGATAGCCGTGGAAACCGGCGGAACCGTGTTCGATGCTCGCAGTCAGGAGGAGCTGGCCCGGGTATATCAGCGCATCCACGAACAGGTGGCCGGAGAATACCTGATCGGCTACCGAGCCACTATGGCCCCCGCGGAGAAGAAGTTTGTGCGGGTACAGGTTGAGCAAAGCGGTCAGTCCCAGCAGGCCACCCGCTTCTACTTTTCCAGCACGGTCTTCGGGCTTCCCATGGCCAAGATCGGTGTGCTACTGATCATCCCCTTCGTGCTGGCCTTTGTGCTGTTGTGGCTGATCTCTCTGCTGAAGTTCGAGAAGAAGAGGGGCCCGGCGACCCTCGAGGTCCTGAAGACGCGGGTGGGCAGGGCTCAAACCCGGGTGATGCCTCTGAGCTCGGCCAAGACCGTGATCGGGGGCAGCCGCAATGCGGACCTGACCATCGTGGGTAATCCGAGCGTCAAGGAACAGCACGCCACCGTGATCTACGATGCCAAGAGCAAGGCCTACACGGTCGTGGGTTCCGGTGACCTGACCGTCAACAACCAGCCGGTGAAGACCAAGGTGCTCGAGCCCGGCGACGTGATCGACGTGGGCGGGGCTACCATCGTTTTCGACGACGGAGAGGTATAAAGAAACCCTGTCATCGGGTGCTGACGGGTCAGAATGATCCAAGTGGGCATTTTTACCCATTCCGTTTTGCCCCCCCCGCAACCCTGTGGTAGAGGGGAAAATCTGAGGTAAAACTTCAGATTTTCCTGTTTTTCTGAGGGTAACGTAGGGATCACCGCTCGCTTTTCAGGAGAGGGATTTAAACCCTCGGGTAAAGCGGAAAATTCGAAGAAAAACATCGAATTTTACCCGAATTCTGAGGGTACCGGTACAGGGTGTTCAAGCACTGACATCTACCTCCTGTCGGGCTCGCTCCCGTTCTTGCTTGACCATGGGTCTGGCTCCCCCTATATTTTCTGTAGCTCCGCGCGAAGAAAGGGGGAGTTCGATGATCCTGGCCATCAACGTGGGAAACTCCAGTACAGCCTTCGGTATCTGTGGGGATGAGGGTTGGCTGGGCCGTTGGCGTATCCGTACCGTGCATGAACGCATGCCGGATGAATACAGCCTGCTCTTCGAGCGCTTCCTGCACCGCCTGAACTTGGAAACGAGCGACATTGACCGCCTGGTCGCGGCCAGCGTCGTGCCCCAGGTGACGGAGATGATCCTGCAGATCGGAAGCAGCGATTTCGGCTCAGAACCCCTGCTCTTAACGGCAGGTGTGGAGACCGGGATCCGCATCAGCACCGATAATCCGGCCGAGGTGGGATCAGACCTGGTGGCCAATGCCGTTGCTGCCTACGAGCGTTATCAGGGCAGCTGCATCATCATTGACTTCGGCACGGCCCTCACCTTTACTGCAGTGGATCAAGGCGGGATTCTCCAAGGGGTGTCCATCGCCCCCGGATTGAAGTACGCCGTGCGGGCGCTGTCTCAGAACACAGCCCAGCTTCCCACCGTCCAGCTCTGCCGACCCCCTGCGGCCATCGGCAAGAACACCATCCACTCGATCCAGTCGGGGATTATCTTCGGCTACGTGGGCATGGTTGAGGCTCTGGTCGCAAGAATCAAGGCGGAGCTTTCCGGCACGGTGCGGGTGGTGGCTACCGGGGGGCAGGCCGATATCATCGCTCCCCTCACCGACCGGATCGATGAGGTGGAGCCCTGGCTCAACTTGGATGGTCTCTGCCTCATCTCAGAAAGGAATCCTACTCGATGAATAGGACAAAAGCCGGCGCAGGACGCAGCTCCAGCGGGCACGATCCTGCCCGCACCTCAATTCCCCGAATCCTCACCACAACGGTCGGTTCCTTCCCCTACCCGTCCTGGCTGGCCGCCATGCCTAGCGAACAGTCCTTGATGGATGCGACCCGGGTGGTGGTGGACATCCAGAGGCAGGCGGGGATCGACCTGCCCACCGACGGGGAGCTGTACCGCTTCGATATGAACCATCCCGAGACCAACGGGATGATCGAATACTTTATCACGCCTCTGGCTGGGGTACGCACCGCGATCGGCCGCCTCGATACCCTTGAGTTTCAGCGCAAACACGGCATGGGCTTTCGCCGCAAACCCGCCGGAGTGGTGGAGGCGCCCCTCGGGGAAGGATCGTTGAACCTGCCGGCGGACTGCGAGCGGTCAGTCACCGTAGCCGGAAACAACCTCAAGTTCACCGTCACAAGTCCCTACATGCTGGCCCGTACCCTGCTGGACAACCACTATGGCAACTTCGAATCCCTGCTGATGGACCTGGCCGAGGTACTGGCGGCCCAGGTCGCAGACCTGCGTTGTGCCTGCCTTCAGGTCGACGAGGCGAATCTGCCCGGCAATCCAGAGGACGCTCCGCTGGCGGCCCGCGCCATCAACCGGATCCTGGACGCGGTGGGGCGTGCAGCCGGGTCGAATGAAGAGGGCCCGAAGCGGGCGGTACACCTCTGCTTCGGCAACTACGGAGGCCAGACCATTCAGAAGGGCACCTGGAAAGCCCTGATTGCCTTTCTCAACGAGTTGCACGTGGATCACCTGGTTCTGGAGCTGGCCCGCCGCCCGGAAAGCGATCTGGAGGCGCTGAAGCAGGTGCGACCGGGGATCAGCCTGGGTCTGGGGGTGATCGACATCAAGGTCAATCAGGTGGAAAGCCCAGAGGAAGTGGCCCGGCGCATAGAAAAGGCCGAAAAAATCCTGGGAGCGGGCCGCGTCGGCTGGGTGCACCCGGACTGCGGATTCTGGATGCTGCACCGCTCGGTGGCCGAGCGCAAGATCACAGCCCTGGTTCAAGGCCGGGATCTGTACCTTGGCGGGTAGAGCCTCGGCGCTGTTTATTTTTCTCCCCGCCTGATCTATAATTCCCTTGATGACCGAAGAGCTGGATCTGATCCAGATCGTCACCACCAGTGTTCTCCAGGAGCTGCCCGATGCGTACTACGAAGCAACGGGACTGGCTACCGGCATCCACGACTTGAACGGGGAGCTCATCACCTCCATTCCGAAGTACTGCTTCACCAAATTCTGCCGCAACATGTTCTTCTCAAAAGAGGGTCATCGCAAGTGCCGGCAGTGCAACAGTAAGGCGGATAAGAAAGCCTTTGAGCTCGGGGGGCCTTACATCTATCACTGCCATGCCGGTTTGATCGATGTGGCTGCGCCGATTATCGTCGGCGGCTACCACGTCGGTACGGTAGCCTGCGGGCAGATCCTCCTTCAGCAATTGAATGATCCATATCGGGAACGGGTCCGCCGCAAGCTCTCCGATTTTCCCAGCCGCTTCATCGAGACCCAGATGGAGGCGTTGGAGGAAGTGCCGGTGATTCCTCTGAAAAGAGTCAGGGGATTCGCCAGATTACTATGGGCTGTAGCCAACAACGTAGTCTACCTGATAAACAACAACATCAAGGAGAAGCGCCTCAACATCGAAAATATAAAACTCATCTCCGAAATCAAAGCCCGCCTGCAGTTGGAGAAGGACATCCACGCGGCCAAGCTCCAGGTCAAAGAAGCGGAGCTGAAATCCCTGCAGGCGCAGATCAATCCGCACTTTCTCTACAACACCCTCGACTCAATCCAGTGGTTGGCCGTACTCCACGGAGCGGACGACATTCAGCGGATGATCCAAAACTTGAGTCAGGTGTTGCACCACAGCCTCGACCGCAAAAACCTGATTACCAGCGTTCGGGACGAGTTGGAGCAGATTAGAAGCTATCTGATGATACAGAGAACCCGCTACGGCGACAAAATCTCCTATTTTATAAATGTCGAGCCGGATGTACTTGATTTTCGCCTTCCCAAGCTCGTGCTGCAACCGCTGGTGGAGAACGCCATTCTTCACGGGCTGGAGCCCAAATCTTCTCCGGGGAAGGTATGGATCAACGGTTGGCTCAGTACTCCGGAGGAAGCGGTCATCGAAGTCGGAGATGACGGCGTGGGAATCGACAGCGACCACGAAGACCTTCTTATCTCCCAGATGACCTCGGCCCCAGCCACCCTGGATCAGGATTCTCTCAGCCATCACAGGTTAGGTTTGCTCAACGTCCACAGACGCTTGATACAGTCCTTCGGCGAGCGCTGTGGTCTGCGCATCGAGGGAAACGGAAGCGGTGGCACGATCGTAAACTTCAGGATCCCTCGACCTATTCCAAACCAGGATGCCCCCACATGAGCAAGGCGATCTCCATTCTGGTCGCGGATGACGAGCATCTTGTCCGCAAGGGGATCCGGCACCTGCTCGCCGATCAGCCTGAATACAGGATCGTGGCCGATGCGGCCAATGGCAAGGAAGCACTGCAGAAGGCGCAAGAGCTCAAGCCGAACATCATCATCCTCGATGTAAAGATGCCGGTAATGAACGGTCTGGAAACACTCAAACAGATGAATCGATTAAGCCCCGGCTCCAAGACGATCATCCTCAGCGGCCACAACGACTTCACATTTGCCCAACAGGCACTGAAGTTCGGCGCCAACGACTATCTGTTAAAACCCACAAACCTCCAGGAATTGCTAGCCGCCCTGGAAAAGGCAAAGACGCATATCCTGCAGGACAAGGACACGCAGAACCATCTGTCCCACGGATTGTCGGCAATCACCGAACAGTTCTACATTGCCCTGCTGCGCAATGAGCTGCAGGTCGCGGAGATCTCTGAGAAACTGAAAAGCCTCAAAGTCCAGGAGATTTCAGCTTCGGTTCTGCTGGTCAGCTTGGATGATCGCTATCGTCTGCGGTCTGAGAAGTCAGAGGAGGAGTATCGCAGCCTGTGTATAGACTTGAAGCAGCGGATAAAATCACTCCTCGACAAGGAACTCCCGCGTCCGATCCCGGTCCTGCATCTGGACTACGGAGAATGTGTGGTCGTGTACTTCTCTTCCCTAAAAGTGGAAGCGGTAAATTGCGCTGAAATGATCTTGGCAGAGGTGAGCTGGGATTACCCGTTTACCGTGGCGGTCGGTTCCAAGCGGTCTATACCGCTTATCAACGAATCTTATAAAGATGCCAGAGAGAAAATCAAAACCAGGTTGTTGATCGGCGGCAACCGGGTCATCTCAGAAGTGGCCGGATCCGCAGCAGAGAAAACCCCATACCCCGAAGAACTCGAGAATTTGATCAGCAAAGCCATCCGTTTCGGTGACTGCGATCAGGTTAAGTCAACGGTCAAGCAGATGTTTGACGCGGTGGCCTGCCATCTTACCTCCGCCGAAGCCTGGACACACCTCTGTTATCACCTGCTCGAACTGGCCTATTCGGTGCTGTCGGATCTCGAGGTCTTTTCGAACGAACGAATCAGCTTCTTCGAGAAAAGCGGGGAGATCCCCAACCTCAGTTCGGCGGAAGACGTACGCTATTTTGTGACCAGAAATTTGGTGGATATTGCCGCCTTGATCCGTTCCATGAACACCGGTCCATCCATCGCTATTCGCAAAGCGATCTCCTATATCAACGAAAACTACGCCAATCGCATTGCCCTGCAGGACGTTGCTCATTATACCTGTCTGAGTCCCAACTATCTCAGCCAGCTGTTCAAGCAGGAGACCGGGAAGAGTTTTCTGGAATACCTCACGCATTGCCGGGTGGAAGCTGCTAAAAAGCTGCTGGTTCAGTCGAATCTGGCGATCTCAGAAATCGCCTTCAAGCTGGGATACGATATGCCGAGCTACTTCAGCGAGGTTTTCAAGAAGAGCGAAGGCATCACTCCCAGCCAGTATCGAAAGGGTAGTAAATAGGTCTTGCCTCACCCTTGAGGATCACTCAAGGGGTACGAGAGCTCCCCCGTTTTCCATAGATTTGTACGCTCCCAGTATGATTTCCAGGGATCGCCGCATCTTGTTGCCGGCGGTGATGGGCGTTTCCCCTCTTTCCAGGCAATGGAGGAAATGGGCGATCTCCAGGTAGAAGGTATCTTGCTCCGGCACCACAATCTCGGTTTCCACGTAAGAGCCCTCAGACACGAGATCCTCTTTCTCCGAGAAGATACAAATTCTGCCGCCATGGGTACCGATCGCTTCGATGCTCCCTAGCTGCCCGTCGATTCGAAGCCGGTGAATCTCCTCTCCGGCCGCGGTAATCGCATTCTTGTAGCTGTTGCTCTGTATCATCGTGCCAATTGCACCGTTTTCGAAGCGAAGCACGGCGATGCCGGTGTCATCGGCCCCCATCTCCGGGCAACGCCTGGGCGCCTGCAATGCCTGAACGGCGCTGATCTCCCCGATGATCATACGCAGCTTTTCCACATCGTGGATTCCACCGGACATCATCATCCCGCCAGCCGCTCGTTTCTCGTCGAGAAACCAGGGCCTGTTCTGCTTGTAGTCCTCGGTTGCGTAGGCGCCCCGGGTCATCTGAACCAGCGCCGGCTTGCCGATGATCCCATCTGCTATCAAATCGCGAACCCTCCGATACAGAGGGCTGTATACTTCGTTCTCCGCCACCATGAGCACGACGCCGGCCTTCGCCGCCGCCTGGATCATGGCTTCCGCCTCCTCAAGGGTGGCCGCAATCGGTTTCTCCACCAGGACGTGTTTGCCGGCACCAAGACAATCGATCGCTACCGGCGCGTGCAGGTCATGGGGAAGACAGATATCCACGGCGGCCAGATCCGCATCGGCGATCGCCTCTTTATATTCGGCAGCGATCCGACCGCTGTTTTGGATCCGCCGGACTTTTTCGGCTCGCTTTTCATCCGTGTCCACAGCCCAGGCTATCTCAGCCCCGCATTCGGTAAACGCCCGCGCGTGCCTGATCCCGGCCCAACCGCATCCGACAATGGCAACTTTCATATTCCGTATCTCACCTTTATCACAGGTCCCGGCCACAGTACTTCGATCCCGTGGTGGGGAGTCGTACCGTAGGTGGAGACCGTATTTTCTCCCTTTCTCAACATGGCCAGGGGAACATCGACTTCGCTGAGGGCGAAGTCGTGATTCCGCCCAACCCGCGACAGCAGTTTCTCTCCATTTATACAAATCTCATCGGCCTCGTATCCGTTCCAGGTCGTAAGAATCATCCTGGCCTCCGTTGCCTGACTCAAGTCGTCTGAAATATATATGGTGCAGGAATGCCTGTTGCCATCCCGGCTCTGCCAGCAAGCAGGAACATCCCGAGGTGTGTACATCAGGCATTTTTCTTCGCGCTCGCCCCATTCTATCTCTATCACGGGAGTTACCCAGCTCATGCCCGCATAGTCAGTGATCCTTACCATTACCTGCATTGGCTCAGCCTGATCCGGTATCCACGTAGTATCGATCGATGCCTCATAGGGGATGCCAGTCACCGTTCCGAGGTGGTTCATGAGTCGGCCGTAGCGGTACCGATAGTGCCACTCCCGATACCGTCCATCCCCGTTGTGATCAAAATCTTCACAAAAGCCGAGAAAGTCGATTCGATCGATCCAATCGCTGGTTTCCGACTGGCCCGGCTCCAGGGCGATTGAAAGGCATCGATCATCCTTCCAGACCGGCGGTGCTACCCGGCCGCTGGGATGGAGTTTGTCGGCATCGTAGTATATTCGGAATATCACGGCGTAGATCCCCCACTGGCCCCAGCCGATGTCGTGAATCAGGTGGCTGATCTGATTTGAGCAAGTCAGCTCGAACTCATTATCCCCTTCGCGCAGCTGCTCCAGGGGTATCGCCACTGTGGGATAGCGCATATATTGGTAGGACTCCGGCCGCTCTGGTCCCATCAGGGAGGATTCCGGGACCTCGATCCACTCGTGCCCGTTTATCCTGATCCTCTTGTCAGAGGTCCCCGCATGACCGCCCCACTGCTCGATGCAGCACTCCGCACGCACGGCACGTTGTAAATCATCGATCTGGATTGTATTTACCGGATTGGGCAGATACTTCCGTGCTCCTTCGTGAGAGGTTTGCGGGTCGGTCACCCTCTGCCAATTCAGATACGGGCAATCTACAGTCCTCCATGGCCCATTCCAACAGTACTCGCGAAACACATCCCTAGGAGAGAATCCGAGATCATCAGCGGACATGCATCACTCCTTTGTCGATCCCAGCAGGATTCCCTTCACGAAATGTTTCTGGATAAAGGGATAGACGAGTATGATCGGGAAAATGGTGATCACGATCGCTGAAGCCCGGATTGTAGCCGGAGCCTGGATATTCAGAACCGCGGCCACTTCCTGTGTAATCGCCGCGGATATCACTTCTCGCAGATAGAGGGAGAGGGGATACAGTTTCCGGTCGGTCAGGTACAGCAGGCCGTTGAACCAGTCGTTCCAGAACTGCACTGCGTAAAACAGGGAGATCGTGGCTATGATCGGCTTGGCCGACGGCAGGATGATGCGAAAGAGGATCGTGAAGGCGTTAGCCCCGTCGATCTTGGCGGACTCCTCCATGCTGTCGGGCATACCGGCGAAGTAGTTCTTTGTCAAGATAAGAAAGAATATGTTCATCAGCGTAGGTAAAAAGAGGGCGAACACCGTGTTACGCAGCTTCAACTTGGCTACTACGATATAGAGAGGGATTAGGCCGCCGTTGAAGAACATCGTGATCACGAAAAGAATGAAGATAAGATTTCGCAGCCTCAAGTAGGGCTTGGAGAGGAAGAAGGCGGCCATTGAGGTGATGGTCACCGTGGAAACGGTACCGACAACCGTGATGAAAACGCTCACGGAAAGTGCCCGCAGAACCCTCACCTCCTGGAAATTGTGAAGATAGGATCGGAGAGTGAAGCTCTTAGGTATGATGTGGTACCAGTCGGAAAAGAAGGCTTTGTCGGTGGAGACGGAGATGACCAGAATGTTCCAGAAGGGATAGAAAGTAGTCAGGGCGAATAGTATCAGGAATGCGTAGTTGATGTAGTCGAAGGCTTGCATCTTCCTGATAATACCCACAAGCTGCCTCCTAGTAGATCGATGTGCGCCCGAAACGTCGGGCCAGGCTGTTGGCCACCACCAGCAGGGTCATCCCTATGAAAGAACGGATGAATCCCACAGCTGCAAGTCTGGAGAAATTGGGATTGTGTTCCAGGCTGCGCAGGATGTAGGTCTGCATGATGTCTCCCGTCTCGAAGACCAACGGATTGTACAAATTGTACAATTGGTCGAAGCCCCAGTTGAGGACGTTCCCCAAACTGATGATAAAGACGATGATCATGGTAGAGGAGATTCCCGGGATGGTGATGAAGCGGACTTGCTTCCATCTCCCGGCTCCATCCACCCAGGCCGCTTCGTAAAGCTCGGGATTGATGGCAGAGATAGCAGCCAGATAGATGATCGATCCCCACCCCACCTCCTTCCAAACGTGACTAACCACGATGAACTGCCGAAAATAGCGGTTGTCCTGCAGGAAGTCGAACTTGCCGATGCCGATCACCTCGAACAGGTGGCTGACCGCCCCGGTCTCATAGGCGAACAGGGAGTTGAAAATGCCTGCCAGTATTACCCAGGAGATGAAGTGGGGCAGATAGGTGACGGTTTGCACGGAACGCTTGAAACCCGTGTGCCTGACCTCATTGATCAGCAGAGCCAGGATGATGGTCGAGCTGAAACCCAGGGCCAATTTACCAACATTGATGATCCAGGTGTTGATGAAGGCCCGCATGAAACTGGGATTGTCGAACAGCCAACGGAAGTGCTTCAAACCTACAAAAGGACTGCCAAGAAATCCCTTGCGCAGGGAGAATTGCTGAAAGGCCATGGTGATGCCGTAAATCGGTATGTACTGGAAGATGATTAACCACACCAGGGCGGGCACGATCATGAGGTACATGTAGCGGTGCTTGGCGATGTGCTTGAACAGGGGCTCCCTTCGAACTCCCACGTTTTGCTGTCTCTGGAAAACCGACATTGCGTCCTTTTAAAAGGCAGGATCCCGGGGTACGGCCTTCCGGCTCATGCCGCTAGGCAGTACCACCTTCGGGGGTGCCGCCTCTGGAGATCCCGCCATGATCAAGTGCACTCACTAACGCGCTTATTTCAGGTTCTTGTCGTAGTACTCCTGGTACAACGCCGTCCACCTGTCCAGCCCGACCCTCTTCAGCTCCGCCTGGTGCTCCTGCCAGGTCTTTTCGAACTCACCGGGTTTGGCCGCGATGCACTTGGTCCAACCGGTGTAGATGGCCTCCTCCACCTCGACTTTAAGATCGTTGTGCTCGGGGAACTGGACGAACTGCAGGGGATTGGGTGCGGCGCACCATTTAGCCCCCTCCTTGTACTCCGCGGTTATGTTCACCTCATTCAACAAGCTCGTGGGCAGGAAGGGAACGGCGTTGGCATAGGCTTCCTCGAACGTGTCGTACTTGTCTGCTGGAATATAGCCCTCGCAGTTACCTTGGCCGAGATAGAAATTCAAAGGATGGTACTGCTCCTTCCCGTAATCCCCCTCCCAAATCTCCTCAATACGCACAAAAGTGCCGTCGTCGTTGAATGAGCTCCAATGCTCCCCTTCCACGCCGGCTACCAGCAGCTGGCGTCCCTCGTAGGAGTTGAAGAACTCCAGACATTCTATCGCTTTTTCCGGATTTTTCGACTGGGAGCTGACCACCGCGTGAATCTGGACCATCAAACCCTGAGCCTTGCGGAAGGTGTACCCCTTTGCAGAAAAAGGCTGCAGAACGGCAACCTCGGCATTCGGATCGATTTCCTTCAACCTCCGTCCCTGGGCGGTAAAGGGCCAGATCACCCAACCCAGGCCGGCGCTACCGGTGTGCATGTATTTTTCCGTCAACTTGGGGAAACTGTTCATCGAGGGAAAGTCGTGGTTGATCAGCCCCTCGTTGTACAGGCGGTTCATGTACTTCAGAGCCGCCTTGGTGTTATCCATGGTGGCGATGTGGGTTAGCTTTCCGTTCTTGATGTCCCAGTTTACATGCTGATCCCAGAAGCTTGAGGGTACACCGAACATGCTCATGATCGGGATCGTGGTCCGGCGAATCTGTCGATCCCCTTCGAACTGGAAACCGGTGATGTTGCCGCCCGGGTCCATATCTTTGAAGGCTTTCGCCACCTTGTACAGCTCTTCTTCATTGGTCGGCATTTTCAGACCCAGTTTGTCCAACCAGTCTTTACGCACAAACGTACCCCAAGGAATGCCGAGGGGAAGCTGGGGAATGGAGTAGGCTTTCCCATCGATCTTCAAAGGGGAAAAGGTTGCCGAGTTGACCAGCTTGTAGATGTAGGGGTGGGTATCCTCGGAGATGTATCTATCCAAGGCAATGATCGCTCCCTCATCCGCCCATCTGGGGATGTCGTCCACGGTTGTGACGATGTCCACCGGCTCCCCGGTGCTCAGGATCAGATTGACCTTCTGCCGGTTTTCACTCCACGGGGCCGTCACAAAGCTGATCTTCACGTTCAGCCTCTTGTTAAGCTCCTGAACGACCGGGTCTGTCTCGGCATCGACAGTGATCCCGCCACGGTAGATCGTGATCGGGATCGGCCCCTCCTCCTTCGCCTGCTCTCCGCTCCCCCAAGCGAACAGCACCGGCATGAGCATCATGCCTACGAGCAAAAACAGAGATGCTTTTTTCATAACGCCCTCCTTAGTTATTTTGATCTAATTATAGTTTAAGAGGCAAAGCTTCTGTTAGCACGATTTCTACGAATTCATTCAATATTTTACGTTTTTAAGATCGAAAGGGTAGAACGAATAGGTTGTGCGGCCGTCAGCGTACTTCCCACCACAAACGCCGGGGATAGCGAAGATACCTGTTCTTATCTCCAAGGATCGAACCGATCTCGGCGAGCTCCTCGTTACTCATGTTCCAGTCACACGCCCGGCTGTCGACCAGCACATGCTCGGGTTTACTGGCTCCGACGATCACGGAGCACACCGCCGGACGTGTCAACAACCAGGCAAGGGAAAGCTCAGCCAAGCTTCTTCCTCGTTTTTGGGCAAAGGCGCTCAGCAAGTCGATCAGATCGAAGTTCCGCTCGGTAGCGTAATAGCGGAAGAACCGATCAGCCCAATCGAGTTGTCCCGCCCGGGTATCTGAGCCTGGTTCGATTCCCCTTCGATAGCGGTTTGCGAGCAAACCGCCGGCCAAAGGGTAGAAGGGAAGCAGACCCACTCCCGTGTGTTCACAGTAGGGTATTAGCTCAGCCTCTATATCCCGTTCCAGGAGACTATAGTGGGACTGGATACTGACCAGACCGGCCTGCCCCGACCGGGCACAGAGATCGTTGGCTCGGTAAAGCTGCCAGGTGTAGAAGTTCGAAGCTCCAAAGCAGCACACTTTGCCGCTGGTCTGCATGTCACGCAGTACTTCGAGGATGTCTTCCAGCGGCGTGTATTGCCCGATAATAAAATGCACCTGGTATAGATCGATATGATCCGTTTTCAAGCGCTGAAGACTGGTTTCAAGCTCGAGCCTCAGATTCTTGGGTGAAGGTCCCCCGGTATGAGGATGTCCACCTTTGGTCGCCAGGATCACCTTGTCCCGGACCGATGCAATCGCGTCACCGATGAGTTCCTCGGAACGGCCGTCGCCGTAGATATGGGCTGTGTCTATAAAGTTGATCCCCGCGTCCAGAGCAGAAAAGATTATCTTTTTGGCAGCGGCCCGATCCACCCGAGTGCCGAACTGATCGGTTCCCAGAGCAATGCGAGAGACCTTCAGGTCTGATGTCCCGAGCTGCGTGAGTTCCATTTGAAAACTTTAATCGCCACGGATCGGAATGGGATCAGCGCTCCGATAACAGTGCGGCTACCCTGCTTTCCAGAGCCTGGATCTCCTCCGCGCCGTCCAGCACTTCGATAGTGATAGAAAAGCGGACCTCTTCCTGGGGGTCTAGAATCCGTAACTGTCCCTTGTCGCGCAGGTTTACCCTGCCCGCGGGGGTGCAGTTACCCGGCTCCAGGGCCAGAAAGTAGTCCTGGGATTTCAGTATATTGGCCTGGGACAGCAACGGAAGCTCGCTCTTGCTGTAGCTAAGCTGGATGCCCAGCTGGAGCCGTTTGTTCACAACAGCGATGCAGGTGTTTCCCCGGCTATCGAGGGCCACCTCGTGGAAAAACAGCACATCCTCCCTGCCTGGAATCGGGTCCAGCAGGTCGCAGCAGCGATCCAGCAGGCCCGCAGCTTCCGGGGTGGCTTCCCAGGGCTCGGTTTTAGTTATCGGGGCGATGAAGCGGCTGTCCCCGCTGATTAGAGGAAATCCCAGGTTGAAGTGATAGAGAAACATGAGAGGCGTGGGTGCGAACCCCTCGTTGGTAACTATGTCTATAATTTTAAAGCTCCTCGATCCACCCTGAGCCGTGATGCTGCGAGTCAACAAGAGATTTTCGTGATGCAGGCTGCTCTCTCTCACCTTTCCGCTCACCCGGATCGTTGCCTCATCGCCCTCCCATGTGGTGGAGCTGTGGATTTCTTCAGCCTGAAGGTGGGAAACGCGCCCGTGAAGCCCCAGCTCCTCCCCTTCATCCTCCTCCGGGATGCCCGCATGGGTTAGTCCGCAGGTCACCAGGAAGCCGCCGCCGAAGGTCTTCAACCACCCCCAACCACGGGGATCGTAGAGGTGGGGGTGGGCTACTCCGCCCTTCCCAATGAAGGCAAAGGGCACGCCCCTGTATTCCAACCGGCCCAGATCCATACCTCGACCGGGAAGCACTTGAAAGCGTAATCCCCCGCCCGTGGCTACCTCCAGGACCTCGACTCCCTCGGCGCTGCCTTCCCGCAAGGTGCAACGCTGCACGCCGAACACCTGACTCAGATGCCCGACCCTCTGCGTGAGTTCCACCTTCGTCATGTCACGATCGAAAAGTTTCATAGATCACCTCAATACAGGTTGCTCAGCTCGGGAATGTCGTGCTCACCCAGATGCAGCGGGTATTTTCCATACTTGTTGACCAGATCCATGTAGAAATCGTAGTTCTCGATGGGAACATTATCGGGCACACTGTGGTCCGACATGGGAATGTAGCCGCCTCCCTTGGCCGCATTGAGCCGCCTGAGCACATCCGCCTGCAGGTGTTCCTTGTCACCTGTCAAAACGTCCCGCACGTCGATGTTGCCGACGAAGGCCAGACGGTTCTTGTACTTCTTCTTGAGCTCAACAACGTCCAAACCCGACTTGACCTCCAGGGCCTGGTAGGCATCGATCCCGCACTCGATCAGGTCATCGAAAACCTCCGAAGCGTTGCCGCAGCCGTGATAGAGGATCTTTATATCAGGCTTGGCTGCCTTGAAGGCCTGGCACATGTTACGCAGTACGGGCTTGAAGAAATTTCTCCAAGTGTCCGGGGAGTAGAACATACCCTTGTCGTAGGCGATATCCCCTCCCACGAACATCAGATCCACCCCCATCCTGATCTGGTTCAGACCGATCTGGATCTCGAAGGCCTCCACCCGTTCCAGCATCCGCTTGACTTTTGTCTCCTCCAGCATGAGGTCTATGAATAGTTCCTGCATTCCACGGATGCGCCACATAAACTCCTGACCTTCCAGCACAAGACCCATGCGGGCAAATTTCCCCTCGATCCCGGCCATCTGATCCTCAAACGATGGGGCTTCCACATTTCCCGATGAGGAGAGGATGTTCGCGCTCGGTTGAGTGTAACGCCTCTCGTCGTTGGGATCCTCCAGAATGAACTCTTCGTATTGGTCTACCGATTTAACCTCGAAATCTAGATAGGCCGGCATCGGGGAGTAGTCGGCCTTCTTGCAGGTGCAGCCGAACCCGCTCTTGAAGATCGTGTAATCTGCCCCTCTCTCTATCAGGGTAAAGGAGTCGATCTTGGGATCTTCGTTCATCACGCAGAGCACGAAATCGAGGTCGTAGTACTCGTTGATGTTCGTATCAGGAGGGAGTTTCTTCTCCCTGAGCCATTTGTCGATGAACTCCTGCCAGTAAAGGTCGAAACGGGGGATACGGTCCGGCTCTTGGAAGGACAGCGCCTTCTGCACTCTTTCGAGCTTCTGCTCGTAAACCGTCACTGTTGAAAACTCCTCATCCTATAAAGCGGATGCGGGGATCCTCTAATCCCCGCATCCCAGCAATGTTGTGTCTCCTCAGCGTATACCGAAGTTCTTTTCGCTTCGGATTCCTTCTGTATCCCTACTGCTCCATCAACTCCGGCGGCATTGGGATTGCGTTCTCCCATGTCTCATGCCCTTTTCGGAAGAACAGCATCATGTTGAGATCGGTGTACATCACGTCGTCAGGGGTCATGTACATCTTTCTCTCACCGACGTTAGGAACGTTCACGACATTACCGTCCTTGACCTCGATCTCGCCCCTGTGGATCTTGATGGCCAGATAGGCGGACATGTAGCCAAACCAGTAGGGGGACCAGAGCGCGAACTGCTTACTAGTGCCGTCCTCCAGGAACGTTTCCATCGTAGACGGAAGGGCCATTCCCGTGGAATACACCTTGCCTGCGCGCCCGGTGTCCTTGATGGCTTTGTTGGATGCAGGATTGGACATCCCTGAACTGGAAATAAAACCGGCCAAGTCAGGATGCGCTTCCATGGCTGATGTGGTCACGGTGTAGGCCTTGTCAGGGTCGTCCTCCATGTACAGGGTATCGATGAACTCGAACACCTGGTATTTGGGAACCGTAGCGACCAGGTCGTCGATACTCTCCTTGACCTTATTGAACAGCGTGATGTTGGGAGACGGAGCCAACCAGATGACCTTGCCTCCCTTGGGATTGTTGTACAGGGCGCTCTCCAGCTCGGCTATGGCCTGGACCCTGTATGGAGCCATGTTCACGTAGATGTCCTGACCACCTTTGCCAACAG
>CP070696.1:2916606-2951497 GCA_020353535.1 Spirochaetaceae bacterium | reverse complement strand
CGAGGGTAGTCTCCGTTTCAGTGTTTCCAATCCCTGGCGGAATTGCACCCAGGATACGTTTTCCGGAATGGTTACCCCCGCATCGGCCAGCATGTCTTTCCTGTACAGCACCATCTGACCCAACAGGTAGACCGGAAACATCTTCCACTTTCCGTCCACCTTGCCGTAGGTCTCGGCGATAGGATACCAGCCTCCGTTCTCCCGGCCCAGCTCGTTGCCAATATCGGTCATGTCCAGCAGGCTGTCGGAGTACTGCTGGGGTTCGACATTGTAGAGCACGAGAATGTCGGGACCGGCACCGGATTCGAGGGCTGTGGTCACTCCGGTCAAACGGGTTGCGTTGGTGACGACGGTGATGTCGACCTTTTCGTTGTTTTTGGCCGCCCATTCCTTCACCAGGGCCTGGGTCGGAACCTGCTGACCCGGATTATCCTGGTACACCTGGATATGCAGCGGTGCTTCAGCTGAGGCTCCAGCGAACACTACCCCGGTGCTCAGGACGAAGAACGCCAAAACACATAGAAATAACGTCTTTTTCATTATGAACCTCCTGTATTTTTTGGTTTTAAAGACGTGCAAACTGATTGGATTCTCAGATCATAGGCAGGTGCCCCCTTAATTTCGATATAGAATTAAATAAATCAGATATTGCTGCTATTGTCAATAGCGACCCGTTATTTTTCTTGTACATCTTTCGATTTTAGAATAATATGAGCTTTATGAGTGCTACTGAGTCAAAATAGGAACAGGTGATGCCAAAGGACACGCTTTCCCTATTTTTAAAACAGAAGAACATCGCAGAAGTCTTGAAGGTACTTCACCTGGAGCAAGCGGTTTCTCGAGCAAAGATAGCCGCACTCACCGGAGTAGCCCCCTCCACGGTATCGAGCATTGTCGATAAACTGGAGAAGGAGCAGATCGTCGAATACATAGAGGGGAGCCTGGCTCCTTCATCCATCGGTAGACCACCGTTGTTGCTGAGGTACAATCCGACATCCTTTTACGTTCTTGGAATCGAGATTAACCTGCTCGGTTCGCAGGTCATGATCGTCGGCATCGATGGTGCGGTTGTTTTGAAACGGGAGATTATAATCAAAGCTCGCGACAATCCCGGCAACGTGCTCTCCCATCTCGCTGACATGGCTGCTCAGGTTATTGCGGAATCTGAGATCGAGCAAAACCGCATCATCGGAATTGGGGTGAGTTTCAGGGGACTTATCGATCGACACAGCGGGCGGGTGCAGCGCAGTACCAGTCTGCCGGAATGGGAAAACATCAATATCGTTGAGGGTTTCAAGGCTCGCTTTGGATTACCCGTGTATGCGGAAAACAACGCCAATGCCATGGTGCTTGGTGAAACCCGGTTCGGAGCAGGTTGCGGTAAAAAAAACGTCCTGGGTGTTATCATCGAGGAGGGAATCGGCGGCGGAATCATTATCAACGGACGGTTGTATTTGGGGATGCATTCTGCAGCCGGTGAGCTCGGGCACATGTCCGTTGCATCATCCGGACCGATCTGTCACTGCGGCAACAGAGGCTGCCTGCGAACATTGGCCAGTGAATCCGCAATCGAAACCAATGCGATCCGAATCATGAAAACAGGTGTAAAAACATTGCTGAAGTCTCATCCAGAAACGGAGCGCCCGGCCATAACGGCTCAAGATGTTGTAGATGCCAGTAGTAGGGGTGACCAGGTCAGCCGGGAGATCATCCTCGAGGCAGCCGGCTACCTCGGCACGGCTCTGGTCAATCTGACCAATCTCCTGTCACCCGAATTAATCATTTTCAACTACGGTACCCTCACCTCGTACCAACCATTTACCCGGCGGGTAACAGAGTTGATAAGCGAGCGGTCCTATTCAAAAGAAATTGGGACACCGGAGACAGCTATTTCGTTGCTCGGGCTGGATGCCGTGGGTGTCGGCGCGGCCAGCGTGGTTATGGATCGCCTGCTGGCGGCAAACTGAAAGCGGCGGATGTATGAAGGTGAAGGTGCGTACCGGAATCATCGGGTCGGGATTCGCCGCTTCCCTCCATTACTCGGCGATTCAAAAAATTTTCGGCGTGGACGTTGAGATAGTCGGAGTCTACTCTCCAAACGAGAGTCATCGTCGGAGCTTCGCCGATTCGCGGAGCATTCCTGCTGCGGACTCTTTGGAGGAGCTGGTTGACAACAGTACAGTGGTGCACGTCTGTACACCTGTATCCACCCATGAGTCCATTGCCATTATGGCGCTTGAACGAGATACGTATCCGATCGTGGAGAAACCGTTGGTCGGTTTCTGTGGAAACGGCAGCAGGGAGTTTCGGGGCGATCGTTTCCCGAAGACAGAAGTGTTGGAAGCCGTGCATACCAGTATCGAGCGCATTCTGGCGGCGGAACGAGAAAGCAGAGCAAAGATCCTGTACGCCGAAAACTGGGTATTCGCACCGGCCATCCAAAAGGAAAGGGAGATTTTGGAAAAATCCGGCGCTCAAATCCTCTGGATTCAAGGGGAACAGTCGCACTCCGGTTCCCACGCAAAGGCATACGGTTTCTGGAAGTCCGCCGGGGGCGGCGTTGCCGTGGCCAATGCCTGCCATCCCCTCTCCGCCGCTCTGTACCTCAAGAGAAAAGAGGGTTTGGCCCGGGAGGGAGTTCCCATTCGCCCGCGCACCGTTTCCGCCCGTACACACGAGATCACCCGGCTTCCCGGTTTCATAGATGCCGGTCATCTGCGAAAGGAGTACCACGACACCGAAGATGCGGCCTATTTGCACGTCGAATTCGAGGACGGAACCATAGCGGACATATCCGCTTCCGCCCTGGTGCTGGGCGGGATTTACAACAGATTGACGGTTGCAGCCAACAATCACCGTACGATCTGCAGCATCAATCCGAACAACTCCATCCAGACTTTCAGCCCCAAGGAAGAATACCTCCAGGATGTCTATGTGGTGGAAAAACCCGGCACAAAACAGGGATGGTCTCATCCCGCACCGGACGAGTATTTCAGCACCGGATATCCCCAGGAGATGGAGGCATTTTATAGGACAGCGGCGTACGGGGATCCTCTGGAAAGTGACAGCACCCTGGCTGCAGACACAATATCCACGATATACAGCGCCTATCTTTCCGCCGAACGAGACGGCAGGAAGGTGGAGATTCGGACATACTAAAATCGACGAGGAGGTTTTCGATGGACATGAAAATCGGCGTGGTTGGCCTGGGAATCATGGGCAAACCCATCGCGGCGAATCTGATAAAAGCGGATTATGCGATCACGGTATTCAACAGAACCGCGGTGAAGGCGAAGGCCTTTGTCGATGAGATCGGCGGAGTCATGGCTTCCACCCCCGCTGAGGCGGCGAAAGCCTCGGATGTGGTAATCACGATGGTAGCGGATTCGCCGGATGTAGAGGAGGTCATCCTCGGGCCGGCAGGTGTAGCCGCGAGTGAGAAAAAGGGATTAACCGTGATTGACATGAGCACGATTTCTCCGGGCGTGACCAAACGGATCAGTAAGCGGCTGCAGGAAGCGGGTATGGAAATGCTCGATGCCCCGGTCAGTGGAGGTGAGAAAGGCGCGGTCGAGGGTACGATGACGATTTTCGTCGGCGGCAGGGAGCAGGTTTTCAAACGATGTCTTCCCGTATTCGAAGCTATAGGGAAAACGATTACCTATATGGGAGAGAGCGGAGCCGGCCAGCTTACCAAACTCTGCAATCAGATCATCTGCTCCCACAATCTCTTTTCCATCTGCGAGGGCTTGGTCTTCGCCTCCAAGGCGGGCCTGGATGTTCAAAAGCTCATCTCCGCCCTCAGCGGGGGATCCGCACAATCCTGGATGCTGAGCACACAGGCACCGAAGATCCTAGATCGGGATTTTCGTCCCGGTTTCTTTGTCAAGCACGAGCAGAAGGATCTGCGATTGGTGCTCGAGGCGGCTCGGGAAATCGGAGTTTCCCTTCCTGGAACAAGCCTTATCCATCAGCTCTACAATTCCTTAGAGACCGAAGAGGGGGGAGCGACTCGAGCTCATATCTCACTGGTACGGGCCGTTGAAAAGCTCGCCGGTCATGAGGTTGGGAAGTAGCTAAGGATCCGGCGGATTCGGTCTAAAGAAAATATAGTCATGGCGGTATTTATCACGGGCGGATACGGGCACATAGGATCCTGGATGGTCAAGAGGTTCGTTCAGTCCGGAGAGAGCGTTATCGTTTACGACTGTAAAGCCGACCTTCCGGACTACCTGGAGCGCGCTTCAAGCTCCATTCACTTCATCTGCGGAGACGTATTGGACCGTACACACATGACGGAGGTGTTCAGGAAACAGGGACGTCAGATTGATGGAATCGTGCATACGGTCGGCATCATGGGTGAGTTCGTGGCTGAAAATCCATACGATAGCGTGAGGCTGAATATAATAGGTACTCTCAACCTGCTGGAGATTGCCAGGCAGTACGAAATTGAGAAAGTGCTCTATGTCAGTACCGGGGCGGTCTACGGTGTGCACGAAGGTATTGCTGCGGAACAGGTAAATCCCCCGCCTCCAGCCGATTTGTACGCGGCAACCAAGCTGTCCAGCGAATATCTGGGGCTGCAGTACGCAGATTCCTTCGGACTGGACTTTCGGATCGGAAGGGTGTATTTCATATACGGACCGGGGAAGCTTCCCTCCGACTTTGTCCGGCTCTACCGGGTTGCCTTCGGTGCTCTTGAAGGAATTCCCGATCCCGGTGCGGATAGGGGAGCAGATCAAAAGCTGGATTTCACCTACGTTGATGACGCCGCCCGGGGTTTGGTTATGCTCTACCAGGCCGAAGAACCCAAGCACAGGATCTACAATATCGCCACCGGTCAGGCGACCAGTGTCGGCAAGATAGCCGATCTGTCGGCCAAGTACGCCTCCACCGGGCTTCGTTACAGGATCGGCCCAGGGATGCTCATGCCCCGCTGCGAAGCCCTGGATATCTCCAGGGCGGAGCAAGAGTTCGGCTACACGCCGGAGGTGACGCTGGATGAGGGTATCCGGCTCTATGCGGCGTGGCTGAAGTACAGGGCGGCGGACAGAAGGCGTTCAAGTAGATCCGCCAGCAGGAGAAACCAATGAATCGGCTGTCCGTAATTACAGCCTATCTGGGCAGTATCAGAGACAAATTTCTCACCTACCAAAAAGAACGGGATCTATTTGAAAAATTATCCTTGGCTTCTCAGATAGAAAACGCCGACGGAGTCGAGCTCTGTTACCCTGCGGATTTCGGAGATTTTTCCCAACTGAAGAACCTCCTGAAGCGATTCAATCTTACCGTTTCCTCGATCAACTTCCGTTCCCGTCGCAGTGGCGCCTGGATGCGGGGATCCTTCAGCTCCGAACATCAAAACGAGCGCCAGGAAGTGAGTGATGATCTGAAGCGTGCCATGAGCTGCGCCTTGGAGCTCGGTTGCAGGCTGATAACAACCTGCCCGTTGAACGACGGCTCCGATACCCCCTTTGACATCGATTATTCCAGAGCAATGGACAACGCCGCCGAATCTTTGAGCCGAGCCTGCGAATCCAACCGGGAGGTTCGGATTTCTCTGGAGTATAAAATCAGCGAGCCCAAAACCCGATGCCTGTTCGGTAACGCCGGTGAAACTCTCAGTTTCTGCAATCTGAGCGGTATTCCGAACCTAGGTGTGACGCTGGATTTCGGGCATTCCCTGCTGGCCCAGGAACGGCCGGCGCAGACTGCCGTACTGCTTTCCAAGGCGAAAAAACTGTTTCATATACACCTGAACGATAACGACAACAGAGCTGACTGGGATCTGATTCCGGGGAGCTTTCATCTTTGGGAGTTTGTAGAGTTTATCTACACTCTGAATAAACTCGAGGGAAAGGACCGTTGGTTCGCTTTCGATGTCACCCCGAAAGAGATCGAGCCGGTGCAAAACTTCAGCACAGTCATGGCCACGACCCGGAAGCTGGAGGAAATAACCTCCAGAATCGATGAGGAAGCGATGGAGCAGCTGTTGAAAAAGCGCAATCCAGCCCTCACTGTTACGTATTTGTACTCGCTGATCTAGGTAGCTACTCCATACGGAGGATGTCATCGATATCTTTCTTCCTGTGCTTTACACGGTACTGCAGATCCTCGCCCTTGCCGCTCTCGGTTTTTTCCTCACCCGATTATGGGGATGGTCCCAAAATTTCTTTCAGAGCTTGAGTCGGCTTCTAGTCAACGTGGTTCTGCCGATCTATTTTTTCGCTAGGATAAGTCAGACCGATGTTTCCGACCTTCGCAGAGGATTCTTTTTCCCACTGGCAGCCATGTTGGTGATCGGCGCGGGCTTGCTGTTCAGCTCCATAATCAGTTCCGTAGTTGGACTGAAAGGGAAGGAGAAAAGGGCTGCCGTTGCCTTATCGGGTTTCGGGAACTCCGGAATCGTGCCCCTGATGCTGATCGAATCCTTTCCGGCCACGGTACCGCAGGTGGCAGATACCTTTGGAACGCTGATGCCCACGATGTTCGTGGGCGTCTACCTGCTGTTTCAAAGTCCCGTATTGTGGAGTCTGGGCAACTATCTGGTTGCTGGTGAAGTAAAAAAGCCCAGATGGAACGAGCTGCTGACACCACCGCTGTTGGGTATTCTTGCGGGTTTTATTTTTTTAATCCCACCCCTGCAGCGACTGCTGCTTAATCCGGTATTGCCCTTTACCTCCTTGCTGAACGCCGCTCATCGACTCGGTCAGGGAGTGTTTCCTCTGCTGCTTCTCTGTCTGGGATCGATCATCGCCGCTCTGAAGGGACGGGTAGAAAGACAGACCGGTCTGGCCTTGGCAACGGCGGCGGTGGTGCGTTTTACCCTCATTCCCGCTTGCTTTTTCGCTGTCTATTTTTTATTCCTGAAAGATCTCCACCTCTCCCCGGCGGTGCTGTGGGTACTTTTCCTGGAAACCCACACCCCACCGGCAACCGCTTTGGCTATCATGTCGATGGGGAAGAATGACGCCGTGGTTTCCCCCGTTCTGCTCTGGACCTATATCGCCTATTTGGCAGTGCTCCCGGCATATCTGTTGCTGTTTCTCTCTCTGCCCGGCCTGTAGACATAGCTCCTGCTGTCTTAACTCATACAGCGGAAATCCCCGCCGTAATGACCCTCTATATCCGATCATGCGGTTTTAAAGTCTTTGAACGAGAAAGTATAGGATGGGAACCAGCACGACGAGCATTCCATTGGTCAGGAGCCAGTTCGAATTGGCCAGGTCAACATCCAGATTGTAGAGCGTCGGCGGTACCATGGCGGTAAAGGCAACGGGCATACTGGAGACGATCAGCACCACTTTGAGGGGAAGTCCGCCTGCGATTGTCCCATACCCGAGAGCGAATGCTACGCCGACAGCAGCCGCAGGAACCATTATTTGCCGTATCAAGACGATGATTACGCTTTGCCGGAGATAGGTGCGCACACTGCTGAATTGCATGGCCATGCCGATTGAAAGCAGCAGGAGCACCGGAATCGCCGGTATGAATACGGAGTTCACCCGGGAGTAGAATGGCGGACGCGGAACTCCCGTCAGGTTGAGGATCAGCCCAGCAGCCAGGCCGCCTAAAGGGATCAGAACAAAGGGATCCGCAACAATCCGTTTGAACCGGGACCCCAGGTTATCCGTTGCCGCCCGCTCCAGGCTGAACGATTTGGCCAGTGGGAAAGCAAAGGCAAAGTACATGAGCTCTTCAAATAGCTTGTACAGACCCACCATGGCAAATGCCGCTTCCCCGAGGAACATGTAACAGATCAGACCTCCCATTGAACCGACATTACCGAAGGCACCGGTAACGATGTACGGACCGGTCTGCCTGCGGGTCAGGCTCTGGGCTCTTGCCAAGAGGTAGGCCAGAGTTCCTCCCAGCACGATGACAAAAATTTCGATAAACGGCAGGGCTAGGATCTTGAGATTTTCCAGATCGACGATCCACACCGCCCCCATAAAGGTAAGGGGGATGAGGAACAACAGGGCGATCGCCTGCAGGATCCTGCGGATCCGCGGCAGTTCGACGGGTACGTTCAGAATCCGGAGATCAATCAGGACGCGGATGAGATAGCCGGCGGCGAGAGCCGAAACCATCATGGCGAGGGTGATGATGTATCTATGCACTGCTGCCGCCCGCTTCCATGGACCGTGTTGGTAGAGCTTGACTATTCACAGGGAAAAAATATCCAGAAGTTACGATTAGGCTGCGCAGATCGCCTAGGCAACACAGATCGCCGAGACCTCCACGAGCATTCCCTTCGGAAGACCGGAAACCTCTACGCACTCCCGGGCAGGGGGATTCTCGGGAAAATAGCGGCCGTAGACACTATTGAATGTCTCGAAGTCGTCCAGGTTTTTCAAGTAGCAGGTGCACTTGACAACATCCTTAAGAGTAAAACCGGCGGCTTCTACAATGGCAGACAAACTTTTCAATACCCGTTCCGCCTGGTCGGCAATATTCGAGCCCACGATTTTTCGGGTCGCCGGATCCAGGGGGATCTGCCCGGATACAAACAGCATGTTGCCCGTGTGTACCGCCTGGGAATACGGACCGATCGCCCCCGGCGCCTCATCGGTATGAATGGTTCGGCTCATAGACTGCTCCTTCGAGTTTTCCAACTGTATCTGTTCCCGTCCGTTTGCACAAGGCAGAGGGACAGCTTTCAATGGATTGCTTTTTCAGGGTACAGTTTGGCCATCTTCTTCCCTGATAACGTTGCCGTGGGCATGTACATAAAACGAGGAAAAAAAGAATGAGCATAACACAGGAGTATTTCGGAAAAACCCGGGATGGTCAGGAAGTGAGCCTGTATACCCTCAGCAATTCGACTGGAATGGTATCGAGTATCACCAATTATGGAGGCAGAATCGTTACTCTTCTGGCTCCTGATAGGAAGGGCAATTTCGACGATCTGGTCCTGGGTTTCGACAGCCTGGAGGAGTATCTGGGAGCAAATCCCTATTTCGGATCCCTCATAGGCCGATGCGCCAACAGGATCGAGAATGCCAGGGTAAGGATACAGGGCGTGGAGTATCAGCTCTGCAGAAATGACGGCGACCATCATTCCCACGGAGGGAGCAAGGGTTTTGACAAGGTCGTATGGGCTGCGAACATCCTGGAACAGGATGGACAGGAGCTCCTGGAGCTCTCCTACCTGAGCAAGGACGGGGAGGAGGGATATCCCGGTAATCTGTCCGTGACGGTTTGCTATTCATTGACGGAGGAAGATGCATTGAAGATTCGCTACCTGGCTGAAACAGACAAGGCCACCATAGTCAGCCTCACCAATCACAGCTATTTCAACCTGTCCGGGCATGAGTCCGGAGACGTTTTGGACCATCAGATCATGATCGACGCCGACAGCTTTACGGAAATCTGTGCTGGAAGGTACACCACGGGGAGATATCTAGCCGTCGAGGGTACCCCGATGGATCTGAGAAAGCGCCGGCCTATTCGAACTCGGATGTTTGAAGAGAATCAGCAGCTGACCTGGGCGATCGGAGGGTACGATCTCAACTGGGTCCTGAACGCAAGCGGCGATTACCCCGAGAAGTTCAGCGAAGTCTACGATCGGGCCAGCGGCCGGCTGATGGAGGTGGAGACAACCATGCCCGGTGTACAGTTCTACGTCGGCAACAAGCTCAAGACCGGTCTGATCGGCAAGAACGGAGCCCGCTACGAACCGTACAGCGGCCTCTGCCTGGAAACCCAGCATTTCCCCAACGCCGCGAATCATCCCCATTTCCCCTCGCCCGTCTTACAGCCCGGGGAGATATACGATCACACGACGATCTACCGGTTCAAGACCGAATGACCTGGGTTGGCATGATCTAAGATGGGCAGCCCCGGGCAGGCAGCCCCGCAAACGAGGCTCAGGCCTTACCCTGTTTGTCCAGCAGCCTGTCGTAGACCCGAACCATCAAACGCGCCATATTGCCTCCCAGATAGTTCTGGATCGCCGATCTGTCGAACAGCCCGGGATTATCCCGTACCCGTTGATCCGGATGATCGGAGGCGGATAAAAAACCCTCCAGCATCGCCCGGAAGCCGGCGAACTGGAAGACCGGATTCCCGTAGGGCGAATCGCTGGCGCAGAGCAGGTGTTCGTTGTAGGGCGCTCCGGCGAGCTGATAGGTCACGAAATCGCTTTCCATGTGGGTGTCCCGTTTGGCGCTGAGTACGAAATAGAGGTTCGGCCGCCGCAATCCCAGTTTTCGCGATTCCATGTACATATCCTCGGCTTCCTCGAAGGAGGCGCCGCCTCCCCCCATGTGAACCGCAAGGAAGGGCACATCCGCAAACCGCGAGGCCACCTCCTCCAGACCCGCGGCGGGAGTATAGGGGGTGTCGGAACCGTAGTGAAAGGCGACAATGGCCCCCGAAGCGATAATGGCTTCCACCAGCTCCATGACATCGGGGCTGTTGATGGGAAACTGGTTTTGTGCGGGGTTGATCTTGACGATGCCTACGCCGAGTGAATTCACGCAGTGCTCGGCCAGCTGCCGGGCTTTGGCCAGGCCTAGAGCCTTGGGGTCCGTCCAGGCCGCGGGAATGATGCGTTGCGGATTGCGGCGGGCTGAGGATACCACGTATTCATTCGCAGCCAGCAGCGAATCGTAGTTGAAGGAAGCATCATCGGAATACGCCGTGGCGGCCGGATTCTGCCAGGATAGGGCCATGTCGACAGCGGCGAGCCCCATCTGCTTCAGCACTATCTCCGTATCCACAGGGCGGCCGTGGTAGTAGTCGCTGTTCTCCTCGAACCGCTGGCTTAACTCCTTCGGCAGAGAGCGGATATCCGTCAGATGCGTATCGGCGTCGATGGTCAGGGCGCTCTGATTTTTTTTCAGATAATCCCGCTGATTGCGTATAAATGTTTTGACTTCACCGGTCACGATTCTTCTCCTACTTGTCCGCGATCTTTGTGATCCTGACGATATCCGGATCCGTAAACTGATCCAGAGCGTCCCGGGCCACCGTGGAGAAGCTGAAGAGCACGGCCCCCCTCTTTCCGGCTTGAAACCAGTGTTTTTCTCCAGGAGCCAGGGTGAGCTGGGAACCGGGTTCCATCTGTATCTCTCGGCGGCAGGTGTAGAGGGAACTCTTTCCCTCGGGGATAAATCCTTTGGAAAGCGTTTGCTCCCCGCCCACGTAGAACAAAAGGTCCCCGTACACGTGGCGCACCGTTTCTTCCTTCCCGGGATCCTCCCCCACGCGGGGATGCCAATGCTCCGGTTCCGTTTGCTTCGGCATCAGGGCGAGCAGCTTGACGCTGATACGTTCCGTTTGTACGAGGGTCAGTATCTGCGCGCCCTCGACCGAGAGATTGCTCAATCCGAAATCCACCACCTCGATCGCCTTCTTCTCAGCCTCGGACAGCGGGATCTGAGCTTTTTTGAAGAGTCGAATAGCCTCTTCCTGGGCCTTTCTCTGTTGATCTTTCGTAATCATGGTATACCTCGCAATTGTTATTCCGGATTCCCAGCCTCAAACTTAATCGGCCAGCCGCAGGAGCCGTTCTTCCACGAACCTCCAGGTGGCCATGTAATCGGGGTTGGAGATCACTTTTTCGAATTCCTCCGCACCGATGGAGTCGATCAACTTCCCGATGCGGCTGGTCAATCTGCTGTTGATGGCAAACATCTCGCTCATGTCCCAGCGGGTGGGGTGGGTGTCGGAGGTGAGGTGCTTGTCGTAGCCGTGCTTCCAGAGGTAGTAGACAAACTCGATGTAGTCCAACAGGGTGTGACTGCCGCAGAAGTAATCCCAGTCCCAGGTCTTGTCGTTGTCGTTTATGTGCACGTAATAGTCGAAGGGGCTGTCCTTGATCTGACAGAGAATCATGGGCGCGTGCTCTCCGGCGTATATCGAGTGCCCGTAGTCCACGGTTACTCCCATGGACGCCACTTTGAGCTCGTGAAGCAGCAGCAGAACGTCGGCCGCACGGGGAAGTACTGTAACGCGCCTGGTTTCCTTGGGTTTGTACTCGATGAACAGGGGCACCGTATCTTTCAGGTGGTCCCCCGCTTCAGCCAGCGTGTCGCACAGCCGTCTCCACAGGGCCCCATAGTCCTTCTGAAATACGAACTCGAATCCGTCACCCAGGGGACAACAGGTCACCCTGGGAGCACCGATGGCCGCTGCAAAATCTTTTCCTTCTTTGACGAAACGCACCGCCTTGGCTCTGATGCCGGGATCCTCCGAGGTAAGCCCGCCGTCTATGAATTCCGGTTCCGCCTTGACATTTACATTCACGGCAGATACCGACAGTTTGTATTTATCCAGCAAGCGCTTTGTTTCCGCCGGATCGTGGACTTCATAGGGATACACGATCTCCACTCCGTCATATCCGGGGAGCTTCGCCGCCATCTGGAACTTCTGCTCCAGGGAGGCCTCCTTGTTGTAAATATGAAATCGATCCTTGGACTGCCCGAGAAAGGTAGTAATGACCGCAAATCGAAACATAGTACCTGCTCCTCTCAAATTTCAATAGGATACGAGAACGGGCCGGGAAGTTTTGTACGACTCCGTGGCCGCCTCGGCAACTGCCTGCGCTTTCAATCCGTCCGTCAACGACGGACTCGGCATCTCCCGCTTTTCCAGTGCCTCTATCAAAGCGTCGATTTCCAGCCCGTAGGTCGCTTTGGTACGCTCGAACCAGCCACGGTGGAGTCCGTCGACGGTGATGCGGTCGCCCTTGTAAATAGCGACTTCACCCCTTCGCTGCCGCTGGGATTCCACCATTCCCTCCGAACCGAATACCTCGATCCTGTCCTCGTACCCGTAGGCGGTTCGGCGGCTGAAATTGATCTGGCACAACGCGCCGCTGTCAAAACGAAGAGAAATGATCGAGGTATCCGTGTCGCCGAACTCGGCAATCGAGGGGTCGACCAGACACGATCCAAAGGCGAAAACCTCCGCCGGGTCCTCATTCGTCAGCCAACGCACCAGATCATAGAAATGAACACCGCTGTCGCGGAATTGTCCGCCGCTTACCTTTAAATATTCCAAAGACGGCAGCTGCGGTCCCCGATGGGTGACCTGGATGATCTCGACCTTTCCGATCGTTCCAGTTTCTATGGTATCTTTCAAAGCCGAGTAGTTCCTGTCGAATCTGCGATTAAAACCGACCATTACCGGGACTGCAGAATGCTCCACGATTCCATGGGCTTCCCTGGCCTCCTCGTAGTCGAGGGAGATTGGCTTTTCGCAGAGAATTGCCTTACCCGCTTCGGCCGCGGCTTTCAGGTAGGAAACATGGGTCGGAGTAGAGGAGGCAATAACCACCGCATCGATCTCCGATTCTCCCAGCAGCTGTTCGGCGGAAGTGCCGACCCGCGCACCGTGTTTTTCAGCAATCAGGCCGGCTTTTTTTTCATCGATGTCGAATACGGAAATCAGCCGTGCTCTCGGATTTGCCGCTATATTGCCGGCATGCACAGAGCCGATGAATCCGGCACCCAAGACTCCAAATCGTATCATTCTGCAACGATCCCGGATTTACTTCATCCAGTCAGTCGTGTTGAAGTGGTTGGACAGGTGAGATCTAGGCGGTACCAGAGAATCACAGAAGGAGCGGTCCTCTTCCGTCAGCTCTATTGCGGCGCTCGGCAGCAGGTCCCGGAACTGTTCCAGAGTGCGCGGTCCTATGAGGCTGCCGGTGACTCCTGGCTGGTTGAGCACCCAGGCAACCGCGAATTGTGCCGGCGTAACGCCCTTCTTCCCTGCATACACTGCCATCTTCGCGGCCGCGTCGATCCCGGCCTGGGTGATTCGTTCGGCGTATACTTCTTTTTGGGTCGCCCGGCTGCCGGCCGGAAACTGATCGGCTTTCGTGTACCTGCCCGCCAGCGTTCCCTGGGCAAGAGGAGACCAGCAGATGACGCCCAAATCGAAATAGCGGCACATGGGCAGGATTTCCTGCTCTATTCTGCGGTCAAGAAGATTGTACGGGGGCTGCTCGCAGATAAATTTAGGGTACCCAAGGCGATCCGCCGTCATCAGAGCCTCCACGGTCCGCCAGGATGGATGAGTCGAACAGGCCGCGTAGCGAATCTTTCCCTGTTTCACCAAGATGTCGAGGGCTGCCAGCGGCTCCTCCGGAGATACGCTGAAATCGGATCTATGAATGAAATAAATGTCGATATAGTCTGTTTTCAGTGATTTCAGGCTGTTTTCGCAACTTTCGAATATGTGGTGCCGTGACGAACCCCGATCATTGGGTCCAGGTCCCGAGGGCATGAAGGCTTTGCTGGTGATCAGAGCATGTTTGCGCTTGCCATTTCGGGAGAGGGCTTCCCCCAGAACGCGCTCGCTTTCCCCGCCGGAATAGATGTCGGCACAGTCGAAGAGGTTGATTCCAGCCTCCAGGGCTTCATCGATGATCCGAAACGACTGATCTCTGTCCGTTGCCCCGCCGAAGTTCATGGTCCCCAACACGAGAGGGGAAACTCTCAATCCTGAACGACCCAATCTACGGTATTCCATGGTTCGCAATCCTATCCTTTTTTGTCCCCGTCTTGTTCAGCAGCTTCTTTGATCCGCTGAAGGTGTTTCTTGCCCTCAAAGGCGGGAACGAATATAGCGGACAACTTCAACGGCTCCGGATAGGGATTCACGATCTGATGTACCTCTCCAGGCCTCACCCACAGCACCATGTCCGGCTCCAGAGCCACCTCTCCTTCTGCGGATTTCGAGATTCCTCTCCCCGATATCACCTGAATCAGTTCGGGACGGTCATGGGAGTGCTCTTCAGTCTGTCCATCCGGATAGATGATCGCCTGGCTAAACAGCAGTTCCGGGGTATCCCGGATATCCGAGGCCAGCATCACTTTGATATGCCTGTAGTTCGGCTGGGGGATCGTTACCCCTTCCTCTTCCCAACATCTAATTACTTCCATTTGTTCCTCCGTATAGAATCGCTCATTCCTCGAGAATCCCTAAATCTCTCATGGTATCCCCTAGAGATCTCATTCCTTCCCGCGCCCATTCCAATTCCCGCTTGCGGGTACTCTCGAGGGAATCGCTAAATGGCACCCACTGCTCGATGATGACGGACTTGCATATGCCGTACGCGCCGATCGTCTCCAAGAGCCATCTGGCGTCCAGAGCGCCCTTGCTCGCGGGGGTTCCCTCGATTTTATATCCCAGCGTAGTAGCGATTCTGTGGATAGCGAAATCCTTGAAATGAAGATTGACGGCGAACTCGCCCAACTGCTGCACAACTTGAAGTGGCGTCTCCAGTGTTCCCAAATTGTTTATGGTATCGAGACAGATCCCTAGATGGCCGCTGCCCACAGACTCGATTATGGTTCTGTATTCGGCGGTAGTGTACAGCTGATAGTTCTCGATAGCAAGTACGACATTCTCTTTTTTGAATTCAGGCAGAACGCGATTCAATAGCGGTATGATCTCAGGAATAGAGAGTTTGCCTGTTTTATCGAAGAGCAAGGTGCGCACGAGTTCTGCACCGAGAGTTTTTGCAATCTCCAAGTACTGGAGCAGCAGCTCCGTTTGGATCCCCCGTGTGCCCACTTCGATGGCGATTCCGAAGTTGTCGGCCTGTTTTCGAAGATCCGCCAGTTCCGTTTGGGCCAGTTCGTGAAGCGGCAGGTTGTCGGCGTACTGAACGATCCCTGCCCCCAAGTTGTTGGCCAATACTAGTATATCGAAGGCGTCGAGGGGCTTTTCCGGAGGAGGATATCCGGGCACGAGAATCGACCAGGGGAACGTCCAGCTGCCCACACCGAGTTTCAGAATCCCACTCCCATCATCAGATCATCTACCTGAGATCAACGGATTTTCCCGCCCGTGCACTCCGAACGATTGCGTCTATCACCCGCATGTTTGCCACTCCGTCTTCACCCGGATAATCGATGCGGCGGTTCTGTAGAATACAGTCGGCAAAATACTCCGCCTCCAGCTGCCATTGATGAACCGGGGTGATGCGAATCGTCTCTGAAGCCTGGGCACCTACGAGGTGATCGCTAATCACAAGGGGTGTTTCCACGAGTTTACCGAATCTGTGAGTCTCAACCTGGCTGAATCCTTGCTGGATGTAGATGTTGCCGGACTGCCCGTAGACGGTCGTACCCTGTTCGAAATGCCCTTCGGAGAGATAAAGATTCGTGTCGAATTGGAGGATCTCCCCGGCGGGGAAGACTACGGTGGCGGTCGTTCTTATATCTACTCCGCCTTCGCTCATATCCTGTGTGGCGAAGACGGAGTTTGGCTCGGTCCCGACGAAAAATCTGGCAGTGCTGATACAGTAACACCCCATATCCATCAGCACACCTCCACAGAGGTCTTTATTCATCCGGATATCGTCCTGAGGGTACGGCGATCGGGACATGGAGCTGGTGATCCGTACGATTTTGCCTATCCTCCCCGAATCGATAAGCTGTTTCACCTGGTGGTTCTGGGGATGAAACCGCTGGGCAAAAGCCTCCATCAGAAGCACTCCATTTTGTTCGCAGGCGCTACGCATCTGTTGGGCTTCCTCAGCGTTGCAGGCCAGGGGTTTCTCGCAGAGAACATGTTTCGCTTTTTCAGCGGCAGCGATAGTCCATGGTTTGTGCAGGGCGTTCGGCAGGGGGATGTAGACCGCCTGGATCTCTGGATCACTCAGGAGCTGTTCGTAGTTTTCGTAGATGCAGGGAATTCCGAATCGCTCGGCAAACTCCTCGGCCTTGTCGCGGCTCCTACTGGCAATCGCCGAGACCTCGCAGTTACTGGAGCGCATCATCCCGGGAATGAGTGCGTTCGCCGCGATGCGGGCGCAGCCGAGGATCCCCCACTTTACGGTTCCCCTATCTTCGGTATTATTCATTGCTCGTTATTATTTCGAATTCGAACTATTTTTACGGATGAAGCCCAAGAATGTCAAGGTTCGCGCCGTTAGAACAGTAGGATTTTATTCGTTTTCCAATTTTTGTTGCCGAATTTATATTGCCTCTTGAAAAACTCTGATTATAATACGAAAGATGGCACACAGACTGGGGTGGGGCATTCTTGGAACGGGCAAAGCGGCCCACCTCTTCGCAGAGGGTCTATCAGCGGTCGAAGGGGCGGAAATCCGAGCTGTTGCTTCCCGATCAGGGCAAAGGGCTGCCGATTTTGCCCGAGAGTTTTCGGTTCCCAGACATTACGGCTCCTACGAGGCTCTGATCGAGCGAAATGACATCGATGTGGTCTATGTGGCTACCCCCCATTCTGATCATCTGTCGAACACTCTGGCGTGTCTGGACCACGGCAGGCACGTGCTCTGTGAGAAACCCATGGCGCTCAATGCCCGGCAGGCAACGGAGATGATCGGCGCCGCCCGCCGGAAGAAGCTGTTTCTGATGGAAGCCATGTGGATGCTCACCCTCCCGGCCATGCAGAAGTTGAGGGAGATGGTGAGACTCGGTTATATCGGTGAGATTCGGTTGGTACGGACCGTTTACAGCTTTTCGGCGGAGCCCGGCCTCCATAAGAGGTTGTTCTCTCTTGATTGCGGAGGGGGTGCCCTGATGGATATCGGTGTATATGGGATCGCTTTTGCCCAGCGGATCTTCGGGCAGATTCCTGTCGAAATCGCGGGGCTCGCCGACATGGGAGAGTCGGGGGTGGATGAACGGTCCATTGTCAATCTGCGCTATGACAACGGTGCCCTGGCCAATATCCTCTCGTCGATCAGGGATGATTGGAACATGGAAGGAGTGATCCAGGGCAGCGAAGGATTCATACGGGTTCCGGGCAAGATCAGTCGAATAAAGGAATTCGTATTGACACCGGTTCGCGGTCAGGTGCAGCGATTTCGATTCGATACACTCGGCAACGGCTACAGCCACGAAGCCGTGGAGGTCGGCCGCTGCCTGCGGGAAGGGAAGTTGGAGAGCGAGGTGGTACCTCTGGAGGAGTCCATCACTGTGCTGCAAACAATGGATCGAATCCGAGAACTCTGGAATCTCCGCTTCCCCGGGGAGTAAACCAGGAGGAGTGAATGAAGTTTTCAGTATTTACAGTCATGATGCCGGAATACGACTGCGAGGAAGTAGCAAGAACCCTGAAACGGTTAGGATATGATGGCGTAGAGTGGCGCATCGGCTATTCTCAATCCCGTCCGAATCAGGGGATGCGCGGAGAGTACTCGTATTGGTGGAAGGTGAAAGAAAATATTCCGCCGGAAAAAATTGACGAATACGCCTCCAAGCTGAAGGACCTGAGCGACAAATACGATTTGGAAGTCCCCTGTCTGTCCACGTATCTGAAACCAGGTCAAATCGATGCAATCAAGAAAGTATTCGAAGCGTCCAAAATCTTGAATTGCAGCCAGGTTCGCATACCTTCGGTTCCGTACGATCGACAAACAGATCGCTATCAGCAGGTTTTCGACAGGGCGGTACGCGAATACGCGCAAGTAGTAGAGATGGCCAGAGACTACCGGCTGAAGGTGTTACTGGAGATAGATCAGAGTTTCATAAGCATCACCGCGGGTCCCGCAATGGTTATGAGAATTGCCGAGAAATTCGATCCGGAACATTTTGGCGTCATATTCGACCCAGGCAACATGAAGGTTGAAGGGATGACCGATTGGAAAATGAGCATCGAAATGCTCGGACCATACCTAGCTCATGTACACGGGAAAAACTGTGAGTGGATTGCCCCGGGAAAGTATCGACAGGACGGATCGACGGTTTGGGACCTGGCCTGGGTTCCCATCAAACGCGGGCTAGTCGATTGGGAGGAAATAATTCGTTGTCTTCAGGGTGCAGGCTACGATGAGTGGATCTCCTTCGAGGATTTCTCGGAAATACCCACCGAAGTCAAACTTCAGGAAAACCTTGCCTATTTAAAGAGCAAGTTGTCAAAAAACCCGGGACAGTGAGGATAGTATGGCTGCGATACAGAATGATATACCGATAGTCAAACGTAACCTACGGGAGTTTTATTTTGCAGGCGATATCGAACCGGTAATTTCGATTCGCTCGGGGCAGACAATTATTGTGGAGACCGAAGATGCAAATGCGGGATTGATACAAACCGAAAATGACGTTTATAGCGACTTCTCCAAGTTATTCGAAAAGGCCGGGGGGTGTAATCCTGTAACCGGACCTATTTACGTCGAAGATGCCTCGCCGGGGGATTGCCTTGTTGTAAAGCTGGAAAGCATTACCGTCGAGCAGCGGGGATACACGAGCATCTTTCCGACTTTAGGAGCTCTGCAGAGCTCTTACACCCTGCAACCTTCTCACGGCTCTGTTACGAAGATTTGTGAGATACAAAAGGATCACTTCATTTTTTCAGGGAAGAACAAAGAAATAAGCATACCAGTCGAGCCGTTCATCGGAACCATATCAACGGCACCTGTTAAGGAAAGAATCTACTCGTTTTATCACGGAAAAGATTACTGCGGAAACATAGATTGTCCGGACCTGAAAGCCGGTACTACAGTAGTACTGCCGGTAAACGTCGAGGGCGGTCTGCTGTCGGTTGGTGACATCCATGCAAGGCAGGGAGATGGGGAGATAACCGGATGCGCTTTGGAAATAAGAGGCAAGGTCCAAATCACCGTTGAGTGCCTGCCGAAAGAGAAGGCCCAGTTTTGCGAGTGGCCTCAGGTCAATGCATCCGACTGGATTGGCTCTATTGGTTGTCCTTTAGGCGGCTCCTTGGATGATGCGGTGCGCGTTGCCTACCTCGATTTGATCGAGCGTATGCACGCCTATTATGGTTTCGACAAGCTCGATGCGTATCAGTTGTTGAACTTAGTCGGGAGAGTAACGGTAGGACAGGTGTTGGAGCCGCTGTATACGTGTGTCGCGAAAATCGATCGAAAGTATCTGGGTTGACGCACTCTCTCCGCTCGGATAGGCCGGGCGGCTCTCGATGTCTTGGGGCCCGAGCTTGAATCTGGGTCGCTGATCCCAGTCCGCTTATATGCAGACAGCTTTCATCTTTTTTACGTTTTTCATGAGGTTAACACTTCCTGTCGTCAGAAAAACGCCTGTTTCGTTATGGGCTGTATCCATCCGTCTCTATTCGATGATTGGGTTAAACTGACCTTCTGAGTAGGTATATCGAGTGACGGTAATCGATAGCAATATCGCATGAATTGTGAGTAGCTGTTAAAAGGGAATTCGGGTTTCTATTTAGGCTCTGATGTTTTCAGGTTCTGCTGGCGATATTCGATGCCCTTCACACCCGCGACCAGAGTTTTGTTTACCGGTGTGGGAACCCCATATTTCGCACCCCATTTTACGACCGCACCGTTGATGAAGTCGATCTCGGTTCTGGCGCCTTTCTCAATATCCTGGAGCATCGAGGATTTGTGGTCTGCAGGCAGCCCTTCGGTCGCTAACCGCCAGATCTGGGATGGGTCCTCGGTCGCTAAAAACACCCCGGCGACTCCGGCAACTGTCATCGCCTCGGCAACCGCGGCCTCCGCGCAGCCGACTACCTCTCTCACATTCGCCATCCCCCCGTGTGGCAACCCTGTGATCGCGCTTAAGGGACTGACAGCTACGTTTACCAGGAGCTTGTTCCAGATCTTTTCGTAGATGTTCTCGGTTACATCGGTCTGGATACCCGCCGAGCTCAACAGTCGGCTGACCTCATTGGCTCTGTCCGTTTTCATCCCGTCCAGCTCTCCGATGTAGGTGAGCTTCCCTTTGCGGCTGATAAGCACTTGGCCTGGACCCAGGAGCACTGCGCCGGTATGGGTTACCCCGCCCAGCACATGGCCTTTGCCGATGGCCTCTGCGATGATCTCTTCGTTCCCCAGACCGTTTTGCAGCGACAGAACGATTGTTTCGTCGCCGATTACGGACTTGGCGGAACGAATCGCCTGTTCTGTGAAGAAGGATTTTACGAGGAGGATCACCAGGTCGACGGCACCGAGGGTACGAACATCGTCGGTAGCTCGTACCTTTATCAGCCTTTCGCTGCCCTGCTCTCTCAGCCGAAGCCCGTTGTGTATCATGGCAGCGATGTGCTCTTTCCACGTATCCACCAGAAAGACCTCCAGTCCCGCCTCCGTTAGCAGGCCGCCGATGGAGCTTCCCAGAGCTCCGGCACCCAGGACGCATATTTTCATGATCTATCTCCCCCGAATACGCTTATGATGTCTTCCCAAACTGCATAGAACAGGGCAAAGGGCTACTCGCTCTCCGAGTAAAGAGTTGGATAGAGGCTATCATGCCGCGGGAAGACCTCGAGAGTTTAGCCCTCATTTCCGTTGAGGGCAATAGTGAAAACAAGTTCCACATCGTCCCCCTGCTCCCAGTAGATGTGATCGTAGGTGGGGAACCTCTTGTCAAGATCGAAGCTTCGCAGCACTTTGTCATTTTCTGTAGGCGGTTACCTGGATCCGCGACTGCTCTTCCAGATCGTTGCGGCTGTAGTCGACGGTAAGCGAAACGAGCTCGGTGCCGTGCCGTTCGGCACTCCGGAAGAATGTTGGTAGGAGGTCCGCCGGCTGGTGGAGCGCTTCGGTCTGTCGATGGATTTAAATGAAGGCAATCGCCCTTGACTCCCCGAGTGTTTGTGTTTCTGATTACCGCGAGCTTGTCTATCCAGTTCCTCGGCGGTACGGCGGTTTCAACTCCGAAACCATGAGCATAGTAGCCGAAGGTGTCGAGAAAGGGTGTCTCCTCACAGATCGACACGCATTTTTTGTTCTTGACAATTCGGTGCTTTCCTGACTATATTGCTTCCCAACGTAAAACAAAAAGGTTTACCTAACGTGTCAACTCTGGGATTCAGCGCTATCTTTCCCGTAATCATAATCCTCCTTGGTGTAATCATTATTATTCGCGAACCCACGGGTTGTACGCCGGCTGCCGGATAGGCAGCCTTAAGCGGACTACAAGCCGTGGGGTAATCAGCAGACCTCACGGCTTTTTTTATTTTTACGCGCGTCTTTTTACGAATGTTGTAAAGGCAGCTTTACGGCTGCAGTAGCAACCGTACGATAGAGGCGAGCATGGGGAGGAGAGCATGGCCGAAGTGAAAGCCAAGAAGATACGTTCCGCCGGGAGAGCTTCACAATCCGGAACCATCGAGGTGATGGACACCACCCTTCGGGACGGCGAACAGATGCAGGACGGCAGCTATACTCCGGAGGAGAAGCTGACCCTGGCACAAGTGCTGCTCGAGGAGGTGCGGGTCGACAGGATCGAAATCGCCAGCGCCCGGGTAAGTGCGGGGGAGCAGAAGGCCGTGGCGGAGGTCATGCGCTGGGCCCGCCGTCATGGTCATGCCCAGAAAGTCGAGGTGCTTGGATTCGTGGATCAAACCCATTCGGTGGATTGGATCCTTGATTCCGGAGCAAAAGTGATGAACCTGCTGGCAAAGGGCTCCCGACTTCACCTGGAAAAGCAACTGCGGCAGACTTCGGAGCAGCATATCGAGAACATTCGCCGTACAGTCGATTATGCGCATGGAAAAGGAATCCAGTGCAACATCTACTTCGAGGATTGGTCGAACGGAATGCTCAACTCCCGGGACTATGTATTTCAGCTTCTCGACAATTTGGTGGGCACGCCTATCCGGCGCTTCATGCTGGCCGACACCATCGGGGTGCTGCATCCGGGCCAGGTAAGCGAAATGGTTACCGACCTGATAGCCCGCTATCCGTCCGTGCACTTCGATTTCCACGGCCACAACGACTACGGCGTGGCTACCGCCAATACCCTGGCGGCAGTGCAGGCGGGGGTGAGGGGCATCCACTGTACGGTCAATGGGCTGGGGGAGAGGGCTGGCAACACCTCCCTGGATGAAGCGGTGGTGGCGCTCCATGACTTTCTCGGACTTTCCACCAGCGTCGATGAGAAGAAGCTGATCAGCATCGCCGAGACCGTCGAGGTATTCTCCGGCAGGCGCCAGGCTGTGACCAAGCCGATCACAGGCTTGAACGTCTTTACCCAGACTGCCGGCATCCATGCTGACGGAGACAGCAAGGCGAATCTGTATGAAAGCCGCCTGGTGCCCTCGCGGTTCAACCGGCGGCGCCAGTACGCACTCGGGAAGATGAGCGGGAAGTCCAACCTGGACTACAATCTCAAGGAGCTCGGCATCGAGCTGACCGCCGAGCAGAAGAAGCTCGTCCTGAAGAGGATCGTGGAGATCGGGGACCGGAAGGAGACCATCACCCAGGACGACCTGCCCTATATCGTCGCCGACGTGCTGGAGACTCCCCACGAGAAGCGTTTCATCCTGCGTTCCTGCGTGGTTGTGTCCAGCATGGGACTGAAGCCCATGGCCACTATCAAGCTGGCCTATCGCCCCGAAGGTCAGGAGGAGTACGAGGAGTACGAGGAGAGCGCCCAGGGGGACGGGGGATACGATGCCCTGATGCGAGCCATCCGCAAGATAACGGCCAGGCTCGGGCTGGAGTTTCCCGCCCTTGCGGACTACCAGGTCACCATCCCCTCAGGGGGGCACTCGGATGCCCTTGTTCAGTGTACGATCACCTGGAAGAATCACACCACTTTCGTGACCAAGGGAGTAAACTCCGACCAGGTGCTGGCCGCGGCGGAGGCGACCGAGAAGATGCTCAATCTCGCACCTCTGAAGAAAATCGGCAAGGGTAACTGATACAATGTTGACTATTTTAATAAATATTAACAACCTCTATACACGGAGCTGTACCCGGAGGATGGGTTACACAAAAAGGAGACTGGATCGTGGAAAAGACAGTTGAGAAACAGAGGAAAACGGCGGGTAGGGGCGAAACCCGAGTGGGGCTGCGAACCGCCGAGCCGCGCAAGGTCGCGGAGGTCGTGGTCGATCTGATCGAGAAGCAGGGGGTGGAGTACGTCTTCGGTCTCCCCGGTGGAGCAGCCATCCCCATCTTCGACGCCCTGGTCGATTCAAGGATAAAGCTGATACTGGTACGCCACGAGCAGGGCGCAGCCCATATGGCCGACGGATATGCCCGGGCAACGGGGAAACCGGGAGTTGTCCTGGTGACTTCCGGTCCAGGAGCCACCAACACGATCACCGGGATTCTGACGGCCCATATGGACTCGGTACCCATGGTCGTGATCTGCGGCCAGCAGACCACGAACAACCTGGGGCTGGATACCTTTCAGGAAGCGGATGTATCGGGGATCTCCTATCCTCTGGTCAAGCATTCATACCTGGTGAAAGATGCGGAGGAGATACCTCGAATCGTTCCCGAGGCCTTTTTTCTGGCTCAGTCGGGACGACCCGGACCGGTGCTGATCGATCTGCCCAAAGACGTGGCCAATGCCCTGATCGATTCTAGCGAGCACGATGATTTTCATCTGCCCGGCTACAGTGTTCCCACCCAGGGAGATCTCCGCGATGTTGAGCAGGCTGCGATCCTGCTGCAGCAGGCTCACAGGCCCGTGCTGCTGGTCGGCCACGGTGCGGTGCTTTCCGGAGCTGAAGAGCAGGTGCGGGCATTGGCGGAAACGCTGAAGGTTCCGGTAACCAACACACTCCTGGGAAAGGGTTGTTTTCCAGAAACCCACGAGCTATCCCTCGGCATGCTGGGGATGCACGGTACCGCTTACGCCAATCTGGCGGTGCAGCACTGCGATCTGATCATGTCCATTGGTTCCCGATGGGATGACCGGATCGTCGGTAAGTTGGAGGACTTCTGTCCCCACGCCCGGAAGATCCACGTGGATATCGATCCCGCCGAGATCAACAAGACCGTCCAGGTGGATTGCGCCGTCATCGGGGATGCCCGTCAGGTGCTGCAGTCCCTCCTTCCACTTACTCGGCCGGGGGACACCGCGGACTGGCTTCAGCGGGTCAAAGCCTGGAAAAAACAGCATCCTCTATCCTATGGAAAGAACGGGGGACTGAAAGCCCAGGCCGTGATCGATGAGCTGTACGCCCTGAGTGAGGGCAAGGCGGTGGTTGTGACCGATGTGGGACAGCACCAGATGTGGGCCGCCCAGTTTTACAGGACCGACTATCGGCGGAACTGGCTTTCCTCCGGCGGTGCCGGGACCATGGGCTACGGTTTTCCCGCGGCCATCGGCGCCCAGCTGGGACGACCCGCTGAGCTGGTCGTGGCGATTGTCGGCGATGGAGGTTTTCAGATGACCATGTCCGAGCTGGCCACGGCGGCCAATGAGAAGCTGCCTATCAAGGTGGTGATTATCAACAACCGCTATCTCGGTATGGTCAGACAATGGCAGAACCTGTTCTACGCTAATCGCCTGTCCGGGGTGGATCTGAAGGGAAACCCGGATTTCGTACAGCTGGCCCGCAGCTACGGCTGCAAGGCCTTGCGCATCCGCCGCAACGCCGATATCCGACGGGTGCTGAAGGAAGCCCTGGAGTACTCCGAGGGACCCTGCATCATCGACGCGGAGGTGGAGAAGGAGGACAACGTCTTCCCCATGATCCCCGCCGGCGCCGGGATGAAGGATATGATTCTCGGACCGCCGCAGCGTAAAGCGGAAGGCAGCCGCAAACCGGTCGCGCCGAACAGGGCGAAAAAGGAGAGAAAAGCATGAACGGCAATGGGAAATCAGTTATAACGGAAGCGCAGAGACCGGAACTGCCCGGGGGGGTAGGAACCAAAACGGCAACGCAGCCCATTTCGGGTGCGGCTCTGACCAATGGTAAGAGATCATCCAACCTGGTAAAAAAACACATGATCAGCCTCTACGTCAACAACAAACCGGGAGCTCTCATCCGCATTGCTTTGGTGTTTGCCCGCCGGGGCTATAACATCGACAGCCTGGTGGTCTCCGAAGGACATGATCCGGCCTTCTCCCACATGAACATCACGGCTACGGGGGACGAGAAAACCCTCCAGCAGATCCTGCAGCAGCTCAACAAGCTGGTAGACGTCATCCATGCCAAGGATCATACTGGCGACGACATCGTCCAGCGCGAGCTGGCGCTGATCAAACTGCACTGCACCGCGGACACCCGTAACGAGATATTGCAGATCGCCCACGTGTTCAAGTGCGCTGCTGTTAATTTGACGGATACTACCATCACCCTGGAGGTCACCGGTGAGACCGAAAAGATCGATGCCCTGCACCGGATGCTCAACCAGTACGGCATCCTGGAGATGGTGCGCACCGGGCATGTGCTCATAGCCCGGGGTGAAGAAACAACTTATTAATAATATAGAAGGAATTGTCATGGGGAAAAACTTGCTGAACAAGGTCTGGGAGCTGCACAAGGTGCGGACCCTGCCTTCGGGACAGGATCAGCTGTACATCGGCCTTCATCTGATCCACGAGGTCACGTCCCCCCAGGCCTTCGCCATGCTGGCCGAGAGGAAACTAAAGGTGCTGCACCCGCAGCGCACTTTCGCTACTGTGGATCACATCGTACCCACCGACACTCAGAGCCGGCCGTTCAAGGATGATCTGGCCGAGCAGATGATCCGGGCTTTGGAGCTCAATACCGAAGAGCACGGGATCACCTTCTTCGGTCTGGATTCGGGTCTGCAGGGGATCGTGCACATCATCGGTCCGGAGCTGGGTTTGAGCCAGCCGGGAATGACCATCGCCTGCGGGGATTCTCATACTTCCACCCACGGTGCCCTTGGGGCCATCGCCTTCGGCATCGGCACCTCTCAGGTGCGTGATGTGCTGGCCACCCAGACCCTGGCCTTCAATCCATTGAAAGTCAGAAGGATCGAGGTTGGCGGCCGACTTGGTCCCGGTCTGTATTCCAAGGACATCATCCTGAGGATCATCGCCGAGCTCGGGGTGAAGGGCGGTTTGGGTTACGCCTACGAATACGGGGGCCCGGCCGTCGAAGCTCTGCCTATGGAGGCCCGGCTGACGATCTGCAACATGAGCATCGAAGGGGGAGCCCGGGTCGGCTACATCAATCCCGATCAGGTGACCTTCGACTACCTGGAGGGGCGGCGTTTCACACCCAAAAGCCAGGCTTTCAAAAAGGCCGTGGCCTACTGGAAGCAGATCGCCTCGGATGCGGATGCCGAGTATGACGACCGCTTCGAGCTGGATGCCGGTGCGCTGGAGCCGATGGTGGCCTGGGGCATCAATCCCGGCCAGGCCGTGGGAGTCGATCAGAAGCTGCCTGCTCTCAACGATCTGAAAGAGGAAGACCGGGAGGCGGCGGAAATGGCCTACAACCATACCCGCTTTCAACCGGGGCAGCCGATCAAGGGGCAGAAGATCGACGTGGCCTTCATAGGCTCCTGCACCAATGGAAGGATCAGCGACCTTCGTGAAGCAGCCCGACTGGTGCGGGGGCACAAAGCGGCCTCCCACGTGAAGGCCCTGGTCGTCCCGGGTTCTGAAGCGGTGGCGGAGCAGGCCGCCGTGGAAGGGCTGCCCGAGATCTTCAGAGAGGCAGGATTCCAGTGGCGGGGAGCCGGCTGTTCGATGTGTCTCGGCATGAATCCTGACGTTCTCTTGGGGGACCAGATCTGTGCCAGCTCGTCGAACCGCAACTTCATCGGCCGTCAGGGTTCGCCGACGGGCCGTACCCTGCTGATGAGCCCGGCCATGGCGGCCGCGGCGGCTGTAGCCGGAGAAGTGGCGGATATCCGGCAGTTCTCGCAGGGAGGTGGAGCATGAGCACATCGGTGATACGCGAGATCGCGGGCAGGGCGATAGCGGTTCGGGGCAACGACATCGACACGGACCGGATCATACCGGCCCGTTATATGAAAGAGCTGACCTTCGACAGTCTGGGGCAGTACAGCTTCTACGATCAGCGCTTCGATGCTTCGGGAAAGGCTGTGAATCATCCCTTCAACGACTCTCGCTTTCAAGGCGCCTCTATTCTTCTGGTGAAAAAGAATTTCGGCTGCGGCTCCTCCCGGGAACACGCACCCCAGGCCCTGATGCGTTGGGGTATCAAGGCGATCGTAGGAGAGAGCTTTGCCGAGATCTTTGCCGGCAACTGCACCGCCATCGGCGTTCCCACCCTGACTGTCGGTCCCGCTGAGATTGAAGAGCTAATGAAACAGGTCGAAGCCGATCCGCAGACGGAGCTCCGCATCGATCTGGATTCTCGCAAGCTGCAGGTCGGCAGCTCCACAGTGTCCGTCAATCTGCCAGATAGCCAGGCGCAGATGCTGTTGAAGGGCACTTGGGATACGACCACCACCCTGCTGGGAGGGCTGAAGGAGATCCAGGCTGCTGCGGCTCACCTGCCGTACGTGAAGGACTTCCCTTACGATACAGCCGCCCGGAGTTGAAGGTGGCCAAGCAGCAGATTCTAAACCGCCAGAGCCGGGAGATGACCGAAGGGGTGGCCCGCACGCCCAACCGGGCCATGCTGCGGGCCATCGGCTTCCAGGATGAGGATTTCCACAAACCGATCATCGGGCTGGCCAGCGCCGGAGCGGAGGTTTCCCCCTGCAATGTCCATCACGACGAGCTGGCAGTCGTAGCCAAAGAAGCCCTCAAACGCTTCGGCGGAGCTCCCCTGAAGTTCAACACCTTCGTGGTCACCGACGGCATGGCCATGGGCCACGAGGGCATGAAGTGCTCCCTGGTCAGCCGGGACGTGATCGCCGACACCATCGAGCTGGTAGTTCGGGGACATCAGATGGACGCCATCTTCGGGATCGGAGGCTGTGACAAGACCATTCCCGGTACGGTGATGCCCATGGCCAGGCTCAACCTTCCCAGCATCTTCGTCTACGGGGGGACGATTCTGCCGGGGGATTATCGGGGCAAGGCTGTTGATATCGTCAGCGCCTTCGAGGCGGTCGGAGCCTACAGCAAGGGTTTGATGGATGAAGAGGAGCGACACGGAATCGAGTGCAGCGCCTGCCCCGGACCGGGAGCCTGCGGCGGCATGTACACGGCCAACACCATGGCGGCCGCCACCGAAGCCCTCGGCATGAGCCTGCCCGGAAGTGCCTCGATCCCGGCGGTGGATCCCCGCAAGCCGGAGGACCTGGTGCGCGCCGGGGAAGCCTTGATGCACCTGATTCGAGAATCGATCTTCCCAAGGGACATCATGACCCGAAAGGCCTTCGAGAATGCCATCCGGGTTGTCATGGCCGTGGGCGGTTCCACCAATGCGGTCCTGCATCTGCTGGCCCTGGCCAGGGAAGCGGAGGTCGAGCTGGATATCCTCGATTTCAACCGCTTTTCCGACTCAACACCGATTCTCTGCGACATGAAGCCCGCCGGCCGCTACGTGATGTCGGACCTGGACCGGGTCGGAGGCGTCCCCGTTGTGATGAAGATGCTGTTGGAAGAGGGGCTGCTCCATGGCGACTGTCTGACCGCAACCGGAAAAACCGTGGCGGAGAATCTGCGGGAGGTTGCGGTCGATCTGCAGGGTCAGGAGGTGATCAAACCTCTCGATCGGCCGGTGAAAAGCAACGGCCCGATCGTGATTCTGCGGGGAAACCTGGCACCCGAGGGGGCGGTGCTGAAGACCTGCGGCCTTCAAGAGGTGGTGCATACCGGACCGGCCCGGATCTTCGAGAACGAGGAGAGCGCTCTCCAGGCCATCCTGGATGGATTTATCAAAAGTGGCGACACGGTGGTGATCCGTTATGAAGGTCCCAGAGGTGGGCCGGGGATGCGGGAGATGCTCTCTCCCACGGCGGCCATCGCCGGAGCCGGGATGGCCAAAGAGGTAGCTTTGATCACCGACGGCCGCTTTTCAGGAGGGAGCCACGGTATGGTGGTGGGCCACGTGTCCCCGGAAGCTCAGGAAGGCGGTGCCATCGCCCTCCTGCGTGATGGGGATATGGTGACCGTCGATTCCAGCAACAAACTCCTCTCCGTAGATTTGAGCGAACACGAAATCCAACGCCGACGGGCCAGCTGGAAAGCACCTCCCATCGCCTACGCTACGGGTGCACTGGCCAAGTATGCCCGGCTGGTTTCCTCGGCCAGCCGTGGGGCGGTCACTCACTGAGCTTCCCTGCACTCGATTCATTTGCATCCTGCCGATGAATGAATTAGTATTGGTATCGGTGAAACCACAAAATTCGCAGGAATAGGAGGAGAGAAAAATGGCTACGTATATCTTGCTCAGCAACCTTACCGATGAGGGAAATCGAACCCTTAAAAAGAATCCTGACCGCATCAAAGAGGTCAACAAAGAGCTGGAAAAAATGGGCGGGAAAGTCACAGCCCAGTACGCGACCCTTGGATGCTACGATTTCGTCAACATCGTGGAAGCTCCCGACAATGCGACGATCGCCCGCATCTCTGCGGAGTTGGGTTCCCGGGGAAGCGTCAAGATCATGACCTTGCCCACAGTTCCGATCGATACCTTTATCCAAAGCCTGAAATAGCGTATTCTGTTCAGATTATTACAAATACTCTCGACATTATCGGGTCTCAGAAATTCCCGCATTCTGCAGCCAAGATTATCATAAAACTCGCCGATTCTCAAAGAAACGGTGATTTCACCGTATACTGGAGCCATAACTACGCAGTCGAGGATGAGTAAAGCATCAGGACGGACAGTCGAATACTCCAGAAAGACCCGGGAAACAGAAATATCTCTGGAGCTCGGTTTCGAGGTTGAAGCAAAGATCTCAATTGATACGGGAGTCCCTTTCTTCGATCACGTGCTCCAGGCCATGGCCTTTCACGGGCATTTCGGCTTCAATCTGAAAGCCCGGGGAGATATCGAGGTGGACGAGCATCACCTGATCGAAGATACCGGGATCGTTTTCGGCGAAGCCCTTAACAGAGTACTCGGGGAGTACGGCCCGGTCCAGCGCTATGGTCAGGCCACAATTCCCATGGATGAAGCGCTGTCGGAGGTGGTGATCGATGTGTGCGGCAGGTCCTTTCTGGTGTTTACCGGCACCTTTCCCCAGGAGCGGATTGGCTCCTTTCAAGCAATCCTGCTCCATGAGTTTCTATCCGGTCTGGCCAACCGGGGACGCATGGCTGTTCACGCCCATCTGCGCTACGGGAGCAACAGCCACCATATGGCGGAATCCCTGTTCAAGGCTCTGGGCGTGGCCATCAGCGGGGCATATACTTTGGCTGAGCCCGGTACCTTCCGCGGGGACGCCGGCCGCCGGGACGCCGGCCTCACTGATCCCTCGGTAGGAATGTCGACGAAAGGCACACTTGATTGAAATGTTTGCTTTCCTGGGTGCCTGTAGCGTATATTTAGGTTGATTTTATGAAAGCCAGAGAAGAGCTTCTGAAAAAGGTCCCGAAAGAGGGCTTCCTCAAGATTTCCCAGAGTCAGGCCGCAGATATGTCGAAAGAGCAGCGCGTGGCACTGATTCGAAAAGGCAATGAGCTGTTCAACCAGCAGAAGTACGATCTGGCCAAGAAGATCTTTCTGACTACCGGCTACTCCGATGGCCTGATCCGGCTCGGGAATCTGTACATGAATCAAAACATGCCCTTGGAGGCTTTTCGAATGTACTATCTGGCCCCGGATCGAAAAAAAGTGGACGCCATGTTGGAGAAAACGGTGGGGATAATAAAAAAGTGGCTGAAGGAAGGAGATCAGGACCTTGAATGAGGAGGAGAATGCTTCTTCATCCGAATTGGATCAGCAAACCGAGCTGTCCAAAGCGGGCTATCGATATCTAAAACAGGGCAGTTTCCAGGAGGCTATCGATTCGTTCAACGGTATCCTGGAGATCAATCCGGAGAATAACTACGCCTTGGTCGGTCTGGGCGAGGCGGCCAGAAAGCAGGGAAAGTTTGACGAAGCCGTCGAATACTACAGCAGTTGCCTTAAATACCACCCGGGTAATAAATTCGCCCTGGTCGGATTAGCGGATTGCTACCGTGCCCAAAGCGCATACCAGAAGGCGATCGAGATCTGGGAACAGTACCTCGATCAGGATGATCAGGATGTCACGGTTCTGACCCGCATTGCCGATGCCTACCGCAAGGTAAAGAACTTCGAGAAATCCAAAGCACTGTATCTGAAAGCCCTGGAAGTCGAGGAGGACAATCCGTACGCCCTCAATGGCTTGGGGCATCTACACTTCGATTTCAAGCATTATGAGGAGGCGGTTCCATATTGGGAGCGGATGCTCGAGAATGATCCGAAGAATATCAAGGTGATGACCTCTCTAGGCAACTGCTATCGTAAGACCAAGGAGTTCAACAGAGGATTACCCTACTTTGAAATGGCTCTGGAGATCGAGCCGCTTAACTTCTATGCCCTGTTCGGTATAGCGGATTGCTACAGGGGTATGAACCGGCACAGGGATTCCCTGGATGCCTGGGAAAAGATCCTGGAATCTGATCCGAACAACAAAGTAATAATCACTCGTGCCGGGGACGCCTATCGCAACCTGGGAGATCTAGATGAGGCCGCAAGGTACTACAAGCGCGCCTTGAACATCGAGTTTGACCTGTATGCGGTAATCGGACTGGCTTTAATCAGCAAAATCAAAGGTGAGCACCTGCAGGCTATCGAATCCCTCACCGGACTGCTCGCCCAGAATCCTAAAAACCATCGCCTGGTGATCGAGATCGCCGATTCCTACGTAAAATTGGGAAATACGGAAGCCGCTATCGAGACCATGACCCGTTTCTTGCGTCTCGGCGGTAAAAACGCCACCGTTTCGGAAATGCTGAAACATCTTCAGAAGTAATCATCATGATCCCGATTTCCGCTCTGCTTCCCGAAGAGTTGGCCCAAACCCTGCAGGTCTCCCCGCCGTATCGGGGACGACAGCTCTTCGCCTGGATTCACCATCGACTTGTATTCGATTTCAATCTGATGAGCGATCTGCCCGAAAATCTGCGGCGGGATCTGGCCGGCCGCGCTCTACCGGTGGCACTAAAACAGGACATGAAGCTGGAGGATGCGGAGGGGGCTGTCAAGTTTCGCTTTCGCCTGCTGGATGGCAGCACCATCGAATCGGTCATCCTGCAGGATCGGAGGGGACGAAAGACCGCCTGCCTGTCTACACAGGTCGGCTGCGCCATGGGCTGCCTGTTCTGCCGTACCGGTTCTCTCGGATTCGGCCGCGATCTGAAGGATCATGAGATCGTGGATCAATACCTCCTCTTGCGTTCGCTCGCATCCCCCGATCTATCCAGCGTGGTATTCATGGGCATGGGCGAACCTCTCGCCAATCTGGACAGTCTTCATCGGGCAGTGGACGTCCTGGGCTACGGCGGATTCAGCCCGCGGCGAATCACCCTTTCTACCTGCGGACTGGTTGAAGGAATCCGTTCGCTGGGGGAACGAAAGCTGCCGGTACGCCTGGCTGTATCTCTGGTCAGTGCCGATGCGGATATACGGAACAGGCTCATGCCGATCGCCCGATCGAATCCACTGCCGGAACTACGGCGGGCTTTGCTGGAATATCAAGAGGTATTGGGCAAGCGGATCACTCTGGAGATCGTGCTGATGGGCGGGATCAACGATCGGAGTGAGGACGTCGAGGCTCTGGTAGGATTCGTTCAAGGCCGCAGCGGCCAGCTGCCGCTCAGGGTGCTGATCAACCTGATTCCCTGGAATCCGTTGCCGGAGTTTTCCTATAAACGGCCAGAGACCAGGAGTGTGGAGTGGTTTCAGGAGAGGATCAAACAGGCGGGCATCCCGGTAACCACCCGCATGCCCCGGGGTAGCGCCGTCTGCGGTGCCTGTGGCCAACTGGGTTAATCGCGCCTTCGGCGCAATCACTCGGGACGGCCACACCTGCGGAGCGGTCGGTTGGGGCTGGCCGATGTAATGCCTGTGATGAATAACCATCTCGTCGAAGGTCGGCGAATATGGGATGCCGGTTAGCGATTTAACGTAAATTATCCGACCTGAATCAGGCGGTCGGGAATATCGTGCACTTTTCTTTTCGCTTGATAAATATCTACCGCCTGTTGTGCATTAAGCCAAAACTCGGGTGAGGTTCCCAAAGCGGATCCCAGTTTGACTGCCATTTCTGCGGAAATGGACGTTCTGTTGTTCACTATTCGATTAATCACTTTCACATCACATCCCAGATGATCGGCGAGTTGTTTTTGGGTTATATTCAAAGGCTTGAGAAACTCCTCATCGAGAATCTCACCGGGAGTAGTAGGTTCTCTATCAACAGTAATCATGCTCTACCTCCGTCTACCTAATGGTAATCTGTGATACGAACCTCATACGGCCCTGCATCCGTCCAGCGAAAAACTATGCGCCACTGTTCATTGATCCGGATACTGTGAAAACCTTTCAAGTCTCCGCTCAAGGATTCCAGTCTATTTCCTGGTGGAGCCTTCAGGTCCTCTAGACGGGTTGCATAATGGATCATATCAAGTTTTCTCCGAGCTATTCTGCCGATGCTGGCCCATCCAACCCTCTTCCATAACTGTCCGGAAAGAAAGAACTTTTCAGTGTCAGCATCTGAAAATGATTGGATCGCCAAAGCTGTTCCAAATTTACCTTGTAAAGGTATACCGTGTCAAGGTATTCGATTTATTCGAATTAGAAGTCTTTAGCGGGTGTTTGTCAATATTTGCTACGCTACTTCCGGTTTTATCCTGCTTGACCGTTGGTATGTTGCCTAAGGGTGGGATTATGCGATATGCGATTTCGCCGAAGTGCGAATTTTACACCCGAAAAATTCGCTTCTATCGCGGTTTCGGCGGATGCAGAAATCGCTCGCCGTGCTCATCGCCGATAGTCCTGCATCGTCAGCTCGGCGGTCACAAATCCTCGAAAATCCTCTGGCAGTCTGTCTCGCCCTGTACTACAATGACTTCTTGGGTGAGCGGTAAGGCCGGGTCCAAGTTCCGGGAAGGGTCTTGATATAGCCCCGTGGCGTTAGGAGGTGTCCGCTAACAGGACCATAATCCTGGCTCATCAGGAGCGCCAACCCACATGGCAAACCGCTCACCCTTCTGCTTCTCGGCGATCGGACTTCCTCGAAAGTGATCATGCTTCCTGCGGCCGGCGTGCAAACAGCCGCTGCTGATGAGGCATATCCGGCCATTTACCCTTCGTCCGAGAGGCCTACAATCCGTACCGTCGAATATACTGCGAT
>CP070696.1:2890501-2916506 GCA_020353535.1 Spirochaetaceae bacterium | reverse complement strand
AAAACCAGCAGCTGAAGAGAAGAAGGCGGTTATTGACGCCTCGTCAGCCGGTGTCGCGGCCGCCAAGGCCAAAATGGAATCACCTGCCATTAACGGTATTCCGACAGTGGAGGCCGAAGCACCTGCCTCCGGGGAGCTCGAGCCCTCCGTTGCAGAGGCGACCGGCAAGCCGAAGGCGCCGCAGAGAGCTATGGGTGAGAGTTCTGAAGGAGAATCGGAGCAGAGAGAGGACCGTCGACGGGGACGATCCTTCGACAGGGAGGACGGCGATTCTCGAACCAGGCGCCCCGGCGGCGGCAGATCCCGATACCGAACCTTCTACCGACGCAAATATTGTAAGTTTTGCAGTAAGAAGACAGAGGCGGTATATCGGGACGTGGACACGCTGCGTCGCTTTATCACCGACAGAGGGAAGATACTACCCCGGCGCATCACCGGCACCTGCCCGAAACATCAGCGGCAGTTGTCCGTAGCCATCAAACAAGCGAGGATACTAGCACTACTGCCATTCGTCGAGAAGTGACAGTGATCGAGATTCTCATTTTCGCCGCCGTATCGACTCTGCTCTATCGTCTGGGATTGGGCCCGCTTCTGTTTCTCATACCCTTGCAGGTCCTGTATATGCGCAGGGGGAGGAAATACTTCGCGGCAGCTGCCGGGCTATCCCTGGTCCTGATTCTGTTGATCGGCGTGCTGCTCGCCCGCAGATGGTCCATGGCCGGGGCCGAGCTAACTCAGGCCGCCCTATCGCGGGCTGCCCCTTTTTTGCTGCTGGACATGGCCGTGGCGGTGCTGCTGATCGGAGGATTGGCTTTGATCCAGCTTCCTGAGATGAACCCGGAACTGCAGGTATACCGGTTACCCCGGGTAACACGCCTGGCGATCGCCACCATCATCGCCGGTATCCTGTCCGTGCCTCTGATCCTGTACCTGCGAGGCAACGACGAATTTGCTGCCGGTGTCCGGGAGTTCGTTGGTCTGCGGATCGAGGCGATGAATAACGCCTTCATGGGAGCGGATTCCGATTCCCTTCTTCCTGGAGTACAGCCGCTGCAAACGGAAGCGCTGCTTGAAGCCATCAATGCGATCCTGCTGCGCAGTTTTCTCTTCTACTACTTCCTTTTACTCACTTTCAGCTGGTGGCTGGGAACGATCATCGGAGCGCGATCGGTCGGCAAGCATCCCGGGCTCACTCGAATCGCAGACTTCAAGCTTCCCGACAGATACATCTGGCCCCTGATAGCCAGTTTAGCATTGGTCGTACTCACGCTAGTTGCATCCATAGAGTTTCTTGGGATTCTGGCCTGGAACGCACTGCTCATCCTGGTGTTCCTCTACGGTGTCTCCGGCCTTGGAATAATTCGATTTCTGCTGAAAAAATTGAACGTTCGTCCGGGAGTTCGCTGGATGCTGATCGCAGCGATTATCATCCTGGCGATGACCCCCCGAATTGGAATAGCGGTCTTGATCCTTGTTCCAGGATTGGGGGTATCCGAAGTATGGTTGAAATACCGCAGAGAAGAAAGGAGCAATATATAGCGATATGAAAGTAATCTTGAATCAAGATGTCCCTGGCCTGGGTGAAGAAGGGGACATCAGGGAAGTAGCCAATGGCTACGCTCGAAACTTTCTCATCCCCAAAAAGCACGCCCTACCCTACTCCAAACACACCCTCTCCCAGCTTGAGACCCGGAGAGCGGCCATCGAGCAGCGTAAAGAGGAGAAGCGCCGGGAGGCGATGAGCATCAAGGAGAGGCTGGAAAGCGAAGAGCTGATCTTTACCATGCCCGCCGGAGAGAGCGGAAAACTGTTTGGTTCTGTGAACAACGCGGCAGTGGTTCAGGAACTGGAAAAACGTGGCTATTCCATCGAGAAAAAGCGTATTGAAGTACCCGAACACAACATCCGCATGGTGGGCAGCTATACGGTGAAGGTAAAGCTGTACGGTAATGAAGAAGCCCAGATAAACGTTCTCGTAGAGGCCGCCAAAGAGAAGTAGACACCGCCCATGGCATCAACGGGGCTAAAAGACAAGATTCCTCCCAACAACCAGGATGCGGAGATAGCTACCCTGGGGGCGTTGCTGTTGGATTCAGATGCACTCGGCACCGTGGTACACTATCTGAGACCCGAAGACTTCTACAAAACGGGTCATCAGCGTATCTATCAGGGGATTCTCAATCTCTTCGAGAAAAACGAAGCCATCGATCTGATCACATTAACGGAAGAGTTGAAAAACGAGAACCTCTTAGAGGCCTGCGGCGGAGCAGCCTACGTATCCAGGCTCACCTCTGCGGTACCGACAAGCGCAAATGTTCGCTACTACGCCCAGATAGTACAGGACTGCAGCATTCGCCGAAATTTGGCCAGGATCGCCTCCTCCATCGTTTCCGATAGCTACGACGATACGCAGGAGGTACGGCTGATCATCGAGGAGGCGGAGCGGCAGATCTTCGAGATTACGGACAAACAGCACACCGGCACCTTCCAGCCCGCAAAGGAGATAGTCTCCAGAACCATCGAAGCGATCGAAAAACTCTACCATACAAAAGACGCCTATATCGGTATCCCTTCCGGGTTTTCCGACCTGGATACTCTAACCAGCGGATTTCAGAACTCCGAGTTCATCGTGATTGGAGCCAGGCCGTCGGTCGGGAAAACCGCCCTGGCCTTGACCATGGCTGCAAACATGGCTATCCACAACAAATTCCCAGTCGGCTTCTTTACCCTGGAAATGTCCAGCATGGCCCTGATGCAGCGGATGTTGGCCAGCGAGGCTCGTATCCGTTCCAACAGCCTGCGTTCTGGATTCCTGAAACCCTCGGATTTCCATAAGCTCACGGAAGCAGCCAGCAAGATCTACGAGGCACCGTTGTATATAGAGGATACACCCTCCCTACGTCTTCTAGATTTGCGCGCGCTCGCGCGGCGGATGCGACATCAATTTAATGTGGCCATCATCTTCGTCGACTACCTTACCTTGATCACCTCGGAGAACCGGGATCTCCCACGGCATGAACAGATCGCCGAGATCAGCCGCTCCCTGAAAGCTCTGGCCCGGGAGCTGGACATCCCAGTCGTAGCCCTATCCCAGGTTCGCCGGGAAAGTGAAGGAAAGCAGCCCAGCCTGGCGGATCTGCGGGAATCAGGATCTATCGAGCAGGACGCTGATGTGGTGATCTTTCTTCATCGCGAAAGACTTGCCGGGGACGGTCAGGAGGAGCTGCCCCGAAATATAGAAACGGATCTGATTGTGGCCAAACAGAGAAATGGTCCGGTGGGCAGCATGAAAATCGCCTTCATTCCTGAATATACGAAGTTTGAAAATATGGCTAAAGGTGCGGATATTTAAGGTATGGCCTTCAAGGATAGGTACGACTTTGACAGCCTGGTCAACGAAGCCGAAGAACTGGTGGTAGCCGAGATCGAGAAGCAGATCTCCGGGTATCCGGAGCTGTGTACCTGTAGCGAATGCATACTGGATATAGCTGCCTATGTTTTGAATAGGGTTAGACCTCGCTATCGGGTGTCCCTACTCGATGCGATATACGTCGATACCGAGGAGCGCGACGCTTACCTTCGCGAAATAGACCAGGCCGTTCACGACGGAATTCTCAAGGTCAGTACGAATCCTCCTCACGACTGAATCGCAGCGCTCCATTTCGATCCTGGGCTATCCAGGTTCCGTCTACAAACAGGTAAATCGTGAGGAGCAATCGCCGGGAGGATATATCCCATACCGAGATCGAGGAATCCCGGTTCAGCGAATAAATTTTGTCATTGTGCACCAATAGTTTCCGAGGAATCTGGCCGGAAGCTTCCAGTTCGCCTATCTGGGAGTTGCGAAATACCGATACCGAATCATAACCAAGACTGCTGAACACATTCCCCTCATCATCTCCCACCAGAGAGGCGCCCAGATCCTCGCCTGCGAACGCTTTCAGAACCCTGCTGCGCTCGAAAGCAAAACCCGTATGAACCTTCACAACGGTACGTTCGGCGCCGGAGGATTGCTCGACGGCCAGCGTATACAATTCTCCCCCTCGGCCTGTACCGCTGTAAAATAGATCGTAAACAAACAGACTGGGGTCCTGAATCGGCACGGTCTCCCCGGTCCGGCGATTGATCTGCAGCAGTGGGCCGCTGAAGGAGGACAGACGTGTCTTGGCTCCGATCAGAGAATCGGCGAAGGTAGGAATCAACTTGTTCATCCCGGGAGCGTTGTACTGGAATGTAGCGGAGAAGGTGTTGACATCCAGGATCCGGCAGCGACCGCTTTCCTCAACAACCACGATCCCCTCCCTCGAAACCGATACCTGACGGATCGGCGAATCAAATACAACGGGTAGCTGCTGAACTCCCCCGTACCAGGTGTTGAGCACAGCCAGCTTGGCTTGCTCCTCACCCTTGCACCAGACCAGCAGACGCTGAGCATCCAGGTGGGTTATGCCTACAGCGCAGCCAAAGGGGTTGGGGAAATGAAGCTCCTTCACCTCAGCGTCCGTGTCCTGCCTGTAGGAGGGAAGAAAAAACTCCGAGTCCGTGATTACGATTTCGGAGATTGAAGCAACGGTCATCGCGCTTCCGAAAAAAGACAGATCCGTAATCTCTCTGCGCTTGTCCTGCGCCAAAAGGGAATCCTCTCCCCCGGCTGCAACCACGGCAATGCTGCCGGCGGAGGTGGCCAGATATAGATCCCGATCACTGTACACGACGGACGAGAGCTGCGAAAAACGATCTTCATACGATGTGGCCAGCTCGATAAGGAACTTGCCGCCGAAGTACCACTTTTTCACAACGCCGCCGTTTCCCCCCTCCACAACGCCGGCAATCTCGTTCCCCGCGGGAGAGTAACTCAAATCGAGGATACCTGCAGTCCGAGTTCTGTCCACGGTCTCCCCGCTCAGAATATCAACCACAAGGAGTTCCTGGCCTAGCTTGGCGGCAATGTAGCGGTTGTTTGGAGAGATACGGATCACTTCCAAATCCGCGGGAGCTCTGATTTGCTTGACCATCCTCCCGGTGCGAATATCCCAATAGGTTATCGAACCGGAGGGCTGGTAAGTCATGATATTGCTCTCATTGCGGGCCACCGTGAAATAAGAAACGATTCCAAATCCCCTGCCCATATAGGGCAATACACGTCCGGTCCTGGGATTTAGCGCCGTAAGGCTCTTATAGTCCGCCTGGCTGTAGAACAGGTAGGTGCCCTTGGGAGAGTAGGCGAAGTGCATCAACTGTTTGTCCGATTCTACCATGAACAATCGCCTCTGGCGTTGCCAGTCCCACACCTCCAACACATCTGCCTGGAGCGAATCCCCTACCAGAACCGCCACATGCGGCTCGGTGGGATGTACTGCCACTTTTCTCACCGGTTTATAGGAAATCCGCACCACTGAGAGAAGCCGCTTCTCCTCTGGATTCCAGATGCGCACCGTACCATCTTCCCCGGCGCTGATCAACAAGCGTCGATCCGCGTCATAGGTCAAGTCGTTGATCTTCCCGAAATGCGCGACTGGTACCTGCGAGTAAAGAAACGAAGAGGAGAGGCAAAACAATAGAAAGGCGAGTACCTTGCGTTTCAATCCGGACCTTCCGTGAGCAGATTGTTGATCGAGACGTAGGGCGTTTTGAGAATATCAGAAAACGGCTCCTGGTGCTTTTTTTCCTCCAATTGGGACTCCACCTTGTGCACCGTTTCCATGGGTACTTTCAGGATGCCAACCTCATTCTCCTTCAGACCCAGCACATTGAACCAGGCACTCTCCCCCTCTGCTTTGGAAAAGAGAATGCGCACCTCTTTGTCCCCTGAGTCCTCCTCCATGATTCTGCTTAACAGGTAGTACTTCACGATTTCCATCACTCTGTCGTCGAGATTGGAGCGTTTGAGGAGGAATTTCTCCACCAGCTCTTCATAGCCGATGGCGACCCGATTTGCCTCCCTCAACGAGTAGGCCAGGGTGCCCCGAAAATACTGGCCTCTATCCAACTCGGGAATGAAAAAGATGCTATTCTCCGCCTGTGGATCTTCGATTAGAACGGGGAACTCCGGTTTCAGCACTTTCCCGCAGTTCGGACAGCGGATATTAAGAAACTCCCCGCTGATGATCGCCTGCTCTACTTCCGGTTCCTTGCCCAGGTCCACCGAATCGGGAACGTCGGTAGTGAAGCTGTGCTCACAGAAACAGACAATTTGGCGCTTCAACTTTCACCTCCCCATGAAAAAGAGAATATCACTGAAGGTGACCACCACGGCAATCAGTACGATAAAGGAGAAACTGATCATTTGGATACGGGCAATCACTTTGGGTTCAAGAGGTTTTCTCCTTAGTACCTCCAGGGTGAATACCAGGATCTGCCCGCCATCCAGACCCGGAATGGGGAGAAGGTTGATGAGGAACAGCACGATGCTCAGCAGGCAGAGGAAGCGGAAGTAGGACACCAGACCCTGGGCAAATCCGAAGTTGAAACCGCTGGTTGCTACAGAACCGACGTAGTAGGTGATGCGCAGCGGTCCGGCCACGGCGTTCCTCAGGTTTACTCCCTGGAACAACAGACCGATGCCCTTCAGTGTGATGAAAAAAGTTTCCCAGCTTTCCTTCACACCCTTGCTCAGGGCTCCAACGGGTCCCACACGCTGGGATGGATACACGCCCACGGCAAAGGTGCAGCCGAGATTTGCTAAGCCTTTCTCATCGTAATCCAGAACCAAGGTCACTTCCCTGGCAGCACCATCTCTCTCATAGCGGATCGGAAGCGTTGCCGGACGGTCCTCCAGCTGTTGATAGAGATCCAGGGTATGGCGAACCGGATTACCCGCAGCGGAGATGATCCTGTCTCCACGCCGGAGTCCGGCCAGAGACACAGCACCGTCAGAGGTCACCTTGTCCACGATCGGATCTCGCCAGGCATAGACTCCGATCCTTCCGGCGCCGGTATCCAGGTCCAGCTCGGGGGTCAGGACCGTTTGCAGCATTCTCCCCTCCCGTTCAAGAGTTAGCTGCATCTCCTGGTTGGGTGCGGTGGCCACGGTTTCCAGAAGATCCTGAAAATGATGCACCGGCTGACCGTCGATTGCGATGATACGGTCGCCGGTTTTCAGACCGGCCCTGGTTGCCGGAGGCAGCTCGGCAAATCCCTCCAAACTGTAATCCGAGGCCAGCACGATCCGATTTCCGTCCGTGTGCACGTCGAACCCGATCCACCAGATCAAGGTGAGTACGAGGACCGCAAACAGCACGTTTGCGACGGGCCCGGCAGCCGAGGTGACGATCCGCTTCCACGGAGGAGCGGCAAAAAAAGTACCATCCTCCCTCTGTTCCTGTGCGCTGTAGGGATCTTCCCCTTTGAGCCTGCAGTATCCCCCGAAGGGCAGCATGGAGATTCGGTAGTTCGTACCTTTGTAGTCAAAGCCGACGATCTTCTTCCCCCAGCCCAGGGAGAAGGTTTCAACCCCGATCCCGACCCGCTTGGCCGCGATGAAGTGTCCGAGCTCGTGCACGAACACCATAATTCCAAAACCGATAATGCCGAAAACAATCGTTAATACCACGTTAAGCAATCCTTGTGTGATTTAGAGTTTCCACAGTTTTTGTTCGGACCTCCTCGTCGATTTGGAGGATCTCCTCGATGGTCTCTGCCCCGGCACTCCAATCCATCTGCAGGAGCTCCTCCACCAACCGAGAAATCCCCAGAAAGGAGATCCCGTGATCCAGGAACCGCTCCACCGCCACCTCATTGGATGCGTTGTAGGCAATAGGGTACGCGCCGGCGTGCTCGGCAGCCTCGTAGGCGAGGAAAAGCAGCCTATACTTCTGGGGATCCACAGCTTCGAAGCTCAGGACTCTACCGGTGAGATCGAAGGGTTGCACACAGGAGGGTCGGTGATCCGGATAGGTAAGAGCATTCTGGATCGGCAGGCGCATGTCAGGCTGACTCAGTTGGGCGTAGAGGAATCCACCGGTAGTACGAACCAGTGAGTGGACGTAGCTCTGTGGGTGGATAAGCACTTTGATGGTCGACACGGGAATGTCGAACAAGAAACCTGCCTCTATCACTTCGAGTCCTTTGTTTGCCATGGTGGCCGAATCCACCGTGATCTTCGCACCCATGCTCCAATTCGGGTGGGTAACCGCGTCCTCTATTCGAACATCCCTCAGCTGTGCGTAGGATAGCTCGCGAAACGCCCCCCCGGAGGCGGTAAGGACGATCTCCTGCACCTCCTCCGTGCTTCGACCCTGGAGGAGGCAAAACAACGCATGGTGCTCCGAATCAATGGGCAGAAGCCGGCAGCTATTCCTGTGCACCAAGTCCGCAACCAAGGAACCCGCCATCACAATGGTTTCCTTGTTCGCCAGAGCCAGGTCTGTACCCTGCTGCAGCGTTTGCACCGAGGGAAGCAATCCTCGGGCGCCGGAGATACCATTCACGACCAGATCGGTTTCTGTGTCCTTGAGCATCTGCAGCAGCCCGTTTTCCCCCCGATAGATGCACACATCCTGAAGTGTTCGCAGTTCAGCTTCCGCTTCCGCATCAAGCTCCCCGGTAACAGCAACCGCGCCAGGGCGAAAGCACCGAACCTGTTGGGCCAGAAGCCCGGCATTGCTGCGGCAAGCCAAGGCTACGATCTCAAATGAGGGCTCCAGGGCTTTCACTACATCGAGAGTATTTTTTCCTATCGAACCGGTGCATCCCAGCACACTGACTTTTTTTCTCTTCAATGCGAGCCGCCTCTGCCTCGAATTTACCGCGAAATCCACAGAAAGACAAAGTAGAACAACGGAGCGGTTAGAAGCCAGGAATCGATGGAATCGAGAATCCCTCCCCGACCGGGAATAATTTCCCCCGAATCTTTGACATCGGCGGACCGTTTGAACGCCGATTCCACCAAATCCCCCGCTATTGTGAAAATACCTACCGCGGCCCCGAAGCCGACGGTGGCCCCGTGGCTGATCGGCAACAGTTCCGGAATTAGAGACTTGAACAACAGGGCAATGCCAACGGCGGCCATAACTCCCCCCCCAAATCCGACGGCGGATTTGTTCGGACTCAAAAGAAGCCCGAGCCTGGTGCTCCGCCCCAGAAACATCCCCGCCAGGTAGGCTACGATGTCATTGGCGAAGTTCATGCTGAAGAACAACAGCAGCACCCATCTGGGATTTTCAAAAACGCTCAGGCGCACGATGAAGGACAGCAGCAGCGCCGGGTAGATCAGTACCAGCAGAGATGTTGAAATCCGCTGTAGCAAATCCCCCAGTTCTTTCGATTCCCGCACCCATAGGGACCGTAGTAGCACCAACATTATCAAGGCTGTGGGAACGCCAAGGGACCACACCGCTGAAACCAAGCCGAGAACCTCTAAATAGGCCAGCGCCGGAATCAAGGCCGCCAGGAGAAAAACCAAGGGATAGGCCGGCATACCCCGCTTTGCCAGTAACCTCTGTAGTTCTCTGGCTCCGACAGCGGCAACCAGCACAGCACCGACGTTCAAGGCAAGATGGTGGTAATGGGGGAGGAGGAAGATCAGAATGAAAAAAACCGGCAGGGCGACAACTACGGTCGCCGTTCTCACCAGGAAAGAAGCGCCACTCATAATACGGAGTGCCGTGAAATCAACGAATCCCAACTGTCTCGGGATTCGATTCGCCGGGTGTCAAGTTCACCGCTTTCTGAGCGCCGTAACGACGCTCCCGACATCCGTAAGAGTCGAGAGCCTCTTTGAGATCCGCTTCATGCCAGTCGGGCCACATCTTTGAGCTGAAATATAGCTCGGAGTACGCTCCCTGCCAGATCAGGAAATTACTAACCCTGCACTCGTCACCGGTCCGGATGATGAGATCGGGATCGGGAATCTGCGGGTGATCGAGATGGGCGCGTATGTCTTCCTCAGAAATTCGGTTTTTTTTACCCTCTTGAAGAGCCCTGTTCACGGCGCGGAGAATCTCGTCTCTGCCGCCGTAGTCGATCGCCAGATTGAGAGTCATTTTATGGAAGGCGGCCGTTCTGGCGGTAACCCGCTGCAGCTCCCTGATCACATCCTTGGGAAGTCGATCGACCTTGCCGGAGCTCACAACCTGTATTTCATTGTCTTCGTAGAATTTAGTCTCCCTGCGCAAATGATTTTTAATTAGAAACATGAGGTAGGAGACTTCCTTGTTTGTGCGTTTCCAGTTTTCGGTGGAAAAAGTGTACAGAGTCAGATAGCGCAGTCCGGAACTCAAGGCAGCCCGCACGATTCTCTTGGCGGCTTTGACCCCTTCAAGATGTCCGCGAGTGCGGGCTTTCCCCTGCCGCTGCGCCCACCTTCCGTTCCCGTCCATTATGATACCCACATGTTGCGGAAGGGGGCTTGAGGTTTCTAGGGCCATTAGATTTCCATTATTTCTTTCTCTTTAGCTTCGACGATGCCGTTCACCTCTTCGATGTACTTATCTGTGATTTTTTGAATCTCATCTTGGCCGCGTTTGGACTCGTCCTCACTGATGTCCGATGACTTCTGCATGTTTTTGAGCTCGTCATTACCATCCCGCCGGATATTGCGAATTGATATTCGGCTCTTCTCAGCAATATTGCGGGCAAGTTTGGCCAGTTCTTTGCGCCGTTCCTCGGTGAGGGGTGGAATGTTGATGCGAATGACCTTTCCATCGTTATTGGGATTCATCGATAGTTCGGATTTCTGGATGGCCTTTTCGATTTCCGACAACACGGAACGGTCCCAAGGCTGGATGACGACCAATCGGGCTTCCGGAACCGAGATTGTTGCTACCTGATTGAGCGGAACCTTTTGGTCGTAGTAGTCAACTCTGATGTTGTCGAATAGGGCAGCGGATGCTCTGCCCGTGCGGATTGTTTTAAACTCATCCTCCAGGGCTTTAACCGCTTTCTTCATTTTCTCTTCGGTTTCCTTGTTCACTCTTTCCATCCGGATGACTCCTTGATAAAAAACGGTGAACCCCAAATGGCTCACCATTCGTGTTTCCTACTCGATCTCCTCTCCGACTTTGTAGTACAGATACTCCTCGATCTGCACCTTCCCACCGGTCTCTTTGTCAAGCTCACTGAGGACCTTGGACACCGTTAGGTTCTGGTCCTTGACGAAGGGCTGGTCCACAAAACAGATCTCGGCCAGATGCTTGTTCATTTTTCCCTGGACGATGCCCTTGACCACGTTCTCAGGTTTTCCCAGTTTTTCGGCTTGCTTGGTGAAGATCTCCTCCTGCTCCTTCAAATAGTTCTCAGGTACCTGATCGCGCTTTAGAAACAGAGGGGCAAAAGCGGCCGTATGCAGGGTTAAATCAAACGCCACTTCTTTAACTCTGGCGTTATCCTTCAAGGAAGGATCGGATAGAGAAAACTTCACCATGACGCCAATCTTTCCCTCTCCGTGAATGTAGTCCATGAGCAAGTCGTTCTCCCCGGCTTGCAGAACCTGCAGGCGTCGTAGCGTGATATTCTCCTTGATTCTACCCACCGTATCGTGCACCTGAGAGGAGAAATCTTCCGGCTGAGCGCCCGTTCCTTTGGCGACCGCTAAACTAGCCAGCGTACCTCCGAGAGCCACGAACTCCTTGTTCTTGGCTACAAAATCCGTTTCGCAGGTAAGCTCCAGTAACGCACCCTTTCCGTCCTGAATGCTGGAAAATATCCGTCCCTCTCTGGTGGCTCTGCCGGCACGTTTTTGCGCTGCAGCCAGACCCAACTCCTTCAGTATTTTTTCCGCTCTGGCAAAATCTCCGTTCGCCTGAACGAGCGCCTTCTTACAATCCATCATCCCTGCGCCGGTTTTTTCACGCAGAGCTTTAACGTCTGTTGCTTTGATTTCCACCTGTATTCTCCTACTCGTCGTATAGCTTGTCTTCGTCCACGTTGTGTTCGTCCGCCAGATCCACCTGTTGGGCAGGCACGGTCTGCTCATCAGCCTTCTTGGCCTCTTCCTCATCGGGATTGTAGTCGGAGTAATCCTTGTCTGTAAATCCGGCCTCCTCCTGCTCTTCGGCGACACCACCGACAGCCGCACCTACGGCCACGGTTTCAACCACCTCTTCCTCCTCATCCTTGTACTTCTCTTCTTCCGAGATTTCGTCTCTGTCAACGTAGGAGGTGAAATCCTCATCCGTAGTCTCATCCTGGAGGGTTTCGATGATTTCCAGACCGACCTCGTTCTCCGCCTCGATTACGGCATTGGCTACGATCTGGGAAAACAGGTTGATTGCCCGAATGGCATCATCGTTTCCGGGAATGGGATAATCGATACCTTCGGGATTGCAGTTGGTATCCACGATAGCCACAATCGGGATTCCGAGTCTCCTGGCTTCGGCCACGGCGATAGCCTCTTTCCGTGTGTCGATGACGAACACAATGCCCGGAAGCTCCTTCATTTCTTTTATACCGCCCAAACTCCGTTCCAGCCGGACCCGTTCCTTCATCAAGCGGGAAATCTCTTTCTTTGTCAGTTTCTCGAAGGTGCCGTCGACCTCCATTTTCTCGATCTTCTTGAGCCGTAGTAGGGACTTTTTTATCGTCGAGAAATTGGTAAGCATACCCCCGAGCCAGCGGTTGTTGACGAAAAACATGCCGCAGCGCTGAGCTTCCCGCTCCACCGCCTGCTGGGCCTGCTTCTTGGTACCGACGAACAGCACGGATTTTCCCGCGAGAATGGATTTACGAACCGCTTCGAAGGCTTCTCTGATGGAAACGATCGTTTTTTGTAGATCGATGATGTGGATCCCGTTTCGTTCAGCGAAGATGTACTTCTTCATCCTGGGATCCCAGCGCTTGGTCTGATGACCGAAGTGAACACCCGACTCAAGCAAGTTTTTCATTGTGACGACTGCCAATGCGTCCTCCTTTTCGGTGACCCTCAAACGGGTCCCCTTCCTTCTCTTTTTCTCGTGCGTATGGCTCCTCCGCACCACGGCCCGCGGTACTGATTCAGCGATACGCGGGCGCTATGTAATCGGAAGAGCAAACGCCGGAGTTTTTTATCCCCGCCTCCTGCCTACGGCAGATCAACGCAGAGAGTAGTTGTTGCTCTTTAAAATGCCATAAAATGTCTCAAGAGGCAAGCCCACCACATTGCTGTAGGAGCCTCGGATCCATTCGACGAAAAACGCTCCCCGCTCCTGGATGCGGTAGGCTCCTGTGACTCCGGACCACTCGCCGCTTTCTAGATACAGTTCGATGTCCTCACGGCTGAGGCTCGCGAGCTTCACCTCGGTGCAAACGCACCTCAGATCCACCTTCTCTCCTTTGTTGGGCAAGAGGCCGATCCCCGTGTACACCCTGTGCACCTTACCAGACAGCCTCATCAGGATCGATTGAGCTTCCTCGGGTCCCGCGGGTTTGTGGATCGCCTCCCCGTCGATCTCCACCAGAGTATCCAGGCCCAGGAGCCACCTGGGAGATTCCTGCTTGAACATCTCCACAACGGTCTCGATCTTCCGCAGGGTGATCCTCTTCACCCGCTCTTCTACACTCCGGATCTTGGTGAAGGATTCGTCGATGTTGGGTGGAAAGGCCTTGAAGGGGATTCGGACTCTGTTCAGGAGCTCCTGTCGCCTGGGTGAGCCGGATGCCAGAATAATAGTTTCCATGGTTTTTAGCTCTTATTTCTTTCTAAATTTAAATTTTTAACAGTCGAACCTCGGACTCTGGGGCTTCGTGCTACATGACTCGGAACAGAAAGATCCCGCCGAGAATACCGATGAAACTACCCGGATTGATCTTGATGGAAACGCTCAGTACGGACAGGTCGAAGCCCACCGGCCCGATACTCAGAGCCAGCTCGAAGCCCAGCTGTAGAAAAATACGCTCCAGCACCTCCCACCCCAGGGTGCCGATGAGAAATCCCAAACCCAGAAAGGCCAGAAAGGTGGAACGGTTCCTGCTGCTCAACTTCATGAATTGCAGAGAAATATGGCAAAAGCGGAGAGCTCTGTCAAGTCGTGGAGGATTCCAGTGCAGAGAGTGGCAACTGCTGAGGTCGGGCGAGTAGCCGTGAATCCTAGAAGCCGGAGCGGATTGACAATACAAGCAAATCACTATAGCTTTTTAGCAACCCGGGCAATTAGCTCAGCTGGATAGAGCGCTGGCCTCCGGAGCCAGAGGCCGTGGGTTCGAATCCCGCATTGCCCGCTCTATTTCCCTGTATAGTAAGTCTTTACTCGCATCAGTTCCCCCAGGGGGAACTGGCGTCTTGTCACAGTGTGACAAGACTCAGGAGTCAGGGAGCGCTATGAGCCGGATGCCATCGTCAGGACTGAACAGACACTATAACTGCCCCTGGGAGATGTCCTCGATGATTCCTCAAGTCCGACACTCAGAACTTATTGAAGTAGGGACATTCGGCGATAGATGCTAACAGTTCTCCGTTACTGTGCAGATCGATGATGAGAACACTATCCGCTTCATTTGGAATGCAGTAGATTTTTCCGTTCAAGGCGAGAACTCCGCCAGTCCATTTGTCCTCGTCTAGTGGATCTACCGGGGGTGCCGGCGGAAGGGATATTCCATCTGGATCGGCCGTATTTTCAGTGGGATCGATAACCAAGACGCTGTCGTAATTCCGGGGAATGCCGTAGATCTTGCCGTCCGGTCCCAACACTCCCCCCGCCCATTTGTCTTCATCAAATGGTAGATACGCTGTGAGCTCCACCGTATTCAGTGCCGGATCTATGATCAAGACTCTGAGGGGTTCCTGGGGGATACAATAAATCTTGCCGTTGGCCGCAAGCACACCTCCAGTCCATTTCAGGTCCGCAAACGCCGAAAAGGAGATGGCGTCGGGATCCACCGTGTCGGATTCCGGGTCAATGATCATGACGTAGTCCGCCTTCCACGGTATGCAGTAGATCATACCATTGGGAGCAAGCACTCCGCCGTACCATTTGCTTGGATCACTAGGGGCGGGAGGACCAGGGCCCGGAATCGGGATAGTAGTATATGTGTTGGTAGCCGGGTCGATGACCAGTACAGTGTCGGAGTCATAGGGAATGCCGTAGATCTTGCCGTTGCGGGCGAGAACTCCTCCGTGCCACTTGTTGCCCCCGCCGAGTCCGCTGATCGTGCTCGTGTCGACGGTGTTCGTCATCGGATCGATAATCAGTACGTTCGATGCCTCCCATGGAATACAGTAGATCTTGCCATTGGGCGCCAGGACGCCACCGAGCCAATTTGGTTGTGGGCCCGTGATTGATATGCCGCTGATCGTGCTTGTGTCGGCGGTGTCGGTTTGGGGATCGATGATCAATACACTTGTTGCCGCTCCCGGTACACCGTAGATTTTACCGTTCGGAGCGAGCACGCCGCCGTACCACTTTTTGCCCCCGCCGAGTCCGCTGATCGTGCTCGTGTCAACCGTGGGCGGACCGGAGACTCCTAGGGCTGCCTGCTCATTGAGATATTGTTGCAGTTCTTCCCAATTGGAGGGATCACTAATTTCATAGTAAGTCAACTCGGATAGGGTTGGGGGATCTTCATCAACCAGACTCGCCAGATATCCTGAAAATGGTGTATTGAGTAGAAAATCACAGGAAGCAAAAACGAGACAGATACACAAAAATACTACGATCCTTTGGTACATCCGAGTTCCCCTCTACCCTCTTCACAATGTATCACGGTCTTTCTTTGTTTTATGGGTAAATTGTTAGGAAAATCCATAATGCGAGGTGGGCAGACAAGTCATAGAATGTCACAACCGTCGAAGTACACAAGATAATTCTCGCACTCAGCCTCGGCCGTGCGGCGCAAATCCCTCGACAGTTGTACCCGTCGGCCATTACGCCGGGTACTGCAAACGAGCAACTCAGCTTTTTGAAATTCCAAAGGATGCCGCGAGGACAGGTGCCCCTCGAATCAGGCAAGGAGACAAATCGGGGATTAGACATAATTCCGTTCCAGCTCTCGTGGAGACCAGCCGACCTTGACCAGATGCTGCAAGATCTAGCGGACCTCCTGCAGAGCGGTGACCACCGCAATCACATTCAAGGGTTTAGATGGCAGCACAGACCCTCTAGGGGGGCACCCGGGCGCTCGGCTTTCCATTCGGAGGGGGCGAGCCGCATCACCTGCGGCATATCCAGCCACTTGCCCTTGGTTCTGGCGGCCCGCCGTTGCGTAGCATCAAGTATATATCGTAAGGAGACTATTGACTTTGCTCATCAACTAGTAGCAACGCCCATGAAGACATAAAATCAAAGCAAATAAGGTTCCAGGTTGCATGAACAAATGTGTCTAAGTTTCTTCTTGGAACTTACACGGGATATACCTCTGCGAGTTCTTTACAAATCAAGTATAATGGTTGTAGACATTGGTAGTACAAATTCGGCACGCGAGGCGCGTGTCGATCAACGTATTTCGTCTGGATTTCTCTCTGAGAGAAGCTCCTGCTCGTATGTGTTTCTGGAGAGATCGGTGAAGTATGGCGCCATTACACTTGTATTTTTGCTTATAGCTGTCTCACTATCCGGGACTCCCCCTGATCAGAAGGTGAATAGAACCTGTTTGTTGCTCCTCGCCACCGAAACCGAAGAGGCGAATGAAATCCGGTCGATTGTGATTGAACAATTAACGCGCGAGATGGAGAAATGGGGTTTTGCGATTATACCGGAACAGACCTGGAGGGCGAAGCTATCAGAGGAAGAATTATCCTCTCTTGAGCTGTTGCAAAGTTCGGCCGTGGTACCGCTGGCGAAACGGATAGAGGCCGATATCGCGTTAGTAGGTTCAATACAGATTGAAAGCCAGGTCATTACTTTAAGGATACGGGGATACGATGTAATTGCTAGCAATCTCGTTTTCAGCAGGGAAGTAAGAGAAGCTATAAATATTGGGATATATAATTCGGTTAGCTCGCTTTCTAGAGAGCTGATCGATACTCTGTTGGGGTGGGCAGAATCGCAGCCTGGTAAGATCGCACTTTCACAGTCCGAGACTTCCGTTCACGAAAGTGAACTGGACGAGCAAAGGTCTCGAGAATTGCAAAGCCCCCCAACAGAAAGAGTTCTTGAATCAGACGCCCCGCCGAGTGAAACACCGATACAGGATGAAGGTGAGCTTGCCGAAGACAAACTGAGAGTGGAGCCTGTTGTTTTGGCACAAACGGCAGACCGGAAAGATGCGAAGGTGCGGATAACGTTGCTGTCAAATGACGAAGGAGCGCGGGTTTATCTTGGACCGGATCAGCGGCTTGGCACAATCGAAAATGGTAAATTGGTTATTGAAGTCCCTGCGAATACGCAGTTGAAAATAGAAACCACGAAACCAGGCTACCATACAAATCGTGAATATTTCGAGGTCAACAATCAGTCGGCTGAAATCCGTTTACGTCCTCTTTTTAAAAGAACGCGCTTCGGCTTCGAGTTGTTCTCTACTTCTTCTCAATTATTAGGGATTGGTGCAGGATTTCGCCTTTATGTCGTCCCCGACTACATCATGTTCAAAGCGGATGACTATATTTATTTCTCGATCGGTTCGGGAGGTGAAGACTCAACTTCCGCGTTTCATAATGATTTTCGTATCCAATTTGGTTCATATCTTTTTGCCCCGCCCAGCCGGCGTGTGCGGTTCGGGGTGGCTACAGGTATCGGGATTATTCTATCTGCACTTGAAAAATCTAATGCACAATCGGAGAACTCTACCTTTTACGATTTTTATTGGGACGTGGTTGACCTGTGGATAGACTTTAATTGGCAAAAGGGAGCGGTGTTCTTCAAAGTAGAGACAAAGTATGCCCTTGGATTGGGAGTCTGCTTGCTGGAACCAGGTTTTCTTACTAAATATGGTCCGCAGTTTACGGTCGGCTGGCTTATGAAGTTCTAGTATCGAGACCGATTAAAGCCCGTTGAAGTAGGGGGACAACTGCAAGGCGGTGTGTACGAAAGTGTGTATAGTTCCAGATGGCTCTATATGTAATATATGTAGAAACCGCCTGATTTTCGCGTAAACCTCTCTCAAATCGGGTCAAATATACTCTATATGAAGTCGGCTTTAGCCTCCGGAGCCAGAGGCCGTGGGTTCGAATCTCGCATTGCCCGATTTTTGTTCTTAATTATTATGTTGTAAGTATTCATGTGAAGAGAAGTGTGAAAACTTCTCTTTTTTTGTGCGGATTCCGACGAGGTTTCTGATAAATGCATACTATTGGGGTAACTTTTAAATATGTTTGAATTGTTTAAGAAGTACACGATAATAAGTATGAAAACTAATGATTAAGGAGATATATCTATGAACAAGAAATATATTGTGATTGCAGCAATTCTTCCAATTATTGTTTTGGTAATAGTAAGTTGTGATTTATTTCCACCTGAAAATACTTTGGAGCTTGCCGGTGCACCTGTTCTTACGGACAAAGGAGGAGGGATTTTGCAAATAGAATTTCAATTGTACAACAGCGGAGATGATACCCTGGATAACTGCAAGGTGAAATGGTACGTGGATGATACGGTTAACGGTTTGATAGACTTTGATGAGATTACGGGTTGGGCTCCTTCACTCGGTGTCACAATAGGAGCTAAAAAAACGAGCCCTAAGATTACAGTTGAAACAGCACCGGGGTCAGTTGCTCTCCCGGTTGAATACTACGGTGTATATGCATGGGGCTGGGACAATCCTCCTGATGAGTAAGGGGGGAGGCATAAATGAGATTCACGGCGCTGTATTTGACCGGGAAGGAAGCAGCAGGATCGGCGGAAGCTTGCAGTGTAGAGGGAGCGGGCAGCGTAGGGCAGCACGGTAATTCAGCATAACGTTTTTTCCCTCTTAGACAAATTGAGACCGCTGTGTGGCAGTACATTCCGAATGACGATGACAGCGCTCGATGGTGGATCGGTTCCGCCGACAACCGCTCGCTCATGGTGGACCGAACCTCGAGGATATACCCGTGAACCGATTAGTGTGTACGAAAGTGTGTAGAGTTCCAGATGGGCCTATATGCATATATGTGGAAATCATCCGATACTGGCTCAAATCACCCCGAAATCGGGTCATATATGCTCTATATGAGGTCGGCTTTAGCCTCCGGAGCCAGAGGCCGTGGGTTCGAATCCCGCATTGCCCGCTATAAGTTATTTTATCAGATTCAAAACTACGATGGGTGCTGTTAGCTCCCCGTCTGTTTTCAGGCAAAGGGATCTGATCTGCCGTGTCCAGAAAATCACGGTGTACAGCTATCACTTGCAAATGAATGTCGTTCTGCAGCAGCTCCTCGATTGATTTTGCATCGGCGCTGTCAAATGTCTTAGAATTGAATTGAGACGCCGAGGCAAGAATATGAAAACCAGGGCTATGATTTTAGTGTTGATTCTTGGCGGAGTTGGGCTACAGATTACTACACGACGTTCTTCTCCGCCACGTTTTTATCGAGGTGATCTCATGCAAGGGTACGTCCGCTGCACTTACACGATTATGCCACTTGCCTCCTCGTTCAAAATAATTTGAACACTGCATCGTTACACATCTCGTAAAACTCCTTAGCGTTAAGCGCGTCCGCGATGCTGGAACCAATTATCTCTGCTGTCTCCACGCTGATAAGCTTGATGTTCAGGTAGAAAATCTCTCCCACATAACTGATACTTCCGATTACAATGATATCAGCTCCGGAAAGCTTGCCGATCTCCACCGCTGTGGACTCGTCGGTCAGGTCACTGCTCTGGAACTCATACTCTTTGACGATCTTGGTGATATTCTCCCGGTCCACCACTCGTAGCTCGCCCACGTTCACAAAGGCATTTTCGATGAACACCATCACACCGCTGGCCGTTTCCTCGTCGATTTTTTTGGTTCTTCTGGTGATCCCGACCACGGCCAGTTTCTGGCCTTGGATTTGGCCGAGTTTCTTGTAGAACTCAGACTTGAACTTTTCCTGCCTCTGCTGTTCCTCTTCCACCGTTCTTTCCGAACGCTGAGCGAATTCCCACTCCATCCGTTCAAGCCGTTCCGGGATCGTGGGAATGTCACCGCGCGCACTCACACCCGCGGCGATGCCAATCTCCCCCGGATCCACAAAGTCGTCGCGGTCCCGATCCTGTTTACTGTCAAAAGGCTCCTCCGGATTTACAGGACGGGGCAACAGGTACAGATCGATACCTTTCACCAACTCAGCTTCTAAGACCTTCCCGTCGTCGTTGAGATCGAAGAGACGACGTAGCTTGCTGCGGTGATCCAGTACATCCGTTTCCCCCCTGAGGAACCTCAGCACCCGGTCGATCTCCAACTCATCCACCTGGCCATCTTCGTTCAGGTCCAGATGATCATCCAATATGGTCCGAACCTCATACACACCCTCTTCCTCCCGTTCGATCCGTTCCCCGGCCCGGCGCGCCTTGACAATCTCGAAAGTCTCCACCTCGCCATTGCCATTAAAGTCGATCCTGCGGTCGAATGGGGTTTGTACGGGATGGGGGCGTCCCAAACCTTCGGCCATCTGCCGATCCTCGATCTGGTCTACAAAACCATCACCGTTTAGATCGGCCAGCTCATCCAAGGGACTCCGTACCGCCCACCCTTCGGCCGGGACCGGCTCTTCTTCCGGACTTTGCAACCAGGCAAGCGTTAAAGCACCCATGACCGTCGTCTCGAAGTGATGATGCTCCCCACTTTCCAGCAAGCCGTCTTTATTCGGATCGATGCTTTTCTCCAAAGGAGTGGAGGTCCTCCGTTCGTCCGCTCCGGGCTCCGAAAAAAAGAGCTCCAGCAGCAGGGATCGTTCAGATTGATCGAAACGCTCATTTCTGTTGAGATCCAATACTTCTATGAGTGGACGGTCTCCGAAAAATACGCCGAGATCGAAAAGCAGATCCAACTGCTCTGTAACCAGAACCTTCCGCATGGTTTCCACCTCGAGTTCGCCTATACTGCCGTCTCGGTTGCGGTCGAAATAGTCGGCCAACGAGCTGTTCAGCGGATATGGAAGCTCATCAACGTCTACGAGCTCTGTTACTCGGGCTCCAAGGTCGTGGAACTCTTCCCAAGCGATTTCTCCGTCTCCGTTGAGGTCAGTCCAGCCGAACAGGGCTTGCTTCCCCTTCCAGCGGTACATCGCTGCATCCTCTGGATTCAGCGGAAGACGCATAATGAGGTCATATACTCGGCCGACAAATTCATCGATTTCGAGCTGGTCCATCTCACCGTCGTGATTTTCATCGATTCGGTCTGCCAAGAAAGGCCAGACATGGTTCCATACCACAACAGAATAGACAAAATGAGTTTCCCAGAACTGGAGATATTCATTCTCGTCAACGTCGAAAAGCTGAACCATATCAGGATCAAGAAGAGGAAGTCGCCTTAGCTGTTCATCGATGACGATCCGACCAGCGGTTCTCTGCTCCAAGCCGTCGATGTAACCGTCGCCGTTCCAGTCGAACATCTCATCGAGCGGATTTCCCACAAAATGCGGCTGACGCACGAGACGCTCGATGGCACGCTTCAACTCTTCAAACTCCGGGGGCTCCAGCACACCATTTCTATTGCCATCAACCCAGGCCTGAAACTCCGAGTTTACGGGGATTTCACCTGCCTCTACATATTCCGATGGAAGAGGTTCCAGGATCTGGTGGACGATCTTCCATTGTCCGTCTCGGCGAATGAGTTCGAAGCGATTCAAAAGTTGCACTCCAGGTGCTTCCACGTGGATATGATACGTGGCGGAGTTACCCCGGATCTCTCCCTCCGGTTTACTGAAGTTGAGATCCCGGAAACTGCCCGGTTGCTGGAATCCCTCCAGCTGAAATCTCTCGATTTCATCGTGACCGTGGAGGTGTTGTTCCTCTCCCTCAAGCTGTACCATCACCAGCTCCGCATCCGGCCAGTAGGTGCTCATCAGTACATTGATATTCTCCTCCCGTAAGCCGGTGATCCACCGCTCCATGAGTTCATCGATTTCTGGTGCTTTAGAAGGGGGAGTGGTTACACACGCTAAAGGAACAAGGGCTGTTAGAATGAGAAAAATAACTTTTTTCATCTTAAGCCTCCCTTGGCTGGTCTGCGTGAACGCAGAGTGTCGCAAAGGATTGAAGACCAGATATATTTAATTATAGTAGCTTGTTTCTATCTTTCAAGATGGCGCGCTTCCGATTTACTTCGCACTAGCATTTGCCGTCTCATGGGGTGCCATTCTCATTTTAGTCGGTCCCGAAGGAATTCCTGCAGCTGCGGACAAGATGGTTTTATTGAGGATGGCAATGCTCCTTGGACCGAGCGCAGCAGGTATCCTGTTGACAGGTTTCGCCTCTGGGAGGGTCGGCTTTCGCGATCTTCTTTCCCGGTTGCTCAGGTGGAGAGTGAGGGCTCACTGGTACGCTGTTGCGCTCCTCACCGCCCCGCTCTTGACGCCGGTAGTAATCCTTATGCTCTCGCTTTTCTCCCCCGAGTTCACCCCCAGCATACTTACTTCAGACGGCAAGGCTAGTTTTATCTTGATGGGTATTGTTGGGGGCCTCACGGTTGGGTTCTTCGAAGAGCTCGGCTGGACGGGATTCGCCATCCCCCGGATGAGGCTGCGTTACAGTATTATAGCTACCGGACTCATCTTGGGCCTCCTATGGGGAGCGTGGCACTTCCTCTTGTTTTGGGATAGCAACAGCTTCTCAGAAGCATTCCCGCTGGCCCTCTTACTCGCGCGCCTATTCTCTTGGTTGCCAGCCTACAGAGTACTCATAGTATGGGTTTATGATCGTACTGAAAGCCTGCTCGTCGCGATGCTTATGCACGTGAGTCTCGTGGCGACCCTTCAGATCATCGATCCTTCGCTGACGGGAGGGAACCTCTTGACCTTTATACTCGTTCGGGCAGCTGTATTCTGGGTCATCGTTGTGGCAGTACTCTCGGCCCAACGGCGGGCAGCTTGAAAGGTGTAGAGTCGGTCGAACTCGCTAGTATTGCCGTCTAACACGTATAAGGCTTCCCCGAGTCAAGAGACAAAATATCCCCTGACAAACTGTTTCATTGCCGATCTACAGAATGAACGTTCATTCTTCCATCTCCTTAACCTGACTTGGGTTCAAAGATACTCGTGCAATACGACGGTCTGCACCAATCATCGTACAGTTTTATATTACGAAGTTTCGAATACAATATTCAGAGACAACAGGATCCTATCCCACTTCTGGCAACGTTTTTCACATAGTGTCTGTCCAAACTATTTGCCGGAACTCCATGACAAAATAGCGCATAAGGAAATCCCTGATTTCAGGGGTAAAACATTCTGATTGCAGATTAATCAGCGTGAGTTATAATTTTATTGTCTTCCTCGCTCCGGAATTCACTTCTTCCCTTATTTACGGTGCTGAGGGCGTTTTCGGGGCGAGGAAATTCAATCCAAAATACGAGCTACTTGAGAACGACGACTCCAAACAGTGGGAAAGCGGCTGCGGGACCGTTTTGGGGAAATAATGATGGAGTTCTGAGATGGGGAAAAATCGGGAAGTTCCTGGTACGGATCGGCGTGATGACCGAGGAGCAATCGATTTGATTGGATATTCTGATCTTCATCACTTAGACTTTAACTATTAGGAGGAGGCAGGCATGGTTAGGGTCAGTACGATCACCCTTTTCATACTTTTTATTGTTTCCGCGGGATACGAAATCGCCATTTTTGCGGTGCCAACTATGATGTTGGAAGGGGATTATCAAGCCATAACCGGGAAGAGCTACGAAGAAATCTTGCCACCTGAGGCGATCCGGGTATCTGTGTTTCACACCCGACATATGATGGTGATCGGTATCGCGCACAAAGTAGCCGCTTTTTTCATCCTGTTTGCGGGATTCCGCAAAGCAGAAAGATGGGCATGGTGGGCGATGCTGGCTGTAGGTGGAATAGCCTACACATACGGGGCTGTTGTCAATGTACTGAATGGAAATATGCAGGACTCCGTTTTATTACTGGTCGCATTAGTCGTGTTCGTGGTGGCGCTGTTGCTTCCCGTTAAAAAGTTTTTGGCAAGATCGAGCTGAGCGCTGCACAGAAAAAATTGCAGGAATCGCGTTCATGCAATAACACGATCTGTAAAGTCTGATGCGAATCCTGTTCATAGACGATGATTTTCAAGTCCAGAAAGTCCATTCCGTGGTACTGCGGGATCATTTCAGCGACATGCTGATGGAGCCGTGAGATGAACGAGAAAATAGGTGAAACGTTAGTCCGCATAGATGCCATAAAGCCCTTCCAGGTGGAGGATGTGCTTCGTGCTCAGGCGACTGGAGACAACCGGCTCTTCGGGGAGATCGCAATCGAGTTCGGATATATCAACGACGAGGTACTCAAGAATTACGTGGAGGCGAAAGTAGCCTGGTAGAAAGAAGATTGATATGCCAGAGCAAGAGAGTGATTGCGAATATCGCAAGACCTGCCATTTCTACACCATGAAGAACATGACGCCGGCGAATAAAGGGCTCAAGAAAATTTACTGTATCGAATGGCCGCAGAAATGTGCGATCTACCAGGCCAGGGCGACCGGGAAACCGGTTTCCATTACATTATGGCCGACAGGGAAGTTGCGGATATAAATGAATGAGGTGGATCCGTGCAATCCAGATGCAGCACAATATCTACGACCGAGACAAGGTCCGGCAGTACAAGCGACCATGAAAGGAAGTGCCAGTGGTCGAGTTTCAGCGGAATGAGCTCCGCGATGTGGAGGTGGAACCAGAGAGCCGGGCACGGTTAGTGAAAAGGATCCAGATCGAGTTGTGTCACCCGGGTCAATCGGCTGCGGAAAGATGAACATCCCTGCAAACAGGATTCAAATGCGAGACTCCATCAAAGCGATAATTGTCCAAAACGAGAGGCTTCTGGTAAAACGGGCGGCTGACCATCTCGGCGACTACTATTAAAAATAAAAGAATTATACGCGTCCAGCAGGACTCGAACCTGCGACCCACAGCATAGAAGGCCATGTCCGACCTAATTTAGAGCATATACTAACCGCAGAGAGGAGGCGCAGCACTATAGAGTATTTCGCATTTTACAGCCACAAGCGATACACCTTCGCTTCGGTGGAAGAAAACGCCGGCAATGTTCTCACCGCTGGCCGTATAAACCATAGCCGTGGAGCGATCACCGAGTTTTTGTCGGCATGGAAGCCAGGCACTGAGGTGGCTGTAGAGACGATCGGCAAATGGTACTGGATCGTGGATGAGATCGAGGCGGCGGGCATGGTGCCACGGCTGGTTCACGCAAGGAGAGCGAAGATGATGTTGGCCTCGGTGAACAAGACCGACAAGCTGGATTGTTTCGGGCTGAATAGACTGCAACGTACAGGGACTCTACCGACGGTGTGGATTCCTCCGGCTGAGATTCGGGATCTTCGGGAACTACCGCGCACACGGATGGTGCTGGCTCGCCAGAGGGGCAGGCTGAAGAACCGCATTCATGCCACGCTGGCCAAGTATGGCATCGCTATCGAAGGGGCCAGCAATGCTTTTGGCAAGCGAGGGCGGCAAGAATTGGGAGTCAAACTCACCCTTCTGCCAACGCACAGTCGATTCTACGTGGAACGGCTGTTGGAGCAACTGGAGGCGGTGCAGGGGCAGATCGAGCTGTTTGAAGGCAGGATGAAGAGAGCCTTCGGCACGAGCCGGGAGCTGGAGCTCCTTCAGACGCTGCCCGGGGTGGGATTCATCCCGGCGGTCGTCATTCTTCTGAAGGTCGGAGAGGTCTCGCGTTTCCCTGCGGCTTCCAGTTTGGCCGCCTATTCGGGCACAACCCCCCGAGTGCATGCCTCGGGGGATAAAATCCGCTACGGCCGGCTACGTCCGGATGTGAATCGGTATCTGAAGTGGGCCTTTGTTGAGGCAGCCAACGTCGTTTGTCTAAATCATCGCCGCTCTCCGGCTCGACATGTTAGCCGGTTATACCGGAGGATCCGCCAGAGGAAGGGGCACCAGAAGGCGGTCGGTGCGGTAGCTCGACATCTGGCGGAGGCTACCTACTGGATCTGCAAGAAGGAAGAGCCATATCGGGAACCCCGATGCCAGGCGGTTTCGTCCACGAAGGGGTAAGCGCGAAATATGC
>CP070696.1:2879895-2890401 GCA_020353535.1 Spirochaetaceae bacterium | reverse complement strand
CTGCGGATCCGCGACAACCCACCCCGGGATCGTCTGGCTGTTCACGGCGGCTCCGCTCTCCCTGTAAAAGACCATCCCGTTTCTCGGAAAAAGCACCCTGGGTTGTCTCTCCTCCCCCAGTACTACCTGGTACAGCAGCTCCTCCATGCTCTCTCCGCGGTCGTGAACCCGACATTCCTCAGCCGGCGAGGCACCGCTCAGGAAGTACTCCTCCCGTGTGGCCGGGCATCCTGCCGAGGCTCGCTGGCCGGTCTGAGTGCAGATACGAACCGTACTGATTCCCGGAGGTGGGCCGGTTGCCGGTGAATCCCTCGAAGCACCTGATTCCGCGCTCAGCCGCTCCAGCACCTCCACGGCCACGGCTGCCGGCAGGGAGCTGCCGGTGGTACCGAAAGCGGGACGGCCGTCGAAGTTGCCGGCCCACACACCCACCGTGTAACCGGGAAGGGCACCCACACACCAGAGACTCGTGTACTCGCTGGCCGTGCCGGATTTGAAGAGGGCCGGAAAAGCCGTATTGAAGCGGGAGCTCAGTCCGAAGCCGGTGGCTCGAGCCGCGGGATCGGCCAGCATGTCGGAGATCAGCCAGGCGGTCTGTTCCCGGAACACCCCTTTCCACGGAGCGCCGGTGTCTCTGCCCTCCAAGGGGATCCGCCTTCCATCAGCCGTCTCGACCTCCTGGATCACCCGAATCTCTGGTAAAAAGCCTCGATTGGGGAACACGCTGAAAGCCCGGGTGAGTTCGAGCAGGGACACCTCCAGATTGCCGATCGCCGCCCCAAGACCTACCCGGCCTTCCGCGTCCTCCGGAAGCTCAATGCCCAAATCCCTGCAGGTGGACAGAAAATCCCCCAACCCGATCCGGGAAAGCAGGTATACAGCCGGTACGTTCAGGGAGCTGGCCAGAGCGGTACGCAGACGAACCAGACCACGGCTGCGGCGGTCGAAGTTCTCCGGCCGGTAGCCCTCTTCGGCTCCAAATGTCAGGGCCAGATCCGGAAGCAGAGTGGAGGCATTGTAGCCCCGCTCTAGGGCCGCCGCGTAGAGGAAGGGCTTGAGGGTGGAACCGCTGGAGCTCTTCAGCCGCACCCCATCGATCTCTCCGCTGTTCTCCTTGTCAAAAAAATCCTGGGACCCCACCCAGACCAGAACCTGGCCGCTGCGGTTGTCCAGAACCAGGGCGGAGGCGTTGCGCGGCCGGTTTGCATCCGTAACGGTCCCGCCGGAGGAAGTCCCGCTGTTGCGGCCCTCCGAAAGTCCGCCCGCCGCAGCCAGCCCATCCCTAACGCTTTGGTTCACCATGTCGTAGAGTGAAAAATCCAGCGTGGTCGTGATCCCCACGATCTCAAATCCCTCGAACGCCCCCTGCTCCAGTTCCCTCGCACGCGCCAGAACGTAGCGGATGAAATGGGGAGCGTGGAGCTCCGCTTGACCTCTGCGGAAGGTGCTCATGGCCTGGTCGATCTCCTCGGCGGACACCGACAGGAGCGGCGCGAGAGACACCGCCCGCTCTTTCAAGGCGGCGCGGTTGACGCTCGCACCAAATGGGTCGTACAGGCTGGGTGCTTTGGGAATGACCGCCAGGAGCAGAATCTGGGCCATAGATAGCTCTTCCAGAGATCGCGAGAAATAGGCTCGGGCAGCGGCACCCACACCCAGGGTGTTGTAACCGAAGGGCAGGTTGTTGAGGTACAGGAGCAGGATTTGCCGTTTGGATAGTCGCGCTTCCAGATGCAGGGCGCGAAGAACCTCCGCAGCCTTTCCGGGCAACCCTCCTCCGTGTGGGTGGATCATCCTGGCCAGCTGCATCGTGATTGTCGAAGCTCCGCTAACAACCCGCCGCGCTTGAAGATTCAGGACTGCAGCCCGGGCTGCAGCTGCAAGATCAACCCCGGCGTGGCTGTAGAAACGCCGGTCTTCCAGGCGGACAAAGGTCTCCCGGACGGGCTCGGGGATCCGGGTCCAGCTCAGGCGATGCTGGTATCCCCCGTCGCGTGTGGGGACGCTGTACAGCGGCTCTCCCCGCCGGTCCGCCAGCACCACCCCTTCCAGGCCGCCTCGCATCCGCTGCAGGGACTGATCGGGCAGGTAGAGCAGGACCGCTGTCAGCAACAGGGCGAAAACAAAGGGGATCAGCCGTTTCAGGAACAGCAGCGTGCAGGGCTCGCGTGGCTCCATGCGCGTAATGGCCGACTCAGGGTTCGATCCGGTACTGCCGTCCGTCGGTGCGGCCGAACACCTCCTCCTCGTACATCAGCTCGGCTGTGGCCGGCGGTGTGGAAAAGGTGCCTGGAGAGGTGGTACGAAACAGAAACGAGCCCTCCCGTTTGCCGCGGTAGAAGGTGTCGTAGTAGAAGCGGACTTCATCGTCGTAGATCCGTCGAACCGGTCCATAGTGCCAATCCTCTTGCTCCTCCTGCCCACGAACGATCTGGGAGGTCGCCAGAGACCCGTCGATCGTCTCCGCTCCGGCCGGAATGGGCAGGCGAAGGGCCAGGAAATCCCGGTCCCGGCTGGAATAGATCACGTAGTGCAGCTTGTAGACCTGGCCGAGCATCAGGGACCCTTCAACGGGCTTGCCGGTCGTATCCAGGATCTCCGTGAACAGGCCGATGCCCTCGTCGCGGGCCTCCACCCGGGAAGCCTCCAGGGCGTAGCGCAGGGTGGCGGAGTAGTACAGCCTTCCGGCCCCCTCCTTGGTGAAGACCAGGGGCAGCCACTCCTGATCCGAGTCGGTAGTCGGGGAGGTGCCGCTCCCGGAGCTCCTTGAAGTAGCCAACCGCGCCAGTTCCTTGGGCTCGATCTTCAGGGTTTGCGGTTCCCGGGACACACCGGAGAAGCGGAACGGGGCAAAGATTTCGCTGCCTAACTGGACCCTGGAATCGAACTCGGTCCCTCTTTCCTGGTCTGTGTCGATGTAGTCGGCAAAAGCCTGGAGGATCCAGCCGGTGTTGCTCGTGTTCTGCCAGTAGCCCTTGCGGGTGGAGGCCAGGAGATCGTCGGCCAAGGCCTGGGCGATCTGGGAGCGCGGCTCCAGCTGGCCGTAGAGCAGCAGCAGGGCGGCCTTGGCCTGCAGCTGTCCGCCGTAATAGATCCAGGACCCGACGGATCCGGTCAGGGTGACGGAGCGCGTCCCCACCCGCAGATACCCGCGGATCTGTTCGAGCAGCTCTCCGGCCCTCCGACTGTCCCCCATGCTGTCATAGGCCAGGGCCATAAAGGTCTGTTCCAGCACGCCGATATTCCCCCTGCCGGACTGCAGATCCTGCAGCCCGTTCTGCAGGAAGGAACGCTGGACGCCGTGTTCCGATAAAACCCACAAGGCGTAACTCTGCAGATAAGTACTGTCTGCAGGATACTCCCGCATCAGGTACTCGAGCAGGGACTGCAGGTCCAGATCATGGGGCAAGTCGTGACCGCCCCGGACCGCCAGGTGCAGCAGATGGGCGGTTCGCAGGGATACGTAGTAGTTCGACCTGCGGTACCCCGGATCCTGCCAGAAGGACATACCGCCATCGGGGGTCTGATACAGAGGCAGGGTCTCGAGCTCTTTTTGCAAGCGATCGGCGGCAGCAGTACCGGTAGCAGCAGTGCTACTCCCCTCATTGTCAAGCATCCAGTCGAAGAGGATATAGGCGAACAGTTTGCTGGTACGCTGCTCAAGACAGTCGTGTGGGTAGAACTCCAGGAAGCGGATCGCCTCGAGCAGAGAGGAAGCCAGGGTTGAATCCAGCGTGATCTGCAAGCCCTCCTCCGGATCCCCGAGAAACTGCTCCGGCACCACCAGTCCTTCCTGAACGCTGCCCTCCGTCTGTCCCACGATGGTGAACGCCTCCCGAACTACGCTCCTCTGCACCGCCAGAGTGGCTACCAGGTGCTCCCGAAGCACCTCGCTTTCCACCGAAAAGCTCAAGGCGGCCTGCCCCTCTCGCGCCGCCCACAGCGTGAAGGCTACCTCCCTGGATTTTCCCGGCTGGAGGCTGATGCGCTTCTCGGAGCGGTCCCGGATCTCCAGCAGATCGCTCTGCAGGGAAACCGTTACGCTCCAGGTCTGAGTGCTCAGATTGGTGAGGATCACCCCGGCCCGGGCTTCATCCCCGACACGCAGTCCTCTAGGCAGGGCTGTGCGCACATTAATGGGATTTTGAACCAAGAACTCATCCTCCACCATGCCGAACAGATCGTCCTTCACCGCCACGGCGGTGGCTCGAAAAGTGGTCAATTGATCCGGAAGGCGGAAACGAAGGGTTGCCCGCCCGTCCGCCCCGGTGACCAAACCCGGTTCGAATACGGCGGTAGCCCGGAAGTCCTTACGAACCTTGGGAGCAGTGTCACCCAACTCCTCCCCCTCCTTGTCGCCTCCGGGAAGATCCCGGGTCTTCCACAGCACCGGATCCAGCAGCAGGGCCCGGCTGTCGAAGTGGGCCACGCCGTGGCTGTAGTTATACGGGTCGTAGAACATTGAGAGCGGATCGGGAAGGTGATAGTCGATCAGATCCAGCACGCCCCGATCCGCAGCCACCAGGGTGATCTCCACGCCCTCCAGAGGCTGCCCCTGCCGGCTTGCCCGGATCGTGATCTCTGCCTCTGTCCCCGGACGATAGCTTTCCTGTGAGCTTTCCAGCTCCAGCTCGATCCTGCGTCGATCCGTGTCCACGGCCACGGCCAGCATCCCGAAGCAGCCCCGTGGTTTCCCCAGATCCGGTTCATCCGGTGTGTCCGGCGGTGGTGCGCTCCGTCCGGTGGCACTCGAGATGGTGAGATAGACGATGGGCAGGTACTGCTCCTTGATTGGGATTTCCACCATATCGGTGCTTCCCGTAAGATCCAGGAACCGCTCTTCCAGGATCCCCTCCCGTTCTACGGTCAACAGGTACCTCCCCGCTTCCAGGGGGCTCTTGATCAGCAGTTTGGCGCTTTCCCCCGGAGCGTAACTCGTTCGGTCTGCAACCAAATCGATGCGGCTCTCGTCGTAGCGCTGCCAGAGCACGTTACCGCTACCGGTTGAGTAGAAGTCCAGACGGGTCATGGTCTCCCGGCCCTGCCGGTCCGTGCCTCGTAGCTCGATGATATAAGCCCCCACCTGCTCCGTGGCAAGCTCCAAGTCGATCAGCAGGCGGCCCCTGGAATCTTTCCTCCCCGCGGTTTGGAGGGTGAAGCTCCGCTCTTCTACTTCTTCCCGGACCCAGCGGGTGTCGATGCGGCCGCCGATGCTGCGCTCCCGCACCATCTTCCAGTTCTCCCGCAGCAGCCGTCCCAGAATCTTCAGGGACTTCCCGCTCTCCGGATCGTAGGGTCGGCCTTCGGGTTCAAGAAGACAAGCCTGGAGGGTGAAGGGATCCTGCTTGCCCACGAAATAGAGGGTTTGCTCATCCTCATCTGTGATTCTGGCACCGATAAGCAAGGAGGAGGTGAATACCGAGGCGCCGGCTTGGCGGGATATGGCCTGTCTGTCGATATCCTCGATGGTAGCGGTAATGGTGTACTCGTAGATCCTGCCAGGTCGTCCCTCCGAAAGCCGTTGGGCGGCAACAACAGTCCCGTCGCCGCTCAGGCTCCCCTCCGCCGAGGATAACTCCTCGTAGTAATCGTCATAGCTGTCGTAGTACCCGTACTCAGGGTATGACCCGAAGCGGAATCCCCGGTAGTCCCCTTGCGGGTCCGGAGGATGGAAAGCGATAGGTCGCCGGGCCCACCAGTAGTTCCAGCGCCCCTGGGTCAATGTGCCGCCGCCGAGGTAACTCGCTGAAAAACGGGCTTCCAGATCCTCACCGATGTAGCGGATCCCCTCCGGGATGCTCAGATCCACGGAAAAATTCACCCGCCGAAAGAAGGCCACCCGCAGCGGTACCTCCCGGGTGTGCGAGCCGTCGGCGCGTCTGTACACGAGGAAGTACGCATCCGGTTCGAGCTGCCCCGGCAGCTCCAGGGTGCCCCAGAAACGCCCGGACGGTGAAAGCCGGCCGGACACCGACGCGTGTATCCCTTCGCCGTACCATCCCTGGCGCAGCTCCACGGTGTAGCCTCCGGTACGAGAATTCAAACTGCCGAGCTGCAGATTCCGATCGATTCCGTAGAAGGATACAGTCTCACCCGGGCGATAGATGCCGCGGTCGGAACACAGGTAGGTGATCGGCCTCGGTGCTTCGGCTTCGAAGGGTCCATCCAGGTTCCAGTTGTGGGAGGGGGAGTCGGAGGGTTTGAACATCAATCGATCATTCGGCGTACGAACCTCGATCAAAAGGTTCTCCGCCGATCCAGCGGTGAATCGGGCCAGTTCCCCCGCCTGAAAGGCTACCGAAGCAAAGCCACTACGGTTGCTGCGAACACGCCTGGTCGCTCCGCCGACTCCGTGAAGGATAATCTCCGCCCCTTCGAGCGGTTCACCCGAAGAAAGCGCCGCTACCTGGAGGGTGATGCGATTGTAGGCGATGTGACTGGTCAAGCCAATGTCGGAAACCTGCAGGCGCAGGTCCGCATCCATATGGTAGGGCTCATCGGACCACCAGGAGGGCACCTGGAAACGCCACCGGGCATAAACGCTGCCTCTGCCGTTTTCATCGAGGAAAGGAGAGAAGTCGATCAAGCGAAAGATCCTGGTGTTGCGCGGGATGCTGTCGGCGCCATAGTCTCTGAAACGACCGGAGGGCAGGGTGGCAAAGGGCTCGCTAAGCTTGCCCGCGGCAAAAACGCCGCTTAGTACGTTTTGAAACTCAACGGCGGTGATAGGGGGAAATCCCGCTTCGAGGATGCGGTTCCCCGAAGCCCGAAAACTGACGTAGCTGGCCGCAGGACCGACCTCCAGCTGTACGGTCTCTTCGTAAGGGAGAGCCTGATCGTAGATATCCTTCAGTCCCCTTGCGATCGCGATTGAAAAGCTGGATTCGAACTCGACAGGTAGATTCTTCAGATACACGGCGTTGCCGTACACTTCGAGGTTGTTGCCCAGCTCATACCCGGGCAGCCCCACGTCGAGATAGGCACGCAAGTCCTGCTCGGCAATGGGATGGTTGAAGATCAGTCCCGCCTCTATGGTCGGAAGCCAGTCATAAACCTCGCCGTATTCCAGGCGGAAGGGTTCCAGGGTGTGAAAAACCAGGCGCTGCTCGCGGTCCGTGCCGTAGTTCTGCTCCCCCGGTCGTGCTCCCTCCAGCAAACGAACCGTTACATCCCTGTCCCAGGGCAGCTCCTCCTGGATTTTCAAGCGGATGCCCCGGCTGCGGTCCTTTTCTACGGTCAGTGCGCTCGCTGATAGGAATCCCGACCGCCCAACCGCTTCATCCCCAAACCGGTCCGCACCCTCCCAAACATCCTTTTCCGCATAGGCAGCCGTGAAAGCGAAGGTGCGGCCTTCCGCTTCGACCTCGATGAAACGGCTTATGGTGGCCAGCTCGACGGGAAAATTGAAATGCAGTAGCAGCTCCCTGCAGGCCTCCGGCGGCACATCCGTTCCCGAAGGTTCCATGGAGAGCAACTGGAGAGCGGGGGTACGGAAACGGAAGGCATTCATCCCCTCGAGGGGATGTCCGGCCAGAGAGGTGAGGTCTTTGTTCAAGTAGGCGGTGTACTCGGTGGACGGAACCAGCGAGGTTGTAGGCTCGAAGCTAAGCAGGCGGGAACCGTACCAGCGGTAGATCCCCTCGACCGTTGGGTAGATCTGCAGCTGCTCGGATTCGGTGGCGGGTTTTCCCAGTTTGCCGGCCGGAACAACCGGCTCGCTGAACAGGAACCACACTCCTCCTTCAATATTCTGCCAGGGTATGTTTCCGACGGGGGCGTATTCGCTTACCTGAAAAGCCTGTTCCGAAACCGAGCCGGTGGGAACCTGCTCGGGAAAGACAAGGTCTTTCGTATCCAGACCGGGGATCCTGCCCGCTCCCTGAGTTCCGATCTCCCCAAGACAGCCGGACAGCCCAAACAGCAGCCCGCCCAAGCAGAGTATCGCCGCCGCTGACTTGAAGGAAACCTCTACCCTGCGATCATTCATAACCCCTCCTCACACAACATTCAAGCCAAGAGTACGGGGAATGACCGGGGAAATCAAGGAGGAAGGGAACGATCCCCCTCGCTTAAAACCTCCGTTTTACGAGATCCGCCAACTGGTCGGCTCGCATGTCCACTTGATCATCCCGGGACGCCGAGCTCACAGCATCGATCCTGAGATCCGGTTTTTGTTTCTCCGGCAGGGGATCTTCACTGCCACGGGTGAAAAACACGATCGTTTTGGGATTCTGCGGATCCTCTCTCAAATAGCTGGTGACTCGCACATCCAGCCGCCCGGCCCGATAGGCGGCCACCAGGAGGATCGCTCCGTATGGCTCGGTGTTCTCCTTCTCCAATTGATTCAGTCCGATGATACGAAAATACCAGTCCCGTGTTCCAAGCCGGTCGATCAGCCCGGCTACCACGCGCTCCTTGAAGGCACTGCTTTCCCCCGCAACGAGCACTTTACGGGTGCTGTTGACATCCCCCGCTTCAAAGGTAGCCATATTGGTTCGGCAACTGTTTAGCACAATAACTCCGATCAGGCTTGCCAGGATGATTCTACGCATTGTACTCCTCCTCTATACAGGATTTTTCACTCTACATTGGAGTAAACACCCGAAACCGTCAAAGTGTCACAGTTGAGAGCTTGAAAAGAAACTGTTTAGTTGAGGTAAGATTCCGAAGTCGTCGATTCGAGCCAACCGTCGGTGTCCCGGCTCAGATCTTCCACGTAATCGAACAGAGTCGGACGAGTGCGAAGCAGGGCGGACTCGATGCCCGACAGCAGGGGTTCCTGGTAGATCAGCTCGACGACTCTGTCGAGCTGCTGTTCGATAGCGCGGTTGGTGGTGTAGGTGTTGTAGACCCGCAGCCCGATCAGTGAGGCGAGCAACAGGCCGGCCGCGGATACCGCCGCCCAGCGGATCACCGGTCGCTGAACCGGTCCGAACAACCAGCAGAAAAGCCGGCGGCTCAGCCTGTGAAAAGCCGCCGCGATCGACCGTCCAGTGTCCTTACGCTCTTCGTACTCCACGCCGCCCTGCCTGGCGGTTTCCGTCTGCTCCTGCAGAACAGTCTCGAATGCCGGAGCCGAGAAATTCCGCAGGGCTGCGTCAAGTTGATCCCGCAGCGCCGGTGCGAAGGTACTGAGGGTTTGGAAAAACTCCCTGCATTCCGTGCATTGCTCCAGATGCGCCTTCAGCTCTGCGGGCATGAAATTAGGCATATTCTCACTGTGGGCGAGGAAAACCAGGTCGACTCGGTCGAGGAGGTTCTGCACCTCCCTTCGGGCTCTTCGACAGGATATAGTTCGTTTCATTTTCCACCTCTCAAAGTTCCACCCCTCATGAATCCGGCTAGTTTCTTCCGGGTTCGGTGCAGGCGGGATTTGACCGTGCCGGAGGGCACTTCCAGGATCTCCGCGATCTCATCGATCGAAAAATCCTCCACATCCTTCATTACAATCAACTGCCTGTCCTTGGATGGAAGGGTCTGAAAAACGCTGAGCAGGGTTCCGATCTCCTCCCGGCGAAGCACCTGCTCCTCCGGACTCATCGCCTCTTTGTCCGTCAAATCCGGTCTCAGTCTGGCCAGGGCGCGTTGTCGGCTACGCCTTCGCCGCAGGCAGTCGATGCCCCGGTTGCGGGCCAGTCTGTAGAGGTAGGTGCGGAAGGAGGAGCGGAACTGAAAACCTTTTAGCCCCTGGAACAGGGTCAGGATAATCTCCTGTTCCGCATCCTCCATGTCCTCCCGCTGTCCGTTGAACAGGGTATACAGAAGTCTGCGGATCGACGGCAGGTGCCTCTCTACCAGATCCCGAAAGGTCTTCGGGTCGCTGCTGCTCAGGAAACGACGAATGAGGGTAAAATCATCGGCCCCTTCCGGCGATTGCAGCGATGGCGGGGAAGCCTTCGCCTCTTCAGCGGCGCCCACCTTCGGCGCGTTCCTTTTCCTCACGCAGCCTTCTTTCCTCTTCTTCCTGCAAGCGTTGTCGTCTCTGGAAGGCTTCGGTCAGCCGGGCATACTTTGCATCTCCCAGAATCTTTCGCAGCTCCACCTGCCGCCCGATCTGAGCCATGCGCTCCTTTAGCTCCCAGTCCAGGCTCTGCCGCAGCAGCCGCTCCACTTCGCGCATATTGACCGTTTCCTGGAACAACAGCTTTCGCAGCTGTGCTCTGAGCACATCGATCTCCAGGCGGGCTTCGCGAATTTCCCTCTCCGTCTCCTCGAAGATCTCTCTGATCTTCTCTATTTCCGCCTCCTCCAGGTCGAGGCGTTCGAGGAGCTCGGGATTGTCCCAGTCCTGACTGCAGACAAAACCAACGGCGACCAATCCCAACAGAGTTAGCAGCAGAAGTTTCCTCATGGTGAACCTCCTAATGACTCATTCATAGATCGTTTCGCTTACTTAGTCGTATGCGAGATGCCCGAGGTTCCACAGATTTCAATTATTTTGCCGGTTCCACGACTCGAGTACGCGAATTACTCCCCGGAGCCGGCCAGTCTGTCCAGAAGGGCCCA
>CP070696.1:2761085-2879795 GCA_020353535.1 Spirochaetaceae bacterium | reverse complement strand
AGGGTATTCTCATCTATGGACACCTGAAACCAGTCGTCCATGGCCAGCAATTCCTCATCTACCAGCTCCGGATGATCTTCGATGAACTTCCCGATCGGTTCGATCAATCCGGATTCGAACCACTCGGCCCTGGTTGCCGACTGGACGAACACGTAGTCCCACACGGGATTGCCGCCGGTGTAGTCGATCACCAGCTTGTCGTGCAGCTCGTCGAAAGAATAGTTGCTGACCTCGATCTCCGCACCAAGCTCCGCGGCGGCTGCCTTCAGGCAGTCTTCGATCGGGGGCAACTCGGTCAAGCCCGGCACGAAAGCGACCCGCAGCTTTACCCCTTCGGTTACTACCTCTTTCGGGCCTACCGTGGCTTTTTCCTGGCCTCCGGCAGCAAACAGCGGTGCCACGAGCACGGTTAGACCGAGCAGCAGCAGAATGAGAAGAACATTACGTTTTGCCATTAAAACACCTCCTGTTTTTGTTATGGCCTCACTTTGCAGGCTAGACAACCAGCCTACTTCCGCATTTCTGGGCTGTCAAGATATGAATACGGCAACATCCATATCCGCCGCCCGTTCACGAATTGGGGCTACCATAGCACAGTATATGACATGTGTCAACTATTAGATATAACTCTTGACATGAGTATGTGAGTTAAAGGTATAATTGAACTATGAAGGTCGTGGAGCCCATCAAGAGGACAAGAGTTCCCGAGGAAGTAGCCCTGGCTATCGAGAAGATTATCATTGACAACAATCTGCAACCGGGGGACAGGCTGCCGTCCCAGATGGAACTGTCCAGGACTCTCAACGTAGGCACCCGGTCGGTCAGAGAGGCCATAAAGACCCTCGAAGCCCGTGGTCTGATCGAGACCCATCAAGGCAAGGGGATCTACATAAAGAGCAATAACCTGGACTATTTCCTCGAAGTACTCAACGATTCCCTGATATTTGATATCTATAAAGACAGGGATCTGTTGCTAGAACTGACGGATGTACGGAAAATGATCGAAACCAATGTTATTTACGAGGTCGCCCGAAAACCCGGCAAGGAACTGCTGCAGATGCTGCTGGAGATTTTCGACAATATGGAAAAAGCCTTCGAAGCAGGGCAAAACGTAGCAGCGTACAATCTTCTTGATGTTAAGTTTCACAAGACGATCATCGGTGCTTCCGGGAACAAGATCATCATTACTCTGTACAAGTACCTCTCCAATCTGTTGAAAAAAAGCGTAACTGAAACCGGATACATGGAGGGCAGTTTAGAAGAGGGCTTTCAGGATCACCGTTTGATAATTGAAGCCCTGGTGGGCAGAAATCCTCAGCGGGCCAAAGAGCTCATGGAGAAACACATTCTCTCCACCCGGGAGAAACTTCAGAGCCTGTTGATGTAGTTATAGGAATCGGTTCGATCCACCGCAGCGGAGCAGCTGTCCTGATACGGAGTGGGCATGAAATTTGGAATCACAGCATCTACCTTTGCCACGGAACAGAGGCCAGCTACCTTTGGAGACGGGCAGATTACGAGACATCTTCAAGGGATCAAAGATCTTGGTTACCACGGCGTGGATCTGTTTATCCGACCCATGGGGGAGAAGAACCTGGTCTCTCTCAGGACGGCACTGGATGAAGCGGGACTGGGGGTTAGCGTCATATTTCCGATTATCCTGTTCGAGAAAGGTCTGGTTCTCTCCGACCCAGACCCGGAGAGACGAAAACAAGCGGTTCTGGTATATAAGGATCAGATCGATATGGCGGCCGAACTGAAGGCTCATATTGTTTTAGGTTTTGGACGGGGGATTGCCCAGGAGGGGGAGTTGGAAGGCGCCTATCACCAACGGCTGTCGGAGAGTCTGAAGGAGTTATCTGAGCACGGGGCACGGAGAGGTGTGGAGATCCTGCTCGAACCGATTCATCGCTACTTGATCAGCTCCTTCAACCGAGTCGATCAGTGTTTGGAGTTTTTTTATCGTTTCCACCTCGGATCTCTGAAGCTCTTGCTCGACACCTTTCATATGAACATAGAGGAGAAATCCTTGGAAGCAGCCATTCGCATGGCCGGGGATCGCATCGGGCATGTTCATGCCGTGGATAACAACCGGGGAGCCCCCGGTGACGGTCACATAGACTTCAAGGGAGTTATTCGCTCCCTGTTGGCTACCGGATACGATCGCTATCTCTCTGTCGAAACTCAACCCGAAGCCGATCCGTACGCTTGTGCCCGAAGAGGAATCGCAGTTTTGAAGGGTATCCTGGCGGAGCTGCGGCAGGAAGAGTTGGGATGAGCGAAAAACTCCTCAACATTGCGGTGCTCGGCACCGGGGAGTGGGCTCGAACCTATCATCTGCCGGCCCTCAAATATCTCGAGTCCCGAGTACCGCTGCAGATCGCCGGCATATGGAATCGCACTAGGGAAAAGGCAGTGGAAACTGCCCGGGAGTTCTCCATCGAGAGAGTCTATAAAAGCTTGGAAGAAGCCATAGACGACGAGAGGCTGGACTGCTTCTGTGTGTTGGTCAATCCGCGGGTCATCCCGGAGATCATCGAAAAACTTCTGAGTCGAAACATAGCCATTTTCGCGGAGAAGAGTCCCGGGCGAAGCTATCGGGAAGCACAGCACCTGGCAGACAACGTTGCAGTGCCTAACGTTGTGGCTTTCAATCGACGCTATATGCCGATAAATCAGCAGTACAAAGCGCTGGTGGATTCTCTACGGAACATATACTTCGTGGAATGCCACTTCTATCGCCACGAACGCCTGTACAAGGAGTTCATTCTTGAGACCGGGGTTCATGGAATCAACTGCATGGAGTATCTGTTCGGACCCATTACGAAGGTGCAAACCGAAAGATGGAAGAATCCTGTCAACGACACGGCAGTGTTTCTCTGCCAACTTCAGTTTGACTCCGGATTGAGAGGAATCATGAAGTTTTTCCCCTGTTCGGGATCGAGCATCGAACGCTACGAAGCCCACTGCAACGGCACCTCCGCCTATCTGTTCTCACCCCAGACCTACTCAAGCGATTATCCGGGCAGGATCGTGATCCATCGAGAGGGCAAGCATGAAGAGACAGTTGAGGGGGATGATCGATTGGGCATGATCATCAACGCCGGATTCGTCAATGAATACCTGGATTTTATCAACGCCCTGCGGACCGGCCAGCCCGGTATATCCAACTTCAGCAACGCCGCCAACACCATGAGAGTGGCTGAGGCTGTCGAAAGCTCGCTGTCACTGGATTTGCTGACAGCCAAATAGAGACCAACTTTGAGGTAAAGGAGAAGTCGCAATGAAAGACAAACAGCTACATGGAGTCATACCGGCCCTTATCACACCTATGGATCGACGGAGCGGCGTGGATTATGGCGCACTTGAGAAGCAGGCTTCCTACCTCAGTGCGGCGGGCGTCCAGGGCTTTTTCATCGGTGGAACCACAGCGGAAGGCGCGTATTTGAACACAGAAGAGCTGAGATTATCCTTCCAGGTGGTCCAAAAGGCGAGTCAGGGTAAACAGTTCCTCTGTCTCGCCTGTCTGCGCTCCTCCACCGAATCCGTTTGCAAGGAGGTAGAGGCTCTTTCAGATTTGAATCCGGACTTCCTGGTGATCATAACTCCCTACTACCTCAAGTATAGGCAGTCCGACATTCTTGCCCATTACAGGCAGGTCATAGAAGTTTCCTCGACACCCGTTATCGTCTACAATATCCCAAGTACAACCCACAACCTCATTACTCTGGATACGGTACTCGAGCTTGCCCGCGATCCGCGGGTAGCTGGAACAAAAGATTCTTCCGGTGATTTTATCCCGTTCAGTCGTGGTGTCCTTGCCCATTCAGGGGAAGGATTCTCCTGGATACAGGGAGAGGACTACCTGCATGGACCGTCGTTGATGATAGGCGCCCAAGGGATTGTGACCGGCCTTGGAAATGTCTTCATCGAGGACTACGTCGAAATGTACAGAGCATCCCGTCAGCATGATTGGGAAACGGTGAGGACTATGCAGCAGAGGATAAACAGGTTGTACGGCGTCATTCGCAGCTGCGAAGGTCGCGTTATCCCGGCCATCAAGGCTGCGGTCAGTGCTCTGGGGCGTTGTGAGCCGTGGCTGCGAGCTCGATCTATGACTCCCGGGAAAGAGGAATTGGCAGCGGTGAAACAGGTTCTCGCCAGTCTGGAGGAGAGGGCAACGACGTGAAAGAGAACATGAACCAAACAAAAGGAGGCAGAGATGAAAACCTTTTATAACGAGGCGGAAAGCTACGTCGATGAGATGCTGGAAGGGATCGTGGCCGCCCATCCGGATCAACTGACCTTCGCCGCAGGAGAGCGGCGGGCCGTCATGCGGGCCGACGCGCCGGTCAAGGACAAGGTGGCCATCGTCACAGGGGGCGGTTCCGGACACCTGCCGGTGTTCATGGGCTACGTGGGCAAGGGTCTGATCGACGGAGCGGCCATCGGCAACGTGTTCGCCTCCCCCAGCATGAACCAGATGCTCACCCTGACCCGCAGCGTGCACGGCGGCAGGGGCGTGCTGTATCTGTACGGCAACTACGGCGGGGATGTGATGAACTTCGACATGGCAGCGGAGATGGCCGGGGAGGAGGACATCGAGGTGCAGACCGTTCTGGTAGCCGACGATGTGGCCTCCGCTGCCAAGGGCAAGGAAGAGGATAGAAGAGGGGTGGCCGGGCTGTTCTACGCCTACAAGGTGGCCGGCGCCTGCGCCGATGGAGGAGCCGACCTGCAGACTGTGGTCTCGACGACACGGGAAGCGCTCAGCCAGGTACGTTCGATCGGCGTTGCCATCACCCCCTGTGAGGTGCCGGGAGCCGGAAAGCCCTCCTTCAGCTTGAAAGAAGATGAGATGGAGATCGGCATGGGCATCCACGGGGAGGCGGGCATCCAGCGGGGACCGCGCAGGTCCGCCGATGAGGTCACCGCGGACATGATGAAGCTGTTACTGGAGGACCTGCCCCACTCCGGCGGGGACACCGTGTCGGTACTGGTGAACAGCCTGGGCGCTACACCTCTGGAGGAACTGTACATCATCTACCGTAAGGCGGCGCAGGTCCTGAAGGATCACAAGATCGGCGTGTACCGTCCGTACGTGGGCCGCTACGCCACCTCCATGGAGATGGCCGGGTTCTCCATCACCCTCTTCCGCTTGAACGAACCCTTCAAGAAGTACCTGGATCATCCGGTCTGGACGCCCTTCATTCGGGAGGGTGCACGCTGATGCCCCTGAGCCTGAACACCCGGGATGCGGTGGCCATTCTGACGAAGCTGGCCGAGGTCTTCGAGCAGAACAAAGACCGTCTGAACGAGCTGGATGCCAGGATCGGCGACGGAGACCACGGTCTGTCCATGGCCCGGGGATTTGCCGCCGCGGCCAGGCAGGTTGAGGAGAAATCCCCCGCCACGATCGGCTCTGCGCTGATGGAGGGGGGCATGCAGTTCAACGAGGCGGCCGGCTCGACCATCGGCATCCTCATGTTCTCGGCCATGCGGGAAGCGGGCAAGGCGGTCAAGGACAAGATCGAAGCCACCCTCTCCGACCTGGCTGAAATGCTGGAGGCGGCTGTACAGGGCATCATGAAGCGGGGCAAGGCCCAGGTCGGGCAGAAGACCATCCTGGACTCGCTGCACCCGGCTCTGGAGGCGCTGCGGGCGGGGATTGCCGCAGGAGCGGAGGAGCAGAAGCTGGTAGCGGAGGCCCTACGGGCGGCGGCCGACGGTGCAGAACGTACAAGAGATTTGCTGCCCGAGGTAGGCAGGGCTCGCTGGTTCAGCGAAAGAAGCAAAGGCCAGATCGATCCCGGCGCGGTATCGGGCCACCTGATCCTCAAAACGATCGGAGACTACCTGCTCGAGAAGTAATCCGAGCACGATCACCCAAAACTCTGACCAGCGGAGACGATCGAGAGGATTACCTGCTTCCTTCCGTTATATAGGTCAGCAGTTGACTGGTATCCATGCCGTCGATGCCGAGTTGCGTCGGAGTGACCCCTCGCTCCCAGTAGCTCTCTCCCAGCATGGCGGCGAAGATCTCCACCATGGAGCGGGTCACCGGCATCCGCAGGCCCAGCTGCTCGGCCAGCAGCACCATGGGTATATAGGCGAAGAGGATGTCCTCCTCGCAGACCTGCTTGAGATAGGCCGCACTGGCGAACCAGTCGATGTGCTCGGACCTGCGCAGCAGGCTCACGATGTCCTTGCCATCGTACTCGTAGCTCCTGCGGTCGAACTCCAAGGTTGACTGGAAGGCCAGGCTTCCCAGCTGGCGGCAGAGGGTTTCCCGCTCCCGGTCGTAGGCCTCGATCAGCCGCCCTCCCTGCACCGTGGTGTCGCTGTAGAACTTGCCGCCCCGGTAGCGGTCGAAGTAGAATCCCGCGATCGGGATGGTCAGAGTCACGTGGAAGGCGGGATTTCCGCCGGAGGCGATGTTGCTGTCCAGCACGTGATCGACCTTCTCGTACTGGGGGTAAATGAGGCGCAGGACCTTGTAGACTTCGGCGCTGCGGTTGCCCGGAAAGGCGGCCACCCGGAAGTGGCGCTTGTGCCTGTCGATGTGCACCGTGTCCCCGGTCTTGGAGCAGAGGTAGGGCATGATGTTGGATTCCGCCAGAGTCACCCGGGCTTCTACCTGCTCGAGCTTCCGGGCGTGGCGCAGGCAGCCGTGGTATCCCGTGTTGAACAGGACGATCTGGCCGTCGGCCAGATGAGTGGCCAGTATATCCCAGAAAGCGGAGTGGTACATGGCCGGAACCGTGATCATAACCACCTGAGCATCGGCCAGAGCCTCCGCCGGATCTGTGGTGATCCGAGCCAGCCGGGCGAAACCGGTCTTGCCCCAGACCGGATCGGAGTCCGGGGTGAGAGTGATGCCACCACGGTCCAGGATCGTCTGCAAGCCGGCGCGGAACCGGGGGAGCTCGAAGAGAGCCACCTCCAGGCCGCCGAGGGCGCAGTCGGCGGCGATGGCCGCGCCGGCGTTTCCGGCGCCGCAGACACAGAGCCGGGGTGGCGGCAGGTTCGCTGCCTTACCGTTCGCGGATTTTCCCTCGGCCACCTTCGGTACTCGTGCCTTCACCGGCTCACCCTCAACCGGGCTCATCGCCTACTTCTCCCGACTTGAAGATTTCCACATCCCCGGTGTCTCCATTCAAGCGCACCCGGTCGCCGCTCGAGATCAGCCGGCATGGATCCCTGTCCTCCGGGAAATCAACCACCGTGGGGATCTGCAGGACCGCGATGGCCACACCGGCACTGGAGTCGATGCGGCTGAAGATCCAACCCAGGGGCGCGGCGCCTGTAACCCGGGCGGCGCCGAAGTAGCAGGACCAGCCATTGGACCCCTTGCTCCCCGGCATGACCAGAATCTTGCCCTTTATGGATCGCCCCCGATTGACATTCTCGTATTCCTTGATTATTCCGGTTTTCGGATCGATCCCGCCCCATCCGGTAATACTCTTCGGGCACACCAGGGCTTCCCCCTCCACGATACCGGCAATCACCCCGCGGCCCTTTATCGTGATCTTTTCCATCGATGGCTTTCTTCCCACCTTCCGGCCACGGCCGCCTCGATGCAGCTGTATACATCCCCGAAGTACACGGGTTTGCTGGTTTCCGATTTGATGGAGCCGGCCTGCTTGAGGCTGTCGAACACGAATCCGCTGTAATTTTCCAAGAAAACCTTCCCGATCGTCCCGGGACAGCTGCTGGTGTAGATGTGTCCGCCCGCCTGCTCAATGATCCGGGTGTAGCCGTTTTCATCGGCCATGGCCTTGATCGGATACACGGTCCAGATCATGAAATGCACGTTCAGGTTGATACGCCTGCCTTTCAGGTAGTCAGCGGCCCGCTTGATCTGATCGATATCGTAGTGGGGGCAGCCCAGGCTGACGAAATCGATATCCCCTACTCCGGGATCGCAGACCGCCTCATAGGCTTCCTGCAGCCCCCGCTCATCGACAACCAGAGTGCCGGCGGGCTTGTTCCCCCGAAGGGCATCCTCCACGCTGCGGGCCTCCGGGGTGTAGCCCGGCAGGTGACACAGCTCGCAGTTGCTGGATATGGCCAGGGTGGTGCACAGCTGTTTAAGCTTCTGAAAGGTGACGTCCCGAAAATCACCCGAGATCACCGGTACGGCCCGGGTGGTAAGCGGGTCTCCAATGGCTCGGCCCAGCAGGTCCCACTCCAGCAGGCTGTTCACCTCGGTTTGGACCTCCACCAAGTGGGTTGCCGCCCGGTTCTCCTCCACGTGATTTCCCCATTTGGGTGTTCGTCCGCAGATGGCCGACCAGAAGGCGGCCTCGATGCCGTCGGAGTTGCCCATGGCGCCCCAGATGGAGTTGCCCATCACGGTCACTCCGGACTCGGTGGTCACAAAATGCTCCCCCCGGATCGGCAGCCAGCCGGTCAGATACGGGGCGCAGGTGCCGGTGATGATCACTCCGGCTCTGCGGGCTTGCTCAAGAAATTGGGAATTCTTTTTGAAAAACTCTCCGCTCTGAGTGAAAGGCTCATTTTCGTACTGGTCGCAGGGACTGACGCAGGACTGAATATAACAGCTCTGGTAGGTCCGGTCGAAAGGGATGATTTCATCCACGGCCAGGTTCATCCGGGAAAAAACTTCATCGGCGCTGTCGGTGGAACCTACATTCAGGTAGTTGTGGGCGCCGCAGAATACCGTGGCCTTGGTGACTTCGCAGAGCTCCCCTGCTCCCAAGATTTCGGCGTAACGCAGGATGTTCTCCAGGCAGACCTGCTTAAGTCTTCCCTCTTTTCCGCCCAGCATCCGTTGCTCGGTCTCGCTCAGGTTCACCAATTTAACGGCTCCTCGCCTCGGGTAGCCGCACCTCGGGTAGCCGCACCTCGGGCAGCCGCACCTCGGCAATCAGCCCATCCACACCGGTCTGTTTCTCGAAACTCCAAACCAGGTCGATCAGCTTCTCGGCCCGACCCCGGCCCAACAGCGGATCGACCAACCAGTGGAACTTCTCCTCCATCGTGTGTTCATCCCAACCGGATTGGGGAAACACCAGCCCTCCGCCTACCAGGCCGGATTCCAGCTGCCTTCCATCGTTGAGAACAACTGTGACCGAGCTGGCAAATCGCCCGCGGGGGTCACCGATCGAAAATAATCGGCAGAGCTCGTTCAATTCCTCCGATTCCCGAACCTCGACCTTGGCCGCCAGGCCACGAATCGTCTCATCCTGCAGACGGTGCTCCAGGGTTTGCTCCGGGCCGATCTCCCCATCCACCAGCATGGCCGCCACGGGCCAGGAAAGGTTGAACTGGGCTTCCTCCGTGGTGGTGGGGAGCCTGGTTCCCAGGGCTGCGGATTCTTTGAAGGTCTCGACAATGATCCTGTCAATTGCCTTGAAATCGATGTGGTGCTCATCCGCCAGTTTCTTGCTTCCCTCTACTGCCGCGTGAGCCCAGCCGCAGCAGGCGTAATCCTTGGCCTTCCAGGCCACTCCGTCGACCATGATGTAGTGCCGCCCGATGTCCTCGACCCACTCCCTGTATTTGTCGAAACTGAACAGCGTGGGGATTCCCGTGAATCCTAGGAAGGCGAGTTCCGCCGCGGTGATGCCGGTCAGGGCCCCCCAGCCGATGCCGTGCTTGACCATAGCCGGGCGGGCGATGTCCCGCATCATGGGCAGATTGGGGGCGTGATACTCGGCGATCCCGATGGTATTCTTCGCCTGATTGACGTCGAGCTTCATCAGGTGCGCCGCCACGGCTGCACAGGCCACTGATCCCCAAGATCCGCAGGCCTGGTAATTCTCGTGATGATCGTGCCAGCAGCGGCCCATGCGGTGGGCCACCTCGTAGCCCACGACCAGGCCGCTCAACAGGTCGGCACCGCTCAGGGCTCTGGCTTCGGTTACGGCCAGGGCCGTTGGGAACAGTTGCGCTCCGGCATGGCCGTAGGAGTAGCGGGCGCTGTCATCGGTATCCAGGCCGTTTGCGGCTGAGGCGTTGGCAAAAGCCGCTCCCGCGGTCGTCGCCTTACTCCCGTGCAGCAGAATCGTTGCTTCCTCACCGGGCATACGGGTGGAGGCGAACTCGGTGGCGATGCGGCTGACCCGGGTGCGGGCACCGCTGATCGTGGCCGACAGATTGTCCATCAGGCACATCTTTGCCTTTTTTTGCACCTCTGCGGGCAGGGCGTCCCAGGTAGCCTCAGCGATAAACCTGGCAACTTGGCTATCTCCATCCATCCTTTGTCCTCCTCCATATCCAGATCTGCGATGCACCGCTTTAGCGGTAACGAATCCGGGGATTAAGAATCGAATACAGGATATCTGCGATCAGATTGGAAAGGCTGTACACCGTGACCACGACCATACTGCAGGCTTGAATCAGAACCACGTCGCGCCGCTGGATCCCGTACACGAGCAAACGCCCCAGGCCCGGATAGCCGTACACCGCCTCGGTGACGATCAGACCGCCGATGACATAACCGATGCCCATGGCAACCACGGTGACGGTGGGCAGGAGGGAGTTCCGCAGCACGTGCCGGCCCAGCACCCGTCGCCGGGGCAGTCCCTTGAGATCCGCGGCCCGCACATAGTCGGTGTTCAAAACATCTATGGTGCTGGCCCGGGTCATCCGGGTGATGTAGCCCAGACTGGTTAAACTTACGGTAATCGCCGGCAGAATCAGGGAGGGAAAAGCCTCCCGAAAGGAGGAGTTCGGCGCGATAGAGGAATTGGCCGGCAGTATAGCCAGAGCAAAAGCGAAGGCGCTAATCAGCAGCAACCCCGTTACGAACTCGGGCAAACCGACAAAGGCCATGGAGAATCCCGAGATGATCTGGTCGAGAGGCTTCTCCCGGTTCAGGGCGGCGATTACCCCGAAAAGAATTCCAAGGGGCACGTATAGCAGCAGCGCCATCATCGCCAGCATAGCGGAGTTGCGGATTCGGGCAACGACCAGCGGACGAACCGGTTGCCGGCTGACCATGGAGGTGCCCCAGTCTCCGGTTATAAAACGGCCCAGCCAGTCGAAGTACTGTACGTAGGCCGGTCGATTGAGACCCAGTTCCTCCCGCAGATTGGCGATCGCCTTTTCCGTGGCGAACTGCCCCAACATCACCTGGGCCACATCTCCGGGAAGCAGTTGGGTGGCGCCGAAGATGATCAGGGATGCCAGGAACAGGGTCAGCAGGATGAATCCGAATCGTCGCAGCAGGTAGATGGTCACGAGATCCTCACCTCCCCCCCGCCCTCTGTTTGGCGATGAGCTCCTCCAGCGGAATGTGACAGCAGATCCGATGCCAGCGCCCATGCTCCTGCCAGGGCGGTTCCTGCTGTTCGCAGATCTCGCCGATCTTCCGGGGACAGCGCGGGTGGAAGCGACAACCGCCGGGAATGTCCACGGAGCTGGGTACGTTGCCGTGCAGGCGGATACGGTGCTGCTTGGCGTCCGGATCCGGGATGGGAAGGGCGGAAAGAAGCGCTTCCGTGTAGGGGTGCTGCGGCGGTGCGAACACCTCCAACGCAGAGCCGATCTCCCAGAGGCGACCGAGGTAGATCACGGCGATCCAGTCTGAGAGGTGGCGTACCGCGGCCAGGTCGTGGGAGATAAACAGGTAAGATGTGCCCTTGGTTTCCTGCAGCTCCGACAACAGATTCATCAGCGATGCCTGAACCGATACGTCGAGGGATGAAATCGGCTCGTCACAGATCATCAGGGTCGGGTCGGTAGCGAAGGCCCGGGCGATGGCCACCCGCTGCTTTTCCCCGCCGCTGATCTCATGGGGCAGCCTGGCGATATAGTCATTGGGAAGATTCACCGCCTCAAACAGCTCCTCGACCCGCCTGCGGATCTCACCCTTGGACAGGTGGCGCAGGAGAGCCAGCGGACGGGCTACACTCGAACCCACGGTGGCTTGGGGATTCAGGGAGGCATCGGGATTCTGAAACACCATCTGGATCTTCTTCAGCAGCTCCACCGGCCTCTTGGCAACCGACGGGGGGAGTTTCTTCTTTTCTAGCAATATCTCGCCGGCGGTGGCCTTTTCCAGTCCGGCCACGCAGCGGGCAAAGGTGGTCTTGCCGCAGCCGCTCTCACCGACGATGCCCATGGTGAAACTCTTGCGCACCCGGACGGAGATATCGTCCACGGCTCGAACCACGGGCCTGCGGCCGCGCAGCAGGTCCCATAGCCGAACTCTGGATACCGGGAAGTACTTCTTGACGTTCTTTGCCTCCAGCACGACATCCCCGGTGGTCGGTTCCACGAACTCCTTTCTCTGCTGGATCGTGGTAAACTCCTGGGGCGCCCGCCGCAGCGTCTGCCAGCGCCTGCAGGCGGTAAGATGACCGCTTCCCCCATCGGCGGCGACCAGCGGGGGCCGCGCCGCCCGGCAGGCTTGTTCAGCCCCCAGGCAACGGGGAGCGAAGATGCAGCCCGCCGGAAGGTCGTCCGGCTGAGGAATATAGCCCGGGATCGTGTTGAGCACGATATCGCGCTTGTCTACATCGACTCGGGGAACCGAGCCCAGCAGACCGAGGGTGTAGGGGTGGAGCATCTCCTTGAACACGCCGCGCAGCGGCCCCTGCTCCATCATCTCACCGGCGTAGATCACCCCTACTCTGTGGCAAAGCCTTGCCACCACTCCCAAATTGTGGGTGATGTACAACACCGCGGTTTGATACTCCGCCAGCAGATCCCGGACCAGGTCCAGAATCACCGCTTCGGTGGTGACATCCAGAGCTGTGGTCGGCTCGTCCATGATGAGAAGGCGGGGATTGGTCGTCAGCGCAATGGCGATCAACACGCGCTGAAGCTGCCCGCCTGAGAGCTGGTGGGCGTATCGTCTAGCCACGGTAGCTGGGTCGGACATACGCACCTGAGTCAACATCTCGACGGCTTTTCGCCGGGCTTCGAGCTTGGGCAATCCCAGGTGAACCCGGGCCATCTCTGCGATCTGGTCACCCACGGGCATCGAAGGATTCACCGATTTGTTGGGATCCTGATGCACCATGGTAATGTCCCGTCCCCAGACCCGCCGGATCTCAGCCTTTTTCAGCTTGAGCAGATCGGTTCCCTCCAGGTGAACGCTACCGCTCTTGATCCGCCCGTTACCGGGAAGATAGCGTACCACTCCGCGGGCCAGGGTGGTCTTTCCCGACCCGGATTCCCCGACCAGTCCGTAGATCTCTCCCGGATCTATATTCAGCGAAACATTGCGTACCGTGTCCAGAGGCCCCGCTTCGGTTTCGTAGGTAATGGTGAGATCCCGCACCTCCAGACCGGTGGTGTGTGCCCCCCGACTGGAGTTCCCGGGCGAGTCGCTGCCCTCGCCCCTCCGGGCAGTTTTCACACTCATCGACTCACTCCTCCGGGAAGAAGCATGCGGCGCAGACCGTCGCTCATGAAACCGACTCCGACCACCAGAATGGCAACCGCAGCGGCCGGTGCCAGCAGTGCCCACTGAGCCTGACTGAAGTAGTTGCGGGCCTCTCCTACCATCAGGCCCCAATCCGGGGAGGGGGGCTGGACGCCCAAGCCGAGGAATCCCAGGGATGCCACCAGGAAGATGGCGTAGGAAAAGCGCATCGATGCCTCGACCGCCAGGGGCGGCAGTACGTTGGGCAAAATTTCCCGGAACATGATGTACAGACTGGTCTCCCCGCGCAGCTTGGCAGCCTCCACAAACTGACGGGTCTTCAGATCCAGTACCACGCTGCGCACGACCCTCGAAACCATTGGGATGTAGAGGAAGCCAACCACCAGAATGACGTTGCTCCGGGAGGGACCCAGAGTGAATAGGATGATCATGGCCAGCAGCAGAGGCGGGATGGCCAGCAGCACGTCGATCAGACGCATGAGGATCTCATCCACCAGGCCGCCGAAATACCCGGCGATCAAGCCGAGGGTCAATCCCAGCAGGACGGCGAGTATAGTTCCCGAGCCGGCCACCACATACACATCCCGGCTGCCTACCAGGACGCGGCTGAACACGTCCCGACCGAATCTGTCGGTGCCGAGCAGGTGCTCCCGTGAGGGAGGTTCGAGACGCTCCGCCAGCTGCTGATCCGCGTAGCCGTAGGGGGCAACCACGGGCCCAATCACGGCCATCAGCAGGAAGAATCCGACTATGAAAAAACCAATGAGGGTGGCGGGGTAACGCCTGAGCCGGCGCCAGCGGCGCCGTGTTTTGCTGGCTGCTTTAGTCGCAGTGTCTGCCACAGAGTTCCAGTAAAGCCCCTCCCGCTAAAGTGAAGCGGGAGGGGATAGGTATCAACCTCGATTAATCTTCGAAATATACGACGTTCAGATCTACCGCGGTGCCCAGGTAGCCGGAGGGCACGATCCCTTTGACCCTCTTGTTGGCACCCCAGAGGCTGTTGCTGAAGAAGGGAACCAGGAGAGGTCCCCGTTCGATGAAGATCCGCTGGATCTGCTTGTAGATCTCGGCCCGTTTGGCCCGATCCATCTCCACCGCGGCCCGTTCGGACAACTCTTCTATTTCCGGATCACACCAGTGGCTCTCGTTCCACTTGGCGTCACAGGTGTAGGCCAGAGCCATGTAGTTCTGCGGTGCGGCCCTGGAGCCCCAGTCGGTAATGGAAAAATCCGCCTCCAGCCAGAGATTATCCGCGCCGTAGTAGACGTCGGAGGGCACGAGTTGGATTTCCACGTTGACCCCTGCCTCGGCCAGCTGCTCCTTTACGATGGTGGCTATGGCCGGTACCGGGGAAAGCTGCTGTGCTGTCAGTGTGACGGTCAGGCCGCCGGCATAACCGGCCTCAGCCAGCAGTCTCTTGGCTTTTGCGATGTCCCTCGGCAGCTCGGGTACGTCCAGATAGAAATCTGCGTAGGCCGGTCCCATGGGCGTGTCTCTCCCGGTGACCCCAAGACCTTCGAAGGCTCCTTCCAGAATCGCCTTCCTGTCGATGGCCGCCCGGAAGGCTTGGCGTACGCGGACGTCGCCGAAGGGTTTGCGGTCGCTGCGCATGTGAACCACGTAGTGGGTGTTCGAAGCCTTCTGGTACACGACCATGTTGGGATCTGCTTCCAGGGTTGGTACGTACTCCGAAGGAAGATAGCTAAGATAGTCGATCTGTCCGCCCCGCAGTGCTTCGACCTGTGCCGAAGCTTCGGATAGAAACAGAAACTCGATCCCATCGAGGTAGGGCAGCTGGTTGCCCTCGGCATCTTTACGCCAGTAGTTGGGATTGCGTTTGAAGGTCATCCTGTCCTCGGGCAGGTAGCTGTCCACCATGAACGCACCGGTACCGATCTGCTGGGTGTTCGGGTCTTTGGTCCCGCTCCACAGGATCGGTGCGTGGTAGTCCCCCAGGTTGATCAGCAGATCGGGATTCACCTGATTGAGCTTGAAAACCACTGTGTATTTGTCGGGGGTCTGGATACTGTCGATGCTGGCATAGATGGCCACCGTGGCCGCCCCGAGATCGGGATCCCGGAGACGATCGAAGGTGAATTGAACATCCTTGGAAGTGAGTTCTTCACCGTTGTGAAACTTGACTCCTTTGCGGAGGTTGAAGGTCCAGGTCAGCCCGTCGGCACTGGCCTGCCATTTCTCCGCCAGACTGCGGCTCTGATCCGCAGACAAGCCCTCATCGACGTAGACCAGAAAATCCCCCCAGTAGCGGGCGATCTCATCGTCGGTGATCGACGAGGCGAAGGCCGGATCCAGACTGTTCGGGGCAAAGAAAGCTTTCTTCAGAATACCGCCGTACTTTCCCTCTTTGGCGGCTTCCCCTGTCGGGGCTTCTCCCTTGCCGCTGCCGGCCCAGATAAGACCGACCGACAGAAACAGCGCAATCAGGAGTATGATTGTCCTTTTCACTGAATACCTCCTTGAAACTTTTGGACTTGTGAAGACACTGCCCTCAGGAACAACGGCCAGTGTAGGTGATCAGTATAGTAGGGAAATCCCGGGGTGTCAAACCGGGGGATTCCCATTAATCGAAAACCTGCCGAGGCCATAGCTCTCACCCGCGATTGCTCCCCCCTTGCTCGAGGCCCCGTCGGAAGAGCTTCCGATTTTCCCGCGCGTTTCGCTTTAGCAGCGACTCGATGGTTGTGGATATTGCCTCCGCGGGCAGGAACTCCGCCAGCCTCACGTCCATACCGCAGAGCACTCCGAGCAGGTAGGTGTTCTGCCCGCCGGGGAATCCCTCTACGCCCAGGATCGCCTCGGAATCCAGGACGAGCGTTCTCCTAGGACGATGCTGGTGAAGCTCACGCCCCCAGTCCGGATTCCCGCCTGCTTCGGCTTTGAGCCCCGAGCTGAGTCGGGTCGAACTGACGACCACGGTGGTGTCTTCGTTGAGGTAATCCACATAGCCGAATGTCTCCTGGATCTCCAGCGACAAAAGGCCGTGGGCCGTGTATTTGGGGATCATCGGCGAGTACACCTCCCCCAGGCGGATATGGGCTTTTACCGAACCGCCCCGCTGGGCCAGACCGCGGTCCACGGTCACGATAGCTTTCAATCCATTCACCACCGCCGCCCGCCCGAGGATCTCCGACAGGGTGAGGATCCCCTGACCCCCTACTCCGCAGATCAGCAGGTTGTAGTGCATCTACCCCTCCACCCTTTCAATGGCATCGTGTGGACAGACGAAGACGCACAGGCCGCAGCCGCTGCAGGCAGCAGGATCAATCCGATGCAGGCCGTCTGCGACTGCGATGGCCGGACAGGCCAAGGTGCGGATGCAGGCACCGCAATCGGTGCAGGTCGGTTCCAGAATCCGGTAGGGAGTATCGACACCGTCCCCTCGCCGTTTCTGAAGGGTGCACTCCGCCTGCGACACCACGACCTTGACGCCTCTACGCCGAACAATCTCCGTGATCGTATCGATGGATGTTTGAACCTCAAACGGATCGATAACGGCGCAAGGGATTCCAAGGGCTTCTACGATTCGGGGGATGCTCAGGGCCGGTGCGGTCTTACCCAGGGCGGTCAGTCCGGTGTTGGGATTGGGCTGAAAACCGGTCATGGCGGTCCAGTGATTATCTAGAACGATCACCGTGAGATCAGAGCCGTGCTGCACGGCGTTGACCAGGGGCGGAATTCCCGAATGAAAGAAGGTGGAATCCCCCAGAGTGGCGATCACCGGCTTCGGAGCGCCTGCGGTCTTGAAACCATGGGCCAGACCGATGGCCGCCCCCATGGTTACCTCGGTCCAAAGGGTCCGCAGAGGTTGGAAGGTACCCAGGGAGGTACAGCCGATATCCCCGGTCACGATCACCTCGTCCTGGCGATATCCCAGCTTCCGCACCACCTGGTTGATGATGTAGTAGGTGGCCCGGTGCGGACAGCCGCTGCAGAAGGTCAGGGCTCGGCGGGGCCTCAGGGACTTCAGGTAGGCAAATTCCGCTCCTCCGGCGGTTTCAATGCCTGCGATCGGTTCGAATCCCAATCGGCGGCCGGTTAGCTTGCTCAGAGCCGCGGCCACGATTTCGAAGTCGTACTCCCCGGTCCGCGGCAGGGTGCCGTCTTCCTTGCCCAACACGGGAAGCGAACGGCTCATGTCCGCCATTGTCCTCTTCAGCATCCTTTCGAGGATCGGCTCCTGCTCTTCCAGCACCAGAATGCTGTCTGCATGCTCTATCAAACGGCGTACCGTTTCCTCCGGCCAGGGGTGGGGATTGTCGATCTTGAGTGAGGTTACATTCAGGTCGAATGAGCGAATCCCTTCCAGCAGGTAGGTCCAGGAAACCCCGGAGGCGATCACGCCCTTGGAGCCCTTCTTTTCCAGCCGGTTGAGTCCTCGTTCCTGGGCTGTATCGGCAAAGGACTCGAGCTTCGCCAGCAGCTGTCGATGCTGTTCGCCTCGATCGGCTTCGATCGTTGTGTACTGCTCGATCTTCTTCTGGAAATGAAAATCCCGTCTCCGGCTCTGATCCGGATGATAGGGCTCACCCTCGATCACTCCCATGGTGTGGGCGACATTGGTGGTGGAACGCAGCAGGACGGGGAGACCAAGCTGTTCCGATATCTCGAAAGCCAGCCGGGTTAATCGATACGCATCCGCGGGATCCGCCGCATCGAGCAGGGGAAGCTGTGCCAGGAAGGCGTAGTAGCGGGAGTCCTGCTCGGTGCAGCCTGCATGAGTGCCCGGATCGTCTGCCACGTACAGAACCAACGCGCCGCTCACGCCTTTGTAGGCAACGTTGATTAAGGTGTCGGCGGCCACGTTCAACCCGGCCATCTTCATGATCGAAAGCGCCCGTTTTCCGGCCCAGGCAGCGGCCACGGCGACGTCCAGGGCGACCTTCTCGTTGACGCTCCACTCCACATAGACGGGCAGCTTTTCCGCAAGCACGATCTCGGTAAGACAGGGGATCAACTCACTGGTCGGGGTGCCCGGATACCCGGTAACAACATCCACCCCGCTTGCCAGTGCGGCTTCGGCAATTGCGGCGTTACCAAGAACGATCTTTCTAACCACTTATCCCCACCTTGCCTCCGCGGGCAATGTCTCCCGTATCTCTAGCCTTCGTCTCTGTCTCGAGAGACCGCCTTCACCGCCTCCACGACCCTCGCAGGCAGCTCGGGCGGTTGGTGCTCGGACAGCAGCCGGCGCACCTTATCGTTGGTGCGGCTGTAGAAATCTCTTTCTCCCTCCTGCTGCCAGCGGGCGAACTCCAGTCGATTGGGCAGATCCGACAGGTAGAGGCTCTCCCGAAAGTGCTCGGCCGTATGTTCCTCGGCAAAGAAGTTGCCTCCCGGTCCAACCCTCTCGATCAGGTCCACCGCCAGCGTCAACGGAGAGACCTCCAGTCCCCGAATCAGGTATCTGACAGCGGCGGCCATCTCATCGCAGAGAACGAGCATCTCCATGGAGGAGGTCATACCCGCACCGATGTAGCCCAGATCGTGAATCAGATTCGATCCGGCCAGAGCCTGCATCAGGATGGTATAGCCCGCTTCCATGCCGGCCTGCTGATCGAACACCTGACTGTCCGAGCACCCAGCCGTCGTGAACACCGGCAGGTTGAAGTAGTGGGCCAGCTCAGCGGAGGCGGAGCAGGCCATCTGCAGCTCCGGCGAACCGTAGGAGCACAGGGCCGTACGGGCGTCCATAGCCGGAGCCGATCCTCCGTAGATGAAGGGTGCTCCCGGTGCTTTGAGCTGGTGGACCACCAACCCGGAGAGACTCTCGGCGCAGCAGATCACCAGGCCGCCGGCCATAGTGACCGGAGCGGTGCCGCCGAGCATGGCCGCGGATACGTACAGTACAGGCAGGTTCTGCTCGGCGCAGAACATAAGCTTCTGCAGTGCGGTACTGCTGTGCTGAAGCGGTGAGGAGGGCTCGGCGTAGAGAATCAGCGACGGGTTGGCCCGAAGAGCCTCCGCACCGCCAGCCACGGCTTCCGCCATGGACACGATGTCCCTCACGTCCCGCAGATCCGCCGCCGTGTAGATGATGGGTTTGGCCGTGTTCAGCACCATGGCCTCGAACTGATGGACATAGCTGTTTTCCGTCGGTACATCCGCAGCCAGTCCCAGGGACATCACGAAGTCAATGTTCGGCAGGGCGTCGCACAAACGGGCTGCAGTGGCCACGTCCTCCTTGGTCGCCAGGCGCCGCTCGCCGGTCTGGATGTCGCAGGTGAACTGGGTGTCCGAACCGCTGCCGAAGTAGATGCGTCCCCTATCCAGGAGCATGGCCCGCTCGATCGGGGCGGCGGGATCTCCGTTACCACGGCGGCCGTTACCACGGCGGCCGCTGCCCCGCCGGCCGATGGCGATTCGGCCGGGGGCGGTGCTCAAGGCCCGCCGCACCATCCAGTCGGGGATCCGCACCCTCTCGCCCTGCACCCTGGCACCGGCTGCGGCCAACAGCTCCAGGGCCTCCGGCTCGAAGACGTTCACCCCCACCCGGTCCAGCACCTCCAGGGCGGCCAGGTAGATCTCTTCGCACTGGTCGGTGCTGATCAGGTTGAGCCCTGCGGTTTTCTGATGAACCGTATTTGCTCTCAAACCTTCAATCCTCCTCGCCACGCATAATAAAGAAGCGCTGCGCGCCTGCACAGAGCGCAGCGCCTGTCAACAATCGACGTGAACTCTGGTCTTGCTACCCCTAGTACGGGAACTCCACCCCCAGCCTGGCCACCTGGTCCTTGACCTTACGGTACATGTCGTAATGCTCCTGGGTGGGATTGGCCTTGGCCACGTCATAGCACTCCTGGTACTCCACACCCTTGGGTGCGTCGCCCGCATTGGCTTCGTACTTGGAGAGCAGCTTGAGGGCGATCTCGTTGGCCTGGCCGCGGGTCATGCCCTGACGAGCCACCGCATGTCCCACCTCCATGCCCAGGCGGGCTTCCAGAGGCGTGGCCCGGTTTCGGAACTTGTTGCGGGTGGAAGCCATCTCCCACAGGTGCCAGCCGGTAACGGTAGAGACCATGGCATGGCAGGCGGTTTCGTAGAAGAGCATCTCCGTCATGGGTCCGGCGTTGGAGAAACCGTTTGAGGTATACAGCAGCTTACTGTTGCGGGCCATGGCCTGGCCGGCCATGGAGATCGGCCACAGCAGCTCCCGGGTGGTGTTGGATCCCCAGTTTAGGTGAAAGGGGAAGTGCTGGTTGTACTGGGTGCCATAAATACACAGGCCGTTGAGGCTGTAGGCGACCAGGGCGACCGCCACCCCCTCGGATCCGCCGCACCAGCCGCCATAGATGGGTCCGGTGAGGTTGCCGGAGTAGCAGCCGTACTGGGCACAATGAATCGCCCGGTTGAGCAGGGTATCGGCGGTCTTGAACTCGGTCAGGGTGCCGATGATACGGGAGTCGGAGGTGCGCACACCCCACTCGTTATTCGAAACAGCGATCTGGCCGGCGTCGTGCTCCGCAGTTCCCACGGCCACGAAGAAGGTCCCGGGCCGGCCCACCTGCTTGGCGGCCAGACGCATCTTGTAGATGTGCTCGGTCGAGCCGTTGATCTCGAAGGGGCTGGCCGAGCGGATCAGCTGACCCATCGACTCCTCTAAAATCGGCGCGCAGAATCCGTCCAGCAGGGGCTCTTTCAGGAAGGCCAGGCAGTAGGAGTAGAAAAGCTCCTCTGAACAGGTACAGTCGGGGCTGAAGATGCAGAAGGGAGGTTCATTGTCCTCGACACTTCTGTGCTTCCACAGCACCGCGTCCTTGCCTGCGCCCACCCAGTAACGGTCCGAGGTCGCGTACAGAGCCTCTTTTATCTCCTCGTCGGAGAGCTTGATGATCCGGTGGGTGTCGGTATTGTACAGCCCCACCTCTCGGAACAGCTCCCAGCCGGCCTGCCAAATGCGGTCGGCCATCTTGTCGTCCGTAGGAACCGGAGTTTTGGGATCGTATTTGATTTCGTACTTTTTGACGATCTCCCGCAGCTTGGGCGCGAAGATCCTGGGCAGAAAGTCATCCTCGTCGCAGAAGGGGCCGGTGTTGGAGCGGCCCTGGATTTCCCAAAGTCTGTATGGATTGCTCATCGTTGATTCCTCCTCAGGTTTTTTTCTTCAACAGCTCGGCAAACAGTTTCGGCGCGGAGCCGGCATCCGGTGCATAAAGATCTGCGCCGATCTCCTCGGCCCATTCCACAGTGGTGGGAGCTCCCCCGATCACAACCTTGTATTTGTCCCGTTTGCCCTCGTCCTTGAGGATGTCGATCATCTCCTTCTGATGGGGCATGGTGGTGGTCATCAGAGAAGAGGCGCCGATTATGTCCGCCCCGTATTCCTCCGCCTGCTTGATGAAGTTCATTGGGTCCGCGTCCACCCCGATATCCTTGACCTCGAAGAAGCCGGTCTGCAGCATCAGCTTGACGATGTTCTTGCCGATCTCGTGGAGATCTCCCTTCACCGTACCCAGGACTATCTTACCCTTAGGCTGCCCCCCGCCACCTGCCTTCAGGTGAGGGGTCAGGATCTCCACCACTTTAGACATGGCCTCCCCGCTCATCATCATCTCGGGCAGGAATATCTCCAGCCGGGCGAATTTCTCCCCGATTTCATCCATCACCTTTGTCAGAGCATCGATGATCTCGAGGGGACTAGTTCCTCCCTCGACGAGTTTTGTTGCCAGGTCTTTGCCTTTATCCTGGTCTCCGGTCTCCACCGCTTTACAAAGCTCTTGAAGTGACATATCCCATCCTTCCTTTCTATTTCGTGTTATTATTTATCTATCTACAACGAGCGATTCGTCGCCCGAGGGTTCTCATCGCCACACGGGAGGATGCGCGAGAACGCATCCGTCCGCCTGATATCATTGTCCCAACACCCCGGCCAGAGCGGCTACGAAACCGCGGTTTTCCTCCATGGTACCGAAGGTGATGCGGGCATAGGTCGGATGCTTCCAGGGAGTTCCGGGACGAACCAGATATCCCCTTTCAAGCAGGGCTTGGGCCACCTCCCTGGCATCGGTCTTCAAGTCCACGAACATGAAGTTGGTGTGGGTTTGGGCGTAGGGCAATCCCAACTTGTCGAAACTTTCGTACAAAAAGCGCCTGCTCTGCTCGTTGTTGGCCAGCACCTGGCTCTTGAACTCTTCGTCATCCAGCGCCGCGAGGGCTGCCGCTTCTGCCACCCGGGAAACGGGAAAGGGCTCCCGCACCCGTTCCATCACCGCGGACAGTTCGGGGCGAGCCAGGGCGTAGCCGATTCTCAGGCCGGCGATTCCGTACAGCTTGGAGAAGGTGCGCAGGGCAACGACGTTTCTTCCCTCCCGGATGTAGTCCAGAGAATTGGGATACTCCCTGTCATCGACGAACTCGAAGTAGGCCTCGTCGAGAATCAGCACCACATGGTCCGGCAGCGCCTCTACGAACGCATGCAGCTCCTTCTTGCGCACAATGGTTCCAGTGGGATTATTGGGATTGCACACGAAGATCAGCTTGGTGCGCGGCCCGATCCGCTCGGCCATGGCCTTCAAATCATGGGTATGATCCTTGAGAGGGACCTCGACCGGTACGGCCCCCATGGTCCTGGACACGATCCCGTAGACGGGAAACGTGGGATGGGCCACGATGACCTCGTCTCCCGTGTTGAGAAACGCGTAGCCGATGATGCGGAGGCAGTTGTCCGCCCCGTTGCTGAAAATGATCATCTGTTCCTGGACGCCGAGCCTGGCCGCCACTTTTCGCTTCAGGTAGGTGCAGGGACCCTGAGGGTAACGGTTCACCTTCACGCTCTCCGCTTTGATCGCCTCCACCGCCTTCGGGGAGGGACCGAGGGGATTTTCATTGGTCGCCATCAGGGCCAGTGATTCCAATCCCAGCTCAGCCTGAAGCTCTTCAATCGGCTTTCCCGTCGGCCAGGCATTGATGGACAGCACTCCATTTCTTACCAGTTTTTCCAAACTCTTCATCTCAAGCCTCCATTTTACTGGCCCCAACTCTTTCGGAGATCATCCGAGCAGATTTGGTGACCAATCGCCACAGCTCCCGGACCCGCTCGTCACTCATGCGCTGCGCCGGCACGGTGACGCTTACCGCGGCGATCACCTTGCCTCCGGCATCCCGGATCGGGGCCCCGACACAGCGGATGCCGGGAAAGGTCTCCTCATTGTCCAGGGCAAAGCCCTGCTGCCGAATACGGCCGAGCTCTTCGAGGAGTCTGGACATTTCGGTAATGGTGTTGGCCGTCAGTTTTTTCAGCTTTCCCCGGCCGAGAATCGCTTTGAGCTCGCTTACCGGCAGGTCCGCCAGAAGAACCTTTCCCATCGAGGATGCGTAGGCGGGATTGCGGCCACCCACCCGGGTTGCCACGGTGAGCACCTGTCCCTGTCCCTTCTTCTCCAGGTATACGATGTCCGAACCTTCCAGCACGGCCAGGTGGATGACCTCTCCGGTTTCCCGGGCCAGCTCCTCCATGAAGGGTGCCGCGATCTGGCGGATATCGTAGCGACCCCAGACCCGCCCGGCCAGATCGAGGATCTTCAGTCCCAAACGATATTTTCCGCTTTGAGCATCCTTTTCCAGGAAGCCCGCCGCTTGCAGAGTGGTCAATACCCGGAATACCGAGCTCTTGTGGGCGTCCACCTCACGGCTGATCTCCGCCAGACTGAGCTCGGGTCGTTCGGCGGTGAAATGATCCAGCAGTTCCAGGGCTTTCTTGACAGAAGATAAGATCTGTATTGCCATCTCTATATCCGAAATGCTATTTCTAATTATGCAACGATGATTCTATCCGCTTTGGCGGAAATTGTCAAATCCTTTTTTTTGAGCTCAACTGATCTCCGAATGTTCCACATGGTTCCGTCTTCTGGCCAGCCATTGCCCGTAGCGGCTCAAGGCACCTAGTGCGGCCGCAGCGGTCCGCGGATCGCTGAAACAGGGGATACCTTGCTTCCACAATTCTCGTCTCTGCTCTTCGACCTCATCTGCCGCCAGCCAGGCGACCACCAGGGACAGTCCGTGTCGCTGCTTTGCCTCTGCGAGCACGGAGACAAGGTCTTGCTTTACTGTGAAGTGACTGGGGATAGTGACAAGCACGGCATCTATATTTTCTCCATGCAGTTCCAGGATGCACCTCCCGTACAAGCGGACATCCCGTGTGAATGTCATATCTATTGGGTTCTGTACGGATGAGAATGGGGGCAGGAAACCGAGCAGCCGCCGTTTCGTTTCCGCGGACAGCTGCGGGATTTCCAATCCGGCCTGGACAGCAGCATCCGTTGCTATCACTCCCGGACCTCCCGCATCGGAGAGAATGGCGATTCTCTTTCCAGGCAACGGTTTGAGCACACTCAGGACCGCGGACAGGTCGTAGAGCTGGGTCAGGTCATCAGCCCGCAGAACACCCATCTGGCGCAGGGCTCCTTCCACCAGGGTGTCGGAACCGGCCATGGCTCCCGTGTGGGAATATGTCGCCCTGGCGCCTTCCTCGGTTCGCCCCGATTTCAAGGCCACAATCGGTTTGGTTCTGCAAACCCGGGTAGCTACCTCCCGCAGACGCCTGCCATCGTTGATGTCCTCTATGTATAGAGCAATGCAGGCCGTGGCCTCATCTTCGCCCAGGTACTCGACCAGATCCGCCTCATCCACATCGACCTTATTCCCGAGGCTGATATACTTTGAGACACCAGCCTGTCGGATCCTTATGTTGCTGGAGAAGGCACTGCAGAGAGAACCGCTTTGGCTGACCATGGCGATCCTGCCGCGCCCCGGGTAGATCTCGATCGTGGCGTGGAGGGAAGATCCCGTGTCGGCCAAACCGGCACAGTTCGGACCCACCAGGCGGGTTTCAGATCCCTGCAGCAGCTCTCTCAGTTGATCTTCCAAGGCATGACCCGCATCACCGGTCTCCTTGAATCCGGCGGTCAGGGCGACGATGCACCTGACCCTCTTCCGGATGCCCGCCCGCACCGACGGCATAATTGCCGTCTTGGGGACTGCCAGAATCATCAGATCGATAGCTTCGGGAAGCTCTTCGATAGTTCTGAGAGATGCCTTTCCCAGGATCGTCGTGCCTTTGGGATTGACAAAATAGACAGATCCATTGAAGGGTCGGCCGAGGAGGTTCGCCGCCAGCCGGTAGCCGATCTTCCCGGGATCGGAACTGGCGCCGATCAAGGCGACCGATCGAGGATCGAACAGAGCCGAGAGAGAGGCGCGCTTCATCCCTCGACTCTGCTTACTCTCACACGGGCGTCCGCTACGACGAGGGTCTCACCGCAGCAGAGAACCGGATTCAGGTCGCATTCACTGATATCCGGATTTTCCTGCATCAATGTACCGAGCTGTACGAGTAAAGCCGCCAGTTTCCCGCGCGGTACGGGATTTTGCCCCCGCGGTCCATCCAGCAGCATCTGGCCCTTGAGCTCTTCGATCATTTCCTCAGCATCGAGGAGGGAAAGCGGCGCCAGCCGAAAAGCTACGTCCCGATATGCTTCCGTGAAAACCCCACCAATTCCCACCATTACCGCAGGACCGAATTGTGGATCCACGATCGATCCAAGGATGATTTCGGTTCCCTCAGGCAGATAGGGACGTACCATCCAGCCCTCGATTTCCGCCCCAGGCACCCGTTCCCTGATCGCTGCTTCCATCTCTCGGATCGCCGCTACCAGCTCGGTTTCGGTTTTGATGTCCAGACGAACAGCGCCTGCCTCGGTTTTGTGTACGATCTGAGAGGATACGGCTTTGGCAACCAGGGGGTAGGGTAGTCCGGCCAGAGATTCGGCAGAAAGTGCCTCACCATGAGGCAGGATCTGGAAGGGAGGCACGGTGAACAGATACTCCTCCAGAAGCCGCAGGGCTTCATGCTCCAGGAGATCTCTTCCTTCAGCTCTGGCATAGTGAAGGAGTTGTTTGCCCGTTTTCCGTTCTACCATACACCGGATCGCTCAGAGGGTGAAATAATACAGCGGCTCCAGGGCTTTCTTGACAGAGCGCAGCATTTGCATTAGTATCTCTATATCCGAAATGCTATTTCTAATTATGCAACGATGATTGTACCCAGTCTGATGGGGATTGTCAAATCCTTTTTCAGGGAGTCCGCAGTACAGCGGAGCCACGGAGGGGCTTTGGAATGAGGCGACGAATCGTGACCGCCGGTGATCGGGTCTATCTCAAGTACTTCGACCTGCAGTTCTTCCACGATAAGGCCAAAGAGGCAGACGCGGAGCTGGTCCCCTTCAAGGAGATGGACGATCGGCGCTTCAAAGAGGCGATCGCCTCGGCGGATGCCCTGGTGGTGATCGACCGCCCGATCCGCAAAGATCATCTGTCCGTTATGACCCGCTGCAGAATCATCCAGGCCCTGGAGGTGGGTTATGACTTTATCGACGTGGAAACCGCTACCGAACGGGGCATCATCGTCAGCAATGTTCCGGCCTATGGCAAGGAACAGGTGGCCATCCACGCCCTGACCCTGCTTTTAGCCTGCCACCGCAAGATCAAGCAGTTGATGAGCGAAACCTCTTCGGGAGGCTGGGACTACAATGTCTGCAAGCCGATCCCGGACCTGTCCACCCTGATCCTTGGAATCGTGGGATTGGGTAAGATCGGCCGAGCCCTGGCTCCTCGCGCCCAAGCTCTTGGACTGAAGGTGCTGGCCTACGATCCCTACCTGGACGACGATATCTTCGAGCTTCTCGACGTGGGGCGCCGCTACGATTTCGAGGAGATCCTGTCCGGCGTGGATTTCCTCTCCCTCCATGTTCCCCTGACCGCAGAGACCTTTCACATGATCGGCGAACGGGAACTGGAGCTGTTAAAGCCCGGGGCCATCTTGATCAATACCTGCAGGGGCAAGGTGGTGGAGGAGCAGGCCCTGTACCGGGCCCTTCAAAATGGCAGGCTCTCCGGAGCCGGTCTGGACGTGCTGGCAAGCGAACCGCCGGAAGCGGATAATCCCCTGCTTCACTGCGGTAATGTGATCATTACGCCCCATGCCGCCTGGTACTCGGAGCAGAGTACTCAACGGCTCAAGGAGCAGGGAATGGAGGAGGTGGTGCGGGTGCTCAACGGTGCACGGCCGCGCTACGTGATAAACCCGGAGGTACTACTCCAACAAAGAGCTGAGCAAGCAAGAAAATGAGGTGAATTTATGAAGCGACCGATCATAGGAAATCAGGCGGTAGCCTACGGAGCCCTGGCCGCCGGTATTGACGTGGCCGCCGGATATCCGGGCACGCCCTCCTCCGAGGCGCTCACCGAGCTGCTCCACTTTCATCGTTCTGCGGTAGCCGGCAAGGAAGCCGCCCCCTACGTGGAGTGGAGCGTGAATGAGAAGGTGGCCTTCGAGATCGCCACCGCAGCGGCCTGGGCGGGCAAGCGTGCCCTGGCCACGATGAAAATGTCCGGTGCGAATGTGGCCGCCGACTCGATTCTTTCCGTGGCCTACTCCGGTACCAGGGGTGGGCTGGTGATCTACATCGCCGATGATCCCGGGGCGGAGGCGGGTATGCCGGAGCAGGACACCCGCCTGTTCGCCCAGTGGGCGGGGCTGCCCGTTCTGGAGCCGGCAGATCCAGCACGGGCGTACGAACTGACCCGCTTCGCCTTCGAGCTGAGCGAGAAATGCGAGCTTCCCGTGATCCTGCGCTCGGTCACCTCTGTTGCTCACGCCAGACAGGAGGTCGAGGGAGAGTATGCCTATAAAACTCTGCAACGGAAGGCGGCCTTCGAGAAGAATATCTTCCGCTACACCAAGGCCGGAGCGGTGATTTGCACGGACCAGCATCGTGAGCTGCTTGAACGCCTGAAGGTGGCGGAAGAAATCACGGCCGAAGCCGGGATCAACAGGATGCACGAGGCGGGTAATGGTAGCGGCTTGTTCGTCGTGGCCGCCGGTGCTCTGATCCCCTACGTCCGGGAAGAGCTGTCCTTTGGGGATCACCGGGGACTTTCTACCCTGTTTCTGGAATCGGTTTATCCGTTGGATACCCGGCTGACGGGCCTGTTGTTCGAAAAGGCCCTGAGGATCCTGGTGCTCGAAGAGCTGGAGCCTTTCGTGGAGATGCAGCTGCGCAGCGAAGCATCCCGCCTGGGTTGGAAAGGCGTCATCCTCGGGAAGCTGGACGGTCTGTTTTCACGGATCGGCAAGTACAGTCAGGAGACCATCGGCCGGGGTCTGACGAAGCTGGCTGAGGGCCGGAACCAAGGATCCAATCCCGCTGCAGGGACCGTGGCCGCAGCCGCCGCAACCTCTGTTCGGAGCGGCACCGGGATCGTGCTGGCGGCCGACCATCCGGAGGGCAGACCGACAACCGCACAGCCTGAGACTGCCACTCAGCCCACCGCCCCGGTGACCGAAGCCGAGCAATCCGCCGAACAGCCCGCGGCTGCCCTGGACGTCAAGCATCCAATCACCTTCTGCGCCGGCTGTCCCCACAGGGGCAGCTTCATGGCCATCAACCGGGCTTTGAAGAAGATCGGCCTGGATCGGGACAACACCGTTGTAACCGGGGACATCGGCTGCACGATCCTGGGCATGAATCCTCCCTTTCACACCTGCTGGACCGAAGTCTCGATGGGTTCCAGTATCGGTCTGGCTCAAGGTTTTTACTGGGCCGGGGTTGAGAATCCGGTGATCGCCACCATCGGGGATTCCACCTTCTTCCACGCCGGAATTCCGCCGCTGATCAACGCGGTTCAGCACGGCACCAACCTGCTGGTGATCATCCTGGACAACGGCTGGACCAGCATGACCGGCTTTCAGGTCAATCCCGGCACAGCCGAACAGTTCCAAGCCAAGGGGGCCCGGAGGGTGGAGATCGAGGCGATCGTTCGCGCCATGGGGGTGGAGAACCTCCAGGTGATCGGTCCCTTCGATCAGGAGCGATCGGTGGAGACGATCGTGAAAGCGCTTCAGCAGGAGGGAGTCAAGGTCATCATTGCCCAACAGGAGTGCGCCCTGACCGTGGCCCGCCGTGAGGAGCGCACTCTGATCTATCGGATCGATTCGCAGATGTGCACCTTCTGCCGCTCCTGTCTGCGGGAGACCGGCTGTCCCGCCTTGTACGTGACCGCCAACGGAGGAAAATCGAAACACGGCCAGGTCATGGCCATCGATCCGGAATTGTGCACGGGCTGCGGCTTGTGCTTCACCTGCTGTAAGTTCGACGCGATCAGCCGGCAGAAAGTAGGGGGGTGAGATCATGATGCAGAGCATTTTCATGACCGGTTTGGGGGGTCAGGGTATCGTTACTCTAGCAAACCTGATCTCAGGCCAGGCTTCTGAGAAGGGACTCAAGGTCTCCCTGTTCAATGCCAAAGGCATGGCTCAGCGGGGCGGTCGGGTGACCTCGGAGATCCGCCTGAGCGATGATGCGAAGCTGGATTTCGGAGCCCGCATTTCCGCCGGGAAGGCGGATATCCTGATCGGGATGGAGATCGGTGAGACGATCAACTCCCTGTCCTTTCTTAAAGAGGGAGGGGCGGCCATTCTATTGAACTACGCCTTTGTCCCAACCACCATGATCTTGAAGAAGGAACCCTACCCCTCCTTCGAGCAGCTTACAGAGCTGTACGCCGGAAAAACGAACACCCTGTTCGCAGTGGGCGAAGCCAGGCAGCCCTACAACATGTTCCTCCTGGGGGTGTTTTCCGCGGTTGCGCAGGCAATCTCCCCCGAGCTATCCTTCTACTCCAAACAGAGCGTGGAGCAGGGGATCGGGAAAAAGCTGAAGTGGGGGCTGGAAGAGAATCTGCAAACCTTCGGCGCAGGCTACGGGTATGGCCAGGCACTCCTCCAACGCGTTTGACCGTCTCTTCGATCCTAAAACCGTAGCCGTCTTCGGTTCGGTCAAGCGGGACAAGATCGGCCACCAGCTTGTCACCCAGCTGACCGCAGGGGGATTTCCTGGAACGATTGTGGCTGTAAATCCTAAGGCGGAGAGTCCGGAGGATTTCTCAAGCGTTCCCGGGTTCCCCGATCTCAATCAGGTTCCCTCCCCCCCGGATCTTGCCCTGATAGCCGTGCCGGCTCAGTTCGTGGAAGCTGTGATCCGCAGCTGCGGAGAGGCGGAGGTTCCTTTTGCCGTGGTTTTCACCTCCGGTTTCTCTGAGATCGGCGACACAGAAGAGGAGGAAAAGCTCAAAACCATGGCCGATCGCTACGGAGTGCGGCTGATCGGTCCGAACTGCGCCGGTATCATGAACACCCGGACCGCCGTGTACGCCAGTATCGAGGTCCGGGCCCTACCGGGAAAGACCGCCTTCATAACCCAGAGCGGCGCCGTCGGCGGTGCGGTGCTCGCCCTGGCAGAGATCAGGGGAATCGGCTTCTCCAAGTTCGTCAGCTACGGCAACCGGGTCGATATCGGTGAAGTGGAGCTGCTCGACTATCTGGAAACGGATCCGGATACCGCGGTGATCGCCCTTTACCTGGAGAGCCTGCAGAACGGCCGGGAGTTCATGAGCACGGTACACCGGGTTTCCCGGCGGAAACCCGTGGTGATCATCAAGGGGGGCCGCAGCACCTCGGGATTGCGGGCCGCCAGTTCCCACACCGGCTCCCTGGCCGGATCGGATGAGATCTTCGCGGCCATGATCCGCCAGACAGGTGCCCTGCGGGTCCCGGGCATAGAGGAGATGCTCGATCTGTGCAACGGTCTGACCTCCCTTCCCGGGATCGAGGGAAACCGCATCGCCATCGTGACCAACTCCGGCGGACCGGGCATTCTGACCAGCGACCGAGCCGAGGAGCTCGGCCTGGATGTGGCGGAGAGCCCCGCCAAGCTGCGGGAACAGCTGTCATCATTCCTGCCCGGCCACTGCGCCTTTGCCAACCCGATCGATCTCACCGTCGAGGGCACCCGCGAGGGCTACAGGCGCACCCTGCAGGCCGTGCTCGCTTCGCACTACGATGCTGTGATCGCCATCAATGTGGCCACTCCCTTTCTCGATTCCACGGCCTTGGCTGAAGGGATCGTGAAAGCCGCAGCAAGTCAGAAACGGCCCAAGCCGGTGGCCGCCGTGTTCATGGCCGGGGAGATCGTGGAGGAGGGCAGTGAACGCTTGAAAGAGGCCGGTATCCCCCTCTTTCCTACAGGGGAACGGGCAGCTTTTGTCCTCTCCAAGATGCACGAGTACACCCGCCGCACAGGTGGGGCGGAAGCAATCCGCGCACGAGGCACCAAAGGCGAGCCAACAGCCTCTGTCGAGCAAGCCATAGCGGGAGAGTCTGCTCCCCTGCCCTTTCCAGCCGAGGCCACGGTCCTGGAACCCGATGCGGTCTGTTTTCTCGAGGCTGAAGGATTTTCCTTCCCGGAACACCGCTACATCACGGCTGAGGCACAGATCCCCGAAACGCTCCGGGAGCTCCCCTTTCCACTGGTCATGAAGGTGGTCTCCCCGCAGATCCTGCACAAGAGTGATGTGGGCGGGGTGCTGCTCGATCTCCGCGACGAACAGCAGGTCAGCGGCGCCTTCGCCGATATGGCGGGCCGCTTCGCCGATCAGGCATTCCTAGGAGTGATGCTCTACCGGCAGGTGACGGGGGGATTGGAAGTGATTGCCGGCATCAAGCAGGATCCCACCTTCGGTCCCGTGGTCCTTGCCGGAGCCGGGGGCGTACTCACCGAGTTGCTGCGAGATTCTGCTGTCCGCATCGCCCCCTTCGGCCGGGAAGAAGCCGCGGATATGCTTTCTGAACTTAAGATCAGCACAATGCTGGCCGGCTACCGGGGCAGCGCTGCCCTTGACCGGGAAGCCCTGGCGGAGCTGCTTGTCCGGCTATCTCGCCTGGCCCGTCGCTACCCGGCCATCCGTGAGCTCGATCTCAATCCGGTCTTTGTTCAGGAGCAGGGTCTGCTGATCGGGGATGTGCGCATTCTAACAGAGTAGCCCGGGAATATTCGCTGGCCGGCTAGAAATCGAGAAACTCCCGTGGATTCTGAAGGAGCATGATTTCGATCTCATCATCGGAGATTCCAAGCCTCTTCATAGCGGGGACCACATTTGTGAGCAGGTGGTCGTATCCCCAGCCGCCGTATGCGTGAAGTCTGCACTTGAGGCAGACATCGCATCCCAGCATGAGCTGCCTGACATAACCTTTGTCGAGCAGCCTGCACAGACCCTTAATCCGATCCAGGTCGGAGGGCCCGTAATTAGGGTGCAAACAGAAGTTTTCACCAAAGGTGTCAAACTCTATGTTTGCGCCGGTCTTAAGTATGCCCTCGTGATATCGGGAATCCATAAAATCGCTATCCATGTGACATAACGAAACCTTGGATAAATCAGCCCCATTTTTTGACAGCAAATCCACTATGTCCATGGCTAGGCGGACCTTCGGTTCGGTGTGTACGCTTACCGGCACCCCCGCACTCGAATTGATCCGTGCGGCTGCTATCAGCCCTCTGCGTTCCTCCGGGTACAACTGTTCGCTGGTGCCGATCTCTCCGATAACACCTGCTTTTACTCCACTTTCGCCGATTCCCTCCCCGATCTCTCTCTGCATCTCCTCCTGCAGCGCTTCAACGGACATGGTGCGCGTTTCCGGGGATTGATAGGTCCGTATATAATGTCCCGTGCAAGTCACTATGTTAATCCCGCTTGCCAGCGAAATTTCACGAAGTGCAGATGGATTTCTTCCCAGTTCTACCGTGGTCAGATCGACAACCGTTCTTCCTCCGGCTTTGCCAAATACGCCAAGCTCATAAATGGCCAAATCAACATCAGAAAGGATGAGATTATCTCTGATAGCTATCGGATTATTGGTGACAATTCCCAGGTTGGTGATGCCCACCTTTTCTTCATCGGAGTGGCCGGCGCCTGGATCGTGGTTCTTTGAGAAATCGCACAATATATGCTCATGGATATCCGTGATCCCGAGCTGGTCTGACGGAACCTCACCGGTGACTGTGACCACTGCCATCTTCTAGATTTTTTTGAACCTATGTTTTTTTCGACAATCGCAGTGAAACAGAATAGCATGAAACGCAAAAGTGCTTCAAATTCAGGCCCAAAACATTGTTTAAACTGCAGCGAAGCTTCAAGTATAATATGGAGACTTTCGACAGCTTTCGCATTTGGAGGAAAACCAAATGAGCAGGAATCTTGCTGTGCACAAGGGAGAAAAAACGGTTCCAACCGAGAATAAAATCCGTTGGCCCGTAATCATCGAAGAGGACAAACAGGCGGTAATGGAGGTGCTGAACAGCGGCAAGCTGTGGGGTCCCTATGCACCGAACTGCAGAGGTCTTGAAAGCGAGTTCGCCGCTTACGTGGGAACGAAGTACTGCATCGCCTTCAACAGCGGCACTGCCGCGCTTCACGCTGCAGTACGGGCTGCTGGGATTGGGCCGGGAGACGAGGTGATTACATCGGCCTACAGCTTCCTGGCGTCCGCGGTAGCCGTACTTCACAGCAATGGAATTCCGGTCTTCGTGGATATTGACCCGAAAACCCATAACATCGATCCGGGGAAGATCGAAGAAAAGATCACGGAAAAAACCAAGGCGATAATTCCGGTTCACATTGAAGGCACTCCCGCCGATCTCGATGAGATTCTGAGGATTGCTGAGAAGCACGATCTCATCGTGATCGAGGATGCGGCAGAAGCCCATGGAACGAAATATAAAGGAAGAAATATAGGCACCATCGGTGATATGGCTATCTTCAGTCTGAACACCACCAAAAACCTTCCCGGCGGAGAGGGGGGTCTATTCGTAACCAACAACGTGGAATACCGGGGAAGGGCAAACATGGTTCGCATGTTTGGCGAGTATATGGAGGAGGGAGAGGGCAGAAGTTATGTCGCCTACACCCTCGGCTGGAACTACAGAACCCAGGAGATGCCCGCAGCCTTTGCCCGCAGCCAGCTGCGCCGGCTCGATAAAAACAATGAAAACTCCCGTAGAAACGGTGAGTACCTTTCCAGGGAACTTGCCAAGATCAAGGGGCTCGAACCCCCCTTCGTTCCCGCTCACAGTGTTTCCAACTACTACAAATATCGCCTGCGATTGAAACCGAAGGAACTCGGGCTGGATATAGATCCGGAGGAGTTCAGAGACAAGCTGCTATTCGCGCTGCGTGAGGAGGGAGTGGATGTAGCTATATGGCAGACAAAACCTCTGGTATCCAATCCACTCTTTCAAATCAAAGACGGATACGGTTCCGGTTGCCCCTGGTCCTGTCCCTTCTACAACGGAGATGTTATATACAGTGAAGAGCACTACCCGGCAACAATCGATCTGTTGAAGAACTCCATCATCGTGGGCAGCGAAGAGTACCCTCTGTTCCCGCAGAAGCTGACACTTATGCAACAGTACGTCGAGGCCTTCCGAAAGGCATTCGACAATATCGAGGAGGTCCTGGAGATCGACGTATCCAAGTTCAGGCGTGCCGGGGTAACGGGAAGAGCAGAGGAGCTGTAGGAAGAAGATGGACAACCTCGAGAAAGTATTTCCAGAGGATAAACTCAGCAAAAAAGAGCGAGTGCTACGAACCGTGAATCACCAGGCGGTTGACAGGGTAGCGATTCACGAACAGCTCAGCTACAACGGCCAGGTGATTGCTCATTTCACGGGCAAAGATATCGAAGGATTCGAGTTCACTCCCGATGACGTGGGATTGGCGATCCGCAAATCCCTGGACACCTGTTTTCCTATCTTTGAGAACAAGGGAACAGGCACGCTGAAAACCGAAGACGGTTTTGTCATGAGAAACGATCACTGGACCACCTGGCGGGTATCCCGACCTTTTAGCGAAGAGGTCGGTGCAGCGGAGTGGCTGAAAGAGAAGATCCGCTGGATGAGCGACACCGGCTTCAACGACCACACCGCCGTCAAGGTAGAGGCTGATGGATTCGAGACCACGAAAGCGCATTTTGACGGTGTCCGGGAGCGAAAGCTCTACAGGAAGTATTTGGAGGACCTCCAGGAAAAAGTCGGGGAGACGGTGATCATCGATTTCAGTTTTACCGGTTTCTGCGACCTCTTCGACGCCATGGGTTTGGAGATCTACACCTTCTTCTCCCTGAGCTACCCGGAGCTACTCAAAGATTACATGGAAATCTCTATCGAAAATGAGCTGCGGCGGGTGCACGCCGTAGCGGACATTGAACTCTCCCCCCTCATACTCATACCGGAAGATTTTGCCACCAAGGCGGGTCCAATCTTCGGGCCGGCGTTTCTGGATCAGTATCACTATCCGTACGTCGAACGGCTGGCCGCCGCCTGGCATGAGCATGGCTTCACAGTCCTCTATCACAGCGACGGCAATTACAAAGAGGCGATACCCGCGCTCATAGCCTGCGGCGTGGATGGATTCTACTGCCTGGAACCTAGCTGCGGCATGGATATCATCGAGCTGAAGAGACAGTATCCAGAAACGATCTGGGCCGGAGGCATCGATGGAGTGACCCTCATGGAGAGGGGCACACCGGAGCAGGTCAAGGAGGAAGTGCACCGTCAAATCGAAGAGAGCGACGCGTTGAAACAGGGGGGCATGCTGCTGGCCACCTCCAGCGAAATCAATCCGACGATCAGTCTGGAGAATTACCTGGCCATGATCGAAGCGGCGGGGGAATGTCGCCTGGATCTAAACGGGGAATTCTCCCCCAATTCCGCTTAGACGACAAAAATGCTTTAGCTCGGCCACGGCATGGGCATAGCCCATCATCCAATGATGACCGAACCCCTGCTCATTGACTACCTCCAGTAGATTCGCCAAGCTGAGGTCCGGCTTCATCTTCACCGGATTACCCTCGAAGACCATCCCCGTCTGAACCGCTTTTCCCTCAAGGGCGCAGAGCCGGTAGGTGCCCTTCCTCCCCACCAGATTGGCAAAAGTTACATTCTGGGATGCCTTGGCGGGAAATTTGATGCACACGCCTCGCTCGAACAGGCGTACCGGTGACAGCGCTATGTCCTCAGCACGGGCAGCCAGGCTGGGAGAAGCGCAGCCGCAATGGGAGGTAACAATCGTGTTCTCCTTTTCGTCGAGCTCAAGGAGCTCGCCGAAGTGAACCGGCTCGCCGCTGAACTGTTGCAGCAGGTACATGAGAATGGCTGAGTTCATATCTCCTTCACAGGCCGTCGGGATCCCATCCTCTGAGAGCAGACCAGTGATGATGCAGGCAATTCCGGCATAATGAGGATAACATCCCAATCCGATGGCCAGAATCCCGTTTTCCTCCGATAAACCACGGAGGGCTAGATACAGTCGTAGGGATTTCTGCAGAGCTTGATCGCTGCTCTCAACCTTTCCGGCCAGGGTTTTCATGCGCTGGAGTTGTTCTTCAACCGCATCGGCACTCACCGAATCAGCCCTCACTTCGATCTCCTCCCAGCCATAGCTGAGAACCTCGGGGCCGAACAGGCGGGTGATCTCCACTTCATCGAAGGCGATCGGTGTCATGCCGGGAGTACGTCTCCCCACAAAGCCCAGTTTGCCCAGTTCCAGCCTGCGTTTCACCGCCGCGGCCCGAGCATAGGCGGCAATGCCCGTATAGGTATCGGCACGCTGCGGCGGGCCGTAATGGACAACGTGTTCGATACCCAGGTCGGTCAAATAGCTTCCCAACTGATGGGCACCCACAATCGATCCCGAGCGTATCCCCGGAACAGCTAGAATTGCCAGCGGCCGATCTATCCGCTTCAAAATCTGCAGGCTGAGATGGTCGAAGCTCCAGGTGACGATCACGGCCAGTATGAGATCGGGATCTTCCTTCTTGAAGAAATCCGCAGCCTGGAGTGCCGAGGATTCCTCGGCAACCAGCTGCGGTGTCGGCCGCACATCCATTCCGATCGAAGACAACTGTTTCTGCACGCTTTCAATCAGGGCTTCCGCCTTATGCCATCCCTCTTCGGTTTTTTCCAGAACACCGTATACACCAACCACCGGTGTCAACACCATGCGCATAACCTCCCTCGGCGTGATACTAGCGGAGCTCATACCCGGATGGGGTAGCTCCCGATTTCCCGCCATTTGTTCAGCATTACTTTCACTTTGCTCCAGGGATTGGCCCCGGCCAGTACCACATCAACCGGATAGAGAACAAAACCACCGCCCGGGGCCAGAATTCGGATCGCTTCCGTAACCGCCTGCTCGATTTCCTGCTCGGATCCCTGACCCAGGGTAACGGCGGAGTTTATCCCCCCCCAGACAGCGATACGGCTGCGAAATTTATCCTTCAGGGTCTGGAGGTCAGCGCCGCCTTGAACCGGATCCACCCCGAATACGCAGTCCATGCCGAGCTCCAGGAAATCCTCGGCATAGATATCGATCGACTTGGTCATAATATAGGCGAAGCGCACCTGTGCCTCATGACAGAGCTTTATCAGTTTCTGCAATCGTGGTTTGAGCAGCCGCCTATAGACCTCTGGTGTAAAAAAATCCGTCATTTCGTACCAAGCCGAGTGAAAAAGGATCTCGATGCCCTGGTCGATCATCAACTCCAGTCTCTTGCTTTCCCACTCCAGCAACAAATCAAGCAGCTGCTCGAGAAAATCAATTCGATCATAGGCTCCCATGATAGCCGCCTCGATCCCCAACAACCAGATCAGGCTGTCTCCCAAGGAGGTGCGCCCACCTTCCAGGACCACACCCAGCCTCTGCGCCGCCTTACGCAGTTCGGCTGACTCCTCTTTAAAACGCTGGTACTCCTCGGTCTTGGGATCTCCGAGCAAGACCTTAAGAGCCTCTAAATCATCAGGACTTTTAATAAGATGCTCCTTGCTGCGGGACACGCTGAAATCGCTGAACACGGGAATGTTATCTCCATGAGGCCAGTCATCGGTCACCTGCACCGTCTGTTTGAGCAGACCCTGAGGGGTGTGATACTCCTTCTCTATGACGGTTCCCGTTCCCTCTTCGGCTGACCTTCGACGGATCGAAGTTTTCAGATCCTTGATCCCCTCCACCACGTATTCTTCCGCCCACCCTAACGGCGGCTCAACTCGCAGAGTGTCGTCGACTCCAAGATTCAAGAGCTGTTCTGCTCGTCGTATGTGGTGGGCGATTGAATAGGGACGGCGAACATCATAGCGGTGGAGATTGCCAAAGTCGAATCCGGTGGCCGGCTCGTAATCCGAGCTGCTTCCCATGAGCATGATATACAGCGGCACATGGTCAGGTTCCTGATGGTTCAAAGCACAGAGGATGCGCTCGCGGGAGTTCATACTTGTCTGTAGCTTCATTGTCCAGACTCTCGAGCTAGCTCTTCGCTTCCCTGCCCAGTATATACTTGGAGGAAATGATAATGATGAGTGTGGAGGTGAGGAACACCAAAGAAGCCAAGGCATGCACCTGTGGGGTAAACTTGGCGCGCATCATAGCCCAGATCTTCAACGGCAGGGTGAGCTGGGCTCCGATCACGAAGAAGGTGATCAATGTCTCGTCAAAGGAAAGAACAAAAGCTAGGAGGCTCCCGGTCAGCAACGCGGTACGGATATTGGGCAGGATTACATAGAAAAAAGTCTGGGTGGAGTTGGCGCCCAGGTCGTAAGATGCCTCCTCGAGGCTCTTCCTGACCACCATAAGTCTTGCCAGTACCGTTTTGAAGACCACTGCGGTGCAGAACACCACATGTCCGATAAACACCGTAAACAGGGATTTTGGAATGCCGACCCAGGAAAAGAACAGCAACAATGCCAGACCGGTAAATATGCCCGGCAGAAGAAAGGGCAGCAGGATTACGATATTGAAGAATGCGGAAAAACGAAACCTGTAACGGTGCAGGAGAAAGGCTGCAGTCACGCCGATGACCAGAGAACCGGCCACCGCACTGATTCCGATGATCAGGGTATTTCGAAAGGCAATTAAGATCGAACGGTTCTGAAACAGCTCCTCATACCATTTCCAGGAAAACTTGGCCAGCGGAAAGGCGGCAATCACACTCTCATTTAGCGAAAACATGATTACCAAAATGATCGGCACATAGGTTACCACCAGCAGAAGGAACCCGAATCCGGGACTGTACAGCTTGCCGAGCACCCTGCCGATCTTCGTCAATCTCTTTGCAGCCACATTTCCACCTGACACTCAGATCTCCCGCAACGCACCGAAACGATTGCTCACCAGGATCGTGGATAGAGCAATCAAAAGCAGAATAGCCGAAAGAGCAGCCCCCAAGGGCCAGTTGTAGGCGATCCCGAAGTTCATCTGGATTGCCTTGCTGATCGTCATACCCTGAGTGCCTCCTACAAGGATCGGCGTGAGAAAATCTCCCAGAGAGAGGATGAAGATGAACATGGAGCCGGCAACGACGCCCGGCACGCTGATCGGGAAGACGACCCGCCAAAAAGTCTGCAGATCTGAGGCGCCCAGATCCCTTGAGGCTTCGATCAGAGATACAGGCACTTTCTCCAAAGAAGTATAGATAGGCATCACCATGAAAGGAGAGAGGGTCACACATAGTGTCAGAAAGATGGCAAACCGATTGAACAGCAGGATCTGAAGAGGTTCTTCGATCAGTCCAATAAAAATGAGGAAGTTGTTGATAAGTCCGTTGGAACCCAGAACCAGACGCATGGCATAGATGCGCACGATATAGCTGGTGAGCAATGGAATGAGGACAAACATGTACAATAGCGATTTTACCCTCCCCGACTGGCGGAAGATGTACAGTGCCAGGGGGTAGCTGGTCGTGAAGGTGATGATGGTTACACCGAAGGCGATAATCAGGGATCGAAGTAGCAGGTTGGGATATAGCGGGTTTGTAAAGAAGCGTACGTAATTCCCGAAGGAAAACTCCCGAACAATGGTCTCATTCCTTACAACCCAGAAGCTGTACATCCCGAACATGGATATAGGTATCAGAATGAAGAACAAGAGCCAAGCTGAAGTGGGGAACAACAAGGTATACAAACCGAATCGGCGATGTTTTTTCAGCTGCTGCATTTTTCCAGTCCTGCCCACCCTTACTTAGAGTTGCTCGAAACCAGCCAGCACTGATCCTCCTGCCAGCCAATCTGAACCTTCTTCTCTCTGGTTAATCCCTGAGAGGAATAGCCGCTGCCTGCCTTTAGGGCGTGCAGCTTGATCATGATCTCCAACTCCGGGGAGGAAACCGGAGTCACGAAGAGTTTCTCTTCAGAACCTACGAAAACCCTTCTTTTAATAATTCCCTCATATATGTTTCCGGCTAATTTTGTCTGCTCGCCGATGAGAATGTTTTCCGGGCGGATCACGACGAATACATCATCTCCTCTTTTCAGATGGCCGATGGACATCCCGTCAGTGAACTTCACCTCAACGTCCCCGATTCCGGTTTGTATTTTCGCCCGTTGTGGTGAAATATCGGCTACTACTCCTTTGATCAGATTATTCTCTCCCATGAAGTTGGCTGTGAAGTAATTCTGAGGATAGAAATAGACAGCTTGAGGATCATCGAGCTGCTGAATCCGCCCCTCGTTGATAATGGCTATACGGTCCGACATGGTCAGACCTTCTTCCTGATCGTGGGTAACGTGAACGAAGGTAATTTTGACCCGTTCCTGGATCTGTTTTAAAGTGATCTGCATCTGCTTTCGCAGGGCCAGATCCAGCGCCCCAAGCGGCTCGTCTAAAAGGAGCAGCTTGGGTCTTAGTATAAGAGCTCGGGCCAGGGCGACTCTCTGGCGCTGGCCTCCGCTCAGCTGATCGGGGTAGCGCTCTCCAAAGCCGGAGAGCGCCACCATCTCCAATGCCTCTTCAACTCTTTGCCTGATCTCCTGCCGGTTGGTTCCCCTGACCATCAATCCGTAAGCAATGTTCCTGAACACGTTCATGTTTGGAAACAGGGCATAGTCCTGAAACACCGTGTTGAAAGGCCGCTGATTAACCGGTGTTGGGGCGATATCCCTATCCTCTAAAAGAATCTGTCCTTCGTCCAAAGTTTCGAATCCGGCGATCAGGCGGAGAATCGTGGTCTTTCCGGAACCACTGGGGCCGAGAATGGCTAGAAACTCCCCGTCGTAGATGCTCAGATCTACCGCATCTACGGCTACGACGGGACCGAAACGTTTTGTAACATTCTCCAGCCTCAGCAGTTCTTTCATGGGAAAGGCGCTTCTATTTGGCCAAGATCAGCTTGATCTCGCTCCACTTCTCGGTCAGCATCTGGTAGTCTCCCCTGGGCTGGAGCCAGACGATGCGATCCATTACGTAGTCAATGCCCTCCGGCGGGTTGCAGGCGCCCGGGTAGCCGATGGTGTCGGACATCATCTTGTTGTAGTCCTTGCGAATGGTGTGATTGATCCATTTCTCCGCCAGTTCCTTGTTCTTCGTCCCGGCCGAGATGATCCAGCAGTCCAGCCAGCCAATGCCTCCCTCCTTGGGGATCGTCATTTTCACGTTCAATCCCTTCTGATTGGCCACGAAACCGGTCTGCTCGCCAAAGGCCATACCCAGCACTGCTTCTTTGTTGGCCAGCAGGGCGATCTCATCGGTTGCTCCGGTGGTGAGGGTTCTGAGCTGCGGTGCGACCGATTGGAAGCCCTCTTTGAGCCTGTCGTAGTCGCTGTCGGAGAAATTCCACACATCCTTGAATCCACCAAGAATCAGAGCCATGGTAACCATAGTGTTCTGCGGTTCATCCAACAGTACGACCTTGCCTTTGTACTGCGGCTCCAACATGATCCGCCAGGAATCCGGTTTCTTCTTAATCACGTCCGCGTCGTAGAACAGCGGGATGGTTCCCCAGGCATAGGCCACACCATAGGTTTTTCCGTCGAACTCCACCTCTTTCAGCTTGCGGAAGTTAGGCAGGAGCTCCGTTTTGGCATTCGGAATGTTGTCCAGGTTGATGGGCATCATCAGGTCTTTGTCGTAGTAGCGTTGGAACAGACTCGTATCGATGGTGACCAGGTCAAAGCCTTTGCCGCCGTCTGCGACCATCTTGCTGAAAATTTCGTCCACCGAAGTCGCGTTGGTAATGTTGATGGTAGCCCCGGTTTCCGCCTTGAAGGGATCCACCCAGGCCGGCTCCGCATACCCTTCGAACACGAGAAGGTTCAATTCATTCGGCTTTGCCGCCTCCCCTCTCCCCCCTGCGAACAATGAGACGATTCCAATGAGTGCCATCAGAGCGATCAGCACCATTGCCTTGGAGCGTGTTTTGTTCATATCCCTACTCCTTTAATATAAGATTGTTAAAATTATAATACAGGAAGACTCTATTATGTCAATTCAGAGGTATTCCGCGGAGAGTACTGCTCTGCCTCTATCAATCCCCTACGATCGGCTGATTATCCTCTATGTATCCCAGGAAGTTCTGCCGAGCCAGAGAGACGGTGTCCTGGCAGCTGTACTGCAGGGCGGGAAAAGCCCAGATCCTGGTGCTCCCTTCGGGAAAGCGGCTCTGAAAGCTGCAGGATAACCGGACCGTGTTTTCACCGCTTTGAAAGCGGATAGTAGCGTAGTAGACCGAGCTGAGCTCGGTGATTTCCCTGAGCTCCCGCTGAAACTCCGTATCCAGCCGGCGATCCGCCGGAAAATGAGGCAGGATCATGAAGCCGAGGGTCTGGGTTCTCTCGACCTGGGGATTAAAGCGGAAGGTCTGTCGATCGCTTCTTCCTCTCTCCGATCGAAGCGCGCTATTAAAAACTGTCCAACCCTCGAAAGTGAAAGAACAACAAAAGTCGAGCAACACCACGTGGTTACGGAGGGTAGGTATGAAAAGATACCTTTTTTTGGAGTTCTCATTTTTCTCATCGCCGTCGGGGCTCTGCCCGTCTGGTCTTTCGGCAAAGCCGAAATGGATCCAGGGGAGCAGGAGAACGTGTATTTCATCCATCATCCGGAGCGAGAACACGTACAAGTGCTCGGCGGTCAATCGACCCATGCCGTTAACGGCCTGGATCGGGCAATAAATCACGCGCGTTTCATGGTGGACGAGAATCCAGCCACGAAACCGAAGGATGACGCGGATGACGTTGTCCGCAAAAAGAAAAAGTAGGAGCGGCAGGATCTGAGACCGTCAGGAAGCCGATAGACCTGAATCGTCAAGCGGCGAGGTTCTCCCCGGAGAACCTCGTCCTCTTATTCCGATCATCCGCTTTTTTCCTCCTCGTGGCCGGCATTGTGCCCGGAGGACAGTCAATGCCGCAGCCACGGGGGTATCCCGAGTTTTCGCTTCACCATCAAAACCGTTTTCGGACAGTGTTTCGCGATGAGCTCCGCAACCGAGCCGAACAGCAACTGCTGGAACCGGGTTTCATTGGTCGCTCCGATCAACAGCAAGTCGTGGTTCTTGGATTCGTTGAAAATATAGATCGCCGGATCCTCGCTCTCTTCGATTTGGATGCTGCAGCGGACATCCGGCATTTGTGAGGCGATCGACTCGGTCATATCCCGGGCATCGGCACCATCCTTCCCCTTCGGCAGCACGTGGAGAATGGTGACCTCAGCGCCGTAGCTCGCGGCAACCAGATTCAACACTTCCACCGCCAGTTCGCTGTGCGGGCCAGTGCCTCTCAAGGGATAGAGAATCCGTTTGATCACCCGATCAGGATCCTCCCGGTTGGGTTTCACCACTACGATGTCACAAGAGGCCTGTCCGATTACAGGATCCAAGGTGCTGCCCATTTCATGATGCTCCCAGGTGGTGTGCCCCCGCCATCCTAAAACGAGCAGATCGGTCTTTCTCTCCTTCACGGAGCCGATTATTCCGCGAGCTACATTGTGTCCGTAGCGAATGGCCGTCTGCACCGGACTTTGTACGCCCCGCGCCACTTCGTCAATCAAAACCCTGGCCTCTTCGGAAAAATTTTCGGCCTCCGATAGGGGTGTCTGGTAAGGAACGGTTACAACGCTGGTTATAAGCAGTTCCGCAGCTGCGCCGCTGGCAAGGATGTCTGCGTATCGAACCAGTACGGGAGCGGTTCGCGGATCCGCCACTGCCACCGTAATCTGGTAGCCCTTGGATCCGACGATGATCGTCTCCAGAGGTTTCCCGGCTTCGATCTCCCGTGCGTTGACTTTTGAATAAAAGAAGTAAAGCAATACCCCAAAGCCGATCCAGGTGCCGGCGATGATGTAGGCTAAAATCCCCATGTCGAAAAGAAATACGCCTATCACCAATCTGCCGATGAAGGAGATTATAGGGATCACGGGGAAGAAGGGCATCAGGTATCCGTAGTCGAGTTTGTCCCCCTGTTCGATTCTTATTTTTATGGCGGCCAGCGTCACAAGGTTGAACAGTACGATGAAGAACAGGCTTGCCCCGGCACATACGACTTCCACTGGAAAAGCCGCGGCGATAACGACGATCACGGATCCGGACAACAACAATGCTACGGTGGGGATTCTGTTCTTCCTCGAGATATGAGCACAGTACCTGGGTAAATAGCCGTCTCTTCCCAGGGCAAAGGAGATACGTGTAGATGAATAGATGGTGGCATTGAGCGCCGACGTGCTTGCGAAAATCGCGGCTAGGGTGACCAGCAGCCCTCCAATTGGCAGAAGTTGGCCGATAGCCTCGGCAAAGCCTGTGGCTCCCTGGCCCTGAAACCACTCGCTGATGGTGGTTCCGGATCTGTTGACACCTACGATAGCGGCGAAGGCGACCAGCAGGTAGGTGGTTATGACGATAATAACGGCAAAAAAGATACCCTTCGGGACGTTCTTCTTGGCCTCCATAACCTCTTCCGCGGTATTGGCGATAACCTCGTAGCCCTCGTAGCCCACCAAACTGAATCCCATAACGACCAGCACCTTTCCCCAACCGTTCGGCAAGAAGGGCTCGAAATTCCCCATTCTGGCGGGATTGCGGATGGCTACGTACACACCCACCAGCCCGATCACCCCAAGCACGATCGTCTGGCCGATGGCCATCACCGCGCCTGCGGTTCCGGTTTCAGAGGCCCCGCGGTAGTTGATATAGATGAACACGACAGCTGTGAGCACGGCCAGGATCTTTTCGAACAGAGGCAGGTTGAGATTCAGCCATGCGAACGCTCCCAGTTGTGCTAAAAAGTGAAGCGTGTATTTGGCAAAGGTGATGGCGTACAGGCTCCCCGCTACCGCATGAGCGAACCAACTGATCCAACCGGAAAAAAAACCCGTAAAACCCCCGAAGCTCTGCTGAACGTAGGAATAGCCCGCACCGGCATGGGGAATTGCCGATCCAAGCTCGGCATAGGTCATTACAGACAGAAAGGCCAAAAGTCCGTTCAGGGCAAAGGCCATCAGGATGCCGCCGGGTCCGGCGACGCCGATGCCGATCCCCGTGGATACGAATACTCCGGCGCCGATCATCATGCCTACGCCCATCATAGTGATGTGAAACAGGGACATCTCTCTGGACAGCTCGGATTTGATCTGCTTCATCTCTCCGATGAGCCGGGATCGGTATGCTCACCCCGCTGGCTGCGCGGGTCGGTATCTTTAGCCTCACCGGACTCCCCTGGTGCGTCTTGCCCGCTGCGCTTATCGGCTCTCCTCTTGTCGGGCTTACCTCTGCGCTTGAGCCTGGCCTTGATCTCAGGGGCGTGCTTGAGGCCTTCCCTGTCGATGATTCTCACGATACTCAGGGACTTGAGCAGGAAATACCAGGTCAAGCCGTAGGCCGCCAGGATAACCACAATCCCAATCAATTGGCGTATATTCACGATAAAGCCCCCCGGTCCCCCTCGACCTATGAAACGTCCAGTTTCCCTGATCACTAGGGTACACTGGCTGAACACGATTATTCTTGATTATAGAGTATCCCGCCCACGGATCAACATTTTTTATCGGGGAAATTGGCCGGGGAAATTCAGGACAAATCGAGCAATCTGGCGGCGTTGTCGAAGCAGATACGCTGATTCAGCTCGTCCCCCAGCTGCAGAGACAGCAGATCCTCCAGGATCTTTTCCTGGCTGCCCCAGGGGGAATCGCTGCCGAATAGGATTAAATCAGGAGGATGGGCGCGAAGAAAGCGGCGCGCCCGCTGCATGCCGATAAAGGGAAAGGAATAGGAGATTTCCATGTAAACCGGCCGCCCGAGCATATGCTTCTCCACGCTGTCCCAGTCCTGCCAGGCCCCGATGTGCGTAGTAATCAACTTCAACGCTGGGAAGGCACTTATCACGTCCATGAGCTTCGGCGGGTCGGCGATCCGGTCGTGGGGATAACCCAGATCGAATCCCGTGTGAGCCAGGAGGATCAGCCCACGCTGTTCGATCCGCTCGTACAGCGGAAACATGCACCTGTCGTTGAACACGAAGCTCTGGTAGTAGGGATGCAGCTTGATTCCCTTCAGACCGGCTTCGTGAATTCTGTCGATCTTCTGCACCGCTTCAGGATCATCCGGATGAACCGAGGCAAAGGGGATCAAGCGTTTGGAGGCCACCCCCGTACACCAGGTGAGGATCGACTCGAACTGGCTCGGTTTGGTGGCGATGGTAAGCACCACCGCCGCCTCTATACCCAGGCGGTCCATTTCGGCGACCAGGGAGGATACTTTGCCGTCCAGGGCTGCGGTCACTTTTGCCCTTGCACAGAGCTTGGGCACGGTCTGTTCGGCCAGGGCGTCGGGAAAGGCATGGGTATGGAAATCGATGATGCGCATTGGGTTCTCTGTATAGCAGAAATCCACGCAAAGGACCAGAGGCGATCAGTCCGCCAGCATACGGATGCGGGTGAAGATGTAGTCCAGTGAATCCTGGTTGAGCACCACTTTATAGTAGTCGCTGCCGTCGAGTTGCTGCGGTGTCTCGTCGATCAGGTCGAAGTGCTTTTGGCTCAAGTTCTTGTCGAACCAATGCACCAGAGCGATCTCGCCCTCATGCAGTTCGATAGCCGTGATGCCACGCTTACCGATGCAGCACCCGGAGTTGAACAGGCAGGGAATAAGCAGCTTCGAGTTGTAGATGCTGCGGGGGCTCCTGAGCTCGCCTTTGCGCTCGTAGATTTGCTCCAGCTCCGTCTTGTGGCGCTGGATGTCCTCGGAAAGCTTACGCTTCTCGCGGGCCCGAGCCGTCGTGTACTGCCGGCACAACTGCTCGATCCTGAAGCGAAGAGCATCGATTTTGGAGAGGGATTCAAACAAAGGCCTGTGGGTGTGGCCAATCAGCGAGGCAATTCTGTCAGCATGGGAAAAGGAATAGACCCTCCGCTCGGTTTTATATTGCCGGAACGTACTGCGGGAGACCGAGTAATTCTTAATGCCAAGCGGGCGGGCGACGTAGCGCAGAGACAGACCTACCAGCATGTTGAAACGTGTTTGAAAGTTCGAGGCCTGGTGGCCATGAAAGAGGAACAGCACCTCGTCCTTGTAGCGGAGCTTGAGGCCGTCTATAAGCGCATCATGAAACGAATATTCTCTGTAGAGAGGCAATGTGATGTCGTGGTTTCCCACAACTTTGTAAAACCGCTTCGCATCGTGGAACTGCCCGAAGAGGGTGTACAGATCCGACCATCTTGCTTCTACCTCGCTCAAGGAGAAGCGAAGCAGCTCTTCGATGTCCCCGTTCAGCAAAAGCGTGTACCCCTGCGGAAAGTAGTGCCGCCCAAGCACGGCCATGAACAACTCCGAGTTTTTGAGAAAATCATCGCCTCTGCGTCGGTTGCCCACATGGAGATCGCTGAATACCACCAGCCTATCCCGGTAGCCGAGCTTGATTTCCAAGGACTCATCGTAGAGAGATTGTAGAGAGCTTGTGATTGGGTCCTGCATCAGGGTCTGCGTTCTGGCTTATACGTCTTTCAATTATACAGACTGTCTGGAACCGGGATCAACAAGGAACTCAAATCCGAACCGCTCAGATCGTCAGAACTTCCCGCAGCGCCTCGAAAAAACGCTCGTTCTGGGCGTGCTGCCCGATAGTGACCCTGATATGGTTCGGCAGGCTGTACAATGTGGCTGCCCGGACAATAATCCCCTGCAGCAGGAGAGCCTGAAACACCTCCTGCGCGTCCTGGCCGGTGTCGATGAGGATGAAGTTTGTATGGGAGCGGATGTATTGCAGGCCGAGTTTGTCGAGCTGCTCGTAAAAATAGCGCTTCTCCTCGGAACAACCCTCCACGGTGCTATGTACGAACTCACGGTCCTCGAGAGCTTCGATGGCTGCCTGCTCGGCCAGGATCGACACGTCGAAGGGGGGCTTGATCAGATTGATCAGGGCCACGAGATCCGCATCCCCGATTCCGTAGCCGAAGCGCAGGCCGGCAAGCCCATAGATCTTGGAGAAGGAACGCAGGATGAAGAGATTGCTCATCCCATCCCGAAAGATCCCCACCGAATCGAGCCTGGACTCACCTTCAGTGAAATCGATGTAGGCTTCATCAAGCACCACTAGGACATGGTCGGGCACGCTCTGTAAAAAGGCCTTTACCTCTTCGGGCGGCAGAGCGTCTCCGGTGGGATTGTTGGGATTACAGAGAAAGACAAGCTTGGTCCGTTCACCGATGTTCCTGCTGATATCCGCCAGGTCGATGTGCAAATCGCTCATCTGCGAATATACGGGAATCCCCCGCATGACCCGGGAGATCGTCTCGTAGATCGGGAAGGTGATGCGGGGAAAGATGATCTCGTCCCCCTGATCGATCACGGCCATGCCGAGGTTGTAGATCACCCCGTCGGCTCCATTGCCCGTCGTGATCTCCGCAGCCTGCACGCCCAGCTGTTCGGCCAGGCGGAAGCGAATCTCCCGGCTTTGAGAATCCGGATACACATGGATCTGATCCGCCAACTCCCGGATCGATCGTACCGAACTAGGGGCAGCCCCGAAGGCATTCTCGTTCGAGGCCAGCTTGATCATCTCGGCAATGCCCAATTCCGCCTGAGCTTCCTTGACCGATTTGCCCGGAATGTACTTCTTGATGGCGGAGGTGCCCTTATTGGCGATTCGCGAAAGGTTCATACTTGCAAGATTAGGGGGGGAGAGGAAATCGGGTCAAGGGCACATCTGTTTTCCTGTCACATCTATTTTCCGGCGAATCTTTGTTCTCAATATGCGGAATACTTGATCGAAGCCCTCAGGTATTTCCTATTGAACGATCCCGGGATACGCCTCTATAATGCAGAGGTCTGTATAGAGGAACCGAAGGATCAATGCAGTTTGTTATCATCGGGAACAGCGCGGCAGCTCTAAGCGCCCTTAGCCGTTTCCGGTCGTTGGATAAAGATTCGAGGGTAACCCTGATTTCGGCGGAACCGGGAAGCGCCTACTCCAGGGTCTTGTTACCCTACTTTCTGCGCCGGAAGATCCCGTACGAAAACCTGTTCATCCGCCGACAAGAGGACTACGACCGGCTCGGGGTGACCACGGAGTTGGGCGTTCGGGTGAGCCGGGTTGATCCAGAGTCCCACACCGTTACCCTGGAGGACGGCCGGACAATCGCCTTCGACCGACTGCTTATAGCCAGCGGATCCCGTCCGTTCCTGCCGCCGATCCAAGGTCTGGCCGGAGAAAATGTGTTCCATCTTTGGACGCTCAACGACACCGAACAGCTCGACTCCCTGTTTGAACCCGGACGGCGGGCATTGGTGCTCGGTTCCGGATTCATAGCACTGCAGGCAGCCTGGGCGGCCCAGCAGAGGGGATTGCGGGTAACGGTCTACGAGCTGCTGCCCCGTATCATGCCTACGGTACTCGATGAGCGGGCAGCATCGCTGTTGCAACGAAAAATCGAAGAGCACGGAGTTTCGGTTCGGGTCGGCATCCATTCCCAGAGCGTCGATCGCTCGCAACAGGGCGTGCTGAGGGTACACGCTGAAAACCAGCCGCCTCTGGAGGTAGAGATGATCATCGTGGGTGCCGGAGTGAGGCCCAATATCGAGTTTTTGGAAGGTAGTACGGTTCGCACCGATCGGGGTATACCGGTAGACCGGAACATGCAAACCAATGTTCCAGGCATCTACGCCGCCGGAGACGTAGCTCGAGGAGCAACGATCTTCGGCGAGACCCACCAGACCCACGCCCTTTGGCCTACCGCGGTGGAGCACGGTACGATCGCTGGTGCGAACCTGGGGGGACGGCAAATCCCCTACCAGGGCAGCCTCAACATGAACGTTACCGAGATGTTCGGAGTCACCGTGGCCTCCATGGGGAAGTTCAGTGAAGAGGAGGGATTTGCCGCCCACATTGAACAGGATGGGTCCTCCCGCTACCTCAAGATTGTGCTGCGGGAGGGCATACCCGTTGGCGCTGCGGTCCTGGGTGAAGCAGAAGATGCTGCGGTACTTGGAAAACTGCGCCCCTGGATCCGCAACCGGCGTAAACTTCCAAGTGTGGAGGGTTTTCTGCAGGGTAAATACCTCCTGCCCAGGAAGGTGGCCTGAAATGAACCTGCGCACCTCCCGGTGTGATACGATTCCCGGAGCAATCTCCGCAGCACAGCGTGGCAGAGAAAGGATGCACGAATGCGTATCGTTGCCGTAGACCCCACCTCCTGCGTGGCCTGCAGGAACTGTGAGTACGCCTGTGCTTTTAAACAAAACAGCGATTTCGACAGGAAAGACTCCAACATCCGGGTCAACTTCTATCCGGAGGAGCGGGTCTGCATTCCCTGGACCTGCGTTCACTGCGTTGAGGGCTGGTGCATGGAGGTCTGTCCCGCCGGAGCTATCTTTCGCAATCCTGAGACCGGAGCCGTGGAGATCGACGCCGAGCGCTGCGCCGGCTGCAAGATGTGCCTGCTGGCCTGTCCGTCCGGGAGCATTCACTTCGACAGGGTCGAGCTGGTCAGCAAGAAGTGCGATCTCTGCGGAGGGGACCCTTCGTGCGTGAAATTCTGCACCTCCGGGGCGCTGCAGTTCGAGGAGGAGGAAGATGCCTACGGCTTCCGCCGGGAGAGCCTGGATGCCAAACTAAAGCGCCTGCTCGGCCTGAACAGGAGAGGAAGCTAAACCCGCCATGCCCGATAGGCGTACCGTTCAAACCCTCTGCCGTATGTGTGACGACCGCTGCGCCATCAACGTGTACCTGGAGGATGGCAGGATCGTGGATATCGACGGCTTCAAGGACCACCCCTGGAACCGGGGCCGATTGTGCGTCAAAGCCCGGGCCGCGGTGGACATGGTCTATCATTCCGATCGTCTCCTCGAGCCTCTGAAGAAGACCAAAAGGGGGTTCGAATCGATCCCGCACGGCCAGGCTCTAGATGAGATTGCCGAACGTCTCTCCGCCATCAAAGGGAAATACGGTACCCGTTCCATCAGCATCTGGAAGGGAGAGGCCATCGGCTTTGCCCAGGAGGAGGACATGGCTCGCCGCTTCGTCCATGCCCTGGGCAGTCCCAACTACTTCTCCAATGACTCGATGTGCTACAATGGCCGTTACTTCGGCTACCGCCTGGTGGAGGGCGCCTGGCCGGTACCGGACTATGAGAACTCCCGCTGCATAGTGCTTTGGGGAGCCAATCCTCCTCACGCACATCCCAACATGACCCAGATGATCATGAGGGCCCGCAAGGCCGGGGCAAAACTGGTGGCCGTGGATCCGCGTATGTCGGCGATCGCCCGCCAGGCGGATATTCACGCCGCTTTGAAACCGGGAACCGACGGTGCCCTGGCTCTGGGCCTGATCCAGCAGCTGATCGAGACCAAGGATTACGATAGAGAGTTCGTGGAACGCTATACCCTCGGGTTTGACGAGCTGGCCGGGTACGTGAAAGCCTTTTCACCGGAAAAGGTGGAAGAGCAGACCGGTGTTCCCGCCTCAGTGGTTCGGGAGCTGGCCCGAAGCATGGCCGCCGCCGCTCCCCGCGTGGCTGTATACGTGGGCAACGGACCGGAGCATCACGAAAACGGCATAAATAACATCCGGGCCATTGCCTGTCTGGATGCCATCCTCGGCGCTCTGGATCGGGAGGGGGGAAACAGGTTGCCCGAGTTCTTCAAGGGCAATCATCTCACCCTCTACGATGAAATCCCATTGCAACATCTCGATCCGATCGGAGCGGATCGCTTTCCTGTCCTGTACGGATTCCGCCAGGAATGCCACACCATGACCGGCATGAATACGATTTTGAGCGGCCAACCTTATCCGCTGCGAGCCATGATTCTTACAGCGGCCAATCCGGCCATGACCAATCCCAACACCTTGAAGGTGCGGGAGGCCCTGGCATCACTCGACCTGTTCGTGGTACGGGACCTGTTCATGACCGAGACCGCCGAGTTGGCCGATTACGTGCTGCCCGCCGCTTCCTTTCTGGAACGGGTGGAACTGCACACCCACGCCAAGTATCAACGGATTACCATGACCCGGAAAATCCTGGAGTATCCCGATGTTCAGGACGAGTACCAGTTCTGGCACGACCTGGCTCACAAACTTGGTGTTGGCGATTACTTCCCCTGGGCCGATGAATCCGAGCTGACCCGCTGGATCCTCGAGCCCGCCGGCATCACACTGGAACAAGCCGCCGCTCATCCGGAGGGCATCGAATACGCGCCGATCCGCTATCAGAAGTGGGAGAACGGTCCCCTCAACACACCTTCGGGCAAGGTGGAGTTCCGCTCTCAATACCTCGAGGATCTGGGTTATCCGGCGCTGCCCGAGTACAAACCGCCAGCCTATTTGGAGCACCCCGATCCGGCCTATCCCTACGTGCTGATCACAGGGGCTCGCAAGCTGCTGTACTACCACAGCCGTTTTCGCAACATCAAACGCTTCCGCACCGCCATCCCCGCACCGGAGGTGGAGCTGCATCCCCAGGATGCCGCAGCCCTGGGGGTGGCGGATGGGGATGGGATCCGCATCACCTCCCGCATAGGCAGCCTGGAAGCTCCGGTCAAGATCATGTCGAAGCATGAGATCCTCCCCGGCACCCTCCAGCTGACCCATGGCTGGAAGGAGGCCAATGTGAATCTGCTTACCCACGACGACCGCTTCGATCCGATCAGCGGCTTTCCCCTGATGAAGGCGGTGGAGGTGCGGGTGGAGAAAGCGCAATGAGCAAAACCGAGGAGAAGAAAGCCAGAAGCCAGGGATTGTCTCGGGACATGTCGCCTCAGGCAATATCCCGGCGCTTCGATATACTGGTGGATTTGGACCGGATGGCGCGGGCACTCGACTCTGCCGGGCGAAAGCAGCCCGAAGGTACTACTTAATAACTTCCGCCAGGCCGAAAGAGGCCGTAAACACGGATCCGACTCCACTGATGTAGTTGGCCACGTGGAGCGCTTCGGCGATCTCCTCTTTGCTGGCACCGTGCTCGATAGCCTGGCGGGCCAGCGAGGCCACTCCTCCTACCGCACCGTGGGCGGCATCCAGAGCCATGGCAATCAGATACTTGGTTTTCACACTCAGGGCTCCATCCTTGAAGGTGAACTCCCTGACCTGCGATACCGATTCAAAGAACTCGGGGTCCAGCTTCCGAATGATCTCCAGGGGGTGTCTGTCCATCTGTTCCTCCATCCTTTCCTTTTATCATATGCGTTTCAACGATCCGTATTAGAGTGGATCATCCCGTGTCTTTGAGGGCAAGCAGAAAGGGCAAACCTGAGCCTGCAATTAGAATCAGTCCGTAGAGCAGGAAGCCTATGGCGAAGGTGGCATGATCGCCAAGCCAGCCCAACACTACTGGCAAAATACCACCGCCGAAACCGTATCCCAGAGGCAGGGCGAAGCTGATGGTGAGGTTCTGCAGGCGACGGGGAGCGATGCGGGCTATTGCTGTAAGGAATGCAGGAAAAAAACTTACGATAAAGATCGGTTGAAGAAATACCGCAGCAAGCAGAATCGGCCGAGATCGGACCCAAAAAGCGACGGTAGCCAAGCCGGCGGAAAGGAGGATGACGCTTATGATCCTTTTGGCGCCAAACCGATCAACCAGAAAACCGGCAAAGAAAAGAGCGATTAGGCCGCTGATGCGGGATATGCCCACGATCGTGTTGACAAGTTCCTGGCCCAAGCCTCTCTCGAAAACCAGATAGGTAGGAATAATCGAGTACAACCCGATGCTGGCCCCTGCACCTAGAGCCAACAGAACGGTGGCGATCCAGAAGGAGGGCAGGGAAAGGATCTGGGTGGCGTTCCTCAATACCGGAGCCTCGCCCTTGAAACTCCCGCCGCGGCTAAAGATCATGAACAACATCCCGAGCACCAAACCCAGCAGGGAAACAACCACCAGGCAGCTCCGCCAGTTCAGACGGGGGAGAATCAGGGCAACGATGAGGGGCGCCACAATGAATCCGAGATTCGGCCCGGCTTCGTGGATGGAAAGCACCTTGCCCTCATCCTTACTGTCCACCAGAGAGCTCACCATGGCAATACCGGAAGGGGGGTAGAGCCCTGCCCCGACACCAACGAACACCAGCCCCACCCGAATCAGGAGCAGCGATGAGCTCGCCGCTATGAACACAGATGCCAAAATCACAAGCAGCGCAGCGATGAAAACCGTCGATCTGTGTCCCAACCAGGAGGCAACGAAACCCGAGAGGAGATTCATTACAGTATAGCCCAGAGTAATGAAGAGGAAAAACGATGCCGCTTGAGTGTGATTGAGATGCAGGTCCCGCTCAATCGCCGGGAGAAGAGGGGAGTAGATCACCCGGGCGACAAATACGAAAAAGAGCACCGCCACAAGCAGCAGGATCGTGGAAATGTTGGCGCGGATGCCCGTGCTGAGGGCTCGACTTGTTGTTCTTTTCGGAGGACTCAATTCGCAGGCCTTTTAGTATTTACAGGCACTTTACAGGATTTTCCAAAAATGTCCAGACGGGAATACGGTATGCTCTATTGACATAGATAGTATACCACCAAAAAATCAAGAATTATGACGACTAGCGATCTTTCGAACTAACAGTAAATGTATGATCAGAGGAATGAGGCCAATAATCAGCAAATGCTTTGAGATCGTCGTTCTCCTGCTCTTGATCTCAGCGCCGGCGTTCGCTCTCGGTTCCGGTGAGTCATCCGAATGCCCACCGAAATCGGATGCGGTACAGGCTACGGTTCCGATCCCGGCCCCGGAGGGACAGACTTTGCGCTTCTACGCCCTGGGTGACACGGGACGGGCAGATGCCGGGCAGGCGGCCGTGGCTGAAACCATGGCCCGATTCCAAACAGATTTCGCCGCCGCGTTTGTTCTGCTGTTGGGCGACAACTTCTACCCTCGGGGTGTACGCTCGAGCGGCGATCCCCAGTGGAAAAGCAAGTTCGAACAGATGTACGATTCCTCCCGGCTCCTCCTTCCCTTTTATGCGGTACTCGGCAATCATGACTACCGCAGAAACGAAAAGGCCCAGATCGAGTATTCCCGCATAAATCCGCAATCCCGCTGGAAGATGCCCGCTCGTTACTACTCCTTTTCCCATCGTCTGTCCGACGGTACGGGGATCGACTTTTTTGGAATCGACTCGAATACACTCGAAGATGATCCTTCACAGTTGACCTGGTTGGAGTCCGCCCTGGAATCCTCAAGCGCGGAGTGGAAGATCGTCTTCACCCATCATGTCCTTTACAACTACGGGCACTACGGCAATGATCAGAAGCTCATCAATGGGCTGGAGAACAGTCTCATCCGCGGCGGTGTCGACCTGTATCTCTCCGGCCATGAGCATCAACTGCAGATCTTGAAATCCGAATTCGGCATCAGCTACATGACTAGCGGTGCCGGCTCCCGACCCAGGAAGGCGGGCTGCGGCGAGAACACAGTGTACGCAGCGGGACTCCCCGGATTCCTGGCCTTCGAGATAGCGCGCACGCAGCTGACCACCTACGTCGTGCTCGCGGATCGGGGAGTCGATTTTGTCTACACGATTCTGAAGTAAGTTGGGGAGTTTAGGAGCCCACCGCACTTTCAACGAAGTAGCGGGGATTCAAAGGCTCTCCGGTGGCCCGCTCGATCAGAGTACGCCAGTCCAGGCTGGCCCCGGGGACGAAAATCCGCTCGATCAACCAGCGACCGGCGGCGGGTCTGCCAACGATCCCGCCGGTTGCCGCCTCCAGCTTCCCGCGCAGCTGGGCGGCCAACAACTGCCCAAGCTCGTAGTTGTGATAGTATACGGGAACCAGGGCAACATGGATCTTGGCCGCCCAATCGGGTGCTTTGCGCCCTTCCGGCCGACGCAGTAGCTGGTAGCGTTCCACACAGTCCCACCAGATCCTGTCCAGGTCCGCCTCCGGGTCCGCGTAGAACATCCTTTCGAAATGAGTCATGGTCAGGCACCAGCGAGTAAAGATGAGCTTCTTGGCCCGATCTTCATGAAGTGCCGAAACCCTCAGAGCCTGGGCCCGATCCTTCGCAGTCCCGAGCACCTCAATATACCACTGAGGATCGAAAGTCAGGGAACCCATCAGGATGGCAACCGCCTCCGTGGTGAAGGTATGGGCCGGGGCGCGCAGCAGCCAGGGGAGCCCTGAATCCAGATACTGCTCGTAGACACCGTGGCCCAGCTCATGGAGAAGGGTCTCCGCCCAGCGGTGGCTGGCTTGCAGGTTGTTGAGCGTGCGGATATCCCCCTCCCGATCCACGTGGATACAGAAGGCGTGCTGGTTCTTGCCGGATCGCGGGTACAGATCCGAGCGGGAGAGGATGGAATCGACCTCCATGCCCATGCCCTCGTAGGTAGCAACGGCTAGCCTCTCGATTTTCCGATCCGCCACCAGGGAATCCAGATCCAGCTCACCGAGCTGCGGACCATCCTGGAAGAAACGGTCGCCGTAGTGCCACGGCCGAAGCTCCTTCTTCACGATACCAAAACGCTCGCTCTGGATTCCGTCGATCCCCGCTTTGAGTCGCATGAAGGGTTCTTGCGACTGCATTTCCAGATCCTCAAACAGGACCAGCAGCTCCTGTTCATCAATCTCGTCGAGCAGCAGGGAACGATGGAAGTGATCCCTGTAACCCTGAGAGCGGGCCGCTGAATTACGCAGGCGTGCCAGCTCCCGGACATCCTCGGCCACCTGCTGTCCCACCTGCTTGCTCGCCTCCCATACCTGCTCGACCTCACGGGAGTCCTTGGAGTGCCTCAAGATCTGGTCGATTTGATTGTCACTTAGGCTCTTGCCGCCGATCCGGGCACGGTAGTTGTAGTAACGTTGGCGTACACGGCTCTCCAGCTCGGTCAGCCGCCGGGTGGTCTCTTCGTCCTGTTGGTTCCGAGCAGCGGCCAGGTAGATCAGCTTGAGCTGGCGGGCGCCCAGCGGATCGTCGATCCGTTCATCCGCGTACAGCCGCTTCGCTGTTTCAAACAGCGCCGGATCGGACCAGAAACGCATATGAGCCGCCTGGGCATCTTTTACACGTGTGATCGCCTCCTCACTGCCGCTGACGGCGGATTCCCACTCGGCCAGATAGAAGGCCTTCTCCAGGGGACGGACCTGCTCTGTGGTTTTCCGGATAAATTGTACTGGGTCCATGATGCTTCCTTTCGCCGTTATCGGGGGAGCCTCTACTATAAAAATGGCGCCATTCACCTTGGCAGGAAAACGGCGCCATCTGAGTTTTTGAAGAGCAGCGGCTCTACTTCTTGGCCAGCTCCGGCCACTTGAGAACATTGCCCTCAGAGGTAAACAGGGGCTGAGGCGGACGGCTTTTCTGAGTTATCAGCGAGACAATGACCATGACGAGACCGGCGAGGCTGCCGGGGCCGAGCACGGAAAGCCATTCCGGCTCGGGGAAGAGCGTGCCGGCGATGATGAACCAACCAACCGCGACCACAAATCCCGTGACCATGCCAGCCACCGCTCCGGGGGCGTTGGCCTTCTTCCAGTAGACTCCGAGGATCAGCGGGAAGAACAGCACGTGGAACAGCAGCTCGAAGGCGACGATCAGCAGATCGTACATGTTGGCGTAGAAAAAGCCGATGATTAGCGAGATCCCCGCTATGATGGCCACCGAAACCCGGGTCGAAATAACCAGGCCGCGATCGCTCAAGGTATTTCTCCCGGACCGCTCGTAAATCGGTTTGTACAGGTCGTGGGCCAGGATAGCGGCCGGGGCGAAGATCGCCGAGTCGCCGGAGGACATGACCGCCGCCAGCAGGGAGGCGATGAAGACCGCCGCCAGAGCCGGGGGCAGTACCTGTCTGGTCAGGAAGAGGATGACCTGCTCGCTGTCCTCTGAAATGGCGGTGGCGATTTCAGCGCTGAAGATTCCCTTGTTGATGAAAGTGATGCCGATGAAGGCCAGATACACGGGCACGACCCCGAGGATCCAGTAGCCGACACCGCTGGTCACCGAAGCAACCTGGGCTCCTTTGCCGGTCTTGGCAATGATCGCCCTCTGATACAGATCCGGACAGGCGAGGGATCCCAGACCGACCCCCAGCCAGGCGCTCAGGTACCACAGCCACCCTCCGATATCCGGAGTCATCAGTGCGTCCTTGGCCGGAAAGAATGCGAAAAACGATTTGGGTGTTTCGCTGACCACCTCGCTCCAGCCTCCGGCCATCCTGATGCCCAGCGGCAGGATGATGATCAGTCCGACAATGACGATCAGCACCTGGAAGAAGTCCGTCCAGGCCACGGCCAGAATACCGCCCAGCAGGGTGTAGATCAGGATGATCCCCGTTCCTACCAGAATCGTTACCGCATACGGCCAGCCAAACACGTTTTGGAAGATCTTGCCGATGGCTACCAGCTGCACGGCACCCCAAAGGCAGTAGGTCGGCACCATCAGCAGACCGGACCAGGAGGCCGCCCACTTGCCGTAGCGGCAGGAGAAGAACTGGGCAACGGTGTTGACTTTGGCGTCGTGGATGATCTTCATGAACAGGAACCCCGCCAAAACCAATGTCAATCCCGCACCGTAGGGATCCCACATTACGCCGTGGAATCCGTCGTGAAAGGCCGCACCGGAACCCCCCAGTACGGTGCCGCCACCCCACCAGGTGGCGAACAGGGTGGCGGTTACAAGCCAGGCGGGCATGCTCCTGCCCCCCGCAAGGAAATCCTGGCTGCCTTTAACCCGTCTGGCTACAACCACACCGACAGTGATCATGCCGATGAAGTACAGGACGAGTACCACCAATTCAATTGAAGACGCATTCATCTATCCCTCCTGTAACCGTAGTTGAGCGACGCACACCAGGGTCTTGCACTGTGCACAGTCGCTTTATTTATCCCGCAGCAACGCTGGGGAAATAACCAAACCGGAATGCATGATTATAAAACAGGTGCATGTTTTCCCGCAACTTTTTTTTACCGGCAGGGTTCCGTATATTGAGAAACTCACCTGGACCGCAGAACGCGCCTGGCACGGACATTACCCCAGGTGGGACGCTATCCCCAGCTCTTCGGCAAGTTCCCGGGGAGGAAGTGCTGTGCTTCTGTCCAGATTCGACTCTTCGAAGTAATCCTTCACCATCGTATCCAGATCCACGCGAACATCTTTGGTGGCGCCCTGTTTCAGCGGAGGATCCCCCAAGGCTCTTGCGGGGAAAGGATACTTCCTGAAGTCGATCCCAGCTTTGTGATTGAAGATCTGCCGCAGCAGGGCAATTCGCAGGCCGCAGTGCTTCAGCTCCTCCAGGCCCCAGGCGGTACCGTCCGCCGCTTTCATGAACTCCGGCAAACTCTTGTAGTCGAGAACGATGTAACCGAACAAACAGAGACCGGCGGCGTTTAGGGTGTGCGTCCAGGCCACGTTATCCCAGTGCGCCTTGGAACGTCCTTTAGCCTGATGACTGGGAATGTCCGGCATGTCGTAGCCGGCCACTGGAAATGTCGTCGAGCCTTGCGTATGCCTGGCTGGCGTTGGGTCGGAGTAGTAGGTCAAGGCCAATCCCGCAGACCAGCGGGGATCGTGCGCCGGGAGCGCTTCATTTCGCACGGCCATGGCGTACTGGCGGCTCTCCTCCCCGAGAACCGATATGAGATGATCGAATCCTTTCGACAGCAGCGCTCCAAAACCCTCGCCCCGCCCCATGCTTTCGACAAGAGTTACAACGGCCCGGGTGTTGCCCCATCGCAGCTCCAGCCCGCCGGTCTGCTCCGGCTTCAGCACTCCTTGTTCGAAACACTCAATAGCGAAAGCTACCAGACCTCCAGTGCCGATGGTATCCAATCCGTAGCGGTTGCACAGATCATTCAAGCGGATGAGAGCTTCCACATCCTCGATGAGAAGATTCGGTCCCAAGAGGCTCATGGATTCGTACTCGAGCTTGTGAACGGAGCTTTCTGTTTTGAAAGGACCGGATTCGACGTTCAGATGGCCTCCGCAACCGATCGGGCAGCCGCTGCAGGCATAGCGCTTGATCTGGTATTTCAGAACCTGCACATCTCCCAGACTGTCTGGATTCTTGAGTTCCTCCATAGAGCTCGCCCAGTTCTTGACGGGTACGTCCCCCTCCTCCAATGCCGCTTTGTAGAACCAGGGAGTACCGAAATCCCTCAATCCTTCTGCCACCTCATCGCGGAATGCCGAAATATGCTTTTTTCGAACCTGGCGCATCTCCTCGGGGTCGGCCAGCTCCGGCCGCAGCTTTCCTCTGAGGACCACAGCTTTAAGACGCTTCGAACCCATGACAGTCCCGAGGGCCGACCTGGCGGCAAAGCGACCCTTGTCGGTGGAGATGCCCGCAACCATGGATAAATTCTCTCCTGCCGGTCCGATACAAGCCACTTGGCAGTCGGAGCCATGCCGCTCCTTGAGAAGGTCTTCGGTATCGTAGCAATCCCTTCCCCACAACTGTTCAGCAGGCAGCAGCTGCGCCTGTGGGGACCCTTCAGAATCCGCTTCGACAAAGAGATACACAGGTGCATCGGATATCTCACTGAACAAGATTCCGTCCACTCCCGCGGCCTTGAGCTTGGGGCCGAAATAACCGCCGCAGTTGGCATCCCCCCATCCCCCGGTGGAAGGGGACTTGCCGAAGACCATGAAACGGGAGGCGATGTAGGCGCCGGTACCGGTTAGATACCCCGCCGCAAAACCCAGGATGTTCTCCGGTCCCAGGGGATCGCAGGCCGGATTCATTCGTTCCAGCAGCAGGGCCGCTCCCAGGCCATAGCCCCCCAAATACTGCCGGTACATGCTCTGCGGAATGGTTTCCTTGTCACAACGTCCGGATTTCAAGTCTACGCTGAGTATCCTTCCGGTTACTGCACGCATCAAACACCTCCCGTACTATCGTCCGATTTCATCAAGATATCCTCGAATCTTCGTTATTCCTGGTCGCTCACAGATCGACCACGCATACGCATTGACCTACCCGTAAAAAGCTGCAGGCTCAATAGCAAAATGATGGAGAAGACAATCAACAACGATGAGACAGCCGAAATCGTGGGATTAATGGCAATTCGAATTCCATCCCACATCTGCTTCGGCAATGTTGGACGGCTCCCGGTAAGGAATATAGCGATGACAACCTCATCAAAGGAAGTGATGAAGGCGAACAACGCCCCGCTTACCACACCCGGCCAGATCAGAGGAAAGGTGACTCGTAAAAAGGTAACCAGTCTGCTGGCCCCGAGACTCAATGCAGCCCGTTCCAGAGTGATGTCAAAACCCTGAAGCGTGGAAGTAACATTGACGACCACGAAGGGAAGGGCAAGCGCGGTGTGAGCAAAAACGAGTGCCCAGATGGTTCCAATCAATCGCACCCTGGCGAAGATATAATAGGTGGCGACTGCGGTGATGATGACCGGGATGATCAAAGGAGAAAGAACCATGCCGTACAGCAGTTTCTTTCCCGGAAACTGTCCGCGTACGAATGCGAAGGAGGCCAAGGTACCTAAAATGGTAGCAAACACCGTAGTCAATACCGCCACTTGAAAACTGCGTATGGTAGCAGAAATCCAGTTTCTGCCGCTAAAGAACTTCTCATACCATTGAAGGGAGAATCCGGTCGGGGGAAATTGCAGGAATCTGCTGGAGCTGAAAGAGATCGGCAGAATGACGAAGATCGGCATGATGAGATAGATGAAAATGAGGCCGCAGACGATATACAGTACGAATCTGCCGAGGATTATGCCTTTCCTCTCTTCCAATTCCATCGCCCGATCCTAAACCTCCCTTAAAAAATCTGTTCGATCTTGAAGAAACGCGTATATATAAAGAAAAACAAAAATGTACAAGCTAAAAGCAGCAGAGCCAGCGCCGAGGCGAAACCCCAGTTGAGCATCGTACTCACCTGTTCCTCGATCAGCATCGATATCATTACGTCTTTCCTACCCCCAAGCAGAGCGGGAGTTATGAAGAAGCCAAGAGAATAGATGAATACCAGAAGGGACCCCGCTCCGACCCCCGGCAGGCTCAGAGGGAAATAGACCTTGAAGAACGCCTTGATGCGGTTGGCCCCCAGACTCAGTGCGGCTGAAACCAGACGCCTGTCAATTCCTTTCATGACACTGAACATCGACAGTATCATGAAGGGCATCATCATTTGGATCATTCCGACGTTTACGGCAAAGGCGGTATGCAGCAACTTCAGCGGTTCCCCCGAAAAACGGATTCCAACGAGAATATTGTTGATCACCCCCTGCCGCCCGAGAAGCACCATCCAGGCATAGTTGCGGACCAAAAGGCTCGTCCAAAACGGGATGAGCACCAGGATCATCAGCAGATTTCGAGCTCGGTCGGAAACCGTGGATAGAAGATATGCGATGGGGTAACCCAGCAGGATACAAACCACCGTTACGGTAAAACTGATGCGAAAGGTGACCCACAGAACCCGAAGATACACGGGATTTTCGAATATATGCAGGAAATGCTCGGAGGTAGGCCGGGGATCCAGAACACTTCTCGACAGGAACAGAGCAATGGGGATAACGAATACGAGAAGCAGCAGGATTGTACCCGGGAGAAGATATGTAAATCCGTAGCGGGTGGGGTCCTTGCCCGTCATATGCGTTCACTCATTCAGGTTGATAGGGGAGCTCCCGAAGGAATCCGGAAGCCCCCCTTCTTGTCCAGATTCTATATTGCCTACCTCTGGTAGGTTCTCACTCGAGCACCCATGCATTCCAGCGCTCGGTGATTTGCTCGTCATGATCCGCCCACCATTCCGCATCGGGTATCCACACCTGATCGATGTATTGGGGTGCCGTGGGCAGATTTCGGGCGATCTCGGGATCTATATAGTCGAAGGCTTTACTGTTGATGGGGCCGTACTGTAAGGCGGCATTGAACTCCGCCTGAGGCTTTGGTTGAGCGCAGAAAGCAATGAACTGCATCGCTTCCTTTACCTTTTTCGTTCCCTTGGTGATGACCAGCCACTCGATATTCACGCTGCCGCCATCGAAGCTGATCGCCGCAGGCACGCCGTCCTTGATGATGTTGGCAATCCGCCCGGAGTATGCGTATGTCATATCCACTTCGCGGTCAGTCATGAGCTGGGCGGGCTGGGCCCCCTTCTCCCACCAGACCGTTACGTGTGGTTTAATCTTGTCCAGGCTCCTAAAGGCTCTGTCCACATCCAGGGGATACAGATCATCCATTGGGACCCCATCAGCGATAAGGGCGATTTCGAGCATGTCATACGGACCATTGAACAAGGCGCGGTCCCCCGGAAATTTCGCTACGTTCCAGAAATCCGCCCATGTTTCGGGATGATTATCGCCGGGATACTTTTCGGTGCTGTAGGCAAGAGCACCGCCCCAAAACTCGATCCCTACCGCATAATCATGGCTCGCCCCAGGAAGGATATTTGTCTTGTCGATTACCGAATAATCTAGCTTTTCGAACATCCCCTCTTTCAAACCACGCCTGAACATGCGGTCTTCTACATCCACCACATCCCATTCGATATTGCCAGTATCCACCATCGCCTTCATCTTAGCGAAGTCCGGATATGAGGTAACCACGACCCTGATCCCGGTCTGGGCTTCAAAGGGCTCGACCATGGCCTTTATGAAGTTCTCCTCATAGGCGCCTCCCCACGAGGAAACCACAATTTCTTTGGCCGTCGCTCCTTCCTGCTGCCCTCCGGCAGTTAAAATCGTGCAGACAATCACTGCAAGGACCATTACGAAGCACAACGTTTTATTCATAAAACGCCTCCTTAGAAAAAATTTAACCAGCCTTTTCGTCATGGGCTGATTCGATACCTGGTTACACAAGCCGGGCGTCCTCCTGCTTCCAGCAGATTTCGACTTTTCGCCCGGGTTTCCAACTCTCGACACCGGGCCGGCTCGGAATCTGAACGAGGAATACATCACCGCTGGGCAGTTTTATTTCGTAGTGCCTGAGATCTCCCAGGTAGATAAAGGATTCCACGACTCCAGCCACGACGTTCCAGCCCTGCGGTTTCTGCTCAGGTTCAAAGTAATCCTCGTAAAAAACCAGTTTTTCAGGGCGAATGGCGAAGGTTGCTTTTTCTCCGATCTGCATATCCAAGGAACTGGGCGCGATAAATCCCACTCCTCCCTCGCATTTTACCGAGTAACCATCCTCTCTGCGTTCGGTGACCTCACCGGTGAGGAAATTAGATTTCCCAATGAAATCTGCGACAAAGCGGCTGGCCGGATGTTCGTACAGCTGTTCCGGCGAACCAAGTTGCAGTATCCCGCCGTGGTCCATCACTGCTATCCGATCGGACATGGTAAGCGCTTCGCTCTGGTCATGGGTGACGTAGACCGTGGTAATTTGCAGCTTCTTCTGGATGCGCATGATTTCCAGCTGCATGCTCTCCCTGAGTTTTTTGTCCAGTGCGCCCAGGGGCTCGTCCATCAGCAGAATCGGCGGATCGAAGACCAGGGCTCTGGCTAAGGCCACTCTCTGCTGCTGGCCTCCGCTGAGCTGCCGGGGATAGCGATGCGCCATCTCCGCAAGTTCTACAAGATCGAGGATTGCCTGTACCTTCTGCCGGATCTCCTGCATATTCAGCTTTCTCATTTTCAGAGGAAAGGCGACGTTCTCGAACACAGTCATGTGGGGAAAGAGGGAATAGTGCTGAAATACGATCCCAATATTCCGCTTGTTGACGGGTTGGGATACAATCGATTGGCCGCCGACAAGGATATCCCCGGTGGTCGGAACAACAAAGCCGGCTATCATCATCAATGTTGTGGTCTTGCCCGATCCACTGGGACCCAGTAAGGTCACGAACTCCCCTCGATTGATTTCCAGACTGATATTGTCCACAGCGGTGACAGACCCGTACTGTTTCACCAGATTGATAATACGAATCCCAGAGGCTGTTCCGGTAGAGATGAACTTTTCGGTCATTGCGCTGCCATAGGCAAAGCGGTATTATATTACATCTGCGCTAAGGAATGCAAAAAAAAGTTTTTATGAAATTATCACTATGCGGAATCATGCGGGATCAAGTGGGCCACTGTTTCAACCAGGCTGGATACGTTCCCCCCAGCTCTTCTGTTATCTCTCTACTCGTAGCCAACATTAATCCTGTATAGGTTTCGGTCGTGGCGGCATCGAAGCCGTCGGCACGTCCTACTATTCCAATTGCACCTATTACATTTCCCTGCCTCGAAAAAATGGGAGAGGAGATGGCGACGGTATCAGGATGGAATTCCCGGAAATTGAAAGCCACACCGGATTCGTGGATCTTCCCGAGCTGTTTCTTGAGCTCCGCCGGGTCCGTAATGGTTCTATCGGTAAAGACATGATAGTCCAGAGTCTCCAGAAGAGCCGATTTCTCCGCTTCCGGCAGGAAAGCCAAAATCGCTTTCCCGGAGGCCGCGCAATGCATGGGCATCACCTCGCCCCGTGCGATCGACATCAGGACATTTATGTTTCCACAGATGTCAACAACTATCGAGTGCTGTCCGCTGAATACGGTGAGAAAGGTCGTATCTTTCGTCGAATCGTGCAGCCTCTCCAGATGGGGAAGGCAGATGGCCGGCACGTCCATTCCCCCAACCAGGGCATCGGCGAAGCGAAGATGGGAAAAGCCCAAGAAAAACCTCTTGTCCACCTTTCGCTGGGATACAAAATCAAATTTCTTTAAGGATTTCATAATCCGATAGCAGGTGGAGGAGGGTATCTTCAGTCGATTGCTCAGCTCCTTGTTCGTCAGTCCGGTATTGTAATGCCTGCGCAGCAGCTCGAGAATCCTGTAGACCTTCTCTATCGATGTCATTGGAGACTGGTTATACCATACAAGAGCACTCATATTGAATATGGTAAATACCTGTTATTGAAATTTTTATTCCACATAACGGAACCAAAGAACAGAAAAAAAAAGTGGGCGGATATAACTTCCACCCACCGTCGCAGGATAGTCCTTGTCGTCGCTCAGGAGTGACCGAGAAGCTTGCCCACTTTTTTCACAGCGTCGGCGGCATCAAATCCCACCGCATCGGCCCCGATCTCATCGGCAAACTCCTGGGTGACCGGACATCCCCCTACGATCACCTTGACTTTGTCCTTGAGCCCCGCTTCCTTCATCGAGGCGATGACCTCCCCCATAACCTGAAGGGGAAGGGTCAGCAGGGTAGACATCCCGAGGACATCGGCACTGTTCTGTTTCACCGATTCGATGAAGCCCTCGACCGCCACATCGATGCCGATGTCCTCCACGTTGTAGCCGTTGGCCTGCAGCACCGAGGCGACCACCGATTTACCGATGTCGTGTATATCCCCCTTCACGGTTCCTATTACCAGCTGGCCGAGACTTGTACGCGTCGATCCCGAGGATTTGATTTTTTCATCCAGAATCGATGTAGCCTGCTTCATTACATCGGCGGCCATGATCAACTCCGGAAGGAATACCTCCCCGGCTCCGAAGTCATCCCCTACTTTCATGATCCCTCTGGCCAATCCCTTTTCGATGGCTTCGATCGGATCGACCCCCTTGCCCAGCCCCTCGTTCACCAACTGAACGGCCACATCCGCCTCACCGTCGATGACTGCCTGAGCGAGCTTATCAAAATATTCCTGGTCCATATCGTCCTCCTGTGTCAATCGAAATCATGTTTATCGCTTGGGCGGTTTGTCCGCCTCTCCCACATCCCGTTTCTTCACATGGTTGAGGTACTCATCGATCTGTTTCTGCACCTCCGTCGGCACGGGGGATTGTTGAGAATCCAGTATCTTGAGGGCTTGCTGCTTACCCTTCTCCAACAACTCCGTGTGTCCCCGTTCCCAACTTTCAAAAAAGTCGCGATTGCTCAACTTGGGAATAAAAAATTCCTCCCGGTACCATTTCCTGGTATGCGGCTCCTTGAGATAGCTTCCAGGAAGCGGACCGACCTTGAGAATCTCGTCCACCGAGAGTCTCTCCTCATCGACTCGGATTCCTTTGAGGTAGTGACCGATAAAGCCGGCAACCTCGTTCTCGATGCACATGTGGGCCCAATCCACGTAGTTGAAGCCGGCCATTCCGCCGATATCCCAAATCAGGCTCATGCCGCTTAAGGCGTAGGTGTAGTTCTTCAAGGCGCTCTCGTAGGCGGCTTGCTCGTCGGTGTCGCAGGCATCGTTGATCGTGAACCCGACGCAGGGAACGCCGTAGTAATTAGCCATGGCAGAAATGCCGGCACCCACGGTTCCGTACTCCGGATTCCCGAACTGCCACAGACCGGTCCGCATATCCATAGCCGGATTGAAGCTGCAGAAGCAGAGGGGATGAGCGGGTTTGTAGCTTTGGGTTTGGACCACCAGGGCCAGGGTTTCGGCTATTGCCTGTACCAGCATCCCTGCCAGGGTTGCCGGTCCGGTGGCGCCGCCCATCAGTGCGCTGTACACCGTAATCGGCAGGCCGGCATCACAAAAGCCGATCAACCAATCCGTGTAGTTCACGTCGATGACCCTGGGTGGATTGGCGATCACGTGACCGAGAACATGGGGTTTTTTCTTCAGCGCTTCCTCCCCTCCGGCCGCGATCTGCCAAATTTTAATGAGATCGGATACCTCGTGCTCGGCTCCGGTGTTGTACACCCAGGTCATGCTCTTATCCGTGTACTTCATCATCTCGCCGACAAGCATCTGGGAATTGCAGATCTTCGGCTCGTCGTACAGCCACATCACCGCCTTGTACAGACTGTGCACATTCTCCAAAGCATCGGCCATCAGCGTCCCGTCCACGGCATCCGCTCTTGTTGCCTGGCGCCGCTCTCCGGTTCGGATGTCTCTCAGGTAGCGGCCCGTAACCGTAGCAAAGTGAACCTCCCCGGCTCCGATGCGAATATCATTCTCCCCCCCAGCATCACGGCCGAATATGGTGAAGCTGTCCGGACACTTCTTGAAGGCGTCCATGATCACCTTCTCCGGGATCTTCACCAGCTTGCCGCCGTCCTCCAGCTTACAGCCTGCCTTTTCGAACATCTTGGCTGCCCGGGGATCGTCGCAGCGCATGCCGCCCTGTTCCAGAACGCGCACAGCCGCTTTGTGTACTTTCTTGCATTCCTCTTCCGTGATCGGAAAGAGGGATCCTACCAGCTTCCCAGTGAATCCTTTCATTCTCCATACCTCCAATCCATCATTTTATGTAGAACTCCGTGCCGCCGAATCCGATCTTGCCGCTTTCTCGCGGGGACTGCCTCCACTCACAGCAGGGAGTAGTTCAATCCCAGTTCTGCCAGCTCCCGACGAATCGATTCATAGAGCTCCAGATACTCCGGCTGAGCAGTTACCTTGTCCATGTCGTAGATCTCGCTGAACTTCTTCCCGAGAGGAGCATCCGCTACCTGCTTCTCGTATTTGCCCAGCAGTACTTTTACAAGCTTATTTGCATCTTTTCGGGTCATCCCCATCCGTGCCACAATGTGACCGACCTCCGAGGCGGTTTGAATTTCCAGCGTGGACACCCGCTCGGGGTATTTGTCTCTGGCAATTCCCGCAGCTACCAGATTTGCTCCGGAAACCGTTGCGGTGACGGCATGGGCAGCCAGTTCGTAGAAGAGCATCCTGGTGGCAGGTCCGGCCGCTGCCATGGATACCGACTGGTTGAGCAGATGGGTGTTTCTGGCCAGAGCCTGGGAGTACACGCTCACCAGCCAGAGCATGGGGGAGGTTGAATTGCACACCTGATGGAGATCGATCGGAAATGGAATATGATAGTCGGCGTTGAAGGCAAAAAGGCCCAGGAAAAAGTGGGCTATTTGAGTCAGCATGGTTCCTTCCGGGCCTCCGGCGTACCCGCCCATCAACGGTCCATACAGCCCGGCGATGCCTGCCCCGCTCTCCATCTGCCAAGGCACCTTGTTCATACGGGCGAAATCGACCTTCAACTCGGCGATCGCCCCGTTCTGGGTAACATCCGCAGGCAGAGCTCCGAACTTCTCACTTGAAGCGGCTATTATTGCAGCGGTGCTCTCGGCACAGGAGATCATGGCATACAAACCCAACCCGGGTCTGCCGGCCAGCCGTGCCGCCTCCCGTCTTTTTGTCACATCCCAAATAGCAGCTGCAACTTCGATCGGATGACCGGCCCTGATCGGTATGCCGCGAAAGGTGTCCTGCAGGGATACGCCGCAAAAGGCATCGGCCAGGGGGACACTGGCGATCGCCTGACAGACCTTGACGAACATATCCTGGGGCACGGGAACGCCCAATCCTGAGGCCACGAAAGAAGGATCCCGGGAATCCTCGATCCCGCGATTATAAGTCACACCCCGATCCTTTCCCTCTCCCCAGGTATAGGTATCGGGAGCCAGGGCTACCCGTTCTTCAATCTCGCTGCGGCTGAAGCGTACCACCCGCTTGGTATCGAGACAGTAAAAACCGACTTGCTCGAACAGCTCGATCCCCGCCTGATAAGCCCGGTCGGCAAGGGAATCATCGTCTGGAACGATTGCTTGCGGATTGAATTTGATATCATACTTCTCGGTCAGACTCGACACCGACTTGTACAGAAGGGTGTCATAGTCGGCCTCCTGCATACGCTGACCTTTGCCGCATCGCTCGAGGACCTCCCAAAAACTCACCATGCCGCTAACTCCTTCCCGCTATTTCTGCGCCAGTCCTTTGGCGACCCGAACCGCACCCACTGCATCCTTGGCATAGCCGTCGGCTCCGATCTCCTTAGCCCACTCCTCGGTCACCGGCGCGCCGCCCACCATAACGGGGAACTCCGCTTTGATCCCCAGCTCCTGCAGCTCTTGTATCAAATCGGGCATGTAACCCATAGTGGTGGTCATCAACGCGGATACTCCAATCACACTAGCCTGGACCTCCTCCGCCCTGTCGATAATGGCCGCGACTTTTACATCTTTTCCCAGATCGGTGATTTCGAAGCCTGAGGTGGCCAGGAGGAGCTTCACGATGTTCTTCCCGATATCGTGCATGTCCCCCTGAATGGTCGCCAGCACGACCTTTCCGAACTCCTGAAGGCTTCCGGAACCGGACGATTCGATGGCAGGTTTCAACACAGCCACACCGGCGTTCATGGCCTCCGCGGCCTGCATCATCTCCGGTAGGAACATCTCTCCGCTCTCGAATTTCCTGCCGACCGTGTCCATTCCATTGGAAAATCCCTGTTGTATGACTTCTACGGGATCAAGATTGTCCTGGATTGCCTGCCTGGCGAGGGATACGCATTGCTCGACATCTCCGGCAATCACCGCTTCGGCCATCTGTTTCAAACTGTCCATCCTGAAGCTTCTCCTCTCGAAATCTGCAAATGAAAACAGCCTGTTTGATTCGGCTTGAGTATAGCTACCTCGACAAGCTCACGCTATCAGACCGGTTCCAAGGCCGTCAAATTTGCGATTCTCACTATTTAAGAATATGCCTCGATCAGGCAAGCCGTTTCCTGGTGGAGACGATGTATCTTTTCCCGTAAGGATCTCTGCCCAAAAGCAGATCACAGGCAAGTATCGTGGGGGCAAGCTTCCTCGGATCTGTGATCATGCAATTTGCGCCGGCACCGATCGCCAAAGCCATAAAGGCTTGATTGATGGTCTGGCGATCTGGCAACCCGAAGGACACATTGCTCGCTCCCAGATTGATGTTTACACCGAGTCGTTCCCGCACCAACTCGATCGTGCGCAGCGTTACTTTGGCGGCACTCTGATCCGCCCCTACCGTAAGCACGAGGGTGTCGATGATCACGTCCTGCTGGGGTATACCCAGTTGAACGGCACGATTGACGATGTGCTCAGCGATTGCCAGACGGCGTTCCGGATCCGTGGGAATCCCCTGCTCGTCCATGGTCAGTCCGATGACCGCGGCTTGCCGGTCTTTGACCAGGGGCAACACCGATTCCAGACGGTCCTTCTCACCGTTTACCGAGTTCACCAGCGCCTTGCCCGGAGCCTCCTGCAATCCTGCGGCCAGGGCTTTTGGATTGCCCGAGTCCAAACACAGGGGCACGTCGAAATCGGCAGCCAGTCGCTTGACGATGCCCGGCAGCAGAGCCACCTCGTCGAGCCCGGGAACGCCCACGTTGACGTCGAGCACGTGGGCGCCATGCTCTATCTGCATTTCCGCCAGTCCTTTGACGTACTCGTAGTTATCCTCTTTCAGAGCTTCAGCCAGCTTCTTGTGTCCCGTAGGATTAATTTTTTCCCCGATCATGACCACCGGACCCAGGGGATCGATTCTTACTTCATTTGTCTGGCTGCGCAGTATCGTTTCCATGCCAACTCTCCCGATTATTGTAATTGCAGATTCTCTCACCTGTAGATTCTACTTCACTTGAATCTCTGGCTTTTGTCAAATTTGACCCCGCCCTCGGATTACCAATATACGGAATTTCGTTACCGAGGAAACGACCGCAGCACTTTGAGCCACTACTGTCATGATTCCGAATAGTAAGAATCGAATCTAAACTACAAATTTGACTCGATAGGAATTCCTGTAGGATAATGGTTATCCACAAAGCACCATCCAGGTAAGGAGGACGATATGCGGGAACTGTCGAATATTATCGAAGAATACAAAAAGAAAACACCGAAATCTGCCGAGATGCACGCAGCGGCATCGCAGTTCATACAGGGAGGGGTGGGCAGCCCCTTTCGCTACTACGAACCCTACCCCTTCTTCGTCGACCACGGCAAGGGGGGCCGGATCTGGGATGTGGACGGCAACGAGTACATCGACATGAACCAGTGCTACGGCGCCATCATCGGCGGCCATGCCCACCCGGAGATCAACAAGGCGATCGGGGAACAGGCGGAAAAGGGTACCATGTTCGGGATTCCCGGTCCTATCACGGAGAAGCTGCTGAAGGAGCTTCTCAGACGTTACCCTTCTATGCGCTTCTTCCGTTTCGCCAACTCCGGGGCTGAGGCCACCATGTACGCTCTTCGTCTGGCCCGGGCCTTCACGGGAAAGGACAAGATCATAAAAGTGGAGGGCTGCTACCACGGAGCCCACGACGCCCTTCTGATCAGCGACAAACCCCATCGGCCTTCCCATATGGGCCCTGCCTGGGCGCCGACACCCACGATCGAGTCCGCCGGGGTTCTCTACGACACGGCCAAGCACACCTTAGTGGTTCCCTGGAACGATCCCGACGCCCTAGAGCAGTGTTTGCAGCGCAACCTCGGGCAGGTAGCCGCTCTGATCGTGGAGCCAATTGTTGCCAACTTCGGGATGTGCCTTCCGGAGAAAGGGTATTTGGAACAGGTGCGGGAAATCACTCGGCGGCACAACATCCTGCTGATCTTCGACGAGGTCAAGGTGGGCATCCGGCTGGCTGCCGGGGGAGGCACGGAAATAACCGGAGTGAAACCCGACATCATCTGCCTGTCAAAGGCCTTCGGCGGCGGCCTTCCCATCGCCGCTTTGGGAGGAAGCGAAGCTCTGTGGGACATGTTCTACCCCCTTGGAGAGACGATCCACTTCGGTACCTACAATGCCAACCCCGTGTCCGTTGCCGCCAGCATCGCCTGCCTGACCAAGGTCATGACCGACGATGCCTACAAGCACCTCAACAAGCTCGGAGAGAAGTTCAAAAAGGGCGTGGATGAGTCCCTCCGCCGGCACGGGATCAAGGCGGTGGTTCCCGGAATCGGGGGCATGTGGACCGTGTTCTTCGGCATAGACAAGCATCCGAAGAACTTCCGGGAAACCCTCGGGATCGACAAGGGGATGTGGCGCAAGTGGTGGATGAGCCTGGTGACCAAAGGCCTGTTCATCACAGCGCCCTCGGCCTACGAGGAAACCTTCATCGGCGCCGGGCATACGGAGAAAGACATAGACGAAGCCTTGAACAAGATCGACGATGCCTTCAAGGAGCTGATCTAGGTTTTCAAAGTGTATGGCATCCTGGGCAACTGGCCCGGAACACCTCAAATCCGTGGTTTAAGCTAGTTTTTTCACCTCTTTCAAGACATCCTCGCTGATGTTGAGGGTCTCCTCGATATCCTTATCCTTGTGGGCGGCGGAAATCGAGTACTCCTCGAACCAGCCGCTGCCCATCGGAATCACCCCCTTACTCAGCATTCCGTACCAGTACTCCCGCCACATCCCCTTGTTTCCCTGGTTGGCCTGTCGGTAGGTGTGGGGGATCTCGGGTACGAACTGGATTCCCCCCAGCGGACCCTCGTGGGTGACACAGGCCGGCAGGCCGAGGCGTTTGATGATGTCCTTCAATCCCTTGGCGTACTTTTCTCCCAGCCTGTCCATCTCCTTGTACTTCTCTTTTGTAAGCACCTTGGTAAGGCAGGCCAGTCCCGCCGAAGTGGTCAGCGGATTGGCGTTGTAGGTCCCGAAGTGCACCGCAGGACCCATCGGGGTGATCAGTCCCATCAGATCCCGCCTGCCGCCGAAGGCCCCAAGCGGGGTTCCGCCGCCTATGGCCTTGGCCAGACAGACCAGATCCGGCTCGATCCCGTACTTCTCACAGGCACCTCCGTAAGCGATGCGGGCTCCCACCTTGACCTCGTCGAAGATCAGCAGAACATTGTATTTGCGGGTCAGCTTGCGCACTTCTTCCAGATAACCCGGATCCGGAGGAATCACCCCGCCGTTGGTCATACAGGGCTCGAGGATGAAGCAGGCGATCTCCCCCTCGTGTTTCGAAAGCTGGTACTCAAGACTCTCCAGGTGGTTGAACTGCACCACGTGGGTGTGCTTCCAGGTCCCCTCGGGAATGCCCGCGCTCTCCGCTACGGAGGAAGGCATCCACTCCGGACCGGCTGCGGTATTTGTCGGCACCGCCGTGCTGACCAGCAGGATGTCGCTGGCACCGTGGTAGGCTCCCTCCACTTTGAGCACGCCCATCTTGCCGGTGGCGGCCCGGGCCAGGCGCACAGCGTACATGGTCGCTTCGACACCGGACTGGGTGAAACGCAGCATCTCGATCACCGGGTAGCGGCGCTGGATCTCCTCCGCCAGATCCGTGGCCGAGATTCCGGGCAGCCCGAAGAGGATGCCCTTATCGGCCTGCTCTTTGATCGCCTGGGCGATCACCGGATCGGCGTGGCCCGCCACCATGGCTGCATAGCACATGCAGTAATCGATGTACTTATTGCCGTCCAGATCCCAGACATAGGGTCCCTGGCTGTCTTTTATCATGATGGGATAGGGGGGCCAGAACTGTATGGCACTGCCTACCCCGCCGGGAATGATTGCCTGGGCCCGTTTTGCCTCTTTTCCGGACATCGGTGTCCTGGCAACGTAATCATCGTAGAAACTCATGCTCTTTCCTCCTTCAATGCAAAGTTTTGTTTGAACAATCAATCAAAGTAAAAAATCAAAAAGTTCATGAATCCTGCCCTCCCCTGAGGATTCTCCAGAGCATATCCTTGTAGCTCTTCGCAGCCTGATTGAGCTCAGGGCTATCTCCGTGCACAACCCGGTACAGGTAGAATCCTTCGATGCTGGAAATCAGCTGGATGGCCAGCAGATCCGGTTCCAGATTTTTGACTCCCGTCTCTTCCATGTAGTCTTTAATCAGGGCAACGATCATTCTGTGGTCGTGGTCGTACATCCTGCGGAAGCTTCCGCGGATGCGCTCATCGCTGAGAGCGAGGTAGAAACTGCCGTAGAAGACCTTGTCTTCCACACTCTGAGGAATTTCGAAATCGAAGTTCTTATCGATGTAGACGGCCAGCCGCTCGGCAGCGCTCAGCGTCGCTTTACTTGCCCGCAGGTAGGCCCGGTCCATCTTCTCGACCATATAATCGACAAGAGCGAGGATCATCTCCTCCTTGCTGGCGAAGTAGTGCATGAGAAGGCTGGGAGCTACGCCCATCTCTTTGCCGATTCTCTTGAGAGTCGCTCCTTCCAGCCCTTTCTTGGCAACCACCTGGTAGCAGCTCTCCATGATCTCCTGACGGCGGACTGTGGATTTGCTCTTTCGTCCCATATTTGTTTGAATGATCAATCAATTTTAAGAGAGATTTTGATTTCTGTCAACAACTTTTTTGATCTCGTTTTTATCCCCGGGAGTTCAGTTTGCTTACGGATGCTAATCTGAGCTGCCCGTTTTTTCTGTATCCTGCGGCGTGAGTAGCGAAACAGCAGCGGGCCGCACACCAATTCGCACTGAACTTCCCTCTTCGAGCCGGAGATCCGTATATGAGTCGGCCGGATATTCGATATGCCAGTGCAGGCCCGCTCCGTCGACATAGAGGGTGCAGGTATGTCCGACTACGTATCTCTCCACGATTCGGCCCTCTATGAGGTTAACCGCAAGCTGGGGATCTACGGGAAGGTCCGGATAGAGGATCTTGATCTCCCGGGGAGGGACAAAGGCGACGGCAGCTCCCTGTTCGACACTCATGGCGGGAAGCTCGAGGGAACCGCCGGTCCAGGAGAGCCAGGTTCCCCCCGCCCGCTGTACCACTTTCCCCCGGATCAGCGTGCCCCAACCAAGCGCGGGCCAGGTACTGGCTTGAGAGCCGGCCTGCCAGAGTTCTTCCACGGGAAAACTCCGAACGATCCGCCCGCTGCGAAGCAGAAACACGGTGCTGCCCAGAGCGCAGACATCCTCAATCTGATGGGTTACGTAGAGAACCGGGATGTCGGTTTCCCTCTGCAGCTCCTTTAATTCCCTTCGGAGGCTGCGCTTCAGAGGTCCGTCCAGAGCGCTGAAGGGCTCATCGAGCAGGAGCAGCTCCGGTCGCGGTGCTAAAGCCCGGGCCAGGGCAACCCTCTGCTGCTGTCCTCCGGAGAGCTGGCGGGGGTAGCGGTTCTCGACTCCAGTTAAACGCATCTTCTCCAGCCAATATCCGGCGGCTCGTACATTGCGCCGAAGCCCGTAGGCTACATTTTCCAATACCGTTAGATGAGGAAAGAGACTCAGATCCTGGTGAACCAGGCCTATTTTTCGCTTATGGGCTGGGAGCACCGCTCCCCCGGGAGTTTTCAGGAGAAACCTCGTTCCCAGCCGTATCGTCCCCTTTTGAGGGTGTATCAAACCTGCAATCAGGCGGAGGGTCAGGCTCTTGCCGGCAGCGCTGGGCCCGAAAAGCACGCCGATGCCCCGATCCAGGGCCAGTTCTACCTCCAAAGCGAATCCGCCGATCCTGTGCTCCAGAGAAGCTTCAAAGAAAGCGCTCATGTCTTCCTCTCTCCATCCGTTTGACAAGGGCGAGACTGGCGATCCCGACGGCAACGAGCAGCAAGGCGGCCAGGTTCGCCATACCAAACTCCAATGCCTCGATCTGGCTGTAGATGTAAAGCGGCAGGGTCTGGGTTCGTCCCGGAATGTTGCCGGCGATCATCAGGGTCAGGCCAAAATCTCCCAGTGCCCGTGCCGCAGCCAAGGCGATTCCCGCCACCAGGCTGCGGCGACTCAGAGGTAGGCTGACGCGCCAAAACACCCGCCAATCGCCGTCGCCAAGCGTTCTGGCCGCCTCTTCCAAATGCCAGGGAACCGCGGAGAAGCCCGCCCGGGTAGATTGCACCATGATGGGAAGCGAGGAAATCAACGCGGCCAGGGCGGCTCCTGGAAAGGAGAACAACAGCCTCAACGGTCTCAGGAAGGGAAGCTGTCCGAAGAAAAGAAGCAGGTACAATCCCAAAACCGAGGGGGGCAGAGCTATGGGCAGCAGGACGAGAATCAGCAGGATCTCCCTGCCGAAGAACTTCCCCCGGGCAAACAGCCAACCCAAGGAAGTCCCCAGAACCAGGAGCAGGGGAACGTCCACGGCCAGCACGTACAGGCTAATCAGCAAGGCTCTGCTCATGCCCTGACCCTCATTCTTCTTCCCGATCTACGTTAAAACCCCATTTCCGCCAGACCGCTACGGCCTCCCGGGAACGCAGGTACCTCCAGAACTCCTCGACCCCGGCGGTGGCCTGACCCCGGATCAAGGCACCGGCATGAGTCAGATCGTAGCCGCACAGCGCTAGTGACGAGCCCTGGGCACGCAGATCCGTACTGAACTTTCTGGCAACAGACATCGAGGTGAAAGCCAGGTCCGCAGCCCCGCTCTGGGCTGCCAGGGCCGCCTGAAGAGCCGTTGAGGCAACAATGAGACGCTTCTCCCGAAGCAGGCTGTCGTAGAGACCCGCATCTTCAAGATAGGCCCGCGCCGTTGCTCCGAAGGGACCGAGAATGGGATCCACGATCGCAATCCGGAGATCTCCACCAAGGGCCCTCGGATCGGGCGGATCTTTTCGCGGCCACCACAGCACAAGAGGACTGGTGGCGAAATCCGTGTATTCCACAACCAGCCCTTTTTTCTCCAGGAAGATTATCCACTCTCGATTTGCAGAAAGAAACAACCCAAAGGGAGCACCCGCCGCAATTTGGCTGGCCAGCTTCCCGGATGAACCTACGACAAGGTTAGGGGCTTTCCCGTTGCACTCGCCGTACAGATCTGCCAGCTCCCGAACGCAGGGAAACAGCCCTGCTGCCACGGCCACCGTATCGGCATGTGCAGGTATCCGCACAAGGAACAGCAGGGCTGCAAGCACAGGAATAAGGCAAGATCGCTTCATCTCCTCTTTTGGCGGTAATCCCAGTTCCCGGTCTTGGAGGGAAGGAACTCACCATAGCCTTCGGCTCCCAGGAACTTCTCCCCCTCAACAATGAGCCGCCCGCGGGCCAGCACTTTCTTGACCCTGCCGAGCAGCTCCTGGCCGTCGAATAGCGTGTAGGAGGCGTTGCTGTGTTGATTGGCGGCAGCGACTGTCCAGCGCTCAGTGGGATCCAAAACTACGACGTCCGCATCGGAGCCCGGTTCGAGTCTGCCTTTCTTCGGAAACAGACCCATGATGCGGGCGGTATTTTCCGCCATCAGGGCTGCAACCTCGTTCGGAGTAATCAACCCGCGGTTAACGCCGAAGTGCCAGACCACGGGCAGCATCGTCTCCACCTCCGGTGATCCGTAGGCCGCATCGAAGAACTCATCCTCCACTTTCTTGTCCTTTGGCGCATGGTCGCTGCCGATTGAATCAAAGAGTCCTTCCTGCATGGCCATCCACAGGGCCATGCGGTCACCCTCCGTCTTTATCGATGGACCGACCTTGCCGAGCGGTCCGCGTTCCTTCAGCCCCTCCCAGGTAAGACCCAGGTACTGGGGACAGGTTTCTGCGATCACCGCATAACCCATACGCTTCAGAAAACGGATCACCTGGATGCCCTCGGCCGAAGAGATATGGGGAATGTACACGGGACAGTTCATCAAGCGGCCGATGTATACGGCCCGGAAGATCCCTTCCCCTTCCGCGATGTCCGGGCTCGTTTCCAGGAAACGCTCGGCGAAGTTGGCCTTCTCTGCAAGCATTCTGTCCATGATGTAGTCGATGGCCAGCCCGGTCTCTGCATGTACGCATACCATACCGCCGTGTTTGCTCACGATATCCATGGTCTTGGCCATGGCGTAGTCGTCGGTCATCCAGCCGAGCTTGGCGTAGGCCATGAACACCTTGAAGGAGGTGACTCCCATCTTGAAGGCCTGGGGGATTTCATCGGCCTGCTTCAAGGTCTCGAACAGCCCGCCGTGAAGAGCGAAGTCGATGCAGGAGGTAGCCTCCCCCTCCTCCTTGAACTCCTTGATCTTGGCTATCAGACTGTTTCCCGGCCGGGCGTAGGCGTAATGGATAACCGTGGTCACGCCGCCGAAAGCGGCGCTGCGAGCCGTGTTGGCGATGGAGTCCAGATACACGGGGTGGGTGTGAGGATCGATCGCCCCCGGAAGCAGGTAGCAGCCCTCCGCATCGATGGTAGCTTTACCTTTCGCTTTCCCTGGTTCCGTAACCGCAGAGATCTTACCTCCCGAAATGGCCAGATCGGCCCGCACGGTTTTTTCAGGATATACGAGCAGTCCGCCCTTTATGACGCAGTCATGGCTCATGGCTGTCCTCCATTTTCAAGTGTAGGCCGGTAGAATATCCGGTCGATTCCGCCTCTGTCAACGTTGATCCTGGGGACTCCACGCAGAATAGTCCGACTGCGTGTCGATATCGTGAAGGATCCCCGGCTCGTCGACCGGTAGGAGCACAGTGGGTACCTCTGACAACACATCTCGCAGTGTTTTATCGAAATCGGTTGTGAGGATTCTCCCCCGCAGCTTTGGAGAGAGAAGCAGGGGGTGTCCTTTTTTTCCTTTATATTGGGGAATCAGCGCGTGAGCTACACCTGAGGTAGCAAAAACCGGGCCCAGTCTCCCCTTCCACTCCAGCAGGACCTTGTAGACCGTCTCGGAAACCCCTGGCATGTCGGCCAGGGCGAGGAAAAAACAGTTTTCACCCACGGCAGCTGCCCCCCGCTGCACCGAGGAGAACATCCCCGCCTGGTAGTCTTGGTTCCTCACCACCTTAATCCGCGGCCAATTCCGAAAACGTTCCTCCAGCTCCTCGGCGCGGAATCCGACTACCAGCACAACCCGGCTGCAGACACTCAGGGCGGTCTGTACACTGTGCTCGACGATGGTCGATTGTTCCCACGGCAGGGTCATCTTCCAGGTATCCATTCGTGTAGAGCTCCCCGCCGCCAGCATCAGACACTCGCATTCCATCATAACGGCTCAATCATAGACCAGGGGAGGTGATTGCATCAATTCACAGAGGTGGATCGGATTTTTTTTCATATTTTTGATGAAAATACAGACAGGGGCCTTGACAAAACGCCTCGGCTATGCGATAGTCCCCGCAATTTAAGAAAGAGGAAGATTGGCAAACAGGTGCGGGCTAAACCAACACAATCAGACAGCAAGCTGAGGCTCCGGAAATTCCGGAGTTTTTTTTTAATCTTTGAGGAGTCGAGAGGAGAGCCGGTGGCTCTCCTTTTTAATGCCGGAAAGGGGCTGTTCCTTTTATTGGGAACAGCCCTTTTTTTATACCCGTTTTGGGTCTGGTGGACCGCGCGCGGCGCATCTCCAACGTCCGCAAACCCAATTGGGAACTGTTAACAATACAAGCAATGGGAGGGAAGAATGAAAACGAGGTTTTTTGAAAACCTGGAAGCAACCTGCAGGGAGAAGCAGAGCCTCCTCTGCATCGGCTTGGATCCGCGCTTCGATCCCGCGGATCCCAAACAAGCGGCGCGAAGTGCTCTGGAACGAAACCGTACGGTCATCGAGCAAACCCTGCCCTACGCAGCCTGCTACAAACCGAACATCGCCTTCTACGAAGCCTACGGTTCTGAAGGGCTCGAAGTACTGCACGCGACCCTCGAGCTGATTCCCAAGGGTACGCCGGTGATACTCGATGCCAAGCGGAACGATATCGGCCAAACTGCTTCCGCCTACGCCCGGGCCGTCTTCGAGGTCTTCGGTGTAGATTCGGTCACACTGAATCCCTATTTAGGACGGGAGTCGATTCGCCCCTTCCTCGAATACGAGGGCAAAGGCTTGTTTCTGCTCTGTCGCACCTCCAATCCGCAGTCCGGTGATCTCCAGGGCCTGGAGATCTATCGCAAAAATCCCGGCGGGGCAAGCAGCCACAGCACCTGCCCCCTGTACCTCGAAGTCGCCAGGGAGGCTTGCAGCTGGTCCAAGAATATAGGATTGGTAGTCGGAGCTACCGATCCGGCTGCTCTGGAGACCGTTCGGGAGCAGCTTTCCGAAGTATGGATCCTCTGTCCCGGAATCGGTGCTCAAGGGGGCAGCCTCGAGGCCGCCCTCCGGGCCGGCCTGAGGGAAGACGGCCTGGGTCTGCTACTGGTGGTGGGAAGAAGCATCTATCAGGATGCAAATCCCGGACAGCGGGCACGGCAGTTTCGCGAGCGCATCAACTGGGCAGTTGCGGGTACGAGAAATCAACATCAGGCCCGAGTCTTGAAAAGGGAGATCCGCCGGGTAGCCCTTCTGGAGCATATCATCGAGCAGGGCTGCCTCAAGTTCGGATCCTTCCGGCTGAAATCCGGGGAGATTTCGCCCCACTACCTGGACTTGCGCCAGATCATCTCCAGCCCCGAGCTTCTGGCAGGAGTCGCCGAGGCCTACGAACAACTACTGAAGCCTCTGGTATTCGACCGCATCGCAGCCATTCCGGTGGCCGCAGTTCCCCTGGCCGCCGCCGCATCCCTGCGGCTGGGCAAGCCTTTTATCTACCCCAGGCTCACGGCCAAGAACCACGGAACCGGGAACGCCATCGAAGGCTTCTTCGAGCGAGGGGAGCAAGTCGTTCTCCTCGACGATGTGATCAGCTCCGCCCGTAGCAAGCTCGAAGCGATCGCCATCCTGGAAGCTGCCGGTCTGAAGGTGACGGATCTCGTAGTCCTGGTCGACCGGGAGAGCGGCGGACGGGAGGAGATCGAACGCAGGGGCGTTCGTCTCCACGCCTTTGCGGGCATTTCGGAACTGCTGGAGTTGGCTCGATCTCGGGGCCTGATCGCGGAACCGCAGAAAGAAGAGGTTACCATATGAGAACCAAGGAACAGATCCTCAAAAGGCTACGAACAGAGGGCCTCCATCTGGCTACCGTCTCAGGTGTTTTGACCACCCGTCCCGGCATGATCGAATGGGTTGATCGCATGGTTCCGGAAATCGACATCATCACCACGAAGAGCTATCAGGTACGCCCCAATCCCGGATACCGAGAGCCAATCCTCCTCGAAAAAGAGGCGGGCTGCTTTGCCAATGCCGTGGGTTTACGCAATCCAGGTATGGCTGCGGGATTCCAGGAGCTCTCCGCTCTGCGGCGCAGGCACAGTCTCCGCAGCCTGCTCAATGTCTCCCTATCCGCCAACAGCGTGGAGGACTTCAGCCAACTGGCCCGATGTTTTGCCCCCGTAGCCGATATCCTCGAACTGAACTTCTCCTGCCCCCATGCGGCCAGCGGGTATGGCTCCAGTATCGGCACTGATCCTCGCCTCGTCCATGAATACGTATGCGCCATTCGGCAGGTTACCTCGGCCCCGCTCTTTGCGAAGCTCACACCCAATGTACCGAATATCGGCGACATCGCCCGCGCCGCCGTTTCCGCCGGGGCGGATGGTCTGAGCGCAATCAACACGGTTGGGCCTGAGCTGTTCCGCGATCCCGGCAGCGGGAAACCGATCCTCTCCAATCCCAACGGGGGGAAGGGAGGAAAATCGGGAGAGTGGATCAAGGAGAGGGCCCTACAAAGCGTGGCGGAAATCCGCGGAGCTATCGGCCCGGATATACCCATTCTCGGCATCGGAGGCGTATCCTCAGGCGAGGATATCCGCCGCATGAAAAAAGCAGGGGCGAATATGGTCGGACTGGGAAGTGTGTTCGCCCGTGTTCCCAGGCAGGATCTGATTCCCCTGTACGTCGGAGCTTTGAAAAAGGACCTGGTGGAGGGCGGCAACACCGCCTCCACCTTTCTGGCCACCGAGAGACTGATGGCCTATCGGACCTCATGGATACGGGAGATCCGCGGGTTCGGCGAAACACTCCGCATGATTACCCTGGAGGGCAACCTGTCAGCCGCAACCAGTCAGTACGCCTTCCTCTTCCTCCCGGGTACCGGGGAAAAACCCTTTTCCCTAGCCAGCTGCGAACCGGCGACATTTCTGGTACGAAGACGGGGACCGTTCACGGAGGCCCTGTTTCGAATGCGGGTGGGTGATCCGATCCTAGTGCGCGGCCCCTACGGTGCACAGATACCGGAAAGCGACAAGCCGAATGCCATCATCCTGGCCGGAGGGACCGGGATCGCGCTGGCTCCGCTGCTTGTAGAGAAGTTTCTAAGCCAGGGCAAGGAAGTCACCCTGCTGTTCGGATCCTCTCGCGAAGACGATCTGGGGATCCTCTCCACATTAAACCTGCCCTGCCGCCTGATCGCCGTTCCTGACCAGGGGCAGCCGGCTCGCATTCTGACCTGCCTGCCGGATCACCTGGATCAGCATAGCGTACGGGAATGTTGCTTCTACAACGTCGGCCCCCAGGGATTTTTGGCACGCAGCTGCCGCCGGGAGCGAGCCCTGGGTGCCGCCGCTACTGAGATCTATCTATCCCTGGAGACGCCCTCCCTATGCGGGGTAGGCCTGTGCGGATCCTGCGAGTGCGGCGGGCGGCTGCTCTGCAAGGAGGGCACCTTCGTGAGCCTGCAGTACCTGAGCAATCATGGCCTGAGCCCGGAAACCTTTCCGGATCAGGTGTCGGACACGGTAACTACAGTCGCCGAACAACCAAAGGCCACGGTTCTGAATAGCTAAGATTCCGGGCCCTTCGTTGCCAAGGTCTCCGTAACCCTGTAGATCATCAGCCAGGCTCCCGCAATACCGATACCGGCAATAATCAGGGGTGCCGCCAGAAGGCCGAGACTTTGTGCAACCGCTCCGATCAGCAGAGGTCCTGAAACCGCTCCGATATCACCCATCAGATGCCATATTCCGAGAAACTCACCGGTGGCGGTCCGAGGTGACAGGTCCGCACCCAGGGTTAAAACAATCCCGGCGCCCAAACCGTTGCCGATTCCGGCGATCATACTCACAAGCAGCAAGCCGGGGAAACCGCGGGTAAGGGGAATCATAGCCAGGCTGAGGGACTGCAGGATGATGCAGGGTACAGCCGTCCATTTTCTTCCCAGCCGATCCATAAGGACACCGGCGGGATAGAACAGAAGCAGCTCCACAGCCCTCGAGATACCGAATATCAGGCCGATGGCGGCGACATCCAGCGCTACGCGCTCGCCCCACAGTGGAAGAATCGTTTGCCGTCCCATGCGGAGAATCTGCAGCGTGATCACCACCATTCCCAACAGCAGGAAGGAACGCCAGCGTCCCTGCACGGTACGCACAAAAGGAAATCCCGCAGTCCGGAAAGGCACCCCCCTCTGGGTCCGCAGTCCAGAGCGATAGTGCGAGGATCCGATGAGCAGCAGAATCACCGCAATCGAGCATACCAGAGCCTGGCCGAAGTACACGGCCTGCAGCCCGAAGCGTCTGCCCAGGTAACCGCCTACAATCGGTCCGAGCACCCAGCCTATCCGTGTGGTCCCGCCCACGAGGGCCATGGCTCGGCCCCGTCGGTAGGCTGGAAAATTTTGTCGGATGTGGGTTTGTATCGAAAGCACCCACACAACGTGTGCGGCCCCCATGGCGATTGTCAGAATGGCCAATGGCAGCAGCCTTTCTATAGAACCGGTGACCGCCGCCGTCAGAGCAGTTGCCGCAGCGGAAAGCAGCAGAACTGGCAGTCGTCCTGCGCGAGAGATGATCGCTCCGGCAGGCAGGTCGAAGAGCAGCGAGCCTACCCCCCGCAGGGAGACGATCACACCGGTGAGGCCAAGCCCCGCACCCAGGAAACGGGCAAAGAGCGGCAACACGGGGATAATCATCCCGTACCCGAACATGACGCACAACGTGGGTGCATAGAGGGGTAGAATCAGAGAGCGGATCCCGACTTCTCCGGGGTTTGTGTCAGCGTTCATCTTGGCTGCTGCTGAGGGAGAGTGGTTCGAACACAACTATAGAAGTCCTGTCTTGCTGTTGAACTCTTCGATCAACGCGTCGATGGAGTCGATCTGTTTCTGGATGCCCGACCAGTATTCGGGATCATACCACTGCTCCATAATCTGTTCGTATGTTTTGCCCTGCTGCTCAACCCACGTAAAGTACTTGAGATTGTGAACCCGCCGCCGATCCCGGTAGCTCAGCTCCTGCAGATTGTCTGTGCTAATCCCTAGGAGGTAGCGGGCGAAATCCGCCGCCGCGTTCAGTTCACCGTAGGCTCCAAAGCTATCCCTCATCTCCCCGAGCCGGCTTGCGTACAGCTCCATCGAATCGGTGAGCACGGTAAGAACCGCCTCGTTGCCGGTCAACTCGTAGTATTTGGCGTATTTGATCGATGAGAGAAGATTGCCGATGCCGGAGAAACCGAGGAGGTCGAGTTTTTCCACCAGCGAGCCCGGAACTCCCTGCCGGAGCAGAATCTTTCGCCCCGCATCCTCGTTGAATAACCGGGCCAGGCCCACCACGGCGTTATCGTCGATGGCCATGATCATGTCTGTGTTTTTCACGTTGTGAATCCAGGGCACGTGCTTATCCCCGATGCCCTCGATCCTGTGAGCACCGAAGCCGTTTTCCAGCAGGGTCGGACACTGGAGGGCTTCACTGGCCGCGATACGGCTGCCCGGATAGCGTGCTTTAATATAATCCCCGCAGCCGATCGTGCCGGCGGAACCCGTAGCGATCGCCATCCCATGGTAGCTCTGGCCTTCATTGAGCTCCCGCTGCAGCACTTCCGCCATTGCCTGGCCGGTAACGTCGTAGTGCCAGAGATAGTTGCCGAACTCGTCGAACTGGTTGAAAATGACCAGATCCTCTCCGGACTCCCTTAGTTCCCAGCACTTATCGAAGATCTCCTTGACGTTGGATTCGCTTCCAGGCGTGGCGATCACCTCCCCGGCAACCTTAGACAACCATTCGAAGCGTTCCCGGCTCATCTGTTCCGGGAGAATGGCCACCGATTCACAGGACAGCAGGGCTGAGTCGTAAGCCCCGCCGCGGCAGTAGTTGCCGGTGGAGGGCCAGACCGCCTTCTGGGAGGTTGGATCGAACTGGCCTGTAATCAAGCGCGGGACCAGACATCCGAAGGCCGCTCCCACTTTGTGGGCCCCGGTCGGAAACCACTTCCCCACCAGCCCGATGATCCGTGCCGGTACCCCGGTCAACGATTCAGGAAACTCGATATAGTTGACAGATCCGAATCCTCCGCCATTGGCCACCGGTTCGTTTTTCCAGGTTATGCGAAACAGATTGCGGGGATGCAGGTCCCAGAGACCGATTCCCTCCAGCTCCTGCTTTATGGTCTGGGGGATGAGATCCGGATTTTTCATCTGCCCGAAGGTCGGAATGATGATATTCCGCTCCCGAGCGCGCTCCACGGTGCGCTCCAGCTTATCCTGAAAAACCTCGAGATCGATCATTGCACGGACCTTCCTTTCTCAACCGGCATGGGGGGTCTCGATATTGTTAAACCGATTGCTCGATTTTCGCAAGCCTCCGGGGGTGAGCGGGGCCGCTGGGGCAAAACGGTCGGGCGCTTACAGCGGCGGCCACGGATAAAAAAACTCCGTGATGTTTTGAAAAACCCGCCGGTTTACGATACATTTATGTAGGAAATGAGTTCACGAAGCGGTGTCACAGCAGTCATTCTACTGGCCGCCGGTTGCCTGCTCGCAGTTTCGCTGCTGAGCTGCAATATAGCAGCTGTTCCGGGCCGGTTTACTTACACGGTGAAATATTCGATCAGTTATACGGAGCCGGCCACGCCTACAACTGCACTGAATCCGAACGTAACCCGAAAGGATAGCACGGGAATAAATCCCCCCGCCATCCCCGTAACCTCCACGTACTCCGAAGAGTTCAATTTTTCATATACAACCGACGGATACGACAATCAATTCGTACCTGAACTGACAGTTCAAGAGACTCTGGATGAGGTCGGCGAATCGTTGACCGCAACGATTTCATGGAAAGACTACAAAACAGATTTCCAAGAGCAGGTATTGGCGAGTTACTCCGCCACATGCAGTTCTTCTCCTGTAAACATTAACGAAATATTGATATCAAAACCTATACCTGAATAAGCGGCTGGCAGCGCGACGGCCCGGTATTTCAAGCGTTTACACGCGTATTCGAAAACCGAGCGAACTTTTCCTCCCGTAGCCTTGCGCAATTACCGAGAAGCGATAATAGTATTCCCTGGAGATGGGAAAAACAACGATCACCGGCAGCCGGCAGAAGAACCGCGTTATCGACAATATCATCAATGCAATTGTTGGTCGTCAGGGATTTCTCCTGCTCGGCCATAAAACCCCGGATGATGATTGCATCGCCTCCATGGTCGCCTTTGCTCTGCTGGCAGCGAAATTCTCGAGGCATATCTGTATTTATCTGGGAAAACCGATACACGAACACTTCCAGTACCTGCTCAATATCTGCACCTACAACTCCATCCCCATCCTCTATCAGGGGGATACCCTGTCCGCACCCGTCGATACGGTGGTGGTGTTCGACACGGCAAAACCTTCCATGATCGAAGCGGACGCCCTGGTCCGAAAGATCATCGAAGGCGAGAATATATTGAAGGTAGAGATCGATCATCATCTCGGCTCCGACAGCGCCTATTTCGGCCAGGAGGAGTACTGCTTGGTTACCGAGGCTTCCTCCTCCGGCGAGCTGGTGGGCCATATTCTGCTCAGGCTCAAGGAAAACAAAAGACTTCTGAAGCGCTTCCAGATCAACGACCTCATCTCGAGGAATATCGTTCTGGCCATATTGACCGGTATCATCGGGGATTCCAAGATGGGAATGTATCTGAAAAGCGAGCGGGAGAAGGAGTACTACAGGGTCTTCAGTGCCATGTTCAACGAACTGCTCGCTCAAAAGACGACCCGCCGGACCAACTTCTCGGACATGCAGCAGGTGTTTCAGGAGATCCAAAGGCTGTCGAAAAACGAGGAGAAGAGCTTCAACTACTTTATTGAGAGAAAGCGGTTCAGCGAGAAAATCGGCTATGTCGTGTTGGATGAGCGGGACATAAACAGCTTGAGCGGGGAGTTCGATAACGACACCATCGTCTCGGTGGCTCGGGGCGTGGCTGATATCCTGGCGGAGGAGAGCAAATGGTTGGGGTTGGTCTGCTACTTCGATCCCCCGGAGCAATCCGACCTGATTCAATTTCGCCTGCGCCGCAGCCATCTGTTTAAAACGCTCGATCTGCGAACAGTTCTGAAGATCTTCTCCATTTCAAACGGCGGCGGACACGAGGGAGCCATCGGCTTTCGTATTCCCAAATCCGAAGTAGACGACCTTGGAAACTACGTCGCCACTCTTATTCAGGGAATCGAGGCGTTAATAGAGACCTGAGGCAGGGCTGCCGGATCAGGCTATGCCGGCGGTGGAATCAATATCCGATCGTGCTTTCTTTGCCTTGATCAGCTGCTCGATCATTCCGCTTTTCAGGAGTTTGCCGAACGCTTCTACGATCTCCGGATCGAATTGTCTACCGGCATTTTCCTCGATTTCCCGAAAAGCACTCTGGTAGTCCATCTTCTTTCGATAGGGACGATCGCTGGTCATGGCATCAAAGGCGTCGGCCACGGAGATGATCCTGCCCGGAAGTGGGATCATTTCGCCGGCGATTTGTTCGGGGTAGCCCTGGCCGTCGAAACGTTCGTGATGATGCAAAATGCAGGGAAGCGCCTGTTCGAGGTACCCGATATTGTCGAGGATGTGTTTCCCTTTGGCCGGATGCTCCTGAATTTGCAGAATCTCACGAATCTCCAGAGGTCCGGGTTTACGCAGAACCGCGTCGGGCACGCCGATCTTCCCCACGTCGTGAAGCAGAGCGCCGATCTCGATGGTGAACAGATCGTCCTCATCCAGCTCTTTCTCAAGAGCAATGCTCGAGGCGATACTTTTAGCGATCGCCGTAACCCTCTCCGTATGTCCGTGGGTGTAGGGATCCCGTGCCTCCAGGGTGTTCACCACCGCGTTCACCGTTTCCCTGTAGGCATGTCTTAACTCACGGTTCTTGCGCTGCAGCTCGCTGATCAGAAGCGCCCCGGTTCCCCGCAGCCGCGCGCTCAGTTCCCGCATCATGGAATAGGCCAACAGAGGAGCCTTCTTCAGCAGGACGGCGAAATCATTTCGGGAGATTTCCAACAGCACCGTAGACTCTAAAGCAACCGCACTCGCCGAACGGGGACCCTGATCCAAGAGGGCCATTTCTCCGAAGAACTCTCCGTCGTGCTGAACTGCCAGAACCATTTCCTCCCCATCCTCGAATTTTTTGGTTATGGCCACCTTGCCCTTCTGGATGATATAGAAGGTGTCGGCGACCGTATCTTCCCTGATGATGATCTCGCCCTTGCTGTGCTTCTTGGTATTAGCGAAGCGCGCCACCATGCGTAGATCCCGGTTGGACATTTCTGAGAAAAACTGAATGCTTCTAAGCTCGTCGAAATTTGGTCTGTTCACAGTTCCATCGATTCCTATTGGAATTTTCGGCTCCTCTACCCTTTCTCACTACTCGGGATCTAACGGCGCGCCCCTACTGCGGTATAAAAGCATCGGCGGGATAAGCGTCCAGATCGCCAGGATGACCGATCCGTACCAGGGCTCGTAGATCGGAGCTTCGAGGAAACGCACAGGACCCTGACCGAGTGCGTATATCCAGACCACCATGGACAGCGTAGAGACTGCCAGCTGCCCGCTTGAGCGGACTCCCATGGCCGTGTATAGATACAACGGCGTGATCCCTACCAGGAGCAGGCTTATCACCAAATGGGGTACCAGGCGATCAGGCAATACTCCCTGCAGGAAGATGAACACCGCAATGATCTCACTGGGAATGAGCTTCAACAGCGCTTTGATGAAGGAGTTGTCCTCCCGTTTTATGGCCCTGCCCATAGTCTCTCCTCCTTGCTCCAAACTCTTCTGGGTTATCGCGCCCAGGCGGAGTGATCAAAGATCGTGATCACAGTTTCAACAACCGCTTCACCGCTTCTAGGGTGGGTTCGATCACCGGCGCCTGTGGAACTGCTCTTTGTACTACAGTGACATCTTTGAGACCGCTGCCGGTAGAAAAAACAAGCACAGGTTCCTCGGCGGCGATTTGTCCCGTAGCTTTAGCCAGCAGGCAACCGGCATACGCGGCGGCGGCAGCCGGTTCGGCAAAAACTCCGACTCGTCCCAGCTCTGCCACCGCCTGTACGATCTGCTCGTCCTGAACCGTGATATAGCTTCCTCCGCTTTGCCGTACCGCCCGCAGGGCGCGCAGACCATCGGCTGGCATATCGACGCAGATGCTGTCAGCCACAGTTGAGGCTTGGACCGCTTCGATCCGCTCTCCCCCGCTGCGAAATGCCCGGGCTACTGCTGCCGATCCTTCTGCCTGCACACCGAAGATACGGAATTGAAAGTCCAGCCAGCCGAGATCGCTCAGATCCCTAAATCCCTTGTGCAGTCCGGAAATGATGTTTCCGTCACCCACCGAAACGAAGATGGTCAGCGAGTTACCCGGCGCAAGCTCGATCTGTCCCTGTCGGACCGCTTCCCAGATTTCGAACGCCGCCGTTTTTTTTCCCTCCGCCGTAAAGGGGTTGTATCCGGTGTTGCGGCAGTACCAGCCCAAGCTTTGAGAGACTTCGCGGCTCAATGCGCTCGCCTGGTCGTAGGTTCCTTCGACCAGTATGACTCGAGCGCCGTAAGCCAGCATCTGGGCGAGTTTGGCCACCGGGGCGCTGCGCGGGGCAAAAACCACCGCTTGCAGCTGCAGAGCGGCGGCCATTCCCGCCAGAGCCGCCCCCGCGTTCCCCGTGGAAGCGGTTACCAGGGTTTCAGCACCAATTTGCCCGGCCCTGACCGCAACCAGGGAGCTGGCCCGATCCTTGAGGGAGGCGGTCGGATTGGTGCCTTCATCTTTGAGCCACAACGCTGTCAGCCCGCACCGTTCCCGAAGGACCGGCAGGCTGTACAGCGGCGTCCAGCCCACACGACGCAGCGGCGTGCCGCGAGCTCCGGGATCGTCCACCGGAAGCAGGGGCAGGTAGCGCCACTGCGAGGGTTCGCGATCCGGATCAACCAGCTGCTCAGGAGTGGTGGTTTTTAGGATTACGGCGTTGTCGAGAACCACATCGAGGCAGCCCTGATCGTTTGGGCAGAGGTACAGCTCCTCGGACTCTTCGTATTCCCTGCCGCATACGCTGCAGCGATAGCCCGAAAACCTCATACTCGCTCCCCTGATCCTTTTCCCTTATCCGGTAGTCTGCCAGCTGCCGTATTCTTTGGTACCGAACGCGGCCTTGATCTCCCCGAAATACAGGCGGTGGTAGTCTTTGTTCGGGTAGTTCTCCTCGATGAACTCCGCTAAAAAATGTTGGGGCTCTAAATCGTCGAAGTACATCTTGCCGCACTCCATAATCAGGTCCGCCTCATCGAAGGCCGGCGAGCCGATGGTTTTCGAAGCGATGGGGGTGAGCCCGCATTCGACGATCTTGTTGACATCTCTTCCCGAATGGCTACCGCAGTACACCAGGGCTTCGCTGTGTTCCGGTGGAAAATGGCAGATCGTGAAATCCGGGTATTCTTCCATGAACTTCCTTGTATAGCGTTGCGGTCTTACCACAACCATAGCCATGGGTCGTTTCCACATACATCCCACGCTGCCCCAACCTGCGGTCATCGTATTGAACCTGCCGGTGGAGTGGTCACCACAGGTCAACAAGAATCCCTCGTCACACCAGCTTCGATACACGGGGAGCCGAAGCTGAGACGGAGCTATTTCCTCTCTTTTCACGGCCAACTCCTCATTTTGCCTCAATTTTCTCTGCTTGGCAGTATAGTATATTCCGATTTGTGAAGCCAACCGGCTGCTCCTGTACGTTTCCGCCGAACTCCGATTTCTCCTCCCCTGCCTGGCCGACCTCTGCTGGCATCACTTCCTTGACGCCTTGGATGGTTCCAATCTATCGTTGGTATTGCGGCGACGGAAGTGCAGGTAGTCGTCCTTTTAAGGTTCGATTGATGATTGTGAGAAGGATTCTATCGTGAGTAGCGCAAATCGACCCTCCTCCATCCATGAGCTCCGTAACATCTGGCTGTGTCCTCTGCATGAGGAGGCCGTCCGGCCTGAGTTCTGTGATTTATTTATAGCCGACGGCAAAATCGCTGAAATCCGTCCCTCCGACTACCGCCGCTACCTTCAAAATCACGACCCCGGAAGCGACTCTTCCCGTTTCGCTGCCGATCCGGGCAGGCGGTACGCTGAATATGTCGATGCGGCAGGCCGAGTAGCTACACCCCCGATGGTCAATTTTCACGAGCACCTCTACTCCCGGCTGGCCAAGGGTCTGGCTCTGCCTGGCCCTATGCAGGATTTCCGGAATATTCTCAAGAACCTGTGGTGGCAGCTCGATGAGGCTCTGGATGCGGAGATGGTCGACGCCTGCGCACGCCTCGGGGCCATGGAAGCCCTTCGCAGCGGCGTGGGCTACCTCTTCGATCACCACAGCTCGCCGAATTTTATAGAGGGAAGCCTGGATGCGCTTGGCGGAATCCTCTCGGAGGCCGGATTGCGCGCCGTACTTTGCTTGGAGACATCGGACCGGCACAGTCGAGCGGTGACGGATGCATGCCTTGAAGAACAGCGTAGGTTCATACGTCGCTCTGCCACTGGGAACCTCCGCGGGTTGGTGGGGCTCCACGCTCCCTTCACCCTCTCCGATCAGACTCTGGAACGGGCTGCCGCCCTCTGCCGTGAATTGGAAGTGGGAATACACATCCATTTGGCTGAAGATCGCCATGAACAACGCTACAGCCGGAATACCTTTGGCTGTACCGCGGCGGTACGGCTGCAGAGAGCGGGTCTGCTCGAATATCCTGGGATTCTCGCCCACGGGGTTCACCTGCAGGGGGAAGACTGGAAAGCCCTTGGCAAGGGGCGTTGCGCTCTGGTCATGAATCCGGATTCGAACCTGAATAACGCCGTGGGGCTGGGTCGATATACGGAAATTCCGAATCCCATCGTCCTGTTGGCCGGCACGGACGGTATGCACGCCAGCCCTTCCCGGTCCATCAAACAGCTGTTCCTGCTACATCGGCACCAGGGCGGGGAGATCGCGGAGAGCTTTGCATTCATCCGAAAACTGTACCTCGACCAGGTTCGTTTCTTGCGGACGTTCTTCCCCGACTATCCCGATCTGAAACCTGGGGATCGAGCGGACCTGGTGATCTGGGACTATCGACCACCCTCCCCCTTTACGGGAGAGACTTTCTGGGGACATCTGATCTACGGGATCCTGGAGACCACGGCTTGGACTGTATGCATGCAGGGCAGAGCCTTACTGGCAGGTTACGGTCTTCGCAGCCTCGATTGCGAATCGACCGCACGATTGGCGGCCAGGCAGGGCGCGCGATTGTTCGAAAAACTAGGAGTCCATCATCATGGCTGATCTGAAAACCACGATCTGCGGCATCGAGTTTCCCAATCCCATCTGGACCGCTGCCGGACCCGGAGGTGCGGATGCTGAGATGCTGCTGCGGGCGGCGCGAGGAGGCGCGGGTGGACTGGTGGCCAAAACTATCAGCGTGAAGGCGGCCCGGGTTCCCACCCCGAACATCATTACGCCCCTGTCCGGAAGCCTGCTCAACGCCGAGCTCTGGTCCGAGCATAACTATCGTCACTTCATCGATCGCGAACTGCCCAGGGTGCGCGAAAGCGGAGTACCCGTTATCGCTTCTATCGGCTACAGCGCCGAGGAACTGGCCGTGCTGGGAAAAGAGCTGGAAAGATCTGGAGTGGCGGATGCAGTGGAGTTCTCCATTCACTACGTAGGCAAAGATCCCGAAAATCTTGAAAGGCTGGCCTCGGCCTTGAAGGACAATCTAAGCGTTCCTATCCTGGCCAAGCTCAGTCCCGGGATGAGTGATCTGGAAGGAGTGGTTGACGTTCTCGGCGGTATCGTCGACGGTTTTGTAGCCATCAACAGTGTAGGTCCGGCTCTGGATTTCGACATCGAAACCCGACAGCCCCTTTTGGGGAGCCGGGACGGCCGCGGTTGGTTGTCCGGGGCTGCCATCCTACCCATCGCCCTGCACTACGTAGAGACCATCGCATCCCTGACCGACAAGCCGGTGATCGGAGCCGGAGGGATTCGCAGGGTCGAAGATGCTGTGAAACACATCATGGCCGGCGCTTCGGCGGTTCAGCTCTGCAGCCTGGCCGTGCTCAAAGGGCAGGAGGTGTACGGAAAGCTGGCAGCGGATCTTTCGGGTTGGCTGGACAGCCACGGCTTCGACAACGTCGGTCAGATCATCGGATTGTATCGGCGGGAGCGGCCGGAAGCCGAGCATATGCGGGAGGCTGATTTTCCGGAAATCGACTACGATCTTTGTAACCTCTGCCTGCTCTGCGAGCGTTCCTGCATTCACCAGGCTATCCATTTCGAAGACAAGGAGTTTTTCCTGGACAGAAGCCTTTGCGTACGCTGCGGATTGTGCTGTTCCCTGTGCCCAAAATCCGCCCTGAGCCTGGGAACGGAGGCCCCGTAATCCGATTTGTTCACGATGGAGGAGGGAGCATGGAACCCAACCTGCTGAAAAGCATTCAGTCCACTGTCGAAAGTTCAAAGGAGGAGCTGGCCAATCTGCTCCAGCGTCTGATCCGCATTCGCAGCTACAGCGGTGAGGAAAAGGAGATCGTCGAACACATCCTCGACACGATGCAGTATTACGGCTTTGACGAACAATACTCCGATGGTCTGGGCAACGCGGTGGGACGAATAGGTGACGGACCGGTGACCATACTCTACGATGCTCACATCGACACGGTCCAGGTTACCGATGAGGAAAGCTGGGTCTATCCCCCCTTCGAGGGGCGCATTGTGGACGGAACTATCTATGGCCGGGGTGCAGTGGACGAGAAATCCGCCATGGCGGGCTTCCTTATGGCCGGCAAAGTACTCAAGGCACTTCACCCTGAAGGCGGACTGCCTTTCAGCATCTACATGGTCGGATCGGTCATGGAGGAGGACTGCGACGGCTATCCCCTCCGGCATCTCATCGAGCAGGAGGGTCTGCGGCCCGACTACGTGCTCCTGGGCGAACCCACGGATCTAAGGGTTTTTCGGGGACAGCGGGGCCGTATGGAGATGGAGATCATCACGACCGGGAAGTCCGCCCACGGAGCCCACAACCGCCAAGGGATCAACGCCATCTACAAAATGAATCCGCTGGTGCGGGCCATCGAGAAGCTGGACCGCTGCCTAGCGGCGGTACAACCCCTCGGCCGGGGCTCGATCACGGTCTCCGACATCCGCAGCCGCGGTCCCTCCCTCTGCTCGGTTCCGGATCACTGCCGCATCCACATCGACAGACGCCTCACCGTGGGCGAGACTCGGGAAATCGCCCTGGCCCAACTGGAGGAGATCGTTCAGAAAAACGGCGGTGATGCGATGATCACCGTCCCCGAGTTCGCCGGCACCAGCTGGAAGACCACGAAGTTCAGCCAGGAAGCCTACTTTCCCACCTGGATCATGGAGGAGGAGCATCCCCTGGTTCAGGCCGGCCTGGAAACAGCCCGGATGGTCCTGGGCAGGAAAGCCAGAAGCGGCTTCTGGAGTTTTTCGACGAACGGAGTGGCCACAGCCGGCCGGCACGACCTGCCCACCATCGGTTTTGCCCCAGGTAAGGAGGAGCTGGCTCATTCCTCCCGGGAGGAGATCGTACTTTCGGACCTGATCAAGGCGACAGAGTTCTACGCCCTCTTTCCCTTTGTGTTGACTTAGCGGTTTTTTTGTACCCCTATCTCGCCGAGGCAACCTCGGCGTGGTGAAAACCCATCCCAGAAAACCGCAGGATTGACAGCCGGCGGGGAAACAGGTTGAATCATTTTGGTAACGAAACCTCAAACGAAGAGAGGATGGTCATGGGGAGCCTTTCAAAGGTGCACGAGCTGAAACTGGAGCAGCTGGCCAAAACGCTCGTTGACCAGAACAGTGCGAAGATTGCGGTCCCGCCCCTGAAAAGCGCCCCCGGTTTCTGGTTCGGGGCGGGGAACATGGTGGAGAGCCCGGACGGCGGTTTCTATCTGTGTGGCCGGTATCGAAACTCGGGGGACTCCAGAACGGGACTGCAGGCTGGGGCACGAGGCGCGGAGTTGGCGGTGTTTCGCTCCCGTGATCGGGGGAAGAGCTTCGAGAAGGTCCTCTCCTTCTCCAAAGCGGACCTGAGCTACTCCGTAAAAGAGGTGCTGTCGATCGAGCGCTGCTGGCTGCTGCCCACGGCCGAGGGCGTGGAGCTTTACGTGTCGACAGAAAAAACAGGGCTTCCCTACCCAAAAGGATACGAGGAGTTTCAAAAACCGGGGACCGGGGTCTGGAGCATCGACCGCATCAGCGCCTCTTCGATCGATGCTCTCGATCCCGTTGACATCCGGCCACTGTTGACGGGAACAGACCCGCAGTACTGCCACCTCAAGGACCCCCTGGCCTACGTGGATGAGCGGGGAAATACGGTGCTGATGTTCAGCACCCATCCGTTCAATTGGTCCAGCTCCAACACGGCTCTGGCCGTCCGACGCGCAGGGGAGCAGGAGTTCGGTTCGATCGACTATACGTTCTTTCCCCGCGGGTTCACCTGGGACGTGGCGGTCAGCCGGATCTGCGGCATCCTGCAGGTACCGCGGACCGGGATCTTCAAAACGGTGCCAACGACCTATCTCTACTTCTACGACGGAGCGGAGGGGATGAGGAATATGGAGGAGCACGGCAAGGCGGTGAAGCGTCCGCGGGGCTACTCCTGCGAGGAGCTCGGGGGAGCAGCCTACTGTACCGCCGACATCTTTCCCCGCATCGAGCGGCTGTCCACCACCCTGCCCTACTTCACATCCCCCCATGGAACAGGCTGCAGCCGCTACACGACGTCGCTGCAGACAGAAGAGGGCGTATATACGACCTGGCAGCAGTCCCAACCGGACCGCTCTCAACCTCTGGTACTGTGTTTCACCAGCCGGTCGCAGATCGAAGGCATTCTTGAGGCTTAGGCATACCCATGAACGCGAGCTCCATGCATAAGATGTACCTGGACGGGAAAACCGGGCACGGACCTTTTTACAGGGATGAGTCCATGCCGAAGCCCAACATCCTCCTGATCTCCGCCGACATGGTTCCCCAGGAGTTTCTCCTCAAAGATCGAGCCATGGTTCCGGTCCATACACCGAACCTGGATGCCTTGAGGAAGCAGGGAGTGTTTTTTCGAAACGCCTTCTCGACCTCCCCGCTGTGCTCACCCTCCCGCGCCGCCTACCTTACCGGCCGCTATTCCTACATCACTTCAAATGCCGAGCGGGGGCATGATGGTCATGCGGTTCATCTCCGGGACCGGGATATTCTCTTCCCCGAGTATTTGAAAGCGGCAGGTTACCAGACCAGGCATTCCGGCAAGTGCCACGTGGGGGCGCGGAAGTTTCTCAAGCTGTTCGGTGAGAACGACTCACCCTGGGACCGCTGGTCCCCGCCGTGGTACGATGACGAACAGTACATCGCCTTTCTCAAAAAACAGCATCTCGAACCCTTCAGCTTCGAGCGGTCCATCTACGGACAAGGTGCATCTCCCGGCCAACGAGGCAACTTCTACGGCGGCTGGATCGCGGCCCAAAACGGTCGGTCTTTTCCGAAGCAGGCAACCTACCCGGCTTTTCTGATCGAGCGGGCCCTTCCGGCCCTGAATACGGACAAACCTCTTTATCTGCAGCTCGATTTCTTTGCTCCCCATCAGCCCTTCGCCATACCGGGCGGGATGGAGCAGAGAGAGGAGGAGCTTCGGCGAAAGCTGAAACTCCCGCTTTCCTACACGACCCTCGCCGAGAATGGCTTCCGGCCGACCGGCCCGGAGCCGCGGGTCTATCGTCTGTACCGCAAGAACTGGGGATTAAGGGAGCAGCAGACCGTAATCGATTATCGGGTGGCCAATCAGCTTCAGTTCGAGCTGGTGGACGAACTGCTGGGGCAACTCTTCACCTGCCTCAAGGATCATGGTCTATACGACTCCACCTGGATCGTTTTTCTTGCCGACCACGGTGAGATGAACGGAGAGCTCGGCCTGATCGACAAGGGGGCCTATTTGAATCCGCGGGTCCTGCGGGCTCCCCTGCTGATCAAACCGCCGGCAGATGTGGCATTTCCCCAGCGCGGCCGGGAGGTCGACGACGTATGCTCCCTGCTGGACCTGGCCCCGACGATCCTGCAAATCTGCGGTATCGAGACGCCGGAACGGCTGGATGGCTGCAGTTTGTTCGATACGGCGGCCGGAGCGAAACGGCCCGAAGAGAAAGCACTGATCTTCGAGGTCTGGCACCACGTCATTCCTAATCCGTGCGTTGGTACGATCTTCGCCGCATCTGACGGACAGCTGTACAGCTACGTATACAACGCGACGGACGACCGGGACGAGCTGTATCGCCTGGGCGGTGCGGGGGACGGTCTCAACTGCATCGACGATCCGGCTGTGGATAAAATACGGGTCGAAGGGATCCGGACCCTGACGGCCAGAACCGAGGCGGATCCCCGCTGGTTTGTCTACAACCAGTACCTTCGCCTGGAATACGCGGAGTTGTTGCCTGCCCCAACCGGGGATCGGCAACTGTTCGTGGGCAAGGAAGAACAGTAATGACGACGGGCTGTCGTCGCTGCTTGGATCAATACCGATATCGTCAAGCCAATCAGGCGAACAAGTCGACCTGCCTGCCCTTCCAAGGCTCAAGCCCGTTTCCACGGTTTTGAACCGGAACCTGGCCGGCAGGCGCAGCGTCAATCCTTACCGCATCCGCTCCACGCTCAGGAGGCCCGAACGCCTCATCCCTGAGCAGGGAGATCGAAGGTACTTCGTCGAACATCGGGCCGACGCCCAGGTCGCGGGTTTCGCTGGTGGAAAGGCTGTAGCGGGGCAGAATCCGCTGGAACTGCACCGGCTGGACCCTCAGCACCGGGTCAACCTGATCGTTGGCGCCGTTGTAGAGAGGGTAGAAGTTTGTGTAGCGCAATGAGCCCGGGAAGGGAGTCGTCCTGCTGCCTGAGACGCCACGCCTGGCAAACTGGCCCCCAGATTGCTCCGCTATCTGCTCCGTATTGACCATCGAACGCTGATACCCCCTACCCTGAATATAGAAACGGCCCAGCCAGTGGGTCAACCGGGATTCCGCGAAGCTCGAGGCTAGTTCCACACCTTGGGCTTGTTCAAGCCCTTGGTTTTGGCATACTCCTTGGCCTGGTGCACGAAAGCCTGCAGTCGGGTTTCGATCCCCGTATCCTCCTGACCGTCATAGGCGATATCCACCCAGGGCATGTCGTCGTGATCCCTGCGGAAGGCGCTGGACAGGGAAGCCACGATCGTTCCCGGCAGACAGGTGAAGGGCAGGATGGCAGCCACTCCGGAGATCCCCGTTCTGGCCAAACCGACGGCGGTACCGAGCGCCAGGGGCGGATCGCCCACGTAGTCCCTGTGGATATAGGGAGCACCGAGCTCCAGTACCTCCTCCACCGGAAGAACCCGATCCGAATCGATGGCATCGGCCAGGGTGTGCTCGTACTTCATACTGATCTGGTTCTGGAAGTACCCCTGGATCCGGGCCTTGACCACGTTAAGGATCTCTCCTCGCCAGGTGCTTTCTTCGCGATAGCGTACAGTGGACAGTTCGATCCACTCGCGGACCGGTGCCATCATGGTTTCCGCGCCCAGATTCTCCAGGCGCTGCCGCAGAAAACCGCTGCAGAAGGCATTGTCCCGCATGAAGATCTCCCCGACGATAGCTATTACCGGTTTTCGCGGGATATTGAGCATCTCGATTTTCCTGAAGGCCTCCCCCGCCTCTTTAAGCACATCCAGGGTGTCTTTGGCTCCGCTTTCCACGGAACGAACCAGTCTGTCCAGGTACTTCTTGTAGACCTCCTCGACCTGCCCGGGCACCGCCTCGTAGGGCTTGCGCTCCTGCCGCAGTTTGCCCAGGATTTCCGCTGCCACCAGGCCCCTCCAGACGATCAGACGGAACTTCACTCCCTGCCCCTGGGAGTAATCGGCGTAGGAGTTCTTGTTGGTCGGGGAGACGATCTCCACATCCTTGAAGCCCAGATTCTCCATGATGATGCGCTGAAATTTGTGGTACTGCCCGAAACGGCAGGGGCCGCCGTGAGCGGGCATGAAGAAACTGATCTTGCTCGGGTCAATCCCCGGCTCGTGAAGCTTCTTCAGGAAACTGCCGGTTGTGCAGATCATGGGGAAACACTCCCGGGAGGAGGTGTACTTCCGGCCCCACTCCAGGTCTACTTCGTTCTGCATGGGCAGGACCTCCGCGTCAAGGCCGCAGGCCCGGGAGGCGGCGGCAAGCACGTAGGCGCTATCGCACATGTAGGGGAAGTAGATCGTCCGTCCTTTGGATGGAGAGGCCCTGTATAGCGATACGGGGGCGAACTCCTTGGAAAGGGCTTCCGCCTTGGCTTCGCCCTTCAGGCTATCCAGAAAGGCCTCGCAACGGGTGATCATACCGGCATCGGCGCTGTGCTCGTCCACCTCCAGCTGCAGATAGGGTTTGCCCCGCATCTCCTCCCGGACGTAATGGGAAAGAAAGCTGTCGGGACCGCAGCGGAAGTTGGTGATGTACACGGCGTGCAGCAGTTCCTCCCCGGCCACCATCCGCGCACCGGCCAGGATCTTCTGCCCGTTAGGCCAGTACATCATGTCGTAATCGTTGTAGATCTCCTCGATTGTCTCTTTCAGGGGTAGAAAGTCAAGGGGAATGGGAAGCACGTCCAGATCGATCAGCTTCTCGATCAGGCTCAAGTTCAGCTCCGGATCTCCCGTGTTGTACGGCCGGCCGAGCACAACCACGGAGGTCCTGTTTTTGGGAAGGTCCGACAGTATCTTCCGACCCTCTTCAAGAAGGGCTCGTTCAAAGGTCGCCTGGGCCTTTTCCGCCGCCTTCATGGCCCGGTCGACAGCTTTAGTATCGATAGCGAAGGTTTTATGCATAAACTCCGCAAGATCGCGAACCAGCTTCTTGCGGGAATAGCGGAAGTGGAGGGTGGGCACCAGAAATTTCTCCGCCGCCTTCTCTCCCTTCATTGCCCCCCGGATCATGAACGGGTAGGACTGGATCCAGGGGCAGTTGTAGTTGATGGTGGGGTTTTGATCATCCGCCGGATTATCCACCACGAAGGGCATGAAGATGTAGTCCGGATCCTTTTCCAGCAGATCGTGGATGTGTCCGTGCATCACCTCCACGGGGAAACAGGTTTCCGCCACCAACATGCTCAACGACTGAGTGACCAGGGGACGGTCCGATGGACGGGACAACACCACCCGGAAACCCAATTGCTCGAAGAAGGTGCGCCAGTATGGAAAGCGCTGATAGTAGATCATCAGCCCCCTTGGAATGCCGATGGTGGTCTTCGTCTCCACCTCCTGATCAATCGGCTCATCCTTGAAATCGCCAAGGAGCAACTGTTCCCTCAGCTCGAAGAGATTGGGGATTTCCCTCCTTCGCCTCTCCTTCTCATCCTTGACACCCTGGGGTTGGTACTTGTCACAGCGGTCTCCGTAGAACAGCGCCCGCTTTTCCCCTTCGATCACCACCTTGTGAACATCACAATGATTCTCACAGCTCTGGCAGGTAAAACGGCTCATAGTGTAGGGGATCCTGCTGACCTCAAAACCTTTGTAGTTCGTCTTGTTGCCGTTCTTGCGAACCTCATCCTTGGCCAGCATAGCCGCTCCGATCGCGCCGGTAACGTCGAAATGCGGCGGAACGGTGATCTTCTTGCCCGTCACCGCCTCAAAGGCGGCCACGACCGCGGGATTGTTGGTCACGCCGCCCTGAAAGAGAATGTGATCCCCGATGCGCTTGGCTCCCACAACTTTCTGGATGTAGTTCTGCACAATGGAATAGGCCAGTCCGCCGATTAGATCTTCCTTGTTGGCTCCCTTCTGCTGGTGGGAATTCAGGTCGCTTTCCATGAACACCGTACAGCGGTCGCCGAGGCGGGAGGGTCTCTTCGCACCCAGGGCTAATTGGCCGAACTCATCGACGATCTTGATCCCGAGCTTCTCCGCCTGCTCTTCCAGGAAGCTTCCGGTACCGGCAGCGCAGACCTTGTTCATCTCGAAATCCACGACCACCCCGTTGTCGATGCTGATGTACTTCGAGTCCTGACCGCCGATCTCGAACACCGTGTCCACCTCCGGATGATAGAAGATCGCCGCCGTAGCCTGAGCTGTAATCTCGTTCTTGATCGTGTCAGCACCGATGAAATGACCGGTCAGATAGCGGCCGGAGCCGGTGGTTCCGGCTGCCCTCACCACCACCGCTTTCCCCACCTCTTCGTAGATCTCAGAAAGTCCCCTACGAATGGCCTCCAGGGGCTTGGAGGCTGTGGGCAGGTAGCGTCGAGCAACCACGTTTGTCTGGTCGTCGATCAGAACCACGTTGGTGCTTAATGATCCGACGTCCACGCCGAGGTATACATCGATTTGCTTCCCCGGCTGGGGATTGAATACCACCTCTTTGAGCCCTTTGGCTGTGGAAGGCTCCAGCTGCTGCCAATGCGGTAGATTCACGGTCGGGTCTTCGATGTACTTTTCCAAAGCGATTAGTCCATGAAAGGAAAGATCCGCCTCCGGAGGACTGTCCAGCACGTGGAACACCGCCCCGATGGCACCCATAGAGGCGTAGAACTTCGGGATAATCAGCTCGCCGTCTCTGAGTTTCAGCACTTCCCGGAACGCCCTGGCGACACCTGCGTTCGCCGCCACCCCGCCCTGAAAAACAACCGGCGTTTCCAGGTCCCGGCCTCTGGCCAGATTGCTGCGGACATTTCGGGCTACGGCGAAACAGAGACCGGCTACGATATCATGAACCGGTGTGGCGATTTGCTGCAGGTGGATCATGTCGCTCTTTGCGAATACGCTGCAGCGTCCGGCAATATGAGGCGGATTTTCGCTTTTCAGGGCCAGCTCACCGAACTCGTTCTCTATGGAAACGCCGATTCGTTTTGCCTGCTGGTCGAGGAAGCTTCCGGTACCAGCGGCGCACACCGTATTCATGCCGAAATCCGCCAGCTGGGATACTTCATTCCCAGTTTCGGCATTCATAATAATCAGCTTCGAGTCCTCCCCGCCCATCTCGATGACGGTCTTGGCTTCGGGATGAAATACCGCGACCGAGCTGGACTGGGCCACGATTTCATTGACAAAGTAGCCTCCGATCAACTCGCTGCCCAGCTTGCCCCCTGTACCTGTAATTGCTATGCGTTCAAATGCCTCCACCGGATGACGTTTTAAAAGGTCCTTTAGAACCTCATGCAGGGCATGAAAGGGACGCCCATGACAAAGGGTATAGTGGTTCTCAACAACATTTCTCTCATCATCGATGAGCACCGTGTTGACGGAAATCGAACCGATATCTAATCCGAGAGAAAAACCTTGCATTGCTACATGCCTCCCCTGGTGAATCTTACTGTTTTGTTGGAAACAACATCGGGCGAGTCAAGATATACAAAATGCCCGCTTCGTTCTACTATCTCCAGCTGCTCATCAGCGAGCAGTTCGGAGTACTTTTCACGATCCTTGAGACTAATCAGTGTATCCTCTGAACCGACCAGAATCAATACCGGCTGCCCGATCTGCGGCAGAAGCTCATCCATCGAACAACGGCCCACGATCTTCCGGGTGATCTCCACGGTAATCCGGCGGCCTTCAGGAGTGGTCAAGGGTCTCCAGTAGGCGTCGACCAGCTCCGGGGTAACCCGATCGTCGTTGTAGATCGAGCGCAGCAGCCACCTTTCTATATTCCTCTTTGTGATCAGAGAGGCAGCCAGCGGCAACAGCGGATCCCAGCGCTTGATCTGGGCCATCCTCCCTGCCTGGTCTTTCAAACCGAAGGGGCTGAGGAAGATCAATCTCTGAACCTGCTGCGGATGTAGTACGGTGTAATGAACCGCTATGTTTGCACCCATGGAGGCACCCATCAGAAAATAATGATCGAGACCGACCGCTTGCGAGAACGCTTCGAGAAAATCGAGGTAGAACTCCATAGTGTAGGTACTATGCGGCGCCTCTGAGGCTCCGAAGGCTGGAAAATCGGGCATCACCACCCGGAAATCTCCGGATAGGGTGTCGATCAGATCCAGAAAGGAAACGGTTGACCCCAGGTAGCCATGGATGATTAGAAGAGTGTCCCCGTTTCGGGGAGCAGCGGTATCTATATAATGAATCCGCTTGTCCTCGAACGTACACCACTGCGACCAAGGTGTGATAGTTGCTTTCTTCGGTTCCACCATGACCTCATCCCCTGCGCAGAACGACAAAAGACAGGGAAAAGCGGCCAGAGATACGATTGCAGCGTATTCCTGCATTCGTCGGATAAATCGATGCTGCAACCAGCCCACGTACCTCCGCTCACATATAACCGAGTTTAAAACCGTCAATCATGAATCGAAAGAATTATCCTGCGATGATGTATCAGATCCGGGGAAATAGTCTACCAGATCTTAAATATTATTGCAATAGTAATATATATCCCATGCCATCACCGTGATACGGTCTTCTTCGCTTTTGCCGCGAAGCCCTTGAGCTCGGCGAAACGATCCTCGTACAGATTCATGAGAACCCGCTCCGGTGTCAGGGGGGCGACTATAGGAATATCCCGGTCCGGGCGGAAGGCCTGGATCGCCGCCAGCAGAGCGTAGTACACACCGATTCCATACATCAGAGGAGGCTCTCCGATCGCCTTGGAGTTGAATACACCCAATGGATTTTCCCTGTCTTCGAGGAAATGAACGTCCAGCTCTCGCGGAGTGTGATAGATATCCGGCACCTTGTAGGTGCTCAGTGTACCTGTAAGCAACCTGCCCTCTTCCGAGTACGACACCTCCTCCAGGGTCAGCCAGCCGATGCCCTGGACGATCCCCCCTTCGGCCTGCCCCAGGTCGACCTGGGGAGCCAGGCTTGGCCCCAGATCGTGCACCACTCTGACAGCATCGATTTCATAGATCCCCCGCAGGCAGTCCACGGTTACCTCACACAGCGCCGTTCCGTAGGCGTGATAGGAAAAGGGTTCTCCTTTTTCCCGGGTCTTGTCGAAATGAATCCCGGGTGTAGCATAGTGAGCCTGGGCGGAGAGATTGATCCGTCGCGTGTAGACCCGGGGAATGAGGCGGTCCCAGTTGAGATCCGTTTTTTCTCCATCGTAGTAAATTTGCTCCTCCCGGATCTCCACCTTGGCGGAATCCTCCCGCTCCAGCTCCCGGGCCGCCACCTCTTTGATACGGGCCAGGATCGTCCGGCAGGCGATTTCCGTTGCCTTGCCGTTGAGGTCCGTGCCTGTGGAAGCGGCGGTGGGGGAGGTGTTTGCCACCCGCAGGGTGCTGGTGCTCTCCACCCTGACGCGCCGCCTGTCTATGGAGAACACCCTCCCAGCCACTTCGAGAATCTTGTACTTGACCCCCTGACCCATCTCCACTGCCCCGGTGCTGACGCTGACGCTGCCGTCGGTGTACACGTGCACCAGGGCTCCTCCCTGGTTCAACACCGTGTTCGTGAAGGAAATCCCGAAGCAGACCGGCATGAGGGCCAGCCCCTTTTTCGAAAGGGTATGGCTGTTGTTGAACGCCTCGACCCGCTCTACCGCTTTCCCATAGTCGTAACGGGACTTCACCTCCCGCCAGCAGGCCGGAGCGCTGCAGCCTCTGGCGGTCATTCCGTAGGGAAAGGTGTCTCCGTCCTTGAGCAGGTTCTTCTCCTGGAGCTCTTCTCGCCTGACACCCAGGGCGGCGGCGGCCTTGAACAGGGCGGCCTCCATCACGAACATTCCCTGGGGACCTCCGAAGCCGCGGAAAGCGGTGTTGGGCAGCAGATTTGTGCGGCAGCAGTAGGCGGTAGCTTTCACATTGGGTACGAAGTAGCTGCCCGTGCAGTGGAAAAGGGTGCGCTCCAGGATCGCCGGGGACAGGTCGGCGGCCGCGCCGGCGTTCTGAAAGAATTCCACCTCATAGGCCAGGATCTTGCCGCTGGAGCTCAGGCCGATGCAGTAGTCCGACGAATAGGGATGTCTCTTGCCGGTGTAGACCATGTCTTCGTGGCGGTGCAGAACCAGCTTCACCGGCTTCCCGCAGAGCACGGCGCCCAGCGCGGCCAGAGCCGCCCAGGCCGTGGCCTGATCCTCCTTGCCGCCGAAGGCGCCCCCCAAACGCATCACCTCCACCTCCACCTGGTGCATGGACAATCCCAGGATGCGGGCGACTACCCGCTGGACCCCAGTGGGACTCTGAGTGGAGGAGATGACCCTGACGCCCCCGCGCTCCGCCGGCAGAGCCAGAGACCCTTGGGTTTCCAGATACAGGTGCTCCTGGCTGCCGGTGTCCACCCTCCCCTCGATGATCCGGTCGCATCGTTTCCAGGCTGCCTCCACGTCTCCCAGGCAAAAGGTGCGGGGGGCAACGATCAACTCGCCCCGTTCCTGAGCCTCTCTGGGATCGAATACGGCCGGCAGCTCTTCGATCTCCAGTCCGATCTTCGCCAGCGCCGCCCTGGCTGCAGCTTCGGATTCGGCCAACACCAGGGCTACGGGCTGCCCGACATAATGGACCACCTCTTCGGCCAGCAGCGGTTCATCAGCGACCAGGGTTCCGATCTGATTGGTCCCGGGTATGTCGGAGGAGGTGAGCACGGCACGCACGCCGCTGCTCTTCCCGGCTTCTTCGGTGTCCAGCCGGGTAACCCTGCCGTGGGCCACCGGAGAGGGAAACACGGCGGCGTAGAGCATCCCCTCAGGTTCGGACAGATCGTCGACAAAGCGGGCCTGGCCGCGGGCGTGAAGATCCAGATCGCTGTGTTTCATGCCCACACCTCGGCATGGATACGTTTCGGGAAGAACTTGATGAAGTGGGCCAGCAGCAGCTGTCGGAGCAGCAGGCGTTTGTACCGTTCGCTTCCCCGCACATCGCTGATGGGGGAGATCTCCTCCTGCACCCGATCCAAAGCCTGTTCCAGGAGCTCATCCCCGAGCTCCTGACCCTCCAGACAGGCGGAGCCCTGAGCCAAATAAAGGGGAATGGGCGCAACCCCTCCTGCTGCCAGGCGCAGCTTTTCGATGCGGCCGTGCCGATGGCAGATCCAAGCGGCGGAGTTGACACTGGCGATATCCAGATAGCGGCGCCTGGATACCTTTTCGAAGCTGAAATTCCCCTCCTCCAGGGGCAGGGCAATCCACTCCAGACGTTCTCCCGGCTCCATATCCAACTGCTTGTATCCCCGGAAGAAGCGCTGCAGCGAAAGCTCTCGGACAGTCTTTTCGTTTTTCAGCCCTAGAACAGCACCCAGGGCCAGTAGCATCACCGTGAAATCAGCGATCGGTGAGGCATTTACGATGTTACCGCCCAGGGTGGCCCGATTGCGAATCGGTGCGGAGGCAATCAGGGGCAGGGCATCGGCAAGTTGGGGCAGCCGCTTCCTCAGCTCGGGGAGCTCCTTCACCTCCGCCATCGAGATGCCGGCGCCCAGGTACAGCCGATCGCTCTCCTCGCGAACCTGCCGGAGCTCCGAAACGCCGGAAACAAAGCTCAAGCTTTCCTCCATCAGCTGTTCGGCTTTCTGCACGAACAGATCCGTACCCCCGGCTACCACCGTGTAGTCCGCAGGACGCCGCCTCTGCCGCTGCGGCGCTTCCAGCGTCCGCAGCCGCTCGCCAATGGTCAGGAAGTAGGCGGGTACCACCCCACAGGCTACCAGGGTCTCCAGCCGCCCGCGGTCCGCCGCATCCGCAGAGCTCCCCGAACGGGAACTCCCCGTCACTTGTTCCAACAGATCGACGATCGCTCTCTTGATGGACGCATAGCCCGTACAGCGGCAGATGTTCCCCGCCACGGCATCCACCGCTCCCTCGAAACTCCATTGTCGCTGGCCCAGCAAATAGCCTGTAAGAGAGACGACGAATCCGGGCGTACAGAATCCACATTGAATGGCGCCATGGACTACCAGTTGGCTCTGGACCGGCGTCAGAGCAACCGTATCCACCGCATCCTCGCCCCCGCGAGGGGGATTGATTCCCTCGATGCTCACGAGGTGTTTACCCTGGATGTCTCCCAGAGGAAGCAGGCAGGAGTTCACCACCCTGTACTGGACAATCGCTTGTCCGTCAACCGCTAACTCGCCCAGCAAAACCGCACAGGCACCGCAGTCCCCCTCCCGGCAGCTCTCCTTGGTACCGGTCAGCCGCCGATGCCTGCGCAGAAAATCCAAAACCACCGTGCCGCCATGCAAATCGGTTTCGATGGACTCATCATTCAGAATGAAACGAATCGGTTGCTCCAAGCAATCACTCCTTTGGAGAGTATACCTACCCCTTCTCCCCCGGCGCAAGGCCGAAACGTCGGACTGTCGGAGACCCGACAATGGTTCGGGGTACCGACATTCCCGAAGCGTCGGGCTGTCGAAGGTCCGGCAATTGTTCGGCTACCGATATATTGCTCTCTGCCAACCGCTGGAGCACCGCATCCCAGATCGGATCGGCAGGAGGATCGGCCGTGATCTGAAGGGGGATCTTCCGAACCGGATGATCCAAGCACACTGCCCGCGCGTGAAGATGAATCCCACCATCCGGATTGGAGCGGGGAAAACCGTATTTCAGGTCCCCTTTGACCGGGCAACCGATTTTAGCGAGTTGAGCGCGTATCTGGTGGTGACGGCCCGTGTGAAGCTCAACTTCCAGAAGATGATATCGATCAAGGCTCAGGACCCACCGGTAGCTCATACGAGCTTCCTTGTGCCCCTCCACGGGATTATCCTCTGCGTAGGATTTGTTTTGGGTCGTATTGCGCCGGAGATAGTGAATCAGGGTATCCGAGGGTTTCGGTGGAGCAACCTTGACCATGGCCCAGTATAGCTTGTGGACCCGGTTTTCACGAAACTGCGTGTTCAACCGCTGAAGAGCTTTGCTCGTACGGGCAAAGAGGACCACACCGCTGGTAGGTCGATCCAAACGATGTACGACACCCAGGAAAACGTTCCCCGGCTTGTGGTAGGTTTCCTTGAGGTAGCGCTTCAGCGCATCGATCAGGCAGGGATCGCCGCTTCGGTCGCCCTGAACCAGCTCTCCGACTTTCTTGTTCACGGCGATAATGTGATTATCTTCGTATAGCACCTGCAGGTCCATGGTGAAAACGCCCACCTGAGATCAGTATCCTGAAATTGCGCCTGTTTCACAACCATCTCTTCAGTACAGTCCGTCTCCAGCGGCGGCGGTGCTGCCGCGACTCCAGCCCGCGGCTCTTTGACAAGATGGTCGGAATAGAGCAAGGTAAAATTATGAAAAGTTACAGAAAAGAGTTGTGGTTCAGCACGTCCGGACGACGGGAATTGATCAATATCACTCCAGAGGTACAGAAGGCTCTGAATGAGAGCGGTATTCGGGAAGGACTGCTCCTCTGCAACGCCATGCACATTACCGCAAGCGTTTTCATAAACGATGACGAATCGGGGCTTCACCAGGATTTCGAGGAATGGTTGGAGGGGCTGGCCCCGGAGAAGCCCTACTCCCGTTATCGTCACAACGGTTTCGAAGACAATGCCGATGCCCACCTCAAGCGCAGCGTCATGGGACGGGAAGTGGTGGTGGCGATCAGCGACGGTAAGCTGGATTTCGGCCCCTGGGAGCAGATCTTCTACGGCGAGTTCGACGGAAAGCGTAGGAAGCGGGTTTTGGTGAAAATCATCGGCGAATGAACTTTGTCGTCGATGGGGTGAACACATTGGCCAATACTGTCTTCACCGCCTCCAATCCTTCAGGCCTCTTCTCCTCTCCATGCACAAAGACGGGCAGGAAGCGCTCACGTATTGAAATACGAGCCGGCGGCGAAGGCGCCTTATCGCCGTCCATCTGCATCTTGATTCGCCCTCGGGAGCGTATGTGAATGACCTTGCCCGAATAAAATGACACATCCGGCATCATGCGATGCCTGTTGGCAAGGATGTTTATAAGCAGGCGGAGGGTGTCGAGGATGCCGCTTTTCTTGAAAAGGATGACGTTGAGAATGCCGTCGTCGATACGGACATCTTCGTCAAGCGTGTAGGGTCCGGCATAGTAACGCGAGTTGGAGACGATGGCCAGATATCCCCTGTCGGTGATGTTCTGCCCTTCCACGGATATCTGGATTCTCCGGACCCGATCCGTCAGCGCCGACCAGATCATTCCCAGCACATAGGCCATCTGCCCCAGATAGCGTTTGAAGCGCAGACCCACCGTGTGGACAGCCATGGCATCCAGACCGGTGGATACCATGAGCAGAAATGGCTCAGAGTTCACGTAGCCCACATCAATCCGGCGGGTGTGTCCGGCCAGGATGCTTGTCGTGGCGATGATCGGATTGAGGGAGATTCCCAGATCGAGGGCCAGGACGTTTACCGTGCCGAAGGGTATGATTCCGATCGGAAGCGGCCTATCCTCCAGACCCTTTACAACTTCGCGAATCGTACCGTCTCCACCAAACACCAGCACGCAATCGATCTGGTCCCGAAAGCGCCGTACCAGATTTGCCGCATGTCCGGAATGGCGGGTAAAGAACACACGGAAGGATACACCGTGGCGTTCCAACAGCTTGATGACCTGCGGGAGATGGAGATTGAGAAAAAAGCGTCTTCCCGCCTGGGGATTGACGATCAGGATCGTCTTCATCTTTTGTTTTCGGAGGATCGAATGGCCGAGGACGCCAGCCTCGTATTCAGCTCCCGGCTGCGCTGCCGCTGGATGCGGCGGGCGATGCGCTGGAAAGCGGGAAGGCAGGTCTGGTAGAAATCCTTCCACCCGGAGCACAGCCAGCTCAACCGTCGGGGATCAGATTGAAGCCCGGGAGCACCGTAGAAACGATGCTTCAGGCAATCCCCCATACAGAGCTTGAGAAAGGCACAGGAAGCGCAGATCTCGTTCCAATCGGATTTTTGCTCCCCAAAGACCCGGTAGCCGGGTGATTCCAACAGCGCATTCCAGTCCGTATCCAGCACATTACCCAGCCGCAGTTCGGGGCTTGCAAAAAAATCGCAGGGATAGATGTCCCCGTTGTACTCGACCAGGAAGTACTGCCGGCAATCTTCTCCCATGGTGCAGAGAATCGGCGAACCTTCCACCAGATAGGTGAGGATGGCATCGAAGAGACGAACCGATACCCGCCCTGAATCGGGATACCATATTTCGAAGAGCTCTTTTAGAAAGGCACCCCACCTCGATCCGTCGACGGAAAAGGGTAATGGGCCGCCCTGGTCATCGAACTCCACGATGGGGATGTACTGGTGAAAGCGGATGTCCAGATCCAGAAGAAAATTGTAGATCTCGCGAGCCTTTTCCACGTTTGCGGCATTCACGGCGATGAGGATGTTGAACTCCACGTGATGCTTTTTGAGCAGCCCGATCCCCTCGATGACCCGCTTATATGAACCCGTTCCTTTTAGATTTTTTCTGTAGGTGTTGTGGATTTCTTCCGGACCATCCAGACTGACACCCAGGAGAAAGTGATACTCCGCCAGCAGACGGGCCAACTCGTCTGTGATCAGCGTGGCATTGGTCTGCAGACCATTTGCTACTATCGAACCGGGACGGCCGCAGCGGCTCTGCAGGTCCACGACATTTCGAAAAAAATCCACTCCCATCAGCGTGGGCTCTCCACCCTGCCAGCCAAAGGAGTAGGTGTCCTGATCCGTCGCCATGTATTTGGAGATGATATGCTTCAGCGTGCTATCGGACATGCGATGCCGCGAGCTCTGGGGATAGAGACCGGCTTTTGGCAGGTAGAAGCAGTACGTACAAGCCAGATTACAGTCCGCGGAGGTCGGTTTTATCAACAGGGAGAATCGCGTCGGCCTCTGATCTCCAGCCATATACGGAGTTTGACAAAAACAAGGAAAATCATCAATGTGGGGGCGATGCGATTTCGATGTCCCTCCTGCAGCTTCAGCGGAGGCGTGCGCATACCGGACCATCTTCCAAAAGGAAAAACGGTGCGGATCCGCTGCAGCCGTTGTCAAAAATCCTTTCCCCTGAGCTTGGGAAGGCTCTTCCCCCAGGAGTACCCGGCGGCATACCAGGCCCTGGTAGAGGACTCTCTAGGTTGTCGGGGAATCAAGGTAGGACAGCTGTGGGTAGAGTGCGTCGGTCCCCGGGAAGATCGGGCACCGGTCATCGTCCTCCCCGCCCACCCATCGCTTCCCCACGACGTGATGCACGGCTTGATGGACACTTTCGAGGAGTACTTTCGCGTGTGTTACCTCGAGTTTCCTGGGACGTCCAGAAATCCCCAGCCTCTTGAAAACCGATCCTACGCTTCCCTTTTAAGCGATCACATCGATCCATTAAAGCGGCATGTGGGCGCCTCGAGCTTTCACCTGCTGGCTCATCTGGGATCGGCTCCGCTTGCCCTGGATGTCGCGGCTCGTCGACAGGACTCCATCACCTCCTTAGTTCTCATTGAGCCGGATCTCCGTCTGGGGGATCCATCTTCGAGCCGGTCAACCACCCGTAAACTTGCCACGATCATCAACGAGGCGGATCACAACGGAGATCGGGAAAAGCTGCTGGTATCGATGCTTCAAGACCTCTGGAGTTCTAAGCTTCCCCAGCCCCATGCTCTAGGATTGGCAAAGATCCTCGCTACCGGTTTCCGACCAGAAGCGTTGAATCATGATCTGATTCAATCGCGTAGAAGTTTGCGCTACGCAATGCTGAGCCGTCAAAAGACCCCGACTCTGATTCTTCATTCCCGGGACGGCAGTGATTCGTCACGTCAAGACAGCTTCTTTCTCCAAGCCACCCTGCCTGCTGTTGACGAGGATTCGGTGGAAAAAGGCGGCGCCTGGGCGGCCTGGTTTCGAGGTAGCGCGGTCGCCAATCGGCTGCTCGCCTTCAAGAGAGGCGTGGATAGCAATAAGGGGATTGTGCCTCGCAGGCGAACCCAAACCTTGAACGGACAACCCCTCGGCTGGATGGTCCTGGCTTTCGTTGTCCTGGCCGCCGGCCTGAGTCTAGGCGCAAGTCTGTTCCGCTTCCAACCCGATTTTATGTCCAGAGTAATTCCGGCTCTGCTCGCGGGTTTGCTGCCCATCCTCTGGTTCATAATCCCCAAAAAGACAAACCCACTCGTTTTTTTTCGCTTTCGCCATTTCTCCGTGCGTACGGTTCTCCTGCCGCTTGCGATCGGGGCTCTGGTAGGCATGTTTTATCGGAGCCTGCTCCTGACGCTTGGTTCGCTCGTGCTTCCCATACCTCTGCCCTCCTCCATACTCTCGGCGGCACCGGGAAGTCCGGGTCGCCTGTTCGAGCTTGGCGGGATTGGGATTGTGGGTCTTTTCGTGTTTGGGGCGGCGGAGAATCTCTGGGTGCTGCGCCGCGGCAGGCTGCAGGTGTTGATGCCCACCTTACTTTTTACCCTGCTCCCCCCGGCATTTCCCGACATCCTCTGGAAACTCCCCATGGGTTTCGTCGCCGCGGTTCTGTTCGCCGCCGGCACAAGCATCTACTCCCCCCTGTTTCTGCTGGCCGGTTTCACGGCAGCTTCGGAACTGCCGATTCCCATCAGGCGGGTGCCGATTTCCTGGCAGAACATCCAAGGGGTCATCGCTACGATTGTCCTGCTTGCAGCGGCTGTACTTCTGGCTGTATTCCTGGGAACGAGCGGAAAACAAACTCCTCCTGAAGAGCTCTATTTCAGAAGATCGATCGCCGACCAAGTCCGGAAGTTTCGCTGGGAGCCGAGCCTCGGAATCGTGATGGTGGTCTTCTCCCTGATCGTAGCAGCCATTCTGATCTTCGGTTTCGTAGCCGTATGACAGGGGTAAAGTCAATGGAACTGATCCTTCTTCCTGACAGATTGGCGATTTGCCGGCTCCCCAAAGACACTCCGATTCCCCGATGGGCGCTGGCCGGCAGCTTCTACGCAGTGACGCGAACTGCGGAGGAGCTTTCGATCGTCTGCCCGGACGGCCACCCCCCCGCCGAGACGGAAACCGAATCGGGATGGCGGGCACTGCAGGTGCAGGGTCCTCTACCTTTTGAGGAAATCGGAATAATAGCCAGCCTTACCGCTCCGTTGGCGCAAGCGGGCATTCCCACGTTCGTCATCTCCACCTTTAATACAGATTACCTCCTTGTCAAAGACACATACCTCTCCAAAGCAATCCGTGTTCTGAGCTCCACCCACACTGTCCACACCTGAAGGTTGATACCCTCACCTCAATTGCCGAAGACAGGCCAAAACGGTTACCATGGGCAGTGAATGAATCTGCAGGACTATCTCAGTCAAGATCGAGTATTTTACATAGAACAGAAAAAAAAAGTTCCCGCAATCCGGGAATTGGTTGAACGCACCTGTGCGGAGGTGACCTCCCTGAACCTCCGAAAAACCCTCCAGGCGGTAGAGGACCGCGAAAGTGTAGTCAGCTCCTGGGTGGCTCCAGGTATTGCCATCCCTCACGCCCGCCTGCCCGATCTGGATCGCTTCATCGTATCCATAGGGGTGAGCCCGGCGGGAATCGAATACGAGTCAGCGGACGGGCATCCCGTTCATCTGCTCATTCTCATCCTCGGTGATGCTAGACGAGCGGACCAGCATATTCTGCTTCTGGCCGAAGTGGCTCGAACGTTCCGTTCCGAATCCAGCCGCCGGGCCATACTTTCCGCAACCTCCGTGGCCGAAATCTACGAAATCCTCCACAAACCCGAAGCGCTCACCCGAATGATCGCACCGTCTCGAACCACCGGTATCAATACGATTATCCTGTCTCATGCCCTCGATTTGGCAAGGGAGGTCCGGGCCGAAGCGATTCTTCTCAACACGGATGCACTCCAAAATCTCGATCCCCTTCGATCGCTGAAATCGGAGACGACCTTTCTACTCGTCACCAGTCGAAGGCCTATCGATACGAACCAGCTGTCCTTCCCGCACAAAATCATCCACCTCCCTTTCTCCGGCTTGAATCGCGCCAACCAGATCGACCTTGCCCTGCTTCTTTCCCTGAGTCATGGATTTCTTTCCCGGAAGGACCGTATTGTCAGCCTTTTCGGGCATCCCGATTCCGGTGTCCTCGACTCCCTGATGGTCATCGACCTGTCCCAGGAGTTACCGACCTTCCTGCCTACCTACCCCGCCGATCTGCTCGGAGATGTTGCCCCGGCAGTGTTGGAACGGATTCTGCAAATCGCCACATCAATCGCACGGGAGGGCAGGGAGGGAAAGGCAATCGGGACGATATTCGTAGTCGGTGATTTCGAACAGGTTCGAACCATGAGCCGGCAGCTGGTGATCAATCCGTTTAAGGGATACACGGAGGAGGAAAAGAGTGTCCTGGATCCCAGCCTGGAGGAAACGCTGAAGGAGTTTGCCACCATCGACGGAGCCTTCCTGATCAGCGGCGACGGAGTTGTGCAGGCGGCGGGAACCTACCTTCGTCCCGAGGTCGCCTTGGAGGTTCTCCCTTCGGGTCTGGGAGCCCGCCATGCAGCTGCTGCAGGGATCACCGCGGTAACCGATGCACTCGCTGTCGTGATCTCTCAATCCACCGGGCGGGTGAGCCTGTTTAGAGCAGGGAAGACCATGCTGATGTTGGAAAGGCCGAGTGGTTGAAGGTGTCCGCGCATTACTCAGACTGGCTTCGGATCCGCTCTTCTATGAGTTTCTTCAAGGAAGTATGGATCCGCGTTGTTCCTGACTCCAGGCTTGCTTTGTCCACAACGATCATATCTGAACCACGATAGAAGACTGTGCTTTTAATCAGTTTATCCGTAACTTCCTGCCTCTTACCGGCATCGATGTTCTCGAAGATGTAGGAGTGCAGATAAAAAGGGATCTCGACGATCGAAAAGCTGATGGCATAACCAAGCGAAACTTCATTTGCCAACTTCATCTCAACCAACAGAACGTGAATGCGGAACCAATCCCCCTGACCCGATTCCACGATCTTCACATTCTCGATGTCGGTGATTGCCCTGACCAGGTAGTAGCGAAACTCTTTCCGATAGGGCAGGGATTCATCCATGGCGATACTCACGGGGATCTCCACCGCCTGCAGCGTCATTGCGCCGCCGATCAGCAGCAGGAATAAAAACAGCAACTTCTTCACAATTCACTCCGTCTCTGCGGATTCACTCAAACCAGTTCTTCTGATAGAATCTTATATAAAATTTGCCGGGTGTGAACACCCTTGTTGACTGCCTTTCAATGCTTGTTGACAAGATCAAAAAAAACGTGTGAGAATACCCGCATTCCAATCTCTACTGTCCGAGAACAAGGAGGTTATAGGCTTAAAAGACTCCACAGCTATCATATTTGAACGGGATCCCGGAAGTCTGTGAGATTCAGACGCGGTCGCGCCGCTGTATCCGGGGACGAAATCCCATGGGTCGCCACTGTCCGCAGGCACAATTCAACAAGGCGGATGGGAAGGCTGGGAGATTAGGTAGATCCGGCAGCCAGAAGACGGTTCCGTTCAAGCTCATCTGGAGTGATTCCGCGTCGCGGCAAGCAGCTCCATTCGTTCGCGGTTATGAAGATGAGGCAACCAGACTAGAAGTCTTCGGTTCGAGCTTCCTTTAGCCGGCGAAGGCTTTTTTTGTTGCCCTCCCAGGATTAACCGCCCGTGTTTACGCATCAACACAGGCACAACAAGTGCAGGGAGGTTCCATGAAAAAGATCATTCCATGTACGCTGATTCTGGTGTGCATCGTCGCCGTCAGCCTGACGGCGCAGACTCAAGAAGAAAAATCCGACATCGAGGTCATAGTCACGGCCAGCCGGGTAGAAGAACCGGCAGAAGAAACCCCGGCCTACGTTTCGGTGATTACGGCCGCAGAACTTTCTGCTTCCGGTCAAACCACATTGGTCGACGCTCTGGAGAACTTGGCGGGCATCCATTTTCGTAGTTTTTCAGGCAATGCCGCCCAGGCTGAGATCACCATGCGCGGCTTCGGGGACAACTCCCATAGCCGCGTGCTCGTTCTCCTGGACGGACGGCGGCTCAACCGTCCCGATATGGCCAGCATCAACTGGCTGGAAATCCCGGTGGAGAGCATCGAGCGGGTCGAAATCGTGAGGGGAGGTGCGAGCGTTCTGTTTGGAGACAACGCCGTGGCGGGAGTCATCAATATCATCACCCGCAAACAGGCAGCCGACGGCTTCGGATTTCAAGTTTCCGCCCAATACGGCAGCTTCAACCAGAACCAAGAGCGCGCAGAGGTCAGCGGTTCGGTAGGCCCGGTCAGCATCACCGCCAATGCCGAGCACAGCGCCACAGACGGATTCCGGGAGCGTTCCGCCTATCGCTCGATGGGCGGGGGTGTCCGTGCAGGCCTGGATCTCGATGCCTTCAGCTCCTCCCTGGCCCTTTCATACAGCCGGCTCTACTACCAGCTTCCCGGTGAACTGACGCTCTCCCAGTTCGAAGCCGATCCAACCCAGTCGCTCTATCCGGCCGATGAGTCGAACAATCAATACCTGAATGCCGATCTGGCCCTGGCACTGGGACCTGGCGATCGCTGGCTCATGGACGGGAATCTTAGCTACGGAATGAAGTTCATCGAAAGCGATGTAACCAGCTGGAGTAGCTTCTCGGATCTGTTGTTAAACACGATGGCGGTGACCCCGAAGCTGCGAGCTGACATGGATCTGCTGGCGGGCAATCGGTTGATCCTAGGGATCGACGGGTACCTCGATCGTCTCAACCTCAAAACCTATTCAGACGTGGCTCGAAGCAGCCTGGATTTGGAAAACGTGGTTACCAAGGCAACCCTGGGGGCCTATTTAACCGATGAGCTGTCGATACTGCCTATGTTCACGCTGAGCGGGGGACTGCGTTACGAGCTCGCCCGGATCGCGGTCCGGACGATCACCGGAACTCCGATCGACGAAGCCGACCTCCTTCAGAATCTTGCCTACCAGATCGGATTGTTTGTGAGCCCAGGGGCAGGCTCCCGCTTCTGGACGAAGTACGGAACAGTGTTCCGTTACCCGGCTGTCGACGAGATCGCCAATTTGTACGATTCCCCATTCATCTCCTCTCCATTCAACACGGATCTTCAGCCCGAAAAAGGCTACAATTTGGAGTTGGGCGGAGAGGTGGAGTTATTCCGCTTGCTCAAGCTGTCCACAAATCTGTTCTGGTTGGAGATGCAGGACGAGATAGCATATGATGGAGTTGCTTTGCTGAACGTCAATCTCGATGAGACCCGTCATCTCGGCGTCGAGTCAGGACTTGGCCTGCAGTTCGCCCGCATGCTGGAGCTGGCAGCCAGCTATTCCTACACGGCCGCCACCTTCCGCGCTGGGCCAAACTCCGGTAAGCGTATCCCCTTGGTACCGGTTCACCGGGGGTCTGCTGAAGCTGTTCTGCACCTGCCGCTGGACCTAAGCTTCGGGGCATCCGGTCGCTACGTGGGGGATGTGTATTCCGGCGGCGACTACGAGAACAAACTGGCAAAGCTCGATGCCTATTGGCTCCTGGATCTCTTTATACGTTACAATCCCGAATACCTACCGGGAAATTTTGAGATCTATTTTGGTGTGGACAATGTCCTGGACGCGGTTTACGCCTCGACCGGGTACGGCTTCGATCCCGATGTCTATTACTATCCTGGGGCCGGACGTTCGTGGAAGATTGGCGGTTCGTATGGGTACTAAAATGTACGGTAGTAGGAAACTGCATAAGAAATCGATGAAAGGAGTGCAACACGGAGGCTTTTAGTGCGATCATGTCGAGGGGCGGTCCGATCATGTGGCCGCTCCTCGCCTGTTCCCTGATTTCTCTGACGATCATCATCGAGCGG
>CP070696.1:2754385-2760985 GCA_020353535.1 Spirochaetaceae bacterium | reverse complement strand
ATTTTGGCCGTACGGCGACAGCGGGACGGCGGCAAATGGAAGGGGAAGGAGGCTGACCGCCGCAGGCTGCTTGCCCGTTCCCTTCCCGGCGGCTATGCCTACGTGGATCTGGAGGAGGACCTGGATGACCCGGCTCTGGACGAGGCGGTGATCCGTGCCGGAGGACGGGTGATCCGCTCTCTTTATGATTTTAGGGGCGTACCGGAACGATTGGCCGAACGCTGCCGAAACCTGGCTCGCGGTCCGGCGGAGATCCCGAAAGCGGCTGTTATGCCGGGCAGCACCAAAGACCTCCCAAGGCTGATCGATGCCTACCGGCAGCTTGAGAGTGAGGAAAAGATCCTGATCGGTATGGGTGAGTTTGGCTTGTTCAGCCGCATCCTGGCTACCAAGCTGGGCTGCTTCCTCACGTTCTGTTCCGTATCGGAAACCCAGGCTGCGGCTCCGGGGCACCTGGATCCGCAGAAGCTGGTTGAACTGTACCGTTTCCGCGAACAGGACCGGGATACCTTCCTCTGTGGGGTCATCGGCCAACCCATCGCCCATTCCCGGTCTCCCGAGTTCCACAATCACGGTTATGAGGCTCTCGGATTGAACGGGGTGTACATTCCCTTCCTGGTGGACGATGTGCCTTCCTTTTTCCGTGTGGCCGGTCTGCTGGACATACGGGGCTTCTCGGTTACCATGCCCCATAAACAGGCGGTGCTGCCCCACCTGGATGAGAGGGACGGTGTTCTCGAGAAGATCGGCGCCTGTAATACCGTTGTCCGCCGCGAAGGGGGTGGATGGTTCGGCACCAATACCGATGTGGAGGGTTTCCTCGCTCCTCTGGCAGCCGAAGTGCCGGACCTTTTGAAATCCGAAACCCGGGCAACGGTCATTGGTGCAGGAGGCGGGGCTCGCTCGGTCGTGTATGCCCTGCGAAGCCGAGGGATTCGCCCGCTGATCATAAACCGTACGATCGAGAAGGCCAGAGCCCTGGCGGAGCTCTTCGACTGCGAATGGAGCGGGTTCGGTGGGGAAGGATTGGCCAGGATTCGGGAGAACAGCGATCTGATCGTCCAGGCCACCGGGGTGGGTATGGAACCCGAGACCGAAGGTGATCCCCTCCCCGACTATCGATTCTCCGGTGCCGAGGTTGTCTACGACCTGGTCTACCAGCCGCTTGTGACCGTCTTTCGCAAACGAGCTCAGGTTGCGGGTTGCCGAACCGTGTCCGGTTTGGATATGTTGTTTGCCCAAGGAGCAGCTCAGTTCGAGCATTACACGGGCCAGGCCTATCCCCGGGAGGCACTTGACCATGCTAAATAAACCGTGAAATATTGCACGTATTCACAAAATTGAAATCATATAGGAGAACAGATACCCATGTCGCATAAGAAACTGTTTATCCCCGGTCCCGTCGAGGTCGATGAGGGAGTCTTGCAGAAGATGGCCACCCCGATGATCGGGCATCGCAGCGCGGAGTGGAGCGCGCTTCAGAAAAGTGTCAGCGAAAAACTACAGAAGCTGATGTACACCGGCAACCCGATCATCCTGTCCGCTTCTTCCGGCACCGGTCTGTTGGAGATGGCGATTCGCTGCACCACCGCCAAGCGGGCTATCGTGTTTTCTGTGGGTGCTTTCGGCAACCGCTGGCATGAAATTGCCTTAGGTAACGGTGTGCCTGCGGACAAATACGAAGAGGAGTGGGGCGGGGGCATCAGGCCTGAGACCGTGGATCAGTATCTATCCACCGGCAAATACGACGTGGTCACGATAACCCATAACGAGACCTCCACCGGCGTGATGAATCACCTCGAAGAACTGGCTGAGGTGATTCGTAAGTATCCGGAAGTGGTTTGGTGCGTCGATGCGGTATCCTCTCTTGGAGGAGCCAAGATCCAGGTGGACAAGCTGGGAATCGACATCTGCATTACCTCCAGCCAGAAGGCTCTGGGTTTGCCCCCCGGACTGAGTCTGGCCTCGGTCTCCGAAAAGGCCAAAAAACGTGCGTCTGGAATCGGGAACAGGGGCTATTACTTCGACATGCTCCTGCTGTTGAAGTATGTGGAGGAAAGGAACTTTCAGTATCCCTCCACTCCATCGATATCCCACACCTTTGCTCTGGATTTCGCCCTGGATAGGATCCTGAATCAGGAGGGTCTGGATGCACGCTTCGCCCGTCACCATGAGATGGCCGATTACGTACGTGCCTGGGCAAAGAGGTACTTCGCGCTGTTTCCCAAGGAGGAATACGCTTCCGATACGGTGACCTGTATCAGCAATACTCGGAAGATATCCGTGAAGGATCTCAACGGAAAACTGGGCGAGCGGGGACTCACCATCTCCAACGGTTATGGCGCGTTGAAGGAGAAAACCTTCAGGATAGCCCACATGGCAGAGCTGCAAAAAAACGACCTGGAGGAGCTGCTTGACCATATCGAGGATGTATTGGAGCTTACCGATTAGAGGGATCCGCCCAGGGGGGCCGCCGGGGTGGTACGCCAGGGTGGTGGTGCCGAAGGTGCCCGGCCGATCCGAAGGTGCCGGTACTCCGGCAGGCGCCCGGTCCAGGATTTAATTGTCGTCCTGCAGATTTTGTTTCGACGCTTACTCAGGATCTGGGTTTGTACTCTTATCCAGCATCGATTGGATGATTTTTTTATTGTCCAGCAGTGAGCTGACGCTGCGATCGGCGTGCAGGCGGTAGATAGCCCGGGCAAATAGGTAGGAGATATCCGTCGATATGTACCATTCCCGACCGAGCAGGTTGGAATCGTGATACACGGCGTTGGTACCGATGAAGCGGTAGAATAATCCCTCCCCATAGGCCTGGTCGTAGGCTTCGATCGCCCTACCGCTGAACAGGGGCAGACTGACAGCGCAGATGATCCGCTCCGCCCCCATGCTTTTAAGGGTGGACATAGCCCGCAGCATGGTACCACCCGTCCCCAGCATGTCGTCGGCCATAAATACCGTTTTTCCCTCCACAGAGCCGAGCAGGCGAACGTTGGTGATGTTGTTGTGCCGGGCATCTTCTGAAACCCGGGTGTAATCCCGCTCCTTGTACAGCATGCCGAGGGACTTGCTCAACGTGTTGGCGTAGAATTTGTTGCGCACGATCGAACCGGTGTCCGGAGAGATGATCACCAGATCCGGGCTCTTCAGATCAACAACCGTCGACAGAGCACGCAGGATCTGATAGGAGGCGTGCAGGTCTTCCAGGCGCAGTCGATTGAAGGTGTTCTCGATTTCCTTGGAATGGATATCGAGGGTGATGATCCGTTCCACCCCCGCAAACTCGAGAAATTGCCCCAAGCGCGCTGCTGTCAAACCCTCCCGCCCCTGCTTTTTATGCTGCCTACCGTAGGGATAGGTAGGCAACACGGCCGTGATTCGTTTGGCTCCAGCCTGTAGGGCGGCATCTATCGTCACCAACAGGCAAAAGAAGTGATCGTTTACCGACAGTTCGAACTTTTCCTCATCTCCCCGGTTCAACGGAATCGGATAATGATTTTCTACATCCTGGACGATGTACACATCCGTATTACGGATGGCGGTGAGAATTTCCGCCTTGTACTCCCCGTTGGCGAAGCGGGTGTACTGAACGGGTACCCTGAAGCTGGAGGGGCGAAACTGATCGACAGGCAGATTGAGATCCACCGTGGTCGGTCTCAGGTCCATGGTGAGGTTGATCCGTCTAACCAGCTCTTCCCGGCTGATGCCATACTTCTGAGCCAGATAGCCGACTTTGCGGCGATACTTGCGCTGGGAGACCTCCTCCAGATCGGCGATCAACTTCGCGGCAAATCCCGCAGCGCCCGGACAGGCGAGGATCCCGATCTGTTCAGGAATCGCGGAGATCATAGGAGTCCAAACAGCTCCTTTCGAATATCCCGGACCTTTCTGCGTAGCTTCATGGGAGCACTGCAGCAGGTCGGAATCCGGATCTCCTTGTGACAGCTGGAGCAGAAGAAAACCGATCCGTCGAACTCCATGGATTTTCCATGACACTCCGGAGGTTTCTCTGTGCGTCCGCAGGTTGGGCAGACCAACTCCTGCTCTAAAACTCGCGGCATACGTTTCCCCCTTTCGCTCCGATCAAGAGAAAAAATTCACCGTCCTGGAAAGCCCTTCCTTAAGATCGACGGAAGGCTTCCACGCCAAGATCTTATTCGCTTTGCGGATGTCCAGACAGCTGCGTCGCAGATCTCCGGGCCTTGCCTCTCCGTGCTTCGGCTCCGGTGAATTGCTGAAGAAAGAGCTGATTGCCTGGTAGAGAGCTCCGGTTGTGGTAGTAATTGCCGTGCCGATGTTGATAAGCTCTCCGGTACCACGGTCCGCGGCCAGCAGGTTGGCTTTGGCAACGTCTTCCACATATACGTAGTCCCGCAGCATGCCCTCCGGTTCCTCGGGATAGGCAAAAACCGTGGGAGTCTCTCCTTTCAGGAGAGTGTTGATGAAGATCGACACAACTCCCGCTTCTCCCAAAGGGTTCTGACGGGGACCGTATACATTGGCGTAGCGAAGTACGGTGTACTTCAGTCCGTACTGTGCTGCGTAAAATCGCAGGTACTGCTCGCCCAGGAATTTATGAATTCCGTAGGGGGAAATGGGTTGAGGCGGATGCTCCTCCGGAGTAGGCATGACCTCGGTGTCTCCGTAGATCGCACCTCCAGTGGAAATGAAGATGAACTTTTTTATGGAATGCCGTACTGAAGTCCCCAGGAGGTTCAGTAGCCCCAGGGCGTTGATCCTGGCGTCCTGCATCGGATCTCGGGTGGAGACGGTGACGCTGATCTGGGCGGCATGATGATTCACGATTTCCGGTTTTTCCAGTGCGAAAACCTTGTCCAGCTCCTGCGTACCGATGTCCAGGAGATAGAACTTCGCTTTTTTGGGAATGTTCCGGGTACTGCCTGTGCTCAAATTGTCGACGATGATTACCTCATGTCCTGCCTGGAGGTAAGTATCTGCGACGTGAGAGCCTATGAATCCTGCCCCCCCTGTTACGAGGACCTTCATACAATCAAGACAATAGCATCCCCTCTCGCTACTGGTCAAGCGCATCGGCACAGGCGGTTTGTCCGTCTGCCGACGGGAGGGCAGCGGTGCACGGCAGTGACGCCCGGTCCAGTGGCCGGCGGTGCGCGGCCAGCGGTGCGCGGTCCAGTGACCAGCGGTGCGCGGCCAGCGGCTCGGTACATTTGTCGTTTGCCTGGATTTGCGTTAGTGTGTTCTCCAACGTTTCAGGAGGTTCGAATGTCCGCCGATCTGTGGTCACTGTACACCCTCATGCTCAGGAGCCGCCTGCTGGAGGAGGGAATCGCAAGACTCTGGCATGAAGGGCGTATCTCAGGAGAAATGCATCTCGGCACCGGAGAAGAGGCTGTCGTCGCCGGTGTTGTTTCTCAATTGCGGGAAGGTGATGCTATGGCATTGGACCATCGTGGTACCGCAGCTTTGCTAATGCGCGGTGTGGATCCGATAGTGATCCTGCGGGAGCTGTTCGGCCATCCGGATGGTTTGTGTGGCGGAAAGGGCGGGCATATGCACCTGTATTGTAAAGAACTTCTGGTTGCATCGTCGGAGATCGTGGGTGCGTCTGGACCGTGCGCTGCGGGATTTGCACTGGCACCCCCAATATTTGAATCCTGGTTCGATCGTTGTTGCGTTTTTCGGGGAAGCTGCGATGGACCCCAGGGCATGTTGATGGAATCGTTGAACCTGGCCTCCGTCTGGAGCTTGCCAGTCGTGTTTGTGTGCAAGGATGACGGATGGGCCATCACGAACTAATCCCGAAATTTCACCGTGGGAAGTCTGCAGGATCGAGCGCGAGGGCTGGGCGTTCCAACTGTTGAGGCCGACGGTCTCGATGCAAGGGAGATGACGGAAGCCGTTGGCCCGGCGATCCAACGAGCCCGTTCGGGTGGGGGACCAACCTTCCTGCAGGCCAGCTGTGTGCATTTCGAGGGTAATTTCCTGGGCCTTCCGCTTTTACGCATGGTGCGCGAACCCTTGAGGGAAATACCCGGGATCGCCGTCCCACTCACAAAATCCCTATTGAAATCCGGCGGAGGTGCGCTTCGCGAGCGCGCTGCCGGAATCAAGGATGTCGTTGCTGCCGTGCTTTCGACGCTGCGTGATCCCCGTCGGGAGACGGCAAACGATCCGGTATTGAGAGCACGCCAGGCTCTACTATCCGACCCGGAAAGGCTGCAGGAACTGGAGGCGGAAGCTGAGAGGGAGATCAATCAGGCACTCGCCTCGGTATCCGGGGAGCGGCTCTCATGAAGAAGATGTTCTTCGCTCAGGCTGTTGATGATGCCCTGGCTGCGGCCATGACCCGGGACCCTCGGATAATCGTGTTTGGCGAGGATGTTCCGCTGCTGCGGCGAAACCTGCTGGCCTGTTTTGGGCCAAGGCGGGTACGTGGTACACCGATCAGCGAGAGCCACTTCCTGGGAGCCGGCGTGGCCGCCGCCATGGCGGGTCTGCGTTCGGTTGTCGAAATGTATATGGTCGATTTCCTGGGAGTGTGCATGGATGCGCTGCTCAACCATGCGTCCAAGCTCGAAAACTTCTCCGGAGGCAAATGGAGCGCATCGCTTGTCGTCC
>CP070696.1:2701680-2754285 GCA_020353535.1 Spirochaetaceae bacterium | reverse complement strand
CGGCCCCACGGTGAGGACCCTGCGGCAGTTCTCAGCCGGCTGCCAGCAGCTGTCCAGCCTGATCCGGGACTTCATGATGCCCAACCCGGACCTGTAAGGTACCTGCAGCAGTTTGCGATTTTACCGCCGGCGGCGGTTGCTCACGTAGACGATCAGCAGCACGAAGAGGACGATTCCGAATCCCGTCCATTTACCCGCGTCGCCCCAACCCAGGGCTACGAGCAGGTTCGTCAGGGTCTGCAGGAAGATCGCCCCCAGGATCACCCCCAGATAGTTCCCGTCCCCCCCGGTCAGGGAAACACCGCCCACGACCACCGCGGCGATGCTGGGCATGACGTAGTTGGAGCCCATATCTTTGAAGGCGATGCCCATGTTCCCGATCAGAAGCAAGCCCATCAGACTGGCCAGGGTGCCGCTGATGATGAAGGCGGTGCAGCGCACCATCTTGACGTTGACCCCGCTCAGGTAGGCGGCGGTCTCATTGGCGCCGGAGCCGAAGAGCTTCAACCCCCACTTGGTCTTGTACATGATGATCATGACGATCGGGGCCACGATCAGCAGGATGAAGAGAATGTTGGGAAACATCCCGGAGGATTTGGCCGCGATGATCTGCAGTACCGGGGATGGTCTGCCGGTGATGTTCTTTCCGGCGGTATAGACATTGATGATCCCCTGCAGGATGTTGGCCATGGCCAGGGTGACCACCAGGGGGGGCAGCTTTACATAGGCGGTGAGCACCCCGTTGACCAGGCCTACGGCGATTCCCAGGCCCAAGGCCACCGGGATGGCCAGCCAGATATTGGCGTTCTGTCCGTCCATGATGGCGGCTGTGAACACCGCTGTAATCGTGGCCATGTAGCCCACCGAAAGATCCAGACCGCTTCCCCCGGAGGCGATCACCACCATCTGGCAGAGCCCGAACAGGGCAATGAAGGAGGCCAGCTTTATGGTCAGCAGGATCTGACCGACGGAGAAGAAGGTCTCCACCACGATCTCTCCCAGGACAAAAAGGAAGATGATGAGCAGGAAGGCGATGATGAGCTTCTTGTAGCGATCAACGGCCTTGTAGACTGCGCCGTCCTGAAAGCGACTGAGCCCGCTCATGTAAGCTTGCTCTCCTCCGTGGCTCGTCTGCTGGACAGCGTGTACAGCTGGGAAGCGGCGATGGCTATGATGACGATCAGCCCGCCGAACAGGGTCTGGTAGGCGTTGGGAATGTTGGCGAAGAAGATGATCTTGCTCACGAAGCTGAAGATCAGGGCACCGATCAGGGCGAAATACACGCTGCCCCGGCCCCCGGTCAGGGCGATTCCTCCGACCACCGCCGCGGCGATGGCTTTCAGGGTCAAGGGATCCCCCATGCGTGCATCTCCGGAGCGGTTCTGCCCCACGAAGAACAGGGCGGCCAGGAAGATGAACACGGAGTTGATCATGCAGGCCCTCATCTGAACCCAGGCCGTATTGATTCCGGTTTCATAGGCGCTCTGGCTGTTTCCGCCCACTGCATAGATGTAGCGTCCGGTCCTGGTTCTGCTTATGATCCACCATAACAGACAGCCGAGCAGGACCAGGATCAAGGCCGGCGGGATGATCTCTCCGAAGTTTTGCAGATCTACCGGTGCAGCTTCGATATTGCGGATCTTGTAGAAGGCCTGGAACCAATCCACCGTCTCTCCCCCGGGCGTGGGTCGCAGAAAAAGAGCGATCCCGAGCCAGATGAAGGAGGTGGCGAAAGTTACGATCACCGGCGGAATCCTCAGGTAGCCGATGCCGATGCCGTTGACTGCACCGATAGCCATGGCTACGAGGAAGGTCACCACCAGGGCGTACAAGCCGGTGATCGGGACGCCTTCCTTCATCACCGAGGTAAGTACGCAGGTCATCAGGGACAGGGCCGTGCCGACGGACAGATCAAGCCCTCCGGAGATGATCACAACCGCCTGACCCATGGTCATCAGGATCAGGGGAGTGAAGGAATTGATGTTCCGCACGATGGACTTCATGGCGAAGAAATTTCGCTGCAGCACAGCCGTCAGGGCGAACATGAGTATCAGAATGAGCAGCCTGGAAAAATCAGGATTGGCGATCAGTCTCTTCAGTACGGATTTGTTGTTCACCTTTCTTTCCCTACTTCAACGCGCATGGAGGTGGCCACGATGGTGTCGTCGTTGATGTCGTCCCCCTCCAGGGTGGCCACGATCTGTCCCTCGTACATGATCAACAGCCGGTCGCAGTACTCGACCAGCTCCTCATTGTCGCTGGCGTACAGGATTACACTCATCCTGTTCTCCGTGACCTCAGCGACGATGTAGTCGTACAGGTCCCGCTTGGCTCCCACATCGACCCCTTTGGCCGGGTCGGCCAGCAGCAGCACGTTCGTGTCGAAGGCAAGCCATTTGCCCACAACAACTTTCTGCTGGTTGCCCCCAGACAGGGAGTTCACCGGCATGTCGAGATTGTGGGTCACGATAGACAGCACATCGACAATCTTCTCGCTCTCTTTCCTGTACTTGCTTTCAGGGGTAAATAGAGGCTGAGCCCGTAGGCCCAGCTTTGGGAAAATCAGGTTGGTAAACACCGAATGCCCCAGAAACAGCCCTTCCAGCTGCCTGTCACCGGGAACCAGGAGGATGCTGTTGCGAATGGCACTGGCCGGTTTGTTGAGTTTGATCTTCTTACCGTTGAGCTCCACATCACCGGTGACTCCGGGGAAGTTTCCCGCCAGGGCGAGCATCAGCTCATGTTGCCCCTGGCCGGCCAGGCCGCCGATGCCCAGGATCTCACCACGTTTGAGCTGGAAGCTCACATTTTTCAGAGAGCTGCCGTAGTTCAGGTTTTCGACCCGCAGCACTACCTGCCCGTTTCCCCCTCTGCGCGTCTTTTCCACCTTTTCCTTCCCGGTCTCGCCGGTGATGTAGCTGACGATCTTCTCCGGATCCTTGCTGTCTTTGCTGAAATCAAGCTCCGCGACGTTGGTGCCGTTGCGGAAGATCACCATATCGTCACAGATCTCCATGGTCTCCCAGAGCCTGTGAGAGGTAAACACGATGGCCACGCCTTTTTTCACCAGTGCCCGCATGGTCTGGAAGAGGCTCTTCACCTGAGCCTGCTCCAGTGCCGCGGTCGGCTCATCCAGGATTAGGAGTCTGGGATTCTCCGATATGGCTTTGGCGATTTCCACGATCTGCATCTCACCCGGGTTGAGCTCGTGAACCATTCTGCGGACGTCCAGGCCCGGAAGCAGTTGATCGACGATCTCCCTGGATAAATCCACCGCGGCTCTATTATCCAAGAACAAGCCTTTGCTCTGCTCCGCACCCAATACTATGTTCTGCCAGACCGTAAGGTCCGCCACCAGGCTCAGGTTCTGAAACACCATGGCGATCCCGTCTTTTCTGGCCTCGTTCGGGTTGCGATAACGAACCGGATTCCCGTTGTATCTGATTTCTCCGGCGTCGGCGCTGTACACGCCGGTGATAATTTTCGACATGGTGCTCTTGCCGGATCCGTTAGCCCCCAACAGTCCGGTGATTCTTCCCTGCCGGCAGGTAAGATTGGCGTCGTCAAGAGCCACGACACCGCCGAAGTGTTTTCTGATGCCTCTGGCTTCCAGAACCGTCATGGTGCTCGATCCATCCACGATATAAAACGGGTTGAGGGGGGCGTCCCCCTCAACCCTATTCCAGTTTCACAATTCAATCAACAGCTGGAGGCTATTGAAAGAGTTTCACCACCTCAGCTTCAGGCATGATTTCGCTGAGCAGGTAATCATCCGGCTTGTCCTTCAGCAGTTCCCAGCCCTGGTCGAAATTCTCGTCGGTGATGAACATGCCTACCTTGTAGTAGTAGGTCATGCCATCTTTGAGGATTCCGGACTTGAAAGCTTTTCCGTTGTACAGCTGCAGTGCCATGCGAAAGGCGGTGCCGCCGATTCCCGGAGGATTGGGCTGGGCACAGGCCTTGAAGTCGGCGCCCTGCTCGCGCAGTCGCTTCCACTCCTTGAAGAAGGCGGTACCGGGATCGCCGAACATGACCTTAGGCAGCTTGTTGGCGTCCAGGAAGGCGGAGAGCATTCCGTAGGACATGCCGTCCTGGCCGATGGCCGCGTCGATCCGCTGGCCGCCGCCGATGATCTGGGTGGTGACCTCTTTAGCCTTGGTCTGATCCCAGTAGCCGGTGGTGTCCGCAATCAGCTTGATGTTCGGATAGTTTTTGAGCACGTCGTAGGTGGCCTTGATGCGATCGTTGTTGGCCGGGTGTCCCTCCAAACCGTAGACCTGAATGGCGTTGCCGCTCTTGAGGGTGGAGAAGATGAACTCGACGTTCTTCTTCATCCAGGCGTAGTGGTCCAGGGTCACGTTGAGTACGTTCGGAGCAGTGACGGTGGCGTCGTAGGAAACCACCAAAATCCCCTCCTCCTGAGCCTCTTTGATCACACCGTTGAGAGCGTCCGGTGAGTTGGGATTCACCATGATGATGTCCACACCCTGGGAGATGAAATCCCGCAGAATGTTGGCCTGCTCGGTGGCATCCCCGTTGGTGACGTTGTTCACCAACTTATAATCGGCGATTTTACCGGCCGCCTTGTATTCGTCCCCGACTTCCTCGAGGGCGTCGATCATGATGTTCCGCCAGGATGTACCGGAAGATCCTGTGGAAATCCCGACGACGGGCAGTCCTTTTGCACCTGCCGGCTTTTGTCCGCCTGCGCTCAGGGCGACAGTACCTGCCACCAGGAGCACCAGGAGGACGGTTGCGAGTTTGAAAACCTTGCTTTTCATGAAAGCACCTCCTAATTGGTTTTAATATGTTGCTTGCAACCAACGGTTGTCAACATAAATGCCTGTATCACACCTTGCAGCTCGGGTCTGTGGGCAGATCCGCAATGATCTGGCCGTTGGCGTTGACCCGCAGATCCTCATTCAGGATCAGACCGAGGTTGGCACCGTCTGTGACCGCGCCCCGCAGATTACGTACCTGTCTGGCATCCCCGATTCTGGTCACCACCAGGCCGGCCTTGCGGTACTCCTGGTACAGATCGTCGTTCTTCTCCACGTCCGCCAGGATTACGTTGTCGACCTTCACAGTTGAAGTTTCGAACTTTCCGTCCATCAGCACCACCTCACCGTCTTTCCCGATCGAGAGCACCGTAGAATCGGAGATGATGGTCACCGGATGCTCGAAGGTCTTGCCGGAAAGCCCTTCACCCTGTTCTCCTCTGAAGCGCTTGTCCATGATGTCCTTGTGGCAGGGTTCGACCCAGGAACCGAACTCCTTGTTCTTGGTAACAATGGTGATCTTCTTGCCCGCGGTTCCGAGCTTCTCCGCAGCATCCACCGCTCCGTAGTAGTCTCCCCAGATCAGGACGGTTTCGCCGACCTTGACCGGTTCCGGTTTGCCCCCCTTGGGCCAGTACTCGCAGTTCTTCATCTGACAGCGCAACACATCTTCGAAGGTGCACACGCGCTCTGAGTCGATGCCGTGGATCTCCGGCCGTACAACCCTGCTGCCGGTGGACACCAGCACAGCGTCGAAACTTTTAAGATCCGCCGCCTTGGGTACGGTCTCGTACTTGACCTCCACATCCAGATTGGCGATCTGACGGCGCAGCCAGTCGGCGTACCACTTCATCTTGTTCTTTCCATGGACCGTGCAGCAGTAGAGGATGGCTCCGCCGATTTCGTTCGTCTTCTCGAACACGGTGACCTTGTGCCCCCTCAAGCTGGCGATGCGGGCGGCTTCCAGGCCCGCCGGTCCGCCGCCGACCACGGCCACTTTCAGCGACTTCTCCGCTGGCCCGAAGTGGATGAACCGTTCATCCCCAACCGCCGGGTTGATGGCGCAGCGAATCTCACGCTTGATCATCAGGGATTCCTGCCAGCAGCCCACCAGACAGGAGATGCACCTGCGGATCTCCTCCTTCTTGCCCGCCGCCGCCTTGTTGGCCCAGTAAGGATCGGCGATGAATTGGCGGGAGAATCCCACCATGTCAGTCTTGCCCTCGGCCAATATCTTTTCGCAGTAATCCGGATCCCGCAACGTGTGGCTGGTAATCACCGGGATCTTCACGTGCTTCTTGATCTCCTCCGCGGTGTAGGTGTTCCAGCCCTGCTGGTAGTACATCGGGTCCATGGTGGGCCCGGGCACCTCGAAGATCCCGGCACTGATGTCGAGAAAGGCTACGCCGTGCTCCTCGAACAGCTCCGCCGCTTTGGCGCTCTCCTCCAGCCAGCGCCCGCCTTCGATATACTCCTCGCCGGAATAGCGTATGCCGATGGGAAAATCCTGGCCGCACTTGTACTGGATGGCATGGATGATCTCCAGGGGAAAGCGCATGCGGCTGGCGAAGCTGCCGCCGAAACGGTCGTTGCGCTTGTTGACGTAGGGGCTCATGAACTGGGCGATCAGGTAACCGTGGGCTCCGTGCAGCTCCACAGAGTCGAACCCGGCCTGCTGGAGCCGCCAGGCACCTTCGGCGAATTTGTCCACCAGGTCGTAGATCTCATCCACCGTCATAGCCCGAATGCCCTTACCCTTAGCCTCCGCGGCCGCATACACAACCTCATGACCGGCTGAGGCGGGGATGTCAGCCACCTGGTCCGTAGCGGAGATCAGATCCTTCCGCGGCCAGGCGGCCTGGCGTCCCGGATGCTGAATTTGCAGGGAGGTCTTGGCACCGTGGCGGTGCATGGCCTCGGCCAGCCTGGCCAGACCCGGTATCAGGGGATCTTCGTCAACCCCAATGCAGGTCGCAGTCGGTTTTCCCGTCTTCCTGTCCGGGGTGGAGGCTCCGCAGATGATGAAGCCGCAGCCTCCCTTGGCAATCTCCTCGTGATAGGTGACGACCCGCTGGTTCACCGAACCGTCGGCGTTTGCCGAGGAGATATCCGTCGGCACGTGACAGACCCGGTTCGGCACTTCAAAGTTGCCGATGCGGATCGGGCTAAATAGATGTGGATAGCTCTGCTCACTCATATTTTCTCTTCACTCCTCTCTTTTATTGTTTTTCATTCGACTGCTGCCTTAATTATCAAGCTCGCCCTGGTTCGTGGGCGGGGTTTCGGCTGCCGGATTTCCGGCATCAGGCGGAGAGCCGGCCGCCCCTGAGCCGGGCGCCGGGTTGGCCGTACCCCGGTTGGCCGTACCCCGGTCGTTATCCACCGCCTTCTGCTCCTTTAAATACTCCACCAGGTGGTTGGCGTGGGACGCAAGCAGCTCCGCCACCCGCTCGCTGTCGCCGGCCTCCACGGCCTGCAGAATCTCGTCATGCTCTTTGGCCAGGTCTGTCGGATCGACGATGCGCAGGAAATCCATGATGAAGCGGGTACGCACCTCAAATGCCAGGGCATCCCAGAGGTTGAGAAGAATCTGATTGCCTGCGCTCTCCACGATCAAGCGGTGGAACAGCTGGTTCCGATCCTGGTACGCCACCCAATCCTGGCGCCGGGCCGCGTCCTGGATCTGTTCGCTGGACTGCCGCAGGGTACCCACGACATCCGCCAGCTTTTTTCCGGCCAGGCGGGCTGCCAGGGCTTCAAGCACCCCTTTGACATGCAAAGCATCCACAGTTTCCGAAACCGTGACCTCCCGCACCCGGGCTCCACGATGGACCTGGTAGTCCAGGACGCGGATTGCGGCCAGTTCCCTTATGGCCTCCCGAACCGGAATCGTGCTGACATTGAGCTCCGCAGCAATACGGGCTTCGACGATCTTGTCGCCGGGGGCGAGCTCTCCGCTGCCGAGTTTATTGAGAATGTGGTTGCGTACCTGTTGGCTGAGGGAATAGCGACTGGCGGAGGATCCAACCGGTGTATCCATAGAAGGATTACTATATTATATATGATATAGAATTCTGTCAAGAGTTGATTCAAACGAGAATTAAAAAAACGCCTGCATTCTGGTGACACAGGCGTTCTCATGACCTAAATGAGGCTGTTGGTTGCTACAGAGACGGCAGTTCCACGTCTACAACCGGGGCAGAAACTGCCGCACGTAGTTCCGGCTCTGGATCAACGACGCCTTGCGATCGTCGAAGGATTCCTCGAAGGCTCGATCCTCCACCTCGACGCAGGCCGAACCCTTGAAGCCGATGTCCGTCAGGGCGGAGAAGTACTTGCCCCAGTTCACGTCCCCGAGCCCCGGAAGCTTGGGGGAGTGATACTCCAGCGGCGTGGCCAGGATACCGACTTCGGCGAGCCGGTCGGGCAGGATCTTGGCATCCTTGATGTGGGCGTGGAAGATGCGGTCCTTGAACTCGTAGATCGGGCGGATGTAGTTCATCTGCATCCAGACCATGTGGGAGGGATCGTAGTTCAAGCCGAAGTACTCCGAAGGGATTGTCTTGAACATTCGTCTCCAGATCACGGGGCTGAAAGCCATGTTTTTCCCTCCCGGCCACTCATCCCCGCTGAAGAACATCGGGCAGTTCTCTATTCCGATCTTGACCTTCTTCTGTTCGGCGTGCTTGATGATCGGCGGCCAAACTTTTTCGAAGAGCTTGAAGTTGTCCTCCAGGCTCTTTGTGTGGTTCCGGCCGATGAATGTGTTGGCGATCCCCACCCCGAGCTTGGCCGAGGCATCGATCACCTTGAGGAAGTGTTCGGCGTAAGACGGTGCCTGAGGGCTCTCTTCCAAATAGTTGGGATAGTAGCCCAAACCCGATATGGATACACCCTTCCTCTCGCAATATTCCCGGGTCGCCTTGACCCGCTTGTCATCCAGGCTACTCACATCGACGTGGGTGACGCCTGCGTAGCGCCGCTCGGCCTTGCCCACCGGCCAGCAGAGCATCTCTACGCAGTCATAGCCCAACCCAGCGGCCAGATCCACCGTGGCTTCGAAACTCAGATCCGCGACGACAGCGCTTACAAATCCCAGTTTGATCATGATTTTAACTCCTATATTGTATTTTATGTCTCCGCTAACCGATCGTCGGCGATTGCTCGTCGAACCGACCGCTTCGGATCTCTAAGCACCAACCGGCAGCCAGGTCCTCCGCTTGTTGCTCTGCAGTATGGTCTCGCAGAGCTCGAGTTCCCGCAGCCCATCACCGAAAGAGGGATACCCCGGTTTCTCGCCCGGTCCTCCGGCACGCACCGCGGCATAGAAGCGCTTGAACAACTGCTTGGAGGTGTCCGGAAAGCCTTCGTTGTGTCCCCCGGGAAAGTCGATCAGCTCGCGGCTTTCCGCATGCACTAAGGAGGGATCCCGCAGCAGCAGCTCATTCGGCCCGTCCCGGCGCCCGATCCACAACTGGCTGGGTAGCTCCGAATCCCAGGCCACGGATCGCTTCGAGCCGTCGATCTCGAAATAGAGTCGATTCTTCCTACCTGCCGAGATCTGGCTTACGGAAAACACTCCTCGAGCTCCTTTTTTGAAGCGCAGCATCACCGTGGCAAAATCCTCGGTGCCAATGGGTATCTCTTTGTAGTCTTCCGGTTTCAACAGCTTACCGGCGAAGGTTTCCACGGGCTTTAGAGGCTTCTTGCGGATCTTGTGCACTGTGGCAAAATCCGCGCAGACCTCAGCGATGCGCTCCCCGGTCAGAAACTCGATCAGGTCCATCCAGTGGGATCCGATATCGGCGATCGCCCTGGATTCCCCCGAATACTCGGGTTCCAGGCGCCAGTTGTAGTCCGTATCGTAGAACAGCCAATCCTGCAGGTACGATCCGTGGACCGCGTAAATCTCCCCCAGCTCCCCGCCGGCGATCATGGCCCGGATGTGGGAGAGCAGAGGATAAAAGCGTATGTTGAAATGCACAGCCGTAACCAGTCCGCTGGCATCGGCCCGCTTTACCAGGTCGCGAGCCTCCTTGACCGTCACCGCCAGAGGCTTTTCGCAAAGCACGTGTTTTCCCGCCGCCAGGGCATCCCGGGTCTGGGGATAGTGCAGATGATTGGGAGTGCACACGTGCACCGCGTGGATTTCCTTGATCTCCAACAGCCTGCGGTAGTCTCCGAATGTACGGTCAACCCCCAGCTCCTGTCCCTTTGCCTTGGCCTTCTGGTCGCTAGAATGAGCGATCGCCGTAACCTCGATACCGGGGATGCGGCGAAGCGCTTCCACGTGGGCCGCTCCGATGAAGCCGATTCCGATGACTCCAACCTTCAGCTCGTTCATGCTTATCTCCTGTCGCCTGTTTGACTAGGATACTAAAAGCGTTTTCTCAGGGTGTCAATAAAGTCCACCAGAGGAAGCTGGGAGAGCAATTTTATATAACGCCGAGTGTACGCGCGCCGGCTGTCGTGTCCCTAAGGCAATGTTTGTCTTGATTCGAGCGGGTATCGACCCATCTCATAGGCTGTTTCGTACATAGCTACGACGTTTTCAGGGGGCACGTCAGGTTGAATGTTATGTACGGCACAGAGGACATACCCTCCGCCGGGACCCAAATCATGAATACGCTCGCTCACCTCACGGCGCACATCCTCAACCGTCCCAAAAGGCATAATCGTATAAGTATCGATAGCACCCCAGAAAGCCAGGCGGTCACCGAATTCCCGTTTCAACCTCTTCGTGTCGTTCATACCAGCAGCAGAAACCTGAATCGGATTGAAAGCCTCCGTCCCGATCTCGATAAAGTCTCCAATGATGGGATAAACCGCACCATCGCAATGATAGAACCGCTTCGCCGGTGTGCGGGCTTTGAAAAAGTCGAATAACCTCTTCTGGATCGGCTTGATCAGCTCCCTGTACATCTCAGGAGAAACTATGGTGCGATCAGACATACCCAGATCGTCGCTCAAACAATATACAACATCCACATTCTCCTCCACCTCGTCGAGAGCTCTCTCTGCAATAGCTAGCTTGAAATCCAGGTAACGATTCATAAGAGCCGATGCGAACTCAGGTTCCGCTGCCAGGTCCATATAGAAGTTCTCCCAACCGCGAAGCTCGCCGCAGCGCAGGAAAAAGGTGCAGTTCACCTGAAGAATTACGGCATAGTCGCTGTTTTCATGGAGGTCCTTTGCCGCTTCTTTCAGACCTCGAAATCGTCCGGGATCATGCGGATCGGGCCACGGAAACTGCTCGATTGCCGTACCCGTATCCATCTTGGCCATCGGGGAGGAAACGATGTCATAGTAGAAACCGTGCTCCGGCCGTTTGCGAACTAGGCCCCACTCGTCTATGTAGCTGTTTTCACCCACATTTTTTTCCTGACGGCAATCGGGCGATCCGAGATCAAGTCGCCGCGTGTCTACGTGAAAACGCTGAAGTACGTCTTCGTCCACCTGCGCGGTCTGAGCCGCCCTGTTCTGGATCCTGATTTGGCGAGCCGGCAATCCTAAATATCCGATGAGATTTTCGTAAGCCTTGATTGTAATGCCGTCACCGCCAGCCTGACCCAAATCAATAGGAATCCGGTCTGGCTCTCGCAAGCTCAAAGCCGCCATCACTCTTTCTCTTGAGGTCATTTCTTCTGCAAAACCTGAATCCCCCCAGGCGAAGAAGGCTGTTGGGGATTGAAAAGGATAGTCCAGATCATTCGAGTCGCCCTCAATCCAATGAATCCATTGACCAATGGTCTGATAAGTATTAATATCATAACGATGACGAAATTACAACGAATCACGACCGCAGAAGCGGTTGTCAATTACATAAACAATCAGATCCAAGAGGGACACTTGAAACCTGGGGATTCTCTTCCCAGTGAGCGAAACCTGGTAAAAGATCTGGGGATCAGCCGTTTCAGTCTGCGCGAGGGTCTTGCTCGCTTAAGTGCGCTCGGAATAGTCTATACCCAGCAAGGCAAGGGGGCATTCGTCACCACCGAGTTAAATCCTGAAAGCCTGCGACAGGTTTTTTTACCGGCTTTTTCCGGTTCTAAAAAGAAAATCTATGACGATTTATTCGTAGCCAGGAGGATTCTAGAAGAGGAAATATCCGCTCAGGCGGTTGCAAAGAGATCTGAAGAAGATCTTCAAGAATTACAGCAGATTCTCGAAGAAACAGGTCGATCCATAGATGAGCCGCCACGTTACGCATCCTTGGATTCCCAGTTCCATAAGGTAATGGCCAACATCTCGGACAACCTATTCTTACAGAAAATGTTGGAATTGGTACACAACTACATCCAGGCCTTTGTGGTGGAGCATGCAAAGGATAGCTCCTGCAGACAGGTTGGGTACCAGGACCATCTGCGTCTGTTCGAATGCATAAAGAACAGGGACGCGGAAGGGATTCATCATGCGATGTCTACACATCTTGCTCACTTTAAAGATTACTACGAGCGTCGTCTAGGCAACCTGGATTCGTAGCGGGAACTCTCCATAGTTAGGTATACGGTTTACAATGCAATAAGGTGTTCTTGTGGAGTCGTTAATAGCTGGGAACCGCCAGCGGTAATCAACACTTCGTCTTCAGGAGCAAAGCCACCGACCTGCCAACGGTAGTACGGTGTTTCCAAGCATAAGACCATTCCCTTCTCCAGAACTGCGTCACTATCAGGGCTTAAAATTGGGTGCTCGTGTGATATGATCCCGATCCCATGACCGATATTGTTACGTTTGAAATCTTCCACGCCTAGGGAAGGCGGTATTTGGGCAACTTCATCGAACAGATCAGCTACCCGAATTCCGGGCCGTATCATATTCACCGCTTCCATCTCAGCCGTGAATACAGCCGAGTAGATTTCGTTCATTTCCCGGCTTGGCTCTCCGACTACGGCCATTCGACAAATATCGGAAAGATAGTGTTTGTATCTGGCGGAAGCATCGATTCGGATTAAGTCACCTTTTTCGATCTTTGTGTCGCTGGGATAAACAGGACCAAAAGCTCCTCGTGTCCCCGCTCCGGCTTGAATGTAACCTGTTGTACAGCCTTGATCGAGAAGTGTGTGGCGTATCACCCGATCCAGATCCAACTCGCTCATTCCGGGCTTCACAACAGAAAAGGCCGCCTCAAGTCCGATTTCTATCGCCTGTGCGGCCTTCTTCAATCGGAAGATCTCTTCAGTGGTCTTAACACTGCGGGTATTCTGCAGGACGGCTCGTCCGTCTACGAACTGCGCGTCGGGAAGCACTTTTTGCAAACTTCGAAATGCCTGAACAGATAATCGATCCAGCTCAACACCTATGCGGCTCCTGGTCAAACCCATATCGGATACCGCGCGAGCAAACGCTTCATAGACAGTAGCTGTTCTGGCTCCAGAGATTTCTGGTGCACGGGATATATAGTATTCCTTGCCGAAAAATATCACGTTTGGGATCCAGGTGGGATATTGCAGCAAGGTCAAGCGGGTGAAATGCGGTATCAGCAGACAAGGCTCGATAGATGGCGAGGCGGGGATCAGAGAAAAGGCTACGGTTTCGGGTTCAAAGGTATATTGATACACAGGAAACTCTGACGTGTAGTAGACGTGTTCTTCCGTGCTGGGAGCAAGAAGATCGAGGCCGAACTGATCCATAAGGATTCGACAGCGCTCCAAATTCATTAAGATTGGCATTTCGACATTCCCCCGGTGAATCCGTGTATCTACACCTCGAGAACCTTGTATTTTTCGACTTGATCCCAATCCACACGCATTCCCAATCCGGGCTCGCTCGGTGGGCGGACATATCCTTCCTGATCCGGTCTTGTAGGTTCGTTCAGCTGGAGAAAATGAAACATGTCTTCCGGTACAATCTGTTCGTAAAACTCACAGTTGCTGATACACATAGCTGCATGTAAATTCGGAAGCCCCGGTCCGTGTACCTGGCAAGTTATCCCATTGGCTTCGCATACATGGGCCGTTTTCATCACTCCGGTGATTCCGGCTTTCAAATACCAATCCGTATGGATGATGTCCGCTGTTCTATTTCTAATCTGATTGGCCACATCAAAATAAGTTCCATGAGATGTTTCGGCGGTCAAGATGGGAATATTCAATTTTCGTCGTAATTCTTTGAGGCCGTACATATCATAATCGCGGACAGGTTCTTCAAACCAGTAGAAGTTGAGCTTCTCCAATTCACGACCCACCCAGAGCGCTTCTTGATGGTTATATTTTCCGTTGACATCAAGCATCAGCGTGTATTTGTCGCCGACAGTACTTCGGACAAGTCTGCATATCTCGATGTCTTTTCGTACATCCCCCGTGACATGAAGCTTGATTGCCTTGTAGCCGCGCTTCATGCAGTCCTGACTCAATTCGCGGTAGGTTTCAGGGTCGCTATAGCTCAACGTACTAGCGTAGGCCTGAATCTTGTCACGGGCCGCTCCGATGAACTTGTACAAGGGCAGACCGGCGGCCTTTGCTCCCAAATCCCAAAGAGCAACATCCAAGCAGCCCTGTGCGTGGATAGGCATATATTTGATTCGATCTATAAACCAGATCTTTTGCCAGATGTATTCCCGATCGAGAGGATCGTCCCCGATGACGCTTTTAAAGACGTCCTTGGTGATCTCGGTCATGATATGGCCCTCATGATGCCAGATACAGTTCCCCTCCAAACCAGTATCAGCAAGGACTCTCAGAACAAAGATATCCCTTGTCGTCCCCTCGCCAGGTAGACCATCGATCCATCGATATTCTTTGCCCGGAACCGATAGAGCATACCCTATAACTTCAGTAATCTTCACACTCCACACCTCCCTTCTGGCCTAATTGCTCTCAATTCCTCTGTTTCCTCCCTTGTCCGATCTCCGCACCCTGTTCGACGAGCTGCTTCTGGAGTGTTTGGATATTCAGGTCTTTCGGTTCCGCATGCTGCTTTACTGAAAGGGCTGCGGCGGTTCCAGCAGCTTCTCCGATAGCCATGACGTGCGCCATGGCCCGCCAGGATTCATACGCGATCTGGTCGGAGGAGATGCAGCGTCCGCTGACAATCAGATTGTCGACTCCCTGTGGTAACATGCACCTGTAGGGAATCTCATACCCTTCGTGCTCCAAGAATCGTCTGTAGCCGTAATAATGGATGACAGGACTCGATGCCATTGCAACAGAGTCATCAAAGCGCCGTCCTTGAATGACATCGTCGCCCGATAGCGTATAGAGTCCTTTTATAAAGCGGGTCTGCCTAATACCCAGAAGAGGCCCCGTTTCCACTACTCGTGCTTCTTTGAGGTCCGAGTTGTTCTCTTGTTGCTCTTTCAAGTTTTCATACACACGCAGCCGTGTGTGGATTTCACCCTCAGTCAGCTCATGGGCATTTGTTGCATCTATGGGTCCAGCATCAGGACCCCAGAGTATCACGCTCCCGTTACTCTCACACCCTTTGATCTGATGATTTTCGGGAACGCCGACAACTTTATACATGAGACAATCGGTAAGCCTGTGACGCTCATTCCCCTTGGTTTGCCAAAACGGCACCCCGGCTCTAAAAGCGACATCCCCGTCACCCGAGGCGTCGATAATGACTTTGGCGAATATTGCCTGCCTGCCCGATTTGTTCTCGATAATAATTCCTTTTAGTGCATTGTCATCGGCGATAACCTCGGCAAAATATGTATGAAATAAAATATCCACCCCCGCATTTCTTACAGTCAGTAGTGTGATGTATTTGAACTTTTCGATATCCACGGCAAAACAGTAGCTCAATTTTCCCTTCGTGTTCGGGTAAATCTTTGAGCTGTAAACTGCGGGCGGTTTTCCTACGCCACCAATCTCGATCAGGCGGAGAATTATCTCTTCGCCGATCCCCTTGGTAGTCTGCAGGCTGTCAGGCTCCACCTGATTCCTGAACCCATTGATATTCCCCATAAGGGAAGCCGTGGCCGTACCGCCAAAAAAAGGAAAACGCTCAATTATCAATGTTTTCGCCCCGTTTCGGGCAGCCGCAATAGAGGCGGTAATACCGGCACAACCACCACCGACGATGACCACATCATAGTGGCCGTACACCTCGAGCTCTTTTTCCGGCTCTAGATAAATCTCATCCCTCGGCATGTAGTTCTCCTCTTGTTCGTGATCATCGGTTTAAGCTCCCTGTCATTTCTTCCGAGGTTTGCGGGATGCTATTCTCTCCAAGGATCATCTCTTATAGGAATCTGGAAAACGCTTCTATAGCGGCATTAACCAGTGTAATGTGAATCATCACCCGCTTTTCGATGGGCATATCCATACTCGTTTCAGTAGTGATCGATACATCTGCAAAGCGGATGGCCCAGCGGTAAAATGGCATCCCGTCACGCACGTCTTTACGGAGGTAGCCGTGAAAGTAGTCTGTATCTGGATACCCCCAGGCTGCTTCCAGTTGGCTCAAGGTAAAGCAATCGAACCCGGCATTTCCAGTAGCTGCGACCATTGCTTCGGCCACGGGGGTTTCAATAGCTTCATAAGACGGTGCATGTACCGGTGGGAGAATGAGGAAATGATTTCCAAGCTGCTCGCCAGATCGCTTTAGTTTCTCAGGTATTCTGGTGTTGATACAGGATTCATGAAGATCGATCACCATGGCTGGTTTGAGTCGCTCACAATAATCTCTTATACTCCACAGCTCCGGCGGCACGTCGTAGCGATCGTACAATCGGTTCAGATTACTCACGTATCCGTCCGGGCTGGTCCAGCCGACCAGCCCCGCCTGGTCGTATGAACCGTAATCTTCAGGATAGTACAACTCATTAGGAAAAAAGATGCGTTTACCCGAGAGTATTGCACGTAACTCGGGATCTCTTAAGGTTAGCGTGTCAAGTTGTCCGTAAAATAGTCGTCGAGAATCGAGCTTCTTTCGATCGACCCAGGTAAAGAGGGTATTTCGAACTTCGAAAAGAATAAAGTGTTCTCCTTCATACACCTTCCGGCCAAGACGGGTCAGTTCCGCCAGGCACTGTTCGTCGTCCTCTATGTGTACTTTGGTTTCACTTGCCCATTCGAGTGCAAAGCGATACCCCCCAAAATCAAATGGACTACCGCAAGGGATAATGTGAGTTTCAAACGGACTTTGCAAGCCTTCCGCCAAAAATGTCAGCAGTGCATGAATACCGGCGATCTCGGATGAATGATTTCCAGCTTTCAGTAAAATCGCCGGCTTTCTCCCCCCTCCGAGTTTGACCACCTGTATCGGAGATCCATCCACTGTTGTGGCAATTTCTTCTGCCGATTTTACCTGTCGCCGCACAAAAGAAGCGATATCATGTCCTGTCTTAAGATCTGTGTAATAGCTCATATTCACCCCTGAGGATTCATAGGGTAACACCCAGCGTTAATATCGGAGCTTTGCCCGCTCTACAAGTTCAGACTATCAGGGCCGACTACCGGCTCCAGTTCCAACTCCGGCGGACGGGATTGTTCCAACATCCCACCATCGACATTCAAGCACTGGCCGGTGATATACTCCGATTTATCAGAAGCGAGGAAAACAGCGGCCCAAGCAACATCCGTCGGGCGTGCTATACGACCCATGGGAACCATGGCCCCTAACCTGATTTCCAAAGCTTCCCTTTCAGAACCAGGGGGCGGTTGTTCCCACACGGCGCAGGGACGTATTGTATTCACGCGGATATTCCAGGGAGCCAGGTCCACAGCCACGGCACGGGTAAATGACTCCAGCGCACCCTTGAAAGAGTCATACGCAATCCGCTGGCGATGGGCCTGGACCGCGCCATTACTGGAAATGTTAATAATACTCCCGCGACGTTTATTGGCCATGACACGGGCGGCATATTGTGTTGTAAAAAAAAGCGCATCCAGGTTTTTGGCCATGAACTCTTGCCACCCCTCAGCCAACATGCTGAGAAACGGCCCTCTTTCTCCCTTCTGAATGTGTACCACAGCGTTGTTCACCAGTACATCCAGTGATCCATGGTAACTCACAGCATTGTCGATAATCGACTTCATCGCAGCAGGATCGCTGATATCAGCCCTCGCTGCCTCCACACTTAATCCCTGCTTGCTCCAGTCCCGGATAATAGAGTGAATGGTTTTGTTATCGCGGCCATTGATTAGAACGTGGGCACCGTGCCTCGCGAACTCATATGCAATTCCTTTTCCCACAGATCGGGTCGCACCGGTAACCAGAGCTATCTTTCCCGCGAGTAATCTGTCGCACATCTACTACAAACTCCTATTAATATATCTGAGTAATCTCTGCGAGATCTTTGCTCAACCGTTGTTTCCAACACTTAGTGTACAGGTAAAACTTCCCGACACATCTTTTACGTTCGGGTGCAAAACCAAAGGTAGCAAATAATAGATCGCCTCTATGTCTTCACGGCACCTTCCGACAGACCCAAGGTCAGATGCTTGTGAAATAAAATGTATATGATCATGGGGGGTAATGTCATAAGTGTGGAGGTTGCCATCAAAGCTCCCCAATTTACGAACAGTTCCTCCATATAAAAAGTCATACCGATCGAAATAGTCCTTACACTTTCTGATACGGTGATGATCAAGGCAAAAAGAAAATCATTCCAGGTTAACAAAAACACATACATGGCAACAGCAAGTATCGCTGGTCTCATCAACGGCACAATGACTAGACGCAGTGTTTGAAAGGAGCTACATCCATCTATCATGGCTGCATGATCGAGTTCCCGCGGCAATCTCTCCATAAATCCACGAAAAAGCCACACCGCTAGAGGTAAGGTCAGAGCCATGTAGGCGATTATTAGTCCCAGGCGATTATCCACCAACTTAAGCCGTATGAAGATTATATACAGTGGTATGACCAGAACCATTACCGGTAACATCTTTGAGCCCAAAACAAAAACGTATAACGGTTGCTTCAGTCTGAATCGAAATCGGGAAAATCCATACGCCGCAAGCATTCCCGTGAAGATTGAAGCCAGGGTTGAAATACTACTGACAATGGCTGAGTTGAGAAAATACCGAAGCATAAGAGGATTCTCGAGCACCTCTTGGTAATGGGAAGTCGTAACTATTGAAGGGAGGAGACGGGGAGGCGATGAGTACATCTGCTGCGGTATTTTGATCGAAGTAAGAACCATCCACAAAATAGGAAAAAAGCTCAGGACTGAGACAATTATAAGAAGCACATAAATTACAGTGGTGTTCCTTTTTCTCCTCCTCGAGGAAGAAGCCAGGCGCCTACTCATCGCTGCCTCCTCGTCTGTTGACAATCTTTATGTAGAGAGTAGCAAGTAGGACTGCCAGTATTAATACGATGAAACTCACAGCGGCGGCTTCTTCAAAATGGAAAAATGCAAATCCCTTCCTGTATATCAATATCCCAAATAGATCCGTCACTCCCCCCGGTCCGCCTCCGGTCATTATCCTAACGAGTGTAAATCCATTCAAATTGGCGATGGTATCCAATATCAAGACTATGGTGATCACCGGGCGAAGCCAAGGGATAATGATGTGGCGCAGCACCTGGATTGAATTTGCCCCGTCGATGGCGGCTGCATCATAGTGGCTGGATGGTACGGTCTGCAGTCCTGCCAGCAACATCAGCATGGCAAATGGATATCGCCACCAAACGTTGACCAGCATGACCGCTGGCAGCGCTGTGTTCTCATTAGAGAGGATACTGAGAGCCGTTCCCCGTATGATCCGAATCACCCAACTGATCATTCCATAATCCGGATGGTAGAGCCAGAACCAGGTGAACGCAGTAACCACACCCGGAATCGTCCATGGCAGTAGCAGTATAATCCGGAATACAGAAATTCCCGGAAGTCGCCGGTTTAGCAACAATGCTAGCAACAGACCTGTAACAAACTGGCCCGCCGTGCAGCCCGCGACCCAGATAAGTGAGTTTTGTACTGTGCGCCAAAATGTTGGATCTTTGAAAAGCTTCTCGAACTGCTGGACGCCTTTAAACGTTAAAGTGAATTCGCCGAGTTCGATTTCCGAAAAGCTCATGGCGATGCCCATCGCAATCGGATAGATCATCACGAACGAAAGAAGCATCAGGGCGGGTGCCAAGAACAAGACAATAGTGAACTTGTTGAGAATTTTGGATTTGGACAGACCTGTCACGCGTGTTCCTGAACTGGATAGACGCGGCATCCGCATCGTTTAGAGACGATTCAGATGCCGCTTGTACTGATTACACTGGCAAATCTGCCCTATGATTGCAATAAGCCGTTTATTCTGGCTGCAGCTTGGTCCATAGCCTCATCGACGGACTTTTTGCCGAGTATGATGGCCTGGACTTCTTCCACCATGATCTGCTGTATTTCCGCCCATTCACCAATTCCTGGAAAGGTTCTGCAGTAGTTGCCGTTTTCCCAGAACGGATCGACCTCAGGCGCTGACCAACCGGGGTGTGTGGCGGCTGCTTTCACCGCAGGCATCCGAGCAGCCACGGCTGGCAGAACGTCCGGTCGGCAGAAGTATTCGATGAATTCCCAGGCTTCTTCCTTGTACTTGGCATTTTTCGGTATGGTCTGTCCCCAGCTGCTGGCAAAGGTTACTTCATCAGGAGGAATCGGCGACACCTTGAATTTCAGTCCCGGCACTTCAGTTTCCTGTATGGCCGAGTTTCCCTTTACGCCAGAAACACCATAATAATACATGGCGACGGTTTCCTGTCCGAATAAACGGCCTATATCGTTCCAATCGTAGGTCAAACTGCCCTCCGGCACAACCTTGTGCTTCGTATAGTATTCCGTCCACCATTTAACCGCCGCTTTGACTTTGGAACTGTCGACAGCTGCCTTGGTCCATGTATCATTCAAGTAGTCAGTCCCAAATCCCCATACAGTTTCCGAAAGATCAACCATAAAATGCGTGGGATTTTTGGCTCCCGCCGATATTGCGAAACCGGAGCGCTTTCCGGGGATCGTCATCTTTATGGCGTATTCAAGAACCTCCTCGTGAGTTTTTGGCGGCCGGTTTGGATCCAATCCAACTTCCGTAAAAATGTTGGTGTTGTAGTACAGCGCAATTGCTTCCAGTCGAAATGGGATCGATAACAAATCCCCTTGATATATTCCCAGCTTCCATCCGCCCTCGAAGAATTGATCCGGTGAGAGCTCGGTCGATTTTTCCACGAATGGCTCTAATTTCGTCAAAACACCTTGTTTAGCAAGAACAGGCATTTGCAGGACCGACATTGCTAGAACGTCCGGTGGAGCAGGCCCGATAGTGGAGGCCACCGCTTTGTCAAGGTAGGCGCTCCAGGGAACCAACTCATTGATCAACTTGATATTTGGATGTTCTGATTCAAATCCCTCGATGATTTTCGGTATCGAATCTTTCCACCAATCACCCTGTCGCCAGGTGATGGTCACCGGTCCTTTCTCCCCCTCCGTTTGCCCGGCGCCGAATGCAATCAAGGCAGTAAAGCAAAACAGTACCAAACCGACTACCACCGACCTATTCTTCATTCTTTCCTCCTTAATACTTAAATTTATTCATGATACAGCACCGGATTCCCCATGTCAACGGTTGGTCTGATAATTATAGTAAGTATAGTAAATCCTATTAACAGCGCACTTTATTATTTTCTATTGGATATCGACCATTTTTTTCTAGAAACTCGCTGATCCACTCCACACGCTCGATCATCGAATCCGGCATGACATTATCAGCAACCCCTAGTATAAAGGCATCTCCCGGTGCGATTGTTCTAAGCACTTCACCCACATAACTCCGAAAGTCGCTTTCCGATACGCTGGGTGACAGCATTGATGAAGGAATACCCCCCCAAATGATCATTCGACTCCCCCAAGTTTCGCGGGCTTGTCTTAAAGTGACTGGCACCATAGGAGCGGTTACAAAGCATTCGACCATGTCCCATCCGGAGCGCTCAATTAGATCCAGGATCAATGAGGTATCGTTATCCGCATGCATAGCAACATATTTACCGTGATCGTGCAACAGAGGGATCAATTCCTGATAGAAGGGCAAGATGTATTTTCGAAAAAGCGGCGGTGGTGTCAGTTGGGAGGCGAGATGTACTCCATGTACCACAAGTTTAGCGGGTGAGCATGAGATAACCGGCCATAATTTTAGTCGCTGGGCTTCAACCATTACTTCGAGTAAGTGTTCTACCTCTTGCGGATAGTCGTTGAGAAGATAAAACGCTTGTTCGTACCCTGCCAGGTTGAACAAAAAATCGTTGAAAGGTACGCGGCCAACTTCCACCACCGGTAGCCCCATCTCACCAACTTGGGCATCATAAAGGTTAAACTCTTCATACTTTGGCTCATAGCGAGCATGCTCAACGATCCATTCCCATACCTTAAAATCTTTCGGTTCTTTTAAAAGGTATTCTACCGTCGTTGCCGGTAATCCTTGCCCCTGCGCTTCACCGGTAAATTGCCGTACGGTTCGAATCCCACCGACCGGGGTGTGATATTCTATACCACACTGAATCCCGCTCTTGGTTTCGACCACCTCCACTCCATCGAAAATAACATCGAGAATTTTCCCTTGCCTGGCGGAATCGCCTACATTGAGGTCACGTTGTATCTGTCGCAAGGAGACGCCTCTCCATCTGTCGGGCATGGTATGTGTTAGGGTTTTAGCTCTGTACCAGATTTCGAGCCGGGGGATCCAGGGGATAAAATCGGGAGGTTGGTGATTGAGAATTGACAGTAACCGCTCTCGATTAGTCACATTATCCGCTCACTCCCAGGTGTTGTCGCTGTATTATTCCCGCCGCATTGCGCTATTATCAATAAAATAGCCTATTGTGGCAAAATAATATTTAGAGTATGTTTCGGGCTCAAAAACGCAGAACTGCGACCAGAGAAAATCCGACAGATTTCCAGATCACCTCGTTCAGCTGGGTCCGTGACGATCCCCCGGCAACCCAGAAGGTTTCATCGACTCCACCCCTGCCTACCCAATACTCCAGAGCTACCCTGGGCTCAACGAGCCAATACCGGCTGATCTCAAGTCCCAAGGACAGTTCTCCCTGAAATCCCAGGCCTAAGGACCGGTGAACGAAACTCACCGGGTGGGTGAAGTCGGACCTGAGATTCCAGTCAGCAGTAGCGTAGTAGGCCGAAGGATGCACAGACAGGGTAGCTGCCAGGCTCACCCACCGGCTGATCTGGTAATCCATGTCCACGCCCAGGGAAAGGCTGATCCAACTCGTAGCATAGCTGCTGTTCAATCCGGCGATAGGACCGAGAGGCTGCGTGCTGGGTGGGGTACTGATGGTCTGCACCCCATCGGTCATGACCAGTGCCTGGCGATGGTAGGCAAATCCGAACAGTGGAACTACGGTGATGGGAACGGCTCCGAACTCATACCGGGGCCCTATCCCGAGCGCCCCCTGAAGCAGGTATCCGCCTCTCGCATCACTGGTGGAACGGCTGAACTCGGAAGTCCTGTTGTCCAAGAGGTAATCAGAATCCTGATTGTCTCCGGCCAGAACCCACCCATATCCGAACAGGGCGCGGAGCATGAAGGTCTCGAACAGCATCTCCGCTTTACCCTCGATTTTGTATACCTTCAGCTCCGACCAGGTCAGCTCCGAAAGAATGTTCGGATTCCCACCGCTCAGATCACCGGCGATGTTCCAGCGCAGACCGCCTTGCTGATAGCCGTTGGAAAACTCGAAACGCAGGTTCCCTTGCGGCCCGCAGTGAACGAGGGTGTCGGGAATCAAGAGCCATTGAAGGATCAAAAAGACAACGGTTAGAGGAGCGATCCGCTTCCGGACCATTATCAGCTCACGCCGCCCGGGCGATACCATACAAGAACTATGGACAACTCAATCCAAAACGTCAATCAACCGCGCTATGCCCGAAATTCTCGATCCTGCGCTTCGACACCTTTGCGGATCCTCACACCCCATGGCGGTTGCGGCGCTTGAGCTCCTCCAGGGACTGGTTCGAGGTCACCTGGTGACCCGGAAGGGGCAGCAGACGCTCATGCACCGCGTCCACGAGCCACCGGGCTTGAGGGAAGAAAGCCTCCTCCATCTCCGCGGCCGGGGTGATCCAGTTGCGGCTGCCCACCACCACCGGCGGGCCGTCCAGGGCATCGAAGGCCAGCTCGGTGATGTGGGCGGCCATGGTGTTGAGGAAGCTGCCCCGCTCGCAGGCATCGGAGCTCAGGAGGATCCTGCCGGTTTTCTTCACCGACTCGACGATCAGATCGTAGTTGAGCGGATTGATGAAGCGGGCGTCGATCAGCTCCGCAGACACACCGTACTCGCCTTTGAGAATGTCCGCCGCCTCCACCGCCCGGTAGAGGGTAGCCCCGATGGTGAGGATGGTCAGGTCCGAGCCTTCCCGCCGCAGAACCGGCTCACCCTCGGGTACCTCGTAGTAGCCCTCGGGTACCCCCTCTTTGACGAACAGCTCGCCGATGTCGTAGATCCGCTGGCTTTCGAAGAACACCACCGGATCGCTGCCGTTCAGGGCGAGGTTGAGCATGCCCTTGGCATCGTAGGGCGTTGCCGGGAAGTAGACCTTGAGCCCAGGGATATGAGCCACGATGGAGCTCCAGTCCTGGGAGTGCTGGGCTCCGTACTTGCTTCCAACGGATACGCGCAGGACCACGGGCATCTGGAGGACTCCGGCGCTCATCGACTGCCACTTGGACAGCTGGTTGAACAGCTCATCCCCGGATCGTCCCATGAAGTCGCAGTACATCAGCTCGGGTACGGCCCGTCCGCCGCTCAAGCCGTATCCGGTCGCCGCACCGACGATGGCTCCCTCTGAGATCGAGGTGTTGAACAGGCGGTGATAGGGAAGCGCCTCCGTCAATCCCCGGTACACGGCAAAGGCACCGCCCCAGTCGCGGTTCTCCTCGCCGAAGGCCACCATGGTGGGATCTATATAAAATCGGTGGAGCATGGCCTCGAACAGGGCGTCCCGCAGGGCGATCACCTTGGCTTTGGGCAAAGCGTTCCCGTTTTCATCCAGTCCGGAGCGGCTCTTGCGCTTGTTGGCCTGGATGCGGGGATTTTCCTGGTAGGGGATCAGAACCTCCGGCTCCCGATCATCGTACTTCTCGACCTTCCGGTTGCTGAACATCAGATCCCCGATATGGTCGCGGTCGTCGGTTCTCAGGCGGGGAGAGATTTCCAGAGACGATGCCAACTCCAGGGTGCGGGTGATGCGACGCACTACCTGTGCGTGAAGCTCCTCCAATTGCTTCTTGTCGGCATGGCCGTTTTCCACCAGGTACTTGCCGAAGCTGGCCACGCAGTCCTGCTTTTCCCAGAGAGCGATTTCTTCTTTGGTGCGGTAGGCCGAGGCGTCGGAGGGGGAATGCCCGGAGATGCGATAGGTTATCACGTCGAGGAGCACCGGCCCCTTCCCTGCCAGAAGGATCTTCTTCTTCCGCTCGATGGCATCAGCCACGGCCAGGGGGTTGTAGCCGTCCACCCGTTCGGCATGCATGGCCTCCGGATTCACACCGGCGCCGAGCCGGGCCAGCTGCTTGAATCCCATGGTCTCCCCCTCCGGCTGTCCGCCCATGCCGTAGAAGTTGTTGAAAAAGTTGAACAGAATCGGCGGCGATCCCCCAAGATCCTTGGGCCAGAGGGTCCGGTACTGCTCCATGGCCGCGATCATGATCCCCTCCCATACCGGCCCGCAGCCGGAGGAGGCGTCCCCGATGTTGGCGATCACGATGCCCGGCTGTCTGTTGATGCGCTTGAACAGGGCCGAACCCACGGAGATGTCGCCGGAGCCGCCCACGATTGCGTTGTTGGGCATGCTGCCGAAAGGGGCGAAGAAGGCATGCATCGAGCCGCCCAGACCCTTGTTGAAGCCCGCCTCCCGGCCGAAGATCTCCGACAGAACCCCGTACAGTACGTAGTCGATGGCCAGGTCCTTCACGCTGCCATTGCCGGCCCTTCCCTTCTCCAACACGGACAGGGGTTTGCCGTCCATGTAGCCGTGCATCACTTGCAGCAGCTGCTCATCTTCGCTTTTGTGTATAGCGGAAAAACACTTAGCCAGGATCTCCCCGTGGCTGCGGTGGGAACCGAAGATGTAGTCCTCCACATCCAGGTGAACGCACTGTCCCACCGCGGCTGACTCCTGGCCGATGGACAGGTGGGCCGGCCCTTTGTGCTCGTAGGCCACACCCTGGTATTCACCCTGTGTTTTTATGGTATTAAGCATGGACTCGAACTCGCGGATGAACAGCATATCCTGGTAGATCTCGTTCAGACGTTTGCGTCCGAACTTTTTCGCCTCTTTAGCGGGATCCGGCTGGTATTGATTGACCGGAATCGGCGGGATCTCGATCTTCCCGGATTTCCGTACGGTTTTTGGATCTACGACGATTGATTTTGGCATAGGTTTTTCCTCTCGATTGATCGATAAATGGCAATCAGGCGATCGCTCATCATATTCATGCTTCGGATTACCCTCGGGTCATCCTGCCAGGAGCAGCTCGAAGCTCTCCAGGGCCCGGCAAAGCTCTTTGAGAAAGCCGGCCGCCGGGGCGCCGTCCAGGATCTGATGGTTGGCTGTCAGAGAGAGACTCATGAACCGTTCGAAGACCACCTCCCCTTCCCTCTCCACGGGCTTGAGTTGAATCGAACCCACCCCCAGGATGGCGACCTGAGGCGGGTTGAGAACCGGGGTGAATCCCTCTATGCCCAGGGTTCCCATATTGGAAATCGTAAAAGTACCTCCGTTCAGCTCATCCGGGCTCACGGTGCTCTCCAGACAGGCTTTGCGCAGCCTGGCCGCTTCGGAGGCCATCTGCTTGAGGGAAAGCAGGCTGGCGTTGCGGATCACAGGCACCATCAATCCCCGCGGGGTATCCACAGCAATGGCCAGATGCACCCGCTCGAACTGCAGGCTCTTATCGCCGAAAAAGTGGCTGTTCACGGCGGGGAAGCGCAGGAGCGTACGGGTCACTGCGTAGTTCAGCAGATCATTGATGGTGATGGCCTGCAGAGCGCGCTCTTCCGGACTGGCTTTCAGCTTCTGCCGGTAGGCGAGCAGCGCCTCGGCGGAAGTCGAGGCATGCAGCGTGTACTGGGCGCTTTCCTGCAGAGAGGCGTGCATCCTCTCGGCGATGATCTTGCGGATGCCTTTCACCGGAATCTCCCGCACGGGCCCGGGGAAATCAGCGCCCGCCGCCGCCGGAATAGCAGTGCCAGCGGGCGCCACTGCGGCAACGGGCGCTGATGCGGCCGCAGGTGCGAACTCGCCGGCCGAGGCAACAGAGGCCGCCCGGGCGGTGTTGGCAACCTGAGCGGCGACTCGCTGCACATCCCGCTCCAGGATCCTGCCGCGGGGTCCGCTGCCCCTGCCTTCAGGAAGGGCGGACAAAATCTGCTCGGGGGCGATGCCGCTTTTATCTGCTGCTCTGCGAGCGCGGGGAGAGATGGCCACCTTCCGTTCTGCGCCGACAGCAGTCGGCTGTAAAATGGCCGGTGATGCGGCGGGCTCTGCGGGCTGCGCCGCTTCACTGGGTTCTGCGGATGGAGCCGGCGTCTGGGCTGTCTCGCTCAAAGCGGCGATATCCTCGCCCGGCTGTCCGACAATCGCCAGGGCAGAGAGTACCGGCACGTCCTCACCCTCCTGATGCAGAATTTTCAACAAGGTGCCGGCGGCGGTGGATTCTACCTCGAAGGCCGCTTTGTCCGTTTCAACCTCGACAAGCACCTCCCCGAGGGACACCTCCTCCCCCTCCTTCTTCTTCCAGTTCAGGATCAGGCAGGTTTCCACCGATTGCCCCTGCCTGGGCAAGATGATCTGTTCTGCCATACGCGCTCTCTCCTCTATCGATAGTCTCGCAGTTTATACCTGGATTATATCCACACCGGCTTCCCTCAGTTCCACCTGAGCGGATGCCGGCAGATCGCCGTCGGTAATCAGGGTTTTTACCTCCTGTACGGGCAGCACATGCACAAAACCGATTTTCCCGAATTTGCTCGAGTCAGCCACCAGAATTGTGCTCTCGGAACGTTCAGCCATTTTTCTAACAATTTCCGCGCCTTCAACCAGATGGGTGGTCAGTCCACCTCCCTTTGAAAATCCGTCGGTCCCCACAAAGGCCAAACGGACATGAAAACGTTCCAGCTCCTGAAGTGCTATTGGGCCGACGAAAGATTCTGTTGCCGGCCGAAACTCCCCGCCGACCACAGTTAGATGAATGCCCGGATTGAGGCGGGCGAATGGCAGGATCAGAGAGGAATTTGTCACGATGTTGACGAACCGTTTGCCCAGCAGGAATTTGGCGATCAGAGAGGTGGTGGTTCCGGCCTCGATCATGATCGTATCGCCGTCATCGACCAGATCCGCCGCGGCCTGGGCGATCCTGTTCTTCTCCTCGACCCTCAGGTTTTGACGAACCACCACATTGGGATGAAAGGCCGGAGCCGCCCCACCCCGGGTGCGTACCACCACTCCCTTCTTGGCGAGATTGTTCAGATCACTGCGGATCGTCACTGCAGACACGCCGAGCTGCTCGCTGAGTTTGGATACCGGAATACCCCGGTCTTCGGCCAGGATGCGGACGATCTCCCTCTCTCTCTCAGTCAGGTTCGTGTTGACCATCCCAACTAGCTTTCGTAACTGTTGCGTTTTTCTTTCGTAACACTTACTGATATTAAATATATCGGTTTAATATGTTTTGTCAATAACGGGTTCGAAAAAAAGATCGTTACAGACGTCGACGTTCCGGCCGACCTTCGTGTAAATTTTTTCACCTTTAAAGATGGTAAAAATGTACAGCTTTGGGGTAGGTGATTTTTGGCAGCCGTGGATTGGGGGGCTGGCCGGTCAGGTCCTTTAGCCGTTCTTGATCTCTACAGCCCCGAGCGGGCAGGCGGGAACGCAGGTGCCGCAGCCCACGCACAGTTTTATAGACAGAAGCATCGGTGATTCACTGGGCTCCTCCTGCTCGAGCAGCTTGCGGCTGCAGGAACGGGCCGCTGCACAAACGCCATGGCCGGCGTCACAAGCCAGAGGATCACACTTTTCAAAGTCGATGTTCGCGTATTTGTTCACCTTAACAGCCCAGGAAATCTCTATATAGTAATATCTATATAATCAATATAGGAAAAAAGCCTTGAAAATGCAAGACAGGGCGGCCGAGGGGATAATTCCGCAAAGGACCAAAGCGGCTCGCGGGAGCATTGTCGGAAACGGGGAAACCACCTATAGTGTAGCCACACAGTCGATGCGAGTAAAAATGTGAAATTCAGAAGACTGGGCAAGAGCGGCCTCGAAGTATCCGTCATCGGTGTCGGTACCTACCAGTTCGGCGGTGAGTGGGGCAAAGATTTCAGCCAGCGCGAAGCCGATGCTATTCTGGACGCGGCGGCGGAGTGCGGCATCAACCTCATCGATACGGCGGAATGCTACGGGGACCACCTGGCGGAACAGCTCATTGGGGACTACCTGCGTCACGACCGCTCCAGGTGGATCGTGGCCACGAAGTTCGGACACCGCTTCCACCGCTTTCAAGAGCGCACTCGGCAGTGGCGCCCGGAGGAGGTTCGCCGTCAGATCGAAGAATCTCTGCGGGCCCTGCACACCGACTACATCGATATACTTCAATACCACTCCCCGTCCAATGAAGAGTTGCTGACACCGGGGCTGAAGGATCTACTCGAGCTGGAGGTACGGGCGGGTAAAGTACGCCACATTGGTATCTCCCTTAAAGCAAAGCTATGCCGGAGTTCGGATACCGCGCAGGTACAGAGGGCGCCGGAGCTGGACGTTCAGGCGATGCAGATTCTGTACAACCGCCTTGAACGAGGTGCGGAGGAGAATATTTTTCCTCTTTGCCGGGAGCTCGATCTGGGCGTAATCGCCCGGGTTCCCCTGGCCAGCGGTCTGCTCACCGGCAAGTATGCCTTCGACAGTCGTTTTCCCGACAATGACGTCCGTGCTCATCGGCAGCACTCCGAGGTGGAAGAGATGCTGCGAGAGGTGGAAGAGATTCGCCGCAACGAACTGCCCGATGGGTGGTTTCTCTCCAGCTGGGCACTGGCCTGGTGTCTGAAGCATCCGGCTGTCAGCTGCGTGATCCCGGGCTGCAAGTCGGTTCAGCAGGTGTTGCAGAACGCCCGGACCGTGGACCTGCTCGAAGAAACACATCCACAGGACATACCCTACAACTGCGACTAGCATGAGCGACATCCCTTCCCGAGATAAGCGAGAACGCCTCATTGGTCTGGCATTCACAACAGCCGCGTTTCTGTTTTGGGGATTGTATCCACCGTACTGGAGACTGCTCGCTGCTGTACCTCAGTTCCAGGTGTTCGCCCATCGTGTGGTCTGGGCCTGCATGTTCACGGCTTGCATCGTTACGCTGCAGAGACGCTGGTCCGAGGTGCGCGCCGCCCTGAGTTCGCGTAAAACTACCCTCACCCTGCTGGCTTCCGGTGTGTGCGTGGCCAGCAACTGGTCCATCTACATCGTCGGAGTTCTCAGCGGCAGACTCGTATCGGTAAGCATGGGCTACTTCATCAATCCGCTGGTCAGCGTTCTGCTCGGGGTATTGGTTCTGAGGGAGCGGCTGCGTTTCTGGCAGATCGTGGCCGTGCTCTGCGCCTTCAGTGGCGTGCTGTACATGTCGGTGGGATCCAGCGGCGTACCCTGGATCAGCCTGGCCCTGGCCTTCTCCTTCGGTCTGTACGGCCTGCTGCGCAAAACCGTGGCCGTGGAATCGATTCCCGGGACCTTCGTGGAATCCCTGCTGGTGTCCCCGCTGGTCATCGCCTATCTGCTTTTCGCGGGAATCCGCGGAAACAGCGCCTTCGGTACCGCCGATGCGCCAACCCACTTGCTTCTCATTGGCGCCGGAGTGGTCACGGCCATACCCATCATCTGGTTCGCCAACGGCGCCCGGCGTATTCCCCTCTCCCTGGTCGGCTTCCTCCAGTACCTGGCGCCCACCTGCCAGCTGCTGATGGGGATCTATCTCTACGGGGAGAGCTTCACCCTGACGCACCTGATCAGCTTCGGTCTTATCTGGCTTGGGATCATTATCTTCACCCTCTCGACCTTCCTGCAGAGAAACAACCCATCCTCGGCTCCCGCTGCGGAAATATAGATGGGTTAGCTCTGACCGAGGATAGAGCAACGGGGAAAGCAGCAATGGGGGCCCACGAGATCCAAGCTAAATCCATCCTTATCAAACGCAAATACATCGATTCCTGGTTCGTGTCTCGCTACGGAATGAATCTGTATAGGGGATGCCAGCACAACTGCGCCTACTGTGACGGGCGCGCCGAAGGCTACTACGTGGACGGAGAGTTCGGTCGGGATGTGTGCGTAAAGGTCAACGCCCCCGAAATCCTGAGGCGGGAGCTGGATCCCGCCCGCCGAAGAAAACCTCTTAAAGGGGGATACTTCCTGCTGGGCGGAGGAGTCGGGGACAGCTACCAAAGATTGGAGGAAACCTATTACCTGAGCCGCCAGGCTCTGGAGATACTTGCCGAGTTCGGTTATCCGGTTCAGGTTCTGACGAAATCAACCTTGGTGCGCCGCGACCTGGATCTGCTGCAGAGGATCAACCGGCAGAGCCGGGCCATAGTCTGTTTCAGCCTGTCCTCGGTGGATGAGCGGATCAGCAGAATCTACGAGCCCGGTGTACCCTCCCCCGGGGAACGCCTGGAGATCCTGAAGCTGTTCAAGATCCATGGCATCCCCACTGCCCTGTTCCTCCTGCCGGTAATTCCCTTCATCAGCGACACGGAGGAACTGCTCGAACGAGCCCTGCAGGCGGCAGCAGAGACGGAAGTGGACTACCTGATTTTCGGCGGCATGACTCTCAAGGAGGGCCGGCAGTCCAGCTACTTCCTGAACACACTTTCTCGACATCAACCTGAGTTCGTGCGGGAATACCGCGAGATCTATCGGGGAGAGCGCTGGGGCCAGGCTTCGGGGGAATACTACCGGCGTCTGCACAGTCGCTTTTGGCGGATCATGCGCGGAGAGAGCGGCTCGGGGGGACCGAGCAATGGCGGCAGCACGGGCGGCATCAGAGGCGCCGGTACGTTCCGCATACCCCTGCGTATGCCCCCGGAGTTGTTCGGCGATCTGCTGGATGACAAGGATCGGATCGTGGTGATCCTGGATCAGATGGATTATCTGTTTCAGCTGCGCGGCAAAGCTTCAGCCTATGGATCAGCCGCCAGGGCGGTGGCGCGCTGGGATGGTCCGCTCTCGGACCTGATAAAACCGGGAATACGGATCCGTGGCATCAGCGGCAAAGCTGCCGCCGTGATCGGAGAAATCCTGGAATGCGGCACGGCCAGGGAGTACGAGAGGCTGCTCCGTTACTCTATGGGCGTATCCTCGGAATTACCCCACTCCGCCCAGGATCCATCGTAGAGCCGTACATCCTCGTACCCGAGCATTCTCAGGGTGAAGTAGGAATGGGCCGCCCGTTTATCCACACCCGTGTATTCCTCCGGGCTCCTGGTGTCGACAACCTTTACGCGGGGATTCTCCAGATTCCGGAGCAGCCACTCCTTGTCGGCCAGCTTGTCCGACTGGATCCGGACCAGAAAGTTTGCCCGAGGATTTGTGGCTTCTTCGCCCTGCAGGGCTCGGCCCTCTTCGATCCATCTGGAAAGACCGCCGTCCAGTAGAGAGACCTTATCGTGACCCAGGTATTCCAACGTCCAGAACAGACGGGAAGCCCAGAGACCACCGCTTTCGTCGTAGATCACGACGCGGGTATCGTTCCCGATTCCCGCCCCTTCGATGACCTCCTGCACTTGATCCACCGGCGGCAACATGCCGGGTACGCCGTTCATATGTGTGAGAATCGCAGTGCGCGACACATGCACGGCTCCGGGAATATGTCCGGTCAGATAGTCCATCCTGGTACGGCCGAAATCGACGACCGCCAGCTCGATGGATTCGTCATTCAGCAGACGATCCAGCTGAGTCGTGTCCAAGAGCAGATGCTTGTTTACAGAAGCTCGCGCATGCGGTTCGTTCCAGGCGTTGATGCCCCCGTCCAGCCAGACCACATTGCTGAAGCCGAGCTCAACGAGATCCTGCGCCGCAGAGCGACTCAAGGGACCAGCCTGGCAGTACAGTACCGTGGGCTGATTTTTCTGAGGGAAGCGATTGAGGTTTTCTTCGATTTCGTCAAAAGCCACGGTGAAATCCGTATCGGGGATAATCTCCGTGGCTGAGCTGTTTACGTTCACGAGAAGGAACTCCTTGCCCTCTAGAAGAGGACTCAGTTGTTCGGCCGTGATTTCGCGATATCCCCGATTGTTCGTCGGGAGCCGGGAAAGATCCGTGATTTCGCCCATCCCGGCCTGGCGTGTACCGCTCCCGGTGGCGCAGCCGAGGGTAATCCCCGTAACAACCACCAAAAAAAAGAGACCCGACATTTTTCGTATCATTTCTTACCTACCTGAGTACTTAAACTCCGGCACATCACGTTGCACAGAATAGTTGACTATATAACTCATACTAATCTTACCTGTAGTACGGACTTTGCGTTTGCAGATTCGACATCGTAGATACATCAAGACAGAGGTCAAATTGCCCGGATCTCAGGGGAAACATAAAAAAAGCCCCGGCGTGCTCCGGCAGGTGCACACAGGGGCTGAAAGTTCGCCGTTAATAAGATTCGTCTAGCCGACCGGTGCGGACTCCCTGTGCTCTTTTTTTTCGGATTGGACCGCGGATGCGCTGCCTGCGGGCCTGCTTGGCGCTTTGCCCCGCAGGTAGTCGACCAACTGCTGGGAGATCAACGGCACCACGTTGGGCAGCATATGGGGAAGCAGGTTGCCGAAGGCCCGGGGCATCAGATCGGGCATCTGCTCCCGCATGAATTCCGGCATGGGCACCCGCCTGCCCACCGCCTCGAGCATGTCCGGCATTACCTTGGGCATCATGGCCGGCATGAGCAGCGGGAAGAGGACGGGGAACAGGGGCTTCATGACGCCAAATAACAGCCCGCCTACCGGGCCTAGCTTTCCGATGAAGCGCATCATCGACCCCATGCCCATGGGCATGGCCTTGACCAGCTGGGGAAAGAGCTCCTCCATCAGGTCGGCCATGTTCTCCGGCAGCATCAGGGCGATCATGGCCTCGAAGGTCGCCCATGAGGACAGGACATGATTCAGGTCCTCTTTGACCTCATAGCCGCGAGCTTTTGCCAAAAAGCTGGCAAGATCGGTTACCTTGACATCCATATTGCGCTTGTCCGCGCTGACCCGCATCTGAAACTCGCAACAGGGACAGAGGGCCAGCACTTCATCCGCGCCGGTCTGCCTGACCTCCTCTAGCTTCATGGCTCCAATGTCGTGGGCCACCTCCGGCTCGGAGATCAGGGTCAGTACCGAGCCGCAGCAGTGGCCGTGCTCGCGGTTGTGCTCCAGCTCTCTAAAATCCACTCCAGGCACGGCCTTGATCAACTCCCGCGGCGGTTCATACACCCCGCCGGCCCGCCCGATGTGGCAGGAGTCGTGCCAGGTCACCTTCTTGTTCACCTTGTTGAACCTCAATTTTCCGCTTTCAAGGGCGGGCTGCAGGGCCTCTGAGTAGTGCAGCACGTCGATGTCGTAGCTGAGGCCCAGCTTGTCCGCCCATTCTTTGTAAAAGTGCGACCAGGACAGCCAGCAGGCCGGGCAGCTGGTGATCACGGTCTTTGCTCCCCGCTGCTTTGCCTGGGTCAGGTTGTGCTCCACGATCTTCCCGAACTGTTCCCACTTTCCGGCCACCAGCATCGGTATTCCGCAGCAGCTCTCCTCCTCGCCCATATAGGTAAACTCGATACCTGCGTCCTTGAGCAGCCGTACCGAGGACTGGCCGATATCGTTCTCCACGAAGGAGGCTGTACAACCTGCAAAGTAGAGTATTTCGCCTCTGTCCAGAATGTGTGGCTTTACATCCTCCGGCACCCAGTCGGTGCGGTCCTCCTTGTAGTAGGCCCAGATGTTGAGATTGTCGTCGAGGGAGGCGGACATGATCTCGAAGGGAGGGATGGTCATCTTTTTTCTCTTGTCGATGACCAGCTCCCGCAGTTTGAGCCAAGAAGGTTCTATGGGCAGCTTCTCCGAGCACATCACATTGCACAGCTCGCAGGTGGTGCAAACCATGAAGGTGTTTACCGCCTCCTGGTCGAGCTTCTCCCTTCCCTGGACCAATTCGCGGAGGTAGAACCATTTGCCCCGTGGGGACTGGCTCTCCCACAGGCGGCCGTAGTACTGGTCGCACTCGTCCACGCAGAATCCGCAGGAGGAGCAGGAGTAGGCGTACCACACCACCTCGGGGGGAATGCCTTTGACCGGACGGCTGCCGATGCGCTCTTCCAGCTTGACCTTGGACAGATTGCCGAAAGGCCGCAGCAGAGATTCGAAACGCATTGCCAGGCCGATCATCCCGGACAGCCTGCTGGCGAGCACTTTTCCCGGATTGAGGATCCCCGCCGGATCGGTTTCGGCCTTGTAAGCCCTGAGAGCCTGAAGCCGCTCCCTGCCCAGCACGGAAGGGGCTTCCGCGGCGAAGTACAAACCCGTGGAATAGGCCCGGCCGCCGTGACGCTTTGCCGTTTTGGCCACGGTCAGATAGAGTGGGAAGGTCAGGCTGTACCCCAGCTTCCTCTGGTCCTGAGGTATAAATCCGAGGAGCACGATCTCATCGCCGGATACCCCCATTCCTTCCAGGGCCAGGGGCTGGCGGATCTTCGCCGTCAGTTCCTCCAGAACATCGGTCAAAGCGGACAGGGGCACTACCGCTTCTGCCGGAACCACCGAGGGGCCCAGCCTCTTCACCTTCATGATGTGAAAACGCTCCGCCCATTCGTGCTCCGCCAGTTCTGTGGAAAGCATCTGACCTCCGGCGGTTTCCACATCTCCGGCGATCACCTGGGCAACGGTGCCGCGGCCGTCCGCGGCGGCGTCTTTTCGGTAGGCCAGCATGACCAGGTACTTTTCGGGGAAACGAATCCGCTGCTCCGCCGGATGGTTATGATGGGTGCGCGGGGGCGCCTGATTGGAGAGGCGCACCATGTCCGGATTCACGAAGGAGACGGACCAGAGGTCCATTTCCTCAAGGGAAGCGAGAAATGCAGTCAGATCCGCGGCCGTGTCGAAGGCAGCCAGGCTGACGGACAGCTCCAGTGCAGGCATGATTTTCAGGGTCACCTGAGTGATCAGACCGGTGGTGCCCTCGGCATCGGCGGTCAGGGAAAGCTCCTGCCCGGTGAGCTCCCGCACGCTGCCGTCTCCTCTCACGACCCGGGCCGACACCACATTCTCGGCAAACCAGCCGTACTGCCAGCTACCGAAACCGGCGCCGCCTTGAGCCAGCCAGCCACCCACGGTGGAAGAAGGATAGGAGGAGGGATACAGCCGCAGGGTCAGACCGTGTTTGTTCAGGTACTCGTCGAGCTTCTTCCAGGAGATCCCCGGTTGGACCGTGACCTCATCGCCCTGCTGCCAGACCACACCATTCATGCGCACAAAGTCCACGACCAAGCCGCCCCGCACGGGCAGGACCCCTCCGTAGCCCGAGGTGGACTTTCCGCGAGGAACCAGGGGCACCTTCTCCTTGGCCGCCCACTGTACCAGCCGCACGACCTCCTCCTCCGAGATCGGTTGCACCACCCCGGCAGGCATGCTGTTGCCGAGAAAGGGCTTGATCAGACCGGGGAGTGTTCCCACGTCATGGCTGTACATGCTTCGCTCTCGCCGTGAGAAGCTCACCCGCTGCGGCATAAGCGCTTCCAGTGTCTGGACCTGGTCCGCGGTTGCTGCTCTCATCTAAAATACTCCAAATTATGAAGGGTTGTTGTTGATCTAGCCCGAATAATAAATATATTAAAATTCAAATATATTTACTTTAATAGATAACGATACTACTATATAACTGAAATTAAATCAAGGGCTTCCAGCCATTTTATCCAGGATTTTCACCACTGCTGCTGCCAACCGGTCGGTGTAGGTCAGCAGATGCAGGCCAGACTGAATACGCTGATCGGTGCAGGTCAACGGTTGCAGGTCGGCCATCCAAGTAGGTGTGAAATGTAGTTGACAACAAATGTAAGGTATGATAGGAATAATTGAGACTGAGTCTCAAGCTCCTAAATCGTTGAGAGAGAAATCACCATGACCGGACCCAAGAGGGATATTCCCGGGCTTCTCAAGGCTCACGGCATTACCTGCTCCAATCCACGCGTCGTCATCACCAGCGTTCTATTCGAGCTCGAGCGGCACATCGACGCGGCGGAGTTGCATCATGCGGTGAATCATAGGTTTCCCGGTATCGGACGGGCGACGATTTACAGGACTCTTCAGCTTCTGAGGGACAGAGGTTTGGTGGCCGAACGCGAGTTCGGCGATGGCCTGCGGCGCTACGAGTTCCGAAGAGCCTCTCACCACGACCACCTGGTTTGCCTGCTCTGCGGGCGGGTCCTTGAGTTCGAGGAAGCTTCCATCGAGGCTCTCCAGGAGCAGGTTGCTTCCAGGCACGGTTTTGAGGTGCTCCGCCACCGGCTGGAGTTGTACGGGCATTGCCGAAACTGCCGAGAAAACGGCCAAGGGGCAGCAGACCAGCTGGGCACAGATGATTCAACAGCTGCTCACCACATGGGGGAATCAAGGGAATGAGCGCTTGCCACAGCACAAATACCGCGCTCCTTAACGGCGGACAGAGCGGCTCAAATAGCGGCCACGGCACCATTGCTCTGGTCGGCAATCCCAATGTCGGCAAGAGCGTCTTGTTCAACACACTGACCGGAGCATATGTAACGGTCTCGAACTACCCAGGTACCACCGTGGAGGTTTCCCGGGGACGCAGCCGAAGCTCCGGCACGGTGGTTATCGACACCCCTGGGATGTACACGCTCCTGCCAATCAGCGAAGAGGAACGGGTTTCCCGCTCGGTGCTGTTCCGGGAAACTCCGCAGCGGATCGTACAAGTCATTGACGCCAAGAATCTGGAGCGGATGCTCGTTTTTACCCTTCAGCTCATCGAGGCGGATTTGCCCCTGATCGTTGTCGTAAACATGATCGACGAGGCTGACCGCATTGGATTGAATATCGATCTCCCCCTCCTCGCACAACAGTTGGGCGTGCCGGTAGCCGCCACCGTAGCGGTATCCGGCCGGGGTGTCCGGGAGCTCGGTGAGATGTTGACCCGCGACGATGTCGGGACCCGGGGCAAAAGAACGATAATCGCCCCGGCACCTGTCCGCTATGATGAAGCGCTGGAGCGTTCTCTGCGCCAAATTGGGGATTCGCTGCGGGAAGAGTATCCGCTATCCCGGCGAGCCATTGCTCTGCTGCTTCTGCAGGGGGACGAGGAGATTGAAGCCCTGGTTAAGGAGAGGGATCCGAAGTGCATCGATCTGGCACGTACTGTCGCTGCGGATTTGAAACGGCAGAACGGTCAACATATCAGCTACAGGATCAACCTCCACCGTCAGGCGGAAGCTCGCCGCATTGCCGCTCGGGTTATAAGCAGAGCCCCGAAGGCACGCACAGGTTTTACCGAGAGGTTGTCCCGCGTTATGATCCACCCGCTGGCCGGCATACCGATCCTGCTGTTTATTCTGTACTTCGGATTGTACCGCTTCGTGGGTTTGTTCGGGGCGGGCACCCTTGTGGACCTCCTCGAGGGCCGGGTGTTTGAAAGTTGGCTCAATCCCGCGGCCATGCGCCTGTTTGAACGAATTCTGCCATGGGCTCTGGTCCGGGATCTTTTCGTCGGGGAGTTTGGGCTGATTACCATGGGATTGCGTTACGCCGTGGCCATTATTCTACCGATAGTCGGTACTTTTTTTCTGGCCTTTTCGATCCTCGAAGACAGCGGCTACTTCCCCCGCTTGGCCCTGCTGGTGGATCGGATATTCAAACGGCTCGGTTTGAACGGCAGGGCGGTGATCCCGATGATTCTGGGATTCGGCTGCGACACGATGGCTACCATCGTTACACGCACCCTGGAAACCAGGAGGGAAAGGGTCATCGCCACGCTGCTTCTGGCTCTCTCGGTTCCCTGCTCGGCTCAATTGGGGGTAATGCTGGCGGTTCTTTCGCTAAATCCAATAGGTTTGCTGCTCTGGGTTGCAGTGATCAGCGTTGTGTTCCTTCTGGTCGGTCTGCTCTCTGCAAAACTGCTCCCCGGAAAACGGCCAAACTTCTACATGGAGCTGCCTCCCCTCCGTCTGCCGAAGCCGAGCAATGTTCTGATCAAGACCTACACACGGATGCAGTGGTATCTTCTGGAAGTCATTCCCCTGTTTCTAGCCGCCAGCCTGGTTCTTTGGGTGGGGGATGTAACCGGCCTGTTCGAAGTCCTGGTACGCGCACTACGACCCGTAACAGCCTGGCTTGGACTGCCAGCTGAAGCCGCTCGGGTGTTGATCTTCGGATTCTTCCGCAGAGACTATGGGGCGGCCGGTCTGTACGACCTTCAGGCGGCCGGCCTGCTGAGCTCAGGGCAACTGGTCGTAGCAGCGGTGACCTTGACTCTCTTCATCCCCTGCGTGGCTCAATTGGGAGTGATGATCAAGGAACGAGGATGGAAGACAGCTGCGGGAATCACGGCCTTCATCGTTCCCTTTGCCTTCGTGGTTGGATACGGGGTGCGCTGGGTGCTGCGACTGGTGGGAATGGACACGTGATTTGCTCTTTCTGTGCTCTGGAGTTCGAAATCCACGAGAGCCGTTCGGCCTGCAGCAGCTGTCCCTTGGCACGGCTGAAAGACGGCGGTCGCTCCTGTCGATTCGTGCGCTGCCCCCGGTGTGGTTTTGAAAATCCGGTGGAGCCGCCATGGATCAGGTCGCTGCGCGAGCGGAGGCGCAATCGCCATCGGCGTTCGCATGTCCCACTCTTCGATCACCATGATCGTGCGGCAAAATCGTCGACGAACGGAGAACACCTCGATGGATAATGACTACCCCGGAGAGGAAGTGCTGGAATCGGCCTGGAAACTCACCGTGGAAGCAGGATTGGGAGCGATCCCTCTCGAGCAACTCGGATTGGATCGCAGGAGTCCGGTTCTGCAGGAGTTGGAGGACAGAGGACTGGTGATAATTAGCAAGGGATTGTTCTCCCTGACCGAAGCGGGTACATCCAGCGCGAGAAGCATCATACGCCGTCATCGATTGGCCGAACGGCTCCTGAGCGATGTAATTGATCTCAAGGGTGCCGAGGTCGATCAGTCTGCTTGCCGCTTGGAGCATATTCTTTACACGGAACTGGAGGAGAAAATCTGTACTCTTCTGGGACATCCCACTCTCTGCCCCCATGGCCAGCCGATTCCGCCTGGGGCATGCTGCACCGACGGCCGCGACAGCGATCTGCGTCTGATCGCCACCGTGGCCGATCTTAAAGCGGGTCAGGAAGGAAACGTCGCCTACCTGCACAGCGAGGACGGAGCGAGGATTCAGAAATTGATGGCCCTCGGCGTTTTCCCGGGAGCCGCTTTGCGATTGCTCCAGCGTCGTCCTTCATTTGTTTTCCAGGTGGGACACGCTCAAATCGCCGTGGACAAGGAGATAGCCCGCAGCATCTTTGTTCGTTTCTGAGGATCCCTGGTACGGATGATCATGCTGCTCGTTCTTGATCGCTGCCATAAAATCGGTGTATAAACTTCAGAGCTGATCAACATGTTCATCGAACACGTTCTAACCAGGCATATGCGGGCTCGCATGCGCAAAGCGATGAGGTTTCGCCCCTCACCACCCGCCTTTGGCGGCAGCCCACCAAAGCAAACGACCGACGGCCCCATCCTTCTGTACCTGCATATACCGTTCTGTGATCAGCTGTGCCCCTACTGTTCCTTCAACAGGATAGAGTTCGAACCGGGCGTGGCCAAAGAGTATTTCAACTGCCTGCGCCGGGAAATTCACCTCTACGACCGGCTGGGCTACCATTTCGACTCTGTATACGTAGGCGGGGGCACACCGACGATTCTGCCGGGGGAGTTGGAATCAACCCTCCGGCTGGTAAAAAGACTGTGGTCCATCAAGCATGTCTCCACCGAAACCAATCCGAACCACCTGACTCCGGAAAATCTGGGCTTGCTGCGCGAGCTCGGGGTGAACCGACTGTCGGTCGGGGTGCAGAGCTTCAACGATCAGGTGCTGCGAGAAATCGGGCGGTATGAAAGATACGGCTCGGGATGGCAAATCCAGCAGCAGTTGAGGGCGGTTCGGGGAGTTTTCGAAACTCTCAATATCGATCTGATATTCAACTATCCCATGCAGACTGACCGGATGCTGCTCCAGGATCTTGAAACTGCAAAAACGATCGAGGCCGATCAAATCACCTTCTATCCGCTGATGTCTCCCAGAGCGAATGAGCACAACGGCAATGGCCGCAGCCCCGGCCAAAGAACAAGGGAGCGCGTCTTCTACGGCTTGATCCGTGAAGAGTTGGCGGATGCCTATATTCCTTCCTCCGCCTGGTGTTTTACCCGCAAGGGACTGGACAACCGGTGGAGAGAAAATTCCATCGATGAATATATCGTCGACAACGACCATTACGCCGGTCTGGGATCCGGCAGTTTTGGATATATCGCTGGAACCCTGTACTCCAACACCTTCCAGATAACTCAATATATCGATCTCCTGCAGAAGGGTATTCTGCCCATAGTGGCAGAGAAACGATTCTCCAGGCTTGAGCAGATCCGCTATGACTTCCTCATGAAACTGTTCGGCGGCTCCCTGGATCGCAGCTACCTGGAGGGGAAATACAGAGGGGCGGCTATCCTGCACGTGTGGAAAGAGCTGCTATTCTTTGTTTTGGCAGGGGCGATCAGGGTGAAAAACAGAGAAATCACTCTGACCGAGAAGGGATACTATCTCTGGGTGGTTCTTATGCGGGAGTTCTTCACGGGAGTGAATATCTTCCGTGAGCACTGCATGTCTTTTAACCGGTCGGAAACTGCAGCCGTCAGAACGAGCCAGTCCCACCCCGACTAGCTGCTGAAAAATCCTCAAGCCCTTTTCAGCAGGTCATCGACCTTTTCCAAAAGAACTTCAGGAGCCACGGGTTTCTCCAGGAAATCCTGCACCGGCATCCACTCCGGATCTATGTCCCTTGAGGAAAAATCCATGGGAAACTCCTGATTGATCGCGGTAAGTAATATCACCGGAAGATCTTTTATTGCAGGGGTGTTGCGTATCTCTCTGGCCAGATCAAAACCTCCTGCCGGATTTTCCGGAAACATCACGTCCAGAATGACCAGGTCCGGCCTGTTTTCCATGAGCAGCGCCACCACCCCTTCGGTGTCATCCCGGGTGCTGGTTTCATGCCCCGCGTTTTTCAACATGAAGGACAGATCCTCCGCCAGATCCAGATCATCATCGATTATCATTATTTTTGCCATTTCTCTTCCTCCTGATTAACGTTCACGATGTAGTGGTATGTATATCCTGAAGGTCGTCCCCTCTCCCACTTCGCTTTCGACTCTGACTCGCAAATTGAGGTTCTGAGCAATCTCCCTGACAATGGACAGACCCAGGCCTGTGGAGTTGCGGTTGAACCTTGCCGCTTCCTTGGTCCGGTAATACTCCTCGAAAATATGGGGAAGGGCCTCCTCCTTTATGCCGATTCCCTGATCTGAGACGGACAAACAGACCGTACCGTTGTCCGCCTCCGAGGCCACGGTCACCTCCCCGCCTTCATATGAGTAGTATATGGCATTCGAGACGAGGTTGGAACAGAGAATTGCCAGTTGCTCCGCATTGCTCTGCACCTTGATATCAGGCACACTAAGCTTCACGCGGACGCCCCGGCTTTGAGCTCTCTCGCTCAACTCCGCAACCACTCCATCGACGCACTTCTTTAAATCCACCAACTCGAGAGCGAATTCCTTCACTCCGCGGGATCTCAGATCCCCGAGAATAAGAATGTCGCGAATCCGTTCCCGCAGTGTCTGCGCTCTCTGGTCGATTCGCTCGATAATCGATTTGACCTCCTGGTTCAGCATGTCCCAATGCTGGTGTTTCATGACCTGAATGTTGCTCTCGATCCCCGCAAAGGGCGCCTTGAGATCGTGGGTTGTCAGCAGTACCTGCCTGGTTTTTTCCTCATCCGCTTCGATGAGCTGTTCATTGGCGATGCTCAACCTCTGGTCCCGGATACGCACCGCCTCGGACAGCGAGGAGACCAGGTACCATTCGACAAACCAGACAAACACGGCGGAAAGCGCAAACACGATGCGCAGAGTCGGCGCATCATCAAAGATCCCGATTCCTGCGACCAAGATTCCGGGAGCAGCCCAAATTCCGGTGATCTCGACAACCACGCTGGTACAGTAAAACAGCCCGGCAATCACGGTCACCAGCAGACTCTCCCTCTTTGGGAAAAAAATGCAGGACAGGGTGATATGAAACAGATAGGTAAAGGGGATGAAAGTATAGGTGCTGCCGATCATATGGACCAGGAATGTTACCACGATTAGATCGGATACGATCTGCAGCCACAGGTTGGTCTTGATCAGGCTGACCGAAGATTCGCTCTTCAAGCTGCGGGCAAAAAAGAAAAATATAAGATTCGTAGCGCTGAGCACCCCCGCCAGAATCCAAAGCCCCCAGTACGGGATCGCCAGACCTTTGGACAGCAAGAGCCCCGCAAGAAACCTGCCCAGCAGACCAACCGTCACAAAAACCGCCACAACGATCCAGCGGAAGGTCATGAACCAGAACGCGTTTCGCAACAGCACCTGCTTGTCCAGCCCGCTTGCGTTGTAGGGCTTAGTGGTCTTGGCCGGCTGCGGGGACAGCTCATAACTATTCATGTGCCAATCCGCATCGGGACCTAGAAGTAATTCATGGCGATCATTTTTTTCAGCATCACGATATCCCGTTCTTCGATCCGGATAACGCTTTCCAGCAGCTCCGTGGCTTCTTGGGGAAGCTGCTGGTTCAGGATGGATTTGTACAGATTTACCAGCTGTTCGTCGTAGGCAACCGCAGCCTCCAGCACGTCCTTTCCCTTGACATGTTCGGGGGGCAGCTCCATGATATGAAAATCCTTTTCGGGGTGAAACTCGACATCGTATTTCAGCTTTATGCCCCGAAGGTGGGCGAGCTCAGTGGCGCTGACATTTTCCAGTGCTTCCTGGAGATGACGCCGATGACGGCTCAAATAGTAGGTGAGCAGCCTGACACCGTTGTCCTGGGATTGATCCCGCAAATCCGCATAGTAGCGCTCAAGTTTGTCTTCGAACTCTTGGGCTCTATCCAATAGGTCTGCAATATCTACGATCATTAGGCTTCACCTCCATGAGCAGCTCCCTGCCCGGCTTTTGTATGTCTCCAAACTAGAACTTGTCGTAGAAGATATCCTCGTTTCGAAGGCCTTTCTCCTTCAAAACCTCGGTGACGGCTTCGATCATAGGCGGGGGTCCGCAGAGGAAAGCCTGTCTGGCTAGCTCGACCGACAGCCGTTTGTCCACGGACAGATGGATAAACCCGGTGTCTCCCTCCCACTGCTCCTCCTCCTCCAGCGGATCGGAAAGGCCGTATATAACTTTGAAGTTCGGATGCTTTTCCGCCAGCTTCTTGAATTTGTCGAGATAAAACACATCCTTTGTGGTACGACAACCGAAGAACAGCCAGCAGGGACGGTCCGGCCATGTTTGATATATCGTATGGATGATGTTGGATATCGGTGCCATACCGGCGCCGCCGCCCACGCAGATGACGGCTTTGCTCGGATCCTCGGAAAGCCGGAACTCTCCGAACGGTCCGGTGAAGGTCACCTCGTCCCCCTCTTTCAGATTATGGATATAGGTGGAGGCGATTCCTCCCGGTACCAGCCTGACCACCAGCTGTACTTTGTTATGTTCATATGCCGGCGAGCTGATCGAGTAGGCACGGAACACAGGTCCGTCCGGCCCAGGTGCCAGAATTTGAACATACTGACCGGGGCGCTGTTTGATTTCCTCTGGTTCGATCAACTCCAGGTTCACCTCTTTAATATCGTGGGTGAGCTCACGGATCAGGGAAACCCGGGCCTTGAACTCCCGGACGTTCAACAGATCCTCCGGCAACTTGAGCTCCATCGGTTGCTTGATTTTTACCTGGCAGGCCAGCCGGACTCCCGCTTTGACTTCCGAGCGATTGATATAGGGAGTTTCCGTGGGCAGCAGAGGACCTCCCCCCTCCAGCACGACTACTTTACAGTAGCCACAGGAACCCTTTCCTCCGCAGGCTGAAGGGATGAACACTTTGTGTTCGTAGAGGGCGGCCAGAAGGGTCCCGCCCCCATCCTGCTCGAACTCCACGGATCCTTCGTTGATCCGTACCAGGCAGGAACCGTAGTTCACCAGGTATCGCTCGGCGATGAGTAGAGCTACCGCTAGCAAGAGGAAAATGCCGGCGGTGACCGCCAGCGCCAGTACTCCAATAATCATATCGACACCAATCCTTTACTGCAGGCTCAGCATACCGGCGAAACCCATGAAAACCATGGCGATCACCCCGGCAATAAGCATGACCGCTCCGGTTCCCCTTAAAGCGACCGGGACGTTGGAATACCCCATTTTCTCTCTCAACCCGGCCATGAGGGCAATGGCCAGGGCCCAACCCAATCCGGCGCCCAGGCCGAAGGTTACGGATTGAATGAAATTGTACTTCCGCAGAACCATAAACAGGGAAGCCCCCAATATGGCGCAGTTAACGGTAATCAGGGGCAGAAATATTCCCAAGGCATAGTAGAGCTGAGGGCTGAAACGTTCCACGAACATCTCCACGAACTGCACGAAGGCGGCGATGACCGCGATGAATATGATGAAGCTGATGAACTCTAGATGCAGCGGAAGGAGAACGTAGTGGTAGATTACGTAGTTGATGGCCGTTGTGAAGGTCATCACGAAGGTCACGGCCCCACCGAGTCCGATCGCGGTGGAAATTCGATTGGAACACACCAGGAAAGAGCACATCCCCAGAAAGCTGGCGAAGAGAATGTTGTTCGTGAAGATAGAGCCGATGAACAGGGCCAGGAGCGGTGTCGAATTCATTTGCCTACCTCCGCTTGTTTGGGCGGATTGATGAAGTTCAGCACCCAGATTAGGAAGCCAGCCATGAAAAAGGCTCCCGGGGCCATGATAAAGAGAATATTGCGTTCATACCAATCCTGGGACAGCACGGTAAAGCCGAGGATCGTTCCAAAGCCGATTAGCTCTCGGAACAGGGCGATCAGCACCAGGATGAGGGCATAGCCGATTCCATTTGCTATGCCGTCCACCAGGGACGGCAGGGGGGGATTTTGGATGGCAAAGGCCTCCGCCCTGCCCATGACGATGCAGTTTGTGATAATCAGGGCGACGTAGGGTCCCAATTGCTTGGACATGTCCCAATAAAAGGCCTTCAAAAATTGATCAAAGAAGATGACGAAGGTAGCTATGATGGCCACTTCGGCGATCATTCGGATTCTTCTCGGGATTGCGTTGCGCAGCACCGATACGATCAGGTTGGACATGGCGGTGACGAAGATCAGCGCGAATCCCATAACCAGAGCGTTTTCAACTTTCGTGGTAATGGCCAGAAAGATACAGATGCCCAACACCTGATAGGTGACCGGATTGGTCCTGTATACGCCGTCCTTTAGAATTCCCAGGTAGTTCACCCGCGAAACGGGGAGGGCTGTGGATTGTCGACTTTGGGAGTCACTGGACATTGCTCTATTTCTCCTTTAATAGCTCTTTAGCCAGATTGTCGAGGATTACCTCCACCCGGTCGGAAGTCATGGTTGCCCCGGTGATACCGTCTACCGAGTTTGCATCCTCCGAGCCGCCCGGTTTCGTGATCCTGAATCCGGGATCCCCCTCGGCGGAAACGATGCGCTTGCCGACGAATTGATTCTGAAACCACTCCGCTCCGATCTCACCGCCCAAGCCGGGGGTTTCCTGTTGATCGAAGAAACGGATCCCCCGAATCGTGGTAAAATCCGGCTCCAGGGCCAATACGCCACGAATCGGGCCCCATAGACCCGTCCCGGAGAAGGGAACAGCTATGGCTACCGGCTGTACCTGGGAACCCGAAACAGGTAGGTATTGGTATACGGTCTGCTCACCCTCCTGCTCGACGCGAACGTTTCTTTCGAAAACATCGAGCAGCTCCTGCGAGCTCACGCCTTCCCATCCCGGCACGCCCAGAGCGGAGAGGTAGTTGCGAACCTCCTCAGCCCTCTCATTGGCCTGCCTGTACGGAGCGGTGAACTGGCTTACACCGGCCAGAACCAAGGCACATATCAATCCAAGAATTCCGGCAAAAGCGAGGGTGCGTGTATTATCCTTCACGGGCGTACCTCCGCATCCTGGCACGTATTACCGCCTCGTCGATCAACGGCGCAAAGATATTGCCCAGGAGTATGGCAAACATAACCCCTTCAACAAAACCGGAAAAGGTGCGGATCAGCATCGTCACCCCTCCAATCAATATTCCATAGCCCCACTTCCCCGTCCGCGTTACCGGTCCGGATACGGGGTCGGTGGCCATGAAAAAGGTACCGAACAGGAAGCTGCCCGCCAGCAGGTTGAACCACAGGGGTCCCACCAGCTGCGGCGCGGCGGCACGAACTACCACGTTGAACACCGTAAAGGAGAGGATGATGGAAAAGACCGTTCGCCAGCTGGCCACGCCCACGATCAGGAGAAAAATGCCCCCCAGCAGGATCGCCAGTGCCGAGGTTTCCCCGGCGCTGCCGAGCACACGGCCGAGAAACAGATCCAACGGAGCCGCATAGACGCTGCCTTTGGCCGCAACGAGGGGTGTGGCTGACGTGACCGCGTCTCCCGCAGCCTGCGCAATCGGCATGACGATCCTCCCCCATCCGCCGCTGGCGGGCTCGATCCAGTTTGAGGTCATGGCCGCCGGATATCCCAGGGCCAGGAAAACCCGCCCGACCAGGGCCGGGTTGAATAGATTCCGCCCGGTTCCGCCGAACACCTCCTTTCCCACCAGAACGCCGAACAGGATACCCACCGCCGCGATCCAGAGGGGCAGTCCGGGTGGAAGAATCAGCGGAAAGATGAAGCCGGTGACCAGAAATCCCTCATTTACCTCTTCTTTGCGGATGACCGCGAACAACACCTCCACGATGCCACCGACAACGTAGGAAACGATCAACAGCAGCAGCACTCGCCAGCCGAAAAAGTACACAGAAGCAATAAGGCAGGGCACCAAAGCGGTGATGACCAGGGACATATAACGCTTTACATCGAGAGGATCCCTGATAAAAGGCCGCTGCTCCACTTTCAGCGGAGCGGCGAACAGGAAGTTGTCCATCGCCTGAAAAACGTTGTGAAACCTGGAAAACCTGCCGTTTTCCTCGAAATGCGGTCTGGCTTTGTCCAGAATGCGCTTGAATATTCTCATTGTCCTCACTCGCCCCTTCCAGCAGTTTCCATAGCTTCTTCCCGTTCGGCCTGAAGCAGCGCTTTTGCATCTACAAATTGCTGAAGCAGCTCCAGCTTGGATGGACAGACATGGCTGCACAGCCCGCACTCAACGCAAGCATTAAGACCGGCCTTTTCCGCTTCCTCGTACAGCTCCCGGTGGATGTACCTGTGCAGAACTTGGGGAAGCACCCGAGCAGGACAGATGTTTTCGCAGGCGCCGCAGGTGATGCAGGGGCGCCGCTCACCCCGCAGAGACGTCGATAGGCGGCGGTCCCTGCCCCCGAAGAGGGAGGAGGCGAACGTTCTGGAATAGGAGGTGCGGTCAAAACCCGGACGTAAAAAGCTCAAGAATTCCCTGTCAGTGACTTCGGGGAGAAAGAAAAAGCCATCATCGTCGTACTGCACCGCATCCTTAGCCGGATCTGCGGGCTGGCCTGTAAAAACACCGCCTCGGAGGATCCGCACCGGCCGGTCATTCTTGCTCTGGCTGAATGCGCCTACGGGAGTACCGATGCGAACAGCCAGATGCCGCGGATCTGCATGCCCTGGACCGGAGGCCACCACCACTCTCTGGTGCACCGGCAAGCCATCGGCCAAGCAGGCTCCCACAGCTTCGATTCCCTGAACATCGGTGATCCAGATCTTGCTGTCCCTGTGAATCGAGGCTTCACTCTTCTGAAATGCCTGAAACAGTACCCGCTGATTCTCTACGGGATACCGCAGCGGCACCGGACGGAAGCGAATCCAGGCGAAACCGGCAAGGTCGGAAACCATCATCTGGGCGATCGGATCCCGGACTTGTGTCAACACGATATAAATGATCCCGTAGTCGGCAATAAGCCTCGGCAGGAACTTTATCCCCTCTACGATCCGCTTCCAGGAACGTCTCAGAATCACCTTGCCTCTGGTTCGGAACGGCTCGCTGATGACCACGTTAATTACGATAGCCTGGGGCAGCTCATCAGCCCCGGGCGAGGGCACACCGCCGGTTTTGGAGCTCCAGAAAAAGGGCCAGACACCGCCTTCGGACAGGGCTTTTATAGTCTGTTCCCGGCTGATCCGTTCGGGACGGTAGCTAGTTCCCGGATTGATCTGCCCCTGCAGATTCTCGAGCACCACTGTATTTTCGTCATGCAGCGCCACGGTGCCCCCGGCCGGTGCCGGCAGACAGAGCCGGTTATCCAAAACCGAGGTCTCCGCAAGGGTTTCGCCGAAATCCACCCGCTGCCCGTTTTTTACGACAGGATTGTAACTGATTCCGCCCCTGCAGAGATCGATCGACAGCTCTTGAGGAAGCTGCAGCTCGTCAACAGTGCTCGAGGGTCTACCGGTGATTTTGGGTAGATAACCGCCGTAAATCTTCATATCACCGCCTTTGAAACACAAATACAGTTTGTTATTGATGTATTATAGCTACGATCCGCTACTAATATCACGATATTATAGATGGTTAACCTGACTACGTCAATAATGATCAGTCGAACTTGGTTTAATAAATTACTGTATCGTGATTCATGACGCTTGCTGTGAATAATAAGTTGTGATAGGGTAGTCTACCTAACCAAAATAGTAGTAATAGGTGTATTCGAAATTGCCCAGGATAATCATAATCGACGACGATCTGGACATACTGGAGACCACGGGAGCGTTGCTGCAGAGTGCCGGATTCGAAATACACTCATCTGATTCCGTCGAGGAGGGACTGGAAATGATCGCCAGACTCTCGCCGGATCTCGTGTTGCTCGATCTGCTGTTTCCCGAACACCCCTCTTCCGGATTCCGGACCGCGGGGACGATAAAGGCGAATTATCCGAATCTGCCGCTGTTCGTGTTGACTTCGATCAACAGGGAGTACGCTCTCGAGTTTACCAGGGATGAGCTGCAGGCGGAGGAGTACGTCACGAAGCCGGTACGAATCGAGCGGCTGGTTGAGTTGATTCACCACTACATTTCATGATATCTATCACTAGGGTCACCATACTTTGGAAGCGTTGTATAAGTTCTTTAAATCGATAAAGCTGGCAGTAGTCATAATCCTGATCATCGCGGTCCTGTCAATTCTCAGCACGCTGATTCCTCAGGGCAAGGAAGCTGCGTTTTACTTCCACAACTACGGTGCCTTTTGGGCTCAGGTCTTTCTGAGGCTCGGCTTCGACAATTTCTTCCGCTCCCTGCTTTTCTTACTCCCCGTTGGTTTGTTTTTCATCAACCTGGCGGTATGCGCTATCGACCGTCTGGTGAATCGGGAACGCCGCAGAGCCAGACGACGGCATGGTCCCGATCTGATTCATGTAGGACTGCTGCTCATGATCGTGGGAGCGATGTTCTCCGTGTTCGGGCGAAGGGAGGGCATGGTTTACATGGGGGAGGGAGACGAGGTCCAGTTGCCTGGTGCCTACGTTCTTCGACTCCTGGACTATGAATATGAGGAGTATGAGAACGGACGGCCCAAGGACTGGATTTCCACGGTGGAGGTACGTCAGGGTGAAGAGCTCCTGATCACCTCTTTTCCCATCGAGGTGAATAAACCGCTAAGAATCGCCGGTATCAAAATCTATCAAACCTCCTTCGCCCGCGAGGACCAGGCCTTCCTGCGAGACGAGCAGGGGGACACCAGACCGATCAGCAGCGGCCAGGGCTTCGAGATGGAAGGGACTGTGATGATCTTCCAGGGCATCGAGGGAGGCAGCGCCGTGTTCGAACAGTGGGAGAAGCACGCCCGTACAGCAACCTACCGCGTCAAGATCGGAGAGCGGATTGGCGAATACACGGTAGTGGAGCTGGGCAGCCGGGATGTGACAGGGCTGAAGGCGGTAAAGGATCCGGGATTCATCCCCGTGGTCGTGGCTCTGATCGTGATTGGCGCGGGCTTGAGCCTGACACTGATACAGAAGAGAAAGGACAGAGACATATGATTGCCACCATAGCTTTCGGGCTGCTGATTGTTGCAGCCGCCGTTCAGATTGCCTACCTGCTGCGAAAAGAACGCAAGATCGATGGTTTCAGTCACTACATCCTGCTGGCGGCAGCGGCGCTGCTGTTGGCCGTTACGATCGACAGGAGCATCCGTATTCGCTTCGTGGCGGTTACCAATACCTTTGAGTCTTTGGTATTCTTCTCCGCCGTAATCGCCCTGCTACTGTTCATCTACAGGCTGCGGGCTAAGGAGAAAACCATTGCCTTCATCATCTTCGGCGGCACGATCGTGGCCATCGCATTTCTGGCCGTCGCTTCCTCTCCGATTGCACCGAAGGATGTAGTCCCGCCGATTCCGGCCCTGCAGTCCTACTGGCTGGTCTTGCACGTAACCCTCTCCTTTATCGGAGAGTCCTTCTTCGTGGTGGCTTTCATCTGTGCGATCTACTATCTGGTCTCCAGGGACGAGGAGCGCAGGAAGCGCCTCGATCGGCTGACCTATACCACCATCGCCATCGGCTATCCGATCTTTACCGCCGGAGCACTGATCTTCGGCGCCGTGTGGGCTCAAAACGCCTGGGGGGCCTACTGGAGCTGGGATCCGAAAGAGACCTGGGCGCTGATCACCTGGCTGGTCTACACCGCCTACCTCCATACCCGTTTCGTCAAGAGATTCCGCGGCAGGATTTCGGCAGTTTTGGCCATCGTCGGTTTCGCCTTTACCCTGTTCACCTTTTTCGGAGTCAATTACCTGTTGGCCGGATTGCACAGCTACGCCTAGCCGGCAGGCTCGACCTGCGCCGATATCATATTTTTTTAAAAATTCTTGGATTTCCCGCCAAGCGTGGTAGAATTAAATACGTAAACCTACCAAGTTCCTAAAAATCAAGTAGAAACAAAACGTCACGTAAGAGAGGGACAAATGGATATTTTTGTGCTTACAGAGTCCGCCTCTAATCGTGTACGGCGGTTCGGACTGTTCGCGTTGCTGGTGGGGATATGCCTCTTCCTGCTTGCCCCGGGATACACGTCCGCTCTGAATCCCGGTGCCGGAATCGAACGAAGAGGTTTGATCCTGGCCATGAACCGGCCGCTTGATACTGAGGCGGAGCAGTTGTTCAAAGGCGTGGTGGCTCAGTCGGTGCGCGGGGGTTTAGAGCGCCGGAAGCTGGGGGTTATCGTAACCACGGCTCCCGCCTCCACAACGGCTTCCTTTACCAATCCAGCAAACTTTCTGGACAGCGCAGTCACGGATGAGGTCGATTTCATCCTGTTGACCGAATATGCCAGCCGGGGAAACGAGTTGGACATCCGCATGGCCTGGTACGATCCGCAGAGCGGTGAAATAACGGAAGAGGTCATTCGGCGGGGCCGCAAGGATCTGGTGCTGGATAAAATCATCCGGGAAGCTCTGAGTGAGCTGCTCAACGCCGTGGAAAGCTCGCTGGACACCCTCGAGCCCAAGGTCATAGCCAGTTCCGATGCCGTGGTTTTCAGCAATGCGGATTTCAATCCCGGTGGAGGGACAAACAGTTCAGACTCAATGGGCGCGCTGCTGAGACCGGTAGCGCCCGAAAACGAGGGGGCTCTACC
>CP070696.1:2678813-2701580 GCA_020353535.1 Spirochaetaceae bacterium | reverse complement strand
GGAAGAGGGAGACCCGGAGGAGGCAATCCGCCGGCGAACCTATGCGGGAACCACGGGAAATCTGGGTTTGGAGCAAAGTCTGAAGCAGCTGCGGCAGCAACAGGACCGGCTGTCATCCCGAAAACAGGCGGTCGATCGAAAGCTGAAAGCTCTGGTGGGCTTCGCCGTATCTCTCCACGGCTGATCCGGCACTCCAGGTAATCTGACAGTGCCGGAGTTTCGTACGCATATTGCCCAACTTGACAGCTGCAGTCGGGAAGTCGATAATCCTGGAGATGAAGCGCTTCGTTCCCCTGACCAGAAAGATCAATCTGATTATCGTCGCCAGCCTGGTGATAGGGGTAGGTGTGGTAATAACCTATTTTGCCTACACCCAGAACCTCAACTTGAGCCAGACCAGCCAGGGCAACCTGCGGCAGCAGTCGGACATTCTCTTCCAGTCCATCAAAAATGCCATGCTGCCGGGAGAAGCGCCGATCGCGGTACAGCTTTTCGAGGATATAGGCTTGGCCAATCCGGCTTACAAAATCTTTTTGCTGCGTGGCAACGGCGTCCAGGCCTTTTCCGACAACTCTACTATAGAGACGGTAAACGCAAACCTGGGCTCCACTGGCTTCGAACCCAAAGAAGTCTTTCCCCGGGATGTGATGGTTAGGGAAGAGGATCCATACTTCAGCGTGTCTGTACAGGAGCGGCGCCCGATACTGTTTCAGGAAACTTCGGCGGGAAAGACCTTCTTTACGATCTACAAACCCCTGTTGAACCTGCCGAAATGCACCGGCTGTCACGGCAGCACCCACACTGTACGAGGGGTGATCAATATCACGACAGACATCACCCCGGTGGTGAATCAGCAGAGAAACAACCTCCTGATCGCCTCGGGATTTTTTGTCGCTGTGGTCCTGGTCCTTACGCTGCTTCTGTCCCTCTATTTGCACGGAACATTGATCCGCCCGGTGAAACACATCGGAGAGGTCTGCACCACCGTGACCGCCGGCGATTTCAGCGCTCACGTAATAGTGCCGAATCGGGATGAAATCGGGGAACTCGGTGAGACCGTGAATCAAATGGTCGAGGGGCTGTACGAGCGCTTCGAGTTGTCAAAGTTCGTCTCCTCTTCCACGATTCAATCGATCCGCGATCAGGACAAGGGCGCCAAACGGGAGATGACCCTTTTCTTCAGCGATATTCGAAGCTTTACCTCTTTCTCGGAGCAGAAGCAGCCTCAGGAGGTTGTGGATTCCCTCAATAGAATCCTCAACTTTCAAACCCAGGTTATCCAGAAAAATGGTGGGGACGTGGATAAGTATGTGGGGGACGAAATCGTAGCGATCTTCTCTGGCGAATATAAAGAGGAGCATGCCTGCTTGACCGCTTTGGAGATCCAGAATGAGATCATGCACAACCAGGACCAATACAAGGCACTCACAGTGGGTGTCGGTATCAATACAGGAGAGGTCATTCTCGGGATGATCGGCTCGGAGAAGCGGGCCGACTTCACAGTAATCGGTGATGCGGTAAACATCGCCTCACGACTCTGCGACAGTGCCAAACCCGGAATGATTCTTATATCAGAGAGTGTGTACAGGGGGATCAAGGAACGGGCGCGGACTCGAGGTCCCTACCACCTCAAGGTGAAGGGCAAGGACAGCGACCTGCACGTGTACCAGCTGCTGGCCATGAAGAGGAGGCTCGAATGAAACGGACCCTCTATCTTCTACCCCTCCTGTGTCTCGTCATCCTGCTCGTTTCCTGCCGCAAGGAGGAGCGGGGTTCCCTGGTTCCGGAAGCCTCGCAGTACCGGCTGTGGGAGCAGCCGATCCCGGTAATCCTGGATTACCCGATCCCAGGACACGAGGACAACCGCAGAAGGATCTTCATTAATCCGCGGGGTACCGAGGTTCGGATCGAACAGCTTGAAAACCGGGTATATTGGGATTACCCGGAGGGAACGGTCATCGTGAAGGAGATCATCGCCGGATTAGAGGGAGCCAATACGGACTCACCATTCCAAATCACCGCCATGGTCAAGGCATCCCGGGATCCTCAGTCCAGAGGCGGTTGGCTGTGGATCGTAAAACCGCTGGATTCCGATGAGGAAACGATCGTAGACTGGGAGTTTTGTTTCGACTGTCACGCCAATGCCAACGAACCGCATCCGTACGGGGATGGAAATACCGCCGACGAGTTCAGAGATTACGTGTTCTTTCCCTACAGGAAGCCGTAGCATGGAAATCCGGCGTTTGACCACTGGGATCAGTTCGTGGCTGCTGTTGATTCTGCTACCGCTCATCCTCGTTTCCTGCCGGAGTCTTCAGCCGCCTCAGAAAGCCGAACAACGGATTTCTGAGCCGGTAAAAGTCGAAGCCGAGCGATTTTTCGAGGCGGCTGCTCAGGGAGACCTGGAACAGATCCGCGAGCTCTTGGATCGGAATCCCGATCTGCTGGAAGCCCGGGACCCGTCGGGTTGGAATGCTCTGAGCTATGCTGCCTGGGGTGCGCATCCCATGGTACACGAATACCTTATCCGGCAGGGAGCGGAGGGGAATCTGTACACAGAAGCGGCCTTAGGGCCTTGGCAGAGCTTCCTCGAACGGCTCGATACCAATCCGATCGGCGTCGATTCCCGGGACGTGAAACTGAAGGCTCCGCCGTTGATCTGGGCAGTGCGAAGCGGGAATCAGGCAGGGTGTGAAGTGCTGGTCTCCCGCGGAGCGGATCTAATAGCCCGAGACCGGCAGGGCAACACAGTTCTTCACCATGCTGCCATGATGAACCGGCTGGAATTACTCGATTATTTCCTCTCGATCGGGATTGATGTCAACACAGAGAACCAGCGCAGACAAACGGCGCTGCATCTGGTTGCCGCGTCAGGAATCTATGAGGCCTGCCGGATGTTGATTGACCAGGGGGCTTCCCTGCAAGCTGCGGATGATGAGGGGAACACGCCTCTGCATATCGCCGCCGAACGTGGATACTTTGAACTCTGCGAGTATTTTCTGTTCCTCGGCGCCCCGGCTGAGGTGCAGAACGATCGCGGCCAGACGCCCCACGATCTAGCTGTAGAGGGGGGGTACGATCGGGTGGCCCAGCTTCTAAGCGCACGATCGAGATAGCCTTCGGAAGTATCGATTTAGTTCTCCGCCAATCCCAGCTAGCCAAGGCCAGGTTGTTTCTTGGTTGACCTCGTCGAGCGGGGTATACTATAATTTCGGTCACACTCGGAGCAATCAAGGAGCCAGCAGATCATGATAGCAAAACATAAATCAATCCTAGTTGGTCTATTTCTTCTTCTATTATGCGCGGTTGCAACCTTTTCGGTACCCCACGTTGCGGTTCTGGATGCGATTTTGGCGCCCGGCATCGATCCGACTGTTTCGGTACCGGTCACCGACAAGATCATAGAAGAGCTGGTAAACTCCGGGAAGTTCACCGTGATCGACCGGGCGAACGTGGAACAGATCTTGAGAGAGAAGGAGTTCCAGCTCTCCTCCGGCATCGTACGCAATGAGGAGGTGCGTCAGGCCGGGGAATATTTAGGAGCGGATTTCGTGATCGTGGCTAACGCTTCGCGGGTCGGAAGCACCTATGTCATCTCAGCCAAGATGATTGATGTGGTCACCGGAGAGATCTCCGCCCAAGCCTCCACGGAGAAGCAGGGAAAGATCGACGTTCTCCTGGAGATCGCCCGGGCGGTGGGCAAGCAGATCTCCGGCCAGGAGATTGTTGTGGCCGAAGCCACCGCGAAGGTTGAGGAGAAGAAGGCTGAGGCGGAAGCGCAGCCGACAACCGGGAGTAGCTCCCTGGCCATGGCTCAGCTGCAGGAACTGATCCGCACCCGCACCCACATGAAGCGGGGAGGTCAGATGCAAATGCTGCCCCTCTCTGCGCAACTGAGCGAGCAGGAGCGGATGCTTCTTTTCACCAGCAACCGCAAGGATGACGCCGTCACCGGTTTGCTCCTGAACCTGCTGCTTACCAGCCTGGGGAGCTGGATCCAGCGAGATGTGACCGGGGCGGTGACCGAGTTGAGCCTGGCGTTGTCCGGCGTATTGTTACTAAACGCGGGTCTGGACTACGACTCGTATTGGGATGAGTACTATTTGACCGGTGTCGGTTGGATTGGCGTCGCATTGATCGCCACTAACGTCGTATACATGTGCGTTCGACCTTTCCAGTTTGTGAAGCAGTGGAACCAGAACCTGGCTACGGTTCTGAACGTTCCCTATCTGGCCATTATGGATCCTCGCCAGCATACATTCGGTATCGTGCCGACGGAAAACGGGGTGGATTGGCGGTTTGGATTAAATCTGGTCAGCATTGAGTATTGAAAAGCCCCCGCGGCTAACCGGCTGATTGACCGCTGTCACGAACACTCATATAATGGCGAGATCAAGCAAAATTAAGGCAGAGGTGTACTACTATGATAACTAGAAAATCAGTCGTTCTTATTGTCACGCTTATTCTCGCAGTACCTCTTCTCGGCTTCTCGTTGTCACAGCTTGCGGTCCTCGAAGCGATACTGGCAGCGGGTATCGATCCGGCGGCTGCTCCGCTGATCACGAGTAAGATCGAGGAGGAATTCGTTAATTCTGGAAAATATAGTGTGCTCGATCGGGCCAATATCGAACAGGTGCTAGTCGAAAAAGAATTCCAGCTTTCCTCGGGGATCGTACGAAACGAAGAGGTCCGGCAAGCAGGAGAATACCTGGGCGCGGATTTCGTGGTTGTTGTGAACGTCTCCAGGGTAGGGCAAACATTTGTAGTCGCGGCGAAGATGATCGATGTCGTTTCAGGTCAGATCGCAGCTCAGACTTCGTACGAGCGCCAGGGGCGGATCGACGTTCTCCTGGATATTGCCAAAGTCGTGGGCGAACGACTGGCCGGCACGGATGTCGTTATGATGGAGGAGGAGGAGCCGGAGGTCGAGGAACCCGCCGAGGAGGAAGTGGCCGAGGCCCCGAAAGTGGAGCCAGTGGTGCGGCCCCCGAGGGAGCGCGAACCCGTCGAGTTCAAGCGTTTTGTAGTGGGTGCTAAGGCTGGTGGGAATTTGAGCAATATCCTTTGGGATGATTTCTACATCTGGGGCGATAGCCCAGACAACTCTGTGCTTGGGAATGAGCCAAAATCGGTCTTTGGACTAAATGCGGGAGCCTATTTCGCTTACTACTTCAGCAAGTATATTGCTGTTCAAATAGAAACGAATTTCAGCCAGAAGGGCTATTTGATCGACCATTATGATTGGACTTTCGATTTTTATCCTTTTGGCGGTTTTGTGACTACAACCTGGAAATTCAACTATTTAGAGTTGCCTGTTTTGCTGAAAGTGGGTTTTCCTAGAAATGTGAGTGTATATGCTGTTGCAGGTGTGTCGCTAGCTATGTTCCTTTCAGGAACTGTTGAAAACGTATACGATGATTCCCTAGCTCAAATAGATTTTGAATTCTTTTACAATAATCCAGAAGATTTTGAATCGTTAATGTCTTCAAGTGGTATATCTGTCAACTCTTTCGATACAGGGTTAGTAGTCGGTGCGGGGGTGGATCTACTGCTGCGCTCTTTCGTTGTAAATCTTGAAATTCGATACACCTTTGGATTAATTGATGTCACCGATGAAAACTTATTTAGCAATAGTGCTATATCATTTACCGGTGGATTCGGATACAGATTTTAATGCGAACATGATTGTGCAAATATCAATAATCCCTCTGGACAACCCTTGAGAGCGTTGAGCATGGTTGCCCCGGAGTGGTGGGATTACACCACCCTGGATGAGAAAATCCTCGACGATGCTTCCCGCTTGAGCGCTGAAGATCTGCTTCAGCTGTCGAGGCCCGGCTTCACCGTCAAGATCTACGACACGCTCGAATCCTTCTATACAGCAGAAGCGCTCGAGTACGTTCAGGCCTGGCAGCAATCCAGCGACGATGCACCGACCGGTATCTGCGGACCCATTGGTCCTACCGAACAGCTTCCCCTGGTGGCTCAAATCGTAAACGATCTGCAGATCGATGTGCGATCCGGCCACTTCTGGGCCATGGACGAGTGGTACCTCGACGGCACAGAAGCTCCACTGGATCACCCGTTGAGCTTTGCCAGGGCGGACCTGGAGATGTGCTTCAACCGCATCGATAAACGGCTGCGCATGCCCGACGAAAACCTCCACTTCCTCCGGGCCGACAACATCGAGGCCTACAGCCGGAGTTACGATCAGGCCCGCTGTCTGGTCATGCAGGGCGGTCAGGGGGAGGTGAAGCACTGGGCCTTCAACGATCCCCTGCCCCGACAAGGCAAGCACAAGGACCAGCCACCTTCAGCGGCGGAGTATCGCCGTCTGGGAGCCCGGGTCGTGAATCTGCACCCCATGACCCTGATCCAGAACGCCCGCACTTCCGGGGGCGGGGTGGTCACCGGCGTGCCATCTCGAGCCATCACGGTCGGTCCGGTGGAAACCTGGAAGTCCGAAAAAGTCTCTATCTGGCATGCGGGAACCCATGACAACCCATTTGGGCAGAGACTGACCGCCCTCATGATCTCAAAGAAGATCCCCGACAGCGCCGTACCCATATCGCTGCTCGCCGAGCATGCCAACGTCCAGTTCAACTACTACCGCGGCGGGATCGGCATCTGCTCGGCGGAGATGCACTAGTGGAAGGACTTAATCATGGCGGATAGCGCGGAAGGGAACACGACCGTTTTCGCCCTGGCCTGTCACCCCGATGATATAGAGTTCATGATGGGGGGCACCCTCTTTCTGCTTAAAGAGGCGGGATGCTCCCTGCACTACATGAACCTGGCCAACGGCTGCTGCGGGTCGACTCAAACCGGGCGGGAGGAAACCGCCCGCATCCGTCGTGCTGAGGGACAGAGGGCGGCCCAGATGGTTGGAGCCCTTTTTCATGAGAGTCTGGTGGACGATCTGGAGGTGTTCTACACTCCCGAGCTGATCAAGAAAGTTACCGCCGTGGTTCGGCAGATCCGGCCGGACATCATGCTTCTGCCCTCGCCGGAAGATTACATGGAAGATCACATGACCACCTGCCGGATCGGGGTCACCGCCGCCTTCTGCCGCTGTATCCCAAACCACCCGACCGATCCTCCGGTTGAGGCGACCTATCAGGACATTGTCCTCTATCATGCCCTGCCCTACGGGCTACGGGATGGGCTGCGCCGAAAGATACTCCCCGATTTTCTAGTAAACATCAGTTCGGTGATCGACGATAAGGAGCGCATGCTGGCCTGTCACGAGAGTCAGAAACTCTGGCTCGATCAGACTCAAGGTTTGGACAGCTACCTGAAAACCATGCGGGAGATGTCGGCCGAGGTTGCCGCTATGGCAGCAGATGCGGCCATACCCGCAGCCGGAGAGTACGCCGAGGGCTGGCGTCGGCACTCGCACCTCGGATTTTCCGCAGTCGATCGCGATCCGCTTCAGGAGATCCTGAGGCCCTAATGTAAAGCGCGATCATGGATGCAGCAGCCAGAATCCGCCGTCACTGATGAGAGTTTCCCCGGTAACGCTGCGAAAGGCGGGTGATGCGGCTGCAACAACGAGCAGGCCGATCTCTTCCGGCGTGACGATTCTTTTAAGAGGAGAGGCCTCCGCCCTTGTTTCCCTCAACTCGGCTGTCACCTCCTCGATATCAATCATACCGGGAATGATGCTCAATACCCGTACCTTGGGAGCATAGGCGAAGGCTAAAAACCGCGACATATCGTTGACACAGGCTTTTGCCAGTCCGTATGCGGAATGGCTGTACTTCATGCTGCTGGTGGCGGATATGTTTACAATCAAACCGCCCTCGTGCTTCTCCATCCAGTTGGCGGCCTCGCGGGCAAGGAAAAAGCACCCTTTGAAGTGTGTATCCATCATGAGATCAAAGTCAGCTTTCTCGATTGATCTCAGATCGGTATACACGGGTGGCGGCCCACCCAGATTGACCAGGATATCAAGGCCCCCGAGGCTGTCCACGGTTTTGTCGACCAAATCGGCGAAGGATTCAGTCTTTCCCAGATCAAATTGAAAGATGGCCGTGCGTGAACCATTGGCATGAGCTCCCTCGGCGGTCCTTTCGGCTCCCCTTCGATTGCTCTTGTAGGTTACGGCTATGTCGGCTCCGTAAGCGGAAAGGGTGGAACAGACGGTGGGACCACTCTCGGAAGATCCGCCGATGACCAAAGCCACCTTCCTCCTCAACAACTCTTTGTCAAACATTTCTATCCTCCCTCAACGTAGTTTGTGTTTTTCGTTTTTTTTGATTGCAGGTACAGCGGGATAAGCAGAGAAAGCAACAGCGAAAGGGCGTAGAATAAAAATACATATTTCAGATCCAGGTAGATCGCCACGGCGCTTCCCGCCAGAGGAGAAAAAAACCATCCCACGCCCCCGACGGATGTTTGCAGTCCGAGAACCGCGCCCCTATTGTTCGGATGAGTCAGCGTGCTCAACTGCGATTGCAGCAATGGATTCACTGCTCCGATGAAGTAAATCGATACGAGGTAGAATCCCGTGAACCAAATCAAATTTTCCTTGAGTACGATGGGCAGGGCCGTCACTGCGGCAGCTGCGAAGAAGATGGCCAGAAGCAGACCCTTGTCGTATTTGTCTCCAAGGCGGGTCAGCGTCAGACCGGCGATGGCTGTGGCCAGGCCCGCGGCAGCTGAGATTGTGCCTGTGATTGCCGATACGCCTCTTGGGGTAGCCAGCAGTTGCTGGACATATAGTGCCATGAACGGCTGGGGCAGCATGCGTGAAAAGCGTTCCATAAAAATGATGACAAACAAAATGCCGAAAGGAGCGGAGAACAACAGCCTCAAGCTGGTTTTTACTTTGTGCGGCCGACTCGAGCCCTCGCTGCTCTTCGGTTCTTTTATGAATATCAGAGCCAGAAAAAATCCACAAAGAATGACAAAACCACCGATTAAAAAGGATACGCGGAAACCGAACACCTCCGCCGCCACACCTCCGACAAATGGTCCCAATGAAAAGCCGATGAATGTTGAGGAAGAGAGCAGCCCTAGGGCCGAGGACATTTTGTGTCGGGGGGTTCCGGCGGCAACCAGGGTCGCTGCGGCGGTGATGGTGCCGGTAAACAATCCCTGGGCAATTCGGAGGATGAAAACCGTCGCGACATTTCTGGCCAGAGCCATGCAGCCGACGATGATCGTTCCGAACAGCATAGCCCTGAGGATCATCAATTTTCTTCCCAACCTGTCAGACAATATTCCCCATAGCGGTGCCATGATGCCCATGGCCAGGTTGGGTACAGCACTGATCATTCCCACCCAAAAACGAAGATCGCCTTCAGCGGTTACTCCGAGCTGTTGAATGTACAGAGGAATGAACGGCATCATGAAGCCGAAACCTGTCATGGACAGAATCTGGGTCAGCCAACTTACGTAAAGATTCCTTTTCCACTGAAACATGGTTGGATGATTTACAGTTCCCGAGATTTCAGTCTAGATCCTCGTTGGAATAGAGGACTTTTTTCTTTCTAAGGGCCTGGATCTTATCGTCGGGGTAGTTCAGGAGGTCCCGCAGCACCTCGACCGAATGCTCTCCAAGCAGCGGGGCGTGGGAATATACCTGCCCGGGCGTACTGGACATGCGGAAGGGTGAAGCGGCGATCTTCATCGGTCCCACCTCCGGTTGCTGAATCGTGGCAAGCATCTGTCTGTGTGCTACCACGGGATCTTTCACGATTTGCTCGATGGAATGAATCGGAGAGCAGGGGACGTTTTCGTTTTTCAACACATCAAGCCAATTGGCCGTGGCCTTTTTTCTGAGAGCTTCCTCGAGGATTCGGTTCAGAGAATCCCTGTTCCGGGTTCTCAGGACATTCGTGTAGAAACGTTCGTCTGCGAACAACTCCGGCATTTCTACGGCCCTGCAGAAGCGCTCCCATATCGAGTCGTTGCCGACGGCGACCACGATCCAGCCGTCCTGTGTAGGGAAGGCCTGAAACGGAGTGATAGAGGGGTGCATCGTACCCAAGGGACCCGGGATATCTCCGGACACGGTATAACGTACGATCGCGTTCTCCAAAATATAGAGCAAGCCATCCACCATGGATTGGTCGATCCGCTGTCCTTCTCCTGTCCTGTCCCGTTGGCGGATCGCCGCAAGGATGGATATCGCGCATTGGTGCCCTGAGATGATGTCTCCGATCGATGTTCCCACGCGCACCGGGGGTCCGCCCTCGGGGCCGCAGATACTCATCAGTCCGCTGTAAGCCTGGGCGATCATGTCATAGGCGGGCTTGTTGGCATACTCAGGGGGCGCATCGTGACCGAACCCGGAGATGGATGCGTAGATGATCCTTTCGTTGATATTCATACAATCCTGGTAGGAGAATCCCAGCTTTTTCATCGTACCGGGTTTGAAGTTCTCCAGAAATACGTCCGAAACGCGTATAATGTCCCGCAGGATGTCTTTCCCCTCCGCTTTCTTGAGGTCGATTACCACGCTTTTCTTGTTTCTGTTGATGCTGATGAAATAGGCGCTCTGTTTTTCTACAATAGGACCGAACTGTCGGGCATCGTCGCCGCCCGGCGGTTCTATATGGATGACTTCGGCTCCCAAATCCGCGAGAATCATGGAGGCTGTGGGTGCTGCCAGGACGTGGCTGAGATCGGCGACGCGAATACCCTCGAGTGCTCGTGCTTTCATCCGTCTATGATTTTGATTACGTGAAATGGGCCAGGATAGCCCTCACAGGACCTTCTGTGACCTGGGTGATGGAATGCTCCGTGCCTGCAGGAACTACGAGCAGAAAATCGCCTCGAAAACCGATCTCCTGACCGCCGATCATCGCAATTCCTCTGCCTTCGAGAATGTAGATGACTTCATGGTCGTCGTGAACACCAGAGTAGTGTGGTTTGCTGTAGACGATGTATCCCAGCGTGAATCCACCGGTAGCGTTGATTCCCGCCCCGTCGAAAACACTCTTGAGGCTCCCCCAGTCTTTCTCCGTTGAGGGGATTGCGCTGACATCGATACAACACTGGTTCATACCATTGCCTCACTTTCCGCTTCCGCTATTGCGTGTTTGTCTTTGTAGTACGATTGCACCCGGTTTTCCATGTGCTGGATATGCTCGTACATCTTTCTCGCTGCCCCCGGAGCGTTTCTTTCACGGATCATCCGGCAAATTTCCTTGTGGTCGTGAAACGATGATTCCAGAGGATTGGGTTCGTGGGCGTATTCGAACATCTCTCTCTGCTGGGTTTCGATTAGAAATTGAATTTTCTCGAGCATCATCAGTAATACATCGTTTTTGGCCATGCCGCCGATTGAATTGTGAAAATTAAAGTCAAAGCGGGCGAATTGCAGGGGGTCTCCCTCCTTCACCGTCTCGACCATGTCCTTGAGAATCGAGTCGAGGGATGCGATCTCGCTTTTCGTGATTCGTCGGGTTGCCAGTTCGACGAGGGCTGTCTCAATGATCTTCCGTGCTTCGAACAATTGGAGGATGGTTTTCTCACCTAGCAAGCTGTGGAATTCGAACTGGCTTTCAATCAGATCCCGGTTGTAGTTCCTTACGAATGTACCTCGTCCCTGATGAATCTCTATCAAACCTTTCGTGTCGAGTGTTTTCAACGCTTCCCGCAGGGTGACACGGCTTACCCCCCAGCGCTCGCAAAGTACCTCATGGGGCGGAAGTCGGTCACCGGGCTTCAGTTTTCCCTCCAGAATGTCCTGATGGATTTTGTCGGCTATGATCTCGCTCAGATTGACTCGCGGGAGCTTTTCCATCTCTACTTCTGTACATGCTCCACATCAAGATTTTCGCCGTCCCAGGCGAAGATTGCGAACCCCCCCCTTGTTCCGGGAAATATGTCATATCCCTGCTCGATCCCGAAATAGCGAGCCGGATTTAAGGTAGCCATGGTTAGAGACTGCTCGATTGAAAATCCTGACCGAGAGGATAGGAAGGCACAGTCTTGGTCCAGAGTCTTAACTGCTCCACTCAGCAGATTTGTACCCTCGCCTTTCACCCACAGACCGCCGTTCTGGACCACAACAGGGAGCTCATTTTTGTGGTATTCCCCATCGGGAAGTCCGGAAAGATGGGCCAGGTCGGATATGAGAATCGATCTGTCAATTCCCTTGGCTCGAATTACCGCCCTAAGCGTATAGTGAGGTATGTGGTAGCCGTCTGCGATAAAGCTGGCCCACAGTTCATCAAGAGCCAACTGGGACCAGATCACATTGTGCTGGCGATTGATCATCGGGGCACAGCCGTTGATCAAGTGAGAGCTCAGGTCGGCGCCGGCGGCCGCTGCTTGGCGCACCTGATTGTAATTTGCGTTATGGTGTACCAGGGCGACGCGCACGCCTCCGGTTTTCAGCTTACGGATGAACTCGATCGCTCCCTTACGTTCCGGGGCCAGAGAGAATAGACCGATATGCCCCCCGCTCGTCCTTTGCCAAAGATCGAACTCCTCCGCATTCGGATCTCTGACAAACTGCTTCATGTGCACTCCGCGGTAGCCATCCTCCGCGGAGATGTAGTGACCCTCCATATGGATACAGTGGATATGGGTCGTTTGTTTATTCTCGATTACATCCCGAAGAATCTTCAGATTCCGGGTCACGATTTTTGGATTCTGGGTGGTTACGGTGGGGCACCATCGCAGTATTCCTCGACCGGCCAGCTCGTTATCGATTTCCAAAACTTTGTCTGCCGTAAGATCCTCATCAGACAGGTTGTGCCCCAACATCCCATTTACCTGGATATCGAACAGTCCTCGGGTAAGCCACAAATCTCTCGTCCCGGCGGAGGATTTTTCCAGAGGTTCCAATGTCGTGAGCTTGCCGCCTTGAAACCTCACCTCGTAGCGAGCCGTTTTTCCGGGGATGCGACAGACGTATTGTAATCCCACCGGTTCCTCCTAACCTTTGATAGCTCCGCGTACAAGACCTGCAACCAGGTATCGGGAGAAGAAGATCGTGAAGGCTATAGCCGGCAGTATGGCCACGATTGCCGCGGAGGCGAGCTGATTCCAGAATATATGAAAGTCCCCAAAAAAATCAGTCAGCCCCGGGGATAGCGTTTTCGCGGCTTTGGTGTTGATTAGAACAACTCCATACAAAAGCTCGTTCCAGGCCAGCATGAAGGTTATAATGCCGACAGCGGTCAAGGCAGGCAGGAGTGACGGAAGCACGACTCTGAACAACGCCGCTATCCGGGTACAGCCGTCGATTTCCGCTGCATCGATGAGCTCATCCGGGAATTGCTGAAAAAAACCGATTATAATCCAGATATTCAACGGTAGCGTCAGATATACGTATCCTGCGATCAGGATGAAATGAGTATTTATGAGACCCAGCTTCCTTCCCATGATGTAGAAGGGAACTAAAAGGGATGCGGGTGGAACCGTGCGGGTCAAGAGGATCAGAATCAGCCAGATACTCTTTCCACGAAATTGGAATTTGGCAAACCCGTAACCGGCCAGGGTTGCCAGAGTGGTGGACAGCAGGACCGTTGAAACGGCCACAATCGAAGAGTTTCTAAGGTAGAAGGCGAACGGACGCTCGGTAAATATATACTTTAGGTTCTGGAGGGTTGATTTCGTAGGGTACAGACTGGGCGGATACCAATACACCTCAGTTGAATTCTTCAAACCTGTTATGAAGATCCAGTAAAGCGGCCCGATCGACCATACGGTGATGAAAATCAGGATCAGCATGAGGACAAACTTGGACGGTATCGCCTTGTAATTCAGGGTCCCGTTTGATGATATAAGCTTCATCGATGCTTGCCTCCACTCACTAGTTCGATAGGGATTGGCTCTTCAGACTCCGAAGCTCCATTCTTGATCAATAATGTTTAATCCGTTGGTAATACTTCGGGTCGAAGAGGGTCTTGCTGCGCTCCAATCCGCCCTTGAGGTTTCCGCTTTTCCTCACCTCGGGCTTCATCCCCTGTTCAATCTGCATTTCGATCACCCGCAGCACAATGGAGTTGGCGATAAAAACCATGGGATAGGTCGATCCCGGGCCGACGGGAACATCCGCTCCTTCGATCTCCAACAGCGCGTCTCCGGGCGGTACATATGCTTCGACGACAATGTCTGCGATGTCACAGAGGTTCTTATTCGACGGGTGGCGGGCCGGGATATCCTTCTCCACACCGTCGGAAAACACGCTGGAAGTGATGGCGATCGAAGTGATTCCCCTCCGCCTGCATTCCAGAGCGCAGTCTATTGTGAGGGCGTTGATACCGTTGACATTGGCGATGATGAGCACGTCTCCCTTCTCCACCTTGTAATAATCAAGGGCAAGAGCGGCATAGCCGATCAATCGTTCCGTTTTAGGATGCCCTTCGAAGTCCCCCAGACCGGGGGGGAAAAGAGGAGAAATCTGGCTGATACCTCCAGCTCGTTTGAACATTTCCATGGCCACCATCATCGAATGCGCCCCGGTACCGATGACGTAGACCAGCCGATCTTGTTTTATCCGCTTCACGATCTCTGCGGCGGCACGATCGATATTTACCTGCTGCTCTTTGACGATGCGATCCAGCAGTTCCATGATCCTGGTGAAGTACATTTCTATTGTGCCCACGGAATTCTCCCTGTTGACCAAGATACCTATTGACAAATTGTTTAGTTCATTATATCGTATAATGAATTTTAATCAATACCCAGTTATGATTGTCAGTCGTAGTAGACGAAACATGATCAGCGGCTACCTGCTGCTCTCCCCGAGTCTGTTGGTCTTATCTCTGATTGTACTCTTCCCACTCGTCTTCGTGTTTTTTCTCAGCTTCAGCGGATTCTACTACGGACAGAGAACCGGATTTGTCGGGTTGAAGAACTACATCGGCATCCTCACGGACCCGAACTTTTACAGCTCCCTCAAAGCAACGGCGTTGTTCACCGCCGGCAGTGTGGTGGGACAGTTGCTGCTGGCCCTGATCTTCGCCATGACCATACACAACGCCGGACGCGGAGAATCGGTTATCCGGCTGATAGCAATTTTACCGTACATGGTTTCCATGGTCGCCGGAGGGGTGACCTTCCGCTGGATGCTGAATTCCGAGTTTGGTTTCGTAAATTACCTGCTGCACACACTTGGAATTATACGCCAGCCGATCAACTTTCTCGGCTCTCCGGGTTATGCAATGGCATCTATCGTTGGTGCTCATCTCTGGTCTTCCACACCCCTCGCCACGCTCATTCTGCTGGCGGGTTTGAAGTCGATTTCGAGCGACATCTACGAATCCGCCGAGATCGACGGGGCAGGATTCTTTGTGCGCTTCACTCGCATTACCCTACCGCTCATTAGGCCGCAGGTTTTCGTGGTTCTATTGATCCAGACGATGTTTTCCTTCCGCCATTTTCCCCTGCCCTATGCCATGACCGGCGGCGGTCCCGGCGTCAGCACGAGAGTTCTGGCCATGCTGCTTCAAGATAAGATGACTTTTTTGGTTTTCGGATACAATTCGGCCTTGTCGGTCATCATGATGCTGATCACCCTGATTATCGCGGTTGTTTATTTTCGGCTGATGACCCTCGGAGGGCAATCCTAGTGCAGGTTAGCCCTTTCAGATACGGAGAAGAAATGGCCTGTCAGGCCATATAAAAAAACGCAAGGAGGTTTAGACCTATGAAGAGACTCATTGTTCTTGTGAGTGCGGTTCTCCTGATCGGTGCATCCGTGTTGCTCTTCGGCGGAGGGCAGCAGCCGACCATGGAAGAGAAACCCGACAAGATGGTACTGATGAACGCGGGCTCTCTTTCAGGTGATCCCGGTATCGACTACATGAGACAGGAGTGGGGCAGGCAGAACGGCATCGAAATCGAGGTCATCGAACAGGCGGAGACCTATCTGTTCGACAAAGAGCTGGCAGCGCTTTCATCCGGTGATCCCAGCATCGATATCATGGCCGCAAACGAGCGCTGGATACAGGACTGGGCCGCAGCAGGTTGGCTGGAGCCCCTCGATGAGATCATGAAGGACACCATCCCTCATTACACGAAAGGTGCCGATGTGCAGCTGAAATACGACGGCAAATACTACGGGGCCCATGGCGGGAACATGGTGATGGTGATGTACTACAGATCGGACCTGCTCAAGGAGTTCGGCCGAAGCGAACCACCGCGAACCTGGGCCGAGCTCATCGAGTTCGGTAAATGGGCCACAAAAGATCTCAACAACGACGGTACCATCGATCAATGGGGTGTTGTCCATGCGGGTGTCCCGGAGACACACTTCGGGGACGTGGTCTTCACTCTTATCCACCAGTTGGGAGGAAAGGTATATGACGACAACAAGATCACCGTGAACTCTCCCGCCGGCCGAAAGGCACTGCAGGCGATCGTGGATTTGAGGAACGTACACAAAATCTCTCCCCCGGGTGTCAACACCTATGGTTCAAATGAATGTCTTCAAGCCTTGCAGGCGGGTAGTGCAGCCATGGTTTTTTCCTGGACCTGGATGGGCAAGCTCCTAAATGCCGAAGGTTCGAAGATCGCCCACAACTGGAGCTGGGCTCTGCTCCCCGTCTTGCCCGGAGGTAAACCCTCATCGATTACGATTACTACTCCCCTGGTGCTGAACAAGGCCTCCCGCTACAAATCCTACGCCAAGGATTTCATCAAGTACTACACCAGCTACGAAGGGCAGGTCACGGAAGTGGTACGAGAGTTCGGGAACGTGGCATTGATGCCCGATGTGTATGAGGATCCGCGGGTAAAGAATCCTCCCGCCGAGGAGTTGGCAAAAGTAAACGTAACTCCGGAAGAGTGGACGGAGTTGCAGGGACGAATTCTCGAAGCGGTGAAAGTCGTCCAATTGGAAAGAGCTAAAAAGCAGGGCGAGTTGGACAGAGCCCTCTGGCCGGAGATGAACGCCGCGCTGAGTGGAATCAAATCGGTGGAGCAGGCATTGGCAGACGCAGAGGTGCAGATGAAGCGTGTCAACGAGGGTATCTGAGACCGAATAATTGTTGTGTACTTTAGGGCTGCCATTCTCGATTCTGTGTGGCAGCCCTTATCTTTTTTTCCTCGCATATAAAATGATTAAAAAATGACACATGGAAATTCAATCAAGAAGGAGTAGAGGATGGACATAGTAGACACCTATTATAGCCATATCAAGAAGATGTTGGACGCGATTGTGGAGGGCGAAAAGGACAATATCGAGAAGGCCGCCCAGTGGGTCGCCCAAACAGTGGTGGAGGACAAGCTTTTCTACGTTTTCGGCACCGGCGCCCATTCCATCATGCCCTCGATGGAGCTGTTCCTGCGTGCCGGAGGCCTGTGCAATGTCCAGGGTATTTTCCCGCCGGGAGTGACGGACTTCAACGGCAGCCCGAAAACCGAGCGTGTGATCGGATTCGCTCCGCGGATCTTCGACTACTACGGCCTGGAAAAAGGTGATCTGCTCATGATCTGCAATGTGAACGGCATCAATCCAATGACCATCGACGCGGCCGAGACGGCGAAAGCCTTAGGCATCCGCACGATCGGTGTCAGCTCCGTAGAGTTTGCCGAACAAGCCGAGCCGAATATCCCGAACCGACATCCTAGCAACAAGAACCTGCACGATATTGTCGATCTAAACGTAAATGCCCACGTTCCGGTAGGAGATGCGCTGTTGGACGTACCGGGAGTACCGGTAAAGGTGGGCGCCGGGTCCTCCTACCCGATGATTTTCATCGTCAACTCGATTGTGGTCAGGGCGATTCAGATTTGCGTGGAGAAGAGTGTTGAGCCCCCGGTCATGCTTTCGGGAAACATCAAGGCCGGCGAAGGGTACAACAAAAAATACCGAGATAAATACAGAGGACGAATACGGCATTTCGAATAGCCGGGGGCGCGGTTATCGAGTAAACACCTCTCAATCTCTCGCATGGTGCATGGAAGCGTCGATGCCTTCCCATCAGCGCGAAGAAACTGTATTGTAAGTGGACGGAGAAGCCATGGCCAACATGACAGACGTGACCATTGTCGGCGGGGGGATGATCACCAATGATCTGATCCTGCCCTCGATCTACCATCTTCAGCGCACCGACCTAGTCGGGAAAATCGGGATTTGCGCCCTGAACACGCCGCCGCTGAAAGCCCTGAAAGAAAACCGGGAGATCCGCGAGGCCTTTCCGGGACAGGATTTCCGTGCTCATCCGGATCTAAAAGAATCGGCGGACATGAACTTCCCCGAACTGTACAAAGAGGTGATCGCCTCCATGCCCCCACGCCAGGCCGTGGTCGTGGCCATGCCAGATCCGCTGCACTACGAAGTGGTGAGGGTAGCTCTCAAGGCTGACCAGCACGTGCTGTGCGTTAAACCCCTGGTGCTTAAATATGACCATGCTGAAGAGATCAGGGAGGAGGCCTTCCGGCGCGGGTTGTTCGTAGGCGTGGAGTACCACAAACGCTTCGACCGCCGATCCCTTCTGGCCAGGCGGCACTACCGGCTGGGCCACTTCGGGGAGTTCATGATGGGCGAGGCCAAGATGATCGAGCCCTACTACTACCGTTTCTCCAATTTCCAGAACTGGTTCACCTGCGAGAACACCGATCCCTTCGTATACGTGGGTTGCCACTATGTGGATCTGGTCTACTTCATCACAGGTCTGAAACCCGCGGAGGTCTCGGTGGTCGGTGTGAAGGGACAATTTCCCAACGGCCGGGAAGGCTACATGTGGGCCCACGGGCGGGTGCGTTTCGAGAACGGGGCCATCCTGAGCGTGAGCGACGGTTTGGGCTACCCCGACCAGGGAGCGGGGTCCAACGAGCAGTGTCTGGAGATGTTCTGTGAAGGAAAGGGAAAGAACGGGCTGATTAAGCACAACGACCAGTTTCGTGGGGTGTCCCACAGCTATCTGGAGGGGCGGGGACCTGGAGGCACGGCTTTCAACTACGTGAATCCTGACTTTTACCGTCTGGTGCCATGGCACGGGGATGGCTACATGCCCGTAGGCTACGGCTACGATTCGATCGCCGCCATACTGGGCACGATCCGCCGCATCGAAGCGGAGACGACCGGCCTGGGGGAGAAGGAATCCTTAAAGCGACGTCAGCAGCTGATTCGTGAAGCCGATGAGAAAGGATTGATCGCCACACCTGCGAACAGCTCCATCAATGAGCTGGTGGTGGAGGCGGCCCGGCTGTCGATCCTGGCGGATGGGAAAGCCGTGAAGATCCTCTATGGCGAGCATCCCCGCGTGCAGATGGCTTGAAGTCTGAAGCACAAGGAGCAAATAAGCATGTCAGAGGCAAAGTACGATTTGAAACCCGTGGACGTTCCTCCTGTGAAAACAAAATACCGCAGGATCCGCACCAGGATCCCCGTACCTGAGAGTCTGCCGATCTTCCAGGCGCTGCAGGATTCGGAGCCCCAGTCGATGATGGGCCAGCCGCCGGTGGTCTGGGATTGGGCCGAAGGTTTTAAGGTCGGCGATCGCTGGGGCAACGTGTGGATCGACTGGTCCAGCGGAGTGCTGATCACCAATGCCGGTCACGGCCGCAAAGAGATCCGCAGGGCCCTGGAGGCGGCCTTGAAGAAACCGCTGTTGTCAACCTACGTGTTCGTACACGAACAGCGGGCCGAGCTGACCCGGCAGCTCCAGGCTGTCAGCCCCGATCCGCCGAACTACCAGGTGTTTCTGCTGACCACCGGGAGCGAGGCCATCGAGAATGCCATCAAGCTGGCCAAAACCTACGCCCTGGAGAAGCACGGAGAGAAGAAGCGAATCATCGTGAGTTTCCAGAACGCTTTCCACGGGCGCACCCTGGGAGCCCAGCTGGCCGGAGGCATTCCGGGCCTGAAGAAGTGGATCGTGGAGGAGGGCAGAACCTTCGTCCAGGTTCCTTTTCCCGACGGTTACAAGAACGAGGACATTTCCTTTGAGCTTTTTACCACCACCTTGAAGAAGCTCAAGATCAACCCGGAAGAGATAGCCGGAGTGATCACGGAAAGCTATCAGGGGGTGGGGCCGGATTTTCTGCCCGTAGAGTACGCTCAAAAATTGCAGAGCTTCTGCCGTCAACATGACGTGGTAATGATGTTCGATGAGGTGCAATCCGGCTTCGGACGCACGGGAAAGATGTTCTGCTACCAGCATTACGGTGTGAAGCCGGATCTGATCATCTGCGGCAAGGGGATCAGTTCGTCCCTGCCGCTGTCAGCAGTTATCGGCCGCAAGCAGATAATGGAGCTGTACGCGCCTGGATCCATGACCTCTACCCACTCGGCGAGTCCCTTGCCGGTGATAGCGGCTGTGGAAAACCTGAAGATAATCCAGAGGGAGCAGCTGGTGGAGCATGCCGCCCGGATGGAGAGGGTGCTGATGCCGGGGCTGGCGGAGATTCAAGGGAAATACCCCGACCGGCTGGGCTGCCTTCACGGCAAGGGACTGGTAGCGGGAATACAGGCGGTGAGGCCGGGAAGCAAGCAGCCGGACGCGGCTACAGCCCAGGCGATCAACCTCAAGTGCCTGCACAAGGGGCTGTTGATGTTCGCCCCTGTCGGGGTAGGGGGGGAGTGTATCAAGATCTGCCCGCCCCTGGTGATCCCCGAGGACGCTCTCAGGGAATCGATCGCCGTATTGGCCGAAGCCTGCGATGAGGTGTTGGGGTAATCGCCCTCGGTATAGTCCGGCGCTTGACTTAGTTTACTATTTGATTTAGTTTTAAATCATGATTAAGCTCAATATCCACGAAGCAAAGACCCATCTGTCGAAATATCTTTCCAGGCTCGAGCAGGGCGAAAAGATCCTTCTGTGTAAACGTAACGTTCCGATCGCGGAGATCGTCCCGATTACTCCAGCCTCTGAAAGCCCACGGCCGATTGGACTGGCTAAAGGAGAGTTCTCCGTCTCCCCGGATTTTTTCGAACCCCTTCCGGAGGAGATCCAAAAGGCCTTCGAGGGCAGGGGCAGATGAGGATCCTGCTCGATACTTGTACTTTTCTTTGGCTGATCCTCGATACCGAGGATCTGACAGAAAGGGTCAGGGATTTATTTGTCGATCCGGACAATGAGGTATTCTTGAGCGTCGTGTCGGCATGGGAAATCGCCGTGAAGTACGCAATCGGCCGGTTGGATCTGCCTGGAGAGCCGCGCCTGTACATTCCGGAGCAGCGGGAGCGGCATAGGGTCCAGTCCTTGTCTTTGGATGAACAGTCATCACTCCAGGTTTCAGCTCTTCCCAAAATACACAACGATCCCTTCGACAGGATGTTGATTTCCCAGGCGATGATGCACGGCCTCACGATATTGAGCCCGGATGAGCTTATCCAAAAGTACCCCGTCAGGATCATTTGGTAGATAGAGGTTCTCCGGGTATACGCTTGGTTGGACGACCGCCTGGCGGCTGACCGGCTACAATGGAGAAACCCGGGCGTAGCCTCTACAACAGCTCCGCGGCCATCTCGGCCAGAGGGCTGCGTTCTGATTTTTCGAGGGTGACGTGCCCGAAGGGTTCCTGTCCCTTAAAGGCCTCCACCAGGAAGGTCAGTCCGTTGGAGTTGGCATCCAGATAAGGCGTATCGATCTGGTAGGGATCACCGGTAAGGACCACCTTCGTTCCGGTTCCCGCCCGGCTCACGATCGTCTTCACCTCGTGGGGGGAGAGGTTCTGCGCCTCGTCGATAATGATGAACTGATTGGGCAGGGATCTTCCCCGGATATAGGTGAGGGCTTCGATCTCGATCAGCCGGCGGTTGATCAGCTGGTCCACGGTCAGGTCCCGCAGTTTCCGATCCACGCTGAGGATGTACTCCAGGTTGTCATACACGGGCTGCATCCAGTTGGCGAGCTTGTCGATCTTGTCTCCCGGCAGATAGCCGATGTCTTTGCCCATGGGGATAATGGGTCTGGCCAGAAGTACCCGGGAGAAGCGGTCCTCTGTCAGGGCTTTGTTCAATCCCGCTGCCAGGGCCAGAAGCGTTTTCCCCGTGCCGGCCTTGCCCACCAGGGTAACCAGGGAGATGGAATCGTCCAGAAGCAGGTTCAGGGCCATTTCCTGATTGCGGTTCAAGGGTCGGACGCCGCAAACGGCCTCGATCGGCGGGACGAACTGGAGGAAGGATTCGTTGTGGTCGTACCGACTCAAGGCGATCTCGGCGCTTTTCGATTCTCGCAGCACGACGAACTCATTGGGAACCAGGCGGGCGTTCCACGGAATCGCTCCCTCACTCATCAACTCCTGCAGGCTGTCCTGTCCCACGTCCATCTCGGTGTACCCCTTGTAGAGGGTATCGATGTTTACCTTCTGCTTCTCGTAGTCCACCGCTTTGATGCCCAGAGCCGTGGCCTTGAGCCGGGCGCTGATATCCTTGGACACGAAGAACACCCGTTTGCCCTCCTGCTGCAGGGTATAGGCGGCCAGGAGGATCTTGTTGTCGTTCTTGTCCGTTTCCAGATCCACGGGGATGCTGTCGAGGTTGCGGGTCGTTCCGATCCAGACCTTGAGCGTGGATCCGTTTTCCATTTTGACGCCTGTTTTTAAATCTCCGTGGCGGCTCAGTTCGTCCAGGAGGCGGATGCTCTCCCGGGCATTCCTGCCCCGCTCCTCTCTGCTTTTTTTAAGGTTGTCCAGCTCCTCGAGCACCCAGAGCGGGATTACGATCTCGTTGTCCCGGAAGCTGAGGATCGCATCGGGCCGGTGAATGAAGACATTGGTATCGATAACGAAGATTTTTTCGGGATTGCTCAACTCGACTCTCCTATATGAGGCGATACGGTCTGCCCATGGTGGATCGTTTCGATGATTTGTTTATAATATACTTGATTTGCGCTATAATGCCACCGCCAA
>CP070696.1:2632743-2678713 GCA_020353535.1 Spirochaetaceae bacterium | reverse complement strand
GCCGCTGTTGGAGGCCAATCCTGTGGAGGCTGTGAAAAACAACGTGTTCGGAACCAAGAACATCATCGACGCAGCCCTGGCTGCGGAGGTCGAACGCTTCGTTCTGGTCTCCACGGACAAAGCCGTGGACCCCAACAGCGTGTACGGCGCGTCCAAGCTGATTGCCGAGGAGCTGGTGCTGCGGCAGGACAGCCCCGGCAAGGTATTCCTGGTTGTTCGCTTCGGCAACGTTCTGGGTTCCAGGGGCAGCATTCTTCCTCTGTTCCGCAATCAGATACTCAAGGGGGGACCGGTGACTGTCACCGATCCGAGGAGCAGGCGTTTCTTCATGACCATCCCGGAGGCGGCCAGTCTGGTGCTCCAGGCCGGTGGAGTCGGAGAGCCGAGGGGCCTGTACCTTCTCGACATGGGTGAACCGGTTTCCATCAAGGAGATGGCCGAGCAGATGGTGCGATTCTACGGCTACGAGCCCGAGAAGGAGATCCGGCTTGTGTACACGGGTCTCCGACCGGGAGAGAAGCTGGAGGAGAGCCTGTGGAGCAACGGCGACAGGGCAAGAGCCACGGCCTATCCGAAGATCCTCAAGCTTGACCGCCACTACGCTCTGAACGGGCAGCTGGAGGGGGTCATCGAACGGCTCCAGCCTATCTGCTTTTTTCGGGTCCAGCGCCGGGAGGTGTACCGAAACCGGACGGTGCTCCGGCAGATCCTTCAAAGTATAGTCCCGACCCTACGAATTCCAGAAGATGAGCCGCCCCACTGATTTTATCCCCTTCTATCGCCCCTCGATCGACAGGGAAGAGGAGGAGGCGGTACTGTCTGTGCTGCGCAGTGGCTGGCTGACCACGGGAGAGGTTACCCTGCAGTTCGAGAGGGAGTTCGCCGCCCGAGCGGGGGTGGATTATGCCCTGGCAGTGAGCTCGGCCACCGCTGGGCTGCATCTGTGTCTGGAAGCGGCGGGAGTGGGAGAGCACGGTAAAGTGGCCACCACCCCCTATACTTTCGCCGCCACCGCCGAAGTGATCCGTTACCTTGGAGCCGATCCTCTGTTCGTGGATATCGAGGAGGACAGCTACAATCTCAGCCCGGAGAGCCTGGAGGAAGCACTCCGGAACAATCCTGAAGTGGCAGCGGTGATTCCCGTCCACGTTGGGGGTCTGCCCTGCCGCATGGACGCCATCCTCAGAATGGCGGCGGAGCACGATGCAATGGTCATCGAGGATGCGGCTCACTGTCTTCCCCGAGAGGGGCAGGTCGAGGCTCCCGGCAGCCAGGGCGCTCTGGGGGTGTACTCCTTCTACGCCACCAAGCCGATCACCACGGGGGAAGGCGGCATGGTGGTCACCCGGGACGGGGAGCTGGCTCGCCGCATGAGCATGATGCGCCTGCACGGCATCGACAGAGACGTGTGGAACCGCTACACCTCCAGGGATGCATCCTGGTACTACGAGGTTCGGGAGCCGGGCTTCAAATACAACCTCACGGATCTGGCCTCGAGCCTGGGTAGGGTGCAGCTGCGAAAATCGGAAAGGTTTCTTCAAGCCCGGCAGCGTATAGCCCGGATGTATCTGGAAGGATTGGCCGGCTTGGACTACCTGAGACTCCCGCAGAACGATCCGAGCCACTCCTGGCACCTCTTTCAGATCCGTCTGGTTCTTCCCAGACTCAAACTGGACCGGGACCGCTTCGTGCGTGCCCTGATGGAACGGGGGATCGGCGTGTCCGTGCACTTTATTCCGCTTCACATAATGCCCTACTACCGGCAGACCTACGGTCTCAAGGAGCGGGATTTTCCGGTCGCCATGCAGTGCTACAGGGAGACCATCAGCCTGCCGATTTATCCCGATCTGGAGGATGAACAGGTCCAGCGGGTTATCGCCGGCATCAGGGAGCTCGGCGATTGTCATTTTACGCGAAGGTAGTCAAGCGGCGTGTCCCTATTGCCACGGCAAGCGGGCGAAAGTAAAATGAAGCCTCGAAGCAGCAATGCGTACCTTTATACAAGACATCGCCCCGAAGCGGGCTCTGCGGGCCACGGTGTACCGCGCCCCATTCCGCAAGGGAACCGTCAGCGCCGTCCAGGAGCCGTCCCTACCAAGGGGTTATTTCTGCATACGTCCTGAGGATATCCCAGGCCAGAAAGTACTCTCCTATTCCGGTTACTCCCTGCCGATTCTCAGTAAATCCGAGGTGCGCTACCTCGGAGAACCGCTGCTGCTTTTTTGCGGACCGAATGCGGAGGTGCTGGGGAAAATCTCCGCCTCCGTGCAGCTGTCCTTCGAGGAACAAACTCCCGTTGAATACAAGGACCTCACAGGACCGTACCCGGAGGCTCAGATCATCAATCTCGGTCACGGCGATGTGGACCTGGCTTTCAGCTTGGCCGAACAAATCGTCGAGGGGGAGTACAGAACCGCTCGTCAGGAGCACTGTTATCCCGATACCCAGGGTGCGGTTGCGGATTGGAATGGAAAAATCCTGATCCTGCATGCAGCCACCCAGGATCCGTTCGGTTTGCAGTCTGCGATCTGCGCCTGCCTGAGTTTACCCCAGCGGAAGGTGAGGGTCGTGGCCGTGCCCGTAGGGAACAGCATGGAGGGAAAGCTGCTGTCCTCGTTTCTGGTTGCCGCCCACGCGGCTTTGCTCTCATTCAAGGCGGAAAAGCCGGTCGTTTTAATCTATGATCGAGAAGAGGACCTGCGCTTCTCTCCGAAGAATCCACAGTTCCTGATTCGTCATCAGACCGCACTGGATCGAGACGGGGGCACGATGGCCGTACGGGTACAGATCTACATGGACGGCGGTTGCTATCCCCCAAGAGATAGTGGAGCCCTGCGCAGAGCGGTCCATTCCGCCTGGGGAGCCTACCAAATTCCGAACTTGGAGGTGACCGGACGAGCCTTGGCGACGGATTTCCCCCCGATCGGCCCATTTCGAGCCTCGGGGCGGGCTCCCGCGATTTTTGCGGCGGAGCTGCACAGCTCTCGGCTCGAAGAGATCGCCCAGCTTGATCCGTACACCTGGAAGCGGGAGAACCTGGCCAAAGCGGGACGCAGGGAAGAATCCTCTCCCCCATTCACGGTGCTCGCAAAAGCAACAGAAATGTCGGACTTCACGCGAAAGTATTCCGCCTACTCCGCTGTAAAGAAGCGGCGAAAGACTATCGAGCAGGGCGGCTATCCGCTCAGGGGAATCGGCCTGTCTCTGGCATCCCAAAACGAGGGCGGGCCATGGGCTTGTATGCATGCTCCCGAGGAATCCCGCGGCAGCTGTGCGCTGAAACTCGTCTTGGAGCGGGGCAGCCGGGTGCGCATTTACACGTCCCTGGTAGATTGTGCAATGGGGATCCATGGGATGTTCATTCAAAGAGCAGCGCAGCTCCTCGATATCGATCCTGACAGGATCTCGGTGCAGCCTGTAGATACCCAGGACGTTCCCGATACGGGACCTACCAGCCTGTCTTTAGCGGCGATGGTGGGTTTTCCCCTGCTCGAGCAGTGTTGTCACGCCCTGCAGCGCAGGCGCAAGAACGCGACCTTACCGATCGAGGTGCGTCGCAGCCTCTCCCTAGACCGAACGCGCCCCGGCCGAGCTCATCACAGCGGACAGGGCAGGACCAAAGCCGTGGAAGGCATGGAGGAGAGCTCATGGGCGGCCACGGTGGTGGAACTGATGCTGGATCCCGTAACTTTTCAGAGTACCTGCAGAGGCGTCTGGATGGTAATCGAGAGTGGCAGGGTATGGAATCGGAAGTCCGCGTTGAGGGTGTTAGAGGGGGAGATCCTTCGTGCCCTGGGATCGAGCCGGCTGCCGGGATATCCGACCGCTGGATCCGATAGAGGATTTGCCTGTTCAAGCGGTGATTTGATACCCGGAACCGCAGACCTTCCGGAAATCCGGGTGCACCTGTTGGAGGAGGAGAGCGCCGATATGAAGGGCTTCGAGCAGCTCCCCCATCTGGGTGTTCCCGCAGCCTATGCCGCAGCGATCTCTCAGGCCACGGGATTATATATTGACCAGATACCCATTACGGCGGAGGTGATACAGCAGTGCCTGGAAACCTGATCAAGTTGCGCTTCACTTTAAATGAACGATCCGCCATCCTTCAGTGTCATCCCGGCACTCGCCTTTTGGACATTCTTCGAGACGACTTCGGTTTGAAAGGCACCCGAGAGGGGTGCGCCCGCGGCGAGTGCGGGGCTTGCCTGGTACTGATGAACGGCGTCCCGGTTAACTCCTGTTTGATCCCCGCTTTTACTTTGAGCGATGCGGAAATCCTGACCATCGAGGGGATTCACAGTCTCAAGTCCCTGGCCGATATTCGTAAGTTTCTGCCTGAGAAGGACACCTTCCGTTGCGGATTTTGCTCCTCGGGGATACAGGTGTCCCTGACGGCAATGATGCTGGTCAATCCGGATCCCAACCAAGAGGAAATCCGCCAGGCCCTATCGGGTAATCTCTGCGCCTGCGGAAACTACGGTGGGGTCGTGGCAGAGATAATCGAGCGAAACAGCAGGAAACGAAAGTATGCTCGAAAGCGCAGCGAAAGAAGTTAGGGTATTTCGCCCAAAAAGCCTCGGGGGTACCTTGCGTCTGTACACCCGGAATCCGGGTGCCCTCCTGTATGCCGGAGGAACAGAGATAGCCCGAGAAGCTCAGTGCGGCAGCGGTCGTCCACTGGCCATTCCCCAGCGGGTAATATACCTGGGAAACGTTCAGGAATTGAATCGTATTTCCCGCAGCCAACGATACCTCGACATCGGCTCGGCGTTGGATCTGTCCAGGATTTTGAAGCTGGGGCGCAACGTTCTCCCACCCGTGTTGTTCGAAACCCTTTCCGGTATTGCCACCCCCGCGGTGCGCAATCTGGCTACCCTGGGAGGAAATATAGCCTTGCGCAGCTGTCGCGGTGATTGTCTGCCGGCTCTGAATGTTATCGATGCTCAGCTGGAGCTGCGCACGGCCGGATCGACCCGCTGGGTGGGATTGGAAGAGTTTTTCGATCGCAGCAGCCTGCCGGGATTGCGCCCCGGAGAAATTCTGACCCGGATCCGTGTGCCTTTGGAGGAGTGGGATTTCGCTCTGTTCCGCAAGGTGGGGGACCGTTTCGGCACCACCGCCTTGAGTTTTGCCGGAGTTGCCCGTTTCCCAAAAGGAAACATCGAAACCCTGCATTTCTGCATTGGGGGGTTAGATCGTCCGGTTTTCCGCATGGTCAGCCTGGAGACGCGTTTGAAAAACTCAAGCCTGCCGGTACCATCCAAACTGATCGATGCCCTGCTTCGTGATCTGGAGGATGCACTGTCCGATCAGGTGGATGATACCCCGACCGGAATCTACAGAAGAGCAACCTCTCTCCGCCTGTTTCGCTGGTTTCTGGAAAAAATCAACACCCGAAGCCTGGAGATGCTGTAAAGCGTCACGAGAGATCTTCTCCTTTGCAAGGCAAACATGGTACACTCGAATTGCTCCAACATGTCAGACTTCGTGCATCTTCACAACCATTCCGATTTCTCCCTGCTTGACGGTGCGGCCTCCATCGAAAGCTTGGTGGCCAAGGCAAAGACTCTTAAAATGCCCGCATTGGCGCTGACCGACCACGGGAACATGTTCGGAGCCCTAAAGTTCTATCTCGAGTGCCAAAAGCAGGAGATCAAGCCGATCATCGGTTCGGAGTTCTATGTAGCCCCGGGATCGCGATTGAGCAAATCGGGAAGCGAAGGGATGGCTCGCTACCATCATATCGTGCTTCTGGCCAAGGATGTGGAGGGCTATCAAAATCTCCTGAAACTATCCACGCTTTCCTACCTGGAGGGATTCTACTACAAACCCCGGATCGACGATGAGTTGCTCCAGCAGCACTACCGAGGCCTGGTTGCCCTGTCCGGCTGCATGGGCGGAGAGATACCGCGGCTCATCCTGGACGGCCAGATGGACGCGGCGCGGGAAAAGGCTCTGTTCTACGACGAGCTTTTCGGACGCGGTAATTTTTACCTGGAAGCCCAGAACCAGGGTATGCCGGAGCAGAAGACAATTCTGGCCGGACTGTCGGAACTCTCGCGGCAGACAGGAGTGCCCCTTGCGGCCACCAATGACATTCACTACACGGACAAGGGGGATGCCTACGCTCAGGATATCCTCATCTGTGTCGGAACCGGGAAAAAGGTGAGTGAAGGGAAGAGACTGAAGTTCGCCTACCCGGAGTTCTACTTCAAGAGCAAGGAGGAGATGGCACAAGTCTTGCCCGAGTTTCCCGAAAGCTTGAAGAACACAAATCGCATCGCCGAGATGTGCAACTTGGACATCCCTCTTCCGGGCCCGCGGCTCCCGCACTATGAAGTTCCGAAAGGTTTTACTCTTGAAAGCTACCTATCCGAATTGGCTCACACCGGGCTGGAGGAGCGGTATGCCAGCCCAAGCCAGGAGATTCGGGAACGCCTGGACTACGAGTTGTCCGTGATCAGCTCAATGGGGTATACGGGCTACTTCCTGATCGTCTGGGATTTTATCCATTTCGCCAGGGAAAATCGAATCCCCGTGGGTCCGGGTAGAGGGTCCGGCGCCGGCTCCCTGGTTGCTTACGCCCTGAAGATCACCGATATAGATCCCCTGAAGTACGGCCTGCTGTTCGAACGGTTCCTTAATCCTGAGCGGGTCTCGATGCCGGACTTCGATATCGATTTCTGCTACGAAGGCCGTTCCCAGGTCATCGACTACGTTTTGCGCAAGTACGGCAGCGAGCGGGTCGGCCAGATCATCACCTTCGGAACTCTGAAAGCCCGGGCTGTGATTCGGGACGTAGCCCGAGTGTTGGACCTTCCATATGCCGAAGCTGACGTCATTGCCAAGCGGGTGCCCATGGGTCCGAAGATGAACCTGAGGACGGCCATGAAGCTGGATCAGGAGCTGGCTGGCATCGCTTCCAGGGGAGAAAGTTACCGCAGCCTTCTCGATGTCAGTCTGAAACTGGAAGGATTGCATCGCCATGCCTCCACTCACGCGGCGGGGATCGTGATCGGCCAGCAGGAGCTGAGCCACTACGTTCCACTGTACAGGGATCCCAAGACACTGACCGTGTCCACCCAGTACTCGATGGATTACCTGGAAGACTGCGGACTGGTGAAAATGGACTTCCTGGGGCTGAAGACGCTCACCATCATCAAGAATACAATCGAGCTCGCCAAGAAGCGCGGAGTGGATCTGGATATAGACCGAATCCCCGAAGACGACGCGGCCACCTTTCGTCTTCTCGGGGAGGGACGCAGCACCTGCATCTTCCAATTTGAAAGTCAGGGAATGCAGGAAATTCTAAGACGATCCAGACCGACCTCGATACCCGATCTTATCGCCCTGAATGCCCTATACCGACCGGGTCCGATGGAATACATCGACCAGTTTATCGATGCCAAGAACGGCAGAAAGCGGATCCAGTATCCGCTGCCCGAGCTTGCACCGATCCTCGAGGAGACCTACGGAGTCATCGTGTACCAGGAGCAGGTCATGGAGATCGCCCGTCAGGTCGCGGGGTACTCCCTAGGGGAGGCGGATATCCTGCGCAGAGCCATGGGTAAGAAGAAGGCGGATGTCATGGCCCGGCAAAAGGTGAAATTCCTGAAAGGTGCGGCGGCCAGGGGACACTCCAGTGCCCAGGCGGAGAAGATCTTCGAGCTCCTGGTTCCCTTCGCCGGCTACGGTTTCAACAAGTCCCACGCGGCGGCCTACTCCCTGCTGGCCTACCAGACCGCCTATCTTAAAGCCAATTATCCGGCGGAGTTCATGGCCGCCAACCTGACAAATGAAATCAACTCCACTGACAAACTGTCCGAGTATATCTCCGAAGCCCGCACCATGGGATTGGAGGTTCTGCCGCCGGATATAAACCTTTCGGAGCAGGAGTTCACCGTACGGGATGGCAAGATCATCTACGGCCTGCGGGGGATCAAGAACGTGGGCAGTGCCGCGGTGGAACAAATAGTAGAGGAGCGAAATCAGGGGGGACCGTTCAAGGATCTGCTGGAGTTCTTGAAGCGCCTCGATCTGAAAACGATGAATCGCAAGGTCGTTGAGACGTTGATCCGCTGCGGTGTATTCGATAGTTTGGGTACCGGCAGGGCCGTTCTGTTTCACAACTTGGACAGGATCCTCGAGACGGTGAACAGCTATAAAGAAATACAAAAATATGGTCAGACCACGTTGTTCGATCCTCTGGAGGAACAGGAATCACCGCTGATCATGGACCCCTGCGAGCCCTGGCCTGCCCTGGAAAAGCTCAGTCATGAAAAGCAGAATCTCGGTTTCTACTTTTCGGGGCACCCCCTCGACAAATACCGAAATCACATACAGAATCACGTAAATCTCGACCTCAGCCGTCTGATCGATGCCTCCCCGCAGAGGTCCTACATGGTTTTGGGCATCTTAAAGGAGATCAAGGAGATCACGACTAAAACAAATCGGCGTATGGCCTTCGCACAGCTCGAGGACTTCCGCGGAACCGTCGAGTTGGTATTGTTCTCGGATGTATATGAAAAAATCAGACAGCATCTGGTGGGGGATAGTGTCGTGGCGGTGCGGGGTCGTATCGACAACAGCAGGGGAGAGCCGAAGCTGCTGGTCGAGTCACTGCTCGATCCAGAGGATTTGAAGGAAAAGACAGCCCGGGCGGTTCACGTGCGTTTTGCCGCCGTTGGAGTCGACGAACAGCAGTTCCTGCGGCTGCGGGATTTCCTTGTCGGCAGACCGGGAGACTGCGGTGTGTACTTTCATATTCAGGGCAACGGTGCGAGTGGGGAGATCGTGGTTAAGGCTTCCCCCCATATCACCCTGTCGGCGGACGATCGGGTACTGGCGGAGGTTCGCGACCAGCCGCTGGTGGAGGATGTATGGAAAGAGTAGAGGTCGGCCTGGTCGGTCTGGGCACGGTGGGCAGCGGTTTCTTCGAGCTGATGAGCCAAAACGGAAACCATTTCGCCAGCAAGATGGGAAGCAGCGTGGAGATCGTGAGAGTCGCGGAGATCGACACAGTCCGGGCTCAAAAAATAGTGCCCAAAGAGCTCCTTGTCGACGACTACCGCCGCGTCATTGAAGATGATGAAATCCGGGTGGTCGTCGAGATGGTCGGCGGTACAACGGTGGCCTATGATATCATCCGCGCTGCCATCGAGGCGGGCAAACATGTCATCACTGCGAACAAGGCCCTTCTGGCCCTCAAAGGGGCGGAATTGTTCGCCCTGGCACGGAACAAACAGGTCGAGCTGAAGTTCGAGGCCGCCGTGGGGGGCGGCATCCCGATCATCAAGGTGGTTAGGGAGAGCCTGGTTGGAAACCGAATCGATAAGGTCATGGGGATCCTGAATGGAACCTCCAACTACATCCTAACTCAAATGAGCGAGAAGCAGCTTCCCTTTGAAGAGGCGTTGAAGCAGGCTCAAACCGCCGGTTTTGCCGAAGCGGATCCCTCTCTCGACGTGGGGGGCGGTGATGCGGCGCATAAGATCTGCCTTCTGGCCAGCTTCGCCTTCGGGGGGTGGGTGGATTATCGGCGGATTCTCTGTGAAGGAATCACCTCCGTAACACCCGGAGAGATCGAGTTCGCCGCTTCGGCGGGCTTCGCCATCAAACTCATCGCCTCAGCGATGCGGGTCGACGGGAAACCGTCCGTCACGGTGTTTCCAGCTCTGGTTCCGGACCGTCACCCGTTGGCTTCGGTGCGAAATGAGGTCAACGCGGTATATTTGGAGTGCGACTTTCTTGGACCCGCCCTGTTTCTGGGCAGAGGAGCGGGAGCCAAGGCAACTGCTTCCTCCGTCGCCTCGGATTTGGGTGACCTGGTGCAGAGTCTGGTTCTACACGCCCGTCGGGGCGGGTATCCCTTCGATCCCAGCCGGGAACTGGATCTGCATCCGGATCAGGAGATGGAGTATCGCCTTTTCTTTCATTTTATTACAGAAAACCGGCCTGGGATCTGGGCAGCCGTAACCGGCTGTCTTGCCGAAAATGGAATCAACATCGAATCGGTGCATCAGAAATGGGAGGACCGCAGCAAACCTTCGGACCTCTACGTCCTTGTGGACGAGGCCAAGGTGGGACAGGCCAGCAAGGCGCTTCGCGAGGCAAGCGCGGAATCCGGCATCTCGACACAGTCCCGTTTCTACAGAATACTACCACTATAGACGGTTCGAAGAGGAGGAGAAGTTTTGGCGATCTGGCGATTCTTAACAGCTGTCATTTACTTTTATATTCTATTGTTGTCTCTGCGCATCATCCTGTCCTGGTTTCAGGGACCCTCCCTTGGTAGAGGGTGGGAACTGCTCATCCGGGTTACCGACCCGTACCTCTCGTTGTTCTCCCGCTTTCGCTTCCTGCGTCAGGGGATGTTCGACTTCACTCCCTTGGCGGCGATCCTCACCCTGGTTGTAGTGCTTAGGGTGATCGACTCGATCGGACGCTTCGGCAGAATCTCCCTCGGCATCTTCCTTGGAGTGGTCAGCGGTGCAATCTGGTCGGCCGTTGCCTTTCTGCTCGTTCTGTTTCTGATCCTGGCTGTGGTCAGGGCGATCCTGCTGGCCATATCCTCGACTCAAGAATCTCGATTTGCCGCTGCGCTTGGCTTCATGGTCGAGCCGGCGGTGTCCCTGGTGCGCCGCATCTTCCCAGCACGGCAGTCGTTTTCGGATCGTCAGTACCTGTACCTGACCATCGCCTTCCTGTTCGTCGTGCGTCTGCTCGGCGGGTACCTGCTCGGTTTGCTGATTCGTTTTTTTTACAATCTGCCGATCTGATGCGATGTACCTGCATGAGTACCGGATGGCGGTGGAGGAATTGCGCGGCGTCGGTCCGGTACTACGGCGCCGCCTCGAGCGCCTCGGTATTCGAACCCTCGAAGAGCTGCTGAGGCACTTTCCAAAAACCTACCAGGACCGCCGCCACCTTGACAATCTGGCTGCGGCGGAGCAATCCGATCGGGTGAATGTACTAGTGCGAGTCCACTCCCGAGCCTGGATCGGCAGAGGCTACAGGAAGATCTTGAAGGTAAAGGTCGGGGACGACAGCGGTACGGCCGCACTTCTGTGCTACGGGCGCAGTTACCTCTCCGGAGTTCTTCAACCGGGAAAATTGTTTTGGGTGTGGGGCCGATTTCAGCGCCGCTACAACGAGCTTCAGGCCAGTGATTTCGACCTCGAAGCTTATGAGCCCAGCCGCGAGCAGGCCCAGTATGCCCGGATTTTACCGATCTATCCCCTGACCGAAGGATTGAGCCAAAACGCGATCCGCCAGTTGATGCGCCGGGCTCTGAAGATGGTTCAGGCAGATCTCAGTGAGGAACTGCCTCTTGCCTTTCGGGAACGGCGGGCCTGCCTGTTGAAAGGACAGGCCCTCGAGGCGATCCATTTCCCCGAATCCATGGATCAGCTTGCCAGGGCTCGCAAGACGCTTGTCTACGAGGAGCTCCTGCACTATCAGCTAGCCTTGGGCCGCAGCAGGCTCGTTCGCTCCTCCATCCGACGCTCCCGTCCCGGACCCAAAGGCAATCTGAGGCAGGCTTTGCTGGATCGTCTGTCCTTTTCCCTCACTGCGGATCAGCTTCGGGTTCTACGGGAGATCGAGACGGACCTGTTTCTGCCCCATCCCGGTGCTCGCCTGCTTCAGGGCGAGGTGGGAAGCGGCAAAACCCTGGTGGCTCTGGCGGCGGCCCTCTCGGTGATCGAAGCGGGGGACCAGGTGGCCATGCTGGTACCCACGGAGCTTCTGGCCCGACAGCACGGGGACAACGCGGCGGGATTGCTCGAACCACTGGGTGTGCGGGTGGCCTTTTTTTCGGGCAATGTTCAGGGCTCGGCGCGCCGTTTACTCCTGGACAGTTTAAAGGAGGGAGAGATCGATCTGCTGATCGGAACCCATGCCCTGTTCTCGCAAGGGGTGCGTTACAAGAGGCTGGGATTGGTGATCGTGGACGAGCAGCAGCGCTTCGGAGTCGCCCAGCGGCAGGCTCTGCTGGCCAAGGGGGATCATCCCGATCTGCTGCTGATGAGTGCCACGCCCATTCCCCGCACTCTGGCTCTCAGTGCCTTCGGCGAATTGGAGGTTTCGGAGATCCGCACCTTACCCCGGGGCCGGAAACCGGTGATCACCCATCTGGCCCGCCAGGGCAATGAAAACAAGGTCTATGAGAGGGTGCGCCAGGAGATCGCCCGGGGCGGTCAGGCCTACTTCGTCTATCCCTTGATCGAAGAATCCGACGCCCTCGATCTCAAGGATGCCGAACGCATGTATGAGAGGCTGAAAACAGAGGTGTTTCCAGGTCTTCGCCTAGGGCTGATCCACTCTCGCGTCGCCGAAGAGCAGAAGATCCGGGTCATGGCCGAGTTTGCGGCCGGTAAGATCGATATCCTGGTTGCCACCAGCGTGCTGGAAGTGGGCGTGGATGTGGCGAAGGCCAGCTGTATGGTCATCGAGCATGCCGAACGCTTCGGTCTGTCGAACCTGCATCAGCTGAGGGGCAGGGTAGGCCGTGGACACAGGCAGTCCTATGCCTTTCTTATATACAGCCGCAATCTTACAGAGACGGGGATCGCCCGCCTCAAGGCGATCATGAACTCCACGGATGGCTTTGAGATCGCCGAGCAGGATTTGAAGATCCGCGGACCCGGGGAGTTTCTGGGCCAGCAGCAATCCGGATTCTTTCGTTTCGGGATTGCCGATCTACTTTCCGATTGGGAGCCGTTCCTGCTGGCCCGGGAGGATGCACGGGAAACGCTATCTCAGGATCCGGGCCTGGTAGCCCTGGAGCACCGCGGCTTGCGCGAGGTGCTTGAAGCCCAAGGAGCCGAGCATGAGGATTACCGGCGGACATTATAAAGGAAGAAAACTGATCTGCCCGTCGGGAGTGATCCGTCCGGCCATGGACCGAATGCGGGAGTCTCTATTTGCCATTCTGGGTGACATCCGGGGATCCTCCTTCCTCGACCTGTACAGCGGATCAGGATCGGTGGGCATTGAAGCGGCCTCCCGGGGTGCGGAACCGGTGGTATTCGTGGAGAAGGATCGAGGAAAGCGGGCGGTCCTGGAGCGCAACCTGAGCTTCGTTCGGGAGTATACAGAACTGTACATGCTGCCCGTCGAGCATTTCCTGCGGCGCGGGAAGCGCAGTTTCGATCTAATTTTCGCAGATCCCCCTTTCCGGCAGCGAGGAAAGCCTGAGGTTTTGAATCTGATTGCGGACAGGGAAATCCTGGCCGGGGGGGGAACTCTGATCATCCACCTTTCCAAGGAGGAGGAGAAGGGATTTCCAACCTCCCTGGGGACAGAGCTTGCCCGTGCTCACAAGTCAGACGGCTCGGCTGAAAGCGGAGGCAGTCAGTTGCACCTGGCCGATCGGCGACTGTACGGGGGATCACTCCTGCTGTTCTACGGGCATTAAATCTTTTTTTGCCTTGAGCTCTTTCATGTGTATATATTATCCCAGGCTACTTTACAAAACCGGTGAAATGGTGTAGTATTACCGGCGGTTTTTGGCTTAATTCTATATATATAAAAGAATTAACTGCCTCTGTAGCTCAGCTGGTAGAGCACCTCCATGGTAAGGAGGGGGTCATCGGTTCAAATCCGATCGGAGGCTGTGCAAAAATAAGATTCCCCGATTTTTCTCCACCTCGTGGGGTGGCATATTGGTAAGCCGGGTGGCGGCTCGATGTCAAACTGACGAGTCAGGTAAAAGGAGACAATGCGAAAATTATGCCATTGACACAAATAGGGGAATTTTACTATATTACGACAACGCGAAGCGGAGGAGGACAACACAACAGCGATTGTGTTCTTACGACAACGCGAAGCGGAGGAGGACAACACAACAGCGATTGTGGTTTCAATTGACGGTTGTGTTCTCCGACAATCAATCTGGGGTGAAGGATAGGAGCGGATGGCGAAGGCGAAAGGGAAAACGGTGGAGCTTGTTGCCCTTCAGTGCAGCGAGTGCGACCGGAGGAATTATACAACCAGCAAGAACAAGCGGAACATCCAGGGAAAGTTGGAGTTCAAGAAGTACTGCAAGTTCGACAAAAAGCACACCCTGCACAGGGAAACCAAGATAAAGTAAGAGAGAACTTCTGAAGGCCAGTAGCTCCAATTGGCTAGAGCGCCGGTCTCCAAAACCGGATGTTGCAGGTTCGAGTCCTGCCTGGCCTGCTTCCTTTTCAACTGCGCATCTTCAAGACCGCAAGAAGAGGGTAAGAGATGAAGAAGATAATCCGATTCTTTAAAGAAAGTTTCGCTGAACTCAAGAAAGTGACCTGGCCCAGCCGTGAAGAGGTGGCCTCTTCGACAAAGGTGGTTCTGGTTTCTGTTATTCTCATCGCCCTCGCTTTGGGTATCGTGGACTTTCTCATCTTCCGGGGAATCGATCTGATTTTCTAGTGCTGGTGAACGATCGAAGCGCCTAACAGGAGACGAGATGGCAAAAGGCTGGTATGTGGTCCATACATATTCAGGATATGAAAATAAAGTGCAGAAGCACATCAACAAGCTCGTCGAGGACGGTTCTTTGACGGAGTACGTGTTCAATGTCAAAGTGCCGGCAGAGGAGGTAGTTGAGGTCCGGGACGGCAAACGGCGAGTGTCTTCAAAGAAGTTCCTGCCCGGATACATCATGGTCGAAATGGATCTTCCGGACAGCAATTGGAAGCAAATTTGCTCCACCATCCGGCAGATTCCCGGTGTGACGGGATTTGTAGGCTTCAATCGGAACCAGAAACCTCAAGCAATCAGCGCCGAAGAGGCTCGGGAGGTGTTGCAACGCGCCGGTGAGATCAAGAGTGAGAAGGTATTGAAGCCCAAACAGACCTTTACCGAAGGGGAAACCGTGCGGATCACCGACGGACCTTTCGATAGCTTTACCGGCACGATTGAGGAGATCAATCTGGAAAAGGGAAAATTACGGGTAATGGTGGGAATCTTCGGAAGATCAACACCGGTGGAGCTAGATTTTCTCCAGGTGGAGAAAATCTAGGGTTCATGGGAGTCTGATCGAAACGTTCGACAGACGCTACCACCACGAACGGAGGTTTACAAAATGGCGAAAAAGAAAATTGCAGCCTTCATCAAGCTGCAGGTTCCTGCGGGCAAGGCAACACCCGCACCGCCGGTGGGGCCCGCCTTGGGTCCCCACGGGGTGTCCGCACCCCAATTCGTGCAGCAGTTCAACGATCGCACCAAGAATATGGAACCAGGAATCCTGATTCCGGTTGTGATCACCGTGTACGCGGACAAGAGTTTTACCTTCATTACCAAAACTCCCCCGGCGGCGGTATTGATAAAAAAGGCCTGTGGGTTGGAGAAAGGATCATCCGTGCCAAATAAGGACAAGGTGGCGACCATTAAAGCCGCCCAGGTACGGGCGATCGCAGAGCAGAAAATGGCGGATCTGAATGCCACAGATATCGAAGGGGCGATGCGGATCATCGCCGGAACAGCCCGCAGCATGGGTGTAACCGTGGAGGGGCTGTAGATGAAGAGAGGGAAGAAGTACCGGCAAATGCTAGGAAAATACGACGCCAGGGAGCAGTACGGCCTGGACCAGGCCTTGGATCTGGTGAAGGATCTGTCCTATGCAAAGTTCGACGAGACTGTGGAAATAGCTCTCAGGCTAAACGTCAAGGCAAAACACTCGATTCGAGATACCCTGGTCTTGCCCAACAGCTTCCGGGCGGAAAAGAAGATCCTCGTCTTTGCCAAGGGTGACAAGGCGGAGGAAGCCAGGCAGGCAGGAGCGACCTATGTCGGTGATACGGATCTTGTGGAGAAGATTCAAGGGGGATGGCTGGATTTTGATGTTGCCGTAGCTACCCCCGATATGATGAAGGACGTCGGAAAGCTCGGGCCGATACTGGGACGACGGGGTATGATGCCCAATCCCAAGACCAAAACCGTGACTTTCGATATAAAAGACGCTATCGACGAGCTGAAAAAGGGTCGGATTGAGTTCCGAGGGGACAAATCGGGGGTCGTCCATCTACCGATCGGAAAGGTATCCATGGGCAGGGAGAAAATCGCAGAAAACGCCCGGCTTCTGATCGATGAAGTCCAGCGGAAAAAACCCGCGGATATCAAGGGGGAGTTCATCAAATCGATCGCCGTGTCCTCCACCATGGGGCCCGGGGTCATGGTGAATCCCAAGGAAAAGGCTTAAGCTATGGCAGACAAAACTCAGAAGATACAGCCATATAAAACAGAAGGCATCAAGAAGATCAAGGAGCTTATTGAGAGCTCGCGAGATGTTATTTTTACGGATTTCCGGGGTCTCGACGTTAACCAACTGACGGAGTTGCGCCGATCCTTGCAGCAAAAGGAGGCGGAATACCGGGTTGTCAAGAACAACTTCGCCCGACTGGCCTTGAGCGAGCTGGGATTAGATTTCGAGGAGGAGTTCCTGATCGATCCGACGGCTCTGGCCCTGGTCAAAAACGATATCGGTCCGATCTCCAAGGTGCTTTTTGATTTCACCAGAGATTCCACCCTAAGAATCAAGGGCGGATTGATCGAAGGAAAGGTGCTGTCCCCCGAGCAGGTAGAGGCCATCAGTAAGCTCCCGGGCAGAGAGCAGCTGTATGCAATGTTGATGGGCACGATGAACGCTCCATTGACAAATCTGATGTACGCGATGAGCGGGGTTGTCACAAAACTGGTACGAACCTTGCAGGCCGTGGCCGAAAGCAAGGAAAAGCAATAGAGGCAGCATTAGTCTTCTTGAGTGTTCCAGCTATTGCTGCTTGAGAAAATACTTAAGACAAGGAGAAGATAAATGGCAACACTGGCAAAAAAGGATGAAATCCTCGAGGCGATCGCAAATATGACCGTTCTCGAGGTTTCGGAGCTTGTAAAGGCGATGGAAGAGAAGTTTGGTGTGAGCGCGGCAGCGCCGGTGGCGGTGGCAGCAGCGCCGGCAGCCGCCGGTGGTGAGGCTGCAGCGGCGGCTGAGGAACAGATCGAGTTTACCGTTGTCCTGAAGAGCTTCGAAGATGGGAAGAAAATTCCCGTTATCAAGGAGGTCCGGGCCATTACCGGCCTTGGACTCAAAGAAGCAAAAGAGCTTGTCGAAGCTGGTGACAAGTCTGTAAAAGAGGCCATCAGCAAAGAAGAGGCTCAAAAAATCAAAGAGCGGCTGGAGTCAGCTGGCGCTACGGTTGAGGTTACATAAGCGTAACTTTGTACCACAATCCCACATTCTCGATACCACCGGAGGGATGCGTCCGCCGGTGGTATTGTCTTCAATTTATAGCTTACGGGAGGGCACATGGTTCCTGAAATGATCAAGAGAATCTATATCGGTCAGGGCTCGGAAGAGGCAATGGAAATGCCCAGCCTGATCGACATACAACTCTCGTCATTCGAGCGTTTCTTGCAGCGAGAGAGACTCAAAGAAGGTAAATCCGTACAGCGGCAGGGTCTGGAGGATGTGTTTCAGGCGATTTTCCCGATCGAGAGTCCCAATGGAGATATGGTTCTGGAATACGGCGGCTACACCCTCGATGAGGAGGCTGTGGTATTCAGCGAGCAGGAATGTAAGAACAAGGGTCTTACCTATGCGATTCCGATTAAAGCCAAGATCAATCTGATCTTCCTCAACACAGGAGAGATCCGGCAAAAGGAGATCTACATGGGGGATATCCCCCTGATGACTCCCAGGGGTACTTTCATCATCAACGGCGCCGAGCGGGTGGTCGTCAGTCAGATCCATCGCTCCCCGGGGGTGATCTTCAGCCATGACAAGGGAGTTTTTTCTTCCCGCATTATTCCCTACCGTGGATCCTGGTTGGAGTTCGAGATCGATCAGAAGAAAGAGCTCATCTATACGAAGATCGACAGGAAGAAGAAGATCCTGGCTACGATCTTCCTACGGGCGTTGGGTTTTGATACGCGGGAGAAGATCATCGACCTTTTCTACCAGACAAAAGCGGTAACCCTCTCCGAAAGCAGGGAAGACAAAGAGAAAGTGCTTGGCATGGTGTTCGCTCGGGCGGTGTATCGCGAAGAGGAGGGACAGACCAAGAAGCTGTACCGGGCGGGAGATAAAATCCATCCCCACGACGTAGAGGAGCTTATTCATTCGGGAATCACGAAGATCGAGGTTATCGATTTTCAGAGCGAGAAATCCCTTCACTCCCCGATCATCCTCAACTGCTTCGAGCGGGAAGAGGTAACCTACTCCCGAGAAGATCCCGAAAAGGATGAGCCGACCAAGGAGGAGGCTATCAGTCGCGTGTACGGTGTGATCAAACCGGGAGAGCCGATTACCCTGGAGAGTGCGGAGAAGGACTTGCAGAGCATGTTCTTCACTCCCCGGCGCTATGATCTCGGCCGTGTCGGTCGCTATAAACTGAACAAGAAATTCGACTATGAACAGCCCTTCAAAACCCACACACTGATTCCTGAGGATATCATCAACACGATGATATTCCTCACCCAGGTCTACATCGGGGAACGATATGTGGATGATATCGATCATCTGGGCAACCGGCGCATCCGTTCGGCTGGGGAGCTGCTCACCAATCACCTGAAGGTCGCCTTCACCCGCATGGAGCGAATCGCCAAAGAGAGGATGAGCCTCAAAGAGGCCGATACCATCCGGCCGCAGGATCTGATCTCCATCAAACCGATCGTGGCTACGATTAAGGAGTTCTTTGGGTCCAGCCAACTCTCCCAGTTCATGGATCAGGTGAATCCTCTGGCTGAGTTGACTCATAAACGAAGGCTGAATGCCCTCGGACCGGGGGGACTGTCCCGCGACAGGGCGGGTTTCGAAGTCCGGGATGTGCACTACACCCACTACGGGCGCATGTGCCCCATCGAGACGCCGGAGGGACCGAATATAGGATTGATCGTTTCCTTGGCCAACTACACAAGGGTGAACGAGTACGGATTCCTGGAAACCCCGTACCGCAAGGTCGTCAATGGGGTGGTAACCGATGAGATCGAGTTCCTCTCGGCCATCGACGAGGAGAAGTACTACATTGCCCAGGCCACCAGCAAAATCGATGATAAGGGGAAGTTTCAGGAAAAACTGATTCCGGCTCGCAGGGGAGGGGATTATACCACCAGAAAAGCCAAAGATATCCAGTTTATGGACGTATCCCCCAAGCAGATTATATCCGTCTCTACCTCCCTGATTCCCTTTCTGGAGCATGACGATGCCAACCGGGCACTGATGGGATCGAACATGCAGCGTCAGGCCGTGCCTCTGCTTCGTCCCGAACCCCCCCGGGTGGGTACAGGAATGGAGCGAAAAACCGCTTTCGATTCGGGAGTGGCGGTAGCCGCCATGAGGGCCGGCAAGGTCGAGTACGTGACCTCCGAGAAGATCATCGTCATTCCGGATAAAGGCAAACCCGGTGAGCTGGACGTGTACCCGCTGATCAAGTTTCAACGAACCAACCAGGATACCTGCTTCAGCCAGAAACCCATAGTCGCTCCCGGTCAGAAGGTCAAGGAGCGTGAGGTTATCGCCGACGGACCGGCAACCTATAACGGTGAGCTGGCCCTGGGAGTCAACGTGCTGGTGGCCTTCATGCCCTGGAACGGCTACAACTACGAAGATGCAATTCTGATCTCCGAAAAGCTCGTTCGTGAAGATCGTTACACCTCGATACACATCAAGGAGTTCGCCATCGAAGTCAGGGAAACCAAGCTGGGCCCGGAGAAGATTACCCGAGACATTCCCAACGCCAGCGACAACTCCCTCGAGCACCTGGACGAAGAAGGTATCATCCGTATCGGGGCGGAGGTGAAGTCGGGATCCATCCTGGTGGGCAAGGTGACTCCGAAGAGCGAGACCGATTCCACTCCTGAGTTCAAACTGCTGAACTCCATCTTTGGGGAGAAGGCCAAGGACGTGCGGGACACATCCTTGAGAGTGCCCCACGGCATAGAGGGGACGGTGATCGATGTGCAGAGGTTGAAGCGCGCGGAAGGCGACGAGCTCAATCCGGGCGTGGAGGAGGTGGTGAAGATCCTCATCGCCACCAAGCGCAAGCTTCAGGAAGGAGACAAGATGGCCGGCCGCCACGGGAACAAGGGCGTGATCGCCCGGGTTCTCCCGGAAGAGGATATGCCCTTCATGGAAGATGGCACGCCGGTGGATCTGGTGTTGAATCCTCTCGGGGTGCCCTCGCGTATGAACCTCGGGCAGATCATGGAGACGGAACTGGGCTGGGCCGGGGTCAACCTGGGGGAGTGGTACGCCACCCCCGTGTTCGAATCCGCCTCCAATGAGATGATCGAAGAGAAACTCAAAGCCGCCGGCCTGCCCACGAACTCAAAGGTGACACTGTACGACGGGGAAACAGGAGAGCCCTTCGAAAACCCGGTGACGGTGGGCTTCATCTACATGATGAAGTTGCATCATCTGGTTGACGACAAGATGCACGCCCGGTCCACCGGACCTTATTCTCTGGTGACTCAACAGCCCCTAGGAGGAAAAGCCCAGTTCGGTGGTCAGCGCCTCGGGGAGATGGAAGTATGGGCCCTGGAGGCCTACGGGGCAGCCAATACCCTGCAGGAGCTTTTAACCATCAAGTCAGATGACATGTCGGGGCGGGCCAAGATCTACGAGAGTATCGTGAAAAATGAGTCCTTCAGCCAGGCCGGTATTCCGGAATCCTTCAATGTGCTGGTTCAAGAGCTGCGCGGTTTGGCTCTGGACGTGTCCATTTACGACAACAAGGGAAAACAGATTGCCCTGACGGAGAGAGACGAGGAGCTGATCAATCGGCAGGGAAGCCGTTTTTAGTTATTGCGAGGCCAGGGGTATGCCCGGCCGAGGATGAGGCAACCTTCCATTCTGCTATAGATGGTGGTTGCTTCACGACGAAGGGGCGTATGCCCCTGTGGGAGGGACTTTTAAATGCGAGAAATGCAAGATTTCGATAGTATTATGATCAAGTTGGCCTCACCCGACCAGATTCGTGCCTGGTCGTACGGGGAGGTGAAGAAACCGGAGACGATCAACTACAGAACATTGCGGCCGGAAAAGGATGGATTGTTCTGTGAGCGTATCTTCGGTACCACCAAAGAGTGGGAGTGCTACTGCGGGAAGTTCAAATCCATCCGCTACAAGGGCGTGATCTGCGACCGCTGCGGCGTAGAGGTAACTCATTTTCGCGTGCGCCGCGAGCGGATGGGGCATATCGAGTTGGCCTCGCCGGTCTCCCATATCTGGTACTATCGTTCCGTCCCCTCCCGCATGGGGCTGTTGCTGGATCTGGCAATCGTAGCCCTGCGCTCGATTCTTTACTACGAGAAGTACATCGTCATTGATCCCGGTGACACGGACCTCAAGAAGATGCAGCTGCTCACCGAAGAGGAGTATCTGGAGGCTCAGGAGCGCTATGGTATGGCCTTTTCAGCAGGCATCGGCGCTGAGGCCATTCGGACCCTGCTGGAGAACCTGGATCTGGACGCCCTGTCCGCGGAATTGAGGGTCAAGATGCAGGAGAAAGGTCGCAAGAGCGACAAGCGCCTTCTCAAGCGTATCGAGATTGTCGAGCAGTTCCGGGATTCCGGAAATCGTCCGGACTGGATGATCCTCGACGTTATTCCGGTCATCCCGCCGGAGCTTCGGCCGATGGTGCAGCTGGACGGCGGACGATTCGCGACTTCCGACTTGAATGATTTGTATCGGCGGGTAATCAACAGGAACAATCGCCTGAAGCGCCTGCTGGCCTTGAACGCACCGGATATTATCATTCGTAATGAGAAGAGAATGCTTCAAGAGGCCGTAGATGCCCTCTTCGACAACTCCAAAAAAAAGCGGGTGGTGAAGGGTGCGGCCAATCGTCCGCTGAAATCCCTCTCCGACATGCTCAAAGGGAAACAGGGGCGTTTTCGCCAGAACCTCCTTGGTAAGCGGGTGGATTACTCGGGCCGTTCGGTGATCGTGGTCGGTCCGGAGCTCAAACTCCATCAGTGTGGGCTTCCCACAAAAATGGCTCTGGAATTATACAAACCGTTCATCATGCGCAAACTGGTGGAAAAAGATGTGGTGTATAACATCAAGAAGGCCAAGACCCTCGTGGAGATGGAGACGCCGGAAGTTTGGGCCGTGCTTGACGAGGTGGTAACCGAACACCCCGTGTTGTTGAATCGGGCTCCGACTCTGCATCGACTGGGTATCCAGGCGTTCGAACCTGTGCTGGTGGAGGGCAAGGCCATTAAGCTCCATCCCCTGGTCTGTCACGCCTTCAATGCAGACTTTGACGGTGACCAGATGGCTGTCCATGTCCCCCTCACCCCCGCCGCTCAGATCGAATGCTGGACCTTGATGCTCTCTTCCCGAAACCTGCTAAATCCGGCTAACGGCAATCCAATTGTTATTCCCACCCAGGATATGGTGCTCGGTATCAACTACCTGACCCGGGCAAAAGAGGGAGCCAAGGGCGAGGGTAAGTATTTCAGCAGCATCGAGGAGGTCCTTATGGCCGTCGATGCCCGGTCGGTGGACTACCAGGCTCTCGTGAAAGTCAAAACCGACGGCGAATATCTCGAAACGACGCCGGGACGAATCGTCCTCAACGAGGAGCTACCGGCGGAAATAGAGTTCATCAACCAACCGCTTGGGGAGAAGGAGCTACGCAATCTCATCGCGGCCTGCTACAAGGAGCACGACTCGGATGTGACCGTCAAGATGCTCGACACGATCAAGGATCTGGGTTTCCGTTACGCCACCCGTTTTGGCGCGACCATCGGTATGGAAGACATCATTATCCCGGAAACCAAGAAGGACCTTATCGCCAAAGCCAACGCCCAGGTGGAGGAGATCCAAAATCAGTACCTGCAGGGGCATATCACCAACGAGGAACGGTACAACCGCGTCGTGGAGGAGTGGAGCTCAACAAACGAGCACATTACCAACGAGTTGATGGAGGAGTTGAAAAAGGATCGGGCTGGATTCAATCCCGTTCACATGATGGCTTACTCCGGCGCCCGGGGCTCCCGCAGTCAGATCCGCCAGCTCGGAGGGATGCGGGGATTGATGGCCAAGCCTTCCGGGGAAATCATTGAGCTGCCCATCCGCAGCAACTTCAAGGAGGGGCTGTCCGTGATTGAGTTTTTCATCTCTACAAACGGTGCACGCAAAGGATTGGCCGACACAGCCCTGAAGACCGCTGACGCCGGGTATCTGACCCGCAGGCTGGTGGATATTGCTCAGGATGTGGTGGTCAACGACGATGATTGCGGTACCATCAACGGACTGGAGATGCGCGCCATCAAGGATGGAGAGGAGATCGTCGAATCCCTCCGCGACCGGATCGTGGGACGTTTCACACTGGAGCGGGTGCGGCACCCGATTACCGGTGAGATCATCATCGACGTGAATCAGGAGATCACCGACGAGATAGCCGATCAGATCGAGGCCGCCGGTATCGAACATGTGCGGATTCGCACGGTACTTACCTGTGAAGCTCAGCACGGTGTGTGCGTGAAGTGCTATGGACGCAACTTGGCCACCAACCGAACCGTGAATATCGGAGAAGCCGTAGGCATCATTGCGGCCCAGTCCATCGGTCAGCCGGGGACGCAGCTCACCATGCGGACCTTTCATATCGGTGGTGCGGCTACGAAGATCAGCGAAGAAAACCGTATCTATCTCAGGTATCCCGTCCTGGTGGCAAGCATTACCGGGAACACCGTGCCGGTAAAGGCGGGCAATCTTCTTTTCACCCGCAAGGGCTACATAATGGTCCACAGAATCCTGCGCACCATCGATCTCAAAACCGGGGACAGGGTCATGGTCAAGGACGGACAGAAGGTGTTGAAGGGCGAGGTTGTCGTACAGCGAAAGGGTGAGAAGATCATCGCCGAGGAGATCGCCTACGTTAACCGCACCAAGGATTCTCTGCTCTTGATAGCCCAGCCCCAGCGCGTCGATATTCGAAACGGCTCGGAGTTGATGGTCAGCGGGGGGCAGATCGTCGGGGTGGAGGAGGCCATCGCCTACTTCGATCCCTTCAGTGAGCCGATCATCGCAGAAACCGCGGGCAAGGTCGTGTTCGAGGATATCGTCCTGGGTACGACCCTCAAAGAGGAGATCAACGAGGACACGGGTAAAATAGAGAAAAAGATCACCGATTATACAGTCGAAACCCTGCAGCCCAGAATCGTGATTCACGATGAGAGCGGAGAAATAGCAGCGACCTACTATCTGCCCGGCAACGCCTATCTCAACGTTGCAGATGGGGATCATATCAATCCTGGGCGGATCCTAGCCAAGCTTCCGCGGGAGAGCGTCAAAACCCGAGATATCACCGGTGGTCTTCCCCGAGTGGGTGAGCTGTTCGAGGCTCGCAAGCCGAAAAATCCGGCGGTACTGGCCAAGGTCAGTGGGACGGTGAGCTTTCGGGGGCTGCTCAAGGGCAAACGGGTTATCGTGGTTGTGGATCCCTATGGGAAGGAGTTCAAGCACCTCGTGCCCATGGGCAAGCATCTGTTTGTGCGAGACAGTGATCACGTCGAAGCGGGAGAGCAGTTGTGCGACGGCAACATCGATCCCCACGATGTCCTGCTGATCCTCGGTGAGCAGGCTCTGCAGAGTTACCTGGTAAATGAGATCCAGGAAGTCTATCGTCTTCAGGGCGTGAATATCAATGACAAGCACATCGGGGTGATCATCCGGCAGATGATGAAGAAGATCGAAATCATGCAGGTTGGGGATACGAATTTCATCTTCGGCCAGCAGATCGACAGGTACAAGTTCAACGAGGAAAACAGAAAGGTGATTCGCGAGGGCGGACAACCTGCCATAGCCAGGCCGCTGCTGTTGGGAATCACGAAAGCTTCGCTGAATATCGACAGCTTTATATCCGCGGCCTCCTTTCAGGAAACAACCCGAGTGCTTACCAATGCCTCGATCAAAGGCAGCAGGGATTACCTGCACGGTTTGAAGGAGAATGTGATCATCGGCCACCTGATACCCGCCGGAACGGGAATTCGTGCCTACAACGACATCAAGCTGCTCGATGAAAATATGGAAGATCTGGACATACAGGTAGACCGGATCATCGAGGAAAAGCGACGGGAGAAAGAGCTGGCAGCGATGCTCCAGGAATCGGAGTAAATTGCAGCTGGGCTCTTGATTGTTTCGGAGGTTTTTGCTATTTTGCATAGGTGAGGTCGGATTCGTGAGGATGTGGCCTCGCTGCCCAGAAGAAGTATCTGGCGCAGGACTGTTAGAAAAACGAATTGTAGACCACCCTGATCAACCTCACGGGGAGAACTCTCCGGGGGTTGACATTTTGTGTATGTATTGTTAGATTCTCACCCGCCGATTTTTTGACGGGTTATTAATGTGTCTGTGCATGTAGGAGAGATGTGATGCCAACGATCAATCAGCTTGTTCGTAAAGGCAGAGAAGCTGTACACAAGAAGAACAAGGCTCCGGCCCTGCAGTCCTGCCCTCAAAAGAGGGGGGTGTGCACCCGAGTGATGACCGTTACACCGAAAAAGCCGAATTCAGCCCTGAGAAAGGTGGCTAGGGTTCGTTTGAGCAACGGGATCGAGGTGACCGCTTATATTCCTGGGATCGGTCATAACCTACAGGAACACTCGGTGGTGTTGGTCCGAGGAGGCAGGGTCAAGGATCTGCCCGGTGTGCGTTATCACATCATCCGGGGCGCCAAGGATACCTTGGGAGTAGAGGATCGTCGCAAGGCTCGGTCGAAATACGGAACCAAGCGACCGAAGGTCTGATTGAGGAACTGCTATGCCTAGGAGAAGAATACCGCCGAAGAGGCCCATTCCGCCGGATCCGAAGTACGGCAACCTGAATATTTCCCGGATGGTGGTCCGGATGATGCATCGGGGCAAGAAATCAGTCGGATACGGCATCATGTACGATGCGTTGGACATCGTCAAGCAAAAAATCGGGAAAGATCCCGTGGAGGTTTTCGAGAAAGCCCTTGAAAATGTAAAGCCTGTGGTTGAGGTGAAATCACGAAGGGTCGGGGGTTCGACCTATCAGGTTCCCGTGGAGGTGCGTGAGAGCAGGCGGGACGCGCTGGCCATGCGCTGGATCATCCAGTACTCCAGGGATCGGCACGGATCGGCGATGAGCGACAAGCTCGCTGCCGAGCTAATGGACGCCTACAACCAAACAGGAGCTGCCTTCAAGAAAAAAGAAGACACCCACCGAATGGCGGAGGCAAACAAGGCGTTTGCCCACTATCGTTGGTAGATTGACTGGAAGCCGTTAGATGCTCTAGCCGAGCATCCCGGGACACGAGCGTATGTCCGTTCCGTTCCCGCTCGAGAGGATCCGCAACATCGGCATTACGGCGCATATAGACGCCGGGAAGACGACGACAACGGAGCGTATCCTCTACTACGCCGGGCGAACCCACAAGATGGGGGAGGTCCATGCGGGGGAAGCGGAGATGGACTGGATGGAGCTCGAGAAGGAGCGGGGCATTACGATCACCGCCGCCGCGACTTTTTGCTCCTGGAAAGGTTGCCAGATCAACATAATAGATACCCCCGGTCATGTGGATTTCACGGCCGAGGTGGAACGATCTTTGAGAGTATTAGATGGAGTCATAGGCGTTTTTTGCGCCGTTAAGGGAGTAGAGCCACAGAGTGAAACCGTCTGGAAACAGGCGAACCGTTATAAAATCCCGCGAATTGTCTTCATCAACAAGATGGATCGAATCGGGGCGCGATTCGAAGGAGTGATTGAAGAGCTCCATCGACGTCTCGGGGCGAATGCTACGGCGATTCAGCTGCCAATCGGAGCGGAGTCGGATTTTGTTGGTGTGATCGATCTCATCGAGATGAAGACTTATATGTGGGACGAAGACGTATTAGGGGCTCGCTACCGGGTTGGCGCCATTCCCGATGAGCACTCGGAAAAAGCGGCTGAGATGCGCGGGGCCCTGCTGGAACGGTTGTCGGAGACCGACGATATCTTCCTGGAGGAGTATCTGGAGGGAAAGCGATTGACCGTGGCGCGCATCAAGCAAATCCTGCGGTCGGCGACCATGAAGGGAAAAATCTTTCCCGTGCTCTGCGGGGCGGCCTTCAAGAACAAGGGGATTCAGACACTCCTCGATGCGGTCTTGGACTACCTGCCCTCCCCGGTGGAAGCGGAGACTGTGACGGCTATTCAGCCCAATACGGGGGACTATGTCACATTAGCGCCGCGGGCGGATCAGCCTTTTGCGGCCTTGGTGTTCAAGATCATGAGCGATCCCTATGTGGGCAAGCTGGCCTACTTCCGGGTCTACAGCGGCCGGCTGAAAGCGGGAAGTGCCGTATATAATGCGACGGCGGGGCGGCGAGAACGGCTGCACAGGTTACTGCGCATGCACGCCAACGATCGCGAGCAGATTGAAGAGGTGCGTGCAGGAGACATTGCAGCGGCGGTGGGCCTGAAAAAAGTTCATACGGGGGATTCTCTCTGCGAAGAGAGGCACCCGGTGATACTCGAGTCGATGGTGTTTCCCGAGCCTGTGGTCTCTATCGCAATAGAGCCCAAGACAAAAGCCGATGGCGAAGCCTTGAGCAGCGCGATTCGAAAGCTCCTGGATGAAGATCCCACCTTTCGGATTCGTTATGACAGTGACACCGGTCAAACGATACTGTCCGGAATGGGAGAGCTACACTTGGAGATACTGGTGGAGCGTCTGTTCCGGGAATATCGGGTTGAGGCAGCGATTGGCAAGCCGGAGGTGGCATACAGAGAGACCATCACGGCTTCGGCGGAGGCAGAAGGAAAGTTCATCCGCCAGAGCGGTGGGCGGGGTCAGTATGGCCACGTCGTGATGCGTTTCGAACCGCTTCCAACCGGGACTGGGTTTCTATTTGAAAACAAGATTGTAGGCGGCGGCGTTCCGAAGGAGTACATTCCTGCTATTCAGAAGGGGATAGAGGAAGCCAGGGCAAACGGGGTGCTGGTTGGGTATCCGATGGTCGATTTCCGGGCGATTGTGCTCGATGGATCGCACCACGAGGTAGACTCCAGCGACATGGCGTTTCGGATCGCTGCTTCGATGGCCTATAAGATCGGGCTTGAAAGAGCCAAACCGACCATCCTGGAACCGATCATGGGAGTGGAAATCTTCACTCCGGAGGAGTACCTGGGGGATCTGATTTCGGATCTCATGGGGCGCATGGGCAAGGTTGAAGGGATCGAAGATCGGCATGGGGGTAAGGTGGTGAAAGCCCTCGTTGCGCTGCGACTTCTGTTCGGGTATACCACCCGACTACGAAGCCTCTCGCAGGGACGAGCCAACCACACCATGCAGTTTTCCTTCTACCAACCAACCCCCCAATCCGTGCAGGATGAGATCGTGCAGAAGGTACGGGGTACAATCCCGAACCTCTGAACTTGAGGTTGTCTATTAGCGCAACCTCGATCAGGAAATGATTTGCCGAGAAGTGCAAGGAGGTTAGCATGGCAAAGGCAAAGTTTGAGAGGACCAAACCCCACATTAATGTTGGGACGATTGGTCATGTGGATCATGGCAAAACGACCCTCACTGCGGCGATTACCATGTATTGCAATGCCAAGTACGGCGACAAGTTGATGAAGTTCGAAGATATCGACAATGCCCCGGAAGAGAAGGCGCGGGGTATCACCATCAACACCCGTCACGTGGAGTACCAGACCGACAACAGGCATTACGCCCACGTAGACTGCCCGGGCCACGCCGACTACATCAAGAACATGATCACCGGTGCAGCCCAGATGGACGGATCCGTTCTGGTTGTTTCGGCCCCGGATTCGGTCATGCCCCAGACACGGGAGCATATCCTCCTGGCCCGCCAGGTTGGGGTGCCCGCCATCGTCGTATTCCTCAACAAAACCGATCAGGTGGACGATCCCGATTTGATCGAGCTGGTCGAAGAAGAGGTCCGGGATGTACTCAAGGAGTACGAGTTTCCCGGAGACGATATTCCCATCGTCAAGGGCTCTGCGTTGAAGGCCATGGAGAATCCGGCGGATGAGGAAGCGATCAAGCCGGTGGTGGAGCTGCTCAAGACCATGGATGAGTATTTCCCCCTGCCCGAGCGGCCCATGGACAGACCCTTCCAGATGCCGATCGAAGATGTGTTCTCAATCTCCGGTCGCGGAACCGTGGTCACCGGCAGGATCGAGCGCGGCGTGATCAAGGTCGGGGAAGAGGTGGAAATCGTCGGCATCAAAGACACCCGCAAGACCGTAGTAACCGGTGTCGAGATGTTCAACAAGATCCTGGATGAGGGACAGGCCGGTGACAACGTCGGCTGTCTGCTCCGCGGTGTTGAGAAGAACGAGGTTCAGAGAGGTCAGGTCCTGGCCAAGCCGGGGACAATTACTCCCCACCACAAGTTCAAAGCTCAGATCGTCGCTCTGACCAAGGAAGAAGGTGGGCGCCACTCGCCGTTTTTCACGGGCTATCGCCCCCAGTTCTACTTCCGAACCACCGATATCACCGGTTCGGTGACCTTGCCCGAGGATCGTCAAATGGTCATGCCCGGTGACAACTGCGAGGTTCAGGTGGAGCTCATTCACACCATCGCCATTGAGAAGGGCTTGAGATTCGCCATCCGCGAAGGTGGACGTACCGTCGCTGCTGGCGCGGTTACCGAAATCATTGAGTAGTTTCTCGGCTTGCAGGACTTGAGCTTCGATACGCCGGCGCAAGCGTGCGCTGAAGATGTGCGTAATGAGTGAAAGCAAGAGAAGAGAGTGTCTGGAGGAAGAATGGCTAAAGAGAGGATTCGAGTTCGTCTGCGGGGATTTGATATCGAGCTGATTGACCAGAGTGCGAAAGCTATCGTGCAAACGGTGCTGAAGGCCGGAAGCAAAGTTTCCGGTCCGATCCCTCTGCCAACCCGGATCAACAAATTCACCGTTCTTCGCTCGCCCCACGTGAACAAGAAATCCCGTGAGCAGTTTGAGATGCGGACGCACAAACGTCTGATCGACATCATCGAACCGACCTCGGCGGTGATGGATGCGCTGATGAAGCTGGAACTGCCCGCCGGGGTGGACGTTGAAATCAAGCAGTGAGGAAAATGATGCTGGGTTTGATTGGGAAAAAAATAGGAATGACGCAGGTCTTCGACGAGCAGGGCACGCAGACCCCGGTGACCGTGATCGAGATTGAACCCAATGTCGTGATCGGAGAGCGGACGGCTGAGAAGCACGGCTACTCAGCGGTTGTCCTGGGGTACGGCGTACGAAAAAAGTCCCGAATCAGCAAACCCTTCGCCGGTCAGTTTCCTGAAGGAGTCGATCCGAGCCAGGTTCTGACCGAGGTGAAGGACTTCGACGGACAGTACAAAGTCGGTGAGAAGATCGGTCTGGAAACCTTCGAAGGGGTGCGTTATGTGGACGTCCGAGGGGTTTCCAAAGGCAAGGGCTATCAGGGTGTCATGAAAAGACACGGTTTCGGCGGGGGTCCCAAAACCCACGGCTCCCTCGTACATCGCGAACTTGGATCCACAGGTCTGGCCAGTGGAAAGATGTTCAAGGGTTCGAAGATGCCGGGACGAATGGGATCGGATCGCAAGACGGTACAGAACCTGCGAGTCGTCAAGGTCGATCCTCAAGCGGGGGTGCTGCTCGTTAAGGGAGCGGTGCCCGGACGCCGAGGTGCGACGCTTTTCGTGGCAAAAGCAAAGAAGAAGTAGAGGATACCATGGTTGTGAAGGTTTATGGCATCGATGGATCTGAGCAGAGGGACATCGAGCTGGCCGACGAAGTATTCAACAGATCCATCAGCACGGGATCGATCTATCATGCCATCCGCAATGAGCTGGCTAACCTTAGAGTCGGTACCGCGTCCACCAAGACCCGCAGCGAAGTTCGGGGTAGCGGTGCCAAGCCGTGGCGCCAAAAAGGAACGGGCCGCGCCAGGGCGGGAACAAGGCAGTCACCCCTCTGGGTCGGGGGTGGTGTGGTTTTCGGCCCCAAGCCCAGAGACTACAGTTACAAGATTCCGAAGAAGCTCAAGCGGCTCGCCTACAAGTCGATCTTCAGCCAGAAGACGCAGGAACAGCGGCTGATGGTGGTGGAGGATTTTACAGTGGAATCGGGAAAGACGCGAGAGCTGGTCAAGATCCTCAAGGGATTGACTCCGGAGAATCGTACGACCATCGTGATCTCGGGAGAGGATTCCATGCTCAAACGTGCGGGACGCAACGTGCCGGGTTTGAGCATTCTGTCGTACAACAGGTTGCGGGCACATGATCTGTTCTATGCCGGAAGGGTGATCATTTTTGAGAAGGCCGCCGGGGAGTTGGCTCGATTGTACGGTGAGCCGTCTTCCAGGCGAAGAACGGGCAAACCGGCGGCCGGTGCTCCGGTCGGTGCTAAACCGGTGCCGGCGGCCCAGGTAAAAGAAGTGGCCAAGCCCAAGCCAGCAGCCAAGCCCAAGTCAAAGCCGGCGGTCAAGACAGCGGAAAAGCCTAGGCCGGCCGCGCCTAAGCCGGCCGCAGCCAAAGCAGCGGCCAAGGCCAAGTCGGCAGCCAAGCCCAAGCCAGCGGCCAAGGCCAAGACAGCGGCCAAGCCCAAGCCAGCGGCTAAGGCCAAGGCAGCGGCCAAGCCCAAGCCAGCGGCTAAGGCCAAGCCAGCGGCCAGGACACCGGAAAAGCCTAGGCCGGCCGCGCCAAAGGCAGCGGCCAAGCCAAAAACAGAAGCTAAGCCGAAGCCTAAGAGCAAGGCCAGCCCGAGCAAGAAGAGTAAAGAGGGTGCGTAATGGATCCGGCAAAGATTATCATCGAACCAATTGTAACGGAAAAATCGAATCAGATGCGGGATAGCGGAAAGTACGCCTTCAAAGTGGATAGCCGGGCCAACAAGATCCAGATCATGCAGGCCATCCGTGAGCTATTCAATGTCCATCCCGTGTCCTGTCGAGTCATGCGCGTAAAGAGGAAGCCAAAACGCGTTCGCTATCAGCTCGGGTATACCTCGGAATGGAAGAAGGCCATCGTAACCCTGCGCGCGGGTGAAGCTATTCAGGTTTTTGAAGGGGTATAACACATGCCAATTAAATCATACAAACCGATCACCGCGGGGATGCGCTTTAAAACCGGGTTGACCTTTGAGGAACTGACCACGGACCGGCCGCACAAAAAGCTCGCCAAGGGAAAGTCAAACCGAGCAGGACGCGACGGGGCCGGCCGTATAAGTGTGCGGCGAAAAGGCGGGGGTCACAAGCGCAAGTATCGGACGATCGATTTCAAGCGGGATAAAAAGGGTGTTCCCGGAACCGTTTCTACGATCGAGTATGATCCCAACCGCAGCGCCTTTATTGCACTGATCACCTACCGGGACGGAGATAAACGCTACATATTGGCTCCGGCCGGACTGCGGATGGGTACTGAGATCGTGAGCGGTCCTGAGGCGCCTCTGGAACCTGGCAATGCTCTGCCCCTGGATAAGATTCCCTTGGGTATGGTGGTGCATAACATCGAGCTGACTCCAGGAAGGGGCGGTCAAATCGTGCGCGCCGCCGGAGCGGGAGCCACCCTGATGGCCAAGGAGGGAGATTATGCCACCCTCAAGCTGCCTTCGGGGGAGATGCGGATGGTGTTGGTCCGCTGCTACGCCACTCTCGGAGAGGTTGGGAACCAGGACCACATGAACGTCTCCTTGGGCAAAGCGGGACGCAACCGCTGGCTTGGCAAGAGACCCAAGGTGCGGGGTGTGGCGATGAATCCCCACGACCATCCCCATGGGGGCGGCGAAGGTAAGAGCTCAGGCGGCCGCCACCCGGTAACACCTTGGGGTGTTCCTACCAAGGGTTACAAAACCCGGAAGAAGAAAAAAACTTCGGGCCGGCTGATCGTGAAGAAAAGGAAATAGGAGTAACTCGTGTCGAGATCTGTAAAGAAAGGTCCGTTTATTGCCAAAAGCCTGTACAAGAAGGTTCTGGAGATGAACAAGGGCGGCGAGAAAAAGATGATCAAGACCTACTCGCGCTGTTCGACGATTTTTCCGGAAATGGTGGGCTATACGATTTCGGTGTACAACGGAAAAACGTGGATTCCCGTGTATATCACCGAGAACCTGGTCGGGCACAAGCTCGGTGAGTTTGCACCAACCCGCTTGTTCCGGGGCCACAGTGGATCCGACAAGAAGGTAGCGAAGAGGTAGAACTATGGAAATCAAGAAGGGTTATTCAGCCCATGCCCGCTACGTGAGAATGTCACCGTACAAAGTCAGACGTATCGCCGACAAAGTGCGGAAAAAACCCTACGGGGATGCCATTGCCCTCCTTGAAAGCTTGCCCCACAAAGGGGCGCGTCTGCTGAAGAAGGTCATCCAGTCGGCTGCTGCGAACGCGTTATACACGAATAAGAACCTTGACGAAGAGTTGCTGTATATTCGAGATCTCCAGATCAACGAAGGGGTGAGAATGAAGAGAATCTGGCCCCGGGCCCGGGGAAGGGCGGACAGACTGATTAAGAGGACATGTCACATCTCGGTGGCATTGGATGAAATCGCGGGAGCAGGAGAGTAACGTGGGACAGAAGGTAAATCCGTACGGTCTGCGGTTGGGTATCAATAAAACCTGGAAATCCAAGTGGTACGTGGATCCAAGAGACTATGCCAGCACGCTGCACGAAGATTTGCGTCTCCGACGCACGATCGACAAGGCCTCCGAGACGCAGGGAGCGGACATCGCCGATGTGGAGATCATCCGACATCCCCAGAGAATAACCATCATCATTCATACCGGCCGGCCGGGGGTTATCATCGGGGCAAAAGGTGCGAACATCGAAAAGCTTGGCAAACGACTCCAGAAGCTGGTAGGGAAAAAGATCCAGATCAAGATCAAAGAGATTTCTCGTCCCGAAACCGATGCTCAGCTGATCGCCGAAAACGTATCCCGGCAGCTGCGTTCCCGGGCTTCCTTCCGCAGGGCTATGAAGATGGCAGTGCTGAATGCCATGAAGGCGGGCGTGCAGGGAGCCAAGATCAAAGTTGCTGGCCGTCTGGGTGGTTCGGAAATGGCTCGCAGGGAAGAGTATAAAGAAGGCAGGATCCCGCTGCACACCTTTCGTGCTGATATAGACTACGGATTCGCCGAAGCGATCACAACATTTGGTTCAATCGGTGTGAAAGTTTGGATTTACAAAGGCGAGATATTCGGCGGGGAGACTCAGGAAGACGCAGGTCTGCTTCTGAAGAAGCAGCGCGGGGGTAGGAGTAGGTCAGGCTATGCTCAGTCCTAAACGAACCAAGTATCGCAAGAAACAGAGGGGCCGGATGCAGGGAGTTGCTACGCGAGGCAACACCATCGCCTTTGGCGAGTACGGCTTGGCCGCATTGGAACGGCACTGGATTACCAATCGCCAGATCGAGGCGGCGCGTATCGCCATGACCCGGCATATCAAGAGGGGCGGCAAAGTTTGGATTCGCATTTTTCCAGACATTCCCTTTACCAAGAAACCCGCGGAAACGCGTATGGGAAAAGGCAAAGGAACGCCCGAGTATTGGGTTGCGGAGGTGAAGCCCGGGACCGTAATGTTCGAGATCGGAGGAGTGAGCAGGGAACTGGCAGAATCTGCGATTCGATTGGCCGGTAGCAAATTGCCGATTAAAACCAAATTCAAAGCCCGGCGGGATCTGGAGTAAGTGTATGAAAGATTCATTCAATGATCTGACTTTTCAGGAGCTGCTCACAAAGCGGGAAGAGCTGAACAAGCAGTTCCGGGATCTCCGCTTCGACCTCGTGCTCAGACACGTGGACAATCCGTTGCAGAAACGAACACTGCGGCGAAAGATCGCCCGCATCAATACGATCATCCACGAATATGAGACCGGAATCAGGCAAACCTAGTGCCAGGAGCTTAAGCAAGTGGAAACGCAAGTTACGACGAACAAGAGAAATAAAAAAACACTGGTCGGGACGGTGGTGAGCAATAAGATGCAGAAAACAATTGTGGTGAGGATTGAACGCAGAAAGCTCCATCCGCTGTACAAGAAGTACATCACCCGCACGAAAAAGATAAAAGCCCATGACGAGAAGAACCTATGCCAGATAGGCGACCTCGTGAAGGTGATTGAATCCAGGCCGTTGAGCAAGGACAAGCGCTGGCGTCTCTTGGAGGTCCTGGAAAAGGCAAAATAGGGTCATATGAACGGAGCAAACTATGATTCAGATGAGAAGTTACTTGAATGTCGCCGACAACAGTGGGGCGAAACGCGTGCAGTGCATCAAAGTGCTGGGTGGAACACGCAGAAAAAACGCCGGGGTTGGTGATATTGTAGTGGTTGCTGTAAAGGATGCATTACCGAACGCCGCGATCAAAAAGGGAAATGTTGAACGGGCGGTTATCGTGAGAACGAAAAAGGAATACAGGAGGCCGGACGGCACCTACATTCGTTTTGACGATAACGCCTGTGTGATTATTGATCCGAGCAGCAATCCAAAAGGGAAACGAATTTTCGGACCCGTTGCCAGAGAACTGCGGGACAAAGATTTCATGAAGATCGTTTCTTTGGCCCCGGAAGTAATCTAGGAGTGTAGTAAAAGTGGCGACTACGAACACGGTGAAATACAAAATCAGGAAGAACGACCAGGTACAGATTATGGCCGGAAAAGATCGCGGAAAGTCAGGCCGGGTATTGCGAGTGGATCGGGATAGAGGCAGGGTCGTAATTGAGGGATTGAACATGGTTAAGAAGGCAATCCGTCCTCGGGGTCAGAACCAGAAGGGAGGCATCACTTCGGTGGAAGCCGCCCTGGCTATTTCGAATGTACAGATCCTTTGCAAGAAGTGCGGACCTACCCGGATAGGACTGAGGATGGAAAAAAACCAAAAGCTACGATTCTGTAAGAAATGCGGAGAGCAGCTGTAATGGCTACTGCAGTGAAACAAAAAAAACCCAGGTTGAAGAGCCTGTATCAGGATAGGGTGATCAAGGCGCTGATGGAGGAGTTCAGCTACAAATCCGTGATGGAAGTGCCTCGATTGGAGAAGATCGTAGTCAGTATGGGTATCGGAGAGGCGTCCCAAAACAAGAAACTCTTGGATTCGGCTCTCCAGGAGCTTGCCCAGATTACCGGCCGTAAAGCGGTGAAAACCGTGGCTCGAAAATCGATTGCGGGATTTAAAATTCGAAAAGGCATGGAAATTGGCGCCATGGTGACCCTTAGGGGTGATTACATGTACGAGTTTCTAGACAGACTCGTGAACATCGCCATCCCGAGGGTCAAGGATTTCCGTGGTACGAATCCAAACGCCTTTGACGGGCATGGCAACTACTCCTTGGGAGTCACAGAACAGATCATCTTCCCTGAGATCGATTACGACAAGATCGAGAGAATCGCCGGACTCAATATAGCCGTGGTAACCACGGCCAATACGGACCGGGAAGCCAGGAGTTTACTGACACACCTGGGCATGCCCTTCAGGAAGTAGAGGAGAACATTTTCATGGCTCGAAAATCACTGATAAATAAAAGTTTGCGAAAGCCGAAGTATATGACGCGCAAGGTGAATCGCTGCCGCATTTGTGGTCGTCCTCGCGGGTACATGCGTAAATTCCAGATGTGCCGTATTTGTTTTCGAAATCTTGCCAGCGAAGGCAAGATTCCGGGTGTAACGAAGTCTAGTTGGTAGGGAGAGGTGTAATGAGTATTTCCGATCCTATTGCGGATATGTTGACAAAGATACGCAATGCGAGCATGGCAAAGTTTGAAAAGGTCGATATTCCCTCTTCAAAACTAAAGGTGGAGATAGTAAAGATTTTAAAAAATGAGGGTTTCATAAAAACCTTTAAAAAAATCAGCCATGATGGAAAAAATCAAATCAGGATTTTTCTCAAATACGACGACGGGAATAATCCCGTGCTTCATGGACTGAGGCGTTTATCTACACCGGGGCGGAGGATGTACAAGGGATATAAGAGCATGCCCCGCATCTACAACGGCTACGGTACGCTTATCGTTACAACCTCAAAGGGGGTTATAACCGGCAAAAAGGCTCTCGAAAATCAGGTCGGCGGAGAGCTGATCTGCAGCGTTTGGTAGGGTGGAGGGAATTAAAGCATGTCACGAATTGGAAGGATGCCAATTGAGATCCCGGATGGAGTAACCTTAAAGGTAGAGGATAGCCGGATTACGGTGAAAGGCGCAAAGGGAGAATTGTCTCAGGATTATCTTGATTCGATTGTTTCGATCAATCTGGAAGACAAGGTCTGTACGGTGGAGCGCAAGGATGAGAGCAAACAGGCCAAGGCCATGCACGGATTGTATCGAAAGTTGATTCACAACATGGTCGTGGGCGTGTCCGAAGGATTCTCCAAGGTGTTACTAGTTAATGGTGTTGGTTACCGTGCGGAACTACGGGGAGAAGCACTGGTGCTGAATCTGGGGTATTCAAATCCCATCGAGTACCCGATCCCCGATGGGATTACCGTTACTGTGGAAGGTAACAATCGTATCATTGTCAGTGGGGCGGATAGGCAGCAGGTAGGCCAGATTTCCGCTGAAATCCGCGGCTTGAGACCTCCGGAGCCGTACAAGGGCAAGGGGATTCGTTACGAGAACGAATACGTGCGCAGAAAGATCGGCAAGACGGGTATCAAATAATCCGACAGGAAGAGTTATTATGGACAGATTGGAGCAGAAAAAGATACGCCGGATACGTCGTAAAAAGCACATCCGCAAACTGGTAAGCGGTGTCGGCGACCGGCCCAGGATGACGGTTTTTAAAAGTGGTCGCTACCTATACGTCCAAGTCATTGATGACCAGAAGGAACAGACTTTGGTATCCGCTTCGAATATCGAGAAAGAACTACGCAAGCTGAAGAGCACCATTGACGGAGCCGAAAAGCTGGGCCAAGTAGTGGCGGGACGATTAAAGGAAAAGAAGATCGACAGAGTTGTCTTTGATCGAAACGGTTACGCATATCACGGCATCGTGCGATCCATTGCAGAAGGCGCCCGCAAAGCGGGTATTCAGTTCTAGGAGTGTGAGAGTTGGAACAGGAAAAAGAATACGTTGAAAAGCTAGTGCGGCTGAACCGTATAGCCAAGGTCGTAAAAGGCGGACGGAGATTCTCCTTCTCCGCCATTTCGGTTGTCGGTGATAGAAACGGGCAGGCGGGTTACGGCTTCGGCAAGGCGAATTATGTCTCCGACGCGATTCGTAAGAGTTTAGATCGGGCCAAGAAGAACATGGTGCGTATCCCGATGAAGCGAGTGACCATACCTCATCAGATTATCGGCAAGTTCAAGGGCGCCAAAGTCGTATTAAAGCCGGCTTCTCCAGGCACCGGAATTATCGCAGGGGGACCTGTCAGAGCGGTAATGGAAGCGGCAGGAATAAAGGACATCTTGAGTAAATCTCTCGGATCGGCAAACTCGATGAATATCGTAAAGGCCGTGTTTGAGGGATTCAGCAAATTGATGGATGCTAGGACGGCAGCGGCTAATCGTGGAAAAACCTTGAGCGAGTTTTGGGGTTAAGGATTATGCAGAAGATACGAATACGACTGATTAGGAGTCCGATTGGACAGAAACCCCAGACAAGGAAAACCGTAAGGGCTCTGGGTTTGAAGCGCTTGAGTTCCTCTGTCGTGCACGAGGCAACAGCACCGGTATTAGGGATGGTTCGTGCCGTTTCCCATCTTGTGGAAGTGGAGGAGCTTTCCACCTCCCGGTCATCCGAGTAAAGGAGCGGGATGAACATGAATATTGTTAAGCCAAAAGGAGCCACGACTTCACCCAAAGTACTGGGTCGTGGAACCGGAACCGGCAAGGGTTGTACTGCGGGCAAAGGAACCAAGGGCCAGAACTCGCGAGCCGGTGGTGGTACCAGACTCGGATTCGAGGGCGGTCAGATGCCTCTGTTTCGCCGGGTTGCCAGAAGGGGCTTTTCCAATCACCCCTTTAAAAAGAGGTTTGTGACCCTCGATGTGAAAGCTTTGAATGTCTTCAAAGATGGAGACACGGTTAACAGGGAGTCCCTGGCCGCGGCGGGCCTGATCCGTCCTCGGGCTCATGCGAAGAGCGTACCGATCAAGATCCTGGGTAGCGGTACCATTAAGAAAAAACTTACTGTGGCCGTCGACAAGGTTACCTCCGGTGCCGCGGACAAGATCAGGGCAGCGGGAGGGACGATTGTTTCGGCAGAAAGTAATGCAAGGAAAGAAGTATAGGACCTATTAGATTATGGCGAATCCAATTGTAGATATATTTAGAGTCAAAGACCTGCGGGATCGCATCCTGTTCACCATCTTCGTGCTCTTCATCTTTCGTCTTGGTGCCAATATCCCCATTCCCGGGGTAAATCTGACTGCGTTGAAAACCTATATGACTGCACAGGAGGCGGCCAGCACCTTCGGGATCACAGATTATCTGGATTTCTTTGCGGGTGGGGCGTTCAAGAATTTCTCGATTTTCATGCTCGGCATCATGCCCTACATTTCGACGTCGATCATTATGCAGCTGCTGATGCTGGTTTTTCCCAAGCTTAAGGCAATATCCCAGGAGGAGGGGGGCAGAAAGAAGATCCAGCGGTATACCCGCTATGGTACCATTTTGGTCTGCCTCATCCAAGGATTTGCCGTAACCTCCTACGTTGACAGGATTCCAGACGCCATCACCCTGAACCGTACAGCCTATACCTTCATCGCCATACTGACGGTAACCTCCGGGACAATACTCTTGATGTGGTTGGGGGAACAGATCACCCAAAGGGGAATCGGGAACGGTATTTCCCTGTTGATCTTTGCGGGGATAGTGACCCGCATTCCCTATGCAATCTATACGATCGTCGAGCAGATCCGACGACGAGAGTTGAATCCGGTATTCATGATCGTGGTCTTGGTGATGTTTGTTGTGGTCGTCGCTTTGGTCGTGTACGAGCAGCAGGGACAACGAAAGATACCTGTCCACTACGCCAAGCGGGTGATCGGTCGTAAAATCTACGGCGCGCAGAACTCGTACCTCCCTTTTAAGATCAACCCATCGGGTGTGATTCCAGTGATTTTTGCTTCCTCGATTTTGGTGTTTCCGCTGCAGATCGCTCAAAATTTGGGATCCCGGGTGGATTGGCTGTCCCGATTCGCCTCATGGCTCCGGCCGAACGGAGTACCCTACATCATCGCCTACACCGGCCTGATCATCTTTTTTGCGTACTTCTATACGCAGGTAACCCTGAACCCGATCGAGATCTCCAAAAACATCCGTGAGAACGGAGGTTCGATACCGGGCATTCGCTCGGACAAGATGGAGGAATACTTCACCCGGATACTCAACAGAATCGTTCTTCCAGGGGCTCTTTTCCTGGCTTTAATCGCGGTGATTCCTACCATCGTTCAAACCTGGCTGAATATTCCCTCCTCGGTGGCATTTCTGATGGGAGGGACCTCGCTTCTAATCATGGTGGGTGTGGACCTGGACACGATGAGTCAAATAGAGGGACAACTGCGCATGCACCACCACGAGGGAATCGTTCGCAAGGGGAGAATCAGATCCCGGTACCTGTAGGTCCTTTTGGGAGGAGAGTTTAAATGAAAGTACGAGTTAGTGTTAAACCAATTTGTGACAAGTGCAAGGTTATTCGCAGAAGAGGGGTGGTGCGTATTATCTGCCAGAATCCCAAGCACAAACAGCGACAGAGATAGGAGGAGTGCATGGCTCGAATTGCCGGGGTTGATCTCCCCAACAAACATGTGGATATAGCCCTAACCTACATTTTCGGGATAGGAAGATCCTCTGCGGAGGCGATCTGTGTCAGCGCCGGAATCGATCCAGGGCGCAGGATCAACGATCTGTCACCGGAGGAAGTCAATGTTCTCAGGAAGATTATTGAGAACGACTACAAGGTAGAAGGTCGACTGCGCACGGAAGTTTCTCTGAATATAAAACGCTTGATGGATATTGGGTCCTATCGGGGCTTGAGACACAGAAAGGGTCTGCCCGTGCGGGGTCAGCGAACTCGGACCAATGCCCGAACCCGTAAAGGTAAGCGCGAGACCGTAGCCGGAAAGAGAAGAGCGAAGTAAGGGGATATAAGTGGCTAAGAGCAAGACAAAGAGAGACAAGAAAAAAAGTGTTGCCGAAGGCAATGTCTACATTCAGGCGACCTTCAACAACACGATCATCACCATTACCGACAGGATGGGCAATGCCCTGTCGTGGGCATCGGCGGGAAGTTTAGGGTTCAAAGGAGCGAAGAAATCCACTCCGTACGCAGCCCAGATGACGGCGGAAGCGGCGGTCACCCGGGCAAAAGAATATGGGCTGAGTGAAGTGCACGTGTACGTCAAAGGTCCCGGTGTTGGGGGCGAGTCGGCTATTCGTTCGTTGGGCGCCCTGGGCTTGCGGGTGCGTTCGATCCAGGATGTTACTCCGATACCTCACAATGGTTGCCGGCCCCAGAAGAAGCGGCGCGTGTAGGTGAATAGGGAGGATAACGAATGGGACGTTACACAGGTCCTCAGTGCCGGATGTGTAGAGCCGAAGAAACGAAGCTCTTTCTCAAGGGCGAAAGGTGTAAGACCGACAAGTGTCCGATTACCAAGCGTAGAGGAAAGCCGGGCCGTAACCTCAGAGCCCGGTCCAAGAAGCTGTCCGACTATGGCATCCAGCTTCGGGAAAAGCAGAAAGTAAAGAGAATGTACGGAATGATGGAGAAACAGTTTCGTCTGTTCTTCACAAAAGCCGCGACGCAAAAAGGCATAACCGGTGAGACTCTGGTAACCATGCTGGAACGACGTCTGGACAACATGGTATATCGAATGCATTTTGCTAGTTCGAGGAAGCAGGGTAGGCAGCTTGTTTGCCATGGTCATGTGCGTGTAAATGGCCGTCGTGTTACGGTACCCTCCTTTCTGGTCAGAGAAGGAGATGAGATCGAACTCCAGGAGAAGAGTAAAAAGCTCACCGCGATCAAGGATAGCTTGAAAGAGTATTCCCGTTCCGGTGTTGTACCGTGGTTGGAGGTGGATCCGGACAAAGTCTGGGGAAAGGTAGTAGCCATACCCAGGCGCGCCGATATAACCGATCTGGCGGAAGTACAAGAACAGCTGATCGTTGAGCTTTATTCCAAGTAAGGAATGCTCACCGGTTCACCGTATAAGGAGTAGGGATGGCAAGAAAGAATCTGTTGAAAGGATTCAAGAGACCAAAGGGAATCACCTTCGAACATTTGGAAAGCGATGCGAACTACGGCAAGTTTGTAGCCTATCCTTTTGAACGGGGTTATGGAGTGACGATGGGCAATACGCTGCGCCGTATCCTATTGTCCTCGATCCAGGGATATGCGATCAGTGCTATACGAATCACCAGCTATGGGGAGGACGGAACTCCCAAGGTGATTACCAGCGAATACGAAGCAATTCCGGAAGTAGCGGAAGACACTCCGGATATCATAAATAACCTGAAAGCGATAAAAATCAATCTGCCAGGGGGAGAAGAGGAAAAAGTAATCGTTGTCGAGGCTAAGGGACCAGGCACGATCACGGCAAAAGACATCCAGGTCGATGATACCTTGGAGGTGATCAATAAGGACCTGCTCATCTGTACTCTTATGGAAAAAGCCAACTTGGAGCTGGAGATACAGATTGATCTGGGTAGAGGGTATGTACCCTCGGAGAGAAGCGAAAAATACATCGAGGTAATTGGAACGATTCCCATCGATGCGGTGTTTTCTCCCGTGAAAAAGGTGAAATATCTGGTGGAGAATACCCGGGTAGGACAACGCACCGACTACGACAAGCTCGTTTTGGAGCTTTGGACCGATGGTACTATAGCCCCGGAAGATGCCCTTGCAGAGGCGGCAAAGATTGCCAAAGATCATCTCTCGATATTTATTAATTTCGACGAAGAATCGGCGGAAGAGGAAGGTGAAATCGACGAGGAGGAGGCGCGTATTCGGGCGGTTCTGGACACCCCGGTGGAAGAGTTGGAGCTCTCCGTGCGCTCGAGCAACTGTCTGAGAAACGCCAATATCAAGACTATCGGTGATCTGACCCGCAGGACCGAAGAGGAAATTGCCAAAACCCGGAATTTCGGCAAGAAATCCCTTCAAGAGATCAAAGAGAAGCTTCGAGACAGAAATCTCTCTCTGGGTATGAAAGATTACAGCGCCTTGAAGAAAGCCCTCGCCTTGAGCATGGAAGAGGATAATAAACAAGAGGAACAGATCGATGAAGCATAGGATTGGTTACAATCGTCTCGGACGAAACGTAAGCCACAGAAAAGCGCTGTACAGGAGTATGGCTACGGCGCTATTCCGGTATGAACGAATTAAAACAACCAAGCCGAAAGCCCGGGAGATTCGACGCGTTGCCGAGAGGCTGATTACCCGAGCCCGTCATGACAACGTCCACAACCGCAGGATCGTTGCCAGGATGATCCAGGACAAGGCGGTACTTGCCAAGCTGTTTACGGAAATCGCTCCCCGATTCAGCGAGAGACCTGGAGGGTATACGCGCATTCTCAAACTGGGTCAACGCTACGGCGATGCATCGGAAATGGTGTTCCTGGAACTTGTGGAACGGAAAGAGATCGTGAAAAAGAAGAAGAAAAAGCCTGCGGAAAAGCAGGAGACTCAAGAATCCTGAGGGTGAGAAACTGAAATTGAGAGAGGGAGATTCCTGGATCGACCGACAGGTGTCTCCCTCTTTTTTGCTACTTACGGGATTATTTCTGGCCCCGGCTGTTGTCCTCCAACAGAACCTTATTGTCAAAGCAGTCCAGACCACTCTCTTCTTCACTGTCGCTGTATTGTCCATTACCACAGGCAGGCGGCGTCTGGTTATCGGCAGTGTCATCTTTATGGCCACCACGATTGTCGTGAACCTGTTTTCCCCCCTCGGGCGGATTGTTTTGCAGTTCGGACCATTGCGGATTACACTGGGGGCCTTGGATATTGGCATATCCAAGGCTACGACCCTAGTGAGCCTTCTGTACGTGTCGCGCATCTGCGTTCGCTCCTCTGTTCGACTGCCGGGGATTTTGGGAAGATACGTTTCCCAGACTCTCGACTATCTCAACGAGCTTCTCTCCAGGCGGGAGCGACTTACCCGTCATAACCTGGTTCAGCGTCTTGATGACCTATTTGAAGGCATTCTCGATTTCGGAGCACAGCAATCAAGCGCGCCTCCTGCTCAGATACGAAACACGGCAGTCGGTGTGGTCACCCTTGTTAGTGTTCTAGTCGTGAATTGGGGCGCCCTTTTTTTCCCATTTTCTGCCCTATTGGGAGCAAGTTGAGCGCCGATATTATAATGACAGCTTTTTTTCGATATTCGGCTGTAGTAATATCGCAATCTTCTATATTAAAGGAAGGAGTGAAGATTGCGATGTCCGACGTAATATCGCAATCTTCTATATTAAAGGAAGGAATGAAGATTGCGGTGTCCGACGTAATATCGCAATCTTCCTGATGGATGGAATCGAAGATTGCGTTTTAATATATTAGAATAGGACCCATTGGGGAAAAACCGTAGGAGATTACCCTCGTTCCATGCGGCAGAGATTGAAAATATCGTTAAGCCTCCTCATCTCACTGCTCTTGTGTGGTGGCTTCGCTGTATTTTCCTTTACCCGTCTGTTCAATGTGGTTGAAACCACCTTTTTTCAGCCTCAGATCGAGAAAGAGCGGCAGGCCCAGCTCGAGCAGATCGCTGGCCGAGTAGGCCGCTACCACCGGGATAATATCGAGCATTTCCAGCCGCTGGTTCAGAAAGATTATACCTGGAATACCTTTCGACCGAGTAATCAACTTGCCCGGGACGATATAGAGGATCTACAGATTGAGATAGGGGGGCTCCTTGATCTGTATCCCAACATTCAGCTGATACGTTTTCTCGGCTCTGATGGCAAAAGCATCCACTTTAGTACTCTGAACTCGGACATCGAAAGCCAGGACCAGCAGCGCAGGAAGTACCTCGATTATGATCGAACGGGGGAGAGCATTGGGTCCGCGCTGCTGCTGCCTCCGGGCGGAGATTCTCCCGGCGTGGTCATCGACGGAGGAGATCAGCGTTTCATCTATTCCCTTCCGGTGAATCGTAGCGGGGATTTTCGAGGCGTGGTGCTTTTCTACGTGTCCAAAAGGGATCTCCTCGAGTATCTTCTTCGTTTTCCGGCGTTGGATGTCAGAGAGTTATCACTTTTAGGGGAGCAGGGGATTGTTTTCAACGTTTCGCCCGGAAAACTTGCTTCGATTCAGTCCGAGCTGAGCGAGATATGGCGGGAGAACGAATCCATTGACAGCGTGTACTCGGAACCCGTGCCTTTCGAAGTGAAAGTGGAGCCGGATGAAACTATTCAGCAGGAAGCGCAGGTGGAGGGCAGGAGGGAAAACTACAATCTGTTGAGCATCAATACGGATGAGTTCGGTACCTTGAGCCTCCTGATCCCCTACTCGGTCTTTCAACTGCAGCCAATCATGAAAGTCGTGGTTATCGCTGCGATTTTTCTGACAGTTTTTCTCATCCTGTATCTTGTATTGAATCTTCGCCAGGATCCCGTGCTTATTCTCTCCCAGCGCATAAAGCGCCTGCAGCTAGATATCCTCCGGGAGTTCATCGAAGGGAAGGAGCGGGTCGACTGGAAGCAGTGGCAGAAGAAGTTGCAAGACAATAGGGGCGAATTGAAATCACGGATCAAGAGAGGCGTCGGTCGGATCCCCTCACAGAAAGGGGCTGCGATCGACAGCATGATCGACAGGAGTTGGGACGAGATTATATCAATCATAGAAACCCGAGTCGGCGGGGTGCAACCGGAGGCTCCGGACATACGCCATATCGAAGAGCTCCTACAGCGGGCTCTAGAGGGTGCCCAGTTGACTGTTCAAGCGCCGGCACTACAGACTCCTAAGGCTCAGCCACGACGGGCGGGGATTGTTGTCGAAGAGATCGGCGTCGACGAGGTCGTCGAACCTGGAGAGGTGATCCCCTCGGAAGAAGCCGAGGAGATTGAAGAGGCCGAGGCTGTGGAAGAAGCCGAAGAGCTTGGGGAAGCCGAGGAGCT
>CP070696.1:2604264-2632643 GCA_020353535.1 Spirochaetaceae bacterium | reverse complement strand
AAAGGGCATGCCGTCAGCCGGTGCCTTGATCTCTTCCAGCACTCGACCCTGCAAATCATAAATCTTGGCGAATACATCGCCTTTCTTCGAATGTTTTTTGAACTCAAAATCAGGTTCTGCCAGCCACAATCCACTCGTACCGGCCAGCACCGCCTGTTGAGAACCGGTGTACCACTTCCCTTCATATTCAGGAGTGCCCGGTAACATTCTGTAGTGATACATAACATTCAGAACAGCATCAGCCAGAGCACGTCCATCCTCTCGAAAATCCTGAGGCATATAATGGCAAGCACCGCCAAGTTCAACACTGATTGCCGGCTTTCCCTGATCGTTTAATTCAGCCATGGGGCTCCCCTTGGGATGGGGAGAGAGAAGCAGCAAGTCCCATCCCTTACCCATAGCCTGGGCAAGTTCAAGGGATGTATCTGTGGGGGCCCGAAAAATGGTTTTAGAGAGAAAAGAATGGTCTCCTCCGGAATGGATGCTGATTTCCATATCGGCTGCAGCGACCAGGGCTTCCCGATGTGCCCAAGCCAAGCGTTCGGTAAACCGCCCGTCGGCGCGTCCGGGATACACACGGTTCATGTCGTAACTGAACATATCCAAAGGGTTGCCCCGTCTATGCGCTTCAAAGGCAGGCACATTCATGGCCGGAACAAGCACCAGCGCACCACTCAATTCCTGGGGATCAACTTCCTGGGTAAGAAATATACAGGCCAGCGGGCCCTGCGGCTCGTCGCCGTGGATACACGAGTTAATCCACAAAACGGGTCCATCTTTCTTCCCATTTATCACTGTCAGCGGCATTGCCAAATCTCCTCCGGCAGGATGCCGACCGACAGTGATCTCTCCAAACGCACGCGTTCCCGGCGCCGCTTTTACGTTTCCTATTTCTAAAGAACTCATATTCTCCTCCATATTGTCTTTACTACGATAAACTTAATCATTTAGATTCTGTCTCCACCTTGAGGTTTCTCCTGTTTCAGATACATCGAGCAGCGCGTTTTTGAACCGGTGAACTTATTGCTTCTGTGAGATAGCTTCTTTAATAATTCCAAGAACTGTATTTATGTTTCTTATTCGACCGCCACCCAAACCTCCGGCAATATGCGGGGTAAGGACGACATTATCTAATGCCAGGTACGCATGGTCGTAAGGAACCGGTTCTTCAACAAACACATCCAAACCTGCTCCGGCAATTTTCTTGTCTTCCAGTGCTTTTACCAAAGCCGGTTCGTCAACTACACCCCCGCGACTCACATTTACCAGCAGAGCCGTGTCTTTCATGAGGGACAATTCATATTCACCAACAGCCTTTTCGGTCTGCGGAGTCAAGGGGCAGTTAAGTACAATTACGTCGGCTGCTTTAAATAGATCCTCTTTGGTTGCATAATTTATACCTAGCTGTTCTTCATAGTGTGCATCAAACCGGTTGCGTTTGTGATACAGAATTTCCATATTAAAGGGTCTTAGACGAATAGCAATTTCATTTCCAATTTCCCCGAAGCCAAAAATACCCAATTTTAGTCCGTTTAGTTCCACAAGCCCTTCGATCTTCATCCACTGAAAACCGTGAGATCTCTCGGTCGTAATTTTGGGTTGGATACCAAGATCACGATAGGCCCCGCTTACTGTTAATTCGTGGGCAGGAATAATTTTTTTGGCACAGGCCAAAATGAGGGCGACAGCGTGCTCGGCAACAGCTATCGTACTGGGTAAACCTACTACTTTAAACGGAATCTTACGCTGTTTGAGCTCTTCAACAGGAATCTTATCTGCTATGCGACCTTCAAGTTGAACAAGCTTGAGGTCAGGCGCTGCATCCAATAGATCTTTCGTTGGTATAGCTTTTTTGACGATCAGGTATTCAACTGATTTGAGTTGTTTTTTCAGCTCGTGCTGATCATCCGTATTTGAACAATCAAACTGAAAGCCCATCGACTCGGCAGTTTCTTGCCACATCTTTTTTTGATCTTCCGGTAGCCTGTCTAGATGAAAAACCTGGTTATTTTGCATACAATATCCTCTACTATGTTAAACAAAAAGGTTGTCCAAAATTACCATTTATCTGATATTTTGACCACCTCTTGTTTGCTTTACCAAAGGGAAGCTCACCTGTCTCGGTTGACTTGATGGGGATTATTGAGCAGCAGAGAAGAAAGGTCAGAATGTATGCTGGATTTAAAACCCATAAAAGTGAGTGACCGTACTCTGGTGTTGGGGACTCCCTGGACGGGACGGATCATTCTATTTGGGACGGCCCTCGTTTTGGGATGCGTGATGGCCGTCAATGCTGCATTTTCGCTTGTACCAGGACTGCTGGCGCTGATAACACTGCTGGCTGCTTTCTACACTGAGAAATGGCTGTTTGACCATGACCGGCATCAGGTCGTCCATACCGAAGGGGTGTTGTTCATAAAGAAAAAAAAGTCGTTTGCCTTTGGCGAGCTTGTCCGTGTGGAGCTGCGGAACTCCAGACCAACGGGAGGTGAGGCCAGGAGCAACTTTGAACCGGAATCCTCCGGTCTTTCTGCCACGCCCGGTCAGGATCTAGAGCAAGATCCCCCGCATAAACACAGAGGAAGAGGCTTTTCCGGCTTGTTTCTCATCCTGGTCGATGGCAGGGAAGTAAACATACACACCACCTCGATAAGAAAGGCGCAAGAACAGGACAAACTGGGACGAATGATCTCTCAGGTGTGCCGGAAACCTTTCTCAACCTATGCATAGGAAAACCGAGCGGGTGCTTGTGAGTAAAGGTGTGTCATAATCTCCTTTAACTTACCAGTCCGTCAATACTTCCAGCTCGTCCAGAAATCCTGATCCATCTCCAAATAGCCGCGGATTTCTTGACGTTCAAAGGCTTTTTGGGCTTCTTCACGTGCAAATTGAATCACTTCCTTCTCATCTACTGAAGTAACACGGCGATCCTGCATAACGATTTTTCCATCGACGATTACCGATTCAACATCGTTTCCGTTGGCGTAGAAGGCCAGCAGGCGAGGAATGAGCTCGCCTGGTACCAAATGCGGGCGGTTAAAGTCTACCAAAATGATATCCGCTTTTTTTCCGGGTTCAAGAGAACCGACCAAATGTCCGAGGCCCAACACATTGGCGGCATCTATCGTGACCATACGCAATGCTTTCCCCGGAGGAAATACGGTCTGGTCCTTGAAACGCATCCACTCGTTCCAGATGGCACGGGAAATATCCTTGAACAGATCATAGGAACAGTACGGCGCTGTACCATCGGTGGAAATGGATACGTTGGCGCCGTGTTGCAGAAGCTCAATTATAGGACAGGGACCATAGAGAATATTTTCATGGGTAAACGGTACCGCACAAATTCCTGTCGCGTGGGAACCTAGTATTTCAATTTCTTCCCGAGAAAGACCGTTACAGTGGGCAAGGGCCACCTTGCCGTCCAGGAAACGGTCAACACACTTCCTCCCGTAGTGCTTCAGAGCAAAACTGACCGATCCGCCAAACGCATGGGAGTGCAACAAAACCTGATTTCGATCTGCCAGTTCTTTGACTTCATCTGCTTTTTCTATCATCAGCGACACATGTTCTTCCGGGTTATAGACAAAAGGATGTCTGGGATGAGCTGCCTGCCGGCCGAAGAGGTAGGGATAATGGAGAGCAACCTGAATCCTTTCATCCAGCCCATGATGCCAGTCCTTAATTATCTTTACTGTATTCTCGATTGTATCCCGGAAGGAGAACATTCTTTTGACCGGCTTTCCCTTGTGCCAGAATGTGCCGGACCACGGTTCAGACAAGTGACTTATCAGTGGATCCGGAGGACCCACGGCAATCACCGAGCGCACACCAGCTTTTTCTGCAGATTGAGCCTGGCGCTTAGCGAATACAGTACTGTCCATACGCGCCGGAGTTGCTCCGACCACTGTTAAACCCGTAGTTACACCAAAACGAAGCCGTTCCACAGCGGAGAGCAATCCCTCAGCGTGCCACCAGTCTTCCGTGGTTGCATCGAAATAGAAAGCACCCGTCGGCCAGCCGTGTTCGGGATGATAGATGCCTTTTATCAAGCCGTGACCGCCGTGGCCGTATGTATCGACCAATCCAGGCATGACCACTTTGTCGGTGGCGTGAAGGATCTGATCGGCACTGTACTTTCCGCGAATGGTATCGCTGTCTCCTACTTCGATAATGGTGTTGCCCCGTACAACCACTGCCCCATTTGTCAGAATACGATTTTCATTATCCATTGTGACAACAGTGCCGTTCTGAATGATAAGGCTGGCCTGGCTTTTTTCCATAGATACCTCAATGATATTTTGAAACACTCTGCAGCCATCCAAAGGCTCATCCCATACATTACTTGACAACCTGGAAACTCAAAGTTACCCTGGTCCGCAGAGTTTTTTAAAGTTGTTCCACATTATGGTGGCAAACCATGATGCTGTTCAATTGAAGAATACTTTTGTAATTACGTGCAGTTAGCCCAAAATCATATATTGTAATCCTGTAAATCAGGTGTTTTTCCTGTATCAAACAGAACTAGGAGTGAGGTTGAAACATGAAAATTTCGACTGGCAAATATATGGATAGGCCTTTAATTTCCGGTGGAGAGTGGGACAGTAAAGTAATCCATAAAGTAATGGAGACATTACACAACGGCGAAACGCACTATGTTGATGTCCCAGGAAATGCCGACCTGCGCGTGCGGATCGGTGCGTATCTCAGCGCCGTAGGTATTTCGAAAGGAGGGGAAATTCTCATTACCGCCGGAATCCAGGAGGCCCGTTTTCTGACGGTGCAGGTTCTGGGCAAAGCTTTGGGCAAAATAGCATTACCGCAAGTCATGCACCCGGGAGTTAGAGAGGTGCTTGCGCTGCGAGATCTTGATTGCGTTTTGATGGAGGTCGGAACAGATCAGAGAATGCTGGTTCCCCCGGCAGCGATCAGAGATCTGTCCGCCGGTGTGAAGGTTCTCTTTATCGAATCTCCCTCCCGGCTCACCGGTGCCTGCTATGCAATAGAAGAATTGGATGAAATAGTATCGCTCTGCAAAAAATATGATATCTCGATTATCGTCGATTCCGGACTCCACGCCTGGATTGAAAGTCCCTGTGATTCATCAGCCGCCGGTTTGGAGATCGATGATAGCATTTTTATGATCGGCGAAGCATGGCCTGGATCCGGCATCGATGAACTCTACATCGGTTACATACTTGCTTCCGAAGATATGATAAAGAAGATAGCCACCCAAAAACAGGTCATCTCCATTTGTACGAGTGCGCCCTCTCAAAATGGGGCAATTGCCGTTGGTATCGATTATATGCAACAGCATCCGCAAATCGTCGCTGCCATGAAAAAAAAGCGGATTGTACTAGAATCGATACTGATAGATATGGGTGCCAAAATATATTCCAGTCCTGTCGTCAATTTTATCGTAATTGAATCCACCCCCGTTTTTCAAAAGAAACTCGAGGCAGCGAAGGTGCGCTTTATTGACAGCACCTATTTCGGAAAACCCGGATTAATACAATTGCCGGTATCAGAGCAGGCGATAGACGCTTTGCAGTAATTCGCATCAAAGGAACTGCAATGTTGAGAACCTTCGCTTTACAGCAAGATGTTCGGCGCAGAATCAGGAAAGCCCAGGCCGTAATGAAGGACAAAGGATTGGGCGCCCTGTTCATTCCCGCTCAGGGAGCACCCGGGATGATGGGTATGGCCAGATACTTTACCAATCTGCAGCTCTGGTCGGGAACAGCCTGGGTGGTGGTCGGTGCAGAACATTCTGAACCGGCACTGCTTCAAAGTTCGTCGTACGGTGTTGAGTGGAACAAGCAGGAGGCAACGACGTCATGGGTGGAGAATCCATATCCGGATCCGCTCGGCAGAGCCATTGAGATCTGTAAAGAATTCACCGAGAGAGACAAAAGAATCGGTATTGCGCAGCTAAAAACCAACTGGAAAGTAGGTGAGTGGACAAGGATCCGGGAGGAGCTTCTCATCGACGGCAGGGAAACGGTCGATGTCACCAAGGATCTCAATAGGATGCGGTCAATAAAAAGTAATTTCGAAATTGAAGAAATTTTCCGCACCGGAAGGCTGCTCTGTGAAGGTCTGGAAAGATTTGCCGAAGTTGCGCGACCGGGTGTCCGCTGCTGGGATGCAGCCGCGGCAGCAGAAGTTGTTTTGAGAAGCCAGGGATGTTTCTGGGGAAGGTCAAAGTACTCGCTCGATCTGCGCCCGCAGACGATCCCCACAACTGTTGACAGAAGGTTTTCCGAGGATGACATCTTTGTTTTTGAACTTGTATACACGGGACCACTAGGTTATTGGGATGAAATGACCGCTCTGTTTTCTTTCCAACCGCTGCCGGATGATGTGCAAAAACAGCTTGAAGCCCATGAAAAAGTCATTCAGGCCTGTGCTGTTGCCATGAAGGCTGGAGCAAGAATCGGAGACATGCACGATATCGCTTCAAAGGTATGGCAGGAAGAAGGCTTTGAAGTTATCGGAAAACACACCCCCAACTGCCACAGTATCGGTCTGGATGACGAGGACGGACCTTCATCCTGGTTCACTCCGGATGAAATCCTTGAAGCGAATATGGTTCTTTCATTCCACCCGAGCACTCTGCTCAAAGGAAATCGAGCATTTCTGATTTCAGATAATTTTTTGGTAACCGGCCAAGGAGCGGTACCCCTATCGCCGCGAGAGTGGTTATACAGGAAGATAGACCTGTAGGAATTTTTGCGATGATAGTAGTAACGATACTTTAACAAGGCGGTGGTGATGATGAATAAAGCAGCCCCTAAAAAACAAGCGGAAAAGGGAGTCAACACATCCCAGATATATGCTTTGATGAAAAAAGCAAAAAGCTATGAGAATCATATCGCGCTCGGAAGGGGTGATCCAGATTTCGATACCCCGGAGCCTGTATTGACAAGAACGGAGGAGCTGTTATCCCGATCAAAGCCCGCTTCCATTCCGGTCGAAGGCATCCCTGAGTTACGAAAGGCTATTGCCGAAAGAGTCGAGCGCATGAACGGCATAAAAGTGGATCCCGATACGGAAGTTATTGTTACCAACGGCGGACAGGAAGCTCTTTTTTTAATGGTCCAATCTGTCATTGAGAAAGATGATGAAATAATACTGCCGGAACCGAACTACAATACCTACAAGGACGCGATCAATTTTGCTGGGGGAATCCGTGTCGGTGTTCCCACCAAGCGGGAAGAATCGTTCCGCGCGGATCCCCGCTTGGTCGAGGAGGCGGTTACTTCGAGAACCCGGGCTATTGTACTGGCATCGCCGAATAATCCAAGCGGTGCAGTCATAAGCCCTAAGGACCACAGGGCGTTCGTAGCTATGGCCGAGCGCCACAATCTCAAGATCCTTTCGGATGAAATCTACGATTTTTTTGTTTATGACGATTTTGAACATCTAAGCCCCGCGACGCTGCCCGGAGCAAGAAAACGTACCATCACACTGAACGCGGTATCCAAAATGTATGCCATGACCGGCTGGCGTACCGGGTGGCTGGTCGGTGAAGCGGCGTTGATAGAACCGATCAAGCGCCTAAAAGCCACGATAAACGGAGGCACTTCGCTGATATCTCAGTTGGGCGCTCTGTCGGCACTACAGACGGATGATTCGGTGCCCCTTGAGATGAAAAAAGCCCTGGTGCGGCGCCGGGCAATCGTCATGCAGGGACTCGATCGGATCAATATCCCCTACGGCATCCCCCAGGGGGGACAGTTCATCTTTGCCGACATCAGTAGACTGAAAATGGGTTCGCTTGCTTTCTGTGAATGGATACTCGAGAACTGCCAGGTCCTTCTATACCCCGGGGCAACGTATGGAGCCGACTTCGATGATTCTTTGAGAATTACTTTTCTCCAGAACGAGAGCAAGCTCGAAGATGCGATGAATAGAATCGAGGGGTTGTTCAAAAAGGAAGGCTTGTGCTGAAGGGCACTGCCGCTTCGACCGCCCTACGCCTGAACGGCTTCTATCAAATGGTCGCACACACAGTCAATATCATCCTCTGTTAACAAAGGATCGATGGGCAGGGACAGTATCTCTCGGCTGATGTCTTCAGTGATGGTCAACGTTTTGCTTCCGGGCAGATTTTGTTCCCGATACACTTTTCGCTGATGTGCCGGCGGAAAGTAATTCAGCGCTGCTTGAATACCTTGTTCACGAAGGGTGTCGAAAACCAGGTCTCGATTGCGAACACGGAGCACAAATTCACGGCGCACCGGTTCGGATTCCGGCCGGAAGGAGGCCAGCGTGATGCCTTCAATATCCTGCAGACGAGTTTCATACTGACGGGCAATTTGTTTCCGCCTTTCCGTCCAGGCGGGCAGATAGGCCAGCTTCAAAGTCACCACAGCGGCGTTCACCGGTGTCATTTTCAAGTTCAGACCATCCACCTGCTGGTCGCTGCCGGCGTGCGGATTTTGCTTTATGGCCGGGCTCAATCCATAACTGCGATACAGTTCCAGCTTTTCCCGCAGGGAAAGGTCGGCAGTGGCAACCATGCCGCCGTTTCCTATGCCGCCGATTTGTTTGGTGGATGTAGTGCTGAAGCAAACCAGATCGGCAAAGGCACCCATGGGCAGGCCGAAATCCCGGGAGGCGGTGGCAAGGGCCGCATCTTCCACTATGAATAAACCATGTCGGCGGGCGACGTGCTGGAGCTGCTTGATATTCGCCGGATGACCGTATAAATCAACCGGCAACAGGCCTCGGGTGCGTTCTGAAATCAGGGATTCTACCAACTCCGGATTGATGGTGTAGTCGGAAGCCAGGATATCACAAAACGCAGGTCTGGCTCCGCAGTTTACGATGGCGCTGGTGGTGGACATGTCGGAGTTGGCGACCGTGATGACCTCATCTCCGGATTGCAGGCCGGCGGCCTTCAGAGCCAGGATCAACGCTGCGGTGCCGGATTGCACCGCCGCGACATGTTCCAGGCCTATGAATTGTGAGAATTTGTCTTCGAACTCGAGCAATAAGCTGGGATACTCCCAATAATCGCCAAACAGTGCGGGTCGAATCGCCTGCAGTATTTTTTCTTCGATTTCTTGATTGAAGAGGTGAGCCTTTGATCGGGGAACTTTCCAGGCAGCGGATGCGGATGGATGGGATGAAGCCGATTTGTGTTCCATGAACGAATGACCTTCTTACAATGTGATACTGTATTATATAGAAAATCACACATATCACAATCTTCGACCGCAATTGAAATGAAGATTGCGATGTCATCATAAAGAAATCCTTTTCGGCGAGCCGCTTTTTAGCACGACACAATTGTCCATGAAATAAAAAGATGCTACTTTTTCAATTCAATTCAACAGGGAGAACAGAATGAAAATACTGAAGCCGGATCATATTTATGCCTCCCCGCGCTACGCGCCGGGGATATTGGCCGGGAATGCGATCTACACCGCCGGGCGTGTGCCGGTTGACCTGAACGGTGATATCGTCGCCCCGAATGATGCCCGTGCCCAAACCGAACAGATCCTGGATTGTCTGGAAGCCATTCTGGCGGAAGGCAATGCCACCCTCAAGGACGTGGTTCATCTGCACACCTACTATTTATATGAAGAGGATATGCCCGCCATCTTTGATGCGCTGCAGGCGCGCATGGGGAAATTGCTGCCACCCCACACCGGCAGCCGTCAACTCAGTTCCTCCTGGGAAAAACGCGGTATTCGACTGGAACTCGAAGTAACGGCGGTAGTAGGAAAATAGAGGTCCGGATCAGCAGCGCTGCCCTATTGCAGCTCGGCAGGGATGAATTTCCCGGCGTCGATTACCTGCGTATCATCGAGCCACAGGCTCGAGTTACGACAGCACAATCCCAGGTGCGTTCTGCTGGAGATTTTCCCTTTGAAGTTAATATCATTGTTACTGCCGAGCTCGATCTGGATATTCCCGTAGTGCGCTTCGATGTCCGCGCCTGAGGTGCCGGGCTCCGGATTGATCGCTTTGATCAGCGCATGCCATTGGGCCCGTTTATCGGTGCCCCATGACGTGTGCCCCGCCTTGAAGGCAGTGCTGTCGTTGAAAGACGCTAAAAAATCCCCCAGTAACAAAGCATCCAGTCCACCCCGTATATCGACGATTTTTCCTTCGCGAAAGTCGATCTCCACGGCGGATTCCATGTAACGACCAAAGGAGAAATTCGCATCCCCAACATCCAGTACGAGTCGGCCCTCCGTGGTGCCTTCCAATTGGGCGGTTTCCACCATGCCGGCGCCCCAGAAATCGAGATGGCCGGGTTCATCGGCGACACCGTAATGGGCAAGGGCCGGACGATCTCCCCGTTCCATTACGAGGTCGGTACCGGCTTTGGATTGGATGCGAATCCGATTCGCACCGCCCAACAGTCGTGCTCCCGACTTGGTCCTCTCTATTACCTCGGGAAGCGCACGCAACCGGCTCAAGACCTCCAGCGGTTGAACAGCCATCAGTACCCGTGCCCCGTTATCCAGCGCCTGTCCCATCTGTTCGTGATAGTGCAGCCTATGGGTGCTCATATAGACAATCAGATCCGCCTCCTGCCAGGCTGCCCCCATCGCTTTCCCGGGGAGGGGATGGTCGTAAGGCAGGATTTGCTTGTAGGCCGAGGCGCCCAGGTTCAGGGCGGCTCCGATACAGGCATCCGAATAGACCGGATTGAATGCCATGTCGGTAATTACCAGGCAAAGCTCATCCGGTTTGAGCTTGCACATGGAAAGCTGGTACTCGAACAATCCTACCAGCTCTGCCGCCGCAGAGGGATTCATCATGATTCGCCGGTTCGCCATGGCATATAGTTGCCTGGGAGCAAGCACCTGTCAAGGCAATTTTCGCTCGCCGAAGGTTTGCTGGCGAATCCCAGCATACGCAGTAATTCTTTGAGAATATCAGGCGCTCACCATCTCCGGCGCTCCCTCTATAAAGCCAACAACTTGACAATAATGATCAGGATACTTACCTATAGTACGTATAAGGTCAAAAGGAGAAATATAAAAATGGCGTCGGTCCCCGTATTTCGCTATAAGAGACATGTACTGATAAAGTTTTGCGCAGAGTATCTGCTTGCCCTAGGCGCAACGGATGAAGAAGCCTCAATCGTTGCGGATGGAATTGTCACTGCTGCCTCCCGTTGGCATCCCGGCAAGGGGCAGGGTCTGGAAAAACTATTCCGCTTGACCATTCAGACCTCCAACGGCGGAATATACAACGGCGCTGAATTTGAAGTTCTGAAAGACACCCCTGCGGTTTCCCATGTAGACGGACACAAAGGGTATGGGTATGTCATTGCCGCCAAAGCCATGAACATGGCCATCGAAAAGGCAAAAAAAGTCGGGATAGGCGCAGTATCGGTTCGCCATTCAAATCATTACGGACAGGCCGGTTTTCACGCCGAAACTGCGACAAAGGCCGGCATGATCGGGATTGTTATGTCCAATGCCAGAGCGGAACTCGCGCCCTGGGGCGCCAAAACACCCGTTGTAGGTACGAATCCCTGGGGGCTGGGCATTCCCCGCGATAATGGTTTTCCCATCCTGCTCGATCTGGCCCTTTCCATGTCTGGAGAGGGAATGGTCAGATGGGCGTACCGAGAAGGTGTCTCGATTCCGGATAATTACGTCCTCACAAAAGAGGGCAATCGAAGTACAGATCCTGCCGATTTTATTCGAGAGACCCCCAACGGTCTGGTTTTCCAGGGTACCCAGATGCCGATTGGGGAGTTTAAAGGATTCGGTCTGGCCTTTTTTACCGATGTGTTGAGCGGCGTGCTGAGCGGATCTCTGTTCGGCACCGAAGTGTTCCAGGATATCAGCAATCATGACGTCGGGCATTTTGTCATGGCGATCAATCCCGATATTTTCATGCCCCACGATGAGTTTCAGCAGCGGCTCGAGCAGCTTGTGCAAATGTTTTATGCCGCCGAGCCAACCGATCCCGATTCCAAACTTTTCCTGCCTGGTGAACTCGAATTCATCACTGAACGGGAAAATGAAAAAATCGGTATTCCCATTGATACGACTACCGTAGAAAATCTACGTCGTCTGGCGGAGGAACGCGGCATTCAATGTCCTTTATAGTGGTTTTCTGGTCAGCAGTTCAGCAGAACACGGGACGCCGCTTTATACCCATTTTTTCGGCTCGGGAGTGGCGTAAAGCCCAACTTTGGAGTGCACGGTTTGGATATCCGCCAAGCCTTCAGCTACTTTATAGGTAATGGTCACCGGATCCAATATGGGGACGCCCAGTTTCTCCGCAAGCTCGTCTTGATAGCCGGCCATTGACGCACAGCCCATGACGATTACCTCTGCCCCGTCTTCGATGATCATTTTTTTACCGAGCTCAATGCCCCGTTCCAGAACCTGTTCCCCTTTTTCCGCGATTTCCACAACGCCCATGTTAAGCGCCCTTACTCCGGCGAATCTCTGTTCCAGCCCGAGTTTTCGCACGTGTTGCCGTTTTACCGATTCCTTGTGCTTTTTTTCCGTTAGAATGCTGAACTTATTACCCAGCAGAAGCGCTATCGATAAGGTTGTTTCCTCAGCACCGTAGATCGGGATGGCCGATCGCTCCCGCAACGCCTCGATACCGGGATCACAGAATGCGGCAAGAACGATGGCATTGAACCCTTCAGCATTCGCCTTTTCTACCTTCTCCAGTATATATGGGTAGGCGAGCGTTTCATCGTGATAAGACTCCAGTGCCTCCGGTCCATGCTCTATCTGTTCCACCACGAGTTCGACATCTTTTCTGGCAACCTTGTTCACCGCATCCGCTATTTTTTTTGTTACCAGCTTTGAGGTATTGGGATTAAGGACCAAAATCTTCATCGTTCCTCCTTTTTTGTTGGCCGCTGAATAAGAGCAGCCCTCTCACTCCGCATACGCGTACAACCGTTTTGGATTTTCGACCAGCATGGTATGAATCTGTTGTTCGGTCACACCAATCTCCTTCAACATAGGAACAAAATTCTTCAGGATATGTCCATAGCCCCGGCCACCATAGTGCCGGAGGCAAATCTTGATGAAGATGTCGTGGGAGAGGAGCAGTTGCTCCACAAAACCGGCATCGATCAAGCGTTTGATATGAGCGGCATTCTCATTGTCGGTGGGTTGGCCGGTTCCGATGCTGGGATAATACAGATCTGATCCGATCAGGTCATATTCGATAAAAACCCCTCTTTCCAGCACGCTCAGTTGATAATCGAGATCCTTGCCGCTGGCACACATGTGATCGATAATCGTATGCCTGAGATCCCCTCCCTCTTCCAGCACGATATCCACAACGCGATTGGCCAGCCGGTAAAAACTGGGCTGGTGAATCGTGAGTGGAACACGGGTCCGCAAGGATGCCTGAACAGCAGCCCGTAAACATTTGACCTCATCAGCGGTAAAATCCCAACTTACCCCTACCTCACCGATAATGCCGGCTTTGATGCCGGTACCATTAATCCCTATCATGATATCCTCGACCATTTGCTCCACCAGTTGGTTCACGGTCATGGCTTTGACTCCGGGCGGATGACTGGCTTCGTAGTAGTATCCGGTACCCATAACAATATTTACTCCGCTGCCCTCACTCACCCGCTTAAGTTTTTCAGGGAAGGGCCCGATCCCGCGACAGGATACATCGACAGCGGTTCCGCCCCCTAAGTTTTTGAAAATTTTCAGTTCCTCTATGGCAATGCTTTCATCCAGCATAAAGACATTGTCCTTGTTGACATAAGGATTAACCCGCAGCTGTTCATACATTGACTTGTCCACCGCTACATCCCGGAGATGACGAGCTGACTCATCGGGTTCCTGAAACCAGACCTGTCCGTCGACCATGATGTGTTCGTGCACCAGGGTGATGCCCAGCTGTTCCACGGAAACAGGGCCGGTCACCGTCATCGCGGTATCGGTACGTGCAGGTGATTCCTGTTGATTCAATTTTGTTCCTCTACGTGTTTCATTTCTATCTACAACCGAGGCGGGCTAACACCTCTAGGATTAGGTGGACGGGGACTGACACATACCCACCTGAAAAAAAAGAAGGGGGTGATCTGGCCGCAGCAACAGCAGCCTGTCATCACCCCCCGTTTGAGTTAGATTCAACTACTCAGCAAACCAACCGTATTTGATATTCCAGACGTTGTGGGCGCCGTCACTGAAGACTCCCCTCACATTGCGTGAAGTCCCGAGCGTGAGGATTCCATCAAACAGAAAGACCGAAGCGGCCTCATTCCAGACGATATTCTGCGCCTCAGCATAAAATTTATTCCGGGCTTCCAGCGACCCGGCGCGATTACCCGACTTGATCAACTCATCAACTTTCTCATTTGCGTAATGGGCATAGTTGTAGAAGTTACCTGGCCATGACCAGCTGGAGTACATCGTGTCCAGCGGATAGGACATATCTGCGATGAAGTTGGACGGAGCCTGGTTGGTGAGATCATAGTACGGCGCCTGGCCAAAGGGTTGATTCAGGATTGTGAAGTACTGTCCGGCGTCGATGATCTCAATCTTGATTTTGAGTCCGACTTCAGCCATGAAGGCCTGGAACTGCTCGGCAATCTCGATGTCGCCGGCACGCTGCCCGGCCCGGGTAAACAGGATGAACTCCCTCTCCTTCCCTTGCCATTCGCGGTAGCCGTCGCCGTTGCTATCCACCAGCCCTGCTTCTGTCAGCATCTGCTTGGCTTTCTCCGGATTGTAGGTATAAGGTTCGCTTTCTTGAAATCCCTGAACCAGCGGAGTGGAGATACCGCGTGAGATCAGGTACTTTCCCTCGTAAATGGTTTTGTTCATCGCCTCTTTATCTACTGCATAGTTGAGGGCTCTGCGTACATTCACGTTGTCGAAGGGCGGGCGCTTGCTGTGAGGCGGGATATGGTAGGTCCGTGTGCTCGGGGCCTCTCTGATCTCGATGTCCGAGTTACCCTCCAGGCGCTTGATATCCTGGATGGAGAGATCCTTTACAAAATCGATTTGGCCCGCTTCTAAGGTCAGAAGACGTGTGTTCGCATCCGGTATGATCTGAATGTTGATAGCATCGAAGAACGGCAGTCCTTTCTGCCAGTAATCCGGATTGCGCTCCAGATACAAATGGTCGTTGGGCAGATATTCCTTGATGATGTACGGACCGGTGCCGACACCCTTGTTCTTCAGATCATCCGCGGTCACGCTTTCCACGAATTTCTTACTGTACATCATATAGGATGAACCGGTCAGGTAGTTGTACATGACAAAGGAGGGCTCTTTCAAAGTTGCTGTTACGGTGTACTCATCAATCACTTTGATCGGGTTATCCGCCCACGGTATGGATGTCGCATACGGGGTATTCTGCGCTATCTTACGGTCGATATTCCATTTTACGACTTCGGCATTGAAGGGCGAACCGTCGTGAAATTTGATGCCTTTGCGCAGCCTCCAGGTGTGCACCTTGCCGTCAGCCGAGACGTCGAAGCTCTCAACCAGCAGCGGTGTCGGCTTCCATTCCGCATCAAACTCGAACAGCGTTTCGAAGATAAAGACGTACGGCTCGGTATCTCCGGCAATACTGACAGGATCCAGGTGGGTGATTGCCGGAAGGGCCATCTCCAGGGTACCGCCCCGCTTTGGTGAACCACCTGCGGCCAGGACGACTTTACCGGACACCAGCGACGTATCCGGTGTAAAGTCCGCTGCTTTAAGGGTCCCCGAAGGTGCTTCTTTTCCTCCACCGGCGAAAGCGATGGCGGCGGAGAGAACCACAAAAACCGCCAGTAATAGAAGTGTGAAACGTTTCATGAAATCCTCCATTTTTATAGGTAAAATAGGTCTCACGATTTAGCGGCTTCGAATGCTGCCGCCTGCATCTCCAACTCACTTGCGTGGTACAACCGGGTCCTCAATGTCATGCCGAATAGGACGGTTGTTCGTACGCATGGGCTAGATTGTATCGCCTACATTTTTTCGCAGTTGCACCTCCTCTTTGGCAAGACTCTGAATATCCAGTATCACCGATTGCGCATACGCGGGTCAAGGGAAACACGCAACCCATCCCCGAATGTATTGAAACCGAATACCACCAGCAGTAACGCCAGTCCGGGGAAAATGACCAGATGTGGCCCCTGGGCGGCCCAGCGCAGGCTATTCTGGAGCATATTCCCCCATTCTGCTGTCGGCGGCATGACCCCCAGTCCCAAGAAACTCAATCCAGCGGTAAGCATAATCGCACGTGGAATCACCAGGGTAAACTGCACGATCACCGGAGCGATGATATTGGGCAGGATGTGGCGCAGCAGAATGCGCCCGTCCCTCGCCCCCAGTGTAATGACCGCTTCAATGTAGGTGAAGTTTTTTACCGAAAGCGTCTGCCCGAAGGCGATGCGGGCAAAAACGGGAATATTATACACAGCAATGGCTATGATCAGATTTTGAATGCCGGATCCCAGGATGGCGATAATCGTCAAAGCAACAATAATACTAGGAAAACTGAGCATGATATCCATCAGGCGCATGATCAGAGTTTGTAGACGCCTGAACCAGGCAGCAACAACACCGAGCACAACACCAACCACAACACCCAGTATCACTGAAGTAAGTGAAATGAACAAAGAAACGCGCGCTCCAAAGATGAGCCGGGAAAGCATATCCCTTCCGCTGTAATCGGTGCCCAGAAGAAACTCGGGTCCGGGGCGTTCCAGTGCATTTTCCAGATTCATCTTGTTTGGATCCTGCGGGGCCACATAGGGTGCTAAAACAGCGATGAGCACAAATGCCAACACAATGATCCCGCCAACCGTAGCTAGAGGAAAACCTCTGGCAAAGTTGGCGATTTCTTTAATGACTACCGGCGCCTTTTTTTTAGCTGTTTTAACGGTCACAGTAATTCACCTAGCTATAAGATATTTTTGGATCGATCAATGCATAGACGATATCCACGATCAAATTGACGAGGACAAAACTGGTGGCAAACACGATCAGCACGCCCTGGACAACCATGACATCCCGCTGATTGACCGCGACCACCAGCATTCGCCCCATCCCCGGCCAGCCAAAGATGGTTTCGGTGATGATCGAACCTCCCAGCATGTAACCGAACTGCAGGCCGATTACGGTCACGACCGGGATAAGGGCGTTTGGCAGCACGTGCCGGAAAACGACCCGAGATTCTTTCAGACCTTTGGCCCGGGCCAGGCGCACGAAATCCTCGCCCATCACCTCCAAGATGGACGATCGGGTAATGCGCAAAATGGAAGCCACCGACACCGCACTGAGGGTGCAAACCGGCATGATGTAGTTTTTCCAGGTAGCTGCCCCTGCAATCGGTAAAATGCTCAATTCCACACTGAAGATATAGATCAACAACAATCCCAGCCAAAATATGGGGATCGAAATCCCCAGCAGAGCCACCACTGTCAACAGGTAGTCTACGATGGTTTCTCGTTTGAGAGCCGAGACCATTCCTATCGATACGCCGAAGAAAGCCGACAGGATCGTAGAAATAAAGGCCAGCCGAATCGTATTGGGAAAACGCACTTTTACCAGGTCTATGACTTCCATCCCGTTGATATACGACGTACCCAGGTCTCCCTTCACGAGTCGCTGCAAATACCTCCAGTACTGCACCATAATCGGTTGATCCAAACCCAGCCTTTCCCGTACCCGTGCAATCGTTGCCGGTGAAGCCTGCTCGCCGGCAAACACGGTCGCCGGATCACCCGGGATCAGTTTAAAGAGGAAAAAAACGGTTGTGGCGACCAGAAAAACAATAGGCAAAACCTGCAGCAGGCGGCGAATAATGTACTGTCTCAAAGCGTCACTCCACTTTCTCGACCGCTTCCGGCTTTCCCGTGTCAGCCGACTTGTACAAGGCAGCTATGATTGCCTGAGCCCGCAGTCCGTCCCGCCCGCCAATCCAGGGCGTCCGGCCTTCACGGATTGCGTCGACGACATCCAGTGCTTGAGCAATAAACGGCTCATCCCGGGCAATGTTGATTTTGTATGAACAATCTCCACTGTCAAATTGCAGGTATTCCCCCATACGCAGACGAATACAACCCTTGGTCCCGTACAACTCCGTATTGCGGGTCCTGGATTCAATCGGATAATCGGGTTGGTTCCCAATCAAAGTGCCGATACTTCCATTTTCAAATTGCAGAGTTGCAGCGATGCCATCCTCTACATCCGAACCCTTATAGGTTGACAGTGAATGGGCAAAAACATTGGCGACATCACTTCCCATCAACCAGCACTGCCAGTCAATGCTGTGAATGCCGCTGTACATGACGATCCCCCCTCCCGAATATTTATTTTGCCATATCCAGGAGGGTATATATCTACCGCCGGGACTTCCAAAAATATCTACAGACATCTGGAGTGTTCCGACCTCACCTGCAGCGATCAACTGCTGAGCGCGGGTGAATTCCTGGCGGTAGCGGTGAACAAAACTCACGGCGAGCTGGACATTTTCTTTTCGGCACACTTCCTGGAGTGCAATTGCATCCTCCATGGTATGCGCCAGGGGCTTTTCCATCAGAATATGGCAGCCGGCTTTCGCTGCGGCCTCGCCTATTTCCCGGTGTAAGAAATGCGGGGTACAGATGACAACCAGATCAGGCACGAAGGAGAGGAGATCGCGATAGTCGGTATAATATTTCGTTCCGATCTCCTCGGCGATCCGTGCCGCGTTATCTCCGTTTGTATCGACAACGCCCAGAACGGTAACATCAGCACCGAGACTTGAGAACACCTTGGCATGTCTTTTTCCGACAGATCCTACGCCAATAATCCCAACAGAAAACACATCCACTATTTTTCCGGCCCCATGAGTTCGACATCAACGGCATGCATACCTTCGACGAAATTCGTGAGAAATCCATGCATAGGCTTGTGCTGTTCAAAACGCAGTTCGAGCCCCGATCCCCTGGCTTGCTCACAGGCAGCTTTTAAATCATCAATTTCAAAGGCAACATGCTCGAGTCCTTCACCATTGGCTTCGAGATATTTTTCCCAACGGCTTCCGGCTTGGGTTGATTCGTTGAATACGAACTTGATATTACCCAGACTGATCGCCCCCAGCCGTACCTGTAGATCGGGATTTTCCTTTATCTCAGCTTTCACGCCGAATAACGGTTCCCACTGCTTTAAAGTTGCATCAAGATCCTTTACCACAAAACCAAGGTGATTGATCCCTTTCACTCGAAAATAACTCACTGTCCTCTCCTCAAATTATTAGTATATAGGCCAAACTGTTTTCCAGCTTCAGCTCACAGTACGCACCCTTCAAAAAGGGTTTTGCATTTAAACCATGTGACAAGCGACAAAATGCTCGGGTGTCATCTCTCTCATTTCCGGCTTTTCTTCGGCACAAATAGCCTGCACCAGGCTGCAACGAGTTCGAAAACGGCATCCTGACGGTGGATTGATCGGCGAAGGAACATCTCCTTCCAGAATGATACGTTTTCGTTTCTCTTCTAACCGGGGATTGGGGATGGGTACTGCCGACATCAAGGCCAATGTGTACGGATGTAAAGGATGATCCCACAATTCGGTGCAATCTGCAATTTCCACAATCACGCCAAGATACATGACCGCCACACGATCGGCGATATGGTGTACCATGGAAAGGTCATGGGCAATGAACAAATAGGTTAGCCCTAAATCTTCCTGTAAATCTTCCAGCAAGTTTACCACCTGCGCTTGGATGGACACATCCAAAGCGGAGATGGGCTCGTCACAGACAATTAATTTTGGTTCCAGCGCCAATGCGCGGGCAATACCGATACGCTGCCGCTGACCTCCAGAAAACTCATGGGGATAGCGATTGGAAAACGCCGGATCCAAACCCACTTTTTCCAACAGATCCATGACCCGTACCCGAATATCTTTCCGGCTACCGACCCGATGAATCACCATCGCCTCACCGATCATTTCTCCCACAGTCATCCGAGGATTTAGACAGGCATACGGGTCCTGAAAGATCATTTGCAGGTGCTTGCGGGTTTTACGCATTTCTTCGGTCGGTAAATCAACCAGATTGACACCATCAAACATAATCTGACCCGAGGTTGGTTTAAACAATCGCATAATAGCACGGCCGGTGGTGGATTTCCCACAACCGGATTCTCCCACCAAACCCAGCGTCTCTCCCTTGTATATATCAAAGGAAACGCCGTCAACGGCATGCACGGCCCCAATTTCTCGTTTTAAAATAATCCCCTGTTTAATGGGAAAATGTTTTACCAAATCTTTTAAAGTGAGTAAAATTTCCTGCTCACGCATTTTCCCTCCCTGTTTCTGGATCTACCCAGCAAGCCACTTGGTGTCCGTCTTCGCCAATTGGTGACAGTTGGGGCCGTTCATGACGGCAACGAGAAATGACAAATTTGCATCGCGGAGCGAAGGGGCAATAATTCGGATTTTCCATCAATACCGGCGGGATACCTTCGATTGATGTCAAGCGGCGAGCCCGCGTTTTATCCGTTCTGGGCAGGCTTTCCATCAAACCGATTGTATAGGGGTGCCTTGGGTTGTCATATAGCATTTTTGTTGGGGCTTCTTCAATGATAAGTCCGCCGTACATTACAACGACCCGATCAGCCAGCCCAGCTACTACACCGAGATCATGGGTAATCCAGATAATTGCCATACCAAACTCATCACGGATTTTCTTGATCAGCTCAATGATCTGGGCTTGAATGGTGACGTCTAACGCCGTGGTTGGTTCATCGGCGATTAAAATATGTGGATTACAGATCAAGCCCATCGCTATGACAACGCGCTGGCGCATGCCTCCGGAAAATTGATGCGGATAATCATTTAAGCGATCTTTGGCATTGGGAATCTTCACCAATTCCAGTATCTCCGCCGCCCGGTCATAGGCTTCTCTTCGACCGAGGCCATCATGGATTACCAAAGGCTCTGACACTTGTTGTCCGATTTTCATTACAGGGTTCAGTGAGGTCATTGGATCTTGAAACACCATACTGATTTTTGAGCCCCGAACGTTTCGGATCTCTTCATCAGTCATTTTCAGCATGTCCTTGCCCTGATACATGACCCGGCCCGAGACGATTTTGCCGGGCGGGGTTGGAATCAGACGCAACATCGACAGGACGGAAACACTTTTTCCACATCCGCTTTCACCCACAATCCCCAGGGTTTCCCCCTTTTTCAACTGGAAGGAAACGCCATTTACCGCATGGACGATCCCTTCCCGAGTTCGGAACCGGGTTTCGAGGCCGTGCACACTCAAAAGATCGCCCATACTACTAGATCCTCTTATCCACTGTTATTAGGGGGAAAAATAAAAAAACTCCCGTGATCTTTTTGGGCAGCCATTTTGTCAATCTTGAGTATAATCATAGTAAAAAACCTTTCAACCCATGTCAGCACAACGGGCCAGCGGCGATAAAGAAGGCATTCGTGCAGTGGTGGTAATGCACCGGGCATAGATCAGACCCAGAGCGCCGCCGACAGCCCGGGAGTCGCTGCCCCCCAAACACACGCCCTTTTTATCCGGCGAATCGAGGCGGTGGCTTCTGCAATACGCGGTATCGAGTATCAGAGTAGGTTTACGAAAACGCGCATCTAGTTAATCTTTCGGATCGCTGGATACGATCCTCTTCCCGGGGTTCTTTGTTCTTTGAGAGAGCCCGCTCAAAACTAATTCGACTCCCTCGTTTCACCCTTTCCTAAAGATACTCCAAGATCATATGCGAAGGCAGATGATAGGTAATCGATCCCAAAAAGCTAATAACCTTCTATCCGGTAGAGAATTATGATAGAATCCTCATAACACAAGCCCCCTCTGTCAGGATAGATGTCGTGTCTAGGTGATCCCTCAGGGGGATACCCTCTGAGGGTGAAAATCGGGGCGGTAGAAGGAACATTCAAGATAAGCAACTATCCTGAAACAGTGAAAGACGCCATGGTCCGCAAGTTGACAACTCCTAGGGCACCGAGTGCCCGTGCGTTGGCACAAGAGGTGGATATCACTCAATCGACACTCTCCCGATGGGTACGCGAATATGCTAAGTTGGGAAAAGCGGGAGGTGTCATGAAGAAACGGCGACCAAAGGATTGGACAGCGGAAGAGAAATTGGTAGCAGTGTTGGAATACGAGAAGCTCAATGAGCAGGAGCGTGGGACATATCTTCGGGAGAAAGGGCTTCATGCGGTACAAGTCGAACGATGGAAGACTGATTCGCTTTTCGATGTGACTGCCCGGTTCATGTTCATATTATGAACTTGATTTTCTTAATGGTGAACAAGAACCGAGATTTGTAACTGCCTTTCCAGGAGGCAAACGATGAGATTCAAAGTGCTTGATACCGTTGTATTGGCTACCGATCTTCCCGAACATGGACTCCGTCAAGGCGACCTAGAAGCGGTAGTTGAAGTATACGAGCCTGACGGATTGGAGATAGAGTTTGTCACTGCGTCGGGAAAGACAGAGGCTCTTGTCACCCTTGATGTCGGAAGCGTACGCCCCGTAGTGGATAATGATGTAGTAGCGGTCCGTCCGTACAGTCGGTCTGTTTGAAAACCTGGTCTTTCTAATCAGCTATATTCGCCAACCCTCACCCATTAGGGGAAACAAGGATAGACATTCTTATCAAAGGATAGTATATTCATTGTAGATACTATAGGAGTGAAGAACTATGAAACTCAAAGTTCGAAAATGGGGCAATAGCTTAGCACTGCGGATTCCAAAGGCACTCGCTATTGAGGCAAACGTTGCATCCGGATCCACTGTGGAGATGTCCCTTTCAAATGGTGAGTTGAAAATCAAGCCAGTTGAAGATCAAGAATATTCGTTAGACGAACTGTTGTCGGGAATCACAGCTGAGAACATTCATGATGAAGTTTCAACGGGCATTCCGCAGGGGAAAGAGTCCTGGTGAAGAGTAAGAGATATTTTCCTAATCGTGGTGATGCTGTCTGGCTGAATTTCAGTCCGAAAGCAGGCCACGAACAATCAGGTAGAAGACCAGCGGTTGTTGTTTCACCCGGATCTTACAATAAAAAAGTTGGACTTGGTTTATTTTGCCCCATCACATCACAAATCAAAGGATATCCGTTTGAAGTTAGAATTCCTGCTGGTATGAATATCTCTGGGGTAGTGCTATCTGACCAAATAAAGAGTCTTGATTGGAAAGTTCGCGATACTCAATTTATCTGCAAGTTGCCAGTATCAACGATGAGTGAAGTGCTGAAAAAGCTCGGCACTCTCTTGGAAGACTGACGATATAAATTCAAATTCCCAACCTTTACGCGGTTTTTGGGTAAAACGGCCCGGTATATGGCATAACCCCACCCTTAGGCAATATAAACTTTGATTTTCTCGAATTCTAAGCAAAACGCTTGATATATGCATATTGTATGTATATAATAATTAAGTGGATGTCGTTTGGGATCCTGAAAAGGCAAAGTTGAATCAAAAGAAAGACGGCGTCCGATTTTCGAATGCTGAAACTGTTCTATTTGATACTAGCGCACTCACCAGGGAGGATATCGAATCCGAAAGCGCACAAAGCTTTGTGACTGTTGGAATGGATTCCGGTGGTCGTATCCTCGTAGTCGTTTATACGTATCGCGGTGAAGATATCCGATTGATATCAACTCGGTCCGCGACTAAAAGAGAGAGAATGCAATATGAAGAAGGAATATGATTTCTCTAAAGCTAAACGTGGAGCGTTATATCCTCAAAAGGGGAAGAAAAGAATCAGTATCTACATCGATAACGATGTTCTGGAGGAATTCCGCCAGCGTTCGGATGATTCTGGAAGAGGGTATCAAACGATGATGAATGAAGCCCTTCGCGAGTATATAGGTAAATCACCTCACCCTGTAGATGAATCAACACTTCGTCGTATCCTGCGTGAAGAACTGAAAACCGTAGGATAGTCAATTTCCAGATCCCCAGCATCTAACCAAACTTTATTCGCAAACCTACACCCATTAGGCCACTTACGACCGTAGATTTGCTAGTGTAGTGGTCAACTCAGTTCCGGCACCGCTGGCTAAGCGGAGATGATATGAAAAAAGTACGAGTAAAAATCCATGGAGTTCCTGCGCTCCGAAAAGAAAGTGCCGGCGCAAAACGAGGCTTTTCTGGACCTGCTCAACCAGCAGATCTCCCGTTTTTCCGGAAAGCTCATCCCTTCTCAAGTGCAATCGCATCTCCACAAAAATCCCGGCGCCAAGGGCGCAAAAAGCTCCCAAACATCCTTGTTGTGAGCTTTTTTGCGCATTAGAAGTGGCAGTCCCTGAAGCCACACGACGTGGCTGAAGGGAGGTACTCAGGTGATGGTCACCGTTTAGGAAGGAGGTACGGATCGATTCTTGATCGCTTGCTCTGGAGTCTCCACGTTTCCTCTCACCCATGAAGGTGATCGCCGGGATCACCGATCCGCAAGATTTTACGGCATCTGGTGAAGGTTGGTCGGGGCGGTGCGCCGTTGCCACGCCCAACCGCTCACCACCGGGGTTCGCTCCAGCTTGGCTTGACTGACAATCTGTCCCCTTCGTCTCGGCTCCGGGGGATTAGCATGTCTGTTCGGCGTTCCTTGGGCTTCCAAAACGCTATCTAATTCATCTTGAGCCCTAAGCCAATAAGTCGTAACGTGCGGTTATCCCGGGATTCGCTCTAAGCAGCCGAAGGTGAGCGGGAGAGTTGCCTTGACGGTTGGGACATTCGGAGCCTCGCTTACTCAGCTCAGATTATGGGTTTTTCTATCACTTCCTCTCCAAGCTGCTGGCTGTGATAGATCTCGATGTTAATGCACCCCCCCGCTCCTATCCTTCACCAGGCGGGAGAGCCCGTGGTCTCCCTTGGGGGTCGGATAGTCTGCCAGGTGCGTCTCCCCGAGACGCAGGGTGATCGTTCTCTGCCCGAAGGCAATTACGACGACAAGGTTTTTTTGACCCCAGATTCTCCACATCCAGAGAATCGTGGTAAGATATCGCAAAAGGAGACAGCATGGGATTCCATCGGCAGACTGATCTGCAGCAGCACGTGATTGGAGAGGGGCGCACCCGGGTGCAGGTGCATACCGACCGCCTTATGATGGTGGTCATGGACTTTACCGACGGGCCGGCGGCTCAACCGGACCCTCCGCACACCCATCCCCATGAGCAGATCTGCTACGTGGTGTCGGGCCGAGTGCGCTACTACCTGGGAGAGGAATACGCTGATCTGCAGCCCGGGGATCTGGTCACGGTTCCGGCGGGGGTTCCCCACCGGATCCAGACCCTGAGCCCCGTCGTGCGGCTGGCCGACGCCTTTCATCCGATACGCGATGATTTCCTGGCCCGTTGACGAGCCACGGGACTACGACGCTCTGTCGAATACCCACAAGGTCCATGCGCTGCTGGGCACACCGCCTACTTGGCCTATGCTCTGACCTTGCGGAATCGGGCTTGCCTTCGTCCACGTCGGAGGCACTCTGTTGAAGAAGATCCCGCAGGCCTGGGAGAGCCTAAGGGTGCACACCAGATGCCTGGTGGCCTTCGAGGAGTATGTTGGCTACGACATCAACTTCGTTAGGGACTTCAGGACCGCCCTCTTCGGCGGGGAGGGGCTATTCTGCGCCACATTGACCGGCTCGGGAGTCGTATACATGCGATCCCATCCCTTCTCCCGACTGGCCGACTAGGTGATCGTCGCCACGAGTATCAACCGGGGCGAAAACCGGTGGGGCGGGTTCCTCCAGGATTTGAGACGACTGACAGGAAAAGATCGAGGTTTTTAAAACGTAGCTGATCCAGCTCCGTCCACTTGTTCAGCACGGCCTCTTGTCTTTTTCAGGACCCGCCGCCGGGTCGCCCCGGGAATGATCTCCCGCAGGCGAGGCAAGATCATCAACATCGACGGCGAAATTCAGGCAACGATCTGATATCCTGGGCCACAGAGCTGTTCGATCTCAGCGAGTTCAGAACGAAAGCCGGCAAGAAACACAACGATCCCCAGGGTGATCGGGCGGTATTCATCGAGGCGGAGCGTGAAATGAGAATGTGGGATACGTAGGTGACAGCCGGTCAATCTATGGAATATTCCACCTGCTGGTGACCGCTACCCCTTGAGCATTCCCTCACTCAGGCCTTTAATGAAGAAGTTGCGGAAACCGAGGAAGAGGATCAAAACCGGTAGAATGGTCACGATTACCACGGCGCCGACCTTGCCCCATTCCTGGCCCTGAGTCTCCACCAGGAGGAACTTGAAGTACACTGGCAGAGTGTAGTTACGCACGTTTATGCTGCTGGCGAACAGGAACTCCTCCCAGACGAACACAAAGGTGATGATCGTGGTGGCGGCCAGAGCGGGCTTGAGGATCGGAGTAGAGATGCTGAACACGAATCGGAACTCGCTGCAGCCGTCGATGGTCGCCGAGTCCTTGAGGTCCAGAGGTATGGTGGAGAAAGCCCCGCGCATGATCAGCAGTCCCCAGGGCAGATTCAGCGCCACATAGGGAAGAATAAGACCCAGCCAGGTGTTGCGCAGATTGAGGTACATCTCCATCACAAAGATCGGCACGAGATACATTATGTAGGGAACGGCCAGAACCAGGGTGACCAGGTAAAAGAGCATGTTCTGTCCCCGAAAGCGACGCATGCCGAAGGCGTAGCCGCCCATCAGGCTGGAGAACAGGACGATGGACACGGTACAGGTGGTCACCACCACGCTGTTGAGGAAGAACCGAAGGAACTTCTCCTGGGAGAGGATGTAGCGGTAGTTGTCCAGGTTGAACGCCTCGGGGATGATAGTGGGAACCTCTTTGTATATGTCGGCGCGCGGCCGCAGCGACGTGAGCAGCATCCACGCCAAGGGAAACATGAATGCCGCTGCAGCGATGATGACGATCAGAAGGATGACTACGGTTCTCGACGTGTTTTGCCTGGTTCCCGTCATCGGCGTAACCTTGTCACCTTTCAGGACTCAGCCTCGCTGGGCCGTTTCCGGCCGAAAGATCCTGTTGAACACCCAGGAGATAGCCAGGATCAGAATGGCGGTAATGAAGGACACCTGGGCCGATCGACTCATCTCCCAGTACTCGAAGGCGAGAGTCCAGGCTCGGTAGTAGAGGGTGAGGGTGGCCGTACCGGGTCCGCCGAAAGTCACCACGGCGGGCAGGTCGAACTCCTTCATCGAGTTGATGAGAATCCAGGTCACTCCGATGAGCAGATAGGGCTTGAGCATGGGCAGCACCACCCGAAACAGCGTTTGGCGGAAATTGGCTCCATCGATCTGAGCCGCTTCCCGGACTTCTTTGGAAATACCCTGCAGGCCGGCTAGAAAGATGATCAGGGTGAATCCGGTCATCTTCCACGAGCGGGCGATGACCAGGCCGAACAGGGCAAAGCGGGGGTCCCCGTACACATTGACCGGGGGTGTTTGAGCCAGTCCCAGGCGCGCCAGCACCAGGTTAAAGAAGCTGTTCCCCGTTCCAGAGAAGATCCACAGGAAAATCCCTCCCACGATCGAAAGGGGGATGATCATGGGCAGGTAGAAGATCACCTGCAGGACCCCGACTCCTTTTTTCAATTCGTTGATCAGGATGGCCAGAAACAGCGAAACGGAAAAGGTGAGCACAAAATAGCTGATCGCGTAAACCGTCTGGTTGCGCATCGCGGTGTGAAAGAAGCTGTCTTTGAAGATGGTCTGGTAGTACCCCCTCAGCCCGATGAACTTGTGGGACTCGAAGATGTTGGCACGAATGTCAGTCAGGCTGAGGTAGGCCGATGAGAGAAGCGGAAAGGCCAGAAACACCACGATGAAAAAGAGCATCGGCAGCAGGAAGACCAGGAGGTTTCTCCTCTCCCTTCGCTTCCGTCTGGCCTGCATCCGTCGTTTCTGCACCGCGATCGAGCTGCTCATGGGTTCGACGTTCCTTGAAAAATCTCCCGCGGGGGCGCGAAGATCGCAGCCCCCGCGGGAGTAACAGTATAGCACGGAATTGTTTTCAGGTCCTCGGGCCCGGTTGAGCCCTCACCTACTTGGCCCGCACGTCGGTAAAGTCGAGGTTCGCCGATTCCGCCTCGATCTTGCTCAGCGCTTCGTTGACGCTGATTCGACCGTTGGCTGCATCGGGCAGGTACTTCTTGAGGATGTCCGCATAGGCCTGCAGGTCCTTGAACAGCGGGATGGACATGGAGCTGTCCGCGATGTTCAGGATCATGGGCATGTATTCGCTGTATTTCTGGATGCCGCTTCCGTAGGCCTCTTTCAGAGTGGGCAGCTTTCCCCAGTTGTTGAACTGCCACTGCTGGAAGTCCTTGGAGAACACCTGCTCTCGGATGAACGTCTTGCCGAGCTCCTTAACTTTGCTTGCCTTGGGAATCCAGACCGAGTGGGTCCAAATGATGCTGCCGTTTTTCTCGGAGCCCGGCCAGCCCACGTAGCCG
>CP070696.1:2541973-2604164 GCA_020353535.1 Spirochaetaceae bacterium | reverse complement strand
CATCGGCAAAATCTCTGCCAGGTACTGCTACACCTTCGATGGCGGTGAGGAGGGAACGATCGAAGCGGAGTGTTTCGAGGGATACCGGGCCGATCTGCGCTTCCTCGGCAGGAGCATTCACACAGGCGTGGCCCGGGGGAAACTGGTCAATGCCATCGAAATGGCCGCTCGTTTCCTCAGCCTCCTTCCCGGTGCGGAGAGCCCCCAGGCCACGGACGGTCGCTACGGTTTCTACTTTCCCCTGGAGATTTCCGGAGGAATCGAAGAAACGACCCTGGAGATCTACTTGCGAGATTTCGAAGAGCCGGAGGTCAAGCGGCGGGCGGCGGCACTGGAGAGCATGGCCCGGGCAGTGGAAGCTGTTTTCCCTCGGGGCAAGGTGGAAATCAAGATCGAAAAACAGTATGCCAATCTGCGTCGTTACTTTAAGGATGTTCCGGAGGTGCTGCACTGCCTGGAACAGGCGATCCGGGAAACCGGCATCGAACCCGTACACAAGATTATCCGCGGCGGTACCGATGGAGCCCGGCTTAGCGAACTGGGCGTGCCCACACCCAACGTATTTACGGGAGGGCATAACTACCACAGCCGTCAGGAATGGGTAGCGGTCCCGGCCATGGTCAGGGCGGTGCACACCGCGGTCAACCTCTGCCGTCTCTGGGCCGAGGGCGGACGAAGCGGCTGAGGAACGCGTCTAACGGTACAAATGAGTTCAGGGGATACACGAAAGATCCTGGTCACCGGAAGCTCCGGATTTGTAGGGAGCTGGGTGTCCCGCATCCTGGTGCAACGAGGCTACGCGGTGCGGGCTCTGTATCGCCGCGACCAGATTCCGGACCATCTTCGCAAGACTGAGGAGCTTGGAGCAGAGCTCCAGAGGCGGGATCTCACCTGCCTCGAGGATGTCCGTGCCGCAGTCCAAGAGGTGGAGGGAGTGATCCATTGCGCCGGCCTGGTCAAGGACTGGGGGTACGAGCAGGAGTTCTACGCCCAGAACGTGGAAGTCACCAAACGGCTGGTCGATGAGGCCCGTCGCAGCGGTTGCGGGGTGTTCGTGTTCCTGAGTTCCCTTTCGGTACATGGCTTCGGGGTCCATCGGGGTTCAACTGAGGAGGGACCGTTCTATCCGTACGTCAGCGGATATCAGAGCAGCAAAAAGGCGGCCGAAGAGTACGTGCTCAGCCAGGCGGCCCCGGGATTTCGGGTTACGGTCCTGCGCTCGGGCAATGCCTACGGTCCGGGGGATACAACGACCTTCTACAGGCTATTCGCCATTCTGGAAAGGGGCGTCCGGGGAACGGTAAGCGGAAGTCGGGTCCTGACCAGCCCGGTCTACATCGAAGACCTGGTAGAGGCAATCGAGTTGGCTTTGGAAAACGATGCCAGCGCAGGGGAGGTGTTTAATATCTGCAGCGGGGAGGAAGTCACTTGGGGGGAAATGATGCAGTACTGCGCCGAGCTGCTCGGCGTACGGCCCTGGTTCGAGCTGCCGATCGGGCTGGCCTGGGTTGCGGCCTACCTGTTCAACAGCATCTATCGCTTGTTTCGCATCAAGGCTGAGCCCCCGGTGTTTCCCTACCGGGTTGCCCACATCGCCTGGGACTACAACTTCAGCATCGAGAAGGCGAGGCGGATTCTAGGCTATCAGCCCAAGACGGACTGGCGGACCGGCTTGTCCAGGACCGTGGCCGCCTACAAGGATTTTGAGAAAGAGCAGTGACCTCCAGGTCCGCGAGCCTGATCAGTTGCCGGGATCGCAGTAGCGGATGATCCCGTAGCGCCCCTCGATCAGCCAGTTGGGATCGTCTCTATTCAATATCTCCACCGTTTCACGAGGAAGGTCGACAATGAGCTCACTCTTTGTGGTGCGCAGCGTGACAAAGGCCGCCGGGAAATACCCGACGATCGATTTCATGTCCGTGGAGGGATCCCATCTGCGGTCGCAGAGCAGCCTCCTGTAGTTTGCGTCTCCCTTGAGCACGATCAGATCACTTTCGCTCAATTCCCTTTTCAGTCCGGCGGGTAATTCCGGAAAGTGCAGGGGTCCGTTCCAGAAGAAGTGCTCCCTCAGGCGCAGCGACCCATCCTCCAGTGCCCGGGACAGTGCCTGGCCCAGGTTGCTAAGGATCGGGCTGTCATTTTGGACAAGAGCAGCGATAGTTGCGGTTGCGTCCGAGATCGTCGCATCCGAAACATAATACGGTGCTTTCTTGCAGTGCAGAACCACCGTTGGTTCGCTGGCATGAGTCAGCAGAGCACGCACTAGATGCAGATCGGCGATCAGCTCCGAGGCGCAGTTGTCCAGGATCAGATCGATCCGTCTGGCCCGGAGAAGTCTCTCGGCGGCCAGGTCGCTGTGGTCTACGAGCAGTCGATTCGTTTCAAGATCCAAACGGTTCCCGTACTTCTCCACCAGCTGGCTGTAGCTCAGATCCAGCCGGTTAGCCCACAGGCAGTATTGAAGCAGGATGGGCAGCTGCTGTCGAGGGGAAGCGATCACGGAGGTAACCTCCTCGATGCGGGCGGACAGCTCCAGGGCACCTCCCGGGCGACGTAGTTCCTCCTCCTTGAATGGTCGATAGGGATCCACTGCAAAACCGGGACTGTCCTCGCGGTAGTAGCCCCAGGCCAGAAGCACCTCCAGGTAGAAAAGACTCTCGGCAAAGTACCATGGAAGGTTCAGCCAGGACTTACCTCTGTGCCGACCGATTTCTCGGCTCCAGGTTGCCTGTTCCGCAGTTTCCATGCGTTCCCGCAGGTAGGGATGGGCGGAGAAGATGTCTTCCACGGTTCCGGCACGAAGTCGCCGCTTGAGGTCCCGCAGGGGTGTTGCCCGGGCTCCGGAGAGCCTGTTTTTCTCCATCACCTGATCGAGCAGCGCCGGCAACCGCCGGGTGAGGGTGAATGCAGCGAAGGAATCGGGATCGGCGGTGGTGATTACAGGGGCAGGGGGGTGGGACGGATTCGGGCTCACGAGCGATTTATACCACGCCCTCGCAGAAATGGTAACAGGGATACGATGCGGCGATTCTATTTCCTTCCCGCGTATATTCGCGGACTAATCCCCCTGTGATATGCTGTTAAGAACATGTTCTGGCAAGAGGGGGATCGAGGGTTGAGGAGATCTCGGTTCTTCGGAGTTCTCGTCTGTTTTTTCGTATTCGTTTGGGTTCTGACGGGCTGCATTTCCGACGGCAGGAAACGGGCGCCTTCTGCACCCCGCGAGAGGTATCGGATCGCCGTCGCCCAGGTCGCTCAGGAGACAAATTCCTTTTCTCCCGTGCCGACGACAATGCGGGACTTCGAAGCCCTGGGCCTGTACCGGGGTGATGAGATTGAGCAGCTTGCCCGGGAATATAGGTGGTTTACCTTGGGAGGTTTTTGGGCGGCGGTAGAGAAGCTGGGAAAAGACCAGGTGGATATCGTGCCCATCGTAAGCGCCACGGCCATGTCCGGAGGACCGGTTCAGAAGGCGGTGTACGAGGCGCTCAAGGCAGATCTGCTGGAGGGATTGTGGAATGCCGGAATCCTGGACGGCGTATACCTCTGCCTCCACGGCGCCATGGGGGTTCAGGGAATGCACGATCCCGACGGTGATCTCATCGCAGCGGTCCGGCGAATCGTCGGCCCGGAAGTGCCGATCGGCGTTTCTTTCGACCTTCATGCCAACATCACTCGAACAAAAGTGGAAAACGCCACCTTCATCGTTGGCTACAAAACCAATCCGCACCGGGATTTCTACAAGACCGGCTACACCTGCGGCAAGCTGCTACTTCAATGCGTGCGAGGAGAAATTCGGCCGACCATGGAGTATGTCAAGATGCGCCTTCTCAAGGGCGGGGGCATGACCATCGATTTCCTGGCTCCCATGCGGGATATTTTCAAGACCATGGATAGAATGGAAAAGGACAGGAGAGTGTTGAGCGTATCCAATTTCATGGTGCAGATATGGCTGGACGACCCGCAGCTGGGCTGGGCCACGGTAGCCGTAACCGACGATGATCCGCAGCTGGCCCGGGAAACAGCGGAGCACCTGGCGGAACTCAATTGGTCGGTGCGGGATGTCGAACATCCTATAGGGATCTCTCCTTCAGAGGCCGTAGCCATTGCCAACAAAAAGAAACTGGCCCGACTGTTCGGTACCATTGTGATCTGTGATGTCTCCGACGCCGTCGGCGCCGGTGCTCCCGGGGAAAGTACGTGGATCCTGAAGGCGTTGCTGCAGGAAAATCCGGAGCTGGTATCCTACGTACCGGTTCGGGACCAGGAGGCGGCTTGTACGGCCTGCAGGGCCCCACTCCACGACACCATTACCCTCTCAGTGGGTGGAAAGCTCGATGCCGCGTACAACAGGCCGCTGACGGTGAGGGGGGAAGTCATCTATCAAGAGGAGGGCCAACTCGGCAAGACCGCCATCCTGCGATGCCAGGGCGTCCATCTGATCCTTACCGAGCTCCCGGCCATGACCTACCGGCCTACGTTTTTTACGGATTTCGGTCTCAATCTCAGAAAAGCCGATGTGGTGGTGGTGAAGAATATCTTTCCCTTTCGCTTCACCTATATGCGCTACAACTGCAAAACCCTGGATGTGATAACACCGGGAACCACCAATGTGGATGTCTTCGCTCTTCGCTACGAAAACCTGCCCAGACCGATCTATCCGCTGGATGACATCGAAGGATGGCGTTAGTCAGCGACTGCCTCAGACCGCCAGCTTCAGCAGCTTTTTGAACTCCTCACGGTCTACCACTTCCTTCTCCATCAGCAGCTTGGCCAGAGAATCCAGGGTTTCCCGCTTCTCCTCGATGATCTTCTGGGTTTTGTCGTGGGTTTCATCGAGAATGCGCTTCACTTCCTCGTCGATTTCCGCGGCGATCTTCTCCGAATACTCCTTCTCAGTGGGCATCCAGTTGTCGCCGGTGAGGAAGGGATTGCGGGGCCGCTCATAGGCCATCAATCCCATCTTGCCGCTCATCCCGTACTCCTTGACCATGGCCCTGGCGATGTCCGTCGCCCGCATCAGGTCGTTCTGGGCGCCGGTAGACACATCCCCGAAGATCAGCTCCTCGGTGACCCGACCGGCCAAAAGCACGGCCAGCCGATCCTCCAGCTCGCTCTTGGTCATCAGATACCGGTCCTCGGTGGGAAGCTGAATGGTGTATCCCAAAGCGGCGATTCCCCGTGGGACGATGGAGATCTTGTGCACCACATCCGTATTGGGGAGGGTTTCCGCCACCAGGGCGTGGCCCGCTTCGTGGTAGGCCACGATCTTCTTTTCCTTGGGACTGATCAGGCGCTTCTTCTTCTCCAGGCCGGCGATCACCCGGTCGATGGCCTCATCCAGCTCGTTCATGGTGACGCTCTTCTTGCCGCGCCGAGCGGCCAGAAGAGCCGCTTCGTTGACAATGTTGGCCAGGTCGGCGCCTACCATTCCGGGAGTCCGCCCGGCAATCACTTTCAGGTCTACCTCTTTGGCCAGTTTCACGCTTTGGCTGTGGATTTTCAGGATCGCTTCCCTGCCGTTCAGGTCGGGTCGATCCACCACCACCTGGCGGTCGAAACGACCCGGACGAAGCAGGGCGGGATCGAGAATCTCCGGACGGTTGGTGGCGCCCATGATGATTACCCCAGCCCGGGTGTCGAAACCGTCCATCTCCACGAGCAGCTGGTTCAGGGTCTGCTCCCGCTCGTCGTGACCGCCGATCGGATTGAACCCCCGCACCTTGCCCAGAGCGTCCAGCTCGTCGATGAAGATGATGCAGGGCGCCTTGCCCTTGGCCTGGGAGAAAAGGTCCCGAACCCGGGCGGCTCCCACCCCTACGAACATCTCGACGAACTCCGAGCCGGAGATGTGGAAAAAGGGAACCCCTGCTTCCCCGGCCACGGCTTTGGCCAGCAGGGTTTTGCCGGTTCCGGGAGCGCCAACCAGCAGGACGCCTTTGGGTATGCGACCGCCCAGCTCCTCGAATTTGCTCGGTGTCTTTAAGAATTCCACGACCTCATTGAGCTCCTCCTTGGCCTCGTCGATGCCGGCTACATCCCGAAAAGAGGTCTTCTTGGCCTCCTCATCCGCCACCAGACGGGCCTTGCTCTGTCCGACGTTGAGGATACCCGGCCCCCCGATGGACATGCGGCGCATGGTGAAGTTCCAGATGGCGAAGATGATCAGCAGCGGAAGGACCCAGGACAGGATGGTGCCGAAGAAACTGTTGGCCTGGCGCCCGGAGAAGCGCACCCCCTTCTCCTCCAATTGGCGGACCAGCTCCGGGTCATCGACCCGGTTGGTAACGAAGGCCTCCTGTTCTGTTTCGCTGCGTACGATCACTCCGCGGATATCGGTTGGTGAAACGCTCACATCCCGGAGCATGCCCTGGTCCAAATACTGTTTGAACTCGCTGTAGGGGATATCCCTGGACATCCCCCGCACGAACAGAAACTGCAGTCCGAAGATCAGCAGCAGGGCAATGGCGATGTAGCCTAGAGATATCTGTCTTTTTTTATGCTGGTCATCGTTCATTATGGTACCCGTTATTATGATACGAACGACCCAGTTAAAAGACAAGTCGAATTTCCTCTTGAACATCTTTCAGGTTGCGTTGTACAACCCGCTCATGCTCTACTTCGAGTTGCTTTGCGGTGCCAGCGGAGATATGATCCTCGCTTCCCTGGTCGATCTCGGGGTCACCCCGTCGTATCTCGAGGATCGCTTCCGCCCCCTTCGAATCCCGGGATTGAAGATCCAGCGGAGCCGTCAGATCCGAGCCGGCCAGCCCTGCTCTCAGCTGCAGATATCCTGGAGTGAGGACAGTCAGCGGGAGTATCGAAACCTGGCATCGATCCTCAGCCTTCTGGAACACGGAAACTATGCGGCCGGCATCGTGGGAACCTGCCGGCGCATCCTGAGCCGGCTGGCCGAAGCGGAGAGCCGGGTACACGGCGTCCCGGTCGACCAGGTGCATTTTCATGAGATCGGAGCCGTGGACACCGTGGTGGACGTCCTGGGCTTCGCACTGGCCGTCGATTATCTGAGGGCGAGCCGTATCCGTTTCTCCACCCTCACTGTCGGCAGCGGCACAATCGATACGGCCCATGGTACTCTGCCGGTGCCGGCACCGGCCACTCGGGACATGCTGACCGGCTTCCGGGTGCGGACGCTGGCTACTGGTACGGAAATCCTTACACCCACCGGCTGTGCTATCTTGACGGCCTGCGGCCGGCAGGTCTCTCGAAAACCGAAAGGTCGCTTGTTGGGCCAAGGCTTCGGCTGCGGTCAGAAACGGATCGCCGGATTTTCGGATTATCTGCGGGTGCTGCACCTCTCGGAGAACTCTCCGGGGGAGATTCAATCAGCGTCGAGTACTTCGAGCAGTTGAGAAAATTCTGTCAGGACAACATCCTCCCGCATGTCCCGGCCACGGAGATCTTCCCTGCGGGGTCGGAAGGAGCGACGATCCCCCGCAAACAGGGCGGTCCTCATCCCCGACTGAGCGGCAGGCCAGACATCGTTGATCCTGTCGTTGCCCACGTAGAGCACCTGGGCCGGCTCGATCCCACGGCGCTGCAACGCCTCCAGGGCGCGGCGGAACAGGTTCGGTGACGGTTTGGCCTCCAGATGCCGGTAAGACCAGACGCAGAGATCGGGATCGAAGCCCAGGGACTCCAGAGTCTGGTCCAGGTGGGCCGGAAACAGCAGGGGGGTGTAAAATTGGGCGTTGGAGACGATTCCGAGAAGATTGCCCCGCTCCCTGAGACACTGAAGCGTGTCGGCAAGCCCCGGCATGGGCCAGGTCGGGTTGATGCGGCATTCGTACTCCACGGCCAGGATTTCGCAAAACTGCCGCGAGGATTCCTCCAATACCACTCCCTTGCTTCTCAGGTACCCCAGCACTTCCAGAAAGATAGTCCTGATATCCACCTCGGGGTAAGTCCGACCCTGGTCCTTGAGTTGCTCATGTGTCCGGATGATCGCTTGCACCAGAGTCGTGGCGGCTCTTACAGCCGTATTGTGGTCTACGGTGATTTTGAGAGCCTCCATAACCTGACCAAGGGCGCGGCCGTGTGCTTCGATATCGCTTGTGCCGATGTCACCGGAGGCGGAGATGAACAGAGTACCATATACATCGAACAGCAGTGCTCGAATATGGGGCAGCCTCCATAGGCGGGGTTGTTGTTCAGTCGGGATTGGAGCAAGCGGGCTGGTGTGCCGCTTAAGCCGGGCGATCAATCCCTGCGGATCAACGGCATCGACGGGCGATTCGGGGATCACCAGCGGATCAGGTTTCCTCCATAGGTCAATCCGGCGCCGAAACCGATCGCGATCAGCAGATCCCCCTCCTGGAGCATGTGTTTACCCTGAAGCTCGGCCAGGGCGATCGGGATGGTGGCCGCCGATGTGTTGGCGAACTCTTGGATGTTCACGTAGAACCTGTCCAGGGGGATTTTCTTCCTCTTTGCTGCGGCTTCGATGATGCGCAGGTTGGCCTGATGGGGGATGATGTATTTGATATCATCGACACTAAGATCGTGGTAATCGAGCAGGTGATCGATCGTCTCCACCAGGGAGGAAACGGCAAAATTGTACACCTTCCGTCCGTCCATCTTGAGGAGCAGGTCGTTGGGATCGGTCTCGCCCTGCTTGTAGGGAAAGCGGCTGCCTCCGGCGGTCCGTTCCAGCAGCCGAGCCCCGGACCCCAGAGAGCGGATATAGGAGTACAGTACACCTCGCTCCGCAGGTCCTTCATCGGCGCAGAGGATCGCGGCTCCGGCTCCGTCGCCGAACAGAACGCAGGTGTTGCGATCCTGCCAGTTGACGTGTCGGGACAGCACCTCGGCACCGATGAGCAGAACCTTCTTGGCGAAGCCGGAGCTGATGAAGCCTTTGGCAGTTTCCAGGCCGTAGATGAATCCGGTGCAGCCGGCCACCAGGTCCATGGCTGCGGCATTCTTCGCACCTAAATTGTCCTGCACGATGCAGGCGGTGCCGGGAAAACCCACGAAATCCGGTGTTGCCGTTGCCAGCAGAATCATGTCGAGCTCCGCGGGATCGATTTCTGCCCGGTGCAGAGCCTTTTTTGCCGCTTCAGTGGCCAGATCCGATGCCGCCTGATCATCCGCCGCGATGTGGCGATAGCGGATCCCGGTGTGGGACACGATCCATTCATCGGAAGTGTCGAGGTATTCTTCAAATTCATGATTGGACATGCGCCTTTCAGGTACGTAGGTCCCGGTAGCGCAGATGACTGCATTCATGACTGTCTCCATCGGAAATAGGTTCAAGCATTTTAAGCGACAATGGTGGCACTTGACAACCCATGGGTGATGTGCTATTTTTTGCGATCCCAAAGGAGCCTGCATGAAGACTTGTTTTCTCTTTCCCGGGCAGGGGGCACAGTACCCCGGCATGGCCAAAGACCTCTGGGAGACCAGTGCGAAGGTCAAAGATCTGTTCTCCTTGGCATCCGATGCAACCAGCATGGATCTACAGAGATTGCTGTTCGAAGGGAGCGAGGAGGAGCTGAAAGCCACGGACAATACCCAGGTCGCGGTGACCCTGGCTAGTGTGGCTGCCAGCCTCGTATGCAAGGAGAAGGGAATCGAACCGGAAGGGGCCGCCGGATTCAGTCTAGGCGAATACAGTGCTCTGCACGAAGCCGGCGTTATCGCCCTGGAAGACCTGTTCCCGATCGTGAAAGTCCGGGGTCAGCTGATGGAGAAAGCGGCCAGGGCTCTGGACAGACCCGGGAGTGACGGCAAGGCTGGCATGGCTGCGGTACTGGGTTTGGATTATACAAAAGCAACCGATGTGCTCAAGAGGCTGGAAGGCAAGCAGGTGTATCTGGCTAACTATTCCAGCCCCAGCCAGATCGTCCTGGGTGGGACCGCCGAGGGGTTGGCCGAAGCTGAAAACGCCTTCAAAGAAGCCGGAGCCCGCCGGGTCGTCGTTTTAAAAGTATCCGCTCCCTTTCACACCCCCCTTCTTGAAGAGGCGCGAAAAGGCTTGGAGGAGATTCTTGCCGGTACTACCTTCAGCGATCCGGTAAAGGCGGTGTACGCCAACGTGACCGGTAAACGAATCGCATCAGGTGAAGAGGCACGGCAGCTGTGCATTCGTCAGGCGGTGTCGACGGTGTGCTGGGTTGACGAAGAGCAGAGCCTCCTGGATGATGGATTCACTCGTTTACTGGAAGTAGGTCCGGGTTCCGTATTAGGCGGCCTGTGGAAGGCCTTTTCTCAAGCCTACCCCTGTCTTCCAGCGGGAAAGCTGGAGGATATCGAAAAAATCGTCGAGGAATAGGAACATGATGTTAGAGGGAAAGAAAGCAATCGTCACAGGAGGAGCCCGAGGGATTGGCTTGGAGATTGTGCTCCGCTTTCTCAGGGAGGGAGCCACAGTGTACTTCATTGATCTCAAACCCAGCGAATTCCTCTCCGAAATGGAAAAGGCGGCGAAGCAGGGAGGGGGGCAGGTCTTTTACAAAGAGGCGAACGTCGCAGTGGAGGAAAAAATCACCCCGGTGGTCGATGGAATTATCAAAGAGGCCGGTGCGATCGATATCCTGGTCAACAATGCCGGAATTACAGACAACAATCTCATCTTCCGCATGACCCTGGAGGATTGGAACAGGGTCATGAGCATCAACCTAGCCAGTGCCTTTATGATCAGTAAGGTCGTGGGGCGGCATATGGCCAAGAACAAGAGTGGATCGATCATCAACATGGCCTCTGTAGTGGGGGTCGGAGGAAATGCCGGACAGGCCAGTTACGCCGCTTCCAAGGCGGGATTGATCGGCCTGACCCGCAGCCTGGCGAAGGAGCTGGGAACGCGGGGTGTACGGGCCAACGCCGTGGCGCCCGGATTCATCGACACGGAGATGACCCGAGAGTTGCCTGAAGCGGCTCATGAGGCGTTCCTGACCCAGATTGCTATGAAGCGTCCGGGTAGCGCCGAGGAAGTAGCCAAGGTGGTGACTTTCCTGGCCTCGGAGCAGTCCTCCTACGTATCGGGAGTAGTGCTTCGAGTAGATGGCTGTATGGCCATCTAGCGATGGCCATGCTCGGAAGAATGGCCATCTAGCGATGGCCATGCTCGGAAGAATGGCCATCTAGCGATGGCCATGCTCGGAAGAATGGCCATCTAAAACAAAGGCTATTTAGGGCAAGGAGAAGACTATGGTCAAGCGAGTGGTGATTACCGGTTTGGGGACGGTGAATCCCCTTGGAAATAATGTCAAAGATTATTGGGAAAGGGTAAAGGCCGGCGAAAACGGCATCACCCGCATTACCCGATTCGATCCATTCGAACATCCCAGCCAGGTTGCCGGGGAAGTGAAGGATTTCAATCCAGGGGATTTTTTTGATGCCAAGGATGCTCGAAGGATGGATCGTTTCACCGTGTACGCGATGGCTGCGGCGATCCAAGCGTACCAGGATGCCGGCTTAAAAAACGGAGACATCGATCCCGATCGGATCGGAATCGTTCTGGGCAACGGAATCGGCGGGATCGAGGTGTTGGGGGATAATTTCAAAAAATTTTTCGACAGGGGAGTCAAAGCGGTGCATCCGCTGCTGGCGCCGATGATGATCATCAACATCGCCCCGGGAAATATCGCCATCAAGCTAAATCTTCAGGGACCCTGCCATGCCGTCGTGACGGCCTGCGCTTCCGGAACCGATGCGATCGGCGAGGCCTTGAGCTGGGTACGCAGAGGCCGGGCGGAGATGATGCTGGCCGGGGGAACCGAGGCTGCCCTGACGCCCCTGGGACTGGCCAGCTTTACAGTACTCCAGGCGGTGAGCACCAAGTACAACGACAAGCCAGATCAAGCTTCCAGGCCTTTTGATACCGGCAGAGACGGATTTGTCATGGCTGAAGGGGCCGGAGTCGTCGTGCTAGAGGAGCTGGAGCACGCCAAAAAACGGGGCGCCAAGATCTATGCCGAGCTACTCGGCTATGGTGCCACCTGCGATGCCAACCACCTGACAGCTCCCCATCCGGAAGGCATTGGAGCGGTGCGGGCCATGAAGCGGGCTCTGGTGGACGGCGGGCTCTCGCCCGATGAGATCGATTACGTAAATGCCCATGGAACTTCCACCCCGGTGAATGATCCGGTGGAGTCCAAGGCGATTCGTCAGGTGTTCGGAGAGCAGGCCGATAAATTAAAGGTCTCTTCCACCAAATCGATGATCGGCCACATGCTCGGAGCCGCCGGAGGTGTGGAGGCGATCGTCACCGTACTGGGACTCAAGGAGCAATTTTATCCGCCCACCCGCAACCTGGAGAACCAGGATCCGGAGTGCGATCTGGACTACGTGCCGAACAAGGGCGTTGCGGGTCCCATGAGAGCGGCCATCTCCAACTCCTTCGGCTTTGGCGGTCACAACGGTGTACTGGTCTTCAAGCGCTACGAAGAGTAGGAGCGGCTAAAACAGATCGAGTTGTTTTTTGCCGGTGGCCGAGGGTCCAGCTGTCCGAGCCTGAGAGCGTTTGAGCTCGAGCAGTCCCTCCTCGATGGGATCGAGGAAGGGGCTGCGGGGCATGCGGTACTCCCGCCCGAAAAGCCGACGCCGGGCTGCATAGCTGAGAAACAGATATCTTTTTGCCCTCGTCATCCCCACGTAGAACAGTCTGCGTTCCTCTGCCGGATCTGCGGCACTCGAGCTGAACAAGGAGTATGGCAGCAATCCCTGCTCGCAGCCGGCGATAAACACGCAGGCAAACTCCAATCCTTTGGCGGCATGCAGGGTCATAAGGGTGACCTGTTCGCTGCTCCGGTTGTAGCTGTCTGCCGCTGTTCCCAGCAGGACCTGCTCCAGGAATTTGTCCAGATCGGTCCCGAAGGAATCGGAGAGCTCGCTGAGGGTCCGGAGCTGCGGCTGCGGTACCTGCACGGTGGATTGGGATAGCACGGCGGAAATCATATCCGTGACGGAAACGGCCGCGCCGGCCAGCTCTCTCAATTTTGCGAGTGTCTGCTCGTTGACGATCTTCTTTGCCAGCACGGCCCTGCGCAGCAGAGGATTCTCCGTCGCGGCCACGCGCAGAATATCGACAATGGATTTGACAGGTTCCTGCCTGTAGAAGGGAGTCTCACCTAAGGTTTGGTACGGAATGGAATGATTCTGCAGAGCCTCCTGCAGAACCCCCATCTGGCGGCCAATCCGGCAGAGCACCGCGAAATCAGAGAGGCTCTGGATTCCCTCGGTACTTGATCCTTCACTGATGCTGCTGTCCATGGAGAAGAAACGCAATCCCCCCATCATTGCTTCAATTGTCCGGGCGATCATTTCCGCTTCGCTTTTGTCGCTTGGGTTCTCCAGAATTTGAAGCCGTATGCCCGCTTCCAATCCCCGCAGCCCCGGAGATGAACCCGAATCGGCCAACACCTGACGGGAGGCACGGAGAATCGTGTCGGAACAGCGGTAGCTCTGAGAGAGGTCATGGAGCGTCGCCTGAGGATAGTCGTCGAGAAAGCGGTTGATGAAACCGACATCGGCTCCCCGGAATCCGTAGATCGCCTGATTGGGATCGCCGATGGCGAACAAATTGGAATTCTCCTCCCCCCCCAGCAGCCGTATCATACGGTATTGCGCCAAATTTATATCCTGATACTCATCAACGTGGATCCAGCGAAAACGCCGACGATACCCGGCCAGCAATTCCGGGTCGGACAGAAACATCAAGACGGGTTTGTGAATCAGATCGTCCAGGTCGAAGAGGTTCTGTTCCCTGAGGTACAGTTCGTATAGCTCGAAGGTTTTTCGCAATTGCGGATCTGCAATATCCTGCGGTTCGTTCAAGGCGCTCTTCAGGCCGCTGATTGCTACGCGAACAGCGGTAGCCCGCTGTGTGTCTATGCCGGGCAGAGAACGGATAGCGGCCAACACGCCATCATCGTCAATCAGGGAGAATCGCTCGTTTCGACCGACCCGCTTGGCCTCGGCTTTGAGAAACGAAAGCCCCAGCCCGTGGAAGGTGAACAGGTGCAGCGCTCCGACCTGCGCTGCCGCGAGCTGACGTTCCAGGCGGTTTCTCATTTCTTCAGCCGCCTTGTTGGTAAAGGTTACGGCCAGGATGCTGTCGGGTTCGATTCCCCGGATACGGACCAAAAAGGCGATGCGGGCGGTCAGAGTCCGGGTCTTGCCGGTTCCGGGCCCGGCCAGGATCAGCAGGGGACCGGTTCCGCTTGTGACCGCTTCCCGTTGCTGGGCATTCAAGGTCGAGAGGAGTGCTTCCTCTGATGTTTTGCTCTCCATTGAGGAAGGGGTTGAGGGAACTGGCTCTTCCGGGATCCGATTGGTTGCCGGCGCGCTCCGGCGATAGGCGGTGATGTCGAAACCGATGAGAGGAATTCTATCTGAAGGGTAGCTGCGGTTTTCGGAGCGATCGGGAAAGAGCAGCTCCTGGGGCTCGAGCTCTCTGGCCTCGCCCTCCGCGAACAGCCGTACGCGCCCGAACTGACCGTCGAATCCCGGTTCCATCCGCACCTGTGCGCGGCGCATCCGCCGTATGGCCTCGGCGAGCAGCTCATTGGTACGGGCTTCAATCTGGTCTTCCGGCATATCGAGCAGGAGGGCGAATTCCGAGCCGGCCGCCCGCACCGCCCTGTCATAGAGACGGGCGATCTGTTTGGACTGGGCACCGATCCCTGTGATCTCCGAAAAAATTTCTTTCAGGGGGATTAGGGAATGAAAGCTCCGGCGGCTGTGCGGATCGGGGATCCGCTCTCGGTCGGCCAGCTGGGCCACCCTGTTTAGCACACCGATAGTCACCGGTTTGCCGCAGACGGAGCAGAGGCCCCGATGCCGAAGGGTTTCCATTGGATCCCAGCAAACACCACACTTTCGATGGCCGTCGTAGTGATACTTCCCCTCTTGGGGAAAGAACTCGATGGTGCCGAGGAAGCTCGCCCGCTTCTCCGGGGTTTGACCGCTGGATAGCCCTGAGATAATCCCTGGATAGGACATATCGGTGTCGAGCAGGTTTGCCTCCCGCCCCAATTTCTCGGGAGAGTGAGCATCGGAGTTGGAGATCAGTGTGTATCCGTCCAGGAAGCTGCACAGCCAGTTCATCGGTGGGTCCGAGGACAGCCCCGTTTCAACGGCTTTGATATGGGTGCTCAGATCCCCGTAGCATTCGGCCATGCTGTCGAAGCCGCTCTTTGCCCCCAGCGCCGAAAACCAGGGGGTCCAGATGTGAGCGGGTACGAAGAAGCTCCGATCCGATGCTTCCAGGGTGATTTCCAGCAGGTCCCGACTGTCCAATCCGAGGATCGGCCGTCCGTCCGAGCTGATGTTGGCGAATCGGGACAATCGCTTCTGAATGAATTCTGCGGCCTGAAAGGTTGGAACCAGAATCAGGTTGTGAACCTTGCGCACCTTTTCGGCTCTACGATAGATGTTGCTGATCTCCGCGGAGAGGACAAAGCGTACCGGATTGGGCTGCCCCTGTGCAGTGACGGCACCTTCCACGAAGTTATCCGGGAGAGCCAGCCCCGTATCATCTCCGTGGAGCCGGTAGTCCCGCTTCAAGCAAAACAGACCCTCTTCGGCCGCTTCGAGTTTCTCCTTCAGCTCCTCAAGCCAGCCGGGATGAGTGAAATCCCCCGTGCCGATTACGCTGATGCCTTTGATCCGAGCCCAGGCTTCCAGATGCTCCGGGGTGAGCTGGGGGCTGGTGGAGATCGAGAAGTGGGAGTGAATGTGAAGGTCGGCGATAAAGCGCATCGATCTAATGGTTTCCCGCTAATGTACTACTTGTCAATGCCTCGCCTCTTTCGTATTTTGATGAAGAGGTTTTAATATGTCTGAACGGTCCATGGATCCCAGATTCGATGACGAACTGCTCGAGGATGTGGAGAAGGAAACCAAAGAGCCGGACATGTACAAGGTGGTGCTGCACAATGACGATTATACCACCAAGGAGTTCGTCGTCGAGGTGCTGCAGATCGTATTTCACAAACCTGCGATCGAAGCTACCAAGATCATGATGGATGTTCATAAAAGAGGCAAAGGGGTTGTCGGCGTCTACACCTGGGATATCGCCCAGACCAAGGTCCTCCAGGTGCGCCAGATGGCCAAGACGAGGGAGTTTCCCTTGAAATGCACGGTGGAACCGGCATAAACTTTGAGAGGTATATTCTATGAAGGTTAGCGACGATGTTCAGGGAGTCCTGCAGGCTGCCTATCTCCATGCCAAGGAGAGGGAGCATGAGTACCTGACTCCCGAACACATACTTTTTTCTTCTTTGTTTTTCGATGTCACCCAGGAGATCGTGAAGGCCTGTGGGGCGGACCCGGAAGAGATAAAGGACGATCTGGACAAACACTTGAGCGATTCGGTGCCTGTGGTGAAAGACTCGGAGCCTGTTCAGTCCCTGGGATTTCAATCTGTTATCGCCAGGGCCCTGTTTCATTCGGAGGCCTCCTCCAAGGATATCGTGGATATCGGGGATATTCTGGTATCGATCATCGATGAGACTAAAAGCTTCGGCGCCTTCTATCTGAAGAAGGCCGGGATTACCCGCTACAATCTGCTGCAGGTGATTTCCCATGGGGGCATTCTGGAGAGCGAGCCGGATACTCGGCAGCGCGACGATGAGGCCGCCGAAGGCGAGGAAGGGGAAGAGGAAGAGGCCCGTGGGGCCGGAGGCAGGAGAAGGTTGCGGCGCAGCGCCCTGGAGATGTTCACCCGGGAGCTGACCAAGGCGGCCCGGGAAGGGGAGTTGGAGCCGCTGATCGGCAGAGAGGATGTCCTGGAGCGAACGGTTCAGGTTCTCTGCCGACGACTGAAGAACAATCCGGTTCTGGTCGGCGATCCGGGAGTGGGAAAAACGGCTATCGCCGAAGGCTTGGCCCAGAGAATCGCCGAAGCGCAGGTCCCGGATCTGCTGAAAGATTACGAAGTGTTTGCCCTGGATATGGGCAGCGTGGTTGCCGGCACACGCTATCGGGGGGATTTCGAAGAGCGCCTGAAGCAGGTGATTAAGGAGCTGGAGAAAAAGCAGCGGGTGATCCTGTTTATCGACGAGATCCACACCATAGTAGGGGCCGGTGCCGTTTCCGGCGGATCTCTGGATGCTTCCAACATCCTGAAGCCGGCCATCGCCTCGGGACGTATCCGCTGCCTCGGCTCAACTACCTACGATGAGTTCAAAAAATATTTCGAGCGGGATCGGGCGCTTTCCCGAAGATTTCAGAAGATCGAGGTGACCGAGACGACACCCGAGGAAACCTTCCAGATCCTCCAGGGATTGCGGGATCGTTACGAGGAGTACCACCAGGTCAAGTTCACAGACGAGGCTCTGCAAGCTGCCGTGGACCTGTCCGATCAGTACATCAACGACCGCTTTCTGCCGGACAAGGCAATAGACGTGATCGACGAGGCGGGAGCCTATACGCGGATCCTCGCTTACCGGGGGGGCTTGAACGTCAGTCCGGAACCGGTGCTTACCCATACGGACATCGAGAAGGTCGTGTCCAAGATCGCCAAGATACCGGAGAAAACGGTTTCCTCTTCGGAGGTGGACCGTCTGATGACGTTGGAACAGGATCTGAAAGGGGTGATCTTCGGACAGGATCAGGCCATCGAATCGGTGGTGCGGGCGGTCAAGAACTCCAGAGCCGGTTTTCGGGAGCCGAACAAGCCGGTGGCCAACTTCCTGTTCGTGGGCCCGACCGGGGTAGGCAAAACTGAGCTGGCCCGTCAACTGGCCGAGCGCATGGGTATCGCCATGCACCGTTTCGACATGAGCGAGTATCAGGAGCGGCATACGGTGAGCCGGCTGATCGGTTCGCCTCCTGGATACGTGGGCTACGACGAGGGAGGTTTGCTGACAGATGCGATCCGCAAAACCCCTCACGCGGTGCTGCTGCTTGACGAAGTGGAGAAAGCGCACCCGGATGTCTTCAACGTTCTGCTTCAGATCATGGACTATGCCACCCTAACCGACAACGCGGGGCGCAAAGCGGATTTTCGCAATGTAATTCTGATCATGACCTCCAATGCCGGTGCCCGGGAACTGGGCAAAGCCTCCATCGGCTTCGGCGAGCGGGTGATCGGCGCCGACGCCATCGACGAGGCGGTGGACCGTGTCTTCAATCCGGAGTTCCGTAACCGGCTGGACAAGGTGGTGACCTTCAACAGGCTGGATGAACAGGTCATCCTCCAGATCGTGGACAAGGAGATCCGGATGTTCGATGCCCAGCTTCAGGAAAAGGGCATCGTCCTCGAGGTCAGCGATGCCTGCCGCAAGTACCTGGCGGATAAGGGATACAGCCCGGAGTTCGGTGCCCGCAATATCGCCCGTTTGGTGCAGCAGAAGGTGAAGGACTTCTTCGTGGATTCGGTGCTGTTCGGAGCACTGACGAAGGGAGGAAAGGCCTTCGTTGACATAGACCCGAAAAGCGGCGAGATTACTGTAAAGACGAAACGGCCCAGGAAGTCCAGGAGCGTCGAAGGCACCCAGGCCGAGAAAGCGGCCGGGAAGGCGGAAGCCCCATCGTCGCAAGCCTCGAAGGATAAGGCGGAGGCCGGATCTTAAAAACCCGATTGCCGCTCAGAGAGACTTGGGCTGATTCTCGCGCATGCTCTGCGCGTGCTCTCTCAGGGCTTTGGTGATGAGAAGCTCCTCGTAGGTGATCGCATAAGCTTCAGCCATGCCGGCGTCCCCGTCTACGTGATCCAGCAGGTTACCCACTGCCAGAAGCAGTGCCTGTGCCTCCACCAGTCTGTTTTGGGATATGTAATATCGACACAGGATCAGCTCGGAATTGCTGCGCTCCAGCACGGTTTTTGCCTCCCGGATCGAGCCGATGAGTAGTCCTTCTGCCACCGTGTCGTTGTTGGTGTTTCCGTCAAAGATATAGAAGCGAGCCAGTTTGTCCGCACGGTTTTCCTCGATAAGCGCGGTCTCTTTGCTCTGCGAGTACAGGTCCGGGACGGCAATCAACTGATTGTCTACGATGAGGTAGGAGCGCTTGTATGTCTTGGCCATGTTCTCCACCCCGACGTAGAGCGTCGTGCCTTCCCGGTCCGTATTGGTTGCCAGTAGAACACTCAAGCTATCGCCGATCTGAATCAACTGAAGGGATACCCTCAGAGCTGCCGTGTCCTTGAAGTTGTCGATGACCAGATTGACCGGTGTTTCGAAATCCAGGTTGTACAGCAAGCCGGCGAAGATCTTGATCTTATCCAGGACGCTGAAGCGTCTGTGCAGGTCGAAACGTTGAAAAATGTCGGCGTAGATATGGTGGATGAGGAAGTACTCGTTCAACTCGAGCCAGTTGACCTGGTTGTGTCGTCCCTCTTTTAGGATTCTATAGCTCCCCTGAGCGTCCCCTGGCCGTTGCGGAATTTCATTCCCGCCGCCGGGCCCGGCCTCCGACAGTTCCCGATGCCTGCCGGCCGCAGAGTTCGGCGTTGTCGGAGGAATGGAGGTACAGGCGACGAGGATCGATGCGAGCAGCAGGAGAACCAAGCGTTCTATAATCATTCGCAGCATCACTTTTCACGATCTACTATGGATACTGCAGGCGGTCTTGGTCAAGATCGCGGGGGTCTGTCTTCGGCAAAAGGCACAATTCTGTTCAGCGCGTCGATCCGCTCCTGCTCCATGTGGTTGATCTCATCGATGTGCTGCGCCATGATGCGGGCCAGATTCGGATCGTAGAAACGATGCAGACTCCAGTTGGCGGTTGCCTGAAAACCCCGCCGAACTTTGTGGGCTGAACCGATTCCCGGGTCGAAACGGCGCACGCCGTTGTGGATAGCCCATTCGATGGGGCTGTAGTAGCAGGCGTTAAAGTGCAGGCTGTCGTAGTGGCCGCTCGATCCCCAGTAACGTCCGTACAGCTGTCGCCCTTTGCGTAGCAGGAAGGACATGCCCACAGGCTCTGCCTCGTGGTTCCGCTCAAATGCGCCCAGCAGCAGGATCCTGTGACGATAGTTTTCGTGCAGACCGGTGAAAAATTCCCGGTTCAGATACTTTGCACCCCAAGGGCCGAACTGGGCGTTCGTCAGCTCGTAGAAACGATACATTCGCTGCAACAGGGTCACGGTGATCTGCTCTCCGCTTAGGGGTTGAATGACCAGATTCTGGTCGGAAAGCTTTTTGCGTTCCCGGCGGATGTTGCGGCGTTGATTCTTGTCGAAGCTCCACAGGTAATCCTCAAAGTTGTTGAATCCCGGATTTTCCCACACGTAGCTCTGATGCTTCCAGGCCACGAAACCGAGCTCCTCCATGGGCTTGAGCCACTGGGGATCTACGAAGTTGAAGCTCAGGCCTGCCATATTGTTCTGTCGGCAGAGCCCGTCGATGGCTTCGACCATGACCGCGGTGAGTCGCTGCTCATCTTCTCCGGGAGCCATGAGGAATCTGTATCCCGAGACAGGCGTAGCTGGACTCATACCGACCATTTTGGGATAGTAGGGAATCCCCAACCGACCGGCCACGTCCGCCCAGATGTAGTCCCAGACAAACTCCCCCTCGCTATGCCCCTTCACGTACAGGGGAGCCGCGGCCACCAGCTCGGCGCCGCCCCACAGGGTCAGGTGGATCGGCAGCCAGCCGGTTTCCGGGCGCATGCTTTCTGAGGCTTCCATCTGGTACAACCACTCCCACTCGAGCACGGGGGTTTCCAGCGGGAGTGCCAGGGCGTTCCAGGCCTCTTTGGGGATCCTGGAAATGTCCTGGACCCATTCCAGGCGGTAGCGGTGGTGCTGTTCGTCAGCCATCGATTACTATGTGCTCCCTGCGCGGTCCACTCGCTTCAGCGGAGACCGCGGTTTTCTTCCTCTCGGCTAAACTAAATATAAGAAAATCCTGCCGGGGAGAAAGGGTTGTTGGCCTTTTTCTTTTCCTATCGTTGGCGTAGTATCGATTCTATGGATTCCTACCAGCGGCTTTTGAAAACAGTGGCCTGCCGGCGAGCCGATCGGCCGCCTCTGGAGCTGATGGCCACCGATCAGGTTGTTGAGAGTTTGCGCACCTATTTGGGTGTGGCGGACAAGGAAGATCTGCTGCGCAAACTCGGAATCGATTTCCGGCGCGTAGATCTGCCGATAGACAAGAGGCAGCCAATCCCGGCCGCCGTCCAATCCCGTATCGATCCGGGAAGCGTGGTGGAAGTCAGCCCGTATGGAGTGGTGCTTCTGCGTCATCCCAATTCTCCACAAGGTCACAGAATCTACGGGCCTTTTTACGACACGGAAGATCTGGACAGTTTCGACTGGCCCACACCTGAGGATGTGCTCCATACCACGACGGTTTTTACGGAAATCCGGCGTGCCAATCGATCGGGCTTCTGCACCCTGAGCGGATGCGACAATCCGTTCAAGATTGCCTACTTCATGCGCCGGTATGACGATTTTCTGGTCGACTGCCTGAGACGTACGGACTACGTCTGTGAGCTTTTGCAGCGGATTGCCGCGGTGGAGTTCACTCGGGCGGAGAACGCTGTACGTGCCGGAGCCCGCTGTGCCATGATCTTCGGAGACTTTGCCCATCAGCAGGATTTGATGATCAGCCCGCAGTTGTTCCGGAAGATTCTACGGCCCATATTGGAGGAGTTCGTTTTTCGACTCAAGGCGATCAACCCGAAGGTGCTGGTGTTTCTCCACTCCGACGGGAACCTGAGCTCGGTGCTGGCGGATCTGATTGAGTGCGGCTTCGCAGCGGTTCATCCCATCCAGCCCGAGTGCATGGATATGGCCGCGGTGAAACGGGAGCACGGGGATCGCCTGAGCTTGTTTGGCGGCGTCAGCGTGCAGAGTGAGCTTCCCGGCAGTGATCCGCGTGCGATACGGCGGCTCGTGCGGGAACGAATCGATCAGCTCGGACACAATGGGGGCTTGATCCTTGCGCCGACGAATACGATCATCGAGGATGTTCCCTTGGAAAGCATCCTGGGGATGTACGAGGAAGCCCGTATAGGGGAGGAGTAGCCGAAAGCTCGCTGGACCGTTGGCGCCGGTTCAGGGATTCAGGTATTCCAGGGTAATCGTCTTTCTACTCACCTGTAACTGCCGGCAGCGAACCCCGGCGGCCTGGAACATACGTTTGGAAGCCCTGACCGGATCCGTTTCGGCGTATTTGTCCGACAGATAGATCACCTCCTTGATTCCCGCCTGGATGATCACCTTGGCGCATTCGTTGCACGGGAACAGCGCCACGTACAGCCGGCAGTCGTAGAGGTCCGCGGAGATCTTGTTGATCACCGCATTGAGCTCGGCGTGGCAGATATAGGGATATTTGGTCTCCAGGAAATCCCCTTCCCGATCCCAGGGAAACTGGTCGTCGGGACACCCCGTAGGCAGGCCATTGTAGCCGACGCCCACGATCTTGTTTCTCGGATTGACGATACAGGCTCCTACCTGTGTGTTTGGATCCTTGCTTCGCCGGGCGGATAACAGCGCCACTCCCATGAAGTACTCATCCCAGGAAAGATAGTCCTCCCTCTTCTTCATCTGCCTGCTCCTGCCTGTGCCTCTATCAAATCCTTGAGCTGCTCGCGGTAGTAGCGGAAATCCGGCCAGGAGATCTCCGGGTGAGCCGAGTGATCCAGGTGGGGGATATAACCGCCCTGCTGCAGCATGAAGGGAACTTTCGACTCCAGCTCCCGATCGATCGCTTCCCGGCCCCTGGCGATCTGCAGCTTGTCGATGCCGCCCTGGATCTGCAGGCGCGGATAGCGGCGGCGGATTTCAAGCAGATCGTTTCCGGCGCGCACTTCGATCGGCCACACGCCGGTGAGACCGGCTTCCAGAAACAGGGGTATGAGCTGTTCTAAATTTCCGTCGGAGTCGACCAGGATGACCCGCACTCCTTTATCTTTTAGGAAGCCAGTTACTTTTTGATAGCAGGGTGTCATGAACTCCCGGAACATGGCCGGAGAGATCAGCGGACCGGTACGGTAGGCCATGTCTTCCCAAAAATGCGCACAGTCCACCTCTACATCCGCAAGAGCCTGATCCCACAATTCGACCCAAAAGTCGGCCAGAAATCCCATGATGTCTTTGACCAGGCGGGGATCGTCGTAGAAGTTCAACAGCAGCCGTTGCTCTCCCATCAGGTAACGCAGGAATCCGTAGAAACCGAAGGGGTAACCGCCGATGGACAGGGGGAAATTCCGATTCGGGTATGTTTTCACCAGCTCCGACCAATTTGCAGGAGTCCGCTCCTCGAGCCTCGGCTGAAAGCGCTCCTCCTTGATGCGCTCGAAATCCCGGCGGTTCTCCACCTGCCAGCCTATGAACTCCGGGACGGAGGCGCCGCTTTTTCTCAATCGCTTCTTCACTCCGTACTCGTCCTGATAGACGAGGTATTCGTCGGTCTCCTCGAATACCTCCTGCGCAAACAACGGCTGCGGACCCGAGTTCACCGGCAGATTCATCATTCCGGGATCCATGGCCAGTGCCAGGTGGGCATCCCGTTCGCGGAAGCGGGTTGTTGAGCTCTCGTCGTGAGGGGAGGCTTCGCCGCGGATTCCGGCACCGGGCGCACCAAGCCGGTTTTCTTTTCGTTCCAGACCCTCCTGGTACCAGCGTTCCAGGGTATCCGGCCAGTAGCCCATTTCCCACAGCAGGTTTCTGTCGGGCTGTTCGAAGTTCATTACTGCATTGAAGCGTTCTCTCGTGTTCACGATTCTCCTCCAGGGGACCATGGCCGCGGCCCTCAAAAACATTGAATGATTGCATTTTTCCCCGCTCATGGGAATACTGGTTTTGAGATGAACAAGCCGAGCAAGCTCGACGCTCTGCAGGAACTGGTCAGCAATGATCTGCGTTTACCCAGAGGTTTCCACGAGTAGTGGCGGATCAGCGGAATCGTGGGCGGTCGAAATCCTCCCCGTTACTCGGAAAGCCCCAATCTGTGGAATCCCTACTTTCAGAAGCTGAACATCGGGGGAGTCTTCCTTGCCTTCGATGTGCCTAGCGAAGGCAAGCTCCTGCAGTTTCTGACCCGCTGGCTGCGTACCCCGGGTGCTTTGGATCTCACCGTGACCGATCCCTACGAGCACGCGGTGTGCCGGGCTCTGTCATCTCTGCCCCTTCCCGTGGGTTCCTTCGGACCGGTCGAGCAAACCCAGACGGTCAACCATCTAATCTGCGACCAGGGAAGTGGCCGGGCATTAGCGTTGCCAAGTCTCTTCTAAAGGCGGCGGAGGTTACCTCGGGAAGAGCTCCCGCGGAGATCGTTTATCCCCTTCTCGGTGTTTCCAGAAGCAAGCATCTGAGGGCTATTCGGTCTCTGCAGGATCGGATCTAACCCGCGCCGACTCGCAGCCGCGCCCGTCCCCGATCGAGCCGGCGGCAACCCTTCAGGGCAGACGCAGATTCAGCCCGCCCCCCAATTCCGCCGGATTGGCCAGTTTTGCGTATGCGGTCAGGATACCCTCGCGAACCCGAGGAGCCGGAGGTTTCCAGGCGGCTCTGCGGCGCTCGATTTCTTGCTCCGGGAGGGCAAGATCGATTCTGCGTGCCGGGATGTCGATCTCGATTTCATCCCCATCCTCAACCACAGCCAGAGGGCCTCCCTCAGCAGCCTCCGGGGACACTTGGCAGATGTAGGGCCCTTTGGCGAAGCCGGAGATGCGCCCGTCAGTGACCAGGGCACACTTGGTTTCGAGACCCGAGGCGTTGAGGAATCCGATGACCTTGAACACTTCGTTGAATCCCGGTCCTCCCTTCGGTCCTTCGTAGCGCAGGACCAGAACGTCCCCCTCTTTGATCCGGTGCTCCCGCAGTGCAGCCAGAGCCCCCTCCTGGCTGTCGAACACCCGGGCAGGTCCGCGATGCTGAAACATTTCCTTCGGGATAACGGGAGTACGGACCACCGCCGAGCGGGCCAGATTGCCCCGGAGGATCACCAGACTCTCCCGGGCGATCGCCCGATCTAGAGGACGGATCACATCGGAGTCCTCAGGGGCCTGCACGGCTGCCAGGTTTTCTCCGACCGTCTGTCCGGTCACGGTCAGAGCTTCCCGGTCCAGTGAAGCCTCGATGCGCTTCATCACGGTCTGGATTCCTCCCGCCTCGTCGAAGTCCCTCATCGTGTACACTCCGCTAGGTACGACATTGGTGATGCAGGGGATCTCGTCGCTGAAGCGTTCGATCAGAGCCAGATCGATCTCCCCTTCCCAATGCAGCTCGTAGGAGAGGGCCAGGAGATGAGCGATGGCGTTCGTGGAACCGCCGATGGCGTGGAGCACCTTGATGGCGTTGGCCACGGCCTGCTTGCTGATGATCCGGGAGGAGGTGATGCCCCGATTCACCAGCTCTACGATCCTGCGGCCTGATTCCTTGGCCAGCCACAGCCGTCGGGCGGAGGTGGCCGCTGCAGTTCCGGCGCCGGGGAGCGTAAGGCCCAGTGCTTCTACCAGGCCCTGCATGGTATTGGCCGTTCCCAGGAGAGCGCAGGAACCCGCCCCCGGGCAGACCCAGTTTTCCATCTCTTCTATCTGCTCTATGGAGATCTTCGGTTCTCCGATGCCGAAGGCGTAGCATTCGCTGTCCAGCGTGGTGGTGACCGATTCCTTTCCGTGGAAGTGACCGGAATCCATGGGTCCTCCAGGGACGAAGATCACGGGGATGTCCAGGCGGGCCGCCGCCAGGAGATGAGCCGGTACGTTCTTGTCACAGGAGGAGATCATCACCAGAGCATCGAGCATGGAAATGTGGGTGATCGCCTCCACCTCTGCGGCGATGATGTCCCGGGTTGGCAGATCGTAGCGCATACCGTGTTCACCCACCGCCATCGGACACTGAGCGGCGCTGTTGAATTCGAAAGGAGTGCCTCCGGCCTGCCAGATTCCTGCCTTGACCGCATCAGCCACCCCGCGCAGATGAACGTGTCCCGGTGAGGTCTCACCCCAGGTGTTGGCCACCCCGATGCGGGGACGTTTCAGATCCTCTGTGTCATAGCCCATGGATTTCAGCAGGCTGCGAGCCCGGGCATTTTCGGGAAGCTGGAGGAACGCCTTGTTTTCCTGAAACTGATTCATGGTACTCCTTCTGTGTCCAGGTCACTATAGTAGCGAAACACGTGGGATCTGATCAATTGAAGTGATCCTCATTGTCTCGTATGATGCAGTTTGTCCTGCAAGAAGTTGTGTCAAGAAAAGGAATCCTGGCTGATGAATCCGAAAGAGCGTTTTGAATCGACCTGCCAGCATCGAAATCCCGACCGTTTTCCCATCGACTATCAGGCCAAACGGGATGCGGATCAGATGCTCAAAATGCATTTCGGGGTGAGCACGGAGCGGGAGCTGCTCGATGAGTTGGGCTGTGACCTGTACTATCTTTCGGCTCGGGATATCAGCCAGAACGAGGCGTTCCTGCCCATCTACCGCGGGCCGAAGTTGCCCGTCAACGAAAACGAGCGCACCTGCCCCTTCGGCATCCGCTACCAGCGATCCGCCTACGACTGGAAGTTCGGGGCCGACGAGGTCCTGGCAGGTCCGCTGGAAACCGCCGAAACACCCCAAGAGGTGCTGAAGCATCCCTGGCCAAAGCCCGAATGGTTCGATGTCGAAGCCCTGATACCGGAGTGCGAGGAGAATGCCGGCCGGGTGATCGTGAGCGGTTTTTGGACGGCGATCTTCGGCAACGATTTTGGCTCGCAGAATGGCCTGCTGTTCAGCCGCGGGATGTGGCGGGAATTTTACTTCGAAAACTACAAAAAGCTGATCGGTCTGGCTCACCGTTACGGACTCAAGGTTATGGTGCATTCCTGCGGATCGGTCCGGGGGATCATGAAGGATCTGATCGAGGCGGGCGTGGATATCCTGGATCCGGTGCAGACCACAGCCGATGAAATGGAGCCTGAGGGTCTCAAGAGGGTGTTCGGGGTGGATCTCGTGTTTCACGGAGCCGTGGATACCCAGGGGGTGCTGCCAAGAGCTTCGCAGGAAGGCGTGGTGTGCCACGTTCGGGAGGTGATGCGGGTGCTCGGCCGCGATGGCGGCTACATTTTCGCACCCTGCAACGCCATCCAGGCGGACACACCTCCAGAGAATGTCGAAGCCATGTACCGGACGGCGCGGGAGTATCGGACGGGGATCGATTCATGAAAGCCCTGGTGTTGGAGGAGTACAACCGCTTCGCCTTCAAGGAGGTTCCCACTCCCGAAGCCGGTCCGGGAGAAGTTCTGATCGCTGTGAAAGCCTGCGGTATCTGCGGCAGTGACGTCCACGGGATGGACGGTTCCAGCGGCCGCAGGCAGCCGCCCATTATCATGGGTCATGAAGCAGCCGGTATCATCACCGAGGTTGGGTCAGATGTCCATGGATGGGAAGCGGGACAGCGGGTTACCTTCGACTCTACGATCTACTGCGGCAGCTGCTGGCACTGCCGCAGGGGTGAGATCAACCTCTGCGACAATCGCCGCGTTCTGGGAGTGTCCTGCGACGAGTACCGGCAGCACGGAGCTTTCGCCGAGTACGTGGCCGTACCGGCTCGCGTACTCTACACTCTGCCCGCCGGGGTGAGCTTCCCTCAGGCCGCCATGGTGGAAGCCCTGTCCATCGCGGTGCACGGGATTCGCAGAATCCCAATCGTTCTGAACGATTCCGCTTTGGTGGTTGGAGCGGGCAACATCGGACTTCTGGCCATCCAGGTACTCAAGGCCTTCGGCTGCAACCCGGTGATCGCGGCGGATATCGATGCGGGCAAGCTCGAGTGGGCTCGGAAGCTCGGAGCGGATCTTGTTGTCAACTCGAGGGATGCGGAGGTGGGGGCGGAGGTGCGAAAGCACGTGGCCAGAGGCGTGGATGTGGCCGTGGAAGCGGTCGGGGTTGCCGGCGCGCTGGGGGATGCGGTGGCAGCCTTGCGAAAGGGCGGATCCCTGGCCCTGATCGGAAATATCTCGCCGTCGCTGGAGTTTCCCCTGCAATCCGTGGTGACCCGGGAGATCAGCGTGAACGGATCCTGCGCCTCCAGCGGTGAGTATCCGGTCTGTCTGGAGCTGCTCGCCCGTGGAGCGGTAGATGTCGACACCATGATCAGCGCTGTGGCACCGCTGTCCGAAGGATCTGCCTGGTTCGAGCGGTTACACCGGGGAGAGCCGCAGCTGATGAAGGTAGTTCTGGTACCGTAGCCTGGTCCATAGGATCGGGTGGAAGCAGAGGATATCCAGCGGAGGAAGAATGAAGAGACTGCGTACAGGCGTGATCGGCTGCGGAAAGGTCAGCCACACCCATGCCGGGGCTCTCTCGGAGCTGCCGGAATCCGAGTTTGTGGCTGCATACAGCCGCTCTGCGGATAAGGCCGAGGCATTCGCAGCACAGTACCGGGCCGCAGGTTACAGCGATCTGGAGGCGATGTTGAAGCAGGTCGATGCGGTGGTCGTCTGCACGCCCCACCCCTTTCATGCCGCCCCGACGGTACAAGCCCTGGAGACAGGGGTACACGTGCTTGTGGAAAAGCCGCTAGCCTCCTCCCTGCAGGACTGTGACGCCATGATTTCCACGGCGGCGAAGTCTGGCTGCAAGCTGGCCACAGTCAGCCAGAGACGCTGGTACGCCCCTGCGTTACGGGTGAAGCAGGCCATCGACGGGGGAAGCATAGGCTCACCTGTGCTCGGCATGGTGACCATGCTGGGCTGGCGGGATGAGCCCTACTACCGCAGCGATCCCTGGCGGGGCAGCTGGAGGATGGAGGGTGGCGGTGTGCTGGTCAACCAGGCGCCGCACCAGCTCGACCTTCTCCTGTGGTTCATGGGTCCGATCGCCGAACTGTACGGCTGCTGGGACAACCTCAATCACCCCTACATCGAGGTGGAGGATACGGCGATCGCCGTGCTTCGATTTGCCGGCGGGGGTTTGGGCAACATCGTGGTCTCCAACTCCCAGAAGCCGGGATTGTACGGCAAGGTTCACGTGCATGGGAGTAACGGAGCCTCCGTGGGCGTTCAGACCGACGGCGGAGCCATGTTCATCGCCGGGGTATCACCGGTGTTGGAACCCCCGGTAAACGACCTGTGGACCGTTCCGGGTCAGGAACGGATGCTGGAAAAGTGGAAGCAGGAGGACACGGAGTTTTTCGAGACCATCGACGCGGCCAGTTACTATCACCGGCTGCAGATACAGGATTTTCTCCAGGCGATTCTGGAGGACAGGGAGCCCCTGGTCAGCGGTGAAGAAGGTCGGAAAACCGTGGAGCTGTTTACCGGAATCTACAGGTCCAATCGGGACGGCCGGCCCGTACGCTTCCCGCTGGAACCGGAAGATGACAGGCAGGACTTTGACGGAAGATTCGCTTGAGGCGTCCTCGGTGGCTCGTCGGTTGCTGAGGCGGGATGCCACCGGATGCGGGGGAAAAGGAGATCGAGAGATTTGGAACTACGAAATTGTGGATCTTCGGATTTGAAGCTGTCCGCCTTGGGCGTAGGCTGCTGGTCTTTCGGCGGGGGCGAGTACTGGGGGGAGCAAGCTCAGGCAGATGCGGACCAGGTGGTGAGGCGCGCCGTGGATCTGGGCATCACCTACTTCGACACCGCCGAGTCCTACAACGAGGGTCGCAGCGAGTCATCCCTGGGCCGGGCTATTCGAGGCATTCCCAGGGATCGAATTGTAATCGGAACCAAGATCAGTCCCAGCAATGTTGCTCCGGATGTTCTTCCCCGGCACTGCGAAGACAGCCTCAAACGTCTTGGCACCGAGTACATAGATCTGTACATGGTGCATTGGCCGATCACGCCGCACTCGATCGGTCACTTCAAGGAACAACAGACGGACTGCCCTTCGGTGCAGGAGACCTTCACCGCGCTGCGTCGGCTGCAGGAGCAGGGAAAGGTGCGATATATCGGGGTGAGCAACTTCGCCGCCCCAAAGCTTAGAGAAGCCCTGGATACCGGGACCATGATCGTGGTCGATCAGCTTCCCTACAGTCTCGTGGCGCGAGCGATCGAGCACGAAATTCTGCCCCAGTGCCGGGAGCTTGGAATCGGCGTGGTGGGGTACATGCCTCTATGGCAGGGATTGCTCACGGAGCGCTATGCCGGTTTGGATGAACTGCCGGTTTGGCGGCGACGGACCCGTCATTTTGATGCGCGCAAAAACGAGCTTGCCCGGCACGGTGAAGGCGGAGCGGAAGAGGAGACCTGGCAGGCGGTACTGGCAGTGCGGACGATCGCCCGCGAACTGGGCCGGAGCACGGCGGAGGTGGCCTTGCGATGGACCCTGCAGGGTCCCGGTATCAGTTGCGTGCTGGCCGGTGCGCGCTCCCGGCAACAATTGGAGGCGAATGTCGAGGCCGCGGGAGAAAGGCTTTCCGAAGAGGTAGTGCAGCGGCTGGCCGCAGAGACCGAAGCGCTGAAGAAGAAGCTCGGTCCCAGCTGTGATTATTTCGAAGGAACCGCCAACGATCGGACCCGCTAGCGTTCCCCGTCCTCGGCTACGCTAGCAAAGATCGCCCCGGATGTTTCCCCCTGCCGTTCCCTCGGTCAGAGCCCGGCTGAAAGCTTGTTCGGCGGAACGATTTTCATTACCTTTGGCTGAGTTGTCCGGTAGGGTTACACCTGACCCTCAATTCCCAAATCGAGGAACGACCGTGGAACAGACAAAGCGAAACTCAAGGTTGCTCGAGTACCCAAGTCGATGGATGGCGGCGCTTCGGGGCTGTAACGTCCCGGCTGTGGAGCGCTCCGACGCGTTAAGCCGCTGGCTGGTGATATCCCGCTCCTGCGTGCTTACCATGACCCTCACCTCTGCGGTTATCGGCGTGCTGGTGGCTCTTCAGGACGGAGCGATTCACTGGGGCTACGCCCTGCTCAGCGCCGCAGGTCTGTTACTCGCTCATGCTTCGAACAACATGCTCAACGATTGGACGGATAGCCGCAGGGGGGTGGATACCGCGAATTACCCGAGGGTGCAGTACAGCGTGCATCCCCTGCTTGGCGGATTGACAACCTCCAGAGGATTGATTCAGGCCGTTTTGATACTTTTAGCCTTGGACGCGGCGATTATGGTGACCCTGGCCTTCGCCCGCGGCTGGCCCGTACTGGTGTTTGCTCTCTCCGGCCTGGTGCTCAGTCTTACCTACACCGGATTTCTCAAGCGCTTCGCCCTTGGCGAACTGGCCTCGTTGATCGTTTGGGGTCCTCTGATGATCGCCGGTACCGCCTACGTGGCTTCCGGACGCTGGGATCCGGTCTATTTGCTGCATGCCCTTCCCTACGGCTTGATCGTCGCCACGGTACTGGTGGGAAAGCACATCGACAAGCTCGAGGCGGACCGGGCCGCGAGCCTCCGCTCCCTTCCCGTGCTTCTCGGCGAGAGGGGCTCCCGAACCTTGACAAGGATTCTCTTCGTTCTGTTCTACGTTCTCATCGCCGCCTTGGTGGTGACCCGCATCGTGGGCCCGGGTGTTCTCCTGAGCCTTCTCGCCCTGTTCCGACTCGTAAAAACCTGGAAGCACTTCGGTGCACCCCGGCCCTCCTTACCACCGGAGGGCTGGCCCGTATGGCCGCTGTGGTACGTGGGTTGGGCAATGTACTTCAACCGTCACGCCGGGGGCTTCTATATTCTGGGATTGATCGTCAACCTGGCTCTGTCGCAAATCTGACTGTTTTTCTACATTCACGATCGTTCAATCTCTATTCCTCAGACTCTGCTTCTTTGGAATTTGAAATCCCGGCAATAATCGAATACAGTGGATCCAAGGGGGATCGACAATCGTATAGACGCGTCCGTCCTCCCAAGGCCACCATGGAAACGAGATCCGACAACATCGAGTCCCTGATCGAAGGGGCAATCGAGCAGAGCCTTATTCCCGGGATCGTTCTTCTGGTTTCCAAGCAAGGCAAGATTGTTTTCTCCCGTGTGAGGGGATCGCAACAGCTTGAGCCGGAATCGGAGATCATGGCGGAGGATACGATTTTCGATCTGTCCGAAATTACCCAGCCCCTTGCCACCGCCTTGCTGTGCGTGATGATTATGGGACAGGAGAAGATCGGTGTTGGTGAGACAATCGGCAGCTTTGTACCCGATATCGCGAAGGAGAGCAAGGATATCACGCTGGGACAGCTGCTCCTGCATACCGCCGGACTACCGCTGCAGCCGGATCTGTCCAGGGAGTTTCCGGATTCCCGCAGCATCGACTACGACCGAGCTGTTCAGCTTTTGTTTTCGGTGAAACCCACAGATCCCCCGGGAAAGCAGGTGGCTTTCAGTCAAACCGGTTATTTGCTGCTCGGTCAGTTTCTCCGAAGAGTGACAGGGGCTCGCCTGCAGGAGCTGTTCGCCCAGCTCGTGGCGGCCCCCTGTGGTCTGGCTGACACGTTTTTCAACCCTCCCGTCGTGCTGTGGGGCCGGATCGCCGCGACCGAATACTGCCCCTGGAGGAAGCGCTGGATTCGCGGGCAGGTTCATGACAGGAACTCCTACTGTCTGGGCGGAGAAGGAGGCAACGCCGGGCTGTTCGCCACTGCCGCCAGCGTGTTGCAGATGGCCTCCCTGTTTGAAAGCAACGGTGTTGTAAACGGCTATCGACTGCTCTCGCCGAATCAGGTTAAATTGATGCGCACCTGCCTGACCGCAGGCCTCGGTGGAAAACGATCCATCGGATTTTTTATTCAAGACGAAGATTCTCCGGTTGGTCCGCTGTACAGCGATCAGTCATATGGCCACACAGGAGCCGCCGGAACAAGCGTATGGATAGAGCCGGCGGGCAAACTGATTAGTGTAATGTTGACCAATCGAATTCATCTGGGCGGAAAACAACACCTATCCGTCTTCGAGGATTTTCGCCGGCAGCTTCACGCTCTGATCCACCGCCTTTGGGGTTGATCCACCCACGTCTCGATGATGGGAAAATCTCTCTGCAAGCGCTATTTACCCTTCAAGACCACGAGGAGGTGAGAAAAATATGTTCCCTTCAGATCGGACTGCCCATTGCCCTTTTTCTGAAGGGGGGACGAGGACTTTCGCCCCGTGTGCTAAAGTGTTACTGTGATTTCAGAAACAGATTCATCTTGGTGCCGCACTTCGGGCAGATACCTTTGGCCTGGCGGCGACCCTGCTTGTTGGTGACGACCTGCGCGTCCTTCATCATGCGTTTTGCTTTGCACTTGACACAATAGGCTTCGTAGTCAGCCATGCATCCCTCCCCTGAGTTTTGATGTTGCTTCAATTCTACCCCAGCCCAAGCGAATTTTCAAACAGAATTTCAGCTAATTCTCGCTTCAATATATAGCACAACGTTATTGAAACTATCGCAAAATGATCAGGTCGGAGTAGACACTTTTTCAGCAAAGCCGGCTTTACAATTTCGCCGCGTTTGTATAAAGAGTTGCACAGGAGTTCCCTGATGACTAGAGGTGCAAAACTGATTCGGTTGTTTGCCGCCCTGGCGGGCTTGACCGTTTTTCTGGTGGCGGCGTTTTCCATTATTCTCCCCTGGATTCCAACCTGGGGAGCCACAGAGGAAGAGACCGCCCGCACCTTGCCGGGGGATGAACTGCTCTCCGATCCGGCGGTAATGATGACCCACGGGATCGGCATCGAAGTCCCGCCGGAAAGCGTATGGCCCTGGATCGCCCAGATCGGAGATGTACGTGGAGCCTTTTACAGCTACACCTTCATCGAGAACCTAATCGCCGGGGAACGGATGTACGTCAATGCCGACCGTATCATCCCCCAGCTGCAGAATCCCCGGGTGGGTGATCAATTGATCGAAGGGGGAATGCTCAATGTCTACGCCCTGGAGGAGGGAAGCTGGCTGTTGGGAAGCGCAGACCCTGAGTTCCCGCTGGGCTGGACCTGGATCTGGGCAGTGTTTCCGGAAGGCCCTGACCGCACCCGGCTGATCTCCCGCTTCCGTATCCAACCGCCGGGAGAGCTGGATGGCAACGCCCTGGTAGGATTCATAATGACTACCGGCAGCTTCGTGATGGCACGAAAGATGATGCAGGGCATCAAGGATCGGGGGGAGGGACGAATCGAAGCGCCCTACGTGCAGCCGCTGGAGATTGCGGTCTGGCTTCTGGCCCTGGCCACCGGTATCTTCGCCGCTGTTTCGTACGTGCGACGGAGGAGGTGGTGGCAGCCGTTAGTGGTGGGTATCGCCTCTGTGCTTGCCCTGCTCTGCTTTACCTTCGGCCAGCCGGTGGTCTGGCTGCGGGTCCTAGTCGACTTGATCCTGATCGGCGGACTGTACTGGGTCTGGCGCCGGAAACCGAGAGCAGCCGTAGCTTTGTCAGAAAAACTGGAGGACCGGCTGGAGCACCATGAGTGAGTTGCTGCTGTACAACGGTGTAATCCATACACTCGATCCGCATCGGTCTTCGGTCGAGGCGGTGCACATCCAGGGCGAGCGTATCACTTTTGTCGGCAATGAGGCGGCGGCGAAGGTCCGAAGCTCCCCGTCGGCAAAACGGATTGATCTGCAGGGTCGCACCGTGATCCCCGGATTCAATGACAACCACCTTCACCTCATCGGCTTGGGAGAGCACCTCTCTCGCCCCAACCTGCGGGGCATGAATGCCCGGCAAATCGTGGAGTTTCTCAAAGAGAGCTGCGGAGATGCTCAACCCGGACAAATCCTCTACGCTTCGGGTTGGGATTATCCGAGCTGTCCGGACCCGCATCGCCGCATCCTGGACGAGGCCTTTCCCGAGAATCCCGTGGTGCTCATCCAGTTCTCCGGACATGGAACCTGGGTGAACTCTCGAGTCCTTGAAAAGCACCGCATTGGCCCTAAAACGCCGGATCCGGAGGGAGGTGAGATCCAGCGGGACGGGCAGGGAGTTCCCACGGGTATATTACGGGATACCGCAGCTCTTCCCATTCATCGGGCCCTGTTCTCGAGGTTGTATAGGAGTAAGGACCTTCAACGAGGGTTGCTGGAACACGCCTTGGAGGAACTGCCGAAAGCAGGAATCACCTCGGTGCAGGACAATACCTGGTATCCCGCCACCTTAGGCCTGCTCAACCGATATCGCAGGGATGGACGGCTACCGGTCAGGGTATCCTGCTGGTTCTTCGGCATGAAGCCCGCTTTGGCAACCGCCATGCGGTTGCATCACTTCGACGATCTCTGGGTGAGAAGGGGACTGTGGAAGCACATCGTGGACGGAACGTTTTCCACTCGAACCGCCTGGTTGCTCGAGCCCTATGCCGGCGCCGATGGTGAGGCACCCGAGAACTACGGAATAGCCACCGGTGTTGCGGAGAACATACAACGGTATCTGAGCCGTTCGGTGAGAAAGCGGCGCCAGGCGGCCTTTCATGCCATCGGCGACCGCACCACTCGCGAGCTGATCAACACTGTGGAAACACTCTCCCGCCGGTACAAAGGGATTGCGGATCTGCGGCTGCGCATCGAGCACGCTCAGTTGATCGATCCCCGCGATATCCCGAGACTCGCGGAGCTGGGAATCCTGGTATCAGCCCAGCCCTCGGCGCTGGCTACACCGGAGAAGGACGTTGATCTGCTGGGGGAGGAGCGCGCCCGCCGAGCCTATCCCTACCGATCCCTACTCGATGCGGGGGTTCATCTGTCCTTCGGGTCGGATATGCCCGGAGAGGCCAGCTTTAACCCGCTGCTCGGTATCCACCATGCTGTCAATCGGTCGGGACCGGAACGGATCAGCGCCGCCGAAGCCCTGCGCTGCTACACCCTGGGCAGCGCCTACGCCGAGTTTCAGGAGTCTCAAAAAGGTTCGATCACGTCCGGGAAACTGGCGGACCTTACGGTGCTGTCAGAGAATCCGTTATGCATAGAACCTGAGGCGATCAAGGATATCCGAGTTCAGATGACCATTGTCGGTGGGAAAATCGTCTACCAGAAGGAGGGCGTATGGCCTTTTACAAACGTGGGGAGTTGAACGCTGAAGTCTTTGGTCAGGATAGGAAGAGGGTTGCAGTTCACACCGACAGTCTCATGATGGTGATCTTCGACTTTGAGGACGGACCGGCGGAATCGCCGGATCCCCTGCACGCCCATCCCCATGAACAGGTCTCCTACATCGTCAGCGGGAAGGTCATCTACTATTTGGGGGAAGAGCAGCAAACTCTGGAAGCCGGGGACATGGTGACCATACCGCCGAATGTCCCCCACGCCATCCAAACCTTGACCCCCTCGGTGCGGCTGGCCGACGCCTTCACGCCCGTTCGGGAAGACTTTCTGCCCTGAGATCCAGGCAGATATTTCGCAAGCCCCAGCGGAGCATCAAGGACAAGCAAGGAACATCATAAAGTGGAAAAACAGATCAGACCCACGGTTCTTCTTATCAGCGGTTACTTCCTTGCCTATGTCGTGCTGGGAATGACCACGGCCACCCTTGGTCCCGCTCTTCCCTATCTGGCCAGAAACGTGGGCACCTCTTTGAGAGGGATCAGCTCCCTGTTCATCGCCCACAGATTGGGATATTTGATCGGATCGTTCGCCGGAGGACGGATGTACGACCGGGTCGCCGGCAATCCGCTAATGGCGGCTATGTTGCTGGTCATGGCCGCGGGCATGGTTGCGGTCCCCGTGATCCCGCTTCTAAGCCTTCTAGTGGCCGTCCTCTTTCTGCTGGGCGCAGCTGAGGGAACCGTTGATGTGGGCGGAAACATACTGCTGGTGTGGACGAAGCCGCCCAAGATCGGTTCCCTGATGAACGCCCTGCACCTGTTCTTCGGGCTCGGCGCCCTGATCTCTCCTCTTATACTCGCGCAGGTGATCCAGCGAAGCGGGGGCATTCGCCTTGGATATTGGCTGATTGCCGCACTGATCGTGCCGACTGCGTTTCTTCTGCTTCCCCAAGCCAGTCCGAAGGCAGCCGCGGTTCCTCATGGAGCCTCCGTACCGGCAGGCCGGATTCTGCTGCCTCTGTTGATCGCGGTCTTCATGTTCCTTCATGTTGCTGCGGAGAGTTCCTACGGAGCCTGGATCTATACCTACGCTCTTACCAGGAGGCTGGCCGACGAAGTATCGGCAGGCTACCTGACCTCTGCATTTTGGGGAGCCTTCACCTTCGGTCGGCTGGCCACTATCTTCCTGGCCTTGAAGGTGAAAGCCAAGGACCAGCTTACCGGCAGTGTGATCGGTGCTCTGCTGAGCCTGCTTGTGCTGCTGATCTGGCCCGAGTCGACTGGGGCAACCTGGATCGCTACCGCGGCCTACGGAATATCCCTGGCCGGACTGTTTCCCGGCACGATCACCTTGGCCAGCGAGAACCTGCACATGACAGGCGGAGTTACGGGATTCTTCATGGTCGGTAGTTCCCTCGGTGCCATGGCCCTGCCCTGGTTGATTGGCCAATTCTTCGAATCCGTCGGTCCTCAGGTATTCCCCGCTTTTCTCACCGCCGCGGTAGCCGGCAGCATGGTCTTGTTGGGGATTATTCTGATTATTCTGCGGCGGCGTGGTTCTGCGGTGAACCGGAGTTCCTGAGCTTTATTATCCTCCGGATCCTCCGGGCAGCACACTAGTCGCCCCCCTTGACTGCTTCAAAGAACTGTGTTACGTTTTGTAGAATCGTGTTACTAAAGAGGAATCGCGCAAGGAGGCCTATCATGAGGCGGCGGCCGATCGTTGCACCTGTGGTTTTTGTTCTAGCAGCGTTGCTGGCCGGATTGAGCGGCTGCGGGCGTGATGAAATCCGCGGTGTAGTCGAAAACACCGCGCCTGACCTTCCCGCTGCCGCTGTTCCGGCGTCAGAGCTCCCCCCCGACGAAACCTCGGGCTCCATCATCTTTACAGCCAACGGCGAGGATTTCGTCCGTCATGGTTTCGTGGACAAGCAGGGTTGGCGTATCTCTTTCGAGAAGCTGTACGTGAACATCCTGTCGCCCATCGCCTATGTCCCCGATAAGGATAGGCAGGTTGTACTGGAGGGAGCCCACTGGGTGGATCTGGCCGAAGGAGGCGGAGAGGCCGATCCCGTTTTCATCGGCAGCGCGGAAGGGGTACCCCCGGCCAACTATCAGTCCCTGCGTTTTGCTCTGAGACGGGCCTCTGACGGTCCGTACGCCGGCTCTTCCATCGTCATGATCGGTTCGGCCGACCGGGAGGGTCTGCACGTTCCCTTTACGATCCGCTTGGACGAAGAGATGATTTTCGACGGCCGCGAGGGGTATGTCGGGGAGGAACTCAAAGGCCTCCTCAAATCCGGATCGACAACCGAGGTGGAGATGACCTTTCACTTCGATCACGTGTTCGGGGACAGCGGTGCGGGGGAGGATGATCACATCAACACGGGATCGGTGGGCTTCGACTTCTTCTACGCTTATGTCAGCGGCGGCGTTGTGGATGTTTCTCAAGCGGAATTGAAAGATACCGAGGACTATTCTGCTCTGGTACAGGCGCTGTGGACTCTGGGTCACTTGGGGGAGGGACACTGCGAGGTATCGCAACAGTCCTCGAGGGAATTTCTACAAAATGGCAGTTAATTCGATGATCAATCCAAATGGCCCGCAGCGAAAACCACTCCCGGCTTGCTGGCTGCTCAGGGGCCTTTGGCTGCTAATTTATATGCTGAGCACCGCCCCCGCCTTCAGCCACGGTGCCGGGTACGAGCTGCTCGCCGGCGGGGTGGTGGGTGTGCGAGCCAGCTTCGACAGCGGACAGCCCATGGCCTATGCCCCGGTCCTGATTTTTCCACCAGGGGAGACTCAGCCGCAGCTGACCACGAGCACAGACAGCCGAGGCGTAGTCTGTTTCGCACCGGACCGAGCCGGGATATGGGTGCTCCAGGTGCGGGCCGAAGGCGGGCATGGTTTGCGCATCAACCTGGATGTCGAGGAGTCGATGCTATCCGCCTCAGCGGCCGGCAGCACTGGAGGATTCTCGAACTGGCAGAAGCTGGCTATGGCGGCCTGCGTGCTCTGGGGTTTTGCGGCCACGGCCTTGTTTTTCCGCCGCCGCAAGGAGCAATGATGCACATCTCCGAAGGAGTGCTGGACAGCAGGGTGATCATCGGCGGGTACGCAGTTGCCGCCGGCCTGACTGCCCTTGCCCTGAAAACTATCCGGCGGGATGAAATCCCGAAGGTCGCGGTCATGGGGGCGGCCTTCTTTGTCTCCTCGCTCCTGCATTTCAAGGTCGGGATTACCTCGGTACATTTGACTCTGGCCGGACTGGTTGGGATCGTGCTGGGCACACCCTCGGTTCTGGCCCTCTTAGCCGGATTGTTCTTTCAGGCGGTGATGTTCCAGCATGGAGGCCTGTCCACCCTGGGTGTGAATGCAGTCATCTTCGCCGTACCTGCACTGCTGGCCTCTTCTGCCTATTCGGGAATCGGGTTGCTGCTCGGAGAGCGACGCACCCTGCGAAGTCTCATCGCCGGGATTGCAGCGGCTCTGGCCGTACTGGTAGGCGCAGCTCTGGTGCTCCTGGTGCTGCGGCTGTCAGGGGAGGAGCTGACCGGCATCGGCTTTCTCTTCTCGGCAGCCCAGGGGGTGCTGGCCCTGCTGGAAGGTGCGGTGACCTTCATCGTTGTGAGTCAAATCCTGCGGGTAAAACCTGAGATGATTTCCCCCTCCTTCCTGGTCAAGAGGAAGCAGAGCTCCCAGGGTTAGATCATATATCGAAACGAATGCAAACCGTGGAATTCGAAAGGTACGCTCATCTGGACTCACCGGTTCATGCCTGGAACCCCCGTTTCAAACTGACAGCGGGTTTCCTGCTGATGCTGGTCTGCGCCTCCATCAACAAACCCTCAGCCCTGGCCGCAGCCGCTTTCGGCGCACTGGTGCTGATCGGGCTGTCCCGTCTGCCGCTGCGCTTTGTGATTCGAATGTTGAAGGCACCCCTTCTGCTGTTGGTGCTGATGCTTCCAGTGCTCATTCTCACCGCAGGGGGGGAAGCACTGTGGTCATGGCGTTTCCTCAATCTATACAGGGACGGCCTGACCGCCGCGGCTCGCATTGCAGTCAAATCGCTTACCGTCATCCTCCTATTCGTTGGTTTCTTCGCAACAGTCAGACTCAACACAGCGCTTCAGAGCCTGGAAAATCTCAAGGTTCCTTCTATCCTCTTGACCATCCTGCTGTTTACCTACCGCTACATCTTCCTGTACCTCGAGGACAGTCGAAAGCTCCTCACCGCAGCCCGGCTGCGGGGCTACAACCTGCAGCGCGGACTGCGGCACGTCGGCGTTACGGCCGGCATTCTGGTGACTCTGCTGCTTCGAAGCTACGAGCAGAGCGAGCGGGTGGCCGCGGCCATGCGCCTCAGAGGTTTCGACGGCAGATTCCACAGTCTCGAGCGCTTGCACCGCCGTCCCCTTGACCTGCTCGCCGTCGTGCTTACCGCAGTCTGGGTGTGCCTGCTGCTTTGGCTGGAGCTGAGATGAGAGCCGCCCGGCCCTCTGCAAAACAGGCCGCTTCTTCCCCATCCTCGGCAGCGTTAGCCGGCGCGATCGCTGTCCGCGATCTGTCCTTCTCCTATCCCTCGAGACCGGAAGTGCTGCAGAGCTTGAGCTTTATCGTGAACTCAGGAGAGCGGGTAGCTATTGTGGGACCCAACGGCTCAGGCAAGACGACACTGCTGCTGCTTCTCTGCGGGATCCTGAGGCCCACCGGCGGTATCGTGTCCGTGAGCGACCGTCTAATCGAAGCGGGCCGCTTCAATCCTTGTATCTCCTACCTGTTCCAGTCCCCGGACGATCAGCTGTTCTCCCCCACGGTGTTCGACGATGTGGCTTTCGGGCCATTGAATATGGGATTGCCCGCCGACGAGGTCCGTGATCGTGTGCAAGAGGCGCTCAAGATCGTTGGCGCTGACGCCCTGGCCGAGCGCCCGCCGCACCACCTGTCCGGCGGAGAGAAGCGCCTGGTCGCGCTGGCGACCGTGCTGTCGATGAATCCCCACACCATCCTCCTGGACGAGCCGACCTCGAACCTGGACAGCCGCAACCGCCGGCAGGTCATCACCATCCTCCAACAGGCACCTCAGACTCTGCTGGTGACCTCCCACGACCTGGAGTTCCTGCTGGAGATCTGTCCCCGGGTGCTGCTGATCGACGGAGGCCGGATGAACGCCGACGGACCGATTCGCCAAGTGCTGGCCGATGATTGCCTGCTCCAGGCGCACGGGCTCGAAAAGCCCCATTCCCTGGTGCCCCACCGCCATATCGGAACTGCACCACACGGGGCTTGATTCCTGCCCGATTTCTCAACCTTTTCTAATCCTTCTTTGTTTGCTCAAGCGTCTGGCAAGCGGTCCCAGTGTGACCACCAGCAGGTAGACCGCCCCTGCCAGGATGATGATGGTGGCTCCGGCGGGTAGATCAGGGCTATAGCTCAGGGCCAGGCCACCGACCATAAAAAGCAGATTCAAGCCCGTGGCTACGAGAATCGTCTGCCACAGCTGTCGGGTCAGGAAGGCTGCGGCAGCCGCGGGCAGGGACAGCAGGGCGATGACCATCACGATTCCAACTACTTGGACCAGGGTGACCACGGTCAGGGCGGTGAGACAGAGCAGCAGGATGTAGAACAACTCCACCGAGACCCCGCGCAGCCGGGCGAACTCCTCGTCGAAGCAGATCGCCTCCAACTGGTGGTAAAACAGAAAGCTCACCGCCACCACCAGCAGATCCAACCCCACGATCAGCAGCAGATCCACTTTGCGGACCATCAGGATGTTTCCGAACAGGTAACTCATCAGATCCTCGTTGTAGCCGGCGGTGCGGGTGATAAAGATGATGCCCACTGCCATACCGATGGCCCAGACTGCGCTCAGAACCGTGTCCTCCCGTTCCTTTCCGTAGAGACTGACCATGCCGATGATGAACGCCGAAAGCAGAGCCGCGAACACGGCCCCGTGAATCGGGCTCAGGAAACTCCAGCCAAGATTCCGCTGCAGGTAGCGGGCGGCACCCATGCCGCCCAGCACCGAGTGGGCGATAGCCCCGGCGATGTAGCTGATGCGCCGCACGGTGACGTAGCTGCCCACGATACCGCAGGCCACCGAGGACAGCACTCCTGTGATCAGGGCGTACTGGAGGAAGGTGTAGTGGGCTGCGTCCCGAAAGAAATCAAGCATTCCCGTCCTCAACACCCGTTGCGGGCAGCTCGTGATCGTGCCGGACCACTGCCATCTCGCTTCCGTATAGCTGGCGAATGATGCCCCCGTCGAGCTTGGCGGTGGGATGGAGGATCACGTTGCGGTTCACGCACAGACACTGCTTGACGAACTTTGTCACAAAGCCCACATCGTGGGATGCCATGAGAATGGTCAAACGGCGATTGAGCTTGCGCAGCAGCTCATACAAGCGGGCTTCCGCCGTCCGGTCCACGTTGGCAGTCGGTTCGTCAAGCAGCAGCAGTTCCGGCTTGGAGGCCAGGGCGCGGGCGATGAGCACCCGCTGCCGCTGGCCCCCCGACAGATCCGCAAAAGGTCGGTAGCGCAGGTCGGCCAGGCCGACTTCCTCTAGGGCCTGTAGGGCCGCTTCGCGATCCGTTGCCCGGTAGGGACCGGTGCGCAGGTTTCCCAGCCTTCCCATGGCCACCACGTCCCCCACCGAAATCGGGAAGCGTGGATCGAAGCGGGCGTACTGCGGCACATAACCAACCCGAGTGCGGGCCCGCTCGGGGGGCTGCCCGAATATTTTAATCGTCCCGCGACCGGGTTTGAGCAGGCCGAGGAGCAGGCGAAACAAGGTCGTTTTGCCGCCGCCGTTGGGCCCGATCAGACTAACCAAGTCCAGCGGGAAGATCTTGAAGTACACCCGGCTCAGGACCGGCTCGCCGTTGTACGAGAAGCTGACGTTGTGTACGGTAATGACGGGTTCTATTGCAATCCCTCCTCTATGGCTCGAGCCATCCTCTCGAGGTTGTCTATATAGTCCCGAGCCAGGGAATCGATCGGCACCACCGCTCCGCCGATCTCCGCGGCGATGGTCTCCGCGCTTTTCTGCGAGAACTGGGGCTGGACAAAAATTACCCGAACTCCCGTCGTTTTGGCTTCCTCGATCAGCCGAGCCAGCTGCCGGGCGCTCGGCTCGGCTCCGCCGATTTGCACCGCAATTTGCTCCAGGCCGTAGTCATCGGCGAAGTAGCCGAAGGATGGGTGAAACACAAAAAATCGCCTTCCCTTCACCGGTGCCAGGATCGCAGCGATGCGGCGGTCCAGGGCTTGCAGATCTTCGATCAATTGGTCATGGCCTCGATCGTAGCTGTCTTTGCCTTCCGGGTCCAACTCTACCAGAGCGTCCCGCATCGTGCCGGCGATGCGGATGGCGTTACGCACACTCAGCCACACATGGGGGTCGGTGCCCCCGTACTCCTCCTCATGCTCCTCCCCCTCCTGCTCAGCTTCATCATGCCCCTGCGTTTCCATCTTCCGCAGGTGAATGCCTTCCCGGCAATCCACCACCACGATTCCTTTCATCGTGCTCTCGATCCGCGGCATCAGGGGGTTCTCGTATTCGACACCGATGCGGAAAAAAGCTTTGGCTTCGGCCAGGCGGGCCATCTGCTGCGGGGTCGGTTCGAAGGTGTGGGGATCCTGTCCCGGTTTTACAAGTGTTTCCACCCGTATTCGTTCTCCCCCTATGCGCTCGATGAAATAGGATTGAGGCTGGATGCTGACGAAGACACCGAGTGTCTTTTCGCCACTTTCCTCTCGTCCGCCCGCGAAGCCGGGGACCGGAACGGCCAGACCGACCAGCAGTGCCGCCACCAGGAAAACAGAGCCTGCAATTGTCTTTTTATCCATATTCATATCTGCTCTCTGCCGCCGATGCTCGATCACCTGCAGTCGATCTTCATTGCGGTTTTCGCCCCCTGTTCACGCCGGAAGCTTTAGCGCGCGCTGCAGACAAGGACCACGGAACCGCACTCCTTGCACTCCCGGATGCCGTGATGCTCGGAAAACTCCTGCCAATGCCGCTTCTGGTCCGGTGAGAGAATGCCCAGACCCTGGCACAGCGGACAGAGATGGTCCAGGGAGCTCAGGATCGCGGAACGGATGAACTGAGAACGATTGGGTATGCGCTTCAGGACCTCGGCGAGCTGAGGCTCCACCTTGAAGGTGATTACCTCGTCTTTGTGCTTCACGGAATTGGACATCGCTTCCTCCCCGGTAATACTAAGTATTATGTTATGTTTCCATAGCCGAAAGGTCAAGGGGGGTTGCCGGTTATGGCATTGCCACCCGCGCTGCGGGATGAGGGGAATCCCGCTTTCATTCAGGTAGATGTTCAGTCACGGGTGCGATCGTGATAGGATTAGCTCGTGATCCCGACGGACAGTTGGCGGTGCAGATACGGCTGGTGCGCGGTCTTCGCGATCGCCTTCGCCTACATCGAAAGTTCAGTGGTTGTGTATCTGCGCACCGTGTATTATCCGGAGGGCTTTACCTTCCCGTTGAAGGGGCTGGGCTTGCCCATCCTGCTGATCGAAGCGGGGCGGGAACTCGCCACGATCGTGGTCCTTGCCGTGCTCTCTCGCCTGGCGGAGAAAATGCGCAAACCGCGCTTCTTCCTGTTTCTCTACTGTTTCGGAATCTGGGATATCTTCTACTACCTCTGGCTCAAGGTCCTTCTGGATTGGCCGTCCACTCTCCTCGACTGGGATGTGCTATTTCTCATTCCCCTTCCCTGGGTGGGCCCGGTTCTCTCTCCGCTTTTAACCTCGCTGCTGTTCATCGCCGCAGCCGTGACGGTAACTCACCTTGAGTCTCAGGGGCGCTCCGTCGATTTTCGCCGATTCGACTGGCTCATGGGTCTTGCAGCCGCCCTGATTGTTGTCGGTTCCTACCTTTGGGAGAGCGGATCGGTGCTGCAGGGTACCGTTCCCCAGGGGTACCCCTGGTGGTTGTGGTGCGCAGGGATCGGTCTGGGACTCGCAGTGTTTCTTGCCAGGGTTCTGCAAAGCGGGAGAACCGGACGGACCTGAACGCCCCTGTTTGCGCAATATGCCCATGGCGACGATGTTCGCCGAGGCGCCGATCGGAGTGATGTTTCACCCCACGCTGGCTCCCAAAAGAAGGCCCAGGTACAGGAGGTATGGATCCACTCCCAGCTTCGGGGTCAGTACCTGAACTACCGGAAGTATGGCGATGAGGTAGGGGACGTTGTCGATGAACGCGCTGAGAAATACCGAGAACCAGACGATGAGCAGATACAACGCAAAAAGGGAGCCCTGGCTGATCCGGAGAATGAAAGCGGCCAGATCGGCCAGGAGTCCGCTGCTTTGCCGGGTGGCGGATTTATCCAACTGGAGCTACAAACACTACCGAGAGATCATAAAAAGCGATTGTATTTATAAGCCATTTCCTCATTCTCCGAATGGCAGTGAGGAAATGCCAATGATTCCGTAGGCGATGCGTTGTCCGGCACCTCCACCCGGCTGGGTTTTGTAATCATCGACCTTTTCTTTGATGACTACGGATCGTCCGATAATCGAGTTGCGGCCGTGCAGTGCGATTCTCGTGTCTAGACGGTTGTACTTTGCCCGGCCGGATTTGTCCGCCTCCAGGTTGCCAAGATCGCCAATATGCCGCTCTTGATCCTCGGGACCGCCGTGTGTGGTGTTGGCTGGGTTGAAATGACCCCCCAAGGATACACCCTCCGCCGCAGTGCCGTCACCGAACTCGTGGATGTGAAAACCGTGCTTTCCTGGAGGCAAGCCGGTTATCTCAGCCACAATCCGAACGCCACTTCCTTCCTGGATGAAGGTAACGATGCCCTTGATACCGCTATCCTGAAGTGGCTGGATGACGGCAACCGCCTTGGTAGTGGGCTTTACTGCCATAGGACCGGTGACGCAACCAACCAGTCCTGTGATGACCGTTGTTATAAGCAACAACAGCAACGGATTTTTTATACCTCTCATTATCTTCTTCTCCTTCTGTGCGGAAGACTGTTCTTTTTTTAACCGGAAAACGGCTTGGGGGGACCGTACGACCTGCGGTCCCCCTGGCCGTAGGAGGGGAATCTCCTAGAGGAGCGGTCTTTTCAATCCTGATACCGCTCCTCTGATTTTAAACGTCAATCAATCCTGGCAGTTGCACTTATCATTGCTTCACCAGAATAAACTCGACACGGCGGCTCTTCCAACGGTTGTCAAGGTCGCCGTGGGGAACCACCGGGTATAAACCGCCGTAGCCTGTGATGCTCATGCGGTCCGCTCGCACGCCTCGCTGTACCAGAGCCGTTTTGATCACCCCGGCTCTCTCCTGGGACAGCGGCAGCAGTACTTCCTCCTGCTCGATCTTTGCCTTTGCAGGCTGGTCCCAGTAGATCATGACCGCGTGTCCTTCCAACTGGATCTTATAGTCATGATACTTCTTGAGGATCTCCGCCAGGCGATCGAGGGTCTTGAGGTTTTTCTCCACCCGTTCAGGATCGATAGCGCTCTTATCCGTGTAGTCAGCCGTGTAGGGTTTGAAGTAGATGCTGGAGATGATGATCTTGAGCTTATCCCCCTCCCGCATGACAAGTACGTCCACGGGAATGACGGAGCGTAACGTGGCGGCGTTCCAGACATTGTCCCGCACTGTCACGTACACCGGGTAGTCTTCGGCGGACTGTACCAGTTCCCCGTCTCTGGAGCGACCGTTCCAGGTGAGGTTAGTCGGCATGCTTCTTCCGCTGAATGAGGCGAAATCGTGCTCCATTGGATCCACGATCTTCACGATCCAGTCTTCGATCGGACTTGAGTCTTTTGCCTCGATGCGGATGTTGAGTGCATCGTCTACCCCGTCGGCGTCCGGGCTGAAGGGCTGCGGGGAGAACTTCAGACTGATCTGGGGAGGCGTGATATCGAGCTGAAATAGGGTACTTTGCGACTCCGCAAGGTTACCCTTCTCGTATTCAACGCTAAGCCGGGCCTGATACATGCCTTCTGTGATTTTCCCATCATCACCCCGGCCGTTCCAGCTGATCCTGGTCGGCAAGGGATAGTCCTCTCCCCCGGAGAAGGTCTTTCTCACGGTCCTGTCGCGCTGGACGAGAGTAAGCGTCCAGGATTCGATCTCTTCCTGCTGTCCCGCATTGACGTTCAGGATGAGGTTGTCCATTATCCCGTCGCCATTGGGAGAAAAGCCTCCCGTTCCCGGGCTGACCGACACGGGAGTCGGCCGGGTATCGACCCTGATATTCTTGAGCTCGATTACATTGGCGTTATCCGCCTCGTCGGTAGAGCTGACCCGGTAGGTATACCTTCCGTCTGGCACTCTCTGGCCTGCATCATCCGTACCGTCCCAGGTAACCTCCAGGAGCGAGCCTTGCCAGGAAGCCCGTTTAACGGGTTGGTTCGTACCGTTCACTACCTCAGCGTTCCAAAGTTTTTCCACACTGGTGAACTGCCGGATAGTCAAGGTATCCTTACGACCGTCTCCGTCCGGAGAAAAGATAAGGTGAGGTGCGCTTAACGCCGCCCTGGGCATGGTTGTGTCGATCTGGAATTGCGGCGAAGGGGCCGTCGGATTATCCCCGTTCCCATACAGGATGCTCAGCACGCCGAGATAGAATCCGTCGGAGAGTCGCTGTCCCTTGGCATCTTTGCCGTCGAACACGATCATTCCCGGAGGCACGCCCTTGCCGGCTATGGTACGCCCTACATCACCCTCCTCGTCCACAACCTCCAACTGCCATTCCACTACGTCTTCGCTGCGGGTGAGCTTGGGATAGAAACGCAACAGGTCCTTCTTACCGTCTGCATTCGGTGAAAACGATCGCAGATCGATGTCCAGTGTGATGGAGGAGGGCCGAGTGTCGATGGTGATGTCTGTCAGCGAGTACGAGGCACTGTTGCCTGCCAAGTCGGTGCTGCGCACCAGATAGCTATATTTGCCGTCCGGGCTCACAGTACCGGAATCGTTGCCCCCTTCCCAGTTGAAGTCACTCAATCTGCCCGACCAGTTTAGGCTTCTCACGACCGAACCGGCAGCGTTTTGGAACTCCCCGTCCCAGCGCTCCTCCTCGGTAGAGTGTCTCTGATTGATGGTCAGCGTGTCCCGGCGTCCGTCCCCGTTGGGCGAGAACACGGCGTAGGCGTAGGAAAGCTCTACATAGGGGGGTGTATCATCTACAACTACTGTCAGAAGCGGGCTGCGGGCTTGAATGTCCCTTGCGCCCCAAGCCTCGAGCTGGTAACGGTACTCCCCGTCAACGACGAACTCTCCGCCGTCCGAGCGGCCGTCCCAGATGAGCAATCGTTCTCCCGCCTGATCTTTCTTCCCGAACAGCCCTTTCAGCCCCCCGGATACAGATCCCTCGACGACGCGCACCGTGGAGTCTTCCGCATCGGTGATTGTAAGCTGATAGCCCTTGACTCTCCGCAGTTCCCCCTCAACAATCGCCAAGGGTACGGACAGTTCATCCTGTACACCATCGGCGTTCTTCGGCGAGATGTAGGTCACCTCCGGTAGCTCCGCAGGGACCGCAATTTCACCGACGCTTGCGCAGCCGGCCGCTAACCAGGCGAATGCGGTTATTATGCCGAACAGCAATGTTTGTTTTGTCATTTTCATCTTTGTCTCCTTGTGAATCATGGTTTTATTCAAAACTCTCCTCGAAAGAAGAGTCTCAAGCGAATTATTCTCCTGTGAAACCAAAGCTAAATGCGCATACGAGTCCCTTCTTGAGCTGCAAAGCAGTAGATACTCTTTTTCTGGTGGGCGATCTCGTTCTGACAGGCCTGCAGGATTCTGTCGAGACTCTGGTCGTCCCGGTCGGGATCGTGGTGGAACAGACCGAAACGCCTGACGTTGGCTTGAAGTGCCAAACGGAGCGCTGAACCGTAGGTACTATGCCCCCAGCTCTCGGTTTGTTCGTACTCCTTGTCCGTGTACTGAGCGTCGTGTACCAGAAGGTCCGCATCCCGACAGATGTTGGTGTACTCATACCGGGCTAGCGAGCCTTCGTGGTCGTAGTCGATCTCGTTGTCCGTCAGGAATACGAAACTCTTTTGACCTTCCACGATCTTGTACCCGTAACCGCCGTTGGGATGGCTGAGGGCAATCGGTATCACTTCCGCCGCACCGATTTGCTTGACCATGGGGATGCCGTGGGTGAAGTCGAACTGAGCCTTCATCGAACGAAACCGGGCCGGGAAATAGGGCGGCTGCATCTGGTGGTCCAGGTATTTCTGCACCGTCTCTTTGGCGATCGGGCCACCCCGGACGTGGATCTTGTACCGGCTCGAGTAGGCGGGAGCGAAGAAGGGAAATCCCATCAGATGATCCCAATGGGGGTGAGTGAGGATCAGGTAGATATCCGCGCCGTTGGGATTCTGCATGAGATGTTTACCCAGGTTGCGGATCCCCGTTCCCGCATCCAAGACGATCAGAGATCCATCCGACAGGCGTACCTCCACACAGGAGGTGTTGCCGCCGTACTTGACGTTCAGCCTGCTGGGAGTGGGTATGGAGCCTCTGCATCCCCAAAATGTGATTTCCATGGCCGTTCTTTCCACATATAAATCAGCAAGAATCATGCCAATTCTTGGTAGATCCATATTTACCTATATAGTAAAGATTTAAAAGAGAAAGGAAGTTTGTGGGTGGGGAAGATGAAATAACATATGTTAATATAGGATCAACATCGATCAAGTCCGAGATCACCCCATACCCCTATTTGAGCAACCCTCCTTGCGGTGTATAATTTGCGGAATAAAGACTATGAACGTTCGAAAAAAGATTGCCTTGGCGTTCCTTCTGCTAACCTTCCTAACCCTGGCTACCGGATGTATCGGCCTGTTGTTCATCTACAGGGTACTCGCTGCCTTTGGAGCTGTTTCCCGCGGTGCTGATTCCCCGAGCAGTGACCTGGCCGGTTTGAACCGTCAGGTTCACAGGGCGGTCCTCATATCCCAGGAGCTCTCCTACGACAAGGAGATCGATGATATTCTGCAGCTGCGCCAGGATTTCACACGGACCGTTCAGGAGTTCGACCGCAGTTTCAACAGGATCAGAAGAGGCATTGAAGACGAGATGTATCTGGGAACCCTGGAGCGCTTCAAGGAGGAGCAGAACGAGCTGAAGGAACAGACCCACGGCCTCATCAACGCCATCATCGAAGAGTTGAGGGCGGAAAACACGTACCGTCAATCCCTGGCCGCTTCTGACCGGGATTGGTTCCAGCTGGTTTCCGGGTTGGAACAGGCGACGGAGACGCTCATCGGGGACAATCCGCTCGGATCTATAGCTGGAAGATCGTTCACGGCGGATCAGCAGGTTTCCCGGGTCTCTCTGCTTTCCTCTTTAGCGGTTTTCCAGCAGCTTCTGCTCGAGATCCGCCTGAGGCTCAAGGAGTATCTGTCAATCGAAGAGCCTCAACAGTTGGGGATTGCGGAGATGGAAATCGAAATCCTGCACGAACAAATTACAGAGGCTACCGCCGCCTTCAATACATCCCCACTTGGACAAACATCCCAGACCTACCGCTCCTGGGCAGCCGGAGTGTTCGGGGAGACGGGATTACTAAAATTGTATAGTGACGGTTTGGCTCTGAAAATTCGGACCGATGCCATGATCGAGACTATGCGCTCCGAGATGGGTGACACCCTGCATACGTTGGATACCGTGGTTGCCTTGAGCAGCAGGTTTGCGGTGGGAGGGAGTGATCGGGGTTTTGTGACTGCCGCACCGACCCTGCTCGTAATTGCCATAGCCATAGCCACTGTACTTTCCGTAGCTCTGTCAATCGTGGTGACCCATGCCATCACCCGGCCGGTAAGACAGCTGATCGCCGTGACGGATGCGGTACGGGAAGGGGACTACTCGCGCCGACTCAAGATCACATCCCGGGACGAGCTTGCCAGTCTGGGGGCGGCGTTCAACCGCATGGTGGAGGAGATCAACCGCTCCCAAAGAGAAATACGATCCTTGAACGCCGATCTGGAACGGAGAGTCAGGGAGCGGACTGCCGATCTGGAAGAGGAGATCCGGCAGCGGGAGAGGGCCGAGCACGAGATGCGACAGAAGCAGGAGCAGTTGATCCATGCCGGAAAACTCGCTTCTCTGGGAGTTCTGGTTGCAGGTGTAGCCCATGAGATCAACAATCCGAATCAGGCCGTGATGATGGGAGCCCAGCTCCTTCAAAAAACCTGGCCGGATGTACAGACCATATTGGACGACTACTTCGAAAGGGAAGGGGATTTTCTGCTTGGAGGGATAAACTACTCGGAGTTGGGCAAGGACATTCGCGAGCATTACAGTGGGATTGTGGAGAGCGCACGGCGGATCGACTCCATCGTGCAGGGGCTGAAAGATTTCGCCAAGCAGGACAGAGCGGACATGGCGCAGATCGTGAATTTGAACCTGATCGTGAAATCCTCACTCATTCTCCTGGACAGTATGCTGAAGAAAGCCACGGACAGATTGACCGTCGAACTTTCGCCGAGGATTCCCGCTATCCACGGGAATGCCCAGCGCCTCGAACAGGTGGTGGTCAACTTGGTGCAAAACGCCTGTCAGGCTTTGGCCGAAAGGAGTCAGGAAATTTCGATCTCCACCGACTACGATGAAAGGCGGAACCGGGTGGTGCTGGAAGTGCGCGACCAGGGTGAGGGCATCCCGCGGGAAAACCTGGCAAAAATCTGCGATCCCTTTTTCACAACCAAACGGGAAGAGGGAGGAACCGGGCTCGGACTGTCTGTGACTTCAACGATCATTAAAGATCACCGCGGGGAGCTGGAGTTTCACTCCGATCGGGGAAAGGGCACAACCGTGCGGGTATTCTTCCCGGTTGACGCTGAAAGGAAGACATGATCAATGAGCGATATCCTATATCCCCGTAATCCGGTTCTCATCGTTGATGACGAGTACTATATCCTGCTCAATCTGAGCGGCATTCTCAAATCCACAGGTATCAACAACATCATCACCTGTCAGGATGGTCGGGAGGTGATGAATATCTTTTCCCGTACGGAGCTCGACGTCGTTCTTCTGGACCTAACCATGCATCATGTGTCGGGACAGGAACTGCTGCAGCAGATCCGGGAGCAATATCCGCAAGTACCGGTTGTCATCATCACCGGCACCTCCGATGTTTCCACCGCTGTGAGTTGTATGAAACTGGGAGTGTTTGATTATCTTGTAAAAACCATCGAGGAGAGTAAGCTCATCGCCACGGTGAGCCGGGCCATCGAAACCCAGGAGCTGCGCCGGGAAAACATCACCCTGCGGAACCACCTTGTGCGTCAGGACCTGGAACACTCGGAGGATTTTGCCGAGATCGTTTTTCAAGACGAGCGAATGAAGGCGGTCCTGCTGTATGTGGAGTCGATCGCCAAAGGCAACCAAACGGTATTGATCACCGGCGAGACCGGTGTCGGTAAGGAACTGGTTGCTCGAGCGATTCACGCTATCAGTGCTCGCCAGGGGGAGTTTGTTGCGGTCAATGTGGCTGGTTTGGATGATACGATGCTTTCCGATACCCTGTTCGGCCATGCCAAAGGCGCCTTCACCGGGGCGAGTCAGGACCGTAAGGGATTGATCGGCACAGCTGCCGGGGGAACCCTTTTTCTCGACGAAATCGGTGACCTGGAACCGAAATCCCAGGTTAAGCTGCTCCGGCTGCTGGAAACGCGGGAATACTATCCTCTGGGTTCAGATCTGGCAAAGCGTACCGACGCACGTATCATCGTGGCTACGAATCAGGATATCCGAAAGGCGGTCCTGGACGGTGGGTTCAGACGAGATTTGTATTACAGGCTTCAAACGCACCACATCCATGTGCCCCCGCTCCGGGATCGGCCGGATGACCTTAACATCCTGATCGAGCACTACCTGCAACAGGCTTGTCAGGAATACGGCAAGAGCCTTCCCGAGGTTCCCCGCGGCTTGTACGCTCTACTACGGAGGTACAGGTTTCCGGGCAATGTCCGTGAGTTACGCTCGATGATATTCGATGCCGTCAGTCGGCATAAAACAGGAGAGCTCTCTCTCCACTCTTTCGAGCAGGCTTTGGGCACCAGCGTGCCAGTGGCTCCCCAGTCGGAAGATGAAAATTTTCTGGCAATCGGTGACAGATTCCCCACCTTGAAGCAGGCTACGGATTTTCTGATCGAAGAGGCGCTCTGCAGGAGCGGCGGCAATCAGGCCAAAGCGGCGAAATTGCTGGGCATCAGCCCTCCGGCTCTCAGCCGGCGTTTGAGCAGAGAGGGTGATTCCCTGCAACCTTCCTAGAAGGGCTCATGGCCGCAGCGGGATTGTCGCATGTACATTCCACATTGCTGTTTGTTAATCCCGACACACCAGGCGATTGTAATGTATTTAACCTAACTCTCTTTTTCACAAGAAAATAGAAACACATCCTCTTTGGCATAGCTATTGCAAAGCTGTAATGGTGATTCTATTATCCGTGACACCTGATTGCCTCTTTCTCGAATTCAACTCCGATATCACCTTCGTAGATATCGCGGTGGAGATGATTCGCAATATCCTCGAGTATTTAAAAGTTGTAGATCCCACCAACCTGCTCCTCGTTTCCAAGGAATTGCTGAAGAACGCCGTCGTGCATGGCAATCAGAATGACAGAGAAAAGGAGGTTGTTTTTCGGCTGTTTCCACTCGGCCAGGATCGATTCAGACTGGAGGTAGAAGATTCCGGACCGGGGATCAGTGTGAAAAACGGCCGAACCACCTCGTTGAAGCTGGATTCGACTCAAAAGCGGGGCGAAATCGGCGGGCACGGCTTCACGATCATCAACAGTCTTTCGGATCAGGTTTCCTTCAGCGAGACGGGGAGTAAGATCACCGTCCTACTCGACTCTTGAAGTGTTTTTTCTTGTGGTCACGATCCAGCGAAGGATTATATATTAGTTAAACACCGGGGTTAGGAGGGGGATAAAATGGAGTTTGCTCAGGTTAACTGGATCGCGATTGTAGTCGTGGCGGTGTTCAACATGATCCTCGGAACACTGTGGTATGGACCTTTTTTCGGCAGGCTGTGGCTGCGCATCATCGGAAAAAAACAGGAAGAGCTTCAGTCTAACGCGGGGATGTACGTCTTCAGTTTCATCGCCGCTCTGGTGGCCGCCTTCGTGCTGAACGTGCTGATCTCCGGTTTGGGTCTATCGAGCTGGTGGCGGGGGGCCCTGGCCGGAGCCGTTGTCTGGGTCGGAATGGGGGCTACCGGTACTCTAACGTACAGCATCTTCAACGGTCCGCCCCTGGGCTCGTGGCTGTTGTTCAGCCTCTATGGCCTGGTCGTGTATACCGCCGGGGGGATTCTGTTTGTGCTTTGGTAAACTGCCGGCGCTCGGCGTCGAACCGACTCGAGGATCACCCCTCACCATATTTTGAGTCTGGCCCGTCTACCGGTTGCTTCACCCCTGCTTCGTTAATTGAAACAGTTCAGACGGCCGAAATTTGTTATAAGATAGAGCTGTATGGTCCATAATGCGGATATTTTCCGTGAAGGAGTGAACTATGAAGCGGTTGTTTGCTTTCGCCTTTTCGATCGTTGTCGCTCTACTCGTAATCTCCTGCGCCAAATCCCCCGACGAACAGATACAGCAGGCGGAGGCTGCCATGGAAGCGGCGGAAGCTGCCGGTGCCCAGCAGTATGCCCCAGAGGCCTGGAACCAGGCGAAACAAGCCATGGAAAGGATGAACGCAGAGCTGTCGGCTCAGGATCATAAGTTCATACTGTTCCGTAACTTCAACACTGCCAGGACACTGGCGGATGAGGCCACGAACGCTGCCAATCAGGCCAAGGCTGAGGCTGACAAGAAAAAAGCGCAGCTGCGTGCCGACGTCACCAAGATGATCGCGGACGTGAGAAGTACTCTGCAATCCGCCCAATCCCAGCTTTCCGCTCTGCCCAGGACCGCTGCGGTAAACACCGCCAACCTGCGCTCGAAACTGGATGCGGCCGGGAGGCTTTTGGGCAAAGCGCAGTCGGACATGGGCGCTGAAAGGTTCGACAGCGCCATGGCAAGCGCCGGGGACGCCCGCGATAACATCGTGGAGGTGCTCAGGGCGATAGAGCAAGCCACGCCGCGACCCGCCGTCAGGAAGCGATAGGCTGCTGATTTCGCCGCTTCCAGCTCCGGCAAAGGCCGCAACGGGGATGGAACATCAGCCGTCGGCGTTTAGATAGAACAGGGATTCCCGTTTTTGAAATAGTACCGCTAGGTACTGTAGCCTTACTACCAGACTCCCACCAGCGGCTGGATACCACGCATAGCGATCGCGGTCTGTCAGCCAGTCCCGCGGCTCCAGCTCCCCATCGAAGGGAGGGCGGACCTGCTGCATCCATATCACGGAGTAGTGTCTGAGGCTCACCTGCGGTCGTGACGGATCGAACACAATCACCGATTGATGCACTCCGCGCTCCGGCTCGACCGCCCAGTCGGTGCACTGGACGTAGCGGAGCAGCCCCTTCTGCAAATCGATCGACTGAATTACCGCCGAATGTTTAAGCCTTCCGTCGCTCCCGCGAAACAGGATCACGTCGGCGGGTCTGAGGTTCTCGATTCGGTCATCGAGCGTTTCGGTGTACCCGCTTACAGGATCGTAAAACCAGAGGCCGACTCGCTTTCCAACCTGTTTCGGGCTCGTCCGCCATTTTTCGCCGAGCATCGCGCTCATGTCCATACCGTAGGCCCGCGCAAGGGAATCATGGATATAAAAAGTGAATCCCGAGCAATCCACTCCCACAGACGCGACGGCGTAGAGGTAGTTGTACACGTCCGCTTCCGTCAGCTCCGTGGCGTTCCTGGGCACGAGGATGCGGGTCGGAGTCCCGAGATAGGAGCCTCGCCTGAGCGACTCGAACAACTCCTGATCCCGGACTAGGGAGTACGCCTGCCGCTCCAGCTCAAACAGGATTACCTTGTCGCCGGGGCTGGTAATCGCCTTTACGTATCCGGCGAACTGTTCTGAGGCCAGTACCGAATCGATGTACGGCCAAAGTTGCTCCGGCGTACCCTTACCGTCCAAATAGAACGTTTGAGAATAGCCCGGACCACCCTCGCGCTCAAAGTTGAGGCCGAAGGGCATCCTGAGAGTCAGTGACTTGTCGGCGATTCGATAACTCCTGAAGTACTTTTGGAACGCTGTTTCGATGAGCTGCTCTACATGTAATTCTTCCGGAGTCTTGGTCAAATATCGCGATCTGGAAGTTTCGGCGGATAGCTCCCCGTCGACATGTTTCGGCCGCGCTCCAGACGAATCCGGACCACCTGAGAAGATGGCCACCTCTCCAGTTGCCGATGACGGCGCCGGTATTGTCGGCTCGACTGCTCCAAGGGGTCCGCTCTCCGTGCCGAAAATCAACGCCCGGAGGCCAGCCCATTCCCTTGCGGAGTCTTGCCCGTCACGGGTGTACGATTGATCATACCGCGATGAGACTCCAGCAAGGAGTGAGCCACCGATGCATAGAACGAGAATTAAGATCCGGATCTTTCCATCCGACATGATCACCTCATGTATCCCGGCAATCTTCGGATCGACCTTCCGACGGTCACGCACCTGACCGCATCAAAGAGATTCGAGCGCCGGAGGCTATAGTCGTAAATTTTCTTGGCAAAACTATTGCCGATGACTATATACCCTCTGCGACGCGTACGAACCAGGAGCCTGATAAGATTAATACATTTATCGGTCAGTTATGGTAGATAGTATACTGCCGGCGGTCGGAGTCGAACCGAAACGGGGATCGCTCTCCAGCAGCGATGCCTCAGAAACATCAACTCTTACACTTCACAATTTAAAAAATAAAGCTTAGGCTTAGTTATTCACCTCGAAGAGAGAAGCTCGAGATTTTTATGCGGATAACCTCGACAGTACTTCGGTTTTACTGAAAAGGTGTATTTTGCTAAGGTTTATCACCCGGCATAAAACGGCTGTCATCTACCTGGCCGCCTACTTCTTTGCAATAAGTATTGCACTGCGTTATCTCTTGTACTATCAAAACGATGCCTATCTGATAAAAGTCGTCGCTCTGCTGGCGGCTTTCCTGATCTTACTCGGAATTCAAACTTTGCTGCGCGATCGATCCCGGTTATATACCCATGTCATCCTGGCGGTGCAAACAGGCATCCTCATCGTCCTTTCATTTCTTCCGCCCCGCCTGGACTTTTACTCCACCCTCTCCGTAACCCTGGCACTGCAAGCCGTTTATGTTTTCAGTGGAAAAACTGCCTTTCGCTGGATCGGAGTCTTCGCCACGGTCACGGCTGTGCTCTTGCTGCTCGGTCAGGGATGGAGCCGGGGCTTGCCTTTGGTTGTGTCAAATACCGTGGCAGTATTCGTGGTCGGCGCATTCGTTGTGCTGATCCGCCGAACCGAGGCTGCACACCGGGAAAGCCAGAGACTTCTTTCTGAGCTGGAAAGAGCCCACCAACAGCTGCAGATATACACCGCCCAAGCGGAGCAACTGGCTGTGGTAAAGGATCGCAATCGCCTGGCTCGAGACCTGCACGACTCGGTTTCCCAGACCATCTTCAGCATGCGCCTGACTGCCGACGCGGTTCGTATTCTCCAACAACGAAATTCAACACAAGTGGCTCCGCAATTGGACAAGCTGCAGGAGTTGGCCCAATCGGCACTTGATAAGATGCGTACCCTCATCCACGAGCTGCGCCCCTCAATCGTTGCCGAACACGGGCTTGTCCCTGCCTTGCGCCACCACGTTACACTGATGGAGCGCCAGCATAAATTCGCAGTAGTTCTGGACATCTCGGGGCAGCCTCGCTTGACCGACGAGGAGGCGGAACAGATTTATCATGTGGTCGAGGAAGCCTTGAACAATGTTCTCAAACACGCCCACACGGATAAGGCGATCCTTTCGCTTCGATCCGTGAGCAACCGGGTAACCGTAAAGGTGAAGGATAATGGAAAGGGATTTAGACTTGAAGACATAGACAAAGAAAAAAATCTGGGTCTGGCGGGCATGCGGGAGCGGTTGGAATCGATCGGGGCATCGCTGCAGATAGACTCTTCCCCGGGAGAAGGCACATGCATCACCATCGAAATCACATCGAAGGGTGGAGGCGGAGAAGATGGATAAGATTTCGGTCCTGATCGTCGATGATCACGATGTTGTACGCCAAGGACTGCAGACCTTCCTCGATCTGATGGAGGATATCGAGGTGGTCGGCCAAGCCAGTAACGGCGTCGAAGCCATAGCCCAAACAAACCGCTTAAATCCAGATATCATTCTCATGGATTTGATGATGCCGGAGATGGATGGAATAGAGGCGACCCGGCAAATCAGCAGCACGAATCCGTCGACGAAAGTTATCGTATTGTCCAGTTTTAGTGATGACAACAAAGTTTTCTCCGCAATTAAAGCGGGGGCGAGCGGTTACCTTCTGAAGAATATATCCTCTGCGGAGCTGGCAGACGCCATTCGGGCTGTTCACAAGGGTGATCCCCGCCTACATCCGGAGATCGCAAAAAAACTGATGAACCAGTTTGTCGGTCTCAAGGGGGAATCAGAGGCTATTTCCAAAGATCTTACACCTCGCGAGATCGAGGTGCTTCGGCTCATCGCCGAGGGAATGAACAATACAGAATTAGCTCAGGCTCTCTTTATCAGCGAAACAACAGCAAAAACTCATGTTCATAATATTCTAAGCAAATTGGATCTATCCGATCGCACCCAGGCTGCTATTTACGCCTATAGACACGGCCTCGTTTCAGAAAAGTAACGAGCAGCCACCAACAAAAACGATCTACACTGTTCGATCTACACCCCTAGAAGTACTCTGGAATCCATAAATATATCGATACAAAATCATCCCCTGGTTCGATGTTCTATTTCCTGATCTAGTCCATAATTCACGGAAGGAGGAATTGGGACAATGAAACAGATCAGAGTTCTGATCGTAGATGATCAGGAAAGTGTACGCCAGAGCCTGCGTACGATTCTGCAGTTGGTAGACGATATAGAGGTGGTGGGTGAAGCCAGGGATGGCTCGGAGGCTGTCGAGCAAACAAAACGTCTCGCCCCCGATGTGGTTCTGATGGACATGAAAATGGCCCCTTCAGATGGCCTGAGTGCTGCAAAAAGCATCAGGGAACACAGTGAGTCTGTGGGAGTGGTCATGATCACGATGCACCACAGCGATATCGCCAGAGGACGAGCCGTGGAGGCAGGGGTGGACGTGTTTGTGGAAAAAGGAATCGCCATGGAGGATCTGGTGGATAAGATCCGTCATGTTTACAGAAAAAGGCGCAAAAAGACCATATTCTAGGAGGTAAAGGAGATGGAAAAAGACAAACCACAGCGACGTTACGATCTGGACTGGATGAGGGTGCTTCTGATTATTTCCGTGTTTCTTTACCACAGCGGTAGAGCGTTCCATGAGTGGGACTGGCACGTGAAGGATGTGAGCTCTCCCGGATTTGCATCTGTTCTCGGATTCATGGAGATGTGGATGCTGCCGGCCATCTTTGTGGTTTCCGCGGCCGGCATCTGGTACAGCCTGGGCTATCAGAAGGCGGGTAGATTTATTTGGAGCAAGGTACTACGTCTGCTCGTTCCTCTGGTCTTCGGCGCCTTTATTCTGGCCCCGTACCAGGTGTATCTGGAGCGGTATACCCACGGTCAGTTCTCCGGACCCTTCTTCCAGTGGTTCCCACATTACTTCGAAGGTTTATATGGCGTGGAGGAGGGAGGCAACTTCGCCTTTCATGGAATGCATCTGTGGTATCTGATGTTGCTGTTTCTGTTCTCAATGCTGCTTATGCCCCTTTTCCTGCTATTTCATTCCAAAGCGGGAAAACCGATTGTTCGAGGGCTTGGCTCATTCCTGGAGATTCCCGGAATGATCTATCTGTTAGGACTTGTGCTGGCCCTTCCCATGATCTATATCGACCGAGATAGCATACTCGGGACCACGAAGTTCGCCGGCTGGAACATGGTTTACTACTTCATTCTTATGTTCTTCGGATACTTGATTTTCGCCGATGAGAGGATCCAGCAGACCATCATCAAGCAGCGCTTTTTTTCCCTCATGTTGGCTATTGCCCTGATTGTACTACTCGAAAGCGGAATCTTCATAAAGACTCAAGCCGCAGCGGTCGGTCCGTTGTTTCAGTACACCCTCTCTTCCTGGTGCTTTATCTTGGCAATACTTGGACTGGGCATGAAGTACCTTAGCGCTACGAGCCGCTTTCTTCGTTATGCCACAGAGGCAGTTCTTCCCTTTTACATGCTGCATCAACCGATAATTCTGCTGATCGCCTTCTGGGTTGTACAGCTCCAGATTCCCATTCTGGTGAAGTTTCTCATCATCGTTGTCCTCTCCCTCGCAGGCATTATGCTTTTGTACGAGGGAGTAAGGCAGGTTGGTGTACTGCGTTTTTTCTTCGGCATGAAGTTGCGGTGCAGGGCCGTAGTAAAAGTGCGGGAGTGAGCTTTAAAAGTCAGAGAACCATCGCTGCGGAGTAGAAGTAACGGGATGTTGGTACACCCTGGAATACTACAGACTGTTTGCTGCAAGGTTGCCGGCGGTCGGAGTCGAACCGACACGAGGGTCACCCCTCACCATATTTTGAGTCTGGTGACAGCCCTTTTAACCCATAGTTCCGAATATTCCTGTTTGATCTTATTATATATGAAAAAAACAAATGGGCCAAGTTGAGGTATATAAGATTATCTCGATATATTCCGGTTTAGCGATAGAATAATCTCAGAGCAAATCTCAGACCTCAAATAGAATAATTTCACACTTCGGTTTTCTACTTTTGCTGACAACAGCAAATATTCAAGATCACACTTCCTGCGATTGCGGCGTACACAGATTTGTCGTAAACATGAAATCTCCCTAGTTTGAAGGGGGCTTTAGATCGATACATAAAATTCGATAGCCCGGTGAGCTATCATTGCGTGCGTATTTTAGATGGCTTGTCAGGGTATCATCATGGAACCGTGGACGTCACTTTGGTACCGAGGATCAAGTCTCATCGCGAACACTTTTAATATGAGGCTCAGATAAAACCCGGATCGGCGACGCGCCGCAGCTGGAACCTCACATCAACTGATTGAATTCCACCTTTTCGCCGCTGGGGCCCAGAACATTGAAATATCTCACACCCCCCCGGTGGATCGGCAGGGAAACCGGCGCGTCTTCGATGATTTCGTAGCCGCCGTCCCGGAAGTAGGTGAAAGCTGCGTCGATGTCCCTCACGTCCATGGTGAAATGGTTGATGGGCCCGGGGAGGCGGGTATGGTTGAAATCTCCGGCGGGTTGATAGAGCTCCAGGCAAAATAACCCGAAACTCATGAAGACGATACGCGTCCTTCCGCCGTTCTCCTCCAATTCCGAACGGACGTCGATGCGAAAGCCGATGCTCTCGTAAAAACGCACCGAGGTTTCGATGTCCGGCGTTGGGACTCCAAGATGCTGAAATCCCGTGACGTTTCCGATTAACTGCATGAAGACCTCCTCGTTTGTTAACCGCTGCTGGACACGCCGTCGTCAGTGGTCCGCGAATACCGGCGGATGAAATTGTAAGGCGACGGCGTCGGGACGGCGCTGGCTTCATCCAAGATCGCTTCCTCCTCGTCGTCCATATCCCATCCGGCGCAGCCGAGGTTCGTCTCGAGTTGCTCCGAGGTACGGGCGCCCATGAGAACCGTTGTCACGCCCTTCTTTTTCCTCAACCAGTTCAACGCTACTTGGCTCATCGGTACGCCCCTGTTCTCCGAGACGGTTTGAAGGGTGTCGATGATGCGCCAGGTTCGATCCCCTCCCCTTTGCTCTTCCTGATCGTCCCAGCGGTCCTTCCGGCCGACCCGGCTGTTCTCCGGTGGCGCCTGGTTCCGTTTATACTTCCCGGTGAGCCAGCCCCCGCCCAGGGGCGACCAAGTGATGATCCCGACACCTTCATTCACACATACCGGAAGGAGGTCCCACTCGGGACTCCGAACCAAGAGGCTATATTCCAACTGTAAGGAGGCGATGGGGTGCCGTCCGGCCTGCCGCTGCATCATGATCATCTTCATCATCGTCGACGGTGTGTAGTTGGAAATCCCGAAGTAACGAATCTTTCCAGCCTGGATGAGGCACTCCATTGTCAGGAGGGTTTCCTCAAGGGAGATCGCTCCATCGTAGCAATGGTACTGATAGAGGTCTATCGCATCGATGCTGAGTCTCCGGAGGCTCTCCTCCACGGAGTGGAAGATATGGATTCGGGATTGTCCCCGTCGATTCGGCCCGTTCCCGGTGGGGAAATAGCTTTTCGTACCGATCACCAGATCCTGGTGGTCCGTCCGGCCCTTCAACCAGGCGCCCAAGGTCTTCTCAGACTCGCCCTCGTTGTAGGAATCGGCCGTATCCAGGTAATTCCCGCCGGCGTCCAC
>CP070696.1:2522352-2541873 GCA_020353535.1 Spirochaetaceae bacterium | reverse complement strand
TTAGGCACGCTACAGAAAAGTGTAGATGAAGTTGCCAAGCAAGTGATAGCCGCTCTGGAAGCGGTCATAGAGATGAAATCGCCCTATCCGCCAGAGTATCAAGAGGTTGTCTATCAAGCAGCGAGGTTCAGTCCTGGGAGTGGTTTTGACCAAATGCTCACTGAAAGTGAGTTGGGTGAAATTAATCAGAGACTAAGAAAAAATGGTACTTTGTAAGTTACTGATACTGAATTCTTATGCACAAAGAAGCAATGAGGGCTATCTAAACTCTTATTATAAAAGTAGTTATATTGGGCGATACTGGATTTGAACCAGTGACTTCTACCGTGTAAAGATTGTTTTCCCCGTATATAGAGGATATATAGTCAGTTTTCACGCGCATCTGTGCCGGATTCACTCTTTTTTCAGATATATCGGATATATAGTCTGCTAAAAGGTGGCACATTTTGTGGCACACATATCAAAAAGACTACGCCTGTCTTCCATGTAAAATATTCCAGCCCAGCAGGAGTTTTAAACAGTACCTAGAATTTCGGTTGACAGCCGGGGTATAATCTAAAGTATATCGGCAAAAACCGTCATTATCGTGGGAAGGTAAGTCGATGAAAACACCAATCCTTTTCAGTACTCTTCTAGTCTGTTCGGTTTGCTTTATTACTGCTCAGGTCCAGGAGAATTCACGCTGGGCCGTTGTAACCGAAGATGCCCTAAGGATACGAGCTGAAGGTAGTTTGCAGGCAGCCATTCTTGGATCTTTAAATACAGGAGACCGTGTCGAGATTCTGGGCCAGAGTGAAGAGAAATTCCCGGTGGGGAAGATGCTTGACTACTGGTATCATATCCAGACCAACGACGGCGTTGAGGGTTGGTGCTATGGTTACTACCTTAGGATTTTACGGGAGATAGAGTACCGGGGCATACGAATGTCTTACGATGAAAGCCTTTCTAAGACAATAGAAGCTAGGACGCGTCAAGCGGATAGCCTTTTTAATCCGTTTGGTTGGCCAGAATCGGTGACGTTCACGTTGGAGGGTTACTTGCTTGACTCCCCCGAACAACATCAGAGGTCCATGCAATTTTTCCCACTGAAGGGATCAAAAGCGAGAGAAGATTTTGAAAAGGCTGAAATCCAGAAATTGCTCGATTTGCTAGCTGGAGGAAAGCCAGGCCGCCGTATCCCAACGATTCCCTATCGTCACGCGAATGTCATATTTAAATCACATTACAAAATCATCAATTTCAAAAATGGATCGGGATATCGCGTAATTACATGGTGGGGTAATGATTTTTTTTGGCCAGTTCCAACAACTATCGACTATCAATTCCAAGGTATAACAGAGGATGGTGCATATTCGGTGTCTGCACTCTTTGAAGTGAAACGCCCAAAAGTGGAAACAGATTCTATAACTTCAATCTCGAGCCAGGAGTTTGGAAAATATTTTAGTATTTTTGAAAAAGAACTAAATGCACAACCCCCATCAAGTTTTATTCCCGATCTGTCTCTCCTAGATGGAATGATCGGTTCTCTTAACATGACTCCCGACTGGGGAGCTTCGGAAGAAAAATCTATATTGGTTGATCCAACTTCTTTTAAAGACGTAGAACAGGTTCTATTTCCGGATGACTTCTTACTGGTGGAGGCAGGAACCTTTCAAATGGGTTCGACCGGTGGTAGCGATGATGAGAAACCTGTACACCGTGTAACAATCAGCAGCTCCTTCTACATGAGTCCCTACGAGGTGACCCAGGAACAATGGCGAGAAGTGATGGAAAGCAAACCATTCAAGTTTGAGGGAGACGACCTACCTGTGGTTAGGATTAGATGGTACGAGGCGGTGGAGTACTGCAATCGCTTGAGCCGCAAAAATGGTCTTACCCCGTGTTATTCAGGAATCGGTAACAACATTCTCTGTGACTTCTCTGCGAACGGCTACCGGCTTCCCACGGAGGCGGAATGGGAGTATGCAGCTCGTGGCGGAAACAAAAGTCGGGAACATCTATATTCTGGGAGTAACCTGGAAGATGATATCGGATGGTATAAAGATAACTCCGGAAGCAAGAACTTCACTGGAATCCATCCCGTGGGGCAGAAAATGCCTAATGAGCTGGGTCTATTCGACTTGAGCGGGAACGCTTGGGAGTTTTGCTGGGACTGGTTTGGTAATTATAGTCCCGCTTCTCAAATCGATCCGATGGGTCCCCAAAATAGCGATCGTCGGGTGATGCGGGGCGGCGCATGGTACACGAACAAAGATCAGATGCGGGTAGCCAATCGTGCCAGTGCCAACATTTTGTCCAGGGGCGGATTTCGGCCTGTGAGGACGGCCGAATGACCTTGAATAATAGATACTATATTTTTACGATAATCGACGGCTGCCGCCATGTTGAGCAGTCAATAACGCAACTTTCTACTTTATATGGGCGATACTGGATTTGAACCAGTGACTTCCACCGTGTGAAGAGAGTGGTCTCTCCATATAGAGCATATATGACCCGATTTCAGAGGATTTTGCGCGGGATTGCCCTCAATTCATCATATATATAGCATATATGGGCATCTAAAACGTGGCACATTTTGTGGCACATTCCACAACACGAAGGCCGAATTAGTTTACGGCATGTTGCATTACTTGCGGATTCTATACCAGCATTTCTACTTCATGGAAATGCCCAGAGAATGAATTGTGGCGAATGTTGTTATTTGAGCCATACCAGCGGAAGGGGATTATCTAACAGTTACCACGTAGATTTTCTGTTCCTCCGAAATATCGGTTGAGAGTGGTTCTGCAGAAAACTGCAGAACATGACATGTTTGGCGGCCCTCTAGAAAGAAGAGATGATACGGTGAAAAGGATAACCGAGTGGATCAGGCATCATCAGGTACTGGCATTCTTTATTTTGGCCTACGCTATAACCTGGCCAGGACTTTTCCTGATTTATTTTATATTCCCTGGAAACCAAATTGTAGAGGCTTTGGCATTTCCAGTGGTATTCAGCCCAGCGCTATCCGCGATGCTGATCTCTGGTATCGCAGAACCCCTGCCTAAGAATAAGAGAATCAGGGCTCGTTGGATCACCTTTGTCACTTCTTGGGTCTTGGCCTCAACAGTCCAGATACTGTATTTCTGGAAAATCAATGGATTAGACCCCATGCTAGTGGTCATCATCATCAGCTGCATCTTCGCGATTTTCCCTGCCTGGGTGCTTTCCAGCGCATATGCCAGGACACCCGGTATTCGCAAGCATTTTTCAACAATACTAAAACCGAGAGGCCCGATGCGATGGTATCTGGTAGTGTTTCTGATCTTCCCCGGAATCCCGCTCCTGAGTATGGGGATAACTCGCCTTTTTGGAGGTCAAGCCGAATTCTACCTGGCTGACTTGGGTTTCAAGGGTGCAGCAATCGTTCTGCTTCTTGAATTCCTGCGTGGATTCCTTTTGACAGGAGGAATTAATGAGGAGAGCGGCTGGCGCGGCTTTGCCCTACCTCGCCTCCAGGCTCGTTGCCCCGTTATTGTGTCAGCAGGGATCGTATGGTTCTTCTGGGCATCTTGGCATTTGCCTTATGACATTGGCAGAGGCGACCAGATAGCCTGGATTCTTGAGAATCGTATTTTGTGGAACCTGATGGTTTCAATTATTATGGTCTGGCTTTACAATCGTACGAACGGCAGTATCCTGGCGCCGGCCCTTTTCCATCCTGCCATGAATACCTTCGGGAATCAATTCTCGGTGACTATCGTAAGCAGGGTATTAATTACTGGCTTGGCGATCTTTGCAATCGTATACGACCGAATGTGGGAGAGGCTTCCAGAGGAGAGCCTTGCAGTAAAAAAATGTAAATAAAAAAGCCCTCAAGAAACGAGGGCTATATAAGTGCTTACTAAATAAATATCAAAATGGGCGATACTGGATTTGAACCAGTGACTTCTACCGTGTGAATAAGACCTAAACGTGCCATATGTGCTATGATGAAATGATTTGTACGGGAAATGTGCCATATCTGCTAAATGCGCCAGCAAAACGGTCACGTATCTGGTCACACGCTATTGCGAATCCTGATCAATAAATCCAAGCCATTGCCTATCAAGGAACGGACTATCCACAGTCAGAAAGGCGAATGAAAGGATCTCTTTGGTAGATGATGCCCTGATCGGGTCTTCGCGCGTCAAAAGCAGGCTAAGCAAACACAGGATCAGCACAAGGCGGATTATTTGCCTCATAATTCCCCCTTGGGAAGCCTGCAACCAATTGTACCGCGAGTCTCTATTTCAGCATGGAAACAAATTGGCCGGCCTCGTTATTGATTGCTCCCCACTGGATAAGAGAGTAGATCGATCCGAAGCTGGTGTAGATGTGAATCGAAATACAAGATACCGGCCTCGGGCACCGCAGTCCGATTTCTTGAACTTTTTCGCGTTTTCACTGAGAATCAATGGTATCGAGGCCGCTTGCGGTCAGAGTTCACTTGTCCGAGAGCTGCAATCACGATGACGGCCAGTACGAGAAGGAAAGCAGTGCGGCAATCTGAGAAACCGAGAATGATCGGTGTATTCACTGCGGAGCTCGACGACGCCTACCAGACGGCGGTGCTGCGCGGGATCGAGACCCGGGCGCGTGATTTCGGAATAGGCGTCATCAGTTTCGTCGGGCACCGCATCGACTCCCCGATCGGCTCGGAGGCCATTGCCAATGTGGTATACCGACTGGCGAACAAGAAAAACGTCGACGGCCTGATCGTCGTATCGACGACCATCGCGACCTTCCTGGACGCGGAAGACCTGGCCGCCTTCATCTCAGCCCGGAATAAGATGCCCCAGATCTCGGTGGGTCTGAAGGTTCCGGGCATCGGCAGTATCACGGTGGACGGCTCCGAGGCGGTCGCAGGTATGGTGCGCCACCTGGTGCGGGACCACGGCCGCACTCGGTTCGCCCTCATCGGCGGACCCCCGGGACACTCGGAAGCGGATGAACGGCAAAACGCCTTTCTGGCGGCCCTCGAAGAGGAGGGGATTCCCTTCGACGAGAAGTTGGCCGCCAACGGCGATTTTATACGCCGCTCCGGGGCTGACGCGGCACGCACCCTCCTGCTCCGCGGCGTCGCTTTCGACGCCCTGTTCTGCATGAACGACCGTATGGCCTTCGGCGCCCTGGACACGCTCCAGGAGAGGGGACTGCGGGTGCCCGAGGACGTCTCGGTGATCGGCTTCGATGGCATCGAAGAGAGCCGCTATGTCTCGCCCCCGCTGACCACGGTGCTGCAGCCCCTGAACGAGCTGGGCGCCTCGGCGGTGGAGATGCTGGTCGGTGTGCTCAACGGCGGGAAACCCCGCGACCGGGTGCTCACCAGCGTGCCCATCATCCGGCAGTCCTGCGGCTGCCCCCCGCGGCGCCTTTACAACAGCGGCCTGACCGAGCTCCCCTCCTCCGCCACGGCGGAGGAACGAGAGATCATCGACGAGCTCACCGCCCTGGCGGTCCAACCGGATAGTGAAGGATTCATCGCCCTCCTGAACGACGCCTTGTCCGCCGCCTCCCGGACGGGGAGAAAACTGAGAGTATGGAACGACTACCTGTCCCTGGTGCGGCACAGGAGAGACCTCCACCCGGCCGCTAGGCGAGATGACGGGACCCTCTTCGAAGCCGCCCGTGTCCTGATCGGGGAAACCGAGGGCCGGCTGCACGCCGCCCGCTGGGTCGATTCGGAGGACCGGCTATCCACCGCACTCTCGGTGAGCAATTCGCTCGCGGGAGCCTTCGAGATGCCGGACATGCTGCGACGCCTGGAAACCGGGCTCAAGGAGCTCGGGATCGGCGAAGGTTTCCTCGCGTTGTTCGACGGAGGCGAGCCGGTGGGCGCCCGCTCCCGGCTCGTCATGGCGCCCCGAAAGCGCATGCACAGATGTCTCGGCGAAAAAGGCCTGCGCTTCCGGACGCTCCAGCTCCTTCCCCCCTGCGTCGACGCGTCCTGGCGAAAATCCTCCTGGGTGCTCGAGGCGCTGGTTTTCCAGGACGAACCACTGGGCTATATGCTTCTTCCCAGGGGCGCTGCGGACCCGGCTGTGTACGGTACCCTGAGCGACCAGGTCGCGGGCGCTCTCAAGGGGGCGCTTCTTCTCGAACAGGAACGAACCCACGAACGCCGACTGGAGGAGGAAGTGGCCAGGCGGACGGCGGAACTGACCCGGACGAACCGGGAGCTGGCATGCGAAATCGCACGGCGCATGCACCTCGAGCAGGAAGTCCTGGAAATATCGAATCTTACGATGCAGCGCATCGGACAGGACCTGCACGACGACCTCTGCCAGCACCTTGCGGGCGTGGCCATGCACTTCTCGGTCCTCCGCGACGGCATCGCTCACTCCGCTCCCTCATCGGCGGCTTTGATCGACAGGATCGGGGATCTATTGTCCGATTCCATCGCCCGGGCCAAACAGATCGCCCGGGGCCTCTACCCGGCGGGGCTTGCCGAGCACGGGCTGGCATCCACCATTGAGGACCTGGTGGAGATGGCGCGGAGAAGCTACCCGGTGACCATCGATTTCCGTGCTTCTCCCGATTTCCGCATCGGCAACGCCGACCGGGCACTCCAGGTCTACCGGATCATCCAGGAAGCCCTGGCGAACGCGCTCAAGCATTCCGGGTCGGACCGGATCGACGTCCGGCTCGGTGTCCAACAGCGGACGAGTCCGGAAGGAAAAAAGGGCGGGACGTTTCTCGTATCCGAGGTGATCGATTACGGCGTCGGGATCGCGAATCCGATTCCGGACGAAGGCATGGGCCTTCGCATCATGCGCTGCCGTGCCGCATCGGTGGGAGCGGAGCTTACGATCGACCGGCTCAAGCAGGGCACCAGGGTGGCCTGCAGGTTGGCGCTGGGGAAAAGGTCGTAATTATGCTGAAACCGGTAACCTTCATTGTGGTCGACGACCACCCCGTATTCCGGCAGGGTCTCGTTGCCCTGGTCGAGAGCGACAAGAAATACAAGGTCATCGCCGAGGTTGGCTCGGTTGCGGAAGCCATGACGGTTCTCGAAAGCGGGGTACCGGATGTCGCCCTGGTGGATATCTCCCTGATAGGACAGAGCGGTCTCGATCTGGTCAAGAACCTGAAGAGCGCCCATCCCTCCATCCTGGTACTGATCATCACCATGCATGACGAAGTCGTGTACGCCGAAAGAGCGCTCAAGGCGGGGGCGCGAGGGTACGTGATGAAGCACGAAGCCGCTTCCGTGATGAAGGACGCCATCAAGACAGTGCTATCCGGAAAGATCTATGTGTCCGCGGTCATGCGGGACCGGCTCCTGGAATCGATGTTCAGCCGCAACGACGAAGCACCCGTCCCCTCCGTCGAGAGGCTGAGCGACCGGGAATTCGAGGTACTGGGCCTCATCGGCCAGGGCTACGGGCTGACGGAGATCGCCGACGTCCTCAACCTGTCGGTGAAAACGATCAATACCTACCGGGATAATATCAAGTGCAAGCTGCACATCCGCAACGCCGGGAGCCTGAGGCGCTTCGCGATTAAGTGGGTGTACAGCCGGGAGAGGTAGCCGCTGCGTCCTTTGGCCGGCGCTCTGTCCTGCCGGGCGCGGCGCTCATATCCTCTCGACCTCTACGGCAGACTGCAGGCGCCAGTCTTCCGTCAGCACTCTTTTTTCACCCTCGAGGGTAACGACCTTTTTGAAGAAAATTTCCCGGGAGGAATTGCCGATCAAGATTTCGAAGTCTCCCGGCTCCAGAATGCGGTTATTCCCCGGCCCGGTAAAACTCAGCATATCCGTCGGGACGGTGAAACGTACGACTGCCGACGCGCCGGGGTCCAGGGTGATCCTCCGGAAGCCTTTCAGCTCCCGCAGGGGGCGTACCAGGCTGGCGTAGAGATCCCGGATATAGAGCTGAACTACCTCGTCGCCCTCCCGGGCGCCCGTATTGGTCAACCGGAAGGAAACCCGGATATCTCCCTCCATGGGCACTTTCGAGTCCACCACGGAGAAATCGTCGAAAGCAAAACTCGTATAGCTCAAGCCGAATCCGAAGGGATATTCCGCGCCGAACTCAGGCTGAACGGGGGTACCTTGGGATTTCAGCTTGTAGTTGTAGAAGAAGGGCAGCGCCCCAGCCGCGCGGGGGATGGACACCGGGAGCTTGCCTCCGGGATTGATTCTGCCGAAGAGGATATCCGCGATGGCTTCCGCTCCCCCCTGCCCGGGAAGCCATGCCGCCAGTACGGCGTCGGCCTTGGCGAACGCCTGGCCGAGATGGTAAGGCCGCCCGCTTACGAGCACAACGATCACCGGCTTCCCGGTGTCCAAAAGCGCGTCGAGGAGCTCCTGCTGCACGCCCGGGAGGCGGAGGGAGGACACGTCCGAGCCTTCCCCCACAGTGCCCGTGCGGAAGAGGCCCGCCAGGTCCCCTACCGCGACGATGATTTTATCCGCCTCGGCCGCAGCTGCGACGGCTTCCGGGATGCCCGCCGCATCGAAGCTCACGTAGCTCTTCTGGACGTCTCCCTCCAGGCTCATCTCCCCCGGAAATACCGGCGCCTCCTTGGGCCGCTCTTTCAGGATGTCGCAGCCTTTGGCATAGATCAGCCTCGGGCCCAGCCGCCGCGCCAGGGAGTCCTTCAGCGTCCCCAAATCGTACCCGTGCTCTTCCTGTCGCTCCTGGTCGCTGGAGAGGATATGCACGGGAAAGGAATACCCGTTGAACATGCAGAGTGGGTCGTCCGCCAGGGGCCCGACCAGGGCGACGCTGACGTCGTCGTTAAATGGAAGAACACCGTCGTTTTTGAGCAATACCACGGATTTGGCCGCGGCTTCGGCCGCAAGCATGCGGTGTTCCGGGGTGTTCAGCTCGATGGCGCTCTCGTCAGTGTAGGGATGTTCGAACAGTCCCAGCCGCGATTTCTGGACCACTACCCTGAGCACGGCCTGGTCGACGTCGGCGATATTCAGGGAGCCTCTCGCCAGGGCTTGCTCGATCCCCTCCCGGAAACAGCGGTATTCCGGTAGTTCGACATCCACACCGGCACGCACCGCCAAAGCCGCGGCCGCCGCGTGATCTTCGGCCACCCGGTGGTCCTGATGCAGCAGGAAGATCCCCTCGTAATCCGCGACCACGATACCGTCGAATCCCCAGCGCTTGCGCAGCAGGTCGGTAAGATACTCCCGGGAAGCGTGCAGAGGAGTGCCGTCCAGGTCGTGGTAGGCCGGCATGACCGCGCCCGCATCTGTCAACTTCACAACCATCTCGAAGGGAAGCAGCAGGGTGTCGGCGAGCTCCTTCTCCCCGATCCGCACCGGCGCGTGATTTCTCCCCCCCTCACTGAAGGAATGGCCGGCGAAGTGCTTCAATGTCGCTAGGATCCTGCGATCCTGGCCCTGCAGCCCCCGGGTATAGGCTGCCGCCAGGCAGCCGACGAGATAGGGGTCCTCCCCCATGGTCTCCTCCGTGCGGCCCCAGCGGACATCCCGGCTCACATCGAGAACGGGAGCGAGTCCCTGCCGGGAGCCCACCGAATAGAGCTCCCTGCCTATCGCCCGGGCGATCTTCTCCATCAGTGCCTCGTCCCAGAGGGCGCCGTAATTGATCCCCGCTGGAAAGAGCGTCGCGCCTCTGGCCATGAGCCCGGAGATGCACTCCTCGTGCGGCAGGGCGGGAACCCCGAGCCGCGTGCTTTCGACCAGGAACTTCTGTACCTCGTTCAATCCCCGGACGCAGCGAGCGGCATCCACCGAATGGGTTCCCAGGGGACGGGTTATCTGGCCGATGCCGTCTTTCATGATCTCGAAGGGATCCAAGCGGGCGGCTTCAGTCCGACCGCCGCGCGGCTGCTTCACAGCAATCCGGCCGGCATCGTCGATCTTGAGCCAGACCGCATACATCTGGGCTGTCTTCTCACGGATATTCATTTTCGAGACCAGTTCCCTCGCCCTCCTGAGATGGCTGTTCTTCGAGTTGCCCGTTTGAAAGGTCCGGGTATCCATTGCTCAGCCCCTATCCTTTGATCGCGCCGGCTGTCAGGCCTTTGACGACATATTTCTGCATGGAGAAATAGAAGACGGCCGTCGGCAGGATCGCGAGGGTGATGAACGACATGATCATGTTCCATCCCGTAGCGAACTGTCCCTGAAATTGCATGATCCCCAGAGGGAGGGTGAACTTCTTGGCGTCATCGAGAACCAGGAGGGGAAGGAGGAACTGGTTCCAGCTCTGTACGAGAATGATGATGGAAACCGTTGAGATCACGGGCGTGGACAGCGGGATGATGATTCTGGCAGCGAAGGTCAGCAGACCCCCGCCATCGATCTCGCAGGCGTCCTGCAGCTCCCGGGGGACCTCCCGGAAAAAGCCGGTGAAGATGAAGATGCTCAAGGGGAGATTGAATGCGGCTTCCGCAAGGATAATCCCCGCCCGCGTTCCCAGCAGCCCCAGCACCCGCAGCTGGAGATAGAGCGGCAGTATGGCCACGGTGAAGGGGAACAGCATCCCCATGATGAAATAGTTGAACAGCGTCCGGTTGCCCTTGAACTGGATCTTCGAGAGGGCGATCCCTGCTGCCATGGAGCAGACGAGAACGATCAGAATCGTCAAAGCGGCGATGACCGCGGAGTTGAACAGAAATATGTAAAACACGCCGGTCCGGCCCAACACCGCCTTCAGGGGATCGAAGATCACTGGTTTCGGCAGGCCGAAGGGATCCGCCAGCAGCTGCCCGTTGGTTTTGAATCCCCCGATGATGGTAGTGTAGATGGGGAAGAACATCAGCAGCGCGAAGAAGCAGCTGACCCCAAACCTGGCGGCCGCACCGGCAGAGATTCGCCCTCTTCGCTTTCTCCCTGTCATACCGGGTCCTGCCGTCATTTTGTCTCTCCCACGATGAACTTCTGATAAAAGACGTTGAAGGTCAAACAGATCAGGAAGATGATGATGGCCACAGCACTGCCGTAGCCGAAAGCGAAGCGCTTGAAGCCGAAGTTGTACAGATAGGTCACCAGCGTCTCCGTGGAGTGCACCGGCCCGCCCTGCCCCATCGCCCAGACGATGTCGAAGACACTGAACGACCCCACTACCGAGAGGAACACGGAGATGATGATGGTATTGCGGATGCAGGGAACAATTACGTGGAACACCACCTGGATTCGAGAAGCCCCATCGATGATGGCCGCGTCCTCCAGCTCCTGGGGGACTCCCTGTAGGCCGGCGATATACAGGATCATGTGAAAGCCGATGTACTTCCAGAAGATGACAACGAAAACCGCCCCGAACGCGCGGGCGGGATCACCCAGCAGGCCGATCTCCATGTCCGTGCCCGTCAGCCACTGGAGCAGTACCGTGGGCAGGCCGAATTGGGGATGGTAGATGAACTTCCAGATGATGCCGGCGACGATCTCCGCGAGCACGTAGGGGAAGAAATAAAAACTCCTGAACAAAACAGACCCGAAAAACCTCCTCCTTCCGATCAGCAGGGCGAAGAAGAAAGCCACGGGGAGCTGAAAGAGTAAGGAGAGGACCACGATCTTCACGTTGTTGAACAGGGCGCTCAGGAATATCCGGTCCGTGAAGGCCTGCAGGAAATTCCTGATGCCGTAGAAGTTGTCCAGGGGGCCGATGCCCTTCCAACGGAAAACCGAGTAACGGAGGGACTGCAGGACAGGGATGATCACAAAGGCGGTAAAGATGATGAAGGCCGGCGCGATCAGCGCAACGATCAGCAGCAGCTTCTCGAGGGAATACCGCTGTTTCGACTTCACTCGTATCACGTGTCCGGGTTTCCTGTGAGTATGTATTTCCAAACAGGCGGCCTGCGCTCTGCAGTCGGCAGGAGGTGGAACCACGGCCCACCTCCTGCCTGCAACAGGTTATTATTTAGGATTATTTTTCCTTCTGCCAGACATCGTCGATCATGGCGGCCGCTTGCGCGGGCGTGGCCTTACCGGCCAGCAGGGCGACGACGGCATCCTTGACCGCCTCGCCGACCGCCGGGGGCAGAAACTGGTCGTAGTAAAGCTGGTAGTAACCCGCCTTGGCCACGGCCTCGGCGATGGCCAGGTTGTTCACGTTCCCCGCGAGCGCGTCTTCGGCGCCTTTCACCACCGGGATAATGCCCTCGATTTCGACGAGCTGTTCGTTGTATTTCTCCTGTAGGAAGAATTTCAGGAAATCCAGGGCTTCATCGGGGGCGTCTTTGCCGATGACATAGCCGTTTCCGCCGCCCATGACATCGCTGTTCTTCCCCTTACCACCGGGCACGGAGGGAAAGGGGAACCAGGCGAGCTCATCTCCGACTCCTTTTCCGCTGGCGGAGTTGGCGGCTTGCACCGCAGGGCCCCACTGGCCCATGAGCTCCATGGCCGCTTTCCGGTTGCCCATCAGCGCCGCCTGATCGTCGTAGGTGGCTCCCAGGAAACCCGTCTGGAACGGCTCTAGTGCCGCGAGCTCCAGCAGCATCTCACCGGCCTTGACGAAGGTCTCGTCTTTGAAGGACCCGGAGCCGCCGTAGGCGGCGTTGAATGCCGGCTGCCCGCCGATCCTCATGGCCAGATAGACCCACCAGAAGTGGGCCGGCCACCTGTCCCCGCCGCCGAGGGCGATGGGTACATAGCCGGCGCTCTTCGCTTTCTTGACCACATCCAAAAGCTGCGGCCAGGTCGCCGGAACACTGACCCCCAACTCCTGGGAGATGCCCTTGTTGTACCAGAAGCCTACACCTCCCATGTCGTAGGGAGCGCCGTAATACTTGCCTTCGTAGCCGTAGACCCCCAGCGCGCCGATGCCGATGGTCTTGGAAAGATCGCTCTTGACAAAATCGGTGATGTCCCGGAGCATGCCCACATTGGCGTATTCCACCATGACGCCGCCGCCCCAGGAATGGAAAATATCCGGGGGATTGCCGGACTGAATCGCCACCTGCACTTTCTGTTTGAAAGCCTCGTTTTCCAGTATCGTCAGTTCGATGTTGACATTGGGATGCTCATCCTCATAGGCGGTGATAACCTCTTTCCGCATCACTTCGCGGGCGTCTTCGGCTCCGCCGCCGCCGGACAGCGCCCACCACGTGATCGTCACGGGTCCGGCGGGCTCTTTCCCCGGGCTCCCGCCTGCGAACAACGGCAAGGCAAAATAGAGAAGGACAAATACAACAATAATCGTTCCCGTTACCCTTTTCATTTGGAACCTCCTTCGTTCTTTTTACTTTAAACTTTGTACGCAGTCCGCTGCAGTTTCAGCATATGCGTAGGAACGAAAACACGATAGAGGATAAAATACCAGTATTGGTATAGGGCATTCTACCTAGGCGAAAACAGCCGCCGGCAAGCACCGGTATGTGCCTAGGTAAAAGATTTGCCCGAAGCAAGAGTGATTGTCTTACTACCCAATGGACAAAAAAGAAGCCCCTGGGGTTTGGGGGCTTTCTATTTCCTTATCTTATAAGGTGTTTATGGGCGATACTGGATTTGAACCAGTGACTTCTACCATGTGAAGGTAGCACTGAAATAAAATAAAGCTTTTCCCGTCTTTACCTCATTTTTCGTAATTACAGATAAGTTTAGAAAATATAAACAATTATGTCAAATGTGCTTTGCACGTTTTAGCAGCAACCTGGCTCAGTTTTCGGAAAAAGTTGCTTACAATTTTACTTACACTTATTGGGTGAGTCGATATTGAAAATAAAGAACCCGCGGGACGAATGGATTACACCCCACCCTTTGAAACAGAGTCTGAACACGCCCTATTGTGATCCTATCAAGGTTAGTGCGTATTTGGGATGGTCAGAGAATTTTCGTTTACCGACAATTACTCCTGTCCAGAGGGGATTTACCCACTGGGAGTCCGATCACCTAAAAGAACTACTGCCATCAATTGAGGACATATTCACAAAGTCTTGTGAGGCTCGTGAAAATTTAACGATCCACAATTTTTTTTCTTAACGCTGGAAAGTATTTGCATTACTGGCCACACGTCCCCCAGACGTGTTGTGGGAATTTCGTCGGTCTTCGTATCTCTTCGTGAATTGGCGTAATTTTTGATGGTAAAAATACTTAAACAGAATCGTTTTTCGTTTTTTTCGATGCTTTTTACCTCGTTGCTCGAAAATATTGCTCACAATTTTGCTCACACATTTTTTAAGCGTGGTACCACGGTAGTCTGTCATTAGCTGTCACGTAGTGGATTAATCGATTCAATCCTGCAGACAAAGGAGGAAAATCGCTGGTACCATTCGACTTGTTATGATCCTATGTGTAAGCTCAACTATCCCTTCTGATCGACCCTGTCGCCGGAATGACGAACCGGTCGCGAAGTATTTTTAACCTCCCCCTTCTATTTAAAGAGTATTTATAAAGAAATTTGTAGAACAGGACGAAAGCAAAACCGCTGTAATCTACGACCACTTCAATATCGAGTAGCTAACCGAAGTGTTTGAGAAGTTTGTTCTTTGCTAGGAGTATTCCCAGAGCGTGATCCGCATCTAGCGCAATAATGTTGAACGCAGATTCGAGGAGTCTGGGCGTTCCCACGGTCGATTCTAGTGTAAATCCTTCTACTTCCAGCAGTGACGCCCAGTCCTTCCCGTCCACAGAAACGAGCGCTCCTATTTTCCGCTGCATCTAAGGTCATCTGCTGTTGAGTTTGCCCCATCAGAAGTTCGTCTTTACGATGCCGGGCATCTTGCGCCTTATTTCTGCAACACCCGCTGTCTGTTTTCTGAGGTCAGCCGCATGATTCCCGCGATCATTCAACAGGCGTGCAGGGTGTTCACTGATTGAAGAAGTCAACTGCTGAAGCAATCGATCAGCTCCTGTGCTCGTAACACACCGTCAAATGACAGCTCTCTGGTCGATCGGGTCAGTGTGCCTTTCTCTCCGTCAATGTCTCCTAGGCAATTGACCACTAGATCGGCCTGGCCGAGGTCCTCCCTCTCAGTGTAGGGATTGGTCGTGGCCACTACGAACATTCCCGCCGCTTTGGCTGCTTTCACTCCGTTGTGGGAATCCTCAATGACGATGCACTCCTTCGCCCTGAGTCCGCACTTTTCAAGCGCCAACAAGTAGATCTCCGGATCCGGCTTTTTCTTTTTTACTACATCCCCGGCTAAAACAAAATCGAAGCGGATGTCCGAAAGTATGTTGTAGGCGATGGCCGTAGCCGCCCGCTCGTTGGAAGTGGTGCAGATACCCATCACTAAACCTAGGTCATTGACCTCCTTCATAAAACGCCGGATGCCGGGACGCAGGGGTAGAGATCCGCTTTCGATCAGCTCGATGAACAGGTCGGTTTTGCGCTTGTGAAGACTCTTGATCAGCTCTTCCTCCTCATCCGCAGCTACGGGCTTGCCGAAGCCTTTCTCGTGGAGGTGGTGGCGCATCCGCTCCTTACCGCCGGAGATCTGCAGCAGCTGGTGGTAGGTCTCCGCGTCCCACTCGACATCATATCCGAACTCCTCGAACGTCCGGTTGAAGGCAACGCGGTGGCCGTCCCGCTCCGTATCGATGATCACCCCGTCCTGGTCAAAGAAGAAACCCTTGATCATGGTGCCTGCCCTCCCCTATGCCTCGCCCTGGCAGCCCAGGCGATCGATCCAGCCGTTCACCGTTTTCTTGATTGCTACCTTGACCGCCTTGTCGATCTTGCCGGGATTGTACTCCCCCCGGTTCGCCTGGAGGTAATCAAAAGTGGCGTCGATAAGACTGTGCTTGAGCTCGGTGGACACGTTGAACTTAGCACCTCCCAGCTCGAGCAGCTTCTTGACCGTATGCTCCGGCAACCCGGTGCCGCCATGCACCACCAGAGGGACCTGCAGGCCTGCAGTTTCCAGGGCCTTGCGGATCGCCGCCAGTCTGTCGAAATCCACCTTGGGATCAGAGGTCTTGTAGACCCCATGGGCAGTTCCGATGGCCGGAGCGAAGAGGTCGATCCCCGTGCGCTCGACGAACTCCACGGCTGCGGCCGGATCGGCCAGCTGAGTCTCATCCTCCACCACCTTTACCTGATCCTCCACTCCGGCTACGGTTCCCAACTCTCCCTCCACCGAGATGTCGCCCTGGCCATGGGCATAGTCGGCTACTTCCCGGGTCTGACGAATATTCTCCTCGAAGCCTTGCTTGGAGGCATCGATCATGATGTTCGTGTAGCCCGCGGCGGCGCAGTCCTTGCAGTACCCCACATCGGTACAGTGATCCAGGTGCAGGCAGATGGGAATGGGCGCGGCTTCAGCCAGCGTCCGGTAGATGGCCACCAGCACCTCCCGCCCGAGGAACTTCGACGGGGTCACCGAGGTCTGGATGATCAATGGAGCGCTGCGCTCCACCGCCGCCTCTATTACCGCTTCCATCTGGATCAGGTTGGTGATGTTGAACGCGCCCACGGCGTAGCCTCCGTCAGTGGCCTTCAACAGCATCTCTTTGGCATTTACTATCGACATAGCATCTCTCCATTTTCAATTCTCGCTACAGATCAGAAACACTTCCTTTCCAATAGAAGCATCAGATAGTTAAATGTTCAATTCGTCGAAGTGCGCTCGTATTATTTGCTTATGCACATTTTCGAGCTCAACGCATGGACGTCTACTGGATACTCGCCCTATGTAACCTTTCAGTGTGAGTAGGTATTTCTCCACCGCCAAGAAAAACTCATTCGACTGATCGGTGAATGAAAGATATGGAATAATCCGGTTATGCCGTCTGAACGCCGAGTCTTTGTCGCCTGCTACATAATCCTTGAATATGGTCACGAATTCGTCGTACATACTGCATCCTGGAATAACCCCTACCGCACCACGCTCAAGAGCTTCAAAAAAGGCTATCCCTCCCTTCCCAACCATCACCTTCAACCTGCTTTGCGAAAGCCGCGACACGAGAGGACCTGCAGGTGTCGATTCTACCTTGACATACACCGCGGCTTTGGAAAGCGACGACAACTCGAGAAATGTCTCGGCAGGTATGGCGACCCCTGTTTCATCCGGAGCGTACTGGACAACAACCGGAATTCCCACCGACTTGATCACCTCCCGCAAGTGCTCAAGAATGGATCTTGTGTCAGGGCGGCTCAAAAACGGCGGTAACAGCATGATCGCGGAAGCTCCCGCCTTCTCGGCCTCCTGTGCCTGCTTCCGCGCATTTATCGTGCTGTGGCTGGTAACAGAAACAATAGTCGGAACCCGTCCGTTTACCCTTTCGATAAAATAGTGCAGTAGGCGAGTTCTTTCCTCATCGGAGAGTTTGTAGAATTCGCTTCCGAACCCGAAAATGGTAATTCCATCTGTCCCGCCCGTGATCAACTTTTCGATCAAATTGCCTATCGCGTCGAACTCGATTTCCTCTTCTTCATCGAAGAGGGTGAGAAGCACCGGAAAAACGCCCTCAAGAGTCATATATGCTCCTCCTCAAATATCAAACCAGGTCAGCTGACGGCCCCGCTTTTGCTCATCTCTATCAACGGCTTTTCCCTGTTCCAGGAAAGGAAACCGTTGTCCAAACTCCTCGATTTTCTTTATTCCGAGACCTGGCGCTTCCGGAAGCCTGACATAGCCTTTATCGATCTGGATGGGTTCCAGCAGTAATTCATCTCTAAGCGGATTGACTGTACGGTCATATTCTAAAATGATGCAGTTCGCCGTTGATGCAATGAAGTGAATGTTTGCCATCAATCCAACTCCGCTCCCGAATGAATGAGGAGCACAGGGAAGATGATGCGCCGATGCCATGGCGGCAATCTTTTTACACTCACTAATTCCGCCGGAACGAGTTACATCCGGTTGAACAATATCCACCGCTCTGGGGGAGATCAACCGCCGGAAGCCGAAGCGGGTATATTCATTCTCTCCGGCCGCGATCGGTATGTTGGACTGATTGCGCAACCGCCGGTATCCTTCTACATCATCCTCGTGAAGCGGTTCTTCCAGCCAGAAAAGCCTGAATTCCTCCAACTCCTTGGCAATTCTAATAGCCTGTTTGTCCGTCCACGGATTATCCGTATAACTCTGGCTGGCATCGACCATGATGTCCAGCTCATCCCCAACAAATTCCCTGATTTTACGCACACGCTCGATATCCTGCGCTGTGTCCGTCCCTATGCGTATCTTGATGGCGGTATAGCCTTGTTCTTGATAGCTCTTTATCTCTTCCAGCATCTCGTCGACCGGCTTATCCATGCCGGCACTTGCATATGCGCGAATGCTCGCTCGGCAGGCTCCCCCTAATACTCGATACAGCGGCTGATTGTAGGATTTGGCAACCATATCCCAAAGAGCGATATCGATGCCGCTGATGATGGGGATGATCACTCCCTTGCGTCCCCAATGGCTTGAACGCATATACATTTTGTGCCAGAGCTTTTCGATATTCATCGGATCTTCCCCGACCAACATCGGCTCGAACTGCTCCGCTACTATCGCCGACACGGAACGCGGTAGGAAAGCGGCCTCGCCGATCTCACCGATCCCGCTGACTCCATCATCCGATCGTAGCTCTACCAGCACCGCATTGCGACGAAGCGTTTTACCTCCTGCCCACGACCAAACGTCGTTGGGTTTGTACTCGTACGTCAATAAGTGTGTTTGTACTCCCGTAATCTTCATTATAGGACCTCCCCCACTAGTAAAGTTAAAAAGCAATAAACCACTCTAGATTGAAGAATCTATTTACCCTTGTTCCGTGTCTGTGGTTCCCTCCTGTAAGATTCTCCTTGGTGATTTGTTTGCCTACGAACCAAAGAATAGAATTCTTCAACATGTCGCCAATAGCAGGCTCTACACATTTGACTATTATACTCCATTGTGGTAAGATATTATGATATCTTTGTCAACATGTTGTACCGGCAAAGTAACAAAAACACCACTTTGGTACTCTGAGTTTTACGTTGAACAAAACGGGAAAAAAACTAACGGGGGTGTTTGCTCCCGCAGTAACCCCATTCAAAAATGACCAGCTTCTCACAGACGCTCTGGAAGGAAACATCGAGAAATTAAACCAGACAGACATAAAAGGGTATTTAGTCCTTGGATCGAACGGAGAATTCAGAAGTCTGTCGGAAAGGGAACAATACGAAGTCCTTTCAGTATTCGCTCGAAATAAAGCAGGGAAAGTGCTAATCGCCGGGTGTGGTTGTGAGTCCACTATCCAGACAAGTGAAAAGACAAGAATCGCAGCGGACCTGGGTTACGATTTCAACCTTGTACTACCACCCCATTATTTCAACAAGCGAATGAGCGAAGATTCAATTATCGAACATTACGAACGGGTTGCTGCCAGCTCGCCTATCCCCATAATCTTGTATAATGCTCCCGGTTATGCCGCGGGCGTCGAGATCACTCCACAAATTTTTAAACACCTTTCCGGCCACGAAAACATCGTGGGCTTGAAAGATTCATCGTCCCGTGGTCCAAATAATTTTCTGGCTGGCATAGAGTCCACAAGCAAGATCTACGTGCTCGCAGGCTCAACCAACTTATTCTATCCCTGTCTTCATTTGGGCAGCGTTGGCGGTGTCTTATCGATCTCCAACTTTCTTCCCAACCAGT
>CP070696.1:2493823-2522252 GCA_020353535.1 Spirochaetaceae bacterium | reverse complement strand
CAGATCCTCTGCGATGGGATCACACCCACTGGTATGGCCAGTTGGGACTGGTGATAGCGCACCGTTTTACCAAAAACTTCGAGATCGGTGCGGAAGTCATGGCCGGGGCATCCGAGGCGATCTTCCCCGATCTGTCCCCTGAGGGTCCGGTGGGCACGGAGAACCTTCTGGTAGAGACCGGGGCCCGCATTGCCTTGAATCCCTCCTACAACTTCAATATCGAAGTTCACCCCAGCGTTAAATACCTGTACTCATTCAGCCCTCTGGATGACTTCAATGGGCTCAGCTTTGGCATCGGATTCTCCGCAAGCTTCCGTCTCGGAATAGATCCGGACCTGGCCAGTAATATAATTCGGGCTTTACGGCTGAGCGAGGCAGAGATGCCTCCCCTGTTTGCGGCCATGCAGAGCTACTACGCCCGCAATCCGGTGGGAACGATAACAATCACCAACACGGAGAAGCAGGCGCTCCGGGAAGTGCAGATCTCCTTTTTCCAGGCGGGTTACATGGATTCCCCCACGCCGGCTGGCGCCATTTTGGAGCTAGCTCCGGGGGAAAGCCGGGAGATTGAGATCTTCGCCGTATTCAATCAGGAGATATTCAAGACCGAAGGTATTACACCCCTTACGGGTGAGGTAATCGCCACCTATCAGGTTCGCGGCAGGGTTGTGGAGCAGCGACAGTCACTGTCCTACGAGCTACACGATAAAACGGCACTTACCTGGGACGACGATCGCAAAGTGGCGGCTTTCGTAACTCCCGCGGACAGTGCCTTGCGCAACTATGCCAGTTTTATCCGCCAGGCGGCGAAGGACCAGGTCATCTCCACCTTCAACGAAAACCTTCAATACGCGGTTCAGGTTTACAACGCCCTGGCCGTTATCGGGATCCTCTACCAGCAAGATCCGGTTTCCCCGTTCACCAAAGTACAGGGAGACCCCCGGGCTGTAGATTCGATCAACCTGCCGCGGGACACACTATCACGGAATACCGGCGATTGCGACGACCTGACCGCCCTGTATTGCAGCCTTCTGGAGGCAGCGGGAATCGAAACGGGCTACATAACCGTACCGGGACACATCTACGCCGTGTTCAACACAAAAGAACCTGCAAAGAACTACCGCAAGCTTCACCCCGACAGGGAGATGACCTTCAACGTCGACGGGGAGCTATGGGTGCCGGTGGAGATTACACTGATCGGCAAGGCCGGATTCCCCGAAGCCTGGCGGCGGGGCATGGAAGAATGGAAAGAAGTGGAAAGCCTCCCGGACCAGCGCATTCTCGTCGTTACCCGACGGGCCCAGGAGATCTACCGCCCCGTAGGCTTGCGGGAAGCGGACCTCGGCCTGCAGTACGGCCGGGGCGAACAGATCGTGACTGCATTCAACAGGGATATGGATCGCTTGGCCGACACTGTTCTGGTGGATTATGTCGAGGCAACCCGAAAGCGCGGCAGCAAGGAGGACTTCAACCGGCTTGGCGTGGCTTATGCTCGGTTCCGGCGCTTCGAACCGGCACTGACAGCCTTGAGGCAAGCCCTGCAAATAGACGCCAATTACATCGCTGCCCAGGTCAATCTGGCCAACGTGTATTTCATGCTGGAAAACTACGGGGAAGCGGCCGCGCGCTACGAAACAGCCTACAATCAGCTGCAGAACAGCACACAAAGCGGCGGTGACCTGTCTAAGAAGGTGCTCCTAAATCTCTCCGCCGCTCATTATCAGCTTGGTAACTACTCGCAGGCGGAAAAGATGTATGCCCTTGCCCGAGAAGCGGATCCTAAAAGTGCCGAGGCGTTCACCTACATCGCCCAAGGAGCGGAGAGCGGCGGCGCTCGAGCCGCCGAGCAGGCCGATGTCTCCGCCCGTATTCTCTTTGTGGAAGAGGAGGAATGATTATGAAACCGTTGCTCGCTGCTATCAAGCTTCTACCCGTTGCTGCACTGTTGACCCTGCTCACCGCCTGCCCTCCGCCGCTGAGCCTGGAAGTTCTGGACTACGCCAAAGACGAGGTGGCTCCTCTGATCACGATCTCCAGCCCGGCAGAAAACTCTAGCTTCGGAAGAACGATCCTGATTCAAGGCATGGTTACCGATGAGGTCTCGAGCAAAGGCGGTGCCGGCAGAGTCGATGCCCTCAGCTACGAAATCCTGGCCCGTACTTCGCCTCAAAACGCAACACTCAATCCCGACGGCAGTTTTTTGATCACTATCGATACCAATCTCACTGAAAATATCGTCATCGAGCTCAAGGCCACGGATTGGAACGGCAACGCGGCCACTACGCGGCTGCCCCTGGTATACGAGGGGAACGACATCCCCAGCTTTCAGGCCGTCTCCGGGAATCGGGAAGTAATTCTGAGCTGGGATCCCGTGCCGAGCGTGACGAGCTACACCCTGTACTTCGAGCCTTCGGCACTGGCTCCGACCACCGCCTCTCCAGGACGGGTGGACAATATCGCCAGTCCGTATGATCTTGGCAACCTCAAGAACGGCAATCTCTACAGCTTCCTGCTGCGTGGACACGGGAGCAGCGGCAGCGACAACTATTCGGAGGTCAAGCGGGCGGTACCGGTGTCCGAGTTCGACCTCTTTCCCAAAGTGACTCCTTTCTTCAATCAGATCCGGGTGGACTGGCGGCCGTACGCCGGAAATCTGCAGTACGAGGTTATGCGCTCCACCTCCCCCAATGGCCCGTTTCAGAGCGTATCCGGTCCTATGAGCGGGAGTTCCTACACCGACACGAGTGCGATCCAAAGGGTGGCCTACTACTACGGTATCAAGGTAGCAACCTACAGCGATACCATCAGTCAGGTGGCGGAGGGCATCGCCGATCCCTTTCCCACCTACCTGGACGCGGAGATCGCCAACTACACCTCCGTAACCGGACCGAACGCCACAGCGGTCAAGGGCGGCTACCTCTATATTGCGGACTGGGGTGGCGGGCTGAGGGTGGCGAGCATCGCCGAGCCTTCCACCCCTGTACCGATTACGACGATCAAGCCGGACAACACCTTCAGCTCTGCCACCGACGTGATCGTGGATGGCGATTATCTGTACCTGAGCCACGGGGACTACCTGTCGGTGTTCGACATCTCCAGCCCAGCGGACCCGGTTCTGCTGGATACGATCCAGGTTACCAACTCTCAGGCCGAGGGAATATCGGTGCTGGACAACTGGGCTTTCGTGGCCTGTTTCAATGACGGCTTCGCCGTGGTGGATATCAGCAATAAGTCCAATCTTCCAGACCCCTACCACTACGACACAATCGGAAATCCAGATGGGCTCGTCCAGACCTACAACATGGCGGCTGTAGACCGCAGCGGCACAAAGATCCTACTTGTGGCCGACAATGCCAAAACTCTGGTGTACACCGTGACCGGTAGCGCCTCCGCGCCGGTGCTTACCAAGCAGTCGGACAGCATGTCAGGCGCTGACGATGTAAAGATCCTGGGAAACTACGCTTACCTCACCTCAGGCTGGTACCTGGAGGTCTGGGACATCACGACTCTCACAGCCCCTGTTAAAACGGACTTCCTCCAGCCGGACACCTCCGAACCGGTGGAGGCCCTGGACGTGGCGGCGGGCCGGGCCTATGCCACGATCCGAGACACCGGCTTCAGCATCATCGACGTGAACGACCCGGCCAACATCTCCCTGGTGCGTACCTATACGACTCCCGGGGATGCCCGGGGCATCACGGTCGCGGATGGCTATGCCTACGTGGCCGACGGGGTGGACTACGGAGTCGTGATATACGGGGTGGCCAGCCCGGACGCCCCTGCTCTGGCGGACAGCTACGCCTTGAGCGGCCCGACGAATCTGGCTGTCTACCAGGACCACGTCCTGGTCACTGAGACTCGCAACGATTGGGCCCTGACGATTGTCAATGCGACTAATCCGTTCAACCTTACTTTGGCGGGAGCTACCGACTCATATACGCCTCAGGATCTTTACGTCGTAGGCGATTATGCAGTCTTTGCCGCCGAACGCTCCGGTATCATGATCACCGACATCAGCACGCTGAGCAATCCCAAGGTCATCCCGCCCTGGTACGTCAACCTTCCTGGCGGTTACGCCATCGGCATCGACGTGCTTGGGAACTACGCTTTTGTTTCCACAGCCCAGTCCCAGCTGAACGTTGTTGACCTGTCGTGGGATGGCAACCTGAACAAGGTCGGATCCGTGGCCACCCAAGGCAACCCCAGCTATCAGGCTGCGGACGTGGTAGTGACCCGGGACTACGCCTTCGTGGCCAACCGTCTGGGGGGCCTGCGGATCGTGGATATCCAGGATCCCAAGTGGCCTGTGGCCCTGGCGAACTTCGGGGCCACGACCGGCCAGGCGGTGGCCGTGGCTTTGAGCGGCGATTACGCCTTCGTGGCGGACGAGACAAATGGGTTGTACGTATTCGACGTCTCGACCCCGACCTCTCTGGTCCGCTATGGGCCTTTTGGCGGAGCCGGCGCCCTGGACGTGGTGGTGCGGGGGAACTTCGCCTACCTGGCAAACGGAGCAGGGGGAGTGCAGATGATGGATATAACCAATCCCATCAGTCCGGTCACGGTGCTCAGCTTCTCAACTCCGAGCCCGGCAACCAGAGTCGCCGTAAACCGGGAGTTCTTGTACGTGTTCGGCACAGACGTGGTATATGCCTACAACCTGATGCAGTAGCTTCAGCGTACCGGGGATTAGACGGCCACTGAGGATGGTGCGATATCCCGCCGCCGGATACAAAGGACTATGATTCGGTTCAATCTTCGAATGCCGGAATGAATAAAGGCGGTTGTGCTCTCCGTTTCATAGTAGTGACTAGCTGGAGCGGCTAGGGAACCAGTCTCCCGACAACTGATACACGCTCCAGCAAGTCCTCGCTGTGCGGTGCCGTATCCAACACTTCAGTCAGATCATCCCCCGCCCGGTGAAGCGCCTGGTGGCGTCCCCCCATCCAGAGAAAGCTCTCGGTCACATCGTAGACTTTTCCCTTGTAGGCGATGTAGGCCGGCCTTCCCTCCTGTCCATCGAATCTAGACAATTCCTGCCGGGTAAACTTTTTTTCTCTCATGGCGGTGCATCCGTCAGTTATTTGGATCAGAGGGAAAGGGGGCAGTTCTCCCAAGGATGAACCGCTCCCCTTTCACGGTGTTTCGGTACTACTTCATGAATTTGGACACGAACGGAGAGGTCTCCCCTCGTCTGAGGAAGTGTCCCGATGGTCCTTCTCCGAGGAACTCGGAGAACCAGGATTCATGCTCGATCTCCTCATTCAGGATTGCCAGGGCCAGGTCATAGGTCCGGTGATCCTTGCCGGCGGTCATGTTGCAGATCTGGGTGTAGCCTCGAACCGCGCAGCGTTCCGCCTCGACCAGCACCTTGAGTAGCGCTTGAACGTCATTCGCACTTTTAGGCAAACTGGCTGGCGGACAGGCCGACACATCGTGGAACTCTTTCATGTCAGCGGGCAGCTTTCCGCCCAGCTCGTATATCCGGGGAACAAGGGCTTCGAAGTGATTGCGGTCCTCAATACGGGCGGTTTCGGCTATCTCCTTGATTCCTTCACCCTCGAGTCCGATCAGGTTTACCCGAAGAATCGTGTAGTAGTAAAACGTTGTAAGTTCAGCGGCGGCATTTTTTACTAGAAGTTCGAGGAGCTGATCAACGTTCACCCCCGACCGTTCCACCATCTCTCGTGCGACTCTTGCCATCTTGTGGCCTCCTTGAAATTGGTTTTATTACCGTGACAACGTCACGTGTATTCTCTAACATCTAATATTCGGACCGATTATTAATATTTAGACAAAAAATATATTCCCACCCTAACCACGTCCCTGGCAACGGTCACAGATACCGAAGAACTCGATTCGGTGGCGATGCGCTGCAAACGGCGTAGCCCGTGATACGCGCTCATTCAGAGACTCGTCGATTGGCAACTCAAGATCGATAATCGAACCGCAACGTTCACAGATAAAGTGATAGTGCGGTCCGACATTGGCATCGAAGCGATCGAAGGTGCTTCCGAAATCGATCTTCTTGATCAGTCCCTGCGCAATCAGGATATGGAGGTTGCGGTACACCGTACCCATGCTGAGGTTGGGAAACTCCCCCTTCAACTGATCATAAATCCAGTCAGCCGTAGGGTGTCGACCCGTACTCCGCAGTAGTTCGATTATTCTCTCCCGCTGCCGGCTCCTCTTGTACCTGCTTTTCTTTTCGATAGATGATGCTCCTTATAATAATAATCGGAATCATTATTAATTTAAACAATTTTGTTTTTTCTGTCAAGTGATTCGGCTATGTGTTCACTGCAAAAGCGGATGAATGTACCAAGTCGAGATCACGCCACCGGAAAAGTAACGTCTGTTCAGGTACCAGATAGAACCACACAGTCGAGCTCTTCGTATCGCTGAAAAGCCTTATCGAAGCTCACGAGACGAGTACCGGAGGTCACCGCAAATGCAGCCAGGTAAGCATCTTTCCAGACCTTTGGCGAGTACGATGATTCTGAGGTATATCGACGGAAGAAATGCTCCAATCCTATTGGCTCTAGGGTGAACTCGATTCTCGAATCCTCGCAGAACCGATCGAAACAATCCCAGGCATCCTGCGACGTCAACGCTTCCTCTGTAAAAACCGCAGGATTGGTGGCCAGACGTAGGAATCCCAGCTGGGTTACGCGGCAGAACATGATGATATCGTCTTGAATCGCTTCGAACCAGGATTTGGCCTGTGGATGATGACTGTGGGCTTCAAAGGTGAGAGCTAACCAGACATTGATATCAGGAAGGTACATCTAGATCTTCCTGGTCAAGAATCTGAGAAATCCTTTCCGCCGACAGCGCAACCGAACCGGGAGACTTCGACGGTACGAGGGGAAGATGTATTCGCTGGCTTTTCACCGGAAGATTGTTCGAAGACAACTCGCGTCTAACAGCCCGGGTGATGAACTGCTTTAGCGTGATCCCTTTCAGGGACGCGACCGCTTTGACCTTTCTGAACAACTCGTCGGGCAAATCAATCGTCGTTCTCATAAAAACATATTAGCATAAATATGTGTTCGGTTCAATCCCTAAGAATTCAATCCTTGCTCTGTTTCGCGGGTACCCTCTGCCAGGCAGCCGGCTTCAGAGGTTTGGGCGTTCCGCCGTACAGCAGATCATCCAGCAGCGGCGCCAATCGCCTGAACAGCTCCGAGTGCTTTATCAGAAAGCGTACGGTGTTATGCATCAGGTTGTCGGGATGGGAGTACGGGCAGACAGCCATGCAGCGGCCGCAGTCTGTTCCGACCGTACACCAGTAAGTATAACAGCTCTCGGCGTTGATCCTCCAGCGCAGCGCACCGTTGTCTTCGCTTCGGGCCCCCCGAGGAATGGAGCCGCTGGGACACACGGCGGCGCACTTCCGGCAGATCTCGCAGAACTCGATCATGGTGCTGTCGAAGCTCCGTGTATCCACGACCAGTGGCAGGTCGGTTGACACTGCCGCAAGCCGGACCCGAGGACCTATTCGTGGAGTCATGAGCAGACCCATCCTGCCGATCTCTCCCAAGCCCGCGTCCCGGGCCACCAGGGGGCAGATCACCTCGTAGTGGCTGCTGATGTGAGCCCGGGCGGAATACCCCAGCCGGCGGATAAAATCCGCCAGCTGAACGGCGATTTCCGCGGCCCGCAGGTATTGTCTGGCGGTCTCCATTACCGTACCCGGTTTGGGACCCTGACGGGTCATCTGGAAATCCATTTCCACGCTGAGGGCGATAGCATAGGTGTGGGTGTTTTTTACCGGATTTCCGTACCACTCCCGACGGCCTCCGACCGTATAGAGATGAACTTCCCGGAGAAAGCTGAATCCAGCCGAATGCGCCCCCAGATACCGGGCCAAATTCCTGAGATATGCTGTGATCTGTTCGGGATCCACCGGCACCGGTTCTTCCGAAACCGGTCCATCCGTGATAAAGCGCAGATGCTCCTCGGCCATAAAGCCGGCTTCCACAGCGGCAAAGGCAAATCTGTCTGCTTCTCGGGAGCGCGATGAGAGCAGTCCGGGCTGTTCCCGAAAGCGGTTGTCCGCCTCCAGATTCTCCGGGTGCCGCCGGTAATACTCATCGAAGCGAGCCGTACCCGTTTCCAGACTCGCCCGGCTGAAAATCGTATCCCGCTCGTCGATTCGGGCTGTGGGAACGCCATCCGGCGGGGGGAGGGTGAAGCGAATGGGGAGGATCAACAGGACAACGATACCCCAAAAACTTCCAAAGAGGATCCAGCCCAGTATCCCCTTGCCGGGAAAGGCCAGCAGCCCGGTCAGCACGAAGGGTACGGGGACGCTAAAGGCAGCAGCCAGAAAACGCCGGAGCGCGGTTTGCTCCTTCTCAAGCTTCGACACGATGCCGGCTGCCGCACATCCAACCAGCAACAGCGCGCCGGTTGCCAGGAGGAGGATATCGATCGTGCTCAACACCAACAAAGCTGCGCTTCCCCCACTCTTATTTTTTTGAGGCCATCCAGTTAGAATAGGGTAACTATTTCTGGAGAGTAGCACGTACGGAAACCCGAAGCAATGAGCGCCCCGGAGGATGATTTCAACAGGATCGACAAACTTCTCAATCCGGAAGCGGTGGCCGTGGTGGGCGCTTCCAACACGAAGGGCAAGGTCGGGAACATCATCTTCGAAGGGTTGAGACGCAGCAAGGCCAGGCTGTATGCGGTCAATCCGCACGAAGAGGTGATTTCCGGGCACAAGAGCTACGCCCAAATCGAAGACCTGCCGGGCCGTGTCGATGTGGCAGTGATCACCGTGCGGGCGGAACAGGCCGTTGACATCGCCGAACAGTGCGGCAGAAAGGCCATCGATAACCTCATCATCGTAGCCGGCGGTTTTTCCGAAGCCGGAGAGCCGGGCAAGGTGCTGGAAGCCCGCCTCAAGGCGATTCCGGCGGGCTATGGAAGCCGGATCCTGGGTCCGAACTCTCTGGGGGTATTCGTCCCGGAAAACAGCTTCGATACGATTTTCGTGGAGCACGGTGATCGGGCCCTGTCCGAAGGAGGGGGGATCGCCTTTATCAGCCAGAGCGGCTCCGTGGGGGTAGAGGCTCTGGGGCTGGCCAGCAATACGGGCTTCCCGCTGCGGGCCTTCATAGGGCTTGGAAACAAAATCGACCTGGGCGAATTGGATTTTCTCACCTACTTCGGAGCCGATCACAAGACAGACTGCATCGCTCTCTACGTGGAGAACGTGGAACAGGGGCGAAGATTCCTGGAAGAGGCACGTCAGGTGTCCCGCCGCAAGCCGGTCATCGCCCTCAAGGCGGGCAGGACCCCGACCGGTGCATCCGCCGTCAGCTCCCATACCGGCAAGCTGGCCGGGAGCGACAGGGTGGTGAGCGGTGCCTTCCGGCAGTACGGGATCCAGCGGGCTTTCGACGACGAAGAGCTCTGCGACGCCGCCAAGACCCTCTCCTATCTACCGCCGGCAACGGGAAACAGGGTGGCGGTGATCACCGGAGCGGGCGGATTCGGAGTCATGTGCGCCGACTACATCGAAACGGATCATCCCCGGGCCAGACTGCGGATGGCGGAGCTGTCGGATCGGACGCTTGCCCGCATCCGGGAGAAGGCGCCTCCCTTCGCCTCCTGTCACAATCCCGTTGATCTGACCGCGGCCATGACCAACGAGATGTTCGTTCACGCCCTCCGTGCCCTGCTCAGAGACGACGAAGTGGACGTCGTCATCTGCATCACCTTCTTCGCACCCCACGCTATCACTGACACGCTGATCGATCTGATGGCCCGGGCTATCCGAAACAGCGGGAAACCGGTCATAGTCTTCACAGAGTACGGGCCGTTCACAGACACCTATCTCAAAGAGTTCTACAAGAAGGGAATGATCGGATTCCCCTCCCTGACCCGGACGGTCAGAGCGGCAAGATTCCTTGTAGAGCGCGGGCGGATCCTTACGGCGTTGAAAGGGCAGTCATGAACGGTACCGGTATAGCTGTCCTGGTCGAACAGTGGCGTTCCTCCCTCGCGATTCCCGGTACGCCCAACGAGTGGGAAAGTAAACGGCTGATCAACGGTATGGGAATAGCGGTGCCAAGGGCGGTGTTCATCCCCCCGGAGAACGCCAAGACTCCCGACGGGGACCTTTCCGTCCTGGGCGGTCCCGGTCGCTGTGTGGTCAAGGTATGCTCGGGGGATATCCTCCACAAGACCGAAGAGGGAGGTGTGCTCCTGGACGTTGCCGAGCCCTCCCTGCCCGCAGCCGTCTCGAGCCTGCAACAGCGCTTTCCGAAAGCCGCTGTCCTGGTCGAAGAGATGGTGAGCTCCCGTGGAAGCGAGATCATCATCGGTGCGCTGCACGATCCCACCTTCGGTCCCGCTGTTATGGCCGGAGCGGGGGGCATCCTTACGGAACTTTACAAGGACGTCAGCTTCCGCCTGGCTCCGTGTACGGCCCAAGAGGCTCGTTATATGCTTGAGGAGCTCACCATCTACCCCACGCTCCGGGGCTACCGGGGATTGTGCGCCGACGTCGATTCCCTGGCCCTCATCATCGAACGGATCGCTGAGCTGGCGGTACAGCTGATCGACCAGGGCTGCCAGTTGGACATCAACCCGATCGTCTGGGACTCGAAACGATGGGTTGCCCTTGACGTAAAGTTGGTGCTGGCCTGAAATCGTAGCGAGTGATCGCTCTACTGGGATAGCTCGGCAGCCTGCATACTACGCTATTTTTCGGAACCAAAGCATCGACAGCAGCACGGCAGCGAGTACGATCAACGCCGCTGCGGCCGTGAAGAAGGCGGTGATTTCGGTCTCCTCCCGCTGAGATACGAATTTGGTGCTCAGGGTTTCGTAGATCGTGCGCAGGTCCGTCTCATTGTCCGCCTTGAAGTAGCTGCCGTCGGTCCTCCTGGCAATGCCCTTCAGCGCCTCTTCATCCAGGCGAACCCGTACCGACCGTCCCCAGAAGTTCATGATCACCCCTTCCGGGCTGCCCAAGCCCACCGTGTAGATCCGCACACCCAGGTTCGCGGCCCGATCCGCCATGTCCAGCGGATCCGGCCCCCGGTTGCTCTGGCCGTCGCTCAAGAGCACGATCACGGCGTTGGAGTAGCTGCCCGGTTCCACCGCATCGGGCAACGACTCGGTATCCCCAAAGGTATCGAACAGAGACAGGGACAGGTCCGATGCGGATTCCTCGAAGATCGCTCGTAATGAGCTCAGAATGCCGTTGCCCACGGCCGTTCCCCGCTGCGTTGCCAGTCGATTGATGGCGGCCATCACTTGGTCCCTGTCCTTGGTCGGAGCCTGGACCAGGGCAGAGGTGGTGCTGAAGGCCACGATGCCGATGCGTACGTTCTTAGGCTGCTTCTCGACGAAGGCCCGGGCGGCTGCTTTGGCCGCTTCCAGCCGGTTCGGCTGCATATCCTCGGCCCTCATGCTCCCGGAAATGTCCAGGGTCAGGATTACGGTGCCCTGCTGGGAGGGCAGCACCACGGTGGTGGCCGGACGGGCCAGAGCCACGATCATGACCGCCAGACCGAGGAGGAACAACATCGGGGGAATGTGGCGGCGCATCCCTGGGCCTTTCCCCAGGGCGTCTTTGACCAGTGAAAGACTGGCATAGCGGACCGCGTACTTCTGCCTGCGCCGCTGCAAGAGGATATATATGAGAACGAGGGCCGGTACGATCAGCAGCAGCCACAACATTTTGATCCAGAGAAATGACATAGCTACCTCCTCCCCCCTTTAATTCACCCGAGTTGCGCTCGGTTTGGCCACACTACGGGACAGGACACTGCGCTGTTTCCTCAGCGTAGCAAAACGGACAATTTCCTTGACCAAATCGTGCTCCGTGGAAAGGGACAGGGCGTCTACCCCGGTACGGTTGAAGGCGGAGCGCAGCTCCGCCTCGCGGCGGCGGGCAGCCTCGATGAACCGCTTCCTGAATCCCCGATCGTGGGTATCCAGATAGATCTGCTCGCCGGTCTCGGCATCTTCCATGAACACGGGCCCGATATCCGGCAGCTCGATCTCCCGAGGGTCGAACAGCCGGATGGCAATCACCTCGTGGCGCTGAGTGAGCATTCCCAAAGGCCGGTGCCAACCCGGCTGACTGATGAAATCGGAGATGAGAAACACGAGGGAGCGTCGCTGCAGGATGCTCAGGGCTGCATTCAGGAGGATGCCCAGATCCGTGGGCGGGGTGCGATGCAGTTGCGGTTGTTCGAGCAGGGTATCCACCAGGTGCAGAACCTGGGCTTTGCCGTTTCTGGGTGGAATGACCCCCTGCACCGCACCTCCGTAGAGAATCGCACCGACCCGGTTGCCGTTTCGGGTAAGCAAACGGGCAAACAGGCCGACGAAATCGATGAGCAGGTTCCTCTTCAGCGTGTTCACTGTACCGAAATCCACGGAGGGACTGAGATCGAGCAGGAACCAGGCGGTCACCTCCCTGTCTTCGTTGTACTGGCGTATGTAGGGACTTTGCATCCGAGCGGTGACGTTCCAATCGATATAGCGGACATCATCTCCCACCTGATACTCCCGCAGCTCCGCCAGATCCAGGCCGAAGCCGCGAAACAGGGTACGATAATCCCCCTGCAGCAATCCGTCCAGACGGCGGATCACCGTCCATTCCAGACGCTGCAGAATCGCCTCAGGCCTCTGCACCGACGCTGACATGGCTTTCCAACGGCGCTGCCGGAGCCGGGAGGTGTTCCAGGATCCGATGCAGGATCATGTCACTGGTCACCGCATCGGAGAGCGCCTCGTAGGACAGGACCAGACGGTGACGCATCACATCCGGAACCACATCCACCACATCCTGGGGCATCACGTAGCTGCGGTCCCGCAGGAACGCGAGAGAGCGGGCGCAGACGATGAGGTAGATCGAGGCCCGGGGACTGGCTCCGTACATGATGTACTTGGCGATATCGGGGATGCCGTAGGTCTCGGGGTCCCGACTTGCGGCAACCAGACGCACCGCGTACTGCATCAGCGCCGGATCGGCGTATACCCTCTCGCTCTCCCTCTGCAGCTCGATGAGCTGATCGGTATTGGCCACGGCACTCACGGCTGCCAGCTGTCCGGTCATGCGTTCCACGATGACGAACTCTTCCTCTTCGGTAGGATAATCCACCAGGACTTTCATCATGAACCGGTCCACCTGAGCCTCGGGAAGCGGATAGGTCCCCTCGGTTTCGATCGGATTCTGGGTGGCCATCACCAGAAAGGGAGTCGGGACAGGAAAGGTCTCTCCGCCGATAGTCACCTGCCTTTCCTGCATCACCTCCAGCAGTGCGCTCTGCACTTTTGCCGGAGCGCGGTTGATCTCATCGGCCAGCAGCAGGTTTGTAAACACGGGACCGAGGGATGTGCTGAAACTGCCGGTCTTCTGATTGTAGATGCGGGTGCCTACCAGGTCGGCTGGAACAAGATCCGGGGTGAATTGTATGCGCTTGAATGTCCCCTGAACCGCCTGGGCCAGGGTTTTCACAGTCATGGTCTTGGCCAGACCCGGTACGCCCTCGACCAGCAGATGGCCGTGAGACAACATGGCCACCAGTACCCGCTCGAGAAAATGGTCCTGCCCGACGATCACCTTTTTGACCTGATACAGGATCCTCTCCATCAGTGAAGCCTCGGAAGGCTCATGCAACACTTTGTCGCTCATAGCTCCTCCAAATTGGGGTATTAAAATATATCCGCAAACCGCACTACCAAACCGGCTCTCCCGCCAGTCCGCCCGCCGTTTCGATGGTTACGGCAAAGCCGATGCCAACGAAGAACTCCCGTTCGGTAGGATTGACCAGGGCCGTGACAATCCCCACCACCTCTCCGTCGCGATTGATCAAAGGCCCTCCCGAGTTTCCGGGATTGACCGCTGCATCAAATTGAATCAGGTTCGACAAGGGGAATCCGGTGTCCGGAGAAACGTAGTTCCTGCCAAGGCCGGAAACCACTCCGGCGGAGAGGGAATTGGCGATGCCGAAGGGATGTCCGACAGCCGCAACCTCATCTCCGATCTGAAGGCCCCCGGAACCGGCCATGGTAGCAGGAATCAGGTCATCGGGGATAACCATGGCCTGCAGCACGGCCAGATCGTTCTCCGGCTGTCTGGCGATGACGGCCGCCGCTGACTCCGACCCGTCGGCAAAGATCACCAGAACGGTTTCGGCATCCATTACCACATGAAGGGCGGTAAGAATGATCCCGCTGTCTACGATCACCACTCCGGTGCCGACCGCTCCGCTCATCTCCCGCTCTCCTTCCTCCTCCGCACCCGGTGTATGTACCAAAACAACGGAGGGCCGAATGACCTCGTAGGCGACGGAGGCAAAAGAAGGATCCGGGGGTGCTTCTTCCAGCATCCGGGTGAAGGCTCTTTCCACGTCTTTCTGGGTCAACCGCTCCGCTTCCGGCTTGACCCTATCGTACACAAACACCACCACCACGGCGGAGAGCAACCCGACGGCGATGAGAACGTAGGTGCGGTAGCGTTCGTAGAAGCCTTTCAAGCTCCTGCGTACGGCCTCCCATTGAGAAGGAGGGGGTTCCGGCTGTGGCGGTGCGGGGAAAGAAAAGCGGGGAAAGGGTTTCATCGGTTTCACAACAGCACTCCCTGTCGGTTGAAGAAGATATTCAATTTCTGAATCGGGGCGACCTCTTTCAGGGTCGTCTCCAATGCTTCCAGATCCTTTGCGTGCAATCCCGAGAAACTGAAGTGAACGGTGGTCAGACTGTCGCCAAAGGAAACGCTCTGCAGTTTCCCGTTGGCCACCTTTTCCTGGAGAACGCCCAACAGACGATCCTTGGTCTCCGCGGGCAGACCACCGTTCAAGGTAAGGAGCAGCACTCCATCGCTTCGTTTGGAACGGAACAAACGGGGAACGTACCTCTGAAGCAGCAGAACCACCAGAGCCAGTGCAAGGAGAACGATCAGGAGCAGGTAATTGAAGGTGGCACAGACGATCGAGGTCGCGATAACCAGCATGATAAACCCGACTTCCTCGGGTTCTTTTATCGGAGTCCGGAAGCGGATGATGGTCAGGGCACCGATCAAACCCAGAGACAGGGGAAGGGAAAACTGGATGGCGATAAACAGGGCGGTGATCGAGGGAGCAATCAACAGAAAACTCCTGTGGATCTGCGAACCCGTCGCCCGATTCTCGTAGAAGATCTGATAGAGAACCGAAATGATCAATCCGGAAACGACTGACAGGGTCAGAGCCAGCATGAAATCGCCGATGCTCACCTGCACACTGGGACTGCGCATCAGCTGCTGTATCTGCTGCAATGCATTCAATTCACACTCTCCTTCCGAGCGGCTTCATCAAAGACTCCAGGCTGATGCCATATTTGGAGAACGGCGACTTTGTCAGACAGGAGGCGATCGGATTCAACACGCCGTTTGAATTTCGGTTCATCCCTTTGCTCTCCAACACCCCCACGTCGAAATATACGGGAGGAATTCCGGGAACAACCGTCCCGTTAACCTGCGTACAGCGGATATCCGCATCTACCGCGATGCTCGCCTGGCTATCGGTGTCGAGGTAGCGCTGACGCCGGTACTCAACGATCAACACCGGCAGCAGTGGCCCCGATGGGCGGAAGTCCAGGTCAAGAACCCTGGCCGGCAGATCCAGAATCTGGCTGCTGGAAAAAGGATCATCATAGAGAACCCGCGAGGGAATCGTCACTTCAGTCCGCTTCTTCTCGGACAGAGCCCCCTCCTTGGTTTTGACTTCCAGATAACAGCGTACAGCGGCATCCGGCCCCTTTTGGCGGATGTCCCTGAACGGGCCCTCGTACCATCTCAGTCGCACCTTTGCTCGAACGAAATCACCGTTGCGGCTCTCGTAAAAATGAAACAGCCCGGGAGTATCGTAATAGAGACTGGATACCGTACTGGAAGGGAAGCGAGGATCGGGTAAGCAGGCATGCTGCAGCCAGGCGAGAATCATCTCCGTATGCCCCGCGGGAAATAAATACTTCTGTTCGACCCGCCTGAAACGCTCCTGCCTCATGCTAGGGTCCATTGCTCCGGCCCGGGCTCACGTACAGGGATCTGAATTCCCCGGATCCATCGGGTAGTCTACCATAAGAGATATCCTGCCGTTGATAGCCGAAATCGATCGAATCGAGCACCCGGTTTCCGCGTATATCCGTGTCGATGAGCAGCAGCTGTTCCCCATTCCCGGAAAGCTTGAAGTTGGCGTGAATCCCCTGCTTATCTTCACCGTCCTCGTCCGCCCACACCACTAGAAAGCCTCGAGGAGGGATGGTCGTGCCACGTGGAAACATCCACTTGCGCGGCTCCGCCGCCCTGTCGCTCAGATACATACCGGACAGATCAACGGTGGAGTCGCCGCGGTTGTACAGCTCGATCCAATCATCGAACTCTCCCTGGGGATCGGCTATGCTTCTGGAGTTCAAGGCCAGCAGCTCGTTGATGACGACCGGGGAGCTCTCTGCAGCAGAGACGCCGCTTCGAAAGATCCTCGCTCCCAATTCGCTGCTTCGGGGTGCGAAAACCGTGGTCCCCAGGCTGTCCACAGACCGGGCCTCCACATAGTAGCGCACCCGCGTACCGATCGGAACCGCCGGGATTTCCCCTGCAAACACCCCATCCGCGGCAGTTCCGCTCCCTTTTCCGCCGTCCTCCTGCATGGCAATAGAAGTGAAAACCGTTTCATCACCGATGGCGTAATGTAGCAACACGGAGTTCACGCTCTCCTGCGGGCGAACCTTCGCAGTCACCACAATCGGCTCTCCGGATATTCGCGATTCCCGGTGCCGCAGCCACAGGATCTCCGGAGCGGCTCTACTGATTTCGGGATGGGCGAGTAGAAATTCCCTGCGTTCACCGATAAAGCTCTTGAAACTCGGCGTACTGTACCAGCCGTAACCGTTGGAAGCTTCGGCAATGGAACCAGCAAATGCCTCGTAGGGGTAGAGTTTCTTGTCGTCCTTCTCCACTTCTCCGGCTATTAGAGCCTGATACTCCTCGATGAGCGGACCAAGCACCTTCCAGTCCAGCCATTGCTCGACAATGGTCCGGATGTGGGCCAGATAGCGAGCCCGAAGATGGGGAACGGCCAGCAACCTGCTGATCACCGGCAGGGAGGGATTGTCCTCGTGTCCCACGGGACTCAGCATAGGATCGCTGCTGGGCCAGCGGTTGGGACCACCTCCACCGGCGTAACGGAATGTTTCGTTGTTGTCGTGGGTGATCGGATGGAACCGTCCCTGAGAATCCTGGTATAGATAATAGTCACTGCCCCGACTGATGTAGCCGTCGCTGTCGATGAACACGTTCTCCAGAGCCAGGAACCAGAGTGCTCCGTCTATGTCGAAAACCCCGCTCAGGCGCTGCTCGAGCTCGGCGATGGGCGTGTTGGTGAGGATATCGCACAGCTCGATCAGTTTATCCCAGGCTTCAGGGTTATCTTTCGTGTTGAGTTCAAAGGATCGCCGGTACGAATCGGGATCCGAACCGTTGTAGGCCAATCCGCCGCCGCTGTTGCGTCCGGCCGGCACCTTCCAGCGAACGCCGTCGGTCGTACCGAACCACTCTGCCAAGAAGTCATTGTTGAACTGCTGCACGTTGATGTACACGCCCCAGTTCTCGCCGTTGATGACCAGTCTCACGAAATTGGCCTTGGGCGCGGGGATGTACTGCCGGCTGATGCGGGAAAAGAGCACCGTGCGCATGAACGAAGGGTCGGCGTGACCGTTTAGCAGGTCGAGAGTTCTGTAGCCGTAGAGACGCTGATCCTCATCCAAGTAATCGATTGAAATCGAGAAGGATTTCTTCAGAGAGTTTCCGAGCATAAAGTAACTGGAGTTACCCCGGAAGCGGACCCCCACCTGCGGATAGAGCCTGCCGTCGACGATGAGGTCCGCCGGAACTTCCACATCCGTTTTGAAAAAATCCGCCAGCTCTCCGGGCCAATCAGGATCGGGAAAACGTAGATACAGCGTGCGTAGAACCGTCTCGTCGTACAGATCGAAGTATCCCGGTACCGCCGCTATCGCGCTTTGCTGTAGGTCCGTCGCCGGGTTTGACTTGAGGGGCACGGCGGGATGCGAACCGGTGGACAGATTTTGGCTGGCTCGCTCTGTGCGCACGTATTCCCGAGCCGTCCGCCTCTCCCGCTCACCCAGCCGGCCGTCCCCGTCCCTGTCGTAGCGCGCTACAACCTCCAGGTCCGGCTGCCGGCTCCAGCGCATACCGAAACCCATCTGCGCTTCCAACGAGAATAAAATCCCCAGAAACAGGAGGCAGACGAGGCTGGGAATGACCACACCCCTGATTTTCATGTTTACTAAAATACTTATATATTCTTCGATCGACTATGCTATTCCATTCTATCATTGCCGCGAACTACGATAGAAGTAGTGCATCCGGTATGGCGAGAATCTGCAGTTGCTCCTTCAGAAGACGAAGGTCCGCTGGAACAACCTGGCAGCCGGAGAGCGAAGCACATTGCCCCGATGCAATCCGAACTTGGTACTTAGGGCCTCGCTGTTGGCCAGGATAATCAGGCTCAGGTTGTGTTGCGGAACCTTCAGATACAGACTGGAAACATGGGGAGGCTACAACCCGTAGTGCCAGATCAGCCGGGTACGCCGGTGGGCTTTAACAAACCAACCCAGCCCGCAGGGCAGCGTTCTCGCTACGCGGGAACGCGCGGGCGTCCAGGCCAGCTCCAGCGTCTGGGTATCCAAAACCTCGTGTCCATACAACCTTCCTGTCCTTCACGATCGCTGCGGCCACACCGGGAAGCTTGAGCTTGATACGCAGATCCCCCAGCTCCACGTCTCCCTCCCTCAGATTTCCACTCCTCCGCCTACCCCCGCGATCATCCGCCTCAGCTCTTCGACCGTCGGAACGTTCCGCCCGCCGCCGATCTTCTGAACGGCCGCCGCCCCGGCGCAGTTGGCCAACCGGGCACAGGCCATGGGGGGCCACCCCTTTAGATACCCCAGGAGGTAGCCTGCGTCGAAGCAGTCTCCAGCTGCGGTGCTGTCGCGAACGGGCACCGCAAGGCCGGGAACCTCGATCGACCCATTCGATTCGCTGCCGCCTGCAAAGATCCGGCAGCCCGCAGCACCCCGTTTCACCACTAGGGTGTGCGGACCGGTTTGCCGTGATTCTCCATCGGCTTCAGTTGGACCGAAGTCGGACTTGCCGCTCACACCGAGGCTGAGCAGAGATTCCGCACCAGAGACGGAGAGATCCTGGAGCTCCTCTTCGGTGAGCAGCAAAACATCGATCGCCGCGATGGCTCGCTCCTGCAGCGCCTCATCCAGATTCCGGAAGGCCGGCCCAGAATCGAAGAAGCGGGGAATCCCATGCAGCCCCGCATGCTCCAGAGCATTCAATGCCAGATCCCGAAGTCGCGCCTCTGCCAGGCTGTAGCCCGAAGCGAACAGGGCGTCCGCTTCGATCACAATCCTTTGCTCCCGCTCTCCAAGCTCTCTGGGTTCTCCCTGTCCGAAGGAACCGACGAAGGCGTGGCGGCCTTCGCCATCCACAAAAACAAGGGCCACGGTTGTGGTTCCTCCTCGCCGGATCGAGGACACCTCGATTCCTTCCGCATCCAAGATCCGGAGAACCTGCTCTCCCCATAAATCGGTTCCGACCGTACCCAGGGCTGCAGCCTCTGCGCCCAGGCGGGAGAGGAGAATCAGCAGGTTGGCACTGCCCCCCGGCTCCAGACGGATTGGTCCGGCTACCTGAAACTCGTCGGCTTGAACCGGCAGTTTGGGAACCTCGATTATCAGATCTGCAGTCAGATCACCAACGGCAACGATGCGGGGAGTAGGGCTGCTCATCCTCTCAGCGCTCCCGGCTGCCGCTCGGCCAACTCTGTCAGGCCGCGGGCTACTCCTTCGAAATCCAAATCGGGATTCCCCCGACGAAGTGCCGCAACCCGATCATCGGGGAAGGCATCAGCCCCTCTCCAGGAACCGGCAATGGCACAGGCCATGGCGGCCACGGTATCCGCGTCCCCGGAGAGGGCTGCGGCGTAGCGGGCACAGAGCAGCGGGTCCCCTTCTGCCAAACGGAGTATGCCGAAGGCGCTGGGCACGGCCTCCGAGGCGGCCAGGGTGCTGCCGACCAGATCGTAGAGGTCCTCTATGCGGCGGATAAGATCCTCCGAATCTGTCACATCTGCACCCCGAACCAGATCCAGGGCCAGATCGATCCTGCGGGGAATGCTGGCGCCGAACCAGGGACTTCCCAGGGTCCGTCCATCCACTGCGGCCTGTCGGCCTGCGGCAATCACCTGCTGCAAGCTGATCCCTGGTTGCAATGCCGCAGCCACCGCAGCGGCAACCGCGGCGGCGGCCGATACGGCCACATCTGTGAAGTGGCTCGGGCAGCAGGCCAGCGCCGTGTCTCGCACCGCTGCGGCCGGGTCTCCCGGATGAATCAGCCCCACGGGGCAGATGCGCATGGCTCCACCGTTGGTGTCGCCGGTACGGCCGGTCTCCCGGGGATCCTCCCCCCGCTTCAGAGCCTGGCAGGCTTTGCGGGTGCTGGGACCGACGAAGGGAGCATTATCGCCGTCGACCGACTCGTACCAGCTCAGCAGAGCGGCCGCCGCACCCTCCACGGTAACACCACCCTCCCGAATGATGCGTGCGGCCAGGGCAAAGGCCTGCTCGGTGTCATCGGTGACCCGTGCGGCCGGCAGACCTTCATGAGCCGGATGCCCTTCGGGGCCGGGCTGAAAATCGCTGAGCCAGCCGCCGTAGTGCCTCCAGGTGTCCTTCGGATGCAGGAGAGCGGACATGGCGAAGGCATCCCCGCAAGCCTGGCCCAACAGGCCCCCAAGGATATGCTCGTACAGCGAGTAGGCCATGGGGAATTGTACCCGAAGAGGGGCGGAAAATAAAACAGCTGACAGACGACTGTTTCAGTGGCACACAAAAGATGCAACAGGATTGTCGCCCGTCAGCTTGTTTTTTCGTTACGCTACGGAAGCTCTCTACGAACTGATTGTTCCTTCGACTTGGTTGCTTTTTTAACCTAATTGTTTGTTTGAATCAACCGTTGAGAACGTCTTTCAGAAAATTAACCATCTGTTTCCAGGCCTGCTCGGGAGCCCCACCACTCTGGTAGGTGTTGCTCTTCACGAAGGCGTGGCCCACCCGAGGATAGATGGTTATGGTATTCTCCACACCCCGCGCTTCCATGGCGTCTTCAAACTTTCGGACCTGTTCGACGGGGATGCCGCCGTCCTCTTTGCCGTAGATCCCCAACACCGGCCCGGCCTCTTTCATGCTGCCCAGCTGAGCTGCATCCTGGATCGGTCCGCTGCCGTAGAAAATCACCACCCCGGCCAGCTCCGGATTCCGGGTCCCCATGTACATGGACTGGGTCCCCCCGAAGCAGAAGCCCAGAGAGGCAACACTGTCCGCCTGGACCCGCGGATGAGAGCGGAGGAAGTCCAAGGCCGCATCCAGGTCCGCCGCGATCTGCTCGCGGGGCGTTTCCGTTACCTGCTTGCGGGCATCCGCGGGCGTTTGAGCTACGCTTCCGCGAAACGCATCCGCCGCCAGCACCACGAAACCTTCTTTGGCCAAAGAATCGGCCAGGACCGTGGTATCGTGGTTCAATCCCCACCACTCGTGGACCATTACCACCGCGGGGAAACGTCCACTGCCCGTTGGAGTAGCAAGATAGCCCCGCAGGGTTACGCCGTTGGGTCCGGGGTAGCTGACGTTTGTCTTGCCCGGCTCAAGGGGATTCTGCGCGAACGCAAGCCCTGCGCTACCTAAGGCGAGGAGCACCAGAACCAACACGAACACTGTTTTGAAATGACTTTTCATAGAATTTCTCCTAAATAGGTATTTCTCATGAGAATAAATTGCTAATCCTTACCAATTTTGTCAACATAAAATTCCCTAAAACTCCGGGGCAGAAGACCTATAACGCGGTGCGCACTGCTTTGTACCTTGGCTATCGGGCCTTCGATACAGCTGCGGCTTACAACAACGAAGAGGATGTGGGACGGGCGATCCGGGACGGCGCAGTCGACCCAAAGGAAATCTTCATCACCACCAAAGTGTGGATATCAGATCACGGCTACGACAATGCCTTGAGAGCCATCGGGGTGAGCAACTTCCTCGAGCATCACCTGGAAACACTGCTCGAGAAGGCGGCGGTACCACCTGCGGTAAATCAGATCGAGTTTCATCCCTTCAACCTTCAGCCGGCGTTGCTTGAGTTTTGCAGGAGTTGAAAGATTCAGGTGGAGGCTTGGAGCCCGCTGGGCAGGGGTCGGTTCCTCGATCATCCGCTAGTCGCCGGCATGGCCAAAAAGCATGACCGCAGCCCGGCGCAGATCCTGATTCGCTGGGACCTGCAGCATCGTGTGGTAACCATCCCCCGTTCCACCCGGGAGGCCCACATCCAGCAAAACAGCGAAGTATTTGATTTCGAGCTCACGGCGGAGGAGATGAGCAGACTAGATTCCCTGGATGAGAGCAGACGGGTCGGCTCGGATCCCGACACCTTTACCGGCAAAGATTGTCCATCTACAACCTGAAGATCTTCCCGGGGTTGAGAATTCCACGGGGATCGAGAGCCTTCTTAATTGAGCGCATCAGCGCGACATTGGTCTCACCGAGGTTGTTGATCAGGTAATCCCGTTTGGCCAGGCCGATGCCGTGCTCTCCGGAGATAATCCCTTTGCGTCGGATCACATCATCGAAGATCTCTCCCCGCACCGCCTCGTGCTTCATGGGCCAATCGGGGATCTCCTCTCCGAGCATTCCAGCCTCGACCCGGGTGCGCATGAAATTCGTGTGGACATTGCCGTCAGCGGCATGCCCGTAGGTGGGCAGGGGCACTCCGTACTTCTCCTCCAGGGAATGGACGAACTCCACGTGTCCGGCGATCTGAGAGCGGGGTACGCAGACATCGAAGAGCTCCGCGGTCCCCGGACGCAGGGCTTCGTAGATCATACTGCGGATGCCGAGGATTTCCTCCTGGCGTTCACGGCTTTCAGCCAGAAAGATATCCAAAGCTCCTTTTGCCTCCAGCACCTCTCCGATCGCCTCGGCCTGGGAGAGCACCAGATCCTCATCCGGACCGTCGAGCATGAGCAGCAGAGAGGCCGAACCCTGATGCGCCGGCCAGCTTTTATCCACAAGCCGTTCGGCGCAGGCGATGGCCGAACGCTCCACAAACTCCACGGCGAAAGGGATGGTCCCCCGCTCCAGGATGGCCGGTACGCTCTCGATAGCCGCAGCAACCGTGGCAAAGGGAGCCAGCAGGGTCTGAATCGATCCTGGTCTGGGTAGCAGGGCCAGGGTGACCCGGGTGATGATGCCCAGGGTCCCCTCCGAACCGATCATCAGATCCATCAGGCTGTAGCCCATACTGGCCTTCATGAACGTACCGCCCAAATCCACGATCTGCCCCGAAGCCAATACAACCTGCAGACCGAGCACGAAACGTTTGATCGTACCGTACTTCACCGCCCGGGCACCCCCGGCGTTGGTGGCCACCATGCCCCCGGCCATGGCGCTCTCATCCCCGGGATGGGGTGGAAAGAACAGGCCGATCTCCTCGGCCGCCCCATTGATCTGTTCCAGAGTGACTCCGGCCTGCACGGTCAGGACGTGGTTTTTCGGGTCCGCCTCGACTATCTTGTTGAGCCGCTCCAGGGAGAGGACGATCCCAGCTGGATCGGATACGCAGGCGGCGGAAAGCCCGGTTCCGCCGCCTCTGGGGGTGATCGGAACGCCCGTCTCTGCACAGAGCCCTACGATGCGGCCAACCTGCTCCTCGGATGACGGTTTGACCACCGCCTTGGGTATCTGCACGTAGGTCTGCAGGGCATACTCATCGTGTCCGTAAGATTCCAGATCAGACGGGTCTACGAGTATTCCATCCGCTCCCACGATGTCGGCGGCTCGCTTCAGCCACTCTTTGTCAACGGGCATCTATTAGCTCCGCACAAAGGGCACGCCGTACGGCCCATCCGGCAACAAAAGCAGCTGTGGATCTCGCCCCAGGCGAGCCTTGAGTGATTCTACGGCTGCATCGATTGCCCTCTCCGCCATCATGGACATCAGTTCCTCCGCTGATCGTCCGGAATTTCGTTCGGTATTAGACAGGTACCGCAGGCCGGGAACTCCCGGAAGCAGCGAATAGGCTTTGTCCGGAATTTCGAGATTGCAGTAGATCAGGTTCTCCTCTTTACCGATCACCTCGAGAACCTTGCACCACATCTGGGTTTCCCACTGATCATGGGTAAAGATCCATTCCTTCGATTTGATGGTTTCCAGGAACTGTTTCATTCCTATTAGTTTCAGCAAGGCCAAGGTTTTCTTATAGTCTTCGCTGCCGATTGGATCCGTATCGCTGTGCCGGGTAATCTCTACGATCATCCCGCCCGGAGTCAACGCCCGAGAGGCCTGGATTGCTGCCTTGGCGGCTTGGTAGTGATTAATGGAAACGAATCCCCCGGGAATCACCACCAGGTCGTAGCGTTTGTCCAATTGAACGGTTACGTATTCGCGGATTTTCTTCACCGCCTCGAGGTGAGAGGTAAAAATATCCCCGGAATACACCCCTGTGATCCTTTTATCCGAGTCCAGAGTCACGTTCACCGAAAAATCACAACCTGTTAATTCGGCGGCCTGCTCCGCCTCCTCGCTGCAGGGATTTCCCTCCAGAACAAGATCCGCCGCTGCAGGAGATTCGAGTATTACCGGCCCGTGAAAGATCCGCAGCGTTTCCTTGCTGGCGATGGCAGGGCAGATCGACTTGCGCCCCCCGGAGGCACCGGCCATGAAGTGACTCTCCACCAGACCTGTGACAATCTTCAGATCCGCCTCAACATAGAGTCTGTTGATCCATACTGGTGAGCCCCGCCGCGTTTGCCCCACGAACACGAGATCTTCCTGCTTTTCGTAGTCGTGATTGACTACATTAAGATCATACCCGGCCTCTCGGAGCCCCAGCATGGCTTCGATCTCCTTGTCGCTCATCGGCCGATGGGAACCGGTTCCAATGAGAATCGTGATCCTGTCCCGAGAGTATCCGGCTGTGAGCAAGGTCTCCAGCAGTGGAATCAAGATTCCTCCGGGACCACGGTAAGGCACAGGCCGGGTGTTATCCGAGACCACCACGACCACAGTCGACTTGGGATCGCGCTTCAGCTTGGTTCGAGCCATTTCGGAAAGCGGGAGTGAATCGATCGGTGCCACAAAGGAACGCCGTATAGCTCCCCCCGGATCGGGCAGGGGATTGCTGCTACCCATGCTCCGGACATCGCAGGTCTGAGGCAGATCGATTGTCAATTTTTCAGAGCCGTACTCGATCTCTATACCGGACATTTCACTCTGCCATTTTTATACGTAAAATGTTCTTTGTTGTAGGTTTTATCCCCACAGCCTCTGCGAATAATTTCCATCACCGAGCCTTCTTCGTTATATCTCCGGTCCGTTGGGCTCCAGCACCACCTTTACCGCACCTTCCCGACGATTCTCGAAAGTATCGAGAGCTTTGGAGAACTCCTGAAGGGGAAACACGTGGGTGATCACATCCTTCACCTCCAGCTTCCCCGAGCCGATCAGGGATATCACCTTGCGGCTTGCATTCGGATTGGCTTTCACTCCGATTATCGTGATTTCATTGCGGCACACATACTTGAAGGGGACCTTCTCCTCCACACTCTCAGGGGGCACCCCCAGGAGGCCGATCCTGCCCCCAGGTTTCACCATGCGGATCGCCTGGTTCAGCGTTCCTTCGGCTCCAGATGCCTCAAACACCTCGTCAGCTCCAAATCCATCGGTCGCTTCCTTCACACCCGCCACGGGGTCCTCTTTTTCAAAATCCACAGATATATCTGCGACCAGCCTTCCTGCGGCTTCAAGGCGGCCCTTGCGACCGACCGCGATCACCCGGCTGGCTCCCAGAATCTTCGCTATCCGCATCGCCATAATCCCGATCGGACCCGGGCCGATCACCGCTACGGTTCCTCCGGGGGTTATTCCCGTCAGTTCGGCTCCATGTACCGCCACACCGGCGGTGTCCACCAGTGCACCTTCCACAAAACGAATGTGCTCGGGCATCTTGTGAATCGATTTTACCGAGTACACATTATATTGAGCATACGCCCCCTGGTTGCGGAATCCGTAGTGGCGCATTCCGGTCTCCGGCTTTCCATAATTCCGACAGAGATTGTAACGCCCCTCTACACAGTTGCAACAGGTTCCACAGCCTTTCCAGGCTTCCCCGGCCACCCGGTCTCCTGGCTGGAAATCCGTGACACCGGGTCCGATTGAGACCACCTCCCCCGCCCACTCATGGCCCGGGACAAAGGGATAGGACGGCGGCCAGTAGCCGGCCAGCCCTCCATGCACCAGTTCTGGGTCGCTACCACAGATTGCGACCCCACGAATTCTGCAAAGCACCTCCTGCGGTTGAGGCCGTGGCACGGCTATCTCTTGAATCTCGTACTCTCCTGGCGATGGCAAAACAAGAGCCTTCATCGTTTCAGGAATTTTGTGGTTCATACGTACCCGCTAAGTTACGCAGTTTATCAGTTCGACGTCAATTGACCGATATTCAATCCTCCGGCTTGAGCACAAGGGGCCGGCGGGACGCTTTCACCACGGCACTGCGCTCCCAGAGGCCGGGATGATACTCGATCTTCCGCCACGGCTCTATGAAGTCGTCGTAATGCCGGTGGGTCGGGTGCCCGCTCTGTCCGGTGGGATGGATCAGTATACTGGCTGACAGATCCCCCAGATCGTAGATCGCCCGCTGGGAGGCTATGGAAGTGATGTCAAAGGGTTCGTCCAGCTTCCAGTGCGCTACGCAGACCTCCGTGTTGCTTCCCCGCACCGCGACGGGACCCCGATTGAAAATCCCCTCGATCGGCCCGATTCCGGACTTCCCGAAGGTCTGATTGCGAAACACCGCGGTGTGAACATCCCCCCACTCCCAGGACTCAACTTTGTCTCCCAACTCTTTCACCGCTGCCCTATACCCCTTTCGGAAAGCCCGCACCAGGATCTCGTCCCTGCTCTCCAGTTTATCCGGCGTCCTCAGATCGTCCCACCAGGCGTTTTGTGGATCCGACAGTAGATAGTAGTAGGCATTCTGAGGGCGTCCGCTGAGACTGGGCGGCCAGCTGCTCTCCGGATACTGATCTTTGAAGGTCTCCTCGACCAGTTTAATGAAGAAATAGGCGTACAGCGCCGCTTCGGGACTGTCCATCTCCATACGACTGTTCCAGGCCAGCAGTCTATCCCTGGCCTCTTCCAGCGCTTCCAGCTCGGCTTCCAGCCGTTTTTCCCGTTTCTTCCGCTCCTTTTCGCTCTCCCCCTCGGGCGGCTCCTCCGGCTCTCCCCGCAGGTCCAGTCCCTCCAGATACGGTACGATTTCATGAGCCCCCCGGTTGAAGGTATCTCCGTGGATCTCGGCGATATTCTCGGCGGTGATCCCCTGGCCGAAGGCTTCGATCATCTCGACGATCCTGCGGGCCCGGTAGCCATAGGAAAACTCGCTGCCTTCGGGCAGTGGAAAGTTGGGTGTGGTCACGGGATTGTTGGCCGTGACGATGTAGCCTTTTTCGGGATTGAAGACGAAGGGAAGCTGCTCGTAGGGGATGTAACCCTGCCACTCGTACTCATCCGTCCATCCCGGCACCGGGGCCAGGCCATGACCCTTGGTCCGGGTGGGGTACAATCCGGGCACCTGGTAGCCGATGTTCCCTTCCACGTCCGCGTAGACGATATTCTGAGCAGGCGTATCCCAGTAGCGCAGGGCTTCCCGGAACTCCTGCCAGTTACGGGCCTGGTCGATCATGAACACAGCACGGTGAAGCTGTCCTGGTTCCAGGGCGGTCCAGCGCAGGGACAGGGCGGTGAAGCCCACGTTGTCGGGAAACGCCTGCTCCACCTCCGGGAGCATGAAGAAGGTATTGAGCTTCTCCCAGGACTGCAGATCGGTGAGGATCGGACCGTGGCGGGTGTATCGAACCCGCAGCACGTACGGTTCCTCCTCCTTGTGCATTTCGATCGTTTCGTAGCGGATCTCCATATCGACCCAGCGGCCGTTGACCTCGTACTGGTCGGGATTCTCAGGATTGATGCGCTCGATATAGAAGTCCTGTACATCCCCTGCCAGGTTGGTATGGCCCCAGGCGATGCGATCGTTGTGACCGGCAATCACTCCGGGCCCACCGGGGAAGGAGTAGCCTCTAAGATTGAAGGGACATTCTTCGGTTCTACCCACGTTGCCCTCTTCGTCGATTCCATGGAGCCCGATCTCGTACCAGATCGAAGGCATCTGTACCGCCAGGTGCATGTCATTGGCCAGGTAAGGCTTGCCCGTGACGGTTCGGGATCCGGAGATCACCCAGTTGTTGGATCCGACCCCGCTGGAACCGAAGACCCGAAA
>CP070696.1:2443506-2493723 GCA_020353535.1 Spirochaetaceae bacterium | reverse complement strand
GAGCACCCGGGGCGAATCGGCATGTTCTGATCGCCGAGCTGGCCCTTCGGGATATTTGGGACCTTGTGGATGACATCTCCTTCGGCCGCAAGGGAGAAGCCCTGTTGATCTCCAAAGACGGGATATTAATTGCCCACCCGGATAAAACCCGTGTCATGAGCGCTGACCACAGACTCTCCAATCCCTGCGGCCAGGAGCCTCTGCCAGCGGAAGGTTGGGTGGGCGTGTATGCTCCACCAAGTAGCAGCGGCCTGCTGGTTGCCTGCACACCCGTGGAGGGGTCGGACTGGCTTATGGTTATTCAACAGCCTCTGGCTGAAGCCTTCCTGCCCATGAAATCCGTGCTACTCCAGTCTATAGGGCTGCTTGCTGCAATGCTGGCGGTTGCCGTATTGACGAGTTACATTCTCTCCCGTCTGTTCTCAACACCTCTCAACACGCTCCTGACCCATACCTATCGAATCGGCAGGGGGGATCTGGAGCATCGGGTCGGTCTGCAGAGAAGAGATGAAATCGGTCGGCTGGCCGCGGCTTTTGACCTAATGGTAGAAGACCTGCGCGAATGGTCGTTCAAGCTACGCGAATCGGAGGGTCGCTACCGACTTATGGCTGAAAGCGTACAGGATGTAATTTTCTCGCTGGATCAGACCGGCCACCTGTTGTTCGTCAACAAGCGGGCTGAAGCGGTCAGCGGCTACTCTCTTCGGGAATTGGAGAGCCGACATTGCCTTGAGTTCTTGAGCGAGGCGAGCAGAGGATTGGTACACAAACTGCTCAAGAATGTAACCTCCCAAGACATGCAGCACGGTCTTGAATTAGAGGTTGAGTTGCTGAGCCGCACGGGAGACAGGAGGATTCTGGAAGTCAAGGTGGTTCAGGCCATCAATTCTTCGAAACATCCGCAGTTCTATGGAGTGGCACGGGATATTACCGTTCGTAAAGAGGCGGAGCAGAAGCTTTTGGAGTATCAACAGCAGCTGCGTTCTCTGGCTTCCCAACTCTCACTCACCGAAGCCCGGGAGCGCAAACGCATCGCCGCGGATCTGCACGATCGGATCGGTCAAGCCCTGGCCCTTACCCGGATTAAGCTGGGCAGCTTAAAATTAGGAGACAGTTCCGGCAAAAAGAAAGCGACTATCGAAGAGACGATCCGGCTGATTGAAGTCACCATAAAGGAGGTTCGAACGCTGATTTTTGAACTGAGCTCTCCGCTGCTTTATGAGGTCGGATTGAAGGCGGCACTCGAACAACTGGCCGAACAGTTCCAGGATCAACATGGTGTCCTGATCTCCTTTGAGGATGACGGGCGTCCAAAACCGCTGACTATTGACGGATCGATAGTTCTGTTCCAGGCCGTACGGGAATTGATGCTGAACGCGATCAAACACGCGGCCGCTCACCGCATCCGTGTGTCGATGAGTCGTCACAACAATTCCATCCAGATCATGGTACAGGATGACGGTTCCGGTTTTTCCATTGCCGGCAGCGCCTTCAAGCCGGGCAGGCAGGGGGGGTATGGGTTATTCAGCATCCGAGAACGCCTCGGTTTCCTGGGGGGAAGCCTGACGATTGATTCAGCCCCGGGGCGAGGAACAAGAGCATCCTTGGCCCTCGCCTTGAATCACGGTACAATCGAAAAAGTAAGCTAAAGGCGCGATGAAAGTACGAATACTTTTAGCGGATGACCATCAGATCATGCGGGAGGGTTTGAAAGCCCTACTCGGAAGACTCCCCTCGGTACAGGTCGTGGCGGAGGCGGAAAACGGGATCGAGGCGTTGAAGCTCGCCCGCCAGGAGAAACCGGACATCATCGTCATGGACATTGCAATGCCCGACATAAATGGTATCGAAGTAACCCGTCAACTCAAATCAGAACTGGCGGATATAAAAATCATCGCCCTTTCGATGCATTCGGACAGACGCTTCGTAAGCGAAATCCTCAAAGCAGGAGCTTCCGCCTACGTGCTCAAACAGGCAGCCTTCGAGGATCTGGAGAGCGCGATAAAGGCCGTAATGAAAGACCGTACCTTCCTCAGCGCGGACATCCTGGATTCCGTAGTCAGTGATTATGTCAGCCAATTGACCAACTCCGAGTACGAGGCCTATCGACAGCTTTCCGACAGGGAGCGACAGGTTCTGCAGCTGTTGGCTGAGGGGAACAGTACCAAGGAAATAGCCTTCAAACTTCACGTCAGCGTAAAGACCATAGAATCCCACCGCCAGAATATCATGAACAAGCTCGGGATACGCACCCTGGCGGGTCTCACCAAATTCGCAGTCCGGGAAGGACTGACTTCCCTGGACATCTGAAAACAGCGATTACAATATTTTCGGCTGTCGACAGAATAAGAGATTTCGAAGTCTTGGATCGGAAATATCCTGATATCGAAGGGTAGAAACGTCGGCGAAGATATCAGGGTTGTGTGTATTCTCCACGACATACAACGGGAGATCGATTCGAAGAGAACGTGAGCACCCAAACGGCCGACGAACAACTGCACCGCACTATCGTAGAGAACGCAGGCGAGGCGATCATAGTACTGCAAAACAAAAGAATCAGTTTTTGCAATACCAAGGCTGTGACACTGTCCGGTTACTCCAAAACCGATATTCAGCGTTTACCCTGGTTGGATTTCGTTCATCCGGACGATCGAGAAATGGTACTGTCGGAATGCGTTAAAGCGCGACGGCGAAAGGAGCACACCGGCACCTACTCCCTTCGGATTCATGCTAAAGGCGGGAATTTGAAATGGCTGGAGCTGCATCACAAACGAATAACTTGGAATGGCAGGAGTGCGGTTTTGGCCTTTGTCAGTGACATCACGGAGCGTAAAAGGCTGGAGGCGCAATTTCTTCAGGCACAAAAGATGGAGGCCGTGGGTAGACTGGCGGGCGGGATCGCTCATGATTTTAATAATGTTCTCACCATCATTCTCGCATACACAGAACTCCTCGAAGGGGAGGAACTGAAAAAAACCACAGTCAAGATGAAATTGCAGGCGATCCGGGAGGCCGCCAGCAAGGCATCCACCCTGACTCAAAACCTACTGGCTTTCAGCCGCAAACAGCATTTGGAGCCTAAGATAATCGATCTCAACACATTGGTAGACCGAATGCAAAACATCCTGGAGCGCCTTGTCGGCAAAAAAATAGAGCTTGTAACGAAACTCGACAACCATCTGGGCTCGATTCACGCGGATGCAAACCAGCTCGAGCAGGTGATTCTCAACCTGGCGGTTAACTCCAAGGATGCTATGGAAGATGGCGGCAAACTGGTGATCGCAACGGAAAACGTTCACTTTTCGGAAGAAGCTTTGAAGCCAAAGCCGGAAATGTATCCCGGTCGCTACGCGATGCTGTCCATCAGTGACAATGGCAGCGGCATGCAGGAGGAAACGAAATCCCACCTGTTTGAACCTTTTTTCACAACAAAAGAAAGTGGCAGAGGCACCGGTCTTGGGCTGGCCACGGTTTATGGGATAATCAAACAGAGCAAGGGATTCATCTACGTTTACAGCGAACCGGGTAAAGGAACAACCTTCAAGCTGTACTTTCCCCGCATTGATGAGAAGCCTTTCGAAAACCCGATCGAAGCACCACCGGCAGAGGAGTTAAGCGGAAGCGAAACCGTCTTGGTCCTGGAGGATGAGCAGGAGGTATTGAGCATTATCGAGAGCATGCTCGACCGGAAAGGCTATACTGTAATCGCCGCAAGCAGCGGAGAAGCAGCTGTGTCTCAGTGCCGACACGCCCCAGGATCTATCGACCTGTTGATTACCGATGTGGGTATTCCGAATATGAGTGGAAGAGAAGTCTGGGAGACAGTGAAAAAAGCCCACCCGAATAGCCGTGTGCTCTTCATCTCCGGATATCCGGAGGATTTTATTCCCCTGGAGGATATCGGAGACGGCAAAAGAATCTTCCTGCAGAAACCTTTCGGTGCTGACGTTCTGCTCCGTCGTGTCAGGGAAATCTTAAATCAGAGATAGCCGGTTATCCGAGTTAGTGGAATCCCCTTCAGGGAACGATCACTTCTCCCGAACGGTCTTCATCACCGCAATGCCCGCCAGCACCTTCCTGGAGTACTCGATACTCTCCTCGTAACGGCCGGCATCATAGCTGGCCTTGGCCTGAGCCAGATCCTTCTCCGCCTGATCCAGGTAGCCCTGATAGTCCGGCAGAACCCCGACAGATTTAAAGTAGGATACCCTTTCCTGAGCGGCTTTCAGCAGGCTGTTGGCCCGGTAGATGAGGAGTCTCTGGTCGACATAGGCGTTGGAGCGTTCGATGTAGAGCTTGGCCTGCTCGGAATACTCTCTGGCCTTGTCATAGTCCCCCTCGGCATAGGCTGCCTCAGCCTGGCGCTGCAGCTCCAGCGCCTTCTTGTAGTCCGGATTGTCCAGCAGGGACTGCGCCGTAGCGGAGAAGGCGACAAACAGCAGCCCAACAATCAGTAGACTAAACAGAATCGTTTTCTTCATGATTACGCTCCTCCGCCCTGGATCTCTTCATCCGCGGCCTTGGCCTTCTCCTCTGCATCCTTGATGCCGTCCTGAGCAGACTTGATCTCCGCCTCGGCGGCTTCCTTCTTGACCTTGGTCTTGTCGTACACATCCTGGAAAAGCGATTTAGCCTCGGTGAAAAGGGAGATCGCCTGTTCGAAGTCGCCCGCGTCCCTGGCCGCCACCGCCTCGTCGTACTTGGCCTTGGCCGCCGCGTACTCCGTCTTCACGGCCACCTGAGCTTTAATACTTTCCGCATTGGCTTTAATCGTGTCTACCTCCGCCTTGGATCTGTCGGCCTTCAACGGGAAGGCTTCGCTGATCACCGTTCGGTAGGAGCTGATGGCCGCGTCGAGGGCCGTTTTGGCCTTCGCATTGTCCTTGCCGTAGGCAGCCTCACCCTCCTGCAGGCTCTTCTCGGCCTGCTGGTAGTCCTGCTGAGCAAACTCGGCCAGACCGTTGTTGTCCACCCTGCTTTTCAGGCTCTTGGCCTCGGCCAGCTCCTTCTCCGGGGCAGGTACCGAGGTATCCACCGGCTGTTTGGGCTGTACCGGTTGTTCCGGTTGCTCCGGCGGACTGGCACAGGAGACCAGCAGAACGGTCAGCCCGGCCAGTATGAGGATCGTGATCTTTCTCATTCCCGTCACCTCCGACTTCTAAAGGTTTGGATCGCAGATCTTTCGTGCGGTATCCGTTATTCTACCCTATTATAAGGTTTTTGAATGCCTCCTGCGAGGGTTTTCCAGCCCTACGGGGCATCCGTCCCGAGGGCTCACCGTAGCCGGACAGCCAGATTGAACTGTGCAGAGGGATGAACAGGTCGGCCCCGTCTGCCTGCCATCCCCATCGAATGACAGTGACGCCGGCGATTGCTTTTCCCGGGCCGGTGGACTCGGCGGCTTTGACCGGCTCGCTTCCATGGAATCCCGGTTCGGGACCCATCTGGAGGATCAGATCGGCTTTGGTTTTTGACCTGTCAGCTCCGTCGAGAGCGCGCAGCAGGTAGCCGGCGTTGCGGGAGTTCCAAAACAGAGTAAGGTGCACCCGCGGCTTTCCGGTGGCCTCATTCGCATTTCCGGCCAGAGCCTCCTGGAGAGCCTGGAGAACCGCCTTCTCCATCTTTTTCCCCAGGTTTTTCAGAACCATTTCGGGATTGAGCAGCACCTCGACCCTCTCCGTTTCGGTGGCTGAAACCTGGGTTAACACTTCAGCAAGAGAGCCTACATCCGGGAAGCAGCGATCGAAGAAGCGCCGGTATACCGCTTTCAACGCCCCGACGTGCCAGAGCGGGATACCCTGCTCCCTGCCGATGGCAAGACACTCGCTGAAGGCTACGTTGTTCGCCTCCTCCAGACCTTGGACCAGAAGCAAAACAGAGCGCTGACCTCTCCGCTTCTCGAACAGATACTCCGCGTTGGCTTTCCCCTCGGTTTCCCCGTTATCGCTGAGCCGCATCCAAGCGGGATCCAGGCTCTGCAACCCCGCCGCTTGGACCGTAATACCTCTATCCCGAGCAAAACGCAACGCTCTGTCCAACACCTCTCCCGGAAGGTGGGGGGACAGCTGCATCATGGTCTTCCGGGAACTTTTCACTGCCTCCTCTATCCGCTCAGCCGCCTGAGGCCATCCGATCGATTTTCCCTTTCCATCCTGAGGGCTCGCCGGGAGAGAAACGTTCAGGAAAGCATGCTCGAACCTGCCCTTGACGCACAGCCTTCCGCCTTCGTGCCTGGCTCCGTCCACACCGTCCTCGAAACGGGGCAGGACCCGGGTCAGCAGGCTGCCGTGGTAGCGAAACTCCACGGGACACCCCACCGAACAGAGGGCACAGTAGCCCTGCTCCACACTCTCCTCCAGGGGCACGGTCTTTCCCCCGGGGATTTTCTCCGTGAGGGCACCGACCGGGCAGGCGGACACGCACTGCCCGCAGGAGATACACAGGGGATCGTCCCCGAAGGGCATGCTAAATGTCGGTGTCACCACGGACTGGAAGCCCCGGTTTACGTAGCCCAGGACACCCAGCCCCTGCACCTCGAGGCAGATTCGGATGCAGCGGCCACAGAGAATGCACTTGGCAGGATCGCGGCTGATATAGGGATGGGTCTGATCGATCGGGTGACGCTGGATCTCCCCGGTGAAATGGACGGGATCGGCGCCGTACTCCTGGGCATAGCTTTTAAGCTTGCACTCCTCCACGTCCTGGCAGCCGCATTCCATGCAGCGGGCCGCCTCCCTCAAAGCCTGCTTCTCAGTGAAGCCCCTCTCGATCTCATTGAAGTTGCTCTTCCGTTTTTCCGGACTGACGACCCTCATCTTCTCCCGGGTGATCCGTGGTTCCTCCGCGTAGTCCGCTTCAGTGAGCGCGCCAAAATCCTCCTTCTTACTCAGGAACTCCGGGGCGATGCGATACTCGTCCCCCCGCAGGTACGCCAGAACAGCCCTAGCGGCATGCTTGCCCCCGGCGATGGCCCGGATGGCGATATCCGGTCCGGTCACCAGGTCGCCGGCGGCGAACAGTCCGGGAGTCGCGGTACGACCGGTGTTCTCATCACAGACCAGATAGCCCTTCTCATCGACCAGGCCTGTTATCGATTCCAGAAAACGGGTGTCCGAGTACTGGCCGATCGCGGTGATGAGGGTGTCGACCTCGACCTCGAAGTCACTCCCCTCGATGGGAATCGGCCGGCGGCGTCCGGAGGCATCCGGCTCCCCCAGCTCCATCTTGATCAAACGCAGGCTCTTCAGGCCCTTGCCCTTCTCCTGCACCATCATCGGCGCAACCAGGTAGTAAAACAGCACCCCCTCTTCCAGGGCTTCCTGAACTTCAAGGGGGGAGGCGGGCATCTCCACGTCGGTCCGCCGGTAGAACAGGTTTACCTCCCGGGCGCCGAGCCGCACCGCCGTGCGGGCCGAATCGATGGCTGTGTTGCCTCCGCCGATCACCGCCACCTTCTCTCCGAGCTCCGGGCGGGCTCCTTGGGCTACGTCTTTCAGGAATTCGATGCCGGCGATCACCCCGGGGCGATCCTCCCCCTCGACCCGCAGTCCTCGACTCTTCCAGGCACCGTGGGCCAGGATCACCGCATCGTAGGAATCCATCAACTGATCAAACTCGATATCCCGGCCGATGCGTACCCCGGTTTTCAACTCGACTCCCAGACGAAGTATGGTGTCGATCTCCCGATCCAGGATTTCCTGGGGCAGGCGATAGTCCGGAATCCCATAGCGGAACATGCCCCCGGGCTTGTCTTCGGCTTCATAGACGGTAACCGCCACCCCCTGCTGGATCAGGTAGTAGGCTGCCGACAGACCGGCGGGTCCCGCACCCACGATGGCCACCGTCTTACCGGTCTTAACTGCCAGCGGGGGATCGTATCCGTCGGAGGCAGCCAGATCCAAATCCGCCACGTACCGTTTCAGCCAGTCGATGGCCACTGGTTGGTCCACCAGGTTGCGGCGGCAGGCTTCTTCGCAGGGACGGGGGCAAACCCGTCCGATGGCGACAGGAAAGGGATTGTCTCGCTTGATCAGCTGTAATGCTTCCCGGCAGCGACCATTTGCGATCAACCCGATATAACCCTGAACATCGATGTTCGAAGGACAGGTTTGGCTGCAGGGAGGTCGGCAGTCGCCGTAGTGATTGGACAACAGCAGCTCCAAAGCCATACGCCGGGTAGCCCGGATGTCCGCATCGTCGGTGGTGATGCGCATGCCCTGCCGTACCTTGGTGGAACAGGCCGGTACGAATCCTTTGGCTCCCGGCACCCGCACCACGCAAATCCAGCAGGAGGCATAGGGCAAGAGTCTGGGATCGTGACACAGCGTAGGTATCTCGATGCCCTGCTGTTCCGCCACCTCTAGGATCGTCCGCTCCGGTGATACGAGGAGCCGGGTTCCGTTCAGTTCGATCTCGACCAGCCGCCTTTCCATCATGCCTCCACCTCCGCTGCAGCCGCTTCGGCTGCAACCACGCCTGTGGCTATCTCGATGGCGTTGAAACGGCAGGCTTCGAAACACAGACCGCACTTGATGCACAGCGTTTCGTCGATCCTGTGGACGGCTTTTCGTTCCCCAGTGGCTGCCTGGGTCGGGCAGACCTTGGCGCACAGAGTACAGCCGGTGCAGGCCTCCTCTATAACCCGAAACCTCAACAGTTCCCGGCAGTGCTTTGCCGGACAGCGCTTGTTTTGGATGTGCTCGATATACTCATCCCGAAAATAATTCAACGTGGTCAATACCGGATTGGGAGCGGTCTGGCCTAAACCGCAGAGGGAGGACTGCTTGACCCTGACGGCCAGCTCTTCCAGCTGATCCAGGTCTGACATTCGCCCCTCTCCCCGGGTGATCCGCTCCAGGATCTCCAACATGCGTTTGGTACCCATGCGGCAGAAGGTGCACTTGCCGCAGGATTCGCTCTGGGTGAAGCTCAGGAAGTAACGGGCCACATCGACCATACAGGTGGTTTCATCCATGACCACCATGCCCCCGGAGCCCATGATCGCTCCGGTGGCTGTGACCGAGTCGTAGTCGACCTGTACGTCGAGCAGGCGCTCCGGGATGCATCCGCCGGATGGCCCGCCCAGCTGCACGGCTTTGAACTTCTTGTCGTTTTGGATGCCTCCGCCGATCTGGTAGATCACCTCCCGCAGGGTGATGCCCATGGGCACCTCGATCATTCCACCGTGCTTGATCTTTCCGGCCAGAGCAAAGACCTTGGTTCCCTTGCTCTTCTCCGTACCGATGGCGGAGTAAGCCCTGCCGCCCATACGCAGAATGGGAGCTACATTTCCCAGGGTTTCCACGTTATTAATATTGGTCGGCGCTCCCCACAATCCCCGCTCAGCGGGAAAGGGAGGGCGAATGTTGGGCATGCCCCGTTTACCTTCGATCGAGGCCATAAGGGCCGTCTCTTCACCGCAGACGAAGGCACCGGCTCCCTCCTTGACGTGGATCTGGAAGGAAAAATCACTACCAAGGATGTGAGAACCCAGGAGGTTCCTCTCTTCGGCCTGAGCGATGGCCAGCTGCAAACGTTTGATTGCCAGGGGATACTCGGCCCTCACGTAGATGTAGCCCTCATCGGCTCCGATGGCATAGGCTCCGACAGCCATTCCCTCCAGCACCGCGTGGGGATCGCCCTCCAAAAGCGAGCGATCCATGAAGGCGCCGGGATCCCCCTCATCGGCATTGCAGACTAAGTACTTCTTTGCGCCCCTATTGGCTCGGGCCAGAGACCACTTCAGACCTGTCGGAAAACCCGCCCCTCCCCGACCCCGCAGGCCTGAGATCTTGATCTCCTCGATAACCTCCTCCGGGCTCATCTCCGTAATCGCCCTACGTAGAGCTGCATACCCGTCTGCGGCCAGGTAGTCTTCGATGGACTCGGGATTGATCACCCCGCAGTTGGCCAGCACGATCTTTTTCTGCTTCGAGAGGTAGGAATAGTCCAAGGGGATCAGATACTCTTCGATCGGCTTGCCGCCGACCAGATGCTCCTCGATCACCCTGAGGGTTTTTTTCGAATCGAGCTCTCCATACAGAAAACGGCCTCCGTCCTCCAGACGAACCTCGAGCTGCGGCTCCCGGTGGCAGGCGCCGATGCAGCCGGTGGCCGAGAGCGTTACCGGCAGCTTACGTCGGGAGAGCTCTCGCTGCAGCGTATCGTAGACCTCGCGAGCTCCGGCGGCGATTCCGCAAGAACCCAATCCGACAACAATCTCCGTCATCACGTACCCACCTTGCGTACGACTTTTTTCAGCTTGTCTCCGCTCAGCCGTCCATGAACCTCCTGGTCGAGCATGACCACCGGTGCCAGGGAGCAGCAGCCCAAACAGGCGACCTTCTCCACGGAAAACTGCCCATCCTCGGTGGTCTGCCCCGGTTCGACGCCCAACTCGGTATTGATGGCCAGGTCAAGTCCTTCAGCACCGTTGACGTGGCAGGCCGTGCCGTGGCAGACCTTGAGGGTGTGTTTCCCGGGAGGTTGGAAGCGGAACTGGGCGTAGAAGGTGGCTACACCGTAGATTTCGGCCGGAGATTTGCCGGTCACTTCCGCAATGGCCTCCATGTCCTCGCGATTGAGGTATCCCCGTAGTTCCTGCGTCTTTTGCAGAAGGGGAATCACATTCCCCTTCTGACTCTTCCAGTGCTGCAGAAGCTCATCAAAACCCTTATCCACGATGCACACTCCTCCACACGTGCGTTCCGATTTCAGTTTGTTATTCAATTTATATCCGAGAGAATCGTCGAACACCCGGGTGATCGCCTGACTCCAAATTTGTTTGTTCTGTATAGTGAACAAATTCACTTTATCTTACCATGTCCAAGGCGGGTGGGGCAAGAGAAACGCTTTCAGACTCGATACTCACCAATTTCGAACAGCGGAACATAGCCCTGATCCAGGAATTGGAGGAGCACCCCAAACAGGAACAACTCAGTCAACCAGCTCTTCGACCCGGGCGCTCTTCCGATACACGGTTCCCTGGAACAGCCCCAGCAGCGAACCGTTATCATCAGTCACCTCGATCAGATAGGTGGCCAGCTTGGGATTCAGCGAGACCTCCCGGGCCGCGGCATACAGGGTGCCGCTGCTGACGGCTTTGAAATAGGAGATGCAGACCTGGATGGCCACGGCAACTGTCCCGCGGGAATTCGAAGCCACCGAGAAGGCGGAATCGGCCAGAGAGAAAATGACGCCGCCGTGCACGGTGTTCACGCTGTTCAAATGATTTTTATTCAACTCCAATTTGGCTGTGGCGTATCCTTCACCCCATTGGCAGATCTCCACACCCAGATAACGTGCATACAGGTCTTGATCGATAAATCTCTCCATTACCTCCACATCCTTCCTCCTCCGCTGCTTTTATTAAAGCCTAGTTTGAGCATAAAAACCAATTGTAACAAAAATGTCCCGGTATACAATTGCATGTGACGATGCAGAAGAACCGACACGCCCGTCAATTGTTGCTACTTCTACCAGTATTGCTGGCCTGCGTTCGTATCAGCGCGGAATCTCCTTTCTCGAGCGTGTACGGCGTTACTCTGGGACGGACCACCACTGCCGAATTTTCCAGACTTGGAGAAAAGGTCACAAAGACCTATACCGCCACGGGCGAACCGTACAGATACTACGTGATCAACGAAATACGCTTTTATGACGATGAGGGTGAGACTCTGGCGGCCTATGTTTCCTTTCTCGAGAACGATCCCTTTCCTTCGAAGTGGGCAGCCGTGGGTATCGACTGGCAGCATTCCTTTGACGATTGGCTGTCCCTTTTTCACAAACTGGGCCTCCCCGATGTTGGTGGCTCGTGTCAATTTCATTCGCGGTCAAAATCAAGCTTCCCTGACGCGACGCAGTCCTGGTACCATGTGGAGTTTCTCCATCAAGTACGACAAAGATACCGTACCTTTTAAAACAACCCTCCTGGTTCCAAATGAAGAAACGATCACCCTATCGAATCAGCATCGAGCAGCCTTGGGGCTGGCCGGGATTCTCGGGGAAGTGAACAGCGCCTATCACGAGACACTCAACGGGCGCGAGTTGAACCAGGCCAATCGCACGAATCTCCTGGAAATGTTGAAGCGTGAGTGGGGCATCGAAACCCGGGAAACCTACGACCTCGACAAAGACCTATACTGGGCGCTGCTCAACCTGGGAATCACCCACATGATAAAAATGTGTTCTGCGGCACTCGAAGACCTATCCGCTGCGGAGGCGCTCTATATGGCTCAATCCCGTGAGGATACGGGTTATCTCAGGTACCTGATCGGCTTAGCCCACTATCAGGCTCGCGACTATGACGCCGCCCTGCCGAATTTTCTCGGAGCCTATTCGTCCTATCGTCAGAAGGCTACGCTCAACATCTATATCGGAATATGTTTCCTCAACAAGACAGATCCCAACGTCGATATGGCTGTTCATTATTTCGAGGTGGCGGAAGCCCTGGGATACACGCTTCCGGATGAAATTAAACAGATAATTTGTGACCATAAAAAGGTATCAACGAGAAGCGGCTCCAGTTAGCGTAATAAATCGGGATTATGCTGATGTCGCTTGTAGAAACGCCGCGCCTTGGCCCGATTACCGCAGCTGTCCATGCTGCACCAGCGACGACTGCGGTTGCGGCTGGAATCGAGGAACAACCACCCGCATTGCGGATTGGCACAGACACGGAGACGGTCCAGTTGATTCGAAACCAGCAGGTCCGCAGCAGATTTCACGATGGTATACACAATCCATTCCGATCCCCCTCCTCCGGGACGGCACGACCAATCGAAGCCCCCGTCCGTTTGGGTAATGCGGGTATGGCCCAGGGCCTCAGCCAGATGGCTGTTGAAACAGTCAAGATCTTCTTCAGCAACGTGTTTCTTCATGGCTGCAGCTGAGAGCAGACGATACAGTAGCTCCCGCAGCTGTAGCACCCGATTCAAAGCCTCCTCGGGCTCGCGTTCGCTATACTTCAGCTTGTCAGCTGCGTCCTGCTCAGTGATGTTCTTCTCAACCGCCCAATCCAGAAAGCGTTCGTAACTGGTCAGCGATTCCGTTGAATTATCCGAGTGGCGATAATCCAACGTGTTTGTAAAATCGAGGCTAAGCATTTCTGGCTCCATTCTATCATCTCAGGCGGTTCTTTACCGCAGATTTTTTCTATAACCTCCAAAAAACACTTGACAGGTTAGAAAATATTCGCTATTCTATAACCAGTATAATGTATATTGATGGTTATATTCAAGGTTTCTGAGGAGGATTACCATGGAACATTGGTGGATCGGTTGGCAGATGTCCAAGATCAAGCAAGGGGAACTACTGCAGGAAGCGGAAAGGTTCCGAGTACTCCAGAATGGGCTCTCGAGGTTGGACAGTTGCAGAGGAAAAACCCATCAATCCGAAGCACGTCACCTTGCCCTCTTGGCTTCCCTTCGCAAAAACCTGGGACAGCGTCTTGTCGACTGGGGAACGCTTCTCAAACAGCAGTAAACTCTAAATCGGGTCAATGGCACCCGGGCTGGGCGAAATTGAAGCTCGGTGGCATGTCGTTTGTCATGAATTTCTTCATCGGATCAGCGTTCCCCCCGCTGGTACAGTACTTTTCCTCCAACGATGGTGTAGACTACCTCGGTATCCAGAATCCGTTCAACGGGAATCTTCATGAGATCCTGTGAGAAGACAGTCAGGTCCGCCAGTTTTCCCGGTTCGATCGATCCCTTTATATCCTCCTCAAAGGACGCGTAGGCGGCATCGATTGTGTAGGAGCGGAGCGCCTGCTCGCGGGTCATCCTCTGCTCCGGGTGGGACCAGGGAAAAAGTGTTCCCTCCAGGGTTTTACGGGTCACCGAAGCAAAAAAGCTGTCCAGCGGATTCACCGGCTCTACCGGTGCGTCGGTTCCGTTTGTGACCACAGCACCGGACCGCAGAAGTTTCTGCCATACATAGGCGCCCTCCTCGATTCGCTCCGGACCCAGCCTGTCGATCGCCCAGGAGATGTCCGAAGCCATGTGGATACCCTGCATGGCCGCGATCACTCCCATCCCGGCGAAACGGTGGATGTCCTGCTCCGCGATGTGCTGAGCGTGCTCGATCCGGAAACGAGCGTCTTTCGCACGCAGAGGATTTTCAGAAAATACGCGCTCGTATACGTTTAGTATTTCGTGATTGGCCCGATCGCCGATGGCGTGGGTCGCTACCTGGAATCCGGCTTCCAGGGCTTGTTTGGAAACCTGATAAGCCGCTTCCATCGGCATAATGGTGTGGCCGCTGTTGCCCGGGTCGTCGCTGTAGGGTTCGAGCAACCAGGCACCGCGGGACCCGAGGGCTCCGTCCACCATGAGCTTGACGGTTCGAATAGTGAGGAAACCGCCTCCGAGTCCGATTTGAGGTCCTCGCTGGAGCCACTCCTCGACAAAGGCCTGGTCCCCGCCATCCCTTCCAGGAATCAGCATCGCGTAAACGCGCAGATTCAGTTTTCCACTTCCAGCAAAGCTCTGCAACAGGGCTAAAGTCGGCCTGTCCACACCGGCATCCTGAAAGCTGGTTATCCCGTTCTTCAGGCATTCCTGGACCGCGAGTTCCAACATGCGGGCAGCCTGCTCGGACCGGAGGGGCGGAACATGTGCCGCAATCAAACCCTGGGCGGCTTCAACGAAAATCCCCGTGGGATTTCCGTTTGCATCCTTTAAGATCTCTCCCCCTTCGCTGAATCTTGTGCCCGGTCCAATTCCTGCGATATCCATCGCCCTGGCGTTGGCCATTGCAGCGTGCCCGCTGGCATGGGAGAGGAAAACGGGATTGTCCGTGGAGATCCGGCTCAAGGCTTCGTGAACCGGATATCCTCGAACGGCCGGAACGGGCGCCGGACTCCACTTGCTTTGGTGCCAGCCGCCGCCCATAATCCATTCACCGGGCTGGGCTTTGCGAACTGCCTCTGCCACCATGCGGATCAGTTCGTCGTAACTCCCGACATACGAGAGATCGAGATACTTTTCACTCCAGCCGATTCCCATGAGGTGTCCGTGGCTTTCTATAAAACCCGGAGTGATAGTCAAGCCGGTGGCGTCGATAATCCGCGTCCGTAGTCCGATCCAGGCCTCGATAGCCTCATTTGTACCGACTGCGGCAATACGGCCGCCGACTACGGCCACGCCCTCCGCAAGGGGCAGGGAGCGGGACATGGTGTGAACCGTAGCATTCACAAGGACCAGGTCCGCGGTTACGCCGGCTCTGTCCTGAGCCATGACAGGTAAGCCGCTTCGTACCAAAAAAACAAACAATGCAGCGAGTAATACCGTGAGTCGTTTCATCGCTCTATCTCCTTACTTTTCCCATCGCCCGAACCATACCTACGCCTAACCTAAAAAATAATGCTCGGCACCTGGCTTGGATGAGGCCAACGTTTAGTCAGACCTCGGACGAATGAAACCGCCAATGAACTGAGATTTTACCGCCACGTCGATTCCTGATCCTGCTGTCTTATTCATCATCTCCATGGCGTATTTGTTGGGCGCACCAAAGATTTCAACACTGACCGGTTCAATGAGTCTATAGGCTGCCTTTGACCGTTCATCGGCTCTCTGCAGATGGATGTCCATCGCTTCCGCACTGGGAAACAAACCAATCGGAAATAATCCGAAATAATTGGAGCCGTAAAAAACGCTCACCTATAAAATCGAAATTTCTAGAAAAAAATAAGTGAAAGTAAAATGAGTGTCATCAATGCCACGACTCGTGAGCTGCCCTTGTATTCTAGGAGCGATCAAGTGTGCACATGGAGTACAGCTTTTGTATCATTTGCTGTAGCGATACGTTTTCACGGTCGGAAATAAGACCATTCTTCCGCAGGGCGGTTACGCACTCGCTGATTCCGCTGATGCCAGAATATAAGCAAGCCAACTCTACTTTGTTTCCGGGATCGTGTACTATGATTTTCTCTATCTTTTTGGAGTAGTCCTCCATCGCTTCCAGAAGACTGGAACTGACCTTACGTTTTTCCCCATTCATTTCGCAATCAATACCTCCAGATCGAGAGGATGAATGTCAATATAGAATATACTTCCATAATGCCTGGAATGTCCGGTGAATCGATCTGCCTAAGCATCCCAATTATTAGGCGAGAACGATTTCAAGGCAAGAATGAAAGGCTGACTTCATCACCTTCATCTAAGATATAATGGATACCAATATGCTTGAGCCTTCCATGGTAGGGGATGTATTCTAGTGTGCAATATCAGGGGATATTGTCACGATTAGAGCCGCGGATGAGGGCGGGGACGGACGGCAGATATGCCGACTTCTGAAGCAGGGATTTCAACCCGCTAGCTGTACAATTCAGCATCGAGGTAAAAGGAAATCCGCCTGCCAATTAACTCTGAAGTGGGAGGAGAACAAACCGTACAGGTTAATCGAAGCGGCCCATCTCTCCCGTCCCGAGCACTATTTTTCCATCTATCAATCTGGATGCAACTGGACCTGTCGGAAGTGTCACTCCTGGGAGTTCACCCAGCATGTTTCCGGCGAGTGGATGTGCCCCGAACACATAGGAGAGATAGCCAGTGAGTATGCAACCCAGATCACCTACCGGGAACCCCGGAAGAGAGCCACGTCGTTTCACGCCCTCGAACTCTGCCGTGCATGTGGTGCTTGCGTACAAATCGTCGCCTGTCCCGTGAACCAGGAAGAGTGTGAAGGGCAAAGGTACACCTTGCTGCCCAGCGGTCAGCATGGAAAGCACTGTCCGGGGAGGCTCGAACCTTCCCAACTCGTGCTTTCACCTCAAGGATTTGGACCGGCCAGGAATATCATCGCCTTCACCGGAGGAGATCTCGCCTGCCAACCCGAGTTCTACGCTTCCTGCGCTGAAAAGATAAAGGCTCTCAACCTCGGGCTCTGGGTACTTCTTGAAACCAACGGCTATGGTCTCACTCCCAAGAACCTCGATCTCCTTGAGAGTGCCGGAATCGATGCTTTTTGGCTCGACATCAAGGCGTACGATGAAGAGGTGCACCGCAGGCTGACCGGCGCCGACAATGACTGGGTGCTTAGGCTGCCCGAGGAGATCCTTAACAGGGGCTTTGTACTCGAAGTGCTGTCTCTCTTTATCCCCGGCTGGGTGGAAACGGACCAGATCGTGAAGATCGCCTCCCTTTTGGCCGGGGTGGACTCAGATATACCGTTTACGCTCCTGGCTTTTTTCCCACAGTACCAGATGCAGCATGTTCCTGCTCCCACCCTGGAACAGATGCTTTCGGCCTATGAAGCGGTCCGAGCCGAAGGGCTTAATCAGGTAAGGCTGGGAAATCTCGGGATTTTCGTTAAGAACGATGAGGACTTCGAGAGGTTGGCCACCGCCGCTCCTGGGGGATGGTAGCCCGCGCCCTACCGCGAGGACCGGACCTTAACGGCAGCAAGGTTCAGCACTTTAAAGGTGAGTGGATTCGGCGTATTTTGGAATCGCAGGCCGGACAAAACTCGGATCCCTTTCTGTCTGTGTCCAGAAGGCTGTTGGAGAAGAACATCACGCAGCGGGAGTCCCTGCAGTGCTCCAGACCGAACGTGTGGCCCAGCTCGTGAACCGCTTCCTTTAGCGTCCTCTCCAGGTACCGGGGGGTGTCGCCCAGATCTCCGTAGCGCCGGGGATCGAGGCGGTAGAGGGAAATGACGGCCACTTTGCCGTTCATTAATGCCTCACCGAAGACGAAGTTCAGCTGAGGGACAAAAAGGTCTACACCGGCTATACCGAGCATGCGGAGTGCATCCTCTGGAATCCTTTCACCGATTTTTCGTATGAGTGCGGTGCAGAAGTACTGGTTTCGAGATGGATCATAGGCAAACTCAATGTCCCGGATGGGGCGTGCCAGAGCGCAAGGAAAACCGAAGCGCTTCTCCAGTGGCACCGATAAACTTTCCACGACTGCCGCATCCGGCTCCCCTGCGGGGAGGAGGTAGATCTTGCCTGCAGATTGCGCCATCAAGCAAACCTACCTGCGATCGCGGTGCCACATGCCGGGCAGCAGTCGGATCGTAAGCCACATACCACTTGCCCCCAATCGTTTCTCTCGATCACCCTTGTCCCGCAGCCCGGGCAATAGGTGTGGCTGGCAGGATGTGCCCGGACATTCCCGAGATAGACAAACTCCAGGCCCTCCGAAAGCGCCCTCTGCCGAGCCAGTTCCAGTGTTCGAACCGGAGTAGACTCCAGGTGGCTCAAACGCCAGCGGGGGGAAAACCGGGTGATGTGCCAGGGGGTCTGGGCCCCCAACTCTGTCTTGATCCAGGCAGCCAGTCTGCCGAGCTGCTCAAGATCATCGTTATAATCCGGAATCACGTTGGTAACCACCTCCACGTGCATCTTCCAGTGGTGCTTTGCCCTGGAGGCCACGGCCAGGATTCCTTCCCAGCTCGAAAAGTGAGCGATCTCTCGATAAGCCTCTTGGGAAAATCCTTTGATGTCGAGACGGTACACATCGAGGTAGGGTCCCAGGGCATCCAGGGCTTCCGGGCTCAGGCTTCCGTTGGTAACGATATTGGTGTACAACCCCTGAAGCTTGGCCAGCCGTGCCGTATCCAGGATGTATTCCAGCCAGAGGGCAGGCTCATTGTAGGTCCAGGATATGCCCTGACAGTGCTGTTCTTTAGCCATTTTTACCGCTTTTTCCGGCGCAATATATTCCGTATGTACAGATATCTGCTCTTCCCGGGCGAAGGAGATCTCCCAGTTCTGGCAGCCGGGACAGAGGAAATTGCAGCCCACGGATCCCAGACTGAAGGCGGAGCTTCCGGGCAGGTAGTGATATACGGGTTTTATTTCTATAGGAGCCCTTCTCCAGGTGGATACTTCCCCATAGATCAGCGTATACAGCCGTCCGCCTCTGTTTTTTCGGGTTTTGCAGTAGCCCTTTCTCTCATCTTTGATAATGCAATCGCGTTGGCAGATATGGCAGTGTGCCCGCCGGGCAGGGAGTTTTTCATAGAGCATGGCTTCTTTAACCATTGAACGTCCCGCTCTTGCTCCTCGGAATCGAGAGGAAAGGTCAAGCTACCAGCCCCAGTGTTTGATCTCGAATCCAGCGTACTCTCCGGTATACTGTTCGGTTTTTACCTTAACAGCACTCACCCGGGCACCGGGAGGTCCTTGATAGCACCAGCGGATGAGCTTCTCCAAATCCTCAACCTCCCCCTCCAGAAGCGCTTCCACCTTTCCATCGTGCCGGTTTTTCACCCAACCATTTACATTAAGTGCCTGAGCATATTCCCTCATTGTGACCCGGTAGAATACGCCCTGAACCCGCCCGGCTATGACCACACGTTTTCTTACTTTGGCCATCGCGAACCTCGGCTGGGAGCGCCCACTTGCTATCCGTTTCTATTCCTTCAAAGGCAAACACCGCAGCCGCTGCGGAGAGAAACCGGATGCCAGGGGCACCACTGTTCATTTTAGCCGCCTCTATAAGAATTATATGCTCCCTGTCAAAATATTGTTCTTTTAGGCAAGAAAATATCCATCTCATGTTTCTGCATGCAACGTCTCTCTACTGGATAAGTGCTATTAGATAGAAATGCGGGTTGGCTATCGGGTAAAAACCGAGTAAACACTCCAGGTGGCTATACTATAAATGCAAATCTACGACGTTCTTGGGTGCAATACATTATGTTTGCTGTATATTCACTAATTCGCTGATACTGCCTTGAAAGGTCGGCGAACTCATAATCTGCCTTGACAGCTTGGTCTATCCTTCTGTAGGGTGGGATAAAAATTGTATTCGATTTTGTAAAAAATGAAATTTTCGATCAGACACCAATTAGATTTTTACAGCCACAGGGGAGAGAGAACATGAAAATCGAATATTTTCATGCCTCAAAGTACGGAAATGGGGCCATGGTCGCAGAGGAGTTCAAGAAGCAGATGGCTGCCAAGGGGGTCACTGTCAACGTCCATCACATCCGAGATGCGAGGTCAAAGGAGATGCCGCCGGCCGACTTGTACCTATTTAGCTCCCCGGGACGCATGGGCAAGCCTATCGCAGGAATGCGCCGTTTCCTGAAGAAGGCCAAGTTGCAATCGAAAACGAAGTACGCCATCCTGGCCACTGAGAGCGCACCTCAGCCAGACAAGAAGACCGGACAAATGCCCACCGAAAAAGAACAGACCAAGTGGCAACGCGTAATCCCTATCATGAACGAAATACTGCAAGAAAAAGGATTGGTTAAAGTTGTCGAGGGCAAGATTTTGGTGACCGGCATCAAGGGACCGCCGGAAGAGGACTGGCAGAAGAAAGTGGAAGTCTTTGCATCCCAGATCCCCATCCTGTCCTAGTGACGAGAGCACTATCAACCGGGTAGATGATCGGCGGGATAAATTTTGGTCTTGACAGCTATTGAATCTGATAATTGAAATTGTTCATCGTTCTCGATTCTCATGATTCTATTTTGAAGTTGGTGGGTGATCATTCTTCTGACTGCTATTGCGATATGTTTATCCGTGATATTAATTCAGAATTTTATTTTGTCTTCGTGGCTGAAACCATTGCTTTCGTTGTTTTTAATATATCCTACTCACAAAAAGAGGCGCTCTCATTCTTGATAAATGTGCAACCTCCGATGATCAGGGTAACTACGCGTCTTCTAGACATATTTTACCAATGCGCTTTGCCAGTGCCATAATCACGAGGCTGGGTGGATTTCCCAAGGAGTCCGGCAATAGGGTTGCATCAGCAATGTAGAGGTTTCCCGGAAGCACATCATGGTGAAGAGTTGCTGTCTCCCTTTCGGTGAGTGGAAGCATGCCACCTGGATGTCCGGCATTGGTAGTACCGAGAAAGATGTTTTCATTCTTGATTCCCAATCGATTGAAAATCTCTGTGCAGATTCGCACACCCTCCCTTAGTCTTTCTTTATCTATGTTAATGAGAGTTTTCTGAATCCCTTTTTTCGAAATGCTTCCATAGTTTGAATCTGCTAGTTTGATTTGGAGGCTGAAAATATCTCGTGCACGAAATTTCCACTTTCTATTGAAAAAGAAGCTTAAAAAATCGAAATAGGGAGACAATATAAAATGCTCCTTTTGGACAATGAATGGCATAGGAATATCCTGGTATTGCCGACACCCATCCCATCTGGCTGCTACACAAAGGACAGGATCGACAAACAGCTTTGCCGTGCATTCTATCTCTGAATTTTGTAATATCATTGGTGTGCTTAAACCGCCAGCGGCGAGAACGACCAAATCTGCGGGGTAGAATTGCGGGCGCCGTTCTAATATTGCCTGCACTCCAATTGCCCGCTTGTTCTCAATAACAACCTTATGTGCTCTGCAACCTGTTATAAGTCGGGCGCCATTCTCAATAGCCTGATTCAAGAAGTGACGGCTATCCCATTTGGCTCCCTGCTGGCAACCAAGAACGCATCTTCCACATCTGATACATTTGCCGAGGTCCACCATCTTTGGCGTTACTACGGGCTGCAAAGCCATCTCCTGACATATTTCAAAGATATGCCTGATATTATCACGCCAGTTTTTTTGGTGTTTAGTGGAAATAGGGATTTCCTTCGAAAGTTCCTCAAATTCGATGTCAAGAAAGATTCCCATTGTTCGTAAATGCTGGTCTTTTTGCACAGCATTGGCAGTGCTTATTGTAGTTGTTCCGCCGGTTCCAATTCCGTTAACCAGTACCATTTTTTCGCTGGTCTTCCTGATTCTCATAACTGGGAACAATAGCTGGATGAGCCGTTCATCAAACAACAAGCCAGTCTTCTTGAATTTTTCTACTACTGATAAATTGAGATCGGAGGGACGAAATCCTGCTCCTGCTTCAAGAACGGTTACATCGTACTTTCCCTGAAGTTCCTTTGCCACTGTAGCCCCACCGGCACCACTTCCCACGACAATCGCCTTTTTCAATTTGGACTCCCCTATGATGATAGCTGAGCCCGACAGCATTCTTTACCTTCAGTTATTCTCTGGAAAAACCTGAATTTACCCCCCGAAAGTCCCTCCAATAATCCCTCATCAAGAGAGGAGATTAGCCTGCAGACATCACGGGAATAAAATGAACTGAAGAAGCACTTTTTGATAAGAACTTCACCTCGAGCATTACCGTCAAATTCCACATTGAGTATCCTATAAATCACTTCACATATCTTCATCGCATCTTCCACACTATCAATGCGGTAAATTTTCTTAATATTTTGAGCCAACCGACGGGCATTCTGATACAGTCGAGGTCTCACTTCGAGGTCGTTCCCTTGCCGAATGGACTCTTCAGCTCTGTCTCTGGTAAAAAGAGCATACTGCTTTAAGCATTCCTTAAAAGAAAGCTTACGATAAGGTGGTGCCTGCGAGTAGAAAGCACCAGCCGTGGCATCGAAGAGCTCGTGAAGTTTCTTCTTTTTTATGAATGGTGGAACATAAAATTGAGCAAATACTAGAAGTAAATTCATGTCTTTTTTTTCTTCATATTCAAGAAGAAAAGCATAACGACAACGCCAATAATTCCATCAATGATGAAATTGGCGATGTAGATCAGGTATTGTTCATGGAATATGAAAAGGGCGAGAGAAAGTATTGAAGTGGCTAGCTTGCCATGAGCTAGTAGTAAAGGGAAAGATCTATTTTCCGGGTGACGGTACATGAAGAAGGCAAGCAGCGTCACAAGATACATATATCCGCCAGCAAGCAGGGGATAATAACCGAGATCCCATACTGGCGAGGGCAACATCCCCAGAGGGCTTGAGAGGATGTTAAAGAATATCAGTACCCTGTCGGTGGCACACAGAAAAAGCAGTCCAACAACAGCAAATACAATACATAGGATAAGACTGACAGGCCTGTAAATTTTCATGAGCAATACTTTTCACCTATAGTAGAGTTGACCGAATTTTGATAAAGGTCCGAAACGAACCTCTTCCATCATTCTAAGTGAATTATCTTTGCTGAGCATGGTCTGACCGATTGAGTACTTTTGAAGAAGTCTGTAGTTTTTATTGATGAAACAGTTCTCTCGAGATGGTTGGAAAAAGGCCGTCATTTCCATGAAAATGTCGCGTATCGATTTATCCTCTACATTTCCAAATGCCATCGGAGTGAAAACACAAGGGCTGACTTCACCGAAGGCGTCGACGTACACCATTTTGCAGCCTGCATTGCAGCCAAAATGTTCCTTCCCTTCAAAATGGCCGAGGTAATTCACGGTTATTTTCCCGTCTTTATTATACCGATCCTGAAGCTTCGTCAGCTTCATCCTGTCTTCTTCAGTAATAACGAGGTTGCTGTCCCAGAAAGCTTCCACCGAGGGCTTGACCTCGCTTAGCCACGCTTCGTGGATACCAGATCCTATGAGAAACTGGAGGAACTCTTCGGTCTGGTCATTCTGGATCATATCTCTGGATAAGACGGCTGATACGCCAACATGAACACTGCCAATATCCATGAACGTGTCTATGGCTTTCAGTGCATCTTTAAAGGCCCCCGTGTATCTTCTCCTCCGATCATGCTTCTCTTCCACCCAATGGTCTAAGCTCACACAGACGGAAAATAGCCCCGCCGCTTTCAGATCAGAAGCCAGATTCTTTGTTAGGGTACAGCCGGTAGTAAAAAGCTTAACGGCACAGTTCTCGGATGCGCTTTCAGTAATTTCCACAATATCTTTGTTTAATAGCGGTTCCCCTCCAGTAAATCCCAGCCATACGACACCTATTTCCTTAAGTTCTTGGATGACCTTTTTAATTGTATTCTTATCCATAACTCTGCCGATTCGGTTCTTGTTATAGCAATACTCACAGTTTTGGGGGCACGCGTTGGTCAAGCCAATTTGAGCATGTGATGGCCCGTCGATCCTTGCCAGCAGATGTTCATTAACGAAACGAGTGTATGCCTTGCTATTCAAAGGTGGCAGATGGGAATGAAGAACAATATGGTGACCAGCAACCACTACCGGGAATTTCATCATATATCTGGTAAAAAACCAATTGATCGATGGACTTAGCTTCATTATTTGTGGGTTTGATAGAATTGCTTTGACTAGTCCGATTCTGTTCTTTAACGGAGACATTTTGCTACCCTCCCAATACAGCCTTTCACACCGCTGTCTTTGTTTTTATCATCAATGCTTGCTGCGCGCAATTATTAATCTGTGCTCATGGTAAATAGAGGCATCATTTGGGGAATGACATCTCATTACTTTAAATGATCTGTGAACACTCTGAGATACAAGCTAGAAAAAAAGCGTGTAAGATCCTGTAGTATCTTACTCATCTTGATCCTACACCATTCTTGACTGGCACGGATCAGAGTGGCATACACCAACTTGAGACCGCTCTTTTCTGTGAAAAATCGAAGGATTGTCTTCGTTCTGCGTTTCTGTTCCAGTAATCCTCATCCCAAAATATTGGTTGCACATAGATGCTTATGGTGCCCTGCCGGGAATGCCATGTCTTGGATGCATGCATCGAGGTCCTCCTGAAAACACTTATCCGCCGAAAGATAGAAATCGGTGTACTCATCGATGAGCTTAGCAGCGTACAACTCACCATTAATAGCATCGGTAAGCCCCGCGCAATCGTGTGACGAAAAAACTCCGCTCGGCTTTGATACGACTCCTTGTTCCCTAACCCAATATGAAGCAAGACTTTATGTCCTGAAGAGGCAATCCCCCAGCAGCACGAAATCGCTTCTTTCATCCCTGCTTGCTGTCGCAAACTCTCGAACTCCGCATCGGCAAACAAGTACACAATGTCATAACCAGAAAGATCCCGCTGGCAGAGAAGAAATTATTTCTTGACAGCAGCACCCTGCTGAGCAAACATAAATGATGTGTTGGGTCGTCTCTATTTGAGGCTCTGCATATTAGATAAAAAAGGCAACGCAATGAATTGTATTTATTCAGCTGTCTTGACGATTCTGTTAGTAACCTTATCCGCCGGAGGCCAGGAGTGGTTCTTTAGTCTCACGCCTACCTACAACCCTGCTTTGTACCACAGCCTGTTGCTGCAGTACAAGGCTTTGATGAACGAGCTCCTACCGGATGCTTTCGAATAAAAGGTACCTATCATGACCAAGTACAAAAGGAGAAGCCTATCATGAAATCGATACTCGAGTTCTTCGCCAAACGCCATATCCTGGCCACGCTCATCACCGTAATGATCCTGCTCGTCGGGCTGAACTCGCTGAGAACCCTCAAGCGAGATCTTTATCCGCACGTGGACTTCGGATTGGTCGAGATCTCAACCATGTACCCCGGAGCTTCACCAGAGGATGTCGAGCTGAACGTCACCAACAAGATCGAGGACGAGCTAAAGAGCGTTACCGGAATCGATCGTATCACCTCCACCTCGATGGAGAATATGTCTTCCATTAGTATCACTCTCGATCCGGATGTGAAAGACCAGGAGAAAGTAAAGAATGAAATCCGCGAGGCCGTGGGCCGGGTCACTGATTTCCCGCCCGAGGTCACCGAGTCCCCCTTCATCATCGACATAGACACCTCTTGGATAAACGTGATCGAAGTCGGAATCGCAGGCGATCTGCCGTACGACGAGCTGAGAGAGATCGCAAGAGTATTCGAGAAGAAGCTCAAGGATGTCCCCGGTGTGAAGATGCTCTCGAGGTACGGATACCGCGCTCGGGAGGTCAGGGTTGAGGTATCGCCGCAAGCAATGGACAGGTACCAGATCCCGCTGCGTGAGATTATCGCGGCTATTCAGGCGCGCAACATCCGAGCCACCGCTGGTACCTTCGAGTCGTACACCAGTGAGAAGAATGTGGTCGCCTTGGCTCAATTCCGTGATTCGATGGAGGTCGGGGATGTGATTGTCCGCTCCACCTTCGAAGGACCTTTGGTGAAGATCAAGGACTTGGCCATCGTGAAGGATGACTTCGAAGAAGAATCGGTCATATCCCATGTGGAGGGACGAAAGGCGATCTCCTTCGTGGTATTTAAGAGCGAGGAGGCGGACATTATAAGGACGGTGAGAGCCATCAAGAGGCTGATCAGGAAAGAGGCCGCGAAACAGATTTTCGCACCCGAGCTGGAGCCCGAAGAGGCTGGCCCCCTGGCTACCCTGCGAAGGCTCTTCCGGCGCGAGAGAGAAGAGGACAAGGTGTTCTGGTTCAAGTATGGAAACGTTCGCATTCTGTACTCCCAGGACCTGTCGGTCTATGTGCAGGACCGCTTCAACACCGTGACCACCAACCTCCTTATAGGTCTGGTTCTGGTGATCCTGGTGCTGACGATTTTTCTTCCCGGAAGAACCGCCTTCTGGGTGGCCATGGGTATACCCGTGTCGGTTATGGGAGTGTTCTTCCTGTTGCCGATGTTCGGAGCCTTCCTCGACATCCTCTCCCTCTCGTCGCTGATCCTGATGATCGGCATCATCGTGGACGACGGGATCATCATCTCGGAGAACATCAATCGGTGGCACGAAAAAGGGGCCTCGCCGCTCGAGGCGGCTGTTGCGGGTACTCAGGAGGTCTTCCTCCCCGTGGTGACAACAGTCCTGACCACGTGTCTGGTCTTCGTGCCGATGTTCTTTATGACGGGCATGATCGGCAAGTTCGTCTACGTGATCCCGCTTGTAGTGATCCTGGCACTGCTCGTCTCTCTCTTCGAGGCGGTGTGTGCGCTGCCCGCCCACATCCAAAGAGGACTAGAGAAGGCCTCTCGACTGTCACAAAGAGCTCGGAGCCGCGCCTGGTTCGACAAGCTCAGGGGGCTCTTCAGGAAGGTGGAGTACCATTTGCTGCGGTTCAGGTATCTCCTGATCGGCTTGTTCATCATTGCTTTTGGGGCGGCTCTCTGGTACGCTAGCAACTACATGGAGTTCATCCTCTTCCCGACCAAAACGGCGGACTACATCGAAGCCGAGGTCGAGCTGCCAGCCGGGACGCCGCTTGAGGCCACGGAGCAGACGATCATCGAGATCGAGAAAATCATCAAGGAGATGCCGGAGACGGAGCTCCAGACGTTCGTCTCCCGGATTGGCACGTCGGAAACCAAAGGGAGAGCGGAAAACTACGCCAGCATTCTCATCGGACTTACGCCCTTTGCAGAGCGAACAAGAACCGCACATGAGATCATCGAGGAGCTTCGCGCCAAGGCGGAGCAGATTGAGGGGGTGCATAAGATCGTCTTCGAGGTCGCCGGCGGTGGGCCCCCGACCGGACGCCCGGTGGATCTGAGGATTGTAGGACCAGATGATGAGATGAGAACCAAGTTGGCCGATCAAGTGATGGATTTCCTCGAAGGAATAGACGGGATCAAGGACCTCGATCGGGACGACAAACTGGGTAAGGAACAGATCGAGATCGAGATCAACCATGAAAGGCTGGCTCGACGTGGTTTGACGGTTGCAGATGTGGCCCAAAACGTGCGCATCGCCTACGACGGGGAGGTGGTCACCAGCATACGCGACGGAGACGAGGACGTTGAGTTTCGTGTGCAGTTGGTCGAGGTGGCTCGAAAGGATATACGATACCTGCAGAACCTCGCCATACCAAACGTACAGGGACGTCTCATTAAACTTCAAGACGTGGCTCGACTGGTGACAGGTCCCGGACCCACCGCCTTCCGGCACTTCGACGGAGAACGCGCGATCTCCGTAACAGGCGATATCGATCAGGATGTCACTACACCGCTCGAGGTTAGGAATGCTGTATTCGAACACTTTAATCTGGAGGAGGACTGGCCAGGCTTGAAGATCGTCGTGGGAGGGGAGGCTGAGGAGAGCGAAAAAGCGGTGATCAACCTCTCCACGACCTTCCTAATTGCTTTTCTCGGCATATACTTCCTTCTGGTGCTCCTGTTCAACTCCTACATCCAGCCTATCTTCGTTGTGGTAGCAATCCCCTTTGGACTAATCGGCGTGATCATAGCCCTTGCTTTGCACGGGGAGCCGCTTGGTTTCTTTGCGCTGATTGGAACGATAGGCCTAACCGGTGTGGTGGTGAACGACTCCCTGGTCATGGTGAGTCACCTTAATACGCTCATCAAACAGAGACGCGATGCTAATATACTGGAGATCGTTGCGGAGGGAGCCTCCGATCGCCTGAGAGCCATCATCCTCACCTCCCTGACCACTGTGAGCGGTCTGATACCGCTGGCCTACGGGATCGGCGGTACCGACGAATGGATGGCTCCCATGGCTCTGACCCTCGGCTACGGAATTTTATTCGCAACGCCCCTGACCCTGGTTCTGGTCCCCTGCCTGTACGTGGTCAGGAATGACCTCGTGAGGCTCTTCACAAAAAAACGGGCGACGAGACCAGCTTAATGAAAGGTTGTAAATGAGTGGTGTGCGAGGGGTGGCACCGTGCATTGGCCCGGCCGCCCCATACCACTCTCCAAGAAAAAGGAGGACCATATGAAGAGAACGGTTACGATTCTGTTATGCCTGTCCCTGACTTCTCTGCTTCTCCTAAGCGCATGCTTGAAAAAACCCGAACTGGGTACCGAGGAAAACCCCATCGTCTGGTCCTTTGTGCCTTCAGGCGAAAAGGAGCGTGTGGCGGCCGGGGCTCAATCCTTGATCGGGATGCTACAGGAGAAGACGGGGCTCTTCTTTGAGAGCGACGTTGCCGCTGACTACACCGCTGTGCTCAAAGGTCTGTCGGCCGATCCGCCCACGGTGCACATGGCTTCCCTTGCCACGTTCGCCTACATACTGGCCGCTGAACGCGATGCTGCCGAGGCAGCTCTGGTGTCCATACGCCGCGGTAGTCCGATCTACAGAGCCCAACTCATCGCACGGCGGGGTAGCGGCATCAGGAAAATAACCGACCTTAAAGGTAAGACCTTTTGCCGCCCCGATCCCCTGTCCACCAGCGGCTGGGTGATACCGATGCTGACCATGCGAGCGGCCGGAATCAATCCCGAAAATGACCTGAAGGAGATCCTGGATTTGGGCACCCATGATTCTGTGGTGGCGGCCGTTTACAATGGGGACGTGGACGCGGGTTCCACCTACGAAGATGCCCGAACGCTCCTGCAGGAAGAACATCCGGATGTGATGCAGAAGGTGGTGGTCATTAACGTATCAATAGACATTCCCAACGATGGAGTCCAGTTCGTTCCTGCGATGCCTCAGGAAAAGCGAAAGATCATAGTAAAGGCTCTCCTTGAAATAGCAGAGACGGACGAGGGGAAGGAGGCTCTGGGCACCGCCTACCAGTGGGAAGCGTTGGAAGAACATGATGACAGTTTTTACAATCCTTTCCGGCAGGTCCTGCAGGCCTCCGGCCTGGGCATAGATACACTTCAAAGATAGTACATTCTACAAGCCTATTTCAAAAACTGAAATCCTGGTTCAGGACGTGATCCGATCCTTCCAGTACCCGCGCTTCAGCACCTTGATCGCTCCGCTGCGCCGCAGCGACTCCAGGGCCTCCTCAATCTCCTCCTCCTGCCAGCCAGTCAGCGATCCGAATCCCTGGTAGGAGGCCAGCCCGCTACGCACAACCTCGTAACTTTTTGCACCCCGCAGCAGCTGCACGATCTGGAGCAGGGTGAAACGCCGGCGGTGCCTGGACACGACCTCCAGGATCTGTGCTTCTCCCTCGGCCCGGGTCAGCACCCGGCCGTCGCAGACATCACAGCCGCTGCACGATTCCGCTTCCCGACCGAGAAAGCGTAGCAGCTGTTCCCGGCGGCAATGCTCGGTGTCCAGGGCGTACCCCAGCATCTGGACGTACCGCTGGGCGGCCAGGGGCGCTGGCCTAGTGGCTCCATGTGAATCTACCGGCAAGGTACCAGAGGCGGCGGAGAGAGTATCGGCAAAACCAAGGTCCTCCGACGAGTACAGGAGGGTGGCCTCCACCGGGCTGCCATCCCGGCCCGCCCGGCCAGTCTCCTGCAGGTAGGCCTCCGGCGAGTACGGCACGTCCAGGTGGATCACGGTCCGGATATCCGGCTTGTCCACCCCAAGTCCGTACGCGGAAGTGGCCGTCAAAATACCGTCCCCACTGGGTTTGTACCAGGCTTCGATGCGAATCCGCTCTTCCCGATTCAATCCGGCATGGTAAAAATAAGTTGGAAGATTCGGGAAACGGCGTCGAATCGTGCGGGCGGCCAGTTCCGCGCTGGAGCGGGTGCGAGTGAAGACAAGCAGCGGCCGGGGCGAGGCATCAACCAGATGCAGGAGTGAGCGGATTTTACTGAGGGTGGGAATCACGGAATAGCGGATATTCGGCCTGTCCGGATCCGTTGACAGGATGGTCGCTCCCTGCTCGTTAAACAATACATTCTGTATCGATTCCAATATCCTCGGGCTGGCGGTGGCGGTAAAGGCGGTCAGACATCGGGGCTTCAACTTGCCGATTGCCCTATCCAGCTTGAGATAGGCAGGCCGAAAACTCTCCCCCCATTCGCACACGCAGTGAGCCTCATCAACAACCAGATGGGCGATCTCCGTGCCTGCGAACAATCCCGCAGCGCTGATAGTCTGCAGGGTCTCCGGAGTGGTGAATAACAGATCGATCTGACCGCTACACAGCTCATCCGTGAGCCGGCGGCGCGTCTCTCGGCGTTGTCCGCCTCGAAGGGCTTCCGCCTTCAGACCTGCGCTCCGGCAGCGTCCGATCTGGTCCTCCAATAGGGAAAGCAGCGGCACCACCACGATGGTGGATCCACTGCATATACGGGCTGGAAGCTGGTAGCAGAGTGACTTGCCTGCACCGGTGGGAAGTACGACGATCTGATTCTTCTCTTCCAGAATATTCGAGATGACGAAGCGCTGAATCGGATAAAGATAGGAAACGGCGAAGTGTTGCCGGGCTGCCTCGACGATGGGATCGGCGGATCTACTCCTTTTTGAAGCTGGTTCGGAAGAAGTAGTCATCCATTATCTCGACCAACTCGGGAGTGAACCCCAACTCCATGCTGACCTTCTTGGCCCCTGAGCCAAGGGTCTCAACAGCCGTTACGTTGCCATTGACCACGAACTGATGGGTCTGGAAGTAGAGCTTGGAGGACAGGATCTGACCGGCGGCCGGAGCGGGCAAGCGGCCGGGGATCTCCAAGCTGATCCTGTTTACACCCACGGATATCAGTTTGGTCTGCACTTTCTGAGTGCCGATCTGGGATTCCACAAAGTCGTTGAAGCGCATGGTTCGCGCTACCTTCTCGTTCATTTCGACTTCCCGATCCTTGTACGTATCAAACTGTCCCTGGAGGGATTCATAGGCCAGCAGATAGTCTCCGATGATCTCGATCAAGTCGTTGGGACAGACCTTGTACATCACTTCGAACAGGCTCACATTGTCCCGTCCCTTTACCGGACCGAGGCGGGTCAGCGTGCCGCGAATAAACAGGTTGATCGGATTCTTGTTTGTGGGCTTCAGAAAGGACATGTTGACAGAGGTCAACTTGTTCTGAAATTGCTGAAAGAAACTTATCTCATCACGGCTCAAGATGACCAGAAGCACGACCCGATCCATGGACAGTTGATAGGGAGCGCAGATCAGCATGTAGTCTTCCAGCTTGAGCATGGTCTGGGATTGCTGAAGTCCCATCTTCTTGACCGCATAAGGATTGAATCGGATCATCTGTTCGGAATACTTCTCTTTGTATTCCTGTAATCGGGTCGCCATATTGTAGTTATTGTATTTACCTGGACAAAGAAGTCAAGCATCGCTATTCTCGTAGCCATGGCCGACGCTTCGCAAACGCTCGCAGAGGGTAAACTGTCGCGGGAGCGACTCCAGGAGCTCCTTACCCTGACCGCCCACAGCAGCCCTGAGATCCTGGTTGGCGCAGATGTCGGTGAAGATGCGGCGGTGGTTCGAGGATCCGAGCGACTGATTCTCACTGCCGATCCCATTACCTTTACCGAGGAGAACATCGGATTCTACACCGTTGCGGTGAACTCCAACGACATCGTCGCCATGGGTGGAAGACCTATGTATCTGGTCACCACGATCCTTCTGCCCCTCGGAACCCGGGAACAGCGGCTGCAAACGATCTTCGAGGAGTTGAACGAGGCATCCCGGAGAGCAGGTGTGCTCTGGGTGGGAGGTCATACAGAGGTCACCTCGGCGGTCAACCGCATCATTATTTCGGCACAGGCCATCGGTTTTCTGAGGGGTAAGCCCACCCGGACATCCGACGCCCATTCCGGCGAGCTGCTGGTGATGAGCAAGTGGACGGCTCTGGAGGCTACTACCCTGATCGCCCGGGAGAAACCGGATATCAGTCGAAAACTCCTAGGTGGGGAGCGCTATCAGGAGGTGCTGGACTGGCTGTACGAGCCGGGCATCTCGATCCTCAGGGAGGGGGAGATCCTTCAGGGAATACAAGTGGCGGCGGCTCACGATCCTACCGAGGGAGGGATCGCAACCGGGGTTCACGAGATCGCCGAACGCTCCGAAGTGGGAATACGGCTGTTTCGGGAACGCATTCCCGTCCGCCCGGAGACTGAAATCCTCTGCAAACACTTTGGTCTGGAGCCTTTGGGAGCATTGAGCTCCGGTGTCTTTCTGTTCACCGCTGCCGCCGGGGAAGCGAAAAAGGCCTGTGGCTTGTTGAATCGCCGGGGGGTGCCGGCGGCGGTGATCGGGGAGATCACGGATCAGCGGGGCAGCGTCGAATTGGTCGACGGAGGGGAAAGCCAGCCGCTGCCCCTGTTCACGCGGGACGAGATCATCAAGTTGTCCTGATCCGAGGGCGGGCTGCCTCTTTTCGTCTATTGCAGGACTGATCCCGGGAAATGGGGTTTCGGGCAGCCGCTAGCGTCGAACCGTGTAGATTTGTTCGAGAACGCTTCGAGCCAGGGCGGCAGCCTGCCGACGCGGCCGGCCCGGTTCTAAAGTGATGAGTTCCGAGAAAACCGAACCACCCCGTTCACCCTTGCGCAGAATCGCCCGCACACGCTGCTCGCTTTCTCGCTCCAGGATCAAATGATAGAGAAATCCCTCCTGCTCGTCTGCCACAGCCGCTATTTCCGATCCTGATCGTTTCAAAAAACCCACGCATCGCCGCAGGATTCTATCGCCCCTGCCTTCCAAGCTGACCGCTATAGGCAGGGCAAAGCCATACTGAAGCAGACCGCCGGGATTCAGTTCATACAGACGGTTCAGCGCCAGCCGCCGTGCGGAACTCTTGTCTGCCAGAAGAGGGATCAAGTGACGCAGAGACTCGAATATGCCCTCCCTCTCCCAAAACGGATCCAGACCCTCGATCGAACGTTCCAATCGCTCCCGACTCCCCCGGATCTTGCCCTCCTCCTGCTCATAGTAGATCACGGCGTGGGGGGAGACCTGCACTTCCAGGTCGCGGGCTAGCCCAAGATACTTCAAAGCAATTCGTCTGTATCGTTCGTTCGCCCTGTAGAACTCCGAGTAAGCATCCAGGTAGTTCTTCTCCGACAAGTAGGATCGGCCGATCCGCAGGGAATACAACCGCTGTTTCTGGCGGTGGTAGTAGGCTTTCAGTCTGTAGTCGACAGCCCGGACGAATCGCCGTACCACCTGCAGAGCACCAATCTGAGGCTTGACTCGCTCGCTTCGGGCCAATCCATCGTACACATCGGCGAGAATTTCGTGCACATCCTTGAGATGCCGCTCAACGTCCGTTCCATAGTAGTACATCCAGGCCAAATCCCGGGAGTTCAACACCTCCTCGGCGTATCGCCTGGCCAGCTCGAGCATCCCGAACTTCTGGTACAACAAGGCCAGGTTGACCTTGGTCAACGGAGTGCTGTCCTTGACCATGGCGGTCTGGTACTCAGAGAGAGCGCGGGAAAAATCGAGGCGGGATTGAAAAAGCTCGCCCCTGGCCAAATGTCCCGGTGCGCGGTCTGACATCTGGATCGATTCTTCCGTGTACCGGAGGGCGGAGTTGTAGTTATAAAAACTGTGTTCGAGAAGCGACAGATTGTAATAGGCTACCGAGGCGAAGTACAGGTCTTCCCCATCAAGGGCATCTTCAATGGCTTTGAGGTAGAATCGCTTCGAGTTTTCATAGTCGTACATGCCCGAATAGAGGGTTCCCAGAGTCATATAGATTCCCCGATCCGCTCCGAACTGTCGGAGGGCTTGCAGCAGCAGCTCTTCTCCCCTCTCCAGCTGGTGGGTTTTAAAGTACATCCAGCCAAGATCATCGATGGAGGAAACGCTTTCCGGATACAACTCGAGTATCCGCTCCAGGGTGGCGATCGATTCTCCCTCCTGGTTCAACTTTCCGTAGCAGCGGGAGATCTGAATCAAAGTCAGATACTCTTCGCCCTGGAGCTGCTCCGCGTTCAGGTACTCCTCCAGCGCCAGCGCGTACAACTCCTTGTCGTAGTAAAGGTCCGCCAGCAGTAATACGAGATCGGCGGCCTGGGGAAAGCGCTGCTTTCCTTCTTCGATGATCGATACGGCAGCCTCGTAGTTCTCCGCCTCAATTGCCTCCCGTGCGCTCTGGTAGTACCAGTCCGCATTCTGCTGTTCCTGGGATCCAACCGGGGAGCAGATCACAAGCAGGAGACAGAGCAGCAGGATCATCAATACACCCTGCCCAAAGGGGGAAGCGGATTGAGGAAAGCGAGGGCACGACGAAGCGGGGAGAAGCATCGCCGCAGGGAGGTGAGGAACTCCCGGCGCTTTTCAAGCGCCTGTTCGAAGTCCGAATCCTCAAAAACCTCGTCGAAAACGGCCTGCAGGTAGCCCTGCACCCACCCGGAGAGTCGCAGAGGGTAGCAGTCCTCAATGCGCAGGGCATACTCCAGCAGTGATTCCTCACCGGATTTCTTCAAGCCCAAACTTTCGAGGGTGATGCGTGCGGCAGCAAACAGGTGCTTGATCTTAGCCCGCTGATCTCCGCTGAACCGAACCCGCAGGAGGGGTAGAGTTTTCATCAGGGTTATGACGAGCAGGTAGAGGACGGGAAGCGTGAAGTACCACAGCCGGGCTACGATCATCAGTCCGCGGATCAACTCTCCGCCCAGCAGGCGCACCCTGTCCTCGACTTCGATCGATTCCGGCCTCTGTTCCTCGAGACTGTGCTGATTCTTGAGAATCTCCTCCAACAGCCGGGCAAAGGTCTCGAAGTCGAAACCGAACTGGATCGTATCTTCCTCCCCGGGAGCAATGACTTCGGAGGAGGGATCGAACTCGATCCAACCGTACTCGCCAAAATAAACCTCCACCCAGGCATGGGCCTGGTAAGCCCGGACTTCGTAGAAGTTCAACACCTCCGTATTCGGATTCACATAGAAGCCCACCACAACTCGGGCCGGAATTCCCAGGCTACGGCACAGCAGAGTCATGGAAAAGGCGAAATAGGAACAGTACCCCTTCTTGCTGCTGTATAGAAAGTGAGACAGCTGATCGCCGTCGGCGGCCAAACCCGGCATCAGGGAGTAGTAGTAGTTGTCCTTCAGATAATCGTGTATACGCAGCGCCTGGTTGAGCCGGTCCAACTGGAGGGAAGGCGGTACGATCTGTTCGGCCAGCTCCCGGATACGCTCATTGTCGCCGTAATTTGTGTAGACCTCTAGCTCCTGCGCGGACATGGGTGCGGCTGGCCGGCTTCCGCTGTCAGGCTGGCGAGGATCGCGATCAGCGGCTGTCCCGGTTAGCAAATCAGCGGATGCCAGATCCTCCAGCCCGGCGTTGCTGACCCGGGACACGACTCTATAGATCCGCAGGAACGAGGAGGCGTCCCAGTTGGTCAGAGGCGCCACCCGAACCGGATAATTCATGCCGATCAGGGACGTAGGGTCGAAGTTGACGAAGAAGTACTCCTGATTGACCTCATGCCGGGCGATATACCCGGGATCGGAAAACTCTTCGGGAGAATCCGGCACGGTGACCGGCAAGCCCTGCCATCCTTTCTGTCCGGAGGTGCGGCTTCCCGAGGTACGGCTTCCCGGGGGAATGTGGTAAAAGCCCCGCTTCCTGTCGTAGCCTGAGAGAATGTATCGGCGCAGAAGGATCCGCTCCGCCGGTCCCTGCTTGCGAAACAGAAGCACTAGATCGTCGGACATCTCGATTTCGCTCTCCAGCTTGATGTACTGGGAAAAGTCAAATCGAAACAGGGTCGGCTTCATCAGTCCGCTGCCCAGGCGAACGGCACCCTGGTTGTACCGTCCCAGAACAAAGAGAAGGACAACCAACAGAAGCGGGACGAGCACCCAGAGAAAAGATGCCACCGAGCGAACAGTCGTCTGCCACCGCTCCGCTTGCTCTTGAACCCGAACCAGGACCATCAACACGATCGTGAGCAACAGGAACAGGAAGATAACATAGGAAAGGAGGGTCGGGTGGGGGTAGAGCGAGATCTGATAGCTGCCCTGCGACCAGAACACGACCAGAAGCAGCAGGGCATCGAAACCGGCCTCCAAACGCACGAAGCGGGGATATCGAAAAGCGAGCAGGTTGAACAGCCACACCAGCATCCAGGGAACCAGCCCGGGAAAAAAATCCTTGTCGAAGTAGAAAAACAAGAAGTCCGTATGGGGACCGGGAGAGAGAGCGGCCTGCAGCCGGAATACGAGAAAAAACAGAAGGCGAAGACAAAACACCGTCGTGACGAATAGCAGGAAGGCCGCCCAAAATCGCAACCGCAGCCTGTCCATCAACAGAGCGAGCAGCACAGCCAGCACAAAACCTACACTCAGGAAGACCGGATCGAGATCGGCGCGGAAGTACAGATAGGCGTGGAAGAACAGAAAATAGAGCAGAAGATTGCGTACCAGGAAGATCCCCAGGCTCAGGTTCTTAGATTGTTTCAACAGCAACCTTCCACTTTCCCCTGCGACTCCAACGGCCGATTTCCTCGTCCAGGACCTTTCGAAACCTCTGCAATTCCTCTCTACCGATCTGCGGGGATGGGCTGCCTTTTCCAGCGAGCGGACGTAGTACCAGACGCCTGACACTCCCGCGTTCTGGCTTGCGGTCAGGCATCGTAATTTGGGGGAAAAACAGCTTCACATCTCCGCCACGTGTTTCCAATTCCTCGAAGAGGCGCGGGAGGTTGCCGGAACCGGGGGAAGAGAAGATTAACACCTGGTAACGTTGGTGCCGCGGCAGTTCCAGGGCATAGCGATCGCTCCACCAGACTCCGGCCAACTGAGCCAACAGCTGTCGGTTTTTTTCCACTGTGATCTCCCTGGGCTGGCCCAAATCGCAAAGGGCAAAGAATACCTGAAATCCGTGTGCCAACGCCTCCAATACCGCAGCGGCGCAGCGCTCCACCAGATCGTCCAGATAGTCCGCTGCGATCTGGGCCGGCACCACCGGTGAGGGTGCCGGATCGAGAATCACTAGAAATCGGGATTCCGGCGGAGGAGTCTCCTCGCCGATGCGGAGAAACAGCTCGGAGGTGTGGGCGAATACCTTCCAATGGACTTTGCGTATATCATCGCCGGGGAAATACTTCCGCACCTCCAGCAGCTCTTCGCTCCTTCTTGTCCTTCGTTTCTGATCGTCCTCCTGCCCGCCCTCTCGGCTGGGCGGGCGCCCAGCCGATTCCGGTCGCACCGACGGGTACACCCGCAACCTCTCTGCAAGGGGGAGCGGCAGTGAACTGCGGGTGAATCCAAGCAAATCGGCTACTACTATGTGAACCTCCCTGCTCTGGAAACAGCCTCGATAGGACGGAGTAAACTCGAGAGTTCTGCGGTTCCGGCCTCCGTGAAGATCACTTCTCAAACGCAGAGAATCTCTGCCCGGCCAACTCAGGGATATCTCAAAACCGATTTTCAGTCCCGGAGCACGGTAACGCGGGATATCAGCACTCACCTCGGCCGTAGTCAAATTGAGGGGGAACACACCATCGGAGGGCAGAGTACAATCCAACGGATCGGGAGTTTTGTCGAAGTAGCGCCGCAACACCGACTGCATGATACGATTGGCGAGCAGGCAATACAGGGCGATCAAAGAGAAGGCACTACCCCACAGAATCGCCGCCAACTCCATACGCAACGCCCCGACTACCAGAATCATCAGGGAGAGGAGGGAAAATACGATGCCCCACCGGGTAAGAGAAAAAAGATTGCGAGGGAGCCGCTTAATAGGCGATCCTTGAAAACTCATGCAGGGTAATCTCCCGAATCAGAGAAGCGGCGTCGATGCGTATGTCCTTCAGTCGAATACGGTGGGAGAGCACCAGGGGGGCTAATTCGATAAAATCCTGGTCTATGCAGTAGCTTCTGCCTCGAATCAGGGCGAAAGCCCGAGCCGTCTTAACCAACATCAGGCTCGCTCGGGGAGAACAACCCAGCTCGATTCCTCGATGGCGTCTGGTGGATACGGAAATGCCGACGGCCACCTGCAGAAGACGATCATCACAGAAAATCTCCTCCACGGTTTTTCTTGCCCGCAGGATATCCGCTTTGGAGCAGATCGATTTGACTTTCGGCATGATGGTAGCCGATGGATCATCCCGCACGATCCCGATTTCATCCTCTTCGCCGGGATAGCCTATGGATATCTTCATGAGGAAACGATCCAGTTGCGCCAGGGGCAGTGAGTAGATGCCGTCGGTTTCCACCGGATTCTGAGTGGCAATCACAAAAAAGAGCGGATCCATGGCGTGGGTCTTGTTTCCCACCGTGACCTGGTTCTCCGCCATGACTTCCAGCAAGGCGGACTGTACTTTCGGGGTCGTGCGGTTTATCTCATCCGCCAGAACTATGCTGGCAAATACCGGACCCGCTTTGAATACGAATCTGCGATGTTCAGGATCGAAGATATCTACGCCGGTGATGTCGTAGGGAAGAAGGTCCGGCGTAAACTGGATACGTCTAAATGTAACTGGCCTACCGTTCCTGTCCTTTGAAATCAAGCGGGCTGCGGTCTTGGCAAGGGTGGTTTTTCCCAGTCCGGGAACATCCTCGATGAGCACATGCCCGCCAGCCAGCAGTCCTGTGATCACATACTCCAGAGCCCGACGCTTACCGCGAATGACCTGTTCCAGGCCGTCGATAAGGCGCGTGCTCAGAGAGTGGTGCTTCTCAACCTCTCGTTGGAGCCGTTCCGGCTTCTCTGCCGTCATTGCTGTAAATACCGCGAGCTCAAGCTTATCAACTTACGGGAAGATTGGCTACGCTGGTGGTTCCAGAGTCGGAAAGGTGTCCAACAACTGGGTACGGAGTTCTGCGGTCAACGCCTCCAGACGCTCGAGATTGAAGGGGAAAGTATAAGCCACGAATCTACGCAGGATGTACTGGGTACGATCACGAACGATCCTATGAGGTATCAGCCCCGAGACCCCCAGCCGCTCCTTGAGAACCGGCAGCAGGAACTTGCGGATCAGGAGGCTGAAGCGACTCAGCTCCACAACCGCCTGATAGATGAACCACTCATCCCCAACGTGGATCGACTGCAGACCGACCAGCTCGCGAATCATGCGGATGGTGCGAAAATCTATGGGCAGACCATCGATGATGATGGCGAACCAGGTCCTGTCGAAATGATCTTCGAAGACCTGCCGAATTTTACGAATCAGCGGAAGCAGCGTCGTGTTGCTCTGATCGATCAGCTCCTTCTGTTCGAGCTCCGGATATAGTACAAGCACTTTTTCTCCTCAACCTATTTTTCGGTATGCCGCTTCAAGCCCTTGATTCTTTCTTGCCGGCTCGAGGTAGCTTTCTGCGATTTCACTTTACTCAATTATTGAGTGAAATTACTCAATCACTGAGTCAAAAAAGCGAACCTCCAGCATGGCTCGTTAGACTTGCGCCGGACCAGGCTGGTTGACAGTGGTTGCATTGAAAGATAGGCTCTTCTCCCGTGATACAAATACAAGGCAGGGATGGATCGATATCCTCCAGCCCGGCTGTTTCGCTGCTCAATCTGCTGCAGCGAAACAGCGTCCCGATCCAGACGATCTGCGGTGGAAGGGCGCAGTGCGGACGTTGTCTGATCCGGGTGCTTAAAGGTGCGGATAAGATGAACAAGAAGAACCAGCGGGAAATAATCCGCTTGCAGGCTCTAAACGCTGAGGAGGACATGCGACTCGCCTGCCAGAGCTATGCCCGCGGAGATATCGAAATCGAGATAATCAACCCGGGGAATCGGGCTGATGGGGGCACTGCAGGATGATCCCGACTAGGGGAACGGCTGGTCTGCGGAGGCTGTGGGTGCTGGTTGCGCTTGCCCTTGCCGGCGCCGGCGGATGTGCATCCGGTCCCGAGGAAGCAAACCGCACGCTTGAGTCGGACGATCCCCAGCTGTACAAGCAGCGGATGCGGGAGCTGGTGATCTCCCTCAGCCGCCATGCCCGCGCACTCGACCCGGGTTTTATCCTGATTCCTCAAAACGGAAACGAACTTCTGACGGCGGATGGAACGCTCTCTGCTGCTCCGGCTCTGGATTACATCCGCTCTATCGACGGGATCGGACGGGAGGACCTGTTCTACGGGTACAACGCCGATAATCGAGAAACCCCGCCGGAAGCGATCCGCTACATGCTGCCTTTCCTCCACTTAGCCGTAGAGAACGAGTTGACCGTTATGGTGATCGACTACTGCCGGCAGCGCTCAAAGATCGACGAGTCCTACAACAGGAATCACCAGGAGGGTTTCATCTCCTTCACCGCCCCCCGCAGGAATCTGACGGTGATTCCCGGCTATCCCAATCCCGTCTTCGCCGAGCACTCGGCGGACGTGCAAGGTCTGGCCGAGGCCCGGAATTTCTTGTTTCTCATCAATCCGGGCGCCTTCGCCGACAAGGAGCATTTTCTCTCCGACTTACGGCGGACCAATTACGATCTGCTCGTCATCGACGCCTTCGTAGAGGGAGCGGAGGGCCCGGAGTGGCTGGAGCGTGAGGACATTCGTTTGCTGAAGCGGAAAGACAATGGAGGCAGCAGGCTGGTCATCTCCTATCTCAGCATTGGAGAGGCCGAGTCGTATCGCTACTATTGGGATCGGAATTGGGACCGCAATCGGGACGGACGACCTGATGCGGGTTCACCGGCATGGCTGGCCGGGGAGAATCCGAACTGGCAGGGCAACTACAAGGTCCGCTACTGGGATGAGCAGTGGCAGGGGATCCTTTTCGGCAGTGCAGAGTCCTACCTCGATCAGATCATCTTGCGGGATTTCGACGGGGTGTATCTGGACATTATCGACGCCTTCGAGTTTTTCGAGGAACAGGGTTCCTAGGTTCGGCACCTGCGCCGGCCTTCCTCGTCACATCCACACAGACAATATTGACTAATACAGTAATGTTTAATACTTTTGACCATGCCGGTGGGTCGAGGATCCACTGCAATAGAAAGAGGGATCTTTATGCTTCAGAGTTTTATCATATTGTTCCGGGAAACTCTCGAGGTCGCCCTGATCATCGGGATTGTTCTCGGCTACCTGGCGCGCAGTGGACAGAGGGATTACAGATGGTCGGTGTACCTCGGTCTGTCCGCCGGTGTTGCAGCCAGCGTTCTGGGGGCAGTGGTCTTTAAAATCCTTGCAGGGGGATTCAGTGGTCGTGCAGAGGAGATCTTCGAAGGAATCACCATGTTGGCAGGGGCGATCCTTCTTACCACCCTCATCATCTGGATGATCCGCAAGAGCGCCCAGACACGGGAGTTGGAACGCAAGGTTGAGAACCGAATAACCGGAACACGACGGGCGGGATTGTTCCTGCTCATTTTCTTCTCGGTCCTGCGGGAAGGAATCGAATCGGTCATATTCTTGAGCGCCGCGAGTTTCGCCTCCGGGGAGAACAATCTTCTGGGAGCGGCAATGGGTCTGGCGGCAGCGGTAGTTCTGGGTTTTCTGCTGTTCCGCGGCGCCCTACGCGTAAATCTCCGCAGCTTCTTCGCGGTCACCAACATCCTCTTGATCCTGTTCGCCGCCGGCCTGGTAGCCGGGGGTGTGCATGAGCTGCAGGAAGCCGGGATGATCCCGATAGTCGTTGAGCATATTTGGGATATCAATCCGAGTGTGAGGGGAGACTTGTATCCTCTTCTGCATGAGAACGGACTGATTGGGAGCATCGCCAAGGGACTGTTCGGATACAACGGGAATCCCGGCCTTATCGAGGTGCTGGCGTATCTGGGTTACCTGATCGCTGTTTTGGCGGTTTGGCTTCTGGGTCGATCGGGCAAGTCAGGTCGGCGTGCGAACGGACGCGTCGACCGGCGGCAAGCCCACGCCTAAAGCTCCTATCGGTCTCCTTTGGATCCAAGGTTTTCCGACTAACGGAAAAGGGGTAATATCATCGCCCCAAGCCGGCGGGCAGCCTTTCCCCGATGGGAAATGGCATCCTTCTCTTCGTCGCTGAGTTCGGCCACGGTTTTTCCCCGCTCCGGAAGATACACTACCGGATCGTAACCGAACCCTCCGGAGCCGGACGGTACAGAAGCCAGTATACCATGAAAGGTTTCCTGAACGGCGAAGAACCGTTTCTCCTCGAAAACCGCAACCATACAGCACACGAAGAAGCAGTCACGGTCGCTGAGGGAAGCGGTACGCTCCAGCAGATAGGCGTTGCGCTGCGAATCAGAGAGTTCTGTGTTCCCATCCAGAGATCCGTATCGGGAGGAGTAGATTCCGGGCTCTCCCTCAAGGCCGGCCACCTCCAGACCCGAATCATCGGCCAGGACCGGGATCTCAACAATGCGGAACAGATACAGGGCTTTACCCAGAGCATTGTCCAGATAGGTCGTACCGGTCTCTTCGTAGGAAAAGTTGCTGCCGACCTGGGCAGGAGAGAGAAGCCTGAAATCGGGAAACAATCGGCGGAACTCAATAAGTTTATGAGGGTTGTTGGTGGCCGCGATCAGTGTTGGTCGATCGGTTGAATCCATGGCGCAGGGCTCTATTGTACAGGGAATCAATCCGCCGTCAATGGGTCTGTAGCTCAGCCTCGAATACACGGATCCGATGTGTAGAGCCTACAACCGAGGCATGTCAGGCGCACAGCTGAGGCTTCTGCTCCGGATCAGCATGGTTGTCACTGCGCAACAACTGCCTCCGCAGCCAGAACAGAGATGTATCCACAGTCCCCTTCGGGATCTGGAGAAGCTCGGCGATCTGACGGTTGCTGGGATGTAACCTGACCCGCCGGATCCTACCCTGCAGGCCATGGAGCGTCTTTCTCAAGTCACAGAGGGAAAGGGCAAGCTCCACCTTCCTCCCGGGATCAACCTCCCAGAGCAGCTCCTGCTGGAGCAGAAGGATCTTGGTGAAGGCCCTGTTTTGACGGTAATACAGTTTGTGCAGGCGGAGCTCACGCTTGTACAGACTGGCCCTCAATCGCTCAATCATCCCGATCAGATGATCCTGTCCGATACCCGTCAAATCGCTGATCCAGGCAACTCCTGCTTCATCCAGCTGCCGGGCATTCTTCAAGGCCAGGAACAGTATACGCCTGCGCCAGGTGGTGTCCCGGGAACGCCCCAATCGATCGATAGGGATGATGTTCTCATGCCCGTCCGATCCTGAATTTGGCAGATATGCTCCCATGACAGGTTCAGGGTGCTCCCAAAAAAGTGCATTTCGCGCCACGGCCCAACGACTCTGCTCCTGCCGCTTTTGGGAGCAGTAAGCCTTGTAGTGCCAGCGCAGAATCGAGTTGAAATACCATTCAAACGGCTTTCCCCGATCCTCGAATCTGGCGAGGGATCGAAGCAGACGGGGATAGAAAAACAGGTAAAACTCGCCACAGTCATCCTCGCCGGCCTGGAATTTACCCCTAGGGTAGTTGTAGATGCGAAGGGAGAGTCGTTTCACGATTTCCGCCAAACCCAAGCCGGTGTTCTGATAGTAGGCAACCAGAGAATTGAGAGACTCCATCGCCCGCCTCCTGGCACATTTTTCTCTGGATTTGCAACTATCGTGCCAGAAAAAGGGTTCAAGGCGACGGTTGGATTCAAGCTTTGTTTACATTCATTTACACTTCGTGATCGAACCGGGATGGTATCAGCTCTTCACAAGGTGCTTCAAGGCAGCAAGAAGCTGGCTGTGTACGACGGGAACACTGCCCGCGACTGTGTATCCGGCGGCCAGGGTATGGCCCCCTCCGCCCATCGATCGGGCCAGAGTGCCTACGTCGTACTCCCCATTGGAGCGAAGGCCCACCGAACAGCGATCCCGCTCTTCCTCCTGAATAAAGGCGACCACTTCAACGCCTCGTACCGCCTGCAGAATGCGGTAGACTTCATCCGAACCGCGGGCTGCCTTCGATCCCAGGGAATGCAGGTCTTCTAGCGATTGATAGGTTATCAGCACCTTGCCTTTCAACTCACTCTCCACCCGTTGAAGCGAAAGGGCCAGCAGCTTGGCTTTTGCTAGCTCCCATCCGGAGTGGATCATCCGGTAGGTCTCTCTAGGCGAAGCCCCGATATCCACCAGCCGGGATACCGCTTCAAACACGAAGCCACTGTTCTCCACCAGGTGACGAAAGAATCCGGTATCCCGGGCAAGACCAAAGAGCAGCAATCCCGCTTCTCCCGGTGTCGGCCTGTCGAGGTATGCTTCGATCAGGTGCTGAATCAGAAATGTGACCGAGGGAGCCCTGGGATCCACCCAGCGAACATCCCCAAAATCTTCGCCGGCGGCGTGATGATCGACAACCAGGACGGGAAGCCCTTGAATCCTCTTTTCCATCGATCCGATACGGTCGGCTGTCGAACAGTCCAGGATCAGCGCAGCGGGGTCTCCCTTCAGATTTGAATCCTCGATTCGTTTTCGAAAGCGCTGCTCATAGGCAATGATCTCCGGTCGGTCAAAGGGACCTTCGGAAAAAATCATAACTTCCTTTCCCCGCCTCCGGAAAAAACTGCTCAGAACCAGCTGCGAGGCCACACAGTCGGCATCCGGCTCCACGTGGCCAAACACCAGAAATTTCTGATAGCCCTCGAGAAACTCGATCACGCCGTCGGGGGGACAAAATGATGCGTTCACGATTGCCTCTTCAGAAGTGCAGAATCTCGAATTGAGGATGTTTTCCGGAGATCACGGGTTTGTCTCCTGAGATATACACGTTGATCTCCGAACGCATTCCGAACTCGTCGAGGTACAGCCCCGGCTCGATCGAGAAACAGGAACCTTCCAAAATCAGACGCGGATCCGGAAATTCCACGCTATCCAGGTTCACCCCGAATCCGTGAACTTCCTGATCGATCCCGTGGCCGGTGCGGTGCCTCAAGCTATCACCGTAACCAGATCGTTCGAGAAATGCACGAACCCCCCGGTCAACCTGTTCTCCGGACACATCGCCTCCGGCAGCTAAAGATTGTTCGATGAAGCGGAAGGCCAGCTCGCGAGCCTCGACCACCGCATGAAACACCTTCTGCGCCTCCAGCGGTATGCGGGCATCCAGGACGCCTACCCAGGATATATCCGCATAGATGGAGCCGGGGGCCCTTTCTTTAGCCCAGAGATCGAGCTGCAGCACCGCCCCGGACTCCAAGGCAGCGCCGCGTGCCGAACCGCCCGTCTCCGGGCTGTAGTGCGGATCCGCCGAGTGCCGCCCAACCGCGACGATCGGAGGAGAATGGGTGATCAAACCCAACTCTTCGAACTTCCCCATGATCCACCCCTGTACCGTGGTCTCCCATACAGGTCCGCCGGAGCGCATCTCCTTGCGCAGCCGCTCCCACACCCAGGCCACCACGTCGTACAAGTAATCCGCCGCCCTCCGGTGGCTGTCGATACCCGCCTGATCCAGCCCGCCGAGAAGACGCTGGATCAGTGAGGAGGCGGAACTCAAGGAGAATCCGCATTCCTCCAGTAATCCGGCCGTGCCATGATCGAGAAAGGAAATTGCCGGCAGCTGCGCGGAGAAGTGGCAGGCAACATCCCGTAATCCTGCTGCCATCTCCTTCAAATGGGAGAGATACTCCTGCCGGGAAGCGTACACCCGACCGTGCCCGGGAAGATGATCGAGTATCTTGTTCTCAATCACATGGACCAGTTTCTCCGCCGATCCGTCCTGGCGCAGTAAATAGATCCAGGGACGCGAGTTCGTGGCGCCCGGCGAGATCTCCAGGATTCTGTCCGAAATGGGATCTTTGTGATGAAAGTTAGAAAAAAGCCATGCGCTGAGGTTTTCCTCCCGCATGGCTGTAGAGGCTTGTTTTGTGCTCAGCATCGGAGCTTAGAACTCGAGATCGAGCGTCTCAACCTCGAATTTGCTGCTGTCTCCCGCCTGTCTTTTGAGCCGTCCCCAGGCAAGGTGCTGGATGTTCTCAGGGGCGTAGAGCTTGATGTGGTCGAATTTCCCTTCCCTGTAGAATACGGAGAAGTAGGGATAGGCCGGGCCATTCCCCAGGATGAGCTCCGCCTTGCCGCCCGCCTTGAACCAGGAGTGGGGCACGTAGAACTCCCCCACTTCCATTGAGCTCTTCAGGTACAGGACTTTGTAACCCAGGGCATGATTCAGGATCTTCATGATGCCCACAGTTTTGACGTAAAGCTTCGGATCCTGTGTCTGGGCACTGACGGCAAGTGTTCCCAACAGCAAAAAGATCAGTACGATGAGCAGAACCGTCCGTTTCATGATACCTCCAATCAATTCATAATTATATCGTAGCCAGCATGACCGCCTTGATCGTGTGTTTTCTGTTCTCAGCCTCATCCCACACCTTGGAGGCGGTACTCTCGATCACCTCGAAGGTAACCTCGTTCCCCTTCACGGCGGGCAGACAATGCATGAAAATCGTATCGTTCTTGCCCGTGGCGGCCATCATCTTCTCATCCACCTGGTAGGGGCGAAGCATCTCGAGGCGTTCCTTGGATTTCTCCTCCTCCCCCATGGATACCCACACGTCCGTGTACAGAACGTTCGCGTCCTTCACCCCTTTGGCCACATCCGTCGTAACTTCGATCTTCGAGCCGCTCTGCTTGGCGTATTCCCGGCACAGGGCCACCGTTTCCCGGTCCGGCTGCAGGGTTTCAGGCGCTATCACAGTGTAGTCGGTGCCCAACTTGGTGCAGCCGATGAGTAGAGAGCGGGCGACATTGTTACGCCCGTCCCCCGCATAGACCAGCTTGATGCCTTTCAGACGCCCGAATACCTCCTGGACGGTCATCAGATCCGCCAGAATCTGGGTGGGGTGGTACAGATCGGTGAGCCCGTTGTACACGGGGACTCCGGAATACTCCGCCAGGGCTTCCACCATTTCCTGCTTGAAACCACGGAACTGAATGGCATCGAACATGCGTCCTAAAACCCGAGCGGTGTCCTCTATCGACTCCTTGGCACCCAGCTGGATGTCGCTGGAGGAGAGAAACACCGGATGGCCGCCCTCTTCTCCAAAGGCAGTCTCGAAGGCGCAGCGGGTGCGGGTGGACCGTTTCTCGAACAACAAAGCCAGGGTCTTCCCGAGGAATCGCTGGGTCAGGTTCCCGGCCCGGCGCTCCCGTTTGACCTGGTGGGAGAGCTCCAACAGGAAGGTGATCTCCTCCGGGGAGTAGTCTTTCAAGGTCAGCAGGGATCGTCCTTTCAGGTTGAAGGCCATGATTTCTCCTTTGTACTAATAATCGGGTGTATTTCCTGTAAACTCAAAGATTCAGGTGTTTTTCTATCAGATCCTTGAGGTCGGGTTTACCGATCTCCTGCAGCTCGTACCCTACCTTGAGCATCGGCTTGTTGATCGAGATGATCCGGGTCAGATCGACAGGAGTGGCGATGATCACCAGATCGCAGGGTACGTTGTTGATGGTTGTCTCCAGGTCTTTAATCTGCTGCTCCCCGTAGCCGACCGCGGGAAGCACGCTGCCGATATCCGGATAGGTTTCGTAGGTCTGGCGAATCGTTCCGCTGGTGAAAGCTCTGGGATTGATGATCTCCGCTGCTCCGTATTTCCTGGCCGCGATCACACCGGCACCGTAGGTCATCTCTCCGTGAGTCAGTGTAGGACCGTCCTCCACGACCAGCACCCGCTTGTTCCAGATTTGCTCACCTCCTTCCAGGAATATCGGCGAAGCCGCATCTACAACCGCGGCAGCGGGATTCAGGCGGTACACGTTTTCCCGCAGGACACCGACCGCCTCTGGTGCTGCCGTATCGACCTTGTTGATGACCACCACATCCGCCATGAGCAGATTGATTCTGCCGGGGAAGTAGGACAGCTCGTGTCCCGGGCGATGGGGATCGGCCACGGTTATGTGCAGATCCGGCTTGTAAAACGGTATGTCGTTGTTGCCCCCGTCCCACAGAATCACATCCGCCTCTTCTTGAGCCTTTTCCAGGATCTGCCCGTAATCCACGCCGGCGTACACGATGAAACCGAGCCGAATATGCGGCTCGTACTCCTCCATCTCTTCGATCGTACACTGCTGCCGCTCCATGTCCTCCAGGGTCTCGAAACGCTGCACCGTCTGGGCGGTCAGATCTCCATAGGGCATGGGATGGCGCACCACCACCGTCTTCTTTCCCATATCTCTTAGAATCTGGGCGATCTTTCGGGTGGTCTGGCTTTTTCCGGAGCCGGTGCGCACCGCGCAGACCGCGATCACCGGCACCTCGGCTTGAAGCATGCTTTCACGGGAGCCGATCAGGCGGAAATCCGCACCCATGGCGATAACTTGGGATGCCTTCTCCATGACGTACTGGTGGGCCACATCGGAGTAGGAAAAAACCACCTCGTCGACCTGTTCTTTTTCGAACAGCACCGCCAGTTCTTTTTCCGGTAGAATGGGAATACCCTCGGGGTAATGAGGCCCGGCCAGCTCAGGGGGATAACAACGTCCCTCGATATCGGGAATCTGAGTTGCGGTAAAGGCCACGACCTTGATTTCATCGCATCCGCGGAACAGAACGTTGAAGTTGTGGAAATCCCGGCCCGCCGCCCCCATGATAATGATGTGCCTGTTCATAGCATCTGAAAAGCTACACCAAAGCCTCAAGGCGTTGCAATATCACACTCGTATCTGCATTCCCGAGTTTTTTGTTTCATGGATTTACTATACCATTCAGGCTATAACACGGATACGCGAGACCATGCTGAATAGCACTTCGATCCTATCTTACGGTTTGCAAACGCTTCTACTGCGCCGTCAGATGCCCCTGCTGGCCAGCTTCAAGGTTACATACCACTGCAACCTCCGGTGTACGGGTTGCCCGTACCACCGTCGCGCTCGCGAGCCCGGAGCTAAAATGAGCTGGCAGCAGGCTCTGGAAGTGCTCAGCAGGCTGGAGCGGCTCGGCTGTCGAATCGTAATTTTCGAAGGGGGCGAACCCTTGTTGTGGACCGACGGCAACCACGATTTCTCTGATCTGGCGGAGAAAGCCCGGACCATGTTCCTGAAAGTCGGGGTCACCACCAACGGAACCATATCCCTGGATGTGCCCACCGATCTACTTTGGGTGAGTCTGGACGGAGCCCGGGATCAGCACAACCGAAGTCGGGACATATCCTTCGATCGGGCGCTGCAGCATATCAAATCATCAACGCACAGATGCATCTACATCCACTACACAGTAAATCGGGAAAACATCGATGATATTCCCGTTTTAGCAGGAGTACTGGCCTCCGAAGCAAACATCCGGGGCATAACCTTTCAGTTCTTTTACCCGTACAACCAGGGGGAGCTCGATCTGGCGTTGAGACCAGCGGAACGGGAACAGGCAGTGCGGACTATCCTGAAATTAAAGCGTTCCGGCAAATTGCCTGTATTGAACTCATCAGCCAGCTTGAAGCGTATGATCAAGAATACCTGGCGCTGCCGCTCATGGACGCTGGCCAACGTGGATCCCGACGGCAGCTTGTGGACGGGCTGCTACCTGCAGCAACGCGGGGAGATTCGCTGCCGGCACTGCGGTTTTACCCCCGTGGCCGAGGCTTCCCTGGCTCTCGGCCTGCATCCGGGGGCTCTGCTCGCGGGTCGGCGCATTTTCTTTGCGAATTAGATGGATGGAGGTAGGTGGTGGCGGAGAACCGTCGTCAGGTTGATACCAATGCCACAAATTCATACACTAGATGATAATTGACATTCCCTGTGGGAATCATTATCCTTTTTCTGCAAACGCTGTGGTGGTGGAATTGGTAGACACGCTAGCTTGAGGGGCTAGTGCGGGTTTTCCGCATGGAGGTTCAAGTCCTCTCCACAGCAAAAGCTAATTCGTTATCTGGCGGTAAATTAGCTTTCCCCGAGACATCCCTTTCTTTTCTCTGTATCCGTCGATCCGGTTCCGTGTGACCAGTTATGTGACCAGAACCGGCGACGAGAAGGAGAAAACCATGCGATATAGAGAACCTTTTACCATCTTTCCCAGGACGCTGAAGTCAGGAAAGACGGTTTATTATTACCGCACCTACGACAGGGACGGTCAGCGCACCACCGCCCGGAGCACCGGGC
>CP070696.1:2319402-2443406 GCA_020353535.1 Spirochaetaceae bacterium | reverse complement strand
GCTGCTGGTCTTCTGGGTTGATGAGCCGATCCAGGGATCCTTTGTCGTTCATGAAAAAAAACTATCCTCCCTCGCTTCCCCCTGTCAATGTGTATTTTATGGCGGGATCCCATACACAGTTAAAGCTTTCGTAGCCATCGCAGATCAATCGGCACAAGATTTGGGAATCCAGACACACATAGGTGATTTCGAGCGATTGGCCCAGGCGTAATATGGAATTGCCTGGAGCTTCGTGGCGGTTTTCTTCGGCCGATCCTGTTTTACAAACGGCCGGTACAGGATATCCTGCCAATCTGAATGGTCCAGGGCATATCCTTGTCCTGTAATAACGACGATGCCTTCGAGCGTTTTTTTGTCCCACCGGATTTCCAGATCTATCCTCGTGTCAATCTCCGCATCAAGGACCCGTACACCTTCTTCTTGGTCGATTTCCTCGAAGCAGTACACGACAGGCCCACGGGCAATGCTGACGCAATTGCGCGTAGTTTCGACCAGGGGATTTGCTTCGAGCATTCGAGCCTGCATCGGCAAATAGAGTTCCACCGTATCGCCCGGCTTCCAGACTCTATCAATCTCAAAATACGTGCCTGGAGTGACAGGTCGATCGATTTTGCTGGAGTTAAGGTTCACGGAAGCCTCCGAACACCATGAAGGGATCCTCAGACTCAATGTCATGCTCGGTTGCTCCGCGGCTTCGATCTTTAACCGCACCAGTTCCTTCCAAGGGTACTGGGTTTGTATATTCAAGGTTATGGAGTTGTTGTTGCCGGTTTTTGCAGAAACTCTTCCCTGATCGTACAGGTGTATCTGCAGTCCCCTGTCGCTGGCGGTGGCGACATAGTTACTGATGGAAGCCAGCGTCCGCATGACATTCGGCGGACAGCAGGCGACACCGAACCATTCATTTCGTTCCACGTCTCCCCGACTGGCCATAACGTTTGTATAGAAATACTTCGTCCCATCCAGAGAAATCCCGCTGAGTACACTATTATAGAGGGTCCATTCGATGATATCCGCATAACGGGCTTCCCCGGTGGCAAGAAGCATTCGCCAGTTCCACATCACATCGGCGATTTGCGCGCAGGTTTCATTATGTACGTTGAAGATGGGAAGCTCGTACGCCTGTCCGAATCCCTCACCTCGGAAGTAGGGATTATCGACGCCTCCGGCCACCCGGATCTTCGGTGTGGATCCCACGCCACCGGTAACGCTGATCTTGGATCCTGTCATGTCTTTCCAGAGGTTTTCAAGCTGCCTGAGCAGTACTTCCTCGCCCGTTTCCAGATACAGATCGGTAACTCCTGCCAGGAGGTACAGCTGACGCACGGCGTGTCCGGCAACGCTCGTGACCTCCCGGATCGGCAAATGATCCTGGTGGTGATCTTCTCCACCGAGAAATCCCTTCCCTCTTTGATCGACAAGAAACGAGGCCAGCTCCAAATATCTCTTTTCTCCGGTTACCCTGTACAACTCGACAAGTGCCATCTCGATCTCCGGATGCCCGGGAGGATCCTGGAGCTTTCCGGGTCCGAAAACCGAGTCGATGTGGTCGGCGAATTTCACCGCCACTTCCAGAAAATCAGTCTTGCCGGTCATACGAAAATGAGCGACCGCGGCTTGAAACATGTGGCCGGCACAGTAAAGCTCGTGTCCCGCTGCCATGTTCGTCCAGCGTTTTGCGAACGATGTTAGTTGATAAAACGTGTTCAAATACCCGTCCTCATGTTGAGCAGCCCGAATTAACCTTACCGACTCTTCTACTTTGGCGCATAGACCGGGATCGGTTTTAAATCTCAAAGCGTACGAGGCAGCCTCCAGCCATTTGTACAGATCTGAATCCGCAAACCATTTGCCCCGGAACTCTCCTGTCAATTCCGCTGCCAATATCTTGAAATTGTCAAGCGTGTGCGTTCGCTCCAGCTGCTCATATCCATGCGCAAGCGCCGATCCCAGCGTTATCTTCTGCCATCTTTCCCAGAACCCTCCACGAAACTCGACCTCCACTAGAGGTATTGGTCTGAGTTTCGCGAAACGACTGTTGGTTGTATCCACCAGGATTTGATTTCGACGATTGCTCTCGGGCATTGTATACTCCTCCGCTTGATCGGCAGCTCATTTTACCACAGCTGATGGACAAATTCCATAATTTTATGATTCATTTTTCATATTTCATGAAAAATATATTGACATGGATAGTATCTTGATTTAGAATCCGTAGGTACAGGGCAATCAAAGTGGCCAAAATAAAACGGGAAAACTTGAGCTCCAAGGTCTACGCGGTACTCAAACAAATGATCGCCAATTCCCGCTTCAAGCCCGGCGCCAGAATAAATGTCGAGAAAATCACCAAAGAACTCGGAGTCAGCCGGACACCAGTTTGGGAAGCGATACGCAGGCTGGAGCAGGAAGGGCTGGTGATGAACTCTCCGAATAAAGGAGTGTTTATGAACACCCTTACCCCCGAAGAAGCGCTCGATCTGTATGCCGTGCGGGAGGTGCTCGAGGGCATGGCCGCGCGCTTAGCCGCAGAAAAGATCGATGAAAAGGTCCTGGCAAAACTCGAAAAATCACTTCAAAAACAAAAAAAAATAATTGCTAATGAGGATCTGGTAGCATACTCGCAGGAAGATTTCGATTTCCACGCGCTGATATATGAGGCGAGCGGAAATCCAGTTCTCAGGGAATTGCTGCAGAATATAAAAAACAAAATGCGTCCGATCAGCATGCACGTGGGGGGATTTCTCCGGACGTTCTACGAGGATCACACCCTTCTAGTCCAAGCGCTCGAAATGCGAGATCCTGAAAACGCCGAGATGGCATTTCGCAAACATAATCAGAATGTAATGAGAATCATTCGGGACGAAGTGAAGAGTTTCGTCTAGTTTTCTCCCTCTTGAGGGGAGCAATACATAGAGATGAGGAGGAAAAAATGAAAATTCCAAAAGAAAAAACAGCAATTGTTCTAATCGAGCCGCAAAACGACTTTCTATCCCCCGGTGGAACAATGTACCAGTACATCGCAGACCAACTGAAGAAGCGCAATGTCATCGCCAATCTTCAGAAGCTACTCTCCGGAGCGCGGGGTAAGGTGAAAATTTTTTATTTGCCCTTTCAGGCTTTCAAACCAGGATTCCCGGAGCTGAAGGAAGGCGGACCCGGCACGGAAGGATTGCGCGGTATTGAAATGAAAATGAAGGCAGACTGGGGAGTCGGCGCCTGGCTCGAAGGAACTCCGGGTCCGGAAATCGTCGACGCCCTCACTCCGCAGAAAGGGGATATCGTCATTCGCGGGAAACTCACTCTCGATGCGTTCCATTCGACTGCACTCAACTACCTTCTGCGCGCAAATGAGATCGAGTATGTCGCTTTTACCGGGTTTCACACGAACTGGTGCGTGGAATCATCTGCCCGCTCCGCCTACGATTTGGGATACAGAGTTCTGGTCATAAAGGATTGTACGGGGACCGACACGGATCGTGAACAGGAATATGCGGAGCAAGTGATCTTCCCTCGCATAGGCAAGGTCATGACGGCAGATGAATTCTTAAAGGCTATCGGGTAACTGCAGCGGTGAACCGATACTGGCTATTTGACGTGCAAGTTTCGACGACCTCAGAAACGGCTAGAGGGAAAGGAGGTGGTAATAAAACACAATTTGGGCACAAACCGCAGCTACAGTGTTAATCACGACGAATTAGTACGCGAAATTCCGAAGGAGGAATAAAAATGAAAAAAATCATTCGAATCGCTTTGATGTCGCTTGCTATGATATGCATCGCCACTTCTGCATTTTCAGCGGGTCAGCAAGGTGCAGCACCCGGGGAAGCCCAAAAAGTCGAAGTCAGCTTCTGGACATTTATAGAAATCCACCAGAAATGGTATGAAACCATGGCTCAGAAGTTCAACGAGGATAATCCAGGAACAAACCTTGTGCTATCCACATCCACGATCCCCATGAACCAGATGCACGATCAACTGTTGATGAGCCTCGTGGCCGGCAAGGGCGCGCCGGATTTTGTCGATATCATGATCAGATGGGCCGGGATGTTCTACAAGGGCAATCCCCAGTACTTTGTCAGCATGTCCGATATCGTGGCCAAACAGGGTGGGGTAATGCACCCGGAACGTATGAAGACATACACGGATCCTAAGGGGAATGTGCTGGGCCTTCCGACCCACCTGGGCGCCGGCGTCATGTACTACAACAAGCCAGCCTTCGATCAGGCAGGTATCAACGTGGATGGGATCAAATACTACGATGATTGGGTCGCTGCGGGGAAAAAGCTGCATCGACCCCAAAACAATGTGTGGTTTACAACCCAACACTACGCCTTTGCCCGGGAGTATCTTCTGTACACGATGCAGAAGGGGGGCTATATGATCGATCCGAAGGGCAATATAACTGTGGACGGGAAGCCGTCGATCGACGCCCTTCAGTTCATAACCGACACGCTCCATAAGGACAAGATTGCCGAGATCGCCCCGAATGGATCCATCTACGATCCCGCCTTCTTCGATTTCATGAATAAAGGCGGTGTCCTCTCCCTGCCTCACGCCCAGTGGTACACGAGTCGCTTCAGGACCTTCATGCCGGATTTGAAAGGAAAAATCGTCATGAGACCCCTGCCGCTGTGGCGGGACAGCAAGATCGAATCGGCGAGTATGGGAGGAACCGGAACTGCCATTACCGCGCAGAGCAAGAACGTGGACGTTGTGAAAAAATTTCTGGAGTACTGCAAACTTTCCTATGAAGGAAACGTTCAGATTGCCACCACGTTCGGGTTCGATCCTCCCCGAATGGATGTCTACGACGACCCGAGAGTTTCGGTTCCGGATCCCTACTTCCAAAATGAGGTCACGATGAACGTAGTCAAGAGCGTTCTGGACAACTTCATATCGAAGCCCGTATGGGAGATTTCAACCGACGTTCAGACCGAACTGAGCCGGGATATCCTTCCAGCAGTGTACGCGGGAAAGACGGTTCCTGCTACAGCGATGAAGGAACTGGCGGCGAAATACCGCAAGTAAAGTACCGGTGTATCAGCGGTAATTCCACATGAGATGAATGAAGCAGCTGCGGGGATTGTCTCCCTGCAGCTGCCTTGGTTTTGCGATCGGGTAGGGATGGATACATAGAACATGGGCGAAAACACAAGCCGTGCCGACTCTATTTTCGGACGAATCGCAAGCAGCCAACGGATTGCTCCGTACATCTTTATTGCACCGTTTTTCCTCTTCTTTGCCACGTTTATGATCTGGCCGATCTTCCGCTCTCTGTACATGAGTTTCTTTGACTTCAAAGGGATAGAGAACAGCATCTACGTCGGGCTGGAAAACTATAAACTTTTGTTCAAGAACGAACGCTTCGCCCGCGCATTATTGAACACGACATATTTCGCCGTCGGCATGATCGTATTTACTCTGCTGATCAGCTTCACCTTGAGCTTGATTCTCAGCTCAAAGATGATTCCGGGCCGAAATGCGTACCGGCTGGTTTTTTTCTTGCCAATATTGACGTCGATCATCGTCGCCGGGGCGATTTTCAAGCTCATTTTTTTGGACACCGAAGCTGGTCTCCTCAACTTTGTAATCAGTCTGGGAGGAATACCTTCCCAGAGATGGCTGCTGGACGAGTTCTGGGCTATTAACTGCGTGTTGATCATGGCTTTCTGGCGGAGAATGGGTTTGAATGCGATGTACTTCGTCGCTGGACTGCAAAGTCTACCCCCCGATTTGTACGAATCCGCAGTGATAGACGGTGCAAGCTCCTGGCAACAGCTGAGGTACATCACCATACCCATGATGAGACCGATCATTTCCTTCGTTATAATCATCACTCTGATCTATGCCTATCTCGCCTTCGATGAAGTATTCGTGCTGTCCCCTGCCGGGGCAATGGACTCCGTACAGAACAACATGGTCACGTTGGGATACTACCTGTACGAGTCAGCATTCCAGTTTTTCAAGTTCGGGTACGGTTCGGCCGTGGGTTTTGTCATAACCATCATCATATTCGGGATATCCGTTTTCCAGCTTAAAATACTTGGAGTATTTCGAAACGAATAATAGAAGGGCAGAAAATGAATATTGGAAAAAAAATCGGTATCGGTCTAGTAGAGCTCCTGCTCGTCGCCGCCGCTATCATTGTGCTGTTTCCTTTCTACTGGATGGTCAGCTCTTCCTTTAAAGAGATCGGCAGGATCTTTTCCACACCTATCGCCCTGATACCGAAGCCGTTCACCGTGGAAAGCTACCAGAAACTCGTTGGCGGGACGCTGTTCCTGCGCTGGTACTTCAATTCGATCGTCATCACGTTTCTGTACTCTGTTTTGGCCATTTTTTTCAGCACTTTGGCGGGATTCGGTTTCGCCAAGTACAAGTTCAAACTCCGCAACCCGCTGTTCATAATCGTACTGTCCTCGATGATGATCCCGCTGCACGGTATTCTCATCCCGCTTTTCGTTGTGTTGATCAGAATCAACTGGATCGATACCTACCAGGGCGTTATAATCCCCTTCGCAGCCAGCCCCTTCGGGATATTTTTCGTTCGACAGTATCTGTTTAGCGTACCAGATGAGCTTCTTTATGCGGGACGAATCGATGGATGTACGGAGTTCTCTCTCTATTTCAAGATCATTTTACCCCTTTTGAAACCAGCCATCGGGGTTCTGGTCATCTATTTCTCCATGATCGTTTGGAACTGGTTCATCTGGCCCCTGGTGGTCATGAGGGACGCCAAGATGTTCACCATTACGGTGGGTCTGGCGACCTTTATCACTCAATACAGAATTCGCTACGACGAAGTCATGGCCGCAGCGGTTCTCTGCACGGTCCCCCTGGTCGTTCTCTTCCTGCTCATGCAGAAACAGTTCGTGTCGGGGCTCACCGCCGGAGCAGTGAAGCAATAGCGGAAAGCAACACCATTCGATCCATTCCTCTGGAACAGGCAGGCGCGGAAAAATGAAACAAAGTGAGGTTATCTTCATCGAACTTCCGCCTAAAAGCAGCCCCGGACAACGAAGGAAGGCCACGGAGATACTTCTTGGAAACTGCGGGCTCGATTCCGTAATTCCCCAAGGAGGTAAAGTGGCGGTAAAAATCCATATCGGGGAAGGCTCCAATACGACCCACGTTTCCCCCGGGGTGGTTCGAGAAATTGTTCATGCGGTAAAAAGACATAAGGCATTCCCATTCCTCACCGAAACATCCACGCTCTACAAGGGAAATCGTTCCGATGCCGTGACACACCTAATGTACGCCTACTCCCGCGGTTATTCCTTCGATCAGGTAGGGGCACCTTTCATCATGGCGGATGGCCTAACCGGAAACACGGAGATCGAGATCCCCATTCGGGGAGTATTGTTCGATGCGGTAAACATCGCTCGGGAGATCACAATGGCGGACGCATTGATCGCTGTCACTCACCCAACCGGTCATATCGGTCTGGGGCTGGGAGCTTCCCTTAAAAACCTGGGAATGGGTTTGTCGAGCCGGATCGGCAAGCTTCGTCAACACTCGTCGATCACGCCGTACATCGAGGCCGAGGTCTGTACGTTTTGCCTGAAGTGCATGGAATGGTGTCCGGAGGATGCGATTGTAGAAAAAAATGACAAGGCCTTCATCGTGGATCAAAAATGCGTGGGCTGTGGTGAATGTTTGTCCGCCTGTAATTTCAACGCGGTGAAGTACAATTTCGCTGTGGAGTCTGCAGATCTTCAGAGGCGGGTTGCGGAGCACGCTCTCGGTGTGATGGCCAACATGAAGGGACGGGCGCTATTCCTCAATTTTCTCATAGACATGACCAAGGATTGCGATTGCATTGACCAAGCCCAAAAGCCGATACTGCCGGATGCGGGTATACTTGCTTCTGCGGACCCCGTCGCCGCCGATCAGGCGACGCTGGACATCACGAAAGACAAATTTGGATCAGACCTGGGAGCGGCAAGCTACTCAAATCTGGATCCAGCGATTCAAATTGAACATGCTGCGCGAATAGGATTAGGATCGAGGAATTACCGTCTGATTCGCTTAGATTAGGATAGGAACATCTATCCGATAAATCTAGATTTCGTCGGAGGTGGATGTGGAGAAAACCCAAATATACCTGGACCCCCATTTCAGCATCGCAGAGGTCGATCGTCGCATCTTCGGGAGTTTCCTCGAGCACCTCGGGCGGGCAGTTTACCAAGGTGTGTACCAACCCTCCAGCAAGCACGCCGACGAAGATGGCCTGAGAATCGACGTACTGAAAGCACTCAGTCGACTCGGTGTATCGATTGTCCGTTATCCAGGGGGAAACTTTGCCTCCGGGTATCACTGGATCGACGGAATCGGGCCCAAACAAGATCGGCCTACTGTACGGGAATTGGCCTGGCAGAGTACGGAAACCAATCAATTCGGAACGGACGAGTTCATGAGGCTTTGTTCCAAGATGAGCTGGCGACCGATGATGACGGTGAACCTGGGGACGGGTACTCCCGAGGAGGCGCGCAACTGGGTTGAGTATTGCAATTGCCCGAAAGGAACGAAATTCGCAGACCTGCGGGTCTCCAACGGATTCGAGGAACCTCATGGCGTGAAGCTCTGGTGCCTCGGCAACGAGATGGACGCGCCGTGGCAGCTCGGGCATGTACCTGCGGAACAATACGCCCTGCGTGCTCAGCAGGCAGCCAAGATGATGCGAGACGTTGACCACTCGATCGAGCTGGTGGTTGCGGGCTCGTGCCTTCCGAGCATGGAAACCTACATGGACTGGGATAGGATCGTACTGGAATACCTGGGTGAGTATGCCGACTACATAGGGTTTCACCGGTATGTGGGGAATCAACTCAATGATACAGCCGACTACCTGGCTATTTCCAACTCGATCGACAAACAAATTGAAGAGATGAACGCCGTCTGCAGCTATGTACAGGCAAGAAAAAGAAGCCGAAAACGAACGTACCTCTGCTTCGACGAGTGGAATGTCTGGTATAAGAATCAGGTGAAGGATGGATCCGGGAAACACGCTCCCCATCTCCTCGAAGAGCGTTACAACCTCGAGGATGCACTGGTCGTGGCCGGTTTTCTCCTCAGTTTCATCCGCCATGCGGATGTCCTGAAGATCGCCAACATAGCTCAACTTGTAAATGTAATCGCACCTATACTCACAGACGGGGAGCGGTGTCTCGTGCAATCAATATACTGGCCTTTTGCCATGATCTCGGAAACGGCTCACGGAGTTGCTTTACGTACGGTGTCGGAGGGACCGTCGTACGTGTCTCCCAGCTATGGTGATACCTTGTTTGTGGACAGTGCCGCGGTCCTGGAAGGTGATACCATTCGGATTTTCCTTATCAACCGAAGTATGGATGAATCTGCCGAGATAGAGTTAAGACCGACACACATTCAAATACAGCGAGCGAAGACGGCGGCATTGCTCACCGGTAACGATTCAAAGTTAGAGAACAGCTTTGAAAAGCCGAACGAAATCGAGCCGCGGGAAATGGAGGAGATATCAGTAAAGGATGGAGCCGCAAAGATCGAGATACCTCCTCTTGCCTTTGCCAGTATTACCTTCCAGATATCATGAACCCATGCCCGGACCACTCTTACCATTTACCCTTGATACCGGATATGCCGAAGGCCTTCAGGCTCAGTCTTTGAATGAACCGATGGAAGTTGGATTGTCCTCTTCTTATCCGTTTAAAGTGTACCCCGAGCAGTCCCTGCTTGCGAAAAATCACCTCAATCGCGACCGGGAACTCTTCATTGTCGAGTCTAAGGAGGGCATCCTCGATCGCAACATCGGGTTGCAGCTCCGGAGCGATCTCGGGATTCGTCGAGCGAATCGCCGCCCCGATTTCAGACACGTTCACCAGTTCAAAGGTATGGACCTTGCTGGTCGCCTCGACAGAAACTGTGAGAGCTCCTTCAAATATCGTCCCTGTGTAAAATCTCGGGTAGACCCGTTTTCCGTCTGCTCGCAGCTTTCTGTGGATGATGTCGTATACCCGTTTCAGATGAAATCCGGGGAGAAAGGGCTTGATGATGATGCCCGATACCCCTAAAATCAGAGCTTCGTTCGCTTCCTCCAGGGTTACGGCACTCGCGATGAGGATTATCGTGATCTTCTTCTGAGCCAGCCGCAAACCCGCGGCCACAATCTTCCACATCCTGGCCAGCTCATCGATGTCCATGATAACATAATCCGGCTCGAGGATATTTAGGTCTCTGATCAACTCGAGGATGTCCTCCGATACGCTGACCTCGTATCCCAACAGGGAGTAGCTTTCTAAAAAACTTGTCCGAATTTCTTCTGATTTGGAGATGACAACCAGATTCTGATCCACCGGAAAGCGTTACTCCCAAATCCCCGCGATCGGCGCACCGCAATATGCGCAGGTGCCTCTTTGAACCTTGTTTTCCACCACCATGAAACCCGCCCGTTGGATGATCATCCTACCGCAATGCGGACAGAAGGTATTCGCCCCTTCATGTCCGGGGACGTTTCCGATATAGACGTACTGCAATCCCTCCGCGAGCGCCGCTGCCCGGGCCTGCACGAGTGTGTAAACCGGTGTGGGGGGCAGGCTTTTAAGCTTGTACAACGGATAAAAGCGTGTGAGATGAAGCGGGGTGTCCGCACCCAGCTCCACCCTGATCCAGCGGCTCATCCCTCGGATCATTGCCATGTCGTCGTTGCGGGTGGGAATGAGCAGATTCGTGATCTCCAGGTGCACCCGCTTTCGCTTCAGTATCTTCAAGGATTCGAGCACCGGAGCCTGCTCGCCCTCGCACAGCTCCCGATAGAAGGATTCGCTGAAGCCCTTGAGGTCGATGTTGGCCGCATCGAGCAGTGGACACAGCTCCTCCAGGGGAGCCGGATTGATAAAGCCGTTGGAGTGCATCACGTTGAGAAGTCCCGCTTCGGCAACCAGCCGGGCCGTGTCGACCATGAACTCATAGAACACAGTTGGTTCGGTGTAGGTGTAGGCTACCGAACGGGCTCCCATCGCCCGGGCCTGCCTCACCACCATGTCCGGCGGAACCTCGTAGCTGTAGATCTCCTCCGGCCTGGCCTGGGAGATCTCCCAGTTCTGACAGAACTTGCAGTGGAGATTGCACCCCGCGGTGGCCAGGGAAAAGGATCCGCTTGCAGGAAGGACGTGGAAAAAGGGTTTCTTCTCGATCGGGTCCAGATGAATCGCCGCAGGATTGCCGTAGACCAGACTGAGGTACTCCCCCTCCCGGTTCTCCCGCACCTCGCAGTAGCCCCGTTTACCATTGGAAACCCGGCATCGCCGCGGGCACAAACCGCACTGTACAACCCCTTTTTCCAATCGGGTATACCAACGAGCCGGAGCGGTCTTGACCAGCCCCTGCTGTACGATCTGGGCGTACGTCGAATGGGGGAATCCGAGTGAGGAGAGAAGCGAGAACGCACAAACGCCGGTAGCACACGCCCTGAGGAACTCCCTTCTGGTTACGCTCGAGTGAAAGCCGGAATGGAAGAAATCTGTGGACTGCGTCCTTGCTCTTGCCGGCATCGAACTCAAACTATCCGTGCTCACAATATCAGAGTATTCCCATTGCCGCTGCAATTCAAGGCGCCCGGCCAGGGGCGCCCGGCGAGGGGCGGTGTGTCGGCCATATAGCGTCATCGCCACACCGCCAGCCAGAGGGGGCCGCTAGGGGGACCGGTAGCGATCAGCCGAAGGTACGATGCGGAGATTAGTAGAGCGAAAACCCTCAGATATCGGGTAAAATTTGAACTAAAACATCAAATTTTACTATTAAACCGAGGGTATGAGGGTGAGGAACACAAGCCGGCGCGCTGTAACAAAACACCAAAGCTGTGCTATCATGGTCATACAGGGCGGCCGATTGTCATGAAGCTGACCCGGCGGGAGTTTATAAGAGGGTTTCTGGCTGTGGGAGGATCCATGCTCCTCACCTCGGCACCGCTGCACCTGTTCGCTCAGGACAAGAGCAGCGGCCGCACTCCGGCGTGGACTCCGGCGTACGATGAGCTGGAACAGGCGGGTCAGCTGGCCGACCGTATCGAACAAGCCCATGCTCTGTTCGAGAACTGCCGCTGCTGTCCCCGCCAGTGCGGGGTCAATCGCCTGGCCGGAGAGCGGGGATTCTGCCGCGCTCCGGCTCGGGTGATGGTCTACAGCGCTCACCCCCACTTCGGCGAAGAGATCCCCTTGGTCGGTACCGGCGGTTCAGGAACGATCTTTTTTTCCAACTGCAATCTCCGTTGTGTCTTCTGTCAGAACTGGCCGATCTCCCAAGAGGGGCGGGGATGGCTGGTGGAAGATGCGGAGCTGGCCGAGCTGATGATCAAGCTGCAGGAAATCGGCTGCCACAACATCAATCTGGTCACGCCGACCCACGTCATGCCGAATATCCTCAAGGCAACCCGGATCGCCCTGAAGAGAGGCCTTCGCCTTCCGCTGGTCTACAATACCAGCGGCTATGAACGCGTAGAGATCGTGAAACTGCTGGACGGGATCGTCGACATCTATCTGCCCGATTTCAAATACACAGATCCCGACAAGGCAGCCATGTACTCCTCGGGAGCCTCTGACTATCCACAGATGGCCAAAACATCCATCGCCGAAATGCATCGTCAGGTCGGGGAGCTTCAAGTCCTCAGTGACGGAATTGCCCGGCAGGGAGTGATCATCCGGCATCTGGTGATGCCTAATCGGGTGGCTGGGACCCGTGAGTTCGTGCGCTGGGTGGCAGAAAATTTGAGCCGATCCACCTACGTGAACATCATGGCTCAATACCACGTGGACTACCAGGCCTACAACTACGCGGAGATCGCCCGCGGAATCACCGTTGAGGAGTTCCTCGAGTCGATCGAATGGGCCCAAGAATACGGACTGACCAATCTTGACAAAAAGTCCCTTACCCTCTGGAACTACTACAGGAAGTGAAGCTTCGGCACCACCACGGCCAACCGCCTTCCAGCCGGTTCCCTTCCGAGTGTCTCTGCTCATCATGGGGGCAAGCGGGATCGTTGCCCAGATCATCCTGCTACGGGAGCTCATGGTATCGTTTCTGGGCAACGAGCTGGTGCTGGGCATCATTCTGGCCAACTGGCTGATCCTGGAGGCCACGGGATCGTATCTGGTCGGCAGAGCCGTCTGCAGGCGACTACAGGCGTTTCGGCCGTTCCTTATCACCCAACTGTTGTTCTCCCTCGCCCTTCCTGCAGCAATCTATCTTGCCCGGGTCTTTAAAACGATCGTTCTGCTCGCGCCGGGGGAGGCGGTCGGCTTCATCCCGATCCTCACCGCCTCATTCCTGATCCTGCTTCCGGTCGCCATTCCGCACGGTGCGCTGTTTACCTTCGGTTCGCGACTGTACCGCTCCGGGGTGCGGGACAGTGGCACCTCCCCGGCATCCTCGATTGGCTGGGTGTACGTGCTCGAAACCCTCGGTTCGATCCTCGGTGGCCTTCTGCTCACCTTCCTTCTCATCCAGCGGCTCCATTCCTTCACCATCACCCTCGGCATATCCCTGATCAATACCCTGATATCACTGATCCTGCTGTGGCCGCATCCGCAGCAGCCTCCAGAGCAGTTGAACAGAGCTCCGCAGGGTGATTGGCCAGCCTGGGCGCTGAGGGGCTTCTGCCTCTTCCTCACCGTCGCCTACGCACTGCTGCTGTTCTCGCCCCTGACGGACCGGATTCATCTTTCCTCTATCCGCACCCAGTGGAAGGGCTTGGATCTGCTCCACAGCGAGAACTCGATCTACGGAAACATCACGGTCACCGGCAAGGAGGGCCAGACCACTTTTTTTACTGACGGAGTGCCGGCGGTGACCGTTCCGGTGCCGGATATCGCCGCCATCGAGGATTTTGTCCATTTCCCCATGCTTCTGCATCCCCAACCCGAAACGGTACTGATCGTTGGCGGTGGAGCCGGGGGTATGATCCGGGAGGTGCTGAAACATCCTGTCCGGAGCATCGACTACGTGGAGCTCGACCCGCTGCTGCTCACACTCATCGAGCGACACGGCTCCCCGCTGACGGAGCGGGAACTCTCCGATCAACGCGTACAGATCCATTACACCGACGGGCGATTGTTCCTCACCCGCACCGAGAAGCGCTTCGATCTGGTGCTCATCGGGCTCGGCTATCCCCAGGAGCTGCAGACCAACCGGCTTTACTCGCGGGAGTTCTTCACCACCGCCAAGGAGAAGATGCGCCCGCAGGGGATGATCGCCCTCTCCCTGCCCGGATCTCAAACCTACCTGGGGGAGGAACTACGCAAGCTCAACGGATCTCTCCTCCATACCCTTGAGCGTGTGTTTGCCAGGGTGCGTGTTGTACCGGGGGATGAAAATCTGTACATTGCCGGCGATTCTCCCGAACTGATGCGGGTGGACAGCGCGGAAATGGCCCGGCGCCTCGCGGCGCGGAGGGTACGTACGAGTTTGGTGCGCCCTCCCTACATCGAGTACCGGCTGCAGCCGCAGTGGCTGGAAAGCTACGAGCGAGCCGTGAAATCCCTGCCGCGGCGCATCAACTCTGATTTTCGACCCTTGGCCGTGTTCTACAGCCTGTCTTACTGGAACGCCCTGTTCTCGCCCTACCTCAAAGGGATCTTCAGCTGGTTCGAAGAGGCCCGTCTGTACACAATTGCCCTGGTGATCGCGGCGGCAACACTCGTAATACTCGTCGTGTATACCCTCCGGCCCGCAAACCGCGGGACGCCGCTTCCCTACGCCATCGCCACCACCGGCTTCTGCGGCATGGTCTTCGACTTGGCCGTTATCTTCACCTTCCAAACGCTGTTCGGATATCTGTACTATCAGATCGGTCTGCTGGTCACTGTGTTCATGGCCGGGGCGGCTCTGAACAGCCTGTTGGCCACCCGACGTCTGGAGCGGATGAAAAGCCCAGCCACTCCGTTCCTGATCTCGGAACTATGCCTGGTGAGCTTCTCAATCCTGCTGCCCTTCGTGTTTATAATCCCCTCCCGTTCCCTCGAACAACCAATCGTGTACCTGCTGCTCTATGCCCTGTTTCTCTCGATGTCCTTCACCTCCGGAGCGCTGACAGGACTGCAGTTTCCCCTGGCCACCCGCCTGCACCTGGAGGGGGCATCCCGAGCCCGATCGATTCGGCGGGTGAAGAGAGAGCGCGGCGCCGCCTTCGATGCGCAGCAGGGAGAGCAGCTGGCCGCGGTCACCCACACCGCCGGCCTCCTCTATGCTTCGGATCTGCTCGGTGGCTACCTCGGTGGATTGATTGGAGGCGTACTGCTACTGCCGATCCTCGGTCTCAAGCATAGCTGCTTCATCCTGGCCATGATCAAGGGCAGCAGCCTGCTCCTGAATCTGCAGCACACCCTGCGTACCGGAAAGCGTAGGTAGGGTATGTGGCCTCGATGCTCAATCCCACCTTTCGAGGACCTGACTCGGCAGGGGATCGGCGTTCCTTATCCTGGAAAGGCGAACCAGCTCGGCTCGGGCAGCGGCTTGATTTAACGCCCTCGGCCTATCCCCGACTATCCTTTCGAAATTCCCTGTGTATATTTTCTCCAGCACATCGGGGGGCAGCTCGATTCCTCTCATCGGCGCCCGGGAATCCGGCCACAAGTACGGAGTGCCGTGGGGGGGATCGAATTCGTCACCTGTTTCCAGAAAGCGGCGGATCATGGAGAGGATGGGCAAGGGATCCCTGTGAACACTGCCATAGGAACCGACCAGAATACGGTCGGCGAACTCGAGAAAGAAGTTCCTCGCCCCTCGAGCGGCCGCGGTGAAACCGAAGTACATCTCGATTCCGGGGGTGAGATCCAGATACATGTTCCCGTGTGTTCGCAGCAACTCTCCCGCCCAATCCAATTCATAGCCCAGGAAGAAGAAGTGGGCGAAAACCACCTTGAGCGATGGAAACTTACTCAGAACATCCAAGGCTTCCCTGCGCAGATGTTCCAGGGACGGGTGGCTTTCATTGTATACCCATTCCCTCAGAGCCCATTCAGGTATCCGCTTCTCGTCCCAAAACTCCGGCGGATCCCCAACATGAAAAAAAAGAGGCAAACCAAGTTCCTGCAGCTTTGCATAGAAATCTGTCAGCTTCGGATCGTTGAGGGGCAGGGCATACCGTTCCGGCTTACCCATCACCGATTTCCAACCATCGACTCCGATTTCATGGTAAAGCTCAACCAGCTCCTTCATCGACGGTTCCGCCTTATCCGGTTGCTGCGGCACCGGCAGCAAGCCTTCCCGGAGGTAGTAGTCCGAGCAGGCAAAGACATAAACGGTGTCTGGATTTCTATACTTCAATAGAAAACCGAGCGGGTTTTGGGATCGCATACCCAGCTGCGCACAGAAGTTGCTGCCCAAAAAAGCCCACTGGGTAACACCGGCTTCGACCAGCCGCGCCTGCAGCCTGTCCACCGGATCATCGATCCCGTCGAGATGGACAAATCCATCGATCAGCGGCATCAAAACACGATTTCCACCTTCACGGTCTTCTTGTTTTCCTCTAGCTTCTGGGCGAACGCTTCATTAATCTTTTCCAACGGGAAGCTGTGGGTAATCATCTGCTTGGCGGGAAATTGTCCCTTCACCATCATCTCCACGGCCAGCTCCAGCTCATGTACCAGATTCCACATGCCGAAGGCATGTGAAGCCCTGATCGTCGCCTCTTTTATCAGTACCGTGCCCATATTCAGGCTGATGTCTTCTTCGAACACACCGGTGAATATGATCCGCCCTCCCCTGCGCACCAACTGCAGGGCCAGCTCCATGGTATTCGACTTGTAGCCGACACTTTCCAAAACGCAATCCACACCCAGATCACCCGTATACTTGGCTACGGTCTTCAACACTGCATCGCTGCTGGTCTCCAGAACGTGATCCACCCCGATGCTGCGGGCGAGCTCTTTCTGAATGGGATGCTTGGCGGTTATGAAAATTTCCCTGGCGCCGGATCTTTTCACAGCCGCTGCCATGGCCAAACCGATGGGGCCCGCTCCCAGAATTGCTACGCGATCCGCCATGGAGATCTCGGCCAGTTGGACGGCGTGGACCCCGACGACCAGCACATCGAGGATGGCCGCCTCCTCAAAGGACAGCTGCTGCGGAAGCTTCAAGATGTTTGTCGCAGGTACCAGGGTGTACTCGGCGAATCCCCCCGGATAATGAAAGCCGTAGTGCTCGAGATTTCGGCACAACTGGAACAGACCCACCCTGCAGAACTCGCAGCGGTGACAGGGCACTATGGCGTTCACAGCGGCCCGATCCCCTATGCCGATTCCCTCCACCCCGCCACCAAGGGCATCCACCAAGCCGGCGATTTCATGCCCGTAAACATTTCCCAACACGAATTTTTCCATGGGATGCCCGGGTTGCAGCCAAGGGTGGTTTCCAGTGTAGATGTGCATGTCGCTCCCACAGATGCCGCTGGCTTTGTTCTTCAGACGAACCCAGCCAGGCCCCGGTTCCGGAATCGGTCGTTCCTCGATCACCATACGTTTGGGTTTCTCCAAAACGGCAACCTTCATCGTCTTCATGGCTTGCCTCCTTTTAGGGTAACAGCCTGGAGGTGGGTACCCGGTTCCATCCCTGGCTGAGCACAAATCCTTCAGCATAACGAACGCCGCATTGGTAGCCCCTGAACCTTCCGCTTATTTCGATCAGGTCTATGAAATCCACACCGTGATGCTCCTTGACGAAATCTATCTGAGTGGCATGGGCTCTCATCATATTCTTCTTCACCTCGATCACCTCCGTGATGTCCACGAATTGCTCCGGAACAAAGCCGATCCCCGTAACGGTGTCCATGTAGTACAGGATGGGAAGCACCTTCAAAGGGGGATGTTTGGTCACGGTATGCGGTATGGCCGCATGATAGATCGCCTCGAAGACCAATTTGCTGACGTTCACATGATCGGTGTGGTAGTCGTTCGGGTGAGGAGCGATTATCACCTCGGGGCTGCAGCGCCGGATGGCGTCGATTACCACCAAGCGGCTCTCCATGTCGGCTACCACCTCTCCATCTACGAAATCGCCGCCAAAGGAAACGGCATCGATGAGGGCCGCCGAGTTTTTAGCCTCCTCTGCCCTCTCCGCTTTAATGACTTCCTTGGGCTTGCTCAAACCCCCTTTGGTTCCGTCGGTGACGTAGTACATGAATACCTTGTGCCCGCCCTTCGAATACAGAGCCAGGGTTCCACCGCAAAGAACTTCCAGATCATCCGGATGCGGTCCTATGGCCATTACCGTAAGCCTGCCGTTCATACCATAACCTCCATTTTCAACGTTTCAGCTTGCCCAAATTACTAAATACAACTGCTGAAACGACGATGATTCCTAAGACGATATTCTGAAAATAAGCAGTGATACCTAGAATGTTCATTGCGTTGTAAACAATACCGAGCAATATCACGCCCAGTACAGCACCGATTACGGTACCTCTGCCCCCTTCAAACGAGACGCCGCCGATTACCGCGGCGGACAAAGCCCGCAGGGCGTAATCCGCACCAACATTCGCTATTACCGAACCCAGACGCGAAATAAGCACCACCGCGGCGATCCCGGCAATCAAACCGTTCAGGGTATAGGCAATAACCTTGTTCAGATCGACACTGATCCCCGCTAAAAAAGCGGCTTCCTCATTGCTACCCATGGCATACAGTCGGCGACCAAACTTCGTGTATCTGAGGAGGACGATCAACAGTACTACCATGACGATCCAGACAACAATGGGAAAAGGAACGAACAAAACTGTCGAGCTGCCCAACAACTCAAACCTGCCGAACAAGTTGAGAAATCTACCCTGGGCGATATTCAGGGCAATCCCGTAATACACGTACAGCATGCCCAGCGTAATGATGATCGGCGGACATTTCGACTTGGCAATAATCAGTCCATTGACGGCGCCACAGGCGGTCGCCACACTCAATCCAATCAACACAGCAGTCACCGTCGACATTTCCCGCTCAACCAGTTTTGCGACGATGACGCAGGTCAGGCTTATGACCGAGCCGATCGAAAAATCAAGACCGCCGGAAACCATAAGCAGAACCATACATAGGGAAGCGATTCCTGTGACAGAACTTTGCTGCAGAACCGTTTGAAAGTTACGAATGGTCAGAAATACCGGATTAAAGAAAGGAATCACGATTGATAGGAAGATAATGACTAGAAGTATGATAAACGGTTGACTCCTGAACAGACGTCTCGCTTTAAGAAGGCGAACCACTGTTCTGGCAGATCGCTCACCTTCACCGTGCGTTGTCCTGGATGGTATCATTTCCGACCTCCTACGGAATTCAACAGAATGTTCTGTTCGGTGATCTGCGTTCCTGCCAGGATAGTAGAGATACCCCCTCTCTTGATGACTACTACACGGTCACAAAGAGATATCAGCTCCGGCATTTCCGAAGAGACCATGATGATCGCTTTTCGCTTGGATACAAACTCGAACATCAACCTGTAGATCTCCGTCTTTGTGTTGACATCGATGCCCACGGTGGGTTCGTCAAAAAGGAGGACATCCACATCTCTGAAGAGCCATTTTGCGAGCACGACTTTCTGTTGGTTTCCTCCGCTCAGATAGGCAGCCTCCTGGTCAATCGAAGGAGTCTTGATATCCAGCCTCCGGATGAAGGACCCGATCAGGCGTTTTTCCTGCCTGGAGCTCAAGAAAGGTTTGGCGAACTGATTCAAACCGACGATGGAAATGTTCTCGCGGACGCTCCGGTTCATGAACAGACCCGAGGTCTTTCTCTCCTCTGTCATGAGCCCAATACCGGACCTTATCGAGGCTTTCGGTTTATGCGAAGGGATCTTCCTTCCCCGAATAACTACCTCCCCGGCTAATTTTCGATCCGCTCCAAATATCGTTCGGATTATTTCCGAACGCCCCGAGCCGACCATACCGGCTATTCCCAGGATCTCCCCTTCTCTCAGATCGAGATCGACGGGCGTTGCGGATCCTTCGACCTGGAGTTTGGAGACTTTCAGAATTGTCTTCCCGAGAGGTCGTTTCCCGATGGAGTAAAACTTTTCGATGGGGCGGCCGACCATCTCATTGGCCAAAAGCTCCATGGTGATCTGTTCTTGGCCGGAATTATGACAGGCAACAACTCGTCCATCCTTCAACACTGTTACCCGATCCGCAATTCTGACGATCTCTTCGAGATGATGGGAAATATATACGATCCCCATACCCGATTTCTTCGAGTTCTCTATGATCTGGAGAAGCTTCTCGATCCTCTCAATGTCCAGGGCGGTCGTCGGCTCGTCCATAATGAGAATTTTTGGTTTTGTTTCGATCGCCTTTATGATCTTCAGCAGCTGCCTTTCCGCAGGTTGCAACTCCGCTACAAGCCGATCAACCTGGATAGCAATATCGTAGGAAGCCATTATCTCTCTGGCACAACGCAAAGATTCTTTCGAACTGAAAAAACCGAAACGGGAACACTTTTCCCGCCCAAGGAACATGTTCTCCGCCACAGTAAGATCGGAAGCGAGGATATTTTCCTGGTAGATCGTGTTAATACCAAGACTCTGAGCCGAATGGGGTGTTAAAAAATCGTACCGCTGATCGGCAATGATGAGCTCCCCTTCGTCAGGGATCAGTGCGCCGGAGAGGATCTTAATCAACGTGGACTTTCCTGCTCCATTCTCTCCCACAATGCAGTGAAGCTCGCCGCTGAACAGATCAAAGCTTACATCCGAAAGCGCAAGAACCCCTGGAAATCTCTTAACGATACGCCTGACATCGACGATCTTCTGCCTTTCCGAGTCCACAGCTCTGGTCCTTATGATATTTCTACTGTTATGAATAGAAGGGGATCCGACAGATCCGCAATCCCCTTCCAAAACTTCCGAGATTATTCAAAAACGAGCAGTCAATCCGGTAATCAATCGAGCCCGCCGATGAAATCGATCAGCTTGTCATCCGGTTCCCAAGGAACGGATTTGTCAATATTGTCTTTGGTAATCACGGTGATCGGCAGAAGAATCTCTTGATCCGGTGTTTTTCCATGCAGGTGCTGCCACAACGCTTTGAAGGCCAACGCACCTTGCAGTGACGGTGCCGTGTTCGTCGTGGCGATCAATTCACCTTTTTTCACCAGGTCCAGACCGTCGGGGAGACCGCCGCCGCCGCCGCCCATTACGAGAATTTCATCAAATTTACCGGCCTCTTTGACGGCGCGCAGCACACCTTTAGCCATATCCTCGTTATTGGCAACGAAAATATCAAACCGTACTCCGGACTGCAGAACGTTCTGCGCCACGCTCAAGGCCTGGTCCTGTGTCCAGTTGGTCGGTTGAGCCCCCACCAGCTCGATAGTGCCGAACTCTTCGAGAGCTTTGAAAAAGCCCTCCATGTAGAGTTCAACGATACCCATGCCGCGCTGTCCTTCGACGAAAAATACCTTCTTGCCGGGATACTCTTCGCATAAAAACTTACCCACCATATAACCCATGTTGTCATAACCGTTATATACTGCGGCTACGTGTCTACCCGGACCGGCCGCAGGGGGCATGTTTTCTATCACCACGGGGATCTTCGCCTTATTCAACTTCTGTATAACGCTCTGGGCGAGTTCCGGGGTGATCGGATAGTAGTCCACTCCGTCCACTCCACGGGTAATGAGATCTTCCACGGCGGCAAGGGATTTTTCCTGGTTCCCTTCTGGATCGATTTCGATCACCTCAACACCCTTCTTGGCTGCTGCATACTTGAAGCCCTTCATCGTATAGGCGTTCCACACGTCGATCAGCTGGTAGGCCACATATCCGAACACGACCTCCTCTTCCTGCGGCCCCCCGGATTTCCCTGAAGCAAAAACCGTGCAGGCGATCAGGAAGAGCATAAACACCACTGCCATTTTTTTTGTCATCTTCATCCTCCAAAAATTTATTCCATGGGAATCGACCACGAACACTAACAGCTCATTTTCCCCCACCTCCTCTCTTCGTCGAACCGACCTGAATTTTTTCCCATGATCCGCTGCTAAGGATACAGGATTAATCGCTGTACTTTCAATCCAACAAAGATATCAATGAATAGACCTAGGAGCTTCAAATACTGGAGCTCTCGCTCAGAGCATCACGATACAACAATAATATCCAATTGTCACAAAATTCGCGAAAAAAACTACTTGACAACCGGCTTTGAGTACGGAACCATACAACTCACAACAAATTAAGGTCGTTGCATCGCAACGAGAAAGGTGGGTTCGCATGTTCAAGAAAGTGCTTCTTGGAGTAGCTCTCCTGGTGTTGCTCTCAGGGCTCGTATTTGCCGGAGCAAAGGGAGAAGAGGAAGCCAAGGCAGCGGAGGTGCCGCCGGAGTTCCAGTGCGATATTGACTGGCGGCAGTTCGAGGGGCAAGAGCTCAACATCATCTTTTTCAATCATCCATGGCAGGAGCAGATCATGCCTCTCATTCCGGAGTTCGAGGCTTTGACGGGCATCAAAGTCAACGCAACAAAGCTGCCCCACGATGAAGGAATGGTGAAGATTCCGGCGGGATTCTCCTCCGGTACGTTCGCCTACGACGTGTTCATGGGCCGATACTACGACTCGCCCCGGTTTACTCAGGAAGAGTGGACCGCCCCAATTAAAGGGTTTCTGGAAGATAAGACACTTACAGATCCGAAGTGGTTTGCCTTCGACGACTTCTTTCCCAGCGCCCAGGCCATCACCGTCTACGGCAGGTACCAGGACAGACTGCCCATCACCGCGGAAGCCAGTATCCTCGTTTACCGCAAGGATATCTACGATGAACTCGGACTGGACATTCCTGAAACTTTCGACGAGCTGTTGGAAACTGTGAAGAAAATCGACGCATCCGGCAAGGCCAGCGGTATCACCGTTCGCGGAGGTCCCGGTCTCTGGATGCCCTTCTACGGGATCCTCAAATCCTACGGGGGCGACTGGTACACGAAGGACGACGTGGTTAAAATCGGTACCCCGGAAAGCATCGAAGCCGCGAAAATGCTCACAGAGCTGGCCAAGTATACACCTCCGGGTGTAACCGGCTTCGGCTGGGACCAGATCAATACGGCCATGATGAGCGGTGTGGCGGCCACCTTCATCGATTCTTCGGTGATCTATCCGCGTCTTCAGGATCCTGCCCGCTCGACGGTGGTCGGCAAAATCGGCGCCGCCCCCTATTTGATCGGACCGGCGGGACGCGTGTCCAATGCCCACTACTGGTCGATCTGCATCAGCAACCTCTCCGAAAAAAAGCCGGCCAGCTGGCTGTTCATCCAATGGGCCACATCGAAACCGATCCAGAAAAAGCTGGCCATCGCCGGTATTCTTCCGCCCAGATCTTCGATTTGGAAGGATCCGGAGTTCGGAGCAGCCTATTCACCGGATTTCATCGACGCCATGAACGTTACCTTCGAGACGGCGGTCTGCCTGCCCTCCAGCCAGAACTCGGGTCCCTATCTCTGGGGTCTCCTGGATGCTTTGACCCGTAAGATTCAGGAAGTCATCATGGAGCAGAAAGATGCTCCAGCCGCGATGACAGAACTCGAAACAGAGTGGCACGACATCATGAAAGAGTAGCTAGTCGGCTCGCCCGCTAGCGGAAATCTGTAGCTATCCCCCCCTTTGAGGCTATTTTGCCGAGAAGGGGGGGATTCCATGTAACGGTATATTGTACTTTTTCTTTGGGAGTGATGATGAGGTTTAAATTAACATCCGAACGGGGTGCGGCTTACCTGTTGACGCTTCCGGTTCTGGTTTTTCTGATGGGAATATTCATCTATCCTCTCCTGTACGGCTTCTTCCTCAGCCTTCAATCCACTCACCAAGGAATGCTCAATCCCGAGTTTGTCGGGCTCAAGAACTACGCGGAAATACTGACATCGGAGCTGTTTTGGCTCGGCATGAAGAATACGGTTCTCTATACCATAGGAGCAGTCGGCCTGACCGTCGGCATTGGTCTGGGTGTGGCCCTGTTGTTGAACAGCATCAACAAAATGGTTTGGCTCTACCGGGCCATACTGATCCTACCGCTGGGGATGAGCGCCGTGGTTTCGGGAATGACCTGGCAGATGATGTTCAATCCCCTGAGCGGAATCATCAACCACATCCTGCAGTCGATCGGACTGCCCGGTCCGCTGTGGCACACGGGCTTCAACACGGCCATGATTTCGGTTGTGATCATAGAGAGCTGGCAATGGACTCCCTTTCCGCTCTTCGTGATCTACGCGGGTCTGCAGACTCTTCCTCAGGAGCCGTTTGAAGCTGCCAAGATCGACGGGGCATCGGGTTGGCAGAGAACAAGGTATATTACGATTCCTCTGGCCTGGCCGCTGATCAGTCTTGCCTTTACACTGCGGGTCATCGGGGCGTTTCGAGCCTTTGATGTCCTGTACACGGTTACCAAAGGGGGGCCCGGCAGGGCTACGGACACATTGATGATACAGGCCTATCAGGAGAGTTTTTCTTATTTTCGTCCGGAGTATGGACTGGTAGTGGCCGTCGTGATGCTAATCATCACCATAACGATGTGCGTGTTCCTGCTGCGCAGGTTCACCCGGCGCGCTTGAGTGAGTTAGGACAACCATGAATCCAAGGACCAAGAGAAAACTAGTCGAAGCAGTCAAGCATGGGGCGATGATCATCATATGTTTGATCGCTCTGTTCCCGATCCTGTGGATTTTGACCCAGGCTTTCAAGTCGTACTTCGATACGATCGCCGTGCCGCCCAAGATCCTCTTCACTCCGGTCCTCGACAATTTCAAACAGGTCCTGGGCAGATACGGTTTTCTGTCCGCTCTAATAACGAGTCTCAGCGTTGCCGCCGGATCCAGTTTGCTGAGCCTGTTCCTGGGCACTCCCTGCGGCTACGCGCTGGCACGGCTTCGCTACAGAGGTTCTGAGACAGTGGGTTTCTTTTTCATGGTTACCCGCATGGTATCACCAATCGTCATCATAATACCTCTGAACAGGGTGTTCCAGTTTCTGGGTCTGATCGATTCTCACCTCGGACTCATCCTCGCCCATACCTTTATCAATATCGGATTGGTCGTCTGGATGATGCGCGGCTTCTTCGCCGACATCCCGGAGAGCATAGAAGAAGCCGCTAAATTGGATGGTTGTTCCCCGATTAAGGCTTTTTATCTGATTGCCGTACCCGCGGTAGCACCGGGACTTGCCGCTACCACTATATTCTGCTTCATCTTCTCATGGAACGAGTTGCTCATGGCCCTTACCCTCACAAGCCTCAAAGTGCGCACGACTCCCGTATTTGTGGTCAGCGAGTTCGTCGGCTATCTGGCGGTAGAGTGGGGACTGCTCTCGGCGGCGGGCGTTCTCATCGTGCTGCCCATGCTTATCTTCGTCGTGGCCATACAGAAGAATCTGGTCAGGGGACTCACCATGGGAGCCGTGAAGTAATCAGACCCATAAATTGCTTTTAGGAGAACAGAAATGAAGTTGAAAAAAGACGTTCTATACTGTGGGGACAGGGATCTGACCAGCGGTGCTGCCTACCTGGGAGGCATCATGGACTATTTCGACATCAGTTTCGATCATGTGCCCATGCATGAATCCCTGCCGGAAGAGCTCATCGACCGCGAGTATAAACTGTTTCTGCTGAGCGACTATCCAAGTGAAAACATCCCCGAGAGAGCGGTGCAAAACTTGACCGCGAAGGTGAAGCAGGGCGCCTCGCTGCTGATGATCGGCGGTTGGGAGTCCTTTCACGGTCTGGTTGGAAACTACCACACTTCGGAACTGGCCCAAGTTCTTCCTGTAATCTGTCTGGAGGAGGATGACCGGGTGAACTATTGTCAGGGCTTGATCCCGGAAGTTACGACCGCGAACGAAATAACCGCAGATCTACCCTGGAACGAGCCTTTTATCTTCTGTGGCTACAACCGTGTAAAACCCAAGACAGATTCCACGGTGGTACTTTCTCTCAGGAAGCTGAAAATCCTCGACTCCGAGACCTCGCTTGACGAACAACGAGCACCGATGCTGGTGGTGGGATCTTTCGGCTCGGGTAAAACCGGTGCCCTGACCACGGATGTGGCTCCCCACTGGTCCGGCGGTATGGTGGATTGGGGAACTGAAAGAATCAAAGCGCAGGCGGAGGGCGGCATTGCCATCGAGGTGGGCAAGGATTACGCCCTTTTTATAAAAAATCTCATTCGCTATTTCCTCTAATCGAAAAGCCGCGTCGTGAATCCTCGAGAGCGCCTGCTCGCAGCTCTAAATCATAAAGAAACGGACCACGTACCGCTCGATCTGGGCTCAACGGGCACAAGCACCATCAACATCAGAGCGTACAACAATCTGCGGGAGGCATTAAAACTACCAAATGCGGATCCGCAGTTCATGAACTTCACCGCGCAATCCGTGAAACCGGCTAAGGATGTACTGGAACGACTCCGGGTAGATACCAGGGGAGTGACCGTTCGGGGGACTGCCGATCTCAACACCCTGGTTCGGGAGGAAGGGGAGTATTTGATCCTCCACGATGCATGGGGAATCGGTTACAGAAAACCGAAGATAAAAGGTCACTATTTCGACATGTATCATCATCCCCTCGCTGGCAAGGACGGAAAGACCATTGCCCGCTATCCGTTCCCTCGACCGGATGATTCGAAACAGATGGACGGCATTACCGAGCAATGCGCACGGCTGAGAGATCAGGGCTATGCGGTGGTATTCAATCAGGGTTTCGGATTCGGGCTTCTGCATACCGGCACCCAGCTCCTCGGTTATGAAGACTACTTCAGCAAGATGCTGTTGGAACCGGAGGTCATCGACGCTTTGACGGAAAGGATTTTGGAGGGCAAGATCCGATCCTGGGACATGATCTTGAAAGCTGCGGGTGATTATATCGACATCGTGGCGGAGGTGGATGATCTGGGAACCCAGCTGGGACCGTTCATGTCCATGGACAGCTACAAAAAGCGCCTCCAGCCCTTCCAAAAAGAGCTGTTTTCCTTCATTAAGAACAGAGCTCCTCACGTTAAAATCCTTTATCATTCCTGCGGGTCCATTGTCCAGTTCATCCCCTTTCTCATTGAGATGGGGGTGGACGCGATTAATCCGGTGCAGCTCAGTGCTCGCAGTATGGATCCAGCATATTTGAAGAAAGAATTCGGCAAGGATATAGCCTTTTGGGGCGGCGGAATCGACACCCAGGCTACACTGCCCGGCGGTACCGTGGAAGAAATCAAGAGGGAAGTTCGCAGAAATGTGTCCATTTTCGGCTCGGGCGGCGGTTATGTGTTCGCTACGGTGCATAACATCCAGGCGGACGTTCCCGTGGAAAACATGCTGTCAATGCTAGACGCCCTCGACGGGCTCAGGTGAGATGAGCCGCAGGTATCAGACAAGAAAATATTGCAGGAGATGAGGATGAACTCCAAGGAACGCTTTCTCACGGCACTTGAGCACGCCGAACCCGATCGAGTGCCGATCTTCGCCAATCTGACTCCGCAAGTTGGACAGAGACTGGGAAGGGAGTTGGGATTTCCGGGAGAAGCGGTGATGTCGCGCCTTTCTCAACGGGTATCCCACAACGAGATTCTCATGCATCTGGGTAACGATGCCATCGCGATCAGGCCGAGTTGGCCCAATCAGGTCCAGGATCGCTGGAAGCAAAACGAGCTGGTCGATGATTTTGGTTTCGAGTTTACCAGAATCGGATACTACGCGGAGGTGGCAAAACGGCCCCTGGCCCACGCGGAAACTATAGAGGACATCGAGGCGTTCCACACCCCGGATCCGCTGCTCCCCGAAACCTGGGAGTTTGTGGAGAAGCAGATATCCCGTTACGGGCAGGATTTCGGGGTAATCGGAGACCTGGAAACTACAATCTTCGAGCTCTCCTGGAATCTGGTGGGGCTGGAGAAGTTTATTGTCGATCTCATGACGGAAAAACCGTACGTGCCAGTGCTCCTGGACAAAATACTGGATTACAGCAGCGCCATCGGAAAACGAATGGTCGAGCTGGGAGCCGATGTCATCTGGACCGGAGACGATTTCGGTACCCAGAAGGGTATGCTGGTATCTCCGGACCTGTGGCGCAGGCATTTCAAACCCCGCATGAAAACGCTGTTCGAAATGCTGAAGAACACAAATTCAAAGGTCAAGATCGCTTACCACTCCTGCGGATCCATATTGCCTATCGTGCCGGATCTGGTTGAAATAGGGTTGGAGATCCTCAATCCGATCCAACCGACCGCAAAAGATATGGATCTGGGTGAATTGAAGAAGACCTACGGAAGGAATCTGGCCTTTTTCGGTGGCGTGGACATGCAGCAGGTCCTGCCCTTCGGCACCGTGAAAGAAGTCGAACAGGAGGTCAAGCTGCGGATTCGACAGGCTGGATCCGGGGGTGGTTTTGTAATCGCTCCGGCACACAACATTCAGCCGGACACACCGACTGAGAATATCTACGCCTTCTTTGATGCAGTGAAGAAATTCGGAACCTACCCGCTGGATCTCTGAAATCCGGCCGGACATGACGGTATTCGTGTCTCGTCGACCGATCCGCCGCCTCTGAGTTTAGCCCTAGCCAGCCCTCAGGAAAGCAGCAGGGCCAGATCCTCCCGGGACAACTGGCCGATCAAACGATTATCCTGGCTGATGATGGCTTCGGCCAGCTCCCGCTTGGATTGCTGCAGCTCCAGCACCTTCTCCTCTACGGTGTCCTTGGCGATCAGCCGGTAGGCGAACACCTTCTTGTCCTGGCCGATGCGATGGGTTCGGTCTATGGCCTGGGCTTCCGTAGCCGGATTCCACCAGGGGTCGAGCAGGAACACGTACTCCGCGGCGGTCAGGTTCAGCCCCAATCCCCCCGCCTTCAGGCTGATCAGGAACAGCTGGCATTGGGGGTCCTCCTGAAAGCGCTCCACCCGCTTTGCCCGATTCCGGGTCCTGCCGTCCAGGTATTCATATGGAAAACCGAGTGCATCCAGCCTGGAGCGGAGGATCCGCAGCAGGCTGGTGAACTGGGAGAACACCAGGGCTTTGCGCTCCTCCGCCACCACATCTTCCAGTTGCTGCTGCAGCAGATCCAGTTTGGCGCTGGAACGGGCCAGGCTCCGCTGGTCCAGGAGCCCGGGATGGCAAGCCGCCTGCCGCAGCCGCAGCAGCGCCTCCAACACCTGGATCTTGGACTTTGCCAGTCCGGCGGACTCGATGCGTTGCTGCAGGGCGCTCTGATAGTAGCGCCTCAGCTCGTCGTAGCGGCGACGCTCCGATGGCTCCAGCTCGCAGAACAGGGTCTGCTCGACCTTGTCGGGAAGCTCCGGGGCCACCTGCTCCTTGGTACGGCGCAGGATAAAGGGTTTCAGATACCTGGCCAACAGCCGCCGGGCATCTTCACCCAGGCTCCCCCGATTTTGCAGCTGCCTCTTGAAAAAGGCTACTCCCCCCAGCATACCGGGGTTGAGGAACTCAAACAGGCTCCACAGCTCCCCCAGATGATTCTCGATCGGCGTGCCGCTCAAAGCCAGCCGTCGCCTGCTCCGCAGCAGCCGGGCCGCCTTGGCGGTCAAACTCCCCGCGTTCTTGATGACCTGGGCTTCGTCCAGGATGATATAGTCGAACTCGTAATTCTTGAACAGAACGATATCATTTCTCATCGTACCGTAGGTGGTCAACACCACATCGTGGCGGTCGAAGATGTTCGCATCCTTACCACGGCCGCTTCCGGTGTGGTCCAGAACTCGCAACTCGGGAGTGAAACGAATCGACTCCTGTTTCCAATTGAACACGAGGGATTTGGGAACCACCACCAGAGAGGCGGCCCGGGGATTTCCCAGGGCACGAGGACGGAACTGAGTGCGCCCCTTCGTGGTTGTTTTCCATCCTCCGGAAACACCCGTACGGCTCTTTACCCCATTTCGCCGTCTCTCAAGAAGGGCCAGCACCTGGACGGTCTTCCCCAGGCCCATGTCGTCGGCCAGACAGCCGCCGAAACCAAACTCGTCGAGAAAGTCGAACCATCCCAGCCCTTCCCGCTGATAACCCCGCAGTGAGCCGACAAAACCCGGCGGGGCGTCCAGGGGCTCGATTCCCGCGTAATCTTTCAGCTTGCTGCGCAGTCGCTCGAAGGTCTCGTCACAGCCGGATTCCGGTTGGGTCTGGAGAAGCAGATCGATGAGAACCGCTTGGGAACTATGATAGCGAAGATGATCGGACTGCAGCTCCCCCAGTTCCAGAAGAAATCCCTGCTGCTTCAGCCAATCCTCGGGAAGCACTCCGAAGCTGCCATCTCCCAAACGAACCGTGTTACCCCCTTTTCGAAGCGCCCTGAGCAGCTCCGGCAGATTGACCTCCGTATCTCCGAAACGAACACCACCCCGGATTTCGAACCAGTCTATTCCCGAGACAACATGAATATCAACGGCGGAAGCACTTCTCAGCAATTTCCCCTCCGCTTCCACCTGCCAACCCTCCTGCAACACCTGATTTACCATACCGGCAAGCTTTCGGGCGGCCAGCTTCAGTACTTTGGCACCCCTGCGGTACTCATACACATGACGGAATCCCAGCTCCAGCAGCCGTTCCATTGCCTCCGCCTCCGCCTGTTTGTCCCGCAAAAATACAAGATCTTCCTCCTCCACGAAAATCCCGGAGCTCTCCGACCCTGCATCCACGACCTGATTTCCATAAGCGAAGGAAAGGTCTCCGATCAAACTCCCGCCGGTCGACGAATGGCGGTAGCGATCCGCCTTGCTCACCTTCAGTCTGGGCTGGGGCTTGGCGGCGATGGTGCGAATGTTCAGGGATTCGTCGATCTGCAGAGAACAGAGCTCCGGGAAGGAGAGAAGCTCATGGAGAAATCCCGCAAGCTCCTCCCGGGGCACGGTCAGATGTTTGCGCTTACGAAGTACGCTGATCCAGGCGAAAGAGAGGTCGATTGTATAGCGTAGTAAACGCCCATCGGCGAACATCAAACCGCCCATAAGCAGAAGGTCCGGCTTGGACAGGGGCATGGTCTCCCCCTCCCGGGTCAGCACCCCTTCCATGCGAACGCCCCGACCCAACGGATTCTCTGTAAGGGAAAGCCGGAACTGCCACGGGATTCCTTCGTCCCAGGCAATCGGATCATCCCAGGAAAACGAGGAAGATCCAACGGGTGATGGGGAGCGGATCTTGAGGAACAATCGGCCGGTCTGCGCCATTTTCGGCAACAACAGGCGGACCAGATCCACATCCAGCAGGTAGCTGGGACAGAGAAGCCGGATTTCCTGACCGAGCAGCCGGTAGCCGAAGGCCTCCTCATCGTACACGTTCTGATAGGATCCCCCCCGCAATACACCCAGGATCTCCCGATCCGCCGCATCGGGAAGCTCCCAAAGATCCTCCATCCGCACACCGCTGCCGGATACGGGCTTACCCTCTCCCGTTCTATCGCGATAGTGCAGATGCACCACGGCTCGGCCGCCGGAAAGCGTACGGGGAACGTCGAACAGATATAGAATCTCTCTGCCCGGGGGCCAGGGCTTGGCGCCGGAGCGGGATTCCGCCTTTCGCTGCTCTCGGATACGGTCCAGGTCCTTCCTCCATCCCGGTGCCGGAGTCCCGGCAGGTTCCCGCTGAACAGAGTCGGCTTGGTCAAGCTCATCCGCCGTATCCGAAAAGCGCAGCGCCTCCCATCTGGAGAAAAACCTCCTCTTATCGAGGTTGACGAGCACCGCCCAAATATGTTTGCAGGGTTGTTCTTCGTTGAAGAAATAGGGGCAGGTGCAGGAGTAGCTGATCTCGGGGCCTTCAAAGTCGAGCTGCACGGTGTAGCGGCGCGTTCCCTGAACAAAGGCCAACACCCTTCCGGGATCTCCGGGATCGACTTCGGTCAGTCTGACTTTACCTGCAAGGTAATACTCCTCACCGCGTCGTCGGATCAGGGGGTGAAAATCGGAGGAGAGGGTCTTGAGAATAGGTTGGATCATGCCCTCAGGCGAATATATCCGTCTGCTGAGAATCTGGCAAGCGGGCCCCACCGTCCCTACCGACGTTGACCAAATCAGAGAGCTTTTCTATTGTACATCATCACCAATGAAGGTGTGGAAGCATGAAGCAAAAGATCGACTGGTACAGGACTCCCCTGGAACAGGATCTTCTCAAAACACTCACAGGCAAAAGCGATCTGCGTGGTCTGCTCCAGGCCGGCAGCTTTCTGCTGATCTACCTGGGAACGATCTACCTGGCCTACTTCTTCTTCGCTCGCGGCATGTGGATTCCCATGATCCTGGCATCCTACCTCCACTGCACGTTCCACAGCTTCATCGGAACCGAAGCGGCCGTACACGAGCTCAGCCACGGCACCCCATTCAAGACCAGATTCTTGAACGAGTTTTTTTATCGGCTGTTTAGTTTTCTTACCTGGAACAATTATCTTCACTTCCGGGTCAGCCACATGCTCCATCATCAGTACACGGTGCATAAAGGGCTGGACAAAGGTTTCCGCCGACCGCGACGGCTCCCCGCTTGGCCTCCGGCTGAAACGCCGGGCGAACCGATCCAGGGGGCGGCTTGGCTGTCCAGCTTCTGGATCTCTCTGTGAGTCTTTGCTGGGAATTGGGTGATCTTTATCCGCTGAGCATTCGGAGCAGATCGGCCACGCGATCTGGATTCGCAGCCTTCAGACGGCGCTTCTTCAGATTTTCCACAAGAATCCGCTTGATATCCGGGTCGGAGCTGTGAGCCCAGCGCTCCAGCATCGGAAAGCCTTCCGCGGGCAGGTGGGCCACAAACACGCTGAGGGCGTAGCTCAGTCCTTTTTTGAGGATCTGGAAAGCCTCCCCCTTTCGCTGCTCCGAGGGGATTCGAGCGGCATCCTCGAGAATCCTGCCGCCGGTCTTCAGGGCATAACTGCTGAAATCCGGGTCTTCCAGCAGCGGCGGATGTGCCAGGGCGGCCAGGACGGTCCGCCGCTCCATCAGGGCAACAGCGGCAGAGGAGCTCTCGGTCAGGGTACCATCAGCCGGAGAGTCGTCCTTCGCGGCACCGGCGTTCAGCCAGTCGTCGAGGATGCGGCGCAGCGCCTTGGGATTCCCCTCCCCCAGGCGCTGCAGCGCCATGGCCGCAGCTTCCCGGATACGCCAGCGACTGTCAGAGGCGGAACGCCGGATCGTCTCCACCAGGTGTTCGCTCTGCACCGGCCAAAGGGGACAGTCACAGGGACCGGTGCAGGGGTAGGCGCAGGCATGGGTGTTGTACAGCACTCCGAAAGCGAGCAACGCGCAGAAGGGGAGGAACTCCTTCGGATCTCCGGTGGGTGCCTCCTCCGCGGAGATCCCGGCCCAGGCATACAGGGTTTCCAGCCAGGCGGCCGGTTCGGCCGCGGCAGTGGAGACCGCCTGGGCAAAGGCTTCGGCCAGCTCCAGGTTGGCCCTCGGTCCGGGCAAGTTGGATTCCGCCGTAAGCAGTTCCGCCAGCTGACCGGCATTCTGAGGGTCCCAAACGAGCTCTTCGAGAGCTGATGTATAGGTTTCGATCTTTCCCATGGTTCTCTACTCCAATCCGGCTAACGAATCCCCTGCATGAACGAGGTTAAAACCTGTAAAGCCTTTTCATTGCTCCCCCCCTCCGGGATGATGAGGTCGGCGTAGGTCTTGGTCGGTTCGACGAACTCGAGGTGTCCGGGACGGACCACGTCGAGGTACTGGGTAATAACGGATTCCACGGTACGGCCCCGTTCGCTGATATCCCGTTTCAGCCGGCGAATGAAGCGGATGTCATCCGGTGTGTCCACGTACAGTTTCAGATCCAGCAGCTCCCGCACTCGCGGATCCACGAAGACCATGATGCCCTCGAAGATCACCAGGTTGCCCGGTGTAACAGCCAGGGTTTCAGCGCTGCGTCGATGGTGTACGAAATCATACACGGGCACCTGGATCGTATCACCCCGCTTCAGAGCCCGGAGTTGTTCGACAATTAAATCGGTATCGAAAGCTGAAGGGTGATCAAAGTTGAATGCCGTGATGTTCTCGTTGTCTACAAACTCGGCGGACTTGTAGTAGCTATCCTGGGCGATACAGATGAAATCGGGTATGATCTGCGAGATCCGCTGTACGATGGTGGTCTTTCCGGATCCGGACCCGCCGGAGATGCCGATGATCCTCACTCCCATGGGATCAATATAACAGCGCATATCCAGGTTGTCGAGCCGATCGGATACTTGGGTCAAGGAAACAGCCGGGGACGTCGAGGTCGGGCAGGATGCGCCTCTTCCCTCGCTTCGCCGTTACCACTACAATCCTTTCACAGCGATGAAAAAAACCCTTCTACTGTTCCTCATTCTCATCCTGCCCTCCCTGTTCAGCGGCTGCTATCTGCTCAAACAGGGAACCTACCTCCTGAGCCACAACGCCCGCTCCCGATCCATAGAAAGGGTGCTGGCCGCAGATTCAATCAGCCCGGATGCGAAGGAGATGCTGCGCTCGGTTCAGGAAATTCGCCGATACGCGGTTGAAGAAATCGGTTTGGAACGCAACAGGAACTACACCCGCTACACGGAATTGGATAGGGACTACGTGCTTGACGTGGTCACCGCCTGCAATGCGGACTCTTTTACTCCCCACGAATGGCGGTTTCCCATTTTCGGTGCTTTTCCGTACAAGGGTTTCTATGAGCGGAAAGATGCCGAAGAGGAAGCCGCCCGGCTTGAAAGCAAAGGGTTGGATGTCTGGATCCGGGAGGTGGATGGTTTCAGCACGTTGGGTTTTTTTTCCGACCCGATTTACAGCTTCATGACGGAATACGCGCCCTTCGCACTGGCCGATCTGATCATTCACGAACAAACCCATGCCACGGTTTTTTTCAAAGACGAGATTCAGTTCAACGAGGAGCTGGCCACCTTTGTGGGTCGCGAGGGTGCCCTGGCCTTCCTGCGGGACCGATACGGAGAGAAATCCGAAGCCTATCGGCAGGCGATTGCCTCGTTGAACGATTGGAACATATACAGGGATCGAGTTATCGAGCTGTACTGTCGACTGAACCGCATCTACAAGCTCGAGACGGATCGCGATACGATCCTGGGGGAGAAGCTGCGCGCCGTGGGAGAGTTCAATCGACGATTGCAGGCGGAAGCAATGGGGCTTTTTCAAACCGAGCGTTTCCGCAGCTTCGAGGATATCCCGGCCAACAACGCCTATATCATGTCCTTCGTTCGCTACAGCAGGGATCTGGATCTTTTCTACAGGCTCTATGAGGACAATGGAGGTGATCTCCGGGCAACCGTGGAGGTCTTGACGCGGTTGAAGAAGTCCAAGAATTCGCCAAAAAAGACCCTCGCACGGCTGCTAGCCGACTAATTTTCGCTTCCATCGATTACAATGCTGTAATCCCACCGCAGTGGACCCTGATCTACTAGTTTTCTGTCCTCAAGTTAATTTATTATGACATAGTACTTTAAATTTATTTTATCGTAAATGGCATATCTGGCACAGGTCTTGCAATGAAATAATTGAAGAAGAACCGCCAGGTAAGAGGTTGGAGAAATGAACGAAGGAAACGGAGATCAGGACAAAAGAGGAGTGCAGCGTTTCGACCTGCGCCTACACACTGTGCTTCAGGAACTGGAAAACAGAGCCCATGCGCTCGAATCATACACCCGCGACATTTCGTCAGACGGAGCCTACTTATGCTTGGACCAGCCCTTGCCTTTGGACACGCCGGTAGAGATGACTTTTTTCTTACCGGTGCGACAGAAGATACGAAGCAAGATCCAAACCAACGGGCGAGTCATTCGTTCGGAAAAACAAGGAATGGCGGTCCGTTTTGAATCCAAATATCGGATACTGTCCGTCTGATATCCGCTCATTGATCTGATTACGGACTGACGTTTCCCTTTATTCCTGCACTCTCCTCTGCAAGTGTCCCTGTCAGGACCCTGCAAAATACTCCCTCATCGGCACAAAGTAGTAGTCGATCCACCCCTGTCTGTAGTTTTGGCCCTGCCCCGTGGGGATATTGGAGTGCCGCAAGGTCAGCTTGGTTCCTCCGTCGTTCCTTCGATATAGCCATCCCAGGCGGTGAACCTTCCCCCGACAGCGGGATCGATAACCGCCTCGGCTCCTGTGAACTCACCGTGCTTTTTGCTGTCCAGCCAGGCAAGGTACAGCTCCTTGCGACCAACCGGAAACACCTCAGATAGTTCGAAAGATTCCGTCATACGGTGTAAAATACGGTTTTCAGCAACGAAAGAGAAGGAATATCCGTGTTTGTATGCATGGTACGACGCGAATGATCCATCCCAATTGGTCGAGAGACCAAGGAGAAACATGAGTTCAGCCCGGCGGGAAAGTGAGGCGAGACGGTACTGGATCGAGCAGATGGAGGCGGCGGCTTCCTTTATGGAACGCATCCTGGATACTCCATCCCAGGAATGCGGCGAACAATTGGTGTCCCTCCGGGAAGCTGTCCGCCAGTCAGGAATGGAGGTCCTATTCTCAGAATCCCCTCTGGCCGGTCGATTGGATCGTCAGTTTTATCTGAGAGAAGGATTGATCGAATCTTTCCTACAAGCCGCCGGGAGGATCTATGCCCGGGGCTGGATCCTGAAGATCGAAGACGCCTACCGTTCATCTGCCATGCAGCGAGCACTGGGACGGGATCCGGGAATCTTCAACAGAATCCTGAACAAGGTCGTCTGGGAACAGGAGAACGCGGCACCGTCGCCTGAGCTGATGTTTCGCAGGCTGTCGGTTCTGATCGCAACCCGCCCCAAGCTGGGTACCCATATGTCGGGAAGCGCCCTGGACATTTCAGTAGTGAATCGCGACAGCGGCCTGGAAGTGGACCGGGGCGGACCGTATCTGGAGCTCAGCGAGCGTACCCCCATGTCTTCGCCATTCGTGTCCGCACCCGCCCGTAAAAACCGAAAACAGATCTCCGAGATCATGCTCGGCTGCGGTTTCGTGGCCTATCCCTACGAGTTCTGGCACTACTGCCAAGGCGATGTCTTTCAGACGATTCTGGATCCGCACGCTCCAGCCGCACGTTATGCCCCTGTAAACTTCGATCCTGCCAGCGGCCGTACGATAGAGATCGACGATCCGCTGGCTTCCCTGCATAGCCTCCGAGAGTTGGGGGACATGATCTCGAATGCGCTCAAGATGCTCACGGCGGAATGACCGGACTCCTGCATGAGTAAGCCCGCAGCCAAGGAGTATCCGGAGGAACTACCCGTTGGATACTACCTGGACAACTTTCAGAGGATCCTCGACTTCGTCGCCAGCCACTACGATGACGTCCTGACGACGGATGAAAAGAGCTTCTCCCAGCTCTTTCGCGCGCTCTCTCTGGACGCACGTCGTCTGTACGTCCGTCTCATTTCCCGAAAAGGTCCCCTGTTCCGCAGCGACACGCTCAGCTACGCCGAGATCAAGGATATCGAAGCAGCAGCCATAGAGCTCACCCGAAACGGATTTCTCGAACAAGACGGGCCCTGCGAGCTTTCCGAGGAACTTGCATTATTGAAGAAAGCCGAGATCCTCGAACTGATCGAGGACTGCGGCTCAGAGACCGAAATCGATCTGCCCCGAACCGCTCTCAAAGCGCTTCGCAAACAACAGCTGGTGGAATTGGCCCTGTCCCTGCAAATCGAGATCCGAGGGTGGATCCGCGGTCTGTTTCATCTCCTGCGCCCCCAAAGGGAGAAAGAGATCCTGATCTACCGCCTGTTGTTCTTCGGCAACCTCTACCAGGATCTGACCGAGTTCGTGGTTACGGACCTGGGTCATGTACGCTACGAGTCATACGAGATTCGAAAGCAGGATCGTCTGTTCCGCTCCCGGGAGATCCTGGAAGATACCTTTCGATTGATCGAGCTGAACGAAGCTTTCTACCAGGCGATAGAAGGGCGCTCGGTGCATGAGATCGACGCAAACGCGCTGCTTTCCCTGCTCGAGTATCTCCCGCAACAGAGCCCTGCCGGCGAAGATCCGGATCTGCGACGAATGCGGGACAATCTGATCAACGGCATCGCCCGACATCTGGAACGGATCGGAAACGACGGTCAGGCTCTGCATCTGTACAGAATGACCGAGCTACCCCCGTCCAGAGAACGGCAGGCCCGCATTCTCGAACGCCAGAAACGACTGGAGGAAGCCATTGAGCTGTGCCGACAGATTGCCGGGGATCCCTGGGAGGATTTGGAGCGGGAGTTTGCCGAACGCTACATCCGCAAGCTCTCCGGTAAACTGGGTTTGTCGCTATCCAAGACAGAAATCACCGAAATACCCGTACAGCTGCTTGAATTGGAGTTCGATCCGCTTCTCGGAGTCGAGGAAAGCGTGCTCCGACACTATCAGGGGCGACGGTTCACTGCTTATCACGGAGAGAACGTACTCTGGACCGGATTGTTCGGACTGGCTTTCTGGGACATCGTCTTCCTTTCGCTGCCCGGTACCTTCTTCAACCGCTATCAACGCGGCCCAAAGGATCTGTACCGTCCGGAGTTCCGGCGCCGTCGCGCCGGGTTGATCGAGGAGCGCCTGCGCCATATCCGCAGCAGCTCCGCCTGGCCAGAAGAAATGCTGGAACTCTACGATCGCAAGCAGGGGATCGCCAGCGACCTGGTGCACTGGAAGCTTTTACCTCGAGAGCTGGTCGCCCGGTGCGTACGCACCATCCCCCGGAACCATCTGGCTGCGATCTTCGACAAGCTCAGCGAGCACCTGGGGGCGAATAAATCCGGATTCCCCGATCTGGTCGTTTTTCCCACGCCCCGACGGCGGAAAACACCTGCCTACGAACTGATAGAGGTCAAGGGTCCCGGAGATCAGCTGCAGATCAACCAGAGGCGCTGGCTGAGGTACTTCAGCAGCCATGGGATCCCCTTCCGGGTCGTCCGCGTTCAGTGGCGGGAGTGAGGGCGCGACGCCTCAGAGTTGGAAAAACTGGGCAGAATAGTCCTTCAGATCGTATCATTCCTTTTTCGAACCTTCTTGACTTTTCGCCTTCCCGGGACTAAATTACTTGTGATTTAAACAGATGTTTAAATCACAAGAATCAATCAAAAGAATTAACCACATGATTGCGCTAAAAGACGAGATTTGGAGGCTAAAATGAAAAGGACAAACGGAATCGGATCGGATCTGCTGTGGCTCGGGCTCGGCTCGGTAGCCTATGCTTTCATCGGCTGGCGCTGGAGCGCTCCTGCTGCAGCCTGGATCGCCCCGGTGTTCCTGCTTCGCTTCTTCAGAAATCAGGAGAAATGGCACACCCCCCTGCTTGCGCTGCCGTGTCTGTACGCAGCCTTTTTAACAAACATGATCGGCGCCTGGGATCTGCCGGTCATCGCCCAGATCGTCCTGCCCGCGATCGTTCCCCTGCCGCTGATCTTGGTGTTGTACATCGACAGGGCTCTTTCTCCCCGGTTGGCAGGCATCGGCTCGACCCTGGTTTTTCCCGCCACCTACGTGACCGTAGATTACTTCCTGGGCTTTACACCTCTCGGAACCCTGTTCTCTACAGGCTCGACCCAGTTCCCGTTCAGCACGGTCGTTCAAACAGCATCGATCACGGGAATCTGGGGTATCTCCTTTTTGATCGCCTGGTTCGCCTCGGTCGTGAACACCGCCTGGGAGAACGATTTCAACCTGAAATTATCCCAGGGTAGCGGCCGAATCCTCTTGATTCGGAATCCGGTGGCGCTTTTTGCGGTAACCGCGCTTCTGGTCATAACCTATGGATCCGTACGCATCGCCACCGCACCCTCTCGTGCGCAGACCGTGGGAGTGGCAGGCGTCACCGTCGAGCATCTCCGGGATTATTGGGCGCTCCTCGATCTGGGAACACCGAAGGAAGAGGTAGACAAATTCAGGTCGGAGATACGGGCAATCGAGGATGAGCTGTTTAGACAGAGCACACGGGCGGTGCAGGCCGGAGCCCGGATCGTATTTTGGGCTGAGGGCAACGGGGTGGTTTCGGAGGACGATCTGGAACGTTTCATTTCCCGATCCGGGGAATTTGCCGGAACGAACGGCATTTACTTCGCCCCGGCGATCCTCGAGTTGCGCTACGGAACCAACCTGAACTACAACGAGGTGCTGATGTTCACCCCAGAGGGTGAGCTGGCCTTCACCTACCAGAAGACGAAATCCTGGCTTCCCGTGGACTCCGACGGAGTGATCAAGACCATCGAGACACCCTACGGCACCCTCGCTGCTGCAATCTGCTTTGACCTGGACTTCCCCGGATTCCTGCGTCAGGCGGCCAAAGCGGGTACCGACATCATGCTGGTCCCCGGGTACGATTCGGAACGCATCCGGCCGTTTCACACCGAGCCCGCCCTGATCCGCGGTGTCGAAGGGGGATACTCCGTGGTCCGCCAGGTGAACGAGGGCACCTCCATGGCCGCGGATCACTACGGTGTGGTATTGGCCCGACAGGATTATTTCATGACCCAGGACCGAGTGATGGTCGCCGCTGTGCCGATCCGGGGGGCCCGTACGCTGTACGGCTACCTCGGCGACTGGTTCGCCTACGTTTGTATCCTCCTGATGATCCTTTTGGCTATTCTGGGTATCCGGAATGCGGCTCGGCGGAATTGATTCTTTCCCAGTTCTCTCTATAATGCTAGACAAACACCGGAAACGGAGCGTACCCTATGCCTGAAAAAATCGGTGAATTTCTTATCAGAATAGGCGTTATTACCCAACAACAGGTCCAGGAGGTCCTGGATGCTCAAAAAGCCGGCGACAGCCGCCTTTTCGGGGATATCGCGATCGAGTACGGATATATAAACGACGAGGTTCTGAAGAAGTACATCGAAGCCAAAGCGGCTTGGAAGAAGTAGTGCTGGAGCGAGCCATACAGATCGCCGTGCAGGCTCACAGCAGCCAGAAAGAGAAAAACGGAAATCCCTACATCCTTCACCCGCTTCGTCTGATGATGAAAATGCTAGGCGAATTGGAGATGTCCGCCGCAATCCTTCACGATGTGGTCGAGGACACCGAGTGGACCCTGGAAGATCTCCGCCGCGAGGATTTCCCCGAAGCCGTGATTGAAGCCGTAGACTGCCTGACCCACAGAAAACAAATCCGCTATCGAGACTACATCCAAAGAATCTCCAAAAATCCCATAGCTCGCAAAGTGAAGATCGCCGACCTTGAGGACAATCTGGACGTCAAACGGCTTCCGGATCTGACCATGAGGGACCAGGCCCGGATGAAGAAGTATCACCGGGCCTGGCTGCTGTTACGAAACGTTCAGCGATCCGAGGCAGGAGGATTCCAATGAGCATCCACATTGAAGCGAAGGCAGGAGAGATCGCCGCAGCGGTCCTGCTTCCCGGTGATCCCCTGCGGGCCCAGTACGTGGCCGACACCTATCTGGAGAATCCACAGTGCTACAGTCGGGTACGGGGCATGCTTGGTTTTACCGGTATTTACGATGGGAAGGAGGTATCGGTACAGGGAACCGGTATGGGGATACCGTCGATCTCGATCTACGTTCACGAACTGATCACAGAGTACGGCGCCAAACGCCTGATCCGTATCGGAACCTGCGGGACCCTCCGGGAGGATATGAAGCTGGGTGAGGTGGTTCTGGCTCAGGCGGCTTGCACCGATTCGGCGGTCAATCGTATCCGCTTCGACGGCTGTGACTTTGCTCCGACAGCCAGTTTCGATCTGCTCCTCAAGGCCCACCAGGCGGCCCAACAGCGGGGCGTTTCCGTGCGCGTCGGCACGGTGATGACCAGCGACACCTTCTACTCCGACGATCCGAACTCCTGGAAGATCTGGGCCCGCTACGGCGTGTTGGCCGCGGAGATGGAAACTGCGGCACTTTATACGCTGACGGGGGGCCACGGTGTTCAGGGCCTTTCCATCCTCACGGTCAGTGACAGCCTGGTCACCGGGGAAACCGCCGGCAGCGAACAGCGCCAGCAGGGCTACACTGCCATGATGGAGATCGCCCTGCAGGTGGCCACCACCTGAGATGCCGAGACTCGATGTACGTGCACTGATCCGCGGCGAGTTACAGGAGAGAAAGATCGTCTGGTTGATTCTCGACGCAGCCGGATACGAAATCACTACCCGCTGCATTCAGGCCGGGGTTTGCCCTTCTCTGGCGAGGATCCAAGAACAGGGGTACTTTGGTCCCAGCCGGCCGCCTGAGCCGAACTGCGAGACTCCTCCGGCACTGCGCGCTCTGTTCTCCGGATCCGAACCTGCGGAGAGCGGGATCTGGGGATATCAAATGCCCGACTATGCAGGCAGGCTCGAACGGCCGGTAAGCGGTTTTGAAGTACCGATATCCGGGGCAGCACCGATCTGGGAAGAAATGGAGCGGAGAGGAAAAAGCTATACCCTGTTCAACGCGGCTTTTAGAAGAGACCCGGTCTGGGGAAAAGGCTATACCGGCTATGATCTGCTTCTAGACGGCTATCGCCACTACCGGCCCGACTGGAGCTGGGCACGCATCGGCACGGGGCCGCTGAAGCAGAAGATCGGCGGAGCCGCTATCGTTATCGATTCCGAGGACGATTCCGTTTCCTTGCGCCGGGGACGTCGAACAATCGCAACCTTGGCGCCCGGTGAGATCCGGTCGATCCAGCTCAACAGAAGATCCTCTGCGTTAGGTTATTCCACGGGAAAGATCCTGTACCTGTCATCCTCTTGCCGTCCCCATATTCGCCTGTCAAAGGATCTGCCAGAAGGGCCGAGTGCGCTGGTACCTCAATTCGTCCATCATGGCAGCCTGTTCCGCTATTCCAGAATGAACCAGGGACTCTCTATCGATGAAGAGCTGCGATTGTCCGAATACGCAAGCAGGCAAATGGCCGAGCTGGCCTTGAACGCCGTCCGGCAGATCTCCTCCACCTTGACAGTCCTGTACTTCTCCCTGATCGACGAGCTCTGCCACGTGTACCTAGACCAGATTGAAGGTCTCTGGCCGGAGGGACGGGCGGCGGAGCTGCTCCGCCGCTGCTACCGGCTGATCGACAGGTACGTCGGGGAGATTATGGACTGCATCAACAGTCACACGCTGCTCGTCCTGTCGGCGGATCACGGGCAGGCCCCCTACCGGCGAGCTCTTTACCTCAACGACCTGCTCGTAGAAGCCGGCCTCGTACGCCTGGGAAAGAGGGGGTATGATCTTCGCCGCTCGGTGGCCTACTACCACCCGGCCAACTGCGGGCAGGTGGTGGTAAATCCGGGGCAGGCAAAAAAAGCGGGATTGTCCGGAGAAAAGATCGGCGAGCGGGTACTACGCTGCGTCGAACAGGCCAACAGCAGTCTGGGTAGTGAAATCGCCCACCTATGGGGCGGGGAAAACGATCCATACCTGCTCTTCCTCTATCCCCGGGGGGACACGCATCTCACGGGAAGGCACCATCCGAAGACCGCGGTGTTGGACACAAATCTAAAAGGGGGACAGCATCTCTCCCCCCTCTGCCCCACCCCTTGGATGCAGGCCATGCTCGGTCTCTGGTCACCCGACGGTTTGCCTTTCGACAGGCGGAGCATCCCGAAGCGAAATACAGAGATGAAAGATTTTCTTCTCACCTACCTGGACGAAACCTAGGGCGCCGCCTCCTGGTGTATCTTGTTGGCCTCCTCATCCAGATCCCGGAGTGTCGCATCGATGTCGGCGCCGTCCAGGATCTTGTTGAAGGCCGCCTCAACCGCATCCCTCACCTCGGCATATCCCGCAAAGGGCGGTTCCGCCTTGGCATCGCTACCCAGCAGCAGATCGTAGGCGGTCTTGTAGTTGGGATTCTTGCTCAGGTAGGTCCCCAGCTGCTCCGCCGTGGATTTCCGCACCGGGAAGTAGTTGGTCGCTTCAACCCACTTGGCCTGAGGTCCCGGCTGGGTGAGATATTTTACAAGTAACCAGGCCGCCAGTTGCCGCTGGGGTGTGCTCTTGGGAATGCTCACGCTGGCTCCATAGATGTCCAACGCTGGTCTGGCCGTTGTGTGGGGAACCGCCCCCACGCTCCAGTCGAAGGGCCCCTGCTCGCCCTTGGCGACGGAACCTGCGTAGTAGGGAAGACCCGCGGTCGAGGACATGGTAAACAACACCTTCCAGTTGGCGAAGTCGTTCTGCTCTCCGTATTGCTCGGCAATCTTTCTGCTGGCTCCCTCGTCGTAGAGCTTCTTCATGAAGGCCATGGAGTCCTTCATCTGCCGGGTGTTGTAGGTGTAGCCAGAGCCATCGGCTTTGGCCACCTCACCGCCCCTGGAGATCACCTGACCAAAGACATTCGAGGCCCCCGTGTTGATGGCATACCCGTACTGATTTTTCGCCGGATCTGTCGCCTTCTTGCACATCTGGTAAAACTCGTCCCAGTTCTTGGGCGGAGCGCTGAAACCCATCTGCTTGAGCCAGTCGAGATTGTAGTACAGCAGCTCCAAAGATCGGTTGGGGGGGAAACCGAGCCTTGATCCTCCGAATTGGGCGTTCACGTCCTGCTGGAGAAAACCCTCGAAGTAATCGGAGCGCTCCTCCCCCAGACCCCATTGGGGATCGTCGATGTAATCGTTGATATCCACCAAGGCCCCGCTCACCTGGTAAGCCGCGGCTTCGTTCTGGTAGGCGGCTACCAGATCGGGGACTCTGCCGGCGGCGATGGCCGTGACCATCTTGTTGTAAAGATCGTTGTAGCGTCCGCCAAACTCAGCCGTTACCTTGATGTTCCACTGGTTGGTATTGTTGAACTCCTCCACCAGTGCCTCGAGGGTTTCCTGCTGGAACCGGGTGAATTGGTGCCAATAGGTGATCTCCACACCCGTGGGATCCACATCCTGCAGCACCGACTCTTCTCCCTGGGAAGAGCCCCAACACATAGCCGCCGCCAGCAGCCCTACCGCGATGAAAACGATCCATGGTTTCATCTTTGTACCTCCTCCTGAATTTTGTTTATTCCTTTATCCCGCTACGGGTAATGGCCTCTGTGAACTGCCTCTGGGCGATAAAATACACAGTAATCACCGGCAGCACGGCGATCACGGCTCCGGCCATGCGCAGATGGGTTTCCGGGCCGGCCTCTGTGATAAACACGCTCAGGCCCACGGTGATCGGTCTCCACCTGGGCGTCTGGGTGACCACCAGGGGCCACTGTAATAAGTTCCAGGTGTAGATAAAGCTGAGAAAAACCACGGTGAAGATCGGCGCCTTGGACAGAGGAAGCACGATCGATACTAGCGAGCGCAGATGGGTTGCGCCGTCGATCTTAGCCACCTCGATCAGCTCATTGGGTATCTGGGAGAAGAACTGCCGCAGAAGAAATATATGAAAGGCGCTGGCCAGAAAGGGAACAGTCAGGGCCGGGAGCCTGTCGATCCAGCCGAGCCTGGCTACGATTATGAAGTTGGGTATCAACAGCACCGTCTGGGGGATCATCAGGGTGGCCAGGAGGATGCTGAAGATCAGATCCCGTCCGACGAAGCGCAGCTTGGCGAAAGCGTAGGCGGCCAGGCTGGAAGTGACCGCGATTCCTCCGACAGTAATGGCGGTGATGACCACGCTGTTTCGGAAGTACAGACCGAAGCGGGCCTCCTGCCAGGCCACCCTGTAGTTGCTCCACTGGGGAACCCGCGGCCAGAACTTGGGATCGAAGGGAATGGCGCTGGAACGGGTGATGGTTTCGGCAATGGTCTTGAGAGAGTGGCTCAGCATGAACAGGAAGGGAACGATAGAAACGAAGGCACCGAGAATCAGCAGAAGAAGAACGATCGCCTTGAGCCAGGGAGAGCGCTGTTTAACCATAGTGCACCCGTTCCTTCATGATCCGTCGCTGGACAAGGGTCAGGATCAGGACGATGGCGAAGAGCAGCAGGGATATGGCCGCCGCATAGCCGAACCTCGATTTGCGGAAAAAGGTAAAGAAGATCTGCACGCTCATCGGGTCGACTTCTCCCCGGGCGGCTGGATGGCGCAGGACGTAGATGTGGGCGAAGGCTTTGAAGGTCCCGATGATTCCCAGCAGGGTGAGGAAATAGGTGCTCGGGGAGAGCATCGGTAGGGTAATTTTGAAAAACACGGCAAGCCTTCCCGCGCCGTCGACCTCCGCGGCTTCGTACAATTGTCTGGGAATATTGGCCAGACCGTTCGTGTAGATCAGGGCGTTATAACCGACGAAGACCCACCAGTTGAAAAACATGATGGACACCAGAGCCAAGCTGGGACCATGGGCCCAGCTGAGCCAGTAGTTGGCGATGATGCTCTGTGAAACCGCGGCCATGCGCTCTCCCGAGAGGAGAAAGAAGATCCCCTTGGGCTCCAACAACCACTGCGCCGGTGGCCGACCAAAGAGAGCGAGCACCTGGTTGGCGAAGGACTCCGGCTTCAATGAAAACAGGCGCTCGAAAACCGCCGCCGAGGCTACGGAGGGCACGATGTAGGGCAAAAGATAGATCACCCGAAAGGCCTGCTTGGCCGGGATCTTCTGGTACAGAAAAGAGGCCAGCAGCAGCCCCAGAGCCAGCTGGACGGGAACGGTTCCCAGCGAGTACCAGATCGTGACCCGCAGCGAGGCGAACATTTCATCATCCCCCGCCTCGGCCAGATAGGGTAGGAGTACGGCCACCGCAGCTACACAGATCAGCAGAAGAAACACTCCGGAGCCGGTCGGCAGCGCTCCCCGGTTCGCCCGGGCTTTACCGAGAAGATACATGGCAACGGCGATGCCGACCAGGGCGAAGATCACCAATAGCAGATAGAGGGGACTGCCGAACATCTCCCCGTAGTTGGCCAGACCGATGAACCTGCCCCGTTTGATGCGCCACTTGTGCAGGCTCACGTAGACTGTGAAGAAAACGGGAAAGATTCCAAAAACCGTGATGAGCAGCACAGAGGGGAAGACAAACAGATACCCTGTAAGGTTCTCCGAGCCGTTGCGATTCCGTCTGCCGCGTCTGCGCGCCCGCACGGAAATCCGCCGACTCCCCAAGGCTTCCTCCTTTTGCACGATATTCTAACTGTATGCGCAGAAACTAACCCCGTCAAGAAAATGAGTTGCCGAGTTGTTGGTAGAGTGCCGCAATCGATTCTGATATGATTCCGGGTATTTTATTGGTATCATCTGAATGGGGGAACTAGAGTCAAAAATGTCGTTGGAATAAAGGAGTACGGCCGATGGCTGGAGAGAGCCAACGAATGCCGGCACTGTTTGTCGGAGCGGCGGCACGATTCCCTGATTTCCTACAGGCGCTTCGGCCAATCCGCTCAGCTATCGGTGCCGACGCGGGATCATTATCTGCCGATGTTGTACACCCTGGCTCTGCAGCAAACAGAGGAACAAGCCTCGATACAGTTCGAGGGCATCCAGCATGCCTCGGTTTCCATGCTCTGTTTCGGCGTGGGAATTTGATCGCCTCATAGTTATACAAGCAAGAAGGAAAGTTCAGCGGCTGAGTTGACCCGGCGGTAAAGGCAGTTGTACTCTTCACTGGTGAGCAAAGACAAGGTAAAAGCCAGCGGATCCGGCAGGCAGGAAAAGATCGCCCTTCTAAAAGCAGTCGGCGTGTTTCGCTCCCTCGACTCGGATGAGCTGACGGCGGTTGCGGACAACGCGGCCTGGCAACACTACGCCAAGAACGAGATCGTCTTTCCTAAAGCCGAAAGCAATGACTTTGGAACCGGAAGGATCTACACGGTTCAACGAGGCGAGGTGCTGATCACCAAGAGCGGGGATGAACAGCGGGACATAAGCCTGGCCACGTTTGTTGCCGGAGAGAGTTTCGGCGAGCTGACCCTATTCGACGGGGAATCGACAGATACATCCGCCCGCTGCGAAGAAGACGCGGTACTCCTCATCTTTCCCGTATCCCCGTCACAGGAGAGACAGCACAAAACAGGACAAGATCAGCAGCCAGCGGTGGAAACCTTTTTCGCTGCATTTCCTCAGATAAAAGCCAAAATCCTTCGCAATTTACTGGCCATTGTGGCCCGGCGTATTCGCAGCACAAATCGCCTCATCGCAGAAAAGAGCCCCTGGGTTCAAGAGCTGAGGCGGCAGGTAATGCTGGACAAACTCACAGGGTTGTACAACGCCGGTTATCTAGAGGAGGAGTTCCCGCGCCTGCTGGAACAGCAGCCCGAAGGCACCTGCTTCCTGATGATCAAACCGGACAACCTCAAGAACCTCAATGACAGCTATGGCCATCAGGCAGGGGATCGAACCCTGCAGTTGATGGCTTCCGAGCTCCGCAGGCAGTTGGCGGACCGGGGCGTCCCGATACGCTACAAGGGAGATGTCTTTTCCGTGATCCTTCCGGAAGTTGGATTGGAGCGGGCTCGAGAGCTTGCTGAGCAGATACGGGCGGGCATGGGCAAGATCGATGTGAGCGAGGTGAGCCTTGGGAGCTCTGAACCTCGAACGGATTTAGGCATCACCGTGAGCCTAGGCGTTGCCGCCTATCCCAACGGGGGCAGCTCGGCAGACAAACTGACAGAACGGGCATACGAGAACCTGTTCACCGCCCGCAATCGCGGGGGGAACCGCATCTGCAGTCAACAGAGAAAATGAGCGAATCGATCGATTTTCTAAAAAACGTCCGCATCTTCCGTGATCTCACCGATGAGGAGATTCAGGGTCTTCTCGAGGTGCTGCATCCCCGTGAGCTGAAGAAGGGGGAAATCCTCTTTAAGGAGGGTGATCCCGGTGGAGAGCTGTTCGTCGTGGACTCGGGAGCCCTGGGCATAGCAGTCACCCTGGATGACGGCAAGAATCTGGAAATCGCCGAATTCACAAGAGGGGATTTCTTCGGTGAAATGTCCATCTTCGAGGAGGAATCCCGCTCGGCAACCTGCTACGCCAAGAGCCGAAGCCGTCTGATGGCCATGAACGAACGGGAGTTCTTCCAGCTGGTCGAATCCAATCCGGCCAGCGCCGGGAAAGTAATGACCCGCATGCTCGCCGTGACCCGCCGCCGACTGGAGGATACGGGGGGATTCCTCTCCGACATGGTCCAGTGGGGCGAGGAAGCCCGTCGCCGGGCAATCACCGACCCCCTGACAGGGCTGTACAACCGCCGTTATCTTGAAGAAGCCCTGGAGGAATACTTCATGAAGGCCCGTGACGGCTCGAAACCTCTGTCGGTGGTGATGCTCGACCTGGATCACTTCCGGGAGATCAACGAAAAATACTCGGAGAAGGTCGGAGACCGGGTGATCGTGAGCGCCGCCGAGATCTACCGTCGCTACCTAAGACCAACAGACGTGGCCGCCCGTTACGGCGGAGACGAGTTCACCTTCATCCTTCCCGACACGGATAGTTTAACGGCTTGCTCGCTCATGGAGGATATCCGGCGGGCGGTGGAAGAGTCGAACCTGCCCGATGAGTCGGCCCGGACAGGTGCAGCCAAGGTGAGAAAATCTCCCACTCTCAGGGTCACGACCAGCCAGGGTCTGGCCTGTTTCCCCGATCACGCCTCGAACCCGAAAACCCTTAGAGAAGCCGCCGACAGCGCCCTGTACCGGGCCAAGGAATCCGGCCGCAATCGGGTGGTGGTGGCATCCCCAACGACCTCCAGTAAAGACAGTACTACCACCCAGAAAGGAAATACATGAAAATAGATCTCCCCTTTTCATTTGATATGCGCAGCACCGCCGCTATTACGAGGATATCAAGGCGGAGAGAGAAGCCATCGCCGTCATAGTTGAGCTGGATCCCCAAACCGACGATCCGATTATCGACAAGTTCTGGTACGGTGCCTTCTTCCGTACCAATCTAGAGGACGTGCTCAACTCCTTTAAGGCGGACACGGTGGTGATTGCCGGAACGGTGACCCAGATCTGCGTGGAGGAAACGGTCCGACAGGCCTTTCATCACGGATTCAAGGCCATCGTCCTACGGGACTGCATGTCCTCCTTCAAGCCCCAGCTTCACGAGGCTACCCTGAAAAACCTGAACATGAAGTTCGGGGCGGTTGTCTCATCCGAGGAGTTCATCGAGCTGGCGACTTAAAGCCGGGATGGGCAAGGACTGGTACGGCTCCGCTTAAGTAGATACCGCGAATGGGATTCACCGGGGGAGGAGCTGCAGGCTACAAACCCAGATAGGCTTTGCGGATCAGCTCGGCATCGAGCAGCTGGTCTCCCCTGCCTTCCAGAACGATCCGGCCGGTCTGCAGTACGTAGGCGTAATCGGCAACCCGGAGAGAACGCTCCACATTCTGTTCGACAAGGAGTATGGTCGTGCCCTGTTCCCGTATTTGGTTGAGAACCTCGAAGATCAGATGGATGTAGGAAGGCATCACGCCGAGGGATGGTTCATCGAGCATGAGCAAGCCGGGACGGGACATCAGGCCTCGGGCGATGGACAGGATCTGCTGCTCCCCGCCGCTCAAGGTTCCGCTGACCTGGGCTTTTCTCTCTCGAAGGATCGGGAATAATTCGTATATCCACTCCCGGGCATCCTCCACGGTCTGCCGGTTTTTCACGGCAAAGGCACCGAGCATGAGGTTTTCCTGAACAGTGAGCTTCGTGAACAACCCTCTTCCCTCCGGTACCAGGGATATGCCTTTTCGGGAGATGGTATGGGCGGGCAGACCGGAGATCTTCTCGCTATTGTAGAGGATCTCCCCTTCGGCCGCTTGCTCATGGCCCATGATGGTTCTCAGAATGGAAGACTTGCCCGCGCCGTTGGAGCCGACGATGGAAGTGATGGACCGCTCGCCCACCTTCAGGGAGACACCATGCAGGGCGGGCACTGCCCCGTATCGGACCAGAAGATCTTTTACCTCAAGCATTGTTGATCTCCCCGCCCAAGTAGGCTTTTACTACCGCCGGATCTTTGACCACAGCGCCGGGGGATTCATCGGCGATCTTTCGCCCCTGGTCCAATACGATGACCCGCTGACTGACGGCCATCACCGCCTCGAGTACATGTTCGATAAGGATGATCGTAATCCCCTCGTTGTTGATCCTTCGCACCAACTGCAGGGCTTCCTGCACTTCGCTCAGGGTTAAACCGGCCATAGTCTCGTCGAGCATCAGCATGATCGGCTCGGTGGCCAGGGCTCGCCCGATTTCCAGGCGTTTGAGCTCGGCAAGGGTCAGATCCGAGGCGGTAGCCTCCCGCCTGTGAGAAAGCCCCACTCGTTCCAATATACCCTCGGCCCGCTGCAGAGCCTCATGGTAGCTGTCATGACGCACCAGATAGCCTACGGCCACGTTCTCGATCGCCGACATAGCCCGTAGAGGCTCGGTTTCCTGAAACACCAGGGCCAATCCCAGCCGGCAGATCCTATGGGCTGGAAGCGCGGTGATGTCCTGATCGCGGAAGTGAACAGTACCGCTGTCAGGTTTTCTCGTCGAACCTTTAGGCCGAACTCCGCAGATCATCTTGAAGAGGGTGGATTTCCCCGCCCCGTTCGGGCCGATGATCGAAACGATTTCTCCCTCCCCGACCGAGAAGGTGACATCCTGGTTGGCGACAATTCCGCCAAAATGCTTGGTCAGTCCGGTGACCTGGAGGATCGTTTCACTCATGTCGTCCTCCGCGAGCGCATGCCCAATCGTTCCAGTCCCCGCAGCAGGGAGGAAAGAATACCCCGGGGCAGGAATATGACCAGAAGCACGATGATCGCCCCGAGAATCGCCTTGTGCACGAAGGGAAAACGGGCCCACAGCGTTTCGGAGAGCAACATGAAGACAACCGGTCCGATCACCGGGCCAAGTACCGTACCCAGGCCTCCGAAAACGGTCATCATGATGGTATTCAGAGTGATGCCGATGTCGAAGGCTGTCTTCGGATCGATAAAGGCGACGTTGAGAATGTAGATACCTCCAGCCATCGCTGGAAAGACTGCCGAAAGGATGAAGGCCTGGGTTTTTCTTCTGGTCGTATCGATCCCCAGGGATCCTGCGGCCAGCTCGTTGTTCTTGATGGCCATCAGAGATTTGAAGAACTTCGTGTCTTGAAGCACGTAGGTCATCAGCACGACGATCAGAGCCAGGACCGTCATCAGCAGGAAGGCCAGGTTGGGCCGAATCAGCGGCCGGAGGTAGATACCCCCGCCTCCCCCGGTCAAACCACGGAAGTAACCCACCAGGATCTTCACAGTTTCCGCCAGGGCCAGCATGGATATCGCGAAGTACACCTCCGACAACTTGAGTATCGGATAGCTGATCAGGGCTGCGAAAACACCTGTCAGAACACCACTACAGAGCAGAGCGATCGGCCAGGGAAGATTCAGCTTCACGATCAGCACCGCCGTGATATAGGCCCCAAGTCCCCAGAAGGCCACGTGTCCGAAGGACACGTAGCCGGTGATCCCGGAGATGATGTTCCAGCTGGCACAGAGCACCACGTACATGGCAATGGCCAGGAACAGCGACTGGTAATAGGGAGAGCCTGTGAAATAGAACAACACCACGGCGGCGACCAGCAGGATGAGCACGATCCGCCAGGACCAATTGAGCCTGCCGAGGTTACGCAGGATATCTTTGAACATCAGCGCTCTCCCATGATGCCGTGGGGGCGTATGAGCAGCGTGGCGATTATCACGACGAAGGCTACGGCGGCGGATATCTGAGCATCCAGGACATAGGCGAAGACCTGCTCCACGACACCGATAATCAACGCGCCGATCAAGGCCCCCAGGAAGTTGCCCATGCCTCCCAGAACCGTTACGGCAAAGGCCTTGAGGATGAACTGCTGTCCCACCAGGGGATTGAAGGCGAAGATCGTACTGGCCAGGCTCCCCGCCGAGGCGCCGAGCACAGTTCCGATTCCGAAGACAACCAGGTAGATCAGATTGGCATTAATCCCGCATTGCTCGGCAATCTCCCTGTCATAGGACACGGCACGGATGGCGGTTCCGATCCGTGTCTTCTTTAAAAAGAGATACATCCCCAGGGAGATGCTCACAGCTACAATTCCGGCGACCAGTCGTGGTTTGGAGATCAGCACACCGCCGATCTGGAAACTTCCGGTCAGGTACTCAACGATACGCATCTCCCCGGACCAGATGAGCACGCTGATGTTGATGATGAAGATCGATACTCCGAAGGTCAGGAGCATGGACATGAGCTCCGGAGCATTCACGATCTTGCGCACCACAACTACATACAGGACCGCGCCTAGGAGGAAGAACACCGGCGCCAGCAGGGGAATCGCCAGCAGGGGAATGCCGCCGAGAGCTCCAAAGAGGTAGTAGGTTGCGAAACAGCCCAGCATGAGGAACTCCCCGTGGGCAAGGTTCACGATCCGCATCACCCCCCATATGAGAGTCAGGCCTCCGGCCAGCAGCGCGTAGATCGAGCCCATGATCAAACCACTGATCAGAATGCTCAGGAAATCACCCATGGCGCTCCTCTTTGGCAGCAGCGAGAAATTAATAGATCTTCCCCACTCGAAGAGAGAGCGGGAAGAGAAGGGCGGGCGCCGGTATTGAGCCAGCGCCCGCGGGTTTTTAGGTAGCTTTTGTTCCTATCTGCGGTTCCAAGGCGGCGCCGGGAAAATCAACTCTCCGTCCGCATCTTCCTTGGGCCAGACCACGACACGCTTGCCGTTTTGGATCTGGATCACGAAAAGCTCTTTGCCCTTCTGAGCGCCGGTCTGCGGATCTACCTTATAGGTTCCGAACACGGTCACCGTCTCCATGGTGCGAAGCGCCTCTCCGATCTTGGCATCGTCCAGTGCACCGACCTTTTCCACGGCTGCCTGCAGCACCTGGCATACTCCATAGGCGGTAGCCACGTCCTCCACCGGCTCCTCGCCGTACTCAGCCATGTACCCGTCGTAGAAGCGCTGGAATCCGGGCAGGTGCGTAAAGGTCGGTTCCCATTCGCTTGTACCCAGGATGTACTCCGCGTCCTTGCCGAGCACGCGGGCAAACTCCGTGTCTACAGGAGCAATGGTGAAGTAGAAGGCTTTCGCATTCAGCCCCACTTCCTTGCTCTGGCGGATCAGCTGAACCGCATCCTCACCACCGGTGCCTCCGACCAGCATGTCCGGGTTGGTGGCCCTGATCTTCGTAAGCACTGCGGTAAAATCCGTGGTGTCGGCGGCGTAGGTTTCCCGGGTGGTCAGGGTCAGACCCAGCTCTTCGATGTTGGTCACCGCCGCATCCCCGAAGCCGGTTACGTAGGTGAGATCCCCGTTGGCCACAGCCACGGTCTTGATCCTGTCCGCCACCAGGCGGATGGCCACGCCCACGTAGTCGTAGCTGGAGGGAAGGAGCCCGTTCACGAACTTGTAGCCCCGGCCCCAGATCGCATCCAGGGTGGCTCCTCCGGTCACAATGGGCTTGCCGTAGCGCTCGGCAACCGTGGTCGCTGGCATGGTCATGTCGTCGCTCCACGGTGCCAGGAGCACGTCTACCTTGTCCTCGGTGATCAGCTTCTCGTACAACCGCGCCGTTGTGGTGGGATCGGACTGGTCATCGTAGATGATCAGCTTTACGGGTTTACCCAGAATACCTCCGTCTTCATTTACGTGCTTTTCCCAGAGCAGATAGCCCTGGTTGTTGTACACCCCTGCATCAGCGCCCCAGCCGGTCAACGGCAGGGCTCCGCCGAACACGATCGGTTTCTCAGCCGCCGCCGTTTTTTCACCCCCGCCTGCGGCAAAGCTCAATCCCGCAACCAGCAGCAATGCAGCCAGCAACACGAGTAGGCGTAGAGAACTTTTCATCTTGTCCCCCTTTATATAGGTTTTTCCCGAGACCTCTAATGGCTCGGTTCATGTCCCGCTGTCCTTCCTTTTCCCCTGTTTTAGTTGGAAAGCGAAGAACCCGACACACTACTAAAAGAATAATACTCGGAAAAACAACGCGTCAAATGAAAATCCCAACGAATGAATTCCGCACCAACCGGTTGCCGGTCGACATCGCCGGAATCCTAGACTCCCATTTCGGCCAACAGCTCCTTCGTGGTTACAACCCGCGCATACTTCATGCTGATGCGCCGAAGCGAACTGGCCAGGAACTCCTTGTCGAAGTAGCCGATAGCATCGGAAACGACGAAGTTCCGATACTGCCTGTCAAAAGCCCCGGTCACCGTGTCGTCGATGCAGAATGGTGCCGCGCAGCCGACGATAATCAACTGTTTGGCGTGCCGGGCCTGCAAGATCGCGTGCAGATTGGTCTCGTAGAAACCGCCGTAGCTGTACTTCTCCACGATCCCTTCCCCCTCTACGGGGTACAGCTCGTCAATGATGTCATGACCCTCCGCCTCTCTCTGGATTTCCTCATAGAAACGGCTGCAGTTTTTCCAGCAGGCCTTGTCGGGCGGATGTAGCGGCTTCGACCAGGTCCAGATCAGCGTTTCCGAGGGTCCCGCTGTGAACTTGAGAAACACCACCGGAACTTTGGTCTTTCTGCAGGCGTGGAGCACCTTTTGAACATTGGGAATGGCCTCATTGCAGCCCTGCAGGAAGAACGGGGCGCCCCTGCGCACGAAGTCGTTCTGCATATCTACCACAACCAGCGCCGCTTTCTTCAGATCGAGAGTGAAGGGTAGGTTTGTTTCAGCCATAAAGCGTCCTCCTGTCACTAGTGCTTATAAGATGTATCGAGTTTCTAAGCTTTGGTTCGCGTTGGATCTCCCAAGATTTGGTTCATCTCAGCAAATTGCCTCACTCTCTACGAGGAAGCACTATACTTGAGGTTCGTACGAGATAAGAAATCATCAGGCCGTTTACGTTTAATAACTCCGGCGCTATTCCCCGAAACCAAAACCCCCCACGACCAGACGGATATGGGGCATCGACCAGTTAAAAGTATTGCTGTAAACGGTAAAGGTATATCCGCCGCGCAACCCCAACAAAATACCACTTCTGCCTTTGATGGGTATGAGGTAGTCAACCCCGAGGGACGGATTCAGCAGGGCGCATTTCGATACAGTCGGGCTGGCCTCTCTTGTCATAGCCCCTCCGCCCAGACCCAACAGGGGATAAACGATAATGCTACTCGTTGCAAGCAGGGCGTACCCTACATTCAAGAAACCGTACCCGCCGGCATTCTCGGGACCGAAAGAGCTGTGTCCTTCTCCCCCCAGAATCCATTTGTTTGTGATGCTGTGTCCGCCGCCGCCAGTTGAGTAGACGATGGAGCTACTCCCCGACTCCAACATCCAACCAACTCCCCCGATAAAATAGCCCATTCCCCCTTTTCTTCCCGCCGTTGAATCCCTCTCCTGTGCGTAAATCGGATTGCTTGAAATAAAGAGCGCAAAGATGAGACCGATCAACAGAGAATTTTTTAACCTGACACTCATGATCCGTTTTTCCTTCCTCGGCTTTTAGAATCCAAAACCACATATAGAGGACAGGTTTTTTCATTCCTTGGCCCACGGGTCTATACGGCTATTATACGCTGTCCCCTGTCGGATGGCAAACAACTATGGAATGACGGGTTGGCACGGGTACAGAGAAATGATCATCCGGTACAGGTCTAGGCCAGCCCCAGAGCACAACCGTCGCCCCGGGGATCACTGCCGCCCCAATATACCCCGTCCGAACCCTTGAGGATAATCTGCCCGAGGCCGAACAGGGGCCGATTCAAGCCGAAGAGGATCCTAATCCGATGTCCCCTACCCTGCAGATCTGCAGCCGTTTCCGGGTCCAGGCTGTCCTCCAGGAGCACCTCCCCATCCGGCAGGCCTTCCTCCAGCTGAAAACGACCACGGTCCAGAGCGGCCTGAGGGTCCAGCTCGTCATCAATTAACGCGGAAACCACCTGCAGATGTCCCTGAGGCTGCATCATTCCCCCCATGACGCCGAAAACCGAATGGAATCCGCCGGTCTCCGCGTGGGTGGAAAGGCCGGGAATGATGGTGTGGTACGATCGTTTAGCCGGGGCGAGACCGTTGGGATGCTCCGAATCCAGGACGAATCCATAGCCCCGATTTTGCAGGGAATATCCGCACCCCTGCGGCACGATGCCGGTTCCAAAGCCCAGGAAGTTGCTGTTGATGAAGGAACAGGCGTTTCCCTCGGCATCGCTGACGCAGAAGTAGACTGTGTCGCCCTGGGCCGACCCCGTCGAGAGCGGATCACCCCAGACGGGACCTTCCATAGTCCGCTTCATGGATATTGCGGCGGCTCGGTGTCGGGCGTACCACTCCCCGAGCAGCTCCGCTACAGGTATAGAGGAAAAGCCCGGATCTCCTACATAGCGGAGGACATCGGCAAAGGCCAGCCGCATCGCCTCGATCATCAGATGCAGCCGGTCCGCACCGCTGGCGGGGGCATCGCTGAACCCGCAGGCTTGGAGGATATTCAAGGCCAGCAGAACGGCCAATCCGTGTCCATTGGGCGGACATTCCCATATATAAAAATCCCGATATCGGGTACGTATGGGTTTCACCCACTGCGACTCGTGGGCAGCCAGATCATCAAGGGCAAGCACACCTCCAGCCTCCGCAACCGCCGCCACGATTTTCTCGGCGATCTCTCCCCTGTAGAAGGGCTCTTTGCCCTGATCCGCCAGGATCTGCAGGGAGCTGGCCAGAGTGGGCAGGCGCACCACCTCTCCGGCTCGAGGTCCGCGGCCGTCGATCATCAACTCCCCACCGTGGGCGTGCCGGCTCAACAGTTGTTCGACTCCCTCCCGCCACCAGCCGGCTGTCAGAGGACCGACGGGGAAACCGTGTTCCGCCAGATCAATCGCCGGTGCAAGTACCTGCTGAAGATTGAGCCGACCAAAGCGTGTCTGGGCATCGACCCAGGCAGCCGGAGCTCCGGGAACAGTGACGGTGAAAGGATGATGCGGCGGCAGGCGGTCACGAAATCCAGCCCGAATGGCCGCCTCCAGGGTCAGCGCTCCCGGCGAGCGACCGGACCCGTTCAATGCCTCCACCGTGCCGCGATCAGCCGAGAAATACAACACGAAACAATCACCGCCGAGCCCCGTGGAGCAAGGCTGGGTGACCTGAAGTGCGGCGGCCGCGGCCACAGCGGCATCGGCGGCGTTGCCACCGGACCGCAGAATATCCACACCGGCGAGGGTTGCCAGAGGTTGGCTGGTGGCGACCATGCCTCTGGTCGCCAATACCGGCGAGCGGCGGGATACATACTGTTCGGAGGACAAAAGTTTCACTCTTTAATGCCTCCCCTCCTGTTCCGGGAGCCGAAACCTGTCTGCACAAGCCTGCGCCTTCAGACACAGCTCCGCCGCCTTGAAGGCGTGGCTCTGGGTCATTGCCAGCTCAGTGCGGTTAAGACAATCCAGGATGAGCTGGCCGAAGAACGGATACCCCACCTTACCGGCCAGCGAGAGATGCCTCTCCCCGTCCGTGTTCACCAGAAACAGGTGATCCCTTTCTTTGTCAGCGGCCAGGTTCACGTACTTCCGTAGTTCGATTGTTCCTTCGCTTCCCAGGATAAAGGCTCGGCCATCTCCCCAGGTGCTCAAGCCCGCAGGGGTGAACCAGTCCACCCGAAAGTAGTTGCCGGCACCGTTGTCACCGATCAGGCTCGCCTCTCCGAAGTCTTCGAATTCGGGATACTGCGGATGGGCGTAGTTGACTGTCCTGGCCTGCAGCAGCTCGGCATCTGTTGCTCCGCTGAAGGACAGGAACTGCTCGATCTGGTGACTGCCAATGTCGCAGAGGATACCGCCGTAGTGCTTCTTCCTGAAGAACCACGGCGGGCGAGCGGAAGCGTTCAGACGGTGCGGGCCCAGTCCGAGTACCTGCAGCACCCGGCCGATGGCTCCGTCGGCAATCAAGTGGCTAGCAAAGACAGCACACTCCACGTGGAGGCGCTCGCTATAGTAGACCATGTATTTCCGACCTGTTTCCTTGACCTTTCGTCGAGCCGCTTCCAGCTGTTCCAGCGCCGTAAACGGCCCCTTGTCGGTGAAGTAGTCCTTGCCGTGCTCCATGATCCTGAAACCTAGCGCGGCCCTGCAATCCGGGATATGCGCCGCCGCGACCAGGCCGATCTTCCGATCCTCGAGAATCTGCTCCTCCGAATCTGCGATTTTGACCGCGGGAAACCGCTCCACAAAGGCTTTCACCTTGTTCGGGTCCGGATCGTAGACCGAGTGCAGATTCGCACCGGCCTCGATCAATCCGCTGCACATCCCGTAGATGTGGGCGTGGTTGAGATGTACTGCGGAGAACAGAAACTCTCCGGCTTTTACTACCGGTCCCGGTTTGACATCGGGAACGTAACTCAAACCTCCATCTTTTTGCGTCAACGCGAATCCCCTTTAGGTAGTTTGGGCTCTCAGAGCTCGAACAGATCGTCGATCCGCACAGGAACTCCGGAAGCCAGACTTCGATTGGCCGCAATCCCGGTAAGGATCGCCAGCGCGCCGGCATGGTGGTCGGCGGATCTGTACAGGGGATCCGGTTCACTTCCCCGGAACAGATCCTCCAATAGTCGCCTGTCACCTCCCCCGTGCCCGCCTTCGGAGCTCTGCTCCACATGAATCGATTCGGGCTGACCCCAGTGCGGCCTGATCACAATTTTCACGGGCTCTTCGATCGTCTTCTCCCCGCTCGATCCGTGCTCCGGCTGGTTGATGTCCTTCAGGGACCCGGAGACATAAGACTTTTCGGCCACCTCATACTCGAGCCTCCCCTTGGTTCCATTGAAGGCGATGCGAAAGCCTTCACAGGGGGAATAGGCGGTGAGATGGTAGCTCATGGACGCTCCGTTATCGTACTTCACCAGAACCGCCATATCATCTTCGATCGAGATGTAGTGTCCGAAGACGCTTTCGTCCCGCCGGTAACCGTCCTCGCTTTCGGCTTGCAGATACATTTCCTCCAGCTCCGGATCGGCCTTCAGATCCAAGGCAAAGGGATCGCCGAGGGCATTGGGATGACCGGTGCCTCTGTCATAGAAGGCGGTCAGGCCCCGAGCTTCGGCATTGACCCGCCCGTAGAACACCAGATCCCCGTAGGCGAATACCTGCTCCGGCGCGCTGTCCAGCCACCAGTTGACCAGGTCGAAGTGGTGGCTGGCTTTATGTACGAGCAAACCTCCCGAGTTACGCTTATCCCGGTGCCAGCGGCGGAAATAGTCGGCTCCGTGTATGGTATCGAGGAACCACTCGAAGTGCACGGACTTCACTTCCCCAACCGAACCTTCCAACAGTAGCTGCTTGACCTTGCTGTTTCGGGGAGCGTAGCGGTAGTTGAAGGTGACCCTCAGGCTTTTGCCCGTACGCTCCAGGGCAGAGAAGATCGCCCGGCATTTCACTTCATCCACGGTCAGGGGTTTTTCGGTGATAACGTCGCAGCCGGCCTCCAGAGCTCGAACGATGAACTGATGGTGGGTACGGTCTATGGTGGTGACGATGACCGTGTCAACGTTGCACTCAGCGATCATCTCCTCGAAGCGGGCCGGTTTGTAGGCCGGTACGGCGTCGATTCCGTAGGTCTCACGAAAACGGCGGTTGGCATACTCCATCCGTACCTGGTTGAGATCGCAGATCGCCGCCAGCCGGCCGCAGTCTCTGAAGGTCCCGAGGAGAGCATCGGAATACAGGTAAGATCGGGAACCGATCCCGACAATGGCATAGCTCTTCATGCTTCCATAGTACCCGCTGCTGGAAAGGAAAATCTACACGTAGATCAGACAGCCGCCTCAGGTCACCGGTTTTTTATACATAGCAGATCGCTTTTTTGTCTGCCCGATCTCTCGCAAATCGTGGGATAATCGGCATACGACCGGTCACTAACTATCCTGAGAAAAGGAAAAAACTAGGAGGTTTTATGAAAAAGATTGTGTTAGTCAGTATCCTGATCCTCGCCCTTTCCACCCACTTTGTGCTGGCCGAAGGGCAGGAGGAATCCTCTGTGCCGACGGGACCGGTAACCCTGAGGATTCTCTGGTGGGGGGGCCAGGCAAGACACGACAAAACCCTCAAAGTGCTGGACATGTATCAGCAGAGCAATCCCGATGTCAAGATAGAGCCCACCTATCTGGGCTGGGGGGAATATTGGGATAAGATAGCCGTGTATGCCGCGGCGGGAGATCTGCCCGACATATTCCAGAACGTCATCAACCGTTTCCCCCAGTTGGACGAGAAGAACCTCATGGCGGATCTGTCGGCCATCCAGAGTTTCAGTACCGCCGGTATCGACGACACGGCGGTCAGCATCGGGAAGATCGGCGGCAGGCTCGTGGGCATCAACCTGGGTGTGAATGCCCTGACCATGGGCTACAACGACGGCATCTTCGACCAGGCGGGAGTCGCCTATCCCGGGCTCAAATGGACCTGGGACGACATGAGAGCGGCCAGCGTCAAGATCAAGAACGCCGCCGGTGTATACGGTGTGGACGGCCTGGGCACAGACAATGACATGCTCTACTATCTGCGTACCCAGGGCGCCGAGTGGTTCAGCGCGGATCTCAAGGGTCCCGGCTGGAGCAACGACAAGATCATGGTCGATTTCCTGAAGAATTGCCTCGATTTCCAGGACAACGGGCTGGTGCCGCCGGTGGAAGTGGTGATCGAGTTCTACTCCAACGAAGAGAACACCCCCTTTGCCAGGGATGAATCGGCCATGAAGATCATGTGGTCGAACAAGGTGGTCTCGGTCTACAAGACACGCCAGGCAGTAACCAAGCTTACCGTGCTTCCGGGGCCGAACAACGAGAAGGGGATGTACATGAGGCCGTCGATGTTCTTTTCCGTGGCTCAGACCTCTCAGCTCAAAGAGCAGGCAGGCAAGTTCCTCAACTACTTCCTCAAGGATATCGAGGCCAACAAGGTGCTGGCCGCGGATAGGGGCGTTCCCGTAGTACCGACTGTGCGGGAGACCTTGAAGCAGACAGCCGATCCTCAGAACGCCGAGATCTACGACTACATATCCTTCGCGGGACAGCACTCCAGCGACATGTCCACCCGCTTCCCCACAGCGGAACAAGAGATCAGGGATCTGTACCAGTACAACTACTTCCAGCGAGTCATGTACAAGCAGATGACCCCGGAAGCGGCGGTCAAAGAGTTCAGGGAGCAGATGACCATAATTCTCAATCAGTAGTTCCGGGACAACAGGAAGAAAAGGGGTCGCCAGGTCTTGCGGTGAGCAGCTGCAGCTCCGAAGCGGCCCCTTGCTTTTCTTACGCCGGGCATGAGTTGCGGAGCGTCACTGGACACGGATCGCCTCCAGGGGGCAGGATGCAGGTATGAGCAAGATAAGCGGCTACAATCCCAAGAGCACGATCGCAGGGTATCTGTTCATATCGCCCTGGCTGATCGGCTTTCTCTGCTTCACGATCATCCCGATCCTAGCCTCCCTGTACATCTCCTTCACCAAGTACGACCTGCTCTCCTCCCCGGTGTGGGTGGGGATAAAGAACTTCCAGCGCCTGTTTTTCCAAGATCTCCGTTATCGAAAATCTTTGAGCATCACCTTCCTCTACGTGGCAACGGCCGTGCCCCTTCGTCTGATATTCGCGTTGTTCATTGCCATGATCCTCTGTCAGAAGCGCCGTCTGCTCGGACTCTACCGTCTGGTCTACTACCTGCCTTCGATCATCGGTGGCAGCGTGGCCGTCGCCCTGGTATGGAGGATGTTCTTCGGCTCCGGCGGTCCTATCAGCCTGGCGGCGGCCAGCCTGGGGATCAAGAAAACCATCTCGCTTATCGGCAATCCCAAGACTGCCTTGGCAACGATCATTGCCCTCTATATCTGGCAGTTCGGCTCCTCCATGCTCATCTTTCTGGCCGGACTCAAGAACATCCCCGAGAGCTTTTACGAGGCAGCCGTGGTCGACGGTGCCGGCTCCTTGATCAAATTCTTCCGGATCACCCTGCCCCTGCTGTCCCCGGTGATCCTTTTCAACCTGATCATGCAGACGATCCACGGATTTCTGATGTTCACCCAGGCCTGGATCATCACCCGGGGCGGTCCGATGGACGCCACCCTCGTATACGTGGTGTACATGTTCCTCCGGGCGTTCCAATTCTACGACATGGGAGCCGCCTCGGCCATGGCCTGGGTTCTGCTGCTCATCATCGGTTTCTTCACCATGTTCATCTTCGCCACCTCCCGGCGCTGGGTCTACTACGAAACCAAAGTGGGGATTTGATAATGATGGTACGCTCCAGGAAGTATCTGAACGCTGCAGTGTACCACCTCATCTGCATGATACTGGTGGTGATCATGATCTATCCGGTGCTGTGGATGATCATGAGCTCTTTCAAGACCCAGTCGGGCATATTCCGCGGAAACCTCTCCCTGATTCCAGATGAGTGGCGCTTCGCAAACTACGTGGAGGGCTGGCAGGGTTTCGGAAACAATACCTTCGGGATCTTCTTCTCCAACTCCTTCATCATCGCCATCACCGCCACCCTGGGCACCATGACCTCCGCTGCCCTGGTTTCCTACGGCTTCGCCCGGATACGCTTTCCCGGCGCCAAGTTCCTGTTCGGCTGCATGATCGGTACCCTGATGCTGCCTTACCAGATCATCATGATCCCCCAGTACCTGATCCTGCACCGCCTGGGGTGGGTCAACACCTTCCTGCCGATGATCGTTCCCTGGAGTCTGGGTAATCCCTTCTTCATCTTCCTGATGATCCAGTTCGTGCGCACGATCCCCTTCGAGCTGGACGAGTCGGCCCTGATCGACGGCTGCACAAAGTTCGGAATCTTCTATCGGATCATTCTGCCGCTGTGTAAGCCGGCTTTGGTGACCGTGGCTATCTTCTCATTCTACTGGCGCTGGCAGGACTTCATCCAACCGGTGATATACTTGAGCAAACCGAGACTCTACACGGTGTCGGTGGCCTTGCGCCTGTTCGCCGATCCTACCTCGGTTACCAATTGGGGAGCGATGTTCGCCATGGCTTCCCTGTCCATTCTGCCGGTGATGACCGTCTTCTTCATCCTGCAGAAATACATCGTGGAGGGCATCAGCACAACCGGCCTGAAGGGATGAAGTGCGGCAAGCTCACCGACGACTATGATATAATCAAAGCATCATGAAATTCGACGGCTTCAGCATTCGGGTGAAGATGCTCATCACCTTCTGCCTGATCATCGCAATTGTAGTGGCCTTCAGCTACCTGATGTTCTTCGTGTTCAGGAATCGGAACAACCGGCTGCTGTACAAGGCATTCTCCGAGACGCTCGGCCTCATGGCCAGAAGCGTGGAAACGGAGCTGGGCAAGTTCGAGGACTTCTCCGCTAATCTCACGACCGACCCGTACGTGCAGGACCGGATCAACATGATGAACGGGGAGAGCGATCCTGTGGTCTGGTTTCGCCTCGGTGAAGAACTGAAGAACAAGCTCATCAATTCGTTCACAGTGCCGTACGTGGAGTGCATCTATGCGATCGATAACCATGGGCGTGTGGTGAACGTACGCAATGATTACCCGAAGCTTGAGACCTTCGTGTCTTCTGAGCAGCTGGAAGATTTTTCCGTATCGGAACGCGCGTGGGAATGGATAGAAACTGACAGCGACACCGATACCCTGTACTACCTGCGCCGGATACGCCAGGTGGCCGGATTGAGCCTGGAGCAGATGGGCGTGCTTTGTTTCGTGATCAGGAAGGAACGCTTCAAACAGTGGGTCCTCGACTATCCGGTGGATTATCAGCTGGAGTTCGGGCTGTTCGGCAGACAGCAGCTGCTCTACGCATCCAAAGGAATCGTGAAACAGATTCCACAAGCCGCCGGAGGCGTTACCGGATCAGGGTTCGACATCCTCCGCGTCGACACCGAGCAGTATTTTGTCGTTTTCATCGGTTCCCCTTCCCTGACGTATCTGTGCGTCGTTCCTTATCAATCCCTGTTTCGTGATATCGAACTGTTCAACACGGTCTTTCCCCTGTTCTGCGCCGGGATTTTCCTCCTCTTCCTGTTCGTCACCGTGAGATTCACCAGGAACATCTCCAGACCGATCGTGCGCCTGGCGGAGGAGATGAAGAACATAGAGTCCGAAGATTTCACCCAGGCCAAGCTCAGCCTGAACGGCTACACCCGCAGGGATGAAATCGGCGTCCTCTACAACGAGTTCACCCTCATGCTGGACAAGATCGAAAATCTGATCAATGACAACTACCGCAAGCAACTGCTCATCAAAGATGCCCAGTACAAGACCCTGCAGGCTCAAATCAACCCGCACTTCCTGTACAACACTCTTGAATCGATTAACTGGATCGCCCAACTGAACAACCAGGATCGGATCGCCGACATGGTGCAAGCCCTGGGAGATCTGCTTCGTGTTTCGATCAACGCCAATAAGATCTTTCTTACTATGCAGGAGGAAGCCGATCTGCTCAGACAATACGTACTGATCCAGAAGATTCGCTACCAAGAACGCCTGGAGGTCGAAATCGATCTGACGGAATCCCTTAAAGGCTATGTGATTCCCAAGCTGACACTCCAGCCCTTCGTGGAGAACTCAATCAAATACGGTCTGGAAGCCGTTAACGGCGTATGTCGCATAAACATCCGTACCGAAGATCGAGGCGACCGTGTGGCCATCCACATCGGTGACAACGGTCCCGGCATGGACGAGGACCTTGTACGGCGGATTCTGGCCGGACAGGTGGAGGCCAGGGGATCGGGGATCGGGATCAAAAACATTTACGAGCGCCTGAAACAGTTCTACGGGAAGGAGTTCAGCCTGGACATCGATGCGAGGCGCGGCCGGGGAACCACGGTTACGATCACGGTGGCCAAGCTCGAGCCCGCGCAGGCGGCGGACGGCAGACGTGTCGACGCTGTCACGGAGGGGAGGTAGGGTGGTGTACAACGTCCTGCTGGTGGATGACGAGCGGATCATCCGGGAAGGTCTGGCCAAAAAGGTCCCCTGGAGCCGCTACGATCTGACTCTGTGCGGACAGGCCGCCGACGGTGAGGAAGGGTTGGAGAGGATCAACCAAGAGGAGATCCATGTCGTCATTACCGATATCAAGATGCCGGGCATCGATGGACTGGAGCTCATCCGCAGGGCTCAGCAGATCAAACCGGACGTTCGTTTCATCGTACTGTCGGGATACGATGAGTTTGAGTTTGCCCAGACGGCGATGCAGTACGGGGTTCGCCACTATCTGCTCAAACCCACTAAGATGCAGGAGATAGACAGAATCCTGAAAGAAGTGTCTCTGGATCTTGCCAGGCAGGAAGAGGAACGAAGCTTCGTCGCAAAGATCAAACAAAACATGGAGCGGAACCTGCCCCTGATCAAAGAACAGTTTTTCCGCGATTTGATCATGCACAAGATGTATACCAGTCGAGAGATGAACTCCTACCTCTCTTTTTTGGGAATCACTCCGAAGTCTGTACAGAATGTAACCTTGCTGTTGTTCAGCCCATCCGGGGATCAGAGCTATGAGAAACTCTTCTCCCTGCAGCTGATATGCCAGCGCTGCCTACAAGCTGCAGGGCTTGTGCTCAGCACCATCATCAAGGAAGCCCTCGTGGCCGTGGTTAAGGATACCAGAATCGAAGAGCTGCTGGAGAGAATCGAGGAAATAAAAAGCCGATTCGGTCGTTTTTACGACCAACCTGTTACAGTAGCGGTGAGTGGCAGCGCTGCACTGGAGGCGATACACAACCTGTACAAGGAGGCTCGGAATCTTCTAAAGCACAGCTTCTACTACGGCGAGGACAGCGTCATCACCCGGCAGGAGGCGATGGGGGGAACGGCAAGCTACAACCGAAGCGATCTGCAGTACTACATCGAAGAGGCCTGTCTGGCCATCCAATGCGGACACGAACGCGAATATCGCGCCATTATCGAGTCTTTCTGGTCCGAGTTGAAAACACAAAAGGTACCCCAGAGAAACATCCGCGACGCGGTCATCGACCTGCTGCTGACAGCAGCCCGTTACGACGGTTACGAGAGATTAAATTACTATATCGACTATCTCAAAAGGATCGAAGAAACCGACACCCTCGAAGGTTTGGAGAAGATGATCGACGAGTGCTGCTCCACCGTTGTCAGAAGGAACTTCGAACAGTTCAGCAGCAGGAAGAGCCGGCTGGTCGAGAAATTAAAAGACAAGACACGGGAAAATTTAACCCGGCCGGAGCTCACCTTGAAGTGGCTGGCTCAGACCCTCGTCTACGCCAATGTTGATTATCTGAGCAAACTGTTCAAACGCGAGACCGGGGAAAACTTCAAGCACTACTTGACCCGTATGCGGGTGGAGGAGGCCAAGAATCTGCTGAAGCAGTTTCCCGGCCTGCCCGTGGCTGAAGTGGCCAGGAGTGTAGGATTCGGAGAAAATGCCCGCTACTTCTGTACGGTTTTCCGCAAATGTGTAGGACAACCCCCGGCAGAGTACCGCCGAGGCTGCCAGCGGGTTTCCTGATCTTGGCGAACCGTCTATCGAGGATTGGATGTATCCCACCTTGATCATCGGTATTCGGAATCGGGGCATGGCCTGGGCCGAGGCTATTCAGGCTCACCCCGACTTCGAGCTGGCGGGAGTGGCGGATATCGACTCCGAGATTCTGCAGAAACGATCGGGGGAGCTGAAGCTGCCCGAGGAGGGGCGATACCTCGACTACCGCAAAGCCCTCGACAGCGGGCGATATCAGGTGGTTATTGTCGTTACTCCAAATCACCTCCACTACCGTATGGCCAAGGACGTTCTGGATGCGGGGATTCACTGTGTTCTTGAAAAACCCTTCGCAGAAAAAATGACTCAAGCGGAGGAGCTCGTCCGTCTGGCTCACCGTAAATCTCTTAGCCTGGTGATCGGCCACAACTATCGATTTAAAATGCCGTTTATACGGATCACCGATGTGATCCGGGAGGGCAGGCTCGGCCGGCTGATCGGCGGGGAGATAAGCTTTCATCGCCATCGGCCTCCCCGATTCGAGCACGAGCGGGCTATGAGCTACCCTCTTCTCTTCCTCCAGGGGATTCATCACCTCGATCTGCTGATCTCCTTCCTTCCTTCCCCGATCGAGGAGATACACTGCCGTCATTACCTGCCGCCGGCAAGTCCATGGAATAGTCCCTCCGTGTGCCAACTAATTCTCCGCTGCGCCGATGGAGCCCTGCTGGGCTACCGGGGCAGCTACGAGTGTCGGGGTGAGCAGACTCCATACAACGGCCTCTGGCGTCTGGAGTTCGAGCAGGGCGACATTGTCCTTGACCAGTCGGGAAAGCTCTGGCAGGTCGGAGTGCAAGGAGTACATTGTCTGTACGAAACGCAGGAGGGCGAGCGCAGTGCTGATGAACTTCTCCTGGACACGGTGAAACGGGAGATCGAGGAAGGTATGGAGGCGCCCACCTCCGGAAGGAACAATCTGGTCACTCTCGCTATGCTGTTCGATGTAATCAAGGCGGGAGAAAATCCGCAAAATCGGGAATATGACCCTTACCGGGATCGGCAAGGACAATAGAACAGCAATCGGCAGTGTGCGGTCCTCGGATTCCAAAGTAACATCAGCGTAGCACCTCAACTGGTCCATGCCTTGCTATGGTCTACAAATCGGTTATACTTAGTAAAGCGATGTACCAGCACGCAAACGGCGCGGAAGGGGGACGGAAATGATCAATACTTTGGATCATCGTAAAACCTTCCAGAGAAGTATCTTCCTGGTTCTGATCCTGTGCCTATACATCGCTCCGGTCGTTGCCCAACAGCAGTCAGCCGATTCGGGCAGCTTTATTGAAGAGTACAACCAAGGATGGATAGACGGACAGGCTGATGCGGAGGGAAACGGCGTTTGGGTCTTGTCGGGGCTATTGCTGGGACCGATCGGGATCATCCTGCCCTGGGTCATCAATCCCAAGGTTCCGGGGACGCGTCTGATCGGTAAATCAGTAGCGTATGTTGAAGGATACACCGACGGATACAGACAAAAGGCCAAACCAAAGAACTTCTACTATTCCCTGATCGGTTTCGGCGTCTGGGCAGTAGCCGTTGTGATAGGCGGTGTGCTGGCGGTGCGGGCTGCTGAATCCGCAGCCGACAGCTGTGGTTCCACAATTGGGCAGAACTGTTCCGACAGCTGTTCCCAGACCTTCAACTGCTCTCCTGATTTGGGCTGCAGTTCCCAGTAACCTCATCGTGTCGACTCAGCGCTCCATCCTACTGCTGATCTTTACCGCGCTTTTTCTTATCCTGCTGCCGGCTTCAACCCCCCTTTATTGCCAGTCCGTTGAAACCCTTGCTATCGGTTTCAGCAGAACTACCATCTCGGCCGATGGAGAGGAGCAAATACAGGGAATCCTCTATTTTCAAGCTCCGGAAGATGTGTTGATCAAAGTCAAGTCGCCGGTGTTGCAGTGGACCGTATTCGAAGGCACGGATCTGCTGATCTACTATCCGCGAGAGGGAAAAGCCTTCCGTTTCATCAGCCGGAACCGCCTGATGATCCCCTTCGCCCAATCGTTCATCGGCCTGGTGCGCGACGATTTCGGTTTGTCCGATGCGGGATTCATCCTGACGGAGAACCGCAAACGGGCAGACATCCTGATAACGGTCTGGTCAGCGCCCCGAGCTCTGCGCTCCTATATCGGTGAAGCCCACATTGGAACGCAAAAAGGAATACGGGAGGTGCATCCTCTGTATCTCGAGATCTACGATCCTCGGGGCAAAATGCTCACCCGGGTAACCTATCTCGATTATCTCGAGGATCTCGAACCGAGTTTTCCCGCCAGGATCCTCATCCAGCAGAAGAACGGGGAAAAGGAGATTCGGGAGGAGATCCGCTATTTCGATCACCGCATCAACGAAAGCCTGCCTCGGGAGGTGACCGATTTTGAATTGCCGGCAGACGTATCGGTGGAAGAGCTGAAATGGTAAGATGGAACAAGCCCCTGCTCCAGCCTCTAGTGGTTTGCCTGCTCATTCTCTCGGCTGCAATCGTCCACTCGGATGATTTGAGCAACCTTTACTTCGTTCAAGGCATTCGCAGCGGACAGGATCTGCCGGATCCGTCCGCCAAATCGCCTCTCGATCTAAAAGATGAGTCTAATGAATTGAAGATGGCCGGCCTGGCCTTTCTGCGCCTGTATCAGGTGGTTCTTTCCAGTCAGGACGGACCTCGCTGCATGTTCCACCCCTCCTGTTCGGAATACGCTAAGCTCGCACTCTCGGAGCACGGGGCAATCATCGGTTCGCTTATGACAATCGACCGCTATCTGCGCTGCAACGGGTCCGACCGGGAACTGTATCCCTACGACCCGATCCGGCGAAAACTCCTCGATCCTGTTCCGGACAGGGCAGGCAGGTCAGAAACACAGTGAGAATCTTGGTAACGATCGTAGTGTCGATCCTCTGTTCCGCGACCGCCAGGCCGGACGCCCCCGATTACTACAGCCCGGCCTCGGTCCTGCTCTTTGCCGATCACCTGTTCCAGGAACAGGATTACTTGCGCGCCGCCTACGAGTATGAGCGGTATCTGTTCCTACAGGGTGGGGAGGATCCCAGTCATCGGGAGATCCTGTTCCGCTCCGCCAAGGCATTTCAGTGTGGGGCAGCCTATGAACGCTCTCTGGAGCTGTTCTATTCGTTTCTGCGAAGCTCAAAAATTGGGATCGACCAGGAACGGGGGATCTATGAACTAGGCCTGACCTACTTCAGAATGAAGCAGTACGCCGAGTCTCTTGAGCTACTGCAGAGCCATCACAGCTGGAGTGGAACGCCCGAGCCGATCATACTCACCGCTGCGAATTTGATGATGCTGGGGCAGTGGCAGCAGGCGGAGGCGCTGCTCGCCGCCCCCGCCATCCCTCAGATGGAGCCCTTACGAAAACTGGCCGTAGAGGGCTCCACCATGCGCCGAAAAAGTCCGGCAGCGGCGGGTATTCTCTCCTCGATTGTCCCGGGCCTCGGGAAATTCTACGCGGAGGAGTACGGGGATGGAATGCAATCCCTCCTGTTTATCGGCCTCTTCGGAACCCTCTCCTTTTTGAGCTTCCGCTCCGAAGGGGTGGAATCGGTTCGGGGCTGGGTCTACGCCTCCGCCGGGGGCATACTGCACATCGGAAACATCTACGGCTCAATCGTATCGGCCCGACGATACAATCGACTTCGGGAAGAGGCCCTCCTTCAGGAGGTGGTCGAGGCTATTCCTCCCTGCTCGGAGTTTCTTCTTGTTCCGTAGCACAAATCTCATCCTCAGTGCAGCCTTGGCCCTTGTTTCGATCTGCCCTGCAGTCCAGGCGGATAGCACAGATACTGCCGCGGATCCGGCTCTGGCCATGGGAGACAGGTATGCCCAATCCGGGGCTTTTGACCTGGCCATCGCTGAATACAAACGGGTCTTGTTTTTCGACACGAAGGGGCAATCGGCCAGTTCCGTTCACGTAAGAATCGCCTCCTGCTACCAGGCTCAGGAGCGTTGGTCCGAGGCGTTTTTTCATCTGCGGCAATCGATTCAAACCGCCTCTTCCCTCAGCGAGATCGAGGACAGGGAGTTCGCACTGATCACCGCACTGCTGGCCGGCGGTCGCGAAAACGAAGCAGAGCTCCATCTGCTTCGTCTGCGGGACTTTTCTGAGATCGACGGAAAACGGGTGGCTCTGTATCTCTGTGTCACCTACGTGTATCGAGGACACTGGAATCAGGCAGAGGAAGAACTCGAGCGGGCCTTTCCCGAGGCGCAGGTCGCGGATCCGCAAACGCAGACGAAGATCGAGAAGCTCAAAGAGCTTCTCTCGGAAGCCCGCAGCGCCAAGAGACGGTCAGCCGGTACCGCTGTGGTGCTCTCGACGATTCTGCCCGGCAGCGGACAGTTGTACGCCGGTGATCCCTGGGACGCCCTCAACGCCCTTGCCTTGAACGCCGGCCTGGCCACCCTGATCGTCACCGCCATAATGCACGAATACTACCTGGAGGGGGTATTGCTGTTCCTCTATCCCTTCCGTCGCTACTACCTGGGAAACAGGGACAATGCCCGCCGCGCAGCGGAAAGGAAAAGCCGAGCCGTGGATCAACGCTTTCAGGCGCAGATCATGGACGAGGTATTGTCTCTGCTGGAAGCCGAATAAACCGGCTGGTGCACGCAGGAAAGCCGGCTTCCCCGAGTCATGGTTTTGCATCAAGGACTCGGTTTTTCTCCGGCAATACTAGGATCGCCGTTGACCTTCGATGCGCCGTTACGCCGCGGGCCCACGCTGTACCAGTCGATGCGACGGGTCAGCACCATCACCCCCGTCAGAATTACAAACAGTCCCAGAGAGCCGATCAAAAGGGCGAAGTCCTCTGATTTGAGGGCGACGTAGAGAAACAGGTAGCTCGCCGCCAATACCAGAGCCATCGCCCAGGCGCGGCGCCAGGCGGCAAGAACGGCACTGGAATAGAAGGTGATCAGCGCGATCGTTGCCAGACTGGCCAGCAGGTAGGTCCAGTCGAAGCTGAGGTGTTCGGATACCGACACCAGCAGCAGGTAGAACAAACATACCGCCAGTCCGGCCAGAAGGTACTGAAAGGGATGCACCCTGCGACCACTGGCAACCTCGAAGAGAAAAAAAATCAGGAAGGGCAGCAGCACAAAGAGAATCCCGTACTTAACGGAGCGCAGGGATTTCAGGTAGGTATCCACCGGAATCATCAGCTCCACTCCGAAAACCGAATCCAATAACGCGTCAGTTTCCACCTCTCCGCGGAGCCACTGCTGCCCGTAGCCGCGATTCAAGGACAGGACGTACCAGTCCGCCTCGAATCCCTCATCCCCCAAGGATCGCTCGCTCGGCAGAAAGGCACCGTTGAAACTGGGACTGGACCATGGGGAGGTCAGCCGCACCCGGGTTTCCTCCCCAAGAGGCATAAAGCTCAAGGACCGACCGCCCTGGAGATGCAGGTTGAAGGAGAAGCCGTAAATCCCCGGGGTTTCAGAAACCTCGTCGCCGAAAGCCCCGCTCCCGGAACTCTGCTGTACGGATTCCCAATCCAGGGGCGCTCGAATTTCTCCGGAGTACAGTCCGACTTCCCCCTGCCCCGCGGAGAAGGGGATGTCCCGGGAATCCCACCACAGGGTCACCCGTTCCTGTAAACCCCGCATGTCCGGGAGTTCCACGATCAGGGCGGCGTCCTGCCAAAACACATCCTCTTCGGCGATTCTCCATTCACCGAGATCGGGCTGGGAAAAGATGCCCGTAACCTGCAGATCCGCAGTGTACACGGTGACCTCATAAATTCCCCGGTTTCTCTTGTCCGTGTCCACGGAACCGCTGATCCCGACGGTATCGGGAAGAAAGTAGGCCTGTTCGACATACTCCTCAAGCTTGCCATCCTCGAGCTTGACCCGTTTGAGATAGGGTACGACCAGCATCGGACCGGCGATGATCTGCTCTCCCCCCCACATGCCGATGATTTCCCCCTCCGCCTCCAGACGGGTCATGTTCCGCTCCTCCACCAGCGCCCGGATCATCTGCAGGGGAATCAGGAAAACGAGCAGCAACACGCCAATAAGAACCATCTTGAGCACGGTGCTCCAATTCCTGCTCTCCTGAATCGAACTCTTGAGTTTCTTCATCGGATCCTCCTAGACGTTGAGTTTCGCTTCCCAGGCTATCGCGACTGACGGTTTCCTTCCCGTCCATCTTTGGCAGATTGTGTGAACAATTGTGGCGGAAATGTGGCGGCCGTACCCCGGCGGCCGTACCCCGGCGGCCGTACCCCGGCAACCGTACTCCTGGAAGGCTGCCGCCGGCTGTGGTACTATTCTACAAATGCAGCCTGTGAACGAGCCTCTGGTCGCCCTGGTCGAGGACGAGCAGAACATCCGGGAAGTGGTAGGCTACGCCCTGAAAAAGGAGGGCTATCGGGTTCTCGCCTATAAAGACGGCGAGGAAGCCTGGAACGCCTTTCGTCAGAGCCTGCCCGATCTGGTAATTTTGGATATCATCATGCCCCGTATGGACGGCCTGGAGCTCTGTCGCAGGATCCGCAGCCTCTCGGAAACCCTTCCCCTGATTTTCCTGAGCTCCAAAGACGAGGAGTTCGACAGGGTGCTGGGGTTGGAGCTGGGAGCCGATGACTACCTCTGCAAGCCCTTCTCCACCCGGGAACTTCTGGCCCGGGTGAAGGTCCTGTTCCGCCGCGCTGCATCCAATCATGCGGGCGGAAGCGGGGATGAGGGAAAGATCCTGCGCTGCGGGCCGCTGGAGCTGGATCGATTCCGCCACCTGGTACGGTGGAACGGAGAGAACGTACCGCTGACGGTTACGGAGTTCCGCATTCTCGAAGCTTTGGTGCGGCAGCCCGGCTATGCTAAAACCCGGGAGCAGCTCCTGAAAGAGGGTTATCCTTACGATGATTACATCAGCGACCGCAACATAGATGGACACATCAAGCGCATACGCAAGAAACTCGCCCAGCTTGATCTAGGATTTGACGACATCGAGACGATCTACGGTCTCGGCTACCGTTATCGAGCCGACCCAGGGATATGATCGACAAGATCCTCGGCTTCTTCTCCCGTATAACCGTACGGCTGCTCACCTTCAACGTTCTCATCGTGTTCCTCCCCATCGCGGCTCTGCTGTATCTCGATACCTACGAGAAGCAGCTGCTGCGCTCCCTGGAGCACGCCCTGGTTCAGCAGGGACGCATCATGGCCTCAGCCCTCTCCGGCCGGGATCCCCTTGAGGCGGACAGCGCTCGCAGAATTCTGCAGCAGCTGGAGCAGCGCCACGAGGCTCGCATGCGGGTCGTCGATGACCGAGGCAGGCTGCTGGCCGATTCCAGCCGCCTGGGAGCGCGCGGGGAGGCGATCGTTGGGGAGGAAGCCGAGGTGGGTCGGAGCGAAATCTCCCCGCCTCGGCAAGCGAACGAGGTTCCCCCGGAAATTCAGACAAACGGCAGTGAGCCAATTCCCGCCGAACGGCGACTGCTGTACCGCTTCGCCATCTATCCTATACAGCTGTACCGCCGCCTGTTTCGGCCGCCGGAGGCGCCTCTCGAGTCGGCGGAGTTCTACGTCAACACTGAAATCCTGCTCGGTCCGGAAATCCGTGAAGCCCTGGCGGGGCGCTACGGTGCCATGACCCGGATTTCCACGGGAGGGCAGCGATCGGTCACTCTCTACAGCGCCATCCCCGTTCGCAGCGGGGAGGCGGTGGTCGGTGCGGTACTGGTATCCCAATCCACATACCGGATCCTGCGGGACCTGTACGAGCTTCGCCTGGAGATCTTTACGATCTTCCTCATCTCCCTGGGCGTGGCCGTGGCTTTGAGCCTGCTGGCCTCCACGACCATCGCGGTCCCCGTGCGCAAATTGCGCAGACAGGCCAGAGAGATTCTCGATCATCGGGGCCGGTTGCGCGGGCATATCCGCTACAACCGCCGCCGGGATGAGATCGGGGATCTGTCGCGATCCCTGGAGGAGATGACCCGCAAACTCCAGAGGCACATCGAGTTCGTCGAGTCCTTTGCCTCGGATATCTCCCACGAGTTCATGAATCCCCTGGCATCGATCCGATCTGCTGCGGAGATGATCGACCAGGCAAAATCCGTACAGGACAGGAATCGTTTCCTCGCCTTGATCCAGAAAGAGGTGCAGAGGATGCAGCATCTGCTGGCCGCAGTCCGGGAGATCTCCCTGATCGATGCCCAGCTGGAGGACGAGCAACGAACTCCGATAGAGATCACCCCAATTGTCAGACAGGTGGTCGAAGCGCACAGGCTGCGGAGGAACTCTTCGCTGCCTGTACGATTGATCGAAAACGCCGGTTCACTGACCGTTTCCATGGCTCCCGAACGGCTGACCCAGGTCCTCGAGAATCTACTTGAAAATGCCCTGAGCTTCGCCTCCGCAGAAGTAAGGATCGAGCTGTCCCGGGACCACAATCAGGGAATGATTACCGTCCAGGATGACGGACCGGGAATCCCGGAACAGCATCTGGAGAAGATCTTCCACAGGTTCTTCAGCTACCGCCCCGATAGCGCACCGGCGGAGTCCAACGAGCGCCCGGAACATCACCTCGGGCTCGGGCTGGCCATCGTCAGGGCTATCGTGGAGGGCTACGGGGGCAGAGTAACGGCCGCTAACGGCGCTGCAACCGGCAGACAGTTGAAGGGTGCCTGTTTCAGGGTGCACCTGCCCTTGGTCAGCGGCTAATTCAGCGCTGAGATTGCCCTGGAAGTTCACCTTAACACCGATTCATCAGTATATTTGCAGCATCAGAGACGCCATCAACAAGCCTAGGCAAAAAAGTGGTCTTTTTATAAAAAAGGGCTACCAATAATATATAGAGAGGGAAGAGCACAACCTGGGCCCAAAAACTATGGCAGCACTCGACACAGCTCCGAGAGCACGGACTATCATCAGTCGCGATCCGACCAGACTGCTTCAGATCGTCGAGGAGATCTATCACATCAAGGATCTGGACACGCTTTTGGAGAAGGTGCTCCTCGAGGCGAGGAATTTCGTCAAGGCCGAAGCCGGTACCCTCTATCTGGCTGCGGGACGGTATCTGTACTTCAGTTACGTTCAGAACGAAGCCCTGTTTCGAGAGGATCGACCCAAAGACAAATACATCTATTCCAACAAGCGGCTGGCAATAGACAAGAACTCCCTGGCCGGCTATGTCGCAGCCACGGGGGATTCCCTGCTGATTGATGACGTGTACGATATCTCCAGCAATGTCAGCTACCATTTCAACCCGGATTTCGATAAAAAAACCTCGTACAAAACAGGTTCCATTCTGGTCGTGCCGCTGGAGACGACGGACCACTTGATCCTCGGAGTGCTTCAGCTCATCAATGCCAAAAACGAGACTGGGCTGATCATCCCCTTCTCCATGCAGGACAGACTGTACATTACCGAGTTCGCCCGCAACGCGGCCAATGCCATCGAGAAGGCCAAGCTTTCCAGAGAGATGGTGTTGCGTATGGTGGAGCTGGCCGAGCTGCGCGATCCATACGAGACAAGCCAGCACGCCAAACGGGTTGGAGCCTACTCGATCGAGCTCTATGAAGCCTGGGCCCTCCGACACCGGGTCGAAGATCGTAAAATCAAACACATGAAGGAGATCCTGCGCAATGCGGCGATTCTCCACGACGTGGGTAAGGTGGCTCTAAGCGATGTTATCTTGAGAAAGCCAGGAGGGCTGGGGAAGGATGAAATTATCCAGATGAAATCCCACACCATCCATGGCGCCCGTTTGTTTAAATACGTCCACTCCCCGTGGGATCGAATGGCTGCGGAGGTCGCCCTCAACCACCATGAACGATGGGACGGCAGGGGTTATCCTGGAAAGATCGACAACATCTTTGCCAGGGAGATCCGCTTCGGCCCGGGCAAGCGGGAAAAAGAGATCCCTCTGGCTGCTCGAATCGTTGCCCTGGCCGATGTGTACGACGCCCTGATGTCCAAACGTTCCTACAAGGACAGTTGGAAGGAAGAGCAGGCCATGCGCTACATCCGTGTCCAAGCCGGCAGGCAGTTCGATCCGGAACTGGTGGGACTGTTTCAGAGAAACTACGACACGATTCGAGCGATCCGAAAACGCTACGTCTAAGGCGTTCCCTTTTGATTTTTGTATCCACCTCTTTGCTCCCCGCTGCTTGAAAATATCGTCCCGGATTCCAACGCCTCGCATAGCTGCCAGTAATCCATATGTTCCGCTTTCTCAAGCAACGAGTAAAAGACAGCTTGAGCATTCTGGGAGAAAAAAATTCGGGGCTCCTCCTGCGGACCCGCCTCGAGGATAACCAACCGCCTTGCCCGCTCGGCCAAAGCGAGATTCCCCTCGTTGCCCGGACCGACGGGAAAACTGCAGAGAATCGTCAGATCCGCCTCCTCGACCAGCGAACGGGCTTTATCCAGATCCTGCGCGGTGATGTGGGAGAAGGCTCCGATCGATACGAAAGGAACTTCGAGGGTATGCCACAATTTCTGGTCCGCGTCGTATTCATGGGCGACACCTCCGGAAATCCGATAGCCCAGCCGCACGAGTTCTCGGGTCAGGTTGATCGCGCTTCCCGCCCCGCCGATCACGTGGATTCGGGGCATCGGATAGCGGCCGGCTTGTGCCCGAGGCGCCACATTTACCACCAAAGCCCCCGTGGAGGTATTACGGGTCACCACGGTTTTGGTTTCGTAGACGCCGTCCAGCTGTTCACTACGAAGCACCTCATCGGGCTTCCCCTCGGCGGCCACCCTGCCCCGATGGAGGAGAATCAGTCGGCTGCAGTATTGAGAGGCGATATTCAGGTTGTGCACCGCCGCCACCACGGCTTTCTTCTCTCTCGTGAGCTCACAGGCCATGGAGAAAAATTGATCCTGATGTTTGATATCCAGGTTGGAAGTCGGCTCATCCAGGAGGAGCAGATCCGTTTCCTGGACCAGGATCTTGGCGAACAGGATCAGCTGCCGTTCCCCGCCGGAAAGCTCGTTGAAGTAACGATCTTCAAAATCGCTCATCCCCACGTAAGCCAGGGCGCGGCGGGCTTTATCCAGATCCGATTCGCTCTCCCGCCTGAAACGACCCAGAAAGGGATAGCGGCCCATCAACAGGATGTCGAGAACCGGATAGGGAAAGACGGTTGAGGTTTCCTGACTGAGATAGGACATTTTACGGGCTCGTTCCCGAAGGCGGATCTCCTGAAGTCGCCGCTCCTCAAGCAGGACCTCGCCGGCGGTTGGGGGCAGAACCCCGATCATCAGTCGAAGCAGCGTGGTTTTTCCAGCTCCGTTGGGACCGACCAGACCGACAAACTCTCCCCGTTTTACCGAGATGCTGATCCCGTCGATGATTCGCTTTTCGGCGGTGACAAAGCCGACGGATCGCGTCTCGATGAGATTCTCAGTCATAACCGAATCCCCTCAAGCCTTTGCGCTGGTAACGGACGATCAGATAGAGAAAATAGGGACTTCCCAATACGGCTGTAATGATGCCCACCCTGATCTCGAAGGGGGGAATCAAAATCCGCCCCAGAAGATCCGAAGTGAGAAGAAACAAAGCGCCTCCGACGGCGGACATGGGGAGCAGCAGACGATGGTCCGGACCGATCAGCATGCGGAACAGATGGGGAATCAGCAGGCCGACAAAACCCACCGGGCCGCTGATGGAGATGGCCATCCCGGTGACCACTGCCGTGACGGCCAGGATAATCCGTTTGGTACGTTCCACGTGCATGCCCAAGGAGTGGGCGCTCTCCTCTCCCAGGGCAAACAGATTCAGCTCCCGGGTGAACAGAAACAGCGCCGCGATCCCCGGAAGCAGTACGGGCAGGGGAAGCAGCACATGTCTCCACATTCGACCTTCCAGACCGCCCATAGTCCAGAAGATGAACTGGCTAACCTCATACTCCTGGGAAAAAAGCAGGATCGCCGAGACGAGTCCATTGAACAGGGAGGAGATGGCCAAACCAGCCAGCACGACAAACAGCAGCGAGGTTTTCCCCTTATAGCTTGAGATCAGATAGATGAGGGAGGAGGCGATCAGGGCGCCGACAACGGCCAGCAGGGGAAGGAAAAACACGTTCAGGGCGAACAGGCCCGTGGTGACGGCGATGACCGCACCCAGACTAGCCCCGGTGGACACACCCAGGATATCTGGACTGGCCATGGGATTGCGAAACAATCCCTGCATGGCCACACCCCCCATGGCCAGGGCTGAGCCCACCACCCCGGCAGCCAGTATTCGGGGCAGACGAATATAGAAGAGGATGTCCCGTTGCATCTGCGGGGGAGCTTGGATGGAAGCAAAGCCGACGCCGCGGAGGACAAACCGCAGGATGGACCGCGGCGGTACCCGAACAGCTCCGCTGCCGATGGAAAGAACAATCACCACTGCGAACAAGAGGATGAGAAACAACAGAACCGCAGTTTTACGTCTTCTCACAGAGCTCTACCCGCCTGACATGCTTGGACCTAACATGTTCTACTTCTTTCCGGGAGGATTTATCTAGTCTGGAAACAGCTGGGGATATGCCAGCCGAGCCAGATATGCGACTGCATCGACGATGTACTGGGAGGTCGCCGCTTTCAGCCCTTCGGGCATCTGATATACCCGGCCCTGGCGCATGGCCGACAAGCCCTGCAGGGCGGGATCCTCCAATGTTAGCTGGTAAAATGCATCGGCTCCGCCGGGATCCCCGTAAACCCAACCAGGAAGAATGAGCAGGTCCGGATCGAGTTCCAGAATTTTCTCCTTGGACAGGGGAACCTGCCCCCATTCATCGGCAGCGAACTGACCAACCGCGTTGATCAGACCGGCTCGCCTGATGACCTCATCCCAGGAGCTACCGGCTCCTTGAGCAGAACCCCAGGTGGCAAAATCCATAACGGTAAGCCGCTGCTGCTCTGGTATCGTCGAAACCTTGCGCTGGATTTCAGCCAGCCTCCCGTCCATCTCCTCGATCATGGCCTGGCCTTCATGCACGGCATCCACAAGTCGGGCGATGGTTCTGATTTTATTCTGGATCACCTCCACGCTCAGCCCCGTGGCGATCAGGTAGACGGGAATACCCGCATCCCTCAGTTGCGCTACTTTGTCGGCCTCACTCCAGTTGGCGACAAAGACTAAGTCCGGCTGAAGGGAAAGGATCACCTCTACGTTTATGGTCAGCTTATGAGGAACATCGGCGATTTTATCTACGACATTGGAGATCGCCGGATCTTTACTGTAGTTTGTCACACCGATCAAACGGCGATGTTCGATCAGATCAAGGAGGATATCGTCAGTAAAGGAGGTGAGGGAGATAATCCTCTCCGGCTTGCTATTCAGTCGAACTGTATACCCGGTGTCATCCGCCATTTCCACTGGGTAGGAGCCGGAGGCCGTTTCCGTAGGGCTGCCCCCGGGGGACGAGGTTTGCCCGCCCGGCTCCCGCTGCCCGACGGCAAGACCCAGTGCACAGACGAGCATAAAAACACTCAGAGCAAGAAACAGGGGCCGTCGAAAGGTCCGCTGGAGACAAATCCGAGTTCCGTGGATATTCATGGAACACCTCCTGCAAGTCTCTCGCGTGCAGGCGTAGCCCTGCTAACTTTGAAGCGAGGCCTCAACGTCTCCTGGCTTCCGGATTATCCTCTGCGCTCAAGCCTTCCCAGTTTCCCAGTGGCTGCAACAACGAGCGTTCGTCCCCGGTTACAGTGGCGCGTCCGCGGCGGTCTCTCACCGCCTTCCGCTGAAAGGTCAACAGCTACCCTAACAGAGTCGCTCCGGGACTGTCAAGGCAATCTCGAATGTCCAGCCAAGCCGAAAATCCGCATTGCCAGGCTCTACACAGAAGATTTATACTCGAGAGAAGTCCTATCGACCGCAAGGAGGAATCCTTCCATGACAAAGCCAACCACTCTCTGGATTTTAAAATCCCTCAATCTCCTCGCTTTCCTGGCTACAATCGCGGTTAACGCAATGGCCAACGCCCTGCCTATCAACGGGAAAACAACCGGCGAGCTCTCCGACTTGTATCCAAACCTGTTTGTGCCCGCCGGACTGACTTTCTCCATTTGGGGGGTAATCTATCTTCTGCTGGCGATCTTCGCCGTATATCAGATTGCCGCACCGAGTAGAAACACCACCGAATTTCTGCAGAGAATTGGACCTCTATTTATCCTGGCCTCCGCGGCGAATATCGGTTGGATCTTTCTCTGGCACTACCAGCGGGTTTCAGCCTCTCTGATTGTGATGCTGGTCCTCCTGGCGAGCCTGTTGGCCATCTATCTTCGTCTCGGGATAGGAGCACGAACCATCTCATGGAGGGAGAGACTGCTCGTACAGCTTCCTTTCAGCGTGTATCTGGGCTGGATCACCGTGGCTACCATAGCCAATGCTACAGCGGTTTTAGTGCATATCGGCTGGAACCGCTTCGGCGCCTCAGAGGTCATGTGGACCGTAGTCGTATTGATCGTAGCGACCCTGATCACGATAGCCGTGCTGTTCACTCGCAATGATCTGTTCTACGCTCTGGTGATCCTGTGGGCTTTTCTCGGCATCCTGATCAAGCGCCTGGCCGTGGATTCCCCACCCAGCCGGGCCGTCTTGGTGACCCTGGCGGTAACGATGGCTGCGATCGGTATTGTCCTGTTGCTACGCATTCCCCGCTGGCTGCGTGGCTGAGGGATCCAACCTCCCGATTTACTGCAACGTTCGCGCCTCTGCCGGCCACACATAGGCCGACCGCACCTAAGCCGGCCGCACTTGAACCGCTACCGAGTGGGTCCGGGAGCTCTGGCTGGGTTGCGTCGGAACCGTCGAGGTAAGGACGTTCGCCGCTCCGGCCGTCTCGATGCCATCCGCCCCGATCCGGGGCCACATTCCAGCCAGCAGGCACACCACGCCGGGCATGATGCCCTCTGTGATCCGGACCGGAATACGCATCTTGCCCTGAGGACTCTCCACCTCTACTACCCGCTGATCTTCGATTCCGCGAGCCTCCGCGTCCCGCGGATTCATCCACAACCGCTGCTTCTCCCGCAGTACAAACCAGGGATCGTTGGCGTACTGGGAGTTGATACGGAAGCGGGCGTGGGGGGTGATCAGATACAGCGGATACTCAAGAGTCGGCTGATAACCGCGCCAGCTCGGAATATCGGTGAATCCAAGATCGGCATAGGCTTTCGAGGCAATTTCGATTTTTCCGGACGGCGTATCCAGAGGATGAGCTTGCGGATCAGACACGAACTCGGACAGGCCACAGCGCTCCTGCTCCGCCCCCGTATAGATCCCGATGCGGCGAAACTCATCAACATCCGGAATTTCGGAGTCGGCCATAAAATGTTCGAGCCACTGCTCGGCGCTCCGTCCTTCCGAGAAGGCTTGACCGAAGCCCAGACGGTCAGCCAGCTGGCAGAAGATATCGTAATCGTTTCTCCCCTGTCCCACCGGCTCGATCACCTTGTGGGAATAGAGCAGGTGATTGGTATTCGGATATACGATATCCCCTCGTTCCAGATAAGTGGTCACCGGCAGGACCACGTCGCAGTAGCAGGCTGTTGGCGTCAGGAAGTAGTCATGGCTAATCGCCAGCTCCACGCTTTCGAAAGCCCGTATATTTTTATGTACATCACTTCCCGTACTGATGTAGTTCCCGCCGACGCTGTATATGGCTTTGATATCCGTGGGGTAGCTTCCCGCTTTCCCTTGGAGAACGGCATCGGGCCAGCAGTACACGGGAATCTGGGCCGGTCGTGGCAGCGAAGGTACCGGCAGTTGTGGGCATCGTGGCTCGGGCAGACGACCCCATACATTGGAACCCGAAGATCCGCCGAGAATCCCGATGTTGCCCGTCGCGAGCTGAAGCGCAACGGACATGCGGATCGCCTCCTCCCCGCCGATCGTTCTCTGGATGGAAAGTCCCGGAATGAGAGCTGCTGGCTTGATTCTGCCGTATCGGCGGGCCAGCTCCACAATGGCTTCCTGCGGAGTGGCGCAGATTCCCCTCGCCCAGGCGGGTGTCTTAGGCTGTCCGTCGTCCAGTCCTCGCACATAGCGCTCCAACACCTCAAATCCCACACTGCACTTACTGATAAAGGACCTGTCTACCAGGTCATCTGAGAGAAGCACATACAGAACCGCCGCCATGAGCGCGGTATCGGTTCCCGGAAGCACGGATATCCAGCGATCGGCCAGATCCTCTATCGTACGGGAACGCCGGGGGTCAATCGCAATCACCGGAACACCTCTGCGCCGCTGTTCAAGGATGCGCGGAGCCAGCTCGGAGCCGAAACGGGTATCCGCCAGATTGGCGCCCCACAGAACGATCAGGCGAGAGTGGCTCAGTGTAGCCGCATCGATCCCGGTGCGTCGGACGTAGCCAGGACCGAACAGATAAGGGGCGACAAAACTCTCGGCTCCGGAGCTGTAGCTTCCCGTGATATCCGTATAGCCACCGAATCGCGAGAGAAAACGCCGCGTCAGCAGCGCCGTGTTGTGGAGGGCTCCCCGACAGGATCCCGAACCCCCCAGCCTCAGAACAGATTCCGGCCCCCAGGTGGCGCGGATCCGCTGGAGCCCGTCACTCACGATCTGCAGGGCTTCGTCCCAGTTGACTTCCCTAAACTTGCCGGAACCGCGGGGACCGCTGCGCACCAGAGGGGAGCTCAATCGCTGCGGATGATACACGACCCGGGTCATCTGGTAGCCCCGAACACAGCCTTTCATATGGGTTGCGCGCAGAGGATTGTCGCGGATTCGAAGCAGCCGCCCTTCGACAACATCGGCCATCAGGGGACAGCCAGCGCCGCAGTCTTTGTTGCAGCTAACGGGCAGGTGTATTGACTCTCCCACGATGAAGTTCCTCTAAAAGAGTATATCGAAAGCCATGAGCAGCCACATCCCCGCGCCGATTCCCAACCCCAGAAGATAGCCGGCCATCACATCGTAGAGATAGTGTACTCCCAGAATGACGCGGGACAGACCCACCAACAGGGACCAGAGAAGCAGAGCAACGCCGAACAGCGACCATCCCCCCGCCATTACCACTAGCGTGATGGCGATTGTCCGGGAAGCATGACCCGACGGAAAGGAGTGGGGATCGGTTTTTCTGTAGAAGGCGCCCCACTCCCCCTTAGGCCTCCGCCGGCGCACTATGAACTTGACCGCAGAGGTGACCAAAATGGAAAGCACAAAGCCCACGGCTACGGGGACGACAATACTCTGCCAGGAAAAATCGTGCCACCACCACAGGGCGAACAGGCAGGGAAAGAGCACGACCGAGTCCGCAGAATGGGCAATTACCGCCAGAATCTTGCGGCTGGCAGGACCCCGGGCGAACTCCTGCAGTCGCAGGCTGGTTATATTGTCGAACCGCTTGAAGGATCGCAGACTCACGGGCTCGATTATAGTCGATCCCTTGTGTTCTGGACAACGAGTTTCATCCGCCCATACAGTGGGAATTGTTGACACCTTGTTTTTGGATCGCCTATGATTTGCAGGGCACAGTAACGGAAAGCGAAGGGAGAAGGTAACCGATGATCGGCGGATTTGTCCAGAAACTGCTCTATATCGATCTGAGCTCGGGGAAAGTTGAACATAGGAGTCTGGATCCTGAGATCCCCAGGGATTTTCTTGGGGCCAAGGGCCTGGCAGCCAGGATTCTGTACCAGGAAATCAAGCCGGGTACCGATCCGCTCGGACCAGACAACGTGCTGATGTTCTCCACCGGCCCGATGACCGGGGCGCCTCTGGCCGGCGGAGTCAAGTACTCCGTAGCCACCCGTTCACCCCTCACGGGTACCTGGAACGACTCCAGCGCCAGCGGTTTTTTTGGCCCCCAGCTCAAGTTGGCCGGCTATGACGCCCTTATCGTCAGGGGTCGGGCGGAGAAACCGGTCTATCTCTGGATCACCAACGACACGGTACAGATCAAACCTGCGGGGCATCTCTGGGGTAAAAACGCTCACGACACAGATGATGCGGTCAGAGAGGAGATCGGTGAAGAACGAGCCAGCGTGGCAGTAATAGGTACCGGCGGAGAACAGCTGATCCGCTATGCCAACATCTGCAACGACAAGTGGCGACACGCGGCCAGGGGTGGGACCGGAGCTGTCATGGGCTCCAAGAACCTGAAAGCGGTGGCGGTGCGTGCACTGGGTAAGGTACCCGTTGCTGATCCGGCAACTCTTAAAGGATTGCGTCAGGAACTACACGCCAGACTGAAAAGCCAGATCAACCGCTGGGGCATGAAACACAATCTGATGTTCGAAGGAACCAACGAGTTTTTAGATGATGAGATCAACACCGGTGTGACCCCCTGGCGGAACTATCAAACCGTTCGACAGATTCCCATGCAGGAAGCGCTTCACAGTCATTATGTGAAGAGCCGTGCCTGTCCTGGATGCGTCCAGACCTGCTGGATCGTGCGGGGCGTTACGGATGGACCTTATGCTGGTGTTGAGGGGGTCGGTCCGGAATACGAAAGCCTCTCCTGTCTGGGACCGGTGTGTGATGTCACCGACATCCCGACCATCCTGAAGGCCAACCTGCTCTGCAATCTCTATGGCATCGATACCATATCCACGGGCGCAACCGTGGCTTTCGCCATGGAGTGCTACGAGAAAGGAATCCTGAGCAAAAACGATGTCGATGGGATTGACCTGCGTTTCGGCAACGGTGAAGCGCTGATCGCCTTGATCGAGATGATCGGCGAACGCAGGGGAATCGGCAGACTTTTGGGTGAGGGCACGATGCGGGCTGCGGAAGACATCGGCCATGGTGCGGAGAAGTACGCCATCCACACCAAGGGTCTGGAATATCCCGGCTACATGCCCAAGCTCTTCCCTGCAATGGCTCTGGCTCTGGCAACTGCTGATCGGGGAGCGTGTCACCTTCGGGCCTGGATCAGCGAAGAGGTCTTCACCCACTCCTTGGACAAGGGAGAGTACGACGAGGCCGAGTTGAAAGAGCGGGCCGAACTGGTGGCGAGCACCCAAAACCGCATGGCCTGGCTGAACAGTACGGGGCTTTGTACACACGATGCCTACTTCTACTACTACCCGACTCTGCCGCAGGTTCTACGCGCAGTGATTGGTTGGGATCTATCGGAAGACGGTCTCTCCAAGATCGGAGAACGGATATACACGTTGACCCGTCTGTTCAACGCCAGGGAAGGTTTCGGACGTAGGGACGACAAATTACCATGGCGCTTCCACTATGAGCCGGTTCCGGAGGGGCCGCGAAAGGGCGCCCTGATCAATCCGGAAGCTTTTGACATGATGCTGGACCACTATTACCAGGCGCGGGGATGGGATCCTGCCAGCGGGAATCCCACCGAGGAAATCCTCTCTGAGCTTGGGCTGTCGGATCTTTAATACCGAAACTCAGCTATTTTGTGGAGCCGAGGGTAAGTCCCTCGATAAAGTAGCGCTGAAGAAAGATGAATACGATGATGGTGGGAATAGCCGCCAGGAGAGCTCCGGCTACGACCACGGCCCAGTCCATGGTCCAAGTTCCCTGTAGCACGGCCAATCCTGCATTGACCGGAAACAGGTCACTGGTTCGCAGCAACACGATAGCCCAAAGGTAGTCGTTAAAGATCCAGGTAAACTCTAAGGTGCCCAGCGCGGCCATGGCCGGCAGGGTCAGGGGCAGCATAATCCGCCAGTAGATTCTTAACTCACTGCAGCCGTCTATCCGAGCCGCCTCCAAAATTTCTGTGGGTACGGTCATCATATAGTTTCTCAGCACAAAGGTGCAGAATCCCAACTGAAAAGCGGTGTGGAAGGCGATCAGGCCGAAATGTGTGTTGTAGATACCTAAGGCACTGTTTAATCGAAATACCGGTAGCAGGAGTACTTGAAAGGGCAGGAGCATACCACCGACATAGATCAAATAGATGAGTCGATTGCCCTTGAAATTGAAGCGCGCCAGGGCGTAGGCGGTTAGAGAAGAGAAGAACAGCATCAGGATCAGCGTCGGAATCGTGATCCGGAAGCTGTTGACCAGATATACATTGATTTTGCCTAAGACCCAGGCCTCCTTGAAGTTGCTGAACACGATCTTTCGCGGTAGCGCGAAAAATCCATTGATCAAAATATCATCGTAGGTTCGTACGGATGTGACCAGTGAGGCCAACACTGGTGCAAGCCAAACCACAGAGACGATAAAAAGAAGGACAAAAAGAATCACACGGGAAGGTGAACGGAAAAAACGACTACCAGCTGCCATAGCTCACTAGGTCCTCGTTTCGGTTTGGAACACGCGAATCAGATACACGAATATGAACAACAGGCTGATCATAAACAGAACGACCGAAATGGAAGCACCGTACCCCATACGGTAGTTCCAAAAGGCTTCGTTATACATGAAAGTCGCTAGCACTTGGGAAGAATTGTACGGTCCGCCTCTAGTCATCACATAAACCAGATCAAAGGCCCGCAACGAATCGATAATGCTGATCACCACCACGACCACCGTAATCGGTGCCAGCTGGGGAATGATCACCTGTCGAAAGGATTGCCAGGCGTTGGCGCCATCCACCCTTGAAGCATCCACCAGATCGGTGTTCACCGACTGCAGACCGGCCAGATAGAGCAGCATCACGTAGCCAACCTGACGCCAGATCCCAGTGAAGATGATGGACCAGATGACCAGTTTGGAATCACTCAGCCAGCCCTGGGTCAGCACGCCCATACCGATCAGACGTAGAAAGGAGTTTATAATCCCGCTGTCCGGATTATACATCCAGGACCATATCAGCCCCATGACCACAAAGGACAGGACCATGGGGAAAAAGAAGATCGCCTTGAAAGCTTTGGCACCCGGGATCGAGCGGTTCAGGGCCATGGCCAGAGCCAGACCGCAGACGACAGGGAAAGTGATAAACGAGGCGATCCACTTGATGTTGTTGAGGAAGGCGGTGTAGAAAACCCGGTCGCGAAATAGACGGGAGTAGTTCTCCATGCGGACGAAGTTCATGTCCGAAATCCCGTCCCAGTCGGTCAGGCTGAGATAAAAGGTGTACAGCATGGGGCCGATCACCCATACCGTATAGATGAGCAAGGGGAAGGCAACAAACAGATACGGCGTCAGGTGATACAGCGATTTTCTATGCATCATCTGGGATACTGTATTCGATTATCCAACGACATGAAAGCTCGGGAGCCTCGAGAAATGCTTGAGGCTCCCGGCTTTAGAATTGTTCTACATAGTCTTCCGGTTTATTGAGCGAAGAAATCCTTGCGCTGCTCGTCCAGCCGCTCCAGGATCTCGTTGGCGTTGTCCGGATTATCCCAAAACTCCATGAAAGCGTCCATGCCTTTATCGGCCATGGGCGGTGTCGTATCTCGGTCGTAGAATTGGGCGATAAAGTCGGCCGTGTTGATCAGCTCGTTTCCCTTCCTTTGTACAGGAGTATACAACGACGAATCCACACCTCGGTGTGTGGCCATTCGACCGAGTTGCTTTACCCAGACTTCCTGACCCCTGACGGAACCGGAGAAGGCCAGGAACTTCTTGGCCATCTCAGGATTTTCCGTACCGGCCGGTGCGAACAGCCCGTCGGTAGGTGCATCTTCACCGATCGGAACGCTGGGATCGATTATGGGAACCTGGAAGAAATCCAGATCGTCTTTCATCTCTTCAGGCCAGGCGGTTTCAATGAACTGCCCGATCAGATACATAGCCGCCTTGTCAGTAACCATCAGGTTAACCGCCTCCTGCCAAGTGTAGGCCGAGGCGTCAGGAACAAAGTAGCCCTTTTTCAACATGGGTGCCCAAACATCGTTGAACACCTTCTTAACCTTGGGATCGGCGTAACTTTCGTTACCGTCGCAGAGTCTGATGTGGAAGTCGGGTCCGTTAACCCGCATGTTCAGATAGTCCAGCCACCCCCCCGTGGTCCAGCGCCATTTGGTGCCGATAGTAATGGGAGAGATACCGCCTCCCTTGATGGTGGAACAGACTTCCATGAACTCATCCCAAGTCTTCGGCGGTTCCAGCCCGAAGTTCTCGAAGATAGATTTTTTGTAGTAGATAGCCCACCAATACCAGTTAGTGGGAACGAAGTACTGCTTGTCGTTTAAGGTGCTAAGGGAGACGAAGCCCGGAGGCATGTCCTTGTGCCAGCCTTCCTGTTCAAACACGTCGCTGATGTCCAGAATCTGGCCCTTGTTGACGAAGAAGCGCATTCGGTTCCCGGCGTACCAGGTCAGTACGTCAGGAGGTGGTGAGGCAACCAGATAGGCACGGATGGCCGCTTTGAAATCCTCGATGTGAATAATGCTGTGAATGATCTTAACGTTGGGATTTTCGGCCTGAAACATCGCCACCACGGTTTTATCGGCCTTCTGATAGGCGGTATCACTCCAGTCGGAGTTGTAGATCAGAACCTGTTTCTCTGCAGCACCCTCTGCTTCGGCGGCAGGCTTTTGTCCGCCTGCACTCAGACCAACGGTTGCAAGTAGCAGAACTGCTGCCAGCACCCAGAACCATTTTTTTGTCATGGTATCCCTCCTGTTCTATATAATCCCGTAATCCGAAGAGGTTTTCATTCCGATACACCTGATCGGCTCTCCCCGGCCAAATACCATAAATCAAAATAATTCTATTATCAACATTTCACCGTGTCAACAAATTACTCCAACTTCACATACGAATCCTACGATCGTGATTCTTGAAGACAGAGAGTGTTTATGCTGTTCCCGATTGTTCCATTCCGATATGATGCTATGGGGAGTATTGGAATATGCAGGAATTCGTGTTTACCAATCCAACAAAACTGATCTTTGGACGCGGTGTTGCGAACCAGGTAGGGCGTGAAACAGCTCGATACGGGAAGCGGGTATTGCTGGTATCGGGCAAGAGCAGTGCAAAAAAATCCGGTCTTTACAACGATGTAATGCGCAGCCTAAGGGCTGCAGATGTCTCTGTGACGGAACAACCTGGTGTTCTGCCAAATCCCCGTTTGGCCACCTGTCTGGAGGGTATAGAACTCTGCAGAGAAAATGGGATTGAGGTCGTCCTGGGCATCGGTGGTGGAAGTGTTTTGGATTCTGCCAAGGCCATCGCCGCCGGCGCCTGCTACAACGGAAGCCTGTGGGATTTCTTCGAGAAAAAAGCAGTTATTAAGCGGGCGCTGCCGGTGGTGACGATCGTGACCATGGCTGCCACCGGTTCGGAATACAACCGTATCACCGTGATCAAGAACGAGGAGCGGCACGCCAAGGCTGGGCTCTGGAACGAAAACCTCTTCCCCAAGGTGTCTCTGGTCGATCCGGAGCTGACCTTCAGCGTATCACCTCTGTACACAGCCTATGGAGGAGTGGACATCATCTCCCATGTTCTGGAGCGTTATATAAATGGGCAACCCACCTCTATTGTCCAACTGCGCTTCAAAGAAGCACTGATGAGATCGGTGATGGAGGCTGTGGAACAGGCGCAGGCGACACCGATGAATTACGACGCCCGAAGCACTCTGCTCTGGGCCGGGTCGCTGGCCTGCAGCAGTATATTTGACACCGGTCTGTCTTCCAGCGATATTCCTGCACATATCATTGATACGGAGGCGGCCGGGTTTTCCGATCACGCTCATGGAGCCGGCTTGGCCGTGATCTTGCCCGCAGTCATGCGCTACTACGTAGATCGCTTTCCCTATACCACGGCGCGTTTTGCCACAGAAGTGCTGGGCCTGGTGCGGGAAGAGCCCGAGGTCGACATGGCTCTAAAAGGAATCGACGCTTTCCGAAAATGGCTGCGGCGAATCGGCTGTCCGGTCACCATGCAAGCTCTGGGAATCGGTGCAAACCTTTTCGCGGAAATCGCAAGCCGTGTTGACCGCAATGAAGAAGGACCCGATCGAGAAGATACCCTCGCCATTCTGAATCTTTACCGCGAGTAAAATACCAGACCGCTCAATACCCGAGCGGTGATTGTAAGAAAAGCGAGAACTAGTGGTCGTCTCCTTCAAACTTCAACTCTGCAGGCATCTCAGCGGTGCCTAAAATGATCCTGGATTCGAAGTATTTGAACCACCCTGATTTCCGAAACCAGGCGGTGCTTTTCTGAACACTCTCGATATCCGGATACTCCTCCACTCCGAACAACAGCCAGTCTTCGGTTGACCAAAAGCAATCGCAGATAAGTACATTTCGTCCGCCGAGTTCCCTCATCCTTTTTTCGGAAAGCTCTGTGTCCTTCTTGACCAGCTTCCGCTGCTCTTCTTTCGACAGACGATACCAGGCATCTTTGGGTTTCATTAGAAATAGCTTGTAGATCCCCTGCTTCTCTTCGCTCATATCTGTTTCATTCCTTTCTTTATGATCAGTGAAAATCAGGTAGATAGGATCGATGTGCGTTCATCAGCTCCTCTGTCAGATCATGAATCTGATCCATGCCGAGAACCGAGGATGCCAGTGGATCGATCAGACTGGCATAATGAATGTATTTGGCTTCCCGAGTCAGTGCGGCTTTCACAGCCAGACGCTGCATGTTGATCTGGGGCAGGATCAGCGCGGCCAGCTGAGGCGGAAGCTCCCCTACAACCAGAGGATGAACGCCACTTCGGTCCACATAACGGGGAGTGTCAACCATACAGTCGTTCGGCAGGCTCGCAATAGTGCCTTTATTGGGACCTATTCCGTAGACCGTGGTAGGGATTCCGCTTTCCAAAGCATGAATGATCTGAACCGCGTACTCCCGTGATTGGCTCGCCGATTCCTCCTCATCTATCTCATCAAAATCCGGCTTTCCTTGTGCTCGGTAATACTCACGGGTCATCTTCCCTGCTACCCCCTTCATCTCTTCCTTACCCTTCAAGTAGTAGGCCCGTTCGGCCTCGAAAGCCCGTTCGTTGAGCTCAACCCGCGATACGTATTCTCGGATCGGAATATTCAGCCTTCGGATCGTTTCTTCATCCTTGATGAAATAAGGAACGTATTCCGCCATGTGCTCCGAAGATTCGGTAACGAAATAGGAAAAATGACGCATTATCTCAAAGCGTACCGGGTCCCATTTCCATATCTCGGGATCATCCATCGCCTGGTAAAGTTTGGGATACAGATCGTTGCCCTTACGCTCGAATCGCAGTACCCAAGCCATGTGGTTGATGCCAGCTACCAGGAAGTTAATCTCTTCGACCGGAACCTCGACATAGCGAGCCAGCTCTTCGATCGTGCCAGGTACCGAATGACACAGACCTATGGTCTGAAGATCAGAGATCGAGTGGATATACCACTGGCACATGGACATGGGATTTGTGAAGTTCAGCAGATATGCATTCGGACAGAGCTCTTGCATACAGCGGCAGAGATTTTCCAGGTGGGGTACCGTCCGCAAGAAGCGCATCATTCCGCAGATCCCATGCGTATCGGCGATGGTCTGTTTGAGTCCGTACTTTTCCGGAATATCGAAATCGATGCGAGTGGACTCCTTGCCGCCGATCTGAACCACGTTGACCACATAGTCCGCTCCCCGAAGCGCCTCCTCCAGCCGAAGATGCGCTTCGATTGCAGCGCCGCAGCCCCGTTCGACCTTGAGCTCCTCGGCAACCATCTTGGCCATATCCAAACGTTCCTGATCCACATCCATAAGGGCGATCGTGGAATCCTTTAACTCTGGGTATAAATAGATGTCGCTTAGAAGGTTGCGCGTAAACACGATGCTACCCGCGCCGATAAAGGCGATCTTAACTGACATTGCCACCTCCGGTCATCGTTTCCAATCAACGGGATCCCGAAACACAGCGGTTGTACACGGGTCGTATAAGGGTGCTTTTCTCCTTGATTATAGGGCAGGGGTTAGCATGGTCAAGGCCTTGATCATTTCAACAGACAAGCATAGGCTCCTCGCATGAGTGTTGAGACGGAATTGCGCGGGAAATGTGCACTGGTCAGCGGAGCCTCGCGGAAGCTAGGAGTGACAATTTGCCGTGTGCTCGCGAGGTTCGGGGTGAACGTAGCGATCAATTACAATCGCTCGGCAGAAGCCGCTCAGGAATTGGTTTCAGAGCTGGAGACGGCGGGTCTGCGGGCAGTGGCCTTGCAGGCGGACCTTCGCGATCCAGATCAGGCGGAGCAGCTGGTCAAGGATGCCTGGGAGCGATTAGGGCCGATCGACCTTCTGATTAACAATCTCGGCACCTACGATGACCAGCCATTCCTAAACATGCCTCACGAAGTATTCGATGACATTATGTCCACCAACGTTCGGGCAACCTACTTGCTTGCCCGCGCCGCCGGGCGGAGGATGAAGGAGCGGGGCCAGGGATGTATCGTCAACGTGGCAGCCTCCGACGCCTACCACCGCAGTCACTCGGTATACGGTCTGGCCAAGCAAGGAGTGCTCTACCTGACAGAAGCCCTGGCGCTAGAACTGGCTCCGGAGGTACGCATCAACGCTGTGGCCCCTGATCTAATGGCAGACAACGAAGATCTGGATCCAGCGTCCGACTTTGCCCGCCGGTCCGTGGCCGCGACTCCCCTCGGCCGACTGGTTCGTAGGGACGAAGTAGCACAGATGATCTGTCTGCTCTGTTCCTCACGGTTTGATTTCGTAACGGGTCAAGTGGTCGGTATGGACGGGGGACGAAGCATCCACCGCATAAGCTTTGGCTGAGGCGGCCGCTACCCGCCATGTATATAATAAAAATCACTTTTCAAAAAGAGAAGCGGGAGGCGCTATATGACCGATCCGTCGCCTATAAAATCACGGTCCGAAGCCGAAGAGAGAGAAGCCGCGGTTGTGGAGCTTTTCGCCGCTCTTTACAGTCGAACGATCGATGAAATGAAAAAAAAGTACGGCCAGGATGGATTCGAGCTGGCTCGAACCGCTTTTTTGGATGCCATGCTCGAGGGCTGGACAAAAGAGTACGAAAAATTACCCGACCGAAGCCTCGAAACGTACGTGCGCTGGTTGACTTCCATCGTGCTCAAGGGAGCGCACTACGAAATCGTAGAGTCCAGCAAAACAAGCGTGCGTTTTAGATTTACTGCCTGTCCCTGGGCCATTTTTTTTTCGCAAACTTGGCAAGCCGGAAATGGGGCTTTCTTTTGTGAGGCAGACAAACCGATGATCGAAGCCTTTAACGACAGATTGGATTTTGAGATTACCCAAAAACTGATGGACGGCGATGCCTGCTGCGATCATCATTATTTTCTGAAAAGTTCGGATTGAACTCCGCCCTGCCAGCCCAATATGTCTCGAGCTGCTCACGGAGGGCGCTTTCGAAAGAGCCGGACGTTCCGACTGTCTCCACCTCCCAGAAAGAGGAACGCAAAGAATCCAAAAAGAGAAAGCAGCCCGCAAATTCTGAAGGTTTGGACCAGACCCAGGTGCTCATAGAGAACTCCCCCTATTAGCGCTCCCGCGGAAGCTGATATTCCCATAAATACACTGTTGAACAGAGACTGCGCGGTCGCTCCCAGTTCCTCTCCAGAGTGTTGAGAAGCATAGGCTACTGCTCCGGCCCAGAGAGCGCTAAAGGTGGGGCCATGAAGAAGCTGGGCCGGTATCGCCCATACGGGAACACTGATCTGTGCATAGAGGAAGGCTCTGACCGCATAGATGCCGAATGCTGAGAGCAGCAATCCACGGGGGCCGAAACGGCGAATGAGCAAAACGGCCACGAAGTATATGGGAATCTCGCTGACCGAGGCCATGGTAATAGAGATTCCAAAGTTGCTCTCGCTCCCCCCCAGGCCGTCCAGATAGAGAACGAAGTAGTGCTCCAGGATATAAGAACAGATCCCCACTAGAAACACACAAACTAGAAAAAGCTGCCACGAAGTATTGGAGAGGAGAGCCCCGATCCCGGAACGTGATGGTTTTCGAAGACTGACCTGGCGCCGAGGAATAGTAAAGACCATGAATACAGAAACAGACATAAGGATAAGGTAGAACAGAAACGGAATCCTGATCCCCGCAATATCTATCAGAAGACCAACAAGGGGTGGAGAAACACCCCAGCCAATGGCTCCCCAGACCCGTAGGCGGCCGTAGCCGTGCGGTTTGTCAGCGAGTATCTGTAATGCTAGATTGTCGATTAAGGGCATTACCGGTGCGTAGAACACGGCGAAGCCGATCATCAGAAACAGAAGCGTCGCGACATTCCGGCTGAAGGCTATGCCGATTAAAAAGGGCATGGTTGCAGCCAGCGCGAGGTGGAGGATACGGTGGTGCCATCGAGTCATGTCACTGAGTATGCCCCAAAATGGGGCGGCAAAGATCAGCACCACAGGGAAGACACCGGTAACAATCCCGATCTGCGTACCGCTCAGGCCGGCCCTGGCAAGATAAAGGTTTAAAAAAGGAACGACAGCTCCGGTGGCGGCATAGAAGAAGAAGTAAAAGGCTTTAATCCTTGTCAGTATGTGGGAACGCCCGAACTTACTGGGTGAATCCATAGATCAGGCGCAGCCCGCTGTTTTCAGCCGCCCAACACCATGGGAAAGATATCGATCTTGGCACCATCGGGAATCGCGTAGATGTCCCAATCCGAAATATTAATCCGCTTGTCATTCACCTGGACGTAAACCAGCTTTCCGTACATTCCCACCCGCTCCAATACAATCCGGAGGGTAAGATTATTATGCCACTCCATCTGCTTGCCCTTGACGGTAATCACCTGAACTTCTCCCGGAATTCCCCAAAACGGCTGAGATCACAGACAACGGTCAGTTTGCTCAACCAATCCCTCAATCTACCCGTTCCGGACCTTAAGCGGCAACCCGAAATGTCTCTCCTCACGAAAAGGTCATGACCACCTTGATGGCGCCGTCCTGCTTTGTGCTGGCAAGCTCGAATCCCAATTGCGCCCGTTCTATTGGGAGCTCATGAGTGACAATGGCTGCAACATCCACCTGCTGCGTGCCCGCCAATTGGATGGCCTGACGGAAATCATTGAGGTTGGCAGCATAGGTACCGATGATATTTGCTTCCTTATGGATGATCGAATAGGCCGTGAATTGCAGCTCCTGTTCGGTCAACAGGGCGACGATGACGACGATCCCTCTCTTCTTTACGATATCTAGGGCTAGGTTAAAAAGCGCTGCATCATCCGCACATACCGCCACGACGTCCAGACCCTCTCCGTCTGTGATGTCGGATACCCTGGATCGGAAGGTAGGGTCCGGGAGGAGAAATCCGTGGCTGGCACCCAGGCGTTTACAGCCGGTATCGAGGCAATGTTGGTGAATATCCGCAGCGACAATCGGAGCGGCACCGATGTGCCGGGAAACCGCGGAAAACAGCCCTCCGATGGAGCCGCAGCCTAACACACCCGCAGTATGTCCGGCATTCAAGGCCGCCCGCCCTGCAATGTGAACGGCGACCGAGAGGGATTCGATGGCTGCGCCCTGGGCAAAGGAGAGAGAATCGGGGAGAGGGAACAGCGTCGTTTGAGGAACAGCCACATACTCGCCAAAACCACCAGGCCAATCCGCGGTACCCAGGAATTTCTTGGACGGACACAGGTTCAGATCCCCCAATTTGCAGTAGCGACATTCTCCGCAGACCCACTGGGGATCGACCACCACCCGCTCACCGACTTTCACGCGGCCGACATTCCGACCGACATCAGTCACCGTGCCGGACATCTCATGGCCCAGAATCACCGGCGCTTTGCGAAAGGGGTGGGTACCTTCGAAGGCACTGATCTCTGAGCCGCAGATCCCCACGGCCTGAGTCTTGACCAGGACCCAATCGGGATTGGGAATATCGGGGATTGGAATTTCTCTGATTTCGACTTGCCCCGGCTCGCTAAGGACTGCGGCTTTCACCGGCGCCTCCCATCAGTGCATCTGTTCCCTTAGATTGTTGACAATCCAAGATGGTTTAATTCCATGTCATAATAGTACAGCCTGTGCCCTATGAAAAGCCGGCAGTCGGGATCGGAAAAAATATGCATTACTACATGGTTCTTAATATCTCTCTATAACGTAAGAAACTACCACGGTTCTTGTCGATATATTCCCGAGAATCTGTACAGGTTCTCTGACACTATCACAGGAAGGAGTAATGTGATGAAACGATTACTGTACTTGGTGATTCTGCTTTGTCTGAGCTCTTCCGGCGTTTGGGCCGGGGCTGCGGCAGAAAGTGCCGCCGGGTCCTCCTCACGAGGGAACTATCTGGCTACCCGCGGTCTGATCATTCCGCCGGATGAAGTGCATATCGATTCGTACATCGCCAGCGTGGACCACGCCCGCTGCCATCTTCGTCGACTCTGGACGTTTCTATGTACAGCGGACACCATCAGATTTCAATTGGCGGCCAGGAAGAGGTGATTCAGATCGGGATTCAGGGTCGAAAAATCGACTTTGAGGAATTGCAGCCAATGAATCTGGCCTTTGTCATCGACCACAGCGGTTCTATGGCGGATGCGGACAAACTCAATTGGGTGAAGGACGCCTTCAACATCTTCATCGAGCAGGTACGCAGTGTCGATTATGTCTCTCTTGTCATTTTCGACAATCAGGCGGAAGTCGTGTATCCTGCTGCAAAGATGGACTCCAATGAGAAACGACTGCGGTTCAAGCAAACCGTGCACTCGATCCGGCCGGCGGGGAGTACCAACATTCTCGATGGGCTGCAACTCGGCTGTCTGGAGGTGCTGAAAAACCTCAATCGGGAATACACCAACCGGGTCCTATTTCTCTCCGACGGATAGGACACCTGCGGCAATGACCACCGAAGTATCCTGGATGTAGTAGAGCAATTCTGTGCTCAAGGGGTTACGATTTCCACGATCGGCGTGGGGAAATCCTTTGATCTTGATCTCATGGTCAAAATGGCCAGACTGGGTGGCGGGAGCTCACGTTTCATATCGGACAGAAAAGAAATGGAGGAAACCTTCGGCAGCGAGCTGGATAGGATGGCTGTACCTCTGGCGCTTAACCTCGTAATGAAACTGGAGTTTCTGGTTGACGTAGACATTCTCGACACTTGGGGATACGAGAACCGTCGCAGCGGCGACACTGTCCACTACTACCAACGAACCTTCCACCACGGGGACCATGAGACCATCCTGGCTCATGTGCGGATCCAGCCCCAACGAATGACCGGTACCTTCGACCTCGCTCGTTTTACGATTCAGTACCAGGATGTCTATGGCAACGAGCTCAAATCGGGGCCCCATATCATTCAGGCCAGCTTCGTGGACATTCCCTTTCCGGTAACCGGGTTTTCCGACGGCATGGTACTTCGATCGGGAACAATGTTACACCTCGCACAGAATCTCAAAACGATCGGGGAGCTCTATTATTCCAACAAAAGCCAGCAGAATCTGTCACGGGTGATGCAGCTGGCTTCGGACACCAAGAAAGAACTGGTCAACGCCAGAATGCGACTGGACAATCGGGGCTTCGAAGACGAGATAAGGATCCTCGACAATTATCTGGAGACACTGGGAAGGGAGTTGCAATTGGCTGAGGCTCGAATCCGTGACTTCATCAGCGACGTTGAAGCGCAATCCCTGACACCGCAGCGTTCCTTTCGGAACCACATTAAAAACTTGTGCACGGAGATCGCCCGAATCAATACAATATCCTTGATTCGAGAACAGGCACTGTACTCTGCAATCAGGCAGCATGGCTATACGATTGCCGATTTAACGGACAAGCTGAACGCCATGACGGTGGGACGTTTTCTGGCCGCGGATTACATTGTAACCGGAACGGTGATGGAAACGACGAATAACTATATCATCTTTTCCAGATTACTGAACATCGCCAGCGGGGAGGTGGAATCTACAGCTCAAGTCATCGTTGCCAAGTAACAACACCTGTGGGGCTGCTGCCTTTCTTAGGCAACAGCCCCTTTTTAGTCCTTTAGGGACATAGGATTGCAGAGGTTGTCGTCGCAGTCGGCAACCCGTCCGCAGTTGAAGCAGATATACTCCGGTTTTTGAGTCAGCTGCTTGATTTTGTCAAACTGGTCGTTGCTGGCCAGAACACATAGATGTCCCTGATGATCACCCTTACACTCTGCTTGTTTCATCGCGATTCCTACTATTTCGATTTGTCCCGAGAATTTCAACCCCCCGAATTACCCGTGTCGACACGTGCCAAACCGAAGCACGAATGTCAACCTTCTTTGAATCGTGGTGACCGGCCCAAGAGTTGTATGGGATTATTCAATCGGATTTCATAGACGGGGCCGTCGTGGCCGGTGTATGCTGATGACCACGGATGAACTATCAGTCTGTGGTTTCAGCCTTCACGATTCTGACGGTTTTTTCCTGTGTACAGGTCTGGGGCCACCGGCCCATCGAAGCCGAAGAACAACCCGACCGTTACGACCGCGCCCTGAACATAGACAGACCGGATGTCTCCCAGGTATATTACGGAACCCTGGAGGTGGAACGGCCTCAGGTCTGGTTTCGCTTTGAGGGAAAGGAGAACCAGGAGATCTATTTCAGTGTCGGCGTGCCGGTGATCGATCGCCTCAAATACTACCGGCCCCACATAGCGTTGATCGGTCCCGGTCTCCCGGGGCCTGGGATCGAGGCTGGGGAGTTACCTTTCCAGGTTCCGAGCAATCTGGAAGGAGAGATCTACTATAGTCATAAAGAGCCGCGATTCTTTCACGAACACTTTACGGACACGGAATCCTGGATCCACATCGAGGTAACCCGGAGACTACCCCGATCCGGTACCTACTACCTGGTCGCCTTCACCCCGAATGATCCGAAGCCGGGGGACAAGCTTTGGCTGGCGATGGGCACGAAGGAACGCTTCAAGCTTCGTGATTTTTTCGTCTTCCGACGTTGGAAGAGGGAGATACAGACGTTCCACGAGACCCGATAAATCTTCTCAATACCCGGCCCGTAGGATCAGCCCCCTGTACTCTTCGACGAAACCGTGCTCTAGAAATACCCGCTTGTAGGGACTTTCCCGGGACGGGGAACCATTGATCTGTTCAACCCGGATACTCTTTCTGGATCCGCTATCACGGCTGAGCAGATCATCGAATAAGCGCAGATAACGTGGCAGGGATGGATGCTCGGGAGAGACCTGCAGCTCCAACTCGGCACCCCGCCTCTTCGACACCACCCCCAGCCTGCTTCCGTGGAAGACGAGGTGAGTGGAAGCCAGTCGGGCCGGAAGTCCTGCTATCGGTAGACCCAATCCACAGGGAGAGGCGGGATCGGCGGCACAGATCCAATAGATCACCTCTTCGGGCAATCCCCTCTGAAGAACACGAAACGCCCGCTGGCTTATAAACTGCAATCCTTGAATACCCTCGAAGAAGTAGCCGCTGAGAATCTCACCGGAGAGCTCCATGATCCGCAGCGTGCGGAACAGCCGTGACCACTGGAGCGGCGGCAGCTCGCGAGCCAATAGCTCTCGGAACAGTATCCCATAGCGCTGCAGGAGTTGGCGTACTCGATCCCTGGCCAGCTCCTGCTCTTCCAGGGCGTCTGGCTCGCCTTCAACACCGATGCCGAACCAGCTTCCCGAAAGAGGGTGGGAAGATCGCCAGCGGTCGTAACTTCGTCCACCGGATCTTCGGCCGGACCTTGGCTTCATCCGGGCACCTCCGGTCGATTCGAGGGGGATACGAAAGCCTCCCGCTGCGGCCTTGCGCAACACGTCGAAGGAATCCGCGGCCAGCTTTCCTTTCCAGACCAGCTCCCAGATCGTTCGCGTGGTGTCGGAGGGCGGAAAGCCCGAATGTTCCACCAGATCCCAGAAGCTGAATTTGCCCCGGAGGGAGGGCAACAACCCGGCCAGATCCCGCGATTGGTCCGTATCCTCCGATTCAAGAAAGAGCTCGAGATCCGAGGAGAAGCAGAAGGCGATTCGCCGTCCGTCACAGCCGCACCACTGCAGCTCGCTGCTCTGCAGCAGCTGATCCAGCCAGGAACCCTGATAAGTTTTGAGCCTCGTAGGAAAAATTTCCTCCTCCCAAAGTCGAACCGGGGCTGGATAGCCGAACAGGCTCTCCAGGACCGGCCGCAGATCTTTCGGGCCGCCGCCCTGCCGAAGCCCCTGCCGTCCGATCAGTCCCTGTTGAACCGCCAGGAACAGTGAAAGATAATCCAGGCTCAGAGCCGTGAAGGGGACCTGAGCACCTTTTCGAGTGAGACGGAGCAGAATCTCCAGATTTTCCGCATCGCAGACCTGCGGTAGGGTAGCCTCCCTGGTCAGCTGATCCACGATCACGGTCCCATTCTCAACCAGTGCGTCCAGGACAGTCTCGAGTCTGGAGGGGGTCAATCCAAAACAGCGGCTGATCCAGTGCAAAGGAACTGGACCATAGAAGCGCAGCCATTCGGCCAACATGGCCGAGAGATGCTGTTGTTCTTCCCCTTCTGCGGAGCTACCTGTAACGGCGAATTCCCGAATCCGACCGAGAGAATCCTGAGAGAAGCGTTCCCCGTCCACCTCCACCATCCCGATCAGCTCATCAAGATTCCGACCACTGCCGAATCCAACCGCGCGCAGAATTCTCGGCATCTGCTCGATGGCCGATACGACCCATGCCTCCGCACCTGGCAGACGATAGCGAACCAGCTTCTCTATAAGGTGTTGTTCGGTCTCTTCTTCCAGGTCGTAGTCCCGCCGAACGGCTTCACACAATCCGTCCCATTCGCTGTCCTCAATCAGCAGCCGCTCCTTCACCCAATCGAGAAGCTCCTGTCCGGGTGCCGGGGCGTAATCCGGAGCGGTCCGCTGTAATTTCGATCGAAGTTGTTCCACCAACTCTGGAGCGATGCGGGGTCGCAATTGTGTGGAGTAGAGGACCTCCCGAATCACTTCACTCTGAATGGCAGAGACACCGCTGGAGGTCACACCATCACCCTGGTACATGTGTTGATTGGTTTGGATCCAGCTGATATTTGCCGCAAAGGGGGAAGGTACAGTGGTTCGGACTTCACTGCGGCGTATCTGCCCTCGAGATAACTCGCCCAGCACTATCTTGAGGGATGGTAGATCGAACTCATCTTGAAGGCAGCTTCTCCAGGTCTCCAGCAGGATGGGGAACTCCCCGTAACCCGCCACACTCTCGAGAAGTTTTTTAGCTCGCATGCGGGTCAGCCACAGGGGAATCCGCCTGTCCAGATTCGAGCGGGGTAGTAGCAGAGCTCTTCCTGCATTTTCCCGGAAGCGGGCTCCGAAGAAGCCGCTTCCCTCCAGACTCTCCTGAAGCAGTGCTTGCACCGCAGCCGGTTGAACAAACGAAAGAAGCTCATCGACTGAGAAGCCATCGGGATCCGAGGGGATGATCAGCACACAGTCGTCGTCAGCCAGCGCCTCGATACCGCTTTTCGGGTGGTTCTTTCGCCAGGCTGCTTCGAGGATAAGGGAGAAGGGATAGTTAACCCGGCTGCCCCACAAGGTATGAAGGATGACTCTACCGAAGGACACCTGAGCGAGCGGTCCTTCCACCTGCTCGACGAGCAGGTGATGGCGATGGGGAAGATCACAGTCCGTAGCAGCTCTCTGCCGCTTGAGAAAGGCAATTAAGCCTTCAGCCGAGACTTCATCGAGAGAATACCGAGAAATAAGCACATCCTTTATCTCCTCGGTACGCTGGAGTCTGTCGTTCCACTCCTCGAGAAACATGCCGAGTTTTTCGGTGAAGTGGAAATCCCGGCCTGCTTTTTCGGCTCGCCAGAACGGGGTAATGTTGATCGGGCCGCTCCAGGGTATCACCTCGACGTTCTTTGAATCGATGCGGACGATCTTCCAGTTCTGGGTGCCCAAGTTGAAGGTATCCCCGACCTTGCGCTCCCATACGAACTCTTCATCCAACTCTCCGATCTTGGCAGCGTTGTGCTGGAGCCGGAGATCGTAGTATCCGCGATCCGGTATTGTTCCTCCAGAGCGATAGATCAGTGGCAGTGCTCCTCGTCGCGCTCTAACCGTGTTCTCCAGCCTGTCCCAGGACACGCGAGCTTTCAGTTCCCGAAGATACTGATCGGCATAACGACCGGCCAGCATCTCGAGCACTAAGTCAAAGTGTTTGCGCGGCAGATCGTGGAAAGGACTGCTGGTTCTCAAGATGCCAAACAGATCGTCGACCTGCCAGGTCTGTACAGCGGTCATGGAAAGGATTATTTGAGCCAGCAAATCCAAAGGAGCTTCTATAGGATGGATCTCCTCGATGTCCTGATCAACAATGCTCCGCGCCATCAGGGCTGCGTTCAGCAAATCCCTGCCATGGGTACAGTACAATCGGCCCCGACTCACCTCACCGACCCCGTGGCCGGCTCGCCCGATGCGCTGCAGCGTGGAAGCAACGGAAAAGGGGGTCTGCACCAGCAGTACCTCATCAAGGGCACCGATGTCGATGCCCAGTTCCAGAGAGCTGGTTGCCACAATAGCCGAAAGCTCACCGGCCTTCAGCTTCCGCTCAACCACGAGGCGGATTTCCTTGGAGAGCGATCCGTGGTGGGCGTAGGCCAGCTGCACATTTTCCTGCTCGTTGATCAGACGAGCCAGCTTTTCCGCGTGCCTGCGGGTATTTGTAAAGATCAGGGTCGAACGATTCACCCGGATTCGGCTTTTAATCTCTGCTACCAGGTCGTTCCAAAAGGCTTCCCGTGCGGATGTGGATTGTGTGGCCGTTTCGGCGGTGCTGCGATCCGCCTCATGTCGCTCGGCGGCAGTACGGCCATCCGCCTCATGCCACCCAGCGGCAGCATGCACCTTAAGTTCTATCTGCTTGTAGGGGGCGGTGCTGCGATCCGCCTCATGCCGCTCGGCGGCAGTACTGCCATCTGCCTCATGCCACCCAGCAGCAGTGAGGCTGTCCACGGCCTGCAGGACCACCACTTCCCGTTTTCGGTACACCCGCTCACCACCAGTTGGTGAAGAATCCGACGTTCGCACCAACTGGTAACCGCCGATCCAGTGGGCGATGCCTTCGACTGGCTTGACTGTAGCAGAAAGAGCCAGCCGCTGGAATTCCCCCGAAAGACCCACCAGGCGTTCCACTGCCGTTATCAGATGGGTCCCTCGCTTGTTCGCCGCGATTGCGTGTATTTCATCGAGAATGACCGTTTGAATCTCCCGCAGATTTTCCCTGGCCCGCGGCGAACTGAGCAGGAGATTCAGACTTTCCGGGGTGGTGATCAGAATCTCCGGAGGACGGCGGAGCATCTGTTGGCGTTCCCGGGGCGGGGTATCTCCGCTGCGGGTGAAGATTCGGATATCCGGACAGGTGATTGCTTCCAAGGCAAAGTGCTCCCGGATCTCCCGGAGGGGTCGCACTAGATTGCGGCGGATGTCGTTGTTCAGCGCTTTCAGGGGTGAAACGTACAGCACCCTGGTGCTCTTGGAAGACCAGGTACCTGTAACCAGCTGATTGATCGCCCAGAGAAATGCGCAGAGGGTCTTTCCGCTGCCGGTAGGAGCGGTCAGGAGGACATGCCGCCCGGAGGCAATGACGGGCCAGGAACGGAGCTGGATATCGGTCGGGGCGGTGTAGGTTTGCTGGAACCACCGTCGGACAACGGGATGAAAGAGGACCAGAGCCTCCCCGGCTGAACCACCCTGGCTCATGACAGCTTGTCCCAGGAGACCAGCCGGCTACGCAGCTCAGGCTGACATCTTGGGCAGAAGAAGGAGTCGTAGCCCAACACCCCAGTTCGTCGGATCGTGGTGCCGCAGACCAGACAGGTCGATCCTCTTCTATTTCTCACTTTCAAGTGATCCCGCATTTTTACATCGATACCCCTGTCCGCTTCCTCGACTATTTGGACGGCCCGGCGGAGTACCGAAACGATGCTGTGATACAACCTCTCAACCTGCTGTTTTTCCAACTGATCACAGCGAGTTTTCGGATGAATACAGGCATCGAAAAGGATTTCGTCGGCATAGGCATTGCCGATGGCACTCATGAGACTCTGATCCATGAGAAACACCCGAACCTGGTGGCGACGACCACGAACTTTTTCTTTGAATGACTGCAACGTGAACCGCTGTGACAGTGGATCGGTGCCCTGAGTATCGTAGCCGGGAATCTCGGCGGTGGCTCCCGCCTCGATCACGTAGATCTTACCCATACGTCTGGAATCGAAGTAGTGTAGGCTCCGTCCGCTGCCGAGCAGCAGGGAGAAACAGTGGTCCCTGTTCAACCGATTCCCGGTTTGCCTCTTCACGGATCGCCGCTCCTCGAGTCGGAAGAACCCGGCCAGCATAAAATGGACGATTATCTCCAGCGGCGGCAGTGCAAACACGAGAAAGGGACCGTGTCGATGCAGGTCCCGGATCCTCATTCCCCGCAGCACATCCGAAAAACTTCCGGGTACACCCATGCGCAGGACGATCGGCTCCCATACGGCCACTTCCCGGATTTCCTGATCTACTACACCGGGACGGAGCTTTTTCTCGATATAAACCAAATCTGGCAGCTCAGGCATTGCGCGAAGAATATTCTACTCCGTTTTCCTTTCTCTTGGGTAGCCATCCAATTCTGGCGTTGCTCGGGTTTTTACTCTATACTTCTGATATGTCCACAAACGCCGTACGGATCGCTACACCGGAAGACAATCCCGGGTTGATCGAGCTGGAACGCAGCAGTCCTCAGGGGAGTAAACTGAAGATCTACTCGGAGCGCAAGGACTACTTCTTCCGTTCGACTCTATACGGGAACCAGCATACCCTGGTGGCCGTGGACAACCAGGCCGACCGTCTTATCGGAGTAATGGCGGGAACCTTGAAAGATGTGTTCCTTTCGGGAAAAGCAACCCGGGCAGCCTTTTTTTACGATCTGCGTCTGCACCCGGACTACCGACGGACCATTCTGGGCCGTCACATGCTGAGAGTCTGGAATCTGATGGACCGTTGGGCGGAAGAGAGCGGAGCTGCTCTGTTGTACGGACTGGTCAAGAGTGACAACACCACCATGATCGGCTTTCAGAAAAAAAAGCAAAACTACCGCTTCACAGGCAAGATGATCGTGCTCAGCCGTCCTGTCTTCAAATTGAAACCTCTTCGCCTTCAGCCTCAGGAACTAACGCCTGAGGAGGCGAACACGTACCTCACCGGCAAGGTGTGGGATCGATACGGGAACTATCAGTTCTTTCCCACGGCCTTAAAGGACCGCTACCTTACACCGGCGATGAGCGACTCGGGACTGTTTTCCTGCTTCGTTCTCGAGCAAGGGTCCTCCTTTGCGTCGATAGGATTCTTCCGGGTGTGCCGGGCCATGTGGACCCGGGTAATCCGCCTTCCCGGCTACTACAAGGTGTTGAAACCGATCTTCGACGGGTTGCGGTTTGTCCTTCCCCTACCCAGATTACCGCAGCAGGGAGGCCGTATCTGCTACTGTCACGTGTTCAACCACCTTGCCGATGGTCCTCAAGGGCTGCGGCTCTGGCGGCAGCTGCTGATCCATGCCAACAACCTTGCCTATCAAGAGGGGGCTACCCTTTTGACATCCGCTTTTGACCAATCAGACAGCTTCCTGCTGCATTTCCAAAGAGGCTCATTGAACAGGATCGAGTACCTGCTGGGCTATAAACCGTTTGTGCGTGGTGTTCCTGAGGTGCACACCCCATACTATCCGGATATGCGGGATATGAATTGAGGTTGTGTATAACCCGGAGCGATAGACTAGTGGATTAGATTCGCCGCCTGCTCCCAACTTTGCGCCGCAACCGCAGGCCGGAATACGCCACGCCGGCAGCAACCCACACCCCAAAGATCGCCAGAAAAACGAATCCCCCCCGATGACTGCTCAGGTTGATCAGGAGTATTGCAATAACCAGCACACAGAGCAGAAGACCCGCTGCTGGGGCAAGGTAGTAAATAACACCTCTCAACTGAAGCGACGAACGGGCATACAGCTGCGGATGATGCCTTCGCAGTCGCAGAGCGGCACCCATCACCGGGATGAAGATGATGATTCCCCCGAGGGAGGCGAACACGGCGAAAGTCTCCACCCGCTCACCCGCGACTATAAGGGCGGCTGAGGAGATGAGAAAGATGATGATGAGAAACCAATGGGGAGTACCGAAGCGGCGATTGATCCGAGCCAGAGATTTGGGAAATAAGCCATCCTCGGTAATCAGAATCAGGCTCTTGGTGCCCCATAAATAGGTCGCATTCAGTGTCGTCACGACTGCTAAAAAACCTCCGCCTACGATGAAGAACACGAACAGGGGTCCCCGCAGGAAGAAGGCCGCAACAGAGGAAAGGGAACTATCGCTCCAGCTGTTCCAGGGAGCTACACCGGCTGCGACGATTCCAATCACCACGTAGACAGCGGTGACGACGGGAATGGCAATGAGAAACGACCGAGGGATATTCTTGCGGGGATCGATAATCTCATCCCCCAGCTCCACCGCGGCATTGGCTCCGAGAATGGTGAAGGTGAGGATGGCCGAGGCAACCAGAAAACCCCCAGTTCCGCCGGTAAAAAGAGGCGAAAAGTGCTGTAGCGAAACCTCCGGCATCCCGGCACCAATGAACAGGAACAAGGCCAGAAGCAGAATCGCCACCAGCACAGCTTGAATCCAGACGGCGACTCTGGCACCGAGCAGATTGGTAAGGAAAAAAACAGCAAGCAACAGCAGGGCAACGGGAATCTTAGGAAGAGCGGGGATCACGGCCTTCAAAAAGGTGGCTCCGGTCAGGGCATAGAGGGGAAACATGCCCAGTACCGCGCCCAGGATGTAAGCCCATACACCGGTAAAGGAAGCCACTGGAGAGAAGAAGCGGGATCCGTAGTAGTACGTACCTCCGGAGATCGGTTCAGCGGTAGCCAACATGGCCAGGACGGCCATGGCCAGGGCTACGGGAAACGCTGCCGCCAGAAAGGCCAGAAATAGAGATGGTCCTGTAGCGGCCAGGGCGATGCCCGTCAAGGCAAAGATCCCCGCACCGATGGACTGCCCCACCTCGATCCCGATCAAATGGATCAAGGAGATGTTTCGCTTTAAATGACGGCGTTCCGATGTGGGTGAATCCGACATGACCTGTGCCTACAAATGCAGTTTGTCGAAGATCAACTCGAAGGCACGGCGGTGCATTCGCAAACGTTCTTCCATGGGAAGATAGGTGGGTGTCTCCTCCGTGTACACCTCCCGACAGTGCTCCAGGCGCAGGTAGTTGGTTATACTCAGACGGGCGGTCAGGCGCATGTATCTAAGTCCCCAACGAGGTGCTTTTATCAATCCGTCCCGGGTACGAAGAATTACCATTTGGACATCCTGCTCGATCGGATAACCAAGGCTGCGGTTCTTTGGTGATCAGGGCAATCAGATCGCCGACCCAGACACTACCTGCCGGTCCGTTGCCGTGAACGCCCCCGACAACCGCCACAAGCCGCCCGGCTCCAGGAACTCCAAACCACTGCACAGAACCTGGAGTTCTTTTTCCAAGGAATCGATGTCCCTTATCGCGGGATGGTTTTCGGACAAGAGTTCGCGATGCCCGCTTGCACAGGAGAGCAGCACCAAGACTGCCGAGAACAGCGGGAGATAAAATACCTTTAGCTTCATAGGCTTCGGGCTATTCTACGGTAAAGGCCGAAGCCGGTGCAATAAAATTTCCTCATCCCGTTGCTGTGCCCTTGTCGCAGTTACTATATTAGCATGAGCGGAGACCACTTGATGAAACCGCAGACGATCCTCATTGTCTTTCTTTCTCTATTCTTCCTCGAACTCATTTGGGAACAGTCCCTTCTATGGCTAAATCTTCGCCGCGCTGGATCCGCTAAAACCAAACCTTCGGCCCTAGCCCTGGAAATCTGGGGCGCCCAGGATTATCGTCGAGCGATCGAGTACAGCAGGAGCAAGACCTACCTGGCTATTGTTTCTTCACTGCTCAGCTCTGCTCTGGTACTTGTTCTTATCCTATGCGGTTGGCTGGGAGCTCTGGAGAACTTGGTTTCCGATCTTGCGGTAGGACCGATACTGCGGGGTATCCTCTACGTGTATCTCATCGCCCTGATCTTCTCCCTGGTGTCCCTGCCCGTTACCATCTACTCCCAGTTCGTGATCGAGGAACGATACGGATTCAACCGCATGACCTGGAAGCTGTTTATCCTCGATGGGCTGAAGGGTCTGCTGGTATCTATCGTTCTCGTGACGCCTCTTCTGGCCGTACTGTTCACTCTTATCCGCTCCGGTTCGTTGTGGTGGCTATGGGGTTTCCTCCTTTTCACCGCCTTTCAACTGGTGATGATCGTGCTCTATCCCAAGGTCATCGCTCCCCTATTCAATAAGTTCACCCCTCTTGAGGAGGGTCCCCTGAAGGAGAAACTACTGTCCCTGGCGAAACACATGGGTTTTAAAACACGGGGGATTTTCCTAATGGACGGCAGCAAGCGCAGCAAGCACAGCAACGCCTATTTCAGCGGATTGGGAAGAGTAAAACGTGTCGTTCTTTTCGATACCCTCATCCAAACTCTTGGAGAAGCTGAGGTGGCCGGTGTGCTGGCCCATGAAATTGGCCACCAAAAACTCAGGCACATCCTCAAACGCCTGGCGTTCTCCATCCTTTCCGGTTTGTTGGGATTTTGGATTCTAAGTCTGCTCCTCAACTACTTGCCATTTTTCGAAGCATTTGGTTTTTCAGATTCCAACCCGCAGGCTTTGTTGGTTTTAGTGATGTTCGTTTCGGGACCCTTTACCTTCTATCTCAAACCGTTTTTTTCCTGGTGGTCCCGAAGGCATGAGTATCAGGCCGATCGCTTCGTAAAAACCCACACCGAATACGGCAAAGCATTCCAGCACGCCTTGAAGCGTCTCGGGAAGGATAATCTCAGCAATCCTTCGCCACACCCCCTGTTCAGCTTCTACCACTACTCTCACCCTACGATCCTCGAACGAATCAGAGCACTGGATCTGTAACTTGATTTCATGACACTATAAGAACAAAGAATCGGGAGGTTTTTCATGAGACGACTAGTTGTTCTGTTGGCCGTGGTCCTGCTTGTGATGACTCTGGCCGGCTGTGCGCCCGGACCCAATACCCTGACGGACAGTCCCGATCAGGATGGGGAGGTAGCCGGATTCTGGCTGGGTATTTGGCATGGGATCATCGCCCCGGTTACCTTCATCATCTCGCTTTTCTCCGACAAGGTAGACATGTACGAAGTGCACAACACCGGTGGGTGGTATAATTTTGGTTTCCTGTTGGGTATGATGATCGTTTTCGGTGGTAGCGGTGGCGGTGCGGCCCGCAAACGACGTCGCTACGACTGATCCTGGAATTTCACCCCAGCTCGTACTTCAGCCCCGGTTTCTCGAACCTTTGTAGTATACCCGGACCCTTTTGTACAGCCCCTCTCCCTCGCTGGTGGTATCCACATCCCGCTCTTTACTCAGGGTGGTGTGAATCAGCCTGCGTTCGAATGGATTCATCGCCTCCAGCAGCCTGGAATCCCTGGTGCGACGCACCTCGTCAGCAGTCTGATAGGCCAGCCGAATCAGACTGCGTTCCCGTCGGCTTCGATAATTCTGACTGTCAACGATGATGCGGGGATGATTATCCTGAATACGGCTGGCAGCCACATTGACGATCGTCTGCAGCGCCTCGAGTGTTTGTCCCCGTTTTCCGATCAGGATTCCCGAATCAGATGAATCGACATCGATCCCGATTTTGTTGTCCTGACGGAAGGAGATATACACCCGTGCCGATATCCCGATTCGTTCGATCAAGCCGTTGACAAACTCGATTATCTGCTTTTCAAAATCTCCGCTTGGCTCCAGCGTTCCGGAACTGTCCTCCCGATCTTCCTCCAGGTGCACCCGGATCTTGACCTTGCCTCCGCCGAACAGAAACGGCGCCTTTTTCGCCTCTACGATCTCTACGTCAATGTCATCTCGATCAAGGCCTAATGATTCGATTGCCTTGTTTATGGCCTCCTCTTCGTTCTTTCCCTCGAACTCTTTTACTTCCATCCAATCGCTCCTCCTTGTTGAAGCGTTACTTCTTTCGTTTTAATGGTCCTAGATCCGCTCCGCCTCCAGCATTTTTCTTCTGCCGCCGGTAATTGATGTACCACTGCTGAGCAACTGTGAATATGTTCTGCATCGTCCAGTACAGGAGCAATCCGGAGGGCATGTTGTAGAGGATGAAGAAAAACATGATCGGCATCATGTAGGTCATCATCTTCATGTTTCTTCCGGAGGCATCGGTGCTCGGCGACTGCATCAGCTTTGAGGAGAGGAAGGTGGTCACCAGCATGATGAAAGGCAGGGCCCGAATGGCGCCGAATTCAAAGCTGAGAATTTGAATCGGTGTAAAACTTATAACAGATTCTGGCGCTGACAGGTCGTTGATCCAACCGGGAATGAAGACCGCTCCCCTTAAAGCAAAATGGGTGTTCAACAGGCTGTAGAAGGCGATCAGAATAGGAAACTGAAGCAGCATGGGAAGACAGCCGCCCAGAGGACTGACACCTTCCTTCTTGTACATCTGCGCCATTTCCTGGTTAAGCTTTTGGGGGTTGTTCTTGTACTTCTCCCGCAGCTCGTTGATCTTCGGCTGTAGAGTCTGCATCCTGGCGGTGGATTCGTAGCTTTTGCGGGTCAGAGGAAAGAGCAGGACTTTGAGCAGTACGGTCACCAGGATGATGGCCACCCCGTAGTTCGGGATCAACCGGTAGAACAGCTCCAGGAAGAACTTGAGCACCTCCGCCAACCAATTTGTCAAAAAGAAACGCCTGGTTGATGTTTCCTCGAAGTGCATATTCGACAGCTTATAGGCGTTCTTTTCAGCATCGTTGTAGCTCTTCAGCACATCCTGCTTCTTCGGTCCAACGTAGAAGCGGAACAGGTCAGTGCTCCTCGCGCTCTTGATCTCTGGGCGGCTGAAGTACAGACTGGATTGTTCGTTCAATCCTTCGATCGGTCTGGTGTCGTACGTGATCAGGTACTGGGTCGTGTCGGGCACGGCGATGACCGCGAAGTACTTTCCCGCGATGGCGGCCCAGGTCACCCGCCTGTCGATCTGCTTGGACTCCTGTTTCATGCGTACGTTTTCTCGTTTCTCGTCAGCATAGTACAAGTACTCCCGGAACTCATTCCGCCGGTCCAGCTTCTCGAACTCCGGTCCGATCTGCGGTCCGAAGCCGAGGGTGTAAGCATAGCCGTTGTAGTTTAGAGCCGGATACTCGTTGATGCTGTTCTCGATGCTCACCCGTAGCTCGATCATGTAATCCCGTGGTTGCAGCAGGTAACTCTTTTTCAGCGTGAAGGGCACGCCTGTTTGGGAGCGGAAGGTACGGGAGAAGGTAACTCCCGCGCCGATCAGGGAGCGCTCCACCTGGAACAGGGCATCTACCGGGGGAGTATCGACACCACCGAAGCGAAAACTGAAGGGATTGATACCGGAGTCCTGGGAAAAAATCATCTCCACGGGCGATCCGTCGGTGTTGGAGAAATCCTTTAACTCGATCGATGTGATTTGGCCACCTCGATTTGTAAATCCGACTCGAAACACCTCGGTTTCGAGAGTGAAGGTCTGCTCTTCGATCTGCTGGTCGGTCACCAGGGCCATCTCACCGGTGGCTGTGCCCGGAACACTCGGCTGCTCTGCTACAGGCGGTTGTTCCGCACCTTCCGCTGTCTGTGCCTCGGCGGGCTGTTCTTCGACGACCGGCTGAGGGCCACCATCCGCGGGTTCTGCAACCGTTGTCGGCTGCTCGGGGGCGAAGAACCTCTGCTGTACGATCATGCTGCCGATGATCACGACGACTGCAAGCACGACTGCAATTACTGTCCTTTTGTCCATAATTTTATCAAATTACTCCTGAATGGTTTTGTCTCTGATTATCGCCTGTAACTGCGTGTCGGTCCGGATTGCGCGAACTGGATTAGGGAACAGGATCGTAGCCTCCCGCGTGGAAGGGATGACACTTGAGCAGTCTTTTTACGGCGAGAAAAATACCGTGAAAGGCACCGTATTTACCAACAGCCTCCTTTGCATACTGGGAGCAGCTGGGGGTAAAACGGCAGCTCTTCGGCAACCAAGGGGAGAACAGTTTCTGATACAAGGTAATGAAGAAGATGAGTGCATATTTCACGGTATTAGACCACTTCGCACGAATAACGCCTCGAGCTGACGAACCCGATCGGAAAGGCTGCTTTTACCAGGATAAAGAACGAAAACCAGATCGTATCCGCTTTTCAGTTTGTGTTTGAGTTGACGATAGGCTTCCCGACAAAGTCTCTTCTCTCGGTTTCTCACTACCGCATTCGCAAAACCCCGGACCGGGCAAACAGCGATTCGATTCCAATCCAGATTGTTCCCTATAAAGTAGAGCCGTATTCCTTTTCTGTCGCACTTCGCTGCTTCTGTAAAAACCCTACGTAAATTGGACCGCCCTTTCAACCTCTCTTTGCTAGTAAGGCTTCTTCTCATCCGCGACGGTCAGTTTCACGCGCCCTTTTCTTCTTCTCCGTTTGAGTATCAGGCGCCCTCCTTTTGTAGACATACGAGCACGAAAACCTAAACTGCGCCTCCTCTTGGTTCTACTCGGCTGGTAGGTGCGTTTCATTGTTTTTCAGTATCCTTTCGTTGATTCAGCAACGTTCGCAGACCGCAATCTTCGTTCAATCTGATAGGGATGATTGCGATGTCCTCTTGCGGCCAATTATCAATCAGTGAAGCTTCCGGCCGTCGTCGTAATACATAAAAGCTTCCTCGTTGAGTGCGAGAAGCTACTACAGTGCAATACTATACTGATTTTCCAGCCGCGGTGTCAACCTCAGCCGGAGCCCTCCTTTTCGATGCTTTTGAGAAACAGACGTTTCAGACGCCGTTTTAGCTCTTCGTGAGGCACCTCAGATAAAACTCGATCAAGCTCCTCCTGCTGAGCCTTGTCCGTTTCGCCTTCATCGCTCCGTTGCCCTGCTTCAACAGTTAAATCCTCCGAGATGGTATTGGCATAGTTCAGGTTCACCTTGATTCTGAGATCCCTTATATCCAAGGCCGGATACTTTCGTTTCAAGGATCTGAGAATCTGTGGCTTTTTAAAGAGCAGCAGCTGCATCCATCCCGGGTGATCGACTTCGATGAAAACATTCCGGCCCGTGAATTCATAGATGCGTGAATGCTCGGACAGCGAATCTCCAACGACCTGCGACCAGGCTCCAAACACCGAATCATAGGTTTGCCCGAGTCTTCTGCTCTTTTCATCGAGAATTTGGGCCAAAATCTCAGCTGCTTTTCTCACGTTGGAACTCTCCGCTTACTACACGGTAGATCATTGTATCATCGCTGCTGTACTTGCGGAACGGTTCATCGGGAAGAAATGTAAAAAAGGCCTGCTCAGAGCGCGGCAGCTCCTGGATGAACCTCTCCCGCTTGACTGAATCAAGTTCCAGGAGAACGTCATCCAAAAGAAGCACAGGTAGTCTCCCCGTATTGCCGTAGAAGAAGTTGGCCTGGGCAACCCGCAGAATCAGGGAGCAGAGTCTGATCTGTCCAGTGGAGGCAATATGGGAAAACTCTCTCCCTTGATGCATGAGAATGAAACGGTCACGATGCGGTCCCGCTGTGGTGGTTTCAAAGGTAAAGTCTCGATTCTCTCGACCGTGCATGAACTCAACGACATCCTCCGCAGAAACGCCGTTGGGCCATGAGGATCGATAACGAATGAACGTCTTCCCACCCAGACCTGAAATACGCGTGAACAAGGGTGAGAAGGTGGCATTAAATCCCTCGATGACCCTCCCTCTTCTGGTCTGAATCTGGAGTCCAACCTCAACGAGATTCCTGGTATAGGCAGGGAGGAGACTACGATTTCTCTCTTTGAGAAGAACATTGCGGGATTTCAACAGCTTCCGGTAGCTGCGCAACAGTCCAACAAACAAGGGATCGAACAGACTCAACGTTTGATTGAAAAAACGCCGTCCCATCTCGGGGGACCCGGTGATAAAGGAGAGATCCTGGTGGGAGAAAACAATACAGGGGACATTCTCGATCAGGTCCATGCGGTCAAGGATCAACCGACCATCGACCCGGATTTCCTTCTTACCCTGCCTGAATATTTTGACAGCTATGTCCCGATCGATACCTCCTTCATTGTGAGATCTTCCCCGCACTTGCGCCGCATCCTGACCAAAGGCAATAAGCCTTGCATCTTTTCGGGTACGAAAGGATGAGCCGTAGCAGAGAAGATAGATGGATTCGATAAAATTTGTCTTTCCCTGACCGTTCTCCCCGACCAGGTACACAACAGGCGCGTCAATATCCAACGTGGCACCGCGAATATTGCGGAAGTCGTGGTATGTGACTGAGACAAATGCCATGAGTCGGGTACCCGTCAAGCTCGAGGGAGCCTTAGATGCCTCAACCCACCTGCATGGGCATCACGATATGGAAATAGTCCTTTTCGGGAACCGGTCGCAGGGTGATCGCCTTATCCGGTTCGGTAAACTCCACTCCGATCTTCTCCTCCGTAGACTCTCGAAGCGGCTCGAGCAGATACATGTAGTTGGCCGCAATCGTCATCTCCGGACCGTCGTACTCACAGGGCACTTCTTCGGTAGCACTGCCGATCTCCCCTTCGGAGGAGTTCACGATAAGGTTGGAGGGGCCGATTCCCAGTTGAATACGACGGGATTTTTCCTCCACCAGCAGGGATACACGTCGCAGAGCGGCCTGCAGACTCTCTCGTTCGATCAGAAGGCGATGCTCCTGTTTCTCGGGGATAACCCTCTTATAGTTCGGAAATTGGGCGTCGATCAAATTCGAAGATACCCGGTGCTGGTTGAAGCGAACAAACAGATTGTTGTCAGCGACGGCGAGGGACAGAATTCCTTCTCCCGGGGCCAGTTTCTTGATCAGATGCAATATTTTGGGAGGTATGATCACACCATTGAACTCAGGGATGGACCCATCCACCTTCTTGCTGACGTAACTGAGCCGTCTCCCGTCGGTGGCCACCATAATCAACTCGCTATCGGCCTTTTCGAGGTAAACGCCGTTCATGAAGTAGCGGGTTTCATCGCTTGAGACGGCGAACAGTGTTTTGGATATCATATCGAGGAAGTCGCTTTGGGGAAATTCGAAGTATGCTTCATCGGAAATTTCCTTGATTTCCGGATATTTGTCCGACGGCACACTCTTCAGGTTGAAGTCGATCTTCTGAAACACAGGGCGAATAGATACCATCAGATTGTCGTCAAGTTTGATTTCCAATTCCCCCTCTGGCAGAGAACGAAGAATTCCCAGGAGCTTATCGCAAAAGACGGTGATACTCCCCGCTGTCTTGATATCTACCTCAATCTGAGTCTGGAAACTGACCTTGAGATCGGTGGCTTTTATCATCAATAGATTGTTCTGGCAGCTGAGAAGGACATTGGAAAGGATCGAGAGGGTATTGCGGGAAGATATGATTTCTTGAGCTATTGCTATTTCTTTAAGAAGAACATCCCTTTCACAGGCAAAATGCATCGTACTCTCCTTAATATAGTATAGTAGTAGCAGTAATAGTCACTGTGGAAATGTGTATAACCTATCTAACTCTTTTACTCCGATGACGATAGATCTATGCACGAAGTACCAGATTTTTCCACAACCTATCGACAATACAGAAGTTGTTCGTCAATTATGCACCGCTTTTCTACAAAGATACAACAAATTATTCCCATCACGGGCGATAATCCTTGATGGACCGAATCAGGTATTGAATCGTGGGGGACAGCGTCGCGTCAGTTTTCATACGGTCTTCGATCCTCTGGCAGGCGTGCATGACTGTGGTATGGTCTCTACCACCGAACTCCAAACCCACTTCCGTGGTCGAGTACTCCGTCAGATTCCGAACGATGTACATAGCCACCTGTCTAGGGAAGGCGATTGCCTTGCTGCGGCGCTTTCCTTTGAGATCGTTCGGAGACAGAGCGAAGTACTCCGCCACGGTACGCTGGATCAGATCGATGGTCACATTTCGATAGTCGTTTTCCGTGAAAAAGTCTTTCAGCTGGCGTTCGGCTATCTCGAGGCTGATTGTTCGGTTGACCAGCTCGGCGTAGGCGATGAGCTTGGTGAGGGCTTTCTCCAGATCACGTACGTTCGTCTTGATATTCTGACAGATCAGCTCGATCACCGCATCGGGTATCTCTACGTTTTTCTCCTCTACTTTTTTCTTCAAAATCGCAATTCGAGTCTCGTAGTTGGGGGGCTGGAGGTCTACGTTGAGACCTCTCTCAAATCTGCTCCGAAGTCGGTCGGATAGCTTTTTCAGCTCGGATACGGGCCGATCGCTGGTGAAGACCATCTGTTTGTTGGCGTCATAGAGGGCATTGAAGGTGTGGAACAGTTCCTCCTGGGTTTCGACCTTACCAGGCAAAAAGTGAACATCATCGATGAGAAGCATGTCAACGGAACGATACTTGTTTTTGAATCGATGAATCGTGTTTTCTTTGATCGAGAGAATAAACTCATTTGTAAATGTCTCAGCCGTTACGTAGGAGATTTTCAGGTTGTCGAACTCCTGGTAGCTAAGATTGCCGATTGCCTGCAGCAGGTGGGTCTTGCCAAGTCCTACGCCTCCGTAAATCATGCAGGGGTTGTAGGCTTTTCCAGGATTTTTGGCGATCGCGTATGAAGCCATATAGGCGAAGTCGTTGTTGTCTCCCCGGACAAAACGCTCGAAGTTATACTCCTGTTTGAGTTGCGAGTGCGGTCGTTTCTTCTTTTTTGAAGAGGCCTTGTCAATTTTCTTTGCCTTTTCATTTTTGGTTTCCGACTCTATCTGGGCGGATGTTTTCTGTACTTTGAACGTCACCTGCAATTTCTGTCCGGACAGTTCGAAGAGTGTGCTCTCCAAACTGGGTAGGTACCTTTGGGTAACCTGATCTTTATAAAAGCTTGATGGTACGGCGACGAGAATATTGGAATCTCCTGAATTGAGGTAATCCATGTTGCGGAACCACATCAGAAACTCCTGTTCGCTTATTTTTTCCCCGATTTGATGGACCGCCTCCTTCCAAAACACTTCGTAGCCAGAGTCACCGCCGCTCATACATCCTCCAATTTATACCCAACTTATCAACAATCTGTCCACAAACACTGGATTTGCTTATTGCAGAACGAATTAGCGAAATGAAAAAAAGTAGACGTAAATTGTCGACCATTACGATATATTTCTATATATTATAATAAGTTGCACGCAAAAAAAATACGAATTGGCGCATGATAATATCAGTGCGATCATTTCATATTTGTTAAGTAGAAATACAAGGAAACCAAAAAGTTATCCACAGCTTAATAACAGGTGCTCATATGACTATTTTAACGCAAATTTCGTGCGTACGCAAGGGATCATGCCTCATTATCTTTACTTTTTCCAAAAATTCCCTGTATACTTTGAGCATCCTGAAGAAAAACACAGGTCACTGAATCGATAGATGGTATCCAAGGTCTGGTTGGAGCTGTGACACAACGCTAAAGCGGTCAAGCAGGCAATGCACGAGAGCCGGTGTAACTCAGGCTGTTAATTTCCAGGAAAAACAAAATGAAAGATAGCTATAGTGCTCAACACATTCAGGTTCTTAAAGGGATGGAACATGTCCGGAAACGACCCAGTATGTATATCGGTTCGACCGGACCCGAGGGGCTTCACCATCTGGTGTACGAGGTGGTGGATAATTCGATAGACGAAACGCTGGCAGGATACTGCGACTCGATTTCGGTACTCATTGAAAAGGGGAACGTCATTCGCGTGCAGGATGACGGACGAGGGATCCCCGTAGACAATCACCCGGTAGAGAAAGTCAGCGCCCTGGAAGTGGTCATGACCAAGCTTCATGCCGGCGGGAAGTTCGACAAGGCTACCTACAAGGTATCGGGAGGCCTCCACGGCGTAGGGGTTTCGGTGGTCAACGCCCTGTCGGAGTGGTGCGAGGTCGAGGTTCATCGAAACAAGAAGATCTACTATCAGCGGTACCAGCGCGGGTTGCCGGACAAAAAAGTCGCGGTGATCGGCGAGAGCGAGAGCACGGGAACCATGACACGCTTCAAAGCAGACTCCAAAGTTTTCGAAACCATCGATTACAGCTTCGATACGCTCTCCAACCGTCTGCGAGAGCTGGCTTTCTTGAACAAGGGCGTCGAAATTTCAATCGTTGACGAGCGGACTTCAAAGTCAAAGGCGCACAAGTTCAAATTTGACGGCGGGGTGCGATCCTTCATCGAATACATCAACAAAAGCAAGAAAACGATTCACAAAGAGCCAGTCTACTTCGAGACCGTTAAAGACGATGTCATGGTGGAGATCGCCCTGCAGTACAACGATGGTTACAACGAGACATTGTTTTCCTTTGCAAACAATATCAATACGCGAGAGGGTGGAACGCACCTGGTAGGTTTCAAATCGGCCCTGACCCGGAGCCTGAACGACGCTGCCAAAAGGCTGAACCTGACCCGAAAACTGGAGGAAAACCTGAGCGGCGAAGATGTGAGGGAGGGCTTGTCCGCGGTCATTTCCGTGAAGCTCCCAGAGCCCCAGTTCGAAGGACAGACCAAAGCCAAACTGGGAAACAGTGAGGTCAAGGGGATTGTAGAATCCACGGTAAATGAAAAGCTCACCGCTTTTTTTGAAGAGAACCCGTCGATCGTTCGAAGCATTCTCGACAAGTGTATCATGGCCGCAAAGGCGCGGGCTGCAGCCCGGCGTGCCAGGGAATTAACCAGACGGAAGAGTTTTCTGGAGTCCAGCGGTCTGCCTGGAAAACTGGCCGACTGCTCCGAACAGGATCCGGCGAAATGTGAGCTGTACATCGTGGAAGGAGATTCCGCCGGCGGCAGTGCCAAGCTGGGTAGAGACCGTCAGTTTCAGGCGATTCTTCCCCTTTGGGGAAAGATGCTGAACGTCGAAAAAACGCGGATCGACAAGGTCCTTTCCAACGACAAATTAATGCCCATTATCTCGACGCTTGGCACCAGCGCGGGCAGCTCATTCGATCTGAGCCGGCTACGCTACCACAAAGTGATCATCATGGCGGACGCGGATGTGGATGGTTCTCACATTCGCACCCTGCTGTTGACCTTCTTTTTTCGGTACATGCAGGAGCTCGTGGAAAAGGGACACGTGTACATTGCCATGCCGCCGTTGTATAAGATCGCTGTGGGCAAGGAGATTTTTTACGTGTACGACGATGCGGAGCGAGACAAGATTTTGAAAAAGCACAGCAAGGATTCGAAGTCGATAAACGTCCAGCGATACAAGGGACTCGGCGAAATGAACCCGGATCAGCTCTGGGATACGACCATGGACCCCGAACAGCGCAGCATCGTGCGAATCACCCTTGAAGATGCGGTAGAAGCGGAGGAGATGTTCACAACCCTGATGGGCGATGCGGTTGAGCCAAGACGTAGGTTTATCGAGGAAAATGCACTGTCCGTTTCGAATCTGGACGTCTAATGAAGGTGAATCCTTGTGCAGCACAGATCGGAAAGAACCGTAAAAAGGTAGAGGAGTTTGAACGTGGCTAAAAGCACCGCTCAGGTTATTCCTGTCGCCATCGAGGATGAAGTCCGGGAATCCTATCTAAACTACGCGATGTCGGTAATCGTCAGCCGAGCCCTTCCGGATGTGCGGGATGGGCTGAAACCCGTGCATCGACGTATCCTCTATGCCATGGACGAGATGGGGCTGCGCCATGATCGACCCTACAAGAAGGTTGGCAGAATCGTCGGCGATGTACTGGGCAAGTATCATCCCCACGGTGATCAATCGATATACGACGCGCTGGTGCGCTTGGCACAGGATTTCTCCATGCGCTATCCGGCTGTTGATGGCCAGGGAAACTTCGGATCCATCGACGGAGATCCACCGGCAGCAATGCGGTACACCGAAGCCAGAATGGCCCGGCTGGCCGAGGTTATGCTCCGCGACATCAACAAGGAAACCGTTGACTTCGGATCCAACTACGATGACTCGATGCAGGAGCCCCTGGTTCTTCCCGCCGCCCTTCCGTTTCTGCTGGTCAACGGAGCCAGCGGTATTGCCGTCGGCATGGCCACGAACATGCCTCCCCATAACCTGGTGGAGATCGCCGACGCTGTGGTTGCGGTCATAGACAAGCCTAAGCTGTCGTTCAAGGAACTGTGTGCCATCGTCAAAGGACCGGATTTCCCCACCGGCGGAATGATCTTTGGAACCCAGGGAATCCTCGATGCCTTTAAATCCGGCAGGGGCAAGATCGTCGTACGGGCGCGGATCGCCCTGGAGACGGCAAAGTCGGGCAAGGAGTGCCTCATCGTTACCGAAATTCCCTATCAGGTGAACAAGTCCAACTTGATTGTACGGATCGCCGATCTTGTCAAGGACAGGAAGATAGACGGGATCAGCGATTTGAGGGATGAATCGGATCGAAACGGGATGCGGGTCGTCATCGAACTGCGGCGTGGCGCGATTCCCAAGGTTGTACTCAACCAGCTGTTTACACACACTCAGCTGCAGTTGAATTTCGGAGTGATCAACCTGGCTTTAGTGGACGGACGGCCGAAGGAACTTTCTCTTCGGGAAATGATCGATCTGTTCATAGACCACAGGAAAGAGGTGGTCATTCGTCGCACCAGGTACGAGCTGCGGAAAGCAGAGGAACGGGCGCACATCCTCGAAGGTTTGAAGATTGCCCTGGAGAACATCGACGCGGTCATCGCAATAATCAAGAAATCCCAGACCGTGGATACCGCCCGTCAAAACCTCATGAAGCGTTTCAAGCTTTCCGAGGTCCAAGCCCAGGCTATACTGGACATGCGGCTGCAAAAGCTGACCAGTCTGGAAACTAAAAAAATACTGGATGAGTTGCGGGAAGTCCTGGACAAGATCAAATACTACAAGAGCCTTCTAGCCAGCGAGAAGAAGATCCTGGGTGTCGTAAAAGAGGAGACCCAGGAACTCGCCAAGACCTTTGGGGATGAGCGACGTACCGAGATCGTTGCCGAGGAAGTCCAGGAAATCAACATAGAGGACTTGATCGCCAAAGAAGACATGGTAATCCTGATCTCGAATAAGGGACTGATCAAGAGGATTCCTGTTTCGGCCTACCGCAGACAGGGAAGAGGCGGGAAGGGCTCCTCGTCGACCCGCCTTACGGATACGGACTTTGTCGAACATTTGTTTATCGCCTCCACCCACGATTACATCATGTTCATTACCAGTGAAGGAAAGGCCTACTGGCTGAAGGTCCACGAGATCCCGGAGGCTTCTAGAGCTTCCAGAGGGCAGAGCATCAAAACGCTTCTGGCTATCTCCAACAATGAAGAGATAGCCACGGTTGTTTCCTTGAAAGATTTCAGCGACAAACAGTATTTCTTTATGATGACCCTTAAGGGGATCGTAAAAAAGGTGCAGACATCGGATTTCTCGAACGCGCGTACCCGCGGCATCGTGGCTATCAAGTTGGATAAAGGAGACAGACTGATTGGGGCTATGCTGACGGGAGGCAAAGATGATGTGATCGTGGTCACCCGCCAAGGCCTAGCCCTGCGTTTCAGTGAGGATTCCGTTCGGCCTATGGGAAGAGCGTCACGGGGAGTGATCGGCATCCGGCTGAGCACGGAAGATGAGGTGGCCGGCGTTGTGGCCGTACGCAAGGAGGAGGAACTGTTTTTGATTACGGAGCACGGATACGGCAAACGAACGGAGTTTGCCAACTTCAGTCCTCACGGACGAGGGACGCGCGGACAGACCTGCTATAAAGTATCAAAAAAGACGGGTGAATTGGTTGGTGTACTGGCGGTTCGGAAAAAAGATGATCTGGTTTGTATCACCTCCCAGGGTAATACAATCAAGCTGCGCCTGAGAGAAATCCCCGTATTGGGACGAGCGGCGATCGGCGTACACATTGTGAACATCGATGCACCGGATCTATTGGTTGCCGTCGCCCGAGCGGCCAAAGAAGCCTGAGCTGCTGTAGTAGTGCATGTTTCACGTGGAACATTGGCGAACCGAGCGATCATGGGCAAGATAGTTGTATTTGCGAACCAAAAAGGTGGAGTGGGGAAGACAACCACTGCTGTGAATCTCGGCGCCTATTTAGCCGAGGCCTCGAAGAGGGTGTTGTTGATCGATTTCGATCCCCAGGCCAACTCCTCTTCAAGCCTGGGCATTGACGGCAGGGGACGGGGTATCTACGAGCTTCTCATAGGTAGCATTCAGCCCCGGGACGTTGTCCAGGAGACGAAAGTACCTGGGCTGTTTATAATCGCCTCCAGCATTCATCTTACCGGTGCAACCGTGGAACTGATAAACATGCCGGGCCGAGAATACTTGTTGAAGAAGGCGATTGAAGAGCTTCGCGGGGATTTCGACTACCTGTTCATCGACTGTCCTCCCTCTCTTGGACTGCTCACCGTGAACGGACTTGTCGCGGCGGATGCGGTGATCATCCCGCTGCAGTGCGAGTATTTCGCCATGGAGGGACTGAGCAAGCTGTTGAAAACGATCCAGCGCGTCCAGCAGAAGCTGAATCCCGGCTTGAAAATCGGAGGGATCCTCTTTACCATGTTTGACTCGAGGACCCGGTTGGCCAACGAGGTGGTGAAAGAAGTGAGCAGTTACTTCAAGGAAAATGTATTCACCACAATCATTCCCCGAAATGTACGTTTGAGTGAGGCCCCATCCTTTGCCAGACCAATCAATCAGTACGATCCGGAATGTATCGGCGCTCGCAGCTACAGGCGCTTGGCGCAGGAGGTGCTGGAGCATGTCTAAACGAGCCCTTGGCAGAGGTATAGATGCTCTGCTGTCTGCGGATGCGGAAGCTCCAGCCTCGGTAACCAACGTATCTATAACGGCGGTCAAGGTCGGTAGTCATCAACCACGGAAGAATTTTCCTGCAGGAACACTGGAGGAGCTGGCTCGCTCGATTGAGAGCAAGGGCGTGCTTCAGCCCATTCTGGTGGAGCCAGCAGGACACGAAACATATACCGTCGTGGCCGGAGAG
>CP070696.1:2288915-2319302 GCA_020353535.1 Spirochaetaceae bacterium | reverse complement strand
ATTTCCTCAATGCCCGCATGCTGATCGAGGGTACCCGACTGAACGTATTCGGCCGTCTGGATCGATCGGTGCGCCGCTACTTCACAGACCGGCGGGCAAGACAGATCCTGGAGTACGCCATGGTCTTTCTCGGTACCAGCCCGCAGGCGGCTCCGGCACTCTATTCGATCATGAGTCACGTGGACCTGAACCTGGGTGTACACTATCCCATCGGCGGTTTGACCGCGGTGGCCGCGGCAATTGGCAGATTAGCGCAGGAACAGGGCGCGGACATACGGGTGAACGCTGAAGTCCGGAAGATAGGGGTCCAGGGCGGGCGGGCGACTAGGGTGGTTAGCGCTGACAGGGAGTTCGAAGCCGACGTAGTTGTGGTAAATGCGGACTACCCCTTCACGGAGACCCGGCTGCTGGAGGAACAATACAGAACCCTGCCGGAATCCTACTGGAGGCGCAAGGTGTTCGCCCCATCGATGTTCATCCTCTACCTCGGTCTGAACAGGCGCCTGGAAAACATGGTGCACCACAATCTGTACTTTGCGGAAGATTGGAACGAGCACTTCGATACCATCTTCAAGGTGCCTTCCTGGCCTCAGGAGCCCTGTTTCTACGTCAGTTGCATTACCAAGACGGATCCGGACATGGCACCGGGGGGACATGAGAACGTTTTCGTGCTGGTGCCGGTAGCCCCAGGTCTGGACGACAGCGAGCTCTTCCGGGAGCGCTACGCCGACCAGGTTATCGAACACGTGGAACGTATCATCGGGGAGGAGATCCGCTCCTCCGTCGTGGTGCGGCGCATCTTTTCACATCGGGACTTTATCTCCGACTACAACGCCTATCGGGGCACAGCCCTGGGCCTGGCTCACACCCTGAACCAGACCGCATTTTTCCGTCCCGCCTTCCGCAGCAGGAAGGTGGAAAACCTCTATTTCGCCGGCCAGTACACCCACCCGGGCGTAGGCGTGCCCATGGTGCTTATCGCCGCCCAGGTGGCGGCCGGATTGATCACAGGAGGTTCCTCGTGAGTCTCGAGCAGATCCACTATACGACCTTCAAACAGGGTAGCCGAACCTACTTCAACTCCAGCCTGTTCTTTCCAAAAGCGGTTCGCCGAGATGTGTTTGCCCTCTACGGATTCGTCCGGGTGGCGGACAACTTCGTAGACAGCGTTCCCCAGGACCCCGACGGGTTCCATCGCTTCAAGGAAGCCTACAGGAAAGCCCGGGAAAACGGTAAGATCGGAGATCCGATCATCGACGCCTTTATCGAGCTGGATCGGCGCAAGGGATTCGATCCGGTCTGGACCGAGGCTTTTCTTCACTCAATGGAGCTGGATCTCAAAAAGAAGGAGTACAACCGCCTGGAGGAGACCCTGGAGTACATCTACGGTTCCGCTGAGGTGATCGGCCTGTACATGGCCAAGCTGTTGGACCTGGTGCCCGACAGTTATCCCCACGCCGAGCGGCTGGGCCGCTCCATGCAGTACATCAACTTCATCCGCGACATCGACGAGGACCGTACCCTGGGCAGGCGCTATCTGCCCCTGGCGGATACGCCCCTGAAGAGTCTGGACAGGGAGTACGTGCAGAGCCACCCGGGTGAGTTCAACGAGTTCCTCCGCCATCACCTGGACATGTATCGCACCTGGCAGCGGGAGGCTGAAGCAGGCTTCCGCTTCATTCCCCGGCGCTACCTGATCCCCATCAAGACCGCCTCGGATATGTATAACTGGACCGCCCGCACCATCGAGGCGGAACCCATGGTGGTATTCCGGAAGAAGATCAAGCCCTCTAAGTTGCGGATCTGGGGAACCGTGCTGGCCAATCTCCTGGGTCTGGGACCACGATGAATCTGTACCTGTGGATTCTCCTGGGTATCGCCGCGGTTCCCTTGGTGCTGTCCTTCGACCGTAAGGTGCACTACGTCAGCCGCTGGCCCGCTGTGTTCGCCGCCGCCGGCATCGTCGGGGTGGTGTACGTAGCCTGGGACATCCTCAAGACCGAGGCCGAGGTCTGGAGTTTCGCAGAGCGTTACGCCGGCTCCTTCAAGATCCTGGGCCTGCCCCTTCCGGAGATCTTGTTCTTCCTGGTGGTTCCGTTCAGCTGCATCTTCATATACGAAGTGGTGCGGGCCTACTTCAAGGAGCATATCGTGAGGATACCCCGCTGGATCTGGTTCACCGCCGCCGCCGTACTGGTCGTGCTGGCGATGATCTTCCGTTCCCAATTGTATACCCTCACGGTACTGCTGTCCGTGGCCGTGTTCTTTGCGTTGGCCGCGGCTGTTCGCCCAGGGCTGCTGGGGAGCAGGCAGTTCTGGCTGGCCCTGCTTCTGACCTACGTGCCCTTCCTGATCTTCAATGGTCTGCTTACGGCCATCCCCGTGGTCATCTACAACAACGCGGAGAACTGGGGAATCCGGGTCTACACCATCCCCCTGGAGGATTTCTTTTACAGCTTCTCCCTCCTGGGCTTCAACTTCCTCGTGTTCCGCCTTGTCGGAGGTGGGGAGGCCCGGGGTGGCTGAGAAGCGAGTGGCGGTGATCGGCGCCGGGCTGGGGGGACTTTCCGCGGCGATCCGACTGGCTCATGCCGGTTTCAGGGTCGATCTGTACGACCAGCAGCCGCTGGTGGGCGGCAAGGCGGGCACGAAGCACCATGGAAAATTCCGCTTCGATACCGGCCCCTCCCTGTTGACCATGCTCCCCGTGTTCGAGCAGCTATTCCGGGAGGCGGGACAGCAGCTGGAGGACCACCTCGATTTCATCCCCCTGGCCCCGATCTGCCACTACTACTTCCCCGACGGGACACGCCTCTTCAGCTACAGCGAGGTGGAGCGCTTCGGCGATGAGATCGAAGCCAAAACCCTGGACAACCGGCAGGCTCTGGAGCGCTATCTAACCTACGGCAGGAGGATCTATGAGAACGCGGCGGAGCTGTTCCTCTGGAACAGCCTCCACGAGCTCTCCTCGTATCTGAAGGTGTTTTCCTTGAGGGGCCTGCTGAATCTGGGAAAGATCGACGCCTTCCGCAGCATGGATGCGGCTAACCGCAGCTTTTTCCGCGATCCCCGGATAGTTCAGCTGTTCGATCGCTACGCCACCTACAACGGCTCCAGTCCCTACCAGGTGCCGGCCACACTGAACATCATCCCCTACGTGGAGCACGGTCAGGGGGGATACGCCGTGGCCGGCGGAATCTACGCTATACCTGCCGCCCTGGGCAAGCTCGCGGAGAAGCTCGGGGTCAGGGTGATCCTGAATACCCGGGTGGAGCGAATCCTTCACCAAAACCGCCGCATCCGGGGGATCCGGGTCGCCGGCGAATCCCTGGCCTACGACATCGTGGTGTCCAACGCGGACGTGCTGCGTACCTACGAGGATCTTCTGGAGGATCTCCAGGCGCGGCTGGCCAGACGCTACCAGGCGTTGGAACCCTCCTCCTCGGGACTGGTGTTCTTCTGGGGGATGAAGGAGAGCTTCCCCGAGCTCGGTGTTAACAACATCTTCTTCTCCGACGACTATCCGCGGGAGTTCCGGGAGCTGTTCGTGGAGCGAATCTGTCCGGAAGATCCCACGGTGTACGTGAACATCACTTCCAAGGTGACGCCGGAGGATGCCCCGGCGGAGGGGGAGAACTGGTTCGTGCTCGTCAACGCACCCTGCAATGTGGGACAGGATTGGCCTGGGCAGGCGGCGGCCAGCAGAGAGCGTATCCTTTCAAGGCTGCAGCACGCCCTAGGCCGTGCCGTGGACGGGGCAATCGCCGCGGAGGAGGTCATGACTCCTCAAGATATCGAGAGAAATACGGGCAGCAGGCTGGGAAGCCTCTACGGGATCTCCTCCAACACCTCAATGGCCGCCTTTCTCAGGCATCCGAACCGCAGTCGCCGGTACAGGGGACTGTACTTCTGCGGGGGCAGCGTACATCCGGGCGGGGGAATGCCCCTGGCCATCCTGTCGGGTAAGATCGCCTCGGATTTGATCCGGCGTCATGAAGGAGGAGCGGCATGAACAAACGGGAGCTGATCGTAGCGGTGTTGCTGGGGGCGTTTTTTCTAGTTGGTTTCATCGGCCACAGCCTGCAGGTCACGCTGCCCTGGATGCTGCGCATGACCCCGTACACCCTGTTTGCCTGTGGACTGATCGCCTTCTTGCCTGTGGTGCTGGAGCGTAGCCGGGGGGTGCTGCTCTGGGCGCTGCTCGTTTTCCTGGTAACCTTCGCCCTGGAAGCTCTGGGAACCGCCACCGGCAAGATCTTCGGACCCTACACATACGGGCAGACCCTCGGACCCAAACTCTTCGCCGTGCCCGTGGTGATCGCCTTCAACTGGCTGCTGATCATTCTCGGAGCCCTGAGCCTGGCTCATCTGATCTTCCGAAACAGGCTGATTGTCGCCTTTGTGACTGCGCTTCTGGCTGCGGGATTCGACTATCTGCTGGAGCCTACTGCGATTCGCCTGGATTACTGGACCTGGCAGACCCCGGGCATACCGCTTCAAAACTACCTGGCCTGGTTTCTCATCGCCCTGGCCGCCGCTCTGTTCTATCTGTATTTCAAGCTCTCCGTTAAAACACGGCTGCCTTTGATCTATTTTCTCATACAGCTGCTATTCTTTGCGCTCCTGCGCATCTTTCCCCTCGCTTGATATAACAAAATGTGTTCCAAACCTCCTGTATTCTCCTTGTCGTATTTCAATTTGTGTATTAATTTACAGGCAGGAGGAGGGCCATGCTTGCCTATTTTGATGACAAAAAAGAAAAGATAAGCTCCTATTTGAAAGACTTTCTTGCTGAAAAGGGCGCAGGATTTTCCAAGATTAATTCTTTGGGGAAGGATGTCTGCGACCGCATCTACGACTTCGCCATCCAGGGCAAGATGATTCGGGGCGGACTGGTTTCGTTAGGATTTACCCTCTCCCGCAACGGTCATTTTCCCAAGGCCGGACCTCAGACCATGATCGAAGCCGGCTCGGCGGTGGAGATGTTTCAATCCGCACTACTGATCCACGATGACATCATGGACCGGGATCAAGTGCGCAGGGGATTCGGATCGGTGTTCTACCAATACGCTCAGATGGCCGAGCGGGCTGGTATCCCCGATGCCTATCACCTGGGGGAATCCTTGGGTATCTGTGCCGGAGACATCGCCTACTTTCTGGCCTTTGAGGTGTTGAGCCGACTGGAGGTCAGTCCGTTGATCCTGCGGAAGATCCAAAAACTCGTGTCCCGGGAGCTGGCCTACGTGGGGATCGCTCAAATGCAGGATATCTACTGGGGAGCCTCGAACCGCTCGGTTAGCGATGAGGAGGTGCTGCGCCTGTATCTCTATAAGACGGGCAGATACACCTTTTCACTGCCCCTGATGATCGGCGGGCATCTTGCCGAGCAGAGCGAGCAGACCCTGACCCTTCTCGAGAAGATCGGAGAATATATGGGCATCATCTTTCAGCTCAAGGATGACGAGATCGGGCTGTTCGGTGATCAGGGTGAGATCGGCAAGCCCATCGGTTCGGACATCCGGGAGGGGAAGAAGACGCTTTACTACGGCTACCTGCAGAAGAGAGCCAGCACGGAGGATCTCACCCGATTGGCCTATCTGATAGGCAATCCCGATATCAACGAACAGGACGTGCAGTACCTTCGGGATCTGGTTGTCCGATTGGGGATCTACGAGGAGGTGCAGAATCTCATTCGGGATCTGGCCGACAAAGCCCGTTCCCTGATCCCCTGGCTGCCGGGATTCAAGTTCGAGGAACGGGAGGTCATGCTCAAACTCCTGGATTATTCTCTGGTAAGGACGCGGTAAATCGCATAAACTAAGCTCGAAATGAGCTTAGGGAAGCTTCCCGAAAAGTTTCGTAAACTCGATCTGCAGCAGCGGCAGGAGCAGGTCCGCCTGACCTTCAATCCCGAGCAGGAGGAATGGCAGGCCGTTGCCGCTGATTCCGGGCTGAGCGATCTTGCGGATATCATGGTGGAATCGGCCATTGGTTCTCTGCCCGTGCCACTCGGAATAGCTACGGGTTTTCTCATTGACGGGGAAAAACTCAGTATTCCGATGGCCGTGGAGGAGCCTTCGGTCATCGCCGCCGCCTCCTACGCCGCCAAGATCCTCAATCAGGGGGGCGGGCTTTCCACCTGGGGTGGGCAGTCGCTGATGACGGCGCAGATTTTTCTGGAAGGCGCAGCGCCGGAGGGGGAGCATCAGCTGCGCCGGAGGGAGGAGCAGATAGGCACCCTGGTAGACCGTATCCAGCCCGGAATGAAGGCCCGGGGCGGCGGTTTCCGCGGGTTTGAGCTGTCCCGCCTTCCGGAAAGTGATATCCTGGTTGTGGGATTGAGGATCGATGTCCGGGACGCAATGGGAGCCAATGCCCTCAACACAGCGGCGGAGGGTGTGAAATCCGAGATAGAGAGCTTGAGCGGAGGCCGGGCGGTGATGTGCATCCTCAGCAACGCCGCCCGGGAGCGACGTTCCGGAGCACGCTTCTCCCTGCCGGTTTCCAAACTCTCCGCCGCGGCTGCTGCGGGGATGGAGGCTGAGGAAGTGGCCCGAAGAATCGTTCTGGCCAGCCGCATTGCCGAGGAGGACGAGCAGCGAGCCATCACCCACAACAAGGGAATCATGAACGGCATCAGTGCTTTGGTACTGGCCACACTGAACGACACCCGAGCCGTGGAGGCCGCCGCCCACGCCTGGGCTGCTCGCTCCGGCCGATATCAGCCGCTCAGCACCTACAGGCTGCGGGGCGGATCTGCAGAGTCCGTCGGGGAGCAGCTCCTGGAGGGGACCATAGAGCTTCCCCTGGCTGTAGGCAGCCTTGGCGGCGCCGTGGGCTTCCACCCGGCCAGCCGACTGGCCCTGCGGGTACTGGGATTCCCGGGCGCGCAGAGGCTGGCCCGAATCGCCGCGGCTGTCGGTCTGGCCCAAAACTTCGCCGCGGTGCTGGCCCTGGTGACCGGGGGAATCCAGAGAGGACACATGAAGTACCATGCCGCCAGACTGGCCTATGCCGCCGGCGCCCGCGGGAAAGAGGTTCGCCGGGTGGCGGAAGCTGTGGCCAACGAGGGGCAGTATAGCCCTGAGGCTGCGGCAGGCATTCTCCGGAGGCTACGGCGGGAGGGGAAGGCATGAGTGAGGAGGTGCGCTGCCGTACCTCCCCGAGCCTGGCTCTGGTAAAGTATTGGGGCAAGAAGAGCACCCGCAAGAACCTTCCCGCCACTCCCAGTCTTGCCGTGACCCTCGGCGGCGTGTACACCGAAACCGGGGTGAGGATCGCCGAGCGGGATTCGATCCGGCTCAATGGTGAGAACGTGGACCTGGATCGTTTCCTGCCCCTGTTCGCCGCGCTACGCCGGGCCGCCGGACGTACGGCGTTCTTTCAGGTGGAGACCACCAATAATTTTCCCTCCTCCGCCGGCCTGGCCAGCTCCTCCTCCGGCTTCGCCGCCCTGACCATTGCCTGCGCCCGGATCCTGGAATTGGATCTGGCACCCGAACGACTTTCCGCCCTGGCTCGCCTGGGCAGCGCCTCGGCCGCCCGTTCCCTGTTCGGCGGCTTCACCCTGCTTCCCGCCGGTGGCCGTGCAGCCAGACAGCTGTACGAGCCCGAGTACTGGCCGGAGTTCCGCATTGTCATCGTTCTTGTCAGCCTCCAGGCCAAACCGATCAGCTCCCGTGCCGCTATGGAGGGAACCCGCAAAACCTCTCCGTACTACCGTGCCTGGCTGCACAACGCCGGGGAGCTGCTGCAGCCCGCGCTGAGGGCCTTGCAGGGCAGGGACATCGACGTCCTGGGGGACATCGCCCGTCTGAGCTACAGCCGCATGCATGCCGCCCTGCTGGCCTCCAGCCCGCCGGTGCTGTACTGGCTGCCCTCGACGATTTCCGTGATCCGGGAGTGCCAACACCTGCGGGATGAGGGCATCGGTGCCTGGGAGACCCTCGATGCCGGGCCCCAGGTCAAGGTGTTGTGCCTGCAGGCGGATGTGGATGTCATCTCCCAACGGCTGCAGCGACTCGATCCCGAAATGAAGATCATCGTGGCCCCCGTGGGCCCGGGACCGGTCTGCGAATGAGCGGAGCGCTGATGGTGCGGGAATGCTGCTGACCGTACCGGGAAATCTTTTGCTTCTAGGAGAGTACGCCGTTACCGAGGAGGGTGGTCTGGGTTTGGCCCTGGCGGTGGAGCGGCGGGTGGCCGTGGAAATTGAGCCGGCCTCCACCCTACTGGTAGAAGGATATTGGGGCGGGGGAGGTCTGCGGTGGAGCCGAGAGTCCCCCGGGCAAAGTCCACTGATCTCGGCGATCGTGGATACCTGGCAGGAACAGCTCGCATTGCAGGGCTACGGCTCCTCGACCGGAACACCCCCCGTGACGGGGATCGCAAAAAAATCCCCTCAGCTAGCACCGCAGGCAACATCGGCCGTGAAGGCGGCGCGGATCGTCATGGATTCGTCGGTCCTGTTTTCCGGTGGTAGGAAGAGCGGGTTCGGTTCCAGCGCCGCAATAACCGTGGCTCTTTCCTGCGCCTTACTGCGTCTTTCCGGGCTCAGCGGCGTGGAGTTGGTTCAATGGGCCGGTCGCATCGCCCTCAAAGCCCATCGTCGTGCCCAAGGAGGGCGGGGCAGCGGCTACGACGTATTCGCCTCCCTGTACGGCGGCTTTGGGTGTCTGGTGGGGGGATTACACCCCACTTGGCAGGCTGTCGAGCTTCCCTGGCTTCCCCCTCTGTACATCTTCCCAGGACGCACCAGCGTATCAACACCAAACTCCCTGACCCGCTACGAGAGATGGAAACACAGCGATCCTAGCCGGTGGCGCCGCTTTCTGAAAGAGTCGAATCGGAGCGTGCGAAACTTCCTTCAAGCGGACAGTTGGTCCCAAGCCCGTCTGTCCTTCATGAATGCAAAAGAGTTGGGACTTGAGCTGGGCGAGCGAATCGGGGTGTCCGCCGACATTCAAGCCCCCCCTTCACTTTCTCCTGAATTGTACAAAGCCCTGGGAGCGGGAGATGAGCTGGGGATCTACCTGGCTGAAATCCCGCCGCAGGAACCGGATGCAGAAGCGGTTGAGGTAGCCCGGGAGGGCGTGCAGTGGAACATCTAGGCACAGGCTGGGGCAAGCTGCTGCTGTTCGGGGAACACGCCGCCGTGTACGGCCACCCTGCTGTGGGATTGTCCCTGGATACAACCTTGAGCGTGCGGCTGCATACGGAATCCCTTCCTGGCTGGAAGATTGACGGTGTGGCAGCGGGAGATCGGCAAAAGATCCTCGAGGTGCTCGATCTTCTCGAAGATCTGTCGGCGCAGGAATCCGAGCAACGCCGGGGCGGGGGAATCCTTTGGCTGGAGTCACGCATACCCAGGGGACTGGGTTTCGGCAGCTCCGCCTCCCTGTGTGTGGCTATGGCTGCGGCCGTAGCTTCCTGGCGAGGCGTGGAAGATCGCCGGCGGATCTGGGAATGGGCTCATCGGGGAGAGGAGCTGTTTCACGGTACGCCCTCGGGGATCGATACCGGTCTGGCTCTGCTGCGGGGACTGTACAGTTTTCATCCCCATCCCCCCCGGCTTCCCGAAGCCGAAAAGCTGAGAGGAATGCCCCTGCACATGGTAGTGGGGGCGGTTCCACGTGTGCGCTCCGCCGGAGCTCTGATCGGCACGTTGAGGGAAAAAATGGCGGCAGGGGAGAAGGAGGTACGAGCGATCCTGCAGCAGTTGGGCGCGCTGGCCGCAGAAGCCGCCGATATTCTAGACGGCTGTCGAAATCAAGGGGCGGAAGATGCGGTAACCCTGGGCGGATTGGCCCGAGAAGCACACCAGCTTCTCAGCCGTCTCGGATTGAGCACACCGGAACTGGATCGTTTGCTCGGGGAGGGCAGGCGGCGGGGAGCCCTGGGGGGCAAGCTCAGTGGTGCAGGCGGCGGCGGAGCTTTTTTCCTGATCTGTCCCGGTTCCGAGACCGCTGGTAGCGTAGCTGCGGCTTTGGTGCAATTAAGCAGATCCTGGAAGCTGGACACCGCAACTACGATCTACGCTTACACCTGGTCGCCGATCGCCAATCCTACTTCGCCGCCGTCTTGAAACGGTTGACCGCGTTAAGATAGGCCCGCGCACTGGCTTCCACGATGTCGGTGGAAGCTCCCCTGCCGATATAGCGCCCCTCTTTGATCTGAACCGTAACCGATACCTCGCCTATGGCCTGCCTTCCGGGGGTGATGGCATGAACGTTATACTCCAGCAGTTTGGCCGAGATACCGATAGCCCGATCGATGGCGTTGATCATGGCGTCCACCGGTCCGTCTCCGGTGGCGGCTTCTTCCAGGATCCGATCTTCTGTTTTTATGCGCACCGTGGCCGTGGGTACGGCCATGTTGCCGGATTGGAAGTTGAAGTAGGTCAGCTCGTAGGTATCGAGGTGTTCACCGATCTGGTCCCGTACGATCACATACAGATCGTCGTCGTAGACCTCCTTCTTCCGGTCCGCCAGATCCAGGAAATGCTGATAGGCGGCGTCCAGGTTTTCGTCGGAAAGGATCAGCCCCAGTTCTTCCAGGCGTCGGCGGAATCCGTGTTTCCCTGAGTGCCTTCCCAGCACCAGGGTGCTGGCATCCCGGCCGACATCTTCGGGGGTCATGATTTCGTAGGTGGCCCGGTGCTTGATCACCCCGTCCTGATGGATCCCTGATTCGTGGGCAAAAGCGTTCTCCCCTACGATCGGTTTGTTTCTGGGGATGGGAAAACCGATGATATTGCTCAGCAGGCGGGAGGAGTGATAGATCTGGCGGGTGTCCACCCCTGTGGTATACGGCAGCAGGTCGTGACGCACGTTCAGAGCCATAACGAACTCCTCCAGCGAGGCGTTGCCCGCGCGCTCGCCGATGCCGTTCACCGTGACCTCTACCTGGCGGGCGCCGTTCTTGACCGCCGCAACAGAGTTGGCAACAGCCAGGCCGAGATCGTTGTGGCAGTGCACCGACAGTACCGCCTTGTCGATGTTGGGCACCCCCTCCATTAGCTTGAGGATAAAGGCGCCGAACTCTTCGGGAACCGCGTATCCCACTGTATCAGGGATATTGATTACGGTGGCTCCCGCTTCGATGGTTTTTTCCACCAGACGGCAGAGGAATGACAGCTCGCTGCGGGTGGCGTCCTCCGGAGAGAACTCCACCTCCTCGACCCGCTGGCGAGCCCACCGAACCGCCTGGCAGGCCATCTCCAGTACCGCCTCCGGATCCTTCTTGAGCTTATGCTTCATGTGGATCGGCGAGCTGGCGATGAAGGTGTGGATTCGCTTGCGTTCGGCTTCCTTGATGGACTCATATGCCGCCTCCAGGTCCTTCTCCACGGATCGGGCCAGGGCGGTAATGGCCGGGCCCGTCACCTTCCGGGCGATCATCCTGCAGGCCTCGAACTGCCTGGGGGAGGAAACGGGAAATCCAGCTTCGATGGCATCCACCCCGAGTCTTGCCAGCTGGACCGCCATCTCGTACTTCTGCTCGATGCTCATTGAGGCTCCGGGGGATTGTTCCCCATCCCGTAAAGTGGTGTCGAAGATATAGATTCGTTCCATTGCTTTGTTCCGTTCCTCTCTGCTGCCTTCTAGGCGATAGTAATCTTGAAGTCCTCGTTCAGCTTTTCCGAGGCGCCTTTTCGCTTCAGCGGTGCTTCGGCTGACTGCTTGCGGCCCCGTTCCATGGAGATCAGGCCGCTGCGCGCTACTTCACGGATAGAGTAGGGTTGAAGCACGGCGATGAAGTTGTCGAGTTTGTCCGAGGAGCCGGTAACCTCCAGCACCATGCTGTCGATCCCCACGTCCAGGACCCGGGCTCGGAATACATCGGCCACCTGAAAGATCTCCCCCCGCTGATTCGGTTTTGCCCGCACCTTTATCAGAGCCAGCTCTCTGTGCAGGGAGGGCAGAGGACTCAAATCGCTGACCTTGATCACGTCGATCAGTTTGTTGAGTTGCTTCTTGATCTGATCTATCACGTTATCATCACCTTTGCATACCAGTGTGATTCGCGAGATCTGCGGATCCGTGGTGACACCGGCGGTGATACTTTCCAGGTTGTAACCCCGCCCCGAGAACAGCCCTGCGATCCTGGAAAGAACGCCCTGGTGATTTTCGACAAGCATGGACAGTACGTGGGTCATGACTTACCTCCCTTCTGAGAAGATCATTTCCGTGATTCCCGCCCCCGGTGCAACCATGGGAAACACGTTGAACTCCCTCTCTACCAGAAAATCGATAAAAATCGGACGATCCTTGATCCGGCCGGCCTGCATCAGCGCGGGCTCGATCTCCTGCTCCTCCGAAACCCGCAGGCCCACGGCGCCGTAGGCTTCGGCGAGCTTCACGAAGTCCGGGTGATAGATAGGGCACTGATCCCCCGGTCCCTTGCATTGAGGCGGGCATTCCGCCCCGGTCATGAGGCAGGTGGAGGAATAGCGTCTGTCGAAAAACAGCTCCTGCCACTGGCGTACCATGCCGAGATAGCCGTTGTTGAGGATGGCCACGATAACCGGAACCTTGTTCAGTACAGCCGTGGCCAGCTCCTGGATATTCATCTGGATCGAACCGTCCCCCGCGATGTCGATGACCCGCTTGTCCGGATTGGCGATCTGGGCACCGATGGCGGCGGGAAAGCCGTAGCCCATTGTGCCCAATCCTCCGGAGGTCAGAAGGCTGCGGGGATGGCGGAAGGTGAAGAACTGAGAGGTCCACATCTGATTCTGACCCACTTCTGTGGCGATGATCGCATCGGGAAAGACCCGACAGATCGCCTGGATCACCCGGTCGGGATGCAGATGCCCGAAGGTCTGTTTACCCCGGGCCTTCGTTTTGGCTTTGCCCGTGCCCGGATTCGCCGCCTGCCGGGCACCAGGCGCCGTCTTCCCTGTAAGCTGCGATTCGAGCGGGGCCGGTTCTCGTGGCTCTACCTGCAGGGGATGCTCCGCCCTCCAGGCGGCGATCTGCCCGAGCCAGTCGTCGATCTTCGGCGCCTCCAGCAGGGGCAGCAGCTGTTCCAGTACCTGCCGGGCGTCTCCCACGATGGGCACCTCCACGGGCACGTTGCGGGAGATCGACACCGGGTCTTGATCGATATGCACGATCTTGGCCTCCGGGGCGAACTTGGAAAGGTCTCCGGTAGCTCGATCATCGAAGCGGTTTCCGATCCCGAACAGGAGATCCGCGTGGGTTACGGCCATGTTGGCCACGTAGGTACCGTGCATCCCCAGCATACCGAGGGAGAGGGCATCATCCCCGGGAACCGATCCGATACCCATGAGGGAATGGACCACCGGGACGCCGGTTTTCCGGACTGCTTTGCGGAAAATTTCCACCGCCCCGGCGATGTGGATCCCGCCGCCTACGTAGAACAGAGGTTTTTTTGCCTTTTTCAGCTCGGATGCGGCTCTCTTGATCTGGTTGGGGTGCCCCTTGAGTACCGGATTGTAACCGCGAATGCTCACCTTGGCCGGGTACTCGTCGTCGCCTCTTTCCAGGATGACATCCTTGGGCAGATCCACCAGCACCGGCCCGGGCCTCCCCGAGTTGGCTATGGTGAAGGCTTCCTTTAAAATACGCCCAAGGTCCTTGCGGTCCAGAACCAGGTAATTGTGCTTGGTGATCGGCCGCGTGATGCCCACGATGTCCGCCTCTTGAAAGGCGTCGTTTCCGATCATGGAACGGGATACCTGCCCGGTGAAACAGACGATCGGGACCGAATCGAAGTTGGCCGTGGCGATGCCGGTGACGGTGTTGGTGGCACCTGGCCCGCTGGTCACCAGGCACACCCCGGTCCTGCCCGTTGAACGGGCGTACCCGTCGGCCGCATGAACGGCTCCCTGTTCGTGTCGGGTCAGGATGACCTTGATCTCCGCTTCGGAATAAAGGACATCGAACACGGGAATAACAACCCCTCCGGGAAATCCGAAGATATGTTTCACCCCCTCCGCCTTGAGGGCTTTTACGAACAGTTCGGCTCCGCTGATCTTCATTCTTTCCCTCCTTCATTTATATTTTGGATCGCCCCGTGCGCGGCGGAGCATACGTTCTGGGAGTTGCTGCCCAGGTACACACTGCTGTTTAGCTCTTTACTCACCGCTGTACTCCTTGTCTAAAAAAAAACCGTTTTCCCGGAAGGAAAACGGCTTCACTTGCCTGTTGCAGTCCGCTCTACCCTCCCGGGGTGGTCGAAGGGATTGAAAGGATAAGGACGATACCTAGGATAGAGGAGAACGAGTTACCCTTCACACATATCCGCCGGTGAGGCAAATTCATGATTATGCTTTACAGTATCCACCCTTTTTTGTCAATATTGTAGTGTTTTTTTCTCGCTCTACCCCAAACGTAAATGACGTGTTATGTTTGAGCGAGTAACCGATAGTACTTTCGAGGAGAGAGGGGATGGGAAAGAACCGCATATTCGCGATCGTTTTTGGTCTTGTCCTGGTAGCTGCCGCGACGGCGCAGAACCGTTTAGTCGTTTCCTCAAGTTCCCCTGAGATCGATGGGGTCATCGTTGCCGGGGAATACAGTCTGATGATCGAGTTGCCCAGAGGTACGCTCTACCTGAACAGGACCGAGCAGGTGCTGTCCATAGCAATACAATCGGAGTTGGACGGCTGGGTAGGCGTCGGCTTGGGATCTCAGCGAATGAACCAGGCGTCGATCTATATCGGATATGTGGATTCCGGGCGGGAGGTATTTGCCCGCCAACAGGGCCGGGGCCACAGTCATAGAGACGCCTCAGTGGCGGAACCCGCGGAGGTCCGCTTGGGGGAAAATGCGGCGGGAACGGTCATGGAGCTTAGCTTTCCTGCCTCCGCCTTTGTTCCGAGTGGATCGAGCCGCTTGAGCTTGATTGTGGCCTGCGGGAAGAGGAACAACCTCACCAGCTATCACTCGATGCGTAGGGGGCTGGAGATCGAACTGTGAACGCGGCTGACGGCAGATCTGGTTGGCGAGTCGGAGTCCTCCTGATCGTTGTAATGCTGCTGATCCCGATAAAGCTGAGCGGGCAGACCGGGAGGATCCTGCAGGACTGGCAGGTATCCTTCACCACGGCCGAAAGCGACACGCCTCCTGAGAACGGTTGGCAGTCCGTCGAGCCGTCCGGCGGCATCGGATTCGTCGGCGGAGATCGGGAGGGGTACCTCTGGCTGCGGACAAAAATTTCGATCGGTGAACCCTCTCTGCTTATTCTTCCGCCTCTTGGTTTCTCCGCTCGGGTATACCTGAACGGGGTGATCGTGGGAGACGGAGGCCGCCTTGGTTTGGATGTTTCCGGTCCCACGAGAGCTGCCAGGGCCTATCCGCTTACCCATCAATCCACCTCGCCGGCGAGCCTGCATATCCGCCTACGTCAGCCCCGGGCTTCCTGGCTTGACGGTCCCGTGGAGATCGTTCCGATCACCGGTCGGATTTTGCGGGTCCTGAAGCGCAATGTCCCGGGGATCGGGTTAGATATCCTTCTGACCCTCTATCTGCTGGTGATGTTTCTCTACGCAGCCTTTACCGCCATGTTGGAAAAAAAGCTCCACACGTTTTACCTGAGTGTCGGCAGCCTGTTTCTGGCGATCTCCCTGGCGCTGCCGTCGCTGATCGGCGAGCTTCTGCCTCTGATCCTGGTTCTGCGCCTGTTTCCCGTATTTCTGGTCGCCGCAGTCTTTCTGCTGCTCCTGGCCTGTGCCGAGTTGTTGCAAACCCTGAAGTGGAAGGTCGTGCTCGCGACATCCGCACCGCTGACAGCTATTGCCATCCTGGGATCGTTGGCCGGCCGCTTCGACAATCTTCTCCTCTGGCGTAGCGTGCAGGTAGTGTGTGTAGCCGCCCTCTTGGTGTTCGGCATCGTCCTTTCCCTACCCGGTCTCAAGAAGCAGGCTGGGCTCGGTATCGCTCTACTGGCGATCTTCTTGGCGGCAGGCGTGCTGACGATCATACCGCTGTTCATTCTCCCGGCCTACCGATGGCTTTACCTTCAAAACAGGTATCTGATGACGCTGTTGGCCATCCTGATCACCTGGGTCAATGGATATGATCGATTCATACAAATGCGCAGGGCTGCGGTGACCGGCCGGGAATTGTCCGATCGGTTCAAGGCGGATCGGGATCTGGTGGTTCGGCTCAAGGAAGGAAAAACTCGTCTGGAGCGGGGCAACCTGGAAAGTATGGTTCTGGCCAACCGGCTGGTGGAAAGTGCCCAGAAACAGGCCTTTTCCATCGGACAGATCATGAGCTCAATAGAGGAGGGGGCTAGGACGGAAAACCAGGTTGTGGAGAAGGAGGGGCACATCCTCGAGTTGACCGCCGAGGTAGATGCCCGTATTGCCGATTTCAACGAACAGATACGGGGAGCGCTGACCGAGCTGGAGGAACTGCGGGAGAAGTCGATTACGATTACAAAAGCGGTGTCTCAGATCATCGGCATCGCCGACAAGACCAATATGCTCTCCCTAAATGCTTCTATCGAAGCATCCAAGGCCGGCGAATCCGGAAGAGGTTTCGCCGTGGTCGCCCAGCAGATCCGCAAGCTGGCTGATGTGACCCGTACGGTTTCCGACCAGGTAAATACGTTGATGCGGGAATCCAATCAAGCCGTGGCAACCAACGTGCGTATGGCCCAGGGTATGGTCCAGGGATACCGGGAGATCATGGAACAGAGTGAACGGATTCGTCAAATGATCGAAGCCAATGCCGCGGCCATGGAAGAGGTCACTCGATCGCACAAGGAGATCCAGGACGGGGTGGCTGGAGTCGACCGTACCATTCGAACCATTCTCGAGGTATCCCGGGATCTTCGGGAGATGACCGGAAGCCTGGCTAAAACCTTCTCCTGGTTCGAGGAAGTTCTGGCGAGTGGTGACCAGGAGGCGGAGAGTGTAACCGCCGAATTGCCCGCACCGGAAGCTGCACAGCTTCCGGTTGCGCAGTTTCCGGTTGCTGCACCCGAACCGTCTGAACTGGCCGAAGTTGAAACCTTCGTGTCCGTCGAGGAAACTGACCTAGGAGGAGAAGCGGCTGAGGAGGCGGCCGAGCTGGTGGAAACGCTGGAAGAGGAGGAAGAAGCGGCGGCGGAGGTCGATGACCGTTCCCTGGCGGAGGATCTTGATGAGTTGGGTGTGGCCAGGGACATTTTCGGTGTGGAGGAGCCGGTGGTTTCGGAGCCTCCGGGCACTGATGCTGTTGCAGATACCGAGTTGGGGGGGCTGGAGGAAGTTGAGGCGGCGGAATCGTTGGAGGAGCTGGGGGCTCAAACCGCCGATTCCCAGGTCCCCGCCCTGGAGGATATCGAGGAGCTTGAACCGTTAGAGGAGGAGATCGAGGAATTGGAAGGTGTCCCCCCCGGCGAAAAGCAGGGCTGATCAATCCGGGGGGAGAATCGAGGCTAACTCACAATCTCGATCATGACATTCCCAATATACAGAGCCACTCGGCTTCCGCAGCTACCTGTTCGCCGACGTAGGCCCTGCCGCTCTGTTTAAGTGTTTTGGGGCTAACCCGGAGATTCTTTATCACCATCTTCACCTCATCTCCCTGTCGTACCTGGTGGCGGATTTTTACCTTGTCTACGGAGGCGAGAAAGAACAGGGCGTCCTCATCCAACTTGCCGCTCAACCTGATTCCCGCTCCCCCGCACTGGGCCATGGTTTCGATCAAAATGACACCAGGTACCACCGGATAACCGGGAAAATGACCTTTAAAGAAGAAGTCCTTCTCTGTGAACTTGCGATAACCGATGATCTCCTCATCGTCGGCCTTCTCGATTCTATCGACGAACAGAAATGGTTCTCGATGCGGAAGCAGTTTTTCAATGTCAGACATGCGAAGCTCCTTCAGATGATCCCAAGCTGTTTTCCCGCTTTCTTGCAGATCTCCAATACCTGATCCAGCTCCTCATCCGTGTGAATGGCCATGTATGAGGTGCGGATGATCGAACGATCCGGTGGAACCGCCGGGCTCACGACGGGATTGGCATACACGCCGTTATCGAATAGCACCTTCCAGAAGGTGAACGTTTTTTCATTGTCCCCGATGATCAGAGGGATGATCGGTGTTTCGGCAACCCCGACATCGAAGCCCAGAGCCTTGAACTCCCGGACCATGGTCTTGGCAATGCTTTGCAGCCGCAGAGTGTGTTTCGGTTCCGTTTCCATGATCTCTAGAGTGGCCATAACCGAAGCGATCATCGGCGGAGGCATGCTGGCGGTGAAGATCAGCGGTCTGGCGAAATGCTTGATGTAGTCGATGACAACTTCATCCCCGGCGACAAAGCCGCCAATCCCACCGAAGGATTTGGAAAAGGTGCCCATGAGGAGGTCCGCCGAATTGCCGAGACCGTAGTGCTCTTCGGTGCCGCGACCGGTTTTGCCGATTACCCCGAGAGCATGAGCCTCGTCAAGATAAACCCGGGCATTGTGCTTTTCCGCAATCTGCTTCAGCTCCGGGAGCTTTACGATATCTCCCTCCATGCTGAATACTCCGTCGGTGACTACCATCTTGGCTTCATCCGGTGGAAGGGAGCTCAGGACTTTTTCAAGTGCGGCTGGATTATTGTGCTGATAGCGGTGAAACTTGATAGAACCCCCGGACAAACCGGTGGAGAGCATGATGCCATCCACGATCGACGCATGGTTGTAGCGATCGCTGAGGACGTGCTCTTTTCTGCCGAGGATTGCGGAAATCGAGCCCAGATTTGCCAAATAGCCCGTTGTGAAACACAGAGCGGACTCCCGACCGACAAACCCAGCCAGCCGATGTTCCAACTCTTCGTGAAGGGCGAAGGTGCCGTTGATCAACCGGGAACCGGAGCAGGTCGTGCCGTACTTGTCAATGGCTCGCTTGGCTGCTTCCTGAACGCGAGGGTCCTGGGCCAGGCCGAGATAGTTGTTCGACCCGCACATAATCACCTCTCGTCCTTTCATTTGCACCTTGCTGCCCCAATTTTCTTCGATCGGGATAAAGTAGGGATAGTACCCGCTCTCTCTCGCTGCCTGAGCTTCTTTGAATCCGTAACACTTTTCGAAAATATCCATAGCGTACCAGTTAATTTAGTATGAGTTATGAACGCTCATTATTGCACTGTATCTTCACCATGTAAAGGGACAAAACCGATTCTGCTTAGGCGGGCTCCTCATATGCCCTGATAGGTAAACCAGAAGGTGAAGAATATCGTAGGATTGAGGGTGCCGCTGATCGTTGCCACGGCCAGTGCAAGAAATATGAGCAAAAACACCCCCCTGCCGGGAAACAGGGGAAAGCCCCCGGCCGCTCGAGCGCGTTTCAGATAGGATATACCGAGCAACACCGCCGGAATGAGGAACAGTGCCGTGAAAGTCAAGCGAACCTGCCATGGACTGGTGGTGTTCCAATTGTCCAGCCATCCAGCCAGGCGGAACAGAAAAATATTGAAGCGCTGCAGGCGCCCTAGGGCGATGAGCAGGCCGATTAATACCAGAAAGGCTCCGCTGACGATTCGCAATGTGTCGAAATGCCGCTTCATGCGTTCTCTTGCCCCGAGAAATTGGGAGAAGAACAGTCCCGCCAGAATGAAAGGCAGACCCAGCCCTAGAGAGTAGACGGCCAACAACAGGGTGCCCTGAAGGACCTGGGCACTGCTTCCCGCCAAAAACAGGATCGAGGCCAGAATCGGACCCACACAGGGTGTCCAGCCCCCACCAAATGCCATACCCAGCAACAGGGCTCCCAACCGTCCGGTAGGGGAGGAACGCATATGCAATCTTTTTTCGAAATTCAGAAACTTCCAGAAGTTGAAGATGAAATTCAATCCCAGGACGATGACCAGCACGCCGGCCACGATGTTTATGATTTGTGTGGCCCCGCTGAAGAAGCCCCCGGTCCCACTAAACAGCACACCCAGAGCGATGAACACGATGGAAAAACCGAGAACGAACAGCACGGTGCGGAGGAAAACCTTGGACCGCTTGCGCTCGCCAAGGTCCTGAACCGATACGCCGCCGATCAACGACAGGTATGAAGGTATCAATGGCAGCACGCAGGGAGAGAGGAAGCTCAGGACACCGGCGGAAAAGGCGATGGCTATGCTGATATTTGTCGACATTACGGTAGCGACTCCTGCTAACAAAATAATGCACCCACTGCTGGTGGGGCAAGTTTTTAGAGCCGTCTACAGAGCTGCAAGTTGATCGTAATCGACGAATAAGGTGATGATCAGCACCGCGCTGTTGTATAACCCGTGGGCAATGGCCAGGGGGTGGAGGTTGTGCATCCGTACGAAGAGGATCGAAAAATACAATCCCTGGATCAATGCCACGGCCAGCCCGGCGATACCCTGATACACGTGCCCGGCGGCGAACAGCAAAGTGCTCAAGCCGATCCCCACGGCAACGGGTAGTTGAAGATGCCTGAAGCGAGTGATGAGATAGGAACGAAAAAACAGCTCTTCCCGGTAGCCCGTAACCAGGCAGAAAAGCAGCACCAAAGGGATCAGGCGGGGATCTTCGAGCTTCCAGCGAAAACCTGCGGCGAACAGCTCACGTCCGGCCGCCGGCAGCAGGGTCAGGATTAGCCCCAGCAAGGCCAGCAGTGCAAATATGCCGGCAAATATAAGTCCCCCGTAGAGGAGATCTATCGCTCTGGGGCGATGGATGCCGAATTCGGAATAATAGGTAGACAACACAGGCGCGTCGCGTTCTGCTCGGATGCGGAGAATATAGAGTAGCAAAAGGATCTGGGGAAGAGCTACCAGCATGAACTGAAGCATATAGGAACGCAGGCTTTCGGAGCCCTGAAGAAGTTCCTGTTGGGGCCACAGATACCCGGGTAGGTAAAACACGAGGAAGAGCAGTACTATTTCGAGGATACTCTTTTTCCCTGAGGATGGATGAATTGAACTTTCTCCCGTGTTTTTATTACAATTCCGCGGCGGATTTATCCGCCGGATACGATAGATTTATTAAATTAAGTATATCAAGTTGCTATCGATAATGTAACTATGTGGTGGATTATACTTCTCGTACCGGCCGCCATTGTCGCCGCCATCTTTATTTACCTTCGTGTCGCCGGCCACGGGAGCTTCCCCTGGATCCAGTTCTACACGAAAGGGAAAGAATCGGGCTTCAGCTTTCGGGAAGTAGGACTGCTGCGCAAGATCGCGGTTGAAACAGAGATCGAGAATCCCACCGCTTTGTTCTGGAGCATCAAGCAGCTGAATCGGTCGATCAAAGAGATGATCATCAAACTCCGTTCCCAGGATATGATAGACGATGAGGAATCCAATCGCCTGCTGTCAAAACTGTATGACCTTCGTAAACGGGTGGAGTTTGATCTTCCCCGATACCGGTTGGGATTGAAGTCTTCCCGGGATATCACGCCCCGGCAGAGAATGCGGGTGACCTTACCCGGCGCCGGTCCCTTCGCCACGATGGCGATCGAGAATAGGCCCAAGTACCTTGCCCTCTCCAGACCGCAGGGGCCGGGATTGCCCGAAGGATTCATGTGGAAGGGCCAGCAGATCGGGCTGCACTTCTGGCGTGCTGAGGATGCCGGTTATTTCATGCGGACCAAGGTGATAAATGACTTCATCAATCAGAAGTACCCCATCATCCACGTGGCCCATGCGGATGAGATTGCCCGCACCCAGCAGAGACGCTCGATCCGGGTGAAAACTAATTTTCAAGCAACGGTGTATCCATTGAAAAACATTCAGGATGCGAACGAGTTGGAAGAGACGGCCAAGGGTTTGCGCTGTCGGCTGTTGGATTTGTCGGAAGATGGAGCCTGCCTGATGGTCGGGGGGCGTACAAAGGCTGGGCTGCCGATAAAGATTCAGTTCGAGCTTGCCGGCCGCCTGGTCGTGATGTGTGGTTTGGTTAAGGGCGTGAGCTACGACCAGAGGAAAAACTTTTCTCTGTTGCACGTGCAGGCTGTGCCCCTCAGTATGAGAACCCGCAACTACGTTCTAACCTACGTGTACAATATCTTTGGTGAACAGGAACCGGAGAAGGTTCAGTCCAAACCGACCTTGTGAAGCTTCATGATGTTGGTCCCTCCGCTCTTGGCAGAGGGAATCCCCGCGGAAATAACCACCAGATCGCCCTTTTTTACGTACCCCCGATCCGTCAGGATCTCGTCACCGGTAGCCGTGGTTTTTAAGAAATCCTTTTCAAACTTCTGCACCAAGAGGGCTTCGATTCCCCAGACCAGGGACAGTTGATGGAAGGTGGATTCCCTGGGAGTCAGGGCGATCACGGGAGTGCGGGGCCTGTACATGGCAATCAGCCTGGCCGTGGTTCCCGAAATCGTCTGGGCTACGATACAGTGGGCACCGAGGCGTTCCGCCGTCTGGCAGACAGACTGCGCCACGGCCAGTTGCGTAGAGTAGCGACTCTCCTGCATTTCGGAGCGCACCCAGCCCCGATCCAAGCCTAGATTCTCTTCGACATGATCGGCTATTCTGCGCATCATGCGAACCGATTCAACGGGGTAGGCCCCCACCGCGGTTTCCCCGGACAGCATGATGGCGTCGGAGCCATCATAGATGGCATTGGCCACATCCGTCACCTCAGCCCGGGTGGGAAGAGGATTGCGGATCATGCTGTCGAGCATCTGCGTAGCCGTGATCACCGGTATTCCAACCAAATTCGCCTTGCGAATGGTGGTTTTTTGGTAGACCGGGATCATGGAAATGTCCGCCTCTATTCCCAGGTCTCCACGGGCCACCATGATGCCGTCGCTCACGGCAATGATGGAATCGAGATTCTGTAACGCGGAAACTCTTTCAAGTTTGGCGATTATGCAGGGAGCAGTTTCAGAGTCTCCTACGGCTTCCCGAACCGCCTCCAAATCCCCGGCGGTCTGAACAAAAGACACAGCGACAAAATCCACGCCTCGTTCCAGTCCGAAACGCAGATCATCGAGATCCTTATCCGTCGGAGCGCCCCGGGACAGGATCAGATCTGGAAAGTTTACTCCCTTATGAGAGTACAGGCGTCCGCCGTGAATGATTCGGCAGCGGAGGAATTCGCCGTCGTTTCGCTCTACCTTCAACTCCAACAATCCGTCGTCCAGCAGTATCCTTGCTCCTTCGGGAACGTCCTCTACCAGGGCGGGATAGTTGACCGGAATCGGTTTTCCCTCCATATAGACGCGTGGACCCGAAGCCAGCAGAAGCGAATCCCCTTCGGGCAGGAAAATCCCTTCCCGGGGCAGTTCTCCTACCCGGATCTTTGGACCGCCCAGATCCTGCAGAATGCCGATGTTTCTACCGGTCTGCGCCCTCAAGGTTTTGATCGCCTGGATGAGCGAACCATTGGTGTCCCGGTCTCCGTGAGAAAAATTGATCCTGGCAACATCCATCCCCGCTTCGGCAAAAGCTTGCAGCATCTCGGTGGAAGCGGAAGCAGGAGCGATTGTACAGATGATTTTTGTTCTCTTGCTCATTGGTAATTGAAGGGATTATAGCCAAAAAAACGTTAAGAGTAAAAGGAAGCGAGTTTTCTCTCCGCCTCCCGATCAGCGAATCATAATTGAAAAGAAAGAGTGCGATGGTGTATAGTCGATCATAGACGTACGTACGAGGAGTGGGGGAATGAAAAAAGTTCGCTGGATGGTTGTTTTTCTGTTGTTTTTCTTGCTGATATCCAGTTTGTGGGCTCAGAGTCCTCAGGATCTGCTTCGATCCTTTACCAGGAACTTCGCCATCGCCAGTCTCGATGTAAAGATGCAAATCATTCAAGATGCCGGGAACAGCGGCTACCCCGAAATGGGACCGCTGTACCGGCAGGCTATCGATTTTGTGTTGGACAACTTTTCGCTTATTGATAGCGATCAGCGTTTTCGCCAGCTTGCGATTCTGGCCGTCGATCAGATTGAAGCCGCTGGATACAAGGACGGCAGGTATTCGGTCTGGACTCTTTTCGATACCGACGTAGAGACCGGTGTGCGGATCAGCTGTCTCAACGCGCTGGCTTCGCTGGCTGAGGGAGACGAGGAGCTCATTGAGTACCTGAACGTGTGGCTGTACAACCAGAATGCGGTGTTCAAGAGCGGTAAGGTCCCGGATGTGTATGTAGTCTCAGCAGCCGTACGAGCACTCGGAGAGCTGGGCGATCAGAGTTCTTTTCCCGTTTTGTTCACCGTCATGACAGTAGGCTACACCGATGATATCTCCCGCGCGGCCCGGGAAGCACTTTTTCTCTTGGAAGGCGATCTCAAAGACAATATGGCCGCAGTGCTCAAGAATGGTGAGTTGGGAGAGAAAAAACTGGCCCTCCAGATGTCCATGGATACCGATCGACTCAACAAACAGCAGAAGGGAGAGATCGCTCAATTCGCCATGGACGTCGGGCTGCATACAGCCGCCGTCGACAATCCCTCCCGACAGCTAGCCCGGGATATTCGTTATCTCGCGGCCATAGCCCTGAAGGAACGAAATTGGTCTGTGGCCACGGATTTGGTTATTGAACATTTTGACACCGTACTGCTGGAATACGATCGGGGGCTGACGGATCGGCGCCGCGTGGTCGAGGCGATCGAGTGTCTGGGTGCCATGCGGACCCATGAGGCTGCGGTTCGTCTAACCCAGTACCTGGTGCTCCTCAATTCCTACACTGAGAGGCTGCAGGAGTTCGACAATATCATCGTATTGGCGGTTGTGCAGAACCTCGGCCGCCTCGGGGACAAAACCGCCTTCGACGATCTGTTGTATGCTCAGTATCTCAGCTACTCGAGCGAGATAAAAAACGCCACCCGGGAGGCATTGGATAAACTGAGGTGGTAGCTGCCTAGCGGAAGATTTTCCCCATGAACCGGGGCAAATTTTCACCACTCTCCCTTTTTGCCCTATCCCTCTGGGGCGCTGTCTTTTTCTCGGGCGCCCTGCCCGGTGTGCTTCTATTGACCCTAGGCTTTGCCTGGCTGGCAGTCGCCGTGACGATTTTCAGAGTAGAAAATGTCCGCTGGAAACAAGCCTCCCTTGCTCTGGGCTTCCTCGGTTTGGGATTGTTGGTCGGCGGGCTCAGGATTCCTGAATCTCCACGCTGGGATCGTTATCCCCCTTTCTTTGCCCGTCCCGCTTCCTACACCCCCATCCCCCTGGATCGGATCGGAGAGTTCCGGGGAATCATGAGCGCGGACAGCAGTTCCGTGCCCACCTCCGACGGAGTGCTGAGCCGGTATCCGCTGAGGCTCGAGCAGGTGGTGAGCTCCGACCGGTTACTGCAAGGTTCCGCCAGTGGTAATGTTCTGGTCTTGGTTCGGGGCGGGCAGGTGCTGTTCCAGGGTCAGGAGATTACCGTATACTCCGGATTGGTTCCCAGCCGAGAGCCCGGTCGCTTCGCCTACGTCAGTCGGGCAAAACCGCAGCAGCTTCAGGTGGGGGGATTCCGGAGACGGTTTTCTTCGTTTCGGGCCGGCGTGTTCGCCGCCGTCCAGGGGAAGATACAGGAGCTTGAACCTTCGGTTGCTTCTCTGCTGACGGCGTTGCTGCTCGGACGGAAAGAGGAGCTGCAGAGCTCCCTGTACGATCAATTCCGAACCAGCGGCAGCCTTCACCTGCTGGCTCTTTCGGGTCTGCATCTGGGTATCCTCTACTTCTTTTTAGCTTTGTTGCTCCGCTTTCTTCGGGACCGACGCTTGAGGCGGCTGGTTGCCGGGGTGCTGCTGCTCGGTTATGTTCTTCTGGTTGGCTTGCGCCCATCCCTGGAAAGGGCCGTGATGGTGCTGTTGTTCGCGGGTCTGGGCTATGCGCTGGATCGTGAGCCGCAGCCGCTGAATCTATTGGGTCTGGCTGCGGCGCTGCTTCTGATCCTGCGGCCATATTATGCCTTTGATCTTTCCTTCCAATTATCCTTCCTCTCCCTGGCGGCCATTATTCTGCTGGGCCCGTATCTGTATCGCCTCTGGCAGCCGTACCTGCCCGCTTTCCTGGGCTGGCCCCTCGGAATCTCCCTGAGCGCCCAAATCGGTACCGCTCCTCTGGTCTTGTTTCATTTCGGTGTCGTGTATCCTGTTGGAATTCTAGCGGCTGTACTGCTCATCCCGCTGGTTACCCTCTTTCTTGGGACCGGTTTGCTTTTTGTGGGGCTGAGTATGTTTCCGATAAGTCTGGGCAGCTTCCCCCTAAGCGGCTGGATCGGTGAGGGTTTGTTCCTGCTGTACAGGATGATCGTCTTTTGCCTGGAGTGCTTTTCCCGTGTGCCGGGCCTGTATCTTTCCTGGAGATCCCTGTACTGGGGCTTTCCGGCCGTGCTACTGATTCCTCGAATTATCGAACAACAGGTGGGGAGAGGAACACGCTTGTGCTGAACTATAACTCACCGGCGGAGATCCGTCGGGTGCTCGACGCCCTCGGCTTACGACTACAGAAACGGTGGGGTCAGAACTTTCTGATCAACCGAGGCGCTCGCCGGGCAATCGTATCCCTGGTTGAACCCGAAGAACGAGATACGGTGTGGGAAATCGGACCCGGCCTGGGCACCCTGACCGTGCTGCTCCTTCCTGAAATCCGCTTCCTCCAGGTCTTTGAAATCGACAGGGGACTGATCCGTTTTCTGAATGAAACCTTCGGGGATCACAAGAACTTCCGAATCGTTGCCGGGGACGTAATGAAGACCTGGAAGTCCTGTCTTGACAAGCAGGGTCCTCCGGACAAGATCGTGGGAAATCTACCCTACAGCTCCGCCTCGGCGTTGATCGGAGCTCTGGCGGAAAATCGCGTCGCTGCCAAGAGGATGGTTTTTACGGTGCAGCGGGAGCTGGCCCAGCGCATGACTGCAGAGCCGGGAAACAAGAACTACTCCTCCTTCACGGTCCTCTGTCAGGTTGCCTACCGCATCTCGGAAAGGATGAAGCTGAAACCGGGATCCTTCTTTCCCCCTCCCGAGGTGCATTCCAGCGTGGTGGTTCTTCAGCCCAATACCGAGGTGATTCCCGATTGGAGCTTCTTCCTGCGCTGCACAAGGGCGTTGTTCCGGAGCAGACGCAAGACTATGAGAAACAATCTGCTGGCAGCGGGATTCACCGATTCGGCCCGGCTGGACCGTCTGTTTGGGGAACTGGGGATCGATCCGGGTGTGCGCAGCGAGCGGCTCACGCCGCAAGAGCTGTTGCGCTTCAGCCAACGTCTGAAGCTTGACTCAGAGGATCTTTAGTTCCTTCAAAACTCCGCTGAGCGTCTTTTTATTTTCCTCGCTCATCGGACACATCGGCAGCCGGTAGATCTCCTCGACAAAACCCTTCATGGCCATGGCCGCTTTGATCGGAATAGGATTTGTCTCCAGGAAGATCGCTTTGAAGAGGGGAAGCAGATCATAGTGCAGCCGGCGGGCGCGTTCCCACTCGCCCTGCAGGGCTGCCTGAGTCAGATCCTTCATCCGCTCCGGCACGATATTGCTGGCCACGGATATAACCCCGGTTCCCCCCAAAGCCATCAGGGGATAGGTGAGATTATCGTCCCCTGAGAGCACATTGAAATTTTTCGGTTTCTTGGCGATCAGATCCATCATCTGGGGTATGCTGCCGCTGGCCTCTTTGACGGCAACAATGTTCTTGTGTTCGGCCAGTTTGAGCATGACCGGATTCTCTATATTTTTTCCGGCCCGGCCCGGGATATTGTAGACTACCATGGGCAGGTCCACCTGATCGGCTATGGCTGTGAAATGCCTGAAGAACCCTTCCCCCGTCGGTTTGTTGTAGTAGGGGGCGACCTGCAGGCTCGCCGTGGCACCGATTTCCTTGGCCTTCGCCGTCATATGGATCGCTTTGTCCGTGCAGTTCGATCCCGTGCCGGCGATGACCGGGACTCTGGCGTTCGCCTGCTCGACCACGATGCGAATTACCCGTTCAGTCTCCTCGGGATCGAGGGTCGGGCTTTCCCCCGTGGTGCCGACGGGAACCAGGCCGTCGATTCCCTGCTCGATCTGGAAGTCGACGAGTTTCCGCAGGGCTTTCTCGTCGATCTTTCCCTCCCGGGTAAATGGGGTAATCAATGCCGTAAAGGCTCCTTGGAACATACTCGTCCTCCCTTCGTCCTAAATGAAAAAATATGCATCAGAATAACGCAATCTTCGATTATGACCAACAGGGAAGATTGCGATGTGTTCTTGCATCACAATAATATCTAACTGCGGTGTGGTTCAAGGGGTTGTGGCGGTTGCGAGGCTCGCACCCTTCTGCTACTATGCTTAGAAATTCGGCAAAGGAGGATGTCATGGTGCGGATCATTGTCCACGGTTGTATGGGCCGCATGGGGCGGGTGTTGACAGCCACCGCCGCGGCAGCCGCGGATATCGAGGTTGCAGCCGGAATAGACCTGCTCCAGGGGGAGGGAGCGGCGGATTTTCCGGTATTTGCTAGCCTTGATGAATGCTCGACTCCGGCGGATGTGATTGTGGATTTCTCCTCCCCTAAAGCCCTGCCTTCACTTTTAGAGGGAGCTGCCAAGAAAAAATTGCCCCTGATCATCGCCACGACGGGTCACACCCAGGAGGACAAGACCCTGATCGCCGAGACTTCTGGATCCCTACCCATCTTTGTATCCGCCAACATGTCTCTGGGTGTCAATCTTCTCTCTGAGCTGGCCCAGAAGGCCGCTACAGTTCTGAGAGAGAACTTCGATATCGAGATCATCGAAAAACATCACAATCAGAAAAAGGACGCTCCTTCGGGTACGGCCCTGCTGCTGGCCGATGCAATCAATGAGGTCTACCTGCAGGGCAAGCATTTCGTCTACGGACGCCATGGGCGGGAAGAACAACGGCAGGGTGCGGATCTCGGCATCCATGCCATTCGAGGCGGCACGATCGTCGGGGAGCATGAGATTGTATTCGCCGGCAAGGACGAGATAGTCGAGCTGCGTCATTCCGCCGCCTCTCGGCAGATATTCGCCTTGGGTGCCCTCGAAGCCGTACGCTACATTATGGACAAGCCTCCCGGCCTGTACAGCATGAAGGAGATGATCACCGCCGCCAGTGCGGTCACCCGCCTGTTTGTCAGCAACGAGGAAGCGCTGGTATCTCTGTATCGAATCGCACTGGATCCTAAAAGCATAACCGGCATTTTCGAAAGGCTGGGCAAGGCGGACATCAACGTCGACCTGATCAGCCAGACCGCGCCTGTGGACGGAGAGGTGAACATGTCCTTCACTGTTTTCAAAAAGGATATCGTGAAAACAAGCGAGCTCGTTAAAACGCTGCAGAAATCCATGAAAAACCTGGAAGTGAAGATAGCCGATGGGATCACCAAGATTGCTGTGGAAGGACCGGGGATGGAAACTCAATCCGGTGTGGCCGCCCGCGTATTCGGCGCCCTGACGGAGGTGAATGTCACAATTCAAACCGTCACCACGTCGGAGACGAAGATCGCCTTGATCATTCCCCAGACCGACGAGGGCAAAGCCGTTGCGGCGATCAAAACAACCTTCGGCCTCTGATTCCGTGTTACCGCCGGAGAAGAGCCTCGGGGTTTACGGGCTGGGGCGGTTCGGCCGTTTCTACGCTGAGCTGTTGTCCCGCCACAACACAGTAAAAGCCTTCAACCGTAATCCCGACGTCCGCGTTGCCGAGGGGATCGAGAGGGTCGATGAAGCAGGGCTCTGCGATCAGCCGGTGATCATCCTCTGCGTCGCGATTTCCGGACTCCAGGAAGTGCTGCGCCGCATAGCTCCCCGCCTGAAGCCGGGCACACTGGTCATGGATACCTGTTCCGTGAAAACCCTGCCGTCAGCCTGGATGGAAGAACTGCTACCTCCGGATGTCAGGATCCTGGCAACCCATCCTATGTTCGGACCCGATTCGGCCCAGGGCGGAATCGCGGGACTGCCGATGATCCTGCATCCGGTCCGCCTGAGTGCTTCCGATCTTTCGCGGTGGCAGCGTTTTTTCGAGAATGTGGGACTGTCCGTTCAGGTCATGGAGCCGGAGCTCCATGACCGGGAAGCCGCCTTCACCCAGGGATTGACTCACTATCTCGGCCGGGTACTGGCCGAACTGCAGCTCGAGCCTTCACGGATCGCTTCCCTGGGTTATCGTAAGTTGCTTGACATCATTGAACAGACCTGCAATGACTCTTGGCAGTTGTTCTACGATCTCCAGCAGTACAATCCCTACACCCGGGAAATGCGGGAGCGTTTGACAGCATCCCTGGGAGAGGTCAAGAGGCGCCTTGATGAACATCCGCGCTCATGAACTCTTTTTGCTCCTGCGAAACAGTGGCTACAGGATCCACCCCGCTGTTGACATTGGCGAGGAGCTTTGGATACCATTTTGAGTTGAGAGGAAACTAAATGAGGGACGTACGCATCAATCAGATTGACGAAAACGAAATAGACACAGTGCTGGCGGAGGACATCGACTTCTCCGGTGTATTGACCTTCAAGAAACCGCTGATGATAAAAGGCGTT
>CP070696.1:2282170-2288815 GCA_020353535.1 Spirochaetaceae bacterium | reverse complement strand
GGGGTGTTCGCTATTTCTAACCCGGTTTGGCCTTAGAGCGCGCTCTAACGTACGAGGAGACGTGTATGAACTTGAGGAATATTGCCTTTCACAGTCTGAACCGCCAGAAGGGCAAGAGGTCGTTTGTGCTGGTGGCCATGGCTCTTGGTTGTGCGACGGTCATCAGCTTGTTCAGCTTCATCAACAGCCAAAAGAAAGCCATTGAGAGTCAGTTCGACGAATACGGGGCGAATATCATCATCCTGCCCAAGTCGGACAATCTCGGTTTGTCCTACGGCGGAGTCAACATAAGCGGCGTGATGGCCAATCAGAAGGAGATTCGCCTGCAGGACATCGATCGCATCTGGCAGATACCGAACAAAAAAAATATCCGAGCAGTTTCGCCGAAACTGCTCGGGGCATCCCGTGTGGAGAACAACGGTTTTCATAACGAGGTCCTGCTGGTCGGAGTTTTTTTCCAGGAAGAGCTGCGGATCAAACAGTGGTGGGAGATTGATGGAGCATTTCCTACGGGAAACGGGGCTATCGTAGTCGGCTGCGATGTGGCGCAACAGTTGCAGATCAATCCGGGAGATTCCCTGTCCCTCGACGGTAATGTCTTTGAGGTGTCCGGTGTCCTGCAGCCAACTGGCAGCCAGGATGACAGCATCGTTTTTGGTGACTTCAACATGGTTTCTACTTTTTTAGGAAGGGAAGGATCCGTGTCGATGGCTGAGGTCTCCGCTCTCTGCTCGGATTGTCCTATCGAGCAGATCACCGCGCAGATCGAATCGGTGCTCCCGGACGCCAACATCAAACAGATCCGTCAAGTGATGCAGCAGAAGATGCAGTCCATAGAGCAGTTCGAACGCTTCGCCTTCACCGTGACCTTCGTACTGGTTGCCATAGGAGTGGCGTTGATTTTTACCTCCATGATGGGTTCGGTGTCCGAGCGCCGTCAGGAGATCGGTATCTTTCGGGCACTGGGTTTCAAGAAGGTACACGTCGTGTCCATCATTTTGACCGAGAGCTTTGCGCTCAGTTCTATCGCCGGCTTGATTGGAACCGCTGCGGGCTATCTCATCTCCTATCTGGCTCTGCCCACGCTGCTCAATGTCGAACGCAGTGCGATTGCCATCAGCCCGCTTGTGGCCGGAGTCAGCATCCCCGTGGTGGTGTTTTTGGGATTGGGCGCGGGTATTTATCCGGCCTTGAAGGCTGCGCGCATCGATCCGGTGACCGCCATCAACAGTCTATAGAGAGGAGAGAGCAAATATGTTGATGCAGATCAAGAAAATCGAAAAAACCTACGGCAGCGGGGAAGCCCAGGTCCGGGCGTTGCGAGGGGTAAGCTTCACCATTGACGAGAAGGATTTTGTAGCCATCTATGGTCCCTCTGGCAGCGGCAAGACCACCCTGCTTACCACCATTGCCGGATTGAATCGGCCGACCAGCGGGGAGACCATCATAGACGGAATTTCCATTTACCGGGATCTAAACAGTGAAGGTCTGGCCCAATTTCGCAACGAGTACATCGGTTTCGTGTTTCAATCCTTTCACCTTATTCCCTATCTATCAGCCCAAGAGAACGTGATGCTGCCCCTGGCCCCGCAGAAGATCTCCTCTGCCGAAAAACGGGAGATGGCATTGAGGGCTTTAGAGCGTGTGAACATCCCGGAAAAAGCACGGTCTCTGCCGGGGGAGCTATCCGGGGGCCAGCTGCAGAGGGTGGCTATCGCCCGGGCGATCGTCAATGAGCCGCCCCTGATCCTGGCTGACGAGCCCACGGGTAATCTGGACACCCACACACGGGATGAGGTCTTGAGCCTGCTGGAATCGATCCGCCAGAACGGACACACCATAATAATGGTTACCCACGATCCGGAAAACATAAAACTGGCCAGGAGAGCCATAGGAATACAGGATGGATTGCTGAATTAATTATTGCGTCGACGTTTGGAGGCGGTGTCATGGAAAATAAGTTGAACCTGACCAATGGCTCTAGAATCGCGGTGATTGGAGCTGGACCCGCCGGGAGTTTCTTTGCCATGTTTTGCTCCCAACTCGCCAAACACAGGGGTTTGGAGCTGTCCATCACCGTCTTCGACTGGAAGGATTTCAGCAGGCGGGGCCCGCAAGGATGCAATCTTTGTGCCGGTGTAATTTCTGAGACCCTTTCTAAGCACCTAAAAGCGTGTGGAATCGTCATGCCCGAGGGGACGGTACAGCGTAAGATAAAGGGCTATTATCTACAGACAAAAGCAGGTGGGTTTCTTCTGGACCACCCGCGGGGCGAAAATAAGATCACGACGGTTTTTAGAGGTAATGGGCCAAAGTTCTCGGGAGGGGGTGGAAATGTAAGTTTCGACGCCTTTCTGCTGGATCATGTTCGACGCGGGGTGCAGGTAGTTTTTCGCCCTGTTCGGGAAATAATACTGGCCCCGGATCCTCGTAAAACTGTAAGAATCATCCACGGGATAAAGGGGCAAGAATCGAGCTTCGAGGCGGACCTGGTTGTCTGTGCCTTCGGCCTAAACAAAGTAATGATGAAAAAGATCCGAGAGCTGGCATTCGGATACATACCGCCACGTACTCTCGGCGCTGCCTGCCTCGAAATTCCCTTGGACAAGCGGTTCATTCAGCGCCGGCTGGGAAATAACATTCTCATTTGCAATTGGCGAACACAAAGTGGAATCCGTATTGCAGGAATGATTCCCAAGAAAAACTATGTCACCGTAAACGTAATAGGCAGGGGACACGTGGGTGCAGAGGATATCACCAGGTTTCTGGGTCTGCCCGTCGTGCGGGAAAGGCTTCCCTACGACTGGAAGCGGTCAGAAAATCTCTGCCGGTGTTCCCCCAAAATCGCAACTACGGCTTCCAAGCGGCCCTACGCTGATAGGTTGGTGATCATCGGGGATGCCAGCTGCTCGCGTTACTATAAGAATGGGATAGAGTCTGCGTATTTTACAGCACTCCAGGCAGCCAGGACCGTTGTGAACCGCGGTATCTCCGCTCGGGATTTTCGAAGCGGCTATTATCGGCAAGTGAAGAAAAAGATCATCACGGACAACCTCTATGGCAAGATGCTTTTTTTGATCTACAACCTCGTGTATGAAAGTTCTTTTTTCTCCGAAGTTCTACTGCGTGAGGTCTCCAGGGAGGAAGGATTTGTCGGTAAAAAGAGGATGCGGGAGATCCTCTGGAACATGTACACGGGTAATATCACGTACGCGAGAATTTTTGCTCGATTGGTCAATCCCATACTGCAGTGGCAGTTAATTGTCACGACCGTGAAAATTGCTTACGCGAAAATTGCGGGTAGGATTGGAGTCCGGTAGCTCAGCTCCTCTGTTTTTTCGTCTGCCTGTGGAAAGACAAGACCAGTTCCTGTATAATGATGCAAACCCATCGGAACGATTGATTGAACGCACAGAGAGGAACAACGAATGATCGCATTCAAAAGTCTGAGTGAAATCCTGAAAACCACAGTGCGCTGGGAGGATAAGTTAAAGGATTTCTACGACGTCGCGGAATACGCTCTGAAAAACGAGAAGTCGAAAATAACCGTGCAGATGCTTCGAGACAAGCATGTGGACAAGCTGGAAATCCTGAAACGAGTCGATCCTTTGCGCTATGGTAAGACCGAATGGGTACGCTACGCGCCGAGTTATAGAGACGCAGACCTCATTCCCGTAGGCAAGATTCGCAGAGACGCGGAGCCTGGAGAGATTTTCGAGCACTTGGTGGATTTCGAGAGCAAGCTGAAGAATATCTACTCCAGCATCGCCGACAACCTGGTCAGCCGGGAACAGAAGGAGCTGTTCGAATCCCTCGTTCTGTTCAAGGAGGAGCAGATCGAAGAGATCCGACATCTCAGAGAACAGACTCGATCCGGTACCTGAGTAGAGCTGACCGGCGCGCATGCAGATTCCCCAGCTTGGTTCTAAAATAGACTCTTCCGAATATGCGGATCTGAATAGGGTTGTCAGCTGGTTCATTTTGCTGCGCTGGATCGCGGTCTTCGGTGTCTTAATCACCCTTTTTCTCGTACGCTTCCGCCTGGCATATCACCTTCCCTTCAACCTGTTGTATCTTCTAACCGGTATACTCTGCCTGATTAATCTGCTTTTCACCCTCTACTATATTGTCATTAAGAGCAAGAATTTGTCCCGTCGCGGGCTGTCGCTGTTTCTGCACGTACAGATCATCTGCGATTACGTGCTGCTGTTTTTTCTTATCTACTTCACCGGTTTTCTTGAAAATCCCTTTGCCTATTTTTTCGTGTTCCACATCATGCTGACTTCGTTCCTGTTCTCCCCCGATATCGTTTTTGTCTATGTGGGTGCGCTTATTGTCGTATTCATCGGAGCCTTCTTCGCCGAATATTTGAGGGTGATTCCCCACTACAGCTTGAGTGACAGCGTGGATCCGCACTACTTTCGCCTCTACCTCCCCCGCGCCATCGGTATCTGCTCTACCCTGGCTATCTCCGCCTACCTGATCACCAACATCAAGCGCAGGATCGCCGAAAAGGGCAGGCGGGTGGAGGTGGAGCTCAATCGCTACAAAGAACTGGACAGGATCAAGAGCAACTTCATCCTTCAGGTGACCCATGAGCTGCGGGGACCGATCGCCGCTATGAATGGTTACCATGAGATGTTGATCCGAGGCATAGGCGGCAAGATAGCTCCCCGGGCGAACGAGCTGGTGCACAAGGCGAACAGGAGGACGGAAAACCTACTTCAGATTATTGACGAGATGATCGACTATGCCTACATGAAATCCGAGGAAGAGGTTCGCTACACGAAGACCGCCTTGAGCGTGCGGGAAATTATCGACTACCAGCTGGACATTCACTCGGGGCAGGCGGTCCAAAAGAACATCGATCTGGTCTGCAACTGCCCAAAGGAGCTGCAGATCTACTCCAACAGAGATCTGCTCAACATCATCTTCAGCAACTTGATCAACAATGCCATCAAATACTCGCCGGAGTCAACCAGGATCACTGTAAACGCGGTCGCCGAGAAGTCGGTCGCCGAGAAGTCGGTCGCCGTGAAAGCGGGAACGGAGGCTGGGGAGATCCACCTTATAGTCAAGGATCAGGGATACGGTATCGAACCGGAGGAACTTGAAAAAATATTCGAGGAGTTCTACCGTACGCGTAAGGCCAGGGAGTTGGAGCGCGATGGCACCGGCTTGGGTCTGCCCATTGTACAGCGGGCCGTCGAATCCCTGGGTGGCCGTTTGACTGTCTATTCGGAATTGGGTAAGGGTACCACCTTTCACATATTTTTGCCTGCGGGAGGAGAGAATGAGCAAAATTCTGATCATTGACGATGACCTGGACATCCTGGAAACAACAGGTTCCCTGCTGGAGTACGAGGGTTTCGAAATTCACTCCGCGGATACGGTAGAAAAGGGGATAGAGAAGATCGGTGAAATTTCACCGGATCTGATCCTTTTGGATGTAATGTTTCCTGAGAAGAAGACAAGAGGCTTCGAGGCTGCCGGTGAGATCAAGTCCAAGTATCCCAAGATCCCGATATTCGTGCTCACCGCTATCAACCGGGAGTATGCCTTTGATTTCGACAAAGAAGACGTTCAGGCCGAGGAGTTCATCAACAAACCCATAAAAATCGACAGGCTGGTCAAACTGATCCGCAACTATGTCTGAGTAACTCCTACAGCGGAAAGGACAAAATCGCAGGCTCTGATCAACTCGTCCCGATAGCTGCTGTCCGTCATCTTCCCGAGAATCGTTCGAGCCCGGCTGAGTTGCTGCAGAGCCTTCTCCACGATATTCATATCCCCCTTGATCAGGGCATCTTTGTCCTTGTGATCATCCAGCAGTTGAAAGGCCAGACCGAAGGCCAGGCCGAAATCGGCCAGGTGTTGCGCTGTATCAGCATCCGCCCCGGCCAGGATGGCACCGCTGTGGCAACAGGCCGACATCAGCACCGCGGTCTTGTTTTTCAGGATATTCAGGTAGTCACTGAACTCGAGGGACAGATTCTCGTCGATCGCGCGTTGTTCGATGATCTCTCCCAGGCACATATCCCGAGTGGTGTCGCAGTACAGTTGATAGATCGCCAGATGACGGTCCCAACTCGGCAGCTTGAGGCTGGTGATAAGCGAGAAGGATTGGGCGTAGAGGATGTCCCCCACCAGAACGGCGGTTTGGTTCCCGTGTTTTCTGTGCAGCGCGCTCTGTCCCCGACGCATTTGCTCGTCATCGATGATGTCATCGTGGATCAGAGAGGCGGAATGGATCAGCTCCACTGCCGCCGCGAGCTTGACCAGCGAACTGTTCAACTCCTTCGCTTCTCCGGCTGGATCCCAACCGGCCATACCTGCCGACAGAAGTACCAGGGCCGGGCGCAGCATCTTGCCCGGCTTGTCTATCAGATGGTGAACTACCCGATCGATGTGCACACCCTGATTCCCGTTCTGGGTCCAGCTCTTTACGATCAAATCAGCCTGAGTGTTGATCTCTGCTTCGACAAGCTGAAGATACTCCGAGATCGAAATGAATATATCTTGGCTTTTCATGACGTGTTCCTCAAATGTAGCTCCGCTTCCACTTCAGGGCAAGTACTATCTGTTTTCAGGGTTAAAATGAAGGTTGTTCCGCTGTTTACCACGCTCTCCACACGGATTTCACCG
>CP070696.1:2174991-2282070 GCA_020353535.1 Spirochaetaceae bacterium | reverse complement strand
GGCAATCCCGAGCACGCCGACGATTCTGCCGTCGGCATCACGATACGGTTCGAGATTGGTACTGAAAACGGATTCTCCGTGGATGTATTCGTAGCTCACGGATTGGCCAAGCAATGCACGGCGATGCATCCGAATGGGTAATATTTCCTCCTCTGTATTGAAAAACTCGTACAGGCTCATCCCAACCACCTGACCCGGTGACAGACCTATTTCACCGAGGCCCCCGCCTTCTGAAAGAGTAAAGATCAGTTGATCGTCGGTCGTCCAGAGCGTTCCCGGAATCTGACCCACGGCAAAGCGAAAGCGCTCTTCGCTCTCCCGCCGCGCTTCCTCCTGTTTTTTGCGTTTGCTGTTTTCGTTCTGAATCTCTTCGTACAGGCGGGTGTTTTCAACAGCTATGGCTGCATGATTGGCGAACATGGTGAGGATTTCCAGGTCCTTCTCCGAGAACCGACGTTTTTTATCCAGTAAGTGGATCACCCCCATTACCTCTCACTGCCAAATCAGCGGTGCGCTGAGGACCGCGGTAAACGACTGGCTTTGCTCGAAGATCGGGGCTCTACCCGGCCAGCTCCCGTAATCATCGATGATTATGGCTTTGCCTTTGCTGGCCACATATCCGGCTGCTCCTTCTCCGTATTTCAATACGGTACCTCGATGGTCTGCCTTGGTATTGAAGCTTACCACGCAGACGACTTCCCGCTTATCAGGATTGCAGAGGTACAAACCACCACCGTTTGCCTTGAGCAGGTTGACGGCTCGTTCAACAATCGTGTGGAGCAGTTCGGTCAGGTCATGGGGTTTGAAGATATCCAGTAGTGTCAGTTGGAGTGCATCCAGTTCAGCCACCCTGCGATAGAGTTCCTCATCCAACTGGTGATGTTTCCTGTGATGCTCAAGCATGCTAGGCCTCGGAATTTGCATTTAGCGCATCCGGTACGATCTGTTCTAGCGGATCCAAGCAGAAGGCGTGGGACATTGCCGTTCTGCCACCGGAATCTCTCACCTGCAGTATCAGGTAAAGCCCCGGTTTCAGATCGCAAAGGGTGGAGTCTGTCCCCGGGTTCACGACGGAGTTCGTCGTCTGGATGATGATATTTCCACCCTGAGGAAAGGCATCTTGGGTACTCAACACCAACTCGATTAGCAGCTTCTCTATTTGGCACGGTGCCAGGGTGATCAAGTCCGTATCGGCGCACAGATCGAGGCGTAAAGCAACACCTCTTCGCAAGAGTCTGAGCAGCATTTTTTCGGCGTTACGTATTATGTGGTGAAGGTGAGTTGCCTTCGGTCGGGAAAACTCTTTGGGCCAGAAGGACAATATCTGTCCGGTCATTTCTGTCGCCTTGACGCAGGCTTTTCTGATCTCCCGCAGACCATGCTCGACCTGTCCTGGTATTTTATCTTCCCCCAGCAGAATCTCGGTGTAGCCGTTGATGATGGCTAGGATGTTGTTGAAATCATGGGCAATGCCGCGGGCCATTCGTCCGAAAACAGCCATCTTCTGAGCTTGGTGCAGCCGTTCCTCCATTCTCCTTGTGTCGATTATGTCTATGAAGCTTCTCTCAATATGCTCATTCATTTTTTTTCTCCTCTTATTACTGCTGTTCGGTATTGGACGGTGGGGCGCCATCGCTAGGGAACTCCTCCAGAGTCGCGTTCCTCCGTATCAAGTTCGGGATATAGCTTCTCATAGCAGTCCGGGCAGAGCCCATGGCTGAATTGCGCCTCCGAGTGATTTACCAGATACTGCTCGATTCTCTGCCAGTAACCCTGGTCATCCCGAATCTTCTTGCAGTGAGCGCAGATAGGCAACAGCCCCTGAAGGATCTTGAGCTCTTTTAAAATTCTCTCTAGCTTGTTCGAACGTTCCTCCGCCAGCTCGAGAAGTTGGCTATTTTCAAGAGTGAGATGATTCAGCCCGCGATCCTGCACTGGCAATTCGCCAGGTTTGTCGACGAACTGCTCGATACAGATTGCGGTGCGGCTGTTCTCATCAAAACTGACAGGATTCAGCTCACGAGTCCGTCCCCCTATTCCGGATAGATGCCTCACTACCGAATTGAGAGGGCAAGAGATAGTCGGATTGTGGGTGATCTCCTGCAGCTCCTTGTAGGCCTGAAATCCGTACAAGTTGTGCCACGTGTATTTACGTCCGTTGTCTGTCTGCTCCACTTCGAGGGTTTCGGCAAGACCGTTGTGGGCGAACAGCTCGATTGTGGCGTAAATATCTTTTTCAGTACCCGTTTCAGGCAACGGGTAACCCTGTTTTTTCAAGTATTCGTAAATATAGTTACCTACTTCCTTTAAAAGCAGACTCATGGAGGAATTGTCATATTTTGAAAGAATTTTCCCCAATGCCAGCAGTGTTGCTTCGAACAGATGTTCTTTGAATTTTGTCATCAACCGATGTTCCTGATATCTATCAGATATTCATTCGCACATACCTTGTACTAAGCAAATACGGTGCCATAAATGTTTACAAGGTATAACTCTCTACAATATAAACAGTTATGGATTATAGCTCTAATCGCGAAGGTGCCGAGCTTGTAAGCAACCTTTACGTATGTACGTGTAAAGTCAGGTAATTTCTTTTAATATATAGAACTACAAAGAAGTAAACAAAACTTGAATCGAAATGTAGATTTACTCTTTCTTCCGGCCGTCGACTCGTTTCAATCGCTGGCTCAAGGCTTGCGGAGTGATTCCCAAGATTCGTGCAGCTATCGACTGATTGGATTCTGCCCGTTTCATCGCTTCGGTCACCAGCATTTCAGTTGCTTCCTTGATGGTCGGAAGCTCGACAGCGCCGGCAAAGAAGTCTTCTTTAGCGATCCTTGGTATCCTCTTCCCCTTTCCTCTGATGGCCTCTTTAAACAGATTCAACGACAGGGTGCCGCCGAGATGACGGCTCATGGCGTCGAAGATAAGGGAGCGCAGTTCGCGAATATTGCCCGGAAAGTGATATGAGCTGAGAAGCCCGTAGAGTTCAGGCGGGATCTTAGGCAAGGGTTTGCCCAGTTCTTCTGCGGCCAGATTGAAGAAGTGATCGGCAAGAACCGGCAGGTCTTTGATCCGCTCTCGAAGTGGGGGAAGATGCACGTGGTGTGTCTTTAGGCGGAAGTAGAGGTCTTTTCGAAATACACCGTTTCCGACTTCCGTTTCCAGATCCCGGTTGGTAGCGACCAGAATACGCGTGTCGGTCCGGCTGGGGACATCCGAGCCCAGGGGGTAGTATTCTCCGCTTTCCATCAAGCGCAGGAGCTTCACCTGCGACTCCATCTTCAAATCCCCGATCTCGTCGAGGAAAAGAGTTCCTCTTTCAGCTTTCTCAACCAGACCGGAGCGAGCACGATCTGCCCCGGTGTATGCACCCTTTAGATGGCCAAAGAGGGCATCCGCAAACATGTTCTCATCGTATCCGGCCACATTCACTGTGACCAGTTCGCCCTTGCGACCGCTGATTAGATGGATCGCTTGAGCGATCAGCTCCTTTCCCGTGCCAGTCTCGCCGGTGATGAGCACGGTCTGTCGGCTGTCGGCTATCGATTCGACATACAAGAGCACGGCGCGCATCTGTTCATTCCGGTAAATTATTTGGACGAAAGCGTCGGGATTATTCAGCTGACGCTCGATTAGATGCCGCCTGAGGGAAATATTTTCACGCCTCAGTTCCCTTATCTCCAGCGCTCTTCCTACCGTGGCCTGGAGTTTGCTTATTTCTATGGGTTTTACCAGGTAATCGAACACCCCCTGCTTCATACACTCGACAGCCAGAGCCACTTCCGTGATTCCCGAAATGATAATTATAGGAAGATCCGGGTGTTCCTCCCTGATTTTGGGAAGAAGGATCTTACCCGGAATATGGGGCATGTTCAGATCCAAAAGAAGCACCCCGACATCCTGCTCCTCCAGAATACCTTCAACTTTCCGGGCATCCTGACAACTGATCGTGTTCGTATAGCCTGAAGCACCGAGAGCGATACTCAGGGCTGTGAGAACCGAAGCTTCGTCATCGACAACGAGGATGGGATTGCCCGGGTGTTTACGTTTTGGCATAATTGGCTCCTGCGTCAATACTCCGGGAAGCTCAGGACTACCTGGGTTCCTCGATTTTCTTCGGATTGAATGTCTATGATGCCACTGTGTTCGGACAAGATCTGTAGGACTGAAATCAAACCTGGTAGGTCTTCTGCAGGAATAGGCCTTCTTCCCGAAACGAAGCCACGGATACGGGTAAGAACGTCTGTATTTATTCCGCGACCCTGGTCAGCGATCTCGCATACTACGGTGTGGCTCTTTTTGTTGTGATGGGTTGATATCCTGATCGATTGTTGCCTGTCGGTGAGGGAGCAACAGGCGTTGAACACCATGTTGAGGAAGATTTGTTCGATGTTTTGAACATTCCCCCCGATATGGGGAAGACTCGGCGTCAGCTCTAAAACCAAATGATCCGTGGCTCTGCGGATGGGATTGGCCAGGAGAGTGACGACACTTTGGATCACCCCATTAACTTCGATTGTGTCATGATCGGAGCTGTTATCGGAACGGATAAATGACCTCATCTCGGCGGTGACCTGTTGTATTTTCTCGGTGCTGCCCAATACATTGTTGTAATAATCCGTAAGCTCATTACTGACCGCTGAGTACTCCAGACCTCCCACTGAGAAATCACCGTGCTCTTCGAAGTATAGATCTGTGATTTTTTTCAGACTTTGCCATACTTCGAGGAGCACCTGGCTGCTCAGCATGATTGTCTGGTTGTTGTTGTTGATCTCGTGAGCAATTCCGGGAAGAATAGCTTCAAGGAGGTACAGCTTGTTTTCCCGTAACAACTGCGATCGTTGATTCGTCACCATTCGTGGTGTCTCCACTCAACTTCCCGTTTCCATCATATAGTAACTAATCCGGAGAGTCATGCAAATGCAGGCCTGATAAATTTCTGTTTTACCTAAATTTTTCTTGATACTTCTCTATTTTTCGACAATAGAAAGAAATAATTTACAGCTTTGTATCCCGCATAAATAAAGCTTAACATCTCCCTGCGGAGAAGCGCGATTCATGATCGAACTTAATTCTATTGTTACCAAGCAATTAACAGTGTAATCCCATTTTGGCATATGTTTTGCTATCCCATATCTGATTCTCCCGATCATAAGGATGGATCAATACGATTTCGAGCTCTGGAGTTTTTCAGTTTAGGCAACCTCCAGGGCGGGAAGGAAGGAGCTATATGGCAAAGCGAGTACTTATTGTTGACGATGCGAATTTTATGCGCATGATCGTCAAGGACACTCTCACCCCACACGGATTCGAAATCTGTGGTGAAGCGGTAAACGGTATCGAAGCGGTGAGCAAATACAACGCTCTCAAGCCGGACCTGGTTACCATGGACATTACCATGAAGGAGAAAGACGGATTGGAGGCGGCCCGGGAGATCCTGAGTCAAGATCCGGATGCCCGCATCGTAATGGTTACCGCACTGGGTCAGGAGAAGATGCTTATGGACAGTTTGGCACTGGGAGTGAAGGATTTCGTGGTAAAGCCCTTTGAGCCGGAGCGCATCGTATCAGCGGTGCAAAAGGCTTTAGCGTAGCGATGAAAAGAACAGGAGAACAGTACAAATGAAGGTGAATGCGAAATACGTCAATCCATTTATTGAGGCGGCGATGAAGGTGGTAACCCGGATCACGGGGATCGAGGTGCGTCGGGGACATCTGTCCTACAAAGCCAAGGTCGAGCCCTCCTTCGGGGTTTCGATAATCATCGGTATTTACGGCTTCTTGGTTGGCCAGGTTGTATACAGCATGGAAAACACCCTGGCGGAAAGGATGGTGGACAAGCTTCTGGACGGAAGATCGCCCCAAGAGAAGAAGATCATGTTTGTGGACACCTTAGGGGAGTTGGCCAACATGATCACGGGAAATGCCACCGCCCTTCTCAATCAGAGAAAGGATTATGCCTTGAAGATCACTACTCCGGCGATCGCCACTGGCGATAATCTGAGCATCAATCTGATTCCCAAACCAGCCCTGGTATTGGGATTGTACACCCAGTACGGACCGATCGAGATCAGCGTGGCCGTGGAAGAACAGGAGACTTTGAGCGAGATCGATGCGCTCGACAGTGTGCTGAGCGAAATTTAGCTCTTTACTCTTTCCAAGGATGTAAGAGTCCTGGAGCGATGTAAATAGGGTAGGTAGAAAATGGAAGTTAAAGCAGAATACAAAACGATCTTTGCCGAGGAGGCCAAAGAACATCTCGAGGAGTGGGAAGCGGCTCTACTAAACCTGGAGCAGAATCCAGGGGATACGGAGCTGGTTCATCAGATGTTCCGAGCCATTCATACCCTCAAAGGTTCGGCGGGCTTCATCGGTTATGAAAAGTTACAACGACTGACTCATGGTTTGGAGTCTGCTCTTCAGGCTGTACGGGACGGCGTCATGGCTCTTACCCCGGAGATGGTGGATGTGCTTTTTCAAGGGCTGGACCTGGCCTCCAGGATGGTAGAGAGCTTTACCTCCGGTGCCACGTTTGAAGAGAACAACGAAGAGTTTCTCAGCAATCTCTGGACGATGGCGGAGGTTGAGCAATCGGATCAGATCGACCTTGATGGTGGAGGAAGTGAGGAATGTGATAGCACAGGTTCCACCGAGGTGGAGGACACCCCCGTTTCTGCTCGGGACTCCAGCGAGGTCGGACAAAACGGTCCCGCCCCGCATCGTTACCAGCTGGAACTGTGGATCAAGAGTTCGGGCCGGGAAGCGTACCTGAGAGCCTTCCTGGTACGAAACCGCCTATCCGAGATCGCTACAATTCTCAGTGAAGAACCAGCTCCGGAGATTCTCAGGGAATCGAGCGGGCGCTTTGTGTACACGCTTGTTATCGAGACGACCCAGGATGAGCCTTCCGTGAGGGAAGCACTTAACGTCGATCTTCTTGAAGTTAATTCTCTCCGTGAGGTGGAAAAGCAGGCTGGTGTATCCAAGTCGGCACGGAAACCCGGGGCAACTCCCTCTGAAATGATAGCCAGAGCCGCAAAAGCCGAGGAAGTGGTACGGGTTTCCGTGGAGCGGCTGGATACTCTACTCAATCTTGTTGGAGAGCTTGTTATCCAGAACTCCGGATTTGTTTCCGTTGCCCAGGAGCTCAAGGATCTGTACGGCAAGAGTCGAGTTGTCAGCAGTTTGGAGGAGAAGACCGAGGGTCTGGGTAAGATCACAAGGGATCTTCAAGATGGAATCATGAAGGTCCGCATGTTGCCCGTCAATAATGTATTCAGGCGTTTCTACCGGGTGGTTCGCGATCTTGCCAAGGACCGCGGGAAAGAAGTTACCCTGGATATCTTCGGTGAAGAGACTGAGATCGACAAGAAAGTGATGGATCATATCGGGGATCCGCTGGTTCATCTGATTCGAAACGCGGTGGATCACGGCATCGAGAGTCGAGAGCAGCGGCTGAAAGCGGGTAAAACGCCGATAGGTTTGATTCGTCTCGGCGCCTATCAGGACGGCGACCATATCTGTATCGAGGTATCCGATGACGGTCGGGGCATGAACAAGGAGGCAGTATTAAAAAAGGCCGTAGAGAAAGGTCTTGTCTCCGAGGCAGAAGTAGACAAATTGTCGGACGAGCAGTTGCTCAGCCTTATCTTCCTACCCGGATTCAGTACGGTCAAAGAGGTTTCCGAGGTTTCCGGTCGTGGTGTAGGTATGGATGTAGTAAAACGGGCCATTGAAGGGATGAGTGGGAACATCCGTATCCGTTCGATGACGGGAAGAGGTACAACTGTCACGGTTTCGCTTCCCTTGACAATGGCCATAATTCCGGCGGTGCTGGTGGAGGTCGGCGGATCTACACTGGCTGTGCCGCTATCCTCTGTGAAGGAAGTTCTTAAAGTAACAGAGTTGGAGCTAAAAACCATCGGCGGACGGCGGGTGATCCGACTTCGGGACGAAGTGCTGACCATGATTCATCTCAGTGAGGCTCTTTCCTTGGATTCGAACGGATCTGCTGCTGCCGGCAAGGATACGCGAATGCCTGTGGTAATCGTTGATTACGAAGAAAAGAAGATCGGCCTGGGCGTGGACAAGGTGATCGGCACCGGTGAAATCGTCATCAAGTCTTTGAGTCGTCATTATCAGGAGATCGAAGGCCTGATTGGAGCTTCAATACTTGGAAACGGAAAGATTTCCCTGATCGTCGACGTTGAAGCCTTGGTACGAATTTACTATCGAGTTGATGGGGATGAGCGCAGGTTCACGGGCAGTAGCGTTTTCACGATCCAAGGCCACAAGGAACGGAAAAACCCTAAAGGTGTTACCTCACAGCAATCCCTTGAAGAATCGAAAAAGCCTTCCGAAGCGGAGATTCAAGAGCAGCAGGAGGAAGTAGCTCCTGATCCTGTTCCGGCTGAACATGAGCCGGAAGCGGGGCAATCCAACAGGGAGGAAGGGCAGCCGGACGACAGCGCAGACGCTTTGGCAATGGAGCTTAACGCGGGCAAACATATGTTGCTCGAAGAGGTTCACAACACCGGGGCTATCCAGGCCTCCATGGCTCTCTCCCAGCTTACGGACAGGGAGATTCGGGTCAGTTTCCCGGAATCCCAGATCGTGCGGCTCGCTGAAATTGCCCATTTTCTCGGCGGCGAGGAGAAGCAGGTCGGTGGCGTATATGTGGGAGTTGACGGAAATCTGAATGGTGGAATCCTTATGGTGCTGCCGGTTGAGAGCGTTCTTGACTTCCACGATCGGCTCTATCGGCGCACGCCTGGGACCTGCACGTCCATAGAGGATGTCGATATGTCAGGGATCTCCGAGCTCGGGAATATCCTTGCGGCATCCTTTCTAATCGCTATCTCCGATGGAACAGGCCTGCGAGTAAAATCTGAGACACCGGAGATCAGCGTCGATATGTGTCAGCCGGTTATCGATTCGGTCCTGGCCCGTTTCAACCAACCAGGTGATCGAATCTTGCTGACCAAGGCTCTGATCTACAGCGATGATGATGAGGAAGTGGTGTGTCACCTTTTAATGTTTCTTGAACCGGAATCGCTACGCGGGCTCATCAAAACGCTTATGGACAACCTTAAATAGAAGTAAATGCAGGTGGAGGAGATGGAAGCAAACGTCTTGCTGGTGAAGATGGCTGAAATGGCCGTTGTGGAAAATTCGAACCTATTGAAGACTACCCTGGGCTCTTGCGTCGGAGTGATCCTCCACGACGGGAAAAAGAATATTGGCGGATTGGCCCACATAATGCTTCCCGAAAGCTCGCCCCGCGATTCTACAGCGGGGAAATTTGTGGACACCGCTATTCCCAGCCTTTTGAATCAGATACTTGAAAAAGGGGGACGTAAGCAGCACATCCGTGCCTATCTGGCCGGCGGAGCCAACATGTTCAAGACCAGCACGGATAAAAAGATCACGACGGTTGGTGAAAAGAACATAGAGGCGAGCAAGCGCGTTCTCGAGGAGTTGCAGATTCCGATAGCCTGCGAAGAAACCGGCGGAGAGTTGGGTAGAACCGTTGTCTTCGACAATCATAATGGACACATGCAAGTGACTACTCTTAGTCCGGTTTTAGGGAAAGGGGCCTAAGGTGATAGATACCCAAATCCGCCCCTTATCGGAGCAAACCTTCAACCTCTTCCGTGACCTGATCTACGAGAAGACAAATATCAACATGCGGGACAGCAAGCACATTCTGGTGTCCAACCGCTTGCGTAAACGGATTGTGGCTTTGGGCCTTTGCGGCTATGACGAATACTACAACTACCTTACAAAGGGAGAGAATCGGGACAAAGAGCTACCCCACTTTATCGACGCCGTGAGCACGAATGAAACCTACTTTTTTCGTGAGATGAATCATTTTGGCGCTCTAGGTGAGTTGATACTTCCCGAGCTGTTTGGCTTCAAGAAACAAATCCGTATATGGTGTGCAGGTTGTTCAAGCGGAGAGGAACCCTATACCCTGCGGATAGTGGTCGACGAATACTTTGACCGCGCCGGGACGGGGAAGGCTGAGATCATTGCCACGGACATCAGCACCGACATGATCGAGAAGGCTAGAAACGGTGTATACGGTGAACGGGCGATCCGCTTTGTACCCGAGGAAGTTATGAAGCGTTTCTTTTTCCCGGTGGGCGGTGGATGCTACCAGATAACCCCCGAGCTGAAGTCTGGTGTTGATTTCAGAGTGCATAACTTGCTCAAAGAAGATCCACCTGAAAACAGCTTCGATCTGATCTTCTGTCGAAACGTAATGATTTATTTTGACAAAGCAATACAACGACGGCTCGTAGACGAGTATTTCGCCGAAGTGCTCGATCCGAGAGGATACCTCTGCATTGGCCACTCCGAGTCACTCACGGGTACCAGTCAGAGGTTTCGCTACCTTCGGGGGATCAAAGCCCCGATTTATAAACTGGAGTAAGTTGAAATGATCCGAGTCATGGTTGTAGATGATTCTCCGCTTGTGCGCAAAATTGCCAGCGATATCCTGAACAGCGATCCCCAGATCGAGGTGATTGCCACGGCAGCCAAGGCTGAGTTTGCGCTGAATAAGCTGGAACGAGTGCGGCCCGATGTGATCACTATGGACATTGAGATGCCCGGTATCGGAGGCCTGGCGGCTATCCGGGAGATCATGCGTTCCCGGCCCGTACCCACAATCGTTCTCAGCGCCCACGCCAAACGTGGTGCGGAGCTTACCCTTCAAGCTCTTGAAGCAGGGGCCGTCGATTTCATGCTCAAGCCGACTCCATCCCTTTCAGGGGGATTGGATGCGGTTGCCCGGGAGCTGATCGAGAAGGTGAAGAGCGCCTGCAGCATCGACCTTAAGCCAACAGAGGAATCCTCTAAGCCCGAGCCGGAGCGCCGGAGGGAGAATAGGAGCGAGCGGCCTGCTGATGTGTTGTCCAGCCGATTTGACCTGGTGGCTATCGGAACCTCCACCGGAGGTCCGGTGGCCCTAAAGAGTGTCCTATCCGTACTGCCGGAGAGCTTTCCCCTGCCCATCGTCGTGGTCCAGCACATGCCACCGTTATTCACGAAGGCGTTTGCCGAGCGTCTCAACGGCACCTGTGTGCTGGACGTCAAGGAGGCGGAGGATGGAGACCCCATTCTGCCGGGACAAGTGCTAATTGCTCCGGGGAACTATCATATGGTCGTTCTGCGGAACTCTCGTGAACCTTTGGTGGGGCTCAACCAGCGAGAGCTGGTTTGCGGACATCGACCCTCCGTGGACGTGCTCATGCACTCGGTGGCCAAAGAATACGGATCCCAAGCAATCGCTGTGATTATGACGGGTATGGGCAGAGACGGGGCCGCCGGAATCAGAGAATTGCGCAAAACAGGTGGTTATGTTGTTGCTCAAGATAAAGAAACCTCGGTCATTTTCGGTATGAACAGAGAGGTGATTCTGAATGGAGACGCCGATGCGGTGGTCCCGCTGCAGCGTATCTCCGATCACCTGTTGGATTGTGTATATGAGAGAGCTTTAGCTTAAGATTTTCAATAAAAGGAATGGAAACAGCTATGATGTTGGAGAAACGATACGATCTGGAGAATATCCGCAATGAATCTCAAGGAAGGGTATATGAGCGGATAGACAAGTTGCTCGAGGAGCAAGATGACATCTGTAAATGCGAGACCTGTGTGCTGGACCTGACGGCTTTTATCTTGAACAGGATAACACCCCGTTACACTACATCCATGCTTGGGAATCTGCACCCCGACGCGGTTTTCGAGAAAAAGATCGAGGTGGAGATTGATCTGGCCCTGAGAGCGGGTTTGAAGCAGCTGCAGGAACACCCGCATCATTCGTAGTTGTGTAAATTGCGGGAGGGGAACGGATGAAGGTGCCTGTGGAGAAACGGACAGAAAACACAGAGATCATCGGTATGGAACTGGCGATCCCGCCATTGATGCCAAAGATACTGGTAGTGGACGATGATCCAACCATCCTGAAGCTGATTTCCCTGATAATAAGCAGGCGCCACCTTACCTGCGATACCGCTGCTGGAATTCGGTCAGCGAAGTCGCTCATGGAGAAAAACCGTTATGATATCGTCTTTCTGGACCTGATGCTTCCGGATGGTTCGGGCTTCGATCTGCTCGAAGAGCGTCTGAGTTTTAACAGAAGCGCCGTGGTAGTAATCATTACCGGCGAGCAGGTGCTGGATACGGCAGTTCAGGTCATCCGTAACGGGGCTTACGACTTCATCACCAAGCCCTTCAGTCTGGCTTTGTTTGAGGAACGCTTGGCAAGGGTAGTCGAGGAATGGCATTCCAGGGTGCGCTATCAATACTATCAGACCCACCTGGAAGGGTTAGTCGGTGCTATGACCGACAAACTACTACAAACCTCCGCGCAAATCGACCGCATCTACGATATGACGGTAGCTGCTCTTGGTGCTGCGCTGGATTTGAGGGATCCAGAAACAGAGGATCACTGTTGGCGCGTCGCCGAGAACAGCGTTCTCCTGGGAAAAACCCTCGGACTTTCTCAGGTGGATCAGCGTAATCTGAGATGGAGCGCCTACCTGCATGATATCGGGAAGATCGGTATTCCGGAGCATATCCTGTCCAAGAGTACGGGGCTTTCCGGCGAAGAGATGGAATTGGTGAAGGTTCACCCCTTGTTGGGATTCAAGATGATCTCTAACATCGATTTTCTGAAAGGAGCCACGGATGTGGTGCTTTTTCACCACGAGAAGTACGATGGCAGTGGATATCCCTATGGACTGAAGGGTACCGATATTCCTCTAGCCGCCAGAATTTTTGCGATTATAGATGCAATGGACGCGATGATCTACGATCGTCCCTACCGAAAGGCTTTACCTTTTTCCCTGTTTGTTGAAGAGCTAAAGAAACAGGCGGGAAGGCACTTTGATCCGGAGTTGGTACGAAAATTCCTCGAATTCCCGGAGATGTCCTGGAGGATTGAGGAAAAGACCGAGAGAAATCATCGACAACTCCATTCCCCACAATAGTCATCGACGAGGATCCATCTGCGGATTGCCACATTTTCGACAAAGCTAAATGTGGCTTGATTTTAAATTTTTCTTTACTAAGCTTTAAATCTATACAAGAAAAAGAAATATCTCACCATTCGAGATGTCCGGTAAAGAAAATTTAATGTTCATCACACCAGCCCGATGACCTCACTTTTTCCCTAAATCTTTCCTGAATAAGTAGTTATATCACTTCGGCGGAAATGGCACATTCCTTGCAATATTTACTACATAAAATTACGGGCAAGGAGGAGTAGTTCCGTGAAAGAAAAGAGCAATCGTCATCATGAGATGGACGGCGAGCTGAGTCAGATGATCAGCTTTATGGTAGGCGAAGAGGAGTACGGATTGGATATACTGCGGGTGAAAGAAGTAATCCGCCTTCGGGAGATCACTCGACTTCCCAAAGCACCCTCGTTCGTCAAGGGCATCATCAACCTTCGGGGGGATGTGATTCCGATTATCGATCTGCGAGACAAGTTTGGTCTCGAGCATCAGCAGTACACGGCCATGACCCGTGTGATAGTAGTGGATGTGGACCAGAAACTGGTGGGTATGGTGGTAGATGCAGCCAGTCAGGTTGTGCGCATTCCTGCCGATCAAATCGACCCCCCGCCGCCGATCGTCGGCGGGCTCTCGGCTGAATATGTCAGAGGGGTCGGGAAGCTGGAGGAGCGGTTGGTGATCCTGTTGAACATTGACCGGATTCTGACCCAGGAGGAGAAGATGGCTCTATCCAAGCTGCCGGCGAAGATGGAGGAGTCATTGCAACCCGTTGCTGCGGAATCCGTTGCTGCGGGTAACGTGTAGAGCACTATTGCCCGGAGGGGGAGGGGGATGGTTTCCCCCTCACCCCTCCATTCTAAAACTCAAGAATAGATGATAGTCAGGAGCATACAACCATTAGGTAAAACTGAAATGAGGGAGAAAAGGAACATGGAAACCATCCTAGGCATTGATTTTGGCACTACGAACTCTGAAGTGGCTGTTTTCAAACGGGGAGCACCCTCAGTCATCCCAAACCGAGACGGGGAGAAAGTAATGCCTTCCGCGGTGTTCATCGAGGAGACCGGTCGGCATCTTGTCGGTACAGCCGCCAAGAACGTAGCGGTGCTCCATCCAAAGCGCACGGTACTGTCGGTCAAGCGCGAGCTTGGCTCCCTCAAGCGCTACCGGATTGATGGAACAGAATACGAACCGGAGCAGATCGCTGCATTCGTATTCGCTGCCTTGAAGGACAGCGCCGAGAAGCATCTCGGGGGGAAGTGCAGCAAAGCTGTGGTGACCGTACCGGCTTATTTCGATGATCCCAAGCGGCAGGCAACCAAGAAAGCTGCCGTCCTGGCCGGACTGGAGGTAGTACGACTGGTAAACGAACCCACAGCGGCAGCTCTGGCCTACGGAGTCAATAGCAAAGAAGAGCAAACTATTCTGGTTTACGATCTGGGAGGCGGGACATTTGATGTGTCGGTTCTCCAGGCGGGAGAGGGGGTATTCCAGGTTCTGGCAACCCGGGGCGATTCACGTTTAGGGGGAGATGATTTTGACCGCAAGATCGCGGAGTTGCTTTTCGAACGATTCAAAGAGGAAACAGGTATCGATCTGAAAACCGATCGTCTGGCTTTACAAAAAGTCTACCAGGAGGCCGAGCGAGCAAAGATTCGCTTGAGTGACCAGAAGGCGGTTGAGGTGGAAATACCCTTTCTTGCCGCCAACAGCCAGGGGCCCTGTCACCTCAACACACGGATTGTTCGGGAAGAGTTCGAAGAGCTGATTACCGGTTTTATCGACAAAACGCTCCGCCTCACCAAGGGTGCGCTGCAGGATGCAGGACTCAAATCCAGGGCAGTCGATCGAGTGCTTTTGGTCGGAGGATCCACACGCATACCCGCCATCCGTCGAGCCGTAGAAAATCTTTTCGGAAATCCGCCGGAGCCGGGTGTCAACCCGGAAGAGGTGGTGGCCTGCGGAGCTGCGGTACAGGCAGGAATCCTGGCCGGAGAAGCCCGCGAGATGGCCTTGGTCGATGTCACGCCCTTGGGATTGGGGGTAGAGACAGCGGACGAACAGATGGTTACAATCGTGCCCCGCAACGCCGTGCTTCCCGTGCAGACAAAAGCGCTGTTCACAACAGTGGCGGATTTTCAAAAGACAGCGGGAATCAGGGTGCTTCAAGGAGAGCGTCCCCGAGCTTCGGATAACATCTCCCTCGGCTCTTTTCGGCTGGAGAACATTCAGATGGCCGAGCGGGGAGAACCTGATATCGAGGTATGCTTCGATATCGATGTTGAAGGCATCGTGCATGTTAGTGCCCAAGATCTGGTGACGGGAGGGCGTCAGTCCGTCAAGCTCGACGTCTTGGCGGAGTTGGATCCGGGTCAGATTGAAAGCATAGTGACTGAAGCCCGGGCGGCGGAGTTGGAAGACTTCTGCGCCGTTGACTGATGGAGGCATCGAAGTGAAGACGAAGTCGACGGACCTCTGGGCCGATAGTCTGAGACGGTTGGGACTGTCCGCCGAGGCGAGCTGGGAACAGATCCAGGCTCGCTACCGCCGGTTGGTGTTGGACTATCATCCTGATGTTAACACTTCGCCGGAGGCGGCTTCCTTTTTCAGGAAAATTGCAGCGGCCTATGAGACCCTGGATGCATTACGACGGGAACATCGTGCCCGATCCATGGAGGATATGATTCATATCTATGATGATCCCAGGATTCGAATGCTTTCTCCGGAGGAGCTGAGAATGAGGCTACGCTACTCATCGTCACCGAAAGTCCGCGGGGCCGCAGCCTACCTTTTGGGAAACCTGGGAGGTGAAGACAGCCGCAAGATTCTACTTCAGGCCGGCAAAGACCTCGAGGAGCCGGTGCGGCAGGTGATAGTCGAAGCCCTGGGAAAGGTTGGTCGTCCGGGAGATCTTCTTCGTCTTATCTGTTTATCAGGTGGCAGGAGGGGATCTCGGTTCAAGGTATTCCTGCGATCCTCCTTGCAGATTTGGGGGCGGGCTCTAAAGGGCCTCACCTCTGCGGGATGGTTCGGTGGACGAGACAATGCCAGGGAGAGGACCTATGCCTGAGGAGAACAAGAGGGCGAAGCGCGGTACCCGTCCCAACAATCCTGAATCCAAAGCAGATTCTCGAGTACTCATCGGTGAGATGATGCTGGCCAAAACTGTTTTGGAGGAAAAGAACGAACTTCTCGACCAGAAGGATCGGCTGATCCGAGAGCTGCGCAGCCAACTGACGCAACGGGAAGTTGAACTGGAAGAGCTCAAGGCAGAGCTGCACAACAGCGAACGTGATAGGACGGTTGCGGAGCAGGAGGCTGAATTGAGGGGGAAACACAAGGTTGTGGCCGAAGTGGTCGAGCTTGCCGCGGAGTACGAGCGGGGCAGCGAAGACCCGGAAAACAAGCTCGCCTGGCGCCTGATCTGGCAGTTTCAGGAGCGCTACGGGCTCGAGGTGATCTCGGGCACACCCTGCCGAGTCGATCCACAGATTCACAGGGTGATCGAAGTGGTACATCCAAAGCAGCCGGAGGTTTTTCCCGCCATATGGATCCTGACGAAGGGATTTCGATTAGCCGGAAGGACAATTAAGCCTGCCCTGGTCAGAGTGATCGGTTCCGGGAAGGAAGAGAACGACGAGGGAAGGAGTTTGGAGGATGAGCCCTGGCGGGTTGCTTGAGACCGGGGACAAAAACAGATGGGAGTTATGAGCTCGGCAACCGCGGAACTTGTTACGGGTAAAACAAGACCTGTTTCTACGGCCATTCCTTCTCCACAAGTCCTGCAGAACGGTTCGGATCTGAACTCGGAGGCCAAGAAGACATCCCATATCGTCTTGGAGGCCTTTGACACGCACGGTATGGGCCTGGATGTACTGCATCAAGATCTATTCGATTCGAATACAGAAGTAGTTGTTTCGGCTCTGGACGCGTTAGGTAGAAAGGGGCATCCCCACAGCCTCAAGTATATTAGCCGCCTGTTGACTCAGGAGGACGACAGCATTCGTTGTGCAGCGGTGAAAGCGATTGGTAAGATCGGACATTCCGGAACTACCAAGGTACTTTTCGATCTGTTTAAAATCGCGAAAAGCGAGCCCCTGCGCTGTGCCGTTCTGGAAGCCCTGTCCAAAGTGTCGCCGAAAAACCCGGAAGTGCTGCGTCTGGTGCGGGAGTACTCCACATCCAAGCTTGTATCGTCCTCTGCCCGGGCTCAGGCAACTGTGCTGCTGATGAAGGTGGACGACAATCCCGATGTGGGGGCGCTACTAGACGGGTCTAAGGAGGAAGTGATCGGGGCGGTGTATACGACCATCGCCCGCGAGGAGAACGAGGAACTGGCCCGCCAGGTCATTCAACATGGTTTGGCTCACTATCCTCGTCTTTGTGCCGAGAATCGCAGGCTGCTCATCTCGATAGCCTCCATCGGTAAGATCTACGAATCAGCCCGGGTGCTGCTGGAGGGTTTGGCAGATGTTGACGCAGAGGTGCGCCAGGCTGCCTACTCGATACTGGGACAATGCGAGACCCAGCTGGATCATTTCGAGGTGCTGATTAAACATCTGGCCGAAAACGTTGATCCGGTTCCCACGCTGGAGGAAGAAGCCCTTGAAGGGATCGCGAGAATGGAGCGGTGTCTGACCGGCAGGCCTCTGGCAACAATGGGGTTGAAGGACAAGATATTCAGGGGAATCGTCGACCTGTTCAAGGTTTTGAGTACCGCCGATCGGCGGGTAGGCAGTGACAGCCATGAGCTGGGCTGGTTGATCGCCAGATCGAAGGAGTACGTGGAGTACTACGCGGATGAGGATTTCCGACAGGCTCTCTTACACTATCTGAAGGGCAGTAACTATTACACCGAGCAGCGGGTATTGTTGGCTCTGAAGGGTTCAGCCGTGAAAGTAGAGGTGCGGCATTTCGACGGCTACAGAGCCCTGGCCGACGTCATCAAAAACCCAAAACGACCCGGTATCGCCCTTATCTCCAGAGAGCTGGCCATAGCCAAGCTGGGCAAAAGGGCGCTTTTGTATAGGCTAGTTCGCTTGATACGACTGACCCGGTTGTTGCCCGCCGGGGCATGGAGCGGGGAAACCCAGCGATTGGTCGAGAAGATCTTCAGCTGGGCTCGCCAGGCAAAGCTCTTCCGTGTAGCCGAGGCGGCGCTGTATGCCCTGGCAAAAACAGATCTGAACAAGACAGCCGATGCTTGCCGGGAGTGCCTTAGACCACCGGTGGAGAGCAAGGTGCTTGCTATTACGGCGATCCGCCTGCTCAAAGAGCTGGAATGGCGAGGTATGGAACCGGTGGTGCTGAAACTATTGGGTAGCTCGGAAGAGTCCTACATCATTCTGAACCTGATCGACGCACTTTCCGGTGGTGATTTTCCGGTGAGTGGTGAATTAATCAAGTGTATGGTGCAGATATTGAAGATCGGTAGCGATCGAGAGATTCTCCAACGAATTTCGGATTTCCTAGGAGCTCAGTCTACCCTCGATGTGTTCGAGAGTGTCAGCGACGGCTATGACCGGGCTGAATCCTGGCGGCAGGGCTACGTTATGTCGATCTTCGAACGAAACGCAATAGAGCAGCGGGTATCCAATAGGGAAGGGCTGATCGAGTTTCTGTACAAGGTCCTGCGGGGGGAAGCGAATCCCAACCAATGGAAAGCGGCTGTTCTGCTCTGGCGTCTCGGAGATGACTATGCCATGAAAATATTGAAGGATTTCTTGAAACACCAGAACGTGGAAGTGAAGATGGAGATCCTGGGCGGCTTAAAGGGGGCTCTGGATCTTCAGATAGCACCGTTGGTGGTGCCTCTGCTACGCGTAGAAAATGCCAGTTTGCACGGCGTCCTTCAGGACACACTGCTCAGCGCGGAGGAGCAGAGCCTCCGCGATAGGATCTGTGAGCTTGTCCTGGCTATACGTGGCGGAGCCTCTCCAGCCGAGGAATCAGCTCAAGAGTCCGACCTTCAGCGGATGCATGTTGATTTTCAGAACGAAAAAAACGCCTACAGATTCGAGAGAGAATACGTACAGGAGTTGGCCATTCTATTCACAGACATTCAGGGTTATTCGAAAAAGGCACAAGCACTGTCGACCATGCAGCTTTCCTCACTGATCCAGGAGTATGAGGGGATCCTGCTGCCCACCATGACTTCGCACCAGGGGCAACTGATCAAGAAGATGGGAGATGGCCACCTCTTTGTGTTCGAGTCCGCCCTGTTCTCCGTTCTTGCAGCAATCCGATTACAAAAGGCGCTCAAGCGTTTTAACAACTACAGGGAAGAACACCAGCGGTTGATCGTGCGCGTGGGGATCCATTGGGGAAAAGTGGTGCGGAAGGAGGGGGATGTTCTCGGTAACCACGTGAACATAGCCAGCAGGTTGGAAAGTTCAGCCAAGGGGGGTTCGGTTTTTATCTCCGAGGCGCTATTCGAACGGTTGGAGGATTTCATCCACACCCGTGAGATAGGGCTCATTAGTGTTAAGGGCATATCCGAGTCTGTTAAAGTCTACGAGCCCTACGAGGTCGTGATCGACTTTCCTTCAGAGTTCGATCCGCTGAAACGAGCCAAGACCCCTGATCATCAGAAAGTCGAGCAACATCAGACGGTCCCCGGAAACGGTAAGGCGCCGGGCAAGGCAGTCATCTTGGATCAGAAGACTCTGAGCTATTTGGTAAATACCTTCTCCAGCCTTCAAGGGCTGTGTCGGAAGGCAGAGGCCAATCAGATCAAAGTAGAGGAAATCCGCCGGGAACTGACCAATCGATGGAACGGTTTGAAGTCGGTGCTGAAAAGGGAGACGGAGATATGAGTGTAAATCTAAACGGGAAACTTGGAATAAAGACCGAACAAGGTCAGATTGTGCCGGTTTTGGATTTGCGGACACAGAAGTGGAACCAAACCGTATTCACAACCATCGCCGACGGACAGAAGAAGGCGATGTTCCCTTTTTACTACAAGAACGAATCCAATACGCAGTGGGTGTACCTGGATAGTCTACCCCTCGAGCGAATTCCTTCAGCTCCGGCCGGTATTCCGGATCTAACGCTGAAGGTTCGAGTGGACGAGCAGGGGAAACTGTCTTTGAGCTTCAGAAGCAGCGACACCGTTTCGCCATCACGAGTTCAGCCGGAACCCAGGCGGAAGATGGGGATTGGTCCCGTACTGCTTGTTCTGGCACTGCTGGCCGTCCTGACGGGGCTGTACTTCTTTCTGATTCGACCCCGTACAGGGCTCACGTTGCCCGCCGGAAGACCGGATCAGATTTCCCCTCGGCAAAGCAGTAAAGTCGAACAGAGCGCTGCCCCCGCATCCGCAGCCGTCACAACAAGACCATCGCAACCGGAGTTACAGCGCAACCTCTCTACTCAAGCGGAAGAGGCCGCTGTTCCCTCAACGGATTTAGATTCCGGTTGGGGGAAGCCGGCCGGTGAATCCAACGACGAGCTCATATTCCTGGAGACCGGCGAGCGTTATCAAATCACTTGGGGGGATACTCTTTGGCGGATCAGCGAACGGTTCTACGGCGATCGGGATCTGTACCCGATCCTGGCAGAGCGCAACCAGCTGGATGATCCTGACTACATCATATCGGGAGAATCTCTTGGATTGCCGTCCTCCATCGGCGGACGGGAGAGACTTTCTTCCCCCTTGGCTGATTGATCGTCCCCCATTTCAAGTCATTGGATTTTTAAATTTTTCTTAATCCGCCCGTAAGTTCTTATTCGACAAAAAGTTAGGTACGAGCCCCTGTTGCTGCTAAAGTTATCTTTATAAACAAGGCTTGAACGGAGATCACGCTCTTATGTTATTTCTATTTCATGTAAAGAATTAAATGATTACATGATAATGGCATGATATTTGCTTATCATACCACAGATCGCTTTGAGAGCGACAAAAGGTGTCAGGGACGTTGTCCCGAACGACACCGAGACAAACACTTGTAGAGTGAGGAGGAACAACGTGAAAACTGTACAAGGAAAGATCATCCTGCTGATTACACTATCGCTGCTCGCCTTTGCTCCCATTATGGCGAGCGCACAGTCACAGGATGTCCCCAAGACCCTCGTCGAGTTCTCCAACACTGCGATGCTGCAGTTTGCTCAGAACCCGATGGTGGTGGAGTCCGTTAAGGCTCAGAACGCAAAGGCATACACTCTGAGTCGAATCAAGGACGTGGATGAGGATTGGAAGGCTTCAAGTTCGATAAAAGGTTATATGTTCGATCTGATGCGCAACCGCTGCTCCTATGCCTTGATGAACTTTCAGAACGACAACAAGTTCGTGGTCGAAGCTTTTGTCATGGATAACAAGGGAGCTCTGGTCGGTTTGACGAACAAGACTTCGGACTATTGGCAGGGAGACGAGGCCAAGTTCACCGAGAGTTATAAGGGCGGTAGTGGAGCGATTCACTACGGAGACGTCGAGTACGACGACAGCATCGGTGAAATCGTGGTTCAGGTCTCCGTTCCCGTGATGACCGGGGGAAAGGCGATTGGAGCTATTACCTTCGGTGTCAGCCTGGACCGCTGGGAACAGAGATAAATATGGAAAAAAAGGGGAGAAATATGAAAGGATTTATGAACAACATGAAGATCGGCACCAAGCTGATCGTACTTACCTCGCTGATCGTGGTCCTGGTTTTCCTGGGTACCGCCTATCTTACGATCACGCGGGTGAACAAGCTCGCCTACGAGGACGCGGACAAGCTGGCCGAGGAGACAGCTGCGCACTACGCCATGGTGGTGAAAGCGGAGTTGGAAACGGCCCTCGACGAAGCTCGGGCTCTGGCTCAGATCTTCGAATCCGCGGCCACCGTTGAAGGTATGCAATTGACCCGGCGTAAGGCCAACATGATGCTGAAGTACTTCGTCGAGAACAATCCTCAGTTTTTCGGTGTGTACTTGGCCTTCGAACCGGATGCCTACGACGGCAAGGATGTCAACTTCGCCAACGACTATGGAACCGATGAGACTGGCCGCCTCCTGTCCTACTGGACCCGGGATACAGAGGGCAACGGCGTTCTGGAAGCTCTGAAGGATTATGAGGTCGCAGGGGCCGGCGATTACTATCAACTACCCAAAGAAAGCAAGATGGAAAGTGTGATCGATCCGTATGTCTACCAGACGCAGGGCAGAAGCGTGATGATGACCTCTCTGGTCGTGCCGATCCTCGACGGGGATGAGAATTTTCTCGGTATCGCCGGGATCGATCTGGAGCTGACCCACCTGCAGGAGATAGTCGAAGCTGTCCAGGTGGGGGACTTCGAGAGAGCATACGTCGATCTGTACTCGAGCAACGGCGTCGTCGCGGCCAGTGCAGCGGCGGATTACCTGGGCAAATCTGTAGAAGAAACGACCACAGACGTGGAGTTCGTCGCCAATGTGTACAACCAGGAGTTCTTCTGTGTAGAGCGTCGTTCCGATCTGCTCCAAGAAGAAGTGATTTCGGTAGGCGTGCCGATTCAAGCCGGTTTCAGCGACAGCAAGTGGATGGCCAATGTCAACGTACCCACATCGGAGCTCACTGTGGCCAGCCGGCAGCTCACTATGCTGTTGGTCGCCATCACGGTGGCCGCTGTCTTGATCCTGGTCTTTGCCGTGCTCCTCATCGCCCGCTCCATCGCCAAACCTCTGGAAAAGGGCGTGGCTTTCGCCCAGAAGGTAGCCGACGGATACCTGAACACGACCCTCGACGTGGGTGAGCGTGGCGACGAAATAGGTCAGCTGGCGGGAGCTTTGAACGAAATGATCCAGAAGCTGAGGGATATGACGATCCGGATCCAGGAAGGTTCGAGTCAGCTTGCATCAAGCACGGAGGAGCTATCCTCCTCGGCCCAGCAGCTGGCCGAAGGAGCCCAGAACCAGGCCTCAACCCTCGAGGAGACCTCAGCTTCAGTGGAGGAGCTTACCGCTTCGGTACAACAGGTCTCTGATCACTCCAATTCTCAGATTACCACGGTGAATGAGACCTCGGCCAACATGGAGCAGATGCTGTCCTCGGTAAACCTGGTGTCCGACACACTGGAGAAGGTAGCCGAAAGCGCCGGTGGCTCCGTGCACAGAGCCCAGCAGGGGGCGGATTCGGTGCGGCAGGCGATCGAAGCCATCAAGGACATCTCGGAGAGCTCCGAGAAGATCGCCGGCATTGTGAACGTCATCTCCGATATCGCCGATCAAACAAATCTGTTGGCTCTCAACGCCTCGATCGAGGCGGCGCGGGCCGGGGAGCACGGACGAGGCTTTGCTGTAGTAGCCGACGAGGTTTCCAAGCTGGCTGAACGCAGTGCCCATTCCACGAAAGAAATCGAGACTCTGATCCAAGAAACCGTGAAATTGGTCAGGCAAGGTGTGGAGATGGCCGAAGGATCCGGGAAATCAATGGAAGAGATCATCTCCGGAGCGAAGGACGCCTCCGAAATGGTGGTGGAGCTGCAAACCTCTATCGAGCAGCAGGTAACCGCCATCAAGGAGATCGCCAAGGCCGTTGAGAACATCAACGAGATGAGCCAGGGAATCGGTGCCGCCACAGAAGAACAAACCACCAACTCCAAGCAGGTCTCGAAGGCCATAGAAAGCGTCAACGAGATCACACAGAATGCGGCCTCTTCCGCAGAGCAGATGGCAGCCTCCATCGAAGAGCTGTCCAGCATGGCACAGCAGCTCCAGCAAATGGTGTCTCAATACAAGCTGGATGACTCCGATGTCGGTGCTCACGAGAAACTCATCGACCTCAGGCCGGTTGAAGCGACCATCGAAGCCACGGTCTCCCCGCAGAAAGAGGACGGGGAGGAAGTTACCGGGATTCGGCTGAAGAAGGATATAGCATAAACTGATAGTCTGGATACATTGACACTTTTATTCAAAGAACCCAGGTGGTCATAGCCTGGGTTCTTTTATCTGGGGTGAGAGCCCGCACAACCAACGCTGGCCAAAAACTCAGCTATTCAGGACCTGACGAACCTTCTTCGTGAGAGTGATTGTGGTAAACGGCTTCTGGAGAACATTGATCCCTTCATCCAATACGCCGTGATGAACAATGACATCGTCGGAATAACCGGTGACGTAGAGGATTTTCAGCTCAGGATACGTATCGTGAAGTCGATCAGCCAGTTCCCTGCCGTTCATCCTGGGCATGACCACGTCAGTTAGCAGAAGATCAATACCTTGAAGATTGCTGGTCTTGGCGAACTCCAGGGCTTCCTCTCCGTTCCCGGCTGATACAACCCGGTATCCGTACTGCTCCAAAGCCCTCGCCGTGATCTTTCTGAGGGCTGTCTCATCTTCCACCAGAAGGATCGTCTCTGTTCCCCGTTCGGCGTTTGCTTCACCCGATGCACTTTCAGCACTTTTTTCTTCCCTTTGGGTGCAGGGCAGGTAGACCCTGAAGATGCTTCCCTTCCTGGGAGTACTTTCGACCTCGATAGCGCCTCCGCTCTGCTTAATGATCCCGTAGACCGAGGAGAGGCCCAATCCGATTCCTTTCCCGACCTCCTTGGTCGTGAAAAAAGGCTCGAACACATGTTGCCGCGTCTTCTCGTCCATGCCCGATCCGGTGTCACTGACCGAAAAGAGCACATATTCTCTCTCCGTGAGTTCGGGATTTCCTATTTCAACGCACTCATCGGGGCTCATCTTTTGTGTTTCTAACGTACACGTGCCTCCGGTAGGCATTGCGTCCCGGGCATTGGCCACCAGATTCACAACCACCTGCTCGATGCTTCCCGGATCCGCCAGTATTCTTCCGGTATCCCGACCGAGCCGGAACATAAGTTCGACGTTTTCTCCGACAAGCCGCTCCAGCATCTTCGCTCTTTGCCGCAGCAATCGGTTCAGGTCGATCACCCTAGGCTCGAGGATCTGCTTCCTGCTGAAAGCAAGCAACTGTTTGGTCAGAGACGAAGCCCTAACTGCCGATTTTTGTATCTCCATGATTCCGGCTTTTGCTGCTTTCGTAAGATCCTCGTCGGACAGAAGCATATCCGCATAACCCAGAATCGTGGTCAGAAGATTGTTGAAATCGTGAGCTACGCCGCCTGCCAGGGTGCCGATGGCTTCGATTTTCTGGGATTGTCGAAGCTGAGTTTCCAGATTAGTCCGCTCTTCGATCTCCCGTTTCAGCTCTGCGGTCCGCTCCTCCACGATTCTCTCCAGGTTGTCCCGATAACGGTTCAGTTCGGATAGTGAATGTTCACGTTCACTGATGTCGTGAGCCATGATAAGACGGCCTGTAAGCCGCCCGCTACGGTCCCGCAGGGGCAGGATAGTGAGCTCGAAGATCCTCTGGTTCTTCCCGCTGCCCACTGTGATTTGTTCGTGGGCTTGCTCGATATTTCGAATCCGATCGAAGAGGTGTTCAAATGTTGATAGTACCTGTCCGGCGGGCTGACCGATTGCTTTTGAACTGGGGAGGTCGATCAGCCGCTCTGCGGCGGGATTGAGGTCCGCCACCCTGTTTTGGGCGTCCAGCACCAACACCGCATCGGCCATAGCCTCGACCACTGTATTTCGAGCGATCGGAACGATGTCCAGGAGACGGTAGCGAAACAGGCCCCAGGCGACAATTAGATGTCCGACGGCGAAGGTTATAGGCACCATGTCCCGGTGAAAGGTAGGAGCCAGGCCCAACAGCGTAAAGATCGATCCTGCTACCGGCAGGAGTACACCGATAGACACGATAGCGACCTGCATTCTGTACAAGCGTTGGGACCGGAAGAATCTGACAAAAAGACAGATGATGCTTGCCACGGTCAATGCATACGCATACAACGCCATTGCCCACATAGCTATCGTAAAATCGTAGACCAGAGCAGAGAACGGTTGTCCCGGCACGAGCCACGCTGCCGGACGAATCAAACCATGAAGAGAGTCGGTGAAGACGAGTACCAAAGATACGAAGGGCAGGACGAATAAAAGTATCCACAACCGGTAAGGATGAGCGCTTCTATTACCCGTGTATTGTCTGGCGAATACAAAGAGCGCTACAGGAATCCCAAACGCGGGAATGAACTGTACATTGTCCCAGAATATTTTCGCTTCCACAGTGGTGCTGATCAGCTCGAGGATGAAGCCGACTGAATATAGGGCAGCGAACAGGGCGTAAGCTGCGTACGCCCCACCTCCGGCCACCTGACGCCTGCGCCAGGCGTACAAAACTATCCAGCAGGAGATCGCCGCAGAGATGATGTAGGGAATCAGGTAGACAAATCCGTTCCAGCTCATGTCTGAATAGGGTCAACCCTTATAAAGTTGCACGACTTTGGGGAGCATGCTCCCAACTTTTTTGTCAATCCCGGATCCCGAATAAAGAGCGGCACTCGAGGAACAGGGGATCCTTTTGCATGTCCGTCATGAAGGAAGTTTTATAATACTGGAAGTCACTGTCCGTCAGCTCTACCCGCTCGATCAACTCGCCCAGCAGATGTTCGCTGTCCGCTTCCAATGAGCCGGTCCTGACAAGCTCACTCACCAGATCCGCCGTGGACACGATGAAGATCGAGGCCTTGTGGGGGGAGGTGATATTGAGGCTCTGGTGTTCACGGGCTGCATCCACGTAGAAATCGGGGAAACTCCACCGTTTGAGCAGGGAGGCACCGATCTGGCGATGGTCGTTGGCATAGATCTTGTTCTCGATTCCCTCCACCGGGGTCTTTCCTTCTATCAACGCCGTCACCACCGGCTGGTAGCGCTCCTTGTCGGCATTGTAAAAGGCAACCTGGCCGATGTCGTGAAGCAGGCCGGCGATGAAGCAGTCCTCGGAGGCATCTTTGCGATTGCAGCGGATGGCCATATGTCTGGCCAAAAAAGCCGTCAGGATGCCGTGTTTCCAGAAATATTGGTAGAAGGGATCCTGCTGGCTGCGCGCGAAAGAGCCTGAAGCGGTGACCAGTAGAACCAGGCTCTTCAGGTTCTTGAAGCCGAGCAGGGTGATGGCCATCTGCAGGCTCTTGATCTCTCTCTGTCGGGCATACATCGCCGAGTTGGCGATCTTCAAGACTTTGGCTGTCAGGCTGGGATCCACTTTGATGATGTCTTCCAGGTCCTTGAAGGAGATGTCCAGCTTGTCCTCGGCAATCGATAGAATTTTAGTGGCCACATCAGGGATGATGGGCATCGATTTCAGGTACTTATCATAATCCTCGCTCATATCATCTTCTCCCGCTATATAGGTTCCCGATTTTAATATACAACCGTCGATCCCCGTGCAGCCAGCGGATCCCCTCCCCGCTACAAACTGAATCGCAAGGCTCTGCGGCGATTGTGACGCTCCAGGGCCAATTCGATCAGGCGGTCCAATAGTTTCGGGTAGGCCAGTCCGGAGGCTTCGCACATCTTGGGGTACATGCTGATGTTCGTGAACCCGGGAATCGTGTTGATCTCATTGAGGAGGATGCGATCGCTCTCTCTCTCCAGGAAGAAGTCGACCCTCGCCATCCCGGAGCACTCCGCCGCCCGGAAGGCAGCCACCGCCAGACTGCGGATCTCGTGGCTGAGCGTTTCCGGCAGATCGGCGGGCAGCTTCAGCTCCGCCCCTTCGGGATCGATGTACTTGGCTTCGTAGCTGTAGAACTCGTGATTCGGCAGGATCTCGCCGGGAGCGAAAGCCTGAGGGGATTCGTTTCCCAGCACGGCGCACTCGATCTCCCGGGCATCAACAGCCGGTTCCACCATGACCTTGCTGTCGAATCGCAGCGCCTCGGCAAGCGCAGGCTGCAGTTGATCCGCGCTCTTGACCTTGGTGATCCCCACTGACGAACCGGCGGTCACTGGTTTGACGAACAGGGGTACGGGGATTTTTTTCAGAATTCGAGCGGTGCTTTCCGACGAGCCGTCCCGTACCACAATAAAATCCACGACGGGCAGTCCGGATTGCCTCCAGATCTCCTTAGTCTTTGCCTTGTCCATGGCCAGGGAGCTTCCCAGTACCCCTGCGCCGACGTAGGGAAGATCCGCTATTTCCAGCAGACCCTGCACGGTGCCGTCCTCTCCGAAGGTGCCGTGGAGCACGGGAAACACCACATCCACGTTCAAGGATCCTGAAGGGCTGCCGAGTCCCTGCCCCGGAACGACCGACACGACTTCCGCCATTGTTGCCACCTCGAGTCTCTCTCCGTAGTCTTCCTTTAGGAACTGGGCCTTATGCTGGAGATACCATCGGCCGGCCTTATCGATTCCGATCAGTATCTGCCTGTATTTGTTGGGGTCGAGATTTTTGGCCACCGAGGCTGCGGAGCGGCAGGAGACCTCATGCTCTCCGGATCGGCCGCCGAAGAGGATGCAGACATTACGGATTCCCATGGAAGTACTATAGGCTATTCCGCCTCGCTTGGCGAGGGCACGTTGTGATGCCGGGGCTCCGTGTCGCTGGGGCTCTATGCCGCCAGGTCTCCATGCTGCCGGCGCTCCAAGCTACGGATCTCTATGGCGGACGTGTCCCCCGGCTACCTCCACTGGGTTAGGTGCAATGTCCCGGCCGGAAAGACCACGGGAAGGTGGAAGTACTGAACCGCATTCTGATGATTGTGCTCGAAGCGGGCCAGCAGATTGCAGGTAATCAGCAGGTCTTCGCTATTGAGTCGGTCAACGCCATCCTGGGCGTCGCTTGTGCTTCTTGAGAGAGGAATGGTCAGGAGAGCCTCGCCGCCGGGGGAGATCCTTTTGAGCGTTCCCTGCCAGCGGGACTCGGGATACCCGTATAGATGAGCCAGGAACTCGACCTGTTCCACGCCAGCGGTTGAAGTATTGGCGAGCACGATGCGTAGCTGGACTTTATCTGCGCCGGCCGTCAGCCCGTCTTCCGCGATGCGGGCGGACAGCAGATTTTCAGCCACCCGGATGTGCCTTACGGCGTTGCGCCGCTCGCTCAGTTCCCGTACGGCTTCGGGGTAACGGAGGTCCACCGGATCGAGGTTACGCAGCTCCCGGTAGAGACTCAAGCTGCGGTTATAGGAAGTTTCCGCCTCGGGGTAGCGGAGCTCGTTTTCCAGCTGCCCGGCCAGTTCGGCCAGCAGCCTGGCCTGCTTCTCTCGTATGCGTTTCCTCAGGTCGGTGACCACCGGCTCCCCGCTCTGGCCGCGGCGGAAAAAGGCTGCTTGGAGGAGCATGTCCTCCTCCAAGCACAAGCGGAGGATCTCGTTCTGACGCGCCTGCAGGGACTCGGAGCTCTCGAAGGCCGCGGCCAGGGTGCTCTCGATCCCTGGTCCCTGCCCGTCGGTGAGCGGAAGCTGCTCAACAAACTTCATGATGCGGTTCCCGAGAGGATCGAGGATGTAGAAGCTCTGGGCTGCTTCAGTGCTGACGGTGCCGTCTGTACCTTCGCTGCGGTTGCTGACTCTGCCGTCGGCGCTACCCTTGGCAACAGCTAACCGGTAGAAGGCGGGCAGCGCCTGGCGGAAACCGGCGTTGAACTGGGTGAGCCGCCAGCGTACCGATCCATCGGCATTGAAACACCACAGCTCCCCGGCAGTACCCAGAAAAAATCCGCCATCTCCACGGACCTGGAAGACCTGTGGAAAGAGCAGGGTTCCACCGGTGATATCCGGAGCAATCGAGAACAGCGGTTCTCCGTTCAGATCGAACACCCGGACTCTTCGGGCCGCCAGATCATAGATCCACAGACGTTCCTGTGCATCGATGCTCAGGCCCGTTCTGTAGGCGGTCGGCAGTAAAATCTCCCGGCGGGATAGCCCCTTTCCTCTTCGGGTGATGATGGCCAGCCGTTTGCCGTCGGATAGCAAGATTCCTCCCCGTGGCAGGCTTCCCGCCTCCATGGCCTGGGGAAATTCGGTAGCAAAGGATTCCGGTACGGGGGTATCGGGATGAAACAGCAGCAGTGTGCCGGTTTCGGCATTGTAGAGCATCGGTTCGGACAGTGGATTGAGCAGCAGCCGCGACGGAATAAACATTTTCGGCAGTTGCGGCGACGCGGCCAGATCCTGCATGGTCCGTGTCGTCATTTCAAGGTGGTTGCCCAGGGAGAGGAAGCGATCGGAAAACAGCAGGATCGTTCCCCCCGGGATCGTCGCGATGTCGAGGGCTTCCGGCGCCGCGGCTGACCGATCACCAGAGGCGTTCCACAGCAAGGAGAGGGTGTTCAGGTCAACGATTCCAGCCAGGCGTGGTGCCTGCCGTTCCCCCGGTGCACTTCCCGATGCTGTTCCCGGGGCGCCGCCATTCTGCTGGGCCGCCAAGGGGAGGGAGGAGAGGATCACGAAGGTGAGAAGAATCAGCAGTCGCCGCACGAACGCATGGTATCACGGCGGTCCTGCCAGAGTCCACCTGATTCACTTAGGGAGTTTCTGGGAGCTGTAGCCAAATTCTCAGTTAATCCAAACACTCAGCTAACGGTAAAATTTAAAGTAAAAGGTCGAATTTTCCATGATTTTTGTGTGTCCGCGGACATATGCCCCGATGGGAGTATGACCGGATAGGGATAAATGATAAAATTCGACGAAAAACTTCAAATTTTCCCAGCTAGCCGAGGGTTTTTACACCCAACTTTTGCATTCTTAGGCCCACGACTGCGGTGTTGCAGATGCATTCAAAGGTACGATATTTATTTCCTTCACAGCGGAAATCCCATTTCCGCGAGTATCTGGCTGGCAACCTGGGCCTCCCGCCAGGGGATCGGACCGTCGGCGTATATTATGCTCTCCTCGTGTCCCTTGCCCAGGAGCAGCACCGTGTCCCCCCTTGCGGCCACGGTGAAGGCCTGAGCCACGGCCTGCCGCCGGTCGGGGATGAGAAACAACCCTTCCCCCTCTCGGCGTCCGGGATCTTCCCTCCGGCAGCCGGCGGCGATCTGCTCGAGGATAGCCATCGGTTCCTCGCCCCGGGGATCCTCGTCGCTCAGGATCACGATGTCGCAGAAGCGGGCCGCCAGCTCACCCTGGAGGGGACGTTTGTCCAGGTCCCGCTCTCCGGCGGATCCGAACACGGCGATCAGGCGCCCCTCTGTCTGTTCGCGCACCAGGGGCAGCAGCCTGCCAAAGGACTGGGGGGTGTGGGCGTAGTCCACGATCACCCGAAAGGGCTGGCCGGCGCTGATCGTTTCCATGCGTCCCGGCACCTCTCGAAGTTCGGGGATCCGTTTCGCCAACTCACCCAGCGGTACCTGTGACAGCCGCAGCACGGTCAAGGCGGCGGCCAGCAGATTTTCCACATTGTAGGCCCCGGGCAAATTGAGCAGGGCCGGCCGGCTCTCCTCTCCGTAATGCAGGTTGAACTGCGAGCCGGAAAGATCGGAGCGGGCTACCTCTGCCCACAGATCGGCCTGGCGGTTCTCCAGGCCGTAGCACAAGACGGGGGCGCCGGACTCTTCGATCAGATAGCGGTGGCTCGGATCGTTGAGATTGACGATCCCGAAGCCGTTCCCCCCAAGAGCGCGGAACAGATTGGCCTTGTCAGAGCGGTACTGGTCGAAGCTGCCGTGGAACTCGAGGTGCTCGTGGCTGATGTTGGTACATACCGCAGCGGCGAACTGGACAGCGGACAGGCGCCCCGTTTCGGCGGAAAGCCCGTGGGAGGTAGCTTCCACCACGGCGTAGCGTTTTCCGGTATCGGCCATGCGACGCAGCAGGCACTGGATATCCGGGGCTTCGGGAGTCGACTGGCGCAGGGGGTTCTTCGTTACTTCATCCCCGGTCTTGATCTGGACCGTGGAGAGGAAACCGCTCTGTTTACCGAGGGCTTCCAGCAGCTGGTGGATCAGCCACACCGTCGTGCTCTTGCCGTCGGTGCCGGTCACGCCGATGACCGTAAGCTCCCGGGAGGGATGGTCGTAGAATACGGCGGCCAGGGCGGACATGGCCCGCCTGGAATTGAGCACCTGCAGGTAGGTGATCCGCCGTCTGTACGCCTCAAGGTCTCTCTGATGCAGTACGGCCACGGCTCCCCGGTCGACGGCCTGGTCTATGAAGTGGTGGCCGTCGGTGTGCAGGCCCGGCAGGGCTACGAACAGCTCACCCGGTCGAACGGACCGGGAATCGTAGGCCAGACCGAGTATCTCTGCCTCCGTATTTCCCCGTTGAAGCAGATGCTCATCCCCCCAGCACGGATCCGTTTTCAGCTCTGAGATCAAAGTGGTGATTGTCTTCCTCAAGGGCTTTGGCATGCAGATCTCAACTATCTCGAATCGATGGTACCGCGCCGGCTGCGGCTTGATCAATAGCGAGGGGCAGGGTCGACTATAACCGGGCAAGCTCTCCGTGGTATAGTGGTCCAGCAGTGTCATGAGCCCGACCTACGAGGGATTCATCGTTCATTCCTACGCCCGCACCAAAAAGGGGCGAACCGCCCTATACCTTCTCGGGCGCCTGGAGGACGGCTCCACCTTCGCCATCGTGGAAAACCGCTATCAGCCCAATTTCTACGTCCGCGAAAGCGACGTTCCCGCAGTGGAGCAGACGATCGCCTCCCTGTCCGCAACGGTTCAACGAGCAGCCGCAACGGTGCTGCCGAGCTCCCTGCGTACGATGGACGGCGAGCCCTGCCGGCAGGTCCTCTGTGCCACCCAGGAGGGCAAGCGGCAGCTCAGAGACGCCCTGCAGCTGATCGGCACCCGTACCTATGAGGCGGATCTGAGGGTGGCTGACCAGTTCCGTTTGGAGCGCCAGATTCACGGTCCCGTCCGTATACTGGGGGAGGCAAGAGCGGGACGCCACGTGAAGCGGGTGTTTGTGGATCCCGAATTAGAAGCGGGCAGCTGGCAGCCCCGCTTGTCCATTCTGTCCATCGACATCGAGACCGACGTGCACACCCAGGCGGTGCGGGCCATCGCCCTGAGCCTGCAGGATCCCTTCCGGGATTCTGCGGTCACCGAGGAAGCCGTGCTGTTCCTCGGCCCCGAGCTTCACGAACCGGGAGTGGTCTGTTTCGGCAGTGAGCAGGAGCTGCTGCAGGCCTTTCGGCGGCAGTTGGTCGCCCTGGATCCCGACGTAATCACCGGCTGGAACGTGATTGATTTCGATCTGCAGGTTCTTTCCGATCGTTTCCGGCGCCACGGTGTGCCCTTCAGCCTCGGTCGATCCCGGGAAGCGGCGGTGTATCTGCCCCAGAGCGAGGGCAGGGGAAGCCGGGCCATCGTTCCGGGAAGGCAGGTATGGGACGGGGTACGCATCGTTCGAGCCTCCCCCGACGCCTTCGAGGACTACAGCCTGGAGACGGTTGCCGAGGCTATCCTGGGTCAGGGCAAACGGATAGATATCCACGAGGGAGAGAATCGGATCGAGGCGATCGAACGGCTGTACCGGGAGCAACCCCGGGAGCTCTGCGCCTACTGTCTGGAGGACGCCCGGCTGGTTCACCGCATCCTGGCCCGGACCGGATTGTTCGAGCTCACCTTGCGGCGCTGCGCGCTGATCGGGGTGGCTCCGGATCTGGCCTGGACCAGCATCGCCGCCTTCGAGCACCTCTATATCGAGGCGCTGCACCAGCGCGGCATGGTGGCGCCAACTTACGGGGTGGATCCCCTGCCAATGGAGGGAGCCCCGGGAGGCATCATCCTGGCGCCCCGCCCCGGGGTGTTCGACGAGGTGCTGGTCTTCGACTTCCAGAGTCTGTACCCATCGATCATGCGCACCTTCAACATCGATCCGCTGAGTTATCTGCCCGGGCGCGGGGCGGGGACGGAGGGGCAGGATCGAATCGAAAGCGGCGCCGCGACCGGGAACGCGGTGCCGATCCAGGCTCCCAACGGCGCCCTGTTTCGCAGAGAAGCCGGCATCCTGCCGGAACTTTTGGACCGCTTCTTCGAAAGCCGAGCCCTGGCTCAAGAATCGGGAGACGCCGTGGCCTCCTTTGTGTACAAGATCATCATGAACTCCTTCTATGGGGTGCTCGGAGCCCGGGGCTGCCGCTTCGCCGGCTCAGCTCTGGCCGGGGCCATCACCAGCTTCGGACAGCGGATCCTCGGCTGGTGCAAGAGCTATCTCGAAGATCTGGGCTATGCGGTGCTGTACGGGGATACGGATTCTCTGTTCGTAACCGTGCTTGCCGGCAACACCCCGACTTCTGCTCCGCCGGTCTACGCACCTCCTGCCGCCCTGAACGGGGAGGAGATCTGTCGACAAGTCACCGAGGCTTTAGAAAAGCACCTCGTCCAGACCTACCGGATCGAGCCCCGGCTGATCTTGAGATTCGAGAAGCGGTACAGCCGCTTTTTTCTGCCTCCCCTGAGGGGAGGAAACGGTGTCCAGGAGAAAGGCAGGGCCAAGGGATATGCGGGATTGCTGGCAGCTGAGCCCCCTGCCGGCAACACCCCTGCCGGCAACACCCCCGCCGGCAGCGCTTCTTCCGGAACAGCTTCTTCCGGACTGACCGTTGACGGAGCGACAGGTGTGCAGGAGCGCATCGAGGTCAGGGGCATGGAGGCGGTGCGCCGTGACTGGACCGATTTGGCCCACGAGTTTCAAATTCATCTGCTGGAGCTGCTGTTCCTACGGCGTCCGCTTGAAGAAGTCAAGCTTTACATCAAGGAGCTGGTCGGTGCTTTGTACAGGGGAGAGCTGGACGGAAAACTGGTGTACCGCAAGGCCCTGCGAAAGCCTATCTCCGCCTACACCCGCAACACCCCGCCCCACGTTAAAGCGGCGGCTCTTTTGCCACGATCGGAGCAGCGGGGGCTGATCCGCTACCTCATTACCCGGGAAGGGCCGCAGCCCGAGGGGCTGGTCAGCGCCCCCATTGACTACGATCACTACCTGGAGCGGCAGCTCGTGCCGATCGCCTCGGCCTTCACGGAGGTGCTGAAGACAGATCTGGAGGCTCTGTTCGGCCGCGGCGGCCAGCTCTGGTTGTTTTGATCAGGTTCTCAGGCTATTGGCCTGGATGACAATTCTTGGGTATTGTTTCGAATATGGGGAAAGAGGAGAGCGATTGAACAACAAAGAGCTTGGAGCGGTCCTGAAGCAGATCGCCGTGTACCAGGAGCTGGCCGGGGAGAATCCCTTCAAATCCCGGGCATTCGAACGAGCCTCTCGCATCGTGGAGCAGCACCCGGAGAGCTTTGCCACGCTGGTAGCGGAAGGCAGGATGAGTGGCATCCAGGGTATCGGCAAGGGAATCGGGGATGTGCTGCGGGAATTGGTAGAGAGCGGTCGAACCGCCGTGCTCGAGGAGCTGAAGGCGGGGTTCCCCGCCGGCCTGCAGGAGCTGCTTACCTTGGGGGGCCTGGGTCCCAAGCGGGTTCGGCTTCTCTGGGAGAAGCTGGGCATCTCCAACCCCGGGGAGCTGGAGTACGCCTGCCGGGAGAACCGGCTGCTCGCCCTGGAGGGTTTCGGGGAGAAATCCCAAGAGAAGATCCTTAAGTCCATCGCCTTCAAGAAGCAGTTCCAGGAGATGCACCTCTACGCCGAAGCGGAGGAGATTGCTGCCGAGCTTGAGGATCGTTTGGAGCAAAGCGGCTTGTTTTCCGGTATTCACATTGCCGGCAGTCTGCGCCGGGGCAAGCGGATTCTCAAGGACGCCGATATGCTGCTCATCCCGCGGCCGGAGGCTGAGCAGCAGCAGGTTCGCGCCACCCTCACCGGGCTGGCCGACAGTGGTCCCGAGGTGGAGGGCGTGCTGGGGGCGGGAGAGACCAAAGTGTCCATCCGCCGCCGGGGGCTGCAGGTGGATTTTCGCATCGTCGAGCAGCATAACGAGCCGGCAGCCCTGCAGCACTTCACCGGATCCAGGGAGCACAACACGATTCTGCGCAGCCGGGCCAAATCCATGGGTCTGAAGATGAACGAGTACGGCGTTTTTCGGGGAGAGGAGCGGCTGCCCGTGGAAGACGAACAGGCGGTCTACCGGGCCCTCGATCTGCCCTGGATAGCGCCGGAGCTCCGGGAGGGGGAGGAGGAGGTGGAAGCCGCAACGGCGGGGAAGTTGCCCCGTCTAGTGGAGACCAAGGAGATCCGGGGGATGATCCACGTCCACTCCAGCTACTCCGACGGGCTGGTCGGCGTAGAGGAGATGGCTCGCAGCTGCCGACAGCTGGGCTATGAGTACCTGTGTCTCAGCGATCATTCCCGCAGCGCCGGGTACGCGGGGGGATTGTCCGTGCAGCGTCTGCGGGAACAGCTGGCGGAGGCCGCCGAGGTCAACGAGAAACTCGCACCCTTCCGTATCTTCTGCGGCATCGAATCGGATATCCTGGGGGACGGCAGTCTCGACTATCCCGACGATGTGTTGGCCGAGCTGGACTACGTGATCGGTTCGGTTCACTCGAATCTCAACATGAATCCGGAAGCAGCCACCCAGCGGCTGATGCGGGCCGTGGCCAACCCCTACCTGACCATCCTGGGACACCCCAGCGGCGCTCTCCTGCTCTCCCGGGCGGGGTACGAGTACGACGAACAGATGCTTTTCACGGCCCTCGAACAGAATGAAGTGGTCCTGGAGCACAACTGCAATCCCCACCGTCTTGATCCGGATTGGCCGGTGCTCAAACGGGCCGCCCGGCGGGGCATTCGCATCGCCCTCTGTCCGGACGCCCATTCCCTCCAGGACCTCGGCTATATGCGCTATGGAGTGCTGATGGCCCGCAAGGCCTGGCTGGGAGCGGAGCATGTTTTAAACTGCCTGAGCGTGGAGGAGATCGATGGATTTTTCGCAAGCAGGAAAAGCAGAGCGAACGCTTGAGATCTTCACGATCCTCGACCGGGAATACCCCGATGCCCGTCCTCATTTGGAGTTCAGCAATGCGTTCCAGCTGCTGGTAGCCACTATCCTGGCTGCCCAGTGTACCGATGAGATGGTGAACAAGGTTACTCCGGAACTGTTTCGCCGCTACCCCGATTCGGCCGCTTTGGCCGCTGCGGAGCCGGCCACCGTGGAGGAAATGATCAGGAGCACGGGCTTCTACCGGAACAAGGCCAAGAGTTTGCTCAATATGGCCAGGGCGCTTCAGGCACGGTTCTCCGGAAAGCTCCCCGAGACCGTGGAGGAGCTGGTGCAGCTCCCGGGAGTGGGCAGGAAGACCGCCAACGTGGTGGCGGGCAACTGCTATGGGAGGCCGGCAATCATCGTGGATACCCATTTCAAGCGGGTGGTCGCCCGTTTGGGGTTGAGCGATGAGAGCAACCCGGACAAGATCGAGTTCAGCATGTTGGACCTGGTCCCCGCGAAGCAGCGCACCCGCTTCTCCATGGTGGTGAATGAGCACGGCCGGCGGGTCTGCAGTGCCCGCAAACCCCTCTGCCCGAGCTGTAAAATCAGCGATCTCTGTCCCTTTCCCGATAAGTCTGCCTGATCCGCCGGGGATTCGATCAGGACTTGCACCCGGCGCCGAAGATTATGCGGCAGGTTGACAGAACAAGCGTGCATCCACTAGACTTTCAGCATGTTTGACACGGCTCTGGTGAAAGACCTCACCGAAATGTTGGGTAAAAGCCTGACCTTCAAAGACGTAGAAGCGGTGGGGGGTTATGTGTTCAAGGATCACAGTTTCAGCATCCATGCAGTTTCCGGCGTCGGCAAGGGGGTGAGCATTTCTCCACTGAATGCGGCTAAAACCCTTGTGCAGGAATGCGAGCGGACAAAGAGAATCCTCGACCTGTTTACCTTCGTTTTCGAGCTGGAGGGGGTTCCCCTGAACGGACGCAATGTCACGCTGGAGGGGCTGGAGAATATCCTCTACAGACTGTCCCGAACCGGCGTGTTCTACGACTACCAGAAACGAAAAATCGTCAATGTCAAGGAGGACAAGTCGAGCCTGCTCAATTGGGGGGCACTGCGCAATGGCAAGGAGTATCCCACCGTAATCGCCTCCGTGGATATCTGCCAGAACAGTGAGCTGGTGCGAAAGTACAAACCCGGCATGATGGAGAAAGTCTACTACCGGCTGTGGAGTTTTCTCAAGCACAAGCTCGATTTGTACGAAGGGCGGATCTGGACCTGGGCTGGGGACGGAGGTTTGTTTGCCTTCCGCGCTGAGAAGAGCATCCCCGACTCGGTCAGCTGCGCCCTGGAGATACTCCATGCACTGCCGGTGTTCAATATCCAGCCCTACAAGCCGATCAAGGACGAGATCTGCCTGCGTATCGGTATGGATTTCGGGGCCGTTAAATTTTTTGAGGATACCGGCCGGATCGTGTCCGACGTGATAAACTACGCCGCTCACCTGGAGAAACAGGCCACCAATCCTGGTTCTGTCAGCATCTCCAACGATATTTACACCAGGCTTCCCACCTCGATGAAGGCTATCTTTAGCGAGAAGCAGGAGTTCGAGGGAAAGATCGCCTGGTCCACCTCCGTGGCCGGCTGAGGTACCGCTATCTGCCCAAGATCCCCCATCGGGATGCCCGTCAGTCGGCGATTCGACGGCTTCTGCATACCTATTTTGACGATTCCATCGAGGCGGCGGTGGCTGCCTTAATTCAATACGATCACAAAAGACTCACGGACGTAAACTACCGCAATCTGATCGAGCTGATCCGTGAGGAGGAGGCAAAGCTGAAGAGAGTACGTCGAGCTGGTGGATCGACGAGCAGGGTAACTGGTGGGACAAGGGGCAGTGCGATTGCGGCTGGTATCCGTATGACAAGGATGCGGAAGGCTCAGAGCATCGGTACTGGATGAAAAAAATACGTTCCTGCGGAACGTTCCTTGAAATAGTTTACCGCGCAGAGGATTATCCAAGGGAGATGAGCCGACTCGGTGGTGAGTACGTTGTCTACTTGAGGCTGGAGTGAGCCGCTACGCGGGCGCTTTTACGGAAAGCTCGTCGAGCACCGTGTACTGATCGCCGGCGTGGTGCTCAGCGATGCGTTTGACCTTCTGCCTTTGTGCTTCGGAGTCGACGCTTCCGATCAGCCGTATCGTCTTTCTCCGTTTCAGAACGCCTTTACCCGAAAGTTCGACGTTCACCCCTCGCCCGTTGATCGAGATGTCGTCCTCGATTTCCCGCAGGACCATTTCGATGACTCTTTCCATGATTCAATTCCTCCTGTGCGCTACTGTTACCGCACGCCGATTCGATTGCAGCTTCCAGTTCTCCCGGCCGCCGTCTTAGTATTCATCCATGTCCCCGTAGTCCGGAGACGGAGCCGCTGGGGCATTTTCCTTCTTGGGCAGGTCCGCAATGACGCACTCGGTGGTCAGCATCATGGCCGATACCGAGGCCGCATTCTGCAGGGCCGAACGCGTTACCTTGACCGGATCGATGATGCCCGCCTCGACCATATCGGTCCAGACCATCTTCTCGGCATCGAATCCGGTTCCGCTCTTGGTCGTTTTCACCTTTTCAGCGGCCACCGCATCGTCGATCCCGGCATTGCGGGCGATCTGCCGCAGCGGCTCCTGCAGGGCCCGCTTCACGACCTGGAAGCCGATCTTCTCGGATTCCTGGAGACCTGACAGATCCTCCCTATCAAGGGCTTTGATCGCCTGGATGTAGGTGATCCCGCCACCGGGTACGATTCCCTCTTCCACGGCGGCTCGGGTGGCGGCCAGGGCGTCTTCCACGCGGTGCTTCTTTTCCTTGAGTTCCACCTCCGTAGGAGCACCCACGTTGATTACCGCTACGCCGCCGGACAGCTTGGCCATGCGTTCCTGCAGCTTTTCCCGGTCGTAATCCGAGGTGGTTTCCTCGATCTGCACCTTGATCTGGTTGATGCGGCCCTTGATGCCCTTCGGATCCCCGGCTCCTTCAACTATTGTGGTGTTTTCCTTATCCACCCGTACCAGTCGGGCCTTTCCCAGCTGGGACAGGTCGGTGCTCTCCACTTTGAGCCCCAGCTCTTCGGCGATGACCTGGCCGCCGGTTATCACGGCGATGTCCTCCAGCATGGCCTTGCGGCGGTCTCCGTACCCCGGAGCCTTAACGGCGCAGGCCTTCAGCGTCCCCCGCAGGTGATTCACGACCAGGGTGGCCAACGCCTCCCCTTCAACCTCCTCGGCGATGATCAGGATCGATCGTCCGGCCTTGGCTACCTTTTCGAGCAGGGGCAGCAGGTCTTTCATGGCCGAAAGCTTCTTGTCGTGAATGAAGATATACGGATTTTCGAGCTCACAACGCAGGCTCTGGCGGTCGGTAACGAAGTAGGGAGAGAGGTAGCCCCGGTCGAACTCCATGCCTTCCACGACCTCCAGGCTGGTCTCCATGGATTTGGATTCCTCCACGGTGATGACACCGTCCCGACCGACCTTCTCCATAGCGTCGGCGATGAGCGTACCGATCTCCCGGTCGTTGCCCGAGGATACGGTTGCCACCTGGGCGATCTCTTCGCGTTCCTGGAGCTTCTTGGCCTGCTTTTTGATTTCGGACACCGCCAATTCGACGGCTCTGGTGATCCCCCGCTTTATCAGCATCGGATCGTGCCCCGCGGCTACGCTGCGCACACCTTCGCGCATCATCGAGTAGGCCAGCACCGTGGCCGTGGTAGTTCCGTCCCCGGCCACATCGTTGGTCTTCTTGGCCACCTCCTTGATAAGCTGTGCCCCCATGTTCTCGAACGCTTCCTTGAACTCCAGCTCTTTGGCTATGGTTACACCGTCGTTGGTTACAACCGGTGTCCCCCATTTCTTGCCCAGAATCACATTGCGTCCCTTGGGACCCAGGGTGACCCGTACCGCATCTGCTACGCTCTGAATACCCTTCATGAGGGCGCCCCGGGCACTTTCTTCGTACTGCAGTTGTTTCGCCATGCTCTGTTCCTCCCCGATGACTTCAATGGGAATTTATTTTTGTAAAGTGTTTTCTCTTGTCCGAGACCGGACTGTAGTCAGAATTATTCTTCATCCATCCGCGTCCTTCACGGGCAGAACACCAATGAACAGAGGAAAATTTACATCATTCCTGGCGGGCAGGCAACTAGATTCTTCACAACCCGAGATTTTTTTACGACCCAACGGTCATCACTACAAACAGAAGGAGGTTTTCTCTTTAGAGGACTTCCAACCGGTAGTTGCGGCTTCCCAGACCGATCTTCTCGGCATGCCCGAGCTGGATACCCGGGTCCAATCCAGGCTCGCTTTTCTTGACCAGGCTGTCCCCGTGGCGCCTGGCCGTAAGATCAAGAGTAGCCTGATCGATCGCAACCGGATCAGTAGAGGCCAGAATACCCACGTCCGGTATAATCCGTTCCTGGCGACCGCCGAAGCAGTCACATCCCTTGGTCATATCGATGAGAAAACTGAAAAAGAAACAGCGCTGCCTTTTATTCAGCACAACTCCCAGGGCATGCTCGACCACCCGCTTCTGCAGATCCGCCGATTCAACCCCCCAGTCATAGCGAATCGCGTCGTAGTTACACACGCTGAGGCACTCACCGCAGCCGATACATTTCTCCGTAAAGATGAAGGCCTGATCCTGCTCCTCAACAATGGCATCAACCGGACACCATTGCATGCATTTTCTGCAGTAAGCGCAAGCCCTTTTGTCTACATAAGGCTTGACCGAAGAATGCTGGCGGAGTTTGCCAATCCGGCTGGACAGGCCCATGCCCAGATTCTTCAAGGTAGCCCCAAGTCCCATTCCGGGATGCCCCGTGGGATGGGAAACGGTGATAAGAGCATCTGCGAACACGACTTCCCGGGCGATATTCACCTTATCGAAGATGACTCCATCGATCGGTACTTCGATTTCCGAATTCCCGAATAGACCGTCGGCCATGATGAAGGGAGCGCCGGTTTTTTCATAGGTGAAACCGTGATCGAAGGCTTGAATGATATGATCCACGGCATTTGAACGCCGGCCCCTGTACAGGGTACTGGTTTCGGTCAGGAAGGGGAGAGCGTCCTTGTGCTTTACACAGGTGACTATTGGTTTTATGAGATCCGGACCTACGTGGGTATCATTATTCCGCTCGCCCACGTGGAGCTTGATCGCCACCTTGTGCTTGGGTTCGATTATTTGAGCCAGCTCCGCAGCCTGGATCAGCTTTTCGGTGGCGGTCAGCCTCTGCCGGTGGCTGCTATTGTCAGAAAGCTCGGCGAAAATAACCCTGGAAACGTTGATGGTGCTACCTCCTGATTCTTTAATTGAGCATAGTACGCCAGCGTGACACTCTCAAGCACCTACGATAGAATTGGCGGAGGCGCCGCAGCGGGGCCTGGCGAAATTTATTTCAGGTGTGCCGGAACAGCTCCTCGATATGAGCAAAGCTGAGGATATATTCCATTATGAGAAATTGACATGGAGTTATAAATGAAATTGTACGATTGGTGGAAAGCAAAAAACTCCCTAAAGCATGTATTATGGATCGGCGGCTCAGCTTGTTCGGGAAAATCGACTATATCAACACGGCTGGCTGAGGGGTTTGGTTTTATCCGATACCACGGCGATGATCATATTGGGGAACACATAGACACGGCGGCTGAAGAAGATTCCCCGTTTCTTTATAAAATACATGAGCAAGGAATTATGAATTATTTGGGTTGGGTGCTGACCCAAAAGGCAGAAAAGATCGTGCAGGTTATCTATGACATTTATCGAGAAGATCTTAGACTGGTTTCTGAAGATCTTCTTACCATGCCCGCGGACAAACCGATAGTGGTAGATTTGTTCGCGGGGCATCCAACGTGGGAATTGAGACAATTGGCAGATCCGGAAAAAGCGATATTTCTTGTTTCCACCAACCCCTTCATAAAGGAAGGGCAGCGGAAGCGTTTTCAGAAGGGTGGAATCTTAAGCCAAGCACTCGAGCAGTGCCCGACCTCAGTAGAAGTCTTCATGAAGGGATACGTTGAGTCAGTGCATATGCGGAGCGCAGATGTAAGAGAGGAGTGTGAAAAATACAACTTGTCGCTGCTGATAACAGGCGGGAATATGAGTGTCGATGAGGTGTATTCCGCCGTCTGTATGCATTTCGGCCTAAGCTAAGAGCCGTTGATGGGTGTTGTAGGATTACCTATTCTTTGACACAGTTCAGGAGGGAGGGTGAGCAGAAAAAAGATTCTCTATATAAGCGGCTCTATCGGATTGGGTCATATCAACAAAGACCTGGCTATCGTCCAGGCGTTGAGATCCCTGAATACAGAGATTGAGATAACCTGGGTCGCTGCTCATCCGGCAACTGTTGTCCTGGCCCAAAAAGGCGAATCCCTTCATCCTCTATGCGAGACCTACGCCTCCTACAGTGCCTTTGCCGAAAGCACCTCAGTCGGATCAAAACTGAATCTGGTTAATTATGTGTTTCGCTCCCGACGCGGTTGGATGCGAAATGTAAAACTGGTACACAAAGCCATAAGAAGCGGTCAATTCGATCTCGTTATTGGAAACGAGACCTACGAGATCGTAATAGCCCTCATCTTTCGGCTGATCTGGATAGATATACCCTTTGTGATTATCTACGATTTTCTGGGTTTGGAAGCGGCCTCCCGCAGAATTGGTGTAAAAATCGGCAGGTACCTCCTCAATCTGGTCTGGTCCCTGGACCGCACCTTTCTCAAGGACAGCGACAGACAGGCATTGTTCATTGGTGAGCCGGAGGATATTCCGGACAACCGTTTCGGATTTTTGCTTCCCAACCGAAGGGCGCACGCTCAACGGCATTATCATTTCATCGGCTACATCGTTCGCTTCGATCCTGAAGACTATCGAGATCAGCGAAAAGTAAAAGAAGTATTGGGGTATGGGGAGGAACCGTTGGTCGTTTGCTCTATTGGCGGAACATCGATCGGCAGAGCATTGCTGGAACTTTGTAGTGAGAGCTACCTGCTGATCAAAGAAAGGGTGCCCGCATTGCGCATGGTTCTCATCGCCGGTCCTCGTTTGGACAGAGATTCCATCGCCGCTCATCCGGACATCGTGGTGCTCGGTTTTGTTCCCGACCTTTACAAGCACTATGCCGCCTGCGACCTGGCAGTGGTTCAGTGCGGGCTCTCATCCACCTGCGAATTGGCTGCTCTGAGGCGACCCTTTATCTACTTTCCTATCGAAGGCCACAGCGAACAGGAAAAGGTGGCGGCCACCCTGGAAAGATACGGTGCAGGGATAAAGAGAAATCTCTCAGAAACGACTCCAGAGATTTTGGCCGACTTGGTCGTGTCCAATTTGGGGCAAAAAGTGACCTGCAGAACGATTTGCAGCGATGGCGCCGCGCAAGCCGCTCAATTGATCTATCAAATGTTGTAGATTGCGCGCTTCGGGTCCGGGGCCTGAACAGCTCATCGTTATGGGCAAAGCCGAGGATATATGCCATAATACGAGACTTCAAATCTTAATGAATATGGGAGAAAGATTGATGGCAAAGATCAACTTTGGCGGTACGGAAGAAGATATCGTGATGAGGGAGGAGTTCCCCCTGGAGAAAGCCCGGGAGATCCTTAAGGACGAGGTCATCGCGGTAATTGGCTACGGGGTGCAGGGTCCGGCTCAGTCACTGAACATGCGTGACAACGGCTTCAACGTGATCATCGGCCAGTCGCCCAAGTTCAAGAGGGAGTGGGACAAGGCGGTCAAGGACGGCTGGGTTCCCGGCAAGACGCTCTTCGATATCGACGAAGCGGCCAGCAAGGGAACCATCATCCAGTACCTCATCTCGGATGCGGGTCAGAAAATCGTGTGGCCCATACTGAAGCCCTGTCTCAAGGAAGGGGATGCCCTCTACTTTTCCCACGGTTTCTCTATTGTGTACAAAGAACAGACCGGCATCATCCCGCCGGACAATATAGACGTGATCCTCGTGGCGCCCAAGGGTTCCGGTGCCAGCGTGCGCGCCAATTACCTGGCCGGAAGCGGGATCAACTCCAGCTACGCCGTATTCCAGGATGCCACTGGCCGAGCGAAAGAGCGTACCCTGGCCGTTGGCATCGCCATCGGCTCCGGATACCTCTTTCCCACGACCTTCGAGGGAGAGGTGTACAGTGATCTGACCGGAGAGCGAGGCGTGCTCATGGGCGCGTTGGCCGGAGTGATGGAGGCCCAATACGACGTGCTCCGCGAAAACGGACATACCCCCAGCGAGGCCTTCAATGAGACCGTGGAAGAGTTGACTCAGAGCCTGATCAGGCTGGTGGCGGAGAACGGCATGGACTGGATGTACGCCAACTGCAGCACCACAGCCCAACGGGGTGCGCTGGACTGGAAACCGCGCTTCAAAGAAGCCGTGCTCCCGGTTTTCAAGAAGCTGTACCAATCCGTTAAGGACGGTACGGAGACGGCCATCGTAATCAAGGCCAACAGTGCGCCGGATTATCAGGAGAAACTCGATGCGGAGCTGAAGGAGATCCGGGAATCCGAGATGTGGCAGGCGGGTGCGGCCGTGCGCTCGCTCAGGCCGGAGAACTGGAAGGCTTAGGAGGACCAATTGGCTTTTCCCTTGCGCAGCAACGTTACAACACAGGGACGCCGCATGGCCGGCGCCAGGAGCCTCTGGCGCGCCAATGGTATGAAAGAGGAACAGATCGGGCGGCCGGTCATCGGAATCGCCAACTCGTTCACGCAGTTCGTACCCGGACACGTGCATCTGCATGAGATCGGGCAGCAGGTGAAGCGGATTATAGAGGCCAAAGGCTGCTTCGCCGCGGAGTTCAACACCATCGCCGTAGATGACGGGATCGCCATGGGTCACGGCGGCATGCTCTATTCACTGCCCTCCCGCGACCTCATCGCGGACAGCGTGGAGTACATGTGCAATGCCCACACTGTGGATGCCCTTGTCTGTATCAGCAACTGTGACAAGATCACTCCCGGGATGCTCATGGCCGCCATGCGATTAAACCTGCCGACCATCTTCGTATCGGGCGGACCGATGGAAGCCGGTGTGCTGGGCAGCAATCACTACGATCTGGTCGACGCCATGGTGCTCAGCGCCGACGAGTCGGTATCGGACGAGGAGATCCAGCGGATCGAGCAGGTCGCCTGTCCGACCTGCGGCAGCTGTTCGGGCATGTTCACGGCCAACTCCATGAACTGTCTCAACGAAGCCATCGGCATGGCCCTGCCGGGCAACGGTACGGTTCTGGCGACCCACAGAAACCGCATGCGATTGTTCGAACGGGCGGCTGCTCGCATCTTGGAGATGGCGCAAGGCTTTTATTTCCAGGAAGACGAATCCGTCCTGCCGCGATCGATCGCCACCAAGACTGCCTTCGAGAACGCCATGGCTCTGGACATCGCCATGGGCGGTTCGACTAACACGGTGCTGCATCTTCTGGCCATCGCCAACGAGGCGGAGGTGGATTTCACCATGGCCGACATCGATGCCCTGTCGCGGAAGATCCCCTGCCTTTGCAAGGTAGCCCCCAGCTCTTCTTACCACGTGGAGGATGTCAACCGGGCCGGAGGGATCTTGAGCATCATGGCTGAGCTGAACAGAGGGGGCCTGTTGGAACCCTCGGTGAAGCGGGTGGACGGCCTGAGTCTTGGAGAAGCTCTGGAGAAATACGATATCCGATCGGGTTCGGTAAGCGATGAAGCTCTTGCACTCTACTCTTCAGCCCCGGGGGGAAAACGGAACCTGGTCATGGGATCCCAGGATACAAGATACAAAGAGCTGGACCGGGACCGGGAGAAGGGCTGCATCCGGGACATCGAGCACTGCTATTCTACCGACGGCGGGCTGGCCGTGCTATACGGCAACATCGCCCGGGACGGCTGCATCGTCAAGACCGCCGGGGTGGATGCATCGATCCTGCGTTTTAATGGACCGGCCAAAATCTTTTCCTCCCAGGAATCGGCTTGTGAAGGGATCCTCGACGGTACGGTGAAATCCGGAGACGTGGTGGTTATCCGCTACGAAGGTCCCAAGGGAGGACCGGGTATGCAGGAGATGCTTTATCCCACTTCCTACCTCAAATCCCGACACCTGGGCAAGGAATGCGCTTTGGTGACCGACGGCCGCTTTTCCGGAGGGACCTCGGGGCTTGCCATCGGCCATGTATCGCCGGAGGCTGCTGCTGGGGGAGCCATCGCCTTGGTGAAAGAGGGGGACAGCATCTCCATCGACATTCAGGCTCGAAGCATCGACGTGCAGATTACGGAGAAGGAGCTTGCCGAGCGGCGTGCCCAAGAGCAGGCGAGGGGCAGCGAAGCTTTCACCCCGACGGGGCGTAGGCGGGTGGTCTCCAAAGCGCTCGAGGCCTACGCGCATCTTGCCACCTCCGCGGATAAGGGTGCGGTCCGCCGGATCCCGCACTAGCGGATGGCCGCCTAGGGGCTCAAAGTCGGATTAGCCTCGATCAACCCAGCCTCAAAATGTTGGTGATGCAGCGGGGCATCTCGTCCTGCCGGTGGGTCACATAGAGGATCTGGGTGGGTGTATCGAAACCGATGCGGTCGACCATGGACAGCACCTGCCTGCGTTTGGCTGGATCCAGGCCCTGGCAGGGCTCGTCCAGGGCGAGCAACTCCGGATTCTTCACCAGAGCCCGGACGATGATGACCAAACGCCGCTCGCCGTAGGAGAGCTGGCTGAAAATCCGATCTCGTAATTCGCCGATGCCGAGCCGTTCGATCCACTCAGCGGCTGCAGTCTGCTGTTCCTCCGTCGGCCGTCGGTAGAGACCTACCGAATCGAAGAAGCCCGAGACGACCACATCGAAGACCCGCAGATCAAGGCGGTAGCCTGCCTGAAGATGGGGAGAGACATGCCCGATACGCTGCTTGATCTCCCAGATGCTCTCGCCGCTGCCCCGCTTTTTTCCGAAGAGGCGGATGTCGTTGGCGTAGGCCTGAAGGTTGTCTGCGTAGATCAAGCTGATGAGGGTCGTTTTTCCGGAGCCGTTCGGACCCAGGACCGCCCAGTTTTCCCCCCGCCTCATGGTCCAATCGAGGGACCGAAGCGCGAGCGTTTCACCGTAGCGTACGCTCACCTTTCGGAACTCGATGAGCGCTTCTTGTTTCGGGGACGAAACGACGGTCGGCTTCGGGCGCGCCTCCGCCTCCGGATCTTCCGGACCGTAGAGCGCCTCCAGTGTTTCTGGGATCAACACCTCTTGTTTTTTTCCTTGAGACAGCACCCGGCAGTCTTTTACACAGAGCACATGAGAGATTTCCGGGACGATCTCGTCCCGCCGATGCGTGATCAGAACAAGGTGAAGGCCGCTGTGGACCAGGTCCCTCAGTACCATCTCCAGCCGCTCGCGAGAGGCAGCGTCCAGCCCGTCGAAGGGTTCGTCCAGAATCAGCAGATCCGGTTTCCTCATCAACGCCCGGGCGATGAGGGTTTTTCTGGTCTCGCCGTTGGAAAGGAAGCGCAGCGGACGATCCAGAAGCTCACCGATCCCGAACAGTTCGGTAACCCGCTTGAAATGAATCGGATCCGGTGCGACAAGGCCCTCCTGGATGGTCTCACCTGCCGTTGTCAGGGTGTACACATTACCGCCAGCAAGGCCGGCAAAACGGCTCAGGTCCTTACCTGCATCACGGGCTATGAGACGGCGATGAAGCTCGAAGGAAACGAATCCGATCCCATCGTATCCGTTTCGGCCCACGTAACGGTGTATGCGTCCCGCGGCGCAGGGCAGCTCACCGCAGATAGCTCGAGCCAGGGCCGTCTTGCCGGACGCATTCGGTCCCAGGACCGCCCACTGCTGTCCTTCCCGGATCTGCCAGCTGGTATCAGGAAAGATGAGGCGGTCCCACATTCTTACCGTGATCCGCTCCATATCCAGCAGGAGCCGTGCCGAAGAAGCCGAGATTTCCGTTGTCGCTGCGCCCCGTTTTGCCATAGACATGCCTATAATTCAACAGCCAGTCCCCTTCGTCAACCCCGATAGAAAACACTGACACATTGATGCAATTAGAATATGCTTTGATTCAAGAGAACCACCAATGGATGGAATTTAATGAAAGCCAAAGAACTGGTCTACGCTCAAATACATCATCAGGAAACCCGACCTATCCCTTATACCCTGGATTTCGAGGGAGAAGTGGATCTGGCGCTAGACCGTCATTACGGCAACAGGAAGTGGCGCGATACCTTGAGCTCTGCGATCCTCCGCATACCTCAGCCCGTGCCATGGGTCGATGAGAGCAGCGTTCCCCGTTATATGGATCCATACGGTACCGTGTGGCGGACCGATCGACGGCCTCATTACGTGGAAACTGCTCCCCTATCCAATCCTGATCTTGGGCTGCTTCGGTTCCCGAAGATGGAGGTCTTTTTCACCGCCGAGTGGCGTGAGAAAGCTGAAGCTTTCATCAAAGCGCATCCGGACCGCTTCCTGGTAGCTACTTTCAGTCTGGGTCTTTTCGAACGTTCCTGGACTCTGCGCGGTTTCGAAGAGGCCCTGATGGATTCAGCGGCGAATCCAGAGTTTTACGATGCATTGATCGAAGGGATTGCTCAGCATCAAATGAAGATCGTGGAACGGCTGCTTGAGTTGCCCGTCGACGGCATAATGTTCAGCGATGACTGGGGCTATCAGGAGGGAGTGCTTCTTGGTCCGGAGAAATGGCGTCGATATTTGAAACCGCGGCTGAGGCGGATGTACCAACTGACTCATGAGGGTGGTAAGCTGGCCTTGAGCCACTGCTGCGGAAGCGTGACCGATGTAATGAGCGACATCGTGGAGATCGGGCTCGATGTGCTGGAAAGCGTGCAACCGGAAGCCATGGATCCGTACGAGCTGAAAAAAAAATATGGCGGTCGGATCTGCTTCTGGGGCGGTTTGGGCTCTCAATCGGTGATTCAGTTCGGCTCACCCCAGGAGATCAGGGAGGAGGTTCAGCGGCTGTGCAGCGAGATGGGACGGGGTGGCGGCTATATCCTGGCTCCGGCCAAGGCGCTTCAGCCGGGAACTCCTGTGCAAAACGCTGCCGCGGTTGTGGAGGCCTTTCTCGAACAAGCCGACGTTGCGATCACATGAGTGCAGTGGTGTGAGTACTCGACCTTGAGCCCTGTGTGGCTGATTAATACACCTCTTCCAGTACGTAGAAGAAATTCCGGTCCGTGCCGAAGACCATCCACCTGCCGGCGATCACCGGGGCGCTGAGCAACGCTCCTTCCAGCTCCATCTCCCAGAGCAGGCGGCCGTTTCTGGCGGCCAGACACACGAGTCGGGGCGGTCTTCCTCCAGGGATACCCGCCTGGTAGGCCTCATCGGCTTCGATGCCGAAGTACAGGCGGTTGCCGGCTACGGTGGGGGCGCTGGTGGTGGGGGAATCGAAGGAGCGGGTCCAGGCCAGGGCGCCGTTCCCCGCCTGAAAGGCCCGTACCAACGTGTCTCCGCTTGTGTAGATGACCAGGTTTCGCCAGATCGCCGGGGCCAGGTAGTCGAGGAGCTTCATGTTGTCTGAAAACATCCGCCCGGAGTCGACCTGAAACATCTCGCCCCAATCCGAGAGATCCGAATACTTCCAGACCATCTCTCCGGTCTCCCTCTCGAAGGCGTAGTAGTCGAAGTTCCAATACTCCCCCCGGTAGGTGGCGGTGGAGAAGTACAGCAAATCCCCTTTAAGGGCGGGGAAGGAATACCAGACGGCCTGGAACTGGGATGTATCCAGGATCCACAGGTAGGCTCTGTCGTTGAGGTCGAAGGCGCCGAAGGCATGGGGTCTGGTCGGCGGTCCGGGGGCGAAGTACAGCACGTCCTCGTACACCTGGAAGGTGTTGTAGTGCCAGACCGGGTTGGGCAGGGTGAACAGCTGCTCCCCTTTGGGCGTCACGAAGTAGGCGGTGCCGCCGTCACTGGTGAAGATGATGAAGTTTTCGTAGCCGACGATCGAGGACTGTACCGTAGAATCCGTCTGGACAGACCACACCTCGGCGCCCTTTTCCTGGGAGACTGCGTAGAGCTTGCCCACATTGTTGCCGAAGTACACATTTTGAGAATCCGCGAAGGGGATCGAATTGATGGCTCCGCGAGTCTTGAACACCCAGTTCATATAGCCGCTCTCGATATCAAGAGCGTAGAAATTTCCGTCCGTAGAACCGAAGTAGATCGTACCGTCCAGAACTACGGGATTGTTGAAAGCGTAGGTCGGCTCGGCCGCCAGTTGAAGCTGCAGCTTCCACTTGGCGGCCAGGGGAGCGCGCAGGGTGTTGGCGGTGTAGCCCCGGCCCTGCTGTCCCCGGAACATCACCCAGTCGGAGCGATGGCGGCAGGTCGATAGGGCCAGCAGCGCAGAGAGGACGAGCAGCATCAGGGTGAGGCGGCCCGGCGAGGGGTGGCGCGGCCGCAGGCCGGGCGGGGCGGATCTCACGAGTAGTACAATCCCTTCAGGCTGAAAGTACGTCGCAGTGCGGGAAACAAACCGGGACGCAGGCTGGCCTCGAGGATCTCCCGGTAGCTGGCGAGTAGTGCTTCCCAGGCCTCGGCTCGTTCTTCAGGTTTCAGATTTTCCCGGAAGCGCAGCATCGTGTAGATTTCGGCGAAGCGGCTGAGCTCCGGGTGATCCTCCGCGTACTCCATGGGGGTGAGGAAGGGACGCTTCACCTCGAGTCCCCTTTCCGCCAGCTGGATGAGCAGCAAGGTGTACAGGGCTTTGAGGGCGCGGAGATCCTGCCGGCGAACGGCAGCCTTGAGGTACAGCTTGCGGGCGAAGCGGAAGGCGTAGATACCCACCAGGATCAGCGCAGTCAGGGCTAGCAGGAACTGCAGGGTCAGGAGCCAGGGGAAGCGAAATACGCGGCGCTCCATCTCTTCCCCCTGGATCAGGGGGATTACCACGTTCATCGAGTTGGGATTGCGCCCGGGAGGCGGCGGCAGGGCATAGGCGGTGGATTCGAAATCAACCCACCCCAGGGATGGGACGTAGACCTGGACCCAGGAGTGACGCTGCGCAGTGGTCACCAGGTACAGGTCCCGGAAGGGATGCTCCTGGAGCTCCGGAATCGCCTCCCTCAGCATGAACAGTCCCCTCAGATGAGCGAAGCTCTGCAGATCCCGGGAAGCGAGGTAACCTGTCACCACCCGGGCGGGGATGCCCGCCAGGCGGAGCAGGATCGCCGAGGTGTTGGAAAACTCTGTGCAGTCCCCCTGCCGCTTCTCCACGAGAAAACGTTCCATCTTGGCCACCGAGGTGAAATCATCGAAGCCTATATCGTACTGGAAGGTGGAGAAGCTCTTCAGAATCGCCTCGATCCGTTCGAAATAGCCGGTTTTCTCCCCCACCGCCGTTTCCAGATAGGAGACAAAGCTCCGGCGGTGCTCTTCGGACAGGGGAATTCGGAGAAAAGGCTCCAGACGGAGTCTCTCCGCAGGGCTCAAACCGGGGATCGCCGCCCAATCCCGGGGTCCCGAGCGGCTGAGCTGGGAGGTGGCGGTGTAAGAGTACTGAAAAGGATTATACTGCCGCTTGAGCACGGTTGGCTCGATGCTCTGAGGCCGGTAGGGGATATACCGTTCCGGCAGAGTGGAGAAATAGGTGATCTCGGTGCTCTGGCGCAACCTCTCCTGGGGTCGATCCGGATTGTTCCAGGTCTCGAGAAACCGCAGATAGGTCAGCTCATTCAGTGGTTCATCCCGCGAAAACAGGAATCCCGCTTCCGAATCGAAATCCCCGAAGTAGGCATCCGCGGCGTACACCGGTTCGACCGGACTGGCCAGGACCATGACGGCGTACTGCTTGCTTTCCGCCCCCTGCTCCAACCCGGCTTCGTTCCACTGATCAGAAGGAATCCCTTCCAGGGCATTCTTGCCGGCTTCACTCGGGTTGCCTTCCGAGGAATCTCCATCGCCCTGCTGCTCCCCCTGCATATCCAGCCATTCCCCGTCCTCCGAGAGGAGGTTTCCTCCCGGCCAACCCGGACCTCTCTCGTCAAGAGGCACCGGCTTGGGCTTTATGTCCCGCTCGATACGATTCAGGGCGACAGAGTGGCTGACGAAGTCCGGAGGCAGGATAAAACTCACTACCAGGAACAGCGGTACGGCTATCAGCAGGAAGAGGACGACCTCCCGCAAACCCCGTCTGCTGCCCCTAGCGTGAAACTCGCTCAGGTACAGTACGATGCCGTGCAGGAGAAAGGCCAGGGGAATGAGGATGAGAATGACCTGAGTGATACCGCTAGCCTCGCGGGCGAGCTCCTCCGAAGCCCTGGAAAAGCTCAAGATCCGGTAGGCAATCACTCCCAGGAGGAACGGTTCCAGGACCGCGATGGAGCGGCCCAGGCCCTCGGTTTTGAAAACCAGTGAGGTTAGTATGAAAGCGGCTACTGCGCCAAGTCCGTACAGCAGGGTGGACAGCTCGAATCCGGCTATGAAAAGGACGAACAATCCGATGGGGATACCTGCGGCAAGCAGCCATGTACGGATACGGAAACGCGGCGGAGAGAGGTAAAAGGCGATGGCCATCTCCGCCGGGATGAGCAGAAACCAGAAAATTAATCCCACCCGATCGTAGGGCACCACGATGGCCGGATGCAGGATCGGTAGGGCAAAGGTGATCAGGTATAGACCAAGACGGGTAAAGAACAAAAAATGCTTCATCTACAGTACCCTCACAGACAGGGCTTCCTCCTCCAGCCTTCCGAAGGCGGGGGAGGCGACCCGGGGAGTCTTGAGCCCCGGCTCTCTGCGCAGAATCCAGGAGCCGGGCAGACAGGCACAACTGCCTTGAAACAGAACCAGGGGCGTACGTTCTTGCTCTTGCCCCTCCTCAGCTACGGCCGTTCGAAAGATGTACTGCCGGACTTGAGCCTGAGCGGCCAAGAAGGCAGGCAGCCCGCGATCGAAGGCGGTGGAGAAGATGAACAGCTCCTCCTCAGCGGGGGCCTGAAACATCGATCCCGCTTCTCTCTGGAAAAAAATGCCCGGTAGTTCCCAGCCGAAACGCTCGATGTCCTCGTCGCTCTGCAGGAGCCAGCTGCCGCTTGGGGAGGTGATGCGAAACTGCATCTCCGGGTGCTCCTGCTTCATAACCCGGAGGAAGGCCATTAACCAGCTCTTGATGACGTTCAGGTGCACGATGGACTCCAGCGTCTCTGTCTCCCGATCCCGGAAGTTTCGCAATACCACCGGCAGGATGGTGGTCTTCTCCTGAGTGACCGGGGATATACGGGTGATCAGCTCATCCAGCCGGCTGGAGACCTTCCAGTTGATGTCCCGAAAGCGGTCTCCCGGAAGGTACTCCCGCATGTAGTACTTTTCTTCATCGGAGCTGCGTTTCCTGCTGGTCTCTTCGAAACCCACCGAGGGTTCAGGCACGGGAATGCTCTTCTGGGCGAAGGAGGCCGGCTGAACTGTGAGCTTTCGCAACAACGTCTCCCCGAAGCGGGCGCGGCTCAGGCCGAAGATGTCCCGCACCGCAAAGCGCCCCGTGCAGGCGAAAGGACCGCATAGGGGGAAGTACAGTTCAACGGGGTGGCGCGTCCCCTCGGCGAAGGAGATCTCCCGCTGAATCCTCAGGGATGCCTTTCGACCCACCTTCAACGTGCCTTTCAGTGCGAAATGAACGCGGAAGAAGGGCAGGGTGCGCAGCGCTTCGGTGACCAACCCCTGGTTGAGGCCGGTCCGTCGGGCGTACAGGGGCACGGATGAATCCCAGTGCCAGTGGACTTGCCTGCGTCGATACCTGTTTGCCTGCAGGCGGGCTGTTACAGAAAGTGCGGAGAGCACCAGCAAGCCTGCAAGAGCAAGGAGCACGCCGTAGGGATTCTCCTGAGCCAGGCTGCGTCCCAAAAGGAAAAGGGCCGCCGCCAGAAGCAGAGAGCCAGCCAGGGTGAGGGGGTAGTAGAAAAGAAAGCTCCGCAGCCAGCGCCGAAGAATCATCTGAATCGAAGGACTGCGGGTCGTTACAGCGGATTCGTTCATGCGCTGACGGGTACGGTTTTGAGGATCTCCTCGAGAAGCGGTATGGATGACTGGGAGGCATCCTGCATGACCAGACGGTGGGATACCGCCGGCAGAAAGATCTCCTTAACCAGATCGATGGTCACATAGTCCTGTCCCCGCAGCAAGGCCAGAGCCCTGGCCAGTCGGGACACCTTGACCCCGGTCCGGGGGCTTGCGCCCATCAGCACATCGGGGTGGTGCCGGGTCTGGCGGACGCAGGCTACGATGTAGTCGACTACGTCGGTGTGGATGCTCACGCTGTCCACCAGCTTCTGCCACTGGAGCATCTCCGCGGAGGTAATCACCGGAGCGAAGCGGCTCCAGGCATCATCCCGGCCGTGCTGCTTGATGATGGCCGCCTCATCCTGGGAATCGGGGTAACCCATGGACAGCTGCACCATGAAGCGATCCAGCTGCGGAGCCGGCAGTGGGAACAGGTGCACCCCCTTGAGGTTCATCGTAGAGATGATGAAGAAAGGATCGGGGAGCTCGTAGGTCTTGCTCTCCACGGTCACGGTTTGCTCCTCCATGGCCTGAAAGAAAGATCCTTGAGTCTTGGGGGTAAGCAGATTGATCTCGTCGCAGAGCACATAGTGGGCGAAGATCGGACCGGGGATGAAGGCGAGCTGGCTGGAGGTGCCCAGAAAACGGCTGAAGCCGAGGATATCCTGAGGCAGAAGGTCCACGGTGCACTGGATGCGGCTGAAATGCTTGATCCCGTGGCCATCCCCGGAGTCCCCACTGTTTAGGGAAGTTTCATCCTCCACCTCCACCCATTGGATCGATCCGGCCAGAGCGCGGGCCAGGGAGGTTTTACCGACCCCGTGGGCGTCGGCAAGCATCACGTGGCCGCCGGCTATCTGGGCGGCGATGATGTACTCAAGCTTGTGGGTATCGATATATATGACGGATTTGATGTTTTCGATCAGGCGGGCCACGCCCTGACGCACCGCCGAATCGACTTCCGATGTATCCAAAACCGAGGCTTTGTCGGCGTTAGTCTTCATGTAGCATTGAAAATAGAAAAATTGCCGGTTAAAGTCAACAGATGCAGGAATGCTTGCGGCAGGGGGTGCTGCCCTTCGACCTGGATCATCCCTATCTCAAGACACAGCTGATCGCCTATATCGGCAATAAGCGCAGCCTTCAGCCGCTGCTGTACCAGGTGTTCGTCCGGCTCTGCGGAGCTTGGGGAGATGCGGTTGGCCACGGTCACGGCGCCGGGGCGGCGCGGGGCGTGATTGGCGGCCGTAGGACCGCGGCAAACCGCTCAGCGGGTAAAGCTCCCGTATTCCTCGATCCCTTCGCTGGTTCGGGAGCCGTTGCTCGCCTGGCCCGCTACCTTGGTTATCGGGTGCTGGCCAACGATTGGGAGTACTACGCTTACGTTCTCAACTACGCCCATCTGTGCGTGAGCAGCTCTGCGGTGCGCCGGCTGTTCCGGTCACGGGGCGGAGCAGAGGGGGTGCTGGCTGATTTAAACACACTTCCCGAACCGCTGCCTGCCGATCGCTATATTGCCCGCTACTATGCGCCGGCCAGCACGGAGCACGCCGACTACCGCTCGGAGCGGCTGTTTTACACCCGGGAGAACGCCCTGATCATCGACGCCGTCCGCGGCAGGATCGAGGAGCTGTATCCCGGGTTGGTGGGGGGGGCAAGCCCGTCCGGTGAGGTGAGCCCATCCGCTGAAGCCACCCCGACTACCCAGACGGATGCAGCGGGTGAAGCAGGTGGGGCCGCGCTCAAGGAGAAGATGATCCTCCTGGCTTCGCTGCTGTACCAATGCGCCACCCATACCAACACGTCTGGTGTATTCAAGGCTTGCCACAAAGGCTTCGGCGGACACGGCAGGGACGCCCTGGGCAGGATCATGAGTTCCATTCGCCTGCAGATGCCGGTAACGATCGACAGCCCTGAATATGCCGAAATCGGCTGCCAGGATGCCCTGCAGTTCGTGCGCTCACGACCGGCGGATCTGTGCTATCTCGATCCGCCCTACAACCAGCACCAGTACGGTTCCAACTACCATCTGCTCAACACCATCGCGTTGTGGGACAAACCGGAGGTGGACAACACGCTGCGCGAGGACGGCCGGCTGCGGCACAAGGCGGGGATTCGTAGAGATTGGACCAAGACCCGTTCGGCTTTTTGCTACCGCCGCAGCGCCGGCCGGGCCTTGCAACAGTTGTTGGAGGCGATCGACGCCCGTCACATCATCTTGAGCTACAACACAGAAGGGATCATCCCCTTTGAGGAGCTGGTGGAGCTGTTGGCTGCCCAGGGTCGGGTTGAGCTTTTCGGCAATGAATACGTCAAGTACCGGGGGGGCAAGCAGAGCATTGGCCGGCAGGTGCACAATCTCGAGTTTGTCCTGGTTCTGGATCGATCCCGCTCCAGGTCGGCTGCAAACCGGAGCAGTCTGGAGCGGGCAGTGCTGGCCAACAGGCTGGCCGTCGTCATGAAGCGTTCCTTCTGTCCGGAAAAGGTTCGAAAGAGCTTCTCCCTCGAGCTTGATGCTTTCGACTTGCTGCCAGTTCGGTTGAATGGCAGGAGCGTCGATCTGCCCATGCCCCACCTCTACCGTTTCTCCCCGGAGGCGGCCGGCATGATCGCAGTTGCGGCGGGGAAGGCGGGATTGGAGGACCTTCAGCAACTGCTCGAGAAGCTAAAGCACTGTGAATGCGCCGACCGCCTTGAGGAGATCCGAGTGCTCCTCAAGATCCTGCAGAGTTCAAGCGTACCGGGGGGAGGGGATGAGCGAGAGGATCATCAAAAGCGGATCCTCTGGCTGCTCAGAAAATTCGCCCACCGCAAGTACCGTGAGCGCTTCGAGAGGACTCTGGAGGAACTCCGCACCTTCGGCCGGAGCGACCCGCAGCGTTTCGCTACATTGATCCGGGGGCTGGAGGGACTGACCTCTCTGGCCCGTGTCCGCTTCCAAGGGTAGCAGGCTTTGAGAAATCCGCTGGATCCGCTATGATGAGCTACCATGGGTAGTACAATTTCGATAAAGATCCAGAATCAAAGCTTCTCCGCCGAGTTGAATGACTCTACGGCCGCGAGCTCGTTGCTGAACGCGCTTCCCCTGAAGCTGCGCATGTCCCGTTGGGGAGAAGAGTTCTACGGGGACTGCGGGCTGGCGATCGCCAAGGATGCCAGCGCCCGGGAGCTCTTGGAGGCAGGGGAAATCGCCTACTGGCCTCCGGGAAGCGCCCTCTGCTTCTTCTTCGGTCCCACCCCGGCCAGTACGGATGAGCGTCCCAGGGCCGCTTCCCCGGTAGTGCCCCTGGGGAAGTTTATCGGCGGGGTTGAAGCCCTCAAGAGCTTCGGTTCCAGCATCGAGGTGGAGCTTTACAGGGAGTAGTCCCGAGGGAATTGATCGCTCTCGTCTCGTTCACTTCAGCCAGGCTTCATCCAACCACGGAAACACATCGATTCCGGATTGGAAGGCACCCTCATGGCCCCCATAGACGATCATGGGATTCATAGCTTGCTCTCCTGCGTAGGACAACCGGTACTTCAAGCCGCCGAAATAACCTTATTCAGGGTTTGACCGGATTTTATTAGCCAAAAACATTCTACGGGCGGTAGCTGATCCGGTAGACCGCGTCCGCGGAATCATCGGCTACGTACAGTGCTCCGTCCGGACCAATCTCCACATCCGCCGGCCGGCCCCAGGCACGCTGACCTTCCAGCCAACCCTCGGCAAAGATGCGGTATTCGCTGACCCGGTTTCCCTGCAGGCGCAGGAAGCTCACCCGGTAGCCGATCTTCTGCGATCGGTTCCAGGAGCCATGTTCGGCCACGAAGATCCCTCCCCGGTATTCCTGCGGGAACTGATCCGCTGTGTAAAAGCGCATGCCCAGGGCGGCCACGTGGGCGGGAAACTCGTGTTCAGGCAGCCGGAACTGCAGGCCCGCAGGACGGTCGTCCCAGAACTTCGGATCCCTCACACCTCGCCCATGGAGGTAGGGAAAGCCGAAGTGCAGACCCGTTCGGGGCGCCCGGTTGAGCTCATCCGGGGGAATGTCATCCCCCATCAGGTCGCGGCCGTTGTCGGTGAACCAGAGCTCCTTCGTGTCCGGATGCCAGTCGAAGCCGACCGTGTTGCGCACCCCTCCGGCCACCAATTCCAGGCCGCTGCCGTCGAGGTTCATGCGCAGGATGCCGGCGTATCGCTCGTCCTCCTGTTTGCAGACGTTGCAGGGAGCTCCCACCGGTACGTACAGCTTTCCGTCCGGACCGACTTTGATGAACTTCCAGCCGTGGTGCCGGTCCCGGGGCAGGGTATCGATCAAGACTCGAGGCTTCGGGTTTCCTTCCAAGTTGGCCAGGATGTTGTCGATCTTGACGATCTCGGAGACGGAGGAGATATACAGATCCCCTTCAAATACGTCCACACCTACCGGCATGCTCAAGCCCCGGGTCACGACAAGGGCTTCCCCGTTCGGCCGCACCGCGTAGACCTCCCCGCTCTTGGAGCCGACGAACAGTGTGCCGTCGGAGGCGAAGCTCAATCCCCGGGCGGTTCTCAAGTTGGAGGCATAGACCTCGATTCTGAATCCCTCGGGCAGCCGAATCCGCTCCACCGGAAGATCGCCCTGTGCCCACCCGATCTGGGCATTCCAAACTGTAATTATAACAAGAGCTATTGAGATTATTGTGTGTTTCATACAGGAAAGATAATAAATCTGATCTTTACCGTCAGCTTTGCAGCGAACCCGGAAACAGGGAAGCCTAGCTGGCCTTGACGAAAGCCGAAGAACGGCGAAAGATCCGCAGGATGAGCAACAGATTCAGAACGCTCAGGGCGCTTAATCCGAGCAGGCTGTTCTTCAAGCCCAGTATATCGGCCCGAGAGGTGAAACCGATCACCATTTGAATCAGGGGAATGGACAGGGCTCCGGCGGCGACCATGATGCCCACGGCACTGCCGCTGTCGCCCCGGAAACGACTTCCTGCCAGGGCGACCAGGGTGGGCCAGATGCAGCCCATGCCGAAACCGAGGATCGCGATCCCCAGCAGGGAAGCCGCGGTGTTGCCGACGGAAAAAGAAAATGCCTGGGCGGCGATGCTCAAACCGACTGCAAATACCAGCACGATCCGGTCCGGGATTCGATGGGTTAACACACCCACAAGGGCGCGGCTCAAACCCAGGCTTCCCCAGAACAGGGTGATGCACACGGGAGCCAGCTCCCGGGACATGCCGAGGTGGATCTCTCCGTACTTGGCCAACCAACCCGCGGTGCCCATTTCGACGGCCACGTACAGGAAGATGGAAACCGCCAGAGCCAGTAGAGTCCTGTTCCTGAGCAGCTTCTTGAGGCCGAGCGCTTCGTGCTCCCCCGACCGAAACGCTGATCTGCGTAGCAACGGGAAGCCTGCGGCGATCAGGGCGTTGAGTGCTGCCAGAAACCAGAACACCGCGGTGATCGACAGCCTGTCGGTGGAGGTGTAGATCACGGCGAGGAGGAACGGCCCCGCCGCCGCCCCGACGCTGAACAGGGTCTGGGACAGGTTCATAATGGATCTTTCACGGGCCGGATTGACGTCCGTGAGCAGGGCCGAGATCTGACTTTCGATGATCCCCGCGCCGACACCGAACAGTAGCAAGGTCACGATGCGGGCCCAAACATCCTGAAACAGGGCAATCAGGGCAAGGGGGAGGGCGATCAACATCACCCCGAAGGTTACGACCCGTACCTTGCCGATCCTGTCAGCCACGATCCCCGCTGCCACCGAGCTCACCGGAAAGAAGAAGAACAAGGCCGAGAGGAGCAGCCCCTGCTGAAGGGAGTCCCCTCCCAGGCGCGTCAGAAAGGAGGGGAAGGCCTGGCCGCTCACCGCCAATACGAGGATGGCCGTGAAACAGAGGAAGATCATTCGCTGAACAGGCGATGTACCGTTGTGTGATGGTAGCTCTCACCCGGCCGAAGCACCGCCGAGGGACACCCGGGCTGATTCACCGCATCCGGAAAAAATTCAGTTTCCAGGCAGAGGGCGGTATGCCTGTCAAAGACGGCTCCGTTCGCGCCGCGGATGCCGGCCAAGAAGTTCCCCGTGTAGAGTTGAACCGCGGGCTTGGTGGTGAAGATCTCCATGCCCCTGCCGCTGACCGGATCTACCAGGCGGGCGATTGCTGCCAGCTCGGCTCCTTGTTTGTCGGCCACGAAACAGTGATCGTAGCCGACTGAAAGTTGATCGATATCCCGGCCGATCGCCTTTTCGCTCCGGAAGTCCAAGGCCGTGCCCTCCACCGGGAGAATCTCTCCCGTGGGGATCAGCTGCTCGTTCACCACAAGATAACGGGAGCAGTCGAGGGAAAGCAGGTGACCGTAGACCGTACCGGAGCCGGCGCCGCTCAAGTTCCAGTAGGCGTGATTTGTCAGGTTGATCGGCGTGGCCCTGATGGTTACCGCCCGGTAGTCGAAGGTGAGCTCAATGTTCTCGTTCAAGCTGTAGGTTACGCCGACCTTCAGCTCTCCGGGATACCCCTCCTCTCCGTCCGGGCTGGTGTAGGAGAAGCGCACGCCCACGGTGTCATTCTCCCTCAGTTCCTCCGCCGTCCAGACCCGCTTGTCGAAGCCGAGGGTGATTTCCCCGATGCTGCCCCTTCTGTCCGGCATCCGCACGGAGGTGAGGATGCACCCGTAGGTGATCACCCGGGCGCTGATGCCAGTGGAGTTGGTCAGGATGAAAATGTCGACTTCGGCCCCGTCGGGGGTGCTTCCATACGATTGTCGCTGCAATTCCGCGGTGTATACTCCTTGTTTCGCCATGTGTAATGTCTGCCACTGGCGCTACCTTTTGTCAACCACCGAGGAGAACAGAGCTTATTGGCTTGGCGAATTGGACGTACTTCAACGGAGTGTTGGAAAAAAAGACCCGCGGCCGATCGGCCGCGGGCCTGTTCAGATTCGCATTTTTCGCAGGCTACTGCGCTATCGACCCGCCTGATCGTAGAGGTAGCGGAAGTACTCCGGTTCAGTGGTCAGGGTCTTGCGGAACTTGGGCAGCATGGTCCGGTAGCTCTCGATCGCCTTCCAGAACTCGTAGAAGTCCGGACTCCGGTTGTAGGTGTTGGCGTAGATTGCCGCCGCTTGGGCATCCGCCTCACCTTTGATCGTCTGCGCTTCCCGGTAGGCTCCGGACTGAATCGAGAGCAGCTCCCGCTGCATTTCACCGAGGATCGCCGCCTTCTTTCCCTCTCCATCGGAGCGGAAGGCCTGAGCGATCTGATTCCGTTCCGCGATCATGCGCCGGTACACGCTCTCGGTGAGCTCGTCGGAATACTTGATCTGGCGGATGATGATATCGATCAGCTCGATGCCGTACTGAGGCGTGATGATGCTGGATTCCTGAAATACCTCATCGGAGAGAACCGCGCGGCCTTTTAGGATCTCATCGTAGACGATCGTTGTATCGATGCCGAGGGCCTCCGCCTCCTCTCCCTCGATCTCCGCTCCGGCCTGGTAGACGCTGGGGCGCGCGATCTCGTTGATCACGTTCGAGTTTCTCACCGCCTCCACCAGGGAGTTTCGGGAGACGATCTTCCGTACCGCCGAGTCGATTACATCGTCAAGTCGGGAATGAGCGCCGGTGATGCTGCCGACGGATTCGTAGAACAGCTTGGGGTCGGTGATCTTCCAGCGGGCGGTGGTGTCCACCCAGATGAACTGGTTCTCTTTCGTGGGAATCCGTTGGGATTCTCCGTCCCAGGCCAGAATCTTCTTGGGGAACTTGTTGACGTTGTCCACGAATGGAACCTTGATCTTCAAGCCCGCTTCCTGTTCGATCGAAATGATGCGGCCGAAACGGATCACTACGGCCTGTTCCCCCTCCTCGATAACGTAGAAGGGCCCGGTGATCAGAAAGAGGATAAGGATGACCGCGACGACCACTAGAACCGTAATTGTCTTTTTCATTGGGCGCCTCCTGCGGAAGAGGATTCCAAAGCCTTGAAGGGGATGAAGTTCTGCAGGTTCTTGTCGATCAGGTCTACATTTTCCGCGTCCTTGAAAACCTCTTCGAACATCTCGTAGTACAGACGGGTTCGGGTTACGCCGGGACTACGGTTGTACTCGGTCAGAACCCGGGAGAAACGGGCTACGTCACCTTCGGCCTTGTTTACCCTCTCCACGGCGTACCCTTCGGCCTCCTGAACCAGTTGCTCCGCCTGGCCTTTGGCCCTGGGGATGGCCTGGTTGTAGGCTTCCTGACCCTCGTTGATCAGGCGGCTTCGGTCCTGGATGGCCTTGTTGACATCCTCGAAAGCCTCCTGTACGGGACCGGCCGGGGGTACGATGTTCTGCAGCTTTACCGTGGTGACCCGGATACCGAGCTCGTACTTGTCGAAAAGCCGATTCATATGATCCTGACCTTGAGTTTCGATGTTGGCCCTCTCAGCGCCGATGACGTCGAATATAGCCCGGTCCCCGACCAGCTGATTGATAACCGACTGGCTGATGTCCCGGATGGTCTTTTCCTTCTCCTGGACCTTGAACAGCCAGTTGAAGGCATCCACGATGCGGTACTGGATGATCCACTCCACATCCACAATGTTCAGGTCTCCGGTGAGCATGATCGACTCGCCGGGGAAATCCTGCGCCGCCCTGATGGTGGTGATTCCCGGTCGCTCGGTACGAAAGCCGAATTCGTCTTTGAGGACGACCTGGGTGGGAACGTTGTAGTTCTTCTCGATTCCGAAGGGGAGCTTGAAATGCAGACCCGGTTCGGCCATTCGGATGAAGCGGCCGAACCTCAGCACCGCGGCCGTTTCCTGCGGATCGACCACGAAGAAACTGGAAAACACGGTGATCAACAGCAGGATAACCAGGACGACGATGATGATCGCCCTTGGCGTCAGGCGTCTGGGCGTTCGTCCGGGAGATACATCACGTTCTGACATACACCCTCCTTGTACTTGATGGTTTTCAGCTGCACCAGCTCTGTGGTGCTTAGCCGGATGACACGTGAAATTCCGAAGCTGTACCACGCGCGACTGCGCTTCGGATTAATCATCGGATAGACTGCAAACGTGAATCCGTTATCGGCTACTATAATAGTACTGCTGTCCTGGTCCGCGGTCAAGCTGGATGGTTAGGACCTTTAGAGATCTACCACAGCGTGTACCCGCCGTCGATCACTACGGTTGAGCCTGTTATGTAGTTGGACACCTCCGAAGCCAGAACGGTCACCAGAGCAGCCAGCTCCTCGATCGTGCCGAGGCGCTTCAGGGGAATCATATCGATGACCTGCTTGTAGATCTCCGGATTTGCCTCGAACCACTTTTTATTCGGTGTCGTGCCGTAGTAGCCCGGAGCCAGAGCAATGACATTCACATTGTACTTTGCCCATTCCACGGCCAGGGCTTTGGTCAGAGCCACCACGGCAGATTTCGACACGTCGTAGGATCCGCCGTGGAAGTACTTGTTGATGATCATCCCGGATATAGAGGCCATATTGATGATCTTGCCCCGTTTCTGGGAAATCATCACTTTGCCCACTTCCCGGGCGCATAGAAACGCTCCGTTTACGTTCGTATCGATCACGAAGGACCAGTTCTCCAGGGTGGTCTGTTCAGGGGGCAGATTCTGGCGTTCCGTTGCGGCGTTGTTCACCAGGATGTCGATACCTCCGAAGCGTCCGACCGTCTGCCTCACCATTTCGCGGACCTGATCCTCCCGGGTGATGTCGGCCTGCAGGGTGAGGACATCCCGCTTGCAGTTCTTGACGGCGGCGGCAGTGTCCTGCAGTTCGTCCAGGTGACGGGAAACGATGGCCAGGTGAGCCCCCGCTTCGGCGAGTGCGGTTGCGAAAGCCTTTCCCAGTCCCCGGCTTGCGCCTGTGACGATGGCGATTCTGTCTCGGAGAGACAAGAGTTCGGCAAGACTCATCACAACACCTCAGTAGCGCACAGTGACGGGCACGCCCGTGGAGGCGGATTCCATGAGCGCCAGGATCACCTTGGTGACCATCAACCCGTCCTCCAGATCGGCCTGTACCTCTTTATCCAGGTAAAGGCAATCTACGAAATCCCTGATGCTCTCATAGGCAAAACCGACGTGCTTGTCCCGAACCTGCGGTTTTACCAGACAATCGGGATGATCGCTGGAATCCTCCAGGTAGCGTTCGATCATCTGATTGTTGGTCAGGTCCATATTGATCATCCCCCTGCTGCCCAGGATGTTCACCTTGATGTCGTTTACAGAAGGGTGGGTGTTCGGGATAATCCAGTTGTTTTCGATGGTGGCTACGATTCCAGACCGAAACTCCAGGATGCTCTGGTAGAGATCCGGGACATCGATGCCCCGCTTTTTGAGAACCGAGGAGTGGGAGACCGAGTAAACCCGTTCGACTTCGTCCTCGAAGAGGAAACGCAGAGAATCCACCGTGTGGCTGCCCAAAAACCACAGAATCGAGCTCTCTTGAGCCCAGGAGAGCATTTCTGTGGGAACGGAAATTGTGTCGTTCAGCCGGAAGTAGGCCGATACGATGATGCCCAGCTTGCCTGCGGCGATATTTTGCCTGGCGATGGCAAGAGGAGGATTCCAGCGGGCGTGGAAATCCACCATGAAGGTGATCCCCGCACTTCTGACAGCTTCGGCTATGGACTGGGCGTCTTCCAACGTGGTGGCCAGAGGTTTTTCCGTGATGATGTGTTTTCCTGCCTCCGCAGCAGCCAGAATGGGATCCCGGTGTGCGAAGTCGGGTGTAACCACCGCCACCGCATCTATGCCCGGATCCGCAGCCAGATCTCGAAAATCCGTGTAAATCCGTTCGGCGCCGTAACGTTCCGCCACCTGCTCTGCCCGTTTCGAATTGCGGTCGCAAACCGCGGCCAAAGTGGCGTAAGGGTGTTGGGAGTAGATCTCCGCATGTACCTCTCCCCAGAGTCCCACGCCGATCACGCCGAAGCGAATGGGATCCTTCACCTCTATACCTCTTCCTCGAAAACGATTCGGGCCGGAGCTCCAGAAGTGCCGGCTACAGAGAGGGGGAGGCAGTAGAGCATGCCCCTGTCGCTCTTGATCTGCTCCAAATTTATCAGGGGAGCCACCAAAAGCGCCCCTCTATTGAACATCATGCCGAGAAGCCCTCCCTTCTCCTCGACCACATCTTCAGACCATGAGCTTTCCAGACAGGGAACGTCGAAAGCGCAGATTGACGGCTTATGTTCCAGGAGCCACTCCACCGCATTTTGGCTGAAGTTGGGGCACTGCAGAACGTACCCCGGTTTGTTCCACTGAATCCCCCAGCCGGTATCTACGATCAAAGCCTCCCCCTTGGGGATATTCGGGGCGTGAGAGACCAGCAGGGATTTGTCCACCATCGTTTTTTCCGGCTGCCGGGGAAGACGGATGATGGTGGCGGGTTTGATGAAATCGCCGATCCCATACTCATCGAGAGTCTTGCCCTCTTTGAGTATGTGGGAACCGGCCTCCACGTAGGTGCCGGAGATCGTGGAGAGGGTGATCCTCGAGGCAAAGAAATCATCCTTATCCACAGTAGCGATCGTTTCGATTTGTACATCCGGGATGATCTGCTCCAGCCCCGGAAGCGCCTGGTACGACCATAGACCGTTTTCCAGTTTTCCACTCAAATCATGGTAGCGTTTCATATTCGCCTCCTTGACGTTTCCATACACCGCCCGCATGCGCGCTTATTTCGCCGTGTATCCGCCGTCTACAGGGAGAATAGCGCCGGTGATAAACGAGGCCTCCTCGGAAGCCAAAAAAAGCACCGCCTGAGCGATCTCTTCCGGTTGAGCGAAACGTCCAAGCGGATGTCGGGCGGCGATGATGTTTTTTGCGCTTGCAGGATCCTCCTCCAGCTCGAAAAGACGCTCGATCAGGGGAGTCAGGGTTGTACCGGGACAGATGCAGTTCACCCTGATGTTGTACGGCCCGTAGTCTACCGCCATCTGGCGGGTGAGCTGAATCACTCCGCCCTTGGAAGTGCTGTAGGCGGCATAGGCGGGCCAGCCAAGCACCCCGGATATGGAAGAGGTGTTTACGATGGCGCCGCGATTCTGTGCCATCATGGTCGGCAGCACGGCTTTGGCGACTAGAAACATCCCCTTCAGGTTGACGGCCAGCACCCTGTCCCACTCCCGCTCCGTGGTCTGGTGAAGCGGGCGGGACAGTTCGATTCCGGCGTTGTTGAACAGGACGTCTATGCGGCCGTACTCGCCTGTGATCTTTTCGATCGCCCGGGAGATGTCCGCTTGGGAGGTCACATCTCCCGGTAGAAAAGCGGCTCGGCCGCCCTGGCTGTTGATCAGCTCGAGAGTCACCCGGATTCCGGCGGGATCGATGTCGATGAGCCCCACGGAGGCTTCTTCGGCGGCAAACAGCAGTGCCGCCGCCCTGCCGATCCCCGATCCCGCGCCGGTGACAAGGGCAACTTGGCCGCTGAAACGCCTCATAGAATGTCCCTCATCCCGTAGGCGGTATAACCTCCGTCTACAGGCAGCGCCACTCCGGTGACGAAGGAGGAGGCATCGGAGGCGAAAAACACGGCAACCGCGGCGATCTCCTCGGGTCGACCTATGCGACCGAGGGCAGACATTGCGGCGAAGCTTGCGCGGGCCGCCTGAGGATTCTCCTGCTTGTTTATGTAACCTTCCAGCATTTCGGTCAGCACGAATCCCGGACAGATCGCATTGACCCTGATACCGTTGTTTGCGTAATCCAGGGCCATTTGCTTGCTGAGAAGCACGACCCCTCCTTTAGAAGCGCAGTAGGAGGCCAGGGTTGGATTGCCCAACAGACCCCGGATCGACGAGATGTTGATTATCGATCCCTGATTCTGGCGTATCATCCGGGGCAGAGCGTGTTTGCTGGTAAGCATGACTGCTTTGAGGTTCACCGCCAGTACCCGATCCCAGTCCTCTGCCAGGATCTCGGCAACCCGATCCGGGGATCTGGAGGTGCCGATGCCGCTGTTGTTGACCAGAATGTCGATTGCACCGAAGTGGTCCAGCAGATGTTCGATCATCGACGCCACCTCGGCCTCTCGAGCCACGTCGGCTTTGAGCAGCAGCCCTTCGGAACCTGCAGCCTCAACGCGGCGCAGGGTTTCTGCAGCTCCTTCCCGGTTGTGACAGTAGTTTATCCCGATCCGCGCCCCTTCCCGCGCGAAACGCTCGGCGATGGCTCTGCCGATTCCGGAACCCGCCCCGGTGATCAGGGCGATTTTCCCCGTCAGCCTCTTTTCTTGCCCTTCGGGATCCTTCATGCCGTATGTTTTACGGTTTTCCATCCCGGTGCCCTATGCGGTTGTGTTCAGGAGGTTCGAGCCGTCCTGGCCGCTTTCCGTCTTGCGAAGAAAGCCCGAAACGAGCCTGATATGCTTTCCTGCCCGACCACGTAGATCAGTATGAGGCCAAGAATAATCACTTCCCAGAAGGGATTCAGGCCGAGGAGGTTGAAGCCGTTGAGCAGGAGAAACATCGCCAAGATCCCCAACAGGGATCCCAAAACCGATCCCTTGCCGCCTGTGATCAGGGTACCTCCGATGAGAACTGCGGTTATCACTTCCAGAGGGGCATTGATTCCCGCATCCGGAATTATGGCCCGAATCCGCGCGGTGAACAGCAATCCCCCCAGGGCGCAGATCAGCCCGGCCAGACAGTACACGAGGAACTTGATCCGTTTGACGTGGATGCCGGAAACGAAGGCGGTGCGCTCATTGGCGCCGATTGCGAAGATGCGACGGCCTACGGTCGTGCGGCGAAGCAGGATCATTACCAGCACAGCCGTGGTTACCACGATCAGAAAAATAACCGGTATCTTTAAAATGTAGATGTACCCGAGGTTGAGAAATCCTTCGGGGAATTCGGTGAGCACGTTTCCTTTCAGCAGGGCATAGACGATACTGCGTACCATGGACATGGTGGCCACGGTCACGATGAAGGGCTGAAGCCGCAGGGCAACAACTAAAAAGGCGTTCAGGGCTCCCACCGCTACTCCCGCGGCCAGGGCAATGGCAAAAGCCACGGGGAAAGGCACCCCGGCCACATACAGCGTACCGGCCACGGCTCCGGACAGAGCCATGGTGGCGCCGACGGAAAGGTCGAAGCCGCCGCTAATGATCACGATGGTCTCGGCGATAGCCAGCATGGCCAGTTCGCTCATACGCATCATTACCGCGGTTACGTTTCCGTAGGTCAGAAATGTCCTTGAGAGAAAGCTCAAAGCTACCATGATTACGGCGTTGACGATGAACAGAATCAGGAGCGTCTTCGCCTGGCCCGTTGATCTTGGTTTCGCTAAGCGATCGTTCATCAATGTCACCTATCGACGCAGGACCCGCAGAGAGTCCACGGCAATGGCCAGGATGATAAGCACCCCGGTAATCAGCCCTATCCAGTAGGGATTGACCGCCAGCATGGTCAATCCCGCCAGGATCAGCCCCATGAGCACCGAGCCGAGGAATGTTCCCAGCACGCTTCCGGAACCACCGAAAATGCTCGTGCCTCCGATTACCACCGCAGCTATGGCGTTCAGCTCATAGCCGGTGCCGGCCTGGGGTTGTATGAATCCGCTCTTTCCTATCAGGATCAATCCGGCCAGGGCGCTCAGGAAACCGGAGATCACGTAAACGATCATCTTGTAGCGCCGGACCGGTACCCCTGAATACAGGGCGGACTGCTCGGCCCCTCCTATGGAGAAGAGGTTGCGGCCGAAACGCGTCCGCAGGGTAATGAAGATGAACAACGCCAGAATGACGGCGAAAATAATAAAAGGAACGAATCCGCGGCCAAGGGCGTTATACGCAGATGGGATAGGGGTGATGTAGCGACCCTTGGTAATCACCATCAATATCCCTCGGTAGATATTCATGGTTCCCAATGTGATGATCAGAGCCGGGACGGCGATGCGGGTGACCAGAAATCCGTTGATTAATCCTAATACGAGTCCCAGCAGAAGCATGAAGGGATAGACGATCCACATCGGCCAGCCGTGCACGATTCCCTGGCCCCCGATGTTGATGGCAAAGGACAGCATGGCGCCAACAGAGAGGTCGATCCCGCCGGTCAGGATGATGAGGGTCATGCCGACGGAGACAATCCCGATGGTCGTGATCTGACGGGAGATGTTTTCGAAATTCTTTACCGCCAGGAATCCGTCAATGGCTATGGAGAAGACGACCATCATGATGATGATGTACAGGAGTATCGGCAGTTCCCGCACCTGAAAGAAACGCTGAAGCAAGCTCCCGGAGATCTGAGTCGTGTTGTTCTCTTTCATGCCGCTGTCCCCCCCAGAAGAACCCGCATCACCGCTTCCGGGTCGGCTTGCGCACGAGTAAATTCTTTTAATATCCGGCCCTCCCGCATGCAGAAGATCCGGTCGGCGACGCCGAGGACTTCCGGCAGCTCCGAAGAGATGAAGATGATGCCTTTCCCTTCGGCAGTCAGGTCGTTCATGATCTTATAGATTTCGTATTTGGCGCCAACGTCGATCCCCCGAGTCGGTTCATCGAAGATAAACACTCTGGCCTCGGTTAGCAGAAGCTTGGAGATGATGATCTTTTGCTGGTTTCCACCGGATAGTGACTCCACCAGCTGGTCCATGCTGGTCAGCTTCACTTTAAATTTGGAGATGAAGGAGTCTACCAGCTCTCGCTCTTTGGAGCTCCGAATGAACAGGGAGCGGGAGATCTTGTGCAGGATCGACAGGGACATGTTCTCCCTGATGGTGAGTTGAAGCATCAATCCCTCCCCCTTTCGATCCTCCGAAAGGTAGGCCAGCCCCCGTGAAAGGGCCTGGTGAGGGTGGCGGAATGGGCGGGAGGAGCGGTTGTATAGAGTGATTTCTCCGGCTTCCAGTCTGGTAGCTCCGAACACAGCTCGAGCCACCTCGGTTCTTCCGGCCCCGATAAGACCGGCAAATCCGAGGATTTCTCCGCCGTAGAGGTCGAAGTCTATGTCCTGAAACTCACCGCTTCTGCCCAGTCCGCGAACCGACAGCAGGAGCTCCCCTTTGGAGGAGGTTCGGGCCGGGAACATTGCGCTCATAGACCGTCCGACCATCATGCGGATCACCTCGTCCGCGGTGGTCTTGTCTTTCTCCATGGTACCTATATGTTTGCCGTCCCGAAATACGGTTACGGAATCACAGATTTCGAAAATCTCCTCGATCTTGTGCGAGACGTAAAGGATTGTTATCCCTCTTTCCTTGAGACGGCGGATCAGCGAGAACAGCTGCCTGACTTCGTGTTCGGTGAGGGAGGAGGTTGGCTCGTCCATGATTATGATCCGGGAGTCGAGTACCAGGGCCTTGCAGATCTCGACGATCTGCTGGTTGGCCACCGAAAGTCTGCCGACCAGCGTCCGGGGGTCCAGGGGTGCGTCGAGAAACTCGAGAACCTCGCTGCTGCGCCGCCGCATGGCTTCCCAATCCAATACGCCCCCGAAGCGCACCGGTTCCCGGCCCAGAAAGATATTCTCCGCCACCGAAAGCTCCTGGATGACGGTGAGCTCCTGGAAGATCGTGGCCAGTCCGTGATACTGAGCGTCATGAACCGAGTTGAAGCGCGAGAGTTGATCGTCGATGCGGATGCTTCCCTGGTAATCGGGGTAGATGCCGGAGAGGATCTTGATCAACGTGCTCTTCCCGGCCCCATTCTCGCCGACCAGACCATGAACCTCCCCGTCGTCTATTGTAAAACTCACGTCGTCCAGGGCCTGTACACCCGGAAACGACTTGGATACGTGCTCGATGCTGATCATTCTAGACTCCGCAGATTGAAAAAATTTGGGAAGGGGTTTCCCCCTTCCCAGAATCGCGATTTGCTGTCTCTTCGGGGTTTTAGAAGTCGAAATCGGCGACGTTGTCCGGTGTCAAAAGCACGTCGGGGGCGTAGGAGAATTTTTTCTCCACCAGGGTGACCGGTTCGTCGGCCCAACCGTACTTGTCTCCCGGCTTGGGCAACTTTTTATTCTTTGTCAAATAATCGTGTGCGATCATGACCCCGAGATAGGTCATCTTGGCGGGATCCAGGATCAGCGCTCCGTTCATCCACCCTTTTTTAACGTACTCCGCGTTCTGCTTGCCCAGGGCCACGCTCCAGATCGCCACCTTGCCGCCCAGGTTGGCATTCTCGATTGCCTTGGCCGCTGCCGGAGCGCCGGTGGTTACGGTGCTGGCAAATCCTGCCAGATCCGGATTGGCCTGAAGCACCGATTCGCAGATGCTCAGTGCTTTCTCGTAGTCGTCCTCAGTCGGGAACACTCCGATGACCTCGATATCCGGGTACTTAGCCAGCGTGTCCTCTATGGATTTCTGCCGTTCGGCGAGGAAGGGAGATCCGAGGCTTCCGGTCAGGATGGCCACTTTGCCCTTTTTACCGATCTCTTTGGCCATACCCTCACCGATATTGATCCCGCTCTGAACCTGCTCCCATCCTGAAGCCGTCCAGATAGGCAGTTCCCCGGCGCCGATATCGAATCCAAACACCGGAACTCCTTTGGCCATGGCGTCGGCGATGGGCTTTTCCCAGGCCTTTACATCCGACACGGCCAGGATGATGGCGTCGACTCCCTTGTTTACCTGGTCGTTGAACAGGTCCAGCTGCTTGGCCGCATCCGCCTTTTCGGGACCGATGAATACGTAGTCGATACCGAGCTCTTCAGCGGCCCGTTTTGCACCCAGTTCGCAGCGCACGAACCAGGGATGCCCCACGAACATGGGAATGATCGCGAATTCCATCTTGGCTTCCGCTTCTTTACCCGCACCTGAGAAACTGAGACCTGCTGCCAAGAGTGTCAGCACAAGAACCAAGAGTATTTTTTTCATGTGCTTCACCTCCTTAATTATGAATTTTTCCGTCCCTACGGACAGAATGACTCGAAATAGGCCCAGACTGGATGCTACCAAATTTGAGCCTTCCGGTGCAATTATTAAATCACAAACTCGGATTTCTTGCACTGGAATTCCGACAGAAACTTCTGAAAAAATCTACGATATCATGCTGATGGATCTCATACCAGTACTGCTGTTTGTCGGCCAATCGAGGATTGATATCGTTGTCCGCTCCTGAATCGAGCCGGTGTGATGCCTTCCATGGCCGTGAACGTTCGGTTGAAATAATTATAATCCTTGAAACCGGTTCGAAAGACGATCTCCTTGATCGGCAGACTCGATGTCGTTAACAAGGTCTTGGCAGCCTCCATCCGCTTCCTTACCAGGTAGCTGCGAAAGGTGCATCCGGATACCCGCTTGAACAGGGAGCTGAAGTAGTTTGGAGATAGATATACCGCCCGGGCAACATCCTCCAGCCGGATGTCCGTGCTGTAATATGTCTGGATAAAAAGCTGAGCCTTGGAGACGATGTAGCTGCTCCTGGTTTTATCCTTGTCTCTGATGGCGGACGGATGTCGTGATTTTTCACTCTCCAGAACAGAGATGCTCAGTTCCTTCAAGGTTTTTTCCAGATTAATCTTCTCGATTTCTTTTTTGTGGAGTTCCCGGTTTTTCAGAACTACCATGCGCTCGAGGTAAAGCTCGTTTTCCATGAGAAGAATGTAGTTGGCTATAAGGTGCAGAAGCTTGGCGTAGAACAGCAGGTGATCTCTGCTCACGATCTTGATCTTGGTGTAGACTTGAGCCAGGCGTTCATAGGAAACATTCAAGGCCGGAAAGCTTCGATAGACGGACTGAAGATTATTGAGGTTTCGAGGCTCGAGAAGAACCTGACCCGTGTAGATGGATCCGATCTCCGTGCCCTTGTATATCAGTGGAATGGCCACGTCTACGAGTCCCGCGTGGCAGCGGTATATGTGATAGCTATTCTTGCGACGGGCGGTCTCCAAACCGTCACGGTCGCATTTCAGACAGCGGCTCTTTCCTTCCGGGATCGATTGGATGAGTTGGCAGTACTCGCTCTTCTCCTCCTGCGGATAGAAGCGGATCCGTCCATTTTTCCCGGGGTAGTGAAAGGAGATCACCATGCCTGTACTTTTATAGTAAATTTCGCTCAGTTGATTGAGAATTTTAAGATTTTGAAGGTGGTCGAGAAAAGATTCCGCCATAAGTTGACTGCTGTACTAAGACTATTGAAACTCCCCATTTTCTGTCAAGAATCGTGAAGTAGCGGGCAATCGAAAATCTATATTCCTGCGGTTCTCAGGCTCTTCAATTTAATCTTGTAGTACATATAGTTTTCGAAGGAGATATCCTCCGGGGCATAATGATCCACCATAGGAAAATAACCACTTTGTTCCAGCATCGGCTTTACGGTTAATTCGATTTCTTTGTCGATTGTGTTTCGGCCGAGGGCTAACGCTCGTTTATCCACTCCTCCAAAAATAATGAGATCTGATCCATACTTTTTGCGAACCGCGAGAATATCATTACCCGCAGCCACTTCAAAGGGAAGCACGCCGTTCAGGCCTCCATCCAGAACGAGAGGCAGGAACTCATCCAGATTTCCATCACAGTCAACCAGGATAACCGGAACGCAGTGGTTGCGCAGGAACTCCGTGAATTTCTTCCATCGGGGTACCATGATCCTGCGCATGATCGACGGAGAAAACAGTGGACCCGAGCGGTAGCAGATATCCTCCCAGAGATAGCAGAAGTCCACCTCGATTCCCGTATCAAAAACCCGGCGGGCCATCTCCAGGTTCCATTGCAGCATATGTTCTGCCATATCTTCCGCCAGATTTGGATCGTCGTACAGGGCTAGGCTGTAGTTTTCCAGTCCCATCATGTTGCGAGGCAGTCCCATAAGACTCAGAGATGTCATTCCGAGGGGAAAATCCCGCTCGTTCCAGGAACGGCCGTGGAGAGTTGGATCATGATCGTACAACGTTTTAGTCAGGTCGATTCGATCCCACCCAGGTGGCCAGCGATCCGGTGTCGCTGGGTCTAGTCTCTTCTTGTACCGACTCCAGCTTGCCCGATCTTTGACAGGGTACTCCAGATACTGAGGCAGCACCCCAGGATTTGATTTGGATACCCGATAGACCACACCATCTTCATCTCGCACCACTTGAGTTTCGTTCTCTTCCTGTAGTACCTTCCGCTCGAACCAGGGAACGATTGATACGTAATAGGGGGGATTGAAATAGGGTCTGCCACAGCGAATCATGTTGTAGATCGGCAGATACTCCGTGCGGTCCTGTCCCAGGGACACAACTCTCAGGGGGTGTGCTTCCGGAGGAAGACCTTCTCTTTGCCAGCGTTGAATCGCTTCCAGCCAGATCCACTGATGGAAGTCGTAAGGATCCCCGGGTCGTTCAAAGCGGGCAATCTGAAGAAACCGTTCTCGATCCGTCATAGCCGTATTCCGCAATTATAATCCCAACTTCCGTGGATTTGTAAGCCTGGTAGGACGGCGCGGTAATTTTTCAGTCCCGAAGGTCCTTTCATTTTTTCAGAATTTTCTTTGTTTATTGCAGTGAGGTTCCTCCGCTCCTATGCTATAAATAGATAATTTGAGACTACCGGTATATAAAAAACGAAAAACGTAAACATGGAGGTAAAACATGGGTAAAGCAAATACCAATTTCAATCCTGACATCGATTTGATCGATTTCCAACCGGCGAAATTCCTGGCCTTCAGGGATATGGAGGTCTGCAAGCGGGTGGCGAAGATTTCCAAAGAGGATCTCTGCAAGCCCCCCAAGGGCACCCACCCCGGCTTCAAAGCACAGATACGCCCCGTCAAGGATTTCCACTTTCAGCTGGCTCTGGACATGTTGATCCGCATCAAGAAGGCACTGGAAGAGGGAAAACAGTTTGTAGGCGTGTTTCCCACCGGTCCGATTTTTCAGTACCAGCTGCTCGCAGACATGGTAAACGCCCTGGGTATACCGCTGCAGCACGTGCACTTCTTTTCCATGGACGAGTACGCCGATGAGGATGGACGGGACATTAATCCGGAATGGCCCGGCTCGTTTCACTACACGATCAAAATGCATTTCATCTCCCGACTCGATCCGAAGCTGCGCATCCCGGCCAACCAGATCCATTTCCCGTCGAGCAAGAATATAGACAGCTACGACGACATGATCCTGGAAGCCAGGAAAGATCCTTCGGCAAAGGGGGCGCATATCGTATACGGTGGTACCGGCCTCTCCGGACACTATTCCTTCTGGGATCCCCATCTGGCCAAGATCTACGGCATGGATACGGAAGCCTGGATGAAGGCTACTCCCCGTCTGGTGGATTTCCATCCGATTTCCACGATCCAGATGGCGGTCACGGACATGCAGGGAGCCTGGGCTTTCGTGCCTCCCAAATCCTACACCACCTCCGGATCCACGATGCTCAACGCCGACTACAGGGCGTGGTGGAATGACGGGGCCGGGCTGACCGCTGACGGTCAGTACGCTGGAGGCATTGTCTGGCAGAAATTCATCACTCGGCTGTCTCTTCACGGACCGATCGTGCCGGAGATACCCTGTTCCCTGCTCAGAACCGCTCCGGGGGAAGTGAATATTATCGAGCCGGTGGCAGAAGATCTGAAAATCGAGCTTACGGCCTGAACTCAGATGAGTCATCTAGATGATGTCAACGGCTGGGTAGAAAAAAACAGGGACACGATCTTAGCTACGATATCGGAGCTCGTCCAAATTCGAACGGAAAATCTCCCCCCCGGTGGAAATGAAAAACCAGGACAGGAGTACCTGTTCGAAAAGTGCGGGGAGTTATTTCCCGGTTGTACGCGGGATCTGTTCGAAATCGACGATATTCCGGGCATTCGCGAGCACCCCCTGTTTTTCCCGACCATAGACGGGCGGCAGCGGGTGTACAAGGATCGGCCCATCTTGGTAACCCGGCTCGAGGGCAGGGGAGGAGGGCGTTCACTCTGTTTTTCCGGTCACATGGACACAGTGCCCAGCTATAAGGATGAGTGGGAAGTGTTCAAGGATCCTTTCAGCGGCCAGGTGAAGGACGGCAGGATGTACGGTCGTGGTACCATAGATATGAAGGCGGGCACCGCTTCCGGTTTTCTCGCTCTCAAGTGCCTTCACGATCTCGGAGTGGAGCTAAAAGGGGATGTATTCGCCGAGAGCGTAGTGGATGAGGAAAACGGCGGGGTCAACGGCTCGATTGCAGCCAGGCTCAGGAATCCGGAAATAGATTTCGCCATCGTTCCCGAGCCCTCCGATATGTTTGTGGGGGTCGAATCCATCGGAGGATCCGACTGGAAGGTCACGGTTACCGAGAGCGGACCCGGTGGCATCGGACCGGATGTGGAGCTTCCCAACCCGGTCTATAAGTTGAGCAAAGTCGCCCTGGCACTGGAGGAGTACGATAAGAGGCTCGCCACCCTAAAGGTGCCGGACACCTACGATGCGGATATGCGCGTGCGCCTTCTTACCTTCCAGCTCCACAGCGGTGGGTCGACCTACCAGGAATCCGGGGCTGTTCCCACTTCGGGACACATCTTCTTCTGGCAGGAAGTGTTCTCCTACCTGAGTGAGGAGGAGGCCAAGAGAGATCTACTGGATTTCATGAAGGAGAGGCTCGGGGAGGATCCGGATTTCCGGGATAATTTCCCGACCTTCGAAACCGTGATACGTTTTCTCGAGGGACATAGAACCGACAGAAACCATCCCGCCCTGTCCTCGATAAGAAAGGCCTACGACCAGCTGAATCTGGAGTATCGGGAGAAAGGCATTCCCTTTGCCACGGATGTTTATTCCTTCAGGAAGGTATCCAAAACCGATGTGGCGATCATCGGGCCGAGGGGAGGCAATGTGCACGGGATCGACGAGTATGTCCAGATCGACAGTGTCTTGAATCTGATAAAGATGATGGTGCTAACGGCGATCGATTTCTGCGGATAGCTTCCAGCTTAGAGCAGCAATTCCATTGGGGTTATCTTCATTCCCTTACGGAAGTAGGCTGAGCTTTTTGCTCTGAAGCCCAGCTTGGTATAGAAGGGCAGAGCGTATGCGGAGGAGTTTACCGTGACCACGCTGAGATCCGGGATTGCCGTCTTCATACGGGCGAGAGCATCCTGGAACAGCAGAGTGCCGATCCCCCTTCTGTGGAACTCCGGCGCCACGAACAGAAGGTTGAGGTGATTCCCGTTTCGTACCGCGACCAGACCAGCAATTGCAGCGTCGCTTTCAGCGACAAGGATGAGTTGATTTTTTCGCTTCCGTCGCAGCATTGCCTGTTTCGATGTAATCTTCATGAAATGTTTGATTCCGCGCTCTGTGTAGGTATCGGCAATACACTGTTGAAAGGAGCGGCGGATCAATTTCGAGACCGCTTCGGCGTCATCTTCGTGCATCGTTCGAATATGAGTGGGCATATCTGTCCCTCGAAGGTTATTCGGGATTATAATCGGTTGCATCATGAGCAGTAAAGCCGTGAGTCCCCGGGAGCGGGTGTTGGCCGCCATCAACCATAGAGAGCCGGATCGGCTGCCCGTGGACCTGGGGGGATCGATCGTGACCGGGATCAACGCCATGGCCTATGCCAGGCTGAAGCGCCATCTTGCGGCCCAAGGCCTGGAATTCGCTGCGGACACGGTCAGGGTCACCAGCATCATTCTCCTGCTGGCCGAGGTGGAGCGGGAGTTCGTCGACCTCTGGGGCATCGACGTTCTTCCGCTAGACCGCTACTGCGCCGCCCCCGGCGTTCCCCTGAGCGGCCGCTGGAAAGCTCATCCCCTTCCGGACGGATCTCCCGCCCTGTTTCCCGCCGATTTTCACCCGCTGATCGAGGAGGACGGAACCTGGAAGCTCTTCGAGGGAGCGGTGATGACCAATCTCTTGAGCCCGGGAAGCGGTTCCTTCGTTCCCGCCCATTTCCCCCTGGCGGATCTCAGCCTGCAGGAGCTGGAGCGCTACCCCCTGCCCCGGATCAGCCAGACGGAACTGGATTATCTGCGTACCCGCGCCCGCGACCTGTACGAAAATACGGACAAAGCCCTGTTCGGCTGGTTCAACGGCAGCATCTTCGAAAGCGGGCAGTTCTTGAGCGGCTTCGATACCTTCTTCATGAGACTGGTCGGGGAGCCGGAGTTCAGCCGCCGGTTGCTGGAGCGTTTGACCGAGGCGGTCATCGAGGATCTGAAGCGGTATCTGGATGCGGTGGGGCAGTACATCCAGGTGATCGGCTTCGGGGATGATCTGGGCTTTCAGAACGGACCTCAGATCGATCCCCGGCTGTTTCGCTCCCTCGTCAAACCTCTGTTGAAGCAGATCTACGCAACCGCCCACTCCATGAGTGCGGCCAAGGTGTTTCTTCACTCCTGCGGCTCGGTGTACGAGTTCATCGAGGATTTCATCGAAATCGGCGTGGATATCCTCAATCCCGTGCAGACCTCAGCGGCACATATGGACGTGGAGACACTGAAACAACTGTTCGGCGACCGAATCGTGTTCTGGGGCGGGGGGGCGGATGTGCAGAACGTGCTTCCCAGGGGCACGCCGGAGGAGGTGCGCCGGGATGTACGCTACCGCATCGAGGTGATGCAGCCAGGAGGAGGCTTCGTCTTCGCTCCGATCCACAACCTCCAGGCTGATATCCCCCCTGAGAATATCGTGGCCATGTATGAGGAGGCCCGCGACGGATAGCACGGGGATGCGCCCCTAGGCCGGGCACCGCTGGCCGCGCGCGCCTGGTTGGCCACCTGCCGGAGTACCGGCACGTGCCGCCGGGTGAATGTTTCACTGCATCCCAAGGTGTGATATGCTGAAAGAAAATCGGAACAAGCGAGTAAGATTCGATTCGGCTCGTATGCGCTGTTGATTGCACATACGACTCCGGCTGGACGAATCGCACGGCATCGCAGGCTGTGCAGCAATCAGAACGACAAGGGGGGCGATATGAAAAAAAATCCGATGCTTGTTTTCGCCGTTATAGCCGTTGTGGTGATTGGCGCCTGCAGTTGGGAAATTCCAGAGGAGGTCGTTTTTCGTGCACAACCGCAGTTCTGGATCCCGACGGGCAACGCGGTGTTCGATCTGGACATCTCCGAAGAGATCATCGATGATTTCACCCAGAGCATTAGCGGTCCCAATCTGACAGCGGGCGAAAAAGATTACGGGGGATACGACGGCAAGCCGCTGATCCTGTACGCGAAGCTGGAAATCACAGCTCCAAACTTCCCGGACCTGCCTCCCGTCGGAGAGATCAGCTTCGATGCTTTCTTCGAGGATCAGACGGATCCGATTGATCTATCCGGACTCTCCGGTCCCATTCCGGAACAGGTCCGGCTGAAGCAGGTGCCGGGCTGGGCGTGGTTTGAACCCGACGCCGCGGCCTCACCTCCGTATCCTGATATATACGTACGGCTGCGGGCGGAGTGGACTGTCGGCGGTGTTCCGCAGTTGCGATACCTCCTTGGCGATGCCGGGGCTGGTAATTTCGCGACTCTGGCTTCCTCCCGCGCGACGGCAAATACCTTCGATCTCGCGCTGGTCTTCAACGATCGACCCGCGGACCTGGTCCTGTACTACGAGTTCGGCGCAAACTCAGCGGATGTTACCGACATCGACTCGCTTCACCTCCTCTTCGAGGTTCCCTTCGCCTTCGAGGCGGACCCCGGCACTCTGCTCGACTTCGAAGAGAACGGGGACGATCCGCTGTTGATGGAAGACGATGTCTTCGGGCGCGATCCGGCCGACCCGGACGAGGATCTGGATAAGCTCCTGGAATCTCTTCGCGGCAGCAATGCGGCGATTTCCCTGCTTCTCGAACAGACCAGCGGGCTTGGCGCACGACTGGGTATGGTCAATTCGGTCGAGGGCCTGTCTGAGGCGGAGAAGCAGAATCCGGCGAACTGGGTGATCGACGTGGAAATTCTCCCGGACGAGACCCAGCAGACCGTAGAAGCCGGAATCACCGCACAGGTGCTGGACAAGATGATCGACGGGGCAGGGGGTAACAAGCAGTTCATACCCGAGTTTCTGATTCTCGTGCCGGAGGACTTTCAGATCAACAGTCTCTGGGAGTTAAGAGTCAGCGAAGGCTACCTTCGCGTGCAGGCTGTTGTAGATTACAACTTCAGCCTCGAGGACGAGGAATAGGAGGGCAGCATGAAACGAAAACTCCTTGCAATCGCCGTCTGCATGATGCTCTTCGTCGCGGGATTTGAAGGTCTGCGGGCCGACGGCGGGTTGGGACCGTGGAATCACAGGACGAATCCCGCCTTTTTTGCCTTCGGGAACCGCGAGATTTTCGAGCTCGGAGTGTCGACGAGTATGGGAATCGGCAACAGCGCCCTGGGTCTATCGGACGTGTTCAGCCGGGTTGTGGTAATCGACCTGGACGAGGTCTATGCCGACACGCCCAACGATGGTCTGCGCGTAGGGGCGAGCGCGGAGGCGGAACTCCACCTTGCGCTTCAGTTCGGCAAGCTCGGCTTTGGCTTGTACACAGACGCGTATGATCTTTCGCGAACCGTTATTCCTCGAACCTTTATCGGATTACTCACGCAGGGCAATGAACCGAACCAGAGCTACAGCAGCTCTGCCGAGATTCTCCAGCGGGCTTTTGCGCAAGCCGGGATGTTCGCATCGTACCAGATAGGTGGATTCGTGTTCGCCGGGAAGATCGGCGCCTTTTCTCCTATGCTCTACAGCGATGAAAACGCAGAGGCAGGGTTTATGTTGGAGACGGCTTCCGACGGAACCTTTCGCGGCGAGGTCTTCGCTTCGGGAGACATCTATACAGCGATTGGTGAAGATGGACTCCAGGGGCTTGGGTTTAACGTCAGTCTGGGGCTGGTGCGCCCTGATGAGGAGGGCAATCCGCGATACGGCGCAGGGCTGAACAACATCCCCCTGGTGGCGGCAAAGCCCGGCTACGTCATCGAGGTCGAACAGTTGCGATACGAGTTCGAGGCGACGGATCTGCTCGATCGTCTGGAAAGGGGCGAAGAGCCATTCACCACGGCAAGCCAGATCGGTGATGTCCAAACGAGACCTCTCGATCCCTCCGATCAACCAAAAATCCACATGCCCTTTTCCGTGTCGGGATTCTATCGGTTCGCCGTTCCCGTGGTCGACATAGTCCCGGACGCCGAAGTGGTTTTCGATAATCCTGTTCGATTGAATGCGGGGCTCGTTGTCGAGGGCAATATATTTCCGGCCAACTTATTCTCCGTCGGTTTCGGACGGCGGGATTATTTGTGGTACGCCACTGCAGGCTTTCGCATTCCCCTGCGGGTTTTCGAATTGGCTCTTCAGGTTGCATCGGTCGGAACCGTGCCCAGGGGCATCTTCGATGCCAGCGGCCTGGGCGCAACGCTGTCCCTCGCTCTGGGCTACTGATGGTCCCTGTCGGGCAGAGATGCGAATGTTCTGGTCCCCATGCAGATACGAGCCTCTGTAAGGCCACTTAAAATCAGGAGTAGACCCGAAGCCTGTGTCTTTGGCTTTCAATACCTGCTGAGAGACTGATCCGTCTGAAATGAGGCACTGCGGGGGCACCGGCACCACTGTCCGGGCGCTGCCGGAGTACCGGCACCGCTGGCCGCGCGCGCCTGGTCGGCTGCCCCCGGGCTTGACTCTGCGGGAAGTCTGAAAATATAGTAGTGTACCCATGAAGAAGATACTCATCACCTCGGCACTGCCCTACGTGAACAATATTCCCCACCTGGGAAACCTGATCCAGGTGCTGTCCGCGGACGTGTACGCCCGCTACTGCCGCCTTCGGGGCTACGATACCCTGTACGTCTGCGGGACCGACGAGTACGGCACCGCCACCGAAACCCGTGCCCTGGAGGAGGGCATCACCCCCCAGGAGCTCTGCGACCGCTACTACAAGGTGCACGCGGACGTGTACGAATGGTTCAACATCGCTTTCGACAGCTTCGGGCGGACCTCCACTCCCAAGCATACAGAGATCACTCAGTCGATCTTTCTCGGTCTGGACGAGAACGGCTATATAAAGGAAAAAACCGTCGAGCAGACCTACTGCGAGAACTGTGACCGCTTCCTGGCGGACCGCTACGTCCGGGGCGTCTGTCCTCACTGCGGCTACCCCGAAGCCCGGGGTGACCAGTGCGAAAACTGCGGCAAGCTCCTCGATCCTACGGACCTGCTGGAGCCGAAGTGCGGTGTCTGTGGCAGCACGCCGGTGGTGCGGGAGACCAGCCACCTGTACATCGACCTACCGGCGATCCGGCCCCAATTGGAAGCCTGGATGGAAAGGACTTCCCAGGAGGGTGCCTGGGCCAGGAACGCCGTGCAGATGACCCAGGCCTGGATCAGGGACGGGCTGCACGAACGAGCCATAACCCGGGATCTGAAGTGGGGTATCCCCGTTCCCAAAGAGGGATACGAGAACAAGGTTTTTTACGTGTGGTTTGACGCCCCCATCGGTTACATCTCGATTACGGCAAACCTCACCGACCAGTGGCAGCGGTGGTGGAAGAATCCGGAAGAAGTGAAGCTGGTCCAGTTCATCGGCAAGGACAACATCCCCTTTCATACGGTCATCTTCCCCTGTTCGCTTATCGGTTCCGGCGAATCCTGGACGCTTCTGCACAGCATGTCCTCCAGCGAGTACCTGAACTACGAGAGCGGGAAGTTCTCAAAGAGCAAAGGAGTCGGGGTCTTCGGTACAGACGCGGTGGAGTCGGGGATTCCAGCGGATGTCTGGAGATTCTACCTTTTCTACAATCGTCCTGAGAAGGCGGATGCCCAGTTCGCCTGGAATGACTTCCAGGAGAAGGTCAACGGCGAGCTGATCGGTAATCTGGCCAACCTGGTGAATCGCACCCTGACCTTTGTAAACCGCTACTTCGAAGGCAGACTTAGGGCTCCGGAGCGCGGAAAGGAGCCGGAGCTGCCAAGGGCACCGGAGGGTGGAGCGGCCGAATCCTCCGCAACCTTCTGGCAGGAGGTCAGGCAGGCAGAAGCGGAGATTCTAGACGCCCTGGAACGGATTGAGCTGCGGGATGGGCTGCGCCGTATCTTTGCCCTGTCCTCAATCGGCAACAAGCGTTTTCAGGACGAGGAGCCCTGGAAGCTGGTTAAAGAGGATCCCGGAAAAACCGCGCTGCTCCTGAGGGATCTGGTCTACCTGATCCGGGATCTGGCCGTTTTGATCCATCCCTATCTTCCCTCCACGGCGGAGCGGATCCACGGTTTTCTCGGTACCGAAGGATCGGGAACCGAGCAGCTTGGGGCACTTTCGGGGATCGAAGCGGTCGGAGCACCGGAGCTCCTGTTCCGCAAACTGGAAGACCAGGAGATCGAAAGCTTCAAGAACAAATTTTCAGGGGGGAAGGCCATGACCGCGCACTCAAAAAACATAGAGAAATTCCTCTCCCGGGTGAGCCTCAAGGTCGCCCGCATCGTCGAAGTGGAGAAACACCCAAAGGCGGATAAACTGTACATCGAAACCGTTGATCTGGGGGGAGAGACCCGTCAGATCGTCTCCGGGCTGGTTCCCTACTACCGGTCGGAAGAGCTGAAGGGACGAAATGTCCTGCTGGTGACCAACCTGAAGCCTGCCCGCTTACGGGGAGTCGAGAGCCAGGGCATGCTGCTGGCCGCCGACGACGGCAAGACCGTGGAGGTGCTGTTCGCCGACCACGCCCAGCCCGGGGATGCAGTCGGGCTGGGCGGGCGGGCAGGGCAAGCGGATCTGAAAGGGCGAGCAGCAGCGGCAAGCCAGCAGGCCCAGATCGACATAGAGGAGTTTTTCAGCATTCCCATCGAAGTCAAAGACGGTCAGGCCATGATAGACGGGATTCCCCTGGAATGCGCCGGCAAAACCGTCACCACGGACAAGGTGAAAACGGGCCAGGTGCGCTAGTCCAGCTCACCCCGCCGAAGGCGCCGAAGATGAAGCGGCTGCTTCTGTTTTTTTTCCTCCTTCCCCTGCTCGGGTACGCTCAAAGCAAGATAGACGAGCAGTGGTACTCCCTCCTGCTGGAAGGCACAACCGTGGGATATCTTCATCACACCACCTGGCAAACCCACGAGGGCACGGTGCGCAGCGAAATCGAGCAGACCATGCAGATCCGCCGTTTCGGAGTCCCCTTTTCCCTGACCCAGAAGGATGTGTGGATCGAGCGAAGCGGCGCCGGACTGGTTTCAGTACACTCCGAGCTGGACATGAACGGCCAGCGTCAGGATGTTGAAGCCCGGGCTGCGGACGGAGGGCTGCGGGTGCTGCTTCGGCGTGGAAGCGAAGAGGAGGAGCTTTTCCTGCCGCTGGAAGGGGATCCCATGGGCATCTACGCGGCAACTCTGGAGGTGAACGCGACGATCGCCCGCTGGAAAGAAACAGACGGATCGGGCACCCTGAACTCTCGGCTGCAGTACCAACTCTTTTCTCCGGAGTCGCTGCAGGTCGAAGAGATTCGCTTGAGCATCCTAGGGCGGGGGGAAGTCGAGGATTCCCGGGGAAAAATTCATCGGGGCGTGCTGGTGGAGGAACAAAGCTCCGCTCTCCCCGGTGTGGTTTCCATGGAGGTTTACGGTGAGGAGGCGCAATTCCTGTATTCCAAAACTCCCGTGGGATTGGCCCTGGAGATCCTTCGCCTGGAGGGGGATCCGAGGGCAACGGCGGAGGGATCGCCGGCAGGATCCTTAGGGAGTGAGCGGAGCTACGACGTTGCGGCGGTTTTCGACGTGGCCTCTCTGACGGTCGTGGCGGCTGGAGTCCGGGAGATACCGTTGGAGAGGACCAGGGCGGCGACCGTCCTGTTTCGCGGTAAGGGCGCCGGGATTCTGCACCAGGCGGTACGGGATGCGGAGAAGGATCTTGCGGTGCAGCCGGAGGCGGGGCAGGGCGCCGGAACCGCGCCGAACCGCGTCGTATCCTTTAAAAAAGACCTTCGGGGTACGGTAACCGAGCTGGTCGTGGATTTGGAATACAGACCGTTTGCGCCCGTTTCCTCTGACACTCGTCCTCCCCGCTCCGAGTCGATCCCACCGGAGGTGGAGGATTACCTTGCCGGCGGATTCCATCTGGATCTGGAGAATCCCAGGCTGACGGAGCTGCTCAAACGCTGCGGAGTCCCCGCTGTGCTGCCGGATTCCGCCGGTGCGCATTCGGAGGACTCTGCAGGGGGAGGCATCGCTGGCGCAGATAGGGATCCCGCTACCGCAATTGATCCGACCCGGATCCTCTGCCTGGAGCAGCTGGTGGATCGCTATATCGAGACCAAATCCCTGGCCTACGGATTCGCCGGCCTGGAGGAGATCCTGGAGGGTAGAGCCGGGGATTGTACGGAGCACGCCCTGCTGCTTGTAGCCCTCCTGCGCAGGGCCGGGCTTCCCTCCCGTATGGCCTATGGGCTCATTCTGACGGAGGTGGGCTTCATCGGTCATGCCTGGGTGGAGCTGTTCAAGGCGGGACAGTGGCACTGGCTGGATCCCTCGTTTCCAAGGGGTCGGCCGTACGGATTGAAAATCAGGCTTGGGGTGATGGATCCGGGCCAGCCGGTCTGGGCGAATTTCAGCCTTGCCCTGCTTCAGGTTGTGGGGACCGTGGAGGCGGAGATCCTGGAGGCGAAAGAACTATGAAGATCGGCGTCCAGGCGGCGGAGCTCCGCGATCTGGACGGCAGCCGGAGCCTTCTGCAGAGCGGGTTTTGGGGCGCATTCCGACAGCGGCTCGGCTGGCGGGCTCACCCCTTCCTCTGTACCTATCGGGAGAGGGAGTTCTCTCTGCTGGTCCTGCGCCGACCACTGCCCCTGGGCCTGGCGCTGGCCTACGTGCCTCACGGACCGGAGCTGGAGGCAGCCATCGTGGATCGGGAACGCTTTCTGGTCGATCTTGCCGCTGCTCTCAAGCCCTATCTGTCCCGCTGCCTGTTCCTGCGCTTCGATCTGCCCTGGGGTAGCGAAGGTCTCGGCAATCCGCCGCCCGACCTGGAGCGCACCAGAGATCTGTACAAGGCGCCGATGGATGTCCAGCCGCCGAGCACGGTGATTCTCGATCTCAGCGCCGAAGAGGCACGGCTGCTAGCCGCCATGAAGAGCAAGACACGCTACAACATCGGCCTGGCTGATAAAAAAGGGGTGGGTATTTCAATTGTTCGGAGCCCCGGCGGGCTGCAGAACCTCGAGCCCGCCCTGGCCGAGTGGTATCGGTTGTATCGTGAGACGGCCCGGCGGGACCGTATCACCCTGCATGGTGAGGGTTACTACAAATCCCTGTTCGCCCTGGCCGGGAGCTACGGGGCGGGTGCTCCGGAGCTGTACCTCCTGACCGCCAGGCATGAAGGGGAGCTTTTGGCCGGCATCATAGTGGCCATGAAGGGCGAGGGCGCCTGGTACCTGTACGGAGCCTCCTCGGATCGAAAGCGCAATCTGATGCCCAACTACGCCCTGCAGTGGCGGGCTATCCGGCTGGCCAGAGAGCGGGGCTGCCGTTTTTACGACCTGTTCGGCATCCCCCCGGATGAGGATCCGCAGCATCCCATGCACGGTCTGTTCCGCTTCAAGACCGGCTTCGGCGGCCGGGTAATCAACCGGCCGGGCTGCTACGATGTGCGCTATCGCCCGCTCCTTTACCGCCTGTACCGCGGAGCCGAAGGCTTGCGCAGCGCCTACTTCCGCAGGTGGCGGAAGCGACTAGCCGGGAACCGGATCAATTCGGTGGTAAGGGGATCGTAACCGACTCCTTCTCCTTCAGGCTGTAGCGTCGTTTCCCGACCAGGATGTCTACAGGCTGCTTTTTGCTCTCCACCAGCTTCTTGACGGTCAGCTCGGCGGGAGAAAGTGAGAGCTGAAACCAGTTGCGGCGGTGGCTCATTTTGAAGGAGAGCCGCCGCCAGTGGGAGGGAAGCTGAGGCTCGAACAGGATCATATCTTTGAACAAACTGATGCCGGCGAAAGTCTTCATCACCAGATCTATCGTACCCCCCATCACCCCTGTGTGAATCCCCTCCTCCGTGGTGCCGCCCTGGATATCCTCGACATCGCTCTTCAGGGCGCTGTGGAACCATCGCCACATGTCCTGACGGTGCCCCTTCAGGTATTTCAGCACCCCCGCGTGCACGATGTAGCTCAGCGTGGAACCGTGGCTGGTGCGCTGACTGTAGTACTCGTAGTTCCTGCGCATCAGCTCCAGCTCGTCTCCGACCGAATAGCCCATCAGCTCGAGAATATGCTTCACCTGGCCGGGGGACAGCAGGTAGTAGGTCATCAGCACATCCGCCTGTTTGCTCAGGCGATAACGATCCGGGGAATCCCCCTCGGCCTTGAGGATGCGGTCCAGCCTGCCGATGTTGCCGTACTTGCTCCGGTATGCCTCCCAGTCCAGCTCCTTGAGATCCATGTAGCCGTCGAACTGGGAGATGATGCGCTCCTTGGAGATGACCACGTTCATCTTGCTGACGATGTCCTTCCACAGCTCCATCTCCGCCGGCTTGAATCCGGTTTTCTCAACGAGGATACGCATGTCCTTTTTAGGCAGATATTCGAGGGTTTCGATGGTCTTATGCATCAGCCAGCCCACTAGGATGTTGGTGTAGGCGTTGTCGTTCAAGCCGCCGTTTTCCGCATCCGCCCCCGGGTTCTTCTCATGAAACTCGTCCGGTCCCATAACACCACGGATGTGGTAGCGATTGTCGGACTTCTCATACTCGGCGATGCTGGACCAGAATCGCGTGGTCAGCACCAGGATCTCCGCCCCGTATTCGTTGAGGAACTCCAGATCCCCCGTGCAGTAGAAGTACTCCCATACGCTGTAGGCCACGGCGATGGAGACGTGGCGCTGACGGCTGCTCAGGTCCGGATCCCATTTCCCGGAGACGGGATTGAAGTGGATGACTTGCGTTTCCTCGTGGCCGTTGTCCGCCGTCTGCCACGGATACATGGCGCCGCGGTAGCCGTGCTCGTGGGCGTACTCCCGGGCTCCTTCCAGTCGGCGATAGCGGTACAGCAAAAGGGCCCGGGCGATCTCGGGGAAGTGGAGATTGTAGAAGGGATAGATGAACAGCTCGTCCCAGAAGATATGGCCCCGATAGGCCTCTCCGTGAAGGCCCCGGGCCGGCATGCCGGCATCGATGCTGCGGTTGTGGGGACTGGCCGTACAGAGCAAGTGATAGATGTGCAGCCTCAGGGCCTGTTGGGCGAAACGGTCCCCCTCAACCCGCATGTCCGCCCGGTCCCAGAGGCTCCGCCAGGCCTGTTCGTGAGCATCCCGAAGCTCGGAGAACGCCGGTTTCCGGGCCAGAGAAGACCGGGAAGCCCCGTGAGGATCGGTCACGTCCCGGTCCTTCGAGGTATAGAGGCTGACGATCTTCTCCAGGGTATACCGCTGACCTTGGTCGGCGGTAAAACTCATCTGCTCGGAGATGAAGCCGACATCGTGGTCAATCCGTCGCTCCCCTTTTACCTGTTTGCCGTCACGGAGCAGGTTATGCCGGGCCTGCAGATAGATCCGTACTTTCGAGGATACGGTCTGAACTTCCAGGTTGATGGCCCCGTCGGATTCGCCAACCGAAATAGGGGTCAGGTGCCTGGAGTTCAGCTCCCGGTAGCGGGGAACCCCGTAGTTGATCACCGTGCCGTCCAAGGCCGAACGAAGGGTGATCCTCCCGCTCCAGTTTTCCGCACGCACCGTGAAGCGAAGCGCGGCCAGATGCGGGTCGGCCATGCTGGCCAGCCGCTCGCTCTCGATGCTGGTGATCCGGCCCCTCTTGTCCTTGAAGCTCAGGCGGCGACTCACTAAGGCGCTGCGCATATCCAAATCGTGCCGATAGTCGAGGAGTTCGAAATCCAGGGGCGAACGGAAGCGTCCGTTTTCAATAGCGACCTCGACAAGCAGCCAGTTGGGGCAGTTGACCAGATCGTTATTGGTGATAGTTTTGCGGTACACGATGCTGGGAAGGGTGTTGTAGACTCCCGCGATGTACGTACCGGGATAGTGCACCACATCATCCGCCCGGTTGGCCTCGAAGCAGCCGCGGGTGCCGAAATAGCCGTTGCCCACCGAGGTGAGGGACTCCCGCAGCCGCTCCCGCTCCGGCTCGAAGCCGTGGTAAACGAGCATCCAGTTATCCCGCTCCAGCCCTCTTGCGAACCAGCGCTCGATGTCCTTGAAGGTTAGCTCCTTCATGTCCCGGACCACCAGATCCGCACCGTAGCTCTTTAGAACCTGGGCGTCCCCTCCCCGGGCGATGCCGATCACCAGGGCGAAGTTTCCCCTGCGGCCGGCCTCCACTCCGGAGATTGCATCCTCCACCAGGATGCAGGAGCCGGGATCCACCTCCATATTGTCAGCGGCCACTAAAAAAATGTCCGGTTCGGGTTTGCCCTTCAGATCGAGCTCCCGGCTCACCGTTCCCCCCACGATCTCTTCGAACAGGCCTTCCAGTCCCGTTTTTTCCAGGATGAACTGGCAGTTCATGCTCGAGGAGGCCACCGCCACCTTCACCCCCCGTTGCTTCAGCTGCTTTATGAAGAGGATCGTGCTCAGGTAGACCTCCACCCCCTCCGCGGAGACCAGCTCCCGAAACAGCTCGTTCTTCCTGTTGCCCAATCCGCAGACACTCGCCCGGGTCGGCGGATCCCCCGGTTTACCGAAGGGGATGGAGATATCCCGAGATTCGAGAAAGGACTTCACCCCCTGGTAGCGGGGTTTTCCGTCCACGTAGGGGACGTAGTCCTGATCGTAGCTAAAGGGGCGGCGCTGGTCCCCGGACAATCCTTTGCGTTTCTGCAGGTATGTGTCGAACATCTGCTTCCAGGCTTTGAAATGTACCTTTGCCGTCTGGGTGATCACGCCATCCAGGTCGAAGATCGCGCCGTCGCAGCAGTGGTTCTTGTTCATCCCATCTCCCTTCCCATTCGATTCAACAGACAGACCAGAACGTCCGGCTCGCTCACGAAGTGGGCCCGTTCGCAAATCCGACGTAGCCTCGCCTGCAGCGACTCGTCCCGGCTTACGAAGATCGTCCAGAGGTTTGCCGATTGTTTTGCCGCGGCCGAGACCATGGGGAGGTCCGAAGCGGTATCGCCACATACCAGATTCCCTCCCCGGCTCAAGTCCAGCCCGAGCTCGGAATCCAGGAACAAGACTCCGTCCCCCTTGTCGAAGTCCTTGAGCCCCGATTCCCCTTCCACGGTTAGGATGATCTCTATGTCTTTTCCCGTATCTTCCGTGCGGAAATAGAGGCGATCGGGATCGATCTCCCGGATGAGTCTCTGGATCACCCCGGCGAAAGCCTCGGACTCTGCTTTGGGAATCGAGCCGTAGATGTCCTGTCTGGCTACCGTGGTTTGTCCGAACTTGAACTGCAGGCCCGAACCGATCAGGTCGAACAGCCGGTAGCGGGGATCCTGAAGCAGATCCGCGAGCCTGCGATTCAGCCGCTGCAACTGTTCCTGCTTGCCCGCCTCGATGGCCAGGGCTCCTCGCCTCCCTCTTTGGTCCAGGTATTCCCGGCCTTTGGATCCGGCCAGGATGAAGTTACCGGGCGGGCTGACCGTCAGCTCCTCCAGGCCGCCGTTTGAAAGCGGAGCGGAGGTGAGCAGCACCGCTCGGCGCACAGCCTTTTCGGCGAAGCGGGAGAGGAAAACGGCGTTATAGGCGGACTGGATCGAGGACAGATAGCGGCCGCAGTAGTTGTTCACCGTCCCGTCACGGTCGCTTACCAGGCAGTTCAGGGGGAGGCTCATGTCGCGGCAGAATTGGGCGGCGCCAGACAGCTCCTCCTGAAATCCGGTATGGAGCCCGGCCAGATGGTCGAGCAGTGCCTGCTCGCCATATTGGAAAAAGACCAGGTCTTTCTCCAACTCGTCGATTTCGTAGTCCAGTTCCAGATACAAAGAGCGCTGGCTGCCGGACAGTCCGGTGGAAAGCTGGTAACGGCCGTGCCGGCGGGGAATGCGCTTCAGAGCTTGGAGATAGGAGCCGAGCCGTTCACTATCCGGAGGAACGGCGCTCCTCCCTTCCATGATCCGGGCGACCAGCCTGCGCCGCACCTCTCCCGTCTCCTTCATGAGGCGGTAGAATTGCTGGATCGTGCCTATCTCTTGCAACATGAGCTCGAGCCGCGGGGTGTGCTTGTACTTACCCTATCGGTTTTTATCGGTGGGATTCAACTACCCTGTGTACTTTCAGGCAGGATCGACTGTACGCCCCGAATCGGGATGGTAAGCCACTCCGGTCGGTTCTTGAGCTCGTAGGCGACAGCGGATACCCCTTTGTCCAGTAGAAAGGCGCGCAGGAGGATTCTCTGTTCGGCTTCGCTTTCAGGCAGGATCGTATGACCGCTCATGGCATCGCGGTAGGAGGAGAGGAACAGGCGGCTGATGGAACGGTACCAGAGTGAGGCGTAGGGTTCCAGGCTCGGCAGGTCTTCGGGATGTACCATCGAGTGCTGGTACAGAGCCCCGTAGGCCGCGTAGTGCAATGAACGAATCATATCCGCCACATCCCGGAGGGGAGAGTACTTCAGGCGTCTGGCACCGGGCGGGAGACCGGGTTCTCCTTCGAAATCGATAATCATAAACTCCCGCCCGGTAAAAAGGAGCTGGCGGAGATTGAAATCCCCGTGAATCCTGGTTTTCATGCCGGAGATCCTGGTTTCCACGATCTGCTTTGGAGCCCTCAGAATCTCCTCTCGCTTGGAGAGCAGGTCTTCGATTTCGGCCCTGCTGCGGGCTTCGAGACCTTGATTCTCTGTCACGGACATTGCGAGTTCCAATACCTGGAAACTACGCAGGATACGGCTGCGTAGGGATTGATAGAGGGAGCGCTGATATAGCTTGGAGAACGACTCGGGGGAGAACAAGGGGTCTGATTTATTCGCTGCCAGAGCACGGTGCATCTCCGCGGTGCGCCGCCCCAGCTGTTCGGCGAACTGGATGTACAGACCGCCGATCAGCTCCTGGACCGCAGGATCGATCTGTCCGTGATCGGCATCCACGGGCGAGCCGGATTCCAGAGCCTCGACCGAGACTCCCCCATCCCCCATGAGAACCTCCTCGTAGTAACGGCTCAGAGCACCCTGGATGAGGGTCCAGGCATCTCCCTGGTGGGAGACGTATTCCTGGAGCATCCCCAATACCAGTACATCGGAACCGGTACGATGATACTCCAGACTTGCCAGGTAGCGGGGGACACCCGGGAAGCGGGCTTCATCACTCAAGAAGCGCACCATCTCGCTGTCAGGATTGGAGCCGTCTTCGAATCTGCGGTACAGCTTCAGATACAGTTGGTTGTCGAAAACGATAGAGGTGTTGCATTGGCCGCCCCTGTCGGAGGGTTCGCCGGAATCCCCGAGCACCCGGGAGGATGGAATCACCCGAGCATCGAATTTCGTATCCCGTTTCCTTTTCGCCAGCCGGCTGGAGAGCTCACCCACCTGTCCTTTGATCTTTTTCCGCCCCCGCAGCAGGCCGTGAATAAACCGATGTACCTCTTCGCTGTATCCACCATCGTACAGCAGGCCCCAGGAACCGTCTACGGTCAGGCGGGCGATGACCTCCGCCTTGAAGTGTTCCATAACATCGAAGGCCTGCTCTTGAGCGGCGAAGGCCAGGGGAAGGAGGTATCGCTGGACCGGATCGTCGCTGTACTCCGCCTCCAGAACGAGCAGAACCGAACCATCGTGCTTGGTAGGAAGATGAAGTTCGTCCGCGATCCGCACCCTTCGCAAATTTCGCTCTCCGTCGGCGTACCAGCAGCGGCTGGTCAGAAAGGCGGGGAGAACCTCGTTTTCGAATCTCTTCCTGGTTTCACCGCGAAGAACACGGGTCCAGGAGCCCTCTACGGCCAGCTCGACCGGTTCTGCGGCAGCCCGCAACTGCAGCGCTTCCCTCTCGCGGGTCAAACTCAACCAGAGAAAACCGTAGGGGCCCAGGTTCAGCCGATAGAGCTCTTCGGCGATATCGGGAAAGCGGTTCTGGCTGAACACCTCTCTGGGGGTAAAGGAGGAGAAGCGGGAGAGGTCCAGCTCCACCACCTGGTGGAAGCGGGACAGATTGGCGACGACCAACAGGGTCTGCTCTTGCCAGTTGCGGGTGAAGGCTAAAGCCCTGGGATTTTCGGGAAAGAGGAACTGCAGATCCCCTCTAGCCAAGGGCTGGGTGTTCTTGCGGATGGAGATCAGCCGTTTCATCCACCACAACAGGCTGGAGGTATTCTTCGATTGGGTTTCCACGTTCACCGCTTCGAAGTGATACTCCGGATCGATGATCACCGGCAGGTAGAGCTGATGCGGCCCGGCTCGGGAGAACCCGGCATTGCGGTCCGCGCTCCACTGCATCGGCGTGCGCACGCCGTCCCTGTCGCCGAGATAGTAGTTATCCCCCATGCCGATCTCATCCCCGTAGTACAGGGTCGGCGTGCCCGGCAGGGAAAAAAGCAGGATGTTCATCAGCTCGATCTTGCGCCGGTCATTACCGAGCAGGGGAGCCAGACGCCGACGAATGCCCAGGTTGAGTCGAGCTCTGGGATCCTGGGCGTAGACCCGATACATCTGATCCCGCTCCTCATCGGTGACCATCTCCAGGGTCAGCTCATCGTGATTTCGCAGGAACATGGCCCACTGGCAGTTCTCCGGGATTCCCGGTGTCTGCTCCATGATGTCCACGATGGGGAATCGGTCTTCGATGGTGAGGGCCATGTACAGCCGCGGCATTACGGGAAAGTGGTAGCAGAGGTGGCACTCATCCCCCTCTCCGAAATAAGCTACCGCGTCCTCCGGCCACTGGTTCGCTTCGGCCAGAAACATCCGGCCGGGGAACTTCCGATCCGTGTGCTCCCGCAGGCTCTTGAGAAAGGCGTGGGTTTCGGGAAGATTCTCGCAGTTTGTACCCTCCCGTTCATAGAGATAGGGAATGGCATCCAGGCGCATGCCGTCTACGCCCATCTCAAACCAAAAGTCGAGCACGCGGAGGATCTCCTTGCGTACCTGGGGATTGTCGAAATTCAGGTCGGGCTGATGGGTGTAGAAGCGATGCCAGTAGTAGGCGCCGGCGACCGGGTCCCAGCTCCAGTTGGAGCTTTCTGTGTCTTTGAAAATGATGCGGGCTTCGGTGTAGCGATCCCACGTGTCGCTCCACACGTAGAAATCCCGGGCGGACGAGCCGGCCGGAGCCCGTCGAGCCCGTTGAAACCAATCGTGCTGATCCGAAGTGTGGTTGATGACCAGCTCGGTGATGATCCGGATGTCCCGTTTGTGGGCTTCCTTCAGGAAACGGCGAAAATCCTGCAGGGTGCCGTAGTGTGAGTGAACCCGGTAGTAGTCGGCGATATCGTATCCGTCATCCCGCAGGGGCGAGGGGTAGAAGGGCAGGAGCCATATAGCGGTGATGCCCAAATCGGCCAGATAATCAAGCTTTTCGGTCAATCCCCGCAGATCACCGATGCCGTCGGCATTGCTGTCGTAGTAGCTCTTGACGTGAAGCTCGTAGATGACCGCTTCTTTGTACCACATCCCTCAATCCCGCAGTACAGCAAGGAGATTTTCCACCCTATAATCGGAGTTCTCCTTGGCCTTGCTGATCTCCTCAAGGATTGCATTACGGGCGCTGATCTGCCGTACACACCCTTCGGGATCGTCGGCTCCTGTGCTCAGGGCGTCGACCACGGCTACCAGAAACAATCCCGCCAACAGCCGGTCCATGGATTCGCCGTGAAACCAGAGGATGTCCTGATAACGGTTAATGCGCAAATATTCCTGGACCTCCGTGTCGGACAGCAGAGTGCGGAGCACCCGGACCGCCGACACAGGTACCCTCCCTTTGGACGCCGGCCGATTATGCATGCCCGCCCGCCTGGTCACAACCCGTTGTCCCTCGCCCTGCTCGGGGCTCGAGGCCTCGAACCAGAGTTGGTGGCTGGTGAGGACCTTGATCAGGTTCAGGGAGTGCCGACCCTCCTCCTCGTTCATGCCCAGCTCCTCGAAAACCGAAAGCAACAGCTTGCCCAGCAGCCATTCGTCGATCCAGCTGCGGCTCTGCAGCGCCTTCTGCTCACACCCTGCGATGCCTCCCAGGGCATGAACGAATAACCATCCCAGCAGGGTCGCCCAGACGAAGCGCTCGTCACCCAGGGTCCATCGCGTTTGCCCTCGTGTTTCTTCGTCGCCCTCCAGAAGCGTGCGCAGTTTTCCCCCAATACTCCCGACAGCTTCCCCGATGGGCAGCAGGGTATCGAGGATGGGGAGATCCAGGCAGGCCAGGAGTTTATTCTTCATCTCTGCAGCCAGGGCTTCGGCATCTCCGGAAGCGTGTGAGAAATTCGTGGCGCTGCGGCTGACGTTGTCGATGGCCGCCGCTATATCGGCGATGGTCTGGCGCGGCTGTTTGGGGCTGCTTCTCCGGGCGTCCAGCAGGCGCCGAATAGTCTCGGAGTTGATCAGTGCCTGAAGGGGCTGGTGAACGGGCTTGAGCAGGATCTCCTGCAGGGCGGCTTCGATATTCGGTACACCCCGTCCGTTCAGATAGTCCGCTAAGGCGGCGTAGGGCCGATCGGGACGGTCCTGCACCTCCCTGAAGTCGAGGAATACCTGAGCATTGTAGGCCTGAAGCTGTACGTACAGACCCCGTCGGTGCAGCTCGCTGGAGGGACGCAGATACTCCAGTCCGCTGAGGTGATCCCGGAAGATACAGTATGCCTCCCCGTCATTGGATAAGCCGAGACCCTCACCGAGAGAGCGCTGCAGCAGTTTTCTGCCATCATCCCCCTGACCGGAGACAGGACAGGAGAGATGAATCCAGCCAGCGGTTTCAGCATAGCGGTTGTGATAGACTACCAGGGCTCGCTCCGGCCGCGCACCGTCGCTTCGATTCGAATAAGCGAACACGTCCTGGTTCACTCCTGAACCGGAATGGAAATCGTAGAGCAGGAAGTGCTGGACTCCGGCGAAAAGCGCCCGTTTGTGCAGGAGGGGAAAGACTTCCCGTTCGTGTCGCTGAACAAGGTCCGGATCGTCCGCTTCATTCCAGTAGGCCCTTCTGTACTCCATGCCGTACTTCTCGGTCAATCCCTCCACCTGCCCGTGTCCGAACATGGGCAGGCCTGGCAGCGTGGCCATCAGCAGGCAGACGCCTATGTACTTGTCCCCCTTTCCGAACTGAGCCACGGCGGTTTCCTCGTCGGGATTGTTCATGAAGTTGACGAAACGTTTGAGGACTTCCGGATTGAACTCCAGGGTGTTCTTGATCACCTGGCGATACTCGCCGTTCATCTCGTTTTTAAGCATGTTCATGAAGGCGCTGTTGTACACCCGGTGCATACCCAGGGTGCGCACGAAATAACCTTCCAGCATCCAGAAGGCCTCGGCCAGAAGCAACGTGTCCGGCGCCTCTAAAGCGATCCTGTCCACGACCTCCCGCCAGAACTCTACGGGCATGGCCTTGTCGAATTCCAGGCGGCTCATAGCCTGATCGGCTCTGGAGGGGATGTCCCCCCCTGAACCGGGCTCGGGAAACCAGAGCCGCTGGAAGTGCTTCTTGGTCAGGGTCATGGCCGCGTCGAAACGGATGATGGGAAAGGACCTGGCCACGTGCAGGATCGTACGGATGACTGCCTCCCGAACCTCGGGATTGAGGAAGTTCAACTGAGCCGTATCGTTCCAGGGCATGCTGGTGCCGTCGTTGCCGTGGTAGATGTAGCGCTCCGCGCCGCTGCCCCTGTCGACGTGCTTGAACACCACCGCCGCATCACTGCGGCTGTAGTAGTGGTCCTCCAGCAGAATGGCGGCCCTGGAATCCCCGGACAGGTCGGTACCGCCGAAGCTGTAGGCGGGAAAGGGGCTGTAGGGCAGGGAGATGAACCAGTCCGGATGCTCGATGACCCAGAGGGAATCGATACCCATATGGTTGGGAACCATGTCACCGGCCATGCGTATGCCCCTCTGCCAGGCTCTGCCTTTCAGGTTATTGAAGGCCTCCCAACCGCCCAGCTCCGCCGCTATGTCGTATCGCGCCAGGCTGTAGGCTGAAGCCTCGGCTTCGGGATTTCCACACATCTGTTTGATGCGCTTGGAGGCGGAGCTCCGCTCCCACAGTCCGATCAGCCATAGGGCTGTGAATCCCCAGCGGGCCAGGCGCTCCAACTCCTCATCGGGAACCTGGTCCAGCCGGCGCACCTCCCGCTGATAGCGCTTGGAGAGCTGATCCAGCCATACGTAGGTGTTTTTGGCCATCATCACCACCCGGGGCATCCAATCCAGGTCCGTGCTGAAGGCCTCCGCATCAGCCTCCAGTCCGGCAAAATCAACGACCCGGGCCGGGCCGGCCCCTAGACCCCTGAGCCGCTGCTCCTCCTCTATCAGATCCAGACTGCCCAGCAGCCTGTACAGATAGTCGCCGATCAGGTATCCCCAGCGCCTGCGGATGTACTCCAGCTGATCGGAGAGGGAGTGGGGATGAGCCATGGCCGGACTGCGGAGCATGGTAATCAGATCCTTCTGATCCGGACCGAAGCAGGGTTCCCCCTCGAAAAACTCTCCCAGGGCTTCCACGGCCGGAAGGTAGAATGTTGTTTTTTCCAGAGCCTCATCGTCGAAAAGCTCCAGGTAGGGGGAAAAGGCGGGATTCTGATTGGCGAGCCAGAGAAACAGCAGCTCCTCGATGGCCATGCGGCGGTGGGGAATGCCCCCGGTCTTTGCTTTCAGCCAGGTTTCCGACCCGCTGCGGTTGCGATACACCGAGACAGGGGGGAAGTGATCGGTAAAACGCAGAAGGGTTTGTTCCAACTCGTCTTTGCCGATCCGCTTCTCTACGAAGCGCAAAGCCCGCTCGACCGCTTTGGGGCTCATCTCCTCCTGGAAGCGATGGACCACGAAGTGGAGGATCTCATCGATCAGCCCCATGGCGTTGATCTGGCCGGCCCTGACCGCTGTTTCCGGATAGCGCAGCAGATCCCGGCGGCTGTTCATCCTCTGGGCGAAGATCCGTGATGCGTGAAAGTTGGTCAGGATTACATTACCGCTGAGGGAGAACAGAGACTCGTCGAAATCGTACAGGTCCCGAGCGTAGCGGGAAATATGAAATTCCATCATACAATGACTTCATTCAGCAGTTGCCGCAGCTGTTTTGGCGAGTCCAGGTAGTAACGGGCTTCGGAGATATCCAGACCGATTTTTATCGAATAGGCGGAAGCCGGAAGTTGGCTGAACATGACCTCGTCGTTGTTGTCGTCTCCGGCGGCCATGATAAACTGCCAATTGTCCCGAGACAACCATGTGGAAACCGCTCTGGCCTTACTTACGTTCACCGGCTTGATCTCCAACACGCTCTTTCCCTCTAAAACATCCAGATTCAGATCACCCGTGAAACTGAACAGAATGTCCTTGAACTCGCTGGCCCGGATGGCCGCCAGCTCCGGCTCGGCATTGCGGTAGTGCCAGGCCAGGGCGTATTCCTTTTCTTCAACCGTGGAACCGGGGGTTCGATCCTTGAACAGCTGGAAGATGGGACGCAGCTGCTCTTTCCATTGGTTGCTCAATTCTTCGCTGAGCTGCCATTCCCGTTCTTTGTGTTTGAGCCAGGCGCCGTGGCAGGCGATCAAGCTCAATGGAAGATTCCCGAACCACTCGTTCATGACATCCCGCATGCGCCCGCTGGCCACCACCACGTCGTTCCCCGGGTCTTCGGACAGAGCCTTCAGCAGATCGACCAGTTCCTCATCCGGGGCCGCCTTGCGGGGACGATCCTGAAACGACACCAAGGTGCCGTCATAGTCCAGGATGATCAGCCGCCTGACGGCCTTCCGGTACGCCTTCATCAGCTCATCTTTAAATGCACCGCTCAGCTTTTTCACAAGGTAGCTATCCTGAACCTCCCGCACCTGGGAGAGCTTGTTGAGGAAATCCTTTGTCCAGGTGCCAATGTCGTAGCGACTCAGCCGCTCGTTCATAACGGTGTTGCGCTCGATTTGTTCGCTCCTTTCCATCTCCAGAGCCGTGCACAGAGCAGCGGCAATCTCCTCGCTGTTGTTGGGATTGATAAGCAAAGCCTCTCCCATCTCCCGTGCCGATCCGGCGGTTTCGCTCAGGATCAATACCCCGCCCGACAGCTTTTTGGCCGCCACGAACTCTTTGGCGACCAGGTTCATACCGTCCCGCAGGGGCGTAACCAGAAGCACGTCCGCCACCCCGTAGAAGGCACTCAGGCGATCGAAGGGAAATCCACGGTAGAAGTAGTGGATGGGAACCCAGCCTATGGTGCCGTATTTCCCGTTGATCGTGCTGATCAGCTCGTCCACCTCCTTTTTCAGCGCCCGGTAACGATGAACCTTGGTTCGCGAGGGCACGGCGATGAGCAGCAATACAACCTTTTCCCGGTACTTCGGATTGTGTTCCAGCAGCAGCTCGAAGGCCCGAAGGCGTTCCGGGATCCCCTTTGTATAATCGAGACGATCCACCGAGAGGATCACCTTGAAGCCCCTCAATTCCCGAGCGGCCTCTGCCATCTGTCTCCGAACGTCCGGTTTTGAAAGTGCAGCGGAATATTTCTGATAGTCGATGCCCATGGGGAAGACATCGACCCTGCTCAGCCTGTGTTCATGCTGGACATAGCCCATGTTGTTTTCCACGCCCAGGAGGCGACGAACGCTGGAAACGAAGTGCCGGGCATAGTCGTAGGCGTGAAATCCAATCAGATCGGCGCCGAGCAGTCCGGTCAGGATCTCGTTCCTCCAGGGCAGGAGGCGGAAGATCTCGAAGGAGGGAAAGGGGATGTGCAGAAAGTATCCGATTCGAGCCTCCGGAACTTTCTCCCGGATCAGTCTGGGAAGAAGCATCAGCTGGTAGTCGTGGATCCAGATAGTGTCATCCGCTTTCACCGCTTCCAGCACCTTCTGTAAAAATATCGAGTTTACCCCCCTGTACGATTCCCAGAAGGAGTTGTCGTAGGTCGCGTAGCTGGGGAAATAGTGAAACAGGGGCCAGATCACGTTGTTGCAAAAGCCGTAGTAGAAGGTTCGCAGGTCTTCCCGGCTCAACTCCACCGGGATGCTGTTATGGTGCTTTTTCAAAGTCGAGGCGATCTTCCGGCTGTCCGCTTCGCTCAGATCGTCGGCGGGCAGGCCCGGCCAGCCGATCCACAGAAGCCTGTCCGAGTGCTCGAGGGAGCTCAAGCCCGTAGCCAGCCCGCCCATGCTGGCTTTGAACTCGAACCCACCCTTCTTTTTTTCTACGGACACGGACAGCCTGTTGGAGATGAGAATTAAGTTCGCCATTTCCCGTAGTTTCAGTGTATTGGGATTGAGGCATCCCTTCAAGGATGCTCGTGGAATGTTTCAGGTGATGTGCAGGGCGATACCCAGGCTGCGGATATACTCGGCCTGCTCCGGCGGGATGCCGGAGTCGGTAACCACGGCAGTGAATTCGGAGAGGTCGGCGAAGTAGGCGGGCTGGATCGTGCCGTATTTGCTGGAATCCACCAGGAGGATGCGATCAAGAGAGGAGCGGATCGCCGCTTTCTTGACTTCGATCTCATAGGCATTGGTGCAGGTTACTCCAAGTTTTTCGCTGACCCCGCTGGCGGAGATGAAAGCCTTGTTGGCCCGGTAGCGCTTTATCATTCCGACGCCCTCCGGGCTTTCAAACACCAGGCTGTTCTCATGCAGGCTGCCCCCGGCGAACACGAGGGAGCAGCGTTCTCGGCGATGAACCTCTACCAAAATGTTGAGAGCCCAGCACAGTACGGTAAGCCGGAGGGTCTCCGGGATGCTCTTGGCCAGGTATTCGGTGGTGGAGCCCCCGTCGATGATGACGACGTCTCCCTCAGCCAGCATGGTTGCGGCTCTTGCGCCGATAGCCATCTTGAGCTCCCGCCGTTGGGCTCCGGCTTCGGCCAGGGAGTAGCGGGAGGATCCCACACTGCCCGGATTCAGGATCGCGCCGGAATGAAGGACCTTCACGATCTCATCCCGGGCCAGGAGATTCAGATCCCGTCGGATCGTCATCTCCGATACCGAAAGTCTTTCCGCCAGTTCCGCCAGCGTGGCGGCGTGTTGGACCTGGAGGATCTGGACGATCGCTGCCAGGCGATCCCGTCGACTGCTCATCCGGCCTCGCTCTGTTAAAATAAGATAGGATCTCCCCATTATAGCAGAAATGTTGTGAACATCAAGAAAAAAATAAATTTTATGTTAAAAATTTTACAATTATTCTTGACAAATCCATCATATTTAACATAAAATTAGTATTAGTGATAAAAAAATGTCAATCAATATTGTACTATGTGCCGAAAATAACACTAAAATGAGAAACATGTGCAGGAGGAAACATGGCTGAGGTTTATGCGAATGCATTGGGAATGATCGAGTGTCGCGGTTTCGCCGCCATGGTGGAAGCTTCCGACGCGATGGTCAAGGCGGCCAAGGTAGAGTTGATGCGCTACGAAAAGACCGGCGGTGGCTACGTTACCGCCATCGTTCGCGGCGACGTGGCCGCGGTGCGGGCGGCGCTGGATGCGGGCGGCCGGGCTGCAGAACGTGTCGGAGAAGTGATCTCCGTGCATATCATTCCGCGGCCCCACAGCAACGTGGATAGTGCGCTGCCTCTGGGGCTGCAAGACGTGCAGCCGGAATCATAAGAGGCACGAGTCATGGCAGAGGAGCGTATCGATCTAAGAACCTACATCTTCCTCGATTCGCTGCAGTATCAGATGGCCTCCTTTATGGCCACCACCTCCCGGGGCTACTACCCGGTGGCGCTGCAGGCATGCATGATCGTGGAGATTTCTCCCGGTATCGAGATTAATCGCTTCACGGATATCGCCCTCAAGGCGACCAACGTGACCCCGGGAATCCAGTTCGTAGAGCGTCTGTTCGGACTGCTGGAGGTCCATTCGGACAGCCAGGCGGATGCCCGCCAGGCCGGGGCGGCCATTCTCAGGGAGCTGGGGCGCAGCGAGGAAGAGCGGATGAAGCCGCGAATCCTCACCAGTCAGTTGATCAAGAACATCTCTGATCACCATGCACAGCTGATCAACAAGATCCGCTACGGCAACATGGTCCTGCGCGGAGACACCCTCTACGTCCTGGAGATTGAACCCTCGGGGTACGCCTATTTCGCCGCCAATGAAGCGGAAAAGGCTTCCCACATCAATATCATCAACGTGCAGGGCGTGGGGCGCTTCGGCAGGGTGTACATCGCCGGAGAAGAGGCGGAGGTGCTGGTGAGCAAGGAAATTGTGGAATCCCGGCTGAAGAGTCTGGCCGGCCGTGAACCGGGCGGCCAGGCTGAGTAGGAGTTGGTGGGATCGCTATATACTGCCCGGCGGTGGAAACCGCAGTGAACGGGCAGCCGGCGGTGCTGGCATCCGATAGCAGAAATGAGGATACGAAGGTTGAGAGGAGATAAGCGATGGATGACGTGTATTCCGATGCGTTAGGGATGATCGAGTGTCGCGGATTCGCCGCCATGGTGGAGGCATCCGATGCCATGGTCAAGGCGGCCAAGGTGGAGCTCACGAACTACGAGAAGACCGGCGGAGGCTATGTAACAGCGGTCGTTCGCGGCGATGTGGCCGCGGTGCGGGCGGCTCTGGATGCGGGCGGCCGGGCTGCGGAGCGGGTCGGAGAGGTGATCTCCGTCCACATAATCCCCAGACCCCACGGCAACGTGGACGGCGTGCTTCCTCTGGGCCGTGGACCGAGTGGCAGCGGCTCGCCGTCGCAGGATGGTGGATCAACTACTGGGGTACGGTCGTCGGGCGGCGGACCGCCTCAGGCCAAGCGTTCGGCCAAGAGCGCCTGAACATGATTCTGGCTCGCGTGACCGGTACCGTTGTCTCCACCCGCAAGGAGCAGCGGATCGAGGGCATCAAGTTCCTCCTGCTGGAGAAGATCGATGCCGCCACCATGGAAGGTAAGAAGGACTACGTGGTGGCCATGGACTCCGTCGGCGCTGGGATAGGAGAGGTGGTTTTTTACGCCTCCGGATCCAGCTCCCGTATGACAACGGTCACCGACGGCAAGCCCAGTGATGCGGCCATCATCGCCATCGTGGACTCCATCGACGTAAAGGGCGAGTTGGTCTACCAGAAGGATCGGGTATGATCTTCGCGGAAGTGGTCGGCACGGTGGTGGCGACCCGCCGGGCGGACGGCATCGCCGGCGCCAAATACCTGCTGGTGGAGCAGTGCAGTCATCGCGGGAAGGGCCGGGGACGTTATCATGTGGCCTTGGATGTGGTGAACGCGGGGGTTGGTGAACTGGTGATGATCGCCCAGGGCTCCTCCTGCAGACAGACGAGCTTGAGCGACCGCAAACCCGTGGATGCGCTGATCTGCGGAATCGTGGACTTGGTGGACGAACAGGGTCAAGTTGTCTTTCGAAAGTAGGGAGGGGAAGGCGTTGGAGGTGGATGTCATCGGTGTTCAGGAGTTCTCCAGCATCGCCACCGGATTCTTGGCCCTGGACGCGATCGTCAAGGCGGCGCCGGTACGGATCCTGGCAACACGCATTGTCACGCCGGGGAAGCTGGTTACCTTGTTTACAGGAGACGTGGCATCGGTGGAGGCATCCCTGTCCGCAGGTAGAGACAACGGCGGGGAGGACCTGCTCGATGAGCTGTTCATCCCCAACCTGCATCGAAGAGTGATCCCCGCCATCGCGGGACCGGTAGCAGTCCGGGAATGGGATGCTTTGGGGATCATCGAAAGTTTATCGGTCACCGCGGGGATCGTGGCGGCGGATCGGGCGGCCAAGGAGGCGGAGGTGCAGATTCCGGAGATTCGACTGGCCGGCGGCATGGGCGGCAAATCGACGATCAAGGTGATGGGCCGGTTGGAGGACGTCCAGGCCTCTCTGGCTGCCGGTGGTGGTTATGTTCAAGGCAAAGGGCTGCTCTGCAGGCAGGTGCTGATCCCCAGGCCGCATCCGGACATCTGGGAGCATCTGCTCAAAGATCAGCCGGAGGTGGATGAGATATGGAAATAACCGAGGCAAGTGTCCGGGAGTTGGTGGAGCAGGTGCTCACCAGCCTGGACGGCAAAATCCTGCGCAGCCCCTCGCGTATCCCTGGCAGCGAAACCGGCAGCGGTTCACGAGCCGGCGTGTTTCCGGACATTGACGGGGCAATTCGGGCCGCCCGCGGCGCCCACAACGAGCTGATGGCCCGCACACTGGATACCCGCCGCAAGATGATAGCCGCCATGCGGCAGGGGGTTCTGCGGAATCTGGAGCGGCTGGCTGATCTGGCAGTCAAGGAAACCGGGATGGGACGGCGGGAGGACAAAGTGCTGAAGAACAGGGTGGCAGCGGAGATGACTCCGGGAGTCGAGGACTTGAGACCCGTGACCTTCAGCGACGATCACGGCCTGACCCTGGTGGAACGGGCTCCCTACGGCGTGGTGGGATCGATCACACCGAGTACCAATCCGACGGAGACGATTATCAACAACGCCATTGGCATGATCTCCGCGGGCAACGCGGTGGTCTTCAATCCTCACCCGTCTGCCAAAGGGGTGTCGGCCTTTACCATAGGTTTTCTCAACCAGGCCGTCACCTCCGCCGGCGGTCCGCCCAACCTGCTGTGCACCGTGGCCGAACCCACCATCCAGAGTGCTCAGAGCCTGTTCGAGCACGCGGAGATCGATCTGCTGGTGGTAACCGGCGGCCCCGGAGTGGTGCGGGCGGCCATGAAGAGCCAGAAGAAGGTCATCGCCGCGGGTCCCGGAAATCCTCCCTGCGTGGTGGATGAAACCGCGGACCTGATCAAGGCGGGGCGGGATATCGTCAGCGGCACGAGCTTCGACAACAACATTATCTGTATCGACGAGAAAGAAATTCTGGCTGTTGACTCGATCGCCGATGCCCTGAAAGAGGAATTGAGGAAAAATGGTGCATACGAGCTGAACCGCAGTCAGGTCGACGCGGTCACCAAGCTTGTCATCGCGGATCCGGGAAAGCCGGGACACGAAGGGGCTGCGAACAAGGAGTTCGTCGGCAAGGACGCCAGCCTGATCGCCCGGGCAATCGGTGTCACTGCTCCTGCAGACACCCGCATCCTGCTCTGCGAAGTGGATGCAGATCATCCCCTCGTGTGGACGGAGCAGCTGATGCCCGTGATCCCGCTTGTCCGCTGCAGGGATGCGGACGCAGCCATCGATCTGGCCGTAGCCTGCGAGCACGGCTTCCGCCATACCGCGGTGATGCATTCCCGCAACATCGAGAAGCTCTCCAGAATGGCCAAGATCATGAATTGCTCCCTGTTCGTGAAGAACGGATCAGCCTACAACGGACTGGGATTCGGTGGGGCGGGATTTACCTCCTGGACCATCGCCAGTCCGACCGGAGACGGGCTGACCCGGGCTACGACCTTCAGCAGAGAACGCCGCTGCGCCCTGATCGACTACTTCCGGATCGTATAGAGGAGCTTTGAGGAGAAGACCGGTGAAGTTGGGCAGAATAATAGGTTCAGTGATGTGCACCCAGAAGGTGGAAAGCTTCCGAGGAGTGAAATTGCTGCTCCTACAGCCTGTGGATGAAAAGCTCGAGCCCAGCGGGGAACCCCTGATCGCCTGCGATCCCGTGCAGGCTGGTCCGGGGGATCTGGTTCTGTGGGATGGCGGTCGGGAGGCGGCTCTAGCTTTGGAGAACTGGTACAATCCCTCGGATGCAACGGTGATGGGCATCGTGGATCAGGTATACGGGCAACAGGGGCAGGGAACGCAGTCCAGCGGAGGGCGTAAATGATCCTGGGACGGGTGATCGGCAGTGTGGTTTCCACAGTCAAGTTGGACGTGTTGGTGGGATACAAACTCCTGATGGTTCAACCCGTGGATCCACAAGGAAAGGACGCCGGATCGCTGACTCTTGCTCTGGATGTGGTGCAGGCCGGTATTGGGGATACGGTGCTGGTCCTTGAAGAGGGCAACTCCGGTCGTATGATCGTCGGGAATCCCATGGCACCGATTCGTACAATTATCGTGGGCATTGTGGATGAAGTGAACATTGGAGGCGAGGGATGACGAACAGTGTGGCGAAGGTCACAGGAGTGAGGAACACCCGAGACAAGATACTGCGGGTGGCGGTCGGTTCGGACCACGGCGGCTACAAGGGCAAGGAGCTCCTCAAGAGCTACCTGAGCACTCTGGGCTACAAGGTCGTCGATGTGGGCTGCTTCAGCCCTGAAAGCGTCGACTACCCTGATTTTGCCGCCGCGGTAGCCCGCAAGGTCGCTGCCGGGGAGTGCGAGCGGGGCATTATGATCGATGGCGCCGGCATCGGTTCCAGCATGGTCTGCAACAAGGTCAGGGGAATCCGCGCCGCCCTGTGCTACGATCTCAAGACCGTCGTAAACAGCCGGGAACACAACAATGCCAACGTGCTGACCCTGGGCGGTCCGCGGCACACCCCGGACGAGTTGTGCCAGATGTCCAAGGTGTGGTTGGAGACCCGCTTTGCTGGGGGACGGCACTGGCCGCGGATCAACAAGATGATGGCTGTGGAGAGAAGCACCTGGTAAGGGGAGTTACATTATGAACACACAAGAATTGGTGGATCAAATTACCGGTCAGGTTCTGGCCAAGCTGCGGGACAGCTCAGG
>CP070696.1:2126115-2174891 GCA_020353535.1 Spirochaetaceae bacterium | reverse complement strand
CCACCGGCCGGATCTGCAGGACCGAGGGGATGGTGCGCAGGCTCTTGAGCACCTGGTCGAAGTCTCGGCTGTTGTCCAGCTCCACGGTGAAGAAACCCTGCAGGGTTTCGGGGATGTTCTCGTCCAGCTTGCCTTCGATCAGGTGGCCGTGGAACTTCTTAATCGCCCCCTCCACCTCGGAGAAGAGGTTGGTGGTCTTGCGGGCGGTAACTTCGAAGCGGCGGGTGGCTTTGGGGCTGACCGTTTCCCACTCCACCTCCAGATGCCGCTCGTCGAACTCCTTGATGTTCCCCAGGTTCGGGCAGTCCGCCTTGTGCACGATAATGCCCCGCCCGCGGGAGATGTAGCCCACGATCGGATCGCCGGCCGCAGGCCCACAGCAGCCGGCCAGGTGTATCATCATGTTCCGCTCCTCCCCGATGCGGATGCCCACCCTGGTGCTGTCCCGGACCTGAGTCTCGGATTCCATCCGATCCCGCCAGCGTCTGCCGGGACGTCGCGCGGCTGCGGGTGCAGCGGGCGTGCCGGGGGCGCTCCCCGGCTTATCCTCGGTACGGACCCCGGCCCGGGCATCCTTGGTACTAACCCGCCCCTTGTCCGGGTCGCCGGCGGACTTTTTCTTGGCCACGATATTGCGGTCGATGATCAGGTCGGGTTCGTTCTGCACGAGCCAGTGACGGATCTTGGAACGGGCCCGGGAGGTGCGCACCATACGCAGCCAGTTGAGGTGGGGACGGGCCGAGGGGGCGGTGAGGATCTCGAGAACCTGGGTGTTCTTCAGCTCCTCGTTGAGCCGGATCAGGTTGCCGTCGGCCTTGGCGGCCATGCAGTGGTTGCCGATCTCGGTGTGGATGTGGTAGGCGAAGTCCAGGGCCGTGGCGCCCCGAGGAAGCTCGATGATGTCCCCCTGGGGCGTGAACACGTAGATCGAGTCCCGCAGCAGCTCCCGCTTGATCTCCTCCAGGAAATCCGGGGAGCTGACGCTGGTCGAATCCCAGCTCTTGAGCATGTTGATGATGGTCAGCTGCTCCGGTTTGATCCGCTCCCCGGCGAGCTCGCGCTTGTACAGCCAGTGGGCGGCGATACCCTCCTCGGCGGTACGGTGCATCTGGTGGGTGCGGATCTGGATCTCCAGCATCTTCCCCTCTGGCCCCATGACCGTGGTGTGCAGGCTCTGGTAGAGATTGCTCTTGGGCATGGCGATGTAGTCTTTGAAACGCCCTTCGATCGGCTTCCAGATGCTGTGCAGAATACCGAGAAGCTCGTAGCACTGGCTGGAGGAGTCGCAGAGCAGGCGCATGCCCGCCTGATCGTAGATCTCATCGATCATCCTGCCTTTTTTCTTGATCTTCCTGTACATCGAGTAGTAGTGCTTGATACGGCTCTCGATCTCGATGGGGATCCCGGCTTTTTCCGCCTCGGCGCGGATGCTCCGCTCCATGGATCTCAGGAACTCGTGCAGATCCTGCTTGTTCTCCTGCACGAAATTATCGATCTGCTCGTAGGCCCGGGGATGAAGCACCCGCAGGGATAGATCCTCCAGCTCGCTCTTGATGCGGGACATGCCCAGCCGGCCGGCCAGGGGGGCGTAGATCTCCAGGCATTCGTCGGCTATGCGCTTCTGGCTCTTGGGCTCCAGGTATTCGAGGGTACGCATGTTGTGCAGCTTGTCCGCCAGCTTGATCATGATGACCCGGATGTCCTTGACCATGGCGAAGAGCATCTTGCGAATGGTGGCTGCCGCTTGGGTGGTTTTGCTGCGGCCCCGGATCACCGAGATCTTCGTGACTCCCTGAACCAGGGCTTCCACATCCTTGCCGTACTCCTTGCGCAGCTCCTTGGAGGACAGTCCCGCGTCCTCCAGGGCGTCGTGGAGAATGGCGGCGATCACTGTCTGGTAGTCCAGGTGGGAATCCACCAGGATCTCCGCCACGGTCAGGGGGTGAACGAGGAAGGGCTCACCGCTGGCTCTCAGCTGATCGTGGTGAAGGCCTTCGGCCCAGCGCAGCGCCGAGAGGATGGTCTTGCGCTCCCCTTCGGGGTAGCGGTCGAGCTTCTGGGAAAAATCGCGGATTAAAGACTTGGCATCCATCTTCGCCTCAGCGCCGCGCCCTGATCATCCGTTCCCGGCCGGCCAGATCTTGGACCACGGTGATGTCCTGGTATCCCCGGTCGGCGAGCTCCCGTTGCAGTGCTGCCATTTGGATCGGTGCCGCTTCCAAAAGCAGATATCCCCGGTCGCGCAGCTTGCGCTGAGCCTGTGCTATCAGGCGGCGCAGCAGATCCAGACCCTCGGGGCCGCCCTGCAGGGCCAGGGCGGGCTCGGGCCAGCCCACCTTCTCCATTTTTTCGACCTCCAGATCGGTCAGATAGGGCGGATTGGCGGTGATCAGGTCGTAGCGGCCGGGAACGCGGGACAGCAGATCGGAGCGGAACAGGCGCAGCCGGGCCTGCGGTACAAGCCGGCGGGCGTTGAGGGCGGCCACCTGCAGGGCCTCCCGGCTGATTTCGGAGCCGCTCACTGTGAGATCGGGCCGGCTGTGCTTCACGGTGATGGCCACGCAGCCGCTGCCGGTACAGGCGTCATGCACCCGCCGCATGTGCGGATTGCGCTCCAATATGGCCAGCGCTTCCTCCACCAATACCTCTGTATCCGGACGCGGCACCATGACCCGCCGATCCACGTAGAACTCCAGACTGAAGAACTCCTTCTTTCTACGGATGTAGGAGACCGGCAGTCCGGCACAGCGCAGATCCAGAAGACCGCAGTAGCGGCGCCAGCAATCGGGATCCAGCGGATCCGGCAGGCTGGCCAGCAGTCGTTCTTTACTGGTTTCCAGAGCTTCGGAGAGAAGCAGCGTGGCATCGAGCATGGGCGTGTCGACTTCGGCGTAGAAAAGGCGTTCTTTGCCCTGGTTCAGGGCTCCTCCGACGGTCATACGGCCAGCTTCTTTAGGTATTCCTCCCGAGCGCTTATCTTGAGAGCATCGAGTATTTCCTGCAGGTCCCCCAGCATCACCTCCTCCAGACGGTATAGGGTCAGGTTGATCCTGTGGTCGGTAACCCGGTTCTGGGGAAAGTTGTAGGTGCGAATCCGTTCGGAGCGGTCACCAGAGCCGACCTGCGTACGCCGGGCTGCGGCGCGCTCGGCATGCTTCTTCTCCTCCTCCCGCTCGAACAGGCGAGCCCGAAGCACACGCAGAGCTTTGGCCTTGTTCTTGTGCTGGGACTTCTCGTCCTGGCAGGTCACCACCAGCCCGGTGGGCAGGTGGGTGATGCGGACCGCCGAATCGGTGGTGTTCACGCTCTGTCCGCCCGGACCTGAGGAGCGGAATACGTCTACGCGCAGATCTTCCGCCCGGACCTCGATCTCCGTCTGTTCCGCCTCCGGAAGAACCGCCACGGTCACCGCAGATGTGTGTATCCGGCCTCCCGCCTCGGTGACCGGAACGCGTTGCACGCGGTGCACTCCGCTCTCGTAGCGCAGTTGAGCATAGACGCTCTTTCCGCTGATCGAGTAGATGATCTCCTTGAATCCCCTGATCTCGGTTTCGTGGGAGGAGAGGATCTCTATTTTCCAGGCTTGAGACTCTGCGTATTTGGAGTACATCCGGAACAGATCGGCTGCGAACAGACCGGCTTCCTCTCCTCCGGTGCCGGCACGAATCTCCATGATTATGTTTTTCAGGTCCAGCGGGTCCTTGGGGATGAGGAGCATTCTCAGCTTTTTCTCCATCTCCTCCTCCCGTTCCTGAAGGGTCTCCAGCTCCTCACGGGCCAGGGCCACCAGCTCCCCATCCCCACCTTCCTTGATCATCTGCGCCGTATCGTCGATTTCGGCTTTCAGTTTCCTGTACTGTTGATACTGATCGACGACCTCTTCCAAGCCGGCCAACTCCCGCATCAGCTCCTTGTAGCGCCCTTGATCCTTCATGACCGCCGGATCGGAAACCAGGTTCTGAAGCTCCTGGTAGCGTTCGCTCATCTTTTCCAATTTATCAACCATAGAGTTCACATTCCTCAGAGGCCACTTTCCTCTTTCGTGGCTAAAATACTACAAACAGGACCCTCCATTCAATCGGAGATCACGCCGTTTGTCGGCTGTTTGACTTTCGTGAAAAGAAATCCAAACAAACTACCGCAAATTCCGCCGATGATATGGGCGAACTGGGATATGTTGTCCTCGGCGAAGGCGTTGATGACCTCCTTGGCAAGAAACAGAACGACGATCAGGACAAAGGTCAGAGGGATTTCTCCGGAGCGAATGTTGGTGAAGGAGCTGAGCAGGATGAGCATGAAGACGATGCCACTGGCTCCCATCAATCCCGTTGAGAAGAAAATTATGTTGAGAATCCCCGTGACCAGGGCGGTCACCAGGACCATCAGCAGCAGCGGTGCAGAGCGGTACTTCTCCTCCAGGACCGGTCCGATCAGCAGGATGAAGCTGAAGTTGCTCATCAGGTGCAGCCAATTCTGATGCCCGACGACGTGGGTAAACAGGCGCAGGAAGTCGAGGAAGGAGCCGCTGAAAGTGGGATAGGATACGAAGAAGGCCTCGGTAAATCCCCCCAGGATCTGATTAACGATCAGCACCACGGTGGAAAGCAGCGTATAGGTGAGGATCACCGGTGCGTTGTAGCGAATTCTCATTTCAGGATCTTTCTGATCTTGCGCAGCAGGGCTTCGCTGGTGAAAGGCTTGCTGATCGTGTCGTAGTCCGCAGCTGATTCACACCCGAATGCCTCCGAAATCATGAGCACCTTTACATCGGGCTGCATCTCCCGAATTTTTTCCGCCAGCTCGACACCGCTGGTCTCCTCAAGCTCACATAGGGTAATGAGCAGGTCCACCTCCAAGGTTTTGCCCAAACCCAGAGCATCGGAGGCGCTGGCAGCGGCCTCTACACCGTACCCGTACTTCTGCAGCACCGTCTTGGTGTAGCGGCGAACTTTAGCTTCGCGCTCCACCAGAAGAATCCTCTCGGAACCCCGGAGCTGCTCCTCGGGCGTGTGCGGCATCTCGCTGCGGACGATCTCCTCTTCGCTGACCAGAGGGAAATACATGGTGAAGCAGCTGCCTTTACCCGGCTCGCTGTCGGCGAAGATATAGCCGTCGTTTTGTTTGACGATTCCGTAAACCGTGGACAATCCCAATCCCGTGCCTTTGCCCGGATCCTTGGTCGTAAAAAAGGGCTCGAAGATATGCTCAAGCGTTTCCGAGGACATCCCGATTCCCGTGTCCCTGACCGTGCACACAACGTAGCTTCCCGCGGGAACCATATACCGTTCTCCGGCCTCCTGGTTGCTGATGTCGATCGTATTGGTTTCGAAGATCAGCTCTCCTCCCGTGGTCATCGCATCCCTGGCGTTGGCAGCTATATTGAGGATCACCTGTTCGATCTGGACCGGATCGGCGTAGATATACAGTGAGTTGTTCCGCGGGAGCACCTTCAGCATCACCGACTCCCCCACCAGCCTGCCGATCATCTCCTGGCTGTTGTAAAGCAGCTTATTTATATCCACAACCTTGGGCTGGACAACCTGACGTCGCCCGAAGGCGAGCAGCTGACGAGTCAAGGCTGCGGCTCGAGAAGCGGTCGCTTTTATCTGCTCGATATCCCGCCGCAGCTCGTCGGTTTCATGCATATCTTCCAGGAGCAGCTCGCAGTAGCCGTTGATTACCATCAGCATATTGTTGAAATCGTGGGCGATCCCCCCCGCCAACTGACCTACGGCCTCCATCTTCTGGGCTTGAAAGAGCTGCTGTTCAAGCTTTTTGCGCTCGCTGATGTCGGTTCCAATACTCAGGACACCGACAAGCTGTCCTCTCTCGTTGTGGATCGGTCTGTTCGACCAGGACACCCAGATGGACTGACCCTCCTTGGTGATGTTCTCGTTCTCATTGTAGGTATACTCATTGGGATTGCTGGTAATGCCCTGGATCATGGCCACCAGGTCACGCCCGGAGGAATCCCGGCCGGGGACAATGGTACCGATCACCGATTGTCCTACCAATTCCCCTTCTGTGTAGCCAAGCAGCCGTTGCCCGTACTCATTGATGTAGGTGATGACACCTCTGGTGTCCCAGCGCAGGATGATGCTGCCGGCATTCTCCACCAGGTCCCGGTACTTCTGCTCGCTTCTCTCCAGACGCTGCTGCGCTACTGTGTAGGCTGTGATATCCCGAAAGCTCCACACCCGACCCACAATGGCACCGGAGATCTGCAGAGAGGCGGAGTAGCGTTCGAAAATCCTCCCGTCCTTGAAAGTCAGGATATCCGTGGATTCCTCGCTCTGATCATAGAGCACGCGGGTCTTTTCCAGGTAGTCTTGAGGATCGGTCAGTTGATCCATGACGAACTCGCGGATTTTGATATCATCCTTGTCCCGGATCATCGATCGAGGGATCCGCCACATATCCGCGAACCTTTCATTGGAAAGAATGATCTGTCCGTCATTATCTACGACCAGGATACCGTCACCGGTGGCCTCTAATGAGGCCTGCAGAAGCTGCTGCAGCTCCTGCACGGCTGTGCTTTCGATTTTGCGCTTCGGGAACGATTCGTCTTTATTCCGTTTTCCAGCCACGTTACTAGGTAAACCTCTTCAGGAACTCTACCACTTCCTTGGTCTTCTGCTCGGCCAACTGGCGGCTTACCGCCTCCAGACGCAGGCGGATCAGAGGTTCGGTGTTGCTTGGTCGCACGTTGAACCAGTATTCGGGGAAATCAACGCTCACGCCGTCCAGCTTGCCGATGGTAGCTCCGGCACCCCGATATCGCTGCTCAATTTCCGCCAAAGCACCCTCTTTATCGCCGATCTCGATGTTGATTTCCGCCGACTGATGATAGCGCTCGCGCAACGGCTCCAGCAGTTTCGAGAGCGGTTTGCGGCGCCTGTGCAGAAGCTTCAACAGGACCGCCAGGGCATAGGCCGCGGACTCGGTGTAGAAGCTCTCGGTGACTTTAAAGTACACATGCCCCGATGTCTCGGCGCCGAACGCGGCCCCTTCGGCGATCATGGCGTCGTAAAGGAAGGTATAGCCCACGCGAGAGACTACAGGTTTGCCGCCTAGCTCCGCAATGCGCTGGGGAAGAGCCCGAGAGGAGATCAAATCGTATACGATAGCCGCTCCCGGCTGCTTGCTGAGAAGCTCTTCGGCGATCAGGGCTGCAATGTAGTAGTTGGCCACGCTTTCCCCATGTTCGTCGAGAAAAACGACCCGGTCGCCGTCTCCGTCCAACAATGCGCCCACGTCCGCACCGTGCTCGAGCACCCGAGCCGCCGCATGAATCCTGCTCTCTGGTTTCAGCGGATTGGGATCCCGATTGAGAAAGGATCCGTCGGGCTGCTCATTGAGGATGTAGCTGGAAAGGGCCAGTTTATCGCTCAGGGTGCGGAAAACCCTTCCCGCCGAACCACCTCCCACGTCGATGACCACTTTCGAGGCGATCTTCTCACCTTCCAGCGGGGAGGTAACGAATTCGATGTACTCATCGAGCCGGTCGGCCTCCTCGAAGCTGCCGCCTCTGCGAGCGGGTTCCTCCCCTATCCCGGCAATCAGCGCCTCGATCTCCTTCAAACCCTTGTCGTAGCTGACGGATCCTCCCCGATCATCGTACAGTTTGAATCCGTGGTACTCCGGAGGGTTGTGGGAGGCGGTAACCATGACAGCCCCTCCGTATCCCTCCTCCATCTGGTAGTAGTGCAGCTGGGGGGTGGTGACCATCCCGATACCCCTCACCCTCTTTCCCTCCGCCACCAGCCCGTGTCCGAGCGCCTGGTACAGTTCTTCCGAGTAGGTACGGGCATCGTAGCCGATCATGAAGCTGTCCTTCTTCGACCAGCGGGCAAATGCCCGGCCCACATTATAGGCCAGGGCGGTGTCAATCCCTTTACCGTAGATCCCGCGGATGTCGTACGTTTTGAATACTCCGGCCATGGTTTCCTCCGCGGACCATTCTACATCTTCACGTCTGTTTGCGAAACACCAGAATATTCTGATGAATCATCGAGGGGATGTACTCGTACTGATAGCCGTAGATGTGAAGGGATTTGCTCACGTCGTACCAGATCAGGTTGGCCTTGGGGACCAGCTCGAGCTCGACCAGGATCGAGGCCAGATCCGAGCTGAGAAAGTGGTAGCGGCCGCTGTGATACATGTCCCCGATAAATACGACCAGATACCCGCGCTCCTTTAGCAGCGCTACGGAGGAGGCGAATATGCGGGCCATCTCTCTGAGCCACTGCTCTTTACTCCGATAGCCGGTTTGATTGAATGCGGCCAGTTTAGACTGGCGGACCGGTCGCTGCTGTTCCCCGACCCGTTTGTATTTTCCCTTGCTTTTTTCAGCCCTGTCCATGCGCCAATAGGGCACATCCGTGAGGATGAGGTCGAATTGCTCGCCATCCCGGGCCAACTCGTCAAGAATCCTGTGGCTGTCCCCGCAGATCATCCTCTGCTGCTGGATGCTCTCCAGTGAACAGACCTTGCGGTAGATCTCGATCCACTGCGGATTGATCTCGATGCCCACCGCAGCTCTGCCGCGCATAGCGGCGCCGAGGAGCGTTCCTCCCACACCGGCGAAGGGATCCAGCACCCTCTGCCCGCGCTTTGTGAATACCTCGATCAGATCTCCACACAGATCGGGAGGCTTCTGTCCGCCGTGGCTGGAGCGCAGCTTGTGCTGCAGATTAGGGGGGTACTGCTTGTTGATGACACTCTTGCTCCAATAGACCCACTCTTTTCCCGTTAAATCATTGAGTCGGTTCCGCAGGGAATAGAAGCCCCGGCTCTCTCCGCGCTCGTCGAACAGCTCGATTTTACCACTGGAGCCCGCTACCGTGGCCTGGCGAGCTGATGCTGTCACCTGGGAATCTGTCACCGTGGCCTGGCGGGCTGATGCTGTCACCTGGGGATCTGTCGCCGTGGCCTGGTGATCTGGCTCCGTTACCTGGTGGTCTGGCACCGTCATTCGACCCAGTGGCTTGGTGCGGCAGTAAAAAATACGCTCGACCATGGTGCGTTTGCGGGCGCTTCCCGCTCCATTTCCGAACACGGAATACTCCCGCGAGAAGACCTCCAGGATTCCCCGACCACTGAGAATCTGGCGGATCGTCGGCTCAGGGATGATTCCCTCATTGTTGTAGCTCAGGAATATATGCTCCGCCCTGGCTGACCGGATCAATTCTTCAAGCGCCACAGCGGCCTCGTTCTTGCGAGAATAGCGGCTCTTCAGGTGGTCCCGCTGAAACTTCTTGGTCTTGCCCCTCAGGATTGGTTTGTCCCAGCGCAGGATGTTCTCGAGAACATGATAACAATCGACGTACTGGCGGGTGTTGTAGGGAGGATCCAGATACAAAACCTCCGCCTCCAGGCGGTGGATAAGCCGATTGGCATCCAGGTTGAAAACTTCATTTTTATCGCTTCCGACGAGTTCGACCTCCGGAAGCCGCATGCGCAGTGGCTTGTGAACATTGCTGTCGATAAGGTGTTTGTCCGCTCTGGCGGAAGATGCGCCACTGTCGATGTGTTTGAGAAAGGCATCGTACTGGCCGACGGTATTGGCCGCCTTGTCCATGGCGTAAAGCAAGCTGGCGAGCAGAATCAGGCGCTCCTGCTCACTGCAGCGTTGGTCTGCATACTGGATGTCAATGGCTTCCCGAATGCCGTCGATGCGGGCGGCATTCGCCGCCGTAAAGTAGGTCCCGGCATAGTTGGCGTAGGCATAATCCTCCTTCGGAGCGCTGTGGTTCAGCTCTTCGATCAGGGAAGCCACCCTATCCATATCCACCGTTGCCGCCGTGGAGGTCAGAAAGGCGCGGTTTACTACATAGTTGGAGTACAGCAGGTCGTTGGCGATGATCTTCGCGGCATGTGCCCTGAAAGCGTTGCCTACAACACCCGTGCCGGCGAACAGATCGACGAAAACATCGATCCTTCCAGTCCGGGAAACTATCGTCTCGATCAGAAAATCGAGCAATCGATACTTCGAGCCCAGGTATTTCCGGTTCTGAGGCAAAACTCCCCGCGCACGAACTCGTTCTGCGACGGTTGTATTGTGAGAAATAGTGTCCCCTCCCAAACAGGTTCACCCACAGTATAACCCGAGTTTGCCACAATGCGCAATGGTTTTGTATCGATGTCGGAACTTGAAGCCAAACCCTCATACCCTCAGATTTGGTGGAAATATTGAAGTAAAACTTCAGATTTTACCGTTTATTCAATGCGGACGCATGTCCGGCAAAGTACGGAATTCATGGAAAATCTGATGTGTTACGTCAAATTTTACCGCTTCTCCCTCTTGGGCATATGCGCATATGTCCGGCGGGACTCGGAATTCGGGGAAAATCTGATGTTTTACGTCAAATTTTACCGTTTTCCTGAGGGTAGGAGCAGGCAAAAAAACACGGAGACAGCGAGAAGTTGAGTCGTGAATGGTGAGAGCCTTCGGGAGACTTTGACGGTTATTGCCACCTGGCAGGGGATTCCCCTGAACTTTACAAAAATCGGTAAGGAGTTGCATATCTCCAGTGCGGCTGCAAAGGTCAGGGTGCAGCACCTGGCGGAGGCGCGAATACTCTGGCTGCTTCGATCCCTTGAAACGCCCTCTGCCGGGAAAAAAATGCGTAAATCAGCGAAATTGTACCTAACAGGGTCGGCCAGATCGCTGCTGCCCCCTTCGCTGATCAACCGGAAGACCACACCTCGAGACGTCGCACAGCCTTCGGCGGGGTGCCGGATGGCCGTACCTCGAGACGTCGCCCCGCCCGACATTCGGTTTCGCGGGCGGATGATCAGGACCGTCTGCAGTTTGGAGACCGCCAGAAATCCCCGTAGTACGTATTGGTACTACGGCGGGTACGGCAAGACCCACGTCGAATTGATCGCACAAACCGCTTTGAAGCGGATCGGCTTCGTGTTCCTGCAGGACTGCCGTTTCAACAGATGGTGCTGGAGCTACTGTAAACGGATTTATCTGAAGGGCATCATTCAGGGAGGCTTCGTACTGTATCCGGGAAGGCGGATCTTCTTCGCAGCCGAACGTCTGGTCACTCTGCCCTCCGACGAGTTCTTCAAACACTACCGGCGCTGGCTGAACGCCTGCCTGGGATCGTCTCGAAAGCTGCTCCTGCGCATGGTACGGGACTACAACAGCGCCCACGCCGCCATCTTCCTTGACAGGAAGCGCGCTTGAAGGCTACTCTGATCCACCATGTACAAGATTGCGGTTATTCCCGGTGACGGGACCGGTCCGGAGGTGATCCGGGAAGGATTGAAAGTCCTGGGACGCGTCTCCGAATGTTTCAACATCCAATTCGAGTTCACCCACTTCGACTACGGGGGCAAGCACTACCTTGAAACCGGAGAGGTGCTGCCCGCAGACGCTCTAAAGACCCTCAAGGATTTCCGGGCTATCTATCTGGGTGCAATCGGACATCCGGAGGTAAAGCCGGGCATCCTGGAGACGGGGATCCTCCTGGCTCTTCGCTTCGGATTGGATCAATACATCAACCTGCGGCCGGTAAAGCTCTATCCCAACGTGGAGACTCCCCTGGCCAACAAGGGGCCGGCAGAGATCGACTTCGTGGTGGTGCGGGAGAATACAGAGGGTCTGTACGCCGGCATCGGCGGATTTCTGAAAAAGGGTACGCCGGACGAGGTGGCGATCCAGGAGATGATCAACACCCGCAAGGGCGTGGAACGCTGCATCCGCTACGCCTTCGAATACACCCGAAAGCGAAACAAGGGCAAGAAGCTGACCCTCTGTGCCAAGACCAACGTACTGACCTACGCCCATGACCTGTGGATGCGGACCTTTACTGAAGTTGCCAAAGAGTACCCTGACATTCAGACCGACTACGCTCATGTGGATGCGACCACCATGTGGATGGTGAAAAATCCCGAGTGGTTCGACGTCATCGTGACTACGAATATGTTCGGGGACATCATCACCGACCTGGGCGCCATGATCCAGGGCGGGATGGGCGTGGCTGCCGGGGCCAACATCAATCCCGAAGGGGTGTCGATGTTCGAACCCATCGGAGGCTCGGCTCCCAAGTACACGGGAAAGGGAATCATCAATCCGGTAGCCGCCATCCTGGCCGTACACATGATGCTCCAGGTCCTCGGGGAAAATCGGGCGGCGGATGCGGTTGAGGCGTCGGTAGTAACGACGATCGGGAAGATGAAGAGCATGAATGCCGGACAGACGGGCTTCTCGACCTCTGAAATCGGCGATATGGTGGTAGAGGGAATAGAATAGCGGACCGAATCATGGGCGGCGTATATGTGGGGGTGATCGGCGGGCGTCGCTGCAACGAAGAGATCGCCGGCCTGGCTTTCGAGGTGGGCCGCCGCATCGCAGAACAGGGCTGGACCCTGGTCTGCGGCGGCATGGGAGGGGTCATGGAGCAGGCCTGCCGGGGAGCGCGATCCAAAAATGGCGTAACCCTGGGCATTCTACCCGGCGGCTCCCGCGAGGCCGGCAATCCCTATCTCAGCTATTCAGTGGTTACGGGGTTTGGGGAAGCCAGAAACGTGCTGGTGGTAAAGAGCAGCCAGGCGATCATCGCCGTAGCCGGTTCCTACGGGACTCTATCGGAGATTGCGCTGGCCAATGCCGCCGGTATCCCCGTGGTGGGTTTGCGCTCCTGGCGGCTCGATCCCGACAAGAACCGCGGCCAGAGTCTCTTTATCAAAGAGGCTGACAGCCCTGCTGAAGCCATTCAGCTCGTCAAATCTTTCCTAACTGGGTCAACTTGACTCATTTTCCAAGCCAATACGACACACTGCGTTAAAATGACCCTTTTTCGTCAGAAAAGCTCGAGCCTGCCCAGGAGCCGTACCAGCGGCAATTTTCATAAGTTATTTTAATATATAGAATTATTGGAAGGAAGTTCGGCCCCGCGCGTTTGGCACGAAACCTGCATATTCATTGATAGCTAAGAAAAGCTTAAAGAAGCACAGGAGGTTCAAGATGAGAGGACTTATTCGATACACCCGACCTAACAATCTGTTTGACTGGGACGGGCTTCTGGACAATTTCTTCACCGATACGGCGGTCTGGAACGCTCGCACACCCGCGGTGGATGTACGGGAGACGGACAGCGAGTACCAGATGGAAGTCGAGCTTCCGGGGCTCACCGATAAGGACATCGAGCTCAACGTGGAAGACAACATTCTGACCCTTTCCTCCAAGAAAGAGGAGAGCAAGGAAGAGAAGAAGAACGGATATCTGATTCGTGAGCGTCGCAACAACGAGTTCGCCCGGACTTTCGTCCTGCCCAAAGATGTAGAGCGGGATAAAATCAAAGCCGAGTTCAAGAACGGACTGCTCGTAGTGAATATTCCGAAGAAGCCCGAGGCCAAGCCTCGTAAAATCGACGTAAAGAGCAACTAAGAATCTTCAGACTAAACAGGTTGATCCGCCCCGCGCGCAGCGACGGGGCGGTTTTTTTTACCCGGTTGTGGCCCGCAGAGCACTCAGCAGCGCATCCAATTCCTCCCGGCAGTCCATGCACATCTCCAGGTGATGCTTCACCTGCGGCAGCAGAGCCGCCGTGTCTTCGCCGAGAAGCAGTGCGTCTGCGTATTCATCGAGCAGACGGTAGGCTTCCTCACAGGCGATTTCAATGTCCGCCGTGGAGTCGACCATATGGATCATGCCCTTCAAGCGCTTGACCTCTTTCATGGCTCGTCGGGTGCGGCGCGAGAACAGGCTCTTTAAAAGCACTGCAAGTTTCATCCAGCCCTTTGATGAACTGATCATTCCGAATCTTACCTCTACCCCATGCTCGCCAGGATATCCTGGGGATTCATGCCCTCTTTGGACAGACGGCGCTTGAGGCGCACACGCCCGTCATGTACAAGTTTGTACAGAGCGTTCCGGTTGGTTTCCATGCGACGGGCCACCTCTTCCAGAGGCATGCCCCCGAAAGCAACCGCGGAGATGGCGGTACGCTGCTTTTCGGTCAGCTCTTCCATCATGATTCGCTTCATCCAGGACATGAGATCCGAACGCTCCGCTTCGGCCTCGGGCCCTGCTTCATCCGAGCTCATCGTGGACACCACCCCCTGCTCGGCCACCAACTTGTCGAGGGACACATCCTGCCAGCGTTTTCGCCGCATTTCCGTCAAAGCGACCCGAACGGCGATCTTGTGTGCCCAGGTGGTGAAGCGGCTGCGGCCTTCAAAGCTGTCGAGGTTGTCCAGGATTCGCAGCAGGGCCTCCTGGCAGAAATCCTCCGCCAGGGCTTCGAAGTCCCTTCCGGCGGTGCGGCGCCAGCCCCGCAAGGCGTAGTTCAAACCCCTCACCAGCAGGGAGCGCAGATCTGCCAGAGCCCTATCCCGCTCGGGACCGGGTTTCTTGAGAGCGTCGAGCCAGTCTCGATTGCTTCGCTGCTCCATCCGGGTATGATTCTATCAGAGAGGAATTCCTCTATCAAGCCTACGGTCCTGAAGGCACAGCCCAGGTGACTTTCGCCGTTCTTTATCAAAAAAGTAAGAGAAAACCCTCAAGGAGCATCTCACTAGCAGATTGGAGGGCAGGAAACATGAAAAGAACTGCATTCGCTATAGGCATCCTGGTCCTGGTCGCGCTGTTGGGCTGTGCTCAAGCGAGCACCGTAGAGGAGCAGCAATCGTCGATCAAGGTGGATTCCAGAGGGGTGAAGTACATCGTGGACCCCAGTAAAATTTTTAGCGGTGGACCGCCGAAGGACGGCATCCCTTCGATAGACAATCCGCTGTTCGTATCCGTGTCCGAAGCGGATCGCTGGATCGAGGACAACGAGCTGGTATTGGCCATCGACTACAAGGGGATCAAACGGGTCTATCCCTTTCAGATCCTCGTCTGGCACGAGATCGTCAACGACACCATCGCCGGAGACCCGATCCTGGTCACTTACTGTCCGTTGTGCGGATCCGGGATCGCCTACAAACGAATTCTGGGTGGCGAGGCTGTGGAGTTCGGCACCACCGGCAAACTGTACAACTCCAACCTGGTGATGTACGACCGTAAAACCGATACCTGGTGGACCCAGATCGACGGAAAGGCGATCGTGGGCGAGCTGACAGGTCAAGAGCTCACCGAGGTCTCCATCGACACCGTGACCTGGAGAGAGTGGAAAGCCGCGCATCCCGATTCCGAGGTTCTTAGCCAGGATACCGGTTTCTCTCGACCGTATGGACGCGATCCTTACGGCAGCTACTACGAAGATTCCTTTCTGATGTTCCCCGTCGAAAATGAAGATCAGAGAATCCACCCCAAGACCGTGATCTTCGGCATCGAACTCGACGGCGTGTACAAGGCGTACAAGGAGGAGGATGTCGTACAGAAGGGCAGCTTCGAGGATACCGTCGCCGGCATACGGATCCGGATCAACCGGGATGCGGCCGGAATCGTCACCTTTACCAATCTCGACTCGGGTCAGGAAATCGTAAAAGAGCGGGACTTCTGGTTCGCCTGGTACGCCTTCCACCCGGACACCCTGGTGTACGACGGCTGATCTGGATGGAGGATAGATACGATGACAAGCACGCTGAAATCAGCACACCTGCTGGGAATTGCGCTCCTCATCGTCGGAATGTTCCTGGGCGGACCTCTGTCCGCCCAGGACTGGAGGGACGTTCCACTCCGGGACGTGACCAGCGGCCGGACATTTCGTATTTCCGACTTCGAGGGAAAACCGGTTCTCTTGGAGAGTTTTGCCGTCTGGTGCCCAGTCTGCAGCAAACAGCAGAAGGAGATCCAGGAGCTCCACCAAGAGATTGGTGAACAGGTGATCTCCATCAGTATCGATGTGGACCCGAACGAAGATGAGGATTTGGTGCGGGATCATGCATCCCGAAACGGCTTCAGCTGGCTCTACGCTATTGCTCCGCCTGAACTTATTCGGGCTCTGATCGACGAGTTCGGCACTGCGATCGTGGCCGCCCCTTCTTCCCCGATCGTACTGATCTGCGAGGACGATGACCAGGAGGCAAGGCTCTTAAAGAGAGGAGTCAAGCGAGCTGACACGTTGCGAGAGGAGATCCAACGGGGATGCAGTTCCTGATCAATCTGGGCTCGACATTCATACTGGGGCTGCTTACCCCGCTCACCGCGGTATGCGTGCTGCCCCTCTATCCCGGATTCTTGAGCTTTCTGTCCCGCAAACTCTCGGCCGGGGAAACCAACCGCGGAAAATCCATGGCGTTCGGGGGGCTGGTGGCAGGTGGCGTAATCCTGTTCATGCTCCTCGTCGGGCTGGTGTTCACCACCCTCATTGGAACGTCCCTGACCAGAGTCATTCGGGTCGTTTCGCCACTCGCCTTCGCAGCCCTGGCCGTGATCGGTGTTCTGCTGATCTTCGATATCGACGCGGGCAAGCTTCTCCCGCGCACCAGGATCCCTTCGCTGAACAATCCGTATCTCGCAGCGTTGCTGTACGGATTTTTCTTCGGAGCGATAGTGGCTCCCTGCAATCCCGGGATGATCGCCGCTTTCTTCACAAAAGCGTTAGCGACCACAACCACCCACTTATTGACGAACATGCTTCACTTCCTACTTTTTGCCCTGGGAATCGGTTTTCCTCTGCTCGTGATCGCTCTGGTATCGGGGACGGTGAGTCGGAGGATCGTACGATTTCTCGTCAAATACAAAGCGGTGATCAACCGGATTGCCGGGGCCGTTATGCTCGGAATCTCCCTCTACTATCTGCTGTTTGTCTTTCGAATCTTTCAGGCTTGAGCATCAATCCCCCGGATTGAGCACGACCCGCACGTAGTTGTTCGGATCCAGGGTTTCTACGGCCATGTTGCGAAGCGTGTCGACGGTGATACTCTTTAAACGAGCATCGAAATCCAGCAGTACCTTGGGATCCAGATCGTTGATGTAGGCAAGCTGCAGAATTCCGAGCCAGTAGTCATTGGTCTTGAGGTTCTGCTCGTGCTCCCGACGCAGAATTTCCCTTACCTTGTCCACATCCTTCTGGGCCGGTCCCTGCTCGCGAATCCTGGCGATCTGATCGAACACCAGACGGGTGAGGATCTGCACCTGATCCGGAGCACAGCCGAAACCGACATAGACGAAGTACTCCTGGTCGGGGTAACGATTGAGCTCCGCGTCCACTCCGATGTCGTACGATCCGCCGGCTTCCTCCCGCACGTTCTCCCTCAAAGTGATATCCAACACCTGCTTCAGAGCCTCCAGCTGCAGCCGGCTGCGCAGAGACCAGGCGGTGCTTCCTCCGAAAACGATCTGCACCCGACTCTGCGGTTCCAGTCCCTTGTTCACCTCCCGCTCCACGATTCCGGCCGGGGGATCCATCTCCACGTCCCGCCAGCTCTCGACCCGGCCTCCGGAGGGCAGAGACCCGAGGTAACTGACGATCAGGGACTCGAGACGGACGGGATCGAAGTTGCCCACGAACACGAAGGTGAAATCCCCCGCATCGGCGAAGCGCTCCCGGTAGACTTGAAGCGACATATCCAAATCCATCTCCTCCAGAACCTCCGCCGTCCAGGGTCGGGAGCGAAAGTGGTCCTGTGAGATGGCGGTACGCACCGTGTCCCAGAAGATCGAAATGGGTGAAGACTCCCGGTTCTCCACCATGCTCAACAGCCGCTGCCTGTAGGCCAGGTAGGATTGCTCGTCCCGCCGCGGCTCCGTGAAGTAGAGGTAGATCAGCTGGAGGAGGATTTCCAGATCCTGGGGCCGGGTGCTTCCCCGCATCCCCTCGTAGAGCTCGCCGATCCAGGGATCGACGGTCACCACCTTGCCGGTGAGCTTCTTCTGCAGGGAGATGGCATCAAAACCGTTCAATCCTGCCTCGTTCACTATGTTAGCAGCTGTTGCAGCTGCTACATACCGTTCATCAGGAACGAGGGAGTGCCCGCCTGGACTGAAGGCGCCGAATAGAATCTCCTCCTCCTTGAAGTCGGTGACTTTGAGGATGACCCGAACACCGTTGGACAGCAGCAGCTCTTCGAAGCCGATCTCGGGAAAACTCCTGCGTTCATTGATCCTTCCTTCCTCCAGCTGTGCGGTGAACAGGGGCTGATCGAGCACCCGATCCTCGTACGGGGAGATATCTTTCCCCGCCACGGAGGCAAACAGGGCCCGGACGCCAGCCTCATCCGGAACCGCTCCAACTTCGGACTCGGGGGCGTTGACCAAAACGACCCGATTGTCCTCCTGCAGAAGCTCTGAAGCCAGCCGATTGATCTCCGCCAGGGTGATTGTCGGGACGAACTCCTGGAACAGGCGATACTCGAACTCGATGTCCGGGATCGGTTCGTCCTCCAGATAATTGCCCACGTAGCTCTCCGCCAGGGTTTCGGATTCGATATTCTCCCGGTCCCGATAGACCTGCTCGATCCAGGTTAGAAAACGCTCCCGGGTCCGCTGTAGCTCCGAGGAGGTGAATCCGTGGCGGCGTACGCGCTCGGTCTCCGTCAACAACACCTCGAGGGATTCGGAGATGCGGGCATCCCGAACCCGGGCGGCCAGAACGTAGGCTTCCATGGAGCGGATAAATCTGCTCGAGAAGGACCCCGCTCCGGTAAAGGGGGCATCCGCTTTCTTGGTCAGCTCCTCAAAGCGTTCGTTCAGCATGTTGTTGTACATGGATTCCACCAGCTCGCGGCGGTAGTCTCCTACCGTATCCTGAGGCTGAGGTTTGGCTTTTACGTAGAGGCTCACCCGTGTCGAGGTGGCTTCGGGATCCGTGGCCGGCGCGTAGAGGGTGCCCGGGTGGTCGGGCACGGGATAGATCACTCGACGCCGAGGTTGTTCCACGGGCTGCAGGTTACTGAAATATTTAATGATGGTCTGCTCGATCCAGCTGGCATCGAAATCCCCCACCGCAACAACCGCCATCAGATCCGGGCGGTACCAGTCCATGTAGAATCGGCGGATCGCCTCCACGGGGGCGGTCTCGATGATCTGGACTTCCCCGATCGGCTTTCGTTCCACGTAGCGGGCATCTTTCAGCAGGATGGGATACTGCCGATCCCGCATACGCGCTTCAGCACCACGACGCAGGCGCCACTCTTCCACGATGATTGGCCTTTCCTTCTCCACCTCGTCGGGATCCAGGGTGATCAAATGGGCCCAATCCTCGAGGATCTTTACGGCGGTCTCCATAATCTCCGGATCCTCGGTTGGGATCTGAAGCATATATACGGTTTCATCATAGTTGGTGTAGGCATTGACCTCCGGACCGAAGGGCATACCGATGGATTCCATATAGTCAACGATTTCCTGTTTCTCGAAGCGCTCGGTGCCGTTGAAGGCCATGTGCTCGAGGAAATGGGCCAGTCCGAGCTGATCTTCATCCTCCAGCACGCTGCCGGCGTTCACCACCAGGCGCAGCTCCGCCCGGTTCTCAGGCTCACGGTTGGGGCGCACGTAGTAGGTCAGACCGTTGTCCAACCGACCCAGGCGCACCTGCGGGTCGACGGGAATTTGCGTCTCAAGGGACAGCGCCGCCGCGGCACTCCGCTCAGCGTCCGCCGCTGATGCAGCCTGCGTCTCAACCGCAACCTGTGCCTCAGCCGCAGCCGGCGTATCCGTTGCAGCCTGCTGCTGCCCGACACAGCCGGCGAGAATCCAAACCAGAATACCCAGGACTATGAAAAGGCCCGCCGCCGCGAGCCGAATTTTCCCGTGATTGTTTGCTGTCATCAAACTACCTCCTGCTCTTAAAAAATAAAATCAAATTCCGACCGGGAATCAAGGGAAATATCTCCGGCTTGACGGAGGAGGCTCGGGCGACTAACCTTGGGGGTATGAACGAAGCCGAGATTCTCCGCCAGGAGCTAGACCATTACAGAACCGAGAAAGAACGGATTCGCAAAGTAATCGGCCAGATCGGAGGCGCCACCTCCAAACGCCAGGATCGTCTGATCAACATCATCTTTCTGGTGGTTGTCTTGGGCCTGTTCGCTTTCGACATCGTGCGGGAGATCACAGGTTTTGCCCTGCCCACGATTCCCCGCTTCCTGTCGATGGAGCTGGCCCTGCTGCTAGTGTCCCTCAAGATCATCTGGATGATCCATCGCCAGTCCAAAGTAGATCACTTCCAGTTCTGGGTACTCAACTCGATAGAGTTTCAGATCAACACGATGAGCAAACGCCTCAAGGAGCTGGAGGAGCGGATCCAGGGAAAGAGCGAGTAGGCTCCTTCGGATCATGGGAGTGCCTCACCGCCCCCGAAGGGCATTGGCTGAAACAGGAACGACAGAGTACACAGCGATGCTCCGCCACCACCACTGAGCGTTCTGCCTCCATGCGGAACACTCCGCGGGGGCAAACATCCACACAGCGCCGGCAGCCAATACACACCGTCGTGTCCACCCATACCTCCGGCTTTGTACGGGGAATCAGGCTGTACTTGAGCAGGGGGGACCAGCCGCTGAACTCGTTGACCAGATAGGACGCTCCCACTCCGACGGTCACGGCGTAGAGAAGCAGGTGGTCGGGAAACAAGGCCCGGGAAAGCAGCCCCGTCAGAAGAAAAAGCGCTGCGCCGTACAGCAGAGCCCACGGCCCGATCCGCCTCAGCGGCCGCACGGGAAAGATGAATCCCTGGATCAGGGAGGCGAGATAAAGAAGGGGCAGCACCACCAGCAGATGTCCCAGTCCAATGAAGTTGTAGACCAGCGTCACCACGATAGAGAGCAGAAGCGGCGAGCCCAGAGCCATCTCCAGGCGGGCTCCCAGAGGAAAATCCGCCTGGCGGATGGCCGGGTCGGAAGGATTTTTCAGGAATCGTTGCATATCGCGGATGTACAGGGGACCGAAGTGGGCACTGAAACCGGTCCGAGTTTTCAGCTCCTCGAGAGAAATCGAGGAGGCGCACAACTGGGGAAGTATCAAAGTACGCCCGCTCACTCGCTCGGCCAGATTCGTCGTCTGGATAGCCCGGACCACGGAATCGGTGGTAAAATACCCGGCCATGGAGGCGCACCAGACGTTCACACCCCGGCTTTCACAAACCAGCAGCCAGCAGTCGAGATTCCGCAGGGCCGAGCAGACGCGGCGCAGGGTAAGCTCGAAGTTCCCGGTCACCAGCACGGGAGGATGCACTCCGGGGTAGACGCCCCCGGGGTAGACGCCCCCGGGGTAGACGCCCCCGGGGTGGAGGCCCCCGGCGGACCCGATTCTGTACAGCCCGACCGGCTCGGGGAAGGGAAACAGCCGCAGCAGTGTTTCAAGCACGCTCTTAAGCGGCCGCCGCCGCAGGTAACGGTTGGGCAATCGCTCGCTCATGCTTACGCGCAACTCGGAGCCCGCCGATCCGGCCGCATCCGTCACCATCAGAATCACGACGAGGGCGGCGGCAAACAGCAGGGATATCAGCGCCGTGAGCCCGGAAAGCGCAACCATCCCATCGATTACCCCCACGGTAATGAGTACGGCGCCGAGGATCTTGATGAAGAGGATCTTTCGCTGAAGGAGGGAGCGCACCAGGATCAGGTCGCTGATAAAGGCGGCGATTCCCGCCGCCAGCAGACCGTAGCAGCAGGCAGAGAAAAGGACTGCGGGCCAACGGAGAGCAGCAGCCGAGGAGGCAATCCAGCGCCCCGCCGCTACCAGCAGGAATATAAATACGAATACCCCGGCTTTCACCCACCCGGGCCTGTTCATGAAACCAGTCGGATCTGCCCGCCAGATCTGTCTGCCGGTGGTACGGACGGTCCTACAGACCCAGCTCCGCCTTCAGGGTGGACAGAAGCGTATTGTGGTCGATGGGCTTCTGGAAGATGCCGGCCAGTCCGAGTTCCTGGGCGTCAATGTTGTAACGCACCGCGTCCCCGACTGAGCTCAGCAGGAAGATCGGTGCAGAGAATCCCCCCTCCTTGAGCTGGGTGGAGACCTTACTGCCCGCATCCACGGTTTCCATCATCAGATCCAGAAGGATCGCATCCGGCTTGATCTTCTGGGCTACCTTGAGCCCCTCCTCCCCCGTGGAGGCTTCGCCTACCACAAAACCTGCCGACTCCAGCACGATTCGGGTAGCCTTGCGGATGTCCGGGTCGTCGTCGATAATGATAATCGTTTTTCCGGTTTCAGCTGCCATTTCTTTCCCTCTCCACTGATCGATCAGTAGTTTAATTGTCTCCAGAGCCCTGGCTTTATTTTGCCGGGCCTTGTCGGTCAAACCTTCTGCGAACTCGAAAGAGTACCCCCGAACGGCGACCAGCAACGCCTGGGGCGTATACCCATAGATGTCTGCGCAGATGGCCAGAACCGCTTCCGGTCCGAGCGCATGACTCGTAAACTCGATGCTCCCGGAAGCCTCCAGCCGCTTCAGTTCAAAAGGCTCGGGCCCGCTCACCGCTGCATCGACGAATATCACCGTCTCCGCCTGCCCCAGGTCGGCCGCATGCTCTATGGAAAGCTGGTAGTCCGCCTCCAGGATCAACCCGGGCAGCTGGACCTTTTCCAGCTCCTGCACGATCTCCGGACCCAGCCCGTCATCCTGCCGTCCCGGATTTCCGTATCCAAGAATCAGGATGGCCGTATCTACTCCTTGATACGTTCGTCGACCACCGACCCGGCGGAGTTCTCCAGGCGGATGATCAGGGGCATCTGACCCACAGCGTGGGTCGCACAGCTCAGGCAGGGATCGTATGCCCGGATGGCCACTTCCACGTGGTTGAGAAGGCCCTCGGTTATCTTCTTCCCCTCCAGCTCGTTTCGGGCCACCCACTCCACGGCCTGATTTATCGGTTCGTTATTGTTGGTCGTGGACACGATCAGGTTGGCCATGACGATCTGATCGGTGTTATTGATACGGTAGTGGTGGAACAGGGTTCCCCGGGGTGCCTCAAGAATGGCGATACCCTCGTCCCGATGTTTGCCCTCGGTCACCAGCTCGCTGCCCTGCAGATCCTTGTCGTCCAGCAGCTCCTTGATCTTTTCGGCGCTGTAGAGCAGCTCGATCAGCCGGGCCCAGTGATAAGCCAGGGAGGAGTTGTTGGGTTTGCCTTTTGTCAGGCTCATGAACTCCTGCCGTTCCTTCTCCGCCATCGGGGTATCGATGAAATCGCAGTTGTTGATCCGCGCCAGCGGTCCGACCCGGTACCAGCCCTTCTCCATGCCCAGGCTCTTTATGAAGGGGAACTTCATGTAGCTCCAGGGGCGAACCTCTTCACGGATATACTCCAGGTAATCCTTGGGCTGCACCTGGTCGAAGATGATCTTGCCGTCAGCGGCTTTGGCGCGCAAGACCCCGTCGTAGATATCCAAACAGCCGTCCCCCCGCACCAGGCTGAGGTGGTTCGAGTCGAAGGCGGCGAAATTGACAAGATAGTCGAGGTTCCCGTGGAGCACCTTCTTGAACAGCTCCAGGCCGTCCACGGACCACTGCAGCATCTGATCGATGTCCTTCTTCAAGAAATCTCGCTCTTCGATGGAAAGATTCTTGTTGATTCCTCCGGGAATCGCCCCCGTGCCGTGGATCTTCTTGCCCGCGGTGGCTTTGATCACCTCCTGGCCGTACTTGCGCATCAGGATCGCCATCTTAGCTAGATCCGGATGCTTCTGGGCTACTCCGATCACATTGCGAATGGCCGGATCGGCGTCGAAGCCAAATAGGAAGTCCGGTGAGGCGAGGTGGAAGAAGTGCAGAGCGTGGGATTGGAAGGTCTGGCCGAAGTGCATCAAGCGGCGCATCTTCTCCGCTGTAACCGGGATCTTGTCCGCCCCCACGATCATGTCCGTTGCCTTGGCGGCGCAGAGGTGGTGGCTGACCGGACAGATACCGCACAGTCGCTGGATCAGCACCGGCATTTCCCAGTAGAACCTTCCCTGCACGAAGCGTTCGAACCCGCGGAACTCCACGATGTGGAAACGGGCGTAGTCGACCTTGCCCTTCTCATCCATGCGGATTGTCACCTTGCCGTGTCCTTCGACCCGGGTCACGGGGCTGATGACGATTTTCTTTCCCTTATCCTTTGTTGCTGTGCTCATAGACCCTTCCTCTAATCCTTCTTCACGTACTCGTAGGGCAGCTCGATCGGTTTTCCCGTCAGCAGTGCCGAGAGGATCGCCCAGATCTGATCCGCCGGAGGCGGGCAGCCCGGCATGAAGTAGTCCACCTTGACCACCTCGTGAACCGGATAGACTTTGTTCATCAGGATGGGGATATCCGGATCGTCTGGAATCTTCCCCGATGGATTCACCACCGTGGGTCCGTTGAAGTAGGCCTCCTCCAGACATTCCTTCAGGGGCACCATGTTGCGATAGGCCGGGATATTTCCCTGGATGGCGCATTCCCCCAGCGAAATGAGGATCTTGCAGTGCTTCCTAAAACTGCGGGCCACTTCGAGGTTCTCGTCGTTCGAGACGCCGCCCTCGATGATCCCCACATCTACCATGCCGGTGAACTCTTTAATGTCGTCGATGGGAGACTTGTCGAACTCCACCAGCTCGAGGAGATCGAGCAGGCGCTCGTCTATATCCAATATCGACATATGGCATCCGAAGCAGGACGTCAGTGCTGTTGTTGCTACCTTCACCTTGGCCATGATCAACCTCTCTTTCCTTCGATGTCCGCACCGATCGGCTGTTTATCGAACTTGCGCGTTCCCACGGGCATCTTCCAGCCTTCCCGCTTCGCCATCAAACTGCCCGTCGGGCAGTAGCTGGCCGCCTTGTCCGCCGCCTTGAGATCCGTTTCCGACAGATCATGACGGGCATCGATGGTCAGCCGCTTGTTGATCCCCCTACCCTCGAAGCCGAATACGTTCTTCTTGTCGATTTCGCGGGAGGAGCGCACGCAGCGCCCGCAGAGCACGCAGCGGTTGCGATCGATATAGAAGTCGGGATGTTTGCCGTCCAGCTCCTTCTTGGGGAAGAGGTACGGGTAGCCGGGGCCCATCATCTGGAAGCGATAAGCCAGAGCCTGGAGCTCGCAGTTTCCGCTCTTCTCGCAGGCGGGGCAGATGTGATTGCCCTCCACGAAGAGCATCTCTATGATGTTCTTGCGCATTTCGTTGAGCTGCTCGGTATCGTTCTCGATGACCATGCCCTGGCCGACGATCATGGTGCAGGCGTTGATCGGCTTTCCGTTCACCTTTACCGTACACACCCTGCAGTGGCCGCCCGGGGTTAGATCCTTGTGATAGCACAGGTGAGGGATGTAGATTCCCACTTCGCTGGCCGCCTCCAGGATCGTCAGACCCGCTTTGGCCTGGATCGATTTACCGTCAATGATAATTTTCACTGTTTCTGCCATCGCTAATCTACTCCTCTACTTCCTCGAACTTCCGACCCGTGATCTCGCAGTAGTCGCTGAAGGCGCTTTCGATATCGAATTGAGGAATGAAATCCTTTTCGGTGATGCGCTGTTTGTACAGGGCGGGGAAGTTCTGCAGGGTTGTCAATATGGGGTTAGCTGCGGTCTGGCCCAGCCCGCAGCGGCTCATCGCCTTAACGGTATTGCCGAGCTTTTTCAGCTCCTCCAGATCGCTCGCCGTACCCTTTCCGTCGAGGACCTTCTCCAGCTTCATCTTCAGCAGTGTGGTTCCCACACGGCAGGGAACGCACCAGCCGCAGGACTCCTCTGCGAAGAACTCCGTGAAGGTCAAGACCTGTTCCAGCAGATCCCGTTTGGGACCGAACACGATGATCGATCCGCCGGTGGGGATGTCCTCGAAACTAATCTTCCGGCCGTAATCCTTGGGGGCCAGGCACTGACCCGAAGGACCGCCAACCTGCACGGCCTGGGCATCTTGACCCCCCACCAGGTCCAGCAGATCGTCCACGGTGATGCCGTACTCCACCTCGTAGATCCCGGGACGGGTACAGTCACCGGACACGCTGAGCACCTTGGTGCCGGTGGATTCAAGGGTACCGAAGCCGGTGAACCACTCGCCGCCCTTCTCCAGTATTCTTGCGGCACAGCAGAGGGTTTCCACGTTGTTCACGGCCGTGGGTTGGTTCATATAACCTTTCTGCACCGGGTAGGGCGGGCGGTCTCTGGGCGCTCCGCGCTTGCCCTCGAGGCTCTCGATAAGGGAGGATTCCTCACCGCAGACGTAGGCCCCGGCGCCGAGTTGGATGCGGATGTCGAAATTAAAATCTTCCCGGCCGCAGATCGTCTCACCCAGCAGTCCGTGTCTTCGGCGGCGAGCCAGGACCTGTTCCAGATGCGGCCAGAGGTAACTATACTCCCCCCGCAGGTACAGCAGGCCTTCGGTGGAACCGAGGGCGTAACCCGCGATGGTCATTCCTTCGAACAGCAGATCCGCCTGCTCGGTAAGAATCAGGCGGTCCTTGAAGGTCCCCGGCTCCCCCTCGTCAGCGTTGCAGATAATATAGTGAGTTCCCGGAGCCTTGCGGCAGAAGCTCCACTTCATGCCGGTAGGAAAACCGGCACCGCCTCGGCCGCGAAGCTTGCTCTTATTGATCTCTTCGATTACCTCCTCGGGACTGATGTTCACAGCCTTTCGGATAGCCGCGCCGTTTTCGAAGGGTGCGGTCACCACCGTTCCGGCCTGGCGAAGATTCAACTGGACCTCTGCGTTGGGGAACAGCTCGCTCTTACTAACCTTTCCCCCATCCTTCTTGATGGCCGCCACGATGGCCGGTACGTCCGTGGGCTTCAATCCCGTTACCACCATGCCGTTGATCAGGGCTGCTGGAGCCTGGTCGCACATGCCCGTGCAGGAGGTGTACTCCAGGGTAATCATTCCGTCCGGCGTGGTCTGGCCGAAGCGGATACCCAACTCTTTCTCGAAGGCCGTGGCAACGTCCTCCATGCCATGCATCCGATCCACAACACAGTTGCTCAATCGGATCGTACAGGCACCTCTGGGTTCACGGTCGAAAAACGTGTAGAAACTGGCCATATCCGCCACCTGCACCCGATGCACACCGAGTGCCTCAGCGATGCCCTCTACGGCGTCATCCGACAGATACCCGGCCTGCTCCTGAACACCCCTGACGATGTCCATCAGGCGATGGGGGTCCTTGCCGAACTCCTCCACGACTTTTGTGATCAACGCAGTATCTTCTGTAGACATGCCTGTGTGCCTCCTGAAGCTTCTATGCTGCTCTATTTTTCACGTTATGGTGATTTTACTGGAGCTATATCGTGAATTTCTTCACTTCTAATTATCTCAGCATACGCACTGTGAAAGCATGTGTCAATATTGTTGCAATCGGAATGTCTGGTAATTTTGTCTGATTTTTTGGTACCGTAGATTTAGTACACTAAAAATGAGGGGTTGACCAGCTCTTCCTTGTTGTAGACCAACTCGCGGCCGCTGTCGTAGGCGACCATACGTTTGCCCACTCCTCGAACCACCGCATGGGGCGCGGCCGTGTCCCACTCCATGGTCGGTCCAAAGCGGGGATAGATATCCGCGCTGCCGTCGGCTACCAGGCAGGGTTTCAGAGCGCTGCCGCTGATCTTGACCTCCACCCGTTCCGCGTAGCGCCGTTCCAACTCCTGAACGTAGCTCATGAAATGACGGCCCCGGTGCGAGCGGCTGCCGATAACCGTGACTTTCTCTCGTTTGCGCTGTTCGTCGAAGGAAAAGGGCCTCTTGTAAGACAGCTTCGTGGCCCGCTCAACTATATCCTCGGGGATGCGAGCGGCCAATCCGGCAAAACCTTCGAGCCGGTACGAGCCGGCGCGTACACCGTTACGTGAGCTGCTGCGCACACCATTGGGCGTTTCGCCCCCCTCCCAGGCGAAGTAGAGCAGGTCGGGCAGGGGCGCGTACACCACCCCAAGCACCGGTGAGTTCCCTTCCACGACGGCGATGTTGATTGTGAACTCCCCGTTTCTCTTCACGAACTCCTTGGTCCCGTCCAGCGGATCCACCACCCAGAATCGCCGCCAGCTCCTGCGTTCCGTAAAAGGCATCTTCCTGCCCTCTTCGCTGAGGATCGGATAGGGGCTGTGCTCCGACAACTCGGCGGTGATGATCCGATTCGATCGCCGGTCCGCTTCGGTAACCGGCGACAGATCCTCCTTGGTATCGACTCTAAAGCTGCCGTTGTACACGGAGAGAATTTCCGGAAATGCCCTGGCCACGGCTCGCAGGGCGATAAACAGAAGAACTTCGAGGGGGATAGCCGAATCCATCTAATTCTTGAGCGCTCCGATGGTGATCTGAATATTCTTCTCCGTATCTACATGCTTTAGGGGCTTGAGTAAACCCGTCAGCGCACTGATGATAATCTGTTTTGTGAAATCATTGGTGGCGATTCGTCTGTCTCCGACCCGGATCTCCAATTCCCGCTCCATATCCTTACCTCCGCATATCGATGGCTATGCCAGTGATGTTTTAAGGCAATGTACCTGATTCCGCCTCAATCCGGCAAGCCGAGCGAGCGGGCATTGTGTTTCCGCCCCCGGCAGGCTAAGATCGGGGCATTGTGAAACAGAGTCCCTACCTCGTCTGCGTGACGGGTTTGAAAAACAGCGGCAAAACCACGGTTTGCACCGCCGTCATCGCCGACCTGATCGCCCGTGGCTACTCCGTGGCAGCCCTCAAGTCCAGCCACGTGGCCAAGCTGCGTCTGGACAACCGCGCCGGTGATTCCTTCGCTCTGGCCGAATCCGGTGCTCGCTTCGTACTGGTGCAGGGTGCTGAAGAGAGCCTGATCCTGGAACGGGGATCACGGTCCTTCCGGCATATGCTTCGCCGCGTACCGGAAGATGTGGATTTCATCATCAGCGAGGGGGGGGAGGCACGGTCCGCCGCGGCGGTGATCGTGTGCCTTAGCGACGCTTCAGCCTGGGAGCAGACCCTGCGGGTCCGCCGTGTCCCCAGGGACAGAATCCTTGCCCTGGCCGGATCCTTTGTACGATCCGTCCGGGCAGCATCCCCGAGCGGCGATGATTCAGGCTGGGAGACCTTGGAAGGATTTCCCCTGATCGACATTACCACAACCGGGGGCAGAAAAGCCCTGGTTCAGCTGATCCTGAAGGGGGCTGGAACCGGATAGGCGGATGGCCTCCTGTATAGGGCCGGCTCGCCTAATCCTAACCCGCCTAGCGCCGGCCTGCCTAGCGCTGGCCCCAGAAGGAGCTCAGGATGTGGCGCAGCTTGACCTCGAGGATGCGGTAGGAGTAGTGCTTCAGGCACAGAGCGTAGTTCTTCTCGGTCATGTCTCTGATACGCTCCGGATTGTCCAGAACCTCTCGGGTCAGGCGCACGGTCTCTTCGGTGATAAAATCGTCCATCTCGATCACGTCGAAACCCTTGGGCTTGATGTCGAAGAAGTATATCGAGTAGTTGTTCACCAGGATCGGACGCTTGAAGTAGATCGCCTCCAGGAAGGCGTTTCCGAATCCTTCGGACAGAGACGGATAGGTCACCAGGTCGGCGTAGGGATAGATATCCTGGAGTGAGTAGACCTTGCGGCCGTCCGCGGTAGTGCCCCGCTCATCGGAGATGATGTCCTGAACGAAGCGGGCATCCACATTGAGCATCTCGGCGTACTCCCGGACCCGCTGCTGATACTCGTAGCCCTCGTCCCCGGAAGCGTGGGAGATCACCAGGGTCGCCTTTCTGCCCAGGCGGGCTACCAGCTCGATGGCGTGCTCGATTCCCTTGCGCTGAACCACCCGGGTGGGCTGCAGCACTAGCAGCTGCTCCTCTCCGACCTCCAGATCTTTGCGCACGTCCCGGGTGTACTCATCCGGCGGCTCCGGCGGATGCTCGAAATCCATGACATTTGGAATCAGGGTGGCCCCGATTCCAGTCCGCAGGGCCAACTGGTTCTGAGCGGAGGAGTTGATCACCACGTGCTGGATCGTATTCAGGTGAGGGGGATAACAGGAGTTCAAATAGTCCCACACACAGTTGTTGAGAAAACGCTTGCGCTCCCAGAAAAAGTCGTGGTGATGGGCTATGGTCATGATGCTGGTCTCGGCTATGACCTCGGTAATAGCCAACCCCAGAGGCACGTTCAGGGGAATGGTGAGAGAGTTCTCGGGAACCAGGATATCAATATGGAACTTGCGGATGAACTCGTAGAGTTTTTTCTTGAGCAGTGCCCGGTACTCATGAATCCGCTTCGTCAACTCGGGGGGGCGGCTTGCCTGTCCGAAGCACTCCTGATAGATTTCACGAATCGCCGGATGCTGGAAATGCGTCTCTTCGACCAGGAAGGAATCCTCCGGTGGTGTGTCCAGCTCTCCCCCCATGAACACGCAGCGATAACCCCAACGGCGGAGCACGTCGGCGACCTTGCCGGTTTCAAGGCTGACCCCGTCGGTTCCGGAAAATCGAAAGGAAACGAATCCTACGGTGCGGTGGTTGTCGAAGTTCTTATTTTTCATCCTGTATCACTCCCTCACCTAGATCTCTGCACGTTGTTTGTCCACCCTTTCCCAGCGCTTCATCAATCCTTCCCGTTGGCCGGCTATCGTCTCCAGCTGTTCTTTGATCTCTCTGACCCGGTCCCCGTCCCGGTACACCTCCTCCTGGGCCAGGAGGTGCTCCAGCTGCGATCCCTCGCTGTCCAGCGCCTCGAGCGTAGCCAGCAGCTCCTGCTCCTCCCGCTCCAGCCGGCGCTGCTCCCGTTTTTGGGCCTTGCTCTGATCCCGCAGCTGCTGGGAGGCACCAGGGATTGCAGGGGACTCCATGGACCCGGACAAGCCGACGGGAACCGTCTCCTGCTCCTCCTGGTTTTTACGCCACCGGTAGTAAGCGTAGTCCCCGGAGTAGGGAAGGACCTGCCCGCCCCCGGCCTCGGCCACGCGATCTGCCAGGGCATCGATGAAGTTGCGGTCATGGGAAACAAACACCACGGTTCCGCTGTAGCGCTTGAGGGCGTCGAGAAGAATATCCTTGCTCTGGAGGTCCAGATGGTTGGTCGGCTCGTCCAGGAACAGCAAGTTAGCGGGCTGCAGCAGCAGGCGCAAAAGAGCCAACCGGCTCTTCTCCCCTCCGCTCAAGACAGCCGCCGCCTTGTAGACCTCCTCGCCCCGGAATAGAAAGGCACCCAGCAGGGAGCGCACGTGGGGAACCATCTCCATCGGTGCCCAGGAGGTTACCAGCTCCTCGATGGTTTTCCCTTCCTCCAGATTCTCTACCTCTTCGGGACTGTAGAAGCCCAACTGCACGCCGCTGCCGTAGCGGATAGTGCCCGAATCAGCATTCTCCCGGCCGGCCATGAGGCGCATCAGGGTCGATTTGCCCGCCCCGTTCGGGCCCACCAAAGCCCACTTCTCCCCTCGCGAGAGGGTGAGGCTTACGTTGGCAAACACCATTTTTTCACCATAGGATTTGGCCAGATCCTCTATGCGGACACTCAGCCTGCCGCATCGAGGTGCCTGGGGAAAGGAGAAATGCAGCCTCTTGTGCACCGGAGGCGCTTCGATTCGCTCCATGCGCTCGAGGGCTTTGATGCGGCTCTGCACCTGACGCGCCTTCGTAGCCTTGTAGCGAAAACGGCGGATGAAGAGCTCTGTTCGGGCGATCTCCTCCTGCTGCTGTTCGTAGGCCTCGGCGATCTGCTCCAGCTCCTGAATCCTCTTGCGCTCGTAGCTGCTGAAGCTGCCCGGGTAGATCGTCAGATTGCCCTGATAGAGCTCGGCCACCTCATGGACCGTCGTGTCGAGAAAATAACGGTCGTGGGAAACAACCAGCACACCCGCCGCGGTTTCCTGCAGGAATCCCTCCAGCCAAGTGCGGGCCTCCAGGTCGAGAAAGTTCGTCGGTTCGTCTAGCAACAACAGGTCCCCGCCCTCGCAAAGCACTCTGGCCAGACTGATGCGCATCTGCCAGCCCTGCGAGAAACTTCCCACCTGTTGATCGAACTCCCCCTTGCCGAAGCCCAGGCCTTCAAGTACCCGCTCTATACCCGCGGCTCTGCGGTAATACCCTGAGAACTCCAACTGCTCCTGGAGGCCGTGATGCCTTTCCAGCAGCCGGGTGAGCTCCGGTGAATCCTCCCTGTGGCCTGCAAGCTGCTGCTCGACATCCCGCAGCTCATTTTCCAGCGCGGCGTCTGAAGCAAAGGCTTTTTCCACCTCCCGGTACACGGTGGAACGGGGATGGAGACTCAGGGAGGAGCTCTGAACTCCTGATTGGGGCATGTAGGAGATGCGGGTGTTTTTCTCCCGCACCACGCCGCCCAGATCGGGTTTAAGTTCGCCGATCAGGATACGCATAAGCGTGGACTTCCCGCTGCCATTGGCTCCGGCCAGGGCGAGCTTACGGCCCTTGGGCAGATTGAGATTCACGGATTTGAGAATAAAGCGTTCGCCGAAGGAGAGATTCACCTCCGACAGGATAACCGAAGACATCAGGAACCGCCGAAGCTGAAGTAGATTACCAGGGGTGAGCCGTCTCGGCGCACCACCTCGAGGTTCTCGATGCCCTGGGGACGGACATATTCGAAACGAACTCCGGAGGAATCGAAGGAGTACAGGAAGGTGGTCCCCTGATCCGGCTCGTATTCATTGAAACGGAAGGTAATTACTCCGTCGAAGGCGCCAGGCAGCCGACTGGACAGGTAATAGGGGAAATCTACGGTGCCCGAACCCCTAACGCTTCTAAGGAAGATCTGCTCCCCGAGCCTGCCGAACTCTTCCCAGCGGAAACGCATACCCCCTTCCAGAACGATGTTTCCGTAGGCGCTGCTGCGCAGGATCCGGCCCCGGGAGCTGAAGTTTTCCGCCAACCTCTCGCGGCGCTCCCTCTCCTGGGTGACGAGTTCTTCGATATCCTCGGAAAATGCGATGAACACGGTGCTGAGCACCTGATCAGCGACGGTGTAGGTGACTACGATACGCTCGCTGGTCTGCATGTTTACCCGAATGCCCCCTCTACTGATTCCGGGGCCCTCGAATACGTAGCGATTGGCTCCCACGTTTTCCAACCGTTCATACTCGTAGCTGTACGAACGTTTACCCACGACCAACCGGAGCCGTCTGTTGTCCGGATCCACGAAAAATCCGAACTGCGTACCGAAGGCAGTCAGATCAAAACGACCGTTGTCCACCATCTCCTGGAAGTACTCCGGCCTCCACTCCGTCTCCAACAGAGCCTCCAGCATCGGGTCCCGCGCCATGAGCTCCCTGACCTCCTCCTTCGGATCCTCGGATGATCTAAACACGGGCAGATAGTAGCCGAAGCACCAGCCTTCGTAGCCGTCCTCGGTGAGAACCAGATACCAGTAGTCTTCGTAGCTCCCCACGGTGACCTGCTGTTCCTCCCGAGACAGAACCTTCACCAGCTGACCTTCATCCAGCTTGTACACCCTCCGGGCTTCCTGATCGGCCTTTTCGCGCAGAGGCAATCCCTCCCGCTGGGAATAGGCGTACATCTCCTGAAAGGGGGCATACTCCTCGGCTCCCCGGATGGCGTCTTCTTTATTGGAGAACAGGCGCATCCTCCAGATGGGAATCTCCGCCAGCTCTTTTGTCCCGGGCAACCGGACCAGATAGGTCTGCTGGATCTGCGACTCCTGGCGCACCGCCAGGATCTCTCCGGTGCGAACCGGGCTTTCCTCTCCGGCCCACAGCACCAATCCGTACCCAATGGTTCGGGCACAGGAGCCAAGGATGAGGGCTGCGCTCAGGAGCAGCAGGGGAAGGAGGATTTTCGCTTGAACGGGCCGTATACCAAGGCTCATGGGTCGGCGAATAGGATAAACGGAAACCCGAGGGAAGGTCAATCTTCGCTGGAACCGACTACGATCAGCACCCGTCCCTGGGCCAGCAAGCTACGGTTGGCCTCCCGCACCAGCATTCGATCCACCGCCTCCATGGGAAGCAGAAGGTCCGTGGCGTTGATGCCGAACACCCCCCGGGCCACGGTGCGCAGAGGAGCCGTCCCGATGCGCTGCAGAAAGGCACTGTCCTCTTCCGAATCCGTGTAGGCCACCATGCCCCATCGCTTCAAATAGGCGGGGTCGCACATCTCGACGGAAAGAACGGGATTCATATCCTCATCGTAAAGAGTAGGGAATACGGCGGGCTGAACCGCCTGGTGGATGTCCTTGCCATGGGCGGGCAGCTCTCCCTTGGCATAGATAATCAGGCCTGTGAAGTTACGGGAAGGTACGAATCCGAGCTTTCGCTCTACGGGGTAGGGCCGGTTATGGGTAACCAGGGGGACCACAAAACCCCCGTCGCCGTAGAAGGGAAAACTGTACTGCACCTGGATTTCCTGCAGATCCTCCCGAACCCGGGAGTAGTTTTTGGAGGCCGAGGCTGAAGCCGAGCTTTCCAGCTGTTGAAAGAGATTCTGATCCTCCTTGAGACGCTCGCCGATCGTCCTGTAAGAATCGAAGGGGATCTGCACCACCGCGCTCATGAACAGGCCGGGCAGGATCCGCTCGATCTCCCGCTCAACTTCGAAACGGCTGCTCGGATTGAAGGTGGTCGCATCGATGGCCTGGGCTACCTGAAGGATCAGGGCTCCCCGCTCCCAATCGACCCGCTGGGACACGACCATCCCCTCCTGTTGACCCCAGAGGTACCCGCCCAGCCCCGCGAACATCAGGATGAGGAAAATGCCGATCCGCTTCACCGCGACTCTCCTTCCTCCACGGGTATTGGCGTTTTTCTATGCGCAGGCATTGGCACCGGCGTTTGTACAGACATTGGCACCGGTGTTTGCCCAGGCAATTGCGCTTCCGCTTGTTCCTCCGGAGGCACATTCAAAGTTTCTCCGGGTTTCAGCGGTGCGTCAAGGCTACGTTCGTTCGCCCAGGCCAGGATCTCCGCGGTAGTGCCATAGCGTCGGGAGATAGCCCATAGGGTGTCTCCGGCCACCACGGTATGGGTGGCGGTAAAGGAGGCCGTATCGGCTTCGGACAGGCTCACGATCGGCTCGCTTTTGACGGGGCGTCCGGAAAACACGGGTATACGCAGCTGTTCTCCGATCCGCAGGGAGCGCGCTTCGAATCCCGAATTGGCCTCCATCAGCAGGGCGGCAGTGAGCTCGTAGTACTCGGCCAGGGCGTAGAAGGTGTCTCCGGAGCGGATACGGTGAAAGGTGAAGCGCAGCAGCTGGACCTGCGGATCCGCCAGCAGTTCTCCGACCTGCGGGCTGTACTCCATGGGAATCTTGAGGTAGTAGGCTCCACCGGAGGCAGGGGGGGTGATCGGTGTCTCGAGCTCCGCATGGGCCTCCTCCATCAGCGGCAGCGGCAAACCCGCCTTCTCGGCCAGCAGGGCCAGCTCTACGCTGCGCTGCAGGGGGATACGATGCCAGGTCGGACCCTGATCCCAGCCCGTCTCCAATCCGTAAGTCCTAGTATCGCTGCAGATCGACACCAGGGCGTAGAATTTGGGCACATAAGCCGCGGTTTCCGGAGGAAGGAGTCCCCGATCCCGCAAAGTCCAGAAATCCCGCAGGCCGCTCGCGCCGATGGTTCTGGAAAGCAGTCCCGTGCCGCAGTTGTAGGCGGCCAGGGCCAGATCCCAATCCCCGAAGGTAGCGTAGTTCTCTGCGAGCTTGTTCAACGCCCCTTCGGTGGCTTTCCAGAAATCCCGGCGTTCATCGACCCATCTGTTCCTTTCCAGCCCCAGGGGCGCTGCGGTGTTGGTCATGATCTGCCACAGGCCCGTGGCCCCCGAGCGGGACACGGCCCGAACCCGGTAGTGGGATTCCAGAATCGGCAGGTAGATCAGCTCCTGGGGCAGGCCACGGTGGGCCAGCTGTTCGGAGATAAAACGGCGGTAGGTCCGCCCCCGCTCCAGGGCGTCCTGCAGGCCCCGGCTGTCCATGGCCAGGATGCGCTGCCGCCACTGCTCCACCGCCGGGTCCTCGGGAATGGCCAGCTCGATGGAGGGGGACACACTGCGATCATGAAGGATCGCGATCCACGATCCTGTGGTCGCTTCCGTCCCGGCGGCCCGCTCTGTTCCAGCGATCCCTTCAGTCGCGGGCACCGACAGCGCCGGCAGCGCAGACCCGATCTCCAATCCCGCCCGGCCGTCGTGGTCGAGTCTGAGGGGAAGCGGACCAAAGTCCGTATCCCTCGATTCCGCGAAGTTGGGGGGCGGCCCCCAAAAGAGGAGGAAAAGGCAGAGAAGGAAGATGTAGAGGATTATAGTTTTTCGCCGAAATAGATCCCGGCCCATTCCCATCGTCCGTTGATCTCCGGATCCGGCAGGAATTCCACTTTACGAAAGTAGAGATACCAGGTCGGAATCCGGTACGACCACCGGGTGGTGCGCAGAAAGGCTTCCCCGGCGTTGGAGTCGATATCCAATTTATCATCGGTCAGAACCCGGGAAGATTGAAGGAAAGCGCCGATATCGAAGGCCATTGAAATGACTTCGTTGGTATCGGCCTGTGCCCAGGACACGGTAAAAAAGTTTACCTGGGCCTTATAGGACAGCAATTGCCGGGCATTGCGGGCCTGAATGGCGCGTTTGATGGCCGCAACCAGCTGCTCGAGATTCTCCACGGTCCATTTCTTGTCGGAGAAGTAGAACTCCACCTTCTCCCGAACCTTCACGTGCGCGCGGGGAAATCCGGGGATTTCGGTTTCCGGGTAATTGAGGAATTTCTGATAGGCTCGGATGGCCTGCTCCCACTCGCCCACCGTCTCGTAGGCTTCGGCCAGATAGAAATAGGTGGCACCGGGATCCACATATTCGCTGAACCGTGAGATCAGCTCCTTGTAATATTCGATGCGGTCGTGGGGATCTTCGACCAGCCTCAGCAGCTCCTGCAGGCACTGAAAGTGAACCGTGGTCCCGGAGATCAGCAGATCGGGATAGTTTTTCAAGATCCGATCGTAGTAGTGCACCGCCATGGGCTCCGCTCCCAGGTCTCGATAGGCTGCGGCCACGATATTGAGATAATAGGCGTTGTAAGGATCGTTCTGATTGATCTCGACGTAGCTGGTGAGGAAGAGGATGAGCTTTTCCAGCTCTGCGGCGCCGTGAAGACGGTTGGCGATCTGCTGCACGATGATGAAGCGGTTCTCCCCTACCTCCTGCTCCTGCTGGAGTAGATCGAAGAGGGTGTGCAGATCCCGGTTCTCCTCGAAGCTGCCCACCAAAAAGTGGGAATACTCCCTGCGGCAGGCCAGGATTGAGAGTACCAAAATCGTTGTCAGAAGCACTAAGCAGCCCGTGCGCGCTGCTGTCCGGCGGAAGCAAGATGCCATATGGATCAGCAGTGTAGCACGGAGCGGGAAGCCTTGGCAAGAAAGCTCCAATCGTGCTACACCTAGTGAAATAGTATAGATTAAACAGACCAGCGCCGATACAAATATGCAACGTAACCATACCACTCCATCGCAAACGGGCCATGACAGGCGTCAGTATATGAGAAAAGGATTTCTCTTCCTCGGATCGTTCCTCATGCTGCTTCTGTTCGCCGGAGGCATGCTCTTCCTCCTGGGGGCTCAGGAACGAGACCCCGATGAAATGCTCGCCCAAACCGAGATTGAACCGGCCGAAACCCTTCCCGCCTTCAATCCGGGCGTTTCCACGACCCGGGCCTTCACCATCGAACAGATCCTGGAAACGCCTTCCGGGATCCTGTACGGGATCTCCAAACAACGGGGATTCCTGGTGTCCTTCGACGAGGGCCACAGCTGGCTGGAACACAACAACGGCCTGCCCCGACGCGTGGTCTACCCCTTCAGCGAAGCCTCGCAGCGGGTCCGCCATCTCACGGCTGTGAATATAGATCCTCTCCATGAAGGCAGGGTGGCGGTCACCACGGCCGATGCGCTGTACCTCTCCGAAGATTACGGGAACAGCTGGCAGCAGGTTGCGATCGACAAACCCCTCCGCTCGACCTCCTATCTGACCGCGGTGGCCCTCTCACCCCGGGATCCGAATACCCTGCTGGTGGGAACATCCTTCAACGGTTTTTTCGAGACCACGGATCGGGGCGCCAGCTGGCAGGATCCCTCCCTGTCAGCCCGTTTTCTGTACCGCGGCGCCGGCTTCTATGAAGAGGTATCCGGCCTGAGCTATCATCCCACCGAGGAGGGGGTGATCTTCTTCTCTTGCGGATTCGGTCACGGCCTGTACGAGGGAAGCCCGGATCGCAAAAGATGGACCCGCCTGGATTTTCCCGGGGATCGGTCCGCCGAAGTGATCTACCGTCTGGAAGCTATCCCCACCGGCGCAACCTGGCAGCTGGGTGTGCAGACCCACACCACACGGTGGCAGTACCCGCTGTCAAGCAAGAATTGGTACCGCATCGATTCCAGGGCGAACTCCCTGCTGGCTGCGTCGGCTGCAGCCAGAGAGGAGGATCCCTTCCGCCGGGAGCGGATTCGCAAAGCCTCGGAGCGCTTCGGAATCTACGTATCCTCCTTCCGCGCCCATAGCGCGGATCTGGACAACCACCTGAAGTTCATCAAGGACAACGGCATGAACTCCCTGGTGGTGGACTGCAAGGACGACATGGGCTGGATCGCCTACGACACCCGGCTGGAGTTTCCCAGGCAGATCGGCGGGGTGAACAAGCGCTTCGTCCTGGAGGAGCTTCTGGACAAAGCCCACCGGCAGGGCATCTACGTCGTCGCCCGGGTGGTGGTCTTCAAGGATCGGCAGCTGTACAACTACAACAACTTCGAATACGCCGCCTGGAACGCCGTGACCGATCAGCCCTGGCGCTACATCGTCAAGGTGGAGGTCCCTCCGGAGCCCAGGTCTGAGAACGGGGCGGAGGGCGAACAGGAGCGTGCGGAGGCGGGTTCCAACGGCAACGACAACGGGACGGATGCGGATGGCGAGTCTGCCGAGCAGGCCCCCCCGGAGCCGGTCTACAAGTACGTGCAGAACGAGTACTGGGTGGACCCCTACAATCCTGAGGTCTGGAGCTACAATCTGGCCATCGCCGAGGAGCTGCAGAGCCGCGGGGTGGACGAGATCCAGTTCGACTACATCCGCTTCCCCTCCGACGGCAACCTCTCCCAGATCCGCTACCGCTACCGGCCGGAGGGCATGAGCCGGATCGACGCCCTGGAGAGCTTCCTGACCCAGGCGAGAGAGCTGATCCACATCCCGATCAGTACGGACCTGTACGGTTTCAACTCCTGGCACCGCATGGGCAACTGGATCGGCCAGAGTATCGAGGTGCTGGCGGACTACGTGGACGTGATCTGCCCGATGTTCTACCCCTCCCACTTCCCCAGGGATTTCATGAAGGATGAGCCCTACCTCGAGCGGGGCCGCAAGATCTACCAAGAGGGTACCTCCCGGGCGGCTTTCATGGTCGGATCCCGCAGCATAGTGCGACCCTACGTGCAGGCATTTCTGATCGGCGAGGAATTGGCCATGGGACCGGCGGAGTATTCCCTGTACCTGACAGAGCAAATCGAGGGTACCTTGGCTGCCCCCTCCTCCGGCTTCACACTCTGGAACGCCTCCAACCGCTACTACATGGTGATCGAGCCGCTGACGCCCTACCTCGGAGTTCGAGATTCCGATCCACAGAGCCGCTAACCGTCTGCCTTTGTATCCAAAACTTCTTTTTTTTCGCAGAACGTGGTACAGTCCAATACAGTTTGGGGGAGCGGGACATGAAATATGCCACCAAGACAGGAGCGGCTGTTGTTCTTGTAGTTTTTATACTGTTAGCGGGATGCGCCGGCGTCCCCGAGCAGATCGAAGAGGTCCCGGCGGGTCCGGATCCGATGTTAATGGAACAGGCCCAGGGACTGATCCAGGTGGGCTCTCCGGCAGATCTGCGGGAGGCGATGGAGATGCTGTACGCACCCGCGCAGAGCTTTCCCGCAGCGGAAGAGCAGGGCGCCTTTGCCCAGATGTTGTTCGATCTTCTCTATCCGGATTTGGTAGAAACGGACTATCTGGCCGGCAGCGGCCCGTTCTCAGCCTACCACGGTGCGTACCTGGAAATCCTGGACCGGGCCCGATCCGGCCGGGCACCGACCTCCGGATCCTCAGCTTATGGCCAGGATTTCTTCGATCTGGTGACTCCTCCCCTGTTCTTCGCCCGCCTGAGCTCCTCCGACGGGGAAGAGGAGATCCCCGGTCTGAACGGCTACCGCGGATTACTCGAACAGGCCCAAGCGCTGAATCCCTCCTCTGTGCTGCCCCCCTACCTACTTGGCCGCGTTTCCGAGCTCCAGGGCAGGCAGGATCAGGCTGCCACCTATTATCGGAGCAGCGTGGCACGGGCTGCTTCCTTCTATCCCGGCCGGCAACGCCTGGCTGCACTGCTGCTGCAGGAAGGCCAGGCCGCCGAGGCTACCGCACTGTTGGAACAGGGCGTTGCCCTTCTGCCCCAAGCTACCCCCCTCCGCTACGATTTGGCCGAAGCCTACTATCAATCCGGGCAACTCGAGGAGGCCGCCGCAGCGGTGGCTCAGGTTCTGCTGGTCGAGCCGGATCAGGCCGAGGCCATGCTGCTTCGTTCCCGGGTGCTTGCTGCCGAGGGCAACTGGAACCAGGCTCTCCGCCTCCTCAACCTGCTGCTCTACCAGCATCCGGAAAACCGGGAAGCCTATCTGCTCACAGCCCGGCTTCTCTACGAGAAGGCCAAAGATGCGGAAGCCGCCCTGGAGGTGATCACCGAAGCTGAAAGCCAGTTTCCGAATGTGCCGGATTTCCCCGAGCTGGCCGGACGTATCTATCTGGAGACGGCCAGAAGCGGCGAGGGTTTGAACAAGCTGCAGAGGGCTCTGGATCTGGAACCGGGGCGGGTGGCCACCCTGCGGCTGTTGTTGTCAAATGCCATGCACATGCGGCGCTGGCTGCAGGCGGCGATCTATCTGTCCGAAATCCTCGAACAGGAACAGTCCCAGCAGGATCTGCTGCAGGCAATCGAGATCTACCGGAGCCTGGGCGATCCGGCTCAGGTACTGTTCTACGCCGAGCAGCTGTACCAGGGAAATCCGTCGCTGGAGAATCTGGTGATCTTCGCGCGGGCGCTTCTAGCCGAAGGACAAACGGATCAGGCCGCGGCTTTGATCGAGCAGGGTCTGGATCGGGCCGAGACGCCGGCGCTGCACAGCACGCTGCTCACACTGCAGGCTTCCCTGATCGAAGAGCAGTCCCCGGATGAGGCTATGGCCCTGGTCCGGGAGGCACTGATGGAACACCCACAGAACTACGCCGCCTTGATCAAGATCGCCGAACTGTACGTGAAACAGCGGGAGCTGCGCAAAGCGAGCCTGTATCTCAAACAGGCGATCGCTCTGGACCCGAACAATACGGCCCTCCGAGTGCAACTGCAGAGCATCGAAAAAGCCCTCGGCACCGAGACCACCCCGTAGGCCCGTATCGCTCACGGGAGGATGGCGATCGGCCAAATTCATTCCGAAGCCGCCAGTCTCACGACGAAACCATCCCGGTAGGCCTAAACTATTGACTGCAGAAAGTCGAATATGATAATGTAAGCCGTCAGAAATGGTGAGGGGGGTGTGAATGGCAAACGGCCATAGAGCAGCAAGCTTGGTAGAAGAAGGCCTCTCCAAATCAAGAGACAGAATCTACTGCGCCAACTGTACCCACTGCAAGTTGGTAAGGGTTCCGGCCGGCAACGGGAGTCAGTACTATCTGCGCGTGCGCTGTGATGCCGGGCAGTGGCGCAAGAAGCTAGGTGAAGAAAAGGTCTACAAGTACTTTACCGTGGCCCGTCGGACCCTGGAAGAGTGCGGTCATTACGAGCCCATGGGGGACGCTAAAGACTACCTCAAAGAGCTGAAAAAGAACCTGCCGATCAAGGACGAGATCTACAGTTATTAATGAAACTTCAACTGCTCCCCAGGTTTTTCGTAATTACAGCCGTCGTTTCCCTTTTGACGCTCTGCTATTCGGTACCCGATGAGATCGAGGCGGGGCTCACTCCTCTGGAATACTTCCAGCGGGCTCAAGAAGCTACGGACGCCAGCCGCTACGCCCTGGCCATCGCCTACTACGAAAAGTTCCAGGAGCAATATCCGGTGGAGCAGCATCCCGAAGAGCTGGACCGCAACATCTGGGCAGAGTACGAGATCGCCCTGCTGCACTCCAAGATGGGCAAGAACAAGCTAGCCCTGGAGCTCTTCGATGCTCTGCTGGCAAAGTACGAGTCGGGAGACTTTCCGGATCTGCCGGAAGGTCCGAGGATCCTGGCGGAAAAGGTGAAAGCCCGCATAGAGGAGAAGCTCCCTCCGGAAGAACCTGCTGTATCAGGGCAGTAGCTCACCCGAGCAGTAGCTTTACCTTACCCGCATCGCCGCAGTCAGCGCTTCCCCCTGAGATCTAATCGAACCTGATCGTGTTCTCACCTCGTGCGTATCTCCAGGATAGCGGGAAAGGGAACGTCCTTTTCCTGGTTGACGAAGTTATAGAGAAACAAAAATCGTTCGATGAACGGAGCGGTGAAAGCGCACCAATCGCCGGGTTCCTCCGCATCCGGGAAAAGGAAATACAGAAAAAACCCGCCCTCGTCCCGGTAGCAGAGAGAGAAGGTCTCGTAGCCGGGCACCTGGTACAAGCGCCAGCTGCCGCAGCGCCGGGAAATCCAGTTCTGGGGAATGAACAGATCCTGGCGTGTGTAGAGTACCGTGAGTCGCCGTGCCTGGGCCGCCGCTTCCTCCACCGATCCTTGCTCCGCTTCCGTTCCCAGATCTGCCCCCAGGGCGTACACCCCTCTATAGACGGGGAGCCTGTTCGGAGCGTATACGGGGATGCCCTTGATCACTGTGGGTCCGCTCAACAGTACGGCGCGGCTCGTCTGCTCCTGAGCCGCCGCAGGCGTTTCACCACCCGGGCCCGCCAGGCAGGCCAATAATCACAGCAGCTGAAAAAACGAGCCGGAATCTGTGTGTTTTACTCCACGGTAACACTTTTGGCCAGGTTTCTCGGTTGATCCACGTCCCGCCCCAGCTGTACTGCGCAGTAGTAGGCCAGCAGCTGGAGGGGAATCACCATCACCAGCGGGTAGAAACACTCCTTCACCCGCGGGACCTCGATTACATCATCGGCAATCTCTGCTATAACCTCGTCTCCTTCCACAGCCACGGCGATCACCCGGCCACCGCGGGATTTCACTTCCTTGAGGTTGCTGATCACCTTGTCCCGCAGGGCGTCATCCGGCACCAGAAACAAACTGGGTGTATCTTCCCCGATGAGGGCGATCGGCCCGTGCTTGAGCTCCGCGGCGCTGTAGCCCTCCGCGTGGATGTAGGAGATCTCCTTGAGCTTTAAAGCTCCCTCCATGGCCACCGGATAATTGATCCCTCGACCGAGGAAAAGGAAATCCTGGTACTCGCAGTACTTCTTTGCCAGCCCTTCGATGGCTTTGGACCTGGAGAGAACCGTCTCGATCTTGGCGGGGATGCTCTGCAGGTTCTGGATGAACTCCTGTCCCGCTTCGAAGGACATATCCCGCATGCGGCTCAGCAGCAGGGTGAACAGGTAGAAGACCGTGATCTGCGAGGTAAAGGCTTTGGTCGAGGCTACGGCGATTTCCGGGCCCGAGTGGATGTAGACGCCACCGTCTGTCTCCCGGGCAATGGTGCTGCCCACCACGTTGCAGATGCCCAGAACCGTGGCTCCCTTTCGCTGCAGCTCCCGCATGGCGTAGAGAGTATCCGCGGTCTCTCCGGACTGGGAGACCACGAAGTGCAGGGTGTTGCGCTCTACGATCGGATTTCGGTAGCGCAGCTCCGAAGAGATCTCCACGGTGCAGGGGATGCGGGCCACCGACTCGAGCAGGTACATGCCCACCATGCCCGCGTGCAGGGAAGTGCCGGCGGCCACGATGCGCACCCGCTCCACGTTGAGCAGATCCCGGGTGCTCATATTCAGTCCTCCCAGGTGGGCGGTGGCTTCCTCGAAATCGAGCCGCCCCCGCATGGCCCGCTTGATCGACTCGGGCTGCTCGAAGATCTCCTTCTCCATGAAATGGGAGAAGCCGGCCTTCTCGATCTCCTCCAGCTCCCAGGAGATGTGCTCGACCTTCTTCTCGATCTCCTGATCGTGGAGGTCCGTGGTCCGGTAGTCCCGGGAGCTGAGGCTGACCACCTCGCCATCTTCCAGATACACGACCTGTTTGGTGTGGCTGATAATGGCGGTCACATCCGAGGCCAGGAACATCTCCCCGTCGCCGATGCCCAATACCAACGGTGAGCCGTGGCGGGCTCCGACCAGCAGATCCGGCTGATCCGCATGCAGGCAGACGATGCCGTAGGTTCCCTTGATCAGACTCAAGGCCTTCTTGACCGCCTCCTCCAGGTCCCCGGCGTAGTACTTCTCCACCAGGTGGGCGATGACCTCCGAGTCGGTCTCCGAGGCGAAGCTGTGCCCCTCGGAGATGAGCCGATCCTTCAGGGTGGCGAAGTTCTCGATGATGCCGTTGTGCACCACGGCGATGCGGACCGTGCAGTCGGCGTGGGGATGGGCGTTGGTGTCGTTCACCTCTCCGTGGGTGGCCCAGCGGGTGTGTCCGATGCCGCAGTTACCCGCGAGTGTCCGGGGCAGGTGGGCCTGAAGATCCCGAATTTTGCCCTTTCGTTTGGCCAGCACCAGCTTCCCGTCCAGGATCACGCAGATCCCGGCGGAGTCGTAGCCCCGGTATTCCAGCCGCTTCAGGCCTTCAATCAGGACTTTTTCCGCGCTCTTGGGTCCGCAGTAGCCGATGATTCCGCACATTATTGATTCCTAGTTGTGATTCCTAGTCGCGATTCCTACTGATACTTCCGATCGAATTCGAGCCCTATCGACTATGAGGGTAGCCCCTGTCCGGCGGTTTTTCAGCTTCTTTTATAGCTTCTTTTTCCCGGATCCGCCGATCCAGCGCCTGAATGCTTCGGCGGAGGATGCTTTTCTCCCTGCCTACTTTCTGATCGAGGAGGGAGAGAAGGCGCAGACGCAGCCGCCGCAGGGAGGAGTTATTGCCCACCAAGCTGTTCGGACAGGGTTTCCAGCTTCTTGCCGTCCACCAGAGCGAGGGTGTTGGCGTTGATGGACACAATGCCGTTCTTGGAGAAGGCGGCCAACACCGCCTTGACCTGATCCCGGGTTAAATCGAGGTTCTGGGAGAACTCATCCACCGTGCGATCCAGAAACAGGCTTCCCCGATTCGCCTCGGCACCCTGAAAGGCGAACTTGAGGTTCATGGCGATCAGGCCCTTGGGATCCTTGCGGGCCAGGTGCTGGATATGGAGGTTGGCGTTCTGCAGCCGCCGGCAGAGCTTGTCGATCACGTTCAGGGCGATCTTGGCGTTCTTGTTGATCATGTCCAGGAAGCCTTCCCGGTTGAAGGCCAGCAGCTTCACCGGCTCCAGTGCCGAGACCGTGGCCGTACGTTTGATGCGGCTGACGATGGCCATTTCCCCGAAAAAATCCCCCTTTTCCAGAATAGCCAGGATCTGTTCCTTTCCGCCGATCGTGCGGGAGACTTTGACCCTTCCGGATTGGATGATGAACATCTGGTCTCCCTCTTCCCCCTCCTGGAAGATGACTTTACCGGCATCCACGTTCCGGCCAAATCTTACAAAAAGATCCGACGCTTCACCAGGCATCGTTCTCTCCCCCTTCCCTCTCGCAAATATCGAGCTGATCCATCGGTGTGTTTCGTAGTTTTTCTTCGCACAAACACCTTACCGGAAGAAAAAATGAAAAGCAAGACGGCGTTTTTTCCCGTTGAGAAATGATGGAGGAAATCATGGTTTCGGCACTACCCATCCCTCAGGCACACACATTGCGGTGGCTGCCGCGGGTGCCTCTTGCGGATTCCCCGCAACAGGTTCAGCCCGGGCATCCTGCACAGCTCGGTCACCGCGGCGGTCTCCTGAAATTCTGCACAATCCTGGCGCTCTGCCTCTGCACCTGCTGCGGTCCTATAGCCGACATACGGGAGCGCCTGGATCCCGACCTGACGCCACCCCTGTTGCTGGGGGTGCGCACCTTGAGCTCCGAGCAGCTGGAGCTTCTCTTCGACGAGCCGCCTCTCTGCCGCGTCGAGGACATCGCCGTCGATCCAGCGCTAGAGGTTATCTCCACCCGGAGTGAGGACTGCCGGCTGTTGGTTCAGATCGCACCCCACACCCCGGGATTGCCCTATCAGCTGGAAGCCTTGGTCGAGGATGCTGCGGGAAACGGCCTTCATTTTCTAGCCGTGTTCTACGGCTTCAATGGAAACCTGCCAACGCTGCTGATCAACGAGTTCACCACCCGGGGCTCGGGAAACCACCCCGATGCGGTGGAGATCAAAGTGATGGAGAGGGGAAACATGGGCGGCGTGGTGCTCTACGAAGGTACGCCTTCCAATCATGACGACCGGCTGATCTTTCCCGCCTTCGAGGTGGCCGCCGGTGAGTACCTGATCGTCCACTTCAAGCCGGAAGGGATAACCGGGGAAATCGACGAAACCACGTCCAAGGATCTATCCGGCGGTCTGGACGCCTCGGACCAGGCCTACGACTTCTGGATCCCCGAGGGGACGGGGATCTCCGGCAACAACGGGGTGATCAGCCTCTACGCCCGGCCGGGCGGGGAGATCCTGGACGGAGTGCTGTACTCCGACCGCACCTCCGACTCGGATGAGAAATACGGAGGTTTCGGAACGCTGGACAGCCTGGAGCGGGCTCAGGAATTGGTGGCCGACAGCGGCTGGCTCATCCTCGGGGAGCAGGTCTATCCGGAAGATGCGGTCAGCCCGGAAGGATCCACCGGCACCCGTTCGATTTGCCGAAGCCCAGATTCCGCAGACACGGATACGGCGGCGGACTGGCACATCGTGCCCACTCTGGGCTTAACATTCGGGGAAGAAAATTCCGATGAGGTATACGTTCCCTGAATGGGGAACATAAATTGAGCGCCCTACTCTGCCGACAAAGCAGCCATAAGTCGGCCTACAGATACTCCTTGACCAGAGCCTCCAGCGTCTTCTTGGGAACCGCGCCGATCTGCTGTTTGGCCACGTTACCCTTGTTAAAGAGGAGTATGGTGGGAATGCTGACGATATTGTAGTTGGAAGCCAGCTCCCCCTCCTCGTCGACATTGATCTTGGCTACCTTGATTTTTCCCTTGTATTCCTCGGCCATCTGCTCGAGAATCGGTCCCACCATCTTGCAGGGCACGCACCATTCGGCCCAGAAATCCGCCAGGACCGGAACATCCGATTCCAATACTTCCGCTTTGAAATTGTCATTGGTGACAGTTACTTCTGCTCCCATATTGCCTCCGTGATTGATTGTGTCTTTACTATGATAATGGTCCAAGATTTTGTTTTCAACAAGATTTTGGACCGGCAACGCAGTTGCGTCATTACGCAGGACGACGCAACAACGATTGCGTCATTTCTGCCGCTTCAAATCCCTGACCCGGAAATCCTGGATCATGCCGTCCACGTACTGTTGGATCTCCCGCAATCCCCGCTTCTGATCCTCCCGCAGCCGCGGGTAGTTGGCCAGAGCCCGGTCCAGGATTTCACTCAGGTCGTGAAGGAAAAACGCGCATTCCAGTATATACTCCTTCTCCTCCCTTTCGATAGCCGGAAAGTCTCTGGGGAAACGGTTGAGCTGGTAGAGGTAGCGGGACAGGGCTCCGGGTACCCGCTCTATCCCCGGGCTGCCCAGGTAGCGCAGTTGGCTCTCCATGTTGACCATGATCATGGAACTCCGCGAGTAGGAGGTATCCCGCAGAATATCAATCAGCCGGGGCCAGTGCTCGCCATCCAGGGCATTCATGGCGCCGACCAGCCTTTTGATCTCCTCATTGGCCGTTGGGTGGATTTCGACAACAGGGTATTTACGGATCTTTTCCAGATTCTGCTGGTAGATCCGCTCCACCCGCTCGGCCAGGCTCTCCTTTTCCTGCTCCGCCTGGGGTCCGGCAGCAACTTTAGCCTCCTCCCGCTTGACCAGCTCCTCCACGGCTTCGATCTCCGCCATCAGAAAGGTGGAGATGTCCATGCGTTTCTGCAGCACTTCGGCGTAGCGCTCCTCGAAGGCGAATTTCACGGTCTTGGGCTTGAAAAACTTGAAGATGTAGTCGTCGTAGCGCTGGCGAATCTTGGCTACGACCCTGGTAATCTCTTCCGGGCTCAGCTTCTCCAGGGGCATGGGATTTCTCGGTTTTGCGATTTCAGAGTACGGCCAAATTGGGGAAAATTCAACCGCAGGATTTATTCGTGTGCGGATTACCTGAACATCACCTGACCGGGTGTCTTGGCGATTTCGGGAAAGGCGGTCAACATCCGCTGATCGTAGGTTAGAAGGTCGCTGTTCTCCCGTTCAGCCAATACGACAAAAAGGGTGTCATAGGTGCTGCAGTTATGCTCCTCCGCAAATACAAGCGCCTCCCGCCATAGCGACCGTACCGGCACGGACCAGTTGAGAAGGCTCTCGATATCTTCCAAAAGCTCCAATCCGTCGTACAGATCGATGCTCCGGTAGCGGATTGCCTTCGATATTGCGTTTAAGAGCTCTACTTGCCACGACTCAGGAGCGATCAACTCGAAGGGCTGTAAAAATAATCCGGATACTTCCTTACAATAAGGGGCAGTACGGAGAGCGTAGTAGGCCAACACGTTGGTGTCGATTACGTATCGTCTCTCTGGCGCGCCTGCTTCAGCCATGCATCGACCTCCTCCCTGGAGATGGGTCTTTTCTGCTTCTCCCAAAGTAATTCGATGTGCTTCATGGCTCTTTCCCGATCATACACAGCTTCGGAAAGAATCAAACGAACCTCCTGTTCCATCGATCGCTTGTTGCGCGCGGCTCGGTTCTTGATCATCTCGATCACCTCATCCGGTAGGTTACGTACGGTTATCGTAGCCACCTATTTCTTCTCCCTCCTCTTGATCTCTTATATTGCTGTCAAATTGACAGCATGTCAAGAGCGACGTGTGAGAACAGGTAGCCGAAGAGCCAATCA
>CP070696.1:2042560-2126015 GCA_020353535.1 Spirochaetaceae bacterium | reverse complement strand
TATCAGATCTGCGATAGGAGAACCGGTTCCGTTGTAGTAGCGGTTGACCTGCTTGATGCCGGGATCTGAGATTTTCTCCGGATTGTTGGACACCTTTATAGTCGGGACGAACTTTCCGTTCACCTCCTTGGCCTTCAGCTTATACACACCGGTCAGAGCGGGATCGCTCTTGGCTGTCACCAGATGGGTCCCGACGCCCCAAATGTCGATCGGTGCATTCTCCGTGATCAGTTGGTGAATGATTCCTTCATCCAGCTCATTGGAAGCGGCTATTCTGGCGTTCTTCAAGCCCGCCTGGTCCAGACGTTCCCGAACCCGCTTGCTCAGGTATTCCAAATCTCCTGAATCGAGCCGCACCCCAAAGCTGTCATGTCCCTGACTTTTAAGCTTCTTGCCGATCTTGATTGCGTTCTCCAACCCGCTCTTCAAGGTATCGTAGGTATCAATCAAAAGAATACAGCCGTCCGGATACACCTCCGCGTATTTCTCGAAAGCCGCCAGCTCCGATTCGAAGCTCATGATCCAGGAGTGGGCCATTGTCCCTTTCACGGGAATATCGAAGAGCTTCCCGGCCAGGGTATTGGAGGTTCCGGATGCTCCGCCTATGAAGGCGGCCCGGGTGGCTCCTAAGGCTCCGTTCACCCCGTGAGCCCGGCGCATCCCAAACTCGAAAACCTCCCCGCCCTGGGAGGCCAGATAGATGCGGGCCGCTTTGGTAGCGATCAAGGTTTGAAAATTGATGATGTTCAGCAGCAGGCTCTCCAGGAGTTGGGCTTCGATCAGCGGCGCCTGAACTCGGATCAGCGGTTCGTTGGGAAACACCAGTGTCCCTTCATCCATGGAGTGGATCTCTCCCCCGAACCGGAAACCCGCCAGGTAGTCGAGAAAATCCTTTCGAAACACCTTTTGTCCGGATAGATAATCGAGATCCTCCGCCTCGAAGTGAAAATCCTTGATACTCTTCAGCAGGGTCTCCAGACCCGCAAACACGGCGAAGCCCCCCTCAAAGGGAGCCCGTCGGAAAAGCATCTCAAAGGCAGCTTGCGGGTTGTGCTCCTGTAGGAAGTAGCCCTGCATCATGGTCAGCTCATAGAAATCCGTGAGCATCGCACAATTCAGGAAACATTTGCTGTCCATTTCAACTTCCCTCCACGTTCGCCGCATTGAGGATGCGGATACCCGCCTTCCGCAGCTCTTCCAATCGAGCATTGAGGCTGCCCGCAGGAGAGTCGATCCCCCGGCAGGCGTCCTCCACAATCGTCGTTTGAAAACCCAACTTTAAAGCATCCATAGCCGAGTAATAAACGCAGAAATCGAGGGCCAATCCAGCGATGTACACGTTTTTTACTTTAAATCCCTCCAGATAGAAGTGAAGACCCGTCGGTGTCTTGCGATCGTTTTCAAAAAAGGCGGAGTAGGAATCCAGGCCCGGATCCGTACCTTTGCGTACGATTAGATCAAAAGGGAGCGTATCCAGATCGGGATGAAACTCCGCGCCGGATGTCCCGGGCACGCAGTGATCGGGCCACAGGATCTGTTGCCCGTCTCTCATGGGTATCGTGTCGAAGGGTTTTTTTCCAGCATGATTTGAGGCAAAGGAAACGTGATTCGGAGGATGCCAATCCTGGGTAGCCACTATTCTCCGAAAGTCCCGACTCAATCGATTGATAACGGGGACAACGTCGTCTCCGCCGGGAACGGCCAAACTGCCCCCCGGACAGAAATCCAATTGAACATCGACAACCAGCAGGACGGTTTTATCTGGACTCATCATAATCGTCAAACCCTATAGCAGCCCGTATTTCCATTTGAGCAGCAACACTCGACGCGCTCCTTCGTCTATCGCCTCAGCGGATATTTCACCGGTTTCTACCATGGTATGGACTTCATCGATCAGTTTCAATACATCCAGGGTCCCATACTCGAGGAGGATGTCGACGCCGGCATTGAGGGCGTATCTAACGATCTCCTGCGGACTGTAGCGGCTTCGGAGGGCGCCCATCTCGATGTCATCGGAAATAATGACACCATCAAAACCCAGGCGTTCGCGCAGCAACCCCCGGAGGAAGATTGTCGAGAGGGTGACCGGGAAATCCGGATCGATCCGGGGATAGAGGATATGGGCGGTCATGATGGCTTCCGCCCCGTGGTGAATCGCCATCTGAAATGGAAGCAGATCCTCGTTCAGGAGAGTTTTTTCGTCAATATCGACTACGGGTAGTTGGTGATGGGAATCCACGGTTGTACGCCCGTGACCGGGGAAATGTTTGACCACGGCGGCGATCCCTGCTCGCTGCGCGCCGTACAGGTAATACACTCCCCGTTCTCCCACCTGAACCGGATTGGTACCCATCGATCGATCCCCGACGATGCTGTCGTCGGGCTGGCCGTACAGATCGAGCACCGGTGCAAAATTGAGGTTGCATCCCAGGGCTAGCACCTCCCGGCCGATGATATAGGCGGCGGCTTCCACATAGAGGGGATCCTGATACTCCCCCCAGTAGTAGGGGGCGGGAAAACGAGTCAGCGTATCCAGATCCAGACGGCTTACCCGGCCACCTTCCTGATCGACAGCAATAAACAGACCTATCGGCGGATTGTGTGCACGGGCAACGGCTTGCAGTTCATCGACCAGGACTTTCACCTGAGGCCGGCTCTGGATATTGGATCGGGTCAGCATGAATCCCCCGACATAGCCCTGCTCGATGACGCTCACCACAGAGTTGTTCACCTTTCTGCCGGTAAATCCGGTTATGAAGCGCTGGCCGATCTTCTGGCGTAGTGTCAGTTGCTGCAGAACAAGCTCGACGATATCCTCGGCTCCCGGCAGCGGTTTACCATCTTCGGGATAGACCGGAAGGCTGATCCCGCCGAGTCTGTCACCATCGCCCCGGGTTTCTTCAGGCAGCGGCTTTATACTTACCTCGGGACGCTCTTCGGGAGCCGGGCTATCCAACTCCACTTTCTCTTGGGTTTGACAGGCGGCAAGCAGCACGATGATGAGAATCGATAGAAATAGCCGTTGTGGGTGCATTGGCGGTTGAAATTGGAGGATAGGGGATTTGAACCCCTGACCTATAGATTGCGAACCTATCGCTCTACCAACTGAGCTAATCCCCCAAGATCCGGCTCCCATAAGGATATGGCAGCCGGAAGGCTGAAAAATAATAGCAAGTTGGCAGTCCCTGATCAAGCCTCGACAGTCAAGCCTTCTCGGGCTACCGTCACTTCGAGGCCGCTCTTCCCGCGAACGGCCTTCCTGATTTTACCCTCGATCCGCTCCAACTCTGCGTCACTTCGATCCGGATCGTGATGAAATAAAAGCAGCTTCTTCACCCCCGCCTTGTGGGCTACATTGACTGCATGCTCGAAAGAGGAATGACCCCATCCCAGCTTGGAACTCTTGGGATTGATGTACTCCTGGTGGGTGTACTGGGTGTCGTGGATCAGAATATCCGCTCCCTTGAAGAAGGCCACGACTTTTTCGTTTTCCTCTTCAGCTGCCAGGGCACCCTCCCTGACCGCCTCCTCATCGTAGCTGGGGTCATCGGGACTGACATCAAACAAATTGCGGAAAGGCTCGGTGTCGTAGGCTGTACAAAAGACCTTGCCACGGTACTCGAAACGGTAGCCGAGAACCAGGACCGGGTGGTTGAGGTACTTGGTGGTCACCCAGAGATCTCCCCCCAGGTCCATGGTGCCTTCTTTGAGATCACTGTATTCGATGTTGGCTGCCATCTCTTCCAGGCGCACCGGCCAGTAGCGATAACGCAGCATATCCCCGAATATCTTGCTCAGGGGATCGTCTTCGAAAGAAACCGGCCCAAAGATCTTCAGCTCCGTATTGGGAATGAACAGGGGGATGAAAAAGGGGAATCCCATGATGTGATCCCAATGGGTATGGGTCAGAAAAAGTGTGGTCTTGATCGGACCCTTGGGCAGGTCCGTCTTCATGATGTGGCCGGCCAGCTCCCGAATTCCGGTCCCGGCGTCGATTACGATCAGGCGATCCTCATCCCCGAAGCGCAGCTCCAGACAGGACGTGTTACCGCCGTATTTCACAGTCTTGGGCCCGGGGCAGGGCACAGAACCTCTTACTCCCCAAAAACGTACGCGGATCGACACTCGTTCAACCTTTTTTAGCGAGCCACCTGCAGAAACACTTGGGCTTTTTCGATCTCCGCTTTTACAGAATCTTCAATACTCTCCAGATAGTCCCAGTCGACGCCCATCTCCTGGAGCACTTCAGCGGACAGCTCCTCAGGATAGCGATCACCGGAGAAACCCAGCTCGTAGGTGTTGCTGAAGAGATTCGCGATCGCCACGGTGACCACCAGCTCCCTATGCTTGCCCGTGTACTCACCCAAATTGTGGTGAAAACACACCGCATCGGAGAGGTTTTCCCCCAACCGCCAGTTATCAATTATCAATTTTCCCACCATGGCGTGATTCACCAGCATGATTTCTTCTTCCGATTTGTACAGCGGCGTGTGTGCCCGATCCGTGTTGGAAACCGCCTGCACGTATTCCTTGGCAAGCTTGTTGTTCAGCGGAATCTTGCCGATGTCGTGCAGCAGTCCCGCGATGAAGTACTCTTCCCGGATTTTCGGATCCACATTCCTGCGGGTGGCAATCAGCTTGGCCGTCACCCCGACACTGATCGAATGCCTCCAAAAACCCTCCATGTTGAGAGCCTGAAAATCGCTGGCCCGCCCCAAGGTGCCAAGAACCGCGGTACTCAAGGCCAGGTTTTTGACTGTGTTGATGCCCAGCATGATGATAGCTCGCACCAGCGATGTGATCTGGTTTGGGAGGGAATAATACGCCGAGTTGATCAGCCTCATCACTTTTCCCATGAGTACCGGATCGAGGCTGATTATCTGGTTCAGGTCGGCCGGGGAGGTTTTGGGATTGTTTGTTATTTCCAGAACCTTGGCAACCGTTACCGGCAAAGCCGGCATCTTGTGCACGTAGGCCTGGATAACCTTCAGTATTGTATCTTTCTCCATCGCCTCATTTCCTGATCTTGTGAAGGATTCCGTTGAGCTTAGACTGCAGCATCGTTCCGAGGGTCTTGTCCGGGTGATAGGAGGCCAGGTTTTTCATGAAATCAAAAGTCTCGGCAATTTTCCCCATGTCCATGGGGGCGCTGCTGGCAGATCGATCAACAGTGCTGCCAGCCGAACCGCTTACCGCCTGGTCAGCCCGTGGCACAAACCGGCTTTCGATATTCTTTTTGATCCCCGATCTCCCCTGAAGTTTTGACTTAATATACTCTATCTTCAAACGCGCGTCACTGTGAAGAAAACTACTTTTCCGTCGCTCCGGAAGATATTCGGTCAGCTCCTCCAGATAGTTCACGAGCGACGCCGACGGTGCGACCGGTGGTGAGGAAGGACCTTGGACCTTGCCGCCGTTTTTCACCTTGGGTTTCTTTGATCTCTTTGGTCCAGCCGTGGGTTTGACTGCGGCAACACCCTGATCCTGTTTCGATCTGCGCTGTTCCAGGCGCTCTCGTATTCGTTTCAGAAAATCTCGAAGCCTTTGGCGGAGATCCTTCTTCTCCTCCCCCGGCTTTGCTTTCTGTTCACGGGATCCCTCAAGGCGAGCTTCAGGAGTAGCGGGAGTCTCCATGCCCGCTGCGCCCCTGCCTCCGGCATATGCCGGTTCCCCCGTGCCTGGCGCTCCTTCCAGGACAAGAGGCTCGACCTGTTCCTCCTCAGCTACAAAATCCCTGGCGAAACGGGGGATCCCCTCAGTAGCTTCTAGCGGTGGGGGTACAACGGGTTCTTCCAGCGGCGCCGAAGGTCCGAGTGGAGGAAAAGCTTGCGACGGAGGTTGATAACGGGGAAAAGCATGCGGGGCAGGTTCCTGGAGCGACGGTTGCATGGGCATGAACTGAGAACGGCTGGCCGTTCGGGCGTATAACTCCCCCATCTCCTGAGTAAGCCGGTCCATCATCTGGGCTTGCGCCCGCATCGATTCCCGGAGAGATTGAGAGAGCAGTTCCTGGGCGGCTGAAAACGATTGCTGCTCCTGGCGTGAGGTCGGCGGAACAGGTTCGCTGAGCGGTTGCCCGAGGCCGGGGGATACGGCCTCCCGGCTCTCCGCCGAAGGCTGGCGCGGAGCGCGATCAGCGGCCATCCGATCAAGGGCCTCTTCAGCTTCGGCACGGGATGGCTGGTACTCCGAAGGCTGGGATACACTCGGAGGTTCCGCTTCCCGAAACTGCGGTGGTTCGGGGCGGGGCATCTGTCGAGGACGCTCGGTAAAACTGGGTGGAAGCTGGAAATCCTTCCAGGCTGGATTCTCGTTGTAGAGTTTTTGATTGTCCAGAAGAGACATTAATGATTCCGGAGTTCGATCTTCGATCTCAATCCTCGACGGTTCAAGAGTTTCCTCCATCTCATCCAGATCGATGGCTTCCACCTCTTCCTCGATCTTGATAGCCGGTTCCTGTCCACCGAAATGAATGATCGGGACCGCATCGAGCTGCTTCATGGACTGCTCTTGTTTAGCCAATGATTCATAATCCAGGGCAGGCTCCTGGTCCTCCTCGGCCGTCACTTTCCGCCTCAGGTTTTTCAACTTTTCAATATTCTCGTTCAGCTCCGCACGAAGGGGAGAGGCAAATTCGGAAATTGTATCCTCATAGGTATCCAAGGTGATACGCAACTTATCCAGATCCGCGGAATCGGCCCGGGTGCCTTCCAGGGTCATAACCTTCTCCAGAGTTTCCAGGGCCCCCGTCGGATTGCCCATCTTTCGATAGGTCGCGGCCAGAAGCTCATGTGCCTCCACATGATCCGGATGATCGGCCAGGATATCTTTGAAAACCTGAGAAGCGTGCTTGTATCGGTTCTGCTGCAGGTATAACTCTCCCAGAAGCAAACGAGCTTTGCTGTCCTCCGGAACGCTGTCCAGGTAGGTGCGCAGTTCTCGCTCCGCTGTCTGCATGTCCCCCTTCTCTTTGGCGACCTCGGCGATATCGAGATGAAACTCCTTGTTCTCCGGTTCAACCTCAAGCAGTCTTCTGTACAGCTGCTCCGCCTGTTGATCGTTTCCCGATCTTTGATACACCTTGGCCAGGGTTCTCAAGCTGGGACCGTGGTTCGGCGTTCTCTTGAGGATGTCGATCAGCAGTGCCGCAGCCTCTTTGAACCGCTCGAGGTAGAAATAGGTACTGGCCAGCCGAACACGGCCCTCCAGATTGTCCGGATCCAAATCCACGAGTCTGCTGAACTCCTCGAGGGCTTCGGAAAATTGGCCCCGGTTTTCAAGAAGTGCTCCCAGGTTGGATACGGCGGAAAAATAGGAAGGATCGATCTTCAGGGCTTCCCGATAGTGCCGTACCGCCTCATCGTTCATTCCCAATTGGCCATACACGACACCGAGGTTGTTGAGAGCCTGAAGATTGTCGGGATCGAATTTGAGAATCTCCTGAAAGACCTGGAGGGCTTCGTTGTTTTTACCCTGTGTTTGGAGAATTACGCCCAGGTTGTTCATGGCCTCCACCCAACCGGGTCTTACCTTCAGAGCCTGCTCGAACTCGGACTGGGCTTCCTGGAGATTCCCCTGTTTTTGAAGGGCAATACCCAGGTTGTAGTGGAGATTGGGCTGGTTGAAATCCTGCTCCAGACCGCGCCGGTAGGTAGCGATGGCCTCTTCGAAGCGATTCTGCCGCTCCAAAACGGTTCCCAGGTTGTTGTAGGCCGGTACGAATCTAGGCTCGAGCTTCAACGCCTTGGAGAACTCTTCACGGGCTTTGGAATCCTGACCCAAGCTCTTGTATACATTCCCGAGATTGTAGTGGATGTCGGCCCTTTGCGGCGCCAGGCTCAGAGCCTGGCGAAAGGCGACGATGGCTTCGTCATAGCGGTCGATTTTTCGTAAAACCACCCCAAGGTTGTTGTAAGCCTCGGTAAAGTCCTGTTTTAGTTTAATGGCCTGCTTGATCTGTCGGATCGCCTGCTCGTAGTTCCCAAGCTTGTCATAGACGCTTCCGAGGAAATTGTACACCAGGCTCATGCGGGGATTGCGTTCGATCGCGTTCAGCAGCATCTTCTCGGCGAGAATGTAATCCCCGATCCGATAGGCTTTGCGAGCTCGGGTAAGAGATTCGTGGACCGTCATCGCCTTCATCCGAAAATCCGCCTTTAGGGAAGCAGTTTCGACGGTCGCGCACTGACTTCCCGGGAAAACAGACTGCGGTGGGGAGGATCGGTTGCGTCGTAGGCCACGACGCTGAAGTAATACAGTCTGCTGTTGCTCAGGCCGGTCACATCGATTTGAGACTCTTTACCCACATCGATGGGCGAGGGTCCGAGGTCGCTGTCAGTGCCGCGATAGCTGCCGGGTTCCGAGCCGTAGTAGACGAAGTACCCACCCAGATCATCTTCATTCACCGAGTTCCAATACAGCTGCACCCTACCGTTCCCGGCCTCGGCGTATACACCCGTCGGGGGAGCGGGGGGCAGATCCTGCTCATATACGATACGAAGCTCCGACAGCTCCGGGGAGTACCGCCGGCTTCCATCTGGATACAGCTCGACCATAACCTGGAGGAAACGGCCGTGGCTGTCGGGCAGGGGCGCCCGGCCTAGGGGCGCCCGGCTAAGGGATTCTCCCGCCTCGAATTGAGTCCACGGGACAGTCGAGGTATCCGCATCTGCACGATCGGTCATTCTGTAGTAGAAATATAGTGCAGTATCACCGGGAGTTCTGTACACCCCCTCGATCCGTTTTAGCGTCGTTCCCGTGTAACCCAGATCAAAGGTGCGGCTTACGAAATAACCGATATCGCTCGAGTATCTGTTCAGATTGGGCGATTCCACAAAGTATCGGGAAATACGCAACTCATCCAAAAATCCGGTAAAGCGATCACCAACTTTTACCAGCCCGGGACCCGCGCCCCCGGCAAAGGGTAGCAAAATCGATCCCTGTTCCCGGCCAGAGTCCGTTGCGTAGAGGATCGCCTCGGGAATACCGTCTACCAGGTACTCCAACATTCCCATCTTGCTGTCGTAACGAAGCAGGTGGTGGTGCCAATCTTCGGGAACCAGGGACGTTGCTCCCCGAAAACGGATCGACGTGGTCTGTCCGATAGGCCCGGTAAAAAAATTTTCGAATGCCCAGGCGAGCCCTCTATCCTGCACGGTACAGCGCAGCTCCTGCGGGACTACACTATCACCATTCCAGCGGGCTCCCTGCCAGAGGAACACCTGCTCCCCGTCTCTCAACAGCGCGGGATAGAGCCAGAACTCGATGCTGAAATCCCCAATCCAGGTTCCCCGGTAGAGAAGAGCTCCTGGCTTGGGAACCAGGTGCAATCCCCGACTCGAGCCGTTGAATCCGCCGCTGCTCTCGCCAAGGGCGACCACACGCTGGGAAAGCAACACATCCTCGGCCCTGACCTGATAGTGGTTCAGATGATCCTGGAAGGGGAGGTTATTAAAATGAACCAGCAGGTCGGTGCGTCCATCCGCTGCATATTCCGCCTGCTTCAACATCAGATCATAGCTTCCCCACCGACCCGTCAACATGGTGAGATTCTCGATCGCCGAAACATCCCGCCAGTGATCTTCCCGTCCCAAAACGATCTCTCGGTCCAACGCCGAGAGAGTACCGAGACACAGAGGTATGAGGAAGCAACAGGTAAGAGTTATCTTTTTCACTATTCTTCTATACATTATAATCGGAACGCTCAGAATACAACATGAATACCGGGATGAGAGAAATCCAAAAGCCCGATCTGCCGGAAAAATTGAAACATTTACCGGACTCCCCCGGTGTTTACATCCTCAAAGCCACCGACGGGAAGATCCTCTACGTAGGCAAGGCCAAGAGCCTCAAAAAACGAATTCGGGCATACTTCACCGACAGCAGAGACGTAAAAACCCGGCATCTTCAGGCTCGAATCGGCGACCTGGAGCTCTTTCCGACGGGTAGCGAGGCGGAAGCTCTTTTGCTGGAAAACAATCTCATCAAACGGTGGAAACCGAAGTACAACATAAATCTCAAAGATGGCAAGACCTATCCGGTCATCCGTTTGACAAATGAGGAGTACCCAAGGGTCTTCCGTACTCGGCGTATCATTTTCGATGGATCCAAGTACTACGGACCTTTCCCCAAGGTCGGCCATATCGACCTGTATCTGAATATCATAGACAAAATCTTCCCCCTTCGTAAATGTAGGGGTCAGGTGAAGGAAAAGAAGCAGCCCTGCTTTTATTTTCACATCGGCCGCTGCCCCGGTGTGTGCGCGGGAAAAATCAGTCGGGAAGAGTATCAGCAGCGGGTGCAACGGGTAAAGATGCTCTTGGCCGGAAGGACCGAGGAGCTGGCCCGGGAGTTGCGGCAGAAGATGAAGCAGGCCAGCGACCAGCAGGAGTACGAGAAAGCCTCCGTGTTTCGAGATCAACTCGAAGCGCTTCACTCCCTGTCGGAGGAGCAGAAAGTCGTCGACTTCCAGAGTGAAGCAAGGGACTACCTGGGCTACTGGAGCGGGGAAGATCGGGTGCGCCTGACCGTGCTTCAGCTGCGGGCGGGCAAGCTGATCGGCAGAGACTCGATGCTTCTGGAAAACTACTCCATCGAGGAAGAGTTCCTGCCCGCTTTTCTAGGGCAGTACTACGGAGGAAGAACTCATCTACCCAGAATGCTGTACCTCCCGGCTGCGCTGGAATCGATCCAATCCGGGCAACTGTTGGGGAGCTACCTAAAGGAGATCACTGGTTCCCGGATCACGGTGAGCTTTCCGAAGAAAGGCCGGCATGCCCGCCTGGTTGCCATGGCAGCCGAAAATGCCCGCTTCCGCCTGGAGGCCGAGGGGGAACGCAAGAAACAGGCCTTGGCAAATCTTCAGGAAATCCTTCACCTGAAGCGTCCACCCCGGCGGATTGAAGGCTTCGATATCGCTCATCTGGCGGGCAAACAGACGGTAGCTTCCCTGGTGACCTTTTTGGACGGCCGCCCGCAGAAAAGCGGCTACCGACACTACCATATTCGTTCCCTCAACGGCCGTATCGATGATTTCGAGGCTATTCGGGAGGTGGTGGCCCGAAGATACGCACGGCAGCTCAACGAAAGGTCAAAACTCCCCGATCTGATTCTGATCGACGGGGGCAAGGGGCAGGTCAGCTCGGCGGTGAGTATGCTCAAAGCTCTCGAGGGCCCCCGCATTCCGGTTGTAGGCCTGGCCAAGAAACAGGAAGAACTTTTCCTTCCCGAACAGGGGAATCCTCTGATACTCCCGGAGGGCTCCGAGGCGCTTCGCATGCTCCAGGCCGTGCGGGATGAAGCCCATCGTTTCGCCACAACTTTCCACAAACGGGTGCGCGCTACGGAGCTGAACACCTCCGTGCTGGAGAGTGTGCGGGGGATTGGTAAAAAGCGAAGTAAAGCCCTGCTGACCGCTTTTGGCTCTCTCGCTGAAATCCGCAGGCAGCAGCCAGAAGCAATCGCCACTGCGGCATCCTGCAGCCTGCAACAGGCTCGGGAACTGCTCACCTATCTATCCAAACTGGAGAGCTAAAGTCTGGATCTGCGCCGTCAGCATTTGTCGATCAAGAAATTCGTCAGTATATTAGCGAGCGACACGAAAACGAAGTGGGAAAGCACTATGAAACGGATATATATTTCTGCCATTTTTATACTTTTAGCACTAACCGCATGGTCCATGGAACTGCTACCTCCTATGGACAACTACTGGATCTCCTCGGGTTCGGGATACCGCAGCGATCCCATGGGTGGTAAAGAGGAATCCAAGCTGCACAAGGGGATGGATCTGGTTGGGCCGCACCACTGCCCGGTTAAGGCAGCGGCGGCAGGGGTGGTTGCCGAACATTGGCCTGCACCGAATGGCTTCTACAAGGGTCATCCCATCTATGGCGGGCTGGTGGTCATCGATCACTTGAACGGAACCCTCACGCTGTACGGCCATCTCTCGAGCACCTACGTCAGCGAGGGCGATCGAGTCGAGACAGGAGAGGTTATCGGAAGGCAGGGAAACACGGGAATTTCAACCGGAGAGCACCTGCACTTCGAGGTAATCGTCAATCCACTGATCTACCTGTCCGAGGGTAAGAGCATAGGTCTGGATGGAACCGAGCGGTAGCCCGGGGAGCGGTTCTTGACAGCTCTCTATAACTTGAACGTGCCGCTGCCACCTTTGACGATCAGATAGTACAGGAAAAGCTGAAGAACGGTGGGGTGCAGAACGGTACCCAGGGAGCGGACCCGGTAGTCAAAGCGGGCAATCAGCTGAATGATGGCCTGAAGTTCCTTCAAACTGTAGGCTTGAGCACCCGCGGCGTAGATTTTCTGCATCCGCTTACCGGTGATCTTAACGCGGGAGAACGCCTCCTCATAGGAGTAGCGCTTCTCGATCAGCAGCTTCAAGGCCTTTAATCTTCGCATCTGAAGGAGCAAACCCGCAAGGAGTCCTACCGCATCAGCCTCACGGCTGAGCAGCAGTTTGGCCAACACCTCCAAAGCAGCATCAAGATCCCTGCCGGCTATCTTATCGAAGAGGGTAAAGACGTTTTCATCCTTGCTGTGGTAGAGTATCTTCTCCACGTCCGTGTATCCGATTTCACTGCCCTCACCGAAAAAAATGCTCAGCTTCTCGCAAATGTCTTTCAATTCCTTGGTGTTGTTCTCCACCATCTCGAGCAGAAAGGCAGTGGCTTGGGAATCGATGCGGATGTTCCGCTTCCTGAAGAAATTGAGGATCCAGCCCATCTTCTGGTTCTCGAACAGCTCCCAGAAGATGACCTTGTTCTCCTTGGGCACCAGCCTTTCCAGGCGCCTGTCGATTCGACCGATCTCCTCGCTGAACATCACCAGGGAGCTCTGGGCCGCCGGAGCAGCGGCATACTCGGCCAGTTGATCCAAATCCTTTTTGCCCTTCAACAACTCGACATTGCGAAGAAGCACGATTCTGTAGGGGGAGAAGAGAGCGCCGTTGCGCAGAGTAGCAAGCACCTCGGGCAGCTCCCTGTCAAAGGAATAGAAACGGTGTACCTCAGGAGGCTGACCGATCGATTTGGCAATTTTTCCGATCAACCGCTCGACAAAAGAGTCTTTTTCTCCCTCCTCCGGTCCGAGCAGGAGGTAGAGGGAGTCGCTTTTACTCATAATTACGGATCAGGAACAGCAGCTTTCCCAGGATGCGAACATTCTGAGTATAGATGGGTGGGTAGGCGGGATTCTCAGCCTTGAGCATAACCCGGTTTTTCTCCAGGAAGAAACGCTTGAGGGTGACAGCTTCGTCTACCAGGGCGACAACCACATCGCCGTTGTCGGCGTTGTTCTGATGGCGCACCACGGTGATGTCTCCATCGAAGATGCCGGCATCCTTCATACTATCGCCCTTGACCCGAAGAGCGAAGTACTTGCCGGAGCGCAAATACCCTTGAGGCACGGCCAGATGACCGTCCATGTTTTCCTCGGCGAACAGAGGTTTGCCTGCGGCTACCGAACCGAGGATAGGGATGGAGCGGTACTGCTCTTCCTGATACAGATCGCCGTCACCGAGTACTTTTATCGCACGGGAGCGGTTGAGGTTGCATTGGATGGCCTGTTTTTTCTGCAGTGCCTTGAGGTGGTCGTAGGCGCCCTTTACCGAAACGTGGAGATGATCGGCCACCTCCCGTACGGTAGGCGGGTATTTGTAGGTTCGGATATAGGTCTTGATATACTCCAAGACCTCTTTCTGTCGAACCGTAAGACCCTTCATCCTACTTTTTAATCTCTATTCCATGCTTCTTGATCTTGTTGTGCAGGTGCGATGGGGTGATGCCCAAAGCTCTGCTGGTGCGAGTGATATTCTGCTCGTTTTCATCCAGCTTTTTTACTAAAAACTCCCGCTCGAATTCGTCCTTGGCTTCATTGAGCTTCATGCTCTCAAAGCCCTTGAGCAGCTCATCCTTCTCCCAATCGGTGCGGCTGGTAAGAAAGCGCCTTACCGAATCGGCAGAGATCACCGTCTCCTCAGACATTATGTTAATCCGCTCTACGAAATTTTTCAACTCTCTGATGTTCCCAGGCCACGAATACGTTCGCAACAATTGCAAAGAATCCGCGGAAAACTGCCTCTGTGGAGCTTCGCCGGACCGGTTGAACTTGCCCATGAAGTATTCGATCAGAGCGGGAAGATCATCGATCCGCTCTCGCAGGGGCGGCACATGGATCGGAATCACATTGATGCGAAAGTACAGGTCCTCTCGAAAACGTCCCGCACGGATCTCCTCCTGTATGTTCTTGTTGGTGGCGGCGATGACCCGTACATCCACACTGATGGACTTCTCACTACCGATGCGCTCGAACTTCATCTCCTGGAGGACTCGTAAAACTTTGGCCTGGGTGTTGAGGGACATGTCGGCGATTTCATCAAGAAACAGGGTCCCACCGTGTGCCAGCTCGAACTTGCCCTTCCGCCGGGCATGGGCATCTGTAAAAGCCCCCTTCTCGTGCCCGAACAGCTCGCTTTCGATCAAGGTCTCAGGAATCGAGGCGCAGTTCACCTCGACGAAAGGGGCTTGGGCACGACTGGAGCGGCGGTGGATCTCCCGGGCTACCAGTTCCTTGCCGGTTCCATTTTCGCCGAGAATGAGGATGCGGGCTTCACTGTCAGCACTCTGCTCGATCAACTCCCGCACCGCTTTCATCCCCGCTCCCGAACCGATCATCTCATCTTCGAAGAGGAGGCTCTGTTTCAGACTGCGATTCTCTCTCTTCAGCTCTTCCATCTTGAGGGCGTTCTCTACCACGGTTATGGTTTTTTCCAGGGAGAGGGGTTTCTCCAGAAAATCGAATGCCCCGATCTTAACCGCCTGAACCGCCATGTTGATATTGGCATGGCCGGAAATCACCACCACTTCGATTTCGGGCCACCTCTCACGAATCCGCTTGAGAACATCGATTCCGCCCATGTTCGGCAGCCAGACGTCCAGAATGACCAGGTCCGCGATCCCCTCTTCCAGAATCTCCAGTGCTCGGAAGCCGTCTTCAACCGCGATGACCCGATGGCCCTCGTCGCCCAAGACGTCCTGCAGTACCTCGCGGATTCCCTTTTCGTCGTCTACAACCAGAATCGTGCTCAAAACTCTTGTCTCACCCCAACGGCAAATCGATGATGAAGGTGGTACCTACACCTTCCTGGGTCTCGAACCAGATACTTCCATCATGATCGAAAACGATCCGCTCGACAATAGCGAGCCCCAGTCCTGCGCCTTCCCTTTTTGACGTGAAGTAGGGCTCGAACACCCGATTGCGGATCTCTTCCGGTATTCCCTCACCGCTGTCCTTGATCCAAATACGGCAGAAGCGACGGTTTTCCTTGTTGACAACGGCGGAGCGGATCGAAACCTCCCCTCCCCGCGGCATGGCCTGGATCGCGTTACGAATAAGATTGGCGATCACCTGCTTGATTTGACCGGGATCGGCTCTGACAACGCTGTCTTCGCTGACGTGACTACAGTCTATGGCTACCGAGGCGGAGAGATTCCTGTACATGGCCACGACCTCCTCCACAAGTTCCCCGAGGGGGATAGACTGCAGCCGAGGCATGGGCAGACGGGCGAACTCCCGAAATTCCACCAGAAGCTCATTGAGGTTGTCCACCTCGCGGACTATGGAAGATACGGAAGCCTTCAGTACATTCTGAAACTCCCCGGCTCCGGCCTCGGGATCGGCGCTATACTTCCTCAGTATTCTCTGCGCCGAGAGTTTGATCGGGGTTAAGGGATTCTTTATCTCATGCGCCAGCCGCTGGGCAATTTCCTGCCAGGCGGATATCTTTTCACTCTGCCTGAGTTTTTCCCTGGAGTGGGAGAGCTCCGACACCATGCGGTTGAAGGAACCAACCAGATGAGACAGCTCGTCGGCGGAACGGCTTAATATCCGAAAGGAAAAATCCCCCTCTGCCACCCTGCGGGTGGCCTCTTCCAGGTTGACTATCGGGCGGATGATCTCTTCAGTGAGGAGGAAACTGACCAAGATAGAGAGCAGGAAGATGGGGAAGGAAAAGAAAAAATAGAAAAAGATCAGCACCAGGCGAAACAGCCGCTTGTAACGATTGAGCTGGTTGAAGATCTCCAGGCTCTCGGTCAGGCGCCGTGCCTTGTCGTCGAAATCCTCAGGCATGAGTCGCCCCACTACCACCGCGTATTCCCGTCCGTTCAGCTCGAACACCGAGGCATTCCTCAAGATGCTGGCATCCTCCCGGTCCTCCTTTGGCAGATCCCCGGTTTGCTCGTTGAAAATCCCCAAACTGCGAAGCCTGCCCTGAGGCTCCCCCCGAAAAAGCACCTCCGATCCGTCGGCGGCAAAAACCTGGATAAACTGGACTTCCGAGTTCACGGTACGCACGTTTCTCCACAGCCTTTCCGGATTCCTGTTCAAATCCTCCAGAATGGAGGACAGTAGAGGACTCCTGTTAAAGCCGCGCAGGTTCTCCACCGTGTCCCTATAGTACTCCAATGAGATGGAAAGTCCGCCGCGAAGGGCTTCTCCCAGGCGTGCCTCCAACCAGAAGTTGATGGCGGAGTTTACGAAATTTACGCTCAGGAGCGCCTGAGGAATAGATGACAGCAGAGCTATCAGCACGAAAAACATGAGAAGCCGGGTCTTGAGTCGTGAACCGGGCTTGTGGCTGGTTCGTTCCCGGATCAGGCGTACGATCTGAAACACGATCAATCCCAGAAGGATCAAGGGAAAGGCGATGGCCACTACGTAGGCCAAGATATTCGCCTGCACGTCTACCCCGGCGAGGTTGATGAGGATCTGCTGGGAAAAAACCACGATCAGGGCGATGAGAAGGATAAATATCAGCACCAGAACGAGGAGCCCGACGGAGGTTGTGCTGGATTGGAAAACTCTCACGGGTTCAGCTCCGTTTCGATCCAAGGGGTCGTAAAGGCCGTCTCTGAGGAAAACAGGGTGATGATATTCAGGGGAGCAATGATCTTCACAGGCATCATCCTCACTCGGGCGAGCAGATAGTGCTCCCGTGCATCTGTCGTGTCGATTTCGCCGAGCTCAATCTCGGGTAGGGAGAAAAAGGAGTCTATAAACTCCGCCTCTCCCTCATACTCGCCTACGTGTTCCCCGTCTCTTTGAATCTTATATCGGTTTCCGTAAAAATCAAAACTAGCCGTCTGGTATACCCGTCGTTCCAAAAGAAGACGATCACCTAGAAAAGCAAAAGGCCTTTTGCTTCTTCTGTACAATCGTAACTGAAAGGTGATTTCCGCCCGCAGTCCGTCCCAAAGAGAAGCCAGCACCTCCTGGCTGTGGGAATCCAGATACTCGACAGCGGCGTACACCTTTTCACCCCTGAGCACTGCATCCAGACTAGCCTGTTGGGCGGACAGGTACGGCGAACATATCACCAGGAGGATCAGGATGACCGGGATCTTCGCTTTACTCCTCCTCGAATTTGTTCTCGAACAGTTTACAGATGGTCTGAAGGGCGTCTTCCTCATCACTCCCATCGGCGATGATTTTTATAGGGCTGTTGTAGGTAGCAGCCAGTGTGAGAATACCCATGATGGACTTGCTGTTGATCTTCTCCCCGTCTTTCTCCAGATAGATGTTGGCGGCGAATTGATTGGCTGTTTGCACGAGGAGAGCGGCAGGCCGAGCATGGATGCCGGCCCGATTTTTGATGGTTACGGTTTTTTCAACCATGATGTCCAGGACTTGGATTTAGCCTTCAGGATTCGCTTAAAAAAATCGCTTTGGCGCTTTCAGTCTCCAGCCAGCGCATTACATTCTTAGAAAACTCTTTTGCCGAATAATACCCCATCTTTTTCAACCGCTCGTTCATAGCGGCGGTCTCTATTATTACGGGGATGTTCCGTCCGGGTTTTACGGGAATGACAATAAAGGGTACTTGTACACCCAGGATTTCCATGAAATTCTCTTCCGCACCGATGCGATCGTAGTTCTTATCGGAGTCCCAATCCTCCAGACGTACAGCCATTTGGATCTGCTTCTTGTCCCGAATGGCCCCAACCCCGAACAAGTGGGTGATATTGATGATTCCCAGGCCCCGGATTTCCATGTGATGACTCGAAACCCCGGTGCCTGTTCCGATCAGAATGTTACCACCAACCCGGCGGATCTCCACCAGATCATCCGCCACCAGCCTGTGATTCCGTTCGACCAGGGCCAAAGCGGTCTCACTCTTGCCGACCCCGCTGTCTCCCAGAATCAATACACCGACTCCGAACACCTCCACCAGGACGCCGTGTACACTCTGTTTGGGTGCAAAAATATTGCTCAACACCCGCAGGATACGGGTGGTAAACTCGGAGGAAGACAAATCGGTTTGCAGAACCGCGCAGCCGGTCTGCTCGGCAATCTTGAGGAAGTCTTCCGTCGGTGCTTGAGAATGGGTAAATACGCAGCAAGGTATCTCGCAGGAGAATAGTTTATCCAGGGTCTCGGTTCTGCTCTCCAAAGCCAGCTTTTCCAGATAAGCCATCTCTCCCCGTCCGAAGATCTGAATGCGCTGAAAGGCAAAATTATCGTAGAAGCCGCTGAGTTCCAGACCCGGCCTGTTGATCTCCGGCACTTTCAACTCCCGAACCAATCCCGACCGTCCGGCGATGCATTTGAGGTTCAGAGCATCTCTGTCCCTGAGATCCAACTGCAGCAGATCCAGAACGGTAAACTTTTTCATAACTCGGGATTAGGAGCCTCTGCGCTTCGGACGCTTTCATGCCCCTTGTGATCCTGGATCTTGTTTTTCTCCTTGATCACTTTCAGTTCCATTTTATCGAACAGTTTATCGACTCCTTCAAAAATATCGAAGCTCTTTACTCGCATGTGATTGGAGTTGCCCCAACGGAAGTTGATGTTCGCCTCGAGGCTGTACTGGCTGCCCTCCTGGGATACGAAGAGCAGCAGATCGATAATATGCTCGGATACGAAATCGAGACGATGCAGTTTCTTGTCGATATATTCCCTTATCTTTTCAGTAATCTCAACATGAACTCCTTTGACATCTATATTCATGCAACCCTCCTATCTGTGATGAGAACTCATGATGTCGAGCTCTTTGCGGTATTTGGCGATCGTCCTGCGGGCAATTCTAACTCCTTTTCCCTCCAGGATTTCACCGATCTTCTGATCGGTAAGCCTCTTCGTGCTTCCTTCCTCTTCGACGATCTCCAGGATCATCTGTTTGACTCCCTCCTTGGAGAATCGGCCACCTCCCGGCACTTGATTCGTGAAGAAATACTTGAGCTCGAATATTCCCCACTCCGTCTGGATATATTTGCCGTTGGTCACCCGGCTCACCGTTGCTTCGTGAACACCGACTTCGGCGGCAATATCCTTCAGGGATAGGGGGACGAGGTACTTCGAGCCCTTTCGAAAGAAGTCTCTCTGGAACTCGACGATTGCCTTGCAGACTTTCAGCAGTGTCTGATTCCTACGTCTAATGCTGTTGATAAACCAATGAGCTTCGTGTACACCGTTTTTCACAAAGCGTTTGAGATCCTTCTGCTTGTACTGCTCCTCGTGATCCTGGATGCTGGCATAGAAGGAACTGATGCCAAGGACCGGGATGTCTTCATCGTTCAGCACGATAACCAGCTCTCCCTCCTGGACTTTTATCATCACATCCGGAATCACATAGCGAGGCTGCTCAGTGGAAAAATTTCTTCCCGGGAATGGATCGAGCTCCCGCAGAAACTCTTTTACCTTCATCACCTCCTTCACGCTGATGCGCATGGAACGAGCGATTTCCTGATATTTCTCTCTCTCCAATAGTTCGAGATGCCTCTCTACGATCTCCGCGGACCGAGGTGCGGAATCGGGATGCAGCTTGATCTGCACCAGGATCGATTCCCGGTAACCCTCCGTACAGGTTCCGATCGGATCGAATCCCTGAATCAGCTCCTTGACGCTGCTCATAACGGAGAGCTTCTCGGGATCGAGTTCCTGTTCGGGATTCTCGAGAGGATTGCCCTGCAAATCGAGACTCAACAGCAGGTTCTCCGGTTTCTCGATATGAAAGCCGTTCTCGTCAAGATTACGAATCATGTACTCCCCGATACGAAACTCAGCATTGCTGATCGGTTGCAGGCGCAGCTGCCAAAGGAGGTGCTCGTGAAGAGATTCCGGACGCGTAAGCACACCCTCTATAAATTTTCGGTGCGCGTCCTCCCGACTGCCTCCCCCCTGTACTTTAATATATCCCGGATCAGAAGTGTTTTCGAAGTACTCCTGTTCTTCCGAGGTACGCCTGCCTGTATCGTCGAGTGAAAGCGGGGAAGTCTCTTCGATGATCTCCAGAGCCGGATTCTTTTCCAGCTCCTGCTGGATGGTATCTCTCAACTCCAGCAGAGGCAGCGACATGATCTTGATTGCCTGATATAACTGAGGAGTCATGCGCAGCGTCTGCTGCTGTTTCAATACCAGCTTTTGTGATTGAGCCATGAATGCGATCCGCCTGTGAGATCTACCTTTCCCCCTCTTTCTTCATTCTATCTTCAAATTTGAATGATAAAGGCGGGAAATGTCAACGGTGGGTTTCTTAGAAGAAGCCTCTCTACATGCGAAAATCTGTGCCCAGGTAGATCCTACGGGCGACCTCACTCTCCAAAAGCTCCTCTTTGGGACCGGCCACCACGATTTCGCCGAGGTTGATGATGTAGGAACGATGGGTGATCTCCAAAGTATCCCTGACGTTGTGATCGGTGAGCAACACGCCAATGCCTTTTTTAGAAAGATCCACCGCGATGCGTTTGATCTCGTAGACCGCGATGGGATCGATTCCGGCGAAGGGTTCATCGAGGAGGAGGAACTGGGGCTCAATAGCCAGGGAGCGGGCAATCTCGGTGCGGCGACGCTCTCCCCCGGACAGCGTATAGGCTTTTTGTTTGCGCAGATGCCTGATTCCCAGCTCTTGGAGAAGGGACTCCAGTTTCTCTCTCTTCTGGGCCAGACGAAGGTCCTTTCGGATTTCCAGGATGGCGGTGATGTTCTGCTCCACGGTAAGTTTTCGAAACACGGAAGGTTCCTGGGGCAGGTAGGAGATTCCCAGACGGGCACGCTTGTACATCGGTAGACCGGAGATATTGTGTCCGTTCAGGTAGATCTTCCCACGATTGGGCTTTATGAAACCCACGATCATGTAAAAGATCGTTGTCTTGCCCGCCCCGTTCGGGCCAAGCAGCCCCACCAGCTCTCCTACCTCCATCGAAAAGCTGACATCCCGAACAGCTTCCTTCTTGCCGAAGAATTTCACCAGCCCTTCAACGGACAGTCTCCCGTCTGCGGCCAAACCGGCTCCGCCTGTGGATTTCTTCAGAGTTGTGACTTCCTTCACTCACTCCTCTCCTTCGTTCTGACCCAGCTCCGAACGCACCTTCCCCCGGATGTCTCCCTCCAGACGGATCGTGTCGGTATTGAGGTCGATGTAGATCTTCAACGCCCGATATTCGTCTCCCCTCCAGTTAACGACGGGCATACCGGAAAGCTCCAGCTTATCCTCGTTGCGTTGATAACGGGCGTACTCAGCCCGGCAGACCAAATCCTCTTTCAAGATTCGAACTCCGATCTGAACCACTGTTTCATCACTGTCCTCCCAATTCTCCAGGAAGCCCCCCTTGACTACGACCTCGTTCTTCTGATCCACCATGACCACATTTCCGCGCACCCGCACGACTTTTTCCTGGCGGTTGTAGAACAGCCTCTGGCAGGTCACCTCGATTCCCTTCTGTTCGTTGACGATCCGCACGTTTCCCTCACAGGAGACGTAACGAAAATCTTCCCCATACAGCTCGATCCTGTCGGCCAGGATAAGATTGTCTTCGGTTTGGACCTCGGAATTGCCCGTCAAGACGGTGCGCTCTTTTCCCTTGGCCAACACGGTCTCCATCCTGTCCCCCTGAAAGGAGAAGGTCTGAGCCCGCAAGGAAGGGACAATGCAGAGAAGCAGGAGCAGAATCAGCAAGGGTCTACTTCTCTTCTTCCCGTACATAACTGCCTCGTACGCGGGATGAGAACTCCAGCTTCTTCCTGCGAAAATCGGCGGAGAAGCCCCGCCCCTCCACGAAGGAACCGTCGTCCTTCTGCAGACGGACCGCCTGCCCATCATCGGCAACCAAACGGCGCCCTTCCCGGATCCAGGACAGACGGCCGGCCTGCAGCGAAGCCTTCTCTTCTGGAGAATAGATCACAATCGCTCCGCTCACTGTAGCGTCTTCACTGTCGGTATTGAATACAGCCCGTTCGGCCTGCGCTTCGGTGAGCAGATTTCCCTGTTCGTCATATTCCCGAAAAGAAACGCCCTGGAGCACGATTTCTTTCCTTTCACTGTAGGTTTCCGCCCGCTCCGCCTCGAGCACCACCCATATTCTGCCACCGGAAACAACGGTGTGGGTAAAGTCAAAAAGGATCGTCTCCGGGATCTGACCGGGAATGCTCTCCGCCATCCGAGCCTGCTCGTAGTCCAGGCTGCAGGAAACGACGAGGATCAGAGCTAGACCCAAACCAAGGGGCTTAAGCAGATTCATTCCGTACACAGGCTGCGACAAAGGTGGAAAACAGGGGATGAGGGGATACGGGCTTAGATTTGAACTCCGGATGATACTGTACCCCGATTCCCCAGGGATGGTCCGGCCACTCGCTGGCTTCCACCAGAGCATTGTCCGGAGTGAAAGCACTGAAGATCAAACCCGCCTTTGCCAGTTCTTCCCGAAAACTATTTGAAACTTCGTAACGGTGACGATGGCGTTCGGAAATTTCATCGCTATGGTAGATTCTGTGGAGGTGCGTTCCCGGCACCACCCGTGAGGGGCTGGCTCCCAGACGCATCGTGCCACCATAAGCTTTGACATCGATCTGGTCCTCCAGCAGACTGATCACCCCATGCTTGGAATCAGGAGCAAACTCGGTGCTGTTGGCGTCTTCCCAACCCAGAATGCTGCGGGCGAACTCGATCACCATGACCTGCATACCCAGGCAGATTCCGAAACAGGGCAGCCGATTCCTGCGGGCATACCCTGCAGCCTGGACCATCCCCTCGATACCTCGCTGCCCGAATCCGCCCGGAATCAGAATTCCGTCCAGGTCCTTTAAGATTATTTCCAAACCACTGATGCCGCTTTCAGGCAGTTGATCCGAGTCCACCTTCACCAGTTCGATCTGGCAGCGATTGTCTATGCCCCCATGATAGAGAGCTTCATATATCGACTTGTACGAGTCGAGGAGCTCTGTGTACTTACCGACCAACCCGATCCGTACGGTACGTTCTGCCGTGTTGTAGGCTTCCACCACCCGTTTCCAGTCGCTGAGATCGCAGGGAGTATCGGGCAACCCGAGCTTCTCGAGAATAATCTCATTCAGCTTCTGTTCGGCAAAGATGAGCGGGATTTCATAGACGGTGGATTGAACATCGTAGGCGGAGATCACCGCTTCATCCTCAACATTGGTGAACAGAGAGATTTTTCTCCGCAGCTCCTCGGAAATCGGCATTGGAGCTCGACAGAGGACGATGTCCGGCTGAATACCGATTTGACGGAGAGAGGCTACCGAGTGCTGAGTGGGTTTGGTTTTCATCTCGCCATCGGAGACCGTGGGAATCAGGGTCAGGTGAACGAACAGAACACGTTTCTTTCCAAGGTCATGGATGAACTGACGAGCGGTCTCGAGAAATGGAATTGATTCGATGTCGCCGACCGTGCCGCCGATCTCCACGATTGTCACATCCACGTCCGGTTGATCCCCCACTTTGAATAACCGGGATTTAATCTCATCGGTTATATGGGGAATTACCTGTACGGTTCGGCCTAAAAACCGGCCTTCCCGCTCCTTGCGAATCACCTCCTGGTAGACCTGGCCCGTTGTCACGGAGTTGATCCGTTCCAATGGGGAGGAGGTAAATCGGGAGTAATTGCCCAAATCCAGATCCGTCTCAGCCCCGTCATCGGTTACGTAAACCTCTCCGTGCTGATACGGGCTCATGGTCCCCGGATCGACGTTGATATAGGGATCGATCTTGATCATTCGGACTTTCAGACCGTGGTGTTCCAGTAGACTACCAATAGAGGAAGCGGCGACACCCTTCCCGAGGCCTGAACACACACCCCCGGTTACGAAGATATATTTGCCGCTCATTTGGGTAGAATTATTCACACCCGGCCGAGGGATGTCAATTGAAACTATCCTTTAAAAGAGTGCAAAAAGAGCTTTCAGTCTTTTTTGTGTCGAACGGTCCGTATCTTTGGAATCGATCGGCTTTCAGTTGCTGGGATGGTGAGTTGCCGGGATGGTCGTGTTCGAATCTTGAGGCTTTCTAACCAGTTGGGATGCTGACTCAGGTGGGTGGAAGATCAGCCCCTTGCATGGATCCTGCAGTGAGGATAGGAAGGTACACGACTCTGCGGAACTCAGTAGGTGTTCCTCCGCTAGAAGCGGTGCCTTGAGCCTCACGGCCAAGGCCAGTCCGTCACTCGGACGCACCTCCATGTCGAAATGCCGCAGACGGCGATGATATTTAATTCGGGCGTTGTACCCGAACTCCCCCGATTGTCCATAGATCTCCAAAGCGTCCATGGTGAATCCGTGACGATGAAAATACTTTGCTAAAATATCATGGGCCAGCGGACGCGGACTTTTAATCTCCTCCAGCTCGACGATGATCGAACTGGCTTCCGATGGGCCTATCCATACGGGAAGGACCCTCTGTCCCATTGCGTCACTCAATACCGCCACCGGCATCCGATCATGGTCGAGAAAGAAACCTTTTATGTGAAGCTCAACCATTGCCACACCTCTTTTACATGAAATATAGCCCGATCTGGAGAAATCACTAATGGAGAGGTGCTTTTTTTCAAAAAAGTTTTGGGGGGGACGCCCAGTCGGGCCCGCCCAGGGGTCCGCAGGTGCCGGTACTCCGGCAGACGCCCAGTCGGACCCGCTCAGGGTGGTGTCCCTAACGAATCACCCGGGTGATCTCGGGATACTCCCGGGTTTTGTTCTTCAGAGCGAAGTTCATTGCGAAACCCAGGGCAATGCCGCCGACTCCGGCAAGGACTTTGGCAGTTTCCCCGGCCTGCGACCACACTACACCGGCAAGATAGTAAAAGAGGAAGAAAGCCATAATGGGAACGATGAGCACCAAAAATCCCGCTTTTATGGCCTTGCCGGGGGCAACGAAGTATTCCACTCGATCGCCGGTCTTGAGAATGAGGGATTGGCTGTTTCGTACAACAAACATGCGTTCCCTTCTTGTTCCGAAGATCGTAAGTTCGTGATGACCGGAGCCAGAACGACTGTCCGAATCCGTGTCGTCGGAGGCGCAGCTTCCGCAGTGGGCTTCGTGACCGCAGCCGGCGCACTGCTCACCGGATATCCAGATCAGCTCCCCTTCAATCTTCCTGACTATGCCCTGTTCCTTCATGATCCTCTACCTCACAGGCCTCACGTACGATTTCCACGCCAACGGCCTTTCCTTCTTCATTTGTTTCGACAATGACCCCCTGCAGTTCGAGGTTCTTCCAGGTGACGCGGGATTGTTCGTGTATCTGGGTTAGGAACTTGCGAATTTCTATCTCCGGCTCCAGGCCACCCACCGAATACTGGCTTCCTGTTCGCCCGGTTCCGGCCATGACCGCCGTACCCCCTGGAAACACGCGGGCGTCCGCTGTGAGTACCTTAGTGTGGCTGCCGAGTACCGCGGATACCTTCCCGTCGAGATAGTAGAACATCGTATACTTTTCCGCCGTGGTGGTGGCATGAAAATCCACAATAACGGTCTTCGTTTCGGTGGATATCTTCTCCAGGATGCTTTCAATCATGAGAAATGGATTGTTCAGATGCACCCGGTTGAATCCCGATTGACCCAGCAGATTCACAACTCCAACGCTCTGCTCCTGTACCCGGAATACGTTCCATCCCCGCCCGGGATTTCCATAGGGATAGTTCGCCGGCCTGAGAACATAGGAGGCTTTTACGATGTGGGTAACCATGTCCTTCTTGTAGTAGATGCACTCCCCCGAGGTGATGGAGTCCACTCCCAACTTGTGAAGGTAGATCGAGTGGTTCTTGCCTATCCCGAATCCCCCTGTAGCTCCGTCTCCGCAGGCTATAACGAAATCGATGCTTCTCTCCTCTTTGAGCTCTGCGAGTTTTGTTTTTATGCAATATACTCCTGGAGAGCCGACGATTTCACCGATGTACAGGATTCTCAAGGGCGTACAAGGACCTTTCCAGGGATCGAAAGCCTCCGTGATTCGCTCGGACCGGCCGTGCGCCACGCCTGCGATCCCGGAGCTAAACATACTAAAGAAACCGCCATTGTGGAAGACTCCTGAGACTCCGAGGAAGCTTGACAAGGGAGGCGTGGATTTGATATTTTCCAGATATCAGCCCGGATGGTGAAATTGGTAGACACGCTAGGTTCAGGGTCTAGTGGCTGTAAGGCCGTGGAGGTTCAAGTCCTCTTCCGGGCAAGACAAAGGATCGGGTCCTTTCTGGGATTCGATCCTTTGTTTTTTTCAGCGGATGAGGAATTGAAACAAAGGGAGCTAGCCTGAGAAATTTGACCTCTACATGGGATCATGTAAAACATAGAAATCAGGTGAGGCAGTATGGACGGATTTCATAATTCGTCTCGAAATTTAGGTCGTTTTCCATGAGGAGGAGTTCAATAAAAAGGATAGTCGGGTATTTAACAGCTCCGCTGATTTTTCTGCTCGTCACCGCATGCGCGACGACTCCGGTTCTCGAGTAGCAATATTACAAGGTAAGGAATATCCGGAGTGATCGCTACCTCACGGTAGCCACCGGAGGTGAGTTTCGAAACGGCGGGTTGGTGTACGTATGGGAATGGAAGGACAGTTGCTCGCAGATGTGGGAGGCGACCCATCTCGGTGGTAGTTACTACAAGCTCACTGTCAAAGCTAGCGGAAATACGGCATCTACAGAATTTACGTAGTTGAGAACAACCTGGCCGTTTTTCTGCACTCCTTCACCTCCGGAGCCACCGTGTACAAGCTTGTCGTTACCGGGACGCTGGAATTTCCCGAAATCTACCTGCGAGCCGTTCCACAGCCGCAGGAACGGATCGCCGAATACAAGTACAAGGGAAATGAAAAGAACCTTGATTCCGGCCGCATCAGTGTCCAATTTGTGGCCGACAGCTCGACATATGACCAGGAGCGAAACAGCGACAGCTACCGGAAGCTGGTGATCATTGACAAACGTCAAAGTGAACCAATGGTGCGGGCACTGGTACTTCCACTGGGCGTTTTTTTCGATTATCCCTATTATCTCCACGACGTTCACGATGGTGAGCAAAAGCTCGTCCTGATTACTGGAAAAACTCTTTCTATATCTACGACGTTTTCCAGAATGCCCTGTCAACAGCGGTGTATCCCGGAAAAGACAAACCCTGGATCGGTGTGGATGGCCGATCCGGGAATCTCGTACGTTGCCGTTTTTCCTCCGGGGGGACAATCTTGACGGGAGCCATCGTACATCAGGGAACCTTCGTTTATGACATCAGCGATCCGCTGACGCTCAAGGAGATCGGGTACAAGGTAGATTTCAACATCGAAGACTAATCGACTTGATTCCATTGCGTTGAGTTTTTTTTCGTCTAGATAGAAATCCTTCGACGATCTGAGATACTATTTTCCTCGAAAGGCTATGGCACGATACCTGATCCTATACCTGATTCTCATCTTCCTTCTCGGCGGATGCATGGGCAGCAGACCGACAAAACAGCCTCCGGCTGATACGCCCGAACTCCGGGACGAAGCTCCCAAAACCAGCCTGCCGGCTCCGGTTGAAGCCGAACCTGAAGAGCTAAAACCTGCCGAAGAACCGGCTCCACCGGAGATCGGCTACCAGGAAGCCGTACGGCAGATTTCCAGGCTGTATCCCAAAGAACTACAGCCGTTTTCCGTACAGGGGCGAATCCCGATCGTCCTCCACGATCTCGACAACGATAAGCATCCGGAATGTCTGTCTTTAGGAGTGCCATCTCAGGGAATCGATTCTAAAACGATGAATCGCCTGAGCGAATCTTCACGGTTGTTTGAAGAGGATAGCGAGCCGGTAGCGTTCTCACTGCTCGTGTTTGCCAACAACCAGGGAAATTTTCAGCGCCTTAAAATCCTGGATCTCGCCGAGCATATAGTTTTTGACTCGTTGCGACGTACGCCTCTGTATAAAAATCGATCCCTGCCGGTGATCATCACCGTTTCTTTTCAGATCGTGGAGGGAAGAGAGGTAGAGCTTCTGGTATTCGATAGTGCCAGCGGCCTGCCCCGCAGCCGGCATACTCTATCAGAAACGCTTTCTACTCAATACCGGCTTGAGGATATCGACGGGAATGGGATGATCGACCTGTTCGTTAAAGAAAAAGCCATGGAAGAGGGGACGGGCTTCGAGACCTTCCTGACCTGGTACCGTTGGAGCGGCAGGGATTTCGTCCAATATCGATCTCGCAATGTCGTCCGTAATTTGAATGCTTTTCTAGAATCAGCCGCGGAACTGCTACTGGCCGGAGAAATCCGGGAAATCGTAGGATTCCTGCTCGATCCCTCCAGCGTGCGGACGTTGCGGAGAAAAGGTTGGAGTGATCACAAGATCCTGATCCACACTTTCGGTCTGGAGGAAGTGGGCCTGGAGGAGTTCCCCTCCCTACGGGAGGTTGTATTCCCCCCCCTGCTGGAGGATCCTTTCACCAGCGAAGACGAGGAGGGCTCATCCTTCGAAATTACCTACCGGATGATCGATCTGAACGGCACTTCTTATATCGCGAAGGCACGCCTGTATATGCTCACCAACCCGTTCAAAGAAAGACAGTTTGCCTTCTCACCCACCATCGATTGACAGGGCATCCCAAGGTAATTAGGCTGTAGACTATGTACAGCTACCTCATAGAAGGGGGCCACCCTCTCAAGGGCAGGATTAAGCCCAGCGGCAATAAAAATGCCGCTTTGCCCTGTCTGGCCGCAACCCTCCTGAGTGATGAAGAAATAATCCTGAAAAACATCCCGGACATCGAAGATGTGGAAGTCATGCTGGAGATTTTGAAGAGTCTGGGCTCCAGCGTACGGCGGGTGGATAAGCATACCTACAGCCTTAAAACCCAGAATGTCGCCCAATGTGCCATTCCTTTGGAAATGGCCAAACAGATACGAGCCTCCATCCTCTTCGCCGGGCCGCTATTATCCCGCTGCGGAAAAGTCACCCTCCCGCCTCCCGGCGGAGACGTGATCGGGCGACGCCGGCTGGACACCCACTTCCTTGCCTTCAAGGAGCTGGGCGCCCGGATCGAGGTGGACGGAGTATTCAGCCTGCAGGCCAACAAGCTGGTAGGAGCGGACCTGTTCCTGGACGAGGCTTCTGTAACCGGAACGGAAAATGCCATCATGGCTGCCGTGCTTTCCGAAGGCACGACCGTCATCCGCAACGCGGCTTCCGAACCCCACATCCAGGACCTCTGCCAGATGCTGAAGCAGATGGGCGCCCGTATCGGCGGCATCGGCTCCAACATCCTGCACATCGAAGGGGTGAAGCGACTGGAGGGCACGGAGTTCAAGATCTCGACGGACTTCATGGAAGTAGGTTCCCTGATCGGTCTGGCGGCGGTTACCCGCAGTGAGCTGGAGATCGAGGATGCGGCACCCCAGTTCCTACGAATGACGAAAATTGCCTTCAGCCGGCTGGGAATTCACTGGGAAACCGAAGGTGAGACCATCCGCGTGCCCGCTGGTCAGGAGCTAAAGGTAGTACCGGACACCGGCGGCATGATACCTAAAATCGATGACGCCCCCTGGCCGGGTTTTCCGCCGGATCTGATTTCCATAGCTTTGGTTACGGCGACCCAGGTAGAGGGGACGGTGCTCATCCACGAAAAGATGTTTGAATCCAGGATGTTCTTCGTGGACAAACTCATCGGCATGGGCGCCCGCATCATCCTCTGCGATCCTCATAGGGCGGTGGTCAGCGGCCCCTGCCGCTTGAAGGGGGCCGAATTGGTGTCTCCGGATGTTCGCGCCGGTATGGCCATGGTGATTGCGGCGCTGTGCGCCGAGGGCAAGAGCACCATTGGCAACGTCTATCAGATCGAACGGGGGTATGAAAATCTCTCCCAGCGGTTGAAAACACTGGGAGCGCATATCGAGCGGCACTCTCCGGTCTAGAAGCCCCGCTGCGCGCGTATCTCGCCGTACGCTTCGTTGATGAGCTTGAACTTCTCCTCGGCAACCGCGGTAAACTCTTCCCCAAGGTTGGCCACAGTGTCGGGGTGATATTGGGCGGCCAATTTTCTATAGGCGCTGCGGATCTGCTCGATGCTCGCCTCCGGACTGACACCTAAGATGCTGTAGGCCCGGTCATTCTCCCGTCTGAACTCCGCTGAGACGCTCTGATAGGAGGCGGCATCAATGTGCAACGTTTCAGCGATCCGCAGGATCAGCTGCTCTTCAGCCTCGGATATACCCCGGCGATCGGCTTCGGCGATCTTGAACAACAACCGTAACAGGAGCAGCCTTCCCGCCGGACTCGATGTCAGGCGGTAGTAACTGGCCAGGGCATCGACATCCAACCGATCCCGGTTGAGGAAGGTCTCGTCAACTACCGCCTGGATGATGCGCTGATCCTCTGGGGAGTAGGGAAAATTCTGCCTGAAAAACTCCTTGAGGGCGTCGATCTGGGAAACCCGAACATGCCGGTCCGCGTTGGCAACAGCGATGGACAGTCCGATGAGGGAGGTCAGGAAATCCAGCTGGGCTGCGGAGATCGAATCTCGCGATCTTTCGCCGATTCGACCCGTCGCTTCCCGCTCCTCCGTAGCCCGGTCGTAGAGATGGCCGATAAGCCCGCCCAGAATCGTTCCCATGGGGCCGGCCAGGGAACCCAGAAGGGCCCCGATCAGTTTGCCTTTGAAAGCCATGGATTCAATCCGATCTCTGACCGGCCAGCACGATCATGGTAATCAAGAGCAGCAGCCCCTGCAGAACGAGAAAGACAACCAGAGAACCCGAAAAGTGCCAGCGCAGCAGTACAAAGGCCAGGATGATCCGCTGAGCGTGAAGGTACAGGGTCGTGATCGGGATGGCCACCAGGGGAAACAGAGGCATGAATACGAGAAGGATCCAGTGGGGGCGACCGATGAAACGGGCCTGGAATCGCCAGCCCACAGCTACCGAGAGGAGAGCGAGCACAAGAAAGCTGAAAGGCAGGAGTAACCTCCTGAGTATTTCACCGGATATGAAAGATTCCATGTACCCAAAGCTTCCGATCTGCCTTCGAACCTGCCACAGCGAAAAAAATCCCAAGCTTTCCGCCGTAGCAGATGCCGCCTTACCTGCTTTCAACGTGGGAAGCTGTTCCAGAGTGGGGATTATGGAAAGCATGTATGGGAGCCGGTCCCGCCGCAGCCGGGCTGCTCCGGAAAGGTAGCGGGGTACGGACTCCCGCTCCGCGGCGGTTCTGTCGATCCCGTGGAGATTGATACTTGAGTTTCGTAGTCTGCCGTATTCGGCATAGTAGTGGTACAATAATCCCCGCGAACCGAATCGCAGTACTTCGATGTCCTTGCAAAACAATCCGGCCTCAACTGCGGCCAGCTTGCCGATAAACACGATCTCCCGTTCATCCTCCTTCCTTTGATTTACGAACAGCAGCTCCGTAACACCAGGAAGGGTATCGATCTCCTCGGCTTCGTCGAGGAAGAAGGTTTCCCGACTCAGCCGCTCCTCGCTCTTCCGCAGATAACTACTTACATCGGCGTCCTGCGGATAGCTCACCTGCAGTTCGCGGAACATGTGATACGCTTTGAAGTACTCCTCGTTGACAAAGTATTCGTATCCCTCGCGTTTGCGCTCGAACAACTGCTGCTCTTCGGTTTCGAGCTTGCTCAGATCTTTGCTGACGATCATCTCCCGGGCTCGGGCGACAAGACGCCGCGCATCCTGCCGGGTGGGATCAAGTTGAAAGGCAAGGTCGGCGTAGTAATGCGCCGAGAAGTAGTCTTCCCGATCGAAATAATCCTCGGCCATCTCTAGAAGCTCATAGGCTTCTTTTCCTTCGGCCAGATCTTTAACCCTCAGCGATTCGATTCCCCGTTCCACTTCCTGCCTCGGTTCGGGGTGTTCCGCAATCAATTCCATCTGGATGTCGCTCACCAAGGCCATAATCTTTCTGTTGTTTTGATCGATGGCCAGGTAGCGTTGATAGTTGAGCAGAGCGGTTTCTCGATCCTCCTCTTCCAGTGCCGCATCTGCTTTCTCGAGGAATACCCTGGCTTGAAGCGTCAAGGAATCGAACCGTTCCATATTTTTCCTAGCAATCGGATACAGTCCCAAGACCAGAGCCGTGTACAATACCGTTAATGCGATAAACGTGGTCAGATGGGAGCTCACCAATCTGGAAAACGGTTGTCTGCCTCTGCGCACACGAACCGTCTCCGCGGTAGGCAGCAGCGAGTAGGCAACCGCAACCGCAGAGGCGGTCACCGGGATGCAGTAGCGCATGAACAGGAGAAAGGAATTGGTCCAGACAAAGGGCCACTGGAATGTTGCAAGATAGTTGGGAAAGGCGAAAATCGAATAGAAGAAAAAAACGGCGAAGACGAGCAGGTAGAAAACCAAGAGAAACGAGAAGGGATTCTGCACCATCGGCCTACGCATTGCTCACTCTTCCCTCCACCGATGAAAAGGAACGAACAGCAGGTCCACGAGCAACAATAGTCCACCGAGAACCAGTAGCACCAGTTCGGGCAGGAACTGCATGGCCTGCGGGTTGGGTAGTTCAGGAACCACCCTCTCTCCCATTAAACGGAAGAGGGCCACCAAACACCTGAGTGCAATGAGGGCCAGCGCGAAATTCAGCAGAAGCCAGCGGGTAAGCCGCAGAAACATCCCGCCGCCGTAGAAGGCAACCACCAGAGCAAGAACGGCAAAATAGAAGGATGGTAACGACAGTCGGAATGTACGGACCAGCTCTAGGTTGAGAAAATCGATATCCCCGAAAAAATGCTCCAGTACCGGATCTTCCGAAACCGGATCCTCCGTAAACATGGCACCGAAGACCGGATCCGGATCCACCTCTAGGGTATAGCCGGCCATACGCAGAATGACCGAATCCTCTCCTACAGAAATCCGTCCTTGGGGAAAAAACAGCAGTTTCCGATCGCCACTACCGCCTTCGGCCAGCACCACCGGGCTGACCGTGCCTTCATCCATATCTTCGATATAGACCACCTTGCTTTCCGCAATATTGAAGACTCCCGGCAATAGATAGCGATGCGGCGTGGGCTCAACCACGGCGGTCCCAAATCCCGTTGTCGGGCTGATTCCCCCAAGGATCTGGTAGCCGAAAGCCAACAGAACAAACGCTCCGGCCAGAGGGACGAGCAGAGAGAGTATACGGCTTCCCGGTCTTGCGGCGATTCGCGCCAGCAGGATGATCATGGATACCAGGACCGCGGCGGGTAAAACTTGAATGAGAATTCGAGGGATGTTCGCCTCGACCGTCCGGAGAGCCGCCTCCCGACTTTCGGAATACACACTACCCCAAAGGGTGAGTACGCTCAAGGCGAAGAAGAGGATGAACAGAAGTACGAATAAAAATAGGAAAAGTATGGGGAGGCGGAGTATGTCCTTCACGGCTCGATAATTCTACCATCGGCCTGCTTCCGAGATCAAGTTGAAGGAAATTTCAGCACTTGGCAGGTGTTACGGGATCACTATGCAAATTAACAGGATCTCGTTAATGCCTATGAGATGAATCTGAGTGAATCTGAAAATCCCTGTCCTACGGAAATATCCCTCTTTCCTTGTACACCCTCTCCAATCTCGTCATGGCAACTATGTACGCTGCTGTGCGCCAATCTGTTTCATACTCCTTTGCTTTGTCTTTCACTGACTGGTAGGCGCGCATCAGGATCTGCTTCAATTTCGTATCCACTTCCACTAATTCCCAAAATTCGCTCCGTTTGTTCTGAAGCCATTCGAAGTAACTGACCACCACACCTCCGGAGTTGCAAAGAATATCCGGTATGATTTCAATCCCCCGCCGACTCAAGACTAGATCTGCTTCTGGATCGGTTGGTCCATTGGCACCTTCAGCCACAAGTCGGACATTTAGAAGGGGAGCTGTCTGTTCTGTTATCTGACTTTGCATCGCCGCCGGAACAAAAATGTCGGCCTCGGTGCTGAGGAAGGTACAGTGGTCTACAGAGACGCTATTCGGAAAGCCGGCCACACCATGATGATCGTTGACATAGTCGGTCAAAGCGTCAACATCGATCCCGTCCTGATTGTATATAGCACCCGTGACGTCTTCCACGGCAACCAGTTTAATGTTGTACGACTTGAGCAATCGTGCCGTCCAAGAACCCACATTTCCAAAGCCCTGAAGGATATAGGTGGCTCGATCGAGGGAGAAACGGTGTTCCTGCGCCCATGTCTCAATCATATAAGCAATGCCTTGTCCTGTTGCCTTTTCCCGTCCAAGGCTTCCGCCTGCCTCAAGAGGTTTGCCGGTAACCACATGAACACACCTCTGCCGTTCATGTGGAGGTACTGTGGTCAGATACGTATCCAGCATCCAGGCCATAATTTGTGAATTTGTATTCACATCAGGGGCGGGAATATCATATTCCGGTCCGATGTTGTTTCCCAAGGCGTAGGTAAACCGGCGGGTGATTCGTTCGATTTCGGTCGCGGAATAACCGGCTGGATCGATCTGTATCCCACCCTTAGCCCCTCCATAGGGTAGATGGGTAAGAGCGGCCTTCCAGGTCATCCAGGTAGCCAGGGCTCGAACCTCATCCAGGTCTACAGAAGGATGATATCGAAGTCCTCCCTTGTAGGGGCCGAGAACGTTGTTATGCTGGACACGGTAGCCGGTGAACATCTCCACCCGGTCGTCGTCCAATTTCACTGGAAAGTGTACGACGATTTCATTATTAGTCATCGAGAGAATCTTACGTACATCTGTATCAAGCTCCATAAGATCAGCAGCTTTATTGAACTGCTGCATCACCTTTTGATAGAGACTCTGTCTTTCCCGTGTTTCGGGGTAGGTTGTTGACTGATTTCGCATCATCACATCACTCTGAACGTTCATTCTTTGCCTCCTATATATACATCTCGCAGTGCCACACACCGCCCTCTGTACCGGAGTAGATGCAGCGTTCGTTGTTTTCACAGTTCAAGCACAATCCCCGGTAGTGGGTAGGTCGTTCGGAGGCAGCAGACTTCGGTGCTGCTTCCCTAAACTGGCGCTCTGATCCCGGCGCAATATCGAACTCCTCACAGTGAAATATGGGTTGCTCTTGTTTTGATAAGTACATGCATATTTGCGCATGCTGGCAGGTTGTGCAGAGTCCCCGAAGTACTCGGGTGCCTCTAGAACCCCCCGCTCCTACGGGATCGGTCCTGCTTTTCTCCTTACCTATGGAGGTACTCCCCTCAACCCCAACAGGCCTGGTTAGAATGCTTTGTGGGCTCATCTTTCTCCTCCGATTTCTGGTAGATACGATCGTTTGACAATAGATAAGCAATTGGTGTGCCAACCATAATGGCAGACAACAATGTACTTTTTTTATGAGTGTTATCCATCTAACTGTTTACTAGATATAGAATTATTTGTTACCTTGAGGAGTGTTGGGATTATTGGGAGATAATTGCTATCAATCTGCAGCGGGGGAGAAAAGTCTCACCGGGGCGAATTTCCCCATCTGGACACGAGCGGGATGTGCCGCTCCCGAAAGGAGACATCCCAAAGGTTTATACCGTGCGCCTTTTACTGTATTTTTTTCAATTTTTCCCTAAGGGTTTTTCTATCGATTGCCAAAATCTCCGCTGCTCGGGTTCTATTTCCTTCCACACTGGCTAGAACATTCAGGATATGTTCAGCTTCTACCTCAGCCAGGGTTCGCTTCAATCCAATCTCACGCTGCGCAGAAAAGCGCATTCCAGAGGGCAGGTCGGGTACATCGATCTTGTCCGTATCAGTCATAATCACAGATCGCTGGACCACATTCTCCAGCTCACGCACATTGCCCGGCCAGTCATATCTTTTAAACGCCAGCAGTGCCCGATCGGTAAACTTGGGAATAGGCTTTCCCAGCTCTTTGGCGAATTTTGCGGAAAAATGATTGGCCAGGATTAGTATATCATTGCCTCTGTCCCGCAGAGACGGAAGCGCAATTGTGACTACGTGCAAACGGTAGAAAAGGTCCTCCCGAAAACTACCCTGGCGAACTGCACTGGAAAGATCTTTGTTGGTAGATGCGATAATGCGTACATCCACCCGAATTGGTCGGCTTGAACCCAGCATAAAGATCTCCTTTTCCTGAAGCACTCGCAGCAGCTTCACCTGCATGGAGGGTCCGGTCTCGCTGACTTCATCCAAAAAGATCGTACCCTGGTCTGCTGTCTGGAAGAATCCAGCTCTGGATTGCTCGGCTCCAGTGAATGCCCCTCGGACATATCCGAAGAGTTCGCTTTCCAGGAGATTTTCTGGAATTGCGCTGCAATTCACCGCGACAAAAGGAGCGGAAGCCCGATCGCTGATATAGTGAATCGCCCGTGCGACCAGCTCTTTTCCGCTGCCACTCTCCCCACTGATCAGAACGGTAGCCGAGGTAGAGGCGGCTTTCTCGATGGCCTGGAAAACCTTCTTGATGGCAGGCGACTGGCCAATAATGCCCTCAAAAGCTGGACCATCCTTCTTCCCGGGCGCTCGTCCTGCCCGCTGTACCGATAGTTTTTCCAACACCTTATTCACCGCTTGAAAGAGCTCTTCCTCGGTAAAAGGTTTGGCCAGGTACTCTTCAGCTCCGGTCTTTACTGCCTCTACCGCTCCTTCCAGAGTTGGATACCCGGTGATTACCATGATTTCTGTATCTTTGAAGTTGTCCCGCACATGGTGAACCAGATCGAGACCACTGGTCCTGGGCATCTTCAGATCAGTGATCACTAGATCTATCGAGGTAGTCTCAAGAATATTGATTGCTTCGGCGACTCCCGGGGCGTTGAACACTGAAAAGCCCTGGGAGCTCAGGTTCCTCTTCAGTATCTCCAGAGTATCCGGCGCGTCATCCACTACCAGGATTCTTTCGCTATGGATTTTAGGCTCCATTTCTCTGGTCATTCTCCGCTTCTACTTCAATATCACCGTTACCCCTATTACCTTCTCCCAGCTCCGGTATGGGTAACTGGATGATGAAGCGACTGCCCTGTCCTTCCCCGGTCTCAACCTTAATTGTACCTCCGTGGGAGGTGACAATACCGTGCACCACGGGCAGACCGAGCCCTGTGCCCTTGCCAACCTCTTTCGTGGTGAAGAAGGGATTGAAGATCTGACGCTCCACCTCCGCGCTCATACCGCTGCCCGTATCTTCGACTACTAGTGTGATACCGCTTTCCTCCAACCGAGTGCGAACCGTCAACTGTCCTCCTCCAGGCATTGCCTGGATGGCATTTACTACCAGATTGACCAGTACCTGGTTGAGTTGGGCAGAATCAGCCAAGATGTCCGGAAGTTCCGTAAACAGATCTCGTCTTACCTTGATACCTTCCTTCGCACAACGGGACTCTAGAAAATACAGCCCATCGTTGACGATTTTGTTCAGGTCGATACGTGTCCTCTGGGTGGGAACCTGACGGGCAAAGATCAGCAGCTTCTTGACCACCTCGCGAGCGTGAAGGGAAGCCTGGACGATCTTCTCTATATCTACACCGATTTGCTCGGGAAGCTCGGCATCCTTCTTTATAAGCTGCGCATAGCCCAGGATATTTCCCAAGGGCTCGTTCAGTTCGTGGGCTACACCCGCAGCAAGCTCGCCGATAGTCGCCAACCGGTCGGCGTGCCGCAGCTGATCCTGTAGTTTCCGCCTTTCCTCCTCCGCTTTTCTGCCTTCGACGTACAGAGCGATCTGCTTGGCCACACCATCCAGAAGCTTCTGCTCTTCCTCGAGGAAGGGATCTTCCCCGAATTCAAACCGCTCCTTGAGATAAAGCACATCTACCGATCCGCGTATTTTCCCATGAACAACGATATCGGAGCTCAGTCGAAATTTACTTTCTTTGAAAGCAGCGGCGGTAAAACAACGATCATCGAAAGCAATCACCGCCGCGGCTATCTCGGGGTACTGGAAGGCTGGAGGAAGGATTTTGACGATTCCCTTGATGACATCCTCTAAAGAAAGGGAGGGATTCTTGATTATCTGGGAAATTCCGTAAAAACAGGCCAGTTCCTTTACCCGTTCCCTCAATGCAGCCTGGGCCCGCCGGTCCACAATTGCTACAGCCAGAGTGTCCGCCAACCTTTCATAAGTTTCAACATTTTCAACCGGAAAGAATTCCTTCTGCCGGCTCTTGAATTCCAGAAGTCCCCGATTTTTTTTGTCCAATTTGATGGGGATCAGGAGAAACGACTGGTAACCTTCAGATATGAAGGTCAAGGATGTCGTTTTCTGGTTCTGCTTCGAGGCGAATACGGAAAACTGATCGGCATCACCTACCCGGAAAGTACCCGCCTTGCTGAGGAAAGGTTTGACCATCTTCACCTCACCCCGTAGCAGGGAACAGTAGAGCGAAGAACGTATTTTTTTTTCTTCATTCTTGCTGAACAGCAGTTCTCCCCCAGATTGTAATTCCGCATCCCACTGAGCGATGTGGCCTTCTTCTTCAACAAGAAGACCGAGGGCATCGCAGCCGGAGAAACGTGCCAGTATAGTAAAAACCTCCTGAAGGAACGTCAGCTTGGAGACACCACGGTTGGCGACTCGCAGGATCTGCGTCGACAGATTGGAGAAATCATTGAAAAGAATTCTAGCATGGCCTTCAGTGTGCACAGATCCCAAGTCCGTTTTCATCTGTACCATACTTCAATTCTGGGCGAACATGTAAAGTTCGTCAATTGGTATGATGAATAAGACGATTGACCGTATTTAAGTTCGGTCTATAATTTGATATATAAGCAGGACGTTGAAAGTTACAATCCTAATTCTCCTCATCGGGATCTCAGTCGGGGCGGCTCTGTATTTTCGTTTGTTGCTGCACACCGACATCATCTATACCCACTTCATGTATCTGCCAATCGTTCTTGCCTGCATGTGGTGGGGACGCCGGGGTATGCTGGTGGCCCTTTTTCTTGCGCTGCTTGTATTTTCATTCCATCTGTTCGGAATGCGTGTGGGCAGCATCTGGAACGATTTGGCCAGAATCGCCCTGTTCGGTCTGGTTTCATTTTTCATCGGCTCGCTGAAAGACAGGGAGCGGGCCGAAAGAAGAGCTCAGGAGGAGGTGGAGCTCCGGCGTAAAGAGCTCGCCGAACTGGCAAGAAAGCAGGAAGAGCAGCTGGAGCATTCCACCCGCTTGGCCGAACTCGGAGAAATGGCGGCCGCCATCTCCCATGAGCTGAACCAGCCTCTCACCGGGATACGCAACTATGCCCGCAACGCCTTCTACATGCTCGAACAGTCGGTGGGCAGCGTGGAGGAGGTGAAAGGAAATCTGCGGCTGATATCCGAGCAGGTGGACAGAGCCGCCAAAATCATCAATGAGATGCGCGAGCTGGCTCGAAAGGAGGAACACCACTTTACCCGCCTGGCCGTCAACAGCGTGATTCGCGAAACCGTCGAGTTCCTCTCCCCGCAGATGAAACTCTCCGGTGTCAAGCTAAAACTCCAACTGGCGGAGGATCTCCCCGATGTACGGGGGGACCGAACTCGGCTGGCCCAGGTCTTTCTCAACGTGCTCACCAATGCCCGCCAGGCCATGGAGGGATCGCAGGTTCGGCGGCTCGACATTCACTCCTTCCGCGGCTCAGGGGAGGAATCGTTTGCCGTCGTCGAGATCAGCGACACGGGCAAGGGCTTCTCCAAGGAGGAGGCCGGAAAGTTGTTCATGCCCTTCTTCACCACGAAGAAAAGCGGTCACGGCACGGGCCTGGGCCTGTCAATATCCAAAACGATAATCAAAGATCACGGTGGAAGCATCGACGCCCGGGGGGAGCGCGGCAAAGGAGCTACCTTCACAATTCGCCTGCCCGGGATCGTCCAGGAGGAGGAGGAAAACCATGCCTGATCCAAAAGAGGCTGCGATCATCGTGGTTATCGACGACGATGAAGCCGCCCGACTTTCTATAGCCCAGATGCTTCGACTGCGCCGCTTCACCGTGCAGGTGTTCAATTCGGCCGAGACGGCCCTAGGCTGGCGGGGTTTGGAGAACGCCAGGTGCATCATAACCGATATAAAGATGCCCGGAATGGACGGCGAGCAACTCCTGACCGAAGTCAACCGGCGCGGCCTCCTGACACCGGTGTTGATGATTACCGGCCACGGAAACATTCCTATGGCGGTACGCTGTTTGAAAGCCGGGGCCTTCGACTTTCTGGAAAAACCGTTCGACGACGATGTGCTCCTGGCCTACGTGAGCAAAGCAGTCGAACAGATGGAACTTCGTCTGGAGAGCCGGGAAATGCGGCGTCGGCTCGATCTTCTTTCCCCCGAGGCGGATGGCCGCTTCGGCATGGTGGGCCGCAGCCGGGAAATGCAAGACGTGTATGAGCTCATCGAGGTAGCCGCCAGAAACGACGCCCCGGTTCTTATCATGGGGGAAACCGGCGCAGGCAAGGAGCTGGTCGCCCGGGCAATCCACGCCCAGAGTGCCCGCAACCGGGCGCCCTTCGTTCCTGTTAACGCCGGTGCCCTATCGGAGAGCCTGCTGGAGAGTGAACTATTCGGCCATACCCGCGGTTCCTTCACGGGAGCCACGACCGAAAGAGAGGGGAAGCTGGTCAGCGCATCGGGAGGCACCTTGCTGCTCGACGAAATCGAAACGATCTCGGAGCGCGCCCAGGTGCAGCTGCTCCGTGTCCTGGATGACGGAGTCGTGGAGCCGCTTGGAAGCGACAGGCCGCGCAAGGTGGATATCCGCCTGATCTCCGCCTCCAACGTGAATCTCGGGGAAGAGGTGCAGAGGGGCGTTATCCGGGAGGATTTTTTTCACCGGATCATGGTGCTTTCCATCGTGGTGCCCCCATTGCGGGACCGCCCCGAGGATATCCCCCTGCTCATATCCCATTTCATCCGCCTTGGGGCTGCTAAAATGGGAGTGCCCAGCCCTAATATACCCGAAAAGACACTGGCGAAGCTGCTGAGTCATACCTGGCCCGGAAATGTTCGGGAGTTGAAGAACACCGTGAATCGGATGCTGATCACCTCCCATCAGGGCGTGACAGGTGATTTTGTCCCGGACATCGAGTTCGAATCGGGTCGGCTGCTCTCCCTGCCATCCAGCTCCGGGCGTCTACGGGAGGAAATGGAGCGAACCGAACAGGCCGTGATCGAAGCAGCCTTGAGAGAGAACAAGGGGCTGATAAACCCGACCTATCAGGCTTTGGGCATTTCCCGCCGCGCCCTTTACGAGCGGATCAAGAAATACGGTTTGGAGAGGGGGCAGTACCGCTAATCCGCCGCGACCGGGCATCCAGTGCATGGATCTCCCATGGGAGATCCGGACCCATCGCAAACCCGTTGTCCGATCCATTGCCGGAAGAGCTTGACTTAGCGCTACCTGATTTCCGGGCCCCGAAACCGGATCTTGCCGAAAGAGCCCCGACAACATCGGTTGCTATCTCATTCACCTGAAAAGAAATAACGATACTCTACAGTTTAGGGAACGCTCTTTACCGCTACTTTTAGCTGCACGAGCCTCTCCCAGTGCCCAAGGGCAGCGGGTATGCTTTTGGCACGGTACTTGCTCATTCGAAGTAGGGAAACGGAGATCCGATGAAACTCGAGGAGCTGGTCAAGGCAATCGACGCCCGAATCTTGCAACCCGGTAGGAGGGGGATAACCGAGATCACCCGGGTATTTGCAGGCGACAAAATGAGCGCGCTTCTCCAACAGGCGGGGCCGGGAACATTGCTGGTCACCAGCTTGGCCGCTACCCAACTTGCCTGCGTGGCTGAACTGATGGACTGCCCAGCGATCTGCCTGGTGGACGGGTCCGATCCCGAACCGGATCTGCTGGAGGCAGCCGCGCGAGGCGAAACCGCAGTGCTGATCTGTCCCCACGACATGTTCGAAACCTGCGGTCGCCTGCATCGCAGGATCTACGGCGTAAATCCCGGCCGGACATGATCACCAGCTGTTTCCCCATCGCGGGTAACGATTTCCTTGCTGCCGGAAGCGCTTCCCGCAAACTGAAGGAGCAGCTGAAACTGCTGGGAATCGACGGGCAGATCATGAGGCGAATCATGATCGCCTCCTTTGAAGCGGAACTGAATGTGGTTATGCATGCCTTCAAGGGAAACCTCTGGGTCAGGCTCGACCGGGATCGATTCAATATGGAAGTGATCGACAAGGGTCCGGGTATAGCCGACACCGCCCTGGCAATGAAACCCGGCTTTTCCACGGCCTCCGCTCAGGCCAGACAGCTCGGTTTCGGCGCGGGAATGGGCCTTCCCAATATTCAGAAGGCAAGCGATGTATTCGAGGTCGACTCTCAGGTTGGAAAGGGAACCCGAATACGCTCGACGATCTATCTCAAAACACAGCCGGTTGTCCACCTCACTACCAACTGTCTAGCCATCAACGCCGAGCTGTGCAACGGCTGTCTGGACTGCCTCAAGGCTTGCCCTACTCGGGCTATCCGGGTATGGAATCAGCAGCCCCACATCCTGACCGCCCTGTGTATCGAATGCACCGCCTGTATCGCAACCTGCCGGCGAGGGGTCTTCACCATACAGGATGCGGATATCGTGGAGCCTTCCCCGCCGGAGTTCGCTGAAACGATTCGGGAAACCCTCGTGATTCCTCGGGCTTTTCTCACCCAGTTCGGACTGAAGGTTCCCCCCCTGGTAGTAGAGGCGATCTTGAAAAGCCTGGGATTCAAGGAAATCCGTTTTACGGAAGAATGGGAAGAAGAGCTGCGTCGTGATGTACGACGATACGTTGCCGAACAGGACAGTTACCCAGTAATCTCGCCCATCTGTCCGGCTGTCGTCCATCTCATCGAGAGCCAGTTTCCCTCTCTGCTCGGCCAAATCGCTCCGTACAGGATGCCGATCGAAGCTGCCGTAGAGGACTATGCCCTTCGGTCGGCTACCTTTGTCGCCGCCTGTCCCGGCCAGCACACCCTGCTCAGGCAGGCTGACCCCTCCGGTCGCCTGAACATCCTGAAGCCCGCCGAACTCTCAGCCCGGATTCTGCCGCTTTTAACCACCGAATCCGCCAGGAACGAAGACACGCCCGATGTCCATCCGCCTCGGAACCGCCAACAAGACCCGGCCATTTTGGAGGCGTGGGGAATGGAACAGGTAGTCAAAATTCTGGAGGAAACGGAAAAAGGGCTGGCGGGGGATTTCCGGACTCTGGAGCTGAGCGGCTGTGTGTACGGCTGTTACGGCACGCCTCTGTTCGAAGAGAATCCATTCATGGCCAAAAAACGCTGGTCAGCCTCCCGGCACGATCGTAAAAGACGGGTCAACACAGTACCTGTAACAAGTCCTTATATAGCACGTACTGGGATGAGGCTGGACACAGACATGGGCAAGGCTATCGAAAAGCTGGCCCGTATCGATGAACTGAGCGCAGGCTTTCCGGGCCGGGACTGCGGCGCCTGTGGATCCCCGACCTGTGCATCCCTGGCCGAAGACATCGTGCTGGAGCGCAGTCCCGCTTCCCGGTGCGTCATTTTACGAGAGGGAAGAGAATCATGAAGGTTACACAGATCATCGCCACCCTCGACCTGCGACCGCTGACACCCGCACTGACAGATCAGGAACAGGTCGATATTGCCAGGGCTCATGCTTCGGATCTCTTGAGCGATGTATTGGCCAATGCTCCGGCGGGGGGAGTGCTGCTGACGATCCAGGTGCACCTCAACGTGATTGCCGTAGCCATGCATGCCATGCAAGCGGCGGTGATCTTCACCTCCGGTATGGTTCCCGAGCAGGCGGTCATCGATAAGGCGGTGGAGGAGGGGATCCCCCTCTTCGCTACGGGGGAAAGCACCTTCGACGCGGCGGGCAGACTCTACGCATTAGGGATCCGGGGGGCGGCATGAATGACAGCGCTACTGGCGGATCTTCATATCCATACCGCCCTGTCTCCCTGTGCCTCCAGGCAGATGTTGCCGGGAAACATCGTTCGGGCCTGCCGGCAGAGAGGTTTGAACATGATCGCCATCTGCGATCATAACAGTGCGGCCAACGTCGCCGCCGTCACCGAAGCGGCAAAGCGGGAGACAGGCCCGGCTTTGAAGGTGATTCCGGGAATCGAGGTGACGACCCGGGAAGAGGTCCACGTTCTAGGATTGTTGCCCACCCTAGAAGCTGCTGTTTCCGTGAGCACAGCCGTGCTGGCGAGCCTGCCCAATGGGAAATCCACATCGTGGGGATATTCAACACAGCAGCTGTCGAATCCCGTCGGAAGCCACCCCGGCTGCCGGCAGTGGATCGTCGACGCCGAGGACAGACAGACCGGTGCGGAGCCGAGAGTTCTTGCCGGGGCAAGCAGCTACTCCCTCGAGGAGGCGGTATTCCAGATCCGTCTGCACGGCGGAATCGCCGTAGCCGCTCACATTGATCGCCGGGCGTTCAGCGTTTTGGGCCAGCTCGGGTTCTTTCCCGGGACACCCCAGTTTTCCGCCGCCGAGATCTCCGCGGCCGGAGCAGCCCGGGGGCGGCGTGAGGAGCGTTGGCTGGAGGCTTTCCGCCAGCACGGTCTTCCTCTGATAAGCGGTTCGGACAGCCATTGTCTGGAAGAGATCGGCTGTTCCTGTACGGCTTTCTTGGTCAGCGAACCCTGTTTTGCAGAGCTGGTACTGGCCATTCGGGGAATTGGCGCGAGGAGGTGTGCGATTGCGTGAATTAGCACTGCACATCCTCGATCTGATCGAAAACGCCGTTACCGCCGGAGCCTCACGGGTGGCGGTGGAGATTGCCCTGGAGAGGCAATGGGACCTGATGCGTATTGTCGTGGAGGACAACGGTCCGGGTTTGACCGTGCCTGTGGAAAAAGCCATGGATCCCTTCTACACGACCAAGAAGGGGAAAAAGACGGGTTTGGGTTTGAGCCTATTTCGCTTCCGAATCGAGCAGGCCGGAGGGGAGCTGGCCCTGCAGCGCTCGGCTCTCGGCGGACTGGCCGTGCGGGCCAGCCTGCGCCTGACCCATGTGGACCGCAATCCCATAGGAAATCTGGCCTCCACCTTCGCGTCGGTTCTGGCGGCCAATCCCGAGCTCGAGCTGTCGCTGTGCATTAAAGTCGATGGGCGGGAACGGGTCATCACCAGCATCGATGTAGTCCGGGAACGGGTCGCCCCAAGCGGGTACGCCCCAAGCGGGTACGCCCCGGATGGGTCTGCCATGGCTGCAGATACCGAGGGCAGTGTAGAGGTATCCCGACCAAAGACGGTAGCCCGTCAGATGTATCTGAGAATAAAAGCGGGGCTGGAGGCCCTGCAGATTAAGGAGTGACAAATGAATGGTTCTACGGGTACGGCGGAGAAGCCAATAACAGCAACAGCAGCTGCCGTTTGCTGCCCGGAAGAGGTCAGCGAAGAGGAGCTTTTCGCGAGGCTTGAGGAGATCATTGGGGAGTATCGGGGCAAACCCGGCGCTCTGATCCCGGTCCTCCAGATCGCTCAAACCATCTTCGGCTATCTGCCGGAACAGGCCCTCAAGCGGATCGCTCTGGGACTGGGCAAATCGTACAGTGAGGTCGCCGGAGTGGTGAGTTTTTATTCCTTTTTTTCCACCAAGCCACGAGGAAAGCACCTGATCCGGGTCTGCCTGGGCACCGCCTGCTACGTCAGGGGCGGGAAGCAGGTACTGGACGCCTTGAAGAAGGTTCTGGGGATCGATGTGGGGGATACCACCGGGGACGCCCTGTTCACCCTGGAGGTGGCTCGCTGCTTCGGTGCCTGCGGTTTGGCCCCGGCTATGTGTATCGACGCAGAGGTGTTTAAACGGGTACGGCCCACCAAGATCCGCGAGATCCTTACTCGCTACCGACCGTGAGAGGAGAGAACTATGGAAAAGATACGAACCCTGCAGGATCTGCTGGACCTTCGGGAAAAGGTTCAACGCAAAACCTCGTTGAGGGAGGACGGTTACCGTGCCTGCATCACCGTGCACATGGGTACCTGCGGAATTGCCAGCGGCGCCCGGGAGGTGATCAACGCCGTGGCGGATGCTCTGGCCGAAAGCGGCCGCATCGATGTCCGGCTGACCAACTCCGGGTGCATCGGCGCCTGTGAGTTCGAACCGGTGATGACCGTGGAAACTCTCGGTTCCCAGCCCGTTCTATATGGGTATCTGGACGCGGAGAAGGCCAGGGAGATTTTCCGGCGGCACATTCTGGAAGGCCAGGTTGCGGGAGAGCATCTGGTGTACGTGGGCAAAGAGCCCTCAGATGTCAACAAAAGATAGAGGTATAGGATGAAAACAACAAGAACCCACATGCTGATGTGTTTTGGCACCGCCTGTGTCTCTTCAGGAGCGGAGAAGGTAAAGGATGAATTGCTCCGGGAGCTCGAATCCAGAGGCCTCATCAACGGAACCTCGGTGGGAGATCTGAACGATCCTGAGAAAGCCGGTGAGGTGGGGGTGGTGCAGACCGGGTGCAACGGTTTCTGTGCCTGCGGTCCCATCATGGTTGTCTACCCGGGGGGGTTTTTCTACCAGAAGCTCGCTCCGGAGGATATGGGCGAGCTGGTGGAGGAACATATCCTGAAAGGCCGCCCGCTGGAGCGGCTGATGTACAGGCACCCGGTTACCCAGGAGGTCATTCCCCATTACGCAGATATCCCCTTCTTCTCCAGCCAAAATTTGAGGGTGCTCCACAACAAGGGGCGTATCTCCGCCACCAGTATCGAGGAATACATCGGTCGGGGGGGCTATCTCGCTTTGGCCAAAGCCCTGCTGGAGATGAGCCCCGAAGCGATCATCGAGGAGGTCAAGGCTTCCGGGCTGCGCGGTCGCGGAGGTGCGGGTTTCTCCACCGGACTCAAGTGGCAATTCGCCCGCCGGGCCGGGGAGGCGCTGGACGCTGCTTCTACCCTCCCCGGCAACAGCGGCACGATCCCGCCTCAAAAGTTTATTCTTTGCAATGCCGACGAGGGAGATCCGGGCGCCTTCATGGATAGGAGCGTGCTGGAAAGCGACCCCCACGCCGTCTTGGAAGGGATGATGATCGCAGCCCGGGCCATCGGCGCCAACCGCGGCTACATCTACTGCCGGGCGGAGTATCCCCTGGCTCTGGAGCGACTGGAGGAGGCGATCCGCCAGTGCCGTGAGAGGGGGCTGCTGGGTGAGGAGATCCTGGGCGCCGACTTCCGCCTTGACATCGAGATCGCCAAAGGATCCGGCGCCTTCGTCTGCGGCGAGGAAACGGCGCTGATGCGCTCGATCGAGGGAGAGCGGGGGGAACCCCGGCCGCGACCTCCCTTCCCCGCGACCCGCGGACTGTGGGAAAAACCCTCCGTGCTCAACAATGTGGAGACTCTGGCCAATGTACCCCTGATCATCAACAACGGCGCCGCTTGGTTTCGCTCGGTGGGTACGGAGAAGAGCCCGGGCACGAAGATCTTCGCCTTGACCGGCAAGGTGAACAACGTCGGCCTGGTGGAGGTGAACATGGGAGTCCAGCTCGGAGAGATCATCTACGACATCGGCGGTGGGATCCCGATGGGTAAGAAGTTCAAGGCCGCCCAGATCGGCGGGCCTTCGGGGGGCTGTATCCCCAGGGAGCATCTCAACGTTCCGGTGGACTATGAGAACCTCGACGCCCTCGGAGCGATCATGGGCTCCGGCGGCCTGATCGTCATGGATGAAGATTCCTGCATGGTGGATATGGCCCGCTTCTTCCTGGAGTTCGTTCAGGACGAATCATGCGGTAAATGCACCCCCTGCCGGGTGGGGACCAAACGGATGCTGGAGATCCTTGAGCGAATCTGCGCCGGCGAAGGGGAGGAGGGGGATGTCGATCGACTCCTTCGGTTGGGTAAGGTGATCAAGGACACTGCGCTGTGCGGGCTGGGACAGACCGCCCCCAATCCGGTACTTTCGGCCGTCCGGTACTTCCGTGGGGAGTTCGAAGCCCACATCCGGGACAAGAGGTGCGTGGCCGGGATCTGTCCGGAACTGGTCCGGGCGCCCTGCCAGAACGCCTGCCCCGCCGGGGTCGACGTGCCGGGCTACGTCAGCTTAATCGCGGAGAAGCGCTACGCAGAGGCGCTCAGGCTTCACCGGGAGCGCAACCCCTTCGTATCCGTGTGCTCCAGGGTCTGCTTTCACCCCTGCGAGAGCAAATGCCGCCGCTCCACCCTGGACGAGGCCCTGTCCGTGCGCGCTCTAAAGCGCTTTCTCGCCGACCAGGAAACAGAGCTCCAGCTGCCCGCAGTCTTGAGCGACGAGCAGGCGGCAAAGCGCAGGATAGCCATCGTCGGAGCCGGACCGGCGGGCTTGGCCTGCGCCTACTTCCTGGCTCGTCTGGGGTACCGACCCGACGTATTCGAAGCACAGAGGGAGCCGGGGGGAATGCTGATCCAGGCCATTCCCGCCTACCGGCTTCCCCGGGAGCTTCTGTACCGGGAAATCGAGATGATTCGAAAACTCGGCGTGCGGATCATGACCAAAAAAAGGATGGGCCGGGATTTCACCGTGGCCGAGCTGAAGGAACAGGGCTATGAGGCCCTGTTCCTGGCCGTGGGCGCCCCCGAGGGCACGGATCTTGGTCTGAAGGGGGGAACCATGCCGGGATGCGTAGAGGCCATCGACTTCCTGCGTACCTGCAACCTGAACGGTAAGGGCAGGGTGAGCGGTAACGTGATTGTGGTGGGAGGCGGGAATGCCGCGGTGGATGCCGCCCGCACCGCGCTGCGTTTGGGGGCAGACACCGTAACCGTGATCTATCGCCGCACACGAACCGAGATGCCCGCCTACGAGGAGGAGGTCGAGGAGGCGGAGAAAGAGGGCGTTCGCTTCGAGTTCCTGGCCGCTCCCCTCGCCCTGGGCGCGAGCAGGGGGAAGCTGAGGGAGGTGCGACTTCAGGGCATGGATCTGGGAGAGTTCGACAGGAGCGGCAGACGCCGGCCGGTGGCGAAAAAGGATGCCGAGAGTACGCTGCCCGCGGACCTGCTGATCGCGGCGATCGGCCAGAGCCTCGAACCAGCCAAGTTGTTCGACGGAGTGCGCCTGAAGCTCAACGACCGGGGCTATATCGCCGTTGATCCGGCAAGCGGGCAAACTTCGGAGCCCTGGATCTTCGCCGGCGGGGATGCGGTCAGCGGGCCCTCCTCTGTCATCGAAGCGGTAGCCGCGGGTGAGAAGGCGGCGGTAGGCATAAACAGCTTCCTGGAGGGCAAATCCAAAGCATTCTGGCGGCAGGACCAAGGGGTGGACACCTTTTTCGATCCCGAAGCGGATCCGGTGGAGACACCCCGCGCGGCTCCGAAGCTGATACCGGTCAGCAGGCGCAAGGGGAACTTCAGCGAGGTGGAGACCACCTGGTCTCGGACCGTAGCCTTGAGCGAAGCGAAGCGTTGTCTGCGCTGCGACTATAGAGAACCCGAATCAGGAGAGAAATGACATGCCAACAGTAACAATCGACAGCAAGAAAATCGAAGTTCCCGAGGGGGCCACCCTGCTGGAAGCGGCGGGCAAGGCCGGGATCCGTATCCCCACCCTGTGCTATCTGGAGAATCTCCAGGCCATCGGCGCCTGCCGGGTTTGCCTGGTGGAGGTGCAAGGCGCCAAGACCCTGGTCCCCTCCTGCGTAACCCCTGCGACGGAGGGAATGGTCGTCCTCACCAACACCCGGCGGGTTCGGGAAGCCCGCCGTTTGGTGGTGGAGCTGATCCTCTCCGACCACGGCGGAGACTGCCAGACCTGCGACCGCAACGGTGACTGCGAGCTCCAAGCCCTGGCCCAGGAGCTGGGGATCCGGGAGATCGAGTTTCCCGGGGAGAAGAGCCTCCGCCTCAGCGACGTGAGCACACCGGCGCTGGTTCGGGATTCGGCCAAGTGCATCCTCTGCCGCCGCTGCGTGACCGTCTGCGGTCAGACCCAGGGAGTGGCGGCGATCTTTCCCCAGAATCGGGGCTTCGCTTCGGTCATCGGACCAGCCTTCTGCGGTAACCTGGAAAATGTGATCTGTATTCAGTGCGGCCAGTGCGCAGCGGTCTGCCCGGTAGGAGCGATCAGTGAGAGGGACCAGATCGACGAGGTCTGGGCCGTGCTCGACGACCCGACCAAACACGTGGTAGTGCAGACCGCTCCAGCCATCCGGGCCGCCCTGGGGGAGTGCTTCGACTATCCCCCCGGGACACTGGTGACTGGAAAGATGGTCGGCGCGCTTCGCCGCCTCGGCTTCGACGGCGTGTTCGATACCAATTTCGCTGCCGATCTGACCATCATGGAGGAGGGCAGCGAGCTGCTCAGCCGCTTGAAGCAGGCCCTTGTGGAGGGCAAATCCGTGGCCCTTCCCCAGTTCACCAGCTGCTCGCCAGGCTGGATCAAATACGCAGAGCACTTCTACCCCGAGTTTTTGCCAAATATCTCCACCTGCAAGAGCCCGCAACAGATGTTCGGAGCCCTGGCCAAGACCTACTACGCCGAAACCATGGGGAAACGACCTGAGGACATCGTGGTCGTATCGGTGATGCCCTGCACCGCCAAGAAGTACGAAGCCCAGCGCCCGGAGATGAACGACAGCGGCGTACGGGACGTGGACATCGTGCTCACCACCCGGGAACTGGGGCGGATGATCAAACAGGCGGGGATCAACTTTGCCGGCCTTCCCGACGAAAAGATGGACAGGCTCCTGGGCATGTCCTCGGGAGCCGCGGACATCTTCGCCAACACCGGCGGCGTTATGGAAGCAGCCCTGCGCACGGCCTACGAGCTGGTGACGGGGCGGCCGCTGCCCTTCCCCGATCTGCACGTCAGGCCGATCATGGGTTTGGAAGGCGTCAAGGAAGCTGCCCTCAAAATCGAGGGCACCCTCCCCGAGTGGTCGTTCCTCGAAGGGGTGGCCCTGAAAGTAGCCGTGGCCCATGGGCTCGGCAATGCCCACAAGGTAATCGAGATCATCAAAAGCGGCTCCCCGGAGGCTCAGTATCACTTCGTGGAGATCATGACCTGCCCCGGCGGCTGCATCGGCGGCGGGGGACAGCCTCGGCTGACCAGCGACGAGGTGCGCAGGGCTCGAATCGCCGCCATCTATAAAGAGGATGAAGGCAAGGAGGTGCGTGCCTCACACCACAATCCGGAGATCCGCTTGATCTACGAGCGGTATTTACAGAAACCCCTCGGGGATAAATCCCATCACCTGCTGCACACCGCCTATACCCCGAGAGAACGAGTGTGATGACAAATGCCGAAGAACCCTTGAATTGTACGGGATCCTCGGCGGGAGAAAGCGGGGAATAACGATGGGCGTGGTTGCGACGATTCCGGAGAAGTGCAAACGCTGCTACTCCTGCGTACGGGAATGCCCGGCCAAGGCGATCAAGGTCATCGGCGGGCAGGCCACCGTGATCGAGGAACAGTGCATCGGCTGCGGCAACTGCGTTAAGGTCTGCGCCCAGAAGGCCAAACGCATCGAGGACAGCATGATAGCGGTTCGTGCCTTTCTGGAATCCAAAGTAAGGACCTTTGCCTGCCTGGCCCCTTCCTTCCCCGTCGCTTTCCATCCCACCCATCCAGGACGGATCATCTCCGCCTTGCGCAAGCTGGGATTCGGGGATATCTGGGAAGTGGCCTTCGGAGCCGAGCTGATCAGCCGGGAGTACGCGAAGCTGTTCAAGGATGCCCTGCAGAACGGAAAGTACGTGATCTCCACTCCCTGTCCGGCAATCGTCTCCTACATAGAGAAATACATGCCCACCCTGCACGATGCCCTGGCGCCCATCGTCAGTCCCATGATCGCCGTGGGCAGGGCCATTCGCCAGCGCTACGGATCCGGAGTGCGAATCGTGTTCATCGGTCCCTGCATCGCTAAAAAAAACGAGATCAGGGATCCCAATGTCCAGGGCACCGTAGACGCCGTTCTCACTTTCGAGGAAATGCAATCCCTGATCCGCGAATCCGGGATCGATCCGGAGCAGCAAAAGATCAGTGACTTCGATGGCCCGGCCTGTTACCTGGGTCGAACGTTTCCCATCTCCGGAGGGCTGCTGCGCACCACCGGACTGCAGGCGGATATTCTGGAAAACGACGTTCTGATCACCGAGGGCAAGAACAGGGTACTGGGGGTGCTCAAAGAGATGGAGGAGGGCAAGAGCAAGGCCAAGCTGTTCGACCTCCTGTTCTGCGAGGGCTGCATCAACGGCCCGAAGATGCCCGTGGAGATGAGCGTGTTTACCCGCAAAGAACAGCTCACCGACTACATCATCGAACAAAACCGCTTCACCGTTCGGCGCGAACTGACGGAAGCTCTGGCCGAGTTCGACGATCTGGACCTTTCCCGAGAATTCAGCCGCCAGACGATCCTGCTTCCTCACCCATCCGAAGAGGATATCGCGAGAACCCTAAAGGCCATGCGCAAGTTCGGACCGGAGGATCAGCTGAACTGCGGCTCCTGCGGATATCCTACCTGCCGTGACAAGGCCGTCGCCGTGTGCCAGGGGCTGGCCGAGATCGAAATGTGCCTGCCCTATTTGGTGGAAGAGCTGGAGACGACCCTCAGGGAGCTGCAGGAATCCCACCGCGAGCTGGCCTCGGCCCAGAACCGTCTGATTCAGACCGAACGCCTCGCTTCCATGGGCCAGATTTCCGCCGGCGTTGCCCATGAAATCAACAATCCGCTGAGTACGATCCTTCTGTACGCCCACATGCTCCTGAAGCACCATAAACAGGAGGACGGCGAGTCGGAGGAAGTGCAGATGATCCTTTCCGAGGCCACCCGCTGCCGCACTATTATGCGCGGCCTGCTGGACTTTGCGCGTCAATCCCGGGTGGTCAAAGAAGCGACCAACCTGGGGGCGTTGATCGAAGAGGTCATCGATAACTTGCGACTAAAAATCGGAACGTCCCCCGTCCGTATAGAAGGGGAGATCCAATCCGACCTCCCCAAGGTAAAGGTCGACGCGGACCAGATTCGGCAGATGCTGGTGAATCTGGTCCAGAACGGCCTGGACGCCATCGACGGCACGGGCAAGATCGTGATCTCTGCGCGCAAACCTGAGGACCAGGATTGTCTGGAAATCCAGGTCCGTGATACAGGCCGAGGGATCCCTCCGGAGGTCCTCTCGGAGATCTTCACTCCATTCTTCACAACCAAGCAGCTCGGCAAGGGGACAGGAATGGGGCTGTCCATCGTATACGGAGTGGTCAAGATGCACTCCGGCGAGATCTCGGTAGACAGCGACGTCGGCAAGGGGACGACCTTCACCATCCGGCTGCCGCTGAGCGATGTCAAGATCAAACAGTTGGTTGGAATAGGAGAGCCACCATGGGTACGGGGAAAATGAGAAAAACAGTGCTGTTGGTGGACGACGATACGGATTTTGTCGAGATGCACCGCAAACTGCTGGCCGAGCACGGGTACAAGGTACTGTCTGCGTTCAACGGTAGAGACTGTCTGGAGCTGGTCCACGGCGAAAAACCGGATCTGATAGTCCTCGACATGATGATGGAGAGCGAAGTTGTCGGATTCCATCTTTCCAGGGAACTGCGCAACTGCGAGCACACCAAAGCCATCCCCCTGGTCATGATCACGTCGGTAAACGAGAAGATCCCCTTCCGCGTCGAGCCCGACAACACCTGGCTGCCCGTCGACGCCCTGATCGAAAAACCGGTCGACCCGCTGCTGTTCCTTGATGTGGTCGATAAAATCCTGCGGGAATGAGGCGGGGTGTAAACGATGCCGTTGATCGTACTGATAGATGATGACCGCGATTTCCTCGAGATGAACAGGGGTATCCTGGAGGCGCAGGGTTTTCGGATCAGCTGCTTTACCGATGCCGATCAGGCCTGGCAGAGCATGAAGGCAGAAGCCCCTGATCTGGTAATCACGGATTTGATGATGAGGAGCCTCGATTCCGGCTTCTCCCTGGCCCGGAAAATCAAATCCGATCCCGGGCTTGGGGACCTGCCGGTGATCATCGTCACAGCGGTAGCCAGCCGGCGGGGCTTCGACTTCAATCCAGGCAGCCGGGCGGAGCTGGAGGCGATGGGAGCTGACGCCTACTTCGACAAGCCAGTCGCTCCGCAGCTGTTGGTCGCCAAGGTGAAGGAGCTGCTGCCATGAACGAGCAGGAAATCCGTGTTCTGGTGGCGGATGACGAGCTCGGCATCCGCGAGGGCTGCCGGAGAATTCTCATGGAGGAAGGATTTGAAGTAGCCACGGCAAGTGACGGGATCGAGGCTCTGGAGATATTCGACGGAGGAGCCAAATATTCGGTAGCCCTCGTGGACCTGATGATGCCCCGTTTGGGGGGCTTGGAGCTGATCAAGAAGCTCAGAGCCCTCGATCCCGATCTTCTCCTGATCATCATCACCGCCCACGCCACCATCGACACCGCGGTGGAGGGAACCAAGCAGGGTGCGTACAGCTACATCCCCAAACCCTTTACCCCGGATGAACTCCTGCTTACCATTCGCAACGGCCTGGAACGTCAGGCCCTGGCACTGGAGGCGAAACGGCTGCGGGAGGAGAGGGAGCGGCGCCTTCTGGAAGTCGCATCGGAGCGGTCGAAGAGCGGCACGATCCTCAAGTGCATTACCGACGGCCTGCTGGTCATAAACCTGGAGAAGCTGGTCGTTCTGCGCAACAACGCCGCGGCTCGCATCCTGCCGAAGGCCTCCAGACAGAGCGTGCCCTTTTCCCTCTCTGCGCTCGAAGATCCGAAAATCGAAGCTCTTATCTACGAAGTCTTCCAGGGGGATCCTGGTCCCAGGATCGTTTCCCAAGAACTGGAAATCGGGAAGAGCACCTTCATGGTAAATGTCAGCCCGGTAATTGAACCGGGAGGCGAGACCTCCGGTGCAGTGGCGGTTTTTCGGGATATCACGGAGCTGAAGAAGTTGGAGACCGCCAAATCGATGTTCGTGTCCATGGTTGCCCACGAGCTCAAAAGTCCCCTGGCGGCTACCGAAGGATGGCTCAACCTGCTGCTCAGCGGACTCATCAAAGACAATCCGAAAGAGGCAAGACACGTGATCGAGCGGTCCCACCTGCGGGTGAAAACCCTGCGCACGCTCGTATCGGAGCTCCTCAGTATCACCGCCATCGAGACGGGGAACTTCCAGCTGCGCCGTTCCAGCGTGGACATGGCGGCCGTCGCGCACCAGGCCGTAGACGCAGCCAGAGAGAAGGCCGCCGCCAAGGGAATCTCCGTTACCTTTACTGACTGTCCACTCGAGACCGGGTGCACCGCGCTGGCCGACGGAGAGGCTTTGGGCCTGGTCTTTACAAATCTAATCGACAACGCCATCAAGTATACCCCCAACGGGGGTGCGGTCACGGTTTGGATCGCTCAAAACGGCATGTATGTGTCGGTTTCGGTCGAGGACAACGGGGTGGGTATCGAGGCTGAGGAGTTGGACAAGATCTTCGAGGAGTTTTACCGCGTCAAGAACGAATACACCACCGATATAGTGGGTACGGGGCTGGGATTGAGCCTGGTCAAGCGGCTGGTCGAGCTGCACCAGGGGCGGATAGAGGTGGAAAGCACCCCCGGTGCGGGCAGCATCTTCACGGTGAAGGTACCCCTGTCATGATCCGTTTTACCGGATTCATTCAGGCCGTCTGGAAGCAACTCCGCTTCAGGCCTGCGGCTTTCCTGATCGCCGCATTGTTGTCCGTCCTGGCTGCCAGCGAACCGTGCATTGCCGAGCCGCCTCTCCAGGCACTGCGTCTGCTGGTACCTCCCTCCAACTCCAGCCTGCCTCTGCTGCTTCTCGCCGATATGGATCCGATTCCGCGGATTGATATCCAGGCTCAAGCCTATCTCAACCACCCGCAGGCCTTGGCGATGCTGCTTCGCGGCCAGGCGGATCTGCTTCTCACCGGAACCAGCCAGGGATGGGAGAACTACCTGTCTGGCGGCCCCATACTGATGATCAACACGGGGGTGTGGGGGATTTCCTACCTGATCGGCTCCAGGGATTGCCCGCCGATCAGAAGGATATCCGAGCTGGCAGGCAAAAGGATCGCCCTACCGTTCCCGGGATCCCCCCTGGATTTTCAGACCCGCTCTCTCCTGCACCGTCATGGTCTCAATCCGGATAGGGATTGTACCATCCTCTACTCCCCACTGCCACAAACCGCGGCGCTGCTGCTACAAGGTCAGATCGACGCCGCACCGATCCCCGAGCCCATGGCTTCAGAGCTGGTCATCAACCGGGGGCTGCGGCGCTTAATGGACTACAAGCAGGCCTGGGCATCAGCCTTTGGGGGGGATCCACTGACTCCCCAGGTAAGCCTGTTCACGACCCGTAGCTTCGCCTCGGAAAATACCGAGATTTTGCAGGAGCTGGTCCTCCAGTGGCGGGCTGCCAGCGAGCAGGTGGTGAAGGACCCGGCAGGAGCAGCCGGGCAATTCTCCGGGTTCCTGGGCTATTCGGAGGCGGTAATCGCTCAGTCCGTGCCCAATACCTCGTTCTACGTTCCCTCACTACAGGAGAATCGGCACCGAGTCAAGAGCTACTATGAAGTCGTGAAGCTGTATTTGCCGGGAAAGCGGGGTGAGCTGAAAGAGGAGTTCTTCTTCTCACCATGACCGATCGAGCTGATACAGCAAAGGGCAAGAAAATCGCTCTGTACGGGCTCGGGGCGTTGCTACTCCTGGTGCTCTGGAGCACGGCGAGCTTCCTTGCCGGATCGTACATTATACCTTCGCCCTTTCACACGGCCGTCGAGCTGATCTCACTTCTTTCCCAGGGATACGCCTGGACGCAGATCCTGATTTCATTTCTCAGGGTGGTAGCGGGCTTTACTCTTGCTTTAGTCGCGGGCTTGTCGGTAGGAATCGCCTCCGGCATCAACCGGGATATCGAGACGTTGTTTCGCCCCCTGGTACTCATCGCCCAGGGTACGCCGCCGCTTCTGTGGATCATCCCGCTGATCCTCGTGCTGGGTATCGGCCATCTTTCCCCGATAACGGTCATCGCCCTGATCTGCTTCCCCACCGTGGCTTTGAACGTGAACGAGGGCGTAAAAACCGTTCCGGTGGAACTGAAACAGATGCTCGATCTCTTCGCTCCCGGTGCTTATCCCAGGGTGCGGGAGCTGCTTCTGCCCCACCTGAAACCCTTTCTGGCCGCTTCGGTCAGGCTGGGCATCGTGTTGGGGATCAAGGCATCGGTCATCGCCGAATACTTCGGCGCCAACAACGGCATCGGGTTTCAGGTTCAAGCCGCCTTCCACTCCCTGCAGGTCCGGAAGCTCTTCGCCTGGGGGGTCATCTTCATCCTCCTCATCCTAATCACCGGTTGGCTTCTCGGAAAATTGGAGAAAGCCCTGGCTCATCCTGGCAAACAGCAGCAGCGGGCGCTCACCTCCCTCCTTGCGCCCCGAATCGGCGGAAAGCTGACGCGAGCCACCCCGAAACCGTCGGAGCGGGAACAACTCGTTCTACGAGACGTGAGCTTTGCCTATCCCGGAGCCCAATTGCTTCTGGATCGAATCGATCTGACCGTACGACAGGAGGAAATCGTCGTCATTTCAGGGGATTCCGGAGTGGGCAAGACCACCTTGCTGTATGCAGCGGCGGGGCTGCTCCAACCTGTATCCGGGACCGTCATGAGGCCCGAGCGGATCGGCTTCATCTTCCAGGACGAACGGTTTCTCCCCTGGCGCTCAAACCTCTGGAACGTCGCTCTGCCGCTGATCTACGCCGGGATTCCTCCGGCAGTCGCCCTCGGGCAGGCGCGCCGCCTGTTCGCCGAAGCGGGTCTGTCCGGTTGGGAGCAGGCCGCACCGGCGGAGCTATCCGGCGGAATGAAAAAACGATTGGCCTTCGCCCGCTGTTTTGCCCGCCTCCCCGACGCCCTGCTCCTGGACGAGCCGTTCAGCGGCCTGGATGCAGGGGGGCGTCAGTGCCTGTGGAGGAAGTTCATCACCCTCCTGGATGTCCACCACGGACCCGTCCTGATCGTCACCCACTTTCCCGAAGAGATCCCTTCAAGCGATCGCTGCAGGTTCTTCACCCTGGCTCCTTCGCGGGCGGGAGTAAAACGGCCGAACCGCCTCATCCCCTGCCATAGCCTCCTCACCTTGACCTTCGCTTCGAATACCCATACACTGGGCGGCACATAATCAAGAGAGAAAACGGGAGGCCTCGGCTCATTATGAAGAACGCGAAACTTCTCTTGTGCGCACTCCTCTTCTTCCTCGTTCCTGTCCTGGCTGTTATGGCGGAAAGCGAGGAAGGGGGTCAGATGGGTTTGATGTGGGTGACCTGGATCGGATCGATCGCTGCCCTGATCTTCGCCCTGATTCTTGCACTGTCGATCTTGAGAAAAGATCCCGGGAACGAGAAGACCCGCAGCATAAGCAAGCACGTTCAGGAGGGGGCTCTGGCCTATATCAAACAGCAGTATAAGGTCGTTGTGATCTTCTTCGTCTTCGTATTCGCCCTCTTCCTGGTCCTGTCCTTCGCCCTCGGCCTGATCTCCCGCTTCGTTCCCTTCGCCTTCATCACCGGGGGTTTTTTCTCCGCCCTGGCCGGCTATATCGGTATGACCATTGCCACCCGCTCCAACGCGCGCACCGCCTGGGCAGCCCAGACCTCCCTCAACTCGGGGCTTCGGGTAGCTTTTTCCTCCGGAACGGTAATGGGTATGGTGGTGGTCGGTTTGGGACTGCTGGACCTGTCCATCTGGTGGTTGGTGCTGACCCTCTTCGATCTGCCCCCGGCCGAAATCCCGCCGATCATGATCACCTTCGGCATGGGTGCCTCCTCCTTCGCCCTGTTCGCCCGCGTGGGCGGCGGTATCTACACAAAGGCCGCCGATGTGGGTGCGGACCTGGTTGGTAAGGTGGAAGCGGGCATCCCGGAGGACGATCCCCGCAATCCGGCGGTCATTGCCGACAATGTAGGGGATAACGTCGGGGATGTTGCAGGAATGGGCGCCGACTTGTATGAATCCTACGTAGGGTCGGTCATCGCAACCATGGCTCTGGGAGCCATCGCTTCCCTGCAGTTGCCGGGGCTGACCGCCCTGCAGGCTATCCAGGTACCCGTTACCATAGCCACCATCGGGGTGATCTGCTCGATCATCGGCACCTTCCTGGTGCGGGCCAAAGAGGATGCCACCCAGAAGGTGCTCCTCGGCTCGCTGAGGAGGGGGGTATATTTCTCTACAATTGCGATTGCCGTACTATCCTTTCTGTTCATCTACTTCACAATCGGAGCGAAGTTTCTGGGTGTGTGGGGAGCCATGATCGTCGGGCTGATCGCCGGGAACGTGATCGGTTACTTTACCGAGTTTTATACCTCGGACCACTACCGGCCGACTCGCACCCTCTCCAACGAATCCCTCACCGGGCCGGCCACCATTATCATCGGCGGCCTATCCCTGGGCATGCTCTCCACCCTGATCCCGGTGATCACGGTGGTCTTGGCAACCCTGGGCGCCTTCTTCCTCTCCGGGGGATTCGCCTTCCCGGGTCTGGGTTTGTACGGCATCGGCTTGGCTGCGGTGGGCATGCTCTCCACGTTGGGAATCACCCTGGCTACCGACGCCTACGGACCGGTAGCCGACAACGCCGGGGGAATCGCCGAAATGGCCGGCCTGGGGGAAGAGGTTCGCAACCGTACCGACGCGCTGGACGCTCTGGGAAACACCACGGCGGCGACGGGCAAGGGCTTCGCCATCGGCTCCGCCGCTCTGACCGCCCTGGCCCTGCTGGCCGAATACGGGAACAAGGTCAAGGAGGGTATCATCCACCTGTTCAGCGATCCTGCCGCTTCGGAGCTGTTCGAGGGCTTCTACGCCGGCCTGGTGAACATCGTACGGGATGCGGGAGGGACCATAGAGGACATCACCCTGAACATCAACATCCTCGATCCCCGCATTCTGATCGGCCTGTTCCTGGGCGGGGTACTGCCGTTCGTGTTCGCCGCCCTGTCCATGCGGGCTGTGGGCCGAGCCGCCGGGGACATGGTGAAGGAGGTGCGACGGCAGTTCAAGGCCAAACCCGGGATCATGAAGGGAGCCGACGAGCCGGACTACGCCGCCTGCGTAGCCATCTCCACCAAGGGTGCTCAGCGGGAGATGATTTTACCCTCCCTGCTGGCGATTATCGCCCCAATTCTGATCGGCATTCTCTTCGGACCCTTTACCGTGATTTCCCTGATCGCCGGCAGCCTGGCCACGGGATTCGTCCTCGCCATCATGATGGCCAACTCCGGCGGAGCCTGGGATAACGCCAAGAAGTACATTGAGAAGGGTGCCCACGGAGGCAAGGGCTCAGATCCCCATAAGGCTGCGGTGGTGGGGGATACGGTGGGGGATCCCTTCAAGGACACCTCTGGACCGTCCCTGAACATCCTGCTGAAGCTGATGTCCATGGTGTCGATCGTGTTCGTCACCGTCTGCCTGACCCTGAACAACCAGATAGTGGGGCTGCTGCAGTAGCAAAACCGTCGATTCGCAATGAAAATTTATGCGGTTTGGCAATAAATTATATTGCCGGTTTGCTCCAAGCAGGGTAAAGTGATGGAACGATGGATGTTCTGGTCATCGACGATGAATCCTCGGTTGGAACACTGCTGCGCTTCAACCTTCGCCAGAGAGGCTTCCAGGTCGATACGGCTGCGAGTGCGGCGGAAGGGTACGCGAAAGCTCAAACCAAACGCTTCGATCTGATCATCCTCGACGTAGCGCTACCTGGAGTTGACGGCATCGAGGCCTGTTCGATGCTAAAGAATCTTGACGACTACGAGGAAACTCCGGTCATCATGATTTCCTCTCGATCCGATTCCGTCACGATTGACCAGGCCCGGCGGGCCGGCGCTGCGGACTATCTGGTAAAACCCTTCACTTTCGAAGAGCTCCTGGACAGGATGGAGGATCAGCTTTCCCGCCCCTATTTTGTTTGATTTCGGTTGAAGAGTAGGGACTTTATTCGACAATCAGATAGCCGACACCGCGAACCGTGTGTATAGCGTCGCCGCTTTCTGGGAACAATCTGCGGAGCTTCTTACGTAGGGCGGCGATATGCATATCCACCACCCGGCTTTCCTCCCCGGCTGGTCTACCCCAAATTCCGTAGTAGAGGGCTTCCCGTGACACGGGCTCTCCCCTGTTCACCGCCAGTAAACGCAGAATACTCTGCTCCTGAACGGATAATGCACAGCTCCCGGCGGGAGAGCGAAGTTGCAGGCTCCCGACTGCGAACTCGCCCCAGGAGAAGCTGAAAAGCGCTTCTCTGCCTGTGCAGAGTTTTTGCACCCGCCATTCCAGCTCATCCGGGTTCCAAGGATCTTTTAGATAATCATCGCAGCCGGCCCGGAAGCATCCCGGCAGCAGTTCCGCCGCTCCAAAGCAAATAAGAGCACACCCCAGTGCACGGAGGCGGCTGATCGCCTCTTTTCTTGGAAATGCCGGCTCCAGCAGCCTGGAAGCGGGGAGCAATGCGGCATCGAAACCGTTTTGATAGAGCAACGTCGCTGAAGGGACGATCGAAAACAGGGGATTTATACGGCAGTGATGAGCCAGACGTTCGATCAGCAGCCGGTCCCCGCTGACCAGGAGGACGGACAGAGAGGAGTCGCTAGCTTTCCGTTTTGTCGCTTTTATCGGTCTTGTCTTCCAGCTGGGCCATCTTGGCCTTCAAATCCTCAAGAAGCTTGTCGGCGGTTGAGTCGGAAGCCTCGAGGGCTTGAAACTGTCTTTCAAGAGAATCCCCCGTGCTCGAAGATTCGATTTCCCGCATGGCGTCCACTTCCGCTTCTATCTGTTCCACTTTCTCTGCCATCCTGTCAAAGACTTCGAATGCAGAGGTATCGACCATGCTGCTCATCGTCTGCTGCATGCGCTTCTGGGCCTCCGCCCTCTTGGCTCTGGCGATGAGCAGGTTCTTCTTGCGCTGGGCTTCTTCTATCTTTTGTTGCAGCTGACGCAGGGAGCCTTTCAGCTGCTCGACGGATTCGTGCTGCGCCTGCCATTGAGCTTGATATTGACGAGCCGTATTGTCGTATTCCTGTTTGCGCAGGAGAGCCTCTTTGGCCATATCATCCTCTCCCGCCTTGACGGCCACCACGGCCTTTCGCTCCCATTCGGTGGCCTGCTCCCGGTTCATCGCCATCTGGCGTTCCAGCTTCTTCTCATCGGCTATGGCGGCGGCTACTGTCTTTTTAGATTCGATCAGCTGCTCGTTCATCTCCACGATCAGCTGGTTAAGCATCTTTTCAGGGTTTTCGGCCCTGCTGATCATATCGTTGATATTGGACTTAACTGCCCTTTTAAAACGGCTAAACAGTCCCATCTCACACCCTCCCCTAACTCTGCTTACGATACCGGCCGAGCAGTTTGTAGTGCTGCACCAGAGCCAATCCGATCGCCTCGAAGGAGGCCCTCAGCTCCTCCAGATCCAGGGTTTCCACTTCCAGGGTATCGATCAGGATCACATGGTCGCCTTCCAAAGCATAGGCTCCGTGGATCAAGTCCTCCGCATTCAAACGCAGCAGCTCTTCGTACAGCGATTCCCGATTGCGATCCGGCGTTTCCATCACCTTGACCCGGAGGATAACCAGCGGTTCACTGACCATGGCCACGATATTTTTCAGACCCTTTTCTTCATCGTTGATCAGATAGGTGCCGTCACCGACCTCCTCGTAGGACAGACCAAGATCCAGCAGGAAGGAACGGACCTTGTCCTCACCATTCATAACAATCTCCTGTTTCCTGAGGGGATTATGGGCTTCACACTACACGTTCCAGATAGGATCTTTTTGAAAACCGATATCAGCCAAGCAGCACTTGGCCGGCATTATCTATGGCCAAAATGGTCTTACACTCGGAACAACGGAAACGGCCGGACTTGGTAGCCTTGAGTTTCTTGCTGCAAATCGGGCATTTGAAGATCTTGGGGAACGGACCGGCCTGGGCGCCTTCCCCTTTCTGGGCAAAGAAGGCGACCGCTTCCTCGAGATTTTCCTTGATGTTGAAAAACTGGGAAAAACCCAGCAGCTGGAAGACTTCGTACACCTTCGGTTGAATCTCCAAAAGAACCAGATCTCCGCCCCGCGGTTTGACGGCTTTCAGGAAGGAGGTAAACGAGCCGATGCCCGTACTGGAGACGTAGTTCAACCCGGCACAGTGGAAAATAAGCCTGGTGAAGCCCGATTCGATTGTTTTGGACACCCGTTTCTGGAAATAGTTGGAATTGTACGTGTCGATATAGCCGGTGAGGTAGAGCACTAGACACCCGGCGACTTCGTCGACCTTCTGAAGCCTTACCTTTAGGCTGTCGTCTTTTTCGTCGTCAAATCCAGGTACGATATCGTTATTCATCATTGCCAGACTTCCACCGTTTAATGGAGGTTGCTTCGCAACCTCGATCAGACCTAATATTATACAAATACTTATTCCCTTGTCAAACAGTTCCTACCCATAATATTTGGTCGCTTTCCGGTTCTTTTCAACCCCTTCATGGTACAAGCGAATATATCGCATGCTCCTAAAAAAACAGGGATTTTCACACATTCGTTCATTGTATCGGTGCCTACGGCCGTATTGACAACGACATCTTGAAAAAAAGAAGATAGCAAAAATGACTGCGGCGGATGTTCGGATCGTTCTGGTCCGGCCGAAAGAAGACAAGAACATAGGTTCGGTATGCCGGGCTATGAAAACCATGGGTTTCAGCAACCTGTTCATCGTTGGACGTGAATCAATAGATCGCAGCGAGGCGGCGATCACTGCGGTTCACGCCGTCGACGTTCTAGATCGGGCGGTGCGCTGCGAATCGCTGAATGAAGCGATCGAGGATTCGGTGCTGGTTGCCGGCACCACTCGCCGCAGAGGGAAGTGGCGAAAGTACTTCGCCCTTGCACCGGAACAGCTTGCCGAACGTGTTGCCGCTATAGACGGGGGCACCTGCGCTATCGTCTTCGGGAACGAAGCATCCGGATTGAAAGCCGAAGAGCTGTCCCGCTGCCACCTTGCGGTTCGAATACCCAGTTCTCCACGATTTCCTTCCCTCAACCTTTCCCATGCTGTGCAGATCATTACTTACCAAATCTTTCGCCGCCTGGAGGGAGGGGGAGAAACAGATACTTTCCGACCGGTCTCCAGCGGCGCGCTGGACTCTCTGGTTTCCCTGATGATAGCGACATTGAGCAACATCGGCTTCTTCACCCAGGGAGATCCTAGAGAAATGTCGGTGTTCTTGAGGGACATATTTGCCCGGGCAACCCTGGAGAAACGGGAGGCCGATCGATTGGCGGGGATCTTTCGCAAGATCAGCGGACTGATTGCGGGCGGCGGTATCGAGCGCAAGGGAATCGATCCTTGACCTTATGGAGCAGAAGCATCTAATATACTTTGAGTATGAAACGAGCAATTGCTGCCGCCCTCTTTCTGTTGGTTTGGGCCCCCGCCTTGTTTTCCATAGACTCCGGAGACTTCGATGCGGTCGCGGACTTTTCCGTCACTATCAAAACTTTGAGCCAGCTTGACGAAGCCACTGCCAACGCCTACGGTCTCATGAACCGCTTTCTCCTGCTGGACGGTACTGTCACCAATATTCTCATTCTGGACGGGAACGAAGAAAGCTACCTCGTTCAGGTCGAACTTGTATCGGGAGAATGGATTGGTTTGGAAGAGGTTCGCAGCTACTCCTGCTGGGTTCTGTTCTCAGGGCCTCGTTTCGCCAGCGTCTTTCCCGCCCGCGTCCCCCGCACGCCGCCACCGGAGGTTATAGAATCAAACGATCACATCCTCATCGTCGCTGTCGCCCTGCAGACCGTGGAGATCGCCGAAGGTGAGACGGCCTGGGTACTGGAAGGAATTCACGCCCGCCCGCTTCGTTAGTCTCTCTTCCTCAGAAGAATTGAATATCCCGGGCTTGTATCTCATCCCCTTCCGACAGGACCACAGCTCGCTCTATAACATTTCGAAGCTCCCTGACGTTTCCGGGCCAGGAATGGGATAATAGCTTCTCCGCCGCCCGGGGATGAATGCGAAGGTCCGACTGCTTCTGTTGAAGGAAATGGGCGCAGAGCAGAGCGATATCTCCATCCCGGTTGCGGAGAGGGGGCACCTGGAGGATCAGTACGTTTATTCTATAGAAAAGATCCTCCCGGAAGCGTCCCGCCAGCACCTCCTTTTTCAGATTCCGATTGGTGGCGGACAGAATCCGGATATTGACGGGAACCGAGCGCGTCCCGCCCACCCGCCGAATCTGCTTGAACTCCAGGACCCTCAGCAAGGTGGCCTGGGCCTTGGCTGGAAGTTCCCCGATCTCATCCAGAAAAATCGTCCCCCTGTCGGACCGCTCGAAACACCCGGCTCGACTGGTGGCATCGGTATAGGCTCCCTTTTCGCTTCCGAACAGCTCGGCTTCCACCAGGGTTTCCGGAATAGCCCCGCAGTTGATCGCCTCGAAAGGTCCCTCTCTCCGGAGCGAGAGACGATGGATAGCCTCGGCAACCAGCTCCTTGCCGGTCCCGCTTTCCCCCTGGATCAAGACCGGCGAGTCCCCGCCGGCAAAACGACCAATCAGGGCTTTCATCTCCTTGAGGGCTCTGCTCTCCCCCACCAGCCTCCCCAGAATCTGCGGGTCAACGCCTGTTTCGGCGGCCCGGCCGGCTGCGCTCAGCACGTAGGCACGGCGCAGGGCGATATTCTCCACAGCCCGGCGGATCGTTCCTTCCAGCTGCTCGAGTACGTAGGGCTTGAGGATATAGTCGTAGGCACCTGCCTGAATGGCTCGTTTGACGAACTTAACCTCCCCGTAGGCGGTGAGCATTATCGTAGGAGGGGGAGCGGGTCGAGCCAGAATCTCATCCAGCACATCGAGTCCGCTTCTGTCGGGCAGGTTGATGTCCAGCAGCACCACGTCGGGATCCGTCTTGTTCAGCACTTCCAGCCCTTCGGCGGCTGACAGCGCGGATACGACGATGTACTGCCCCTGCAGCACCATGGAGAGGGTCTTCTGGGCTTGAGGATCGTCGTCGATGAACAGGATCCGGATCATGGGTGTATCGTATATGCTATTGCATGACTGGGGATCCTGCAAGTTTTTATGTACGAGGCTCAGCTCGATCTTACCAAAAACTTTTTGACGGGAAGAAACAGTGCCACCAGTAACACGACTAATGCGACAAGGTACACAACGGAGTCAAGTGTATTTCCGTTCAATACATTAATAACGGCTCCGTATATGCAGGTTATACCACCTACAACCAGCATCGCCCACCAGGCCCATATTTCCGCTTTGCGGAATCCCGCAAACAGGATGAAGAAAGCGGCTACTTTGAGAGTGGTATCGAACACCATCATGTGTCGGATGTGTGACACAGATACCCGGATCGCCTCGGATGCCAGGAACTCTTTGTAGCTCTTCCCGGTAATTGCCTGAAAATCCCCTTCCAAGACGATCGTTGGTACGACGAAGATCAGTATAGCCAATCAAATCGCTGAATTCCCGATTCGTCTGGCATGCCGCTTCCACCTTTGAGCAAGCTTTCAGGATCGTGTAGTATAGCGGTCAGTCATGGATCAGGAACTGGAGTTTCGCAGCAAATACGAGTCCCGGGTACTGCCCTATTACAGGAACGGATATTTCGGTGAGTTCTCAGGGGCAGAGGGAATCAAGATCCGCTACGCCAGCTTCGTGAAGAAGGACGGCAGCGGTGCTCTGGTGATCCTTCCCGGCAAAACCGAAACTTACCTTAAATACGCCGAGCTGTTTTACGACCTGCGGGAGCTTCCCCTGAGCCTGTATGCGATGGACCATCGGGGTATGGGTTTCTCCGAGCGGATGCTTCCCGACCGGATGAAGGTACACATTGAACGCTTCGACTACTACCTCGAGGACCTCAGGACCTTTTTGGATACTGTAGTTCAAAAAAAAGAGCACGGCCGCGTGTTTGTTCTCGGTCACTCCACCGGGGCGTTGATCGCAGCCCTGTACCTGGAGACCTCCCCGGGTACCATTGAGGCGGGAGTGCTGTGCTCTCCGTTTTTCGATCTGAGCGTCGGACCGGTTCCGGGTTTCGTGCTTCGCGTCCTGGCCTGCCTGCTGGATCCTCCGCGTCGACGCACGGCGTACGGTCCCGGCCAGAAAAACATCGAGCGGCCTGGCTTCGGGAACAACACCATCAGCCACAGCTTTGCCCGCTGGTCGCTTTGGGAGCGGGAGATCGTCTCCAATACAGAAGCGATCCGCTTCGGTGGGGTAACCAATCACTGGCTTCGGGAAACCCTGCTGGCCGGCCGCAGGGCCGTACGGGGAGCGGGGAAGATCACCGTACCGCTCCTGCTGCTCCAGGCCGAACAGGACCGCCTCGTCAGAACTGGAGCTCAAGGCAGGTTCTGCCGTCGCGCGCCTGATTGTCACATGACTCTGATGCGGGGCGCCCGCCATGAAATCCTGATCGAAAGGGAGGACATCCGGAGCGAAGCGATCGCTCAGATCAAAACGTTTCTACAGCTTCAACTCCGGGCGATCTAACCGCTCCTCGTTCCCCAACGACGCTTGTCCAGCCATACCGGTCATGCTACTATGCTTTAGCATGGATCAGGCCAAGTTTTTCGTACGCTTCCTCGACAGGACCTTCATCACCAAGCTGCTCATCCTGGCCCTGCTCTACTCCCTGCTGCCATTGGCCGAGATCTTCCTCATCATCTACCTGGGCGACCGAATCGGCAACTATTTCACACTGGCTCTGGCGGCCTGCACAGGGCTGATTGGGATGCTGTTTGCCCTGCGGGGATTTCAAAAGAATCTGGTTCTGCTCAAGGACAAGATCAAACAGGGGGTGTTTCCTACAGAGGAGTTCATCACACTGACCGGAATCTTCGCCGCGGGGATTCTGCTGCTCACCCCCGGATTCGTCACCGATCTTCTTGGCTTCTTGTTATTCATCCCGGTGATCCGCAGCACCCTGGGCCGCTTCATCATCCGGGTGACCCGGGCGAACTTCAAGGAGCTCTACGAGTACCTGAAACTGTACGATTATTGACAGCCGGATCGCCCTTTGCACCGGCTCGGCCGGCACGGGTGGTCGACGCAACCTACCGCTTGAAAACTTTTGCCAGCAGCACGATCAGCCAGAACCAGCAAACCGAGACCAACGAAGAGCCTTCGGCTGCAAGACGGCTGATCTTCCTTTTACCGGAAAACACCTCGAAGCAATCCCCCACCCAGATGTATACCCCCGGATTCAGCTCTCGCTTTTTCCTAAGGACCCACAGGTCTCTTCCTGACAGACCGCTGCCCACCATTAAAAAAGAAGGGGAGGCCTTCTTGATGGCCATCAGAACCTGCTTTTCCGCTGATTTGGAGAAGAATCCGGAATACCGTCCCACCAAACGCAAACGCGGATAGGAGCCCCGCAAATTCCTCTCCGCTCTTTCGATGTCCTCCTTCCGGGACCCGAGCAGATACACCGTTCGATTCAGCTGTTCGGTCAACGACAAGAGGCGAATAATAAAGGAGAAAGGAGAGAACACCGTCAGCTTGAGCTTTCTCAACCAGCGGGTGGCCCGAAACAAGCCGGGATGCACCGGCAGGATCAGGGAAGCCTCCCGCAGCAGGCGACGGAACTCCGCGTCCCGCCGGCCTTTGAAGAGATTCCTCATGGTGAGGAATACAAGCTGATGGCGCTCCCCGTCTGCGAGAAAGGATGAAATCGCTTTGAGGGCTTGCTGCTCATCGACACAATCCACGGGAACATCGAGGATACGAATTCTGTTTGTCACTACGTTGGCTCCCACGCTCGCCTCTCATGAACTACAATCTGTACGGCCGCAATGGCGTAAAGCGCGGCGGTTTCGGTGCGCAGCACCGTATTACCCACGGTGACGGGCACGAATCTCTTTTGCCGAAGCAGATCGATCTCTCCTTCAGACAGACCCCCCTCCGGACCAACCACCAGTGTAACGATTTTTACGCTTTTGGAAAGACACCCGTGAAGTGTGTCGCTTCCCTCCCTATCCTGATGAAAGAACAGACGGACTTCTTCCCCCATCTCTTCCTGCAGGTTTTCGAGAACGGTTTGAATCTCCTGAGGCGGCTCGATCAGAGGCGGACGGGGGGCTCCGCTTTGCTGTAGGGCCTGGTCGGCGATTCGCTGCCAGCGAGCTAGCTTTTTCTCCGCCTCCTGGCGACCTTTGAGCCGAACCTGGCTGTAACGGCTGTACACAGGAATCACCCGCCGCACGCCCGCCTCTGTAGACTGGCGCACGATCAGATCCATCTTCGTTGCCTTGGGAAGACACTGAATCAGCTGGATGGACGGCTGCTGCGGCTCAGTAAAAGTCACTGATTGCTCCAGCTGCAACCGCAAAGAGGACGGACCGATACTCACGATCGTGCACTGCCAGCGACCGCCCAACGCATCGGTGCCGGGGAACTGCTCTCCCACCTTGAGCCGGCGCACCCGAGCCAGATAGTGATATTCTTTACCGGTGATATCGAGGAATTGTCCAAAGGGCGGATCGTGGGGGAGGATAAATACCCTCATGAACCGGCAGCACCGAGCACATGCACATGAACCGAGCGGCTACGGGGTCCATCGAACTCGCAGAAGTAGATCCCCTGCCAGGTCCCCAGACTCAACCTTCCAGTCTCCACGATAAGCTGGACACTGGAGCCCATTAGAGAAGCTTTGATATGAGCCGCGGAGTTGCCCTCTCTGTGGGCGTATCCGTCAGAAAAGGGAACGATTTTCTCCAGTTCCATAAGCATATCCCGAACTACACTGGGATCGGCATTCTCGTTGATGGTGACACCCGCAGTGGTGTGAGGCACAAACACCGTGCACACCCCGTCGGAAATTCCGGTAGCCCGGACCGTCTCCAGTACCTGTCGGGTAATATTAATGAACTGACAACTCTCCTTGCTGGTCACCTGAAAACGGGAGATCATGGTGGTGATTTCAATCCCCGAGGTAGTTCACCGCCTCCCGGAGCACCAGGTCGAACTCCAGATCGTATACCGGGGGATTGTTGTTGGTACGGTTCAACTCGTTGCGTACCAGACGTCGGATGTAACGGTCGTCCAACTGGATGTTCTTATCTGCCAGTTCCCGCTCGAAGGAGAGGATGTCTTGATCCGTCGGATCGGGATAGCGGCTCAGGAAATCCTTGATCAGCTCCTCTTCGATGATGCGGGACAGAGCCTGCTCCTGTTGTTCGGTGAACTCCGGCTCCTGCACAGGAACGTCGGGAGATATTCCGATCTGATCGATATTCTTCCCCAATGGCGTGTAGTATCGGGACATGGTCAGCCGGAAACCAGCATCACCGACCCGCTTGATCTGCTGCACCGAACCCTTGCCGTAGGATTTTTCCCCCATAATCGTGGCTCGTCCGGTATCCTGAAGCGCGCCGGCCAGGATCTCCGAGGCGCTTGCCGAGCCGCGATCGATGAGCACGACGATCGGCAGCTGCTCCGGAACGATTGTGTTGCGGGAAGCGGCGTAAAAAACGTGGTTCTCCGAAGCGACCCGCGAGCGGGTGCTGACGATCGGACCTTTTGAAAGGAAGTAGTCCGCGATATCGATCACGCCGGACAGCAGGCCTCCCGGATTGCTGCGCAGATCGATGATCAGTGAGGTATAGCCGGCTTCTTTGAATTGTCGCAGCGCATCTTCGACCCGATCGGAGGTCAGCGGCGTGAACTGGATGATACGCAAGTAGCCGATCCCTTTCGGAATCATGTCTTGCCGGACCGTGGGAACTTCGATCATATCGCGGACAACCCGAACGTCGAATCTCACGTTTTTTCCGCGGATGATTGTCATTGTAACGGAGGAACCCGGTTCACCCCGCAGGACGGACAACACCTCGTCGATGTTCAGATCCACCACCGACTCCCCGTCTACAGCGATGATCAGATCTCCGGCATTGACTCCCGCTCGATAGGCGGGGGTTCCTTCGATCGGAGCGACCACCTCCACCCCCCGATCGATCTTGGAAATGATCAGTCCCACCCCTCCAAAGCGGCCCATAGTTGTATCATCGAGGTCCCGCATCTCCTCCGCAGAGAGGTAGGCGGAATGGGGATCGTCAAGGGCGTCGAACATGCCCCGCAATGCACCTTCGATCAGAACGTTCGGATCGGCCTTGCTCTCATCGACGTAGTTCTCCTGTACAAACCGAAACACTTCGAAAAACGTACCCAGAAGGCGCTGGGTTTCCGCCTCCTGATTGCCCGCCAGAACCTTGGGGGCAAAACTGATCAGCACGATCACAGCGGCCAGAAAAGCCGTGACAACGATCCAAAGGGTGCGCTCTTTGAAAGACTTGCGCTTTTTTTCCATTCGATTGACTCCAGTAGTTAAGGTGTAGAATTCCAAAAGCTTTGTCAATTGTAGAAACGGGGGTTGTTCGGAATACGATACCTCGGCTAACCTTGACCAGAAAACGCATGCAGGGCTACACTCGAGCGCAAGCTGAAAAGTTTATGAAGATCCACCGAGTCGTTTTCTTGATTGCCGCGGTTTGGGAACTGCTGCGTTTCTGTGCCCTGTTCATGGCGGTGTGGATTACCTTCCGTCAGATTCTGGAAGCAGACAGTCAGGCTGTCTATTGGTTGCTCATATTCGGAAACGGTGGTTTGCTGGTGGCGGCAGCACTGCTGTTTCTCTACGTGGATCCCAAACGCTTTCGAGTTCTACTCAATCTGACACGGCTTGGAAAAATCCTGGGATTAGTCAGCGCTCTGCTTCTCATTATCCTCGAGCCTATCGGTATCGGACAGCACTTCTTGCCCCTGAATCTTTTCCCCTATCGGATCGCACCGCTTTCCCTTCTACTCGTCATCTCTGTGCTGGATTTGATCTTACTCTTTCTTCTGTTTTCCTATCAGGACGGTGAAACGCCCCCCACAGCATCGCAGCAGGACCAACAGAAGGAAGAACCGCCTCTGCCCGAATACAGGGAAACGGTTATCCCCAAGTCCTGAGGACCGCAGCCGCACCTCGGCAGCCGCACCTCGCCGGACGCACGCCGGCAGCCGCGTCCTGACGGCTCGTTTTTTTTTCCTTGCTGCTGTTGTACAATTTGCATGGGGAGGATTGAAGAAAAACCGTTGAGCGAGTAAGGTACAGCCGATGCAGATTTTAACTTTCATTTCCTTCCCGGCCTGGTTGCGTCCGGAAATCATCCCGGGATTACCCCTGCGCTGGTACGGCCTGATGTATCTGGTAGCCTTTTTTGTGGCCTACCAGATGGTCCGAATCCAGGTCAAAGAAAAGGCTCTCGATGTCCAGAAGGACGATGTGCTGAACATGTTCTTCTGGGGAATCGTCGGCCTGCTGGTGGGTGCACGCCTGTTTGCGGTCACGATCTACGCTCCGGCCGGTGAGTATCTCAGACAACCCTGGAAGATAATTCTTCCGGTTACCGTTGAAGGGGGGAAGCTGCGTTTCACCGGGCTGGCCGGGATGTCCTATCATGGGGGACTTCTAGGCGCGGTGGTGGCTGTTATCATCTATCTACGAATTAAAAGGTTTTCCATCCCGGAGTGGGGCGATATGATCGTCACAGGATCGGCCTTAGGGTACACTTTCGGCCGGTTGGGGAATTTCATCAACGGCGAGCTCTACGGTCGTATCACCACTCTGGCCTGGGGCATGATCTTCCGTCCCCAGCAGATCGTCGATGGTCGCTTTGAGGGCCATGTTCCGCCCCAGCATCTCTATCCCGCTTCCGAACCCTGGGTGCAGGAGATGGCGGCTAAGGTGGGACTGGATATCAGCGGTACACGCATGGTAAATCTTCCCCGTCATCCCTCTCAGCTCTATGAAGCTTTTTTCGAGGGGATTGTCCTGTGGGCTGTTCTGTGGCTTGGCTTCCGCAAACGAAAGGCCTTTCCGGGACAGATGATGGCCGTGTACGTCATGGGTTACGGTTTCTTTCGATTTTTAATCGAATACGTCCGCCAACCGGACTTGGGGATAGAGTTTCCAATTCACCTGGTCAAACTATCCAATCCGGCCATTCAATTCAGTCCCTTCAACTTTACCACTGGACAGATCCTCAACTTCATCATGATCCTGATCGGGATCGGCCTGTATTTTCTCTTTAAATCTCGGGCCGACAGACTGCGGGAGCAGGAGAGCAATAAAGCGGAACGCCCTACCGGACGCAAACTGCGCAAGAAGATCCGCTGATCAGGTGTGAACGATCAGACCGCCGGCGAACGACCGGAGGGGTATCAACTATTATGAAAAAAAGGTATCATTTATCATACAATGTTGATGGTCAATTCTGAACCTCAACAACAGCCCATAATATTTTTTTACTCCACAGCGAATTAAATCTTCCATTGTCCGCGGGTGATCGGTCTAATTCTTGCATTGTTTATTACAGAAAGAGAAAGCGAGACCAATGGACCGTATTGCATCCTTAGTCAGGCCGATCGTAAACAAAAAGTACTTTGCCGTTCCTCAGGCTTTTGGAGGAGAAATCGTCCGTAAAGCCCTGCACCTGCTGATCGCCTTCGTACCGTTGCTGGCCGGCGTAGATCTGCGAGCCACGATGATGCTCCTGGCCGCAGGTACGGTGTTCTACGTATTTGCCGAGCGTTTGCGCATCGAGGGACGTACTGTATTCGTAATCTCGGATTTGACGATTATCGCTTCTCGTGAACGGGACAAGGGGCGGTTCGTTCTTGGACCGGTCACCCTGGGTGTCGGAGCCATGCTCTCCCTGCTGCTGTATCCCTCAACCGCCGCAGCTATCGCCATCTACGCCCTGGCTTTTGGAGACGGCTTTGCCAGCCTGGCCGGAAAGCTCTTGCGTAGTCCGTCGATCCCGTTCACCCGGAACAAAACCCTGGCCGGTACGCTGGCCTGTTTCTTCGCCGTGTTAGTGGGTACCTGGAAGCTCACTGGGCGTCTGTCCATCGCCCTCACAATCGCCATCTCGGCGACTATACTGGAGCTCATCCCGATCCGGGATTTCGACAACCTCATCCTGCCGGTCGGAACAGGTTTCGTGGCGATGTATATCCTCCAGCTTTAATATAGAGATTCACACATCTCCGGAGTCCCGGCTTAAAAGCCCAGATAGAAAACTACGATCTGTCTCACAAAAACCACAAAGCCGACGATCAGTAGAGCGGCACCCACCACGATGGGCAGCGGCGCGATGCCGTAGAGGAGAAGCTCCCGCCCGACGAACAGCATCATGGCCGCCAGCGCAGCCACGGCGAAGCGGCGGCTGTGGCGCAGCCTGGCCGCTACCCCGAAATTGATACCCGTCAATACAGCCAGGAACAGACGAACAAAAAAGTAGCCCTGCCGGTCGCCGAGTTTGTAGAGAAACGTCGGCTCATAAAGACTGGTATCCAGGGGCAGCACTCCGGCCAAGGTAAAGGCCAATACCACCATTCCGCCTATCAGCACGGCATAGTGGGTGTACCTCATGCCCACCGCATACAAGCTGGCGACTAAAAGGCAGAGGAGGCCGAAGAAACGGGAGAACAACACCAACCGCGTAACCACCACGTTCAAGTACAGAGGCAGCCCGAAAGCCTGGAATAGCAGATTACCGAGCCGCCAAGCTTCCAGGCACAGCGACAAGCAGAAGAGCATGATAAAAAGCAGCTCCGCCGAGTCGGTCCGACGGTAGAGGGTGCGCACGCCCAGGTTGGCCAGGGCGGAAAAGAGAAGCAGGGCAGCCATGCCGGCGGCCGCCGCGAGGCGTTGGAATCCCGGCCCCGGCCTACTCAGGACCAGCAGCCACTTGGGCAGGGGTTCAGAGAAATCTCCCAATATATGAGGCAGGATATCCAGGTGAAATACGAGATAAACACCAGCGGCAAACAGAACCAGATGAAACAGAGAAACGATGAAGATAGAGACGATCAGATTCCTGTGAAAACTAACGGACATACGGTTTGTAGGAACAGGTATTCAGGTGAATACTCGCACATTTTACGCGTATTTGAAAAGCTCATGCGACAACGAGCACAGATACCGATGCAAAAAACCTACAGAAAACCGAGAACTGTACGATATTGTCTATAGGAGTTCCTATGCGCATTAGAGGTTTCCTGATTGTTGTTTTTTTTGCCGCCTGCGGCCTGTTGTTCGCGGGTGACCTTGCCAGCTTTCAAAATCTTGGCTTCTCTGCGGACAGCAAGTATTTCATGTTCGCCCAATACGGCGCCGCAGAAAAGACCGCCCTGCCCTATGCGGAACTGTTCGTGGTCGACGTGGCGGCCAACCGCTTCGTTCCCGGTGGGGTAGAGAAAGCAACCTATGACCACCCGATCCAGCCTGGGCTCGACGGCCAGGGCGCGCTGTTCAATCTCTTGACTGATTCCGTCGAGCTGAAGAAGCGGTGGGGAATCAACCACGTTCTGACCGGGCGGCTGGTCTATATCCTGCTGGACGGAGCGGAACCCAAGAGTCAGCTCGAGTTTCGGGATTTCCAGGGCAAGAAGAAGTACCGCATCACCCTTGTCCAATCCGCACGGGGCAGCGGCACTGAGGTGAGCTCCTCCTTTCACCTCTTGGTTACGGTGGAGGAAACCTCGGACCGCTTCACCACGCACACCGTGGGACTCCCCGACTACTGGCGAAAAGGGGTCCGACGTTACAAGATCAAGCAGGTGCTGCTGGCTCCGGACGATCGCTCCGTGGTCATCGTGATCGAGCGGGAGGAACAGGATTCCACCGGTGTGAACATCCGCTACATGGTGGAAACGCTAAAGCCCTAGATTTACCCTTCGACCTTGACACCCAATCTCCATAACTTTAAAATGCCCGTCAATTAAACAGATTGCTGTCCTACCTGAACGTTACAGGAGAAAACTTAGATGGCAAGAACGACGATCCAGAACATCGGCATCATCACTTCGGGGGGCGATGCCGGCGGTCTGAACGCCGTAATTCGTGGCGCCGCTCAGATGGCCCTGGCTCAGGGGATCAAACCCTTTGTGATCCCCAACGGTTACGCCGGATTGTACAACCTAGTGGACACGGACAAGCTCGTGCTTTTGGATGAGAGCCGGATCGGCCACGTGCATTCCAGCCTGGCCGGTTCCGAGGCCGGCCATTCCCGGGTTAAGATCTCCAAGATTCCCGACGAAAACCGCTACAGGCGGATCGTGGACGGACTGAAGAAGTTCAACATCGGGGGGCTGGTGATCTCCGGAGGGGATGATACGGGCAGCGTGGTCGTGGATCTGAGTAATCACAACATCCCCTGCGTGCATGCCCCCAAGACCATGGACCTGGATCTGCAGACCTACTCCGTAGGGGCGGACTCGGCGATCAATCGCATCTCGACCTTTGTCGAGGAGCTGAAAACCACCGGGATGAGCCACAACCGCATTATGATCGTTGAGGTTTTCGGCCGCTACGCCGGTCATACCGCTTTCCGGGGCGGCTTGGGAGCGGACGCGGATTGTATCCTCATCCCAGAGGTTCCCGTCGATTTCGACGTGGTCTATGAGCACATGAAACGCACCTACATAGAGCGGGTACGGGAGAGCGACGTACGGGCGGGAACCTATTCCATTGTGGTGGCGGAGGGAATCACCGATGTCAAAGGTGAACACATCACCGATGAAAGTGTAGGCAAGGATTCCTTCGGACACGTGAAGCTGGCCGGAGCCGGCAAGTACGTACGCAAACAGCTCGACGACCGGATGAAGGCGGATCCGGAGATCAAGGCGTTCATGAAGGAGATGGGCATGTTCGTACCCGGAGTCTATGAGATCCCCGAAGCCCGAGAGGTCCTGCCGGGACACCTGGTGCGCTGCGGCGACACCTCCGCCTTCGACGTCAATTTCGGAAAGGAGGCCGGGGCAGCGGCGGTTTTCCTGCTGATGGAGGGCATTACCGGTGTGACCGTGGCCAGCGTGATCCGGGGGGAGATCAACTACATACCGACAGAAGACGCGATCGTCCAGCGACACGTGGACGTGGAGATGTTGTCGCTGTACGAGGAACTGGGTGTCTGCTTCGGTCGACAGCCCGTGACCTACACCCCCAAGTTCCGTCACGAACATAGAAAGAGCATCCGATACCTGTAATGGCTGAGCGCATCACCCCCAGAGCGGAGAACTATTCCCAGTGGTACGTGGATACCATCATCCAGTCCAAACTGGCCGACTATGCGCCGGTAAAGGGCTGCATGGTCATCCGGCCCAGAGGTTTCGCCCTGTGGGAAAAGATGAAGGCCGGCCTGGACAATCTGTTCAAAGAAACGGGCCACCAGAATGCCTACTTTCCCATGCTGATTCCGGACAGTTTTTTGAAGAAAGAAGCGGAGCACGTGGAGGGCTTTTCCCCCGAACTGGCCGTGGTCACCCATGCCGGTGGGGAACAGCTGGAGGAGCCGCTGATCCTGCGACCCACTTCGGAAACGATCATCTGGAGCATGTATAAGAAGTGGATCCAGTCCTACCGGGATCTACCCCTGCTGATCAACCAGTGGGCTAACGTGATCCGCTGGGAGAAACGCACCCGGCTATTCCTGCGCACCACGGAATTCCTCTGGCAGGAGGGCCACACCGCCCATGCCACGGCAGAGGAGGCTCAGGAAGAGACCCTCAAGATGCTGATGGTCTACAAGAAATTCGCAGAGGAGTACATGGCCCTTCCCGTGATTGCGGGGATCAAGAGCGAGAGCGAGAAATTTGCCGGGGCGGTGCAAACATACGCCATCGAGGGACTGATGCAGGACAAGCGGGCGCTGCAGGCCGGCACATCCCACAACCTGGGTCAGAACTTTGCCAAGGCCTTTGACGTGACCTTCCAGACCAAGGACGGAACCCTGGACTACGTGTGGGCCACCTCCTGGGGTGTATCCACCCGCTTAGTGGGCGCGCTGATCATGACCCATTCCGACGACCGCGGCCTGGTCCTGCCGCCGGTTCTGGCGCCGGTGCAGGTGATGATCGTGCCAATATTCAAGAACGAGAACAAGGCCGAAGTGATCGGCTACGCCCGCAAGCTGTTCGAACGGCTTAAAAACCAGGTTGCCGTCCAGATCGACGAAGACGACCAGAACTCCCCGGGCTGGAAGTTCGCCGAGGCGGAGCTTCAGGGCATACCCATCCGCATCGAGGTCGGACCCAAGGACATGGAAAAAGGTCAGGCGCTTCTGGTTCGTCGGGATACCCACAAAAAGATTCCGGTACCCATCTCTGAGGCAGAAACAAGGGTCAAACAGCTTCTGGAAGAGATCCAAAACAGTCTCTATCACCGGGCTCTGACCTTTCGCAAGGAGAACACCCACCAGGCGCAAGACTATCAGAGCTTCAAACAGCTTATCGAGGAGCAGGGCGGCTTTGTCGAGAGCAGCTGGTGCGGTAATTCCGAGTGCGAAACAAAGATCAAGGAAGAGACCAAAGCCACGATCCGGGTTCTGCCCATGGGTCGAAACCAGCTTCCGGATAAAAGCTGCATCCTCTGCGGAGAAAAGGCGACAGAGCTTGCCGTGTTTGCCAAAGCCTACTAAACTTCACCCCACCCGTGCCGCTCAATCGGCGGTTCTTCATCCCCTGTCACTCTCCATGCTTCTGATCGTTCTCACCCTGGGCGTTTCGATAGCCTTGACCGGCTGTCGGGGGGGAGCGACAGAGCCGGAAAGCGCGGAACCCCTCAGCGGCACCTTCTATCAGATCGATAAGGGCCACTTCACACCGGTGCTCGAACAGCGCCAACTTCTTGAAATTCCTTTCCAACCCTGGACCGTGCAGGGCCGTGTCTCCGATCTGGTCGCCCTGGAGGATCGGGTGTATCTGGGTGTAAACGGACACGGTATCGCAGAGATCACTTTTCCGGCAGGGGAAGAACTGGATTTCAAGTACTTCTACGACCCCCTGATCTTCCGGTACCGCACGCTGACCACCCTGATTTCCGAAGGGGGTTCCGATCGGGATTCCCTTATATGTCACCTCTACTTCAACAGACTTCTGAATCTGGTCAGTGAGACGGAGCTGAAGCTGCAGGGCATCAGTCTGCTGCGGCTCATCATCCCTACGGGAGTTTACGAGTTTCTTACGCCCCCCTATCAGGAGCAGCATCCCGACTGGGAGGCGGTCGGCTTTATTCCCGTATCGGAGCAGGAGTTCTACTTCCAGTGGAAATACAGCGACCGCAACCGCACCCTGTTCTCCTATTCTCGTTTCAATCTGGACAATTCTGAGGAGGAAGAGACCGGGGAGCTGAGCTACAGAAAATCGTACGCTTTCCGGGACACTCAAGATGTGGATGCCGTCCAGGTGCTGCTGGCCGCATCCCGCCGCCTCCTCGATGATCCAGGAATCAGCACCGCGTACCACATCCATATCCGTTCCGAGGGTCGCCCTCTGCTGCGTCGCTTCGAGTACCATCCCGCCGATTTTACAAGCGCCGAGGAGATACGTCTGTTTTCCCTCTCCGGAGTCAGTCGGAATGAGCATCTGCTGCTGCTCCTGCCCGACGGTTTGCTGCTGCAAGCATCTTCCGGATCTCGCCAGGTTCGCCGCTTACGGCTACCCGCGCTGCCAGAGCATTTCCTCTACCGCGACCTGCTGCTGAACGGTCCGTATATGTTCGCCAGTTGGGAACAGACTGCCTTTACCGATGTCGGAGCGGCGGGTATTTTTTTTACTACCTTTCCTTTAATTCCTTAGGAAGTGTGCTACATTTAGGTATGGGAATGAGAAAAAGAACCGGCACTTTTCTCATCGTTTTCATGAGCTTCCTCCTTAGCGGTGTCCCCCTTCCGGCTCTGGATACTTTGGAGCTGGACGGGGGACTGTTTATCATAGGCTCCACGGATTCACAGAGCGCTCCCAGCCCTATCCTGCCTGCGATCGGCATGACCTTTCAAATCCCCAGGACACTGTGGATTTTCGACCTGGAAACTTCCTTTCTGCTCACCGGCACCTACTACCAGTACGCCAACAACAGGGCCAGCCCGGCAGAACCTGAACACCGGGATTTCGCCGTGGTGTGCATCCTCGGTGATTTTCGTCTGGCCTACAGTTTCTTGAAAAGGGAATCCTTCAGCCTGGGGACGGACTTCGGTCTGTCGGCACTTCTGCGCATCCCGATTCCTCTGTTTCCCGATGCAAGCCAGGATTACGGCGACACTGTGAGCTATTTCTACGCCTTCCGATTTGTCTATCCGGAGACCGGAATTTTCGGAACCTACAGGATCCAGGAGAATATCGATCTGAAGCTGTCTCTGCGGGCCTCTTGGCCTCTGTACTTACTGTGGGACGAAGAGGATCTGCCCTTCCCCGAGGGGCTGCTCGTATGCGGATTGGTCAGCGTGATCTGGCATCTCCCTTCGAAAGAATCTTAGACATAATCGTAGATATCGACATCCTCGGCGACCTGCTCGTGTCTGGCGACCAGCAGGGAAATGAAGGCGGAAGTCAGCACGTCCAACAATACCCCGAAACTGATCAGCAGAGGGGCGATCGGCCGCAGGATCAGATAGCCCTCCTGCAGTCCCCGCCCGTAGATGGCGCAGAGTGTGGACAGGGCCACGTAGGAGCCCAGCCCGGGCACCGTTCCCAAAATCAGGGAGATGAACAGGGAGAACAGCAGGGTCCAAAGCACCTGGACAAAGGTAATTTCCAGGCTTGAGTAGGACTTGAGAACCAGCAGGAAGGTGGCGCTAGCCACCAGCGCGGTTCCGGCCCGGCCGAATAGGGCAAACAACGGGTACACCGCCGAACCCACCCGGCGGGGAACGCCCAGATTCTCTTTGCCATGTTTGGCCAGCATGACCACCGACAGATAGTTGTCGCCGCTGAAAAAGGCGGTCAGAGCCGGTGCGAGCACCGCGTACAACCACTTGTAGGGATTCTGCCGGCCTCCGAGAAAATACAGCAGAATGGGAAATATGGCAAAGATAACCAGGGCGCTGTCGATACCGATAATGATCAGCATCTGCTTGAACAGAACCAGCTCGTATTGTTTGACCGTCATGACGAAGTAGGCCGTGATCACGATCATGGCGAAGCCGAACAGCTCGCAGAGAAGCGAGTTTATGTGGTAGAAGATGCGGTTCAACGAATCGGTCAGCTGCACCACCGGGCTGGTGACACGCAGGTCGAAGGTCAGGTTCACCCCCAGCAGAAAGGCAAAAAACACCAGAGGAAGCATGACGCTTCCCGATCCCACCAGAACCTGGAACAGGTTCTGCGGGAATATTACCAGCAGCGTATCCTTGAGCCCGGGCAGACGGATCGCCTCTTCCTGTTCCACGATGATGGGAATTCGCTCCGGACTGAAGACCAATACCGTCACCATGCCCACTACGATGAGCAGAGCCGTAGAAAGCAGCAGATAGAGTACGGTTCTGCCGTAAACCCGAAAGATCTTCTTCTCCCGCTTCAACTCGTAGGTGCCCGCCACCAGGGCGAAGAACACGAGAGGAAAGACCACGTAACGACCGATCTGGATGAACAGACGGTTGACGTAGGAAAACAGCTCCATGGCCTTTTCCGTTCCGGGCAGAAAGATCCCCAACACAACGCCCAGTATGCTGCCAACCAGTATCTTGATCCAGATTTTCACGAGTCACGCCTCCCCTATGTTCAACAACCGAATGTAGCCGATTCTCTCCGTCTTGGTCAATTGAGCGGACCGGAGGACCGGCGCCTACCGCACCGCCGTTTCGGATGCGAAGCCTTCTCCATTGAGCGGTCCGGCGCTCCCGTGTATAATCCCTTGTACTCCCGCAGACGTAAGGAGGAGCCTGTGAAAGGCGTGATACTGGCGGCCGGATACGGGACCCGCTTTCTGCCGGTTACCAAAACCGTGCCCAAAGAGATGCTGCCCTTGGTCGACAAACCCTCGATCGATTTCATCATCGAGGAGTTCCTGCGATCGGGAATCGAGGAGATCCTGGTGGTCACCTCCCGGCGCAAGAAGGCTCTGGAAGACTACCTGGACAGGGAGATCGAGCTAGAATCGATTTTCAAAGCCGAGGGATCGCAGGAGAAGCTGGAGAAGATCCGACCGCCGAAAGCTCGATTCTTCTTTGTCCGCCAACAGGAGATGCTCGGAACCGGCCACGCATTGCTGGCCGCCCGCCCCTTCGTCGGGGAGGAACCTATCGTGGTAGCCTATCCCGACGACTTGCACATCGGCGAAGTACCTCTGTCCAGGCAGCTGATCGACACCTACGAGCGGACCGGCTGCAGCGTGCTGTCAACAGTGTTCGATCCTCCGGAGATCCACCGCTACGGCACGATCGCCATCGCCGAAGACGGCCTGCACGTGACAAAACTAGTGGAAAAAGCCCCCCCGGGTACCGAACCGAGCAAAGAAGCCTCTATCGGACGGTTCCTCTACACTCCGGAGTTTTTCCCCGCCCTGGAAGCCGGCTGGCGGAAACACGATCCCAGTCAGGGAGAGTACTTTCACGTAGCCGCGGTGAATGCCCTGGCCGCCCAGGGCAAGGTGGTGTTTAAGCGCTGGGAGGGACAACGCCTGGACACGGGCAAACCGGATGGATTCTTCCAATCCCTCCTGCAGTACGTTCAAACAGTACCTGAGCTCAAAGAGGTGTTCGATCGCTTTGTTGAGGAGCTAATGTAGTCCAGCAAGTATCGGAGTTCAAGCAGACAGTTCTGTCACTCTTGATACCGCCCGGCGATCTCCCGGTACCGCCCTGCTTCCTCACTCTTTCCCCGTTTCTCGCAGCCGATCGCATAGATCCGGCACTTCCGCACCAGCTCCCGGGCGGCAAGCTCACGCTGCTCCCCCGTAAAGGTTCCCTCTTCCAGATTCCGAAGCAGTGCCCGAATCCGGAAGATCTCGATCTGACCGTATTTCTCCGAAAGCTGGCCGGGATGTCCGCCCCGCTTGATCACCAGCGGTTCATCGATGTAGCCCACCGGATATTTGGCGCTGATCCGCAGCCAGAGTTCGTAATCTTCGGCGATCTCCAGGTCCTCCCGGAATCCGCCAAACTCCTCGAACAGCTCCCTTCGCATCATCACAGTGGAAGGTCCGATGATGCACTTTTTCAGGGAATCGGCGAAGATGTATCCGGAGCGCCGGTGCTTCTGACCGGCCTGGGACACGATCCTATCCCCCCGCTGCCAGATCTCCCGGGTGTGGCAGATTTGGATCTTTGGGTGTTCTTCGAAAAAGGCAATCTGGCGAGACAGCTTCTCCGGCTTCCACAGATCGTCAGAATCGAGGAAAGCAAGATACTCTCCCTCCGCTTCCCGAGCGCCTGCGTTTCGCACCTTTCCGGGTAGTCCGGTGTGGGATAAATTAAGGTACCGGAATGTATCGGGATTTTCACGAAGCTGGTTCAAACAGAATTTGTCCGTACCATCGGTAGAGCCGT
>CP070696.1:2021194-2042460 GCA_020353535.1 Spirochaetaceae bacterium | reverse complement strand
CCTACATCCCGAATGGTACCGGCGCGGATTTCTCCAGAACCTTGGGATTTCATGGTCGACCTGTCGATGAGCATATCGAGCGCCTGCTCTCCGCTCCGGTAACTCAGGTAGACTGCGGTGAGGTTCGTTTTGTTAACGCCGCAGGTGAAGCAACCAACCGGCTGTTCATCAACGAATCGAGTCTCGGTTTCTCTGCCAATACAGCGGATGCGGTCAATAGAGCATCAAAACATTTCAGGGGAAAACTGCCCTTTCTGATCGGCGTGATCCGGTGTTTGAGTACGCTGAAGAATCCTATTCTCAGGATATCGGTGGATGGCAAGCTCGTGCATGAGGAGCCCACCCTGCTCGTCGCGATTACGAATGGACGGTACTTTGGCGGAAGCATGATGATCGCTCCCAATGCTGAAATCAACGATGGTCTGCTTGACATCATCATTATCTCAAAAATGAGTAGACTGACCCTGCTGCGCAAGATCAAATCCATCTACTCCGGACGGCATCTTTCCGAGCCGGAAGTGACTGCCCATCGGGGCAGGACCGTTGATATCAGTGCCGTTACAGAAGAAGTGCTTTTGGAGATGGACGGCGAACAGCCGGGAAAATTAGCTGCCAACTACCGCATAGCGAAAAAGACAATTCCCTTCGTCTTTTGACGAATCGTAGTGGCGGGATCTTCCGCTTCAGCTCTCACCGAGCAGCTTGATCATGTATATTTCTATGTATCGGGTGAAGTAGTCTTTTCGCTTTATCCGGCTGAAGGACTTGCTGGCAGCCAGTTTATCCGCCAAAGAGCGGATACGATCCGCATCCGGAGGAGCTATCCGAAAGGATCGGCGAATATTTCGAAGATAATCCCGAACCATAGAATTAACGTCTTCCACGAGGTCCCTCCGGGCCTGAGGATCGTACAAGGGATTCCACTTCTCCACAAGCTCGTTCAGACTTTCCGCTATGGTCTTGTCGCTACCCACGAAATGTTCCTTGAGGGTGGTAACCGCTTTTCGATAGGCTGCCAACTGCTGAGATGTGATGGGCCGCAGAGTGGTAGAGCCCACATGCTCCGCCGCTCTTGGGGTGGTCGCTCCGTTGTCCTCTACTGGCGCAAAAGCAGCTGTCAATTCCGTTGTCCGTACTCCCTCTGTCCGCGGTGCGCCGGATTTTCGGGTGCCGCCGCGTTCCCTTGATTTCTGCAAAGCCTTCTTGATTCCTCGAAATAGATTCTGAAAAAAGTAGAACAGACCGCGGAATATGGTTAGGCGTCGCCAGATGGGTACGCGGAGCTTGGCATCATCGAAGATCTCTTTCCTGCTCAATCCCAGTATCTTCGGCAGGGGTTGCAGCTGTCCCTTTTTTTCATCCAGGACCTGATCCATGGTTCTGGCCATATCGTAGTTGATCTTTCCCTGTTCCTTGGCCAGGTACAGTAGGTTGTAGTTGAGCAACGAATAGAGAAAAGGCGCCCGGTTTTTCAGGGTTATGTCCACATCCCTGGCAAACTCCTGCTCCTCCGTCATTGCCAGGGTTCGCCTGTTCTCTTTGAGCAATTTAACCCACTCTTCTACGTAGACATCCCTGATCTCCTTGGCTTGTTCGTACAGCATCTTCACGAACAGAGGAATGAGGAGATCCTTATGAATGTAGTATTGCTTTCCGTGCACCGTTTTCAGTTGAACCAGTTCGGGAAGAGATTCGTATCCTTCCGATTTTGTCTTTGCTTCCAGATACTCTAGAAATGCATCTTTCGTATGTTGCCGGATCAAGGGAACCCCTTTATTATCCCGCACGCTGTACAGATCCTTCAGGGTGTAGGCATAGGGATATTTATGAAACTGGATTTCGAACTTCTTTAGAAATGAGGATTTCTCATGCTGTTTCTGCTGGCGGCCGCGAAAATGGACGTTGTAGAATCCGAGCAGATAGGCCGCCTGACAATAGCTATGTTCCTCCGCGGTTTTCTCAGGGATATCCCTGTGCTCTTGAAGAACAAGGTTGGCGAAGTGTGCCCAGAAACGAAAGGAAAAATCCGATGGCTCCAGAAGAGTCCCTACCGCACGCCCCGGCTTGGTCATCACCGCTGAAATCATGTCTCGCAATCCCCGCTCGTTGCCACGAAGTGCCGGATGCAGCCGGTGCGCGACGTAACTTGCGTTGCTCTTGCTCTCCAGATACACCCGCAGTTTTAACACCGCCAGCTCCATCAGCTTCCGTTCCACCAGATCGGAAGTGACCAGCAGGGAATTGACCAGATCCGGAAAGGTAACACGCAGAACCTGTGGTTTCCCCGTTTTAATTTCTGCCAACGCGGAAACAAAATCTGTCTTTATATTGAGTTCGGTAATCAGGTGATCTGGAATCGATATCTTCAGATCTTCCTCGGAAGGAAAGGGAAGCTCTGGTTTTGCTCCCATAGATTTATAGGCTTTGTGCAGGATCTCGATGAAATATTGAGGGAAAAAAATCCAGCGAACCTCCTGTCCTTCCTTCTCCAATGTGCACAGTCCACGCTCCATCAACATCCGCAGGTAAGTGTCGACCATTCCCTCGGTCCGTTCTACAAACAACTCCATTTGCGGGTACTTCAGTGTATACCGGCCGGCATAGGTTTTGACGAAGTTTATGAACTCGAGTTTATCAACCCTGGCGCTTCGATGATTAAGCGTGTAAATCCGTAGAAGATACAAAAGGGCTTGAGCGTTGGATTCGAGCCCGCCACTCCCGCTCACCTGTTCAACACTCTCCAGAACAGGCACATCCTGGGAATCGGACACTGAGGAGTCACTCATTACTGAAAACGTACCACCAAAGCCGCCCTCTGTCCATAACTTCTGAATTCAGGCGCGCTGGCACAATGGGCAGCTATAAGTGCCACGACCGGCAACCTGTTGCTTGATTATCGGTGTGCCGCACCTTCGGCAGGGTTCTCCTGCCCGGGAGTAAACCAACAGTGCCTTCTGGAAGCTGCCCTCCTGCCCCTGATCATCCACATAATCGGAAATTGTCGTACCTTTCCTCCGGACTGCGGATCGGAGCACCGCTCGGATTGTTAGGCGCAGCGAGGCAACCTGCTCCAATTTCAGGGAAGCCGCTTTCCTGAGAGGCGATATCCCTTCACGGAAAAGGATTTCATCCGTGTAGATATTTCCCAGTCCGGCGATGACCCGTTGATCGAGCAGGGCCGCTTTGATGGTGCGGGATGTCTTCTGAAAAAGTTCAAACAGGTGACCGGCGGATATGCTTAAGGCATCGATTCCGAGCTTCTTGACCTGGACGAACTGTTCTACGCCGCTATTGAGCAGCTCCAGTCTGCCAAACTTGCGCACATCTCGATATACGATCTTGCTCTTCCGATCCGCCAGCAGTATTTCGAGATGGGTATGCCTATCCACCCTTTGATCTCCGGGTACAAGCAGAAGCTGACCCGTCATTCGCAGGTGTAGGGCGAACGCCACGTCTCCGTCAAGTAGAAAGAACAGGTATTTTCCATGTCTGCGCAGCTTATCGATCGTGCGGCCTCGAATCGCATCGGCAAAACAATCGGCATCGGGTCTCACCACAGCTGGGAAATGGCAACGGATGTCCATGATCGTTGCGCCGAGAATCCTGGCGGTCAATCCCCGCGCCAGATTCTCCACTTCCGGCAACTCAGGCATCGAAGCGACCGCTCACCGAGGATTCGAGAAATTCTATGATATTCCGTGCCGTGGGCGGACAGCCATCGACATAGTTGGATAATCCCCTGGTGCAGGCACCAATTCCCGAACCCTCCAAGCGTACACCCCGATACCCCTGACCGACGCAAATTTTGTCACGCAGTGTGTTCAAGCGCCTCGATTCTTCCAGGCGCTGCAACGCATATAGGGTGCTGCCGTAACAGGCCGAACAGGCCTGCCGATCGGCAATATAGCCCCGCAATCGCTGCAGCCGACTGGTATCGGGCTGCGGAATCTTCCGAAATCGAGGCTCCCCGAACTCACGAATCCGGGCGTGGGATGTGTCTGTAGAACCGATCCCCAATTGGGCAGCCATCGCGATATGTTCGATCATCTCGGGACGATAACCCATCAGCTCGGCGACGTAGCTATCAACCAGAACCGGATCTTTGCCCATAATCACCCGGTCCATGGCCAGCGGATTGCCTCCGGTTTCCGAGCTCGGATCACCGCAGAGACCATCCACGATCACCAGATCCTGATGAATGAGTGTGTTGAGCTGGGCAATCGGTTTGTGGAGGCCTTCCGCGTGATACCTGCGTTTTTCCGAATCGGGGATGCACCCCTTCAGATTCTTCAACGCGCAGGTCAGTTTTGTTCCACCATGACCCTTTAAAACGGGAAGATTCACAAAGTAGTCTGTTGCCAGGACGCTGCGAAATACCTTGAAGCGGACGCCCTGCACCTCTAACGAATGCACGGAATCAACCTTCAGATCGAGCAAATCCACTCCGAATTTACCGTACTTATCCGCAAGATCTGTGTATCCACAAACGCGATATGCTCGCCGGGTATCCCCGCCGGTCCAACTACTCTCCGCGATTGTAATCTTCTGCACCCCCGCATCCAACAGATAACGGATTACTCCTTCAGCCACTTCCGCATGGGTGGTGATCCCAGAGGAAGCTTCCCGGGCCATGACCAGGTTAGGTTTTAGCAGCACCTTTGTCTTGGAGCCGACCTCAGAACCGATGTCCATGGCCTGTAGCAGATTCAGGACGAGCCGGCAGGCGTCCGTTCCATAGGCAACGGCCAAATCGCGGGAATTCATGAACCAACCGCAGACACAGCCATTTCAATCTGTCGGTGGATCAGCGACAGATCCACCGTGGAGACATCGTGATGGGTTACAATACGGATCCAGCCGTCCTCGGGAGGATTTACGCGGACACCCGCCTTGACAAGCTCCTCGGCCAGGCGCTCCTCCCGGTCCGCTGAAACGCAATCGCGGTACCGGAGGAAGAACATGTTGATCTTCACCGGCTCAGGTTTCACCTCGAACAAACCGGTGTTGCGGAACAAGCTTGCTATTGCCTCCGCCATATCCCGATCCTCTGACAGTCGTTGCCGCATCGTTTTGAGAGCCACCAGCCCGCAGGCGGCAATCACCCCTACCTGCCGCATTCCTCCACCCATGATCTTTCGCTTTTTTCGGGCTGCCTCAATGAACTGGCCGTTACCGGCCAGCATCGATCCTATTGGAGCGCACAATCCCTTGGACAGGCAGAACATCACCGAATCTGCAAGCCCCGCAATCCGATCCGCCTCGATTCCCAAGTAGTGGGCGGCGTTGAACATCCGAGCCCCGTCCAGGTGCACGGGGATGTCCAAAACGTGAGCTTTTTTGAAAATGTCCTCCATGATCGTCAGCGGCAGGACCTCCCCGTTGCCAAGGGCGTTCTCGAGCGCTACGAGATCGGTCTGGGGCCAATGTATGTCAAGTCCGTTTCTTAGATGTTCCCGGATATCGTCCCACACCGGATAGTTACCGTCAGGGATGAAGGTTCGCAGCTGGACACCCGCTATGATCGCCGCGGCCCCTACCTCATGCTGAACAATATGGCTTTGATCGCTCAACACCACTTCGTTTCCCCGCTGGCAGTGGGTAAACAGCGCCAGCTGGTTACCGAATGTCCCGGAGGGTACGAACAGGGCTGCCTCTTTGCCGACCAACTCAGCGGCATAGGCCTCCAACGCGTTGACCGTCGGGTCATCACCGTAAACGTCGTCCCCTACCTCGGCACGGTACATAGCGTGACGCATCTCCTGCGTCGGCTTTGTCACCGTGTCAGAGCGGAGGTCAATCGGTTCCATCAGCTGCGCGCCTCTTTTTCCGTTTTTTTCGCGTCTGATAGCAAGGCCTGCTTGGATCCTCGAATTTTCTGAAGCCGTTGGACCTTTTTCTCTCTTTCCGCTACCTGTGAACGGAGTGTCTCGATTTCACGATGGCGGGACTCGATCTCTCTTTCCAACTTCGAAATTCTGTCGGCCAGATTTTCGAGTTGGTTGTTCAGCGACTCGATCTGCAGAGCGGCATTCAGTCTCTCGATCAGTTTTTTCTTGTTTCGATTTGTCTTTTCGATTTCCTCAATTTGGTTGACCATGCTGGAGGCTTCAGTATCCTGAGAAGCTCCAGTTGGTGCAGCGCGGAAAAGACTCCCCAAGCCCTCAAACGCGTCCCGCAGCTGTTCCTCGATGCGCTCGATTTCAGACTCGATATCCCGCACTCTTTTTTGATGCGACCGGTAGGCGCCGAGGGATTTCAGCTCGCTCCACTTATTTTCCTGTTCCCCCTCGAGCCTGTCCATCTCCCGTTGAAGCGTCGTTATTTTCCGCTCGTTGGTTTCGTAGGGAGCCAGAGCCGCTTGAAGCCCGCTATCCTTCAAGTCATCCTTAAGCCGGGATGCGCAGAACCTCTTGCCGAGGTCATAGTAAGCTTTTACCGCAGCCCTTCGTCTCAGCGAGAGCAGACCTTTCACGTACACTGAACGACCGGTCTCACGAAAGATCCTGAAGAACTTTCCCTCCCGGCCGTTTGCTTGCAGCGATTCCTGCTCCGCCTCCAGGTCTGCCAACTCCTGTTCCTGTTTTTCCAGCGGTTCGAATAACTCCCTAAGCGCATGGTTTGGAGTTGCCAGGGTTTTGTAAGCCTGATAGGCCGCTCTGCCGATGGTCTCGCAGATCTCCTGATTTATCCGCCCAAGCTCGGCGATTTGAAGCTTCCTGTTCCTGATTTCCCGCTCCAGCTCCTCGTTATCCGCAACGGTTTGAAGAATTCTCTTCACCCGCTGACGGCTCTCGGGAAGCTGGCGTCTGAGTTCCTGTATCCGCGTATGGAGTTCCTCCATTTCCGCATTGGGCAGAACCTTGGCATCCTGATACGAAATGTGCTCCCCCAATTTGCCGAGCCGGACATGGATCTCACCGATGTTTCGTTCGATGTCCTTCTGCAGTTCGTTGATTCTCCGTTTATAGTCATTCATAAGTACCGCGCTCATGCCTCCAATCCCAACGCAGCATCGATGATCGCTTTTGTAACACTCAAAACTTCTCCTGTTTCCACACGAACGAGTTTCAAGAACAACTCATACCCCTTTGCAGTGGAATACAGTTTCCCGATTATGAGCAATTCCGCTCCGATCAATTCTCCAACCCTGGCAGCTCCCTGCTCTTCAGACAGATCCGTGAGCTGAAGTTCCAGCTCTTCCAGAACATTCTGCAGATCCTTGCGCTCCACGATGCGGAAAAGTTCCCTGAACTCTACATCTCTGCCAAAGCTCAAAATTAATTGCTCGGTGAAGTATTCGGAGTTGAGAGCAAGGCGGCTCTGGGCGGGGCTGAGCGGAAGCACCGCCGCTGCCGTTCCCCTGTCGATCCGTACACTGGAGTAGTCGATAAGCTGAGAAATCGCCATAGAGAACAGCTTGTTCAGGGTCTCCTCGCGCTGCTCCTCGCCGACCTTATTGGCCGTGAAATATTCCTCCTCCTCTTCGATCGGCTGGTCGGAGATTTGAGAAAGCTCCTCCTTGGCGAAGCGGATGATGATCGCCTCCAGCTTATCGGTCTGGTAGTTGGCACCGGTATGATGGCTGACACTACCCGGAGCTCCTCCTTCGCTCTCACCACTTTCGCCATAGGTGAGAAAGATATATTTGGCCGAGGTGTATTGGGCGATCTGTCTGAGCACAATCTCGCCGAGCAGGTCGAGCCCCCCCGTGCCGACACTGAAGACCTTGATCCCCTTCTCCTTTGCCTCCCGCGACGCTCGCGCATAGGTATAGCTCTGACCGTAATCCAGGTGCGGCGGTGCATCCGTTATGATGAAACCCAGACGCACTCCCCCGCGATTCCAGGACATCTTCACAGCCTGCTCAAGGGCTGCCTGCAGGTCCTCCGGAGTATCCCCGCCTCCGGAGGCTTCGACGCGGTCGAGGGCCGATTGGAATGCCTGGAGGTTTTCGGTAAAGGGAACTACCTCAGTTACGTATTCGTCCCCCCGATCTTTGTACAGAACCATGCCAAATCGCACCCTCGGTCTCGTGGAAAGGGAGGAGAGATTGAGGTTTATGAGCTCGATGGTGGTTTTCAACCGCTGGATTTCCTCACCCATGCTCCCTGTGGTATCCAGGATAAAAAGGAGATCCAGAGGTATGCGGCTCATTTGAGCCCTGGGCATATTGAAGGCGGCCACAACCTCCCGCCGTCCGAAGCGATCCAGGGATAGGCGTTGACGCTGCTGGTTGTAGGTGATTTCCACGGTATAACTCTGCTGCCCGCCGTACTCGGCGGGAAACAGAAGGTACGTTCCATCCGCATAAGTCAATCCCCTGGTCAATTCTTGACCGTCCGCTGCAGATACTCGTATGTCGGCGTTGGGAATGGATTTGCCCTCACTGTCGTGAACTCGCAGAACGATTCGTTCTTCAATGGGAATCGGGATATGGTCTACGCTGGGTCCATATTCTTGGAGAAACTGCACGAAGTAGTTGAACTGCTTGTTATCATCGGCAAATCCTGCTTTCAAGCCCGAGACTTGGGGTCTGCCTGTTGAAGCGGTGCTGGATCGGGTTGTTGCGGAGCCGGCGGCCTTCTCTGAAGGCAGGGCTTCAGCCATGGCGGGCGCTTCCGAATCTTCGCTCCATACGGTTCCGGCGTCCTCCTCTGCCGTGCTTTCCCGTTTTTCCCCTCCTGAAGTTTTTGGCGCTTCCTCCGCAGGCAACGGTGAATCTGGTTCCTCTCGGGTCAGCGGTTCGTAGTATTCAACGCTACGTTCCCCCATCCCCGCACATGAGAGGAGCGCTGCGAGTATTAACGTTAGAAATGCCGGTTTATAGATAGACTGTTTTCGTCTCATCAGCATATCTCCTTCCCGCCCGCCGATGCTTGCCGACAGGCCGCATCGATTATGCCAATAGCATAGCTAAAAATTGGGAACATGTAGAGTCGTTAAAATGCAAATATCAATTGAGGGTTGTTCATTGACCTGCCAAGCGGTGCCGGGGAGACGGGCTGATCCCGGGGCCTCACTGACTGCGGAACATTCCCTGTTCGATATCCCGCCGCCAGATCGAATAGGACACCTCGCTGGAGTCGACCTCCAGCCAGACCTCTACCTTCCCTACCCGCTCGCGGACTTCCGTTCGTTCATTGATCGGACCGGAAAGGTCCCAACTGTGCTTCTCCCCCTGGTAGCTGACCTCCACGGTGTACTCCAAGCGATCCCCTTGACGGCTGGCCGTGGCAACCATGTTTATGGGAATCCGCCGCCCCTCACGGTCTACGAAAGAGGCATCGTGCTCCCGTTGAACTCGATCGCCCCCCTCCAGCTCCTTGAAGCGTATGTCCTCCCGGACCAATTGCTGCAGGTTGTAGATGATGTTACTGAAGTGACGGGATGTTGCCCTGACCACGGTGCGTTTTCCCGGAGCGATCTGCACTTCCTCTTCCCAATCGTGGAAGGTGATCTCCGGCTGCTTGACAACTCCGAAGCCGGAGAGATGAATGCGCAGGCGATGCGTTCCAGGCGAAAGATCTTCGATCTCGAAAGGAACGCGAGGATCCCCTGTGGTGTAGCCGATGAACTCATCATCCACGAAGATCTCCGCATCGATCAGGTGGGAGAATAGATGCACCGAACCGGGCTTTTCGTCCTGGAGCGAAATGATCGATCGCTCATGCTGTTCGGCCTGAAGCGCGACTTCCCTGCCGGTCAGGCGGAAGATGATCTGTTCGGCGATTGCGTGCAGGGTGTTCTCACTGGCCCCGCGCTCAGAGAAGGTCAGACTGCGGGCGTCCACCACATCGAGCAGTCGAATTGTGATCAGTACGTCGTTGCCCAGAAATACGTACTCTCCCCGCAGCAGATAGTCCGCGCCCAGTATCCTGCCTACCTCCAGGGCTTTATTCTGATCCTCCGCAAGACTGCTGAGCTGCAGCTCCTGCTCCCGCAGGATGGAATCCAGGTCGCTGCGGTTTACCACCTCGATATCTTGAGCGCCGGAAAGGTCGAACAACAGCAGTCCCCGGATGATCCCCTCCAGGTAGTCATAACGGGGATTGGCGCTCAGATTGTCGATCGAAAGAAAGGCAATATGTACCGGAAGAGCGTGTGCTATTGCCGGAACAAAGCACATCAGGACGACGAGGGAAATTATCAAACGTATAAAAATACTCCGAGAAGTTCTCATCATCATTGAGTCGAAATATATAACCTAGGTCGCCAGGTTGTCTCTACCTGTTCCTCCATTGAGATGAAGTCGACAGATTCAAAATCAGAAAAAATGACAATACCATAACGAATACGACTCTTTGAGCCTTTGATTATCGGATCCAAAGAAATGTACTCGAATCCTTCAGATGAGTCCACGATATGCTGCGTGGATGCGTTCATGTCGTAGAAGCTCGGATCTGCAGCCTCAGAGTAGGTCCGAGGCACTTTATCCAAAATCACAGGATGTATTCTAATAGTTACACCTGGATAACTGGAATATTTATAAAGTCGTAGGTAGATATTATCGAAATCGTCCGGGATTTTATCGATGGTGAAACGAAGATAGACAACGGACATGGGCGTGTAATTCCGTGCAGAAAGAAGCGGATCGTCCTGATACCAATTCGTGTCATCAGCAAAACCATCGATATCGGGAAAAACTTCGACAAACTCATTTTTCGGATCTAAAGGATTATAGCGACCTTCTTTGGCGATAAAAAAAATATCGCACGCCACAAGCAGAATGCCAAAGACTATAAGTACCAGGATTCTGATAAAATTCTTCACGACTACCCCTATTACGCATCAATCAGGCTCAATCAGCAACACCGGACCCTGTCCTGATTCGCTTGAATCGAACTGCACCGTCGCAGAGCTGGATACAATGAGGCCATTCCCCAGATTTGCCTTGTCGCCACTATATATACCAGTCAGGGTAATCAGTACGTCTTCTCCAACAGGGATCGACGCGGGTATTTTTGCGGTTGCCACACTCGAACCATTATAAAAAGCGACAGGATCGTCAGCCAGCGAGTACGATATAGTGGCGTCCCAGCTTTGAATGATGCGGTGAATTGCCAGATCGGCATCGTTCGGCGGTTGGGTGTTGACCTTAAGCTTTAGATAGGAGGCGGCGACTGAATCGGGAAAATCACCGGTATCGAAACGTATCAGGATCAGTTTGGAGCTGGGTAAAGCGTAAAGTGTCGGCTTGTCACCTATCCAGCCAACACCACTTTCCACATACCCGTCAATACTTGGATTGAAGGTGGAAAGTTCGTTGTCGGGATCCAGCGCATTCCATCGCCCCTCTTTGGCGGCAAAGAACACTCCACACCCTACAAACATAGTAACGAGTGTAATAATCGTCAGCCTCCCGGCTATTTTCTTCATAACAATGCCCCCAAACTAGTATGCGATCCGCAGGCGAAAGCCGTTAGGCAGCGGGAGTAGCTGCAGCTGTTTGAGCCCTAGCGGCTCCGGCCGCATCGGTGTTTCTTCGGCAGCGGCTGTACCGCGCCCAAAATCCGTAAGAAAGGGCAGCACCATACCGACACCTCCAACGACCCAGAGAGTGTACGAAAGTACGCTGTTGCGAACGTATTTGTCGTAGGCATCCTCATCCCCGCCGCTCTCGATGTGGGTTTGGCGGTGATTCAATGCAACGGTGCGGGTAACACTTCCCAAACCCACCATGGTAATACCAGCGAGTAGAGCGGTTCTGTCCCAAAAACCGGAGATCTTCTCCTCTTTCGGACCCGGCAGAAAGAATGCAGTTATCATCCCCGCTCCCCCAAAAAGCCAAAAAGCATAGCTGGTCAGTCGTTCGATGCTGTAGAGTACGTATCCGCGACGATATCGATCGTACAGCTCGTCGTAGCCGGTTCCAGCGCTCATATAATCCTCATAGAGAAAATCGTTGGTGTAACGCTGAGCCCCGGCCAGGAGGTCGAGAACGTTGCCGGCCACGGATAGGGCAGCTCCCGTTGTAAAGACGATGGTTCCCCAACGGGACAGGCGGAAAGCCCTGTCAGGAAAAACAAACAGATAGGTGGGGATCGAGGCTACGGCGGCCGACCAGGAAACGTATGAAAGGATCGTAGTGGCCATGTAGCCAACATAGGCGCTATTGTATGTCTGCCACAAGTCATCGAAGTTCCAGCTCGTCTCCACATAATCGACGTAGGTATCCGATATCTTTCGCCGCAGTTCGAAACTTGTGCTTCCCATCACATTGCCCAACTCGAGAAAGAACAATCCTCCGCAGATGTTCACCAGCGGCCACAGGTCGGAGCGGGTGAGCTTTTCCGTCGGTCCCTCGGAAACGTCTGCACCCTCCCCGGGTCTCTCCCCAGTTCCCGCCGTAGTGGGTGCCACGCCTTCCGCTGATTCGCCGGTGGATGGCTCGCTTGCCCCGTCTGCTTCTCCGCTCGACGTCCCGGAAGGTTGCGCTTCCGCCTCCGACAGTCGCCCCGGCATCGCTCGCCGAATCAGACTTAAGGCCAAGGTATTGCTTACTCTCCCCAGATCTGCAGCGGCGGTTATACTTATCGACTCCGCGGCAAGGGTTCGCGAGCTGGCTGTCGCTATGATTCTGGCGTTGATGATGTACTTGCCCTCTGCCAGCGCCACGGTTCCTATGACGACCTGGTCCGCGGATAGCTTCTGGCCGATTTCCACCGCACAGTCCTCATCCTTACAAATGGCGGCATCAGCACTTCCCAGGACCTGATCCCTCTGCACTGCCGTGATAACCGTGTACACACCGGTGGCCGTGAAGCTGTTTTCCACTGAGGCGTAAACCGTATCTGCGTCGGCCTTGGGTACCGCAACAGCTTCAAAAGGAAGGATTACGAGTAACGGAGTCTCTTGGGAAAAACCGGGGGAAGACAAAACCAGGAAAATCAGGACGACGAACAGGTGGGTTATTGACCTGTGGGCGATTCTAGAAGTCCCCATGCTGGAATATTGCTGTCTGTGTCTATCTATATATCATATCGCAATCTTCGGCCGTAATCTAAAGGAAGATTGCGATGTCCTTCGGAAAACACAATCTTCGGCCGTAATCTAAAGGAAGATTGCGATGTCCTTCGGAAAACACAATCTTCGGCCGTAATCTAAAGGAAGATCGCGATAACCTTCGAGCTTCGATCAGAGGGTGTTGTTAACAGAATCGTGCGCGGAAAATCCCCTCTCCTGGTGGGCCTGAGCTACAGCGGCATACTTCAGTGCCCACTTGCGATTCGTTTCTGCATTGCTTGAATCAAGCGTGCGGAGCAGACGCCCGGGAACGCCCACCATAAGGGAGAAGGGCTTTACTTCTATATTCTCCCGAATGAGCGTTCCGGCGGCGATGATACTCCCCTTGCCGATCACCGCTCCGGACAAGATGATCGCTCCCATACCGATCAAACACTCCGGCTCTATCGTGCAGGCGTGCAGAATTGCCCCGTGCCCAACGGTTACGTTTTCCCGGACAATACAGGGTCGGTCATTTTCCACGTGGACTATGGAACCATCCTGGATGTTGGTGTTGGCGCCGATATCGATGTAGTTGATATCCCCCCGCAGCACAACGTTGTACCAGACAGACGAGCCGGAAGCTACTCGCACGTCTCCCATTATCTGAGCCCCCCGGGCAATGAATACACTCGGATCAATGGTAGGATCTGTTTCGAGCAGATGATCAGGAAGTTCGGTTTTCTCCATCTACAAGACCTCCGGGTGGATTATTAAAGTGACGAAAATGACACCAGTAGGGATAGACTTTCCGAGGATTTTAAGCATAATACCAGAACAATACGAAAGAACGGTGAACCATACTACCACCGCGGTTCTTTTTTTTTATTACACATTGGTAATGCAAGTTTTCTCCTAATAACCAACAGGTGAGCAGATGGAGATATGACGGCAGTTCTATCACTTCTAGCAGCTTTCGCTGGTTACTCAATTCACGCCATAGCTCAGGCAGGACAGAAAATCGGTTTGGCTATTGCAGAACAGCGCAGAACAAAAGGATTGCTCGTGTGGGTCCTGTCGACTGTCTCGATGCCGTTGGCTATCTTCCTGGTCCTGTACGCGGTCTCCACAGGCAATGCCGCCATAGTCGGCGCGATGTCGGGATCGGGATTGGCGTCTCTGGCGGTCTTTTCCCATCTGTATATGCACGAAAGGATCACAAAAAGGGAGATAGTGGGCGTTTTTACGATCGTCACCGCAGCAATACTGATCGGCTCGTTTCAGTTGGAACCGACAGCCAAAGAAACTTCTCTTTCCACTCTCTACATCTACCTGCCCGTCGTGTGTCTGACCTACATGATACTCTGGACCTTGTTTCGAAAGCGCGGCCACATCGTTGGCATCGTCATCTCGGGATTGGCTGGAGCCCTGGGAGGCTTCGTACCCCTGTTCCAGAAAGTGTCGACGAGCTCACTGGGACTGTCTCGAGCGGTTCTGCATTTGCAATTTCAGAGGGAAAATACGTTGACCACCCTGCTGCAGAAGGGTGCCAGGCTGCTTTCCAATCCGTGGGCTCTTGCCTGGATCGCGATATCACTAATTTCCATGGTCGTGATGCAGTTCGCCTATCGGCGGGGCAAGGCCATTCAATTGATTCCAGCCTTCGCCGGCAATACCATCGCAATTCCCGTGGTCGGTGGAGTTCTCGCCTTCAGCGAGAGGCTGCACCCACTACAGTGGATCGGTGTTACCCTCATCTTAGCGGGCGTATTACTGCTCACATTCAAGACCAGCTACGATATTCATCGAGCCCCACGGCAATCGCGACATCAGAACACACGACGTCAGGATCCTTGACTAGGTCAGTATTTCCTGAGATTCTTGCGTATTGTCGTCGTATTTTTCTGCTCAAAACAGATCTTCAGCGGAGTAGTTCTTTATAATCGAGGGCGAAGTATATGACTCTGGAAGGAGCAACAATCCATGCGCCAAGCAATCGCAATATTCATGATCATTCTGCTGGTTTTTCCACTTCTCTTTGCTGCTCTGATGAGTTTTTCGGTCAGCACCTGGGCTCTGGATCGGGGATTCTACCTGCAACTGGTCTCAGACGAACGTATCTACGAGGCGATCCTGAGGGAGACAGCCTGGGAACAGGAACAGATCCTCGAGGTTGCCGATTTCGAAGGCATTCCCAGTGATGCTCTGGCAAAGGCCCTTAGGGAGGTGGTAACACCGAATTACCTTCGATCCCAGGCAGTGAAACTGATCAATGATACCTTCGACGCCATCGAGGGACGCGCATCTAGCCTCGAATTGAGCGTGGATATCACACCGCTGAAGGACCGACTACGCAGTGACGGGGGAGACCGATTTTCCCGATCCCTGGCGGCGAATCTTCCTGTTTGTGCCGCCGGAGAAGCGCCGTCTGCTCCGGGCGCACGGATGCTGCACTGTCGGCCTGCGGATGTCTCCGAAGAACAAGCAACGGAGATGATCGCCACGGCTCTTCCGGAGTTTTTGGATAGTCTGCCGGACAGCTACCCCGAACCTGCTGAGACCGTATACTTCGAATACGATCCCGAAGATGAATTCTGGATAGGCTTCATCGGGACCAATCGTTTGATCTGGGCCAACATACTTCTCGCCTTGCTAGCAGCCAGTTTTTGGGTTGGCGCTGCGTTTGTTGGTGGTGAGAATCGCCGCCAGATCGTTCAGTGGCTGGGCTGGCCGCTGTTTGCTCCTGCCTTGCTTACCCTGATTTGCGGAATCGCAACCCGGATCGCCGCGGGCTGGCCCTGGGTCGATCAGGGATTGGGTTACTGGATGGCAACGGACGTCTGGTACCGCGCCGAGGTTGCAGGAGTAATTGGTACTGTTGTTCGTACCGCTATTAAGGCGATAGCCAGGGGATTCCTTGTGACCGGTGGTATCTCGATCGGATTATCCCTGAGCCTGATCGTCTGGTCCTTTTCAATTCCCACCGAGGAGGAGTAAAGAACAGTAGGAGATCGCAATCTTCCATATCTTGTAGACTGGGATGGGAGATTGCGTTATGATACCAGCAGGATAGAATAAAATAAGGAGGCGAAGCCCCTGGGTTAAGGAGGTGGAAACCCCAGGGGCCTCTTTTTTTCTAGTATCGAGCAAAATCTACATACAGATAACATAGGTATGCACAGATTCGAAGGAAGGCTCTGAATGACAGATACCAGTTTTCCGACAGATTTTCTTTGGGGCACGGCGACCGCTGCCTACCAGATCGAGGGTGCAGTGACTGAGGGTGGGCGAGGAGAGAGCATCTGGGATCGATTCAGTCACACGCCGGGGATGGTCTACCAGAATCAGAACGGGGATTTAGCCTGTGACCACTACCACCGTTACCGGGAAGACATCCGATTGATGAAAGCGATCGGTCTGCGATCCTACCGATTCTCTACAGCTTGGTCCCGGATTTTCCCTGCTGGCAGCGGCAAAATCAATCCCCCCGGTCTTGATTTCTACCAGCGATTGATCGATGAGCTTCTGGCGGCCGGAATCGTGCCCATGATCACACTCTACCACTGGGATCTGCCTCAGAGCCTTCAGGACAAGGGGGGTTGGAAAAACCGGGACACCGTGAAGTATTTCACCGACTATGCCGGCACGATGTTCGACCGCTTCTGTGACCGGGTACATCTGTGGATCACACACAACGAACCCTGGGTGGTGTCCTTCTTAGGGCACGATAGTGGCCTACACGCTCCCGGCATCCAAGATAGGAAATCAGCACTTGAGGTATCTCACAATCTGCTCCTCTCCCACGCTTACGCTGCCCTGCTGTTCGGTGAGTACCGCAGAGCGGCCAGCAACATCGGCATCACGCTGAACATCGCTCCCGCCTATCCAAACAGTGATTCCCCTGAGGATGAACAGGCCGCCCGCTACTACGACGGTTATCAAAACCGTTGGTTCCTGGATCCGGTGTTCACGGGTCGCTACCCCGAGGACATGCTCGAAGTGTACCAGAAGCAGTTCAATGCTCCGCTCGTCGAGGCGGAGGATCTCAATGCCTTTCAGAAGAGCCGTATCGATTTCCTGGGCGTGAACTACTACATGAGAAAGCTCGTATGCCGTCCGGAGGATAAAGGGGAGTTGTTTACAGAGCTGCGACCGAACTACCCCGGTGTCCAGTTCACCGACATGGACTGGGAGGTGTATGCCGATGGGCTGTACACCCTGCTTACCCGCATACAAAGGGACTACGACCCACCGGTGATCTACGTAACGGAGAACGGCATCGCCTGCTCCGACCGCGTCGACGACGATGGCCAGATCAGGGATGAGGCGCGAATTGCCTACCTGCGCGACCACTTCAGTGCTGCCCACAGGGCTATGCAAGAAGGAGTGAAGCTCAAAGGCTATTACGTCTGGAGTCTGATCGACAACTTCGAGTGGGCTTACGGGGTATCAAAACGTTTCGGTATCGTGTACGTGGACTACAAGACCCAGGCTCGAACCCTGAAGAGCAGCGCCCACTGGTACAGAGAGGTGATCGGTAACTCCGGTTTTTAGGGCACTCCACCCATTCGTTAACCGCATCTGGTCACGGACTCTTGCACTGTTCTCTGGCTGCCAAGGACACGCCCGCTACTCTTTTGCCGCGATGAGTGACAAGGAAACGATTAGTACGGGTATCGATCCGGCGATTCCTGCAGCCACTGTTATCGAGAGTGGGGCCAGAATGCCTTGATTTGGACTCTCCGCGAATAGAAGTGGTGCAATCCCCACCATCGTGGTGAGAGAAGACACCACGATGGGCCTGATTTTTTCTGCCAGCACCTGGAAAATCCGTTCCATGGTCAATCGAATATCCCGGAGATCCACAAACACGAGAATCGCATTATTAACGGCAATACCGCTGGTGAGGATCAGACCGATGATGACCGGAATGGTCAGCGACCAGGAGAAGATCCTAAGGAGCAAGAGAGGAAAGATGAATGCACCTGGAATCTGCAGCAGAATGGCGGCGGAGATGCCCAAGGATTCAAATTGAAACATGAGGATGAAGAAGATCAATAAGACCGCCAGGCCCAAACTCGTGTAAACAGTCCTGGAGAGCAACCTTTGTTCTTCCACTTCTTTACCGATCTGAGCCCGATATCCCGGTGGAATACCGAAGGACTCCAGAATGTTTTCGGTATCTGCAATCACCTGTCGTCTTTGATGCAAATCTGCCAGAATGGAGATACTCACGCTCCTGGCTCGGTTAAGATGGTAGATTCTTCCCGCCTGGGGCTTCTCGCGAATGCCGACAAGGGAATTTATTGTAAATGTTGTTTTTCCGCAGGGAAGTTGCAGCAGGGATGCGAGGTTTCGCGAATTGGTATCCAGAGTTCTTGTTTGCAGGATGATATCCATCTCATCTTGGCCGGTTGTCCACTTGTCCAAAACCGGGCCGGCAAGAGCCCAATACATCTGAGAGCAAAGGTCGCCAGGGTCTACACCGGCTTGTGCCGCTTTATCCAGATCTACGTATAGCTGCTTGGCCGGAAGTACGTTCTTGAAGTGAAACAGGACAGCGCGACATTCCGGAAGCTTCTGGACCTCCCGAGCCAATCGCTGCGCAAGGCTCGCCAACTCGTTCGGATCCGCACCTGAGATGTTCACAGGAAAGGAAGTCGTACCGGCAGTGCCGTCGGGAAAATGGAGGAAGGCTTCTCCGAAACTTCCCTCCTCTTTCTCGAGAATATAAACCACCTCTCGCTTGCTGGCTGAACTATTGAGCTGCACGACGTATGCGGCCCGCTCTCGTTCATATCTGCTGCTCACCTGTTCTACCCCGTTGCAGGCCAACAGACGCCGTTCGAGAGGTAAACCAGAGGTCATGACATGCTCGAGGGTATACCCGCTGGGGTACTCGATGGAGAAGTGGACGATCTTCTGGTTCAATCCGTTGAAACTTAAATCCTGCCGGTCCAATCCTATCACCAAGAACAGCACGAAACCGGCTAGGGAGATCACCACCATCAACAGAGGCCAACGAAACCTGTTCATGATGAACATGAGATCCCGCAGAGCTCGAATAGAAAAGCGCTTCCACTGTCTTCGTCGGGATTGCCGCACCTCTGCAGGTCTGCGGTAGATATTGTGCAGAAATACAGGAATAAAACAGAACACAAAGACACAGGAGGCAGCCACTGATCCGACGATCGAGAGCGCGAGTCCTCTGAGCTGATCTACCAGGACCGAAGGAGTGAACAACAGGGGAAGGAAGACCGCAACTGTTGTTGCCCCTGCAAACAGGATCGGAGCACGAGCACGAGAAACAGCTGTTGCGTAATTTCGTCCGTACCGGAAATACGCATCGTTGAAAACAACGCCCGCATCAATGACAAGACCGATACCCACCACGATTCCTGACAGGCTCAAGATGTTGAGTTCCTCTCCACATATCCGCAGAAAGGCCAGGGACGCGAGGATCGAAAACGGTATATTGGCACTAACCAGAGCTGCAGGAACAAGACTACCTAAAAAGAGATAGGTAAGCAGCACCACGCAGGCAGCACCGATCCCAGCAGCGGAGAGGATTTGCAGAAGTGCCTTGCGCACCAGTCGTCCATAGCTATAAAGGATTTTAGCGTTCGGCAGCGTTTCTGTGAGACCTTCAAGGCGGCCACAGAGTGCCAAGACGTTGGCGTCACCTTCGGGTTGCACGTAGAGGATCAGCCGTTGTTCCCCGTTAACCCTTCCGACGATCTCGGGTCTACGATTAATTTTTTCAATCGATGCCAGCTCACTAAGAGAAACTTCGGGGGAGACCATCAAACGCTGCATCTCGTCGATGTTTCGGAAACGGTTATCGACAACATGGGGAGGTCCAGCCTCTCGACCAAATCCTCCTAAAACATTCGCATTCCGTATTGCGCGGATCAATTCATCCAGCCCGAGGCCAGCAGCCGACAATTTCTGCGGATCATATATGACACGCATTTCCTGTTTTGAGCTGCCCGCGATGATGATCTCACCACTGCCCTCCACGTTCTCGTAAATTCGCTTCAGCTCCTCCTCACCCATTGTGCCTGCATCGGGAAATCCTACGATGAACACGGGCTTGCCGAGAGGATCGCTCTTCACGATAGCGGGACGCTGAACTTCCGAGGGAAACTTCGTATAGGCGGCGTAGACGATTTCCCTGACAGCGAGAAAAGCGGTATTGAGATCCGTCCGATCCGACAAGGTGATGATCAAACGAGCCTTACCCATCTCAGCTACTGAAAAAATTTCGGTTATCCCAGCTACAGCGAGGAGGTCAGCCTCCAACCGATCGACAATCGTACGTTCGATCTCCTCCTCGAAGGCACCCCGGTTTTCGATCGTAATCACCACGCTTTTTTTCAGTGACTGAGGTGAATAGCCTATAGGTATCGAGAGACCGAGCATTCCGGTTAGTAGACAGAAAAACACCAGCAACAGAATGACCCGGCGGGGTTTTTCGATCCAGTCTCTATGAAAATCCATTACTGGCGATTTCGCAAAGCACCCGCGAACCGTTCGTACAGAACGGGAAAAACGAAGAGAATAGAAATCATGCCGATAACCAGCCCACCCATCAGGGAAACTGCCGTATTGCTTTGCAACGCCCCCTCGCCGGTTGTATTCACGGCGATGGGAATCATGGCTACGACTGTTGAGAGTATGGTAGCTGCAATCGGTTTTAACCGGCGTCCGCAGACCAACAACAGCCTTTTCCGATCAATCCGTGTTGTCGGTTCAAATCCGACAGTAAGAATAATCGAGATATTGATGGCCGTGCCTGTCAGGATCAGAATACCCAAAAACGAATTGAGGTTGAGGCTGAAGCCGCAGAGCAGGAGAACGACCAGGCTGCCCGACAGGGCAGGCAGGAGAGACAGGAGCAGAACAAGAGGAAGCAGGAAAGATTCGAATTGTGCACCGATGAGCAAATATATCAGCAACAAAGCGAAGGCGAATACGGCAATAATATGCTGTTGATTCCGTCGAAGGGCTGAGTCCGACAAAAGCTCTACGCGGTCATTAGGATCTGAGGAGAGGAGCGCTGCAACCTGGCTGCGAGCACCGGGAAGGGGATGCACGGACACAGACACAGCAGGACTCCGATCGATCCTGTAAAGATTATGATAGGAGTGGGTGCGTTCAAAGCTACCAAAGATACCCGTCTCAACAAGTCCCTTGTCCACCGGTACGCGGATCCTCTCCAATTGATGCCCGGCGTCCGTTTGATCAGGATCCAACCGCACGCGGATATCGATCCTCTTTCCGGCTACAGGTAATCCTGCACCAACATGACCACGAACAGCGGT
>CP070696.1:1997917-2021094 GCA_020353535.1 Spirochaetaceae bacterium | reverse complement strand
GATCGCCCACTTCTGGAACACCCCTTCCTCTCCTGATTCGGGCAGCTCTTCGGCGCCGAAAGCGACCTGCCGGATGCAGCGTCGGGATGGCCATGGACAGGGCAGGGTCCACTTGAGCATTTTGTCTTTCTCATTCCAGAAAACCCTGATCTCTATTTTGAGCTGCCTCCCGCGTTTGGGAAGACAATAGCGTTGACATAGGTAAGAACCGCCGTAGCCGAACAGGGCTTCTACTACGGTTCGGACCTCTCCGTCCTCAATGATGCGCACGGAGGGTAGCCCGGCGTCGGGGATGCCGGATAGTATCGCTCCTTTTTCCTGCGGCAGGAGCTCGAAACGGCCAGTCTGCGGGCCGAAGCGATGCGCCCTCATGCCCCACGGGTCGGGAGTATCCTTCAGGACAATGGGTGAAAAAGCGTTTTCGCCGAGAAAATCTACCTTCCCGATCCGGTAGCAATCGATCAGCCCTGTCTCGCCGTTTATCCGGAGGGTGATCTCCTCCGATTCAAAGAGAAAATCCCCCTCTATGCCCCTGCTGGTTGATACAGGCCTGGTGGGTGTAAGTATCCTGCAGTCGAAGCGGTTCATGCTGCTGGGATCCAATTCGGCGTGGAACAGGATCCGTTTTCTCCAATCCATAGCCAGATGACTGAGCTCCTTCTCCAGTTGGGAGGGTACTCGCTTCCCCTTCCCGAACACTTCGATATCGCTGCGTTTGCCGCTGCGGTTCTGATCCGGCAGCTGCAGCTCACAGGCGAAGACATCGGAAATCCGATACGGGTGAGGATTGTATACCAGGATCGGTATTTGCCCTTCCCGGGCCGGGGATTGCCCGGCCGCAAGAGCGAAAAAGGCTTTCAGCTTTACGCGGGAAACGATCTCCAGACCGTGATCGAGGAGTCGCAGTGCGTCTTCTTCCGCGGGCTCGATAGCCGAGCCGGGTAGCACGTCGTGAAACTCGCTGAAAAGCAAGTCTCTTGCCACTTCCAGCAGCTGGCTGCGGGGATAGGGAAGCAGTCCCTGCAGAGCAGCACTGGAAGACATCTTCTCCGCCGAATACAGCTCATTTTCCAGCCGCCGATGTTTTTGTTTCACCCGGATTTGGGTCGTATAGCAGCCAACGGCGAAGGGATTGAGGGATTTCCTCACCTCGGGCAAGGATTGGGCGTCCTTTGCCAGTTCTGCAAAATAGCTCTCCGGAATAGAGTGGCGGACCCCCCAGTCCCGAGTTTCCCGCCTTAGAAGCTCAAGGCTGTCCAGGTCGATCCGTGAAGGGCCGCCGCCGTGGTTGCCTACGCCCCATAAGACCAGACCCACATCATCTTCCCTGTGATCGTCCATCCATACTCTTGCTTTCTCCGCCGCTGCGCCGCGTTGGGACAGGTAGTGCCCGGAGGATCGGTGGGCGATTATCCGGGAACCGTCGAATCCAACCCACATGAAGTCATCAGCGGGCAAAGAGCAGTCCTGTTGCAGGGGTCGGCAGAACAGATATGAGTGGTACCCTGCCTTTGACAGGATTTGCACGAGTCCCCGGCTGTGCCCGAAGGGATCGAAGTTCACCGCTGTTCTGGGAACTGTGTGGAACCTGTCCAAGAAATAGTGATGACCATGCAGGATCTGCCGAACAAAAGACTCCCCTGCTGGCATGTTGCAGTCCGGCTGCAGATACCATCCGCCCATGATGTGCCATTTCCCCTGAGCAACCAGCTTTTGTATTCGACCAAAAAGACTCGGGTCGTAATCTTCGATATACTCGTAGAGAAGAGCCTCGTTGTGGTTGAAGACGAAACCATCGTAGGTTTCGCAAAAATCTGCGGCTGTTCTGAACGTCGATAAGGCTTCAGCAGCCCCCTCCTCCCATTTCCAGAGCCAGACCGGGTCGAGATGAGCATTGCAGACCAGGTGGAGGATCCTCATGTCTCGTTCCTTTCTAGATTATAAAGACAGCTGATAATCTGTTTTTTCTGACAAGATTTGCAGCTGGAAGTAGATATCGCGATCTTCCTGTTCCGCTGCGACGCAAACGCCGGACTGCAAAGGAATGCAACGGTGAAGCTCGCATACTAATCTTCTGCCTATTATACCCTGTGGATTCAAGCAGGTCGAATATTCCGGCACTCATGGATTACACGTGGCCGGGCTGTTTGATTATGACCGGGACCTCTGGGGGGTGAAAAAAACATCGATCCGTGATAGGACATATCGGGAACGTTGTTGCAGATGATAAAATTGTACATCTTTGACATGGGCGGGGTGGTCAGCCGGAATACGGACGTAAGTGGAAAGATTGCGGAGCACCTCGGGATTGACGTGATTAAATGGCAAGAAATCGTCCAGGAGGAGCTGATCGGATTAATGGCAGGTAAGATCGATTCGCAACAGTTCTGGCGGCATTTTTCCCTTGTAAGCGGTCATCGGGTCGATCAAGACCTCTGGACGCTTTATTTTCACCCCGAGCCAAATCCGGAGGTGATCGAGACGATCCGTCAGCTAAAGGAAGAGGCCCGAGTGGTTGCGGGGACCAATACCATCGAGTCGCACTACCGCGTGCACGAAGAAAATGGAGACTACGATATCTTCGACCGGGTGTACGCTTCCCAACATTTGGGATTGGTAAAGCCCGATCCCGCCTTCTACACCCATATCCTGGACGCAGAGGGCTGTCCGCCGGAGCATGCGGTGTTTGTGGACGACGCCGAGATCAATGTCGAGGCAACTCGGAAGCTCGGGATCCACGGCCTGTTGTTTACCGGAGCCGGTAAGCTCAGGCGGGATCTATCAGCTGTGAAGAGGAGACGGATAGAGGATTCCTGATCCTGTCCGGAGCAGACCCTTTCAGCCCCGCTACCCCTTTGCTCCGGTAAGGATGCCCTCGCCGATGAAGTAGCGGGAGAAGGCGAAGAATAGCACGAAGATGGGAACAGTGGCCAGCACGGCCACAGCCATCAAGGCCGCCTCGTTGGCGTACTTCTCGTCGAGAAAGCGGATGATGTAGAGGGGCAGAGTCTTGTACTTCTCGCTCTGAACCACGATCAACGGCCAGATCAGGTTGTCCCAGGCCTCCCGGAATACCAGGATGGCCAGGGTGACCGCCGTCGGCCGTACGCTTGGGAAGATGATGCTGAAGAAGATGCGCAGCTCTCCCGCTCCGTCGATGCGGGCTGAATCGATGTAGTCGTCCGGCACAGTCAGGATGCTCTGGCGCATAAGGAATACGGCGAAGGCGGTGAGCATGATGGGAAAGATCAGCCCCATGTAGCTGTCCTGGATCCTCAGGCGAATGGTCAGCATCAGCAGGGGAATCATGATCGTCTCGAAGGGGATCATCATGGTGGCCAGGATCAGGACGAAGACCACCTGACGGCCCTTGAATCGGAACTTGGTCAGTCCGTAGCCGGCGGCGGAGGCCATGAGAACGTTCAGGCACATGATGGCGCCGGCCATGAACAGGGAGTTGAAGGTGTTGCGGATGAAGTAGTACTTTTGGTCGTTTCCGGCAATGGCCTGCATGTAATTGTAGAAGTGCAGGCGCCGGGGGATCCAGCGGAAGGGAAACTCGAACACGTCGAGGGGATGCTTGACCGAAGAGATGAGCATGAAGACGATCGGCACCAGGATGGCCACGGCGAAGAGGATCAGTACGACGAAGGGAATGATCAACCGGATATTTTTTTGCAGCTGTCCCGCACTTATCTGCATGTCGCAACTCTCTTACACATAGGACACCCGCTCGGAACGGTAGATGCGCAGCTGCACGATCGTGAAGATCAGGATGAAGCAGAACAGGCTCACGCTCATGGCCGTGGATCTCCCCAGGGAGTGGTACTGCATGGCCGTGGTGTAGATGTTCAGGGAAATCACGTTGATCGGTTCCCTTGGCGAACCGGACTGGACGAACACGTACTGGATGGAGAAGGTCCTGACGCATGCGATAAAAGCCACGATCACCACGAACTCGATTGTCGGCTTCAGCAGGGGGATGGTGATCCTCCAGAACTTCTTCCAGGCCGATGCCCCGTCGATCTCTGCGACCTCGTAGAGGCTCGTCGGAATGCTTACCAGACCGGCGAAGTAGATGATCACGAAGTAGCCGACGTATTTCCAGAAGTAGATGATGATAGTGGCCAGCCTGGCCATCATCGGTAAGGCCAGCCATTTGAAGTCGACGGAGGACGGATTGGCGGCCAGGAAATTCAGGAACTGGTTGGCCAGGCCACGGGGATCGAAGATCAGCAACCAGATGGTGGCGGAAACCACCCCGGACACGATCGAAGGGGAGTAGTAGATCATCTTGAACACGTTCTGGATTTTTGGGAATCGCCTGAGACTGACCACGATCGTGGCGATAAACAGGGAAACGGAAACCAGAGGGATGAAGCAGCCCACGGCGAAGTACAGGGTGGCCTTGATCGAGTTGAGGAAGTCCTGGCTGGTGAAGATGTAGATGTAATTTTGCAGGCCGATGAACTTGGGGGCCTTCAGGGAAATAATGTCCTTGGCATGGAAGCTGGCTACGAAGGAATTGATCATGGGGAAGTAGCTGAACAGGGCGAAAAAGAGAACGGCCGGGAGCACGAAGACCCAACCCCAGTACTGTCGGCGTCCGATTCCCATTTGAAAATATATTAAACCATGAGACCGGGAAAAGCTATTGAAAAAAAAGAGGTGCATCCCCATGCGGACGAGGATGCACCCGAGGAGAATCTTTACTGGCGCAGGAAGTCGTCGATCTTCTGCTTGCCCCTGCGGGCTGCTTCGGCGGGAGGCACCTTGGTGAGCATGACCCCTTCGACCATCTCCTTGAGCACGGCCTGGATCTGCGCCCCCTTGACGTGGCAGAAGACGAAGTTCGACTTGGCCATGTCGGCGATGAACACGTCGCTGAACTTTTTGTTCTTATACACCGCGCTATCCAGCAGCTTTTTGTTGGGGATGATCAGCCCGACCTGGTCGAGCATCTCCTCCACGTGGCTGCTGAAGTACCAGGTGAGCTCCCAGGCGGCCTTCTGCGCGGCCGGCGACGAGGAAGCGTTGACCATGTAATAGTGGCCATACACGGCAGCACCGTTGTCGTTCACCGCTCCCTGGAAGCGTGGGTAGGGCACCACCGAAACCTCGGGCAGAAACGCGGGATTCTGGGCCTTGATGCGGTCGTACTGGTACAGGCCGGAGATGCACATGGCCACCGAGTTGTCGTCATTGTTGAAGGTGCTGCGGGCATTCTTGTAGGTCGGCGAACCCAGGTTGCGCCCGTTGGGACCCCAGTCGGCCATGTACTGCAGCAGCTTGACCCAAGCGGCTGAGTCCACGGCGCCGCTCTTGCCGTCCTTGCTCAGAACCGTGCCCCCTAGCTGGTTGGCCATGGGGTCGAAGAACTGCAGGTACCAGGGATAGCGGAAGTCAAAGCCGCGGCGGTTGATGACCTCCCCTTCCCGGATGGTCAGCTTCTCTGCGACCTGCACCATCTGTTCCCAGGTTTTGGGATAGTCCTTGGCCGGATCCAGGCCGACCTCCCGGTAGTACTTGTTGTTGATGTAGATGCACCAGTTGGTGATCTCCATGGGCAGGCCGTGGATCTTGCCGTCGTACAGCGAGCCGTTGAAGGTTACGGGCAAGTAGTCGTTCTGCATGGCCCTGTAGCTGGAGAAGCCGACCACCTTCAGATCCACCGGAGCCACGCGCCCAAGCTCAATGTACTGCCACTCGTCCTCGGCGCCCTGGTTGAAGATATCCGGACCTTTCTGCGCTGCGAAGGCGGTGAGCAGCTTCTCGGCCATCTTACCGGAAGGGCTCGTCTCCCGCACCACGGTTACGTTGGGATTCTGTCCCTGGAACTCGGTGATGAGCTTTTCCTCCAGGGGCGTACGGTTGGGATCCTCGTGGGTCCAGTAGATCAGTTCCACCGGACCGGTGACCTCCTGCTGCGGGGTTGCTAGAACCAGGGTAGCCCCGGTCAGTAGCACGACGGTCACTAAGAGCGCTGATAAAAACTTCATGAAACACCTCCTTGTAGGTTTTTGTTCACTCATAATTCTAGCGGATACGAATTTAGCAATCAAGGATAAATCTTGGAATTCGGGTGGGTGAAAGCGACATGGTACCCCCGCCCGACTCCATTAGGGTGAAACGCCATGGAGTAATTGACGCTTTATGGTTGGGGAATCATATTAAAGGGAAGATGCATCCGTTCGACCATTCGACGAATACAGATGGGTGTCGTCCCCCGGTCGCTGTAATTGACCGCATTGCCGAGCTGGAAGCGAGCGGCGGGCCCTGGTCTCTCGGTGCCGGGGAGATCCGGGATCTGCTCGGCATCAGTGATGAGGAGTTCTACAGAGGTATCTACGCCGCGGAAAGCCGAAACCATCCCCTCGTCTCCCTATCCGCAAGCACGGGAACCTTCAGTCAGGAGAATATCTGGGAGTTCGTAGCCCTGATCGAACTGTTCTGCGGCCCGGAAACCGAAACCCGGCTGGAGAAAGCGGGAATCTTTTTCAGCCACCCCGAGCAGATGGAGATCCTGGGAGTGTTTCTCGGAGAGACCGCCGCAGTGCTTCGTCGTCACGAGCTGGATGCCGAGCAGTTCTCCGCCATGCTGCGGACCTTCGGCAGTTTCGAGGCAGCCCGGGATATCTACATAGAGGAGTATTTCCCCCTCGCCGGGCTCATCGACCGGGCCGCGGCAGCCTACTGCGGCGGCCGTTCTTTCAGCATCCCCGGGCTGGCGGAGAGTAATGCGAAAGCCCTGATCCGCTTTTTCTTTCAGAAGCATGTTCTGCAGGTGCGCGGCGTGTTCGCCGCTCTGATAGAGCGGCTGTTGAGGCAGGCGGTGGAGGAGGGATATGCCGCCGAGCAGGCGGATGATCGCAGGCGGGATGAAAGGGACCCGGCGGGTGGCCCGGATCCTTCCTCACTCCTGCAGAGAGCCCGCAGGGCCATGAATCTGGAAGGGAGGATCCTGACCCTGCCGCTGCTCAAGGCTCAGTACAAGCGGTTGATGAAGATCTATCACCCGGACATCAACCCGCAGGGTTTGAGGCGCTGCCAGGAGATAACCGCCGCCTACTCGCTGTTGCTTTCCGCGTTGTAAAAAACGGCTTGAACACGCTTACGCGTCCCTGTATAGTGCTGCCAAACACGATGACCCCACGGACCGTAAAAGATGATTCCCTCCTACTGCTGACCGCGGCCATCTGGGGATTTGCCTTCGTCGCCCAGAGAGCCGGCATGGAACACATTCAGCCGTTCACCTACAACGGTGTGCGCTTCGCCCTCGGATCCCTGTCCCTGATACCGCTCATCTTCCTCCTGAGGCATCGGTCCAGCCGGATGGGGGGGAGCCCCAGGCTGCGGCTGGGCAGGAGCGCGAAATACGGGCTGCTGTGCGGGTCTGTTCTGTTCACAGCCGCGTCCCTGCAGCAGGTGGGAATCGTCTACACCACCGCGGGAAAGGCCGGATTCATCACTGGGATGTACGTCGTCCTGGTGCCTTTGTCCGGCCTGCTGTGGAAACAGAGAGCGGGCTGGAGCCGGTGGGTCGGAGCCGGGCTGGCGTTGGTCGGATTGTACCTGCTGAGCATCACCCGGGATTTTGCCATCGCCCGGGGAGATTTCCTGGTTCTGCTCAGCGCCCTGTTCTGGACCGCCCACGTGCAGCTCATCGGCCTCTTTTCGCCGAAAACGGACTCCCTCGTGCTGGCGAGCATCCAGTTCGGCGTATGCTCCCTCTTCAGCCTGGCCGTGGCCGCGGTTGCGGAAACCGTAGTTCTGGAGGGGATCCTCCGGGCCGCGATCCCGATCCTCTACGGGGGATTGTGTTCTGTCGGCATTGCCTACACGCTTCAGGTGGTGATCCAGAAAACCGCGCATCCCGCCCATGCTGCCATCATCCTGAGCCTGGAGGGAGCCTTTGCAGTGTTGGGGGGGTGGTTGATTCTAGGAGAGGTATTATCCCTTCGCGGATTGCTCGGCTGCGCCTTGATGCTGGCGGGAATGATTCTCTCCCAAACCTCGACGCTTCGCAATCCCGCCGCCGTCACTCCTCAACCATAAGCGACAGGATCGTCGCCATCTGGGTCCGAGTCTTCAGTAGTATAGAGAACGAATCCTGCTGCGGCACGGCGTTGTGACTTGCAGTTCAGGCCACGTACGCTTCCAGAACCTGGCGGCAGGAGGGAGCCCTTAGCTTCTTGAGGGCCTTCTTCTCGATCTGACGTACCCGCTCCCGGGAAAGCTGATAGCGCCGGCCGATCTCCCGAAGGGAAAAACTCTTTTCTCCGTTCAGCCCGAAGCGCAGGGCCAGGATCTCCGCCTCCTTCGGTGTGAGGGTTTCCAGCAGCTTGCGGATGTGCTCAATCAGGGATCGACTGACTGCCGCTTCTTCGGGACTCTCCCCGCTCGTGTCGCAGATCAGGTCCCCCAAAAGGGAGAAATCCCCATCCCCCTGTACCGGAGAATCGAGGGAAAGCGGCTCCTGGGACAGGCTGACGAGCCTGCTGACGTGGTCCTCGGACATGCCCAGCTCCTCGGCGATCCTGCCGATGTTCTCCGCCTTGGTGCTCTCCCCCAGCAGCTCGCGGCGTTTGCGCTCGATGTGAACCAGCTCGTTGGCCCGGTTCCACGGCAGCCGGATCATCCTGGACTTTTCGGACAGGGCCTTCAGGATCGACTGGCGAACCCACCAGCCTGCGTAGGAGATGAAATGATAGCCCTTGTTCTCGTCGAAATGCTCGATTGCTTTGAGCAGCCCGATATTGCCCTCGTTGATCAGATCAAGAAACGGAATATCCCTGCTCCGATATCGCTTGGCCACCGCCACCACGAAGCGTAGGTTCGAACGGATCAGCTTGTCCTTGGCGGTTCGATCCCCGGTCACGGCTCGGCGGATCAAAACAGCCTCTTCCTCCCGACTGAGCAGGGGATAGCGGTTGATCTCTCTAAGATAAATACAGAGCAGGGTGTCATCGTTCCTCATGCAGGATTGCTCCCAACGTTTTGTTTGCGCCTATCACCGTTCTGCGCTTGCAGTTCTCGGGTAAAGTGTACGCAATCGCAAGTATGGGTGGGACCGGTCGAAAGTATGGTTTTGGTACAGGCGGATCCCTTGTAGAAAATGGGAGCTCCGGAGTATGGTATCTGACGCCATGAGTAAAAACCTTGAGGATGCCGACATCTCCTGGATAGAGAACCTTATTCACTCCTACATCGACACCTCCCCACAAAACACGCTGGGTGGGTCTGAGATAGAGAAGGCCTTCGACACACCGCTGGTGGGATTCTGCCGGGGTGACGATCCATTGTTCGCCGAATACAAGTCGGTAATCGGCAGCTTCCACCGGACTCCGCCGGAGGTGTTCAACAGCGTCTATCCCGACGCCGATGCCGCCGCCTCCGATCTGGCCGTGATCACCTGGATCCTGCCGCAGACCGAGAAGACCAAGCGGGACAACCGCTCGCAGGATCTCTATCCGGCGGAAAGGTGGGCGCGGGGCCGGATGTTCGGGGAACAGACAAACAACGGCCTGCGCAGGTACGTGGTGGATGCCCTGCTCTCCCGCGGGATTCCGGGGGTGGCTCCGGTTTTGACGCCGGGATTTGAAAGCAAGCTGTACCCGGGCTGCGGCTGGGCTTCGACCTGGTCTGAGCGCCACGCCGCCTTTGCCGCAGGATTGGGTACCTTCGGACTGTGCGACGGATTGATCACCCCTCTGGGGAAAGCCATGCGGGTCGGATCCGTGGTAGCAAGGATGCGGGTGGCGGCGGGCCGTCGCCCCTACAGCGATCGCCACGCCTACTGTCTGTTCCTGACAGGAAGGGGCTGCGGAGAGTGCATACGCCGCTGCCCGGCCGGGGCACTCGGCCCCGGCGGACACGACAAGGATAAATGTCGTGCCCACACCTTCAAGGTCTGCGGTCCCTACATTGAGGAACAGTACGGTTTCGAAGGACACGGCTGCGGCCTGTGTCAAACCGGCGTACCCTGCGAGTCGGGTATACCTGTGGCCTGAGGATCCCTCACTCCCCGGCCAGCGGCCGTGACCGGGTGTTCTATAATAATCGAAGCAGGGATCCGCTGCTCTGCCTTCGCTTCCAGATGCCAAAGCCCAGACAGGCGGGATAGAGCAGGGCCAGGCCTAGCAGCCAGTACAGCAGCATGCCGGGCAGAGATGTGCCCCCCGGAGTGAACAGACGGCCCATTCCCGCGTAGAGGAAAAGGTGGGTCAGGTAGAAAAACAGCGGGCTGCCGCCGAACACCAGCAGAGGGTCCCAGGTGGAACTTTGCCCTTCGAATAGATAAAAAAATCGCAGAACGATCAGATTGAATCCCATGGTCAGCAGGAGAAAGGTCAAACTGGGGGGATACTTCACCACGTTGAGAAAACCGATCCATCCGCCTGAGCTTTGAGGACGGATATTCCCGAAACCGCCTCCCAGGCGCAGGACCGGGAACAGCAGCAGGGCTCCGATACCGATCCACAAACTCCGGCGCATGGCTTTGTCCGGGGCTTTTCTCAGCCATTCCCCGAAAGCCAGGCCGTAGAATGTCACTCCCAGCCAGGGAAGCAGGGGATAGTTCACCCAGAGCGCCCGGGTACCTCCGGGAATAAACAGCAGCCGTAGCAGGGGATGAAAGCCCGAGCCCCACCGATGCGGCGAAGGGGTGAGCAGTTCGATTCCGATCAGCAGCAACGCGGCCGGGATCAGCAGAAATACCGCTCTGGCCTCAACCAGCCAGGCAGCGGTGATCATAGCTCCGCCCAAAGCGGCGAGTACACCGATGTAGACGGTCAGGCTCCATGCTCCTGGAGACAGCTCCCAGGCTCGATTCACCACAAGCAGCTGAAGGGCGATCAGAACCACGCCCCGGAGCAGCAGATGCCCGCGAATCCGCCGCGGTTTCCATCCCGCATCGGCACGCCTGAACTCGAACAGCGCCATCCCCGCCCCCATGAGGAAGAAAAAACCCGGCGCCGCCGGGTGGGTGACCAGACGGCTGAGAAAAGCGCCGGCGGAAGGGTAAGCGGGAAAGGGTCCGCCCCAGTACTCTCCGGAGGAGTGTCGCTGGGCTACGAAGTAGTTGGCGTGATCCAGGGCCATGAGCAGGACGAGCAGACCTCGGAGGCGATCCAGGGCTCGGACTCGATCCCGACTGTCCCCCACTCGCTATCCCCGCAGTACGGCGCCGAGGAAGTACACTGCGATCACTCCGCTCACGGCCAGCTTGAGGGCGATTCCAAGCATGGTGCCGAGAAAAACGCCCCAGCCTGCTTTCAGGGCGCTGTCCGGCCGGTTGCTGAACAGCAGCTCCCCAAGGACCGCGCCCACGAAGGTACCGATGATCACACCGAAGGGGGGGAAGAAAATCATGCCCACGATCATGCCGGCGACCGAGCCCCAGATGCCCGCCTTGCTGGCGCCCTTCCACTTGGAGGTGATGAGGGGCATCAGGTAGTCCAAGACGGTCACCGCGGCGGTGACCGCCCCCAGCACGATCAGCACCACCGGGCTGAAGGGCTCCCAGCTCCGGGCGATGGACAGCAGGATCAGAGAGGCGTAGGCGAGGGGAGGACCGGGAATGATGGGCAGCACGCAGCCGACGATGCCCGCAGCCAGAACGATGAATCCGAGAATTATCAGTACAACCATAATGACTGGTACAACCGTAGCGTTCCAGCTCGCTGATGGTCAAGGCAAGCGTTTGGGATTTCGACAGCATCTTCCAGCGATATTCAAAATTAAAGACTTTTCTGAGTTCAATGATTGACTGTATACTCGTTCATGCGGATTCTTTTGACCGGTAGCGACGGCTTCATCGGCGCCGCCCTGCTCAGGGATCTCAGGCAGGCGGGACACCAGGTGGTTGGTACTTGCTACGACCGCGCGCGCGGCGCGTCCCACTCTGATGAAATTTTCCTCGATCTCACAGATCCGAACACCTTCGAAAATCTACCGACCACCCCTTTCGATGCCGTAGTTCATGCTGCAGGGATCGTGGATCAGCGTATCCGTCGGAAATCCATGATGGCGGTGAATGCCAAAGGCACGGGGCGGCTGGTTCTCTGGGCTAAAGCCAACGGCCGACCTCACTTCATCTACCTCAGCTCGATTTCGGTATACGGCTGGAGAACCATGGGGCAGAATCGTACGGAGGAGAGGACAGGGCGCTCAGGCGGCATCCCCGCCGTGCCCTACATGGGTTCCAAGGCTCGGGCTGAACGCGCCATCGAGGCCAGCGGTATACCCTACACCATCCTGCGTCTTCCCGCCGTACTGGGCAGCAGAGATTCCTACCTCTCCCCCACGATCATCTCCGCCCTGCAGAGTCGAACCTTTTTCACCTGCGGTTCCGGTGAACAGAAGGTTTCTCTGATGTACGTGGGCAATCTGGCTGCGGTTGTCCACAGGATCATGCTCGCCGGACCAGCCGACCGGGCCTTCAATTGTTGCGACGCCCATGTACCCTGGAACACTCTCGTGGCCGAATACGCCCATTGCCTGGGGGTAGACATCCCCGGGCGGAAGCGCTCTGGCTTGAGCATCCTCACCCATCTAAGGGACAAACGCTATCTGCTGCTGGCGACCTTCTCACGCTTCGGCGCCCACTTCCCCGACGCGCTGCTTCACGCCCGGGTTCCCCATAATCATGCCCACAGCTGGCAGGAGGGGGTGGCCGAGGCGGTCGCAGGCTACAATCAGGCTGTCGCTGGCTACGAGCGGCCGGACAGCGCATTAGCGTCCCGACGGCCAAACAACCGAGCAGTATCCCGACGACCAGACAACCGAGCGGCGAGGCGGAACCAAAGCAACGACATCAATAATTCCTAGTTGGACGGATGCCTCCGCTATTTGTATCTTTTAGGTAGTTGAGTAGTCGTGGCAACCGTGCGGTCGTGGGTTCGTGGTACGGCCTTCGGTTGATCCGATGCAGAAACAAGTGGTTCACACAAGGGGAGGAGGAGGTATGGCCGAGAAAAAAGTGGATAAAAGCAGCAGCGTAGAAAAGAGCATGGGAAAAAAGGTAGAAAAAACGGAACAAACCGACGCAGCGAAGTCGCAGGCAAAACCTATTGCAGCAAAATCCGCAGCTGCTTCCGGGCTTAAAGCGACCACCGCTAAAGTGTCGAAAAAAGCGAAGCAGGTTGCGGGGCGGACCGCCAGCGGTGCGGCCAAGGTGGGCAAAGCCGCTCAGGAGCTCAGCGAAGGACTCCAAAAGAAGCTCGAGAAGGATATTTCACCGGCTGCGGAGCGGGCCAGGAAGAGTCTTTCCGAGACGACGAAGAAGGTTCGGGAAGAGTTGAGCCCTGCGGCCGAGAAGGCCAGGAAGAGCCTGACAGAGACATCGAAGAAGGTAAGGGAGGAGCTGGGTCCCGCCGCCGAGAAGGCGGGCAAGGGATTGAGCGCGGTTTTCAAGGCAACGGCCCGGGCGACCCGCAAGTCCGCGCGAATTCTCGGTATCAAGGCCAGCATCTCTGGGGAGCTGCGCAAGCGCCACAAGCTGTTTGCCCAGCTCGGGGAAACCTACTTCCGGACCCAGAAGAAAAAGACACCCTCCAAGAGCGACAAGGATGCTCTAAGCTCTCTGCTAGCGGAGATCACCAAGGCGAATGCGGAGATTCAGGCGCTCGAAGCCAAGGAGAAACTCGAACGGCAGTCATCCTGAGTCGAAGCCATTGCTCGTGACGGCGGTGAAGAGCTAGGGCTTTGTGTAGTAGGGTCCCGAAGTCACGCCCAGATTTCGATTTTCCACGAAACCGTACACTTTGAAGCGGAAGCCCCCCTGCAGTGCCGGTTGGGTCTTGATGATCGTCGCTATGGTGACAGGATTTTCCGAAGCCGGAAAAGAGGCAATGTAGCTTCCGTTGGTGTCGTAGACCCACAATTGATACGAAGGGGCTTCTCCGATCACCTGGATCTCTCTGTTCCCGATGGTCACCTTTGGAAGGTAACGACTCGCCTCTCTGGACGATACAAGCTGAAGACCGATCGTCTGCTCCGCGGAATCCCCCCCTACATCCCGCAGCAGAATGCGGTATTCGCCGGCGGGAAAGGAAGCTCCGTCGGGCATTTTCAGGGAATTGCTGCCGATCCATACATCCTGGTCCGAGCCGGACTGCGCCCAGGACTCGGTATCCAGCCGCCAGAACAGCTCCTGCTCGTCGTTGATCAGGTAGATATCCTCGATATCCTCGAAGCCATCCGGATCGTTGGGTTTGATGAACAGGCTCAGGGTTTGGTATGAAAGGTTCTGCTCCCGATCCTCCACCAGATTCAGCTGCCAGAACACCCGCAGGATCTCCGGGGGCGCTCCCGTACAGGAAAGCAGGAGCAGGAGCAGTAGTAGAGACAGCAGGAACCGCGGAGCGAATCTAGTAGGCGGCAAAGTCGGAGGAAAGTTCCTGGTCCGCCGTACCCTCGCTGCTTTCATTACAGCATCCGCCCGTTATCCCGAAGACGCCGCTCCAGGTACTCCCGATCCAGCCCCAGGCTGGACACCAGCTCGATCACCTGCTGCCGGGATACCAGATTCTGCTCTGCGTAGAGAAAGCTCAGCGCCTTTTCCGCAATGCAGGGGACTTGCAGGGCGTTCATCATGACCGGCTTCGGATCCTCCACCTCGAGGTAGCGCTCGCTCATATATCGATATAGCCCGGAATGCTCTATGTCCTTTTGGATGAGCCCCAGTTCCGTACCAAGCGGCTGGAGATCGCCGGCGGCTGCCTTCTCACCCAGGGGCTTGAGGATCAGATAGGTGTACTCCTTGGCAGGCAGGTAGTGATGGGCATCGCAGCGGGTGCAGTAGTTGGGCTCCCGCGGATCGGTTTTCTTCTGATCCCCCCCCACGATGATCAGAGGGTCGAAATATAGCGCCGGGCACTCCTGACCGTCCACCAGGTAGTAACGGTAGGTGTTGAGGGAGTCCTCAAGACACTCCGCATGCTCGCAGTAGGCGGTGAGGGGAAAGATGTCGGTAGCCGTCTCCAAAAGCAGGCGGGCGGTGGCGTTGAAGATCTCCCGCCGGAAGTTGAGGATCAGGGAGGGAAAGATGAACACGGTGCCCCGCAGTCGGGAATCGTTTTCTACCACGTAAGCCAGCCGTTCCTCGTAAAAGGCGGCTTCATCGATGATCCAGGTGCCCACCTCCGGATGCCGGGCGATGACCGCTTCCAACTCGAAGGAATCCCGTATGTCCGCCGTGTACTCCCCGCAGCGCTCGTATCCGTTCCGGTAAGGCAGGGCATCGTCGGGATAGTCGGGAAAGCGCTCCTTGTCCAGCATCGAACGGATGAAGAACACCTTTCGTCGATCCGCACCGGAGGCCGATGTTATGTCCCGGACGGATCCCGTCTTTCTCTGAGCGACCTGGGAATCTCTCCACACCCGGGCGCTGTACTCGGTTTTCCCCGAGCCCATCGGACCGATGACCAGAATCCTGCGGCCCGAACGCTTGAAGTCGAAATGGTTGAAGGCGCTGTGGAAACGAAGATCCGGGAAGCCGAGGCTCTTCAGCAGCTGGGTTTCCTGCTCCATGGCTACAAGGTACCCTAAGCCGGCCGCTGCGACAAGTCGGCGATCCTGTGAATCCCGGCTGAAAGGGATCGATAAAAATAACCTTGTCTTTCTCCCGGGTTTAATGTAAAAATATACAGTTTGAACTCATAAACATGCAGGACAGCGATTATGGAAAGATCCGTTCGCCTTGCCCGTTTGCGGCACATCATTGAAACCCGGCAGATCAACAGCCAGGAAGTTCTGCTCAACTTCCTCTCGGAGGAGGGCTTCAAAGTCACCCAGGCCACCCTATCCCGGGATCTGAAATACCTGAAGGTAGGTAAGATCCCGGACGGTAAGGGGGGGTATATCTATACCTTCTCCGATTCCGCCAGTAAGGTGGGCTCGGACAAGAGCCTGGTGGAGGATTTTCGCAGAGGGTTCATTTCCATTGAATTCTCGGGTAGCCAGGGCGTGGTCAAGACCCTACCGGGGCACGCCTCCACCGTGGCCTTTGCTGTGGACAACCTGAACATCCGGGAGGTGCTCGGAACCATCGCCGGAGACGACACCATCCTGCTTATTCCCCGGGACGGAGTTACGCGTGGCCAGCTGTTCAAAGCCCTGCAGCAGCGGATTCCCGGCTTGGAGGAAGAGGTGGGATGAAAGCGGCCATATTGGGCACCACCGGCTACACGGGAATGCTTCTGGCGCGCCTGCTGGCCGATCATCCCGAGGTCGATCAGATTCTTCCCGTTTCCTCCTCCAAGACCGGTCAGAAGCTCTCCGATGTGGATCCCGGCTTCCAGGACCCGAAAGCAAAGATCTCCGACGGTGGAGTCCTGCTCAGCCTGGAAGAGGCCCAGAAGCGGAGTCCGGAGGTGGTCTTTTCCGCTCTGCCCCACCTGGAATCGGCTCGTCTCTGCGCTCCTTTTCTCGGATCCTCCGTGATTATTGATCTGTCCGCCGATTTCCGCCTGAAAGATCCAAAAGTTTTTCAGGCCGCCTACGGCACGCCGCCGCCCCGGGTGGATCTGCTGGATCGGGCGGTTTACGGATTGCCGGAGTGGCACGGTGAAGCGATCCGATCCGCTGACCTGATCGCCAATCCCGGCTGCTATCCCACCTCGGTGCTGCTGCCCCTGCTGCCCGTGGCCCGGGCGGGACTGATCGGCGGAGAGATTCACGTAAGCTCGATCTCGGGCATCTCCGGGGCGGGGCGAAAGCTCAAAACCGAGTACCTGTTTTGCGAGCGCAGCGAAAACGCATGCGCCTACGCACCGGGCAAGCGGCACCGTCACGTCTCGGAGATGGAGGAGCAGCTCCGCGGCGAGGCGCCGGAGGCCTCGATTCTGTTCGTGCCCCACCTGGCCCCGCTTCGTAAAGGGATGAACTCCACGATCATGGTTCCCCTCTCCCGCACCTGCACTGAGGAGGAGGTGGCTTCCCTATTTCAGGCCGCCTATGGCAGTTCACCCTTTATCGGGCTGCGGGGTAGTGCCATTCCCCAGACCGCAGAGGTGCGCGGCTCCAACCGCTGCGACATCGGCTGGCAGATCGAAGGCCGCACCTTGATGCTCTTTTCCGTTCTCGACAACCTGATGAAGGGGGCATCGGGTCAGGCGGTTCAGAATATGAACGTCCGGATGGGTTTCCCCGAGACCAGCGCTCTTTCCCTGGCCGGGGAGATCTGAACAGAAGGGGCGAACGTGGATACTCCGGTACTTGCAAAGCCGCTGATCACGGTGAAGATCGGCGGCAAGACCGCCGAGGATACCGCTCAGCTGCGTCCCTTTGCGGCTGACCTGAAGGATTTGATGGCGGATCACTACCTGCTGATCGTACACGGCGGAGGGGCGGAGGTGACTCGCATCAGCAAACAGCTGGGATTCGAACCCCGCTTCCACGAGGGTATCCGCATAACCTTGAGCGAAGAGATGGATGTGGTGGAGATGATCCTGTCGGGGAAGGTTAACAAACACTTGGTGCGCTTCTTCCAGTCTCGGGGACTGCCCGCCGTGGGTCTGTGCGGAGCCGATGGGGCAACCTTCAGCGGGCGCACCCTGGGGGAGGTCGACGGCAACGAAACCCGCACGGGCAACGTATCCGAGTCGGATCCGCGCCTCCTAACCACCCTTTTCGAGGCCGGCTTTCTGCCGGTACTGTCCTCCACCTCAATGGATAAAAAGGGGGTGGGAGTCAACATCAACGCCGATTCCGTCGCCTTCGAGGTGGCCTGCAGGCTGCACAGTGAGAGCCTGGTATTCATCTCCGACATTCCCGGGGTGTTGAAGGACGGCCAGGTCCTGAAGAGCCTGAACCGGGACCGGGTCCGGGAGGAGATCGCCGCCGGAACGATCAATGGGGGTATGATCCCCAAGGCGACCTCCGCCGTGGAGGCGCTCAAGCACGGAGTAGGGCAGGTGATCATCGGCCAGTACTGCGGTCGAGGATCCCTCGGCGCTCTGCTGAAGGGCGAGATGGGTACCTGTTTTCATCTATAGAACAGCGAGAGAGAAGAGTGAGAGAAGAACGAAGGAGCAACAGTATGAGCAATAAATCGGCTCTGATCAAGGATCACCCGCTTCCCAACTGTTTCACCCCGGAGCTGCTGATGATCAGCAGGGGCGATGGAGTCTGGCTGGAGGATAGCTCCGGTCGACGCTACCTTGATTTCACCGGCGGAATCGCAGTCAATGCCCTGGGCTACGGGCGGGAGGACCTGGCCGAGATCGCCTCCCAGCAGATGAAGAAGCTGGTCCACATTTCCAACCTCTACATCACCGAACCGGCCCTGGAGTTGGCCACCAAGATGATTGCACGGGGAGTGCATGAGGCACGGGGAGAGGGAGAAGCGGGGAGTGAATTCCGGGTTGTTCAGTTCCTCAACAGCGGTTCGGAAGCCAACGAAACCGCCTTGAAATACGCCCGGCTGTATGCACTGCGAAGGAAGGGGGAGGGGCACCACAAGCTGCTCAGCTTCACCGGAAGCTTCCACGGCCGAACCATGGGGGCTCTTTCCGTGACCCCGAATGCGAAATACCAGACACCCTTCCTGCCCCTAGTTCCCGGGATCGAGGTGGGGGAGTACAACGACGTTGCCGGTCTTGAAAAATCGCTGGACCAGAGCTATGCCGGGGTCATTGTCGAGGTCATCCAGGGCGAGGGAGGCTTGGCCGCGATGAGCCGGGAATTTGCCGAGGCTCTAAACCGGCTCTGTGGCAAGCATGATGTGATTTTGATCGCCGATGAGGTGCAGACCGGTTTGAGTCGCACCGGCAGTTTCTATGCTTCCAGCGGCATCGGGTTGGACCCCGATATGATCACCCTGGCCAAGCCCCTGGCCGCCGGCCTTCCCCTCTCCGCGGTGCTCATCCCGGAGAAGATCAACTCCCTGATCCATGTGGGGGATCACGGAACCACCTTCGGCGGCGGGCCGGTAACCACCGCGGTGGCCTCCAAGGTATGGGATATCCTGTCCAACCCGCAGTTCATCGCGCAGATCCGGGAAAAGGGGGCATATCTGGCGGAGAAGCTGGCGGCGCTGAGCAAGAAGTACTCCTTTCTCGGTGGTGTCCGCGGCCGCGGCTTGCTCCTGGGCATCGAAATCCTGCAGGAGCGACTCGCCCAGGGTTCTGATACGGCCGAGGTCATGCCCGCCCTGCTTGCCGCTTTTCGGGAGGAGGGCATGCTCATCCTGCGTTCCGGTGCGAATATCCTGCGTATCGCCCCACCGCTGATCATCGGTACCGAGGAGATCGATACAGGGATCACCATCATGGCCCGGCTGTTCGACAGGCTGGAGTCCGGCGCCGTTAAGCTCGGATCATAGACTCAAGGAGGAAGAAAAATTATGGCTGACATAAAGAAAATCGTACTGGCCTATTCGGGTGGCCTGGATACCTCGATCATCATTCCCTGGCTGCGCGAGCACTATCCCGGCGCGGAAGTGATCGCCATGTGCGCCAACGTCGGTCAGGAGGACAACCTAAGCGGCTTGGAGAAGAAGGCCAAGGCTTCGGGCGCCTCGAAGCTGTACCTGCTCGACGTCCGGGAGGAGTTTGTCAAGGATTACCTGTTCCGGGTGCTGCGGGCCGGGGCGATCTACGAGGAGAAGTACCTGCTGGGTACCTCCATCGCCCGGCCGCTTCAGGCCAAGCATCAGGTGGAGGTGGCTCTGAAGGAGGGCGCCGATGCGGTGGCCCACGGCTGCACCGGCAAGGGCAACGATCAGGTCCGCTTCGAGCTGACCTACAAGGCCCTGGCCCCCCATCTCAAGGTGATCGCCCCCTGGCGCATGTGGAACATCCGCTCACGGGAGGAGGCCATCGACTACGCCCAGGCTCACAATATCGATCTGGGCAAGATCACCAAGGAGAAGATCTACTCCCGGGACGAGAATCTCTGGCACTTGAGCCATGAGGGGGGAGACCTGGAGGATCCCTGGAACCGGCCTAAAGAGGACATGTTTCAGCGCACCAAGAGCCCCCAGGAGGCCCCGGACCGGGAGACCGAGATCACCGTAGAGTTCGACAAGGGATTCCCGGTCGGAGTCAATGGAAAGAAGATGACACCCCTGGCTCTGGTTGAGGAGCTGAACCGGCTGGGCGCGGAGAACGGCATCGGCCGTGTGGACATGGTAGAGACCCGGCAGGTGGGCATGAAGAGTCGCGGAGTTTACGAGACACCGGGAGGCACGATCCTGCACGCCGGAATCCGGGAGCTGGAACAGATCACCCTGGATGCGGACGCTCTTCACTTCAAGCGTATGCTGGCAATGCGCTACTCTGAACTGGTCTACTCCGGCAAGTGGTACACACCCTTAAGGGACAGCCTGGAGGCTTTCATGGCCAAGATCTCCGAGTACACCAGTGGTACGGTGCGTATGGTCCTGTACAAGGGCAATGTGATCGTAGCGGGCCGCAAGTCCCCGTATTCCCTCTATCTGCAGGATCTGGCCTCTTTCGGCGCCAGTTCCTACGATCACGGAGATGCCACCGGCTTCATCAACCTCTTCGGCCTGGCAACCGGGGTTGCGGCCATCGTGCACCGGGGCATCGATGAGGACACGGGCCAGGCTCCCGAGATCAAAGGCATGGCGGGATTTCACGAGAAGTAAGGATGCCCTCGCAGAGGGATTCCATGAAAAGTAGACCTAGCTGTCTTTCAGCTGATAAGTGCTGCGGATCGCCTGAAATAGCCCCTCCAGAATCGGGCTCCCCGGTCCGCTGATCTTGGCATCGGCCAGGACATCCCCCCGCTCGCGGGCCAAGACGGTGTACAGCTGCTTCAAGGCGTTGCTCTTGGTCTCAGCGGTGTAGCAGATCCGCACCAGCCGACGCATCTCTTCAAGGTTCATCACCTTTCGGGTTCCGCCCAGGGTGAGGAAGAAGGCCTTGCCGTTGTCAGACTCATCGATGGTCACCGCCGCAGTGGCGGCGGCTGGAGCCTTCTTAGGTGCGGCCTTGCCTTTCCCGCTTTTCAGCTTCTTCTGCTCCAGCTCCACGATCTCCCTGTTGAGCTTATCCACCTGGGCGTTGTGGATCAGAACCTGGGCCTGCCGGATCAGGAAGATCAGCCCCTCCTCGTCGATCTGCGTGATCGCTTCTGTCAATTCTTTTTCCAGCCTGGTTCTTTGGGTATCCGTTTGTTTTTTTGCCACCTTCAAACCTCTCCGCCCGATTGATACCGTCCGCCACTATCCAGTATAGACCATCCGCAGGTTTCTGCAAAACAGGAAAAAACACCGTCTCGCGAGGATCACCCTCGATAATCGCCATTTCCTCAGCCGGCATCGTCGTTCGCCCCAATCCTCTTTGACCAACGCCGTTGCCTCATCTTAAAAGCCACCCGAAAATTGACTTTATCCGTGCTCTTGAGTACCATAATTGTAATGGACGACTACGACGAGCCGGAAGAGGAACAGCTGCGTCGGTACCAAAAGAGGCGCAAATCCGCCGAAGCTTCACTGACATCCGGAATCGTGTTCACAATCGCCTTCGGCATCGCCTGGTCGGTTACCGGGCTTTGGTTTTTCATCTTTCCGCTGCTGTTCGCCGGTGTCATGCCCATGGTGGAGGGAATCCGCCGCCTGGCGGCCGCCCGGTACGCCAAACCGATCGCAGCGCAGCCGCAGAAGCCCAGCATCGCCTCCGTTGAAAAACAGATCCTGCTGGCCGCAAAAGAGGAGAACGGAGTCGTCACTCCGGCTCTGATCGCATTAAAGACGGATCTTTCGATACAGGAAGCGGAGAAGAAGCTCGACGAGCTGGCTCAGAACGGCTATACGGTGATGCAGGTACGAGAAAGCGGCCGTATTGAATACGAGTTCCCCGAGTTTATGCCCCGCTTGGGCGACAATGCGGGGGAGACAATTTAGGGATTGGGTGGGGCGTAGTCGTCAGCCGCCCCGCAGTCCCGCAGTAGATCCGGGAGAGCCGGGACGCAAACGGAAGAGCAAGTGGGGTAGTCGGGGTCTTGTTGACAGGGGCTTTGGCCCGTGGTAGACTCCACAACCTGTAAATATCGGGCTGTAGCGCAGTTGGTTAGCGTACGCGTCTGGGGGGCGCGGGGTCGGCGGTTCAAATCCGCCCAGCCCGATTTTTAAACCTTGTCGTTATCTTATTGGGAATTCACAATCCTACCGGCAAGGTTTATTGATTTTGGCAGGATTGATCGAAGCTGCTGCCTTCCTCTTCAACTACCGTTCTCTTCCTCGCCTGATGATCTCCACTATTTGTTCAGTCGAAATATCCGCTTTTATTGCGGGGACGTCTAAAGGGGAGGAATTGTTTTTTTCCGGAACAAGTGCAAAAGTACGTCCATCTCTTCTGCGGATCAGTACTTTACCACTACGTTCTGCCTTTTCAAGGACAGTGGCTAGATTTTGGCGGGCTTCCGAATAGGTATAAACTTCCATGTTAAACCTCCACGGTTTTCAAGTTCAGACTCTTAGCGGCTGCTTTCAACTTACTGTCCAATGTCAGTAGAGGTGCTTTGTGTTTCATCGCACAATCGAGGAAATAGGCGTCGTATGCATAAAGATTTGTTTGTTTGGATATAGCCAAACAATTATTGAAGTCTGATACGGTGTAACGCAGCGGAATAGTATGAAAAATCCTGAGACCCTTGCGAGCCTCCTTGATTGTCAATCTGTCTTGTTTGAACATCGCGGAGAAGACGTTGCCAATCTCCCATTGAATCGATCCAGGTCCAATTAGTGACTTTCCGGTTGTATACTCAACAATCGTTTTACGCTCGGGTTCGTCTACCAAAACCGCTATTAATGCTGACGTATCAATTACAACTTCCATGAACAGTCCTAATAGGCATTTGTAGACAATTGTACAATAGTGGCCTTTTTTGTCAAGTATGCGGTAATATACAACATATCGAAATTGTGGTTTGGATTTGGGATGAGATAACACATAGGATATTGCCCGATAAATACGGGCAAGGCAAATGTGATAATCGAAAAAACCGTGAATTGCTTGAGTGTACTGGCGTAATTAGCGCTATTTCCACCTGTATATTGGCGAAATTTATACTAATGTCATGATATGAATTTCGTACCTCGGAGCCTGAGCGGAACCCTGGAGCGGCGTCTAACTCAGGCCGAAAAGGTAGTAATTCTGTACAGGGCCCGAAAAACAGGCAAGGCCACCCTAGTACGCAGCCTCTTGGAG
>CP070696.1:1955661-1997817 GCA_020353535.1 Spirochaetaceae bacterium | reverse complement strand
CCGGCGGAGCGGCGGCGCAACAGCGCCCTGATGCGGGCCAGCAGCTCGCTGACTCCGAACGGTTTTACCACGTAGTCATCGGCGCCCAGTTCCAGGCCGGCGACCTTGTCCGGCTCCTGTCCTTTGGCGGTAAGCATCAGGATCGGCGTGAGCGCATCGCTTCTTCTGATCTGCCGGCATACCTCGTAGCCGCTGATCTCCGGGATCATGATATCTAGGAGCACCAGATCGGGCTTGCCTTTACGGTACAGCTCCAGCGCCTGCCTGCCGTCCCGGGCGCTGTCAATCCGATATCCCTCGCCTGCCAGCAGATCTTCCAATCCCATGACAATAGCCGGATCATCCTCCACAATTAAGATACGCTGCGCCACACCGCTTCCTTTCTCCTGTTGCACTGCCCGACGAGAGTGCATCCGTACTACTGATTGTCCACTACGGGCAGTTGAATCCGAAAAATGCTGCCACCTCCCTCACGGGGAATGTAAAGGACATCTCCGCCGTGATCGCGCAGAATCCGCCGGGTGATGGCAAGGCCCAGCCCGCTGCCCCGCACTTTAGCCGTCAGCGAATCATCACCCCGGTAGAACTCCTCGAAAATACGCTTCGTCTGGGCGGCGGGAACACCCCGGCCCCGGTCCATCACATCCATATACACCCACCGCCCTTCCCGTCGTATCTCTACCTCGATCGATTTCTGCTCCCCCGAATACTTCTCCGCGTTGGACAGCAGGTTCAAAAGAGACTGCTTCAGGCTTTCCGGATCACCCTGAATCCAGACAGTCTCTGCTGCGGCAGCTCCCCTCCCTCCCTCCTCCCCGGTCCTAACGCGCAACTCCAGATGAAAGCCGTTCTGTTCGTAGCGCGGGCGCTGATTGTCCACAAGCTCCCGACAAAGAGCCACAGGATCTAGCACTTCCATCGCATAGTGCTTGCGCCCCTGCTCCATACGGGAAAAATCGAGAACATTGTTGATCAGACGGGTCAGTCGTTCGGATTCCGACACCATGAGGGACAGATACTCCTGCCGCTTGCCCTCGCTGGTCTGCCTCCCCGTTTCGAGCATCTCGGCGAACATGCGGATCGAGGTAAGAGGGGTTTTCAGCTCATGGGATACGTTGGCCACGAAACCGGTCTTCTGACGGGCCAGCAGCACCTCGGCCCGCACCGCCCTCAACACCAGGATGCCGCCTACCAGGATCGATACGAACAGAATCGAGATCAGCGCCCAGAGGACCCCGGCCACCCGGCCGGCCTGAGAACTGACCGCCCCCGGATCGGTGAGGTAAGCCGCAGCCTCCCAGAGGGGCAACAGGGCGCTGCACTCCCGCGCCACGAAGGGACGGCGATAGTCACGGGCCTCTATTTCCTCGGGAGCCGCCAGGGGTCGCCCCTGTTCATCTACGAGGGTGATGATCCGTACCGCCGTGTAGACATCGGGAATCAGGGAAATCAGTCGGTCCCGCAGCTCGGCGTCGGCAATCACGCAGCCCACGATCAGTCCGTCGGAGAGCCTCTTCCAGAACAGCAGGGACAGACGCTCTTCGACAAAGCGGGGAATCAGGCCTTGATCCCGGTCCTTGGTGATCTCATCGAGGCGCAAATCCCGCGAGATGAAGATGGAGGGGGGCGGTTCCTCCTGCTGACCGGCAGCTGGAGCTGAAGGGAGCAGGAGGCGTGACTGGGCTGCCCGGCCTTCTTCGAAGGCCTGCTCGTAGAGCTTCTGCTGCACCTCCTCATTCATCTCGAATTGGCTCTTGGCCTGCTGCTGCAGTATCCCAACGCTCCTTTTTTCAGTCTCCGTGGGAGGAACTATTTCATCTTTGTAGGCCAGGGCGATATTCTCGAATACAGGGACCTCGAGGCGATTGCTCAGGAAATCGCTGTTCCAGCGCAGAAAGGACAGCTCGCCCTCGTCCAGATCTCCATTACCGCGGGGCCAGAGGATCTCGAACTGGGCGGACAAGAGGAAGGGAGAGGTGACCAGCGCTGAGGCATCTCGCCACCCAACCAGGACGCTTCCGGGATCGGCAAGGGGATCGACAGGGGCGGAGTCGGTCAGCTCGCTTTCGATGCGGCCTAGCTCCGTTTCCACCAGAGATGCCAAATAAACCACCTCGGCGAGCAGCGTGCCTTCCAGCTGCTTCTCGATATAGGCCTCCTCCCGGTCGATCGAACGGACCGCGATGACCGAGAGCAATATCCCGGGCACGAGGACAACCAGAGCGAAGATCCAACCGAGGCGCTTGCTACCGTATCTCATCTCGTTCCCCATCTTCCCACCGTTGCCGGGTTTATGCAACCTGACAACCACGGACGTGGAGTGCTTGCGTCTCCGGCCTACGGAGAATACGCTTTGCGTTTCCTGCGTCCGTGGCTGAAAAGCGTTCAGGCTTCCTCTCTAGAAATCGATGTCTGAGTCGTGGGGAACCGCACTCAGATGAAACACGGCATTCCCAACAACCAGAGCGTTCACTGCAAAATCCTTCAGCTCTCCTGAGTAGTCGATACCCAGGTCTACACCCGGCTGCCGACCCAGGCTCAAACCTTGGAGGGCATTCAGGAATTGCTGGGCCCGCTTCCCAGTTAAGGAGGCATCCCCTTCATACCCGCTCATGAGAACCACGCAGGATTTGATGATCTTGGGCCACAAGGCCCGGAATAGATCGGGTGAGGCAAAGATATCAACGCCGATGATGTGATTACCCAGAGCGATGATCACTCCGGTTGTCTGTTTTCCCAACCGAGGCAGATCCTTGAACTTCTCCTCAACATCGGAGACCAGCTCGGCTACCTCGTCCTTTCTGAACACATCCTGGTAGGCTTCGGTATCAGAGCTGACACCCATCTTGCGATTGGATTCGGCGACCCGGTTCCAGACCTCCATCTGGTTGTTGCCGGTTGAGCCCTGAGCGGCCGCACGCATCGAGTAGGTTCCCAGGTTCTTCTCGCTCTTGAAGGCTCCGCTGACATGATGCCAGCGCCCGGCCTCCACACAGTACACGGGCACAAGCAGCCGTTTGCGGTGGGGAGCGATCAGAACATCCCGGGCCACGATACGGTCCTGTTTACAGCCGCTCAAGATCTCTCCACCCATGATGAAGATGCTCCTGTCGCTGCGATTGCTGACCACGACCCAGGGCACATCCCCTTCGTCTTTCTCCCGGATATCCAGCAAGCCCCGCTCCAGGGCTTGATCCAAGGTCAGGTATGACCCGAGATTGGGCTCTGGCCAGTCACTGCGCAACAGCACGGGTACAACTGTGAGGTTACGGTAGGACAGAGGCTTGCCCGCCTCCAAGCGCCCGATGAAGTGCCGGATCTCCTCGGCGGATTGGGCGAACACCGCTGAGGCGGGAGCCAACATCCCGAAGATCACCACTACGATCACAACTGCTCTCTTCATTCTCTTACCTCCTGATCTGATCTTGGGAGTGGGACAACAGAGGTCTCTGCACTCCCATCAGAAAAGGGTAGCAGCCCCTTCACCCGGAGTTGTCATGGGGCGGTAAAAGAGTTGTAAAAGAGTTGTGAAGATTATCTTCAGCCTAGTCTTCCATCTACTCGAACTCATCGACCAGGATGGAAGGGCACCCATTCTTCCGGCACCCCCTCGTCCATGTCCTTGACAGATGTTCCATTTTTCAGAATCACTAGATTTGCCACAAAAAACATCAGAGCCACGTTAGGAGGAATCCGATGAGTAAAACTGGTGCCGTGCGCGCTTGGGAAGACACCCTCACCATTTCGACCTACGAACGAGGTCCGGAAGACAAGAATCCGTCGCTTTTAATGAGCCGCAGGAATCCGATCCATCCGGGAAGCTCGATCGTTTATCCCTATCCTCTTCAGGAAACGCTGTTCAATCGCAAGTCGGACAGGCAGTGGCAGGCCTTTCTCCTCGAAAACGACTACCTGAGCCTGGCCGTGCTCCCCGAGCTTGGCGGCAGGCTGCTGTACGTATTCGACAAGGCCGCCGACAAGGAGGCGATCTACCACAACCACGTTCTCAAGTGGGCCAGGATCGGCATCCGCGGTGCCTGGGTATCCGGCGGGATCGAATGGAACTTCCCCAACGGCCACACGGTTACCTCCTCCTCCCCCATTGACTGCGCTATCCGGCACAACTCCGACGGCAGCGCCTCCCTATTGTTTGGAGACATAGAGAGGGTCTCCCGCATGCGCTGGAGCGTTGCCCTGACCCTGCATCCGGACCGGGCCTGTTTCGAAACCGAGATGCGCTTGAACAACGGCACCGCCTTCCCCAACCGCTTTTGGTTCTGGGCGAACTCGGCGGCTCCCGTCTCAAAGGGCATGGAATATCTTTCCAGCGCCACGAAGGTCATGACCCTCAAGGACATCATGAACTTTCCCGTGAACGAGGGTGTGGACATCAGCTGGGACAAAAACCATGTCGAAGCTCAGGACATGTTCTGTTTGAATCCTCGTCTGGAGTACGTGGGCTGGTACAACCACGATTTGAAGCGAGGGATGATCAACGTGGCCGATCGGACCGAAGCCCGGGGTACCAAGTTCTACACCTGGGGCAACAGCGACGACGGTGACATCTGGGAGCAAATGCTCACCGATGCGGATGGGCCCTATGCGGAGATGCAGAGCGGCCGCCTGCCCACCATGGGCATATGGGAGATCCTGTCACCCTATTCGGAGGAACGCTGGCAGGAGATCTGGTATCCGGTTCGTGACATCGGGGCACCCACCTTTGCGAACTCCGAGCTGGCCCTCAGCATACGACGCACCGGGGATACCATTCAACTGGGAATCCAGGCCATCGCGGCCCGTAAAGGAGCCAGGTTATCCCTCGCCGTGGGTGGAAACATAATCTGGGAACAGCAGACGGATCTGCAACCGGCGGTACCCTATCTGGCTGAAGTACCACTCAAGGGCGCTTCGGCGGAAAATCCGATCCTCACGGTGCATAGCGCCGAAGGACGGCTGCTCGCCACCGACGGTGAAGATCAAGAGGAAGCGGAATTACAGTACAAGGGGTACGTGAAGATCATAGCGGATCGGGAAAATTCCCGAGCTGAGGAGCAGTGGCGCAACGGGGTGGGCTTCGAGAAGCTGGGGAATTACGAACAGGCCCGGGACGCCTACCTTCAGGCTCTCCAGGACGATCCGGACTACAGTGCGGCGGAGGTGGCCCTCGGCGTGCTGGATATACGCCAGGGCAGGTTCACGGAAGCGGTTTCCCGATTTGAAAAAGTGCTGAAACGGGAGGTGGGGGAGGAAGCGGCCCGATTTCACCTCGGTGTCTGCCGAATCTTCGAACGGAATTTCAAAGAGGCCATCGACGAGCTCAAGTACCTGCTGCGCAGCCGGCTGTATCGAGCCGGAGCTTCGTACCTGCTGGGAGGACTGTACCTCGGTCAAGGGGAGCTGTTCAAAGCCGTGGAACAGCTGGGGAAATCGAACAGCCAGTTCCCCTGCAGCGGAGAAGCCAGGGCGTTGTTGGCCTGTGCTTTGCGCAGGCAGGGAAAAATCGAAGCGGCCGGGGAAGTTCTGGAACAGATCCTGTCCGTGGATCCGCTGAACCACCTAGCCGTCAGCGAATCCCTGTTTCTCGCACAAGCCACAAAACAGAAGGACGCAGATGCCCGCAAAATCCTGGAAACAGCCTTTCGAGATGAGGTGCAGTCCTATCTGGAGGTCGCCTGCGAGTATGCCCAATTTGGTTTGTACGAAGAAGCCTATGCTATCCTTTCAGTGTACAACCAGGGTGCAAGTCCCACCCGCAAAGCCTATCCCATGGTGGACTACTTCCTCGGGTACTTCGGCGAGGCGATCAACAAAAAAGACAGCGCTTCTCATTTCCGCGATGCCGGCCAACGTGCGCCGGACTTCGTGTTTCCCCACCGGCTGGAGGCGGAAGCGGTTCTTCGACGGGCCATCGAACTGGAGGCAGGTGACCACAAGGCCCGGTACTATCTCGGCAACCTGCTCTGCGCCAAAGGCCGGCCGCAGGAAGCGCTGAAGCTGTGGCAGGAAGCAGCCCCTGGACTTGAAACTTTCTCGGTTATTCACCGCAACATCGGCCGGGTATACTGGCAGGACAGGGAGCAGCCCGATGCGGCAATCCGAGCCTACGAGCAGGCCCTAACTGCGGACCCGCAGGACTACAAGCTGTACTTCGAGCTGAACCGCATCTTCCTGGCCTGCGGGCTGGAGGAACGGCGCACAGCCCTGATCGAATCGATCCCCGAGGAACTCATGGAGAATGATGTGATCGCCGAGATGATAGCCGCCTTCCACACGGACAGGCAGGAGTGGGATCAAGCCCTCAAAATCCTCTCCTCGACACACTTCTATCCCTGGGAGGTGTACAAAGGGGTTCGCTTGCTGTACGTGGATGCCAACATCGGTAAAGCCATCAGTCTCACCCGGCGGGGGAAAACCAAGGAGGCGATCGGCTGCTTCGAAAAGGTCTTCGAGTATCCCCGGAACATCGGCGTGGGAGAACCGTTCCACAAGGCCAATGCCGAGGCGCACTACCGGATCGGGGCGGCTCTGGCCGACAGCGGGGAGGACAGTGGCGCCCAGGAGGCCTGGCAGCGGGCTGCGGAGGAGCCCAGGCCGGTAGCGAACAGCCTCTGCTACTATCGGGCCCGAGCCCTGCAGCGTCTGGGCCGATCCGAGGAGGCTGAAGCAGCACTCCGGGATCTGCTGGAGCAGGCCCAGAGAGGGGTGACCGAAAAGAGCGGGAATGTGGCGGAGTGTATGTACCTGTCCGGACTGGCTCACAAAGGCCTCGGGGAGGAGGTGCAAGCACTGCAGGATTTCCACATCGCCTTAGCTTTAAACAGAGCTCACCGCCGCTGCCACTGGCAGGTCAGCGGCTTCAGCGGGGAATGATAAAGGGAGGAAGGGAGATCAGCCGATTCTCGGTTTGCAGAGGATCTCGCAGATGCGAAACTCTTTGATTTTACGGGCATAGGAGGGCCGGACGACGATGGCCGTATCGCAGCCCTCGTCGGTACCGCCTATGACCACGATCTCCCTGCCGGCCTGTACCAGGCCGGCTTCCAGAGCCATGATCGCAACCTCCACGGCCACCTTCATTCCTTGGGAGAACAGACGCAGGGTGTAGGCAACTGCGCTGCCCGGCGTGTGCTCGCCGTACAGTCCCTCGGCCACTCCATCTCCCAGCCCGTGAATCGTGGTAAGCACCCGTACCCCCGCCTGCTCGACTCTTCTGCGCTCCTCCGCGCTCATGGTCCAGCCCTCCCTGTCGAAGGCGGTGGAGATGCTGACCGCGATGAGCTCGATGTCGGTTCCCTTAAAGATCTCCGCCGCCTGAAGCGCGGTGTACCCGTGGGTAGAGGCCAGTACCACCTGCTTGATCCCCAGCTCCTCCGCCCGCTTGCGGGTCAGCCGCAGGGTCTCCTCGGTGTTCTGCTTACCCCGCTTTTCGAAGTAGGTGATGTTCGCTTCCATTGCATTCAACCTCTGTTACAGTGCATTGTATCGTTTGCGCGAAGAAAGTCAAAACTCTGTAGGACGAATTCGAAACTGGGATCGTGGAAATCTCTTTGACAAGCTTCCGGTTCCGTGGAATCCTTTTCTGAAGATTCGCCTGATCCTTGAATCCGGAATTCGTGCACCAACTTTATTCATCTGGAGGAGCCGTACATGGCTGAAAAAATCGGAATTGGTATTATCGGTGCCGGCTTCATGGGGATGCTCCATGCCCGGGCATTGTCCCAGCTGGCCGATGTACGCGTGCTGGCAGCCAGCGACCCGGCCTTGAAGAAAGCACCACAGCTGCCCGGCCAATCCGAGCCGCTTCGGCTGTACCCCGATCACCGTGAGCTGCTGGATAATCCCGACATCCACGCGGTGGTCATCGCAACTCCAGAAGATCTGCATTGTCAATCCGTGAAGGATTCCGCAGCTGCAGGTAAGCATATCCTGCTGGAAAAGCCCATAGCCACCACTCTGGAGGATGCCGATGCCATCATCGAAGCGGCGGACAGGCACAAGGTCAAACTGATGATGGCCCACCTCCTGCGCTACGACGTGCGCTACGCCCAGATCAAGACGGCGGTACAGGACGGAGTGATCGGAAAACCCCTCGTCTGCTATGCCCGCAGAAACGCCGTGGTTCAGGAAGCACGGCGGCTCGGAGGACGTGTCGAGGTGGAGGAGTACATCTCGGTTCACGACATCGACCAGGTCTTCTGGTATTTTGACGACCGGGCGGTCAAAGTCAGCGCCGAGGTCGCCGAAGGTCCGGTGATGAAGGAACTGGGGGTCCACGACTTCATCTGGATCACCATCCGCTTCGAGAAAGGAGGCCTGGCGATCGTGGAAACCGGCTGGGGCCTTTCTGAGTCCATCGTCAAGTGGCGACGGCCGAGCTCCTGGGGAGGCTTCGGGGATGTCTGCCTGGAGTTGATCGGAGAGAAGGGATCCCTGTACCTCGACTACCGCCCCATGACTTTGTCCGCGGTGGACGAGGAAGGCTGGAAGTTCCCCGAAACCCTGCACTGGCCCGAGATGCACGGTGAGGTGGTCGGGGATGTTCTGGAAGAGGACCGCTATTTTGTACGGGTGATAAACGGGGAGGCCCCGATCATATCGAGCGGCCAGGACGGGCGAAACGCCTTGGAGGTGGTTCTGGCCGCCCAGCGTTCCTATAGAGAGGATAAACCGGTTCGGCTATAGGCTTGCCCAGCTACCACCTGGCACACCCTTGCGGCTCATTCCTAATACTTGCTCGCCCCGAGGATGATATTCTCCACTACGAACTTCCAAACAACGATCGCCAGGATCAATGAGGGGATCAGCGTCAGAAATACCCCGGCCATAAGCATACCCCAGATCATGTCGGGATTGTAGGTCAGGGAGGTCATCACCACCGGAAGCGTACGGGTGCCTAAAGAGCCCCCCAGAACCAGGCTGTACATAAACTCGGAATACGAGAGCATGAAGGCGAACAATCCGGTTGCTACCATGCTGGCCGCCGATAGGGGCAAAGTGATCCTCAGGAAGACCTGAAACGGTTTGGCTCCGTCCACCACAGCAGACTCCTCGATCTCCACCGGAATCCGGCGGAAGAACATTGTCAGGATCAGGACCGTAAAGGGCAGCGTGAGCAGGCTGTGGACCATGATGATTGCCCCTTTGGTCTCTATAAGGCCAAACGCCTGAACGATCAGGTAAAACGGCACGACCAATGCGGAGGCCGGGATCAATCGGCACATAATGATCCCCATGAACGTGGGGGACCTGCCCCGAAACTTGATGCGGGCAAACGCATAAGCCGCCATGCTGCCGAATAGGATGTTCACCCCCATCACCGACAGGGCGATAATCGTGCTGGTCAACATTCCTCTGGGGATCAACCGGGCTTCTTGGCTGATCATGCCCCGCATCGCACCCCGCTCTTCGAATTTCTCCGGGATCTTGCCGTAGAATATGTATTTATAATAGGACAAGGTCGGTTTCATGGAGAACCATCGAGGAGGGACCGAAAGCAGAACCTTCTCAGGAACGACCCCGCCTATCATCGTAAGGATTACCGGACCGGCACTGAAGAGGAATAGTACAACGGCGAAGAAATAGATTGCGATCTTTTTGGCCATGACCTCACTCCTCCACCGTGATCTCACCCGGCACAGCTCGCAGGATCGCCAAGATCAGCCCCAGCGTTATCAGAGCCACGATAACGCCGAGAGCCGCGCCACGGCCGAAGTGAAGCATCTTAAAGGACTCAGCCCAAATGTAGTAGGAGAGCAGAGTCGTGGCACCACCGGGGCCTCCTCTGGTCATGGCATAAGTCAGATCGTAGCTGGTCAAACCAATTATGAGCTCGTAGATAAAAGCGATGAGCAGGATCGCCTTGATCTGCGGGATGGTGACGGAAAACAGTCTCCGGGCAGGACCCGCCCCATCCACCTCGGCAGCCTCATAGATTTCTTTGTTGATCGTTGTCAGGGCGGCCATGAGCAGAACACTGGCAAAGGGAATCTGGGTCCAGATGTGGGCCACCATTACGGCGATTCTGGCCAGGTTTGGGGTGTTGAGCCATTGTATATAGTTATCGATGATACCCAGCTTCATAAGCAGGGAATTCAATACTCCCCATTGGCCGTGGAAGATCCATACCCAAACTGTTCCGGAGACGACCCCGGGCATGGCCCAGGGTAGTAGCACCACGGCCCGCACGATGCTCCGCCCTACAAACTTCGTCAGCAGCAACCGGGCCACACCGAGGGCGATAATCACGGTAATCGGAGCGGTGATTCCCGTGATCACGAGTGTGTTAACGAGGGCCTCCCAGAAGTAGGGACTGGACACGACATCGATGTAGTTCTGGATCCCCACGAAAGGTTTTATAGGAAGGACTAAAAGGATCTGGAACAGGCTGTTCCAGATGGCGTAGCCAAAGGGAAACACCGTGAAGATAATGACCAGAATCAGAACGGGGAACAGCCACTCAATCGGATAGCGGGAAAACCCTCTGGTGTACACATTTTCCTCCTTGATTTGAAAAAACTGTGGGGATTCCCGGATTCATCGGGAATCCCCACGATCAAAGAAGTTACTTGCCAAGCAGTTTCTTATACTCGCTCCACTTGGCCGCACCCTGGTCCATTACCTCCTTAACTGAGGCATCACCGACGAAAGCCTTGGCCATGAGGGGACGGAAGAACTCGCTCCACATGCCTTTCCACTCGGTGTTGGTGGCATTGCGGGCCAGCTTTGCCTGGCTCTTGTACTTCTCCACATCGATCCAGCTGCTGAAGGCTTTCTGAACGTCCGGGTCGTCGAACAGGGGCAGTTGTGCAAAGCCGAGAGCCCTATCCACGGCCCAGCGCTTGGCCACCCAGTAGTCCCCGCCGCCAAAGGCTTCGATGAACTTCCAGGCGGCGTTTCTGCGGGTCTCATTCTCCGCCGCTTGAGCGGTCATGCAGTAGAACTTGGCGAATCCCAGACAGGCATGCGCTTTCCCGGGCATCTCCACCATGTCGAATTGACCGGATAGGGGCTGCTGCGGCCCATTCAGAGCCCCAAGGTTGTAGTTGTACAAGACCGTGAAAGCGTGCTCGCCCGTTTCCATGCTGATTTGCACCTTGGTCTCGTGATCGTTGAAGGCCATGATCTTGTGTTTGACGTTGGCGTCTTGCAGCCACTGCAGGTGCTTGAAGGCTTCGCCGTTCGGATCGTTGAACACGGGGTTCAGGTCCTTGTCGAACATATCTCCCCCGCGACCGTAGACCTGGGACACGAAGGCGGAGTAGAAGTTGGGCAAGGTAGCCGCAAACTCGTAGACAAAGGGAAAGGTCATGCCGCCCTGTTTCAGTTTCAGACTGTCTTGAAGCACTTCATCCCAATCTTCAGGAGCGGTCATACCGTTGTCACCGAGGATCTTCTTGTTGTACTGGAAGGTGATCAGGTCGGCGTAGTAGGACAAACCGTACAGTTTGCCATTGTAGGTCATGTCGGCCAGAGCATAGCTGGCGGTCGCCTCCTTGTACTTCTTCGCATCCGGGAAATGATCCTCCAGTGAGACGACCCAACCGGCGGCGGCCCATTCGGGCAGCCAGTCTTCGCCGTTGTAGAACACGTCGGTCTGGGTTTTACCCTTGAAGCGCAGGACCATGGTGTCGTGATAAACGTTCCACGAATAACCGGTGTGGTTGACCTTGATGTTTGGATTTGCCTGCTCAAATGTCTTGATGTTCTCAAGGATCAGGTCGATCGAGTAATCCCAGGTCACGAACTCCAGAGTTACCGGCCCCTCTGCGGTTGCCTCTGCCTTACATCCACTGGCGTGGGCTAAAGCCGGAAGCAATAGCAGAGCAAGGAGAAGATACCACTTTGGTTTTGTCATAAAACCCCCCTTTATGGATAAGAGTTTCTCTATAGCTCACAACGTGAGCTCAATTAACCATTCTAAGTGACCTGACCTCAGGAATCAAGTTTTTTTTACGGGTTCTCCACTTTATGCGTGGAGCTGCACGTCCGAAAAACTGCGATTCATTGACAGGTTCTTCGCTGCTCATGATACTGTCAGAAAGATGAAAAGAGACAGGACTTCGATGCTGACACCCAGAGAGCGGGTACGCCTGGCTCTCATGATTCAGGAAGCGGATCGGGTTCCCATCGATCTGGACGGCTGGGCCACCTATTTCACAGAAGGAGCCTACCGGAGCCTGCTGGATCACCTCGGCAGTGATGAAAAGCCGAAGATCAACGACTGGTTTTTGGTCTCAGGTGTCAACGAGTCGATTCTGAGGCGCTTCGGGGTGGATTTCCGGCGGGTGGGGCTGGGGACGGCGGACGGATTTCAGAGCAAAACTTATGCAGACGGAAGCTGGGACGACGAATGGGGCATTCGCAAACGCAAGGTAGCCCATCGTAGCCCACAGACCGGAAAAACGGCTTACTACGCCGAGATGATCGATCCGCCCCTGGCTGAGGCAACGATCGATGATTTGGAACGCTACCCCTGGCCGGATCCCGACGATCCGGGGCGTTATAGAGGATTGGCGGAACGGGCCAGGCAGCTCTACGAAACGACCGACTACGCCCTGGTGGCGGCTTCGATCGGGAACGGCATCTTCGAACAGGCCCAGGCGCTGCGTGGATTTCAGCGTTTTTTCGAGGACCTCCTGATCAACCGGGAGTTCGCCAACCGGCTGATCGACAGGATCCTGCAGATCCAGCTGCGCATTATCGATCGTTACCTCTCCACCGTCGGTCCGTACGTGGAGATCGTTGAAACCTCGGATGACTACGGGATGCAGACCGGTCCGCTGATTTCACCGCAGCTGTATCGGGACATGCTTCAGCCGGCCCACAGGCAGCTGAACCGCTTCATCAAAGAACGAACCGAGGCCAAAATCTATCTGCACTCCTGCGGCTCTATCAGGGATGTGCTCGACGACCTGATCGACTCCGGCGTCGAGGTGATCAACCCGGTCCAACCCCGGGCAAGGGACATGGACTCTGCCGGGCTGAAGCGACGCTTCGGCCACAGGGTGGTCTTTCACGGCGGGGTGGACGAACAGTACGTGCTCCCCCATGGATCCGTTGAGGAGGTACAGGCTGAGGTGCAGGAGCGCATGGCCGCTTTCGCGCCGGGGGGCGGATACATCTTCGCCCCTGCCCACAACATCCAGGACGATGTGCCCCCGCAAAACGTGATGGCTATGTTCGATTCGGCTTTGAGCTACGGTCGGTATCCGGTGGGGGTGAAGCTGTGAGCGTCCCGGAAGACATGGATCGAGACGGCGGGCGCCACCGGAAAATGGTCGAAACCCACTCGGCCCGCTTCCACAGCAGGGAGCTGGGTATAGCCAGGGCCCCAGGCCGGGTCAACCTGATCGGGGAGCATACCGACTACAATGGTCTGCCCGTGTTCCCCATGGCCGTGGACCGGGATATCGCAGCCGTGTTCGCCCCGCGGAAAGACCGGCAGATCATCCTGATCAACACGGATCCGGTCTTCGCCGAGCGATCCTTCCAGATCGAGGAGTCCATCCCCTCCTATTCCACCGGGGACTGGGGAAACTACTGCAAGGCTGCGGTGCAGGGACTGCTCGACTTCTTCCGGCAGAAGCGGCGCAGCGTGGATCGCTTCCGCGGATTCGAGGCAACCTTCGACGGCAATATACCCTCGGCTGCAGGTATGAGCTCCTCCTCCGCCCTGGTGGTGCTGTGCGCCCTGATCTTTCTGGCCGTGAACGACCTGGATCTTCACACCACAGTGGAGGGGAAGCTGGAGCTGGCGGATCTTTTGGCCGGGGCGGAGCACTACGTCGGAACCCAGGGAGGAGGCATGGACCAGGCAATCTCCCTGATGGGCCGATCCGGCCACGCAGTCAAGATCGACTTTTTTCCGCTCCAGATCCGACCGGCTCCGCTGCCCGATGATTATTCCATCGTCGTGGCGGACAGCACGGTCAAGGCGGCCAAGACCGCGGAAGCTCTGGATAAATACAACCGCCGGCCCATCGAGTGCCGTCTGGCTGCGGCGGTACTGAAAAAAACCCTCAGCGATCGCTTCGGCCGGGAGGTACCCGTTGCTCTGCTGGGGGACCTGAACGAGCACAGGCTGGCCGTCCCTGAGGGGGAGATTTGGACGATCGCCGATGCCGCATTCCACGAGCATCCGTATCATCTGGAAGAGATTGCCGCCATCCTCGGTCAGAAGCCCGAGAAAACGGCTCACCTGTACTGCCAACGCAGGGACGGCACGATCTTTCCCCAACCGACGGAGGGCTTCAAACTGCAGCAGCGCTACCGCCACGTGATCGATGAGGGACGCCGGGTCGAGCAGTCAGTACAGGCGCTCGAAACGGGGGATATTCACGGATTCGGCCGGCTGATGAACCGATCTCACGAAAGCTGCCGGGACCTGTACGAAATCAGCTGTCAGGAGCTGGAGCGGCTGGTCCAGATCTCCCGGGAAGCCGGCGCGGTGGGCTCACGGCTCACCGGGGCGGGATTCGGCGGCTGCACCGTCAGCCTGGTGGAGAACAACCGAGTGGAATCCTTCGTCGAACATGTCATCCAAGCCTTCTATCGGCATTATCTCAAGCGGGATGACCGGGACTTCGGTTCGCTGATCTTCCCCTGCCGCGCGGCCGACGGAGCCAGTATAGACAGAGCCGGCATACGCGCAGAAATCTGAGTTCAGGAGAAAAGCCGTATGAACAGTCGGGAACGGGTGTTGAGAAGCCTCAATCATGAGGAACCGGATCGGGTGCCCCTCGATCTGGGCGCTAGCGTATTGACAGGCATGCACGTGAGCTCGGTGTACAAGCTGCGGCAGGCGCTGAAGCTGGATTCTCCGGGTACGCCGGTGAAAGTGCTGGATCCTTATCAGATGCTGGGGGAGGTGGCAATGGACCTGGTGGATGCCCTGGAGGTAGACGTGGTCCAGGTGCCCGCCGCAACCACCCTCTTCGGCTACAAACGGGAGGGCTGGAAACCATGGGCCCTCGCCGACGGCACCCCGGTACTGGTACCGGCGGGCTTCAACACAGTTCCAGAGGCGAATGGGGACATACTGATGTACCCCGAGGGTGATCAGAGCGCCGCTCCCAGCGGCCGGATGCCCGCGGGGGGATTCTACTTCGACGAGATCGTACGGCAACCGCCGCTGGAGGAGGAAAAACTCGATCCCGCCGACAATGCCGAGGAGTTTTCAGCGCTCTCCAAGGAGGAGCTGGGATACTTCGAGGCCGAAACCGATAGATTGCACAGTCACACCGACAAGGCGGTATTCGCCGGTTTCTGCTTCACCAGCTTCGGGGACATCGCCTTGGTCCCCGCTCCCTGGCTGAAAAATCCGAAGGGGATACGAGATATCGAGGAGTGGTACATCAGCACGGTTACCAGGCAGGAGTACGTGTATCGGGTTTTCGAACGTCAGTGCGAAGTCGCTATAGCAAATCTCGACAAATTGCATCGTAAGCTGGGCAACAAGGTGCACGTCACCCTGATCAGCGGTACGGATTTCGGTGCTCAGAATAACCTCTTCATCTCCAAACAGTCGTATCGGGATCTGTTTAAGCCCTTTCACAAGACGGTGAACGACTGGCTGCATAAAAACACAGGCTGGAAGACCTTCATCCACTCCTGCGGTTCGGTGGTGGAACTGATAGCGGATTTCATAGAAGCGGGCTTCGACATTCTCAATCCGGTGCAGACCGCCGCGGCGGGGATGGATCCAAAGGACCTCAAGGAGCGCTTCGGAGAGCAGATCGTGTTCTGGGGCGGCGGCGTGGACACCCAGCGGACATTGCCTTTCGGCACGGCGGAGGAGGTACGACGTGAGGTCCGGGAAAGAGTTGAGATCTTGCGAAGAGGCGGCGGCTTCGTGTTCGCCGGGATTCACAACATCCAGGCGGGCGTTCCCGTGGAAAATCTGCTGGCCCTGTTCGAGGCCTTTCGCGAATACCGGTAGGGGACCGTTTTAACGCCAGGGCATCAGCCGCCCGGTCGTGAGGACCGGCTTCTCGGTCACTCGCCCTCTGGAATAATCTGAAAGACTGGTGTACAAAGAGTCACCCCATAATTCGATATCAACCAAGGAAAGCAAGAAGATGAACCGCCTTCCCCAAGATCTGCACATCCACACGATCTTCTCCCGGAGCGACAGCGCCGTGGTGCCGGAACAGACAGTTGAGCTGGTGGCCGCGATTGCTCATGCACGCATCATCGGAATCAGCGATCATCTGGAATCGATTGCCGAGGATTTTCCTACCTACGCGGATACGGTGCGCGCCTGCGGGCTTCTGGTCGGCACTGAGGTAAACGGAGCGGACTGGCTGCGGGAGGCCGAAGAGGTGGACGTGCGCTACTACGTCTATCACTGCCGCGACCGGGGGGAGGATTACCGGGGAGCGGAACGGCTGCTGGCCACGGGAAAACCCGTGATCATTGCCCACCCCCTGGTCCTGGAGACCGATTTGCGCCGCGTACCTCCCGAGTGTCTGATCGAGATCAACAACCGCTACACCTGGCGCAACAATTGGCGGACTCTTCGACCTTTCGTCGGCAGCTTTCTCTTCGTTTTTAGTTCCGACGCCCACCAGCCTCACTGGCTGAACCAGAATGTGGCCCGCTATGCAGCCCGGGAGCTGGGCATCCGGGAAACTTTGCTTTTCAGTGAGGACAGGCGAGCCGCTCTAGCCCAGATTGCGAAATCAGGAAACACCGGTTGAAATCCTGGCAGATTGTGATGTACTCGGCCGGCCCAAAGTTCGAGCTCGGTAAAAAAATTTTGAAATTCGAGAACCAGGGCCGTATATTCTTTTTTAAATAATATCCAGGCAGAGAAAGGAGGCTTCATGAAAGCCCTGAAAGTTATCGTTCTGCTCGTGCTCTCTTTAGCCCTGATGGGCTGTTTTGAGTCGATTATACTGCTGCGTGTCAACAAAGACGGCAGTGGCACGATCGAGGAAACCGTGGTGATCAGCGACTCCTTCATGGAGTTGATGAAGAGCTTCGGCGGCGAGGAGGACAGCGAAGAGGAAGAAGATCTTGTCGACGAGGAAGAGCTCACCGCTAAGGCCGCCAGCATGGGCGAAGGAGTGCGCTACGTCTCAGCCGAAACGGTTAAGACCGACCGTGGCTCCGGATACAAGGCGATCTACAGCTTCTCCGATATCAACAAGATCCAGATCAATCAAAATCCCGGAGAAAACGTGAGCCCCCCTCCCACGGGCGGACAGGAGGAAGGTCCTGTGGAAGAGTGGCTGCGTTTCAACTTCACGAAGGGAAGCACCGCCACCCTGGAGATCCTCTACCCTCAGGATATGGATTTTGAAGAGGAGGAGGAATCCTCGGAGGCTGAGGCGGATTTAGACAGCAATCCTGAAATGATGGAGATGATGCGGGAGCTGTACCAGGATATGCACATCGGAATCGCCGTTGAGGTCAACGGCCGGATTACCGAGACCAATGCCAGCTACGTGGACGGCTCCACTGTTACCCTGATGGATATCGACTTCGCCAAGATCCTTGAAAACGAGGAGAAGTTCAAGGAGCTGCTGAGCGCCAATCCCAATACGGTTGAGGAAATGAAGGAGCTGGTCAAGGACAATCCGGGGATCAAGGTGGAGATCGAGGAAAGCATCCGCATTCGTTTCAGGTAGAAGCGGCACCGGCCACGCTGATTTCCGGAAGGAGAATCGAAAGGGGTCCCTGAAATCCCGCCGTGCTCCGGATTTCCCGGGAGAAGTGCATCTTAGCCTGAACATCCCGAATGTTACCCGACACCGAACCTCCACTGACGGGATATCGCTTTCCGTTCGCGTCCTGGAAGTAGGCCAGACGGATCTCTCCCCCGAAATCCCCTGTCAAGGGTTCGCTGATAAAGGCGGAAAAGTAGACCACCTCCAGATGCGGTTCCTGACGAAGTTCTTTGCCTGTCTTCGAGCCCGGAGCGACGATAACATTTCCGATAGCCCCGGTGGGCGCTACATCAAGGTAGTGGCAGAATCTCAAGGGACCCCAGTAACGCTCCAGCGTGCCTGAGTCAATAATTCGCGCCGAGCCAAGGGCAAATCCGTCGGCGTCCACGGGTGCGGAGACAGGCGAGTTTTTCAGAAAGGGTTCCAGGGTCAGAGTCAAACGGTCACCGCTGATTCCGTCCCCCTGGATGCTCTGTCCCACCTTCGCTGTGGATAAGCCGGAGTACACGCTCTCCGCGGCGGAGTGAGTGAGGTAGTACTGGAAGAAATCCGCTACCGGATCCCCGGTGATCAGCACTGGAAAGCGTCCCAGGTGAGGTGTCGGCCGCGCCGCGGCACGGTCACGGCAGTAGCGGAGTTGCTCGCGGACCTGGGCGGCCAGGGTATCCGCGTCGAACTCCGAAAAGCTCATCTCCCTGTACAATTCTACCTCCCCGTTCGATCCACCGGTCCGAGCCTTTCCGTTGTCTTCGACTATCAACTCCACATAGCCTGCGTACCTACGGAAGGAGACATCGAGACCGAGAGAGTTGACGATGCGGGTATCGGTCCGGTTGAGGAAAATCTCCGCAGAGTTGATGCTGGCCCCTTCATTCTCCTGGGAGTAGATCGTCTCGGCCAAGGGGGAGAGCCACTCCTCCAGTGGCCGGGCGACAAGACTGCTCTCAGGGTACCGCGGGGATTCGGAACGGGGCTCCACCAACGGATAGACTTCGTTGCGGACATAGCGGGCGGAATCCAGACTCTGCTCGATAAGGGAACGGATCTCCCCCTCCGAATAGGTGGGATGAATCTGGATAACCACCGATCCACGGTATTTTTTCTCCCCCTCCTGGAAATCCCGGTATACGGTGACGGCGGTGTGGCGAACGTCCTTGGAACGCTGCATATCCACGTCACGACGCACGAAAAACAGCTCCTGCCCTTCGATTTGCCGATCAATGATCCTCCAGGCGCTGACTCCCCGAACGCCGCCGAGTACTTGCCGCAACCTTTCAATCATCATCCCAACCTCATCACCGTTTTCATGTAAGGACCACCGAAGGAGGTCTTCACGTACTCCTTGTGCCCCTTTCCGCACATGCCGCTTCCGGCAAGCTGCACCTCTCCGGACAGCATGCTCACCGATCCCAGAACCTCCGGCACATAGCCGAACATGAACAACGGCGATACAATCCGGCCATTCAGCTTACCGTCCCGGATTTCGCGGGCATAGAGGATCTGCCCCTGGATACCCCAGTTCTTGGGATCCTCCATACCGGATAGAAACTTCTCCAGCAGATAACCGTTTTTAACAGAGGCGATCATCTGTTCCAGGCTGTCGCTTCCGGCTGTGAAAAAGGTATTGGTCATGCGGGCGTAGGCTTTTCGCTCGAAAGATTCCCGCTTGCCGTTACCGGTGGGGGAGGTGCCTAGACGCAGCGCCGAGAGCAGATCCGAGATACCGTTCCTAAAGATACCATTCTCGATCACCAGGCTGTCCCCGCCCAAAACACCCTCGTCGTCGAACCAATACGAACCGGTCTGCTCGGCTGCCCGGGCGCCGTCGTGGAGGTTCACGATCGTAGAGGCCACGGATTTGCCGATGTAATCCGCCGCCTTGGCTCTGCCTTTGACGAACATGTCCGTCTCCACACCATGACCAAAGGATTCGTGAGCCAACAGCCCGGCGATGCCCGGAGAGAGGATCACCTCGTATTCACCCGGTTCGATACGCCCGGCATCGAGCAGCTGCACGGCTATGTTCATCGTTTCCGGCAGTCCCGCCTCCATCTCATCGATAAGTTCCACTCCCTTGAGCCCCGAATAGGATGCGTACATCTCCCGTGTCGCCTCGTCCCTGCGCACGACGGGAATCAGGTACCCCTGGGTCCAAAGGTAGGATTGTTCCAGTTCCCGCTTGTTCGAGACAAACAGTTTGGATACCCGCATGTATTCGAAGCGAACCTCCATGTCCACCAGATACGGGCTTTCGGCAAAGGCCCGATCCTTGAGGGCTGTAAGCCGACTGGTCGTCTCCGCAACATCTACCGTATCCGGGAGAATTCCAACCTCCCCCTGCCAAGTGCCGGACAGGGGCTGTTCGATAATAGCGGGAAGCTTGGGGCGATTGAAGGGCAGCTGTTGGACAACCAGCGAAGAGCTCTGGAAACGATCTCGGATCTCCGCGGCCAGGGATTCGATATGCTTCTGTTCATCTCCCTCAAGACTGTTGAAAGAGTACTCCGAGTAGCCGTGACCGTCGTGTATCCTGATCACCGATCCCCGCTCACACCAGTCGCTCTGCCGCACATCGACTACGCGCCCGCGAACCGAATAGCGCATCCCGATCGAGTCGGTGGATAAAATCGATACGTAGGGAAACTCCCTCGAGAGGATGCGGACGAGCCGACTAAGAGGGTGTTTATTGTTGGTAAGATAGGCCGATAGAGGAACCTTCATCGCTGCTCCTGTTTCGCGGCTTGTAGTGCGGGCAGCCAACCTTTCTGTGCGATCTGCCGGAGAGCTTCTACCAACTCACGAAACAAAATGGCTCTCATCCCGGACCGCCTGGCCGCCTTTACGTTTTCAGAGCTGTCATCCAGAAACAGGATTTTCGATCCTTTCAACTCGAGGGCTTCCATACAGGCCTGATATATCTCCGCTTCGGGTTTGATCGTGCCCAGGTTGCAGGAGAAAATCCGCACTTCGAAACGTTTGATCCAATCGAAGCGATCCTGAATCCGGACGAGTATGTCCCGCGGCATGTTGGAGAGGATGGCGGTTCTGACTCCCACCTCCTGCAGCTGCCAAGCCCAGGCGAGGACCGCTTCATTCGGCCGCGTCCAGCCTGCGGTATCCTCCTCGATCAGGGAGCGGATGCTTTGCTGCGTGGGGGCCGCACCCCCGAAGCTCATGATCCGGGTCCAGTACTGCAGGCTGTCCACGGTGCCTCGATCATAATCGAAACGTTGTAGCCGGTATTCCCTGTCGAAGGTCGGACGATCCAGCCCACAGAGAGCCCGCAGGGTCTCGATGTTACCATCCAGCGGTGCCCGGGTCAGAACACCACCGAAGTCAAAAACAACGGCCTCGATTTCTGTATCCATCATTGTGCGGCTAATGTACTGATATCCGGCCGGGAGTTCAAGAAACAGCGGCCAGGCACTCTTGTACTTCCCGACGGTAGCCCTCGATCTCAGAGGTGTAGTCCTTGAGAAAGGATATGTCCTCCAGTTTGCCCCAAACCGCTTCCATCTCCACGGGGTCGCGGAAGGTAGCCTGGCGATACGGATTATCGAAATCCTTCTTTCTGGAAGCGTAGGCCCGCTGAAGCAGTTCCTCTGCAATCCGGGCCGACTCCTCCAGGCATTCACGTATCAAATCAAGGCTGAGATCCTTCATCTCGAGCTTGTAGCTATACAGCAGGCAGTAAAGGGCATGCGCGATTCTCTGTTCCGGGTACGCCTCCCAGGCCGCGTCGTAAGCCTGATGAAGCTGCTCCCAGGAGGCTATACGCCGATCACAGACGTTGCGAATCAGATTCTCGAGCTCCGGCTCAGGTATCAGTTGACCCCCGATGTTCGCCCATCTGCGGTAGGAATTGGCGTAGCGCTTCCTGATATCTTTTGCAATTGCATCACCGCTGCGTTCGTCGGCGGTGCGCCGGTGCGACGCCCCTGAGCCGGGCGCCCCTGAGCCGGGCGCCCGACCTTCAAAAGCCCGCTGTACTGCGCTCTTCAGCTCTCTGGCTCCGTAGAAACGCAGCATCTTCCGATACCAGAGATAGCCGCGGAGGGGGTGGAGGATTCTTACCTTGCGTTTGTAGGCCATACCCTCCAGCCATAGCTCCAGGGAGGCATCGATATCCCCATAGTTGTCGAAATCTTCGGGGCTAAGCTGCCGTCCGATATGTTCTTCTATGGCTGAACCGAGGGTCTCCATACCCCGGATCATCTCCTCGGCGGTGTCCGGAGCCAGAAAGTCGTATTCAATGTTCTGCTCCTTGACTACCCGTTTGTCCCGGGCTCGATACTTGTTGGCGTTTCGCACCACCGCGTACATGTTGTGCTCGAACCAGTAGCCTGGCATCAACTGGATGGTCCGCTGGTCCTCACCCATGCTCACCAGAGCGAAGGGAAGGGTGATGTTGAGCTCGCAGGGATAGCTCCCCTTGGCAATCAAGGCGTAGGAGGCGAAGCAGGAGGAGTGTTTGAAGCTGGAGGCCAAACCGGGCCAGAATCCCCGTCCGGCCAGAACCTCGCCGTCATTCGCCCGGGAGTTGTGATTGCTGCCGATGGTGGCCGCCGCCGCAATGTTGGATTGGCCCAGGAGCGTGGAGGCGGTCAGAAAGGAATTATTGTGGTGCTGTTCGTGAAAAGGGAAGATCAGGTTGTTGAGGATCTCGCAGCAGGAGACCGTCGAGTTCCCGCCCAGAAAGGAGTTGATCAACCTTGCCCCATACTTCAACTGCACGTTTCGTCCGGTAAAAAAGCGCACCGCTTTTACCCCGTAGAAAATCTTGTTCCCGTAGCCTACGATCCCGTTGACCATCTCCACCCCTTCCCCGACCTGACTCGGTTCTTCCATGCTCGAGTTGATGGTGAGGTTCTTTAGCTTGTTGGCTCCCTTGATGTAGCAATCGCTGCCGATGAGGGTGTCCTTGATGATGCGGCTGTTCTTGATCACCGAACGATCCCCCACGATTCCGTAATGTCCGCGCCGGTTGTCCGCTGCCCCGTCGGTCATCTCCTGTAAAGCTGCGAGCAGATCCGCCCGCTCCCGGTAGCGGGACCAGATGTAGGCATCGGCGGGGAGCATGCCGTTGAAGGGCAGGATCTTACGACCGCCGTTCTCATTGCCCACCTCCAGCCAGATCCGCACGGATTCCGGCTCACCCTGCTTCACAATACCATTGCCGAATTTGGCATGGTTCACCGTGATCATCTCGTCGATGTTGAACAGGATTACGCGGTTGCCGATGATGTAGTGGGCAATGTAGTGGACATTGCGCATCACCACGTTGTCGCCGATGTCACAGCTTATGATGGTGCTGTTGGAGAGCCCGACCGGCAGCCTGAGCTCGTGGTATTCCAGGAAGGTCGGAGAAAGCGTTCCGATCCGTACAAGACCCCAGAACTCGCAGTTGCGAACCAGACGAGGATCAAACTCTCCGGTCACCAAAATACGGTCCCAGTCCTCGGCGGTGTTGTTGTTCTTCACCAGTACCTCGATCTGCTCCGAGCTCAGGGGTTTGTAGGTCTTGTCCTCCCCCTTTTGAAAACGCCGCAGATCTTCGTCCCGGCACTCCTGTCCATATTCCGCGGGTACGAATCCTTTGGAGAAATCCCTAAGCTTACCTATGCTAATCTCACTCATGCTCATTACCCCTCATGCTCATTCCCCCCATGCTCTGCGTCCCGATCAGACTACCTCCGGATCCAGTACCGTTGTCTCGGGTGCGTTCTCCCACGGCCGCGTTTCCTGCCAATCCGCGATCCAGCTGTCCGGCATTACCAGGCTTAAACCCGCCATATCCCCAAGGTACTGATCCAGCTGTGAGCGCGTTAGGACCACCTCCCGGGTGAGAGCCGGGAACTGTTTGTAGAACTCCGTCACCACAAGGGGTTCCAGCAGATCCCAATTCTTAGAGACGCTTCCCCCAACGATGATCAGGCGGCTGTCAAGCAGCGCAATCGCGCTGTACAAACCTATGGCCATGACCCTGGCCACACGCTGAATCAGCGCTTCAGCCCGCTTATCTCCGTTTCTACAGCGCCTGAAAACCTCAGGCGGCTGCTCCCCGTATTCTCTGGCAATGGCCGGACCGGCTACCAGCGCCTCCAGATGGGCCCGTCCCCCGCAACCGCAGCGGGGCTCATCGGCGTACCGATAACTCATTACGATGTGCCCCAGATGCAGGGCATTGTCGTTCTTGCCGGTGAGCAGATGGCCGTCGACGAAGGCACCGCCGCCGATACCTGTACTCCAGGTTACATACAGCAGGTCATCCTGGCCCCGACCCGCGCCGAAGCTGCGCTCCGCCACAGCCGCGCTGATGCAATCATTGGCGATGCGAAGACGGCGATACTTGCCTGACAACTCCTCCTCCAATGGTACCAGGGTCCAGTCGTTTTCCCTGCCCTCACACTCGCCGCCAAGTGCGCCGCACACATTCGGCGCCGCCAGAGCCAAACGGCCGTCGCGTTTTTCGAAAGGACCGACCGTGCTGATACCCACGGCGGCGATTTGACCCTTCACGATTCCGGCCTGCTGGCAGGCGCAGGCGATGAGGAAATCGACCTGCCGGGGCACTGTCGCCTCGTTCCCCCGTTTTTTAGTGAGCTGATACACCCGGGCGAGGATCCCGTCCCGGGAGGACACACTGGCGGTGGTTTTGGTGGCTCCGATGTCAACGGCCGCGTAGTACTGGCCCATCAGTTTCCCTGGTAGATGTTTCCCACTTTGCGGGCTCGCTGCGGCTTGTCCAGGTTGATGCCCAGAGCGATGCCGATCTCTACCAGCAGGTTCCAACCTGCGGCGATCTCCACATAGCTCTGATAATCACCGGCGTCGGGAATGACCATGGTGGGAAAACTCGTCTTCCGTGTGGATATGGCCAGGACTTCCAGACCGACTCCGTCAATCAGGCATTCGCGGAACTTCTGTTCCTCGGATTCGAAAGGATGCACCACCACGACAACTTCCTGGGCATCCATGACCTCCTCGATACCGTGAACAGCGTAGGTGCCTTCCAGAAAATCGGCTTTCTTGCGGGTGATCTCATTGGTCTTGAGGGTCAGCTCTTCGGCAACGCCGGTATTGCGGCCTGCGAAGTAGATCGTAGAGGCGTTTTTAGCCCATTCCACCAGCCGAGGATCAATAGCGGCGGTCAGGGCTTCCTCAACCTTGTCCGCCAGATCCTCAAGATCCGCCATGGGCTCGCCCCGCAGCGCCCGCAGCAGGCTATCGTAGAACAGAGCCTGCTCCACCACCGTCTTGGTGGCGGCCACCGCCTCCTCCTTACCGCTGATCAGGATATGGCTGACCGCAGCCAGCTGGTCCAGGGGCGAATCCTCATAGGCGGTCAGGGCAAACAAAGCCCTATGGCCGGCCTCCCTGAGCTTCTGAAACAGCCGTACCACCTCCTTAGTCTTCCCGGAGTTGGAAGCGCCGAAAATCGCGTATGCCGACAGATCGTACTCCAGAGCCTGGGTGGCGCCGTCGGTGGCGATCGACAGGGCATCCGCCTTTTTCAAGCCGTCATAGATGGCTCGCTTGGCCGGAAAGATCCGGCTGGAGCCTTCTCCGGTCAGAAACAGGCGCCCCGCTGTTTTCAACGCGGGTACGAACTCTTTCGCTGCTTTGGCGTCGAAGCGTCGGATGACGTCGGGTGTCTGCATCATCTCCTGGACGAGCTTGTAGCGGGAATACTCCGCGTTCTTTAAGTTCATGGTTCCTCCTTGGCTATTCTGGAATTGAAGTTCTTCAATAACCTCAATTGCAATCAAAGCACCGCAAACTCGGGGATATCCCCGACCAGCGGCCGAATATACTCGTAGAATTCGTCAGTTACAAAGTTACCATCGGAATTGATATACTCCCGCGGCATGGGTTTACTTTTTTCGGCCACCTCGGACAGGGGCGCGGTTTGGTAGGCGGCCCGGTAGGGGGCGTTGGAAGTTCTCGCGATCGTGACCATGACACCGGAGGTATCCCCGGTGGCCAGCTCCACGGCCTTCCTGCCGCAATCGTAGGCTTCCTGAAGATCCAGGTCGACGGAGCGATCCATGGCACTCATGATCAAAGATTCGGTGATCTGAAACTCACCCCGGAAGTCGAAACGATCCATGATCATCCTGTGCAGATTCAAAGCCACGCTGGCACCGGCCATGGCACCGAACTCGATATTGCCGAACTTGTCCGTTGTCTGGGAGGCACTGACCGGGGTTCCATCCGCGTATTGCAGGCCTTCTCCGCAGACAATCGAAACCCAACCGTACCTGGTTATGCATTTCTCCACATCGGCGAGGAACCGTTCCTTTTCAAAGGCTACCTCCGGAAGATAAATCAGGTGCGGGGCTTCGGCTTCCTGTCTCCTGGCGGCTGCAGTGGCTGCGCTGAGCCAGCCGGCGTCCCTTCCGATCGACTGGTAGATCACGTACCTGTCCACCCTCTGCATGTCCCGGGCCAGGATGCCGGCCTGAAGCACATTGAGGATGTTGCAGCGGGCGGCGGAGGGAAAACCGGGAGTGTGGTCGGTTCCAAACAGATCGTTGTCGACGGTTTTTGGGATACCCACACCGAACAGCTCGTAGCCCTGCTGCCGGCAGTGCTGTTCGACCCGATGAATGGTGTCCATGGTGTCGTTGCCGCCAATCAGAAAGAAGTAGCGGATATCGTGTTTTTTCAGTACATCCAGGATCTTGGGCAGATCCTGCTCCTGGATCTTGTGGCGGGAGGATCCGAGTGCTGATGAAGGCGTGTGCTTTAGCTTCTCCAAAATCCCCTTCGGTTTTTCGCTCAAATCAACCAGCCGGTCCTCCATGAGTCCTTCAATCGCAAAGCGCATACCGTATATCCGATCGACCGCTGAGGAGGCGGCGGCGGCTTCGATCACTCCCGCCAGGCTGCTGTTGATGACCGACGTCGGGCCCCCGGACTGACCTACGACTGCATTTCCCTTTCCCATCATCCACTCCTATAAAACTACATCGTGAATTGTATGAACTCAGGCCGTCAAAAATGACATTATCTCGTATCATAGCCATATTGTTTTTTTCTTCGTTTAGATTAGAGGATTCCGTTTTGTTATTCAAGAAACGGATATTTACGCCCGCTTTGATACGTGCAGTGGCTATTTTTTCTGCAAGGCGTCTCGTATATCGGCAAGAAGGAGGATCTCTTAGCTGGGCTTTGCCGTCTCCACCGGCTGTTGCTCCCGCTTTCTCGTGGTGGGATAGTAGAATTCTCCAAATATGGTACACTGACAAACGAGGCGGGACAAAGTAATGGCGCAGAAACAACGATACTTTTGCGGAGTGGATTTCGGCGGCACTGCTGCCAAAATCGGGATTGTCGACGAGAAAGGAAATCTGAACGGAACCGAGCGGCTGGAGATCTCTTCCGGCCAGAGCTACGACGACATATTCGGCATGGTTGCTCACTGCATCCGCCGCCGCTGCCGCGAGCTCGGCGTCAGCGTATCGGCCATCGGCATCGGATCTCCTGGATTCATCGATCGCAACGAAGGTCGGGTGCTTCAGGGTTCGGAGAACCTACCGGCCTTCAAGAACCGTTCCCTGGTAAAATACCTGAGCGAAGATTTCACCCTGCCTGTATTTGCGGATAACGATGCCAACTGCGCCGCCGCTGGAGAGCTGCAGTTCGGGATCGGTGTCGGCTACGACTCCTTTATCATGATCACCCTGGGAGCGGGGGTGGGAGGCGCTCTGGTTCTGGAGGGTAGGGTATTTCGCGGCACCAGGGGCCTGGCCGGAGAGATCGGCCATATCTGTCTGGACGCCCAGGGCCCGTTCTGCACCTGCGGCAGCAGGGGATGCTTCGAACAGTACGCGTGCGCCGCGGCAATCGAGCGGAGCTACCGGGAAAAGATCACCAAGCGCGGCGGTTCGCCGCGGCGGTCCACACCTCAGCCAGCGACACCTCAGTCCGCCACGTCTCTACCGGCCACACCTCAGCCGGCCACGTCTCGCCCGGCAGCGCCCGGCCGGGGTAAGCCCGCCGGGAGGTCCGCCCGGAGATCCGCAGGTGCTGCGACAATACAGTCGATCACGGCTGAATCCATATTCCGGCGCGCCCGGGCCGGCGACCCCTCGGCCCGGGAGGTGGTTCGGGAGACCGCCTGGCACATCGCCCGGGTATTCGGCAATCTTGTGAATATCTTCAACCCCCAGGCCTGCATCATCGGCGGTGGCATATCAGCGGCCGGAGAGGAACTGCTTAAGCCCGTCCAGGAGTACATCGCAGATTTCGCCTGGCCCCTCCCCCTCGCCGAAGTGAAGATCCACACGGCAGCTCTGCAGAACGAGGCGGGTGTCTTGGGCGCGGCGGCTCAATGCCTGGAGCGACTCGAAGATTGAGATGATGAAACGGCGGCAGCGCTTCTCTAGTTTGTGCCTTCGCCCAGTAGATCCAGCTCAGACAGTGAGCGGCGCAATCGCTCCCTCATCTCTGTGCCGGCAGGCTGCAAAGGAGGTCGCGGCGGACCGCCAACCAGACCTACCAGGTCCAGGGCAGCTTTCAGGGCGGGTACTCCACCTTCCCGGGTCACCAGATTGTTCAAGCCCACGATCCGCACCTGCAGATCCACAGCCCGGTCAAGCTCTCCGCGGAGAAAAGCCTGATACAGATCGATACAAAGGCCGGGTGCCACGTTGGCCAAAGCGACTACACCTCCGACTGCACCCAGAGAAAGGGCGGGGAGGAGAAAACCCGCAGATCCGGCCAGTATCTGAAAATCTCCTTTGACTGTCCCCAGAATCTGGGCCATCTTGTTCAGGTTGCCGCTGGAGTCCTTTATCCCCATTATGTTCCCATGGCGAGCCAGTTCTGTTACCGTGGGACTGTCCAGATCCAACCCCGTGGAAGCGGGCATATTGTAGAGAATGATGGGAATCGGCGAGTCGTCGGCGACGGTCGTAAAGTGGCGGATCAGAGCCTCTCTGTCCATCCGGTTCTTGTAATAGTGGGGAGTGATTACCAGAGCAGCATCCGCACCGGCACGTGCGGCGCTCCGGCTAAGTTCGACCGTTTCCTGGGTGGCTTCGCAGCCGGTACCGGCGATCAGGAGTCTCCCGGGCGGCAGTAAATCCCTGACCGTCTCGATGGTTATGAGCTTCTCCTCCCTCGTGAGAAGCACGAACTCTCCGTTCGAGCCCAGCACCACAACCCCTTTGAGATCGTACAGGTTCAAGAATTCCAGATTCCGCTCCAAAGCGGATGGCCGGACAGATCCCCTCTCGTCGAACGGCGTGGCTATCGGAGGAAAGATGCCCGCCAGGTCGATGGGCGCGGAAGAACTACTCAACGATGCTCGCTTTCAACTATCATCCCTTTGGTGCTGGGAACAGGCATCATTTCTTGGGCCGCACCTTGCGAATGATCTGGAGGGTCTTTTTTACGTTGTCCCGGATGCCGTCGAAATCCCCCGCCTGTATCAGGTCCTTGCGAATCAGCTTGCTGCCGATACCGACACAAGCCACACCGGCTTCGAACCAGGCTTTTAGGGATTCCTCGGTACAGTCCACCCCGCCGGTGGGCATCATGCTGACCCAGGGACAGGGTCCCAAAACCGCTTTGACGAAGGCCGGACCTCCCACCTGTCCGCCGGGAAACACCTTGATGATCTCACAGCCCAGCTCTTCCGCTTCGGAGATCTCCGAGGCACTGCCGCAGCCCGGTGAATAGGGAATCTTGCGACGATTGCAGATCCGGGCCACTTCCGGATTCAGAAGCGGACCCACCACGAAGTTCGCTCCCCGGGCGATGTACATGGCCGCGCTGTACGGATCCACGATCGATCCCACGCCGAGGATCAGGTCGGGCAGCTCGGCCCGGCAGTACAGCTCGAGCTTGGCGAACACGTCCACGGCGTGATCCCCCCGGTTGGTGAACTCCACGATCCTCAAGCCCCCGTCCAGACAGGCCTTGACCACCTTTTTCGAAACTTCCAGGTCGGGATTGTAGAACACAGGCACCACACCGGAATCCAGCATCGTGTTGAGAACTTCGAGTCTCGAAAATCGCGCCATTCTTTGGCTCCTTTTCGTGAGATTCCTTTTCTCCTTGAGTTAACCTAGTGGGGCGGCATCTGTCAAGCCGTGGATTATTGTTCGTCTCTATCAGGTGGGCAGGAGACGGCTTTCGAGTTTGCGAACATCTTCCTCCGTGTCGATTCGAAAAAAGGACACCCCTACCTTTTCTGCAGTGCGTTGATCATAGATCGTATCTCCGACGAACAGAATGGGTGCGAAACCCCTATCCTTCAAGCTCCTCAAAAAAGCTTCCTTGTCCCCACCTTTTGCCTCCAGGAAGAAACGGGAGAACCCGCGCTTTGCGAGCTCCTGGAGAAACTCCGCCTCAAGGATCCCCGAAGCGGCAAAAAGGGCGTAGCCAGCCTCTTCCAGTCCGCTGAGAAGCCTCCGCACGGAAGGGAATTCAGCAACGGACGGAATGGTCCTGCGGTTCAAGGCAGAATACAAAAGGCTCCAATTTTCCCGCTGCTGCCTGGAGGCGCTCATTCCTAAAACGCGCAGAGTATCTTCGAGCTGAACGAACCGGTTCGCCCCCATTGTACGAAGACAGGATTCTTCGATGTCAGTACGCATACTTTCGGGCGGGGAGAATACGGTCTCAACGGCGTCTCTGTAATTGCGCACCTTCACACGCCTGGAGTCAATGAGAGTACCGTCGTAGTCGAAGACAACGGCTTGGTTGCTGTGCTTCAGTTGGTTGTTTTGTTTAGGCATCCCGAATCATGTATTCCTGGAACAGCTCTGGTATAACCACATCACCGTTGAAACTTGCCTGCGCTTCTTTCAGCAAATCCCTGGGTGAAGGTCCTGCAAAGTAATCGAAGTGGCAGAGGAACAGTCTGCCGACCCCTGATCGGGCTGCAGCTTCCCCCGCCTGTCGGGCGGAGGAATGTCCCGCCTGATTTAGATACTTCTCCCGACTGATGTCCCCGGAGGCCTCATGAATCAACACCTGGCAGTCTCGGCTGGCGGCAAACAACCCATCGAACGGAGCCGTATCTGAGGTGTAGACAAAAACAACCGCTCGTTCTTCAACCCGAATACCCGATGTGGGAATTGAATGCTGGACCGGGAATAACTTCAGGTTCAAAGAGGCTGCCATCTCCACAACACCCTTCTCGCCATCTATCCACTCAATAGGGAACAACCCTTCCTTTTTCAACAGTCCGAAACACTCGAGGAGTTCCATCGTCTTTGCTGAGGTTGGTGGGTTGGAGATTATTTGCAGGGGCTTACTCCGCTTCATCAGCCAGAGATTGTGGATCAGAGAAGGCACCCCGTAAATGTGGTCGGCATGGCTGTGGGTCAGTACCAGGGCATCAAGAGATAGCGGATCAAGGCCGGCCTTTATAAGGTTGTGGACGGGAGAACCCGAAGCATCTACCAGGAAGCTGCACCCGTCTGCCCGAACGGCAAAGCAGACATTACTGTCCGCAGCGTCCTGCACCGCTCCGGCAGTGCCGAAAAAAACGACCCTCAAGACCTTCTCCTCTTTTGGATGAGAGGAAATGCCACCGAGAATACAGCCAGAACTATGAAGACAACGGCTATAGGCTTTGTGAAAAAGACGAAGTAGTTCCCCCCTGCGAGTTTCACCGCCCGCCGAAAGTTTACCTCCAGCAATCCTCCCAAAATCAGCCCCAGAACGATGGGCGCCGTTGGATAGTCCGCCTTTTTCAGATAATAGCCTATCATGCCTAAAAAGAGGGCAGCTCCCATGTCGAAGGTAGCAGCCAGCACTGCTTGTCCTTCGATGGCATAGGCTCCGATCATGGACAGTACGAGAATTACAGGCAGCAGCAATGCCATGGGGATCGACAACACTTTGGGAAAAAGCCGGACCCCCAGCAGCTGAAAGGTGAGCATAAAGATATTCGACAGAAGCAAAGCGAAAAGGATGGCGTAAACGAGGCTTAGATTCTGGCTGAACAGCTGGTATCCGGGCACTACCCCTTTGATCAACAAGGCGCCGAGCAACACGGCGGTTCCCGAATCCCCTGGAATTCCAAGCGACAGGACCGGTATAAGGGCCCCCCCGGTTACCGCGTTATTGGCAACCTCTGGAGCCATCACTCCTTCCAAACAGCCGCTTCCTACCTTCTCCAGCTTGCTCCTGGGCGATGCGGTGATCCGTTTGGCTCGCTCGTAACTTAAGAATACGGCAATGGAGGCTCCGGTTCCCGGGATCGCTCCAATAAGAGTACCGATTCCGGTGGATTCCAGGATGATCCTCCACATGCCGGCGATCCTGCGGAGCGGAGGAAACACTTTCTCGATCTTCAACTGCGGCGGGGCAAGACGTCCGCCCTGGATGCGCTCCAGATCGTAGAGAACCTGGGAGACCCCAAACAGACCGATCAGGGCCGGGATCAACTTAATCCCGCCGACCAGCGGTGTCTTGGCCAGCAGCTCGGGAAAGGGAATCCGTAAACTGTCGGTAAAGGGATCCGTGCCCACCATAGCCAGGGCCAAGCCGAAAGCCCCCGTGAGTACACCCTTGGCCAGATTTTTGGCCGATACGGAGGCGATTATGGTCAATCCCACCAGAGCCAGGGTGGCTTTTTCCGCAGGTCCGAAGGCCAGAGTGAATCTGGCGATGAGCGGTGAGAACAGGGACAGCGCGATCAGGCTCAAGATCCCGCCGATGAATGAAGCCACCACCGCGCCTCCCAGAGCCTGCCCCGCCAGACCTTTCCTTGTCATGGCCTGCCCGTCATAAACGGTAGCGATGGCGTTCGGATTCCCCGGGATGCCCAGTAGGATTGCCGGGATCGAGGCGCCCGAGACCGCACCACAGTACACACCCAGAAGCAGACCCATACCCGTGGCTCTGGAAAGCTGGAAGCTCAGCGGTAGGAGCAATGCGATTCCCATGGTGGCTGTCAGCCCCGGAAGCGCCCCAATGATAATACCGAGAACTTCGCCGAGGGCGATCCAGAGAATCGTATTGACGTTAAATACCTGTTGAATCCCGGAAAGCAACTCCACCACTGCAGGATCTCCTCGATTACCAGAACACGATTCCCCTGGCCAGGTTGACCAGAAAAATTTGTTTGAAAACCAGGTACAGACCCTCTGTTACTCCCGCCGACACCAGTCCGGCTACGAGCATACTGCGAAACTCCGACCTGTTTACGGTCCTGCGGAAAGAAACGAGAAGCCCCGCAAATAAAGCTGAGACAGCGAGCAATACCACGAAAGCACTGAAAACCTTGCTGGTAAACAGCTCGTAACCTCGAGCTCTCCCCAGAAAGAAGAGACCGCGGGTAATGAACCTGCCGGCGGTGTAGATCAGAAGCCCAAATGCGGCACTCGCGGCAAGACCGACGGCAAAGCGGGGCAGCAAACGCAGGCGGACGTTCTCCTGGTAGTTGAAGTAGATCAAAGTGAACAGCAGTACGGCTGTAGAGAGGATGAAACCCAAAGTGCGGAACACAAGGATGTAGAGGACACTCATGATGAGTGTGAGCAGGATCAGATTACGGGCGCCTGCGGGAACCGAACCTTCTGCCTGTTCCTTCGCCGTTTCATTCAGAATCAGGTATATCGAAAGTCCTAACATGAGAAAACCCATGGCGATCGGCAAAGCCCGAGAGCCTGGATCCCAGCCTCTCTCATCTCCGATCATCCTGTACTGCTCAAGGGAGAAACTGAACGCTAGATAGAGTAGGGATACAACCAAGAAAACGAGGGGAATGACGCGTCGTGTTCCGAACTTCATTGCCTGATGTAAAGGAGAAGCAGCGCACCCTACTTCAGAGGGGCGCTGCCTCCTCACTGCAGTGTAAAGAGTAAGCCCTAATCTTTCAACAATCCCGCTTCTCTGAGAATCGGAATGTAAGCTTCAACCAGCTCCTCAAAGTAGGAATCCAGTCTGTCCAGCTCGTAGTAAGCCGGCAGCAGGCCCTTCTCCTTCATGAAATCCTGAAATACCTTGCTGTTGTAAGCCTGATCAACCATCTCCGCCAGTTTTTTCTTTACCGCCGGAGGGGTTCCCTTTTTTACGGAAAACGATCGGAAGGAGCCACCGGGTACGTTCAGATTTTCATACCCCGCCTCCTTCAGTGTTGGTACATCTTTGAGGTCAGCTAGGGCACTGCGCTTATCATATAGGATGACCAGAGGTCTAAGCATGTTACGGTTGGCCAGCATCTCGGATTGGGAAAAAATGCCTACGTCGCAATGACCGCCCAATACATTTGCCAGCAGGTCCGCACCACCCGAAAAGGGGGTTACATTGAAACTTTTATCAAAGGCCAGGTTCAATCCCACCGAGGCCACCCCAGTGGCTCCGCCCATACCGGCGTTTCCGAGGCTGATCACGCCGGGATTCTTCTTGGCAGCCTCGACAAGAGCCTTCATGGAGTTCCAGGGCTTGTCTCTCAAAACCGCGATGATGAAGGGATCCCAGTTCAAGCTGGCGATACCCTCAAGCTCTCTGTAGCCATCGGTCAAACCCTGGAGAGTAGCGGCCACAGTATGGGTACCACTGGCCAGCATCGTGTAGCCGTCCGCCGGCTGGTTCAACACCTCGTTGGTACCGGTAGCGCTTCCTGCGCCGCCCACGTTACTGACAATGATGTTTGCGGGACTCTGCTTTTTCATCTCCTCAACAACGGGCCTGAAAATTAGATCGGTCCCTCCCCCTGCTCCATAGGGGACCACCACGGTGATGGTTTGTTCCGGATCCGGCCAGGTTTCCTCTACCTGGGGTGTACCAAAACCCGTTCCGGCCACGATGGCCAGAACCCCGAGGAAAAGAATGAGTCGTTTCATCTTCCCTCCTCCTTCGTTTTTATAGTTTTGACCTCCACGCCATAGCCCGCCAGCGCTTCCCGGTCAGCCGAACTCAAGCTGTCGGTAACTAAAATATCGATGTCTTCCCAATCGCAGACATGGGCCAATGCGACCCTGTTTTGCTTGGAGGAATCCGCCAACAGGCACACCTTTTGAGCACTTTTGATCATGTGCTGCTTGGTCTGAGCCTCGATCAGGTTTGCACAACTAATGCCTTTTTCAACTGAGTACCCGTTTGCTCCCAGAAATACGATATCTGTATTGAGTTGCTCGTAGAAAGACCGGGCTATCTCCCCTATCAAAGCCATATCTGACTTTCTCAGTACACCGCCGCAGACCAGCAGCTTCACTGTTTCTGATCCGACCAACTCTTGAAGGACCAGCACTGAATTGGTAACGACGGTAAGTCTCATACTTTTTAGGTTACGAGCCAGAATAGCTGTGGTACTGCCCGAGTCGATTAGAACAGTAGAGCCCGGTTCGATCAGAGTCCGGGCGACAAGCGCAATTCCTTCTTTCTCCTTCCTCCGTTCTTGAAGCGTCTGGGTGATTCGACGTACCCGGTGATGGTTTTCCGGTAATACCGCTCCGCCATGGGTGCGTACCAGGAGACCTCGTGTTTCCAAGGAGTCTATGTCAGAACGAATGGTTACTTTCGTTACCTGGAATTCCTCGGCAAGTCTATTGATATTTACCTTCCCCTTCTCCTCCAATAGTTTCATGATTTCAATTTTTCGCTCGTACCCATTCACGCTCCTATCATAGGAGATTAGGAAAAGTTAAGCAAGGAAAAGAAAAAAATGACAAATACAATAATATTCTTTCGCATGCGTCTTTATAATTGATATGGAGGCAGTATTGGTGCAGCGCCTGGAGAAGGTGTACAGAAACGAACGGAAAGCCCTGCTCGCTTTTATCCGCTCCCGCATTGCAAACGTGGAAGAAGCGGAGGACCTGCTGCAGGATGTTTTTTTCCAGGCGATCCGCAGTGCCAGCGTGACCGACCCGATAGAAAACGTGGTCGGCTGGCTGTACACCATCGCCAGAAATAAGATTATCGATCGCTACCGCAGGAAGAGGAATACAGTCAGCCTTCAGCAGGAGAGGGAGGAGGTCACCCTGGAAGAGCTACTCGCCGACAGCGGTATCGATATCGAGAAAGATCTGATTCGTACCGCGGTCATGGACGCACTGATCGAGGCTCTGGATGAACTTCCCCCTGAGCAGCGAGACACCTTCATCCAGCAGGCGATCGAAGGAAGGACATTCCGGGAAATTTCTGAACAAAGCGGCGTTCCCCTGAGCACGCTGATCGCCCGTAAACGTTATGCCGTTCAGTTTCTGAGAACCCGTCTGCACGAGCTCAAGGAGATCGTCGATGAATTGGCTTGAAACTGATTTGGAATCAGGGCTGGGTTCCCGCCGTGACGGCGGCGTCCCGGCGGACAATGCAAATATATACCAACAACACGGGGATACACCCCAGAGGAGGTAACAAGATGTTTCACAATATCAGACGACCGTTTATACGAGGCGGTATGATTCTCGGCGGCATCGTGCTGGCGGCCGCTTTGGCCCTCCTGTTCGGGCTGGTGGTCATGCTGCTCTGGAACTGGATCATGCCGGAGGTTTTCGGACTGAATCCACTGACATACTGGCAGAGCTGGGGAATCGTCCTGCTGGCTCACATCCTGTTCAAGGCCGGCCGCTGGGATCACGATCATCGCAGGTCCCGAGACGAGGAGTGGAAGGATCGATTCCGAGCCCGCTTCAAGGCCCGTTTCTGGGACCAGGAACAGCGGGACAAACCGGAACCCCCCCCGGAGGAGCCCCAGCAGGCCTGAGGCCGACACCCGGTTCGGTTGGGCGCAGACGCCCTTGGGCTGGGCGCCTGCCGGAGTACCGGCATTTGCCGGCCGGGTGCACCATCACTATGCGAAGCCCGTTCCCCCATGGAAACGGGCTTTTTTATCATTGCAGTGACAGATTTACCAAGCAGGAGTGTTACACAAAAGGAAGGGCCGCTGAGTCGTCTGTGACGTCGGGAACCTATGGGTATGCGACAAACAGCCAGGGTATTAAAATATTTGATTAAAAAATAAAATTATGGACTGTATTTATTAAAATTATTAATTTATTTTAAATTTAAAATTGTCAAATAATAAAATTCTCTAAGGAGGACGTAATGGCAACCCAAGAAGAAAAGATCGAAAGAGCTCGAAAGATCGCCATGAAAAAGATGGACTTCATCCGTCATTTTCTGATCTACGCCGTAGTCATGGTGGTTCTGGCCATCATCAACAACACCACCTGGTCCGGGTATCAATGGTGGTTGTGGCCGGCATTGGGCTGGGGTATCGGCATCGTAGCCCACTTCCTGAGCGCGTTTATCTACCAGGGTGGCAGCCTTGAGAAACGGCTGATGCAGCGGGAATTGGAGAAGATGGAAGATGAGGAGTAGAAGAACCTGGGTTGACGTTCTTGGTCCTGTCTTCGGCCTACTGGCTGCAGCGCTGATCGTGTACGCCCTGGTTTATCTGCTCTGGATCGAGCCCTTCTATCAGGGGGAGAGTTATCGATCCTTTGACAGGGCGGGCCGGGGATTTACCATCGGATCCGGTTGGGAGAGCCAGGAAGTCACGGAAAACGTCGAGGGCAGCTTCGGCGAGCTGGAGATCAGGAACGTCTCGGGCCCGATCCGTATCGAAGCTTGGAACCAGGATTACGTCCAGGTCCACTACATCAAGCAGGCTCGCTCCTCCAGGTATCTCGAGGAGTTCGAGATCGAAATCGAATCCCGGGGAAGGCGCCTGAGCATTCGCCCCGTCTACCGGAGAATTGCTGGGTCCCCCTTCGGCTCCGTATCATTCGACCTCAAGGTTCCCTCTTCCATTGTGGAAATCCGGGCCAACAACATCTCCGGAGACATAGGGATTGAAAACATGGGACCTGGGGTCGTCCAGGTTCTGGAGACCGTGTCGGGACGCATCGAAACCGAGCGATCCGCCGATTTGAGGGCCAAATCCATCAGCGGATCGATTAACTTCGCCTTTGCCGGTAAGACTCTGGATATCAACGCCACCTCGGGAAGGGTGCATGGAGAGATCCTCAGCCTGGATCCAGGCGGTTCGGTGGAGATCGACACGATTTCCGGAGCCGTGGATCTGGAGGTTTTCTCCGCTTTGGATGCCGATTTGAAGCTCCAGTCCGTGAGCGGATCGATCTCCTGCGATTTCCCCGTTCGGGTCATCGAACAGAAGCGCACCAAGCTCGAAGGTACGGTGGGCGACGGCACGGTTCCCTTTGAGGTAAAAACGGTTAGCGGGAGAATATCCTTGAGCCGGTAGCAATCCGGCAACAGGATCAACTAGCAATCAAATCAAAACCGGCGGGAGAGAGTTTTCCTGCCGGTTTTTTGTTCTTCCCGGCCGAAACTAGGGTAAGATCCATGACCAAGGAAGAACAGGCCATCGCAGTTTCCGCAAAAGGACCAGTCACCATCGATTCTCTAACCAGAGATCTACGCGCTTTAGGGATTCGACCGGGCATGGTGCTGATCGTTCACTCGTCTCTGAGTGCAATAGGCTGGGTTTGCGGCGGTCCGGTGGCGGTGATCCGGGCCTTGCAGAGGATGCTGCGCAGCTACGGCACTCTGATCATGCCCACCCACACGGGAGATCTCTCGGACCCCTCGTTGTGGGAGAATCCGCCGGTACCGAAATCGTGGTGGGAAACGATCCGCAGAACCATGCCCGCCTACGATCCGGAGCTGACACCGACCCGGGGCATGGGGGTAGTGGCGGAGTGTTTTCGCACGCTTCCCTCCGTGGTACGCAGTGCCCACCCCCAGGTTTCATTCGCCGCCTGGGGTGAGCAGGCTTTGAGGATCGTGCAGGACCACAGTCTGGAGTTCGGGCTGGGCGAGCACTCCCCGCTGGCGCGGGTGTATGAGCTGGACGGTTGGGTGCTCCTCGTCGGCGTTGATCACGGCTGCAATACTTCGATGCATCTCGGCGAGGACCGCGCCGATTTTCACGGGAAGCGAATCGTTACCACCGGAGCGCCCGTGAAGGTCGGGGCTCACCGCCGTTGGAAGCGATTCAAAGATTTCAACTACCACAGCGACGATTTCGAGCGCCTGGGACGAGATTTCGAAAGGGAGTGCAAAGACCAGATCCGAAAGGGCAGGATCGGCTACGCCAAGGCACAGCTGTTCTCCCAGCGTTTGTGTGTGGACTATGCGGAAAAATGGCTGGAGCGCAACCGCAGGTGACCTGCGGTTCTGTATTCGGCGATAGCGAATCGCCCCGCCGGGGCCCTCTGCGAAGCCCAACCCGGGCGTTTCACAAGATTTTTAAAAGCTTGAGGAAAATTATGAACTTCAACCCACGCAAAACCATCAAAACTGGCCGCAGGTGCAACGAAATTATTATATTGAGGTTCAGGAGGGTTTATGAGCTCCTTGGATATCATGAGATGCACAGCCTGCCGAGGCGGGGAACAGCCCCTGACCCGGGCAGAAATAGAGGATTACCTTCCTCAAGTGCCGGACTGGAAACTGGAAAGACAGAACGGAAGCTTCCGGATCGAACGAAGTTTTCGCTTTCCCGATTTCTCCCGGGCCCTAGAGTTTACCAATAGAGTCGGTGCGCTGGCCGAAAAAGAAGGACATCATCCCTCGATTCTGACCGAATGGGGTCGGGTGACCGTGAGCTGGTGGACCCACAAGATCAGGGGATTGCACCGCAACGATTTCATCATGGCGGCCAAGAGTGAAAAGGCCTACCGGGAGCTGCACCCGGTAGAGCAGGGCTAGACGGAATTTGCGCAATGATTCGATCCTCCTTGGTTGAAGCACTACTGATGGTCGTAAGCATTGTTTTTGCACATGGCGGAAATGAACAGATAGGATCCGGGGATTCCTCCAAACCGACTTTCAATCCAGATCTAAACTTCGCCCAGGTAGAGCACGTAAGGGCTACAGAGGTGTCGGACGGGGTCTGGCGATTCGACGTCACGGTTCGGCATAACGACGAAGGCTGGGATCACTACGCCGACGCCTGGCGGGTGGTTGATCCACGTACGGGGGAGATCCTGGGAGAGAGAATCCTGGCGCATCCCCATGAAACCGAGCAGCCTTTTACCCGGAGTCTCAGCGGCGTATCGATCCCGGATTCTGTTTCTCGGGTGCTGGTTCAAGCCAAGTGCAACGTCCACGGATTCGGAGGACGAGAGATTGTGGTGGATCTGTCCAAATCTGGGGGAGACGGATTCCAAGTACAACGCCGTCGCTAGCATAGCCCCCTGTCAGCTCGCCGCTACAACCTGATAATCCCTGTTGATGATAAGATGTGCCCGCCTCTTGTGAGTCGATATGATACGGTGCTCGATTTCCAGTACTTTCTCCAGGAATTCATCCTGGGCTTCCCGAGCTCGCTCCAATCGGGATTGAAGCGTCTGTAGATAGGTCAGATCGATGAACACCCGTACATCCACGTTCTCCAGAGCCGTGGTATAGGTCCCTTCCGCGATCACCACAGCCACCGCCTCCAGTGATAATGTTTCCTCGGTGATTCGGTCCTCCCCGTACACGACCAGAGGCTTGACGATCTTCTCTGCCCCAGCGCGGAGTTCTCCGAGGTGGACATCCAGAAGGTCCAGCCGTACCTCCTGCATGCCCACCCAACCGATGTCCCGACGGCGGGTCCGGTCGTTGGTTTTAGGAGGATGGATAAAGTAGTCGTCCTGCTGCAGCACGATGGTTTCGAAGCCCCGCTTGTTCAGGGCATCCGCTACGGCCTGACCGGTCTCCGATTTTCCGCTGCCGGATTCCCCGGCAATAGATATTGCGAAAACCCGAGAGCAATTCCGTACCTGCGGCAGGATGTGTTCCATGACCTGCTCGGCGGCTTGGCGGTGTTTGTCCTTGATGATAAGTTTGTCCCCGATCATACCGATCCCCCGTAGTATAGATTCCGCAACCAGGACTTCCCTAAATCTTCAGGAATCCTGAACGTACGCTTTCCCGCGCCTGTCTCCTCCTGGATTCGGTTGAATTCCGCCAAATAACCCTCAGCTGTGCGCTGCCAGGTGTAACGATCCAAAATCCGCTGCTCTCCGCGGCGCCACATCGCCTCTCTGAATGATTCATCCCGGGCCAGCCGCAGGATACCCCCGGCAATATCTTCCGGGTTCTCCGGATCCACGAGAATCCCGTACGCACCATCATTATCCTGGAGGCTCTCCGTCGGTCCGCCGTTTCGCGTTACAACCGCGGGCAGACCTGCGGCCATGGCCTCCAGGGGGGCTAAACCGAACGGTTCGTAGACAGACGACAGAGCGAAGATGCCTCTCTTGTTCCTGCTCAAGTACCGATAGCAGGCGGCCAGCTCCTCTTGGCTGTTCAGATCAAAGGCGCTCACACAACCCTGCAGATCGTTCTCCTGGATCTGGCGGACGATCTCCCCGAACACGCTCCGTTCCTCTCCGTTAAAATCCGCTTCCCAGCTTTGGAGAGGATTCCGTACACCCCGGGTCACGATCACCAGATTGGCCGCCCGCCTCAGCTCCTCACTTACGACCCAGGCACGGACCAATCCCAGGTGGTTCTTCTTCCTGTCCAGTCGACTGGAGCAGATCACCGTAGCGAGCTCCCGGCGACTCGCCGGGATGCCACGATCCATCATCCGTTTGATCCTCCCGACTGTTTTCTCCTCAGAGCGGTTCTTCCGATCCCGCCCGAAGATGTCAAGATTCACGCCCGGTGGAATCACGGCGAACTTGCCGTGCGCTGCCGGGTCCACCACGTCTCGATAGAGCCGATGGGCGTACTGTTCCCTCCTCTCCTGCTCCGTGCTGGTGATGATGCGAGCGGATCTGGCCATAGAGAGACGTTCGGCGATGATGCGGCGGTCAAAGTGAAAGCGTTCCACAATCCCGTCGAAATCCTCCTTGTCGTGAATGGTCTTGTCCATCTTCTGTGCGCCCAGACTATGGCCGGTGAATGTGAACGGGGTCTCCCGTTTTTCCTGAATCAGGATGGCGGCCAGACCACCATCGGCGTAATGTCCGGCAAACACATCGGGATAGGAGCGCTCCCGATCGTAGAACGCAAGAATGTTCGCCACCCATTCTTCGAGATGCGGCCAGAGCTCCTCCTTGGGCAGGAACCGGGGAGGCCCGCAGGGAAAACGCAGGATTCGGACATTCTCATGTCCGGGATAGCCGTCCTGGAAACCTGCGAAAACGGGCCAGTCTGGGTCTTCGATGCGGCGGGTGAGGATATCCACCCGCTGTCCCAATGCACTCAAGGCCAGGGCCAGCTCCTTAACGTAGACCAGCTGCCCGCCGAAATCGGGGTGCTGCGTCCATCCATAATCGCCGGGATCAAAGTTCCCCTGTGGATTTAAACAACCAACGAACATAATCAATAACAAATTGCCTGAAAAACCGTTGACAAGTCTACCCGAGGTCGTATAATTTGTAAAGAGGTTTCATGAAAGCACTTACTTCTCATATACAGGACCTTTCATGAAGAGACGGGATCCTACGATTTATCAGGTTGCTGAAACCGCGGGAGTGAGCATAGCTACTGTTTCCCGGGTTCTCAATGCGCCTCACCGGGTGAACGAGGAAACACGCAAGAAGGTCCTCAA
>CP070696.1:1894493-1955561 GCA_020353535.1 Spirochaetaceae bacterium | reverse complement strand
ACGGCACGATGTTCGACGGATCGTCCCTGAAAGCTCGAACCGGTTTGGAGGTCGAGTGCTTCGAGATGCTGGAGATGGTGCAGCGCAGCGAGCGGCTGGATTCCGCCGCAGTGGAGAAAGTGATCCGGGACATGGAAACCAACTGGCAGTTCGAGAAAAAAGCTCAGGCCCAAACCCTGGAGAAGGCGGCCCGCTACTTCCTGGCTGTTCGGGATATCAGCGCCGAACGGGGCTACGATGCAGTCTCCCTGATAGACGTGGACGGCATGAAAAAGCTTCTGGAGTATCCACCGGCGCCGATCTTCATGCTCCTGGGTGAGCAGCTGGGAGTATGCACCATTCCCGAAAACGATACCCTGGGAGCGGCCACCCAGCTGATGGTAAAATTCGCGAGCGGTCAGATCGCCCCCTATTTCGAGTTCTACGAGCTGTTCGAGGACCGCATGCTGATGGGCGTGCCCGACTTCGTGCCCTCCGAGGCGGTGGAGGGCGGGGTCAAGGTGCTGCCCACCGCCTTCGGCGGTTTTGCAGAAGGAATACTAAACGTCTCCAAGGTGAAAACCGGGAAGGTCACCCTGAGCAGGCTAACCGCGGCCGGGGACCGTTACAGCCTGCACATGATCACGGCGGAAGCGGTGACACCCCGCTCCTGGGAGGAAGCGGGCTGGCAGCCCCCGGCTCCGCAGCTCCCCAGCCTGGAGATCGTCCCCGACATTCCCGTAGAGGAGTTTGCCCGGAAGGTTCTGTCACAGCACTACATCCTGGCCTACGGGGATATCACCGGGGAGTTGAAGGATCTCTGCAACCTTCTGGGAATCGGGATGTACTGAGGGATGATGAAACATCAGCGCGGAAACCGTGCCCGCGATCATGCAGATGAAAGGGATCAGCCGCCATGACCTCCCGACAACGGGTTCAGCTGGCCCTGGACCACGAGGAGCCGGATCGGGTACCGGTGGACCTGGGTTCCAGCCTGGTGACCGGCATCCAGGCCAGTGCCTATGCCCGGCTGAAACGAGCCCTCGGCATCGGTGAGGGGGAGGTGCGGGTCTATGAGCCCTTCCAGATGCTGGCCGAGGTGGAGGAGCCGGTACGCCGGGCCCTGGGTGTCGATGTCTACGGCATCATGCTGCCGGTCACGATCTTCGGCTACCGGAACGAGAACTGGAAAGCTTTCCGCCTGTTCGACGGAACCGAGGTGCGAGTCTCGCAGCACTTCGTCTGGGATGAGCTTCCAAACGGAGACCTTGTTCAATATCCGCAGGGGGATCGCGGCGCTCCCGCTTCCGGCCGCATGCCCAAAGACGGTTTCTACTTCGACGCCATCGTGCGTCAGGAACCGATCGATGAGACTCGGCTGGATGCGCGCGAGTGGGTCGAACAAACCTACGGATTGTTCGGGGATGAGGACCTGCGCTTTCTGGAGGAGCAGTCCCGCTGGTACTTCGAAAACAGCGAGTACGCCCTGTTCGGCAACTTCGGCGGCGGCAGCTTTGGGGACATTGCCATCGTGGTTGGACCCCATATCCCTCATCCCAAAGGTATTCGCGATCCGGAGGAGTTCTACGTCTCCCATCTAACCCGCAAAGAGTACATCCGGGAGATCTTCGAGCTGACCCTGGAGATCCAGATGAAGAACATCGAGATGTATTGGCAGGCGGTGGGGGAGCGGATCCAGGTGATCGAGATCAACGGCAATGATTTCGGCGCCCAGAACGGACCCTTCATTTCCCCCCAGATGTATCGGGAGCTGTACAAACCCTACCACAAGAGGATGAACGACTGGGTCCATGCCAACACCGGCTGGAAGACCTTCTTCCACTCCTGCGGCTCCAATGTGGCCTTTCTCGACGACTTCCGGGAGGCGGGGGTGGACATCCTCAACCCGGTACAGATCTCGGCAACGGGAATGGACCCTGGGTACTTGAAAAAGAACTACGGAGATGATTTCGTGTTTTGGGGTGGGGCCGTGGATGCCCAACACACCCTCCCATTCGCTTCAGCCGATCAGGTGCGTCGGGAGGTGCGGGAGAACGTCAGGACCTTTATGACCGGTGGGGGCTTTGTATTCAACAACGTGCATAACATCCAGGCCGGCGTACCAGTGGATAACATCCTGGCCATGTTCCAGGCGCTACAGGAGACGGGGCACTACGGCCGCTGAATGGAACCAGACCTGGTGCATGCCGGCGTCGACAATGAGAAAGGAGCGGTACCATCTCTATGTATCTGACCTTTGATGTGGGAACAACCTCTGTAAAAGCGGCCCTGTTCGACACCCGGGGCAGGCTGCTTTCCAAATCCATTCAGAACTACTCCCTGGACACCCCACAGGTGGATTGGTACGAGGTCGATCCGATGGTGTACTGGCAGGCGGTCATGCGAGGTTTCCGGGAGACTATCACCGGCAGCGGTGTGGACCCGAAGCGCATTCGGGCCCTCTGCGGCTGCAGCCAGGGGGAAACTGTCGTTTTTCTGGACAAGAAGGACCGTTCACTGCGGCCGGCCATCGTCTGGATCGACAACCGGGCCAGGGAAGAGACCGAGGAGTTGAAAGCCCGTATCTCTTCCGAGGAGTTTTACCGGAGCACAGGCTGCGTTGAGATCGAACCTTCCTGGAGCGCCTTGAAGATCGCCTGGCTGAAAAAGCATGAGGCGGAAAACTTCCGCAATGTGGACAAGATCATGCCGGTGGAGGACTACATCGTCTATACCCTGACCGGACGCTTCCTCTCCACCCCGACGCTGATGCACTCCACCGGACTGTTTGACATCCAGGCTGGAACGTATTGGAGCAAGACCGTTTCTCCCCTTCAGATCGAGGACAAGCTTCCGCAGATCGTGGAGGTGGGCAGCATCGTGGGGGCGCTCAAGCCTTCTCTGGCGGACGAGCTCGGCCTGTCGCGGGAAACCGTGGTGGTCAAAGGCGCCATGGACCAGACCTTGAGCGCAGTAGGAGCCGGCAATATCCATCCAGGCATTGTTACCGAGACTACCGGAACCGCCCTGGCCATCGGTGTGACCGCCGACTCGGTGGAGGCGATCCATGCCAACTCCCTGGCCCATCAGCCTCATGCCGTGCCGGGTAAATATCTTATCCTGCCATATGCTCAGACTTCGGGAGTGCTGTACAAGTGGTTCCGGGACGTGTTTGCCGGGGCGGAGGTCCGGGCGGCAGGCGACCCGGAGAAAGCCTACGAGGAGTTGAATCGACTGGCCGCCACTGCACCGGCGGGCTGCGACGGACTGGTACTGCTGCCCTTCTTCGCCGGGGCATACATCCCTGAGAACGACATGTACGCTAAGGGGGTCTGGTACGGAATCACCCTGAAACACGACAGGGGCCACTTTGCCCGGTCCATCCTGGAGTCCGTGGGCTACATGCTGCGAAAGATCCTGGAAATGATCCAGGCGGCAAACATCGAGATGGAGGAGGTCCGCAGCATGGGCGGAGCAGCCCGTTCCGATCTCTGGCTGCAGATCAAGGCGGATATCTGCGGCCTGCCCATGGTGCGGATGCTGGAGGAGGAGACTTCGGTCCTGGGCTGCGCCATACTCAGCGCCGTGGCTGTCAAAGACTACGGCAACATCGAAGAGGCGGTGGCAGCCATGGTCAAGACCGGAAAGACCTTCCTGCCGGACTCCGGTCACCGCGACTGCTACGACCACCGCTTCCAGCTCTACAGGCAGCTCTATGAAACTCTGAAGCCGGTGTTCCGTCAGTATACGGGATAGGATCGAAACGGGAGGGAGAAGGACATGTCAAAAGACTGGTGGAAGCAGAGCGCAAGCAACATACCGAAGATCGCGGTCGAACCGCCGGGTCCGAAATCTGTAGCCATGCATGACAGCACGATCCGTTATTTCCGCGGATTGAGCAGCCAGGTCAAGCTGTTTCCGGTCTGCTTTTCCGAAGGTCACGGCATCACCCTGACCGACGTGGACGGGAACCGCTACCTGGATTTCTCCTCGGGAATCTACGTCACCTCCCTGGGGCACAGCCACCCCAAGATCTCGGAAGCCGTGGCTCACTGGGCAAAAAGGCTGATGAACTGCCACGACTTCACCACCCCGGTGAAGGAAGCCCTGCTTTCGAAAATGGCGGAAATCCTTCCCAAGGGATTGAACCAGGTACAGTTCTACAGCGATGGCACCTCCGCGGTAGAGGCGGGGATCCGGGCCGCCCGGGCTATCTGCGGCAAGCACGAGTTTCTCTCCTGCTTTCGGGACTTTCACGGCAAGACCCTGGCCGCGGTGAGCTGCGCCCAGATGTGGCGCGGGGATGTACTGAGCTACGGACCGACGCGGGCGCCCGGTTTCTACATGGTGCCCCGCCCCGATCCCTACCGGCCGCTTTTCACAAAGCCCAACGGCTCGATCGACAGCGACGCCTACATAAGCTTCTACGATCAGTTCATCCGGGAGGCTACAGTAGGCAACGTGGCTGCCTTCGTCCTGGAGCCGGCCCAGGGTTGGGGCGGCTCGATTTTTCCACCGGAGGACTTCTTCCCCAAGCTGCGGCAGTACTGCGACCGTAACGGCATCCTGCTGTTTGCCGATGAGGTGCTTACCGGCATGGGTCGTACAGGCGAGTGGCTTTGCATGAAGCACTGGGATGTCCAGCCCGACATCGTCACCTTCGGCAAGTCCTTCGGAAACGGCTTTCCCGTAACCGCCATGGTGGTGCAGGAGGAATACGCGGAAGCCCTGGACAAGATCTCGGCCTCATCCAGCTACGGCGGCAATCCCATGGCCTGTGCGGCCGCCCTGGCTTCTTTGCAAGTCATCGAAGAGGAAAATATCCTGGAAAATGTGCGCAGCGTGGGACAGACGATCATGGGTCGGATGGAAAAGATGAAGCTGGATCATGCCATCGTCGGGGACGTGAAGGGCAAGGGATTCTTGCTGGGAATCGAGCTGGTGAAAGACAAAACATCCAAGGAGCCCTTCGCTGAGGCGGGGAAACTTGTCTACCAGAAGGCCTTCCGCAAGGGGCTGGCCTGGATCCCGGCGGGACACATCCTGCGTATGTCCCCTCCCCTGATCATGGATGAGAAATATGCCACCCTCGGGCTGGACATCATCGAGGAGTCGATCGCCGAAGTGGAGAGAGATTTCAGCCACGACGGTTCTTGACACCGCCGGAACGGCCGATTATGGTTCTTGCCATCCTATCGAGATCAGGAAAAGGAGCATGTCCCATCCCGTGAACGAAGTTCGTCCCTTCCGCGCCCTGCACTACAATCCGGATAAGATCGAGGACATCGGGCTCTGTCTGGCCCAACCCTACGACGTCATCTCAGCGCAGCAGCAGGAGCTCTACTACAAGCAGCACCCCCACAACGTGATCCGTCTGATCCTCAACAGGGAGCAACCGGGAGACAATGAGAGTGAAAATCCCTACTCCAGGGCAAAGAGCTACCTCGAGAAGTGGGAGACCGAGGGGGTGATTCGCGAAACCGCGCGCCCCTCCTTCTGGGTGTACGAGCAATCCTTCGACATTCCGGAGATCGGACGCAAGCAGGTGAAGGGCTTCATCGGCCTGGTGCGCCTGCAGGATTACGCGGAGCGAAAGATCCTGCCCCACGAAAAGATCATGACCCGGCCTCTGCAGGATCGCGTTCGCCTGATGCGAGCCACGGAAACCCAGTTCGAGTACATCTGGTCGATCTACCACGACAAGGCCTACGTGATCGACAACATCCTCGACGACACGGAGAAGCAGCAGTCGATCATCGACTTCTACGAGGAGTCGACCCTGGTTCACCACCGCATGTGGCGCCTGCTCGATTCCGAGCAGTGCCGGATCGTCTCCCGGACTATGGAGCACCTCACCATCTACATCGCCGACGGGCATCACCGCTACCAGGCCATGCTCAACATCCGCGATGAGATGCGGCAGCGTTATCCCGACGCCGGGCCGGAAGCTCCCTGGGAGTTCATCATGATGTTTCTGGTCAACTCCGAGCACGAGGGATTGACCGTCCTTCCGACCCACCGCACCCTCTTCGATCTGAAGTTCTCCAACCTGAGCGACCTGCACCTCTCGATTCTGGAGCACTTCCACGTCAAGAGCTACTCCTTCAACGGCACCAGTGAGGGGGAGGTCCGCAAACGCTGGCTGCGGGATCTTAGGGATGTGGAGCCGGGTGTGCACAAGTTCGGTGCCCTGATCACCAAGCTGAACCGCTACTTTCTCATCACCCTCAAGGACTCCGAGGCTTACGAGGAGATGGTGGACATCGCCTACTCCTCCGAATGGAAGCTGCTCGATGTCAACATCCTCAACACCCTGATCCTGCAGCGGATCGTGGGACTGACCGAGGAACAACTGTCCGCTCAGACAAACGTGGCCTACACGAAAGATCTGGAGGCGGCTCTGGAGTCGGTGCGGGGCGGCCGCATGCAGGTAGCCCTGATTCTCAACGCAACCCGGCTTCGGGACATCATCACCATCGCCGAGAACGACGAGCGCATGCCCCGGAAATCCACCCACTTCTACCCCAAACCCCTTTCCGGCCTTGTTTTCTTTCCTATGGAGTACACGAGACAGAATTCGGGCGGTTAGCAGGGACCGCTCGGCGGTCTTCAGATCAACGTACTCGGTCCGTTTGGGGCATGCGTGAGTGTAGTTTACACGCCCATGAGGGAAAGATATCATGGTATCGTGATGCTATCCGCAGATACTGCATTTGAGGTAGAAAAGGCGCTGTTCGAAAGCTACAGGCGGATGGGTCCACAGAATCGTTCGGCGATCGGGTTTGAACTTAGCGACAATATGAGAGATATCGCTTTCAATGCCTATAGATCGTCAAATCCCGAACTGTCCATGCAAGTGCTTCAACTGAACTTCCTCGAGAGAGTACTCGGCTGGAGACTACCGCAACAATCGAATAACGCCGTTATCGACCTTGAAAAGTGAAAAGCCAGGCTGAATTCCTGAAAGACATCGTCACATCCCTGGAGCAGGCGGAAATACCCTACATGGTGAGTGGATCGATCAGCAGCACCTTCTACGGTCGTCCGCGTTCGACCCAGGATGTGGATATCGTAATTGAAGCATCTATCCAAAAGCTCCAGGCATTGGTAACAGATCTAAAGAACAAGAACTACTATGCGGATGACGTAGCAGCCATGGAGGCGATAGCCCATACTACGCTCTTCAACGTCTTCGACGCCTCATCCGCTTACAAGGCCGATCTGATCATCCGCAAAGATCGCCCCTACAGTATCGAGGAGTTCAAGCGACGGAAATCGGTAGATCTGCTCGGTCTGCCCGTGTATCTGGTCGCGCCTGAGGATGCTATACTGAGCAAATTGGAGTGGGCCAAAATAGGCCATTCCGAGCGACAATTCGCAGATGCCTTGGGCGTGGCCATCGTTCAAGGACAAAGGCTCGATTGGGAGTACATGCAAGAATGGGCTAAAAAACTAGACCTGGATGAGCACTTTCGCCGCCTAATCGAAGAGAGTTCGAATTATCGTTGAAGAGTTACTAACTAGCTCAATCCGACCGCAATCGACAATCTGCGGTTCAAGAGGGCGAGCTTGGATTCAGGAAGAGTACCCACAAAATAAGTAGGCGGCTTTTTAGCCGGCCGTTCAGGCTACTGACAGCCTGCGCAGCTCCTCCACCCCCTCCCAGGTCAGGGCGATGAGCTGCTGCCCGTGCTTCCGAACCGAGGGATGATCCCCCCAGATCTCCCGCAGGAGCCGGGCCAAAGAATCCCGGTCAAGATCCTCCGCCGCTGCCGGCAGATGAGCAATCTCCCGCTTGAGGCTCCCCCGCCGCCGGATCATGGAAAGGACGGCTGCGGCAGCGCCGATACCCAGATTGCGGGGGATCGCACCCTGTTCCAGGGCGATGACCATGGTGCCGTATAGGCGGTCCTCGATGCCCAGCTTTCTGGGATGATCCCGACCCACCCTCTCGACAAGGTCGTTGAGGTTCGGGTTGGTGATACGAACGAGCAGGTCCTCGGCGTACTCGGCGTACCCCTCCGCTGAAAACAGAGGATCCCCGATGCGGGCGTTGGCCCGGGTCAGAGCGGCCCCCGATTCTTCGATAAACGCCTTGCGGGCCGTCTCCATGATCCATGGATCGTTACGCGCCTCGGACATGACCGGATAGTCTTTCAGATCGGCCAGGTAGGCGATCAAGGCGTGGATGGCATTGTGCCCGTAGAGCTTGGCTTCCTCGAAGGGAAGCAGATCCTCCTTTTCCACGAACACCTCGATCCCCCGCTTGTAGCGGGGCAGACGGATTTTGGAGATGAGGATGCGGTTGAACTCTTCGACCAGAATCGCTCTCGGGAAACCCGGTGCAATGGTCGCCAACCCAAGGGTTGCGATAGTCTGGGCATCCGAGATCACCCCGCTCATCTTGCCGATGACAGTGTTCAAAAATTGAACATTCTCATGCAGCGATGCCGGGATCAGGGGGTAGACCTGCTCGCCCAGGATCTCGGCAGCCCGGTTGTTGTTTTCCGCCGTGTAGACGATTGTAGGCATACTCTCATGGGCTGTGCCGATGCGGGCCTTCAAGCCCCGGGCAAGCAGGCTGACCACGCTGGCATCACCACCGTCCGCGTAGGTATCCACGCTCGGCAGGGCCGTACACAGCTCATCCGAGTCGGTCACCGCCGCCACGAAGCTCTCCGCCTCCGCCGCAATAGTGGAGTTGAACAGCTCTACCCCCTCCACCGTGGCCCTGTCGATCCGATCGGGGCGGGCGATGTTCACAGTGTAGCAACCTTTGTTCCGGCGTAACGCCTGGATCAGTTTCTCGTCGATATCCACCACCGCGAAACGGCTGAAATTCCCCGTCCGGTAGGCTTCGTAGAGAAAAAGTGCACTCTGGATAGGTCCGAAGCCAAAACCCGCATAGATCTTACCCGGCCTGGATTTCATCTCTCCCGCCTTTCGTGATACTATCGGAGGCATCTTGAGATATTAATCGAGAATTGTCAAAACCCCATAATCCGCGCAGGGGCGGTACTGATCCTCTACGCTGACTACGGGGAGGATCGAGAGAAAAAGAAAAAGGACAATGATGAGACCGAGCGTAGATCCCGCAGACTTGAAAACCAGAATCCGGAAGATCCTGCCGGAGATCACGGAGATCCGGCGGGGCCTGCACCGGATTCCGGAAACAAAGCTGGAAGAACGGGAAACTTCCAAGAAGATCCGGGAGCTGATCGCTGGCACGAAGATCGAGCTGCTGGATCCCTACATCGGCACCGACGTGGTCGGACTGCTGAGGGGTGCAAAGGGGAATCGCGGTAAAACCGCTTCATCCGGCCGCAGAAAAAGCGTCAATGTGACTCTGCGCTCCGATATCGATGCCCTGCCCATCGAAGAGAAGAGCGGGAAAAGCTGGAAGTCCGAGCACAGCGGCCGGGCGCACTCCTGTGGCCACGACGGCCATATGGCCATTCTCATCGGTACGCTCAAGGTGCTGGATTCACTGACCGACCGGTTCGAGGGCAGTGTCCGCTTCGTGTTTCAGCCGGCCGAGGAGGAGGCCGGAGGCGGTAAAATGATGGTGGATAGAGGCCTCCTGGACGCCGATCCCAAACCTTCGGCCGTTTTCGCACTTCACGGCTGGCCGGGCATCCCCAGCGGCACGATCGCCGCGATTCCGGGACCGGCCATGGCTGCCCAGGATCGCTTCCGCATCACGGTAAAGGGCAGGGGCGGTCACGGTGCGGTCCCCAACCGAACCATAGATCCGATCGTAACCGGCGCTCAGATCGTCAGCGGGCTGCAGACCATCGTTTCCCGCTCGCTGGAACCGGTAGCTGCCGGAGTGGTCTCGGTGTGCACCATCCACGGCGGCACCACGAGCAATGTCATCCCCGATGAGGTGGTGATGGAGGGAACAACCCGCTACTTCGACAAGAAGGTTCAGACACTGATCCGCTCCCGGATGGAGGAGCTCATCCGGGGGATCTGCCAGGCCGCCGGTGCCACCCATTCTTTCGAGTACAGCGAGGGTTACATTCCCCTGGTAAACGATCCTGAAAAGGTTGAATTCCTCACGGAGATCGTGGAATCTTATCTGGGCCAGAAGGCCTGGATCCCCGATCTGCCTCAGGTGATGGGGGCGGAGGATTTCGCCTTTTACCTGGCCAAGGTTCCGGGAGTATTCTTGCGTCTGGGATTGGGTGAAGACTCCCCCAGCCTGCACAGCGCGGAGTTCGACTTCAATGACCAAGCGATCGAAGCGGGGATTACCGTGATGAGCGCCCTGGCCCTGGAGACCCTGAACCAGGCTGCCGGCTGATGATGTACCGGGAAAGGTGGATTTGAGGATGAAGCGAAACGCCATCGTAGCCCAATCCGGAGGTCCTTCTCCGGTGATAAACGCCTCCCTGCTCGGCGTGCTGGAGGGCTGCCGGGACTTTAACGATCACATCGGTAAGGTCTATGCCGCCTGGCACGGGGTGGAGGGGATTCTTCTGGAAGAGCTCATCGACATGTCCGAGCAGGACCCGGAAGAGCTGCGGCTGTTGCGCGTCACAACCTCCGCCGGAGCGGTGGGCACCTGCCGCTACAAGCTCACCGAAGCTCAAGCCGAAGATTTCGAGCGCATCATCGAGGTGATGCAGGCCCATGAGGCGGGCTACTTCTTCTACATCGGCGGCAATGACTCCATGGATACCGCTCACAAAGTATCCAGGCTGGCCGTCGAACGCGGTGTGGATTTGACCGCCACCGGAGTTCCCAAGACGATCGACAACGATGTGGGCGATCCGGAGTTCAAGCTGATCGATCATACCCCCGGTTACGGCAGCGCCGCCCGCTACTGGACTTATATTGTTCAAAATGTGAACGAAGAAAACCGGGGCATGAGCGTCTCCGAATCTGTATCAGTACTCCAGGCCATGGGCCGTAAATCGGGCTGGATCCCCGCTGCATCCCGCTTGGCCGACCCGCAGCGGGAGATGCCGCTGCAGATGTACTTCGCCGAGGGGCGGCACACGCTGGAGAGTCTGGCGGAGAACGTGAACCGGGAGCTTCAGCGCAGCGGCCGCTGCATCGTGGTGGTCAGCGAAGGATTCGACGTGGGCGGTCTAGGGGAGATGCACGACGGATTCGGCCATATAGAGTACGGGGCCAGCCGGAACACGGTGGCCCAGGCCGTAGTCAACTATCTGAACAAGGTGGGCTTGAAGAGCCGCGGTTACGCCAGCGGCCAGGTCCCGGGGGTGCTGCAACGTTCCACCTCGATCTTCGCCTCCACCGTGGATATAGAGGAGGCCCATCGGGTGGGCCGCAAAGCCGTGGAAGTTGGTGTCAGGGAGGGAAGCGGCTGGATGGCCACCATCCTGCGTGAATCGGACTCACCCTACAGCGTACGCTACGACAGGGTCCCCCTGGACGCCGTAGCCGCCTCCTCCCGCCAGCTGCCACCCGCCTGGATAAGGTCCGACGGCTTGGACGTGACGGATGATTTCATTCGCTACGCCCGGCCCCTGATCGGGGAAGCATGGCCTCAGATCCCGATCGTGGACGGCCTGCAGCGCTTCGCCCGCCTTCAGATCCGTTTCATCGAAAAAAAGCTTCCGGTTTATGTGCCTGTGCGCTTTCGGCCATCCGAATAGCGGTAAGTGTCAACGCGCTGGAAAAATCAAAATATATATTGTATCCTGACCGTTCCCGTAGGCTTTGCAGAGAGGAGGATGAGGAACAATGCCAAGCAATCAGAAAAAAACGAACAATGCGAACGCTGAGCTGTACAATCCGCCGTCCCAGGTAGTCAGCCAGGCAAACGTCAAAGAGTACGAGAAGCTGTACCAGCTTTCCCTGGACGATCCTTCTGGCTTCTGGGGAGAACGGGCGGAGGAGCTGGAGTGGTTCGCACCGTGGAACAAGGTCATCGATGACTCCCGCAAGCCGTTCTACCAGTGGTTCGTGGGCGGAAAGACCAACATCGTTCACAATGCCCTGGACCGCCACCTGAAGACCGCCAGAAAGAACAAGGTGGCCCTGATCTGGGAGGGAGAGCCGGGGGATACCCGTATGTACTCCTACTTCTCACTGAACAGGGAGGTGTGCAAGTTCGCCAACGTGCTGAAGAGTCTGGGGGTGAAGAAGGGAGATATCGTAACTATCTATCTTCCCCGCATTCCCGAACAGGTGATCACCATGCTGGCCTGCGCCAAGATCGGCGCTGCCCACAGCGTAGTATACGGCGGCTTCAGCGTGGAAGCACTGGCCGAGCGCATCGAGGACGCTCAGAGCAGGGTGCTGATCACCGCCGATGGCGGCTGGATCCGGGGAAACATCGTCAAGCTCAAAGACATCACCGATGAGGCGGTGGCCAGACAACCCACCATCGAAACCTGCATAGTGATCCGCAGGACCGGCCAGGAGATCAACATGGAGTCCGGTCGGGACTACTGGTACCACGACTTGATGGGTCTGCCTATAGCGGCTCCCAACTGCCCGACCGAACCGATGGATGCGGAGGATCTCCTGTTCATTCTCTACACCTCCGGTACTACGGGTCGCCCGAAGGGAATCGTCCATACCCACGGCGGCTACATGGTCTATACCTATACAACCCTGAAGTATGTGTTCGATATAAAAGACGAGGACCGCTGGTGGTGTGCAGCCGATCCCGGCTGGATCACGGGCCACAGTTACATCGTGTATTCCCCCCTGTTGAACGGAGCCACCAGCTTTATGTACGAGGGAGCCCTCAATTACCCCTATCCGAACCGCTGGTGGCAGCTTGTGGAAAAATATGGAATCACCATTCTCTACACAGCCCCTACGGCTATCCGCGGCCTGATGCGCTTCGGCGACGCCTGGCCGAACCGTCACGATCTTACCAGCCTGCGCCTGCTAGGCTCGGTGGGGGAGCCGATCAATCCCGAAGCTTGGAGGTGGTACCACACCGTGATCGGCAAGGGTAACTGTCCCATCATGGATACCTGGTGGCAGACCGAGACGGGCGGATTCATGATCACCCCTCTGCCGATTACTCCCCTGAAACCCGGCTCGGCTACCAAACCCTTCTTCGGCATCGAGGTTGACGTAGTCGACGAGGACGGTAAAACCGTCACCGACGGGGACGAGGGATTCCTGGTGGTCAAACGTCCCTGGCCGGGCATGCTGCGCACCCTGTACAAGGACCCGGACCGCTACAAGGAGCAGTACTGGGGCAAGTTCAAGGGCATGTATCAGACCGGGGATTCGGCCCGGCGGGACGCTGACGGCTACGTGTGGGTGATCGGAAGGATCGATGACGTCATCAAGGTCAGCGGCTACCGGCTCGGCACCGCGGAGGTGGAAAGCGCCCTGGTCAGCCACCCCGATGTCACCGAAGCGGCGGCTATCGGGCTGCCCCACGAGCTGAAGGGGAATGCCATCCACACCTACGTGATTCTACGTGCGGGGTTGGAAGGCAACGACAAGCTGGTCGAAATCCTGAAGGAGCACGTGGGCCACGAGCTGGGACCGATCGCCAAGCCCGAGTCGATCACCTTCGTTTCGTCCCTGCCGAAGACAAGAAGCGGCAAGATCATGCGGCGGCTGCTGCGGGCACGGGCTTTGGGTCAGCCGGAGGGAGATATCAGCACCCTGGAGGATTAGGTCCGGAGTCGCCGATCACTCCAGCGGAATCCCGAAGTAGCGTACCGCGTTGTTCCAGCAGATGTCCCGAACGATCCCGCCCAGGTGAGGCATATCCGCCGGCAGCAGACCTGATTCCACATCCTGACCGAAGATGTCGCAGACCAGGCGGCGGAAATACTCGTGCCGCGGGTAGGAGAGAAAGCTGCGGGAGTCGGTGAGCATGCCTACGAACTGAGAGATCAGCCCGACGTTGGACAGCGCCTCCATCTGCCGCCTCATACCGTCGATCTGATCGTTGTACCACCAGGCCGACCCCAGCTGCATCTTTCCTGCCACTGATCCGTCCTGGAAACTGCCCAGAATGGAGGCGGCCAGCTCGTTGTCCCGGGGATTGAGGGTGTACACGATGGTCCTGGCCAGCTTTCCCGTGCTGTCCAGTCGGTCAAACAGGCGCACCAGCGGCCGGGCGATCTCGAAATCCCCCATGGCGTCGAAGCCGCTGTCGGGTCCTATGGCGGCGTACATGCGGCTGGAGTTGTTGCGCAGGGCACCGAAGTGAAACTGCTGGGTCCAGCCGGCTTCACCGTCCATCCCGGCCAGCTCGAAGAGCGCGGCGGATTTGAACTTCAATACCTCCTCACCGGACAGTGATCCGCCGGCCCTGGCCTTTTTGAATATCCCGGCAATCTCTTTTTCCGTATAGTCAGCGGCGTAGGGCTGCTCGATACCGTGATCCGAAAGCCGGCAACCGAGCTCATGGAAGGCGCGGTGCCTCTTGCGCAGCGCCTCAAGGAAGCTCCGGTAATCACCGATCAGCATATCCGTCGATTTTTCCAGCTTGATGACCCAGGCGATAAAATCTTTGATGCGCTCCACTCCCATGGCTTTGTCCGGCCGGAAAGCGGGCAGTACCCTGATGCCGAAACTGCCGCCGGACAGCTCCTCGGCCAGCCTGCGGTGGTGCTCCAAGTCGTCGGTTGGATCGTCGGTGGTGCAGACTACCTTGACCTTGAAGTGCTCCATCAATCCCCTGGCTCGGAACTCCCGCCTCTGCAGCAGGGCGTTGCAGTGATCGTAGATCTCCCGGGCCGTGTCGGGTGAGAGCAGCTTGCCGTTGATGCCGAAGGGATCCTTCAATTCCATGTGGGTCCAATGGTAGAGGGGATTGCGTACCGTGAAGGGAACGGTTTCAGCCCAGGCGGCGAACTTCTCCCAGTCCGGAGCATCCCCTGTAATCAGGCGCTCCTCGACGCCAAAGGCCCGCATAGCCCGCCACTTGTAGTGATCCCCTGCCAGCCAGATCCGACTCAAGTTTTCAAACTGCCGGTTGTCCGCCACCTCCGCCACCGGCAGGTGGCAATGATAGTCGAAGATCGGTAGCCCTTCGGCGTACTCGTGGTACAGCCGCCGGGCAAACTCCGTGCTGAGCAGGAAATCCTCATCGAGAAAATTAACGGCCATTGTCGCTTTCCTTTACCCCGAGCGTTCTCAGGTGGTTCTCCGTGTGCTTCTCCACGGCACTCCAGTAGGTCTCGATATGCCTGTGCAGGCCCTGGAAAAATGCGAGCCCCAGCGCCTCATCCCGCAGCAGCTCCCCGTAGGTGATGTGTATCAGCTGTCTGGCATCGGGATTGTCGAAAAGTCCGGGCAGCTGCTGATCCTGAAGCCCATCGAGGCTCGGCACATTCTCGAGGTTTGTGGTCACCATGTAGTAGCTCGTTGCCTTGTGAAACCGTTCCAGGGCAGCCTGATGCAGCTTTCGGTACAGGGCCGGCTCTTGGGCTGCTATGATCTTCATGGCTTCCAGCCAGAAGGTTCCAGCCGTTTTGATGTGATAGCGCCCACGGGTGAGCTCGCCTACGATCGGAAAGACCGAGAACTTGTCGCTCCCCGAATGGACCGAAATGCGGCAGCCGAATTTCCGGGCTAGTGCGGCATGGGTGGCGAAGGTCTGCTGGAAAGCTTTCAGATCGCCGATGTAGTCGATTCCCTTCTGGAACTCACCGACAAAGCGGGGTGCCAGGGAGCCGACCTTCATGCCCAGGTGCCTGGATTCCAGAACTACGAATACGTGCGCTTCGGGGGTGGTGGGCGTCTCGGTCTCATCCACGGAAAGCTCGAAATCGAATGCCCCCTCTCCCTTGACAGCCACTCCGGCGCGATACAGACGCAGCGCGTGCTCGATAGCCTGCGCGTAGATCAGGGCGGTGCGGGCCAGAACTTCCTGAGAAAAGGAGACGGTCTCACCGGTATCGAGATCCACCTTCAACGGCAGGTAGGTATCTTCGATCCGACGGCGATAGCCCCGCTCCAGCCGATCATAGGCTTCCAAGACAGCCGCATCCGCCGCACCGGCGTACTCGTGGCGGATATAGTCGGAAACATCAGCGGTGATTCGGGTAAAGCCGATCTGCAGTGCGGTTCGCACCCAATCCTCGGTCTTCAGGTGATCTCCGTCCGCACCCCATGGTCGATCATACCCCTCCTGGAATACGGACCAGGTCGAGGCATCCAGCACCTGCGCGTAGTCTCGGCCCGTGAGATCCAGCTCCCGCACAGACTGCTGCGCCAGAACCGGGCTGGCCTGGTAGCGGCTCATAACGCGGAGATGCCCTGCACCTGCCACTCCCAACCGGTCTCCCGCGCCGAAGGTAACGGCGGAAGAGGCAAGCGGAGAGGGTGCGGTGAAGGGAAGAGCCCGGCGCAGTGCCGCGGCGTTGACGTGGTCCAATGATGCGAACAGGGCTTTGGCCGGATTCCCCCCGCCGCTGCCCGCAATTTCCACGACCTCTCCCTCAAATCCGCTGAAAGCTGCAGAAGGTCCGAAGATCCCCAGGGCGCGGTCCCAGGAGAAGGCAGGCCCGCCGCTAGACGCCCCGGGCACCTTCAGCAGGGCGTACACGGTGCCGTTTTTCTGCTTAACCGATCCAGGGAACAGCAGTGCCGCCGCTTTCTCTCCACTGGCCGCAGCCGCATCAAATCCCGCGGCTCCGACGAGTCCTGCGCGGCGCGCATCCGTGATCCACTTGTCGATCGTTTTTCCCTCGATGCTCATCTCATTGCTCTCCTTTTACCCGATGTACAACTTCTCCGGCATGGTCCACGAACAGTATTCCCTCGGCTTCGCGGTTCCGATACTCCTCTATCCGGATGGACGCCGGATCCATATAGCCTAAGCCGAGCTGCCGGCACATAGCTTCAGAAATTCCCGTGGCCAGGATCACCTCGATGCGAGGCCGCTCCACGCCGTTTTCGAAACTCCCCAAACCCTTGACGTGAACCGAATGGGCCAGAACGCCCCGGGGTATATCTGTGAATCGATCCCACTGTTTGAGGAAGTACTCGGCCACGTGGTAGCCGACCTTCTCGAGATACCGTCCCCAGGTGGAAGATATCTCCCTCAGGTGGGGTGCGTAGATGATCAGCCTGCCCCCATCCGCCACAACCGGCTCGAGCTTGTACATCACCTTGCCCCCGACCCACAACTCGTCGTACATCTCCGGGGCTCTGCCCAGTACGGTGCTGTAAGGGCGATCTTTGTACACGATGTGCATCCGCTGCGACAGGTCAGCAGCGCGGGACCAGGCTTCCTCCGGGGTACCGACCAACAATCCGGCCAGTCTTCCGGACCCCCCGGCATCACCATCGGCGGTATCATCACTCCCGCCTCCGCCGTGGCCGACGACCATACAGATCGAGTGGCGGGGAACCGATACCATTTCGGCGGCCCGATTTACCACCGCCCGCACGGGAGTGTTCTTCTTCCCGATGATCTTCCAGCAGCTGATCACCGCCCCGAGCCAGTGGAAGAAATGCAGAAACTCCCCTCCGGAGATGCCGGGAAAGAGGTACTTGTTGCCCCCGGAAATGCCGACCACTTCGTGAGGGAAGACCGGCCCCAGGATGAGCAGCAGGTCGTAGTTCAGGATTTCACTGTTGATGTCCACATCCACCGCTTCCCGGAATAATCCGCCGCTGAGCTGCTCGATCTCCTCCTCCGGGATCGTTCCAATCTTGATCAGGGTCTCCGGCAGGTCCCAGCGGTGGTTGAGAAAGCGGCAGCCGGCAAACTCCCCGGCCTTGCGCTCCGGGCTGATGCCGTAGAGTTTCAGGATCTGCTCGTCGGTGAGCGGATGGTGGGATCCCAGGGCTACCATGAAATCGAGACGCTCGGCTCTGCTCCCAATCACTTCATTCACGGCGGTGATCATCCGGGGCAGGGGGCAGGTGCGGGTGGCATCGGGGGTTAGTACCAGCACCCGCTTACCCGCCACCAGCTCCGAGGGCGTACCCTCCGCGATGATTGCCTTGGCTTCCTCCAAGCCGATGTCCAGATCCGGATTTCCTCTACCCTTTACCATGGGCGTACTCCTTCCTATCGATTCACCAGCCTCTTCCACGGGGGCGTATCCGGGAGAAGCCGGTTGAACTCTTCGACCAAATTGTTCTCGAACTCTCCACTATAACGACCGCTGAAAAAGCACTCCAGGGCTTCATTGAGCAATCGATCCCAGGATTCTTCCTCACTGCCGGGAAAGATGGGGTAGAATTGCGCCCCCACTGATCTGGCCGCCTGCATGTCACCGGGGGCATCCCCGATCATCAGCATCTTCTCCGGCGCATATTTCCCCCCCGCCGCCAGGCTGAGATGCTCCCTCTTCTTGCCCAGCTCCTGTCCGGCGATGAGACGGACGTATTTCGCGATATCATGTTCAGCCCACTCCCGCTGCAGCGCCTCTCCGGGGGTTCCGGAAACAACGATTACGTCTGCCTTCCGCACCATCTTTTCGAGAGTCTCCCTCACTCCCGGAAAGGGTGGTACATCGGTTACGATCTCAAGCACAGTTGTGTTCACCGCTTCGGACCATTTAAGAGTCTGGATCAGATCCGGATCGGGATTCTTGTCGATTGCCTGCTTGAGGGTCGGATTGCCCAGTGAGGAGGCTTCCGCCGCCCACCTGCGTAGAGCCGGAACCTCCGGGATCTTGGCGCTGCTTCTCCGTACCGCCGGGTGGTCTTTGAGCAGATCGAAGACCCGCAGCAGAGCAGGGAATCGATTCTCCCCCCGCCATTGGGAGTAGAGGTTGACGAACTCCGCTGCCTCCCGGGCATATTTGGAGATCCCCTGCAGCTTCCAGTGCTTGATGATGTTGGGGATGAAGCACTCCTTGTGCTTCAGCTCCATGCTTGGAAAGACGCAGCCGTCCGAATCGATCCCGATGAAAAACTCATACTCTGGTTTTAGATTTTTCAGATCTTCTCTGGTCATGATTGCCGTTGCCCTGAAGTAATCGATCAGATGTTGTCGATCAGATAGCCGCCGTCTACGGCCAGACTGATCCCTGTGACGAAACCCGACGCTTTGGAGCTGGCAAGGAAGAGTAGGGCGCCTGCCAGCTCATCGGTTTCGCCGAAACGTCCGTACGGAGTGTGGGCGATGATCGCCCTGCCCCGCTCGGTCAGCTCTCCTGTTTTTTCATCGTACAGCAGAGCTCGGTTCTGCTTGCCGACGAAGAATCCCGGGGCGATGGCGTTGACCCGGATCCTGTTCGAGGCAAACTCCTTGGCCGAGGCCTGAGTAAGATTCAATACCCCGGCTTTGGCCGCGTCGTAAGCCCAGACACCGGAAAGCGGTACGTAGGAAGCCATGGAGGTCATGTTGATGATTACTCCCTCTATTTTTTTCCCGATCCAGTAGGACGCGAACACCTTGGTGGGAACCATCAGTCCGGCCACCAGGTTCAATCTGAGAACGAATTCGAAGGTCTCCATGTCCTGCTCAACGAACGGACACTTGCCCCTGTTTCCGCCGACCCCATTGATTAGCAGGTTTGGAGCGCCAAAGGCTTCTTCCGTGGCTGCGATGGCTGTTTGCACTGCTTGCTCGCTTCCGGTATCGACCTGGTAGCCGAACAATCGGTCCCCCGCTCCTTGGATTTCAGAACGCAGTCGGATCAAGGCTTCATCGATGGTGCTCTGGTGATGACCCCAGAGGGCGACCTTCGCACCTGCTTTGAGCAGAGCGGCGGCCAAGGAGCCGGCGATAGCACCGGCTCCTCCGGTGATGACTGCTACCGAGTCGGATAGTCCAAACATCTCTCTGAGATATCGATTCTCATCGCTCATTCGCTTTCCCCCTAGATCTTGGTCCACTCGGTGTGGAAGACGCCCTCCTTGTCCACCCTCCTATAGGTGTGGGCGCCGAAATAGTCCCGTTGCGCTTGAATCAGGTTTGCCCACAGGCGTTCATTGCGATAGGCATCGAAATAGGTGATAGCCGACGAGAAACCGGGTACCGGCACCCCCATCTGAATGGCCGTGGATACAACCTGTCGCCAGCGAGCCTGATTGTTCTGCACGATCTCAGAAAAATAGGGATCCATGAGCAGATTCCGCAAAGACGGATTCCGGTCATAAGCATCCTTTATCTTGCCGAGGAACTTGGCCCGGATGATACAGCCTCCGCGCCAGATCATGGCGATCTCCCCCGGCTTCAGATCCCAACCGTACTCCTCGGCGGCGGATTGCATCAATGAAAATCCCTGAGCGTAGGAACAGATCTTAGAGGCGTACAGGGCCTGGCGGATCGATTCGACGAACTCCTTCCTATCCCCGTGAAAGACCATCTTGGGCCCCGAGAGCATTGCCGAAGCTTCTACCCGTTCCTCCTTCACTGCGGATATGCAGCGGGCGAAGACCGCTTCAGCCACCGTAGGTGTCGAGATGCCCAGATCCAGGGCGGACTGACTTGTCCACTTGCCCGTGCCTTTCTGGCCGGCTTTGTCCAGGATCATTTCCACCAGGGGTTGTCCGCTCTCCGGATCCTTCTTGGCGAGGATGTCCGCTGTTATTTCAATCAGGTAGGAGTCCAGCTCGCCCTTGTTCCACTCGGCGAAGGTCCGCTGCATCTCCTCATGGCTCATACCCAGGGCATCCTTCATCAGCATGTAGGCTTCGCCGATGAGCTGCATGTCACCGTATTCGATTCCGTTGTGTACCATCTTGACGTAGTGACCGGCACCGTCGGCTCCGATATAGGTGCAGCAGGGCTCGCCGTCCACCTTGGCGGCGATGTCGAGGAAGATTTTACCCACCTGATCGTAGGCTTCCCGGGTCCCCCCGGGCATGATACTGGGACCGTGCAGAGCACCCTCCTCCCCTCCGGAAACACCCGTGCCGATATAACTCAAGGACTTGGCTTCGAGCTCTCGGTTACGGCGAATCGTGTCCTGAAAGAAGGAGTTTCCCCCGTCGATGAGGATATCCCCTTTCTGCAACAGTGGTACGAGCTGCTCGATCGTGTCGTCTACCGGTTTTCCCGCTTTCACCATGATCATAATCGTACGGGGCCGCTTCAGAGCGCCGAGGAACTCCTCGACACTGTAGCCGGCAACGATCTTTTTACCAGAGGCCCGCTGCTCCATGAACTCCCGTGTCCGTTCGGCCGTTCGGTTGTACACCGCCACGGAGTATCCCCGGCTCTCCATGTTGAGCACGAGGTTTTGGCCCATGACCGCCAATCCAACCAATCCTATGTCCGCTTGCATCCGTCCGTCCTCCAACACCGTTAAGATTTCTTTATCTGCAGCAAAGGCTCGACCGAAGCGATCACCAGTTCCATACCTAGCGCTGCCACCGCCTCCCTGTCGATGATGCCCGAATCCGTGACCAGGATGTCGATGTCTCCGGCTCTGGCGAACACGCTGAAAGCGGTGGTTCCGTACTTCGAATGATCCGCCAGCATGACCACCCGCCGGGAGGCTTGAATCACAGCCCTCTTCAGTTGGCTCTCGATCACGTTCTGAGAGGAAAACACTCCGTCCGCGGAGAAGCCGGTTGTTCCCATGAGGCAGGTCTCGATCTGAATGCCCCGGATCGTCTCCAGCGCGTCCGGACCGATGAAGGACCTGGCTTCGGGACGGAAGCTGCCTCCCGTTGAAAACAGTGAGATGCCCGCCGCGTCGATGAGTTCCAGGAGGGCATCGAGGGAGTTGGTTACCACCTTCATCTCCATATCCCGGATCTCCCGGGCCAGAGCTGCACAGGTGCTTCCCGCATCGATGAAGATGGTCTCCCCCGGCCGGATCAACTCCCGCGCCTTTCTGGCGATCGATCGTTTCTCCTCGGCATGCTCCCCCTGGCGTATGGCAATGGTCCGCAGACGCCCTTCGTCTTCGGCAAGCACCGCTCCCCCGTGTATGCGGATCAGCTTGCCTCGCTCTTCCAAAAAACTCAGATCTTTGCGGATCGTCACCTCCGAAACCCCGAACCGTTGCGTGAGATCCTGCACGCTCACCTTCTTCAGTCTATTAAGAATGGCAAGAATCGCCTCGTATCGCTCGTTTTGATAGATCTCCTGCTCCATGGGGTCACGCTCGAATGGATATGTAATCGCTATCGACTCGCTTGCGATTCACTGCTTTCGTTTGCTTTCTGAAATCGAACTGTAACGAAAGACAGGTGGAATGTCAACCCAATGGGGAAAATCAGCGGGGTGAGAACCCTCGGAAAAACGGTTAAATTTGACGTTTTAGTTCAGATTTTCCACTAAATCTGAGGGTCTGAAGTACGTTCCTTGGAGACACTGAAACTTGACCTGTGACGGGCATACGGGATTTAATAACTCCATGACCGATGTACTTGCCCAGAAAGATGCCTATTTGCAGGAGTTCGAAGCCACGGTCACGGCCGTGAACCGTGAAGAGGGGGTGGAAACCCCTCCATCGCTATCTTTCGCCCTGGACAGAACGGCCTTTTTCCCCGGAGGGGGCGGTCAACCCTACGATCTCGGCTGGCTCAATGACATACCTGTCGTAAGGGTGAGCCGGCGGGGAGAGTGGATTTGGCACTGGCTGACGGGGTACGGCCTTCCGGCTCTTGCCGCCAGGCAGGTGGAGACCACGGTGACCGGCCTTTCGGCTCATACCGCCAGGCAGGTGGAGACCACGGTGACCAGCCTGCCGGAGGAGGGCGCCACGGTGAAGGGACGCATCGACTGGCAGCGCCGCTATCGGCTGATGCGCACCCACACGGCCTTTCACATCCTCTGCGGCGTGGTCTGGCGGGACTATCAGGCCCAGGTGACCGGCGGCAACATGGAGGAGCTGCGGGGGCGGATGGATTTTGAATTCGAGACCCTGCGGGGCGAGCTGGTCCACGAGATCGAGGAGAAGATCAATGCGGAGGTGGCCGCCGCCCGGCCCGTACAGGTCCGTTTTCTTCCGCGGGAAGAGGCATTCAAGATCCCCGACCTGATCCGCACAAAAATCAACCTCCTTCCCCCAAAGATCCAGGAGATTCGTATCGTGGAGATTCAAGGGCTGGACCTGCAGGCCGACGGGGGGACCCACGTCGCCAATACCCGGGAGGTGGGAGCGATTCGAATCAGCGGCTACAAGAGCAAGGGACGGATCAACAAACGGATCGAGCTGATCCTGGATTCCTAAACTTGGGTCGGTTCTACTTGGGCGGCTCAACCAGCTCGAGAGCCAAACTGATCTCGAGGGGACCGTAGGGCGTGATCATCCCGAACACAGCGGTATGGCTCACGGCGAACTTCACGTTAAACTGACTGCCGGTCACGATGGCCGGAGTAGTGAGCTTAAGGGGAGAGTTTTTATCCCGGCTCAGAACGCCGGCGGCATTCCCAGTGATCATATTGGCCAACTCCCCCAAGGTGTCTACCAGCAGCTCTTTTAGCTTGTCTGGGGATTTGTCCTTCAGGATCTTCTCCCCCAGACGGGCGGCGACTTCCTTCGACATGCTGTACATCACCTGCCCGGAGAGAAAACCGTAGAGTCCTACGATGATCGAAACATCGTAGGAGGGAGAGGAGGTGACACGATGGGACAGCCCGCCTTTGCGCACATCGAGTCCCGTCAGGTTCTTTATGACCTTTATGGCGGCCTCAGCAAAGGGATTGGCAATCCCGGCATCGATTTTCAACTAGTTTTTCCTTTCCGGCCACGATTAGGCAAGGGCTTTTTCAACAGCGGCCAGCAACCGCTCTTCTTCAATTGGCTTCACCACGAAATCCTTCACCCCTATCCTGAGTGCCTCCATGAGCATCATCTACGATTAAAATCCGTTTCACCACACAGAGCTCCTACGATCAAACAGCCGCCACTCCAATGTATCATATCGACCGAGCCTGGCATATCGCCTGACGTTTTTTGCCGCGGCTTGACAGGACATCAACGCTGAACAGATATCCAGATCCCTGCGGATTCCCCGGAGAGGGCTAGAGTTTTTCTATGTAGGTGATTTCCTTGTCGCGGAGCCTGGCAAGCAGCACCCGCGGATGCTCATCGATCACCAGGATGTTTCTGTGAGCCGGTTTAAGAAATCCCTCCGCAACCATGTGATCCACAAAACTCAAGAGCCTGTCAAAGTAGTTGCGGATGTTGAGGAGTCCTATCGGCTTCAGGTGTATACCCAATTGACACCAAGTGTAGATCTCGAAGAACTCTTCCACGGTTCCGATCCCCCCCGGAAGGACGATGAAGGCATCGCTGAGCTCATACATCATGGCTTTGCGCTCGTGCATGTTTTCCACAACGTGCAGTTCGGTCAGTTGTGGAGTCTCCACCATCCCGTGGATCCGTTTGGGAATGACCCCGATAACCTTCCCGCCCAGGCTCATGACAGCCCGGGCAAGCTCCCCCATCAAGCCGACACTGCCCCCGCCATATACGAGGACCAGCTCGTTCTCAGCGAAAAAGGCGCCGAGCTCCCGGATCCTGCGTCCGTACTCCGAATCGATGCCGGAGCTGGAGCCACAAAACACGCAGATCCGCTTTAATGAATTCTGTACATGATGCATGGCCTCACCTGAAAAATCTTAGTACGGAAGCACGAGGTTGTCGAGATCGAAATCCCGCAGCGCTGCCGCCCAGGTCTTGTAATGTTGGCGAATGCTGATAGAATAACGCCAGGAAGGTGTTGATGGAACGCTACGAAAAACTCTTTGATGTCGTGGGCTGGGTCGGATTCGCCCTGCTGACCCCTGTAGCCCTGTACGTATTCCGGGTTCAGTCCGTCGTGCAGCTCATGGATTCCAAACTCGGCTTTGCGGGCAAACCGGAGTTTTGGGTCCTGCTGTGTTTTGCCTTCGTGTTGCTGCGGATCTTCTTCGGGGGGGAGCACATTATTCTGCCCCTGTTCCTCGGTTTCGCCGGAGGCTTCTTCCTTCTCTCACTGGTAGCCAGAATCGGTTTTATGGGCTGGTTTTGGAGACCTGCTTCGCAGCAGTTCTTCTTCCAGAACGACAGACTCACCTTCGTGGTCGGTGCGGCCGTGCTGTTCTTCGGCCTGATCTTCAGCTACTTCCGCAAGATCGGTCTTCTGGTCCAGTTTCTGCTCCTGATTCTCCTGCCGATGCTCATCCTCCTGGCCGTGAACGCGATCTCCCTGATCTGAGGCCCGATCCCGGTATTAGGGAATACAGAAGCTGTCGGAGCGAAGATCCGTTATAAATCCGTGACCCGGGGCGTGGGTGATCATCAGCTCCTGTTTGGAGGCGATGGCCGCCTGCTGCGGTGTCACCCCGCAAGCCCAGAAAACCGCGGTCTTTCCCTCGGGAATCGCCGGCAGGGGCGGACCGTAGATCGGATTCGCCAGATCCGCGCCGATGACCGCCGGATCCCCTACATGGACCGGAGATCCATGGGTATAGATGTAGCGTGTTGTCACCTGAGTAGCCGGAATGACCTGCTCGGGGCTCATCAACCTCATGGTCACCACCAGGTTGCAGTGAAACTTTCCGGCCGGCACGGTCGGAACGGCCGTATTGAGGGCCCATACTATGTCCCCTGCTTCAACACCGGCCCTGGCCAGGGCATGGTCGAAGCTCAAACTCGATCCAAGCAGAAAGGCCACGCTGTCCTGGGTCCAGAGTTCGAGAATCTCCGTGACCTCCCCCTCCTTGGCTCCGGACCTGTAGACGGCGTAGCGGGGAAGATCGGTTCTCAGATCAGCACCCGGGGCCGAGATGCGCGGTTCGGGATCTCCCGGATCCGCGACTTCGATCACCGGGCAGGCCTTAGCGTTTCTCTGGCAGTACAGCAAAAAATCATAGGCGTCCGATCGGGAAAGCACGACCAGGTTTGCCTGTACATAGCCCTTTACCTTGTGTACTGTCGGTCCGGTCCATGTTCCCTCCCGCATGGCCAGACGGGCCGCTTGAGCTTCAGTCATGGTCTGTCTATCCTTCAAATGATACCGCAGGAAGTTTACGGTCGATCCTCTCGAGGCGATAGCCGAATCCCGAGTCCCCCAGAGTGGAGAGATCGATAGATCCGTTTTTTCTTCTATAAAGACCGGGATGGATCCTCGCTTCGGATTTTGACGCGTCGGGATAGAATTGAGATCCGTTGGTCTCGACCCCCATGATCGTTCCTGCGTTGGCAGCCAGCAGGGCATGGGGGATCATGGCCAACATGGGATTGGTCAGATCCTGAACCATCAGCGTCATTCCGTGGGCTTTGGCCCAACACAGGCTCAGGATAGCTCCGGTTTGGGTTTTGCAGGTCTTGAGCGCCACACCGGTCCATCCCAGGGATCGTCCCAGGCGCACCAGTTGCCAATCATGGGCGCTTTCATCCATGAAAAGCGGTTTGCGGGCACTTACGCTGTGCACATCGATCTGATGCATCTCCAAATCGTAGGGGAACGGCTGTTCCACGTACAGAATCATCTGGTAGATTCTGGGCTGTGCGTCCCGCAGCTTGTCGAGGATCTCCGTCACGTAAGCAGGATCTTCGACGGTGCAGTTGAAGTCCGCCGTCAGCCAGACGATTCCCATGTTCACGGCTATCCCGCCGACATCCAGCAGACGGGTAAAGTCCCATTTAATGTCATCGCCCCGAAGTTTGATTTTCAGGCAGGTCAAGCCGTCTCTTTTTATCCAATCGGGGAGGAGCAGCGGGTAGCCGTCCTGCGGCTCTTCACCGGTCAGCTCGTCTTCGGCCAACAGGTCTTTTCCCCCTACCAGGTGCCAGGCGGGGATTCGAGTCGGCGGCGGTTGGATCAGGAAATCTTTTGGGAAGAAACCGTGGAAACCGATCTTCGTTCCTTCGGCGGCTGTCAGGTAGCTGCTGAGATCCCGATTCATGAACGGTTCGCAGTAGGTGTCGTATACAGGCAGATCGTGAAGGTTGCCATAGGCATCATGGAGGGCAAGATCAAAGGCAGAGCAGCACACCAGGGCGGCCAACCAGGGCATGGGTTCCTGATCCTGGTTTTTTTCCCGCCGCTTCGCGTTGTACCCGTCGAGCAGCGCGGGAAGGAGGTCACGCTGGAAAGCATGCCCGATCTCCATGGGATGTCCCGAAACATCGAAGTCCCGCCAGGCGCGGGCCATGGACAGGGTAAACTCCTTAACACATCGGAGACGTTCGGCAAAGGCGATCGTGCTGACCCAAAACCACTGGGCCATTAGAGGCGTTTCACCCCATCCCCAGGCTACCTTCCCGTCTGCGCTTTCGATCTGTAATGCCGCCCGGGCACAGGTAACGTCCGTGGTGATCTCAGGCCCAAACTTGAGGGGCACCCGCATGGTAACGGGAAGAAAATACAGCTTTACGCCGACTACCCGTACATCAAGACTGTTACTCATAATCATTTATCCTTCCAGGTGTGTATCGCCTCCGACATGGCCCTTATGTTCGCGCTGGGACACAACGGCGAAATCGCACAACCAGGGCTGATAATGTCGACACCGGCCTCAAGATCTTCAATAACCTGAGTCTTGATGACCTCTGGGGAGCCGGTGAGTAGATCTGTCGTATTGACATTACCCATGATTACAAAACTCCCGACGGACTTTTCTTTCATCAACCGTGGTGCGATCGCCCAGTCGAAGTTGAAGCAGTGCAGGCCTATCTGCCGAAGTGACTCCAGCCGTGGAGTAATATCACCACAAGTATGCATAACCGTAGGACCCTGGATGCCCGCGATCATTTTCCTGTGAAAATCGAGGAGTATATCGCCATACATCTGCGGGGAGAGCATATTGGCACCGGCGCCTCCCTCCCCGATGGCGAGTGCGTCGATCCCCTCGTCGAACTGAGCATTGGCGCAGCGGATCAGAATGTCCGTGCAGATATCCAGAAACTGGCGAATCAGATCGGGATCGTCTATCAGACCCAGCATGACATTCTCCAGACCGTGCATGACCTGAGCCATGGAGAGGGGACCCATCACCTTTCCCAGAACCGCCACCTTGTCCCCATACCGTTTCTTGGCGAAGCGGATGGCCTCCAGATAAGTGCTGATCGGTGGTCTATCCAGCAGGTCCCCTGGAATCACGGCCTCATCCACATGTCGCCATGGATGGGAGGTATAGACGGGTAGTTCCTGCGGCCCTCCCCAGTTCATCCCGCATCCCAGGGCAGCTGGTTCGTTGAAGTAGTTGAGAATGAATGTCACCCCGTCGAACCCGAACAGCTCGTGACTGGCTCCGCAAAGGGTGGCCAGTTTCTCCGCATCCAGATGGACATCGGGCATGAAACAGCCTGTGGTTCTCTGAAGTTCCTGGTTGGTCATGGCGGCAATATAGGCTAAAGGTGTCCGATCCGGCTTCTTTCCTCGCAGGGCTGCGAGGAATCGCTCCCGGGAATTCATCTTCATGGGGTGTTCTTATTCTATGCCTTTAAGCCGGTGCCCGTCAGTGCCTGGATCATCCATCTGCGCAGAACGGCAAACAGCAGAAACAGGGGCAGTATGCTCAGCGTGGCTGCGGCCATGATAATGCTCGATAACTCTATCACAACCTGCTGCGGTTGTCAAAATGGGACATAGCGAGTGTCAAATCGGCACTACTCCGCTACTCCCGTTCGCCCAGTACCGACGGCGGGTGGCCGTTTCCGCCGATAATCCGTTTTATTTCAAGAGTCAGCTTGTATCGCTCGATGAGCTTCTCCAGGGCAGGAACCGCCTTGCGGATGCGCTGGCGGGTGGACGTCATCTCCAGAAAGGCCTGCTTCTCGTCAAGGGAAAATCCCTGACTGCCGGCCAAAACGAAGGATATCTCCTTTAACTCCATAGCTCCGGAACCGTCATAGGGAGCCTCCGCACTCAGCAGGCGAGCCAGCTCGTTGTGCAGGATCAGTCCCTTGAGAGCCAATTCCCTGTCCCGATCCTCCAGCTCCTCTTCCTCGTCATCGAAAAATTCGACCCAGCCCTGGAGATAGGTTTTGCTCTCATCCTTTTCGGAAATCACAAAGCGCCTTTCCCCGACGGTCATGATATCCAGCCTGCCATCCTCGTATCGCTTCAACACCTCTATGATGCGGGCCGTACAGCCGGCGGACTTGATTTCGGTTCCGTTGTAGGCCACCAGCCCGAACACATCCTCCCTCTCCAGGCACTCTGCGATCATCTGTTTGTAGCGCTCCTCGAAGATATGCAGGGGCAGGGGCAAACCCGGAAGGAGCACGACTCCAAGGGGAAACAGGGGGATCCGCTTCTTCTCAGGCATCACGACCTTCTATCCCGGTCGGCCGTACTGCCTTCGGCGGAATGCCGGTCGGCCGTATCCCGGTCGGCCGTACCCTCCCGTTCGGTCATGCCGAACCGTTCGTTCAGCTCTACGTTTCCTTTGGGTTCGACATGAACCATGATGTCGTAGACATTATCGACCCGCTGTTTTATGGTTTGTTCCACCTGCACCGCTATCTCGTGTGCCTCGGTTACGGTTTTCCTGCCGTCCACCTCGACATCCAGATCGATGATGTACATGTTTCCCAGTCTGCGCACCCGGGTCCGATGGGGATTCACAGCACCGGAAATCTCCTCCACGGCTTTGAATATGGCCCGATAGACGGTCTGATCCCCCACCCCGTCCATCAGCTCCAGATTCGACTCCATGAATATCGTGAAGGCCGTCCTCATGATCCACAGGCTGATCAACAGCGCAACGATCGAATCCAATATCGGCAGACGGAAAACCTGGGTAAACACGACACCGACGAGCACGCCGGCGGAAATCAGGATGTCGTTTTGCATGTTCTTCCCGTTTGCCCGCAGCATGGAGCTGTCCAGTTTCTTTCCCGTGCGCACCAGCAGAACGGTCAGCGCGATCTTGCCAATGATGGAGATCGCCGCAGCGTACAAGGCCACGATTTCCGGCACGCCCCCGTGCTGTCCTGACACAAGACGCCGAAAAGTGGACAGGGCCAATTGGGCTCCGACGAAGAAGATGATGAAGGACAGCGATTTTGTAGCGATGGTCTCCGCCCGAAAGTGCCCGTATGGATGTTCCCGGTCGGGGGGTTGGGCGATGATCCCGGCGGCGAACAGGGTAATACCGGAAGCCACGATATCCGTAGTGCTGTCGATACCATCCCCGAGAACCGCCAAACTACCCGCCCTCAGACCCGCAATGATTTTCAGCAGGGCCAATACCAGATTCCCTGCGATCGCGATCCAGGAAATCAAGGCGATGCGCGCTGCTCTTTCCCTGTCCATGCGCAAGATCTCTCCCATCTGTTGTTTCCTCTATCTGTAGGTTCCCCTCAGATGATACAGCTTCAAGCCTCGCTCTACCAGATTGAAAAGATCCGCCGCCGCGGCTTCCCTCGGCAGAAAGCGTACCGTCTTGGGCTCACCCGGGAGCAGTGTGAAGAAGTTGTCATCGAATACCCCGGGCAGTCCCTCCGCATCAAGGGATACGTAGAATGCCGGTACGTCCGTCCGCAGCTCGATCGCGATCCGATCCTCCTCAAGGCGCAGTTCTCGTCGGATTTCTGGAGCCTGCAAGTCACAGCGTTTTGGGGGACAGAGAAACAGCTCGTTGACAACCCCTTGCCGCGAACTGCTTTCGCCGCCGCCCGAGGGCAGGAACTCGAGGAACAGAAACAGCTCTTCCCTCGGCACGGGAAGCTCATCGAGCCGGCAGCGAAGCAAGGGGGAGGCAATCTCCGCCTTCAAACACACCTGTTCTGTTTGTTCCTGATGGATCTTTCCGCCGAAGTCGTAAAATCGCACCTGCAGCACTCCTTTGCAGGACTCGGATGTGTCGTTGAGTCCGACCACCTCCACGGTCTGTCCGTCCGTACAGAAGGCAGCTACCTGCAGCGGGGCGTAGAACTTCCGAGCCGCATAGTGCAGGAGCTTCCACTTTCCCGAATACTCAATGGAGGACCAGGAGGCTACCGGCCAGAGGTCGTTGAGCTGCCAGTACAGGATGCCCATGCATACGGGTTTCCTGCTTCTCCAGTACTCCGCCGCCGTCTTCATGGCTAGAGCCTGCTGTACCTGACTGAGGAAGAGAAATCCCTCGAAACTATCAGGCATGCGGAAGTAGCGGGTCATGGTCTCGACAATGATCGAGTTACCACGAGGATGGCGTTGATGATGCTCCATCACGGGAGATGTCACGTTCCACTGATCCTCGGGAGCATACTGTCGCACCGTATCCAGGGAGGGAAAGGATTGAAAACCGAACTCGGAGCAGAAGCGGGGGATTACCTCGTAGTAGGCTTCGAAGTTCTTACCCTCATGCCAGACGCTCCAGTAGTGCATATCCCCCTTGCTGTCGTCGTGCCAATTGTCCGAATAATCCCCCTCCCCGGCCGAAGGGGAACTGGGCCACCAGGGCCGTGAGGGATCGAGCTCCCGTACGATGCGGCCCACCACACCCTCGTTGAGCCGGTCGTAGTCAACTAGGTAGCGAGCCGGATGGGCTTTACTTTCCGGATACCATTTCAAGGCACCCAAATTTTCATTGTTGCCGCACCAGAGGGCGAGGCAAGGATGATCCATCAAGCGTTTGACCTGATGGCGCACCTCCCTCTCCACCTCTTCGAGAAACCACCTGGTCGCAGGATAGGTCGAGCAGCCGAACATGAAATCCTGCCAAATCAGCAACCCCATCTCATCGCAGAGCCTGTAGAATACCTCGGCCTCGTACTGCCCGCCTCCCCAGACGCGGAGCATATTCATGTTGGCAGTCACTGCATCGGACAGCAGCGATTTGTACTTCTCCGTAGTGTGGCGACCGGGCAGAGCGTCGACGGGAATCCAGTTCGCGCCTTTGCAGAAGATCTTTCTGCCGTTTATCACAAAGCTCATGCTCCGTCCCGCTTCGTCATCCTCCAGAAGCACCTCTACGGTGCGAAAGCCAATCCTCTTCTCGATCCGATCCTCCCCCCCTTTCACGACCAGCTCATAGAGGGATGGGTTTCCATATTCTCTGGGCCACCACAGTTCCGGCCCTCGAATCTCCATAATCTCTCGGATCACATTCGTTCCGGGCTCGACCTCGATCCGACGATCCAGGATTTGCCCGGCGATCGTGATCTCCAGCGGCACAGTTCCGGACACGTAGGCGAAATACTCCACTGTCACGACCAGTGTCCAGTCCTTGCCCTTGGGGATCTGTTCGGTTGTCACATACTCGATCCGCCCGAGCTCGCAGGAGGCAATATAGACCTGACCGTAGATCCCGCTGACCATCAGGCAGGGTCCCCAATCCCAGCCGCTGTGACACTGGACCTTGCGGATCAGGTTGCGATGGGGGGACTGCACCGGATAGATGGAGTGGGGCACGGGGTAGGGCAGCTGCCCGCTCAACTCGCCTGCCCGCCGCTCCGCTGAACGAAGGAATATCTCGAACAGGTTTTTTCCCGTTTTTAGGTATTTCCTGATATCAATTCGGAGCGCTGCGAACATATTACTGCTGGTTGCGACGGGCTCACCATTGATACGGATCTCAGCCACGGTGTCCAGGCTGTCGATGTGGAGGTACACCTGCCGGTTTTCGAGGAAGCTGCGCTCAATCGTCACGGTGCGAGACAGCAGCCAGTCCGCCCTGCCCACCCAGAGGGTGTCCAGCTCGTTGGTGCCGAAAAAAGGATCGGGAATTTTCCCGCCCTTGATGAGCGCGCTGATGGTATCGCCGGGAATCTGGATAGGAATTCCAGGATCCTGGACTTTATTTCCCTCCTCACATTGAAGCAATGCCCATTCCCCCGCGAGGTCGATTCGACTCATGCCTAACACTCCTTGGCTACGCTACTGCAGCTGCTCCGGTCAGATCAAGTTTCCAACCAAGTTGGTTTTAAATTCAACAAACCCAGTATGGCAGGTCTCAAAACTGCCGTCAATTCCCTATATTTTCAATTTTTTTATCGATATTTTGCCTATTTCTGTTGACAGCTGCTCCCGCCTATGATATAAATGGTTAGTTGGTTTAAAGCCCAACCAACCCTGTAAATATAACAATGGCGATACTGAAGCGGAATCGACTGCTCAACACCTCAAGAGTGATGCGGGAGATCTGGATCAACAAAACGATCAGTCGTGTCCAGATAGCCAAGAACCTTGGGCTCGATAAGTCAACGATCAGCAGTATCGTCACAGAGTTGCTCAACACCGGTATTATCATGGAACACGCTGAAGGTGAAGCCGGTCCGCAAGGAGGACGCAGACCGGTGTATTTGACCCTGAACCGTTCCTACGGCTGTGTTCTGGGGATCGAGCTCAGACCGGAATCCTACAATGCCGTTGCCGTCGATTTGGAGGGAAACGTGCTGTACTCCAAGTTTGAGCTGATTCGTCTGTCCGGAGTCAATTTCAAAGAGATCTTCTTCGATGTAACGAAGCGCATGAGGGCTGAGCTGGCCAGAATCGCGGTCCCCCTCCTCGGCATCGGGGTCGGTGTCTCTGGAGTCGTCGACCCCCAGAAGGGCGTCATCCGTTACTCGATTCCCCTGCAGATGGAGAAAGAGTTCGATTTCCGTGAACAAATCGCTGCGGACTCCGATCTGCCCCTGTTTCTGGAGAACGATGCCAACGCCTGTGCTTGGGGTGAGCTGGCTTTTCACCGGATAAAGAACCTGCAGGACTTTCTCTTCCTCCTTGTGGAGTTCCGAGACATCAAAGACCGGGAGCGCTTCCACGAAAAGACGGCGGTGGGAATCGGCATCGTGATCAACGGCCGGGTACACTACGGTACCCGCTACTCCGCCGGAGAGTTCCGCAGTATTTACTGCACCCCTGAATGCAAGGGACAATTCTCTCTTACCGAGGAGGAGGCTTTTCGTATTGAGGAGGATCCCGAGATTCTACACAGATTCATTCGAGAGCTCGCCAAAAACATCGCCATGCTGGTGAACACCTTTAATTTGAGTCATGTATTTCTGGGGGGGGACATCGAGCGCTATAAGAAGGAAGTGCAGACGGTCCTTAGCGAGGAAATCGAGAGAAACTGGCCTTATCCGGATGAGGTTCGCTGCAAGATTCGTTTTTCCACCCTTGGAGAAAAATCCGTAGCCTTCGGCGCCGCCGGCGTGGTGCTGCATCGCCTGTTTGCCGACATCGGGATCGGGGAACGGGTGGAACGCTTTCATCCCGGCGGACCAACCGGTGTGGAATTGATCGAGCAAGCATCCCCCGTCGGGGGATAGGAGAACGATACTCCCCTGTCAGGGGAGCGAGCCCCGATTGGGGCAAAACGATACAAGGAGGCTTTTTATGAAAAAAGCTGTCATCATTCTAACAGCGCTTCTGCTGCTGTCGACGGCCGCTGCATTCGCGGGCGGGCAGAAAGGCGCCACGGGAGAAGAAGTAATCACTTTGAGCTTGTACGAGTACAGCGATTTGGCCGATGAAACCGATGTAAAGAACACCGAAATCCTGTTCGACACCTTCTACGCTAAGTTCCCGAAAATCCGCTTTGACATTGAGTACGGATTCGACGAACCATACCACGACAAGCTCCAGGCGATGCTGGTCGCCGACCAGCTGGCGGATGTGATGTTTCTCTGGCCCGGGAAACGCACCGGAACAGTGACACAAAGTGGAAAGGTCAAGGATCTTCGTCCGTGGATCAAGGGACACGAAAATGAATTCGCTCCCATCGCCATGGCGGCCCAAGGTCGGAACGGTGAGATCTACGAATTGCCAGAGCAAGTAACCGCCACCCACGTCATGTTCACCAATGAAAAGCTGATGAAGGATCTTGGTCTGAGTTTTCCTAGGACCCACGAGGACCTGTTATCCCAGGGCGGCAAGATCAAAGGAGCCAGGTTAATCCCGGTAGCCATGACCAACAAGAGTCAATGGCAGATGCAGTCCTGTCTACTTAGCGCCCTGACCGAGCGGGCCGGTGGTATGGACTGGTACAAGCGGGTAATTGTAGGGAACAATGCTTCCTTCGCCGATGCGGAGTTCATCAATGCCTTGAAGATAATTGATGAGCTGTCGAAGCGCGAGATGTTCTCTCCCGGCATCAACCAGCTGGACTACGGTCAGGCGCTAACCCAGTTTGAAACTGAGGAAGCGGTCTACTATATCGACGGCGGCTGGCGGGCCAACAACCTGGTATCCGAACTAACAGCCGACCAGAAGCCGTACATGGTGCTAAATACCTATCCGGATATCCCCAATCAAAAGGGCACCTCCGGATCCACCGCGGCGGTGGCCGGCACCGGGTACGGTATGCACTCCAAGTTGACGGGTGAGAAAGCCGAGGCTGCCTGGAACTGGATTTGGTTTTACTCCGGTCCCGAAGGTTCCAAACTTCGCCAGGGCTTCGGCGCCAATCCGGCCTACAAGCTGCCTACCCCTGGCGATGCGGATCCCATGATCAAGAAACTTGTTAAATTCGTGGCGGAGACCCCCGCCGGATTCGTCATCGATGCGGTAATGGACGCCGAAGGCATGGGTGTCCTGCATCCGGCAATACAGGAGATGATGCTCGGCAAGAAAACGCCCCAGCAGGTGGCTCAGGAGTATGAGACCTGGGTTGCCGCCAACGACAGCGGTCGTAAATAGTTCTCGAGCCTGTCCGAAACTGCACCCGGGACGGAAGATCTTTTCCATCCCGGGTGATATTATCCTACCTAATCACCCTCACGCGGGAGCCGCCATGACGGAGAAGAGTCTAAAACGGGTCAGTTATACCCTGCTGACCGGACCGGCCATACTGATCTACGCCTTCATCATAATCTTTCCCATCTTCTACAGCCTCAGCTTGAGCTTTACAAAATGGTCGGGGTTGGATCTTCCCCGGTTCGTAGGGCTGCAGCAATACCTGCGGATACTCAGCGATCCGGTCTTTTTTCACGGCTTGCGTAACAACCTGTTGGTTGTCGCAATCTCGGTTTTTGGGCAAATTCCATTGGGTTTCGTTTTAGCCTATATAATCTACCGGAAGCTGGTAACAGGAGGAAGGTTTTTCGAAACCATGATTTTCCTGCCCATTACCATCTCCGCGGTTGTAGTGGCTATCCTCTGGGCGCAGATCTTCTCTCCGGCAGGAATCTTCACCGCCTTGATGCGTTTGATCAAGGATGACCCGCGCTACGTTCTGGGGATCTTCGAGAGCAGAAACTACGCCATTGTACCGGTTTTGTTCGTCATTCTCTGGATGTATACCGGGATTTACATGGTGATCTACATCGCCAATCTGCAGAAAATCTCACCGTCGGTGATTGAAGCGGCAATCATCGATGGTGCCACTGAGGGGCAAATACTGGGCAGGGTAATTCTACCGTCCATGGTCAATATCATTTTCACTACCGCCGTGTTCGCAATCTCCGGAAGCCTCAAGAGTTTCGACCTGATCTACGCCATGACCGGCGGGGGCCCGGCTCACTACACCGAGGTGATTGCTATCTACATGTACGTCAACACCTTCAAGTATTACAACTACGGTTTCGGCAGTGCCGTCTCGGTGATCATTGTAGCCTTGAGCCTGGGCCTGATCTCTCTTATTCAAATCGTTTTTCGGCGATTCGAACGCCGCTACGAAGCTTGAGGGCACAGAAAATGGCAACGGAAATCAGAGGGAAAAATACGGGTTGGAAAGCAGCCGCTTACATCATCATGCTAACCTTCACCATCCTGACCATAGGTCCTCTGCTGTGGCTGTTGTACAGCTCCTTAAAACCACACAATGAAATCATCCGCCACATCTTCGCTCTGCCCAAATCCGTGTACTACGAAAACTACTTCGAGGCCTGGCGCCGGGCGAATCTGGGAATCCTGTTGATTAACAGCATCATATACTCTACGGTGGGCACGGGTCTTACCACGCTGCTGGCTTTGGCTGCTGGTTATGGTTTTGCCAAGTTCAGATACAAGATCTCAGGATTCTTTTACTTTTTCTTCATCATGGGTCTGCTCATTACGGTTCACTCGGTACTGGTCCCGCTGTTCATCATGGAAACGAAATTGCACATCGATGATACCCGCCTCGGAGTCATTCTTCCCTACGTCGCCTTTGGGCTGCCGTTTGCCGTCTATCTGGCTACCTCCTATATCCGCGGTATCCCCGATTCCCTGGAAGAAGCGGCGGTGATCGACGGAGCGAGCTATCTGCAGATCTTTCGGCAAATCATCATCCCGGTGGCTACGCCGGTTGCAGCAACCATGCTGATCTTCTCGTTCCTTTCGAATTGGAACGAGTTGATCTTCGTGCTGACACTGACCAGCGGTGAAACACTTCGCAGTCTTCCAGTTGGGGTGCTGGCTTTTGCCGCCGGAAGGTCCAGAAACTACGGCCTTCAGTTCGCCGTCCTGGTGGTGGCTATACTTCCGATGATCCTGTTCTACATTTTCTTTCATAATCAACTAGCGAGGGGCTTTGCCGCCGGTGCCCTGAAAGAGTAGCTCTTTCGACGGGGACCAAGCGAGTACTTTCAGGAAGCAGCAAAGGAAACGATAAAGCATATGGAAGAGATCCTCCTCGTACCGGTGCCGAAAACGTTTGACAGAACCAACACAACTTGTGCCTTGCCCCCAAGCCTGGAATCGGAGCTGGCAGACTATACAATTGGGGCGATGAATCCAAGTGGGGTCAAAGCGCGTATCGACACGGGAGTGCTCAAGGACAACCAGGCCTACCGGCTGAATGTAAACCCACAGGGACTGACTCTGGTTGCCGGAGGCAAGCCCGGGCTATTCTATGGATTCATGACCCTGCGCCAGCTGGTCCGCCAGGCGGATCAGGCGGGCCGTATCCCCTGCATCCACATCGAGGACCGGCCGGAGTTACAGACCAGAGGGGTAATGCTTGACATCAGCCGTGACCGGGTTCCGACTATGGAAACCCTGAAGAGTCTGATCAACCTCTGGGCGGAGCTGAAGATCAACCAGGTACAGCTGTACACCGAGCACACCTTTGCCTATCCCGACCATGAAACGGTCTGGGAGGCGGCCTCACCCATCGACCCGGAGGAGGCGGAACAGCTGGACCGCTACTGCTCGGATCGTGCCATCGAGCTGGTTCCCTGCCAGAACTCCTTCGGCCATATGGAGCGCTGGCTGAAACACGCCCGCTACAGTCATCTGGCGGAAGCCACGGGCAGCTTTGTCGATCCCTGGGGAGGTGTCCGCCATCAGGCGACGACCCTCAATCCCCTGGATCCCGGGTCCCTGAATTTGCTCCGCGATCTGTACGACAAGCTGCTCCCTCACTTTTCCAGCAACATGATCAACGTGGGGGCAGATGAGCCCTTCGAACTCGGTCAGGGGCGCAGCCGGGAGGCTTGCGAACAGAGGGGGGTGGGTCGGGTGTATCTGGAGTTTATGCTCAAGATCCACGAGGCGCTGTCCAGGCGTGGCAAAATCATGCAGTTCTACGGCGATATCATCCTCCACCATCCGGAACTCATCGATGAGCTGCCCCGTGACATAATCGCTCTGAATTGGGGATACGAGGCGGAGCACCCCTTTGCCACCGAAAGCCGCGTGTTCGCCCGGGCGGATTTGCGCTACTACGTGTGCCCCGGCACCTCCGCCTGGAACACCCTGGGCGGCCGCTGGCGCAACGCCAGGCAGAACATCCTGAGCGCAGCAAGGGAAGGCCGTAGCGCCGGGGCTTCCGGGCTGCTGCTCACCGACTGGGGAGACAATGGGCACTGGCAGCAGCTTCCCGTATCCTACCCCGGCTACCTGCTTGCCGCCGCTTCCTCCTGGAATCCGGATGCCGCGGCAGATCTCGACATCCCGGCCTGTCTTTCCCGCCATGTCTTTCGGGATGAGAGCGGATACGCGGCCAGAGCTGTGATAACTCTGGGAAACCTATACGATGACGGGATTGTGCGCCTGCGTAACGCCGGCGTGCTGGCGGTGCTGCTGCTTCTGGATCTTCAACCGTACCACGTGGAGCAGCTGACACGATTCAGGGGCTACGACTTCAGCCGGGAACAAAGCGGAATAGCGGACGCCCTCTCACTGCTGGAGAACGCCGATATACGATCCGACGACGCCGATCTCCTCTATCAGGAGCTTCGCTTCACCGCTGATCTCATGGCCCATGCCGCCCGTCTTGGCAAGCAGCGCTTCGCAACGAGCGGATTGACCACACAAGAGATCCCCGTCAGCGCACGGCGAGACCTGGCTGAAGAGCTGGAGTCTCTGGTGGAGCGTTACAAGCAGCTTTGGCCGAAGCGCTCCCGACCCGGGGGCCTGGCGGACAGCGTGGCACGCATGCTCGCCTTGAGGGCCAGCTATCTCTCCGAATAGGAGGATTCGGCATGGCAGCCCGCAGCAGTATGGAGGTGTTCATCAACCACATCGGTTATGATACGAATTCCAGCAAGAAAGCGATCGTCAGAGATCGCAGAACTTCGAACACCCCCGAGCAAACCCTCGAGTTTCGCCTCGCTGATCCCGAATCAGACAGGACCGTTTTCAAGGGACGGGCCAGGTTCATCGGACCGGTGGCCCGCTGGAGGGATTGGCGGTTCTGGACCCTGGATTTTTCAGCACTCACGCTACCCGGCAATTTTATCATCGAGCTCCCCGTAAACGCGACCTCCAGCATCCGATCGGCACCGTTCGAAGTCGCAGAGGATCTGCTCCTGCACAAATCTCTAATGGCGGTGCTGCAGTACTTCCGCTCCCAGCGTTGTTCGGATATCTGGGACCAGGCGGATCACAGCGTCGGCTTTGTCGGCAGCAGAAACGACCGGGTAGACGTGCACGGCGGCTGGTACGACGCTTCGGGGGACATCAGCAAATATCTCAGCCACCTCTCCTACGCCAACTACATGAATCCCCAGCAGACACCGATGGCGGTCTGGAATTTTCTGGAAGCCCGGGACCTCCTAGGCATAAAGGCTGCCGGTTCATCAACACAACCGGCCTCGATCCTGCAGAGCTTGCGAGCGGATCTGCTGGAGGAGGCTCTCTACGGGGCTGATTTCCTCGTGCGCATGCAGGATCCCGCTGGCTACTTCTATGTCACCGTGTTCGACAGATGGTCGAAGGACCCCGAACAACGGGAGATCTGCTCGTTTCGCACCCAGGCGGGGAACAAGTACGACGATTACCAGGCCGGCTACCGCCAGGGCGGAGGTTTGGCGATTGCCGCCCTGGCTCGAATCAGCATCCTCGGCGTAGCCCGGGATTTCGGGCCGGATGAGTATTTTCGGGCGGCGCTAACAGGTTTCCAACACCTGGAGGAACACAACCTGGAATATCTCGACGACGGCAGGGAGAACATCATCGACGAGTACTGCGCCCTCCTGGCTGCAGCCGAGTTGTACAATGCCGGCCGCTTCCACGGCATCGCCGACACGCATATATATTTGGAGGCGGCCCGGCGTCGCGCTTCCCAACTCATCGGGCGGTTGAGCACAGACGAGCATTATCGGGATTGGTGGCGGGCCGACAAAGACAGCGACCGTCCCTACTTCCATGCCGCCGAAGCGGGTCTGCCGGCGATATCCCTGCTGCGTTACCGAGACCTCGAGCCTGACAAATCCCTGAGCGAACGAGCCCTGGCCGCGGTTCGCTGCTCCCTGCTGTTCGAGCTGTCCGTCACCACCGAAGTGCCCAATCCCTTCGGGTATGCCAGACAGTACGTACGCTCGGTGGGGGGTTCGAAGCGATCAGCTTTTTTCATCCCCCACGCCAACGAAACGGGATACTGGTGGCAGGGCGAGGATGCCCGTTTGGCTTCTCTGGCCGCTGCCGCCAGAATGGCAGCGGCCTGCTTATCGCCCGACCTGGCAAATCGCCTCGCTGCCTACGCCCAGGATCAGTTGAATTGGATCCTTGGGCTCAATCCCTTCGACACCTGTATGCTCCACGGTTTCGGCCGAAACAATCCGGAGTATGAATCCAACTTTTCTAACGCCTTCGGGGGGATCTGCAACGGCATCACCGCAGGATTCAGCGATGAAGAGGACATCGACTTCCTCCCTGACCCCTATGCCGGACTCGGCGAACACCGCTGGCGTTGGAGTGAACAGTGGATCCCCCACGCTGCCTGGTACCTGCTGGCCGTCTGCGCCGGCTGAGGGCGGAGTTTGGCAGTGATTCCCGACACACGGCAAGCCCGCTTCATGGTTGCCGTATCAAGATCCCTGCCTTTGCATATTTTCTTCGCGATATCTCAGGGCTTCTTTGAATCAGAAGAAAGGTCTTGATCTCGTGCGGTTTCAAACAAAAGGAAAACGACGTTTTCTATCTTCAGCTCCGGACATAGCGGCGCTATAGATGACCATTTCTTCGGGTCTGTCCACTTTATGGTCCGCAATCAAGGATTCACCGGGATTCAACAACCTGCTACTATAACCAGTCTACTATAACCAGTCTGGAACTGATGCTCATATTTAATTAAGGAGAAGGATGAAAACAGAAAGTTTGTGGTATCTAGGGGAGCGAAAAATTGAGATAAGATCGGTGGACATTCCGGATCCTGGTCCGGAAGAAGTACTCGTCAGCCTTGAAGCGTGTGGAATCTGTAATTGGGATATCCAGTCATATATGGGGAATTTTGCCCGACATCATGCCTATCCATTCTCCGCAGGCCATGAAGGAGTAGGCAGGGTTCTTCAGATCGGCGATCGCGTGAAAAGTCTGGAGGAAGGACAAAGGGTGGCCATGCACGAGCTCCCCATAGGATCTCCAGGCGGCGCTCTTCTAGCCCGCCACGCGCTGCGGCGGATTTCTGAAGTGGCTGTAATCCCGGAAAGCGACGAACCCGTGATTAATTGGTTAGTAGAACCGGTTGTTTGCGTTGTGAACGGAATCGTCCATGCAAACCTTCAACCCGGAGACACCGTAGCAGTTATTGGCTGCGGTTATATGGGTTTGCTGTTCATACAGGGACTGAATAGGTACTTAACCAAGCGTGTCGTTGCTGTTGACGTCGACGCGCGCAGGTTGAAGCTGGCCGAAGAGTTCGGTGCTCATACCATTATCCGGCCTGAATCATTGAACCGGTCATTACATAGTACCTGTGATGTGGTGATCGAATCGGCAGGAGCCCCTGAGGTGTTGGAGCCGGCCTTGTCGCTGGTTCGTGTAGGCGGTAGCGTCGTAATCTTTGCCTGGCATCATCATGACTATACCTTTGACTTGGAGCGCTGGCATGTCAACTCTTGGCGATTGCTCAACCTTGGTCCCGAAATGAATCCGCATTTCGGAGATCTTTATCCAAGGGCGATCTCCCTCATGGCAAACGGCACATTCCGCAACCAAAAGCTGGTGACCCATTCCGCTTCTTTCAGTTCAGTAAAGGAGCTGTTTGAAACGGCTACATCACGAATGGACGGGTATATAAAGGGAGTGGTGACCTTTCCCTGAGCTTCTCGCTGTTGATTATACGAACAGTTCCTCCCACAAGGCTTGAATTTTGTGGAGAGATTCCGCAGAGTCTTTTTCCGGCGAATACTCGAATCCGACCGGTCCGTTGTAGCCGCTGCGGATTATTTGGCGAAGGAGCAAGCGCCAATCGGCGTTTCCAGTTCCGGGTTCGTGGCGGCCGGGGAAGTCGGCGATGTGAAAGTAGCCTATCTGATCGATATGTCCACCGATGACCGCTTCTAGGTCCTGCCCCATCACACCTAGATGATACAGATCGCAGAGGATCTTGAGTCTGGGATCTTTGATCTCTCGTATCAGGGATACAGCGGTCTCCATGTCCTCGAGATAGTAACCGGCGTGATCGATTCGGGTGTTCAGCGGTTCCAAAACCAGCTGGAGCCCCTCCGGGATTCGTTCAAGAGCCTCTTCGAGTCCTCTGGCCAGATTGCGGCGCTTCTGCGCCGCGGTCAGATCGGGATACGTGTTCAGCACTTTTCCTCCTTCCCCCAGCTCGTTGGAAAGGAGCATCAAGGTAGAGCACCCCAAAAAGCGGGCCGTTTCTATCGCATCCCCGAGATCCGTAAAAAAGAGCGCCCACGTGTCCGGAGCAATCAGGTCTCCCCGTCGGTGCCCGCTGAAGTTAGCAACACCCACTCCGTGACGAGAACAGGCTGCCCGCAATGCAGCAACATTTTTGTCCCGCCAACCCCAGAATTCCACCGCCCGAAAGCCGGCCGCGGCAATTCGGGCCACCTTATCCTGCGGTTCGAGGTTCGGAAAGAGCATCTCAAAGCAGATTACCGGTTCCATGATCCTTGAATTATCTCTAAACTCCCCCGGTATGTTGATGAAACTAGCCAGAAAACTGCAAAAAAACACAGCATTATTACTTGGGGCCATATAAGTTTATCACAAGATAGGGCATTCTACAGCTGGACCAACAGCGAATAATCATAAGCCTACTTGCTCAAGAGGATGCCATAAAAATTGTTGCGTTCAGAGAATTGTGTGGAGTCCCCGCCAATAAGGAAGTTTTTCATGAACCCGATACCGATACTGCCGGTCGAACAACGTCGACAAATCGTACATCTCCCTGCCACCCGTGCGGTACACGACCGCTTGCTCGGGGAGATGCCGTTTCTTGCAGAAGTGGAAATGCAGCCGCCGCCGATCGATATGGCTCCACCCGATCGATCCTGTCGGGTGGTTGCCTGGAACGCGCAGCGCTGCCGCCGGATCGATGCCGCCGTCCGTTTTCTGCAGGATCAGAACGCGGATCTGATCCTCATGTCGGAAATGGACTGGGGTATGGCTCGTTCGGACCAGCTCCATACAACCCGCGTGCTGGCCGAGCGGCTGCGGTGCGGGTATGCTTTTGCTATTGAGTTTTTAGAGCTGGGATTGGGTGACGCGGAGGAGAGGCGACTCTATGCCGGACAGGACAATCTAGTCGGCTACCACGGTGCGGCCGTGCTGTTTCGCTGGCATCCCCTGGAGGTAAGAGTGGTTCGCCTGGAGCGATCGGCAGGCTGGTTCGACGGCACACGGGGTGAGCGACGCGTCGGCGGACGTATTGCACTTCTAGCCCGTGTCCCTGTGTCCGGCGTGCCGGTTGTCTTCGCTTCGCTGCACCTGGAAAGCCACACCGACGCCGAGGATCGTGCCGCCCAGATGCGGATTCTTTTCGACGCCGTCGACTCGTACGGGTCCAGCGAGCCGGCCCTGGTCGGCGGCGACCTGAACACATTTTCGGTGAGCCACGCTGATCTCGAGGACGAGGTGATGTTGCAGAGGGCGCTGTCTCAAGACCCGAATCGACTGTCAAATCCTGTCACCTACGAGCCCCTGTTCGCTCTCGCCAGGCGCTACGGTTACGTATGGGATCCGGCCAATCAGGCGGAGGCGCCGACCCAGAGGCTGTCCTCGGTCGCTTCCCCCGGCAGCCGATCGATGAAGATTGATTGGTTCCTGGTCCGTGGACTGGAAGTCTACCGCCCCGAGGTGCTCGAGGCGGTAGACCCGCTGGATGGGAGTGATTTGTCCGACCACGAGGCTATTGCGGTAACCATTGAAGCACGAGGCTCTGCCTCGCTCTCGTCTTACAAAACTGCATACGGAAAGCACGGAAACAAAGATGACAAATCATGAATACCGCTATGAGTGGATGCGGCCGCATCAGCTGATTGCCGAGCGAAAGCGATGTCCGCTGGTGTTCCTTCCGGTAGGTCCGCTGGAATACCATGGCCCGCATATGCCGATGGGTACAGACGCGATTAACGCCACCTGGGTAGCCGGTGAAGCCTGCCGGCTGTTGGGGAAAGGCGTGGTGCATCCAACTCTGTTTATGGGCACCGAACGCGAAAGGGCCGATTGGGAGCTCAGAAGCCTGGGCTTTTCCCCCGGCGAATGGATAGTAGGAATGGATTTCCCGTCTTGTCAATGGAAGAGCCATTACTACCAGGAACAAGTATTTGCCCTGATACTGGCCTCCACCCTGGAACTGTTGATCGACCATGCCTACTGCGTGATCGTGATCGTCAACGGCCACGGCGCCTTGAATCACCGGGCCACAATCGATCGACTTGCCGCTCATTACTCTCATACCACGGAGTCGGTAGTCCGCGGCTTCCTAGCCTTTCCGCAGGAGCTCTTTAAGGGCAACCAGGTGGGCCATGCCGACCGCTTCGAAACGTCCATGCTGCTTTACTATCAGGGCTCGGGTGCCGACATGACGCTGGTCGATCTCTCGAGGCTTCCCGACCGGGGCACGCCGCTACATTACCAGGATTATTCGATCGTCGATGCCGAAGGATTCACGGTGAACCCCAGTCCCGGTTGGATCGTGCAAGCCGATCCCCGGGAGGCTGACATCGAATTGGGAAAAAATATGGCAAACAATACCGTTGGCGAGCTGGTGGAACTGGTCGAGGGAATTCTGGCTTCGAACAATCTGTAAGTGGAGTGTTCACCTGATTGGGCTACGAAGGCGTTCTGAATCGTAAAACTATATCTTCAGCACCTGCCCTTCCCGAGGGATGTCTTTTTGAAATTGGGGCATCTCCATCATACGGCCCCGGTTCATAATCGAAAGCTCGGACAACAATCCCACAGCGGTCCATTCGCAGGCCTCGTAAACATCGATCGCCGGTTTGGTTCCATTGGCTACAGCATTGTAAAAATCCTGGATAAGGAAAAAATCTCCCCCCCAATGATCAGCCGCCAGTTCCGCTTCGGTTGCATTCCTGTATCGCTCTGGAAGAAAATCAGAGAAATCACTTAACGGTCTAAAACGAGCTGATTTGGTGTCCCTGTCCATCCCCAACAGCCAAATTTTATGTGCTTCTCCTTCCGCGCGGGGAGCTTCGTAGCAACCCTTGGTTCCTTGAAGCGAATAGTAGGCCAGATTGTGCGGCCTGTTTGAGATACAATCCAGACGCAGCTTGAGTAGCTTTCCACTGGCCAGTTGACAGAGGGTGACAGACGTGTCCTCCTGACGTAAATGTTCAGCCGTATGCCATCCCGATCCCAGGCAACAAACGGCCTCAATCCGGTCTGGTTGGAACCACTTCATGAGCGGACCAAGGGAATGGGTGGGATAGAACAGGCCTCTTTTGCCGAGCTGCCAGTATTTTCTCCAGGATGTCTTCCCATTCGAGTAGGTAATCCAGTCCTTGATATCGTGGAGGTACTCGCCCTCCCCGAAATACAGCTCCCCGAAGAGACCTTTTCTGGCCATCGCTTCAATTATTTTGTTCTCAGGGATGTAACAGTAGTTCTCAGCCAGCATATACACTTTTTTATATTTCTCTACCGCCTCGATGAGCCACCAGAGCTCATCGATACTCACTCCTGCCGGCACCTCACTCAGCACATGTTTGCCCGCTTCTAAAGCGCTGAGCGCATAAGGAACGTGAAAATGCATCGGAGTCGCTATAACCACGGCATCGATGTCTGTGGTCAACATATCCTCGAATATCCGAAATCGTTGGGGAATACGGTGCTTCTTGGCCTCCGTCTCCAACAGTTCGGCATCTAGCTCGCAGAATCCTGTCACCTCGACATCGGGAAGGGAACGGAATCCAATAAGAGTGCTCAAGCCACGAATACCTGCCAGCCCTACCTTCAAGGCCATGTCAGTCTCCCATCCACGACATTCAACGTTTTCTAGTCATTATGCATATGGGACCTTGCAAACGATCCCTGAACCGCATCTCCAATTCTGGTGTACCGAGAGACGAAAATATTCTCCGCCATCTGGTCCGTTGATCTGAATGGACGAGCAAAGGTTCGAAACCAAGATTCAGATAAGTTTTGATCGCGGCAACCCGAAAGTCTGCGGTTTCCAAAACCGCCCCGACACGACCTTCCTCCCTCATCTTCAACAAAGCCCGCAGGCTGATCTGTGCCCCAAGACCCTTCCCCGAATAGGCCGGCAACACAGCGAGGAAGTGCAGGTATCCCAAGCTTTGTCCCCACTCCGGGCGATACATGGCCGCAGCAGTCCCAACAGCTTCCTCCTGAAAACAGAGGAAGAAAATCCGGTCCGGAGCATAGGCGCTTTCGGAACGAATCTCTTTGTCAAAGCTTTCGTGGTGCCCGAAAGACTCCTGCACTATCCTTTCCCAGACTGATTCTTCCCCTTCCCTGAAGGGGCGAATCGAAAACCCGGGTGGAAATACCAACGAAGGTAGATCGTTAAATCCCTCTCGTATCATCGCCAACAGTTCCGGTTTATTCTTTCCCTGCATTCTATTAATCATGGCTTTTTGCTATTGGATAGATCAAGACCTAAAACAGACATACCCATGAAAGCAGTCAAGGCAACGCTATTCTTACATTCTCAGCGGCTGGATGAGGGAGTGCGAGCCAGCTATTGATGCAGGTTGTTTCTGCTCTTGCAGCCAGAGTATGAATCATCAGATACTCAGCCATAATTGCCGTTGTGCCGCCCGGATCCTACCACATACAGATCTCGAGCACATCGATTACTTTCTGAAGAATCCATCTGGGCGTCAAAAAGTGGTCGATATAGAAGCAATTGACGCCAGCTTTATTCTATAATATAGTTACATTATATTTTATAGCAAATTGCAGTCTAAGGAGGTGAAAATGTATCTAAAATTTCCTTTTTGAATCCTATTAATCTTGATGATCAAATCAGAGGAGGTTTATCATGCTAAAAAAAATAGTCAATATCTGTTTGTTCATGTTGGTCATTATCTGTTTGTCCTGGAGCACAGGTAAGCAAGAAGCCGGGAAAATGGTCTTTCTTCGAATGTATTATCCGGTGGGAGTTGCCGGTCCGCTGGCCAAGCTTATGGATGAAATGGTCGACGATTACAACGCTTCCCAAAATGAAATTTATGTTGAATCGATTTTCGCAGGCGGATATCGTAATGCCATGGAGAAAGCTCAAACCGCATTTCTCGCCGGGAAGCCTCCAGAGTTCGCGGTATTGGATGCCCCGACATTACTGACCTTACGGGACATCAATGCGATTGTTTCTTTGGATTCTTTGATTGCCAACGAGGGAGGCAAATCGTTTGTGGATGAATTTCTGCCAGCATTTATGAAAATAGCTCAACATGAAGGCAAAATTTGGTCCATTCCCTGGCAGAGAAGCACACCGGTTTTCTACTACAACACGGAGTATTTCAGAGAGGCTGGGCTTGATGCCACTCGGGCCCCCGGAACCTGGACCGAGATGGCGGGGTATGCGGAAAAACTCAAAAAAGCAGGAGATGTTACCAGATGGGGCCTTGAGTTTCCAATCGATTTCTGGCTCATCAAACCGATGATCCTTCAAGCGGGTGGAGAGTTGGATAATCAGGCGGGAACCCGTATCAGCCTGGATACCGCGCAAGCTAGAGAGGCTTTTAGTTTTTTGAAGGAGTTGGCCTATCAGCGTCAGGTGATGCCGGCGGTGAGGCAGTGGGGAGAAGCAGTCAATGACTTCGTAACTGGCGTAACCGCGATGTTGTACAATTCCACGGGAGCACTCACCTATATTAGAACCTCGATCGAGCATGATTTCGATGTGGGATTCCTGCCCGCTCACAAACGTCAGGTCGTAATCGAGGGAGGCGGCAACTTTTTTATTTTTAAAACCACGGAACGCAATCAAGCCGCGGCCTGGGAAGTCATTAAATGGATGACCAGACCTGAAAACACGGCAAGGTGGAGTCTCGGTTCTGGATACGTGCCGGTCAAACATGCAGCCTTCGAAGTTCCCGAGTACAAAAAATATACGAATGAGGTTCCAAGAGCCCTGGTCGCCTACAAGCAGCTGACAACGGTGGACATCGAGCGCAATATGATGACTCACCGGGTTAACGAGATCGTTGATTTGGTAGATAACACCATCGAGGAGATACTCGGTGGAGCTGACATGAACGCCACTTTAAAAAGGGCACAAGCCGAGGCGGATAAGATTCTAAGCAAGTGGCAATAGTTGCCGCTGTGTTTTTGTTCAATGAAGGACGGGCCTCTAAACACTGATCACCGACTCAGAAGCGGGCCCGTCTCTTCAGATCGCAATAATGGATAAGAAGAAGTTAAAGCCGTACCTTTTTCTACTGCCTACATTCGCCTTTCTAGCCGTTTTTACATACTATCCAATTTTCCGAGCATTTTTTATAAGCTTTTTCGAGTGGAGCACTTCCTACCCAGAGAAAGTTTTCAATGGGATCAACAACTACCTGCATCTTATACAAACTCCCCTGTTCTGGCGGGTACTTAAAAACACCTTTCTGTACTCGATCAGTACAATACTAGTTGGAATGGCTTCGGCTCTATTTCTGGCGATGCTTATTAACAAGAAAATCAAGTTCGCCTCGCTATACAAGGTGTCACTGTTCTATCCAACGATGATTCCCATGGCAGCGGCCGCACTCATCTGGATGTGGATATTTACCACACAGTACGGATTGCTCGACTTCTACTTGGGTAAACTCGGGTTACCGAAAACGGAATGGCTGAACAACGAAAGAATTGTACTTTGGTGTATCGTTGCCGTCGGTGTTTGGAAACATACGGGTTACTATATGATACTTTTTCTGGCAGCTCTGCAGAATATACCCCAGAGCTTATGGGATGCCGCCGAGGTGGAGGGGGCAAGCAAATGGCAAAGATTTCATCGCATTACCTTCCCCATGATTTCCTCATATACCTTTTATATTTTCATCATCAACATCATGGATTCCCTACAGGCCATAGATCAAGTCTACATTATGACGCAGGGAGGACCGGCCAACGCCTCTAATCTTCTCGTTTACTACATATATGAGCACGCTTTCAGATTTTGGAACATGGGACTGGGTTCGACGCTGACGAGCATACTTATAGGATTTTTGTTCGTGTTTGTGTTGATAATTTTTAGAACAGTAGGAAGAAAAGTATACTACGAGGTCTAAGTCGGCAAAAAAGTAGATAGTGATATGCGAACAATGGGAAAGAAGATACACCTGTTGAGCCATCTCGTGCTTATTCCCATCTCTATTTTATTTCTCGTGCCGCTCTTGTTACTTATCAGTACCGCTCTTAAGAGCCTCCCGGAACTAATGAATGTGGATTTCACCTGGATCCCCAGAAAGATTATTTTAACCAATTTTCCGGAAGCTCTGAGAGTCGCTCCATTTGGGAGATACTATATCAATACTATATTGATCGTTCTGGGTATCTTAGGGGTGCAACTTGTCACCATCTCACTAGCCGCCTATGCCTTCGCAAGATTAACCTTTCCCGGCAGGGATCTTCTGTTCCTACTCTTACTACTGCAATTAATGATCCCTCCTCAGAGCATAGTGGTGCCCAACTATATCACCATATCTTCATTGAAATTGCTGGACACCAAACTAGCTGTAGGGATCATCTATTTTGCCTCTGCATTCGGCACTTTTTTAATGCGACAGGCTTTCAGGGCTATTCCAAGAGATATGGAAGATGCAGCTAAAATGGATGGCTGCAGCGCACTCCAGACTATATATTACGTTTTTGTACCTCTTACTAGACCATCCCTTATTGCGTTCTCTTTAGCCAGTATTATTTTCCACTGGAACGAGTTTTTCTGGCCTTTAATTGTGACTGACACGATCAAAGCCAGAACGCTCACCGTTGGACTGGCTATGCTAACACAAGCTACGGAAAGCAGTCCCGAGTGGACGTTGACCATGGCCGCTACCCTGATCGTAGTGTTTCCACTTCTCGTGACATTCTTGATATTTCAAAGAAAATTCATTCAGAGTTTTATGCTCACAGGAATCAAAGGGTAGAAGAACAGGTAAAACCATCAAGATACTCCCGTGTTTCTCCCCAACATTGAAGTAGAATGTGCGGCACACCGACATGAGCCATCGCTGGAAGACAGTATTTAACAGAGGAGATATCCGCATGATACTCTCAGGCATTCCTTCGCTGCAGATGAGCTTGAAACTCCAGACCACATCCCTTGAACACGCGACAGCTCCTTCTTCCCGTTAAGTGTCTCCAACGTAATTTGCCTTCTATCTGGATTGTAATTTACTTTGATCAACTTGCAAATTATTTCGAATCATGTATAATCATATGCAATAGAATCAGGAGGAGTAACATGCAGAAAATAATATTACTTTAGGGGACTGTGGAATTCTGAGAATGGACACCGCAGTTTAATCCATTTTTAAAAGTTAGCCAGCGGATGGCATTTGATGAATATCGTCCGCAGAATATCTAAACAAAAGGTAAAGATTAAATCTAGTTTTGACCTGAAAAACTGCCTGAATATTTACGATAGGAGAAAAGGATGAAAAAGGTACTTTTTGTTTTTATCATCGCAGTTCTGCTCACCCCGGTAGCGTTTGCCGGCGGAAAGCAAGGTGAGGCTCAAATCGTCCTCAAGGCAAACATGCGAAACTACACCCTTGACTATGACTATCCGTGGAATAAAGGAGCAGAAGATTTTCAGAAGCTTCATCCTAATGTGCAAGTTGTGCTGGAAGGCCTGCCCTACGACGAGCAGAGGGAAAAGATCCTTATTGCAGTTTCGGCAGGTAAGGGCCCGGATCTTGCCTACCTGGATTGTATCTGGCTGGGCGAATATGCCAGCAACAAGATTATCATTCCGGTGACGGCCAGGATGAATGCAACACCCGAGTTGAAGAACGATTTGTTTAAGAGTTACATCGACGGCGCAACCTGGAAGGGAGAGATCTACGGTCCCTGGTCTCATACCGACTTGCGTACCCTGGTATGGAACAAAGACATGTTCCGCCAAAATGGTCTGGATCCAGAGAAGCCGCCTAAAACCTGGACCGAGATGCGAGAGTATGCCAAGCGTCTGACCGATCCCAGCAAGGATATCTGGGGATTCGGATATCCGGCTCTGGCCGCCGAAGGCTCCCTGGATATGTGGTATCCATTCGTGTTTCAGGGCGGCGGCATACTATCTGCAGACAACACGGAGGCTGTCATAAACCAACCGCACGGCGTAGCCGCCCTTCAGCTTTGGTACGATCTCATGCATACGGACAAAGCGGCTCCGGAAGATTTAATCGGTGTGGAGGAAGGAGTCCATACAGACGGATTCGATGCAGGAAAGTACGCTATGATTGTCATGGCAGGTTCCAACGTGAGTAATGACGCCTATGCAGGCATGAGCCTGAAGGAATTCGAGGCCAAGGTAGGTGCAGCGCCTTACCCCGTTGGACCGGGTGGGAAGGTCGCTACCGGTTCGGGTGGTTGGATCATTGGAATCACCCGGGATTCCAAGAACCCGGATATGGCCTGGGAATTCCTGAAATTCACGCTGCGAACGGAAAGCATGGTCGAGTTTGTGGTACCCGAAGGCGCCGTGCCCACCTACAAGTCGGTTATGAACCACGAGAAGTTCAAGAAGGCTTCCGCTCACTACAAAGTGATCTCAGATTTGGTGAATTATACCCACTTCCGACCTCCGATTCCTGAATACCTCAAGATCGCCGACCATCTGGTTACGGCCATGCAGCAGGTTCTGACAAAAGTTGCCGGACCGCAGAAAGCTCTCGATGACGCTGTAAAAGCGTCCAACGCGATACTTGCCGATCGAAAGTGGTAGTGATACTCCAAGATGTAGCAGGACGAGGCCTCGGGACAACAATTCCGAGGCCTCGTTGACTATCCGAGATAGGCATCATGAGGATAGGCAGAAAACCCGCCACTGGTTATTTGTACATTCTCCCGCTTATAGTGTTGGTTGCAGTATTCTCCGTATATCCTACGCTCAATGTTCTGTGGATGAGCGTTCATGAAATTGCCCTCTCCAACCTGAGAGAGGCCAAGTTTATAGGAATTCAGAATTACCTCGTTCTGTTCAAAACCACCAATCCACCGCTCGGAAGAATATTATGGCTCACTTTTACCTTTGTCTTCGTTTCGGTGATTTTTCATGTGGTATTAGGGTTTACACTGGCCAACCTGCTGAATATATCTTGGGTCAGGGGTAAAAATACCTGGCGCAATCTTTTTATGATCTCCTGGGTGGCAGCCAGTATCATCATCGGCTATACGTTCCGTTTCTTGTTCGAGCCCCGATCGGGAATTCTGAACCATCTGATGCGGTTGCTGCACCTGCCAACTCAAGCCTGGGCTGCTGATCCGCAGCTGGCATTACCGGTGATCATCGTTGTCAACATCTGGCGAGGGGTTCCATACAGTTTGATTATCCAAACAGCGGGCTTGCAGAGCGTAAACACGGAGCTTTACGATGCTGCCGTGGTTGATGGGGCCAATGCCCTCCAGATCCTGAGTCGTATTAAAATACCGTTAGTCAAGGAATTCTTACTCCTGGACATTATTCTGGACACCACGGATACGTTTCAGGTTTTCGAAACGATCCTGGCAATTACCGGCGGTGGCCCTCTACATAAAACCGAAACGATTGCTCTTTATATGTATCACCAGGCCTTCAGGTTCGGAGAAGTCGGTAAAGGTTCTGGAATAGGTGTTGTGCTATTGCTTATCAGCCTGGTCTTTGCTGTGATCTACATCAAGTTCTTTAAGCCTACGAGGGACGTGCTATGAGGGTCGGAAGAAAAGGGTCGATCCCGGCTAAAATCGGGGTGTACTGTATCCTCGTGATCTGGGCTTTGTTCACGATCATGCCACTGTACTGGGTTTTCTCCACGACATTCAAAAATCCTGAAGAAGCGAAAGGCTTTCCGCCAACACTTTTTCCGAGATCTTTTAGCTTGAGAAATATATACCTCGTATTCTTCGATCCGGAGCAGCACCGGGCATTGGGTTTCCGGCCATATTTGAACAGTTTGATTATAGCTTTGGGCACATCCTTGATCACCGCCGCGATCAGTTTCTTTGCCGGATTTGGCTTTGCCCGCTACCGATTTCGGGGACGCGAGATTCTGCTCCTTTCGTTACTGTTTATCAATATGCTGCCCTTAATGGCAAGAGTGATCCCACTGTTTCGGATGTTCATCCTATACCGGCTATACGACACCTACATCGGTCTGATTTTGCTGCATGCCGCGAGTCAGGCTCCCTTTGCCACCTGGCTGATGCGAGGATACATATGGAGTATACCGAAAGACCTGGAGGACTCGGCCATGATCGACGGCTGTACAAGAGGAAAGGCTGTACGTCGGATCATAGCACCTCTTTCGGCACCAGGTCTGGCTGCGGTAGCGGTTTTATCGTTCCGCTACGCCTGGAACGAATTTACTGCAGCCCTCATATTAACCACGAGCGAATCGATGAGGCCCTACACTGTGGCTATCCACAAATTTGTCGGTGATCACTCCAAGATTGACTGGCATCTAATTTCGGCGGCTTCCTTCATTTCGATCATCCCGATTATAATCGCATTTGCTTTCTTCCAACGTTATTTTGTCAGCGGTCTGACCCGTGGAGCCGTAAAAGACTGAAACCGATCAACCAGAATATGGAGATACTGTTTCTTGGCACTGCTGCTGCTGAGGGAATTCCCGCCATATATTGCCGTTGCGAGTTTTGTAATCGGGTACGAAGCATTGGCGGGAGGGATCAGCGAACCCGCAGCTCCCTGCGCATCGGCGATAGTCATCAGATCGATTTCAGTCCGGATACACCCTGGCAACTCAACCGAGAAAGATTGGATTTGTTCGATATGGAACATATCCTGATAACACACACCCATAGTGATCATTTCCAGTTTGAGGAACTCGTAAGTAAGTCGCAAGCCATAGTAGACAACGGAAAGCCCTTGCACATCTATATGAGCAATCCTGCAAAATTGTACCTGGAGAGCGTCTTCCACACCTTCGCCGCCCAAATTGAAGAGGAGGACGACCTTGATGCGTTCAAAAAGAAATATCCGGTCCACGGTCTAGAGTATTACCAAGAATATGAGATCGGTGGACTGATCGTAGAAACTATAAAAGGAAGCCACCTGGCGGAGGGCATGGACCAGTTTTCCTGCAACTATCTGATAATTCTTCCCGACGGCAGACGTCTGTTGTACGCGATTGACACAGGGTACTATCTCGATGAGAGCTGGGATTTTTTACGTTCTCGCCACACCGATATTCTTATCATGGACTGCACCTTTGTTGGGAAAAACGATGGGGAGAACCACGCTTTCGGTCATCACACACTGAACAGTTTCTTGAAAACGCTGGAACGCATGACCGAGCTCGGCTTTATTAACGAACATACGGAAGTTTATGCGACGCACTTCAATCCCCATCAAAACCTGTACCATCATGAGATCCAGGATCAATTCGATCACAGTGATTTCACCGTCACCGCTGCCTTTGACGGATTAAGAATATATTAGCTCAAACACTCAGGACAACCCGGATGTATCAACCACCCTAACAGCAGCACGGTAGATTGAAATTCCTCGAGAGGGTATCCAGATCTGGGTCGACCGAATGAAAAAGAAAAGTCTTCATCCCCAAACCACGGGCTGCCTCGATGTTCTCAACTTTGTCATCAAGGAACAGAACTTCTTTCGGCGCGAGCCCAAGGCAGGTCAGGCACTGTTGGTAGATGGCATTCTCAGGTTTTACGAGGCCGACGAAAGAAGAAAATATCTTTACTTCAAAAGTTCCAAGGCGGTTCAGGATACCTTCGTGTCGCATCCTCGACATATCGTCCGGTGTCATATTGGAGATAATGGCAGTTCTGTACTTGTACTCCACAAGTAGGTTCGCCCAGCGCAGCATCGTAGGATTTAACTCGATGCTATTGGTGGTGTCAAGGTCAATCAGTGATTCGATGTCCTTCGCCGTGAGTCGCTCGGAAGCCTCAGAGGTAACAAGCCTCCAATAGTCCTTCCCATTCATCTTGCCCCTATCATACGGCGGGCGATATTTCCTGTAAGCCGCTCCTAAAGCCTCAAGAGAAAGACCACAGAGTGTGGCCATCTTTTCAATCCTGGATTGTTTTTCTGGGTAGCTGAGCACCTGTCCGAAATCAAAAACAACGGCTTTTGTGGAACTCATAGTTTGTTTGATAAAGAACCTATCCGTTCGCAGTACCCGGTGCAGCTGTAGAGCCACGAACAACCAGATTTGTGGGAACAATCGTTTTTTGAACGTGTCCCTCCTCCCCACCAACGAGCTGCAACAACCGCCTCACCGCCAAAATTCCCATGGTTCTCTTGGGTACATGAACGGTTGTCAGGGGTGGATTGACCTCAGAAGCAAAACCGATATCATCGAATCCAATAACGCTGATATCCTGGGGAATGGATATTCCCTGTTGTTTGATCGCGTCCATGGCTCCCACTGCGATTAGATCGTTGTATGCAAGTACTGCCGTAGGCAACCTTCTGCGGTTTAAGATCGTGCCCATCCCGTTGAAGCCTTCATCAATACGGCTCTTACAATTCTTTACGACTAGTCCGGGATCCTCTTCAAAACCGTACAATTCACGGGCTCGCTGATAGCCGTATAACCGTTCCTGAGCAGATGTTTCGATACTGTCACCGGACAAAAAAGCAACGCGTCGATGCCCCAGGGACGACAAGTATTTGCAGGCCTTAAGTATCCCGTCAGCGTTGTCTATCAGCACGGCGGGGATATCTTCGGTTGGAATATAGTAATCGAGAAGAACGATGGGGATTTCTGTATGCTTCAATTTCAAGACGAAATCATCGTGATATACACCAACGGTGATCACCCCTGCCAGATCGTTGAAATTCAAATTAATATTGGCCAGATCGAACCTCTCCCGTTCGATCGAATTAAAATGAAAATAGTATTTATTTCGTATCAACTCCTCTTCAATCCCCGAGATAATGGGGGCATAGAATTGGCTGGAGAGATTGAAAGAATCTTTATCGATAACAAATGCCACACTCTTGCCGATACTCCTTCTTTTTTTATAGCCAAACTTTTCAACCGCTTCGAATATGGCTTTGCGCGTCTCTTCGGAAACGGTATCCGCTTTGCCGGACAAGGCTCTGGATACCGTCGCGATGCTAATATTCAGTTTCCTGGCAATCTCGTTCATTGTAACAGCCATTATTCCACTACCTTCTCTTTCCCGCATAGTAAAAAAAATGCAACGGCATTGTCAATCTCGATCTGTACTTGACATAAAATTACATATATTCATTATAATAATTTACATAAACATATTATGTAAAGTACGTAATTCTGGAGAACTATTATGCCGGGTCCTGGGGCTTTCTTGGTGGGGGAAGAAGAACGACGAGAAGTAGCCGAGGTCATGGAGACAGGCTATCTGTCCCGGTATGGAACCGCGGACGATCCCCGCTTCAAACAGAAGGTGGTGACCCTTGAACGGGAGTTTGCCAGGAAAATCGGAGTGCACTACGCGGTTGCGGTAAACGGCGGCACCGGCGCCATCATGGCCGCCTTGGTTGGCCTTGGAGTCGGACCGGGCACAGAGGTGCTTGTACCGGGATATACCTACGTAGCTTCGATTTCCGCCATTTTGGCAGTCGGCGGGATTCCGGTGCTGACGGAAATCGACGAATCCCTCACCATGGATGTGCAGGATTTGACTGACAAAATAACGGAACGAACCAGGGTGGTCATGCCCGTCCACATGTTGGGAAACCCATCAGACATGGATGCGATCATGACGGTCGCTAAAAAACACCGAATTCTCACGCTCGAAGACTGCTGCCAATCCCTCGGTGCTCGCTACAAAGGCCGGTATCTCGGTTCGATCGGCCATATCGGAGCCTTTTCCCTGAACATCAACAAAACCATCACTTCGGGAGATGGGGGAATGGTAACCACAAACGATAAACACCGCTATGAACGGGCCTTTGGATTCCACGACCAGGGTCACGTACCGCTGCGCATGGGAGTGGAAATCGGAAAGCGTAGCCTCGTCGGCATCAATTTGAGGATGAATGAGCTTACTGGGGCGTTTGCCCTCGGCCAGCTGAAAAAACTGGATTCGATAGTAACAATGCTCCGCAATAAAAAGAAAAGGTTCAAACAAGCCGTGGAGGAAGCCAGACTGCCGGGTTTGTATTTCCGAAAGATCAACGATCCTGAAGAATGTGCAACTCTGCTCACGGTGCTTTTTGAGGATGAAAAAGTGTGCGCGGCCGTGGCCCGGAAGCTCGGTGTAATGCGAGTATCCGAAAGCGGCTGGCACGTATACAACAATATGGAAAACATCCTGGCGATCACGGACAGTCAAGGGTTGCGGCGATACAACAAACACATGCTGCCCAAGACGGATGACATCTTGAACAGAGCAATCAACCTCAGTGTTGGAGTTGTCGACCCCGGATTGGGGGCGGGTTTTGGAATAAATGTGCTTGCAACGGATTCGGAAATCGACAGGAAAGCCGATACGTTCATAAAGACCGTCAGGGGATCGATATAGCAACCGGCCGGCTGAATCCGCCGGCGGATGTGGGAGCGGGGTACAGATGCAGAAGAATATGACGTTAGGTGTAGGAATCCTGGGAGCGGGAACCATGGGAACTCTTCATGCCGAGATTTTGTCCGAGGATCCCCGTGTTGAGCTTGTGGCTGTAACCGACATCCAGCAGGAGGCCAGAGATCGTTTTGCCGGTCGCTTCCACGTGCAACCTTTCCGGAACCTGGAATCCATGATGGAACGGGGAATTGAGATCCTGTACATAACAACCCCGAATACCACGCACACGAAACCGACACTCGAAGCGCTCAGGAACAATATCCACGTATTCTGCGAAAAACCCTTTGCCACATCTCTTCAAGAGGCAAAACAGATTGTCGAAGCGGCAAGTGCATCTCAATCGGTATATCAGGGCGGCCACAATCGACGTTTCGCTCCGGCCTATCGATTTTTAAAAGATCGGATTGACCAGGGTTTTACCCCCTATCTGGCGACTATCAAGATGAACGACGGGGATCTGAAGGACCCACCATGGCTCTCGGACCGCACCAAGACAGGGGGATTTCTCTACGAGACCACGATTCACCTTCTCGACACGGCATTATGGTTGATGGGGGATGCCATTGAAGTAACGGCACTGGCAAAGGATAACCTCTACCCTGATCTAGTGGACTGGGCGATCCTCATCGGATTTCGCAACGGCGGCATGGCAACTCTTACATCCTCCGGGCACGCCTCCTGGCATACCCCCACCGAGCGAGTTGAGATCATAGGCGATCACGCGATCCTCGTCTGCGAGGGAACGGATAGCGTGAGTCATTCTCCCGGACTGGGACAGCCGGTAGAAATCCTATCCTTCCACCAGCTGCCCCGCAAGCAGCGGTGGGGCTATATTCAGGAGAACGATGCCTTCATCCGTGCGGTGCGGGGTGAACTACCGAGCGCGTTTTCCGTTGTGGAGGGTTTCAAAATCATTCAGCTGATCGAAGCCTGCTACCAGAGCGTCAAGACGGGACGAACCATTCGTCTCGAGTAAACGAAAGCAACAAAATGGATCTCAAAGCACGGTATGAACAATAAGAGCAGGTTAACGAGGCAGACAATGAAAACTGTACCGGTCGGACTCCACGCGGCGGTGATTCCTCAGGCGGATCTGAGAAGGGGGTTGAAGGCAGCCTCATCGGCCGGATTCTCTGCCTACGAGCCGGAGGCCGCCAGGCTGTCCGGCTACTCGCGGGAACGGTTGAATGGGGATAATGCTCTTCGAGAATCCTTGAATCTTTCTTGGGGTCCCTTGAACGAGCTTCAGGTGTTCGCTCCGGAGCCCAGGTACAACAGCACGCTCGATCTGGCTGTGGAATTGGACATAACCGCTTTAACCCTCATCCCCGGATCCGGAAGCGTTTCCTTCGATGAAGCGGTAGAGGAGCTGCGCGGTTTACGCGAAAATGCCGGTGCCCGTGGCCTGTCACTCTACTTTGAAATGTTGTGCTTCAGAGACCGCCCTTTTCATACTGTGGAACAATCCCTTCAACTAGTGGAGGCAACGGGCATTAAGCTGGTTGTCGACACCTTTCACTTCATCGCGTCTGGTGCAGAACCTGAGAATATCGCCAAGATACCGAAAGAGATGATCGGTGTGGTTCACATATCTGACGCCCTCACCCGGGGAAGGAGCGTCTCGCAAATCGTCGATGAAGACCGGGTTCTTCCCGGTGAGGGAGTCCTGGATCTGGTGACCACAATGGAGGCGCTGAGGCGAACGGGTTATCACGGACTGATGTCTGTCGAGGTCTTTCATCCGAAGTATGCGAAAGAGGAGCCGGAGAGCGTAGCCCGGCAAGCCTACCTGCGGACGGAAAAGCTCCTTAAACAATCGGGCTGGATTCATAGATCTGAGGACGACTAACTTGGCCTGCGAAATCTCTGTCGGTGTGATCGGCTACCATATCGCTCGGGTTTTGGCAAAAACGTTGATTGATATTCCCAGGTTATATCCCGAATTAAACTGCAGCGTTCGTTTAAAAACCCTATGCGGAAGAAATCTTGGTTTGTTAAAAACCGTGGCCCGTGCATACGGATTTCACGATTACACGGTCCACTGGCAGGAACTTGCAGAAGATCCGGAAATTGATCTGTTAATCAACGGGGCCCCAAACTTCCTGCACACCGAGCCTTGTATTGCCGCACTGGATGCGGATAAACACGTATTCTGCGAGAAGCCGTTGGCCGGGACGTTGGCCGAAGCCCGGCGTATGAGCCAAGCCGCCGGCCGTAGCAACCGTACGACCATGGTTGGATACAACTACCGCTTCGTGCCAGCGATTATCCTGGCACGAACTATTGTAAAATCCGGGCAGATCGGAAGCATTCATCAGGGCTGTTTTCGTTACATAGATGAAGCGTTTATCGATCCGGGCGCCGATTTGGGATGGAGACGGGACAAGGCACTTTCCGGCAGAGGTGTCTTGGGAGACCTTGGTTCCCACGCTATCGAGCTGGCTCGTTATCTGCTAGGGGAACCTGCAGCGGTCTCCGGTTCTACTCGCATTTTCACCGACACCGGAGAAAATCGACAAATAACGGCACCGGATGCCGCATTGGGTACGCTGTACTACGCTGACGGCTCTTTCTTTTCATTCGAAGCCTCCTCCTGCTGTACCGGGAGGAAAAACTGGTTGGCTTTCGAGCTTTACGGTCTAGAAGGAGCGCTGATGTGGTCACTGGAGCGGATAAATGAGTTACACCTGTATCTGAATCGTGATCGAATAAACCGAGTGAGCGGCTTTCGCCGTATCTACGTGAGCAGTCGTGATCATTCAGATCTTGTAAACTGGCCTCCGGTTGAGCATCCTGTTGGAATTGACATCTCGTATTTGCTCGAACTCCGCCACCTGGTTGAAAGAATCGCAAAGGACCAATCGGTCAAGCCGGAGGGTGCGGATTTCGGGGACGGACTCCGTATAGAACTTATATGCGAAGCCTTTGAAGCATCAGCCCGCCGGGCCGGAACGGAGGTTGATATCGAAATTTAGATCGACTGACCACTTTGACTCACAGCCACCATACCCATATATTTTGCTAAGCTGCAAGAGATTTTAACGCTGAAGTCATCAGGAA
>CP070696.1:1805503-1894393 GCA_020353535.1 Spirochaetaceae bacterium | reverse complement strand
CTGCTCGATAAGCAGCCGCTCGTCCCCAGGTTGCCATCGGAAAAGTGCAAGGTGAGCGGGGGAGCCGGGGACGATGCCCGCGGAGCTCTGTGGTAGATCGAAATACCGGCTCGGATTCACGGTACAGGCGGCCAGCGCCTCCGCCAGGCTGCAGCCGGATGCTGTGATGCAGCGTGGGACGTCCCAGTCGAGCAGGTGGGCTGCACCAGCCAGGTATTCTGTGCCGGCTAATCCGAGGTGCCCGTCCGCAAATACTTCTACGTTGACGCCTCCCCACTGGTAAACTCCGGGCTCCTTTCCGCTCATCACGGCAACGTCGCTGGTCAGGATGATCTTATCCTTGCCTTTTGCTCGCCAGAAAGTCTTGATTACAGAGTTGGGCAGGTGGAAGTTGTCGGTGATGATGCTGGCCCAGAGGTCGTCACAGGCCAGCTGCTCCCAGATATAGTTGTCCAGCCGGGGAAGCAGGCCGTGGCTGCCGTTGCCCAGATGGGTGGAAAGACTGGCTCCGGCCAATACTGCTTTCCTGATGGTCTGCCCATCCGCTGCTGTGTGTCCCAGGGCCACCTTGACTCCACTGGCGGTCAGGCGGCGGATGAATTCGTGAGCCCCCTTCCGCTCCGGGGCTAGGGTGACAAGACGGATCAGGCCCCGGGCCGCTTCCTGCCAGATGGAAAATTCCTCCCAGTCTGGATCGCGTATAAACTTTGGGGTATGGGCTCCGCGAGCCCCGTCCTCGGGGGAGATGTAGGGCCCTTCCAGATGGATGCCGGGGACGGCCGCTCGCATCTCCTCTGATGCGCTCACTTGCTCGGCGATAAGCGAAAGGTTCCTACGCACCAGCTCCCGAGGGCTGGTTATGATGGTCGGGAAATGTTGTGTAACACCGGCAGCAGCCAGTTCCTCGACAATGCTGTTCAGGTGTTCTGCAGCGAAATCCTCATCGCTATAATCGCAGTCGTGGTAGCCGTTCACCTGGATATCAATAAGGCCCGGGGAAATAAAGGGTAGATTTTGTTGGTTTTTCAGGCTGTCGACCCCGGTCACGGTTCCAGCTTCTACCCGGACACGGACGGCGCGGCCGGAAAAAACGTCGATTCCTTTCAGCTCCACCTTATACCCCAGACAAATCCGGTTCGCTCATTTTTCAAGTTCTGTGCCCTGCGAAGAATCCCTATCCCGTCCCCTGGAGTACAGCCAGAGCTTGTACACACAGAAGATGAGCATCAGGATACCGCAGACCGGTGCGGCCAGATAGGCATAGCCGGTCGGAACGTTCCAGTGCGTGTAGGGAATACGCATCCGTACCTTGAACACGAGAAAACCATATACGACGATAACCAGCGCCAGGAAAAGGAATGCCAGGTTGATTCCGAAATCAAGCCTTTTCTTCGCTGCCGGTTTCATCTTCGCGACGAAAAAGTCCATCACCAGATGGTCTTCGGTTGCATACAGAGCGGTAGCTCCCAGGAAGATGGTCCAGATAAAGGTGAGCCTGGAAAAGCCGTCGATCCAGAACCAGGTGATCCCGATCAGGTTGCGCAGCAGGATTCTGAGCATATGGGCGAGAAACAGGGTAGTGAAAAAAACACCGGCCAGAAACTGTACAACCCGCAGGAGCTTGTTTATGATTTTTTCGATCATTTCAGTTTGCTCCAAACACCAGGTTGGGAACGATCATGACCAGGCTGGGCAAGTAAGTAATGAGCAGAAGAACCGCGATCAGGGTCAGGGTGTACGGCCAGACGGCGCGGACCATGCTGTTGAAATCCAATCCGGCGATCTTCGCCTGGATGAATAGAATTCCGCCGATGGGAGGAGTGAGCAAGCCGATCATCAGGTTCAACACTACGATCACGCCGTAGTGGGTTGGATCTACTCCCAGGCTCACGGCGACGGGGAGAAGCACGGGGAAAAAAATCAGCATCACCGGTACTGCATCCAGAATGCAGCCCATGAGCAGGAAAAAAACCGTCGAGAACAGGAGGAACAGGTTCCTGCTCATATTCAGCTTCACGATGGCGCTGAGGAGCTGGTCCCCCAACTGCTCGGTGGCCACGATATATTGGTAGAGCCCCACCACGGCAAAGATGATCATGATAGAAGCGGAAAAGACCGCCGTTTCCTTGAAAATGGAAAACAGATCCCTGAGCTTTATGCTGCGGTAGATGAACACGGAGACGGCGATGAAATAGAAGACAGCCAGAGCTGCTACCTCCACCAGGGTGACCACGCCAAAAACGATACCGCCTATAACGATCAGGGGACCAATGAGGGCGAAGATGGATTCCCCAAGCAGCGACAGCAGGCGCCTCAGGCTCATCCTGGTCTTCACGGTCCGGTAATTCTTCTTCCGGCTTATGACGGCGACCATGACGGTAAGGAAAATGGCCATCATGATCCCGGGGATCACTCCCCCCAGGAACAGCTTGCCCAGCGACAGTCCGCTGATCACGCTGATGAAAATCATCGGTATGCTGGGAGGAAAGATAGGGCCGATGACCGCCGAGCTGGAGTTGATGGCAGCGGCGAACTCGTCGTCATAGTCCCGTTCCTTCATCAGCGGGTGGAGCACCGCCGAAACCGAGCTGGCATCGGCCACTGCTGAACCGGAAACCCCCGCCATAATAAAGCTGACCACGATGGATACATAGGCCAGCCCTCCCCTGAAGCGGCCAACAAAGAAGTCGGCAAAGTTGGCCAATCTCTTCGTGATCCCGGAGCGGCTCATCAGCCTGCCCACGAAGATGAAGAAGGGTATAGCCACAAGAGTGTCGGAATCGACACCCCCCACCATTGTCTGAACCAGGATGCGGAGTGAGAAATCACCCTGTATAAGGATGTAAGCCATGCCGCTGATACCCATGGCTGTCCAGATGCTGAAACCAATACCGATCAAGAGAAACAACATTACAAACAGAAGCACGATCATTTCCTGCAGCCTCCATCTGACCGGTATTCTTTTCCGGTGACAAAAAGACCCACAGTGTTGTTCTCCTTACATCAAGTGCTTCACTTTTGGGATATACTTATCGATCAGCCGTTTGTTGGCCTCGTCTCCACCCGGCAGGTTCCCGCTAACCAGCACTGGCGGCTCCACACCCATGGCTACAAGGACTTTGGCTGTTTCGATCATCAGTAAGTTGATGGTGAACACGTTACAGAAGGTGGAAGTGGGTCCCATCTTTCGATCGCTTCCCTCGACAGCGACGATGGCATCTCCGTAAGGCAGGTGATTGTTGAGGAAGAAATCTGCCTCCTGGTAAAGGTTCTTGCCGCTCGGATGCCTGGAAGGATGGTCACCGGCTAACTTGTCGGCGTAGGAACGAGACGTCACTGCGATGGTGGTCATCCCCCTCTTCCGGGCTTCCAGCACCAGGTCGATGCACATGCTATTGACCCCGTAGGCGTTGGCGATGATGATCAACTCTCCCGGCTTCAAGCCCACACGGTAGGCATCCAGAACCTTGATACCGTAGCCCGGCGTGCGCTCTACTACCATGGAGCGCGCTCCGCCGTGAATCAAGTTGGTTCCCGGGTCCAGAATGGCGTTGACCGCGGCGAACCCTCCGGCCCTCCAGAACACCTCTTCCACCGCCATATTGGAATGTCCCCCCGGACCTACAACATGAACCACGTCATCCCGAGCGATTACTTCGGCCACTGTCTGCGCCGCCGCCTGAATCGTTTCGATTTCGGCCGCTATATTGTTCATGATTTCGATTATCGTATCGAGATAGAAGGACAGTTCTTTATTTTCGGGCATTACTTACTCCTGTCGATGAGTTCGGTATTGTAATGACTTGGAAGAGGGTATAGGCCCTCTTCCAAGTTGATGAACCTTACCAGTTTGGGCTTACGGTTATTTCAGATTACGTATATTCTCCAACATCCCAGCGGGCCATTTTTTACCTTCCCAGTCGTTGAACAGCCCAACTACGGAATTACGGAAGGAATCGATGTCCAGCTCTGGGGGTTCGATCACGGTCATCTTTGCTCGAAGAGTCTTGTACGATTCCTCGATGACCTTTAAGGTCAGCTCGGTCTCGTACACTCCTGCCTCTTCGCTAGCCTTTAGGATGAGGTTCTTGTCCTTGTCCGAAAGCGAATTCCACAAGGGCATTGACATATAGAAGGTTTCGATGTCCCGGATGTAGTCGGTCCTGATATAGAATTTCTGCACTTCGTAGAACTTGCTGCTGGCCACAACCAGGGAACCGTTCTCCTGAGCCTCGACCACTCCAGTTTTCAGAGCCATGTAGAGCTCCGCGTAGGCGATCTGCTGCGGCAAGGCACCGAAATGTTTCCATAATCTCAACGCCGTTTCACTTGCAGCCGTCCTGATTTTCAGTCCTTTCAGGTCGTTTACACTCTTGACGCTACGGTTCGTGCTCAAGCCTCTGGGTGCGGTATCACCTGCCATATTGACGATCTTTATGCCGGTAGCCTCTTCCACCTGCTTCTGTACAGGCTGGAAGAAGTCCGCCTTGAGGGTGCGCCTCATGTGATCGTAATCCCTGTAGAGGAAGGGCATGGAGGTGATTTCATAGGGTTCTCCACCGCCGATCCAGGCAAGGGTGTTGATGCCGCCGTAGACCATTTCCAGGTCTCCCGACTGCAACTGGCTGAACATCTCCGCCGGTCCACCAAGCTGGCTGTTCGGGAATACCTTGATCTCGATCCGGTCCTGAGAGTACTCCTTCACCAATTCGGCAAACTTCAGGGCTGCCTTATGGGTAGGATGCTCGAGGTCACGGATGTGGCCAAGCTTCATGACGATTTTTTCCTCCTGGCCGGTCGCAAAACCCAAGCTGCAGACAAGCAGGATTCCCAGCAAGACAAATACAACTCTCTTCATTGTTCCTCCTCCTCCGGAGTTTTTTTAGTTGGGGCTCTTTATAAACCCCCTATGTCGCTCAACCCATGACATGGGTTCTTGAAAATGAGCGATCATCACTTTTTTAGCAAGCGCCGAGTCACCCGACTTGATAGCCTGGATGATGTCCCGGTGTTGACGTACGAATAAAGGTCGATTGGTGCTGCGGTACTGTTCGAGAAGGGTAAGATTCCTCTGAACGGTGGCGAAAATCTTGATTAGCTTGATCAGGAGCTGGTTGTCGGACTTCTTGTACAGGGCACAGTGGAAGTCCGTGTGCAGCGTTATGAGGTCCGGCTCGGCGGAATCTTCATCCACCATGAACTTTAGTCTGTTTAACAGGCCTTCCAGCCCAGCGATATCTTCCGTAGTGAAAAGCGCGATATCACGGGACAGGAAGAAAGTCTCCAGCCCGATGCGGATTTCCAGGATGTCCTTGAAGTTCCTGACGTCCGTCTCCAGGCTGTAGGGCAGGTTGTTTAGGATGGCATCGAAATTGAACTCTCTGATGAAGCGGCCTATGCCCGGACGTACCTCGATGATCCCCAGGCTCTCCATGGCTTTCAATGTTTCCCGTATAGCTGTTCGGCTGATACCGAGCCTATCGGCCAGCTCTTTCTCGGTGGGTAAGGGGTCCCCGCTCTTGAGGCCTCTTTTGGTGATGTAAAGCTTTATTTGGTCCTCGATCTGATCTTGAAGATCCTGGGTTTTAAGGCGTTTTAGTTCCATGGATACAGCCAAATTAGACTTACGATGTCTGACATCCTATCGAAGATTTACAAGCTTGTCAACTACCCACGCGTTCTTTTCAACCTGTTCACTCGCAAACAAAAATAGACAACAAAAGTGTCCGCTTTCCGGATAATCTGCCCTGTGAAGCGGCCTGAGGGGCACTTCCCGATTTTCGGATTGTAGAATCGGCAGTAGAAGATTTTGCTACGGTGGTACAATGACAAACGGCGCAATCTCCACTCCCGCAATCGTCATACAGTTTCAATCTGACACTGTGCCGTCAACGCTTCGTCTGTTCCTCGGATTGCTCGGAGGCAGCCAGGCGATCGAGTATATAAATTCAAAACTTGTCTTTAGGATCTTTGATATTTGTGGGTATTCTATACCGCTTTAAGGAATAATTGGCAGGAACTCGGCCACGAGTATCACGTTTTCAAAACTTCCAATAAAGATGTGGTTGTTCTACTTGACCTCGGAATACCGCTTCAAATTTCTTGCTCTGGCCTCCAATCCTAATAAGTGGATACTTTTATTACAGTTACGCTTTCTACGCAAAACATTTCCTTCGGTTTTATTGTCGTTGTTATCTCTACGGGAGTACAACAAGTTGTGACTAAACGGGTCTTGTTGCAATTCTCAGGTGAGCTGATACTATAATTGTGGAGGTGCAACGATGAAACGATCCGTTATCCTTACTCTGGCTCTCATCGTCGCGGTTTGCTCAACACTGTCTGCCGACATCCCCTTATCCGAGCGGGCCAGGATCGACTTGGTTGTATTTACTTGGATCAAGGCTCTGAAAGCAGAGGGCAATGATCTGTACGGAGAATCCTACTGGCCTGATGTAATTCATACCTCCTATGATGCCGGCGGCACAGTCAATAAAGTGTATCGCGGCAGATAAGCGTTGCTTGAAGCTCAAAGCATCGCCTTCCAGCAGCACGATGCGTTCCCGGATATCAGCTATTCCAACCCGGACAGGGATTTCGCAACGGATCCGGACAGACCGATCTACACGATAATCGGTAGAATCGGCGAAGGCGCCTGGGAAGATATATTCAAGTTGGAGAAGCGCGGTAGTGAGTGGCGCATCGTCGAGCACGTGTTCGTGCTGCTCCCCTGACGGAGCGGCTCGACCCACCTCCCCGCCTGAAATGATCGCAAGCCGACGAACCAAGCCGTCTCTCATTGTGGTCTTCTGGCTGATCGCCGTCTTCGGTTTCACGCAGACGTACGGTCCGGAGCGCCAGGCACTGAAGGACGTGAAATCCAGTTGGACTCAAGAGTTGCTCTACGAACAGGTGCTTGTGAGCCCCCAGGCCTTATGTTACGACTCCGGCCGCAAACTCTACATCTATGAGTACAGCAGAAACATGCTATACCGCATGGATGCTGGCGGTGAACTGTCTGAGGTAACCTCTACAGGATCGGCTACCCTCAGGACCATCGCCTGGCAACCGGGGAAGAAACGCCTCGTGGGTTTTGACAGCCATGGGATGTATGAATTGTTGCCGGGGCGATTCCGAAAGCTCAAGGAACTGAATCGGTCGTTCATGATCAGCACAGTAGCCATAGATCCGACGGATGATTCCATATTCGCGGGCCACGATACGAAGGGCAGACCGATTGTTCACCTGGATGCCGACGGTGGTCTGATTGAAATCGTGCGGAGGAATGCCCAGGGGTGTAGCCAGCTAGTCTTTGATGATCGCAGGTCCATTCTCTACTTCTCTGAAACTTTCAGTGGATCTATATCGTCGCTGGATCTATCCTCCAAACGAGTTGATGTTCTGGTTCGGGATATCGGGATACCCGGAACCGAGGAACCAGTGATGATCTGGATGGATGGAAAGTATACCCTCTGGTTCTCCACAGCGAATGACGGTATATACCGCTACGGGAACGGCGGTTTCCAACAAATAGCGCCGCCGACGATGGGTGCTGGCCCGGTTGTGTGGTCGCCGATATATGACAACTTGGTTGCAATCCAGTACGTGGGGTCGAATCTGGTTACCTACGATTTCCAACACAAGGAAGCGGTGGATATTACCCCCCATCTCAATGCTTTCGACATCGTAGAAGATTCTTCGGGAAGAGTGTTTTACCCTCGGTTCGAGTTCATATTCATGCTTTCCGAAGGAAAGATCGTTCGTTTCAGCGAACAGCTTCCCGATGTGTGTCTCGGCATTGAGATAGATCAGCAGGGCTATCTCTATGCTGCTCTCCAAGACGGGGGTATATATCGAATCCCGCCATCGGGAAAGGTAATACTTTGGAAAGCGGGATAGGCTCCTACGCAGCTCTGGACTACGATAGGGTCAGCGATTCCATCATCCTGGCAACGAGGCGTGACGGTATTGTGTCCATCTACAGGATACCCACGACCGCTCCCGGCAAAACAATTCGCATCGCGTCGATGACGGAAGAGGGCGGGGCGACGATGAAGCGGCTGGCCTCTGACAATAGCGGACGGATCTACCTGTACGACTGGGGGAGCAACGATATTCTTTTGGTTGATGAACCCAATATGGAATTGAAAACACTGTTTACCGACATACTCGCTTCTCGTGCCATTACCGTCCCCGGATTCGAGTACTCCGCTATAGAAGACGCGCTCATCATCGGCACCCTGGAGTACTATTATGCGATCGATCGCGATACGGGAAAGCAGGAAACACTGGCCATGAACAAACATGGGGCGGATAATTTCGCCATTCACGAAAATCCGGATGGTTCACTGCTGTTCATTCACTCCGGGCAGATCTTCAAACTGAATCCTCGGTAAGCTCTGCTCTGATGGGACGACGATGTTGTGATTCGCATTATCGCAGTAGCCGATAATCCACTGATTCAGTGCCTTCCTGGGGCAACAGCAGGGCAGTCCCTGTATCCACAACCTCTGGATCCCCGACGGAGCTAAGGATTTGACAGTGGACCGCATGGGCTACCGTCGCCTTCTTCTCGGCAGCATGGATGAAATCTACAGTCAGGACTACGATCCTGCGCATGTCAAAGATTCCCTGGAATCCAAGCTGTTCGGCATCGGCAGCTAGGCTTTTATAGTAGGCTCCCATGAGTTCTACACGGGATATGCTTTGAGTCGGGGTAAATCGATCTGTTTGGACACAGGCATTTTCACCACACAGACTCGATCGCCGACAAAGTTTCAGCCCTCTTTCAGTTCGCAGAGGAGATCGTCTTCTACGTGAGCCGGCCGATGCGCTGGGATAGTGATCACGTAGTGATCCTCAACGACGATCTGAAGGAACTCTGTGCTGAGTTGGTACGATCCGGTAATCTAAACCACTGTCACGTGGTCCTGGACTTCTTCGATGCCACCCTCGATCGATTAGGTGCCTACGCTATCGGCAGGCGGGCTACGCTCAAAGCATTCCTGCTCGCGCTGCTTCCCTGTATAACTTGCCGACAGTCGAGTAGGAATCAAAAGCGGCCACAAGCGGCTCCTTGTTATTCGTGATTCAATCCAGGTGAAACACTTCTTCCAGGGGAACGGTAACGGGAGAATTATCGGGATTCGTCTCCATGATGTCTTTCATGTATTCCCACCATCGCTTGACGACCTCTGCTTCCGGTAGTCTATCTGCGGTATTTCCCTCCTGCAGTTTCTGAAAGGCAAATAGGGTCAGGGATTCCCGATCCAAAAAGATCGAGTAGTCGCAGACTCCGGCACGGGATAGTTCTGCTGCAAGCTCCGGCCAGATCTCGTCGTGGCGTCGCTTGTACTCCTGTTCGAAATTCGGTTTTAGTTTCATTTTGAAAGCACCCCTCTTCATCGTCTCTCCTTTACTCGACCTCACCCGGCAGATGCGTGCTCGGGCATTTCCCGTTGGCGCTTCAGCAGGCTTCTGTTGTGTAACGCCCGTACGTATCCGGGAAGCATGATCGCGAAGATCAGAAGAAAACCGATCACGATATTCATCACCTTACCCGGCACATTGATCAAGCCCATCCCGAACTTAAGAAAACCGATCAGGAAGATGCCGATGATGACACCTAGGAGATTGCCCTTACCCCCGGAAATGGCTACTCCGCCGAGAACCACCGTCGTGATAATCTCCAGCTCCCATCCGGAGGCTATGTTCGGGCGGGTACTGCCGATGCGGGAGGTAAGCAGGATCGCCGCCAGGCCGGACATCGCCCCGGAGAGGGAAAATACGATCCAGCGGATTCTGTTTACCCGCACTCCGGAGAAACGAGCGCTGGTTGCATTGTTGCCTATCGCATAGACTTTCCGCCCAAAGGTCGTACGATGCAGGAGCAATCCAAATACAAGGGCGAGCACTAGAAAAAGAATCAGCTCAAAGGGAATGATGGTATTCCCCACGTATCCCTGCCCGAAAAAGGCAAAGGATTCAGGATACTTGGTATATGCCTGATCCCCCAGGACCGCGTAGGAAATGCCGCGGAACAGAGACATACTGCCGATGGTGACGGCTATCGCTGGAATTCCGAAGCGGGTGATGAGAAAACCGTTAAGAGCGCCCGCCGACAGCCCGGTACCCAATCCCACTAGAACGACTACGCCGGTCGAGGCGCCGGCCGCAGACGTCATACCCATCAGCAGCGAACACAGGGCGATAATTCCGGCCACCGAGATGTCAATGTCGCCGCAAATGATCACCAGGATCATCGGCAGAGCTACGATGGCCTTCTCCATGAAGTTGAAGGTCGTGTCGAGGATGTTGAAAAGATCGAGGAAATAGGGAGAGAGGTTTGAATTGACGACAATGACAACGATGAAAATCAGGAATAGGATGACTTCCCAGGTCATCATCAGATTGGCAATCCGGGTGATCAGGCTGGAGCGTTGTGGGTCCTGCTTGCTCACAGCTCTCTCTTACGCAGCATCGCCAGCTGGTTGCGCTGATCCACCAACGTATTTGCCACGATCGCCACGAGGATGACAAATCCCTGGATCGCCATCTGGTAGAAAGGGGAAAGATTGATGACCGTCAGAGCATTATTCACGATTCCTAAAAAAACGGCCCCTAACACCACGCCGAGAACCGTTCCGGTTCCCCCCATGATGCTCACGCCCCCTATCACGCAAGCGGCGATCGTCTGCAGCTCGAAACCAAAGGCGGTTTCATTTTGGGCCGATGCATATCGGGATACCCAGAACAAACCGGAAAGTCCGACGATGACTCCACTCAAGGTAAAAACCAGATAACGTATTTTTTTCAAGCTTATGCCGACGTATTGGGCGGCGACGTTGTTTCCACCGACTCCGTATATCTCCCGGCCGGTTCGGCTCAAACGTAGAAATATCGAGATAATCGCTACCACTAAAAGGGCAGCCAATAGCAGATTCGTTACTCCGAACAGTGAACCTCGGGGCAATTCACGGAAGGCTTCGGTCATTTCATGGGCGCTGACCCACTCTCCTTTGCTGAGGACAAATACGAATCCCCGGTAGATGCTCATCGTTCCCAGGGTCGTGATGATCGGCGGGATCCCGGCCAAGGAGACCAGGATTCCGTTGAACGAACCGAGAAGGAATCCTATCGCAAGGGAAATCAGGATAATCACGAAGATGGGGATAGCCGGGAAATACTGGTTCAGCATCCCGACGGACATCCCTGTCAGAGCAATGCCCGAGGCTACCGATAGATCGATTCCACCGGTGATAATAACCATCATCTGTCCGATGGCAACCATAATGAGAATAGCGGTGTCGTTGGCGATGTCGTACAAGTTTCCAGGCTGGGGGAAATTAGGAGCCCTCAGACTAACCGCAACCATCAGCACAAGGATGAGTAACAGTAGACTGAACTCTCGACGTCTCAGTAGTTCCCGCATACTATTCACTTTCCTGAGGTAGAAGATTACCCATTGCTGCCTTGACCAGTGTCTCTGAGTCCGCTTCACTGGGGTTTAAACAGGCGGTGATCTTCCCTTCGTGCATGACCACAATCCTATCGGCCATGCCTAGAATCTCCGGAATCTCGGAGGAAATAAGGATGATGGCCAGACCTTCCGCCGCCAATTGGGAGATGAACTCGTGAACCCGGGCTTTGGTAGCCACATCGATTCCCTTGGTGGGCTCATCCATAATCAGGATCTCCGGATGGGTGGCCAGCCATTTGGCCAAAACCACTTTCTGTTGATTACCCCCGGAGAGGCTGTTCACCGCCTGGGTCCAGCCGGACGTTTTGATCTCCATGCGCTCCCCGAACTCACGCGTGATCTCCCCCTCCTTCTGGAAATTTAGAAGCGAATAGCTCGCCAGTTTATCGACTATGGGCAAGGTGATATTGTCCTGGATGCTCATATCCAGTATCGTGCCCTGGATCTGGCGATCCTCCGGCACGTAGGCGATACCACGGTCCATGGCAACCGGAGGGCTGGTGATGCTCAGCTCCGTGCCTTTGACCGAAATCTTACCGCTGGTGGCTGTATCGATACCGAAAACAGCCTGCATGACTTCCGACCTACCGGCTCCTACCAATCCAAAAAAACCCAAAATTTCTCCGCGATGCAGGTCGAATGATATGTCCTTGAAGATCCCCGTCTTGGAGAGTCCTTCGATCTTCAGGATCGTGTCACCCAGCTGAACTTTCGTTTTTGGAAACATCTGATCCAGGCTGCGCCCGACCATCATCCGAACAATTTCGTCCACCTCGGTTTCGGACACTTTCCCTTCCCCGATATAGCGGCCGTCTCTCAGAACCGTGAAATAGTCGGCGATTTCGTAAATATCCTCGAATTTATGGGAGATGAACACGATGGCCTGCCCCGTTGCTTTCAATTGTCTGATGATTTTGTACAGGTCCTCCACCTCTCTCAAGGATAAGGCGGAGGTGGGCTCGTCCATGATGACGATCTTAGCATCAACAGACAGGGCTTTTACGATCTCCACCATGTGCCTCTGGGCTACGCTGAGATCCTTCACCTTGGTATCCAGGTTGATCTCCAACTCCAGCTTTTCCAGAAGTGAACGGGTTTTGAGCTTCATCCCTTTCCAGTCCAGCAGCCTGCTTGCCCTGCGGGCAAGGTGATGGCCCATGTAGATGTTTTCCGTTACGGAAAGCTCCGGAAACATGGTGGCTTCCTGGTGAATGGCCGCGATCCCGGCTAGCTGGGAAGCTATAGGATTGCGAAACTCCACGGGTTCTCCGTTTTGAAGGATGACTCCGCTGTCGGGCTGATGGATACCCGTGATGATTTTCACCAAGGTGGATTTTCCCGCGCCGTTCTCACCGATGAGTGCATGTACTTCCCCGGGGCGGATATTGAAATCCACTTCATCCAGAGCTTTGATACCCGGGAAGTACTTGGTGATTCTACGGCATTCAAGTACGCTTTGCACGTCGACGAGCTTCCTTTAAAAGAGCGAAGCAGGAAAGATCCTGCTTCGCTCTGCGTGTTTGATGTCGATCTCTCGTTTTAGTATTAGTAGATTGCCGCAAATTTATCAATATTGTCCTTGTCGAATACGTAAGGCTCGCTCATAACGGCAACTTTTCCGCCCCCGATGATAATATCCCCCATACGACCCACATCCATGGTCTCACCTGCCCCGCCTTCAACATCCCCGGTTATCAGTTTGTAGGCGATATAGGTGGCAGAGTAACCCAGGTCGATTGGATTCCACAGTGACATCTTGCGGCAGGTTCCGTTCTTGATGTACTGCTTCATCTCCGAGGGGAGCCCCAAGCCGGTCAACTCGATCTCACCGGCCTTGCCAGCATCTTCCAGGGCTTTACCGGTTGCGGCGATTCCAACAGTTGTCGGGGAAATAATTCCCCTAAGATTGGGATACGATTTAAAAAGGCCCATCGCTTCTCTGTAGCTCTTGTCTGAGAGGTCGTCGCCGTAGACAACGGTCACCAGCTCCATATTGTTGTAATCAGCTTCTTCCAGCTCCTTCTTCATCCACTCGATCCAGGCATTCTGATTCGTAGCCTGGGAAGACGCACTGAGGATCGCGATCTGGCCCTCGTGGTCGACGAGTTCGGCCATCATCCGTACCTGGCTCCTACCGATGAACTCATCCCCCGAAGGCGCTAGATGCAGAATGCGTCCATCCGGGGCTATTCCCGAATCAAAGGAGATCACCTTGATACCGGCGGTCATCGCTTTTTTGCAGATAGGTACAAGGGCATCCACATCGTTTGCAGAGATGGCGATAGCGTCCACTTTCTGAGCGATCAGGGAATCGATGATCTCGATTTGACCCTCCGCGGTCGGCGTGCTGGGCCCCTGGTAGATTAATTCGATGTCGGCGCCCAGGTCTTCGATCGCTTCCAAACCTCCGTCACGGCAGGCTTCGAAGAAAGAGTTCCCCAGGTTCTTGACAACCATGGCAATTCGGACTCCCTCTTTTGCAGCTTCAGTTTTGCCACCGGCGAATACCATACCCCCGGCCAGCAAAACCAAAACCACAAAGAGGGAGATCATTTTGAGTCTCTTCATAGAGTCCCTCCTTGAAATAGGTTTGTGTCATGGTATCACGGGATCCGCGTGTGTCCGAAGGATGAAAATCTATGATAGATGTACTTTTTTCTACTGTTTAAGGCTTCAATCGTTTCTCTCCCGGTCTCTGCGAAAATCCGAAGGGATCCTTCCTTCCAAAAGCTTGAACATGGAGCTGAAATGACGAGAGCTGTTATACCCGACTTTTCGAGCTATCTGCTGGATCGGCAGCAAAGGATCAGCCAGCAGTTCCTTGGCCTTGGTTATCCGTAGTTGGGTCAGGTATTTAACAAAGGTGGTTCCGGTTTTTTTGTGGAAACGATGACTGAGGTAGTTCGGCGTTAACCCCAGGTCGTTGGCAATCTGAGCAACCCCAATATCCTTCATGTAGTTCCTGTCTATGAATTCTACCACCTGGTCAATATTATCCTTTGATTTTCGAGCAGCGGTGTTTTCAAAAAGTTGCTTGCCATGACACCGTAGCTCCTCGGACCAAGCATCCTCATACGGCAAGGGGGTGGGTCGGAATCCCAGAGAAATCTCAAGAAACCGTAATACTTGGTCCTTGATTTCCGTTCGGCGGCTATCCCTCATCCCCTTCCATACCACGGCAATTTCATCGACGAGCTTGAGATACTCCAGGTATGTGCTTTCGCGAACAGTCGCCGACAGAGCAATCAGATACTTGCTAAGCTCGACTTCGGGATGAAATCCTCGTCGCTCTTGAAGGGCGATCCAAGGGATCGCGCCACCTATACCGGTGATAGTGCGGAGAGGGGCAATCTCGGTCAGCAGGCGCAGATGTTCGTCGAAGGCTGCGTAGCTGTCGGATCGTTCACCTAAAATTATGGTACAGCATACCGAGGGCGGCGCCATCGAGTTGAGAGAGAGCTGCAGTTTGCGTAACAGGTCACGAATCGCTCCGCGGGATTTCCGTTCGCCCTGTCCGCGGGTCCAGGCTCCGATCAGTGCCAACTGCCCGTCGCCTAACCTGCAAAGGGCGATGCGGGTAGTCTGATCGATAACACTAGCCATTTTTTTTCGGATATAATCACAGGCTAGATGCTCTTGCTGGACAAGGTCCTTCCTGTCTATGTTGCTGTCAAATACCAGCAGGGATCCCCACAATACAGCATCGGTAAAATAATCGAGCCCTTCATGTGCAAGAGTCGTGGTTTCCTGCAGAAGCGCGTTCAGATGAGCCTCGAACTCATCGTTCAAGCGCTGATAGATTCCCCTGTTTGCTTGGGTGACCTGCTGTATCGTCTGGCGAAGCTCCTGCGGACTAACCGGTTTCAATAGATACGCTGTCGCACCCAGAGCCACGGCTTGCTTTGCGTATTCGAACGTCGAGTAGCTCGTAAGAATTATCCACCTGGTGTGGGGTGATAGTCCCCTTGCTCTCTGAATCGCTTCCAAACCGTCTAACCGGGGCATCTTGATATCTACCAGGGCAAGGTCCGGCCGAATGTCGGCTACCTTTTCGACCATCTCTTGTCCATCACAGGCTACCTGTATTGATGAGGAGGGTATGCCGATTTCTTTGAGCATACTCTTCAAGGTGTAACGGACAAGTTTTTCATCATCGGCAATGAGGATCGTCATAATCAGGAAGATCTGTCCCCTACAATCTCCATCGCTATGCGAGTACCTCTCCCCGGCTCGCTGTCGATCTTCAAAGAAGCGTGTGGAAAGGCCATAGAGAGTCGATCCCGTACATTGCGTAATCCGATATGACCGTCCTCCGGGTGATCAGCCACGGAGAAGCCAACGCCGTTGTCGATCACGAGTATGCCCACCCCGGAACCACCATTTTTCCGGATCGCTCGTGCCGAAACTTTCAGCCGGCCGGATTCCCCCAGGGGTTCGATCCCGTGAATAACCGCGTTTTCCACGAGAGGTTGGAGAATCAGCTTAGGTATGGGGAACGAGGCGGCATGCTCTTCACAATGAATCTCCACGGAAAGACGTTCTTGAAAGCGGACCTGTTGAAGTTCGCAGTACTTACCAACAAATCTAAATTCCTCTGCAACCGTGGACCAGTCGCTCTGTTCCAGGGTGTAGCGAAGCATGTCCTTTAGAGAAAACAAAGCACCTTCCAGGGATTTGCGGTTTCCCATCCGGTTCAAACCAATCAGGCCGTTGAGCAGGTTGTAGAGGAAATGAGGCTGGATCTGAGATTGGAGCGCCGCGTACTCCGCCTCTCTTCTTTCCAACAGCTCCTTGTATTTGAAGAAGTTGTCCAGGATCACAGAAGCGTAGTCGATAAAGGTGCTGAAGTTCGTATAGTCGAGGTCTGTGATGTGGTTGACTTCTCCGTAGGTGAAGACACAAAACACCCCAAGAAGCTGTTGGGAGACGACCAATGGCAGAGCCAGCAGTGAACTTAGCTGCTGGTTCCGGTCGTCAGGACTGACCGCCGCACAACTCTTGATCTTGCGGATATACAGAGGTTTCCGTTTAAGGAAGACCTGTTTCAAGGATGAGGCGGCCTCTGTTTTGCCAGAAGCCTTACCAGACAGGGCATCCGCTTCTTCCTCCGTGATCGTGCGACCTTTTGGGTACGGGACAACTCCCGTGGTCTGCCCGACGGTGATGCCCCCGTTCTCGTTCAGCGTCAGGAAAGCAGAACCATCAGCGTTCGAATCTTTTACAGCAGATTCGACGATCAATTCCAGGATCTTATCGAATCGCAACCTCTCGGTAATCGATCCGCTGATGTCCCGCATGAGGTTCAGAACCGAATCTACATTTCGTTTCAGATCTTTCATGAATAAGTTGAAGCTTTTTGCGAGCACTCCAAACTCATCATTTGTTCGGATATTGAGTGTGGCGGTGAAGTCGCCCATGGATACGAGCCGGAAACCCTGCTCGACCCTGCCGATCCGTTGCGAAATCTGTCGGGCGAGCAAGAGAGAAAGAAAGACCGCCAACACTCCAATAACAGCGGTTATACTCCAGAAGAAAATCAGGATTCGCCTGCGGATGATGGCGCTTTGATCCTCCAGTGAGCGTATAAAATGGCTCAAGAAACTCTCGAAGCTGTTTGTGAGATAGTAGGAGGTGTCTCTGACCTCGTCGAAGAACAGGGGGATCGTCGTTTCCGTACCGATCTGTACCTGCTCATACAGGCTTTCTTCCCCGAGTACCCCTGACCCGGCAAGCTGATCCAGCTTGCTCTGGAAATCCTCGATTTTAATGAATGCTTTCCCGCTGATGACCTGAGCCACCGCATAGGCATCTTGTAGCTCCTCATCCCTCAGCAGCCTCTTCACCCTGGGGGATTCCATGAACTCGTGGAATTCACCCTGGAATTCAACAACGGCGGTACGAAAACTTCTTCTCGTAGTTTGAAAACGTGGCGCAAAAATTATGTCTTTCAGCAGACGGTAGGTCTGAGGTGTAAAGATGTCAAACATCAAATCCTTCATCAAACTGTGGATGGTACGCGCCCTGCCGATTAGCTCCACCCCATTGTCGATGGTTTCTTTCAGTCTTGAAATTTCGTTGAGTGTCCAGATTGAAACGGTGGATACAACAATCACACAGACAAGTACGATTCCCGTGACACAGATGATTTTCGTCTTGATTTTCATCAGATAGAATTATAGTCGATCCACCGGACGGAATCCATGGTGATTGTCGTCTGTCTCCCGCCCTACCTGGCAATGCTGTAATCGTGCCGGTTTTCCGTGATAGCCCGAGAAATAATAAAGCCCCTCGGTCAGAGGGGCTTTTTGCTTCGAAGAATAGCAGGGGCAGGACTCGAACCTGCGACCTCCGGGTTATGAGCCCGACGAGCTGCCAACTGCTCTACCCTGCGTCGTTCTGTTCCCCAATGTAACGAAATGCCAAAAAACTGTCAAGTATCCTTGACAGCACGACGGATTCGTGGTTTTTTGTCATAAAAATCCCTCAAAAGGAGGAGCGTATGCTCAAAAGAATAGTGTTCGTTCTTGTTGTTCTTTCGGTGATAACGGGTTTCGTTTTCGCCGGTGGTAGAACAGAGACTACCGGGGGAAAACTGCACATCGTGATCGCCACGGACGCCACCTGGCCACCTATGGAGATGGTGGATGAAAACAAGGAGATCGTGGGATTCGACATCGACCTGATGAATGCAGCGGCGGAAGCCGGCGGCTTCACCGTCGAGTTCCAGAATACGGCCTGGGACGGCATCTGGGCCGGTCTGGCCGCCGGAGAGTACGATGCGGTCATGTCCTCGGTCACCATCACGGAGGAGCGCAAGAAGACCATGGATTTCTCCGTACCCTACATCAATGCCGGGCAGGTGTTGATCGTTCCCAAGGCGACGACCGGTGTGACTACATTGGCCGATCTCAAAGGTAAGACTGCTGCGGCCCAGATCGGTACCACAGGCAGCTTCGAGATCGAGAAGGTTTCAGGAGTGGAACTACGAACCTATGATGAAATCGGCCTTGCCTTCGAAGACATGGCCAACGGCAGGGTCGATGCCGTTGTGGCCGATACTCCGGTCGCGGCAGACTTCGCGCTGATGAATCCCAACTACAAGGACAGGTTCAAGATCGTGGGTGAGCCCTTTACCGACGAGTTCTACGGGGTTGCCGTGGACCAGGGAAACAAAGAGGTTCTCGATGCCATCAACAAGGGTCTCAGTGCTGTTCTGAATACCGATACCTATAAAAAAATCGAGGAAAAGTGGCTGAGATAGACAGATCTTCGCCGCAGAAAGCCCGGATCGAGATTTCCGACGGGGCTTTGATCCCGGAGAAGGAGGAGCACGCCACCTTCACGGCCTGGCGCATCTCCTTCTTCGGGGCTATCGCCCTGCTGGTACTTCTTCCCTTCATTTCTCCTGAACCGTATCAGCGCATTATTGCCTTCCTGCCCGACGGGATCCTGCAGACCTTCAAGGTCACGGTTCTGTCCATCGTCTTCGCCCTGATCGTAGGATTGTTCACCGGACTGGGGCGCATCTCCCGCATCAAGATCATCAACCGTATCGCCACGGTTTACGTGGAGGTGATCCGGGGTATCCCCCTGCTGGTGCAGCTGTTCTACATCTACTACGCCCTCGGCAAAATCGTTCAGGTGCCCCGCCTGGTGGCGGCGATCACGGCCATGACCGTCTGCTACGGTGCCTATCTGGGGGAGATCTTCCGGGCGGGCATCCAGGCGATCCCGAAAGGGCAGATGGAGGCCGCCCTGGCGCTGGGCATGTCCAGAGGTCAGGCCATGCGCCGCATCATCCTGCCTCAAACCATTCGGGTAGTGCTGCCGCCGGTGGGAAACGAGTTCATCGCCCTGCTCAAGGACTCATCCCTGGTTTCGATCCTGGCTGTGGCGGATCTGCTGCGCCGAGGACGGGAGTTCGCCTCCAAGACCTTCTTCTACTTCGAGACCTACACCGTGGTGGCCCTGGTCTACCTGGTCCTGACCCTCTTTTTCTCGAAACTCGTGTCCCTGATGGAAGAGAGGCTGCATCGCCGTGACTAGCACCAAACCGAGGGTCAAGATCGTCGACGCCTGCAAGAATTTCGGCAGGATCGAAGCCGTAAAGAACGCCAACATCACCGTGGAGAAGGGAGAGGTGGTGCTGGTCATCGGCCCGTCGGGAAGCGGCAAAAGCACGCTGCTGCGCTGCGTCAACAGGCTGGAGAAGCTCACCTCTGGGGAGATCTGGATCGACGAGGACTGCCTCACCGCCCACCATGCAGACATCCGCCGGATCCGCGAGGAGGTCGGGATGGTCTTTCAGTCCTTCAACCTCTTCCCCCACCTGTCGGCGCTGGGCAACGTCACTATCGCGCCGATGATCGTGAAGAAAATCCCCCAGAAGGAGGCGGACGAGCTGGGACGTACCCTGTTAGATCGGGTCGGCCTCGCTGATAAGTTCCGCTCTTATCCGGACCAACTGTCCGGCGGACAGCAGCAGCGGGTGGCCATTGCCCGAGCACTGGCCATGAATCCAAAGGTTATGCTCTTCGACGAACCCACCTCCGCTTTGGACCCGGAGATGATCAAAGAGGTCCTGGACGTCATGCTGCAGCTGGCTCAGGATGGAATGACCATGCTGGTGGTCTCCCACGAGATGGGTTTCGCCAAGGCGGCGGCCCACAAGGTCGTGTTCATGGACAATGGTGAGGTGATCGAGACCGCTCCTCCCAAGGTACTGTTCAACAACCCCCAATCCGAGCGAACCCAGAAGTTCCTCGATCACATCCTGTAGCCGAAGAAAATAGCAGTGAACGACTCAGGAACACTGCACCCCGCGGTACCGGGCGACAGCTATTTCAGCTCAATGAATGAACACCGCCATGATCCCGCCGCGATCGAACCAAGAAGGCGACAAACTAGCAAAAGACCCTATTCATTGCCTGAAGCTACTCGTGGTGCACGAAGCGACCGAAGCGGCGCTGCAACATCAACCCGCGGGCTCTGAGCAGTTTCTCACAGGGAAAACAGGCGCATTCTCCGGTCTTCACCGCTTGTCGGCAAATCCAGGGATAACCCTGCCGGGCAACCAGGATGTCCCGGCACATTGCCAGATCCTGCTCGGACAGGGGTTGCATATTCGGGAGCGCGTACTTTCTATAGCAGACAAATCCGGCAATCCCGCAGCCGAGGATAAGCGCCCCCCCGATGATGGCAATTATGAGCCCCATCTGCAGACCTCCTCATATTCTACTAGTGTAACAATTAAATTCTCGGAATCTGTCACCGGCCTTCAAGGAACCTACCGTGGCCGACTGTACGCTCGTTTCTCGTACTGCTGCGCGTTCGGGAAGGCCGCACAATGGATCAGTGCGCTGCGGAGCTACAGAGACGATCCAATTCCCTGTCGTAGCTGTGGATCAGGGTATCCCAGCTAAACCGGCTCATGGACAGGGCCAGGCGTTGCAATTTTTCTAGGAGCGGAGGATTGCAGCGAGGCAGATCCACCAGCAGACCGGACAGCTTCTCGACAAGCTCATCCCGATTCCCGTACAGCACATCCTCGTGGAACTCCTCCGGTATCAATTCGGGATAGGAGAGCTTTCGGGGTAGAAGGGGAAAGCAACCGTGGCGAACCGCCTCCACAACAGATATACCGAAGTTCTCCTGATCCGACGTACTAATCACGATTCCTCCCCGCTCGAGCCAGGAAAGATAACGGTCCCGGGAGGCTTCGTATCCATACTGTTCGATCCGTTGTGGCCAGCGACGGCGCGCGGCGATAAAGGCTTTTGGTACTTTCTGATAATTTTCCCCCAAGAGAACCAGCCGGAACTCGTGCCCTGCTTCAGCCACCTGTTCCAGGACAGAAAAGAACAGCTCGGGATTCTTGTCAAACTCCCAGCGGTGATTCCAGACGATCAGGGGTGGAGATCCCGATACGGGAACAGCGACTGCCTTTTCCGGAGAAATACGGCACCCCGGATAGAGTACCGAAGATTTTTTCCTTATCTCTTCGATGACCCAGCGAGGACGATATTCGGGCATCCTCCTCAGGAATAGCGGAAGCTCCTCGAAAAATGCCCGGAAATGGGTATACGAGTTGAAGAGGATTCGATCCGCACAAAGAGCCGTGGTTACATTGGTGAATCCATAGTGCAGATCGAGCTGCTCCCCCGGCGCCAGAGGATAGGTCAGCTGGTTTTCATGCACGTAGAGCAGCGCAGGAGGACAGGCCGCCGCCCAAAGAGCCTTGAGATCGGCCAGGCTCATCAGATCCGTTACGATGAGAGCGCAATAAGCACCGGGATTTTTTATGCGGCGGGCGAAGTGCAGCGCAGCTCCCCGCATCCGCCACTTCCAAAAACGGGCCGGAAGGGTATGCAGCTCCAGTGGATGCCTGGAGTTTTCCAATAATCCGTCCGCAAACTCCCGGTGGGAACCGCCGTAAAAGGGTTCGAGAAATAGAATCGGTCGTTTTCCCCTGCTCATAGGTCTAAAACTATTGTAGCCGGGATACGGGATATGGGGAAAGCCGCAAGCCGATATCACCTGGACAGCGCCGAAATCTCCTTATACAATCTTCTAACCGGGGAGGCCGTACGGATGAGTGGATTCGCCATTCTAACTGCTATCGGAAGCGATCGGGTCGGGATTGTCGACGACCTGACCACCTCGATATTGGACAAACGCTGCAATATCGAGGAAAGCCGCATGGCCGTGCTCGGCGGAGAGTTCGCCGTGATGCTGCTTCTTTCCGGAGCGCCGGCGGACATCGAGGCTCTGATCGAGAAGTCGGCCGCTCTCGCTGAAGAGCTGGATCTGCAAATCTCCATGAAACGGACGGTCGCCCCCAAAGCGGATCCCCACATGAGACCCTACATTATCGAATCGGTCTCTTTGGACACGCCCGGGATCGTTCACTCCGTCACCGCACTGTTGCGCCGCCATGGGATCAACATTGAAAACCTGGAAACCGATACCACCGCGGCTCCCTGGACAGGCGCGCCGATGTTCGTGATGCGGGGTAGAATCAGCGTGCCCCCGGAGATCTCCCTGGCCAAACTGAGAGAAGAAATCGAGACCCTGGAGGCGGATCAGAATCTGGACATCAGGTTGACCCCTGTGACGGTTACTCCGCTAGAGTTCTAGCCCAAGCGCGCCGCTACAGGGTTGTAATGGTTATGGACACCGCAAATCTTTCCCAGGCGGACAAGTATCTACTCTACGGTCTGTTGCTGAAAAAGCGGCGCAGCCCTGCAGAGGAACGCAAGTTGATTCCCATCATTCGCGGATCCCTCGATCTTGACGAAAAAATCGAAGCAATCATGGCTCTGGCAGAAGAAGGGGAGAAAAAATCTTACCGACGAAACCGTAAAGGTAAACGACCGTCGTCATCGAGCTCAGGAAGAAGGGGAAAAAAGAAGATCAGTGCACTAGTGGTGGACCTTCGCCCGGAATTAACGAAGCTGTTGAAGAAGTGCTCTCTGAAACGACGTTTGGTTTTCACCAGGATCGGTGAAAGCTTCGACGCCATACACCTGCTACGCCATTTGCAGACCAAACTCGTTGTCATCAACGAAAACCTGGCCGATGATGACTATCCTCGCTATTTTGAGATCTGCCGGGCCGTTCAACCGGGAATCAAGATCATCTACCTGGGATCTCCTCCCCGCCCGCTGCCGACCGATCCCGTTTTTCGAGGATCAGCCCGTTTTATACAGAAGCCGATCAGCATCAGCCATCTCGAGGAAACCGTGCGGGAGCTGCTCGGATCGGCCTACTGATACCGGGACAGGATTTCCTGATAATGTTCGGGATCGATCAGGTTTTTCAGGAGCCTTAACTGAGCCTGGAGCTCAGCCTCGTACCTTCTGGCGCTGCCCAGGACAAAGTAAACGAAACGGTCCCTGAAGAGCATGCCCATGGTAAAACACAGGGATACCCCGTCACCCAGAGCCTCGGATACAGTTTTTCCTTCCAGGTAGGAACGATCCCGGATATTCTGCTCAGCGCAGGGAATGGAATACGGTTTGCCTTGAAAAATCAGCGGTTCCAGAGGTTGCGCTGCAGAACCTTCGACATTTTCCACACTCGAGCCCAGTACTCTGGCCAGACTCTTACCCAGATCGGCCAAACAGGCGATGCCCTCGTCGATGAGCTGAATCAATTCCGTTTCGGTACCAATCGCTCCTATCTTGGCTTCCTTGACCTGCAGGTATTGGGACAGAGGAAAATTCCTGAAATGGAAAGGACCTTTTTTCAGCCTCTCGATGATCGTTCCCAGCCTGGCCATCTCGATCTCGTAGAAGGAACGGGAAAAAATCGCCTCCCGACCAATCCCGCCGATCTGCACCTTTCCGTTCAGCAAGGGCAGGAATGTTCTGTAAAAGGCTTCGAACAAACGCTGGGCGAACAGCAGGACGTTGCCCTGATCGGTTTCGTATCCCCCTGCCTCCTCTTGAACAGTCCGTTCGTACAAACTCCGGAGATTCGACGAATCGATACCGCCCTGCTCATCGTAGTTCAGGTATCTGTTCAGACGCCGCACCTCATACAACTGGCTGTGAAGTTTTTTTATAGAATCGAGAGATTTACGGACATATTCATCGATGCGGCTGCGGACCTCGATACTGCAATTGAACTCCCGCGCACTGACCGAATCGCCCAGCTGCGGCTGTATCAGGTCATCGAGGCTGAGAAAACGCCGGTACTTGACCATATTGAGGCCAACGATGCAGTTGTACAGCGATGGCAGGCTGACCTCCTTTGTCAAAATGCGAACGGCCAGACTTCGAATCTCCCTTCCCTCTTCCTCCTTGTGGCCCTGTTTTTTGTAGACCGTCAGGATGGAATCGAAGATGCTGTCGATGTACACCGCCCGGTAGTGCAGCATGAGGAAGAGGCTTTCGATTCGTTTCAGCTTATCGATGAGATTCCGATCCCGGTAGTTCAGGTGCACGAAATCAAAGGCCAGGATTTTATCTGCAAGTACTTTGAGCAACACAACCAGGTTGTACTGCAGAGGTGTAAGATGCAGCCAGCCGTGCTCGGCGATTAAGTTCAAACGCGGAGAAATTTCCGCCGACCAATTCTGGAGATGCTGCACAAAAAAATTGCGCAGCTCCCGATTTATGCGAACCCCCGGAGGTAGTAAAGGTGCACTCAGTACATGGGTTTTCCGGCCAAACTCCCGAACTCGCCCCCGTTCTCTTAGCAGGTAGGGAAAATAAGGGATGCTTTTCTGAGGTGCTTTAATGGCATCACGAATCCTGACGAATTGCCGGCGCACGGCCTGAAGATAGGCCCGCTGCACGATCCGCTCGATCTCCTGCGCTTCCTGTTTTTCATCGATCTCCCGGATCTTCTCGATCTTCTGGCGGATACGAAGATCGGAGGCCAAAATGCGTTCCACGGCTTGTTTCTTCGGTTCCTCCCGGCCTATTCGCAGGAGCCGGCCCAAAGTGATATTGTCATCCGCCTCTTTATCAATCTCTCTGCGTGATATCGATACAGCCATGCCCCTACTCACCATTATGCAACTGGATGCGAATCGAATTCAACTCACCGCGGATCCGTGCGATCGAATTGGCCGGATCCTCGAGAATCCCAGACCGGGCCTTGTCTTCGATCGCCAACGCGGCCGCCGCGATCTCCGTGAACTCCAGATTGCTGGCCGCCCCTTTTATATGATGGGCTGTCCTGCGCAGCTGCTCCACGTCCCGGTCGGTAAAAGCCAGTTCCAGGCGCATGAGGTCCCCCTCGGTCGCTTCCGCAAACGTCAGCACAAGCCGCCGGACATCCGCCACCTCCAGCCCAAGCTCCTCAGCCAGAGACGGGAGATCCATTTTATTGCCCCCCGGGTTCCAAAATATCGCTGATGCTCTTCTCCAGACCATGCAGGCTGAAGGGCTTTTGGATAAAACCGTTGGCACCCATACCGAGCAGACGTTCGGCTTCACCCTGGATGCTATATCCGCTGCACAGAAGGATCTTCACCTCCGGATCGAGAGCACGGAGCTCGTGAAAGACCTGGCTCCCTCCCATGCCTGGCATGACGATGTCAAGAATCACCAGCACGATCGCTTCGCGATTCTCCCGAAACACGCGCAGAGCCTCTGTACCGCTTTCGCTAGCCAGCACGCTGAAATGTAGTTTGTGCAGGATTTCCGTAGCTACCTTGCATACAGCCGGTTCATCGTCGACGAGGAGAACCGTGCCGTGGGCCGACGGTTCGGGAGAGCTGTAGGTCTGCTCCTGCTGTTCTATCGTTTCCTGCACACCTGAGGAGCGTTTTACTGGAAGATAGATGCGGAAGGTGGTTCCCTTCCCGATCTCGGATTCCACATCGATGTATCCTCCGTGTCCCTTGACGGCCCCGTACACAGAGGCAAGACCCAGGCCGGTGCCGCGCCCCATCTCCTTGGTGGTGAAAAACGGCTCGAAAATGCGCTCCCTTGTCTCACGATCCATTCCAATGCCGGTGTCATGAACCGCAATCATTACGTATTTCCCCGCTTTCGGAGTAAAGATATCGCTTGAGATTTCAGCGTGATTGACGTTCTGGGTTTGGATATCCAGGCTACCCTGACCTGGCATCGCATCCCCCGCATTAAGCAGAAGATTCAGAACCATCTGTTCGATCTGGCCGGCGTCTCCCTCAAATACCTCAAGTCCGGGATCCAACTGCACATTTATCGAGATTTCCTTGCGGGTCCGGCCGAAGGTCTCCGCAGTTTCTCGAATCAGCTGGTTGAGATCCAGCAAACGAACCTCGAACCTCCCCTTGCGGGCATAACCGAGCAGCTGCCCCGTCAGTCGCTTGGCACTTTTCACCTGGCGGAGGATCTCTTGAAGCCGCTCGTAATGGGGATGGGTCTGCTCGAGATTCATGGTCATGATGTCAGTATTCCCCTGGATGACCGTCAGCAGATTGTTGAAATCATGGGCGACCCCGGCCGCCAGAGTACCGATCGATTCAAGACGCTGGGAACGCCGCAGCTGACCCTCAAAACGCTTTCTTTCCGTGATATCCACGAGCAGGACGATCGATTTTTCTCCATTCTCACGAATCGGATAGACCCGCAGCTCCAATTCCCTGTTTCCAAGCCGAATCTCGATACCAGCCGAGGACCGCTCGTCCCTCTTGGCAGAAATCTCCTCCAGATACGAGGCAACGTCCTCACGCATCTCTTGGTCGAATAAATCGAGAAACCTCGAGGCAAGCAGCCGCTCCTCGACTATTTCCGTAATCTCGATGGCAGCTCCGTTGGCGTACACGATTCTGCCGTCCTTGTTGATTTCCAGTATCCCTTCGTTCATGCTGGCCAGGACCACTTCGAAATGCCTCTTCAACAGGAGCAGTTCCTTGGTAATCTCCCGTGCGTGGATGTCATCCAATCCTCGGACTTCGGTTTCCACGGCCTTGAAATCGCTCTTCTGTGCCAACTCCAGAACATCGAGTATATGCCCGCCCATCTTTTTAAATGGTCCCTTTGCAATATAGGCATTGGCATCGATGTCTTTTACGGGAATCGTGCTCTCTGCCGCCGTCGCCGACAGAACAACCAGGAAACATGATTTATGTTTCGGCATTCGGCGAAGGATGCGGCAGAAGGTCTGTCCGTCGATATTTGGCATAACCAGGTCGACGAAGATCACTTTGGGATTCGACCTGCGAAGCACATCGATTGCGGCCAGTCCATCTTTCGCGGTGAGCACGGTGTACCCTTCTTTTCCAAGCAGGGCCGAGAGATACTCGCGAATCAGCGGATGGTTATCGACAACGAGAACATCGAACACTTTTTACCTCTAGCTGTTACTATGATCGGCAAGGAATCCTATTTACCTGCCCAAAGAAATCCAAAGAAAATGTCGTCATCAATCGCCGCGATGCAGTCCAGCCCAGCTCCGATGTGATTTTGAATACCCGGGGATCGCGGTCCTGGATAGACAAAAGGGGTCGATCACCTGTCCATCCACAGAGGAATCGTCGGCGCGACCGATCACGATTTCTCCGAGGATGTGCTCTGTGAGCGCTACATTTTAGGGTGCTTATTCAATCCGCTTTTTCTTGGGCCTCATTCCGAAAATAAATCTCATGACGTTGAAATGCCGAACGAATCCTTCGTACAGGGCTATGATCAGAATGAAGGAAACCACCGTGATAATCAGGAATTTCGGCACGATTCCCAGGTTCCAGGACAAGACAAGCCAGGCAGCCAGGTGGGCAACCGTAAGATGGAATATGTAGAAGGGCAGCACCGCCTCGTTTCCGTAGGATATTACTCTGCTTCTGAAGTTGAGGTGTTTGGCTGCCATACTGAAAATAAACACGATCCAGCCAAATATGCTGACGATCTCTGCGATATGGAAAAGAACATATTTCAGAGAAAAGGGCTCAGCGTCACGGTTGTAGCCGGCGTTCAGCAAAAAAACAAAACCAGAGAAACCGGCTATTCCCAGGGCCAGGCCTATCCAGCCATGTTTCTTTATACTATCGGTATAGCTTGGGTCTACCGCGATGATATAGCCGATTACAAAGAAAACAGCGTAGGTGAACAGATCCGCCCAAGAATTCGGTCCCGCAAACATGAAGTGCTTGAAAGCGATACGAACCGCGATCAGGGGAAGCAAAAACAGGAAGACACCCCCCGGGCGCAGGCAAATACCGGCCAGTTTGTTGACGAAACTCCGGCCTGCTTCTGATCTAAGGAAAAGGAGCAGCGGCAGCATCACCAGGGAGATAATAAACAGGTGCTGGAGGAACCACAGATGCCCGGCATAGGGAAGCGTTGAATAGGGGGTTCTAAAGTTTAAACTCAGGTTGCCCAGATAGCGCGGAAACAGTTCCCAAATAGTACCGCTGTAGCCCCTGTTGACAGACCAATCGATATAGGCTTGAGGCGGCAGGAGGATGAAAAGGCCAACACCGTACAGAGGGATTAAAAGCCGTTTGCCCCGATCAAGGAGATATTGCCCGGCGTTCCTGGATTTAAGCGCATACCAGGATGCTGCCCCGGAGAGTAGGAACAGAAGGGGCATGACCCACATATCGAGCAAAGCTCCCCTGAGCACATTGACGATGAAGGACCGCTCGGCATTCTTTAGAATCCAGCCTTCGGTATCGAAATACTGGGATGTGTGCAGCAGGAAGACTGCCAAAACGGCAATCACTCTCAACCAATCGATATCGTACCTTCGCTCCGTCATGATTTTCCCCTTCGCGCCTTCATGCCGAAGCATAAGCGCAGCACACTGACCCGTCTGATGCCCTCGTATAAAAGCATGATGCCGGCGAGGGAGAGGATCACTATAATGAGATACCTAACCAGGATGGGGATCCGGAGTTGTACGATCCAAAAGGCAGTCAGCAAGATTATCGGTTGATGCAGCATGTAGAAAGGAAGGACTGCCTCCGTGGCATAACTCAGAAAGCGGCCCGAAACGGTAAGGTGCTTCATGCAAAGTCCAAGTATGGCCAGAACGAAGCACCAGGAAGCAATCGTTTCCTGAAACACCGGACCCACCGATGGGGTTTGAGTTTTAATGAAAAGTCCCCTGTCGAGCAGTACCAGAAGGGCGATTCCGAGGATGAGGGAGACAAAGCGCTGTTTAACGATGGCCTGCTGAATCCTCTCATCCGCGAAAATCAAGAATCCCAAGAACAGAATGATGAGGTAATAAACCATATTCCAACCGTTGAACGCTCTCATCCCGAGTAAGCTTTCCGGATCGATATAGGCCATGGGAACGGCCAGAACAAGCCCCAACAGATAGATCATCCCGGGAATCCCCAGAGGAACGCGCCAATCCCTTTCGTGATAGGTCTACCCAACCTCGAACGCAGAAGCAGGAAAAACACGTATACCGCCAGCAGCGCGGCGACTTTTATCAGGGAAGCATCGTTTTGGTAGCACAAGAGACACCTCATTCCGGACCCGATCGCCTGATGCTCTCGATGTGGTCACGAAGACCGTCGCTGAAAAAAATCTGGGCATCCTGCCAATACGCAGCCACTCCGGGAAACTCGAGCTGAAAGAGGATGAACCTGGAGTACGGAGCCATGGCTCTGTCATCGATCATGCCACGATTGTACAGCTCCACCGCCGTATCGAAGCGGGCAAAGAGCACTCCCAAGTAGTTGTCAAGTTGCGCCTTTTCAATTGGGGTCAATTGCTGCGGATTTTCAAGGCCTACGAGGTAAATACGAGCCAGGTCGCCGTTTTGAGCCAATCCCATTTGGAATTCCGTGATATCATCGGCAATACTCTGATAGCTTGAAGCCCGAATGGCATTCGTGTTTTGTTGGATCTGCACGCCCAGATAGATCAGAGAGACGATGACGCCGATAGCGGCTACAGCCTCGGCGATGTTCCCGATGTCGCCAAGATCGATTCGCTTCATTGCTGCACACTCCTCCCAGGATCTAAGGGTGCAATATGAATGACGGGTCTCCTACAGTGGAAACGATCAGTTGGATTCAATTCCCGCGGTTCATCTTTTCCAGCTCTTTTTCGGCCAGCTGATCCTCCAATCGTTTGAAGGTGCCGGCTTTAAAAACAAAGGCCGACAGGAAGTTGATTACAACGAATACTCCCCAACAGCCGGCGGGCCACAGCCACCACTGGTACCCTCCCGAATCCGTGACATTGTTGATAACCGCCAGGATGGTAATAACCACCAGGTAGGTGATCAGATGCCGGATAAAATCCGCTTTTCCCTTGCCAATTTTGGCAGCCAATTCCTGCCTCTTCTCTCGGTCCGCCATTTTTGTACCTCCTCAGTACGTTAAGGTTGAATCGTATAATTTTGACGTCGAACGCGTACGTTCAAACATCGGAAACTCCTCTCCGTCACTCAGGCTCATGGAGCAGGGATCGAATCCAATCCCGTTTCACCCATAGAGCACAGCCTCCTTCGGCTTCGGACAGCATGTCGCGATTATTGCGAATTGTACTCAAGAATTTGGACTGCAGAGCCTCCTTCAAGGATGAATCCCGCAGGTTGGCATCTGAGTAGGGTGCGAACGGACAGGGCTCCACGTCCCCGCTGGCGCTGATATGCACGAATCCCCGGCCTGCGGAGAGACAGCCGCCGATTTCTTCTTCGTCTCCGGGAATCGAAATAAACAAACTTTTATACTTGGAGCGGAAGGATTTCACACAACCCATTAACTCCCCTCTCTGCTGCTCACTGATTACCCAATCTTCCGTCCCTTCCTGTACCGGACTGTACTCCACCAGGAAAAGCAGCTTGCAGCCCAAATCAACCAGCTTGTTAATAAATTGGTCATTCGTCACCGTGGTAAAATTCGAACGTGTGAGGGTGATGGATATACTGTAGAAAATATCGCTGGCCTTCAGTCTATTTATGATTTTCTGTAGATGCTGAAAAACCCCTTCCCCTCTGCGTCCGTCCGTATCCTCCTTGTATCCCTCAAGGCTGATAACCGGAATGATGTTCTTCTGCTTCTTCACCTTGCCAATCATCTCGGAATCGATGAGCAGTCCGTTTGTGAAAACAAGAAATATGATCTCTGGGTATCTGCTGGTAACTTCAATGATATCAGGGCGTACGAAGGGCTCGCCGCCGGCAAGGGCGAAGAACAAAATTCCCAAAGCTTTCGCTTCCGCAAAGACTCGGTCAAGTTCCTCTGTGCTGAGCTCCGTGCCATTCGACCTGTGCAACGCCCAGGAGTAACACCCCTTGCAGTGAAGATTGCACTTATTAGTGACGCTAAAAAGAGCGATGGGAGGAATATGGAAGCCCTGCTTCCGCCACCTTGATCGAACGCCAGCGGCTTTTCTCTGCCGACCCACGGTTCTCAGGAAAAACAGAGCCCGAGCCGGATTCCTGATACTGATCCTGAGTGCATCCCAAAAAAAGATGCGCAAGAGGCTGCTCAACATTTTGGCGAAGCCAACGTCCTCTGTTGTTGATGTTGATGCGTTCAACATAATTGTACTCCTCGATTTCTGAAGTGGTGACGCCGTCAAATCCATCGCCTAACCGACGTTTTGTATTGCTCATACTCCTTACCAAAATGATCCAGCAGATAATCCTCTTCCTTTAAGACGGCACCGTAATGGACGATGATCATCACCGGGATTGTTAGAGCAAAAATCCAGATGCTATCCAATAAAAAGCCGAAACCAAGTACCAACAGAAGGCCTGAGAGATACAGTGGATTGCGGGTGTATCCAAAGGGTCCATTGGTAATCAGCACGACCGGTTTCTCTTTATGACCCGCGGTTGTGCCGTTTTTCGCGAAGCTTCGAAATGAAACGGCGGAAAGAAACACGGAAAATCCGATAACCGGTAGTCCGGCACTCAGCTGGGCTGCTCCGGGCAGCAGATCTACGGGTACAAGCAAATCGAGAACGACACCGAGAACAATCGCAGCCACAAACACCGTGGGAGGTGAGACAGCGGCGCGGGGTTGGTCTGAAGCCTGGACCGGGGTGTTTTTCAGGTCAGTGCGCGCCATAGATCTCTGTCTCCACTTTGGCAATCATTTCCTCGATTCGCTGCTGCTCGACTGTCACCGGCAGCCGGGGAGTACCGTAGTACGAGCGGGCAAACAGGCGGTTGAGGAAAGGCATCGGCGCCGCTGCGATCTGACCGAGGATTCGAAGGAAATGGTCGATTTCATCTTCGGTATTTAGGAAACTGAAGCTGGCCCGCACGATCCCGGGAAGTGCCTGTTCAATCCGATGCGGGCTGAGCAACATCGTTACATTGGAGCCAAAGGATTGGAGGCTGCTTATCCCCATAAGCTGCTTGACAAACAGGTGCGCGCAGAAACAACCGCTCCGCACTCCTATTCCTCCGATCTCGGCAAGCATCTTGGCGGCAAGATTGTGATGCACGTTTTTTAAACGAAACGCCAGAACCGGTCCTCTGCTCTCAAATCTGTCGGATAATATGTCCGACACACCGTAGATCTGAACACTGGGAATTCCGTGGAGCCCCTCAATCGCCCGACGCGTCAGTTCCTTCTCTCTTGCGCGAATCGTTTCTATACCGACCCGCGACAGCAAGTCCATCGCCTTTCCCAGGGCGGCGATGCCCACTGCGTTCTCCAGACCCGTTGACCGCAGGCTGTTTAGCTCACCAGCCGAAATATTCAAAAGCCCCTTTCGAACAATCAGCAGGCCGGCTCCGAAGGGCGCGTACATCTTGTGGCCGGAACACACCAAGATATCGATGCCCGCCTCCTGCATATCGATTCTGCGATGCGCCGCCAGCTGGGCGGCGTCGATCAGGAGGGAAGCTCCATACCTGTGAACGACTACGCTGATTTTCTCTAGATCGTTCATCGCCCCGACCACATTGGAACATCCACTGACCGCTACCAGCCGAATTCGCCGACCGCCGAATCGACCTTCCCGGTTGTAGGCCGACAAAGTCTCTTCCAGCTTCCGGAGACAGATAAATCCCTCGTGGTCTACCGGTAATCTCAACAACGATATCCCCGGGGCGTACCGCCAGGAGAGCTCATTTGAATTGTGCTCCATTTCGGAAATCAGTACAGTAGTCCGGTTACGATTCTTCGTATCTCCAGAGTGCCGCAAGGACTCGGCAACGATATTAATCCCCTCAGTCGAGTTGGAAATAAACAGCACCTCGTACTCATCCAGGGGTGCCTGAAAGAACTCGGCGCATAGATTCTCGACCTCTATCGAAATTTCTTGAAGCGGAACCTGCGGCTGCCTCAATGTCCGGCGAACGGTATTCCAAACCGACAGGAAAGTCGGTGTGCTGGCGGCGCTGTCGAAATTCACAAACGGCAGAAAACCTGCAGAGGTTGGTACAGCCGAACCACGGCCGATCGCACTCAGCCTGAGTTTCTCCAAGAGCTCAAGCCCCGTCTCACCATCTGTTTCACCGGTGTACAGTATCGACCTTGCACTACTCGGGGCATCTTTTTGCCGGAAAACATCGATATCACCGTACCTTCTTATCAATTGCAGGGCTGCGGCCAGAATGACCACCCCGATTATGTTCGGTGTGCCTGCTTCAAACCTCTCCGGGGCATTTTTCCAGATCACGTGGTTCCTCGAGACCAGATTGACTGTTCCGCCGCCGCGTTGATCCGGCACTCCTACGGGCAGAGAGCTCTTTCTAAATGCGAGGGCACCGATTCCCAGGGGCAAGCCCAGGTCATTGCTGAACACCCGGTATACGGATTCGGTTGAGAGAATGGAACGATTCAGACGAGACAACATTCTTCTGGTACCGAATATCGCACAGTATTCTCTCCCCTCCAAACCCAAATAGTCCAGAACAACCTCTCTGGCTTTGTCGTAGAGCCGGGTCGAGATTTGGGCATGTTGACCCGCACCTCTATGCACGTTCGCGTAGCGCTGGAGAGCGAGGTAAATCTTGTTTTCAAGTTCTTGACGGATTATTGATTGAAGCGATGTGGCTTTGGCGCTAAGACTTCCGGTGCTCAATGTCTATCCTCTACCCTGCCCCTCTTCGGCTTCTCTACCTGAAAAGGTCAGATCCCTCGTTTCCTGTCACCTCAAGAGGCCTCATCAGCGGCGAGCAATTGCCTCTGCTCCTCGATGAACTCCGCGAGGGTTTGGTTATCGGTGTATGTCCCGTGAGACATATAGATGACCCGGGGATTGTGCTGAGCCACTGTTTCGAGGTCTTTGATTAGCAGCGCTTTATTCTCGTAGAACTTTCCTATAGAAAGATCTGCGAGTTCCCCCCGCACCTGATCACCCACCAGGGTTTCTCCATTATCCAGGTTAATCGTAATGGATCCTGAGCTATGACCCGGAGAATGGACAATCGTACCGGCCAACCCGTAGTCCCGAAGCTCGAACTCATCCTCCGTTAACACATCCGGCACAACTCCCTTAAACTTCTTGGGGGTAATAGCACCCATTATGGAACCCATTGCGCTGTGGCTGACAATCGGTTCACTTCTCCCCTCCTCGATAAACTTCGCAGCATTCTTGTGGCAAAGCACCCTCGCCCCAGTCAGCTCTTTGGCGGAAAACAGTCCCCCAACATGATCCGGGTGCACATGGGTAACAATAATCAGGGTAACTTCTGCCGGCTCGATTCCGGCACTGGAGAACAGCTCTTCCACCGCGTTTGTACTAGAACCCATACCCGTATCGACCATCACATAGCCTTGTTCTGCTTCAATAAAGAAGACATTGGAACTCCTCAGAGGCACTGTGATGACTCGATTTTCTCCCTCTGGAAAAGAAACCGCTGATGTCGGTCTATGACTACATGCGGCCACCGTTACGATCACCATCGCGCCCAGAAAGATTCTTGTCATACCTGCCTCCTATCACATACGGTAAAACTCATTTTAGGAGGCATGAATCTACTTACGAATCGTGATTTTTCAATTTATCTTGATTTTTCTACCTGCAGGCGGGATCTGTTTTCCATTTATCCTGGTTTTTCTACTACGGCGTCGAAGCGTATGCGGGATAGCGCAGGCGAGGTTCCTTACGCCCGCGAAAGCTTTCGAAAGGCGTTTGGTGTTACCCCTTCAATTCTCTTGAAGACGGCAATAAACGTATTTACGTTGTAGAAACCCACCATTTTGCTTATTTCCAGAATCTTCAGTTTATCATTTTTCATCAACAACTCTTTGGCCTGTTTGATTCTGATCATGTTCAGGTAGTCGAGGTAGTTGGTACCGGTTTGCTCTTTGAAGTATCTGCTCACGTATTTGGGATTCAGATCGAATTCGGCGGCTATTCTATCCAGAGAAAGATCGGGAGCAGGATAGTTATCTTGGATGTAACGAACCAGCTTTTCCTTCAAACCCTCCCCTTTCGTATTCTTTTTCTGGGAAAAGGCATCGGTGATTCGTTCATAGATGTCCAACACACTCCTCCGCATAGCCGCTAGATTTTCGGGTTTGTTGTAGCGGTAGTGATGCAGAAACTCCTTTTCCTCCGATTCGAGTTTGATACTTTTGTCTTTGTTCAGGACTTTACCTGCCGTCGCGATGAATTGATCAAACAGGGATATTAGGTGATTATAGGTGATCTCTTCGAAAAGATTATTGGCAATTATCCCGTTGATCTCTTCCACGACTTTTTCATGGTTCCCGGCAAGCACCTTGTAGATCAACTGTCGTTCCCGTTCGATCGGGTAGTTTAACCTTGGTTTTGATGTTTGTGCCTTCCCCATATTATTGAAATGAATGATCTGGTATTTGGCTCCTATTATCCTCCCGTGAAGAGCCTTCAGAGCTTCCTCGTATGATCCATTGATCTGCGACATGGTTCTACAAAATCCGCCGATTCCCATGGCAATAGAACAGCGGTACTTTTCCGAGTATCGTTTAATCTGGGATTCGACTTCCCGCAATAGGACGCCCAGGGTTTGTTCGGTATCCAGATTCACTAAAATGGTCATCTGAGACTTACCGATATAGGTTATCACCCCCACCATTCCCTCCGCGCTATTCAGGACCTCCTCGAGATAGCGTAAGACATCATCTGTCATGGATTCACGAGAATATTCTGGAGGAACGGTGTCCCCCAAGAATGAAATCTGGACCACTAGTACGGCAAAATTGGCATGGGGCCAATCCAGTTTTACACCGGTATCACTATCGCTGATCATCCTATTCGGAATACCGAGGATTAGCGAGCGCAGGTAATGGTCTCGAAAGGCCGGCTCGACCTGCTTCATACCGGCATCCAGACTCTTGTTTCGTTCCATTACATACTTGACATGGTTCAGGATGTAACTCATCTCATCAGTCTTTACTGCCCGTTCTTGCTCTGAGACCGGTGAATTCCGTATGGTCGCAACAATTTCCCTGATCGGACTGTATAGATTCATGGAAATTATCCAAGTCAGCAGAAAGCTGACAATTACTAATACAGCACATATCCAAATCGTAATATTACGGATGGAAGCCGCCTGTTTGGTGATTTGATTTACTGGTGTGAACACCAGGTAATGCCAATCGGTTACCGATGAGCGGGAATGGAATACGTAGCTGCTCCCAAGGCGATCACCGTGAGCTGCGGACAGTTTCTCTGTTTCTGTTTCTGCCAGCAGTTCCCTCAACACGCCTTGATCCAGAGTCTCATCGATTGATCCAGCGATCAACTCCAAGGAAGTATTGACTATGGCGATCTGATCGGCTCTTGAGGCCAAACCGGTGGCATGAAAAGGGGCATGCAGAGAAGCTTCATCCACAAGAACAACCAGATTCGCTCGGGGATCTTCTCTGAGAGGCACAGAGTTCATTATGGTGAGATAGCGATTGTTGATGAACGAATCTTGAATCACCTCCGTGGTGCTCAAAATATAGAAGTTATTCTGTTCATGTAATCTTTGCTGGAACATCAATCCGGTTCGACCAGCATACCTGTACACCTTGTCGAAAAAAACATCCGCGTAATAGAGCCCGTTTTGAGTCAGTACCTGCCCGGAATCGATAATGTATATAAAGATGTCTTCAACAAAGTCGTTGGTGCCGGCAATCCCGCCCAACTCCCTGACAACACCTAAAAGTCGTCCATAGTTCTCCTGGTCGATGTCCATGAACAGGGAATATCGGAACAGTATCTCCTTAATTTCCTCCAATTCTCGATCGATCTTCTCCGAAAGCGTACTCAATATCAGCCGATCGAAATCGTCGCTTTGAGTTTTCATGGATCGGTAAAACACGAAGTAGGAGGTCAACGCAAGAATAAAGATCGGTATAAGAGTAAGGCTCATCAGAGAGAAAAATATCCTAAGAAATACACTTCTCTTGAATTGGCTGTTGCGACCGACCAGACGCTCTTTCATTTCAGGCAAGGCAGCAATATGAGTTATTTTCTAATGTAGAATAATTATAAGGTATCTCGAGGAGGATTCAAGCTTTCGAAGACGATCGGTAAGCTAACGATATCGCCTGGCATAGGCCCGGTTGTAGGCTTCCTCCAGCTCATCCAGGCCCGCTCGCTTCAGTTCCCCTATATAGTCATCCCAGCCGGCGTCCACGGAAAGCTCGCCCGTAAGGAATTTGAGCAGGAACTCACTGGTCCTGTCTTTGAGATCCTGATACCTGGTTTCGATGATGCCGAGCTCCTGCTGATCGAAATTGAGAATCGGTGTCGGTGGATCGACATGGGGCCAGGTGAGTTGGAGTGCCTCGAGGGATAGAGTGCCCCTCAATTGCTGCACCATAGCATCATCGTAGGGCCAGCAGGCGATCCTCCTGCCGCCTATTGCAGCCTTTACAAACATGTTCCAGCCCGCCTCTTTGCTGTACATTTTTTCGCTGAATACGGGTTTGCCATCCCGGATCTCATAGGAATCCCCTTCCACACCGTAGGAGACGATCATTCTCCCCTCGGGGCTAAACACGTAATCGAAGAACTTCACGATCAGCTCGGCATGTGGTGAATCCTTGGAGACAACCATGCAAAAATCCGTGCTGAATCGAGGCATAGGCGCCACGTGTCTCTGCCCGTCGATGCCGATGGGTGGCGGCATTCCGATCATCTTGGCTTCAGGATCGGTCTGCCTGAGAACCCGGGTGAAGTAGTCGGTTCGTACAGACGAGTAGACGATCATCCCCACCCGCCCTGCTGACACCCTCTCCTCCCACTGCTTTTTCGCCAGGATCGGGGCTTCCGGATCCAGCAACCCCTCTGCGTAGAGCCTGTTCAGATACCTCATGGCCTGCTTCATCTCGGGCTGAGCCGGACCCCAGACCATCCTCTCTGCTTTGAGCATGAAATCCTGGTCGACGGTAAAGGCCCGATAGAAGGCATTTAAATAGCAGATCGAAGGATCGTTGTACATCAGGGATCCGTAAGGGATGGTCTGCCCTCCGCCGGCGGGATCACGCTCTTTGAAGGTCTTCAGCATATGGTACAAATCTTCCAGGGTTTCCGGGGTATCCAGCCCACAGGCATCCAGCCAATCCTGACGGATCATGAAGGGTTCGGGTTGCTGCAAGGATATCTTTGGGAAAAAGTAGATCCTGCCATCAAGAGCCCGCATGTCTTCAGCAATCCCCTCCTGTTCGATCGCAGCCAGTATGTTTTTCCCATGTTTTTCTAGAAGCTCGTCGAGGGGCAGAAAAAGACCTTCCATCCCATATCGCTTGGCATCCGCCACGTTGGTAAAGATGAGATCGGGCAGATCGTTGGATGCCAGCATGACCTTGTACTTATCCCAATATCCGGAGTCGATGCTGATGATATTGAAGAAGACGTTGGTTCTTCTCTGCAACTCGGCGATGGTCAGATCCTGTGCTGTAAAGGGCGCGGTTTTGTGATTGGCCATGAAATAATCCAAGGTGACCCGTTCCTGAACCAGGGGCAGCCCGGGCGTTCCCTCTTCGGTCACTAATTCCGCCGTTTCTTCCGCTCGACCTATCGCAAATACGTTCTGAGGATAACAAAAGATCAAGATGAGTAGACCGTATATTGCTCTTATCCTTAATCCGGACATGAATATTTCTCCTGCTGGACTGCGGTCATTATAGTATGAATTTCTGCATTGGCTATCTCGTGTTTTCTGAAAATCTCGATTTTTCCACTTATAACGAGTTTCTATTTTCCAGTTATGTCGTCTATTCTACAGTAGTATTTCCGATATATCCCGTTTTTTTTACTCCTCATGACAGTTCTCTAGAACAAAAAAACGGGGAGCTTGCCGATCAGCGGCCGCGCTCCCCGTTATAGCAAGAATAATTGATCCGCACGCTTATTTGGGCACGTCCCCCACCACATTGTCCACGTAGTAGTCGATGCTGAGCAGCTCACCCTTGCTGCCCATAACCCCGTCAGCAATCCTCACCGTTCCCTTGTTGTCGGATATCGGTCCGACAAACGGATCGAAGACATCCCTACCCTGCTTCATCTGTTCGTAGCGCTTCATGACCAGATCATAGGCACTCAGCGTCCCCAGATCCGGGGTCGAGATGGACACGGCTTTCAGATCATCGACGAACTTGGGATTGATCTCATGATCCAGGCTGCCGCCGAGCAGCGCCGCCTTCTCCTTGGCCAGCCACCAGAGATCCTCCTTGCTCCAGGTGCCGTTGTAGATGTCCATGAGTATCTTCTCGTACATCACGCCCCAGTCGACCAGCTGGCCGGAGACCGCGGAATCCGGTCCAAAGGCTTCCATCGGGCTGTAGTGGCTGAAGCTGTAGACCGTCTTTCCCCTCTCCATATGCTCCTGACCCACCTCGATCACCGCCGATGAGTCCTCTGTGAAGGCAAGGCAGTCGATGCCGTCGGCCACCAGGGCTTCGGCGGCTTCGCGGGCTTTGGCTGGATCGTACCAGGAGAAGATCCAGCGCACGTGCACCCGTGCGTCCGGATTCGCGTCTTTCACGCCCAGGGCGTAGGCGTTGATATGGCGCACCACCTCGGGGATGGGGAAGGCCCCCACATAGCCGACCTTGTTGCTCTTTGTCAGGGCACCGGCCATCAGGCCATTTAGATAGTACATCTGGTACAGTTCCGCGAAATAGGTACCCACATTCTCCGAGTTCTTGAAGCCGGAACAGTGCATGAACAGCTGGTCTGGATATTTGGCACCGGCGGCAACCGTATCATCCATATAGCCAAAACTGGTGGTAAAGACCACGTCGCAATTCTCCTCCACGACCAGTCTGTCGATGATGCGAGCCGCATCCCCCTCGGGTACGGATTCCACATACACCGTCTCCAGCCACTCCAGCTTGTCCTCGACGTACTTGCGCCCGACGTCGTGGGCGTGGGACCAGCCCATGTCCCCGATCGGACCGACGTAAACGAAGCCCGCCTTGAGCGTCTTGGTCTCGGGTTTGCTCTCTGTCTCGCCCTTAGCGCCGGCAAAAGCCAGGGTGGTGGCGAGCAGCAACACAACCAAGACTGCCAGTACCTTTTTTGTAGCTTTCATAGCTCCCTCCGTGGATTTGTTAGGATTTGATTCGTCCCGTTTCAGGGACAGGTATCATCTTATATCAACGGCGGACTCTGTCAAGAATATACTCGAGGTTAACAGGAAAAATCCGGAGAGCGGCCAGGATTCTAACTGTGGTTCAGCCCAGTACGAACAGGGTTTACAGGATCACAGAGAGGATCTCGATTCCCGGAGGGATTGGTAGATCCTGAGGCGCTGCTTCACTATTTTCTTCCACGAGTACTCGTGAGCCCGCTTGTGGGCCTGGTCGCAGAGCTTGTGATGCTCCTTTTCGGGAAGTGAGAGGATTCGCAGCACCTGTCGGGCAAGTTCTCGGTAATCCCCGATCGGCACCAGTCCGCCCACGACGAGCTTTGCCAAACCTCCGGTCCGGGTAGCAACCATGGGGATCCCGCAGCCCATGGCCTCGAGAGCCGCGATTCCGAATCCCTCCGAACGGGAGGGGAGAACGCTGAGGCGAGCGATGTTGTGGAAGGCCGCCAACACTTCCGGAGTCTGGTGACCCATCATGACAACGTTGCCCATGTCATAGGCATCAGCAGGAATACCGGACAGCACATCCTCCAGATCACCTGCACCGAACACAACGATCGCGGCTTCCCGGTGCTTCTGGATGATCCTGTTGGCTCTCAAGAGAAAGTCGATGCCTTTTGTCTTCGAAATTTTCCCGGCAAAGGTGATGATCGGCGTATTGCGAAGATGCTCCAGCCCGAAACGGGCCAGCAGCTCCCCTCGATCGACTTCATTCCTGTAAAATACGCTCTGGTCATAGCCGTTGGGCAATACCACCACCCGCTCGGGATCCACAGGATAGAGCTCCAGCACCTCCTCCTTGACACTCTCCGAGATGGCAAATATGTAGGAGGCGTGTCTGGCTGCTCTACGTGCGTACTTGCGCATGCGCCTGTCATAGCGAAATCCCAGTTGATCGCTGTGGTGGGCAACAGAGATATACGGGTATCCTTTTTTCCCGAGCACGTAGTCCATGATCCAGATATGCTGGCACTCGATGACGTCCGGCTGGAACTCCTCGATCACTTTTTCAGTGAACTTACCGTAGTAATCCATATAAGCCTGAAGCTGCTGACGATTCAAATCCTTGAAGGTCCAGGCGTGGGGAAAGTTTCGCGGGTGAGGATCGGTGATAATCAGAGGAAAGGTATAGAGATGCTCCCCATTTTGGGTTGCGGGGAACTTGAGGATATTGAACTTGTCCGGATAATCGTAGTAGCGATTGAAATCCGGTGATTTGAATCCGCTGTCGGGGAAGATGACCCGGGCCTGGTGGCCTTTGCGGATCAGTTCGCTCATAACCCCATTCACTACCGTAGCACTTCCGGTGCCCCACGGTCCGGTGTTTGTAAACAGCACCTTCATGAGTTTGTCACCACCGTATCTTTCCGGTAATACGATACGTACTGGTTGGCGATGCTTTCCCAGCTGAAGTGATCCACGGTGAGCTTGCGGAACTTTTTTTTCAACTCGGGATTTCGGAGATTTCCCCGCCTGATGTTCTGAATGATGTTTTCGGCAATGTTGAAAATCATATCCTCATCGATATTCACCTTGGGGGACTCGTTTACCTCATAAACACTTCCCGAGACCAGGTCGACGATTTCCTTGAATCCCGTCTGGTTGGAGATGATCGGCAGCACACCACAGGCCAGGGCTTCGATCGAGACCATGCCGAAGGCCTCCGGGCACACCGAGGCGGCCACGAATCCGTCCGCGCAGGGCAGCAGGCGTCCCAACTCGGCGTGGCTCAGAGCCCCGAGAAAATGGACATGCTCTGCGATTGCATTCCGCTCCGCGGAGTCGAAGTAGCTCTTGACCTCCTTTCTGTGCGTCAGGGCGTCGAGAAATTTAAACGGTTTCTCGACACAGGGTTCTTCCCCGGGCTGCATTTGGGAGATACTCCTTTCGATCAGATAGCGGAACAACTCCCGCCGTCCCGAAGCCAGAGAGTAGACCAGGGCCTCGAGCTCCTCCCGATAGCTGCCGAATCCGACCAGCAGCAGGTGCAGATCGGGCACTGCGTTCAGAACGATGGGTAGAGCGCTGATCACCATCTGAATCCCTTTGGTCCAGAGATATTTGCCCACAAACAACAGAACCCAACCGTTCTTCCAATCTATTCTCTTCAGAGTCGCGACGATATCCCGGTCCGGGTGCCCCTGGGAATACTCGGCGTTGTACTTAGAGACCAGTTCATCCACCTCATCTACCGAAGAGGTTTCCTCAAGTTCCTGCAGGAATCTCCGCTTCTGCTCGGGACTCTTGCCGTTGGGGAGCACCTTGAGTCGCTCTTTCAAAATCGACTGCAGTTCGTCAATCGACTTCCGTCTGGAATTGTCGAGGATACGGAATAGATCCGTGTCAACCCCGGCGGGAATCACAGTGAATTTCCCTTCGATTCTGGATGCAATTCTCTTGAAGAAGGTTAAAGCTTCCAGATGGTTGTGATTGCTGACCGCAAAGATCCTGGTTGCACCGAGCAGAGCTTTGGTTGCGTAGGGGCGCAAGCGCAAGTCGTTCCGCACGCTGAAGTTCAGGGCACTGCCGTGAAGTGTAACGTAGTAGGGAATGTCGTGCTTCTTCCACATAATCCTGGCGATGTACGGCGACATGATGACGTGGTTGGTCTGGATGAGATCGAACCCTTTTTCCAGATAAATGGTTTCTACGGCTTCTACGTTCTGGCGTATATAGTCCTCGATTTCGCCGATTTTCATTTTGGGAAAGGTCTTGACTTTGAAACCTTCATATTCGTCATAGACATAGACCGGCAGCAGGCCTCTGATCTCCGGATTGAAGAGATTGCATTTCCCGGGGTACCTGGTCTCCCGGGAGAACAGGATTTGATATTCCCTGTTTCCCGGTTCGAATACCGAATGCTGGGAGATGAAATCGATATCCTCCGCATGTTTTTCCTGGCAGAAGAGGAACACGTCGTGACCGAGGCGACAGAGGTTGCGCACCAGATTGGCGACAAAAATGTTGCTGCCCGTTCCGGTTAGGAGGTAGCCATGGATCATGCAGATGCGGATTTTTTCCATAGTAGACCTGCTAGGCGCCTGCCTCGATGGATAGACTCTTCCAGTACGGAGAGAGCAGGCGCCGCACCTCCTGCACTACCAGACGCGTTTCCCCGTCAGCTGCAACTGTCGTGGTCTCCTCTCCGGCGACGTCGTCCCGTTCGCGTGTTCTGTCATCGATCAGATTCCGCAGAACCGCCGCCACCCCTTCGGTGAGGGCGTTGTGATCGTAACCCCCCTCCAGGGCGAGGGCGAGCCGTCCCGGACAGCACTCCTCGGTCAGTTCCCGCAGAATCCCGGTCAGCCGGCCATAGGCGCCGCTCGTCATGGCCATGCCGGCGAGGGGATCGTTTCTGTGGGTGTCGAATCCTGCTGACACCAGGATCAACTCTGGGGCGTACTCCCTGGCAACCGGCACGAGGATCTCCCGAAAGATGTACAGGTAATCCTGGTCCCCCTGTCCGCCGTACAGGGGGATGTTTATCGTGTATCCCTGTCCCTGATTCCAGCCGATCTCGTCGATTCTCCCCGTGCCGGGATAATGGGGATACTGGTGGGCCGAGAAGTAAAGCACCTCTTTCGTATCGTAGAAGGAGTGCATGGTCCCATTGCCGTGGTGCACGTCCCAATCAACGATCAGTACGCGCTTCAGATCGTGCCTGCGAAGTGCGTAGGCCGCTGCGATGGCTATGTTGTTGAACAGACAGAAGCCCTTGGCCTGCCCCGCCTCGGCATGATGCCCCGGCGGACGAACAAAGGCAAAGGCCGCGGGAAAGCGCCCGCTCAACACGGCCTCGGTCGCCTCCATCATACCTCCTGCGGCACGGATCGCTGCAGCGTAGGAGTCGGAGGTGGCGGAGGTGTCCGGGTCCAGGACGGTAAAGCGGCTGTACTTCGTGCTTTCGATCCGCCGGATGTATGCCTCCTCGTGGATCCAGGCCAGCTCCTCGAAGGTGGCATCTCGGGGTGGAACATCGCCGAGTTGCGCTTTGAGCGGGAACTCACTCAGCATGCGATCGATCGTCACTAATCGTTCGGGTCCTTCCGGGTGCATCGGGCCGTTGGAGTGCTTCAGATAAATCGGGTCGCGAACGATGGCTACGGTATTCATATCCACCCACTATAGGAGAAGATCCGGAAGTTGGCAAACCCCAGTCGACTGACCCCGTTGCCATCGAAGATTGGGATATGCTAGACTTCACCTCGATGGGCAGGTTCTCAACCCTCCTGCGGTTCCTGACCGCCTTCTTTCTTCTGGTCCTCCTGATCGTGATCGGGACGCTGGGTTACGCGTTTATCGAAGGCTGGTCCATCGGTGACAGCCTGTACATGACATTCATCACAATCACCACAGTAGGCTTCGGTGAGGTGAGACCCCTTTCTGCGGCGGGACAGCACTTCACGATCATCTTTCTCGTGCTAAGCATCGGAACCGTCGGTTACTCGGTAACCGTGCTCATCACCTACGTGTTCGAGGGACAAATCCTCAATGTAATGAGGGAGCGCAGAATGAAACGAGCGATTCGCCATTTGAAGGAACACTTCATCATTGTCGGCGGCGGCAATGTGGGGCGGGAAGCGGCTTTCGAGTTCAAAAAGTCGAAGAAACGATTTGTTATCGTTGACCGAAATCCCACCCAGTCGGATCTATCGCGGGATGAGTCAATCCCGTTCGTCGAGGGGGATGCGATCAATGACGAGGTCCTGATGGAAGCGGGGGTACAGCGTGCATCCGGATTGATCGCCTCTTTACCCGATGACGAGGCAAATGTCTTTGTGGTGCTCACCGCACGGCAGCTCAATCCCCATCTGCTCATCGTCAGCCAGGCCGCCGAGGAGCGGAGCATCCGCAAGCTGATCAAAGCCGGTGCGAACCGGGTGATATCACCGAAGAAGATAGCCGGTCAACGCATGGCCGCCATGGTCCTGCGACCAAATCTGCTAAACTTTCTAGACGTGATCGTACAGGGGGGCGAGTTGGACATGCGGATCGAGGAAATACGGCTGGATTCCGGCTCTCCGCTGATCGAAAAAACCCTTCGGGAGGCGGGAATCGGTCAGCACACCGGCGCAATCATCGTGGGCATCAACGCCCCGGAGGGGCGAGTGCGCATCAATCCGTCTACTACCTCAACTCTCTCCGCGGTGAAACTTGGGGAAGGGGACGTTCTTATTGCTCTGGGAAACGAGGATCAGCTCAAACGACTTCAGGAGTTCGTGCGCAGGGGACGCTGAGTTCCTGCTTTCGCTCTACTGTCAATCAACACTGCGGAGAAATACCGGGGCGATGAGGTTTTCAACGGGGGCGTAGTTATCGCTCAGGATCCCATCTCCGTTGCGCCGACGCAAATCCACGAGCTGATCGTCGGAGAGCCGACGGCCGATCCGCCTTCCCGTATCCAGGTACAGCTCCTCTCCAGCTTCTCCAATCGGCTGAAAAGCTGCGGCGATGACAAAGGTAGCCCGCCGCTGCGGTGAATAGGTCGTATCGGCGTACACGGCAGTATAGGGAAAGACCCTAGCCATCGTGTTCAGGTAGGCGTTAAGGAAGCGTCCGTGATCGAAGATGTCGATACAGTTGGCCATAACCAGACCATCAGGAACCAGAAGGGCTGCCACCTGTCGGGTGAACTCCAGCGTGGTGAGGTGGTAGGGGATGGAGTAGGAGTTAAACGCATCGAGATAGATGATCTCGAAGCGCTCCTTGCCCTGGAGGTAGGCCACGTAGTTACGGGCGTCGGCCACCACCTGCAGGATCGACGAATTTTCGCTGAGATCGAAGAAATCCCGCGCCACCTTCAGGACCGCCGGATCGATCTCTACGACCTGGTTCTCACTGTTCGGGTAGTTGCGCTCCAAGAAGAGGGGGAACACGCAGCCTCCGGCACCCAGAGTCAAGGTACGAAAAGCGGCGGAAGAAGCCGGAACCGCCCGCTTGACCGCCTGCCGCCAGGTGAGGGCCCTGAAAAGCTGTTCATACAGGTATAGGAGCTCATCAGGAGCATCCGGATCATAGCGGTTGTGAATCAGAGCATCCTGGATGAGGATACGCTCCCTCCTGCCCCCCCGATTCAGGTCCCGCACTTCGATGTGGGAGTAGCGGGAGTCGCTGCGGTGCAGCACCGTGCTGCCCTCGGTTTCGGGATACAGCAGATTTTTCGTCGAACCGAATACCTGATCGCTGCGAAGGTGCAACAGCAGGCCCACGAGTATTAGGAGGATCCAGCTCAGGCTGACCGCCCGCAGGCGGCCCATCACCAGGGCCAGGAGAGCCAGCAGCGAACCCACTACGATTACGATTGTGGTGATGCCCAACAGAGGAATGAGCACATAGCCGGATAGGAAGGTGCCCACGATGCTGCCGATGGCAGAGACCGCGTAGATGCTGCCCACGGTGTTTCCAACCCGCGAGCTGCCCTCCAGAGCATACTTGGCCATAACCGGGGACACCGTTCCCAGAGCGGTCGAAGGCAGAAAGAACAGAATCAGGACCAGTAGGAGGGAACGGATCACCATGCCTGCTGTGGCCGGAGTGAATGCCCCTCTGTCCATGATACGGAAGAGAAGCAGGTCCAGCACCAGCACCAAAAAGGTGAGAAACGAGGCGATCAGAAGCAGAATGGCGATAATGTTTCGCGGTGAAAATCTGTCAGCCAGCCTGCCGCCGATGAAGTTACCCAGGCTTATGCCTCCAAGGACCACGCCTATAATACCCGTCCAGGTGTACAGAGAGCTGCCGAAGTACTTGGAGATGAGCCGGCTTGCGACCAGCTCGATGATCATCACGCCCATACTGGAGATGAATACCACCAGATGGGGCAGATAACGCCGCAGGTTTCCGGGATCTTCCGTTGTTACTCCGTCCAATCCAGCACCACCTTTCCTGACTGCCCGGCACGCATTACCTCGAATCCCTTTTCGTACTCGCTGTAGTGAAAACGGTGGGTGATAATCGGATTGATATCCAATCCGGTTTGTATCATCATGGTCATTTTATACCAGGTCTCGTACATCTCCCGTCCGTAGATTCCCTTGATGGTCAGGCCGTTGAATACGACCAAATCCCAATCCACGGCCGTATGCGGGGGTAAGATTCCCAGTAAAGCTATTTTGCCTCCGTGGCACATATTTGCCAGCATCTCATTGAACGCTTCAGCGGAGCCGGACATCTCCAAGCCCACATCGTAGCCCTCCTTCATGCCCAGCTCTTTCTGGGTCGCCGCAATGGACTGCTGTGGTACCTTCACCAATTTGGTCGCCCCCATGCGTCCGGCAAGCTCCAGGCGGTAGGGATTGGGATCGCTCACCGTCACGTAGCGTGCTCCGGCGTGCCTGACGATGCCCGCAGCCATCATGCCGATAGGGCCCGCACCGGTGATCAGCACATCCTCCCCCAGAAGGTCGAAGGACAGGGCGGAGTGGGTGGCGTTGCCCAGAGGATCGAAACAGGAGAGCACGTCCATCGAGATGTGTGGATCGGCGTGCCAGACGTTAGTCTGGGGCATGCACAGATATTCGGCATAACACCCCGGCCGGTCCACACCGACGCCGCTGGTGCTGGCGCACAGGTGCCTGCGGCCGGCCAGGCAGTTGCGGCAGTGGCCGCAGACAAGATGTCCCTCACCGCTGACGACATCACCGGGGTAGAAATCCTTGACTAGACTACCCACAGCCTCGACCGTACCGGCAAACTCATGTCCGATGACCATGGGTACCGGAACATGCTTCCTAGACCACTCGTCCCAGTTGTAGATGTGGAGGTCGGTGCCGCAGATTGACGTCTTGTGGATCTTGATCAGCACGTCGGTCGGCCCGACCTCCGGTTCGGGAACGTCCTCCAGCCAGAGTCCGGGCTCACCCCGCAGCTTTACCAGCGCCTTCACGCCTGAAGCACCCTCGGATTACAGGGCCAGAAGGTCGAATCCCGGATCCTGGAGTTGATCGGGACTCACCGATTTTCCGGCCTGGAGCAGCTGTCCCAGCCGAATCAGCTCCCGATTCCTGCCAATGGTGGCTGCAGCTTTGAGGGTACTGTCAAGGTAGAATCCGGCCAGGAAGGATTTGTCCGTCACCTTACCGCGAAAAACCACCCGGTCGTACTTCGGTGCATGGCCGATGTAGCGCAGGGAACTCCCGTACTGCTTGCTCCAGAAAAAGGGAACCTCCCGGTAGCTTTCCTTGGATCCGAGCATGCAGCGGGCCGCGTGCATGCCCTGTCGGCCCGCCTCCACCCAGTGTTCGACCCTGCGGGGCTCTCCGCTGCGCCCGCCCGAAACCAGGGCGATATCCCCTGCGGCAAAGACACCCTCCGCGGAAGTCTCCAGTCGCTCGTTCACGGGCACCGCACCATCCTTCACCAAACCGCTGCTTTCCAGGAACTCAACGGCCGGTCGGATGCCCACTCCAATAATTACGCAATCCGTCTTCAGGCGGCTGCCGTCCGCCAGAAGCACCTCGCTGACCCGCTCTTCTCCTGCGAACCCCTTCACTGTCTGTCCGAGATGGAAGTCAACGCCGTTCTCCTCATGCGTCTTTTTGATGCGACCACCTATCTGATCGCCGAACACGGCGGCCAGGGGAGTTTTTTCCGGAGCGACTACGTGGACCTCGATCTCCCGGGCACGCAGGGAGCTGGCAACCTCCAGGCCTATAAAGCTCGCGCCAACAATCACCACAGTCTTGGCCTGCTCCAGCTCCGCTAAAATCGCTTCGGCGTCATGCCTGGAGCGCAGCAGATAGCAGCCCTGCAGCTCCGCTCCGGGTACGGGGAAGCTGCGGGGCTTTCCGCCTGTCGCCAGGAGGATCTTATCTGCTTTCAGCGATGCTCCGTCGGCAAAGGTCACGCTGCGGTCGGCGGGATCCACGGCGGTGACCGGCTTCTCGAGCAGAAGCTCGATATTCAGTCGATCGTAGAACTTCTGTCCCCGCAGAGGGAGCCACTTGGCGGGGGCTTCACCGGACAGCAGATCCTTGGAAAGCATGGTTCTGTCATACGGCCCGTAGGCTTCCCCGGTCACCATCACGATCCTGCCGGCAAAGCCTTCTCGGCGCAGTGTCTCCGCCGCTGCGTTGCCCGCAGCTCCGGCTCCTACAATCAGAAAGGTACGGTCGTCTTCTCCCTCGGGCATCGGGATGGTACCTTTGCCGATCTGACGGAGCCATATCTGCCCGTCCTCCACCTTGGTTTCGAAGGCAGAAAGGTCGTTGAGGCCAGGCGAAGCCTGCAAACGGCCGTCTCGAATGTCAAAGCGGGCGTTGTGCCAGGGACAGGTGACAATGTGCCCGACCACGAGCCCGTCGCTCAAAGGAGCGTGGTAGTGGCTGCACTCGTTCCCGCAGGCGTAGATTCGCCCTTTCGCACGAAGGAGAAGCACCTTCTTATCCTCCACCTCGACTAAGGAAGGTATTCCCTCTTTCAAGTCGCTCTCGGCCAGTGCTCTGATCCAGTCATTGTTCTCCATAAGAATATTCCCCCATCCCCGCCTTATCCGCGTACCTTGGAGGTCACCAGGCCCAGCACAAGACCGACTCCGGCCCCCACTGCCCCGCAAATGAGGATGTTTTGGCGTATCTTCTTGATGCCGGTGACCGATTTCACCAGATCATCGAGTACATTTTTCGAAGGACTGATCAATACCTGGATGCTCACGTAGCCGCTCGAAGTCCGCGCAAAGATCAGGTAGCCCACAGCCAGTCCGATGATTCCCACAACGATCAGCAGCAGAATGATTCGTTTCATAGTGGATCTCCTTCAAGGTGGTCTTTTAAGTAGGTATAGAGCTTGGCATCGAGGATACGGCCGCTCCTCTTCCATTCGGAGAGACGGCTACCAAAATCTTCCGGACGAACCGCAAATACCCGAATCCGCTCCGAACCCTCGTGCCGGAGGGCAACGGTTGGACGTTCCTCCACCCGCATATACACCATGTGAATGATTTCCGTTGAAAGACCTGCCGTGGTGCTGACCCCCGGTCCGACGTGGATCACCTCCCCCGTGTAGCCGGTCTCTTCGGCCAGCTCCCGTCGAGCCGTCTGCTCCGGTGTTTCCCCCGGATCGATCAAGCCCGCGGGAAACTCTACGATTTCCGCTTCGAAGGGCACTCTGAACTGCTCGATAAGCACGAGAGATCCGCTCTGCGCCGTGGTGGCTACGATCACAGCCGCTTCGCGTTGCTCCCGGCGTTCAATATAGGTCCAGCGCCCCCGTTTGCCCGCCGTGTCGCGATAACTCTTCTCCTTCAACAGGGTCCAGGTCTGCTCGTGCAGCACCCGCTCGCCTAAGATCTGCATCTAGGGATTACCCGACATGTTGGACAAGGTGTTCGAAGGATTGATACACCAGACGGTACACCTCCTGGAAGTCATCCGCGGCTTTCTGGGCCTGCTCCAGGGTGAAAAACTCGAAGGGAGAACCTTCAGGAAGAGGGAAGGGATAGCGGGTGGGAAGGTAGAGTACGTCGAGCTCTGCGCAGGGTCTGCCGAGGGTCGAATAGGCTTGATCGTAGCGCTCGCAGGATCGAGCCAGTTTGTAGGTGGAATGGCCGCTGACGATCCGCTCGCCCCGCAGGATCAAATAGGCTTTGAGGACTTTCTCCGCAGCCTGTTGAAAGAGAAAGCAGGAGATCTCGAAATCCCCGGCCCGGGCGTTTTTCTCAGCGGTCTTGCTGTCCTTGGCTCCCTGCAGATACCAGCGCAGCGCCTCCCGTTCGTTATTGTTCATACACCACCCTTCCCTCCTCGAGTATCCGCTCTACAAGAGGATGCTCCTTGTCCCTCAGGGCATCGAACTCCGCCTCCGTGAATACGTATGGATCTACAGCAACCTCCTCAGAAGCGATATGCTGTATCAGATTGGCTGCCCGGTACAGCCAGCTTTTCGAGGGCCATTCCTCGAGCGGGTGGCTGTCCCCCGGATCAACAATAACGCAGAGGTTGAGATCGCTGTACTGGTGGGCATCTCCCCTGGCGTAGGAACCGAAAACCAGGATCTTTCTCACGAGATAACTATCGCGTATTTTGCCAACGATACCTTGAAGCTGCTCTTCGGTGACCATAAGCATACAGGAGTAGTGTAGCCTTAATTTTAGATGGTGTCAAAAGACCCGGAATATTCGGATTACCCGAACACTCGGATTAATGGCAAAATTTGATGTTTTACTTCGGATTTTCCCGTTTACCTGAGGGTTTCGCACCCCCGATAAACAAAAGTGGGTCATTCTGCCGACTCGTCCAAGCGGGGTTTGAAGTCGAGTGAGATCGAATTGATGCAGTAGCGCAGGCCGGTGGGTTCTGGGCCATCGGTAAAGACATGACCCAGGTGGCCGCCGCATTGGGCGCAGAGCACTTCGGTGCGGACCATGCCGTAGCTCCTGTCCTCTTCGGCTTCCACCGCTCCCTCGGTTATCGGCTGGTAGTAGCTGGGCCAGCCCGTGCCGGAATCGAACTTCGTCTCCGAGTCGAACAGCGGACTCCCGCAGCCGGCGCAGAGATACACGCCCTTCTCCTTGCTGTTGTGGTATTTCCCGGTAAATGCCCGCTCCGTGCCTTTGCGGCGCAGCACCTCGTACTGCTCGGGGCTCAGGGCCTCTTTCCACTCAGGGTCACTCCGTCGCTTGCTGTGCTTCTTGCTCATCCTCATTTCTCCCTCGATCTACTCGTTCAAGCTCCAGTCGTACTGGTAGCTGATGCGGCCGGAATAATCCTCCAGCTTTCCGGCGAGCTCGGGGGCGGCGTAGCGGCGCAGATGCCTCAGCACCCCTTCCTCGGATCCTTCGAAATCCTCCTGAAACCAATCGTAGATGCTGGACACTACCAACCTGTTCCCTTGGAAGGACACGCCCCGCTGGTGGTTGATGTATTCCCGCGCCCCGGTCTCCAGAAGCTCCTCGACGTTGGCTGCGGTGTAGACACGATCCTGTAGGTTGGGACAGCCGATACTGGCACAATTCAGCGCGTAATGCACCCGTGGATCCTGCCAGATCGGTCTGAGGATGCGGTGCTCCACATCGTTGAGTGAGACCTCCGCCCCCTCGATCGTGAGGATTTCGGCATCCCAAGGACCGCGGCTGAACAGGCCGGAGGAGAGGTCGATCTTGGTGATGCTGGATACGGGGTAGTGATCCAGTATGACCTTGACCGTAGCCGCGTTGTACAGGTTGATCCAGTAGGCCTTCTGCTCATCCCGGTTCAGGCGGGACACCTGAACTCCCTGCAGGCTGTCCAGATACGATTCCAGCAGCCGTCTGTCCGCCGCGCTCACCTCACCGTATCGCACTCGGTTGATACCGGAGGGGTGATCGTCAACCAGGTAGCGATCTAAGAAACGGTCCCAGGCTGAATGATCTACCGCGGTGGTACCGGCAGGGTCATGGGTCTGCCATCTAGGCCACAGGTTGGCATTGGGAGCGGCTGTCAGGGTGCGGGAATAGAGCAGCAATCCCAGTGCCGTAACTGTCAGCACGGCTGTATTTTTCCGCATCGGTCGTACTCCTTCTTCGGCTCAACTGCCGGGTTTACCATACAGATTGCCTGAGCATCGTAATGCTTACTGAAAAAATAAAGATTTTCACGGGGGAATGCAAATCCGGGGAGATCGGCGAAGGATTTCCGCCCGCTGCAATACGGGGCGTCCGTACCTCAGTTTCGCCTACAGCTGGTATCTGCCGGCGTAATCCTCGAGGAAGCGTTTTGTCTGCAGGAACTTCTCCCTCAAGTCCGGCAGCTGCTCCAGATCCACTGAGAAGTATCCGTCGAAGTTTCTTCGTTTGAGCAGGCGGAAAATCTCATCCCAGTCCACCGTGCCGCTCCCCGGCGCCAGATGCCTATTTTCCCTGCCGTCGTTGTCGGCGACGTGCACGTACTTCATATGACGGCCAAGCTTCTCGATGCTCAGCGGGATAAGCTCTTTTTGAGCGTACTGATGACCGATATCGAGAATCACGCCGAGATTGTCGTCGTTGATCTGTTCGATCATCCTCAGCATGGCGTCGCTGTTGGCCACCACCTCCCCCACCCGCGGTTCCACGAGCAAACCGATTCCGTTTTTCCGGGCGATTCGGTTGCAGCGATCGATGGCATCAATGAAGGAATCCCAAAATTGCTGCCACTCGAAGGTTTCGGGGACCCTTACCCGAAACTCCTGACCATACACCAGCTCTTCCGTGGGAACAATACCTTTCTGTACCTCCAGAGGCGGGAAATAGCTGTCGATCCAGGTGTAGGGACTGCCCAGGTAGGCTGCCGTTTCCACACCTCGCTGAAAATAGGAGAACGCCTTCTCCCGTACGGTTTTATCCATGCTGATGACATCCGGAAGGAGCACGGCGAAATTCGCCAGCTTCAGCCCTTCTCCGTCATAGATCTCCTTGATCTGTTCACGTTGAGCGATCACCTGATCGAGATTCTCATACCCGATTCCCTCGGCTTCCACATACTCGAATCCCATATCCTTCATCTCCCGGATCGCTTTGAGCACGTTTTCGATTGCCGGCGGGAAACCGTATTGTCCGATGGCGTACATCCAGGCGCAGACGATTTTCATGATTGACCTGTCAGACGTTTTTCACACGGTAGTAGTGGGCGACCTTCTCCGTTGCTAGGATCATATCATCGATATCGTCGGTAGAGTAAAACTCGCTGATGTTGAAGTTGAAGGTCTGCTCGAAGGCGAGCTCCGCCCGGGCGCACAATCCCTTGGGATAGGAAATGTCCGAGCCGAGATCCCGGGAAACAAAGGGAAACGCGCTGCCAGGGAAGGCGCTGCGGTTCCGAAAGATATCGTACAGGTAGGTCGCCATCCCCCCGGTTATTTTGTTCGGTTCGCAGGGTATACCTTCTGCATCGAGGGCTTCGCAGAACTGGGCAACCGTGGCCTGAATCACCCTGGGATCGACCCGCACAACGAGCAGGAAAAAGCTGTGCTCCCTTCCCTCCGGAACATGCTGGGGGATCACCCCGGGAATCGACTCCAATCCCCGGATCAACCTCATGCCCAGTTCATTCCGTTCCCTGACGATGACGGCGATCCTGTCCAGCTGCACCTTGGCTACAGCTCCCTGGAGCTCGGTCATCTGATAGTTTGGAGCCAGGAAGTAGGGATTTCGCTTGCGACCGTCCCGGAAGTAGCACTTGTCTATGAACAGCTTCACCACTTCCTCCAGATCGTCCCGGTTTGTCAGCACCATGCCCCCGGAACCGGAGGTGATCAGCTTGAAATGGTTGAGGCTGAACGCAGAGATATCAGCGAAGGTGCCGCACAGCTGCCCCTTGTAGTGGGTGTACCAAGCCTGGGCACAGTCCTCGACCAGTGGAAGACCGTGCTCTGCGGCAATTGATTTCAGCTCTTCGATTTCCGCCGGCAGGCCGGCGTGGTGTACCGCCACAATGGCGCCGGTCTTGGAGTTGACGAGCTTCCGCACCTCCGCAGGATCCATGTTGTAGGTCTCAGGATCGATGTCGGCAAAACGGGGAATGAGACACTGGTAGAGGATCCCGGTGAGCGTGCCCATATCGGTGATCGCCGAGGTGATCACCTCTTTTCCCGGAGGCAGCTGCAGGGACCCAAGGGCGATATGTACCGCTGCGGTTCCTGAGGAACAGCCGTTGCAGTGTTTCATCCCGTACATCCCGCGCATCTTGGCTTCCATCTCCCGTACCTTGGTTCCAAATACGTAGAAGAGGATGTCGCTATCCAGAACTTCGAGTACTTCCTGCTTCTCCTCCTCCCCGAATCGCTTACCGACTCCGAAAGGGGTTGTCTTGGTTTTAGAACCGCCGAACAAGGCGAGCTTTTCCATATATATTCCTTTCATCAATCAAAGATTTGCCGGAGACTTCAGGAGGCTAGAACTTCAAGCCGGTGGTGGCGATACCCTTGATAATAAATTTCTGCACCAGCAGATAGACCAGGATCGTTGGCACTGTGGCGATTGAGGCGGCCGCCATCAGCGGCCCGAAGCTGATCCTGTAGGGATCTTTGAAGAAGGCGATTCCGACGGGCAGCGTGCGTAGCCTCTCCGAATTTATGACGATCACCGGCCAGAGAAAATCGTTCCAGGAGTCGATGAACAGAATCAGCGCCACCGTGGCCATGACGCTCTTGACCAGAGGAGCGATGATGGTAGCCACAATACGGATCTCCCCAGCCCCGTCGATGCGGGCGGCGTCGATTAGATCACCGGGCATCCCCTTGATGGTCTGGCGCATGAAAAACACGCCGAAGGCGCTGGCAAAGTTGGGCGCCAGGATTCCCGGAAATGTGTCGATCCAGCGTAATCGAGCCATGAGAATATACAGTGAAACCGAGGTAACCTGGATGGGAACCATCAGCGTGCTCAAGATGAGAATGAAGAGGAAATTCTGCAGGGGAAATTGATACACCGCAAAGGCGTAGCCGGCGAACAGCCCAAAGATTACCGAGCAGGATACGGAAATCGCTGCAACGATGAGGCTGTTTCTGTAGTACAGCAGAAAAGGCGCCTGGTCGATCGCCGCTTCGAAGTGCTCCAAAGTCGGGGGGTTGGGCCACCACTTCGGCGGGAAGGCTATGAGATTCTCCGGGATCTGGAAGGAGGTGACGATCATCCAGTAGAAGGGCATGACCATCAGAATACCGAAGGCCGCCAGGACGATATAAAGGATGGATCTAGCCGTGATCCTGCCTGCGGTTTCGAGGCTCATCAGTAGGTCACCTCCCACCGCCTGCTGAACGTGTACTGGAGGACTGTGATGATCATGATGAACATAAACAGGACAAAGGCCATAGAGGCTGCATAACCGAAGCGGTAGTGCAAAAAGGCCATCTCGTACAACTCCAGTACCACCACGGTGCTCGATCCTGCCGGGCCGCCGGCTGTCAACACAAATACCTGATCAAACACTTTTAAAGCGAGGATCGTGTTGTAGATCACAACGAACACGATCGTAGGGGCCAGCAGCGGTACGGTGATGCGGAAGAATTTTGTCAGCGGTCCCGCCCCGTCAATGGTGGCGGCCTCATAAAAGGCGTCGGGGATGTTCTGCAATCCGGCGATGAAGATGACCATGTTGTAGCCCAGGTACTTCCAGATGCTGAAGATGATGATGCTGCCCAGGGCTTCCTTGGAGGAGGTCAGCCAATGCCTTATTGGCAATCCGAGTAATTTCAAGATCATGTTGAACAAGCCGAACTTGGGATCGTAGAGAAAGCTCCAGACCACAGCCGCCGCTACAGTAGCGGTGATAAAAGGAACGAAGTACACGGCCTTGAACAGTCCGGCCAGCTTCATCTTGGAGGTAAACATCGAGGCCAGCACCATACCGATGAACACGCTGAAAACCACGATATAGAAGGTGTAGATGAAGGTATTGGCGATCGCCCGAATGAAGTCGCTCTCCTGCAACAGAAGCACGAAGTTCTGCAGACCGATCCACTCGTACTTCTTGGCCACGATGTTGACTTCAAAGAAGCTGAATATCAGAGTCTGAATCGACGGATACACTCTGAAAAGTCCGAAAAAAATCAGGACCGGAGAGACAAACAGGTAGGCGTAGTGCCAGCGGCGCTTCTTGACTTTTGTAAAGAATCTGGTCATCAACCCTCACACTACCACATTGCGATAAAAGTCGAAAATATTTTTTTTTGACGCGCAGGAACGAAGCGGACCGTCAAAGATTCCCCTCCACTCCTGAGGGGAGCGGAGGGATTTGGATTGTAATCCTGTGTTCCGGTTACTTGACGGCGGCGATAGCCTGATTAGCCTTTCTCTCCGCCTCGGCGATGGCCGCCGCTGCGTCCATCTCGTCATGCAGGATCTTCTGGATCGCCGCGCCCAAAGCCTCCATAACGCCCGGTAAGGCCAGATGCTTGGGATAGGGCTGACCGTAGGGAAGGAGGGCCAGGAACTGCTTTGTATAGGGATCGGACACGAAGGGCTCGCTATTCCAGTTGTCGTTCCAGCGCGGAGTCGATTTGTACCTCTTTGCCTGTTCGAAGTCGCTCTCCTTGCTGTTGAACCATTTTACGAACTCCAAAGCCAGTTCCTGATGCTCGGAAGGCGAGAACACGGAGTACTGCCAGGCTGCGGTATGGACCGCAGGTTTGCCGCCCCTTTCAGCTGCAGGCGGCACGAGAATTGAATGCTATCGGAATAAAGGCTACAGTGCTGGATGTGCATACCATAAAACCCTTGGATAGAGAAACCATTGCCAGCGTGCTTGCCAAAACCAAAGTGGCAATCACATATGAAGATCATAATATAATCGGAGGTCTTTACAGCGCGATTTCAGAAGTGAACGCGAATTCTGCAGGAGCCAGAGTGGTCCCCATGGGTATCAAGGATGTCTTCGCTGAGTCGGGAAAACCGGATGACCTCCTGGCAAAATACGGTATGGATGTCGGCGATCTGGTTTCTGAAGCCAGGGCGTTGGTCGAGTGGAAAAAAAGTCGCTGAACAGACAACCTTACTAACATAAGCCTAGCAAATCCACGGAGGAAAACGTGACAGATTTAGTCAGGGCAAAAGAATTGATCCATGAATTCAAGGGAGACAGCTACATCTACGGCTCCGATGTTCTGGAGGATGTGGGAAATGTGGTCGCTAGGGTCGGCGGGAACGCAGCTTTGGTGTATTCCCGGTTCCCCGGCGTCGAAGAGTACCTGCATATTATCCGGGGTTCACTCGCAAAAGCCGGGGTGGAACTGGCGGCCGAGCTGGAGGGGGCACGACCGAACTGTCCGCGGGAAGATCTTTTTCGCATTACCGAGCAGCTGAAAACACGGGCTCCGGACGTGGTCATCACTTTCGGAGGGGGAAGCACCATCGATGCCGGCAAGGCCGCTGAAATGCTGCGCACCCTTGGAGGAGAAATCGATTCCTACTTCGGAACCGGGCTGGTAACCGAAGCCCTTCAACGCAGTGGTCTTCGTCTTCATCCTCACCTGGCCATCCAAACCGCGGCCAGCTCAGCCGCTCATCTCACCAAGTACTCGAACATCACGGACTTGAATACCGGCCAGAAGAAGCTGGTCGTGGATGAGGCCATCGTGCCCTCCCATCCCGTCTTTGATCACCGCGTTACCTACGCAGCCCCGAGGGACCTGACCACCGACGGGGCATTGGATGGCATAGCCCACGTCCTGGAGGTGTTCTATGGTGCTGTAGGGAAGCCTCTGTTTGAGAAGATCAAAGATGTAGCGCTGACGGCAATCTCATTGGTAGTCAACAACCTACCAGCGGTCCTGGCTAACCCTGAGAACAAAGAATCAAGGGAAGCACTTTGCCTGGCCACAGACCTGGGAGGATACGCCATCATGCTGGGGGGAACCAATGGCGGGCATCTCACCAGCTTTTCCCTCGTGGACATCCTGAGTCACGGGCGGGCCTGCGCCATGATGAATCCCTACTACTCCGTGTTTTTTGCCCCGGCCATCGAAGAACCGCTTCGGCTCGTAGGCGCGCTCTATCGCGAAGCTGGCTACATCCAGGAGGCGTTGGATGATCTCTACGGCCGCGAGCTGGGCATCGCGGTGGCCGACGGGATGTTCGCCTTCTCCCGGAAAATCGGTTTTCCCACGCGCCTTACCGAGGTGAAAGGCTTTAGCGACGCCCATATCGAGCGTGCATTAAGCGCGGCAAAAAATCCTCAGCTCAAGATGAAACTGGAAAACATGCCAGTTCCTCTGAACGCCGACATGATCGATGAGTACATGGGACCGATCCTCAAGGCAGCTCGGGACGGAGATCTTTCCTACATACGGACGGTGTCTTAACGATTCGCGGAGTGAGACTGCATCTGCTCCACGTCAACCTCAACGAAACCGATCCCTTTCCGCACCGCGCCGATGAGACCAAGTTGAAGCTAATCCTCCGCCAGGATCTGCCGGACCTTCTCAATGACGGCCGTCGGTGAAAATGGCTTCTGCAGATAGGCCACACCCTCATCCAGCACGCCGTGTTGCACAACGGTCTCGTCCGGATACCCTGAAATATACAGCACCTTAAGCGCGGGAATACGCGCCTGAAGCCGCTCCGCCAGTACTTTACCGCCGATACCGGGCATGATCACGTCGCTGATGAGCAGATCAATATCACCATACTCGGACCTATCGAGCAGGCCCAGAGCTTCCTCCCCGCTGGAGGCCGATACTAGGGTGTACCCGATCTTCTCCAGTACCCGAACGACCAGTTCTCTCACGGCCTCATCGTCTTCGACAAGCAGGATCCTCCTGTCGGTCCTGTATCCACTACGCGCCTCGGCACGGCGTTGACCTCTCGGTCCCCTTGTCTGCACTACGGGAAGGTAGATCTTGAAAGTACTTCCCAGCCCGGGTTCACTGTACGCATAGACATAACCGTTGCTCTGCTTGACCGTTCCGAACACGGTGGCTAAACCCAAGCCTGTTCCTTTTCCAGGTACCTTGGTGGTGAAGAAGGGTTCAAAGATCTGTTTCTGAGTCTCTTTGTCAATTCCGCAACCGGTATCGGTAACCGCGACCATAACATACCCGCCCGGCTTCACTTCAGGATGAAGCGTGCAGTAGCTTTCATCCAGCATGATATCGCAAGTCTCGATAGTCAGTTTCCCGCCTTCGGGCATGGAGTCCCTGGCATTGATCGCCAGGTTGATGATCACCTGCTCCAACTGCGCGGGATCCGCTTTGATCCGACCGATCTGCGGATCCAAAACCGTAGTCAGGTGGATATTCTCGTGAATCAGTCGACCAAGCATATTTGTCAAATTCGCTATCAGCTGGTTGATGTTGAGCTCCTCAGGGCGGAGTACCTGTTTACGGCTGTAGGCCAGCAGCTGTTGGGTCAACGAGGCGGCCCTCTGGGCAGATCTGCTTATTTCCCGAATCGATTCCAAGGATTCGTCACTCATGGTACCGCCGCAAAGCAACATCTCTGCATATCCGAGGATAGTCGTAAGGAGGTTGTTGAAATCATGGGCGATACCGCCGGCAAGCCTGCCGATCGCCTCCATCTTCTGGGACTGCCGTAGAACCTCCTCGCTCTCCCTCAGAGCCTTCTCCGCCGCTTTGTGCTCTGAGAGATCCACGATGATCCCCCGCAGACCCACCACTTCCCCGTCTCGAACGATGCGAGTGGAATGGATCATGACCGGGAAGGTGCTTCCATCCTTTCTCTGGGCTAGATACTCGGTAGATTCAGATTTCTCGCCTTGCAGTACACGCCGGATATTTGCCCCAGCTCGCTCGCGATCCTGAGCAGCGATCATCTCGAGGGTATTTAATCCCCGTTTTAAATCCGCTTCGACATAGCCAAAAAGCTCAAAGGCGCGCCTGTTGGCATACGTGATCGTTGCCCGAATGTCTACCTCAAACACGACCTGGGGCAACGTGTCGGTCAGCTCCCTGAACCGCTCCTCGCTTTCCCGCAGCGCCTGTGCCGTATGCCTGCGTTCGGTGATGTCTTCTCCTGAGCTGAAGGTTCCGAGAATCGCCCCGTCTCTGGACTTGACCAGCGTGTTGTGCCAGGCGATCCAGCGTATGTTTCCCTTGAGCGATACGATCTGGTTCTCGAAGTATTCAGCGGGTTCCATGGCTCCTCTCATCAGCTGCTGAAATACTCTCTCAACTTCCGTACGCACCTGCTCCGGGATGAAACTGACGAACCAATCCTTGCCTAGGATGTCCGCTTCTTCCCCCTCGAGCACCGAGCAAGCTTTCGGATTGGCCAGTACTACATGCCCCTCCCGATCCAGAGCCAACAGCATCACCCCGGCCATATCCAGATACATCCTGGACCGCTCCTCTTCCCGCCGCAACGCCTGTTCAACACGTTTTCGCTCGGTAATATCCAGATGCACGGAAATGCTGTACTGCGGCTTTCCTTCTTGATCGAGGATCGTATCGACGTTGAGCAGGACATCTCGAACCTCTCCGTCCGCTGTCTGAACCTGGAGCTCCTCATTCCGCAAACTGCCCGTGTGCTTCCATTTTTCCAAGACTTTCTTGGCCTTGGCACGGGAAGCGGGGGCGTAGATGGCGGTCAAAAGGGGCTTACCGATCAAATCCTGCTTGTCTGCGACTTTCAAGAAGTTCAAGGCGGTGGAATTGACGTCCACAATCAAACCGTCGAGGGAAACATGGTAGGCTGGCAGAGGGATGTGTTCGAAGAGCTGTTTTAACTTGGATCGCTCCTGCTCAACCAGGGCTTCGACCTGGTCGAGTCGTTTTTGTAATCCCTGTCTATCATTTCGTGACATAGTTCATATCTCTGACTGTCCGCCTCTACGCATTCACGACCCGCCCCGGCTGCGGTACCGGCAAAAACTGGCACCGGAGGCAGCTGCACCTCAACCGGCGTGAAAGCGGGTTCTGGGGACTTCCTTAGCGAGCACCTGGTCCAGGGAATAGCGTCCGTTTGCAACGATGGTGTCAATTCCGTGGGAAGCCACCATCTTGGCAGCCTGGACTTTGGAAGCCATCCCGCCCAGGCCGAGGGGATTGGTTTCCCGGGCCGCCATCTGCTCGACGGCACGGTCGATGGCTTCCACCTCCTCGACGAGTTTCGCCCGGCGATCCCGCTTAGGATTACCTTGGTACAGCCCATCTACGTCAGTCAGAATCACAAGCAAATCCACCCCGACTCGAACCGCAACCAGGGCGGCGAGGATGTCGTTGTCCGTGAATACGGGCTTGAACTCCACCTCCTCCTTGTTGATCATGTCATTCTCGTTCACGATGGGGATTACTCCGGCTCGCAGATACGCTTTCATGATCTCCCGGATCGTGCCCTCTTCGTTTCTAGAGGCAAAGTTATGATGAGTGAGAAGTATCTGGGCTATGCAGATGCCCTCGGCTTTGAAGTAGTCCTTGTAGTACTTCATCAGCCGGATCTGGCCCATTCCGGACATCATCTGCAGCTTGAGAGTTTCCGTGGGCCGAATCGTCTCTCTGGCGATCTCCATGCCCGCGGCTACCGCTCCGGAGCTGACGATCACAATCTCATTGCCCCGCTTCTGCAGCGCGGCGATCTCCCGTACCTTGCCTTTGAGCCAGCGGTAGTTCAGGCGGTTACCCCGGCTGATCAGAGCGGTGCCGATCTTGATGCAAAGCCTCAATGCCGATCCCCGAGACTAAGATCCCTGTGGGTGAACCGCTTATCGACGCCGACGTAGTCAGCCACGACCTGTCCGCCCCCCTCGAGGATGTACTTGGTACTGGTCAGACCTTCCAATCCCACGGGACCTCGAGCATGGATCTTTCCCGTGGAGATCCCCACCTCCGCACCAAGGCCGTAGCGGAAGCCATCGGCGAAGCGGGTCGAGCAGTTCCACATTGCCGAGCTGGAATCCACGTCGGAGAGAAAGCGCCGGGCCGCACTCTGGTCCCGGGTTACGATGGCGTCTGTGTGGTGGCTGCCGTAGGTGTTGATATGGTCCACCGCCTCCGCCTGACTTTCCACCACCCGGATCGAGAGAATCAGGTCGTTGTACTCCGTACGCCAGTCTTCCTCCGTGGCAGCCGCGGCTGGTATGATGCTGCGGGTCCGCTCATCCCCGCGCAGCTCCACCACCTTCAGGCGTTCGGCCAGCCGGGGCAGGTACTCTTCCGCCACGGCGCAATGAACAAGCAGGGTTTCGATGGCGTTGCAGACCGCTGGATACTGGCACTTGGCGTCGTAGGCCACCTCCACGGCCATATCGAGGTCTGCGTCCCGGTCCACGTACAGATGGCAGATCCCCTCCGCATGCCCCAGAACGGGGATCTTCGTGTTCTCCTGAATACGGCGCACCAGCTCATTGGAGCCGCGGGGGATCATCAGGTCGATCCAGCGGTCCAGGGCAAGTAGCTCCCCGATCTGTTCCCGGGTCTCCACCAGGTGAAGGGTTTCCTTGAACACCGGATCCGAGGCTTCCGCCGCTGCCCGGATCAACTGGAAGAGGATGCGATTGGAGTTCAGGGCTTCGGAACCCCCTTTGAGGATAACCACGTTCCCCGACTTCAGGCAAAGGGTAGAGATCTGCACCAGGGCATCCGGACGGGATTCGAAGATCACCCCGATCACCCCGATCGGCACCGTGGCTTTGCGAAGCACCAGGCCTTGATCCAGCTCCCGCACAAGCAGCGTTTTCCCCACCGGGTCCTCCAGCCGCTCCACATCCCGCACGCTCTCCACCATCTGGTCGATCTTGGCATCCGTCAGCACCAGACGCTTGAACAGGGACTCCTTGAGAGCGGTTTTCCTGGCCTGTTCCTGGTCCTTTCGATTCTCCTCCAGAATGCGTGCGCGATCCCGATCCAAGGCCTCGGCGATGCGCGCCAGGGCTCGGTTTTTTAGTTCCGTAGAGACGCCGGCCAGGCGAAAGCTGGCCCTCTTAGCCGCCCGAGCTTGCTCCAGTACACTCATCGGCCTAACTCCCTGCTGCGCACCGCAGCGGCTTGAATCGTCCCGGATATCACCTGCGCGTAATCCGAAGTCTCCAGTACCTGCAGCCCGGCTACGGTCGTGCCGTTGGGTGAGCTGACCAGGTCAACAAGCTTCTGAGGATCCATGCCGGTATCGGCCAGCAATTTGGCCGTTCCCAAAAAGGTCTGGATCGACAGATTTCGCGCCACCTCGGGCTCCAGGCCGAGCCCCTTGCCCGCTGCGATGAAGGCCTCGATCAGGCGGGCGACAAAGGCCGGTCCGGATCCGCTTAAGCCGGTCACCCCATCCAGCAGCTGTTCCTCCACCTCCGCGGCATAGCCCGCCGCGCCCAGCAGCTGCCTAACCAGCTCCCGGTCCGGTGGCCGGATCCTGGATCCAAAGGCATAACCCGCGGCCATGGCCCCGACCAGACATGGCGTGTTGGGCATCACCCGCACCACTCGAGCCCGGCTGCACACCCCTTCGATCCGTTTGATGGGCACCCCGGCGGCGATCGAGATCAACAGCCGCTCGGTGTCCCAAATCGCTTCCAGCACAGGCTGAATGTCCTGAGGTTTGACAGACAGAAACATCACTTCTGATGCCTCTGCTAGTTCTCGTGGACCGTCGACAGTCCGTACCTCCGGCAGCTCTTGCTCAAAAAGAGCCAGTCTATCTCCGTTGATATCGAATACGTTTATTGCTGCGCCGGGAAAGCGTTCAGTAATCGTCCTGGCCAGGGCAAAACCCATATTTCCCCCGCCGACAAAGCCTATACTCTTCACCAAACCGGGTGTTCCTTTCATTTTAAGCATGTGGAGTGTAGTACAAGGGCAGGGAAAAGTAAACATGAGAGGCTCATACCAGACTCGCCCTTACCAAGAATGTGCTCTATTTTAGTTTTTCTTTTTTAGCGGTCCCGAAATCCCGGTAGAAGCTTAAGGCGCTGAAGATCGATGGCTCGATCAGGGGCCTGCCGTGGGTGATCAGATGAACCAGGTTGCGGGCAATTCCCGGTCCCATCATAAAACCCTGACCGCACATTCCTACAGCCAGGTACAAGCCGTCCACCTGGCGCACGTGATCACAGATCGGCAGACCATCCGGTGTCATAGGGTAGAGCCCCCGCCAGATGCGGCGAACCAGTACGTTCTTCAAACGCGGCAGCAGGTCGATCAACCGCCGCGAGACGATAGGCAGGAACTCCGACGTCGGTTCCCGATCGGTTCCCACGAAGATATTCTTAGGAGTATAGCAGAAGATGATCGGGCCTTCCTTGGTCTGGGCGAAGTAGAAATTGGCCGTCTTTCCCTCCGGTCCTGGTCGGAGATCCACCACCAGTGGCCCGAGGAATTGCGCCATCGGGGCGGATATCCCGGCTTCGTGGCTGTCCGGAATCACAGGAACCTCCAATCCGGCCAGGACGCCGATCTCCCGAGCCTGGGCTCCGGCGGCGTTGACCACAACTGGGGCGTTATAGCTGTCCTTGTCGGTACGAACGCCCCGGACACGCTCAGCCCGGATGTGCAAACCTGTCACCTTTTCTCTGAAATGATAGGTGCAGCCGCGACTGCGGGACTCCCGGAACATGGCATCGACGGCCAGCAGCGGCGATACCTGACCATCCTCGGGGGAAAAGGTACCGCCCAGCAATCCGGTCGGCTGAATGCCCGGAATCACCTCACGGATGCTCTGGGCATCCTGCCAATCGATGTTCAGACCAAAGGACTTTTGAACCGGAAGCAGATCCTTGAGGATACCCTCTTCCCGAGGGGTATAGGCGACGAAGCAGTACCCACCCTTTTTCCAGCCTATGTTTTGACCGTAGGTCTGCTGCCATTCTTTAAAGATACGCAAGCTCTCCTGGCAGATCAGGATTTTGGCCGCATCGGAATGGGTTGCCCGCACTCCTCCAATGGCCGCCTTGTTTTGCCCCTGACCCACGGTCGGTTCCGATTCCACCACGAGAACCTTTTGCCCTTCCTGGGTCAGGTAAAAGGCTGTAGGAACACCCACGCTTCCCCCGCCTACTACAATGGCATCATAGCTCCCGCCCATGGTTATTCCCCAGTCTCCACATCGACGGCTCCGGCGAACACCCGCAGGGGGATCTCCATCTCCAGCGGCCGCTCTACCAAGGGTGTCACCTCCCCTAAATTCACACCCTCCTCTTGGAACAAGCGCAAGATAAGATCCTGACAGGTCTTGCCGCCGCAGGCTCCCATTCCAACCCGCAGGGCTGCCTTGAGCTGATTGATATCCCGATATCCTCCTTGGATCAGGTCCACGATCTCCCCCCGGGTGACCCGCTCGCAGCGGCAAATGATCGCCTCCCGATCCTCGGCCGATACCGCAGCAGGAGCAGCCTTTTGCGGCTCGCCCGAGCTGAAACCGGCCACACCGAGTCGATCAGCAAAGGGCACTTCCAGGAGGATCAGGCGGCGATGATCCTGGCTGGGCGCATCACGGGTGGCAACCACGGTACCCCGACCGACGGGCTCCCCAGCCGGTCCCACGGTGATCACCTGGCTTCCAGGTCGCAGCATGCCGTCGCTGAGCTCAAAGGGAAGGATCAGGAGAGCCCGATCCCGCCCAGGATCGTAGCTCTCGTCCACCAGAACGATGGCCAGCCCCGGACATGCACTGACGCAGCGAGCGCAGCCCAGGCACTGCTCGCCCTCGAAGAAGGGCCACCCCGTCAATTTACCTCCTTCAATCCTGATGGCCAGCCTGGGGCAGAGCTCTGTACAGGGATTACATGGGATCTCCTGGAGGCAGCGGATAATCGGATAGATCTTTCCGGGAAGGATGTGAGGGGAACGATCCTGTTTCCGGCCCGGTTTGCCTCGTAGGGTGTCCAGGAGGGGTTCCCACTCGCGGGGCAGGATTGTTGGTCTGTCCAGAGCTTTCAGTATCCGCCGACCCTGAATACGGCCGCTGAACATCGCCGCGCTGGCCTCGGCGATCTGTTCGGCATCGCCGGCGGCGAATGCCCTCAGCCCGTACTTCCTGGCTTTCTTGTATAGCTCATTCAGTGGAGCCAGCCCCACGGCAACCAACAGAGTATCCACTTCGAAGATCTTTTCGTCCCCCGGCACGGGGCGGAAGTCATCATCGATCCGTCCCACAACCACGCGCTCCAAGTGCTCCTGACCTTCGGCCCGCAGGACCGTGTGGGAGTTATAGACGGGCACCCCGAGTCGCAGCAGCTTGTCCAGGTGCACCTTATACCCGCCGCACTCGGGGAGCGCCTCCACCAGCCCAACCACGGCGACACCCGCCTGTAAGGCATGATAGGCGGCGATCAAACCAACGTTGCCGCCCCCGCATATAAAGAGGCGCTCGGCAGGCCGGACGAAGTCCCGATTTACCAGCGTCTGGAAGGCTCCCGCTCCGAACACGCCGGGCAGATCCCAGCCGGGGAAAGCCAGGGACTTTTCACGAGCGCCGCAGGCCACCAGCAGGATCTCCGGCTCTACCAATACGTAGCGCCCCTGCTTCACAATGCCCACCTTGCCGTCTGAAAAAATAGCCACGGCGGGAGAGGACAGCCAGGTCTGCACCAGCTCGGTCCCAAAGGTCCGCAGTTCCTCTTCCAAAAGCAGGGCGATGTTTGTGCCCCGGGTACCGGCGTAGCAGTCTCCCCGGGATCCGAAGAAATTGTGGGTCTGGAGAGTGAGCTTTCCCCCCAACCTCTGCTTATCATCGACGATGAGGCAGCGGACCCCCGCCTTGGCCAGCTCGATGGCACCCGAAAGCCCCGCCGGACCGCCTCCGATGATGAGCACCGGGATCTTGATCAGCGGAACGTCGGTCATTTGTGGAATCCCATCATCCGCCGGAATGGCCGGCATCCCCCGACAGGGCTCTACACTCATGCCGGGCTTGACCACGGTCAGGCAGGCCTTTACCGGATAGCCGTCGGCCATCACCATGCACTGGGCACATTGGCCATTGGCGCAGAAGATACCTTGAGGCGCCGCATCCTTGTGATGACGGCCGAGGATACTGATTCCCTGAGCCAGCAGGGCCGAAGAGATGACCTCCCCTTCCTTGGCCAGATACCTCTTACCGTCGAAGGTGAAGGGTATATCCCGGCGAGGTTCTATTGTCAGGATTGGATGTTCTTCGATCCGGCTCATACCCTACTCCTGCAACACTCCTGCCAGAAAAACCGTCCAGTCCCGGACATCCATTCGCACCTGGGTCCAGGCTTCGGCCCTGGTGGCGCAACGAAAGTGCAGGACGCATTGTGAACAGGGAGTGACCAGAGCTTCGGCGCCTGTCGCTCCAGCCTCCTGCAAACGTCTCACCTGCATCAGTTTGGAATATCGCGTACAGTTGATCCAGCAGGAAGTGCCACAGCACCGGGCCATCTCCCGGGAGTGCTCCATCTCTACCAGTTCCAGCCCGGGTACCCCTCTCAGCACCTTCCGGGGCGCATCGTACACCCCCAAGCCGCGACCCAGGCGGCAGGGATCGTGGTAACTTATCCGGTGCGGCCACTCGGAGAAGCTGAGCTGGGACAGCCGATCGGCCAGAAACTCTGATAGATGAAGAACTTCAACTCCTAATTCCCCTACCAGCTCCTTGTAGCTCATCTTCAGGGTATGACAATCTTCCGGGGAGGAAACGATCACGGTTTTAGCCCCGCTGTCCCGGATCGCCTGCATGTTCATTGCCGCCAGACTGCTAAATCCCTCCCGATCTCCGGTCCACAGCAGGTCGTGGCCGGAAAAGCGCTCTTGCTCCAGGACTACCGGTCGTATTCCCAGATGATTGAGCAGCCGGATTGCAGCGCGGGCCGATTCCAAAGCCGTGGATCCTAGATCGGGAAAGGTGGAGTCTAAGAAAGGGGCAGCCCCCACCCAGTACAAGGTGTCACCCTGGCGGCGCTCCACTTTTAGATCCTCCTCACCAGCGATCCAGGCGTTGCGGTCCGCTTGCACCTTACCAAGGGCATCGATTCGCTGGGCTGTCAGCATTATCCCGCCGTGGGTATCGGAACCGGCAATGCCCCGCCGCAACGCCTCGCGGCGGACTGCGCGGATGAAGCGCGCCATATCCCCGCGGCCGTCCGTGACCTCTCGACAGAGTCCGCAGGTCAAACACTCCCAGATCAACGGACTCTGTACAAGCTGCTCGGGATTCCCCTCAGCCAACCGGGCGATCCTCTCCGGAGAAAAATTCGGATTCACCCCGGCTACGGAACAGAGCTGGTTGAGCCTCCGGCTGTGCTTCAGAATAACCGGAATACCGTATTCTTCATTCAGTTGGGCTGGATCGAACATCACTGCCATCCGGTCTAACCAACCTCTCGGGAGTTGAGCTCCCTTATAAAACTCTCCACTTCGAAAGCCAATTCTTCAGATCCAGCCTCCACACTCCGAAGCAACCGAATCCTGTCCGCAGGAATGCCCAGCAGCTCCAACAGCGCGCAGAGGCGGCGCAGATTGTCTTCAGCCACTCGGCAGCCAAAGCCATAGTGGCAACGCTCCTCTGCACAGCCCAATATGAGCACTCCGGCGGCACCGAGCTCGATTATCCGGAGAAGATCTCCCGCTGCTAGACGTCCCACGCACATAAGCTCAACAAGTTTCCCTCTCCTTTCGGCAGGTAAGATCTGCGCAACCCCGCTCCAGCGACAAGCCAACAGGAGAACAGGGAGCTCCTGCTTTTTTGGCCTCAAGACCTCCTTGACCTGCCCCATTATCCTGTCACTACTGAAAAAACCCTGATCTACGGCTCCGGTAGGGCAGACGGAGACGCAGGTGCCACAGCCACGGCACATATCCTCCTCAACCTGAGCAATAAAAAAACCGTCCCTCCGGTAAGAAACCCGGATGGCCTTATAATCGCAGGTTTCTTCACACATTCCGCAGCCCCGGCAGAGAATGTCATTGATCTTAACGGTGACTGCCGAAGCCCGATAGAGTCTGCCATCGTAACGAAGCGGAACGTTATCCCCGGCAGCGATCTCCCTGCAGGTTTCCAGAGGCAGCCGAAACAGCATGTGCTCCATAGAGTATCCAGATCCGGCACTCCGGGAATCCCGTTCAAGGATGAGCTGCTTGCTCTGGCAAACTCCCACGCAGATCCGACACTCCAGGCAGGGTCCGCAGCGCAGACAGCGTTGAGCTTCTTCGATAGCTTCCGCTTCGCTTAAGCCCTGTTCGATTTCCCTGAAAGATTCCCGACTCTCCTCCAGGGATAGACGGGGGCTCTGGTTGCGGCCCTTGCGCACCGGCGGGAGTAACTCAAGGGCCAACTCATGATGCGGAGCACCTTCGCCTCCAGCCTTTAGAGGCAAGCCCTGGAGGTGGCGTAGGATGGAGCTGGCCGCGCGGTGTCCCGCGGCGATAGCCTCCACCACGCTGGCCGGACCGCTAACCGCATCCCCGCCGCCGAATACCCCGACCCGGGAGGTCTCCAGGGTATTCTCATGCACGAAGAGGAGATTCTCCTCGGTGATCTCCAGGCCATGTCCCTCTGCCAGGAAGGAGCTATCCAGCTTCTGCCCGATGGCCGGAATCAGGGCATCGCAGGGAACCAGGAACTCCGATCCCGGCACCGGCAGCGGGCGCGGGCGGCCGCTTTTATCCTTCCCGCCCAGGCGTAGGCGGATGCACTCCACCCCTTCCAATCTACCCTCCCGGATCACCAGCCGCACCGGGGTGGCGAGAAAGGAGAAGATGATTCCTTCCGCTTCGGCATCCTTGACCCCTACGGGATGAGCCGGCATCTGTTCCCGGGAACGCCGGTAGAGCAGCCGCACGCTTTCAGCACCCAGACGGGTTGCTACCCGGGCACTGTCCACTGCGGTATCACCGCCCCCGACTACCACTACCCGTTTGCCCGGTCTCTGCGCTCGGCCCAAAGCCGCCTCTTTCAGCAACGAAACCCAATCGATCAAACCTTGCCGCACCTCCCCCTCACCCGGGATTTCCAGGTGGACCGGGCGCTGAGCCCCGGTGGCGATAAACACGGCCCGATGCCTGTCGGCAACCTGGTCGAAGCTGATTCTGTCCCCGATACGGGTATCCACCTTGATATCCACACCCAGGGCTCGAATGGCCTCAATTTCAAAGTGGAGGATATCTCGGGGCAGACGATAGGCGGGAATGCCGGTGGATAGCATGCCCCCTGGAACGGGAGAGGCCTCGAATACGGTAACCTGGCAGCCCTGACGGGCCAGATCGGCCGCGCAAGTCAATCCCGCGGGTCCCGAACCTATCACCGCCACCTTCTCACCCCCCGGTCGCGCGGGAGAGAAGCGGGGAATGATTCCGCGACGCAGCTCGTAATCCGCCACGAAACGCTTCAGGGCGGCAATGGCCAAGGCCTCGTCAAAATCCTTTCGCAGACATTGCTCCTCGCAGGGATGATGACAGACCCGACCGCAGATCCCGGGGAAGGGATTGGTCCGGCGAATCTCCTCCAGTGCATCCAGAAAACGCCCGGCGGCGATCAGGGAGACATACGCTTTGACATTGGTCCCCAGCGGGCAGTTCACGCCGCAGGGGGAAGTTTCCAGGATTCGCACATTCAGAGAGACGGGTGTCGCCTCATTCCCAAGCCATTGCAGTGTTTTGCTCTTCCCCATGTTCTTCTCTCTCTCTCGCTATTGCGCTGCGCTTGATGCCCTAGCTCTCCGCCTCCATGAAGGGGTAGCGATAGTCCCGGGACGGAACAAAATTCTCCTTAATGGCCCGAGGGCTCGCCCAGCGAAGCAGGTTCCAGAGGCTCCCGGCCTTATCGTTGGTACCGCTGGCCCGGGCGCCGCCGAAGGGCTGCTGCCCCACCACGGCACCGGTGGGTTTGTCGTTGATGTAGAAATTTCCTGCCGCGTTCTCCAACTTTTGCTGCGCCACCGCCACAGCCTGGCGATCCCGGGCGAAAATGGCTCCGGTAAGGGCGTAGGGAGAGGTCTTGTCGCACAGCTCGAGTGTTTCGACATAACGGTCCTCGTCGTAGAGATATATCGTCAGTACCGGACCGAAAATCTCCTCCTGCATGGTCCGAAAGTGTGGATCGTCGGTAAGCACCACCGCAGGCCTTATGAAAAATCCCCGCCTGTCATCACACTCGCCGCCGTAGACAATGGAAGCTCGATCGGCTTTCTTCGCGTAGTCGATATATGTGGAAATCTTGTCGAAGGCTGTCCTATCGATCACGGCGTTCATGAAAGCACCGAAATCTTCCACATCCCCCACTGTTACTGTGTTCAACTCTTCGATCAGATAGACCTTGAGATCCTCCCAGAGTCCGCGGGGGATATAGGCGCGGGAAACGGCGGAACATTTCTGCCCCTGGTACTCAAAAGCCCCCCGGATCAGTGCCACTCCCAGAGCCTGTAGGTCAGTGCTCCGGTGGGCGAATATGAAATCCTTTCCACCGGTCTCGCCGACGATCCTCGGATACGAACGGTAGTGTTGTATGTTCTTGCCTAAAGTCTGCCACATCTGCCTGAAGGTTTCGGTGCTGCCGGTGAAATGCACGCCCGCCAACTCAGGTGAGTTCATTACCAACGGCCCTATCTCCGCGCCGGGTCCCGGAATGAAATTGATGACACCTTCCGGCAACCCTGCCTCCTGGAAGAGTTTCATGAGATAGTAGGCAGAGAAAACCGCGCTGGAGGCGGGTTTCCAAACAGCTACATTTCCCATCACGGCCGGGGCGGAGGGAAGGTTTCCGGCAATCGAAACGAAGTTGAAGGGTGTGACGGCAAAGACAAAACCTTCCAATGCACGGTATTCCATCCGGTTCCAGGTCGGATGAGGCGAACAAGGAGGCTGCTGGGCGAGAATCTGAGTAGCGTAGTAAGCGTTGAAGCGAAAGAAATCTATCAGCTCGCAGGCTGAGTCGATCTCCGCCTGAAAGATGTTCTTGCTCTGAGCCAACATGTTGGCTGCATTGAAGGTAGCCCGCCAGGGCCCGGAGATCAGGTCGGCCGCCTTGAGAAATACCGCCGCACGATCCGCCCAGGGCAGGGCTGCCCAATCACCACGGGCCTTCAGAGCGGCATCGATGGCCATCTGCACCTCCCTCTTACCGGCCTGGTGGTAGGTTCCTATCACTCTGCGGTGATCGTGGGGGAGGATGCATTTACCCAGCTTGCCTGTTTTAATCTCCCTGCCCCCGATAATCAGGGGAATCTCGATCTCCTGGCTCTTCAGTTCCGACAGCGCAGCTTTCACCTCTTGCCGCTCCGCCGTACCGGGAGCATAACTTTTAACCGGTTCGTTGATGGGCAGCGAAAGATTACAAATCGCATTTCCCATAGTTAACCTCCCTTTTGGTATAATGTTCACAGGCTGCCGGACCTACGGTGTTCTCTTTTCTCCATGAAACGCCTAAACCGATCGACGTGGGCTTGAGCCAGCAGTCGGGCCTCGCTGGCCCTCCCCTCTTCGACCGCCTTCACGATCCCGCACAAGTCCTGGTAATTTTCTCTAAGCATTTTCTTGCTTCTCGGGAGAAATGAATCGTAGTAGGGTTTAATGTTGTCGTGCACTATATGCAGCACCGTTTCGTAGACAGGATTTCTGGCAATGCGAGCCAATTCCATGTGCAGCTGATTATCCGTACTGATGAACTCATCCCAGCGGGAGGGTCCCTGTTGCGTAATTTTTTCGGCCTCGCTCAGCAGACCCTGCAGACGGCGAATATCCTCCTCGGTGGCCCGCTCGGCGGCCAAAGCGGAAACGTTGCCCTCGACTCCTTCCCGGAACTCGGCCAGATCGTGGAGAGAAACCTTATGGTAACGGAATAGGAATGACAGGCTGTCGCTGGCCGGCTCTGTGGTCACCGCCTTGATCACGGCTCCGCCCTTGGCACCTGTTCTGATGCTGATCAAACCCTTCTGCTCCAGGACGCGGAGGGCCTCCCGCAGGGTGCCGCGACTAATCTTGAAGGTCTCCTGTAGCTCCCGCTCCGCCGGCAGCTTGTCGCCGGCTTTGAGCCGGCGTTTGAGGATGGCTTCTTCGATTTGATTGCTTACATCCTGGAAGATGCGATTCTGTACGACCTGTCTAAACATAATAATGGTTGAACCATTATATATTTATTTCCAGGATTTGTCATTGCATTTTCTTCCTCAATTGTTCCGTGGCACCGAGATCTATGGCTCCCAATTCCTCTTCCAGGACCACGCCGTAGATACGCCGAGCCTGCTCGATGTTCAAGAATCCGTTGAAAACATCCTGCAGTACCAACTTCGGATCACGTTCAAGAGCAGAGCCGTACCCACCTCCTGTACCGGTCTTCAAGCAGACCAGATCCTCTCTTTCCAAGGGATAGCGAGCCAGTTTCCCGCTCCACACCTCGGGCCGGTCGGCTTCCCTTCGGATCACCTCCACACCATTTACCGATCCCTCTCCACCGCCCTCGGCCCCCCAAGGAGGATATCGGTGCCTGCCAAATGTTGTAGTCAGTATGGCGCTGTCGCTGAGGATTCGGTACTCCCTGGAGAGGCCGAATCCGCCTCGAAATCTGCCAGCTCCCGCCTCCTGTATATTGAAGGCGTACCGCTCCACCAGAATGGGATATCGTGCTTCGCACACTTCCACCGGCATTATATAGGTTTCCCCATCCCCTACGGGTACAAGTCCGCTCTCACCATCCTTGTCCTTGCCGGCGCCCCATCCTCCGGCCTGGGGCTCGACCAGAATGAAACGCCTGCCCTCGAGGTCGTATCCGCTGATACTCGTGCCGCATACGCTGAGAAAATGTCCCGAGGTCAAGCGATCCGGAAGCAGCGGGAACAGTGCGTGCCAGAGAAGATCCACCGCATAGGCGCCCGTCTCCCAGTAGGTCGACACAGGTGCCGGCCGCGTTGCGGTGAACACCGTTCCCTCCGGACAGGTGACCTTGAGCGGTCTGAACCAGCCGTCGTTCACGGGGTTTTTAGGCGCGGTGATCGATTTGAATACGGCACGACAAGCCGAATACAGTCTCGTCCTTGTACAGTTGATTGGACCGCGCACCTGCGGAGCCGAACCTGTGAAATCTGCAATGAACTCATCCTCGGTGATGGTGATACCTACGCATACATACACAGGTTCTTCGGTTAGCCCGTCATCATCCATCCAGTCTTCAATGAAGAAACTTCCTTTTGGTAATCCCGCCAGGCAATGTCTGGCCATCCGTTCACCGTGATCAAGAATCTCTTTCACGGCGTCAAGGAAAACCTGGACACCATATCGCTCCGCGATCTCAACAACCCTTTTTTCCGCTACCCGCAGCGCGCCCACGCCTGCAAAAAGATCCCCCAGGGTTTGTTCAGGGGTTCGTACGTTGGCCTCTATAAGATCGAGAAGAGATGGATCAAGCTGGTAGTTTCTACCCAGATGAATTACGGGGAATTGAAGGCCTTCCTGGTATATCTCTGTGCTGTCGGTAGTCCAACTTCCCGGCGCCATTCCACCGACCTCGGTCCAGTGAGCCTTGTTTACGCTGAAGGCAATCAGCTCCTTTCCGATGAAAATAGGTGCAATAAGCGCCACATCGGAGAGATGGTTACCACCTCCGGAATAGGGATCGTTGCTTATGATAATATCACCGGCTTTGAGAATATCCCCAGGAAACTTCCCGAGTACCGCTTTGACCGCGAAGGTCAAGGTGCCCAAAAAACCGGGCACACCATTGGCCTGGGCAATGAGCTCACCCTCGGCATCGGTCAAAGCGCAGGCGTAATCGAGCACCTCGTAAATGATCGGGCTCTGGCTACTTCGACCCAAACGGATGAAGCTCTCCTCCGCTGCAGCGATGAGCTGCTCTTTGATTATTTCAACAGTAAAGGGATCTCTTTCCACAAACTGATCGTTCATTACTTCATTTCTATATGGAGAGATCCGTAACTATCGCGTACCACCCTCTGGTCAGGGAACACGACAGTGGTCGATGCCGGCTCTTCGATCACCAGGGGGCCTTCAAGGGGTCGGCCCACGGGCAGCAGGTCCCGTTCATAAACGAGAGAATCATGAAATCCGAGCTCATCGAAATTCACCAATCGCCTGCCCTTTACAGCTTCATCCAGCTTCAATGCTGGCCCGCTGACGGTACTCAGCTGCGGTTTTGGGGATATACCGAAAGATATGAGATGACAGTTCACTATTTCGATGGGTGAATCGAGGCGGAAAGAATAGGCCTGCTCGTGAAGTTGGTGGAATTTCTCCCTGGTTTTGCGAAGCACCCGTTCATCGAAAAATCCCAAGCCGACAGGAACCTTGACCGTATGCTCCTGGCCCCAGTAACGCATATCGGCATAGCGCTGAAACAATACCCTATCTTCAGCTATAGCCTGCTCAACCATGCCACTCATTGCCTTCTCTTCCATATCACTGAATAGTTTCTCAATCACCCCGGCTTCCACCTGATCGGTCCGTACGATCAAGGTTTTTATGAAATCCTGTCTTAGATCCGTAACCAGCATGCCCCATGCCGAAAACACCGCGGGATTTGTTGGTACAACCGCTTTTTTCACTTTTAGTTCTCGAATCAGCGAACCGGCGTGCATCGCACCGCCACCACCGAAAGCCACAAGCGTGAAATCACGGGGATCATGCCCCCGCCTGACCGATACGAGCTTGAGCGCATTTACCATCGACGAATCGGCAAGCCGGATTATACCCATGGCGGCCTCTTCGATGCTGATCCGGTAAGCCGCCGCTATGGGTTTGATCGCTTTTTTGGCCAGACCGACGTGAAGCGGTATTTCCCCGCCCAAAAAATAAGCGGGATTGATCCGCCCGGCTACAACATTCGCGTCCGTAACCGTCGGGCTGTTCCCCCCCCGGCCGTAACAGGCGGGGCCGGGATCTGCTCCGGCACTTTCAGGTCCGACCCGCAGCGCCCCCCCTCCGTCCACCCAGGCCAGGGATCCGCCCCCGGAGCCTATCTCCACGATGTCTATCGTTGGTGCAAGGATCGGATAGCCGGCAAAGTCTCTCCTCCATTCTATCTTGTAATCCGTCGAGATTCGGGGATTCCCTCCTACAACCAGCGACGCTTTAGCGGTGGTGCCGCCAACATCGAAGGATATGACATCTGCCTCGGCGATCGCTTTTCCCAAAGCCGTGGCTCCGATCACGCCTCCCGCCGGACCGGATTCGACTAGGTGGATCGGAGCTATCCTGCCGCGATCAAAGGTAACGGTACCACCGTTGGACTGCATGATATAGCATACTCTGTCCATCCCCATCTCCGAGAGCTTCTTCTCCAAATTATCCAGGTACGCCCCCGTTTTTGTTAGAACATAACTGTTCAGCACGACGGTATTGGTTCTTTCGTATTCTCGCCACTCCTGGGTTATCTCAAAGGACAGAGTGACCGGTATCCCGGGAGCTGTTCGTCGTATAATTTCCCCGCATTTTTGCTCGTGGGAAGGATTCGCATAGGAATGCAGAAAGCACACCGCAATGCTTTCAATATCTTCTTTTATAAAATAAGCTACAGCCCTTTTTACATCCTCTTCATCCAGTGGCAGCAACTCCTCGCCCCTGCAATTCATCCTCTCCCGAACTTCCAGGCGGTACCGTCTCGGGACAAAGGGTTTGGGTTTTGTGTAGTACATATTGTAGATATCGGGCCTGTTAGCGCGGGTTATCTCAAGAACATCCCGGAATCCGCAGGTCGTGATCAGCCCTGTTTTGGCGCCCTTCCTTTCGGTAATCGCATTGATTACCACGGTAGTACCGTGGATAAAATAGCGGGTGTCAGGCACTTCGAACCCTGCCTTCTTGATTGTTTGAAGTACCCCTTGGGAATAATCAGCTGGGGTGGTTGATGTCTTGCAAGCACCGGTTTCTCCGGTAGCTTCATCTAGATAGACAAGGTCCGTGAAAGTGCCGCCGATATCGCTCGCAACTCTCAAGGATGCCGTCATGCTCGACTGTTCTTAAAACACTTCCTGGGTGGTGCGGGAAATGATCTCATCCTGAAGCTCCCTGCCCAGATCGCAGAAATAATCGCTGTAGCCGGCCACGCGTACGATGAGATCCCTGTGCGCCTGCGGATTTTCCTGGGCTTGCCGCATGATTTCCGCATCTACCACGTTGAACTGGACGTGATGACCGTCGAGCCGGAAGTAAGTACGCACGAGCTGTGCGAGCTTGTCGATTCCCTCCCCGCCCTTCAGGACTCCGGGCATGAACTTCATATTCAAAAGCGTTCCGCAGGTACGTAATTGATCCATCTTAGCCGCTGACTTTATAACCGCCGTGGGTCCGTTCCGGTCTGCTCCCTGCACAGGCGATATACCTTCCGATACCGGCACGCCGGCACGTCGTCCGTCCGGGGTTGCACCGAGAACCGACCCGAAATAAATGTGACAGGTGGTGGGCAGCATGTCCACGTGATACTCACCACCTTTTGTATTCGGTCTGCCATCGATTACGGTATGAAGGGCATCGAATACCCGAACCATGAATCTGTCGGCATAGTCGTCGTCGTTTCCGTACCGGTGAGTCTTGCCGGTCAGCATGAGCCTGACCTGCTCACGGTCTTCGAAATTCCCAGCCAGCGTCTCCAGGAGGGTGTCCATCGTGAGGGAACCATCGTCGAAGACGTGTTTGCTGATCGCCGAAAGGCTGTCGGTAATGGTACCGATCCCTACACACTGGATGTAGTTCGTGTTGTACCTGGGTCCGCCGTTGTTGTAGTCCCGACCTTTCTCGATGCAGTCGTCGATTAGAACCGATAAAAACACGGCCGGCATCTCCCGGGCATACATTCGTTCGATGTACTGATTTCCCGCCATCTTCAAGTCCACGAAATGACGCAGCTGCTTCGTAAAAGCAGCGAACAGATCCTCGAAGCTCCTGAACGATCGGGGATCACCGCTTTCGATTCCGATTCGCCGGCCAGTCCTGGGATCCACGCCGTTGTTCAGCGCAATTTCCAGGATCTTGGGCGTATTCAGGTATCCCGTAAGGATGTAGGCTTCCTTGCCGAACGCCCCGGTCTCAACACAGCCGCTGGTACCGCCCTCTCTGGCATCCTCGATCCTCTTGCCGCAGCGCACCAGCTGCTCGACGACACCGTCCGCGTTGAAGATCGAGGGATAGCCGTAGCCCTTGCGTATAACCCGGCAGGCCGCTTTCAGGAAGCGATCGGGATTCTTGCGGCTGAGCTGGATGTTGCCCTGGGGCTGCAGCAGGTGAATCTCGTCCATAACTTCCAGCATGAGGTAGGAGAGATCGTTGACACCGTCACTTCCATCCGGCAGCAGTCCGCCGATATTGATGTTCGTGAAGTCGTTGTACGTTCCGCTCTCCTCGGCGGTCACACCCACCTTGGGTGGAGCGGGATGGTTGTTGAATTTGATCCAGAAACAGTGAAGGAGCTCTCTGGCGAAATCCTTGGACAAGGATCCCGAATCCAGATCTTTCGCATAGAAGGGATAGAAGTAACGGTCCAGATGCCCTGGATTCATGGCATCCCAGCCGTTCAGCTCCGTGATCGTCCCCAGGTGCATAAACCAGTACATCTGGAGCGCTTCCCAGAAATCCCGAGGCGCCCGAGCCGGCACCCAGCGGCAATTGGCTGCGATCCGTTCAAGCTCCGTCTTACGCTGCATCTCCTTCTCTACCCGGGCCAATCTTTCAGCCAGCTCTGCGTGCCGCTCTGCAAAAATAATGACGGCATCACAGGCAATGCTCATACCGGCGAGCTGTTCCCACCTGGCGGGGGCTTCAGGATCATTAAAAAAATCAAGGCGAGCGATACGATCGGCGATTTGCTGCTTGAACTCGAGCAGGCCCTTTCTGTAGAACTTACCGTCCAGTGTCGTATGACCCGGAGCGCGCTGTTCCATGAACTCGGTGAAGATCCCGGCTTCGTAGGCGGCTTTCCATTCCTCCGCAAGTCCCTGAAAGATGCGGTCCCTCATCGAGCGGCCGCGCCAGAAGGGTATGATGGTGTCGCGGTAGCGCCGGATGTCCTCATCCGTGACCGCATAGGGTGTCTTGGGGCGGGTGTTCAGGATGCGGAGATCCTCCTCGCTGTGGCAGGTGAGCTCGGGATAGGTAGGAACCGCCTTGGGTCGCGGTCCCCGTTCTCCGACGATCAGCTCCCCCTCCCCGATATAGATGCTCTGATGACGATAGAGGTGCTCGAACGCCTTGGCGCGCATCACGGGTACGGAGTACTTGCCGATATTCGCGCGGTAGAACTCGGTGATAAGCTCCGCCCTTTCAATCGACAGGCTAACCTCGGCCTTGTAACTCTCCTTTCGAAGCCGACTTACTCTTTTGGTCATCTGGCTATTCTCCCTCCATCATACATCACAGTGAGTCCCTGGATTTCCAGAAGCCGGGCCACACGCTGCATATCGGCCTCAGACGGCTGGGCACCCTCATATTCCGATGGTACTTTCATTCCGAACCTTTTATATTTTTCCAATGCTGTCCGATGAAAGGGAAGCAGTCTGACTGCCGGCGGGTTTGACAGAGAGGAGAGCAGCGCACCGGCGGCATCGATGTTGTCTGTTCCGTCGGTCATAGCCGGAATGACAGGAATGCGTACTTCGACCCTGTATCCGCTTTCGGAAAGCCACCGCAGGTTCTCCAGGATTCGGCTGTTGCTCCGCCCCGTGACCTGCCTGTGCAATTCGGCATCGATGATCTTAATATCAAACAGGAACAGGTCCGTCTTCCCTGCAATACTCGCCAGGATTTTTGCGTTCGAAAAACCACAGGTATCCACGGTCCTGTGGATCTCCCGCTCAGCGCAGAGATCCAACATTTCGCTAAGGAACTCCGGCTGTGCCAGCGGCTCTCCCCCGGAGAAGGTAACTCCACCACCGGATTCGTCAAAGAACGGTATATCCCGCTCGATTTCAGCAATAAGCTCCTCAGAGGAAATCCGACGCCCCACCCGTTCCATGGCTCCTGAAAGACAAACCTCTATGCAGGTACCGCAGTTTGTGCAGCGGGCAAAATCTCGCTTTATGCCGCTGTCCGTCGATCGCAGCGCCTCCTTCGGACAGGCCGCTACACATCGACCGCAAGCCACGCACAGGTTGTGCCTGTAAAGCACCGTGGGAGAAGATGCCTGGCTTTCGGGATTGTGGCACCACCGGCAGTGCAGAGGGCATCCCTTGAAAAAAACAGTGGTGCGGATACCCGGACCGTCGTGTACAGCGTATCTTTTAATGTCGAAGATGGTGCCGCTTGTCATTCCCTGCTTCGGGCCCTCGTTGCAATAATGATAGGTTTATTTTACCATCTGTATATAGCATAAAACCTTAGCTGCGGCTTGGTTTTCAGCACAACATCCGCACTGGGGCTGCTCACAAGGATTTTAAATTGCCTTCGGAACGGATCGACGATCTTGCAGACATACCCCTTCTGCCTACCATTGAAGAGCTGTTCGATCTCATCCCGGATATGGTTTTTTTTGTGAAGGACCAAAAGGCCCGATACGTGGCGGTGAACCGAACCCTGGTCCGACGCTGCTCTCTAAGCTCGAAGTCGGAGCTCCTTGGGAAGACAACCCTCCAGGTTTTTCCAGCCCCCATGGCGGAGGGCTACCACGAGCAGGACAATCAGGTTCTGCAGTATGGTGCGGAGATACGGGATCTGCTCGAGCTCCATCTCTACATCAAAGGAAATCCCGGGTGGTGCATCACAACCAAATTGCCGCTACGAAGCAGAAACGGGGACATCCTCGGCCTGGTGGGGATTTCAAAGGACATCCCCGTGCCGGAGACACAGGATAGAGGGTTCAGAGAGCTGGCCGAGGCCGTGGAATACATCCAGACTCATTACGGCAGCCGGTTGAAGATTCAATCCCTGGCCAGGAAATGCGGGCTATCGGTCTACCAATTCGAGAGGCGGATGAAGCGGGTTTTCCGCTTAACTGCAGGTCAGTTCATCATTAAAACACGGATCCAAATGGCCTGCGAGCTCCTGCGATCTACCAGTACCTCAATCGTTGATATTGCGCTAAAATGCGGTTTCTCCGATCAGAGCGCCTTCACTCGTCAATTCAAGGTTACTTCTGGCATGACACCCTCACAGTACAGGGAAGGTTTGAAAGGTTGACAAGAGGCGAAATGAAACAACCGAGAGATTGGCAGGCTCCCGAGCGTTGGATGAGAATAAACACTATCGACGCACACACCGAAGGAGAACCGCTGCGGGTCATAATCGATGGTTTTCCGGATCTGGCGGGAAGGAATATTCTTGCCCGGCGTAAGTACGCCAAAGAGAAGCTGGATCACCTGCGAACAGCACTCATGTGGGAGCCTCGGGGCCATGCCGATATGTACGGATGCATCATAACCAGGCCGGTCACCCCGGATGCCGATATGGGTGTCCTGTTTCTGCACAACGAGGGCTTCAGTACCATGTGCGGTCACGGAATCATCGGAGTGGCAACGGTCGCCCTGGAAACCGGCATGTTACCGGCAACCGAGCCTGAAACCACTGTAAAGATCGATACGCCTGCCGGCCTGGTTGTCGCTCGGGCCCGTGTTTCAGGCAGGCGTGTGAAAAGCGTCTATTTTGAAAATGTGCCTTCCTTCGTTCTGGCCCTTGATGAAACGGTCAGTGTACCCGGATTGGGGAAGGTCCGTTACGACCTTGCTTTCGGGGGAGCCTTCTACGCCTTTGTTGAAGCAGCGAAAGTTGGCCTTGACTGTACCGCGGATCAATATCGAGGGCTCATCGAAAACGGAATGGCTATCAAGCGAGCGGTAATTGCCAGCCGCCCGATCGTCCATCCTTTTGAAGAGGATCTAAGCTTTCTCTACGGCACCATCTTTATCGCTGCTCCTCTTAGCGAAGGCGCGGACAGCCGCCATGTATGTGTTTTCGCGGAGGGAGAAGTCGATCGCTCTCCCACCGGAACCGGCGTGAGCGGGCGCCTTGCCCTTATGTATGCCAGGGATGAAATCAAGCTAAACGAGAAAAAAGTGATTGAGAGCATCCTGGGAAGCCGTTTCAGCGGCTGGATTACAGGAACGACTACCTTCGGCCCTCATCCTGCTGTCATTCCTCAGGTGGAAGGATCGGCCTACATCACCGGTCGCCATGAGTTCTTAATCGATCCTGAAGATCCATTTCGGGATGGATTCATTCTCCGATAGATGCCCTCGGATGGACTCAAGATGAACTCGATTTCTTGAAAGACCTCGGGCTCTGAGCTGGTCTTACAGCCTCGTAATTTATATTTGCACTTTCAACTCCGGTGCCTTATAATATTTTCATCTACGATGAGAACCCGTCTATTTTCTAAATACCCAAAAATTAAATAAGGGACATCTGTTCCTTATAAAATTTGAAATAGGGGGTAAAAAAAATGATCAAGAAAGCTGTACTGATCCTGCTGCTGGCGTCTGTTCTGATCTCTCCCGCTTTTCTGTTCAGTGGAGGAAGGCAGGAAGAGGTAGAAGAACCGGAAAAAGTGGAAGAGGAAGTGCGGGAAGCGGCTGTCCCGGCGGCGGAAAACGTAGCCGTTATCAATGGGATGCCTGTGATTCTCGCGGACCCGGGCTTGGCCATGGACTGGTACGATGCCCAGGTGGCCTACAACCTCTACAGTCCCCTGGTCTACCCGACGCCTGAGGGAATGCTGAGAGGCCATCTTGCCGAAAAGTGGGAAGCCGTGGATGGCAAGGTCGACCATTGGCGGTTCACGCTGAGGCAGGGAGTCAAGTTCCACGACGGCAGTGAGCTGGAAGCCGAGGATGTGGTCTTCTCCATGGAGAGGCTTCTCGCCATGGGACAGGGCTATTCGGGTACAGTGGGGAAACTGACCGCCAAGGTGGTCAGTAAATATGTAGTCGATTTCATCCTGGAAAAACCCAACGCCGTGTTTCCGAACACCTTGACCCTGTTCTGGCCTGTGAACAAGGAGCTTGTGCTAAAAAACAAGAAGGCAGGTGACTATGGGGAGTTCGGAGATTACGGGCAGGAATGGCTGGCGGCTCACGATGCGGGCACCGGTCCCTACATGCTGGCAAGCCATGCACCCGGGGAGAGACTGGATGCTGTCCGGTTTAAAGATTATTTTCTCGGCTGGGAGAACTGGGGGCCCAACGAGGTGCCCATTGAGAAGCTGATCTTCATCATGAGCTGGGAGACCGCCACATTGATGACCATGCTCAAAGGCAAGCAGCTTGACCTGGAAATCAACGGCGGTTTCAGCAGAAAAACGCTACAGGAAATCCAGAATACCAGAGGCCTGAAACTACATCCCATGTGGGCTCAGGATTGGACGGTATGGCTGAACACCACCGTACCACCCACTGACGATGTGCACTTCAGAAGGGCACTTTTGTATGCCTTCGACTATGAAGCGATACTCAACGAGTACAAGTCCTATGGTGCCGGAGAAGCGGGGATCTATTCGTCGGCACTGCCCGGATACGTCAGGGTTCCTCCTCAACCCAGGCGCCAAAACCTGGAAAAGGCACGCCAGGAGCTTGCTCAGTCAAAATACAAACCTGAAGATGTAACGGTGGTCTATCACTACTGTGCCGGCCTGGAGTCCGAGGAGGAAATAGGCCTGCAGTTACAGGCCGATCTGGCGAAATTAGGTATAAAGATGGAGATAGCCGGTCCTCCCTGGCCGCAGTACTCGGCGGAGTGCGGGGCCGCGGATACGACACCGAACATGACGATCTTCATATTCCCCGCCGTCTATCCGTCACCGGACTCCTTCCTCTTCTATATGTACCATCCCGACAACGTCGGAGGTATTTACGCCGCTCACTGGCAAAAGAATGAGGAGATCGGCAGACTGATCGATCAGGCACGGAAGACACTGGATTTCGATGCCAGGACGGAGATATATCGCGAGCTCCAAGGAAGGCTCTCCTCTCTTGCCCTTGCGCTTTACCCGTATGAAATCCCGGCACAGTTCACCAGCCAGGATTACATCATCGGTCCTAAAGAAAAATTTCCCATGGTAGGACCTACGGCGAACATGCATAACTGGAGGATCGATCTAACGAAGAAGTAATAATCCAGGGGGAACGCGACATTCAAGCAGTTTGTCCGGGAGGGTGAGATGGCCTCTTGCCCTCCCGGCTTTATAAAAAAGCATCATGATCAAATACATATTCCAGAGGCTGCTGCAGGCCATTGTCGTCCTATTCGGCCTATCCGTGCTCATCTTCTTCATTGCCCGGGTAGTGCCCGGCGATCCGGCACGGGTTGCGTTGGGTTCTCTCGCTACAAAGGAGCAGGTGCAGAAACTCAGAGAAGAGCTTTATCTGGACAAATCCTTTCCCGTTCAATACTACTTCTGGCTCAGGGGCGTGCTGAAAGGGGATCTGGGCATATCGTTGTACACCCGCCGTCCGGTGGTGAAGGATCTGAGTGACTATCTGCCCGCAACCCTGGAGCTGGTATTCTTGTCTTTTCTAATATCCCTCGTTGTAGGGCAGGTGACGGGGGTTCTAGCCGGTTACTTCAGAAACTCCTGGTTTGACGGCCTGTCACGGCTGGTCGCGTATATCGGCATTGCCACTCCCCCCTTCGCTGTGGCCATTTTACTGATGTTCATATTCAGCCACATCCTGGGTCTGGCGCCGGCCATAGGCCGAATCAGTCTGGCTTTGAGTCCCCCACCCAGGATAACCGGATTTTTTATCATCGATGGTCTTCTCGCCGGGCAGCCCCGTCTTGCTTTGAACTCCCTCAAGCATATAATTCTGCCAGCTGTAAGCCTGGCAATTGCCAATCTGGCTCAGGAGAGCAGGGTCACCCGTTCCTCCATAGTCGACAATCTGCAGAAAGACTACATAGCCGCCCATACCGTGTACGGCATTCCCAAGGGATCCATTCTCTTCAAGTATCTGTTGAAACCCTCCCTCATACCAACCGTATCGATAATGGGTCTGGACATAGCTTTTATCATCGCCAACGCTTTCCTCGTAGAGCTCGTGTTCATGTGGCCCGGATTCGCCCGCTACGCGGTCACCGTGATGTTGAACAAGGATCTCAATGCCATAATTGCGGTAGTCCTGGTCGTCGGAGTTGCTTTTGCCGCCGTAAACGTCATCGTCGACATTGTCGTGTCGTTTCTCGATCCCAGAATAAGGCTCCAAGGAAGGGGAGAATAAGTGTTATTGAAAAAAGAGTTTGTCCTTGATGCATTAGCAAGAAGAAGAACCAATCTCTACAAAGGCTGGTACAAATTCTCCAGGAACCCTCTCTCCGTAGCGGGACTGATCATTCTTGCATTAATCGTTCTTGCCGCCGTCCTAGCCCCGCATATCACTCCCTACCCGGAACACGCCGGCCCGTACACAAACTTCAGTGAATCGAGCCAGTCCCCAAACAGGAAGTACTTTTTTGGAACCGACACCGTTGGCAGGGACGTATTCACCCGGGTTGTCTTTGGGTATCGCTTTTCCCTGTCGTTGGCCGTGGTCGTTATCTGCTTGAGCGTTCCACCGGGCATCTTGTTGGGTCTCGTTGCCGGCTACTATCAGCGCACGAAGCTCGAGATCGTGATCATGAGGATCACGGATATCTTCCTGGCTGTTCCTCCCCTGATTCTAGCCCTGGCAATAACCGCTATGCTCAGTCCCAATATAATGAACCAAATGATGGCTATATCACTGATGTGGTGGCCCTGGTATTGCAGGCTGGTTTATTCGATTACCGCTTCGCTGCGCAACGAGTACTTCGTGCTGGAAGCCGAGCTTACAGGCGTCCGCAGAATATATATCCTGCTCAGGGCGATCCTTCCGAACTGCATGGGACCCGTCCTGACAAAGATAACTTTGGACATGGGCTTCGTCATAACCCTGGGCGCTTCTTTGAGTTTCATCGGCCTCGGCGTACAACCTCCGAAGCCCGGGCTAGGAACGATGGTCGCGGACGGGGCGAAGAGACTGCCCGCCGAATGGTGGATGACCATATTCCCGGCGCTTGCCATCGTGGTTGTCATACTGGCCTTCAATCTCGTGGGTGACGGCCTGCGAGATATGTTCGCCGTTGAAGAGATATAAAAGCCCAGATGAAGCCACTGCTGGAAATAAAGAACCTGCATGTTCATTACAAGACCTTCGAAGGTATGCTGAAGGTGTTGAACGGCGTGGACCTGACCATCGCCGAGGGAGAGAAGGTAAGCCTGGTAGGAGAAACGGGCTGCGGCAAGACGACCACGATAAAAACGATCCTCCAGGTTCTCCCTATCCCTCCTGCAAGGATCTGTGCAGGACAGATCATCTACAGGGGGAAGGACATCCTCAAGATGAAGCCCCGCGAGATACGAGCCTTGAGAAAAGGAGAGATAACGGCCATATTCCAGGATCCCCTCTCGGCCCTCAATCCCGTTTTCACAGTTGGCTACCAACTGGAGGATATAATCAAGCATCTGCACACAGGCAGGGAGCAACGGTCCAGGAAGAAGATAAGAGAGCAGGCCGTCGCTGTGCTCAGGGAAACCGGAATGCCCGATGCGGAGAGAATTCTTAACAACTATCCTATACAACTGAGCGGCGGAATGAGACAGAGAGTCTGTATAAGCGAGGCATTTAGCACAGCCTCCAGGCTTCTGTTGGCTGACGAGCCTACCACGAACCTCGACGTTACAATACAGGATCAGATTCTGAGGCGGTTGGACGAGCTGGTGGAAAAAAACAAAACTTCGATTCTGCTGATAAGCCACTCACTGGGCGTTGTGAAAAACGTTACCGATCGGGAATATATCATGTATGCCGGGAATATCGTGGAGGAGGCCAGGACAAAGGATCTCTTTGCCGATCCGTTGCATCCTTACACAAGAGGATTATTGAGAACCGTACCCAAGCTCACCGGTGAGGGTATCAGCAAGGGTATTCGGGGCAGGATACCCAACTACCTCAATCCTCCCCAAGGATGCAGGTTTCACCCTCGCTGTGACCATACAATGCCGATATGCAGGAAGGAGCGTCCCCCATTTTACAGCGCTGGAGACAGCCACAGGGTCGCCTGCTTCCTCTACGGGAGATGATCGGTTTGCCGAAAGATATTGTGACCGTTTCTGAGCTCAAGAAGTACTTTTTCACCAGACAGGGGACCGTAAGAGCGGTCGATACGGTCAGCTTCTCGGTCAAGGAGGGTGAGACATTCGGGCTTGTGGGGGAATCGGGTTCTGGAAAGACCACCGTAGCTCATACCCTTGTAGGAATCTACAAACCTACAGCGGGAAATGTCTTCTACAAGAATCAGAATATGAGTGTAGTTGCCCAAAAGCGTCCCATGACGTTGAAGCAAGACATACGGATCGTATTTCAGGATCCGGGGTCCTCTCTGAATCCCCGCTGGAGCATAAAGCAGGCCCTGAGTGTACCACTTAAAGTTCACCGTGTTCAAAGCAGCAACAACGATCGCCTGGAAAGAACGAAAGAACTCCTGAGAATGGTAGAGCTGCCGCCGGAAGAGTACCTGTATAAATACCCTCAGGCGATGGGAGGAGGGGAGAAGCAAATGGTAGCTATAGCCAGGGCTCTGGCCTCAGACCCTTCATTCGTTATCCTGGATGAGCCGACTTCCGCACTGGATGTCTCGGTGCAGGCGAAGATAATCAGCCTGCTCATACGGCTGCAGAAGAAGCTAAAGCTTACCTATCTCTTTATAACCCACGACCTGAGCTTGATGCGGAACACGGCCGACAGGGTGGCAATCATGTATCTGGGTAAGATCAGCGAGGTCGCCTCGGCAACCGAGTTCTTTCAGAAGCCTCTTCATCCATACACGAAGATGCTGCTCTCATCGATACCGGTGGTTACAGAGGAGGAGGAAGTCCTCAAGCCCAAGAAAGTGATATCCAAAGGGGAGATACCCAGCCCGGTCAACCTACCCACCGGATGCAGTTTCCACCTGCGCTGCCCCGAGAAGATCGATATATGTCCGAAGATCGATCCGCCAATGGCAGAGGCGGAGGAGGGTCACCTGGTCAGATGTCATCTTTTTCAAAGCTGAAGAGAAGCGATTGTGCTGCAACAACTATCGTTATATTGAGTCCCAGATTACGGCATATCGACATGGTTCAGGAGGTATAGATGTACAGATTGAGCACGGATGTAGGCGGAACTTTTACCGATGGAGTGGTTCTGGATGAAGATACGGGAAAGATCCGGGTCAGCAAGGTATCTTCCACACCGCAGGATCCCGCTATTGGTACG
>CP070696.1:1781038-1805403 GCA_020353535.1 Spirochaetaceae bacterium | reverse complement strand
GCCGGTATCGGGCGTATCCTGGTCGTGGAAGATGAGGAGGTGGTGCGGACAATGGTGGTACGCGTGCTCGAGCAGGTCGGCTATCAGGTTGAGACCAGTGTAGACGGGCTGGCAGCTCTGGAGAAGATCGAAGCGGAGGACCACGACCTGATCATCTGCGATGTGCGCATGCCCAGGTTGAGCGGCATAGATCTGTATAAGAGGTTGAGCGCTGACAGGTCCGAAGTCCTGGGGCGGATCCTCTTCATTACCGGTGATACTGTCAGTGCGGATACTATCGGTTTCATCGAGGCTAACCACATTCCCTATCTTGGAAAGCCCTTCGAAATCCAGGACCTGCTGGAAGCGGTGCAGAGAAAACTGCGAGCATGAAAGAGATCCTCATCGATACGGACTGTGGTGTCGACGACGCGGCAGCAATTGGAATAGCCCTGGCTCACTCGGAGGTGAATGTGCTGGGCATCACCACTGTGAACGGCAACGTGGGGGTTGCGCAGGTCACCGAAAACGTGCTGCGGCTAATGCCGGTTCTGGGAAGGGGGGATATTCCCGTATTTCGAGGTGCTTCCCGGCCCCTGATCGCTCAGCCCCACCATGCCGGAGGGATACACGGACACAACGGACTGGGAGATGTTCAGCTACCCGATGCGGGCAAGACATTCGAAAGTGCAGGTTTCGCCGAAGGGATTCTCCGCCTGGCTCGGGAACATCCTGGTCTGACTCTGGTAGCTTTGGGTCCGCTTACAAATGTGGCCATCGCCTTGAATCTTTATCCAGAGCTGGAAGAGCTGTTCGGCGAAATCGTATCCATGGGTGGAGCCCTCGGACGGGGCAACATTACCCAGTATGCCGAGTTCAACTATTTCGTCGACCCTGAGTCGGTCCAGGTCGTTCTGGAGAGTAAGGTACCCTTGACCGTGGTCACCTGGGACGCCGCGGTGAAGATGGCCCACAGCGAGGAGGAGATCCGCGCCCTTGGACTGGGGGACAGTAAAGCGGGGAAGTTGTTCTTCGATATGCATCAACCTGTGTTCGCCTACATCGAAAAATCGTACGGATCCAGAATGGCGATGTTTCCCGATCCCCTGACCATGGCCTACGTGGTGAATCCCTCCATCGCCCGGGAAGAACTCAGGGGCGATCTGAAAATGGAGCTGACCGGCTCGCCCCGTCGGGGAGCTAGTGTGCGGCAGAAGGGTGAACGGGTGAAGTTGATCATGGAAATTGACAAGGGGGAGTTTCAAAGTATATTGTTGAGAATACGCAATCTGGCGTAAAAGCCTATTACCATACATTCCCACAAGGAGGGAACATGAAAAAAGGATTGTACGTGCTACTCGTAGTGATTCTATCCCTGAGCGTACTCGGACTGGCGGCCTGCAAGAAGAAGGAAGAGGAGCCGACCGCCAAGGGCGAGGAGAAGATCCGGGTAGCCCTGTATGTGAACGGAACCCTGGGCGATAAGGCTTTTTTTGACTCGGCAGACCGCGGGATGAAGCAGGCCGAAGAAGAGTTCGGTATTTATACCAAGACAATCGAAGGATCCTACGATCAAGCAAACTGGGAGCCTGACCTCGCGCAGCTTGCCGAGGGAGATTGGGATATCATTATAGCCGGAACCTGGCAGCTCCGAGAGCTTGTAGAGGAGCTCGCCCCCAAGCATCCGGATAAGACATGGGTGATGTACGACGACTCGGTGGACTACTCTATGGGTAACCTGGATAATGTCTACTCGATTCTCTATGCACAGAACGAGGGATCCTTCCTCGTAGGAGCCTTGGCGGCCATGATCACGTCCTCGGATATGCCCAAGGCGAATCCCGAGAAGGTCATCGGCTTTCTCGGAGGAATGGACATATCGGTAATCAACGACTTCAAGGTCGGCTATATCCAGGGAGCAATGTATATAGAGCCGGAGGTCAAGGTACTCGTTTCCTATGCGGGATTGTTCAACGATCCGGGCAAGGGAAAGGAGCTGGTCCTGGCCCAGTATGAGCAGGGGTCCGACATTGCTTTCAATGTAGCCGCAGAGACCGGACTCGGGCTGCTCGATGCGGCCAAGGACAAGGACCGTTACGCTATCGGCGTGGATTCAGATCAATATCTCCTGTTCGAAGAGACCGATCCCGCCAAGGCAGACAATATCGTAACCTCGATGATGAAGAACGTCGACAACTCGCTGTATCGGGCCATCAAGTTGTATTTGGACGGCGAGCTGCCGGTCGGCCAGGCCGAGGTGCTGGGGATCAGGAACGGTGGTGTCGGGGTTGCTGACAACGAGAACTACCAGAAGATTGTTCCTGCAGAGTTCCGCGATAAGATCAAGGAATTGGAAGAAAAAATCATCAGCGGGGAGATCCAAGTAGACACTGTATTCTAGTAATGGTCAAAGCAGTGGGGACCGCCGACAGGTCCCCACTTTTTTTACTTTCTCAATGCCCCGGTCAATACCTGCTTGCGGCAGGATGAAGGGATTTCGATCATGGAAACAATCCTGGAAGCAAAGAATATCCTGAAAGTCTACGGAAACGGGGTGATCGCCAACCGCGGTGTAAGTGTTGCCGTGGAAAAAAACACCATTCACGCCATCGTGGGTGAGAACGGTGCCGGTAAAACCACCCTGATGAAAATTATCTTCGGCATCGAACATGCTCAGGGAGGAGAGATCTTCTTCAAAGGTGAGAAGGTAAATGTACGCAGCCCTCACGACGCCATTCAGATGGGAATCGGTATGGTTCATCAGCACCTGATGCTCGCTCCCGATCTGACCGTGGCGGAGAACATGGTCTTGGGCAACGAACCGAGACGGGTCGGGTTCTTCCTGGATACAAACAGGGCAGTAGAGATTACCCGTCAGGTCTCCGAAGAGTACGGTTTGCAGGTTCCCCCGGACAAGAAGATCAAAGATCTGCCCATCGGGGTGCGCCAGCGTGTAGAGATCCTCAAAGCCCTGTTCCGAAACGCCGAACTGCTGATCCTCGATGAACCCACATCGGTACTGACGCCTCAGGAAACCGAGATCCTCTTCAATACCCTTAAGAATCTCAAGGCTCAGGGCAAGACGATCATCTTCATTTCCCATAAGCTCAAAGAGGTCAAGCAGATCGCCGATCGAGTGACCATCATGCGGGATGCTCGGGTAATCGACACCAGAGAGGCCGGTGAGCTCACCGAGCATGACATCGCCCACCTAATGGTTGGAAGGGATATCAGTTTTGAGCGCATTCCACCACCGGTACAGCTCGGTGAGCCGGTTCTGCGCGTTCGCGATCTCTCCTATGTGAATGAAGAGGGGATTCTGGTTCTAAACAAGATTTCCTTCGACGTTCGAGCCGGGGAAATTCTGGGATTGGCCGGTGTGGTGGGCAATGGCCAGACCGAGTTGATCCGAATCCTGTCCGGCCTTCTGGATCCGTCGGAGGGGGAGATTTCGTTAAGAGGGGAAAGCCTGATCGGTCTATCTCCAAGAAAGATACGGGAAAATGGCCTGTGCCACATCCCCGAAGACCGCATGGAGGATGGAGTAGCCGAGGAAACCACCCTGGAGGAGAATTTCATCCTCGATAGATACTTCAAGCAAGGCTTCTCCAAGGGAATCCGCCTGCAGTGGAAGGAGATCTCACGATACAGCCGGGAGTTGATCGAGAATTTCAATATTCTGGCCCAGTCAACCAAGACTCCGGTTTCCTCCCTCTCCGGAGGGAATATACAAAAAGTGGTGGTAGCCCGGGAGCTTTCCTCGGATCCCGAACTGATCATCGCTGCACATCCGACCCGGGGGATCGACGTCGGTTCTGAGGAGATGGTGCATCGCCTTCTGCGGGAAGCCCGGGACCGGGGCAAGGCAGTGTTTCTGGCTTCCGCCGACCTCGATGAGATCCTGAAACTTTCCACCCGGGTCATTGTCATGTACAACGGAGAGATCGTTTCCCACTTTCAGGAGATGTCCAAAGTCGCGGCCAAGGATTTAGGGCCATACATGCTGGGGGTACAGAGAGAGGAGGCCGTCAGTGGAAAAATTTCTGCTTAAATACTTCACCCTGATCCGGGTCATCATCGCCATCGCCATCGGTATCGTGATCAGCATCTTCCTCATCTATCTGACCAGTAAGGAGCCCGGATTTTCCCTCAAATCCTTCCTGCTCGGGCCGCTTCTCTCTCGATCCCGACTGGCCCATGTGTTCGAAACCGCCTCGCCGATCATCTTCTGTGGTCTGGCTATTGCCGTGGCTTTTCAGGCCAAGCAGTTCAACATCGGAGCGGAAGGCTCTCTGTACCTCGGTGCGGCCCTGGGCACCGCCTTAGGCGTTTCAACGAATATGCCCGCCTTCATTCACATCCCCCTGGTTCTGCTGATGGCCGGTCTGGCCGGAGCGCTGTGGAGCTTTATTCCGGCGATCCTCAAAGCCCGCTGGAAGGCCAGCGAGCTGGTCTCCTCCCTGATGCTGAATTACGTAGCCTACTTTTTCGGCCTGTATCTGATCAACTTCCACTTCCGGGACAAGGAAGCCGGATACCTTGTTTCCTATGAACTTCCCGAATCGGCCTGGCTGTCCCAGTTCATCCCCGGCACCCGGATTCACTACGGCATTATCCTGGCCTTAGTTTTCGCTCTGCTTGTGTACTACTTCCTGTACCACACGACTACGGGCTATGAGATCCGCTCAACCGGCTTCAACGAACGCTTCGCCCGTTTCGGCGGCATCAATGTGTTCAAGGTTATTATTCTCTGCCAGGTGATCCTGGGATTTCTGGCTGCTTTCGGCGGCATGACCGAGGTGATGGGTATCCATCGCAGGTTTGTCTGGCAGAACTCTCCGGGCTACGGCTGGGACGGAATCATCGTGGCCATCATCGGCAGAAACCATCCGCTGTTGATCATACCGGCTTCCTTCTTCCTCGCCTACTTGCGCGTCGGCGGCCGTGTGCTGAATCTCATGTCCGACGTGCCGGCGGAGATGATTACCGTGATCCAGTCGATCATCATCCTTCTGATCACCGCCGAGGCTTTCTTGAGCCAGTGGAAGTACCGCATCACGGTTCGAGAGGCGGAGAGGGGAAGTGCAGCATGAGCCCTCTTCTGCAGAGCATCTTAAGCGCCGAGTTCGGTTTTGCTATCTTTCGTGTCATGACTCCCCTGCTGTTCGCCGCTATCGGCGTGTCCATTTCGACCCTGGCCGGCACGATCAACATCTCCATGGAAGGCACCATGCTGGTTTCCGCCTTTGTCGGTGTTCTGGTCAGCGCTTTCACCGAAAGCCTCATCCTGGCTCTACTAGCCGGTGTCGCTGCCGGAATGGCCATGGGTGCTATCTTGAGCTACTTCCATCTCCACCTGAAGGCGGACATCATCCTGGCGGCTATCGCCCTGAACCTCTTTGCCAGCGGGATTACGGTGTTTTTGCTGTTCATCGCCAGCGGGGATAAAGGATCCTCAAGCTCTCTTAAGAGCCTGGTCTTTCCCGAACTGCATATCCCCCTGATCAAGAGCATTCCCGTGCTGGGAACGATCATCAGTGGTCACAATGTCATGACCTACGGGGCGATTCTGGCTATCTTGGTGTTCTACATCATCACCTTCAAGACACCCCTGGGCCTGCGGATCCGGGCGGTGGGACAGAATCCCAACGCAGCCGAGTCGGTGGGAATCAATGTCAACCGGACCCGCATGTGGGCTTTGATGCTCTCCGGATTCTTCGGAAGCTTTGGGGGATTGTACCTGTCCATGGGGTACGTGTCCTGGTTCGCCCGGGACATGACCGCCGGCCGCGGCTGGATCGCCATCGCCGCGGCTACACTCGGAGGCTACATGCCTCTTGGGACCTTCCTGGCCTCCCTTCTGTTCGGGGCGGTCAATGCCCTGGCCATCTACCTCGCCAGCCTGCAATTCCCCTCCGAGCTGATCTCCCTGATCCCCTATCTGGCAACGGTCATCGCCCTGACCGTCTACTCGGCTCAGGCTCTGAAGAAGCGGACCCGCAAGGTCGAGGAGGCCAAACAGGTCGGCAAGATCAAGGAAATCAACGAAATCAAGGAATCCTCATGAAATGCATCCTGATCGACTGCGATCCGGGCCACGACGACATGATGGCCATCATGCTAGCCTGCTCCTCCCCCGAGCTCAAGCTGCTCGGGGTCACCACGGTTGGGGGAAATCAGACCGGAGAGAAGACCTATTTGAACGCCCTGAAAACCCTGACTTTGATCGGGGAACGCGACATCCCCGTAGCCCGGGGAGCGGACAAACCGCTGTTCCGGGAACTGACCGTGGCGCCCGAGATCCACGGTGTCTCCGGTCTGGACGGGGCGGATCTTCCGGAACCGGGATTCGAGGGGGTGGTGCGGCATGCGGTGGATTTCCTGATCCAGACCATCATGGAATCGGGCACGCCCCTGACCCTGGTGCCAACAGGTCCTCTGACCAACGTAGCCCTGGCCATGCTGAAAGATCCACGGATTACCACCAAGCTCGAACGGATCGTGTTGATGGGCGGAGCGGTCTTCGATTCCAACATCACCCCGGCGGCGGAGTTCAACATCTACGTAGATCCGGAGGCAGCCAAGGTTGTGTTCGGAAGCGGCGTACCCGTCACCATGGTGGGACTGGATGTGACCAACAAGGCCCTGTTCGGATTCGACGACATCGAGCGGCTGGCCAGGTCGAACGGCAAGGTTTCCCGGGTGGTGGCGCCGCTCCTGAAGTTCTTCGCCCAGGCCAACAAGACTATTTTCGGCTTCGAGGGTGCGCCTCTGCACGACGCCCTGGCCGTGGCGCATCTGATCAAGCCCGAGGTGATCAAGACCCGAAGGCTGAACGTGGAGATCGAGACCGACGGAGAGCTAACCCGGGGACGGACCGTAGCCGACGTGTACGGCGTAACGGGTAAGCCCGCCAACACCGACGTAGCCCTGGAAGTGGACAACGATCTGTTCAAAGAGCTCCTGGTTCAGGCGATAAAAATCCTCGATTCCCGGTGATCATCCGCAACGCCACATTACTCTCGTTTCATGATCTATCCCGTCGCAGCGGCGTGGACCTTCGCATCGCCGGCGGGCGCGTCATTGAGATCGGCGCCGGATTATCAGACCCAGGGTCCGGCCGGGGCTCTACAGCGGGTGAGCAGCCCGACGAGCTGATCGAAGCGTCGGGACTGTACGTGATCCCCGGTCTGGTCAACCTGCACGCTCATACGGCCATGACCCTGCTGAGGGGGGCGGCCGAGGATGTCAACGAAGAACGCTGGTTCAACGACTACGTATGGATCTACGAGCGTAATTTAAAACCCGAAGACGTGTACGTGGGTACCCTGCTCGGGGCTGCGGAGATGCTCTTGTCCGGGGTGACCTACGTAGCGGATCACTACTTTTACATGGACCGGGCCTTCGAGGCCTACCGGAAGGCGGGAATGCGAGCCGACCTGAGCTGGGTAGTTTTCGGGAACGGGGAAGACTGGTGGGGAGAGCTCGAGCAGAGCCTGGAGTTTGTGCACGAGTATCGAGACAAGGATCCGAGGATCAACGCATCTCTGGGGCCGCATTCCCCTTACATCTGTCCCCCTTTTTTTTCTGGCCCACGTGGCTGAACGGGCGGGCGATCTGGATCTGAAGATGCACATCCATGTATGTGAAACCGGGGAGCAGGTGGAGAAGAGCCTGGCGGAGCATGGCAAGACACCGGTCGAGGTTCTGCTGGACACCGGGGTGCTGCGATCCGGCACGATCCTGGCCCATGGCTACTACGCCACGGATCACGACCTGGAGCTAATCCGGGACAGTGGTGCTGGGGTCGCCCACTGTGCCAAGACCTACCTCAAGTTCGGCGATGTGAACGACTTCCTGCTCCGAGCCCTGGCCGCCGGCGTAAGGGTCGGACTCGGTACGGACGGGCCCTGCTCGAACAATACCCTCAGTGTCTTCGAAACAGCCCGAGACGCGGCCTATATCGCCAAGAGTGCTAGGGATGACGCCGAAGTCGCCCCGATCGCCGAGCTGCTGCCTTTGGTGCACCGGGGCGGGGAGATCCTGGGCTTTCCCAATTATGGTCGGATTGAGGAGGGCAGCCCGGCCGATCTGGTACTGATCGATCCGGCTGTGCCCAACATGGTGCCCGAGCACGACGTGTTCGCCAATCTGCTGTACTCCTTGAGCCAGAGGAACATCCACACGGTGATCGTGGACGGCAGGGTTGTGGTCCGTCGGGGGACCTTGGTGAACATCGATCTGAGGGAGGTGATCGCTAAAACCGTTGAGATCGTCAGCAGGATTACCAACAGGTGCTACGACGGACCACTACAGCGTTATTGAACGGCCCAGAACCGGGGCCACGCCACATCCTGCCTCAGGCACAGATCATCATCCTGGGCGCCAAGTCTAGATCCCGTTAAAATCCAGCGTCGCTTCCAGAATGGCTTCCCCCAGAGTGGGGTGGAGGATCTGTCCGTTGCGCAACCCGTCGATCGAGAGACCACAGGCCAACAGAGGCCCGAACAGGGCTGCCTGTTCGGAGGCATCGGGCCCGCAAATCCAGATTCCCAGGATCCGTTCGTCCGCTCCTGCCAGAACCTTGACGAATCCTTCTGGGATTGCCTTGGAAAAGCCTCGCCAGGTGTCCCCCAGCCTATAAGCCCGGCGTCTGTAGGGAATTCCTTTACTCTCGAGCTCCAACTCCTGATAGCCTGCACCGGCGATTTCCGGAAGGGTATAAACAGCCCGCGGGTAGGGCGAACCTGCGTGGGCAGTGTGTGAGGTCCGTGAGGCATTCCCCTCATCCCCGCCATGGGTATCCCCGCCCCCTTTCCCGCTGCTGGTGCCCCCGCCCCGCCCGGCGATTATATGGGCCGCCTGCAGGGCCTGCCGAATGGCCGCATGTGCCATTCCGGTGATGCCGTTGATGTCACCCACGGCGTAGATGCTCGGGCAGCTGGTTTGAAGGTTGGCATTCACACCGATCTTCTGTCCATCGTGATCTACTCCTGCCTTTTCCAATCCTTCAGGAAAGTTGGGCTGGCGCAGCCCGGTTACCAGTACCCGATCCCCGACTAACCGCGATCCGTCTTCCATCTCCACGGTTACCACCGTATTAGGGCGGTGGACCGCACCCTGCGTGATGCGGCTGATTCCATCCTCCGTAAAGCTGCTGCCGCGAGCCGCAGCTCCTGTCACCAGGGATACACCGCGGTTGCGCAAATCCCGCTCTATGGGCTCGACAAGATCCGCGTCCGTTCCGGGCAGGATACGCGGCTCCTTTTCGACCACTGTGACCCGGCCGCCGAGGTGGGCAAACAGGCAGGCAAACTCGATCCCCTCCACATCCCCGCCGAGGATGATGAGATGCTCCGGCACCTCAGCCAACTCCATCACCTCCTTGTGGCTGATGACGGTCCTGCCGTCGATAGGAATCCCCGGCCAACCTGCCGGTTCCGTGCCGGTGGCGATGACGATCCGAGAGGCGGATATGGAACGTCTGCCCAGAAGAAATGTCTCCGGGTTTGCGAAGCGACCCTTGCCCCTGACCACCTCCACCCCGGAGGCGGTCAGACGTTCCTCGATACGGCTTTCCACCCCCTCGATTCGTCGGACCGTTTCGGCGATCACAGAGGCCGGGCTCCCGGCAGCGATGTGTCTTGAATCGTGGGGATCATCATCCGCCCCGACAGGCGCCCGAAGCCGGTCCAGCATCATCTTCACGGGAAGGCAACCCCAGCGGAACCCCGTACCCCCCAACCGATCCCTCTCCACCAGGAGCGTTTTCCTGCCCAAGCGAGCGCAGCTCAGCGCGCTGTAATAGCCGGCCGGGCCCGAACCCAGCACCAGTACGTCGTAATGCACGGCTTCACCTCGTCTTCCCCTCCATTTTATAGTACAATCCGGGACATGATCGACCACGAACAGATCTACAGGAGCCAAGCCGACCGCTACGACCTGCTCGTCTCCCGGGAGGATTGTCACGGACAGATCCTACCCGCTTTGCGAAAGATCAGAGAGCTAAAGGGCCTCGATGTGGCTGAGCTGGGCGCGGGAAGCGGGCGGCTGACCGCGCAGATCGCCCCGCTGGCGAAATCCGTCCGGGCTTTCGACGGATCCGCCCACATGCTCGAGTACGCAGCCCGGAAGTTGGAGAAGCTGGAAATCAGCAACACGATCCTCCAGGAGGCGGACAATCGAAAGCTGCCCCTGGAGAACAGCTGTGTGGACCTGGCCCTTTCTGGTTGGAGCATCGGCTACTTCGCTTCCCCGAAAAATCCCGATTGGCGGCAGGATGTGGTGCAGGCATTGGCAGAGATGAGGCGCATTCTTCGTCCCGACGGCACGATTGTTATTCTGGAAACCCTGGGCACCGGATACGAGGAGCCGCGGGTACCAACTGCGGAGCTGGAAGCCTACTACACCTATCTGGAAGAGAAGGAGGGTTTCGAACGGACCTGGATCCGAACGGATTATCGTTTTGCGAGTGTTGAAGAAGCGCTGCGGACGATCGAGTTTTTCTTTGGCGAGCCCTTGAGCAGCAGGGTCCGGGAGCAGAAGCTGACAGTGATACCTGAATGTACGGGCATATGGTGGCGGCGGATCTAGAGGGAAGCCGGTTTCCAGACGGTTCGAGCCCGGGCCACCTCCGTATCATCCTTCTTGCGCTGCAGACTATGCAGGTATTCTTTTCCGATCGTTGCTTCTGACGGGCTCTCGCTGATCGGATAGACTTTCGTTTCCCCGGTCAGTTGCGAGCGGCTGATCACGCCCTCCCCGAAGCTGGCTTCCCTCAGGAAGTGGACCTCCATCTCGGCGATTTCCCGTTGCCCTCTGACCGCCGCGGGAATGCTGTCCAGAATCCAATCGATGTAGCTGAGATAGTTGGCATGACCGTTTACATCCAAGTCACTGAACAGAACCTCGAACTCTTGCATACCTGCCGGCTCGCGGCCACTGTCGAACTCCGGGAGCCTGCCGAAGATGTGAGGGATGGTTCGTTCCGGATGGAGGTATTGCTTCCAGTCGGGGTAGGACTCCGGGCGCAGGGGACGGCGCTTATCGATGTCGATCATCAGCCAGCCGCTGGTGGCCAAGCCGATCGGCTGCTGCCCCGAGAAAAGGCGCCAGTCCCGCAGGGCCAGGAGCTTCTGGCTTCCCGGCGGCCAGGTCTCCACGGTGATCTTCTGCCGCCATCCCGGGTATCTCTCCATGCGGAGGAGGAAGCGACTGAAGAACCAGCTTCGCCCCTGCTCGAGCAGCTGGGCTATGGAGTAGCCCAGCTCGTGAACGTGCTGCCCCGCCGTATCGATCAAGTAGCTGCAGATGGCGCGAGCCGTAACTCTCTGCCGACTGTCCATTTCGTAGGTGTGCACGCTGTAGGTCTCACTCCAGGTCTTGCTCATTTCTTGCCGACCGTGGCCAGGTAGAGGCTGAACTGTTCCTCTCCATCGATTTGCAGGAACTCGTTAACCCCATCGTCGGAGAAGGCAGCGATGGCGCAGACGCCGCTTTCGATCGCCTCAGCGGCAAGATAGAGATTCTGACAGACATGTCCGGCGTCGAGGAAGAAGTAGCGATAGCCCCGCTCACTGTAGCGCCAGGTCATGCGATAGCTGGCAGCCGTCCAGATGAAGGTGACGGCACTCTGCGCTACGAACTGCTGTCCCAGGCAAGCCGTGACCAGTCGATCCGCTAGGCTCTCGCCATCATCGACAAGGATCAGCCCGTGACGCAGGGCACTGTACCAATAGAGGCCGGAGTACAGGGTCTGTACATTGTTGACCAACAGATAGGTCTCCAGAGCGTGGCGCGCTCCAGCCGAGGGTACGGTCCGGAAAGTAGCCGAACCGGGAATCACCTCTTTGATGCCTTGGGTGCACCAGAGCAGAAAAGAAAGCTCTTCTAAAGTGAGAGCATTCCGGGAATATTTACGTACACTACTGCGCCTCTCGATCGCTTGGCGCAGATCTACGGGAGGAACAGAGAGCGTCTCCGGTGCGGGCAGCTCGATCAGGTCGCCGCTTTTGTGGGTCTCGAGCTCCAAAGGCGGTTGAGCACGACCCCGACTCTGAGCTGAGGGATCGAGATACTCATACTTGGTTTTCTTGATGAACTCCCGTCCGATTCTGGCCATCTTTGCCTCTCGATGCTAATGACCGGCCATGCCTACGACCCCGGTGTACTCGGCCCGGCGGCGGGGACAGTCCTCTCGTGTACAGAGTTGACAGCTTACAAAGGGGATCTCGGTTGGAAAGAGGATGCCCGAGACAGTCTTGTTGGGGATCATGAGGAAGCTGTCCGTCAAATGTACACCGATGGAATCAGCTACATCCCCCAAGAGCTGAAACAGCGGCCGCTGCTGGCTGATGGGCCAAACGTCCTTGTTGCCCGATCCGGGATTCATTGTCGATAGATCCTCCACCGTCAGCCCATATTCCGCGGCCAGGTGATTCTTGAGGTGCGCGATGGCCGCCCTCAGACACAGCTCCTTTAGCCCGTCCAGCACGTACCCGGCCAGCAGGTCATTTTGGGAAATCTCCAGCGCATCCAGCTCGATCCCGCAGGTGACGATGTAGGGGAAAACCCGCTCCACTTCACTCAAGTTCTGGCTCAGTACCCTACTGTTAAAGCGGATACCCTCCAGCTCCACGCTGTCCTCCGCGCGGTCGTCTATGTAGCAGACTTTGTACATGGCTTTAGGGCGGGCAGCAGGCAGAGCAGCATGAAGTAGTTCCGCTGCCGCTTGCGCGGAGGGCTCGGAAAGATCGATATGAGTCAGCTTCTGGAACTCTTGTGGATCGAAGCTGACAGGAACACTGTCCAGGACCGTCGCTGTCATCATGTTCTCCCATACTATTGGATGCAAGTGGGGGCGTCAACAACGATTGCAACCACAGCAGAGGCAGAAAAGGACTTCGGGTGAAGATAAAAAAAAACTGGTCCTGCTGATTTCATAGCTGAATTTGTATATAATAGTATCTGTAGGGGAAGATGGGGTGCCCAAACGGCGCTGGACAGGCCGTGGTGCGCTCCGTCCATCCCTTTGCAGCTGAGGAGGGGAGATTTCCGAGGAGATGGATTGGGTAGCAGCGCGTCTGGTTTTGATAAATACGCATTCTCGCTTTTCATCTGCACCATTCTTTTCTTTCTGAGCTCTGTCACAGTACCCGCACAATCTGAAAGGACAGCTCCTCAAACCAAACCCAGTGTGCTAATTGCCTGCCTTCCACTGAAGGGCCCGCGGGATGAGGGCGTACGGAAAGTCCTGGCCTCGGTCATGCGCTTTGAGCTGGAACAGCTGGGTACGCAGACGCTCCGGTTCGCCACCACGGACGAAGAAGCCTTAGTACGGGATCTTCTGGGGGATGCGGATGCGGATCCGGAGTTCCTGCTCACCTCTCTCATGGAATTTATTTCCGGTGTGAATCATGAATTTTTGGCTCTAGCGGGATATATTAAGGATAACGAAGAAATCCAAGTCAGTTTTTTTATCGCAGATCTGGAGAGGGGAGAGATCTTGGCCTCGGCTTCCCAGCGGGCGCATATCGACTTCATGCTGGATGAGGCCATGATCGAGGCTCTTCGGGACGCGCTGCCCCAGGCGGAGGGAAGAATTGAGGAGGTAGCGCGCCGGAAAGCCGCCGAAGCGGCTAAGTCCGCTCAAGAGCAGCAGCCAACGGGAGAAGCTGTGACGGAGGAGAAGATCGGTGATACGGTGAGCCCTGCTCCCGTACCACTACCGGACCAGTCGATCGCCGCGGAGAAGGGGGAGGAGCGTTTTCGTGCCTTCGAGTTTTCTATAGGCTTTGCCCCGTTTGTGCCGGTGGGAGTGGCGAAAGAGGTGTTCAGTTTGAGCTACGCCCCCTTCGTCTACGCCAACTACAGGATTCCCCTTTCCGTGGGAATCCTGGGTTTGGGATTGTACACCGGCCTGAACGTTTTCGATTCCGAGGAAGCGGGGCTCGCTTCGTATTTTCACTATGTGCTTCCCGTAGGCGTCGATGCCCGCTATACCACTCCGGACGGTGCTCCGATTGGATTGTTCGTTCGCAGCGGTTTGGGCATCGCGATCAACGTTTCTGACTTCAGCTCGCTGCCGACGATCGCCCAGGAGGGCCTGTCCCGGTTTCTGGCCTACGGCAGCGGCGGTGTCGGGATTATGCTTGCTTTTTCACGAAGCGTGGGAATTGCCATCGACGTCATGTATGAGACGTTCGTATATTTCTATGAGGAGGAATCGGGAGGGGGGATCAAGACGGATTGGATTATGGGTTTCGTCCCATCGATCTATCTGTACACACGGTTGTAGGACCGTGAAAGGGAGAAGGATATGAAGGTTGGCAGAGGGTTATTCTGTCCGATGTCAAAAACCTACGGAAAATGTACATCGTACGGGCATCGTCCCTTTTTCTATACAGCAACTCTGATCGTGCTGGGATTGGCTCTTGTTCTGATCGGCTGCGGTGAGCTGTCCCTTGAAAAACTGTTGGAGAACGAGGAGCCGGGGGAATTATCGATCAGTCCAATGGATGCCTATATTCCCGCCTCCGGGACCCTTGATATCTCTGGAAAGGGCGGATTTACGCCATACAAGTATAAAAACATAGGTACTCTAGGTACGATTGATCCTGATACGGGGGTATACGCGGCTCCGGCTTCGGTATCCGAATCTGATACCACCGACATTGAAGTAACCGACTCCATTGGGAGCACGGCGTCAACGACTATTACGGTATTCGCTCCCCTCTCACTGAATCCTGCTGCGAAAATCGTCGATGAGGGGCAAGAAGTGGATTTCACTGCTTTAGGAGGTGTGCCGAACTATGATTTCTACCTGAACGGCAGTCTCCAGGGCAGCTCTTCAGGAAGCTGGTCCCATACATTTTCAACAGAGGGCAGCTACACGATGGAAGTCGTCGATCGTCTTGGAAACACGGCTGTTTCCACGATCACCGTTGAAGGACACCTGGCAATCGTTGTGGATAAGAATTGGGTTGAGAAAACCCTTTCCCTTGACTGTAGGGTGATCAATCCGGATGGAGCCCATACGTTTTCCATCGATACTCCGGGTACCTCCGCAGAGGTAGGTTACTTAATCAATCCGTCTTCCAACCCGGCCACTTTCGTTGCCCCGGATGTAGAGACGGTCGTCACAATCAAGGTGGAGGACAACAGCAACCTTACAACAGTTGAAATACATGTGCTGAGCGCAGCCCCCGAACCCCTTGCCTTCCCGACGACCATGACAGTTCTCGTGAACAAAATGCAACAGCTGACCGCAACCGGAGGAATCGAACCACATACCTTCTGGCTGGTTGGTGAAGGAAACCTGAGCACACATCCGACCCAGGAGAACAGGATTCGATATAACGCGCCGAGTTTCCCGACCACCGCCTATGTCTGGGTGCAGGATCGGCTGGGCCGGCAGGCGAAAACCACGGTAAACGTAGTCGAGGAATACTGACCGGGGACTATTTCAACAGGGCTTCAAGTTTTTGCAGGAACTGGTCGAAGGGATCGCCCTCAACCGCGGCATAGCTTCGCTTCATCGCTGACAAGTTTGCCGAACCGCCTCCCAGCAAATAATCCAGTATGGCATTAGCGTCTCTCAGAGCGCTCTCCTGACCGGACTGGAGCTGGACCATTCCGAAGGTGTCGAAATAATCCTCCATGGCCTCGTACAATCCGGGGTACTTGGATTTGACAGGTTCCGCTGACAGTACTTCCCGCACCTGGAGCTTGGTGTCCACCAGAGCGAGAACCCTGGCTTGAGAGACCCTGGCTGGTCCGCCGCCGCTGCTGAGCAAGCTGTAGCGCTGGCGTAGGGCACTCACTTCCTGGCGGAGTGCGGTGATCTCCCGTTGAGAAGCTTCGTACCTGGAGATCTGCTGGCTCTGCTGGCTGATCGTGGCCTTGGCTTGATTGAGCTCCCGGGTACGCTGAGTCAGGGTAGCTTGAGCCTGGTTCAGCTCCCGAGTCCGTTGATCAAGTGTCGCCTTTGTCTGGCTATGCTCCCGGGTCTGCTGGCTCAAAGAAGCCTTGGTGCGGTCCAGCTCAGTCTGCAGATTGCTTAGCGCGCCGGAGCTTTCCTGTCCCTGGCTCTCTGCTTCAGCGGTGGCTTTGCGCTGCACTTCGATCAGGCTACGCAAGGAGGCGATCAGAAACCGTTCTGTGGGAATCCGATTCTGGACCGAGGGAAGGCTGGCAACCGGAAGCTGGGCCAGATAGCTTTCCAGATTGCCAAGATCCCTGAGGGCTGCGTCGTAGCGGCCGCTCTGCAGTGAGCTTTCCACCTGGTTGTAGGAGGATAGAATCTGGTCCAATATCAACTGTTCGCGCTGCCGTTGTTCCCGCAACCGGGTCAATTGATCCACCACCTCGGCCTGGGCACTCTGCGCTTCAGCGGCCTGTGCGGCCAACTGGGCGCGCAGCTCCGCCTCCCGCTGGCTGAACTGCTGTTGCAGGGCCGTTCGCTCCTGCTGGAATTGAAGCAGGCTCTGGCGGGACTGCTGCTCCAAAGCCGCGATTTCCGTCTCTCTCTCCGCCAGTTCCGCCTCGGACTGGGTACGGAAGGTTGTCAACCGGCTCTCATTCTCGGCGGTCAGGCGCTGTTCCAAGGTGCGGAGCTGGTTGTCGATCGCCGTGGAAGACAGTCCTTCCCCCCGCAGCTTCTGCCGTTCCGCCTCCAGTTGAGCCTCCAATTCGGCGCGCAGCTGATCTTCTCTTTCCTGAATCCTTGCCTCGGTATCCAGCTTGGCTGTCTCCGCCTGTTCGCGCAGGTCCTCCAGTCGGGAACGGATCTCGGCGATTTGGCGATCCTTCTGACTGAGCTGTTGCTCCGACTCTTCCCGCAGAGCCGCGATCAGTTTTCCCTCGGCGCTCAACACGGTGGCGGATTCGCGGATCAAGGATCGTTCCTCCCGGTTGAAGAAGGCAAGCAGGAAGAATGCCCCGGCTGCGAGAATGAACAACGCTCCCCCATTGATCAACAGGGGAATCAAGCTTCCCTTCTTCTTGGCGGTGAAGGCGAAGGTATCCGGTTTGATCTCGATTCTGTTCTTCGCAAGGACCTCGTTGATCTCGCCGATGATCTCAATTTGCTCTTCAAAGGTGATATCCGCTGAACGAACCGAAGCCAGATCCGGATCCGTGGTTTGGTCTTTTTGTGAATTCTCTTTTTGCATGTCTCGAGCCCTCTACGGTTCCATCGATAGTATAGCTCGGATCGAAGATAAAAAACAGGCGAATGGATCGGGTTTGAAAACGCCTGAATATATAGGCAACCGATCGTTGACCCGATATTCGTATCAAGAGTATCATTTTTATATCCTTATGCGTATTCGTGCCAAGTTCGTTCTGATCGTGGTTCCCCTGCTCATCACGCCCCTTCTGTTGGTCGGCTTCGCCGCCTCCCTGGCCGCAAGAAACGGAATTACTCGCATAGCCACGGAGTTCCTCAAGTTCAAATCCGAGGAGCTGAAGAACTACGCCACCACTCAGTGGAACCTCTTGGTGGAAAACCAGCTGGACGCGAGGGCGGAGTACGTGGAGGTATCCAAAACAGCCGTGACCTCCTTCGCCCGCAGTCTGATCAGGAGCGAGAGCGAGCTGATTATCGCCCTGGACGAGCAAGGGCGGATTGCCATGAGCACTGCTGAAATCCAGCCCTCGGAACAGGAAGTCTTGGCGCTGGTTGATCTTGTCCAGACCGGGGAAGAAGGTTGGATACAGATCCGCCTGGCAGGGATTCCTCGGGTTGCACAGATTGTCCGGTTCGGACCATTCGGCTGGACCTTTCTGGTCACCGAACATCGTGACGTCTTCTACGAGGCGGTGAACCAGATCTACTTTCAGTCCGGATTTATTCTGATAATGACCTTAGCGGTAACCCTGCTCCTGCTTTATGTATTCGTACGCTACCTCACCCAGCCTTTGGGCAATGTCGTAAGCGCCATGAAGGAGATCATCGGTGCGAGTGATCTCTCCAAGAGGGTGGAGCTGCAGTACAAGGATGAAATCGGGGACCTGGGTCACACCTTCAACCTGATGACCGGGCAGCTGGAGAAGGCTTACAACCAGATCAAGAGCTACGCCTTCAAGGCGGTGATCGCTCAGAAGCGGGAGCAGAAGATCCGCAACATCTTTCAGAAATACGTACCCGCGGATGTCATCGATCAATTCTTCACAAATCCCGAATCGATGTTGATCGGCGAAAGCAGGATACTGGCGGTTCTGTTTTCCGATATCCGAGGCTTCACCAGCATCTCGGAGTCTATGCCTCCGGAACAGATCGTGGAATCCCTCAACACCTACTTCTCGGCGATGGTCGACATCATCATGAACCGCAGGGGGATCGTGGACAAGTACATCGGGGATGCGATCATGGCTTTCTTCGGCGCTCCAGTGAAGCACGAGGACGACGTGTCTCAGGCGGTCAATTCCGGTTTTGACATGCTCGATGCCCTGAAGGCCTTCAACAGCCGTCAGGCCAAACGTAATCGGCCGCAGTTCCGTATCGGAATCGGGCTCAACTACGGCCTCGTGACAGTCGGAAACATCGGCTCGGAAAAGAAGATGGACTATACGGTGATCGGGGATATGGTTAATTTGGCCTCCAGGCTGGAGGGGCTGACCAAGGTCTATGATGTTCCCTTTTTGGTCTCCGAGTCCATATATGCGAAAGTGAAAAAAGAAATTCCCTGCCGATTGGTCGACAGAGTCCAAGTGAAGGGCAAGAAGCAGGTTACCCGGATATTCTATCCCAAGAAAAAAATCAACAAAGCGGAAACCAGGGGCTGGAAGCTCCATCATATGGGGATGAATCTGTACTACAAACGAGAGTTCGACAAGGCGATCAAGTACTTCGTCTACGCCCGGGAGTTCCTGGCCAACGATCCGATCCTGCCGATCTATCTGGCACGCTGCAAGAACTACGTTAAAAATCCGCCACCTGCCAACTGGCAAGGACTATCCGTAATCTCCGAAACATAAATCGTAATTACCGGTAACACTTTCTCCTCCTCCCGGTGTTTAACTATTGAATCGCATCGACAGGAGGCACATCGTATGAAACGGACGATTTTGGCAGTAATCTTGGTAACGGTTCTTGGTTTCGGCGCGTTCGCCGACAACGTGCGGTTGGGCCTGATCGGCGCTGTGGAGTTCGACAGTAAGCCGGACTACGATACGGTTGTTTCGGAATTTCACACGGGCGACAACGTGCTGAAAGGTTTCTATTGGGAGGTAATCCCCGATCATATCGGCTACGGTATGACCTGCAATTTCCTATTTGACAGACAGGAATCGATTGTTCCCGAGGTGGACTACCAGTGGTACATGGACTGGATCGCGACCTGGGATTTCCGCTACCATCCCCTACGCTGGTCGTTCGTCGATCCCTTCGTGGAGTTCGGTATGGGTTGCGCGGGGCAAGTCGACATCACCGACTATGAGGAGTACGGGCTGGAGGAAGACACGGCGGGAGATCCGCTGTTCCTGTCATTGTTCGCTCAAGTCGGCTGGGGTCTCGGCTTCCGCCTGGGGGCCTTCGACCTCGGCGCCCGGATGGCCTATCGTTTCTGGAATGAACCACCTCCGGCTACCCAGTTCGAACCCTATCCGCTGGAGGAGTTTAACATCGGCGTGTTCGGCGGCTTCCACTTTTAAGTAAAAACGGCGCCCCGAACTGGTGTTGGGGGATCTATCATAAAAAAAGGCTGTCCATATGGACAGCCTTTTTTTAAGAACATGTATCGCGACCACTGTGCTCTGAGCGGGTGGAATTTCGAGAAGCGGCAGACTCCCCTTGATAAAATGCCATCAGGTGTCCGTCTGATCGTAACAATAAATATTTGACAATTCGTTCAGCGATTCCTACACTTAAAAAGTATATGAGGAGGCCTTTATGAAACAGACGATTCGAGCCATCGGTATTCTCGTTGCAGTGGGGCTTGTCGTTTCGTGTACGACGTTTCAGGTGTCCGGCGTTCAGATGAACAAGGCGACACCATCGTACACGGAAATCACACAGTTCGAGAAAAAGGTCGTCGTTCACGAGTTTATCGGCAGTTCCGGTGGTACCAACTTCTTGAACCTGACCGCCACCGACATGGACAACGAGATCCTTGACGCCATAAGACTCGAGATCGAATTGCACTCCGGCGATGCTGCGGTAAACGTAACAATCAAGTACGAGGCGACCTTCATCGATCTGCTTCTGAACGGCATCACATGGGGGATATATGCCCCAGCACACGCCACAATAAGCGGTACTATCGTCAAGTTCCAGTAGGTCCGCCAACAGTCGATGTCAATTACCTCAGCCGTGACCAGAAAGGGATACACAGTAGCCCTGCTGATCACGGCTGCGCTTGTTTTTACTGCTCTCAGCTCATGTTCCTCCCGTGATACCTCGGAAGTTCGCATCACCGTCGAACGCTTCGTAACAGCCCTCCATGAAGGCGACCGCGACACGATTGCACACTTGGCGCCTGGCGTAGCCGAAGATGAGAGGCTCGAACAGGTGTTCTCTGTACTGGCGGAGTTCTCCTCCTGGTCGATAACCGAAGTGATCCGTCGCGGCGGCAGCGCGCGGGCTCGCGTCACGTTTTACGCCGACGGGCGAGAAACGGAAGTGGTAGTTCCGTTGAGCCTCGCCGACGGCAACTGGACTGTGGACAGTCGGATTTTGGTAGCAATCGAGCTCGACTTTGTGCCGCTCGAGCAATAAGGTCGGCAGAGTTCGTATGGAAATTACCGCTTAGGTATTTTTTACAGGCTCGTTAGACGTCCTCGGCAAAAACGACCGCCCCTCTTGTTTTTAGGCTTTAAAGGCTCACGGATAGTCCAGGTAATGTCGTCAGTCTATTTAAAAACGGTTTCGGCATTCCCATTCCTCTGAGCCCGCCTTGAAACAAACGTCCTCCTCATTTATAACAGTACGTATATGGAGAGAAAGATATTCATCACGTCAACCGAGCCGCGCAGCGGCAAAAGCCTGGTTACCATCGGATTGATGCAGGCCCTTCAGGGGATTATTCCAAAAGTTGGGTACATGAAGCCGATCGGGCAGAGATACGTTGGGGAGAGTACCATAGATGCCGACGCACTGCTGGTGCGGGATATTTTCGGGCTGACGGATGACCTCAAGGACATCAATCCCGCCTCAATGCAGGATGCCCAGGTGGACAAGGACAAGCTGTTCGAGCGGGTATTCGCCGCCCGCTCACGCCTGTCGGAGAGCAAGGATGTTGTGATATTCGAGGGGACCGACTACACCAGTACGATTTCCGCTTTGGAGTTCGATATCAACGCGGAACTGGCCCACAATCTCGTGGCTCCGGTTCTTTTGGTAGCCAGCGGCGCGGGTAAGAATTTTACCCAGATTGTGGATAATATCGTCGAGGCGACCGAATCGTTTCAGGAGATGAACTGTAATCTTCTCGGTGTGGTAGTCAACCGCTTCGAAACCGAGAGTTTCATCAGGGATACCGACAAGCTGCGGGAGATGCTCAAGCAGCGGGACATCACCCTCTATGGCACGCTCCCCCCACATATGCTGCTGTCCCGGCCGCGTTTGCGGGAGGTGGCGGAGCAGCTCGGCGCGGAGATCTTCTATCAGGGGGATGATCTGGCCAAGGTGGTGACGGATGTGAAGATCCTGGCCATGACGCCGGAAAACGCTCTGGGTTATGTCGGGGAGATCGACGGGTACCTGCTGATTACTCCCGGTGACAGGGTGGAGAATATTCTGGCGGCCATGATGGCTCAGCGCTCGGTGTTTTATCCCCGTTTCTCCGGAATGATCCTGACCGGAGGACTGTTGCCCGGTCCCAATGTACGCAAGCTGTTCAAGGGGCAGGTCGAATCGGGGCTTACCATCCTCACTGTACCGGACGATACCTACACCTGTGCCCTGAGAGTTAACGAGGTTTCCGGGGAGCTGAAGAAGGACGACAGGGAGAAGATAGATCTGGTCAATCAGCTGGTAAATATCCATATCAGCACGGACGATATCTTCAAGGAACTCGGTACGGTGGTTACCGATATCGTCACTCCCAGGATGTTTCAGTACCGTATCCTGGAGATGGCCAAACGTCAGCGAAAACGAATCGCCCTTCCGGAGGGCAGCGAGCCCCGTATCATGGAGGCGGCAGCTGAGGTCTTGAATCGGGGGATCTGCGATGTAATCCTTCTGGGGGACACAGACAAAATCAAGGAGCTCGCCCATCGCCATGATCTGGATCTGTCCGGGGCCGAATTGATCGATCCGAAGAAGGCCGATCCAAAGGTGTTGGAGGATTACGCTCAAACCCTATACGAGCTGCGCAAACACAAGAGTGTGACCCTCGAAATGGCCCGGGACCTGCTGCTCGATCCGGTGTACTACGCCACCATGATGGTCTACAAGGGCGATGCCGATGGCTTCGTCTCCGGCTCCACGCACTCCACCGCCGATACCCTGGGTCCGGTGCTGCGTGTGATCAAGACCAAACCCGGCGTGTCTCTGGCTTCAAGTATCTTCTTCATGGCCCTTCCCGAAAAGGTGCTGGTATACGGCGACTGCGCCCTGGTGGAGAATCCCACGGCGGAGCAGATGGCCGATATTGCCATTACCAGCGCGGACACGGCCAGGGCCTTCGGCATCGAACCCAGGGTAGCTCTGCTGTCCTACTCCACCGGTACTTCGGGCAAGGGAAAGGATGTGGACAAGGTGCGGGAAGCCGCCCGCATCGCCAAGGAGAAACGACCTGACCTGCCCATCGAAGGTCCGATCCAGTACGATGCGGCCACTTCGGCTGATGTCGCCCGGGTGAAAGCCAAGGGATCCCTTGTCGCCGGGCAAGCCACCGTGTACATCTTTCCCGATTTAGACGCGGGAAATACAGCCTACAAGGCGGTGCAGAGAGCGGCCAATGTGCCGGCAATCGGGCCGGTGATGCAGGGATTGGCTAAGCCCGCCAATGACCTGAGTCGCGGTGCCACGGTCACGGATATCATCTACACTATCGCCATGACAGCGATCCAAGCGCAGAGCTCTTAGAGCTCGAGGGAGGAAGATTTTTATTCTTGCGACCGAAGACAGGTGCATTCTACATTTTCATCACTCTGGTTCTGTTGGGGCTGATCGCCGTCAGCGCCTACTCCCTGACTCAATATTTGCGGCTTCGAGAAAATCGGCGACTGGTGGAACAGCAGCTAGCCGATGAGATCCAGAATATTCTCGGTCACTGTCGGAACCAGATTCTGCGACATCCGGACTACGATCTCGACAGCGAACGTTTGTTCGTGACATCCTTTGCACAGGCTGCGCCAAAAGATCAGGTGCGGGATCTCGATAAGCTCAAAGCATTCTCAGGGGAGCTGACGGAAAAGCTCCTGCTGCAGGCAGCGGGCATCAAACCCGGTGACGACCGCTGGAGTGAAGTCGTGCGCTACAAAACTTACAGCCCAAACGGTTTTAAGGATCTTCATGAGCAGATGGACTATCCCCGGGTCGAGCAGATTCAGGAGGTTCCGGCGATTACCGGTGATCCGGTAGCCGACCAGCGTATCGTAGCACTGGCGGTTCGGCGAGGCTACCGATTGCGCCAACAGGCCGATGAATACGCTCTTGTTTCCGATGGTGATCATATGCTGCAGGAGGCGGCCATGGGCGCCTGGCGGGAGCTGCAGTCCGCCGCCCGAAACGAGGGTATCCAGCTGGAGCTGGTTTCCGGCTATCGTTCCGTTGAACACCAGCGACAGATTTTCCTGCGGGAGCTCGGCAGGCTCGCTTTACAGACAACGGGTCGGGAATATACAGCAGAAACAATCGCTACTGGGGAGGCGGATCGATGGGTCGAGGAGGTGCTGCAGTACAGCTCGATTCCCGGCTATTCCAAGCATCACAGCGGCTACACCATCGATATCTCCGATCCCTCCCAGGGCCATTCCTTTACAGACTTCGAGCAGACCTCCGGATTCGTCTGGATCTCAGGACGCAACTACCTGAATGCCAAGCGCTTCGGCTTTGTTCCCAGCTATCCGATAGGAGCGGACAAGCAGGGGCCGGAACCGGAACCCTGGGAGTACGTGTGGGTGGGTTTGGATCGACTGCGGCTGGAACCTGAGAGAGAACGGTGAGGAAGGTTGGGCAGGAGGAAGATTCGCGTGACTGATCAGTTTTTCTGGCACGAGCTGGGCTTGCAACCCGGGGCGGATCGAAAACAGATCAAGAGGGCCTACTGGCAGCTGGCCCGGCAAAACCATCCGGATTTCTTTCCCGAAGACCGCAAGGCGGTTCAGGAATTGAAGATGATTACCCTCAATGAGGCATATGCCTATTTGATGGGCGCAATCCGCATGGACATGGAAGGCGGGGTACGGCCTTCCGGGGTACGGCCAGCCGGGGTACGGCC
>CP070696.1:1775996-1780938 GCA_020353535.1 Spirochaetaceae bacterium | reverse complement strand
CCAGCTCCAGTTGGCGCCGAGCGCCATGCCCGTTTCACAACTTGTTGATAGTGTGAAAACCGTCATTCTAAGACATGCCGCAGCGGGGAAAATTGTCCAGACAAAAAAATCCTACTAATTCTGATATACTTGTTCGTATAAATACCGGTGGACCAATCTGGATATGGAATAGGGTGAGTCAGGCAGTGGATACTCCCGGTCTTGTATATTTACCCCAAACCTATTCCAAGCGTAATCATCAAGGTTTAACCAAAGAAGATGCGATGCGGAATACCGGATTTTGTGCCGTGCCTGGCTGGAGCGTGGGACTAATAGAGTCTATCCCTATTATGCCCCGACAGGGACAGGGGAAAGTCATGGGGGGAAGGAAACAACTGGAGGAATATTCTACTCCTCGTGATTATTTACAAACCTTCGGAACTCCGCCCTATCAGGGAGAAACGGGATGGACACCGGAGGATTTTCTCACCCACTTCATTACTCAGCTTAATACAAACAATCAAGTGAGTCATGGCCGACGTGACCGTAATGCTTTGTGGTTGCTTGGTTCGTATATGCCCAATTCCATGTCGAATGCTGAACTTGTGCCGGTCGGTTGCTGGGATAATGCTGCTGGCCGGCGGCTGCGCCTGACTGCGCACCGCTCGGGCAACAGACTTAGGGCTTGGGTGGCGCGTTCCACGGTGAGACTTGGGGCACGATAAGAGTTGGCATTTGAGCCCTGGGAGAACCGTGACCGACCGTCACGGTGCCAAGTTGCAATGCTGGGTACTAAAATTTCCTTCACTTCTGCCACTTTAATTGTACCGATATCCAGAAACGGGCATCTCTTAGCCATTTCAAGAGCAGCGTCCATGCTCTCGGCTTTCACGAATGAAAATCCCGTCAAGGGATTAGACCCACTATAGTCTGCTACACCCTCAGAGCTTACGGTTTTAGACGTTCCCATGGGAGTACCGGTATTTACCACGCCATTCCCGAGGCCGCCGAGCCACGCTCCCAATTTTGCCATTTGTTTGGCTCCCTCCTCGGAGCTCTCCGGCTTTTTACCACCGTAACAAGCAAAAGACGTAGTTAGACATGATGTCACCTCCTGGATTCTCATTTTCCACTCGAAAGAGGCATAAGCTATCGAAGCGAGGACGACAAAACGCCCTCCTTCAAAAGTCGTGCAGCAACTGCAACACGAGTTACATTACCGAGTGCTGCGGGGGCGCTTTTCCACTTCCAAAGAGCATATTATAGTGGAAAGGATAGGTATTAGAACTTTTTTTCGGAGGAGGTGGACCTATCTTAGCACTACACCAACTTCATCTGGACCAGATAGGTCTGATGATACTTCAAGGCGTTGTTATCGCCGTTTTTCTGATCACGTTGTTCCGACTGCGGACCTTTGTCGGACTATCTCTGCTGTATATCGCTCTCGGGGTGTTCCAGTTTCTACAAACCCAGCTTGCACTGTCAATCTACGTAGAGGTGTTCCCTAGTATCCTGATTAGTCCCGGTTCAGCAGTACTGTTTACCGCCAATCTTTTCGCTGTGCTTTTGGTCTATATCCGTGAGGATGCAGTGGAAACCCGTAAGCTCTGCTATGGCATTCTAGCGGCTAACCTGATGACCAGCCTGCTCTCCTATCTTTTCAGTCTGACCATGCGGAGCGAAATCACCCTTAATCTGTTCAACCTGCCTATTGCACTGTATCAGGAAAATGCCAGGGTTATGGTGGTCGGTGTGTTGGTTCTGGCGCTTGATGTCCTATTGATCATCGTCAGCTACGAAACCGTCAGCATTCTGGTGAAGAAATCTCTTTTCTTGAGGATAATGATTTCAATGGTATTTGTGCTGAGCCTTGATACCGTGCTCTTTGTTAGCGGGAGTTTTCTAGGCAATCCCGACTACCTGTCGATTCTGCGATCGGGAATTATAGGAAAAGCGGCAATGGCCCTTATCTACTCGTTGCTTCTGACTCTGTATCTACGTTTATTTGAACGCCGGCAACTGAGTTCCACAGAAATAAATCCCAAAATTCGGGATGTCTTTAATATTCTTACCTTTCGCCAGAAATATCGAATACTGGAAGAACAGATTAAAAGGGATCCTCTTACCCAGGTCTTCAATCGCGGGTTTTTTAATTCCATTCTGCCGAGAGAGGTGAGTCTAACGCGACGGCTCGATGTTTCTCTGAGTCTAATCATGGTTGATATCGATCATTTTAAACGAGTCAATGACCGCTATGGCCATAGAACAGGGGACGTGGTGCTTCAAGAGATGGCGCAATTCTTGACTAGCTCCATCAGGAATTCCGATTTTCTCTGCCGTTACGGTGGAGAGGAGTTTGCCATAATCCTGCCCAACACCGACGAGAATGCAGCGTTGGTACTGGCGGAGAAGGTTCATCGGAATCTTAATGAGATTCCCCTTGCTGCAAAGATCCTTGGGAAAGAAGATCGGATAACCATTACAATGGGCATAGCTACCGTGCCGTTTGAAGCGCAGTCGGCGGAAGAACTGATAACCCTGGCCGATAAGAGGATGTACACAGGCAAGAATAGCGGTCGGAACCGTATAGTTTCGTACAAGGAAATGCAATCGCTTTAAAAAGGCAAGAGTTGACGATCGGGCAGGGATATGTTCTTGAGATGATTGATCGATCTAGTTTAGTAACCATGTAGAAAATTCAAGACTTCTTGGAAATTTGCACATCTGTTAAGTAGAAAATTTGAGATATAACGAAAACACAAGATTGAATATCTGCTGAATCGTTTTATCATTATCACAAATGCTTGCTTCACTGGAAACAAGGAGGTCGCGATGACACTTTCCGGTAAGAACTGCTTGATCACCGGTGCGAGTTCAGGTTTAGGACTCGCTGTATCAAAAAAAATCGTAAATATGGGTGCCAGTACAATAATGCTTTGCCGAACCAAAGAGGAAGGTGAAAACGCTGTTCTCGAGATTAAAAAAGACACATCGAACGCATCGATCGATCTAATGATTTGTGATTTGGCGTCCATGAAATCAATTCAAAGCTTCATAATAGATTTTAAAAGGAAATATTCAAAACTCGATATACTCTTCAATAACGCTGCAGTTATGAAACAGAAGCGCACGGTTACTGAAGATGGTTTTGAGATGATGTTTCAGGTTAACTATTTGGCGCCATTTATACTTATGAACTCTTTTCTTGAATTATTGAAGAATAGCTCGTCCCATCAGGTTATAAACAATGGAAGGCCATCAGACAAATTGCGCCTGGATTTCGATGACCTGCAATTTCAAAAGAATTATCACATGTACAATTCATTTTTCCAAACGAAGCTCTATCTTTTTTTTTCAAGTCTCGAGCTTGCACGGAGACATGTAAGTGATGGCATTATAGTAACACAAGCCGATCCCGGACCCTTCAAGTCAAATCTCGTGCGGGACGTACCATTGGCCGGATGGGTGAAAAATTTAATCTCATCCCCTGTCGATAAGGCTGCAGAAAATATTTTGTTTGTTATGACTTCTGATGAAGTAAAGATAAAAACCGGAAAATTGTTCGTAAAAAAGAATGAAAGACCTCTCGCCTCATATTGGAATGATACGCATATTCGGGAACGTCTATGGTCAATTACCGAAACGTTGATCAACAAATACCAAATCTACTGATACGACTAGATGTATCAATACCCGAAGTGAGACCATGAGGACATTATGAAAGTAGCCATCATCGGGGCCTCCGGTAAAACAGGGATAAAACTGGTTCGTGAATCGCTGAAGCGCGGGTACCAGGTGGTGGCGGTGTGCCGCACCTCGTCTGCCGAGAGATTGAAAGGTTTTGCCGACAACGATAAATGTACGGTTGTCACTGCTCCCGTGGTGTCCAACCCGGACACCCTCACGAAAGCGCTTACCGGCTGCGATGCGGTGGTAGCCATCTTGATTTCGGTGCGTCGCCTGAAGGCGACTGAACTGGTGAGATCTCTGGCCAAGGCAACAGTCGCCAATGGGGTGAAGCGATTGGTTTTTTCCGCCGGTGAGGTGACCGCCGTACCCGAAAAGGACGAAACCCTCACCTTTCGGCAGCGGATCATGCTTTCGATATTCTCGTTCATCACATTGTTTACGCCCTTCTCCATGACAGACATGATCAAGTCATCGGTCATGCTCAGGCAACAGCCCGATTGGAACTGGACGATCGTACGCGCGCCCACCTTGACTGAAGAGCCTGGGGCGGGATACAGGCTGTGTGAGATCAATGAGGTTACGGCAAAGCATGCTGTGTCCCGAGAGGACTATGCGGCCTGCATGCTCGATTCCCTGGAGAATCCCGAGCACTACCGACGCACCCTGACCGTGGTTCCAGCCGAGGGCTAAGGATCTCGAGGTGAAGACCAGAGTAAGCCATTAGAATGCAAGTGAAGTAGGGCGCCCAACCAGTAGCAGCAGAGGACGCGCTGAACGCGTGGACGGGCGTGGTTCCCTGAGCTCAATATTTTTTGTACCTTTCGACGAGGCTAATCAGGATCAAGATTGGCAGATGATATGTGAGGCTAGTGAACAACAAAGGGAGGCAGAGATACCACGAAAGAGATGCACAACAGAGCAAATCATCAACAAACTGCGGCAGGCTGAGGACCTGATTTCACAAGTCCGGTCGATTCGTGATGTGGCCAAGGAACTGGCAATCTCGGATCGCACCGACGTCGTTTGTTGCGCAAGCTTCGGCCTCACACTATTCAGCGGAACTGGGACCGACGTTGACCCAGGAGGAACGGCCTTTCCCGTGTGTGAGCCCGGTGTCGATCATGTCGCATTCGATGGCCTAGAAGACTGCGAGCAGGGTGACATGTGTTGTGCTGATGGAAACATCTGGCGATGTCACTCGTCCGACAAGTGCGCCGATATCATGGTCTGTAATGACTGGGTCTTACATCGACCTAATTTCATAGACCCTTAT
>CP070696.1:1752779-1775896 GCA_020353535.1 Spirochaetaceae bacterium | reverse complement strand
GCTCCCGGCAATACTCCAATCCGCCGGCATCTGCATCATCCGGTAAGCTGATGTCCGCTGAATACCCGGCATCCTTCAATGCCTGTAAAAACGGGCGATATTCGTTACCGTCGTCCGGACGCGGGCAGATTCGTGCTCCGTCGTAGGAGAGGGGATTATCCATCTGCACATGGTCTATAAGCCGCATATATTCGGGGAGGTCTGACAGGGAGAGGCCGATCTGCTCGAGCTCCCGCAGACTGATCACGGATGACAGGTTTTCCTTCCGCACCCGGGGGAGAAATTCACTCGTCTCTTTCATCGTATTCAAGAAATTGGTCCGCCTGGGGCCGAGGGGTTCGACCAGAACGGTCATGTCGAATTCCGCCGCCACTCCGCAAAGCATATAGAGGAACTGGAGTAACTGCTCCTTAGATCCGGCAGTAGCCCCTTCCACAGGAAGCAACCGGGCCCTGCCGTCGCTCCAAACCAGCTTCCTGCAGCCCAGCTCCGCCATGCCGGATGCGGCGTTCTTCAAGTGCTCCATCCAGACGTAGATATTGAATCCCTTCTGAGTTACCCGTACATCCGCGGGAAGGGGCACTGCACATACCTTGAAAGGCACGCCGCCGTTTTGGAGGTGAGCTTTCTGTTGAAGAACCTGCTCTTCGCTGAGGTTCACTACCAGATCTTTCACCGGATGCACAAAGTCGAAACCCTCGGAGGCGGCCTGCTCCACCTGGGCCAGTTCCCTCACCATTTTGCCCCACTGAACACCCATGCGCCGTTTCCTTCGCCTATACCTCGGTCAGATTGACCAAGGCGTCCAAGGCCAGTAAGTAGCTCTTTTTACCAAAACCGGAAATTACACCGACGCATACCGGCGCTATTACCGATTTGTGCCGGAACTCCTCTTCCCGGGCGTACACGTTGGAAATGAAAACTTCCACACACGGCAGGAGCGTGGCGCCGATGGCACTGCGCAGTGCATAGCTGTAGTGGGCCAGAGCGCCGGCGTTGATGATAATTCCGTCAAAGCGTCCGGGCGCTTCCTGCAGGCAGTCGACGATCGCCCCCTCGCTGTTGAACTGCCTGCATTCAACGCTCACATTCAGCTCTTCTGCCCGCTGCTGTAGACCGCGATGGATATCCTCCAGGGATCCTCTCCCATAGATGGAGGTCTTACGGGTTCCCAGAAGATTCAAATTGGGTCCTGAAATTACCAGAAAGCTCTTCTTCTTCAATACATACTCCTTGCCCATGCACCTTCAAACCAACCAGGGGTCCAGTCTCTCCTCGATCAATGCCCGCAGTCCCGCAATGTAACTGAAAGCGCCTAAGCCGCAAATTTGACCAACACATACAGGTGCGATAACGGAGATGTGACGGAAGGCTTCCCTCTTGTAGATATTCGAGATGTGAGCTTCAACTGTAGGAACTTGGGCTGCAGCGATAGCATCACGAAGGGCAACGGAGTAGTGCGTGTATGCACCCGCGTTCAGCAGTATCCCGTCCGCCCGTCCCCGGCACTGCTGAATGAATGTAACCAGTTCCCCTTCCGTGTTCGACTGGTAGAACTCCACGGTGACGTCGAGCTTGCGGGCCTCGGCGGCGACAGCGTTGTTGATGTCTTCCATCGTCTTGCCGCCGTAGATTCCGACTTCCCGCTTGCCCAGCATGTTTAGATTTGGACCGTGAATAACCGCAATATGCTTCCTCACCGCTCCCGCCTGCTACTGTTTCACGCTCCCGCCTGATCGGGCGCAGCTGCTGTACGCTTTCGTCGAGCCATAGGATGGCATGGAATGGTCGCTTTTCATAGCCCCCGGCGCGCGGAATTCTACCAGCCCGTCTTTGTTACCTATCCGCGATTAGCTTGTACATGGTTTCCCTCATGATCGCAGCCGGCTCGGGCAGGCCCGTCATCAAAGCAAAGCCCTTTATTCCCTGAATGATCGCCATGTCGATTCCATTCATGGTCCTGCATCCCGCTTCTTCCGCATCAAGAAGCAACCTGGTCTTGAGAGGATTGTAGATGAGATCGCACACAAGGAGGTCTTTGTGTAAAAACTCCTTGTTCACCGGCGTGTGTTCAATATCAGGGGGCATGCCGACTCCTGTAGCATTCACCAGCACATTGCTCTTTTGCATAAGCTCTCGGAGCGGTGCCTTGTCAAAAGGGATGAACTCAGCACATTCCCTGATCTTGCGATTGATATTTTTCACTAAAGAGGCGCTGGCTTCATCGATTTTATCCACTATATGCAGTTTTTTCGCACCTTGGGAGGCCAACGTGGAACTCACAGCCCTGGAGGCCCCGCCTGCGCCTAAAATAAGAAATGTGCTTGTACTGAGATCCATGCTCGTCTGGTCTAGCAACGCCTGCACAAATCCGATTCCATCGGTATTGTACCCTTTGAGCTTCCCGTTTCTCATGGTAACCACATTGACAGAGCCGATTATTTCCGCCAGTTCGTCCAATTCATCCAGATAGTCCAATATCTTGATCTTATTGGGTTTGGTAACGTTGAATCCCGCATAGTTCATGCACCGGATGCCGTTCACAACCGCTTCCAGCTTGTCATTTCCAATTTCAATGGGAAAATAAAAATAATCCAGATTTAGTATTCGGAAGGTTTCATTGAACATTTGGGGAGCAAGGGTCTGTTCCAACGGGAAACCCAACAGGCTGATTAATTTTGTGTGTACGCTAACCATCTCTTTTTACCATCTCTTTGCGCCGGGGACTAGGCTATCCGCCTCCCAGCATCGGAAAGATCTTGATGTTGTTTCCATCCTGTATCTCTGAGTCAAATCGAGCCCGCTTTTCATTCACGAAAACAATTGCCGCCTGGCCCTTGGGGATATTTAATTCGTCGAGCAATTCCCCCACGGAAGTCGCTCTCGTCTGCACGAGATCTCGGTCTGCGAAATCCGGCTTTTTCATCCGTAACGTTCCGTACAAGGAAATACTGACCTTCTTCATCGACGTACTCTCGGCAGTAGCAGAAATCCTAAATCCCTCGAGCCGGAGATTAACAATATCCTGGTCAGGGAATGGAGATGAACCACTCCCTGCCTTCCGGGCTGAGCACCTCATTTCCGGTTTTGGTAATCACAACCATATCTTCCAGTTTTATGTGGCCCACTTGCGGATATCGGAACTCCATTTCAATGGACAGCACCATTCCCTCCTCCATAAGATCGGTAGAACCTGAGTTTATCACCGGATCCTCGTGATGGACCAGGCCGATTCCGTGCGCGATAAACTTGCCGTGCTCGCCAATAGGATGTTTCTCCAGGAAGGCATCCGCGCTTCTCTGCAGGTTACCGCCTTCGATTCCCGGCTGAAGTACCCCGAGCACCACCTTCTCTAAATCCCGGCATCCCTGCAACAGGTCATCCGCGATCGCCGAGGGCTTTCCGAGATACCCCATTCTACACAGCTCTACGACGTAGCCTGCGGCCAATCCGCCGGCATCGATATGCAGCGCACGATCCCGCCTCCAGCTTCGCTTTTCCGATGGCGCCCTGAAGAACTCCGGTCCTGCACACACCAGAGCGTACAAGAAATGAAGCTCCCTGAGGCGGAACTCCCTGGAAACAGCTTGGGCAATCTCCGCGGTTGTAGATCCATCCCTTCCCGAGGTCAAAACCGTTTTCAGTGCTTCCAGATTCTTCTTCGTACCTTTGCGGATTATCTCGATTTCCTCGGGCGTTTTGACGGCCCGAAGTTTGTCCATCATGGGAACAGCGTCCACAAACTCTGCCCGGGGCAGTTGGGTTTTAAGCAGTTCAAAGACATCCGCCGGCAGCGACGGCATTTCCACGGCAATCCGTCCGGTACCCAGGTTCCGCTGCTTCAGCACTTCTACGATCCTGGCCGCGGTCGACAGACTCCCAATCCTCTCGCTCTCGAAGCACAGCTCTGGCCACACCTCCGCTTCCTGCATCACCTCCCGTTCGCCGGGCCGGCCTACATAAAATGTATCGCCAAGGGAATTCCGTACGATTGCCAAAAAAGATAGATACTGTGTTCTTCGGGCATGAGCATCCCACATGTATAGGGGATAATAGTACCCCCCCGTGAGATAGCGGATATTGTGGCGGCTTGAGGCCAGAAGCAGGTCGGTCTCCAAATTCTCCATCAGGGCAAAGAGCTTGCTCGCATCAAAGGGAGGTTTATTCTTGCGGTTCATATCACCTGTACCTGTTGTATTTCCGGACACCCGACATCAGAGTTCGAAAAGGCATTTCACGGTTTCTTTGTGCTTAAAGGCGTCGAAGGCCTCCTGGGCCTGATCCAGAGAAAATCGTTTCGTTACCAGGGCTTGTCCCGAAACCTTTCCGGATTCAAGCCAGCGGATCGCTCGTATGAAGTGTCTCTGCAGAAAAGCGACATCCCCGTAGATCGTTACACCTTTTCGAATGAGCGCGAGAGGCTTGAAACCGGATTCGGGATAAAGCCCGAAAGGTGAAATCCGGCCTTTTGCAGCCACGATATCAAGGAGGAAGTCCCAGACTTTAGGAGAGCTCGCTGTTTCCACTACGATGTCGGCACCCAGCCCATCGGTGATGTTCAATACCGCATCGACCGGATCCTCCTTGCTTCCATTAACGATATGGGTCGCTCCCAATTTTTCCGCGATCCCGAACCTGAACTTGTCGACATCCAGCCCCACTACAATCAGCTTGGAAACGCCCGCCGCAATGAGGGCCTGCAGATGCAGCAGCCCGACTGTTCCGGGACCGACGATTACAGCGCTTTCACCGATCACAGGTTGTATATGTTCGATAGATCTCACCACCAGCCCCAGCGGCTCGAGCAGAGCGGCATCGGCGAACTCTACGTCGTCCGGCAATACGTGAAGCAGGGATTCGGGGATGACCATATATTCGGCGAAGGTACCGTCATAGGTGATGCCGATGTGATTCCAATCGGTACACATATTCTTGTTGCCTGTCCTGCAGTTGTAGCACCTGCCGCAGCCGCCCAGCGCCTCGAACCCTACCCGTTGGCCGACCTCCAGCGTGCTCACCTCTGCTCCCACTTCGGCGATGATCCCTGCGCCCTCATGGCCCATGATCATCGGTATGGGTACGGGTTTCCGTCCTTTGTATTGCCCATTCAGGATCGACATATCGGTATAACACAGTCCGGTGGCTTTGATTTGGATAAGGACCTCCATCGCCTTCGGCTTCGGGACCGGTATGTCTTTAACTGCAAATGAACCGGCTTTCTGATCTGTCTTGACTATCGCTTTCAATGGTGTCCTCCTTGTATCAACCAGTCATCCAGATGCTCAATGCTTTGTTCGTAACAGAAGTTGGGGTGAAACTTTCACGGTGAATACTCGACAGTGATCGGTTTACGCTTTTCTACAGATTCGATTAAAGCCGAGAGCACGCGCAATGTTCTGAGCGCGTCTTCGCCGCTGGTTCTCGGATTTTCTTCTCCCCTGATTACCCTACAAAAATGTGACACTTGTTCCGGATAAGGATCGGCGCTCTTGATATCGAGGTGTTCCGTAGTCAAAGGATACTGCCAGCCCATTTTTGCAGGGTCGGCATAGTAGACCTTTACCATTCCCGGAAACGTCAAAGATGCTTTGCTGCCTAAAAAGTGGTATGTATCCCCTTTCGTGGGAAAGAAGAATTTGTTCTCACCCATCGTGGCCTCGTAGGCCCACAGAGAGGGTGCGGTATCAGACATCAACACGCTGGCAAGCACTCCATCGGTAAACCGCACCGTAACACATACGGTATCTTCGACTTCGAACTTGCGGGTTTTATTGCTTGCCTCGGCATACACCCTTTCGATTTCGCCGTATATGAAGCGTAAATTGTCCATCTCATGGATCGTGTTGATGAGAAGGGGGCCTCCTCCCCTCTTCTTTCTCCAAGGGCCGGCTACAAAATACTCACTTGGTTTGTACATGGACCACAGCACCGATATGCCTACGATGTCCCCCAGCTCGCCGTTGCGGATCATCTCTCGTGTAGCCACGACCATCGGATTAAAGCGTCTGTGGTGGGCAATAAGCAGTTCGACCTGATTGGCGTGGGCGCTGCGGATCAGCTTTTCCGCCGCCTCCACGGTGGGAGCGATGGGCTTTTCCATCATGATGTGGAGTCCCCTCCCTGCACAGGTGGAACCCACAGGTTCATGCAGCTCGTTGGGCAGGGATATGATGACACCGTCGAGGATTTCCTTTTCGATCATCTCCCTGAAATCACTGTAGTATTTTACCCCGAGCTCCTGCGCCATTTTCGCCTTCGATTGATCTTCGTCGCACAAAGCTACGTACTCGCATTCCTCCATTCCCGCGGCTATCTCCGCGTGCACATGACCGATCATTCCCACACCGATCGAGGCCAGTCGTACTGGTTTGTTGTTTTTGGACATCTAGCAAAACCTCCCCAATTAAGAAGCCATTCGTTGTTCGTGGCGTTTCACAATTTCTTTTCCCAGCTCGGCGCTATCCACGATTGCCATGAGCTGCATGCCGGTGCGGATACCGAAACTGTAGAGCTCTTCCAGGTGTCCGGGGCCGTTGTTCACGCCCCAGCCGACAATCGCCAGGTTGTGTCGCTCATCTCCTGGTAATGCCAATCCCTTTCCAGTCCGCAGTAATGGAGTGAACCGCCGCCGCAGAGAAAGCTGTGGACGAAAACCGCATCGCTGTTGTAAGAGGAGTGAAACGTGCTGGTCAGCAGCTCGTTGTACAGCATCTTCTCCGGATCATCAAAAACGTCCTCCATGGGGAAGGGCTCGAAACCCTCAGGGGCCGTTCGGACCGTCAGCGGCAAATAGGGAATCTCCCCGAAGTGGAGCGCATCGTAGTTCAGCTGTTCGATTTTCCTGATGTGCTCCAAGTCGATGCTTTCTTCGAAATAATCCAATGAGCGATCAACCTCTGGCAATCGCATCAATTAGCTCCTCTTCAAATCGGTCAAACAGACTCAGTCCATCGCTCATCCGCTGCTCTGGATGGCCAGAGGAAACCAGGCTTACGGCGGCCAGCCGAGAGTGTAGATATGCTTGCCGCCGTCGGAAGGACCTTTCAGCAGTTTATCGATCTCCTCTTTTTCACGCTGAGTCATGTATTTGCTTTCCGGCAATACACCCGGAGGGAATTTTTCCAGGATGTCGTCGTGCAGCCGGACCACGTAGTCCAGATAGGTCTCTATGGCCTGGTAGGCTTTCTCGGCCTTGGCCAGGGACGGCTTGCCCAGCACCCCCTCCGGATAGAGGGCAAACTCTACGCCCCCTCCTCCGATGTGACTCTGACCGGGGATCGGATAGTTGTAGATATCCCCGCCCTTGTCGATGTGTCCCTCCGGCAGAAATCCCCAGGTTTTCGTATCCACCACATTTTCCATCTGCACGAACTCGGGGAACAGGGCCAGACAGAGGGAGTTTTCCGCCTCATCTCCGTGTCGGAAGGGTGTTTCGAAAGGTCCGCCGTGAGCTTTGTCTTTCAGGCCCTCGCCCATGATCTTGGTTACATCCAGAAAGATGATCACCGCAGGAACCTGGTATCTCTTACCCCACTCCTGGATGGCTGAGGGAATAATGTACTCCTGACCGTGGCTGCCCATGTAGATCTGCTTGCGGAAACCGGCGTTCCAAAATCCGCAGATAAGGGCCCGGATATAGGCTGAGTTCACCTGATCCGGGATCGGCACCGTTCCCTTCTGCCCGAGATGGGAAAAGGGATGGGAGGCGAACCATACCGGCTCTGAAACCGTGCAGCCCGTTTTCTGGGCAATCATCTCCGCCATTCGAGTTACTATGAAGGTATCCTCACCGTAGGGCTGACCGTCCCCGTGGTTCTCCGTGGAACCCAGCGGGATCAGCAGTACGTCGTTGACCTTGAGGCGTTCCTCCACGTCCTTCTTCGTCATGGTCTGATAGTAGATCTTCGAAGGCTTCTCCATATGACCGCCCTCCGGCGGCAGTTTCCATTTGCTCATAATTTACAGTCCTTCTCTATTCATAATTGTTTCACTTGCGATGGCCGGCCAAAGGCGGCGAGTAGATCCAGACAAATCTCAGGACCTCATCGCCGGTGTTCAAGATCTTGTGTTTGCCCCCGGGCGGGTTGAAGACGCACACCCCCGGTTCCAAAGGTATCTCCTGATCTTCGGTTACGAATTTCCCCCGCCCGGAAAGAAAGAGCATCACCTCTTCCTCCGCACCGTGCTCGTGCTCAGGCACCATGCTTCCCGGCGCTGTCTCATTGATACCCACGGCCAGGTTCTTTGCACCGACGGTTTTTTCCGATACCAGTATCCAGGAAACCCGCGGCGGATCCCGCTTTTCTCCCTTCACGTCTTTGATGTGAACCGCTACGGCTGATGGCATGCTGTCCTCCTTTGTATGTAGTTAACGGATGAGAATTCCGCCGTTGATGTCCAGTGTAACTCCTGTGATCCAGTCGGATCCGGGCGAAGCGAGGAACAGTGCCGCTTCGGCCACATCCTCCGGCAATCCGTCTTTCTCAACCGCCCTGCCGACATTCCATTTTGCAAAAACTTCCGGACCCACCTGCTGGGTTAGTTTTGTAAGAATGGGACCGGGAGCAATGGCGTTGACATAGACTCCCGCAGGACCCGCCTCCCGAGCCAGTGTTTGGGTCAGACCGATGATGCCGGCCTTGGCAGCGGCATAATTGACCCCCACTCCCGGCCGTCCCGTACGTCCTGCCAAAGAGGACATATTCACGATCTTCCCCCTGCCCTGCTTCTTCATGATGGGAATCACCGCTTTACAGACGATGAAGGTCCCCGTGAGGTTGACCCGCACAACGCTCTCGAAATCCTCCAGGCTCATCTGCTCGATAGGAAGGTGCCGGATAATCCCGGCGACATTCACCGCGACGTCGATCCTGCCGAAGCGGCTGACAGCCTGTTCCACGGCGACCTGAACTTCCTGGTCTTGGGTCACATCCGCCCGCTGGCACAGTATCCGGTCGCCCGAAGGATCCAGGTCGCGGGCTATCTGCTCGGCTCCTTCGGTATCAACATCGAGAAGCACGAGTCTGGCGCCAGCTTCTTGGAACCGCCGGGCGATGGCTTCCCCGATTCCCCGGGAAGCTCCCGTCACAAGGCAGACCTGGGCGTCGAGTATGTTATTCCCTCGCGCCTTTTTCAAAACACATCCTCCGGCAATTGCGCCGCCCAGATCCTATCCATATCCTCTTTCGGTATGTCGAATATGCTGTCATGCGGCGGCAACGGCTCTGTTCGCATGAACTCGGGTAGATCACACTGATCGTCCGCTACCCCTGCACGGCGGTTGAACTCCCGCTCGACCTCAAGGCACTCGAGTCCCATGTTCCTGACATCCTGATAAGTCCATTTCCAGCCGTAGCTGGCATTTAGCAGCCGCGCAGCCAGGGAAGGATCCTTGACGAAGGCAGGACGGATAAACAGGCAAACCCCCAGGCTGTCCAGAATGGCTCCCCGAATCTGAAGCCGCAACGAGATCTCCACCTGCCCCTCCCGGCTGAGGGGATCGTGGCTTCTGGCGGTTTCCAGGGCATTGCCGGCCGTATGATCCGCCCCCATCGGAGACATGGCATAGGTTACCCCGATCCCCTTCAGGGATCGGGGATCGTAGGCCGGCATGGCCTGTCCCTTCACCGCCGGCACCCTGCGCACTCCGAGAACCCGTCCGGTTGTGACAACCCCGCTGCCGATGATGCGGCCAAGGGGCGTCCCTTTTCCCACCTGGCGGAGAAGATCCTTTGCGCCCTCCACGTCGCCAAAGGCAATGATCCCAGCTTCCATAGCCACGCCGATGGCTGCGCCGGTTTCAATGGTGTCGACCCCGACCTGGTTGCAGAGATGGTTCAATTCGGCCACCGCATCCACGTCCCCGATCCCGCAGTTCGATCCCAGGAGGCCAATGTTTTCGTACTGAAGGGAGGCCACCGTGGTCCTGCCTGAAGGATCGGCGAAGACGTTGGAGCAGGCGATAATGCACCCCTGTACGCAGGGTAATCCCTTTCGACCTTCCCCGCCGCGCTTGTCAATCAACTCGGCAATCATCTCGCCCGAAATCGATTCCGCCTGCTCAAACTGTCCGAAGCGAAAATTGCGCGTGGGCAGGATACCCAAGGCATTGCACAGGGAGAGCACCGCGGGCGTACCGAAGTTGTGGCGGTTGTCCGTCTTGGGATCGTCCCGCAGGATCTTGTTGAGCTCGCGGCTGGCGGCGGTGAGGGCGGCACGGTCCGCCGGGCTCCGCGACTCGGCTCCTTCGGCATCAAATACAACCGCCTTGACGCCCTTCACCCCCATGACTGCACCAAGGCCGCCCCGTCCGGCTACTCGCAGCTGGACTCCGGTGTGATCCGTCGTAGCCACGCAGGCGCCGGACAAGCCCATCTCTCCGGCCGGACCTACACAGAGCAAACCATTTTGATCACCGAATCGTTTTCGGAGAATCTTCAAGGTCTCTGAAGTCGCTTTGCCCTGCAGTTCCGGCTCATCGATCAGCTCTGCATGGTCCTTGCGGATGAGCAGGACCCGGGGCTTCGGGCTGTCCGGAGCCTCTTCCAGCACTACCGTCTTCAACCCGAGTCGGGCCATATTTTTTCCGACAGCCCCACCGACATTGCTCTCTTTGATCCCTCCGGTCAGCGGGCTCTTGCCGCCTACGGAAACACGTCCGGCCGTGGTCACGGAAATATCTCCCAGGAGCCCCGCTGCGATGATCAGCCGGTTGTTTCTCCCCAGAGGATCGCATAGTGGATCAACTTCCTTCAGAAAGTGATGGGCGATGAAGGAACGCCCGCCCCACTTCTGCTCGTCTTCTGAGCAGGTTTGCCACCTTGTCTCACCGGTACGTGCATTCACCCTCAGGATCTTGTTCACGCCTGCACCTCTCCGTCCCCCAAGCGCAAGCCTATACCCCGCTTTTCCAAAAGAGCATCGATCGCCTTCACAACCGGCGAATCAACCTCCACGCCCCGGGTTTTATTCAAGTCTTCCCGCTCGACCTCGATCTCTCCCGGCAGGTAGATCCTGTTTTGCCCTCTGGCTTTGGTCGAACCCCGAATCATCCGGATATGTTCATCGATCAGCTTTGAAAAATGGTCAAGCGGCATAAATCGATTGATGTCGATCGCCAGGGTCATGACACCCACACCGGTCGGACCATCAGGCTTGTGAAATGTACGCACGGCGCGAGCGTAGCTCGACCCGGACAGCAGTCCGCAGATCAGATCGATGAAAAAAGCCATACCGTATCCCTTGTATTCTCCCACGGGCATCAAGGTCCCCTGAATGGCCGCTTCTGGATCGTCGGTGGGCGCACCGCTGGCATCGAGGGCCCAGCCAAAGGGAATTCGTTCCTTCAGCCTCGCCGCGCGCCTGATTTTTCCCCGGGCCACCACCGTAGTCGACATGTCCAGCACAACGGGATCCCCGGCACCCCCGGGGACTGCAATCGAGAACGGATTCGTACCGAAGAAGGGCTCGGCTCCACCCCAGGGAGCCATTGATGCGGCACCATTGCACGCACAAACGCCGACCATTCCCTCCTTCGCAGCCATCAACGAGTAAAGCGCCAGCAACCCGATATTGTTGGTGTTGCGGATCAGGGAAAAACCGATCCCGTAGCGGCGGGCTTTCTCAATCGAGCGGCGCATGCCCTCTGCGGCCGCTGTTTGTCCGAAACCGTTGCCTCCATCGATGTGCGTTATCGCCAGCTCGTCGGCGATCACCTTCAATTGCGTAGGGATGTCCATCTGCCCGGCTGCAATTCTTTCAAGGATTGCGGGCAGAAGGTTGATCCCGTGAGTCGGCACGCCCCGCAGTTCAGCCGCAACCAGGTTCTCAGACACCAGTGCTGCTTCCTGCAGCCCGGCACCGGCGGCTTGAAGCAGTTCGAGACCAATCCTCCTCAGGTGATCGGAGCTGACGTTCACCATTACTCCTCGACCAGCCCCAAAGAGCGGAAGACCGGCTCAAGTTTGTTCAGCTCCACGCTGCTGACGCCTTTGGTCAACTCCGATGCCTTCTTCACTTCCTTGGCTACCCGCTCCTGGGAGGCTTTCAACACAGTTTCGATGTCCGTCTGTGGGATGATGACAAGTCCGTCATCATCCCCCAGGACCAGATCACCGGGATTGACCACGACCTCACCAAATACAATCGGGTGGTTGACCCGTCCGAGGATTCCTTTGGTTGTGCCCCGGATGCAGGTGCCGCGGCAGAAAACAGGGAAACCCAGTTCGAGCAGTTCCGCGCTGTCTCTTACGCAGCCGTCGATCGCCAGCCCCCCCAATTGCCGGGCTGCGGCGGAGCCGGACATCAGGCCACCCCAGTATCCCGCTTCCGAATAGCCTTGAGTGGAGGCAACCAGAACGTCTCCCTTCTCAGCAATCTGCAGAGCTTTGTGGAGCATCAAATTGTCCTTCGGATGGCATTCGACGGTAAAAGCCGGCCCCAGCAGCCGGAACCCCCTGGCCAGCGGCTTGATCCTAGGATCTACGGAGCCCATGCGGCCGGCGGCCTCGTAGACCGTGGCGGCTCCCAGATCTTTGAATGCTTCCACCAGCTTTCGATCCGGTCTGGGTACCTTAGTGTAAACGTGCACCATAGAGTTACTCCTTCCGCGCGACCGACAGCCCCATGAGGAAGGCTCCGGCGTTCTGCAGGTGTTTCCTGACCGCCTCTTCTGCCCGATCCGGATCGCCCGCAAGAATGGCATCCAGGATCCCCACGTGCTCGCTGATAATCTCGTGAAAGCGCCGTTGGGTAAACCGTTGACCGAAATGGTTTCTGATCCTTTTTATGCGGTCCAGCAAATCTTCATACATTTTGAGAAACGTCCGGTTGCCCAAAGCCCGGACGATGGATAGGTGAACATCCTCCCACTCGCCCCACTCATGGACGTATTCTTTTCCTGGCTCTTCCCTGAGCAGCTGTTGGTGCTCGGCCCGCTTTTTTATCAACGCTTCATCGTGAGGCTGAAATTGAGCAGCATGTTTGGCCGCTCCGGTTTCGATGATTTCCCGAATCTCCAATATTTCGCGGATAATCACCGGAGTGAGGTGGGAAATCGCCGATCCCCGGCCGGGTACGTTTTCCACGAAGCCGTCCCTCTCCAGCTGCCGCAGGGCTTCCCGCACCGGAGTCTTGCTGACACCGAGTTCACCGGCAAAATCCGCCTCGTTGATGGGCATTCCCGGGACAAGCTCGCAGTCGATGATTCGCCGCTTCAGGTTTTCATAGACCATGACCTTTTTATTGCCGAGTGTTTTCATGAATTTCCTAAATCAAACGCAAATATAGCTTTCAATAGCTACTATACGCTGCCCAGTTTTGCTCTGGTCATTTCAGAAAACGCGTCATGAACATCACCGTATCCGGGATATAGGTGATGATGGCCAGTGCTACAAGCAGCACGCCTATAAGCGGCAGCACTTCTCGTATCAGATCCTTCATGGATACCCTGCCGATGCCGGCTGTGACAAACAGCAGCATGCCAAAGGGCGGCGTCAACAGACCGATCATCATGTTGAGGCAGATCAGCACGCCAAAATGAACCAGATCGATGTTAAAGTACTTCACCAGGGGCAGGATGATGGGGATGAACACGAGCTCGGATACATTTACATCCACCAGTGCGCCGAGAATGAGGAAGAGAAAGTTGGCCGAAAGCAGGAACACCCAGGGGCTGTGTACAATTCCGCTCATGGCATTTACGACGATTTTTGAAACCTGTTCAGAGGTGACGATAAAAGAAAAACCGTAAGCACCCGCTATCACCAGGAAGATCGCTCCCGTTGTTCTCAGCGTATTCAGCAGGATCCTTCCCAGAGCTCCGATGTTCAGGGTACGGTAGACCAGAAACGCGATCACCAGCGTGTAGGCGGCCGCCACGGCGCCGGCTTCCGTCGGGGTCATGATTCCCGTATAGATCCCGAGCAGGAGAATGACCGGAGTCAGCAGCGCCGGTACGGCCTTTAGCGTACTGCTAACAAAATACCTGAAGGTGACCTTGGCACCGATCGGATAGCCTCGCTTCTTGGAAACGAAGTACACGTAGACCCCCATTACGATGCAGAGGATGATCGCCGGCACCATGCCGCCCATGAACAGCTTACCCACCGAGGCGCCGGAAATCATGGCGTAGATGACAAATGGGATAGAGGGAGGAAAGATGGGCCCGATCACCGCCGTGGATGCGGTGATCGCACAGGAGAAGGGCATGTCGTAGCCTTCTTTCTTCATCTGTGCAATCTCCAGCGTGCCCAAGCCGGAAGCATCGGCCACTGCACTTCCGGTCATCCCGGCGAAGATCAACGAGGCCACTATGTTGACGTAACCGGTCGCCCCGTGCCTGCGGCCGATCAACGATCTGGCGAAGTCGAAGATCTTGTCCGTCACCTCGCTGGAGTTCATCACGTTGGCGGTGAATACAAACAGCGGGATAGCGATGAGAATGTAGGCGTTGGTCAGGCCGTAGCACACGGTGTTGAGCAGCGAGCCCAGGCTCAGGCCCTTGGCAAGAAAATAGGCAATCGAACCGGCCAGCATGCCCAGGCCGATGGGCATACGGATTACGAACGCAAGGATCAGGAAGGCAAACGGTATGAGTAGATACCAGCTCATATCAACGCATCCCTCTCTTCTGTGTTGTAGACCTGCACGTAGCTCTTGTTCCGATACATCCTGATATCCAGGATGAGGCGGTATACCGACCGGATTACGGTAGAAATCAACAGAATGGGGTAGGCAACGAAGACAAAGCGCAGAGGTATCCTCATGATCGAGGTTACCGCCGGAAGCTTCACCAGATACCTGATGGATCCGGGAAGGGCGATCGAGAAAAATACGATCACGATGATGGATCCAAGCACACGAAGGATGTTCTGGCCCCTGGCATTCAATCGGGTGTATAACAGATCAAAAACGACGTGGTCTTCTTTTCGATAGGCGGCGCAGGCCCCCAAAAGACCCACAACTACAAAAGCATTGACAGAAAATTCGAACGTCCAGTTTTGAGGATTCTTAACGACATAGCGGAAGAAAACGTTCGTAAGGAAAGCGAGAAACAACGCGACAAACACGGCGATAGGCAGAAATACCTCGATAAAATCTATGAACCAGCGAACGATTTTCCTCAATTGCCTCATGGTCAGTGTCCCCCCAATCTACAGCATTACCCTATTGCCAAACAGGCGCTGCACGCAGCAGCGCCTGTTTTTATATACCGGCAAGGATCCCCCCTGCCGCTATTTCAGTGCCTGCACGCGGTTGTACAGATCCATATTCCATTCTTTGGTCAGGCCTTTGTCTTGATAATATTTGAAGGAGTGCTTCTGGAAGGCCTCGACATCCGGATAGGTGATGATCATCCCGTAGTCCTTCATGAATTTCAGGAGATCTTCCTCCTGCTTGTACGTGGTTTTACTGCCCTCGGCACAGGCATATGCCGCGGCTTCACGCATCCACTTCTTCTGCTGATCCGTCATCTTATTCCAAACACCGTCGGTCACGCACAGCAGTTTCACGTCGATGATGTGCTTGGTGAGGGAAATCTGCTTGGTAACCTCGTAGAACTTCATGGCGTAGGTGCCGGGCAGGGGGTTGTCCTGTGCCTCCACCGTACCGGTCTGCAGGGCTGTATAGACCTCGGAATAGGCGATTGGAACGATTTTACCGCCCATTGACTCGCCTGCGGCGATCCAGGCCGGGGCGTTGGGCATCCGCAGGATCATTCCCTGCATGTCCTCCGGCCTCATGATCGGCTTTTCCCATTTTGTGTTGATGGTCCGGGATCCTTGCGTCATGGCTGCCAGGGGCGTGTACCCGCAGGCGTCGGACACCATCTTGTAGAAGTCGGCGGCAACTTTCGAATCCAGGGCGAAGACCTTTTCCATGTGCTCATAGCTGGTGAAGATGTACGGAGCTGCAAACATGTTTGCCGCGGGAAGATAGGGACCCATGTCCTGGAAAGCCAGGGTCGACAGATCCAGATCACCGGTCATCATGGCGGTGACTTCCCCTTCCTGGGTGAACAGCGTACCGCTGTAGTAGGTTTCAACCTTGATCTGGCCGCCGGAAAGCTCTTCGATCTTTTCGGCGAACTTCGTCTCGGTAACACCCTGCGGATGTTCTTCATTTTCGAGCTGGTTGTACTTCAGCACAAAACTCTCGCCCTTGCCCGCGGCACCGCCTGCCATTACTAAGGCAGCGACAACAACCATGAAAACCATTCCCATAATGATTTTCTTCATCCTTTTAACCTCCTCAAATTTTTTTATAGAGCAACGCTCTATTTATTGATGCCCATTGATATACAACAACCGACCTACTACCTCAATAATCAGATAGAAAATTTACCCATCTTTTGAATTATACTCTAATTATATTCTTATTATTACGGCATGATATCATAAATATGACCGTTGTCAAGGTTTTTTATATTTATTTTTTCACAAGGAATGCGTGACCTGATCGGAAATGTTGGGGGCACAAACTTGACAAATTCAGATGAACGCGGGGGTAAAGGAGCACGGGTCACATGTCAAAGTCGGCAGTCTCTAAGAAGTGTCTGGAAGAGATTAGCAGTCCGCTTTGCCCCTTCCTCATAACTGAGCGGATACAAGGGTCCGATCAGCGACTGAAGCCCCGCGTCCGAAACATCGTTCGCCATTATATTCCTCTGCTTCGCGCAGGTGATCTCACCCTTTGATAGCGGGAAAATGTCTTCGATCACAGCGATCATGTCGTCCACCTCAAGGACTTCTCCGCGCATGTTGTAGACGGGCGCACCTTCTGGTGCTTTCAGGGCGCAGGCAATGAATGAATTGGCAACGTCATCGGCATACTCCACATTCACCGCACCTCCAAATCCGATTTCATAGGGCTGCCCGAGCATTGCCGCTTTGATGGCCAGTGTCGTTCCAGCGGTCAAGCCCTTGTCTCGACCAACGCCATATACCACCGGGGGTCTGAGGCCGACACTCCGGATCCCTTCGTCCTGCCAGTAGATCCGAGCACATTCCTCATTCGTCGCCTTGTACACGCCATAGAGAGTGCCGGGGATTCGAGGAGCGTCATCCCCGATGGGGTGGGAGCCGTAGTCCTCATCCGTACCCAGAACCGCTCCCGAGGAGGCGTAGACCACACATTTCACCTGATCCTTACATGCCTTTATCGCTTCGAAGAGCGTAAGTGTGCCTAACACATTGACCACTGCCCCGAGGATCGGTTTTGCTCTGCACTCAGGTGTTTGCACTCCCGCCAGATGTATCACGTGAGAAACAGCACAGTCCTCCACCAGTTTCTTTATCTGCCTAAATCTGTTGATATCCCCACGAACGAAACGGATTTTCTTCAGCTTCTCTGGAGAAATCAGAAGGGAAAGTCGCACCGGCCTGGAATGGACGTCGAGAGCGATCACCTCGTGCTCCCTGTCAAGCAGATTCCTTGTCACCCAACTGCCGATAAAACCCTGGGCACCTGTCACAAGAAAACGGTTTCTACCCATTTGATGTACGCCTCCTCCTGCGCCTATCGATGGACGAAACCGGCATAGGAAGCAAACATATACTCCTGCAACCCTGCATGATCATTGTTCCAATCCGCACGGGCAAAGCACACCTTCAGCGACCCAGCCAGCCCCCGTCGACAGCCAGGGTAAATCCGTTCACATAGTTCGAAGCATCCGAAGCCAGGAAGATAACAGCCCCCTTGAGGTCCTCAGGACTACCCCAGCGCCCCGCCGGTATCCTCTCCAGGATCGCCGGTCCCCGCTTGGGATCTTTCCGAAGGGGTTCGGTGTTGCTGGTGGCCATATACCCCGGAGCGATGGCATTGACGTTGATGTTGTGCTTTGCCCATTCATTGGCCAGCAGCTGGGTCAATCCCCGCACCCCGCTCTTGCTGGCCGTGTAGGGAGGTATCAGGATGCCTCCTTGAAACGACAGCATGGAAGCGATGTTGATGATTTTACCGCCACTGTCTTGCTTCATAAACTGCCTGGCCGCAGCCTGGCAAAGGAAGAAGAGGGACTTCAGGTTGATGTTCATCACCTCATCCCAGTCCTTCTCACTGTACTCCAGGGAGGGAGCACGGCGGATGATTCCCGCGTCATTCACCAGGATATCGAGCCTGCCGAATTGGGAGACGGCGCTTTCCACGATCTTCGGAACCGGCTCGATGCTGATCAGATCCGCCTGAACCGGCAGAAAACGTCTGCCCAAATCTTCGATTGCGGATTTTGCAGCCTCCGGAACGTGGTTGTTATACACACCGACGACGTCGGCCCCGGCTTCGGCCAGTCCGATGGCCATGGCTTCTCCCAATCCGGTGCCGGAACCGGTCACAACGGCCACCCTGCCATCCAATCGGAACTGCTCTAGTATCATGCTTAACTCCTACCGGAGACTCGCCGTGGGAACATCATCCATATCCGTAAACGCCTGGTTCTCCCCAGCCATCCCCCAGATGAAACTGTAGTTGCGCGTTCCCACCCCCGAATGAATCGACCAGCTGGGAGAAAGGACCGCCTCCTCCGAGCGGAGGATGAGATGGCGGGTTTCCGATGGCTGACCCATGAGGTGCACGACCACATCGTCTTTGGGAAAATCGAAGTAGAAGTAGGCCTCGATACGCCGTTCGTGGGTATGGGTGGGCATCGTGTTCCAGACATTCTTCGGCGCCAGAATCGTCAAGCCCATCACCAGCTGGCAGCTGCGCACTCCATCAGGGTGGATAAACTTGTAGATCGTCCGCCTGTTGCTCTGTTCATCGGAACCGAGGTGAAGCGGCTCGGATTCCTGCATCGAGATCTTCGTGGTCGGATAGTTTTGATGAGCCGGAGCGCAGAGAAGATAATACTTTGCCGGTTGATTCTCGTTCGCCGAGGTTAAAGTAACATTCTGGACACCGGCACCGATATACAGGGCATCTTTGTTGCCCAGAGTGTAATCGCTTCCGTCGACCTTGATTATGCCCTCGCCTCCGATATTGATGATCCCCATCTCCCGGCGTTCCAGAAGGTACTTCGAACCGATGATCCGTTCATCCACCTCCAGCTTCAGGGGTGAAGCGGGCTGAATCCCACCCACGATCAGGCGATCGTAGTAACTGTACACGAGTCTGATCTTTCCCGGAGAAAAGAGCTCCTGGATAAGAAAACTCTTGCGAAGCTCTTCCGTGTCAAAGGTTCTGGCCTGTTCGGGGTGCACCGCATGTCTGATATCCATACACTATTCACCTCTCTTGGCAAGTAATTCTATTTCATTCACAGTCCGGGTAATGCCGAGTCGGGACAATGCCGAAACCGCCGGGTAACATGATAACAAATTCATGACGGTTCTTCCATTCGGCTTCGATCCAACGCACGGCCATGGTGATCCAAAATGGGCTCACCAAAAAAAAGGGATCGGGGTGTAGCCCGATCCCGATTCTGTACGGATCTTCGCGTCTCAGCTTGGTTTGATCGTGATCTTGCGAGGCTTTTCCGACTCTTTGCGATTCAGGGTCAGGGTAAGCACCCCGCCTTCCAGTGAAGCCTCGATCTTGTTCCGATCGATCGTGTCATCGATGGTATAGGCCTGCCGATAGTTTCCCGACGGCCGTTCTCTAATTAGATAGTTTCCTTCGGTGCCTAAGGTGGTTTCACGCTTTCCGGTGATCTGCAGCTCATTGCCGTCTATATCGATAACCAGTTGTTCCTTGGCGACCCCCGGCATCTCGATCTTCAGCTTGATCGCCCCGGCCTGCTCTTCGCAGATAGAGCAGAACGGCCTGACGAACTGAACCTGCTCTCGGTCTCGTTCTTTTCTCACCTCTACATCTTTGGCCATGGATCTCCTCCTCATCTACTTGGTCTTGAGCTCGATGCGTTTGGTCTTGGCTTCCTCCCGTTTGGGAAGGGAGATTTTCAAGACGCCGTTGTTGAAGGTCGCTTCCACCTTGTCTGAATCCACCCCCGTGGGCAGTGATAGGGTCCGCTGAAAGCTTCCCTCCCAAGTCTCTTTTCGGTAGACCTTGGTGTTCTCCGACTGCTTTTCCACCTTCTTTTCTCCCTTGATGGTCAAAACACCGGAAGCAATGGAAATATCGATGTCCTTCTGACTGATACCCGGAAGATCGCATTCAACGGTAAAGCGATCTGCGTGCTCTATGACATCTATAGCCGGAGAGACCCGCCTGTCGAACAAGCCGCGACTTTCCGGAATCCTGGGAAAGTCGAACAATTCATTGATTTGCCGCTGGAGCCAGTCAAAGGTGCTCGTCGGCTCCAGATCCCTGTCGTACCAACGTACTAAAGCCATTGTACACCTCCTCGTTTACCGAATAGTCTCTATATAGTAAAATTCAAAAATCGTGCCAATTTTATTGCTGATGCCTTCTTTAACTTTATATAGTACATATAAATAGTGAATAGAGAGACCTGCCGGGACGGCATGAAACAGACTTGTGTTATTTTGCCACAGATAAGAAATTTTAATATTGGTGCTGGGTCAAACTGACCCGATTTCTGGGGGATACCTATTAAAAATCCCGCCGAATGGCGTACAATTCAACACGATACATGAAGGCAGGCGGCACAGTTTGCATTATTTGCCTCGTTATCCTGCTCGTAAACGCTCCGCGTGTACGTGCAGGGGAGAGCGCGGATAAAGATACAGGTAATTCCGCTGCCCTGCACATCCTGGCCGGCGCCTCCAGCACGCTGCTGGTTAGTGCCGTGGCCTATCCCCTCATTGACACGGGAAACAATCACCGCAGCGCCCTCTTGGTAGCCGGTCTGGGCTTGGGCGGAGCGCTTGTCGCCGGTGCGACCAAGGAACTTTTGGATATGAGCGGATGGGGAAAGCCCCAGTGGACCGATCTGCTGCTGACACTGGGGGGAGGGTTGCTGGCCGGGTCTATGGTATACGCCGTCTCCTGCCTTCAGCCAGGCGGTGAGAACGGGAACACGGGAATTGCAGTGATGTACGCCACTTTTGCCCTGACTCTCTCGCTTCCCGTAGGAGAGAGCCTCTACCGACGCTTTATACCTTCTTCTGTATCTCGATCGTAAAGTTGCTGGCCAAAGCAGCGATCGCACCCACCGCAGCCAGCACGGGCGCTACGACCATACCCACCACGCCGAGGGTCAGAGGAATTTCGATGTAGGTTTCCCCGTTTTCATTCTTGATGATGATTCGCCGAATATTCCCCTCGTGGATCAGCTCTTTCACCTTCTTCAACAGATCCTCGCCCTTGACCTTCACTTCTTCCGTAATTTTTTCTGGCATCGAATACCTCCCTGCTCTAGTTTCTACTAATATACTAACACCGCTCCGACTTCGAATATGCACCTTCGCAAAAGAAAGTTTTCCTGCCCTGCCGCATCCGGATCCGCAGCTAGAGAATCCGCTGTATGAAGCGCAGGGCCGCCTCTGCCCCCTGCCGGTAGTACGCCTCGTCAGGATACATCGTGATGTGTTTCAGATGCATCTTCAGGTTGTAAATGTTCTTGCGCAGCTGGAAACCTTCATCCTTGGGAAAGGCGCTCCAGTAGCGATCGTAGAATCTGTCGCTTGCCAAGCCGAACATCTCCATAAAGGATAACTCCCTGGCATAATCGGCCCAATAACCGGGAATATCGATATAGCTGCTGACAAAGGGTTGTCCGGGATAGCCGGATCCTTCGAAATCTACCATCACGTTTCCCGACCAGATGTCATAGTGCGTCAGCGTGCTGCGCCGGCCTATATCCAGGGCCACAGGAAAGTGGGAGCGCGCTCGCTCGATCTGCCGCAGCAACTCCGAGTCAACCAGGCCGCTGGAAATGACCTCCGTGAATACGCCATCAAAACGAGGCAGCCAGAAGTCCGCCCAGCTTTGCTGCCGAATCTCCTCGTCCATCTCGACGCCCCCGAAACCGCTGCTGCGTTCCTTGTGCAGTTCGATGAGCTGGGCGGCGATTTGATCGGTCAGCCCGTCGATCATCTCCCGAGTAAGCAATCCAAACACCCGATGCAGCACTATCCCGGGTACGCGACTCATGACCAGCAAAGTTCCGGGGAGCAGTCGACCCGTGGTGTCGATCAGCAGGGGACGGGGAACCGGCATGGCCGTGCGGCTGGCAAAGAATCCCAGCACCCGATACTCCCGAATGATCTTCTCGTCTCGCTCCTCCGGGCTGATCTTGCACACGATCCGGGATTCCCCGGAGGAGAAGGACACCTCAATAACCCGGTTCCAGCAGCCCCCGCTGAGCACCTTGACCTCACCTATTCGGGGCAGTTCTCCGCCCGCTGCGGAGCCAGCTTGGGCTTCCGCGCCGGCCTCATCCCCCATCTCTGCGCAGGCCAGCTGGGCGATGACCGCGAGCCGCTCTGGCGTCAGAAAGGGGTCGATCTTCTCCCGGAGGATTTCCTCTCGAACGTTCACGGGAAGCTTACGCTGTTGTGACTTTGTGGAGCTTGACCAGCCGCTGGGCCAGCAACCTGGCTAAAAAGATACCGTAGTGTGGTCTTTCCTTGATGGAGTTGATAAAGGCTTCCTTGGAGATCTTGATCAAAACGCCTCGGCCTATGGCCTTGACCGTGGCGGAACGGCGATTATCGAGCAGAAACGACATCTCCCCCAAGAAGATATCCTCCGGCGTGAGAATGGAAACCCGCTTTCCATTGGCGATGATTTCAAATTGACCCGAGACGATGTAGTACAAATAGCTGGACTTCTCCCCCTGAGTAAATACGATGTCGCCGTCCTGGAATACCACCTCCTCCTGGTCGGTGAACACCTTCGGGACTACCTTGCCGTCGTGGGTCATGTGGCTAATCTCGAAGCTGACCTCATTGCCTTTGTCGTTGTAGATAAGCTTGGAAACGTAGTGGGAGGCCATGGCGATTCCTCGCCCGTGCATTTCATCAAGCCCATCCTCGCCTGTGGCCGCGGTCTGGACTTTCCAATCAAAGCCGTCCCCTTCATCCCGGATCCTGAAGGTCGACTTCTTGGGTGTGATTTTATAACCCAGGTATACCTTCTTCTCGCAGATCTGCGGGTTCTTGTTTTTCTCCCGCACCAAGTCCAGGATGTCCTTGCCGCTGTTCAGCCATTCCGATTTCTCCTGGTAGGAAATTTTACAGTTCCCGTGTTCAATGGCG
>CP070696.1:1750308-1752679 GCA_020353535.1 Spirochaetaceae bacterium | reverse complement strand
TGACCTCCCGACCGTGGTTTTGTCTCCACGGTAGGAGGTCGTTGTCCGTTCTCAGTCGCAGGGAGTGTCGCAAGGCACATCGCAAAACTTTTTTTCGAAGATTTTTCGAGTTTCTTATATAATTGAGATATCAGAGGGGGAGGAAGACGTATGAAAAAAGTAATTTTCGCCATCTTGGCCGTCACTGCCTCCGTGTTGAGCTACGCCTCAGGAAGCGGCGGGGGTTCATCTGTCCAGGCAGTTCCGAAACCTGTCGTGTTCAGAGTTCTGAACGGGGCGGAACCCGCCACTCTGGATCCCTCTTTGTGTGAGGATACGGCATCGCATAATATCCTCCTGGCCCTTTTTGAAGGACTCCTTACCTATGATCCTGAAACCAACGACGGGATTCCAGGAATTGCTGAAAGCTGGTCTGTTTCCGCTGATGGAACCGTTTACACCTTCGAGCTGCGTAAGAGCACATGGAGCGATGGAGTTCCGATTACGGCCCAGGGTTTCGTGGATTCCTGGCTGCGGACGCTGAATCCGGAGACGGCATCTCCCTATGCCTGGATGATAGCCATGGTTGTTGAGGGCGCGGCTAGCTATTTGTCTGGAGAAACAGGTCCGGAAGCCGTTTGGATCCGTGCATTGGATGACTACATATTCGAGGTGACCATGGTGGGGCCTGTGCCCTATGTGACCAGCATGCTTCCCCACAACGTGTTCGCCGTGCTGCCTCTGCACGTGATCGAAAAACATGGTGAATCCTGGACTCTGCCCGGTAATATGGTCAGCAACGGAGCCTACATTCTGGAGCAATGGAGGCCTCAGGAGATGCTCAGCGTGGTTCGCAATCCCAGGTACTGGGACGCAGAAACCGTCAGCGTGGATCGGATCATATACTTTCCAAGCGAAGATGACATCGTCCGGCTGAATATGTATCTGGCCGGAGAAGCGGACTGGCTGAAGGGTGGAGTTCCGCCGGGCCAGCTCCAATCCATGAAGGTTCGCCATGACTTCCAGACAACCCCTGAACTCGCCACCATCTTCTATGACTTCAATCATTCCATCGCACCTCTTAATGACGTAAGGGTGAGAAAAGCCCTCGCCATGGCTTTCGACAAGCAGCGTTTCATCGAACACGTGGCCCAAGGAGTACACACGCCCACCGACACTATGGTTCCTCCTATGAAGGGCTACGAGCCGGTAAGAGGGAACCACTACGAGGTGGAATCAGCCCGGAAATTGTTGGCGGAAGCCGGCTTTCCCGGCGGTAAGGATTTTCCTAAACTTACAATCCTGTACTCCACCTCCAAAATCATCCAAGTGATCGCCGAGTACGTACAGCAGCAGTGGCAGCAAAATATCAACATCGAGGTACAAATCGAAAACGCGGAGTGGAAAACCGTTCTTGCCAGAGCAAGTACTCAGGACTTTGAGTTGCTCCATAGGGGTTGGGTGGGGGATTACCTCGATGCCAATACCTTCCTCGAGGTGTTCCAATCCGATTCAGATATGAACCGTGGGAGGTACTCTAACCCACGTTTCGACAGGCTGCTGCAGGAAGCCGCTCGCCTGCCCGCCGGATCGGGGCGTGCGGAAATTTTGCGGCAAGCGGAGGATATCTTGATCAGACAGGATCAGGCCGTCATTCCCATACTCCACTTGACGAGTATCAACATGATTGATACCGATAAGTGGGGCGGCTGGACACCCACTATCCTCAATTGCCATCCACCGAAATACATCTACAAAAAATAACCCGTTTGATTCGATGATAAGCAGATTGGGAGCATGAGGAAGGCTGAATTAGAGCTTGATCTTATTGGCACCCCGGCAATCCGACACCATGGGACTGTCCTGAATCTGGGCCGCAAGAAGTCGGTGGCCCTGCTCGCCTACTTAGGGGTCAATAACCAACCCTACACCCGCGACAGCCTGGCCACCCTGCTCTGGCCACAGGGGGGCGATCAGCAAGCCCGGGGAAATTTGCGACGGCTGCTTTCGGAAATGAGAAAGCAGCTCGCTGAAGAGCTTCTTCCCGTCGATGGGGAGAGGGTAGGGCCACTGAGTTCAGATACGGTATACGTCGATACGAGGGAGTTCGAGCAGCTGATCGGCCAAAGCAAGGCCCACCAGCACGAACAGGAGGCCGTGTGCCGGGCCTGCCTGGACCGATTGCAGAATACCGTGAAGTTGTACCGAGGCGATTTCATGATCGGCTTCTCCCTGGGGGAGTGCGCCGAGTACTCCGACTGGCAGTTCTTCTACGGGGAATATCTGCGCAGGGAGCTGGAGTATGCCTTGGAGAAACTGGTGACCATGTTCGCCAGTCTTAAAACTTACGACCGGGCCATCGATTATGCTCAAGCATGGCTGAACCTGGATC
>CP070696.1:1745169-1750208 GCA_020353535.1 Spirochaetaceae bacterium | reverse complement strand
CTTTAACAAGATAATCCGGAGCATCTAGAATAGGGGTAATAAAAACATAGTACAGCGAACTCGTAACCGTTGCAGCTATAAACAATGCTCCCACAGTTATTGCGGTCTTTCTGTTTGTATTCATTTTTATACCTTCCTCGTTGCTGAGCAACGATCGTAGCTATAGAACTTCCATGGTTCACAATTCAGCTCCGTGCGTCAAGTTTTTTTATTATTTGCATCATGAATCACAGAAGAACGGGCGGGATAGATCTCGGCTATTAACAAGATAATTTAGTTATTCCTGCTGAGAATGGTCTTCGGAGGGGCTTTTTTAGCTTCTGTGGCTATCAAATTCACCAGGCTTAGCAATCATTCTTCCAACCACTATGTATCCATTTAAGTTCGTCGCCAGTTATCCTTTGGATTCTCAATCCCAGTTGGGCAGCATGGTGCTGTATATGCCTGATCGTAAGAACATACAGTTCTGCTCGGCAAAAAGGTTTGGATGAAAATCCAGATGGTCCCTGTAATGTCTCTTGATTGTCTAGTTGCAAGGTTGCTTTACATTTGTTGATACAGAAGTTTAAATATTCGTCGCATTTCTGTCTCTCATAGAGGTTTTTCGGTTCCCTGTATTCTAATTCCTCATAATCTCTGAAAAACGCCTTGTTTTCTATATGAAATACTTGAGTCTTGAAAGCAGATTCATCTCTCTCCAAATAATAATCAGTAAAAAAGAGAGTATGGAAGACTACTTGTGAAAAAGGATAATCTCCGTGTGTTTCATTCCATTCCGTTTCAGGACAATTTGCTATACACTGAGCCAATGTACCTAAGGCGGCTTTCATTTGATTCACGACGAGCTTTTTGTACGAGGTTACCATAAAGGCCTCCATATTCGTTTGCTACATTCAGATATCAAATCACAGTTGTAAAGCTTTCCGCGTGTAACGTATCCCGAACACCCGAAGTAACCCGGAAACGACTTACAAGTTTCATGTGTCATTGCGATGACCAGTGTTCTGTATCCGCTTCGCCTCAGTAATCTTTCTTGCTAATTAGCTGATCCAGTGAAGCGGTAACGGGCTGCCTCTATAGGGAGTTGCCAGCATCAAAATATCGGAGCCCAACGCCTTTCTGTCTGTTGACGCCCGTTCATACTCGTTACATTTCCCGTAGCAGTGAACAACAATGAAAAAAGCTCACAGAGTGCAACATCGTTCCAAGGACGGCATGCTCACTGTCTTTTTCACCAGGCACTGGGGACTGTCCTACCGCTTCAAATACAGCGAAACCGGCTCGGGAACCACAACCTATCACATCGGGGGCATCGCGTTCGTCTTTTAGAAAACACTCCGGTTTCCGAGGCCTGGGGATACTTCACCTTCCTCCGGCCAAGCACAGCAGCCTGCAAGCCTACTTGGGAATCTCGCTCATCGAGATACCCAGCGCTTTGGCAACGCCCTGGCCGTAAGCCGGATCAGCCTTCAGGCAGTTGCCGATGTGACGGATCTTGATCTCCTTGGGAGAATCCCCCATGGCGCGGGCGGTATTTTCAAAGAGCGCTTTTTGCTGCTTCGAGTCCATCATCCGAAACAGAGCACCGGGCTGGGAGTAGTAGTCCTCATCATCCTCACGGTGGTTCCAGTGGTCCGCCGCGCCGTCGAGGTGGAGTGGCGGTTCACGGAAATCGGGCTGATCCTGCCACTCTTCGTAGCTGTTGGGCTCGTAGCCGAGAGTCCCGCCGTAGTTGCCGTCCACCCGCATGGCGCCGTCGCGATGGTAGCCGTGAACCGGGCAGCGCGCGCGGTTGACCGGGATCAGGTGGTGGTTTACCCCCAACCGATAGCGCTGAGCGTCTCCGTAGGAGAAGAGCCTGCCTTGCAGCATTTTGTCGGGGGAGAAGCCGATGCCCGGCACGTTGTTGGCGGGGTTAAAGGCCGCCTGCTCGACATCGGCGAAGTAGTTCTCGGGATTCTTGTTCAGTTCGAGCACGCCTACGTCGATGAGGGGGTAGTCTTTGTGCGGCCACACCTTGGTCAGGTCGAAGGGGTTGAAGGGGAACTTGGAGGCGTCCTTCTCCGGCACCACCTGGATTTTCATATTCCACTTGGGGAAATCGCTCTTTTCGATACTCTCGAAAAGATCGCGCTGGTGGCTCTCCCGATCCTTCCCGATGATCGCTTCGGCTTCCTGGTCGGTGAGGTTCTTGATGCCCTGCTGAGTCTTGAAGTGGAACTTTACCCAGAACCTCTCATTCTTGGCGTTGATCAGGCTGTAGGTGTGGCTGCCGTAACCGTTCATGTGGCGGTAGGAATAGGGTATTCCCCGGTCGCTCATGGTGATCGTTACCTGGTGCAGCGCCTCCGGCAGGGATGTCCAGAAGTCCCAGTTGTTGCGGGCACTGCGCATGTTGGTCTTGGGATCCCGCTTCACCGCGTGGTTGAGATCGGGGAACTTGAGGGGGTCCTTCAAAAAGAACACTGGGGTGTTGTTACCCACCAGGTCCCAGTTGCCCTCTTCGGTGTAGAACTTGATTGCAAAACCGCGGATATCCCGTTCCGCATCGGCCGCCCCCCTCTCACCGGCCACAGTGGAGAAACGAACAAACAGGTCCGTCTTCTTGCCGACTTGGGAAAAGATCTTCGCCTTTGTGTACCGGGTGATGTCGTGGGTGACCGTAAATGTTCCGTAGGCCCCTGAACCCTTGGCATGCATGCGACGTTCGGGGATCACCTCCCGGTCGAAGTGGGCAAGCTTCTCCAAGAACCACGTGTCCTGAAGCATCATAGGACCTCGCGGTCCTGCAGTCAGCACGTTCTGATTGTCCGGTACCGGCGCTCCGACGTTGTTCGTCAATTTCTTTTTCTCGTTTTTCATATCCACTCTCCTCCTCAACCTTTTTCCGGCTCAACAGCTATTATAAACGAGATCATACTCTATTGCAAAATCAGGCACTGAACACATCAAGAGTAATGGCTCACCCCCGGGAGACATCTGTTGCCAGTTGCCGACAGGAGGAACGAACCGTCAGCTCGGGTTTGTAGGTGTATCGAGGTTTATCAGACTTGCCCAGGACCATATCGAGAATCAGCTCCGCAGCTCGACTGCCCATGGCTTCCTTCGGATGATTGATCGAGGTGAGCTTGGGAAGGCAGGTTTCCGCCAGATGGGAGTTGTCGTACCCGATAACCGAGACATCTCGAGGGACCTCCAGCCCGGCGTCTCGAATCGCCTCCATCGAGTTGATTGCGACCTCGTCGTTGTAGCACACGATCGCGGAGGGAGGATGTTCCTGCCGCAGGAGGTGGCGAGTGTACTGGTAGGGAAAGGAAAAAAGCTGTTCGGTCCTGTAATTACCGATGTACTCTTCGGGAACTGGACAGTCGAACTCCTCTGCTGCCCGACAAAAACCTTGCTTTCGTCGAACTCCCTGCAGGTCGTCTTCCTTGAAGATCCCGGCGATGTGTCGATGCCCCATCTGCAGGACGTACTGAGTTGCCATGAATCCTCCCTCCTCATCATCCATGACCACGTACGCGGAATCTATGTCCGGGTAGGCTGCGTGCAGGAAGAGAAAGGGGATTTTTCTTTTTTCCAGCTCGGAGAAATACTCCCGGTTTGCCTTGCTCTCGGCACTCTTCGTGGGCTCTATGATGAGCCCCGCAATTTCCTGATCGAGGATATTCTCGAGGCACTGGGTTTCTTTCCTGACGTCGTTCCACGTGTTCGCCAGGATCAGGATATAGCCGGCCGAGCTCAGAGTTCTCTCTATCCCCCGCATGATGTAGGGAAAGATGTAGTGCGAGATATAGGTGGTGATGATCGCTATGGAGTTCGCGCGATCTCTCTCCCTGAAGCTGCAGAAAGTGCCCCTTCCCTGCTCGCGGAATATCCAGCCCTCGTGTTCGAGCTCGGCAAAGGCTTTTCGTACCGTGTGGCGACTCAAGCGGAACTCTCCCACCAACTCCGTCTCCGAGGGCAACTTCTCTCCCGGGGAGATCTCTCCGGAGCTGATTTGCTTCTTGAGATGCTCCTTGAGCTGGTGGTATTTGGGTAACAAACTGTTGAAGTCGATCATGGTTGTTTGCTCATCCGGACAAGTTCCTTCCTTACAATTCAACTCTTTATCTTAAATACTCATTATTGACAAGACAATAGGATATGCTAAAATCAAAAATGTACGGATAACCGTATAAGTAAATCTATTCCCAATACCAAGGAGGTTCAGTATGGGTAGGAAAATCGGTATCCTCGCGACATGCGCATTCCTATGCTTCACGCTGGGGGCATTCGCCGGCGGTGCAAAAGAGACCGCCAAGGTTAAACTCGCCTTCTGGAATATGCCCTTCGTGACCCAGGAGGTCTCCCCCGAGTATGTTTTGAAGTGGGAGAACGACGTGGTGAGCGCGATCCCGAACGCCGCCGTGGACAACTTCTACGGCCCGGGGAAATACAAAGATCAAAGAGACAAGTTCCTGCTGCAGGCCAAGAGCGGGACTCCCGACGTTATCGAGGGTTTGCTCGAAGACACCGCCGTCTATGTCCAGAAAGGTCTGATCGAGCCGTTGGATGATCGGTTCGCCGCCTGGGCGGAGAGTAGCCAATTTGTCGACAGCACCCTTGCACCTCTGAGGATCGGCGGCAAGCTCTACGGGATCCCCTACAACACCAATGCCCGGGCAATGATCTACAGGAAAGATCTCTTCGAGCAGTACAAACTCAAGGTTCCCGAAACCTGGACGGAGATGGTGCTCACGGCCAGGAAGATCACCGAGCTGACCGGCGGCAAGACCCACGGTTTCTACGTGTGCACCGAGGTCGGCGATCCCCGCGCAGCTCAGGAGTTCATCTCCTGGTACTACCAGGTCAGCGACAGGAAGAACCTCTTCGAGGTTAGCGGAGACCAGATCAAGTTCAACGGCACGGTCGATCAGTTCGAGAAGGTCCTTACCCTCTACGACGAGTTGTTCCGGGAGGTCGCGCATCCCGCCTGCGATCCGAATGTCCGCGGAACCGGCTGGCCCGTGGAAGACCCCGGCTACGTGGCCGGGAAG
>CP070696.1:1675908-1745069 GCA_020353535.1 Spirochaetaceae bacterium | reverse complement strand
TTCCGACCTGGTCCCGCAGAGACAACATAGAGAAAGCCCGAGTTCTGGAAGACTATCTACACGAAGTTTTCCATACCTCTATTCGCATTGAAACCAACACCAAGGCCTACGCGGTGTTCGAAAAGTGGAGTAGCGAAACCTTCTCATACAGGGATTTCATCTTTGTGTCGATTCGGACCGGAGTTGGTACCGGCATTTTCTATCTCGGAAACCTGTTCAACGGCAGCCACGGGCTGTCCGGAGAGATCGGTCATATGAAGGTTGTACCCAATGGGCCTGCCTGCCGATGCGGGAGCTCCGGGTGTATGGAAACCGTTGTCAATCAGAACTACCTGTATCAACAGTACAGAACGAACGTCCTCAAGGAGTCAGGCTGGTCACCGGATTTGGCTGAGAACTCTCTTTTCACCGGGCTGGCCGATCTGTTCACCCGCGCCAAAAGAGGGGAAGAACCCGCAGTCGCGATCGTAAATACCGCAGCCAGCTATCTGGGTCATTGTATTGCCAACGCTATAACGGTACTGGATATCAACAACATCGTTCTCAGCGGACATTTCGGGCCGCACGGCGATGCGATCCTCGATCCCCTCAGAGAAGTGATCAGCGCCAACATCCTTCCCAGGGTTGAGTTCAACCTGTCCTACTTGCCCTTCGATCCGAACGGACACACCCGCGGAGCTGCTCTCCTGGTCCTGACGGACTATTTCGTGGATATACCTACTCAGCTCGACAAGAAACTGTAAGCGCACGGAATCGACCTTCCCAGGTCAAGGGCTGATCTCTGCGGCTTTTTGGAATGATTCCAAATCGATCCGATCGTTTACCTTCGGGAATCCATTTTCCTCAAATACGATCCGATCGGCACTGAAACACTCCTCACCGGTATAGGTGGCATCAATGCGACGCAGCTGTCCCGATCCTGAGATCGGTAACCGGCTACCGTCCCGAACCGGATCAACAAAGCGCTCAAACCATCGGCTCAGCCGTGTGCGCAGATCGCGAACCACGGCCCGGCAGCTCTGATCTTCTATTCGATTTCGCCTCTCTCCCGGGTCCCGCTTCAGATCATAGAGCTCGTGTACGCCAAAAGGATAGCGATGTATGTATTTCCACTGCCTCGTTCGGATCATTCGCACCGGTCCGTACTCATCGTACACGACCACATCCTCCCGCTCCTCCAGGCTGTCCCCGCGCCACAATTTGCAGTGGCTGCGGCCCGGACCATCGTAAGCACCGATCTCGGCCATCCCGACGTACTCCAGCAAAGTCGGGAAGATATCGTACTGACTCATCAGTGCTCCTGTCCGTCGACCGGGCGGGATAACTCCCGGATGCCTGACCAGCATCGGAACCTTCACGGAGTTATCGTACATGTTCATCGGAAAGGTCCCGTTGCCTTTCCCCCAAAAACCATGATGCCCGCAGGAGAATCCATTGTCGCTGGTGAATATTACCAGGGTCCGATCCTGCAATCCCAACTCCTCGAGCTTGTCCAAGATTCGCCCGATGTTGGCGTCCATAGCCGTCACCGCGGCGAAATACCCCTTCAGGTGCTCCCGGTTTCCGTGGCTCAAGCTTGTCAACGGTCCCGCCCAAGGGTGACGATCTTCCTGGGGGCAGCTGTCAAATCGGCATTCTTCATAACTGGCCACAATTGCTTCAGGATGACCCGTCCAGGGACTGTGTGGAGCCGTGTAGTGGACACTCAGATAAAAAGGCATCTGTTTATTTACATCAAGAAAGCGCAGCGCCTCGTCGGTGATTACATCCGTTATATATCCTTCGGTCTGTTCCAGCACTCCGTCACGAATCATCGGCTGATCGATGTAAGAACCCGCACCTTTGCGGTGACAGAACCAGTCACTGAATCCGGCCTGAGGATTCATGCTATCCCCCAGATGCCATTTGCCGGTCAGACCGCATTTCCAACCCTGCTCGGCCAGTATATCCGTATAGCAGCGCACTCCTTCCAAATAGAACGCAGCGTAGGGCGGCATGTTCCCTTCCCGGATCCAATCATGCACACCGTGCTGTGACGGAAGTTTGCCTGTGAGGATGGTGGCCCGAGCCGGCGAACATACCGGGGATGTGCAGAAAAAATTCTCGAACAAAAGCCCTTCTGCGGCCAAGCGATCGATGTTGGGAGTACGAATCTCCTCGTTCCCGTAGCAACCGGCGGCCCAGGGTCCCTGATCATCCGACAGAATGAAAACTATATTTGGTCTGTACTTTGTCTTGTTTCCCATAGATGTACCCTTGGTTTGGCGTCCTGCAAGCAACCACTTCTCGTTTCCGGATGAATTATAATATCTTAGTATGATATTTCGATCAATCATCCACCACCCTCAACCGCCTTGCTTGACAGTGGGTTAGAGCTAGTTTATAATATCGGGTACCGATGAAAAATCCGAAAATGCTTCGCTCCGATTATGTGTTGATGTATCAGGAGGCATCATGAGCAGAATTTTCATAAATCTCAAGCGCTTCGACGTGCCGCGTGCTCTAGGTGGGATCTGTCCCCACGAGAATCCGGAACAGTGGATCCGCTGGGTCATCAAAGAGACGATTTCCCACGGGTTAGGAAGGCTGGAGGGTATGGAACTCGTTTATCTGCTGCCGGAGGGCCTGCTGATCCCTGCGCGAGACGAGCTCGAATCCCACCCCGCCCCGGAAAGCGGCAATATCGCCATCGGCTGCCAGGGAGTATTCCGAGAGAATATTTCAGCCGGTGGCAATTTCGGCGCCTTCACCACCAACCTGCCCGCTTCAGCCGCCGTCAATCTCGGAGCCAGCTGGACCATTATCGGGCACTCCGAGGAGAGGAAGGACAAGCTCGGCATCCTGGCAGCCTACGATCCTGACATCGGTGGCTCCGCGCAGGCCCTCGGCAGGGCAACAGAAACCGTGAACCGGCTGATCAATCAGGAAGCGCTGCGTGCCTTCGATTCCGGGCTGAATGTGCTTCTGTGCATCGGGGAGACCGCAGAGCAACGAGGGGAAGGCAGCTTCAAAGAGCAGCAGCCCCGCATCCAAACAGCGCTCCATTCCCAGGTGGAGATCGGTGTGGGCGGCGTGGCAGCCTACCTCGCCAAGCAGAAATTGGCAATCGGCTACGAACCGATCTGGGCGATCGGTCCCGGCAAAACTCCCCCCGGAGCGCAATACATCGGCTTCGTATCCGATTACATCAAGAAATCCTGCAAAGCGATCCATGGATTCGTCCCTCCCGTAGTCTATGGCGGGGGATTGAAGGAGGCGAATGTTGAGGAAATTGCGGGCGTCGAAACCATAGACGGGGGTCTGGTTGCGCTGACCAAGTTTACCCAGCCGATCGGCTTCGATCCCAACGACCTGCGCATCATCGTCGAGAGATATATGAAGAGGAAGGGAACTGGATGAAAACCGTAGAGTTTGAATACGGGCAAGGGACGATGCCAGCCCGGCTCCCGGACACCGCTGATATTTTCATTCCCGGCGAGACGGTCGCGGATCCGCCGTTCATTCCAGAAGAAAAACTCGTCGAAGAAACCCGCCGTTCGATTAGGAATCCGATCGGAATGCCCGCGATATCGGAGCTGGTGTCGGCGGGATCCAAGGTCACCATCGTGTTTCCCGACCGGGTAAAGGGCGGCTTCCAACCCACGAGCCACCGTAAGATCGCTATTCCCATCATCATCGAAGAGTGTATCTCCGCAGGAGTGCGGGAAGAGGACATAAGGCTCATCTGTTCCACCGGCCTGCATCGCAAGAATACAAGGGAGGAAATCAGGCAGATTTTAGGGGACGGCATTTTCGATCGATTCTGGGAGACGCACCAGATCGTCAACCACGACTCTGAGGATTGGGAAAATCTTGTCGACCTTGGTCATGACGAGCTGGGCGATCCCGTGATAATCAATAGAGAGGTGTTCGAGAGCGACCTGGCCGTGTGTATCGGCCACACCCTCGGCAATCCCTACGGAGGGTACTCGGGCGGCTACAAACACGTGGCCACCGGAATCACCCACTGGCGTACGATCGCTTCGAACCACGTCCCTTCGGTGATGCATCGCTCCGACTTCACCCCTGTCAGTGCCCAGAGCCTGATGCGGCGGAAGTTCGATGCAATCGGGCAATATGTGGAGAAGAAAATGGGCCGGAAGTTCTTCCTCTGCGATGCGGTTTTGGACACCAAAGCCAGGCAGATTGCGGTGCTCAGCGGCTTCGGTGAGGAGATGCAGCCTCTGTCCTGGGAAGTGGCCGACAAGAGGACTTACGTACCCTGGGCTGAGAAGAAGTACGACGTGATGATCTTCGGCATGCCCCAATTCTTCCACTACGGAAACGGACACGGAACAAATCCGATTCTCATCCTCCAGGCTATAGCGGCGAACGTGATCCGCCACCGGCGGGTGTTGAGCGACCGCAGCGTCGTGATCTGCTCATCGATCTGTAACGGTTATTTTCATGACGAAGAGTTCACCGCCTACCGCCAGCTTTACGAGCTTTTCAAGAAGGACTATCACAATGTGCTGCCCGATGTTGAGAAATACGGCGAATACTTCTGCAGCAATGAGGAGTTCATCAGGCAGTATCGATTCAACTACGGATTTCATCCCTATCACTGCTTTTCCATGGTGAGCTGCGGTCACATCGCCGAGGACCACTGTGCTGCTGTCTACATCGTCGGCGCCTATGAGCCTGGATACGCACGGGCAATGGGGATGAAGACCCGGGCCACCTTCGAGGAGGCCCTGCAGGATGCCCGCAAGAAGTACGTGGGCGAGGATCCGAACATCCTGGCCTTGCCCCGCACCTTCAAAACCGCCGGGGTACACCTGATGATGAAGGATTGAGCAATGGGCAGACATCTCTCCTCCACCGTGAAAGAGAACCTGGCCGCCTCAGCTCTGACCATCCGAGCTCTGAGCGCGGATGCAATCGAGAAGGCTCAGTCCGGACATCCCGGACTGCCCCTGGGCTGTGCAGAGCTGGGTGCACTGATCTACGGAGAGATCCTGAAGCACAACCCGGCAGATCCCCAGTGGATCAACCGGGACCGCTTCATCCTGTCCGCAGGTCATGGCTCCATGCTTCTCTATTCCCTTCTGTTTCTCACCGGCTACGATCTGACTCTCACGGACATAAAAGCCTTCCGCCAACTGGGCTCGAAGACGCCGGGGCACCCGGAGCGGGGCACCACAGCGGGCGTGGAGACCACCACCGGTCCGCTGGGACAGGGATTCGGTAATGCCGTGGGAATAGCCATAGCCGAAAGGATGCTCGCCTCCCGCTTCAACACGGCGGAACATCGCATCATGGACCACTTCACCTACGTCCTGGCCAGTGACGGAGACCTAATGGAGGGAGTCTGCTACGAGGCGGTGTCCCTGGCCGGACATCTGGGGCTGGGCAAGCTGATCGTCTTCTACGATTCCAACTCAATTTCTATAGACGGCAGCACCGAACTAGCCTTCAGCGACCACGTGCCTGGCCGCTTTCAGGCCTGCAATTGGCAGGTATTGCAGGGCGACGCCTATGATCTGGACGGCATCCTGGATCTGGTGGACCAAGCGAAAAACGACACCGACAAACCCAGCCTGATCGTGCTCCAATCACAGATCGGAAAAGGGGCACCGAAACTGGCCGGTTCTCATCAGGTTCACGGAGGCGCCCTGGGACGTGAGGAAGTGGAGGGGTTGAAACGATCCCTGGGGGTCAAAGGGGAGTTTTTTGTTTCCCCTCAAGCTCTGGCGTACTTCGCGGAACGAGGCAAGGCGTGGAGCGAACACTACGACCGCTGGCAGGCACTGTTCGCAGACTGGCGACAGAAAAACCCAAATTTGTACGATGAGTTGCGCGGGCTCGAAAATGCACAAAAAGGACCTACTGCAGAGCTTGGGCTCCCGAATTTCAAGATCGGAGACTCTCCGGCGACCCGTGTAGCCGGAGGAAAGATCCTCGATTCGCTGGTTGAACAGCGACCCGAGCTGGTAGGCGGCTGCGCCGATCTCACCGTTCCCTGCTTCGGCACTACCCCACAGCTCACCGCCTTCTCACGGGACAATCCCTGCGGCCGGTTCCTGTACTACGGCGTACGGGAACACGCCATGGGCAGTATTTCCAACGGTATCGCCCTGCACAGTATGCTCAGGCCATTTTGCGCCACGTTCATGGCCTTCTCCGACTACATGCGCCCGGCCATTCGACTGGCCGCCCTGATGAAGCTGCCTGTGATCTACATAATGAGCCACGACTCAGTGAAGATCGGCGAGGACGGGCCCACCCACCAGCCCGTGGAACACCTGGCCGCGCTCCGGGCGATACCCGGCTTGATGGTTCTGCGTCCTGCGGATGCTCAGGAGACCGTGGAGGCCTGGAAGCTCGCCCTGGAGCGGACCGGCGGCCCGACGGTGATCGCCCTGACCCGCTTTGGGATTGAGGTATTCCCCAAAGCCGATCCGAATTGGCGGGATAGTTTCCGCAGGGGAGCCTACCTCGTCAAGGACTGTGGTGGGAATCCCGATCTGGTGATCATAGCTACCGGATCGGAGGTTCACGAGGCTTTGGAGGTGTGCCCAGCATACGGGGATAAAAAAATCCGGGTCGTATCCATGCCCTGTCGCGAGCTTTTTCTCTCCCAAGACATCGAATTCCGCACCTCGCTGATACCGCAAAAAGCCGACAGGATTGTAATCGAAGCGGGCGTGGCTCAGGGTTGGCAGGCGTTATTCTCAGAGAACTGCTCCATTCTTTCAATCGAGCGTTTCGGGCTATCAGCGCCCGGGCAGAGAGCCGCGAGCGCCCTTGGTATCGATTCGGATCGTCTCAGTGCAATGATACATTCGATTATCAAGCGGAATAAGCAGCCTTAGATTCAATCGATTAGGGAGAATCCTGGGACATGACCTGCATACTACCGTTGGCGGAGCCTCATAGCCCGGCTCAAGGGTATCTTCCGTATCTCTTTATCGCTGCCACGGCAGCGCGGATGTGATCCGGTGGCGTGTCCGAGTTGATGCTGGCCAGATAGAGAATGAAGCGGCCGCCTACGCAGGCTTCAGAAATGTAGTAACGGATGCGGTCTTCAATCTCCTGCCTCGGCCCCTGGTTGAGCAAGACATCGCCGAGGCCGAGCTCAAGGGTCAAGTCGTGCCTGCGGGCGAATTCTTTAAACACCCTCGGTCCCAAGCGGGCAACATCGGGGTCCTGCGCCCTGATGATCCCGCAGGCTACCTGTCGCTTCAACTCCAAGAACCGTTCGACATCCTCGAAGTGACTGTCCCCCCACCAGTTTACGACCATGACATCCAGATCGCATAGCTCTCGTAAGCGCAGGATGTAGGGGATGGAGAAATGCTCGATGATCTGTGCGTTTACCATGGGGGGGGAGCATAATGCATCAGCCCCAACGGCGGAATCGGTGGCAGGGAAGGCTCGTTTCTGCGCCTTGATCCACGGGGCAAGGACCTCTTCTGTTAGAAAACGCAGAATATCTCGGGCAAAATCCGGATCCGTATAAATGTCCTGAATGAAATTGACGTACCCTCGTACCAGCGTTGCGAGGGAAAAGGGGGCGCAGAACTGAAAGGCCGGGTTGATTCCCAAGCGTTCCCTGTAGCGGCGATGCACATCGAGAATGAAGGACATCCGCCCGGAAATCCCCGCTTGGGGCGGCTTCAGGTGAAGCAGATCTGCCTTGTCATTGATAAGAATCGCGTCTTTGTCGATCACAGGTGCCTGCCGTACAGTGAAGTGCAGAGGCTGACCCATGGCCTCAGCCTCTATATTATAGGCATCATAGCCGAGACTGGGGGTATCAAAATCGAACTCCTCCGCAGTCTCGATGAGACCGGAGACGAAGGTATCCGCCTCGGAATAGAAACGCTGGGGTGGAACACCGATCCGGTTCATCGCAAACTCATGCATTTGCGAAGTAAAGGGGACACGATCGGGTACACCCCTTGTTGCTGCCTCGAGTCTCTCAAATCCCTCGCTAAATCGGTTCGATAACACTTCTTGTTTTTTTTCTTGACAGGTTTCAGATCCAAGTATACCATGTTGTGAACACAACATTTTATTATCTATTATAGCATTTACAATATCATATGGATAGACTGGAACAGGAAAGTCCGATCCGTCTAATCGAAAAACACTACCAGAGGTTGAGCAAGACCGAAAGACGAGTGGCGGATTACGTTCGTCTCCACCCGGACAAGACCATTATCTCGTCCCTGCAACTGGTGTCGGAAAAATGCTCGGTTAGCGACGCCTCTGTATTGAGGTTCTGCCGCTCTCTGGGATTTTCCGGATATCAGGATTTCAAGGCGGCCCTCGTACCGGAGCTTTTGAAGAAGGGGACGAGCCTGTATCAGGAAATAGCCCTCAACGATGATTTCAGTTCGCTGAAAATCAACTTCCTGCAGAATTTGTCCAAAGACATCACCAAGACCTTGGATCCATATACCGAAAACGCCGTCGATACCCTGGCAATAAAGATCTGCCAGGCGGAACACATTCTCATTGCAGGACTCGCCGGATCGGCGGGGGTCGCCCGGATCTTCAATGACTGCCTGTTGGGCCTGGGATTACTCAGCACGTACATCTCCGATCGGGTGGAACTGGAACGGTTCGTCTCTCGATTGGATAGCGATGATCTGGTGTTTGGGATTTCCCATTCAGGGGAAACCCAGGAGATCGTCCATGCCATAAGGCGCGGCAAGGAGAACAAGGTATTTACCGTCGGGATGACGAATTTCGTATCCTCCCCCGTAGCCAAGCTCGCCGATGTGGCCCTTCTTACCTCGGTGCCCGAAACGCTGCTGGGCAGTTACTCCTGTCAGCCCAGGATCGCGCAGCTTGCCCTGCTCGAATTTATTACTTTTCGAATCAGCTCAATTCTGAAGAAGGGAGGTGAAGGCTGCAAAGAAAAATTGAAGAAAGGAGGTGACCCGGGAAACGAAATTTGAAGGATTGCAGGAAACCGATGTCCAAACCAACGGTTTCGCCTGGATCGAACGTGCGCAACTATTTTAACAACGAGGAGGATTTTAGAATGAGAAAGGTTTTTCTAGCACTTGGGATCATTTCCCTGTCATTACTAGCAATCTCACCGTGCTGGTCCAGCGGCCAACAACCGGGGCCAGCGGCCGTTGAGGAGCCGACAGAACCATCTGAGATCAATGTTCTCCTGATGGCTTCAGCAACGGGAACGGGACTCAACGACATGCTCGCCGATTTCGAAAGTAAAAATCCCATGGTTAATGTAAAAGAGCTGACCTACGCTCCTGCTGCAGGCTACGACACCAAGGTCGAGCTGGAGCTGGCCGCCGGCGGTGGTGCCTACGACGTCATCTGGGCGACAGGAAGATCCTACAGCCGTTGGGCTTTGAGCGAATGGATCGTTGAGCTCGGGCCGATCATCAACGATCCGAAGTGGACGGATGCAGCCAGCTTCAACTTCGAGGATTTCTTGGGTGGATCCCTTCGTTTCCTGGACGTTGACGGGAAACTCTACGCCCTGCCAATCCTGAATACGACGCAGGTGATGTTCTACCGGGGCGATATCTTCGAAAAATACGGCATCCCCAAACCGCCGGACACATGGGACGAACTGATGGAGGTAGCCAAGAAAATCCATACACCTGAAGTCGGTGCCATCGGGATGCGGGGCTCTCGAGTACGGGGAGGCGTCATGTGGCCTTTCCCCCAGGTACTGTACGGATTTGGCGGACGAATCGTGAAAGACTTCCCCAAGGACATGCATCCGGTGTTTGACAGCCCGGAGGCGATAAAAGCGGCCGAATACTACGCCGAATTGCTGCAGAAATACGGCTACAAGGGGACCCTTTCAGCGAAGTTCCCGGATGTAAGCCTGGCGATGCAGCAGGGGAAGATGGCGATCCTGATCGACGGTTTTCCCGGCGTAGGACCCTACGAAGACCCGGAGAAATCCACGGTTGCCGGCAAGCTCCGCTTCCACTATGTGCCCGGTGGGCCGGCCGGACGCTGGCCGGCGTTCGGCGCGCACGGATTGGCTATTACAGCTGGTTCTCAAAACAAGCAGGCGGGTTGGGAGTTTATCAAGTGGACGCTGAGCACCGAGCGGCAGCTGCGAGCCGGTCTGGAGAAGAGCGAGATGGCCCTTACTCGAAAGTCTGTTCTCATTCATCCCGATTACATCAAGAAGTTCAACTACGCCGACGGCGAGCTGATGAGAGTGCTTGCCGAGCAGTTCGACAAACAAGTCCGCTCTTTCTATCGACCCATGACCGCGGAATGGGGTGAAGTCGAAGATGTGACCGCCCTGGCCATGTCCAAAGTCCTGGCTGGAGAGCAGGACGCGGCTAGCGCACTCAGGGAAGCCAACAAGGAATTGTACGAGATCTACAAAGAAGCAGGATACTACAAAGAATAGAACGTACTGAAAAGAACCGCACAACGCGAGGGCTCTTTTCTCAAGAAGAAAAGAGCCCTTCTTGAGATACCTCGACGGATCTGGAGACAAGCTCATGCGCAGGATCGACTACCTGTTTCTAATTCCCGCAGTGGTGGTGCTGGTCGCCTTGGTAGCATTACCTTTGGGACAGGTATTTTCCCAAAGCCTAACGAATGCCAAGCTTCTGGCCACGATCAGACAATTCGTAGGGTTCGCTAATTACCTCAAGCTGGTTCAGGACAAACGCTTCTGGAACTCCGTAACCGTTACCCTCCTCTTGGCAAGCATCTCCTTGGTGCTGCAGGTCACCGTCGGTCTGGGCCTCGCCCTGGTGGTGCAGAAAGATTTCGCCCTCTCCCGCCTGGGAAGAAGCCTGTTCGTGGTTCCGATCGTCCTCCCGCCGGTCGTGGTAGCGATCGTGTGGAGAATGCTGTTCTCCTCAGTGCTGCCGGGGATTAACTACTTTCTCAGCCTGGTCGGTATCGACGGACCGGCCTGGTTTGACCGCGGCTGGTCCGCCCGATTCGCGATCATCATCGCCCACGCCTGGTACTGCGTCCCCTACGTAATGCTCATGCTCCTGGCAGGTCTGGAGTCCCTTCCAGAAGAACCGGTAGCGGCGGCCTATGTGGATGGGGCAAACGGCTGGCAGATCTTTGCATTCATTACCCTGCCCATGCTCAAGCCCGTGCTCATTTTCACGACGATCTATCGCGCGGTTCAGGCTCTAAAAATATTCGGCCTCGTATACATCATGACAGGCGGGGGTCCGGGTGTCACTACGGAACCGATGAGCTTTCATATCTGGCGGATAGGGTTCGCTTCCTACAAAGTCGGCTACGCCTCCACGATCGCGGTCATGATGTTCTTTCTGATACTCCTGATCGTCCTGGCCATGGGCTGGTATGGGCGCAGGTCGGGGGCCATACGCTGATGTACCAGACGAAATTGCACAGGGCCGTTTCCTGGTCAGCGGTAACCGTCATATTTGCGGTAGCACTCGCCGTTTTTATCTACCCCGTATATTGGCTGATGAGTATCTCTTTGAAGACGCTGATCGAAGCGTTTCGTACCCCCCCATCACTTATTTTTATTCCAACATTCCGCCACTACGTTCGCCTTTTTGCCCAGGAAAACTTCCTGCGATACTTCCTGAACAGTATCCTCATGAGCCTCGGAGCGACAGGAGTCGCCCTCATGGTCGGGGTTCCCGCCGCCTATTCGCTGTCGCGGGGCACGTTCCGGGGCAAGAATGCACTCCTGTTTGCTATTCTCGCCACCCAGATGGCCCCTCCTATTCTTTTCATTATTCCCTACTTCACTGTGTACGTACGGATCAAGCTCATCGACACCCGCCTCGGGATGATCATCATCTGCCTGTCATTTACGCTTGCCCTGGTCATATGGTCGATGCGCGCCTTTTTCGATGACATTCCCGGTGAGCTGGAGGATGCGGCAAAGATCGACGGCGCCTCGGATTTTCAGACCTTTGCCAGAATCATCCTCCCCCTTGTGGCCACCGGCGCTGTGGCAGCGGGAATCACCTCGATAATCCTCTGCTGGAACCAATTCCTATTCCCCCTCGTTCTGACCCGTCAGCGGGCGGTCACGGCAACGGTTGCCCTGATGAAGTTCCTTGCGGCGGAAGCTGAGGACTGGGGATTGATGGCCTCCGGTTCGATCGTTCTTACTCTGCCGGTGTTGTTCTTTTCGGTATTGATACGAAAATTTCTAACCCGCGGTCTGGTTGCCGGAGCACTGAAAGGATAGCATGAGATTCTGTGTCAGCACCTGGAATTACCTCGTCAACCGCAATGAGAGCACAAATCTGGGCGCGGTAGCCGACGAAATTGCCCGGAACGGCTTCGGCTTGGAGCTGTTCCTGGATTGGCTGCCAGAACCCGATATCTTCGACAGAACCAACTGGCCCGTCGTCAAGAAATGCTGCAGCAATCGTACGGGGCTGAGCCTGCACAGCCGGGTTACGAAAACCTTTTCGGAGGAAGCCATCCGAGAAGAAATCAACCTCTGCCGCTACCTGGAGGCGGACCTTCTGGTTGTTCACCCACGATCGTTGGGCATCGAGGCGGACACCCTCGAGCTTCAACCCTCCGTAAAGTTCGGTGACCGGGATCTGAAGCGCATATTTGGGATCGTTGAGTATGCGGGAAAGCGGGAGGTAATCCTTGCATTGGAGAACGGGACGATTGAAATACTGGAGTACGTCCGGGACCGGTTGAAGGAGAAAACCGGTCTGGGGAATTTTCGGATCTGCGTCGATACGGGCCATGCGAACCTTCACCGCGAAAGGGACCATACCTATTTACAGCGCTTGTTCCAAGAGTTTCAGGATGAACTTATTCAAGTTCACGTATCCGACAACTTCGGCGTGAAGGACGAACATAGCCTGCCGGGGCAAGGCAACATTGATTGGCCGGCGGTGATGTCAACTTTGAAGGAAATCGATTTCGAGGGACCCTTTGTTCTTGAGCTGCGCACGCCGCCCCCACGGGAAAGTGCCGGTAAAGCCAGGGATTTCATATCGGCGTTCTTCGACACCGGGATGCGGTAGTGGATTCACGAGAGAGAGTGTTTATTGCACTCGAGCATCGAGAACCGGACCGCGTACCTGTGGATTGCTGGATATCGCCAGCCATGCGGGTGAAAGTCGAAAGAATCCTTAAAATCTCCTATGACGAATTCCTCGATCAGCATGATGTAGATCTCCGCTACATCCAGGGACCACAATACAGCGGGCCACCTCTTGCCGGTGAGGGAGGTTCACTTGATATCGACATATGGGGAGTACCCCGAAAACGGGTTAATGTTAGTCTGGTTGATAGTACAGGTGAATATCCGGAGAGCTATAAGCAAGTGGTTCATAGCCCACTTCAAGAGGCCGATTCGGTGGAAGAAATCCTTGAATACGATCGTTGGCCTTCGGCGGAGTGGTTTGACTACAGCTCGATCGAGGAGCAGTGTCTGAGAATCAGGGACGCCGGGCGAGTGGTTGTCTTCATGGGCGATCGTTTGAATAGAATCGCCCAATTGAAGCCGGCATGCTATCTAAGGGGATTTGAACAAATCTTCATCGATATGGTGGAGAATCCTGACCTCGCCCGAGCCTTGTTCCGAAAAATCTCCGAGTTTTATTTGGAGTACGGGCGAAGGATTTTGGCAGCTGCAAAAGGAAAAATCGACATTCTTTGTACAGGAGATGACTTCGGCAGCCAAAACGCCCCTTTGATCTCCCTCTCCATGTGGAGGGAATTCCTCAAACCTGGATTCGAGGAATTCGTAAAACTGGGAAAAGATCACGGTAGCTTCGTGATGCATCATACATGTGGGGCGATCGCTCCGCTAATCCCCGACATGATCGAATGCAATCTCGACATTCTCCAGTCCTTGCAACCTGAGGCCATGGACATGGATCCGAGATTCATAAAAAAAGAGTTCGGAGACAAACTCTGTTTCCAAGGAGGCATCTCGATCCAGAAAATTCTACCCCAGGGTTCGCCCGAGGATGTACGCAGGCATGTAGAAGCGGTGATTGAGATTATGTCTCCGGGGGGCGGCTATATCGCCTGCACTTCCCACAATATTCAGGCGGATACGCCTGTGAATAATTTGCTGGCCCTGTTTGAGGCCTACAGGGATTACGGGCTGTACAAGTGACATAGCAACACCTTGACTCCGCCTTGGGAAAATGGACAATAGCCGCACATCCTCGTGTCAGGTGAGCGGAGGTACTGTCATGGCCAAACGACTTGCCGTCATCCCCGAGCTCTGTTCCGGCCTGCGCCTATGCCTGCCCGGTAGAGGCGCCAAGGACCTGCCGGTACATGACCTCAAAGGTTTGACCGAGGAAGCGGAGAAGACTTATGCCTACATGCGGAACCACAAGTTCTTCGAGCTATGGCAGCGGGAAGGGCTGATGAACGTTATGGAGTACGCCAACGCCGCCGGCATCCTACCCTCCTACAACTTCAAGGACGCCAGCTTCGCCCGCATCGGCCAGATCAACGGCGACACCATGCTGGACAGCTACAAGATCGGGGACAGCGCCTGCTTCTCCTGTCCGATGTGCTGCGGCAACATCTTCCTGGTCAAGCACGGGAAGTACATCGGCACGGTGGTGGAGGGACCGGAGTACGAGACCTGTGCCATGACAGCCGGGCTGGCGCCTCCATGGCCCTGGCCTACGCCACCAGCGACATCGGCGCCCATCACACCCGAGCTGGACCATCGCCAGGGAGATCGAGCTGGGTCTGAACGAGCAGCACTACGAGCGTTTCTACAGCTCCGTGACCGGACAACCGACAACTCTCTCGCAACTGCTGGATCTGTACTATCAGAAGCGGGGCTGGGATTCCGACGGTATTCCCGCAGCCGGGTTGGAGAAGCATTTTTCCCCGTGAGACCCAATCAGATCAACTTCCGCAGGTTCTCGATGCTCTGAGCCAGAACCCCATCCTCATCGTTTTCGTAGTCCGAGTGCAGGTAGTCGATCTCTATGGTCAACAGGCCGCGGTAGCCGGCATCTTTGAGGATTTCGACAATCCGCGGCAGGTCCACGACTCCCTCCCCCGCCGGGACACAGGCGAAGAACTGCCACATATTCGCGGGCATCCCTTTCTGAAGCCGGATGTCCTTGATGTGGGTTGCGTATACCTTGTCTGCCAGCCGCTCCAGCCCTTTGACCGGATCATCGAGGATGCGCAGGCAGTTGCCCGAGTCGAAGGTGAGCCCGAGATAGGGGGAAGCCACGTTCTCGAACAGGGTTTCCAATTCCGCCAAGGTGAAATCCTGGTGGTTCTCGATCGCCAGCCGGATCCCCTGGCGCTCGGCCTCTTTGACCGCTTTGACGAATATCCCGGAGAGCCGCTCAATCTGTTTTTCATGTTCGTCGAAGCGATAGCGCCCGTTGTTGCCCACCACGCGCATCACCTCGGCTTTGACCATCCTGGCCTGCTCCAGGCTCTGCAGCATGTCGTCGTAGGCCTCGGGGCTTTTACCGCCGAGCAGCCCGTTGGGATGGCCCCAGGCGTATACACGCTCCAGCTTGAACTCATCGAGGCGTCCACACAGCTCCGAGAGGTACCGGGGATCTCGACTGGGCAGGAAACAGGACTCCAGGGAAACCCCGTCGGCGCCCAGCTCCACGGTGCGGTCGAGAAAATCCTCGACAGTCATGGTTGTGCCCGGGGTGGTTTGCACGGGATAGACCTCGCCGAAGTAGCGATGGTAGCAGTAGCTGTCGATACCGATCTTCATCTTTTTTTAACCTCTCCAGTTTTCAAACAAACCTTCCGAAGCCCATGGGGCGTTTGCTCGAGCTGCGGTCACGAAGGATCTCGACAACCGCGGCCCGGCCTCTGGGCAAAGCGTGCGGTTTGATCACCCTCACCTCCACCCGTTCCACCTTTGGATTGGCCAAACCGAGGGCTGCGATCTCCTCGGCCAGGCGCTCCAGCAGCCGGAAGGAAGAGCTTTCCGCCATGGCCGTGATCTCCCGGGCCAGGTAGCTGTAGTCCACAGTATCCTCCAGCCGGTCGCTGCGCCCCGGCTCTTCCAGATCCAGGTGCAGGCAGACATCGATGCCGATCTCCTGGGCTCGGCGCCGCTCCTGCTCCCCGGTGCCGATGATGCAGGCCACCCTGAGATCCTGCAGATAGATTCTGTCGCAAGCCTCAGCCATACGGATCCTCCTTGATGAAGGCTCCCCCGTCGACGTAAATGACCTGTCCGGTGAGGTAGTCGTTGCGCATGAGGAATGCGACCGCGTTGGCCACATCTTCCGGCGCACCCCAGCGAGCTAAAGGTGCCCGGGCGGCCAGCCGCTCCAGAGTCTCCCCGCTCTCTCCCTCCGGCGCAAGCACCATTCCAGGAGCCACGGCATTGACCCTCACCTTGGGGGCCAGCTCCAGGGCCAGCATACGGGTCAGACTGAAGAGCATGCGCTTGCTCAAGGCGTAAGAAACATGTTTTTTCATGTAGCCGCCGATCCGGCTGTCCAGCAGGTTGACCACGCACGCAGGCGGGGCGTTGGCGTTCCGCACTTGGGCGGCGAACAGACGGATCAGGTACAGTGGAGCCAGGGCATTGACACTCAGATTCTGTTCCAGGTTCTCCGGGCTGAGCGTGCTCAAGGTGTCCGACGGGAAGATCGAGGCATTATTCACTAAGAGGGAGATCCGCCCGCCCGGTGCGCAGCCCAGGGCTTGTTCCCACATCCCCTCGACCTGAGCCCGATCGTCCAGGGGTGATTGGACCGTCCGGGCGTCGACACCGCGATCCCGAAGCTGCGCCGTGAGAGCCTCAGCCTCTCCGCGGGAGGTGTTGTAGTGCACGACGATGTTTACGCCCTGGTCGGCCAGGGCGCTCGCGATGCTTCGCCCGACCCGTTTGGCAGCTCCCGTAATCAGAGCAGTTTGTCCGGTCAGATCGATCAGGCTCATGGATCGAGCATTCTGCGGGAGTCAAACGTGGATGACCCAGCCCTCGGCCATGCGGGCCATCTCCATCACCCCCTCCGAGAGGGTGGGATGGGCGTGGGTCATCACGGCGATATCTTCCGGCAGGAGCTCCGCCGTCTTGGCCAGGAGGATCTCGTGGATCAGCTCGGTGGCCTCTGCACCGACCACATGGGCACCGAGGATCTCCCGGGTTTCCCTGTCCACGAGCATCTTGAGCAGGCCCTCGCTTCTGCCGATGGCAACCGATTTTCCTGCACCCCGGTAGGGGAATACGGCCTTTTCGAATTGGAGCCCCGCTTCCTTGGCCGCTTTTTCCGTATAGCCGAAGCTGGCCAGCTGGGGCTCGCAGTAGACTGCTCCCGGGATGGCATTGGGATCGAGCTTGGTCGGTGTTTGATGGCCGGCGAGATGCTCCACCGCGATCTCCCCCTCCTTTGAGGCCACGTGGGCCAGCATCGGAGAGTTCACCACATCCCCGATGGCATAGACTCCGGCAGCCGAGGTCTGGTAGTACTCGCCGACGGGAATGAATCCCTTCTCCACCTTGATCCCCAGCTTCTCCAGCCCGATGCCTTCGGTGTTGGCAACCCGACCCACCACCAGCAGGATCTGATCCACCTCCAGCTCCTGCTTGCCCTCCTTGCCTTCCAGGCTGACTTTCACGGCTTTGCCGCTCTTGGTGGACCCGGTTGCCCTGGTGGAGGTATAGATCTTGATCCCTCGCTTTTTGAAGGAGCGCACCAACACTTCCACCGCCTCTTCGTCCTCCAGGGGCAGCAGGTGATCCAGCATTTCCACCAGGTGCACTTCAACGCCGAAGGCGTTCATGATGTGGGCAAACTCCACACCGATCGCACCTCCTCCTAGAACGCAGATCCGTTTGGGCAACTTCTCGAGCATCAGCGCACCGGTGGAGGAAAGCACCGTTTTTTCATCGAAATCGAATCCTGGAATCGACCGGGGTCGAGAACCTGTGGCGATGAGCAGATTCTTGCCCGAGACCTTGCCGTGCCCCTTTACCTCGATCTCATGGGCCGAAGCTATCTTCCCTTCTCCGGCGATCAGATCGATCTTGTTCTTCTTCAAGAGGTAGCCGACCCCCCGTGACAGGGTATCCGCCGCCTTGCGGGAGAAGGCGAAGACCTTGCCGTAGTCCAGACCGGAAGCATCGACTTTGACTCCGATCTCCTCCAGCTCTTTGCCTGAGCGCATCAGCTCCGCCTGATGAATCAGCGCCTTGGAGGGGATGCAGCCGATGTTCAGGCAGACCCCCCCGGGCTTGTCCTTTTCGATGACCCCCGCTTTCATCCCCAGTTGGGTTGCCCGGATGGCGGCCACGTACCCACCCGGGCCGGCCCCGAGTACCAACAGGTCGTAGTTGTAATCAGCCATAGATGTCTCCTTATCAGTACAGATGATCGATCGGATACTCGATCATCCCCTTTAAATCCGTCAGGAAGGCCGCTCCAACCGCTCCGTCGATCACCCGGTGATCACAGGAGAGGGTCAACATCATCTGAGAGCGTACGCCGATCGATCCGTTTTCCTCCACGACGGGAGCGTTGTGGATCCGTCCCACCGCCAGGATGGCCGAACCCGGAGGATTGATGATGGCTGTGAACTCGATGATCCCCGAGGTTCCCAGGCTGCTGACGGTGAAGGTGGCCCCACTGTACTCCTCCGGGGTGAGCTTGTTTGTCCTCGCCTTGTCGATCAGGACTTTGAGCTCCCTGTCGATCTGGACAATCCCCTTGGAGCCGCAGTCACGTACAACAGGCGTGATCAGCCCGTCCTCCTGAGCCACGGCCAAAGCGATGTCGATCTTCCCGAACTGCAGAATCGTGTCTCCCTGCCAGCTGGAGTTGACGACGGGGTACTTCTTCAGGGTTTCTGCCACGAACTTTATCAAAAAGGCGTTGGGCGACACTTTGCCGCCTGCGTCCTTTGGCAGGCGGGCATTGAGGCGCTGACGGGCCGTCATCATGGCTCCGGCATCTACGTCGATGCGCAGGTAGTAGTGGGGAGCGGAAAACTTGGATTCCGAGAGACGCTGGGCGATGATCTTGCGCTTTCCCGTCACCGGCCTCTGCTCATCCTTGCCGCCGACTGTGGTACCGGTCGCTACAGGCATGAACGCGGAGACCACCGGACCCTGAACGCCCACCGCTGCTGCGGGGCCGTAGGAGGCCACCTGCCGCAGCGCCTTTTCGATGTCCCGCTTCACGATCCGGCCCGCAGGACCGCTTCCCCGAAAAGAGCGCAAATCGATGCCCTGCTCGCCGGCCATCTTTCGGGCCAGTGGCGAGGCTTTGATTTCACCGGCCGGAACGTAGGCCGCGGGTTGAGCCGGGGCTGCAGGCGTCACTGGAGGAGAGACGACTTTCGGCTCTGCAGCAGAGGGTTCCGAGACAGCCGGCTGAGGCGCTTTTGATGGCGCTGCGGCAGGCTGTCCTGCTGGCACTGAGGCAGCAGCCGGCCCTGCGGCAGCCTCTGCCGCCGCTTCGGGGGCAGCAGCACTGCCCGCCTTCTGTGCGCCTGCTTCGACCAGAGCGCTGATGTCTTCGCCGGATTCGCCCACCACGGCGATCGGATCCCCTACCTTGGCCTGTCCGCCGTCGGGGACCAGGATCTTGAGCAGGGTGCCCTCGTTTACGGACTCGTACTCCATGGTGGCTTTGTCCGTCTCCACCTCGCAGATGATATCGCTCTGGGCGACCGGGTCTCCCTCCTTCTTGTGCCATTTGACGATCGTTCCCTCTTCCATGGTGGGGGAAAGGGCCAACATCAATACCTGCTCAGCCATACGCTTGCTCTCCTTCAGACATACATCACCCGTTTGGCCGCGCTCACGATCTTCTCCACGGAGGGTTGCACCGCCAGTTCCAGGTTGTGGTTGTAGGGCATGGGCACGTCCTCCATGGTCACCAGCTCCACCGGCGCATCGAGTGAGTCGAAACAATTTTTGGAAATCAGCCAGCCGAGGTAGGAGGCGAAGCTGGCCATGGGCCAGTCGTTGTCGATCACGACGCAGCGGTTGGTCTTGCGCACGGATTCGTAGACAGCCTGTTCATCCAACGGCCGCAGGGAACGCAGGTCCAGCACCTCGGCACTGTAGCCCTCCTTTTCCAGAACGTCCGCCGCCTCCAAAGTCATCTGCATCGGTTTGGAGAAGCTGATCAGGGTTACCTCCTCCCCCGCTCTTTTAACGTCCGCCTTGCCGAGGGGCACTAGATACTCCTCATCCGGAACCTCCCCCTTCCAGGCGTACATCAACTCCGCCTCTAGAAAGACTACCGGATTGTCGTCCCGGATCGCCGCTTTCAGCATTCCTTTGGCATCGTAGGGCGTAGAAGGAGCCACCACCTTGATCCCGGGAATATGACTGTAGAAGGCCTGGAAGGATTGGGAGTGCTGGCTGGAGAGGTATTCCGCCGGACCGTTGGGACCGCGGAACACGATGGGCACCCTCAGCTGACCACCGGACATGTGCAGCATTTTGGCTGCGTTATTGAGGACCTGGTCGAAGGCTTGGGCGGAGAAGTTCAGGGTCATCCACTCCACGATCGGCCGCAGACCCACCAAGGCGGCGCCGATCCCCACACCGGTAAATCCCTCCTCGGTGATGGGCGTGTCGATGACCCGCTGCGGTCCGTACTTGTCCAGCAGACCCTGGCTGACCTTGTAGGCGCCGTTGTACTGAGCCACCTCTTCGCCCATCAGAATGACGTTCTGGTCCCGGGCCATCTCCTCGTCCATAGCATCTTTAAGGGCCTGACGAAAAGCAATCACTGGCATCGCTGTCCTCCCCTACACCAACACGTCTTCATACAGCGTGTCTACGGCCGGCTGCGGGCTGTCTTCCGCAAACTGGGCAGCCTCTGCGCTGATACGCTTGCATTCGGCATCGATCTTGTCGAACTCGTCATTGGTGAGCTGTTTCGCTTTCAGCATCTCCGCCTTCAGGATGAGGATCGGATCCTGGCTCTTGTACTCCTCCAGCTCCTCTTTGGTCCTGTAGGTGGCGGGATCGCTCATCGAATGCCCTTTGTATCGATAGGTCACCGCTTCAATGAAACTGGGTCGATGTTCTTTCCTGGCCCTCTCCACGGCCTCCTTCACCGCCCCATGGACCTTCAACACATCCATGCCGTCCATCTGGCTGCCGGGAATGTCGTAGGATACGCCCATTTTCGAAAAATCCGTGACCGAGGAAACGCGCCGGAAATCGGTTCCCATCCCGTACTGGTTGTTTTCACAGATGTACACGATCGGCAAATTCCAGATCTTGGCCAGATTGAGGCTCTCGTGGAACGAACCCTGATGAATCGCCCCGTCACCGAAGAAGCAGAGCACCACCCCGTTCTCCTTCTTGTAACTGAGCTTCAGAGCCACACCGGTGGCCAGAGGGATGTGGGCACCGACGATGCCGTTGCCACCCAGCATGTGATTTTCCGCATCGAAGAGGTGCATGGAACCACCCTTGCCCCTCGAACAACCCGTCACCTTACCGTAAAGCTCCGCCATCATAGCCTTGGGATCCATACCGCAGGCCAGGGCGTGCCCGTGATCCCGGTAGGCGGTAAGCACATAGTCTTTCTTCAGATCCAGAGCAGCCACAGCACCGACGGCTACAGCCTCCTGACCGATGTAGAGGTGGCAGAATCCTCCGATCTTGCGCAGCCCGTACATCTGGGCCGACTTCTCCTCCAGGCGGCGGATCAGCAGCATCTGGCGCAGCAGCTCGGTGCGGAACGCCTTCTCACCGCCCCCGGGCGCTTTCGATGCCGCCGTTTTCCCAGGAACAGTACCTGTAGTTCCTACCAGCTTGCCCTTCGCGCCCGCCCGGGTCGCCTCGGCTTTTGTCTTCGCCATGCTAGCTTCCCTTTCTCCAATCCCCGACGATTTCCTTCACACCCTTCATGGGCTTGTAGTAGATCGCCTCCTCGATGATCGTCTCCAGGACGACCAGGTCACTCTCGTCCCCCTTGAGCTTCCAGAAGGAGCGCATGAAGGGTCCCAGAGTTTCCAGGACCTCCGAAAGGATCGAGGGATTGTCTACGATATTTATGCGGCCGCGCACAGTGACGATGGTATCCAGTATCGGAGTTTGAAACATCCACTCCACCTCCGGATGCGCCTCCAGCTGTACGATCTTCCCGAAACGAGGGGAGGTGACCGCATAAACAGCCCCGCTGCGACCGCGGAGCAGTGCGGGGGTCATCCAGCGGATGTGGGGTCGGCCCTCCCGATCCGTGGTGGCCAGCACCGCGGTGTGGGCTTCGTTGAGAATCATCTCCAGAGTATTGAGTATTTCCTGCTTGGTCATGCGTCTCCCTCCTGCCCGTTTTTTTGGGTCTATAGATCGTCGTTGAAGTGCTCGGCTAATAACTTACTATATAGAATACTATCTGTATAGGCGAAAGGCAAAAGGCGGGTTCGGCCGATTTTCTTGCCAAGTGGGGAATTTTGATTTAGGCTTTCCGTAGGACATCGCGAGAGCGATTTTGTTACGACAGCCGTACGTAGGGCGGCTGGAGGATGACAGCCGGTCTTGGCTGGAGGAATGCCTCGCGAAGAGCGAATTCAGATTGATAGGAGTGAGATTATGAACGAGGAGGAATTGAAGTACACCGAGGAGCATCTCTGGGTACACATCGAAGGGGCCAACGCCCGTTTCGGTATCACCGACCACGCCCAGAAAGAGCTCGAGGAGATTGTGTACGTCGAGCTTCCCGAGACCGGCAGGAAGGTCCGGAAGGGGGATATCGTCTGCACCATAGAATCCGTGAAATCCACAAACGATCTCCCCTGTCCGCTCAGCGGTGAGATCCACTCGATCAATACCCAGCTTCGGGACGAACCGGAGCTCATCAACGAAGATCCCTACGGAGCCGGCTGGATCTTCTCCCTTCACATGGAGGATCCCAAGCAGGCGGAGGCACTGTTGGGCTCCGCGGCCTACAAGCAGTTCCTGGAATCCTGATGAAACTATCTGCTCAGGACAAACAGCGCTACCATCGGCAAATAATCCTGCCTTCCTGGGGTGAAGGGACCCAAGCGCTGCTCAAGGACAGCTGCGTTTTCGTCGCCGGAGCCGGGGGATTGGGCAGCCCGGTTGCCCTGTACCTGGCTGCAGCGGGGGTTGGAATCCTGAGGATCTGCGATTCCGGAGAGGTAGAGCTCTCCAACCTCAACCGCCAGATCCTGCACACGGAGAATCGAATAGACGAAAACAAGGCAAATTCCGCCAAAAAGACTCTGAAAGGAACTAATCCCACCATACAGGTAGTCCCGTTGACCGAAACGATCACGTCGGACAACCTGGCGTCCCTGGTCGGGGAAGCCCGGCTGATGATCGATTGCCTGGACAACTTCCAGACTCGATACATCCTCAACCAGCACGCCGTGAAAACCGGTCTTCCCTTTGTTCACGCAGGGGTGAACGGATTGTGCGGCCAGATCGCCTTCATCCATCCACCGGAAACAGCCTGCCTGGCCTGCCTGGTGTCGGAAGCACCGCCGTCGGAGATCTTTCCCATTCTCGGAGCCACCGCCGGATTGCTCGGCTGCCTGGAGGCTTTGGAGGCACTGAAATACCTCACCGGCACGGGGGAGCTGCTCAAAGGCCGCCTCCTGTTCTGCGACGGGGAGACTATGCAGTTTCAGGAGGTGAGCTTCGCCAAAGATCCGGCCTGCCGGGTGTGCGGTTCGGCTGAATCCGGATAGGCCGACCTTGGCCGAGGTACACGAACGCTCCAGAGCCTGAACCGGCATTCCCTGTAATATTTGACTTTTCCACTCATAATTATTTTCTTAATAGGGATATGGTTGCCCGCCGCGCTTGTGCATCTAGGTAGATCCTCCTGTTCACGACGATCCTTGCCACGGCAGCGGGAGGCCCAAAGGAGAAGGAACCAGCTTTGAACCGTCTGCAGTACGAGAAGAGCCCCTATCTGCTCCAGCACGCCGACAATCCGGTAGATTGGTACCCGTGGGGTGAAGAGGCCTTTCGCATAGCCAAAGAGCTGGACAAGCCGATCTTCCTTTCGATCGGCTACGCCACCTGCCACTGGTGTCATGTCATGGAGCACGAGAGCTTCGAGGATCCTGAGGTCGCCCGGCTGATGAACCAGACCTTCATAAACATCAAAGTGGACCGGGAGGAACGTCCGGACATCGACGAGCTGTACATGACTGTCGCCCAGCTGCTGACCGGGCGGGGCGGATGGCCCCTTACAATCATGATGGGGCCGGACCAGAGACCTTTTTTCGCAGCGACCTATATTCCCAAAGAGAGCCGTTACGGACGGCCGGGTATGCTGGAGCTGATCCCGCGGGTAGCCGAGGTCTGGAACACCCGCCGGGAGGAGGCGAGCTCCTCCAGCGAATCGATTCTCCAGGCACTGCAGAACGTTTCCCGCTCCCACAGCGCTGGAAATCTGCTGGATCAATCCATTCTCAAGCGCACATACGAAGCCTTAGCAGAGCAGTTCGATGAACCAAACGGCGGGTTCGGCTCCTCTCCCAAATTTCCCAGCCCCCACACCTTCCTATTTCTTCTTCGCTACTGGTACCGCAGTGGGGAGGAGCAGGCGCTGGTGATGGTGGAGAAGACCCTAACTGCGATGCGCCGGGGCGGTATCTTCGATCACGTAGGCTACGGTTTTCATCGCTACTCCACCGACGCCCGCTGGCGGGTACCTCATTTCGAGAAGATGCTCTACGACCAGGCCCTGCTCGCGGTGGCTTATGTGGAAACCTACCAGGCAACTTGCAAGGATTTCTTCGCCGATACGGCAAGAGAGATCATCACCTATGTACTGCGGGATATGAGCACCCCTGAAGGCGGTTTCGCCTCGGCAGAGGATGCGGACAGCGAGGGAGAGGAAGGCAGGTTCTACACGTGGAGCTACGAGGAGCTGTCCGCTGCCCTCAAGCTTGCAGAGTTGGATGAGCTCGAGGAGCTCTACGACCTCAGCCCCGAAGGCAACTACCAGGAGGAGGCTACGGGGAAGCAGACCGGAAGGAATATCCTCTACATGCGCAGCGATGATGATCCATCGAGGCGGGATGAGCAGACACCGCTCGGGCTGTCCGATTCCATCCGGGCGAAACTGATACGGCACCGCCAGGCACGGATCCGACCGCTCAAGGACGACAAGATCCTAACCAGCTGGAACGGCTTGATGATAGCCGCTTTGGCCCGAGCCGGAGGCATTTTGCAGGAAAGCCGCTACATCGAAGCGGCAGAGAAGGCGGCGGAGTTCATTTGGAAGCGGCTGCGAACAGCGGGGGGACGTCTGCTTCACCGCTACCGTGGAGGTGAGGCGATGATACCCGGTTATGCCACGGATTACGCCTACCTGATCTGGGGAATGCTCGAGCTGTACGAAGCAACGTTCGACAGCACCTACCTGCGGCGAGCTGCTGAACTGATGGAGTTGTTTATAGAAGATTTCTGGGATGAGACCGGAGGCGGCGGATTTTTCCTGACCGCCGATGAGGCTGAAAAGCTGTTGATACGCCAGCGAAATGACACCGACGGTGCACTGCCCTCCGCCGGATCCGTGGCCCTGCTCGATCTGATCAGGCTGGGACGCATGCTCCAGAACAGGGACTATGAAGATAGGGCTGCGGCGCTGATACGCAGCACCTCCCGCCTGGTAGAGACAAGCCCCTTGGCCTTCACCTTTCTGCTCAGCGCCGTGGATTTCCAGATCGGCCCTTCCTTCGAGGTAGTCATCACCGGTGACCCATCAGCCGAGGACACCAAAGGATTGGTGCGAAGCCTGCGAGGGGAGTTCGTGCCGAACAAAGTGTTGTTGTTCCGACCGGCTGGGGAGGCTCAGCCCGATATCGCCGAACTGGCCCCCTTCACCCGTTTTCAGGTCGGCATCGACGGAAAGGCTACGGTCTACGTTTGCCGGGATTACGCCTGCGAGCTGCCCATAACGACGGGCGAGGAAATGCTGCGGCTGCTGCAGAGCAACCGCGCACGCACGTTGGAAAATCGGAACTAGAAAAAAGAGGATAGCCGAATCTTCCACCCGTCAGCGCCCTATCCCCGAGCCGCCTTCAGAGCCGAAGCGTAGTCCGGTTCGTTGCCGTTTTCCGGAACCTGCTGGGTGTACAGCACCTTGTTGTTCTCATCCAAGACCACGATCGATCTGGCGAACAGACCGGCCAGCGGTCCGTCAACGAACTCAACACCGTAGTCCCTCCCGAAACTGCGATTGCGCAGCTGGGACAGGGTGACCACGCTTGCGATGTTTTCGCTCTGACAGAAACGGGATTGAGCAAATGGCAGATCGCAACTCACTGTCAGTACAATAGTATTAGCCAGCCTGGCTACCTCCGCCTCGAACTTCTTCGCAGAAGTGGCACAGGTGCCGGTGTCCAGGCTGGTCACGATGTTGAGGATCTTCCGCTTTCCCTGAAAATCCTTCAGGGATACGTCACTGAGATCGCCTTTGGTGAGCAGGAAGTCCGGGGCCTTGCTGCCCGTGGCTGGAAGGTCCCCGGATGTGTTTGCCGGTTTTCCACCTACTGTTATTTTTGCCATTTTGAGACTCCTTGTTGGAAATGTAATTTTGCCGACTTATTTGGTCAAGAAAAAACAACCTATCGACTGATGAGGGCGAGCCGATCTGATTCCAGTTCGATAGCAATCGGATGCTCCTCCCCTGTCGCCCGGAGAGATACTCGCAGCAATCTTGCCCGCTCCCTGTAGTAGCTCTGCCACTCTGCCGGAAGTTTTTTTCCGCCCATTCCCGGCATCCGTTCTACCAGGACATCTCCCCTGCCGTTTCTGTAGTTGGTGATCGGCAGGGGCGCGACCCTCTGCACGGAGGCCTGTCCGGATTCGACCAGCACCGTGACCAGCCAAACAGCGGAGTCCGTGGTCCAAGCAAACTTATGCTCCGGCTGTTGCGGCTCGAGTCCGATCAGCATCCCGGATATAAGATTCCCCGTAGAGGGCATGATCAGGGCTCTTCCCTCCTCCCTGTCGACCAGCCGGTGCGGCTGCACCACGTGAGGATGATGGGCCCAGACGACGTCTACCCCCGCCTCGAGGAGGCGATCGAAAAATCGATTCGCCTCCTCCTCCGGCTCGCGAGAGTACTCCCTACCGCCGTGATAGGAGAGAATGAACAGATCATACTGCGGTGCGACCGCTTCGATGTAGGGCAGAAAGTACTCCCGGTGACGGCGATTCCGGTAATCCACGATGTTCACGTAGAAGTCAGGCATCGGCCGGTTTACCATCTGGCAGACGGCCAGAAAACCGATGCGGATCCCTCTGCAATGGATCTCAACGGGTTGAAAGGGTACCTTTAGATTCCCGCGGATGCCTCCCGCGTAAAGGCGGCGGTGAGATTGTTCCCCGATTCGACTCAGGCAGCGGAGGGTCTGCAAAATCCCATCCCGGCCCTGATCAAAGGCGTGATTGTTGGCCAGAGAAAACACGTCGATCCCCGCCTCCACGGCCGCCTGCAGGTACTCCGGGGTGCCGTTGAAGCGTGGATAGCTGGAGAAGGGACTCGAGGGATCCACTGGGAACTCGAGATTGGCGAAACTGAGGTCATCTTTCTTGAACAGCGGAGCGACGGATCGATATATCGCTGAATAGTCGGTGGTGAGGTAGTTGGCCGTATGCACCATAACATCCCCGGAAAAGCTCAGCTGCAGCAGCGTACCCTCGGTGTGACCGGGAACGCTGAGAGCAAGGAGAAGGATAAACGTACCAATCCTGATACGGCTGCGGGCCATCTTCTATCCATTGTAGCTCCGAATTCCATCTCGGCAAGGGGCAAGAAAAAAAAGTACAAAGCGAAACCGCCTGTCCGGCGATTTGCTTGACTTCGTTCGCCCTCCCGGTACAATATTTTCAAATAGTATTTTGATTTTGATTTGGAGGATCAGATGGATACAAAAAGCTTGAGGATAAACGGCAAACGGCTGCGCTCGACCCTCGAGGAAATGGCGGAAATCGGCGGGACCCCCGCAGGAGGAGTAACCCGGCTGGCCCTGTCCGATGAGGACAAGCGGGCCCGGGATCTGTTCGTGAAATGGCTCAAAGAGCTGGACCTGGAGATCACTATTGACGAGATGGGCAATATCTTCGGCCGCCGACCGGGAAAAAACAACGAGCTGCCGCCGGTGATGAGCGGCTCTCACATCGACAGCCAACCCAAGGGCGGACGCTTCGACGGCATCCTCGGCGTGATGGGCGCCCTCGAAGTAATGCGAACCCTCCACGACAGCAAAGTGGAAACCGAGCATCCGGTGGTCATCGTGGACTGGACAAATGAGGAGGGATCCCGCTTCGCACCCGCCATGATCGCCTCGGGCGTTTGGGCAGGTGCCCTGGAACGGGACTGGGCATATGCCCGCACCGATATCAATGGGAAGAAGCAGGGGGAGGAGCTGGCACGCATCGGCTACAAGGGAAAAGCGCCGGCCAAGAAGTGGCCCGTACACGCCTACTTCGAGTATCACATCGAGCAGGGCCCGATGCTGGAGAGGGAGAAAAAGACAATCGGTGCTCCCAAGGGGATCCTCTGCCTCCACTGGTACGATATCTACCTGGAGGGGGAGGCCAACCAGGTCGGACCAACACCAATGGAGGGACGCCACGACGCCCTCTGCGCCGCTGCGGAAATGATCCTCAAAGTCAACGAGCTGCCCGACCGCATGGGCGGCAACATGGTGGCCACCGTGGGGGAGATCCAAAACTACCCCAACTCCCGCAACATCATACCGGATAAGGTTCACTTCACGGTGGACATCCGCTCCTGGGACGACGAGCACGCCTTGAAGGCCTGGGAGCTGGTGAAGAAGGACTTTCAGGATATCGCGGCGCGGCGGGGCTGCCCGATCCGCATAGAGGAGACCTGGCGCGTGGAGCATGCCCCCTTCGATCAGAAGCTCGTGCAGATGGTCATGGACAGCGCCAAGGACCTGAACTACTCCTGCCTGCACATGGTCAGCGGCGCCGGCCACGACGCCAGCTATATGAACCAGATCTGTCCCACGGCCATGATCTTCGTTCCCTCGATCGGGGGACGCAGCCACGTGGAGGTGGAAAACACCACCTGGGAGCATTGTGAGGCGGGGGCCAATGTGCTTATGCACTGCATCCTGAAGACGGCGGCAGCAAGATAGGTGGACCAGCGGCTACAGCCGAAGCACTCGTTGAGGGCTGGCTCGTGAGAGCTAGACGCCTACATATTCGGGAACAAAGGAAACCTCGTTGATGACGCTGGTCACACCGGGTACATCCGCCGCCACGGTTTCACAGCGCCCAATAGATTCGCGGTTCCCGGCCGTACCTTTAAGCGTTATAACTCCATCCACGGCCTCGATTTCCAGCAGGTGGATCGGTAGTTGCTGCTCATACAGGACGGCGATGCTGACTCTTTGGGCGAGATAGAGATCTTCCAGCTTCCGGGCCCCTTGCTTTTTCACCGCAGCCACATCTTCGGCATCCAGTGCGTTCATGATTAGATCCGCGGCGGACTTTTCCGAAATGAAACGGGTGCTGATGATCAGATCGTAGAGGTCGGGGGAGTCCCAATTCGCATGAAAAAGGAATCGGTGGAATCCCGCCCGTTCGTTGTCCTCATGTTGTACGGCGTGCCTGGCCCGCCGCTCGTCGTAAGCGAACTTCTCCCGGACCGCCTCAACCCGATTGTGCAGAGGCGCCACCACCCGTACATGGATGGCCCCGGGAACATCCCTAAACATGATTTGTCCGCCCCTGCCCAGGATCACACAGCTTCCCTGACGAGCAAAATCATAGCTGACCATCTTCAGGAAGTGCAGATACCTGTCTCTTTCGGCGGAAAAGCGATGCCAGAGACCGGGCTTCCTCTCGTCGTAGATCTCAAACTCCACCATGGGAAATCCCCGCTCGGTGAGAAGTCGCTCCAGGGCTTCCTTGTCGAGGAAGTCCCACTCCAGCTCTTTGGCCAGAAACCGAGCGATCTCATCCCCGCCGCTACCGGCCTGTCGAGAAATGGTGACCATAATCCATCTACCTCCTACACCTAGTGTAATCCATGGCAAATGGATCAGGGGAAAAAATGCGACCTCTCCCTTTGGAATAAATCGTCAAGATTGGGGAGCAGTGAATACCGCCGCTTCAACGATCCTGTTCATGATCCCTTGAAGGTGATTCGAAATGGGGCCTGTTTGTCCTTCCCCCGGATATCCTCCAAATTTCCCGGCAGATCCATCAGTACCCTTCAACTCTGTTATCTTATTGACTCGACAGATACTTCTTGAGCGGGAACACCTCACACTGCCGACAAATCTTCATCTTCTTTTTCCAACTATCCTGCTCCCTACCTCGACAAATCGTACCGTTGACGAACCAACAGAGCTGTCCCGCGTTGAGCTCCCAGGCTGGACATCGATCCCGGGTTTCAGAGGGACAGTTTCTTGTGAGCCAGCAGGGCTGCAGATTCTCGACGGACGACACTTTCAGAAAGAGGAGAAACAGCAGGTGCCGTTCGGTCTGAATGGAGATGTTCCGCCACTCCTGTTCGGCACTCTGCACGGCTTTAGGAGAAAGACCCAGCAGCCTAGCCAATTGTTCCTGGGTTTTACCTAAGGTGTTTCGAATCGAAGCAAACTCTCTACCGTCCACGCTACCCCCCGCTAATAAAAGAATGCCTGTTGACATAATCTACCACATTGTGGTAGTTTTGTTCAATATACGATTGGCAACGAAGTTCTGACCGAACAACTTGATCCGAGGTCCATGGCATAATTAGGGAGCGAAGCCTCGGCACTCTGTGTGGGTGTTTTAATTGTTGCTATGCAAGGGTAACGAACCTTGTGGCAATTTTTTCATGGCCCATATATATGGACTCTATATTGGGATTCGCGAATACTCCGAACGCGTCTGCGGGTAATTGTCACTCTAACCAGCCGGGAGAGACCTGCACCGAACAGCGGTTCGACGCGGGCTCGGCGAAGAACAAGCCTTTTGGCCTCCATCAAAACGTGAATACCTCATAAGACGGATATCGCTTTCGCGGGATTCAGGAGGTAGAAATCATGACAGATGAATATGTTCACCGTGTAGCAAAGGCGCTTAAAACTGTTTCTCTTACACAACAGGAGAGACCACAGGTAGGGATGGTCCTCGGCTCCGGCCTGGCCGCTTTGGCCAGGGCTGTAAAAGGCAGAGACATCCCCTACGAGAAGATTCACGGCTTTCCCGTTCCCACAATCGAAGGCCATACGGGCTTCCTGCGAATAGGAAAGGATGCGGCGGTACTGGTAGGACGATTTCACTACTACGAAGGCTACAACATGGAAGACATCGTGCTGCCAGTTTTTTTGCTGCACAGTCTGGGCGTACGAACGATAATCGTGATCAATGCCACGGGAGGCATCAATCGCAGCTTCAGTCCGGGAGACCTGGTGCTGATCAAGGACCACATCAACCTTATGGGTATCAATCCCCTGCGCGGTCCAAATTTGGAAACACTGGGTCCGAGGTTTCCCGACATGAGTGAACCCTACTCGAGTCATCTGCGCTGTCTGGCGCGAGAAGTGGCGGAAGCCCACAGTGCCCTCACACCGAGCACTCCGGTCAGGCTGCAGGAAGGAGTGTATGCGGCTTTCAGCGGCCCGAACTATGAAACACCCGCGGAAGTGCGGATGGCTGAGCTGTTGGGAGCCGACATGGTCGGTATGTGTACCGTGCCCGAAGTGATCATCGCCAATTACCTTGGTATGGAGGTACTCGGCATCTCCATGATCACCCAAATGGCGGCCGGGCTTCTGGATGGACCGCTAAACCACTCCAAAGTCGTAGAATCGGCCGTTAAAATAATCCCTGCGTTGATAGAGTTCATCGGGCGTTTGGTCGACAGACTGCTTTATCCGGTCGCAGCGCAAACAGACCTGTACACGAAAAGCGAGGCAAGGCAACAGCAGACGCAGGATTGAGGGAAGGTGAGGATTTCATGGGAAATAACGGTAATGGGGATACCCCCGGTTCACAAATTGATTTTCAGAGTGGTTTGGTTGGTTTCTTCGATATCTTAGGGTATCAACAGATGTTGTTGAACAACGACGTCGAAAAAGCAGCTCGATTAATTGTCGAAGTTATAGCGAATATTCCTTCGGAGGTAATCGATAGCATCGGAAAAGAACAAGGTTTGGTATGTGAGGACGATGTTAAGACCGTGAACTATCTGAATCAGTTGTGGAAGAAGATCCTAAGCGAGGAATTAAACTGGCTGCTATTCTCCGACACCATTCTGGTGAGTCTGCCGCTGAACCGCAACGACAAAAGACTCTTCCACGCTACCCGGGTGTTGGCATTTCTCCAAGCTTGCGCATTTCTTCAGAGACAGATGTTCGATCGTGGACTGCCGCTACGAGGTGCAATATCGTTTGGAGATTTTTTTATTACAGGTACATACTTTGCCGGAAGTCCCATCATCGAATCATACCTGGCATCTCAGAGCTTGGAATTAAGCGGCTGCGTACTGACAAAAACTTCGGAAACCGTGCACTCGGAATTAAAGGATTATGCCGTAAAAAACGAGTTTCAATCTATTCTTCTGGAACTAGATCAGATGTGCATACCCTATCTGGTTCCCAAGAAAAGCGGGGAACTGGAGAAACACCTGATGATCAATTGGGTAAACCTGCCTATGCATTTCTTTGCGGGAATGCCCTCTGATATACGGGAGTATGTGTTCTCGACTTTTGTCCAATACAACAAGGACGTCACTCCCAGCGTTTACCCCAAAATAAACAATACGGAAACCTTCATACGTAAAATCCTCCAGAATGTTAAAAGTACCCCGTGGCCCATCGTCACTACCAAAATCGACGCCTATGTTCAGAAAGTATTGAGCGAAACTCAGATCGAGTTCTAGATCCCGATTCTCCTTGCCTCACCCTTTCAACCTGTTCTGAATGAAGGTGATTGCCCGCATGGGTCTGCAGTCCTTTGGACACACTTTGTTGCAGATCGAAAATTTATCGCAATCGTATACCCCGCCCACTCCGGATGAGATTTCAATACGATTGTCCGTAATCGCGTCTCTCGGATCAAAAAGGTGTTTATACATCTGATTGCAGGCGGAGGGTCCGATAAAATCGGGATTCACCCTGAAGCTCGGGCACTCTGCCACGCAGCAGGCACATTTGATGCAATCCGAAGACCGGTTGAGTTGATCCAGATGTATCTTGTTCAGGTTTTCTTCATAGATTAGTTTTGCATCCGGCCCGTTCTCCGCCCTCATCAGCCAGGGAAGCGTTTTCCTGATTTTGTTCCAAAAAACGTATTCATCCACCACGAGATCCTTGATAACAGGCACGCCTGCCAGCGGCTCTATTAGAATGGAGCTCCCCTCCGCCAGCAATTCACCAACCGGTGTTTTACAGGCAAGCCTGGCGGTTCCGTTTATCATCATCGCACAGGTGCCGCAAATGGCTCCCCGGCATGAATAGCGATATGCCAGTGTTCCATCCTGTTCGTCATGAATCTGATGAAGCAAATCAAGAACGGACATACCCGGTTCGTCTCTCACCAGGTATTCGACAAACAGTCCTTGTCCATCGTTCTCTGGACTGTACCGTCTAACAACAGCGGTGAAGTTCATATGTGCCTCGACCTCCAACTTTGAACACCAACCAGGTACTTAGTAACGTATCTCATCTTCCGGAACAATGTTCTCCAATACTACCTCTTTCCAGCTCAGTTCCGGGTTGCCGTCTTCGCGATTCCTCAAAAGCGTATGTTTCAAAAAGTGTCGATTATTCGCCTCAGGAAAGTCCGTGCGCGCATGAGCTCCCCGGCTCTCCTCTCTGGCAATAGCCGCAACAGCAACGGCAAGCGCCAGCTCCAGCATGTTCCCCAGCTCAATCGCCCTGATCAGATTGAGGTTGTAGATCTGCCCGCGATCCTCCAGCGCGATGTGCTCATAACGCCCTTTCAGCTCCAGAAGCGTTTCGAGTCCCCTTCGCATGGTCTGCCCGTCCCTGAATATGCCAAAGCACTCCAGCATAGTTCTCTCCATCTCGGAACGCAGCGCAGCCACTCTCTCTCCCTTTTCTCTGCTCAAAATCCGATTTATTCGGTCGATCTCTCCGTTCAGCTTCTCAGACCCGAAGGAGCGCCGGTTTGTTTCTTTGACAAATCGTGCTGCCTCCTGCCCTGCGATGCTGCCGTAGACAACTCCTTCCAGTAGCGAGTTGCCTCCGAGACGGTTTGCACCGTGCACGCTGACGCAACTGCACTCACCGGCCGCGAAAACACCGGGGATCGCTGTTTTTGTTGAAATGTCGACATCGATCCCCCCCATTGTGTAATGCGCGGTAGGACGAATCGGAATTGGCTTTTCCGCTGGATCCAGGTGCGCGAAATTGATAATGATGTCCCTGATCTGGGGTAACTTCGTTTTGATTTTATCATCCCCCAAATGCCGCAAATCGAGATGAACGTATTCATCGTCGAATCCGCGTCCTTCCCGTATTTCAGTCTGAATCGACCGGGTAACAAGATCCCGGGGAGCCAGCTCCATGAAGCGCGTAGCATAGTTCCTCATGAAACGCTCACCCCGGTTGTTGATAAGATAGCCCCCCTCACCCCGGGCACCTTCGGTTACAAGAATACCGTTCAACAACGCCGTTGGATGAAATTGAAAGAACTCGACATCTTTCAGCGGGATCCCGCATTTGAAGGCAAGGGCAATACCGTCTCCCGTGTTGAAAAGGGTATTGCTGCTATTACCGTACACTCTGCCAGCCCCCCCTGCCGCCAGAATCAAAGCCTTACCCCGAATGAAATGCATCTCGCCGCCTGCGAGATCTATCGCCGTAATACCTTTGAATCGGCCTTCATCAACGGCGATGAAGGTCACGTACCATTCCGAATATACTTTCAGATCCTGCTTCAGTGACTGTTCAAAAAGGGTATGGAGCAGATTATGACCCGTCTTGTCCGCGACATAGCAGGTACGGCCAAAACCCTGCCCGCCGAAGGCTCGCTGGGCGATACTTCCATCACCGTTGCGGTTGAACAGCGCCCCGTACCTGTCAAGTTTCTTGATCGCATCTTCCGCTCCACTGCACAGAACCCGAACAGCGTCCTGGTCTGCCAGGAACCAGGACGCCTTAAGCGTATCGTACATGTGCCGTTCCCAGCTGTCATCAGAGCCCAGGGCCGCATTGATCCCGCCCTGCGCGCATACAGAGTTGGATCGCAAGGGATGGGTCTGCGTGACAACCGCAACATCCATCTCAGGATCCTGTTCTCGGACCTCGAGAGCGGCGGTCAGTCCGGCCAGTCCCGCTCCTACAATAATGAGATCATGATACAGTTCATTGTCTAGATTCATGTGAGGCCCCGGGTAAAAGAATTGAGGGAACAGGCGAATCAAAGGCTTTGCCAGCAGTGATGGTTAAAAGAAGAGCCACAATCAGCACTCCCCATTCCACGAAGGGTCCGAATATAAACTGACACAAACTACCACATTGTGGTAGTTTGTGTCAACAAGTATCTGTAGTGGTGGCTTGCAGAGTCGCCTTCTCCTACGCTGTGAACCTCTGAGCAGCGCAATCGAAGTGGAACCGGATATGCATGGCCTATCTAATCGCCCACCCGGATGATTTCCTCCCAATCGTAGACAGCCCGGATCTTGCGGCCCGGCTTCACGATGAGAAACTCCTCTTCATTCCAGGTTCCTTCGACCAGCTGGCGGATCAGGCGGATGTTTCCCTCAACGCGGATAAAGCGCCGGCCCTCCTTCTCCGCGGTCTCTCGACATAGAGAGGCGTACTCCTCCCGGGAGGTCTCGGGAACGTCTATATAGATGACCTTATCATCGGTGTTGCCATCCCGGGATAAACTGAGAGTTTCCATGATGTATTTTGCGTTCTCCTCGCCGTACTGGGCTACGAAATCCTCATAGCTTCTGTCCAGACCGAGCACACGCCCTGTATCCCCGTCATGCAGGTAGGAATCCCCCCGCTCCATATAGCCCGCCGAGCTGAAGGGCCGGCTGGGATTGTCGGCGAACAGCTCCTTGAAGCGCCGGCGGGATCCCAGAAAGATTGTACAGCAGTCGTGGGCCCTTGGAAGAACAAGCTGGATGCTGCGAGCCTCCAGCTGGGCCGTGGAATTGCCGCACAACCCGTAGGCCAGCAGGATGGCATCGAAGGGGACACGGGTTTCCGCGCTCCTATCGATCTTCTCCTGGAGCAGGAGCCTCAGCCGCTCGCTGTCCTCGTGCTGCCCCTTTTCGGTGAACTCCACGTCCACGGTGTGGGGGCTGCGGGCGATGCAGTGGCAGACCTCGCGGGTCAGAACGTCGCAGGCGATGAGCTTGAAATACATGAGCGGACCTCTCAGAATTTATACATACCCGGTTTTCCCGAATGTGCCAATAGCCCCGAGGCTTCGAAAAGGCGGCTGTCCTGGCACGGCCGCGCACGGTCCGCTCTCTTGACCCACCAGTTTGGCGGGCATATGTTCTTTAGGTTATGAAGATCTACCATGGCAGCATCGTTACCTGTGACCGGCGAAACCAGGTGTTCGAGTATCTGGTCGAAGAAAACGGCCGAATCGTTCACATCGGAAATGAGCTTCCGGATAAATTCGCCCGGCGGGGCGGACGGATCGAGCTCGGAGAGCGAGCCCTTTTGCCCTCTTTCGGGGACGGCCACCTGCACTTCTCCAACTGGGCCCTGGTGGCTACTGTTTTCCTCGATGCCGCGGCAGGCCCACCGCCACTCGATCATCCACGCCTGCCTGATTTCCCCCAAAAACCTGGAAACCTGCGCGAAATTGGGCATCAGCATCACCCTGCAGCCCGGATTTCTCACCAGCCCACTCGAGCCACCGGAGTATCTACAGGAGTTCTTGGGGGACAGGGCGCGATCCAGCTCTCCCCTGCTCAACATTCTGGACCTGGGCATCCAAGTAAGCGGGGGATCCGATGCGCCGGTCACGCCTCCCGATCCGATCGCCGGCCTCTACGGCGCCTGCAACCATCCCTACGATCCCGGACAGTCCCTGTCAATTCCCGAGGCTCTGCGTATGTTCACCTATGAGGTGGCCTGGATGAGCTTCGACGAGCGGGAGCGTGGTACGCTGGAGCCGGGCCAAGTCACCGATATGGTGGTGCTGAACAAGAATCCCCTGGAGATGAAAGCTGAGGATCTCAAGGAGCTGGTGGTAGAGGAGACGTATCTTTCCGGCAAGCCCTACAAACTCGACATGGGCTTGGTCGACATAGTGTGGAGCGCCTTGACCGCGGGAAAGGTCAGTATTTAGCGGCCGGAAACAGACAGACCTTTCGTGGATCGACGGAGAACTGCACCTGATCGTCGACGGACAGGGATCGCTCCTCGGCGAGATCGAGGGTGAAGCGCTCACTTCCCGCCTCCACCTCAACAAGCTGGTGGCTGCCCATATACTCCTTGCGGGTTATCCGACCGCCTATGCGGTTGGATCCGTTGGTACGGGCGGGCCCTCTGGTTCGTTCAGACCCGCTGCGGTTCGAAGCACCTGCCGCGGTGGATTTCGGAATATCGGTATACGCCCTGTCGTTCAGAGAACAGTGCTCGGGTCTGAAGAAGACAATCACCTCCGCTCCCAAGCTCAGCTCCTCTGCTGCTGGCCGGGTGTCTGCCGACCGAGAGTTCAGGGGCTGTATCCGCACCGTTCGTGCCTCCGACGGCCACCGGGCTCGCAAAGCCCCGACCGGGGTCTCCACAACTGCCAGCTCCCCTTCCCGCCCGGAGAGCCGCCCGCTCAGGCGACCTTGCACCAGGTTTGCCTGCCCGAGAAAGGTCCCGACAAACAGGTTCCGCGGCCGGTTGTAGATGTTGTCGGGCGTGTCGATCTGTTCGATGTGGCCGTCCCGCATCACCGCGATGCGGTCGCCCAGGACCAGGGCCTCCTCCTGGTCATGGGTCACGTACAGCGTGGTTATACCCAGCTCCCGCTGGATCCGCCGGATCTCCGTCCGCAGGCTCTTGCGCAGCTTGGCGTCCAGGGCGCTCAAGGGTTCATCGAGCAGAAGCAGCTGGGGTTGAGGAGCCAGAGCCCTGGCCAGAGCCACCCGCTGCTGTTCCCCCCCGGACAGGTGGGTCACTTTTCGCTTTCCGTACACCTCGAGAGAAACCAAACCGAGCAGCTCCCCGATCCGCTGTTTCGCAGCGGTCGAGCTCCATCCCTGCATGCGCAGGCCGAAGCCGATGTTGTCCCGGACGTTCAGATGGGGGAACAGAGCGTAGTCCTGGAAGACGATGCCGATCCGCCGCCTGTGAGCCGGAAGGGTGTCGATGCGGCGGCCATCCACATGCAGGGAGCCGTGGTCCGGATCGATGAAACCCGCGATCAGCCTCAAGGTGGTGGTCTTACCGCAGCCGGAGGGACCGAGCAGGATGAGCAGCTCCCCCTGGCGCACCTCGAAATCCAGCTCCAGGCGAAAATCGGGGTAGACCTTTTCTATGCCTTGAATTCGCAAGGCCATTAACCGACCTCCCCGCCGGCTCGATCAATGATCAGAAAAGCCAGGAAACAGAAGAGCATCAATACCGAGCCCATGGCGCAGGCGCCGATGAAATTGTACGAACCGATCAGGCGATAGATCATCACCGGGATGGTAATCAATTTCTCATTATAGAGCATCAGGCTGGCGTTGATCTCCCCGACGGAGATGCCGAAGGCGAAAGCCGCCCCCGTGATCAAAGCCGAACGGGCCAAGGGAAGCTCCAAATGCCAAAACAGACGCCAGGGACCCGCGCCCAGGCTGCGGGCCGCTTCGGAGAGGGAGCTCTTCATCTTGCGGAAGGTGGCCGAAGCCACACGGATTACGAAGGGATAGGCGATGACCGTGTGCGCAAAGACGATGGCGTACCAGCTGCCCACCATCTTCCAAGGCAGCTGCTGGTAAGCCTTGAGGTAGCCCAAACCCAGGATGATCGAGGAGATGCCGATGGGCAGCATCGTGATCGCTTCCAGAAGCCGGCTGCCGGCAAAGCGACCGCGGGCTCCCAGGTAAGCCAGCAGCGTTCCCAGGGGCAGGGAAAGGAGCATGGTTGCAACGGCGAAAAACAGGCTGTTGGCCACGGCCCGAAGGTAGGGACCGCCTCCTGAGAAGATGCGCCGGTACCATCCCAAACTGATCGCCTGCTGGCCCCAACCGGTACGCACTTGGAAGGAATAGGCGACCACCGTGGCCATCGGCGCCAGGATCACGACAGCCATGAGCAGGAGATAGACGACATGGAACGCCCCTCTGGCGGAGCCAAGCGTTGAGGCCAGGCGCGGACGCTCGTAGTCCTCGCTGATCTGTTCGGCGAAGCTGCTTCGCTGCTGCAGTTTGATGTATACGTAGAGGAAGAGCAGAGAAATCAGCGCACCAATCAAGGCCAGGGCGCTTCCGGTTTTCAGGTCCAGGCTTACCTTGGCCAACCGGTACACCTCCACCTCCAGAGTGGTATAACGGGGCCCTCCGCCCAGAACCAGCACGATGGCGAAGCTGAGCAGACAGAAGATGAACACCAAGGCGGCTGCGGAGAGGACGGCGGGAAGAATCTGTGGCAGGGTCACCCGCCAGAACAGGCGCAGGCCGTGAGCCCCCAGGCTGCGGGCCGCCTCCTCGGTGCTCGGGTGAATCCGTTGCCACAGAGAGGAGACCACCCGGACTACTATAGGAAAGTTGTAGAAGGCGTGCGCCAGCAGGATCGCCTGCAGGGAATAGAGAATCCGGAGGGGCGGCTCCTCCAGACCGAATAGGGCCATCAGAAAGCGATTGAGGATGCCGTTGTTTCCGAAGAAGCGTACGAAGCCGAGCACCACGATGATAGAAGGCAGAACGAAGGGCACTGTGGTCAGGGCCTGGATCAGCCGCTTGCCCCTGAAATCGTAGCGAGCCAGCAGATAGGCTCCGGGCAAACCCATGAGCACCGAAAGCAGGGTGGAGAGGATGGCCTGCCATACGGTGAAGCCTATAATCTTCAGGTAGTAGGGATCCGCGAGCAGAGTGAGCAAAATCCCCAAGCTGAAGCGGCCCTGGCGATCGCTCAATCCGCCTACCAGCACGCTGCCGAGGGGGTAGTAGAAGAATAGCAGCAGAAAGAAAACCGGTACGGCGAGCAGGAGCAGGAGGAGCAAGGCCCCGGATCCTGATACAGCCCACCGGCTCCGTGGAAGCACGAGCTCTAGCGGCTGACCAGTTTTACCCACGCGTTAATCCAGCGCTCCTGGTTTTTGCGAATCTCATCGGCAGGAAGCTGCAAGGTGCGTTCCGGTTTGGGAGCGAAGCGGAAGGAATCCGGGGTAGCCGCACTGGGTGAAACGGGGTACATCCAGTTGGTCAGCGGGATTGCCTCTTGGAACTCCTCGGTCAGGATGAAATCGATGAACCTGCGGGCCAACTCCGGATGCGGAGCCCCCTTGAGGATGCCCATGCCCTCGATCTGAAGGTAGTTACCCTCATTGAACAACAGAGCCCGGTAACGCTCGCTCTGCTCGTACTCCACGTGGTAGGCGGGGCTGGTGGTGTAGCTCAACACCATAGGCGCCTCTCCGCTGGTAAACATACCGTAGGCCGTATCCCAGCCGTCGGTAATGGTCAGTAGGTTGGGCTGCAGGCGCTTCCAATACTCCAAGTACTCTTCGCCGTACACGGCGATGGTCCAGAGCAGAAATCCCAAACCGGGACTGGAGGTCCGGGGATCCTGAATGATGATCCGCTTGCGGAAGCGGGATTCGGTGAGTTCCTCCAGGGATCTCGGGGGATTCTCAAGCCTTTCAGAATCGTAGACAAAGGCGAAGTAGCCGTAGTCGAAAGGCGTCACCGAATTGGTCGGATCGAAGATCAACTCCTTTTGGACGTGGTCGAGATTCGGCGAGCGGTAGGGCTCGAGTACCTTCTCCTCCAGGGCTCGGGAGAGCATGTTGTTGTCGATTCCCAGAACGATGTCCGCCTGGGGATTCTCCCTCTCCAGAATAGCCCTGTTCAGCACCTGTCCGGCGTCCCCAACGGAGATGACCGTGACCGTGACACCGTGTTTCTCCTCGAACCTGGGGACGACGATAGGAGCCGGCCCCCACTCCGCCACGAAGGAGTCGTAGGCGTAGATTACCAGTTCCGCCTCCTGCTCCGCCGCCGGAGTGGCGCCAATCGCTCCGACAGCGAACAGCAACAGCACCGCCCCGACGGCGAACGCGCGTAACCGCTGTGGATGCACCAGTCCTGCCGTCGCTACCATGTATTGTGATCTGTTCATGGAACACCTCCTCGTCTCTGCTGTTCGCTGCAGATCGTACGATCTGCACTTCGAACAGTCTTTTAGGGTAGAATGACGAGTGTGGATGGACCGCCGAAGGATCCCTGCGCTGGCATTATCCAGATCAGGTTCAACGGGTGTAATCTCAGGCTCCCAACGATGGATGATCTATAAACGGCGGAGGCCGCAGACCAGCCAACGTCCCTGGTGGAACCACCCCACTTCAAATGAAATTTAGTCGCTTCGGGGCTTGCCGTCAAGTCCCGTGCAGCGAAACGGGGAGGATGCATGAGACGCAGAGAAAAGGAGATCCGAAACCAGCAGGTCCTGGAAGAGCTCCTGCGCAGCGCTCCGGTGTGCCGCATCGGCCTGGCCCCGGCAGCCGGGGATGCCGGGGCCGAGGACTATCCCTTCGTTGTACCGGTCCACTTCGCCCACGCCAGCGGACGGATCTACATCCATTGCGCCCGGACAGGCAGGAAGATCGATATGTTGACGAAGAATCCCCGGGTTTGCCTGGAGATCGACGAGTATCTGGGCCTCAAAGCGGCGGATAAAGCCTGCGACTACGGTACCCGCTTCCGCAGCCTGATCGCCTTCGGCAGGGCTCGAATCGTTGCAGGGACCGGGAAAAAAAGGCGGGCTCTTCAGCTCCTGATGGAAAAATACGCAGGCCGAGGCTTCGACTTGGACGAGCGGGAAATCGAGAGGGTCGGGATCATTGAAATCCGGCTCGAGGAGGTCACGGGAAAACAGGGGTAGGCTCGATACACCTTTTTCAGCAATATTGCCTATGTCGCTATATTGATATGATATGGTCTAGTCTGGTTAACTAGAAAAAATGGTGAGATCATGGTAGCGAACATCTACGAAGCAAAAACACACTTGTCTCGACTCATTCAAAAAGCCCTTGAGGGGGAGGAAGTTATAATCGCAAGGCAGTCCTCATTTAGGTGCTGGATGGCTCCCAGGTGTTAACTGACAGGTCACGACAACTCATCCAGGATGCTGATCAACGACTGGTCAGCTCTATCTCGATCTCAGAGATCGAGATAAAGAGGTCGATTGCTAAGCTAACAATTCCGGACTCATACCTCGAAAAGATCATTGAATCTGGATTCGACGAACTGCCCTTTGATTTCGAAGATGCATTTGGATTGAGAAGCCTCCCTCTGCATCATAATGATTCTTTCGACCGCATGCTGATCTCTCAAGCCGCGGTGAAAGGCTTGACGATCCTCGCAAACGATACGAGCTTCAGAAGATACAACATTCCCGTAGTATTGAATGAATAACAGAGGTTGGATTCCGCAGAACTCAGCGCGGAATGATCGTGTAGGGAACCCGGCCCGTAACCGTACGTGTGGAGGATACCGGACGGAACTTCCAGCGTCTCAGAGCCTCCAAGACTGCGGTATCCACATCGCTGTACCCTGAACTCTGCTCCACTTTTACGTCCCGCAGCACCCCTTGAGGGGTAAGCACGAAAGATACCACCACCTGCAGACGCACTCCCTGCTCGGAGACCCAGGCGGGGATCTGAGGCCGTGGCGTGGAGGTAGGCTCCCGTCCCTGAGACGGATCGTCCCAGAGGATCACGATCCCCTCGCGCCCTTCCTGAACCGAGGTGGATTCGGCTCCCGTACCCGGCTGCGATGCCGGTGCGCCTTCTCGGCTGCCGCTCTGGGTACCGGCGCTGCCCGACTCCGAGAGGCTTGAATCCAAACGTCTCAAATCGAGGACCGAGGGCTGATCCGGCTGCTCCTGCGGCTTGACTTCCGACTGACGGGGTGCGGGCACAACCTGGGCCGGCACGGGTTGCCTGGAGGTCTGGCTTTCAGCCGGAGGCGTCTGATAGGCCTGCTCATCGGGGGGAAGGTAGCGTTCGTCGCTGCTCGGTGTGGTCTCAGGCTCAAGGAAGCGCAGTCCCGTTCGGGGACGCTCCGCGGACTCCCGGGTCGTCTTGGGGGTTGGCACGGAACGAATACGGGGAAGGCCGGTGGACTCACTGGCCGGCTCGGTGCTGGCCCGGTCCGTCGCTCTCTGCTCGACCTGAGGCTGTTCCCGCTCCATCCGTGGAAGCTGCCGAGGCTCTTGGGCTTTCTCGACGACCGGAGCTATGTCGGGGGTCTCCCCCAAGGTGACAAACAGCGGACCGCTGTATTCCGGGATCCTGGACCGCTCGAACTTCACCACCAGCTGGAGCACCAGCAGGAGGATGAAGTGCACCAGAAAGGCGAGAAACACACTGACCACTAATCGTTCACGCATGATTATTTTTCCCGAGTTCTTAAGTTCACTCCCTTAAAACCGTTGATCCTCAAGACGTCGAGGATCTCCACCAGCAGACTGTAGGAGACAGACCGGTCTCCCTCCAGGATCACCGTCTTGATCTGCTCCTTTTCCGCTTCGGTGATCTCTGCAAGTCGTGTGTTCAGACTGGCCAGAGTATGCTTCTCCTTGTTGTAGTAGATCTCCTCCCTGGCCACCACGGTGATCACCAGCTTGCTCATGGCTACAGGTTCCGCTGTCTGTGAAGAGGGAAGAACCAGGCTGATTCCCGGTGTGATGACGAAGGTCGTGGAGACCATGAAGAACACCACCAGCTGAAACACCACGTCGATCATGGGAATCAGGTTCGGAGTCGACTGCGCGGAGAGCCTTCGTTTAAAGCGCATTTCCTGTTCCCTCCAGCAGGAGAACGAGCTCGTTGACCCGGTTCTCCAGTCGCAGGATGATATGGTTCACCTTGGTCACCAGGTAGTTGTAGAAGATGATCGCCGGAATGGCCACGATGATCCCCGCCGCCGTGGTGATCAGCGCCTCGGCAATCCCCCGGGCCAGAAGACCGGGGTCGCCAACCGCACCGAATTGGCCCAGCACCCCGAAGGCCCGGATGTTGCCGGTGACCGTACCCAGCAGACCGAGAAGCGGGGCCAGCGTGGCGATGGTACCCAGTGCGGAGAGGGAGCGTTCCAGTTTCGGTGTTTCCAGGCTGGCTGCATCCAAAATGGCCTCGCGGATGACCTGCTTGGGCTGCCGGTGATACTCGATACCGACTCTCATCAAGTTGGTAATGGGACTTGGGTGCTGCTCGCAGATGGCCATGGCTTCATCGTGGTGCCCCTTCTCCAGGGTTGACTTCAGGCGCCGGATCAGACTCTCTTCGTCGACGCGAATGTGGCGAAAGTACAGCAGCCGCTCGATGATGATCACCACGGCGATCAGAGAGAGCAGCAGAATGAAATACATAACGATTCCGCCCTTCATAATAACTTCCAACATACCCTCACTCCTATTACAGATTGATTTGAACTTTTATGGTTCCCCTCAGTCCCGGGGCCTCATAAGGATCCCACGCATACAATCCCCCCGAGGGCAAACGCACAGTCAGCCAGGTCACGTTCCACAAGGGATACAACAGATCCTCGATCTCGGCGATCAGGGAAATGGTATCCGTAATATTGTAAAATCCGCTTGCCGACAACAGGGGTTTGATATCGGGATCGCCGATAGCAAATTCCAGACTCGCATCACCACCCCAGCGGGAGGCGGCATTGTTGCCTTCGATCTCCACGATCGCCGAATGAAGAGGAGAGTCTGCCGGTCTGTCAATAAACTCAGTGTGCAGTCCGGCGCTCAAGGTGATCAGAGCGCCCAGGTTCCAGCGCAGCCGGGCATCGGCGTTGAGCTGCACGCCTGAGTTTTGAGGTACGCTGAACAATCCGCTGATGGGATCCGGCGCGCTCCCATCGGGCTGCATCAGGGCGGAGCTCCAAGCCAGCAGTGCCTTGGCCTGGAGGGAGAGGTTCTGCGTCAGCGTGAAGCTCATGCCCAGATCGGCGAACCAGCCGTGATCGTCTACAGGCGCAGTCACGGGCAAGACCGGAAAAGGATAGCCGTCGAGCAGGTCGGCGTAGTTCAATTGGACTATCCGGAATCCCCCGCTGGCCTGGAACGAGAATGTGGAAAAAGGAGTCCCGGAGAGGGCGAGGGAAAAGGGAAACAGATGACCGAACTCGTTGTTCCACGCCCAACCGCCCCGGGCTTCGAAGCGGAAGTCCTCCAGGAACTCGGCGCCGAAAAAGGCCTGAGCGCCAACGCCATCCATCGCCTCGGCGGCAGCGCCAGAGACTGTTCTGTAGCTGTAATTTCCCTCCAAACCCAACCAGATGCTCTTGTGGCGGAACTCGAGTGCTGCCGAAGGCCGGGTCAATATCTCGGTCGTATCGTCGGGAGCCATTCCGGTCAACAGCTGGGAAGCGAAGGAGCCATCTGCCTGTACCTTCAGGGTGAAGCGTTCGCCGAGGGGAAGGTCCAGGTGGGCTTCCAGCTCACCCTGGCGATGCACATGAGATACGTAACTACTCGCCTGCTGCTGGAATCCCCGTTCCCGGTCCTGAAAACTTCCCTCTACCTCCATGCCGAGGGAGCCCAGATGGAGTCTGATTCCCGCCTCCAGACGATCCTCCCGGGTGTGATAACCGGATCCCGCCGAGGCTCCCGCCGATCCGGCAACGCCGTCTAGCATCTCGTGGAGGAAGCGCAGTTTGAAGCGGGGTTCCTCACCGCCGATTCTGTTCAAAGAAATCTGGCTGTAGAGATGGCTCAACGTCCCGGCTCCCAGAATCGCCTGGGCGGACAGATCGGAACCGCGCTCTGTAGAGATCAGGTCCCGGCCTTCCCCGACATTGAAGGGGATTTCCGGCTCCTCGATATCCAGCTCCCCCACATCCGGCAACGGCACGGTACGTTCCGGAGCAATCAGTTCTCCCTCCCCCGGAACACCGGCTTCCACCTCCTCGACACTGAAATCCTCGATCCTGAGGATTACTTCTGGAAGAACGATGTCCGGCTCTTCAGGCTCGACCGCAAGCCCCGAATCTTGGGCGGTCAGTGCAACGAGGGGCAACAGTAGTGTAAAAACAATCAGCAACCGTTTCATCAGCGGCGCCCCCCTTCCAGCAGCTTTTTGGCTTCCTCGGTCCACTGGCTGTCGGGGAAGTGCTGCTCCAGTCTGCCCACCAGTTCGCGGACATCGGTAAAATTGCCGGCCAGCTGCATCATTTCCGCCGCCCGAAAGATCGAAGCGGCCATCTGGTCCGGATCATCCGGATTGAGATAACCGGCCTTCAGGAACTCCCTGGCCGCCTGTAACGGATTGGATTTTCGGTAGTAGTACTCTCCGATGAGAAACTGAGCCTGGGAGGCGGTCACCGGCTCTCCCTGATCGACCACCTTCAGCAGCATCTCCAGGGCCAGGTCCATCCGCCGGGAACCCTCGTAAATGTAAAGTCGGGACAGCTCGATCATCGCTTCCCGGCCCTTTGCCGTCCTGGCTCCGCCTTCGACTCCGATAATGCTGGAAAGCACCGCCTCCCGGTCGCTCAATCCCTGCATAAGGTAGCGGAGCTGGTCGATCCGTTGAGTGACATTGTACACCGCCGCTTCATCGGGATATGCGTCGCTCAGGAGCGTGTACAGCTCGATCGCCTTTTTGCGATCCCCCCGCTCCGCGTAGATCTCCGCGGTCCGGCGCAGCGCGTCCGGGCGGAAGGGGCTCAGGGGAAAGTTGTCCAGCAGGCGTTCCCAATGCAGGACGGCACCGAATTTTTCACCAAGCTCGTAGGAGGCCAGTCCTCCCCAATAGAGAGCCGCATCTACCAGCTTCCCCCTGGGAAAACGGGTCCGATATTCGTAAAAGGCGTCTTTGGCCTGCAGGAACTGGCCGCCGGCGCTGTAGACCTCCCCCCGCTTGTACAGGGATTCTTCGGCGAGCGGACTCTGCGGATAGTTGGCGGCCAACCGCGAAAAAGCATCCGCGGCTTCGGTGGTTTTACCCAGATCCGCTTGAATACCCGCATACTCGAACAGGGCATCATCGGCAAAGGCGGAGTTCGGCCTGGTGGTGTAGTGGGTCTTGAGGAGGATCGCCGCCGTATCCAGATCCCTCAGGTTCATCAGGCTGCGAGCCTGCAGAAAGGCAGACTTGTCCGACTCCGGGGTGTTCATCTTTGCCAAACGGGCGAAGTATTGGGAGGAGGAGCGATAATCGGCCATGCTGAAGGAAGCCCAGCCGGCCAGAAACAGCGCTTGTGGAAACAGAGGGTGGGAGGGCTCGCTCTCGAGCAGGACAGTCACCCGGTCCCGCGCCGCCTCATACTTGCCGCTGCGGTAGAAAGCCCAGCCCTGGTAGTACAGAGTATAGGGCCAGATCGCGTTCAAGCCGACTCGACCCGCCTCCTCCTTGCTCACCTGGTTCAAGGCCTCGAGGGCACTATCGTAGCGTTTGCGGCTGATCTCCGACAATCCCCGCAGATAGTTGGACAGCAGATGAACGTAAGTATCCCGGCTGGCCAGGTCCGGAAACTCCTGACGCAACCTATTGGTCTCACTGACGATCGCCCCGTAATCCTTGAGAGAGAACAGCAGCTTCAGCAAATCGATCCGAGCTTTGAGATCCTGGGGATACAGATCCACATATTCCCGTAAGCGCTCCACCGCCTGGGTCAGCTCTCCCCGGCGTCGGTACAAAACCACGGCTAGCTTGTACCAATCCGCGCGCAGAGGCCGCAGAGCCGGATCCGTGATTCTGGGCAGCTGATCTTCGGCCAAAGCCAAAGCGGAAACCAGATCCCCTTTACGAAACTGCGCGTAAGCCAGCAGATAGAGTGCCTCGCTGTACGTGGCTGAATCGGGGTGATCCTTCAAATACTTGGAGTAGATCTGTTCGGCGGTGACATAATCCCCCTGAAGGAGCCGCACATCCCCCAGCTTCAGCTGAGTGAGATCGGCGGTTTTCGGATTTGCCGACAGGTACTGTTCCAGCACCGCCGCAGCCTGGTTCAAATTCCCCTCCCGGACCGAAAGCTCAGCCAGATACAGTGGTACGGTTTCCGGAATGTCGCTTTTCTTCGGTAGGCTCCAGACTTTGCTCAGGAAGTACTCGGACAGGTCGAACTTGGCCTGCTGGAAGCTCTCCACTCCCACCTGAATCCAGAGATCTTCCAGCACTTCCGGGGCTCCGGCAAATTGGCTCTCCGCCTCCCGGACAAGAGCCTCCATGCGGGACAGCTCACCTCTCTGGGCCGCGGCCATGAACAGGCGTCGGTAGGCAACCGAGGCGACCTGCTGCTGCGCCGATCTCAGGCGGTCGAAGATGGCTTCAGCCTCTTCGGTGCGATTATCGTTCCAAAGCGCCTCCGCCGTATACAGATCGAACAGAGCTCTCCTGTCTTCGGAAAGCCCTTCCCTCCTGGAGCTGCCCGAAAGTTCCTCGATCTCCTGATACCGCCCCTGGGGCAGATAGGCGTACATCAGCAGTACCAATCCATACTGTGCGGACTCGGAAGAGGGATATCCCTCTATAAGAGCCTCGAGGTCCGCAGAAGCGCCGCCGAAATCCTGAAGAGCAATCTCCGCCTGGGCCTTGTACAGGAAAGCCTGGGGGGTAAGCTCCTGATCGTCCACGTTCTGCAGGAACACGCCCAGAGCCTGCTCGGCCTGCGCAAAGCTTTCCAATCGGAAATAGGCGACACCTCTCCAGAAGTAGATGTACTCGAAGAAACGGGCGCTGCGATAGCGGCGCTCGATCTCCTCGAATACGCCCAGAGCTTCCCGAAAACGCCCCAATCGGAACAGGCTGACTCCTCTTCGGTACTGGGCGTCGGCAACCCGGTCGGAGAGGGGAAAGGTGCGGATAAACTCGCCGTAGGTGTCCAGAGCCAGCAGGAAATTCCCGGCCCGGTAGTAGCCTTCCGCCTCGGAATAAAGCTCCGTTTCGGTGGCGGCGGACAGCGATGCGGCGGAGGCAAGAAACAGAACAACCAGGATCAAGTGGACTTTCTTCATATAGCCTTAATGGTATTGCGAAAAAAGGAAGAATTCAATGAGGGAATTCACTGGCAGTTCCCACAGAGCAGTTTATAATGAACCATGGACGGCAGGCAAATTCTGATCGGCACCAGCGGTTACTCCTACGATGACTGGGTCGGACCCTTCTATCCGGAAGGCATGCACAAGCGGGATTTTTTGGGATTCTACGCCTCCGAGTTTCCCGTGGTTGAGCTCAACTTCTCCTACTACACCCAACCCACCGTCTCCACCCTGCAGCGGATGATCGAAAAAACCCCGGCGCATTTCCGCTTCGCCATCAAGGCGCATCAGAGCCTGACCCACACCATCCCTGAGGATGTTCGCAGCGAGGCGGAGCGCTACAAACAGGGCATCCAGCCCCTGGTGGAGGCGGATCGGCTGGCCGCGGTCCTGTTTCAGTTTCCCTACAGCTTTCACTACACTCCCGAGTGCCGGAAGCACCTGCAGCGGCTCTGCGAGAGCTTCGCGGATCTACCCAAAGCTGTGGAGTTCCGTAACAGTGAGTGGCAGAAAGACTCGGTCTACCATGGCTTGCGGGAGGCGGACGCCGCGTATGTCAACGTGGACGAGCCCCGGCTGCCCAAGCTGCCCGAGCCCACGGAAGTGGTCAGCTCCGATCTGGCCTATCTGCGCTTTCACGGACGGAACCAGGCCAACTGGTGGAAGGGAGACAACGTCAGCCGCTACGACTATCTGTACGACGGCGATGAGCTGTCCGAGTGGCTGCCGATGATCGAGCGCATGCTGGCCAAAGCCCGGCTGCTGCTGGTGATCTTCAACAACCACAGTCGTGGTCAAGCCATCCGCAACGCCCGGGAGCTGCAGGGGATGTTGTTTCCCTGATTTATCGACTCAGATCGACTCAACCGGCTGGCGGATGATCGTCTTAAGCTTTTCCGGTTCCGCACGCCTCAAATCGCTGAGATAGATCTCCCGGTGCTTTCCCCTGCGTCTGTAGCCATTGTCTCGGATGAAGCGATGAAGCCGCTCGATGGTCGGCCCTTCCGCGGAAAAGGGTCCGATATGCAGCACCTGGGCGCTCAAGCCCTCGTGGAAGGTCTCAAAGCGTAGGTGAGCTAGGGCAGGCAAATCTTTTTTCTTAGCCGTCTGCTCGAGGGCCTGTCGAACCAACTCCGGAGTTACATATTCCGGCTGCATGATCATCAGGGTCCACTTCCAGGACGCCTTATCCGCCGTGGCGAAGGCGGTCATATCCTCGGCCCACCAGACGCCCTCCAGGGGAAGCACCCCGTAGTCGACGGCCAGCGGACCCTTCTTGATCATAAATTTGAGGGTGTAGGATGCGGAGAAGAGGGCCTCCACCGCCTGTTGGAATTGTTCTGAAGTGTTGGGATCCCCGGCGCCATCGACCATGATGAAGTTCAGGAGGGGCACCTCCACGATCACCGGAGCCTTGGCCGGCGCACTGTACAGCTGTTTGAGCCTCTTCTTGTAATCGATCTTCTGCACGGCTTCCTCCCTCACGAACAGAATAACCTGAAAGACCGGATCTCTTCTATGGATAACCGATGGAGAACCGGATAAAGTGCTATAAAGTAACAATTCATGAAACGCTTATAGGAGGATGAAAATATGGCGGAGGCACATCAGGTTGATTACCAGTTGGTGGGAGACGATATGCAGGCGGTGATCATCACCCTCGATCCCCAAGAAGCTGTCCAGGCCGAGGCCGGGGCCATGATGTTCCTCGAGGACGGGATCCGTGTGTACACAGGAACCGGCGGCGGTTTCATGAAGGGTCTGAAGCGGGTACTCACAGGAGAATCCTTCTTCATCACCACCTTCTACAACGAGAGCCAGGGAAAGCGCAAACTCGCCTTCTCCGCGCCCTACCCCGGAAAAATCCTGGCCGTTGCGCTTCACGAGACCGGATCGATGCTCTGCCAGAGGGACGCCTACCTCTGTTCGGCTTACGGTATCGACATCTCCGTAGCCTTCACCAAGCGGCTTGGAGCTGGCTTCTTCGGCGGGGAGGGTTTCATCCTTCAGCGTCTGAGTGGAAACGGCTTGGCCTTCGTCCACGCCGGAGGCACCCTGCTGAAGAAGACCCTGCAGGACCGGGAGAGCCTGCGGGTTGACACGGGCTGTCTGGCGGCCTTCGAGGAGCGGGTCGATTATGACATCAAGTTCGTCGGCGACTTCAAAACCGCCCTGTTCGGCGGGGAGGGTTTGTTCTACGCCACCCTGACCGGACCGGGAGTCGTATACCTGCAGACCCTGCCCTTCTCTCGCCTGGCCGACCGGGTGATCGCCGCCACCGGCATCAACCGCGGCGAGGGCCGACGCGGCGGATTCCTGCAGGGATTGAGCGGCCTGACCGGCGGGGACCGGGGATTTTAGTTCGACGGCCAGGAAGATCCTTCGACTCCTATTTATTGACCTCGCGCACTCCTATTGGGTACTACAGCCATGGCCCCTCCAACCCGATACCCTGAAGCAGGCTTTTGCCAACCTTGCAAATCATCGTATAGGCGGGATCGTAGACATTTCCCACCTCGTAGCGCACGCATTGCCCCAGGAGGACGTGAGCCCGCGTTTCCTCCAGACCGAGCTCGACCAGCCAGCGCACCATCTCGGTGGTGGCCTCCTGAAACGCCTGGACCAGAGGACGGGCGTTAGCGGCGCTCAGGATGCTGTCCCGGGTCTCAGCCCGGGGCCAGTCGATCCTCCTGCCCTTGATCAGACGGACCGTAAACTCCACCTCGGCGGAAACCTCTATTCCGGTGCCCACGATCTCCCCGTCCCCCTGCAGGGCATGGACGTCCCCCAGGTGAAACAGACCGCCTTTGACGAAAACGGGAAGGTACACCGTTGCACCAGCCGTGAATCCCCGGTAGTCCATGTTGCCGCCGTAACGGGAAGCGGTGTTCGAAGCGATCAACTGGCCCCTCGGCGGGGCTGTGCCGAAGCAGCCCACCATTGGATCGAGGGGCAGGCTCAGGCGTCCCGCCGGGAATGACGGGGCGAGCAACGTCGCAGTCCAGGACTCGGTATCGATTCGCCATTCCAGAAGCTCTTCTTCCCGCCCGCCGTGCCAGACAGCCGCCGCATACTCGGGATCGAGTAGACGGGGAGCGATGCAGGTCCGGGTACGCCCGATCGAACGGGTGGGTGTGATCCGGTCGAAACGTACGGCCAGGGTATCTCCCGCATCCGCTCCGCGGATATAGAAGGGACCGGTTTGGGGATTACCGGGTGAGGTGACTTGCCTGTCCGAAGCGTCCCTCCCCTTGTTGTCGACCGTGGTGGTCAGCACTGTATCCCCATCTTCGATCTCCAGTACAGGTACGTGTGAACCGAGGGTGAGGTGGTATTCAGCCGGCTGGAAGCGATGGGTCTTCATGGTGTTATTGTACTACGGTTCAGGCTGAGGGCATATTATGAAGTCCCGCCTTGGGCTGCCTCAGCCTATCCGGTCCTCCAGCGGGCGGCGATTTCCTTCATACCCCCCAGCAGAATGTTGATGTCCAGTTTGCTCATGATCAGCCGCAGCCCTCTGGACAGATAACGCTCCATCAGGGCATCCGGCCCGTGCATCCCGAAAATCTTGTTCTCCTGGGCAGTTGCCACAACTACCGCATCGATCGCTTCCAGTAACTTCGGATTGGCCAGATCTCCGGGAAAACCAAGAGAAACGGCCAGGTCGTTGGGGCCGATCAGCAGGGCGTCGACTCCCGGGACCGCGGCTATGCCGCCGACAGCCTCAATGGCGGCAGCGGTCTCGATCTGAGCGATGGCAAGCACCCGATCATTGGTTGCCGCCATGAATGCCCCTGCTTCGGCTCCACTCACGGCGGCGTAGCTAGTGTGATTGCCGATGCTGCCCAGACCTCTGCTTCCCACAGGCGCAAACTTGCTCCAGGCGGCCAGCAGCTGCGCCTGCTCCACGGTTTCAACCATGGGCACCATCACGGCGGTGCAGCCGCAGTCCAGTGCCCGAGACACGTAACCCTTGGCCAGCTCAGGAACGCGCACGAAGACCTCCACGCCCGCTCCCCGTCCGGCTAGGGCTACATCACCCAGGGTTTCCAGGGAATTCGAGCCGTGCTCCAAATCGAGCATGATGAAATCCAAACCGGCCTGTTTGGCGATCCAGGCGATACTAGGATCTCGGATCAGACGGGCCATCGTCCCGATCGCGCTACCGCCGCTGCGTAGTTCCGCTACTGCCATTTCCTCTTCTCCTTTCAATTCGATACCCTACCCCGTATCTGGTCCGCGGGCGGGCAGCAACTATATCCTCAGAACCTCGGCTCATTTCAGCTCAGGATAATGACGGGCCAGCAGAGCCCGTACCGCTCCAGCAGAATCCAGGGAAAGCGCTTCAGCCGCGATCTCCCGAGCTTGTTCTGCGGAGACACGCTCCAGGGTTTGTTTGATGACGGGAATGGCCGGGGGGGAGGCACTCAGCTCGCCGACTCCGAGTCCGACCAACAGCGGTACGGCCAGGGGCACGGCGGCCAGCTCCCCGCAGACGGCCACCGGGATACCGGCTGCTTTCCCGGCTTTAGCAGTGAGGTCGATCAGGTTGAGCAGAGCCGGGTGCAAAGGATCGGCCAGCTCCGCGAGCTCGGCGCAGGTCCGCTCGACGGCAAAAACGTACTGGCAGAGGTCGTTGGTGCCGATGCTGAAAAAATCCGCCGAACGAGCCAGATGCTCCGCCTGCAGGGCCGCGGAGGGTACTTCGATCATCACCCCCACTTTCGGGGCGGCGTCGTGGGGCAGTCCTTCTTCGGCCAGATCCTTCTGCACCTCTTCCACCAGCTGCCGCAGACCGCTCAGCTCCTCCACGGTAGCCACCATGGGAAAGAGGACCTTTAAAGGATGATCGGCACCGGCCCGGAGAATGGCCCGCAGCTGAGTGCGGATGATCTCGGGAATCTCGGGGTAGAGCCGGCTGCCCCGCAGACCGAGAAAGGGATTCTCCATACCCGGGAGCCGCAGAAAATCCGGCAGCTTGTCGCCTCCCAGATCCAGGGTCCGGACTGCAACCTCCCATCCAGGCAGGACTTCCGCAGCGCTGCGGTAGGCGCCGATCTGCTCCTCCTCCGGCGGCGGCTGCTCCCGTTCCAGGTACAGCAGCTCGCTGCGCAGAACTCCGATTCCTTCCGCCCCCCACTGCACCGCCGTGGCCGCTTCCCCGGCCTGCTGAACGTTCGCCAAAACCCGGATGTGCTCGCCGTCGACAGTCACGGCGGGTCGCCGGGCCTGTTCCCGCTCGCGGTCACGCTGTTTCAGCCAGTGCTCCCGCCACTGCTCCAGCTCCTCCTTGTTTCCAGGATCGATCCAGAACGTTCCGCTTCCTCCGTCCAGAGCCACAGGGATTCCCGACTCGATATCCAGAAGCCCCGAGCCCAGGTTGACGACCGTAGGAATCAGGAGTGAGCGGGCCAGAATGGCGGCATGGGAGGCGATCCCCCCGCGGGCCAGGGCGATCCCGGTCACCTTCTGCGGACCGAGCCGGATCAGCTCGGAGGGAGAAAGATCCTCGGCCAGCACCACCGCCGGCTCGATCAGCTCCGTAGCCGATTCGCCGCTGCCGGCCAGCTCGAGCAGCACCTGGTTGAGAAGATCGGCCAGGTCCCTGGAACGGGCCTTCATGTAGGGGGCTTCCAGTCCCTCGTAGAGCTCCAAAAAGGTGCTGGCGGCCGAAGACCAGGCCAATTCAGCGCTCACATTGCGCTCCAAGAGGATAGCCCGTGCCCTCTGTGTCAAGGCGGGATCCGCCAGAGACAGGGCATAGGCTTGAAAGATGTCCGCCTCGGCCTCACCGGCCCTGCGGCGGGCCATCTCGCTCATAGCCTCCATACGGAGTCGCACCGCCTTTAGGGCCGCATCCAGGCGGGCCTGCTCCAAAACAGCCCCCCGGCCGGGTCCGGAGGGAATCTCAGGAATCCGACGCCTGAGGAGGAGCGCGGGACCCAAGGCTATTCCCGGCGAAGCGGGCAGCCCGGCGATCCGGCCGTCTTTATCTACTCCCCGGAAAGGAGAGAACAAACCTTGCAGGGGAGCTTCAGGAGGCTGCAAACCTTCAAACCCCGTCGGCGGCTGTTTCGGTGTGGCTTCCCCGAAACCGGATTCTACCAGACGAACCAGCTCGGCCACGGCCGCCTCGCCGTCCTCACCGCCTGCCTGAATGAGCATCTCCTGACCCTGCCCGATGCCTAGAGTGGCCAGTCCGTTCAGGCTTAGGGCGCTCACCGGCCCGCCGCCGCGGCTCAGATTGGATACGAAGATCGAGGAGCGGAAGCGAGAGGCTGTCTGCACGAAGCGTGCCGCCGGGCGGGCGTGCAGTCCGAGGGCGTTGCGGACCAGAACCCTCGCCTCGGCTTGCGCTGTCTGAATCCCCTTGAGATCGCCTGCCGGCGAAGCCTCTCCGGCCTGGACAGCCGGCGTATCAACCTGCACTGTCCCCAGGTGAGCCCGTTTGGCCTGCAGGCAGGTCTCAGCCTCAGCAGCGCACTCCTCCAGAGAGCCGCCGGCTGCGGCCTTCACCGCCGCTGCCAGTGAGCCTTCCACCAGGGGAGCGGCGCAGAGCCGCACCTGTCTGGCCCGCTGCTCACCGAGCAGCTCCAGGGCGGTGTCCGCACTGAGCAGGGCGCTGCCCAGATCCATCAGCACCAAAACCCCGCTTTCGCTGAATACAGACTCTACTGCAGACTGGATCTTGACGGCATCCGTGCCGAACGGATTCTGTGGATCCTCCACACCCCCCGCTCCAGCAATGGGAATCCCCTCCGGCACCATCTGCCTTGTCAGGGCGATGACGGCGGCTGCCAGGGTCTCACTGTGACAAACGATAACGATGCCTACCATAGAAGCTACCGGGTATCTCTGTTCCCGACTGGCTCGGGAGATCTTGCGATCATTGGCGCTTAGGCAATGACGTCGTGCAGAGCCTTGAGGATCAGGTAGGAAGAGGTGGCGCCAGGATCCTGGTGCCCGGCGCTGCGCTCCCCCAGGTAACTGGCTCTGCCCTTGCGTGCGATCAGAGGAACGGTGGCTTCGGCCCCGCGTCGCGCGGCTTCCACGCCCCGAGCCAGCGCCGAGGTCAGATTCTGCTGCTCGGATAGGGCCTCGCCGAAAGCCTGTACGGCCGGCAGGAGTGCATCGACCATGGTCTTGTCTCCGGCTTGCGCCTTGCCCCTTTGGCGCACCCCCCCCAAGCCCGCCTCCATCAGCTTGTGGAAATCCGATGCGGATAGATCCTTCTTTCCGGCAGCGGCGGCGCTCGCCCTAAGAAAGAAGGTGCCGTACAACGGCCCGCTGGCCCCGCCCACAGAAGAGATCAGGGCCATGGCCGCGGTTTTGAGGATCCCGGACAGGTCACTGGCCGCCGCGCCATCCAGCTGTTCCAGAACTTTCCGGAAGCCCCGGTCCATGTTGATCCCGTGATCCCCGTCACCGATGGCTTTGTCCAGGCGGGTGAGAAGCTCCTTCTGTTCTCCCATGCTTTCTGCAGCGGCCCGCAACCAGCGAACCACCTGCTCCCTGCTCAACGTCTCTTTCATTCCTTTGCCTTGATGCTTCACCTTCCCCAGCGAAGAGCGGGAGTCAGAACCGGAGCATCCCACAAGCTCAGCATTTGATCGTCCATCCTCAGCAGGGTGAGGGAAAATCCCTGCATCTCCAGGGAGGTGATGTAATTGCCTACCAGGCTCCTCAGGATGCGCAACCCGTGCTTTTCCGCCTCCGCGGCGGCTTTCCGGAACACGAGGTACAGCTCAGAGAGCGGAGTGCCGCCCATTCCGTTCACAAATAGTAAAACCGGATCCCCTTTTGCAAAAGGCGGATCCGAGACCTGGCGCTCCACGGGCGCCGTTGCCTCTCTATCCCATTCCTGAAGGGTGCGCACGTACTGCGGATCTTTAATGATCGCCTCGGCCATCAGCTCCGTAATCTGGTCGGCTTTTTTGAGCTTGATCCGCTCCCGGCCTGGTTCACCGTGGATGCCGATACCGAACTCCATCTCCCCCTCCTCCAGAGTGAAGGTTGGCTCCCCCGCGGCCGGAACCGTGCAGGAGCTCAGGGCCACACCCATGCTGCGGCCGGCGCTGCTCACCCGTCGGCACAGTGCCACCAGCTCGCTCAAGGAGCTTCCCTGATCCGCCGCCGCGCCGCAGATCTTTTCGGCCAGAACCGTGGTTCCCACCCCTCTCCGGCCCTGGGTGTAGAGGCTGTCGTTTACAGCCACGTCGTCGTCGATGATGACGCTGGCCACGGCAATGCCCTCCGCGCTGGCCATCTCCGCAGCCATTTCGAAGTTCATGATGTCCCCGCTGTAGTTCTTCACGATAAACAGGACTCCGGAACCGCCATCCACCTGTTTTGCCGCAGCCAGCATCTGGTCCGGCGTGGGAGAGGTAAAAACCTCCCCGGGACAGGCGGCATCGAGCATTCCCGGTCCCACGTAGCCGGTATGGAGTGGCTCGTGACCGCTGCCGCCTCCGGAGACGATCGCCACCTTGCCCCGCACAGGGGCGTCGGCTCGATACACGAAAAGCGGATCCGCATTCATCATCACCAGACCCGCATGGGCCCGAATCAGCCCGGCCAGGCTCTCCCGTATGAAGTCACCGGGATCGTTGATCAACTTTTTCATGATTTTTCTTCCATCAGATCGGCTGCCCAGCCGATTCCGAGCTCCTCCAGTTTGGCTCGAGATGGTATTCCCTCCCGGCTCCAGCCACACATCTGGTAGTAGAGGGTCTTTGCCGTCTCGATCTGGTCCGCCGGAATCCAGGCACCGTCGCTCTCCCCTCCCTTCAACGGCTGGGAGATTTTCTCCGGCAGGACATCGTTCTCGGCGGAAAATCCTTCCCTGGCGTTGAAGGCCCGCTGCAGATTTACAGTGCGCTCACCGAGTTTCATCAGCTCGAACACGTTGAACTCCCACCCCGTGGCGGCTCTGATCACCTCCGCCATCTGCCCCGTAGAGTATAGCTGCCAGGAAGGGCCGTATACGAACTGGCAGAGGCAGAGACTATTGCAGGCGCTGTATATCCATTGAGTGTAATGGGCAAAGCGTACCTTTTCGGGCCCCAGCTCTCTCGCTGGCTGTGGATCCAGGAGGCCTATTTCTGCCATCCTGCCGGCGTAGTCGGTGTCGGGCTCGTACATGGGGTCATGATCGCTGGACATGTGATCCGCGCCGCAGGGATTCACCGCGTAGATCAAAGCGAGCGACCGCTTTACCTGGGGCATGTGGGCTGGAAACTCCTGCTTTTTTGCGGTGACCACCAGCCGTTGCGCCTCCGAGCCGAATTTTTCCGCTGCCCTGGCCGAGCCTTCAGCCAGCAGAGCGCCGAAACCCTCCTTCCCCGCTATCTGTTCCACCAGCCTCACCATGGCGGCGGTGTTGCCGAAGTTCAATTCGAGGCCGCCGGTAGCTGTTTTCGAGATCACCCCCCGTTCGTAGCAGTCCATGGCCCAGGCAATGGTGGCGCCGCAGGAGATGGTATCCAGCCCGAACTTGTTGCACAGCTCGTTCGCCTTGGCAATGGCGGGAAGGTCGTTGATCCCGCAGTAAGAACCCAACGTGCTAATGGACTCGTATTCCGGGCCTCCGTAGTATGGATCCACCTGAAAACCGCCTTTAGTGACCTCCACCACCCGCTTGCAGCGGATCACACAGCCGAAGCAGGTATCCCGCTCTTTAAGTATCGTTTTGCTCATGGTCTGCCCGGAAATCTTCTCATAATCTTCGAAAACCCCGCTGCTCCAGTTTCGCGTGGGCAGGCCACCGTCGTCGTTCTGTCCCGGAATGACGTTCGCCGTTCCGTGCAGCCCCAGCTCGTATGTGTTCGAGTCCTTGAAATTGTCCGCCCCCCAACGAGCCAGCTCCTTGATCTTCTGAGAATCGAAGAATTCGGGACCCTGCCCGCCCTGGAGAACGATGGCTTTGAGGTTTTTCGAGCCCATGACCGCGCCCATCCCGGTGCGCCCGTTGGCCCGGTTGCTCATGTTGATGATGCAGGCGAAACGCACCAGCTTCTCTCCCGCCGGACCGATCTGCATGACCTGAGCCTTCTCATCGCCCAGTTCCTCCCGGATGAGCCGCTCCGTTTCGCCCGTGATCTTTCCCCAGAGATGATCCGCCTCGCGAAACTCCACCTTCCCATCGTGCAGCCAGAGATAGACCGGCTCTGCCGCCCTGCCGGTTATAACCAGACCGTCAAAACCGGAGCGTTTGAGAAAGGCCGGCCAGAACCCCCCAGCCTGAGAATCCCCGGCGCCTCCGGTGAGCGGGGATTTAGCGCAAACGCTCACCCGGCTCTGACCGGAAATCGGAGCTCCCGTGGCTGGACCCACAAACACGGTCAGGATATTCTCCGCTCCCAGGGGATCCGCGCCGGCGGGCATTCCCTTGAGCAAATAATGGGTGCCCATAGCACTACCGCCACCGTAGCGCCGGTAGAAGCTTTCCTGGGGCTGCTCCACCGTGCTCTTCCGGGCGGTAAGGTCAACATGCACGATCCTGCCTGTGAATCCCTTGGTCACGCTTTCTCACCCTCCTACTGACGTGATTGTTTTGCACTTTTTCATCATGATATTTGGTCCAATGTCGTTCGACCTTAGTATTTCCTGTTCGCCCGTTTCTGTCCACCCTGGGAACAGGGTTCGGCAGAGCCGGATCCACCAGCATACCCGGCAGAATCAGCGGACGGCCGGACGAGGCTTGACGAAGCTCGTTCGATCGGTGTAATAACGGCAGAGGAGGAAACTATCATGAGCAAGCTTACCGGCAAGGTGCTCATCGCCCAAGGCGGAGGGCCTACCGCCGTCATCAATCAGTCCATGGTGGGAGCTGTCCTGGAATCGCGGAAATTCCCGGAAGTCACCCGGGTCTACGGAGCCATGTACGGCGTTCGGGGAATCGTGAACGAGGATTTCCTCGACCTCACCCAGGAGACCACCCACAACCTCGAGCAGGTGGCTCTAACCCCCTCCAGCGCCCTGCTTTCCACGAGGGACAAACCCGACGCGGCCTACTGCGCCGAGATCTTCAAGGTATGCCAGGCCCACGACGTACGCTACTTCTTCTACATTGGCGGCAATGACAGTGCCGACACGGTACGCATCGTGAATCAGAATGCGGAGAGCGCCGGCTACGATATGCGCTGCATCCATATCCCGAAGACGATCGACAACGACCTGGTGGTGAACGACCATACACCGGGTTACGGCTCCGCCGCCCGCTTCGTGGCCCAGGCCTTCATGGGCTTCAATCTCGACAACCGCGCCCTTCCCGGCGTGTTCATCGGCGTGGTCATGGGGCGCAACGCCGGCTTTCTCACCGCGGCCGCCTCGCTGGGCAAGAAATACCCGGATGACGGGCCCCACTGTGTGTACGTGCCGGAGCACGCTTTCTCCACCGAGCAGTTCCTCGGGGACGTCAAGAATGCCCTGGACGCCCACGGCCGCTGCGTGGTGGCGGTGAGCGAGGGCATTGTGGATGAGAAAAAGCAGCCGGTTGTGGTCGGTCTGACCGGCCGCATCGAAAAAGACGCCCACGGCAATGTGCAGCTGTCGGGAACCGGGGAGCTGGGCACGATGTTGGGAGAGCTGGTCAAGACCCGCCTGAAGGTCAAGCGCGTACGCGCCGACACGCTGGGCTACATGCAGCGTTCCTTCCTGGGGGTGGTCTCCGACGTGGATGCCCACGAAGCCCGGGAGGTCGGCGAGAAGGCCGCCCAGTTCGCCATCTGGCACGACATAGACGGTTCGATCACCATCCAGCGTACCGGCAACTACTCCGTGGATTACCGCATCGTATCCCTGGAAGAGATCGCGGCCAAGACCAAGACCATGGCCGCCGAGCACCTGACCGCCGGCGGGAACGATACCACGGTGGAGTTTTTCAACTACGCCCGGCCCCTACTGGGATCCGGTTTCCCGACCTCCCACCGCATCCGAGCGCTCACGGTCAGCAAGATCCTGAAAAGCGGGAACTAGCCTCTGGATTGGAGCGTATAAACCCCCTGATTTCCTCTATGATCCCGGGAGAACCGATTCCGCCCGCCTTGGTGATCAGCGGTATGGGCAGAGAGTCACAGACCATCCTGGACAGCACGACTCCGGGAGCGATCTGTGCGATCGGCACAATCGCCGACGAACCGAGGCCTTCCACCACAGCGAGGGCGGTGTCACCTCCAAAAACAACAGGAGTCAGTCTGCTCCGGGATCGCAGGATCCTGGCGACCAGCTCGCCGAGCGCCTGAGCCACAACGCGGGGCGACACCCGCCCCGCTCCCGCCCGGGCGGGCTCGATCCCTCCAGGGGCCGTCTGCAGTATGAGGTCCCACCCGCTGTCCAGGATTGCTCCGATGCGAGATACTGTTGAGCTGTCCAGACGGGGGTCCTCTTCCGCAGCCGGGATCCGTTCTGCATGGCCCCGGTACAGCAGATGATTCGTTTCGAAAACAATTCGCTTCATCCCGGATTGCACCGCCGCCTCGATCTGTTCGAGGGAAACGGGATTCGTGCTTCCGCACACGACGAGTAACTGGTCCGGGCATTCGACCGCTGTTCCGGCCTTTGCACTCAAGCCGACTACGGCGGTCAGATGGGCGGCGAAGCCGGCGCACCCGGCGGTGAGGCGAAGAAGCCCGAGGCGCCTCAACCGCTCTGCGATACTCTGCAGCTCTTCGTCGCTGCGGGCGTCGAAAACCAAGATCTTTGGTCCGCAATGCCGTCGCTGTTCCCGCTCCAGCCGGTCGCTGTCCAAGGCCTCTGGAGTCTCGACAACTTCGACTGCGATCGAGCTCTGTTCGGCGATAATCCGCGGCACCGAGCTGCTGCGTACCGGATTTTGTGGATCCGCGGCGTACGGTGACAGATGCAGGGGAACCCCGTCCACGTACTGACGGCCGGCGACCGTTGTTCGGCCGGTCTGAGGATAGGCGGGAACAAAAGCCAATAAAGAACCGCCGGCCGCATGCAAAAGGGCTTCCAACTCGCCGCCGATGTTGCCCCGCAGGGTGGAATCGGTCTTCTTGTAGAAGATTTCCACGCCGGTGCCTCGGGCGTGCTGCACCGCCTGGCGTACCCGCTCGACCGCCGCCTGGGCGGACAGGTGCCTGGTCTCCAGATCGAGCGCGAGCACGGAGATTTCCCCCCCTTGATCAAGCGTTTCGATCCTGGTAGAAACCAGAGTTGGAATGCTTTGCCGGGAAAATTGCACCCCGGTGTCGAGGGCACCTGTGAAATCATCGGCCAGAACGAGCAGTTCCAACATTTGTGCTCAAGCTACAGCGAACCCGGGAGGAGCGTCAACGAAGTGAAACCGCTGCTGGGCATCACCATGGGGGATCCCGCCGGTGTCGGCGCTGAAATCATCGTGAAAGTTTTGGCCCGGGAATCGATAAACCAGATCTGTCGTGCTCTGGTGATCGGAGATTTCAACGTAATGCAGAGGGCTTCCCGGGATGTTACAAAACTGGACTTAGAGGTTGGGCGCTGCGATCCCGGGCAAATACCGGAGGCCGAGGCGTTTCGCCCCGGGCGAATCAACGTGATGGATCTGGCTAACATCGACGTCTTCGAGTGGGGAAAGATCTCCGCCGTCTGCGGCCGGGCCGCCTATGAATACATAGAGACCGCCGTACAGCTGGCCATGGATGGAACAATCGACGGCACCGTCACCGCTCCAATTCACAAGGAGGCTCTTAACCAGGCCGGAATTTCCTTCCCGGGTCACACCGAAATCTTCGCCTCCTTGACCGGCACAGAAGACTATACCATGATGCTGGTCGAGGGGGATTTCCGGGTGGTTCACGTCTCGGGTCACCTATCGCTTCGGGAAGCGATCGAGCGGGTAAAAAAGGACAGGATCCTAAGGGTAATCAAACTGACGTCGGACATGCTGCGCCGCATCGGTATCGAGCATCCCCGCATCGCCGTGGCGGGTCTCAACCCGCATGCGGGGGAGAGCGGTCTGTTCGGCGATGAGGAGCAACTGGAAATCGCCCCGGCCGTTGCCGACGCCGGATCTCTCGGCATGCAGGTCCAGGGTCCGCTGCCACCGGACACCTGTTTCTCCGAGGCTTCCGGTGGAAAGTTCGACGCCGTGGTAGCCATGTATCACGACCAGGGCCACATTCCCTTAAAGATGAAAGGCTTCGTGTGGGACCGGAACAGGTTTGCCAGCGTGCGGGGCGTCAACATCACCCTCGGGCTGCCTATCGTCCGCACCTCCGTGGATCACGGTGTGGCCTTCGACATCGCCGGCAAGGGTATCGCCTCCGAACAGAGCATGGCGGCGGCGATCGAGCTGGCGGTAAAGCTGGCCTCCTCATGAAAATCCGGAGATCCCAGCCCATAGATCTCCACGGGATCGTGCAGAAACTCTAGGCTTCGAGCATCAGCGATCCGGAGGGACAACAGAACCGCTCAGGAAACAACCCCCCGTTTGCGCAGCAACTCCTCCAGCTGATGGTAGCTGACCCCGTGCTTGGCGGCGATCTCCCGGGCGTAGCTCTGGCCGGCGGGTGTACCGGGCTGGATCTTGAAGGTGCGATGAATCGATTGAGGGGATTCGCTTTCCCGAGCGGCGGCCAGCACCCTACGGTGTCCCCTGCCCCCGCGGTCCTTCGTCCCAGCCTCCATCACCTCCCCGCTCCGTCCACCCTCGACCAGGGAAATCAGGCTGGTGATTCTGGCGGAGCCCGGGACTTCTCTGTTGAGCTGCTCGACCTCCCTAGCCAGCTCGTGCATGTGGGTTGTATAGATGGCCCTGGCACCCAGAAGCCGAAGGATGCGCAGTACATCCCGGGCCAGATCCAGGCTCTCCGCAGGGCTGGTGGTGGACAGAGATTCGTTGAGCAGGATCAGGCTGCAGGATGTGGCGGCGGAGAACAGCTCTCGAAGGCGCTGGGCTTCTTCACCCAGCCTGCCCGTGTCCAGCTCGGGATGCTCCTTTGCAGGGAAGTGGGTGTAGACGCCGTCCACCGGGCTGATTCTAGCAGCCCGGGCTGGCACGTACAGTCCGGCTTGAGCCAGAACCTGGGCCAGGCCCACAGCCTGCATGTAGGTGGTCTTTCCTCCCCGGTTCGGTCCGGTGAGCACGAATACATCTCCTGCCCTGCCGATCTCGATATCATTGCGTACGATCCGCTCCCCCAGATCCGCCGAATCCTGCCCTGCGAAGCGCAGGGCCAGATTGAGGTTGTAGCCCTCCGCAAGGACGCAGACTCCTTCGCTCATAGGGACGATGTCGGGACGGCACATGGGCAATCCCAAATCCTGGAGGCGCCGGATCAGACGCAGCGCCCCCAGGTAGAGCATCAGCTGACCGCTGCTGTCGGCCAGTACTCGGCTGTTGAGCTGGACGTAGCGCTCCAGGGCAGCAGCAATGGGGCGGCAGCTCCTGCTGAGAAGGTCCGATAAATCCCGGAACAGGGGAACCATGAGCGGACGAACGTAAGGGGAACGTTGCTCTCCGGCTCCAGCCTTGGGCATGCTATGGAGCGGGGCGATCCCCTCCCACCCTCCGGTCCGCTTCCCGCCGAACAGGCGTCCCAGCAGGGTGTCGGAGGAGCCGTGGAATCGCCTCTTGTTGATCTGAAGCAGGGTGGCCGCCTGGGGCTGCAGATCCTGGTCAAGATTGATGCCCACGGTTACGCTGGCGATCCCGCGCACCCTGGACATCAGCTCCGGTAGCTCGGCCCGCAGATGCGCAAACACCGGATCGGAGCGGACAGACTGCAGGTACACCCGCAGTCTTCGCAGGGCTCGCGAGCCAATGTCGCGCTGCGGTGCATCGAGAAGACTGCCCAGCTTGTCAACGCAGTCGGCATAGCTCTCCAGCTCTCCCAGGCGCCAGGTCACCTCGTAGAGGATCTCCGCCTTCTCTCTGGGCAGGTGGAAGCGGGTGAGAGAGGAGAGGTCCTGTACGAGGTTTTGCAGCCCGGCGGTCAGCTCGTTGTCGGCGAGTAGATCGGCTATCACCTCCTGCCGGTAGCTGATCGTATCCGCGTCCTGGCAGAGCATACCGAGGAGCTGCTCGATTGCCTCCCGCTGATCAGCAGACTCGGCAAGAGCGTTGATCGTGGTGTGAAGATCCAGATCTACGGCGGCGCGCTGGTCCAAAACCCCGCCGACGGCCTGCACCTCCCCCGGCCAGAGCAGGCTGATCGAATCGCGCTCCACTACTCCCCTTTTCTGCTCCTCATCGAGCGAAGATCACCGGTTTCCGCATCGATCTGGAAGACCTTGAACTCCCGCTTGAACTCGGTGGACTGTCCGATCAGGGTGGCCATGGGTCCGCCGGAGGTGGATTCCTGACGCCGGGTGAAGCCGATGGTGACGTTCCAGTACTTGTTGTCCTCCGATATATCCACCTCCTCGAGCAGAACGTCCTTGAACTGTTCGATCTGGTACATATCTTTGAGGTAGCCCATGGCCTTGGACACCGCGGCTTTGACATTCACCATAAACTCACCTCTTTATCGCGGAGGAAGCGTCACGATATCTTCGCTCCTCCACTGGTAATCAGAGCCCCAGATCAGCCGCAGCAGTCCGATCTGCCCGGAGTGGTAGATCCAATGCCAGGCGAGCTGGCCTATGACTCCACGGACGGAAAAGGTTTGTCCATCTTTTGTAACAACCGTATCCATATCTTTGATATCCGAAAGCGCCGGTTGCGCGTAGTCCCTCTGCACTTGCCTGCACAGCTCGATCAGCTTGGAGGCGGCGTAGCCACTGGGCGGCGGCTCGCCGGGCGGCGCTCCGCCGGGCGGCGCTCCGCCGATGTTGCTGAGGCTGCCTTTCTCGATCTCCCTGCGCAGAGGATCGGGTATCTCCACGCCAGTGAGCCGCTGCACCCACCGGGCCTCGGCCCAGGCCATGTGCAGCACCAGCATGGAGATGCTCAGGGGAGTATCCCGGGCCGTGAAGTCCAGCGCTTCTCCCGCCAGGTCGACGATCTGATCGTAAACTCGCTCTGCCAACTCCTGAAGCTGGGCTACGCTGTGGGCCAGCTCCCTGTTGGCGAATCCGGCCGGCGGTTCCAGGGTGTAGCGCCGCTTACGACCGATCTTGTCCTGTTTTTCCTTCATGCCTCTATTGAGCGCCGAACAGCGGCGGAGTGTCAAGGCAGAAAGTCGATGAATGCACACCCCAGGTAGTATTCGGAATCCGCAAAAACAGGGTCTGTTACGTCAAAATCAAATCTATACGAAATAGAGGTTGCGTTGCAGCCGAAAGCGGATTAGTATTTAGGTAGACGGGGTACAAAGGTCGAGGGGGGGCCTGTGGTGAGCAACCTGATATGGACGCTGGTGGCAAAAATCATCAAAGTCTTCTATGTCAAAGCTCATATCGAGGGAGTACAGAAAGTACTAAAAAGCAGCAACGCGGTGGTCGTGGCCAACCACCTGGGATCCTTCGGGCCACTGGCCTTGATGAGCTCCCTCACCCACAAGTTGTATCCCTGGGTTGTCCAGGAAGTAACGAACCTGAAAGACTGCGCCGCCTACATTCGCCAGGATTTCGTGGAAAAGGAGCTGAAGCTGCGCTCCTTCGTGGGCCGTGAACTGTCCCGCATCATCGGCCGGATCTGCGTGCAGCTCATGGCCTACTTGAAGGCGATCCCGGTGTACAGAAAAAGCCGGGAAATTTTCAGGACCTTCGAAATAAGTCTCAACTACCTCAAATCGAAACGAGCCCTGCTGGTCTTTCCGGAAAACGACGAGAGCAAAAAGCGGGATGACCTTTGCATGCTGAACACCGGATTCATACGCATGGCTCAGTGGCTGTACGAAACCACCCACAAGGTTCTCACCTTCTATCCGGTGGCGGTCAATAAAAATGTTCGCGCCATCCGGGTGGGGGAGCCGATCCGCTTCAATCCTGCGGCTCCGTTCGGAGAGGAGCGTATGCGGATCAAGGAATACCTGGAGCAGAGCATCAGCGGTATGTATCAGGATCTGGAACAGGAAAAAACCAGGAGCAGGTCCGCCAACCATCCCCACAAAGCGCAAAAACTCCGCGAACAGGCCGCCTGATCGGCCCTTCGGCGCTGCACCCCGCGCTGCGCCCGCAAGGCACCTACCTGCACCCTCACCGGATCCGCGCTGTGCCCGTGATGTGTTCAGATTCGCCCGCTTCGGTTTCAGGAAGGGGTGTTGCTGCGCTCCAGGAGAAACTCGGCCAGGAAACGTCCCGTGTGAGATCCGTTGGCTCCAGCCGCTACGGCTTCGGGAGTCCCCTTGGCCACAATCCGCCCGCCTCTACCGCCCCCTTCCGGACCAAGATCGATGATCCAGTCCGCCTCGGCGATGATGTCCAGATTGTGCTCGATGATCACCACGGTATTGCCTGCGTCCACCAGACGCTGGAGAACCCGGATCAGCTTTTCCACGTCCGCCATGTGAAGACCGATGGTGGGCTCGTCCAGAACGTACAGTGTGTGGGCGGAGAGACGGGGTCCGCCTCGCCCGGGAGCCGGCACTGCTGCGGCGGCATCAGCGGGCTCAATGAAGCGCCCGGAAGCATCGACGGCGGGAAGTTTGGTCTTGGCCAACTCGGTGACCAGCTTAATGCGCTGGGCCTCCCCGCCGCTCAAGGTGGGACTGGGCTGCCCCAGGGTGATGTATCCCAGCCCCACATCCTGCAGCAGTCCAAGAGCTCTGTGCACGGCGGGGTGGGCGGAGAAGAACTCCACCGCTTCATCCACGCTCATGGCAAGCACCTCGGCGATGCTCCTGTCCCGGTAGAGCACAGACAGGGTCTCCGCATTGAAGCGCCTGCCTCCGCAGACATCGCATAGAACGCTCACGTTGGGCAGGAAGCTCATCTCTATCTTCTGTACTCCCTGCCCGGCGCACTCCTCGCAGCGGCCGCCTGCTACATTAAAGGAGAAGCGGCTGGGCGTGTAGCCCCTCATGCGCGCCTCCGGGGTTCGGGCGTAGAGCTTCCGTATCTCATCCCAGAAACCCACGTAGGTCGCGGGGCAGGAACGGGGGGTCTTGCCGATTGGTGTTTGATCCACCTCCAGGACACGGCTCAGTTGCTCCCACCCCAACACCTCGTCGCAGCCGACCAGTCGGTTTGAAGAATCCCCGGATGCGGATCTGCGTCGCCTGCGGCTGGCTGCCACCAGGGTGTGAAGGTTGTCGTACAGTACTTCTCGAACCAGGGTGCTCTTGCCGCTGCCGCTGACCCCGGTCACACAGACCAGACGCCCCAGGGGGAAACGAACGCGCAGATTCTTGAGATTGTGCAGGCGGGCTCCGATGATCTCCACCCGCGCCTGGCTGCGGCCGATTCTGTCCCTGATAATCCGGGAACGGCGCCGGGAACCGAGGGGATGCTTGAGTGGCTGATTTAGGTAGCGCCCGGTGAGGGAGGAGCGCTGTCTCAGCAGCTTCTTCACCGTGCCCGCGTGGACCAGCTTGCCCCCGTTGATCCCGCCACCGGGGCCCAGATCGATCACGTGCTCCGCCCTCCGGATCGTCTGCTCGTCGTGTTCGACCACAAGCACCGTATTCCCCTTGGCTTTGAGGCGTCCGAGGGTATCGAGAAGCAGTTCGTTGTCCCGGGCGTGGAGGCCAATGGTCGGTTCGTCCAGAATATAGCACACCCCCCGCAGATTGGAACCCAGCTGGGAGGCCAGACGGATCCGCTGGGCTTCCCCGCCGCTCAAGGTGGGAGCGGCCCGGTCGAGGGAAAGATAGGGAAGTCCCACCTGGCAGAGGAAATCGAGGCGGGAGCGGAGCTCGGAGAGAATATCCCTGGCGATCTCCGACTCTCTGCCCCTCAGCGTTAGTGCGGCGAAATAGCGGTTGGCAGCCTGCACCGGCATAGCCGTGATTTCCGAAATCCTGCGAGCGCGGAAGCGCACGGCCAGGGCTTCGGCTCTCAATCGTGTGCCGCCGCAAGCCGGGCAGATCCTCTCCGCGCCTTCCCACCACTCGTTCCACCAGATCTCCTCCCCCGTCTGCTCTTCGTCGAATCCGGACAGCTGGAGACCCGTTCCGTAGCACTCGGGACACCACCCGTGTTTGGAGTTGAAAGAAAACAGACGGGGGTCGAGCTCCTCGAAGCTGCGGCCGCAGCGGGGACAGGCCCGGCTTGTGGAAAAAACCGTTTGTTCG
>CP070696.1:1666775-1675808 GCA_020353535.1 Spirochaetaceae bacterium | reverse complement strand
CCGGAATGATGATGCCTTTACCGGCGAGATACTCTCCCCGCTCAACGCTCGCCTCCATTTCGCCTCCTGCCCAGAGAAGCGAGCTCGAGACGAGAAGTACAAAAATGCCGATTTCAATTTTCATTGCTCCCCCCTGTCAGGGCTGTACGTGCAAAACGGTCGTCCAAACGCATGGCTATCTCTCGGCTCCTTCGCCGGCCAATAGTCCGATAACCTCCGCTTGATTTGCATCCCTGGCCTTGTCCAATGCTGTCTGCCCGAGCAGATCGATTGCATACTTGCTGGCGCCGTATTTGAGCAATGTCGAAACGCAATCAAGGTGGCCGTGAGCCGCTGCCATCATCAGGGCGGTGATTCCCTGTTCGTCTATTCCATTCACCTCCGCGCCGGCAACCAGCAATATCTCGGCGATTTCACCGTTGCCTCTTGCCGCCGCGTCGATCAAAGCGGTGCGCCCGTTTTCCGATCGTACATGTACATCGGCTCCGGCCTGCAGCAACACCCGCACGGTATCGGAGGGTTTCATACTCGATCCGGCAGCCCACATCAACGCGGTGCCCCCGCGTGCAGTGGTGCTGTTCACATCCGCCCCGTTGTCCAGCAGAATCCTTACCGTGTCTGTGCTTCCCCTTACGGAGGCCAGGTGCAGTGACGTGTTGATGTACTCTTGCTCCAAATTCTTGCTGTCTTCATCGGCGAATAGAACCTGTACATCCGCGGCTTTTCCCGCGAACGATGCCTGGATCAGCTTTCTGTTGATGCCCCGTACCTCCGTTTCGTAGGTCTCAGGCAGCTCAGGACCGGTGGAGGTTTCGGATTTTGTCGAATCCGACGGTGCGGGTTGGCTGAAACACCCGCTTAAGTTTAACAGTATACATAGAAGAAACACCCACAACAGTGCCGCCGGCCGGAGGATTTTTACCTGCGGACCTGATTGCCCATCTCTTCCCTTGCGAGATCTGATCATAGTGCCACTCCTCGAAGATGGCCGGCTGACCACCAACCCGTATCTTTCCCTCGTAGATCCAAGAAATATATAGAATGTTAGCTGGTGGATAGCCAGATTGCAAGGAAAAGATATGCGCGTACCGAAGCACACGTTTTGACGTCGAATTAGTTCTAATAAATCTATTTTTTTATTGGCAGATAGATGGTGAAGGTACTTCCCTTACCGGGTACTGAATCAACCTCGATTTTTCCCCCATGTTCCTGGACAATCTTTTGGGTAACCGAAAGCCCCAACCCGGTCCCTTTTGAGCCTTTATTACTGAAAAATGGCTGGAAGATAGATTGGAGAGTTTTTTCATCCATGCCACTTCCCTGATCTTCAACTTCAACTACTATAAATTTTGAATCCGAGGTTCTTGTATGCAGAGTTACCGAAGCCCCTTCAGTCTCGCAGGCATCGATTGCATTTGAAACCAGGTTTAGTACGCAGCGGTAGATACCCTTTGGATCGATTACAATATCGTCTATTGTTTCATCTGGTTTGAAGGTTAGCTCAACTTTTCTTTCATTTGCTTTTGTCTTCATTAGGTCGACAATCGATTCAATCAGTTCATTGAGATTTGTGAGCGAATACTCTGGCATTCTGTCTTTGGAGTAGGTCAGCATATCTTGAACGAGATCTTTCAGTCGTTGGATATTACGACCCAGCATTTCATATCCCCGTTCGGGTATCTTTCCATATTTCTCTTCGATATCACTCTCTAATACATATAATCCACCATCGAGTCCACTAAGCATGTTCTTGACACAGTGCGCAACACCGGTTACTGCCTGGCCGATCGCCGCTAGCCTCTCAGCCTTTAACGCCGCCTCTGTCAGTTGAACGTTATGTATGGCTATAGCAATCTGATTCGATACTGCTTCTCCGAGAAATAGATCCTCTTCATTGAACTCTTCTTCTTTCTGTTTATTCACAAGTTCAAGAGCCCCGATGCAATCACCCTCGACTATAAGTGGAGTACACAGGATGTTTCGTGTCGAAAAACCGCTTGTTTCGTCGGCGCGTTTTGAGAATCTGGAATCCATCTCAACATTATTTACTACTAGCGGTTCCCTGCTCCTAATGACATTACCCGCTACACCTTCTCCCTCCGCCAGGCGAAACTGTTCAAGTGTCGATGATTTCGATCCGGTAACTGAATGAAATACCAAATCGTGGTTGTCTTTGTCGTGTAATATGATGGAACAGCCTTCTGCATCTAGCATCTCGGTAGTTACGCGGACGATTAAGAGAAGCAGTTTGTCAATGTCCCGAATAAAATGGATGAGCCTGCAGGTATCGATCAGACCGTGAAGCTTTGCCTGCAGTTGTTTCGACATATGATCCGTTTTCCGTCTGCCTGGACTCGTGTCGTGCTCATCCGGAAATTTCACGGCCAGAAGATTCCCGCAGATACAGGCGATTTCCGTGTTGTTTCTATATTTGCTTAGATCGTATTCCCTCTTGCATACTGAGCACTCAACTGTTCCTGGTTGGGTTACGCTCTGGCGATAAGAAAGCCATGGAAGAACAGCGAGTTTTTCACCGCAACTGCATTCAATCTCATGTTTTTTTTTGCTTGTTTTTGTATGGTATCTCTTTCCGCATGTAGAGCATTCTATGAACATCTTATTCTCATTTGTTTCCGCTAATCGGAAACCGGTGAATCATAGATTCTCTTTTACGACTCTTACAAGTTCTTCAGGAGATATAGGTTTTTCTACATAACCGTTTGGTTTTTCACCATAGAATTCTTTCATATCTTCGGCATTAAATCCGATACCTACCTTTTCCCGAATTCCGGTTAGCATGATTACTGGGATTTGCTTGGTTGATCCTTCCTTTCGCAGCTTTTCAAAGACTTCAAATCCATTCATCTTGGGCATCTGCACATCGAGCAAGATCAAATCCGGCAATTCCGCCACTGCTTTCTCAAAACCTTCCAATCCGTCACCTGCAGTTAGAACCGCGAAACCTTCCTTCTTCAGAATCGTTTCAACAAACGTGATGTTGTCGGATTCATCATCAACTACAAGTATTTTGGTTTGCGCCATGTCATTCCCCTTTTATGGTTTTCGTAATATGTCGTTTAACGATATATACCCAATTTGTACGTTTTTCTCGGTGACGATGAGATGCTTTACCCCATTGTCGACCATCGTTTTATAGATTCTGTAAATCGGCGTGTTGACCTCAACCGATATTGCGGGTGTGGTCATGATTTCTTTGACAGGCACGCTATCAGGATCGAGATTTGCTACTGAAACCTTACTGGCGACATCCGCCTCACTCAGTATTCCGATTGCCTCCCCGTCGGCTCCAACTAGTACGCAGGATTGTTTTTTTTCTTTCATGGTTCTAAGCGCATGAGACACTGAATCATCGGGCTCTACCCAGCTGGGAACTTTTGATATCAACTTCCGCACTCGTTGTATAGCACCGGATCGTAAATAGAGAAACCAGTACACAAGAGCGATTATCACCGCACCACCGATAATATTGCCTATGGTGACAGGAAGTAAATTTCTGAAGAAAAAAGCGCCCCAAGTTAGATCAGCAACGGATACAGGTTTTCCTATAGCTGTAGATGCTGCAGCTGTGACAGCCGTGATGTTCTTCAGTACCAATCCCGCGGGAATAAAAAACATATTCGCCACGCAGTGCTCAAAACCGAGAGCTACAAATGCGGCAATGGGGAAGATAATGGCAAGTACTTTGTCCGCCACATTCCTGCATGAAAAACACAACCACACCGCAAGGCAGACGAGCATATTACAGAGAATGCCTCGGGCGAACGCCTGTAGAAACGGTATCTGTACTTTGCCTAGGGCGATCAGAAGAGCTCGACCGCCAACCATATAGTTATGCGTTCCCCAGTGCCCCGAAAGATGCACCAGATATACGATAGCCAGAGATCCCGCGAAGTTACCCACGAAAACGATCGCCCAGTTCCTCGCCAGTTTGCCAAAGGTGATCTTTTTGTTCATATAGGCCATCATTATTAAATTGTTGCCGGTGAACAGCTCTGCACCCGCGACAATCACCAATATGAGGCCGACGGAGAATACGACTCCTCCCAGGAGTCTGGTAAATCCTTGACTTGCATTTGAATCGTGTATGACGAGAGTGTAAAAAAGAGCGCCAAATGCTATAAAAATGCCAGCTAGAAGAGACAACACCAAAGTCGACAGAAAATCTAGATTGCCCTTTGTGACCCCGGCCTTTTCGACCCGTTCTGCCATTTCTTTCGGAGAGTATGCATCAAATTGAAAATCTGACATGATAACACTCCCATAGGTAATCCGATTTTTTTATTTATAGGTACTTTCTTACTTTTTTAATAAGCTCCCGCGGAACAACCGGCTTTTCTATATAGCCCTGAGGTTTCTCACCGTACAGTTTCTCCATATCCTTCAGTTCGAAATCAATCCCCACCTTTTCGCGAATGCCGGTGACCATTATTACCGGTATGCCTTTTGTAGATTCATCTTTGCTAAGATTCTCGAAAACTTCCATTCCGTCCATTAATGGCATTTGGACGTCTAATAAGATTAGATCGGGTTTTTCTTTCTTTGCCTTGTCGAGCCCTTCCTTTCCGTTGGCTGCGAAGATAGATGATATGCCTTCTTTGTGTAAGATTGCCGAAGCGTATTGAATGCAATCCCAATCATCATCAATTATCAACACCGTTTTACTACTCATTCATTCTTCCTCTATCTTCCCACTACTACTTTTCTTTATATATTTTATGGGTAAACCGTCGAATTTGCAATCTGATGGAGTTGGCCGGGTTTCGTAATACAGGCAAGAGGATTGCAGCATGTCCTGAAATCATCTATTCCAGCAGGGACACAGCCCCTACTTCGGTGTTGAAATCAAATGCCGAAGATGATTTCCTCGCCGTCGATATCCCAGCGCACTTCCATGAGATTGGGCCAGAGGGGAGGGGGGAGTTGCTCCTCCCAAAGCTGGATTTCCCCGAGTAGCTGCCGGACCGTTTCGGGTTGCTCCACAGCCAGGTTCCTCATTTCTCCCGGATCCGCCTCCAGATCGTAGAGTCGAATCGTGTTCTGTCTGTGGTTGGCGATGAGCTTCCAGCGCTCCTGGCGTACGATACTGGCATAAATCGATTTCCAATGCAGGCGCTCATGGGGTGTTCCGGACTGCCGGTTCACGATGAAGGACAGCAGGTCCACTCCATCGTAGATGCGGTCCTCGGGCAGGGGAAGTCCGGCGGCTGCAACAGCCGAGGCGAAGAGATCGGTCTGGACAACCGGATCCTCCACTCTCGTTCCCGCTGGAATGACTCCATCCCAGCGCATAAGGAAAGGTACTCTGAGACCTCCGTCGAAGTGGGTCATCTTGCCTCCCCGGTAGGGATCGTTGCTGGTCCCCTCCGTGTACTCGGCGCCCCCGTTGTCACTGCAGAACATGATCAGCGTATTATCGGCGATCTGAAGGTCCTCCAGGATGTTGAGGATCTCACCAATCGCATCGTCCAATTGGGCAACCATGGCGCGGTATACGCGCTGGGCCGGATTCTCGACGTGGCTGAAGCGTTGGTAATACTCCTGTGTAGCCTGAAACGGAGTGTGGGGAGCGTTGAAGGAGGCGTAGAGGAAAAAGGGCTCCTCCCCCCGCTCGGCCACGTGCTTGCGGATGAAATCGACCGATTCCCGGGCGATGGCGTCGGTCAAATATTCCGGTTCCTCTATCTGCCGGCCGTTTCGGGTGATTGCGCTGGGTCCCTTTCGTCCGGTCTTCCAGATGTGTTTCTCCCAGAACAGGTTGTGCTTGTAGTTGACGATATCGGACCTGTCCTCTTCGGCGTAGAGGGAAAAAGCCTCGATGAATCCGTACTGATAATCGAAGCCGCGCTCGTTGGGATGGTGCATCTGGTCGTAACCGAGGTGCCATTTGCCGATCATCGCAGTATGATAACCGGCACTCTGCAGTATCTCACCCAGGGTAATCTCAGACGGGGGAAGGCCCTGCTTTCGGATCTCGGCTCGACGCGGTACGGAGGTGCGGTAAACGGGATTCATGGCGTCGGTATCGATGAAGGTTTGGGCAAGAAAGTAGGTGAGGCGGCTGCGGAGATACACATCGATCATGTGGCAGGTGAAACCGAATCGGTTCTGATCTCTGCCTGTCAGGAGTGCGGCCCGGGAGGGACAGCAGATCGATGAGCTGGCAAAACCCTGGCTAAACACAACACCCCGCTCTCCGATGGAATCGATATTCGGTGTGTCGATCACTTCGCCTCCATAGAGGGAGACATCCATTATTCCAAGATCGTCCGCGCTGATAAGCAGGATGTTGGGTTGCTCTCGCACCCACGGTTGGGTGGATAGGATTCGGTTCTCAGAAAGCCGGGAACCGCCCAGCTGCTCGAGGTATTTCTTCTTGTAGGTGATCATTTCCCGGTCGAAACGGATGTCCCACTCGTGCCTGGAAAAGGGCCAGAGCAGGTAGAGTAGCAATCCAGCTAGAAAAAGAAGAGGAATCAGTATTTTTTTCATACACACCACGATCGATTAAGAGTGTAATCAACAGCCGAGCATTTTCAAGGGATCAAACTACCGGCCCCTGTTGGAGATCGAGTTGAGCCACACCCCGGAGGAGCAGCTATCTCTGCCCACCGAAGACATCCTGGTAGCGGACTATTGCACGGGATATGATGCTCACTGCCTCTTTTCGCGAGCTGGTCTCCTTGACGGAGGTCTTGGAGTGCTCAAGAGCCTTGTAAACATCGAAGAAATGGGAGACCTCTTCGATGGTGTGCTGAGGCAGATTCGATATATCCTGGAATCCATTGTAAGTGGGATCTTTAAAGGGAATTGCTATAATCTTTTCGTCCACCTGTTCGTTGTCTATCATTTTCACTACCCCCACAGGAAAGCAATCCACCTCCGTCAGGGGGTCGAGGATCTCGGAGCATAGCACTAAGACGTCTAAAGGGTCCCCGTCTTCAGCGAGGGTTTTAGGTAAGAAGCCGTAGTTCATCGGGTAATGCGTCGAGGTGAACAGTATTCGGTCTAGACGGATTAATCCGGTTTCTTTGTCCAGCTCATATTTTTTCTTGCTGCCCTTGGGTATCTCGATAATGACGACGAAGTTCTCCGGCTTGATTCGATTCTGATCAAAATCGTGCCAGGGATTCATATCAGACCGAAGTGATCACTCATGATCGAGGCCGACCGCCACCATTCGTAGTATCTGGACTGGAGCTCCTTCTCCGTAGGGAACGGCCAGAAGAGAAGCTCTTTGCCGCTGCCCAGAAAGACCCCACTGCTCACGCTGCGATAGGGAAACGTCTGGGGATGAATTCGATCCACGATCTTGGTGTGTTTTTCCGGATCATCCTGGAGCTGAACCAGGCAGTCCCTCAGGTGCTCGATTGCGTAATAGGGCAGATCCCGGATGCTCCCCTTATCCGGGTACTCTGCCAATTCCCCCAGATTCAGGTCAGCAAAGCAGATCCTCGGGACATGGATGGCTTGTGTAGGATCAGTAATGCAACGGGTGAAATCCTGAGGGCTGAGGGTACTGACGACACGAGGATGCACAGGGCATATCTCCTGGTAGAGGTGGTAAGTCTGGGAATATTCCGGAATCTTGTCAGTGTGCTCGATTTCAAGGACACGACCGTCCGGTGTTACCATGAATAGGTTGCGGATAGCCTTCAAGGGTATCCGCTCAAGAACCCGGTACACACTTACGTATACGGAGTGCTTCGGCTCTCCGTTGGGGTGAGCCACGCATTTTCTTTCTGCACCCCCGAGGTCAAAGGGAGCTTGCTTCAACACATCAAGAGAGAAAAACAAGGCTTGTCCCCTGGTACGTTTTTGCGTTCCCACTGCCAGATAGCTGCCGAACTCATGCGGAGGCAGCATCGAGGCGATCAGGGCTTCGGGAATCAAAGAAAGATAATGGTAGATGCTCATCGTTCCTACCTCCTGCTTTAATTATAGTTGATAATTTCTCAGCCGTCGCCACAAAAGAGTAGCCGGTCGCAACAGTAGGTGTGAATGTTTTGATTGACGACCGTTATGGGCTCTCAGAAAGATCGATTGCCTGGCAGTTCGTGGGCTTTCTATAGGCTTCGGTGAGGATCTTTACATCCTTCCACGCATCCTTAAGGCCGAAACGCTGGGTACCTCCCCGTTCTATCGTTTCCACGAACTCGTCATACGCTGTGACTCGGAGAATCAGCAGCGGCCAGGTTTTCGTGCTATTTTCTTTGCGCGCTTCGATGATGTGGCTTCCGTCCTCTTTGCGCAGTTCTCTGACATACCAACCCTGGTCCGTAATCATTTGGTAGTTCAGAATGAACTCCCGTTCGTTGACATTGGGATCATATACCTCCAGATCGGCGGCCCAGGTAATAAAGAGGTGAGCCGCACCCCCGCCCGAAAAATTCACTTTGAGAAACTCGGTGTCTTTGCACCGCAGTTGCTGAGCATGATTGTCCGAGAAAAAACAGAAAGAGGTGACTTCACCGTCCATCAAATACCTGGCTATGTTGAGCGTATGGATCATGGCATCCATGAACGGACCCCGGTTCTTTGCGGGATCCGTAGCCCAGGTGTTCCACTGCGGGAAGTGGTGCAACCACTGCTCGCAGTATAACGAAAGACGGCCGATTTCACCGCTTGAAAATATCTGTTTTAAGGTTTCGTACAATGCATTGCCTGTTCTGCGGTAGAACACGGCACAGTGAATCCGGTCCTGAACCACCTGGATCATGGTTGTCGCCTCGTCCAGGTCTACGGCCAGCGGTTTGGGCATGATGACATGTTTGCTATGTTCCACGGCTCGAAGGAAATATTCCTTTCTGGCCCAGGGCGGAGTAAAGAGCAGCAGAACAGCGATCTCCCTGTCGGAAAATATAGCCTCACTCGATGCAGCAGCCTCAGCATCAAACATGCGGGCGTACCTTCCCGCTTTTTCATCGTCAATATCGTAAAGTGATTTTATTTCGATCCTCTGGCTGGAAATGATGGTATCCACCTGGCGGCGCAGATAATCACCGCAGCCGATGA
>CP070696.1:1661129-1666675 GCA_020353535.1 Spirochaetaceae bacterium | reverse complement strand
ATCTCGAAGATTTCCAGCGCTGCATCGATGTGGGAAGCAGACTGGATGCTTCCTGCATCCGTGTTTACGGGGGGGGATACAATCCGCAGGAAGACCGGGATAAGCGCCGGGATCTGGAAGAGGTGCTGATAGATTCGCTGCGGCGTTTAGGAGAGAGGGCAGGGGAAGTCGGAATCGTGCTCGCCGTGGAAACTCATTTCAATACCCTTACCTGCAGCGCCTCTGAGGCCGCTGATATTGTACGCAGGGTCAATCACCCGAATGTTCAGGTGCTGTACGACCAACCCAATCTGGAGTTTTCCGACGGGGAGAAGCATGAACATGCCCTCCAGATACTCAGGGGGCTGATCGCCATGGTGCATGTGAAGGACCTAGTCTACAAACAGGGCATCACCGGGGGCTTTGTCTCGAGCCAGGTCGTTACCGTAGACGAATCCGAACGAAGGATAAGCTCTCGAATCCCCGGAGAGGGGATCATCCCCTGGCCGGAAATTCTGTCGACCCTCACGGCCCAGGGATTCGACGGCTGGCTTTCTCTCGAATACGAGCGCCGCTGGTACCCTTACGATCTACCCCCAGCCGCCGAAGGGATGAAGAAGGGTCTGGACTACGTGCGCTCCCTTGCCCCTGAGCTGGGCTGACCGTTTCAGCGGGCAGGTCTGCTTCAGCGGGCGCGTCTGCCTCAGCCGCGTATTCCAATCAACTCTACGATTACTCGCCGCTGAGGGGTTCCTCCAAGGGATACTTGCTGAGCCAGTCCAGATCAAAAACGGTGTGTTTGATCCGGTAACGATTCTCCGTATAACTGAGGTGTATGCGACCGCTACGGTCCTGAAGCAGGCAGGGGTAGGAGTACTCCCCGTCTCCGGAATCTACCTCTCCGGCAAAGACCCAGGAAGCTCCACAATCCCTGGATAGGGCCACGCTGAGGCTGTGACGATGGGCAGAAGAGTTGTTGAAGGCCAGTAGATACGTACTTGCATCACAGCGCAGGAGATCGATCGCGCTGTTCGGATTGGGTATGCCGGTGGGGGTGCAAAGGCTCCAGCTCAGTCCATAATTATAGGAAAGGCTCTTCCAAATCGTTCCGCGAGCGCTTCGGCAATACATCAGGAGGTTCCCATCCGGCAATTGAGCCAAAGCCGGTTGGATTGCCGCTCCCCGTGCCATGGTCTCGGCGGTGTAGCGGGACCTGGCCCACTGCCGGGGATCATCCGCTATCAGGACCACCGGGAAAAAGCCGCTTTCCTCGTAGAGCGGAATGAGAATCCTTCCGGATTCCAGACGCAGGGGTTTGGTTTTGGCCATCAATCCTTTTTTGGCGAAGAGTAGGCCCGGGTTGCTCCAGCTGTGCCCGCCATCCTGAGATGCAGACACGAAGAGCATGCTCTCGGTCCAGGATTCGCCGAGAAGAACACTGAAGATGATGTAGAGGGTTTGTCGGTCAAAGGTGAAGAGCACGGGATTTCCCAGGGGAATCCCGGAATAGTGAAACAGCTGCTCAGCCGGCAGCCATGAATCCGCTCCGCTAGGCTTGAAAGCAATTCGGATGGCCGTATCCGGGGCGGTTTCATAGGCTCCCTCGTACCAAACGCAGACAAGCTCTCCTTCCGAATTCTCGGCTATAGAGCTGCAGTGGCACAATCCCGGGGTATCGGTAATCTCGTGTATTACAGCGCTGTGCATCTTCATCCGGGTGGCTCCCTTCGTGTTGTTTGTTCGAGTATAGCACAGGGTCACCAGGATCGGCATAATGAGTGAAGACTATTATCTAGTATATAAGGAAGATTTCTGATGGAGGATGCGATGTCCGGACCCAATATCCTGCTGCTGATGGGAGATCAGCACCCCTACTCGATGCTGGGCTGCTACGGTGACGGAACAGTAAAGACCCCCGCCTTGGATCAGTTGGCAGAGGGAGGGGTGGTCTTCGATGCCGCCTACTGTCCGAGCCCCCTCTGTGCACCCTCCCGGGCTGCCATGATGACCGGACGGCACGTCCATGAAATCGAGGTATGGGACAACGCCAGTCCGCTCCGTGCAGACTGGCCTACGTTCGTCCACAGTTTTCGTGCCGCCGGTTACCGGACCATCCTCTCGGGAAAGATGCACTACGTAGGTCCGGACCAGCTTCATGGCTTCGAAGAGCGCTGGACCCAGGAGATATACCCGACGACCTTTGATTGGACCTATCCCAGCCGGAAAGGCGTCTTCATCAATCCTCCGGGAAAAGGGCAGGCGGTCCATCGTGTTTCAGAGAGCGGCATCGGCTGGACCTGGGATATGGATTACGATGAAGAGGTAACCTTCCGCACCCTCTATGGATTGCGTACTGTCAAACGAGACAGTGGAGATCGCCCGTTTCTGCTCTGTGTTTCCTTCACCGGTCCGCACTATCCGTACTTCGCGCCTCAGGAATATTGGGATCTATATAGGGATGAAGACATCGAGATTCCGGCCGAGGGCCCGGCGGCAACCATAGCAAATGACCCGCAACACGTGCGCTGGTTTCGTCAGTACGCCCATCTTCAGGATCCGGTTACAGATGAGGTGTGTCGTAGAGCCCGCCACGCCATGTTGGGCCGTATCTCCATGATTGACCGGTACTGCGATCGTATACTCTCCGCCTTGAGGGACTCAGGCCTCGAAAATGAAACGATCGTACTCTACACAAGTGACCACGGAGACATGATGGGCGAACACGGTCTGTGGTTCAAGGGGACCGCCTACGAAGCGTCGGCTCGGGTGCCGTTGATCATCAAAGGTCCGGATCTTCCGGCCAGCAGGGTGGCGGAAGCGGTCAGTCTTCTTGATTTGGGTACAACCCTGTGCGGGCTGTGTGGGATCGATCCCGTGTATCCCGAAAGCGACGGCCGGGACTTGAGCGGAGGGCTCAAGAATGGAAGCTTCAGGGAAGGCGGCGAGGCGATCGTGGAGTTCTACGGGGACGGCACCTGGCGGGGATGGCGCATGATCCGCAGTGGAGATTGGAAGCTTATCCACGTACCCGATACGGAAGAGGTATTGTACAACCTCAAACAGGATCCGGGGGAGTGGCACAATCTTGCCGATGACCCGGGTCACCGGGAAGTCCGCGACGCTTTGCGCGCCAAACTGAAACAAGGTTGGGATCCGGATCTCTGTGACGAACGCCGATGGCGGAGTCAGGAAAGACGGATGGCCATCCTTGCCGCCCTGGGACCGGGGGAGCCCAGGGCCTGGCAGCAGCCATCAGCTCCGGTACCCCATCCCAATCCGGCCTATCGGACCGATGGGAAGGAACCCTTTCAGTTCGCTTTTACTTCCAGATGAAGACCGGTTCCATCGACGCTACAATCAAACGGATCTGTCGCCGGCTTTATACGTTCGTTCCGGTGCAAGGTTCCCAGCGGGCCAGTGCAATGACCCCAGCGGGCGGTGCATAGATCCCAGCGTGCCAGTGCAAGGTTCCCAGTTGCGGTGTTTGTGAATCAGGGGACAACGTAGGAGCAGCAGAGCAGTATGGCCTCCTCCTCGCCCGCATGTCGGAGTGTCACGGATTGTTTTCCCTTTAGAAAAACAACGTCAAACTTGGACAGCGTCCGATCCTCACCTGATTGTGAAACCGAAGCTTTTCCGTGTATAAGAACGAACACCGACTCTGGATTGTCGTTCCCATACTCATAGGCCTGCCCGGGATGCAGGATGATGTAATCCAACCGGGCATATTTTGCGCCTTTTGCAGGGGAGAAGACATTCCTTACATCGGGATCAGCGGGGAACCTGGGGCTTCCCTTGACCATCCGCACTATCTGCACCGCACTTACGCTTCCCCCTTTCGGTCTCGGTGTTTGTGCTCCGCTGGTATTGCGCTCTCCCCGGTACAGAGCCAGATCCGGTGGAAGCTGAAAACTGATCAGGCGAGCCGTTTCGCCGCTGCTGTTCACGGTTCCATGAACTTCCGCCGCCGGAATGAAAGCCGCTTCTCCAGCGCTGAGTGGTGTATAAACGTCTCCCTGGCGAAGCTGCACCTCCCCCTCCAGGACGACGATCACATCCTCGGAGTCATCGTGCTGGTGCTGGGTGAACTCGTGCCCCGGCGAGTGGAGCCCGTGATTCAGGGTAATGCTCTCTGCGCCGACATCCGGATTCAGCACGCTCCAATTTTTCCCCTTCCCCATCGAGAAGGGAGTTCCTGATTCCAGGTTCAAGATTTCCATATTCGCTCACTCCTCCGCTGCTCACATTATATTAACTGCAAGTGGTAGTAATATCCACAACCGGAGCTGAGCGGTCAACGCCTTGAACATCGCTGCCCTCGGAAGAGCCTGAATCATCTACGTCGTGTAGTTGGGAGGCGCTCACACAAGGGATGGAGACAGCGTTCGGGGTAGTGTCTGTGGCAGAAGAAGTTGGACCTATTGCCATTTTTATGTTTTTCTGGTAATATGGGTTTATGAAAACGACTCTGGAGCTCCCGGATGAGCTCATGCGTGCTGTGAAGATCCGTGCAGCCATGGAGGGGCGGAAACTGAAAGATGTGGTTGCAGAGGCTCTCAAAGCCGGATTGACGGTGACCGGCTCTTCAAAGAAGTCGGCACAAAGTATCCGGGTGGAAACGGATCCGGACACGGGGCTTCCGGTGGTGGTTGCAGTTACGGACGCTCCCGGATCAACGATGACACGACGGGAGCTGAAGTATTTGGAAGAGGACACACAGTATCGAGAGGATCTCCGCCGTGTCGGGCTTTCTCTTTGATTCCAACCTCTGGATCGCATTGACTTTTGCTGCCCATCCGCTCCACGACAGAGCAGGAGAACAGCTCCGACGATCCTCACCGACCAGCCCGCTAAGTATTATCCGAATAATTGAATTGTCTGCTCTCCGCTTGATTACCACCCCTGCCGTTCACAGAGCTTTTGGCGTCCCCTACTTCTCCAACAGAGAGGCGATCCCGTTCCTCACCTCGCTGTTTCAGCAAACCCAATGTTCGGAGATAGAGGAACCGAAAGGTACACGGGAATTGTGGCTACGTCTTGCCGATGCCGAAAGCGCTTCTCCGAAGGTGTGGATGGATGCCTACCTCGCTGCGGTGTGCATCCAAGGAGGACTCGAACTCATCACCCTCGATTCGGATTTCCTAAGTTTTAAACTCCACGGATTAAACCTTACCATTCTCTAGATCGATTGAGTGCTTCGGATCGATTCCCGGTTCAGGTCTCCGTACCCGCCGCAGCCTGGTTGAGAACCCGCAGCACCTTGATAAGAAAAGCAACATGCTTCTCCCGGTATCCGGTCTGGTTGAAGCTGCCGGCGATGACCGCATCGTACTCAGGCACCCAGTAGAGAAACGATCCCGTTGATCCGGATATACCCAACATCTCGGGATAATTCTTGAGCAGGAAGAAAAGACCGCCGGGTCGTATTCTCCAAAGACTGTAGCCGTAGTCGATCCCCTTGGCCATGGCGTTTTCCGTCCACTCCGCCTGGAAGGTTTCCAGGGGAGCTGGCCTTCCTTCGAGGATGGAACGCAGAAAGGTCCTCAGGTCTCCGACCGTGGTGGCCA
>CP070696.1:1615460-1661029 GCA_020353535.1 Spirochaetaceae bacterium | reverse complement strand
CGGGTCATTTTTCCGCTGGCCCTGCCAGGGATCATTGCCACTGCCATCTACATCCTGACAGATTCATGGAACGATTTCATGTATCCTCTGGCCCTCATTCAGTCGCCCACCCGGACCACGGTGACCGTGGGGGTCACAGCCATGCGCCAGGGTGATGTTCTAGCCTGGGGGGAGATCATGGCCGCCGGAACCATCGTCACCTTTCCGGTGCTGTTGTTTTTCATTGCGATCTACAAGCGAATCGCAGGGGGACTGCTGGCTGGAAGTGTGAAAGGCTGATGCTTCAACAAAGCGTGCACCCCTGAAATCCAATCGTTAAACAAGGAACCATAAATCTAACTGCCGGAGGAGAGCTGAAGTTATGAAAAGAGTCGGAATAGTCGGTTTGGGCGACATGGGTATCGGGTTGGCGAAAAATCTGTTGAAAAGCGGATTTGATCTGACTGGGTTTGACATACGGGAGGATCGCCGGCAACAGCTGGTCGATCTGGGCGGCAAAGCGGCCGGCAACTGCCGGGAGGTCGCCGCCGCTGCGGTGGCGGTGTTCGTCATGGTGCTCAACGGCGATCAGGTCAAGGAGGTCATCCTCGGTGAGAGCGGTCTGCTGGAGGCCCTCACTCCGGGATCCACTATCATCATCACCGCGACCATACACCCGAGCGAGATCCGGGAAGTGGAGCTGCCGATCGTCGCCAAGGGCGTGAACCTGATCGATTCTCCGGTGAGCGGTGGGAAATCCGGTGCGGACAACGGCACCCTGACCTTGATGGCGGCGGCGAAAAAGGAAGTTTTGGACGATTGCAGGGATGTCCTGGAGGCCATCGGTCAGAACATCTTTCACGTCGGGGAGCAGATCGGTACCGGCCAGACGGTAAAGGCGTCCCTGCAGGCCTTGATCGGAGCCAGCTACACCGCGATCTTCGAATCCCTCGTCCTCGGGGTCAAAGCGGGAGTGAAGGCCGAGACCCTCTATGAGGTGTACAGCACCAGTGCCGTGGCCAGCCCCTTGTTCAAGAACTGCGCCAAGCTGATCATGGAGCGCAGGTTCAAGGGAACCGGAAGCCATATGGGCACGATGTACAAGGATATCAGCATATCTATGAAAATGGCCAAGGAGCAGGGGGCGGCCATGTTCACCGCCGCCGCTGCCTATGAGTTGTTCCAGGCCGGGAAATCCATGTTTCCGGATGAGGACGTCTGGTCCGTGGTTAAGCTCCTCGAGCAGATCGCGGGCACTGAAGTAAAGCAATCGTAAAGGAGTGCAACAGATGAAAATAGGAGTAATCACCGACGGCATCAGCCGGGACCTGGAATATGCCCTGAACGTGATGTCCCAGCAGGACCTGGAATATGCGGAGCTGCAGTTCGTATGGGACAAGGAAATCGGGGACCACAGCCCCGAAGAGGTGCAGAAGATAAAGCAGCTGGTGGCTCAGTACAAGGTCAAAGTACCCTGCATCACCCGGCACAACTTCGTGGGACTGCTGGTGATGGCCACCGAGCCTGCAGACGAACCTTACAAGAAGCATCTGGAGGGATTGAAGCGCAGCATCGCGGTAGCCAAAGAGCTGGGGACGAACCTGGTAAGGATCATGAGCTTTCGAAAAGAGATGATCATCTTCGGCCACAACGGAGCCGAAAAGTGGGTAGCCTCCACAGGCTCCTGGGACAAACTGCTGAAGCTGATGGAAGCACCCGTGCAGGCGGCCGAGGACGCCGGCATCACCCTGGCTGTGGAGACGGGAAACAACGCCATGATCACCTCGGGGTATCTGGCGCGAAAACTCATCGATGATCTGGGAACGAAACACCTCAAGGTCATCTGGGACATTCCCAACACTCTGTACTGCACGGATATCCCCTACCCCGATGCCTACGAACAGATCAAGGACCTCATAGCCCACATCCACATCAAGGACTGCAAGATCGATATCGCCAAGGCCACGGTCACGTTCTGTCCCTTAGGGGAGGGAGCCATGGCTCCGTACCTCGAAGGCATCATGTCCGCCTTGAGGCGAGACAACTACCAGGGAGTCATATCGATCGAGAGTGTCTACAGGCCGGACAACGGAACCTTTGAAGACGGATTCAGGCAGATGCTCCCGGTTCTTCGCAGTCTCGCCGGCTGATCGCCTCTCCGCCGGACCTACAAAAGCTGCAAAGAAGGATACGGTCGATCTGCGGCTCTCAGGTCGATCGATCCGGACGTTGAAGAGAGGATAATCCATATGAATCCGGAAACCAACGATGTGCGATACGTAGCTGCCGCGGGGGGCATCGGCAGGGTGCTGATAGCCAGGCTTCGACCCGGTTCAGATCTGATTGCGGGAATTCGGAAGCTCTGCACCGACTTCAATATCAAAAACGGCTACATTCCCAGCTGTATAGGTGCTCTATACAAAACGCGCTACGTCTATGGGAAGGCGGATCCCGCCGTAAAGGGCGGCGCCGGTGTAAGCGAAGAACAGATCGGGAGCCGGATCGTTCAGTTTCTGGCAGCCCAGGGCAACATCGGCCGCGATGAAAGCGGCCAGCCCCAGGTGCATATCCACGGTATTTTCTGCGAAGAGGGATCTGTCAAAGGCGGCCATTTCGACAAGCCGGGCAATATCGTCGCTGCCACCATGGAGGTGGTGATCCAGGAAGTATTGGGTGTGGATATGTCCCAGCGGCTGGACACCGAGATTGATCAGCTCTGTTTGTACCCGGTAAGTACGAAGTGAACGTGGGCAAAGTGGGTGCCGGCAACAGCTCATAACACCTGAAGGGAGATGGTATGGAGTTTCGGCAACTTGGAACGACGGGAGAACGCATATCGAGCATAGGTCTGGGCACCTGGCAGCTGGCCGGTATGATGGGCTCCGTTGACCGCGGGAAGGCAACGGCCCTGGTACGCAAAGCCATTGACGGCGGCTGCACGTTCATTGATACCGCCGAGAAGTACGGGGACAGCGAACAACAACTTGGCAAGGCCCTCGCCGATGGGTACAGGAAAAAAGTATTTCTAGCTACCAAGGTCAGCACGGACTTTACGGCCTCCGGCGTAAAGACGGCCCTGGAGAACAGTCTGAAGGCGCTGAGGACCGAGTGGATCGATCTGTACCAGATCCACCGCTACGATCCCAATGTCCCGGTGGAGGAAACGCTTCAGGCCATGGTGAGTCTTCAGGAGCAAGGATTGATACGCTACTGCGGTGTTTCGAACTTCACCGTGGAGCAGCTTCAGCGCGCCCTGCAGGTGCTTCCGATTGTCTCCAATCAAATCAATTACAATGCCCTGAATCGTTCACCCGAACAGCGCATGATCGAATACTGTCGCCGTGAGGGAATTGCGGTGATTACGCACAGTTCCCTGGCAAAAGGTATCCTGGCCGGCAAATACGGTCCCGATCACAAATTCGCCTCCGACGACGAACGCTCTACCTTTGCGGATTACTCCGGAGACCTGTTTGCCAAATATCTTGCCGTCGCCGATGAGCTCAAAGGGGTAGCCGAGAGTGAAGGAATCGACCTTGCTCAGGCAGCCGTCATCTGGTTGTTGGCCCGGGAAGAAGTAGCCAGTGTACTGATCGGCCCCAAAACCGTAGCCCAGTTCGAAGAATCGATCGGGGCTCTTGAGGCGTTGGCATCAAACGACAGGACCGCCCTGCGGGAGAAAATGAACGCGATTATAGATTCTCACGACCTCCCGCCGCTCTGTCCGTTCCAGAACCAGCTCGTGTGAGGATACCGGGATCGGTGCTGCAGAGGCAGCTTGCCTGGCAAGCCGTATCAGTCCCCTGCGACCGATCCATCTGCACCGCTCGATTCTCGCACCGCTTCGATGATCTTCATGACCCGCAGCACCTGAGCCGGCTGAACGGGAAGAGGAGCTCCCGGACTGGAGATCGCATATTGTTGAAAATTGGTTGAGCTATTGGTAGCATGTTTGTATGCCTGAATTGTCGAGATTTTTGGGAATTGTAATCGGCATCTTCCCACGTGAACATCCTCCACCACATTTTCACGCGGTGTATAGTGAGTACCAAATAACTGTCGATATTCAGAATGGTATTGTACATGGTGACTTTCCGAAGCGGGCATTAAGACTTGTGCTGGAATGGCTTGATTTACACGAGCAGGAACTTCTCGATGCCTGGGATTTGATACAAGCAGGACGTCCCGTGCAGAAGATAGCCCCACTGGAGTAAAAGATGATACCTAAAGTGATTGAAGCAAAGTACACACAAGGGTATACAATCCACATCCGCTTTTCGGACGGTACTGAAGGTGATGTGGATCTATCCCTGGAACTTTACGGTGAAATATTTGAACCGCTGAAAGAAATTTCTGCATTTAAAGCTTTCAGGATTCATCCAGAGTTCCATACGCTATGTTGGCCCAATGGCGCTGATTTTGCCCCTGAATTTCTATACGAAAAGGCAAAAATTCCAGTATAGCCGCATGAGGATAATCCGCATTTCTAAGATTCGGCTGCTCTGCTAGGCCAGAGAAATAGAGACCGAACTACACGCAGCGCTCGATTCTCGCACCGCTTCGATGATCTTCATGACCCGCAGCACCTGGAGCGGCTGTACGGGAAGAGGAGACCCTGCCTGCAGGGCCTTCACGAGATCCCGGTAGTACCCGGTCGACAGCTCGACATGGGCAAGCTCGTGCCTGGTCTCTTCGATACCTCCTTCCGAGCTTCGCCGGATGAGCGCGGGATTCCAGGCGGATGGACTGCCCCCTTGTACTGTTAGGGTTCCTTCGCTGCCCACAATGCACCAGCGGGGCTGAGGGATGCGGTGGTTGTTCGATGCTTCGACCAGGACAGAAATCCCGTTGTCGAACAGAAGCTCGGACCAGAAGTGATCCTCCACCTCCTCGCTCCAGACTTTGCTGTAGAGCCTGCCATGCACGGATCGAAACGGGGAATCCACGAGCAGCAAGATCTGGTCGAACAGATGAGGGCCCCAGTCGCTCAAGATTCCACCGCCGTAGGCCTTCTTCAACCGCCAGGGATTGCTTTCACCCTGGGCTCCCCAGGCACCCCAGCCGGGATCGAAATCCGTGTATCGGGACTCGATACGGTAGACCTCCCCGAGGGATTCTCCAGCCAGTGTCTTTCGAACGAACTGGAAGTCGGCGTCCCACCTGCGGCTGTTGTATACCGTGACACGAACGTCATTACGTTCCGCAGCGTCAATAATCTCCTCCGCTTCCCCGAAGGTGAGAGCGATCGGTTTTTCGATGACGAGATTCTTTCCCGCTCGGATGGCTTTGAGCGCCCATTCCCTGTGTCGATTGGTTGTGGTGGCGATCACGATCCAGCCAATCTGCGGATCCCGCAGCAGCTCTTCGTGGCTATCGTAGGTCCGAACGGCAAAGCTGTCGGCGGCACTCCTGCGCAATTCCGCGGAACCGCTGCTGCCGGCGACCAGCTCGAGCCCCGGGCAATCGGAAATCAGCTGGCAGTGGACCTGACCCATCCGCCCCAGGCCGAGCACCCCCATTTTTATATCTTGGTCCATTTGCTCAATAGCTATCCATGGCCACGCAGGTAACCAGAAGGCCGAAGCGTATCCATTGTTGAGAAATCATCGCGCCAAATATTTTCCCTATTCTACCGGTTCGAGAATGACTTTGATGGCCTTTCTCTGTTTCAGCAGATCAAGACCGTGATGAATCTTGCTCAAGGGCAGGCGATGGGAGACTATCGTTTCCAGGGGCAAGATACCGCTTCCCATGATCGACGCGGTTCGTTCGAAGCTGTGCCTGCCGATAAACGCCCCGTAAATCACCACTTCCTTTTTAAGCAGGGTTCCCACAGGCACGGCCGGCTCCACCGACTCGTCATGGCCGAACTGAAGCACCCGCCCGTGAGCACCGACAAGCTCGATGGCCTGGGGCAAGAGGGGTCCGACGGCTTCCACCACTATATTTGGGCCGTCGGGGAGTTGCCTATGAATCGCCGCCTCCAGATCCTCCGCAGTAGGATCGACCACGGTGGTAGCCCCGCACTGCCGCGCGGTCTCGCGCCGGAACTCTGCAGGTTCGGAAATGATCAATTGGGACGCACCAGCGGCCTTGAACAGAGAGGTAAACAACAATCCGATAGGGCCTGCTCCAAGTACGACCACCGACTCTCCGGGCCGCATCTGCAGCTTGTCGAAGGCGTTCACCACACAGGACAGGGGCTCAGCCAGGGCAGCGATGTGGGAGGGTACGTGCTGACTCACTTTATACAACGATTGTCGCGGCACGATCGCGTAGCTGGTCATGGCCCCGTCGGAGAAGATGCCGATGGTCGCGCAGTGTCCGGGCGCCGCACCCTGGAACAGGGGAATGCAGCGGTCCGGCTCGCCCCGCTTGCAAGCGGCGCACTGACCGCAGCCGGGATGGGGATCGACCAGTACCGCCTCACCGGGCTTGAAATCGGGGATCCCGCTTCCCACCTCAACGATCTGTCCGGTGAACTCATGTCCCAGGATGATATCCTGCTTGGCCGGATGGGCCGGGGGAACCTGAAGGATATGCAGATCCGTCCCGCAGATGCCCACTCCAGTGACTTTGATGAGGGCATCCGTATCGCTCTTCAACTGGGGTTTGGGCCGCTCCTCCAAAACCAGCCGGCCCTCTCCTTTAAATACTGCCCCAAGCATGTTGTTCCTCCTTCTGCTATAACGCTGCAGGCCTACGGATCCGAAGGGATCCCGTCTGCATTACAGTAATTAAAGACCCAATCCTCTCAAATGCTGAATCCCCTTCTGAGCGGCTACATCGGCATCCGGAACTGCCATAAATTCGCCGGAAACGAATCCTGCATATCCGGTCGAGAACAGCGTCTCCAGGATGCGGCGGAAATCCAGGTGCCCGGCTCCCGGGTACCAGCGGTTGGAATCGGCCACGTGGAAGTGGAAAATCCGTTCAGCGCAGATCTTGATGCTTTGTTCAATCGAGGGCTCCTCGATGTTCATGTGAAAGGTATCTAGGAGCAGCCCCAGGTTATCCGCACCGACGCGCTCGATCAGCTCGAGGCTCTCCTTGGCGGTGTTTAGAAGCGGCGTTTCATAGCGGTTGAGAGGCTCGAAGGCGATGCGCACACCCGCTTTCCCGGCGATCTCCACGCAGGTCTTGAAGCTGGAGAACATCCACTCCCTGGCCTGTTTTTCCCTCACTCCCTCCTGGATTATGCCGCGGACCAGGCCGATGATGATCACGGCACCGGCCTTCTTGGCCAGGGGCACATGGGAGGCAATCCTGTCCACCGCCTGCTGGCGCACCTTGGGATCCGGATCGGTGAAGGATAGACGCTCCTCCCCCCAGGCCTGCCCCGTTCCGATGGCAGGTATTGCCAATGCGTGCTTCGACACAGTGGCGACCAGGCTGTCGTGGTCGACAAGACTGGGATCCCGAACCGCCGGTTCTACGCCGTCGAATCCGTAGGAGGCGATCTTGACCACGTTCTGCTCGAAATCACCCTTGTAGGCCACAGCCTGGAATTTGGCCGCATGTGTGGACAGAACTATAGAAAGTTTCATGACGTGCTCAGCCTGAAGCCTCAGCCTTTGTGGAAGGGCCCGATATAGGGAAGCTCATATACGGACTTCCAGCCATCACTGAAGGGTTCCTTCAGAAACGGCTCCAGCTCCGCAGGCGTGCGCAGGCTCACCTTGTCTACGGGCGGGACCGTTCCGGCGGGAAAGGCTTCCAGGATCTGGTCGTTCAGCAAGGTCAAGTAGCGCAGGATCGCGGCGATTGGACGCTTTGCCTTGCGGGCGGTCGCCTTGGAGGGCTTTCCAACCACGCCTTCAGGGGTGGCGAAGCGTTCGATTGCGAAGTGCCCTTCTCCCTCTGACCACCGGTGCGGCCGGCGATAAGGATCCACCGAGGTATCGAAGTGACCGTCCGGGAGGAAGCTCTGGCCTTCCGCATCCTGCACCACCGACATGTCGATCATCTCATTGAACAGGAGCAGTCCCACCGCGGTTTCGCTCTCATCGGCATGGATAAAATCGGTTTCCAGGCTGTCTTCACGGCCCGCGGGCACGAAAAACTCCCGTACCGCTCTATGCCAGTCCAGTACCTGGAAGATGCCCGGCAGTTGAAATCGTTTCATAAACTCCTGGATCGCAGAGACGAGCATCCACAGCTGGCCGTGGTTGTTGATCAGGATGATCTTGCGGTAGCCATCGTTCCATAGGCCGAGCATGGTGTAGATCAGCATCTCCTCGACGGTTTCCTTGGGAATGATCACGGTTCCGGGCATGCCCATGTGGTGATAGGGATGTCCACCGTAGTTGAGAGGTGTATAGGCCAGGTTGCACTCCCTGCCCTGTTTGGCTGTATAACGACGAACCCCTTCCAGGATCTGGGTCACCATGAATGTGTCCAAACCGGAGTTGGCGTGCAGCCCGTGGTTTTCCGTGCAGCCGATGGGGATGAACAGAATATCGTTCTTCCGCCGCTTTTCGATGCACCTGGCCCGGGGTGTGTTCTGGATGTACGTACCGGCCTTGCCATACTCCGAGGGAGAGGGGATTTCGTAGTCGGCCAGAATCCTGTCGATCTCCTGCTCCGAAGCCTCCCAGATCTCTTTCTTGAGTCTGCCTACCGTTGTATCTTCAAAAAAAATCAGGGGATTGTCCGTGGTGTACCATTTTTTTGCCATCTCCGTTCCTCCAATAATTGCTGTTGAAATTTAATTTTGTTTAATTTATAATATCAGTTAAATTAATTTCCATCAATATTCTGATGGAAGAAAAATTGATTTTATATTGATTCAGAAGCCTTTTGGACTGATGATACTGCTGCAGAATAACAGGAGCCGTACGCATGGAGCTGGGTAGCACTATTCGCAGAATCCGCAAGGAAAAGCTGTTAACTCTTAAAGATGTTGCTCACATGACGAACCTGACGGAGAGTCTGCTCTCGCAGATCGAGAACAACAAAGCTCAGCCATCCATAGCATCCCTGATGGCAATATCCAAAGCGCTTAATACACCGATCGCCTTTTTCTTCGAGCAGGATGAAAGCCACACCGCTTCACCGGTGCTTCGTTCAAGCGAACGGCCCGTAGTGCACACTATAAGCGGAATAACCTACTACCTGCTCACACAGAACGTAGAAGAAGTCCAGATAGAGATGCTGTACGCCGAGTACGAACCAGGTTCCAGCACAGAGGTCATGCATACCCACGTCGGCTACGAATGCGGCATCGTTCTGGAGGGAAAGCTGGAAGTCATTCTGAATGAAGACCGTTATGTGCTCAACAGGGGGGACAGCATTACCATCCCATCGTCTCAGCCCCACAATGTGATCAATATCTATGATGGCACGACCAGCGCGATCTGGGTCAACAATCCTCCTACTTTTTAATCAATATGTCAGCATTACCTTCAGCGCTTCTCGTTTGTTGTGAATAGCCACATCGAAGGCTTTGTGCAAATCGGAGAACGGGAAATGATGGGTGTTCAAACTGGCAAAATCGTAGTTGCCTTTCATCGCGCTCATGAAGCGAATGGTTCGCTGCCCGAAGTTCTTCGTGCCCCCGGATCCGGTGATACTTAGCGTTTTCCAGATCGTCTTTCCGATCTCCACCGGCACCTTACGACCGATCGAGTGACCGATCAGGCGAATCCGGGCGCTGTGACCGGACACGTCGAAAAGCGAGGCCAGGGCCTGATCTGTCCCCGAGGCCTCGACGCACACGCTGGCGCCTTGGCCACCGGTCAGGTCCATAATGCGCTCCTCAAGGCTGGCTTCCGCTGGATCGATGGCCTCATCCACTCCGTAATGCAGGGATCTCGTCCTCCGGCTCTCGATCGGATCCACCATAATCACCTGCGCTCCGGAAGTCTTGGCTACCATGGCCGCTGACAATCCCACAGGACCGGCACCGAAAATCAAGGCCGTGTCACTGGCATCGATAAACCCGCCGTTTCCCCAAATACCGAAATAGCCGATGGAAAATGTCTCCACCCAGGCAGCATCCTCATAACTCCAGTCATCTGGCACGGCGTGAATATACTGTTCCTCCACGACCATGTACTCGCCCATTCCGCCAGGGGAATCAGGCCTGAAGCCGATCTCCCGCATGTTCAGGCAGGCCGAGGGCATGCGTCCGTCTTTGCAGTTTCTGCAAACGCCGCAGGCCATGACGCAGTCGCCGGTGACCTTGTTGCCGACTTTTAGCTCTCCTTTGACTTCGGAACCGACCTCAACGATCTGACCGCCCCATTCGTGACCGGGAGTATAGGGTCCCAGATCGTAGCGTCCTTCGGCGGACTTGCCCTCGAAACATTCCACATCGGAGCCGCAGATTCCACAGGCTCCGGTCTTGATGAGCACCTGGTCGGGTTTCAATTTGGGAACCTCCACCTCTTCCACGCGAAGATCGTGGGGTCCGTGCATGAAGGCGATTTTTGCTTTCATCTGTCTGAATCCCTTTCAGAGAAAATATTAATTGAGTTTAATATTATCATAATTCTGATGTCAATAGGACTTAATTCAAATGTTGACACACGGTGCCAATGGCTTTAAGCTGGATTCATTCGCGCAGCGTGAAGAGGAGGAAATCTAATTGGACAGAGTCAAACTGGGCATAGTTGGTCTCGGACGGCTGGGCAGAAAACACGCTGAAAACATCCACTATAAAATCCAAAACGCCGAGCTGGCTGCCATCTGCAGCGTGGTTCAGGAGGAGCTATCTTCAGTCGGCAATGAGATGAATCCGAAATACCGTACCGCAGACTTCATGGAGCTCGTCGAAAATGAAGATCTAGATGCGATCGTAATCGCATCATCCTCTCAGGAGCACTGTCGCATGTTGTGTGCAGCGGCCGAAGCCGGCAGAAAAAAAGTCTATATCGAGAAACCGCTGGGCATGAGGATTGAAGAGATCGACAAAATCAAGAACGCCGTCCAGGCAAACCGGGGAATGATGCTGCAGGTGGGATACAACCGCCGCTTCGACCGGTCGGTGCAGGCGGCTAAGAAGAAACTGGATGCGGGATTCATCGGCACACCGATCCAGGTTCGCATGATCAACCGTGATCCCGCGGCCATGGCTGATTTCATCATCAAGTTCAGTCCGACGAGCGGGGGCCTGGTTATGGACATGCTGACCCACGATTACGACTGTGCCCGCTGGTTTGTAGGCTCTGAAGCCAAGAGCGTGTACGGTCTGGGGGATGCCTTCGTCTACGAGGGCTTGCGGGAGGTCAATGACATAGACAACTGCAATATCCTGGTCGCCTTCGAGAACGGGGTGATCGGCCAGTTCGAGACCAGCCGCAACTGCTCCTACGGCTATCATGTAGAGACTGAAATCTACGGCAGCGACGGCTGTATCCGCATCGGAACCGTACCGGAAAAGGACCGGGTCACCTACATGAATCCTACCGGCGTGTACAAGGAGTGCGTGGAATGGTTCTTCGAGTATTGGGAGCCGACCTTCTGCGCGGAGATGCAGCACTTCGTGGACTGCGTTATTCAGGGAAAAGAACCGCTGGTGGGGCTTGAGGACGGGTACAGGGCGGTGCAGTGGGCCTGTGCCGCCACCGAGGCGGTACGGGAGCGTAAGGTTGTCGAGATAGGATAAAACCTGGTCCTGGATCCAAGTTTGGTAAGGCGAACGTCATGAGGAAAAAAAAGGAAAAGGGTATACTCGCAAGCCGCCACTATATCGTAACCGGCGGGACTCAAGGGCTGGGCAGAGGAATCGCCCTGCATCTGGCCGCCGAAGGCGCCGCCGGATTGACCATCTGCGGGCGCAACCGTGAATACGGGCAGGCCGCGGCGCGGGAGATTTCCCAATCCGGCTGTGCCTGCGAGTACGTTCCGGCGGATCTGTTCCACGAGAAGGATTGCCGCAACGTCGTCGAGCTTTGGGACCTGCTCCTCAATGTCAACGCCCGGGCTCCCTTCATTCTTATGCAGGAAGTCGTGCGCTTCATGAAGGCCAGGAAAATATCCGGCAGCATCGTGAACATCATCAGCGATTGCGCCCGCGGCGGATAACCATTTCTGATGCCATATTCGGTTTCCAAGGGCGCTTTGGCCACTCTTACCAAGAACACGGCTCACGCATTACGCCGCGATCGCATTCGGGTCAATGGGATCTGCATCGGCCGGATGTACACTCCCCACGAACACCAGGTTCAACTCGAATCCGGTCAGCCGGAAAACTGGCTGGAGCTGGTGGAGAAGGAAAAACCCTTCAAACGCCTGCTGCGTCCTCGAGATGTAGCCTACCTGACCGCCTATCTGTTGAGCAACCGCTCGGAGATGATGACCGGCGCTCTGATCGACTTCGATCAGAAGGTCATCGGCGCTCTGGACTGAATGGAGATTGGAATCGATGAAACAAGCAGCAGCTGATCCGATCCGCTGGGACGTCCTCAGCACCGGCTACATAGCCCATCAATTTGCCGAGGGATTGTCTGCACTCCCGTATGCAGCGGAACTTTTAGCGGCTTCGTTGATAGGTAATCCTACAGAAACGCATCCCCCAGCGGCAACACCAGATGCAGCCTGCGCAGGATCCCCAGGACCCGTCCTTCTACCTCCCTCAAGTCCTGGGCGCTGGGACGGTCGGTGATGATCCCGAAGCGCCCTTTGGTGTTGTAGGCCGGCTCTGCTTCCGGGAAAACGCCGGGCACGGCGATGTCGTCCACCACGCGAATTCCCTCGTGTTCGAAGAACTGACCGATGTACTTGAGCATGGGTAGAGCTTCATTGTAACCGGTGTGTCCTCCCCCGTAGGTACAGTAGGGAATGGCCGCGATTCCCGGTTTTTCCGGCGACGAAGCCACGATGGCCACACCCCGCTTCCGGTGCTTCTCGAGAAAGGCGATAACCGGTTTGGGTGGCAGATTGTGGTACACGGGAGCGCCGAGGAAGACCAGGTTGTAATCCAGGTACTCCACCTCCAGATCCTTGGTCATGCGCAAGATCGAGTCTTCGATACCGGCTCTCTCCAGGGTCTCGTGGATGCGCCGGGCCACCTTCTCGGTGTTCCCGTTCTTGGTCCAGTACAGGGTTAGAGATTTTTTTTCAACCATTAAGCCGCTCCAATCACTCCCGGTTCTCACTCCCGCTCGCCGAGGAGGATCTTCAGCTGCTTGATGTCTGAGACGAGCGTTCCTCGCTCCAGGTTCTGGAAGCGCTTGGGAAGCATCTCCCGGCTGGTGCACTCTAAAACAGCCACCAGATTCTGAAGCTCGATCTCGTGGGGGTAGCTGGGGGGATTGAAATCCCGGATCGTCTCCTCCAGGTCATCGGCGGTGATGATCACGTGGTTGTTCATGGCCGCCAGCAACTTGGCCCGAATGAGGATCGACTCCAGGTCCGCCCCGGAAAAGTCGAACTTGTACTTGCGGAACAGGTCGCTGATGTTGACCTTCTGCACCTTGAGCTTGAGCTTGCGAATCAGGGTCTGGAACAGGGCTTCCTTTTCCTCAATGGTCTCCGGATAGAACAAAGCCAGGTGCTCTTCCGCCCTGCCCTGCCGCTTGAGGTCGATGGGAAGGAGATCGGGACGGCAGGTGATGAGGAACCAGATTATCTTCCCCCGGTACTCGGTGTTTCCCATGAAGGAGGCAATCTGGGCGAAGATGCGGTTGGAGGTCCCCGAGTCCCCCTCCTGATTGCGATCCCCCAGGAAGGCGTCAGCCTCATCGATCATCACCCCCACCGGGGCCATGGCGGTCAAAATATTCAGCACCTTCTCCAGATTCGACTCGGTCACCCCCTGCCACTTTGAGCGGAAGTTGCGGAACTTGACGATGGGAATGCCGATCTCCCCTGCAAAGGCGGTAACCATGAAGCTCTTGCCCGTACCCACCGGGCCAGCCACCAGGTAGCCCATGGGCAGGATGTCCAGTCTACCCATTTTTATGGCCTTGGCAGCGCTTTTGAAGCGCTTCTTCACGTAGTCATGTCCTGATACCATGGACAGGTCAAACTCCGCCTCGATAAACTCCAGCAGACCGCTGGCCTCTGTCTCGATCATCTCCTTCTTCTTCCGGCGCAGGTATTCCAGGGTGATCTCCTTATCCTCCTGGTAGCTCTCCGCGGCCAGCTGGTAGATATTTACCAGGTTGAGGCCGCTGCAGATCTGAGCAACCTTGGCCGGATTGAGGCGCCGCTCCAGCAGGAGCTTGTCCTGCTGCTCGAGAAAAATGAGAAAGCGCTCCCGCACCGTTTCGTCGGGAAGGGGGATATTTACCTTGATCGTGCTGGGAGATCGGACCAGCTTGGTGTTCAGATCCGCCAGATTCTCGGTGAGCAAGATGATGGAGATGTCCCCTTCGGTGAAGATCGGATCGTTTGCCCAGCGGTTCAGGGTGACCAGGCAGTAGCGGTCCTCGTCGGTGTAGCGGGAGATGTCCGTGTTGGGCACGATGGTTTCCGAGTAATCGATGATCAGCACGATCCGCCGCTTGTTCGAGATGTTCTGGTAGAAGTAGCGCTCCAGACTGGGAAAGGCATCCATCGGATCCCGGGACAGGGCACGTTCCCGGGTCTCCCCGTTCGAACCGCTCAAGGTAGCCAGGAAATCCCTGCGCATCTCCGGCGTGCAGAAGTTGACCCCCGAGGAGCGATCGTAGAACACGATGATGTCCCGGTTGCCAAAGAGCACCTCGCCGATGTAATCCTGGATGCGGACGAAGTTGAACTCGTTGTCCTTCATCTTGTGGGGCAGGAAATCTCGGATATTGCCGTGAACGATGTACAGGTTGGCGGTTTTGGAGCAGTACTTGTAAGCCAGTTCCTGCGCCCAGTTGGGTAAAATGCGGATAAACGGCAGACTTTTTAGGATAAGCTGTTCGGCCATATCCCCTCCCAGTGTATGACTTTTAAAGTATAGGTCACGGTTTCCAGGGCGTCAAGGCCAATCGGAGGGCAGCCGAAGGCGAGCAGGCTTGCATATAGTACCACTAAATGCAAGATTACCTGCATCTGGTGCACAAACCGAATCAGATCATCTTCTTCTTCTTGGCTTCGGCAAACAGCAAGCTGTTCCAGTAGTTATTGCTCAGGTACTGCCAGCGTTCGCTGGAGTCATCGATCTTGCTGGCCCGCTGCTGCAGCAGCTTCAAGGCTTTGCTCAAGACCGTAAGGCTGTCGTCCAGCTCGCTCTTGCGAACTTCGGGAAGCGTGCAGGCATAGAAGTAGGTGTACAGACTCTGATAGGGATCGGATGGGGGAATTCGCCCGCCCCGGGTGATCATCTGCAACTGTTCGATCCCCCGCTCGCTGCTGCCCTCCAAACCCCAGAGATAAGCCTGAAATGATTGAAGGAGCCGTCGCACCATGGCATTTTCTCTCAGAAGCTCGAAACAGCGTCCCTCCACGTCCCTGAATCCGTCAATCCAGCTGACACGTTCACCGGGAAACACCTCCTGCGCCGAACTCTGATTCAGGTTGATAGCTCGATCGCAGCTCTCCAACGCCCTGCCATAATCCCGCTTGAGGAATGAACACTCGGAGGTGAAATACAACTTCTCCCAATCATCCTCGAGTCCCCCCAGGATCCCCTCCGCCGTGTCCACCTTGCCTCCGTAGGCAAAACTGCGGGCCAACCACTTTTTAAGGACATCTCTGGCATGAGGCCGTTCATACAGAGTCTCCACAGCCAGCGTCTTCTGAAATCCCAGTTGGGCTCGATCGTAGAAGCCTAGATCGAAGGAAATGCGAGCGGCAAGGAACTCCAAAAACAGCTCCCATTCCCGGCGTTTAAGAGCTTGGCAAATTTTCAATCCGCTTTGCGTCTCCACCTCCGCGCGGGAGAGATTCCCCTGAATGAACAGGGCTACGGCCCGTAAACCGTGAGATACGATATCCTCCAGACCGGCACGGCCCCCGACCGCCGTATCCGACATCGCGAAGTATTCGAGGGCTTCGTCGAACTGGCCCTCCGCCAGAAGTGTAGAACCCAGACCAATCGTGGCCTCCCGTTCTCCCTCTACATGCCCCGAGTTTTGAAACTGGATCATCCCTTTCTTGACCCACTGCAAGGCCATACTGGTCTCTCCTCTTACCAGGAGATAACGGCTCATTTGCAAAAACAACGTCCCCTTGGCCGGACTCACCTCGAAATCATCTCCGAACTCCATACACTTCAGATAGACTCTCTCCGCTTCTTTGACCTTTCCTTGTAGCAAGAGGTACCGAAGCCGCGAGGCGGTTAGCAGACGATCCAGATTCTTCTCATCCTCTCCACCTCCGAGGCGAACCTGTTTGGGATCGAGAAATATCCGTACGCCATGGAAATCCAGCTCGTCGAGTTTTTGTTTAAGGAGCCGGAACAGCACCTCAAAAGCGTCGGGGATGCGGCCAGCTTTGGAAAGCAGAAAAAACAACAGCACCAGATGGGGATACCTGCCCCCCCGCCAACGCTTCAGCAGATGATCGATAAAGGCGCTCTCCAACTCCGGTTCTTTTGCCAGCACGGCTCGCCGCAGCCGCTTTCGGAAGGAGGGGAACAGTGCGACTGCATGGTTCTCCATAGAAATCAATCCCTGTGTTTCCAGCTCCCGTAGCATGTTCAGGGCGTCCTCCCGGGCCATGCCCTGGTCGTGGAGAAAATCCATCAAACTCCACAGGTCAAGGAGTCCCGCCTGCAAGTACACGACAAACAGCAGACGCTTTAAGGGAAACGTGAGGGAAGAGATCATCTGCCAGGTCAGCGATAGATTCCGGGCTGGCAGGGTCTTGGCAAGGGACTTGCCCTCCTGCCAGCGAAATACCTCCTTCTCTTTTACCAGGAAACCTTGCCGTTCCAGGAATCGCAGGCAGTGATAAAAACCAACCAGCTTGCCCCGCACGTATTTGCGCAGGCTGTACAAGACATCCTCGGGCAGCTTGCAGCCTTTGTACATCCTATGCGCGATTCTTTCCATCTCTTTTCTGCTCAGAGGACGCATGGCTATGGACTTGACAGCTCGTCCACCCAAGTCGATGGGAAGCTTTGAAGTTTTCAAGGTAAACACCGGAACAAAGGCCTGGATCTGGTAGAAGTCCTTCAGCATTTCGGCGAGCATTTCCAGGCTGCGGGGATGATAAGTGTCAATGTCCTCGCAGAAAAGCAGTGCAGGCAGAAAGTTCTCCTCCAGCATGCGAAAATAAGCCGTCAGATAGAGGTGAAAGACGAGATAGAAATCCCTGGATAATCGATCCGGACACACAGAACCAATTGATTCGATTTCCTCCGCCTCTCCGTTCTGTTCGGAAGCACTCCTGCTCCGCAGGGCGGTCGGCACACCCTTTGGCCATCTATAGAAGATCCCCTGGGCGGTCTGTACCGAAGGTTTCAGTGACCAAAGAAGGCGGTTTAATTCCGCCCAAACCTGCTGTTCCCAACTCGTCAAATACTGCGGTACCGCTTTGAGAAAAAACGGATCTACGCTGTTGAGAAAGGGGTGGAAGGTTGAACGGCGCTTGAACAATGTGTGCAGTCGAGGCGCACGAGGTACGGCGGAATCCTGAAACAGCAGGCTCTGTACGGCATCGAGCAATAGACGCCGATCCGTGTCTACCGGCCCGTAGATCAGAATACCTCGGTTTTGAGTTCTAGCCTTGTGCTGCGTGTTAATCTTGCGCACCACCTCGCGAGCCAGTCGAGTCTGTTTCCAGGACGCCTGGCGCTGCCGCGAGACGGGAATAGCACTCAGATCTCGCTTCGCAATCTTATAAACCCCGCCGACCCTCTCCACGTGTACGAGGTCGGCAAACAGGGACAGACAGTCCTCTTCGATCAGTATCTGCTGATCTGCTTCGATGGGAACGAGGGTTTTTGCCAGGATTTTTAGGATATTGTCCGGGCGTGTCTCCAAGCCGCGAGCGACAAGGAGATTGAATCCGAACAGGTCTTTTTCCCGGGAAAGCAGAATATCATGAACGCGAAAAACGAACTCCAGGGCGCGCCGTACATCCAGACCGAACTCCTGCCCGAACAGATATAAAACGGCCCCTTCCCGCTCGGCCAGCCTCTTGTAGCCGTAAAGCCCTTCCAATCCGGAAAGCTCATTCTGGATCGCGGTGATAAGTTCTTGGTCAACTGCCCGTATTTGTATATAGTAATCGATAGAAACCAGCAGAAACAGCATTGACGGTATTTAACACTACATCGAAGGTTTTTCAAAGGGCACAAGTTGGCGGATGGGCAACTATTTCGACTTCCAAAGCAAGCGAAGCGACCAGGTTACGGTAAGCATTCATCCCACAGCTGATTTTCGGGAGATCCTTTTGACGTTGGAATCGATTCAATTTCCAGATTTCATCGAGAACCCTGACAATATCAAATATGCCGTCTTGGAATTGATCAGCAATTCCCTGCGGGCACATCGAGAGAAACAGGTAGACAAGCAGGTGATCGCCGTTTTCCGCGCCGTGGACACCACAATCGATATCGAGGTGAAGGATTTTGGCGGGGGTTTCGATCCGAGACATCTGCCCTATCCACTGGAGGCAGCGGCGAACACGATCGACCAAACTTCCGATGCCTTCGAGGAGTACCAAAAGAAACACAACTACCTGCGTTTCGGTATGGGGCTGCTGGTCACAAAAAAGACCTTTCCCTATTTTGAGGTGATCTTCTTCGACGAAGATGAACAGCCGGTCCGGTGGGGTGAGGCGACGGTGCTGGGAACGGTGGTCCGGGTTTCCACAAGTGGACAACGAAATGGGACCTGAGAACCGCAAGAGTCCGAGAAATAAAACCTATGCCAAGGTTATCCTTGAAGGCAGTGGCGTCTTGGGATATCTACGGGACTTAAGCAAAGAGGGATGTCAGCTTGCCTTCGTCGGAAACCCGCGGCTTAACGACGGCGATCTTATCACCATAGAGGTGCTTCCCGCCGAAGAAATGGAAATCCCTCGATTCTCCATGACCGTGCGGATTATGTGGACCCGGAACGATCCTGTGTACTATATTGCCGGAGGACTCATCGCTTCAGTGAAAGACGGACAGAGGCTGGAACGACTGTTTGAGTACTACGCGTAGAGCATCGCTTACCAGTGATCGAAAGCCGCGATTCGTCTGAGCGTTTTTCGCGGAGCCGGTTCCGGGATCTCTTCCGGATACCCGAGTAAGATGAGAAGCACCACCCGCATGGAATAGGGTACGGTGATCAGATCGCGAACCATCTGCTCATCGTAGGTACTGAGAACACAGGTTCCCAGCCCTTCCGCCACGGCCTGGAGCACCATGAAGGCGGCTGCAAAGGCCAGGTCGATGGGATAGGACAGCTGTCCATTCGGCATGATATACTCGATATTTGTCGTGCACAGGGCAATAATCGCCGGTGCCTGCCCAACCTTTTCATCACCGAAAGCCGCTTCCTGTACTTTCTGCCTCAGCTGCTCTTTCTGAAGAACCACAAATCGCCACTCCTGACGGTTCTTTGCCGATGGAGCCAGGCGGCCTGCCTCCAGGACTCTCTCGAGCTTGTCTTTTTCGATCGGTTTGGATTTGAACTCTTTGATGCTTCTGCGGTTTAGGATCTCTGCCAGTAGTGCCATGATACCTACATCATGATAAAAGATCGATATTCATATTGCAATGCTTTTTTCACCCGGATATGCTAGATTTCAATTCATGTCGCGAATCCGTACCGTCGTCTACGTGCTGTTTCTCACAGGTTCTATAGGCCTGTCAAGCCAATCCGCTCTGCCGCCGGACAGCCGGATTGTGCTGGATGACTACCGCCTCATTAAGTCTATGTATCCGCGTCCCGAGGGATCGGCCCGGGAAAAACAGCTGCTGGAGTACATCGAACAGCGGCTCGATCTCTTGAGGATTCCCTACTCCCAGCTGGATTTTAGCGAGTCCGACAAGAACCACTCCTTCTCCTCCTGCCTGGTTGCCGATATCCGCGGAGAGCTGGAGGATACCCTGATCCTGGCCGTGCCCATCAATCATCCCCCAGAAGCTTCCGCTCAGCTCGACGGCTCGATCAATGTAGCCTTGGCCCTGGGTCTGGCAGAGCATATCAGTCGCAAGACCCCGCCGATAACCGTGAAGATCCTGTTTCTCGGCGCCGAATACGGACAGGCGGCGGAGTATCCAATGGGCAGCCGTCTGTTCCTGAGAGACTTTTTTCCGGACTATCGAACGATGTGTCTATACCTGAATCTCAGAGACATTCCTTCGCGAGTGCACCTCCGGGGCGGGGCACAGGGAATCGAAGCCCCCTACTGGCTACTCGATCGCAGTACCCGGGCGTTGGAAAAAACCGATCTTTTCTTCCTTATCCGGGGTAATGAGAATCAGATATTTCGAATAGGTCTGACCTCGGAACAAACGATCATAGAACCCTTTCTCCAGGCGGATTACCCCGCCCTCAGTTTCGAGGGGGAGTACGCCAGCCTTGATCCACTGGAACAGGAGAACTGGATTTTTTCGTTCAATCTGTTCGCCACGGAGTTCTTGAAAGCCTTTAGCAGGGGCATTCCTGAGACCTGGGACCGTCACTACCTGTTTTTCCAGGCCAGGGGTTTCTACTTCAGCATCTCGGAGAAGGCGTATCTGGTCATTCTGTTGATCGTCCTGGCCGGAATCCTGATCTACGGTCTGGTTTTCACCCGAAGACTGCAAAAATATCTGCGGATCCTGGCTCACAACATAGGGACGCTGCCTCTGTTCTTCCTCTTCATCTTCGTGCTGCTGTTTCTTTCCACCTGGCTTATCGAGGGCATTCTTCGAATCAGAAACATGACCCGTCTCTGGGAGCAGCTTCCGCTGCTGTTTTTACTGTTCAAGCTGGCCGTGCCGCTGGCCATTCTTTTCGTGCTCTTGAATCTGGTGAAACGCTTTCCCATCCCGCGCCGGGGCAGTTTCTATTCCGCTGCGGCGCTGCTGTTTCTGCTTCTGGACATAATCGTGCTGGCGGTCATCAATATCTCCTTCACCTACTACTTCCTCTGGGCCTTCACCTTTGCCCTGCTGTTTACCACCACTCCCTACCGTCCGCTCAAGATCCTCCTGTTTCTGGCCTCTCCCTACTGGATCGTGAAGTCCGTCGTCGAACTTTTCACCCTACCCAGTCTGGAGTTCTGCCGGGTTTTGTTGCTCTCCAAAGTCGGGGGGAATCTCCTGCTCACCGTCATCTTGATTCCCTTTATCCTTATGTTCATCCGCCTGCGATTCATCTTTCACTCGGCTCGCATCATCACTGACCGCACGCGCTCGAGGCTTACCGCAGGGCTGTTCACCGCCATTTTGATCGCTCTTCTGACCACATTTTTTGTCTATCAGCCCTATGGAGCGGGGCGACCTCAACCGATTTATGCTACCTATGTGATCGATGAAGTCCAGGACGAGCAATACCTGGAGCTTGCCAGCCCGGCGCCGCTGAATAACATACGTGTGTTGGATGGAAGCAATACGATTTCCATTAACACCCGCTCCCGCCTCTATCGTCTACCACTGCAAAACGGGGTCACGTACCTGGAATCCGAGGTCAGCAGCGTTGGATTTCTTGACCGTAAGAACGTTGCCCTGCGGCTGGATCCCTGGTCGCAACCCTATCAGGTGCGCCTGAGCATATTTTCGGAGGAGGAGTTTGTGCTCTTCGATGCCAACTTCCCGTACACCCGAACTCCGGGCGGCAAAGAATACACGGTTCTCATAGGAGTAAACCCTCCCCTCCCGCTGAACGTGCAGCTGACGGTTCCCCGAAACAGAACCTTTACGGTAGGGATTACCCTGGAATACCTGCACCCCCCCGAAGGATATGCGCTAAGCGGACAATATGCTGCCTTCGACAACCGCTTGAGATTCCGTAAGAACCTTGAGCTCAAAACCTGAGTCGAGCGCGATGGGTGTCATTTTTCACGTCGACCTGGACGCTTTCTACGCCTCGGTGGAGCAGATCGATAATCCGGAATTGCAGGGAAAAGCTGTGATCGTCGGTGCATTGCCGGGACATCGCGGTGTGGTCTCCTCCTGTTCCTACGAGGCTCGACGCTTCGGCGTGCGTTCGGCCATGCCTATCTCCCAGGCGCTGCGTCGCTGTGCGAAGGGCGTATTCCTACCGGTTCGGATGAAGCGCTACGTGCAAGTGTCGCAAACAGTGATGAGGACCCTGGAATCCTTTACTCCGGAGTTCCAGCAGATCTCCATCGACGAAGCTTTTATGGATATGTCCGGCACAGAACGTCTGTACGGCCCACCGCTTCAAGCCGGCAAGCGGGTCAAGGAACGGGTGCAGACAGCAACCGGTTTGACCCTCTCCATCGGCATCGCAGCCAACCGTTACCTGGCCAAGTTGGCCTCCGAGTACTCCAAACCGGACGGACTGCATTTTGTACAGGCGGGTCAGGAGATTTCCTTTCTCGATGGACTAACCCTCGGCAAGCTGTGGGGCGTGGGGGAGAAGACCCGGGAACGCCTCTCGGAGCTGAACATCAGCTCGGTCGAGAGCTTGCGAAGCTTTCCTCTCGATATTCTCTGTTCCATGATGGGGGATGCGAGCGGCCGTTACCTCTACAGGGCTTGCCGCGGAGAGGATCCGGGGATCTTCGCCGCCAGTCCGAAGAGCCATTCGGTCAGCAGTGAAATGACCTTCGAGAAGGACATCAAGAACGCGGATACGCTGAAACGAAACATTCTGGAACTGTCGGAACAGGTGATGCATCGCTTGTTGATCGACAACCTGAGGACCAACACAGTAGTTCTCAAGCTGCGTTTCTTCGATTTTGTTACCACCACAGCCCAGAAGACGGTGAAGCACTGGATCACCTCCTCCGACGAGATTTATCAGCTGGCCCAGGAACTTCTCGCCCAGCGCTGGAACGGCTCCACCCCGGTGCGCCTGATCGGCGTGGGCACGGCGAACGTGGTTGCCCCGGGACAGGCGATTCAAGGTGAACTGTTCGCCGAGGACCTCGACAAGCGGCGCAAGGTGGAGGAGACTGTGACCCACCTTCGCCAAAAGATGAAGGGAGTCAAGCTCACCAAGGCGAGCTTGATCGACAGGGAGAGCTGATAGGATCTGCGCACGCAGGATCGTAGAGGCAGGATGCTCCCGGCCACATCGTTCGAGCTTTCCTGATGAACATGCATCTGCACGGGATACTCCAGCGACTCCTGAACCGGGCAAAGCGCTCGCTATTGTTGCACGCCCTAGCGGCGACGACTCAACAGCAACAGCCGCACCAGCGTGAGAACCGATGCCAGGGCGGCGGCCACATAGGTGAGGGCGGCCGCGTTCAATACGCTGCGAGCACCGCTCAATTCCGATTCACTGAGAAAACCTCCTCGTCTCAATACACTGATTGCGTTGGTGGAAGCATTGAGCTCGACAGGCAGGGTGATGATCGAAAAAACAACGGCGATGGCAAACATCACGATGCCGATAGAAATCAACAGTTCACTGAAACCGAACAGCAGACCCCCAAGTACGATAACCGGCCCCAGTTTCGAGCCAAAGGAGGCTACCGGATAAATCGCGCCGCGCATCGCCAGGGGGAAGTAGGAACGGGCGTGCTGAATGGCGTGCCCGGTTTCATGGGCTGCAATTCCCAGTGCAGCGATGTTGTCGCCCTGGTATACCCCTTGAGACAGTCTTAGGATCTTGCTACGGGGGTCGTAGTGGTCGGTGAGCTCTCCCCTCACCGTCTCGATTGGAACATCTTGGAGGTCGTACTCATCGAGAATGCGGCGAGCCACCTCCGCGCCTGTAATACGGTCTCGGGTCTTCACCTGTCTGTATTTCTGATAGGTTCCCCGGACCGATAGTTGAGCGATGGTTCCCAACAGTATAGCCGGGAGCAAAATCCACCAGTATTGAAATAAAAGACCATACATCGCTTTTCTCCTCAAGTCATTTTAATTTTCCTTTGATCATCCCAAACTGTCAATTAAAAAAAGAAGCGCCTTTTGCAGGGAAAAGGCGCTTCTACAAAAACTACGTTCGAAACCCACTCAGAGGACAAGCCCGATGACCAGTTCGGTATCCTGCCGCTTGATGGCGAACAGGATTTCCCTGGATTTGGTGCTGTTAAACGCCTTGTAGAAATCCAGGACGGTGCTCACCTCCTGACCGTTCACCTTGCGGACAATATCTCCGGTCTTCAGTCCGGCGATGTCAGCGAAACCGCCCTGCTCAACAGCCCCGATCACCAGCCGGCCACTGCTCTTATTCAAGCTCAGCTGCGTCCGGATGTCTTCAGTCAGGGGAACTACCGAGAATCCCGGCCAGAGCTTGCCGGACCGGGCAGCCAGATTCTGCTCCGACTCCCGCGCTGCGATTTTTACCGTGAGACGCAGGGACTGACCGTAACGGATGATGCTGAGGTCGGCCTTTTTACCCGGCTCGAGATTGCCGACGCGAAGAAGCAGCTCTGAGGTATCCCTCAGTGCTTCCCCATTGACCTCTGTAATGAAGTCTCCGGGCAGCACCCCGGCCTTATCGGCTGGAGAACCCTTGAACACCCCGTACACAAAGGCTCCCCTGGAGTTCTGGAGCTTGAGGTCTTTCAAGCTTTCAGTGGAAACGCTGCCCATGCTGACACCCAGCCATCCATATTCGATCTTTCCTTTAGTGATAAAATCATCTATTGCCTTCTTGGCGTTGTTTATGGGGATGGCGAATCCCAGGCCGACGTTTCCCCCGGAAGGGGAAGCGATCCAGCTGTTGATCCCTACGACCTGGCCGTAGATATTCACCAGCGCGCCACCGGAGTTGCCCTGGTTGATCGCTGCATCGGTCTGGATGTAGTCTGTGAAGTTGGCGACCTCCATTCCGGGAATGGTATGTCTGCCGATGGCGCTGACGATCCCGGCCGTTACAGTCGAATCGAATCCCAGCGGACTGCCTACCGCCAGAACCCAGTCGCCGACCTGCAGAACATCGGAATCACCGAGCTGCGCCACCGGAACTTGTTCCGTAGTCTCGAACATGACCAGTGCAAGGTCCCGGTTGGGATCCGCGCCCACGAGCTGGGCGGTGAACTGGCGTCCGTCGTTCAGCTTCACGCTGATCTCCTCAGCTTCCCCGGCCACATGGTTGTTGGTCAGCACGTATACCTTGTTTCCCCTATGGCGCACGATTACGCCGGAACCAAGTCCTTGCCGCCGGAACTCCTGCTGCTGGGGGGCCTGACGGTTATCACTCTGAGGGCCGAAGAAGAACTCGAAGGGATTGGTGAAACCGGGGACCTGCTGCTTGACTACGTCGACCACGTCAATTTCCACGACCGTTGGCAGCACCTTTGCCGCCACCTCACGGAAGGCCTGCTGCAGGCTCTGCAGGGTACCCAAGCTGGTCGAACTGTTGATCGGGCCGGAATTATAGTCAGCGGGTATCGCCTGGAACGATACATCGCTCTGGGGATAAGCCGCTGCGACTCCCGGATCCCTGCCCGCCAACATTGTGAACCAGAAACCGGCTGTGGCAAAGCCTACAGCCAGAGAAAGGAGCACAATGACCGGGAAGAGTACTTTTTTTGATCTGCCTGTGATTGTTCCATTCATAGGATACCTCCTTACAGGTCTGTATTGTTGAGTTTAAAATAGCGCTGCACTCTAACAGATGCCTTTCCCGGACATTACAAATTTGTAAGGAATTTAAAGGGGCCTGGATCCACTGGAGCCAAAGAGTTGGTGCAAATAGAATTGGGGGAGAAATGCCTGACGAACTAGGCGGATAGGGGGATCGTAATAGTGAACTCCGAGCCCTTTCCAGGGGTGCTCGTTACTGAAACCGTACCACCGTGGGCCTCTACAATAGCCTTGACCACGCTCAGCCCGAGCCCAAGCCCGCTCACCCTGCGACTGCGATCTCCCCTATATAAACGATCCCAGATGTGAGGAAGCTCCTCAAGCGAGATTCCTATCCCTGAGTCTTTCACGCGTACCAGGGCTCGATCTCCCTCGCTGGTGAGCGTAACCTCCACCGTGCCTCCTCCAGCGGTATACTTGACGGCGTTGTCCAGGAGATTTGCGATTACCTGGCGGAAGCGATTCACATCGATGACAGCGCTTACCGGAGTGGGCTGTTTCCGGACGATGGAGATGCCTTTCTCCGAGGCGGCATAGCCGTACAGCTCAATCATGTCATCAAGAAGAACACCCAGGTCTCTCTGCGTACGCTCCAGGCGCATGATTCCTGTTTCCGCCTCGGAGATATCCATGAGCGTGTTGAGCATAGCCAGGATGCGCTCTGACTCTTCCAAGCAGACTGTCAGCGCCTCCCGTTGAACTTGGATCCCTTCTGCAGCCTGAAGGGCCATCTCAGCGGTGCCGCGCATCCGTGTCATCGGAGTACGCAGATCATGAGCCACATTGTCCAAAGCTCCCCGCATCGATTTCATGAGACTCTCTACTTTATCGAGCAGCTGGTTGTACAGCGACACCAGCCGGTTCAGCTCATCCCCCTGCCCGGCCGTGGGTACCCGGGCATGCATCGCACCCGTGTCGAGAATCGTGCGAATCGAGTGTTCCAGCCTTCCGAGCGGAGCGAGAGCCCGCCCGGAAAAGAGCAGTCCGCCCAGAAAAGCGAAGGCCACGAGCGGCAGCGCAACCAGAGCAAAGGTCTTGCGGTATTGGCCGAGTACGTTCTCCCAGGCACCGCTGTGAAAACCGATTTGGAGCACGTTTCCGTCTCCAAGCCGGACGGTGGCAATCTGCAGAACCCCCCTTCGGTTTCCGATGGGTACCTGTAGCATCCCCCGTTCTTCGAAAGGATCAAAGTAGGAGAGGTCTTTGAATTCTATATCCCCCCACTGCTCGGGTATATAAAGAAAAAAGGTGCGATTCCATCGATCTGCCAGACGCAGCAGGAATGGACGCCCGTACTCGAGGCTCTTCTCTATGATGATCTCCCGCTGCAGCGCCTGAACACCGCCGGTCTGATACAAAGCCCAAATCTCCAGCAGGCGTGCCTGGATCTGCGTCCTCTCTTCCCGGCGCAGCGAAGAATACAGCAGGCCATAGGATATCAGAAATAGAACCGCGGAGCTGAGGATGAGGAAGCAGGAAAATAACACCGCGTAGCGGAGTTTAAGAGTCTTTAATAACATATCCGCTGCCGCGTACCGTATGGATGAGCTTCTGCCGGCACCCCTCGTCGATCTTGCTGCGCAGGCGATGGATCAGCACATCCACCACATTGGTCTGAGGATCGAAGTGGTAGTCCCATACGTGCTCGAGGATCATGGTTTTGGAAACAACCGTGCCTGCGTTGCGGATTAGGTACTCTAGCAGAGCGTACTCCCGTGGACGCAGATCGATGAGCGCCTCCCCGCGACGCACTTCTCGTTTCAATAGATCGATCTCAAGATCCCCCACCCGCAGCTTGTTGACGGGTACTGTCAGGGAGGACCTGCGGAGAAGGGCTTGAACGCGGGCGAGAAGCTCAGAAAAGGAAAAGGGCTTACTCAGGTAGTCATCCCCGCCGGTTTGAAGTCCTTTTACCTTGTCATCGACACTGCTGCGGGCACTCAGAATGAGCACAGGCGTGGAGATGCGCTTTTTCCTCAGCTCTTCGATCAGACTCAATCCGTCCCGCCCCGGAAGCATCAGATCGATCACAGCAACATCGTAGGGATTGTTCAACGCCATGAACAATCCCTCCTCCCCGTCTCCGGCTTGATCCACTGCGAAGCCGGCCTGCTTCAGACCTTTGGAAACGAACGAAGAAATTTTCTCGTCATCTTCTACAACTAATACGCGCATGCTGGATTCTCGCAGATGCTTTTGCCCAAAGGACTTGACGATTTCGACCGTCCTCCCGAGTATAGTGCAGACCGCTTAAGACGATCAATCACGAGGACGTGAATTGATCGCTCCGGGGCAAACCGCTGCAGCCGGGCAGCTTCACAGGCGATTATATGTACGCAAATCAGATCCTCTTCTCGAAATTGAAAAAGCTCGTCTGGAAGTAAAAGATTGGGAACATCTGCGCTTCGATAGGCTGCACGATATACGTAGAAACCTTAATGTGCTGTTGCCTTTCTCCACTTATGAGAAACACAAACCCTCCTCCCCCACCACCGTAAGTATTCACCGGGGAGTCCCAACTCAGGTGATTTTGTGTCAGCAAGCCGTCTAGTATGAAGAACAATCTATAATCACCTATGGTTGCTCTGCGTTTCCCCAGCTTGATTTTAATCTGTGCATTCCGAAAGACGGCAACACCCAAATCGAATCTATTCAGCACATACCGGAAGGCGGCGATAGACCCATACGGGTATCCCCTCAAGCTATCGAAACCGCCCAGACTGTAGAAACTGCTGATATCCTTATGCCAGGTGTACATTGGGTAGTTGAATCCGAGCGTTTCAGTGATGAATACCCGCTCCCGGAGTTGGTGGGTCGTCTGCAGGGTATTGTTGTGGTCGATACTTACCGGATTTGTGAGGCTGTTCCGAAAGCGAGTGTCGATTGCGGAGCTAAAAGCCACTCGATTATCGGGAACGGGAGATCCTTCCGGCTGGGATCGCCCGGAATCCACGGCAAAGCTCATCCTAGCAATCCAGTCGATTCCTTCATCCAGGGATAAACCTGTAGTGAAACTGCCTTTAAAGGTGTCGTTCATCAGGAATGAAGGGATGATCGAAAAGACGGGGGTGACGTTGAAAACAAAATCCAGTTCGATACCCCGGATTCTGGACACATACTTCTCTGCAGGCAGCAAGGTCAGCTCCCCTCCTTGTAATTGAGGGGCAACCAGGTTCTCGAGGTCCACATTTTGGTAAAAGCGAATCCCGGGAACAAAGAAACCCAAGGGATATGCAAAAGTTACGCCGGCATCGACGCTGCTGTTGAGAAAGTTGAAGTTGAGGTCGAAAACGGTGTGCAGGTTATTGAACTGTTGCTCGATCCGTTCCGATATGTTTCCGCTCGGAAGTGTAAATTCAAAGTGAGGATTGACCTTGGCTTCCAGGGTTGACAGCGAAACCGTTCGTTGAGGTTCCTCCTTTTGTTCCTGGCATTCCGACCGGCTTGCGCTCAGCGTGAAAAAAGCATATACGAAACACAGAGCGATCAGGTACAGTCTTCTTTTACCATTAGACTCAAAAATCATGATGCCCCTCTCTAGCTGCGATGATGTGCCTTTACTTGAAAGCGATCGTCGCCATAGAGAACAGAATCGAACGTGCAATCATGAACACAGTATAGTTGGCGAGCGAGTACCATTCAACGTTGAGATATCGGCTACCGTCTGCAGTAAGCTATTAATATTTTCACCCAGGTAAAATAAATGTTTGTTGTTTTGTTCTTGTGCAGATACCGGAGTTGATTAATACTGAGCATAAGGCAAAATTGGTAAAGAGAACACGTGACATTTGCAGCCATGGTAGTTGGGACAAAACATGGGGGTGAATGTCTTCACCTTCAGTTTCAAGGATTAAGCGAAGCAGTCCGTGACCGGTTCATCGCTATGTTCTTCCATGTAAAATCATTGCTGTAATCCATTCAGGTACAAAACAGGCAGTTGAAGGATATCGTCGGCTGGATGAAAAATGTTCACTGAAAAACAACGGAACCGAAATGCCGACAATCGTCGCCTGTACACACTGTCCCTCACAGCTCTTGGAATCGTATTCGGTGACATCGGGACGAGCCCGCTGTATGCCATGCGGGCTTGCTTCAATGGTCTGTACGGAATAGAGGCAAATCCCGAAAACATCCTCGGCGTTCTTTCCACTATAATTTGGTCCCTGATCATTGTGGTTTCTGCCAAATACGTGGCTGTGGTCATGAATGCCGACAACAAGGGCGAAGGGGGAATATTATCCCTTATGGCTCTGCTCGTTTCCCATCGAAGGACGGGCTCCCGTGTCGTGCTTCCGGTAGTCGGGCTTGGGATATTCGGCGCGGCGCTGCTTTTCGGGGATGGGATGATCACTCCAGCTATCTCGGTTCTGAGTGCGGTGGAAGGGTTGGAGGTCATAACTCCGGTTTTCACTCCCTACACGATCCCCCTGACCCTGGCAATCCTTTTCGTTCTGTTTGCCGTGCAAAGACGGGGAACCGCTAGGATCGGAGCAGCTTTCGGCCCGATTATGCTGGTGTGGTTCGTACTCCTGTCTTTACTCGGCCTCTTTCGCATCATTGAGAGCCCGGGCGAACTGATCGCGTTCAATCCGTATTATGCAGCACGTTTTTTCATGTTGAACCGTCTTTGGGGATTTTTCGTACTCGGTGCTGTTTTCTTGGTGGTTACCGGTGCAGAAATGATGTACGCCGATATCGGCCATTTTGGAAAATCCCCCATCCGTTTGGCATGGTTCGTCCTGGTCTTTCCTGCCCTCGTGCTGAACTACCTCGGTCAGGGCGCCCTGTTGATCCGAACTCCGACGGCCACAGCGAATCCATTTTACCACCTGGTGCCTTCGTGGCGACTCGTCCCCTTGGTTGTTATCGCAACAGTTGCTACTGTTATCGCTTCCCAGGCCGTGATCTCAGGGGTGTTTTCCCTGACACACCAAGCGGTTCAACTGGATTACAGCCCTCGAATGAAGATCCAACATTCCTCGCCCCTTGAAATCGGTCAGGTGTACGTTCCCTGGATGAACTGGATACTGTTCATTGCCGCATCGCTCCTGGTGCTGTTTTTCCGCTCATCCGCTAACCTGGCGGCCGCCTATGGAGTAGCGGTATCAACCACGATGGCCATCACCACGATTTTGACTCTGTTCCTTCAGGATCTGATTCGTAATCCATCAATCCGTGTCCCAGGCACCGCGGTGTATCTGGGGGGCCTGAAGGATCTCATCCCCCAGCCCCTGCTCCACAATATCAAGCACAACAAAATCGTTCACAGCTGGGTACTCCTTATGTAGGTTCAAACGGCTCGTATTCCCAGAGTCGCCAAAAGTGAGCGCACCGAGATAGAACACCTAGGGTAAGGATTTGTACGGATCCTCGCCCGGTACGGTTTCATGGAGAAGCCAAATATTCCCCACTTTTAAAGCAGGTGCGCATCTGCGGATGGGAGTACAATCTCATGGATACTACATATTTCATGGGCAGGGAGACGATCCTCGTCGAAACAAGCGGTCTTTTTCGACGCTGGCGCCTCAAGATTTTCTCCTTCCTGCACAAGAATATCCATCAGAGCAGTGGCTACTACCAGCTTCCGCCCAACCGGGTGGTCGAATTGGGTACGCAGATTAAATTGTAGAGACAGGATTCGAACAAGAAGAATGTGCATCCGGGTTCCCGATTGATCCACTTTCTGGGTGGATCGATTTGGCGTATGATAGGCTCATGCTTCTATCCGATCTCATAGAACCGCAATTCGTCCACCTAAGGAGCAAGATGTACAGCGAAAACGAAGTTATCCGGCGCCTGCTGGAACACTTTCAAAAGCACACACCGGCGATTCTTGATCTGGAGGCTGTCACCCGTGCAGTGGAACAGCGCAGCAGTCTAGGCGGCATCGTATTTCCAACGGGCATCGCCGTCCCCCATGCCCGGTTGGACGACTTCGAGGACCTGCTGATCGGAGTCTGCGTGCCCGCCCAAGCGCTTCCCATGGAAGGGGTCCCGGTCCGCATGATCGTCTTGATGCTGACCTCCCGAGTGCCCTCCAGCATCTATCTGAACGCTCTGGCGGCTTTCATCAAGATCTCCCAAGACACCGCCCTTTTCAACCGACTGCTGGAGGCCAGGAGCGCTCTTGAGTTCGTGCACTCCCTCGAAGAGGCTGCAATTATGGTAAGAGAACGGGTGACTGTAGGGGATGTGATGTTGACGGACGTGCCGACGATTTCTCCGCAGGCCTTCCTCCGGGAACTTGCAGATCTGTTCTACGAAAAGAGAGTGGGCTACGCGGCGGTGATGGACAGCGAGGGTGGTTTTGTTGGCGAGGTCAGCATCCTCGATGTACTGCGCGCGGGACTTCCTCAGTACACCGATACGGTCCTCATCTGCAACCGTCAACGCCGATTGTGGAGGCGGTCCTCCAACTCACACGAAACAGGAGGGACTGCCTGCCGGTCGTCCAGGAGGGAAGGATCGTCGGCCTCCTCTGTGCCCAGGAGATCGTGGGGCGGATCTTACGGGGATGAGCGCTTGAGTGCCGTCACCTGGATCGCCGTAGCCGTGTTTGTCGGTACCTATATCCTCATCGCTACCGAACTAGTACATAAAACGATCGCCGCCGTCATCGGCGCCGCGGTATTTCTCTTCCTCCATATCCTGGACTCCAAGGAGGGGTATTCCATCATCGACTGGAATGTCATCTTTCTGTTGGTAGGGATGATGATCATCGTCGCCATCACCCGGCGTTCGGGGGCGTTCCAGTTCGTTGCCATAAAGGCGGCAAAGTTCGCCCGAGGCGAACCGGTACGCATTCTCGTGCTCCTATCCCTGATTACAGCCCTCTTTTCCGCATTTCTCGACAATGTTACAACAATCCTAATCATCGCTCCGGTGACGATTCTATTAGCGGTGGAACTGGACATTACACCTGTACCCTTTCTGATCTGTTGCGCCATGGCCTCCAATATTGGGGGGACGGCAACCCTGATCGGAGATCCTCCGAATATCATCATCGGCAGTGCAGCCCGTCTTTCCTTTGTTGATTTTCTGCTCAATCTCACTCCTGTGGTCGTGATCATCCTGCTGGCTTTCAGCGGCTTCGCCTTTCTTCTGTTCCGCCGGAAGCTGAAGGTGTCCGCGCCCCGCAAAGCGCGCATCAGTTTCAACGAGGGACGGGCGATCGAGAATCGTCCCCTGCTGATACGGTCGATGATTGTCCTGTCCCTCGTGATCGCCGGTTTCCTGCTGCACGATGCGCTGCGGGTGGAGGTCTCGGTGGTCGCGCTGAGCGGAGCCTTCCTGCTGATGGTCATCACCGAAAGACACGAGGTCGAAAAAGTTTTCCTGGAGGTTGAGTGGGCGACCCTGTTCTTTTTCATCGGCCTGTTCATCCTAGTCGGAGGACTGGTCAAGCTGGGCATCATCGAGACGTTGGCCCAATTCCTTCTCGGCCTGACCGGTGGAAATATCAAATCCACGACGATCATCGTGATCCGCTGTGGTGGGCACTCTCACTGGGCGCCTGCCTGGGCGGAAACGGTACGCTGGTCGGGGCTTCGGCGAACGTGGTATCCGCCGGCCTGGCCCAGAAAAACGGCTACCGGATTACCTTCATGGAGTTCACAAAGTACGGTGCCCTGTTCACCCTGATCAGTCTGGCGTCTTCCTCCGCCTACGTGTTGCTGCGCTATTTTCTGGTACCGTAACCACCCCTGAAATGAATATTTTTCGACCGGCTCGACGTCGGCATCTCGTTCTCACCAACCTGATCGAAGCGGACTGGCTGTGGCTGCTCGAACACCACCCGATCCTATCCGGTCTGGATACAACAGACCTGGAGCGTCTAAAAGAGCTGGTTGTTTTGTTCCTGGAGAAGAAGACCTTCGAGGAGGCGGACGGTCTGAACATGATGGACGCCATGAAAGCGGTTATCGCCATTCAGGCCTGCCTGCCCATTCTAAATCTGGGATTGAGCTGGTACCGGAATTGGAAAACGATCGTTGTCGTGCCCAAGCGATTTACCCAAAACAGACGCCAGGTCGATCGGTCAGGCGTGGTTCACGAGTGGAAGGAGCAGGACATCGGCCAGTCCTGGAATAAGGGACCGGTGGTATTGTCCTGGGAGGATGTGGAAGACTCCGGTTGGGCCGACGGTTTCAACGTGGTCATCCATGAGGCGGCCCACCGCCTCGACCTGCTCGACGGCGCGATCAACGGCCGTCCCGAACTTCATGCCGGAATGAGCCCCCAATTTTGGCGGGATGTTTTTTTGGCGGCCTTCCAGGATCTGGAACATCGCATCCGCAGGGGACTGCGGACGGCCGTCGACCCTTACGCCCTGGAAAACGCGGGAGAGTTCTTCGCCGTGGTCAGCGAGCTTTTTTTCGAGCAGCCCAATTTCCTGCAGCGAGAGTACCCCGATGTTCATGACCTGCTGGTGCAGTTCTACCGCCAGGATCCAGGGCAGCGATTGTAAAATTCGTTGGCTCCGTGCGCATCGCTACGTTTCTTCACATGGGGCCAGGAAACATCCGGGCTCCCACCGTGCAGCCTTTGCCGTTTTGATCCTCAACGATCTTCACACAGTCCCCTGTCTGGAACTTGACCAATCCGGCGTAGAACACCGCCATCACGTTCTCCAGTAGAGATTCTTCGGTGTCCAGCAGATCCACCTTCATGCCTTTCGCCGCCGCCTGGGCCTGGCTGATCGGCCTTCTGCTGCCGGTGAAGCCCCGCAGATCCGAAAGCCAAGTTGCGACACTCTCCGCTTTTTGAGCCGCGTTTTCTTCCCCGTGGAACATGTAGCGCCCCAGCCAGTTTTTCGCCAGGTCCCAGCACATCTGGATCTGAGACTTGCAGGTCGCCAGCAGTCCCGGCGGGTAGGCGTTCAGCCTCTCCACCCACAGGACGGGATCGTTTTTCTTGTTGTTGATGTTTCTCTGCGCGATCGAATATTCTTTGATGATGTCGTGGGCTGTGGCCGAGTAGGTACCGCCCTGATGGGACCAGTTCACCAGCGGATCGATCGGCCCCAGAGCTGCATGCTCGGCCATCAGGACCTCATCTGCCGCGCAGCATAGAAGCGTGGCCGTCGACAATGCGCACAGGGGAACGATTACCCGGATATGATGGTAGCGTCGTCGCAGGTAGGCCACGATCTGTTCCGTGGCCTCCACCGAGCCGCCGGGGCTGTGCAGAATCAGATCCAGCTCCCGGCTCTCCATCCCGGAGGAAACCGCAGTGAAGCAGCTGGCGTCCTGCCGGTTGATCTGGAGCACCCTGCCAGCGGTCTCCTTCTCCGTGAATGCCGACGCATAGAGGATCACCACGCGGTTCGTCTGCTTGTTCACCTTTTTGAGGTATTTCTTGAGCACGTAGTCCTCAGCGCTTTCCACACGCCTTGACTGTACCTCGCTGTAGATATCCTGCACGGAAAGCATCATTTGTCCTCCTCCTTTCCTGCTGACCTATTAGATCCCCTACAGCCTAGAGAGCCTCACAGCTCTACTTGAGTTCCCTATAACTTTGGTGCATGCATAATATATTGTCAATGAATTACACCAGGCGAATCCACATTCGTACATATAAAAGTAACGGGGCTGTGACAGTCGCCATCACAGCCCCTGAAACGCATTCGCGCAACTCCTTTCAATCAAGTGTTTCCCATTTACTGAAACACTGACCTTCCTCTCTATAACGCCTTTTCCTTGCTGTCGATTAGCTTCTCGATTTCATCCACTTCCGTTAGCAGTTTCTTTATCTCCTCCGTACCCCTGGAGATAGTCTGCTGCCCTTCCTTGACGAGCACCTTATATACCTGGCGCCCTATTTGCGCGAAGCGCTTTTCCGCCTGTTTTTCAAGCTGGCCAATTTCTAGACGGGCGACACCTTTCTCACCAAGTTCTTTGGTTTTCGCTTTCGCCTTATCGATAATTTCTTTGGATGACATGATGCCTTGATCCAATAAGTCCTTCGATCTTTCCCAGAATTCCATTCTCTACTCCCTATTCGATTTATCTGGTCACTAATCCGCTTCCAACGAAGAGATCCCAATCACTCCACAGGCGATCCGCATCCCGGCGCCGCCGCCTGGCCGTGTTTTGTAATCGTCGGCTTTTTCTTTGATCACAATTGAACGCCCGATAATCGAGTTGCGGCCGTGCAGGGATATTTTCTGATCGAGCCGGTTATACTTCGCTCTTCCCGACTTGTCCGCCTCGATGTTTCCCAAATCGCCCACGTGTCGCTCTTTGTCCTCCGGTCCGGCATGCATCACATTGGACGGATTGAAATGGCCCCCCAAAGACGAGCCGTCGGCTGCTGTGCAATCACCGAACTCGTGGATGGTAATGCCGTGTTTTCCGGGTGTGAGGCCACTTACGTCAGCGACGATCCGTACACCGGATCCCTCCTGTATGAAGGTTACAGTACCCTGCACAGTGCTCCCCTGGAGCGGTCGCAGCACGGCCACCGCTTTGGTCGGCGCCTTCGAGCCGATTGGCGGCAGGCTGGTGCAGCCAGCCACAAACAGAACGATTGCCACCGCCACTACAATCAATCCGATTCTCACGCTCTTTTTCATATCTTTCTCCTTCCGAATGTTGGTCTATTCTTTGATCAGGATGAACTCCACCCTTCTATTCTTCCAGCGATTGTCCAGATCACTGTGCGGCACTACAGGCTGAGTACCACCGAATCCTTGGGTAGTAATTCTCGCTTCCGCAATTCCCCGTTTTACAAGAGCCTGCTTGATCACATCGGCTCGTTCTTTGGACAGGGGAAGCAGTACCTGTGCCTCCTCTTCTTTCAACCGCTGCGGGTCGAACCAGTAGATACGGACCGCATGGCCTTCGATGCGGATCTTATACCCACTGTATTTCTTCAAAATCACTGCCAGACGGTCTAAGGTTGCCAGATTGCGTTTCGCCTGGTCTGCATCAACGGATGTGTAATCCGCCGTGAAGGGTTTGAAGTAAATACTTGAGATGATTATTTTCAGCCGATCACCGTCACGAAGCACCAGGATATCTACAGGGATGGTTTCCTGGATTTTTGTCAGGTTGCGCATCGTGTCTCGGACTTTGAATACCAGTGTGTAGTCGTATGCGGACTGCACCAACTCACCATTATCTGACCGTCCGTTCCATAAGATCGGCGAAGTCGGTGCCCCCTTACCGGAGACTGCTTTGAACGGCTTTCCCGTAGGATCGAAGATCTGAATCGACCAATCATCGATAGGGCTGGCATCCTTCAGACTGACGGCTATCGACAGGGTATCATCTTCACCGTCGCCATCGGGAGAAAACGGCTTGGGAGTGACAGAGAGACTAGCCTGCGGACCGGTCACATCAACAAGGAATGGGGCAGTGCTTACACTGGTAACGTTTCCCTTCTGGTATTCCGCCGTAAATACAGCGGTGAAGGATCCTTCCTCGGTTCGCCCATCCCAGGTGAGATTGTCGGGTACCAAACCGGTCATTGTCCCGCCGGAGGTGGTCTTACGAATTGATTTGTCGGCACCGAGGATACTCAATGTCCATACAGAGAGACCGTCCGGTATGGAAGCGGAAAACGAGAAAGAGAGAAAATCTCCAAATCCATCGCTATTGGGCGAGAAGCTCGCCGCTGAGACCCGCACAGTGATAGGAGTCGGCCGGGTGTCGATCCGGATGTTCTTCAACTCCGCCACTGCACGGTTTTGCGCCGCGTCCGTCGCGTTGATCCGGTAACTGTAGGTGCCGTCCGGTACCTGCCTTCCCGTACCGTCCTTGGCGTCCCAGCTGAACTGGACCGCCCGTCCTTGCCAGGTGTATGCGATCACAGTCTGGCCATTCGAATCCAGAATTGCGCCTTCCCACAAGTCCTCAGCACTTGAGCTCTGGCTGATCGTGATTTTGTCTTTGTTTCCATCCCCGTCTGGAGAAAACAGGGTGAAGTCCGCGCTCAACGTCACCAGAGGCTTGGTATTGTCGAGCAGCACAGGCGGGGAGGCGATGGTGGGTTTCTCCCCCGTTGTGTATATTACGGTCAACACTCCACGGTACTGCCCGTCGGGCAATACCGTCCCTGCATCATTCTTCCCATCGAATTCCACGCTCGGCCACGGAGCTCCAGTCCCCGTGAATCGCCTGACGATTTCACCTCGGGCGTTGGCGATTTCCAGCGTCCACCGATCCAGATCCCGGGCCACAAGAACTGTAGGGGAGAAGCGCACCGTGTCTTTCCTACCGTCTCCGTTGGGAGAAAAAACGGTTGAGTCAACCGCCAAAGTAACTTGCTTCGCTTTGGTATCAACCACGATCCCGTCGAGGCCGACAGTGGCCGCGTTCCCTGCAAGGTCGGTGCTGCGGACCGCATAGCCGTATGTGCCGTCTGCGACCACCTTCCCGGAGCTGTCCTTTCCGTCCCAAACGAAATCCGTAGCGATAAGAGCCCAATCGAACTCTCTGAGAATCACCCCCTGAGAATCGCGAATTTCACCCACCCATGAGTCTTCCACCGCCGACCGTCGCTGACTGATCTGCAGCAGGTCGTTTATGCCGTCCCCGTTTGGGGAGAAGAGCAGGTGGGCGCTAAACACCTCCACTGACGGCGGGGTGTTGTCCACAACGACGTAGCGAAAAGGAGATGTTCCGGTGTTGTCGAAGCGGTCCCAGGCCTCAATCCGGTACAGGTACTCCCCATCCGGAACGTACTCCCCGTCCTGGTACACACCGGTCCAAACCAGTTCATCCGGGATCGTGACGCCTTTCCTTTGTGCACGTTTATCAGCCACCTCCTCGATCGTATACACGATGGTCTCGTCTTCCGTTCCCACAGCCTCGATGACGCTGAATCGGTACCCCTGTATCGCCAGATTTTTTATTTCCGGGAATGCGAGCGGTACCACTAGCTGATCCTGGATCCCGTCCTGGTTCATCGGAGAAATATAGACCGTTTCTGGTAGGTCCAGGTCAACGGAAATTTCTCCCTTGAACGTCGCGCAAGCAACGATCGTTAGCGTGGCGAGTGCCGCGATCGCTACCGCAGAAATTCTGACTCGTTTCATGTGGTCCTCCTATGTGTTTTCCGGCCTCGGTAGTGCCGTTATTCGTTACACTCGTAGCAACGGGATGCCCAAATCCCGGATCCGGGCGATCATGGAGTGCAAAGCAGTTTGATCCGCTATATTTCCCGTAAGCTTAGTTCTCCCTTCACCCAGATACAGGAACTCCATCCCGGGAAACCACACCTTCCAGTCCAGGCCCAATTCTCCTTGAATCTCAATCTCGTAGTGCTCCATCCTCTCGCGGTCCTCCCGGCAGGCAGCCTCAGGTATCGCCGTTCCTACCTAAGCTAAAAGGCTTCTGTCTTTATGGCGCCTATCCAAGGTTGGGTTTGAGGTTAGGTTTTTCAAGGTGGTTGGGGTGGGGGGGGAGTTAGAGTAAACCTAGCTCTTTTGCGCGGGCGACTGCCTTGCTCCTGGAGGGCACGTTCAACTTTGCCAGAATATGGTTCATGTGCCACTTGACCGTTCCCACGCTGATAAACAGACGATCCGCTATTTCGCGGTTCGCAAGCGCCTCGGCTGCAAGCTTGAGTACTTCCTGCTCGCGCCGGGTCAACGGTTCGATGGCAGCAGACTCGTCCAATATGGATTCGGATACGGGAGCGGTCAATGACCTCGTCGAGAGGACTGTTCCGTCGACCCGGAGGGATTCGACGAAATCTGGAGCGATCGGTCGGCATTGAAGCACGACGGATTCGATGGTCGGTAACTCGTCGATGAAGGGGCGACGATAATTCTGTGGTGAAGCGATCATTAACGCCTGCTCGGTGATCCTAACAGCGTCAGCCGTTTTTTCTGAAAGAATGCACCAGATGACCTCGAGGAGAAGCAAAGTAAGAAGCATCCGGTTTCGTTGCGCTTGCACGCATCCGTTTTTCATAACCAAAAGCCATTTGGATGCATTGTCCAAATTCCCACGAGCCAGAAGCAGGCGCACAAACACGATATGTTCGTATCCGGGAAGCCCGGTGGGCGGGGAGAGTGCATCAAATGCACGTGGTTCCGCCCAGATCATTGCTGTCTCAATATCCCCCCGGCGAATGGCGAGTTCAGCCCGCAGTGCCTGGAGGGAGCTGATCGGTGCATACAGGTTGGACGTTTCGTACCGCTTTAGGGTGTCGTTCAACAGCGAGACCGCATTTTCGACTCGTCCTCGGGCTAGATGCACGCGTGCGAGGGTCCGTGTGCCGTCCTCGACGAGGATATCTTCGAGGTTCAGATTGCGACACAAAGAAAGCCCGATCTCCGAGTAGTTTTTTGCATCATCCAAAGCATTGGCTTCATAACGACTCACCGCAAGGGGCAGATAGGCCATGCCGCTAATCGGTAACTTGCTACCTTGGGAATCCGTAAAGATCTCCAACGCCTCGGTACACAGCGACTGTATTTCTTCCCGCTGCCCGACATCCAATAGATAGAAACAGAGAGTGTGAAGGGCGCAGAGCGCAGCGAACGCATTTCCGGATTCCCGCTCCAATCTGTAGGCTTCACGTAGTACGCTGACTGCCTCGTCTGTCCGCCCTGCTTGATATGCCGCTCGTGCAACCGAGAGATGGCTTATCAATTTGACGGTCGGGTTCTCTCGGCCTTCGGAATCGAGCAGTAGCGGCATTTCAATAACGACGTTCGCATCACCTTCGGAGCGGGCCACCCAGGCCTTCAAGCTCAGGTAGCGCCGATAGCTTTCGGTATCTTTGATACGGCCTGCGTCGGGCTCGATTCTATCCAGGAACAGTCTGAGTGCGCTGATTTTGCCCGTAAGGAAAAGAATCCAGGCTTTGTATACGGCCAGCTCGAAGTTCGTGCGGATGAACTCCTCGGAAAGCGATTCCAGCCAACTTCCCAGAAGGGTATGATAGCCGAGATGAAACGCCCCCTCGGCCTGTTGATTGATCGTTCGCGCCGACGCTTCTGCGCTACCCGACTCTATGGCGTGTTTGACGGCCACGCCGGGCATTTTGTTATTTTCGTACCATTTTGCCGCCCTTAGATGCAATCTTTGGCGACGTTCGCGATCCAAGCGTACGTATAGGAACTTCGAGAACAGGGAGTGGTACCGGTACCAGCATTCCTTCGTATCAAGCGGGATTAGAAACATATTTTTCTGTACGAGTTCGTTGAGAAGTTGCCTGCTGTCCTTCTTCCCTCTAATCCAGTCTCAAATATCCGAGTTGAAACGGTCCAAAACCGAGGTATCGAGCAAGAAATCGATGATTCCGGCTGGCTGGCGATTCAGCACTTCCTCGAGAAGATAATCAACGATATATCGGTCTTGGCCGTTGAAGTTGGCAACGAACGCTTTCACCGATTGGGAATCCGCCTTCCGCAGGGAAAGGGCACAGAGTTGAAGGGCAGCTGGCCACCCTTCAGTTTTCTCACACAGTGCGGCGGCGGCGGACCTGCCGATCGAATTGCCTGAAGAGAGTTCCAGGAACTGCCGGGTGTCTTCTTCATTGAATCGAAGATCATCTGCCCTCAGCTCCGTCATTCGCCCTTCGACGCTGTAGCGGGTCAGAGGAAATGGCGGATCGACTCGGGTCAAGATAACGAGGTGCAGGTTTCGCGGTTGGAAGCGAATGAGTTCTTCCACACATTCATGCACGTGGGGATTCTGTATTTCGTGATAGTCATCGAGGACAACCGACAGGGGGTGCGCCAGGTTCGATATTTCTCCGGCGACAAGTGATGAAAGATGGCCGGGGGAGGGCAGCCTGATTGATTCGAGAGAAGGCAACAGCGCCTCTCCAAATGAACCTGATTCGCCACGAATCGAAGCGATCAGGTGGTTCAGAAACCGCCTGGGATCGTTGTCGAGGGCATGCCCCGGACCTTTCGGTATCGAGAGTTTCGAGGCGACGAGTATGGGATGAGGCCTGTGAATAGGGCTATCCAGATCTGGATTGGATGGTTTAGATTCCATTCAACTCTATTGCGTCGATCCACCCTGCTCGATTCTCTGGCTACGTTTCTCCAGCTGCATCTGGATTTGATCGCGGTATTCGTCGTTAATATACACCACCCGGGTTTCCTTGATCAGGTGTTCCGGGATTTTCGGGCCGATCACGTTGTAGCGCGTCGATTCACTCATCGACGGCTGCCGGGTTTTTCTCATAGTCTTCCCCCGCTTATGGTCTCGTACCCACACACTACTTCCAGGACTCGAGAACCTCCCTGGCTTCCTCAAGATCGTCATTCTGGCTGTCCGTGCGCTTTGGCAGGCGCTGCAGCTCCCCGATGACCCAGTTGATCAGCTCCATTGCTTCGTCCCGATCGGACATATCCTTGAGCGACACGACTGCTTCGTAGTAGAAGTTTTTCTCCATCGGATCGGAGGCCGACTTGTACTTGCTCAGCTTCTTGGCCTGCTCCCGCGTACGCCTGGTGGCGGGGTAGTTCCGTTCCCAGAGGTGTTTGGCCATCTCCGTATAGAAATCGTAGTTGATCTCATCCTCGATCCCAGCCTTGACCTGCTGTTCGTGCAGATCCAGGGATTTCCTGCCCAAAGACACGGCAAAGTCCTTATCACCGAAAGATACGGGAAAACCGGGAACCTGCTCGAAAAGCTGGCCCAGCACGTAGTAGGAATCGGCGTGCTCCGGTTCCACCACCACGGCCTGCTGGAGGAGGTCCCGCAGGGATTTTGCTTTGAACAGAGAGTTGAGAATGCCTTTGATCTGTCCCCAGCGCCCGATGTTGGCGGACTTCCAGTAGTAGCCTAGGTGGTTGTTCGGATCCGCATCGATGGCCTTCTGGGCTTCCGCCTCACCCCGCTCGAAATAGGCTAAAAGCTCCTCGTCGACGATCCCATTGTCTTCCGCCTCGTCCCCCAGGTTCAGCCAGACCCGAGCCAGCCGCCAGTACATCTCGGCCTTCTCCGCTCCGCTTCGTGCCTCGGCCATTGAGGATTCGATGGTGCTCTTCACCTGCTTGTAATCCTCGGCCTCATGGAGCTGATCTAACCTCTCGAGGGTGGCCTGAAAATCCGCCAGACTCAGCGGAACAACGACGAGCAACAACGTCAGAATCATCCAGGTTCTCTTCATCTGTTCTCTCCTCCGTCTTCCCGCATCAAAGGTGCAGGACTAATGCTATGGCACGTCTCAGGCGCTGTCAAGCAGAACTGGATTCCGTGCCCGAAAGGGATTCGGGGAAAAAAAGGAATCCCGGTAAAAAGGATTCCGGCAGCGAAAAAGCAAACAAATGCCTTGACAGCCGAGGTACTGACCTTATAATTGGGCTCTGTGATTGCGGCCATCACCGGAACCTCCGGACATGTCGGAGCGTCTCTGTCGCGCAGCCTGCTGGCGGCGGGAGAGAGGGTGCGCCTTCTGGTGCATGAGGATACCCGGGCCTTGGAAGACTTGAGTGCGGAACGCGTGCAGGCTGACTTGACCGATCCGCACTCCCTCCGCCGGGCCTTTGAAGACGTGGAGATCGTCTTTCACCTGGCTGCCTCCATCTCCCTGGATCGCAGGCACGTCGAGACTCTGAGACGGATCAACATCGAGGGAACCCGCCATGTGATCCAAGCCTGCCGGGACTGCTCGGTGCGCCGCCTGGTCCACTTCAGCTCTATCGAAGCGCTGGCTGATCTGAATCCCCGCAAAGCAACCGATGAGAACAATCCTCTGGCCGGACCCGGAGACACCACGCTGTACGGCTGGACCAAGGCCGAAGCGGAGCGCCTGGTGTTGCAAGCCGCCGCCGACAGCCTCGATGCGGTCATCCTCTCACCCACCGCCATCCTCGGACCCTATGACTTCAAACCTTCCCATCTGGGCAGGTCTTTGCTGGACCTGTACCACAAGCGCCTGCCTGCACTGATCCACGGCGGCTTCAACTGGGTCGACGTCCGGGATGTGGTGGATGGAACCCTGGCCGCCGCTCAGCTGGGCCACAGGGGGGAACGCTACATCCTGGGGGGAACCTGGAGGTCGCTCCCCGAGATGGCGGCATTAGTCAAAGAGACCACCGGCCGCGAAACCGCTCGTGCAGTCCTGCCCGTCTGGCTGGCGCGGACAGCAGCGGCGATAGCCGGCGGACTGCCCGCTTTAAGCTCCAAATATCCGGCCTTTACCCCGGATGCCCTGGTGGCCATCGGCAAGCACCGGAAGATCTCCTGTGAAAAGGCCGAACGAGAACTGGGCTACAAACCCCGCCCTCTCGAGCAAACCCTTCGGGACACCTTCAGCTGGTTTCGGGAACAGGGATTATTGGAGGAGTAAAGCCGGGGGCGGCGAATCCAAATAAACCGGCAGACCGTCCAGCCCTTACAAACGGGATAAAAAGGCAAAGACCCGGTCCATGAAGCCGGGCAGCTCTTCATGCCCGAAATCCGGATAGAGGATCATCTCCTTGGAGGAACGGATCTTGTTGTAGGCGGCGAACTGGGTGGAGGGGGGACAGATCTGATCCATCAGAGCGGTGCCCATCAATACATCCGCCTCGATCCTGGGCACCAGGTTCTGCACGTCGATATAGCCAAGGGTTCGGAAGATCTCCTGCTCCCGGGCATGGGTGGGATCGAACAGCCGGAAGTAGATCTTCAGCTCCTCGTATGCCCCTTCGGCCAGGTCCATCTCCCATACACGGCGGTAATCGCAGAGAAAGGGGAAGGCTGTGGAGCAGGCCTTGATCCTCGGTTCCAGGGAGGCGCATACCAGGCTGAGGGCTCCGCCCTGGGACCCCCCGTGGGTAGCGACTCTGGCTGCATCCACCTCCTCGAATCCCATCACGATACGGGCCAGCTGGACCGTGTCCAGGAAGATCTGACGGAACAGGAGCTTGTCGGAATGGTCGTCCAACCCGCGGATGATGTGGCCTCGCTGGGTGGGGCCCACTACCCCGCCCTTGTCCTCCGAAAGCCCGCCCTGACCCCTGCAGTCCAGTGCGGCCACTGAAAATCCTTGCGACACGAAGGACAGCTTGTCCTGCCAATTCCCCGAGTTCATCGTGTACCCATGGAACAGAAGCAGCGCCGGATGGGGCTTTGCGGCGGCTTTCGGGCGCAGGTACTTGGCGTGGATGCGGGCTCCCCCGACGCCGCTGAAGTATAGGTCGAAGCACTCGGCGGCGGCGCTCTGAAACTCAGCCGGGATCAGCTCTATCTCCTCATCCCTGCCTTTAAGCTCTCCCAAGGCTCGCTGCCAATATTCTTCGAAATCCTCGGGTTTGGGATTGATACCCTGGTAGCGGCGCAGCTCCTCCAGGGGCATTTCGAAAACCGGCATCGGATCCTCCTTCCTTCAGCGCGTATGGGATTATCGGGTAATCACGATCGGATTACTATAGAAGCGTCTTCCGGGCGAGCAGCTTCTCGAACTCTGCGGCCGGGACGGGGGGACTGAACAGGTATCCCTGCATTTGGTCGCAGTCCATGGCTTTGAGGAGCTCGAACTGGGTTTTATTGCTCACCCCCTCCACCAACACTTTCTTCTGTCTGCTCTTCACGGTGCGAATGATGTTCGTCAGGTAATCCCGCTCCTCCTGGCTGCGCTCCAGCGCATCGATGAACAGCCTGTCGATCTTCAGGGTAACAGCGGGTAGACGCTTGAGATACCCCAGAGAGGAATAGCCCGTGCCAAAGTCATCGATGAAGGTTTCCACCCCGATATCGAGGAGGGACTGCATCTGCTGGATGGTGCGCTCGGGATCGTCCATGCACTTGGTTTCAGTGATCTCCAGCTTCAGGTAGGCCGGATCGAAGTTTTGCGACTGTTTGATCGCCTTCTGGATCGCCTCCAGGAGCGTGGAATCGGAGAACTCCTTGGCGCTGAGATTGATGGAAACGTACAATTTGTATTTGCCCATCCAGCTTGCGATCTGGCGACAGGCGGTGAACAGAGCCCAGCGGCCGATCGGGATGATAAGACCGGTCTCCTCGGCGATGGGGATGAATTCCATCGGTGAGATATGGCCCCGTTCGGGATGATTCCAGCGGATCAGTGCTTCGGCCCCGTGAATGAATCCACCCATGTCTACCACCGGCTGGTAGTGCAGCTCGAACTGCCCCTTTTCGAAGGCCTTGGCAATTTCGCT
>CP070696.1:1513821-1615360 GCA_020353535.1 Spirochaetaceae bacterium | reverse complement strand
CATTGACGATTTCCACGATGTCGATCTTCACCGGACAGTGCCGGGTACAGCGGCCGCAGCCCACGCAGGAGTGGGTGTCGAAGTTCTCCTGGAAGTAGCTGAACTTGTGGTAGATCCGCTGGCGGTAGCGGCTGCGCTTCTGCCTGCGGTGATCCTCCCCCGCGGCCATGCGGGTGAAGGTGTCGGAGCTGCAGGTGTCCCAGCAGCGCAGGCGCAGGTAGCCCTCGTCCACGATGTCGAAGCAGTGGCAGGTCGGACAGAGGTAGCTGCAGATGCCGCAGGTGAGGCATGCCTGGGACACCTCCCCCCAGTATGGGGAGTCGAAACGCTCGGCCATGGTTTTGGAATCCGGCACCTCGATCGTTCGACGGATCGCCGCTTCCGCGGCTGTTCGAAACTGCTCAAAGGCTTTCCGTTCCGCCTCCCCCGCCTCTTTCCCGCTCAGCGAAGCGAGCAGGGCCTTCCCCTTGTCAGTGGCTTCTTGGACCAGGTAGCGGTCGGCGTCCAGGGGAGTCAGAGCCAAATCCATGCCCTCTGTGTCGAAGGGACCGCCGCCCAGGGAGGTGCAGAAGCAATACCGGTCGGGCTGCAGGCAGTGCAGCCCCACCACCGCAGTGTTGTGGCGGCTTCGTCTGTAGGACTCGTCCTCCACCTCTCCCAGGAAGACCCGGTCCAGGATGGCCAGTCCCCGGGTGTCGCAGGGGCGGGGGAAGAGCAGCAGCCTCTGCGTTTCCTCCGGTGCGGCCCGTGGGATGATTCCGTCCGGTCTCTGCTCGTACAGCTCCTGGCGGTGGGGGAAGAAGAACTCCTTGATCGAGTTGACGGTGAAGTCAACGTTCAGCGAACCGGTAGCCGGGATTGGGGTAGACGAGCCGCTTTCTTTAAATCCAACTCCCGGTTTGCCGTCACCGCTTCGCCGCTCTGTAACAGGCCAGACCAGCTCAGCCAGCCGCTTCTCTGGGTCGAGTTGCTGGAAGTACAGCCTGCCCTCTACCTCCACGGGAGCGATGACCTGGCTGTCCGCCTTCGCGGAGCGTGGCGTCTTCGCCAGGCGGTTTTTTAGAAAATCGGCCAGGATCTTCCGTTCCAGGATCCTCATTCGATGAACTCCTGGGGATCCTTGTTTGCATAGGCCACCAGAGGAGATTTGGCCTGCGGATCCAGACCGGCTCGGAAGTGGAAGCTCTCCTCCACCACCTTGATAATTTTTCGGTTGATCTGGCGTAGGGGGATGCCCACGGGGCAGGCCCGCTCGCACTCGCCGCAATCCACGCAGCGTCCGGCCAGATGGTAGGCCCGGATCAGGTGGAAGCTCCGGTTCGAGGCCACCGCCGCGGCCGGGGATACCCAGCGGGGGTCGTGCTGATCGAACACACACTCCTTGCAGTAGCAGAGCGGACAGATATTGCGGCAGGCGTAGCAGCGCAGGCAGCGGGCGAAGTATCTGTCCCACAGCGCGCGTCGCTCCCCGAGACTCAGGGCGTCGAGCTTGTCGACATCGCTATACTCGGGGCTTTGGTTTTCCGGACCGGACAGCGTGCCTCCACCGGGCCGTTGCACAGGCTCCCCAATCACCACATCGCAGAGCTCCCTACTGGGATTGTACACATCCGGCGGACAAATCTCACACTTGGCCAACAGCCTGCCCGCTTCATCGGTAACGCCCTGGCAGGGAAGAGCAATCACGGTCAGCTTCTCCCGCTGCACCTGCTTCTCGGATTGTAGTACCACCAGCGACTTGAGGTCGCAGCCTTTGACTACGACCGCCACCGCCGCAGGTTTACCCGTCCCGGATCCTCTGCCGTCCTCTCTGGAGCGGACGCTTGATTTGCCCACCACCTCAGGGTCGGTAAGATAACGCACCAGATTGTAGGTACAGCGCTGAGTCCATACAATCTGTGGCGCTTCCTCGGGGCGGCGCACAAACAGGGGCACGATGTCTCCGCCAGAGGCACGGCCGTAGCCGATCGCCAGATCCACCGCCTTTTTGGCGAGCAGGTCGGCAATTACCTTTTGTAGCGCTGCGATGGTCTTGTTCAGTGCGTCAGCGTTCTGTCGATCCGCGACAGTTTGCGGTATGGTTGTTTTCACTTTCTGCTGGGGACTCGCTTTCACCACACCGGCACTCCCGCTTTGGCCTCGGCCTCGGCTGCCCGTACGTCCTCCACCAGACGGTGGACCGTATCGGCCCACTTCTTTCCCTCCGAGGCGGAGACCCAGGACATGTGGAATCTCCGCTCGTCGATCCCGAAATAGCTGAGCAGGGATCGCAGCACCAGCATGCGCCGGCGGGCGTATAGATTGCCCTCCTGGTAGTGGCAGTCGCCCGGATGGCAGCCGGAAATCAGAACTCCATCGGCCCCCTCCTGAAAGCACTTGAGCACCAGCAGGGGATTGATACGACCGGAGCAGGGGACGCGGATGATGCGGATCTCCTCGGGGTACTGCATTCGGCTCACCCCGGCCAGGTCCGCGCCGGCGTAGGAGCACCAGTTGCAGAGAAAGCCCACGATCTTCAACTTTTTGGCTCTCGTTTTGACCTTCCCCGTCTTCGCCGCAGTCTCAGCTGCTCGAGTGGAGGAATCCCGCTGGATACCCTCGGCTTTCCCGCTCATCGTACCAACAGCTCCTCGAATTCCCGGATAATCTGGCGGTTGCTGAAACCGCTGACGTCGATGGCCCCGCTGAAGCAGGTGGCGACGCAGGAACCGCAGCCCTTGCAGAGCAGGGCGTTCACTACAGCGATTTTGCGTTCAGGATCCACTTCGATCGCCCCGTAGGGGCAGACCTCCATGCACAGAGCGCAGCCGCTGCAGCGCTGTTCGAAAACCCGGGCAGTGGCCGCCTCGGCGCTGATGCGCCGCCGGCTGAGCACGGTCATGGCTCTGCCGGCTGCGGCCAGGGCCTGGGCTACCGACTCCCGGGCATACTTGGGACCGTGGGCCAGGCCGCAGACGAACACCCCGTCGGTAGCGAAATCCACCGGGCGCAGCTTCACATGGGCCTCCAGAAAGAATCCGTCTTCATTCAGGGGCACCTTGAGCAGGCGGGCGATCTCCCGGTTGCCCTCAGGCGCATCGATGCCCACGCTCAACACCAGCAGCTGGGCCTGGATGGCGATCTCCCGCCCGAGGATCTCGTCGTAGAGGCTGATTTTGAAATCACCGTTCTCCTTGCTGACCTCCGGTTTGCGGTCCTCCGTGTAGCGCAGAAACAGAACCCCGGCTTTACGGGCCTCGGCATATCGGTCCTCGGCAAGTCCGTAGGTGCGCACGTCCCTGTACAGCACGGTCACGTTTGCCCTGGGATACTCGCGCTTGAAGCGCAGGGCGTTCTTCACGGCTTCGCCGCAGCAGATGCGGCTGCAGTAGTTGTGGTCCCCCTCCCGGGAGTCCACGCACTGGATCATGACCACGCCGTCCAGGCGCGACAGCAGCGGATTGTCATGGAGCAGCATGGTCTCAAACTCCCGCTGGGTCACTATATAGGGATCGCTGCCATAGCCGTAGCACGTGGTCTGGTGCTCCAGCCCCCCCGTGGCCACGATCACCGTACCGTGCTCGACAACGGTCTCGTCTCGGGACAGGGTGCTGCGGAAGTTGCCGATGTAACCCTCGACCGAATCGAGAGTGCTGCCGAGGTACACGTCGATGAGGGGATGCTCCTGAATCTTACAAGAAAGTCCGTCGAGCAGGACCGGGACGTTATCAGTCTCCAGGGTGAAGCCCAGCTGCCGCAGATTCCCCCCCAGCTGCTGTTCCCTTTCCACCAGAGACACGGGAAAGCCGTTGTCCGCCACGGTCAGGGCGGCGCTCATCCCGGCCAGTCCGCCGCCGATCACCAGGCAGCGGCTGTTCACCGCCGACTCGAGCTCCTCTAGGGGCTGGTGGAAGCGAGCCCTGGCCACGGCCATGCGTACCAGGTCGAAGGCTTTCTCCGTTGCGCCTTGCGGATCGGCTTGATGCACCCAGGAGCACTGGTCCCGGATGTTGGTCATCTGCAGCAGGTACTTGTTCAGCCCAGCCTTCTGCAGAGCGGCGCGGAACAGGTGTTCGTGGGTCCGGGGCGAGCAGGAGGCTACCACCAGGCGGCTCAAGCAAAGCTCTCCGATCTTTTCAATGATCAGCTGGATCGAGTCCTGGGAGCAGGCGTAGGTCAGCTCGTGGCTGAACACCACATTGGGCAGGGCCGCCGCTCTCTCCGCCACGGCCGAAACATCAACCACCGAAGCGATGTTCACGCCGCAGCGGCAGACGATCACCCCGACGTGCAAGGGGGCGCCCTCCAGTTCGCCCGGCGCGGTTGGCGGACGGGTGGCAGCCGTAACTTCGGTGGCAACTGGGGACTCGTTCCCCGTATCCTCTCCCCGCTCCAGCAGACCCCGGGCGGCCCGCGCCGCTGCCGCGCTTGCGGAAACCACGGTCTCCGGGATGTCCATGGGTCCGGTCAGGGTGCCGCAGACATAAACGCCCGGCAGGTTGGAGCTCACCGGGGCCAGCTCCTCCTGTCCCCGGCAGAAGCCGTAGGCGTCTGTCTGCACGCCCATGCTGGCGAGCAGGGTGCGGACCGAGGCCGGCACTCCGATCCCTACGGAAAGCACCACCAGATCGAAGGTTTCGATCCCCACCGATCCTTGAGGATCGATGATGTGGATCGAGAGATTCCCCGTTTCCAGATCCTCTATGACCTCGGAGACCCGGGATTTGACGTAACGCACCCTATACTCCTCTTTAGCCCGGTCCACGAACTTGTCGAAATCCTTGCCGAAGGCCCTCAGGTCGATGTAGAAGATCGCGGCATCGCTTTCCGGCAGATGCTCCCGGGTAATGATGGCGTCCTTGGTGGCCTGCATGCAGCAGTAGGAGGAGCAGTAACCCCGATCCGCGGCGGCTGGGTCGCGGGAGCCCACGCACTGCAGGAAGGCCACGCGCCGGGGTTCCTCGCCGTCCGAGAAGCGGAGGATCTTCCCGCCCGTGGGCCCGGAGGCGGAAAGCAGCCGCTCGTACTCTATGCTGGTGATCACGTTGGCGTAGACCCCGTAGCCGAACTCGGGGCGGATGCGGGGGGTGTACTCCTCGCAGCCGGCGGCCAGGATCACCGAAGCGAAGGTCTCGCTTTCCAGGCGATCGGTCTGCTGGAAATCGACGGCTCCGGCCGGACAGACCTTGGCGCAGTTGCCGCACTTTCCCTTGGTAAGGTAGAGGCAGTGCGCGGCGTCGATGCGGTAGACCGCGGGCACAGCCTGGGCGTAGGGGATGCCGATGCACTTGGTGCTGACGATGCCGCGGTTGAACAGATCGGGGATCTTAACCGGGCATTTCTCCGCGCACAGACCGCAGGCTGTGCATTTCTCTTCATTCACGTAGCGGGCCCGGCTGCGGATGAGCGCTTCATAGCCGCCGTCGGTCCCGTTGCATCTTTTCCCGCCCCCGGCCGCGTTGCCGCCGACCCTTTCCACCTGCTCGACCGTGGAGTAGGCGCGCAGAGTGATGTTGGGATGGGAGCCGAGCTCGACAAGCTTGGGCGAGAGGATGCAGGTTGAGCAGTCATTGGTGGGAAAGGTCTTGTCCAGCTGGGACATGCGGCCGCCGATCGAGGGCTTCTCCTCCACCAGGGTCACGGGGATCCCCATCTCGGCCAGGTCCAGAGAGGCCTGGACCCCGGCGATGCCGCCGCCTATCACCAGAATGCGCTTATCCATTAGCTTGATCGACGCTCCTGCGGATTTCCGCAAGCTCCCTGTTATTTCCCATCCTTAGCCGGGGTTTGCTTTGCTCCCGCCTCCTTCTCCATCAGGTTCCTCAGCAGCTTGCGCCGGTGCTCCTGGGCCTTCCGATCGAGATCCTGGACGGCCTGCACGAATCCCGGCTTCACATAGCCCTGCTCCACAGCCAGCTTGCGCAGCACCCGCATGATCTCGGGATACTTCACCTCCTGAGGGCAGCGCACCTGGCAGCGGTAACAGGTCAGGCAGTACCAGATGGCCTGGGAGCTCAAGACCTCCTCCTTAAGCCCCAGGAGAATCAGGTGGATGATACGGCGGGGGCTGTAGCTCTCCTCCACCTCGGCGACCGGGCAGGAGACCGTGCAGCTCCCGCAGGCGAAGCAGCGTTTGAGGTTCTCTCCCCCCGGCTGGGCCGCCACCTCTTCCTTGAAGCTGAAATCCACCACGGCCGCCTCATCTTTGCTCTTGCTCATCTCTTGATATCCTCCACCCCGGGAAGCTCCTCCTCCTTGAAAGTCGTTACAGGCAGCTGCTCTTCGAGTCTTCTTCCCGGCAGGTAGTTGAACAGGGCCTGGACGTGACGCCCCACCCGGCTGTAGATCCGGCCCAGGGGGATCTCCATCGGGCAGGCCTGTTCGCAGAGCCCGCAGGCCACGCAGGAGGAGGCCATGTGGTTCATCTTGGTGAGGTGATAGAGCACCGTGTCTACAGGCATCTTGATCTGACCCTTCTTTTGGGCCCGGCGCAGGTAGCGCTCGGAGGAATAGCCCATCTTCTCCGGTTTGAGAAGGCACTCCTTACAGTAGCAGATCGGGCAGACCTCCCGGCAGTTGTAGCAGCGGATACAAGCTTGGAGCTCGGACAAGAGCTGTACCTGCTCCTGCTCCTGGGCTTTCAGGCGCCGGGCTGTTATGGCCTCGATCAGCTTGGGCCGGTTGGGTGGAACGGCCGACTCCTGCAGGGAAGCGATAGATTCCGCGGCTTCGGCACCCTGCAGCGCCTGAACCAGCTGCTCGCCCTTCTCACTCAGCACGTTCAATAGAAGAGAATGATCTTCAGTGCCGACCCAGGAGAGGTTCAGGTCGGCGCTGTCGGCTGTAAAGTGGGTGCAGACCTGACAGGCTCCACGCAGAGCTGCTTTCGGGTCGACCCCGGTCTCGGTTTTCAACTCATTCACGTTGATAAAGCACTCCAGGACTTCCACCCGTACCTTGTCCGCGTCCCCGTGCGCCTCGACCCGATCGCGGTACTCCCTTACGTCGTAAACCCCGGGACAGTCGTAGCCGATCAGGTACAGGGCATCCGGAAGGATCTGCTTGAGCTTGGCGAGCTCGATCACGGCCCGAACCTCGCAGGGGCGCAGCACCGCGGCGATCTTCCCCTCGCTCTGCTCAAACGGTTCCTTGGCCAGCTCCCGAACCGCATGGGCGGCGTTGATCATCTGAACCGGGGCCAGAGGATCAACTCCGTCAAGCAGGCCCCAATCCGTTACCAGGACTTGGGTAACCATGGTGCCCGCCGGAGTGTGCTTAGGCACCAACACAGCCCGTACAGCCCCGCTTTGCATGAGGGTGGCCAGGAGTCTGCGAATGGCCTCGGGCAGGGCCAAATCCTTCAGCTCTCCCCCGCCCAGCATTCGGCTCATACGGCCCACTCCAGCCTCAGGGGATTGGGTCCCAGGGCTCGGGTATGTTCCACCATCTCCCGCACCGTTTCGGCGAAGTAGGCCCCCTCGCTGGCGCTGATCCAGCGCAGCCAAACCCGCTCCGGCTCTAGACCGGCATCTTCGAGCACCGACTTGAGGATGGCCACCCGCCTTCGGGCCTTGAGGTTGCCGCTGATGTAGTGGCAGTCCCCCGGATGGCAGCCCCCGATCAGAACGCCATCGGCCCCCTCCAACAGCACCTTGAGCACGTAGGTGGGGTCGAGGGAACCGGAGCACATCATGCGGATGATGCGGATGTTGGGGGGGTACTGGATCCTCGAGGTCCCGGCCAGGTCGGCCCCGGCGTAGGTGCACCAGTTGCAGAGAAAGGCGATGATCTTGGGCTCGAAGTTGGGATCTTCCATCTAGTCGACCTCTTCCATTTAAATAACTTCTTCCAGCATGTGATAGACCTGGGTCTTGGTAAATCCTATCTGAAGGGTGGCTCCGTTGGGGCAGGCGGTGGCACAGGCACCGCAGCCCTGGCAGAGCACCTCGATGATCTCGGCCTTGCCGCTTTCCTCATTGATCACCCGGGCCTCATAAGGGCAGACCTCCACGCACACGCCGCAGCCGGCGCAGATCCGCTCGTTGATCTGCACGGTCAGGCCGGAAGACTGGATCTGATCCTTGGAGAGCAGGGTCACGGCCCGGGCCGCGGCTCCCGCAGCCTGAGAGATCGCCTCCTGGATGGTCTTCGGCGAATGGGCGGCCCCGCACAGGTAGATCCCTTCAGTGGGAAAATCCAGAGGGCGCAGCTTGGCATGGGCCTCAAGCAGGAAGCCGTCCCGGTTCAGGGGCAGCTTGAGGATGGAGGCGATGCTGCGATCTGCATCGGGTTCCATGCCCGTGCTCAGCACCAGCAGGTCCGCCTCCAGCTGTTCCTGCCTTCCGAGCAGCAGATTGCGATAGCGGATGAGCAGCGTTGTGTTGCCGGCGCCGCTCTGCACCTCGGGCTTGGCTTCCGGTTCGTAGCGGAGGAACAGCACCCCCGCCTCCCGGGCCTTCTGGTAGTACTCCTCGGAGAAGCCGTAGGTGCGCACATCCCTGTAGAAAATCGTAACCTGGGCGCCCGGATCGATCTGCTTGATCTTGAGGGCGTTTTTCACGGCGGTTTGGCAGCAGATCCGGCTGCAGTACGGTCTTTCATCCTCCCGGGAACCCACGCACTGGATCATGGCGATCCGGACTGGGGTCCGGACCGGAGTGGGTGCTCCGGAGCCACGGCCGTCCTTGCCTGCCAGAGGTATCCCCGAGCCCTCCCCCTCCCCGCCTGTCCCGATCTCGAGGGATCCGGCGGCCAGACGGACCTCCAGCTCCCGCTGGGTGATCACGGCCGGTGAACTTCCCCGCAGATACTCCTGGGTCTGTATCTCTCGGACTCCGGTGGCCACGATGATCACCCCGTGCTCGATCTCATGAGGCTCCTCCCGGCCACCCCCCTTCGACCCATTGCCCGATCCGTTCCCGGCGTTTGCAGCAATCGTGGTGGCGTAGTTGCCCACGTACCCGGACACATCCTGCACCAGCGAATCCGTGAACACGGTAATCAGGGGGTGCGTGTCCAGACGCTCGATCAATTCGGCCAGAAACACCTGGATGTCCCGGCCGTCCAGGGTGTAGCGGAGGTCCCGCAGATTCCCGCCTAACTGTTTTTCCCGCTCCACCAGAAAGGTCTCGAAGCCCTGGTCTGCCAGGATCAGGGCGGCGGTGATCCCGGCCACTCCGCCGCCTATCACCAGGCCCTTTTTCAACACCGGAAAACTCAAGCGCCGGAAGGGGCTGAGCAGCCCGGCGCGGGAGACTCCCATGGCCACCAGATCCTTGGCCTTATCCGTGGCCCGATCCTTCTCCTTGGAATGCACCCAGGAGCACTGCTCCCGGATACCGACAAACTCGAACATGAAGGGATTCAGCCCCACCTCCCTCAAGGTGTCCTGGAACAGGAGCTCGTGGGTCCGGGGTGTGCAGGAGGCCACCACCACCCGGTTGATTCCCCTTTCCTCAACCGCCTGTTTGATCTTCTCCTGCGTGTCCTGGGAGCAGGTGTAGAGATTGGCCTCCGCGTACACCACCCCGGGCAGCCCGGCGGCGTACTCCGCCACGGCGGGCACATCCACCACCGAACCGATGTTGATGCCGCAGTGGCAGACGAACACCCCCACCCGGCTCTCCCCATCCTCCAGGGATAGCTCCGGGGGGTAGGTTTTTGCGCTCACCTGGGAATGCCTCTCCTCCTTGAGCAAGGCCGAGGCGTAGGCGGCGCAGGCCGAGGCCGTGGTCACGGATTCGGGGATGTTGCGGGGCGCCGAGCTCGATCCGCAGACGAAGATGCCCGCTACGGCTGTGTGTTCGGCCACCAGGCTGTCCCCGGCCAGGAAGCCATGTCGGTTGAGCTCGATCCCGGTAATCCGGGAGAGCTCGGGATTGGCGGCTCCAGATACCAGCCCGGTGGACAGTACCACCAGGTCGTAGATCTCCTCAGCCACCCGATCTCGCTCGTCCACGTACTTCACCCGCAGATCGTGGCTACCCGGAACCTCCTCGATTCCGGAGAGGCGGGCCCGCCTGAACTCGATGCCCTCCGTACCCTGGGCTCGTTCGTAGTAAGCGTCGAAGTCCTTGCCGTAGGCCCGTATGTCCATGTAGTAGATATGGCACTCGATGCCTTCGGCGTGCTCCTTGGCGATGATCGCTTCTTTGATCGAGTACATACAGCACACCGCGGAGCAGTAGTCCTTGCCCTCCCGCTTCATCTGCCTGGAGCCGGCACACAGCACCCAGGCCACCTTCTGCGGTTGGCAGCGATCCGAAGGACGGAGCACGTGGCCGCTGAAGGGACCCGAGGCGGACAGCACCCGCTCGAACTCGGTGCTGGTGATCACGTTGGGGAACTTTCTATAGCCGTACTCGTCCAGTCCGGATGGATCGAACTTGTCCGCTCCCGTAGCCAGGATCACGGCCCCCGCATCGAGCCCGATGGTCTGCTCGTCCATCGAGTGTTTGACCGCCTCCCGCCCGCAGGCGGTTACGCAGAGCATGCACTCCGAGCATATCCCGCAGTTCAGGCAGCGCAGCGCCTCCTCCCGGGCCGTCTGCTCGTCGAAGCCCAGCTCGAAGCTCTCGAAACCCTGGATGCGCTTCCTGGGATTTAGGCAGGGCATGACGGCCCTAGCCTTTTTCTCAAAGGTTCGTTCGGGGGTGCTGGCAATGCGCGGCGGAGCCCACTCCCGGTTCTCCCGCGGGTCCTTGCCTTCCAGGTAGCGGCCGATCGATTCGGCCGCAGCATGGCCGGCCGCCACCGCCTCCACGGCTGAAGCCGGACCGCTTACCACGTCCCCCCCGGCGAACAGCCACTCGACTCCGGTCTGCAGGGTGAGGGGGTCTGCGACAATCGTGTTTCCCCGACCGGTTGCGACTGCCTTCGGCACCTGCGGGCTCTTCGCTACATGCGGGCGCTGCGAAGCGCCCGCTCCCGCCAATCCGGCCAGTACCGCTGGATCGGCGTTCTGGCCGATGGCGATGATCAGGGTGTCTGTTGGAAGCTCCTTGGTGACCTCAGGATCCACGGTTGGAGCGAAACGTCCCTCCAGATCGAATACGCTGGTGCAGCGGGCGCAGGCCAGGGCCGACACCCGTCCCTCCCGGCTCTTCACCTCCCGGGGTGACCAGCCGTTCAGTATTTCGATCCCCTCCTCCAGGGACTCCCGGACCTCCCAGGGGTAGGCGGGCATCTCCCGCCGCGATTCCAGACAGACGATGCGCACCTTCTTGGCTCCCAGACGCCGGGCGGTGCGGCCCACGTCCGTGGCCACATTGCCGCCGCCGATCACGGTCACCACGCCATCGAAGCGGATCGGTTCGGCGTCAGAGCTCATCTGCCCTGGCTTGGAGCCAGCGGTATTGACCCGGTGCAGGAACTCCACTCCCTTCAGCACTCCCTCGGCTTCGATCCCGGGGATGTTCAAATCTTTGGACAGGGGCGCGCCGGTGGCTACGAAAACGGCGGCGAAGCCCGCCTTCTTGAGCTGCCCGAGTTTCTTCTTGTCCCCTATGCTCTGTTCGTAACGGATCTCGATGTTGGGATGCCGGAGGATCAGCTCCACCTCTTTGAACAGCACCTCCTTTTCCAGGCGGTAGCCGGGCACGGCGCTGTAAAGGGCGCCCCCTGGCCTCGCCTCCCGTTCAAAGATCGTCACCCGATAACCGGCGGCGGCCAGGTCCTGGGCCGCGGTCAGTCCGGCCGGCCCTGCTCCTACCACGGCCACCCGCTCTTTTTTGGATAGCGGGGCAGTGGGTGAAGATGAATCGTTTCCACCGGCATCGGCGGCGGGCTCCTCTTTCACCGTACCTTCGGTCGATTCCCGGCTGTCGGCGGGGGCGTCGAGCACCCAATCCGCCACAAATCGCTTCAGGTAGTTGATGGCCACCGGCTCGTCAACCTCGGCCCGGTTGCAGGCGCTCTCGCAGGGGTGGTGGCAGATGCGACCGCACACCGAGGGCAGAGGATGCCGTTCCCGGATCAGCTCGTAGGCCCTGCGGTACTCCCCGGCCGAGATCAGGGCGATGTAGCCCTGGACGTTCACATGGGCAGGGCAGGCGTCCCTGCAGGGGGGGATTCCCGCCTTGTCGATGGCGAAGAAATTAGGGATGGCCTGAGGATAGCGGCGGTAGATCGCCTTGCGCTCCCCCAGGCCTTCGTCGTGCTCGCTGAGCACGGTCACCGGGCAGGCCTCGGCGCAGTCCCCGCAGCCGTTGCACTGCAGCTCGTCCACGAAGCGGGGCTTCTTCTTCAGGGAAAGATGGAAGGCTCCGGCCTGGCCGCTGATTTCGCTGAGATCGGTGTTTGTGTGCAGCTGGACGTTGGGATGCCGGCCTGTGTCCACCAGCTTCGGGGACATGATGCACATGGCGCAGTCATTGGTGGGAAAGGTCTTGTCCAGCTGGGCCATGGTGCCGCCGATACAGGACTTGTTGTCGATCAGGTAGACCTTGAAGCCCATCTCGGCCAGGTCCAGGGAGGCCTGCATCCCGGAGATGCCGGCGCCCAGCACGGCGACGGCTCCGACCTTTTCGCTCATAGAAGGCTCTCGATCATGGAGTAGACCTGCTCCATGCGAAAATTTTTCTGGCTCATTGCTCCGGAGGGGCAGGTGACGATGCAGGCGCCGCAGCCCTGGCAGAGGATCTCGTTGACCTTGGCCACGGTGCGGTCCGGAACGCCCCTGGCGGGATTACCCCTGCGCTGGACCAGTTCGATTGCATCAAAGGTGCACTGTCCCTCGCACTGTCCGCAGCCCGAGCAGATCTCCTCATCGGCGAAGGCTACGATCGGCTCGTGGCTCAGCTCCTGCTTGGACAGCAGCTCCACCACCTTGGCCGCGGCCGCTCCGGACTGGGCCACTGTGTCGGGGATGTCCTTGGGCGACTGGGCGCAGCCGGTTATGAAGATCCCCTGGCTCAGGGTTTCCACGGGGCGCAGCTTGGGGTGAGCCTCGGCCAGAAAGCCGTTGGCATCGGTCTGGATCTTGAGTTTCTTCACCAGCTCCTCCAGGCCCCTGGAGGGACGCATGGCCATGGCCAGCACCACCATGTCGGCCCGCACCTCCACATTTAGGCCGGAGAGGGTGTCCGCCCCCACCACCACGATCTTGCCGTCCTCCCGGTACATTCGCGAAACCCGCCCGCGGATGTACATCACATCGTCCTCCTCCACGGCCCGCTGCACGAACTCCTCGTAGTTCTTCCCCCCGGAGCGGATGTCCATGTAGAACACGAAGGCCTGCCCCTGAGGCACCCGGTGCTTGTAGAGCATGGCGTGCTTGGCCGTGTACATGCAGCAGATACGGGAGCAGTAGGGGAAGTGATTCTCCGGGTCACGGGAGCCCACGCAGGCGATGAACACGATATCCTCCGGCACTTTGCCATCGGAGGGACGGAGAACTTTGCCCTGGGTGGGTCCGGAGGCGGAGAGCAGCCGCTCGAAGGTGATCCCGTCCACCACATCCTCGTTGTACCCCAGGCGGTACTCCTCGATCTTCTCCCTGTCGTACAGCTCGTAGCCGGTGGCGGCCACGATGGCCCCGACCTGGATCTCCTCGAACCAGTCTTGCTGTTCGAAATCCACGGCGCCGAGAGGGCAGGTCTTCTTGCACACCTGGCAGCGACCTTTGCGGAAGTACAGGCAGTTCTCCCGGTCGATGATCACCTTGTTGGGAACCGCCTGGGGAAAGGAAGTGTAGATGGCCTTGCGGTCGGCAAGAGACATGTTGAACTCGGATTTGACCTTGGTTGGGCATTTCTCCGTACACATCATGCAGCCGGTGCACTTGTTCCAGTCCACGTAGGCCGCCTTGTGCCGGATCTTGACCGTGAAGTTACCCACGTATCCCGCGATCTCCTCCACCTCGCAGTAGGTGCGCAACTCGATATCCCGGTTCTGCCCCACCTCCACCATACGGGGGGTGAAGATGCACTGGGCGCAGTCCAGGGTGGGAAATGTCTCGGAGAGCTGAGCCATGCGGCCGCCGATGGAGGGCTCCCGATCCAGGAGGTACACCTTGTAGCCGCTGCCGGTGATGTTCAGGGCGGTCATCATGCCGCCGATTCCCGCCCCGATCACCAGGGCCGTCTTGGTCACCGGGATGGCGGACTCCACCAGGGACTCGTTCCGACGGGTCCGCTCCACCACGCTCTGGATGATGTCAATCGCTTTTATCGTGGCCGCCTGGGGATCCACGGCATTGACCCAGGTGCACTGCTCCCGGATGTTGGCGATCTCCACCCTGTAGGGATTGAAGCCCGCATCCGCAGCGGTACGCCGGAAGGTGGTCTCGTGCAGCCGGGGCGAGCAGGAGGCCACCACGATGCCATCCACCTCCCCGGAGGCGCAGGCCGCCCGGAACAGGTCCTGCCCCGGCTCCGAGCACATGTACTGGTAGTCCCTGGCGAACACCACCCCGGGGCAGGAGGCGACCGCCTTCTTGATCGCCTCGATATCCACGACTCCTGCTATGTTGATACCGCAGTGGCAGACGAACACCCCGATTCGGTTCATGCGCCTGCTCCGGCGGTTAACGATTCCTTACCGATCAGGCCTTTTGCCTGCAGCACGGGTCTGGGATCTACCGCGTGCAGGCTGAATTCCTGGATTTCCTCCAGGCCGGCTAATAAAGCCAGGATCTGGCTGATGTACAGCACCGGAATCGTCCGAAAGCCCGGGGTGGTCTCGGCTACCCTTGGCTGATAGGCGTCGAGGTTATAGTGGCAGAGGGGACAGCTGGTCACGATCAGATCGGCTCCATTTTTTACGGCGGACCGGGTGATCTCTTTAGTCCGCGAGAGCACCACCTGCTTCTCGTTCACAGTCTGGTAGGAACCGCAGCACTCGGTCTTGAAGGGGAAGTACACGCTCTCCACTCCGCAGGCCTCAAACAGATCCTCGAGGATCGAGGGATGCTCCGCCACCGGGTCAACCGCTATCTCCCGGGGCCGCAGCAGCATGCAGCCGTAGTAGGCGGCCACCTTGAGCCCGCCTGGGTCTCGAACCAGCTTTTCCTTCAGGTGATCGAAGCCGATGCTCTCCTTGAGCAGGGTGAGCAGATGCACAATCCGCACTTCGTCTCCCTGGAAATCCGTCTCCTCGTCGTACATGAATTCGTTGATCTTGCTCCGCTTCTCCTCATCAGTGAGCACCAGCTCTTGAGCCCGACGTAGGGTGTTGTAGCACATCGAGCAGAGCACCAGCAGATCTCTCCGCCCCAACTCCTTGGCTTTGACCAGTGTGCGGATCGGACCCAGGTGATTCATTATGTTGTCCGAGGCCAAGGAGTAGGTGGTTCCGCAGCAGTACCAATCGGGTAATTCCTCCGCTCGCACCTCTAGCAGCTCGAGCAGCTTCAACGTGGTGGTTTCGAAGTTCCTAGCCTTGGTCTTCAGGGTGCAGCCGGGCATGTAGGCAACTTCGAGGGCGCTCAAGGGGTGAACTTCCTGAAGTTGGCGATCAGGGCGATCTGGGGCAGCTCCTCCAGGTCTTCACTGGAGATCATGTTGGGATGGACGTAGTTGACATTTTCCCGCAGGACAAGCTGTCGCAGGGCTTCCATAATGCGGGCTAGATCCACACTACGGGGACAGCGTACCTTGCAGGTTTGGCACGAGGCGCACAGCCAGATGGTCTTGCTTTTCAGGGCTGTTTCGATCTGACCCAGCTGAACCCAGCGGATGATCTGACTTGGCATCACATCCATGGCCTCTATGCTGGGACAACCGGCAGAACACTTGCCGCACTGGTAGCAGGCCAGGAGGTTCTGCTCGCTTAGATCCTTCACTTGCGCCCGCAGCTCAGAAAGCAGCGCCTGCCTGGAAAGTTGAATTCTCATGCGGCTCCCGGTGTCCTACTAATTCTATCAACTATAGGTCAACTGTCAACAGCCGAACCGCGGTGGTCAAGGACGATGGATTATTGTCCCACGATTTTGCTAAATTGTCAATCCAAATTTCAAAATGGATTTGAATCGATCTTGGGCCCGGCATCAATTCAGGTAATCAACGGTAAAAAACTGAACGAAACTCCCTCGAGCACGGCGGTTTTAAAGCGGTTGTTTTGCCGCTCCAGGATGTAGAGAGTCTGAATATTCCTGTCCCCGTATAAATACAGAAGACGCCTACCTTTCCGCAGCTGAGCTCTCAGCGGGCCTATGTCTTCCAGGCGCCTGATGGCCGCGGCGACAATGATTGCATCATAGGGGGCGTCATCGGGAAGGCCGCCGGAACCATTCCCGATATATAGCGCGATCCTCCCGCGATGTGGGAACAGTCGTCTAATACGTGAATACGCCCGGCTCGCCTCTTCCCGTCGTTCGGGATTTCGAATCGTATTGTCCACCTTGTATCCCAGACTCGATAGGATTCGGTTGGCAGCACGCCCCACTGTTTTGTCGATCTCGATCGTAAATACGTGCACGCCCATTTCAGATAGAACGGCAGCTTCATAGCCCGTTCCCGTGCCGATCTCCAGGAGACTACCTGCCTGCTGGATCCCCGAGTGAAAAATCATCTCCGCAATCACCGACGGCGCGGAGGTCGTCAAGCCGCAGCAGGTGGGAAAGGCATTATCCGTATAGGCGAGGTAGCGGTACTCGCGATGTACAAAAAGATGCCGTGGAACGCTGCGGATCCCCCGCAATATATCGGGTGCTTCATAGGAATGGGTGAAACGCTCGATGACCTGCTCTTCCAGGAGGGAAATGTTTTCCCTGTAGAGCCGAAAATCTTCCTCTGAGAGAATCTCTTCCCAGGACATCTCAGGCTCGGCTAAAAAGAAATTCAACAGCTCCCAGTACAGTGCCAGACAGTCTTGCTTTGCAGAGATATTTCAACCTGGTCCAACCTGATCGACTTCATTCTCTGTATTCTTAATGAAGCACAAGAAATTCCCTAGAAATTGACCTGCAAACAGAATCGTCATATACTTTAACACCGTATAGATATAATGAGGAGTGGTAAATGTCGATTATGTCTATACCAAAACCGTTACGGGAGAAGCTCGGGGAGGCGGCAACCGATGCGCTGGTACGTGTGTTAAAAGAATACGAAAAAGAATCATGGTCCTCTGCAATTGATATTGCTGAACAGCGGTTTGAAAAATCCCTTAGCCGAGAGATTGCCGGCGTACGAGTTGAACTTGCCGATGCGGAAAAACGGTTTGAAAAACGCCTGACAGAGGAGATTACCAGCGTACGGGTTGAACTTGCCGGTACGGAAAAACGGTTTGAAAAACGCCTGACAGAGGAGATTACCAGCGTACGCGTTGAACTTGCCGGTACGGAAAAACGGTTTGAAAAACGCCTGACAGAGGAGATTACCGGCCTGCGGGAAAAAATGGTCCGGAGCGATATCAGCTTTCGGGATGACCTCAAAGCTGATATCGCGGACCTACGCGGCGGCATCCAAAAGTCCAAGTCTGACACCATAAAATGGATGTTCCTCTTCTGGATTGGGCAGATCGGAGCAGTCTTGGGCATCATCCTCGCGGTTTTCAAGTAGCATGTTTGTAAAGCCGGTTCTGAAAGGACGTAGCAAAATTTACCTGACTGCAATAGGCCACGACGGATCATGAATGAGGACGACTACCGAGTGCCAGACGGATCGCCTTGATGATGGAAGTGGCTAACCTAGCTACATCGCAGGTATGAAAGCCGTCGGCATAAAAAATTTGAAAGACAACCTCAGCAAATACCTGCAACTGGTGCAATCCGGTGAGGTCATCTGGATTACGGACAGAGACAGGGTCATCGCGGAAATTCTCAAACCCACAATCCCAGTTCCGAACAGAATATCCCGGTGGGAATCCTTTCTCAATGTTCAGGAGTGAAAAGGCGTGCTGAAACGAGCTCTCAAGGGCAGCCCGCCCCCTCTCGCCCGTTTACAGTCCGCCGCATTGACACTCGGGAACGTCGATTTGCAGTCGATCCTGGAACGATGCCGAGGAACGCCTCTCATCTCATCTGATACGAATCGAAACAGCGATGGCCATACGCAGGATTGCTGCAGGTCTTTCTGGCGGGGGCAGGGAATTGTCCCGCTGCCGGCTCTACCCTCAAACTCCCCGCACCCGGTAGTAGCCGGCCAGCAGCTCGGCGAACCGCCCGTGATCCAGCCGGAACGAACCGCTTCCCACCGGATGCCTGAAGAAGAACTCCGGCACGGTTTCGTCCTGCGGCCGCATGCCCTCCTGCAGGTTGTATGCCCGGATGGAGCCGGCGACACGGGCGGCAACGGCCTTTAGATCCGCTTCGCTGTACCGTAAGCCCAGACTGCCCTCAATGATGGTGGCCAGCTCATTCCAGTAGTAGTAGTCCCGGAAGAAGCGGCAGATGATCAGGCAGTCGAAAACGGCCAGCCGGTCCTCGTACTCGAGGAACAGCTTAGCCTTGCCCTCGTTTGACTGGGGATCGATCATCCCGGAGAGCTCCGGCTTGTAGAATGTGGTGCGCAGGTGACAGGCGCCCCGGTCAGCCACGGCATAGGCCAGGGCCATGCCCTGGAGATAGCGGGGATCGTAGCCCGCCGGCTCCAAGCCCTTGACCTGGATGGAGATCTCCTCCAGGCCCAGTTTGCGGGCCACTGCCCTCACCCCCTCGGATAGCAGGTCACCGATCCCCTCCCGGGCGGCGATCAGCTCCAGCAGCTCGGCGATCCTGTCGACCTGGCCGTAATCGATCGAAAAGTCTATTTTGCCCCGTTTGAACGATTCGATGGCGAAGGCGGTCACGTTCCCGGCGGTCATGGTGTCCAGTCCCAGCCGGTCGCAGAGATCGTTGAGATAGGCGATCTCCCGGATGTCCTCCACCAGGTTCAGGCCCCCGAAGGCGTAGATCGTCTCGTACTCCGGACCGTCGATCTTCAGTCCTTCGTGCCGGCCGCCGGCAACCTCGCTCCGGCGGGTGCAGGCCATGAAGCAATAGGTACAGGCCGTGGGCTTGACTTTACACTCCCGGTGCAGGGCCTCGGCGTTGATACGCTGCCAGTGTTCGACCCGGCCCTCCTGCCAGTAGCGGCTGGGGAAGGCCTCGGCCTTGTTGGTCAGGTCCACAACCATGGAGGTACCCTTGGTCTTGTATGCCTCTGTGACAGGATGGTCCCTTCCGGTTCTGCCCCACTCCTTGCGAAACGCCTCGAGCAGCTGCGGATCCGCCGCCTCTTTGTCCAGGCTGCCCCGGAATACCAGAGCCTTTATGCGTTTGGAGCCGAGCACCGCCCCAATGCCGGTCCGCCCCAGGCAGCGGCCGAAGTCGTTATTCACGTAGGCGTAGCTCACCAGCTTCTCCCCGGCAGGTCCGATGGTCAGCACGGCGTGATCCCGCCCGGGGTAGCGTTCCCGCAGGAGGCGCTCACACTCCAAGGCGTCTTTACCCACCAGGGAACCGGTATCGTGGAAGGCCACCCCCTCGGCACTGATCTCCAGGAAGCCCCATTCGGCCAGCGCTCCTTCCAGCACGAAGGCGTCGTAGCCGACCCGGGACATGGGCTGGAAGGCCTTGCCCCCGGAATAGGACTCGGCAAAGATCCCGGTCAGAGGACTCTTGGTGAAGGCGGCGTAGCGGTTGGCTCCCCAAACGGGAAAACCGCAGGCCGGACCGGTGGTCAGGATCAGGCGGTTGTCCGGGGACAGGGGGTCCACGCCGGGGGGATTGAGCCGCTTCAGCAGGTAGGCGCCAAGACCCTTGCCGCCCAGGTATTGCTCGAACACGCTGTCCGGGATCCCCTCGCTCCGGGTCTTTTTTGCACTCAAATCGATCGTCAGCAATCTGCCGAAGGTGCCGTTCATGTACGCAGGCCTTTCCTCACAACGGGAATGTGCGCCTATTGTAGCAGAAAAGCACCTCACTTTCACAGCCTGGGATCGGCGTATCGGGAATGAATACATATCTGAACAACGGTGTGTGGGTGAAATTCGTCGCAAAAAAATCCCGAAAAAAAACTTGCAATTCCACAAAACTGATCCAAAAATATAGATAAAAATCTCGATGCAAGGAGGTACAACCTTGGATGCGGTCGTAAAGCTGCACTGGCTGGATTACCTGGTAATTCTGATCCACGTCGGCTTCATGCTCTACATCGGGTTCTACTTTTCGAGAAAGCGGAAAGGATTCGAAGACTACTTAATGGCCGGGCCGCCAGCCGTCATTATCTTCTATGCCAGGACCGTGCGACAGCGCTTGCAGGAGCTCAAAGAACGATCCAGGGGAGGCAGGCGCTCTGCCACCGACCGCGACTTCCGTTGGAGTGATCCGTGAAAAAAGTATTCATCGTCGGAGCCGGCGCTCAAGCTACCGTGCTCTGCGGCGTACTCTCTCAAGCTGAGGAGATCTCGAGGATCGTTCTTACGGACATCAATCCGGCCCGGGCCGGGGAGATCGCCGAGACAAACGGCAGCGGCAAGATCGCTGCCGAAACGATCGACGCCTCCGACATCAGGCAGTTGACCGCCCGTATGAAGGCCGAGGACTTCGATCTGGTGATCAACGCCACCATCCCGATGTTCGTCCGACAGGTACTCCAGGCTGCCTACAACGCCCGCATCGACTATCTGGACATGGCTTCCAACGAGATCTACCCGGAAGCAGGGGTGCCGATCGAGCAGCTGGCCTACGCCGAACAGTGGGAGAAGGCGGGACTGCGCTGTCTTACCGGAGGGGGAGGCGATCCGGGACTGACCAACATCATGGCCAAGGACGCGGTTCTGGAGCTGGAAGAGGTTGATTCGATCCGCATCAAGGACTTCGGAATTGTAGAGTGCGATCGGCCTGTTGCGCTGTGGTCCATGCGCACCTACCTGGAGGACCTGTACCTGCCGGCTACGATCTGGGAAGCGGGAAAACCCAAACAGGTCCCTCCCTTCAGCGGCATGGAGGACTACGAGTTCCCGCCTCCCCTGGGTGTACGTGGTCGTTGCTACTTCCACGACCACGAAGAGACTGTCACCATCCCCCTGTTCTGCGGCAAACCCGTGAAGTATTGTGACTTCAAGATCGGTGAACCGGATATCGATACCTGGAAGTTCTTGATCCAGGGTCTGGGCTTGATGGACGAGAAGCCTGTCGAAATCGGTGGCTGCCGGGTGAGCCCTCGAGAGATTCTGTTTCAGAAGATACCGGAAACCGCTTCCCCGAAGAAGCAGATCCAGCTGTATGACAGCGGAAAGCTAAACAGCCGCCTGATGCTGCTCTGCGATGTGGTCGGGATCAGGGAGGGAAGAAAGCTATCCTACAAACTTTGGACTGAAAGCCCGGACGGCAATGAAGCCTGCCAATGGATCAAAGGGGCCAACGACGTGTCCTGGCTAACTTCGGTCCCCGCCTCGATTTTCGCTCTGATGCTGCTCAGGAGTCAGGTGAAACATACCGGAGTTTTTCCCCCGGAGGTGTTCGACCGGGAGGAGATCCAGATCTTCTATCGAGCCATACAGGAGTGGGGTATCCGGGTGATCAAACAGATTCAAGGAGCGACCGCATGAGCAGCATACCTTCGGGGTGCGCTCTGTTAAAACGCATCATTTCGATTCCGAATAGTATTCCAGTACCTTCAAGGCGAAACGACTCGAGACCGTAGCCGGCCCTCCCCCCATCTCGATTCCCACCTCGATGGCTTCCAGAATCTCATCTTTGCTGGCACCCGAACCCAGAGCCTGGTGAATGTGCCATTCCAGACAGGATTCACAGTTGAGAACCAGGGATATGCCTATGGCGATCAGCTCTTTGGTCATCTTCGAGAGGGCCTTGCCGGAATAGGCGGCTGCTTCCATCTTCAGAAAAGCCTGGTAAACACCGGATCCTGAATCCGTGAGCTTATCGTGTGCCCAGCGTCGGTCCCGAACGATATTCTCGATTTTTTCCCGGTCCTTTTGAACCATGTTTTCATCTCCTTCCAGGTACGAGCAGGGATACAGCGAATACTACCACCCTTGCAACAAGGCTGCCACGCATTTTTGCGGTTGATTTTTCGCGCAAAAACTGTAGAATCTGGATGCGTAAGCCTCGAAACCATGACAGGAATCTCAAAATTCATCGTGGCCAAGGCGCGGTGGGTGGTTATCGCCGTGCTCCTATTGACACTTCTCGCAATCGTCTCTCTGCGTAAAGCTGAGTTTGATCCATCGGTGTATTCGTTTTTTCGAATCGGGGAAAGTTATTCAGAGTCCTTTTTCGAGCTGAAAGATAAATACGGCGGCACCGACCTGATCCAGGTGATTGTCAGCGCGGAGGGCAGGATCACCGCAGAACAGACTCTCACCCAGGTTTGGTCCTACTACGAGAAGCTCAGGGATGTGGAGGGGATCTCCAGTGCTCTCTGTTTCATTCCTCCCTTCCTTCCCGGCAGCTCCAGGCTGGTACCAACATCACAGAAGCTGCTTTCCGAGTCATACCAAGCCGTGGCACCTGTGCTGGAGTCGCGCCAGACCATGCTGGGGGCGCTGCTCTCGGAGGACCTGACGACCGGAGCCTTTCAGCTCAGGATCGCTGGTGAGGCTGATCCGTTTCGCGTACTTAGAGAGCTTCGTTCGATAGAACAGCCTTCAGGATTGGACGTGCGTTTCGCCGGCAGCCAGATCATCTTTGAAACACTCTGGAAGTCCCAGAGAAACATCGTGGCCATTCTTTCACCGATTGCAATTATCATCCTCTTTGCAGTTTTCTCTTTGAACATCAAGAGCGTGCGCTATACGATCATCACACTCCTTCCCGCCACCGTAGGCGCACTGTGGCTACTGGGTACCGTGTTCTGGATCGGTCGGCCCTTGAATGTGGTTACGGTGATCACACCTATCTTTGTCGTGGGCCTGGGATCCGCCTACGGCCTGCACTTCGTGGTTCACTATCTGGAAAACCGGGAAAGGTACAGCGACCACGGCACGGTCATTCAAAAGACCATGGAACAGGTAGGCATTCCCATATTGCTGACCGCCGTGACCACGATCATCGGCTTCATCTCGTTGGTCTCCTCACGAATGCTGCCGGCAAGACAGCTGGGTATCCTCTCGTCGATCGGCGTGGGATTCGCCAGCCTGATCACCTTCTTCTTTCTTCCGGCTCTGCTGACATTGCTGAAGCTGCCGGTAAGGCACAGACCGCATAAGATCGGGGCCAGGATCCTCAGACTCCTCCAGCCTTTCCATCGCAGGCCGTACATTCCCATCGCACTGTTTACCATGGTGCTGCTCTGGGGATTCGCCTCGGTTCCGTTTCTCTCGGTGTATACGAATCCTCTCCACTATCTCAAGAGAAACTCTCCGGTCAGACAGAATATTGAATTCGTAGAGCGGAAGATGGGCTCCAGCCAGTATTTGATCGGTGAGTTCCGCCTGAACGGAGAGCTCTCCGATCCGGAATACGTCCGCAGCATCTACGAACTGGAGCGTCGCATGGAGGGACTGCCTAAAGTCCTCACCGTTTTTTCAGTCGTGGATATCCTCAAAGGCGTGTACCAGCTGCGAACGGGAAGTGCCGAATTCCCACCGTCCAGGATGTCCAAATTGATTCTCAACATGATCGACTCCACGGAGAACTTCATCACCGATGATGGGATTATCTTCTACTGTACAACTGAAGAGTGGGATTTGGATGCGACGAACAACGTATTCTCCTTCGCCTCCGACAATGAGGCAATCCGTACAGTAACCGGCACGCCGATTCTCTACTCGAGGCTGAACCAGCTCGTGGGTGAAACCCAGTGGGTGACCCTGACTATCACCATTGTGGGTATGATCGTCGTGCTACTGATCGTTTTCCGTCGGCTGTCCTTTACCGTAGCCTCCTTGATCCCCATCGTCGTATCCGTGGCAGGCATCTACGGATTGCTGCGATCCTCGGGGTACAACTTGAACATGATGACGGTTACGATAACCGCCGTCAGCATCGGCGTGGGGATCGACTACGTCATCCATTTCTTGTTCCTGGCTCGCTACTATAAGAGGACGGGAAGGAAGTACTACACTACCGAAGCTTTGAGATTTTCCGGCATACCGATCGTCACCAATGCCCTGGCAATTGTATGCAGCCTGTTTCCTTTGGTCTTCAGCCCGCTGCGGGTGCATCTGCAGGTGGCCGTAGTGCTGGGTTTCGCAATGATATTGAGCGCTCTGGCCACCCTGACGCTGGTGCCGGTTTTCTACGCAGAAGGGATCTGGAAAGGGTCGAAATGAACTGCCGAGTTGTCGCGAAGGCAGGGCCCGTTGTACAATGCGGGCAAGATGCTGCTTAATCCCCGCCACCGCATCCACAAGATCGCCCGTACCCGGCAAATCCTCACACGCCTCGTTTTTTACGGATTCAACGAACTAACAGAAGCCCTGGGATTCCGAAGACGTCGCCTGTTGAGCTCCAGGGTAACGGAGATCGCCAAAGGGCGTCGCATCCGGCGTTTGCCCTTCAGCGCTCGCTTACGGCTCCTGTTCGAAGATCTGGGACCGACCTTCATCAAGCTGGGCCAACTGCTCAGCCTCCGCTCCGATCTGCTTCCAGAGGAGATAACAGCGGAGCTGAGAAAGCTGCAATACGCCGCAGCACCTCTCGCATTCTCAAAAATAGAGCCGATCCTGCAAGAGCAATGGGGATCACAGTGGCGGGGGACTTTCGGGAGCATAGATACAGAGCCTCTGGCCTCCGCCTCTATTGCGCAGGTACATCGGGCAGTCACCCTCGATGGGCAGGAGGTAGTCCTGAAGATACAGCGTCCCGGGATCAAGGATCTTATCCGCTCGGATTTGTCACTGCTATCCGATCTGGCCGTCCTGATCGAGCGTTATCTGCCAAAAGCCCGTGTTTACAAGCCTGCCCAACTGATCGATCATTTCGCCAAGGTGCTGACCCTTGAATTGGATTTCAACTATGAGGGCAGAACCATGGACCTGGTCCGGAACAACTTTGAGCACAACTCGGGGATCTACATCCCGAAGGTACACTGGAACCTCAGCTCCGAGCGGATTCTGGTCATGGAATATATCGAAGGGATTCGGCTGTCCGATGACGCGGCAATTACGGCGATCGATACCAGGAGGATCGCCGAAATCGGTGCCGGTTATGTTTTGACCCAGGTGTTCGAGCACGGCGTGTACAATGCGGATCCCCATCCGGCCAACTTCATTGTTCGCAAAGACGGAGTGCTCGTACCTCTGGACTTCGGGATGGTCGGCACCCTCGACGAAGAGATGAAGCAGGCGCTGGTAAACATGCTGATGGCCTTCGTCAACAGAGATCCGGACAAGCTGATGCGGGTGTTCTACAGCCTGGAACTGCTCGATGAAACAGCAAAAAGAACAGAATTGAGCTATGATCTGTCCCGACTGATCAACTACTACCACCACATTCCCGTAGCGCATCTCTCCATCTCCAGGATGCTGCAGGACTTGAACGCCATAATCCGCCGCTACCGCATCGCCCTGCCGGTGGATCTGGCTTTAACCCTAAAAGTAGTGGTCACCGTGGAGAGCCTTGGTCAGCGCCTGGATCCAAAGTTCGACGTCATCGAGGTGGCCAAACCTTTTATTGAGAAGGTACGGGTGAGCCGAGTCAAGGATTGGCTAGACCCGGAAAAGATCTTCGAGCTGCTCGAAGATACGGCCAAGCTTCTGCGATCGCTTCCCTACGACGTCCATGAGCTTCTCAAGAAGGCCCGTACGGGAAAGCTCAAACTCAGCCTGGATCTCGAAGATCTGGACCCCCGTGTCCGGGAGATCGACAGATCCGTGAACCGCCTGTCTTTTTCTGTGGTCATCTCCGGTCTGTTGGTGGCTTCCTCCTTCTTTATGCGCTTGACCACCGGCCCAAGGTTGCTCGGATTGCCGATCCTCGGTCTGGCGGGATTTGCCGCCGCCGGTATTCTGGGCATTTGGTTCCTGATCGGTATCCTTCGTTCCGGCAGGCTGTAAAGAGGCGGCGGCAAACGCACACGATAGATCAAAATCAGGAGAAGAACAATGATGAAAGTCAAAACATTCACCTCCGAGCTTAAGCCGTTTCATACCATGCGAGAGCTGGAAACACTCGACGATCAGGTCAATGTGTTTCTTGGGGAAAATAAGATCCGCAAGGTCGTGTCCGTAAGCGACACCTGTACCAGCGACGATTCCGGAGCTACCATCGGCATCATCCGGGTAATCGCCTACGAGACTTGAGGAGCCCCCCCAGCGGCTATAGGACCGCATAAACACGGACTGCTCTACCGAGTAACCTCTCTTTTTTTGAGGATAAACTCTCGCCTTTCAGCTGAAAAACCAGTATAGTTTGCTCCGCCCCATGTCCAATATAAACAGAACCACACTACAGCGACTTCTCTCCATTGCTCTACCCATGGTGGTTTCCCAGGCCTCGGATTCGATCATGATGTTCGTCGATCGCGTTTTTCTCTCTAGAGTGGGAGAACTCCACCTGGCGGCATCGATGGCAGGCGGCCTGACCATGTTCATGCTGAGCTCTTTCTTCGTGGGAACCGTAGGGTACGTCACTGCGATCGTGGCCCAATACTACGGTGCCAAACGATACGAACAATGTGGGGAAGCTACCTTTCAATCGATCCTCGTAGCCCTGGTTTGTTATCCCCTGCTTCTCGGCCTTTCCCCGCTGGTGCGCTATTTCTTCGTATTGGCCGGCCACCAGCCGCAGCAGATCGAGCTGGGGTATCTGTACTTCCAAACCTTGATTTTCGGATCTGTCTTTCTGATACTCCGCTATGCCCTGGCCGGATTCTTTCTCGGCATCGGCCGCACCACGGTCGTAATGCTGGCAAACATCGTGGGCATGATCGTCAACATCCCGGCCAATTACGTGCTGATCTTCGGAAAGTTCGGATTCCCCGCACTGGGACTGCAAGGGGCGGCCATCGGTACGATTGCCGGAAACGCAACAATCTTCGTCATCCTTCTCCTGTTCTACCTCCGCGGAGCGAATCGCAGCCAGTTCAATACCAACAGATCTCTCAAGTTCAGGCCGCAGATCATGGGGAAACTGCTTCGCTTCGGAGTGCCCGCGGGTTTCGAGATGTTCCTGAGCGTGACCGCCTTCAACCTCTTCGTACAGTTCATGCACTCCTATGGGACTGTGGTCGCAGCGGCGGTCACCATCACTTTCAATTGGGACATTGTGGCTTTCATCCCTATGCTGGGCATGAGCCACGCCACCACGGCGCTGGTGGGTCAGAACATCGGAGCCGGGGATCGGGAGGAAGCGAGGCGCTCCACCTACGTCGCCCTTCGCGTCGCCTGGGTGTATTCCGGTGCGATGGTGCTGCTTTTCGTTTTCGCAACCCGCTATCTGGTGGGAGCCTTCTCCTCCGGTTTCGGTGCGAACGCAGCCCAGATCGCCTCTCTTGCCATCGTCATGCTCAGGCTGGCCGCTGTCTACACCTTGGCGGATTCGGCGCAGCTGGTATTCACGGGAGCACTCCGTGGCGCAGGCGATACTCGCTGGGTCATGAGGACCTCGATTGGATTGCACTGGGTATTCTCTGGGATCGCTATTTTCTTGATCCGCTCTATCCAGGCGGATCCGGTCACGGTTTGGCTCGTTTTCATCGCCTTTGTTATCGGGCTGGGTCTGGTGATGTTCATGCGCTTCCGCAGCGGCAAATGGCGACAGATCGAGCTCATCAAATCCTGAATCAAAAACGAAACTCTATCCCGGCCTGCGCGAGCATGCTCCACCAGCTATCCGCCGGATCGTCTGCGAACTTGCGGGAAGCGGAGAGCTCCGTCACAAGGTACAGCCTGTCGTTGGGCGTCCAATCGCCCCTAAAATTCACTCCTGCGGAAAATATTGTAGGAACAGCGGGAATAGTACCCGTCCAGAGGTATATCTCTTCCCTGGTAAAGATCCCCAATTCCAGAGATACCTGCCGGTGGGGGCTCCAGGCCCAATCGCTGTCGAGGGATAAATACAGGTTGCTCTCCTCGCTCGCTTCAGACCATCGCAGGCCGCCCTGAGCGGCGATCCGCCAGTCTACGAAATAACCGATCAAGCCGCCTACCGAGGCGTTCACCGATCCCAGAAGGTCGTTCCGACTCTCCTCGGTCCAGAGCTCCCAGCCGCCGAGAATCTCCAGGCCGTAGCGCAGGCGTATGGATGGATCGACAGCCAATCCCAGGGTCAGACCCTGGAAGAGGGCATCCTCACTGTCGCCAGGCTGGGAGAGGTAGTATCCTGAATAGGCGAACGAGGTCAGGACGTGGTCCCGGTCACGCTCATAGCCGACCCGCCAATCCGGACGGAAGTAGGGAGCCTGGCCTTCGAAGGTCCCGATCCACGAGCCGTTGAGACCTCCTTCCAGAAAGATGCGCCCCGCCTCGCCCCGAATCAGGGTATCGATGGAGAGGGTGTGGGAATCGTAGAACTGTCCACTCTCGAGCAGGCTGCGGTCCACGAGGCTGCGGGCGTACAGAGCGAGGGAGGCATTTTCAGCCATCAGGGTGCGCCAGGATACCAATCCGCTGGCCCGGACAGCCGGCTGGCCACCCTGATCCTGAGCAATCTGTTCCAGTCCGTACAAACCGAGAAGCACGGTCGGGGCATATCCATGGACCGGAAACGATCCTGTCAACACAAGGACCAGGGGAAAGATCCTGGCGAACCACTTCCTGCCAAAAGATGACATTTTCTCTAGTAGATCCATTTTTCCAGTTCCTTGATCGTGCTTGCGTGCTGCAAATGCTCCTGGATCCGCCGAATGAGCTCCTCCGGCGGGATTCTCCGTCTTCTTCCGGTGGCCAGCAGATCCATGACACCCATGTAGCTGTCCGGGGGAAGCGCCGAAGCCAGGAGAGTAGCGATCAGATCGAAGGCGGGCTCCCCAGACAATCCCCAATTCAACATGGCCACGTACAGGTAGCTGGCCGGCCGAAAGCCCTCGATTCGGGTCCTGCAGAGAACGATCAATCTCTCGATCTCCGCTGCAGAAACATCGGTGGCCAAGAGATTGGCTGTTCGAGCCCAGTAGGCTCGGTCGGCAAGCAGTCGCTCACCACCTTCGATACGCAGAATCAGCTCTCGGGCCTGCTGCAGGTTTTCGGACTCACGCTTCAAGGCAGCGAGCACTTTCGGCGCGGGGACGCGCTTGGCAATGCCCTCCTCAAGCTTGGGCAGGAGCATTTCTCCGGGAATCCCGTCGTTTTCGATCTGAGCAAAGAAAGCAATGATCGAGTCTTTGTGCGCCTCGGAGTAGCCGCTGCGGGCCAGGGTTGTCTCTACGGTCTGTGCGCAAACCGTGGAGCTGATCAACAGCAGAACAGCACACAGAAAACCGATGAGCCAAGGCCGCGGGAAACCAGCACTACCCGCGGGGAAAGGTTTCATGAGTGTGCTTACCGGCCAGGTGCTCACCGGCCAGGTGCCCACCGGCCAGGGCCGCCAGGTCCCTGGGGGCCGGGCGGCACCAATAGGTCGGCGGGTCGGCTGTGTTTCTCCTCCTGCACTCTGCTCCGCACCTTATGACGAGCTTGCAGATGCATTGCGGTCTGCAGCTCTTGGCGGATGAGGTTGCGGATCAGCTCTCCCGCCCCGGTATCCGAGTCTTCCTGGCTGCGTTCCCGATCCCGGAGCTTGCTCAACTCAGCGAGAGCTTCCCGGGTCCCGTTCAGGGCCGTGCGGATAATCTGGGGCTCTCCGAACCCCAGAGCTCGCATCTCCCGGGCCATACTCATCACCGCTGCTGCTAGCTGTGCCTGCCCGTAGGGACCGATCTGCTCTTCACCCTCGGCATAGACCAGACAGGTAGCAACCATCGCGGCATCCCGGAATCCCGCCTGACTCCAGTCCACTTCCTGGCCGATCAGCTCCTGTATCTCCTCCCGGCTCCAGCCTTCATTGGTCAGGCGCTCCTGGAGCGCTTCCACAAAATCGGGAGCAGCGGCTGACTGTTGACTCCACAGCGGCAGGACGAACAACAACAGCACCGCCGCAATAGCGATTCCCAGTCGATTCATCTTTATACTCCTTCCGGTTTCCTAGATCTGCAAGACAGAATTGACTCCGCCAAAGCCGTCTTCGACCTGTAGGGGAGCTTCTGGATCGGGGATCCAGGTCTGACCGTCGATCAGGAACTGATACTGGTGCTCCTGGCCCCGTTTCAAAGGAATTTCGATTTCCCATACGCCATCCCCGTCCCGGTCTTCGAGCTTTTGGGCTTGCGGATCCCAGCGATTCCAGTTTCCGACCACCGCTACCTCTCTGGCTTCGGGAGCCGTAAGCTCGAAACGGACCACGATCGTTTCCTTGGCCTCGCCTCCCGGCCGCGACAGCATCAGGCCGATGCTCAAGGCAATGACCAACACCGCAGCGGCGGGAATTCCGATCCACAGCGGCTTGAGTCTGGGACGCAGCGATTCCCTGCTACCCAGGCGGGCGGCGATCCGCTCTGCCAGACCGGGAGGAGCCTGCCGGTAAAGGGGCGTTCCTTGAACCAGCAGCAGGGCCGCCTGCAGCCTGGGACCGCAGCGTGGACAGCTCTGAGCGTGCTGCCGCACAGAGGACGGGCATTCCAGATCGATCCGCTTCGTCCAGTCCTGATCGAGCCAACGTTTGAACTCCTCACTCCACTGCTCACAGGTCATTACTATCTCACTCCACTTCTCTATACGCCCGCAGGCGGCTGGGGTTTCACTCCCAGCCCCTTCCGGACAGATAATCGATCATCCCCTTTCGCGCCCGATGAAGATAGGTTTTCACAGTCCCTGCGGGGATCTGCAGCACCTCCGCTACTTCCCGCACAGAGAACCCCTGGATCTGCCTGAGCACGAACACTTCTCGGTATTCGATGCGCAGCGTATCGAGGGCCTGCTGTGCAAGGCGTTCCCCCTCCTGCATCTCACTCTGTCTTTCCGGATTGCCCTGTTCAGAGGCTACCGATTCCAGAAGGCGTTGCGGTTCCGCCGTCCGTATCTTGAGCCGGCTTCGGCGTCTTCCTCGTCGTGCCAACGAACGCAGGTGATTCAAGCCGATGGTGTACATCCAGGGAAAGAAACGTTGAGAGATTCGAAATCGGGGTAAACTGCGGAACACTTTTTCGAGTATCTCCTGAACCGCATCTTCCGGCTCCTCGCCGTAAGCGAGCAGTCGGTAGGCTAGAGAGTACAAAAGCGGCGTGTATCGTTCGACGATCCCTTCAAAGGCTGCCGGATTGCCGTTCAAGGTCGCCTGAACCGCCCAGAGATCTTCGGCGTCTGCGTTTTTGCGACTTTCTGATGTCAAATAAACAGTCCTGCATACTTATTCGAATAATATACGCGAATCTGATCGACCGGTTTCAAAAAAACGAGCAAAGGGGGGCAAGTACTATCGCTTCCATACATTAATATACCGTGGGATCGTATCGATGAGCTCGTCATTGTTGTTAAAGGCAAACAGATACCGACCCGCCGCAGTGATAATCAAATTGCCTCTCGATGCTTCCGCTCTATCGAATACACCATTTCCTGTGAATTCATTCAACGGGAGCGCAACAAAGCGGGGAGGAGACGCGGCTTACAATCTATTTCTTTTTAGCTCGCGGTAGCGAGTTTGCATGGGTCGGGTGACAGCTTCAAAATACAGCCGATACCTCAGCGTTTTACTCACCCGTTCGAGGTATCGTTTTCCAACTTCGAGCAGCTGGTCAATCCATTCGAGGAGCTCGAGTACCAAATCCACGACGATCCTACGACCGCAGATCACACTAAGGGAATCCATAACTCCCACGACCCACCCGATAGTGCGCTCGAAAGCTCTGACGAAAACATTAACCAGATACAATACATGTTTGATCAGCATCTACAGGTCCTCCTTCAGTTTCCGGTGCTTCTATCAGCTCTCAGCAGACCGCGAGCCATCAGGTCCGTCAATCGCAGGCTCCGCAGTGGGATACCCCGCTGCTCCGACAACTCGCTCTCCGGAACTGGAAACAGACGCGCCGCCAACTCCGGCAGCTCCCGTAGCTCGTGCTTGCAGGCGGCCTGAAATCCAAGGTTCATAGCCAGGTGCAGGAGAGGAAAATCCAAATGGTCGGGAAGGCGTCGAAGCAGCGATGACATCTGGGTAAACTGCTTCATAGCCCAAAGCCTGCCGGCCTGAAGCTCGAAAGGATTCATATTCTTCGGTTGGAAGACAACTGTGGAGTGGTCGTAGTATCGCCAATCTTCGGTGAGTAATCGTCCCTGTTCCTTGAAGCTTCGGAACACTTCGGTTCCCGGATAAGGGGTGAGCACGTTGATCGAAGCCGAACTGATGTGGTTTTTCTCGAGAAAATCCAGGGTATCCGCAAAGGTATCTTTAGTGTCGCTGTCAAAGCCGAAGATCATGGAGGCGTGAAAGTAGATGCCGAAGTCCTTTATTTTCTGGACCGCCTCGCCGATCTTGCCCACCTCTTTGATGGCCTTGCGCATCCGCTTCAGCTGAGTCTGGGACACACTCTCCAGACCAAAGAACAATCCTTTGCAGCCGCTCTGACTGGCCAGCCGCATCATCTGCTCGTCCTTGACAAAGGACAGGGAGGCTTGTCCGACCCATTTTATCTTCAGCGGCTTGATGGCCTGAAACAGCTGTTTGGCATACACGGGATCACCAATGATATTGTCATCGAGAAAGATGAAAATTTTACCTTCCGATTCTTCAATGTCTCGAACGACATTGTCCACCGGCAGATGCCTGATCCGTCGCCCGAAGATATCGTGCACGCAGCAAAACTCGCAGTTGTACGGGCATCCTCGGGTCGTCATCACCGGGACTACGTCGAAGAGTCTCTTTTTCGTGTTCCTGCGGTTGCCCATGCCGATATAGCGTTCCAAGGAGGGAGAGGGCTGGTGATACACCCTCTGCACCTTGCGCGCCTGAACATCCGCAACCACCTGTTCCCACACTCCCTCCGCCTCCCCTACGACCACGGCGTCGGAATGCTGGAGGGCTTCATCGGGCAAGAGGGTCGGGTGCACTCCCCCGAGCACCACGGTACGTCCACGCTTCCTATACTCCCCAGCCAGCTCATAGGCCCGGGTGGCATTCGATGTCATACAGCTGATTCCCACCAGATCGCAATCTTCTTCCAGGTCGATGGTCTCCAGCTCCTCTTCGAGGATGCGCACTTCGTGTTCGGGCGGAGTCAGTCCGGCAATCAGATGTAGTGCAAGTTGCGGTATCATGAGGAATTTCGACTTCTTGAAGTTAGGGTCTTTACACGGGGAGACCAGCAGAATTTTCATCGTCAACACCACCTGTCGTTGTCGGGGAAGAGGATTTCCCCAAATAGATAGCAGGTATTATTTGACAGACGGTGCTCAACCTGACACGAGAGGGACAACCTCCAAGAGGATTCCCAGGTATTTCTATCAGGACCTAAGTTATTCGCAAAAGTTCGTACCTATACTCTCAAATAAGACCGTACTAGGCTATAATGATACAAATTACCGATTCGTGCAAGTAACGATTGTCGGATCGTCGCTGTGATCCACGACCGATTTACCGCAAGAAGCGATTGACTTTATTTAATGAAAACAGTATTTTTCGCAGCAGTACATTCAGGAACCCGATCATTTTAGATTTTGCGATTCGTACCGGCAGGGTTAACCGACCAGACTCACGTTCTGCTCCTTTGACGGTCCTAAGCAAAAAAGATGATGGTTTGATTCTCTAGGAGGAGAAAATGAACAAAAAACTATACGTGGGTGGTCTACCCTACTCAGTTACGGATGAACAATTGGCGGAACTCTTCGAGTCCCACGGGACCGTAGAATCTGCAAAGGTCATTACGGACCGATACACCGATCGTTCCCGGGGCTTTGGCTTCGTCGAGATGAGCACTCAAGAAGAGGCCGAGCAGGCGATACAAGCGCTCAACGGCAGCGAGCTCGGAGGCCGAAATTTGACAGTAAATATCAGCAAACCCCGGGAGGATCGCTCCCGAACCTCCAGCGGCTCACGAAACCGCTGGTAATCCCAGCTCTAACACTGCACTGAATCAAGAGGGATCGGGTCGGTTTGATCCCTCCTTTATTTAAGTTCTCAGAGATCAGGTCTATATAGTTTATTTGCACAGAGAAACTTCCATCCGTTACAAACGTCTGGATGATCCCCGGGTTCTCAACTTTCAACGATGTGATAACGATCGAATATCATTCGGCGGTCTACCCGTTTTTTTCCGAAAAGGCATCCCTCTGCGGCAGGGGATAGAACTCGGTTTCTCCCGGAACCATCCGGAAACGCCCCTCTTTCCAGTCTGCCTTGGCCTGTTCGATGCGCTCTTTCCGGGAGGAGACGAAGTTCCACCACATATAGCGCCTGCCCAGTGGCGTTCCGCCGATTAAAGTGAGACGGCTGTCCTCCCGAGCAGAGAGTCGCACCTCGCTTCCCGGTTCAAAGGCTATCAGACTATGCTCCCGCAGCTCGAAATCATGAACACTCAAGGCGCCAGAAACTAAGTAGACCGCCCTTTGCTCCACCTCGGTTGGCAGAACAAGCCCGCCTTCCTGCGGCATGTCCGCCTCCGCGTAAAGGGTTGGCGAAAAAGTCTTTACCGGAGAACGAAGCCCGTAAGCCGAGCCGATCATCACCCTCAGCCCGACGCCATCGATCGAGGCGCGGGGCAGGTCTCCGGCGGGGTAGTGATCGAAGGACGGCTCGATCTCCTCGTCGCTCTCCGGCAGGGCGAACCACAGCTGCAGTCCGTTCAAACGATGACCCTTGGCCCGCAGTTCAGGACCGCTTCGTTCCGAGTGGACGATCCCCCGGGCGGCCACCATCAGATTTATGGCTCCAGGAGTGATGGTCTGCACGCTCCCGATGGAATCCCGGTGAACGATTTCCCCCTCGAACAGATAGGTGACGGTCGCCAGGTTGATGTGGGGGTGGGGAATCACATCCACACCTCTTCCGGGGGAAAAGGCCGCCGGTCCGATGTGGTCGAAGAACACCCAGGGTCCCACCGAATGGTATCCCGCGGCCGGAAGGCTGCGGCGAACAACAAAGCCGCCGAGATCCACCGCCCTGGGCTGGATGATCCGTTGAATCGGCGATGGATAAGAACTCGTATTCTGCATGATATCCTCTACTGAAAACATACCCTCTGGCGGCTTTTCGGACAACCGGTTGTTCTGACCCGGTCCGGCTCCTTGAGTCGCTCAGCCAAATCAGATAAACTGATTACTCTCCTAACTAATATCAGTCAAGGTAATCTGCCATCCGAACCAGGAGGACCGATCAATGCTGGCAATCAAAGGCGGCGCAAAGACAAAGACCAAAGCTTTTCCCCCCTGGCCGTACTTCGATCAGGGGGAAGAGAAGGCACTGCAGGAGGTGCTTCACAGTCGACAGTGGTGGCGCACCCCAGGATCCAGGACATTGGAGTTTGAAAGGGCTTTTGCCGCCTATCACCAGGCGAAGTTCGGTATCGCCGTAACAAATGGAACGCATGCTCTTGAGGTGGCCCTTTCCGCCCTGGAAGTCGGTTTCGGTGATGAGGTAATCCTCCCCGACTTCACTTTCGTGGCTACAGCCAGTGCGGTACTGTCAACCGGTGCGCTGCCTGTCCTGGTAGATGTACAGGACGGAACCTACTGCATAGATCCGGACCAGGTCGAGGCAGCGATCACAGATCGCACGCGAGCGATCATCGCTGTGCACATGGCGGGCCATCCGGCAGACCTGGATCGACTGGCGGAAATGGCGTCCCGTCACCATCTTCTTTTAATCGAAGATTCGGCTCACGCCCATGGAACGGAGTGGAAAAAGCGTAAAATCGGCACCTTCGGGATCGCCGGCACCTTCAGCTTTCAGGCCAGCAAATTGATGACCGCGGGAGAGGGGGGAATTATTCTCACGAACGACGAGGCCTACGAGGAGAAAGTCCGCTCAGTCCATGACTGCGGCCGGCTGCCGGGCAAGTGGTTCTACGACCACTACAACTACGGTTCGAACTACCGGCTCTCCGAGTGGCAGGGAGCGGTTCTGACCGTGCAGCTCCGACGCCTGGAGGCACAGGGGGCGAAGCGCTTCGCTCACTCCCGGCTACTGGACGAGTTGCTTGGTGCCGTTCAGGGAATCACACCCCAGCGGCTGGATGAACGCTGCACCCACAACGGCCACTACGCCTACATCTTCCACTACGATCAGGAAGCATTCGCCGGGCTTTCGCGAGAGCGTTTCATTGAAGCCCTGAAAGCCGAAGGCATCCCGGAACAGGCCAGCTACCCGCCCCTGCATGCCCTGGATCTCTTCGAAAGCGGCGCCTATAAAGGCCGTTTGCTGCCTGGGGACAATAGCAGTGAACGGCGTATGCAGGAGGTATTGGATCGCAGTTTTCCGGTCACGGAAAAGGCTGCCTATGAGACGGTTTGGATCCCCCACTTCGCCTTTCTCGGGGACGAGCAGGACGTCCAAGAGATCGCCACGGCGATCCAGAAGATCCAGCGCCACGCCTCGGAACTGCTGCCCTGAAATACGCCGAATCTGTACAAGCTGCGGGTCACGGAATAGAATGGGATAATGCCCTTTCTCGTGTACCAAGAAGCGAGCGTCCCAAACCTGATTCTAATGATCCTGGGTGCTGCCCTCTGCTTGCTCAGTTACCTCCTGCGCCTGGTGGCCCACATATCCATCTATAGAAGAGGAATCAACATAATTGACTTCCGTTTCTTGCTGGTCGTTAATTTTCTCGGATATCTCGGATGGGGATATTGGTGCGGTGCCGATCCGGTCAAGATGAATATCCCTTCCGCCGTTTCGATGTCCGCCGGCGCACCTCTGGCGGTGATCGGATTCTGCCTGTTTCTCCACCTTCCTCTGGGCAGGCATCATCGTCGTCTGGACCCATTTCGAGGAAAAGAACCTGGAACGGCACTTCGGCCGGCGCTATGGAGAGTACAAAAAACAGACCTGGTTCTGAGACAGGACCGCAAGCTCAATACTTGTCTTTGAAGCGATCCCGGATCATCTTGTGCCACCGTCGACTCTCCTGTCGCCGCAGGTTGTAGCGTTCCTGGCTTGTGAGCTTATCGGTTGCGGACAGAAGTTCCAGCTCCCTTTTCTGTTTGAGATAGCTGCTCAGGCGCTTCGGATCGATGTTTCCCGCCGAGACCTCCCGCTGAACGGCACACCCCGGTTCATTTTCGTGACCACAGTCGCTGAATCGGCACTGCTCGGCCAGATACTCGATCTCAGCAAAGGTGTCCGCCAGCCTTTCCTCATGAGCCCAGAGCTGCAGCTCCCTCATTCCTGGATTATCGATTACCATCCCTTGTCCTGGAATCTGGAAGAGCTCCCGATGGCTGGTGGTGTGCCGTCCTTTGCCGTCGCTGCGCAAGCCTCGCGTTGCTTGAACGTTCCTTCCTAACAGTTGGTTGATGATGGTGGATTTACCCACCCCTGATGAACCCACAAACGCCACGGTCGTGCCTTGCTGCAAATACGGGTCGAGCTGCTCCAAACCGGCCCCACTCCGGCCGTTTGTGCAGATTACCGGCAGATCAAACGCTACGGTCCCAACTTCCGCCATCCGGGACTCAAGATCCCCGCAGAGGTCGATTTTGTTCAGCACAATCACCGGCTCCGCTCCCCCTTCGAAGATGGCGGAGAGATAGCGCTCGATTCGGCGCGGATTGAAATCTCTATCCAAACCAGCGACCAAGAAAACTCTGTCGATATTGGCACAGATCAGCTGCTCCTCGATCCTGTCTCCGGCAACTTTACGGGACAGCCAGGATCTGCGGGGGATGGTGAAGTGGATGACCGCGACGTTTTTAGCGCTGGTATCCTCTCTATCAATCCGTACACCCACCCAATCGCCGGCGGTTGGGAAATCGGCAGACGAGCCCGCCAGATAGAGATAGCGCCCGCTCACCCGGGCCGAAAAAACTCCCTCCCCGCTGACCACCCTGTAGCGCTGTCGTTGAGCATAGATGACCCGTGCCGGTAGACAGGAACCGTCGTTGTTTATTTTCTCGAATTGTTGTTCAAATGAGGCGTTCCAGCCCCATTGAATGAGATTCATGATTCAATACAAAGACGATCTGCTGCGACGCATCCCGTAGGTTAATGCGGTAATGGTTGGGCTCTGCTTCTAGGAGCGGAAGGCCTCTATGTAACTATCCGCATAGATCTGCTTGTTCATCACCAGCTCGGCTGTGAGCAGGGCGTCCACCAGATCCTCGTCGGTAACATCGCAGATCACCGCATCCAGCCCGTTGGCCACCAGCATGACCGCGAAGGTGCGGTTGATCAACTTCTTCTGGGTGGTGCCATTTGAGATGTTGGACAGCCCGCAGACGATGTGGGGCGGCGGATCGCTGAACAGCTTAAACTGGTTGGCCGCCGCCAGGATTTCCTGGGCCTGCTCCTGCATGTACTTCAGGGGCATGACAATAGGGTCGAGGAAAAGCTGCTCCGGATTGATGCCGAACTCCATAGCCTTGGCCAGCAGCTTACCGGCATTCTCCACCCGCTTGTCCGCGCTCTTGGGGCTGCCCTCCTCATCCATTACCAGACCGATAATCGAAGCACCGGCTTCAGCCACGATGGGAAACATATCCTCCATCTTCTCATCCACCGCCGTGGTGGAGTTGATCAGGGGCGGCTTCTTGCACAGAGGCACCGCTTCTTTGAGCATCGAGGGCTTGTTGGTATCGATGGAGATCGGCAGATCCGAAGCCGCCTGAACCTGCTCGATCATCCAGCAGAGGTCCTCGGGCTTGTTCGACACAGCGCCCAGATTTACATCGAGATAGGTGGCGCCGGCCTTGGTCTGCTTGACCGCCCAACTTTTAAGCACATCGGCGTCCTTGTTGGCAACCGCGGCTTTGATGTCCTTGAATCCCGTGTTGATTCGTTCACCGATAAATATCATGATTCTCTCCTTTATGAAAACTGCTCGATGTTGGCCTGTACGTTCTTGATGGCTTCGGGGTGGGCCATGATCAGGATGTCTGCCCCCGCCTGAAGGTATACCGTGGCGCAGGTGGCTTCCCACATCGGTCCGCGCTTGGCCAGCTTACCCCATCCAGGCAGCACGTCTTCGTCCACCACGGCCTCCTTAATGCGCCATACCTCCCCGCCGACGTCGCAGATCTGGGGGCAGGCCATGAGCTTGTCCCCTTTCAGTCCGGCGATACGAGCCCGCTCGAGAATCGTGTACACGTAGTCGAAGCCGTAACCCAGGGCCGCGGTTGTCTGAAACATGATCACATCTTTGAGGTCGAAACCCGCATCCTGAAGTAGGATGTTGACCTGCTTGCCGATATTGATATCCACTGGTGCTTCTGCGATGATCTTGTGCTTGTCGGACTTGCAGATCGCCACCACCGTGCGGTAGTTGGTCTCCTTGGCCGAGCCGATCAGGCAGTTCTCGCCCTTGGCTGCCTGGGAACAGTCGGGAAGCACCAGGTTGTCCTTCTCATCATCCCCACAGCCCCAGAGGATCAAGGGTACATCAACGGCCTTGAGCACGTCCTCAACCACCTTGGCGCAGGCCTCCGGAGGGGCATCCTTGCCGGCCGGGTCGGCCCCGACCAGCTTGAGGCTGATCAGATCGACCTTGTACTCCTGCACACACTTCTGAGCCCATTCCACAGGAGAGTCGATCTCCTTGCCAATGGCCTGCTTCAACACATCGGGCCATTCCGGTGGCGTGTCCGCCACGAAACCGGCGATCGCGGGCTTGTGGGGGAGCTCCCCCTCGAAGGTGAGAAAAGGGAGAGTCGTCTGCCCCCCCACGGTCACCGTCTTGGCTCGCGTTCCCCCCTGCTCTTTGGTTGCACCGATGGTGACGGTGTTGATGGGGGCTGTCCATTTTTCAGTTACGTCAGGAATTTGCATCTTCTCCTCCAACAGTCTCAATGATGGTCTGAATGGTTTTCATGATAGGGGAGCCGTTCAAGTTCTTAAGCAGTTCACCCTGGAAAATGACTTCTTCAAGATTAGAATCGTAGGGAATATCGATCAAATGGGGAATCCGGAACGGCTCCAGGCGCCGCTTGAAGGTTTCCATCTTGGCATCGGGAATCATATTGGTGACGATATACTTGCGCCGGATCCTGGTATCCAGATCGTCGGTGATGGCCTGTATCTTCTCTGCCGAGCGCAGGGAAAGAGGATTGTCGCTGACCACAACCAGCAGAGCGTCGATATTCCGGGTTGTTCGCCGGCTCAGGTGCTCCAGCCCGGCCTCGTTGTCCATAACCACCCAGTTATACGAGGGGGTAAGGTCGTCGGAGAACTTGCGGATCATGTTGTTGAGGGCGCAATAGCAGCCCGCACCTTCTCCCCTGCCCATGGTGATCAGATCGAAGCCGTCGGCCTCCTCGATGATCTGATGAAGACCCGCTTCCACGTAGTTGGCCTTTGTCATCCCGGGGGGCAGTTTCTTCATGGCGTCGAGCACTTCCTCCCGCAGGTCCCCGATGGACTGCTCCGGCTCGACTCCCAGCAGGTCCCCCAGATTGCTGTCCGGATCCGCGTCGATGGCCAACACCGGGCCTCGTTTTGCGAGCACCAGCTGGGTAATCAGCAGGGCGGCGATGGTGGTTTTTCCCGTTCCTCCTTTGCCGGCGACGGCTATACTCTTAGGCAAGACTCACGCTCCTGTGAAAAATTTCAATGTCCGTGTGGGGTAGAAACATCGCTTTCTGGAACTCCTCCACGTAATCGTTGGCACCCATCAGATCGTAATAGGTGGTGTCCTCCCGGATCTTCTCGATCTTATACAGAGCTTCCTTATAGAAGGCAACGATCTTGGCCCCCTTGATCGAGGTGTTGCCGGCGAACTCAAATCTTTTCCTCTCCAGATCGGGTATCAGCCCGATGCCCACCGCATGATCGATGTTGATGTAGGAGCCGAAGGCACCGGCGATACAGAAACGCTGAATATCCTCGAAGCTCAGGTCCAGACGACGCAACAGGATCTTCATGGCTGCAAAGATCGCCGCCTTTGCGGTGATCACGTTCTCGATATCTGATTCGCTGATATACACAGGATGTCCGGTACCGGTCTCCCTGCCGTCGGCGATGATGTAGCGCTTCAAACCGTCCACAATCTCGACCCGCGGCTTCTCCTCCTCCACGAAAACACCGGAGCGGTTGATGTAGCCCTGTTCCAGGAGCACTGCTACCGCATCGATGATCCCGGATCCACAGATGCCCTTGGGTCGCTTGTTGTCGATGGTTTGGTACTTGATCGCGCCGTTTTCCACGTGGATCTTTTCCACCGCTCCGGCCTCAGCCCGCATGCCGCAGTCCACACTGGCCCCTTCCAGGGCCGGTCCGGCGGAGGCTGATGCGGATACAAGCCACTCCTTGTTCCCGATCACGATCTCCCCATTTGTTCCAATGTCCAGCAGCAGGCTGAGCTCCTCCCGTTCGTTCATGCGGGTGGAGAGGATACCGGCGGTGATGTCGCTGCCGACCCAGCCGCTGATCGCCGGAAGGCTGTACAGCAGTCCTCTCGGATTTATATTCAGCCCAACCTCCGCGGCTCGCAGCGGGGGCGGGGAGACCGTGGTGGCCACGTAGGGATTCCTGCGGATATTCTTGGTGCACAGGCCCAGCAGGAAATGGCCCATGGCTGTATTTCCCGAACAGACCACGGCTGTAATGTCCTTGAGCTTGATGTTGTTGGCATCGGCCAGCTGGTCGATCAGGCTGTTGATGTCCTCCACCAGCAGCCTCTGCAGTTCCTCCACCCCCTTCTGCTCGGCTGTGATCATACGGCGGGTCACTTCCCGGCCGTAGATCCCCTGAGAGTTGAAACAAGCCCGGGCGTCGATGGTCTCCATCGTGTTGGTGTTTAGCAGGTGCGCTACGATCGTGGTCGTACCCATATCCACCACGGCCATGAAATTACTCTCCGCGGTGTTTCCGCCCTCGATGTTCATCACCTCGGCTATGTCCCGACGCAGGCCCACCGTGGCGGTGATTCTGTAATCATTGATGCGAAGAATCTCGGGGAGGTTCTTGATGATCTTCAAGCCCATCTGCATCGAGCGATACTTGAGGGCTTTGCGGATAGCGTCGTCCACCCGCTGGTGGTCGGCCATATTGTTGGCCAGATCCGGCTCTTCGATCTCCAGGTACACCTTGGTGACCAAAGGGGCAGGCTCCAGATCTTTCTCGTACTCCCAGCCCTCGGTGAGATCCCTGAAGCGGGCTGCGTCCGCCGCGGCTACCACCTTCTCTTTGGCCCAGGTCTCTTCCGGGATTTCCACCACCAGGTTGTCTTCCACCGGAGTCTGACAGGCCAGTACGAAACCACGGCGGATCTCGTCCCGGGTCAGCTTGGCAGAGACCCTGCCGGTAACCTTGCCCTGGTTGACGATCATCTTGCAGCGCCCGCAGATTCCGTCGCCACCGCATAGGTTGTTGATCGTGATTCCGGCCCGCAGCGCCGCCTCCAGCAGGCTGGTATCGGCCTCTACCCGCACCGATTTGTTCTGGGGAATAAAGGTAACAGAGTAGGTGGACATTTTTTTTATCTATATCCCGTCCGGTGTAATCCTATTCGAGTTCCGACAATGAAACCAGTTTCGTTAACGGCCCCACTAGAGGTTTGGCCACTTCTGCAGGAATGCCGGGATCTCCCTGGCCGATTCCGGTCCGATGATTACCTCTTCCCACTCAGAGGTATCCTCGATTTCGGCTCTGAAGATGGGCAGCAGACCCGGAATGATGAACTTGCGGTGCTTGACCTTGTCCGACACCTTCTGCTCGGTGACTGTTTTGACGACCTTTTCCGCCGAGATCTTGTCTCCCGCGTAGGCGTTGAGTACACCGAGCCCTTCTGTGTCGACTACGCTGATGTAGGCGGGAACCTTGCTGCGCTCCACCTCTCCTGCCACGCTGAAGTAGGTCAGGGAGAAGTTGGTGGTGAACATCACAGGGGAGTTTTCATTCGGAGAACCGATCTCGTACAGCTTGGCCTCCACCGTGTTCGGAACCTGGGGATCGGTGTACACGTCCTGGACGGTCACCATGATCGGCAGCAGCTCCCAGGGCTCCACTCCGTTGATAAGTACGATTCCGGCGTATTTGGCCGCAAAGACCCCGCCCAGGATTCCCTCCAGGTCGGGAGAACTCGCCTGCACCTCCACTAATGAAGGATAGCCGAGAGGGCGGAACTGCTTTCGTAAGGCTGCCCGCCGGGCAACCGTTAGATCTCTGATGGTCTGCCCACCGTTGGCCGTGAAGCTCAATACCAAATCCTCCGCTCCCTTGTCCTTGGCCTTTCCGGTCAGATCGGCCAGCTCCTCGAGATCCTTTCCGCCGACAGCGAGAGGAACTTTGGCCGCGGCTGCGAGCTCCGCCAGAGCCTCTACGTTTGAGGCGTCCGCTTTATAGATCAGCGGTTTCAGATCCTTAATTGCCTCCACCGCTGCTTTCAGGGCATCCGCTTTGCCGCCCACCAGAATCAGTGGGACTTCACTCTTGTCCGCGGCCAGTTTGGCCCGGGCTGCCGGATCGGAGGTTTCCACCTCCACCGCGCAGAGGGCAATCCGCAACTCCTTGCCGACACGGGTGAAGGTGCTCTTGTTGGCCCGTTCGATCAAAGCCCCCGCGTCCGCATCTGAAAGGGAGGCGGGAACACGAACCGCCACGCCGGTGGGGCGGTGAAACTTTTCCTCGTGACGGAACATCACCGTCTCCTGCCCGATCTCGAAGGTCTTTCCATTTCCTCCGATCTTAACCAGCCGGATGGGAGGAGCCGAAGCGTCGGAGAGGGCTTCCTTACCCTCCTCGGAAATGTGCGGGCAATCGGTCAGGGCCCGCTGCTTGGCCGCCACCTGCATGGCAAAGGCCATGCAGGTCGGCAGACCGCAGTCCTTGCAGTTGGTTTTGGGCAGGCTCTTATAGATCTGCATTCCTGTTAATGCCATGTTCTACTCCTTTGGATAGATGTATATCTCGTGCTATTTAACCTATGGCGTTTCTTAGAACAGCGACTCCATCTCCAGGGCCGGATGTCCAACCTTGGTAAGGTACTCCACCAGCTGATCCGGCATCTCTGCATCCTCCTCCGTGGCTATCTTGTCCCACAGATCGGACAAGCCCTCTACTTCCAGCTGGGGTCTCATTCGCTCGGCCACTTCATCCTTCAGCTGTTTGGTCATCCACACGATGCGCTTGTGTCCGCCCTCGCCGGAGATGAACTTCGGACTAGAGATGTACAGTTTGCCGATCCCTGTGAATCCGGGGATCTGCTGTCCGCCGCCGACCTGACCCGCAAGGGAGGAGAAGGTCATGCCGATCGGTGTCATGCCCGTGAAATCCCGGTCTACGATCATGATCCCGTTGGCCTCCGGTACCACCGCTGCGATGCATTCGAAACAGCCGCAGGAGGTCATCGGCTCCTCCATTATGGAGTAGGCGTTGAACTTCTTCAAGTTCCCGTTTGATTTCACATCGATATAGGCGTTGATGTTGGACCACTGCCCCTTGTTCGCATCGATCACATCCCCCTTCTTCACAGGCTCATTAGGCCCGTGCTCGTCGATCTGATGGGAGGCTTTGCAGTCCAGCCAGGTGTAGGCGCCGCACAGACCGAGTCGCTGTGGGGTGACGATGCACACGTGGTTGGGCGCATAAGATTGGCAGAGGGTGCAGGAGTAGTATTCCTCCACATCCTCATCGGTCATGGCCCCGACTTTGTCATCCCGGTGGTTGTACACCTCTTTGGCTGTATTGACCAGCTCGGCCACCTTGGCCTTGTCCGTGTAGATCTTGACCTGCACCCGGTCCACGATCTTGGAGAACTCGTCGTGGAACTTGGCGACCAGGATCTCGCCGAAGTCTTTAACCTTGAAACCCTTCTCCGCCGCTTCTTTGGAGATACGGACCCATATAATGGACCGCTGTCCCATGTGGAAGATCCCGTGGGCGCAGCTGATGAACTCGTGGATGCGGCGCTCCAGCACACTCTCGAAATCCTCCTGAAACTCCCGACCGGCTACCTCGACTGTGATGGCCAGGGGATAGGCTTCCCCCTGCTTCATTTCGTCGATCTCAGGGCCGATGACCTCGATCTTGCCGTCCTCCACCTCCTCCAGCGTCTTCATGCGCAGCAGCTCGAAGGCATCCGTATATTTGCCGCCGAACTGAACGTGCATGTCCTCTTTGCGCACCCGCTCGCCTTCGAAACCTGCGCCGTAGGGTACGGGGATGGGGATCTCCTCGATCTTTATGGTCAGCCCGCGCAGCTCGATGGCCCGGCTGATGATCTCTTCAATTTTGATACCGGATATAACGTGCTCGTACGTACAGATCCCGGTTGGGTGGATTTCCGGAATCGGTACGTCGGCGATGACGGGAAAGCCGAAGTTTATGGCTCCGGCAGCGGTAGCGTACTTCTCGTCGGTGATCAGTTGGCCGTCATCTAGTCCCTTGGCTTTGCTGTCCGCACCCAAAGCCATGACGAAGGCGTGAACCCGTTCCTTGTTGTACAGCAGGATTTCCCGGGCGGCCTTCATGTCGCCGGGTTCCACCCCGCCGAAGGTCATGGCCGAACGGGCGGCGAAGTTGAGGGCGTGGATGGCTGCTGTGATCTCCTTGCCGTAGGGAACGGTGAAGGTATCCCAGTTCATCTCCACTCCCTCCTCGGCCAGCTGCTCGGCTATGGCTTTGCCGTTGGTATTGCCGGCCATGAACACGAGAATGTTCCGGGCCTGAAAACCCTGGATCAGATCCACGGCCTCGCTGTTTTTCTTGGTGCAGCCGGCGATGGCTACGAAACCGGGCATGCGTCCGTCAACGAGTTTGATACCCTGCTGGCGCAGGATGTTGTCCGGAGTGAAGCCCAGCCAGATACCCTCGACGGGATTGCCGTTGACGTACTTGAGGCTCTCTATGATCTCCTCGGCGATCAGGGTGGCGACGCCGGAATCGAGGGTCTCCCCCAGGTAGGGAAGCCACAGCTCGTTGTCGGGAATCCGCCCCAATAGGCTCTTAGCCTCCTGAAGGCTCTCCTCCAGATCGCCGAGCTTCTGCACCTTCTGCCCCATGAACAGGAGCATAATGGGCAGATAGTACGCGGTGTTGGGATAGGCCACCTGGGCGTCTTTGCCCTTGGCCTTGATGGTTTTTTGGAGGTCTTCCTCCGCCCGGGCCACCATGGCGTGGGCCCCGCGGATTGCTGCAGTGGCGATGATCTTGGACATCTTTTCAAGACTCCTTTCTACACCTAGTTATTAACCTGTATTTTTTCAAGAGGCGTGGCGCTGCCTTCCGCCGCTCCGAGTCCCAGTGCCTTAACGGCCTGCTTTCTCCGGCACTCGGGGCAGAGTCGAGCCAATCGCCGAAACTCCTCCCAATCTATCTTCACCCGGTCACTCATGGCCTGAGCCACGGGGATGCTCACCATACGTACTCCGCATTCCTCGCAGACCAGCAATTTGGACCGGCTCTTGAACGGAGAGATCTCCGCCTCTCCGCTGTCTGTATGAATACGCACCTGGATCGTACCCACCGGGCAGACCGCCGCGCAGGCCCCGCAGGCGATACAGGTCTCCGAGGCTTGCCGGAACGGTGCGGCCACGGCCCGCTCCACCCCCCGGCCGGCGAATCCGATGGCCGAAGCGCCGATCACCTCCTCGCAAACCGTAACGCACAGACCGCAGAGGATGCAGTTGCGCTGACTCTCTGTCACTTTGGGGTACGGTGTTCCCTCGACACCCATCCGGACGGCAAGATCCCGAAGCTCCTCGGACTCGGGGCTGCGGGCCAGCAGCAGCTGCATCACCCCGTTGCGTACCCGGACGGCTCGTTCACTGGCTACGCTCACCGTGATATCCCGCCGCACCGGGTAGCTGCAGGCCGTCACCAGCCTGCCCGCGGCGGCGTCGGAAGCCTCAATCTCCACCAGGCAGATCCGGCAGCTCCCCTGAGTGGAGAAGCTGGGATGGTGGCACAGAGTCGGGATCCAAACGTGGGCCTTCTGAGCCGCTTCCAGGATCGTGGTCTCCGGATCAACCGTAACCGTCTTTCCTTCTATCGTAACAACGGGCACCTGAATTGCCTCCCTATACCTTGTTTATGGCCCCGAAGGGGCATTTTTCGAAACAGGTGTTGCACTTGGTGCAGAGCCCCTGATCGATCACGTGGGGCTGCTTACGCTCCCCGGTAATCGCTTTCACCGGACAATTCTTACGGCAGATGCCGCAACCCGTGCAGGTTTCCGGATCTATCTGGTAGATGAACAGCCCTTTACATTCCTTGGCTGGACAGCGCTGATTTCGGATGTGCTCCTCATACTCCCCGCGGAAGTACCTGAGTGTAGAGAGAATCGGATTGGCCGCGGTCTTGCCCAAAGCGCATAGAGACCCTTCGGTCAACAGCTCGGCCAAGGTTTCCAACTTTTCGAGGTCTGCCGGATCACCCTCTCCTCTGCTGATCCGTTCGAGGATGGCGAGCATCTGAGCGATCCCCTCCCGGCAGGGGGTGCACTTACCGCAGGACTCGCTCCTAAGAAAGCCGAGGAAGTACTTGGCCACGTTCACCATGCAGGTGTCTTCGTCCATGACGATCATGCCGCCGGAACCCATCATTGATCCCAGACGGGTCAGCTCGTCGAAATCGACAGCGGCGTCGAGATGCTCAGCCGGAATGCAGCCGCCGGACGGCCCACCGGTCTGAACCGCCTTGAAGGCTTTTCCGTCTTTCACCCCACCGCCGATCTCTTCGATGATCCGGCGCAGGGTGATCCCCATGGGAACCTCCACCAGTCCTGTATTGGTAATCTTGCCGACCAGACTGAAGACCTTGGTTCCCTTCGAGTTTCCGGTACCGATCGAGGAGAACTCAGAAGCTCCCCTTCCGATAATGGCTGGAATATTAGCCCAGGTTTCCACGTTGTTCAGCACGGTAGGTCGACCGTTCAGCCCGCTCTCTACAGTATGTATATACTTGGCTCGAGGTTCACCGGCTCGGCCCTCCAGCGAGGCCATCAAGGCTGTTGACTCACCGCAGACGAAAGCCCCTCCCCCACGGTTGATGCGGATATCGAAGGAGAAGCCGCTCCCCAAAATATTTTCGCCCAGAACACCTATCTTTCGAGCCTGATCTATGGCCAGCTTCAGGTGCTCCACGGCTAGGGGATATTCGTTGCGCACGTAGATGTAACCCTGGGAGGCGCCTACGGCGTAAGCCCCGATGATCATGCCCTCGAGGACCGAGTGGGGATTTCCCTCCATCACCGAGCGGTCCATAAAGGCGCCTGGATCACCCTCGTCACCGTTGCAGATCAGATAGCGGATTCCGTCGGAAAGCGGCACCGACCGGCAGCTGCGCCACTTGCGAGCGGTAGGAAATCCTCCACCGCCGCGGCCTCGCAAACCCGCCTCGTCCACCTGGTCGATGACCTCCTCCGCAGTCATTGAACTGAGCGCCTTGGCCAGGGAGGAATATCCCCCGACGGCGATGTAGTCGTCGATGTCGGTGGGATCGATACGTCCGTTCTGCTGGAGGACGATTCGCTTCTGCACATTGTAGAAGGGGATCTCCACAGGGGTTTTTGCCCTCTTCCCCGTCTTCGGGTCTTCGTACAGAAGCCGTTCTACCACCCTTCCTCCCAGGATTGTCTCTCGAAATATCTCCGCCACGTCCGGCTCTTCTACGCTGTGGTATAGAATCTCTCCAGGCTCGATGACAACGATAGGGCCCAGCTCACACAGACCGTGGCAGCCCACGTGCTTGGATTCGATTACGACTGCCCTGCCGGGAACCTCCGAGTCACCACCATTGCCGCTGGCAGTCTGTGCGGCAGCTTCGCAGAACAGCTCGAACAGACGGCGGGAGCCCTTGGCGGCGCAGCCGGTGCCAATACAAACCCGGACGCTCCGTGCATTCTGTTTATTCTTCTTGGAGAGCCTCTCCCTGTACGCTTCAAGCTCATTGGGGGTATGAATGATTTTCTCTCTTGTAGCCGTTACCACTTAGGCTCCCTCCACGTCGCCTGCGCCCGCTGAAGACGATTCGGCGGCCTGAACGCCGGACACCTTCTCCTCTTCCCGAGGAAGAGCACTCAAGATATCGAGTGCCGAATCCGGCGTGATCCCGTCGTAGTATTTGCCGTCCACGATCATGACCGGTGCCAGTGCACAGGCGCCGACGCAGTTCACCGCCTGAAGCGTAAACAGTCTATCGGCGGTGGTCCCGCCCGGCACGATTCCGTACTCCTCGCAGATGGCTTCGGATATACGGGGAGCCCCTTTCAGATGACAGACCGTTCCCATGCAAAGGGTGACTTCATGAGCACCCTTGGGGGCCATCCGGAAAGAAGAGTAAAACATGGCTATGCCGTACACCCGCGTCAGGGGGACATTCATCTCCGCAGCCATGATCCGCAGCTGTTCTGGCGGCAGATAGCCATGCTCAGCTTGCAGATCCTGCATCATGGGGATCAGCATGCCCGGATCTGCCTCGTAGCGATCGATGATCTGTGTAACAAGTTCTTTGTCCATTTTCAAATCCAATCTCAATTCTCGACTAAAACCTCAAGGTAGATTTCGATTTCTTCGGCCAGCTCAAAATCCCGTGGCTGGCCTCGCAATCAAATTGCCTCATAGGTAACTTCTTTGCCCCTAAGGCGCAGTTCCGCGGCTATCTCCCGGACCACGGTCATGCGGATTCCCAGCTGATGGGGCAGATCCGGATTCTGGTGGGCCGGATTCACCGCTTGTCCCACTATGAAGTGGGTGTGGTCCACGTCCAAAAGAATACGAAGCAAACTGGCCGCTCCGTCATTGCGGTACTGAACCGTTCTACGGTCCGCCCCTTCCCTTAAGCTGTCCCTGACCTGGGTGAGTGTTAAAATTCCCTCGGTGACCAGGTCTACTCCCTTCAGCCGGGCGATCGGAGGCACATCCGCGGTGATCGTGCTTAGATCGACTTCCAGTGGCTGTCCCAGATGACTGGCTACAATCTTGGCCGTGGTCCCACCGCACACCACGAGCTTTCCCACCCTGCTGACCAAACGGTGGACCAGCTCCGTCTCGACATTACGCTTTGCCGGCGGGCCGGTAAACACGGTGGCCAGCTTTTTGTGCCGCACCTTTATGATCACGATGCTGACATCGTCGCCGGGCTGATCCAGGTACAGCTCGCTGACAGCCTCGGCAACTTTGTCGGCCAGCTCTTCGGCTGACAGTTCCCGGTGGGCGTGCTTTTCCAGAAAACCTGCGGTCAGCTCCCATCCCCACCCGAGAGGGTAGGCGCCGCCGATCCCGGCGTTCAGCACTCCGTCGGAGACGAACACCACCCAATCGCCGTCCTGAAGATTCAAGACCGTCTCGAAAATGGTCTTTCCGTCGATTGTCCGCTCGTCGTAGGAGACCGGCTGAACCTTCCTCCGCCTCAGCACGATGGCGTGGGGGGAGTCGAACTCCACTACCCGGGCATAGCCTTCGCTGTGGAACTGGGCAATGGCGAAGGTACTATAGGCCACCTTACGAATGGCGCACACCGGCAGGGTTTCACTCAAGGTCTGCACAACCTCCCCGAGGGGCAGGTTGTCCTGCAGCATGCGGATGGCGATCTGAGTGGTCAGGGTGGCCAGGATGTTAGCCTTGACCCCGCTTCCCAGACCGTCGGACAGAGCCAGCGTGACCATATCCGGCTGACGGGAGATGGCGATGTTGTCGCCGCACAGCTCCTCGCCGTGTTTATGAACCTGTTTGGTACCCCACTCGTAGAACAGCCTCATTCTTTCTCTTCTTCAAAGAGCGACATCAGCTTCACCAGCAGGATCTTGGTTTCCGCCGTGGTTTCGCCAAGCAGGCGAGCGATTTCCTGCGCCGTTTTCATCTGCCGGGAAATCACTTCCTGAGCTCGGTCCAATGTCTGAGCCCTAAGGTCCCGCAAGTGCTTCTTGGCGGCCTCCTCGTCGGAGATATCGATGAAGATTCCGCAATACAGATCCTCCCCCTCGATGGGGAATAGCCCCACCCGGAAACTCACCTCGTGATCCGGGATGTTCTCCTTGACCATGAGGTTTCCGCCGGCTTCTATTGCACGTTCGAAACAGTCGCAGTGCACGAATCTGGCCGCCCGCTCTCCCAGGAGCTTCTCCTCCCCGCAATGGAACATGGCCCGAAACGACGGGTTCACATATTGGATGCGGGTCTCCTTGTTCACCAGCAGCACCCCGTTGGGCGTGTGCTCCAGTATCGCCGCAATATACGGAGATGTCTCCCGACCGTCCGGCGGATCCGCCTTTGCCACGGCCACCCTCCTATTCGCCTCCATGGTCCGCCGCTTTCGACCGTTTCGATGCGGCCGAATCCGTCGACGGTTGTACTACCTTTTCTATAAATGTCAGGATCGCCTCCTCGACGCTGTTGCTGGTGACTGGTTCCTCGTCGATTTGCCAGTTCAGCCCCTCACCACAGCGCTCCATGCAGAACGATCCCTGCAGCTCGATTTTGTCCTCCAGCCCGTGTTCCTTGAGCAGCTCGTTGAATCGAACAATGATCTGCCGGGATCCCTTGATGTGACAGGAGCTGCCCACGCACACGGTTACCGTGGTCATCCGCTTAAAACTTCGCTCCTCAACCGCTGAGGGCCTCCACCTCCTCCTCGCCGGCCGCTTGGGCCTCTGCCAGCTTCTGTACCGCCGCTTTACGCTTGTCCTTGTTGGCCAGCTCATCGTCCTGAAGGAGCAGAGCCCTGGTCGGACAGGAGGAGACACAGGCGGGCTCCAACCCTTGAGCCAGGCGGCTTATACACAGATCGCACTTGAAGGCAATCTTTCCGTCAGGCCGCAGGGCGATCACCCCGAAGGGACAGGCCTGTATGCACATACTGCAGCCGATGCAGCGCTCCTCTTCCACCAATACCGGCTTACCCGGTGCGTTGCGCTTGACCGCTCCGGTAGGACAGGCCAGGGCGCAGGCCGCTTCCTCGCAATGCTGACAGGAGATGGGGATCGAGCGGGGACCGTAGGTCTCCACGTGGATGCGGTAGCCCGGATTCTCCCGCTGCAGGATCATGGCTTCGATGTCCTGGCTCTGAGAGTGGGCGATGGCACAGGCAAGCTCACAGGTATGGCAGCCCACGCAGCGCTCGATTCGAACGGTTATATGTCGTGACATGATGCTCTACTCCTCCGGCTTGAAGGGTTGCGGATAGATCATCGGTTTGAGCTTCAGGGCTTTTCGCTTCCTGTCGATGTGCCGCAGCATCAGATGGGCTGTCTCGACCGGATCCATCTCAAAGGCCCACCTACCACCCGTCTCCTGCTCGATCTCCTCCGTCAGGTATTTGTGCAGGGCAGGGGCGCCCACCACGGGCAGAGGCCGCCCGATGACAGTATAAACCCCGGAGGCCACGAAGTAAAAACCGATGCAGACAGCCTTCTCGCTCATCCATTCCGGCGCGGCTCCGGCTGCGGGCAGATCGGAGATGTCCTCTCCCAGTCCGCCCTCTTTCACCACTTCGGTAAGAACCCGCAGGATGCGGCTGTTGTCCAGGCAGGCGCCCATATGCAGGACCGGCGGAATGCCGACTGCCTGGCAGACCTCCTGCAGCCCCTTGCCGGCGTGCTTGAAGGCCGCCTCGGGCGTCATCAATCCGTGCTTGGCGCAGGTTATAGAGTTGCATCCGGTGGAGGCAATCAGGACATCGTTCTTCAGGAGTTCCTTCACGATGGTCAGATGCCCCTCTTCGTACTCCATGTTGGGATTGGAACAGCCGACCACCCCGGCCAATCCGCGAATCCGTCCGGCTATAATGGCGTCGTTCAGGGGCCGGTAGGTCGAACGGTACTTGCCGCCGAGAAAACGAAATACGCTCTCCGTGGTGAATCCGGCCACGGCGCCCTGAGATATGTTGGGCAGATTGATCTGCTCACTGTTCCTATTGGGGTAGTTGTTGATCGCCTCCTCAATGATCTGCTTGGCGATCTCCACGGCCCTGTCTTCGTGAAACTCGATATGGTCGAATCCCGGCATCTTGGCCTTGGGCGAGGTGGTAACCAGTTTGGTATGGAAACATTTGGCCGTGTTTTCCAATCCCGGCCAGATGCACTGTACGTCCACAACCATCATGTCCACCACCCCGGTCATAAGGGCCAGCTCCTGTTGCATGTAGCTCCCGGCCAGGGGAATTCCGTGGCGCATCATGATCTCATTGGCGGTGCAGCAGATACCCGACAGTTGAATGCCCTTGGCGCCGACCGCTTTGGCTTTATCCAACAGGCCCTGATCCTGGCTGACGATGGCGATGATGTCGGAGAGGGTGGGCTCATGGCCGTGAACCACCACGTTTACGTGATCCTTCTTCATGACCCCGAGATTGGCCCTGGTCTTCAAAGGATTGGGCATGCTGAAGATGGCGTCGGAGAGCTCGGTCCCGATCATGGATCCGCCCCAGCCATCGGCCAGGGAAGCCCGCAGGCCCTGCTTGATGATGTTCTTATAGTCCGCGTCCACCCCGATGTGGGTGCGGTGCATCACTTCCACCACCTCCCGGTCAATGGCCCTGGGAACGATGCCGAGCTGTTGCCACAGCTTGTAGCGAGCCGGCGGCGCAGTCTGCGCCATTTTCACCGTCCCGGTCTGCTGACCGAACTCGTTCAGTGCGGCCCGGGCAACTTCCCCGGCCAGCTCTCGCATCTCCTTGCCTTCAGTTTTAATCCCGTACACCTCGGCTACGGCCTTGAGTTTCTCCGGGCTCTTGACCGAATAGTCGCTGTTGGGATTCTCGGCGATCATCAGTAGTGTGTGACTGACGTCCCGGCCGTGATCCGAGTGAGCAGCTCCGCCGGCTGCGATCATCCTGGTTATGTGCCGGGCGGCGATGGTGTCTGCGGTAGCACCGCAGATCCCCGTCTTCGGACCGTTCCCGAAGGGATCGATGCGGCAGGGTCCCATACTGCAGTGGCGGCAGCACAATCCCAACGTGCCGAATCCGCATTGGGGCTGCATTGCGTCGTAGCGGTCCCATATGGTTGGAATCTGCTCCTGCTCGGCAATCTTGAGCATCGCTTGAGTTGCTTTGTCTGCGTACTTCAGCTCTCGGGCCATGGAAAACCTCCAATAATTGTATTCGATCTATCTGTGGGGAGATGACTGGGTTGCTTCCCGACGGCGGGACTACGATCTCGGCCTCTGTCCGCCATGCTTCCGCCTGGAGGGACACGAAGGATCATATGTTGGCGATCCGTTGAACATCACCCGATGATCCTTTAAAAGTGGTGCACAGGGGGGATATATAGTCAGAGGCCGCGTGAAAGCAGCGAATCACTCTCCGTACCTCGTCAAATCGAACATGTATGCTCGAATTATAAATCAGGCAACGAAGGAACGCAACAGATTTTTGGTAATTTCGTAAAATTACCAAAAAAGGCACGAAATTACCAAAAAGTTTATTGGGGCGCGAATATCCGCCAGGGCTGTATACTCAGTCGAGTCGGCCCACCAGCTCCCGGACCGGATCGAGGGTTTGGACGTCGATCCGCTCCAGGGCGACCTCTCCGGTGCTGATCTGACGGATCTGCTCGGAAAGAGGCAGAAAGCCCAGGATCTCCAGGCCATCGCAGGCGTTGCGGATCAGATCTTCGTCGGAAGCGCTGCGCACCTTGTTTCCCACCACTTTGACCTGCTTAATGCCGATGTCTGCGGCCAGCTTCTGAATGCGATGGGCGGTTTCCGCGCTGGTGCGATTGGGCTCGACCACCACCAGCATGTAGTCCACACCCAGGGCTGTGCCTCGACCCAGGTGCTCGATCCCCGCCTCCATGTCGAGGATGACCCACTCCTTGCGGGCGATCATCATATGACCGAGCAGGCTCTTGAGGAAGGCGTTTTCCGGACAGGCGCAGCCCCCTCCGCCTCTCTGCACCGTGCCCATGACCAGAAGCTTGATTCCGTTCTGATCTACCCAGTAGCTCTCGGGAATATCATCTACCTTGGGATTCATCGTGAAAAAGGGCGCCGGCTGCCCGACTTCGGTTCCGGTGCGTTCGGCGATCAGCTCTTTCATCTCGATGATCGGCGTGATCGAGGCTTGAGGGGATATATCGAACAGGGTGGCCAGGTTCATGTCGGGATCGGCGTCGATAACCACGACCTTGTTGTCCTGATCCCGAACCACCCGGGCGATCATCGCTGCCAGAGTGCTTTTCCCGACACCCCCTTTACCGGTAAGGGCTATCTTCATGGACTCTCCTCTCCCTGTAGTCGAATATATTTCTTCTGTTCCGGAATCGTCAAATCTTCAGGATTTCGTGTCCCCAGGTTAAAGAGGCTCAACCACGACTCTCTCAGCTCCGCTGTAAACATTCATCCTCTGACCCCGAGCGAAACCGATCAAGGTTATATTCCGTTCCCGGGCCAGGGCCACACTTCGGTCGGTGGGGGCGCTGCGGGATACGACGATGGGCAGACTGCAGCGCACGGCTTTATGCAGGATCTCCGAAGACAGCCTTCCGCTGGTCAGCAGCAGCTTGTCGGTGAAGTTGTTCCCGAGCAGAAGGCAGGCGCCGATCACCTTATCCACGGCATTGTGTCGGCCGATGTCTTCCCGAAAAACGAGTATGTCCTTCTGGTCAGCCAGAGCCGCCGCGTGCACTCCGCCGGTCTGGCGGTGATGCTCAGATTGCGCTCGAAACGCCTCCATCAGCGCTCCGATGTACTGCGCGCTCACCCGAAGCCCTGCCTCGGACGGCCGCACCTCGGATGGCCGCACCTCTCCCCTTTCCTCCTGTCCGACTCCTGCGGCGGCGGAGTCCTCGTCTACCGGCAGGGTGGAACCGCAGGCTGAACCGATCACACCGCTCAATCGAAAGCTTCCGGCATCGATTTCCGGGTCCAGTTCGATGAACGCGCTCCAGGTCGCTCGGTTGATCACGATCCGGCGGATTTGATCGGCCTTCTGTATGAAGCCATTTGTAAAGAAGAATCCGCGCACCATGTCTTCCAGATCACCAGGGGAGCACATGAGCTCGGCGATCCGGCGATGTTCGGCCAGCAGGCGCAGGGAGATCTCTTCGGTGATCCGATCTTCCACCGTCTCCCGCTTGCCCCCCTGGACGCGAATGATCTTTAGACTGCGCACCCCTGTCATCTCCCCGATGTTTCGAGATGAACACAGAGATCTTTGGGCGTATTGAGATTGACAAAAGCCCTTCTGTTTTCGGGGGTATTCTCCAGGTCCCAGTAGCAGGTTCGAGCACGGGCCAGAAGGACACGAATCGAGTATCCTCCCGGTCCATCGCAGATTTCCCGCACCTGGGGTTCCACGGTTCTCAGGTAAATCCCGTGCAGCGGCTCGATGAGCTCACCGATTCTGGGGATCAACACCTGGCAGCTCCCCCGCGCCATGCGGTGGAACTCCTGCACCTGGGCTTCGATAAGATCCCGCCGGAGGGAAGGCATGTCGCAGCCCACGCAGAACAGTGCATCCGCGTCGCTGCGGCTCAGTCCCGCGTGCAGCCCTCCGAGGGGGCCTCGTCCTCGAAACTGATCCGAAGTCACCACCACACCCTCAGGTAGATCCCGGTGGAGTTCCGGCTGATTGGTCACCAGAATCACCTGGGGGAACAGAGCCTGGAGTAATGCTGAAATGCTGCGAATCAGAGGGACTCCGTCCACCGAGATGCGGCTCTTGTCCACACCACCCATACGAGTGTTGCGCCCGCCGGCTAGAATCAAGCCCGCAATGCTGTGATTCACTCCCGAGGCATTCATCGACCATAATGTACCACCAACTCCACCGCGAAGGCCAGTACCTGCCGGCTGAGTCAACACGGGAAGCGACAAATATAATTATATTAATCGTGAATTTTATCACTATACCTTGACAATCATCGGGCTTTCGCTCTATCGTTAGAGCAAAGACGTGATCTATACCACCCGCTTCCGTCTCATCTCTGCTTTTCTCGGAGTCTGCATCCTAGTCGGGGGATTGTCGCTGTTGGTGGGTGGTCAGCTTCTCAACAAGTCGGTCCTGAATGAAGCCACCACCCGTATCCGCCTGGATCTGAATGCTGCCCGGGAAATTTACAACAACGTCGAGACCCGACTGCGCCTAGCGCTGCAGATCGCGGGGCAGGAGCAAGGTTGTCTGGAGGCGTTTTCCCTTCGGGATGTCGACTACATACACGATCGGCTGGGTGTATTGGCCCGGGAGATCGAGCTGGATTTCGCCGGCCTGGTTGATGCTGAAGGCCACACCGTCGTCCGCCTGGGTAAATTCCAGGACAACGGGGGTGCCAAAGATACAGTCGCGGCGTCCCTTCCCACCAATCCTGCGGCCCTACTTTGCCTGCAGGGGCGAACCACGGTCTGCGGTACGGTCATTCTGGACAGACAGCTTCTGACTGCGGAGAATCCCGAGCTGGCCGAGCGGGCCCGCATCGAGCTGGTCCCCACTCCGATGGCCGCCCCCCGGCCGGAAACCGAGGAGACCTCCGGAATGACCATCACCTGTGCGGTTCCGCTGTACAAGGGAAACACCCTGATCGGGGCAATCTACGGGGGCGTGCTTCTGAATCGCAGCACGGAGATCGTCGACCGCGTCCGCGAGACGGTCTTTCAAGAGGAAATCTACAAAGACCGCAGCATCGGCACAGCTACGATTTTTTTCAACGATCTGCGCATCTCGACGAACGTCATGACAACCGCGGGACGGAGGGCCATAGGAACCAGGGTTTCCGAGGAGGTTCGCAGCAAGGTTCTCGAAGAGGGGGAACGTTGGACCGACCGGGCGTTCGTTGTCAACGACTGGTACATCACCGCCTATGAACCGATCATTGATATCTTCGGGAATCGGGTCGGCATCCTCTACGTCGGCGTTCTGGAAGCGAAATACGTGGACATCCGGCGCAATACACTACTGGTCTTCGTACTGATCACAGCCGCCGGTATTTCGATTGCTATTGTTCTGGGCTACCTGCTGAGCCAGAAGGTCCTCAAACCTGTGCATCAGCTGATCGATGTAAGCCGTCGCGTCTCCACGGGAGATCTGTCTCCCGAGATCGGACGGATCTCCGCCAGCGAAATAGGGGTGCTCCAGAAAACGTTTCAGGAGATGCTGTCTTCCCTGCGGGAACGGGATCGGTCCCAACGTGCCGAGAGCGAGCTGAAGCTGCTGCAGTCGGAGAAGCAGGCTTCGGTGGGGAGGCTGGCCGCCGGAGTGGCCCATGAGATCAACAATCCCCTGACCGGAGTGCTGACCTTCACCCACATGCTGCTGCGCCGTGAGGATATCAACGACGAGATTCGGGCGGACCTCCAGACCATAGCCGACTCCACCGAGCGGGTGCGCCGAATCGTAAAGGGTCTTCTGGACTTTTCCCGCCAGACCAAGATCGAAGCCGCACCTACGGATATCAATGTCCTGATCGAGCAGACCCTCCCCCTGGTAGCCAATCAGGCCCTCGTTAAAGGGGTGATCTTCTGCTTCGACCCTGGCAAGGATATTCCCCCGCGAACCTTGGATCGCAACCAGGTCCAAAGCGTGATCCTGAATATCATCTTGAATGCCATCGACGCCACGGACAAGGGCGGTCATATCAACATCTATACGAGGCTGGTAACCACTGCGGATCACGGCAAGGCTATCGAGGTAGAGATTTCGGATACCGGCTGCGGCATTCCCACTCAGAACTTGGATAAACTCTTCGATCCGTTCTTCACGACCAAAGAGGTGGGTAGAGGAACCGGATTGGGCCTGTCCGTGTCCCTTGGCATCATTGAGCGACACGGCGGCACGATCCGCGTCCGCAGCACCGTAGGTGAGGGAAGTGTGTTCACAATCGCCTTCCCGCTGGAGGCGCCATGAAAAACGTCCTGATCGTCGACGACGACCGGGTAGTGCTCTCCAGCTGCAAGCGCATCCTGGAGTCGGAGGGATATGCCACCAGCCTCACCTCGAACGTGAATCAAGCCCTTCAGATTCTGAAGGAGAAAAACTTCGACCTGATCCTTGTCGACGTAATCATGCCCGAGTATGATGGCATATATCTCATAGGCAACGTCAGACAGATGCTCCCCGATCTGCCTATTCTGGTGATGAGCGGCTACCCAACTCCGGAAACAATATCCAGCGGCCTGAGGATGGGTGCGACCCACTTTATCGCCAAACCTTTTACACCGGATGAGCTGATCGATGCGGTACACAAGGCTCTCGGGGAGCCGAAAGGAAAATAGCAAATCTAAACCAAGAGGAACGATGGAATATGGAAAATAAAAAGGTTCTGGTCATCGATGATGAGCAGATCATTCTGGACAGCGTGAAGAAAATCCTCTCAGCCGAGGATTTCGAGGTCGATCCAGCGATCTCAAGCCGCACGGGACTGGAACGGGCTATGAATCAGGACTACGATCTGGTACTCACCGATATTCGCATGCCCGAAATCGGTGGTATGCGCATTCTGCGAGACATCAAGCGCGCCAAGCCGGCGCTGCCGGTGGTCATCTTTACGGGCTACGCCACCGTACAGAGCGCAGTTCAGGCCATGAAACTCGGCGCTGCGGATTACATAGAGAAGCCCTTTACACCGGATATGCTGCTCACAACCGTGAAGAAAGTCCTGGAAAAGATCGCTTCCCAGAAGCCGGAGAAACAGGAGCTGATCCACAAGGATGAGGTAATACGCGTGCTGGAAAGGGCTGCCGTGGATAGTGAGTTCGTGACCAGCCTCTTCTACTACGGGGCGGATGCGCTGCAGGATTATGAGCTCACCGCTGCGGAGAAGCTGGCCATCCTAACCGGGGATCTGCCCTGGATCGAAGCTCAGATCGGTTCGCTCACGGCGGAACAGAGGCGTTGGCTGGAAAGCCGGTTGGGCGCGGAAATCTGGTAAGCCTTACGAGGAGAATATCGAAATCTTTTACAGTAACTGAAATAGAAGAATGCGAGCAAAGGATAAAGAGATGAGCAAAAGCAAGACCAAGATGTTGAAAATGCTGGTAATCGACGACGAGAAGATCGTTCTGGATGCCTGCAAGCGCATCTTCAGCGCCGAAGAATACGAAGTGTTAACAACAGACAGCGCCCGCAGGGGCTTGGAGTTGGTTGCCGAAAATAAGTTCGATGTGATTCTCTGCGATTGGAAAATGCCCGAGTTGGACGGCCTGGACACCGTGGAAATGATCGACAAACGTTCCCCGGGCTCCGCGATCGTGATGATTACCGGTTTTCCCGCGGTGGAACGGGCAACCGACGCCATGAAGCGGGGGGCCGTGGACTACGTGGCCAAACCCTTTACACCGGAGGAGATCCTCGCAGCCGTACAGAAGGCGATGAAGCGAAAGGAGCAGGACCGGGTTAAAGGCGTGGCGGAAGTGGAGAAAATCGTCCGTTCTATCAGCTTTCCCGTACCCAGCATGGAGGACATAGCGCCAAAAACAATAGCAGAGACCGTAGCCCAGAAGGTGGGCGTGGGCAAGACCACCTCCCCCTGGCTCTCGGTGCTCGTGCTGGGCATTCTGGCCGGTGCCTACATAGGCTTCGGCGGCATGCTGGCCACCACGGTTAGCTTCGACATGGCTGGCTATCTCGGCGTGGGCTTCACCAAGTTCATGACCGGGGCGGTGTTCAGTCTGGGCCTGATGCTGGTCATCATCGCGGGGGCGGAGCTGTTCACCGGCAACAACCTCATGATCTCCAGCGCAATCGCCCGGGAGATCACCTTCGGTAGGATGCTCAAACGATGGGGCCTGGTCTACGTGGCCAACTTCGTGGGATCGATCCTGATTGCCCTGCTGTTCGTCTTCTCCGGACTGTGGCGCCTCAGCGACGGCGCCCTGGGTGTGGCCGCGGTGAAGATCGCTTACGGCAAGGTAAACCTGCCCTTCCTCCAGGCTCTGCTGCGGGGCATCGGCTGCAACTGGCTGGTCTGCCTGGCGGTGTGGATGGCTCTGGCTGCGCGCCAAACCATCGGCAAGATTTTCGCCATCTTCTTTCCCATCATGGGTTTTGTCGCGCTCGGCTTCGAGCACTCCATCGCCAACATGTACTTCATCCCTACGGGAATATTCCTGAGATTCTACGGGGGCGTGGCCACACCCTCCGGGATGGCACCGGAGTCACTGAGCTGGCTCACCTTTCTTCTGAAAAACCTCCTGCCCGTAACCATCGGCAACATAATCGGCGGCGCCGTGTTCGTCGGTATGAGTTATTGGAGCGCCTATCTGAGACCGAGCGGACAGAGCCCGGCAAAATAACTAAGACAAAGGACGATAGATGAGCTTACAAACAACAACCATCGACATCGCCCATCTGTTGGAGCGATACCCCTCGGAGGACGGTCAGGAGGCTCTGATGGGCCTTCTCCAGGACATCCAGGAGGATCTCGGGTATCTGCCGGTAGAGGCTCTGGAGAAGGTGAGCAGGCATCTCAAGATCCCTTTGAGCCACATTTATGGAGTCATAAGCTTCTACGCCCAGTTTTCCCTAACTCCCCGGGGCAAGAACATCATCAAGATGTGCATGGGAACCGCCTGCCACATCCGGGGAGGGCAGATGGTCCTTGATGAGATTCGCTCCTACCTGAATCTGAACGGCACTGACACCACGGAGGATCGACTATTCAGTCTGGAGGTGGTGCGCTGCCTGGGTACCTGCTTCCTGGCCCCGGTTATGATGATCGGCAACAGGTACTACGGCAAACTCACCACTGCCAAGGTGAGAAAAATCTTGAAGAGCTATCAAAGATAGAGCACGGAGCTACCATGCCTACACACCGACAAAAAAACAACATACAGAGGATCGACAGTCCCAAGGACCTTCACGATCTGCGGGAGAAGTTGAAAGAGCAGAGAGACGAGGGCAAGGTGCGCATCCGTATCTGCATGACCGGGTGCCGGGCTCACGGCGCCGAGGAGCTCATGACGGCATTCCAGGAGGAGGTCGGGAAAAAATCACTCGGTGTTGAGATCCTGGCCACCGGCTGTCACGGTTTCTGCGCCCAGGCCCCCGTTCTGGTGGTTGATCCCTACGGGATCTTCTACGGAGGCGTGAGCCCAGCGGACGTACCGGAAATCGTCAGCGAAACCGTAGAGAAGGGAAATCCCGTGGAGCGTCTACTGTACACCGATCCGGTCAGCGGTAAAACGATAGTCCAGGCCGCAGAGGTTCCCTTCTACAAGAATCAGGAGAAAATCGTCTTGCGAAACTGCGGTGAGATCGATCCCACCGACGTGCAGCAATATATCGAAAGAGACGGCTATGCCGCTTTGGCCAAGGCACTTATCGAAATGAAACCGGAAGCCGTGATCGAGGAGATAACCACCTCAGGCTTGCGGGGTCGGGGGGGAGCAGGATTCCCGGCCGGGCGTAAGTGGTCCTTCGCCCGAGCCGCCTCGGGAGAGCCGAAATACATGATCTGCAACGCGGACGAGGGTGATCCAGGTGCCTTCATGGACCGGGCGGTATTGGAGGGCGATCCCCACACCGCCGTCGAGGGTATGACCATCGCGGCCTACGCCATCGGAGCTTCCGAGGGTTACGTGTACGTGCGGGCTGAGTACCCAATAGCGGTGGAGCACCTGAAAAAGGCGATCCAGGATGCGGAGGCGCTCGGGCTTCTGGGTGAGAATATCCTCGGAAGCGGCTTCTCCTTCCGTGTCCGGATCAAGAAAGGATCCGGAGCATTCGTCTGCGGGGAGGAGACAGCGCTGATCGCCAGCATCGAGGGCAGGCGCGGCATGCCCAGACCGAGGCCTCCATTTCCCGCCCAATCCGGTGTATGGGGCAAGCCCACCAGCATCAACAACGTGGAAACCCTGGCCAATGTTCCGTCGATCATCCTCAATGGCGGCAAGTGGTACGCCGGCATCGGTACGCAGACGAGCAAGGGCACCAAGGTCTTTGCCCTGGCTGGCAAGGTGAACAACACAGGTCTGGTCGAGGTGCCGATGGGCATCACCCTGAAGGAGGTCGTCTTCGCCGTGGGCGGCGGCATCCCCGACGGTCGGAGTTTCAAGGCCGTCCAGACAGGAGGACCCTCAGGAGGCTGCATCCCGGAAGCCATGCTCGATCTGCCCGTGGATTACGAGTCCCTGGCCAAGGTCGGGGCCATCATGGGTTCCGGAGGCATGATCGTGGCCGACGACCGCACCTGCATGGTCGACGTTTCCCGCTTCTTTATGGATTTCATCCAGGACGAAAGCTGCGGGAAATGCGTTCCCTGCCGTATCGGTACCAAGCGGATGCTGGAGATCCTGGTCGACGTCTGCGACGGGCGAGGCTCAGCGGAGGACCTGGAAACCCTCGAAGAACTCGCCTACTCGATCAAGGATACCGCCCTCTGCGGTCTGGGACAGACCGCGCCCAATCCTGTGCTCACTACCTTGAAGTACTTCAAGGAGGAGTACCTGGCTCACATCGAGGATGAGACCTGTCCGGCCAAGGTCTGCAAGGCGCTGATCCAGTACAGAATCATCCCTGAGACCTGCACGGGCTGCGGAGCCTGCCTCAAGGTCTGCCCCACGGAAGCGATCACCGGAGAGAAGAAGGAGGTGCACTTTATCCATCAGGAAAAGTGCACAAAGTGCGGCATGTGCTACTCCACCTGCCGATTCGATGCGATTGAAGTGAACTAGATAGAAGTGAGAGAGAAAAAATTATGAGAGAATTGGTAACGCTGAGCATAGATGGAAAAGAGGTCCGGGTCCAGCCCGGAGTAACGATCTACTGGGCTGCCAAGGCAGCGGGCATCGAAGTGCCCCATCTATGCTACGGAGAAGATATCCATCCGCTGAGCTCCTGCCGCCTGTGCGTGGTCGAAGTGGAGGGGATGAAGAGCCTGGCCGCCTCCTGTAGCTATCCGGTTTCGCCGGGGATGGTGGTGCACACAGCCAGCGAACGGGTCATGAAGGCCCGGCGATTGAACCTGGAGCTGATCCTCTCGGATCACGAGATCACCTGTATCACTTGCGAGAAGAGCGGCAGCTGCCTGCTGGAGAAATACGCCTACGCGTTCGGTATCAGCGAATCCGTGTTCTCGGGGCCGAATCGAGCAAGAAACACCTTCCCGGTCAAAGAGGAAAATCCCTTTATGGTACGGGACTACAATAAATGCATCCTCTGCGGCCGCTGTGTCTTAGCCTGCGCCGAGCTGCAGTACGACAGCGCCATCGATTACGCCGAGCGGGGCTTTAAAGCCCGCATCTCCACGGCCTTCGACAGGCCGCTCCAGGACACGACCTGCGAGTTCTGCGGGCGCTGCATCAGCGTCTGCCCGGTCGGGGCTCTGACAGAAAAGGAACGGGTCAAGAAGGGCCGGGAGTGGGAGTTCGAGGTTACCAGCACCATCTGTCCGTACTGCGGCTGTGGCTGTACCCTGGAGATGCACGTCAGAGACGGCAGGCTGGTCAAGGTCACCACCCCGGCCAAGGGAACGGTGAGCAAAGGCAACCTGTGTGTGAAGGGAAAATTCGGCACCTACTACATCAATCACCCCGAACGCCTGACCACGCCTCTGATCCGTAAAGCGACGAAGAACGGAGGCAGGCCCGCAGCCAAAGGCGGCGAGTTTGTCGAGGCTTCGTGGGATGAGGCCCTCGATCTGGTGGCCAAGCGGTTGCGGGAGATCAAGGATAAATACGGTCCCAATGCCATCGGCGGCCTGTCCAGCGCCAAATGCACCAACGAAGAGAACTATGTGTTCCAGAAATTCATGCGGGCGGTAATCGGCACCAACAATGTCGACCACTGTGCGCGTCTTTGCCACTCCTCTACAGTGGCCGGCCTGGCCAAGGCCTTCGGCAGCGGCGCCATGACCAACTCGATTGCAGAGCTACGATTTGCCGATTGCATCTTCGTAACCGGCAGCAACACCACAGAGGCTCATCCGATCATTGGGCTGGAGGTTAAAGCCGCTGTCAAGAAAAACGGCGCCATCCTGATCGTGGCCGATCCCAGGGAGATCGATCTTGTAGGTGTGGCCGCTCTGCACCTGCGCCAGCGCTCCGGTACGGACGTGGCCCTTTTCAACGGGATGATGCAGGTGATCTTGAGCGAAGGTCTGGAAGACAAGGATTTCATCGATAAGCGTACCGATGATTTCGATAAGTTCAAGGCCGTGGTCATGCAATACACCCCGGAAAAGGTAGAAAAAATCACCGGCGTTCCCAAAGACAAGATCATTCAGGCGGCCCGGCTGTACGCCCGGGCTGAGAAAGCATCGATCATCTACAGTATGGGCATTACTCAGCACACCACAGGTACCGACAACGTTCTCTCCCTGGCAAACCTGGCCATGGTCACCGGCAATGTGGGAAAGAAGTCCACCGGAGTGAATCCTCTGCGGGGTCAGAACAATGTCCAGGGAGCCTGCGACCTGGGCGCCCTACCCAATGTCTACCCGGGCTACCAACAAGTGGCCAATCCGCAGGTCCAGGAGAAGTTCGAAAAAGCCTGGGATGCTTCCCTTTCTCTGCTTCCCGGGCTCACCGTAGTTGAGATGCTTCACGGCATCGAGGACGGCAAGATCCGGGGTATGTACACGATGGGAGAGAATCCCTTCCTGAGCGATCCCAACGTCAACCGGGTCCGTAAGGACCTGGAGGCTCTCGAGTTCCTGGTGGTGCAGGACATTTTTATGAGCGAAACGGCCCAGTACGCCGATGTAGTGCTGCCCGCAGCCAGCTTCGCCGAGAAGGACGGCACCTTCACCAATACCGAACGACGAGTCCAGCTGCTGCGCAAGGTACTCGACCCTCCCGGCCAAGCCAAGGCGGATTGGCAGATCCTGGGGGAGTTGGCCTCCCGTCTGGGTTATACGATGTACTATGCCGGCACCGCCGAGATCATGGAGGAGATTGCCGGTCTGACTCCGATCTACGGCGGCATCACCCATGAGCGCCTGCAGGGATTCGGACTGCAGTGGCCCTGCCCTGACAGGGAGCATGCAGGAACGCCCTACCTGCACAAGGGCATGTTTTCCCGCGGCAAAGGTCTGTTCAACGCGGTGGAGTACATCCCGCCGGCGGAGGAGCCGGACGTGCAGTACCCGCTGCTGCTGACCACGGGAAGGATCCTCTACCACTTCCACACGGGTACCATGAGCCGGCGGGTGGACGGCCTGCACGCCATCCGCCCGGACGGATTCGTGGAGATCCACCCGGACGACGCCAAGGCATTGAAGCTTGCTCACGGTGACATGGCTCGGGTCAGCTCCCGACGGGGCACGGTTACGGCCAAGACCGTGGTCACCGAACGCTCCCGGCCGGGCACGGTGTTCATGACCTTCCACTACCGGGAGGCGGCAGCCAACATCCTGACCAACGACGCCTTGGATCCGGTGGCCAAGATCCCCGAGTTCAAGGTTTGCGCAGTGAAGGTCGAGAAATTCGAGGCTGCAAAGAAGAAAGAGAAAGTGAAAGCCCGAGGTTGATGTCCGGGCTTCTTATCACAACCGGTCGAGGGACTGAAGCTTCATCATATCCTGAAACGAAGCCTTGAGCCGCAGCCGGCGGCGTCGGAACGCCTCCTGACCACTGATCTCTCCCCGGGTCATGGACCGGAGTGTGTCGGAGTCCATCTGGTAGCTTATATCTGGACGCTCCAACGCCCCCGATAGAGGCTTCGGTTCTTGCGCAATCCCCTCTACCATACGGATGAGGAAGTACTCATCGAAGTCGCTGATGTAGTACTGCATCAGTTTGTTCCAGCCGTGGAAGTTGTGGACAACCCGTGGATGCCCGTACTTCAGACGCTGATCGTCCAGAAGCCGCAGCAGCTCCTGGCGGGACATCAGCGGCGTACCTGCTGGAGTTACGGACTGAGGCTTTCGCCGCCTCCGATCTGGTCGGCGCCCTTTTGCTCTCAGGCGGACTCTCACCCGACGGGCCAGGCGCAGATACGCGGGCACTCGCCTGGCCTGCGGGGCCAGCAGGCCCCCGGCCTCCAACTCCTCCGCTACCTCGGGAAGGTCCAGCTCCTGCAATCCTGCACGGGTCTGCAACCCCGATGGAACATCCCAACCTCTCAACTCGTAGTACTCCTCCCGCAAGCGGATGTACTCCCCCATATCGATCCTGGAGCCGAGCCGGGAAGTGATCGCCCCCTTGCAGTCAGGAACGATACACTCCGGATCGGCAACATGCCCTTCCAGCGGCTGGTTGTGAAACTCCTCAGGCAGGAGGTCATCACGGCCTGCCCGCTGGCCTTCCCGTAACAGGATGGCCCGCTGCAGGTTGAAGATCCGCTCCCCGATCCGGTTGAGATGTTCCACTGTGTACTCGATGCCGGTAACGGCAGTGAGGATGCGGCTCTCGATCCCGGGATCACCGATATGGTCGTCGGAGTTGGGGAGATCGATAACCGGGTACATCCAGTCGCAGGTAGCCAGGCTCTCCTTTGCGTACTGTCGTTCCTGGATCATTTTCGCGGCCAGGGCTTTGCCCTGCAGAGTCGCAAAATCGGCGGCCTTTTCTCCGCCCCAGAACCGACGGGCGATTCCCCGCAGGACCTCGGAGGAGACGTGGGCTCCCTCCACGCCCTTGGCCCAGCTGGACCACTGGGCCAGCACAAGACCTGCTTCGTGGAGTTGCTGGATCGGCTCTCTGGGCTCGAAAGGATAGAGCAGGGTGTTGACCGTGCAGTATCTGGGATCATAGGGATCGTTGTGCCGAAACAGAGCCCAGGCCGCCGGACCTCGCTCCCGCGCGGCGCTTTCGGCGCCTCTGGTTAAAAGCGCACCGAAATCTTCGGCAGCCACTATTTTGTTCAGCAGCGTTTCGATGAACTCCAGGCTGCCCACTTTAGCCAGGGGCAGACCGGATTCCGCCTCGGTGATCAACCCTTCAGCGTGACAGCGCAGCAGCCATTCGATGATCGCCTGTACTTCCCAGGTATCGATACCCAGCTCGTCACAGGTCCGGTTGGCAAAGAAGGGAACATCGTTGTCCTCACCGTAGTACCCCCAGGCGTGGGGCAGGTAGAAGAAGCGGGACTGGCACATGAACTTGCCGCTCCTACTGTCGGCGGCCGTATATTTTACCCGCAGGCAGTTGGCCAGACAGCCGTAGCAGGGCAGTTTACGGGTCTTCGGACCGTGGGCCATAAAATCGATACCCCAGACTTTAACGTTTCCCCTCTCGTTGCTTCTCAGCTCCCGGGATATCTCCCGCAGGGTTTCCGGACGGGCCGTGTCCACGTGGCGATTCTCCCCGCGAACCACGATAGCTTTCAGATTTTTCCCACCCATCACCGCTCCCATACCGCCGCTGCAGCTGGCATCGCCGTCGGCGAAGAGAGTGGAAAACGGCAGCAGCTTCTCCCCGGCCGGACCGATGGTCAGGATCTTTGCTCTACCCCCCAGCCGTTGCTTCAGCAACGCGATCGTATCCGTGGTGCTCCTGCCCCACAAATCCTGCGCATCGTGAATGCGTATATCCCTGTCGCGAATCGTCAGGATCACCGGCCGCTCCGCCCTGCCCTGCAGTATCAGCCCGTCGTAGCCGGCGAACTTGAGCTCCGCCCCGAAGCTTCCTCCCAGAGACCCGTAGCAGAAACGCTGGCTGCCGGGCAGAGGAGATTTTGCGTACACTCCCCAGCGAGACCCACCGATAGCGGGAACACCCGCCAGGGGACCGAGGGCAATTATCATCCGGTTGTGCTCATCAAAGGCGTCGATTTCGGGGGGCACCTCACTCCAGTAGATCGCGGTAGCCAGGCCGCGACCGCCGACAAATCGCTCGACGTACTGCCCGGTATCGATCCGCTCATTTGCGCCACTTGAAAGATCAATCCGCAGAACCGCCCCCGCATAATTCTTTGAAATCGGCAATCCAATCCTCCCACTCATGTTCTCCTGCCCGGCTGCGTGCCGGGTGGGAATTGCTGGGATTACTATCCGGTATTTTACATAGTCCGGCAAGGTATGGATCAAAGCAGCGACCCTGCCAATATCCGTACGCTTGACACATCGAGGAGAGATGAAGGTACTGCTTGTCGGTTCAGGAGCGGTGGGCGAGGCCATCGCCGTGCTGGCCCGGCGAATCGATGCAAGCGGCCAGTGGTTCGAGCACCTCCAGTTTACAGCCGCCGTATCAACCGCTGCGCCTCTTCAAGGACCTTGTCCTTGTCCTCACCGCGGATGATCGCGTACTTGAAAGTCTCAATGGCCGCCTCCCGCACATGCTCCCTGCGGGCGTCTTTGTCGAAGGCCCCAAGAACATAGATACGGTACACGGTCTGGGTGAGGTCGGGACAGAGCTTACCCGTGGCCGTCCAGTGAGCCCGGATGACGTTGGCCTCGATCGGCTCTCTGGGCAGGTAGCTCACCGCCATGTCGGCGCCCAGGGCGGTATTCAACTGGGGCAGACGGACACCGGCCCTGTCCGCGGCTTCGGGGAGGATGCGGTCCAACTCCCCTTGAAGATACACGGCGTAGCGTTTGAGCATGTCCTCCACCGCATCGAAGCGCGCCGCCCGTTCATCGGCTTTGTCCTCGGACCGACCCATATAGACTACGTATCGATTGGGAATTTCTGATGCCCGCACCCCCGCCTCCCTCAGGGCGGCTTTCCGATTGTCAACCCAGCGCGGTGCGTCCCGCTCGGGATTGCTGTCCTTCTCCCAGAGGATCTGGCCTTCTTCGCTGCATTCCGCGCCACCGGTCGTGACACAGCTGCTCAGCACAACAGCGGCTAAAACAGTAAGCAAGAGCAGGATAAAGGTGACGATCATCGGTCTTTTTAATTTCATGCCATACCTCCTGCCTCAACTATAGCACAACCTGCACCCTGAATCACGAGTCTCCCTGGTGCAGGCTACTGTTGCCAACTGTTGCCAACTATTTCCTATACCGGTATGATCCGGTAGCTTAGGCGGAGGATTCATAAATTGGTAAAAACAAAAAAGCCGGTGCCGGACATGTTCGAAGGTTCGGTGCTCAGGCTCCTGGCGCGACTGGCCTCTCCGATTTTCTTCGGCATGCTCTTCCAGTTGCTATACAACATTACCGACACCATCTGGGTCAGCCGCATCGATCTGGCCGATCCCTCCTACGTCGGCGGAACAGGGATCATCTTCCCCTTCCTCTTTCTGGCCATCGCCCTCAGCCAGGGCATCGTTGTGGGGACCAGCTCCCTGGTTGCCCGAGCCATTGGGGAACGAAATACCGAAGTCCTGGACAAGACCGCTGAAAGCGGCCTAGCCATCGGCGTCATCGTGGCCGTGGTTATGGCCATCCCCACCTACATATTCGCCACACAGATCCTGCGTCTGCTCGGTGCCGAGGGGGATTACTTGGTCCACGGGCTGGAGTATCTGCGCTTCATCGTACCCGCCGGTGTGCTGCTTTTCGTTACCAGTACCTTCTTCGGCATCCTCCAGGGCGAGGGCATGATGAGGTACGTAATGATCGCCATGATCATCGGTACTGCCGGGAATATCATCCTCGACCCGATCTTCATCTTCCCTCTGAAGCTGGGGGTGAGAGGGGCGGCGCTGGCCACCACCGTAGCCCAGGGTCTATCCATGGCCTTCATTCTCAGCGTTTTTATCCGCCGCAAGACCCAGGTAGAGGTTCACTGGAGGCTCGTCAATGTGGACTGGCGGACGATCAAGAAGATCCTGGCCGTGGGTTTGCCCCAATCCGCAGGTATGATCCTCATGGCTCTGAGTTTCATCTTCTTCAACCGGGTGGTGGTCAGCATTGATCCTCTGGCGCTGACCGCCTTCGCCCTCTGCGGCCGTTTGGACCAGGCGGTGCTGATGCCGATCTTCGCCATCGGCGCAGCCCTGATCACCATGATCGGCCAGAACGCCGGCAGGGGGAACTTCGAACGGGTGCGGGAGATCTGGCGCAAGAGCCTGCTCACCGCCACTGGCCTGGTAGTCCTGACCGCCGCTTTGATGTTTCTGCTGGCACCGAGGATCTATCCATTCTTCAGCGACATCGACCGGGTGGTGCGTTACGCCGTGCTCCAGACCCGCATTATCGAGTTCACCTTCGTGTTTGCCGCAATCGGTATCCTCTCCCGGTCCTTCTTTCAGGCCATCGGTTATCCTTTCCCCGCGCTGATCATCACCACCTCCAGACTGCTGCTGCTGGCCGTACCGGCCATGCTCCTGTACGTCTACATCTTCGACCTCAGGATCTATGGGGTATGGCTGGGCATCATCACCGGAAACTTGCTGGCCGCCGGGATGAGCGCCCTTTGGATCAGCCGCACGCTGAAGCTGCTGCAGGAGGGCAAACTCAAAACGGCAAAAACCTAAAGACTATGAAAGCAAAAATCAAAACACTTATTATCCCGCTTATCGTGGTTGCAGTTGCTGCAACCGTGGTTATGGTGAAGCGCTTCGAGGGCCGGAATGAATACATTCAATCGATTCTCGAAAGGCGGGAGCAGATCGATCTTTTCATGGAGCAATCCCCGGATTCACCATTTCCCGTGGACCAGCGAGCAAGCTTTCGGAGATTGTCCTATTTTCCTCCGGATCAGAGCTACCGGGTGACGGCTCGGCTGGTACCGGTGAGCGGGCAGGAGGCTGTGGTGGTCCCGACAAGTGACGGAACGATCCGCCGGTATGTGCGTTATGCCTGGGCTGAGTTCGGTGTTGAGGGAGCTCGCCAGCGGCTGCTGCTGCTCAAAGAACGGGACAGTCGGGTGAGCAACAGGTTGTTTCTGGCCTTCCGGGATCAGACCAGCGGCCTGGAGACTTACGGTGGCGGACGTTATATCGATCTCTACCAGCAGCAGGAGAAAAGCATCACCATCGATTTCAATCTGGCCTACAATCCCTACTGTGTATACAACTACACCTACAGTTGCCCCCTCCCCCCGGAGGAGAATCATCTGAGCATACCGATCCCGGCGGGGGAGAAGATGTACCCGCCGGAGCGGTGAAGATGACCTTCAAGAACAGCGGCAGAACCGTTGAAGTGCCGCTTCCCAAAGAGCAGATGGTGGTAGCTTTCGCTGTCTGCAGACGGTACCGTGCTACCTTCTCCGACAGCAACACCTGCATCACGACCTTTCAGTTGATGTAGGCGTTCAGCTCCTCCTCAGGTTCCCAGGAAATAGTGAAGGGAGAAGAGAAAACCGCTGGTTACGATCCCGACCGTGAAATTGTCGTCCAGATCCATGGAGAACAGCTCAACTGCGGTGGCAAACATTGGACCGGCGATTACTACATAGTTGGGTACCGGCAACAGCGTGTACAGCACCCAGCCTGCCATGAAGCTCCCAGCCAGAAATCCCAGGGATCCCTCGAGGGTCCGATCCCGCAGCAACCCGTGTGTGCCGAACTTGATACCGATGATCTTGCTGAACATATCGCCGATGGTGATGTATGCCAGACCAAGGTAGGGAATCACGCCAGGAAAGACCAGAAAGATGATGAAGATAGCGACGATGAAGCTGGTCATCGAAGAAAAGCGCTTGCTCTCCTTCTTCTTGAACAGCTGCTGCAGTTCGTGACGGCTGAGGATCCGAAAGATATCCATGCCGATCAACACGATGCCGATCCCCCCCATGAGGAACAACAGGGGGGTCCTGCCGAAGAGCAGATCGATGGGAATGAACAGCAGTGCAAAAGGCCGGGCGATGACCCGCCACCACTTCATCTCTATCTGTGTATCCAGGATAAACACCCGCTGAACGACGGTGTTGCGCACGGACAGGGCAAAGCAGTACCCACTGAGGCTCAGCATCAGCAATGCCCGTGGGATCAATCCGAGCTGTAGGGGTGTGAGGATGCTGAGAAAGAAAAACGCCACCAGGCTGGTAAGATCTCCGCTCCGGCTGGCGACGAAAACCAGGGCGGCCACGGCCAAGACCGCGGCAAGCTGAGTGGGGGCGAAGGACCCCTCGGCCATGGCCAGAGCACAGAGCAGCAGGTACACGCCGATTGACGTTGCCATGCCCTTACCGCCCCGAAAGCGCAGGTAGAAGGGGAAAATATGACCCAGCACCGCGGCCCAGGCCGCTACACCCAGCCAGATGTCGGGTAGGTACAGGAGCCGTTCGCTGATCAGGACCGCGGCGATCCCCTTGCCCAGGTTGATAATTGCCGTAACCACCGCGGGAAGAACTCCGAGCAGGTGATAGACGTTTCGTACTCCCGCGTTGCGGTAACCCCGATCACGAACATCGATCTTTTTTAGCGCTTTTCCCAGAAAGTAGGCCGGAGAAATACTGCCCAGCAGGTATCCCGTTACCCCTGCGAGCATGATCTTAGGACCTACTGAGAAATCCATTTTACCTAGTCGATCGAACCTCGCTCTACAAAGGCGTAGGCGCTGTGGTTGTGGATGCTTTCGAAATTCTCCGCCTCGACGCTGAACCAGCGGAAATCGCCGGTAGCCTCAAGCTGTTCGGTAACTTCGCGCACCACATCCTCGACGAAGCGCGGACGTTTAAAGGCTTGCTCGGTGATATATTTCTCGTCTTCCCGCTTCAAGAGCGTATACACCTCGCTGGAACCGGATTGCTCAACGATGCTGATGACATCCTCGATCCAGAAGAACTTATCGAACAGCAGCTTCACCCGCACGATGCCCCGCTGGTTGTGGGCCCCCGCATCGCTTATCTCCAGGGAGCAGGGACAAACCGTGGCAATCGGTACCTGGATGCCCACGTAGAAATGTTGGTAGTGATCGCTGACCTCCCCCATGTATTCGCAGATATACTCCATCATACTGCGTTCGCCTGACACGGGCGCCCGTTTTTCGATGAAGTAGGGAAAGATAACCTCTGCGTACGCGCGGCTGGCCTCCAGGAAATTCCGGACCTTGTCCAGCATATCCAGGAAATTATGCATGGAGATATCGACGTAGTATTCGTTCACCACATCGATGAAACGGCTCATATGGGTGCCTTTGAAATCATGGGGAAGGTCGGCGTACATGTTGATCGTGGCCACTGTAGATTGGGTCTGGTTATGCTTATCCAGCACGACGATCGGATACTTGACGTTTTTTACACCGACTTTTTGGATCTCGATCCTGCGCGGATCGTGCTCGTTCTGGACATCTTTCATTCTGAGGCTATACTTCCACGACCGATTGATCGAAGGAGTAATGTATGCTCTGGTATCGAGCGCGGAGCTCCTTTACCTCATCGCCAACATACCTTCCGTCAATCAGGCATTTTTTAAACAACTCAGCGATGACCTCCATCTCTGTTTGCTTCATGCCGAAACGGGTCATTTCCTGTACCCCCAGACGGATCCCGGCTGGATTGGTTACATTCTCAAGGGGTTCAAAGGGCAGGAGGTTCATGTTCAGTATGATGTTGTTGTCCTTCAGGTGTCGGGCCACCTCGTCCCCTCCGCCGAACTCCGTTACGTCCACGGCCAGCTGATGGCTCTCGGTGTAGTCGAACTCGGCCCCCGCCACCTTCATCCCCAGCTCGTGCATTTTTTTGCCCAGGTGCTTGGCATTGGCAATGACCTGTTTGGCGTACTTTTGACCGAACTCCATCATCTCGTACACGGTTATCGCCAGAGGCACAAGCGTATCGAGATGGTGGTTGGAGGAGGACCCGGGAAAGGCGCCCTTATCGATCTTACGCCACTCATTCTCCCCGGCGTTGCTAAGGATGATCCCCCTCTGGGAGCCGAAGAAGGTCTTGTGCACGCTGCCGGTTATAAGCAGCGCCCCCTCTTTCAAGGGATTTTGAAATCGTCCTCCGGCTATCAGTCCCAATACGTGGGCGCCGTCGTAGAGAACAGTGATGTTTCGCTCCCGGCAGATCTCCGCCAGCTCGCTCACCGGTTCGGGAAACAGAAACAGGCTCTTGCCGAAGATCAACACCGTTGGTGAAATGGCCCGGATCAGCTCGATGGTCCGTTCTACATCTATGTGGAAACCGTCCGCCGTGAGGGGAAAGTTAACAATGTTTGTCGTATACTTGCCCACCGATCCGGCCCGATGATGACTGATATGTCCGCCCCCCGGAGTGGAATTGACCATCACCACATCGCCGGGACGGATGAAGCGGCTGAACACGGCGTCATTGGCCACGGTCCCGCTGATCGGTCGCACATCCACCTGCCGGCAGTGAAACAGGGTCTTCATGTGTTTTTTGAGTCTGCTCTCCACCTCGTCTATGAGCTCCGTACCCTGATAGTAGCGTTCTCCGGGATGTCCTTCAGCGTAGCGGTGGGTGAAATCCGAGCCCATGGACTGACGAGCCCGATTGCTCAACACATTCTCGCTGGCTATGAGATTTAGGGTGCTGCTGCGCCACTCGTTTTGTTTTTTTACGATCTCTTCGATCTGGGAGACGTTTCGCTCGTACATGATGGGCTTTAAGATATCCCTTTGGGATGGACGTGGTCAATAAGAGCGCGCCCGCTGGGCCGAATCGCCCCTACTCGCTGTCGTCGAGGTAGCGCTGCAGGATATCCACCAGCTCCTGGATGGTATCCCGGGGCATCTGCTCCAGGCGAGACTCCATGACATCCGCCAGTTGCTGGAGCTCCTCGGTCGCCCGGATGGCCTCTTCCATCGACCGGCTCAGACTCTCGATCTCCGTGACCCTGGTCTGGTGGGCGTCCAGGTCGCTGCGCAGCGACCCGATCTCCGCCTCCAGCTCACTGCGCGTTCCGGTTAGCTTCTCGTCAACCGACTCGCTGCTGGCGATGCCCACCCATCCGGCCATGGTGGCGCACCCGGACAGCCAGACCAACGCCAGAGCAATCGGCAGGGCTGCGACGACTCTGCTTCTCATCTTTCGTGCTCCTTATCTATTCTCCTGATCTTTTCCAGCACAGCTTCACGGGCCTCTTCGTAGATCTGGCGGATCAGGGGATCTCGAAAATTGAATACCCGCTCTTCGAAGCTCGTGCTCTGCAAACGCTCGAACAGACGCACCTTTGCCTCTTCGATGCTCTTGCCGTATATGTGGTAGGAATCCGCCTGCCAGTTCAACCGGCCCAGCTCGACGGGCCATCCGCTTCGTCGGGCGACCTCATCGGCGATGACCTGGCGGTTGAACAGAATGAAGCCGAACATATTCATGAAGTTGGCCCCCCAGGCGTCGTTGGAGCGAAAACGAACATTACAATTCAGCCAGGCGGTGTCGTTTTCATCGAACACAAGTCGGTACCAGAGGGACTGCAGGCAGGGAGGGTCGTAGCAGTCGAAATCGATATTTGGCATCCAGGTGATCATCTGAGCCTGGCGGGTGTGAGGCTGCTCCACCAGTTTGGCGATCACCTGCTCGATCTGATCCACGGAGAAGGCCCCGGCTTGAACTGAAGCTCCGTTCGCAACCTCCCGCCAGCTTCCGTATGAATTCAAGCGCATGTGATAGGTGTATTCCCAACGGGTGTCTTCCGGATCGTTCATGTTCTTAACCCAGTGGTCCTTGGCTCCACAGAGCTCCAGCACGTACTCCTGCAGATCCTCGATACCGCCGGGGAAGGCCTTGTGGATCATGGGATCGGCCCAGGGCTCCAGGACCGTGATGTTCATGGTTGCGTCGATGCTCGGGGGGTCTCCCGGCTGGTCGTACTGGGTGGAGATGGGAGCCCCGTTTTCGTACAGCGAAACCAGGGCTCGCTCGTAGGCCTCGGCAAGAGTGCGGCCTTCGACAAACAGCACCGGTATGTTTTTCATGTTGTTCCTACTTTAAAAGTTCAACACCCGGGGCTGGTAAAAGTGACACTTCCGAAAGATGTTAAAAATGTACATCTTTCAGGCCCCAAAAAAACGCCTGCTCACCTCAGACTGGACGGGTATCTCCCGCGGGGTATGCTCCCTGCTGGGCATGGGCGCCTGATCCGATCCGAACAACAGCTGGGATTAATGGCGGAAGCTGCGCTGGCCGGTGAAGACCATAGCCACGTTCGCCTCATTACAGGCTTCGATGACCTCGAAGTCCCTGTCCGACCCGCCCGGCTGGATGATCGCGGTGATTCCCTCCCGAATCCCCACATCCACGCCGTCGCGAAAGGGAAAGAAAGCATCGGAAACCATGCAAGCCCCGCTCAAGCCCCCCCGCTGCTCCCGCACCTCATCATCGACGGTCCGTTTCTCCGGACCCTCGGCGAGGAGATTGTAGGGCTTGCCGTACCGTAGCCAGCAGATGCGATCCGCCAGCTTGCGGTAGGCTTTGTCCCTGGCGATCTCCGCCACCCCGACCCGGTCCTGCTCGCCGGTGCCGATACCCACGGTCACCCCGTCTTTAACGTAGATTACGGAGTTGCTGGTGATGCCCGATTCCACCAACCAGCCGAACAGCAGATCCCGGGCTTCAGGATCCGTCGGTTTTCTGACCACCCGGTACTCCCGGCCCTGGTAGGTCGCCTCGGCCGGCAGAAAGTCCTGGACCGTCAGCGTACGCGGGGCATAGGACCACTGAGCAATGATTCCGCCGTCGATCAGGGTCTTGAGATCTACCGTCCGGGTGCCTACGAACTCCTGCAGGCGCCGGATGTTCCCGATCCGCATCACCCTCAGATTCTTTCGTTGCCCCAGAATGTCGAGCACCCCTTCGGCAAAAGCCGGGGCAGCCACCACCTCGCAATACTGCTCGGCGATCAGCTCCGCGGTCTCCCTGTCCAGCGCACGATTCACGACGACCGCACCCCCAAAGGCGGCGATCCTGTCAGCCATGTAGGCCTTCTGGTAGGATTCGCACAGGCTGCCGCCCAGGGCTACGCCGCAGGGATTGTTGTGCTTCACGATAACCGTGCAGGGAGACTCCTGGAAGTATCGCAGGATATTCAGGGCGCTGTCCACGTCGGTGATGTTGATCTTTCCCGGGTGCTTGCCCGATTGCAGCAGCTCCACATCCGAGGCCAGGTATCGTTCCGGATGGATGCTCTCCACCTCCCCCAGAACTAGATTACCGGACACCAATTTGTACAGTGCCGCTTCCTGATCGGGATTCTCCCCATAGCGCAGGCCCATGTCCTGCCCATCGATTCGCCAGGTCACCCGTTGAAATCGAAGGCACTGCCGCTCGCCGCTGTTGCTGAAACAGATCTCCAGTGTATCCGGGAAGTGGTCCTGGGTGATGCTGCGGTAGGCCTCTTTGAGGTTATCTCTGCCCTTCGTGCTTTGATTGCCCTGTCCGCCCTGCCCGCTCATGCCAACACCTCCGGGTAGCTGCCGCGGACCTGATCCGGTGAGCAGGATCCTAGGTAGGCGGCGATGGCTGTGTCGTACTCTGATGTGTAGGAGAAGGTCTTCTGGGCCAGACCGAAGCGGGTCTCCAGAGAAAGTGCTCCGCCGTTTCTATCCAGCTCGGCGATGATCGCCCCGTAATCCCCCGGATCCACCACCGCGGCCACCCGCAGGAAATTCTTGGCTGCCGCTCGGATCATGCACGGACCGCCGATGTCGATGTTGGCCCGGGCTCGCTCAGGAGTCACATCCTGCTGAGTCACAGTCCGCTGGAAGGGGTAGAGGTTGACCACCACCATATCGAAGGCCACGGCCCTGGTGCGCTGCAAATCCTGCCGGTGAGCCGCATTGTAGGTCTCGCTCAGCAGACCGAGGTAGATCTTGAAATCCAGAGTTTTAACCAGGCCGCCCTGCATCTCAGGCTGGCCCGTGTAGGCGGAGACCGCCACCAGTCGATCCGCCCTAGACTCACCGAGGATGTCGGCTATCGCCCGGTAGGTTCCTCCCGTAGAGTAGAGGATCATCCCGGAATTGATCCGCAGCAGCTCGGGGACCAGAGTTTCTAGCCCGCCCTTGTCATAGACACTGACAAGCACCCGTTGAATCCTGACATAATCGTCGATTTTTTCTACAAAGTTCATGGGTGCATATGTAAAACGAAAACCCGCCTTCTGTAAAGGTGCGCGGGGTACGACCGCCCGGTGGTGGGGACCACGGTGAAGGGGCTCCCGGCTGTCGATCCTAGCGGTCGGACTGGATATTCCGCTCCTTCTCCATCACTTTTATCTTCTCCTGCAGTTCCCGGTACCGCTGCTCGTTCAGTGGATAGAAGATGAGCATGAAGGCGGCGCTGGCGAAGAACAGGGCCGTAACCGGCCCGATCAACAGCCGGATGCCCAGTTGCGCCAGCTCGGTCTGGGCGACCTCGGCTACATAGCCGGTGGTATGCAGGACCAGGCCGCTGACCGCGATGGCCAGTCCCTGACCTCCCTTGCTAAAAAAGGTCCAGATGCCGTAGTAGCCGCCCTCGCGGCGCTCGCCGCTCTGGAGGTAGCCGTACTCCACCGTGTCGGGGATCATGGACCAGGGCATGGGGTAGGTGGTTGACAATCCGAGGCCGGCCACGAACATCATCACGAACACGAACATCACGCCGAGCTCGTGCCCGAGGGCGAAGACCAGCATGCAGGCTAGGGAGATGATCAACATCCCTACGGCGTAAGTGGTTTTCTTCCCGACTTTCTTGGATACAAGAACGGCCACCGGAATGAAGATCATGGCCGTGACCAGCAGGATCAGCAGGGCTACGGTGGTGAGGGCCTCGTTGTCGTGGATGTACTTGAAGTAGTAGATCATCGTGCCGCTGACCACGGACACGGCGATCATGTTCATCATATAGGTCAACAAAACGATGATAAACGGCTTTGTCTTGAAGACATACCCATACGACTTGAAGAAACCTCTCTTCGGTTGTACCGCTGAAGCCAGCTTCGGCTCCCGAACCGAAGAGAAGGTGATCAATGCCGCTGCCATCATCAACGCTCCGAACACCGCCCCCATGACGGAGAAGCCGATGTTCTTGTTGGGTAGTGCCCCCACCAGGGGCAGAGCCGCGCCGGCACCGATCAGGGTGCCGATGACCATGAACACGGCCCGATAGCCGTTGAGGCTGCTGCGCTCGTGGTAGTCCTTGGTGAGCTCCGGCGTCAGAGAGGAGTACGGCACGTTCACCACTGTGAAAACAGTACTGAGGAAGCAGTAGGCCGCCACCGCCCAGACGAACAGGGCGGTCGGATTACTCAGGCGGGGATTGGTGAACAGGATGATCATGGCAATGAACCACACGAACGAGCCGAACAGCAGGTAGGGACGGCGGCGCCCCCAGCGGCTCCTGGTTCTGTCGGATATGTATCCCATCATCGGATCGGTTACAGCATCCCAGATTTTGCCGATGGCCACCGCGATGCCGGCCATGCCGGCAGCGATTCCCACCGTGTCGGTGAAGTAGTTCAGCAGCCAGAAGGCGATTACGGTGAAGTAGAGGTTGCCCCCCAGATCCCCCACGCCGAACCCGAGCTTCACTTTAACAGGGAGTTTTTGATTTACCTCCATGTTCCGTTCCTCCTCTGCAGTCAGGATGCCCCTGTGTGATCGCTACCCTATAATGATGGTCGTCGTATTCTCACTCGAAGTCCTATTCTGACCACTGGTGAAGGTGCAGTCAAGCGAACGTCCAGCCGTTGAGAAGAATTGGTGGATCCATCATGCCCCGCTGTTCCCCTCCCGGGTGATTTCCCTGAGCCGATCGACAAGGGGTCGAACCGTAGAAAACAGAGATCGGTAGACTTCCAGAAATATGCGCTCGTAGATCCGCCGGCGCTCCCCATCCGGAGCGTAGCGCATTCCCGGTGCTGACATGGCTGCCGCCGATTTGCGGCAGTCCGGGTACCAGCCGACCGCCACGGCGGCGAGCATCCCGGCGCCCAGGGCCGTGGCCTCTGCGCTGGACAGCGTGACCGCGGGCCGACCGCTGATGTCAGCGACGATTTGGCACCACAGCTCGCTGCGGCTGCCGCCGCCCACGACCCGGTACTCTTCGAAATCCTCTACTCCAGCACGCAAAGCCTCGTCCAGGGCAAAACGCTGCTCGAAGGCGACTCCCTCGAGAATGGCTCTGTAGAAATGCTCCGGTCCATGAGCTCCGCTCCAGCCGATCATGACTCCGGCAGCATCGGGATCCCAGAAGGGATTCATGGCACTGAGCCAGTACGGTACAAGGAGCAGCCCGTCTGATCCCGGGGGAACCCCGCGGGCTCCCTGCTCCAGAAGCTCCTCGACACTCGAGGAAAGCCAGGGCTTTTTCAGCTCCGCTGCGAATTTTTCCGCAAACCAGGCCACGGTGAAGACCCCTCCTTTAATCACGGTCTCCAGATAGTAGCTGTCCGCGAGGGGAGCGTAGAGGGTTCGATAGGCCGGATCGATACGGTATTCACTGCTGAAGAAACCTCCGATCACTCCGGTTCCCAGGATCAGATAGGCGGTTTCGGGACCGGTCACGTTGGCTCCAAGACCGGCGCACTGCCCGTCTCCCGCTCCCGCCACAACCGGCAATCCCTGCGGTAATCCGGTTTGGGTAGCCGCGGAAGAGGTGACCCGACCGATGATTTCCCCGGGTTTCACCAATTGGGAGAACTGATCCTTCCGAAATCCGAGCTCCTGCAACAGCTCTTCGGACCACTGCTCCCTACTCATGTCGACCAGCCCCACTGGATCGGCGCAGGCCAGACTGGTACGGTACTCACCGGTAAGCCTGTGCACCAGGAAAGCGTGGGCTTCGAGGAATTTCGCCGTCCGAGAAAAGATCTCCGGTTCAACAGCGGCCATCCACAGGAGCTTGGGCAGGGACGGAACCTTGGACAGCGGCTTTCCCGTGAGGCGGTGCAGCCGCTCCCGCCCCACGGTACCGTGGATGTACCCGAGCTGCTCCCGACTGCGCTCATCCAACCAGAGAATCGCCTCCCTCAGGGGCACGCCCTCACTGTCCACCGCTACGATGGTCTCCCGCTGGTTGCTGATGCAGACCGCCTCGACCTGGGATGGAGACAACCTTGAAAACAGCTCGCCCAGAGCCCGGCAGAGACTCGACCACCACAATCCGGCGTCCTGTTCGTACCATCCCGGGCGCGGGCTATGGGTCGGGTAGAATGCCCTACCCACAGCCGCCGCTCTGCCCTGGTGATCCCAGGCGATCACTTTGCAGGAGGTGGTGCTGCTGTCCACCCCCAATACGTATCTTCTTGCCACGCTGTACCTCGAAGGGCTATTGTACTATAGATTGCTGACGGGAAAAAGAAACGGCTGGAATCGCTTGTGGCTGAAGTCTTTCGTCTGATCAACACGGTACAGGAGTACGCCTGGGGCTCCCGAACCGCCATTCCCGAGCTGCTCGGTCAACCCTCCCCTGCGGACAAACCCCAGGCCGAGCTGTGGATGGGGGCTCACCCCAAGGCGCCTTCCCAAGTGCTGCTCCCGAATGACGGGCAGATAGCCCTTCCCGAACTGATCACCCGCAATCCCGCCCGGATCCTGGGAGCCGCTGTGGCGGAGAAGTACTCCGGCCGTCTTCCCTTCCTGTTCAAGGTTCTGGCCGCGGCGGAGCCGCTGTCGATCCAGGCTCATCCCAACTTGGATCAGGCCCAAGCCGGGTTCCGCAGGGAGAATGAGCAGGGGATCAGCCTGGATGCATTCCGGCGCAACTACCGGGATGCAAATCACAAACCCGAGGTTATCTCCGCGCTCACCCCCTTCTGGGCGTTGAACGGCTTCCGGCCGATCCCGGAGATCCTCGATCTGCTGCGTTTGGTGAAATTTGTCAGTATCGGGAATCAGGTGGCTGCTTTCGGCTCCAATCCGACTGCGGGGGGGCTGAAGGCCCTGTTCGCCGCTCTCATGGGTCTGGACCAGGAAATCCGTGAGAGGTTGATCGAAGAAGCGCTGGACTGGGCGCACCGGCAGCTGAAGGGGGAGGAGACGCACAACGGACTGCCTGCCGGTATTGGCTCTGGCAGCATGAGGGCGGGGGAGCAGACGGCATCGATCGCCCGGTGGCTGCTGCGACTGGAGGAGTTGTATCCCGGGGACATCGGGGTGCTCGCTCCGCTGCTGCTCAATCTCGTCCTCCTGCAGCCGGGCGACACGATGTTCCTGGAAGCAGGGGTTCTCCACGCTTACCTGGAGGGCACGGGAATCGAGCTGATGGCCAACTCGGACAATGTGATCCGGGGCGGGCTGACTCCGAAGCACGTGGATGTGCAGGAGCTGCTGTCCATCCTGCGTTTCGAAGGCCGCGCCATTCGGCTGGCCGAAGCAATCGAGACGGTTCCCGGACTGCGGACGTTTCAAACTCCTGCGGAGGAGTTCCGCCTGGCTGAAATCAGGGTACATGCGCAGCAGCCCTACAGGCATCCCGGCACTGACAGCATCGAGCTGATGATCGTCCTCCATGGGGAAGGCAGAATCGAGGCGAAGGGGGAGCTTGCCCTCCGCCAGGGGGATTCCCTGCTGATTCCCGCTTCCACCGGTCCATACACAATCGCCGGATCACTGCAGCTCTACAAGGCCTTCGTACCTCGGTAGCCGGGTCGACACCGCTCCCCCCGGTCGAGCGGCGGGCACAGCAACCGTTGGCACGGATCACCTCCCAAAGCGGGCCACACATTTTGGGAAAAATCGTGTATAATAACCGGGTGAAGCGGGTTCGCGACTGGGCTGAAAACATCAGGAAGTCCACGGAGAGGGCATTTTTCGGAAAAGGAGAGGCCATAGAGAAGCTGCTCATCGCCTTGCTGTGCAGGGGCCACGTCCTGATCGAGGACGTTCCCGGGGTAGGCAAAACCATCGCCGCCAGAGCGTTGGGCCAGAGCCTGGGGGGCAGCTTCAAACGCATCCAATGTACGCCGGATCTGCTGCCCGCCGATGTACTGGGCGTATCTGTGTACAACCCAAAAACAGGAGACTTCACCTTTCGGGAAGGACCCATATTGAGCAATATTCTGCTGGTGGACGAGATCAACCGCGCGACTCCCCGCACCCAGTCGGCGCTTCTCGAGGCCATGGCGGAGAATCAGATCAGCGTGGACGGGCGGCGCATTGCCCTTCCCGAACCGTTCTTCCTCATGGCCACGGAAAATCCCGTCGAGTTCGAGGGGACTTTTCCCCTGCCGGAAGCCCAAAAGGACCGCTTCTTTCTGTCCCTGAAAATCGGCTATCCGGATCGTGTCTCAGAGGAAGAGATCCTGGAAAGTCAACGACGAACCACCCATCCGGTCTCGGATATCGCCGCGGTTACGGATCTGAATACCGTGCTCGCCATGCAGCAGCTGGTGGTGGAGGTGCACGTGAGCCCGGCGCTGCGCGGCTACATCCTGGACATTACCGAGCAGACCCGCAAAGAAGCGCGTCTGCGTCTGGGAGTTTCCCCTCGGGGTTCCCTGGCTCTCTACAAGGGGTCACAGGCCCTGGCGGCCATCCGCGGCAGGGACTACGTGATTCCCGAAGATGTCAAGGAACTGTTCATCCCGGTATGCGCCAAGCGTGTGATTGTACGTTCTGAGCATCGGATTAAGGGAATCTCAGCGGAGGAACTTCTCTCCCAGGCAATCGATCGTGTGGAGGTTCCGGTTCTCAAGGCCGTTTGAGTGAAGGCAAGCTTTCTGGTCCTGCTCCTGATTCTGCTCGTCCTGGTGCTGTTCTTTCCCCTTCGCATCCTGCAGTTCGTCACGCTGCTGTATCTCGGGGTTTTCGGTTTTTCCTATCTGTACTCCCGCATCATCTTGCGGTATGTAACGGTGCGCCGGCGGGACAAGGTGCTGAGAATCCATCGTTTCGATCCAATGGAGATCACTCTGATCGTGGAAAATCGCAGCCCCCTGCCCGTCGCCTACCTCAACATTCTCGATGAACCGAACACCTTCTTCGCCTCCGAGCCGGGCAACTTCCTCATAGATCTCCGACCGGGAGAACGGAAGATCCTGAGCTATCCGATCGAAAGCCAGCATCGGGGGCAGTACACGGTGGGACCCGCCCTGATCCAGGGCAGTGATCCGCTGGGTCTGTTTCCCTTCCGCAAAAAGGCTGAGGAAAGCCAGATTCTGATAGTATATCCGGAGGTCCTGCCCCTCTCCTTACCCAATTCCGAGGGTTTGCCTGCAGGCACCATACGGGTGGAAAACCGCATCTACGAGGACGTGACCCGCTACCGCTCCCTGCGGGAGTACATGCCCGGTGACAGCTTGAGACGGGTGAACTGGAAAGCGTCGGCCAGGACGGGTCAGCTGTTCGTGATGGATTATCTGCCCCTCCTCTACGCTCCGGTGCTGATCCTTCTCAACCTGAACCGCGAGGACTACCCTATGCGCTTTCGTCACCACCGAATCGAGCGGGCGGCCACTCTGGCAGCCTCCCTGATCATGTACTTTCTCACCCTGCGTCAGGAGATCGGACTGATCGCCTCGGCCCGTCTGGAAGGTGGGGAGGCGGTAGCAGCCGCCGAGATCAGGGCCACCCACGAACACGCCACCACCCTCCTTGAGATGCTGGCGAAGATGGAGCCTGCCCGGGATGGTCCGAAGTACAGCGAGCTGCTCTTCTCCTGCGGTTTCGAGGTGCCGGTGCGGACCCGGGTAGAGGTAATCACTCCCGTGCTCTCGGAGCTGGACTGCGCTCGACTCCGACAGGTCAAGGAGAGGGGCTGCAGTGTGGATATCTTCCTATTCGGCGAGGAGCATCAGCGCTACAGGCAGCGCTACGGAAGGGAGTTTTCTATCTACTCGGTACAGGACTTTGGCAATGAGCTCCTCTATCAGTGAACGGTACCTTCGCTTGCACCGCACCGCGGTTCATCCGCTGTTCTCGATTCTGCTGCCCCTGTTGTTCCTGGTAAGCGTGGATCAGCTCCTGCGGGTGCTCTTCCCCGGGATCCCGTGGTTTCCCCGGCACCTGGCGCCCCTGCTGCTGGGCGCCGCCGTCGAAGAGGCGGTGATGGGCAATCTACTCTTCAAGGAACGGGCCTCTTTCCTGGCGCGCATCCGTGAGTTGTGCGTCCTCCTCGCCCTGGCCTTCGGTTACCTGTTCATTCTCCTGGCGGTGCAGTCCCGTGAGGGGCTTCGTTTCTCCCCGATCTTGGTCTACCCGATGGCGCTAATTCTGCTGCAGTGGCTGTTTTCCAGCGGCCTTCATTCCGGCCTGCGGGAGCGGGAGATCCTCCTGAGCGCCCTCATGGGCAGGGGCGGTGCAAACCTACGGCACACACTGAGGGACTCCTCCTACCAGGCGGGGCTGACCATACGGGTACTGCACGGTATCAAGGCGGCATTGATCGTGTTCCAGGTCCTGATTGTTACGCTGCTGATCACCGCGGCGTTGCTGAAGCGTCAGCCGACTCTGGCCAGCGGACTGGTGACTGCCCTGCACGCCATGGGCGGAGTGCTGGCCATCGGATTGATCCACTCATTTGAAGAAGAACAGCTCCTGCTCGGCAGCGGCGTGCCGGTACCGCTCCGCTATGAGCGACGCCGGATCCTCTTCTCCGTGTCGATCCTGGCAATCGCCGCCGCGCTGGTGGCACTGGCTGCCCGCAACGCCTCTCTGCTGCCTCTTTCGGCACTTATAGCCCTGCTGCGGAAACTCGCTTCCCTGTTTCGCTTTCCCGCGGGTCGGGGCATGGCCGAAGCCCTGCAAAAAACACTGCTGGAACGGCAGCGTTACTACAACGCCATGCTCGCTCCCCAGCCGCCGCCGGTCGTGAGCCCGCTGGCGCTGTTCCTGGTGGAGCTGCTGCGGCGCCTTTTCATCACGCTTCTGGGCACCGGTCTGTTTCTCTTTATCGTCTCTCCCCTTCTATCCCAGGATTTTGTCGATCGGCTGCGGGAGCTACAACCTTTCGCCGCCCTTCGGAAGAAACTGCGGGCATTTCTCAGATTTTCCGCCCGCCTCTGGCTGCGCCTGCTCCACTGGCTGCGGCTGTCCCGCCGGGCAGCCCTCCTGGCGGTCGAAGATGAGGAGCACAGAGGTAGAGCTTCAAGGCGACGCAAAGCCCACTCTTCGCGGTTATCTGTGCGCAAACGTATGCAAATGAGTAGGGTGCAGCGGGCTTTCGCCATGCTGCTACGCTGGGGAGAAGAGTTGGGCGTCCCGTACCTTTTCTTCTATTCTCCGGAGGAATACGCGAACAGGCTGATCACCGTTGTTCCCACTGGGGCCGGGCAGCTGTACTATGTGGTCGAGGTGTTCGAAGAGGTGATATTCTCCACCCACCTCGTCGCCTTCGCCAGGATCTCCCAATATTTCCGCACCATCCGGCTGCTGCGCCGGCTCACACCGGGGGCGGCAGGGGAGGCAGGGGGGAAACTCCGCTGAGGCCTAAAGCACCCGGGTTCCGGGAACCACCTCAAGGTCCGGCCGCACCAGCACCACATCCCCCTCCTCGGGAACCGCGCCCAGCACCAGTACCTGGGAGGAAAAACCGGCGATCGTTCTGGGCGGGAAGTTGGTCACGGCCAGGACCTGGCCTCCTACAAGTCCTTCAGCTGCATACCGGCGGGTGATCTGAGCGCTGGATGTGAGGATCCCCATCTCACCGAAATCGATCCACATCTTGACGGCGGGCTTGCGGGCTGCGGCGAAGTGCTCCGCCCTGACCACCCTGCCGACCCGTATCTCGATGTTCATGAACTCCTCGTAGGTTGCCATGGCTAATCCTTTTAACCGAGAATACGGGCTGATCCAACCCAGGTCAATCGTATCGATCCTCTGTATCAATTGTCTTGACTGGTCTAACATGGGAACACAAGGAGGTTGCCCTATGGATTCTCCCGAATCGTCAGCCCCGTACACCTCTGAACCGGCAGGGACCGCTGTCTTCAGGCTAGATGAAAAATCGCAGTTCAAGCTCTATTTTCTCCAGATCATCGGCAGAGTCGATCGGAGCAGGTATGAGTGGGCTACAGCCCGCCGATCCAAAGAACAAACCATCGTCCAGCTCCGGGCTCATTCGTTGAGGGGAATAGGCTTCGCCTGCGTTTTTCCCCACATCGCCAAGGTCTTTTTCTTCGGTTCTTCCCAGGGACACCGGGAGACCAATCTCTACGTGCGGGCCTTCGGCGGGGACCCACTTCAGCCGATCTCTCTTGAGTACGGCGAGAGTATGGAGATCGCCTGTGCCGGTGAAATGGACGTCGCCTCCAAGGAATTCGCTCTCTGGCAGAGGTGCTCAACCGTGGAGCAGTATCTCGAGGAATTTGTCAGCCCCTCTATCTGCTGCTTCGAGAATCATGAAAAGCTGAAGAGCTTTCTTCTATAGAGCCTTGGCTCTCAAGCGCTCCAGGGCCCAGAGGGTGTACTTCCGCACCCGCCTGTCGGGATCCTGCTCCAGAGCCTGGAGTATCTCATGCCCCTCCGCGGTCTCCAGATGTTCCAATGCCTTGATGACCCGCACCCGTACATCCTCATCCGGATCCCTGGCGGCCAGCACGATGCCGCGGAAGGCGGACTGGGTGCCGACCAAAGAGAGAAACTCCGCAGCCCCCCGGCGCACCAGGGGATCGCGGTGGGCGAGCTTGCGGATCTGGGCCTCGATGTGACCGGTCCTTTCTAAAATTTCGCCGATAAAGGGCCGCAAGGAGGGGATATCTTCCCGCATCAGCTCCACGATTGCCGGCTCACCCTTATCCTTCATGGCTCTAAAGGCGCTGCTGATGCTTTGGCGCAGAGAAGGAGAGGCGTCCTTGAAACGATCGATCAGATGAGTCATAGACTTTTTATCAAGTTTGTGTCCCAAGGCATCCTCGATCGCCCCGGTCAGCTCCTCGTCCTTCTCCAGCTTCTCCAGCAGGATGTCTATGGAGACCAGGGATTGTGAAAAACCCAGTCCCTGTGCAGCCGCCCATTTGACGGACTGGATCTCATTCCCGTCGAAGAGAATTTCCTTTAGCTTTCCCAGGGCATCATCACTGCCGTAGGAGCCGAGCGCCCTGGCTACGGCCTCCCGAACCCGCTCGACCGGATCCCGCAGCATGCCTACCGACTGGCTTAGGGTGCGATAATCCTGATACTCGACCAGCGACCAGACCGAAGCGATCCGCACATCCGGGTCCGCGTCCTTCAATGCCGTCTTGATGGATTTGAGGAACTCCCGTTCACCGCTGGCCGAGAGAGCGGCGATGAGCGCGGCCCGTACCTTGGCATCGGGACCTTCCAGAAGGTGAATGACCTTTTCCTTGAAGAGCTTGGCCGGATACTTGGCCAGTACGCGAGTGAACTCCTTGGCTTCCTCGATGGGCAGGATGGAGATGTTCTCCAGGAGGGTCTGCAGACAGTAGTGGAGCGCCATCTCTCCGAGAAGCCTGATCGCCTCGATGCGAACCGAATGCGCATAGGTCCCGCGCTCGGCTTTCAGCACCTCAAAAAGCCCCTCGACCACGGCCGGTTGGGACATTCGTTTGAGGGCTTCCCGCAGTGGTTGTTTTGCCGGAAAATCTGGATCTTTGAGAAAGGAGAGCAGCGTGGGGGTGAAGAGGAAATCTCCCCGAAGCGGAAGCATATCCAGAAGCAGCGTCACCGCTTTTTCGTGGTTACGCCAGCGCTGCAGCTCCCGGTTAAGGCTTTTAAGGGCCTCTTCGCTACCCCGTTTGGCAACCGCCTCCACCGTCGCCTGGTACAACTCACGGAGCTCCTCCCGCTGCTCGTAGAGATTGAATACCTTACGAGACAAAACGGCGATGAGCGAACGATCTCCGTTTTCTGCCAGCATGCGGGCGCAGATCAATAGAGAAGCCGGGTTCTGAGATTCTCGGACCTGCGACAGGAACGAGGTCACGTTCACCTCACCGGCCTTCTGCAGCAGATCGTAGTTGCGCTTCCAGCCCCGCCGATCGCCCAGGTCCACCTCCTGGCAGAGGCGCCTCAAAGTGCCGCAGCGAACCAGGAAGCGGGCGGCGCTGAAACGCAGCTCCAGGTCATCCGAATCGAGAAACTTCAGGGCGAAGTTTTCGTTGTCCTTGGAATCAGTTTGCAGAAGCTCCAGTACGTGAAAAGCCTGCTCGCTGCTGAGCTCCTTGTCGTGAATCGTGTGCAGATCGAGGAGATCGTGATGAATACGCTCCCAGGCGGCCCGGCGAACTTCGGAAACAGGATCGTCGATGGACAGTGCAAGCAGTCTGGTATAGAGACTCTCCCGCTCGCCAGTGTGAAACTCCGAAGCCACGGATCTGCGGATCAGCGGATGTGGATCGGCGAAGGCATCCCAGAGGGCTCGCTGAGAGCGATCATCGTTGTCGTGGAGTATAACTTTGACGGCGAAGTAGCGAGAGGGCCATTCTGGATCACCGGTCATCTCGCGAATTTCGTCCAGTTTGTTCAGAAAAACCTCATAAGCAGCCCTGCCGTTGAAAGGCTCCCCCACTCCGGCAAGAGCCAGCTTGCGCAGATAAAGAAAATCTCCCGTATCTTCAAGCCACTTGATCAGGATGGGGGCCAGGCTTCTCTTTTCCAGCGCGGTAAGAAAGCACTGAAACAATCCCTTCTGCGGGGCGTATTCCAGGACTCTCAGAAAGTCCGCCTTTCCTTTGCGAGTCCGCAAACGAGCAACCCAGATATCATCGGCACCGATCTGCGGGACGATCTGCATTCCGTGTTTCCCTGCAACCTTTTCAATCAGAGCTGAACGGCGGATCAGCTGTTCTCTGCCATAACGGGATAGAAAGCGTTGGAGATATTCCGGCTGATCGTACAGGGATTTCAGCTGCCGCAAAAAAGTCCTGCGCGCGGCGAGGATCCATAGAAACACAACGATTATGACACACACGAGTGCAGCCGCTGCGATCGGCAACCACAGCGGTTGTGACTCGAACAGATTCAACGCGCTATCCATACCATCTCCTTCAGCTCACCTTCCTGAGTACCCGGTAGATCGGAATCGGCTGGATCTTTCCCTTCACCTTCACCGGCTTTCGCTTCTCCAGCTTGAAATGGTCGCGTATATAATCACAGGTATGCTGGGTGATGATCACCTCGTCCGCCTCTGCCACTCCCTCCAGACGGGCGGCCACATTGACCGTATCGCCGATGACCGTGTAGTTCATCCTCCTCGAGCTCCCCAGATTTCCGGCAACGATGGGCCCGGTGTGCATACCGATGCCGATTTTGAGTTTGGAGGCCTCACCGCGGAAAAAAGAACGTTGTTTGGAACGAACCAGCTCCTGGATCTCCAGGGCACAGGAAACGGCCTGTACGGCATCTTCCTCTTCGGTCTGCAGCGGTACACCCCAGGCGGCCATGATGCAGTCTCCGATGAACTTATCGATGTATCCCTTGTGCCGAATGACAACCTCCACGGCTTCGCTGAAGTATTCATTGAGCACATCGATGATATACTCCGGCTCCCTTCCCTCGGAAAAGGAGGTATATCCGCGGATATCTGCGAAGAAAATGGTGGCAACCTTTTTATCCCCTCCCGGTTTGACAAGATCCGGGGATTCCACCAGTCGGCTGACGACCTCGGTGGACAGGTAGCGGGCAAACATGTCCTTGATCAGCCGGCGTTCCTCCACCACCTGTTCCATCTTTTCCTGAAGCTCCTTCTCCCGGCTTTGATCTGTAAAAAGCAGGGTGATGCCTTCGTGGCCGCCTCGCCTGCCCAGAAGCGGTGACAGGTTGAGGGAGAAATCCATCTCCCGCTGCGGATCTTTGTAGATCCCCTCCATATCGAGTATTTCCAGTCTGTCTCGGCGGGCGCTGTCTATCTCACGAAGGATCCTGCGCCCGATCTTTCCCGCGAAGTACTCACCCAGATCGTTGCCGATATCCGATTCACTCAAACCCAGGCGCTCTCCGGCAGCCCTGTTGAAATAGCGAATCCTTCCCCGGCCGTCGGTGGTCAGAAGCAGGTTGGTCATGGAACTGAAGATGTTCTCCTGGTAACGCTCCAGCTCTTCGACCCGCCGCAGCGTTTCCCGCAGGTCCAGATACATACGGGAGTTGTGCAGCATGCCGCCGGCCAGCTTGGCGAAGGAGTCGAGAAAATCGAAGCGCTCCCGGTTGTAGAAGTTGGGGTTCAGGGAGTTGAGGATGAGTATACCCAGTCTTGCTGTGGGCGTGGCGATCGGCAAGCCGATCCCGCATTGCATCCTGGAATCGAGCAGCAGTTCCAGGAACGGGCTGGGTTTGCGCTCCAGCAGCACAACCGTTTCACCTGCCTCCTCCACGAACTGGACAAGCTCGGAGTGGCGGGACAGACGCTCCGGCACCTGATAACGCCCCCTTCGGTGTATGAGGTTCAGGTCGCTCCTGTGTTCCGGGTCGCTGCGTATGTAGAGGCAGGCCAGATCCGACTTGGAAATATCCAGAGTCTGCTCCACCAGAATCGAGGCCATGTATCTGAAGTTCGGATCGTGGGATAAGAGAGAACCCGCGCGTACCAGTTCATCCAGCGTTTTTGCCAATCCCCGAAAGCGTCTGTCTTTCGAGCGCCTCAGCTGAGTCCGCCTTTCCCTGATTTGATCGTCGCTGAGCTCGCCGTGCTTATGGCGGCTTTGAGTTCGCAGGGCCATGAGGATTCTCCTTTTTTATTACCTACCACTATAGCATGATCCCGCGCTCTTGCCACGAACACACTTTGTCTCTATGGGGGGAAAAGGACTCTTCTATGCCGCGGAAGGGCTCGAAATGGCGCGTATCTGGCTCATCGAGCGGTGAGACTATGCCAGCGCTCGACCAGGGTGGACTTTTCCTCACTTCCCACTGGGTGGTAATCCGAAACCAGGATCAGGCGAGTGATGTGGCGTCCGCACAGATCCGCCAGTCGCTCCAGGTAGCTCCGGCCGTCCTCCCCGTCTAGAAGAGGCAGATGCCCGAAGTAGACGGTGCCGCTCTGGCCGCAGAGGGAGAACAGCTCCTCCAGATCGTACATCTCCGGATTCCCCAGGTTCAGGGTGGAAATCTCCTGCATCTCGCATAGCATCTGCAGAAAACCGGGATGATGCCCGCAGTAGTGCATGAACAGCCGGCCGAAGGGCTCTGCCGCCCGCCTGATGAAGGGCTGGCAGAAGGTGCGAATCATATCAGTAGAGATCAGGGTGGCGCTGTCCTCGGAGATGCGGGCTCCGCTGTCGGGAAACCAGACTCCGATAGGCATGCCGTGTCCGTGCACCATGGAACCGTTCCGCTCTCCGAGTAGCTCCTTGAACAGGCGGGTTGTGGCCAGGAACAGCTCCAGGCTGCGCTCCTGGATCGCCAGCACCTGCTCCCTGCGATCGGTCAACAGGTAGAGCAGATCCGTTCCCACGATCAGGTGGGAGAGATCGAAGATCCCCTGGGTGTCCGGGACATAGGGGAAGACGTCCGCCGGGATCAGGCCCTCCCCTTTACGCTTCTTGAACAGCTCGTAAAATCGCTGGGAGAAAAGCACTTCGTTTTTCAGCAGCTTCTGCTGTTGGAAGGGGATCGCGAGCTCTGCGTACGTTTCAGCAGCGAGATTCTCGGCCAGCCAGGGGTGGAGCTCCGGCTGCACCTCGATCCTCAAGCCCAGCCCACTTGGGAGCAGGGTGGTGCCCAGGTCGGAGCGCACCGTGGGAATGCCGTCGTCGATCAGCTCCAGATGGGGCTGTACCTCCAAAAGGCGCTCCTCCAGATGCTTTTCCAAATCCCGATGCTGCTCCACCAGATCGTGGCGTTTATAGGGCTTGCCCTTGGCCAGGTGAGGCTCTGTGAATAAAATCGGGCAGGGTCCCTCCCCCTTCCAGAACTCCTCGTAGAAGCGGAACTTCCGGTGGAGGGCCTCGTTTTTACCTGTTTCAGACTCCGTCATCCCACCGAGCACCTCTCTTGACACCCAATCATCTACTCAACTATATTTATAGTCATGAAGACGAGCATGATCAATATCAACGAGGCCAAAACCCATCTATCCGAATATGCACGGAGGATCAAAAAGGGAGAGCGCTTCATCCTCTGTGACCGCAATAAACCTTTCGCGGAAATCAGGCCCCTCACCCTCACCGCGGAAGGGAGGCGCCCCTTCGGTCTGGCCAGAGGGAAAATCCATCTTCCAGAAGGATTCAACGAGCCGGATCTAGACATCGAAGCACTTTTCAGCAACGGCGATTGATCCATGCCCTATCTCCTAGACACCTGCACTCTCATCTGGTACTTCGAGGGAAGTGAAAGCATGCCCGAAGGTGTCAGGGACCAGCTGACAGATCCACAGAACGAAGTATATATGAGTGATGTCAGCATCCTCGAAGTGGTGATCAAATACATGGCCGGGAAATTTCCGTTGTCAGCCCCGCCTTCCAGGTTTTTGCCTACTTTGGCCGAAAAACACATGCTCGCTGCCCTTCCGCTCCTGCAGGAGGCGATATTCCGGATGGAGTCTCTCCCCCCGCTGCATCGGGATCCCTTCGATCGACTGCTGATCGCCCAATCATTGGAGCACGGCCTGACTCTGGTCACTCCTGATCCGAAGATCAGGCAGTACAACCTTTCAACCCTTTGGGACTAGCTCGAGTGAGCACGAACCTTTACCACCACCTTGCGCACCTGTTCGGGTTCGTCCCAGGCGCAGTTGGGCTTGTGAGCATCCTCCGGGTAAAAAACGGCGAAACTGCCAGCGATCAGCTGCAACCTCGCCCGGGCCTCTCCTGCCAGAAAGAGGACATCCTTCTCCTGTGAATACTCGCTCGCGGGTGTCAGCTCGGTTTCGGGAGCCCAAAACATGATCTCCCGCCCGCTCAGGATGCACTGAACATCGAGGTATGCTCGATGGGCTTCAAAACGCCGATTCCTCTCTGGTTCCGTATCGTATGTTGTGAGAATGGCGTAGACCTCTTCCCCGTCAATCGGGTATCTGCCGTCCTCCAGGGCGGCGAAGCTCGTACCCGTCAGATAGGCCAAGGCCTTCTCTATTACGCTAGATATCCCCCTGTACCTTCCGCTGTTTGCCAGCATGTCCAGAATCACTGCTTTCCTCCTCCCCGTTGGTGGTGAATAATTTCTACATAACCGTCGACCGGAACCGTTGCCAGCCTGCTTCGATTTTAGCTGCAAGCTCTTCAGCGATCGCTGCGCTGTCGGCTCACTTCGGCAGGTTGCCCGACTCCCGGGCCTGCCGGCAAAGCTCGATCACCCGTCCGATCAGCTGGTCCGCCACCTTTTCATGCACCTCATCGAAGGGCAGAATCGGCTCCCGCACTCGGGGAGTGGCGTAGATCCCCTGCTTGTACAGCAGCCGCTTGAAAAAGTGGATCGAGATGTCCAGATGCTGGTTGGCGAAGGCCAGCACGGGAAGCAGCCGCTCGAACAGGAGGCGAGCCTCATCCCTCCGTCCCTCCCGGTATAGATCATAGATACGGGTGTACAGCTCGTGCATCCCCGTGGGCATGAAGGCGTGGACGCCCCGGTCCAGAGCCTCGATGATCTGCATCACCGCCCAGCCCCCGGAAACGTGCAGTTTTCCCCCGGTTGCCGACAGCACCTGGGAGTACTTCACCCCGGCAGGCACCACCTCCACCTTCAGGCAGCGGAAGCTCTCCACCTCCTCGAACAGGCGGGTGATCAGGGCGATCGTCAGGCCGTAGCCCTGGAAATCCCAATCCTGGATCATGAGGAAGCCCGGCTTCAGGGCATCCAGAGCCCGTACATCCCGTTCGTACTGCTCCTCATCCTGGAAGGGGATGCTGGCCAGAACGCCCTGGCAACCCAGCTCGATCAGAGCCGCGGCATTCTGCCTGCGCTCCACCGCCGTGGCGGCGGAGGCCCCCCCGATCACCGGCACCCGGCTGCGATTTTCCTCAAGGACCGCCTCCACGATTTGGCGCCGCTCCTCTCTGGAGAGCTTGTCCACCTCGCTGGCCATGGCCGGGACCAGGAATCCCGCCACGCCGCACTCCAGGGCGTAGCGGACGTTCTTCCGCAGGGAGGGCAGATCCACCGCATCTTCCTCTGTGAAGGGGGTGTTCAGCACCGTGATGATCCCCCGCAGCTCGAGCAGTTGTTTTTTCATCCGGGATTCCCAGCCGTCATATTCCTCACTTCATACTCCTCACCTCATCATAACGCAACGAAGGTGGCGTTGTCTTCCTTCCGTCGTAAGAACGCAATCTTCGTTGCGTTATCCTCCCTTCGTGGCAAGAACATCCAGGAGAGATTCTAAAGGCAAAGCCCGGATGTAGAATTGACCCGAAGATCTTATGGCCGTACCATGATCTGTAGATGAAAGCGGCTGTACTCGTTGCACCCGGAACACTGGAAATCCGGGAAGTCCCGAAACCTCTTATTAAGCCGGATGAGATCCTCGTCCACGTAGTAGCTTGTGCGATTTGCGGAACGGATCTGCGCATCTTCCGCCACGGGCACAGCAGTATCAAGTTGCCCGCGATCATCGGGCACGAGATCGTGGGTCAAGTCGAGGAGGTCGGAGCAAAGTTCCCGGTAAAAGAAGTGGAGTACGGACCAGGAACGATGGTGATGGTCACACCGGGAATTCCCTGCGGTCGCTGCCGCAACTGCCTGCGGGGTTTGTTCTGTGCGAACAAGACCTCGATTGCCTATCACTATCCAGGCGGGTTCGCGGAATACCTGCGGATTCCGGCACAGGGGGTCCGGAGCAATGTCTTTCCCCTGCCCGATCCTCTCCCTGAGGGTCAGAAGCCTGCCGACTACACGATAGCCGAACCTCTGGCCTGTGCCCTCAACGGATTGGAACGGCTGGGCACTCTTCCTGTCGGGGGCCAGGGACTGGTCGTTGGCGCGGGAGTAATCGGTGTGCTTCTAACCAGGCTGCTTTTTAAAAACGGTTTGGCTCGGGTTGCCGTAGCAGATATTTCCGCCCACAGACTCCATCGGATAAAGGATATTCTGCCCGCAGATACGATCCTGATCAACAACGGGAACGAGGACTTGCAGGTGCGAAGCAGGGAAATCACGGGTGGGGAAGGTTTCGATGTAGTGGTCGTGGCCTGCTCCTCCTCCGAAATCCAGGAGAAATCCCTGGAATTAATAGGTCTGTACGGAAAAATCCTCTATTTTGCGGGTCTTCCTCCAAACCACCCTCTGATCAGCTTCAACAGCAATCTACTACACTACAAGCTGGCCTCCGTACGGGGAACGTACGGTTCGATCCTCCCCCAGAACCGCCGGGCCATGGATTTGGTCGCCTCGGGTTTCACCGACGGGTTGTGCGACAGCCGCTACCCGTTGGAACGCATCACCGAAGCCTTTCAAAGCGCCGCTGAAGGGCGAGCACTGAAGTGCGTAGTCGAGCCGTAGTCTGTCTAGCAAGGACATACGAATGAAATCGGTATTGGGAATCGATCTGGGCAGTACCGGCATTCGCGCCACCCTTCTCAATGAAACAGGGGATGTGCTGGCCCGATGCAGCCGGGAGTACGGTGATGCAGGCAGATGGATCGATCCGGTGACTCAAGAAGCTCAGGCGGAGGTCCGGATCTTCCTCGCCGCTGTGAAAGACATTGTTAGACAAGTCATGCAGACGGGAGGGATACACCCCTCGGGGGTAGTGGGTTTGGCCATAAGCGCTATGGCCCCTGGTGCGGTCGCCGTGGATGCCCGTGGACAGGCTCTTATGCCTTGTATTCTCTGGATGGATCGCCGGGCCGTTTCCGAGGCGGAGGAAATTAAACGCAGGATCGGTGAAGACCGTATCTTCCGGCTCAACGGGAATCCCGTCGATCCCTACTACGGTCTAGTGAAATCCCTATGGATCAAAAACAACTTACCGGATGTGTATCGGAAGGCGGTGAAAATCCTCAGTCTGAAGGACTATCTGGTGGGTTGGCTGACCGCAATCCTGATCACCGATGTCAGTCATGCCGGACTATATGGGATCGCCTACGACATCCGGCGCAACTGCTGGGACAGCTCCATTCTCGAAGAGCTCGGATTGATTCCGAACAAGCTCCCGGATCCGCTTCCCAGCGATGAGATTATCGGAACGTTGACGGCTCAGGCGGCTTCCGAACTGGGATTGAACACGGGGACGCCGGTGGCCGCCGGTACGATCGACTCGGCCGCAGGGTATCTGGCCTGTGGATGCGTGGAAACCGGACGAAGTGCCATGACCCTGGGCACCTCGAGTTGCTGGGGCATCTATACCGAGGCTGACCGTTGGCCCAAGGGCATGAACATCACCAAGGCGCCCTGGAATCCAAACGGATACCTGATCAACGCCAGTTTGGCAGCGGGCGGTGCAATGATCGCCTGGATACGAAATCTGTTCTTCTCCGACGGACAATCCACCGGGGGAATCCCGCCGCACGATGAGCTCGAGGAACAGGCGGCCAGGGCGCCGATCGGATGCGACGGGCTGTTCACCCTCCCCCACTTTCTGGGGGAGCGGGCCCCACTGTGGGACCCTCACGCTCGAGGTGTGCTCTTCGGCCTCCATCCCGGTCACAGTCGGGCAGATCTGTACAGGTCGGCGATGGAAGGAATCGCCCTGAGCTTTTACAGAAACGAACTGCTTCTTCAAGAAGCGGGGGTGACTATGGATCGGAGAATCCTGGTGACCGGCGGCTCAGGACGCAGCCCGCTATTTCGCCGGATATTGGCCGACGTCCTTGATGTCACTCTTGAGTATGTCGGTGATGAAGTGGGAAGCGATTATGGGGCTGCCCGGTTGGCGGGTAGGGCGACGAGTCTCTTTTCATCGTTACTGGCTTCGGACCACGGAGAGCGGATTGTGGAAACCATCGCGCCCAATTCTTCAGCCCACCGACAGTATGACAGACTATACAGAAGCATCTACCGGGATCTGTATCCGAGGCTGAAGGAACTGTATCCGAGATTGACGAATCTACCGAGATCCGGGGATGAATAACGGCAGCTCCCACGGCGGTTCTTCTGGCCACGCACGAGGCAGGGTATGAGAGTATTGATAACGGATATGCGTCATCCCTCGATCGAGGAAGAGAGAAAGGTACTGGAGCCGGCGGGGGTCACAATCGAAACCTCCTTTTGCCGGACTGAGGAGGAGCTGATCCGCGAAGGACAGGGCGCTTTCGCATTTCTGGTTTCCCTTGCTCCGGTGACCCGGCGGGTAATGGAACAACTTCCTGATCTCCGGCTCATCGTGAGATACGGCGTAGGGGTAGATAATGTTGATGTGGAGGCCGCCCGCGAGTTGGGAAAAATGGTAGCCCGCGTCCCAGATTACTGCGCCGATGAGGTCGCCGCCCACACCTTGGCTCTGATCCTGGCGGGTCTGCGCATGCTCTTTCCCCTAACTGAAGCCGTAAAAAGCGGCCGCTGGGTTAATGATCCCTCCTCGGAAAGGCTACGGCGTCCTACCACCCTGAATGCAGGCATCGTTGGATGTGGACGGATCGGTCGACGTGTCGCCAAGCTTCTGCAGCCATTGGTGGCCAGGATCCTCTTCTATGATCCCTATGTATCGGCAACGGATATGCGGAAGAACGGGGGGGAGCCGGTACGCTCCATCCCCGAACTGGCAGCGAGCTGTCAGATCCTCTCCCTTCATGCTCCCCTGAACGAGGAAACCCGAGATATTGTTGATGGAAAGGCACTGGCTTGTGCGGATGGTCTCATCCTGATAAACACCAGTCGGGCTGACCTGATCCACCGCGAAGCTCTGGAAACTGCCCTACACGAGGGACGGGTCTCGTTTTTCGGAAGCGATGTATTTTGGCAGGAACCTCCGGACTATTCGGATCCCGGGACAATCGAATTCCTGAGCCGCAGAGAAGTCCTGGCTACGCCCCATATGGCCTGGTACAGCGAGGAAAGCGAACGGGAGTTGCGCAGAAAGGCTGCCGAGGAGATCCTGCGCTTTCTGCGGGGAGAGCAGCTACTAAATATTGTGTAATCCTCCTGACTTGATGCGAGGAGGAGCCATCCGATGCAGTGGGAGTCAAAAGGAGCGTCGGCATGAGGCGAATGAAAAACCTGCAGGGGGCGCTGGTCCCATCATCATCCCAATGTTCGAGGACCGCATCCTTGACCCTCAGGGCTGCCGGCGGTTGGCGGAAATCTTCCTCTTCCTCCCCTCGTGTGACGGTCTTTTCGCCCTGGGACCTACCAGCGAATTCATGCATCTGCACTTCTCCCTCAAGCTCGATGCATACGGGAAGCTGCGTCGAGCCAAGCGTACCCCACGGGAATCCTTTTCTTCGGTAGTGAGAAAAGCTGTGTTTCCAAACGAGGCACGAACGGCGGCTGACCTGCTCCTTCTGATGCGAAGGCGTATGGAATCGGATCGTGTAAAAGCATTCCGGTTCCTCGAGTCAGCGGCTGATACTCTCCGGATCATGCATCTGTTCTGGCACGTCCGGCTGTGGCTGGCAGAAGAACTTCAATATGATCCGCCAGGTGGTGGGCTACGTTCTCTTTAACACCGAGAAAGAGGTGGCGCTGCTGACGGAGCTGTACAAGCACCAAAGGAACTGTGCTTCCACCCCCGGAGCTGGAGTTTCCTACATTTTGCCCAGGGCTGAGGACAGGTAGTCGGACTTGATGAACCGCTCCACCAGGAACAGGGTTACGATGTTGGGGACCATGAGGACCAAGGCCACCACCGAGGCGTTGGTCCGGATGAAGTTGTAGCCCATGAACGAGTAGAGGATCGTGGGAATCGTTATATAGGTCGGGGTGCCGATGACGAAGGTGAGGTTGAACTCCTCCAGGCTGGTGATGAAGGCGAAGATCACCCCGGCCAGCAGCCCGGGGCGGATCATGGGCAGAAAGATCTCCCTGATCTTGGTCCAGGTGCCCGCGCCCAGGTTCTCGGCCGCATCGATGACCTCCTGGGGAATGGCGGCAAAGCTGGTGGTGAGCACCCGGATCATGTAGGGCAACCCCAGCAGGGCATGCCCCAGCACCAGGCCGAAGAACCGCTGGGCCAGGCCGAGGGCGGCGAAGACCCGGCTGAGGAACAGGGCGATCACCATTCCCGGCATGATCAACGGCAGCAGAACCACGGTCATGATGAATTTTTTCCCCTTCACCGGTTGCCGCCCCAGCGTATAGGCGGTGGGAAGAGCCAGGACGAAGCAGAGGAACACCGCGCAGGGAGCGATCGAATAGCTGGTGGTTATGGCTCGAACCAGGCTGGTATACTTGAATACGAATCGCCAGCCGTAAAGGGACAGCTGCTCGGGAAACATCTGAGGATAGGACCAGGGATAATCCGGATTCACCAGGGACCAGAGCACGGCCATCAGCAGCGGGGCTCCGATCCAGATGACCTGCACCGCGATCAGGAAACTGAGCAGCAGGGGATAGTAGCGGCTCCCCTTGCGGGCGCTGCGCACCCGCCTGCCCCGCACCGCCGCGCTTCTGTCAGCCACCACCTACTCCTTGGTTATCACGCCGGCGAGCCTGGAGTAGCCGGCCACGACGAACAGAGCCGTGATGATGATGAGCACCCCGGTAACAGCGGCCTGATTCCACTCCTGGTACAGGGTAGCCGTGATGTGCATACGAAGCGCCAGCGAAGGCGGATAGGTAGGTCCCGCTACGCTGGTGATCGGGAAATCGCCGAAGGCCTTGATGAACATCAGGATCATGGATACCAGGATTCCGGGCATGGCCAGAGGGATATAGACGTCTTTGAGCAGAGCTAGCCTGCCGGCGCCTAGGTTCCTGGCCGCGTCGATGACGTCCTCCCGGATCCCCGCCAGCGCGGCGGACAGAATGAGCAGCACGAAGGGCAGGTTCTTCCACATCTGTATGACGATCACCCCGATTCCTTGAGGATCGTTCAGCATACGCATGGGAGACTTGATGATATGCAGTAGAATCAGGATCTCGTTGATCAGACCGTGGTAGGAGATGAGGTTCAAGATGAGAAAAGCCGCTACCAAGGCCGGAATGAACAGGGGAATCTTGATCAGAGAGCCGAGGGAGGTCTTGCCGAAAGCTGGCTTGCGAAAGAATAAAGCCAGAGGAAAGGCCAGCAGTACGGTGCCGATGGAGCTGCCCACCCCCATTTTCAGGGAGAACAGCAGCGAGTCAATAACCTCCTTCGTAGCCAGAATCGACCAGTACTTGAAGGTGAA
>CP070696.1:1435047-1513721 GCA_020353535.1 Spirochaetaceae bacterium | reverse complement strand
ACACATACAAGTAGACAGAATATTTATTATGCGAAGTAATTCATGCTCGGTTGTGCGCGGGAAAGAATAGTTACGAGAGGTCGATCCCCTACTTCTGAGCGCTAACCCGCGAAAAGATGGAAACCAGGACCACGGCGGTGATCAAAGATGCGATCACGTTCACCGAGTTGAAATCGGACAGATATTCGATGATATCGGCAAACAGGAAATCGATCAGTCCCCCTAAAAACGAACCGATCAGTCCTACAATAAGGGCACCCCAGAACTTCCCCAAGAGTGGTTTGCGCAGGATAAAGGCGTAAAACACGGCGGTAGCAAAGCCGATCACAAAGTATGTCAATCCGACGTTGAAGTAATAAAAAAGCATGCGTGAGACTCCTACCAGCCGAAATTGATATTGATTTCCCCAAGATAGACAGCTTCACTGTGCAGATCGTAGAGGTCATCGATCTTGCCGTAGCTGAGGGCGTACATGATCATGGTGATATTACTAAGAGTATAGGTGTTCATGTATGTATATAGAGCCGTACCCACGTCGGCTTCAGACTCATCAAATCCCGGGTAAGGTTCCTGACCGTCATTCCATTCAAAACGTTGAAAAAAGGGAGCCCCCGTTTCTGAATCGTTGTAAGGAACTCCCCGCCGTACATCGGAAACTAACTCAGTGGTCGTGACTATTTCTTTTATTTTTTTCTCATCAAGGTCAATGCTGAAATCCACGTCATTCACCCACGACCCGGCGATCTCCATTAACGGTTTGAGGACGGCATTCTTCTTGTCGTCGGGATAGGATGAAATCCGAAGATATCCTTTTAAGGTAAGCTCATTAAATTCCGTGAGATTTCTGTCTGCATCCGGCACGGTACCAAACTCATAGAGCTTGTAGTACAGCTCGATGCCTTTGTACTCCCACTCCCCAACTACGAACTCGCTGTCGTTGGCCGCGGTTTTTCGGACCTTGAAGGCAGTCGTCAAAGGTACCAAACTTTCAGGAGGCGTTAGGTAGGGTAAATACTCCAGTCCGCACTGAGCCAAACTCAGCAGACAGACGGGAATGATCAAGCAGGCTTTGAGGAGATTCGGTCTTTTCATCTAATGAAAAACAGGATCGATCGTCGCCCTACCCTCGCCTGGATTTCTGGGCATTCGCAGCCGGCTGAGGCGGTTCCAGTCCGTCGATCACGTCGACCAGCTCGTAGATCAGGACGGGTTTGTTCTTGCCCTTGACGCGTATATTGTCCAGCTCACGGACGATAACCTTGTCCTGAACCAGGCCGTAGGTATACTCGCTGATGATTATATTCGTGTAATAGGACTTGTTGGTTCCTTCCAGGCGGGCACCGAGATTGACATTGTCCCCGGTCAGGGTGTAGTCCATACGCTGCAGGGATCCCATGTTCCCGACGGTCATGATACCGGAATTGATGCCGATGCCGATGTTGATCTGTCGTTCCGGCGGCCAGTTCTGATTTAGCTCTCTCAGCACCTCCATCTGTCGGAGGGCGCATTGACAAGCCAGCATAGCATGATCGTCCTGGGGCAGCGGGGCGCCCCAGAAGCACATGATCTCATCTCCAACGTACTTGTCCAGAGTTCCCTCGTACTCCAGGATAATTCCCGTCATGGCCGTGAGGTATTCATTCAGGTGATTGACCAATGCCTGGGGGCTCATGCTCTCCGAAAGGGTGGTAAAACCGCGAATATCGGAGAACAGGACTGTCAGGTCCTTGTCCTGACCGCCGAGCTCCGGAGGATTGTTGATGATTTGATCCACTACCCGGGGACTGACGTAGGTTCCGAACATATCCCGAATACGACGCTTGTCCTTCTCCTCCGTCATGATTCTGTACACGATCACGGTCAGAAATGTCAGGAAAACGCCCAGAATCGGCGTTGACAGGGTGATGATCCGGTTGTACAGGTCGAAGATCAGCATCACCCCAAAAAAGAAGACGATCGCCAGGGCCACGGATAGCAGCAGAGACCAAACCGTGGGCAGACGGGATGCCATGAACGCGGTCAGAACGACCATGATCAACAGAACCAGGGCGTTCGCCCAGTTGGGCAGGTAATAGAGGAAGTTGTTCATCAGAATGGTATTGAGAGCGTTGGCGTGGATCTCAACACCGAACATCAAACCGAAGGGAGTGGTCTTTTCATCCTCCGCGATACCCTTCGAAAAAGGACCTACCATGAGGATCTTGTTCCCCACAGCCATGGTCCTTGGCCAACGCGCAGGATCCGGGTTGGGCACTCGGGCCGCATAACCGGCGAAAGAACGTACGGGAAAGGTCTGATGTCCCTGCGGGGAAGCACTGGAGGCGATGCCCATATAGTTGATCAGCAGCTGTCCCCTGTCGTTGATCGGGATGTCGATCCGGTCCATCTGCCGGATTACAGCCGGCCGGACCACGTTCCCATCTGCATCGACCTCCGCCGGCCTAACCACCAACTGATAGGGTTCCCAGCTCTGGGATTCGAGGTTGAACTGTTGGGGCGCGGGAATCCGCACGTGCTTTCCCAGCACGACCTCGATATCCGACAGATCCTTGTTGAAGTACTCGAGCGCCAGGGCCAGCGTGATTGCCGGAAGAAAACTGTCCCTGTATTTCCGCACTACGTAATAGTACCTGTCCGGCTGATTATCATTGTTCGTATCTTCCGCCTTCTGGGGCGCTCTCCGTTCCATGGTTCTGCGCAGATTCTCGATAACCTGCTCCGTCAGCGGATAGGGAACATCGTGGTACACTTCATCGGTATCCACCCAGGCCAGCCTGGTAAAGTTCTCTCGTTCCTCCTCTGTAAGGTCGGCGGGAGTGAGATTTTCGAGGTCGATTTCCTCAAGAAGCACGGCGGATTTAACCACCATGGGTTGCTTGCGATAGACCTGATCGTCATCCTCCACGAAATTGGGATGTCCGTAGCCGTAGGCGGCTCGGGCGTACGGTTTCAAGGGAGGATAGATGCCGTACAGCGTCTCCACCTTCGACCAGTCTCCCTGTATATTTGTAATCTTGCCGAAACGTCTGTATAGAAGCTCCTGGCGCTCGAAATACTCCTCCTCGGTTCCCGCCGGATTCGGAACTCTGGTCAGCACGGACTCGAGGAATACCCGCTGGTTTTCGGCGATGCTTTGAACCATAAGGACGTCGTGCTCAGGTACCGACGGTTCGATGAAGAAGATATCCAGGAACAAGGCCCGCTCCCGTTCGCTCTGGTTTCTGATTTTGGCGAAGGTACTGATCAGGTTCGCCTCGGTATAACGGGGAAAAGGCCAGCGACCGAAAGTGTCCAGGCTCTTGTCATCGATTCCGATGATCAGGATATCCGGGGAAATTTTAGGATTTCTCTGTTCCAGGGTAACCCCTTCCTGGACTCGGGTTCGGCGGGCGAAATTCTTCAGGCGGAAGTTGAAATCCAGTACGTTCAGCTCCAGGTTCGAGATGAGGACGGTTTGGGAAGCAATGACCAGAAGCAAGGCAAATACGACCAGACCAATCAGCAGGCCAAAGTATTTGGTTTCGAAGAAACTGGAGCTTTTCTTTGCCACGAAAGACCTCCCGTTTACTCGGCAATCTTGCCCTTGACTTTGAGATCGATTATACGATTTCGACCTATCTTTGTCCAATTACTCAGGGGGTACTCATCCTCCAGCCGATCGTAGACCAGAAAAGCGTTTTCGAAATCTTCAAGGGTCTCATACAGGCGTCCGAGCGAAAACAAGGCGTGGGGCACCAGGAAGCTCTCCGGATGCTTCTCCGCCAATTCCAGGTAGGTTTCGATCCCCTGCTCAACCTCTTCAGTCTGCTCGTAGGCGATTGCAGCATTGAACAGGCTTAAGGGGGCTAGATAGGACTTGGGAAATGATTTGGCCACAGCTTTGTAGCCCTCCGCGGCTTCCTGCCACTGCTCGTTTTCGAAGGCAAGGCTGGAGCGAATAAAGCCCGCTCTTTGAGCCGCATACTGTCTGGGATAGCGTTTTACGATCTGGTCGATGAGCTGTTCCAATTCTTCCTGCAGCGATCCCCGCTCGCTTTCCGCCTCCAGCCACTGTTCATAGAGGGCTTGAGCCCTCTCAGCCATCAGAGTCGATTTTTCCCGGGTTCGTTTGTTCCACTCTGTCCAGCTGAAATAGACAACCACGAATATGACCAGAGCGATTAATATGACCAACAGCACAACACGATACTTGTGGAGAAACACAGCCAGCCGATCGACGAATCGCGGCTTGGCTTCACTACTTCGCGTTGCTCCTGTACTCTCCGAACTCAACATTGATATCTCCTTTTCATCGGGGGTAATCCATCGAATCCTTTTACGGATGGAACAGCTGACCATCCCTCAACGGTTGATGTTCAACTCCTTGATCAACCGCGAAAGGTAGGTTCGCTGTATTCCCAGCAGTTTCGCTGTCTTGGTCTGATTCCACCGATTCATATCGAGAGTTTGTCGAATATAATGTTTTTTAAATATATTAACGGATTCTTTCAGAGATCTACCACTGTAGGCGTCCTCAGCACTCTCAGATATTTTATCCAGTACGAATGCATCAGGGGAAATGGTGTCGCTTTGGGTGATAACCACCGCCCGCTCGATCGCGTTTTCCAATTCCCGCACATTTCCGGGCCACGAATAGGAAAGAAGAACTTCTATCGCTTCCGCTGTGAAACTATTGATCTGTTTCTTGATTTCACGGTTGAAGCGCTTGAGAAAAAACTCCGCTAGAATGGGAATATCGTCTCGGCGTTCCCGCAGCGGCGGAATGTAGATAGGCAATACGTTCAACCGGTAGTAGAGATCCGCCCGGAAATTGCCGCTCTCCACCTCCGCCTCGATATCCTTGTTGGTTGCAGCGATGATACGGACATCGACTTTTATCGCATCGGTCCCGCCAACCCGCTCGAACATCCTGTGCTGGATCACCCGCAACAGTTTGACCTGAAGATTCAACGGCAGATCCCCGATTTCATCTAGAAATATCGTGCCGCGATCGGCCAGCTCGAATCTGCCTCTTCGATCGCTGCTGGCTCCGGTGAATGCCCCCTTGACGTGTCCGAACAGCTCGCTTTCCAGAAGGTTTTCAGGTAGGGCTGCGCAATTCACCCTGATCAGAGGATTGTTGCTGCGCGGACTGTGCAGATGTATCTGTTCGGCAAAAAGCTCCTTCCCTACCCCGCTTTCGCCAAGCAATAGCACCGAAGAGTCGGTCTTGGCAGCGCGCAGGGCGATATCCAGCTTGTCCTTGATGGGTTTACTGTCTCCTATGAAGGTATGATAGCCCTTGTCGGTTTGGATCTTATCTTGCAGCAGCGTGATTTCTTCCTGAACCTTTTGAAAGGAACGGGAGTTCTGCACGGCAATCGCCGCTTGGGTGGCAAAGATCTCCAGCCATTCCAAGTCCTCTTCTGTGAAATTTCCCCCGTCGACCTTGTTTATAATTTCGATAACCCCGACGCAGTGCTCTTTAACCCTCATGGGGACCGCAATGATTGATTTTGTTGGGAAATTGATCTTCTCACTGATGTCGGAGAAGAAACGGGGATCCGATTTCACGTCGTTCACGATCAGGGATCTGTTGTTGGCCGCAACCCAGCCGGCGATGCCTTCACCCATATTCAAAGAGAAGCGCTGGACCTCCGGACCTTTTGCACCCAGAGCGATTTCGAAGTACAGCTTGTTGTTTTCCGGATTGACCAAAAGCAAAGACGAGGCATCCGCTTCTATTAGGCGGGTTGCCGACTCAATAATGGTCTTGAGCAACTCCTTGCCGTCGGAGTATTCGGAATTGATCAGGGCGTTGATTTCGATGAGAGTCTCAAACTTGTTGCGATCGATTGCAGATTTCAACATGGGCTGGAGAGGCCCCGACTAGTCCTTGTTTTTATCTTTTATGAAATCGGCGAGGGTTGTTTTCTCCTCCTCGGAATCATCGTGAATGTACTGTACCATGGCCTCCGCTTGCACCTGTCTTGTGTACTCCCGGATGGACAGGGCGAGTTTTTGTTTTTCCACGTTGATATCCGTCACGACGGCTTTCACCGTATCCCCGACCTTGAAACGCTCCAACACATCCTCGATCGATTCGGTGCTTGGATCGAACAGATTCGACTTGTTTACCAGGCCCTCGATATCCCCCTGTACTTTCACGAAAACACCGAAGTCAGTGATACTGGTGATCTGGCCTTCGATAACGCTTCCCCTGGGAAAAGCTTTAGCCAGGGATCGCCAGGGATCTTCAGTCAGTTGCTTAACTCCAAGCTTGATCCGTTGATTTTCTTTGTCGATATCGATCACCATGACCTCGATCTCATCGCCCTCGTTGTACAGAGATGAGGGGTGTTTTGGTCTTTTGGTCCAGGACATGTCATCGAGGTGCAGCAGGCCGTCGATTCCCTCCTCTATTTCGAGGAAAACTCCGAAATTTGTGATGTTTTTGATCTTTCGCTTCAAGCGCATCCCCACCGGGTAGCGACTGTCGATATCGTCCCAGGGATTGGGCAATACCTGCTTCAATCCCAGAGACAACTTGCTCTGCTGGATGTCATAGGACAGGATCTTGATCTCCACGATGTCATGTACATGAAGCAATTCCTTGGGATGTCTGATTTTTTTGACCCAAGAGAGCTCTGATATGTGAGCCAGACCCTCGATTCCCTCCTCGATTTCAATAAAAGCACCGAAATCTGTGAGTTTTGTGACTTTTCCTTTGACGATACCCCCCACTTGGTAGTGATCCTCGAAATGGGTCCAGGGATCCTCTGAGAAATGTTTCAGGCTCAAGTTGATCTTTCGCTCCTCGGGGTCGAGTCGAATCACCTTTACCCGAATCTCGTCACCGAGAGAAACGATCTCTTTGGGAGAGTTGATATGCCCCCAGCTCATATCGTTGATATGCAGAAGGCCGTCAAAGCCTCCCAAATCAACAAAAGCCCCGAAAGAGGTAAAGGTCTTTACTACCCCTTCTACCTCATCCCCTATCTCGGTATTCTGGAAAAACTCCTCCCGCCGTCGACTGTTCTCCTGCTCCAGCCACTGTCTGCGGTTGACCACGATATTGACCTTGCTGTGGTGGTAGAGCCGTTCCACCAAGAAGGAGGACTTCAGACCTACATATTCAGCGGTATCGGTGACTCGGAAGATATCCGTCTTGGAAAGCGGAAGAAAGGCGGTGACCCCGTTACCCAGATCCACCTCGAAACCACCCTTGATGCGCCTGGAGATCGTACCTGGAACAGGCTCGTGTTGATCAAAGGCGATGCGTAGGTTTTTCCAGAACAGCTTTTCATCCGCCTTTTTTTTCGATACGACCACTTCACCCCGGCGGCTCTCCCGATTGAGAAGGATGACATATACGGTTTCTCCTATCGCAGGCGGGGCTTCGAACTCCTCAATCGAAATCTTGCCTTCGGATTTGAGGCCGACATCCACGTATATGAACTCATTGTCGACCTCCACGACTTGACCGGGCACCATCTGGCCTTCTGCAACTTGGGCAAGGGATTGGAGGTACTCTTCACGCAGGCGCTGCTCGTTGAATTCGTCACCGTTGTTCATTTCTGTTGAGGTCATTGCCCGTCTTCATTCTCCCGATTGATTTCTCGTAAGCTTGAGGATTTCCCGTACTACTCTGTCACAAACTTGATCTATGGTCAAGTCCGAAGTGTCTATATAAAGGGCGTCCAGGGCCTGCTCCAGCCTCCCAAAGGATTTGTGTCTGTCTATAGAATCCCGCTGTTCGATGCTTCGACGAATCTGCTCTGCATTCAAGCGACTGTGTCCCTGGCGATCTTGTCTGTACCTGCGCGCCGTTCTGGCTTCGATTGAGGCATCTAGAAAGATCTTGAGTTCTGCATCGGGAAATACAACCGTACCGATGTCCCTCCCCATCACGATAAAATCCCGGTTAGCGACGATTCTGCGCAGCTGGATGTTCACATTCTTGCGAACATCCACTATCTTCGAGTGGACCGCCGACCAACGATCCACCTGATCCGTGTATATATCTTTCAGTGATTTGCCGTTCAGCATCAGCTTACCAGCCGCCAATTCAAAGCGGCAGCTGGCGGCGATCGCCACCACGACAGCTGGATCCTCGGGATCCTTCCCGGAATCCAGAACCGCCTTGGAAATTCCCCGGTACAGCACCCCGGAATCCAGATACTCGAATCCGGATGCTTCCGCCGCTTTTTGAGCAACCGTGGTTTTGCCACTTCCCGCCGGGCCGTCAATGGCCACGATCATTCCGTTGTCCCTTCTCCCGATTGAAAAACCAGGATACTTCCTTGCGGCTAAGCAGCCGGTACCCTCCGGCTGGAAGCCCCCGCACGTGTACGCAACCGATGCGGACCCTGTGTATACGGCTCAAATCCGCTCTAAAATGCTCAAAAACCCGACGGATCTCCCGATTTTTACCCTCGATGAGGGTGAGGAGGACTTTTCGTGGCGTTTTGTACTGGTACTTCCGCAATTGGTAGCCCTCTCCGTCGATGGTGAGACCTCGTTTGTACTTTTGCAGAGTCGCCTCGGAAATTGGCTGCTTCGTCTCTACCAGGTACTCCTTTTCAATGCTCGATGAGGGGTGGGATACGATTTTGGAGAAGCTCCCGTCGTTGGTATAGAAGATCAATCCGCTGGAGCGGAAATCGAGTCTGCCCACATGAAAGATACGTTGCGGAATGTCCTCAAGCAAATCGAGAAGCAGCGGTCGGCCCCTGCTGTCGGAATTGGCGCAGAGGTACCCGGCCGGTTTATTGACAGCCAGATAGACCTTTTGGATCTCCAGATGCAGCGGCTTTTTGTCCAGAACCACTCGATCCGAAGGGGAGACTCTGGTACCCAATACGGCAATTACGCCATTGACTGTGACTCTGCCCTCACGGATATAGCTCTCGCAGTGCCGTCTGGAGCCGATCCCGCAGCGGGCCATATATACCTGAAGGCGAATCTGTTCACTCACTCAAACTTCTCTTCGTTCAGCTCGTCCAGTTTCGGCAGATCTGCAATGCTGGCAAGGCGGAAAGTTTTTAAAAACTCCTTCGTGGTACCATACTGAACCGGACGACCCGGGGCCTGTTTCTTGCCGACCTCCCTGATCAAGCCCTTGCTCATCAACAGCTTGATCATTCCATCGGCGGACACACCGCGTATACTCTCGATTTCCTGCCGGGTTACGGGCTGGGAGTAGGCGATAATGGATAGGGTCTCGAGGGCCGCGCGGGATAGTTTCGCCTCGCTACGCTTGCCGTATCGGGGTTTGAGCATATCCCACAGCTGTTGTTTCGCGGCAAAGGTGAATCCACCTCCCAACTCCACGATTTCCAGCCCGTGACGATCACCGGCGTAGTGCCGCTGCAGCTCCTGGATGGCATCGAGAACTTCCCGTCGGCTGAGTCCGGCTATCCTGCCTATGGTGGCAGAATCCACGGGCTCATTTTCCAGAAACAGGACGGCTTCCACCACGGCCAGCGCTTGTTCAGGCTTCATCGCGCTCCCCCGCCTCCCTCGCCCTGACAAGAATATCTCCGAACATCTTGTTCTGAAAAACAACGATCACCGCTGATTTCACCAGCTCCAACAGAGCTAAAAAAGCGCAAATGATCTCCATGATCGAACTCTTCTTTATCACCAAATCCGTGAACATGAACTCTCCCGTGGAGTCGAGTAATTCGTAGATGAGAGTGATCTTTTCGTTCACCGTGACCTCTTCGTACAGGTCCACGACACGCTCTGCAGGAAATGAAGACAGGATAGAGGAGAAGGTTTTTAAAAGATCCCAGACCGAGACCTGCTGCCATAGCTCTTCGTCACTGAAAGGCAGTATTGGCTGAGCGCTCTTGCGTTCCAGAGACCATTCCGCCTCCTGTTCTTTCGCCTCTATGAGCTCACTCAGCTTCCTATACTTCTGATACTCTATCAGTTTTTCCACAAGCTCACTTCTGGGATCTTCCAGATCATCGCTGATGGAAAATTCCACCGGTAGAAGCATCCGGGATTTGATGTACAGAAGAGTCGCAGCCATCAGATAAAACTCGGTTATGTTTTCCAGATCGATCTTGGTGGCATAGTTGAGAAACTCGAGGTACTGCTCGGTAATGGTGGCGATGGGTATGTCGTAGATGTTGATCTCCGATTTTTTTATCAGAAACAGCAGAAGATCCAACGGACCTTCGAAGCTCTCCAGTTTGAACTTGTAATTGTCGGATTGAGAGGTGCTTGCCATGGATTTTCGATGTGCTTGAGAGTATATGCTCAAGCTCTGAAGATGTAAACGCCCTGATCCCCCAGCTTCTGCAGGCTTTCCGAAAAGGGGCGTCCGCTTTCCGGATCTTTCAATTCCGGCTCCAGCTCCAGCAGCGGGACCAAAACGAATTGCCGTTCCTTCAGGTGCGGATGAGGAACCGTCAGCTTTTCCTGTTTTATAATCTGTTCACCGAACAGCAGGATATCGATATCGATGATCCTGGGGCCTTTGGGAATGTAGTGATTTCGATCTCTCCCCATGCGCAACTCGATGGACAGGATTTGGCGAAGAAGTTCTGCCGGTTGGAGGAGGCACAGACCGGCAACCACCATATTGAGAAAATTCGGCTGTTTGCGGACGTAAAGCGGGCGGGTTTCATAGACAGAGGAGCAGCGGAGTTCCCGCAGGCAGTCCCGGAGAGCTTTCACCGCCATGAGTAGATTTTCCTCCCGCTGGCCCAGGTTGCTTCCCAGTGAGAGAAATACGGATTCTCCGCTCAAAGCGCCTACTTATCCACGGTTGTTTTTTCGGTCTCGGTCTTCTGTTCCGCCTGCGCCGCCGCCTGCTGCCGATTAGCCGGTTGTTCCCGAGTGGGAAACAGCAGATCCCGTACACTCTGCTCGATTTGTTTGTACATATCCGGATTGCTCTCCAGGAATCCTTTTACATTCTCCCGGCCCTGACCGATCCGCTCCTCCCCGTAGGAGTACCAGCTGCCGCTCTTGGCGATAATGTTATTCGCCACAGCCGCATCCAACAGGCTCCCGGAGGCGGATATGCCTTGGCCGAATATGATCTCCATTTCGACTCGTTTGAAGGGGGGTGCCACCTTGTTTTTCACGACCTTCACCCGCACCTTGTTTCCGATGGCCTTCTCCGTTCCTTCTGAGATTGTCTCTATCTTGCGCACCTCCAGACGAATCGAGGAGTAGAACTTTAAGGCGTTGCCTCCCGTAGTGGTCTCAGGATTTCCGAACATAACCCCGATCTTCATGCGAATTTGGTTTATGAAGACCAAACAGGTTTTGGATTTGGAGATAATCGCGGTGAGCTTGCGCAGAGCCTGGCTCATCAAACGTGCCTGCAGTCCCATATGGGAGTCTCCCATATCCCCCTCTATCTCAGCCCTTGGGGTTAGGGCGGCTACGGAGTCGACAACGATGATGTCCACTGCACCGGAGCGGATCAGGGATTCCACAATCTCCAGAGCCTGCTCTCCGTTATCAGGCTGGCTGACCCACAGTTCATCCGTATTGGCCCCGAGCGCGTGGGCGTATTGGGGATCCAGGGCGTGTTCTGCATCGATAAAGGCGGCGATTCCACCCTGCTTCTGAGCTTCGGCGATGGCATGGAGGGCGAGAGTCGTTTTCCCCGATGCCTCAGGACCATAGATCTCGACAATGCGTCCTCGGGGATACCCCCCTACCCCGAGCGCTGCATCGAGAAGTATGGAGCCCGTGGAAATCGTCGGTATTCGGACTTGGGAGGTGCCCTCACCGAGTTTCATGATCGAGCCCTTTCCGAACTGTTTCTCGATCTGCATCCTGGCCGCTTCAAGGGCTTTCATCTTTTCGTTACTGGGTTCAGCGGGACTACTCATCGTCGATCTTTCCTTTTCTACACTTTCTGTGTTGATTCTACACTTATTGTGTTGAGGGTGTCTTCACAATATAACGGGTATTCTCGTCTTCGCGCTTCAATCTAAAACGGTTAAATTCAGTATAGACCCTCCAATTTCCCAAGGTCAAGGAGCAGCTGAGGGCATCCGATATTCAAGGGAGGATATGAGAACCACGACCATCATCCCGGCGGTCAGCTTGATGATCCTCTGTTTCTGCCCGACCCGCGTCGCCTGCCAGGACTACGGCTCCTGGATCCGCTATTCCGATCGGAGCGACAATGCCCTAATCGTAGAAATGATCACGGAGGGAGATCTCTCCGTCGGCCTGGAGGTGGCGTCGGCCCTCGGTCTGAGGCAGGACGTTCGGGTTCAGGAGATCATCCTGGCCATTGGTGAAATGGTGGACCCTCGGCCTCAGTGGGAACGGGAGCTGATTCTCCGCACCATCTTGGCCTTCGTGTTCCCCCCTGATTCGGAGGCTTCCGAGTTGGAGGCCCGACTGCAGGCAAACCGGGAGGCGATCGAATTTCTGGTCGCCAATCTGCCGCAATTTTCCCTCTCGTTGAAGCGCGAGGTCATACGTCTGTTGGGATTTTATCACCCCCCGGAGAGCCTGAGCGTTCTCATGGTGGAGGGACGAGGGTTGTCCGATTTACTGACACTGCAGCGAGGAAATCTCAACGGCGAGCAGGCCGGGCTGACTTTAACCTACCTTGACACGATCGGCAGGATCGGCGATCCTGTGTTCGCCGATATCGTACTGTTGTTGCTGGAGCGCAGCCGGCATATCGAGGTGGCGGAAAAAGCCCGCTCCGTTTCCCGGTCCCTGCTGCTGGTAGAGTAGCCGCGGCAGAGATCAGAATAGTTTCGAGGAATCGAGTAGAATCGTAACCGGGCCTACGTTAGTGTACCGCACCTCCATCCGGGCGGCAAACTCCCCCGTTTCAACCTGCAAGCCCCGCTTGCGAACCTCCTCCACGAAACGCTCGTAGAACAACCTGGCTTTCCCGGGTTCCGCTGCAGCTGTGTAGGAGGGACGGCGTCCCTGGCGGGCGTCGCCGTACAGGGTGAATTGGGACACCACCAGCACGCCGCCTCCGCTATCGAGAACCGACAGGTTCATCTTGTCACTCCCGTCCACAAAGATCCTCAGGTTTACCACTTTATCGGCCATGAGCATTAGATCCTGCTCTCCGTCCTCCGCTGCCACTCCCAGATATACCAGCAATCCCTCCTCGATCTGGCCGCAGATTTGGTCATCCACGGTAACCCGGGCCCGGCTGACCCTCTGAACTACTGCTCTCATCCCTGCCTGTAAAGCCTGTGGATCGATATCCCTTGCAGACGAATCTGTCCGCTTTCCACTTGCACCTTTCCCAAGACCTCGATTCCGTCTCCGTTTTCGATAGCTGCCGCAAAGCTCAAAGATACCGGTACCAATCCGAGAAGCTCGGTTTCGTCCTCATACCCGACCAACAGGTCAAATGTGATTTCTGACTCTCCGATCCTCACATTGGCGACCTTTCCCTTCCAGACTACGTAGCAGTCGGAATAAAGACCAGGGTCCGATCTCACCTCGGGATAGGGAAAAGGATCTTTTACCGTCGAAAAATCCGGATCCCGAACGAAGGTCTTCATCAGCCTGGCTTTCTCTTTGACATAAATGGACGCATTCGAACGCAGCAGCTTGTTGATTTCAAGAATCGCCAGGTTGTCACGATAATCCAGCAGATGCTCCTTGGTCAGTTCGAAGGAGTCCGAGATTTGTCTTTCACTCAAGGTGAAGGAGCTTTGAGGTTCAGACACCTGGGCAATCAAGGGTTGATTCAGCGAGAGCACGATCTCCTCCACTCCGGGTCTTGGCTGTCTGCGCTGGCTGCCAACCAGAGGCAACAGGAAGAAATACGCCGTGGTCAGCACGGCGAAAACGCAGACCCCTATCACCGGTGCGATCCAAGCCCATTGGGATACCGGCGGAGAGGGAAGCACGTTCCTGATTTTAATCGCCGCCGCGTCGATGACCGATCCTTCCCAATTGGCATCTTTGCGCAGTGCGTTGAGAGCATTCCGGGCTTTTCTGTTTCCCGGATCAAGATCAATCACCTTCAACCAGTTCTTCAGAGCGTCTTCGATCTGACCACGCTTGAAGGCAATCGCAGCCAAACCGAGCTGGGTGGTTACGTCCTCTTCCTTGAGCTGCTCGGCCCGCCGCAAATACGACTCCGCGCCGCCGAAATCCCCTGTATGCAGGCAGGCCGATCCGAGAAGCGTGTAAAACTCAGGGTTGTTGCGGTAACGGAATATCTGGCTTTCCAGCAGGCGTATTGCCTGGGAAAATCTTCTACGTCGGAAGAGCTGACGAGCCCGTGTTAGTACGCTTTTCGGCATTCTGGTTGTCGCGGTATTCGCGGACCATATGCGCCCTAACGCCCGCCGGAATACCTTTCTGATTTATCTTTTATAACAGAAAGGATTTCCTCCATCAACCGAAGCTGCTCATCGCTGAGTTGCTCCGGGGCGGCCAACAGCTGATCGGTCAAGCCGATCAGACTGTTCAGTTCCTCCAGGATCTGTTCCAGCGTTCCGACGTCCGAACTCAGGCGGGTGCGGAGCTCCTGCAGGGTGTCTGCAGGAACCTGCTCTACGGGCCTTTCGCTCACGGCAACAGCAGCGCTGGTGGCCTCAGCAACCTGCCCGTAGTCAGTCAACGTAACGTTGGCAAGTACGAGCACAATCTCACGGCTTTCCTGGGCCAGCAAATCCACCGGCTCATAGTACATACATACCGCCGAATCGTTGATCGAATAGGGCATGAGGTTGAAGTTTCTATTGGTCGAGGTCTCATACCCCCACGACGCTTCACTGATCCGTTTCCAGTTCGCAAACACGATCTTGTCCGGGGAGGTGATATCCGAGCCGGAAGTCACGCACAGCAGTCCGATGTTTTGCGGAGAGTCGGCCGATGGGGACAGCCAGTAACCAATCATATCAGAATCTGTAACCGACAGCTCACGGCGGATCTCCTTGTGGCGGTCGGAGCTGAAGTGGGACAAATTGTCCTCCCCCAAATAGGTATCCAGACAAAGCCTCATGCCTACCGACAGCCGGCTGGGGGAGCGATTTGTGATTCGTATCGACATTCGCACTCCCTCGGCATCGATCTTACCGCCGGAGGAAACCGGGGTGAACTCCTGTACAACCTTGAGGACTCTCGAGGTCCACTCGAAGCGCGCCGTCAAAGGATTTGTTGTTTTCGCTGTTTTTTCGGCGAACTCTGAAGTTTCTCCGAGTTTGTAGAGCTTGTCATTGACGACCAGTGAGAGACCTGATGTCCGCGGATCCTGGTCCACGAAAAGGGGTATATAATCGGCAGAGGTAGAGCGAGTGTACAGAGAAAACCGTCCGATACCTTCGTGCAGAATCAGACGTACTCGGCCTGAATCGACCTCCAGGGCTGCGAGGGGGGACAGGGCAACGGTCAACAGCAGGACCGCGAGGAGGCCTTTGTAGCTCGAGTATTTCATCATTCTTCTTCCGGCTCTTCGGCCAATCTCTGCAGAAGTGATTCTTTTACGGCCAGAGCATCCGCTTTTACCTGGAGGGCCTTCTCCAAGTATTCTATCGTTTCCAGACGTCCGGGCTCCACGGATTCTTCGGCAATCCCCTCGGACAGAGCCGCGATTTGGGCCTCCAGGCCGCGGATCTTATTCTTCAGGGACTCGTTTTCACTTCGCAGTTGTTCAAGCGCGGCTTTCTCTTCCGCCGTAACCGCACCCGAAGACAGCTTTCGTTGATATACGTCGATCGCCTGTTCGTAGGCCTTTTCACGCCGCTTGAACTCCTCTACGGACTTCAGGGCTTCCTCGTGGCTCCATTTTAACAGTTTGAGAAGCTCGTTTTCTCGTTTCTGGTATTCTATCATCGACAGGCGGTAGCGGGAGGCTTCCAGCTTTACACTTTTCGGATGATCCACGATTACTTTGTTGTATACTTGGGCGGCCTCTTCCAGCTGTCCCAGCGAAAACAGACATTCCCCCAACCAGAAATAAGCGCTGCCCACGAATTCGGAATTGGGGTACTCCCGTACATAGCTCTCCAAGACCTGGATGCCGCTCTCCGCGTCGCCTTGCAGATACAGCAGCCGTCCTTTCTGATACAATCCATCCGCATAGTACGGATGGGAGGCGTAGTTGCTCAGAAAATACTCCAGGTTCCTGGCAGCTTCCTCGTAATTATCGACAGCAAGATAGGCACGGGATATCCAGTAATAAGCGTCCGCTACCACTTCCTGACTCTGGTCATCCTGGGCATCAGAGATCAGAACCCGAAATACACGAATCGCGTCCTGGTATTTTTCCTGTTTGAATAACAGCAATCCCTCCCGTAGTTGATCCTTTCCGGAGGATACTTGAGAGAAGAGGAGTGTCGGCAGGAGAACAAGCAGGATTGGTAATAAGTATCGACGAAGCATTGCTACTCTCTTTTTTTTCGACTCCTGAAAAAAGAAACTGTATCTATTATTGTTCATCGGCATCTCAGAGCATTAATCTCTTTTTCAATATTTTCAGATTCGAATACCGCCGAGCCGGCCACCAACACGTCCGCACCGGCTTCGATGGCCAGTTTGCAGGTTCCACCGTTAATCCCGCCGTCCACTTCGATAAGATAACGATGCTCACCCCTGTGCCGCATCTCAACAAGCTGACTGACCTTTTGCAGTGTTTGGGGTATCAGTTGCTGCCCGCCGAATCCGGGATTAACGGTCATCACCAGGATCAAATCGAGTTCGGGCAATAACTCTGTGAGCATGGCTGCAGGAGTGGAGGGAACGATGGAGATCCCCGCCTTTTTCCCGAATTCCCGGATCTGGCTCAACACTCGATGCACATGGACCGTGGCTTCGTAGTGGATGGTGATGATATCAGCCCCGGCATCGACGAACTTTGACACATATTTCTCGGGATTGATGATCATGAGGTGGGTATCGAAGGGCAAACGGCTGTGGCGGCGCAGCGCCGAAACCATTGGCGGACCGAAGGTGATATTTGGCACAAATACACCGTCCATGATATCCAGATGAATCCAATCCCCTCCGCCGGATTCTATCCGCTTCACTTCCTCCGCCAGATGCCCGAAGTCGGCAGACAAAATCGAAGGTGCAACAAGCGTCCTGTTTCCTTCTGCCATGGGATTATCATAGCAGAAAGATATCTTCCCTTGCAAAGGGTCAACCAGGCAGCCGGCGTACGGGCGGCCGGCGTACGGGCAGCCGGCGACCCGGAGAATCCTCGCTTCAACCGATCAAGATTGACTAAACTGTTCATCTTGCTATAATTAGCGAAGACTGGGCGTTTCCTGGGAAACTCTATGGCAGAAAAACAACTGACGTTCAAGGAGAACGAGATCATCCAGATCCTGAACAAGGTCTATCTCAACTTCAAGGACGGTCAATTCAAGGAGGCCAGTACACTGTTAGAGAAAGCGCTGGAGATCGATTTCGAATCAACAGACGTTACCAATGCCTTGAAGTGCGCAAACTTCTGGTTGGAACGGGAGGATCGACTGACCGCGATTTCAGGGGCATATGAGAAGGGTGAGTATTATCTCAACCAGTGGAAGGTGTTCAGCGGATTTATATCCCGCATGGAACATCTCTCTGAACGCTGTCTGTTCAACACGAAATACTATATCTTCGGCAGAGCATTGGATCACTATTTGACGCTGTACAACGAATCCGATCTCAGCGATCCCGAGATCCTGTTCCGAATCGGGCGATGCCACAAGTGTCAGGGGAACTACGAGAATGCGATTCGTTTTCTTGAACTAGCCAGTCAGTATCGGAGGGAAGATGCGGCGATCCTGGCGGAACTGGCCGACTGCTATTCTCTGGTCAACGAGGACAGAGCGGCAAAGGTCTTCTTCCGGGAGGCTTTTTTCCTTGATCCTCAAGCCGTAGAGCTTTCCTACCTGGAATCGCCGATGATCCTGCGCTTGATGGAAAAGCTGAAAGACAGATTCGGGGAGACGGGAGGAGAAATCCAGGATTGGATTCCGGTCTATGGAGCAATATTCGGTCTGTTCAACGTCAAGCGCGAGCTGCGGCCCCTGGAGCTGGGCAAACTCAAGCAGGCCATCTACCAACTGGAGCGGGAGCTCGGTGGACAGCGCGGCGGCCGACTGACCCCGCGGCTGATCAATCATTACTTCTGGCTCGTCGATCACTACCTGAACAGCGGCGAAGATCGCCAGAAGATCGAAGAAGTGCTGGCGAAGATCAAAGAACTCGATCCCGAGATCTACAGCGAATACGTAGCATGAAGCTGCACCGTAAGCCCTATGCAGCGGAAAGCCAACAGCGAGGTTGCAAATCAACCTTAAAAAACAATCGAGGGATATAGAACATAAGGAGCGGTACCTTGTCTGAGCAATTGGTAAAACAAGTAACAGAATTATTAAACGAGGAAAAATGGACGCGGGCGACTCTGAATAGCTACTCGATCAGTAATTTTTCCGAACTCGACGAGATCGTGGCATTGACCAGAGAACAAAGTGCGGAAAATGAGGTGCTCGGCTTGTGCGAGGAGCACCTCAAGCACACTCGAAACAGCATCGTGGGGCTCTATATCTCCGGAGTCATCTCCTTGAGCCGGCAGCTGGTCGACGATTCAAACCTCATTATTCTTATAAATATCTTCATGGATAACCACAAGTGGAACATCGTCGAGTATCTGTGCAACAGAATTCTCGAGTACGGCGAAAATAAATTCGCCCTGAAAACGCTTGCCGATGTCCATGAGAACAAGAACGAGCAGGATCTGAAGTATCAGATCTGGGAACGTTACATCAAGGTCGATTACGAAGAGGCGGAAATCGTCAAACTGCTGGCGGACAAGAAAGAGCATGAGGGAGACCCGGAAAGTGCTGTCGAGTTCTGGAAAAAGGCTCTGCACCGTTTCATAAACAAGAAGATGTTTGCCAACGTGCGGGAGGTTTGGGAGAAGATCATCGAATACGCCCCGGAGGACGTGGAGTTCTTCTTCTCCGTGGAGAGAAAGATCGTCAAGGTCCTCAGCGGGGATCGGGCGGCCCAGTTACTTACCTTCCTGATTCCCCACTACAAGGAGAAAAAAGACTGGGATACAGCTATCGAACTGCTGAAGCGGATTCTCTCCTACGAACCGAAAAACTCGGAAGCCCGGAAAGAGATCGTGGAGTGCTTCCGTCAAAAGTACAGCAACCACAGTCAACTTGACGAGTATCTGAGAGTATCAAACCTCAACCAGAGCTGGCGAAACGTACATGACGCGATCGCCGACTTCGAAAAACACATCTCCTTCGATATGGGCAACTACGTGTATCACTCCAGCTGGAAGATCGGTCAGATCAAAGATATTAAGAACGATGTCATTGTCGTTGATTTCGCCTCGAAACCGGCTCACAGGATGAGTCTGAAGATGGCTGTGAGCGCATTGAAAGTGCTCAGCTCCGATCACATCTGGGTGTTGATCCACACTATGCCCAAGGACCAGCTCAAGGCTCAAGTTAAAAACGATCCAGTGTGGGCTTTAAAAATCGTGATTCGAAGTTTCGACAATGCGGCAGATATGAAGACGATCAAGGAACAGCTGGTCCCGGCGGTACTTAGCACGGGAGAGTGGTCCAAATGGAGTACCGAAGCCCGGAAGATTCTGAAAACCGATCCTATATTCGGAAATGTTCCCGACAAGCTGGACCGCTACACGGTTCGGGACAAGCCGATCTCCTTCGAGGAGAAAACCTTTAATAAGTTCAAAGCTCAAAAATCATTTTTCGACAGAGTCCAAACATTGAGAGATTTCCTGGAACATGCCGAACCGGATTCCGACTATTTCGCCGAGATGTTTGCCTACTTCACGGCTTTCCTGAAATCTACGGCTTCGGTGAACGAACTGGTCATATCCAGCTATATGCTTGTCCAGCAGCTCGTTTCAGTATATCCCTATCTGAACCCGGGCCTGGAGTTCACCTTTGCCGATTTGATACAGGGAGTGGAGAACATCGAAGAGTTGTTCTCAAAAATCGACGATCCGGACCTGAAGAAAACCTTCCTCGTGCAGCTGTTTCAAAACTATCCCAATTGGCCTACCGTGTACGCTCGATTGTTTCTGACCTATCAAAGCAAGTTCATCATCGACGAGCTGGTGAGGGACAAGAAGTGGGATACTCTCAAGGACCTGACCGAACAGATTCTCAGCCATTTCAAGGAGTATCGAGAAGCTTTTGTCTGGCTCGCTCGTAATCTCCTCGACGAGCCCTGGTTCAGCAAGATGGAGCTCAGCCAGGAGAAACTGCTTATCGGCATGATTCATCTGCTGGATATCACATTCCGGGAGATCAACAACAAAAGGGATGTGAGTTTCAACCGGAAAATCAACAAGCAGGTGCAAGATTTCCTGTTCAAAGAAAAGAACCTCCTGAACTACATCCTGAAAACGGGAGAGGAATCGATAACCCGATTGTATACGCTTGTAGACGACGTGAAGGAGCTCGATCCGTCGATTCGTATCAGCTTGAAACAGCAGATCAAGAGTAACTTCCCCTCCTATGAGTTTCTCGGTGATCAGGAGAAGGAAACGGTAAGCATGGGATTGCTCACCACCCGCCAAAGCTACGAGAGTAAGCAGAAGGAATTGCGGGATATCATCGAGGTGCAGATTCCGCAGAACTCCACTGAGATCGGTGTTGCCATGGACAAGGGGGATCTCCGGGAGAATGCGGAGTACAAAGCCGCCCTGGAGAGACAGGAGTTGCTGAAATCCACGGCAGCGAAGATACAGGAGGAGCTGCAGAAAGCGCAGATCTTCACCGATTCGCAGGTTAGCACTGACGCGATATCCTTCGGCACCAGGGTCCATTTGAAAAATATCGCCGAAGATGCCAAGGAGGAATACACGATTCTCGGCCCGTGGGAATCCAACCCAGCCAAAAACGTCATTTCCTATCGCTCGCCTCTGGGTGCCGAGCTGTTGAACCACAAAGCCGGTGACCGATTAAAGTTTATCATCAGTGATCAGAACTTCGAATACCAAGTTGAGGCAATCGAAAAAGTCAGTCTATCCGGTGATTAGTGTATGAAACGCAATAGTTATGTGCTGATTGTAGTTCTGCTGTGCCTTGCCTGCGCGGCCTGGTCGGACGGGATCGACGTGGTTGTCATGGTGGACATATCCGAAAGCATGTTCCCCGTGTTTGACGACGTGGTCACCTATCTTCTCAGGGATTTGCTTGAAAACAGGTTGCACACGGGGGATTCCTTCCACCTGCTCAGCTTTGCCGACACGCCTGAGGAGGAGGTCCGCATAGATATCGAGGATCGTTCGGATATCACCGATGTGATCGACAGGATCCTGCTTTTGAAACCCCTGGGGCAATACACCGACCTGATCGCAGCTGTTGATTTTCTCTACGGCTACACCCGAGGGATCCCGGAACAGAACGAGAAGCTGATTCTGCTGCTCACCGACGGGATTCATGATCCACCGCCGGGCAGTCCGAACCGGCTCGATGAAGCAGATGCTCTGGCCCGACTGCTGGAGTCCAGCGAAAAGATCAAGCGGGAAGGCTGGGACGTCCATATCCTGCGCATGCCCGGTACGGAGCTCGCAGAGGTCTCGCCCGGTCAAATTGGCACCGGGATGGACCTGTTGGATCAGCTCTCCGAACAGCTGGAAAGCGATGTCCTGGCCTATGAGGATGTAGAAAAGGAGAGCCTGACCGATCAGCTTACCGGCTTTTCAACCTTGCGCTTTCCGGACCCCCTCGGGCGTGTCCGGCGCCGATTCAGCACCAGCTTCGCCATACAGAATAACTCCTCAGAATCTCAAATATACACTATGACGGACATTGAAAGTTCCGCCGGCGGTCTGCTGCGTCGAGCTGTCACGGTCACCATTCCCGCGGGACAGACCGCGGAGATAAATGCCCCTCTGCGCCTTGCTCGTGGAATCGAGGCGGGCAAGCAGAGCTTAGATGTGACCCTCGCGTTCGCTGATCCCCAGCTGCGGATTTCCCCCCTCCAGGGTACGCTCACCTTCGAGTATGTACCGCTTATCAGCTGGCGGATAGCCTGGGAGCGGTTTGACCTGCGGCGTATACCCCTACCCTACCTGCTCTACGCTTTGGCAATCCTGATCCTTGTCGGGGTGATCATCCTGCTCGTGTTTGTGATTAGACACCGCATGCACGAGGCCGCCTTCGACCGGCTGTTTGCCGGGGTGGCCGAAACCCGTAAAAGGCGGCGAAGCCTTCGCCCCCTGATTATGAAGGTAGACTCCCAGAATCCCAACATAGGCACCCGCAACATCCACCCAGTGCCGCCTGGCTCCAGACGGAGTGTGGGCGGCGACGGCTCCACCTTCCTGATCTACTACATCCTCATGCCCAGACGCATCGGTCACATCCGCAACGACGGCAAGCAGTACCTCTTCATCCCTACCCGAGCGGAGTTCTTCCCCGATTTGAGCAAGCCCCTTGCTGATTGCCTGGACAAACCGATTCGGGCGGTATCCTCCAGGGGCCGGGAGGTGGTTTTTCACTTTCACGAGTACATCTCGCCGCTGGAGGAGCTCAACCGGCTTATGCGCTCCGTGCCTAAGTATCACATCGGGGATGTGCCGTTGAAACATCAGACCGGTGAGAAGAGCGCGGCGGAGCACAGGGGAGCGGACCTAAAGGGCGGCGGTTCGTAGGAGCGGCCACGAGCCGTCAATCGCGAGTCCGGCAGTTATCCCGAACATGAATTCAGCACAGCGCATCGAGGCGGCGATCAGCGGTGAGCAACCTGACTGCGTACCCGTAGCTCCCTACATGGGGAATTACGGTGCCCGGCTGGCGGGCGTACCCATTGACCGCTACTGCACATCCGGTAAGTTGATGGCTGAGGCCCAGTACCGGGCATGGCAGATCTGTACCCAGGATGTACTGGTAGCCCAATCAGACAACTATTATATCGCCGAGGGATTCGGCCTCCAGGTTGAACACCATACAGACGGCACCCCGACAGCACGAGCCCCGCTGATTGAAAACCTGCAAGATATTCTATCACTTCGAGTTCCAGATCCACGGAAAGACGGGAGAATGCCGGTTTACCTCGAAGCCATCGACAGACTCCACGGGATGTTAGATGGACAGGCCATTGTTCGCGCTCCCGGTACGGGTCCGTTCTCCCTAGCGGGTCATCTGCTGGGAACGCAAGTCTTTTTGACACGACTCGGGCTTTTAGAGCTCGAAGCGGATGAGAAAAGCGAAATAGCTCTCACAGACCTGCTTCAACTCACCACTCATGCCCTTATCGTTTTTGCGCGGGCCTGTTTGGACGCCGGAGCCCGGATCATACAGGCCGGGGATTCGCTGGCTTCCTCTGACATGATCTCACCCGGCATGTACCGCAGGTGGGCGCTTCCCTTCGAACGCAGTTTCTTCGACGCCGTAAACGGAGCATGCAGGGAGTACAATGCATTCTCTCTGCTCCACATCTGCGGAGACAATTCGCGGATTCTCGCTGAGATGGCCGATACCGGCGCCATGATCGTGGAGATCGATTCGAAGATACGTCTCGATTTTGCCAGTCGAACCATAGGAGACAGGGTCTGCCTGATGGGAAATCTCGATCCAACCACGGTTCTGCTGCAGGGCAGTGCCGATTCAGTCGAGAAAGCAGCTCGTCAGGCCATCGAAGATGCCGGAGAGCGAAGCGTTTTCATTCTCGGCTCAGGGTGCGAAGTTCCCCCCGATACGCCGCTCCAGAACATGAAAAGCATGATCCGTGTAGCCAGACAGACGCGCTATGCGAGCAGGCATGATTGAAAGAGGGCTGATCGATCCTTCACTTTTTTCCCAACTTCACCCAAAGTGACAGCGGGCCGGTATAGAACTCTCTCTGTGAGAAGGCGAGCAGAGAACCGGTGAGCACATCACCCCGGAGCTTCAGCTCCAAATAAAGAATGCAGGGTTGTCCCCGCCTCACGTCTCGGCTCTCGAGTTCACCCTGTACCGAACCACGCAGGTAAGGTCCGCCACCTGCATTCAGGAACTGGGGAAGGGTATCCCGGTAACTGACATTCTATAGAGGTACACGGGGCTGTCTCGCCAATTGAGTGTAGATTTCTCCTGATTCCACGCTCTCCAGAACAAGCGCAATCTCCCCCTCATAGGTACTGACCAACCCGCTCTACAAGCCAGCCAGTTCCGGGGGAGGCATGAATGGTTGGCCGGCGGCCGCCTTGGTCGTCACCGCTGGTGGGAATATTTTTTTCGCGGCCGGCCATGGCGAATCCCTGCTCCCAGAGGATCTGACCATCCCGAGCTACAGCGACGGCTATAGAAGGTACCTTTGCGCCCGTCACCAACCGTTCAATCTTTGCTCGGATGGTGCTGAACGGTTCGCCGCTGTCCGTGCTGATGTTGGGAGACCGGGCGATCAGGTTCAATAGGTTTCACTTGACAGTGCCTGACCGTGGTCCTATTTTCATTATAAAAAGAGGGAGGAACATAATGTTGCAATTAGGAATCATCGGTGCCGGTTTTATTGCCGGGTTTCAAACCCGCGCCATGCTTCAGGTGCGGGGTGTGGAGGTCGCAGGGATCCTCAAGCGCAGAAGAGCCGAAGCTCTGGCCCGCTACTGCCGGGACAGCGGCCTGGGAGAGGCCGGGATCTACGGCAGCGTGCGGGAGCTGGCCGAGCACACGGATGTGCTGGCAATCTACGCACCCAACACCATCCGGGTCGAGCTGATGGAGGAGATCGTGGAGGCGGTGAAAGCCGGTGCGCAGCTGAAGGGGGTGATCTGCGAAAAGCCCCTGGCTCGCAATGTCCGTGAAGCCCGCCGCTTGGTCGATCTGGCCCGAGAGGTGGGTCTACCCACCGCCTACTTCGAGAACCAGGTGTACATGGGGCCCGTGGTGAGCCAGCGCGCCCAGCTGGCCCCTGTGCAGAGGGCTATGGGGCCCATGACCCTGGTGCGCTCCGCGGAGGAGCACTCCGGTCCGCACGAGGCCTGGTTCTGGGATCCCGTGCGCCAGGGCGGCGGCGTCCTGAGCGACATGGGCTGTCACAGCATAGCCGTGGGGCGCTATCTGCTGACTCCGGCCGGTCAGGATCCCCTTTTCCTGCAGCCGGTTTCCGTGCAGGCAAATCTGGCTCTCCTGAAGTGGGGTCAGCCCAAGTACCAAGGGCAGCTGAAAGATCGCTTCGGCCTCGATTACAAAAAAACTCCGGCGGAGGATTTCGCTACGGGGAGCATCCGCTACCGCAATCCCCAGACCGGCCAGGAGACAATCGCCCAGTTCACCAACTCCTGGATGTTCGACATGGTGGGTTTACGGCTGTTGATGGAGGGCCTGGGACCGGGCTATTCTTTCGAGTTCAACACCTTGCGTTCACCCCTTACCGTGTTTGTCGGCGATGAAGCGGCAGAGAGCATTGCGGATGCGGAGACGGCCATGGAAAAATCTACGGCCAGTCGCGGGCTGATCGCGGTGCACTACAATGAGGCCGACATCTACGGCTACACCGATGAGAACCGCGACATGGTGCGGGCGTTTTCGGAAGGACGGGAGGCAACCTTCAACTGGGAGTTCGGTCTGGAGACCATCCGCCTGGTTATGGCCGCTTATATGGCCCACGAGCTGGGCCGGACCATCGATCTGACCGACCCGAAGGTCAACGAAGAGCTGGAGAGCTACGTTCCCCTGATCCAGCAGGGCAAGGGGGCGGAGCTTCTGTACTGAGGCTAACGGTCACAGCCGCGATAGAACCGATAGGGCTACCTGGCGGGCGGCGGGATAGGGATCGCTCTCCGATACCTTCTCCACCTTTTCCCGTAGGATTCGCAGTCTGTTTCTCTCAATCCCCCTGAGGCCATAGATACGCACGTAGACGCTCGGGCTGTCCAGAAACCGTTCGTAGAACCACTTGAGTCCGGGGGCTTCAGTGACGGAGAGCTTCTTGGCCGTGAACTCCACCACTTTCTGATCCTTGCTGCCCCACTCCTGCTCGATTACTCCGCGGAAGGTATCCAGGTTTTCACCAAGGGCGTTTTCACACAGAGCCGTGAAGGCCGCCTCCCTGTACAGAAGCAGGGCGATCTTATCCGCGTACAGCTCTCGCAGGTAGTCGAAGGCTTGGGCCGTGCCGATGGCTCCGAGCGACTCGATGGCCTGCAGACGAACCTGACGCTCAGGATCGTACTTTGCCTTGTAGATCAGGATGTCGACGCTGCCCCTAGCCTGTTCGTTGGCCAGACCCTTGGCCGCCGCAACCCTGACACGAACGTTTGAATCCCGCAATCCCTGCTGGAGCAGGTTTTCCACCTCGGCCATATCGAACTGCCCCAGAGCCGAGGCGGCGTAGGCCTTGAGCAGACTGTCGGATTCTGTAAACAGCGCACGCAGGTGGGGAATGGCCCGCTGCTCCCCGATCTCCCCCAGGGAAGCTGCCGCGTACATGCGCCATATGCGGTCTTCATCCCGGTTGTCCACGATCGCGATCAGAGTATCGAGCGCGCCGCTGTACTTCATCTTGCCGAGAGCGAGGATGATCTCCGGCTTCTGTTCCGCCGGGTATTCCGGATCCTGCAGCCGCTCCACCAGAGACGCACCGCTGCTCACCCCGCCGATCTCCCCCAGACCGGTAATGGCGCTTTCCGCGATCAGTGCATCCCGGTGATCCACGTATTCCAGCAGGCGCGTCTCCAGTCCGGGTGATCCAAGAGCCGTGAGATAGCGGATACAGGCCATTATCAAGCGGCTGTCGTCGAGCAGCTCCTCATTCAGCACGGCGAAGGATGCGGCTTCCGCATCCCGGATCTTCTGCTCGGAAAAGTAGTCCAGCACCGCCTTACGCACTTCGAAGTTCAGTGATTCGGCGAACAGCACGGTCAGTTCCTGATTCAGAGCCTGCTCTTCGGCCTCGGCTATACTCTTGATGACCTTCAACACCTCGGTGTCAATACCGAAGCGCAGCACATCCCGCCACTGCTCCACGATCGGTTTATCCTCCTGACACCAGCCGGCCGACACGGGCAACCCGGTGAGGAATCCGATCACAACCACGATAAAGAGCATTTTCATGACCTACCCTTTCGTCTCCTGAGGTCTTTGACCACTTCTACCCCGAGCAGCCAATACATGCCCAGCAGGATTGCGGCCCCAGCCAGCACTTGCGCCAGGAGCAGGAACAGGTTCCTCAAAGAACTGCCCGGAGTCCAGAACTGTCGCGAGAAACGATTGTAGAGCAGGATGAAGGCCACAAAAGGCAGCAGGGAGGCGGCCATCCTGCCCACAGTCAGAAATATAGCCCGCCGCCGCAGGGTTCCCAGAGTCATGCGGGTCCATACCAGCAGCAGGATGAATCCCCCCGTAAAAGCAATGGAGTTGGCCACGGCCAGGCCGGTGACCCGCAGGCGGGTTTCTTTCAGCCACAGTGACAATAGTATGTCGGATACGCTGACCACAAGTGCACCGATCAGGGGCTTTTTGAAATCGTGCTTGGAGTAGAAGAAGCGCTGCAGGAAGGTGAATCCTCCCAGACTGAACAGGCCCAGGGAGTAGCCGGTCAGAACCCGAGAGGTCCTTAGAGTTCCGGCTGCGGTGAAGGCCCGTCTCTGCAGGGCGACGGTGATTATCTGCTCTCCCATCAGAATATAGGCCAAGGCGGCCGGGACGAGCAGAAGCATGAGGTAGCGCAGCCCGTAGCTCACGCTTTCGCTCAAGCCCTCGGTGTCTCTGCGCGCCGCCTGCCGGCTCATGCGCGGGAAGAGCACGGTGATGATGGAGATGGAGAAGATCCCGAAGGGCAGTTGGAAGAATACCAGGGCATAGCTCAAGGCGGAAGTGCTGCCGTCCTCCAGTCCGCTGGCAAACAACACCGCAATCTGCTGGGTCACCGCGAAGATCGCCGCGGAGCCCAGTACGGGCAGCCAGGCTTTGAGGATTCCTCGGAATCGTTCGTGCCGAAAAACAAAATCCGGCTGGAAATCGTAGCCCATCCTCAAGAAGCGGGGCAGCTGGCAGAGAATCTGGGCAATTCCGCCGCCTAAAACCCCCACCACCATCGAATATATGCCAAGCAGGCGGTAGAAAATCAGGGTGGCGGAGATGACACACACGGAGAATAGAATCGGAGCCAGGGCGGGGATCACGAAGATACCGTGGGAGTTGAGCACGGCCATCAGTACCGCGCTCAGGCTGATGAAAAACAGATAGGCGAACACCCAGCGGAACAGACTGACGGAGAGCTGCATCTTCTGGGCATCCGGAAAGGCCAGCAGAATCCCCACCACCTGACGGGCGAACAGGGCACAGAGGATTACCAGGGGCACCAGAATCAACAGCTGCAGGGAGATAACCTTTCGGGTTATCAGGCGGGCTTCCAGGCCGGAGTCGTCCTCCACCAAGCTTGCCGACAGAGAGGGGATAAAGGCTGAGGAGAGGGCTCCTTCGGCCATGAGTTTGCGGAGGTTATTGGGAATGGTGAACACGGCGTTCCAGACATCGGCGGTACCTGAGGCCCCGAAAAGTGCGCCGATCACGGCGATGCGCACGAATCCCAGCAGCCTGGACAGAAGCGTACAGGCCATGACCAGTACGGTTACGACGGTACTGCTTCGGGTTTTGTCGATAGTCTGCGCTTCCCTCGTGTGCTGTTCCAATTCGCCCAGTCTCATATTCGGCAAATCAGCGCTCCCCATTCAGCTCGTTTTGATTCTCCCTGTGCTCACGGTAGCCTCTGAGGTAGCTCTCCTTGAAGCTTCTGAAGCACCCCTCCCGGATGGAGCGTCGGATAGACACGAGGAGGGACTGGAGAAAGGCGAGGTTGTGCTGGGTAGTCAGCATGGCTGCCAGGATCTCCTTGGTCTTGAACAGATGGCGGAGATAGGCCCGGGAGTAGCGGCGACAGGTGGTGCAGGAGCACTCCGGATCTATCGGCTCCAGATCCAGCTTGACAGCTTCGGTTTTTAATGACAGGGGACCCCGGCGGGTGAAGGCCTGGGCGTTGCGAGCGGTACGGGTTGGGAATACGCAGTCGAACATGTCGATGCCCTGTTCCACCGCCTCCAGTATGTATTCCGGCGTTCCCACTCCCATCAGGTAGCGGGGATAGTGCTCTGGTATCAATTCGGCGCTCAGCGAAAGATATTCCTGAAAGACGGGGAAGCTCTCCCCCACCGAGAGCCCCCCGATGGCATAGCCGGACAGATCCAATTCGAGCAACTGTTCGGCACTGCGTCTGCGCAGATGGGAGAAAAAGTTGCCCTGGATGATGCCGAACAGATATCCGCCGCTATTCTGTTCGGACTGAAGCCAGCGGGATCTGCTTCTCCCGGCCCAACGGGTGGTCAATTCCACGGCATCCAGCGCCTCTTGCTCCCCGATTCCCGGCGGGGTGCACAGATCCAAAGGCATCAGCACGTCGCTTCCCAGGACCCGCTGGAAGTCCACCACTTCCTCGGGGGTCAAGCGCAGGCTGGTTCCGTCGAGGTGGGATCGAAACATCACTCCCTCCTCCTCGATTTTACGAAAGGGGGCAAGGGAGAAGATTTGAAATCCCCCCGAGTCCGTCAGGATGTTGTGCTCCCAGGACATGAAACTGTGCAGTCCGCCGCAGCGTTCCAGCACCTCCAGTCCAGGTCGGAGAAAGAGGTGATAGGTGTTTCCCAGAACGAGTCTTATCCCCAAATCTTCCAGCTGCTCATTGGTGATAGCCTTGACCGTGGCGTTGGTGCCAACAGGCATGAACACCGGGGTTTCTACGCTTCCGTGGGGAAGATCCAGGTGCCCGGTTCGGGCTTTGCTTTCGGGATCGCTGGCTTGGGCTGAAAAAATCATGGTACCCACGACAGAAGGATCAGGTTCGGGCGGTTCTCAGAGCCAGCGTGCCGACCCCAAGGAACAGCACGAATGACAATCCAGCTCCGGCCAGCGGGGGAAGGAGACCGTTTTTTGCCAAAATCACCGTGACCATTTGCAACACGTAGTACACCACGCTGACCACCAGGGCGGTCAGTAGATTCATCAGCAGAACATTCCTCTTGAAGCGGCCCCCCATTCCCGTGGCTATCAGAACGACGATGAAGGGACTGGCGGCAAAGAAGTACTTCGAGTAATACTCGGTCAGCGCTCCCCTGTAGGGCAGACCGGCTCGTTTAAGCTTGTCGATCCAAAGCCAGGCCTCGCCACTTTTCATCTCTTCCACGTCCCGGGTTGATTTGCGAAAGGTCGGAGGGGGTTCGCTCAGCTCCGTAGCCTCATACAAGACGCGTTGTTCCAGCCTGACCGTCTGACCCACTTCATCCCAACTGTATCTACGGCTGTTGTGCAGGATCCAGTGCTCCCCGTTCCACTCACCCCAGTCGGCGTCGATCCTGGCGGCGAAACCGTTGTCCCTTCTGCGCTGCAGGATCATGACGTCCGTGAGGGTCTGTTTCTTGTCATTATAGTAGTCGACCTGATAAATCGTGCGGGTGTCTTCGCTGATCACGGTCACGTTCGTGTTGCTGTAGCTGATCTCCTGGCGGACTGCCGCCCGAAACAGCTCGTTTTTTCGAATGAAGGTGTCGATTACGAAGTACTGCTCGAAGAAGAAGCCGAATACGCTGAGGAGGACGCCTACCAGCACGAAGGGCAAGACCAGACGGATCAGGCTGATCCCGGAACCGAGAATCGCTATCAGTTCGTTGTTCTTGTACAGCACTCCCAGAGTATAGGCGGCGGAAAACAACAAACCCGGAGGAATCGCGTAGGACACGCATTTTGGCAGGTAGTAGTAGGCGACGGTCAGGATCTCTCTCAGGCCGGTATCGTGGGCCAGATAACGCCAAAGATTGGTAAACAGGTCGAGGAGCTGCACGACCAGGACGAAAAACATAACGGAAACCAGAAATACGAGAATGAAGGTGCCCAGAATCATCCCGTGGATGGTTTTCATCGGTTTGTCCTGACCAGCAGCAAGGTGAGGCCGGCGATAAACACAACCAGGTTGGGGAACCACATGGCAAAAGCGGGGGGCAGCTCCAGCCGGATACCCAGGGTGTGACCGATCAGCAACAACCACCAGTACAGGGACGCCATGAGCAGGCCAATTCCGAAACCCACGGCCTTTCCGCTTTTTCGAGCCAACATGCCGACGGGAAAGGCGAAAAGCACGAAAACGACACAGGAAAAGGGAATCGAGAACTTCTTATGGAACTCCAGGCGATACAGCTGAAGGTTACGGTCTACGAATTTTCTGTCCCTACTGCGGGTGTAAATGGTGTACACGCTGGACAGATTCGCCTGCCGGGTCCGGTACAGCTGCGGACGTGCAGGGGCGAAATCCCGCAGGTAACGCAGTTCCATGGTCAGGTCGAAGAGCTGAGCGTCGGTCTTTTTGCTCTGCTCGGCTGCCTGCCGGTTGTACTGCTCGTCCATCTCCTGGATTTCCCTCCAGACATCGATCGAGCGCATCTCCCTGGGTCCCGGATTGATGAAACTGGCGCTGAAATCTTTCAACAGTATGTTGTAAATCATCGATTCGGAGGTAGTAAACTCGTACCTGTCCGTGACCGCAGCGTCCGGAACATGGCTGAACACCTCATTCAGCCGGATGGAAATCACTCCTTTTTGATTGCGGCTCTCCTCCAAAAATCCGGACCGGGCCGTAATGACGCGCTTCTCCTGATCCTCCGTCTTGTCGATGATGGTGATGTTGTTGATCACATTAGCCTGGATATCCCCGGTCACGATCACCGTATCCTGGTAACGTTTCACAGAATACGGCTCCAGCTCTATGCCGGGATTGGTGTACAGGATCTTTCTGTACATGCTGCCCAGCCTGATGTTTCCCAGAGGCAAGAAGTAGTCATTCATGACGAAGGATACCAGGAACAGGAGCACCCCGATGCCCAGGAGCGGCAGCAGGATGCGGCTCTGGGCTACTCCACAGGCGCGAAACGCCAAGATTTCGTTGTCCGAGGAAAACCGGCCCATGGCCATGAGAGCACCGACCAGGGCCCCAAACGGCAGTGAGAGTGCCAAGATCGAGGGCAGGGAAAAAACGACGAAGCGAATTACATCTCCAAAGGGAACTTTCTTGGAGAAAATCTCTTCGGCCAGTACCAGCAGCTGGTTGATGAAGAAGGTGCAAAAGAAAAATAGAAAAGCTACGACGAAGGATATGAGAAACTCGTTGAGGATGTATACATCGATTGTCCGAACTCCGGGGACGCGGATCATGAATTGCAGGTTATTTTATTCCGCTTGTGTGGTCTTGGACAAGGGATTCATCCAAGACGGAGATTCCCGATCCCAGCGTTCCGAAAAACAGGTGTGGGGCGGTATAGGTTACGGTGCTGATGTCCAGGGCAGCAAGTCCCTGGCTGAGCCCGATTCGCTGCCACGAATCTTCCTCCGGCAGGTAACGGGATACTCCGCCGCCAAAGGTGCCGAAGTACAGGCCGCTTTCCGCCCGCTGCGCGGACAGCACCCAGTCATCAGCGATATGGCCGGAAGCCCTGCTGAAGTGCTCGATTGTGTTCTGTTGCCGCCTCCAACGGTACAATCCCTCCCCGTAGGTCCCGATCCAGAGGGTGTTATCATCCTCGACCAGCAGGCTGATCACATTGCGGGCTGCCAGGTTCGGATTGAGACTGTCGAAGCTGTGAATTCGTTCCGTAGTCAAATTCAGGATCACCAAACCCAGATTCAATGTCCCGATCAGCAGATGATCTCCGCTGGCAACGAGGCAATTTATGAAATCTCCGGGAAGGCCGCCCCAACCGATCCTCTCCCAGCCTCCGTCGACGGATCGCCACAAACCACGTCCCAGAGTTCCCACATACAAAGTCCCCTCTACCCAACAGAGGGCTTCAACCTTTTCATCAAAAAAGGGAATCCTCTGCCAGCGGGAGCTCGACTTTGTGTATTGGAATAAACCCTGGTAGGTTCCGATCCAAACCCTCGAGGCACTGACCTCTATACTGCGTACCGTTCTGGGGATCAAGCTCTCCCCTCCACTTTCGAATACAGTCGATTCCTGGCGGCCCTGGGAATATCGGCAGATTCCCCCGTTCCAGGTCCCGATCCAGAGATCATCCCCATCGGCCTGCAGCGCTGAAATGTTGGCGTCCACCAAACCGAACTGCTCCGGTGCCAGCGTGTTCCAGCGTAAACGCCTGGACAACCGATCCAGGAGACGGCTGCTTTCGGATTGGGATCGTTGGGCACCCACCGAACTTCGATAGTTGAGCAGGAAGTTTCTGGCCGCTTCCGCATCAGAACGACGGAACAGGGCGATCTCCGCCAAGCGGAGCCAGATATCAGCCGACACCGGGTTCCCGGACAGATTTACAGTTTGCAGGTAGTAGCGATAGGCTTGATCGAGATCCCCGGTCTCGTAGCTCAAATCTGCAAGCGTACGGTGCAGCGCACGGTTTTGTCCCGTTTCCAGCTGCTCCGGTCCGCTTTCTTCGATTCTCTTCAGGTAAAAAGTCGCCAGCACGGGATCACCTTGAGCCAGGGCAATTTGGGCTTGCAGATACAGGACCTGGACATCAGCAGGGTCGGGAACCTCCCGCAGGATATCCCTGGACAGATCGTAGCGACCCTCCTGAAATGCGGCGCGGGCCGATGCCAATTGCCGCTGCAGGATCTGTTCTTCTGTCTCTGCGGTTGCCCGCTCCGCCGCAGTCGGGATTTCCCGCAAGTCAGGAATCCGCTCCCTTGCCGGTGGTTTGCTGGAACAACCGAAAAGCAGGATTGCAGCACAAAGGCTCCCCAGCGGAAATATTCGAGGCTGGCACTTCATCGTTTCTTAGGTACCCGTTGAACCAAATCCCCCCTCGCCTCTCCTGCTCCGTTGGAGGCTATCCCGGAGATGAAATTCCGCCTGAACCACCGGTGTAAATACGATTTGGGCGATTCGCTCCCCTCTGGCCACCTGAAACGGCTCGTTTCCCAGGTTAATCAGGATTACTTGGATCTCCCCCCTGTAGTCGGAATCGATTGTGCCGGGCGTGTTAAGAACGGTTATCCCGTGCCTCAGGCTGAGGCCGGAACGGGGCCGTACCTGCGCCTCATAACCAACGGGAATCTCGAGGCGAAGGCCGGTAGGAATCAGCTGGTACCGCCCGGGTTCGATCGTAATCCTCTCTCCGGGGGGAATGTCCGCGCACAGATCCGCTCCGGAGGACACTTCAGACTGGTAGCGGGGTAGCAGATCGGGGGATGAAGAGGTGCAGGAGACTGCGATTCGCGTCATTTAAAAAGAGTATGCGTTGCGGGGAAGCCTTTTAAGCTTCCTGCTCCCGTAGGCCAAGAGGTTGAAATGGTCCGGTTGAATCCGCTTCTCTATAATGGACAGGATTTCCCTGCGTCCCACCGCTTCCAACAGCTCCAGGGAGGTGCCGTACTCGACCACGCCGTGGGTCAAATGATACTGGCGAAACAGACGCTTCATCCTGTTCTCCATATCCTCCCGAGCCAGAATCATGTTTCCCTTGAGCTGACTCTTGGCGTCGGCGATCTCCTGCTCCGAAGGGGGATCCTCGTGCAAACGAGCCAACTCCTCGTTAATCGCCTCCACCAGGTTCGGCAACAGAGAGGGAACCGTATTGGCATAGATCGTCCAGAGTGACACGTCGGTGAAGTAGGTTCGGAAGGAAGACACGGAATAACACAATCCCCGATCCTCCCGCAGCCGCTGGAACAGACGGGAGCTCATGGATTCGCCGAACAATGTATTAAACACCAGATCCTGATAGTACTCCCCGATTTCGGTGGAAGATGGGTAACTGGTGCCCGTGTAAAGGTGTACCTGTTCGAACTTATCGGGAACAGCCTGCCAGCGTACCTGAGAAGCTGGAAACTTACGTGCCGCCGGAACCTGCCGGCCGCCGTTTGTAGCAAAATAATCCGAAAGCAGTGTTCTCAATCGATCCGGATCAATCTTGCCGCTGGCCGTGATCACGGTTGTTACCGGGAGGTAGTGCCGTTTGTAGAAATCCAGCAGTCGCTGCTTGTCGATAGCCTCGACATGATGAACCTCTCCCGTAATCTTGCGCGACAGGGGATGTCTATTCCAGAGACCCTCCAGATAGATCTGCTGCCCCTTCTCCTCCGGATTGTCCTCAATGGTCTTGATTTCGTTGACGATAACGGCCTTTTCTTTGTGCAACTCCTGTTCCTCCAGAAGACTGGAGAAGTACATGTCGGTGAGCACGTCCATGGCCAGGTCCAGATGCTCTCCCGGCAGTGTGCAATAGAAACAGGTTACCTCTTTCTCCGTGAAGGCATTGAGATAGCCCCCAACCCGCTCCACCTCCTGGGCGATCTGATACGCATTGCGTCTGGCCGTCCCTTTAAAGAGCATGTGTTCGAGGAAGTGAGTGTATCCGGCTTCGCTGTCACCCTCATCCCGGGAGCCGCTCAACTGCCACAAGCCTATAGAGGCGACATCCGTGTTGTCGACGGATTCCAGGATGATCCGGGCACCGCTGTCCAGTTCAATAGACTGGATCAATCCTAGCTCCGTCTGGGTCTTCCCTCATGCCGACCGGATCTATCCGAACGGCCCTGACCTCGGGGTCTTCCCGATCCGCGACCGTCCCCCGATCTGTAGCCATCACCTGATCTAGAGTCCGACCGGCTACGGGATTCGGGATTTTCGATCATGCTCAAGTTCATTCGGCCCATGCGGTCAATCTCGAATAGCTTTACCCGAACCTCCTGACCTTCCTGCACCACATCCTGTACACTGTGCACATGCTCCTCCGCCATCCTCGAGATGTGGACAAGACCTTCTTTACCCGGTAAAAACTCGACGAAGGCGCCGAAATCCATGATCCTCCGGACCGTACCGATGTACCACCTTCCCACTTCCGGTTCTTCGACCAATCCCCGGATAGCTGCTTCCGCTTCTTCGGCTTTCGTCTTTTCCCGACTGTAGATGGTTACGGTACCGTCGTTCTCCACGTTAATAGTGGCGCCCGTCTTTTCTGTGATCCCTTTGATGGTTTTACCCCCGGGACCGATCACCGCGCCGATCTTATCCGGATCAATTTTGAGATTGATAATTTTCGGGGCAAACTCTGATATGCTGTCCCGCGGCTCCGCAATCGTCTCATTCATAACTCCAAGGATGTGCAATCGACCCTCTTTGGCCTGCTGCAGGGCTTCCGACATTACCGCTGCACCCACACCGGCGATTTTGATGTCCATCTGAAAACCCGTGATCCCATGAGCTGTTCCGGCCACCTTAAAATCCATATCCCCGAGGTGATCCTCTTCGCCCAGGATATCGCTGAGGACCACGAAGCTCTGATCCTCCTGCACCAGTCCCATGGCGATTCCGGCGACGGATTTGTGGATCGGGACGCCGGCATTTAGCAGAGCGAGGGACCCGCCGCACACCGTAGCCATGGAGGAGGAGCCGTTGGATTCCAGTATCTCAGACACCAACCGGATCGTGTAGGGAAAATCCTCCTTCCTCGGAATGACTGCGCTCAGGCTCCGCTCCGCCAGATGGCCGTGACCAATCGCCCTGCGGTTGGGCCCCAGTCTGCCTGTTTCTCCCACTGAAAAGGGAGGAAAGTTGTAGTGCAGCATAAAGGCTTTGCGCGCGTCTCCCTCGATGTCGTCGAGCATCTGTTCGTCGAAAACCGTTCCCAGCGTAGTCACGGCCAAAGCCTGGGTTTCCCCCCGCGTAAACAGGGCCGAGCCGTGTGTCCGAGCCAGAACATCGATTTCGCAGGTTATCTGGCGAATGTCTTTCGGCCCCCGGCCGTCGGTACGAATCTTTTTATCGAGAATCGAGCGCCGCACAGTTGTATACTCCAGTTCTTCCAGCAGCTCTCTCACCAGTTTGATCTGCTGCTCCGGAATCTTCTCCGCTACCCGTTCCATGGCTTCATCGTGGATCGCTTTTATAGCGGCACTTCGGTCCATCTTACCGCGAACGAAGCAGGCCTCCTCCATTTTCGGCATTGCCCATTGGAGCAGCTCCTCTTTGACGGCTGGCTCTAAGCTGTCCTCCTCGACCTTGGAAAGGTCGATTTTCTGCCTGCCCACGCTTTCCGCCAGCTCCAGCTGGATGCGGCAGAGCTCCTTGATCCACCTGTGAGCCTCTTCAATGGCTTCAATCATGACCTCTTCGCTGATCTCCGCGCCCGAGCCCTCCACCATGGTGATTCCGTCCCTGGTGCCGGCCACAACGATATCCAGAAGGCTCCTCTCGATTTGATCGTATGTCGGGTTCACAATGAATGAGCCGTCCAGGTAACCGATACGAATCGCCCCTACCGGACCGTCGAAGGGGATATCGGAGATCGTTACCGCCGCCGAGGCTGCGACCATGGCGATGACATCCGGAGGATTTATCTGATCAGTGGAAACAACCGTGGGAACGACCTGGATCTCCCTTTTAAATTTCTTCGAGAACAGCGGGCGCATGGGACGGTCGATCAGTCGAGAGACGAGGATCTCCTTGTCCTTCGGGCGGCCTTCCCTTTTTATGAACCCGCCGGGTATTTTACCCGCTGCGTAGTACTTCTCGTTGTACTCCACCTGCAGCGGTATGAAGTCGAGGTTTTCAAGATCCTGAGCGGAGCAGCAGGCTGTGGCCAGCACTGCAGAGCCCGCATAACGGCCAAACACGGCGCCATTGGCCTGTCTGGCGATTTTTCCAGTTTCCAGAATCAGGTCTTCCTCGCCTATCTTAAATTTGACCTGATGAATCATTTATTTTGTTCCTTATTTGTTTGTATTTACTTGCGTAGTGAAAGCTTATCTAAAATCTCCCGATATTTGGTTATATCTTTTCGCTTCAGGTAGTTAAGAAGCTTACGCCTCTGCCCGACCATCTTCAGCAAACCCCGTCGGGAGTTGTGGTCCTTCGGATTGGACTTGAAGTGACCGGTAAGATCCTCGATTCGCCGGGTCAACAGTGCGATCTGCACTTCGGCTGATCCTGTATCCTTATCGGTTCTGCCAAACTCTTTAACCACATCCTGCTTGTTATCCTTAGTCAACGACATTCGTTGCCTCCTCTTTCCTTACTCACATCTTAAAAAAATCTTATTTCAATCTCTGTTCCGGCAAACTCCTTTTGCCAGGATAGCTGACGCTCTTCGACTGTTAAAATACCCGAAACCTCGCGATCCTCTGTGAGAAAGCGCACCCGGTACTCCCCAATTCGAGGAAGAATCTGCCCGATCTCGGACCTCCGTACCCAAGAACCGCCTTCCCGTCTTCGAATCGAAACACCGCGCAAATCCAGACGGAAATCATCCTTCAGCATGTTCTTTACGTCGACAAAATGCCCCCGCAGGATCGATTCCCTGATCCGCGAACTACTGACCGCCTCTTGCCGATACAGGGTGGCCGGAATGATTTCCAACTCGGTACCGGATCCGGTAAGGATCCCGACCAACTCCCGTGCGTTCGTATCCCGTCCCTGACCCATGTGGAAATTATAACCAACAACGAGTTTCTTAATATCGAGACGACTCGCCAGGAGATCCAAAAAACTCTTTCCAGTCAGTTTACTAATATCAGTAGAAAAGTCAATCAGCACCACTAGGGTGATTCCCAGCCCTTCAAGCTTGTCGATCTTTTGGGAGAGGCTGAGAATGCTGCCCGCGAAGGGACGACTGCCCAACACTTCTGCTGGATTCTGGGTGAACGTACATACAGCGGCCACCGCTCCATAGCTGTTGTCAACGACACCACGGATCAGTCTTTGATGTCCGACATGCAGACTGTCGAATGTTCCGATGGTGAGAGCCACCGCGAGGGGTGGACCTCGTTCCTCCGAGAACTCCCGCCAATTAACAACACGCATAATCTGTTCTTACAAAACCATCCTGTACCGATACCCTCCCCCGTCTCGGAATGCCATCCCAAGAAGGTTACCCCGGCGATCAAAGAGAGCATACAAACCGTTACTTTTGGGTGCACGGGTAAAACACGAATCCATCAGAACCTGTCCTTTCTGCACTCTGCTCATCGATTTATCTTTGACCGTCAGGGCGGTGATTCCATCAAGCCGCAGCAAACGCTGCGGAGAATCGGCCAGCGCCCCCACCCCGGAAAACGAATCGGGGACCACGGCTTCCTCCACTGCGAAAGGTCCTACTCTTGTCCGCCGCAGTGTTTGCACATACCCGCAGGAACCAGCGGCTTCGCCCAGGTCCCTGGCCAGGGCTCGCACGTACGTTCCCTTAGAGCACTCCACCTCGATATCGAGCTTGGGAGCCCGATATGCTACGAGTTCGATACGATAGATGTTGACACGCCGGGGCTCAAGCTCAGGTTCGCCGCCGGAGCGGGCAATCCGATAAGCTCGACGTCCCTGAACGTGCACGGCCGAATAAATCGGCGGAATTTGATCGATCGTTCCGGTCAGTTTACGCGCAGCTTCCTGGATTGCCGCCAGATCGGGAACGAATCCCTCCTCTATCACTCGGCCCTCCGGATCCAGGGTATCGGTTCTTCTGCCCAGGACTATCGTAGCCCGGTAGCATTTGTCCAATCCGGAGAACAGGTCGGCCAGTCTGGTGTATTTACCGACCAAAACCACCAACAGCCCGGTAGCAAATTTGTCCAAAGTACCGGTGTGCCCGATCCGTCGGGTACCCAGCCTGCTCTTCAAAGCGCTCAGTGCGGTAAAGGAGGTCATCCCCGCCGGTTTGTCAAGCAGGGTAAGTCCGTCCGTACTCAACGATTGAGGTCCCTGATCTTGTTGGTCAGACGCACCCCGCGTTCGATTGAATCGTCGGCATAAAAAGTCAATCTCGGGATAATGCGCAGTCGCAGATAATCTTTCAGTCTGGCGTGAATGAATCCCGAAGCGTGGTTGAGAGCCTCGACACTCTGGGTGCGGATCTGGCTATCTCCGTAGAAGGAGATATAAACCTTGGCGTAATGCAGATCCCGGGAAACCTCGACCTCCGTGACGGTGGTCATAGGCGCCAAGCGGGGATCTTTTATTACTCTCCGGCTGATCAGACCGCTAATTTCCTCTTTGAGGAGGCTTTCAACCTTCTTCAGCCTTACTTCCGCCATCGGAGCTCACACTTTCCAGCGTTTTGGCCAGCTCGACCTGCTCTAAGGCTTCTATGATATCCCCGGCTTTGATATCGTTGAAGTTTTCGATGCCAATACCGCACTCGTATCCCTCCTCAACTTCCCGAGCATCATCCTTGAATCGTTTCAGAGAGGATACCTTCCCCGCATAAACCTCTTTTCCGTCTCGAACGACCTTGGCCGTAGCGTTACGCCGGATTTTTCCTGAAGTCACATAGCAGCCTGCCACGACACCAATCTTGGGAACCTTGAACAGGTTCCGCACCTCCGCTGTTCCGATAGTCCGCTCCGAGATCTCGGGAGCCAGCAGTCCTTCCATAGCAGCTTTGATGTCATCAACGACTTCGTAGATCACGTTGTATTTCCGGATCTCCACCTTTTCCTGATCCGCAAGGCTCTGGGTACTTGGGGTGGGCCGCACGTTGAAACCTACGATAATGGCGTTGGAGGCTGAGGCAAGCATTACATCCCTTTCGTTGATGGCTCCAGCCGAGGCATGAATCACGTTCAGGCGTATCTCCGGGGTGCTGAGTCGTTCCAAGGTGTGCTCCAGAGCTTCCACTGAACCGTGCACATCTCCTTTGATGATCACCTTCAGCTCCAGAACCTCCCCTTCTTTTATCTGTTCGTAGATATTGTCGAGAGTTATTTTCCGCACGTTCCGGGCGTCTTCCAGGCGTCGGAGCTCCTGGCGCTTGTCGCCGATCTGCCGCGCTTCCTTTTCACTCTCGGTAACTTGGAAGGGATCTCCCGCATTAGGGATACCCGAAAAGCCGAGTATTTCTACCGGGATGGAAGGCGTGGCCTCCTCGACCTTATCTCCCTTATCATTGAACATGGCTCGCACCTTGCCGGAAAATACACCGGCCACGAAGGGATCACCGACCTTGAGGGTTCCCCGCTGGATCAGCACGGTAGCTACATTTCCGCGGCCGAAGTCTATCTTCGATTCCACGATTTTCCCTTCCGCCCGGCAGATATAATTCGCATTCAACTCGAGGATCTCCGCCTGCAGGAGGATTGCATCCAGCAACTCCTTGATGCCCGTTCGCTTCAGGGCGGACAGTTGGACATACTGGGTATTTCCTCCCCAGTCTTCCGGTACCAAGTCTCGCTCGGACAACTGCTGTTTCACCCGGTCCGGATTCGCATCGGGAAGATCGATTTTGTTGATTGCCACGATAATCGGTACTTTTGCTTCTTTTGCATGGCTCACCGCCTCTTCTGTCTGGGGCATCACCCCATCATCGGCAGCCACCACCAGGACCACGATATCCGTGACCTGGGCACCCCGCGCACGCATGGTTGTGAAGGCCTCGTGGCCCGGAGTATCCAGAAATACGATCTTTCCCTGCTCCAACTCAACACTGTAGGCGCCGATGTGCTGGGTTATACCGCCGAACTCGGTGTCCACTACATTGGTGGCTCGAATCGCATCCAGGAGCTTGGTTTTTCCGTGATCGACGTGTCCCATCACCGTGACGATCGGCGGCCGGCTGGCCATATCCTCTTCCCTGTCTTCCTCCTTCTCGATGATAGTCTCGTCGTACAGAGATACCACATTGACTTTGCAGTCGTACTCCTGGGCCAGGATTGAGGCGGTCTCCGAATCGATCTGCTCGTTCATGGTGACCATCATCCCCATGCTCATGAGCTTGGAGATAAGATCCGCCGCCTTCAGGTTCATCTTGCGCGCCAACTCCGAGACGGTAACGTTTTCCATGATAGAGATTTCCCTGGGGACGGGATTGGCCCTCTGCATGGTCTTCTTTTTGGCTTGCGCGAAGATTTTTTCCTGGTGCTCCTCAAATTTCTCCCGGGCTTTAGCGAAGGCGTCCTTCTTCTTGCTTTTGAAGAACTTTTTACCCGCAGGTTTGGCCGCTTCCTCTTTTTGGGCGGCCGGAGTCGGCTTGGTGGGAGCTGGTGCTCCAGGCCTTCGGGAGGTTCGGGGCGGCCGTCTGCTGTCAGCCTCGGTCTCCCTGGGTTTGAAAATCCGCGAAGGCGGACGATCTCGGGAGGGTATCGGTTTCCGATCTCGAGCCGCCGGGGCCGGCCTGCGATCCTGCGTGGTCGGCCTGTCCTGCAAACGAACCCGTTCCACCGTCGGCGCAGCCTTCGTGATCTCCGGCTTGGTCGTTTTAACCGCAGCTTTCTTGACTACGACCTTTTTCTTTTTAACGACGACGATCTTTTTCTTCTCCGGTTCGTCCTTGCCCTTCGTTTCGGCGCTCGGGATGGGTTTTTTATGTTTAATCAGTGTCGCTTTAGGCTTTTTCTGTTCGTCCGACATAGAACCCCTTTTCTCTTACTCTTCCTCTTCCTCTTCGAAGCTTAAACCAACGCCACAGTTTGGACAAGCCGTCATGTCCGTAGTGATGGGTGCGCCGCACTCAGGGCATTCGTAGGTCTCTTCCTCTTGACCTTCCGTGTCGGCTTCTGGCGCCTCTGTCTCAACAGACTCGGCCGCCCTAGATTCGGCTGCCGCTGTCTCGGCCGCCGTGGACTCGGCCGCCGTGGACTCGGCCGCCGTGGACTCGGCTGTGGTCTCTTCGCTCACCGTAGATTCGGCTGCCGCTGTCTCGGCCGCTGTGGACTCGCCTTTCACGGCAGCTACCTGCGGCGGGGTTACGGCTTTTTCTGCAGCGGCTTCCGCGACGGCTTCTGCTTCCTCTTCGACGATTTCTACATTCTCATCGATGATCTTGGAAATCAAGGCCGCATCCTCCGCACCAATGCCGTCCAAAGCCGAGATCTCCTCCTTGGTCATGGAAACCAGGTCCTCGATCATCTCGATCCCGTTGTTTTTAAGGACTTCCACGATGTTCTCGGGAATATCCGGCAGTTCGCTGATCTTTTCTATCTCTTCTTCCTCAGCTTCCCCGAACAAGGCGGAAACGGCTCGTTTGGTTTCAGCGGATAGATCCATCTCGGCGAACTGCTGTTCGGTTTTCACATCGATATTCCAATCGACCAGCCGATTGGCCAGACGAACGTTCAATCCCTGCTTGCCAATTGCCAGGGAGAATTGGTTGTCTGCAACGATTGCCAGGGCGGATTTTTTCGATTCATCCACGATGATTACCTGCTTCACTTCAGCGGGGAGCAAGGCGTTCTTGATAAAAATCCGTGGATCCGGATCATAACGCAATACGTCGATCTTCTCGCCCTCCAACTCCCTTACCACCGCCTGAATGCGGACTCCCTTTAAACCTACACAAGCTCCGACCGGATCGACATCTTCACGATTCGAGTACACGGCCATCTTGGTACGATAACCGGGTTCCCGCACAATTTTGTATATCTCGATCGTGCGGTCGTACAGTTCCGGAACCTCCAGCTCGAAAGTTTTCTTGACGAAATCCCCATGGGTGCGAGTCAGCACGATCTGAAGACCGGTCGGAGATTTGCTCACCTCGTAGATCAACGCTCGTATGCGGTCACTGGGATGGTAGACTTCGCGAGGAGATTGAAATTTTTTGGGAAGGATTCCCTCGGTTTTTCCGAGGTCCACGAAGATATTCCCATTGCGCTCCCTCTGGTAGTAGCCGATGATCATCTCGCCTACCCGTTCCTTGAACTCCGAGTAGAGGGTATTCCGCTGGATCTCCCGCAGGGTCTGTTTTGTCTTCTGTTTTGCGCTCTGCACAGCGCTGCGGTCGAACTCTTTCGGACTGACCTCGATCAGCAGTTCATCCCCGATCTCGCTTTCCTCGTTGAACTCGATGGCATCGGAAAGGGAAATCTCCCTGACAGGGTCTTCCACCTCCTCCACGATCTTCTTGCGTGAAAACACCGTCACTTCGTTCCCGTCATCGCTGAAGCGCACCACAGCGTTATCCATGGAACCGTACTTGTTCTTATATGCAGCCAGAAGCGATTCCTCTATGGTTTTTCGGACCAGATCTTCAGAGATTCCTCGTTCCTGAATCAACTGCTTGATCGCGTCCGACATCTTCGAAGCCATCTTTCTCACTCTCCTCCTCAAGAATCCAATTTCGCCTTGCGGATCTCCGCCGTCAAAAATCTCTTCCTCGTCCCGCCTGAACTCAGGATGATTACCCCCGGTTGCGCACTTTCGATCGAGCCTCGGATCCACTCCGATTCTCCGGTGAGCATTACCTTGATGTTTCTTCCGAGGAATATGGAGTACTCCGATTCGCTCTTCAGAACCCGATCCAATCCCGGTGAGCTGACCTGCAACTGCAGGTTCTCCAGTCCTTCAATCAGCTCGAGGCGGGGATAGAGGTTTTTGGAGATTGCCGCACAATCGTCTACCCCTACACCTTCGGAGCGGTATACGACCAGAATTATATGATTCTGGTTTTTGCTGCGGCTGTGCCGCAGCTCCACCAGGGAGAATCCCATACCCGATACGATCGGCTCCACCTCGCTCTGCAGCTGATCGTGCAGCTCGGTGTTCATCCAAGCATCCTTAAAAAAAAAGAGCCGATTGATCGACCCTTAAGTTCAAGCGTACGCTGTATATTGTTAAGGTACTTTAAAAATAACAAACCTCTCCGCAATTGTCAACGGTCGGCCGCCGGGATTGTCAAAACGGTTCGGTATCCACGTCTTATCCAAAGAATGGTGAACCGCTGTTCCCAGCACATCTCCGTAGAATTTCTTAGCCCGTTCCAGGTCTTTGACGGCCAGGATATGGGTCAGTTCCATGCCCGATAGTGGAAAACCAGAACCCATCTTACCTCCTTCTGGTAATTGTTACGTCCGGTATTTGTATATGATAATCCGGACAGTCCTCGTCAACATGTTTCTAACGGCATGTGAAAAATCGTTGCAGTGTTTTCGAACTACACTTCAACGGCCAGGGTAAGAACGTGTACCTGCCGGACGCCAGCCTGCTGCAGCACCCTGGCGCATTCATCCGAGGTAGCCCCTGAGGTAAAGATGTCGTCAATCAGCACGACCCGTTCGGGAATGTTCCCCGCTGTTCTGCCGGTCGCGCAAAGCTCGATCGTACCCCGAATGTTCTCCACGCGGTCCTGGTAGTGCAGCCCCTTTTGCGGTCCTCCTCTCCGGCGTTTCAGGAGCAGGAGCACCTCTACTGCGCATATCCGTTGCAGTGCCCTGGCTGCTTCGATCATCGGGTCCCAACCTCTCCGTCGAACCGAGCGACGGCTGCCGGGTACCGGAACCACGGCAAGCCCCCCATGACGCGTTTTCAATTCCGGGCAAAGAAGGCGGGCGACGAATGGAGCCAGGGACCTGCGGTTGGAGAACTTGAACTGCGAGATGATCTGCCGCACCAGTCCCCTATACTCGTACAGCGAGAAATTGGAGGCAAAAGAAAAGTTACGCATGGAGCAGCGGGTACAGCATCGCAGCTCCGAAATCAGCGGTACGCTGCACACGACACAGCGATGCTCAGCTTGTATGGGGGAAAGAGCCTCCTGGCAACAATTGCAGACGGGGAAGATCAGGGAGCTTCGAAACATAAGAGATTCCCCACAACACACGCACAGTCCGGGAAAGAGAATCTCCAATAACGGCCTTCCCAATCTCTCCACTCGGCCCGCGCGTTCACGAATCACTGTTGGCTCCCGCTGCATTATATACCGCCCTACAGCCGGACAGCCAGTTTGTTATCACCGGATTTAAATTCCCAGGCTCTGCCAATTCCTCCGGATTATGGTTTGACAGGTACAGATTCATGGTTTAAAATCACAGGGTAACTCTTCACGGGAGGGGAGCTATGAAAATCTACCCAGGGCAAAACACCGCCGGACAGGTATCGCGTGACCGTTTAAATGACAGATCGGTCGTACGCGGCGGGGAACAGACAACCCGGAGCGCTGAACCTGCGCATGCTGCCGACAATCCGGTACCGGAAATCCGCAAACAAATCATGGTGGTTCAACGATCGCTGGGGCGCTACCAGAGCATCCTGGGCGGCTTTGAAGGATTCCGGCCCTTACTGGAAGCCGGAGCAGCCGCGGACGAGGCTTCTCGCTACATCAGCCGGATCGTATACCGGGGTGAAGCCGTGCTGGAACCTTTCAGCGTTGAACTGCACAGGATCCTGCAAGCGGAGGATCGATCGGCTCTTCAAAGGCTGATCGATAATGCCCGCAACGAAATCCACGGATTCGCCGTTCAATTGAGCCGGCTGGAAACCGCCGAACAGAACAGCCGCAGCCTAGGCGCCAGCAGTGCCGATCTGTCGGACATCCTGGTCGGGATTCGAAGCGAAGGGGATCAGCTGCTGAAGCTGGAGGGTAAAAACGTCCTCGAATTGTTGGGATAGCACCGCCGTCGGCGGCGATCCTTCGATCCCATACGGCGGTTTCGACGAAGGACTATGGCTCTTCAGATCTTTCGCGAAGCTCCTTCTGCCAGGCCGCAATTCGGTTCAGCGCCTCCAGGGGCGTCGTTCTGGATAGATCGAGAGACCGTATCTCGTCCCGGATCACCTGTTCAGGGGAAAATAGCAGCGGCTGTGCTGGTTCGTCCGAGGACTTATCACGCTGCTGCGGCGAAGGGCCGGATGAGCCATTCTCCTTGAGCTCGCCCAGCATCTGGTCAGCCCGGCGCACAACCTCCAGTGGAACCCCGGCCAGCTGGGCTACATGGATGCCGTATGAGTTGTCCGTCGGTCCTTCTCGAATTTGTTTTAAGAAAACGATCTCCCCGTCGCCCTCCAAAACTGCCATGGATAGATTCCTCAAACGCCTGTGCTTCAAGGCGGTGAGTTCGTGATAGTGGGTGGCAAACAGAGTAAACGCCCCTACCTGTTCGAGAATGTACTCGGTAACCGCCCAGGCGATGGCCAAACCATCCTTTGTACCCGTACCTCGTCCCACTTCGTCCATGATAATCAGGCTCCGTTCCGAGGCCGAGCGCAAAATATTGGCGGTCTCGCTCATCTCTACCAAAAAGGTCGATTCCCCACGAGCCAGGTTGTCCGTTGCCCCTACCCGACAGTAGATGCTGTCCACCAGACCTACGGTGGCAGCGGAGGCGGGCACGAACGATCCAATCTGAGCCATAAGGACGATCAGAGCGTTTTGGCGCAGGAACGTCGATTTTCCCGCCATATTAGGTCCAGTGAGCAGCACGAAGCGCTTGTCATCGCTGTTCAGCTCCAGATCATTGGGCACAAAGCTTCCCCCCGGTAGATGAGCCTCCACGACCGGATGCCTTCCCTCCCGGATCTTCAAAATCCGGGCATCGGTAATCTTAGGTCGCGTGTAGGCATATAGGGTTGCGGTAAAGGCAAAAGACTGCAGGACATCTATCTCGGAAACGATCTCCGAGATTGTTAGGATGGGGTCCAACTGCTCCCGCACCGCAGCGCGTATCGAGAGAAAGTGCTTTCGCTCCAGTTCGATGATCTGCTCCGAGGCGTTGTGGATCTCGCTCTCCATATTCGACAGCACTTCTGTTGAAAAACGCTCGCCTCCCACAAGGGTCTGCCGTCTGATGAAATAGGGGGGAACGGACCTCAGATTGGATTTGCTCACCTCCAGAAAATACCCGATGATTCTGTTGTACTTGAGCTTCAAAGAAGAGATGCCTGTCTTTTTCCTCTCCTCCTCCAGATAGCCCTTGAGCAGCTTGCGGGCGTTCTCCTTCACGTCCCGCATGCGGTCCAGCTCACCGTCAAAACCCGGTTTTATGAGATTGCCCTCATTGATCAGGATTGCCGGTTCCTCCAAAATAGCCCGATCCACAAGATCGACCAGAGGTGCGAGTGTGCCAGACTTGCTCGTCAGCACGGTAAATTGAGTGTTGACTTCGGGATGCTTTTCTAAAAGTTCGGCAATCTCAGCGGCGGTGGAAAGGGAGCTCTTCAAGGCAAGCAGATCCTTAGCATGGGCCTTTTCCAGAGCCACCCTGGAACTCAGGCGCTCCAGATCGAACATTCCTCCCAGATGCTCTCTGATTTTCGAGAGGAGAATCTGATTCTTGTGAAAGAATTCAACCAGATCGAGCCGTTGCTCTATCCGATCAACATCGCGCAATGGTTTGAGGAGCCAGCGCTTCAATTTCCTGGCACCGATCGCGGTTCTGCACTGATCCAGAACCTCGAGCAGCGTATACCGTTTTGAGCGGTCGTTTAGATTCTGGGTGAGCTCCAGGTTTTTCAGCGTGGATTCATCCAGACCGAGATGGCTGGCATCCGCATGGATCTGCAGATTGCGAATATGGCTGAGCACGCCTTTCGCAGTATCTCCCAGGTACGACAGCAGAGCACCCGCGCTGAGGATTTCCGGTGAATCCTCCTTCAATCCCAAACCCGTCAGACTGGTGACCCGGAACTGATCTTTGAGCAGCTGTCTGTTGGCTTGAAGATCGAAACTCCAATCGGGCAGGCGGTTGATCACCAGCCCCTCATGCTCCCGGAGCAGGTCATCAAGCTGGGGATCGTCGGACAAAAGTGATTCCTGGATCAGGAGCTCCCGCGGAGACAGACTGAGAAGCTCCTTCTTGAATCGCTCGTATCCCTGATCTTTTGGAAAATGGCTGGCTGCAAAATCCGCGGTGGAAAGATCGATGTAGGCGATCGAGATCATAGAGGCGGATCGAGCCATGCTGACCAGATAGTTGTTCACCGTGGCGTCCAGCATATTCTCATCGACCACCGTACCCGGTGTGATCACCTCCACCACCTCCCGGCTGGCCAGGCCGGCTTTTGGAATATGTGTCTGTTCACAGATCGCAATTTTCTTCCCCGCCTTGAGCAGCCTGGAGATATAGCCCTGCGAGGCATGATAGGGGATCCCGCACATGGGCACACCGTTTCGCTTGGTGAGTGTCAGATCGAGCAGATGGGAGGCTTCGGCGGCATCCTGTTCGAACATCTCATAGAAATCACCCAGTCGGAAGAACAGAATCGCGTCTCGATGCTTGCTCTTGATGCTGCGGTACTGCCGCATCATGGGGGTTGTCGGAGGCATATAAGTCGATTATATTTAAAGAGGGTCTAGGTTACAACGCAATTCTATCGGGAATTGCGAAGCGATACCGGGTCGTAAGGACCAGTGAAATGGAAATAGAGCGAATAGATCAGAGCTACGTCCCACCTCCGCAGCCACCGTCTGAGGCACCGCCGCCTCAAAGCACGCCGGAGCCCCCCCCGCCGTCGGAGGACCGACATAGGCCTCCGGAGGTGGAGAATCTGGAACGGATCGTAGACATCTTCGTCTGATCACCCCCGCGGCCGAATCTTTATCTCTTGCGAATCTCGGACAGGTAATCCTCGAGAATATGGGAAGCGGCGATGCTGTCTATCTTGGCTAGTGCTCGTCTACGGTCGAGTCCGCAGCGTCGCAGGCTCTCCTCTGCATCCCGGCTGGTATAGCGTTCGTCCCACAGTACCGTATCCACCCCACGGCGATTCAATTTAGCGGCGAAAGTGCGAGATCGTAGACTGCCTTCACTCTCGGAACTATTTTCATGAAGGGGAAGACCGATGACCACTGTCTCCACGGCGTTGGCCTCGACAATAGCCAGTACATCGGCAATCAGCTGTCGATCCGACCTGTAGTGGAGTGTCTTGTACGGCGAGGCAATCATCCGCAGCGGATCTGTCATAGCCAGTCCAACCCTCTTGGTGCCCAAATCGACCGATAGAATCCTGCTCATCCTACTGCCCGTCGTAACTCTGCCCGGCCCGCCGCATCAACTCCTGAATGACCAGTTCGGTAATATCCACCTCCTTCGTATAGAAGAAGAAGAACTGCGAGAACTGGCCGCTGGAGTTGAGTACCAATGAAAAGCCTTCGCTTTCAGCCACATATTCAATCGCCTGCAACAGCTCATCCAGGAATTCGTCGGATTTATACAGGGTCTCCGAGCGTTTGCGGATCTGGTCCATCTTGATCCGTCGGTAGTCGTCCCGGTACTGTTTCTTCTGGAAGATTTCTCTGTCCAACCGCAGGGCCGCCTCTCCGTCGCCCCTGCTCTCCGCGTCGAGTTTTTGAGACTCCAGGAGCAGTATTTCCTCGTCGATTCTGCTTATCTCCCGCAGAACATCGGCCCGCAGCTGCTGCAGCTCTTTAACCGCCTTGGACTCCCGAAAGTAGATCGAATAGACCTTTTCTATATCCAGTATTCCTACCCTGGTAATCTGATCGGCAAACAGGGGTATCCCGGACGCAATCAGGAAAAGCAGCAGGAGTGCTCCGATGGCGATTTTTTTCATACCTCGCTCCTAAAAGAAGGTGTCTCCGCCCAGGGAGATGACAAACTCCACGGTCGAGTTGAAGAAGAACGGCAGGTCCCCGTCCAGCCATTGCCATCCTTCGACGCTGTCGTACTTAAAGCGTTTCGCCAGATACAGACGGATCGGGAATTGGGGGATGGTAAAGCGAATCCCGCCCCCTATGCTGAAGTAAAAATTTTCCAGGAACTGCTTATTCTCAGCCCAGGTACGCAGGTCCGAGATCTCCTGGGCACCGATTACACCGTCCAGGAAAAACACCCACCAGAGCAGCTGTTGTGAGATCGGCATGCGCAACTCCAGTCGGTTGTCCCAAACGGTTTTCAGTTCCCTCTCCAACGGCCAACCCCTGGCGATGTTCCAGCCGTCGATGTACAGCTCGTCATTGACGATGGTCAGCGCCTCACTCCGCCAAAATTGGGGAAAGATGAAGGACCAGGATGTGTGCGCGGCCAAAACCAGTTTGAAGTTCCAATTCTCGAAGGCGGGGACATCCACCAGAGTCAGAAAACCCTCCAGGGTGGAATCCGTTCTGATGTACTCCCGGGTTCCCAGCGGAAAACCGACTGCGAAGGTTACCCCCTGAGCAATATAGAAACCCTTGGTGGGATTGAGGAAGAAGTCCCGCTTGTCCCAGTACAGCGTAATGCCCAGCTTGTTCACATTCTTCCAGGCCTCGTGCCCCGCCCGCAGCTCCGGATCGAAAGGACGGAAAAGACCGGCATCGTAGGTTAGCTGTTCCAAACTGGTGCTGATCCCGGAACGGACCCCCAGCCAGCCTAGAGGCGTCGGGTGACGGTACCCCATGGTAAAACCAAGGCCGAATTTCCAAAGGGTGTAGTCCATGAGATACTGATCGGGAATCGATACCCCCTGGCTGAGAGCGTATTGATAATCTGTGATCCGGTTGTCCCAATTCGGATCGCTGGAGTCGATCGGCAGGCCCGTATCCGGATCCACCCAGTAGCCGAGGTAAGGATCCGGAACGGCGTTTTCTTCACTGCCGCTGAAGACGGGAAAGAGACTGTCCGTGCTTACGTTGGGCACGATGGCGTGCTCGAAGCTTATGCTCACGCCACCCAGCCAGCGCCGCCCCAGCAGCCAGGGTTCCTCGAAGCTCAGCGAGATCAACTGACGCAGGGTCGACAACTCGGCGTTGATGCCGAGAGCCTGCCCCCTGCCCAGGAAGTTGTTCTCCTCCCACTTGAGCATCCCCGATATCGGGTAGTCTCCGCCGGCAAACATAACTCCGAAGTTGATGTTGGCCGTGCTGCCTTCCTCCACATTAATCACCAGATCCATCAATCCATCCGCGCTTCCCGGCGGTGTTTCCGGTTGTATGCTTGAGAAATACTGGAGATTGTATAGGTTGCGCAGACCTTCGAGCACCTTGGCCTTGCTGAAGATGTCTCCCTCCTCGAAGGGCAGTTCTCTGTAGATCACATAATCCTTAGTTTTCTCATTCCCCTTGATTATGACGTTCTCTATATGGGCCCGATCCGTTTCCACGATGCGAATCGTGTAGGATATCTCCTGATTTTCCGGATTCCGGCGTTCCTCCCGGTTTATGACGTTGAAGATGTATCCATTTTCATAATACAGGTCCGCTACCCGTTGGGTATCCGCCTCCAGCTTCAGCTTGTCCAAAATCTTACCCGGTTGCTGGCGCACCAGCTCCAGGAGCTCTTCGTCGCTGAAAATCGTATTACCCTCAAAATCCATTCCTCCATATGTCCACTGCTGCCCTTCATCGATATAGATCGTGATGATAAGGTAATTCTTCCCCTCCTCCGGGTCTTTTTCGACGGTACGCTCGACCTCCTCGATTTTGGCATCGATATAGCCCCGTTCTGTGTAGTAATCCAGAATGCGCTGTCGGTCTTCTTCGAATTTCAGCTCTTGAAACACGCCGGGCGAAAACAGGGACTGCGGCTTGGTTTTCATCTGTCGTCGCAAGGTCCCTTCGGAGGCGAAGGTATTACCCGAGAAGACGATAGCTTTAATAGCGGTCTGCGTGCCTTCGCTGATGAGGAACTTCACTACGACTGTATTTTCCTGGTCACCCGGCTCCAGTACCGCCTCTACGGTCGCATCGATATATCCTTTCTCGATGTAGAGGTCGGTGATGGCCTGCGCATCGAGATCGGCCTGGATATCCGAAATCATATCCCCGGGGGCGATTAGAACATTTTCCAGAATTTCCCCCTTTCGCAGGCGACGGTTTCCCTCCAGCACCACTTCCTCTACGCTCGGCTTTTCCTGCACGGTGAAGGCAATGATCACGCTCTCTCTGGCATCGTCCCCCGGCTCGGCGTTTGCCTCAATCGCTTCGAAGTAGTCGAGGGCATAGAGGATTTCCTGGACCTCCCAAAATACCTCCAGACTGAACTCCATACCGATATAGGGTCGCACCAGGGGCACCAGTTCATTCTCCGATACGGTGTCCAGACCAATGAAGGTGAAATCCGCGATGGGCTTACCAATGTACCAATCTTCCTGTGCCGACAGCGGCAGGGAGCAGAGAATAAAAAGAGCAGCCAGAAGTAGGCTGCGGACTATTCGCGCGGAGGGACCGCGTAGACGGTCTTTTCTACGTTTGATGTTTGACGACATATTCGTGTTAGCTCCTGGTTCGCTCAATAGGAGTATTTCCAGCTCAACCCGATGCTGTTGTCGGACAGGAACAGGTTTTCGGGATGTGTGGGGGTAAATGTCCATTCGAGCAGAAAGAACGGTGTTACCCACTCCAGGTTCAGCTCTCCTTCCGTTCTGATATTGCTCGATGTGGTGAAATCGTCCACAGTCTGAAATCGCACCAGAGCCTCCAGAAACAGATCAGTTCCCAGATACTTTCCAAGAGTCAGGGTGGTATTGTCAAGGGGATTGAAGCTGTTCTCCACCAAATTCTCTCCTCTTATCTTACCGAGGAGCACATTTTGCAGGAACTGTGTGCGGACGGTGAAAAGATCCAAATTCAGAACTTCCCGAACGGCTCTCTCGAAAGGGGTTAGAATGCCGAACTGACTGATGATGTCGCTGGTCAACATCACGGCGGCTGTGCCGAAATCTGTCTGTTCGAAGCGGTTGAGAATCGTGCCGCCGATCAGGTTGAGGATTTCAACATCGGGTCGGGAGGGTTCGGAGTAGAATCGTGGCGAAAAGAGGCTGATCTTGTTGTTCGCCTCCAGATAGATCTTTATTTCCTCGTTGTTTAGGTCTCTCTCCCTGATCTCCGCAAGGGCGTAGATCCAGGGATCAAACTCGTCGAACCTCTCTTCAAAGGAGATACTTCCCTGTTTCAGATAGAAACTGCGATCGAAGTAGAATATCTCCCCGCCACGGATCTCCACCTCCCCCTCCATGAAGAACTCAGAAGTTTCCTCGTTGACGTAGAGGGCAACCCGCTCCCCCTGCCTGGCGAAGGTACGCACGATCGGGAAGTTCATAGCGGGCCAGAAAAACTCGACACTCCTACCCGTCGTTATGTCCATGTCCACGGACATGGGAACAGGGGGTACGGAGTTGGATGGAGCCTGCTGCTCTTCCTCTCTCAGCAGGGCGATTCTGCAGGAATTTGCCTGGATCTTGCCGTCTAGTTTCGAGGTTGTTGTGTCTGCACGAATGCGAACCGCACCGGTAGCGTAGCCGTCGACAAAGATCGGATCAAAGGCGTAAGCGATATGGACTCCGGGATACTCGTCGGCGTAGAAAATCAATTCCACCCCTTCGGGTACCCAGTGATCGATGTAAAAAAATCCCTCCCCCTCGATTTTTGTGTCCCCACTGTAAGAGGTTGTGCGCGGAAGTGTGAAGCTTTTCCCTTCGAAGACCAGTTGGCCATTGATCGGTTTGACCGGATCGGGGGAGGGCTCGAATAGCAATTCGGCATCAACCACATCGAGATATCCCACCAGATCCGGATCATTGATCGGACCAAAAATCCTTAAACTCCCGCGCGCGGTACCCATGGTAAAGGTGAAAACATCAGTCGTCGGAGTCATCGTATTGATCATGCGCATGTCGAGGGCGGTGACCACGAAATCCGAATCCAGCTGGTTGCGAATGATCCGACCCTTGGCCCGACCCTGGATGGGTAAAGGCTCCGTTAGATTCAGGGTGAAGCTTCCGTCCCGTCCAACGGTCCCTTCAATCGAATCCCCCGGTCCCCCGTTAAAAGCGAGCACACCCGCCACACCCTCCAGGTCGACGATCCAGTCCGGACGCTCCAGGCCATCAAGGGTTATGTCACCCAACGTTAACACGCCCCTGATATCGTTCTTCAGAACCTGTTCCAGTGTGAGCGGCCAGGGCAGCCCTTCCATGTTTCCCTGCAAGTCTACCTGCGTGTTGACTACCCGTTCGAAGTACTCGGATCTGTAGCCTGACTGAAACTGGAAGGCTCCGGTTTCAAGATCCAGATGGCCGTTTCCTCCTTCGATGCGATGGGTCAGCAGAGAGGCATTAAGTGAACTAAGCTGCACTGCATCCCTCGAATAGGTGGCGGCCAGATTCAATCCCAGTGGATCCAAGTTGAGTCGGCCGTTGTTCAGAGACAGGAGGATCGACAGGTCCGGCCTCGGCAGGGTTCCCTCCATGGTAATCGATCCGGAGATGTTGCCGATCACCGCTCGGATGCCCAAACGTTCGATCGGCGCCCGGATAAACTCGAATCGGCCGTCGATACGATTCGCTTCGATACTGGCACTGCTTGTGTACGCCTCTTCGCCTTCGGGGGACCGCAGGTCGATGGATCCGCTCGCTGCAAACGGCAACAGATCTTGAAGCTGTGCGCTGCCGCTCCCACTTAAAGAAGAAAACTCATCCTGATAGGCGATGCGGTTGAGGAACAACTGATCGTCGTAGAGCGCAAACTCTACATCGAGGGTGTTCTTCTTGATCGTGGAGAACGGGAGATTGCGCACTCGTGCCGTGGAAGCGGTCGTGTAGATCGATCCGCCTGAGCCAACCAGACCGTTCACATCTACCGATGCATAAATGGTTCCCTTTGTCAACGCGATCGGCAGGTTCTCACTGCGAAGTTGAAACGGATTGCCCCACAACTGTGTAATCCGACCGGAAAGCAATACGGGAGCCGCGGTCTGATTCAATAGGTAATACCCCTCCAGCCCGTAGGAGCCACTGAATCGTACCGATCTCCGCGGAAGGAAATCTATGTCGAGCTGGTACGGGATCTCCTCGAACCAGAAAAGCGTGGATAGCTCCAGCGTCTCCTCGACCCGTTCAACCTCAACATCCCCGTTCAGAGAGTAGTCCTCCCACTGGAATCGAACATCCCTCAGCTCAACGGTGTCTCTGTTCATCAGTGCCTGGAGGCGAACGAAGTTCTGCGGGCGGTCCTTTTCCACGATCTCGAAAAGATCGGATGAGAGAGTGAAATCAACGAAATCCGTCGATGCCTCTGCAGCCATGGACAGCGAATAACGGGTCAGCTGCTGCTGCAGGCGGGGGGAGACTTGGATCTCTGGAACGAGCAATTCGTAGAGGGTATCGAGGGGCAGATTGTTCAGGCGGGCTTCGGTATTCAGAGTTAGTCCGGATTCCCACCCGAATTCCCCGATGGCGGCAAATGAACCGAGATCCGGATCCGCCCCCAGTGCCGCATCCATCGCAAAACCGAGGTTTTTTGCTTCAGGTGTCATGCTGAGGGTGAAGCGTCCGAAACTCGTCTGTCCAAGACTGAGGGTGCTGCTTTCCACGGTGAGCAGCTGAACATCTCGCTCGATGCGCAGGGTGGCGTTCAGGTTCTTTCCCCCCAGAGGATCAAAATCATCGAACCGGAGCAGACCGGATGGCAGGAGATTACCGACCAGGACGTTGCCCACGAACTCCACCCTGCCCCTTGACGATTCCAGAGCGAACGGACTGAGATACAGAATCTCTTCATTTCCGCTGAAATGGCTGACGATGGATATATCGAAGGGCACGACCTCTGCAGGCGCTACGATGCGAAGATCCGCCGCGTATTTAAGGTGAAGCTCGTCTATATTCACAGCTACCGATCCCGAGGAGCTTACAGAGCTCAACAGGTATGGGTTGAAATGTTCCAGAGAACCTGTCAGCTGAAAAAGGTCGGCGGGACGGAATTCCTCAGCCGTGAACCGAACCAGGAGGTCTTTGCTAAGCGTATCGTAGCTCACCTGGACATCCAGAGGGGCTCGGTCCTGTATCTTTCTGACTTCGAAACCCTTCGAGTCGTAGCTTACCTGGAGAGTCTGGCGTTTTACATTGATGGTGTCGGTGGAAAGACTGTAGATCCGAAGCGCCAGGTCTGACCAAGTAAAAAACCTGTCTAAAGTACCGGTTATTTTCACCCTGGTGGACAACCAGGCCGGCAGCGGAGATTCCCGTCTTGTATGTCGCGCCTGGATGTGACCCCGTACCGCGAGGTCATACAGATCCTGCTGATTCGTGACGGTGAAAAAGAGGTTCGACACTTCCACCTGCCAGTCCGCGTAGCTGTAGCGCAGGGTGATATTCGTGCCGCTTATATCGATTTGTGGATAGGCCGCTTCCCTGGGAGTTGACCGGCCCAGAAACGAAGGCAACGAACCGCCGGAAGCGCTGCTGCCTGTTCTTAATGAATCGAGCAGCTCCAACAGTTCCCTGTCCCGTTCGTAGTCTATATCAAAATTGGAATTGGCGATCTGGATTTCAGATACGGCCAGCACAGGCGTCCGGATGAAGAGGAATCGAAACAGATTGTAGTACACCTTTACCCGATTGATCTGCAGCATTACATCATCTGGATCATCCAGACTGTAGATCACCAGTCCGCGAATGCCCAGATAGCCGAAGACGGACGGCGAAATGTTCTCATAACTTATCTTGCGTCCGATCTTGGACTCCAGCACGTGTACAACTTCGGTTTTGAGCTCCTCCATTCTGCGATCCACGCGCATGCCGATACGGAGCACAAAAAGTGCCCCTAGTGACACGATCACCAGCAGCAGCAGAATCTCGAGGAATCGCCATTTAAGCTGAATCGGATGTGAGCTCAATCACCCCTCTCCAATCTGAAACGATACTGAATTTGACAGACATCTTCACCCGCATTCTCGGAAGGTTCGAACAGGTAGCTTAGAATCGTTCGCTCTACGGCTCTGTCCACGGAGGCATAACCGGAGCTGCGTACGATATCCACGTCGATGACCTGCCCGTTCGCTGCGACGGTGAAAACGGCCACCACATCTACCTCCAGACCTTCCTCGAGAAGTATGTCCGGGAACACAATCCCCGCGGCTCGGAGCAATTTTCGCTCCCTACCCCTCCATTCTAGCGCACCGGCCTCACTAAATCCACTTTCCTCCGTGGGTGTGATTTTCGGGCTTTCGATCTCCCGGGCCAACAGCTCCGGTGGCAGCGCCGGGACCGCGGCGGGGGCTGTAAGCTCCGGTACGAGGGGTCGTTCCGTTCGGGTGTAGGCCAATCGCTCACCTCCTCCGGGCAATCTCTGTTTCTGCGAATCCGCCGCCGGTCTGGCACCCGGGATGGACAGGGTTTTCGGCCCCTGCATTTGCAGACTTTCCGCCAACTCCCGCGGCTCCAGATCCGGGAGTCGGCTGCGCTCCGGCGAAACTACCTCCGGCGTCCGCTCCGGGCTCTTAGCAAACTCGATCACCACCCTGCGCGGAATCACCTCCGACACTCGTGGTCCCTCAAACAGGAACAGCAGAAACACCAGGCAGGTATGCACGCCGAGAGAGATCAGGAGGTAAAGACGGGCGTTTTCCCTCATTCAGGAAGGCTCTTCTGTGCTGTCACTAGGGCAATCGAATCAACTCCGGTCACCCTGGCAAGATCCATGATTTCCACAACGTCCCTATAGGGCAGCAGGGCATCAGCCTGAAGAATGATATTGTTCCTCTGCAGGCGCACCATCTCTTTTTTCAGTTCCGCAGCAAATCGATCCCGAAGGATTGTCTGGTTCCCAATATAAATCTCCCCGGCCTCGGTCAACGTTACAACAATTTCTTCCGCGATCACTGCCTGGGACGTGTAGGCTTCGGGCAGATCCACGGTAATCGCTGGATTAATAGAAAGGGTTGTATTCAACATGAAGAAAATAACCACGAGGAAGACCATGTCAATAAGGGGTGTGAGCACAAGACCGCCGTCCTCCTCAAGCCTTCTTTTTAGTCGCATCTGCGTCCCCCCGTGTTATTTCGAGCTTGATGATGTGCCGGTCATCGCTGTCCAAAACCTGAAAGTGATAGCCGCCATGTTCAAAGATCGTTCCAACCTGGGGGATCCGCCCCAGGTGTTCACAGATAAAACCTCCTACCGTATCGTAGTTACGCTTCTTCAAAGGAATCCCGGTCTCATGGTATAGATCTTCGATATCCGTTGTCCCCGCGACCACATAGTGACCGGAATTAATAACCTCTATATCCTCCGTCAGCTGGAACACCTCCCCCGGCACGAAACCGACGATCTCCGAGGCGATTTCTGCAGGCGTAATCAAGCCCGAAACTGACCCGTATTCGTCGGAAAGAAAAACAACTTCGATCTTGCGACGGTTCATCTCCAGAAGCAGATCGGGAATTCTCTTCACGTCGGGATAAAACACCGCCTCGGTCATTAGCTCCCGGATTCTCGGTTTGCTACTCGATATAATTTCCAGCCGCAGCAGACTCTCGACGTCCAGATAACCGATGATGTTGTCAGCCCTACCCTCGAACACCGGCAGAAAGCGAATGCTGTTCGTGTAGCTGATTTCGACCGCCTCCGGAATGGTCGCGGTGCTGGTACACACAGGATATTCGTGCAGCGGGATCATCACTTCCCGGGCCAGGGTGGTGCGAAAGTCGAAGATGTCCTCGAAAACTCTGTGCTCCGACCTGCCCAGCCCCGATTCTCGAGATCCCAGACGCACCAACAGACGTAGATCATCCCGGGATTGGGGAAGTTTGCTGCGGACGGCTTTCCGACCCAAAATCAGCAGAATCGTCTTGATGACGCCATTAAGAACTAGCTCCAGCGGAAGGAGAAGGAAATGGAAGATCGCCAGAATCGGTGCCAGTCGAACGGCAATGGTATCGGCGCGGCGGCGGAAAAAGGTTTTGGGGATGATTTCAGTAAAGATCAGGAGGAATACACTCAGAGCCAGGCTCCCGATCCAGGCGACGGACTCGAATCCCTGCTCCCGCAGTGCGCTGGCGACGACAATGGCCGCCGTAACCACGGAGATATTCGTACCGATTAACGTAGTTCCCAACAGCCTCTCAGGGCGTAACAGGAGATAATCCGCAGCCCGGGCGTAATAGATCCCCTTTTCCTTCTTGAGATATAGGGTCAGTTGATCAGCCGCCAGGAGGCCCGTCTCCAGACCCGCAAAAAAAGCCGCGCTGATCGTGCAAAGCAGAAGAATCAGGTAGGTCACCGGGACACCCTCCTGACCTCCAGCTCAAGGATCCTGGTCTTGCCGATGCGTTTCACCGTGAACTCTATCTGACCGATGATCAGTTTGGTGCCTGCGGCGGGTATCTCCCCCAGCGTGTCAATAATCAGTCCCGCTACGGTGTTACTATCGCTGAGGATCTCTTGACCAAGCAGCGCAACCAGCTCCTCTATCTTCACCTGTCCGGCGATACGGAAGCCTCCATCCGGCAACTCAACGATCTGTTTCTCTGTGGTCGGATAGAAGTACCCCAGTAGCTGCTCGACCAGATCTTTGAAGGTAACGATCCCGGCGGTACCCCCATACTCATCGATGACCACAGCCATCTCGCTGTTAGATTCCCGCATCTCTACCAACAGGTCGGCACAGTTCTTCGTGGCGGGGACACTGATCGCTGTTCTAACGATTTCCGTCAGGCGGGCATCCTTTTTGAACCGGAACTTGTAGGGCAACAGATCACGAAAGGCGATATAACCGACCAGATGATCGAGATCCTGATCAAAAGCGGGCAACAGAGCGGCTTCATTCGATTCATCCATCAACGTGCCATCGGCGATCAGATTGAAGATTCCCCGGCTCACATCCACCCCGTTGATCTCGGTTCTGGGGATCATGAGATCTTCTGCCTGTTTTTCCCGGAAATCGCAGAACGACTCTACCAGGTCCAGTTCGGATCTATCGAGAATACCCTCTTTGAAGCCTATTTGCACGGCTGAGCGGATGATGCTGTGTTTGAAGCGTTGCTCGTCGGCTTCACGGGCGGGTATAAGCAGGTTCACCAGCCTGTTGAACAGATTGAAGAACCAACGTAGCGGCGTGAGCAGTACGGAGAGGTAATGAAGCGGTACTGCGCTGAAGCGGCTCAAGGATGGAGCGCTGCGAACCGCTATGTTCTTCGGCGCCATCTCGCCGAAGATGAGCAGCAGTACGGTCATGGAGATGATCGAGAACAACTCGGTCTCGAACGGGAAGATCCGTTCGCCGATCGCCTCAGCCAGGGAGCTGGCAAAAACATTGACGAACATGTTCCCCGTCAACAGGGTGATGAGAATATCATCGGGGGAGGCAAAAATCCGCGACAGGATGGCAGCCAGCTTGGTACCGGATCGTCGTTTGAGACTGTCCTGCTCCAATGTGCTGAGAGAAAAAAAGGCCGCCTCTGATCCCGAAAAATACGCTGACAGCAGCAGCAGCGCGGCCAGGGGGATCAGTAGACGAAGAAGCGCAACGTCCATACTCTAAACGTTACCACCGGATCGCTTCTGTCTGGAGAAGAATGTCAGCAGTTCGGAGGCGGCGATTTCCATTCGGGCCAGAGTTCTGTTCACATTCTGCCGGAAAATGTGAAAAAACAGGAGTGAGGGGATGGCAACCGTCAATCCGGCAGCAGTTGTAATCAAAGCTTGGGATATTCCACCGGCTAACAGTGCCGGATCCGAAACTCCGGATACTTTAAGATTGAGAAAGGAAACGATCATGCCCGTTACCGTGCCTAAAAGACCCAACAGCGTAGCCAGGTTGGCAATACTGGCCAGGTACGGAACGAACTTTTCCAGCTGGTCGGCGCTGCGCATGGCAATAGATTCCATGTGCAGGCCGATCAACTCCTGGGATTGGCCTGTCTTACGGGCCTGCAAACCGGCCAGCAGAACTCGAGCCTCGGGGCAATTCATCTGCTGCAGCTCCGTGAGAACCTGTCTGGCTCTACCGCTTCTCAAACCTTCGATAACGTAGGCACCAAGATCCTCGATTCTGTTGCGGATGTGGATGAAAAATACGCTCTTTTGGATGATGAGGGCGACTGCGATCACCGAAAGTGCCAATATCGGTATCAAGACCACACCGCCCTGAATAAGAAATGAGATCAATCTATGCTCCCCTGGAACGAATCTGGTTTAACCTATCTACGGATGCCATACCCGATCAGAAAACGAAAGCTGAAGTTGGGAGTAAGAAATGCCTCGAAACCCGTATGCACGGTTCCGTATTTTCCTATCTTCCAGTTCCCCTCGATGCTGGTCGTCAGCCCTGAAACAATCTCCCAATTTGTAAATAAAAACGGCTGAGAACCGTCGTCGAAGTAATCCCCGATCAGTGCTTTGATTATAAACTCTAGCGGCAGTTTGTGAAAGTCGGTTGTCCACACCATCCCCGCGTAGCTGTACACCGGGTTCTCCCACGGTGTTTCAACTATCGGTAGGTCGACGGCCAGCTCGCCCGTAAAATTGAGGCGAATCCCCGGCCGCCCCGGCCGGATTTGCCAGATCAGATCCCCTGCCAGTACACCCTGGTTTGTGCTCGCGAATCCAAATCCCAGATCCGAACCTTCGAGGAAGTAGATGCTTCCCTTGATCCACTGGAACGTCAACGCGGCACCGAAGGAGGCGGCCGGATCAAAACGCAGTTCGGATAGCAGGGAATACCCCCCCTCAATTTCGAATCGAGCCAGCCCCGAATCAGCCTGAATTGCGGATAGGGAGCATAGAGCGTCGACCTGCGCCGGCAGGCGGACAAATGGAGCGGCGCGGAGCAGCAGGGACAGGAAAGCCGTGGGATACAGCTCCAGACCGCCGCTGGGATACAACGCCAGTGAATCGTCGTAGTACAGTGCCGCTGCTCCAGCCCACATTCGCAGGACCGATGAAGGGTGACGCCAGCCTAGCTCCAGAAGAATACGACCCTGCTGCTCCGTGTTCAGCGATGGTACGCCGGCGGACAGGATTGCGACGGTCTGGAGGGAGAGATCAAACCGGGAACCGGCCAAAGAGATCCCCAGATCCTGTTCTACGGCACCCCGCTGCTTGTCCGCATCCGCCGGAGGGCTGCCGCCGTCCATTCCGCTGACACCGACAAAATGGGTCCCCTCCCGCCATTGGAAAATCCCGGCTTCTCCGTACAATTCGGCAGATCCGTCCAGGGTATACAGCGAAGATGCTCCGGTACCGTAGAACGCTCCCAATCCTCCGCCTGCATCGATGTTGAGTGCCACGCTGCGACGGCCCGATTGCACGGTGAAAATCAGATCCGTCGGTGAGCTCGGCGGGCTGGATACCCACCCGTCCGCCAGATCGAAGCGCAGATCCGCGGACAGATCCCAAACACCCGAGGATCGAGTCGTGTTCAGCACTGACACCACGGTGCTGCCCGGGATATAGTCGATGCTGGTCTGCCAGCCGCTTGGAGAGAAGGATGGCCCAGCCCCCTGCTGTAAAGGCGGATCATCCGGAAACGGTTCGGGCAGCAGTCCTGCAGGAGCACGCCGCCAGGGGGGTATGCTCAGCCAATAGATGCCGGGAGGTGCCGGCGGGGCCAGGAGCATTTTATAGCGGGAGCGGGGATAATTGAGGCGACGGTCGCTTAATCCCATTGCCGCGGGCACCACCCAGGTTCTCGGTTCCGGAGCCGCGAGATAGAGGGTGAACTCGCCGAAGAGAGTCACATCGGGAAGTTGGAGCGTGCTCTGAGCTCCTGCAGGTGCTACCAGGTTCAGAAGCACAGCGAATACGAGCAGAACCATGACAAAAACCTTGGATTTGATTATGCTAAGGTTCGATTCTTTCGTCCAGGGTGGGGAGGTGGAATTGGGAGGTGAGAAAAGCGGGCGCAGCGGTAGTGGACGGTCCGACCTTCCGCCGGAGGTTTTGGGAAATTTTGTGGTGATAGAGGGCCTGGATGGGTCCGGAACCACCACCCAGCTTCATCTGGCCGAGGAAAGACTGAAAGATCGGGGCATACCCCATTTTTGTACGGGAGAACCCACTCGGGGTCCGGTAGGCCTCATCATCCGACAAATACTAAAAAGGCAAATTCAAGCCCGCCCCGATACCGTGGCCCTGCTATTCGCCGCGGACAGGAGCGAACATCTGTATGCGGAGAACGATGGAATTCTTGCCCATCTCGGCCGGGATCGGCTGGTTGTCTGCGACAGATACCTGTTCTCCAGCCTGGCCTACCAATCCCTGGCCTGCGATCCCCAGTTCGTGTTTTCCTTGAACTGCCGCTTCCCCCTCCCCCGGCATCTGGTGTTCCTCGATACGCCCGTGGATTTGAGCCAGCAGCGCTTGGCCACCCGCGCCGCCGGGGGTCCGGAACTGTACGACGGTCGGGAGATCCAGCAGGCTATCCTTGCCGCCTATGAACGGAGTTTCATGCGCTTCGCCAACACGGAGATGCAGCTTCACAGGCTGGACGGCAGTCAAGATCCCGAACTCGTTTTCGAGAAATTCTGGAGCATTCTCACCACCCTGCCGATTGTTAAAGCGTGAGGAAAAGCGCTTCCCTGATCCTTCTCCTTCTGCTCTGTACGACGAACCTGTTTGCCTACAGGATTCTCTACGCCGAACAGTTTTACCGTCTGTACCATCTGCACTTCTACCAGTATCCCGATGATACCATGGAAAACATCTACTACTTAGAACAAGCTCTGAAGGCTGACTTCGCCAATCCGCTGTACGCCCTGGCGGAAATCCGGAACGAGGAGCAGTGGGCGCAGTACCGAGCCCTATTCAAGATGCACGTCAACTTGAAGCTCGTCGAACTGTACCTAACGCTGGGTAGCAAGTACGACAAGATGACCGCCTATTTCTACAACGCGCCTTGGAGAGAGCAGAACCTGGAGAGCCTTGAACTGGCCGAGCAGGCCTACCAGGTTGCCCTGTTGTATTGGCGGGAAGCCCGCAGCTGGGCCGCCAGGCTGCCCTGGCTGCATCATAACCTGGAGGAAATCCAGATCTGGGAGGATGAACGAGCCCGCATCTGGAATGGAGATCTGGATTACGGGGAGATCATCGGCACTCATCTGGACCGCCTGCAGCGGGTTCGTCAGCAGTTCCTATCGATGGACGAAAACACCTACTAGGCTATCCGCCTATTCTTTTCTGATCGTCTGCAGCAGCGTCACCGCCACTTGCCTGCCGGCGGCCTGGTTCAACGGATCAGCATAGCGTCTCCGTAGGAGAAGAAGCGGTAGCCCTCCCGGACAGCGGATTCATAAGCCTCCCAAATTCGCTCCCTGCCGGCAAAGGCGGACACCAACACCAGAAGGCTTGATCGGGGTGTGTGGAAATTGGTTAGCAGTTGAGAGACGACTTTAAAGTGATACCCCGGATAGATAAACAGGGAAGTTCGCCGGGATCCTGCGGCTACCCCGGGACGATCTGGGTCGTAGGCGGATTCCAGAGCCCTAACCACGGTGGTACCAACAGCCAGAATCGCTCTACCCTCCTTCATTGCCGAATTGATCAGTTCTGCGGTTTCCGGCGGGATGTGGTAGCTCTCCTCGTGCATTTTGTGCTCTTCGATCTTCTCGGCACGAATCGGCAGAAAGGTGCCGGCGCCCACGTGAAGGGTGAGTTTGACAGGAATCACGCCGTTTTGTCCCAGCCCTTCCAGCAGTTCCCTGGTCAGGTGCAGTCCCGCCGTCGGGGCAGCCGCGGAACCCGGATCCTCCGCATACACCGTCTGGTAGCGTTCGGAATCCAGCTGTGTGTCCTTGCGGCGAATATAGGGGGGCAGCGGCACATGCCCATGGGTTTCCAAATAGTCGATGTCGATCGGGGGAGTGAAACGCAGATACCGAAAGCCTTCATCTGCGGGGAATCCGGAGCGATCACTCTGTTGTTCGGTCTCCAGATCCGATTCGGCTACGATCTGGGCTTTGATACCTGCGGGAAACTTAAAACACTTACCCGGCAGCTGTTTTCTGGCTTTGGCGGCCAATGTTCTCCACAATCCCGGTTGGAGCTCGCTGAGAAGCAAGAATTCCACCCGCGCTCCGCTGTCCACAGACGTGCCATAAATGCGGGCATTGATCACCCGGGTTTTATTCAGCACCATCACGGTGCCGCTTTCCAGGTAGGTGGACAGCTGATCGATGCGGCTGTGGATAATTTGCCGATTGTCCCGATTGACCACCATCAACCGGCTGCCGCCCCTCTTGGGGCTCGGTTGCTGGGCGATCGACTCTTCGGGAAGATCATAAGAGAAGCTGCTGGTCTTCACTTTCCCGCTGTTTGAGATCCAAATGCTCGTAGGCCAGGTGCGTAGCCGTTCTTCCTCTTGGTGTTCTCTGTATAAGTCCCTTCTGAATCAAATAAGGCTCATAGACATCCTCTAAGGTGTCCACGGCTTCGCCGATGGATATCGCCAGGGTTTCCGAGCCCACCGGCCCTCCTTTGTAATTTTCGATGACAGTTTTCAGAATATCCCGATCCAGTTTGTCCAAGCCGAGCGAATCGATGTCCAGGGAGCTCATCCCGCGCATGACGATCTCAGCGGTGACCAATCCGTCCGCCCACACCTGGGCGAAATCGCGCATACGGCGCAGCAGGCGGTTGGCGACCCTGGGGGTTCCCCGAGAACGCGAGGCTATCATGGTACATGCAGCCTCCTCGAGCTTTATGGTGAGAATTCCCGCGGAGCGATGGATGATGCTTTCGATATCCTCATCCGTGTAGAAATCCAAACGGGAAGTGATGCCGAAGCGGGAGTACAGGGGACCGGATACCAGACCGGTCTTTGTCGTGGCGCCCACAAGGGTAAAGGGAGGCAGTGGGATCTTGATGGTTCTGGCACCGGGACCCTGCCCCATCACCACGTCGATTTCGAAGTCCTCCATGGCATTGTAGAGCATTTCTTCTATGATAGGGCGCAAGCGGTGGATCTCGTCGATGAAAAAAACGTTGTTTTCACCGATCGTTGTCAGGATGGCTGCTAAATCACCGGGCCTTTCCAGCGCGGGAGCCGAGGTGGCTCGAAACTGCACCCCCAGTTCATTGGCGATGATTCCGGCCAGGGTCGTTTTCCCCAGACCTGGAGGACCGGAGAAAAACACGTGATCCAGGCTCTCCTGCCGCTGTTTGGCGGCCTGGATGAACACCGCCAGGTTTTCCTTCAGGCGCATCTGACCCAAGAACTCCTTGAGCTTTCGGGGACGCAGGGTGTACTCCTCCTGATCTTGTTCGGGATGAAAGGTTCCCGCAGTGACCCTGTTATCCTTCACGACGCCCCTCCGGCGCGCGGTTCACTCGCCCTCGAAGAACCGGTCTCAGCCGCGCCGGCGGGGGCTTGGGAACCCCCTGAGAGCTGGGATAGGGCATTCTTGAACAGCTCCCGCTCCAGCTCTTCGGCGTTAAGCTCACTATCCCGAAGACCGCGGGCCGCAGCACCTACGGCGCTTTTGGCTCCACGTCGGTCGAATCCCATGCCTACCAGGGCATTGACGATATCCTCTTCAAGGGATATCCCCGCGGGCGTGGACACTTGCAACTTACCCTTGAGTTTCAGCATGATTTTCTGGGCAGTTTTTTTACCGACTCCGGGAATAGTCGACAGGAGCTCCAGATCCTCCCCCTCCAGGGCTTCGATGAAACGGCTTACCTCCACTCCGGAGAGGATTCTCAGCGCCTGTCTGGGGCCTACACCCTCGACCTTGAGTAGATCCAGGAAAACATCCCGTTCCAAGCTTTGAGAAAATCCGTACAAACGAACCTGATCGTCCCGATGGTACAAATACACAAATACCTTGGTATTTTGCCCTTCCTCCGGAAGATCGTCGCTGCTGCTCCGACTGACGAAGATCTCCCACTCGATCGCACCGCTTGAGAGAAAGATGCGCTCTTCGTCCTTGTAGGTAATCTCACCGCTGAGGCTGTTAAACATGTCTGGTCCCCGAATCTGTGAGATGACTTCGAAAACCCGAGAAATTGGCATGACAAAAGGCTGCGGCCAGAGCGTCGGCAGCATGATCCGGGGCTGGCAGCTCCTTGAGGTTGAAGATCATCTTGAGCACTTTTTGTACCTGAATCTTTTCCGCCCGCCCATTACCCACAACAGCCTGCTTGAGCTCCAGGGGCGTGTATTCGGCGAAAGGCACACCCCGGGTAGCCAGGGTGTAAAGCACCACCCCCCTGGCCTGAGCAACCGGAATAGCGCTTCTCGAGTTCTTTGAAAAATATACGGTCTCGATGCCTGCTTCTTCAGGATCGTAGGTGGTGATGATATCCATGATGCCCTGATGAATCTTCACCAGCCGCTCGCCCATTCCCTCTTTAGGAGATGTTCGGACGGTGCCGTGGGTTATGCAGCGGAATCGGCTGCCAGAGCAGTGAATGACACCATACCCCGTTGAGGCCAATCCCGGATCAATACCGAGGATTACTTTCATTCATCCAGGGTGAAACCCTCTGGAATATCCAGATTTGTGGAGACATTTTGTACGTCGTCGTGGTCCTCCAGCGTGTCTATAAGTCGGAGGATCTGCGCGAGCTTGTCTTCGGGTACCGCAACTTGCGCATCGGCGATCATGGTAACCTCCGCCGACAGATGCTTGAACTCGCCCTGCTCCAGCGCTTCCAGGATAGATTCGAAGTCATCCGGTTCTGTGATGACTTCGATCTCACCGTCCGCTTTACTCACGTCCTCGGCTCCCGCTTCCAAAGCGACTTCGAGGATCGCATCCTCCGAGTACTCCGAAGCATCGTACACGATCAGGCCCTTGCGCTTGAACAGGTAGGCCACGCTGCCACTCTCCCCCAGGCTCCCCCCAGCTCGGGATAGAACATGGCGAAGTTCTGCAGCGGTGCGGTTCCGATTATCCGTAAGCACCTCGACCAGAATCGCCACTCCACCGGGACCGTAGGCTTCGTAGGTCAGCTCGGAATACTCGGCTCCTTCCATCTCTCCCGTGCCCTTCTTGATGGCTCGGTCGATGTTGTCCTTGGGCATATTGGACAATTTCGCTTTTAAAAGGGCTGTACGCAATCTAGGGTTGGCATCCGGATCCCCGCCGCCCGCACGGGCGGCTACGCTGATTTCCCGGATAATTTTCGTGAACACTTTGCCGCGTTTGGCATCCACGGCGCTCTTTTTATGCTTTATAGAGGCCCACTTGCTGTGGCCAGACATAGGTTATTTCTCCTTCGTCGGTGAATTTAACACGCCCCTCATTGGGGTGTCAAGCTGAGTGGGCTGACCGATGCGTCTGAGCGCGTAAAGCTCCGGATTCCGACTCCATCCGGGCTCTCAGCCCGACAGTAACTTTTTTTTTTACACTATTGAAATTTTTTTTCTAGTAACGATACTATTGCACTGCTATGTTTTCTGAGGATCGCTTACATCTCGCGCAGCCCCAGAATGTAGAAAACCGGGATCAGCGTAGGCATATCCGAATCGAACATAGCGGAACGGTGCAACTAGTCGGCGAGGGCCGGCGATTTTCGGGGCAGGCAATCAACCTCAGCCGCACCGGCATGCAGGTGGTCGTAAACCTCCCCGATTCCTACGAATCCGTTCGATCGATCACGTTCACCCTTCCCAACTCAGAACACACGTTAGAGCTTCCCTGCCGAATCGTCCGCTACGAATCGGGCAATGGTAACGAGCAGTCCAACATCCTGGGCCTGGAGTTCTCCTACCAAGGGGAGGCCCAACTTCTGCTCATCGAAAACTACATCCGGGAGATGAAGAAAAAGGAGTTGGCCGATACTCCACATCACTCCGAGATGCGGCAGATCCCGCGTGCAGACTGCTCGATTCGGGATATCTCGGTAAACAAGTCTGGGCTTCGGATAGTCTCCATCGACAACATCTCCACTGAAGGGCTTCTAATCAGCTTCGAAGGTGATCTAAATCCTGACGAACCCATCGAATTGACCTTCTCCCTGCCGGGAGACAAACGTAGAATACAGATATCCGGATACATTACCTACACGATCCGTAACGAATTTCAGCTACCCCGAAGTGCCGGGCTCAGGTTTGTGGATCCGAAGGAAACCGTCCAGGCACGTATTCGTAACTACATCGTCGCCTCAACATCAAGCTCTGCAATAAAATATCTCTGTGACGATTTCATACAATGCGGTACCGAGGCAGGATACAGTATTAAAAACCGCGAACGCATCGTGGGAATGTTTCAAGACATGCTAAACGATGGTACGGTACTAAACGTATTGCTTGAGGGCCAACTGGCCATTTACGAATCCAGACTCGAACTCCTAAACACGAGGGAAAAGGAGTTTGAGGCGATCGTATTTTTATCAACCAAACAGGACCTGCCGGTTCCCGGGCTAACCGCTTATTTCACATATACCAACGGAGGAGCTCACTACTTCAAAACGACAATCGCGAGAAACCAAAAAAACAGACTGGCCTTCAAGCTTCCTCAGGTAGTGCTCCAAAGCGAGAAAAGGTCGCACCAGCGCAAGGTGCTCTCGACCGATCTTGGTGTAACAGTTCTGCTGCACCCACATCCTGAAAACGGCTCTCGACAGATATGCGAGGGGAGATTGATTGATATCAGTCGCAACGGTTTCCTCTGCGAGGTCGAGCTACCGGTAAGTATGCGCGGTGTGTTTTGTATCGGGCAGATGGTGCGCTATGAGATGGACGAACGCTGGGGATTAGGCACCCAGGGACAAATTAGACGTCTACAGGAATCAGCGCTGCACGAGCAGAAAATCGTTCTACATCTCGGCCTCGAAGCAGGTATTGAACGCAGCGTCTACCGGTTCAGCAAAGTTGAAAAGATCGAATGGGATCGGGCTTCAGAAAATGTGGAGAAGGCGCGTTCCTCAGGATGCGAGTGCCGCGTTGTAGAGTACACGAATAGAGATAAACAGGGCATTAGAGCCTTGATCAACGCGACTCGTTTTTTCGTAAAAGCACCGGTCGTGATAATGCCCCCCGGATTCGGTAAAAAGAAAGAGGTATTGGCTCCATTAGTAGCTACCTTGCTCGCCAATTTTTCGGTGCAAAACAAAGATATTGTTACCATTCGCTACGACGGTATTAATAAACCCGGAGAGAGCTACAACTGTGCAAAGAAAGTCAGCCGGGGATATGAGATGCTGCACTATACGGCCAATCAGGGAATCGATGATCTCGAAACGACTCTAGAGTACGTTTACTCCAACCCTTGGTTCACGCCGGAGAGGGTCATTCTCGTATCCTTCAGCATGTCCTCGATCGACGCCCGACGATATCTGGCTACAAGGCCAAATCACGGGATCGACCTTTGGATCAGTGCAATGGGTGTCCCTTCCGCCCAATCCACTCTTCAGAAAATACTCGGCGGACTCGATGTTATTGGCAACTACAAGATGGGTAACAACAACGGTATCATGGGTATACTTGGGCACCTTATCGACATGGATAGCCTTGCTCGTGGTCTTGTGGAGAACAAATTTGCATACATGACCGATTCCCGTCGAGATATGTCGAGGATCTCCATTCCCACCTTATGGATCTACGGTACATACGATAAATGGGTGGATGTGGGGGAAGTAAGCGACATTATGAGTATTAACTCGTATTCCAACAGGGAAGTCATTGAGGTTCCCGCCGGGCACAATTTACACACCAGTGACGATGCGCTCAAGGTATATCGAATCATCACTTCCCGTATCTTTCGTTGGCTCCACAATAGAAGCATGAACACGGTGGATCCGAACCACGATGAGATGATACGTCTCATTTCCTATGAGCGAGAACGGCTACAAAATGAGAAAGGAATCGATGCCGAAAGCTACTGGAAAAGCTACCTAATTGGAAATAAAATCTCGGATCCTGGTTACGATTTTTATGACAATTTTGCAGAGTTTCGCCAGTTCATGGACCTCGAAGCCCGCCTCATTGATCTCAGACCAGGAGACCGGTTAATAGATCTGGGATGTGGTACAGGATTGCTATTACAATCAATCCTCAAGGAGGCAAAGAAACAATTCCAGCACGAGGACCACGCTGAGTTGGTGGCGGTAGATCTGGTGCCTGAAGCACTAGAAAAAGTAAAAATGAAATGTACCCGCCTTCTGGCGCGATACCCCAATCTAGCCTCCGTGCATATAAATTATTCTGCCACGAACCTGGAACCAAACCGCTGGCTACCTATTTGTGAGTATGTCTGCAATCCCGAACTCGATTTCAACTATCTACGCAACAAAATACAAGGATTGAAAAACTCCTATATCGATAAGCTGATCGCCTCGGATTGGGAGGAGCTACTACCAATCATGAAGGGTGAAATACCTTTGCCCTCCACCTCCTTGAATTATAAGTATGAATTGGGACAAGAATGCTACCATGTGATAGTGGAGTTCAACAAGGCGGCGCGGTTCCTTCGTGAGAACCTCGGCTTTTTCAGTTTGGCGAATCAAAGGTTGAGCAGCGGCGGCGGGATTGTACCAACAGGGCTCACCTCAACAACAACGTCGTTACCTGATTTCGATCAACTGCGTTTAGGAAATCAAGGGCTCACCCTTTTCTACCCGTTTGAGAACAATTCCTTCAACAAGCTGGTTGCCAGCCTATTCCTGTCCTATTTATTCAATCCTCAATACGCAGTGGCTGAGTTCTACCGAATACTCGAACCTGGTGGAACAGCACTGATTTCATCGATGAAGCCAGACAGCGACGTCTCTGTGATTTTTACGAATTATATTGAAAAATTGAACGAATCTGGTGGACAGCCCAACGCTTTCAGGAATTCAGACAAACGGCTCGCCGCCACGGATATGCTCAATGAGGCAGCCAGTCTGTTTGAGCTCGAACAGGAAGGATTTTTCAGGTTCTTTACTGCGGAAGAACTGATCGGCTTATGCGAAAACTGCGGTTTCCAATCCATCAGAATATTTCAATCACTGGGAAATCCGCCCCAGGCACATGTCCTTGTTGCCCAAAAACCTCTACAGGGCGATGAAAATACCGGCGGACGTTCGTAACAGCATATATTTCACGATATACACGGTTATCTCATATGTCGGAGTACCTCGTTGTCGGTTGACTTGACCTTAAATGGGCGAATAGACACGTCGTTGCTGGAATGGAAGAACAATCCCTGTTTCATCGAATGCAGTCCCCACGGCAAGGGTGTACCAGTCACCGCCTTGGAACTCCGACTGCGCATACAAGAAAGAACCGAACAATTCGCACGGTGGGGGATTCAGAAGGGCTTCCTGGTTCCCATATTCCTGTACAACTCCGTAGAGTTTATCACGAGCCTGCTTGCCCTGATGAAACTGCAGGCAATTCCGGTGATGGTGAAGTTGGAGTTCCGAAAACTCGCATTGGCCGAGATCTTCAAAAACTGCAAACCCCAGGCAGTTATCACTGAAACCAACCACCTGCCATTTATCAGATCATATCTGAAGGATGTCGTGGTGATTGAACGATCATCGGCAGGTCTTCGGCTTGTTCAGAGCCAGATTTCTTCTCGGGAATCACATGAAGTGTCCGAGGATATCGCCACGGTAAACTACACCTACAGGGGATACGGCTATCCCATCGGCGCAGAGGTCCCTCACCGGCAATATCTTCATGGTGCCAAAACGCTGCAGAAGGGTCTTCAAGCCAATCCCGGCGAGAAAATGCTGATCACATTGCCAATGTCTCATATATTCACACTTGTAGGTTGTATCGCCGTTCCGATCCTATATAACGTGACGGGAGTGATTGCCCAAACGTTCCATCCAAGAATCATATTCCAGATAATCAGGGATTATTCTATTGAATATCTCACTTCTGTTCCCCATTACTATTTGCTGCTGCTTCGTCTTAAAGAAAAAGCTCAAAAATTGAGATCCCTTCGGGCTTTCGTATGCGGTGGCAGTCTGTTGACGGTCGAAGACTATCATAAAATATCGCAGGGCTTTGAAGTGGAAGTCCTTCATGGGTATGGTCTTACGGAGTGCACCCCCGTCAGCAGAAACATTCGGGGAGAGCCCAAGGGTGGTACCATCGGACCTATCTGCGACCAGATCGAGTGCCGGATTGACGATTCGACCGGAATTGGATCGGGTGAAATTCTTCTCAATACACCCTATATGACGAAAACGTACTTAGACAGGGAGCGGGAAACACGCGAGGCTTTCGATGGCGATTGGTTTAAAACCGGGGATCGCGGATATTTTGATGGGAATCATCTTGTTTTCTCTGAGGAATTGAAGGAAACACGAAAAATCAACGGAAATATGGTCGATCTCAATGAGATCAGAAAGGCAATCCTGCTGGATGGTCAAATTGTTGAAGTCGATATACACTATAAGAACAATGCCTTGTTTGCTCGTTGCCGTGCAAGCCGGAAGGCAATCACCCCGGGAAAAACGAAGGAGCTTGCTACCTCTTTGAAAGAGTTGTTGGCGCCGTATAAAATCCCTAAAATCTCGCTCGATCCAGGGTGATGTTCGAACCACCAGGATTTTTGATGGAACCGCAAAGCACAAAACAGATCACCTCAGCGGAAATCAGGCAGCGCGTAAAACAGATCGTATCTCGCATATCCAGAATCGACCCGGAGGAGTTTGCCGATGACATCATAATCCGTGAGGAATTGGGAATAGACAGCTTAATGGCAATGGAAATCATCGCAACGTGTGAAAAGCATCTCGATATAGAAATCGATGAAACCGCCTTCGCAGATATCGAAACAGTCGCTGATTTTTTGAATCTCATCGAGGTCCTCTATAGGAAAACCCATGGATAAGGGTAAACTCAACATAGCCCTCATCTCCCCGAAGGGAGAGTTCCTCTGCAAGAACCGTGAGTTTGCCGAATTCGTGACTACCTCCAGGGAAATGAGGACCATTCTGCACTTTTGGAATGGCATCGGAGTAGCCTTACCGACGATTGCGGCTTTGACGCCAGATATACACGCGGTGACGGTAATCGACGAAAACCGAGAGGAAATCGATTTCGACCAGCCCTATGATATCGTTGGTATCACCGCTATGACTCAGCAGGCTAACCGGGCTTATGAAATTTCGGCAGAGTTTCGACGACGTGGGTGTCACGTTGCGATAGGTGGTATCCATGCATCGGTGAAAAGTGATGAGGTTATAAAACATGCAGATACGGTGTTTATAGGGGAGGCGGAATATACCTGGCCGTGTTTTGTAGATGATTTCATGAAAGGCTTCCCTGGCAGCGTATACGACCAGGAGCGCTATCCCGCCGTCGATATCACAAAATCTCCCTTGCCTCGCTACGATCTGTTGGCAAAGTACAAATATCCTGTTGTCTATATCCAAACTACCCGTGGATGCCCACATGATTGTGAGTTCTGTGTGGCCTCCAACATATACGGAAAGAGGTACAAACATAAAAACGTATCCCAGGTTCTTGAAGAGGTGCGGGAGGTAAAAAAATATTGGCAGCTGGCCCAGATTGGTTTCGCCGATGATAATATGTTTGTCAATCGCAAGTTTTCAGAGGCGCTTGTCGAAGCATTTAAAGATCTCAACTTCTCTTGGTTTGCTGTTTGTGACATCGAAGTCGCGACCTCTGAAAAATTCCTTGCGAACCTGCATGCAAGCGGATGCCGCACTCTGTTGATCGGACTGGAAAGTGTGCTCGAGAGTAACGTCCAAAGTTTGAATAAGGACCAGTGGAAAGCGAAAAGGTTCAGGCGCTACGGCGAGTACATAGAGAGAATTCAACGCAACGGCATCGGAGTATATGGTTCATTCATAATAGGCTTTGATGCCGATAACGACCAGACGATAGGGAAAACCATCGACTTTATAAATCATCACAACCTTCTGGGAACTCAAATAACTATTCTTACGCCATTTCCCGGAAGCCGATTGCGAGAGCGCTTGGAAAAAGAAAACAGGATTCTCCATAACGATTGGAAGTGGTATACAGTTTGGAATGCAGTAATTCGCCATCCCTTTTTTGCTCCGGAACAACTGGAAACCAATCTGTTGAAAATCTACCGAGCCGTCTATAACGAAGATAGCAACAACCGGCGGAGCCGCTACTTCAGGAAAATCTGTGAGAAACTGGTTTCATGATCGGACGTAGTTCATATGTAGAGAGACATGAAAAATGACCGATAGAAACCGTTCGTTACATGAACAACTCCAAAAGCAGTTTATTGTTGAAACTTGCGAAAAGGCCATCCGTGACACAAAAAACACTGCTATTGTAGCCAGTATCGCATTCTCACTTTTCGGGCTTCTCGATTTCGCTCTGTATCCGGATTACTTCGTTCGACTCATTCTGATTCGAGTCGGGGTTGTCATCGCAAATTTGATTGTGTATCTATTGATCCGAACCAGATTTGGTGCCCGATTCCCAAGAGAGATCGCAATGATTGAGTACCTTGTTTGCGGTCTGTCTATCACCGTGATGGTCCACATGGTGGGTGGGTATCTCTCACCTTACTACGCCGGTATCAATCTCGTGTTGCTGGCCTTCATTTCGATCCTACCTCTGGATACCAGGAGAACAATCATCATCTGCGCAATCATCTACGCTGCCTATATCGTACCCATCCTACTCAGGCAACCGATCGATGATCTGGCTATTCTACTGAACAACAACTTTTTTCTGTTGTGTACGATCGCACTGGTCATTCTCAGCTCCTATCTCGGCACTCAGATACGATTTCGGGAGTTCAGCGCCCGGCAGAGCCTGGCCGAGGCCAACGAAGAATTGAAGAAACTGGATATTCTCAAATCCCAGTTCTTCGCGAATGTGAGTCACGAGGTTCGTACCCCGCTGACTTCCGTGATCAGTCCGATTCAGAGTCTCTATCAGGGTGATATGGGCGAATTGATGCCGGAACAAGCAAGGCTGATAAGCCAGATGTACAGAAACAGCCTGAAACTTCTGGATATGATCAACCAGATGCTCGACTTTTCCAAATTCGAAGCCAGCAAGATGGAACTGCGCCTCGGACCGGTGGATCTGGATGAGACGATACGGGATATCATAGCGGTATTCGAGGATGTCACGGAACGAAAAGGGATAAATCTCAGGTATGTGCGAGAGAACAACATCCGACCTCTCTATCTCGATATTGACAAGCTTGAGCGGATTCTCATGAATCTGCTGCGCAACGCCATAAAATTCACTGAAAGCGGCTCAGTAACCATACGCACGGGCAAAAAACAAGGATCTATAGTAATCGAAGTAGAAGACACTGGCATCGGCATTCCGAAGGACCATCTACCTCATATATTCAAGAGATTCCAACAGGTGGATACCTCGAGTACCAGGAGATATGAGGGTACCGGTCTGGGCTTGACCATCGTCAAGGAAGCGATTGACCTGATGAAAGGATCGATCGAGGTGTTCAGCGAAGAGGGCAAGGGAACCCACTTCGTTATGCAATTTCCGGACAATCTCGACAAAATCGTACCTGACGCCTTCATCGAACGCAGAATGGATGAACGACGCAAGCTGAGCCTCACGTTCAAGGGCCAGGAGCGCAGAATTGAAGACCGCAGAAAAGCGGATCTAGCCAAGGTTTCGCTGGACGATCTGGCCTTGATCGAGAAGGAGTTGTACCCTCTAGAGCCTGCGGAGGAGTTGGAAAGCAAAACGGACGTACAGACAGCGAGCGACGTGGTACTGCTAGTGGAAGACAATGCGGACCTGTGCAACTACATCAGCAAGATGCTCACACGCTTCGGGCATGGCGTGATTACCGCCGAGGATGGACTGGACGGCTGGCACCGCGTACGCAATGAGCAACCGGATATTATCGTCTCCGATGTAATGATGCCTCGCATGGACGGTTTCGAGTTGGTGAGCAAGGTGAAATCAGATGAGAATACCATGCATATCCCGGTTATTCTCATCACCGCCAAGCACGAACTGGATTCTAAAATTCAAGGGCTGAAAACAGGAGCAGACGACTACCTGTCCAAACCTGTTAACATTCGGGAGTTGGATGCCCGCATCAAGAACCTCCTTACCATGCGGAAGTTTCAACTCGCCCTCGCCCACACAGAAGAATTAAAGATGCGCATGGAGGAGCTGAGCATGAGCTTCTCCCAGTCCCTCGAAATGCGGGATTTCAAGACCGCAGGGCATTCGCGGGATGTGCTTGCCTTAGGCACGATGATAGCCGATGAGATCGGTCTGGAGGTGGATCAGGTTCTACGGGATTCCCTTCTACTCCACGATATCGGGAAGCTGGGCATCCCGGACCGGATTTTACTGAAAGAATCCGGACTGTCGGAGGAGGAATGGACTGTTATGAAGACGCATTCCGAGCTCGGGGCGAACCTGTTGGGTAATCATGAGTCGTACAAAGAGGTGAGTCGAATCGTGCTGGCTCACCAGGAACATTTCGACGGCACGGGTTATCCAAACGGTTTGAAGGGCAAGGAAATACCGCTCTATGCCCGGCTCATCGCCATCGCCGATGCATATCATGCCATGACCAGCGACCGACCCTACCGAAAAGCCCTCTCCCCGGTCACCGCAGCAAGGGAGCTACTCAAGCACAGCGGCAGCCAGTTTGATCCCACCCTGATCAAGGCCTTCATCGATGGTCTACTGAAAAGCGGCGATATCAGTGAGAGCGACCTTCAGGCGGTAGAAACAGAAGCGAGCTTATAGTTTGAGGGTGCGTGACAACGGCCAATATCGATAGATCACTCTGCCCACAAGCTGATCCCGGGTGACCGGTCCCCAGGATCGGGAGTCACTGGAACCCTGTCGGTTGTCCCCAAGAAGGAAGTACTGATCCTCTTCCAATGTTACAGCCGGATATTCTCCGGAAAAAGGGAACTCCTTCGCCCACCCCTCCGGGAGAGAACCGATGAATACCTCATAGGTTTGGGGGATCAGCTCCTGCTCAGCAGCGAAGGTGCTGCCCCCGTCGGGGCGAATGTAGGCTGTAAATCCAGAGACTTTAATCGTGTCCCCGGGCACCGCCACGATCCTCTTTATCATGTAGGCCGGAACTCGCCTTCCGGAATCGTCCCGGACCACGCCGCCCCGTTGAAATGAGAAAAAACGAACAAGAGGTTCGATAATCGAAACGGGCAAGGCGGGACGGCTATACATGGGGGAACGGATAACCACGATATCCCCCCGCTCTGGATCGCGTACCGGGGGAAGTTTGGCGGCAAAGAAGAGAAACCTGGCTCCATAAATCAAGGGGGAAACGAAGATGCGGTCCTTTGGCTTAAGCAGCGGTTCCATGGACCTGGATTCCACCTGAAAAGTCGCCAGGAACATACTGGAGATGATGAGATAAAGTAAAAGCGTGACTATAAACAGCTTGACCAGTTTTCGTACAAGACCCCTGCCCATACGGGCAGCGAATCCCGAGCTGTAACGTTCGTAGGTCGAATACATCTAGCGGATGCCACCCAGCCGCGTGAGCGGCCAG
>CP070696.1:1413508-1434947 GCA_020353535.1 Spirochaetaceae bacterium | reverse complement strand
TCACGTACGCCGGAATGTCGGTCAACGCTTACTTTTGGCGAACCTACACGGGAGCAGAGTTGGACTACGTGGAGGATAGAGGTGGGCAACTGAACGGTTTCGAGATGAATTTTCAACCACGGAAGGGTCGGGATTCCGAGATCCTGGCGCGAAACCTATCCCCAGGCTACTGCACGGGTCGTTAGCCTGGAAAACTGGCTCGACTTTGTCCCGAAATGATCAGTTTGAAATCGAACCTTGCCAATACCTACTAAAAGGGCTATTTTGACGACTCAGGCGTGCTGTCACCCGACGGAGGAGGTGAGGAGATGAAAATCGCCTGGTTGTCGAGCTGGCCCCCGCGGCACTGCGGAATCGCAACCTACTCTGCAGAACTTGTAGAAGTGCTGCGGCGGGAAGGCCATGAAATTCACATCGTCTGCCATCCGGATGGTGGTGCCCCGAATGAGAAAGACCTATATCCGGTTATCGACACAGATCACCACGGCTGGGATGAAGCTGTCTATGAAACGGTGAAAAGCATCGATCCCGAAGTGGTGCATATCCAGCATGAGTTCGGGCTCTACAACACCTCAGCGGACAATGCCAGCGGCCTGTTCAGACCCATGTTCCGTTGGAAAGCCGAGGAGAAACCCGCCGTCGTGGTCACCTACCATTCCGTGTACACAGAGCTGAACTTCATGATCCGTTCCTACATGGATGTCATGCAGCAGCTCGCCGATGCCGGGATCGTGCACGCAGAATACCAGTGGGCCTATCTCCATACGAACCTCGGCCGCATCGTTGACAACGTCTATGTCATACCCCACGGAGCATCGGCGGGAACAACCGTATCCAAAGATGATGCCAAACAGGCTCTCGGGTTGAAAGGTAAAAAGGTGCTCGGCATGATCGGCTGGTTCACATTCACGAAGGGATTCCACCGGATTCTGTCGATGTGGGATCGTCTGTCTGAACAACTGGGTCCCGATACTGTGCTGGTGCTTGCCGGGGATGCCCGCCAGGGTGATCCAAACCAGATCGGCTACAAGAAGGAGCTCCTCGATCTGGTCGAGAGTAGTAAAGCGAAAAACAGCATAAAAGTGGTGTTGGGCAGCTTCACGCCCCGGGAGTATGAACGGATTCTGGCCAGCTTCGATGCCATGGTCATGCCCTATTCCTTCGCCTCCCAGAGCGGTAATCTGGCCCACTCCTTTTCCCTAGGTGTTCCGGTGGTAGTCTCCGGGCTGGAAGGACTCAAAGCGGAGGTTGAGGCCAGCGGGGCGGGCATCACCTTCCAACCCGATGACGACACCGAACTGAAGCGGGCAATCATGAACATCATGGGGGACGATGGTCTTCGCCGTGAGTACAGTGAACGGGCCAAACGATACGTAGACAGCCAGATCGGCTGGAACATAATCGCCAGCAAGCATGAAAAGCTCTACCGGAAGGTTATTATGGAAAAGAAAGCTGAGCCGCCCGATCTCCGGGATCGAGCACTGCTGGGGCCGGAGCAAAGGTGACGGGGGGAGTAAGGGTATGAAAAAAAATCTGCACCTCGGCATCGGTCACTACGGCATCGGTTTCAGAGACGGTGTAAACACCGTGATTGCCCGCAACGTGCGTGCCCTCAGTGCCATCGATCCGGATATGAGAATTACCCTCTTCGGCAAGCTGGCGGTGAATTGCAGCGAGTTCATCAAACCCCTGCCTTCGAACGTAGAATTTCGAAATATCGATGAGTTTAATGCCGACGAGGCGGCCGGTAAACTCGGTGGCAAATCGGTGTTCGACCAACAGGTGCACGACTACGTGTGGATGGGCACTAATCTGGCCGAAGTGCTGGTGCAAAAGCTGGCAGACATGGATGTAATCATGATCGAAAACTTAGGGATCGGGATTCAGCCCTATGTCACCTATGCTTTCTACCTTTTCACCCTGTACGCCTTTACCCGGGGAATGGACAAGCGATTCATCTACCGCTGCCATGATTTCGTGCAGCAGCGCCCCGCAAACTTCAAGAACGTGAAGAAGTTTCACCATCCCCGTTTCGGGGTGGTGCCGGACTGGCACAGCATACTATATCCCGCCTACTCCAGCATCGCCTATGTCGCCATCAACCGCTATGACAGGATGCGGCTCCTGGAGCACGGCATAGAGGAGGAAAACATATACTATATCCCCAATCCGGTGGACAAAGCCATCGTGCCCCCCGACGACCGCCGCGACGAACTGCGGGAGAAAATCATAGCCAGAGAGGGCCTGGATCCCGGAACAAGGTTTCTGCTCTATCCGGTGCGTTGCGTGCGCAGAAAGAACGTGGAGGAGGCGATCTTCCTCATAGCGTTCTTCAACCGGCTGGTCGATGGAAATCTGGGACGGAAAAATTGCAGATTGGCGGAGCGCTACCATCTGCTGGTCAGCATCAAACCGGTATCCGGTGACGATGGGGATTATGCGGACCAGCTGGTCCGCTTCGTGCAGGAGCACAAGCTGCCGGTCACCATCGGCTTGGGGGATCTCGTCGCTTTGGAACGCGAAATGGATCCAGAAGACGACTCGAAAATAAGGAGCTACAGTGTCGGGGATCTGTATCGCGCCTCTGATCTGGTCATCACCACAAGCGTTCTGGAGGGATTCGGGTTCGCCTATATCGAGCCCTGGTTACTGGACAGGGCAGTCATCGGCAGGAGTATACCCTACATAACCCCGGATTTTCAGGCCTCCGGTATGAAGCTGGGCCACCTCTATAATGCCCTGATCATCGACGGCAAAGATTACAAGGATATCGGCAGCGCTACGGCCGATCCCGCCTTGGGCTTACAGGAGAGGCTGGAGAAGGTGTTGAGGCTGGAAGAACCCGCCTACGTCAACAGCTTCATCGACCGCAACGAAACGAGCGTGCTCGCTACACTGAGGCTTTTCGAGCACGAGCGCCGGGACGCCCTGGTAGGAGTCAACAGGGAGGTGGTTGAGCGGGTCTATTCCCGGGAAAGTATCGGCGAGCAGCTGTACCAGGTCGTAAAGGGGAAGCGATAATCTCATACGGCCGTCATCTCATCCAGAAGGTTCTCCAGGCCGACGGTCGCGAAGGAAGAGCTGTAGTCCGACATCCCGTAGGGAATGATGAGTTCGCCATTGTGCACGATCGAGCCGCAGGAGTAGACCACGTTGGGCACGTATCCCTCCCGCTCCTCCTCCGTCGGCGCCAGAAGCGGCGTGTCCAGATAGGCAATCACCCGTGTGGGGTTATCCAGATCGAGAAGTACCGCCCCGAGAGTATAGGTGCGAACCGGTCCCACTCCGTGGGTTATCAGGAGCCATCCCCTTTCTGTTTCGATGGGTGATCCTGCTGTACCGATCTTGACGAACTCTTCCGGCAAGAACGGTTCCCTTATCTTGACCGCGTCTGGCCAAATGTTGATGTTGTCCGAATACATGATGTAGATATTCTCGCCGTCGCAGCGGGAGATCATGGCGTATTTCCCTCCGATCTTCCGCGGAAAGAGTGCCAGACCCTTGTTTTGTGCGTAGTTGCCGTGCAGCGGCATGATCTTAAAATGGTAGAAATCCTCCGTTTCCATCAACTTGGGGAGGATCGTGAAACCGTTGTAGGCGGTATAGGTTGCGTAGTAGGTAACCTTCCCATCCTCACCGGTGAACTTCACGAAGCGGGCATCCTCGATCCCGTTGCTTTCAGAGTAGGACACGGGAAAAATAACCCGCTCCGATATAGCCGTATCCAGGGAGAAGGTGATCTCGTAATGTGAACTGGCAAGCCAGTTGATCGCCTGGAGCACCTTCTCTTTGGTGTGGGTTATCTCGATACTCTTTCTCGTCTCCTCGATACTCGCCAGAAGCTCTCCGTATATGAAGCTGTCACCCAAACGATCCATGACCGTGCCCACAACATCCTTCACGATGCGCATTTCCTCGAGCTTTCTCAGGAAGGTGGTCTTTTTATAAACATGGCGTTTCACCATCTCGGGTACATCCACGAAGTTGCCAGCCGGAGCGAAGGTCAAATTGTTGGTGCTGTCGAAGGTACCGCTCCTGAACACGATCGAGGAGATATGCCCCTCACCAGTTGCCCTGAAGCTTGCGATCACCCGCAGCTGCCCGTTGTTGAGGTTTCCCTGATACGGGTCCTCGACTATCGAGGGATTGAAAAAGGCAGCGGCTTCGATGGAATACTCCTGTGTGAAGTAGGAGCCGATAAGAAGCTTCCGCTCCCGGGTCAGCGCATCCGGCTCGAATCCATTCCGCTTCACAAGGTGCTCTACATTCTTGAAGTTTGTTTCAAAGATTTTTGAAATGTTCCTGTGGCGCTTGGAAAAGCTGCGAAGCACATCATTGAACAGCTGCCGGCAGGAATCTTCCGGAAGGGATACGATTCTCTGAATAATGGCTTGAGCCCGGTCCTCTTGCCCCGGCATGAAAAAACGGGTAATGACCCTTTTCGGGTCCGGGATGAACTTTACGGATTTACGGTGTACTGTCAGGGCCATATTTATTCCTGCCTTAAACAATGTAGATTGGAATTTGCCGATCGACTATAGCGCAATTCTGCTGGTTGTGGTAGTGCCTGCGGCACTTCCATGACAGGGGAGTCGGGAAGCGGATCAGGGCCTGCGGATCTCCTCGAAAAATGGAGTGCGCCTTTCCCGTACGCAGGTCTCGGCGTACAGATACATGGCAGCGGACCAGCTCTGCCAGTCCTGTCCCTGGGGGGTTCCATCCTGTGCCCTCAGCCACTCGTTAAAGCCGAAAGCCACTTCTGCGCTTCTGGCTGGCTGGACCAATCGGGTCAGGCTCTCCAACCGGCGCTCCGCAAGGCGGAAGCGTTCGACCGCCACGAGGGCGGCGATGTAGAAGCCGCAGACAAAGGGCCAGATGCCGCCGTTGTGGTATTCTCCGGGCTGGTTGTAGCGCTCGTAGCGGGGTCTCCAGTCAGGATCCTCAGGGCGGATGTAGGGGAACAGGTTCGGAGGAAGCTCGACGGCCAGCTCTTCCTGGCTGCGCAACGCCTCGCACTCTTCCTCCACCCAGGCGACGATCGCCCTGGCCCGGGAGGGAGAGGCGAGCCCGGAGAGAATGGCCAGGCTGTTGCCCAACAGGTCGAAGCGCTCATTGTTGTACACCTTGTAAGACCAGAGGGCGTAGTAGGGCTTACGATGCAGCCTCAATCCCTCGTGCACGTGGCGCTGCTGGACGCCGCCGCGCACCGTGAACTTCGTCATGAGCTCCCGCAGGGTAACGGCCTTGTCATCCTGCCCGAGCAGCCTGAGATAGCAGTAGACCACCGTATTTACGAACAGACCAAAACCGAACACCCACTGCTCATCCCTCCAGTCGCTGGTGGGAAGCTGTCCGACCATCACCCTGTCGTCGGGGCTGCGGTAATCCATCCACACCAGGGCTCGCTGCGCGGCTTGCTCCAGGAAGGCCGGCTCACCGACGGCAAGGCGGAATATCGCCACCGCCAGCAGAAAAAGAGGCGTGGTATCGCTGGCGCCGCGATCCTCCGCATCGTGCACCAAAGAGGGGATGTGCCCGCGGGGGCTCTGGTTCCGGGCTGCCGTTTCCAGCACCTTTCGCTGCACGGCGATGAGCTTTGGGTGTCCGGAAACCAGGATGCCCAGGGTATTGATCATCTGATCCCGGGTGTACGGTTCCGGATATTCCCAACCGGCGGTGCGGGGCAATCCGCGAACAGGACCACGGCTGTTGTGCAGCAGAACCTGCAGTGCCGCCTCCTTGGCCTTTACGATCAAAGTATCTGGGTCCATCTCAGATGCGACTCCTTTATGACGTTCTCGTATCTAGAGGAGTACCAGGCTCAGGAAAGTCCGAACCGGCGACCGACCAGGTCGATGAAGCGCCTGCTCACGACCCGGTAGTCAAAGCGCTCTTCCACGCGCTTGCGTCCCGTCTGGCCCATTTTCTTCCGCAAGGCTCCATCTTCCATGAGCTTGAGGAGATAGGCTGCGATGTCCTGAACACTGGGCCGGTAGTCCACAGTTCGGGGAGTTTGGAATACAAGCCTCTGAGATGTTTCACCTTCCTCCTCCTCTCCGGTGGTTACCTCCTTCAGGATGATTTCCTGGGCCACCCCCGCCAGGTAGGCAGTTTCCCCGTGAACCAGGGTATCGAGCATGGCCATGGCTTTAATGCCGATCACCGGCTTCTCGCAGGCACCGGCTTCCACCTGGGGCATGCCGAAGCCCTCCAGGTGTGCAGGGGCGGCGTAGATGTCGCAGGCTGCGATCAGGTATGGCATGAAGTTCCGGGAGACCACGTTGGTGGTATAGACCACGTTTTTTTCGATGCCCAGCTGGGTGGCAAGCTGCAGGTCCAGCAGGTTTTGCTTGAGGGTGCGGGGTTGGGGCCATACCTTGCACACGTACTTCCAGTCGGGAGCCTTGTCCGCGATCAAGGCCAAGGCTTCCATGACCTCCCGTGCACCTTTGGAGGCCGCATCGCCGCCGACGGTGAGGATCATTATCTGATCCGGAGCCACGCCCAGCGCTTCTCTCACCGCCGCGATTTTTGGGTCCTTCGAGTCCCGAGGTCGAAAGGCATCTGTGTCACAGCCCACAGGGAGCACCTCGATGATGTCCCCCTTCAGACCGTCCCGAACGTAGACCTCCTTGACCCAGTTGGAGGTGACCAGGATCAGGGGAAGAGCATTCAGGGTTTCCTGGAACTCCCCGATGAATCCGTCTGCCACCAGCCAGGGAAGAGGCTGCATCCCGTGCCGCTGGGGATGCAGCACCAGATGCGGGGCATGGCCCCAGTAGCCCACCCCGACCACCACATCGGGTGCAAACCAGCGGTAGTACCACTCCTTTTCCTGGGCGGATTCGAAGTGTACGGCCTGGGCGTCCATCCCCGCCTCCCGTAAACCCCTAAAGAGCATGTCCCCCTGGGTAGCAAGGCCACCCGGAGGGGGTGGATAATCATAGAGCATTAAAACTTTCACGGTTCGAATCCTCCTTGTTCGAGCCAACGTATCAAGGATTCCGGTTCCCGGAAGCACCAGAACGCTTCGACCTGCGGACAGGCTCGGGCTTCCCAGCCTTCAGGCGGAAATCCGTAAAGCTCGGTGATGATACGCAGCTTTTCCTTGAATACCTCCTCGGGGAGTATTACGGTACTGTGGGCCGTCTCAATGGCGGTGGGAAGACGGCTGTGCTGTCCATCTTCATAGGCGAATAGCCGCAGTTCTCCGAGATCAAGGTCCCCGGCAGTCCATAAATCACAGACCGCCCAGCCCACCTCTTCGTGGCGGCGGTGCCGGGTGTACTCACCCCGGGGACTGTGGGTGAACAGCACATCAAAGGCCCTGTTCCCTGCCAGCAGCTCCAGTACCGCTTCCCTGACCTCCCGCGGCGAAAGGGGATTCTGTTCAGGTCCATCGTTGACATCCCCCATGGTCCCGGTTGCTCCCAGGTGCCTCATGACTGTGGAAAACTTCGGGGCTCTGTCGACATCGCTCCCCCTGCACAGGGTCACGACGTTCCAGCGGCGACCGGTTTCCATCAGGAGCGTTCCCCCCATCCAGAGGATCTCGTCGTCCGGATGGGCCACCACCACGGTTCGTATTCCCGACTGTCCCTGTACGCCCGGCCTCGCACTCATGGTACCCAAGCCCTACCGCCTCGAAGCCTGCTTCTTCTTCCCGGCGCTCATCAGGCGCTGATTGCGGCGGTACATCGCCAGCAGGGCCATGAGCCAGACCAGTGTCGACTCGGCACCCTGGTTCTGATTTACTCCGCCGGGCTGCAGACCGTCACGGCAGCCGCCGGTTACGTAGTCGTACAGGGGAGCTTGCAGGTCGTTGCGGCCCAGAAACCACTCGAAGCACGAAGCCGCTTCCTGTGCCCACCTTGGGTCTCGGGTGGCGGAATATGCCTCCACACAGGCTTCCACCAAAGAGCCGGCTTCAACCGGCTGCTGATCGAAACGCGCCTTGCTTTTACCTCGGCGGTACCAGCCTCGGTTCCCTATGAGTGTCAGATGCCCGGACGGATCCCTCTGGACGGAGAGCAGCCAGTCGAGCATCTCCAGACCCTTGTCCAGAATCTCACGCCGGCCGGCATCATATCCAGCAGCGATGAGCGCCTGGGGTATGCGGCTGTTCTCGTACGTTGCCGTCTCCTCTATCCATGGCCACTCAATGTCTTCGTTTTCCGAGCAAATGGTATACAGCCTGTCGAGAATCATCTCACCGTAGCGGCGGGCGTTTCGGTCGCCACTGAATCTCTGCCGATAGGTCAGGATCCCTAATAGACCCGTGGCCAAGGCTCTGGGGGAACGGAAATTATCAAAGGCCGGAAGGGCTCTTTCGAACAGATCCATCGCCATCCCGATCTGGCTGTCCTTCCTCGAGTGGACCACTGACACACCCAGGCTCCATAAAACCCGGGCCTGGCAGTCCTCGTAATCACTTCTGTGGCTCCACCTGCGGTTGTAGGACATGTAGTTTCGAAAGCGGCCGGTATTCGCATCATAGGCGTGGTCGAGAAAGCTGAGATACCGGCAGGACATCTGATCCAGGAGGTTGGCGTCCGCGATGTAATCCTGAGCAAGCATGGTGACGATCAGCGCCCGGGCGTTGTCATCCGCCGTATAGCCGTGTTCCCGACTGGGGATCATGAAGCGGGCATGCTGAAGGATGCCGGTGTCATCGGAAAGCAGCTGCAGATGATTGAGTTTGATTTCGGGTAAATCCATGACCTGTGGACGGAGGCCGGGAGCCTGAACCGCGGTACGGGACCTGGTCAGACGCTCCTGCTTCAGCTCGGTAAACAGGTCCAGATACGACCGGGCAACCGTGTTCCAGACCATGTTGCGGCTGTACTTATAAGCCCGCTTACGCATGGCATTCATCTCAACAGGATCATCGAAGAGCTCCAGAACAGCCCCCGCAATGGCCTCCGTGTCGGCGAATGGCACCAGCTTGCCCCGGCCGTCTGCCAGCATTTCTTCCGCATACCGGTAAGGTGTGGAGATGACCGCTTTGCCGGCACCCACAGCGTACGCCAGAGTTCCGGAGGTGATCTGCTCCCGGTTCAGATAGGGAGTGATATATACATCGGCGCAGATGATAAACTCGCATAGCTTCTCAAGGCTTACGAAGCGGTTGTGAAACATGAGGTGTTTTTCGATCCCCAGTGCACGGGCTCGCTGCTGCAGCGCGATGCGGTAAGATTCACCCGATTCCCACTTGACGTGGGGGTGAGTGACTCCAAGGACGATGTATACCGTTTCAGGATAACGCCTGACCACCATCGGCAAGGCGTCGATGACATTCTCGATGCCCTTGCCGGGACTGAGCAAACCAAAGGTCAGAAGAACTTTTTTTCCTTCCACCCCGAACTGATCCTTGTAGTAGTTGGGATCGATGAACTGGATGTCGGGAATTCCGTGCGGAATGAACACGATGCGCTCCCGCTCTACTGCGTAAAGATCATGCAGGATGTCCTCTGCATGCTTGCTCATAGTCACAACCTTGTCCGACGCGTAGAGGATTTCTTCCAATGTCTCCTTCTGTCCAACATCCGGGTTCTGCAGCACGGTGTGAAGGGTAGTAACTACCGGCATGCGAAGATTGTGCAGCAGCGCCAATATATGCTTTCCGTAGGGACCGCCGAAGATGCCGTATTCATGCTGTAAGCAGACCAGCTCGATCCGGTTCATGTTCAGGAAGTCCGCCGCCAGACGATATTCCTGGAAACGGTTCTGGTTTATCTCAAAGCGCACGTCCCGGGGATACTCGTAGCCGCCGGGAGTATCGTTCATGGCCACGGCCCAGTAGGCCTTGTCCGGTGTTTCCCTAGCCATGGACTGAAGCAGGTCGGTGGTGAAGGTGGCGATACCGCAGAGCCGGGGAAGGTAGTTGCCTACCAGAGAAAAAGTCTCTGAGTTTGTGTTCCGCATTCTGGGCTCCTTAAGAAACCGAACAGAACTGGGACGTTCTCACGGCGTAATACCGAATTTCGCCGAATTATAATTCTATCCGCAGGGGAGTGTATATATGATCGGATTGTCAATCACTGACATGCATCATTTGAGCCATGACAAACATGTGCTATTTGGATACACTCGGTTTAACGGAACAGTTCAATCCCACTCCAAAACCGACGATGATCATCGATACCCACGCACACCTTTGTGACTCAGCGTTTGACTGCGACCGCTCCGAGGTGCTCGACCGTGCTCGGGATGCCGGTGTGACCGCTGTCGTTTGCGTTGGGGAGAGTCTCGAGGATGCCCGGAAAAACCTGGCCATGGCGGAGGAGTATGGGATGGTGCTTCCGGCGGCTGGACTGTATCCGGGACGCTTCAACAGCGAGGAGGCCGAGGCGTTGATCGCACTGATCCGACGCGAACGGGATCGCCTAGTTGCCATAGGCGAGGTAGGCTTAGATCACTGGATCGCCAAACAGGGAGCAGGAGGCTTGCCGGAGGGGGAAAGCGGCGGTGAGAAAGATCTGCAGCGGCAGTTGTTCCTGCGCTTCGTCGATCTGGCCGTGGAGCTGGACCTGCCGCTGAATGTCCACTCCCGCTCCGCCGGTAGGGAGACAATCGCGGCGCTGCTTGAGCGGGGAGCCCGACGGGTCCAGATGCATGCCTTCGACGGCAAAGCCTCCACGGCAAGGCCGGCCGTGGAGGCGGGATACTACTTCTCAGTCCCACCGTCGGTGGTGCGCTCAAGGCAGAAGCAGAAGCTGGTCGGTCACCTGCCACTTGAGCGTCTGCTCGTGGAAAGTGACAGTCCCGTCCTGGGACCGCAAGGGAGAGAGCGCAACGAGCCGGCCAATACCGTCTTGGCTCTGCGGACTATCGCCGAGATAAAAAGGCTCTCCGTCCAGCAGGTCGCGGAAGCCGTAGCCCAGAACACCGCCCGGCTGTATCGGATGAATGATCACTGACCGATCAATGCCGCCGCCCCCTACTGCCATTCTGCACCATGGCAGTTTCAGTCCCTTCGGCGGATCGGGGCGCCGTTTCACCTCTATTCCCCGCGACACCTGCTTAAAAGGAAGCGAAGCAGTGCGTGGAGGATGAGGATGGCCCGAACGGCCAGGGCCACTGCGAGTCGGTTCCACAGGCAAAGCACGATTCCCCTGATCCCCATGATCGGATATGTCGTGGCGGGTCTCCTCGGTATTGGTTGTTCGCCTGCCATAGTAAAGAGCTTATTGCAACTCCTGTACCAAATCGGGCATTACGGTATTTCTAGATTTTATAAGTAGATAGGGAAACCGGAATTAATCAGTTCAGGCTGCGGCTGCAATTTAGGTTGCCTGACATGCACCCATGGTTACGTTGGCCTTTAGGAATGCGAGCCCGCCCGGGACTGCTCGCTCTTCCGCCTCTGCAGCCACTTGCTGAGAGCCTGATGGGAGATGCCGAGGAGCCGGGCCGCCTCGGAGATGTTGCCCCGGGTTCTTCCCAGGGCTTCGTCGGTGAGCAGCTCTCTGGCCTGTTCCACCGTGGGAAGGATATCTTTGAATTCGAGCAACGACTCCGTGCGGGCGGCGATGAGCCCTTGCGGCCCGACGGTTCCTTGAGGAGCGTGTTGCCGGATTGCCTCCAGGAAAGGTTGGATCGGCAAAGAAGAGGAAGACGGTTTGGCCAAGGCTGCTGCGTTTTTTACTAGTTTCTGAAGCTCCCGGATGTTGCCCGCAAAGGGATAATTCGACAGAAGAGTCACCAGCTCCGCCGGAACGCGCAGAGCCTCCTTCCCGTATTCATCTGCCGCCGTTTTCGTGAAATGCTCGAGAAGAAGGGGAAGATCCTCTGTCCTCTCCCGCAGCGGCGGAACATGCACCTGGTGCGTGGAAACACGATAGTACAGATCCTTTCGGAAAAGGATATCCGCGATCAACCGCTCCAGATCCCTGTTGGTGGCCAGAACCACGCGAGCATCCGAACGCTTGGGTAGATCCGATCCGAGCGGGTAATATTCGCCGGTGTCGAGGAATTTGAGCAGTTTTATCTGGGCGCCGCTGCTCAGGTCACCGATCTCGTCGAGAAAGAGGGTGCCTCCCCTTGCCCGCTGAATGAGTCCCTCCCGGGCTGTGTCCGCCCCCGTGAACGCTCCCCGGACGTGGCCGAACAGATCGTCGGAGAGCTTGTCCTCCTCCCGGCCGGCGGCATTCACCGCTACGAATTCCCCGGCGCGGCCACTGACCTCGTGGATGACCTGGGCGATCAGGTCTTTACCCACGCCGGTCTCTCCGGTGATCAGGACCGGATCGGCAGTGTGGGCGACCGCTTCGATGTAGAGAAAAATCGATTTCATCTTATTATTCCGGGTGATGATGCGGGAAAATGCGGAGGGATCGGCCAGCTCGCCTGTAAGGAAACGTGAACGCAGCTCACCGTACTCCCGCTTCAGCTCCCTGATTTCTATGGCCCGTCGCACTCCGCTTAGCAGCCGGCTCTCTTCGATCGCCTTGACCATGTAGTCGAATGCCCCTGCTTTCATACATTCCACAGCGGTTTGAACCTCATTGGAGGCGGTGATTATAATCACCGGTATGTAGGGAAACTGCTCGTGGATCTGCTCCAGCAGCAGCTGCCCGGACAGGTGCGGCATGGATAGATCCAGCAGGACTACCTCCACGTCTCTTTCGCGCAGATGATGCATCACCTCCCGGCTGTCCTGACAACCGATCAGGTTGTTGATGCCGTTGGACCGCAGCTGGGCGGTCAGAACCTGAATCACCTCAGCTTCATCGTCTACGATTAGAATGGGATTGGTTGGCACTGGGGTGTTTTTCATTTACGTTCCTCTACGGGAAAACTGACTATGACTTCGCTACCTTTTCCCGTGCTTGAGATGATATCCAGATTTCCGCGGTGCTCTTTGACGATACTGTTCACGATGTACAATCCCAATCCGATCCCCCCCGCTTGTTTTTTGGTCGTGAAGAAGGCCTCCTTTATCCGCTGCAGATCCTCCTGGGAGATCCCGCAGCCCTGATCGCGCACGCTCAACACGACGACCCCTTGCTCCGCCAGGTGGGATACCTGGACTTCGATGGCCCTGTCCCGGTCCGGCAGTGCCTGGCAGGCGTTCATAATAAGATTTATGACCACCTGCTCCAACTGCTGGGCATTGCCCCGAATGTTTGGGGTCGCACCCTCCAATTCCAGAATGAAATGATCGGTGGCTCTCTTGATGTGGTACCCGATCAGCTCTACGGCGGAGCGGACAATCGTCGAGAGGTTGATGCTGCTCATCGTACGGGGTTCGTCCTGGATATAGGATTTCCATTCCTTGACGACGGAGTCGATCTTTTCCGAGTTTCCTTGGATATTCCTGAGCCAGCCGCCGACATTTGCCAGGAACTCCTCCTGTTCGAAGCCTGCGATCAGGAACTGGTCTTCCATTGCAATTCGTTCCGTAACGGCTGGGTGGACTTCAGCCCAGGCCCGATTCAAGATTTTGGAGGCGGTCAGGATCACCTGATTGGGATTGCTGATGTCGTGTGCAATAGCAGCGGCCAAGATGCCCAGGGTGGTGAGCTTGTCGGTCCGGATCAGGCGCTGCTGATACAGACGGTCCTGTTCCTCCCTGCGTCTGCGTTCTGAGATGTCCCGCAACAGCACCACAACAGCAGGCGTTCTGTGCCAGAAGGTCTGGGATACTGTCATTTCGACGGGTACGCTGTTATCCCCTGTCGAAAGCACGGCGGCTTCCAGGTGCTTCGACTCCAGCCGCTGGTCTAAGTCTTTCCACAGCCAATCGGTTCCACTCTCCCGTTTCCGGTGCCGAATCACCTCCTCAACCGATTTTCCCACAAGCTCGGAGCCTCCCCGCTTGGTAATCTGTTCTGCACTCCTGTTGGCATAGGCGATGCGGCCGTCCTCCAGAACGATCAGGATCCCGTCCTGGGCGTTTTCTGCCAAAGCCCGGAAATTGGCCTCCGCCTTCTGGATCGATTGGAGCATCCTGTTGAAATACCGTGTCAGGGCACCGACTTCGTCGTTGGACTGGGGAGTTATGCTGACATCCAGGTCGCCGCTGTCCGCACGTTCCATTCCCCTGTACAGCGCCTGAAGCGGTCTGATCAGGCTCGTTCTGAAGAGGAGGGGAAAGATGAACAGCACCAGCAGGCTGGAGATCACCAGGACGATCACCAGAATCGACATCCGGTTCTGCATATAGGCGTAGAAATCGTTTTCGTAGGATTCGAAGATGACTCCGGGCTCCGTGCTCACGTAGGGAAGATCATGAGAAAAACGGATCGGTTGCAGCGGCAGATTCTTGCCCCCCGGATGAATGCCGATCAATTTCGGACCGGAAGGGACCGGTTCTCCGGAGGCTCCCGGATGCTGCCCCGTCAGATTGGCGGTGGTGAATACATACATGCGGATGGCGCTGTAGCTGCTGCGGATATCCAGCTCCCGATAGGAAACGTCGAAGGCGCCGTCGGGAAAGAGGACCAGCTGCACCGTGTTGCGATTGTAATAGCCGGCCTCAGGCATCTGATACCAGGTTACGGTCAACCACTCCGGTTGGTTGTTGACGTAGATTCCCCCGGCCCGGCTTGGATCCAGGTTCACCAGCAGCGGCGCAATCGCAGGTTGGGGGTGGTAGCCGCCCCAGCCGTATTCTCTGATCTCTTCCCCCAGATAGATCATCGGACCGTGGAGAAGGTGAAGCGTCCTGTAGGAATCGCCGAAAAAGGGAAAAGCAAACTGCAGCTGCAGGATACGGGAGGCACCGCTGTCAACTTCAACGCGGCTACCTAAATCAGAGTCGAAGCGAAGGTCCCTGCGATCAATGGTGTAGCTTCCAAACTGGTTGGGGCGGTACTGAATGGTTTGACCCTCAGTAATCAGGTGCGTGTTGATGTAATCCTTGGCGTGAGTCCGGCCAATGACCATGGACACCAGACCCAGGATGCCCACGATAAACACCAGGGCCAGGCCTACCAGCTTCACCTGGAAGGTGGTTTGCTCCACCGTATGATTCAGATAGGTGACGATGAAGCTGAAGTAGAACAGCTGAAACACCAGCCAGATGAAATAAGAGGCCAGGTCAAAGGGAATCACCCCCACGGTCATCAGCACGTATCCGCAGACCACAACGGTCAGCAGACAGAGCACCAGAGCCAGGGAACGCGCGGCCAGGGCATCGGATCCCCGGCTGCGGATCAGGCGCTGCCACCAAGGCCGCTGCTTCCCACCGGAGAAACGGACCGCCTTCCTGAATAGCAGAAACACGGTCAGCAAGAACTGAAGTGCCAGCACAGCGTACCATATGATATAGAAGGTCTGCTCGAATCCATATTCGCTGCGACCGCGGGCCAGTACGATGAAGTTGTAGAAGGCGGTGGCCAATGTCACCAGATTGGCGCTGATACACAGCGAAAGCACGATTCGGAACTCGTTCCGGTCCGGTTTTTGAAAATGGGGAAAGAAGTAGGCGACCAAAACCAGGGAGGTCGCGGCCACGCAGGTTCCGATGACCTGAGCGAAGGGGATGAGCAGGTCCTTCGGGTTGTACGGCTGCCAGTTATACGGGCAGGCGAACTCCAGAAACAACGTTAGATTGATCAACGCTGCTGCGGTAAAGGTCCAGGCCATAAGAACCGTGGGCACGGATCTGCTTTTCAGCCTGAACAAAAACACGGCGATGAACACGGATATGATGAAACTCGACAAGCGGAAAACAGAGAAGGAATCCAGGTTCAACCAAAACGGTAGAATGGTGATGCAGCCCTCCTTCCGGGAGTCGCGGGCACTAATTTGGTGTATACCCAACAGCTGCTGCTACTTCATGCCTGTTTGCTACCCATTGTAGGCGATCTTTTCTCGGCAATCAAGAAATAGACTTGAATTGCCGCTTCGCAACCAAGGTTGCAGTTAATGCAAGCCGTTTTCAATGCAGTGATTCTTTAATTTATTTCTATACAGACAATTAGTTAAACAAACTCCATTGGCACGGGTATTGCAATTTGAAATTCGTTCAGAAGGAGTGCAGGACATGGTCGACGGAATCATCACCGGGCAGTTCAGTGATTCCTATTTCCCGATCGTGGATGGAGTATCGGTCACGATCAGTAACTACCTCTCCGAATTGAACCGCACCCTTGGTCCTTCCTATGTTGTGGCACCCGGAGCTCCCGGATATACGGATCAGCCCTCTGCTGGGACGTACAGGTTCTTCTCCCTTCCGCTTATCAATCGGCCGCCTTACAGGCTGGCTTTGCCCCAGCTCGATGTATCCCTGCACCGGGTTCTTCGGAATCTGCACTTCGATCTGCTTCACGCCCACTCGCCGTTTTTAGCGGGCCGATACGCCCTCAGGCTTGCCCGCCAGAGGGGCATCCCGCTGGTGGCCACCTTTCATTCGAAGTACAGGGATAAACTCGAGAACATCGTTCCCTGGCCTCATCTGGTGGAGCGGGAGGTGCAGCGGATCTCCGAGTTCTATGCATCGGCGGATGAGGTTTGGGTCCCCACGGAAAATGCCCTGGAAACCTTGAGGGAATACGGATACATGGGACCCGCGGCGGTGGTGCGCCACGGGATCGACTTTGATCCCCCGAGTGACCGAGCAAGCCTGCGCAGGCAGGGCGAAGACTTTCTGGGGGTAGATCCGCAGGATTTCCTCTTCCTCTACGTAGGGGATCACGCCTGGGAGAAAAATCTTGTCCTCCTGATTCAAGCATTATCGTTGCTAAGGACGAGGGGAGGCCGCTTCAAAATGGCCTTTGTTGGAGAGGGATACGCGGCCAAGGCCCTGCGAAGCATGACGGCCGGATCGGCAATCGCCGGAGATACGATCTTTACCGGCTTGCTGCGGGATCGGCAAAACCTGTCCGCCTGCTACGCCCGGGCCGACATCTTCCTGTTTCCCTCCCTCTACGACACCTGCGGATTGGTGGTAAAGGAGGCGGCGGCTTTCGGGATTCCTTCGCTCCTGGTCGAAGGTTCGGCCGCGGCGGAGGAGGTGGTGGACGGCGTCAACGGCTTTACCTGCAACAACTCCGTTCAGGCCTATGCATACAAGCTCATGGAAATCCTCGATCACCCGAAATCGATAAAGCGGGCGGGGGAGGGGGCCCGCAGGACCCTGTATTTGAGCTGGAGAGATGCAGTGCGGGAGGTACGGTATAGGTACCTCAGCCTGCTCCGCAGAACCACCCCGGTGCTGGCTCCAGCAGCACCGAAGCACCAAAAAGAGTACGAGGAGGTATACCGATGAAAGCCTGGATCGTAACCGTAGACATGGGATTGGGACATCAGCGGGCCACCTATCCGCTGAGTTCTCTGGCTGAAGGAGGGATCCTTACCGTGGAAACTGAGCTGGCTGGCACAGTGCAAGAAGCCCGGCTGTGGAGCAGGGTGCGCAGAACCTACGAGCTGATCTCCCGCTGCAAATCGGTGCCGTTGATCGGCCCTCCGCTGTTCGCTTTGATGGACAATCTGCTGAGCATACCCCCCTACTATCCGATCAGAGACCTGTCGGCACCGGATTTTCAGGTCAGGCTGCTCGGCTCCCTGATCGACAGGGGATTGTGCAGTAGAATGCTGGAGGTTATCCGCAGCAAGCCGCTGCCTCTGATCACCTCGTACCTGGCACCGGCGATTGCCGCCGACAGGGCCGGGCTTGGTCCCGTTTACTGTATCATCTGCGACGCCGAGGTTGCCAGAGCCTGGGTATCCTCAGATCCGGGCAGGAGCAGAATCCACTATCTGGCGCCCTGCCTGAGAACCGTGGCGCGTCTTCGCAGCTACGGGGTCCCGGAGGAGCGGATATCCCTGACCGGTTTCCCTCTTCCCCGCGAGCTGCTCGGAGATCAGAGCCTCGATGTTCTCAAAGCCGACCTTAGGGGACGATTGTTTCGGCTGGACCCGTGCGGCGGCTTCCGGCAGCGGCACGGCAGGAATGTCGACCACTTTCTGGGCAGGGGCAAATCCACCGCCCGGGATGAACAACCGCTCACCATCACCTTCGCCGTGGGCGGAGCCGGAGCTCAGGCGCAGATCGGGCGGAAGATCGCCTTTAGCCTGCGGGATCGGCTGCAGCAGGGAACGGTGCGCCTGAACCTGGTTGCCGGAGTGCGGGAGGAGGTGCGATCTTTCTTCGCGCAGCTGAAGGGCGAGCTGCTGCCGGGTAATCCCAATCTCCGCATCGTGTTCGGGCGCAGCAAACCTGAGTACTTCCGGTGCTTCTCGGAGGTTCTGCACCACACCGACGTGCTCTGGACCAAGCCCAGCGAGCTTTCCTTCTACAGCGGTCTGGGTATCCCGATCATCCTTGCACCGCCTATCGGATCGCAGGAACTCTACAATCGCAGTTGGCTGCTCGAGATCGGAGCGGGTGTTCCCCAGCAGGATCCCGAGTACACGGGACAGTGGCTCTTCGATCTGCTGGCTAGTGGAAGATTAGCAGAAATTTCCTGGAACGGGTTTCTGAATGCGCCGAAATCGGGTACATATAACATTATGAATATTCTTGATCCCGACCTGGTGAAAAAGGATGCGTCGCGGGATTTTTTCGCATCGGATCTGAAGATTGCCTAGAGCGGGAAATTCAATGCGGAAAATCTTCTGCTTGCTGTGTTTGTTCATCCTCCTTGCCGAATCGCTCTCCGGGCAGGTAATCAAGCTCGGAAGCCTTGCCCCGGAGGGATCCCCGTGGGACAAGGCTCTGCGGCGAATCGCCGCGGACTGGAATGCGGCCTCGGATGGCCGAATACGGGTAAGGGTATTTCCCGGCGGTATTGCCGGGGATGAGCCGGATATGGTGCGGAAGATCAGGATAAATCAGCTCCAGGCTGCCGCGATCACGGGAGTCGGATTGGGCAGCATCGATGAGAATATCTTTGCCGTACAGCTTCCCTTTCTGATCCGCACCCCCGATGAAATGGATTATGTCATGGGCAGGATGGGGCCGACCCTGAACAGGATGCTGGAGGAAAGGGGTTTTACCCTCATAGCCTGGTACCTGGCCGGTTGGGCTCATCTGTTCTCCAAGACGCCGGTGACCACCCCTAGAGATGCTCAGCGGCTGAAAATGCAGGTAGATTATTCCTCGCCCAAGATTGTGCAGGCCTGGAAACAGCTGGGCTTTCAGGTGATTCCGGTCGGCAGCACGGAAGTGCTCACCGCGCTGCAGAGCGATCTGGTTGAGTCGTTCATGATGCCGCCGCTCACCGCGGCGGCCATGCAGTGGTTCGGCCCGGCGAAGAACATGCTGGATCTGCCCCTGGCTCCCCTGCTCAGCGGCATCATTGTATCCGAGCGGGTGTGGAACAGCCTTCCTATGGAGCTCAAACCTGAACTGTACGCCATCGTGGAGCGGCATCTGGCTACCCTGAGTGAGGAGACTGCCGGCCTGGAGGAAGAGGCCCTGGCCATTATGCTGCAGAACGGCCTGCAGATTCATCCGGTTTCTCCCGGGGTGGAAGCGGAATGGCGGCGCGTGTTGGGAGAGGGACTGGATCTGATCACCGGCAAAGTCGTGTCCGTGGATATCCTCGCGGAAGTGAATGAAATCCTGGCGGAATACCGGGGACGCTGAGCAGCCGGTGGTGCCTTATATCTCCCTCAGTTCCCCCTTGAAGATGCGTTTGAAGATGCTCACGAGGGTCACGGCTACGCTCATGGCCAGAGGTCCGAAAAGCAGCCCCCAGATCCCGAACAGGGAAACCCCGCCCAGGACGCCTATGAGTACCAGTAGGGGATGCAGCTGCGTGTCCTGGCCAACCAGCCGCGGACGGAGCACGTAGTCCACCAGCGGGATCAAACCCCCTCCGATCACCAGCATGAGCGCCGCCTGGAAGTACCTGTCCAAGGCGAACAGGATCAGGGTTGTGGGCAGCCAGATCACCGCCGGACCGAGACCGGGAATGGCGGCCAGCACCAGGAACAGCGCTCCGAACAGCACAGCCCCGGGGATGCCAAGTGCTAAGAACAGGATCGTGCCGATCACACCCTGGATGCCGCCGATAAGAAAGGTGCTCTTCAGCGTTGCCCGGCTTACCGATACGAACTTGTCTGTGATGGCCAGCTTGTCTTCCTTTGGAAGGGGGATCGCCTCGGAAATGGAGAGCAGGGCCTTGTCGCCGTCGCGTATCAAGAAGAACAGACTGTAAATGAAAACGAAGAGCAGAAACAGAACCCTGGCCACGTTTCCCGCAAAACTGGTTGCTCCCTCCACCAGCGTGCTTCCGGTTTGCTGGATTATTGCAACCAGCCTGGTACTGTCGATCAGGGAGGAAATCCGCCGCCCTTCTACGAAGGGGAGATTGGCGATCCACGACTCCGCGCTCTGAAGCCAGATCCTGATTTGAGGGATATTGCGGTTGACCAGCCGGGTTACCTCGATCACGTTTTGGGTGACCAGGTAGCCCAGCAGGGCGATGGGGATGAGGATGATCAGACAGAAGATCAGCAGGGAAATAAAGGCGGCCAGGGTGGATCTGTTTCCAACTCGTCTGAGGATTCGTCGGTTCAGCGGATGGAACAGCGCCGCCGCGATCGCGGCCAGGAGAACCGGGAGGAGGAACACCCGGGCTACAAAAAATACGAGCAGGGCGGCGCCTGCCAGAAGTACGAGGAAGAAGGTTCGGTTCAGCCTTTGGGAATCTCGCCTGACTGTCGTGGGCCGTTTTTCCTCCGGTTGATTTTTTTTCTCTTTTGCCATCGTTTGCTCCCTTTACTGGGTAGTGCCGTACTTGAAAGGCAGAAAATCGTGATACCCGTTTTCCTCGTTTCGGGTCAGCCGCCCGGAAGCCACGTCTACAACCAGCCGCCAGAGATGCTCGGTCTCTTCCGCGAGCGATGCCCCCTGGATCAGCGCGCCTGCATCGAAATCGATCCAATGGGATTTGTGTGTTGCCAAAGCGCTGTTTGAGGCGATCTTGATCACCGGTACAGGCGAGCCCAGCGGAGTTCCCCTGCCGGTAGTGAACAGAATCATCTGCACCCCCGTGGCAGCCAAAACGGAAACCGAGACCAGATCATTCCCGGGCCCGTCGGCCAAGCTCAAGCCCTTTTTGCGAATCTGCTGTCCGTAGCCCAATACATCCACCACCGGTTGGTTTCCCCCCTTTTGCACGCAGCCCAGAGATTTCTCCTCCAGGGTGGTAATGCCTCCCTCCCGGTTTCCGGCTGAAGGATTATCGTGAATCGGTTGATTGTGATCGATAAACATCCGCCGGAATCTGTTCAGCATGACCTCGGCCTGCTGGAAGACCTGACGGTCGCTGCAGCGCTCGAGCAGATGCTGTTCGGCACCGAACATCTCCGGAACCTCGGTCAGCACCGTGGCCGCATCACAGGTATGGAGCCTGTCGGCGATGGCTCCAACCAGGGGATTGGCGCTGATCCCGGAGAAGGCATCGGAACCGCCGCATTTCATTCCCACTGCCAGCTCAGACATGGAAATTGGTGCTCGCTTGAATCCGGAGGCGTAGGCTCC
>CP070696.1:1306632-1413408 GCA_020353535.1 Spirochaetaceae bacterium | reverse complement strand
AAACGCCGCGCGCCGAACCTCCGTCGTGAGCTGTTGGGTTTGCCCCGAGGAGCTCTCGCTCTCTGCTCCCAGGAAGCGGATATCCTCATCGAGATACACGTAGTACAAAAATCCGTCGCCTCTCGGGATTCCGGGACCGGAGAAAAGGGGCACTTCGCTCCCGTCGAAACGCTCACCCCAGATTTTCAGGTACGCCCAGTCTACCTGATCCACCTCTACTCTGTTCAGCCGAAAAGGTGTCAGACCTTCGGGAAATGACAGGGTCTGGGCGAAGAGAGCTGACCCGACCCAGGTCAGCCACAGCAATTGTAGCAGCGAGTGTCTCACGAGCTGCTCCTTCTTGACCATTTGGGATTTCGAGCCCACCAGGTCACGAGAAGCGAGGAGAGGAAAAAGAGGACAAAATACAAATTTCCCGCCGGGAGGTAAACGAAGGAACGGCTACGATACTCCACCCAGGCTTCCAGGGCATCCGTGGGCAATCCCTGCATTGAGGCGTTGTAGTAAAGCGGAATTCGGATCAAAGGCGCTCCCTGACTGTAGAGAACGGCCGTGTATGAGCCGGGGAGGGTTGCCGGGAGCTCCGCATGATAGGTTTGATAGATGCCGGCTTCCATGGGTCGGTGCTGCACGATGCGGTTTTCCCTGTAGACTTCTAGTGTGGGTTCTATAAGATCTCTGCCGCTCACTGTTATCGACATCCTGCCCGCAGCTTCCGCGACGCGCACGGTGAGTTGATGCCGGCGGAGCACGGGGTCCAGGACAGCCTGGAAGCCGCGCACGACCTCCGGATTGGAGAAGAAATCCTTCGTGTAGGTGCCGTAGAGGTCGGAGAGAAAAACCACCGTGAGCTGCTGGTCCTTGCTTTCAGCGATAAGCAGAGGATCGTCGAGCTGGTTTCGGTACACGATCGGCTTACCGGTCTTGGGTGTGAACAGGCTCATTCCGGAGACATTCCCGACCGGGGTACTTGCGGGATCGAAGATTGAGAACAGATCCACGGCGAAGCTCGAACGAGCGATCGATTTGCGGTCCTCGAAAATAATCGAAGGGATCTCCTCCAGGCTGAGAACGCGGTAATATCGACCGTCGGTCTCCTGCGCGATTCGCGACAGAAGAGCCGTGTTGACGTCGTCCCCGACCGCCAGGGTTGAGATGGTAATACCCCTGCTATAGGCTCGTTCGATCTGGGAGGCAAAATCTGCCTCCTTGGTGTTTCCGTCGCTGATGAGAATAACGTGTCTGTCCTCCATATCCAGCGATAAGAGATTGCTGAGTCCCGCCTCCAGAGCTTTGTACACGTCCGTGCCGCCCTGGGCGATGAGAGGCGCCAGCTCGACTTCGCTGCTAAGCGTTCGTTTCTCTTCGAACCCGTGGAGGAAGCGGAAGCTGTCCCAGAAGGCGAGAATACTGATTCGGTCTGTATCTTTGAGATTCTTCAGCAGCTCCAGAGTAGATACTTTTGCCAGGGAGAGTTTCTCCCCCATCATGCTGGCTGATATATCCAGGAGAATTAGAATCCCTAAATCGGGCAGGTAGCGCAGGGATCTGGGAGAAAGTTCTATCGGGAGGATCCGTTCGACCGCCGGATTATCCCCCTTTTTCCCAAATCTCGGACTATCGGCCACGAAGAACAGCGACGCCGATCTCCGGCTGTAGATCTCCGTTATGGCCGCAGTCAACTCCGAATCCAGGGCACCAAGCGCAACTCCGTCAAAGACCAAAAGGGGATAGGCGGCCAGATTTTCCCTCCAGACCTCTTCCAGGGTGACACGTTTTACCCTGTACAGGGTCTCCAACAGATTGCGGGAGCTCGCTTTATCGCTAATCAGCAGGATCTGCGGATCCTCCTCCCCTCTTGATTGAATTCGCAGCGAACGCCGGAGTGACCCTCTATTGCCGGTTAAAGTGAGTTCCAGCAGCGTATCACCTGAGGCGGGGATCGGAAGGGTTGCCTGAAAACCTCTTCCCTCCTCCAACTCTTCAGGGAAGGTAGCAGCCAACGACTTTCCCCCGGAGGACAGCTCCAGACTGTCGTACTCTCCGACTCTTGGGGAAAACAACAGGTCGAAGTCCAGCGCGCCCTCTTGGGTTCCGTAGGTGTATGAAAAGGCCAGAAATAATGGATCATAGTCTGTCTGCGGCAACCGCATCGTAGTGGGCGGCAGTCCCCGCCGCTGTAGAGCGCCGATGGTTTTTATCTCGGCGGCGGAGGGATAGCGATCCAGCAGCAGGATTATCCGAGAGTACGGGCGTATAAGGGTGGATGCTCGAACCAACGCCCTGGGAAGATCTATATCTGCGCTTTGGGGGAAGCTGCCGAGGTATGCCTCGAGATCCTCTGCACTTTGAAACTCATTTCGCCGTAAAAATGTCACGGTTTCTTGGGTGGGTAACAATACGGAGCCGTATCGCTGGAGCATTATATAGAGATTTTGCGCATCCGACCGCGTATCGATGCAGGCGATCACTTGAGGGCGGAGGAGAAACGAGGGAAAGACCAGAGGAGTTTGGAGAACGTGCAGAAGGAGAAACACGGGCGGAATTGCCAGAAAGAAAAAACGCTTCAACATCATCAAGCGAGTCTACTATAGATGAATTCACGGTTCTTGTAGAAGTGGTATGGCTGTGGCCACGCTGCTGGGGTTACCAGGGGTCTCAGATAGGTTGCCCCCTTGCAAAGCAGTGGTAAATCCAGAATAATGGCCCTACAATTTTGTGGAGGTTTTCACGAATGGCGGAAGCAAAGAAACAGCAGCTGATTCTCTGGCAGCTTCCTATGAAGCGGGTTCTCTTTGCACTGATCCCCGCCGTCATCGCTTCTATATACTTTTTCGGGTGGAGGAGCCTGGTCATTCTGGCCATCGTCAACGCGGCCGGTTTTCTCACCGAGTTTCTATTCCTGCGGCACCGCAAGGAACCGGGTACCTCCGCGGTTTTCGTCAGCAACTTCATTCTAGCCCTGTCCCTGCCCCCCACTATTCCCTACTGGATGGCCGCTCTCGGCGCAGTGGTGGGTATTCTGTTCGGCAAGATGGCCTTCGGCGGTTTCGGAAAGAACGTATTCAATCCCGCCATGGTGGGCCGGGCCTTTGTTTACATCAGCTTCGGTGGACACCTAACCGCTTCCTGGGCCAATCCCTTCGTCACTTTCCCCGGGGGATTTGCCCGCTACGGGGCGGTGGCTGCGGATATCATCGGCCAGGCCACCCCCCTATCCCAATTTGCAAAAGGCGTACAGACGCCCTGGCTTCACCTGTTCCTCGGTAACATTTCCGGGAGCCTGGGCGAGACCAGCGCCATGCTCCTGATCCTCGGCGGGCTTTATATCGTCTGGAAGAAAGCCGCGGCCTGGCAGATCGTGGTCGGAGGTTTTACCGGCTTTCTCGTTGCCCAGACGACATTCTGGCTGACCGGGCTCTCAGCGACGGGCAATCCTCTGTACATGCTGTTTGCAGGCAGTTTCATCTTCGGTGTGTTTTTCGTAATCACAGAACCTGTTTCCGCCTCCCAGACGACCAATCCGGGTCGCTGGATCTACGGGATCTTCTTCGGGATCATGGTGGTGGTGATCCGTACCTTCAGCGCCTGGCCGGCGGCGGTGATGTTCGCCACTCTGCTGTCAAATATGTTCGCGCCCCTTCTGGACTATGTTATCAAACAGCAACGGCAGAAGAGGAAAACAGCATGAGCGACCAGAAGCGACAGAACAAGTTACGGCGCAGCCTGTTCACAGTCTTCTTCATGTTTGCGGTTACCCTCGTGTTCATTTCCGTTCTCTCACTGATCTATGTCCTGACCCGGGATATCATTCGCCTCAACGAGTCTCTGGTGGTAAAACGGGCTGTACTTTACGTTGCCGGTTTGGAAGTACCCCAGACCGGGATCGAGGCGGATGCCATGTACAAGGAACGGGTGAAGGAAGTAAAGGATGAGAGCGGAAATGTTCTGTACTACGAGATTCTCGAGCCTTCCGGGACAAACGTGCAGAGTTACGTAGTTCCGGTTCTCGGAGCCGGGCTTTGGGGAGAGATCGAATCGGTCGTGGGCGTGGAAAAGGATTTGAAGACGCTCACCGGAATCGAGTTCATAAAGCAGAACGAAACCCCAGGCCTGGGTGGTCGCATCACCGAGAGCTGGTTTAAGGAACAGTTTCGTGGCAAACACTGGCCTCTGTCCGTCGTGCCGGAAGGGGATCCGGCCGGGGATCAGGAATTTCAGGCCATCACCGGCGCCACCAACACCACCAACGGCATCAGGGATATTCTGAACAATCGTTTGGCCAAGGCCGAACAAGCCATCCAGGCATCCAAGTAGGAGAGGCTATGAAGTCCTATAAGTTCAGACAGGTGATCAAGGAGAATGTCGGGATAAACAATCCCGTATTCGTTCAGATATTGGGGATCTGTTCCACATTGGCAGTCACCAACGTATTGAAGAATACCGTGGTCATGTGCGCGGGTTTGGTTTTCGTGACGGGGCTGTCCAACCTGACGGTTTCCCTTCTGCGGAAGTACATCCCCGGGCGTATCCGTATGATGGTGGAAACCCTGATCATCGCGGCCTACGTGATCATCGTGGATGTGGTGCTGAAGGCCTTCATCCCCGACATCTCCAGGCAGCTGGGTCCTTATGTGGGTCTGATTATCACCAACTGCATCATCATGGGCCGGGCCGAGGCCTTTGCCCTTTCCAATCCCCCCGGCCTGTCCTTGGTGGACGGGCTTACATCCGGACTGGGTTACAGCTACGTGCTGCTGATCATCGCCTTCCTGCGGGAGCTGCTCGGAAGCGGAGCTATCTGGGGTTTTCGCGTGCTCGGGGAGTGGTGGACCAACTGGAACATCATGATCATGGCGCCTGGGGCGTTTTTCATGCTTGCCCTGTTCATCTGGGTCGTGAAGGGCAACTTCTTGAAGGAGAAGAAGGCTGCCGTCGGAGCTCCCCAAGCCCAGGCTGCATCAACGGGAGGCAAATCATGATGGAGGGATTGTTCGCCTTCGGCGTTTTTTTCGCCGCCATCTTCACAAACAACATCCTACTGACCAACTATCTGGGGATGTGCTCCTTTCTGGCCGTATCCAAGGAGATCAAGACCTCCGTGGGTCTGGGCATGGCGGTCGTTTTCGTGATGGCCTGTACCAGCGTGATCAACTGGCTGATCTATTACTTCATTCTGGTGCCCTACGATATCGTGTACCTGCGATACATTGCATTCATCATCGTCATTGCTGCCTTCGTTCAACTGGTCGAGTTGGTGATAGAGCGTCTGTCCGACGCCCTCTATGCCGCCTTGGGGATTTTCCTTCCTCTGATCACGGTTAACTGTGCGATTCTGGGTGCCAGCCTCTTCATGGTGATTCGGGAATACACCTTTCTGTCCGGATTAGCCTATGGAGCGGGTAGCGGCATCGGCTGGGCTATAGCGATCATCGCCATGGCGGGGATCCGTACCAAGCTGAACATTCGCTCCAAGGTCCCCTTTGGATTGACCGGGGCCGGTATCACCCTGATCATCGCCGGCATAATGGCCCTGGCGTTCATGGGCTTTGCCGGAATGATCACCATCACCTGAACCGTAGTGAGGTCTTCATGCTGAGTTCATTCTTGATCGCTGTACTGGCGATGTGCGGCCTGGCCACCTTCCTGGCGATCCTCATGGTGATTGCCGACCTGACGGTCGGCAACTACGGGGAGGTGACGATCACCATCAATGATGAGACCGAGATGACCGTAGAAGGGGGCAAACCTCTTCTGGGGACGCTGATGGGGGAGAAGCTGTTCATTCCCTCGGCCTGCGGCGGGCGGGGATCCTGTGGTTTTTGTAAAGTCAAGGTGGTTTCCGATATCGGTGATTATGTAGCCACCGAGCTTCCCTGGATTACCGAGGAGGAAAAGAAGGAGAATATCCGCCTGTCCTGCCAGATCAAAGTCAAGAAGGATCTGGCCATCCAGATCCCCGAGGAGCTGTTCAACGTCAAGGAGTACCGGACCCGAGTGGAACGGATCCGTGATCTAACCTACGACATCAAGGAAGTGACACTGAAGCTGATCGATCCGTTTGAGATCAAATTCCGAGCCGGCCAGTACATCCAGTTTCAGACCCCCGAATACGAGCTGTCCTCCGAAAGCGTCTACAGGGCCTACTCCTGCTCTTCTGTACCGTCCAAGAAGGATATGGTCGAGTTGGAAATTCGGCTGGTGCCCAACGGGATCTGCACCACCTACGTCTTTGAGTATATGAAGGAGGGGGACGAGGTCACAATCAATGGCCCCTACGGGGAGTTCTATCTCAGGGATACGGATAGCGAGATCGTATTTATAGCCGGGGGTTCCGGGATGGCTCCGATCAAATCGATCCTCCTCGACATGGCGGAGATGGGGATCGATCGCAAAGCTACCTACTTCTTCGGCGCCCGCACAACCCGGGACCTGTTCCTGGTCGATGAGATGCGGGAGCTGGAGAAGCGGTTGCCCCGCTTCACTTTCGTGCCCGCCCTCTCCGCTCCGACTGAGGAGGACAAATGGACCGGGGAGCAGGGACTCATTACAGAAGTGCTGGACAGGTATTTGAAGGACGGGAACAACCTGGAAGCCTACCTGTGCGGGAGCCCCGGGATGATCGATGCCAGCGTCGGAGTGCTCACCAAGAAGGGATTGCCGGAGGAGCTGATCTTCTACGACAAGTTTGCCTGATAGGGGAGAGATTTGCGTTATGAAACAGACCGTACAGATGGACAGAATCCAGGAGAAGATGCAGCCCGGTATATATACCCGCGATGGATTTTTGGGCACGGATCGGCGAAAACTCATCGACATCCTGATCGAAGATGACGAGGCAGTCAAACGGATGGATCTGAACCATCAGCAAATCGCCCAGCGCATGATCGAACTGCGGGACGCCGGGATGCGGGGTTTGGGGGAGTTCATAAACGTGGAGCCCCATTACGAGGTGCGGGTGGTGAGCGTTCGGGGCAAGCTCCCCTGTCCCTTTGGAGATCCCGGGATCTTTCCCAAGACCAACACGGTGGTGCGCAATACGGCACTAGATAGGGAAGTCACCTACACGGATATGCACATTCACATGGTCGGTTCCCATGGATTCTACGAGGGCAAGGGCTCACCCTTCCGACTGGAACCGGGGGTGCTGGCGGAGCTTTTGGATATTCAACCGATTCGGGAGTAATCCACATCAAGGCCGGTGCTGTCCGCTGTCGCTACCATTCACTTTTCGATCAGACCGAATCGCCGCATTGCTTCGATGTGTACCTTTGGACGGGGATAGCTGACCAGGTCCGAAGGCAGAACCCACCGCTGCTCCGTCCATGAGTCCAAATCCTGTTGCTTGCGGAACTGAGCCACGAGCAGCCGGAAACGGATCTCGAAATGGGAATAGCGGTGCCGTACCTCCTGACCCGTGTCCAGAAGGATTTTAATGGCCAACGACGCCACTCGATTGGCCAGCTCTTCGTTCCGTTCGGGGAAATTCGGAAGCTCCCACAATCCTCCCAGCAGACCTCTTCCAGCCCGTCTGACCAACAGGAGAGGTAGGTCGTGTCGCCGCAGCAGCGCTCCCAGACTTGCAGGATCGACCGTTTTGTGTTCTCTGGTCCCGGTCAACCAGTCCTTCACCGCCTGCAGTGTTCGCTGTGAATGAAGGGCGGGAAGCAGCAGAAGCAGACTCTCGGCTCGAACCGGAAGAGGGCGGGAGACGGGCCCCGGTGGAAACTCCTGGATCCTGTCTTCGCGGTAGGCACGGCAGCTGTAGCTTAGCGGACATTGATCGCAGACGGGTTTGGGCAGACAGATCAGGGCGCCGAGCTCCATCCAGGCTTGATTGATCCAACCCGGGTGAAAATCGAGAAAACTGGCCTCCACGAAAGCGCGGGCGAGCCTCTTCAGAGCTGCCAGGCTGGTCTGGCGCGACCCCCCCTGATCTTTGTCAGCGGATCGCCGTCCCCCATGACCTTGGTCAGCGGATCGCCGCCCGGCCGGACTGCGTTCGGCCGGCCCACCGACTGCAAGCAGGCGGGATACGACCCGCAGCACATTCCCGTCCACAACCCCAAGGGGTTTGGCGAAGGCTATGCTGAGTACAGCCGCCGCAGTATATTCCCCTACTCCTGGAAGCGACCGTATCCTCTCTTCGGTATCGGGGAATGCTCCCCCCCAATTTTCACAGATGATGCGGGCCGAACGGTGGAGATTGCGGGCCCGGCTGTAATATCCCATACCCTCCCAGGCTTTCAGGACATCCTCCTGATCGGAGCCGGCCAGGGATTCGAGGGTGGGGAAGCGGGTCATCCAGCGACGATAGTAGTGGGCAGCGGTTTCACAGCGGGTCTGCTGGAGCATCACTTCGCTGATCCAGACACGGTAGGGATCATGCTCCTCTCTCCAGGGAAGTTCCCGCCTGTTCCGGAAGAACCAGGTCATCAGGCGGTGACTCAGCTCGGGGGGGTGGAGGTCGAAAACCGGGATTGTGACTCCTGCCGGGATATCAGGCATCCTCTGCCACGATGCGGATATGAAGCTCCTCAAGCTGTTCCCGATCCACTTCAGCGGGACAGTCGTCCATCAGGCTCTGGCCGAGGGTATTCTTGGGAAAAGCGATCACTTCGCGTATCGACTGTTCACCGGCCAGAAGCATTACCAGGCGGTCAAGTCCCGGGGCGATGCCCCCGTGGGGAGGCGGACCATATTCGAACGCATCGAGGAGAAAACCGAAGCGCCGACGGGCTTCCTGCTCCGGCATTCCTACGATGGAGAAGATGCGGCTCTGAAGCTCCGGATCATGTACCCTGATCGAACCCGAGGCCAGCTCCGTTCCGTTGCAAACCAGGTCATAGAGATCCCCCTTGACGGCTCCCGGATCTTTTTCCAATTCGGGGATATAGCGCTCCTGAGGCATGGTAAACAGGTGGTGGGAAGGATCCCATTTCTTCTCCTCTTCGTTCCATTCGAAGAGGGGAAAATCAACAATCCAGCAGAAGCGAAAAATGTTCGGACCGTACAGCTCCAGGTCCTTGCCAAGTTGGGATCGTACCGCCCCGAGGGAAAGACAGACCTTCCTCCACTCCCCTCCGACCAGCAGGATCAAGTCCCCCGGCTTAGCGGTCAGGGACTTCACGATCCGCTGCTGCACAGACTCGTAGAACTTGGAGATTCCTCCCTCCAATCCGTTTTCGCTAACCCTCATCCAGGCCAGCCCTTTGGCTCCGTAGATCTTGGCGGTCGCTTCCAAATCGTCGATTTGTTTTCGCGAGTATTCGCCGCATCCCGGTGCGACCAGGGCTTTGACTGCGCCGCCGTCTTCGAGAGCCTGTCGGAAGACCCGGAACTCTCCCCCTTCAGCTAGCGCGGCAAAATCCCGCAGTTCTAATTCGAAGCGAAGATCCGGTTTGTCCGAGCCGTAGCGGTTCATCGCCTCCTCATAGGCCAGGCGGGGAAAGGGCAGGGAAAGTTCCATCTCCAAGGTTCTGCGGAAGATATTGTTCATCATGCCTTCGACCACGGAAAAAACATCCTCTTTGCTGACGTAGCTCATCTCGATGTCGATCTGAGTATGTTCGATCTGCCGATCTCCGCGGGCGTCTTCGTCGCGAAAACAGTGGGCAATCTGGAAGTATTTGTCGAAGCCGGAAACCATTAACAGCTGCTTGTAGATCTGCGGGGACTGGGGAAGTGCGTAGAACTTGCCCATGTGCAGACGGGAGGGCACCAGGAAGTCTCGGGCTCCTTCGGGGGTCGAGCGGATCAGAGTGGGTGTTTCGATTTCGTAGAAGCCCTGCCCAATAAGATACTCCCGGGCAGCGTAGGTTGCATCATTGCGAAGGCGGATCTTTCTCTGCATCGAGAAGGAACGCAGATCGAGAAACCGATATTTGAAACGCAGCTCTTCCCGAGCATCGCTCGCCTCATCGATCATGAACGGGAGGGTAGTGCAGCGGGAGAGGATGCTCAAGGTTTGAGCCTTTACCTCCACCTCACCGGTGGGCATCTTGGGATTGACCATATCCTTCGGTCGCTCGCGAACCAAGCCCTCCACGGCGATGCAATATTCGAATTTGAGCTCTGCTGCCAAGGCCCTCAATTCCGGTGCAGCATCGGCATCTACAACCACCTGGGTCAGTCCGTAGCGATCCCGCAAATCGATGAACTTGATTGTTCCGAAATCACGATACCTGTGCACCCAGCCGTTTAGGGTCACATTATTGCCCACATCATTTCGAGTGAGTTGTCCGCAGGTGGCGGTCCGTTTCATCGCTTCCATGCCGATGAATCTACCATTGGAGCGGAGGAAAAGACAAGGTGAGGACATTTCAGAGAAGCTCCAGTTGTTATTTCTTGACAGTTCGGGAGCTTTCCCCTATGCTTGGGCCCGCTCCGAGATGAGAAAAAAGTCCAAACGCCGGCGCAGCACCGCTTGCCTTCATATTCTAATCTTTGCTTTTTTTATATGTATTGCCGTCGCGCCCAATGTCTGCGCCCAGGAACACGGCTCTGACCAAGTTAACGCAGCCGCGGAACTTTTCCAGACACTTCGAGTAGCCGCCGTGCAGCTGCAGATCAGGCAGGCAGATCTTCGTTCCTTCAGCGATTTTCGTGCCCACATCGAAACACTAGTCAGGCGCAGTATGGTTTTTAATCCGGATCTGATCGTTTTTCCGGAATACACCTCCGTATTTTTGGCTCTCATTCCTCACTACGATGTGATCCGTGTCTCGAAAGATGCGGAAGAGGGTATTGCGCGCATCAGCGATCGGGATCCCCTTATTGAGGGATTTCGGGAGCTGTTTCTGGTCAACTCAGGACTGGCGGAACGAGCGATGGAGGAGGTATTCGCCACTCTGGCCAGACAGTACCAGGTTGCCGTGGTCGCGGGGACCTATTTTGCCTGGACCAGGCAAGGTCAGGAGATCTCACTGGTCAACAGAGCCGTGGTGTACGATCAGGACGGACGGATCGCCTATACCCAGGATAAGGTTTATCTGACCCCCTTCGAGGAGCAGTTGCTGGGGATATCGCCGGGCCTGCTGAATCAGGCAAAACCGATCGTGCTCAAAGGCCACCAGATCGGGATCACGATATGCCGGGATACCTTCTTTCCCGCCTGGTTGAAAGTTTATTCGGGAGTCGATCTGTGGATCGATATCAAAGCCAATGGCACAGCTTTTACCCAGGAGGAACGACAGCGCTTTCTGCGTGCTGTGCCCGCGCGCATCAGTGAAGGGGACATTCCCTACGGGTTGACCGTCTGTCTCACTGGGTCTCTGCTGGATCTGCTTTGGGAGGGAGAATCGTCCTTGGCAGTAAGCGATGGGGAGGGGGGAACCCGGTTCGTCGAGAAAGCGAGCTCCTCTACCGAGGAGGAAATCCTGTTCTTTTCCATCGGGAAGTCTGCTGATACGCCGGAAGGTGGGAAGTCTGCTGATACGATGGAAGGTGGGAAGTAGGCTGGCAGATCGGCGGGCGGCAGACAGGTTGATATGCCGGCGGATGGGAATACGGTTGAGAATCAGACCACAGAAAATTGACGGTACCTCTGTCGCATGGGTATCTTAGGCCTATGAAAACTATTCTTGTTGTTCTATTTATATTCCTTGCTTCCGGAACCCTGCTGTTCGCCGGAGGACGGAATGAAACTGCGGTACAGGAGCCGGCAGCCGCTGCTTTCAGCGATGAGCGGCTGAGCTCGGAGAAACTGGCCGAAATCATCGCCTCCGGTGATCCCAATACCTACCTCGTGGATGTGCGAACCGAGGAGGAGTACAAATCCGGAGCCATTCCCTCGGCTATCAATATTCCCTTTGACGTGATCGCAGATAATCTGCCCACCCAGGACCGTTCCGCCCGCATCATCGTCTACTGCCGGTCCGGGAACCGCTCGGGGATCGCTTACGAAACATTGGCCGAGCTCGGATATGCAAACGTGCTGGATTTCGGCGGAGTGAGCAACTGGAGGGGAGAGCTGGAGGTTAGGCAGTAGGTTCGCCCCTACTTTTCCAGCTCGAACTCCCGGCTCCAACGGAGATGACGGAGGGATGCCTGGGCGATGTTGGTAATGTGATCCCCGATCTTTTCCAGGTTGTCCACGAAGCTAACGAAGACCAGTCCGCTGAGGATAGGGCATTCCTGGTTCTGAAGGCGGATGACGTGGTTTTCCTTCAATTGGACCTGCATGCTGTTCAGCTGTTCCTCCCGTTCCAGAACGCGGCGAGCCGCCTGGTCGGACTGTTCCCGTAGAGTTTGAAGTACGTAATCGAACATCCCGTTGGTATGATCGGCTATCTGCTTGAGCTCTTCTAAAGCGGTTGTCCCGATCTCGAGCTTCTGGTCCTGTTTGCGAATCGCCAGCTCGATGATGTTTTCCGCGTGATCCCCGATTCTCTCGACATCGTTCACCGAGTGAACCAGCACGGGAATCTCTTCCGCCTCTGCTTCGTCCAGATTCCTCTCCGAAATCTCGATCAGATACTGGGTGATTTCTTTCTGAAGCAGATCAACGGTATCCTCCTGCTGCCGAACACGCGCTTCCATGGCGGCATCGTAATCGAAGAAACACCCGATTGCGCTTATCAGTGCGTCTTTGGCTATGCCGGCCATGCGAATCAGCTCTTTAATCGACTGCTGGATGGCCAGAGGCGGAGTGTCAAGCAGGTGTTTTTCCAGATAGATCGGTGCCAGCTCGAGGGAGTCTTTCCGGCTCCGGGTTAACCTTGTCGCCGCCTTCTCCAACAGCCCCACCAGGGGCAGGAATACGAAAGCGGAATTGATTACGTTGAACACGGTATGAGCCAGGGCGATATGGAACATGATGTTCCCATGCGTCACCGGACCCGGGATGAGCGTTTCGATCAGCCGTGCATACCAGCCCAGATACACGGGCACGGCCATATAGGATACCCCGAATATGTTCAACAGCGCGTGGGAGCGGGCGGTACGGCGGGCGTTGAGATTCGTGCCAAGTGCGGCCAGTTCGGCGGTGATGGTTGTGCCGATGTTCTCACCGAGGATGATCGGAATGGCGATGTGAAAGTCGATCAATCCGGAGAATGCCATGATCTGCAACAGGGCGATCGTTGCGGAGGAGCTTTGCAGGACGATCGTGACCAGCATACCGATCAATATACCCAGACCAGGGTAGGAACCGTAGCGAACGATGAACTCCCTCAATACCGCCCGTTCCTGCAGCGGACCGAAGGCGTCCTTTATGAAGCCTAATCCCACAAACAACAGCCCGAAGCCCAGCAGCAGCTGACCCCATCTACGGATCTTTTGCCGCTTCCCCAGGATGGTGAGGAAAAAGCCGATCCCGATCGCCGGAAGGGCGTAGCGGGTGATTTTAAAGACTGCCAGAAAGGAGACGAGCCAGGCTGTCAGGGTAGTGCCGATGTTGGCTCCCAGGACGATTGAGATTGCCTGGCGCAGGGTGAGCAAGCCGGCGTTTACGAAACCCACGGTCATGACCGTGGTAGCACTGGAACTTTGTATCAGGGCAGTTACAAAGGTGCCGATCAGCAGTCCGAAGATCGGCCTTTTAGTAATGATCTCGAGGGTCTTTTTGAAGCTGTCACCAGCGACTTTTCGCAGAGCATCGGACATAGTCCTCATGCCGAGGAAAAACAGACCGAGTCCGCCGATCAGGGTGAACAGGATCTCAATTGTCACATTCCCTCCCACTCTGCGTTGTCCTGCGGGGGCAATTCTCCGTCCGCTTCAGGACCCCTTCTTGATCTTCTCTGCGAACGCCCGTCCAAACTCCCTGGCATGTTCCAGGTCTTCCTTGGTTGGGCTGCCGTTGAACTCGAAGGAATCCTCGAGCTCCCACTTTATCGGTTCGATGATCTGCTTGATGTTGCGCAGGGCTCCGCCGCTCCACCCGTAGCTTCCGAACATCGCCGTTTTCTTGTTGAGGATACGCTTTACAGCGGCGTGAGTCAGTACGTCCATCACCGGCGGAAAGAGCGCTCCTTCGTAGGTCGGTGCACCGATGACCACGCCCCAGTTGATCCAGAGGGCAGGCAGGATGTAGCTGACGTGCGTACGGGCGGCATCGAATATCTGGAGGTCAACCCCGGCGCTGGTTATTCCCTGGGCAACGACGTCCATCACCCGCTCGGTGTTGCCGTACATCGAGCCGTATACCAGGGTGATTCCGGGTTCGGTAGGACCGCTGGCATATTCGGCCCATTTTTTATACAGCTCGATAATTCGTCCCGGATTGCTTCTCCATATCAATCCGTGGGAGGGGGCGATCACGTCGACCTCGATTCCTCCAAGCTTGCCGATTGCGTTGAGGGTGGGTTTACTGAACTTGGCTACGATGTTCACGTAGTAGCGGAGGGACTCCTGCTCGTAGAAGCGAAGGTTCTTACATTCATCATCGAAGATCGTGCCGACCAGCGCTCCATAGCCTCCGAAACCGTCGCAGGAAAACAGAATCTTTTCCGAAGTGTCGTAGGTCATCATGGTTTCCGGCCAGTGAACAAAGGGGGTGTGGAAGAACTGCAGCTTGCGGCTGCCGATATCCAGGATCTCTCCATCCTCGACCACCTTGAAGTTCTCGGTAACGCCGTAGAAGTTCGCAAGCAGCTCCTTCATCTTCGGGGTACCGAGGATGGTTGCCTTGGGATTGATCTGCAGGAAGGTTTTCAGAACGCCCGTGTGATCGGGTTCCAGATGATTCATCACGATGTAGTCCAACTCCTGGATTGGAGTCAGATCCCGGATCTGGCTGAAGAACTCGTCGGTTTTCAGCGCTTTTGACAGGTCGATCAGGACTTTCTTCTTGTCCAAGAGCAGATAGGAGTTGTACGATACCCCTTCTTCCTCAATCGGCCAGATACCTTCGAAGAGATCGGTGGTGCGGTCATTGACGCCGATCCAGTAGACGTTTGTCCGAATTTCAACGGCGGGCATTGCTTCCTCCTGGGTAATTGTAGCTGGATGATTTTTCTCTAATTTGATACGAGTATGAACCGGGGAGCCGCTTTTGGCAAGGCAATGCTTCAGCGTAGTGGCTCGGAATAATACTTCCCGATCGGTTGCCGCCTCCCTTGGCTCGGTTAGTTATTTGAGTGCAACGCGGAGACCTTGAACAAGGAGTGTAAATGCGCCTATCGTTTCTTTAGTTGCTTGCCTGACCGGAAGCAGACGGATCGGGTCTGTAGCATTCTGGACGAACGACCATGTCGGATGAAGCAAAGCCTTTTACGACAAAAGCGGAGAACCTCATTCTCAAGGTACGGGTCATCCCCAAATCGGTGAGGAATCAGATTGTGGGGGCGAGGAACGGGGAGCTGGTTTTGCGCATTCGGGCGCCCGCCCTGAAGGGGCAGGCGAACAGGGAACTGATGAAGTTCCTGGCCAAAGCATTCGCCGTGTCAAAATCGGAGATCGTTATCCTGTCCGGCGAAACCTCCCGCCACAAACTCATACGCCTGCCCGTGGCCGCCAAAAGGTCGGTGGAGGAAGCCCTCTGAAGGCGCTGAATGTCTACCTAAGTCGGGCCAGGAGTGATGTTATTGAGGCTGAGTCGGCAGCGCCTGTGGTGGTGGTGATAGGCAGCAGCGCCGCGGATCTGGATTCTATCGCCGGCTCTTTGGCCTACGCGTATCTGCTCGATCGGGAGGCTGCCCTTTCTGGTCCGGTAATTCCCTATCTGCCTGTTCCCAGGGGGGATCTTCCTCTGAGGCCCGAGGCGGTTTACCTGTTCGAACGAGTGGGCCTCAGGTGGGAAAATCTGTTGTTCGCCGATGATATCGTCCTGGGAAATCTTCTGTCCGCAAGGCAAGGTGAACTCGTCTTGGTGGACACCCAGGATTCCGATCTTGCCACGGATCTGCGTATGCGAGTAATCGAGGTGATCGACCATCACGCGGAGGCTCCAGTGCCGCCGCCGTCTGGAACGGGTCGTCCACCGCACCTGAGGCGCTGGATCGTGGAGCCGACGGGCTCCGCATGCACGATTGTGGCCGAGCAGATAGTGAAACGAAAACCCGATATTCTGGATCCTGAGCTGGCGACCCTGCTACTGGCGGTGGTGCTGCTGGATACAATCAACTTGGACACCAAAGCCGGCAGGGCGACAGAACGGGACAGAGAAATTGCACGCTGGTTGACACGGATCGGATCTGCCGATAAGTCCGCTCTTTACGAGGGGCTGGTTCGTGAACGCTCCAACATCGAAGGACTGGATAGCGATCAATTGCTGCGAAAGGACTACAAAGAACGGGAGGTCGGATCGGTGCGTATCGGGATGAGCAGCGTCCCTATCCTGCTCGAGAGCTGGCGGCAGCGCGACCTGCTTTTCGAGGAAGGGCTTACGAGCTATTTGGCTGGAAAGGCTCTGGACCTTCTGGTTGTGTTGTTGTATCTGGACGGGAAACAGTTCCGGCGTCAGTTGATTCTATGTTCTGCGGATGCGCGCATGTTGGAGCGGGTGGTTTCCCGCCTCGCGAAGCCTCTCGGACTGTCGGAGATTCCTGCACAGATCGGCGGGCCGAAGGGACCAGGGAAGCCGCGGCCGGCCAAAGATCGGCGAGTCATAATTCGCAGTTTCGATCAGGGAGTAACCGTGGCCTCGCGAAAGCGCATCGAGCCTCTTTTACTGCAGGTATTGACAGCTCATGAAAAATAGCCCAATGAACGGCTTGCCCTATATCATCGATTCCCATTCCGAACCGGTATTTCCCGATTCTCTCCAACCAGATGAAAACGGTCTGATCGCCGTGGGGGGGGAATTAACGGAGCGGGTACTCGTCGAAGCCTACAGCAAGGGGATTTTCCCCTGGTTCAATGGGCCGCCGATCATGTGGTTTTCAACGGAACCGCGACCGGTTTTGTTTCCAGATCGTCTCCGGATTTCAAAGCGCCTGGAGCGGACACTCAAACAGGGGCGCTTCGATGTTCAGTTCGACAGGGATTTCGAAAAGGTCGTGTTTCTCTGCGGCACCGTACCGAGGCGGAGCCAGGAGGGAAGCTGGATCGACCGGAGCTTCTTCGAAGCTTATACGCGCCTGCACTACCGAAGGTACATCACCCACTGCGTCTCCGTGTACCGGGAGGGGAGACTGTGCGGGGGATTGTACGGTCTGACTCTAGGCCGGGTGTTCTTCGGGGAGTCGATGTTCTCGCTGGAGGCCAACGCCTCCAAGGTGGCACTGGTACATCTCTGCCGCTGGCTAAAGCGGCATGATTTCCTGATGATCGACTGCCAGCAGGTTACACCCCATATCCTCAGCCTGGGAGCAGTCGAGCTCTCCCGCTCCGAATACCTGGAATTGGTGAACGAGGGATTACGGGCACCCCACCACCACTACCCCTGGCGGGAGGATTGACGGGGAGTAGCATATATCTCCGCGGCTAGCAATAGTGAGATTTCGAATTTCCCTGTGCAGGTTGAACATCGTGATCCGTCAATCTGGAACCACAGGATTTTCGGATAACCAGCGTCGGCTTGAGGATGACATCCTCGAGGTATTTTTTATCTATCACATTGTTGGAAATCTGCGCGAGTAAATAATCGAATGCCAGGATGCCCATTGTGTAACTCGGCTGGCTGACCGCGGTAAGGGGCGGATCCATGTAGGAAGCCCATACGGGATCGTCAAATCCGACTACAGAGATGTCCTCGGGAATTCGCACTCCCCCCTCCTTGAGGGCCAAAATACAGCCGCTGACCATAGGCTCGTTTGAGACGAAAATCGCGCTGGGAGATCTCTTCATCCGCAACAGTTCCTGAGTGGCGATAAAAGCCTGATCCTTCTGGAAGTGTCCTTGCCGGATCAGGGTTTTGCGAATGGGGATGCCCTTGTCCTGCAGAGCCTGTCGATATCCGACAAATCGTTCCTCGCTGGTCTCCACATCGGGGATGCCGGTGATGATGGCGATACGATCGTGACCCAGTTCAATGAGGTGTTTGACGGCTTCATAGGCCCCGGCCTGATTGTCCGACTTGATCGTGGGAACGCGCAATCCCTTCACCCCTCTGTCAACCAGAACAAGCGGGACCAGGCCGCGGGCGAGCTTTTTGAGGTAGGAGTGATTGTGCGGTGTTGGTGATACGATCAATCCGTCAACGTTTCTCTCAAAAAGGGTGGACAGGTACAGCTGCTCGTTTTCCGATTCATCGTCGCTGTTACAGAGGATAACGCTGTATCCTGCCTTGCCGGCTTTGTCCTGAATTCCTCGAACCAGGGTTGTCCAGAAGAAGGTGGTGATGTCGGAGATGAGCACCCCGATCGTCTTCGTGAGGCGGGTTCTGAGGGAGCGGGCGATCACGTTCGGTGTGTAGTTCAGTGCTCTGGCTGCATCCGTCACTTTCTTTTTTGTGATGTCGCTGAAGTAGCCGTAGTTCCCGAGTACCCGACCGGCCATGCCTAATGAGACACCAGCCCTTTCCGCCACCTGTTTCAGTGTCGGCCTTCCTGCCATGACATATAGTATATCGTTATACTCTTTTTTCAACAAGTGTTATTGACAAAACTTTTATCATCGTGTTATAAAAGTGAAATCAAGTGCTGGAGTCTATGGGAACCGAAATTGCCAACGCACCCCTCGTTGAAATGAAGGGGATTGTCAAACGTTTTCCCGGTGTCCTCGCCCTGGATCGGGTGGATTTTTCCCTGCTGCCGGGGGAGGTTCATATGCTCCTTGGGGAAAACGGTGCGGGCAAGAGTACGCTGATCAAGATCTTAAGCGGCGCCTATACCAAGGATGAGGGGGATATCTTGGTTCGCGGCCAACCTGTAACCATCCACAGCCCCGCTGATTCTCTGCACCTGGGCTTGAGCTTCATTTACCAAGAACTCAACCTGGTTCCTCAGCTGGACATTACCCGCAACATGTTTCTCGGCATGGAGCCCCGTAAGCTTGGCTTTGTGAAGATAAAAGAACTGTATGAGAAGGCCGCCTTCTATTTGAACAAGTTCCACATGGATCTCGATCCCTATGCCGTCGTCGGTTCCTTGAGCGTCACACAGCAGAAACTCGTGGAAATTGCCAGGGCACTTATAAAGGACGCCCAGGTGCTCGTTCTGGACGAGCCTACCGACGTGCTGGAGGACCGTTCCCGTCAGAACCTCTTTTCGGTGATCAAAGAGCTGAAAAAAAGTCATAAAGTGGGCTTCATTTACATATCCCACCGCTATGCGGAGGTCCATGAGTTGGGGGATCGGGTAACGATTCTGCGGGATGGGGAAAACGAAGGGACCTATAAGGTCGCTGAGATCACTCTCGACCAGATCATCGAACGAATGATCGGACGCAAGATCGAAAACCAGTACCCCGAACTGGGCGTTCCCCGTGGGGAGGAAGCGCTGCGGATTGAAGACATACGCCAGGGGGACACGCTTAACGGGATATCCCTGAACGTGGGCAAAGGTGAGATCGTCAGTGTCACCGGACTGATGGGAGCCGGCAAGACGGAACTGGGCCGGGCCATCTGCGGGATCGATCCCATTGACAGCGGCAGCGTCTTTGTCGAGGGGGAGAAAATCAACTTCTCGACTCCCAAGCGGGCAATCGAATCCGGCTTGGCCTATCTGGCCGAGGACAGGAAAGCCTTAGGACTCATCCTTGTTCTCAGCCTCCGCGACAATTACGGTCTGCCCAATTCTGCGCGGTTGACCAAGGCGGGATTCATCAATCACAGAGCGATCGACAGAGAATGCGACCAGTTCATGAACAAACTGGATATTAAAGCGCCTAACAGGGAGACCAAGGCGAATCAGCTCTCCGGAGGTAACCAGCAGAAGGCGGTGGTGGCCAAGTGGCTCGGTACCCGGAGCAAGGTCCTTGTCTTTGACGAACCGACCCGGGGAATCGATATCCGGGGTAAGGCAGAGGTGTATTCGCTAATGAATGAGCTGCTGGAGCAGGGCATCGGGATTCTCATGCTCACCTCCGATTATCAAGAGGCGGTGGAGATGGGTCATAGAACGATTGTTCTGTATCACGGCAGGATAGCTAAAGAGTTCAAACAGGGCGAGGCCACAGAGCAGGATATCCTGAGAACTGCGATCGGGGCCGCCTAGGGTTGTGCACCGAAATGCGGCTGAATGAGGATGGAGACACAGGGTATGAATAAGAACAGGGAAACGAGGTCTCGTGTGCTGCAGAGCATTCAGCCACTTTTGGGGCTGGTGATCATCTACCTGATTTTCGTGGTTGCCTCTGCGAGCTTTCGAACCTTCGATACGGCCAAAACCATTCTCACCCAGGCGGTGATTCTCGGAACCCTGGCCGCCGGGCCCACAGTTGTGCTGATTTCCGGAGGGTTGGACCTGTCGATCGGCTCGTTGTTCTGCCTTGTGGGAGTCTGCGCGGGAAGATTGCTCATCGCCGATGTGCCGGTTGTCTGGGTCGTACTGATCAGCCTGGCTGTCGGTGCGGCCTGCGGCGCCTTCAACGGGGTCATCATCGTGGGTACGGGAATTCCCGCTTTCATCGCAACCCTGGGGATGATGAAGTCCTTCCGCGGTCTGGCGGAGATTGTTGGCATGAACCAGGATATGTCCCGCTTCCCCGAAGCCTTCCAGATGATCGGCAAGGGATACCTGATTCCCATAAGCATCATGGCCGTTACCTTTCTGCTGGTATACGTCTTTCTGTCCAGGACCAAGATCGGTTTCAACTGCTACGCCATCGGGGGCAGCAACGAGGTTTCCCGTCTGGCCGGTGTTCCGGTCAAGAAGTACTACGTCATCTACTACACGATCGGCGGACTGGTTGCCGCTATCTCGGCGATTATCCTCGTGGCCCGATTGAACTTCACGAACTCAGCCTTCGGCGTGGGTATGGAGCTCAACGCCATAGCCGCGGTCATTATCGGGGGTACGAGCCTGTCCGGCGGAGTGGGCGGCATCGGCCGTACCGTTATCGGCGTGTTGATCGTGACCACTCTGAATGCCGGATTGAGTCACCTGGGGGTGAGCTCATCGTGGCAGCAGATCAGTATCGGGATCGTGATCATATTGGCGGTCTGGCTGGATGTGATCCAGCGCAGACGAGAAGCAAAGGCATGAGACCGTTCGTTGAACGGGAGATAAAAAAACAAAAGGAGTACGGTATGAACAGTATTCTCAAATCGATCGCTCTGGTCTTCCTATCGCTTTTCTGCATCTCCGGTTTGGTTTTCGCAGGTGCCGGTGGTGAAAAACCAGCCGCGGCAGAGGAAGGAAAGATCACAATTGCCTACACCGGATATCCGGGTGGGCTGACGGCTTTCTGGGCTCAGATGGCTCAGTACATGAAAGAGGAAGCCGGTGCCCTGGGCGTAGAGCTCCTGGACATGAGCCCCACCACGGCGGATGCGGCGGTGCAGAAGGACTCGGTGGACAATGCCATCAACAGAGGTGTGGATGGCATCATCATCGGTGCGATTGACAATCGAGCCTTCGGCGAATCCCTGGATCGCGCCAAAGCCAAGGGAATCCCCGTGGTCGCTGTCGACACGGCCATCGACCATCCCCACGTTAGCGCTCTGGCGCAAACGGACAACCTGGCCTCGGCTCGCATTCTGGGGCAGTACATCGTGGACACAACGGACAAGGGCACGGTCATCATCCTGGGCGGAACCCTGGGTCATCAGACCGGTGATGCCCGCAGAGATGGGGTCAAGCAGGTTCTGGAGGCCAACGGTTACGAAGTTGTCTTCCGCGCCTGCAACTGGGATCCCGCCACCGCCCTGGAGACGGCCACCAATGAACTGGCCGCCAACCCGGATACGGTAGCCGTATTCGGCTGCTGGGATCCCGGTGCCCTGGCCGGCCTGTCTGCGGTCAAGCAGCGGGGCTTGCTGGGCAAGGTCAAGGTCTACGGCTTTGACGGCCTGCCTGATGCCCTCAAGAGTATCAAGGACGGTGAGCTCACCGCCACCATCAAGCAGGATAACAAGCAAATGGCTCAGGTGAGCCTGCGCAGCCTGGTCGCGCAGATCAATGGCCAGGAGTCGGTGAAGAAGCTGCTCATCGACGGATTCGTCATCGACAAGTCCAACGTTGACCAGAACATGTAGGGCAGCGGCTGCAGGGATATGGTCGCCCGGGTGAGAGGTTGCCAGGGAAACGACCGTATCCAGCAGCGCCTGTGTGACAAGTCGAACAGGGCCCCGGGTTCCACCCGGGGCCTTTATCCGTCAGCAATTTTGAGGTTGGATGGTGGGCATCATTCTATGACGGCCTTCGATCGGCAGCTTGAAACGAGGATAACTGAACTCGTCGCTCTGGTGCGCTCCAGCCGCTACCTGGTTGCCTTCAGTGGAGCGGGGATCTCGACTGAGAGCGGCATTCCCGATTTCAGGGGGCCTCAAGGTATCTGGACTAAGATGCGCCCGATCGAGCTTCAGGATTTCTTACAGGATCCTACCGCTCGCAGGGAATACTGGCGGCGCAAGATCGAAAGCTACCCCCAAATGCTGGATGCCGAACCCAATGCCGGGCACAGAGCCCTGGCTCGCCTGTTCGAAGCGGGCTTGCTGAAAACGATGATCACCCAGAACATCGACGGGCTTCATCAGAAGGCGGGCATCCCCGAGGATAGGGTGATCGAGCTACACGGCAGCAATGCCTACATCGCCTGCCTTGAGTGCCGCAAACGCTTCGAGTGGGAGGAGGTGCTGCCTTTTTTCGCTCGGCATCCGGCTTCAGCCGGCGAGTGTCCCCGCTGCGATGACTGCGGCGGCTGGTTGAAGCCGGCCACGATCTCTTTCGGCCAGGCCATGCCCGAAGAGGAAACCCGGCGTGCCTTTTCGGAAGCCGGAAAAGCGGACCTGTTGATCACAGTGGGTACTTCCCTGCTGGTGTATCCGGCGGCGGGAATTCCAGGAGAAACCCGCCGGCACGGCGGCAAAGTGGTGATCATTAACAACCAGCCGACAGGTCTGGATCACGAAGCACAGATCTTCATCCAAGGCTCTGCCGGGGAGGTCCTGTCAAATGTCGTTGACCGCTCTGTCGGAAATTCACATAGAATTTAGGAGATCTATATGACGTCCAAAGAACGAATGATGTGCGCCCTGAATAGAGAAAAGCCCGATCGGCTTCCGGTTTCCGTACATCAATGGCAGGGCTATCACCTGGATACCTATCTAGATGGGATCAGCGATGTCGAGGCATTCAAGCACTTCGGGATGGACGGACAGATCCAGTACTTCGAAGACATGGGGCAGTTCTGGCTGGTGAATGCGGACTACACCAAGGCCTCTACACCCGAGTGGCGGGACGAGGTGGAGGTGATCTCCAAAGATCCGGAAAACCGCATCAATCATCACACCATCACCACCCCGGAGGGGGTGTTGACCTATAAGACCGGCGGAGACCGCAAGACAACCTGGATCACCGAATACCTGATCAAGAAAGACGAGGATCTGGAGCTGATCCGTAAGTACATGCCCGTGCCCCAGCTGGATTTGAAATCCCTGGAGGAGTTCTACGCGAAGGTCGGGGATGCCGGTATCGTGCGAGGTTTCGTCTGGGGCGATCAGGCGGGCTGCTGGCAGCACGCCGCCTGCCTGATGGACATCACCCAGCTGATCTTTAAAGCCATGGACGACCCAGCCTGGGTGCACGAGCTGATGCAAATTCTATTTGACAAGAAGCTTCGGTTCATCGAGAGCATGAAGGGCGCCAAATTCGATCTTGTAGAAACAGGGGGCGGCTCCTCTTCCTCCACGCTAATCTCGCCGACCCTGCACGAGGAGTTCTGTCTGACCTACGATCGTAAAATGCACGATGCCCTGCACAGCTTCGGCTTCAAGGTCACCTACCACACCTGCGGGGGAACCCACGGTATCGAGGAGCACATCGTGGCCAACGGCTGCGACGCCTCCGAGACCCTGGCCGCCCCGTCGATCGGAGGCAACCAGGAACCCTGGGATTATAAGAAGAGGATTGGCAAGCGGCTGGCTTTGATCGGGGGCATGGATCAGTTCAACGTCCTGACTCGGGGTACTCCTGCGACAATCCGAAGGCAGGTACATACCCTGTTCGAGAAAGTGGGCTATGACGGCGGCTATATCCTGTCCTGCGCCGATCACTTCTTCGAAACGCCGGTGGAAAACATTCAGGCGTATGCGGATGCCGCCCGGGAGTGTGTCTACCCCTGAGGGGAAGAGCTCTAAGTGTACTCGCTCGCTTTATGAGAAGCCAAGGTTGATGGTAGATGGTGGGAAGTAAGCAGCTCGTGCTCGATGCAATACGTCACAATCCCGTACACAAAGTTCCGATGATGTACCGGGGCGATGAGGTGATCAACGGCAAGTTGATCGATTATTTCGGCATTGGCGAATCGATCTTCTGGGACAAAGAGTTGATTGAGTGCCTGGGAGCGGATTTTTTTTCAGGCGGTGCATCGTTGAATGAATACTACACCTACATTCCGAAATATGTGGGTCCTGAGTTTGACTGTGAACACGACAAGCTGTACTTTTTCCCCTTCGGCATCAAGTCCCGAGCCGTCTACGATGAACAGGGGCGGTTTTTCGAATTTGACTTCTTCCAAGATCCCCCCCTTGAGTTTGCCACCACTGTAAGCGACATCGCTGCTCATCGCTTTCCCCAGCCCGACTGGTTCGATTTCGATCACTATACCACGATGATCACCCGGGAAGCGCCTTCAGGGGATGCCAAGGCGGCGGCTGAGTACGTGTCCACCAGCGACATACAGCCCTCGGAGTTCCACTTTACCTGTACCTATTTTTTCAACACTATCTTTATACTATCGAGCTATTTGAGGCGAATGGACAAACTGCTCATCGACATAGCTTCAGAGCCCAAACTCGCTCATGCGTTGATTGATCGCGTGGGAGAGACTTGTGTCGAGCTGAGCAGGCTGAACCTCGAGCGGATCGGCGACAGGATCGAGATCTTCGGTATGTGGGATGATTTCGCCTGTCAGAACAACCTGTTCATGGATCCCGAAAGCTGGCGGGAGTTTTTCAAGCCTTTCTATAGAAGGATCATCTCCGATGCCAAGAGATACGATTTGATCGTGTATTTCCACTGCTGCGGTGATCTTTATGATGTGATTCCAGATCTAATCGAAATCGGTGTTGACATACTGGATCCGATCCAGACCAGCGCCCGGAGGATGAAAATCGAGGATTTAAAACGGGAGTTCGGTAAGGACCTCTGCTTTCACGGTGGGATCGATCTGCAGCAACTGTTGGCGCAAGGCACCGCTCAAGCGGTGCGGGAAGAAGCCTTCAGGATCAAGGAGCTGTTTTGCGGGCAGGGGGGAATGCTTCTGGGACCATCTCACCTGGTGACCCGTGATGTACCCATAGAGAACGTACTGGCGATGTATCAGGAATAGAGAAAGCAACAATACTTGGAGGACAGAATGACGAAAGAGCAGTTTAAAATGAATCCGCCGGAAAATCGGATGAAGGGGGGAACGCCAAAGGTCGGAATCCGTCCGACCATCGACGGCCGGCTAGGCGGGGTGCGGGAGAGCCTGGAAGGCCAGACCATGGCAATGGCCAAGACCGCGGCTAAAATTATTTCGGAGAACCTGTGCCATGCCAGTGGCCTGCCGGTGGAATGCGTGATCGCCGATCGCTGCATCGGCGGGGTGGCTGAGGCGGCCATGGCCGCCGAAAAATTTGCCCGGGAGGGAGTGGGGGTATCCCTGACCGTGACACCCTGCTGGTGCTACGGCTCGGAGACCATGGACATGGATCCCCTGATACCCAAGGCTGTTTGGGGCTTCAACGGCACCGAGCGGCCCGGGGCGGTTTACCTGGCCGCGGTACTGGCGGGGCACAATCAGAAGGGACTGCCCGCCTTCGGAATCTACGGCAGGGACGTTCAGGATGCGGGGGACAGCTCGGTGCCTCAAGATGTACGGGAAAAGATGCTTCGCTTCGTGCGCTCCGGACTGGCCGTGGCCACGATGCGGGGTACAAGCTACCTGTCATTGGGTTCGGTATCCATGGGCATTGCCGGCTCTATCGTTCAGGAGGAGCTTTTTCAGGGCTATCTCGGCATGCGCAACGAATATGTGGATATGAGCGAGTTCGTGCGCCGCTTCGACGAAGAGATCTACGACAAAGAGGAGTTCCAGCGGGCCATGGCCTGGGTGAAGAAACACTGTAAGGAGGGAGCAGACGATAATCCGGCCGAAAAACAGCGTTCCCGCGAGCAGAAAGACAGGGACTGGGAGAGGGTGGTGCAGATGACCCTGATCGCCCGGGACCTGATGGTAGGCAATCCCCGCCTGACCGAACTGGGATTCGGGGAGGAAGCTCTGGGCCATAATGCCCTGGCCGCCGGTTTTCAGGGCCAGCGGCAGTGGACCGATCACTTTCCAAATGGCGACTTCATGGAAGCCATCCTCAACTCCTCTTTCGACTGGAACGGAATCCGTGCACCCTACATCCTGGCCACGGAAAACGACAGCCTCAACGGCGTGTCCATGCTGTTCGGCTATCTGCTCACCGGCACTGCTCAAGTTTTCGCCGATGTCCGCACCTACTGGAGCGCAGAAGCGATTCAGAGAGTTACCGGCATCGCGCCCAAGGGACTGGCGGAAGGGGGAATCATCCACCTGATCAACTCCGGACCCGCCGCTCTGGACGGTACCGGCCAGATGAGCCGGGAGGGAAAGCCGGTGATCAAGCCCTTCTGGGAGGTGACACCGGAAGAGGCGAACAGATGTCTGGAAGTCACCGAATGGCGGCCTGCCGACGTGGGCTACTTCCGCGGAGGCGGTTACTCAACCGACTTCCTCACCAAAGGAGGCATGCCGGTAACCATGTCCCGGCTGAACCTGGTGAGCGGCTTAGGACCGGTACTGCAGATCGCCGAGGGGCACACGGCCGAGCTGCCGGACAAGGTCCACGACGCTCTGGACGCCCGCACCAATCCCACCTGGCCCACCACCTGGTTCGTGCCAAGACTTACGGGAAAGGAGCCCTTCAGCGACGTGTACGGGGTGATGGCCAACTGGGGGGCAAATCACGGCGCCATCAGCTACGGACACATAGGGGCCGACCTGATCACGCTGGCTTCTATGCTGCGCATTCCCGTGTGCATGCACAACGTGGAGACGATCTACCGGCCCAGCGCCTGGGCGGCCTTCGGCATGGATCCCGAGGGTGCGGATTATCGGGCCTGCGGTAATTTCGGGCCGCTGTATGGATAGCTGACTCATGCCTAGTCGCTTTAGGTCGGTGAGGCTTGCGGCGGGCTTAGCGAAAGTTGAGAGAGACAGATGTTGAAAGGTATTCCTGCGATTATTTCACCTGAGTTGTTTAAAGTGATGATGGAGATGGGCCATGGGGATGAACTGATCATCGGTGACGGGAACTTCCCCGCGGCCAGCATGGCCCGGCGCCTGCTGCGCGCCGACGGTCACGGGATTCCCGAGCTGCTCGAAGCCATCCTGAGGTTCTTCCCCCTCGACAGCTTCGTCGAACATCCCGTAGCCCTGATGGCCGTGGTGCCCGGTGATCCCACGGAGCCGAAGATCTGGGAGCAGTACCGCCGCATTATCAAAAATGCCGAGCCGAAGTTTGCGGATTTCGAATTCGTCGAGCGATTCGCCTTCTACGAGCGGGCCAAACAGGCCTACGCCATCCTGGCCACCGGGGAGCAGGCTCTATACGCCAACCTCATTCTCAAGAAGGGCGTGGTGGTGGAATAAATCCGAAGGGAGGAACAGTCATGGAGTTCGAAAAACTGATTCGGGCGCGCTACAGTGTGCGGGCTTACAAGCGGGACCCTGTGCCCGACGAGGTGTTGGACAGAGTGCTGGAAGCGGCTCGCCTGGCTCCGACGGCGGCCAATCGTCAGGCCTTTCGTCTCCTGGTCATCCACACCGACGGGCGGGAGAAACAGTTGAAGCGGATATACGGGCGGGATTGGTTCGTCCAGGGACCGTTGGTGATCGGAGTGTGCGTCCTGACCGACAGCTGCTGGGTGCGCTCCGACGGAAAGAGCTACGGTGAGGTGGATGCGGCCATCGTTATGGACCATCTGATCCTGGCGGCTGCCGATCAGGGGCTGGGAAGCTGCTGGATCGGGGCTTTCGACGCCCGGGCGGCCCGTGAGATCCTCGAGCTGCCGGAATCGGTGGAGCCGATCGCCTTCACGCCCCTGGGCTATCCTGCGGACAGCCCAGGGGCGAAGAAACGCCGATCCGTGGATGACCTGGTGCTGTTCGAATCCTGGGGCTGAAGGTTGGCCTGAGGGAATCGGATGTATGGTTTGGGCGTGCTCCTGGCGGTTCTTTCGGGGGTCGCCCACAACATCGGTGTCTTGATGCAAAAGAAGGTGGTCAACAAGATCACCTCCGGTCGACGCGGATTCTTCGCCCGCTTGATTCGGCATCCCCTGTGGCTGGCAGGATTCGTCGTCCACATGGGACTGGGCAGCGCGCTTTTTCTGCTGGCCCAGGCTCGGCTCGGACCGGCTCTGATTCCGGGTCTCATGGCCTCCGGGTTGGTAGTTCTGGTCCTGGGTTCGATCTGGTTCCTCAAAGAGCGATTGGGTTTCGTTGAGACAGCAGGAATCCTCCTCCTCATTACCGCAATCACCCTGCTGGGCTTTAGCCGCATTAGCATCGATCTCGGGGAGTTCAACGTACTGGCCGGAAATTTTCTGTTGAGAGCAGCCGTGTTTTCCCTGATTTGTGCGACCCTGATCTTGATTCTGGAGGTACTCCAGAAACGCATCACCCACTACCGTGGTTCGGTTCTGGCCATCAGCTCCGGTCTTTTTTATGCGCTCTCCAATTTCTGGGTTGGCCCGTTCATGGGTGCGGTGCTGCGGATCTTCAATGGTAGGTTCAACCTTCCTGTGATCAGTCTGTTCGCGACAGGTTCCGCGATTCTGATGCTCACCAATATGTACGGCATCGCCAAGCTGCAACTGGCCTTCAGGATTACCAACGCCAGCCTGGCCATTCCCATTCAGCAGATCCCGATTCAAAGCGCACCGGCCGTAGTCTACCTGGCTGTATTTCGGTTGGCTCCGCCTTCGGCCACGTCGATGCTGCTGTTTTGTGCGGCCATCCCCATGGTCATCGGCAGCAGCTTTGTGCTGGCCCGGCGCCAGGGAATGATGGAAGCGATTCAGGTGGCGGATTAGAAATCCAGCAACTCGACCTCGAAGATCAGGAACTCATTGGGCGGGATAACGCCCGGATACCCCCGCTCGCCATAGGCCAGCTCCGGAGGGATGATAAGGATTCGCTTTTCTCCACGCTTCATGCTCATCAACGCCTCGTTCCAACCCTGAATCACCCTTCCGATTTCAAAGGTCGCCGGCTGTCCCCGCTGGATAGAGCTGTCAAAAACCAAGCCATTGAGACGCCGCCCGCTGTAATGAACCGTGACCCTGGTTCCATATTCCGGACTTTTCCCGCCGGAACCCGGCTTGAGAATCTGGTAACGCAGGCCCGAGGCCGATACTTGCGCCTTGGGCCAGCGACGTTCGATTTCCCCCAGAGCCAGTTTGCGGGCTTGCGCGGTATAGTCCTTCTGCCGCGCCGGGGTTTCCCGGACCAGACGGTCGAACAGGGTCTGATCGACCCGGAAGCTCCGGGCTGCCGCTCCGACTCGCAGAATTCTCACGCGATCGATCTTATCACCCTCGCGAATGGCGTCGACCACCTCCTGTCCCTCAATCACCCGCCCGAACACGGCGTGAAATCCATCCAGCCAGGGAGTCGGATTGTGGGTGATGAAGAACTGGCTGCCGTTGGTATCCGGCCCGCTGTTGGCCATGGAAAGAATCCCGGGTCCGTCGTGCTTCAGCTGCGCCGCAAGCTCATCGGGAAAACTGTATCCCGGCCCTCCGCTTCCATTGCCCAGAGGATCTCCTCCCTGGATCATGAAGTCCTCAATGACTCGATGGAAGATGAGGCCGTCATAAAAGGGCCGTCCCACCGGTCGGTTGTCGAAGGCAATCGTGCCCTCAGCCAGACCGACGAAGTTGGCCACGGTCAGGGGGGTCTTCTCGAACTCCAGGGCAAGGATAATCGTACCTCTGGTGGTTTTCATCTCCGCGTACAGTCCGTCGGGCAGGGATTGAGCCGATAAGGGCTGAAAGCAAAAAATGCCGAGGAACAGGGTGAGCAGGATCGTCGTCATAGTTGTTTTTGTCAGTGCCCCCATTTGAGTTTGTTCATCGTGTACCCGCAGCTCTCCACGTCCTTCACGATTGCGTGGGATAGCTTGTCCGTCACCCCCCTGTGGAACAGGCGGATCGTAAAGGTGATCACCATGAGATTCGTCTGATAGTTGCGGTCGAAATCCAGGAAGAGAATTTTCAGATGCCTGCGTTTGACCACGTTGATCAACCTGGAGATGTCCGCATCGTTCGGCACGGTAATTTCCAGGACTCGGTAGGAGTCCTTGGCGTAGATCTTTTCAAACCGGTTTACCACTACCAGGGTAAACACGCCGATCAAGGTGACCAGGATCGCCATCTCGAACAAGCCCGCTCCGGCGGCCATTCCCACGCCTGCGGAAACCCAGAGGCAGGCAGCCGTGGTCAGTCCCCGTATATTGAATCCTTCTTTTATGATCGCCCCGGCGCCGAGGAAACCGATGCCGGTAACGATCTGAGCTGCTATCCGGCTGGGATCCACCCGCAGGCCAGTGCTTTCCGGTCCTCCGGAGTAGCTTTCGGCCACGGCTGCGGAGATGAGCATGAACAGGGCGGCTCCCATGCTGACCAGCATATTGGTGCGCAGTCCCGCGGCTCGACCGTGGATATCACGCTCGAAGCCGATGACGGCACCCAGGAAACAAGCGACTGCCAGCCGGATCACGAAACTGGAGGTGACAGCTTCCGGGAAAAGGTCAAGGTATCCGATCATCGCAGGAGAGAGTAGTATATTTTGTGGAAAAACAAAAGATCCTTCCGTCTTCCTTTCTTCGGCCGCGGGAAAGCTGTAAATTTTTGTTGGCCTGTCATACTCAAAAAAATCGTATTCTAGTACTTTTTTATTAGAAAAATGTAAGCAAGGCACTTGCGTATCTTGTGGTTTCAGGTATAATAGGGACACAATATCTTGTGTGCAGGGTATGAAATGCCCGTTCTGCCGGCATCCCAAAACGCGGGTAGTGGATAAGCGAAACCTCGAAGAACTCGGTACCATCAGGCGTAGGCGTGAATGTCTCGCCTGCGAGCGACGCTTCTCCACCTACGAACGCATCGAATGGACCGGAGTGTCGGTTATCAAGAAGGACGGGCGGCGGGAAAGCTTCGATCGGGACAAGCTTCTGGCCGGACTGCTCAAGGCCTGCGAGAAGAGGCCGATCCCGAGGGAAGAGATCGAGAAGCTTGTCAGTGGCATCGAGGCGGAAATGTACAACTATGGACGCCGGGAGGTTCCGGCGCAGGTCATCGGGGAGCTGGTCATGGATCGGCTGAAAGAGCTCGATAAGGTGGCCTATATCCGCTTTGCATCGGTGTACAGGGAGTTCACCGATCTCAAGTCGTTCGAGAAGGAGCTGAGGACATTAAAGAAAAACTAAAGCAAGTTTAACAGCACAGCGACTTCAACTGTGATTTACTCAGACTGGGAGGGGAACTATGTTACGCAAAGTGGAGAACATCCGAAAGAGAAACGGGCAAATCGTCTCCTTTGATCAGGAGAAGATTACCAATGCGATTTGGGCGGCGGTCCAGGCGGTTGGCGGCCGGGATTTCACAAAGGCCCTCAAGCTCTCCGATCAGGTTGTCAAAGGGATTCGACGAAAGTACGAAGATGGAAGCGTTCCTTCCGTCGAGCATGTTCAGGACATTGTAGAGAAGGTTCTCATCGAGAATGGGCACGCCAAGGTAGCCAAGGCCTACATTCTCTACAGGGAACAGCACAAGAACATCCGCGAGGTTACCAGGCTTCTCCGAGATATCACCATTATCGATGACTATCTCGACGAGATGGACTGGAGGGTTCGGGAGAACAGTAATATGACCTACTCCCTCCAAGGCCTCAATGTGCACATCACCCAGAAGGTCGTATGCAACTACTGGCTCAACAGCGTATATCCCAAAGAGATCCGGGATGCCCACCTCAGCGGGGAATTCCACATCCACGATCTGGGAACCCTGGGTCCATACTGTGTCGGCTGGGATCTGCAGGACCTGCTCATCGAAGGATTTCGTGGGGTGCGGGGAAAGGTAGAATCAAAAGCGGCCCGGCATTTCGACGTAGCCCTGATGCAGGTGGTGAACTTCCTCTACACCCTTCAGGGAGAGGCGGCCGGTGCTCAGGCATTCTCCAACTTTGATACGTTGCTGGCTCCATTCATCTACTACGACGGATTGAGCTACGACATGGTGAAGCAATGCCTGCAGAAGTTTCTCTACAACATGAACGTGCCAACCCGGGTGGGATTCCAGACGCCTTTCACCAATATCACCCTGGACCTTAAGGCCCCCGAGTATCTGGGCAGCCAGCCCGTCGTGATCGGGGGAGAGGTCAAAGACAAGTCCTACGGGGAGTTTCAGGAGCAGATGGACATTTTCAACCGGGCCTTCGCGGAGACGATGAGCCTGGGGGATGCCACCGGTCGGCCCTTTACCTTTCCGATACCAACCTACAACGTGACTCCCGATTTTCCCTGGGAGAGCACGGAGCTGGATCCTGTTTGGGAAATGACCGCCAAGTACGGCATTCCCTACTTCTCTAATTTCATCAACTCCGACTTGAAACCGGATGATGTGCGCAGCATGTGCTGCCGTCTGCGTCTGGACAAGCGGGAGCTGCAGAAGCGAGGCGGCGGGCTTTTTGGTTCGAATCCTCTGACCGGTTCGGTAGGGGTGGTAACCCTCAATCTGCCCCGGATCGGCTATGAGGCGGGCTCGGACCAGGAGTTTTTGGAGATCCTGGGAAGCCGAATGGAGCTGGCCAAGGAGAGCCTGATCATCAAGCGGGAGGTGCTGGAAAAGTTCACAGACCGGGGTCTGTATCCCTACAGTCGTTTTTATCTGCGCAATATCAAGACCGGTTTCGGCAACTATTGGAAGAATCATTTCTCCACCATCGGCATCATCGGCATGAACGACGCGGCCTACAACCTGCTGGGAGTCGACCTCACCCGGCCCGAAGGTGTGGAGTTTGCAGTGAGGGCTCTTGATTTCATGCGGGGCAAGCTGGCGGACTTCCAAGCAGAGACAAACAGCATCTTCAATCTGGAAGCCACACCGGCGGAAGGCGCCAGTTATCGCCTGGCCCGGATCGATAAGAAACTCTTTCCCGAGATCAAGATCTACAGCGAGGATACGTACGCGGTCTCCAGGGGCAACGGCAAGCGCTTGAGGGCGCCTTACTACACGAACAGCACCCAGTTGCCCGTCGGTTTCAGCGATGATGTGTTCGACGCACTGAAGTTGCAAGATCCTTTGCAGAGCCGATACACAGGCGGCACGGTATTGCACGCCTTTCTCGGCGAACGGATGCCTTCCATAAAAGCCACCAAGGCTCTCGTGAAAACGATCGCAGAGAACTTCCATCTGCCCTACTACTCCCTCACACCGACCTTCAGCATCTGCGAGCAGCACGGATACCTCAGGGGTGAGCAGAATGTCTGTCCAACATGTGGAGAGACCTGTGAGGTCTGGTCTCGCTCCGTGGGCTATCTGCGCCCGGTGGATCAGTGGAATCCCGGAAAACAGGTTGAGTTCGACGACCGGCGTACCTACGACCGGCAGCTGCGGACACAGACCATGGTTCCTCGATCTACTGACGGGAATGTTGCGGAACACGAGCCTGTGGAGTCGGCGGACGGGCAGATCCAAACTCTGGAGCCGATGCCGGCCCATACCGCGGCGGTTCTCTGAAGCCATACCGCTTGCGGTGACCTTCAAAGGCTGGCAGAAAACCTCTCTGATCGAATACCCGGGAAAGATCGCCACGGTTGTGTTCACCGGAGGATGCAACTTCCGCTGTCCCTTCTGCTACAACGCCGATCTGGTCGAACGTCCGCAGGAACTCGCCGACCTGCCAGCTGAAACCGTGATACAGTACCTGAGGGAGAACAGATCTCTGTATCAGGCTCTGGTGGTCAGTGGGGGCGAACCGACCATGAACACTCAAATTCCGGAGTTTCTAGTCGAAGTAAAGAAGCTCGGTCTATCGGTGGGACTGGAAACCAACGGTACCAATTCGAACATGATTGCCAGGCTGCTGGAGAAAGGTCTGCTGGATTATATCGCCGTGGATGTCAAAGCACCGCTTGACTGGGAAGCCTACAGCAGAGCGGCCGGTCTGAAAGAGGGGAATGAAGGGCTGCTGGAAGAGGTGCTGCGAACTCTCCGGCTGCTCAGAAACTGCGGCGAAGTTGAAGTCGAACTGCGCTGTACGGTGGTTCCCCAGATCCACACATCGGATGATATCCTGCGGTTGGCCGGTCAGCTGCCCGGACATCAGAGATTTGTGCTCCAGCAGTTCATACCAGAAAAGGCTCTGGACGAACAGCTGCGGCGGGAGGCTCCCTTCAGTGCCGATGTTCTGCGGAAAATCCACCTGGAAATAGGAGAATCGTTTTCCCGCTGTGAGCTCAGGGGGATCTGAAGTACTCCAGCATCTGCTGTGGAGCGGCGATCAAGGCCTGAGCCCCGTTCTGCTCCAGCTCTTCCCTGGTACGGAAGCCCCACAGTACACCCAGGGCGAACATCTTGCCCTGTCGGGCGGTTTGCATATCCGTGTTCGTGTCTCCCGCGTATAGCACCTGACCGGGATCCAGATTCCACTGCCGGCAGATCTCCAGTGCAGCCGCGGGATTCGGTTTTTTAGGTACTCCGTCTCGGGCACCGAAGACCGGATCGAAACCCCAGCTGTTGAAAAATCTTTCGGCTATAACCGTGGTAAACTCATGGGGTTTGTTAGACAGAATGGCTCGCTGGATCTTTCGTCGAACCAGCTCATCGAGGATATCGGCAATGCCTGGATACAGTTCGGTCTTGTCAGCCCAGTGCCGGCTGTACTCCTCGACCATCTCAGTCTGGATTCTACCAATGGTTGCCTCATCGTGATCGGCTTGCGGAAGAACCCGCTTTACCAGATTTACCATGCCGTCACCGACGAAGTATTTATAGTCCTCGATCGAGTGGGTGGGATAACTGCAGCGACTCAGGACACGGTTCATACAGTCCCCGAGATCATCCAGGGTGTTTAGAAGGGTTCCATCCATATCGAAAATGACCGCAGAGTATTTCTTCATGGTTTGCTCGCCAAAGAAGCTTAGCGAATTCCTTCGGACTTTGAAACCCGCAGGTTGAAAAAAGGGGGCTGAATATGATTGAATAGAAGGTGAAAGGTAAGGAGGAGGAAAGACATGAAACGAGGACCGCGCAGAGAGCCACGACAGAAAAGTGCACCCCTGGAATACGACAGGGAATTGTTGAGGGGCAACACGGATTCCCTGCTGCTGTACCTGATCAGTGAATCCGGGCGTATTCACGGGTATCGGTTGATTAAAGAGATCCAGCGGCGCAGTGACGGATTCTTCAAATTTCGGGAAGGCACCGTATACCCGGCACTGCACAAGCTGGAGAGCGACGCTTTGATTCGTGGGGAGTGGCAGGTTCAGCCCAATGGGCAGCAGAGACGCTACTATACGATCACCGAAAGAGGAAAAGAGGTGTTGATCAAACGGATCAGCATGTGGTTCAAGTTTTCCAACGCCATGAATCTGGTCCTCAGTCCGGCACGTTCATAAATCCGTAAAACAGCGGTTGGAGTCATGGGTACGGTAGATGCCTACCTGAACCAGATCAGATCCAGTCTTCATCTCGATCCGAACACGGAGAGCAAGGTCATTGGCGAGCTGGAAACCTATTTCCAGGACAAGATCGAGGACCTTCAGACTGAGGGATTGACCGAGGCAGACGCTGCCAGGCAGGCTATCGATTCGTTCGGAGCGCCCCGAAAGGTGGCCAGGCTTCTGTATGAGGCGCACAGCAGGGGCAGCTGGCTGGAGGCCCTGCTGGCGGCCCAACCCGCTCTGCTGGGTGCCGGCCTGTTCGCCACCCATCTCTGGTCCCGGCCGCTGGTACTGATTCCCGTTTTCTCCCTACTTTTGGTCGTGACCCTGCTGGGCTGGCTGCGGGGTAAGCCGAATTGGTTGTATCCCTGGATCGGTTTTGGCTTCGCTCCGGTACTGGCTGTGGTGTTTCTTTCCCGTACCTTCGTATATGGTTCGGTCTACAACATAGTGATCGGGTCGGGGGTGTCCGCCGAGCACGTTTCCCTGCTGCTGTTTCTGGGTCTGTACGGTGTAGCCTTCTGGATCGTCCTGGCCGTGGTTTCCAGGATTCTCAAGCGGGATTGGCTGCTGGTGTCCTATATGCTTCTCCCCCTCCCCTTGCTGGGAATTTGGATCGCCGCCATCGACGGTGTGGGTCAGGTCCTGTTCACCGTTGGCCTACGGGTACATCAGTGGGACCGCAGCATGGTGCTCGCCCTCCTGCTGCTGGGCCTCTCGGCACTGGTGTTTACACGCCTTCGTCCGCGCCTGTCAAAGGTGGCTGCCCTACTGATGATCGGTATGGGCTCTACTACGATTGCCGGCTGGAGCATGCTGGGAGCGAACAATTTCTTCAATCTGCTTCTGATATCCGCCATCCCGATTTCCACGGTCCTCCTCCCGGCAGCCATGCAATCCCTCTTCGTGCATCCTTCACAGACCACGGAGAGGTGATGGGCGATATCAGGAATATTCTCTTCATTACTACGGACCAGCAGAGGCAAGACTCGCTTCCTTGCTACGGGCAGGAGTTCATGCAGACTCCGACTCTGGATCGCCTAGCGCGGCAAGGGGTGGTTTTCGATAGATGCAGCTCGGTTTCCCCGATTTGCCAGCCTGCTCGGGCATCCTTTATCCTTGGCCAGTATCCGCTGGTAACGGGGGTAACTCACAACTTCCGCTGGATCCGCGGCGACAGTCCGACGATTGCTCGGGCTTTTAACCAGGCCGGTTGGCACACAGCAGCCATCGGTAAGATGCATTTCCATCCCTGGGACAATCCTGAGGGATTTAGACTGCGCATCAGCGCGGAGGATAAGCGACACTACTTCAGACGGGACGACTACACACTGTACCTGGAGAAGCACGGTTACACACGGGATCATCCGGCCACTTTTCCCGGTTACCAGGAACAACTGGGCGCAACGGTCAGTCCTCTTCCCGGTCAACTGCATATCGACTCGTTTATAGGAGAAATGGCGGCCCAGTGGATCGAAGTCCGGGCGGAGGAGCCTTTCTTCTGTTGGGTTTCCTTCAACAGCCCCCACGATCCGTACGACCCGCCTGCGGAGCTCGCGGATCTGTACCGGGATGCGCCGATTCCAAAGCCTGTAGGCTCGGCAGAAGAGTTGCAACACAAGCCGGCTTATCAGTCGAAGATTCTGGATTTTTACATCAGCAATCTGCTGTATTGCACCGACTACCGAAATCTCACAGAATCCTCGATCCGCAAAATCCGGGAGTACTATCTGGCCACGGTAACCCTGATAGACCGGCAGATCGAGCACATCCTAGAAGCCCTCGAAGCCCGGGGACTGTCCGAGTCCACGCTGGTCGTTTTTTCCTCCGACCATGGGGATCACCTCGGGGACCACGGTCTTCCATTCAAAGAAACTTTCTACGAAAGTGCGCTGATGGTACCTCTGATTGTGAGCGGTCCCGGGGTCGCCGCAGGAAAACGTTGCCGAGCCCAGGTCAACTGGCTGGACCTGCACGCCACCTTTCTATCCATGGCCGGAATCGAGGTGCCGGACCATGTTCAGGGTAGGGACATCAACGATCTGTTCGCAAAACCTGAAACCTCGGGACAGGCTGATCCCTATTACCAGATCGCCTTCAGCGAGCTGCTCGGCGGCGCCATGGTGCGAACCGATCGCTACAAGCTCGTACTCTGTGATGACGGAGATGGCGAGCTCTACGATCTGGAGGAGCAACCCCCGGAGATCAACAACCACTTCCTAGATCCCGCTTTCCGGGACATCAAAGAGCAACTGAGCGGGCGGCTTGCCTCCCATCTGGTCGGTCACAGCCGCGTACGCTCCTTTGGCGGAGGGCGGCACCTTTCGGATGCGGATCGAGACCGCTGTTTTGCCGAGATTCGCCGCCAAATTGAGGCGGGGAAACTTTTCTGAGAACCCTTGAATTCATTACCTTAACAAAACGCAGCGCAGGTGCGTGAAAGGAGGGAAGTCGAATGCTATCGATGAACAAGAAGTACAGGCTCTTCTGGGGAGACCTGCATAATCACAACGCCGTTGGATATGCAAAAGGTTCCCTGGAACGATCGATCGACATCGCCCGGGAGCATCTTGATTTTTTCGCCTTCACGGGGCATGCCTCCTGGCACGACATGCCGCTGATGCCGGGAGACCGGCACATGCACTGGGTAAAAGGTTTCGAAGCCCATTCCAAGCACTGGCCCAAGACACGAAAGCTGATAGCTGAGGCGAACAGTGCGGACTTCGTATCCTTGCTCGGATACGAATGGCACTCCAGCACTTTCGGTGATTACTGCCTCATTTTTTCGGAGGACCAGCCGGAGTTGTTCCTCCCCGATCAGGTCGGGAAGTTGCTCGAGTTTGCCAAGAACAAGGGCGCCCTGGCTATTCCCCACCATGTCGGCTACAAGCTCGGCTGGAGGGGATACAACTGGCAGCATTTCGATTCCAGCGTCAGCCCGGTGGTGGAGATATTTTCCGAGCACGGCTGCACCATGTCCGACCGCGCTCCCTACCCGATGATCCTTCATTCCAACGGCGGGCGCTCGGTGTCCCAGACAGTCGAGTATCAACTGGCCCGGGGCGGTCGCTTCGGTTTTGTAGCCTCCACGGATGATCATTTCGGCTATCCCGGCGCCTACGGAGAGGGAATGGTCGGCGTTTGGGCTGAGGAGCTAGGTGCGGGCAGTCTCTTCGAGGCGCTGAGAGCCCGCAGGACCGTAGCGGTAACCGGAGACCGGATCGGTCTGGCCGTCACCCTGAACGGCCAGCCGATGGGAAGCGAGCTGCCCTTTGCTGGGGATCGGAGTTTCGAGGTTGCGGTGGAGGGGGCGGATTCGCTGGAGATGATCGAGCTGCTTCGAAACGGAAGAACCGTCCAGCGATTTTTTCCGGAGGACCTGATCAGTTCGTCATTGAATCTCCCCGGGCGGGCCAAGTGTCGCTTTCAGTACGGCTGGGGACCCTGGGCAGCCCTGTCCATGGAGAGGATCTGTCAGTGGGAGGTTAAGATCGCCATAGAAGGGGGTACGTTCACAGGTACGGAGAAGCACTTTCAATCCGGACCGTTCGACGAGGAGCTTCGTGATCGGCTGACTCCTCTTTCCGATCGGGAACTACACCTCAAGTCCTTCACCTCCCGCAAGCAGGCCTACCTGGAAGATCCGACCAAGTCTGTGGTTATCGAAATGGAGGCGGACCCGGCGGCAAAGTTGATTTTAGAGTTCAGCCAGCCGACAGCGAAGCGTTTCGTCGTACCGGTGGCCGATCTGATTTTGGAAAATGCCGTGGAGTTCACCGGGGTGTTCACGACGGAGAGCTTCGTTCTGCACCGATTGGTTGCTCCCGAAGAGTACAGCTGCCGGGTCCACTGGCAGGACAAGGGCCGGGACAGGCAGGAGGCAGGGGATATGTATATGGTACGGGTCAGGCAGCACAACAACCAGTGGGCCTGGTCCAGTCCGATCTGGATTGGCTGAAGTAGCGGGTGAGTTGAGCAGAGCATGCCGGTTGACAGTGTCCGTGGGATTCGATTCCAAAGTTATGGATTTGCGATCCAGCGTGAACCCTTTGTAAGACCGTTTCACTTTAAGGGGGGATCCTTCAACGAGAAGTGGCTCAATATCACTTCCCTCTATCCCGGAGAGCCGAGCGGGGAGCCCTCGGCCTCTCGACAGACCGCCATCGGGGGCAATGCGGTGCTCTGGTCGGATCCCGCCGTGTTCGCCGCACATTCGGAAACCGGGGGAAATCTGGTGATGAGTCTGATGGCAGAACGGGCCGCCCGAGTTCTGAAGGAAAAACGGTTTCCCGATCCGATCGCGGCGATCCAGTCGCTCATCCCCGAGCTGCACGAGTTTGGTTGCAGTGTGAGCGGCAGAACAGAGTTGCGGCCGACCTTCTCCCTGAACGCGAGCGTGTCTCTGGATCTGGCCCTCTGGAAGCTTTACGCTGCCGCCCGGGGAATCGAAACTTTTTTCGAGTTGATCCCCCGGGATTGTCGCGACGCTTTTGCGGCCAGACAGAGAGCCGTGGTTCGGGTGCCCTTGATCACCTACAATCTGCCCGAAAGGGAGTTGCTCGATCTGGTCGATGAGGGACACTTTCTATTGAAGATAAAGATCGGACAGGCCGGCGGCCAGTCCGAGATGCTGCAAAAGGATCTGGCCAGGCTCGAGCAAATCCACAGGCTGCTGCAGGACAGAGCAACCGATCAGACGGATAACGGCCGGCTGGCCTACTACCTCGATGCCAACGGGCGCTATGAGAATAGAGAGACCCTGCTGGCTCTGATTACGGGGCTGGAGAAGTTGGGCGCTCTGGAACAGGTCGTACTTCTGGAGGAACCCTTCCCCGATGATCGGGAGTTCGATGTGCATGATCTACCGCTTCGCATCGCCGCGGATGAATCTCTTCACAGTGTCGAGGACGTGCGGCGGAAGATCGAGCTGGGTTACCGGGCAATCGCTTTGAAGCCGGCAGGTAAAACCCTGAGCATGTCGATGCTCATGGCGGCGGAAGCTCAGGCTGGGGGCATACCCTGTTTCGTGGCCGACTCGGCCTGCGTACCCTTGCTGTTGGACTGGAACAGAAATGTCGCCGCCCATCTTCCTCCATTCCCCGGACTGGCCTGTGGAATCCTGGAGTCCAATGGAGCGCAAAACTTCAGGCATTGGTCCACCCTCATGGGTGATCATCCCTGCGCCGGGGCTTCCTGGCTGGAGGCCAAGGGTGGGATGTTTCGGCTGAACGAGGATTTTTATTCCAGCGCCGGTGGAGTGTTTCACCCTGCCGGGAATTATGAAACACTGGTTTGATCCGATTCCCTATTCGTATTTGACAAACCCGGTCGTATTCCCTACGATAGAAAAAATCCAAATTTATTATTTCAAAGGAGGGAAGCGATGAAGCGCTTGTCCTTGATTCTTCTCATCCTCGTGGCGGCCGCGGGTTTTGTGCTGGCAGAGGGAACCCCGGAAGGGGAGTATCCCAACAAACCGATCCAGCTGATCGTACCGTGGGGTGCCGGAGGGCGCACGGACATCAATGCCCGGATGTTCGCCAGTGTGGCGCCCAAGTACCTGGGGCAACCGGTGGTGGTCGTGAACAAAGCCGGCGGGGGTAGCGTGATCGGAGGGGAGTTCGTTGCCAACGCCGATCCGGACGGCTACACCCTCATTGCCATGACCCCGGGTACCAACGTATTTCCGGTCATATTCAAACAGGCACCATACGACACGTTGGATTTCGACGCGATCGGGCAGATCGGTTCCAGTACCATGGCCATAGCCTCCAAACCGGACCGGCCCTTTAGCAATGCCCGGGAACTGATCACCTACGCCAAGAGCAATCCCGGTGAGGTCACCTACGCCTGCGTGGCCTTGAAAGCACCCCAGCTGGGTTTCCTGAACTGGGCGGACAAGGCGGGCTTGGAGTTCAAACACGTGCCGGTCGGTAACGATGCCGAAGCGGTAGAAGCGGCCTTGGGTGGACACGTGGATATCGCCATGACCTCCAGCGTGGCCACGATCATCTCGCACGTCAACGCCAAGAACCTCAACGCCCTGATGGTCTTCGCCGAAAAGCGAGACAGCAACCTGCCTGATACGCCTACCGCTATGGAGCTCGGCTACAATGTGGTGGCCAGCCCCTTCACCGGTATCGCGGCACCCAAAGGCCTGCCGCCGGAGGTCCTGCAGAAGCTGCGCACCGTATTCAAGCAGGTAATTGAGGACAAGGATTTCATCACGGTCATGAACCGTGTTGGGGAGAGCCTCGATCCGAAGTTCGGCGATGATTTCTACGCTGTGTGGAAAAACGACAAAGAGGGCTACGGCGGGGTTGTGGAGAAGATGGGCCTGGCGCAGTGAGGCAGCCTTACCTGCGGCGCCTAATCGAAGGGGCGGTCCTGATCGGACTGGGGGCGCTGATCCTCATCCTGATCCCTTCGCAAATTCAAAGCATACCGGGGATGGAGACGGAAACGTCTCCATCCTTTCTTCCTACACTACTGGCGATACTGATCATGCTCATGGGCGGCGGGTTGATCGCTCAGGGACTGTTCAGTACAAGACAAGATACACCTCCGGATTTGTCCCGGCTGGTAGTGTTTCGCGTGGGACTGTCAATGGTGCTGCTGATCGTCTACACGATTCTGTTTCCCAAACTCGGATTTGTCGTAACCAGTGGTCTGTTCGTAGGGATCTATGCCTACCTGTTCGGTTCTCGCAGTGTCCTTAAGATCAGTATCAGCATGGTCGCCGTGCCGGTCGTGATCTGGCTGTTTTTCGAGCTGCTGTTCCGCATCCCCCTCCCCCATGGGGTCCTCTACTGATGCAGCATACTGAACGGGATGAAGTGAGTTGAGGATATGAGATGTTAGAGCACCTGCTTCCTGCTGCCCAGCTGTTTTTCACCTTTCAAAATCTCCTGGTCGTAGCGGCGGGTCTGTTCATCGGCATCACCATCGGCGCGATCCCGGGGCTGAACGTGCCCATGACCGTGGCGCTTCTGCTGCCGATCACCTTCTATATGTCTCCGGTTGCCGGCATCAGCCTGCTGCTGGGGGTGTACAAGGGGGGCACCTATGGTGGTTCGATATCCGCCATTCTGATCAACACTCCGGGGGCTCCAGCTGCCGCGGCCACCTGTCTGGAAGGCTACCCAATGGCCAAGCAGGGAAAGGCGGGCAAGGCGTTGCGAGCCTCGATCTACGGTTCGGTGATCGGGGAGTTCATAAGCGACGTAGTTCTGATATCCATCGCCGCCCAGATCGCCAGAGTTGCCCTCAAATTCGGGCCTACGGAGAAGTTCTCCCTTGTGGTTTTTGCTCTTTGTACGATCGGTGTGGTTTCCAGCGAACACAAGCTCAAAGGCATCGCCGCTGCTGTGTTTGGCATCTTCTTCCGTACCATCGGCTCGGATCCCATTTCCGGCTCTTCCCGATTCACACTCGGGATCTTCGATCTGATCGGCGGGATCCCCTTCCTGCCTCACCTGATCGGATTATTCGCTGTAAGCGAGTTTTTCGTACAGATCGAAAAGAAGATCACAGCCGGCAAACAGGATGTCATTGCTCCGGTATCGGAGAATCCGGAAGACAACCGGGTGACCTGGAAGGAGTTCAGAGCTAACATCGCCACCATCATCCGCTCGACGTTGATCGGAATCGGAGTCGGCGCACTCCCGGGAAGCGGCTCTGCCATATCCGCATTCGTGTCCTACGGAGCGGCGAAAAACGCCTCGAAACGACCGGAGGAGTACGGCAAGGGCAGTCTGGAGGGGGTGTTCGCCGCCGAAACGGGAAACAACGCCGTCACCGGCGGTGCATTGATCCCCCTGCTGACTCTTGGAATTCCCGGTGATGCCATCACCGCCATCATGCTGGGGGTGTTTCTGGTACACGGGCTGATACCCGGGCCGGATCTGTTTGTTAAATCCGGGGACATCATTTACGCCGTGTTCATCGGTTTGATCGTGGCCAACATTCTGCACTTCTTCATCGCTTCGTTGGGCCTGCGCCTGTTCACCAAACTGCTCTCCGTCAGCCGGGCGGTGCTGTTCCCTGTGGTGATCATCATCTGTGCGGCCGGCTCCTACACGGTGAATAGCAACATCTTCGATGTGTACGTGATGATCTTCTTCGGAGTGTTGGGATACATCATGAAAAAGTTCAATTTCCCCGTCGCACCTCTGATGATGGGCTACATACTGGGCGGTCTGCTGGAGACCTCCCTCATACAAGCACTGATCCTCAGTGATGGGTCGGTGCTGCCCATATTCAGCCGGCCGATCTCCCTGCTGTTCGTGATTCTCACCGTGTTTTTCATTGTCTGGTCCCTGTTCATCCAGAAAAAAGCTCTGGAACGGCGCAAGCGCAGGGAAGAGGAACGCCGGAGCAGGCAGCGAACTTGATAAACGCACTCGAAACCTCGAGGGTATTTTAGAGCTTCACGAGTCGGAGGGAAAGGACTCTTTGGAACGCAGGAGGCGGTCTAAAACAAGACCGAAGAACGAATCTTCGCCCTTATAGACCCAGCCCAAATGGACTCGGCAGCTGCTGCACATGGCGTAACGCCAGGCGTAGCCGTCGAACCAGGAGTAGAAATCCGTAAACTCCCCGGCCTGCTCGCAGCCCGGGGCCGCCCGAAAACAGCCGATCTCGAAGCGATACCCGCCGGGATTGGTGAAGGTGTGCTGATGCGCTCCGTGCACGGGTATGCGCTGGCGGCTTTGAGTGATGATCTGGCCGCAGATGAAGCAGTAGAGATTCTCCTCCTCTTCCTCCTCCTCCATCTGTTGACTGTGAAGGATTTCCTCCAGCCAGGCTTCGCCCTCCGGCTCCTGTTCTTCCTGGCGGTAAGCCCGGATCATGCTCTTTAGTATACATCCAGGCGGCCTTTGCTGGAAGACGATTGTTCCCTTTACTTCTGCTTGCGGAACTGAAGACCCTCTTTAGCAGCATCGACCACGACAGTGTCGCCCCCTCGAATCTCACCGGCGATGATGTTCTTGGCCAGCGGATTTTGAATCAGGTTCTGGAGCGTGCGCTTGAGCGGGCGTGCACCATACAGGGGATCGAAACCGACCTCGGCCACGTAGGCCTTGGCCTTGTCGCTGACCTTGATCGTAACATCCTGCTCCTCCAGACGCCTGGATAGAATAGCCATTTGGATATCCACGATTTTGAGAATCTCCTCTTTGCCCAAGCGGTTGAAGGTGATGATCTCATCCACTCTGTTGAGGAACTCCGGTTTGAAAGTGGCCTTCATCAGGTCCATGATCTGATCCCTGATTTCCTCGATCTTCTCGGTCTGGTGGATCAACTGACTGCCCAGGTTCGAGGTCATGATGATGATGGCGTTCTTGAAATCTACGATGTGTCCCTGGCTGTCGGTCAGCCGGCCCTCGTCCAGCAGCTGCAGCAGCACGTTGAATACATCCGGATGGGCCTTCTCGATCTCATCGAAGAGAATCACCGAGTAAGGTCGGCGCCGCACCGCCTCGGTCAGCTGGCCTCCTTCTTCATAGCCTACATAGCCCGGCGGAGCGCCGATCAGGCGGCTGACCGCGAACTTCTCCATGTATTCACTCATGTCGATGCGGGTCAGGGCTTTCTCGTCGTTGAAGAGAAACTCCGCCAGGGTTTTGGCCAGCTCGGTCTTGCCGACTCCGGTGGGACCTAGGAAGATGAAGGTTCCCAGAGGACGGTTGATATCGGAGAGGCCCGATTTGTTGCGCCGAATGGCATCAGACACCGCAGTAATCGCCGCTTCCTGGCCCACCACCCTGCGGGAGAGGATCTCCTCTAATTTGAGGAGCTTGGCTTTCTCGGAGCTGAGCATCTTGGAAACGGGAATACCGGTCCAGTGGCTGACGATACGGGCGATGTCCTCTTCAGAAACCTCCTCCCGCAGAAGCCTGGCTTCGCCCTGAGAACTTTCCAATTCTTTTGTTTTTTCGGCAAGTTTTTTCTCGGTTTCCGGAACCAAACCGTGCTTCACCTCCGCCGCTTTGGTAAGGTTTCCCTCCCGCTCGTAGCGGGTTTCCTCTATGTTCAGTTCCTCCAGTTTCTGCTTCAAGGCTCTAATCTGTTCGATGATCTGCTTTTCGTTCTGCCACTGAAGCTGCATGGCATCCCGCTTGCCTTTCAGTTCCCCCAACTCCCTGTCGATCTCCTGGAGTTTTTCCTTGGACGCGGAATCCGTTTCTTTGGCCAGGGCCTGTTTCTCGATGTTGAGCTGGAGAATGCGCCGCTCTATCTGATCCAGCTCTGTAGGCTGGCTCTCGATTTCCATCTTGAGCCGGCTGGCTGCCTCGTCGACCAGGTCGATGGCTTTATCGGGCAGAAAGCGGCTGGTGATGTAGCGATCCGACAGAATGGCCGCTGCGATGATGGCCTCATCCTTGATGCGAACACCGTGGTGAACTTCGTAGCGCTCTTTGAGTCCCCGCAGGATAGCGATGGTATCCTCCACGCTCGGTTCCGAGGTATATATCGGCTGGAAACGGCGTTCCAGGGCAGCGTCCTTTTCGATGTGTTTGCGGTACTCATCGAGGGTAGTGGCGCCGATGGCCCGCAGCTCTCCCCGGGCCAGTGCCGGCTTGAGCAGGTTGGAGGCATCCACCGCTCCCTCGGCTGCTCCCGCGCCTACCAGGGTATGGAGCTCGTCGATGAATAGAAAGATCTCTCCCTCGGCCTCGATGATCTCCTTGATCACCGCCTTGAGTCTTTCCTCGAACTCTCCCCGAAACTTGGCTCCCGCCAGAAGGGCGCCCAGATCCAGTGCCAGCACCCGTTTGCTCTTCAGGGAATCGGGAACATCCCCGGACACGATTCTTCGGGCCAGACCTTCCACGATCGCCGTTTTACCCACTCCCGGATCGCCGATCAGGACCGGATTGTTCTTTGTCCGGCGGGAAAGTACCTGCATGATTCTGCGGATCTCCTCGTCCCGTCCGATCACCGGATCGATCTTCTCTTTCCGCGCCAGATCGGTAAGATCCCTGCAGTAGCGGTCCAGCACCTGATACTTGTCCTCCGGTGACTGATCGGTGACTCGCTGATTTCCTCGGATCCGCCGCAGGGCGGCAAGGACTTCGGACTTCTGCACGCCATGATTTTTCAGAAGCTCTCGGGTGTCACTTTGAATGTCCAGAAGAGCCAGCAGCAGATGTTCCGTGGAGATATACTCATCCTTGAGGTTGCTGGCCTCCATTTCGGCGTTATGGAGCACCTTATTAGCCTGAGGGGAAAGATGGGTCTGCGAACTGTCCCCATAGACCTTCGGTTTTCCGCCTAGCTGCTTCTCCAAGTCTGAACGCAAGCCTCCGCCCTGCACGCCCAAAGCGGTAAACAGCGGCGGGATCACACCGTCTCGCTGCTCCATGAGGGCCAGAAGCAGGTGATCGGTATCCAGACTGGAGTGATTGTAGCGATGGGCCAGGGATTCCGCGGCTTGCACCGCTTCCTGGGCTTTTATTGTAAATTTGTCGAATCTCATATACCGAAAAAATACGAAAACCTGCCCCACCACGTCAAATTCCACAGGGCGTATAGTACGGCCCACCAGCGCTCCGCGTTCGACTGGTGATGGTGCTCCCGCAGCCCCATGTACTGCCACTCTTGTGCCTGTCGGCCGTAAGCTTCTATACTCATCAGAAGCAGAAAGCGAGGTGAATAATCATGGATGCAGTTCGCTGGGGTGTGCTCGGAGTGGCGAATATATTTATGAAAAAGGTCTTACCCCCTCTGTTGAAGTCGGATCTGGTTAGTCTGGAGGCCATCGCCTCCAGGAGCGGGGATAGGGCGCGAAGGGCGGCGGAGACCTGCGGAATAGAAAAATCGTACGGGTCGTACGAGGAGCTTTTAGCCGATCAGGATATCGAATCGGTCTACATTCCGCTTCCCAACCACCTTCACGCCGAGTGGATCCGCAAAGCGGCAGATGCGGGAAAGCATATTCTCTGCGAGAAACCCCTCGCCCTGAACGCCGAAGAGGCCGCAGCCTGCCTCGAGTACACTGCCCGAGCCGGAGTGCGGCTTATGGAGGCGTTCATGTATCGCTTTCATCCCCAGTGGCGGCGGGTCGAAGAGTTGGTGCGGATGGGGGAAATCGGGGAAGTGCTGGCCGTTCAAACCTACTATGCATACGATCTCAAAGATCCGGAGAATATCCGTAACAAAGTGGAGATGGGCGGTGGGGGTCTGATGGATATCGGCTGCTATGCGGTCTCGGTGCCGCGATTCATCTTCGGCAGGGAGCCGGAGCGAGTCATCGGCATGTTCACACGGGATTCGGATTTCAAGACGGACATCTTGACGTCGGCGATCCTCGATTTTGGCAGCGGGCGTTCTGTGTTTTCCGTTGCCACCCAGGGATTTCGCTCTCAAACTGTCGACATTTTCGGCAGCTCCGGGAATATACACCTAGGGATTCCCTTCAATATGTTTGCAGACATACCGCCTCTGCTCACCGTGATTACAGCCATCGGCGAACGGCGACCGCAGTTGGCCGCGGCGGATCAATATGGTCTGGAGTTCGAAGCCTTCTCCAAAGCGCTTCGCCTGGATCTGCCGGTTCCCACTCCTCCTGAGGATGCAGTGGCCAATCAGAAAGTGCTCGATGCTCTGTTTCGCTCCGAAAGTTCCGGTCGATGGGAGATTCCCTGAAGTGGTCGGGACGAGGCTTTCTTAGTATTTTGAACAAGGGTAGTCACCGGGAAAAGATATGGAAGACAAGCTGACAATCAAACAGAACATTCTCGCCGAAGTGGTGGATTGTCTCTGCGATTCGGAACATGGCATGCTCTCCTGGAAGGGAAAAGGGGGAAGGCTTCTACCTTCCAGAGACCGGGTCATCGAAGCTGCCGAGGCTTTGCGCTCGGTTCTCTTTCCAGGATATTTCGGTATCTCGGAGCTTACCGAGGACAACATGCGATTTCACGTTGGGGCAACCCTGGATCGCGTCCTTTTGGTACTGTTCGAGCAGGTGAAACGAGGATTGTGCTTCGATTGCGACCACCACGGTTTCGAGTGCCCTGTTTGTCTGCAAAAGGCTGAGAGGATCATATCCGAGTTTGTCCAGCGCCTGCCCCGCATCCAGCACATCCTGGCAACGGATGTCCACGCCGCCTACTACGGGGACCCTGCGGCCAAGAGTACCGACGAGGCCATATTCTGCTACCCTGGGATTCTGGCGATCACCTACTACCGGTTCGCCCACGCGCTGCACTGTCTGGAGGTGCCGTTGATTCCCAGAATAATAACTGAGAGAGCCCATAGCCTGACCGGAATTGATATTCACCCCGGAGCCAAGATAGGGGAGGAGTTCTTCATCGATCATGGCACAGGCGTTGTAATCGGCGAAACCTGTGTCATAGGAGAGAGGGTGCGCATCTATCAGGGGGTCACCCTTGGAGCAAAGAGTTTTCCCCTAGACGAGAACGGCAAGCCGATCAAGGGAATCCCGCGGCATCCCATTGTGGAGGATGATGTGGTGATCTACTCGGGGGCTTCGGTGCTAGGCAGGGTCACCATCGGGCGCGGATCGGTGATAGGAGCGAATGTCTGGATCACGCAGGATGTTCCTCCCCAGAGCGTGGTTACTCATAGTGTCGAAGAGGATTCAGCGGTCGGCGGTTAACTTTTGCTCGTCGGAAGAATCCTGCTTGGGCAGATGATCCTTGAGTCGGGACAGGTCACTGACTGCAACCAGCCCAATCAAGCCACCGAGCAGGGAAATACCAAGAAATAGAAAGAAGAACTCCCCCAGATCCCCCTGAAGGAACTGTATTAGTACCGAAGGATTGGTCCCCAAGACGATCAGGAGGAATATATTGAGCAGACAGAAACATGACCATAGGAGAATTTTCCTGGTCTTGCCGGGAATCTCCAGAATGTCCGCCATGACCCGATCGACGAATCCTACCTTGGCGAGATAAGTAGAGATATCCCGTTTCAAGCCCTCCTTCGGCTCGATGCTGTCGAACCTCTGGGCTGCATTGAGATTGGATCGAGTCATCAGATGACTCCCTCTTCCAGGTACCCGTAAACATAAGTCCCCAGGCGGATACGGAGCAGCTGCTTGGCTCGGAATACATAGGACTTGATGGTGTTTACCGGAATGCTTAGAGCTCTGGATATTTCCGGATAACTCAATCCTTCAAAGAAGTGCAGCGTGATCACCGGTTTGTAGATGTCGGGGATCTTCTTCAATACCTTACTCACTCTTTCGCGGAGCTCGCTTCGCAGAACTCGGGTTTCGGGGCTCAATGAAGGATCACGAGGTTCACAGGGCATGGCCACCTCGACATGGGCGCGCTTTCGTTTGTGATACTGGTTCACGGCCATATTGTAGGCGATCTTGTTCAGCCAGGAGCCGAAGGGAACTTCCGCCCTGAAGGTTTTGAGTTTTTCGAAAGTCTTGAGAAAGACCTCCTGGGCGAAATCTTCGGCATCGTGGCGGTTGTGAAAAAACTTCAGCCCCATATAAAAAATCCGGGCCTGATGGCGAGCCACGATTTCCCGGTAGGCGTCAATATCACCTCCGAGTATGCGTCCAACCAGTTCGTTGTCAGATATTCTGCTCACGATCCTTCAGTTCTTCTTCACAAGGCGGATCAGGATGTAGTAAGTAATGATCCCCATCCCGGATGCTGTGGGAATAATACCCCCGAGGAGGGAATTACTCAAGCCCGTTTTCAGGCTGAAGAAGACCAGCAGCCCGATACCCACAAAAAGTGCCACGATCCCGATGAGAAGCAGCTTGTCATCGATGTTTTTCGGTTGTGGTGTCAAACCCCGTTCTATCATCAGTTGCTGCTTTCGGTGGTCCCAGAGGATCACGAAAAAGCTCAGTATCGCCAGCACGGATACGGAGACGATGGGGATTGCGGCGATAAGGACCTGTGCAGCGGAGCCTACCTGTGACCACTCCCGGGCCGTCTGCTGGAGGACAGAATCGATGATCCATCGGGTGCATAGCAAACTCGAAACAATCATTTGATTAAATGACAACGCGGTGCGAGAGTTGGTTGCATCTAGGTGCTTAGCTCCTCGATATAGCCGGCGATTTTCCCTTTTCGCCTTTGCAGCTCTTCCTGTTTGCTTTTTTCTTTGAGCACGACTTCCTCCGGAGCCTTAGACAAAAACGACGGATTCGCCAGTTTGGCGGCGGTGCGCCTCAGGGCGTCCTCCAGATTGCGGAGCTCCTTCTTCAGCTTCTCAATCTCCCTTTCCAGGTCAATTGCCGCTTTGATATACACGAAAGCCTCGAACCCGGAACCAACCACAGGGATACTGCCGTGTCTATCCACCTTCTCGGCGGTAATCTGAAAATCTCCCGAGCCGATGAGCAGAGCGATCAGCCCTTTCTGATCGTAGAATACCGACCAGGAAGGACCATCTTCCGTCGTTTTCACCGTGACCGGAATCTTCGTTCCGGTCGGTATGGTAAACTCGCTACGCAGTGTCCGCACCGCCCGTACCAGTTCCTGTACCAGAGTGAAGTTTGCTTGGGCCTCATGATCCACGCGTTCGTCTACAAACTTTGGATACGGGGCGGTGACGATGCTCAGGCCGTGTTGGGGCAGCTTCTGGTAGATCTCTTCGGTCAGGAAAGGTAGGAAAGGATGCAGCAGGCGCAGGGATTCCTCCAGAATCGTCAGGCAGAGGGTGACTTTCCTGTCCTTCTCGGCTTCATCCTCGCCTTCGAGCACGAGCTTAGCTGCTTCAATATACCAGTCGCAGAAATCGTTCCAGAAGTACTCGTATACCGCTTGGCTGGCATCGTTAAAGCGATACTGGTCCAACGCGCTGCGGGCGCTCCGTGCGGCCTGGTTGAGCCTGTGCACGATCCAGCGATCAACGTCATCCAGCTTTTTCGCGGCGTCGCCTACCAAATTTCTTCCTTCCAGGTTCATGAGAATGAAGCGGGAGGCATTCCAGATCTTGTTGGCGAACTTGCTGCCTAGTTTGAAGCTTTCCTTGTCCATCAGGATGTCCTGCCCCTGAGCGGCTAGAAAGGCGAGGGTGAAACGCAGAGCATCAGCACCGTATTCGTCGACCACCTCGAGGGGATCGACGCCATTGCCCAGAGACTTGGACATTTTTCGCCCCTGTGTATCCCGCACCAAACCGTGGATATACACATCCGCAAAGGGGACCTTTCCCATGAATTCCAGTCCCATCATGATCATCCGAGCAACCCAGAAGAAGATGATCTCGTAGGCGGTAATCAACGTCGAGGTTGGATAGAACCGCTGTAAATCCTCGGTCTGTTCCGGCCAGCCGAGAGTGGAAAAAGGCCAGAGGGCGGAGGAGAACCAGGTGTCCAAAACATCCGGATCCTGGTGGATCTCCGTGCTTGAGCAGTGTTGGCAGGCAGCCGGATCTTCCCTTGAAACCGTCATTTCCCCGCAGGAATCACAGTACCAAACCGGGATGCGATGGCCCCACCATAGTTGTCTGGATATGCACCAGTCGCGGATGTTTCGAAGCCAATGCGCGTAGGTGTTCTCCCATTTTTTCGGGAAGAACTGTACTTCCCCCTTGTCCCAAGCCTTGAGAGCTTTCTCGGCCAGCGGACGCATGCGAACGAACCACTGGTCCGAAAGATACGGTTCGATAACGCTGTGGCAGCGATAACAATGTCCCACCGTGTGAACGTGCTTCTCATCCCGGATAAACAGATCCGCTTTCTTGATATCTTCCACCACCTTCTTGCGGGCCTCCAAAACTCGCAACCCCCGATAGGATTCCGGTACGTTGCTGTTCAAGGTGTTGTCAGGATTCAAGATATTGATGCGCGGCAGATTGTGCCGCTTGCCGATTTCGTAGTCGTTGGCGTCATGAGCCGGGGTAACTTTCACAACCCCGGAACCAAACTCCATATCCACGTAGGTATCGGCTACAATAGGAAGATTTCGCTCCGTGAGCGGAAGTTGAGCCTGCTTGCCCACCAGGTGCTTGTAGCGCTTGTCATCGGGATGCACCGCCAGGGCCGTGTCGCCCAACATGGTTTCCGGACGTGTGGTGGCTATTTCGATGGCGCCGCTGCCGTCGGCCAGGGGATAGCGATAGTGGTACATACGGCCCTGAATTTCCTCGTGCTCGACCTCATCATCGGAGATCGCTGTGCCGCAGGACCAGCACCAGTTCACCAGATAGTTACCCTTGTATACCAGGCCTTTCTCGAACAGGCTGACGAACACTTCCCGGACAGCCCGGGACAGCCCTTCGTCCAGGGTAAAGCGTTCCCGCTGCCAATCGCAGGAGGAGCCGATTTTTTGCAGCTGCTGTACGATGATGTCGTGATGTTTGTTTGTGACTTTCCAGGTTTCTTCGACGAAACGTTCCCGGCCGACCTTCTCTTTGGAGGTGCCTCGCTTGCGCAGCTGTTTTTCTACGACCGCCTGGGTGGCAATACCGGCGTGGTCCGATCCAGGCAGCCAGAGGGTTGCTTGGCCCGACATGCGATGATAGCGAATCAATACATCCTGGAGGCTGTTGTTCAAACCGTGTCCCATGTGCAGCACCCCGGTCACATTCGGCGGCGGGATGACGATTACGTAGGGCTGTCCCTTGATTTTCAGGTCCGGAGCAAAGAGGCTGTTGTCCAACCAGTACTTGTAGAGTCGATCTTCAAAGCTTTTGGGGTCGTACACTGTAGGAAGCTCGATCGCCTTCATCATGGGCGCATATTTTACAAGAAAACGCAGGCCGTGGCAATAAATGCGGGTTTTTAGAGTAGTCCGCTTACGGCCGGCTATTGGCAGTACGCCGTCAGTCCGCTACCGGCCCTCCGCAGCTTGCCGATTTGTCCAATATCAGAATTGCTGTTCCAGAGATGCGACCCTTGCAATGAACCGCGGGCGAAGTGTATATTTTGTACCAATCTCATGCACCAGGAGGATTAACTATGGCTGAATGGTTTCCATTGACTGAAACAGAGGGTCCCCATAAGGGTCACGGCAAACACCTCTGCGTTGCTCACGTCATGAACTATATCCAAACAAATCTGTCAGATTACAAGAATCTGGTTCGAAACGGGAAGTACGTCTGCAAGCAGTGTGGTCGCGTAGCAGCCAGCGCCGACTACCTCTGCGATCCGGATTCCCTGTAGCAACAACCGCAAGCATCTCTCTAACAACAATAACCCCTCCGAGGGCCGGTACGATCCGGCGGGAGGGGTTTTGTGTTTCATTTAATAAAATCATCTTGAAGAATTGATCTTTTGTATTAAATTTGTATTAATTTTGTAGACATTAGTTGGACTCGGATGAACGAACAGGATCGGCTGCTGCAGAAAACTGTGATAAAGCACCTCCCCAAAGTTGAACTGCACAGACATCTGGAGGGAACTTTCCCCGTGGATAAACTGTACCAGCTGTCGATAAAGAACAATCTCGAGCGGCCCCGCGATTTCGAATCTTTCAAGAAAGAAGTCCAATTTCCCAAGGAATCAAGTCCTGATTTTTTGACCTTCCTGACCAAGTTTCGAAACGACTGGTACCGGTCATTGGATGATGTGTATTTCATTGCCTATCACTCGGTGAAAGCGTTGGTTGAGGACGGCCTGTTTTACTGCGAGCTGCGATTCTCTCCGGAACACTTCGCCCTGGAAAACGATTTCGACCGTGCTCAGATCACCAAGCTAATCGTCCAGGCCGGCAATACTGCAGCCGAGGAAGTTGGCCTGAAAATCCGTTACCTCTTGACCTTTAATCGGAGCAAGCAGACCAGCGCTGAGATGATCGCCTTATACAACCGGCTGAAGCATCTGGATATTCCGGAGATTATCGGTATCGATCTTGCCGGGGACGAGATGAATTACCCCCCGGAACAATTTCGCGATTTCTTTGCCCTGGTCGAGTCCGACGGTCTGTACAAGTCCACAATTCATGCCGGAGAGGTCACTCCCTCTGAACAGATTTGGGAGGCAATCAGGAATCTCCACGCTGCCAGGATCGGCCACGGCACCAGTACGATCGACGATCCGCCGCTTCAGGAGTATCTCAAGCAGAACGGTATCGCCCTGGAGCTGTGTATTACCTCCAACTACCAGACCGGCTCGTGGGAAGATGAGCGAAACCACCCCATCGGTGCGTTGTACAGAAAGGGAGTGCCGGTCACGTTGAACTCCGACGATCCCTTCATACAGAACACCGATCTGAGCGACGACTACATCAAAGCGATACAGTACTTCGGCTTCGATCTTCAGGACCTGATTCAATTGAATTTGAACGCGATCGCCGCAAGTTTTTTACAGAAACAAGAGCAAGACATTCTACATACTGACTATCTCCAGAAGGTGGAGCAGTTCAAACAACGTTCCCTCGGAGGTGCGGAATGATCGTCCGGATTATCAATGTGTGCGTGAAGGAACAAAGCATCGAGGAGTTCAAACGGATCACCATCGAGAATAGACAGGGGTCGATCCAGGAGCCAGGAGTTCTGCGCTTCGATGTACTGCAGTCTGAAAACGAGGCGGATCATTTTGTGCTGTACGAAGTCTATCAAGATGAACAGGCGACCCTGGATCACAAGCAAACGAGTCATTATCAAAGATGGCGAGATGCCGCCGGGCCCATGATGGCGCGGAAGCGGGAAAGCACGGCTTGTATCCCTGTAGCCCCTGTAGATCCGCGGGAGTGGTAGATGTTTCTGTACATCCTCCGTCATGGGGAGGCCAAATCCGAGAGCGAAGATCCCAACCGGAGCCTCACGGCCCGTGGCCGGGAGGAGGTTACCGCGGTATGCCGGGCTTTTTCTAAAATCGCTCCTCGGGTCGATGCGATCTGGCACAGTGGAAAAACTCGGGCGGAACAAACAGCCGCTATTCTTGCCGCCAGCCTGCGGATCGAGGGACGGGTGCAGTCTAGAAACGGTTTGAATCCCAATGATCCGCTTCCCCCTCTGGTTGAAGAATTAGCGCACCAAGAGGCGAATCTGGCGATCGTGGGGCATCTTCCTCAGCTTGGCAAGCTGATCTCTGTTCTGCTCGTCGAAACGGAACGGAACCTCATTGATCTTCCCGCCGCAGGTCTGGTCTGTTTGGAGAGGGAGATCGATTCCTGGCAGTTGACCTGGTTTCTTACCCCAGAGCTATGCTGACATCACATATTGAAATAAATCCATCATAATTTTTAAAAATATTTGATCTAATACTCAAAATGTGTTATTATCTCGGGATGAGCGATTTTGCCTCCAGATTGAGAGAACTTCGCACCTCCGGGAATCTGCGCCAGAAAGACCTGGCGGATGCCCTGGGGGTGGCGCAAACCACGATTGCCAATTACGAACAGGGAGCCCGATTCCCGGATGAAAAGGTCCTGCGCCAGATAGCGGACTACTTCAACGTGTCTCTGGACTACTTGATGGGCAGGGCCGATGTGAACCTGGTAGCCCAGGACGTCCAATATCCGAACAGCTTCTATCGAGAGGAGGAGGAAAATCTCGCGCCGATGAGCCCACTGGCGAAGGAGTATCTGGGCTTTCTGCTGGCCGGCAAGCGGGAGGAAGCGAGCAATCTTGTACACGATGCGGTGAACGCCGGGCGGGGAGTAAAAGAGATCTACCTGACCGTCTTTGAGCGCACCCTCAAAGAAATTGGACTTATGTGGATGCAGAACCGGGTCGATGTTGCCATGGAACACTACTTTTCCGCCTCCACCCAGATTATCATGTCCCAACTCTATCCTCAAATTACCGCCGCCTCTCGGGAGAAGAAAGACTCCGTGTGTCTGTCAATCGCGGTCTGTGGCGAGTTCCACGATATCGGGGCCAGGATGGTCGCAGATTTCTTGGAAATGGACGGATGGAAGACCTTTTTTCTGGGAAACAACCTTTGCAATGACGATATCGTCAAAGCCGCAATGGATCACAGGGCTGACGTGCTCGTCCTTTCGGCCACTATGTTCTTCAATGTGGAATCGATTGCTCGGGCCATTCGCGCCATCCGGGCTATTGAGGCTCTGAGGGATCTGGTCATCCTGGTCGGAGGTCGGCCCTTCAATCAGGATGCCGAACTCTGGAAAAAGGTGCAAGCGGACGGATTTGCCCGCAGCGCCGAGGAGGCGGTGAAGCTCGCCAATCGTCTGGTCAACAAGTTGGCAAGTTCCGACCATGTTTTATCTGGCCAAGAAGCTCTATAAACCCGAGTTCTTTCAAGGCTACCGCCACTTGGGATCCTAGAGTTTTCTTTCCAGCAGCCTCTTGAGAAAATCGTTCTCCTCATCCAACTGAACCAGCTGCTTTTCGATCTCTGAGGATGAATCCGATCGGCTCTTCGGGATTGTACAAGGGTTCCCGAAACAGGCCGGCACGAAATCTGAAATACAGCCGCATGAGGCTTAAACAGGAGAATATACAGATAAAGGATATACGAAAAAACGGGTCGTCCATTTCGTTTCAGTCCGCCATTAGGGCATTGATGCGCCTCAGATAGCTGTCCATGTCGAACTTGCGGCGTAGACCTGAGTCGGCCATGTAGCGAACCTTCCCGAAGACGGGTCGCTCCGGCCAGGGTCGGTCGTGCAAGCCGAAGCACCAGGCAACGCCGGCGTAGGAGTTGGCATCCCGCCCGTCTAAAAAGTAGCGGTTGTTCAGATACAGAGCGGTGTCAAAGGCCTGCTCCGGAGTTTCGCTCCACTCGAGGATCTTCTTCCCCCAGTACATGCGCATGTAGCCATGCATCTTCCCGGTTAGGCGCATCTCCTCCATGGCAGCATTCCAATACGGATCATGAGTATCGGCGCTGACCAACTGATCACGAGTGTAGCGATGCGGACGCCTGTCCCGTCTGTGGACATCCAAGGTGGTTTTTGCCCAGGCAGGCAGGCAGGTGTAGCGGTCGTACTGCTTTTCATAATATACGAAGTTGAAGGCCAGCTCCCGACGCACGATGAGCTCTTCGAGAAAAGCCTCCTTGGCTACCGCCGGCACGCCTTTGGCAGCTTTCACCCGGAGGGCTATGCTCAACGGGCTTATCTGGCCGAAATGCAGGTACGGGCTCAAGTTCGATTGATGTTCCTGGCCCGGATCGTTGCGCAGGCTGTGATAGTGTCTCAGAGAATCCCTGCAGAAGAGCTCAAGATGACGAAACGCCTGAGTGCTCCCTCCTTTGAAACTGGCCACTGGCTGTACCGATCGGTCGACCTCCGTACCAGCCGGGAATGCAGGATCCGGATTGATAGCATCCTCTAACCGTACGCCCAGGGAGTCCTTGTGGGGGGCACCCACGGAATCCGGAGCCACGAGAAACTGCTCCCAGAGTCTGTGGATCTTTCGCCGGATTGTTGCTGCGGCCCACTCGCTTTTACCCGAGACCTCCTCGATCGGAATGAGCAGATCCCCTTCAACCTGATACACCGGGCAGCGCACCTGTTCGGCGACTGCAGCCCGCCAGCGGCGCTGGTGACTCAGGTACCCCCTGTCCGTAACAAGCAGGGAAGCCTCACCCGCCAGTCGAAGGGCTGCTTCATCCGGCTCCGCCGTTAGGACCGCCAGCCGGATGCCCAGCTTCTCCAGCTCCTGTTCTACATCCTGCAAACCCTCGATCAGGAAGGTGAAGTGGCGGAGATTCGCTTCCGGGTACCGGGTTGTCAGGCCGAACACCACCAGGACAGGAACGCCCAGCTCATCTGCCTGCCGGACCGCATACAGAAGCGCCGGATTGTCGACCACCCGCGCTGAAGCCTGCATCCAGTACAGGACATAGCGACCATCCTGTACTTCCCTGCCGTTGAGCTTGCGGATGCGAGAGGGGTTAATCATCTCGATTCCTCAAGCGGCAATACCGGGGACGGTCCGCTCTACCGGACCGTGACGCCCAGAGACACGGAAAAGGCGTGGAGCCAGTTCTTCACGTACCCGTCTCCTGGACCAGGATCATCAGTATCGGTTCCTTCCGCCCCACCGCCGAGGTAGCGCAGGTTCAAAAACACATCCACCGGAGGTCTTGGGGTGAAGCCGGTCCTAAGGGAGGCGTCGAGGATCGCGCCCACGAAGTCCGTGCTGACTTCTGTGGAACCGGTGACTCCCCGGCCAGCCGCATAGATGCCGTCGATTTCGGTCCCCAGCCACAAATAGTCGTTGAGGTAGTATTTGACCCGGAACTTGAGGGCGGGAACAGGTCCTATATCCCGTTCATCACGGAGCTGATCGATACCACCCTCTTCACCAGAGAAGGTGATCACCGCGTCCCGAATCTGCAGGGAAGCGCCCACAGCCAGCTCATTCTTTGGATCCTTGAAGAAGTCATAGAGGTAGCTCAAGCGATAGAAGTCGAAGCCGTAGCGCAGCTCGATCGGCTTGTCTACATCGAAATTGGCTCCATCAACAGAAAGCCCAGTCGACGGCACCAACACCTCGGTTCGGATATCGATCGGCTGGATCAGGAATATCAGGCGATGGCGGGATCCGAGCAGGACGTCACCGCTCAGGCGGCGGAAGGGAAACCAGACGTCCTGACCGCCGTCTTTTACGTAGTCGAAGTAGGTGCCGGAGCTACTGAACTGGATCTTGTGGTAGAAGAAACCGAAGAAACCGATCTCAATGCTCGACTCGAAGCCGAAGAAGCTCTCCGGGCTGTTGAAAAAGCCGTAATCCTGGGACACCGCCGGGATTGTGATTCCCAGGAGGCTGAAAAGAACGATGATCATGATAACGTAGTTACGTACCTTTTGCATGGTTTTCATTCCCCTTTGATGCGGCATTGATTGTTAAAAATATGGACTTTCCGGGATCTTTGCAAGATTATAGAAAAAGTGGAGGTGTAATAGCGTGAAAAAAAACATACCCATGTTTGCCATCGCAACCCTGTCGATGATGCTGTTCGGCCGCTGCAGCGGTGGACCGCCCTCCAATTTAGGCGTAAAGGACGGCAAACTGCCCCCCTGCCCGAAATCGCCCAACTGCGTTTCCACCCAGAGCAGTGACCGTCAGCACGGGATTCACGCTCTGCCGTATCACGGATCCAGGGCGGAAACCATGACGGCGATCCTCGGAGTGGTAAATAGCATGGAGCGCACCACGATCATCACGCAGCGGGAGGGCTATTTGCACGTCGAATACCGGACCAAGATGGGATTTGTGGACGATGTGGAGTTTTATCTCGATGACAAATCACAATCCGTACATTTTCGGTCGGCTTCGCGGATCGGATATTCGGATCTCGGGGTCAACCGCAAACGTATGGAGGAGTTTTCGGCCTTGTACCGGGCGCTACCTTAGTCAATGTTGATTATTTCTCCTATGTAGTTATATTGATGGATACATGAACACCCTCGACAGGATCCGCCACTACCTGGACTCCGGACGTAGGACAGAAGCTGTCGAACGTGTCGAGTTTCTGGCCGCGGGAGAGTACAACGAGAACTATCTGGTTTACACCCGATCGGGAAGGTATGTTTTTCGAATCAACCACGGCAGTCAACTCGATCTCGATAATCAAATCGAGTACGAATACGAGGTCCTCAAGGCCGTGGAGCCTTCCGGGGTAACCCCCCGGATTTTTTTTGTGGATGTCGACACCGATGGACTCGGCAACGGCGTGCTGTTGATGGAGTATCTGGAAGGGCGCCCCCTCGATTACCCGATCGATATTCAACGGGCCGCCGAGGTTTTTGCAAGGGTCCATAGTCTTCCTGCAGCGGAAGGGTTGATCGTTCAGAACAATCCCATCGAGGCGATTGCCGAGGAGAGCTACGGATTGATCAACCGTTTTCCCGATCATCCCCTGATCGGTGAAAAAGTGCACCTGCTCCGCTACCACGAAAAGATAGGGATTCTTGCCGAGAATACCTGCGATTTATTCTCCAATGAAGCGCTGTGCATCGTAAACACGGAGGTGAACTCCCGCAACTTTATCGTGCAGCCGGAAAGAACCTTTTTGGTGGACTGGGAAAAAGCGGTCGTCTCCTACAGATATCAGGACTTGGGGCATTTTCTCGTGCCGACCACGACCTTATGGAAGAGCGACTATGTCTATAGTGAGGAGGAAAAGCTAGAGTTCATCCAATATTACGCCCAGAGCTTGAGACTCAATCTGGATGTGAAGGAGCTGTTCGAAAAGACCAAGATTCTGGAACGTACGATTCTGCTGCGGGCGCTCAGCTGGTGCTTCATGGCCTATTACGAATACACCCAAACGGGGCGCACGCTGCGCAATGAGGATACCTTCGGGAAGATCCGGGATTATCTCAACGACATCGAATCCTTATTAGCTTGGTAAGATTTTAATCCTGCATCGCATCACTTGAATGAACTTATTGTGAAGTTCTTGTGATTGTTTCGTGATCGTTGATTGCGATATTTGAACGAAACTCTAGTGAAGATTCAGGAGTGTAATGCGATGAAACGCAAAGGTATTGTAGCTATCATTCTGGTCATGCTCGTTTCCGGTGCTCTCTGGGCCGGCGGCAAAGCGGAACAGACCCTGCCCTTCGAGCAGCGGTTCCGATCTATGAGCTGGGAGCAGATTGTCGAGGAAGCCCGGGATCAGAGGTTGTACTGGTATATGTGGGGCGGATCGGACCTGATAAACAAATTCGTCAATGGATACGTGGCGGAGAGGCTCAACCGGGAATATGGTATAGTCCTGGAAATGGTTCCGGTGACCGATGCCACGACCTTCGTGAACAAGGTTCTTGGCGAAAAGCAGGCCGGGAGAAACAGCGGCGGCTCTGTGGATGTCATGTGGATCAACGGGGAGAACTTTCGTACCATGCGGGAGGCGGATCTGCTGTTCGGACCCTATTCAGACAGGCTTCCCAACATGCAATACGTCGATGGCACGGATTCCTCGATCGCCAACGATTTTGGTTTTCCGGTGGAGGGTTACGAATCCCCCTATGGATCCGCCCAGGTCGTGATGGCCTACGATTCGGCCCGAGTGCCGCAACCGCCCCGGCAGATCGGGGATCTCCTGGAATGGATTCGAGCCAATCCGGGGAAGTTCACATATCCTGCGATTCCGGATTTCACAGGTTCGGTGTTTGTCCGCCACCTCTTCTACCATGTAGCCGGGGGCTATGAGCAGCTGCTTGGACCGTTCGACCAACAGCTTTTCGATCAGATTGCTCCCAAGGTTTGGCGGTTGCTCAACGATCTGGAGCCTTATCTCTGGCGCGAGGGCAACACTTATCCCGAAACCCACACTAAACTCCAGGACTTGTTTGCCAACGGTGAAGTCTACTTCGATATAAGCTACAATCCGAGCGAGGCAGCCAGCCTGGTTTCCCAAGGTCGCTACCCGGATAGTGTGCGCACCTTTGTATTCGACTCAGGCACGATCGGCAACACCCACTACGTTGCGATTTCGTACAACTCCTCCTCCAAAGCGGCGGCCATGGTCCTGGCGAACCTGCTGTTGGATCCGGCCACGCAGTACGAGAAGAGCCGTCCCGAGGTTTGGGGTGATCTGACCGTACTTGACGTCGGAGATCTTCCGGAGGATTGGCGGGATAAGTTCGCGAGTCTGCCTCGCCCCTCATCGGTACTTCCAGCGGAAATGCTCTCCAGCCATAGGATCCCGGAGCTCCAGGCCACCTGGTTGGAAGCGATAGAGAAGGGCTGGACGGAGAACGTGTTGCAGAAGTAATGAAAAACGGGCTGTCCCTGATCATTCTCCTTGCCCCCGCTTTGGTCGTGATCCTGGTGCTGTTTGCCGGAGGATTGGCTCTGGGATTGTCCCAGAGTCTGGGCTACATGCCCATTATCGGGGCGTTTGGATTCAGTCTGCAGGCTTACCTTCAGCTGCTTCGAAGCCCGGGCTTCGTACCCTCCCTCCTGCTGACGATATTCGTCTCTGTTGTGGCAACCGGGTTCGCCGTGGTTTTGGCCGTGGCAACGGCCTTGACGCTGCGAAAACGCTTTGTAGGCAAGAAGATCGTATCTTTTCTATACCAATTCCCATTGACCATACCCCATCTGGTCGTGGCTGTGGGCATGATGATGCTCATCTCCCAGAGCGGGCTGTTGTCCAGGGCTGCATTTCGGATCGGATTGATCGGCGACTCCTCCCAGTTTCCCATTCTGGTGTTCGATGATCTGGGCATCGGCATCATACTTGTATACATCTGGAAAGAAGTCCCCTTCATCGGTTTGATCGCCCTGGCGGTGCTGCAGACAATCGGAAGCGATTACGAAGAGCAGGCCAGAACCCTGGGTGCCAACTCCTGGCAGAGTTTTCGCCACGTGCTTCTTCCCCTCATGACGCCCGGAATAGTTCCGGGATCGATCATCATCTTTGCCTATACCTTCAGCAGCTTCGAAGTGCCCTTTCTGCTGGGCAAAAGTTATCCCGCCATGCTATCGGTGCTCAGCTATCGCCTGTACGTCGACGTGGATCTGGATGCTCGGCCCCAGGCCATGGCCATGAGCATTCTGATCGCCCTCTTCGTACTGATTCTTGTCCTGGTATATCGCCGGCTTTCTCAGCGCTTTGTACGGAGGTTGGCATGATCGGTAATCGACGGGAGCTGAAAGGCTGCCCATCCTGTGCGAGGATGATTCACCTGATCGTAATCTCCGTTATCGTGGGGAGTGTGTTGCTGCCGCTTGTTCCGCTATTGGTCTGGTCAGTCAGCCACAGTTGGTTCTTTCCGGAGTTTTTACCGTCTGAGCTCAGCGGGCGAGCCTGGTTCTACATCGGCTCGCCTCTGTCCAAAGTTCTGAATGCATTGGCTAACAGCGTGCTCATCGCGGTACTCGTTACCGCCGCAGCGGCTGTGCTCGGGATTCCGGCGGGACGAGCACTGGGGTTGCGGCGCTTTCCCGGCAAAGAGGCCGTAGAGTACCTTATCCTGGCGCCGATCATCGTCCCGGGTTTGGCGGTAATCATGGGCATCCATGTGCTGTTTATCAAGCTGGGGCTGGTCGACACACTGGTGGGGGTGGTACTGGTACACCTGCTTCCCAGCCTTCCCTATATGATCATGGTGATGTCCGGAGTGTTCGCCAATTACAATGTGGAGTTCGAGCAGCAGGCCTTCTCCCTGGGAGCCGGGCGAGCGCGCACCTTCGTTCATGTCACTCTGCCGGCGATCCTGCCCGGAATTGTTACCGGCTCTCTGTTCGTGTTTTTGATATCCTGGAGTCAGTACATCCTCACCGTGCTGATCGGAGGAGGGCGGGTGATCACGCTGCCGGTTCTATTGTTCGCTTTCGCCGCCGCCGGCGACAATGCCGTGACCGCGGCGCTGTGCATCGTTTTCCTTGCCCCGGCGGTATTGATTCTGCTGATTACCTCGCGCTATCTCTCCGGAGAATCTGGTGCCATGGGAGGTTTTGGACGCTTATGAGTACAGTTACCCTGCAACGATTGACCCACAGCTACACCGGAGCACCGCAACCGGCGGTGGACACCATCGACTTTTCCATACAGAAGGGCGAGCTGGTTTCGCTGCTCGGCCCGTCGGGATGCGGCAAGACAACCACGTTGAAGCTGATCGCCGGACTGTTGAGGCCCACCTCCGGAGAGATCTACTTCGACGACCGGCGGGTGACGGAAGTCAAACCGGAGCGACGGGAAGCGGTAATGGTTTTTCAGAATTATCTGCTCTTTCCCTATATGAGCATAGAGGAGAATGTAGGTTTCGGCCTGCGCATGCGCCGACTGAACAGGGTAGTGATCCGCGAACGGGTCCGGCAGATGCTGTCCCTGATGGGCCTGAAGGAGCTACGGGACAGAAGACCCGCTCAACTTTCCGGGGGTCAGCAGCAGCGGGCCGCCCTGGCCAGGGCTCTGGTGCTGCAGCCCAAAGTGCTCCTGCTGGATGAGCCCCTTTCGAACCTGGACGCCCATCTGCGGGATGAGATGCGGGAGTTGATCCTTTCGATTCAGCGCTCACTGGGTGTAACCACGATATTTGTAACCCATGACCAGGAAGAAGCGGTGCTGCTGGCTGACCGGATCGCTTTGATGTTCGACGGCAGGATCCAACAGGTTGGGGAGAGCAAGCAGTTCTACGAGCGTCCGGCCAGCCGGCGGATTGCCTCGTTTTTCGGCAACACCAACTTCCTGCCGGGATTCAAGGACAAACAACGGGTCAGTTGTCCGCTCGGACAGTTCAGGGTGGAATCGAATGCGCCGGATGGTCCGGTCACTGTGGTCATCCGTCCGGAATCGGTTGTCCTTGGGGATCACGGGGAGAACAGCTTCCAAGCCCCTGTGAAGCGTCAGATCTACATGGGGACGCACAACCGCTATCGCATCGAGGTGGACAGCACGGAATGGGAAGTCGTCGCCCCTGCGGATTCTGCGGCCTCCTTGGAAGGCAGGCGGATTGCCTTTTCCCTTCCGCCGGACAAAATCTGGCTCATTCCCGAGCGGGTTGAAGGGGGGAACTGAAATGTCCCCCGCTGTTGCGCCGCCCCGCTACTCGATCATCATCCCCGTGTATAGAGAACAGGAGAATATCAACATCTGCCTGCAACACCTCAGTGCGCTGCGGAGGATCGAACAGAGCGAGGTTATTTTGGTCGATGGGGATGTCGGTTCGACCCTGGAGGCAATTCATAGGATCGAGCTGCCTTTTCGGCTGGTAGAAATCGTCAGCGATCGTGGCAGAGGGCTGCAGCTCGACACGGGGGCTCAGGCCGCCTCGGCGGAGTATCTCCTGTTCCTGCACGCGGATACGGTCCTACCGAAAGCGGCACTCGGTCTTGTGTGTAGAACCTTGAAATCCTACGATGCCGGCGCCTTCTCCTTGGGTATCATCGACGCCAGCCCGTTGTTCGACACCTGGCTGATTTATGTCAACGGCCGCAAGCGCCTGACCTTCAGCCCCTACGGCGATCAAGCCCTGTTCATGACCCGGGCTACCTATGGTCGCGCCGGAGGATTTCCCCCCTTCCCGATCATGGAAGATGTCGCCCTCACCGATCGGCTCAAGAGAGGGGGCTTTCGCTTGAAATTGCTACACGCCAAGGTCCTTACATCGGCAAGACGGTGGAGACGGGAAGGTTATTTCGTAAATTTCGTCAGAAACACCGTACTTTACACCCTGTACAGAATGGGTATATCACCGTGGACGCTGGCCGCATTTTACAGGCAGAATTCCGACAAAATAGGTAAGATTGGATGATCATCGATCGTCTGTTCTGCATGCAATGAAATCGAGGAGATTCTAGATGAAAAAATACATCATTCGTTTGATCGTTCTGGTGTTAATTGTAGCGGGGATATTCTCCCTCATTAGATTCACACCTGTCGGGGATTATTTGAATCTTCAGAGGCTGCAGGAGAACAAGGAAGCCCTGAAAGAATTTGTTGAGAGAAACTACCTGGTCGCTGTTCTGGTGTACATCGCTCTGTACATCGTTGTTGTGGCTCTGTCCATCCCGGGTGCGACCTGGTTGACCTTACTGGGGGGATTCTTCTTTGGAGTGATCTTCGCCACGATCTTTATAAACATCGGTGCAACAATTGGGGCTACCATCGTATTTCTGGCAGCCCGGTTCTTCCTGGGGGAGATGATCCAGAACAAGTACGGGGAGAAACTGGCCAAGTTCAATCGGGAGGTCGAGACGAACGGGAGTAACTACCTGATCACCCTGCGGCTAATTCCCCTGTTTCCCTTCTGGATGATCAACCTCTTTGCCGGGGTTACCAAGATCAAGCCCCGTACCTTCATCTGGACGACCAGCCTTGGAATCATTCCCGGTTCCGCTGTGTACGCCTACGCCGGTTATGCGATCAACGACATAGGCGAAGGGGGCGTGCCCAAGAATATCATCTTCGCCCTGCTTCTACTGGCATTGCTCAGCGCGGTGCCTCTGATCGTAAAGAAGGTTCGAATCCGCCGGGGCAGGCAGGCAGAGCAGATCGGCGATGCCCGTGAGGCTGTCCAAGCCAATAGCGTCAGCGAGGCTGGCAATCCTACTGAAGCCTCAGCGGCACAGTAGACGGGTGAAAGCGACGGATCTGTGAAGGTCCCCTCAAGAACCGATCGCATCATTTTGTTTCTCAAGGCGTTCCGGGCGGGCCGGGTAAAGACCCGTCTGGCTTCACGTCTTGGTGATCGGGGCGCCCTGGAGGTATACACCGCCATGGTCGCGGATCTCCTGGCCAAACTTCAACCTCTCCGGGATATCGTTGTCCCCTATTTTGATGCGGTTTCTAAATCAGGGGATTCTCCATCCTCCGTCGCATCGCTGCTTTCGCAGGGATGGTTGAAGATTCAGCGGGGAGGAGATCTTGGCGAGCGCATGGTGAATGCCCTTCAGGATGTGTTTTCAGAGGGTGCGGAACGAGCCGTTCTGATCGGTTCGGATATTCCCGAGATCGACAGTGATCTGCTGGAGCGGTATTTAGACATACTTCGCGAATACCCCATGGCGATCGGTCCGGCCGCCGACGGCGGATACTACCTGATCGGCTTCCAGAGGAAGCATGTTCATCCGTTGTTGTTCGACGGTATCGAATGGAGCACGGAACAGGTGTTCGAGCAGACTTTGCAGAGGGCTCGCTCCCTCGAGCTTCCCTGCTTCATAGGTGAGGAACTCCGGGATGTGGACACCATCGAAGATCTGGAATCTCTCCTTTCCTCCGGGGTGTCAGCCCCGTCGCTCATAGAGCTGCTGAAAGGGTATCTGGTGGGAATCTAGAGCGGCCTCCGGCCCCACGCAACCAATCCAGTCTCCGCGAATTGTCAGAGCTGCAATTTCGCAGTCTAGATCCTGCCGTGAATCTCAACCGATAGTTGGGCAATCTCCCGCTCCAAGTGAGCCGGATATCGCTGTAGGCCCGGTTTTATGTCATCCGGAATACCGTTAAACATCCAGGCGGTACCAAGGAGCATCACGGCGGTGTAATGATCGAACATGTCGATTCCATTCGGGGCTACTCCTGCAGCCAGATTCAACAAACTGCCTTTCGCTAACAGAAAGAGATGATTTTCTCCGATATTAAAGCGCTCGATATGAGCTTTCATTCTCTGGTGGGGCTGATCGTAGAGCCAGTCGATGTCGATTTCTCGATTCGAGTGCCCGGCATTGAAAAAAATGGCACCGGAGCGCACCCGGCGAAGCTGCTGTTCCCGAACCACTCCTTCTACTCCGGTGGCCGTGACAATGATCTGGCAGCGTGCCAAACCTTCATCCAGGCTGACGGTTTCACAGCCATGATGCCGTGCTTCTATGAGGCGTACGGGATCCAAATCGGCAACGTGGGCAATCGCTCCAAGATTGCGGGCCCGCTCGGCGATCCCCTTTCCCACCGGCCCGTATCCGATAACCAGTACGCGCCTGCCGAACAGTCCCATTCCTGTGACCTGGCTGAAAACAGGCCAGACACCGTCCCCAACATGAAAGCGATTTTCCAGTCGATCCTTCAGAGGGATGCTGTTCCAGTCGAACACGGGGAACGGCAGCTCGTGTTTCTTCAACAGATTCAATCCGCTCGTGGTTGCTTCCAGTGCACCTTTGACCGGTGGGATCTTGTCCAGGTAGGCCGCGCTCAGTTCTCCGCCCATATCGCACAGATAATCGGCTTCGAAGCTGCGGACCAGGGCCAGGTTCTCCTCATAGTCTGCCTGGCTCATCCCCTGCCAGCCGTAGACGTGTATCCCCTTTGAGGCGGCGTAGGCGGCTGCAGCATCATTCGTGCTATCAACGTTGCAGGCTCCCATTGCGATATCGACTCCTGCTTGTTTCAAGGCCATCATCATTTGAACCGTATTCTGCAATGTAATATGCCCCCAATAAGCAAATTTCTTGCCTCTGTAGTCTCTCTGGGCGATTTGGCGACTGTAGTGCTCGGTTATAGGTGTAACGTGTCTGTACCAGGCAAGTTCTACCTCATCGATCTGGGCGGCAAGGTTCGGGTCTTTTATTCGCGACGGTACCAATGTATTTCCTCCTATATTCCCCAAGATGAAAACGAAGTGAGCGTCCCAACGAGGTGATGAAAATAGTACTACAAAGAATGTGCTCGGAGTAGGATATGGAATAACTCCGCCGCCGGCATCACGACGTTGCTTTGCGGGAACAACCTTCGGCGTTTATGCTTGACGTAGTCTTCATGGAAAAGGAGCTGTGCATGAACCGGTGGCTACATTGTTGGATCATTCTGATTCTCATCTTCATGGCTTGCGGATCTTCTCTGTTTGGCGATATCGATCAGAGTGTGCTCGACCTGTTGACCGGACTATCCTGTGATTACGCAGAGTATCGGGAAGAGGTGTTCTTCAAGGTTCCCCTGACTGTGGCACCCTTTGTCGATTCCGGTCCTCTGGCCAAGGATCACGAGATCGGGGCGGTGGTGGACGGGTTGATTCGGGGTGCGATCATCAATTCCACCTACTTCATCCTCAAAGAGCGGGAGAACCTTTCGGAGATTCTCGAGGAAATATGTCTTAGCCAACTACACCCCACATGCCCGGAACGCCAGGGCTTCTGGTACGCCTTGGCAAATTCGTGGCTTGCCACTATACTGGCTGACAATTACTAAAAACAAAACTCGGGTTATGCTCTAGGCTTAAATACGCCATCCAGACCCGTGCTGCGGCCCTGGGTGGCTTTTATGTACCTTCCTGGGAATGGTGAACCGACAAATATGGAGGGAATTATGTGGCAGCGGCTGAGCATCATTCTAGCCTACCTGACGATCACGTTGATAATAGGGATTGTCTTCCGCAAACAGGCATCTGCGAACAAGGTTGAGTTCTTTCTGGCCGGCAGGGGCGTGGGACGGCTGCTGTTGTTTTTCACGATGGCGGCCACAAACTTCAGCGCCTTTACGATCTTCGGGCTTTCCGGAGCGGGATACAGGATCGGCTACGCCTTCTATCCGGTTATGGGCTTCGGGACCGGATTTATGGCGCTTTCCTTCCTGCTGATCGGAAAGCCGATCCTGTCCCTGTCCAAAGAGCGGAACTACATCACTCCCTCAGACTTTATCGCCGATCGCTATGGTGCTCCTTGGCTGAAGCGGCTGTTCTCCATCGTCATGATCGTCTTCACCCTGCCCTACATTGCTATTCAGGCCATCGCCAGCGGCAAATCCCTCAATGCTTTGGTCGGCATTCCCTACCTTTCGGGGGCCTTGCTGATCACGGCATTCATCGTACTTTACGTTACCCTGGGAGGAATGCGCTCCATCGTCTGGACCGACCTGATCCAGGCCTTGATGATGGTCGGTTTCACGTTCGTAGCCTTTTTCATCATCCTCCGAGGGAGCGGTGGATTCGTACGAACACACGATGAGGTCTATGGTTCCTTCCCGGCTTTGTTCTCCCGGCCAGGTCAGGATGGTTCCATGCTCTTCGGTATCTGGTTCGGCTACATGTTCCTCTGGTTCTTCGCAGATCCCATGTTTCCCCAGCTGTTCCAGCGCTTCATCGTAGCCAAGGACCAGAAATCCCTCAATACTACGGTGGTCCTCTATCCGCTGATCACCACTTTTCTCTTTTTCCTCACCGTATCGATAGGGGTGTTGGGTCGACATACCTTTCCCGATCTCGCTCCCGCAGAAACAGACGCTGTTTTTCCGATGCTGCTGCAGCGCTATGCCGGGGTATTCGTCAGCACCCTGCTGATCACCGGTTCTCTGGCCGCCCTGATGTCCACGATGGACTCTCAGCTGCTCACCTTGACCTCCCTGATTACCGTTGACTTCGTGCGTATCAGGAAAAGGGAGGTGCTGAAGGAAAAGGCGGTGATTATCGTACTGGGAGTACTGGGTTTCTTGATTGCGGTCAAACCTCCGCAGACGATTCTGGATTTCATCAGCAAAACCACCTTCAACGGTCTGGCTGTATTGGCCCCGACCGTGATCGCAGGCTTGTACTGGAAAAAGGCTAACCGCTATGCCGCTGCCGCCAGCATCGTCGCGGGGGAAGGACTCGTATTGGCATTCTACTTCAAGGTCTTGAGCATGCCCGGCATTCTTCCGATTGTTCCTATCCTCGTTGCGACCTCCCTCGTTTTTGTCGCGGTGAGTCTTTTGATCAAGGCGCCGGGGGAGAATACCGACATCATCTTCCCCATCCGCGCGGGCAGCTGGCCATGGGTGGCGATTTTCGGGCTGCTGTTCATCCTCGGCAATGACTTCTGGGCCTGGAACCGGGAGCCCGTACGTCTGCTGGGAGTCCCTCTTTGGGTCTGGTACTACGTCGGTTTGGGAATCGTCCTCAGCATCGTTTACGGGGTGTTTGTGGGTAAAGGAGAGAATGCCTAGAAGATCGCCGAGCGATCAAATCTGCGGAGCGTCCTCTTTCACCAGCACTTTTGTGGTCCCGGTTTCGTCATTGAACCAGAGGATCAGTTTGGAATCTTCGGTGGTGAAACACTCCTCCAAGGAGTTGCGTGTACGGGTGGGCTCGATCTTGCCGTGGAGCGACACCGCTTTTTTGAGAAGCTCTGCTTTGTTGCTATCCATGTTCCCCTCCCAAGGGTTGCTATCCTTACCATAACAGATGGGGTAGGGGTTGTAAAGGTATTTTTACTCTTTGGACATCATCTCTTTGAGCAAAAGATGACAGAACAGCTGCTGCCGGGGCAGGTGAAACGGTCCTTTGAAGTAGTTTCCCTTCAGGTCGAGAGCCACCGTCCCATCACGGTGCAGATAGCCCAACCATTCCCCGTGCTCTTTATCGGGAAAATGCTTCAGCGACCAGCTGAGAATTTTGTCAAACCAGACTGAATACTTCTCCTCTTCGGTGAGAGCATAAGCCAGCAGGGTGGCGTATATCGCCTCGTTATGGGGCCACCATAGCTTCATGTCCCATTCGAGCTGCACGGGCTGTCTTCCCTCGATATCTACAAAATACAGAATACCGCCGTATTTTTTATCCCATCCCAAATCCAGGGACCAATCGAGTATGGGTAGGGCCCGTTTCACCAGTTCCATGTCATCGCGGTGGCGGCCTTCCTCCATGATGAACCAGGCTGTTTCGATTGCATGACCAGGATTTACGCATCGTCCCTCCGGAAGGTGTCCCAGGTACTCGCCGTTCTCTCCGACAGTCTCGAGGAGAACCTTCTTCTCAGGTTTGACAAAATACCGAAATACCTCCTCGATCGCATTGTCGATCCGTGTATTGTACGCTCCGTTCTTGTCTGCACTTCTCAGCACCTGTAGCGTGTTTATTTGGATCATGGCCATGGAGTGTCCCCTGACTTTATAGGCTTCGGTAAAAAACTTGGGTTCCAGGGCCCCAGGTTTGTTGTACAGATCGAGAATTAGCTCCATCGTTTTCTTCGCTAATTCGAGGCATTCTTCATCTCCGGCGGCCCGGGCATACTCGGCAAGGGCGATGACTCCAAACGTCTCCGTGAATAGATACCTGCGCTTCCGCAAGGGTCTGCCATCCCGAGTTACTGCGTAGAACATTCTGCCGTCCTTATCAAAGCCGTACCTGCGGATGAACTCTATGCCATTCCGGGCAGCATCAAGCCATTCTTCCCGGCGTTCGAGCACGTTGTAGAGCCTGGATAAAACCCAACTGATTCTTCCCATCACCCACATAGGTTTATCCGGGCTGAGCATCTGTCCCTTGCGATCGAGGAAGGTGGTATATCCCCCGTATTCTCTGTCGGTGGCGTGTTTCATCCAAAAAGGCATGGTGTTATTCACCAGTTCCGAATAGAAGTGCTCACTCAGACTCTGCATGCGTTTTTTATTCATCAAATTCTCCTTCTTTGATGCCAGCGGATTCAGTCATAGTTGCAAATATCGGCCATGATATGGAATGACTCCTTCGTGGAGTCTCTGGGTACTAGACACCCGGTGGACATTATGTAGCCGACTCGATCCGCAGCGATCTCCTTTGCACGTATGCAGGATTGTCTCAGCTGATCGGAAAATCCCCACATGAAAAGCCGCGGATTGATGTTCCCCTTGACAGTGACTTGCGGGAGCAGCGCCTCGAGAGCATCAGTCAGGTCCACTGGAAAATCCAGATCAAAACCATCGGCGCAACAGTTGGCAATATCTGGCAGAGCACTACTTACATTGCCGCAGATATGTAGCAAAGACAAAGCGCCGTTCTTACGGATTTCTTCGGCAATCTCTATTTCAAAGGGTAGAACAAATTCTCGATATTGTTCGGGGCTGATCAGACTTCCGGAGCCCAGCCCCTCACCTATCCAGATGAAGCGTGCCCCGGCGGCGCAGAGTTCCTGCACCTGTCGGATGACAATATTGTGCCTTGTATTCAGAGCCTTGTGTACGACGTCGGGCTGATCCAGAAGCGCCATCATGAATTCCGATATTCCAACCAGAAAGGCGACCTGAGAGAACGTTCCGGTAACTCCGACTGCGACTGCGTATTTTTTTTTAATGTCCTCATCCATGTTGTTGAACGTGGCCAATATACCGGGATGGAATAGCTCGGCTTCCATGATCCTCCGATCATCGAGGGATGTGATCTCCGTAGAGGATATGGAAAGCACATCGTTTTCAGGGATCACAAGATTCAGCGATTCGTCGAGTTTAATTTCACTATCACTGATCCGATCCCCCTGGCCGGTATCTAGGCAGAGATTGATGTACACACCATCTACAGGTAATTCTTCGATGCATTTGCTCAAAGCACTGGCATGAAGACGTGGGTCAAATTGCACCTCCCGCATCGATTGGCCCACGTAGGATGAGGCGAAGGCTATATCGATCAAGGGAAAACAGGGCAGTCGGCTTGTTTTTCGTTTTAAAAGAGCGTTTTCAATTACCTCTGCATTTGAATGCATGTTGTTGAATAATACCGGCTTGTTAAATCAATTAGTGTAATAACTTTGGATATATTAAGTTAATATTTTGATTCTGTCAATAAGTTTGAATAAAATCAGGTTATATAATTGAATAAATGAAAAAAGTATTGACAATCCAACGACGAATCTCTAAAATCATTGGCATACCAACGGGGTATTTTAAAAACAAGGAGGAATCTGTGAAAAACTTGATTCGGGCCAGTCCGGTCAAAATACAAATATTCTAGAATGACTCAGTAAACCATGGTAATAACTAATAGGAGAGGAGCAATGAAAAAGATACTGATTTGCATCATGGTACTGCTTGTGCTGGGCAGTACAGTATTGTTTGTAGGATGTAAGAAAAAAGAACCGGAGATAGCAGAAAAGCCCTTTGCCGGGCAGAAAATAACCGTGCTCTACTTTTCTGCAACCTATGCCGAGGCTGCCAAAGAGTATTCGGCGGAGTTCACAGAGCTAACCGGCGCAGAGGTAGAAGTTGTAGACTTTCCCTACATCACATTGTACGAAAAAATGGGTCTGGCCCTGTCCACCGGCGATGATACCTACGATGTGGTAACTCCTGCCTGCCAGTGGGATGGCGAGTTCGAGCCCTTTATGGAAGACCTGGAACCCTATATCAAACGGGACAACTTCGATACGTCTGACTTCCTCCCCGGGCTTTGGGAGCAGTCCGGGAAGTGGGCTGGAAAGATCATGGGCCTTCCCTTCTCAAACACACCCCAAACGCTATCGTATAGAACAGACCTGATTGATGAGTTCCCCCAGACCTGGGATGATTTCTTCGTTCTTATGGATAAGCTGCACGATCCACCCGATCTGTATGCGATATCTTATCCGGGTGTAAAGGAACAGTTCAGCGGTCTGTGGATGATGGTACAGTGGTCTCTCGGCGGCCGCTGGGCCGATGAGAACTGGAACCTGACCATCGATTCCCCGGAAACTCGAGAAGCTCTTAAGATCGCCAGGAAGTGGGTGGACTATGCCGATCCGGCGGCGCCTGCCTGGACGCTGGCCGAGGCGGATGCTGCATTCCTGCAGGGAAACGCCGCTGTCTGCTTCACCTGGCCGACTTTGGCCATCGCGCCTAATGGGGATAATCCGGAAAAATCAAAGGTGGTTGGCAAGTGGGCCATTGCCCCGATTCCTTATGCCAAGAACGGTGTGACGGTACTGTCATCCTGGGATATCGGTATTCCCAAAGCGGCCAAGCACAAGGATGCCGCCTGGGAGTGGATCAAGTTTTATACCAGCAAGGAGAAGCAGCTCAAGAACTTTATCGATTATTCTATCCTGCCTTCGCGAGAGTCTGTCTGGGAGCAACCGGAGGTCAAGAACTCCAAGCTCTATCCCCACAAAGCAGCCTCTGATCAAGGTGCTGTGATCTGGTGGCGGATTCCGGCGGGTACCATGGCCGAGACCTATGTCCGGGATGCAGTGGCCAACTACATCACCGACCAATGGGATTTGGAGAAGTCGGTGAAGTTCATGGAGGACGGCTTCAGCAAGCTGTTGAGCGAGTATCCTCCCGCTCCCGGCATTAAGAATACTGGACGTTAATGATAGATTAATTGACTGACATCTAGGTTAGACCTCTCATTTTAGAGAGGTCTAACCTTTTTGGAAGGCGGATAATTTGATGCTGATATCCAGACATGTCTATCAAACCAGAATGGATAAAGTCTATTCCTGGCTGTTCGTTCTTCCGGTCGCCGCGGTTCTCATGATCGCCGCCTTTATTCCGTTAGGTTATGGACTGGTCCTGAGTGTGCATCGCTATAAGCTAAATATAGCCGCATCGAGACCGGTATTTATCGGGTTGCAGAACTACATCGGCATGTTTACCGACGAGCTCTTTCTGAAATCTCTGTCAAACAATGTCTTCTTTGCCGTTCTTTCCGTATCGGCTGAGCTTATCGTCGGGGTAATAGTGGCCATGATGCTCTCCGATGACAACCGGATGTCTCGATTGCTGATCACCTTCCTGATGGTGCCGATGATCATAGCCCCTGTGGCTTCCGGAACACTCTGGCGAATGATGCTAGATCGTACATACGGGATTATAAACTACCTGCTCACCCTCATCGGTCTGCAGCCAGTTTCATGGCTTGGGGATTATCGGATCGCTATATATACGATTATTTTAATCGACTGCTGGCAGTTTATTCCCTTTGTGGCGATCCTGGTCCTCTCTTCGATTAAGTCGATACCGACAAGTTTTTTGGATGCTGCCCGAGTGGATGGGGCTTCGCCTTGGCAAGTGTTTACGAAAGTGGTACTCCCAATTACGTCCCCGGTTATCATCATAGTAGCAATGATCCGCTTTATCGACGCTTTTAAGATATTTGATGTTGTCTTTGTTATGACACAAGGAGGTCCTGGGAACGCAACCGAGATGCTGCCGACGTACATCTACCGGCAAGGGATTAAATTCTTGGACGTGGGATATTCGTCGGCCACGGCCATTATGTTTATTTTGGTCATGTCTTTGGTGGCCTGGGGATTCATTCGTCTGAGAAATTCTCAACTGCGGAGATTGGGTTGATGAAGGCAAAATCCAAACGCGCACGTCAAGGCTATTTGAGTAATTTCTTAGGACTTCCTACCCGTATCATTGTGCTGTTGATACTATTCGCGGTTATTCTCTTTCCCTTTTACTGGCTGGTCACCAATGCTTTCAAAGTGGAGCAGGAGTATTTTTCCAAGCCACCTATTATATTTCCTTCTATATTAACTACTCAGAATTTCATAGACATCGTCCAGAAATATGAGCTACTCAAAGGGCTGATCAACTCCATCCTCATCGCTTCAGGAGCTACCTTCATGACGGTGTTGTTTGGGAGCCTGGCTTCGTATTCCCTGATAAACGGGATGCTGCCTAGAAAGATCAAAGGGGTATTTGCCGGCTGGTTTTTAGTTCAGAAAATGTATCCCGCCATCGTGGTCGCAGTCCCGGTGTTCTATATCATTCGTACGTTAAGGCTCATGGACAATATTATGGCTCTTGTGCTCATGAACACCAGTTTCAATCTACCTCTGGTCATTCTGTTGATGATCGGTTTTTATCAGGAAGCTCCGTTCGAAGTGGAAGAGCAGAGCATGTTGGATGGCTGTAACTTGCCACAGAGATACTTTTACATCACCACACCAATGGTGAAATCGGGATTGATCGCCACGGGTATGCTGACCTTTGTATTCAGCTGGAACGAGTTTCTCTACGCTGTCATTCTCACGGTCCACAAATCGAAACCCCTAACCGTACTCATCGCTGGCTTTATAACGGATAAATCCCTAATCTGGGGACCAATGGCCGCGATGGGATGCGTCGTCGTGTTTCCGGTACTGCTGATCATGTGGTTGATGCAGAGGGATTTTATCAGCGGGATTTCTGCTGGTGCCTTGAAAGGTTAGATACCGGATAAGGCTATGTTCTCCCAGTATTCGCAGATTCAAAAGAGCAGGATGAGTACCATCCTGAAATCTATCCTAAACAACAAACGGATAACCAGAATCCGGCTGGGGGAAATCCTCAGGATGAGTCCGTCTTCAATAGTGAAATACATCAAGATTCTGATGGAGCTGGGACTGATCCAGGAAACAGACCAGGAGTTGTCGACCGGTGGCCGAAGATCGAATTTTATAGAACTGAATCCGGCGGTAGGTATCAACATAGCAGTTTTACTGGATGTTTCTCAGATGAAAGGTGTGTTGATAAACACCATCGGTGAAGTCCTTTCAGAGCACTCAATTCCCCTTTTTTTTGGAATAGACAAGGAGGAATTGATCACCGCTTTACGGCAGCTGCTCGATGGTTTGGTGGCCGAAGCTCGCAAGTTCGAGAAAAAGATCTTTGGAATCGGTATAGGTCTCGGAGGTTATATCGATCCGAAGCAGGGTATTTCCCATGAGTATCTTTTCGCCAAGAACTGGTACGACGTTCCCTTGAAAGAGCAAATTGAAGCGAAGTATAAGATCCCCTGTTTTCTGGTCAACGATGCCAACGCCTGTGCTCTCGGGGAAAAGTACTACGGGCGTGGTTTGGGAGTCGAGCACTTCCTCTGCGTATGGCTGGGTGAAGGAATCGGGATGGGAATCATCGTAAACGGGGAAATATACACGGGGAACAGCCACTATGCGGGAGAGTTCGGGCATACCCATGCAGTCAACAATGGCCAGCTCTGTTTTTGCGGGCACACCGGATGTTTGGAGACGATTAGTTCCAAGCAGTACATCCTCGCTACGATCAGGCAGGGACTTCAACAGGGAGTGAACAGCGAGGTGCTCAAGTACTGTGAGAACGATTTCTCGAAACTGCAGATCGAGCATTTGATCACGGCCGCCAACAACGGAGATCGCTTGGCTCGGAATGTTTTTGAGCAGACCGGACGTCATTTGGGTGAGAAACTTTCGGACATAGCCAACATCTTCAATCCCGAAATGATAGTTCTTCGGGGCCCTGTTATCGATGGAAACCGTTTTCTCTTCGAGACGATCGAGCGAATCGTAATGAACTTGAGTCTTCGTCAAATAGCAAAATCCATCAGGATAGTCTATTCGGAAGAACAATCGGATATACGCGTTCAAGGCATCAGTAGTGTGATTCTCCACGATTACTTCAGCCACTGACCACGGAAAGGACATGTATGACATCCCGGCAGCGAGTAGCGGCTTCTTTCAATCATGAGATACCGGATCGGACACCCATCTTCGAATACGTCCTGCTTCCGCCCATAGCGGAGCAGATTTTGGGTAAATCCTTCGTGGAGTATCTCGGCGGAATGCAGCCGTGGCTCGCAGCGGCGGAAACTGCCGGTTTCGAGCAATACCTGCGTCACTATGCCCGTGACCGAGTAGAACTCGCTTCGAGATTGGGGCATGACCTGCTGTGTCTCAGCCCGAATCCGGTTCCGGGAGAAAGCTACTTCTACGATCCGCTGGATGAATTGGGCAGCCATTTCGAGCTGAAAGAGACTGGAGATCCGGTTGCGCGACTTCGAGAGCGGAACCTGAGGGTTTCCGACTCGATGTTGGGAGAGCTGCCCCGCGATTGTTACCTCGTCTATGAGTTTGTACGGGAAGAAATGAAGAAACATGATTTGGATCTCCCGATACTGGCCCCGGCGTATTTTCACGGAATTTGGACCGACGCGGATCTGATGCAGGTGATGGTACTGAATCCGGAGGTGGCGAGACAGCATTTCTCTTTGGCGACTCAGCGTGCGATCAAAGTAATCGATGACTATACACAGATCGGCATCGAGATGGTTGGAATCGGAGGAGACTTCGCCGGTAAGCGTCTATTGATCTCTCCCGATTCGTATAGAGAGTTCATCGTTCCAGAAGTCAGGAAATGTGCGCGCCGTCTCCGGGAGGCGGGGATACATTCGGTCAATGCGACGGATGGAGATATCTGGCCTGTAATCAACGATTTTTTATTCGGCTGCGAGGTAGATGCTTATCTGGAAATCGATATGAGCGCAGGGATGGACTTGAAAAAGTTGAAATCCTCCTTTGGAGACAGGATTCTTCTTTTCGGCAACATGGATTGTGGTAACGTCCTGAGTTTCGAAACACCTGAGGGAATAAAAAAGCTGACCTTTGAAATTCTTGAGGCAGGCTGGGATCAGGGGGGACATATATTCACAGCCAGTAATGCGATAACAGGGAGCGTGCCTATTCGCAATTATTTAGCGATGGTAAACGCATACCGGGAATATTTTCAGCTGCCAAAACTGGAGTTGTAACCATGGGCACTCAGATAGAGCCGGATATGAACAGACTACAGGAAATCTCGAGCTTTTACAGGTCGCAGCTTCTCGAAGATTGTATACCCTTTTGGCTGAAGCACTCGCTGGATCATCAATACGGTGGCTACCTCACGATGCTGGAAAGGGATGGTACACCGTACGGTACCGGCAAATATATCTGGACTCAGGCACGGGAGGCATACCTCTTTTCCAAGCTCTACAATGTTCTAGAGAGAAATCCAAAATGGCTGGAAGCTTCCCGATCCGGCGTGGAATTCTTGAACAAGTATGCATTGGATGGACAAGGTCGAGCCTACTACAAAGTGGCGCGAGACGGCGTTCCGATCTATACCCGGCCCTGGCAGATATTTGCCGAGAGCTTCGTTGTTCTTGCTTATGCGGAGTTTTCCAAGGCTTCCGGCAAGGAGGAGTATCTGGAGCAGGCAAAGAAGCTCTTCTGGAACATCCTGGATAGGCTTGAATCGGGAGATCTCGACAAGTTCACCTACGTTTATTCGCCCCGGTATACGGAGCATGCCCCAGGGATGATTCTCATCAACACCGCCCAGGAACTGCGTGCTGTTGAGGATGATCCACGCCATACAGAGGCAATACGGAAATGGATTCAACGTGAACTGTATACATTCGCCGTTGATGAACACGAAGTGATGTTCGAACGCGTTGGTCCAGACGGACGGCCCGTTCTATCTGAACCCGAGGGTCGTTCCGTGACCCCCGGGCATTGTCTTGAATCCTGCTGGTTTTGTTTGCGGGAGGGGGTGTACCTGAACGATAAAGCCATTATCCAGAGAGCCTGCCGGATCATGGGATGGACCATGCGCATCGGCTGGGATCCGGAGTACGGCGGAATCTACAATTTCGTCGATGCCAAAGGTAAACCGCCGGGGCATCAGGATGAAGGCTGGGGGGAAGATCAGGATTGGGACGCAAAGATATTCTGGGTTCACAGCGAGGCTCTCTGCGCCCTTCTGTATGCCTATACCGTCACCCGAGACGAGAAGTATTTTGAACTTTATCAGCGGGTGCATGACTGGTCGTTCGAGCACTTTCCGGATCCCGAATACGGAGAGTGGTTCGGCTATCTCCGCCGGGATGGAAGTGTATCCCAGACACTTAAGGGTGGTGTGAAAGGTTTCTTCCACATGCCCCGGGCATTCCTCAATTGTTATTTATTAGCAAACGGTCAGAGCTTGTAATCTTTGCAGGCCTTGGCCATGGCTCGTAGATTTTCAAGGGGAGTCATACGGGGCACACCGCAGCCCGGAGACATAATAATCCCGGTTTTGAAGTTGCCCCTCTCCAGAATTTGCAGTGTCGCTTCATAAACCTCGTCGGGGCTTTGTTTTAATAAGAAAGTCGTGTCCAGATTTCCCTTGATGGCGATGCGCTCTCCAAGCATTCTCCGTGCCGTCACCATTTTAACCTTCGCATCCACCTCAAATCCCTGGATATTGAGGGGCCGTAGAAAGTGTAGGAGATGCTCGGTATTGCCGCAGATGTGGATCCATATGTCGCAATTCTTTTCCGCCAAAGCATCGACGGATCTCTGCTGGTAGGGCAGAGCAAATTTGCGGTAGTGTTCCGGGCTGATCAGGCTCGCCGTAGAGTCCCCGTATTGGATGCCGTGTACCCCGGTTGAGATCATCGCTCGTCCATAGGCGATGACTACCTCCGTACAGAAGTCCAGGAGCTCGTGGAGATCCTTTTCGTTCTCCGTAACCAGATCGAGCAAGAACGCTTGAGCACCTCGTAAGACCGCGGCAAGACTGAAAGGCCCGCAGTCGATATTGGCCTGAATGTAGTACTGTTTTCCGACCTCCTCAACAACCTTTCTGGCCGCAGCCAGCAAGGTTTTCATTCCTGGCGCGGTTTCCGGATTGGGTATCCTCAATTTGCGAAACTTCTTGACCGAGTCGAGTATGGGCTCCTTGCTGTATGACTCGTCATCCTCGGGAAAGACCAGGTTTCCCCCTAAGGCCTCGTGATACACCCAATTGTCCCTGGACACGTAGATACCGTCTGCATCAATCAGATCTCTCGCTTTCAACAACGTGTCTGCCATCACGCCGGGATCGAGGGAGTAATCCCGCTGCTTTACGCCGGTGAGCTGACAGGCTGGAGCGATGAGAATAGGAAACGTGGGTATCCGATCGATGGCTTCCATTCGTATGGCTTTTTGTGTTCTTTCCAGATTTGTCAATTGTATTCCTTTTCAACCGGTTCTATTTACTTTAATATTCACTATGTTCGGGCGGGTGGCATCTTTCTTGCTGCCGATCACTAAGCTTATTACCTAGTGGATCCTCATTCGATGATAGAATACAACCAGAGAACCAACAAGCAAAATGTGTTGTATGAAATATCTGGGCCATTGCGGCGTTAGATAAAAAAGCCCCGGCACTGTACTATAGTCCGGCTTCATTTATGATGTCCGGAACCAGGGATTCCCATCCAAGCGGCATGAAATGGATCCCCTGACACATAGGTTTCATCTCATTTATCAGCCGAACGGCGATCTCCACGCTCTTTTTTTTACGGTCCTTTTTCTCCACATCCATCTCTTTAATGATCTCATCCGGCACAGAAACGCCTGCCACGTTTTCATTCATGTATTTGGCCATGGCTGAAGATTTAAGCAGGACCACTCCGAGGAGAACGGGAGCACCGAAACATTGCGCCTTTTGCATGAAATCTTCGAACTTTTTTGGCACATATATAGCCTGAGTCTGGAAAAATTGGGCTCCAGCTGCTATCTTTTTCTCCATTTTGATCAGTTGGGGCTCGACGGGTTCCGCCGCAGGAGCTACCACTGCGCCCTTAAAAAACGTGGGTGATCCATCGAGATCGTTCCCAGCCAGGTCCTTGCCAGATTCCAACGTAAGTACGGTTTGTAGGAGCGAAATGGAGTCGAGGTCGAACACCGGCTTGGTTTCTGGGTGATCGCCAAGGCAGGTATGGTCCCCTGTCAAGCATAAAACATTTTGGATACCGAATACAAAGGCGTTAAGCAGATCTGATTGCAAAGCCAGGCGGTTGCGATCACGGCAGGTTAACTGGTAAACGGGCTCCAATCCATTGTCGAGAAGTATTTTACTGATGGCGAGGGATCCCACCCGCATTACCGAGCTCTGGAGGTCGGTCACATTAATAGCCTGCACTTTCTCGCTCAGTATCTTGGCGTCCTGAAGCATTCCTTCTATGTTGGTGCCTTTCGGGGGGCCAACTTCGCTAGTTACTACAAATTCTCCCTTCTTTAATTTCTCAGATAGCAGACTCATCTACTACTCCTTTATCCCGTTCGGCTGTGCCTTCTCTTCTTCCTCCAATGCCCAGTACACGGTGTGTCTTCTCTCCATGGGGAAATCCATTTTTCGATAATTTCGAAGCGGTTGTATTTTCATGAGATTCTGTGTGCGCTCCAACGTTTTCAATCTTTCATATATCAAATACCACCCGCAATCTTTCTCGGAATGAATCTCACATTTGCCCTCGCTAGATCCTCCACACGGACCGTTTAGCAAGCTCTTCTCGCAAGTAGTGACAGGGCAAATACCTCCTGTCGTTTCCAGCATACAATTACCACATTCTCCGCATCGCTCTGCAGATGGCCACAGTCCCTGGACTCCTCCCATGGAAAGAGTATTCAGAGCAGGAATGACAGGACGCGGAATCATAGCCCCCGTGGCTTGAACACCAATGCCGCAGGAGACGACCAGTACGGCATCTGATCCGAGAACTGCCTTTGCCTTTCTATCCAAACGCATTCCCACGAGAATCTTGTTGCACAGAAAATCCACCAGCGCGGTATCGCTTATTTTCTTTCCTTTTTCCTCAAGCTGTATCTTGAGGGATTCCAACTCCTGGGGACCGCCTGTATCAGCTCCTTCGGGGCAGCCCTGGCAACCCAATATGAACACCCTTTGGTCGTGTTTTAACGACTCTATTATTTCTTCTAAAGGCTTTTTTTCTGTGACGATCATCTAACATCTCCCTAGATAGTTATTCACTTCGAGCAGAACTGCATCAACGATTTTGTCAACTTTGTTTCGAATGCTTGGGCTTAATCCCAATCCGGGTTCGACGCTTTCCAATTCCACGGCAATCACGATCACTTCCGGTATCTCAGGCAGCAGAATGCGGGCCATGTTGTACGAATCGACTAAGGAAATCTCATGCAAACTCGTCCTGCTTGATCCGTGTTGCCCGGAGATGTCCCCCAGATTGACGCGGTAAATACTTCCCGGCACTCCTCCGGCTTGCACTGCATCTATTACTATGACCCTATCGGTGTCAGCTGCATCGAGAAACGCATCGATAGTCTCTGTACCGGCCTCGATGAGGGTCACATTACCTGTGAAATGATACCCTCGCAATTTCCGCACAATATACACTCCCAGTCCTTCATCCCGGTACAGCATATTCCCGACCCCGAGTATGATCAGTCGCTTTTCAGTTGATCCGGTATCTACCAATCTCATCTCTCCTGAAATTGATCAGATGTACAGCGCACGCCAGACAGGGATCGAAGGAACGTACGATGCGAACGATCTCAAAAGGATTGTCGGGATCGCTTATCTTCGTATCCAAGATCGCTTGTTCAATGGGACCCGGCTGTTCTTTCGCATCTTTAGGGGAGGCATTCCATGTAGTGGGAACCACCAGCTCGTAATGATCGATTTTCCCGTTCTTGATTTTCATCCAATGGCCGAGAGCACCCCGGGGTGCCTCAGTCAAGCCGATTCCCTCCGCTTCATCCGGAAGCTCGTAATCCACATATACCGGCTCTCCAGGCTTCAGTTGAAGGACCCATTCCGCCATGGCGTCGGCAACAAACTTGCATTCCAAAGCCCTTGCCGCATGTCTGCCTAAAACAGAAAACAGAACATTTGGTTTTGCATGAAACTTTTCCAGCACTGCGTCCACCAGTTTTTTGACTTTTTTATCTCCGGCGAGATAAGCGTTAAGGACGCGGGCTATAGGTCCAACTTCTGCCGCCTTACCATCGTAACGGGGAGCCTTTATCCAGGAGTAGGCCTCTTTTTTTTCGGGATTGGGCTCGGTTTGACCATCCACCGGTTTTCTTCCTTCTCCTGCAAACCAGGAGTGTAGGACGTCCTCCGCGATATGTATAGGATTCAGGGCTTCCCGCGAAAGGCTGGAGTCGACTACTCCCGAGGGAAGTAACCTCTTCCTTCGCTCCGGATTCCTTTCTTCTGTATCCTGATCGAAGACACCGTAGGACAGCCAATAATTACAGCCCCTTCCAATCTCAAAATAGTCGGAGTAAGCCTCTGCAACAGCAAGCACATCGGATATATAAACTCCGTCTATAAAGTCCCGGCAGCGGTTAAGTCTCCAGAGAAAATCAGTGATTTTATCGGTTGTAGGAGAACAGGTAACACCTCCCGGTACTACCCCTACAACATGGGGCATCTTCCCGCCGAATATCGCCAGCATCTCATGGGCCAAGCGGCGAATTTTCAGGGCTTCCAGGTAGTGCCCCACAGCGGCGATATTCGCATCTTTTGACAACCGATAATCTCCCTCGTATCTCGGAACAAAAGGCCCCAACTGGCCCCTTTCAAGAAAATTTTTTGCCCGAAGAAGATCGGTATCACTTCCGGTGAAGTTAGCCAGGCTTGTCACATCCACATAATCCAAGGCAGCGAGATGGTAGAAATGAAGGATATGCGATTGAATATAGTTGGAACCGAGTATCAGATTGCGTATAATACGCCCGTTGTCAGGTATCTTGTCATCGATCCCAAAGGCGCTGTCTAAATTTAGAGCACTAGCAATACCGTGGGCAGTCGGGCATACACCGCAGATCCGTTGGGTGATACTCTGCGCATCCCGAGGATCCCTCCCTTTCAGGAAGAGTTCGAATCCCCTGAACAGCGTGCCCGAGCTGCGACATTCCTTGACTTTTCCATCGTCGACCAAGGCTTCAATCCTGAGATGCCCTTCGACCCGGGTCATCGGATCTATAACGATTTTTTTCATCGGGCACCTCCCCCGATCTGAAAGAATTTGATCCTATCTTGGGTTATTTTTTCGTACATCGGCGAAAATTTATCGGGGAACTCCGGTTCAATGCAGCCGATACAGGGGGCACCATTTTCCACGCACCAGTTGACTCCGCTGTTCCACTTCCGGGTCGGACAGTCACCGTATGTATAAGGACCCTTGCAGCCGAGCTTGAAAAGGCAACCTTCCTCCCCGAACTTTTCGGCGAATTTACCGGCGTCGAACTCGGCCCGTCTCTGGCAGTGCTCATGGATTAGATCCGAGAAAAACAACTTTGGACGTTTCAGCTCATCCAGCTCTTGAGGTCCTGGTAGGCCGTGAACAATTAACTCGGCAAGGGTGCCTAAAAACCAGTCTGGGTGAGGGGGGCAGCCTGGTATGTTGATGAGGGGAGTATTTATCCGTTGTGATTCAAGAAATGCCGCGATGCTCGTGATTCCGGTGGGATTCGGTTTACAACGGGGAATTCCGCCAAAACTGGAGCATGATCCTAAGGCAATAACAGCCAGTGCCCGGGAGGCGAGTTTAGCAGTCATTCCTGCCATGCTCAGATGCTGCCCATTACTTTCGCCAACCATGGCAAAGATACCCTTTTCTCCTATAGACAGAGATCCTTCTATGACCAGAAAATATCTGGATTCATGTTCCTTCTCAGCCCGGCTTATCATAGCGATAGAAGATTCTCCCGCCCCCGCCATCAAGGTTGAATGAAAGAGTAAATTGATATGGTTGCCGGGAACGATTTCATCGATCAGGGTGTTGGTGATGCTCGGGCTTAAGGCGTTTAGGACAGAGATAGAACAGCCACTGCAGCCTGATCCCTGTATCCAGACCACTGGGAACTCTTTTGTTTGATGGAACATGATACACTCCTCAAAAGGCCAATGGATCTAATCACGATGCCAGGCCAAAACCTTGTTCTTTTACAAGATTTTTGACTTGACGAGGACATTCCTTTCTTCCTTTGACTTTCGTTCGAAGATTGTTAGATCTCGTTTGCAAACTATTAACAACAAACATAGCAGTTGTTGATTCCATTATAATTTATTTGCACGGAATATTTGGTATTTTCGTGCTTTTTTGTGGTAATTTTGCATAAAATAATAGAACATATGAAATCAAGGAAGATGTTTAGATCATCGGGACCCCTGACAGCGACGCCGAGCGGAGCTACGACCCGAATCTCAACCATGAGCAACAAAAAAATGTTCACTACAGGTGTTAAGTGCGTGTTGGCGGAGAGCTCATGAAACGTCAGAAGGAGTGATACTTGAGGGCGAATCAGCCTGTGTCTTCTTGGCGGACTACTAAGATGTGGTCGCTGCGGCAGAATGCCCCATCTTCACGGCTGGGGAAAGAGCGGTACACCCCCACGCTGCGGTATATGATACGCTGGAAGCGTTTTCATTGCAACTTGCATAACGGCAGCGGTTAGAGTATTCATTCGGCAGTTGAGATTCTTAGCGGATAGTTATAATTGATTCCCGCAGCTGGGCCAGGATTGTTGAATATACTCAAATCTTACCCTGGCGAACAGCAGCGATATAGCTCATCCCAAACTGGTCCTGACCAGTGAGGAAAGCCTCTGTCAGTCGGAAACTCTCCGAGGAGGGATCAAGGTCGCCCAAGGCGCTCTTATTGATCTGGATCGGATCCACGATTCCACCGTCCAGGCCCCGCTGTATGCACAGAGAAGTAAACACCTGGTTGATGAGTTTGCGATTGGGCATGCCGTAGCTAATGTTGCTCAAGCCCGGGGCGAAGTGAATCTCCTGGCCGTAGGCGCTGCGCAGCTCTTCGATGGTTTCGAGGATCATCAACCCGTTTTTTGGATCCACGGATACGGGAAAAACGAGCGGATCGAGATAGATCTGGGAGAAGCTGAATCCGTTCTGATCCAGGAGGGCGACCAGAGTCTTGAGGTTGGTGATCCGCTCCTGTTTGTCCGTAGGCATGCTGGTCTCCCCCGTAGCAGCGGCGATCACCATCGCCCCGGCGCTCTTGGCTACCTGGATCGCCTCTTTACGCTCTTGGGACACGGAATTGACCATAGGACTGCCCTTAGCCGGATCGCAGGCTTCCAGACCCGCCTTCAGGATCTCGACGTTGGAGCTGTCGATGCTTAGTGGAACCGTAGAGACCTCTTGGATTACGCCGGCGGCCCACCCGATCAACTCCTTGCGTTCGTCGATATCGGTGCTGAACTCATCCACGTTCAGGTCGAGGAAGGCGGCACCGTGGGCCTCCTGGTTGCGCACCAAGTAGTGAAGGTACTCCACCCCGGCTTTTCGCTCGGCCTCGCTGCCGTGCATTCCCTGCCACATAGCCACCGCGGCGTGTTTAACCTTGCCGTTTTTCCAGTCGCTGGACTCCACAAAGCGCTTGGCCACGGGAAGCTGCTTCTCCTGACCGGCCTCCTCATAAGCGATCACGTGGGTGTTTTCATCCAGACTTTTTACGAATGCACCTCCGACCTTGTAGATCCGTGTGCAGTGGATATTCTCTCCTACGGCGATGAACATTTGCGGGCTCCTTTTGCGGTTCGTGCGGCCAGGGTTTTCCAGTAATCAGGCGCGGGTGATGTCGTGAGTTCCCTCGAGCCGGTAGATGGATTTCGCCTACCATAGCAGGGAAGAGTTGAAGTTTCAAGCTGTAAGCGGGCCCTCATATTTTCCGTGGGCTTGCAAAAGTACCACAATACAGCACAATATTACGAGGGGAGTTCGCGGCTGCATGAAGCGATCTCCCCATGGATAGCGTATTACGTTAGCGCTTGACAAATCAAACAAACTAAAGAGAAGAGGTACAGCATGGCAGCTAAAATCATCGACGGGAAAAAGGTCGCGGAACAAATCCGCGGAGAGCTCCAGAAAGAGATCGACGAGCTGAAGAGCAAGCATGGGGTGACTCCGGGATTGGCGGTGGTGCTGGTCGGAGAGAATCCCGCTTCCCAGGTTTACGTGCGCAACAAGAACAAGGCAGCCCATGATATCGGAGTCTACTCGGAGCAGCACAACCTGGATGCTTCCACACCGGAAGAGGAGCTTTTAACGTTGATCGACAAGCTCAACAAGGATCCGAAGATTCACGGCATTCTGGTTCAATTACCCCTACCCGAGCAGATCGACGAGAAAAAGGTGCTGAACAGAATCCATCCGGACAAGGACGTGGACGGATTTCATCCCATGAATCTGGGTCGTATGATGGTCGGGGAACCGATGTTCCTGCCCTGCACTCCCTACGGCGTGCAGAAGCTGCTGGTCTATTCCAACGTGGACACCGAGGGCAAGCATGTCGTGGTGGTGGGCCGCAGCAACATAGTGGGCAAACCGGTGGCCAACATGCTATTACAAAAGGCCAAGGACGCCAACGCCACGGTTACGGTCTGTCATTCCCGAACCAAGGATCTTCCCGCCGTCACCCGTCAGGCGGACATCCTGATCGCCGCCATCGGCGTACCGGAGTTCGTGACTGCGGACATGGTGAAAGAGGGCGTGGTGGTAATCGATGTCGGGGTGAACCGGATCGAGGATCCCAGCGCGCCAAAAGGGACACGTCTGGTCGGGGATGTGAAGTTCGATGAAGTCGCAGAGAAGGCCGCAGCCATCACTCCGGTTCCGGGGGGCGTTGGACCGATGACCATCACCATGCTCCTCTATAATACCGTGCAGTCGGCCAAGAACTCTCTCAAGAGGTAGTCTTCAGGTTTTAACCAGATTCGCCGGTTCCTCGATGCCTCGAGAGTTGGGCATCGCCCTAGAAGGTCGCTAGGAGGCACAGAAATGGGCGGAATAACCATCGTCATTCCCACCTACTGGTGCCGGGCCAGGGGGCATGCGGGAAGACCTGAGGATGCTATTTTCGATCATCCCACACCGATCGATGAGAGCGGCACACTGGGCCGCTGTCTGGAGAGTCTCAAAACCCTTCGCACTCACGACTTCCGGGTATTGCTGATCACCGCCCCGGTCAATTCACAGCTAACATCAGAGGTGGAGCGGAGAGTGGAGGAGCTGATCGAACCGTTCAGGACGGCCTATCCAATCGGGCAGTTTGCACCATCCGACCTGGAGCGCTTGCGAGGGAGCCTGTCACGGTCCGGACTGAATCCGGGTCTGGTCAGCCTGGAAGCGTATGCTCAGGTCAGGAACTGTCAGATCCTGGGATCGGTCCTCCTGGAAAGCGACCTGATCGTGGCCATCGACGATGATGAAATCGTGCCGCCGGACTATCTGGAAAGAGCTGTCCGCTCCATGGACGAGCTCGAGCGCCGTGGCGGGAATAGCGGATTGGCCGGGATCTACCTCGATGCGGCAGGAGACTATCGTCTGAAGGTTACAGAAGAAGAGGCCGCCTCAAAGAACAGATTCGTGCGCAAGGCGCTGCTGATCAATGAGCAGTTCGATGCCTGTTTCTCGGCGGCCGAGGAATTGGTGGAAACTCCACTGGCTTTGGGGGGCAACATGGTGTTCCCCCCGAAGCTCTTTCGCAACGTCTCCTTCGATCCGGGGATCACACGGGGAGAGGACATCGATTATCTGATGAACTCCCGACTGTTCGGCTTTTCCTGGTTTTTAGACGTTGGGCTCAGCATTACTCACCTGCCCCCGAAAGCTTCGACCGGGGATCCGGTCACCACGACTCCTTACGCCAAGCTTCAGCGGGACGTGCTGCGCTTCGTCTACCAGCGTCAAAAGATCAGAATCTCCCAACAACACCCCGATCTGCATCCCCTTCGGTACGAGGATTTTGGTATCTATCCCGGCGAGTTCCTCAAGGAGGATCTGGATAACCAAGCCCTGGAAGCCCTGAGGATCCTGCGCCCTGTTGACGCCGATGAACGCTTCTTTCCCGAGGCGGAGCAAATGCTTCAAACGGCTCGAGAGAGGGCGATGCGGGCGGAGGAGTATCCGGCCTTCAACACCTCCTGGAAGAAAGTGCTGGAAGTTGTGGACGGCGACCAGGATTTGAAGGAGGAAATGCGCCGAAAGTTCGGGGTGTGAGCCAACTCCGGTAGACGGCAAATCTGGAGGATCTATGTCGAAACAGCAGACCTGGCAGCCTCTGGCTGTAAACAACCTCAAGGAAATCAGGAAACGGTTCGCGACGCTCTTTCCCGCTCAAGATTACGGAGATCTGGCGGAGAAGATCGGTGAGTACTGGATCTCCATACTGCAGAAAGTGTGGGAGAACAAAAATCCCCCGATAAAAGAACGAGATCATAGCTACCGTGTTTCGGATCCGCTGGCCCGGATCGAGCAGAAGACGCTAGTAATTGCTTATGCGGACAGCATTCAGCGTTCCGGGGAAGCGACACTGGCTACACTGCGGGACTTTCTTTTGCAGTTTTTCCCCGCTATTCGGGGCATGCATATGCTTCCTGCTTGCGTGGTGGTGGAGGATCGCTTCAACGACGGCTATTTCTCCCAGGTGGTCCGAAACCGCATTCACGACCGATTCGGCAGCAATGATCAGTTTGCCACGCTGATGCGGAGCTATTTCTCCATGGCCGATTTCGTGCTCAACCATGTAGACATTCAAAATCCCCGTTTTCAAGCCTACCTGAACGGCGATGATGCGGCGGGGACGTGCTTCTTTGTTTTCGCAGAGGCGGAGTTCCAGCAGCATCTTACCGACGGGGATTTCGCCCACGTGTTCCGGCCAAGACCCTTCCCCCTCTTCACGATCTTCAGGAGGCGGCCCGGAGAATCCCGGACCGCCACCATGAGCTTGGAACAGCGATTCGGGGAGATGGCACGGCGCCTCGGGGATAAGGCGCTGCCCCGTGAGGTGCTGGGGATTCTTTTCCTGTTCAACAAGGTGCGGAATGACCAGATGCTCCTGGAGGAGGATTATCAGCATATCCTGCGGTTTCGAGCCTACCTGCAGGACCAGAAGCAGATAGATCCGGAAATCCTCTTCACCGTATCCGAGACCCAGGAGGTGCGGCACACCCCCTACATCTTCAAGGCGGAGATCCGTAGCCGGGCTGATCTGCTGCAGGCGATCGGCGTCGACCCGACTCTGGCCGCGATCTACGAGCAGCACGACGAGGCGGTCTTTGGACAGGAGATCCGGGCTCTCACCACCTTCAGCCACGTTCAGGCGGATTTGAACACCGCAACCTTCGAGGGAATGAAGATGTTGGCCGAGGATTTCTCCTGGTACCTGTCCATGGATATCAACCTGCTTCGCCTGGATGCGGCCAATTACGCGTTCAAGAAGTGGAAGACCAGCTGCTTCGGATTGCCTGAGGTGACCCACCTCATGAAGATCCTCTATCTGTCGATAGACGCGGTCTCACCGCGGATCGTACCCAACCTGGAGGTCAATGACCAGCTCGGGGTGGTGCTGCAGCAGATGGCTGACCGGGAGGCTCCGCCGCCAATGATGTACGATTTCCATCTTGCCAGCATCCTTCCCCAGGTGTTCAACTCCGGGCGGGTGACTGCACTGCCCCGGATCTTCGACCTGATCGCCCGCTACGATATCCCTAAAACCAGCATTCGTTTCAGTCTGGCAGAGAGCCACGACGGAAAATCCGTGCGAGGCAGCATGGATTTGCTGACCCCCGCTGAACGGCGGGCACTTGCAGACGTGGTGGAAGCAAATGGAGGTAAGATCAAGTATAAATCGGTTCCCGGGGGACGGGAGCCGTATGAGCTGTGCTGCTCAACCCGGGATTCCCTGGTGCACCTGAAGGATGAGTCCCTGGAGATCCGGCGCTATCTGTCCTTCTACACCCTGGTCTTCGCTCTGATGGGACGAAACGTGAAGTCGATCTACTTCAACGATCTGATCGCTCTGTCCAACGACCACGAGCGTCTCTCCCGGACCGGGGAGCTTCGCGATCTGAAACGTACTAAATCGGATTTCGATCACCTCGCCACGCGGATCAGGGATCCCGAGACCTTTGAGCACCGGATCGCGCGGGGGATGAATAACCTAATCGCCCTGGTAGACAGCGACCCGGCCCTGCATTTCCGAGGTAACGAGGCGGAAGTTCTGGCGCCCCTCACGGAGAAACTCAAGGAGACGGTGGCGGTGGTGCACTGCTACTGCGCTGAAGATCACACGTTGGTCGCGGTCAACGTCAGCGGGGATCAGCAGTCGATCGTGGTCGATTCCGCAGCGGTTGGTCTCAGCGATGCAAAGACAGTGTACGACAACATCGCCCATCAGGAAGTTGCCAGAGCCGAGGATGGCACGGTTACCCTGAACTTGGAGCCCTATCAGAGGATGTGGCTTAGCGCCGACAGGATAGAGGTGGAGCAAGATTTTCTGTTCTCGGTATGACGAACACTCCGGTTGGCGCCCGGCATTCTCAGCGCGGATGATTTTCAGTGGTTTTCGGCTTTCGGGATCAATAGGTAGAAGACCGAAGTTAGCAGAAGGACCACCGCGCCGATATTCCAGGCAAGGTAAATCGACCGCACTTTAGAGATATAACCCATGAAGACTGAGCCGGCCAAAGCTCCGGTCTGCAGGATCAGCGACTCGAAGGACAAAAGGGTCGAGCGTTTGCTGCTGGGAATTTCACGATTCATAATTGTGGCATGCGGTGATCTTTGATGACCAGGACCGTGAAAATCGCCTGGATGATGACCAACAGAGCCAGGATCAGTAAATTCGCCGGGTACATATCCAGGTAGCGCACGAGTTGCATCACCTGACCTATCGTGTCCGGTAAAACGCACCCTATAACGGACCCGACGCCCAGGCCTATGGGAATAAACACATTGACTGTGGCGAAAGCACGTTGAAGATTGCAGCAGCGCTATCACCGGAACCAGCAGACCGGTGGCGAACCAATGCAGAGATTGGTGGATTGAATAGACGACCAGCAGTCTTTTAGCAGTCATGGCTCACGTGCCGGTAGTACTCATGAGGCCACACCGCGATTCGTTTCATTTCCCACATGATAGCTTTGGTTTGAGAACGAGTACAAGCATGTGCTATCTTGGTGACTGGTTCTACAGGTTCTGGGCTGAGATCTTGTTGATGAACGCCACCAGGTCGTTCTGCAACTGTTTTTGAACGTAGTGTGTCCTGGGATCCTCGACCGCATGTCCACCTCCCGGATAGACTTTAACCGTGATGTTACTCTTGTTCAAAGATCGCAACCTCCGCACGCTCTCCACCACCGGTACATTGTCGTATTCGTCCTTCTCACCGAAGGCCACGAACACCGGAACAGTTACAGCCTTCCAGTATGGAATCGGGTCGAATCCGCCGATCTTGTCCCAGAACTCCTTCTGTCTCTTGTTTTTGATCGACCGGGAGCTGATGGGAGCGATCGCTCTAGCCAGGAATTTGTACACCCCCATGTTGTGAATCGTGTTGACTTCCTCATGAACCAGCTGCTCGTCGGTACTGACCGCCGCTCCGGAAACACTGATCACAAACGAGATATCCTCGTCTTCTGGAGCAACCAGCGGAGCAATCCAACCTCCTTGGCTCATACCGATGATCCCAATCGCGGAGTACTCGAACGAGCTTTGAGTCTTCACGAACTCAACCGCAACCAGTGCGTCCTCGGCCAGATCGAAGAAACTCGCCTCCTGCCATCGTCCTTCTGATTGTTCCGATCCCCGCTTGTCAGGGAGAAGGACCGCGATACCGTTTTCCTGGAAATGCTTTGCGAAGCTCAGGTACCAAGGATTGTCACGGCGGCTCGTCCCGGCGCCGTGGATAAAGACCGCCACCGGAAACGGCCCACCCCCTTTCGGCAGGATCAGCATGGCCGCCAGATTCAACTCGCCGCTTTGAAAAGTTACTTCCGTGTAGTCGACATCGGATAGGGAAGGACCGTAGAGAACCTTCGACGCAGGCCGTTTTACCACTACCGGTACGAAGAGTACCAGAAGAAGTACGAGCACAGCCGTTACGATTACTTGCCAGGTTTTTATCTTCATGTTTCTGCTCCACCCGGAACTGTCTCTTGTCTGAAAGACACTTTTCCTTGAAAAAAGGTAATGAAAAACCTGTCCGATCAGCAACTGCAGCCGGCACGGTCAGATTTGCCGTTCGTGGGTTGTAAAGTATTATACTTTGAGTATAATACTTGCAAGATCGCTCCCTGAGGTCGCGATGTCCTTCGTAATCAATGAAACGATTTGTAGTCGATAGACTGGTAGACCGGGAAAACATCTGCAACCTGGTCAAAGAGCAGGAGTCGCTGCGTCGATATGTACAACGTGGCGCCAAGGTCGTGGTCTATGCACCGCGCAACTACGGTAAGACTTCGCTGATCAAGAACGTAGTCATTGAGGAGTTCAGGCAGCGCCACAAGCGGTGTTTTGTATTTTTTGCGGATCTTTTGTCCGTACGCAGCCTGGAATCCCTGACGATTCGACTGCGAAGCGCCTTTGAGCACTCCTTCGCCGAATCCTTTCCCATAAAAAATGTGCTGGAAAACGCCAGGCACTTCCTGGCAGCCCTGAGACCCGAGCTGTCGATCGATTCGTTGACCGGAAGCCCGAATCTGTCTTTGAGGGTCGACGAGGATCCGACCGGGCAGACGATTCGCTCGATCTTCAGACACGCAAGGCAGATCGTGGAGGAGCTGCCCGGTTTGATCGTACTGGATGAGTTTCAAGATATTGCCCGCGTCGAGGAAGCCCCTGGGATCTTCCGCTCCTGTTTTGAGGAGATCGCTTCGGCGCCGATCATCGTTCTGGGTTCGAAACGACACCTCCTAGCCTCGCTTTTCGCCAACCCCGAAGCTCCTCTGAACGGTTGGGGCACGGATCTCGAGTTTCAAGCGATTCCCTACGATGAGTTTCACCTCTATATAGAGGAACGGTTTCACCAGAACAACCTGACAATAAACTACGAGAACGCCAGATACCTGCAGGACCTTTTGCAGCGGGTTCCGGAAGCCGTGAACCGGCTAGGCCAACAGATCATGGATATCCATGCCGACCGGGAGATCGGCCGGGAGGCTATCGCCGCTTCCCTGGTTAAACTGTTGGACAACCGGGCCAGCAGATACGAGACCTACCTGGGCCAATTCTCCGCATCCGAAGGGAAAGTATTGCTGATCCTGGCCAAGCAAAAGGTGGTCGCTCACCCTCAGTCCAAGCAGTTCCTGGCCGACGCTTCCCTGAGCGCCCGGGCGGTAGGCCAGATCATCAACCGGCTGATGGATCGGGGGGTCGTGGAGAAGATCGCCCCGGGGTACCGACTTTCTGATCCCCTCCTGGCCGCCTACCTTCGGCACTATAGGTAGAATTCTCAAAGGGTCAATAATGGCTTTGATCAGCTAGAGTGTCGAGCAGGCGGTGGCAAAATAACTGTACTATATGGCAAAGATTGCTTATCCTTCACGATCTCCTCGAGCTGCTGCTCCTTCTGCTCCTTGCTGCGCGCTCTTTCCCAGGTCATTCGTACCCTCCGCTATCTGCCCTGGAGGTTCAACTCTTGCTGTGGATTCTGTTTACGAGGGGTCTGGTAATCCCTGACAGCAGAAGCATCCCCGGTCCCTCCAAATCTCTGCGTACTTTCCTGAACTCGCTGCGGATTTCGATATGTTGGGGACATGCTTTTTCGCATTTGCCGCAGTCCCGGCAGGTGGAGGTCCATCTCGGCTTTTCCGTGTTGATGGCCACGACCTGGGCGTACATCATTTGGGAAGTGAATTTTCCAAACATATGGTAGCTGTTGCAGCATTGGAAAGCATAGGGTATATCAATTTCCGCCGAACAGGTGCTTGCTTCCATTGGATTCGACTTCCACCGAAATCCTTCCCACCAGCTGCCTGCCCCTCAAGGGCTCCATGACGATAATGCCGTCGCTGCGGGTTACGGCGGCGTCGTAGACACAGTCTGATCTCACCGGAGTAGGTGAAGGTCGAGGTCGCTCCATCATAGGCGACCTCCAGATCCACTCCTTCCTTTACCTCTACCGGTTGGAAGGAATCCCCGCTCGCGTCGGCGGAGGTGTGGAAGCGCACCCGGACGAACAGACGATCCAAATGGACGTCCCGGTTGGGCAGGGAGATGTCCAAGTCTGAGAGCTCCTTCTCATAGGCCTGGGTGTCCGGATTCCAGGTAAAGCCGCCCAGGGCTCCGCAGAAGTACAGGGCGCAGGACTCGGTAAGGCCCAGGGCTATGGATTCAACAGTTGAGTCCCGGGGTGCTACACTCTGAATCGAACCATCCATCCCGAAGAGATAGCTTCCCAGGTCCGCAACCTCCTGGGTCAGGCCATTGGTCGGATCGGTGATCAGCCAGGCCAAGGCCTCGGCCTGATCCTCGCTGACCGGCTCCTCGGTCAACTATCAGCCTGTGGTCACGAATGCGAGCAGAGCCAGAATCAGAACGGACGACAGAAACAACGTCTTTTTCATCGGATCCTCCCCTCTTTTTCAAACCTCCCGTCCCAGTAGTCCCAGGGTGCTGCCGACGCCTTTCTTTCGGGCTAGCTTGTACACTTTGTGGCAGAGGCAGACGTCCTCGATAGCCATCCCGATCGGGCTGAAAAAAATACGCTCATCCGGGCCGGTGCGTCCCGGCTGATCTCCGCAGACGATGGCCCCCATCTCCAGGATATCCTCCCGCCGGATCTTACCCCGTTCGATCATCAGGGCGATCACCGGAGTCTCCCTGTGCAGCACGTGATCGATGCCGTCAACCACGACCTTGTCCGAGTTGATCACCACTTCGAACTCCTCTTCCTGATACGAACCAACCGCGGCGAAGAAGCTGCCCCGCTTCATCCAGCGCTCCTTGACGATCGGATCGTCCGCCACGGTCACGGTGACCACGATATCCGCCTCCCGCACCGCCTCCTCCGGGCTGTCCACGGCACGGACGCTTAGGCCCTCCCGGCCGAAGCGGTGGTTCATCTCCTCGGCGAAATTTTCGGAAGTTTCCCGGCGGATATCGTAGGCTCGTACCTCCTTCAGGCCGGGGAGCACGATCATCAAGGCCTCCAGCTGGGTCCGGGCCTGGACTCCGGCTCCGATCATGGCTACGCTCTGAGAGTCCTTACGAGCCAGGTATTTGGCGCCCACTCCGGTAACTGCACCGGTGCGCATGGCGCTCAAGAGGGTGCAGTCCATGACGGCCAGGGGTATCCCCTTCCAGGCGTCGTTGAGGATGAACAGGCCTGTTCCCCGAGGCAGGCCGTGATCAACGGGATTCTTGGGAAAGCCGGCAATCCATTTGATGCCGAACACGTCGTACTCCCCGCCCACGTATGCGGGCATGGCATTGCCCCGCCCCCGCTCCCTTTCGCCCATATCCAGTACGATTTTGTAGGGCAGGTTCACCTGACCCTGGTGGTGGAGCCGAAAGGCGTCCTCCACCGCCTCCAGAGCGGTGGCCATGCTCACCCCGGTGGCCTGGACATCTTTCTGATTCAGATAGAGAAACTCGATATCTCCCATTTCTTCGATTCTCCTTATAAAAATTGCAGTCCCATACTATGGGGAATGGTGGAGTGCTTCAAGGTAGTTTGCTCTGCATAAATCGTTTCAATCACAAGCCCTTGAAACCACCCTTGCACAGAAGCATTGCTTTCCATAACAGAGGCCGCTTCAAAACATGCGCTCACCGGCCACGACCTTTGGGATCTCCTCAACCGGCTACGCCATCCTGAAACAAAAGGGGCTGCCCGTCCGGACAGCCCCCGTAACTCTCGTTCATCAAAGTGCGAAATACTTAGAACAGCCCCTGCACCTTTCCGGTCTTAGTATCCACGTCGATGTTGCGGAAGGCGGGATCCGAGGCCGTGCCCGGCATTAGTTTAATAGCTCCGGCTACCGGTACGACAAAACCGGCTCCGCCATACACCAGAACATCTCGAACCGGCAGGGTCCATCCTTTAGGACATCCCTTGATACTCGGATCGTGGGTCAGGCTGAGATGGGTCTTCACCATGCAGGTTCCCAGTTTGCTCAGGGAGCTGTCTGCTTCAATTGCTTTGGCTTTGCTCTCCGCCTCGGGGCTGTAGCTGACCCCATCGGCACCGTATACGTTCTTGGCGATCAACTCGACGCGCTTGCGCAGGGGCGTGTCGTCGCTGTAGAGGAACTCCAGCCGCGGTTCATGCTCGCAGGCTTCGACGACCGTCTCGGCCAGCTCTTTCGCACCTTCTCCGCCCAATTCCCAGTGCCTGCTCACCGCAACCCGAGCGCCGATGGCTTCGGCCCGCTTGCGGATCAGAGCAACCTCCTCGTCGGTATCGGTGTAGAAGTGGTTGATGCACACCACCGGGGAGATCCCGCTCTGCTTCACAGTCTCGATATGGGCCAAAAGGTTCTCCACACCCTTTTCGACCAGCTCCATGTTCTTTTCTGTATAAGCCTTATCGAGCGGATGTCCCGGTACGACCTTGGGTCCGCCGCCGTGCATCTTCAGGGCACGCACCGTGGCAACGATCACAGAGCAATGCGGTTTTAGACCACTGAAACGGCACTTGAGGTTCCAGAACTTCTCGAAGCCGATATCGGCCCCGAAGCCGCTCTCGGTGACGTGGTAGTCGGCCAGCTTCAGCCCGACACGGTCGGCGATGATCGAGCTCTGACCGATGGCGATATTGGCGAAGGGTCCGGCATGGACCAGCACGGGCTGACCTTCAACTGTCTGCATCAGGTTGGGATTGATCGCTTTGGCCATCAGAGCCGTCATAGCCCCGTCCACCTCAAGATCCGCCGCGGTAATCGGTTTACCCGACTTGTCGTAGCCCACCACGATCTTACTCATGCGCTGCCGCATGTCCGCTAGATCCCGGGCCACAGAGAGGATGGCCATGACTTCGGAGGAAACGGTGATTTGGAAACCGCTTTTCATCATGAAGCCGTCCATCTTTCCGCCGATGCCGATGATGATCTCCCGCAAAGCCTGGGCACAGAAGTCCATGGCCCAGCCCATGGCCACGTTACGGGGATCGATGTTGAGACGCTTCAAGTTTTTCTTGGCGAGGGTGGCGTCATCGTAGTTGAACTCGTGCTGCAGCCGGCTGGTCAGGGCTACCAAGGCCAGATTGTGGGCATTGGTAATGGCATCGATGTCTCCGGTGAGGCCAAGACTGAAATCGGTCAGGGGGATACATTGGGCCAGGCCGCCGCCGGCAGCCGACCCTTTTATATTGAATGTCGGACCTCCGGAGGGCTGACGGATCGCGCCAATGACCTTCTTGCCGATCTTACCCAGCCCCTCTACCAAACCCATCGAGGTTGTGGTTTTTCCCTCCCCCAGGGGTGTGGGCGTGATCGCGGTCACCTCTATGTATTTCCCATCAGGCTTGTCTTTCAATCGATTCAAGATGCTCATGTAATCGATTTTTGCAACGTAGTGCCCGTAGGGAAGAAGCTCCATCTTCTCCAGCTGCATCTCTTCTGACAGCTGGTAGACGGTCTTCATGTGATCTTCCGCAGCTTCGGCGATCTCCCAGTCCTTCATTTTCGTGGGATCCAGTTTTGCCATAATTTCCTCCAAACTATTAGAGATTCAAAAGAGTAGCACCAGAATAGAGGCTCTCGATTCTGTCTGTCAAGTAATGTGAAAAAATTCGCGGTATTAGGCGGTAGTGCTTCGGTATTGTTTTGGAGTTGTCCCCGTATAGCGGCGAAATACTTTAGTAAAGTAGCTCTGATCGTTGAATCCGCAGTCCAAAGCGATCTGATTGATGTTCAGATTGGTTTCGTCCATCAGAGCACAGGCTTTTTCGATCCGAAATTGGTTCAACTGATCCGTGAACGTATTCCCGGTTCTGTGGTGAAAAACTTTGGAAAAGTAACCGTAGGACATGTTGCAGGCTCTGGCAACCTCGTCCCGTGTGATCGGTTGATCCAGATTGTTCTTCATGTATTCGATGGCAAGGGCGATGGAATCCGGTGGGGCGGGGGCAACCTGATTCAGGCTGGTGGAGATGAAATCCTCCAACCAGCGGGTCAACCAGTGACTGAGCTCCACATCGTTGTTGATCTCGTGAAACTCCTTGAGGTAGGAGCTGTTCACGCCAAGCAAATTCCTCGGATTGGCTCCTCTGTCCACGGCGGTGCGATACATGAGAACCACCATCTCCAGAACCAGGGTTTTCAACATGTCCAAATCTTCGGTTTGAAGACTGTAGACGCGAATCAGGATCCTGTTGATGATCGAACGGGCTCGCTCCTTATCCCCCTTTCGGATGGCCGCAAGCAGGCCGAACTCCTCTTGGAGATAGATTTCGCGGGAATCCCTAAACAAATTCTGCTTTACAGAATGAATCGCCTCGGCTTTGTAGGCGTTGGCTCTTCCGTGATCCCGGTTCAACTGCATCAGGCTGGAGTTGCAGGCGTTGTACTGACAGGTGAGATCCAGCAGGGTCCAGGCTGCCTGGCTGATCATGGATCCCCACTCCTCGTGAGCTCGTCCGGGATGAACGGCGGAAAATACACCGGCTACGATCTGGTCATTGAGGCAGATGGGGACGCACCAGACGTAGAGTCCCTCGTTGTCGAGGCTGATGTTCGGCTCGCCCCAGCGCAGAGATTCCTGCACCATCTGGGCCAGATCAAGATTTCTTTCGTGCGCGAGGTACCACGGGTAGTAGATGCAGCGGTTGACTGACACGCGATTGCCGCTGACCAGAGCTGCGCCGAAGTTCGTCGTGAGCATATAGCGCTCGGCCAGCTCCTCGAATTCATTCGGTGTGAGCACATACTTCCAGTTCTTGGTGGGCATCTACGCTTGAGATTAGCAGAATCATAAAAATTAGAGAACACCAAAATACCTAAAATTCTTGCTATTTTACTAAACATGACGTCGTTTATCCGGTATACTCGATTCCACTATCTCAACACAACTAGACGGAGGAGAATTGTGGCATCATTGAACGCTATTTCCGAGGCTCTGCAGAAAGGCAAAGCGGACGAGGTGAAAGCCCTGGTAACCCAGGCGCTGGAGGAGAAAGTAGAGGCTAAAAAGGTGCTCGAAGAGGGCCTGATCGCCGGTATGGATATCATTGGCGGTCGCTTCAAACGAAACGAGATCTACATCCCCGAGGTATTGATAGCAGCCCGGGCCATGCATGCCGGGATGTCGGTGCTTGAACCAATTCTGATCGAGAGCGGAGTCAAGATGATCGGGAAGCTGGCCATCGGTACGGTGAAGGGTGACCTGCACGATATCGGCAAGAACCTGGTAGCCATGATGTACAAAGGTGCCGGATTCGACGTCCAGGATCTGGGTGTGGATGTAGCGGCGGAAAAATTCGTACAGGCTTCCGACGACGGTGCGGATCTCGTAGGTCTTTCAGCTCTGTTGACCACAACCATGGTTCAGATGAAGAACGTGATCGAGAGCCTGAAGGAGAAGGGATCCAAAGCCAAGATCATCATCGGGGGCGCGCCGGTCACGCAGAATTACTGCGATGAGATCGGAGCACACGGCTATGCCGCCGATGCCGCTACGGCGGTGGAAATCGGCAAGGCGCTTATCAAAGCCTAGGTCGTTTCAATACCGGCTGCAGCCTGAATCTGCAGCATTGCCCTTAGACGCAAATCCAGAAAAACTCGACGTGCGGGCTTCACGGCTGCGCCTCAGATTCGAGTGACAAAGCCAGGGTGACGAACAGGGGATAGTGATCCGAAGGCCATTCGCCGTTTAGCCGATCTCGAATCACCCGCGTGCTCCGGTAGGCAAAATCATCCGAATACAGAACATGATCGATGGCCGGCTGGATGTTGATCCCCCTGTTGAAGTGGAAGGTACTTCCCCTCGTCTCTGCAACGGTGAGTCCGGCTCGCTCTACGATACGTACGGGAGGAAAGCTTCGGGGGGAATTGAAATCGCCGAGCACGATTACCCCATCGAAGGGGTGCTCTCTGGTAGCGATCCGCTCCGCCGCCAACTCGGCGGAGTTGAGGCGATTTCGCACACTGCTGTAGTCAAAGTGCAGGTTGTACACGTAGAAGCTCCTGCCGCTTTCTCTGTCCCGGAATCTGGACCAGGAGCAGAAGGCGGGAAAGCGACCTTTCCAGGGTTGGGCGTAGATACGATCCGGATCCGGTGAAAAGAAGAAAAAACCCTGATCCAATGCATCGAATCGGCTCTTGCGAAACAGGATCGGTTGGGTCGAAGGATACAGTTGCGGATCCCCGATCGAGCTCACCGAGTAGCCGGGGAAATGTTCCAGCACCCAGTCCAGCTGTATATTGTCCTTGTTCCAATGGCCGCCGACAAAGGTTTCCATCTCCTGAAAGCCGATGATATCCGCATCTCCCTCCCGCAGTACCTTAACCACTGCATCCCGTCTCTCCTCCCAGATCATCTTTTCCTGCCAGGGTGCGGTGTAGTGGACATTGAAGGTTCCCACTACGATCTCATCGCCAGCAGTTTTTGATTCGCCGGCGGTGGAGTCGGGCTGAATCAAGATTGCCGAGGCCAGGCAGAGAATATACATGATTTTTGTCATAATCTTCAGACGAGCCGAAACTTCGGGATATTACTCCAAGCTGTAATCCTGGACGGGTGAGGATCTGAACTACAAATTGAGCAAGCCCCAACGAATGCCCGCACGGACTGCCTCTACCCGGTTCGCGACGTCGAGCTTGGAGAAGATTGAGGAAATGTGATACTTCACCGTGTGTTCGCTGATTCCCAGCCGGGCTGCGATTTCCTTGTTGAGAAGTCCGAGGGATAGAAGCTGTAGTACTTCCGTCTCCCGCGGCGAAAGCTCTTGAACAGAGTTAAAACCTCCCCCGCGGATCTGTTCACCGCTGAAAAAGCTCCGCATCAACCGGGGTGAACCGGCAAGCAGACCAGAGAACAGGGCGCGGATCGCGGCGATGATCTCCTCCCCCGAAGCATCCTCCGACAGCAGACCAAACTTGTCGTCCAGCGCTTCCAGAAGGGATCGGAAGGGCTCGATTTCATCACTGATCACCAGCAGGGCTGGTGCGGATTCCGTAAGTGGGCGTTCGCCAAGATCCGAATCACCCAAACCCGGAGTTCCGCACAGTACCAGGATATCGCAATTCCCCAGGTTGGAGAGCTCGACGACCTCCAGATCCGGTGCGTTCTGCAGCAAGCTCCGCAGCCCCGCCTGAATCATGGTGTTATCGCCGAGTATCCCCACCTGGATCATCGATCTCTCTTCTTTTTGAATCTAGGGGAATTACCAATCAAGGGCAGCATCCACGCTGCCATCCCCGCCTATGGATTCGATCCCGGAGTGGACGATCCAGGGTGCCGACGGTGACGCTGACCTCTTCCCGCTTGCCGCCTCGAAGCAGCTCCAGCGATACAGTTTTCCCGCCCATGCCGGTCATCAGTTGCTCCAAAAGATCCTCGTGATCGGTTATAGGCCGTCCGTCAAAGCCCACCAGAATGTCCCCGACCATTACTCCAGCGGCTGCGATGGGGCTTTCCGCGTCCACTCCCACGACGAGCAGTCCTGTAGCCTGATCGCGCTTGAGGGTTGAAGGCTCGGGAAGTTCGACCTGCTGGCTGCGGATTCCCAGAAAACCGGGTTTGATGCTTTCTCCGCTTCGCAATTTCGCCGCAATCTTCCAGGCCATATCGGCCGGAATGGTGATGGAGGTTCCTGAACTGCTGCCGACAGTGTTCACCCCCAGCAGCCTGCCTTCGTTGTCCACCAGCGGACCGCCGGCAAATCCCGGCAGGCGGAGTGCGTCGCTGCGCATCACCCCCTCCAGCGCTATGCCCCGGCCAGCCCGATAGGTACCGTTGACGATGCTGAGGATACCAAGGCTCGCTTGGATGCCCTCCTCCGTGGGACGGCCAAGAGCCAGGGCTATCTGTCCCACCTCCGCCTTCTGCTCTGAAGCTGCAGCCGGCGTGCCCGCCTTTTCGCTGAGCTCCAAAAGAACCAGATCGCTGATTGGATCTCTCCCCTTTACCTTGGCGCTTTGTCTCGAACCATCCGCCATCAGAATCTCGATCTCCTCCTCGCGCTCTACAGTGTGATCGGCGCTAAGTACCAGGCCGGATTCATAGATAACGCCGCTTGAGGGATAGCCGCCTCTGCCCTCCACACCTACCGTATATTTGGCGGCCCGTTTCACCGCTTTACCCATGCCCAAGCTAAGGTCTTTCATAATATCAGCCATTGCAATCACTCCTTTTAGGTGTTGACTCCCCATGATCATGGTCTCATGCCAAAATATACAAAGGGGAATCGAGGGCGGGTATCACCAGAACGGCTAGGTAGGTTCCTAGACGATCGGTCAGGATACGATTATATGCCGATGTCGAAACGTTGTGCTAGCGCGCTGTCGTCGATATCGTAGTGAGCCAAGCGGCTGCGAAGCTCGGGTTTGTCGAGATAGGTGAAGCGTCCCGTCTGCCAATAAACCTTTCCATCGAGCTCGACTTGGGTATCGAACAATGACCAGGCAATCTCCCCGGGAGCGTAGTTTCCGCAGGTGTGGAAGTGCAGGTAGCGCGGATTGGCAAAGGCCACCGACCCCCAGCGCTCGATATTCGAGGTAGCGTTCAAAGGGTAGAGCGCCTTTGGGTGAATCCCGGCGTGCCAGGAGTGGACCACATTCTCTTCGATATCGAATAGATGCCCTACGCGCTGGTAATGTTCCCGAACCCGCAGGCTAAGATCTTTGGGTCCTTCGAAATCCACGATTCTGCCGGCTTCAATAACAGCCATCAGGGGTCTGTCGAGCCTCAAGAAGCTGTTTTCGTATACGTGGTTGGCTGTCGACATCAGCCAGTGGGCCACGGCAACGCGGCCGTTCATGGTCGCACAGCTGACCGGCCGAAAGATGGGTACGGGAAACAGAAGGAGAGTGAAATCCTCCACGGTCCCCCCGTCGTGACTTGCCGGGATTTGGGTTCCCATAACATCAGTTCCGAGGGGGCAGGTGATGCGCCAGGTTTTTGCTGCGTTCAATTCCGCCTCGAATTGTTCGAGTACCTCCCGCATGAAACCATGGTGCAGCGTACAGAACTCCGAACCGAGCAATCCTATGTCGAGGGCGTAGCTCATGGTTTTGCTCGCCGTTCCTGAGAGCTCTGTAAATCGGACCTGATCGCCGGCTCGGGCTTGAAAGATGACATGGTCCGCCTCTGTCAGAGCGGCGATGACAGACTGGGGAAGGGATTCCGGACCTGAAACGCAGGGGCAGGGAAGGAGACTGGCCTGACAGCCGAGTTCCTCGGCAACCTCGAAGATGCAGGCCGCGGCCAGGGCATCGTAGAAATCCTCAGCCGGGTCCTCGGCAGCGATGGTGATCCGCTGGCCCGGCCTTACCCCGATGCAGTTGAGCAGCAGGTTCCGGGCACCTTCCCGTGGATCGTAGCGCAAAGTCATCGGTCTACTGGAAATGTGATACCGACAGCTCGGTGCGGCCGATGAGGATCACATCGGAAAGGCGAAGACGGATATAGTCCCCCGGCGGTATCTTCTCGCCGTTGACAAATGTACCGTTGGTACTGTGAAGATCTTGTATGTAGAAATCGTCCTTGATCTTCTGTATGACCGCATGCGAGCGCGAGACGAGTTTATCATCCAGAGTGATCGAGCTCTTGTGGTCCCGTCCGATGGTCAACCGCCGTACAATCGGCACTTTGTTGCCCTGAAACACGATATAGGTCGTGCCGGGCTTGCGCATACCGCTGAGCCTCTGCCCCACGGTGCTGTCATAGATGATTGTATCGTGCCGCTCTTCACTGTCCTGGGTTTCCATGCTTCTCCCCGGCTCATGGAGCTAGCCATGTGCCTTACCTGTTAGTATAGTAAACCCCTTGAGAAGGCTGAATCAATAGCTGGACGGCAGGTACGGATTTCAGGTACAGTTGATGATATGAAACATTACCTCTCAATCATTGCTCTGGGCCTTGTCCTTCTTGTTTCAGGTTGTGCCAGCTTCTCAGGAGGTTATGAGTACAGTAATATCGATGTCCTTATAGAAGATGCTGCCTGGGATACGGTGAACGTCCTCTGGAACAAATACGACGATATAGATACCGATCCCACGAGAACCATGGCGGTGTACTACTTTCTGGAAGCGGGTCAGGTCAGCCCCTTGAGCGATACCCTCATCGAAGGACTCACCACAGAGATAGCCAACGCCGTGAACTACGAGGGTATTCAGGTCAATGTAGTCAGCCGAACGATCCTGGATCAGATCCTCCAGGAGCTTGCCTTTCAAAGCTCGGATCTGGTGGATCCGGCCACCCAAAGATCCGTAGGCAAGCAGCTGGGCGCTGAAATCGTCGTGACCGGCACCATCAGCCCCGTGGAGGGAGGAAAGAAGTTCAATGTCCAGCTGATCGAGGTGGAAACTGGGGTGGTGTTGGGCGGATTTATTAAGTACCTGATTCAGGAGTAGGGAAGTGGGGAGTTGCTCTTGCAATATCTAATCAAAAAAGTAATATTTAATCCACCATTAAGAGAACGTTGAGAAAGAGGAGGAGCACCATGAGCAGGCGGAGAATTCTTTTCATCATTGCGGTCGTAGCCGTATTTCTCATTACCCCCGTTGCTTTCAGCCAGCAGGCCAGGGCGGAGGGTACGAATTTCATTGCCCGGGCGAATGTGGGTTTCGATCCCTTTGACCTAGGCTTTGCCTTCGGTGCCGGCGGCGGTTATCGTTTC
>CP070696.1:1252315-1306532 GCA_020353535.1 Spirochaetaceae bacterium | reverse complement strand
TCGGAGAGATCACCACCGACAGGTCGCAATTCATCTGAGCGTGATATCCCGGCGCCCAGGAACCCAACCAGCCGATGGTAGAGCCGCCTTCGTTGTTGTCCTTTACTATGTTATAGACAGCTTCGTTCACTGAGCGCCAGGTTTCCTGGATGAGGTCGAGCCCCCGGCGCACCTGTTCCTTGTTCAGCTCGAGATCCATCAGCAGGTTCTCGACCCCCCGCATGTGCGCCAGAGCATCCAGATTACCGGCAATATCGGGCATGGAAACGAAGTAACGGCCGCCGCTTTGCTCAACGAAATAGCGGGCCAACTCCATGGTCTTGCGGTACAGAAGGGATTGGGGATCGAACACGACCGGATCCTGCTGCCAATCCCGGATAAAGGGATGGAACCAGATCGTTCTCTGGCTGTAGCTGACTTTGCAGCCTCTGAAATAACCCGCATGTCCGGCTGGGCCCAAATTGAGGATCACCTGGGGGAAGGCTTCCCCGAGATAGCAGGTGTGCTCGAATCGATGCAGGTGGCGCTTCAGCACCTGTTCCGCATCCAGCCAGTAAGCTTCCTGCTCCTTGGGATTCTCTGGAAAAGGCTCGTTTGGGGGATACTCTCCGTCCCGGGGAGCCGTCACCGCCAGGCAGCAGCGGTCCACGATCTCGTTGTGCCAGAGCGCGATTAGACGTTCTTTGGATTTGGCCCAGGTATCGGGAAACATCGATTGGCTCCGGTCCCTATTTAAACTCGTTGGCTGTCTCGTAGAGGGCAAGAATGTTCTCCACCGGCGTGCTGACCTGGATGTTGTGGCAGGGAGAAATGATATAGCCGCCTCTGTCGCCCATAACGTCAATGGTCCTGCGCACATGATCCCGGACCTGGTCAACCGTTCCGAAATTGAGGACATTCTGGGTGTCGATTGCCCCGTGGAAACATATGTGCCGGCCGAAATGGCGTTTCAATTCCTCGATGTCCATGTTTGCTGCGGTCGTTTGGATGGGGTCAAGGATATCAACGCCGATGTCGATGAACTCCCCGATGAGCTCCCGAACCGAACCGCAGGAATGCAGCATAACCAGAAGGTCATATCTGTGGGCCAGATCAACGAGCTGAGTGGTGCCGCTTTTAAAAAAACGCCGCCATTTTTCCTTTTCGAACATCAACCCCGTCTGCGTGCCGTAATCATCGGCGATGTAGAAGATATCGAGGCAGCCGCGGCATTTCCGGAAAATCCGCTCATAATAGGCCAGTTGAAAATCCACTACCCTGCTCACCAGAGCATCGAGCAGGGACGGATTGAGCACCATGTCCATGAGAACCAGAGACATCTCTCGCAGCAACGTCGGAACGTAGAAGGCGCTACCCAGGCCGCCGTAGATCGCGTAATCGTGCTGTGTCTTCAACTCCTCGAGATAGCCATCGTAGTCAAAATCATCCGGATCGGGCCAGGGATGTTTCTCGAGATCCTCGAACTTTTCTGCGGTATTGAGGGGATAGTCGTACGGCTCCCAGTACTCACCCTCCCCGTAGCTCTGTCTGCGCCGGCGAATGCCCCAATAATCCTCTCTGTGGTTGTCCGTCTCGACCGTCTCTTTCAGGTAGTCAGGCTCCCTGATCCAAACCATATCCACCTGAAACGCTCTGAGGAACTCCTCGTCCGTACTGCTGTTGAAATGCCGGCGGAGTTTTTCCCGGACCTCATCCACGGCAACGAAATCGACGGGAAGGCTGTCGATTGATTTCCGCAGTACCGTGTTTCTCACCCGGACTTTGTGGTTCATTAGACACCGGAATCCGTAAAAGCTGCTATACGTCTAGTGAAACGGCAGGCCCCGCTTGCTCAGCTCGTCCTTTATGAACATGTAATTGGCGTAATAGGCCTCCGTTGGCTTGCCCGCCTCCAGGTCGAAAACATCGGTCACCCGAGTTCCCTTCTTGGGGGGCACCAGTTGACCGTCCAGCTCCTGTACCCAATCCTTGACAAGGTCATTCGCCTCCTGCCGGTTCAAGCCCTTTTCCACCACCGCGTCGGCTATCTCCACGGCCAGCAGAATATCCATAGGGCTGACGCCGCAGTCGATCGGAGGGGCGAAGTTGCGAATCACCCAAACGTTGGCGCCGCTGACGGTTCCACGGATGATTTTCAAGGCCATTGCTTTGAGCGACTCCAGGGTTCCCAGCTCGAAGGCGTATCCGCCGTCGGCCAGCCCGATGAAATTTGTCTTTTTGGCAGCCGTCTGGCTGGCAGCAGAGGAAGCCCAGCTGATATCGCCGAACAGGTGGAATTTGCAGCCCATCATGTCCGTGTGCTTCACCGTCACGTTGTGCAACACATCCCCGTAGCACAACCACGCAGCCATAGCCTGGGCGGCGTTTTCCACAAGCGCGTTCTGCGGCGATCCGGCAAAGGTGCCGCCGCAAAAACCGTCACAGCCGTTGACCCTCAGGCGAGCGCCGTACTCCTCGTAGATGATGGCAGAGCTGATAAATCCCGATTCCACTTTGAAGTCAGGCAGGATGGAGAGCATGACCCCGTCGCTCTTTCTCAAGCCCTGCTCCAATCCAATCGGGCTGGTCATACAAATTGGATTCGTGGAAATCGGATAGAGCGCTATGGCGATGCCCGGCGCACCCGCCTGTTCGAGGCTGCGCCGATGGGCCTCTATCGATTTGATATGGGCATAGGAAGCGATTCCGACGTTGTCGATCTCCCTGCCTTCGATTTCTTTGAAGTTGAATCCTTCCATGTAGTCGATGCGGGGCAGCAACTTGACCACGTTCTGGACAATTAGGGGAATCATTTCCAGTGAAAAGGCCACATGCCCGGCACCCAGCACATGCCGCGGGCGGGGATCCTCAATTGCCATGTGGGTCATGGTTCTCTGTTCGGCCCCGGCTCCAACGGTCACCTCGGATGGTGCGGACTCGACGGCCTGACGAACCTCATCTTCGGAAAAACGAATCACCCGTTCCAGATCTCTACAATAGACTCCTGTGGTGGAGATAAACTCCACCGCCGCCTCGAAGACCCGCTCCAGGATCTCGTCATCGGTATTGATCCACTCCTCTTTTTTGCGGCTGATATCGTACTTCTTGGTAAGCTCGGTGAGTTTCCTGAACAGGCCCATGTTCCAGTCTTTTTCACCGACCAGCTGGCCTTTCTGCGCTCGATCCCAGATGTCTACAAAACGATTCATATCAACCTCGCTTTATGCCTTGACCAGCTCGACCGCCACCCGTACGGCTGCATTGGCGTCTTTTCCGTATCCGTCGGCTCCGATCTCTTGCCGCCAGGCTTCGGTGACCTGGCCGCCGCCGACCAGTACCTTGTACTTGTCTCGCAGCCCCAGGGACTCCAGCTGCTCCACCAACCTTCTTTGCTCGAACTGGGTTGTAGTCAGCAGGGCCGAGGTACCGATAATCCGGGCGTTGTTTGATTCCGCCGCATTGATAAAATCGCTGATGGGTACGTCTACACCAACGTCGATTACCTTGAATCCCGAGACACGCAGCATCAGAGCCACGATGTTTTTGCCGATCTCGTGGATATCATCCTTCACAGTTCCGATCACCACCGTCCCGCTGGTACTGGCCTTCTCCCCCTGGTGGGACAGGACTCCTGAAAGCTTTTCCACAGCGGCATCCATCAGGTCTCCGGCCATGACCAGGTGGGGCAGGAAAAGCTCCCCCGATTCAAATCTGTCCCCTATTTTGCGGATTCCCAGGGCCAGTCCCTCGTTCACCGCCTCGTCGAAGGTCACACCGCTTCCGGCTGCCCCAGCTACGGCTTTCATTACTCTCTCTTCATCCAGATCCTGCATTCCGTCAAACAGTTCCGCAATAATTTCATCCTTGTTCATGCTATGCTCCTTTTCTTTTCTATTTACTTCGGGCAGCCGACTGGCGATGCTCTACATCGCGCTGAAATGCCAACAGATCCTGGTAGACATTCTGCGGTAGAGGATCCGGCTTGTGGGTTTGCAGTATTTCCTTGACTCGTTCTGTCGCGATGGCATCCAGCGCTCTCCCGCCTTTTTCCATCCAGTCTTCCCTAGTATCCCGGTCGGTGAGCTCCACAAAGAAGAGCTCCTTGCTCATGTTCATGACCGTGTGCTTTTTGCCCAAGTAGTTGCCTTTGAGGGCGGTTTCTTTTATCAGTTCTACGGCCTGGGTTTGTTCGTTCACATCGATCCCCCGGGCAGCCCGCAGGGCCATACCGCAGATCTCGTTGTCGATCAGCAGACTGCGGTAGTCAATGGTCAGGGCGTGCTCGATCGTGCCGGGATAGAAAATGATGTCGTTGCCGGCAAGTACAGTCATCACCAGAGTCAGCGCCTTCTCGTAGCCGGCCTGGACGTCGAGGACTTTAGAATCCGTATTGCTGCCGGTCCCCCGGGAGGGGATTCCCAGGTGCCTGGCGATTTGAGCGTGGGCTACGTTGATCATAGAGCCTTCCACGCCGCCCAGGGCGATCAAACCGTTGCGCAAGTCCATGGCCGCGGCGCAGGTGCCGAAGATCACCGGCGTACCCGGATTGACCGCCTGAGCCAACACGATGCCGCTGATCACCTCCGCGGTCTGTTGGATCAACGTCCCTGCGAAAGTCACCGGGGAGGTGGCGCCCATTTGGGGCTCCGAGGTTATTTCCACAGGAATACCATAGCGGGCATAGGTCAGTAGGCCTTCGGTCTGAGCCCGATCGTGCCGCAGCGGGGAAATCACATTGATGGTGGTGAAAAGCGGAGGTTCCGGGGCCAACTCTTCGATGCGTTTGCCCATCACAATGGAGGCCATGGTGATGCAGTCCTCCGCAACCTGACGGCCCCGGCCGGAGCCTTTGACGAGCTTGCTCGAATTCGAGACGCTCTGGATGTAGCCGTGCACATGGGCCATTCCTTCAGGCACTCCCTCGATTCTCGGCATGACCGCTCCGCTGTGCAGCACATGGTAGTTTTTCATGGCATCGGCCAGCTTTATCAACCTGGCCACATCTTCGATACTGGTGCGCCTCTTTTCGCCGCTGTCCAGATCGATGACGTTGATCCGACCGATCATGGGCTCGATCAGCGGACTGCCCCCTCCGACCGTGACTGTATTCTTCGGGTTTCGGGCGTGAAGGCTGAACTTTGCCGGCACCCGGTCCAGGTTGTCCAGGACGAGTTTTTCAGGAAGACGGACTCGTCCCTCTTCCACCGTGGCTCCGACCTGAACCAGGATCTCCATAGCCTGCTGCTCGAATATCTCTACCCCGATCTCCCCCAGGATCGCAATGGCTGCATCGCAGATGTCCCGGACCTCCTCGGCAGAGAGTACCTCCAGTTTCACGCTATTCATGCTAAACTCCGATAGTTTGATTTTAAGTATCCCACGATATAGCAAATCACGGATTTCATCCACAGGATCAAGGCTCACGCCTCCCATTTCCACTGTTCCCTCTCAGGCGAAAGCTCATTCCGGGCGATCCGCATGATAACCCGCATAAGGCTGTCAGGTTCGTGTTGACATCTCCCGGAAACCTGCTACAATTCCACAGTGGCGTTGTAAGGTACGTGTCCACGCCGAACATAGCTATACAACATATAGGAGACTAGTCGGGTTTGATGGAAGGGCGTTGCCACTCCAGATCCGACAAATTATCCAATATCATCTGAACAGGAGGAAGCAAGATGAAGGGAAAGACAATCGCAACGCTATTGGTCATGCTGATGTTCTGCCTGTCTCTGTGGGCGGGGGGACAATCAGGTGCCGGGGCGGCCGAAGGTGAGACGGCAAAGAAAGTGACCCTGCACATGATGAGTCACCGCTACCCGGCATTGGAGTATTATGCGGAAGCGCTGCAGAAAGCTGCTCCCCCCAACGTGCGGGTGGAGACGGAATTGATGCCCTATGATCAATACATAGAAAAGATGCGCATCAACCTGGCGGGGGGCTCGGATGCCTACGACATCACCTACCTCGATCCGCAGGCCTTGAAAGAGTTCGCCGAAAAGGGATGGTTAATGCCGATCGATCAGTATCTCACGAAGTACGACTCGGAGTACGATTTTTCGGACATACCAGACGGAATCTGGGAACTGTGCAGTCACGACGGCGCCACCTACAGCATTGGCCATCATCAGCTGGCCTATATCCTCTTCTATCGCGGAGACGTTCTGTCCGACGCTGGGATCAAGCCGCCGGAGTTGCTGGATGAATACGTGGATGCGGCAAGGAAGCTGACCACCCCCGAGCGCTTTGGAACATCGTTGACATTGAAGCCACCGGACGCGCTGGGCAACGAGTGGCATTCCTACCTGATGGCCGTGGGCGGGGAATGGCTGGACGACAACTTTCGGCCGGTATTCAACGGTCCCGAGGGTGTGATGGCTACCGAGTATATCAAGGAGCTCATGGCCTATGCGCCGCCGGGGGTGATGAACTACGCCAACGATGAGAGCATGGTGGCCATGCAGCAGGACAAAGTGGCCATGATGCACCAGTGGTCCACCCGGGCCGCTGCAATGGGCAATCCGGAACAGTCCAAAGTGGTGGGCCTGGTTAAATGGAAACGAGGGGTTACCCTCAAGCCGGGCGGCCGTCCGGCCTGTCGCTATACGGCGGTGGGGTATGGAATTCCGGCCTTCACAAAGAACGATCCCGAATTGATCTTCCAGATCATCGCCAAGGCCACGAACATGGAGAGCCAGAGGGGAGGCGCGGTCCACGCCATGCCGGTCCGGGTGTCGGTTACTGAGATTCCTGAGCTGGCAAAAGAGCACCCAGAGTGGGCTGCCGCCGTGGATGCGATTCAGAACAACGCCAAAGAACTCCCGCTCATCGCAGAGTTCACCACGATGCGGGAAATCTCGACGAAACGGGTCGCTCAGGCGCTGGTCGGTGAGCTGGGTATTCAGGAAGCCCTCGATATGGCCGCCGAAGAGATAACGGAAGCCCTGACGGAGTCGGGGCGGATCAAGTAGCGCGTTCAGGCCGACAAGCAAAGAGTTCAGCGGTCCCTGGTACGTTTACTGCCGGGGACCGCTAACGATATCTAAAGCACGGCGCATTAAAGAACCGTTACAACTAGAGTTTGCTTGGGATGTACGGTAAATTAACAAGCAGGCGAACGTACCTGCACTTCGCCCTTCCCAGCCTCATCGTCCTGGCCATCATCCTCTTCTATCCGCTGGGTTATGCTATATACTTAAGCTTTTTTCGTTATTCCCTGGGCGAGATCCCGAAATTCACCGGTCTCGGCAACTATGTCCGGCTGTTCGGTGAAGCGGACTTCGTGGACGCCGTCGGTAAGAGCGCGGTTTTCACGGGGATTGTCGTCGGAGTGCAGCTGGTGCTGGGTTTGATAATAGCGTTGCTCCTGGACAGTATCGCCCGGGGTCGCAGGCTGTTCACCCTGCTGCTGTTTCTGCCGATCGTGGTCACCCCCTCGGCAGCGGGATTGATACTCAAATGGATGTTCGTTCCCGACTGGGGAATGGTCAACTATTTTCTGAGACTGCTCAATATCCCGCAGCCGAACTGGTTCGACAGCCCGCTTCCCGCCTTCGTCGCCGTCGTGCTGTCCGACGTATGGCAGTACACACCCTTTGTCATCATCGTAATGTTCGCCGGGCTGCAGTCCATTCCCGAAGACCTCATGGAAGCGGCGAAAATCGATGGAGCATCGGGATTCAGAACTTTGTTCGGCATCATCCTGCCTATCCTGCGCCCCCTGATCCTGTTCGTGGTGGTGATGCGGACCATGGATGCCTGGCGGATCTTTGACAAGATCTTTGTGATCACCGGCGGAGGGCCGGGTACGGCAACCGAAACTCTGACCCTGTACAACTACCGGGTCACCTTCAATCTGCTTCGAATCGGCATGGGATCGGCTATAGGCGTTTGGACCCTGATATTTCTGTTGGGAATCATCGGCGTGTATTTGTATTTCTTGTACAGGCGGGAACAATGGGGATAAGGACGACGCGCCTCCTCAGATCCACGATTGTCTACCTGCTGCTGATTCTCATTTCTGTTGTGGTTCTGTTTCCGATTTTCCACGTAGCGATGACCTCTATCAAGTTCCCCGTCGATGCCTTCTCCATGCCCCCCAAGTGGATCTTCAAGCCGACGTTGCAGCATCACATCCACATCTGGATCAAACAACCTTTTTTCAAGTACCTGATCAATACCCTGGTCATCGCCTTTGGAACGGTGGGTATCTCCGTGCCGATCGCCTCACTGGCTGCGTACGGATTCGTGCGGCAGCCGGGCCGGCAGGTGGTGGTGTTCGTGATCCTGCTCCTGCTCCTGGCCATCCGCATGTTTCCCCAGATGCTGCTGGTGATACCCTATTTTATGATCGCCAAGACCCTGCGTTTGCAGGACACCCGTATTATCATGATCCTGATCATGGTGGCCTTCAACCAGCCGTTCTCCATCTGGCTGATGCGGGGATTCTTCTTGGGTGTACCCCGGGAGCTTGACGAGGCGGCGGTCATCGACGGCTGTTCCCGTCTGGGTGCGCTTATCCGGGTCATCATCCCCGTGGTAGCGCCCGGCATAGCGACCACCGCCATATTCAGTTTTCTCCTAGCCTACAACAACTTCCTCTTCCCGCTGATTTTGACAGGCACCGATGCCAAGACACTGCCTGTCGCGATTGCCGAGTACGGAGCTGAGAATATAAAGTACTGGTCGATATCCGCCGCCGGTGTGACGGGGGTCATCATACCCATCATCATCATCATGCTCTTCCTGCAGAAGCATTTTGTCCGCGGCTTGACCTCAGGAGCGCTGAAATAGCAGACGCGGGGACAGTCTTCTCACTTCCTTCCCGTATTTTTGACTACATTCACATGCGAAAAGAATTGTCCCCGGTGCATGACTTTGAAGTCATAATTTTTCGCATCTGTGTAGGTTTTCAGGAGTGGAGAGTATCCCATCTCATCGTAATACTCAGTGAGCTCGGGCCAGACATACTGATGCGTTGACTCCTCGGCTGTCAAAGAGTCCCAGGTTCCGTGCATGTAGACATTGCCCTTACTGTCCGCGGCCAGTGACTCTATCATGGTTACACGCCGATTCTGTCCATCTACGATCCTGCCATGGTCGGTCACTGTTTTATCTCCAGCCGGATCTACGCTGATACTTCGCAGATGAAGCGCGTCATCAAATTCGATATCTTCTCGAGGATAATCCCGGGCAGCCTCCGCCCAATAGACGCGGGCATCCTCCAATTTTTTATACTGCACAAAATAAAGCCGATCCTTCTGGTCGAAGGCGTTCGCCAAGAAGGTCGATCCGATATACGCGAAAGGTTGAAACGCCTCACCGGTTTCTATGTTTTTTCTGGGATCAAAAATCCACAATCGCTCGTCTCCGCCGCCGAGGCAGCCCGTGGTAAACAGACATTGCCTGTTGCCGGGCAAGGCTTCCGCCCACGACCAGCTTCTTTCCGTGTTGAGTTTGGCGGGTGCAGAAATGCCGTCCGGCGCCAGTTTTCCACCGGGCAGAACGTCTTTATAACATTTGATAGCCTTGGCCTTTGCATCAAATTGATATAAATCACCATGGTCCCAAGACAGGGGCCAGTGATTCTTCCACAGAGTGAACCAACAATTTCCCTCGTTATCAATAAAAAACCAAAAAGAACACCCCCGTTGTTTTTGTCCCACCAAACCTAGATGAACCATTTCCCCGGATTCGATATCGATCTGATACAGATGGCTTCCATCCTTTTCCACATCGGCCCTGGCAAAGGGAACAGCAAGCACGTAGAGTTTTCTGTGTACCCTGTCCACGTTTATGGCGGAGTAGATCGTATACCGTTTACGAACAATACCAAAATCTCTGAATTTACCGGTCGACAGTTCGTAGCCCATTACATGGGCACCCGTGTACTTGTCCATCGCTTCGTCCCAGTAATTCGAAAGATGGGTCGTAAAATACAGCCACCCCTCAAACTCGACGATAGGAGAGTGGATCTTCCCCTGTGGCGGAGTTTTTGTCCGGTCTTCTCCGCATACTTGAGTCATATCTTCTGCAAGCACAGATAGCTTATTGTTTGCCGGTTCGAATTTGAAAAACGAACAACCATGCCGCGGAGAATGTGTTGATGCGCCGAAATAACAGGCGCCGTCTGAGGCTGCTATCATTCCCTGCCATTGGCCATCAAAGTACTTTACATATTTGTTTAATGGGATTGAATGTACAGAGCACTCCATCGTTTTCCTCCTGCCTTTTTTATTTTATGGTTTATTGATCCCAAGGCAATGCGCAAACACTATAAATTTTCTGCGGCAACTGTACAATGTCCTCTGCAAGTTTGTCGCGGACAGTGAGCGCGTTGTCTGTCCTAAAGGTCAATCACCACATTCTGCGGTTTTCCCCGTAAAAACGCCCCGATGTTGTCGGCCGTGGTTTTCATCAGTCGCTGGCGGGCCTCCAGAGAGGCCCAGGCGATGTGGGGGGTGATGATGCAGTTCTTGGCCTTCAGCAGCGGATTGTCAGAGCGGATCGGCTCGGTTGAAACCACATCCAGGGCCGCTCCGGCGATCGTGCCGGCGTTGAGCGCCTCACTCAGGTCAGCCTCCCGAACCAGAGGACCCCGGGCCGCGTTGATGAGCAAGGCATTGGATTTCATCGAGGCGAGCAGCTTCCGATCGACTATCCCCTCATTTTCAGCGGTCAACGCGCAGTTGAGGCTTACCACATCGGCGCGTCGAAATGCCTCCTCCAGAGATACGAATTCGAACGGCTTGTAGGCAGGCGGATTGTCTTCCCGGATGTCCACAGCCAGCACCTTCATCCCGAAGGCGTGGGCCAGCTCACCGACACGTCTTCCGATTCTGCCGAATCCGACAATGGCCATGGTTTTGGCAACCAGCTCAACATGGGGAGTCTTGAACAGGCTCCAGGTTCCGCTTCGTTCCCACTCACCGCTTTGAACCGCCTGCCCATGCACGCCCACATGATGGCAGAGCTCGAGCAGGAGGGCGAAGACGAACTGGGCGACCGAATCGGTGCCGTATTCCGGGACGTTGGAGACGGGTATGTTCCGCTTCCATGCGGCCTGCACATCGACGATGTTGTAGCCGGTGGCCAGGACGCTGATGTACTTCAACTTCGGCAGTTTCTCGATCGAATCCCGCCTGACCAGGGACTTGTTGGTGAGGATGATATCCGCATCTTTGGCCCTCTCCACCACTTGATGGGGCTCGCTCCAGTCGTGCACGTCGAGCTCTCCAAAAGCGGCAACCTCATCCCAAGGATTGTCTCCGGGATTGAGCCGGTTGCCGTCTAAAACAACGATCTTCATAACCTCTTCCTCACTTTTAGTTGCCTGTATATTCGGAGTCTAAAGGTCTGTCTGGCCGCATACTCCCCTCTCGATTGTGAACCAGTTTCACTACAGTACCAACTTCTCCACATGTATGCTATACAATCAAATATCCATTGACCTCTTCAACCGCCGTGAAGTACTCTCACTAACAGCAATTCAAAGCGAAACACGGCGGAACACAATGCGCAGAGAGAAGGATGCCCACGGACACGACCTCTGGCTGTTTGGCAGACCCCTGACTTCCCTGCCTTCGCAGCCTGCCGATTCGATCAAGCCTGATTGGCAGCAGGCACGAATTCGGCACATCGAACAAACCCTGAAGCGTGTGCGCAAGCTTCCCTCAGGGGGCTGGCACGTTGTCACGGCTACGAAAACCTTGAGCGAACACCCTCGATTCTTCTACATCGACGGTCATGAGGTTTGCGTATGGAAAAGCGAGGATAAAATCTTGGCGGTCATCAACCGCTGTCCACACATGGGCGCACCGCTTTCCGAAGGCACGGTCCGCGACGGTGTTTTGACTTGTCCGTGGCACGGGATGCAAATCGGCGAAGGAAAGCAGGGCAGGTTCCTGGAGATCCATGACGACGGTGTGCTCACCTGGGTACGCTTCCGCCCGGACAAGAATATAGACCGACCCGTGCTGCCGATTCGACCCCAACACTTCATTGATGGAGTCATCCAGTTCGCGGCCCGTTGCGATCCCGAAGACATCATCGCCAATCGCCTCGATCCGTGGCACGGGGTGCACCTCCACCCTCACAGCTTCGCCAGGCTGAAGGTCATAGACAACGCGGACCACGTGCTCACGGTGCGGGTGGTGTTCAGGGCTGTCGGTTCCATCGGGGTGGAGGTGGATTGCACCTTCCACTGCCCGGAACCGAACACTATCGTCATGACCATCATCCGAGGGGAGGGAAGCGGTTCGGTGGTCGAAACCCACGCCACCCCCATGTGTCCGGGCTGGACAACGGTAACCGAAGCGACCCTGGCCGCATCGGCGCGCCCCGTATTCCGTCGAGCCCTCAAAAGGCCCGCACGGGTGCGTTCACAGATTGAGCAGCGCGCCAGGGGGCTGTGGGCGGAGGACCGGGCCTACGCCGAACGACGCTACTACCTGCGCCATCCGGAGCTGCTTCCGGAGATGGCGGCGCAATCCTCTGGCGAACCGGTGGGTAAACCGCGTCCCATCTGAGTGCGTCGGATTGGGTACTCCGGATTTGCCTACCCGGGCTTGCGAGCTAAAAACGAATGCACGATTCCTTTGGCCCAACCGTTGGTAGGCTCGGTATGGACGTCCACGAAACCCGCATCTCTGAGGCGCTGCTCGAAGCGGGTAACACCGTCGAACTCTAAAACGCTGCGGCGCAGGTAGCGATAGATCGGAGCCCCCGGAGAAGTCAGCTGCCCGAGAGGGATAATAACCGTGGAGGCGACCACGTTCCACATAAGACGGCTCCATTTCGAGTCGGAAACCGAATACTCGTGGAAGCAGATGGTTCCACCCTTCTTGAGCAGGGGAAAGAGCCTTGCCAGGGCAGCATCGGCATCCGGCATGTTGCGAATACCGTAGGCCATCAGGATCCCATCGTATGGCCCGTTCAGCTGCTCCGGGGTCAATTCCATGACATCCGCCAGGATGTAGCTCAGCGGCTGCGCAAGCCCCCTGTTGCGGGCAACCTCCAGCATCCCCTCCGAGGCATCCAGCGCGTCGATGCGGGCCTGAGGATACACGGCACGCAGAGCCTCGGTGGAAAGCCCTGTTCCGCAGCATAGATCCAGCAGATTGGCGTCGGGCTTCACCGCAAGTCGCTCTGCACTGAGCCTCAAATGTTCGGTGTAGCCGGGATTCATCTTCTGGAGGGCATCATACCATCGGGCGACCCTGTTGAAATTGAGAGGCACTTCTTTCTTCGTAATCATCGCGTTCATGGTTCCCTCCCCACTGAGGAAGTGTAGGAGAAAAAATACAAATACATTACAACATAAGTAAAGTATTTTCGGTTCGGTTTTGTTTCGGTCACCATGCCGGCCAACATTTCTTGCCCTGTCTGTAGAATCCGGAAGGCCTGTTTGAACATATGTTTAGTTCAAGATTGACTCGAGGTCTTATACATTAGTAAATTGGTAATGATAATTAAACAATGTAAAATCCCAAGTAAAGAGTAAAGGAGAAAAGATTATGAACAAACGAAGTATCGCCGTTGCAGCCCTGCTATTGGGGGTTGGTCTTCTCTGGGCGCAATCAGCCGGGCTTCCCGCCGGAGGGGAGGAGGCCAGAGACCGGCTCAACGAATCTCCACGGCACGGAGAGTGGATTACCTACAGTGCCGAAGGAGGGGATCGCGTGGAAGCCTGGGTCGTGTATCCCGAGCGCAATGATCCGGCACCGGTAGTCGTGGTTATCCATGAGAACCGTGGTTTGAACGATTGGGCCAGGGCTGTGGCGGATCAATTCGCTGCCGAGGGTTTTATCGCCATCGCTCCGGATTTTCTTAGCGGAAAGGCTCCGGGCGGGGCGGGTACACGCGCGGTGGATCCCGACGGAGCTCGCGATCTCATCCGGACATTAGAACAGGAAGAGATCTACAGGCGGCTGCGTGGAGCCGTTCAATACGCCACATCCCTGCCTGCGGCAACAAAACGCTACGCAGTGGTCGGATACTGCTGGGGAGGGGCGAACAGCTTTGGCTATGCAACCCAGGATCCGAATCTGGCTGCGGCTGTCGTTTTCTACGGAACATCCCCTGCTACCGAGTCTCTGCGGAATGTCCGCGCACCCGTTCTCGGCCTGTACGGCGGCGCCGACAACCGCGTCAATGCCACGATTCCCGCCGCAGAAGCAGAGATGAAGCGACTGGGAAAGCGCTACGAAGTCGAGATTTACGACGGCGCGGGCCACGCCTTCCTGCGCGGTCAGGACGGACAGAACGGTGCCAATATGGCGGCAACGGAGAAGAGCTGGCCGCGGGCCATCAACTTTCTCAAGCAGGCGCTCGAGAACCGCGTAATGCTGAATGTCGAGCAGAAGCGAGACACCGTGCTCGCGGTTTTCACCACGGCGGATGACGGTTCCTTCGCCTGCGATTACGAGACGGTTCCGGAGGCCGCGGATATCGCAGCGAACTGATTAATCAGCTGTGGGGGCAGCTCAGCCGAGGGCGACTGGATTCAGCGGAGCATCAGAACAGGTAACTGCCTCCGGTCAGCTTGGAATGGGCGATCTTCAGTTTGCGATCCACATCGATCCCGTAGGTGCAGAGATCGTTCAGGGCTGAGTAGTCCTGCTGCGGATCGACCTTGTTTCTAAGCTTCCCGTATTGTTCCTGAGCCCAGTCCTTCTGATCGAACCAGTGCTTGAGCCGTTCCCGCAGGGCGTACTCCTGCGGATCCGGGACAGTGTAGTCGTTCATCTGCCTGTCGAACAGTCCTTCCAGAAGGAATATCTCTTCCGGATCGATGCCGTCGGCTCCGCGACAGCGCCCGCATTGCCGGCAGACATAGCGGCCTAGCTCGGGAGCATTGCGATACAGCTCCTCCTTCTCCTCTTTCCCCATCGGAGTAAAGGTCTCCGCCACCTTGAGATCCTGCTCCAGATGGTCGAGTCGGTTCATTCCGAGCACCAGGGAGGCGATGGGTAGGCTTAGGGCGTAGCGGATCCCTGTCGCCACATTGCGGTACAGATAGCCGTCGGCCAGGGCCTTCATGCCCAGGACCCCTACCCCTCTGTCCAGGCACAAAGGCAGGAGTTGCTCTTCTGTTTGGGGAAAGTTGAAGCGGTCGAAGTAGTTGAATCCGGTCATGAGGACGTCGTAGGCATGATTCTCTATCGAATACTGAATGCCCGCCGGCCGGCCGTGTCCGGATACCGCCACATAGCGGGCTTTGCCCGCCTGCTTGGCTTCGGTGAACGCCTCCATGGCTCCACCCGGAGCCAGGATTTTTTTAGCCTCCTCCACACTCTGGGGCTCGTGCATGAAGAACAGATCCACGTGATCGCTGCGGAGGTTCTTCAAGCTCCGCTCCAGGCTCGTCATCGCTCCGTCGCGGGTGCGATCCACGGCCTTGGTTGCCAGAACAAACTCACTACGCCGATGGGAGACCGCCTCGCCCACCTTGCGTTCCGATACCCCGTCGCCGTACTGAGCCGCGGTTTCGATGTAGTTACCGCCGCGGTCGAGGTAGGTGTTGAGCAGCAGCGAAACCTCCTTGCGGGGAACTTCGACCAGATGAAAACCTCCGAAGCCGATCACCGACAGCTGTAATCCCGTATTGCCCAGGACACGTTTCTCCATGGCGCCTCCAAGCCTCATAGTAGAACTCGGATCGTTGATGAGTCAATCCGCTGCAGTTAGGCGGCAGCGGCTCCCGAACATCCGCAAGCTTTTGCAATATTCGGTCTCGCTCCCTATACTGATCTGCAGCACTGCGTTTGAAACTGCGGGGAGGTTTTTCATGAAGCAAAAGGTGGTAGCCAAACAACCGAACTCCAAGATGTGCTATGTCTGCGGACTCAAGAATCCAAAGGGTTTGCAGGCATCGTTCTACGAGCTGGAAAACGGGGAGGTGGTGGGACAGTTCGTTGCAGGCGAGGAATTACAGGGATACCCGGACAGGCTTCACGGCTGCATCGCCGTCGGCCTGCTGGACGAGGCGATAGGCCGGGCCATCCGCACTCACTACGACGAGGAGGCCATGGGGCAGACCGTGGAGCTGCACATACGCTACCGAATCCCGGTTCCTCTGAACCAGCCGCTGCGGATCGTCGCCCGGGTTACCCGGGATATCCGCAGACTCTACGAAGGCAGCGCGGAGCTCAAACTGTCCGACGGCACCGTGGCCGTGGAGGCCTCGGGAAAGTATTTCAGCCTGGTCGGCGACACCCTGCCCAGAGAGGAGCTGAAAGCCCAGGAGTGGAAGGTCTACCCAACTGAGCACGATCCCCGGGAACTGGATATATAAATGGCAGCAACCTCTAGCAGGCGATGAACGATCAGACTGCCTTTTTCAAGAAGCACCTCGGGGTGTAAGCTGCAGAGGCTGGAGCGAACGCGGGATTTCCTTTCTTCCCCTCACAGACTATACTCGGTTATTCCCGTATCCGTCCAAGGAGAGTAGAGCGTGAACGCAGCCATGCGACCGCAGATCAGACTGCTGGATGAGGCAACCATTCAAGAAGTCATAGAAGAGGCGAAGAGCATTCTCCACCAACTTGGCTTCTACCTGGAAAACAACGAAGCGCTGGAGATCCTCCGAGCCGGAGGTGCGAAAATCGATACGAACCGCCGCCGGGTCTTTCCACCCCCTGAAATGGTTGAGCAAGCCTTGGCAAGCGCCCCGCCCACGATTGACCTCTACGATACGGCGGGGGAACACGTACTGGAGTTGGGGGGCGACAACGTCTGTTTCGATCCCGGTTCCGCGGCTTTGAATATTCTTGATCCCGACACCGGTGATATCCGTCCCGCCAGTACCCCGGACTTTGTCGCCTTCAGTAAGGTCGTGGATCAGCTGGAACACATAAAGGCGCAGAGCACGGCCATGATCTGCGGCGATGTACCCCAGGGCATGGCTGACCGCTACCGGCTGTACCTGGCGCTGCTGTACTGCCGCAAACCGGTGGTCACCGGTACCTTCGTTAAGGAATCTTTTGCCCTCATGCGGGAGCTTCTGGTCGCCGTACGGGGCAGCGCCGAGGCCTTGCGGGAAAAGCCGCTGGCCGTGTTCGACGCCTGTCCCTCCCCTCCGCTGAAGTGGAGCGATCTGACCTGTCAGAGTCTGATCGACGCGGCCCGGGCCGGCATTCCCTCGGAGTTCGTTTCCATGCCGCTGACCGGAGCAACTGCCCCGATAACCCTGCTCGGAGCCATTGTGCAGCACGCCGCCGAGACCCTGGCGGGGATCGTGATCACCCAGAGTGTAGAGGCCGGATCACCGGTGATCTGGGGCGGTTCCCCCTCGGCCTTCGACATGCGCCGCGGTACCACCCCGATGGGTTCGATCGGCACGATGATGATCGATCTGGGATACGCGGAAATCGGCAAGCATCTCAACCTGCCCACCCACGCCTACCTGGGCATGAGCGACAGCAAGCTCCTGGATGCCCAGAGCGGTTTGGAATCGGGGATGGGCAGCCTGCTGGCCGGGATCAAGGGAATCAACATGGTCTCCGGCGCTGGGATGATGAACTTCGAGTCCACCCAGAGCATCCAGAAACTGGTCATCGACAACGAGATCTGCGGGATGACCTATCGCTTTCTGCGGGGCATCAGCCGCAGAGAGCGACCGATCGCATTCGATCTGATCGACACCCTGATCTCCGACCAGCAGCTGCTGGATCATGAGCATACGCTGAAATGGTTCAAGAGTGAGCACTACCTGCCCTCTTCGGTGATCGACCGCTCCAACGCCGAAGATTGGCTGCGTGGCGGCAAGCGGAGTATCGGAGAGCGAGCCCGAGAACGGGCGAAGGAGCTGGTTGCGAGCTATCCGGGACGCACCTTGGATCCTGATTTGCAGAAAGAGTTGACCCGCATCATGAAGTGGGACGCGGAGAAGCTCGGGCTGAGCCGGCTTCCCGATCAGGAATGAGCGGCAACGCACTACTTCAACAATTCATCCATGAAGGCACGATACGCAATGATCAGGCGATGGTAGCGGGCGAAATTGTCGACCAGCTTTGCCTTTTGAGCTTGAACACCGTCTCTGCTTAGAATGACGTTTGTGAGCATATTCCTGCCCTGATTATACAGCCGTGCCTCCTCCGAAGCTTTCTCCTCTGCGGATTCGATCAGCTGTCGGTTCAACTCGATGACTTTTTCAAGCTCGACGGCCTGTATCAGCAGGGTGGTGACATTCGTCTCTACCGTCTTTTCTATTGCTTCGATCTCCTTCTCGAGTTTCCTGATCTGGGTGCTGATGTACGCCCTTTCCGCCGCTACCTGCTCCAGTCCGGTCGGCGGCGAATAACTCAGACCGACGGTGGCTTGGGGATGAATGATCTCCAAGGACTCTACAAAGGTATCCTCCGGCCCGTAGATTCCCGCCTCGACAAACAGATCCAGCGTCGCCTTCTCTCTCTCCCCGAATGCCTCACTCTGATATCTCAGCTGTTCGATGACTATCAGTAAAGGCTGTTTCAACCGAGTATTGGATTTGCCTCTGGAAGCCGCTTCATTCGCGGGGGGGAGCTCGACAAAAGAGTAAAAGTCAAAAACGGGTTTTTCCTCGTAGATGCCCTGCGAAGCGGACAGGGTGGCCAGTTCCGCTTGGATCGATTTTGCCAGGGATTCGTATTCGAAGATCGCCTGTTGCGCCATTCGTACCGCGTCCTCGGCCCGCAACACATCTAATCTCTCGATCAGGTTCGAGCGAAACATCCGGTTCGTCGTTGCCAGCTGCTCCTCCGCAAGGACAAGACGCTGTTGGTAGATGGCTACCAGCTCCAATGCATAAGCCCAATCGATGAACAGGATGGCCGGATCTACCAGAAAGGACTCCTGATTTTCCAGTATCTCTACTTCTTTGGCCTTGATATTGTACTCCCGTACATCGTAGTCCAACCGAGCCAATAGCTCCAAGTTCTTTTTTAGCTGCCACGAGATGGACGCCTCTATCCCGTGTTGAAACGCGTTTTTTTCGAAGGTCTCGGGAGGATTCTGCATCCAGGTATAACCGGTCGATGCGGCAAAACCCATCCGTCTTCCATCGGCGTAACTTCTCTGCACACCCGCCTGCAAGGTGGCATTCTGGGCAAGATTTTCGAAGAACTCAGAACTGACCGGTCCGTCGAGCACAGTGTACTGGGGCATGAGTGAGTAGCGCCATTCGTATCGCGGCAGCCGGGTTTCACGGTCGCTCTTCTCTACCTCGACGGCGAGTTCCTCCTTTAAGAAAAAGGGATGATTTTCCTTCACCAAATCGATGTATTCTTCCAGCTCGATTGGAAAAACGGAAACCGCAAGTAGAGAAAAACCGAGCACGAGCATAAGAGTTTTGATGCGTTTCATAGTTACCTCCTGATTTTTTATTAGGCTCCAGATTATATATTGGATTCGCGGTGCTGCTCCATTCCGCAGGCAATGAAATTAATATATAAGTTCACAATTTACGAGTTTAACATGACTGAATTAATATGATAAGCTTATCCCAGGGGAGAGAGTCCAATGAAAAAGATTTTCGAGTTTTTTTCCAAGCGCCACATCCTGGCCAGTCTATTTACCATCATGGTCGTGCTTTTAGGGCTAAACTCACTACGAACTTTGCGGCGAGACACTTTTCCAACCGTAGATTTCGGTGAAGTCATCATCCAAACAGTGTATCCCGGGGCTGCTCCCGAAGACGTGGAGCTGAACGTTACCAACAAAATCGAAGACGAGCTAAAAAACATAACGGGAATCAAAAGGATCAGTTCTACTTCTCTGGAGAATGTCTCCACTATCGATGTGGTTATCGAGTCGGACGTGAAGGATATGGAGAAGGTTAAAAGGGATATCCGGGACGCGGTCAGCCGGGTAGGCGATCTTCCCGACGAGGTCACCGAGGCGCCTTTGATTCTCGAGATCGATACTTCCCTCATTCCGATCATGGAGGTTGGAATTACCGGAGAACTTCCTTATGAAGAAATGAGGAATATTGCCGAGGATTTCGAGACCAAGCTGAAGGAAGTTCCGGGGATTGCCCGCTTGGAGAAACAGGGATATCGGGCCAAGGAGATCAAGGTCGAAGTCGACCCTGCGGCCATGGACCGTTATCAGATCCCGCTCAGAGAGATAATTCGGGCCATTCAGGCCCGAAACATTCGGGCTACCGGAGGAACCTTCGAGTCCTTCACGAGCGAAAAAAACGTGGTGACCCTGGCTCAGTTCCGTGATCCCCTGGAGGTGGGAGAGGTCATCGTGCGCACCACCTTCGAAGGTCCCTCGATCAAGGTAAAAAACCTGGCTGTGGTGCGGGAGGATTTCGAGAGGGAGAGCGTCATCTCCCACATGGAGGGGCGAAAAGCCATCTCCTTCGTAGTCTACAAGAGTGAGGAGGCTGACATCATCCGCACGGTCGGGGCGGTTAAGGAACTGATTCGCCAAGAGAGCGGAGTCGGGCTGATTGGCGGACAGACCACGATCCAGGTGACGGAACAGAGCGACCGCAGTATTGTCGACAGGATCAAGAAGTATCTGGGAGTCAGCAGGTACGAGCAGGATATCTTCCGCTACGGACCGGTACGTATCCTGGTTTCCAATGATTTGTCACGAATCGTCCAAAACCGTTTTCGGATCACCCTCACCAATGGCCTGATCGGATTGCTCCTCGTTATGGTAATGCTGTCGATCTTCCTAAATCTGCGTACCGCCTTCTGGGTGGCTATGGGGATACCTGTGGCCGTATTGGGCGTGTTTTTTCTCATGCCGCTGTTCGGAACCTTTCTGGATTCCATCTCACTCACTTCGCTGGTCCTTCTGATCGGGATCATCGTCGATGACGGAATTATAATCTCAGAGAATATCTACCGTCGCCGGGAAATGGGCGACTCCCCGGTGGAAGCGGCTGTGAACGGTACCAATGAGGTGTTCTTCCCCGTACTCACCACGATATTAACCACTTTTCTGGCGTTTGCTCCCATGTTTTTCATGAAGGGAATGATGGGAAAGTTCGTCTTTGTCATCCCGCTTACGATCAGCCTAGCCTTGTTCATCTCGCTGTTTGAGGCTGCCTTCGCCCTTCCTTCGCACCTGGCCTACGGTATGGAGCGTTCAAGCAGAGGTGCCCAGCGAGAGTCTGTGAGAAAGTGGTTCGAGGCGCTGAAGACCTTTTACGCCAAGGTAGCCTATCACCTGCTGAAAGTGCGCTACATCCTGGTAGTGCTTTTTATCGCCGCCCTGGTACTAATTTTGATATACGCGCAGAGAAATTTGAAGTTCATCATGTTTCCCACAAAGGGAGCCGATCGCTTCGCTGTAGGCGTGGAGATGTCTACCGGCACGTCTCTCCAGGCCACGGCGGAAAAAATCGTGGAACTCGAGGGATTTATCGATAATCTCCCACCCGAGGAGTTGGATACCTTTATCTCCCGGATCGGCATCGGTCTCAGCGGCGGCAATGGAGAGAACTTCGGCTTCACCCTTATTGGACTGACTCCCTTCTCGGAGCGGGAACGTACGGTTGATGAGATCATCGAATGGCTGCGCCCGCAGATAGAAGCGATAGAGGGTGTGGAAAAAACAACCTTTATCGTGGATGCCGGGGGACCCCCGGTGGGTAAACCAATCTCGATTCGTGTGACCGGCAATGACAATAAGTTGCGCCAACAGGCCACGGCGGAGATTATGGATTACCTGGCCACAGTTGATGGAGTGAAAGACATCGACAGCAATGAGAAGCTGGGCAAGGAGCAGATAGAAATAAAAATAAACTACGATCAATTGGCTCGTCTGGGACTCACGGTCGCCGATGTGGCCCAAAATGTACGCATCGCCTACGACGGGGAGGTCGTCACCAGTCTGCGCGACGGAAATGAAGACGTAAATTTCCGCGTTCAGATGCAGGAGCGCGCCAGGAGAGACGTCAACTACCTGTACAATCTTTCGATTCCCAATATACAAAACCGTCTAATAAAACTTCGTGAGGTCGCCCGCTTGGAGATCAATCCCGGTCCGAACGCTTTCTACCACCATGACGGCGAACGAACCGCGACCATTGAAGCCGATGTTGATCAGGACATTGTCACGCCTCTGGAAGCAACGACACTGTTGATGACCCACTACAGTGATATTGAGGAAAGGTGGCCGGGGATACGCCTGAGTGTCGGTGGTGAAGCGGAAGAGAGTCAGGCAAGCATCGTAGAGCTGATGACTACCTTTGCAATTGCCCTGGTCGGCATCTATTTTCTGTTGGTACTCTTGTTCAATTCCTATACCCAACCTTTTTTGGTCCTGGTGTCTGTGCCTTTTGGGATAATCGGTGTGATCATCGCCTTTGGTCTTCACGGCGAAACCTTGAGTTTTCTGGGAGTCATGGGCATTATCGGGATGGTCGGAGTTGTGGTGAATGATTCTCTCGTGTTGGTGAACCACCTTAACAACCTGCGAAAGTGGAATCCCGATTGGAGTATACGGAAGCTGGTCTCCGAAGGAACCTCCCATCGGCTGCGAGCGATCCTGTTGACCACTCTCACCACAGTTGCCGGTCTGCTGCCCTTGGCCTACGGTCTGGGGGGTACCGACCTCTACATGCAACCGATGGCTCTGGCTCTGGGATATGGTATTCTTTTTGCCACACCCCTGACGTTGGTCTTGGTCCCGTCTCTGTACATGATCGGTGCGGATATCGGTCGGCTCTTGGGGAGGAAGAAGGCGTAGGGTAGTACGCAGAGGCTCCTTACCCGGATCGGGGAAACAGGATTTCCTCGAAATATACAAGATGGATTTTTCACAGCGGGCACTGTACAATGGGGTATAGTAGAGGAGACGTATTCCAATGGATAAAAAGTTCTATGCCCACCTGAAAGCCTACGTCCTTTCCCACCAGATCGGAGAGGATCCGAACAAGACCCTGGCCAAGATCAAAGTCATAGCCAACACGAATCCCAACCGCTGGGATGGAAAACTGCCGACCAAGGGTTTTCGCCCCGACAACGAGTTCTGTCACGTGGCGGAGGCCAAAAAAGACCGCCCCGTGGTCCCCTGGTGGTGGTACGGGGCAGAAAAGGAACCGATCCCGGCGGTGGTGAAGGACATATACAAGAAAGTGGCCTTTGATTTTGCGGTGATGTATCCTCAAAAAAACGCCTGGATCTACATCTTAGTCGAACCGACTCAGGAGATACTCAAGCTGCTCAGCCAGCAGGAACACCTGAAGGCCTTTATCCTCATCTCCCTGATAAACAAGAAATTTCCGAAAGCTCAGAGGGAGCACAAGCGCCTGCGGCTGGGCACGGTGATGGGTTCCAAGGACCTGGATCGGATTTTCACCTTCGTAGCCTTTCAGGAGCAGGACGAACGCTACAGATCGATTCCCCGCGGTATTCCCACCCTGAGCCGGGTGGTTCACCCGGCCTCGAATACGGCCAACTGGAACGTCCGCCTGCCGGGAGACGGTCACGTCTACGGTACGTTCCAGGAGATCGTGGGATAAACGAATCTGCGGCCGGGCTGTCAGCCTTTCCTGGATACATGGTGACGCCTGGGTCTGTCTCGGCGCCCGCTTCGTTTCCCCCTTCCCAGGTGAGCGAAATCAGGCTCGCGACCGATCCATCGTGGTAACAGGCCGTTGGCGGTGATCAGTCGTTTGACCGCGCCAAGATCCCGGTGCGTGACCAAGGTGATGGCCGTTCCCTCCCGACCCATGCGCCCTGCCCTCCCGGTCCGGTGGGTATAGGTCACGGGAGTGCGGGGGAAGTCATAGTTGATCACGTGGCTCACGTGGGTGAAGTCAAGCCCTCTGCCGGCCAGATCAGTGGCGATCATGAAGCGGACCTGTCGGTTGCGCAGACGCCGGATCACGGAGCTGCGCTTCTGCTGCTCCATGCCGCCGTGAACCATATCCACTTGCGGAAACTTATCTTTCAGCTTGAGGTACAACCGCTCGGCGTTCAAACGGGAGTTGCAGAAGATGATCGCCTGCTTGATCGCATCCTGCCTCATCGTTCCCTGAAGGTTTGTCAGGCGGGCATCCTGCGGCACGAATTGAAATTGATGGCTCAACGACTGAGGTGAAACCTGCTGCTCGTTCAAACGTACTCGAATCGGATCGCGGAGATACTTCTCCGCAAGCCTGTTGATATCCGCCGGCATGGTGGCGGAGAACAGCAGGGTCTGATGTTCGTGGATCAGACAGGAGAAAACGAACTCGATATCCTCCAAAAAACCCTCTTTGAGCATTTCATCCGCCTCGTCCAGCACGAAGGTTTGCACATCGGAGAGAGATATTTTTCCGCTGTAGAGGAAGTCGATCAGGCGTCCCGGCGTGGCCACCAGGATATGTACCACGTCCTGCAGCTTGGCCTTCTGGATGCCCATGTCAAAACCACCATACACGGCGAAGGGCACTACCTTCAGGTGGGCGGCGATACGGCCGATCTCCTCGGTATATTGAAGGGCAAGCTCCCGAGTCGGTACCAGGATCAGTGCTTGAATGGCCTTCAAGTTGGGATCGGTCCGCTGAACCAGGGGGATGCCGCAGGCGCTGGTTTTACCGGATCCGGTTTCCGCCGTGGCCAGCAGATCCTTTCCTGAAAGGATGTGGGGAAAAGTCATCTCTTGAATAGGCGTGAGCTCGCTGTACCCCATCGAATTGAGGGCCTTGAGAATTTGTGGATTGATCTCCAATTCCGTGAATTTCATCGATGTTGTCCCTAGTGATGCTTCTTTATTTTACGAACTCGCCACGGCCTCTCCGCCTTCTGCAGAACGCGGAGCTAGCGGTTGTACTCCTCCCGCAATTGCAGCGCTTCATCGTGGATACGACGGATCAGAGCTTCGATACGAGACAGGTCGGATCCCCTCGCTTTCCGAAGCACCGAATCAAGAGAAGGCAGCTCCGCGTTGGTATATCTGCTCACGGCGTACAGGGCACGCTCCGACAATCCCAAATTCCCGGCATCGTCGAAGTAGCCGCGAATCAAATGCCTGGCCTGATCCGATAATCCTTCGCCGATGAGAAGTTCAGCCAGCTCATAGACCGCTTGGAGAAAACTGGCCACGCTCATTTCGACTACTCGTGAACGTGTCCGTGATCCAGTTCCTCAGGGGTGGCATCGCGAACCGACTGGACGGTAATGTCGAAGTCAAGAGTCATCCCGGCGAGGGGGTGATTCCCATCTACGTGGACCTTGGATTCCTCGATTTTAACCACGGTGAAGACTCCGGAACCATCCGGAGTTTCCATCCGAAAGCGAAGTCCCGCCTTCAGATCGTCGACCTCGGTAAACTGAGAACGATCCATGGCCAGCACGAGAGATTCATCCCGCACACCGTAACCGGTTTCAGGGGGCACGGTAACCTCCACTCTGTCTCCGGCACTCTTGCCTTCCAAGGCATCTTCCACACCCGGAATCAGATTTCCCGTTCCCTGGATGTAGGACAGGGGCTCCCTGCCCTCCGAAGAATCGATAAGCTGCCCGCTATTATCTTTCAACGTGTAGTCGATTTCCACAACTTTGTTCTTTTCTACCGTCATGTCTCCTCCTACCCTTCCGGAAGGGTGTATTCCTCGATTTCCGCCTGACCGCGCAGCTGGGCGGCCAGCTCCTCAATGGCTGTCATCACTTTTTCCCGGTGCAGATACTGAACAATGCGAAGCTGTACTTCTTCGAAGGGAACCGTCGTTTCCTCTTGTCTGTCCGTCACCTGGATCAGGTGATAGCCGTATTCGGTCGTAACAATATCGCTGAGCTCGCCGATCTCCAGAGAAAAAGCGGCGTCGGCGAAGGGCTTGACCATCTGCTCCCTCTGGAAAAAACCCAGGTCCCCCCCGTAGGCGCTGCTGCCATCCTCGGAAAATTGACCGGCCAGCTCGGCAAAATCCTCCCCCGCGACAATCCTGGCCCTGATTTCCTCGATCTGTGCCAGCGCCGCCTTTTTTTCCGCTTCTTCCTGATCCGAGCTCGCCTGGATGAGGATATGCCGGGCCCGAACCTGCTCGGGGCTGAAGAAAAACGCGGGATTGTTCTCGTAGAAATCCATCGATTCCTGATCCGAAACCGAGGTAGAGGGGGAAATGTCGGCGTCAATCATATCCTGAATGGCCAGCTGTCTGAGATACTCCGTCCTCAGCTCGTCCGCACTGATGCCGATCCGTTCCAAGGCTTCAACGAATCCCTGCTCATCGGCGAACTGATCACGCAGGCCGTTGACCTCCCCCTTGATACGATCCTCGGATACCTCGAAACCCCGGCGCTGGCTCTCCTGGTAGAGCAGCTCGATATCGATCAGGGTGTCCAGGGCTCGTCGATTGAGCTCCTCTCTCTGACTTTCATCCACCATTTGGCCTTGGCTGAGGGCCTGCTCCTCGAAGCGTCGTATTTCCCGTTCCAGATACGCCTTCGGGATCAGTACCCCGTTGACCGAGGCCACCGCGGATTTCTGCTTCGTTCCCCCGGCATACAGGAATCCGACCGAAAGCATCACAAACACAAGTATGGACAACATAACCTTTGCAGGCTGCTTGTCTACCATCCGAATCCTCCATTCAATGTCACTTCGAGCTCTAAAACCGCCAAGGCCGCCTTCACTTCAGTAGTGAAGAGGATCGAAGGAAGTTGAGGTCTCCCCAACAAGGTACTGATTCCAAGCGCGAAAAGCAATTGCCGAAAAAAATCCAGAAAACCCCAGTTTGATATGTACAGCCGGGCGATTTCTCAGTACTATAGGAACGGAAGGTTAGGAAGCAGGGAGTTTACCCTCCTGTTTTTTGAAACCACAGCACCTGTCTACGTATTCTGGCTTCGCTGAAGGGGACATTTTGCCCCTCTTGCTTTCACGTCTGGGTCACCGGATCAGCACTCATTCCTTTCAGCCAGTTTGCCGGGTTTTTGTTCGGGTTAACCCGTCTTGCGGTGCTGAGATTACGCAACTCGAGACCACACATTTGGAGGAATCGTGGCTAAAATATTCATCGATGAGAACGAAGGCCTGGAAAAGGGCCTAAAGCGCTTCAAGCGCATGCGCGAGCGGGAAGGCATAGTCAGGGAGTTCAAGAACAAGCAGTTCTACACGAAGCCATCGGATGAGCGTAGGGAAAAGAAGAAAAAGGCGATCCGCAGATTGAAGCGCAAGCGCGCCCGCAGCTCCCAGCGGCGAAACAGATACTAGGTGAATCTCTCCAGAGGAAAGCCTTATGGAATTGGACGAAATGAATGATGTGCAGGGCAAGTTCAAACAGGGAGTGGAGAAGCTGGAGCTCGTTAAATCCTGCCTGACCAAGCTGAACAAACAAAGCGGCCTCGAGGTGGAGGTCGATTCCGTAGACACGCGTGAGGGAATCCTTACCTTTTGGTTTGCCGGTACCCGATACTACGTGAAAGTACGCCTGACCGATCGGGGCATTGACAACATCGGTACGGACTACAACGTGGCCATCGGCTGGCTGGATTGGGGACGCTTCGACGCGGGAGGCAGCCGGGAAGCTCCCGAGCAGTCCAACTACTACGATGAACGGGGCGTGCTCTGCAAGATCGAAAAAGAGGAGTTCTACTGCACTTTCAAGAACTGTGACGAGGAAAAGCTACGCAGGAGCATGCTCCACAAACTACAACGCCTGGTCGGGCGAACAATCTCCCTCAACAACGCCCTGACGATCTGAATCCCAGAAACGAATTCCTATCCCGTCCTCTCAAGCAGTTGGTCCTGCTCTCCGAGTCTGCCGAACAGCAGCGGAGACCGGGGATCGTGCAGGCGATGGCGTTGGACCGCGGTGTGGTAGCTGCTGTTGGCGTAGCAGTAAAGGCAATTGTGCAGGCAGGTATCATAGGCTCCGATATCCGCACTCTCAACGCAGAGGCAGGAGCCCCGCTGGGACCTGTCCTTCTTTCCGCTGAAGGCCTGCCCGCTGACGCTGGCAACCAGAGCGTCGTCGATGCATTTGCCCGCCGGCACCCCCGCCTCGGCTAACTCCGAACAGGCGCAGCTGACCAGCTCGATGCCGCAGGTGGCAGCGAGGGATTTCAGCCCGGCGGCCAGCTCTGCCTTCCGATCGGCGGGAATCTCAAGTATCTGAACGGATTGCAAGTTCCGGCGGCACTTGTTGTACATCGTGAGATAGCTCGCGACGCAGCGGCGCGTCAAACCTCTCAACTTTTGGGCTAGGATCCCGAACAGACGGAGATGCGCCGAAGGGGGATAATCCCGGGTGAATACGATAGGATCGTAGCGCCACACAACTCGCTCAGGGCCGAGTAGCCGGGCCAGGGAAACAAACGTGCGCAGTATCTGCTCCTTGTCCGGCAGGTTCCGCTCCAGCTCAGACCCGTAGCCGTTCAATGTGAAGAGGAAGTAGAAGGGGATGCCGAAGTCCTCCAACTCCCCGAGCCGTCCGATCAGGGTGGCCGGATTCTTGGTCCAGAAGACAATGCAACGGGTCTTTCCGGCGCTGATGGGTATATGATACACCAGCCGGGGATTGACCGGATTCCGCACCAGAGCATAGCCCTCCCGCAGCCGCCTGAGCAGCCAGGGGCCATAGAATGCGGGGATGTCGGTTCTTCTGCTGGCGCTGATGATCATCCTGAGACACTCTGCGACAGGGACGCTCCGTGATCCCGAATTAGAATCCCGTTTTAAAATCCAAGCTTGGGCAGAGGCAGCTTCTCCAGCTGGGATCGCACCGCATCGGTAGCCTGTTTCTGGGTGTCAGCGATGCGCTTCTCCACCTCAGCCCGCCTCTGTTCCAGCACCGCCTCGTAAGCCGCCACTTCCCTGAGATTGCCGTCCGAATCCTGCACCAGCTCCGCGAAGCTGCCAGACAGGGCCTCGTTCTCCTGCAGTTGGGAGCCCAGACGCGTCCTCAACTCCTCACGCAGCCTGCTCTCATAGCCGGCGGAGATCTCGGCAAAACGCTCTTCCAGAGCCCGGGCAAGCTGTTGGTCGACACTGCTGCGGGCTGCGACCCTGGCCAGGCTTCCGCCGGCGACGGCGTAGTCGAAGGTCACATCCACCGTGGAGAGGCTGCCGAGAGTGCTGTAGAGAACCGTACCCAGTCGACTCTGTTCGGGGAGCGGCTGCAGAACCAGATCGTACAGTTCTAAAAGACCCTGGCCCGTAGCGGTGTCGTCGAGTCGGGAGAGGATGAAATCCGTACGGAAGCGGTACCCCGCCGACAGGGAGCTCAAGCCCAGGTCCTCCAGGCCTTCGGACAGCTCGACGGTGTAGCCAGCTGCCTGTACTCTCAGCTCGAGATCGTGTTTACGAGTGCTGCGGCTGTCCAGGGCGCCGTCGATCGCAAGGGATTTCTCCCCTTCGCTCTGCTGAAAGGCAAAGATCAGTGGCCGATCGATCAGGTCGGGATTGCTGGATAGGTTCTGCAGGGAGCCCTGGACCGTTTTCGAGTCCCCCCGCAAGGACACGACCGCATTCTCCAGGAGAAAGCGTGGGTAGGCCGCCACAGGGAAGGGCACGTCCACTCCCCGCTCCATGCGATTGACTCTCTGCGCGTCCGGCTTTTCTCGCTTGCGAGCGATCAGCTTTTCCGCATACCCTTTGGCGCGCTGAGCGTAGCCGTAGTAACGGCCCAAACTCTGCTGCAGATAGCCGGCCACCAGGTCAGAGACCAGGTTTCTCAGCTCCCCGCTGGACAGATCGGAGAGGGAGGCCAGATAGGCCACATCGGTATCCAAGGCCTGCTCGAATCCCTGACCAGCCGCGGCGATTTCCTGCCGATCCGACTTGATCTGGGCATCCGCAGCCCGCAGGTCCTCCCGCACCCGGTTCAGGGCGGTTGCCGCCTGTTGAATGTCCGTCACCGCCTGCTGCAGCTCCACTACCGTGTCCAGGGAGCGTACCTCGATCCCGCGAACCGCCTCGATACGGCCGGAAAGCTCATCCACGTCCTTCCGGCCCTGCTCAACCGTGCCCTGCCAGCGCTCCTGCAGGGAACGCAGCTGACCGTTCAGCTCGGTGATGCGGGCCGGGCTGCTCAGCCTGGCCAGTTGCTCATCGACCAGAGCCTGAGCATCCAGACTGCCCAGATTCAGGGAGAAGCCTTTTCGCTCGCTCACAGCGGCCGGCTCCGCCGCCTCCTCCTCCCCGGGCAGGGCACCGGAGCTCTGCCTGGGAGTATGCCAGCGGATCTCCCGGCTCTGTAGGTTCGATATCACCACCTTGCCCTTGAGCAGCTCAGGGGTGTTCAGGTCCACCTCGGAAGCCCCCAGCTCGAAAAGGTTGCGGAGTGGCTGCTCCCGGTCGGCCACTCCGAGATGATCGAAGGAAAGCCGGCCGGCCAGGACACGGAAATCCAGCCCGTCCATCTCGGCCCGGGCGCCAAATACCGCCTCCAATCCCCGCTCCACAGTTCGCTCCAAGAGTCTGTTCTTGAAGCCAAAGTTGAATACCAGGAGCGCAGCTGCCAGGATAATGATCAGGGAAAGCTTGCCGGTACGCACCACGCCCCTGTTCTTCTTGATGGAGCGGGCCAACTGTTTGAGCCTCTTGGCCTCCTCATCACTCAGCTCTGTTGAGCGGCGGTAGCGGCCGTCCGCCTCTCTGCTGTATAGCCCCAGCAGGAAACTCCGTTCGGATTCGATATAGATACGTCCCAGGATCTTTTTTTGGAAACGCCGTTCCTTGATCTCCGTCTTGAACAACTTCGGTACTTTCATCGCTTCCCCCTATCGCAGGCTCATGGCCGTTCCGCCGATCTTGCGCACCGCGTTGCCGATGGTCGCCACCAGGGGTACCCGGCCCAGCGCCTTCACCAGCCTGCTGCCGGCGATCCTTTCGCGAAGAGTGCGTCGATAGAGCATTACCAGCCAGCGGAAGAGCAGGAACACAGGGATCCAGAGCACGAGGCCGGCGATCAAGCCTCCCATTACCACGGTGTTGTTGAAGCGGCTGAGGGGCAGCAGGGGCAGGTTGTAGGCGGCAGTGAATACATCCGACAGAAGCGGCAGTGTCAGCACCAGAGCACCCAGCCGGTGCAGCAGGACATCTGCCAGGGGGGTGAGTAGCTTGAACAGGGCCAGGAACAGAAGCTCCCCGGCCAGGTTGATCTTCAGCAGAAAGGTGACAACGAACAGGACGAACCACAGTAGGTTGCCGGTGGGAATCAGGGCAAGCAGGAGAGCGAAAGCTACCCCGGCGGCGACCTCTCCGGCCCGGTTGTTGGCGTTGATGGCCACGATCAGTGTAGCGATCCATTTGACGAGCATGGTTGGCTTCTCCTTTTTTCATCCATTATACCCGCATTTTCATATTGAACAAAGCAAGGCTGTCGTTTTATCTTTCTTGCAACTGAAGAAGAAGCACATCATGAGAGCCGAACAATCCCTCTCTGACCAGGCGTTCTGCGCTCACCTGAACAGAAGAATCGGGGAGCTGATGATACTGGCGGTGTACGTCAGCAAGAACGCCTCCAGCAAGGAATGCTTCACCGGTCCGTTGCTGGCGGACTTGCTCTCCGAAGCCACCAAGATCGAAGAGCTGCTCGACGCCTACGGTGTCAAGAACAACAGGCACTGGTATCCCCTGCGGCAGGCCGTTGCTCCGATCAAACTGTTCTCCAACGTGAGCTACATCCTGATCCACATCCTCCGCTTCCTGCCCAACTATCACCTGCTTCCTATCGCAGAGGACTTCCCGGCGGCCACGGAAAAAGCCCTGGCCTTTACCTGCTCGATCCTGGTGGAAAGCACCGAAGCCCTGATCCGGCAAGCCCGGAAGCTGGACATCAAAATCCCTGAGTCCGTTCCAACCCTGGAGAGCTTCGGTGAGGAGATCCTGAGGGGAAACCTGGCCTCAGACAGGACGAGGCAGAAGGTCGCCTCCCCGGCGGAGACGGTGGTCTACCTGGCAACTGCGTTTCTCAATCTGGCCGAGCAGAGCACCTTCCTTCATGTCGCGCAGAATCAGCAGGTCGACAACTACGCCGACTGGATCCCCGATCCCATCAGTGAGGAACGGCTGCGCAATCTGGAGGAGATGTTTCATAACCTCCAATCCCTATATGACACCCATATCTCCGATTCCAACGTAGAATCCCTGGACGACAGTCTCCCGGTGCTGCGTGGCCATATCACGGTGATCTATCACCTGCTGGAAACCGCAACCGCCTTCACCCACTTCTGCGAACGCCACATCCTGAGTTTTTCACCCAGACCGCGGAAGAACCAGCGCGGTCTGATCGATCCCGGAAAACTCCTCGACGTACTGATCCACTACTCCGTAGCCTTTGCCAGCCGCTACATCAGTCGAACCCGCAGTCTCTGCCACGACATGCTGCGCCGCTACGCGATCCAGGGCCGGATCACGGTGCCGGCGCCTCGCTATCGGGGATTCCACGTCCGACCCTCAACGTTGGTCGCCAAGATCGTCAGCCACTACGGAAGCCAGGTGCAGATGCAGCTGGCCGGAGAAATCTACAACGCCGGGGTGACCCTGGACCTGTTTCGGGCCAACGAGAAAATCAACGCCGGCAAGAAGCGCTGGCTCAGGGCGGAGGTGCACGAGCTCGGTTTGGAATGCCGCCCCGGAAATGAGAGTAATCCGGAGGAGAAAATCGATGAGGAGGAAGCAGCCAGGATCATGCAGCGGCTGGCCCACAGTGCCATCCAGGCTCTTTTCGCCCAGAACAAGCTGGTTCTCTATGAGCGCAACCTTCCCCTGGGGGATATTAAAGCCCTGCCCGATGAAACCGCCGCCGAGTACGTGACCCGAGCGCTGATCCAGCTGCTCACCATGGGCAAGATCGACGTGGTCATGGATATCAACGTGACCTTCACGGGGGACCAGCGGGTACTGCAGGATATCAAGCTGCTGGCCGAAAACGGCTACGGTGAGGATGATTTCGGAAACAATCTGCCGCTGCCCGAAAAACTCTCCTACCTGCGTCGCTAGACGGCCCGGCTCTCGACCGTAGTTCTCCGTCGGCCGTTTCGACGGCCTCTGCACGCTTCAGACCTGGCGTTCGGCTTGGGCTCTAACGCCCCGCCCGGGCTTTCACGATCCGATAGGCTGCTTCAGGATCCTCCACTTCGGCCAGGAGGATCTCGGTCTGACAGTCGATGCGCGGCACGGTCTGGGCGGCGGAATAGACCACGTGGTGGCGCTCCAACACGGCTCGGCCCAACTCGCTGAGCACCCCGGCTCTAATTGCCCGGATGCCCAGGCGCACCAACAGGAGGGCGGCGGCCTTGCCCACGATCTTATCTTCCACCCGCAGCGACTCCGCCGGGTAGGATGATGAGCTCAAGAACTCCTCCAGATCGAATAGAGGGTGCAGCCACTTGCCCTCACTTGAGAAGATCTCCCGATCCTCAGCGTAGGCCCGAAGCGTCACTTCCGCTCTAGTTGGGATATTCAGACGCTCTCACCCACCTTCTGAATCGCTTCTATAAACACTGCGTCGGTCATCCAGCACCCGCTGCAGTCCTCATCCTGCTGTTTTGACAGAACGAATATGTACACGATCATGAATCCTTCTTCGGTGGTGATGGCCACTCGCTGGGCCGCCAGGTCGTCCATTACCTGAACCTGGCCGTACTCGACGGTATTGTAGTTGAGCATCGGCCGATAGGCCTTCCCTTTGATCATGCTGATGAATCGGGGAAGAGGACCGGTATTCACCTTGTTGCTCGGGGAGGCGAAGCGGTAGACGATCTCAATCCCGCGGTTCTTCTCGTCGTTGTATTTCAAAGCTTCCATCTGAATTCGCACCACCTCCTGCGGGGCGAGCTCTGCCGAGGGCCGCTGTCTGCCTAACCGCCTCAGAGCCGACTGGTTGTCTCGAAGATCCGAGGACAGACAGCCTGCCAGCAGGAGCATGCTGAAAGATAGGATTCCCGCAAGGGGAAGGAAACGTCGAACCATTGTACGATCCTTTCTATGGTCTCTCGGCATGATGCAATCCGCAGTCCTGATACCACTTCCTGCCCTGCCGAGCCAGCAGTTCATCCGCCTCTTTTGGACCCCAGCTTTCCGGCTGGTAGTGGACCAGGGGAGGAGCGGAGGGTTGCTCCCACGAGGCAAGAATATCATCGATCAACGCCCAGGAGAGCTCGATTTCATCTCCTCGGGCGAACAGGGATGCGTCTCCCTGCATGGCGTCCAGCAGCAGCCGTTCGTATGCTTCGGGGAGAACGTCGTGACCGAAATCTTCGGCGTAATGAAAATCCATGTCCACCGAACGGGTGCGCATGCCCGTACCGGGTTGTTTGGTTTCGAAACGCAGGTGAACACCCTCGTCCGGTTGGATGCAGAGGGAGAGGATGTTCGGAGTAATGCTCTGCTCCGCTTCAGAGGGAAACATCAGATGGGGAACCCCCTTGAACTGGATGGCGATCTCACTGGTTTTCATCTGCAGTGACTTCCCGGACCGCAGGTAGAAGGGCACTGCCTGCCAGCGCCAGTTGTCGATGAACAGCTGCAGCGCTGCGTAGGTCGGTGTCTGAGAGTTTTTCTTCACTCCCGGCTCCTGCCGATAGCCCCGATACTGCGCGCGGACCGTTTCCGCGCCGGGTCGAAGGGCACGCAGCACCTTGACCTTCTCGTCCCGCAGGGCATCCGCCTCGAACAGCGAGGGCGGCTCCATGGAGGTGAGGGTCAGGAGCTGGAGCAGGTGGTTCTGAAACATATCCCGCAAGACTCCGGCCTGATCGTAGTACCCGGCCCGGTGTTCCACGCCGACCCGCTCAGCCACGGTGATCTGCACGTGGTCGATGAAGTTGCGGTTCCACAGCGGCTCGAAGATGGCATTGGCAAAGCGAAGGGTGAGGATATTCTGAACCGTTTCCTTTCCGAGGTAGTGATCGATCCGGTAGATCTGCCGCTCCTCGAATACCGAGTGCACCTGCTGGTTCAGCCGGCGGGCGCTGGTCAGATCCGTGCCGAAGGGCTTCTCAATGATGATGCGCCGGAAACCCTCGTCCGAGTGATTTAATCCGGCTCGCCCGAGCTCTTCGACGATAAGGAGATACAGATTCGGAGGTGTGGCCAGGTAGAACAGGGCGTTGTCCCGACCCAGCTCCTTGCCCAGCTCGGCATAGGTCTTGGGATCGTCGTAGGCGCCGGCCAGATAGGAGATGCGGTCCTTGAAATCCGGCCAGTAGTTGCAGACCTGGGGCTTCAGCCTGGCGTAGCTCTGCACGCCCTCGAAGGTATTGCTCCGAAACTCCCCATCGCTCATTGAGCTGCGGGCGATCCCGATGACCCGGGTGCTTCGGGGCAGCAGGTCCTCGCAGGCCAGGCTGTGGATGGCGGGGATCAGCTTGCGACGGGTCAGATCCCCGGAAGCCCCGAAGATCACGACGGTGACGCTCGGCGGTTTTTTCAAACTCGTTTTCACTGCGGGACTCATGACCTCTGCCCTCACTCTCCAATACTTGACAGCAGCCTCTTCAGCCCGGCGGGGACATCCGACCCGAGGTGAATGCGGATCACCCTCCGGTGGTTGTCGCTCAGGGCCTGCTTGTCCCCCAAAGCCTGGGCCATCTTCAGAACGCCGAAGCTCGTCGCCGAGGGCTCTTTACCGGCCGTATCCGGAATGGGGGCGTCCCGATTCGGGGTGTCTGTGAACTGAACGAAAAGCCCCGCTCCCCCGTCTCCCTTGTGCAGCTGGCCCGTTGAATGGAGGAAGCGCGGTCCGTAGCCTACGGTCGTGGCGACCCGATAACGGTCCCGGATACCCGTGCGCAGCTGCTGCAGCAGCGTCGTGGTCCCCTCAGTAGGCTTCAGGTAGGCCTGGAGGGCGACGTAATCCCCGGGAACGGCCTGGGACAGGAAACGGGTCAACACCTTGCCCTCCGCAGCCTCGGCCTGGTCATCGGGAAGCGCCCCGCTTCGGGCGTAGGCATTCATCATCTCCCGGGCTCGCACCTTGGCACTCTCCACATTAGGCTGGTCGAAGGGATTGATCTGCAGAAAATACCCGGCCACCGCGGTAGCCATCTCCCAGAGGAAGAACTGGACGCCCATATCGTAGCGATCCCACAGATCGATTCTTACGACCGGATGACCCATCGCTTCGAGGGCCTTCAGCCTCCCATCCTTCGCATCATCGCCGGTAAGGCGAAGATGCACGAACAGCCGATCCGAACCATACACCTCCGGATTTCCGAGGGGTTCCCCGATCACCGGAACGATCCCCCTGCCCTCCTTGCCCGTGCTTTCGGCGATCAACTGCTCGACCCAGTCGCCGAAGCTCTCCAGACCGGGGGAGGTGCAGATGGTCAGCTTGTCGCGGCGCTCCCCCGGGCCTGTGGCCAAAGCGCCCAGGACCGCACCCAAAACGGCGCAGGGATTGGTAGCGGCTTCGCCGCCATCCCCTTTGCCGGCGTTCTCCCCGGTCCGGTCGGGACTACCCCAATTCCCGGCCGCTGCAATGGCCCGTTCCAGGAGCTTGGCCAGATCGATTCCCAGCAGGGCCGCCGGAACCAGTCCGAAGTAGGACAGGGCCGAGTAGCGGCCGCCGATGTCCGGATCGTTCAGGAAGGTCTCCCGGAACTTGTACTCCCGGGCCAGATCGGCGAGCTTGCTTCCCGGATCGGTGATGGCCACGAAATGCTCCCCCGCCCGGTCCAAACCGACCGCCTCCACGATCCGGTTGTAGAAATACTTGAAAAAGGACAGGGTCTCCACCGTACCGCCAGATTTGGTGGATACGATGAACAGGGTCTTTTGCAGATCCAACCCTTCGCTGAAGGAAAGAATCAACTCCGGATCGGTGCTGTCGATCACCGCAAGCGCGAGGTAGCCCTCAGCCGGCCCGAAGGTCCTACTGAAAACCTCAGGAGCCAGACTCGATCCGCCCATGCCGAGCAGAACGGATTGACGATAGCCGGCGGCGCGCAGCTGGTCTGCCAAACCCGTCAACCTGCCGATATTCTGCCGTGAAGTTTCGGCGACCCGCAGCCAGCCCAAACGATTGCTGATTTCGGTGGGATCGGATTTCCAAACTGTGTGGTCGTGGGACCATATGCGCCGGATCACTCCCTCCGCCTTCAAACGCTGAACAGCGGCATCGACGGACTGCCCGTACTTTCCCAGTTCCATTTCAAGCATGTCGTCTCTCCCCGTCTTTCAATATCTTTGCTTTTTCTTCAATCGCCTGGTGTAGCGCTCGAAAGGAGTTGGCGAAGGCTTCAACTCCTGCGACCTGCAGCTTCTCTGTGACCTGCACCAGATCGACTCCGAGGCTGGCCAAACGCTCGAGCTGCAGCACCGCTTTTTCCAATTCCGATTCCAGGGTGGAAGCCACGGTTCCGTGGTCCAGAAAGGCCTCCAGGGTCGCCGGCGGCACCGTATTTACGGTGTCGGGACCGATCAGCGTGTCCAAATACAGGGTATCGGGATAGGCGGGATTCTTGGTACCCGTGCTGGCCCAGAGCAAGCGCTGAGCCCGGGCGCCTCTTTCTGTCAGCTTCTGCCAGCGTGCCCCGCTGTACAACTTTTTGGCCAGTAAGACAGCGGCTTTGGCATTGGCTATGGCGATCTTGCCCTTCAGCTCCTCCTCGCCCAGTTCTTCCAGTGCTTTGTCCACCGCGGTATCGACGCGGCTTACGAAGAAGGAAGCAACCGAAGCCACCCTGCCGAGATCCCCGCCACTCTCGGCCAGCTTTTCCAGGCCTGATATGTAGGCTTTCGCCACCCCAGCGTAGTGATCCAGAGAGAAGATCAAGGTGGCATTCACGTTGATGCCGTCAGCAATCAGAGTCTCGATGGCCGGAATTCCCTCTTTCGTGGCCGGAACCTTGATCATCACATTGTCTTTTCCAAGGGTGTTGAACAGCCGCCTCGCCTCGGCGATCGTGCCGCCCGTATCCCGAGCCAGCTCCGGACTGACCTCCAGACTGACGTAGCCGTCGGCACCGGCGCTCGAGTCCCACACGGAGCGAAGTAGCTCCGACACCCGGCGGATATCCTCCAGCACCAGGGCTTCGTACATCTCGTCGATGGTAGAAATCCCTGATTTTGCTGGCATCGCTAACTCCGCCAGCTGCTCGTCATAGTCCGAGCTGCCGGCGATCGCCTTTTCGAAAATCGTCGGATTGGAGGTAACACCCCGCACTCCGTCATCGATCAGGCTCTTCAACTCCCCGGAGTCGATGAAGGATCGACGGATAAAATCAAGCCAGATCGACTGCCCCAGCTTTGCCAGCTCTCTTAATTTGTTCATTCCTTCTCTCCCGTCGTTACAGTTCCAGCCGCAATTGCCGTACCCTTAGAAAAAGTAGTCACACCACGGCCTAAAGGTCAAACCTATTCCCCATCGGGGAATAGGACGACCCGGTCGGCCAGATCCTTACGCAGCCTGTTCACGGCCAACTCCTTTGCCTTGGCCTCCACCTCTACGGACAGATCCAGCCCCGGTTCCAGCCAGACGGCGGGGAAATCCGCAGGGTCTATAAAATCATGATGAAAGCAGGGATTCTTCCCGTTCCAGCCGTCCCTTGGGCTGGAGAGGTGAAACAGGGGTTCCCGGTCCCAGGTACGGCGGGCGCTCTCGGTCACTTCGGCAACCTCCATCCCATCGGGCAAACAGCGGTGATGATGCACGTCGTAGACGAAGGGAACGCCCTCGGCCAGACACAGGGGCAGGAGATCCCGAGGCGTGTAGATACGGTCGTCATTTTCCAGACACAGGCGTGCCCGCACCTGCGGCCTGAGCCGCTGCAGGCGCCGAGTCAATCGAGCCAGCGCCTGTTCCTTGTCCCCGTAGGCGCCGCCACCATGAATGTTGATCACATCTGCTGCTACCAGCTCGGCCAGCTCGGCCTGATAGTTCAGCTCCGCAATGGAGCGTTGGGTCACCTCTTCCGATGGGGAGCTTAATAGAATGAATTGGTCGGGATGAAAGCTGGTGCGCAGTCCGTGATCGCGGCAGAAGGTCCCGCATCTAGCGAAGGCGGCAATGATCTCCTCACCCCCCGGCAGCTCCTCCAACCGGTAGCCGAGCTGTGGATGGGTGTAGAGAGGAAGGATCTGGCTATTGATCCGAAAATCACCGATGCCGTGGGCCTGACAGTACCGCAGCGCCTGCTGTAAAGCGCCGGCGTTGAGCCGGCATAACGAGGCAAGTACACCGAGCTGTTCGGAGCGCGGCAGGCCAAGCATGGATTTGGCTGTCTTGCGGCGGAATTTGATCGGCTGCTCACGAAAGATACAGCACAACCCCAGCCGGATCATTTGTGGGCGCTCGGGTCCGAGGAGTGCGTTTTTGAGAGAGTATCGGTCTCCAGCATCTGCTCCAGGCGCCGGACCGCATGCTCCGGCCCCCGCTCCCGCACCCAGCCGCTCCAGGAGATCAGGGAAGAATTGTCTGACCCCAGCGTACGCACGGCCACTTCGGCCACACGGGACTCGTTGAAGCGATTGGGATCCAGGACGCTGGCGATGCCCTGCGCTTCGGCATCCCGGGCTACATTGAACTGGTCGCTGGAGAAGGGAAGCAGAATCGCAGGTACTCCGTAATACAGGGACTCGGTAAAAGAGTTGTTGCCGCCGTGGTGCACGAACAGGTCCATCTGCGGCAGCAGAGCGATCTGAGGCACGAAGGAGCGCACCAGAACCTGATACTCCGGCAGCCCTTTCAGAGCCTCCTGCTGGGCGCCCGCCCCGGCGATGATCAGTGCTTTGGGAAACGCCTTCAGGATTCCCCGGATACAGCGGCCGATGACATCGGCCCGGGCGGACAGAAAGGTACCCAGGGCTATCAGCACCTTGGGGTTGAGCTCCTTTCGGTCGTCCAGCAGCTGCCGCCACTCGCCGTCTAGTGACTCCGGCTGGAAACACGAGCCCAGGAAGATGCGTCTGGCTCCCGCGATCTCCCGGCCTGGCGAGAACTCGGGGTAATTGTAGAGCACGGCCAAGGGGGAAGTGAAGCGGAAGGCGTTGGCGATCCTCTCCCGCCCGGGAGCACTGCGTCCAAGCACGGAATTGAACTCGGCGGTGAAATACTCCTCAACCTGGACCGAGAGACTCCTCAGGCGCTTCAACTGCACTGGATCCATCGGGGGGGAGCTCTCCACTCGGTCCGCCGCAGCACTGCTGAAGACCTCCGGCCAGGCCGGCGGAACCCCGTAGAGAATCTGCCCCACCGGGATGGAGTAGGGATGAGCCGGGCAGAAACTCACGAAGGGCAAATCCAGCAGGTACAGCGCGATGGTGACACCGTAGGACAGCTGATCCACCACGTACAGGTCCGCCTTCTCACGGTGCTGAATCGCCTCGATCCGCCCGGCCAGGTACTCCGGCTCGAAGAGCATATCCAGCTTGCGATGCTCAGCTTGCAGCATCAGGGTTTCCAGGGGCCCCCTGCGGGTAGCCTCCAGGAAAGCGTTGATGCGCTCCCGTTCCTCCTCCGGCTGCTCGGTGTTTTCGGCCACCCCCGTATTGGCATTACGGCTGATGACCAGCTCGACAAATCCCAACCTACGCCCGGCAATCTGGGGCTGGAAATCCCGGCTGCAGGCCACCAGCGTCTGCCACCCCGTCTCGGCAAAGGCTTCGCTCAAGCGCAGGAGCGGACGGAAATGGGAGAAGAAGGGCGGGCTGATGACTATGACTTTTCTCTGTTTCATATCTCATCGATCCTCGAGCACTTGCATCACGGAAACCTCAACCTCACAACTCATCGCTCTTCATTTCACTGCGATCCTCGAGCACGTTCCTGTAAAAAGCGGCAAATCTGCCGGCGATCTTCTGGATCCCGAAATTATCGAGGATAAACCGCTGTCCTTCCGCAGCGATCTGCTGCAGGCGTTGCGGTGATTCGGAGAGCAGGATCTGTTCTGCAGCCCTGCGGATCGAGGCGGCCGTGGTCGTGTCGATCAGAAAACCGCTTGCCCCGTGCTCCACATAGGTGGGTACCCCGCCTCGCAGAGGTGCGAGGGCGAGAAATCCCGCCGCCATGGCCTCGAGAATCGAAATGCCGAACTCCTCCTTGAAGCTGCTGCACAGATACACCTGGACGCGTTCCGATACCCGCTGCGCCAGGGCGCTTTCCAGTCGCCGAACCTGCACATTGTCCAGAGCAGCGAGATGACAGAAGCGGCCGACAAGCCGGGGATCGTGCTCCAGTGTGCTCCGAATGGCTGCCAGCATCTTTGCTTCCGCCGGATCCGGAGCCTCCAGGTTGCCGCCGATCAGGACGAGGTTGTACTCCTCATTGAGGGGAGACTGGGCCCAGGCCTGCACCAGGCGCTGCTGACCTTTGGAGGCCACCAGCCTGCCCACGTTCAGAATAACGGGGCGATCCAAAAAACGGCGATCCAACCTGAAGGTTCCGGGGTGGTCGATAAGCAGCGAGAGCAGCAGGTCCTGCTCCGCAGAGGCGTACTCCGTAACTTCGGCTTCCGCAGCCTCCACTTCCGTCGTATCAAACTCCGCCGCTTCAAGACGAATCCCCTCCGGAATCACCCGCACCGGTTTGTGCTGGATCTGGGGACTGAGGCAGAGCTTGGGGAAGTAGGTGAGCAGCTGGGCATCCACACTGCCATGGGCGATCCCCAGGATCCCGGAGGCCTTTTCCAGAATGGTGTCGGCAATAAACACCTTATTGAGGTTGAACAGGGCTTGCTCCTGGCTCATGGGCAGCAGCTCCCCGGCGGCGTCCGCGAAATCCCGGTGGGGATCGGCGGTCAGGGTAAAAACGAGCCGGCTTCCCAGTTCCCCCGCCAGAACGAGCATGGCTTTGGCCAGGTTGTCGGTGTAGCGAACATGGAACAGGTCCGGCTCGATCCCCCGGATGCTCAAGGCCAGGGCTACGGCGCGACGGATCCCACTTTCCTGGACCATCAGCTGCTCCGCACTGGCGTCGGGCAGCGTATACACCGGTACCCGCAGGATCGCATGGCCGTTCCCTCCGGGAGAAAACAGAAGCGTAGAGGAATCCACTACATTCCAGGGCAGGACCTCCAGGGTGATGATCCGAGAGAGTGATCCCTCTGCAGCCAAGGCATCCCCGATGCTGTGCAGAAAGGTAAGCACTCCGCCCACGGAGGAGGATCCGCCGGATTGGGGATTGGCGTTCAAAACGACCTGAACCAACACGGGCTTGTCGCTCCGCGACCCGACATCACCCTCCAGGGGACCGCTAAATCCTTGGCGGTCCCCGGCCTGCTTCCTGCTGTCCAGGCGCTCACGAAGTCCCTGTCCCACCGCCGCGGCATACTGGCGGAGCAGCTCGATATGAATACCGCCTTGCCGGTTCATCTCCTCGGCGCAGAGCGCATCGACGATCCCGAGGCTGTCCCCATTGCCGATTTGGGCCAACACATCCAAGCAGCTCATGAGGATCTTCGGCGAGTGCGGGAACGACGACGTAATCCAGCTATCCCGCAGCAGTCGATGAACCGTGGGTAGGAACGTTTGGTAGCCGCAGCCACCACCGATTCTCAGAAGCACTGTACGCGTCAATGGATCCGTGTTGACGGCCAACAGCGGCTCTTCCAGCTCCTGCGGATCCAAGGCCGGCACTCCGTTCTCCGCGAGCAACTGCCCGAACAGAAGCCAGCGTTCGCTGCCGGGGGCTTCGGCGCGCATTCTCAGAGCCAGTTCCCGGCCGATAGTATTCGGCTCGAGGAGGTGGCGTTTTTCTCGCAGCAGGTCCCTGATCAGGGCGTCCAGGTAGGGGGACTCGCCACTGCGATCGAGCAACTCCGCAAGCGGAGGTGTTGCCGGGCTGCGAAGCAGGGCTCTGCACAGAGCTGCCAGCTCCAGCAATCCCCGGCACTGTTTCACCAAATCGAGGGGTTGCTTCCCCTGGCGGAGCAGGCCGAGAAATCCGAGCTCGCAGAGGACGGAGACCCAGATCGGGTGTTCGTCACGGGGGCGAAGCACTCTGTCGATCTCGGGGAGCACGCTCTCGAGTATGGCCTTGGCGTGACGCAATTGCGCATAGGCATCCCGGGCATAGGGGATCTCCCGGCCTATTACGTCTTGAATCAGACGGACCTGCTGCTCCAGATCCTTGGTTCCCGCAAGAGCGTCGCAGATCTTCTCCATCACCGTTCGGGAGAACAGATTGCAGGAAAACTCGATCAGGCGCAGCTCCGGTCGTTCGCCCACCCTCAGCGCTCCCCTTTTGTATATGGTTCCCCCAACTTTGCCGGCGCCAGCAAGCGGCGACGGTCCCTGCGCAGCCCCCCGGCCAACAGAACTGCCAGAGTGGCCAGATAGGGCATCATGGCCAAGAGATTCGGAGGTACGCCGATGGGCTGCAGCAGATATTGCAGGACGAATATGCAGCCGAACAGAAAAGCGCCCAGAAAGGCCCGTAGGGGATTCCAGAGGGCAAAGATGGTGAGGGCGATGACGATCCAGCCGCGTCCGCCGGTCAGCCCTTCGGTCCAGGACTTGCTGTACACCAGAGACAGGTGGGCTCCGGCCATGCCCGCCAGGGCGCCTCCCAGCAGCACGCAGAGATAGCGAATCCTGACCACACCGACTCCCTGCACCTCTGCAGCGGCGGGATTCTCCCCGACCGAGCGGATCTCGATGCCCCAGCGGGTCCGGGTGAGCAAAACCCAGAGCAGGATCCCGATGATCACGGCGATGTAGAACAACGGATCTTGAGCGAAGAAAATGCGGCCCACCACGGGGATGTGCGCCAGTCCCGGGAGAGCCACGGTGGTCAGCTTGCTGGGAAGAGGACGGCCGATAAAGGGCTTGCCAAATAGACCGCTCACACCCAAACCCAGCATGGTCAGGGCCAATCCGGACACCACCTGATTCGCCTTCAGGGTTATGGAGACAAAGGCGTGAATCCCCGCGGCCAGCGTGCCGGCAAATACGGCGGCCAGCAGACCGAGCCAGGGACTGCCCGTGGTCAGGGTCACGGTGAAGGCGGTCATGGCCCCGACGGCCATCATGCCCTCCACGCCCAGGTTCAGCACTCCGGATCGTTCCGTGACGATCTCACCCAGAGTGCCGAGCAGGAGGGGGGTTCCGGCAACCAGGGTGCGGATCAATGTCGAGATTATGATGCTCTGCATTCGCTACACCCTCCTGGTCCGAACGACGACCAAACGCTTATTGACGAAGGTGTCCCCCATGATCAGAAAGAACAGCAGGATCCCGTTGAACACGTGTACCGTTGCCGCGGGCAAACCCAGGGAAATCTGGATGGCATCTCCCCCGACCAGGATCCCTGCAAAAAACAACGCGGAGATGATCGAGGCCAGCGGATTCAGCTTGGCTAGCCAGGCTACGATGATGGCGGTAAATCCGTACCCCGCCGAGATCACGCCGGGGTAGGTCAGGTGATGATGAATCCCTGCGGCCTCCCCCACTCCGGCCAGCCCGGCAACCCCGCCGCTCACTATCATCAGCACGACGGTGGTGCGGAAGAAATTGATCCCGGCATAGCGGGCCGCTTCGGGATTTTCCCCGACTACGCGCAGCTCGTACCCGAACTTCGTGGAGTAGATCATGACGAAGAGGATGAGCGCACAGATCAGGGCGACGAGCAGGGTCACATAGTGGATGCGGGTTCCCGGGATCAGAGGCAGCATCGCCGAGGCGGGCAGATCGTCTGTGTAGGGGAAACCCTGCTGGGTGGCTCCTTTCCACGGCCCCACGATCAGAAGGTTCAGGAACTCCGCGGCCACGTAGTTGAGCATCAGGGTGGAGATGACCTCATTGACCCCGAAACGGACCTTGAAAAGGGCGGGCAAGATACCCCAGAAGGCGCCTCCGAGAAAACCGGCCAAAAACATGAGGGGGATCAACAACCAACCGGGCAGCCGGGGTCCCAGATTCAGCCCGATCCAGGTGGCGAAGATCGCCCCCATCAGCAACTGGCTCTCCGCGCCGATGTTCCAGAACTTGGCTCGAAAAGCCAGGGTCAAACCGGAACCGATGAGGATCAGGGGAATCGCCTTGGTGATGGTCTCGGATATACCGTAGAGACTGCCGAACGATCCAGCCAGGATCTTCCACAGGGCGAACAGAGGATTCACTCCCTTGGCAGCAAATACCAGGCCGACGGCGATGAAACCGACCAATAGGGAGAGCAGCAGTACGGCGAGCTGGCGGCCGGTGGTGGTCTCGTGTCGCTGCTGCAGACGAATCGAGATACTCAATCCTCGCCTCCGTTCACCGGTTGCGAGCTAGAACCGGGTTGGGAGCCGGCCATCATCAGCCCGATGTTCTCCATACTCGTCTGGGCGGTAGATACGATACCCATGAATCTGCCTTCGTACATAACCGCGATCCGGTCGCAGAGCTCGAAGATCTCCTCCAAGTCTTCGGACACCAGGAGCACCGCCAGGCCCTGCTCCCGCTTCTCCAGAAGCTGCCGGCGGATGTATTCCGTGGCCCCGACGTCCAGACCGTAGGTGGGATGGGCAGCAACCAGCAGCGCGGGCTCCCCGGAGATCTCCCGGCCCAGGATAAGCTTCTGGATGTTGCCCCCGGAGAGATTCTTGACAGGGGTGTCGATGGTCGGAACGCTGACGTTGAAGCGTTCGATGATGGCCGCGGCGTGCTTGCGGATGCTGCCGAAGTTGAGAAACAACACGCGGGAAAACAACCGCTGCCGGTGCTGCTTCAGTACTGCATTCTCGTACACGAACAGGTTGGGCACGATGCCGAAGCGGATCCGCTCCTCCGGCACGTGGGAGATGCCTCTGCTAGCGACCACCCGGGCGGAGGCGTTGGTTATGTTCTGCCCGCCGAGCAGGACCGCACCCTCGCTCACCCTACGCAGGCCGGTAACCGCTTCGATCAGCTCCCGCTGCCCGTTTCCCGACACGCCCGCGATTCCGAAGATCTCGTTGCGAAAGACCTGAAAGCCAACGCCCCGTACGGCGACCTGCTGCCGGTCCCCAGGTACGACCAAGTCCCGGACCTCCAGCACCATCTCTCCCTGTTCCAGGGCGGGTCGCTCGATGCGGAAGATGATCTCACGGCCGACCATCATGCGGGCCAGCGCTCGTTTGTCCACGTCTTTGGTTTCGGCCTTGCCGGCTACCTCCCCCTTCCGCAGCACGAGGACCCGGTTACAAATGGAGAGGATCTCCTCCAGCTTGTGACTGATAAAGATCAGCGAATGTCCCTCTGCGCTCATGCGCCGTAGGATGGCGAACAGCTCCTCGGTTTCCTGGGGTGTCAGCACAGAGGTCGGCTCATCCAGAATCAGTAGGTCCGCTCCCTTGACCAGGGCTTTGACGATCTCCACGCGCTGCTGCTCCCCTGCGGACAGCTGCCAGATCCGTTCCTGAGGATTGATCTTCAGCCCGAAGCGCTCGCCGAACTCCGTCAGCCTGCGGGCTACGTGCCGGGAAGGGGAGAGAAAGGGGGCGTCGCTCAGACCGAGGGAGATATTCTCCGCCACCGTGTGATTTTCTATGAGCATAAAATGCTGATGCACCATGCCGATGCCCAGCCCGATCGCATCCCGGGGACTTTCGATGCGTACGGGTTGTCCGTTGATGCGGATCTCCCCCGAATCCGGCGGAATCAACCCGTAGAGGATGTTCATCAGGGTGGTTTTTCCCGCGCCGTTCTCCCCCAGCAGTCCGAGGATTTCCCCGGAGCTGATACGAAGATTCACTCCCTTATTTGCTCGGGTGGTATGGAAGCTTTTGGAGATATCGATCATTTCCAGCGCTTCGATCCTGGGCAAGCCTCGCTCCTAAGGAAGGGGATGTTCTGACTGTACTGGACTCCAGGGTTTGTGACAATCCCGAGAAAGAACGAGTGCACCGGGTTAGTATTTCCATCACGCTATGATAGGATGTAGAGCAGGAAGAAGGAGGGCAGGCCATGGAGTTGAATAAAGAAACCAGGCAACGCTATGAGAAGAGAATGCTTGAGGTGATGAAAGAGGAGGGAGACAAGAAGCTCCAGAGTGATTTTTTCACAAAGAAGATCGGCATCTCGCGAGACTACGTTCTACAGCTCATGAAATCCCTGGCCGAGCAGGGACTCGTCGAATTCGAACTGGCGAAGAGGGCACCTGAAAAGAAGTCCTGGGTCCGCCTGAAATCCCAGGGATAGGGATCACCTCCCCGGGCAGATCGTCCGCACATCTCTCCTCGCAGTCTCATTGCGAAAAAACCGCGAAATTCGAGAAATAAATTTGTCAACTCCCCAATCCGGGTTTAAGATGAGCTTCATATAAAACACGGAAAAGGAGCATGAAACCGGCGAGGATTCTTGGTTTCGGGCTTCTGCTCCTGCTGCTTCTCCCGGTCGTAATCGCTTCGGACGAGTCAGAGCCGTTCAGTCAACTTCCCGAAAAACAGACCCTTCTGGAACTCTCCCGCGTCGCTGAACCCTGGGAAATGGCGGTCCGACTCGAGGCACCGGATCTTCAGTTTTCGGACTGGCTGCCTGCAGACCTGCCCGGGTGGGAGAAACAGCATCTTCTGAATTGGATTCAAGAGCGCTGGCTGCAGAGTCTGCCGCGACCCGAATTGGCACAATTCATCGCCGAAATCCGCAAGGCCCACGAAGCATACCTTCTGGCTACCGACGATAGGGGTATGATCCAGCGGGACGATCGGGGCAATCCTCTCGCCTATGGCTCGGATGGCTGCGAAGAGGACTACCTGAGCTGGCAGGCACAGCTGGGTGCATACATGGAGGAGCTGCTTCAGAGGTGGGAGCAGGAGGTTCAGATCATCTACCAGGAGTTGCTCTCGTCTTTGGATTCTGATGAGCTCCCTGAGGCGCAACCCACCGCCCAATTGACCCTCAGCCAGTACAAGGCGGAGGTGCGCCGGGAGTTCGAACGCCTGTACCGGCAGGCGGAGAGTCAGTTCATCCGTCTGCGCCTGGAGCAAAGCCCGAAGAATGAGGGGGAGGAGCTGGCTAAAACCCTGATCACCCGAAACCGCTCGGAGCTTCAGACTTCCCAGGAACTGCCGGAGGCGGACTCTCAGCTGATCTCCGAACATCGCCGGCTACCTGTAGCGCTCGATGCGGAGACCTGGCGGGAGGAATTCTGCTTGTCTTTCGAACGGGGAATCGAGGCCTGGAATCGGGCGGAACAGAGTTTCTTGGATGAGAGGGTCCGCTGGGAGGCGGATGCCCGCAGCCTGTTCATCGAAACCGAGCAGGCCTGGCAAAAGGCATACAGGGAGTTCGAGGAGTTGCGGGAGTGCTGGATTGCAGAGAAGCAGGCTCACCTGCAGGAGGGATTGTCCTACTGGGAGCAAGCCGAATCGGAGTTCCTTGTTCAGTATCAACGGGAGATGCAAGAGCTGGCTGCCTATTCCAAAGAGGAGCTGGACCGGCTCAACCAGGAATTGGGATTGCTGCTATCCCTATTCAACCAGAATCTAGATCTCATCGAGGTAGCCGAACAAAACGTTGAGCTTCTCCAACGGGATATCGCTACGCTCGAAGCAGCCGCCGACCCGGAACGGGCGGACACGCTGGAACTGCTCCGGGAGGAGCTGATCTATTGGCAGGGGGAAAACGGCGACGGTGGCGCGCTCGGACAGTGCCGTCACTCTCTTGCCGAAGCCCGGGACACACTGGTAGATCTGGAGAGTCGGATTCGCGCGGTCGGCGCCGATGTCGTGTCAGCGACTGAGCTGGAGCGGGAGATCACCCGCCTGGAGTCCGAGCTGCTCTACCTAACCGAGCAGTTGCACGCTGCCGACGCTCAAATCCTGCCCGAACAAATCATCACCCAAAGACGGCAGGCCTTTCAACGGATCGCCGCCGTCTTGGAAACACTTCAGCAGCTCGAGCCCTCAACGGATCTGGACCCGAACTACCTGGCGTTGAAAGATCGGGAGCTCAGTCTGATCAACACCCGGCAGGCAGTGCTTCTTACCCTCGAGTCTCTGGAACAATCGATTGGGGAGATCGATAAGGTTCTTTCAACAAACATCGCCGAGCTGGAAAGATCCATCGCGCAGATCTTTGCATTAGGGCCGACGTATAGCTACGCTCCTGCGAACCAGGATCTCAGTATCGACATGCTCTCCGATTTCTCTGCCGTCGGGGAGTCCGCTTTCGTTGACTTGGTTTCAGCCTACTTCTCCGGGGACGAAGCGGAGCTGGCCCAAAAATTGTCCCGAGACGTCACAATCTGGCTGACCGAAATGGCGGCGCTGGAGGGAGGGTGTCAGGCTGCTCTGCGGGATTTCGGACTGGCCTACTACTACGACGTGCAGGTTGAGAACGATCTGAGCATGGAGGGACGCCCCCGAATCGATATCCCGATTCTGGGCAATCCCAACTACACCGTCCTGGTTGACGAGTATCTGAAGCTCGGACCCTACAAGACGCTGGTCTGGTTTGAAGACGGCAAGCTGGTTCAGTACAAGACCGTCTATCCCGACCACAAACTTCTGCCGGAAGACTATCTGGCCAGGGAATCGGCGCGGGTCCTGGAGGAGATCCGCTTGGATCCAAGCACCAATCGGCTGTATGCCTACTTCAAAGCCATGCTCGCTTCCGGCCATTTCGTTCCAGGCACCGATTTCATCCGGGATGATCTCACCGACCTCGCCTACACGTACATAGAAAACGCAGCAGCGGCGTTGCAGTACGATTGGGAAACAAAGTGGTGGCTGTTTAAATGGTGGCGAGTCGATGAGATCGCCGCACTACGCAACGGTATCGCGCCCCTGCATACTACCGGAAGCGAGGATCGGATTTCGATCGCCGCCACTGCGGGTGATTTCGATAGATTCTTGGCAGACCGATTGAGCCTGTCCCACCAACTCGAGTTCCTTACCGGTGACGAGCAATCCTTCGTATCCGCCTTGAAAGATCTCTTTCCTTTGGATGGCTCGCATTCAGCACTCCTGGCGGAGGCCTTTGATCGTCTGGAGTCAAAACAGCTCGATGACAATCGAGCAATCCTGGAAGCGATCGGCTCTATGCTGGAGAATGACCTCGCCCAAATCAAGGAAACGATCTCCGCGCAGGTATCCGCTCTCTTCGACGAGCATCAGAAGGACCTGGAAGCCTACATCAGTTGCCTGTACAACGCTGACTGCGTCGATCCACTGCTGGCGGAAGTCATTTCAAAATTATTCGCGACCTCCGGTCTGCCGGAGGACGCGTACCGTGATGCCGAACTGAACTACGCCAAGGGCATCCAATCCTTTACCGATGGAGGTCTGTACCAGCAGTTGTCGGAGATGGCGGTAGATCTGTACGGGTTAATGGACCATCGCCTGGACCTCCTCCTCGATCGGGTTCAACAGGACCTTAAACTGCAGTTCCGCCGCATATGCGATCGGCGTATCGACTGGGAAGCCAAGGTTGCCGATGCGCTGGCTTCGGGCTTGGAACAGTGGAGTCAGGGTGCAAAACAGCTAAGCGATGGCCACGAGCGCTGGCTTCGTGAGTTTATGACCGAGTACAAAGAGAAGCAGGCAATGTGGGACGGCAGGTACGTTCTGTTTTACCGCAACCGGGAACAGTGGATCGAACAAAGCACCCAGAACGCCGTATCCGCGGCTGTTCAATCAATGGAACGGCAGATGAATCTGGATGCGGATAGTCTGATCGGGGAAATCCAGACCATCTCGATCCCGCAAATGATTAACGCGGCACCTGAGCTGAGTAAGGTGATCGAACGCGCCTTTCCGGGACCGGACCTCACCGATCACCTGAACGATGCCCTTGCCGTGGATCTTTCAACCGCTTCCCCGTCTCTGGATACAGCGTTCCATGTCCCGCGTGGCAACGTCAACGGCTGGACGGATCTGGGGGCAGGACGGCTGACTGTGGATCTCGGTGAAGAGATTTTCAGCCGCATCAGCCTGGCTACCGCGCTGCAGATGCGGGTGTATATCGAAGAAGCCGAGCATACCATTCACGAACGGATCGCCGACGTAAACCGGAATATGGAGGACAGTCTATTCGACCTGATGCGGGCAAGCGGCTACCGTCGAAGCGGCTCGGAGTACAGCCGCTCTTCGGTGATCGACAACACCCTTTTCGGAGGTTTGGAAAACGAAAGCCAAACCGTTCCCGCGTACCGCGATTTTACGGTACCGGACTTCGATGCGGGGGTGGATCTGAGCAGAGCCTCCCTGGAGGACCGTTCCGGGGATTATATCCAGGATATGGCAGATCGAGCGCAGGCAAACTTGAAAAAATACATGGAGCTGGTCTTCGGAAGGCCTGATGAAGCCCGGGCCGAATGGGATTGGCAGGGAATCGAGGAAGAGTTCAAAGCTTACTTCGATGCCCAGACAGCTCTGTTCCAATCGTCAGAAGGATTTCACAGGAAGGACGCCGGTTTTAACGAAATCGACGGTTTGTTCCCCTACCATATCGGCTATCAACCGCTGATGTGTGAAGACGCCCCTGAGGAGGTTCAAGAGCCCGGCTATGGTGAGCTCGGCGTAATCATGGAAGCCTACTTTCGCAATGAAGCCCGGCAGGCCCGCGGACTGTCCATGCTCGGTGTCCCCTGGTACAACCTGCGCATATGGGATGATGATGCGGACAACGACGGCGACGCGGACGGCTGGCTTGAAGCTCCCAGCACCCGGGATGCCGTGGATTTGGCCGTGGCCATCGCTGCTACGGCTACCGGTAACGTCTGGGTGGCTGCGGCAATCAACCTCACCGATGACGCCGTCTTCACCGCGGCGGACGTTTCCAGCGGATACGTGGAGCTGGAGGAGGGTGTGCTGTCTTTCGGTAAACAGGCCCTGATCGGCGCAGCCACCGCAGGAACCGGTGCGGGTTTCGACGCGTTCGCGGGGGCGCTGGGTGCCTTTGCCGAAGGAGGCGTATGCAAAGCGCTATTGGAGGGCACGGAGATCGCCACAAACCAAGTCGTGGGTGCTACGGTCAATGCCTTTGAACTCGATGCGGACGGCGAGCTCATGTTCAACACCACCCTGTACAAAGAGACCCTGATCGGCCGTCAGGCTCTTTCCGGCTACCTGGCTGAGTTCTCCGGAGCAACCGTCAGCAACCTTCTTGAGGGGAATATTACGGGTTTTTCGATAGAGCACATCGCGGATGTGCGGAGTTTTTCTCAGCTTGCGGGGGCACTGACCCAGACGGGTCTGGAGTACGCTTTAACCGGACAAACCATCCTGAATCTCGCCGATTTCAGCATGTTCGGACTGACGATGAACGACCGAATCCTCTCCGGCGGATTCCTGGAATTACGCCTGGGCGGAGAGCAACCACAGTTTGCTCTGGGCCAGGGCGGAGTCGACATCAGCCCGACCGCCGTGGCCGATGCCGCTACGGGCTCGGACACCTGGTTCGAAAGCATGCGAATCCGAGGGTACGACCTTTTCGGGGCGTGGGAAACCGCCGAAGATTACCAGGGCTATAGCTCGGTGGGAACATCGATGCGGTCCCTGTACTCCTTCAGCGACACAGAAGGCCAGGAGTTGTATGAAGAGCTGCTCAGCGGCGCTGCGAAGCTCCTGGTCGGCTTCAGCGACGCCAGCGGACAAACACAACTCATCGACGAATCCAAACAGATCCAAATGGCCACCTTGGGGGACTACTGGAACCGCAACAGCCGGTTGATGGGTGGGGTGGTTTTACAACACGAAGCGCATCGCGACGGCGTCACCTCCGATGCCTTAGCCCAGCAACTGGAGACGCGCAAAGCGGTCCGTGCCCATACGGAAATGGCGCTGAAAGTGGCCGGCGACTACGATTTTTCCTTTATTGAAAACGATCCGAATCTATTGCGGGACGTCGTCGCCAGCCGGATCGCGGCTGTGACAGGGGACGAGTTTTTCGCAGCCTATGTGGACAAGCTTTACAAAAGCGAGCAAGCCGACTGGTACAGCATCGAGAAGTGGAGCGGGAAAGCGATCGGGGCTCATCGCAAGTGGAACAGCTATTACGTAATCAAACTGGAACAAGACGTTGAGGACGCATCAAAACACGACGTGCGCAGCACCATCGGTCCGTTGTTTTTCCTTGTCGACAAAATCCACAACCTCTTTTCAAATAAAGACCGCGTTGAAATGTACAAACCACTTTTTGATATCGTCGGTGAAGAGGACTACTTCGGCGCATTAAAACTACTGTACGGGACCGGAGCCGATGTTATCGGTACCAGTGCAGATGTCGTCGGAATGGTTGATGATGTTATCACAGCCTATGAGTTGATCAAGAACACAGAGATACCCGGTTCGGGTACCTTAAACACGGTGTCGTTGGGCCTGGAGACAATTGATCAGCTCATTTCAGGTGTGGCCGCAGGGTATAACGCGGTTATCGAAAAACACTTTTCAGATTACTGGTGGATGTCCGGTGTCCCCAATTTTGCCACCGCTCAATCCGACCTCGAAGATCTCACCCGCTTCATGTTCAAACATTTCGTTGAAGGGACTCCTACAAAAGATATATTTGATCTGTATTATTCATTCACCGACTCTAGTCCGTCCATCTTTTTCAAACACTATGAGACGTATCCAGATTGGAAAATTCGCTACAATTCATTTGGATCCCGCTATAAACTGAAGCCATATTTTACCGACGATGAAGTCGGTAGAACAGACGGGCATTGGGAGTTTCTTGAGAGCTATACACACTGGATTGAGCAGAGTGTTTGGTTTGATGAGAATATTAGATACTGAGATGATTAATGAGTAGGTATTCAAAACTACTTGTGATACTGTCAATCTCCTTATGCGCGGCTACCTGCCAGGGAAAAAAAGCTGATCTGTTAATTCAATTTTCTCTTGCAGGAGATTTTAAGAGTATAGATAAGCTTCTCGGCGAAGGAGTGGATATCAATCAACGAAATGCTGATGGATACACAGCCTTGTATAAAGTTGTCGAGACCGGGACCGTCGATTCAGCTCATGAACTGATAAAGCGAGGAGCTGATGTGAATCTCGCTACTCATCATGGAACAATACTACACACAGCAGTGATGCGAGGAGAGTGTAATATTGTCAAGGTCTTACTCGAAAGCGGCGCAAATGCTCATGCGTTAGATGCAGCCACAGAAACACCTCTGCATCTAGCTGCGTCAAGAGATAATCGAGAAATAACTACATTGTTAATCAAATATGGCGCAAATATCGATTACCAAAATCATTATGGGAAATTCCCTCTGCAACTCGCTGCATTTGAAGGGAATATGGATATTGTTGAATTACTATTAGCCAACGGAGCCGACCTAAGTCTAAAAGACAAATGGGGAGCAAATCTACTCATAAGTTCTGTGGGTAGTGGTTCTCTCGAAATGGTAAAGCTTTTTGTAGAGTTGGGAATCGATGTGAATGATGCGAGTTTTCTTGGAACAACTCCAATACATCCAGCCTCTTATTATGGGTATATCGACATTATGGAGTACTTA
>CP070696.1:1202485-1252215 GCA_020353535.1 Spirochaetaceae bacterium | reverse complement strand
ATGGGGCTTGGCAAGATGTTTGAAGCCTTTTCAGCAGATATCGGAATCGATCTCGGCACCTGCAACACCCTGGTGCACGTGAAGGGCAAGGGGATCGTGCTTTCCGAACCTTCGGTTGTGGCCGTAGAGCGCGGCACCAAGCGGGTTGTGGCCGTGGGTACGGAGGCAAAGCGTATGCTCTGGAAAACCCCCGGAGACATCATCGCGATTCGTCCCATGAGGGATGGGGTGATCGCCGACTTCGAGACAACCGAGAAAATGATACGCTTTTTCATCTCCAAGGTTATTCAGCGGCGTTGGCTGGTGAAGCCGCGCATGGTGATCGGCGTGCCCACCTGCATTACGGAGGTAGAGAAGCGAGCCGTACGGGAGAGCGCCGAACAGGCCGGTGCCCGAGAAGTCTATCTGATCGAGGAATCGATGGCCGCAGCCCTTGGTGCCAATATCCCCATTCTTGAACCGGCGGGCCACATGCTCTGCGATGTCGGCGGCGGAACCACCGAGATTTCCGTGATCTCCCTCGGTGGAATAGTCGTAGCCAACGCCATACGCCTGGGAGGGGACGAGTTCGACGAGGCGATCATCAAGCACGTTCGCAACATCCACAACCTCATAATCGGCGACCAGACTGCGGAGAACGTCAAAATAACCATCGGCAACACCTCTCCCGAGAAAACTATCGAAAAGATGGAGATCAAGGGTACGGACGCCATCACCGGGCTTCCACGGCGTCTGGAGATGGATTCGGTGGAGGTTCGGGAAGCCTTGAAGGAGCCTACCTATCAGGTGATCGAAGAGATCAAGAAAACCCTTGGGGAAACTCCCCCTGAGCTTGCCGCCGATATCGTCGAGCGGGGAATCGTAATGACCGGAGGGGGATCGCTGCTCAAGGGATTTCCCAAGCTCGTATCTAAGGAAACCGGGGTGCCGGTCATCCTGGCGGAAAATCCCCTGCTGTGTGTCGCTTTGGGAGCGGGGATGTTCCTTGAAAATCTCAAAGACATGGGTAAGCGATTCTACAACGTGCGCTACTAGACGAACATTATGCCGGGTATTTCCAGCTTCGTCCGGAAGAACAAAAACGGCGTCACCTTTGCGGCGATTTTGCTTCTCTGCCTGCTGCTGATGTTGTTTTCCAACCGCAATGTGGTACTGCAGCCGAAGAAGGTGGGACAAACCTTCTTCTCCGTATTTCAACTTTCCGTTCACGCGGTCAGCGATTGGTTCACCGAAACCGTGACCTCGATCCGCGAGCTCCAGCGCCTGCGTAACGAGCTGGAGGAAGCCCGGGAAAGGCTGATGGAATACGAGCGGGTTTCTCGCGATCTTGCCGAGCTGCGTCGGGAGAATCAGGAGTTACGAGCGCAGTTGGGCTTCTCGGAAACGTTGCCCTTTCGCTACATATCCGCCCAGGTGATTGCCAGGGACCCGGGCAATCAATTTTCTACGATCGCGGTCAACCGCGGCAGCATCCATGGGATGCAGGAAGGAATGCCCGTAATCGCCTTTCAGGGAGGATTGCAGGGATTGGTGGGCCGGGTGGTGCTGGTTTCCCTGGTCTCATCGATGGTGCAGCCTATTACCGATCCCGCCTCCTACGTAGCCGCCCGCCTGCAGAGCTCGAGATTCGACGGGTTGATCGCCGGCAGTCAGGGCGGAGGGGCCATGCTCACCATGAGCTACGTGAAAAAGCTGGCGGTGAAGGAAGTGCAATACGGGGAGCTGGTCATTACCTCGGGCATGGGACAGCTTTTCCCCGAAGGTATCCATATAGGTCGGGTCAGGGAGATGACGGCAAAAGGGTATGAAGCTTCTCTGGAACTGGAGATTGAACCGATTGTCGATTTTTCCCGATTGGAGTTCGTCTATATCATCGACGCGGAACAGAAATGAGTCGGGATCTAAAGGCATTTCTGCTCTCTACGGGGATGATCGCCCTGGCGATCGTACTACAGAGCACACTGCTGCATTGGGTGGCCATTCGGGGAGTGATCCCTGACTTGGGATTGATCATTCTCGTATTTGTTGCCATCCGCAGGGGCAGTATGACCGCCCAACTCAGCGGATTCGCCACGGGGGTAATCGAGGATGTCTTGAGTCTTTCTCCGTTGGGATTTCACGCTTTCATGCGCACTGTGATCGGTTTCCTCTACGGTCTCACCGTCGGCAGCATTTTCGTCGATCCCATTCTCATGCCCGTACTGCTGACGGTCATCGCAACGCTGTTCAAGGCCCTCGTCTCTTCGCTTCTGGTGACCTTCTTGTCGATTCCCGCGGAAGGATTCCGGGTGTTTGCCGGTCCGCTTTGGATAGAGCTGGGATACAACGCCGTGTTAGCCCCCTTTCTGTTTGCGCTTCTGGGATTGCTGAAAGTCCTCAAACCGCAGAACAAGGAATGGATATGAGTCCCGATTCTAGTGCTCAGGTAAAAAATCGCACTATCGCCCTCGGGGTGGCGGTGACGCTTGTGTTCGCGCTCCTCCTCGGACAGTTGTTCTACCTCCAGGTTATTCGGGGCTGGGAGTTCAAGCGCCGTGCTCGGGCTGTGGTCCGGCGGGAGCTCCCCATCCCGGCTCAGCGTGGGGAGATCTTCGATCGGCACTACGACTTTCCCCTGGTCGTCAACCAGGACTCCTTTGCCGTGGATCTGATCCCCGCCGAAGTACCGGCTGAACGCAGAACGGAATTATTCGAACGGATCGCCGCCGCCCTCGGGATATCCGTGGAGGATATAGAAGTCAAAGTCCCCCCGAAGTACTACCACCTCTACCAGCCCATCGAGTTGAAGGGTGGGGTGGGGTTTGAGACCATCGCCTTTCTGGCCGAGCATCTGTCGGATTTCCCTGGGGTGGCCTGGCACAACAAACCGATCCGCAACTACCTGGCCATGGCTTCTCTTTCCCATGTGATCGGCTATGTGGGAGACATCAACCGCGAAGAGATTCAGGTGCTCTACAACCAGGGTTATAGTTTTGGTACGGTGCTGGGCAAGAGTGGGGTGGAAAAGCAGTACGACCTGCTCTTGCGGGGAAAAGACGGAACCCGTTTTCGCACGGTCGATGTCCGCGAGATGTATCTGAAGGCAAAGGCCGAAGAGGACATTCCGCCGGAACCGGGAAAGAACTTGGTTCTGACCATCGACAGAAGGATTCAACTGCTCTGTGAGAAAGCCCTTGGGGAACGAATCGGGTCGGTGGTGGTGCTCAAACCGTCCACCGGTGAAGTCCTGGCCATGGTGTCTTATCCCTACTATGACGCGAATCTTTTCTTCACGGAAAAGGGATCCCGGGAGTTCACCCGGCTGTCCCTCGATCCGACCTTTCCCTTTATCAACCGGGCCATTCAATCCTCCTACCCGCCGGCATCGACCTTCAAGGTGATTATGTCCACCGCTCTGGTGGAGGAAGAGGTTTTCCCCATTACCCGACAGGTTACCTGTACCGGAGAGATCTTCTACGGAGACCGGATATTCCGCTGTCACAGCAAGGTAGGCCACGGTTCCCTGGAGCTGTTCGGCGGCCTGGCCGAATCCTGCGACGTATATTTCTACACGGTCGGTGATGAGCTGGGGATCGAACGCATCGTGTATTACTCACGGGAGTTTGGCTTGGGGCAAATCAGCGGAGTCGACCTCCCCGGTGAAACCCTCGGATTTCTTCCCACGCCGGAGTGGAAGCAGCGGACCCAGGCGATGATCTGGCTTGGGGGGGACACGCTGAACATCTCCATCGGCCAGGGCTACCTCCTGGTCACCCCCATTCAGCTTGCCAATGTGATCGCCATGATCGTAAACGAAGGGAGGGTGTTCCGCCCGCACGTGCTCAAAGAAGTGCGGGATCCCCAGACCGGCGATCTCATACGGGAGGTGGAGCCGGAGATTCTGCATGTCAGCCCGATTCGCAGGGAGACCTTCGAGGTCGTCCAGCGGGCTATGCGCGGAGTCATTACCGAGGGTACGGCGGAGGTGGTGCTTACCACCGATGCGGTCGAGGTGGCGGGGAAGACCGGAACCGGCGAGGCGGGCTACGAGGAGCGCTGGCACTCCTGGTTCGCCGCCTATGCCCCCTATCAGACTGACGATCCGGATGAACGGGTGGTGGTTGCGGTCATGGTGGAGGCGGAGAACGAGTGGGAGTGGTGGGCGCCCAAGGCCGCCAATGTGATCTTCCAGGGGATCTTTGCCAATCAGACATACGAGGAGGCGGTGGAAACGATCAAACCCTGGTGGTACATCCAGCAGCAACAAGCCTTGAGGGCTGCTGCTACCGAGGGCGGCACCTCCGGGGAGGGCGGCACCTCCGGGGAGGACAGTACCTCCGCAGGTGCTCTTGCCCCGGGAGGCGGCAGCATCCCGCCGCTTGGAGCGGTCGAGCCGTCTGCCGATGAGGAGACCCGATGAAGCGGGTATCCCTGTTCGCCTTTGATTTCATCCTTCTCGGGGCTACCCTGATCCTGCTGTTGGTGGGAATCCTGTTTGTGTATTCCAGCGGCATGAGCTTCACGGGCATGCAGCTTTCCAACGAATATGTGAAGCAGCTGATCTGGGCCGGTAGCGGCTTGCTGCTGATGACCGGAGTGATTCTCATCGATTTTCATCGACTGCGGCGCCTGTCCATCTACTTTTACGGCTTTATGGTGGTTCTCCTGCTGGTAACCCCCTTCATCGGCAGAGAGGTCCACGGAGCCCGCTCCTGGATCGGAGTCGGGGAGTTCGGGATTCAGCCGTCGGAGTTCGCCAAAATCAGCACGATTCTCTTTCTGGCCAGCTACCTCACGGGAATCGGCAAGGGGATACGGGAGCTGCCCCGTTTTCTACTTGGCTTGGCCATCGTCGTGCTGCCGATAGGCTTGATCCTCCTGCAGCCGGATATGGGCACCGCCCTGGTGTATATTCCGATCTTTCTGTTCGTGGCCTTCATATCCGGGGCCAAATTGCGACATCTGGTCTTCCTGACCGCAGCGGGCTTGCTGACCATCATCCTGGCGGTGCTGCCTCTCTATGAGCAGTGGATCGTGGGTCGGGAGGCGACCCTGCTTTCGATGTTCACCGACTTCCAGATGGCACGATACTACCTGGCCGCCCTGCTGGTTATTGCCCTGCTTTCCGCCTGGGGTTTCTGGGGCTTCAAACGCAGGTACTTCTACTGGATCCTATACGTCTCTTCTCTGCTGTTGCTCGCCAACGCCGGTGCGCTTTTGGTGGTTCGGTTCTTGAGGGATTACCAGATCATGCGTTTTATTGTATTTTTAAATCCCCGCATCGATCCCCAGGGAGCGGGCTGGAACCTGATTCAGTCGGTGACGGCCGTGGGCTCCGGCGGATTCATGGGCAAGGGATTTCTCCAAGGGACCCAGAGTCACTACCAGTTCCTTCCCCAGCAGAGTACCGATTTCATATTTTCCATCCTGGCCGAGGAGTGGGGATTTCTAGGTGGTCTTCTGGTATTCGCCCTGTTTCTGATCATTCTGTTGCGGGGAATCCGGATCCTGTACATCGCCCGAGACGAGTACGCCATGCGGGTAGGGGCTGGCATCGTGGCCATGTTTTTCTTTCACGTCATCGTAAACGTCGGTATGGCCATGGGGATTATGCCGATCACGGGAATCCCCCTATTTTTTCTCTCCTACGGCGGATCCTCGCTCTGGACGGGACTGATCTGTATCGGTCTGATGCTCAACTTCTACTTCAGACGCTACGGCAGCTAAAAAAAGATGAGTGTCTAAGAGGCGAACTGCCGAGGGAATTAATGAGAGCATAATGGAGAACCCTCTCTTAGAGAAAATCGAGACCTCGAAAGCTTTGCCTACGATGCCCCATATTCTGTTGCAGCTGATCGATATCTGCAACCAGGAGGAGAAGGGAATCCGGGATCTGTCCAAGGTAATCAACAAAGATCCGTCGATCAGCGAACGACTCCTGCGTCTGGTCAACTCCGCCTACTATAGTCTGAAGCAAAAGATCACCTCCATCGACCAGGCCCTGCTGCTGTTGGGAATGGACGCGGTGAAGAACATCGCCATCAGCTCGTCGGTCTATCAGGTTTTTCACAGATCCAGTAAGAAATCAGCCTTCAACCTCAAGCTGTTCTGGTGGCATAGTTTGTGCTGTGCAACCATCGCCCGCAGACTAGCCCTCCACATCCAATACCCCAGTCCCGATGAGGCCTTCCTGGCGGGATTGATGCATGACATCGGTAAGATTGTGCTCTGGAACAATTTTGAATCTCAGTATGAAAGCATCCTTAAAGCTTCAGCCTATCGAACCACTCAGCTGATCGAGGGGGAGCAGGACTTCGGATTGGGCCATGCCGAGGCGGGTGCCTGGCTGATCCGTCGCTGGGATCCGCATTCCTTCATGCCAGATGCCGTCCTCTACCATCACGACCAACCGGATCGGATTCTTCACGCCTCGCCGCTGGTTCAAACCGTTTATGTAGCCAATCGCCTCTGTCCGATCGTTTCCGAGGAACGGGTAGAGGGAATCACGGTAGGTGAACGAATACTCGGTCTGACCAGGCAGGAACTGGAGAATCTGATCGACGAGGTGGAGAAGGAGGTTCAGGGCATCGCCCAGTCGCTGGAAATCGAGATCAGCACTCCCGCGGAGCAGCCTCAAGCGCTTGGCCCGGAGGACCGAAAGAAATACGAGGAGCTGGCCGGCTGGGTGCGGGATATCTCCCTGCTGCAAAGCTTCTCCGAAGCCTACCTGGCAGCCGAAGACGGTAAAAGCATTTTGCAGGTCATGCGGCAGGGAATGCAGCTGCTATTCGACTTGGACTCCCTCTTCTATTTCCAATACCGGGGAGACAGCCTGCTGGGCGTGACTATGGGAAGTGAGGATCAGGAGGATGTCATCCGGGATCTCTCTATTCCTTTTCGGGAGGAGACCAGCCTTCTTGTGAAAGCGCTGGTTCAGCAGCGGATCGTGGATACCTTCGACAACAAAGCCGTATTGAGCATTTTGGACGAACAACTAGTTCGATTCCTCGGGGCGGAGGGGATGGTCTGTCTACCGATGCGGGTGGGGGAGGATCGGTTGGGCGTTCTGATCATCGGAATCCAGCGCAGCGGGCGAGAAGTGCTGTATACCAAGAGAAAGTTCCTCACCATGTTCCTCAATCTTGCCTCCCTGGCATTGTTTCGCTTCCAGACCCGCCAGGTGCAGGTCGAACGCATCCGGGAAGAGAGGATGTCCGCCACATCGCTGCTTGCCAAAAAGGTTGTGCACGAAGCCCACAATCCGCTGGGTATCATCAACAACTACCTCAGCATCCTGGCCGGCAAGCTTTCGGGCAACGAGTCGGCCCAGGAAGATCTGCGCATCGTTCGGGAGGAGATCCGTCGGGTAACTCAGATCATAGGGGAGCTCTCCAGCTTCTCTCAAGGGCGCCTAAGCGTGAAAGAACCGGTGGACATCAACGGAATCCTCCGGGATCTTGCCAGAATATCTCAGGAATCCCTTCAACAGCGATCCAAAATCACGTTGGAACTTAATTTGGATGAAAACATTCCCCTGGTGAGCTCGGATTCCAACAAGCTCAAACAGGTGTTCATCAACCTGTTGAAAAACGCCGTGGAGGCGATGTCGGACGGCGGTACTATCAGCTTCGATACCCGCCACCGGGAAGGGGAGCCTCCGAGCATAGAGGTGCTGATCCGCGACCAAGGAAGCGGCATTCCGGAAACTTTGCAGCCCACGCTGTTCGAACCGTACACCAGCTCCAAAGGTCATGAGGGGCTGGGTCTGTCCATCGTACACAGCATCGTTAAAGAGCTGGGCGGCAGATTGACCTATGAGACCGGGAACAAGGGAACGACTTTCCTGGTCCAGCTACCCCTCTAAGCAAAAGGATCCGTAAAATTGCGGCAGGTCACGGCGGCCCTGGTCGAAAAGAACGGAAAAATCCTTCTGGCACTGCGTAAAGCGGGAAAGCACATGGGGCGGAAGTGGGAGTTTCCGGGCGGAAAGGTCGATCCAGGGGAAAAACCGGAACAGGCCTTGCGCAGGGAATTGTCGGAGGAGTTCTCGATTTCGGCGGAAATAGGGGAGTTCTTGGCTTCTACCCGCTATCGGGAAAAGCGACTGGACCTGGAAATCCTGCTGTACCGAGCCACCCATCTCAGTGGCGGCTTCGTCCTGCGGGAACACGAGGAAATACGCTGGGTGGACCCCCACGAGGTGGAGACCTTCGATCTGGTGGATTCGGATAGGAAGCTGTTCCGGAAGTTTCTTCAGAGATTGACCTGAAAGGATCATTATACTATACTAATGTATAGTATAATGACTATAAATTCCGACTACACGCCACTTCATCTCAGTTCCTGCTTCTCCTTTGGCCACGGTCTCCTCACGCCGGAACGCATCTGCCGGGAGGTGAAGAAGAGGGGATACCCGGCGGTCGGATTGGTGGATCGGCACAACTTCTACGGTCTGGTTCGCTTCCTTCGGGCCGCGGCGCGGGAGGGCGTCAAAGCGCTGGTTGGCATGGCCCTGCTGCGCAGGGGAAAGCCGCTGTGCACGGCCTACGTCCTGGAGCGGTCAGGATTCGTCACCCTGAATCGTATCGTATCCCAGCCGCAGGGCAGCGACCCGCAGCAGTATCTGCTGGAGCACGGCTGGCAGGGACTGGCCGTGATGAGCGGGGATCCGTCGGTTCTGCTGAGCCTGCAAGGCTGCAGCAGCAGGGAGCTGTACGTTCAGCTTACCTACGGTCAGCCCGTGCGGGAACTGCTCGCTTTTTCCAGCAGCAGCGGCCTGCCGCTTCTGGCGCTGAACCAGGCCGTCTTTCTGGAGCAGGAACAGATCCGGATCGGCCATCTGCTGCGCTCGATCTCCAGGCGATGCACCGTGGACGAGCTTCCCGACGGCCTGCGCCTGCGGCCGCAGATGCGCCTGGTGAACGGGCAGGAGATGGAGCGCTACTTCTCGGCCGTGCCGGAGGCGCTGAAATCGGCCCGCCTTCTGGCCGAGCAGGCCAGCTGCGATGGACTGCTGTCCCGCGGCAACGTATTTCCAGACTATCGGGGCCTGGGTGAAGAGCGCTGCTTCCGCCTGCTCCGTCAGCTCTGCTATGAGGGTGCACGGCAACGCTACGGCTCGGGCTGCGCCTCAGCACCCGGCGTCGGCCTCCCGGCAAAAGAGCGCGTCAGCGTAGCTGCCGCCCAGGAACCTCCCTGGAAGGCGAGGCTGGAGCGGGAGCTGCGGGTGATCCGCACCAAGGGTTTTTGCGGCTACTTTCTCGTGGTGCGGGAGATCCTCGGAACCTGTACCCGGACCTGCGGGCGGGGAAGCTCTGCCGCCAGCCTGGTGAGCTACCTGCTGGGAATTACCCACGTGGATCCCCTCCGCTACAATCTGGACTTCGACCGCTTTCTCAACGTCCAGCGCGAAGATCCTCCGGATATCGATGTGGATTTTCCCTGGGACGAACGCAATGAGGTGCTTCGCCGGCTTTTTTCGCGCTACCAGGGCCGGGCAGCCATGGTAGCTGATCACGTCACCTTCGGTCCCCGCTCCGCCATGCGGGAGGCGGCTACCGCCTACGGCCTTCCGGAGGGGGAGATCGAAACAATGGTGCGATTCTTCAAGTACGGCGAGGAGGCGCGAATTCCCCCCTACCTGCTGGAGGCGGCGCGGGGCCTTCGGGGTCTGCCCAGGCACCTGGGCACCCACTGTGGCGGGGTGGTGATCACCCCCGGTCCGATAACAGACTACACGCACGTCCGGCGTTCAACCATGGGTTATCCGGTCATGGCCTGGGACCGGGAAAGTGCGGAGGGTGCAGGGCTGGTGAAGATCGATCTGTTGGGCAACCGTTCCCTGGCCGTTCTCCGGGACACGGTTCGGCTGGCCCGCCGCAGCCTGTGTTTCCCAGACGCTGGAGGGCCGGCGGCGGCTGCCCCCGAAGCTGATAGCGATTCCCGCCTCTGCGCCGCTGCCGAGCTTCGCGAGCAACTGGCAGTGCTGGAAGGTCGGGCTTCCCCGCAGCAGGTGGCGCTCCTGCAGGATCTCGAGACCCGGCAGATGATCGCTGCAGGTGAGACCGTGGGTATGTTCTACGTCGAGTCCCCGGCCAGTCGCCAGCTGCTGCGCAAATTGGGCAGGGGAGACTACGAGCACCTGGTCATGGCCGGCTCGATAATCCGGCCCGCCGCCAATCGCACCATCCAGGAGTTTCTCCGGCGCGTCCACGGCGCTCCCTTCAGCAGCCCGACTCCGGTACTGAGCAGAAGCTACGGCCTGATGGTCTATCAGGAGGATATCGCCCGGGTAACCGGGGCAAGCGCCGGTTTCTCCCCCGCCCTGGCTGACCGGCTGCGCAAGACCCTGGCGGCAGGCGACGGTTGCGGGCCTCTGGAGAGGTATCGTCGCCTGTTCTTTAGCGGAGGTGCGCGGCGGGGTACAGCGCGGAAGGTTCTGGAGGAGCTGTGGGAGATGATCTGCTCTTTCCGGGGCTATTCCTTCTGCAAAGCCCACAGCGCCTCCTACGCCCTGGTGTCCTTCAAGCTGGCCTATTTGAAACGTCGTTTCCCCCGTGAGTTTTTCCTTGCGGTTGTCAACAACGGCGGAGGCTACTACTCCCGGCAGACCTACCTCAACGAGTGTCGGCGCCTGGGAATCCCCCTCCTGCTTCCCGACGTCAACCGCAGTGAAATCGCCTACACCGCAGATGGAGGCGGCATACGGGTGGGGCTCGGCCAGTTGAGGTCGATCAGTCGCAGCTTTCTGGGGCGGCTGTTGCGTGAGCGTCTCCATGAGGGTCCCTTCTCCGGCCCGGAGGATTTTTTCCGGAGACTGAGGCCGGGTCTGATGGAAACCCGCATCCTGGTGCGCTCCGGCGCCCTGGACGGGATCGCCAGCGGAACGGCAAGGCCCCAGCTGCTGTGGCGCTATCTTCGCAGACAGCAGGAAGGAGGTCTGTTTGCACCCGAAGCTCCGCCCCCGTCGGACTACCCGGTGGAGCTGAAACTGCTGGACGAGCTGCGCACCCTGGGGTTGATGGTCTCCCGGCATCCGGTCTCCCTGTTTCGCCCAAGGGCGAGGCAGCAGGCCGACCAGCAAGGCTGGCCCGTATTGATCCGATCCAGTGAGATTCCCAGCCGCCTCGGAGAGGAGGTCAGTCTAGTGGGCCTGGTGGCAAGCGGCAAGGAGGTCATTACTCGCTCCCCTGCGACAGGGGCGCCTGCAGATCTCATGCTGTTCGTCAGCTTCGAAGATGAGGACTCCCTGTTTGAAACCGTGCTGTTTCCGGCGGTTTTTAGACGCTTCCGCGACTGCATCGACGGGGGTGGGGTGTTGCTGCTCTCGGGGCGGGCCGGGGAGGAGATGGGCGCGGTCTCGGTAGCGGTGCGGCGGCTGGCCCGGCTGGGCGCTCCCCTGGCGGGCCAGCAAAGGCGCCCCCCCCTCGGCGCCCCCCCTCTTTTAGCTTGACACGAGGCGGCAGAGGCAAGTATTTTTCTAGCAGCATCTATCAAGTTGGGAACCCGACTGACAACAAATTGAGAGGCTATACAAAATAATGCCTGAGAAGGATCGTATCTATCTCTTTCACATATTCCGCAAGGATGGCAGCTTTTTGTTCCTCGATCCTTTCGGCTCTCCCGACAAGTTTGTGGGAGCCTTGGAGCGCAGCGAGGTGGAGGGCCGATACGGTATGGAGCCCAGGGTGGAGGCCTTGACCATGTTCCGCAACGAGCTATATCGGAACATCGAGGCCGGGGTGAAGAACTGGCTTAGCGATGCCCGCTTTGTTCCCAAGTTCCTAATCTCCGCCCTGGTGTTTGTGGTGTTCTACTTCTTCATGTCCTTCGTGGTCAGGGATCCCCTGCCGGTGATCGATGAGATCGCCATCGGACTGGTCGCGGCGGTGGTTGTGTTCTTCGTGCAGGGACGGCGGGACATGAACTCGAAAGCGGCGACCAAGAAGCGCCTCGATTTGAGGGTGATCGTGGACCGAATCACCTTTAAGGAAAGTGCTTTCGTTCGCCAGGTGGAGGAGGCCCTGCATCGGAATGAGACGGGCAGCATCGAAGAGGTGATTAAGCAGATCGTAGAGCCGGCCCGGCAGGAGCTGGAGCCGGAAGTACGGGAGGAGGCGGCCCAGTTCATCCGTGCATTGGAGCACCGGTTCAACTTCAAGAAGCTGCAGCGGGAGGAACGCCTGCTTAAGCGGGTCATGGGCCGCAGCCCTGGGGAGCTGAACAAGAGTTTTGCCCGTCTGGTGGAATCGAAGAAGTACGACTTTCCGCTCTACGCGGTGTATAAAAGCTACAAAAAAACCGTTGCCAATAAAAAGTAGCGGGTCAGGAGAAAATGGCGCTCTCTGCCGTTCGCTTTTTCAGGTAGTGAGACAGCAGGGCCAGTCCCACAGCCATGTTCTCATTACGAACGGTGACATCCGACGGTGCGCTTAGCTGGGTGGGGGCGAAGTTCCAAATTGCCTTGATTTTCTGCTCGGCGACCAGATCGCAGACCGCCTGAGCCGCTGTTTTGGGCACAGTAATGATCGCGATTCCCACGTCGAAGCTCTGGACCACCTTTTTCAAGTTTTCCATCGGTTGTACGGCAAAACCTCCCACCGCTTTGTCCAGTTTCTTGGGATCGTTGTCGAACACGGCAACCAGTCTCAAGCCGTATTCACTCAGGCCGGGATATTCGATCAGGGCGGAGCCCAGCTTTCCTGCTCCGATCAGGATCGCCGTATTCTCCGTATTGATGCCGAGGAAATCTCCAATCGCGCTCTTCAATCCCGTTACCGAATATCCCGACTTTGGTTTCCCCTTGTAGCCGATGACGGACACGTCTTTACGCACCTGGGTGTCATCCACGTGAAAGAAGTGAGCCAGGTATTTTGAGCTTACGAATTGCTCGCCCTGCTGCTCCAATTCGGAAAGGATTTGATGGTAGTAGGGGATTCGCCGCAGTGTCTGTACGGGAATTGTGGACTTTGGTTTCTTGAGTTTTTCGTGGTCTTTCAACTGAGGTAAACCGTACCGAATCGCTCAGAGAAAGTCAATCGCCAATTCTTAACTGGTCTTCCATTTCTGTCTGCAGGGCGAGGGCTTTTTTTGCAGTCTCGATGTTGTCCCGAGCCGGGGTGTAGCTCGGATCGAGCTCGAGGACTTGCTCCCACCTGCTGATTGCTCCGGACAGGTCCCCATCAGCGTACAGTTCCAGTCCCTCGAAATACAACGCGTCGATGGTTCTCTGTTCATCTCCGCGGCCCTTGTCGCCCAGGTTGAGTTTGGCCTGAACGCTGAACTTGTCCAGGGGATCGATGCGCCCGCTCAAGTCGAGGTTGTAGTTCAGAACAAAACTGAACTTCTCCAGATCAACGCTGCTGCCGATACTTAGTTTCGGATTTTCACCTTTCAACTGCAAGCCGCTCTGCAGGCTGAGGAAGTTGGTGATCATTATGTTGAATCCCGTTGCCATATACCATTTTTCCGCCGGCGCCTCTTGTGGTATAAAACTGAAGGGCAGATTGAAATCGAAAGCCCAGGTGAGCGGGCGGATCGGTGAATAGGCAAATCCCATGGTAGCCAATGTCGGTAATGGTTCACCCAGAGCTGGCAAGCCGACATTCTTCAAGACCGCACCTACGGAAAAATTCTTGCTCCGGGAGATATAGAATTTCATGAGATTGAATCGGGTTAAAATACCTATATCCACCATCGCGGTCAGCGCCGACTGATCCGGATAGAAGGCGTTCGGGATGTTTCGATAGGCGGTCTTGAGGTTGGCTCCCAAGCCCAGGCCGTAGAAGCTGAAATCCGAAAAGAAGTTATAGGAGACATTGAGGGTTGCCACGGTCTCGGAGATATAACCGCGATTCTCCCTATCCCCCCATTCGTTGTACTCGGTAAAAGGTACGTAAAGGAACTTGCCCCCCACACCGATTCCCAGGTCATCATAGCGAACGGTGTACACAACTCCTTCGAGATTGGAATCCGCGATCCAGCTGTGGTGGTAGAAGGACAGCTCCGTCGTCTCCAGGGAGGAGCTGGCCGAAGGATTTGCCTCCAGGAAACCGGAATCCAGAGCCACGGCTGTATAGGCCGTGCCCATACCCTCGTACTTTCCTCCCATGGGAATCAGCAGAGTGGGAAAAACTGTCAATCCGGTGTTGGGATCGGCAAACCCGGACAACCATTGGTTGAGGTTGTAGTAGAAATCAGAGAAATCCGCGGATAGCGGCAGTACTGCGAGAAGAAAAACGGTAATGAGTAGCAGAATTCTCTTCATCTATTGAGAATATACATCCAAATGTTCCAAGTTTCCAGGTTGACGCTTCTTCTATCTACACTATCGGATGTTTCGACATTTCGCTGTACGTACCTTGTCTTTTCCGTCGATAATGAATTAGGGAGCATCACAATCGCCGCTTCATGTATAATAGGAGATTGTGAGGTAGACTGTACTAGGGAAGACGAAAAGTTTCCTCAATAATATTTGGGGGGCAGAAACAGCGTTGTTTTCTCATTCGGTAAAGGTGAGAACCATACTCCTCGCTCTCTTTCTCTGTCTGATCGCCGCAGTCAATGTCCAGGCCCGCGGGCGGGCCGAGCGGGAATCCCGCCAGCGTCTGGGGGAGGTGGAGAAGCTGATCGAGGAGAAACGCTACAATGATGCCGTACGCCTGCTGTCCGAAGTGGTCAGGGAAGACCCGGATCGCTTCGATGCGGCGGAGAAGCTGATGGAGCGGATTCGTGCCCGCCGGGTGGAGATCGATCAGAGCTTCGCAGATCTGAACGCGGCGGTTCGGGAAAACGATTTGGAACAGGTAGTCGCTCTGATGGATCGGCTGGAGGAGCTGAATCCCTATCCGAGTGAGGCCGAGGCGGAGCTCCTGGACATGCTGCGGGCTGCAGGGGTGGAGCAGATCTACTTTGTCAATATTTTTCGGGATCTCATGGCCCGTGCCAGGGCTCAGATCGAGGCCGGGCAGTACAGGCAGGCCGTCTCTACCTATCTTGAAGGTTTCCAGATCAGCAAGGACAGATTCGATGAGGCGGAATACGGAAATATCATAAAAAACTCGGTGAACGGTGCCCTCGACGACCTCACCCAGGCGATAAGGGCGCACGACAGCCAGTTTACCAACTTGTCGTCGACGGCCGACGGTTTTGGCGCGGATGCGCAAGCCCTTCCCTCGGAGGTAGCGGCGGTGGCCCTCAGCTTGGAGTCTATGGCGGAGGCCCTGGGAACGGTGGAGCGTTCCGGTCTGACTTTCCAGGTGCAGAACCGACAGATACGGGAGAACTCGGCGGACGGCCAGTTCGATCTGTTCCTGTTTTTCTCGGAACAGCTCGTTTTTGGTCCGAGTAACAGCAGTACTGAGGGGATTGTCTACGCCCTGGATGCGATCTGGCGGCGGGAATCCGCCGCCCTGGAATCCGGGCTTCTCAGGCGCGGGGAAACGGCCTACGCAGCGATGATTGATGCGTTCCGAACACAATCGCTGGAACAGGCGCTTGGCAGCATCACAGAGGCACGAGCCCTGTTCGCCTCCCTACTGGAGCTTCAATCTCTCTGGCCGCTGCGCATCGAACCCACTTTCGGATTTCCGACGGATGCGAGCGGACGGTCTGCGGTGGCCTCGGCTCTGCCGGATTTTCTCCGTACCCAGGAGTATCTGCGGGCGCTGGAGGACTATCAGCTGCTCGTTCAAGTCGTGGACAGGAGCTCCGAGTTGGAGGTACAGGACATATCCACGATCGAGCAGATCTACACGGATCGCGAAGAAATTGCCGGTTTGCTAGAGCAAACGGCGGCCTTGGGCTCGGAGTGGCGGGATCAGCTGGCCTTCTATCGGGAAGGTGCCGGACTCGAGGTGTCCCTCGAAGCTCACGCGTCGCAAGCCAGCGAAGTTCTATCCGACATCGGTACCACGCTGGAGGTGATCCAGGCTCTTGACCTGCGCATGCTGGACCGGATTGCCCGTGTTCAGGGAGCGGAGTTCGAGGAACAGTACCGCCGCTACGCCGCACAGTTCGAGGAGGGAGTGCGGCTCCAGGAAGGGCTGGAGGTCGCCCTAGAGCCGATCCTGGATGCGGACGGGCAAGTCATCGATCTGCCGGTGCGGGTGGAGAAGTTCCCGTCCCGCGCCCTGGCCATCTACCAGCCGCTGAGCCAGAATCTGGCGGAACTTGCCGCGGGAGTAGACAGGATGCTGGAAGATGCTCTGAAGAACGAGGAATACGTGCAGCAGAGCGAGGAGCTCCAAACCCACGTGCGTTCGCTGCGGAGCCTGGTGAATCGAAACGCTTCGCTGCAGGAGGAGCTGGAGGGGAGGCTGGCGGACGCTCGCCAGGCATCCCTGCAGGCAGAGCGATACCGGCGGGAGGGGGAGCTGCGCTATCAGCAAGCCCTGAGCAACGTGAACAATGGGCGATATGAAGAGGCTCAGGGCAACATTCGATCAGCGCGGGAAGCCTTCGATACTTCCCTGAACATACAGGAGGACTCGGCGGTACGGCGCCGAAGGGACCAGGATCTCGTTGCTCTGTCTGAACGAATCATCGAAGAATTGAAAGGGCTGGTTATTCGGGAAGTCCGCCAGTTGATTGAGAACGCACGGAGGCTGTACGCTCAGGGTGATTTTACCGGCGCCGAACAGACACTTATGTCAGCCCAGGATCGCTGGACAAGGGCCTATGCCACCGAAAACCCGGAGGTCAGTTTCTGGCTGGGGCTGGTACGTAGTGCGGTTGACGCGACCACGGGCCGTGAGATTGCGGTCACCGATCCCCTGTACAAAGAGATGAGTCAGCTCTACAATCTTGCCTATGGGGATTTTCAGAGCGGACAGCAGCTGATCCAGCAGGGGAATACTCGAGCGGCTCTGGAGGTTTTGGGCCGGGCGGAGAATCGCATCGCCAAGATCCTAGTGCCCTTTCCCTACAACGCCCGGGCCAGGGTTCTCAATTTACGGATCCTGCAGATCAGCGATCCCGATGCTTTCCGGACAAGGATCACGGGTCTGTACAACGACGCCTTGAGGCGAAGGACCGAAAGTCCCCAGGAAGCGTACGCTACCTTGAAGGATATCGAGCAGCTGCTGCCGAATTACCCGGGGCTGCAGAACGCGATCGCCAATTTGGAGATCACCCTCGGTTTTCGAATACCTCCGCCTGATCCGGCAAAGATTGCCCGCTCCCGAGAGCTTTACCTTCAGGCCCGTACCTATTGGGATACAAATCAGCGTGACTTTTTTCCGGTTGCCCTGGAGCAGCTGAACGAAGCGATTGGTCTGAATCCGGACAACCGCGAGGCTGTGGCATTGAAGGACCGTCTTCTGGTAGCGACGGGGGGAGAGCGAGTGGATGTGCTTTCCAGCGACGATCAGCGCCTGCTGCGGGAAGCGGAAGCCAAGTATCTGGCCGGGGATTACTTCGAAGCCCTGGTGATCATCGAGCAGCTGCTCAAGAAGCCGGGCAATCAGAACAACCAGGAAATCCTGGATCTTGAAAAACGGATCCGGGCCAGGACGGGATAGAGAGTCGATGGACAATAGGCGGATCCGTACGCTGCATGCTTTGTTCCCCCCCTTCCCCCCCCTCCTCCTCCTCCTCGTGTTCTTCACGCTCGCACCTTCGGCGGGGGCGCAGAGTTTTTTCTGGGAAACCCCCCAGGTCCTGATCTCAGAAGCGGCCCGATTTCCCACCGCCGTGTCCGGAGGCGGCTTGGTGGCTGTGGTCTGGCAGGAGGTGCAGGCAGATCCGCAGGGGGGCGGACGCATCTATCTGTCGGTCCAGAGCTCCCGGGACGCGGTCCGCTGGCAGCGCAGAAATCGAGTGCTCGGGCCGATTACCTATGAGGACAGAGAGGTCCAGCTGTATTCCATGGCCGTCGACAGCAGCGGCACGATCTATCTGGCCGTGGCGGCTGGAGAAAACAAGACCGATCTGTACCGTTCCACCGATGAGGGGCGGAGCTTTGTGCTGCTCTCGTCGATCGAGGCGGGTACGGCCAGCCTGGCTCCCACTATCTCCCTGACCGATAGCGGAAACATCCTCCTATTCGTAACTCAGGAGCAGGGCAACTCCCTGTTCATCTTCTACAGTGTCAGCGCAAACGGAAGGACCTGGAGTTCATTCGAATCGCTGGTAGCCGGAGGCGAGCTGCCGATCAACTTTCTGCCGGCCCACACCTCTCTCGACGGACGGGAATACGTCGTATTCCAGGCCTGGCCAAGCGGTTCGGGAAGCGAGCGCAACTACCAGCTGTACCTGGTCTCCAGCGGCGACGGCGGCTACACCTGGAGTGTCCCGACCCGGCTGCTCCTGTCCGAGCGTATCAGCGGTTCGGAACTCGCCCCTGAAGCCTATTCGAATCAGCGGCCCTTTCTCATAACCCACAATGGCGATCTGGCACTGGCCTGGGAGCGTCAACGGGGTGCGGGGGTAGCTCGGATCTGTTTCGCTACCCTTCAGCCCGACGGCACGATCTTGGATGCGGAGGAGGTCACCGCAGGGCAGGGAGCGGCTCGCTTTCCCCGCATCGTACAGAACCGGGATAAGACATTGCTGTTCTGGTTCGACAACCGCCGGGGGGCGGAACACATCTTCTTTGCGGAACGGCGGGGCGCATTGTGGGCGGAGACGGATTTGAGTGATATCCGCGGTTCCTCTTATTTTGCCTATCCGGTCGAGCATAAGGAACAACTTTACGTATTTTGGGAAAACCGGATCGGTACTACCTCGAGAATCATGTTCCTCGAACCCGATCAAAGTGTGAATGTACCCTCAGTATCAGCGCTGAACTTCGATCCGGAGAAACGCTCCCGTCAGGATACCGTCCAGATTCTGTGGACGCTTCCCAACGATCCTTCGGGAATCGCCGGTGTCGACTACCTCTGGACGCAAAACATGAGCGAGCCTTTGGAGTTGGAGCTCAAAGCCCTGGCCGATACCACCTCCGTGCAGCTGACCGCCGATCAGGACGGTGTCTGGTATTTCCGCGTAGCGGTTCAGGACTATGCGGGAAACTGGTCCGAACCTGCCTCGGTCGAATTCACGCGGGATACCCGGCCGCCGGACACACCCGTGATCCGCCCGCCGGAAGCCGATGAGGAGGGATACCTCGCCTCCAATACCTTTACCTTGGGATGGGAGCCCCCGCAGATTACGGCGGATCTCAGCGGATATTCCTACTCGCTGGTCTACCTGGGTTCCGCGGATCTGGAGGCGGTGAGCGTGGACCCCCGCCTTTCCCCGAGGGCGATGACCTTAGCCACCGAATCCCCGACCTACAACAATCTGGATGACGGTTTGTGGGCCTTCGCCGTGGCCTCGGTGGATGAGGCGGGGAATATCAGCGCGCCCGCCACCGCGTTGTTGCGCCTGAACAAATACATCCCTGTCACCTTCATCAGCAGCGTCAATGCGCAGAAGGATCCCTTCGGCGTGCTGTCCCTGAGTATCGGAGGCCGCGGATTTTCCGTCGGCGGGCTTATCGACAGCGTGATCCTGGATCAGGACGGCGAGCCGCCCTACGACTACACCTTCCCGCGGGTCCAGGGACAGTTCAACGTGGTCAGCGATCGGCTGATACGGGATTTGAATATCGTGGATCTCGAGGAGGGACTGTACGCCGTCGGAGTGGTGCATCCAACCCGGGGAAGGGCGTTCACGCGCCCAACGTTGTTCATCGAGAGCCCGGGGACTGTAAAGTTCGGGGATTTCTCGTTCGTACCCACGCGTACCTGGCAGAGCGTGCGTCGCTTCGCCTACACGTTGAGCTCCGGTACTCTGATCCTGTACCTGATCCTTGCCTTCCTGGCTGTGCTCTTCGCCGTATCCGTCCGCCAACTGGCGGGGATTGTTCAGGAAGGCCGGCTGCTGCGTACCGAGGTGCTGGCGGTGTTGCGGGGAGAGGTCTTAATCTACAAGGAAGAGAGAATGAAAGAATTGAAGAGAAGGGGAGTCAGTCTGCGTCTGAAGTTCACCATGCTCGTCATGATTCTGGTGTTGATCACGGTGCTGATGGTTTCCATCCCTCTCGGGATCTTCATGATAAGCCGTCAGAGCCAAAACCTCACCCAGGGATTACGGCAGCGGATCGACGTTTTGATGGGGAGCGTGGCGGCCAGCGCTGAGAACAGCCTGCTGATTCAGAACAGGATCGAGTTGGGCCTGCTTCCCGATCAGATCGGCTCGATGGAGGAGGCTCAGTATTTGACCATAACGGGTACGGGTATCAGCGATACCCGGAACTTCGACTACGTCTGGGCCAGCAATGACGATCAGATCGATTCGAAACTGCAGACCGGGACATTTGATCAGGCATCGGTGGGGGCGATCCGGATCAAGGATGATCTGTCTCCAATCATCACGGAACTGGCCGAGCAGGTGAACAGCCAAGCCCGGCAGAGGATTGGAGATCTGGCCGCAGAGGTCAACGAGCTGTCCGCCGAAGCGCGGGATTTGGTTCGCAGGGCAGCAACTGATACCCAGGCTCAGGCTAGATTGAGGGAGATCCAACAGCAGATCAGCGTCCGCAACTCCCAGATCCTGAGTGAGCTGCGCCGAATTGGTTCCGTTACGGGGAGCTCTCCGGACTTTGATCCGCAAGAATTGCTGCCTTTCTACACATTCTACCGTCCCATCGTGTACAGGGTGCCGGGAGAGGACATCTACTTCCGGGGTGCCGTACGGATGGGGGTATCCACGGAGCGCATACAGAATGAGTTGGCCATCTCCACGCGCAATCTGATCATACGTGCCGGGATTATCGCCTTGATCGCCGCAGGGCTCGGATTGTTGGGAGCCATCATGATGGCCTCGATAACGATCAATCCTATCAAGAAGCTGGCCCTGGGTGTCGCCAAGATCCGTGATACCGAGGATAAGGAAGAGCTGCGGGAACATGTGATCGACGTTCGCTCCAGAGACGAGATCGGAGATCTGGCCAACACGGTGAATCAGATGACCCAGGCTCTGGTCAAGGCGGCTGTGGCTGCAAAGGACCTGACCGTGGGAAAAGGAGTCCAGAAGATGTTCATTCCTCTGGCACAGGATCCGGCGGATCCTCAAGGAGGGAAGGGAACCACGGGAGGCGAACAGAACGAGAACATCGAGATCTTCGGATTCTATGAAGGGGCCAAGGGAGTGTCGGGGGACTACTTCGACTACCGCAAACTCACCGACAAATACTACGCAGTGATCAAGTGCGATGTGGCCGGCAAAGGGGTGCCTGCAGCTCTGATCATGGTGGAGGTAGCCACGATATTCTCTACCTGGCTCAGAGATTGGACACTCAAAACAAAAGGTTTTAAGATCGATCAGCTGGCTTATTTGATAAACGGAATGCTGGAGGAACGGGGATTCAAAGGCCGCTTCGCCGCCTTGACCCTGGCTATCGTCGATGCCGACTCGGGCAAGAGTTATTTTGTAAACGCCGGCGATACAAAACTGCACGTTTACAGGGCCAATCAGGGAAAGATGGTGGAGAACAAGCTGCCCGACGCTCCGGCTGCCGGGGTATTCCCCTCGGATCTGGTCGAAATGCAGGCGGGATTCAAGATAGTCACCCAGCAACTCCAGAGGGGCGACACGGTGTTTCTGTTTACCGACGGTATCGAAGAAGCGCAGCGTTTGTTCCGAAACGACAGTTTCGAGCCTATAACCTGCCAGGAACCGGGACTCGAAGAGGGCGAGGAACACGGCAGCCATACCAAAGGCCAGGAGCATGAGGAATTCGGCATTATCCGCATCTACGACCTGATCAATGCCGTGTTCAACAGGCAAATCTACCGGCTGGTGAAGTTTCACAATCCGATGCCTGAAGAGGAGCTGTTGTTCGACTTCACAGACTGTGAAGGCACTGTGGAGGAGGCGGTTCTGGCCATGGTGGCTGTGGAAAAGGTATTTCGCCTGAATCCGGATCCGTCCGCGGCTGAAGATGATCATGTAGAAATTGATAGAAACATAGACGCTTTTTTGAAAAAACATTTCAAGCAGTTCGAACGTTACTTCCATTCTGCCGTTGCCGGGGATGAAGAACGGTCCTCCGTGATCTACGGCTTCCTCAAGGAAGACGAACAGTACGACGACCTGACCATCCTGGCGATCCGCAAGAAGTAGCTTTTTTGCAATGTACGGAATGGAGTCAGGCTCCGAAGATTATCCTAGAACCTCTAGGAGAGTAGAATGAAACGGCTAATATTCGTTGGAGTTCTTATAGCTGGTGCCGCGGGCCTGCTGCCGGGGCAGAGCTTCACCGTCGTGATTCATAATGCCGAAGATGCCACCTTTCACTACGTGCTGGATCCACCGGAGCTTATCGTGTTCGATACGGCCTCAAGCATCTTTCCAAACGTGGTTTACGATTACTTTGCCGAAGCGCCTGCTGCCGGCGACGAATTCGCCGGTTTCGGCGATCTAGGTCCCGATCAGGAGCTGCGCCTGGAAAATTTGTCCGAAGGTAAGCACCTGCTGGTGGGCTTCTTCGTGATCCCCGGAGAGCGTGGGTTTCCCGTACGGGTGATCACCCTGCAGGCCGGGGGCGGTATGGATGAACGGACCTACCAGATTTACAGCCAGCCCGCCCTGATCAAGGCTCGCGCAGGCCGGGGGCGAATCAGTGCCTACGCTCCAATTCCGCCGAGGGCCCCCACCCAGCCCACGGTAACCGCGAAGAGTGCTCCCGGCGTAGCCGTTGAGGAGCGGATCGGCGCTGCCGAACAGGTCACCTCACCGGCAGCTGCTGCAGCTGCCGCGGTTACCCCGGCTGACAGGGCTGAAGAACGGGGATTCTTCCGCTTTCAGATCGACAACCAGTACGAGGATTGGGAAGCCATTCCCACCTTTCTATCCTATGCTGCGGATCGCAACCTGCCCAGCTTTACCCGGGAGCAGTACGGAGGAGCCTTCGAGGTGCTCCCGATCGATAGATCCAGACACTGGAGGACGGGAGGAACCTCCCTCAACGAGATCAAGGTGGTGAACAATCTGGAGTCCGTCTACCTCTACGTCTCCACCCACTCCTCTATCTCCCCCAACACGTCCGTGTTTCTGTACTTTCACAGTGAAAGGAATCTGAGGCGCTTGGGGGCGACCAACCGTTTTACCCTGGAACTGGTGCCCTCCCGGGCGGAAGATCCGGGCTTGGTGGTGCTGTGGGAGAAGGACAGGATACCGGTAATCGTCGGCACCCTGGCCTCGGGAAATTTCTTCCTGGAGGCTAAAATCGATAAAGATATGCTCTACGATCTGCTTGAAGCCAGACCGGAGGTCACCTTTTTCGATCTGACCACAAGCTTCTTCGACCGCCAGGAGCTCGCCTACGAGGAGTTTCATATAGCCTCGATTTCTCTGGCGGACATCCCGACGGAGAAAACTCTGTACTGATTTCCGCCGACTGATTCCTACAGGTTGAAGCGGATGGTCACCACATCCCCATCCTTAACGTGGTACTCCTTGCCCTCAAGCCGCAGCTGGCCCTGTTTGCGGGCCTCGGCGAAACTCCCGGCGGCCAGCAGCTGATCGCAGGGGATGACCTCGGCGCGGATAAAACCCCTCTCCATGTCGGAGTGGATCTTTCCCGCCGCCTGGAGGGCGGTTGCGCCTCGAGGTATGCTCCAGGCCCGCACCTCCTGGTCCCCCACCGTGAGAAAGCTGACCAGTTCCAGCCCGGAGTACAGAGCCTTGAGGAAACGTTCTCCGGCCGTAGCTTGAAGACCCAGATCGGCGAGAAACTCCCTCTGATCCTCCGGAGACAGCTGAGCGATCTCCATTTCCTGCAGTCCCCGGATCGGGAACACCTGGATCCCCAGCTCCTCCGAGCGCTTTTGCACAGCAGCGATGTCCACCGAGCGCTCCCCGGTGTTGATGATGACGATCATCGGTTTGGCCGTAAGGAACTGAAATCCCGCCAGAAGACTGAGCTCCTCCTCGTGGATCAGCTCCGGACCGATCCCGCCCCCTTGTTCCAGCCGGGCGATGATCTTCGCCAGGATGAGGTGTTCCCGGTCGCCCCGCTTTCCCTCCTTCTCCAGCCGCTCCACCCGTTTCTGGGCGATCTCGTAATCGCTGAAGACCATGGAGTCCAGCAGCTTGCCCAGATCCCGCAGCGGATCGATCTCACCCAGAGAGTGAACCACCGCTTCATCGACAAAGGCGCGCAGCACGATGGTTACCGCATCGCTGGTTCGAAGCTCCCCGAGAGCCCCCGCGGCGATCCCCCCCTGTTCGCTGAACTGCAGGGGCAGGTCCTTGAGCAGCACGCTGGCCTGGACCTGTTTCTTCTTTTCGAACAGAGCGGCCAGCTGTCCGACCCGGGGATCGGGAACCGGGACCTCCGCCAGATGAACCTGCTGATAGCCGCCGGCCTGCTGCCCGGACAGGGCGTTGAAGATGGTGGTTTTCCCGCAGAAAGGAAGCCCAATCAGGCAGGTTTCCATAGTTCTTTATAGCAAGAGGTGAATGTTCCGTCCATTGTCTTTTTTACGTTAGCGGGGTAATGTTTTAAAGGATGAAACTCCGATTTTTCTGCGACCTCTGCGGCACCGAAGTGCCCCGCAACACCATCCGTTGTCCCACCTGTGGGAGATACTTCACGGCCATTCAATGCCCGCGCTGCGGGTATCGGGGAGAGGAGAAGGACTTTACCGAGGGCTGTCCCCAATGCGGTTACATGAAGATCCCCCGCGCGGCCGGTTCCGCCGGTGCTGCCGGCTCTGCAGGCTCCCGGGTGAAGGGCAAGGCTCGTAGGAGCAGAAGGACGGCCGCCCAGTCCGGGGCAGCCCCGAGCTCTCCGGTCGCGGAGGAGGCTCCGCTGCCGGGGGCTCCGGTAGGAGTCTATCGGTTGATCGGAATCATCCTGACCCTGATCCTGATCGCCCTGTTGGTGATCCTGTTCCTGCGCTGAGCGTACCTCGCCGAGCGGGTCCCGCTGAGCGCGCCTCGCTGAGCGTCGTTAGTTGAGGATCCCCAAACCCGCTCCCCCAAACAGATAGTAAGAATCCGAGGACTCGAAGTCGCCGGCCACGTACAGGGAGAGGAACAGCTGGGTTTTCGGGATCAGCCAGTGCGCCTCCAGAGCCGTCTGGAAGGGAAGGTCCAGTGCGAATCCCTCATTGAAAGGCAGGGAACGCAGGGACAGGGATGCTCCGAAAGAGAACGGCGGCAGATCCAACAGCAGGCCGACACGGCCGTACATCCATTCGTATAAATCGAGCTCGACGGTCTCATCCGGGTCGTAGCTAACGCTGTAGGGGGACAGGATCAGCTCCGGGGCGAGCAGAAGCGATAGAGGACCCCAGTGCAGGGCGGTGGGCAGACCCAGCGAAAGTCCGCTGGAGTTGGCCAGGGTGTCGGTACGGGCATCCTGGTAGGTGAGCTTCATTTGGGCCGTGGTACCCAGGCCGAAATTGCCCGGTAATCTCAACAGGGAGGCCTTGAAGGCCGCACTTGCAAACCAGGGCAGCATGAGGGTGTCATCGCTGAAACCGATGATCCCGCCGGCCGAGGTGTCCAGCTCGAAGAGGTTCCGTCGGTCCAGTCCCACCCGTAATCCGAAGTTCACCGGTGTCCGTACAACGGTCCCTTCCGCACCGCTGCTCGCATGGGCTAGAACCACGGAAGACACTTGAACGCTTCCTCTCGGCAGTATTTCCGGTGTGGGCGCGTAGAGCAGGCCGGCGCTGCCGCTCCATAGGCTGCGAAAGCGAAGCACGATCGAGCTGTCGATCTTCACTGCGAACTCGGCAGTTTCCCGCTCCCCGTGTCTGGCCCCTTCAGCCTGGATGCGCACCGTGTAGGTGCCGTCGGGCAGGGGCACTCTCTGCCGGTCACGGCCATCCCAGGCAAAGCTCTGTTCCCAGGTCGTAAAGGTGCCGAAATCTCGGGACATCACGATCCGATTCTGGGAGTCAACAATCTCAGCCCGGCCGCTACCGGGGCCGCTGACCCGGAAACGGATTTGAATGCTTCCCAGCAGACCCGAATTGTTGGGATTGAAAGCCAGTCTGTTGGCGTCGAGGTTCGAAAGGGAGAAGTCCACCTCCTTCAAGACGACAGATAGCTCGGTCGTTCTCCCCATTCGGATATTGACCGCGAAACTCTCCTCCTCGTATCCGAATGCCCGGACGCGGAGGATGTGTGAGCCCACCGCGATTTCATGCGGCTTGCCCGCGGGAAGCCAGGAAGAGCCCAGGCTGATCTGCGCCTCAGGCGGAACTGCCGTAACCCTTAAAAACCCGGTGATCTCGACCAGGGTGAAGTAGTATTTGGCCGTGCCGCCGGTGTAGGTGATCCACACGGTCTTGCTGTAGAAGCCTTCCCTCTTCAAGGTGAGCTTATGCCGACCTTCCCTGACATCCGCGATGACCAGGGGCGTGATCCCCACATTGCGGTTGTCCAGATAAACGCTGACACCACTTGGAGTGGAGCGGATGTCCAGGCCTATTTTTTTTTCTTTTTCAGGCTCATAGAAATCTATATCAGGCTTGTAGTCCTCTTGAGGATCATAGCCCTCCTCAGTTCTCCGGGGACTGGGAATCTTGACCTCGCTGTCCTTTTCCTCCCGCTCCGTCGTCTTCTCCAGCAAGGTTCCCTTGGTCGTGGAACAGCCCATCAAGCCCCAGACGAGGAGAACGACAAAAAACAGGATGACCGTCCGCTCCATAATCCCAATGTATCCCACCCCTGTCTGGGAATGCAACTTGCGCTCCGGACTTTTTTTGCGCGCCAATAAGCCGATAAACTAAATGACAAGCCCATGTTCCGAGACTTTTTCATCTTCCGAGCCGCCCGAGGCTTCTACAGAAGCGTTCGCAGGGAAAACCTGCCCAAGCTGGTGGTGTTTGTTCTGCTGCTGGTCGTTCTGGGCGGGGTGTTGGTGTTCGTAGCCGAAACAGGACCGAACAGGGGCATGTTCAGCCGGCTCTTCGACTCGATTTGGTGGGCCTTCGTTACCATTACCACAGTCGGTTACGGAGATCGTTATCCGGTCACGACTCTTGGAAGAGTGTTGGCGATTGTACTGATGTTGATGGGAATCGTTACGATTTCCACTCTTTCCGGGACCATTGCCAGTATATTCGTGGACCGGAAAATCAGGGAGGGTAAAGGTTTGCAGGATATTACCGCCCGTTCCCACGCCGTGCTCTGCGGCTGGAACGTAAACGCAGAGCGAATTCTGGAAGGCCTGAATCACCTGCCCGGAGGACGGGCGGTGGTACTGGTCAATGAGATGGATCCCGAGGAATTTCAGGCGCTGAACGCCCGTCATGAGGACATGGACCTGCGTTTCGTTCGGGGGGATTTCAGCAATGAGAAGTCGCTGCGCCGGGCTTCTTTGGCCTCGGCCCGGGCAGCCATCATTCTCTCCGACACCTCGGGAAAAAACACCCTTGCCAACGCCGATGAGCGAACCATACTGGCCGCCCTGGCCATCAAGGCGCTGAATCCGGATATCCTGACCACCGCGGAGTTGGTGAATCCGGAGAACGAGGGCCATCTGCGCCGGGCCAATGTCGATGACATCCTGGTGTACGGGGAGTTCAACGGCTTTCTCCTTTCCAGCGCGACCGTGTCTCCCGCCATTCCCAGGGTCACCAAACAGCTGCTCTCCTTCACCAGCCGCAGCCACCTCAAACAGGTGGCAGTGCCCCTTGCTTTCGTGGGCAAGTCCTTCGCCGAGCTTTCCGAGCATTTTCTGAAATCGGGAATGGGAGTTCTGATCGGTTTTCTCTCCGAGGAGAAGAAGATGTCTCTGGACGACATCCTCTCCGAAGGATCCTCCGCAATCGATGCCTTCATAAAGGCCAAATTCGCCGAGGCCGAGCTGGATGTTTTCGAGGGCGAGAAGGAGGAGCTGGAGATCAAGCTCAATCCCGGTTCGGATTATGTGATCAAGGAGAATGAAGCCGCCTTCGTGATCGGTAACGCGGCGGGCTAAAGAGGACTGGAAGCGCCATGGCCAAACGACGAGAGAAGACGGATTCAGCTCGCTTCAAGAAGATCGAGATGCTGTCGGGTTTTTCCGATACGGAGGTGGAGGCGCTGCGGCGCATCGCCAAGGAGGTAAAGGTACCGGCCGGCGAGGTGATCATGCGGGAGGGTGATGTCGGGGATTCGATGTACCTGTTCGCCGAAGGCCAGGTCATGGTGACCAAGAACCTCACTCTGAAGACGGGCAAGCGCGGCTTCAGCCAGGCGGAGAAATCGATGGTTCGCCTGGACGCCCGCTACGTGTCCTTCTTCGGTGATATGGCCATGTTCGAAAACGACGTGCGCAGTGCCACCCTTACGGCTTCCACCGACTGCCTGCTGTACGAGATCAAGCGGGATGATTTCGAACGCCTCGCCCAGCAGAACTGCGCCCTGGGCTACATGCTGGTGCGCAGAATAGCCGAGGTGCTCTGCCACCGGGTTCGCCAGGGCAATCAAGACATCCTGAAGCTCACAACCGCCCTGAGCATCGCCCTGTCGAAATAGGAGGAAAAGCGATGGTCCTGCGCCGAAACAGACTCTTCCAGCTGCTTGGGCTGCTGCTTCTCCTGGCCTCCGCACTATGCGGCGCGCAGGAGGGTGTCCCTGAGGAGCGGGTCGAGCTCCAAGCTCCGCGGGGTTTCCGCTCCATCGAGTTGGGCATGGAGCTCGAACAGGTCAAAGAGCTGTTGATCCGGGATCCCCTGTTTGACTATCGGGGGGATCCGGACATCAGCTTCCTTCCCCTGCCTCCCCAAACCCTGATCGAAACCTCCGGCAGCTCATTCATCCGGCGAGCCTACTTTCAGTTCGATCAGGAGCGCTTGTATATCATGATCCTGTCCATGGATCCCGATCGCCTGGACTACTACACCCTCTATTCCACCCTCTCGGAAAAATACGGGCAGCCGACCAGACTGGATCCCAGCGAAGCGGTCTGGCAGTTCGAAGGTCTGCGCCTGTCCCTTGAACGTCCCCTGAACGTCAAGTATATTGACAGCGCGGTTTTCGAAACCTTGAAAGAGGAGGGACAGGTCCAGGAAGACCTGTGGGAGATTTCCAAGGACAATTTTCTCCAACAGTTCTAACCCTCCTTTTTCGGCTTTAGCTATTCAGTGACGGTCCAATCAGGGGATAGGGGAACCAGGAACTCTTGTGAAACGTAAGCACATCATTTTCATAGCGGGAATCCTCCTAGGCAGCGGCACATTCGTGGCCTGCGGCAGCGGATTGGAGGAACGGATCGAGATCATCATCGGCGGGCAGTCCTTCCGGGTGGAGGTGGCCCGCACGGCAGAGCAGAAGCGGCAGGGCCTGATGGACCGCAAGTCCCTCGGAGCCCGGGATGGGATGATCTTCGTATACGACACGGATCAGCACCTGGCCTTCTGGATGAAGAACACCACCATCCCGCTGACTTTGGCCTTTCTCTCAAAAGACGGGACGATCCTTCAGATCGAGGAGTTGAAACCTCTTTCCTTGAAAAGCGTGGTGTCCGAAAGGGCGGCACGCTACGGCCTGGAGCTTCCAGCCGGCGTTCTTTCCGAGCTGGATGTGGGTGTCGGGGATCGGGTGATACTTCCCGCGGATTTTCCCTAGGCTGCCGGCCGGTTTTCCCGATCGCCGCTCGCCCATCCCGGCTGCCGGTGGCTCATTCTGGCTGTTGGCCGCTCATCCCGGCTGTCGACAGCACACTCCGGCCGCAGGCAGCTCAGCTTTCCTCGCCCTCCTCGAGCTCGGGAAACAGCTCCAGGACCGGTTTCTCCCCGGCCTCGCCTCCGCTCTTCTTTTGGGGCTCGTTCACCAGAATCTCAACTTTCCGCTCGATCTTGGCCAGCTCTTTCTCCAGCTCCTTGGCCAGCTTCATGCCCTCCTCGAAGATGGATACCGCCTCCTCCAGGGGGATCTTACCCTCCCGCAGCTTCTCGCTCAGGGTCTCCAAACGGTTGAGGCGATCTTCAAAACTCTTCATTCTTCTTTCTCCTTGACTTCGGCCCGAAGCCGACCCCGGTGGAGTCGTATGTTCACGGTTTCAGCGGTGTTTATCTCCCGACTGGAGAGTAGGACCTGCCCCGTCTTTTCACTGCTGACCACGGCGTAGCCCCGCTGCAGCACCGCCAGAGGCGAGTTGGAGCGGATGGCCTGAGAGAGGAGATCCAGGCGATGCCGGGCGGGCACCAGCAGGCGCTCCGTGGACAACTTGAGCTCATCCCGGGTTTCCTCCACCTGCAGCGCGTAGGGCTGTACGTAGATCTGGAAGTTGCGGATCAGGTTGTCCGGGGTGAACTGGGACAGTAGCAGGCGGATCCGTTCCACCCGCGATTGCAGGGCCTCGCTGATGCCATTGCGTATAGCGGCGAGCCGGTCGGAAAGCTCCAGCCGCGAGGCGGACACCATCTCCGCGGCCGCGGACGGGGTGGGAGCCCGGACATCCGCGACTAGATCGGTCAGGGTGGTATCGATTTCGTGACCCACCGCCGAGATTACCGGGATGCGGGACTCGGCAATAGCCCTGACCACCACCTCCTCGTAAAAGGGCAGAAGATCTTCCAAGGATCCGCCGCCCCGGGTGACGATCAACACGTCCCCCATCTCGAACTCATTCGCCCGCCGGATCTGGCCGGCAATGGTCTCAGCCGCCCCCTCTCCCTGAACTGGGGAGGGCAGAATGACCAGGTTGAGCCCGGCGTTCCTGCGCTTCAGCACCCGCAGGATATCTCTGATTGCCGCACCGGTGGGAGAGGTGACCACGGCAACCCGGGCGGGAAACAGGGGCAGGGGCTGCTTGCGCTCCCTGTCGAACAGCCCCTCGGATGCCAGCTCGGCTTTGCGTTTCTCCAGCAGGGCCAGCAGCTCTCCCTCTCCTGCCTTCTGCAGGGACTCGCAGATCAGCTGGTAGGTGCCGCGTTTGGCGTATACGGATATGTTGCCGGTGGCCCGGACCACCATGCCGTCCGCCGGTTTGAAGCTCAATCCGAACAGTCGGTTCTTGAACATAACGGCGGAGAGCACCGACTGTTCGTCCTTCAGGCTGAAGTACAGATGCCCCGTGCTGGAGGGACGGAAGTTGGAAATTTCCCCCTCCACGGTGATGCCGAAAAACTCCCCCTCAAGCAGGTCCCGAATCAGGGAGGTGATCTGAGTAACCGAGTAAGCATGCTCCGGTTGGTCGTTCGCAGCCTTCACTCTCAGCGTCTCTCCGTTGCGTTTCAGTGGTCGCTAGGTCCGTCGGATGTCGGGGAAAATCGAGGCCTTGAAAGATGTACATTTTTAACATCTTTCAGGCAGACAAAATCCGCCGGGCGGCGACCATTGCTGTGAGGGTACCGTTTTCCGGGGGGATTGGCAATTGAAAAAGTTTTCGAAATGTCGATAATTTCCGTAGACATGAAGAACCTCGCCGTGGCCAATGCCCTGGCCCTGAACCCCTACGCTCTGGAAGCCATCGCCGGCGGGGCCACCGCCATGCAGCGAGTTCGGGAGTACGCCGGCCGACTCCCCGGTGTGGAGCACTGTCTGCTCCTTCTGCCGGAAGACGCGGATATGGACCTGGAGGATCTCGGTTTCGATATCCGCCGTGTCAAGGCGGGGGGGATTGTCGAGCTGCTCCGCAGTCTCCAGGATGCAGGCAGCGATTACGACAATCTGTTTTACTTCTTCGCCGATTGCCCGTTGCTCGACTCCGGGTTGAGCGCACGCATGCTGGATAATCACCAGAAGTACTACGCCGACTATACCTTCGCGGACGGCTATCCGTACGGGCTCAGCCCGGAGATACTGAAGCCCGCGCTGTTGACATCCCTGCTGGCGCTGGCTCAAGGATCCCGGTCTTCCGCCGCCGAGGAGCCGATTCATGCCCACGATCGGGGAGCTCTCTTCGAGCTGATCAAGAAAGACATCAACGCCTTCGACATCGAAACCGAGCTGTCCCCTGTGGACCTGCGCATGCTCCGAGCCGAACTGTCCGCCGACTGCAAGCGAAATCTGCTGCTGGTGCAGCGGGTGATTCAGGGCGGCGCGGAAACCGCCGATGCGGTCTGCCGCCTTCTGAAGGAGCAGCCGGAGATCCTTCGGACCCTGCCCTCGTTCTTCGCCGTTCAAATCGTGGCCGGTTGTCCGCAGCTGTGCTCCTACTGCCCGTATCCCGGCTTCGGCATTGAAGTCGCCGGCAAGCAGGGAGAGATGGAGCTGAAGCATTTCATCCGAATCCTCGAGCAGATCCACGCCTTCTGCGGGGAGGCAACGATCGGAGTTTCCCTTTGGGGTGAGCCGGCCTATCACAGCGGGTTCGCAGATCTGGCGGCCGCGGCTCTGGCCAAGAACTTCCGGCTGGTGGTGGAGAGTTCGGGCATCGGCTGGCAGGATGGGGTGTTCTCCCGCATCGCCGAGAATAAACTCCCCGGATTGGACTGGATCATTTCACTCGACAGCCGGGATCCCCAGGAATATAAGAGACTGAGGGGAGGAGGCTTTGAAGAGGCCCACAAGTCCGTGGAGGTCCTGCAGTCGCTGTTTCCCGGTCACGTCTATCCCCAGGCTGTACGGATGAACGAAAACGAGGAGGGTCTGGAGGACTTCTTCAGATATTGGAAGAGCCAGACCGGCAGGGTGATCGTGCAAAAATACGATCACTTCTGTGGATATTTGCCCGACCGTCGCGTGACCGATCTTTCTCCGCTGAAACGCTTCCCCTGCTGGCATCTGAAACGGGATGTAACCGTGCTGCTGGATGGAAGGGTCAGCCTCTGCCGCGAGGACCTGCGTTGCGAACATGGTCTCGGAAATCTACTGGAGCAGAGTCTGGAAGAGATCTGGACAGCCGCTGAGCCTTACTACCGGGATCATCTGCAGGAACGCTATCCGGACCTCTGCAAAAACTGCGATGAGTACTACAGCTTCAATTTTTAAAAAGCGCAAGGTACCCTATACCGTCATCGGCGGTTCAAAGGTCGACAGAATCCGAAAATCCCAAGCTCCCCTGGCCGTGCTGCTCCTCAACCGGGGCAGCCGCTTCTACCGGCAGGAAAAGCTCCAGGATCTGCAGGATGCAGGGATCGGTGAAATCATCTGCGTCGAAGGACCCCGAATCTCCTACGATATCGAGCCCCTGTCCAGGGAGTTTCCGGAGATCCGCTTTCTGCTTCTTCAAGAGCAAGCCTCGGCTGGAGAGAGGATCAACATCGGGATCGAGGAAGCCAGAGCGCGGTTGGTGTTCGTGCTGTGGAGCGATATGGAGTTCGCCAACGGAGCGACGGAAGGGAAGGGTAGGGGGCGAGCTGAGGATTGGTCGTCCTTCCTGGAGCAAATAGAGGAGAAACAGATCCTCTGCACCGTTCCCCGGCTGTTCAACTCGGAGGATCAGGAGGTGCCCTGCCTCCAGGTGCCGGCTCTGATCAAGGGAAAACTCAAGGTAATGCCCTGGAAAGTGGTGCAGGAGGGGATGCCCAGCCTGTTTCCCTTCGATTACTGCGGGATCTATCACCGCAACCGTTTCGGTCTGAGCGGCGGCTACGATGCCTGGATGAGCAATCCTTACTGGCAGAAGCTGGACTTCGGTCTGCGGGCTTTTCTGTGGGGAGAGCATATCCTCTGCCGACGGGACATGGTGGTACGTTACTGCGGGGATCCCGTGACCGAGGACAGCAGCCCGGATATCAGCTACAAGCTGTTCTTCCTGAAGAATATGGGTGTTCGCTTCAACGGAGAGATGGGGATCCTTCCCGTCTCGAAGCGCTTCGCCTACTGCCTGCGTTCGGATTCCAACTGGCTGGAAGCCAGAAACGAATTCAAAGAGGTGCAATTGTGGGTTCATCAGAACCGATATCGATTCAAGAGCGACGTTCAGAGCCTGGTCAATCACTGGGAGATCCCGGAATAAGTACGGGAGTGCTCCTGCAGGCTCGCTTGCACTCCCACAGGCTTCCCCGTAAGGCCCTGATTCAACTGCAGGGGCTGTCCGTGCTCAGCCATGTGCTGCGGGCCTTGAAGCAGATCCCGGTCGCGGTCCGCGCCCTGCTCACCGATGATCGCAGCGTGGAGGCCTTGGCGCCGATAGCCGGGGAGGAGGGTTTCTCGGTTTTCGTCGGTCCCGAGGAGGACGTGCTGGCCCGCTACGCCCGCGCCGTCGGGCACTACGGCGTGCGGCGGATCATCCGGGCAACCGGGGACAATCCGCTTGTTTCGGCCAGAGCCGCGCAGACTCTGCTCGGAATTCACCAGCGTGAGAACTACGCCTTGAGTCACTTTCTCAACAATCCGCTGGGGACTGGGGTGGAGGTGGTAGAAGCCTGGGCTCTGCTGGAGGCTGCCGAAAGGGCGCAGGATCCTCATGAGCGCGAGCACATCACCACCTTCCTCTACCGCCATGCGGACAGCTACCGGGTAGGCGAGATTCCCTGCCCGGATGACTGGGCTTTTCCCGAAGCCCGGGTCACTCTGGACACCGAGGCGGACTATGCCTTGCTGAAAGAGCTGTTCGCAGAGCTGTACGACGGACGGCCCATTGAGATCGACGACGTGGTGGACTGGCTGAAGCGCAACACCCTCAGCCGGATTGCCCCGACCGGGCAGGAGTAGCCGGTGAAGGTTATTCTGGTTCCCTCGATCCGGGCTTCGATGGGAAGCGGTCACCTGAAACGCGCCCGTCGGCTTGCACAGATCTTCGGTCCGCAAACCCGCATCCTGCTCGAGGAAGCGGATCGGGTGCTGGGTGCTAATGCCGCGGCAGCAAGCAGCGATGCAGCGGCAGCGGGCAGCGATGGCGCTGCACCAGGCTCCGGTCCCGCGCGGTTACAGGTCGCGCTGCAGGCTCTGCTGGAGCCCCTGGGAATTCCCCCGTCCCGAGTTCTGGGGCACTACGATCCGCAGGAGCCATGGGATCTGGTGATCGTGGACAGGCAGCGCTCCCAGGCTCAGCAGGTGCTCCGATTTTTCCCCGCTCCGGTGATCGGTTTGGACGAGGGGGGGCCGGCACGACGTTTTTGCAGTTACCTGATCGACACCCTGCCCGTCGTGCGCCAGCCTCACCGGGCCAATCTGAGCGCGCTGAGCTTGCTCGATCTGGCGGATAGCCGCTCCTCGGGCCGGCGAGCCGGAAAGCGGCAGCCGCCGCAGCGACGGCTGCCACAGTGCCGGCTGCCTGCGCAGCGCCGTTTTCCCGAACAGTACCGATTGCTCGAGCAGCGCTCCCGACCGCAATCACCGATATCCCGGGTGCTTGTCAGCTTCGGCGGAGAGGATCCTGCGGATTTGAGCACTGCGCTGCTCGACCTGCTGCTTGAAAATCGCGTTTTCGATCCTGAACAGATTACAGTGGTTCAGGGTCCCTACTTCAGACGAAACAGCTGGCCGGAAGGCGTGGCGGTGCTCCGCAGTCCGGCGGAATTGAAAACCCTCCTGAGCGCGTACGATCTATTGTTCTGTTCCTTCGGTCTGACCGCCTACGAGGCTCTGGCAGCAGCTGTGCCGGTGATCAACCTAAATCCATCCCGCTATCATCGGAGGCTCAGCAGGGCAGCTGGCATCCCGGAGATCGGCGTCCGTCGTCCAGCGATTCGAAGGCTGAGAGCCTTGCTCGACGAGCCCGGCGTTTTCGAGGACCTGCTGTCCCGCTATCCGCCAGAAACCTTCTCTGAATCGCCCCAGCTTTCCAAGCTTCCCGCTCTGCTTCAAGCCTCAGGAGGGTCTCAGTGCCCTGTCTGCGGGCGGACGGACAATCCGGCGACGGCTCGTTTCACCGAACGTTCCTATTTCCGCTGTTTGAACTGCGGAATACTCTACCTGATTGCTTTCGGCCAGCGGAACGTGCAGGGCATCCGCTACGGCGGCGAGTACTTCTTCTCCGAATACAGGAAGCAGTACGGAAAGACCTACCTGGAGGATTTTCAGACCATCAAGGGCATGGCCGCAGCTCGTCTGAAGCAAATTCGCGCCTTGACGAAGCCCGCACAAGCGCGGGCTGATTCAACCGCTCCTGCCCGAAGCCCAGCCCCGGCCACGGGTGCGGCAGCCGAACCAGCCCGGAATCCCGCCACGGTGGCTGGCGCTGCAAGGCAACCGGTAACCTCCGGCTCGGATCCGAGGCTGCTGGATGTGGGCTGCGCCTATGGACCGTTTCTGCAGGCTGCGGCCGAACAGGGCTATCGGGTTCAAGGTCTGGACATCTCGGAGGAGGCGGTGAGCTACGTCCGGGACCGGCTCGGCATCCCCTGCAGGGTGGGAGATTTTTCCGCGGCTGAGGACACACCTGAGCTGGCTGGGGAGCAGGAGAAATTTGATGTCATCACCATGTGGTACGTGGTCGAGCATTTCCGAGACACCGCAGAGGTGCTAGGGCGGGTCAACCGGCTGCTTAGACCGGGGGGTGTTTTCGCCTTCTCTACACCCAGCGCCTCCGGGATATCAGCCCGGAAAAATGGGAATCGCTTTCTGCAGAACAGCCCGCAGGATCACTACACGGTCTGGCCCCTGGGATCCGTGTCGGGGATTCTGGGACGATTCGGCTTCCGCTTGAAACAGATCGTGGTAACCGGGCACCACGGGGAACGATTTCCCTGGCCGGGGGAGCTGTCGTCAAAGTCGGTAATCGCTGCGGGATTTTCCGTACTCAGCCGCATGCTTCGCCTGGGAGACACCTTCGAGGCCTACGCACTGAAGGTGAGGCAGTTGCAATGAGAATCCTGATCCTGGGCGGAGGGGTGATGCAGCTGCCCGCTGTACGCCTGGCCAAAGGCAAGGGATGGAGCGTCGTGGTGGCCGCGGCCAACATTATTCAAGAGATCCAGACCTTGGCCGACCGCTGTGAGCAGGTAGACCTGCGGGATAGGAAGGCGGTCACCCGGCTGGCCCGGGCTATCCAACGCAAGGAGGGCCTGGACGGAGTGTTCACCGCTGGAACGGATTTCTCCACCACGGTTGCCTGGATTGCTGAAAATCTGGAGCTCCCCGGGATTCCCTATACCTCCGCCCTGGCCGCCACGGACAAGGCCCGGATGCGCGCCGCTTTCCAGGCCCAGAAGGTTCCCAGCCCAGCCTTCTTCACGGTGGAGAAGGCGGTTCTGCGATCGGCTTCCCGCTCTAGGCAAAGCCGGGGTGCGGCGCTTCTGCCTTCCGGATTCTCCTTTCCCCTCGTGGTGAAGCCTGTGGACAACATGGGTGCCCGGGGGGTGCGCCGGGTGGACGATGCGCAGCAGCTGGGCGCTGCACTCGAGGTCGCCCTGGAGCAATCGGCCTGCGGTAAAGCCATCGTGGAGCAGCATCTGGAGGGACCCGAGCTCAGCCTGGATGCGGTGATCTACGACGGACGGGTCAGCATCTGCGGTGTGGCGGACCGCCATATCTGCTTTCCTCCCTATTTCGTTGAAATGGGGCATACCATGCCCAGCGTTCTCGACGCAAAGCTGCTGCGCCGCGCCGAGGAGGTGTTTGTTAGGGGCATCCGGGCTCTGGGCATCAGCCAGGGTGCGGCCAAGGGGGATATCAAGGTCACTCCCGAAGGGCCCGTTGTCGGAGAGATTGCGGCCCGGCTTTCCGGCGGCTACATGTCCGGCTGGACATTCCCCTTTGCCTCCGGAGTGGAGGTCACCGACGCGGCTCTGAATATAGCCATGGGCCTGCCGCCCGGCGATCTTACACCCAGGCGCTTCTGGGTGTCGGCGGAACGAGCCTTCATCTCCATACCCGGTACCATCAAAACGCTGGAAGGCCTCCGGCAGGCCAGGGATCTGCCCGGGATCGAAGAGCTGTTCCTAAGGGTCGCTCCAAGCCAGCAAGTGGATCTCCCCACAAACAACATGGGCAAGTGTGGCAATCTCATCTCCAAGGCGCCGACCCGGGCCGAGGCGCTGGCAGCGGTGCAGGCCGCGGTCCAATCCGTGCTGGTTCGACTGGAAGTGAACGATCCCCGCACCGACGCCTACCTGCAGGGCAAAGAACAGGGGGAGTTCACGGCCTTCTCTCCGATCTCTCCGGACAGCGAACATCGGCTGGCGGCGCTGCCCCTGTGGTTGGGAAACCCGGAGCGGTTCAGCCGCAGGGTGGAGGATCTGCAGGTCCTGGCTCTTCCTGGTGCCGGAGGGGAGGTTGCCCGGGATTGGCACGGATGGACCCTGGATGGGGCTTTCCAGCGAGTACTCGAGATTACAGGCGCCACTGCCTCTGGCGGCTTACCGGATGGCCGTACCCCGGATGGCCGTACCCCAGGCAGCTTTGTGCTGGGCCGGGGATTTTGGAAGGTGCTGATAAAGGGGGGTGTGCAGGCCGGAGTCTACCTCATCGACAGCTTATGTGATCCGGCGAGCGATCCGAAACAAGTAGTGAGGAAGTGGTCGGTGTGAGAATGGTGAGGTTGATCCTGAGGCTGATTCTACTGCTGGTCGTAACCGGACTGTCTGCCGAGTCGATCCCGCTACAGGGTGTGTTGGATCAGTTAAAGGCCACCCTGCAGTGGAATCCGGAAACCGAAACCGGTTACCTCGATCTGAGCGGGGAGGGGCTGGGCGAGCTGGGGGATCGGATCATCTTTTCTCTGGGTTCTCCCTGGATGGTGGTGAACTATCGGGAGAAGATTCGAACCCAAGGAGTCCAGCGTTCGGAGGGCAATCTGCTCTTTCCTGATGAAACCCTCGAGGTGATCAACCGCTATTTCGAGTTGCTCGCCCTGCGGAGAATTCAACCCCGGGTGGCGGCTGTTCTCATCGATCCGGGCCATGGCGGCAAGGACTCCGGGGCCATCGGCAATCACCAGAGCAAGGATGGGGAGCTGAATCTGCTGGAAAAGGACCTGGTACTGGATGTTTCCAAGCGGCTCTATCAGCTGTTGAAAAAGGAGTATCCGGAAAAACAGATCCTGCTCACCCGGCATGACGACACCTATTTGAAGCTGGAGGAGCGTACCGAGATCGCCAACAATGTAAATGTGGGAAAACACGAGGCGATCATCTTCGTTTCAATTCATGCCAATGCCGCCTTCAACAAAGGCGCAAAGGGCTACGAAGTATGGGTCCTGCCCGGTGATTACCGGCGGAACCTCATCGATACAGAAGAGCTTGACGAGGAAACCCGACCGATCGCCCCGATTCTGAACGTCCTTCTGGAGGAGGAGTATTCGATAGAGAGCATTACCCTGGCCAAGGCCGTACTGGAGGGATTTGACAGCACAGTGGGGGATGTCACGGACAACCGGGGCATCCGGGAGGAATCCTGGTTCGTGGTTCGCAAAGCCAAGATGCCATCGATCCTCATCGAGCTGGGCTACGTTACCAACCGTGAAGAAGCCTATCTGCTTGCAGATGAGTCGTACTTGCAAAAACTCACCTCCGGCATATATACTGGCATCCGCAGTTTCGTTGCCAATTTCGAGAGCACAAAAGGATTCACAGAGTAAAGTAGGGTAGGCGGAGTGAAACGCATCATGCTAAAGAGGGGTATACATGCGGCTTTAAATCTTGACAGTGGGAATCTCCGTCTGGTCCTTGGCGTGCTGTTCGTGTTCCTCTTAATTCTGTCTCTTACCCTCTACTTTCTTTCAAATCCTTGGAACGCCAGGGTGCTGTTCTTTCCCGAAGGCGCTACGGGCAAGCTGGTCGGAGAGCGGCGCTTTCTGCCTCCCCGACGCGGCTTGACCGCCGAAGTCGAGTTGTACGTTCAGGAGCTGATCCTGGGACCGGCGGATCCGCTGCTGTCTCGCATCGTTTCCAGAGAGGTGCGCCTGCATTCCGTGATCGTTCAGGATGGAAAGGCATACGTGAGTCTGTCCAGGGAGATACTCGAGCCTGTCCCGGACGCTGCCTTGAGCTTCGATCAGACACTTCAAACCATCGCCAACGGGGTGCTGTACAACTTTCCCAGGGTACGCGGTCTGTATCTGCTGGTGGACGGACAGCTTCCCGGGGAACAGTACGCCGACGGCTTCACCATCGAGAAAAAATTGTTTAAATAAGCGAAAATAAAACGTTAAGTTTATAAACCCCTTATCAGATATAATAAAAAGGGAAAACCGATTGACATCGGTTTAGAGTGCCGTATACTTTAGGTTAACAAGGAGAGGAAAGGAGCATTGCATGAAAAAGCTGTGCATTATCGTTGGAATTGCCCTTCTTGTGGCGAGTGTCGGATTTGCTGATCGGTCCGTACTTATCGATTTTACAGAATTAATACCGGATGTGACCGTCGGGGCCGCAACCGAGCCCAATGAACATGAGGCGACCATGATCGACTTCAGCGAGGTTGCCGGCGCCAGTTACGATGAGGAGATCAAGAAGAGGATGAAAACCTCTCTGGCCATCGAAAACTGGTACGTTCAGCTCGCCTCCTCGGCCAGGACGGTTACCAATCAGGCGAAATCCTACACCAAGCAGGCTACGCTAAAAGACACGGCCAAGCCTTTCGACGGTGAGGAACTGGCAGGCAGGACCGTGATGGGAGTCCGGATTCACTTCCCGCTGCCCAACTTCAACTCCTACGCTTTAATCACGCCGCCTTTCGAGATCCCGGCCTACCAGGTGGCCACCCAACTGCAGGGTGATACCCTGGTGGAAGTCGAGGGGGACGAGGGAACCAAGTTCGACAGCTATGGCGTGGTAAAAAACGTCGGTGTACTGAAATCCGTTGAAGCCACAGTGTATGGATCGAATTTCCCCAACGGATTCGGTCTCATTCTCAAGGACCAGGATGAGAAGGAGATGACCATCTACCTCGATCATTTACAGTTCGACGGCTGGCGCAAGTTGGTGTGGAACAATCCGAACTATATTACCGAGGTCCGCAACCGAGAGATACGAAAGTTCCCTCTGTATCCCAAGAGCGAACCTTTCATCAAACTCGTAGGTCTGATCGTCTACCGGGATTCAATGCAAGAAGGTGGCGACATCGTCACCTACGTGAAGGATATCGAGATCACCTACGATCTGGCTCTGCTTGAGACCCAGCGTGACATCAACGACGAGGCCATCTGGGGTATCTTGACCGAACGTCTGGAAGCCCGCAAGCGCGCTGAACTGAGGAGAGTCGGTGATATGCAGGTGCTTCGCTCCCTGGAAAAAGAGAAGATGCACAAGGAGGAGGAATAATCCCCTCCAGAGTTAACCAGGTGTAGCGGCACTCGCCGCCCAGGCAGCTGCTGGAAGCAGCAGCGCCGTCACGGCGAAGCATCCTGGAGTATGACAAACAAAGAGAGCTGTCCCGCGGGGGCAGCTCTCTTTCTGTCTGCAGAGGTCTTTCTCCTATCTTCTTCTGACGACAACGGCATCGATGCATCTGCAGACGACCCTGCCGTGTCCACAGTCCGCAGGCCATCCTGTCGGCTGGAACCTCTGGCACTCGCTATCTCCTCGCGTTCACGCAATCGATTGATTCCGGTTCCCATCCCGACCAGGTAATCCCGGAACACTGTAAGAGCAATCGTAAGAGTCCGTGCTTGTGTTTTAGTGCTGCTTGGAGTGAAGGTGACTGATGGATGACCCGCCAGTCTGGCTGTTGGTACCTCGCGGGTAACGGAGGCGCTGCACTCCAGGCGCTCCCATCAGGGATCTAGCGTTAGAAGGCCGCCTCGATGGAGAGAAATACGGCGAGCATATCGGACAGATTGGAAAGGTCCAAAGGCCAGACTTTGGTATTGACCTGAGCTTTGTAGATCACACCCGGAGTCGACAGCTGAATATAGGGGATCACACTTGCTGTCTGATCGGTGCTTGGTGCTGTCAGGTAGATGAAGTTTCCTTCCACCCCACCGCTGACCAGGGACTCCTCCTTGCTGTGAATCTGGAGATCCAGGTTGATGTCCATGCCCTCTTCCCCGGTTGCGTTGGCTTCCTGCTGGTAGTAGCCCGGGCGCCAGAAGAAAGTCGGCACAATGGAAAGCCTGCCGAGATGCACCCGCTGTTCCACGAGCAGGTAGAAAAGATCCAGATCCAAGGCATCATCCAACGGTCTCCAGCGGGGTATGCCTATCTCGGCTAAAAACTCTACCTTGTCCGTCCCGGCGTGGAAGAACAATCCCGTCCGGTAGTACCCGATTGCAGAATCGGGTGAGGGTAAGGTCGTTCCCAGGAATGCCTCCAAGCGGACCTTTTCGAAATTGAAGGCGGTTCTCACATCAAGAGAGACCTGTCTGGAACTGAAGATTACATTCGGAGGTGTGCCTGTTAAAAACGCCTCGGCTGAATCCTGGTAGATGTACAGGGACAGCAACCAGTTCTTTTCGACGGGTGCAAACTCGAACTTCCCTCCAGTTCCGTAGATCGTATGAATGCCTTCGTAGAAATTGTAGTCCGTCGCAGTTGGAAAGTGCAGGTAGCTCGTGTATCTGCTTCCTAGCAGGGGTGTGCCGAAGTAGGTTGTGAACAGCTCCCCTGTTCCAAAGGTGTCGCCCTGGCCGATGAAGTAGGTGAAATCCAGAGGGATGTTGAACAGATTCCGGAGTGTGACACTGACGGATTTAAAGGCCAGCATATCGTTGAAAGCGGCGGTTTCCAGGCTCGAGCTGGTGAAATCGAACGTGACCGCTCCACCAAACTTGTAGCCCCCATCCAATGCAAGATCCATACTCCCATAGGAGTCCAACACGATTCCCGATCCGTCGTTTCTCCCCCAGCTGAAGATCTCCAGGGAAGGTACGGTGACATTGGCACTGAAAAGGGGAGCAGCCGCAAAAAGCACGACCAGGACAGTAAGCAACCTTCCTGCAGATATGAGACCAGCCTTGTGTACGTTATTTTTCATAATCATAGCTGACGCCCCCACTTTCATAGTTACATACACACACAATGTAATGCGAAAAGAGACAATTTCAACTAGATTAACGGTTTAGGAGGTCAATCTCTTAAAGACATATTTACTGAGCGCCGACATTTCCGACGGACTGAGATAGTCAAAACGAAGCGCCAGCAGCTGCTCTTTAAACAGAATGACCTTGCCGGGGGGGGAGAAGGCTTTACGGTTTAGGGTGAACTGGATCCCGGGTATGTGGGTGCCGGGTGCCAGGACCCCAGAAGCCGGTGGATTGAACAGCTCAACGGCTACCCCTCCGACACTGATGTCAACGACCTTACCGGAGAACAGAGAGGATTGGCCGGGTAGTTTGAAGTGCAGTCGCAACAACTCGTTGGGATCCGGGCGCACGCGGATGTGTTTGCGCTGGGCGTTATGGCTCTCTCCGCTGGCAAGTACTTTTTTGAGTTTTACGAAGGCATCCTTCTCCACGTACGGTTTGAGCAGGTAGCCGATGACCCCGAACTCCATCATCCTGTTCACCAGTTCTTTACTAGACTGGACGGTGTGCGCGATGACGCTCAAGTGCTGGGTGCCCTCTTGAGCCCGGAGAGCAGTGATCAATTCGACGCCGTCCACCTCTTTGCTGTCCAGATCGATGATAGCACCGCTGATCGAGTTGTTGTTTTGAAGGATATCGAGCGCTTCCTGTTTGTTGGCTGCTGGGATGCCCTTGATCCCGAAGGAGAGAAGCACGTAGCAGAGGGAATCCCGAATGTTTGCTGCAGCTTCTGCGACCAGATAATCCATGGATGTCTCGGATGCTTCTACACTATCTTTTGCCCTTGGGATTGTCAATAAAGCGAGCTCAATGCGGTTTCGATGCGGGATCGGCCCCGGTCCGACTAGCCCGCCTGATACCCTGCCGTTGTCTGGCAGAAGCTTTCTTGACGCTGAGAAATCGACACAATACCATGTTCACACCTATTGGGTTTCCACAAGCAGGAGGATTGTCCTCAGTGATGAGTTCCGAGTTTATCAATCCGATCGTGCAGGCGACCTACGATGTCCTGGAGGAGGTTCTGGGAACGGATATCTCGCGCCGCAGGCTTTCAAAGCATACGAAAGCCTTGCCTCTGCACAGGATTTCTGCTTTGGCCGGTCTAACAGGAACCGTTGAAGGCTACATCGTGCTCTCCATGCCTCTGAACGTGGCTCTCTCGGTTGCCGCCGTTGTTTCTAATGAGGAGGTGACCGCCCTGGACGATATAAGCCAGGCTGCGATCATCGGTCTGGTGGATACCATCATGCTGGAAGCACTCCGCCGGCTCAGGGAAGAGGGAGCGAAGGCTGCCGTCACTCCCACCGCCTTATTCTGGGGGCAGGGATTGCAGTTGTCCTGTTCCGAGATTGAAGCGGCTCTGATTCCGCTGCAGATGCCGCTGGGCTCTATAGAGCTCACGGTGGCGTTACAGGATTCTCGCGATGAGGATTGAAACGCGTTGGGATTGTTTCCGTTAAGGTCTCCGGGTCCATCTCGGCCGGATTCAGAAGGCGTAGAGGTGTGATAGCCTGGAAAGTCTAGATCATAGGCAGCCAAGCCGTGGTGTGGTTCTACCAGGCTATTGACAATACGGGGGATATACGGTACAAGAGCGTTGTTATTTGTACGTCAGGGCGGCTAGCTCAGATTGGTTAGAGCACCAGCTCGACACGCTGGGGGTCGTAGGTTCGAGTCCTATGCCGCCCAATATAATTGCAGCTTTTATAAAGAGATAGGAAGCCTTCCAAAAAATGGAGGGCTTTTTTTATTGAAAAATTTGCAAATGTGTACAAAATGTGCCAAAATATTAGTATGACCTACCGGTTGTTTAAACGTCCGACAAAGAACGGTAAGCTCGTCTGGTACTATTATTACTACGATGGAGCAAAGCGAATCCGCAAATCTACTGGTCAAAGTACCAAGAAAGAAGCCATTCGCTGGCTTCAGGAGCACGAGCCGGACAGACAACCACAGAAGACTATAACGCTTCGAGATTGGTGTGTTGACTTTTTCATTTGGGATCGATGTCCTTATATTGCCCGGCAACACGCAGCTGGCCGTGATTTTGGTCGCGCGATTGCTAAGCTCAGACGAGGGCACCTAGACAATCATATACTTCCTAAGTTTGGTCACAGACGTCTTGAACAACTCAATGGCTACGATATTGAGCGTTGGCTCCTTCAGTCTTCTCTTTCTAATGCTACCAAGAACCACATTCGGGATACGTTCAATATTGTCTTGAACGAGGCGAAGCGAAAACGCTTAATCGAGCAAAATCCTATACCCGAAGTGATCCGATTCAAGCCACAGGCGGAGAAACGGGACGTGTTCACCTTGGAGGAAATTAAATCGCTGTTCCCAAAAGACGAAGAACGATTGCTCGAACTTTGGCGGCATCCCAAATGGGCAACCATGTATTTTTTAATGCTCACAACCGGAATGAGGGTAGGGGAGATCGGTGCTTTGCTCTGGAGACATGTAATGTGGGATCTTCCCGGAGTATTGATCCTTCAGGCCATCAAAGCGGACGGCTCGATTGGTCCTCCAAAGAGCAGTGATGTCCGGGGTGTACTTATTCCGGATCGTACTGTGAAACTGCTCCAGTGGTGGCGCGCACAGAGTCCGTACTCGGAGGATGACTGTCTAATCTTTTTTGGGGAAGATGGGCACACGACCTTAAACAGCAAGACAATTGCGCGGAAGATCTATCCTGTGCTTGAACGTGCTGGAATCGATAAAGCTCGCAAATTATCAGCGCATTCGTGTCGGTATTACTACAATACAGTGATGCGAAATGTATTAAATGAGGCGGCACTGCACTATATGATTGGACATAAAAGCCGAGCGATGACGGAACGGTACACGAACATAGAGCCTGAGGATCGACTGAAACAACTCCGTCCGGCTCAGCGAGTTATCAACCAGGTTTGGGACTAGAATTAAGACACTGTTTACAAACTGGTATAAATTTGCTGTTAGGGTTTCAAAGAACTTATCCCGTGTGTTGATTTCGGAGTCGGTTTAATTTCCCGGTTGATTTGAAAACCGCTTCTTATCTCAAATCGTCTGATCTTGAGCGCGATGTCAAACCTGCGAAAAAACAGGTATAAGAACAAAATGTATTGCGCTGACTAGAGATAACGTACGGATCATCGAATCGCATCTTCTAAGAAACTGCAAAATATGATACGTTATCTGGCCTATTCGAGCCCTTAGATTGTACAGGGGGCTTGGCAAGTCGTTCGGCCTGCGGGCGGGGGTGATCATGATGTCGAAGACACTCCGGCGTGATGATGTCAATAGATTGACACCGTATCAGTGGATTCGTTTGATCCTTATCTACCTGCTGATGCCGGCGATTCTTTTTTCCTGCGGAGGCGATCTCAGTTGGTGGCAGGCGTGGGTCTTCTCACTACTGATAGTGGCAGCCAGCATCGTAGGGCGGCTGTGGGCGGAGCGACTGCACCCGGGGTTGCTGGCAGAACGGACGAGATGGACCGGGGCTCAAGATGTGAAGCCGTGGGATCGGGTGCTTGCGCCATTGATGGCGGTGAGTCTGTCCTACCCGCTGGTTGTTGTAGCGGGGTTGGACCATCGCTTTGGATGGTCCGCCATGTTCCCTTTGTGGCTCAACATCCTCGGATTAATCCTGATCGCGTTCGGATATGCCTTCGGCGTCTGGGCGTTTGTCGAGAACCGCTTCTTCTCCGGCGTGGTGCGTATTCAGACGGATCGGGGACATGTGGTGTGTAACAGTGGCCCGTACCGGATCGTACGGCATCCGGGCTATGCTGGGAACCTCGTACCTCTCGCAGGCGTTGTGATGGCATTGGGCTCCGTGTGGACGCTCATTCCTGCGATGGTAGCGCTGATCATCGCGGTGATTAGAACCGTGCTAGAGGACAGCACTCTCCAAGAAGAGCTACCGGGCTATCGCGAGTATGCGCGCAGGGTACGCTATCGGTTGATTCCTGGTATCTATTAAGTATCCATGCCCGGTCGACCGCCAGCACGCGCGGGCGGCCGATCGCGGTTCTGGTTCGTTGCTATGGCAACGGAGGAACGGCGGCCAGAGAACAAATCGTTGGAGCTGACCGCCTTAGAGGCTATATAGGCGGGAAGTTAGATATGTTCCTCTGCGATGAAGGCTATTTTTAAGTCTATCAACCGTCGGTTTCGTGCCTTGTTGTGCCAAGGGTGTGTATTCGATCAAGCAGAAGCATGATCTCTAAATATTCTCACCGTCTGTAGTAAAGAAATTGTTCCCCAATTTGTGATAACAAGCGGATTCTCAAATCACGATTAAGGTTTCCTTGAAGATTTGTCACTTTCGGACATTTTCGCAAGGACCCCCGGTATTCAGCGACATCGGGATTCTCGGTAGAAAAGAGTGCCTGCCGTGGAGCGAGGCGCTGGAGTATCACCAGGTTTCTAAGTCCCACTTCCAGATAGCCTAAAAGGTAACCGTCAATTTAATCCCACCTGGTAGGCTGGCGGTGGATGCTGCATACTGCGCTGCATGGAACATGCAAAGAACAACGACACCAGCAAGAACAAGGATCTCAAGCAGCGGTGGCAGCGGCACATCAAAGCCTGGTGGGAAGGCTGTGCGACCCAGATCTCCTACTGCAAGAAGCATGGTCTGTCTCGTCACGCCTTTCTGTACTGGAAACATATCTTTGAGAAACGCAAGACCGAGGGATTCGTAGAAATAAAGCGAGCGGCTCCACCGGGTACCGCAGCGTGGTGGAGACCATCATTAACAGTCTTGTTCAGGTCCGAGTGCCGCCAGGGGTGAACCCCGAACACCTTCCCAGGGTGCTCCAGGCTGTGAAGGAGCTGTAGGATGTTTCTCGACTGGACAAAGCTTTTACGCCCGGGAAGCTTGTGTACGGCGCGCACATTGGATGACACCCTCCAGTCCAAACTTTAGGGCTGATGACGGGACGTAAGAAAAAAACAGACGGACAGGAGTCGGGTACAGGTCTATCTCTGGGTTTCGCCGTCCATACCATGCTGGTGTAGGCTAATCCACAAAGATTTCAGTAGTTGCTCAAGTCGCGAATCAAGAGGTTCAACCCCTCGAATACGCTTTCGATAGCGTCAAAGCTCGCCGAGGAAGCCGAAAGGGCGATTCCGGTTTGCACATCCACCACCTTTGCGTCCAGTAGGTACTTCGAGCCAACCATGCTCAGGTCCACGAATACGATCGCCTCTGCGGCGATCAGGCGTCCCACCTCCAACTGCTGCTTCTCATCCGCGGTGACGTCCAGGGAGAAACTGATCTCTTCCAGGAGACGGCTCTTCTGCTCCCGGCTGATCACCCGGAAGCGTCCACTCTCGTGGAAGGCCGTACATAGGGCCTTCTGAAGCGTCGAAGCGTAGGAGGCGTCGATGCCTTGGGATAATACCGGATCATTCACGGCCAGGGATGTCTTGACCGCCGCAACCGATCCGGCTGCTGCTTTCCAAATACCCGTCTGTTCTCGTTTTTTAGCCGACGAGATCTCTCCCCGCTTCAGAGCCTCGCGTACCGAAGCAATCAGATCCAGCTGATCGAGTAGATAGGGAGTATTGTAGGGATTGATGGCGATGTCCACGCAGCCTTCGTTTAAGCCGACGAAGTGAACTCCTACAGGCACGGTGCCGGTGAATAGGAACTCCTTACAAACCAGGTAGACTGCCGTGCCCCAGCGTTTGACCGTGGAGGTCAGGATCCACCTGCCAAGGGGTTCCCTGGCAAACTCAAGACCCTGATCCGTATCCACACCGATAACCCACTTGCCAACCTCCTCGGCCGCTTCCAGGACGCCGAATCCTGTGTAGCCAGCGACCTGATAGATGCACTCCACTCCGCGACCGTACATAGACAGGGCGATGTTATAGCCCTGTTCCCGCTGATCGAAGGCATCCGCGAACTCAACGAACAGTTCAGTAGTAGTGCCCTGGAGGGAATCGGCAAAGTCCAATCCCTCAGAAAAACCAGCGAGATACTCCTCCCGAATGAAAGGACGATCCATTCCGCCAATGAAGCCGATAGGCGAACCTTTCACTTTAGTTGCTGCCACCACGCCGGCCAAGAAGGCAGCATCCCCTGTTTTAAAAAGTAGAAATGTTAGATTATTCCCAGGATCCACATCACGAGCGCTATCCACAAGCACGAAGTGAGTTTGCGGGTACTTCCTGTAGGTGTTTATCAGGGGATTGGTGTACATCCATCCGCAGCCGAATACAAGATCGTATTGTCCCAATTCGAACGCCGGAAACTCTCTATCAATCTCGCCTTCTTCATAGGCTGTCGGGATCACGGTAAACTCGATATTCTCACCGAAGGCGACGATCCCCTCCCTACCGATGATGGTTCCCCCTAACTCCTGGGCACTACGGGACACGCCGATCATGAACTCCTCCCCATACAAACCACTCTCCAAATCTTGCCGGGTTATCAGCATCGCAATGCGGGGAACACCTCCGCCTGCTGCCCTAGCCCGAATTTCCTCCTCAACAGGTAGCTCAATTTCCGAAGACGGCGTGCTACCCGCTGCCTGCTCAGGCGGAAGAACCTCTCCTACCTGACGGATGATCCCCCACTTTCCGTCCCGCCGGACGAGTTCAAAGGAGTTTAACACCCGTACCCCGGGGACGTGAACGACAAAACGATAGCCGGCGGAGCTGCCCCGGATGTCCCCCTCGGGTTCGCTAAACTCGAGAACTTGCCTGTTCGGATCCTGGAATCCCCCTAACTGAACCTTTTTAATCTGCTCGATCCCACTGAACTCCTGTACGGATCCGTCGGGCATCTTAATAACCATCTCCGCTTCCGGCCAATAGGTGGTCATTAGAACATCGATATTTTCCTCTTTCAGACCACTCATAAAACGTTCCATGAGTTCTTCGACCTGCGTTTCTTCTGGAGAAGGGGCCGTAACGCACCCGAAAGGCACGAGCACAACCAGAATGAGACCAACGATCTTTTTCATCTTATGCCTCCCTTGGCCGGTCGGGATGAACACAGCAAGTTGAGAGGGCTTGAAGACCAGATACA
>CP070696.1:1186058-1202385 GCA_020353535.1 Spirochaetaceae bacterium | reverse complement strand
AAAGGAGAGCAGTTTCTTCTCCGGATCGCTCAGTTGCACCCGCTTCAGCCATTCCAGGGTGATCGGGCTGGCCTTGGAAGGAGACAGCCCCCGATGCAGGAACAGCGCTTCATTGATCTGCTTTTCGACGGTGTGCAGGGGATTGAGGGAGGTCATGGGCTCCTGAAAAATCATGCTGATTTCGCTACCTCGAATCTCCCGCAGCTGCGGGGTAGGCAGGCTGAGGATGTCCCGCCCCCCAAACAGAATCTGACCGTGGGGATAGGCGATAATGCTTTCCGGAAACAACCTCAAGATCGCCTGGGCGGTCACGGTTTTACCGGAGCCGCTCTCCCCTACCAGCGCCAGAGTTTCATTTGCATAAATATCCAGATCGACCCCGTGAACAACCTCATCGATTCTCTGACCTTTGCGGAAACCGATGTGCAGATTCCTTACAGAAATCAGTTGACTCTCCATGGCTTCAGTACGACCTCCGCGGATCCAGGGCGTCTCGAACCGCCTCTCCGATAAATACCAGCAAGGACAGCATGATCGCCAGGACGAGAAAGATGGTGATGCCCAGCCATGGTGCCTGCAGATTCGTCTTGGCCTGAGCCAACAGCTCCCCCAGCGACGGAGATCCAACCGGAAGCCCGAATCCCAGAAAATCCAGGGAGGTCAGTACCAGGATCGAGCCGCTCAAGGTAAAGGGCAGAAAGGTCAGCGTGGCGATCATGGCGTTTGGCAGGATGTGTCGGAACATGACCCTGGTGTTGGTCATTCCCATAGCCTTCGCCGCAAGGACGTACTCGAAGTTGCGGCCCCGCAGGAACTCCGCGCGCACCACGCCGACAAAACTCATCCAGCTGAACAACAGCAGGATGAACAGCAACAGCCAAAAACCCGGTTGAACCACGCTGGAGAGGATGATCAGGATGTACAGCGTAGGGATGCCCGACCAGATCTCCATGAATCGCTGGCCCAGCAGGTCGATCCAGCCGCCGTAATACCCCTGGACAGCACCCACAGCCACTCCAATTATCGTGGAGAAGAACGTGAGGATAAAACCGAACAGTACCGAGACGCGAAAACCATAGATCACCCGGGCCAGCACGTCCCTGCCCCGGTCATCGGTACCCAAAAGGTTGATCCGACTCGGTGGAGAGGGTGCCGGGCTGGGCAGATCGTAGTTGATGGTGTCGTGGCTGAAGCGAATCGGCGGCCACAGCATCCAGCCGCCTTCATTAATCAGATCTAGTACATAGGGGTCCCGGTAATCCGCGGCGGTTTCGAACTCACCTCCAAACTCCGTTTCCGCGTACTCCTTGAACAGGGGAAGGTAGATTCGCCCGTCGAAACGGATCACTAGGGGTACGTCGTTAGCTATCATCTCGGCAAAGAGGCTCAGGATGAAGAAAAACAGAAAGATCCACAGGGAGATGAATCCCCGCTTGTTGGCCTTGAATCGCAGCCAGCGTTCCTGGTTCAACTTGCTCATGCGAATCATAGTCCCTGCCTCACCCCGCTACACCTGCCGGGACTCGAAGTCTATACGCGGATCCACAAGCGTATAGGTAAGGTCGCTGATCAGTCCCAACACCAGTCCCATGAGCGTGAAGATATACAGAGTTGCAAACATGAGGGGATAATCCCTCTGGGTGGCGGCTTCGAATCCGAGCAGGCCCAATCCTTCGAGGGAGAACATCACCTCGATGAGAACGCTTCCTGTGAAAAACATGCTGATAAAGGCGGCGGGAAATCCGGCGATGATCAGCAGCATTGCATTACGAAACACATGCCCGAAGAGGATCTTTCTCTCGGCCAATCCCTTAGCCCGTGCCGTCATGACATACTGCTTGTTAATCTCGTCCAGGAAAGAGTTCTTCGTGAGCATGGTCAGGGTGGCATAGCCGCCGATGGTCATCGCGGTGATCGGCAGGGCCAGGTGCCAGAAGTAGTCGGCGATTTTACCCAGCAGGCTCAGCTCGTCGAAATTTGCCGATACCAGACCGCGAAGGGGAAAGATCTTCAGATAGGATCCTCCTGCGAACAGAACGATCAGGAGAATGGCGAAGAGAAACGACGGTATGGCGTAACCCACGGTGACCACCGTGCTCGTTGCCAGGTCAAAGCGACTTCCGTGCCGCACCGCCTTGGCGATCCCTAGGGGAATGGAAATCAGGTAGATGAACAGGGTGCTCCAGATTCCGAGGGAAATCGAAATTGGCAAACGCCGGCCGATCAAGCCAATCACTGTCCCCCCGCGGAACAGGCTCTCACCGAAATCGAACACCACGTAGCGCTTCAGCATATCGAAGTAGCGAACATGCAGCGGCCTGTCGAAACCGAAACGTCGTTTTATCTCTTCGATCACTTCCGGATCCAGTCCGCGGGCGCCCCTATAGGCAGAGGTGCTGTCCTCCTCCTTTTCGGAGGATGTGACCTCATCCGCTGTGATGCCGGACAACCTTTCCAGGCGGGTATTCACCCGAATTCCCCGCATCTCCGCCACCATCTGCTCTACCGGGCCGCCGGGGGCGACCTGCACGATGAAGAAATTTATCGTGATGATCGCCCAGAGAGTGGGAATGATGAGCAGAAGGCGGCGGATGATGTAGGAAAGCATCCCGGGCTAGCGCTTGGGCAACCTGCTCTCTTTAACCAGGTCTACCCACCAGGTGTCGACGCCAAGGGTGTATTTGGGGCGCACAGCGGGCCTGCTGAACTTGTCCCACGATGCCACCCGGAACATGCTGAGATGCCACTGAGGGATCACGTAGTGATTCCAGGTCACCACCCTGTCAAACGCCCGACCCCAGTACAGCAGGGCTTTGTCGTCACCCTGGTTTTCGTCGATGCCGGCGAGCAGATAATCAACCGCCTCATCTTGAACCGCCGCCTGGTTGTAGGTCGAGTCGATATAATCACTGCCCCACACGATCTTCATCGTGGTGTCGGGATAGAAGTGAGCCGAAAATCCACTGGAAACCATATCAAAATCATGATCGTGCCAGCGATTGAGGTACTGGGATGGATCCACTTTGCGGATGTTCATCGTGATTCCCACTCGCTCGAGGTTCTTCTTCAGCGGAATGGCGATCCGCTCCGTCGTATCGGTGTAGATCATCAGCTCGAACTCGAAAGGCTCGCCTGTACGGGTATTCACCAGCTGCTGGTTCCGCACCTCCCAGCCGGCTTGCTGCAACAGCCTGGTGGCTTCCCGGATCTGAGTCCGGATGTTCCCCGACCCGTCGGTAACCGGTGGAACATACTCCTTGCTGAAGACCTCTGGGGGGATCTTGTCACGGATCGGTTCCAGGATCTTCAGCTCCTCCCGGCCGGGCAGAGCGGTCGCCGCGTATTCCGTGTTCTGGAAGTAGCTGCGGGTCCGGGTGTACTGATCGTAGAAGATGTTGCGGTTCATCCACTCGAAATCCATAAGGTAGTTCAGGGCCATTCGCACCCGGCGGTCCTGGAAAACGGGCCGCTGGATATTGAAGATGAAGGCCTGCATTCCCGGCGGGATCTCGTGGGGAATCTCTTCCATTTTTATATATCCGGCATCGATGGCGGAACCCGTGTACTGGGTTGCCCACTTCTTGGCCTCGTTCTCCACCCGGATGTCGTACTCCCCGGCCTTGAAGGCCTCGAAAGCCACGGTCTGATCCCGATAGAAGTCATAACGGATGAAATCGAAATTGAGCCTGCCGCGGTTCACGGGCAGATCCCTGGCCCAGTAGTCCTTCTTGCGCTCGTAGATTATGTACTGGCCCATCCTGTAATCGCTCACGGTGTACGCCCCGCTGCCGATCGGGACCTCCGTCAGCGGCTCGGAGAGATTTCGAGACTCCCAGTAATGCTTGGGCAGCACGGTCAATCCGCCGAGGCTTACCATGGTCTCCTTGTCCGATTCGGACAGGGTGAATCTCACCCGCAGGCGATCCACAGCCTCTACCTCCTCGACCGCGCTGTAGTAGCTCTTGAACTGGGGAACCCCCTCCTCGACGAACTTATTGAAGCTGAACACCACATCTTCAGCGGTGATCGCCCTGCCGTCCTGGTGCCTGGCTTTGGAGTTTATTTGAAAGATGATCCAGCGATAATTACTGTCATACTCCACTTTCTCGGCGATCAATCCGTAGGATACGTCTATCTCATCGTCGGAGCCGATCATCAGGGTGTCGTTGAAGCTGTCACTGGCCACGGCAGGATCCCCGCGCTGGGCGTAGCGGTTGAAACTGTCATAGGTACCCAGCGTGTAGAAAGTTACCATCCCGCCTTTAGGGGCATTGGGATTTACGTAATCGAATTGTCTGAATCCCGCAGGATATTTGGGTTCACCTCGCATCGCCAAGGCGTGGGATACAACGGTCTCGGCCGGAGTCCAGACAGCTGCACAGATGAGCAAAACCAATATCGAGAGATGGAGCTTTTTCATTTTTCTCCTCCCATTCTTATTTATTTTTTAATATATAGCGAAACATCTTAGGAGGAAAGAGCAGAACTACAGCTATGATTACTCTCGGGAAATCCGGTCCCAGCCTATAAAAACAAATCCCCCCGCCGTCGGATGGTTGGAGAAAACACCGACAACGGAGGGATGGGATTGCCTATGAACAGCTAGCCTGCCCTACTCCTTCTTGATCCAGAGCTCGTACAGGGGCAGCAGGATCAACGCCGCATTGGCCAGAGCCAGCGTAAGACCACCCAGAATCACTATCGGCGCCAAAAAGGCGGCCAGCTTGGCCAGCCACCAGGCTGCAACGTCCGCCAGGATAGCCACAGCGGAGAAGGCGATCACCAGGGTCTTGATCCAATTCTTGTAGAGAGTAAAGGAAAAGATGAAGATCAGGGCGAACATCACCGGCAGCGTCCCATGAATGTGGGTATGGCTCAGAGAGATCAAGCGGGAGACGGACTTGCCCGTATCCTGCTTCAGGTACTCGGCCACGTCCTCGTACTCAACGGTCACGACTCCGGCTACTTGGGCGTCGGCGGAGTGACAGGTGCTGCAGGACACGTCGAAGATCTCCTTGATGCGGGGGAAGCCGTTTTCCGGCGCTCCCGCGGCAATCCAATCCTTTGTGGCTTGGTAACCCGCCTCATCCATGAAATACTCTTTCATGGTTCCGTCGATGGACTTCTCGAGCTTGGTCTTTTCCCGAGCTCCGTAGAAGGCGATGCGGATGTCTTGAATGGACATCCCCGGCTTTTCGTCGATCGGCCCATAGGTTGCGATAATGTTGGCGAAACCCAACAGATACCCGACCCCGGCAACGATCAACAGGATGGTGATTCCGATCTTGGAGTACATCGGAATGCTCTTTAGACCCTTAGGATCTTTCCAAAACATGGCTTTCCTCCTCTTGCCAATATTTAAAATACATTATATAGAAAATCGTGAAAGTTTTACCGGAATCGGCTGAATTCCCCTTGAAATTCGATATATTATACAGTAGTGTAAGTGGATTGTGAACTGATTCACTAATGATTTTTCTGCGTTTTGTTCATCATTGCTGATGAATGGACGGCCGCAATACTTGAGCGGCACGAATACAACTTTTTTAAAAGGAGCAGCGGAGATGAAAACAGCAAGCAAGATTCTGATCTTTTTCCTTCTTGTTGCCGGGGTGGTAACGATAACCGTGTTCCTGGTCGCCGCGGACAACAACAAGCCATTTCTGCCGGGAGTTACCGTGAAAGACGAGCATCCCAACGGATGTGTGGATTGCCACAAAGCCTCGGGCGGCGACGATTACCGGCTCAACGTCGAACTGGCCAATATGTCCGGACACCCCAAGATCGACGCCATCGTTAAGAATCTACCCCAAGACTGCCTGATGTGTCACAAAGCCGGAACCAAGGCGGGTCCGCTCAACGACATTACCCACAAGGACCACTACCGCAATCCCAGCGAAAACGTGTTCGTCACAGTCTATCAAGGCGCCTGCCTGAACTGTCACAGCGTCGATCCAAACAGCGGCAAGATGGCCGTAAAGAGCGGTCCAAAGAACTGGTAATCCCGAATCAACTTTAATTTCTGAAGGAAAGTTCAGCTCCCCCGCGTCGCGCTGGGGAGCTGAACGCACAAAGGACGTATGGCGAGTACACGCAAAAGAACTATCGGGGGTTACCGGTTTGCCCGTTTCACCGGACAACCCCACACCGGGATCGTGGAGATCGGATTGCCCCAGCTGGTCACAATACACCTGCAAGCTGTGGACACCGCCCCTGGACGTCTGCTTGTCGAGAAAGGAGAGACGGTCGCTGCGGGGCAGATCATTGCCAGAGATGACGAATCCGTGGGCAACCCGGTCCTGGCCACGGTAAACGGTACGGTCGAAGAGATCCGCAAGCAACCGAACCCGGCGGTGAAAATCCGCAGCGACGGCACGGATTCCTGGAAACCCGTAGAGGATTACGCGGCGGAGTGGAAAAAGCTCAAACCCGCAATGCTGGAGAAGCTCGTATACCTCTCCGGTGCTTCCGGTTGCGTGGCCGGCGGCATTCCCACGCGCTTCAACAGTGCGGCGATCGCTCCCAAAGAAGTGGAGCACATCCTGCTGCAGATGGTGCCGGCGGAAGTGTTCAATCCTTCGGTGTCCGCAATACTCGCAGGAAGAGAGCTCACCCAGGTGGCTGAGGGCCTGGCGATTCTGGCAAAGATCATGCCCAAAGCGGGGCTGCACCTGGTCGGCGGAAAGAGGCAGAAGACCTTGCTCCAGCAGGTGCAAACGGCTTGCATTCAATATGAGCTCGAACGGGTACACCTGCACACGGTAGATAACAAATACCCGAACAACCGTGCGGAGATCCTGATTCCGACCGTACTCGGCCGGGAGTATGCCCACGGCTTCTCTGCGCTCAACCAGGGGGTGCTGGTCATAGATCTGCAGGCCCTTCTCCTGGTGCGGGATGCGGTGGCTACGGGAAAACCGGCGATCGAAAGAATCGTCGCCCTGGCCGGTCAAGGCTTTTCCGAACGCCCGCACGTGCGGGTTCGTATCGGCACCCCGCTCGAACAGGTGATGGATAAGTACCTGGATCGAAGAGGTCCGCAACGAATCGTGCGCAATAGCCTGTTGACCGGTGAGATGCTTGATGACGCAGCGGTGGACCCCCTGCTGGCGACCGTGATCGCCGTCCCCGAAGAATTACAGGGTCCGCCAATGCCTTTTTCCCGTCCCGGGTTTCGAACGGATTCCTACTCCCGTACCTTCGTCGCCAGTTTCGTTCCCTTCACGAAAACCATTGACACGAACATCCACGGGGAACACCGGCCCTGCATCGCCTGTACCTTCTGCGACAGCGTATGCCCCGCCGGTATTCTGCCCCACCTCCTGCACCGCTACGTACAGCGGGGTTTAATCGACGAGGTCCTGGTCCGCTATCGGATTTTCGACTGCATCGACTGCAATCTTTGCACCTACGTCTGTACCTCGAAAATCCCGCTGGCCCAGCTGCTGCGGGAAGGCAAGGAGAAGCTCAAGGCCGAAGGGCTCGATCCCCGCCTGGAAGAGGCCAGAAGCAAGGGTCTCAAAGGGATTCCAGGAACTGCCGGCGGCGCGGAGCCCGGCGTACGGGCAGCCGGCGTACGGGCAGCCGGCGTACGGGCAGCCGGAGTACGGGGAACCGGGGAGTAGCAATCATGAAGATCGTGAAGAGCCTCTTCGACGGAATGAAGCATGCCAGAGTCCTCCGCCCGGTCAAACCGGTCATCGAAACCCTGGAGGGCATCGTCTTAGGCAGTCCGCAAACCACGGCGGGGGCGCCCCACTTCGTCGACCACATCGAGATCAAGCGCTACATGTCCGTCGTCATACTGGCCATGATCCCCACAACTGTGGCGGCGATCGTTTTCTTCGGCTGGTACGTCCTGGCCATGATTCTCACCTCTTATGTGGTGGGAGGAATCATCGAGGTTTTGTTCGCCCTGATTCGCAAGAAGGAGATAGAGGAAGGCTTCCTGGTGACGGGATTGATCTTCCCACTAGTGCTACCGCCCACCACCCCGCTGTGGGTCGTAGCCGTGGGCGTCGCCTTCGGGGTATTCTTTGGTAAAGAGGTGTTCGGCGGCACCGGACGCAACATCTTCAACCCGGCGCTGGTCGGACGCATCTTCATCACCATCGCCTTTCCTGAGATCATGTCCGCTACCTGGCGGGCACCCTTCTCCGATGCGATCACCGCTGCCACTCCCCTGGCCGTGTATCGATCCACTCAGAGCGCTGCGCCCTATCTTGACCTCCTGTTTGGGCAGGTCGCCGGCAGCGCGGGGGAGGTGTTTCGTATCGGGATCATCGCCGGTGCCCTGCTGCTGATGATCACCCGTGTTTCCAGCTGGCGGATCACCCTGAGCTACCTGACCTCCGTGGCCGTGTTCGCCTTGATCGGGTACGGGCTGGGCCCGCAGACTTTTGCCCCGCCGCTGTTCCAGCTGCTCTCAGGCGGACTGTTGTTCGGTGCGGTGTTCATGGCTACGGATCCGGTAACCTCCCCTGCGACCAAATTCGGGAAGCTCGTCTTCGGCTTCAGCTGCGGAATCCTCACCGTGCTGATCCGCACGTTCAGCGGATTCACCGAAGGAGTGATGTTCAGCATCGTGATAATGAATGCCTTCGCACCCTTGATTGACAACATCGTGGTAAATCTGAAGTACAGGCCGGCAAAACGATGAAAGACAAGATCCTCATGATTGTTTTCGTCCTCGTCCTGGGCAGCATCCTTACCACCGCCCTGGTGACTGTCAACTTCTTTACAACTCCGGTCATCGAAAAAAACGAGCAGATCGCCACGAAATCGAGTATCCTGAAAGCCCTGAACATCATTTTTGATGCGGACAGCGTGGAGGAAATCTTCGCGGAAAATGTCGAGCAGAGGCAGGAGGAGGGAACGATCTACTACGTAACGGCAGACAGCAATATCGCCTTCTCCTACTCCGGTTCGGGCCTTTGGGGTCCCATCGAAGGCATCATCGCTGTGCAGCCGGATTTCGAAACCCTGAAGGGGATCACCATCATCCGCCAGGAGGAGACTCCCGGACTGGGTAGCCGGATTACCGAAGCGGACTATCTGGCCCAATTCGAGGGCAAGCGTTTCGCTGAAGGATTGAAACTGGTTCAACCGGGACGAGGAAGCGCGGACAACGAGATCGATTCGATAACAGGCGCAACCATGACCTCGGATGCCTTCATCTCAATTCTGAACGAGAACCTGCAGGTGACCATGCCGGCGATCAGGCAGGGGGAGAACCAATGAAGAGTTCCACGCTCAGCAAAGGCCAGAGCCTAAAGACCTTCATCAATGGCGTCTGGAGGGATCACCCCATATTCTCCATGATCCTGGGCATCTGTTCCGCCCTGGCGGTGAGTAACAAAGTGGAGAATGCCATCGCCATGGGTGCGGGAGTAACCTTCGTGCTGCTGGCCACGGGGCTGCTGATCGCCATGCTTCGCAGGCTGATCCCCACACGGGTACGGATGATCACCTACATGATCGTGATCGCCACCTTCGTCATCGTCGTGGATCGGGTTCTCAAGGCTCTATTTCCCGACATCAGCCAGGCGATCGGACCTTACGTCGGATTGATCATCACCAACTGCATCATCATGGGTAGAGCTGAAGCCTTCTACATTCAAAACAGGATCGGCCAATCACTGATTGATGCCCTGGCCAACGGCTTTGGCTACACCTATACCCTCGTAAGTGTGGCGGTAGTTCGGGAGCTCCTTGGATTCGGAACCATCCTCGGCTTCCAGGTCATGCCGGCGGGTTTTACGAAATGGGTGGTCATGGCCATGGCACCGGGAGCGTTCTTCGTACTGGCAGTATTCATCTGGATCGGCCGCAGTCTGGCCGGGATGGAAGAGGAATAGGGGGGATGAGAGCATGATCGCACTCAGTCTGCTGACGATTTTTCTGGCCGCTATCCTCACCCACAACATTGCCCTGACCTATCTTTTGGGAATGTGCCCGTTCATCTCCCTGTCCAGGAGTCTGCGTACGGCTACGGGCATGGGTTTTGCCGTCATCTTCGTGGTGACCCTGACAGCGCTGATCAACTGGCCGATCTACAACCTGATCCTGGTACCGACCGGGAGCACCCTGATCTACTACGTGGTGTTCATCATCGTAATCGCCGCTTCCGTACAACTTGTGGAGATGATTATGGAGCGCTTCTTTCCCGTACTTCAGGCGGCGTTCGGTATCTTCCTGCCCCTGATCACCGTGAACTGTACCGTACTGGCGGTCAGCCTTTTCATGGTAATCCGTAAGTACAACTTCGTATCCACGATCGTTTTCGCCGTAGGGTCGGCCGTGGGCTGGACCCTTGCCATCGTGATCGTGGCGGCGATAAACGAAAAATTAAAGCTCACCGGGGACATACCTAAAGGAATGCGAGGTCCCGGCATCATCATGGTGACGGCAGGGATCCTGGCCCTCGCCTTTTTGGGTTTCTCGGGAATGGTGAACGTCCAATGAACTTCACGCCCCTGATACTCATGAACGCGATCCTCTTGGTCATCACCATCCTGCTGGCCGTAGCGGACAGGCTGCTTGTCACCTACGGGCGATGCAGGATCACGGTTGCTCAGGGGGAGGAAAAACAGGAGTTCGACATACAGGGGGGCAATACACTGCTCTCCTATCTGATCGGCAACAAGGTGGAGATCAACTCCTCCTGCGGGGGCAAGGGGAGCTGCGGCTACTGCAAGGTCAAGGTGGAAAGCGGTGGAGGCCAGATCCTGCCCACCGAAGAGATCTTCATGAGCCGACAGGAGAAGCAGGAGGGGATGCGCCTGGCCTGTCAGGTTAAGGTAAAGAACGATGTGGCCATCTCGATTCCCGACTATCTCACCATTGTGCGGCAGATGGCCTTGAACAACAAATTCGACACCAAGAAACGCTGGCGGGTGATTATTCATTAGGGAAGGTACATAGGCATATATGGCAGTAGAAGTCACAGAGAAACTCCAATCGATCGTAGAGCGCTACAAGAGCGGAATCAGTTCCCTGATTGCGGTTATGCAGGATATCAGCCAGGAGTACGGCTACCTGCCCGAAGAGGTTCTGCAGGAAGTTTCGAAGCTGATCGAGGTTCCCATCAGCATTTTCTACAGCCTGGCCACCTTCTACAGCTCATTCCGGCTGGAACCGATCGGAAAGAAGCACGTCTGTGTCTGCGTCGGCACCGCCTGCCACGTAAGGGGTGCCTCGCAGGTTGTGGACACCCTCGAACGGGATCTGCAGATCAAGCCCGGCGAGACCTCTAAGGACGGAAACTTCACCCTGGAGACCGTGAACTGCCTGGGTGCCTGTGCCCTGGGACCGCTGATCACCGTGAACGGCGAGTATTTCGGGAAGATGGATCAGAAGAAGGTGGCAAAACTGAGCAAGACTCTCCGACAGGAGGCAAAACCTGCTGAGGAGTCTTCAGAGGCCTAGACGATGAAGTTCTCCGAAATTATTGAGATTCTGCGGGCAGAGGTCCTGTACGGTGAAGATCTCGATCGACTCGAAATCGAACGGGCCTGCGGGTCTGATTTGATGAGCGACGTGCTCTGCCAGAGCATGCAGGGCAGTCTGCTGCTAACGGGATTGACCAATCCTCAGGTGGTGCGCACAGCGGAGATGTCGGAGATCTCCGCCATCTGCTTCGTCCGCGGAAAAAGACCGCCCGTTGAAACCCTTGAACTGGCCCGGAAAAACCAGCTTCCTCTGCTGATATGTAAATTTTCAATGTATCTGGCCTGTGGCAAGCTGTACGCCGCGGGATTGCTCAGCTGCGATGAAACTTGAGAATAAAACCTCTCAGTTTACCAAGATCCAGGAGCTGGTCTACGAGCTGAAGGTAACCGAAGTCATGACCAGGAAACTCATATCTGTGCATCCCACCACGAAAATGAGCGAACTGAGAACGATCCTTCGGGACAACCGGATTTCCGGGACTCCGGTCACGGAGGGCAAGCGCTTGATAGGCCTGGTCAGCGTCGAGGACCTGATCACCTGGCTTACCCAGGGGGGCGCGGACTGTCCGGTGGAGCAGATCATGTCGCAGAAGGTACAGACACTTTATGCCGACGAACCCCTGGTGCACGCGGTGAGCAAGCTCGAGGAGTTCGGCTACGGCCGGCTTCCGGTCCTGGACCGGGAGAATAACACGCTGGTGGGATTGATTACCAAGGGCGATATCATTGAAGGACTGCTTCACGAGCTGCAGATCGATTATCACGAAGAGGAAATCCATCGCTACCGGGCCAGCCATTTTTTCGAAGACATGATTGCCGATAAAGTCACGATCAACTTCCACTACCACATTCAGGGCAAGAAAATCGAACAGGGAGGGGAAGTGGCCAGCGATCTGAAACGCTCCCTCAAGCGCCTGGGTATTCATCCCGACGTCGTGCGCCGTGCCGCCATCGCCACCTACGAGGCTGAGATGAATGTGATCATCTATGCGGAGGAAGGCAGGGTGGACGTCAATGTGGAGCCCGATGTGATCCGCATAGAGGTTCGGGACAGGGGAGAGGGAATCGCAGATGTGGTGCAGGCGGTCGAACCCGGCTACTCCACCGCACCCGACTGGGTACGGGAACTGGGATTCGGAGCCGGCATGGGTCTGCCGAATATCAGGAACTGCGCCCGGGATTTCGATCTCACCTCCACGTTGGGCCGGGGCACGACTCTGAAGATCGGTATTCCTACTGGTGCGGAGGACAAGCAATGCGCCTGAGAGAAGTTTCAGAAACCCTCGATCTGCGGATCCGCTCGGCCGCGAAACAGATGGACACGGAGGTTCGGGGCGGGTATGCCAGCGACCTGATGAGTGATGTCATGGCCCATGCTGAACAGGGAGATCTCTGGGTTACACTACAGATCCATGTAAACATTGTTGCAGTAGCTGCCATGAAAGAACTGGCTGGAATCGTCCTTGTAAACGGCAGGGAGCCGGAAGCCGATACGGTGATGAAAGCGGAGGAAAAGGGGGTTCCGATCCTGGTGAGCGAGCTTCCCGCCTTCGAGCTGATCGGCAGACTCTACGAATTGGGCATTCCGGGACAACAGGCCGATGCTGAGGGAGCTTAGGATGGATCTTCACGTGCATACCTGCCTCTCCCCCTGCGGAGACAACAGCATGGTACCCGCAACGATCATCGAGCGGGCGCAGGGCGCAGGCTTGCAGGGTATCGCGATCTGCGATCACAACGCTGCGGCGAATGCGTCGGCCGTGCGGGAGGCAGGTATGGAGGCGGGGATCGGAATCATCGCCGGAATGGAGGTGAGCTCGGCAGAGGAGATTCATCTGTTGGCTCTTTTTGACAGTTTCGCGAATCTGCAGACCTTTGCCGATCTGGTGAAGGAACACCTGTCGGGGGAAAACAATCCGGATCTGTTCGGTGATCAGATCGTCGTGGATAAAAGTGGGGATCCCGTTGCCCTGGAAACGGCGCTACTGATCGGCGCTGCGGATTTGGGCATCGGACGAATCGTGGAGGAGATACACGGGCTGGAAGGTTTGGCGATCGCCTCCCACGTGGACAAGCAGAACTTCAGCCTCCTGAGCCAGCTGGGCTTCGTTCCGGATGACCTGGCACTGGACGCGGTGGAGCTGTCCCGGCACGCCGGCCCACTGGAGCGCTACCCCCTAGCAAAGATAGGAAACCTGCCCCTGGTCCGCTGCTCCGACGCTCATTTCCCCGAAGAGATCGGACAGGCCTACACCACTTTTCTGGTCAAGGAAGTTACGGTTTCCGAGATCGCCCTGGCTCTGGCGGGCAATCAAGGGCGCAAGATTCTGGCCTACGAACCTCGGGTCGCCTGACTCATGGAGGATCTGTCGTTGCATATCATGGATCTGGTCGACAATTCAATCGCCGCTCGGGCATCCCGGGTCCACATCTGCATCCGGGAGGATTACATCCAGGATCGTCTGCACATCCGCATTGAGGACAACGGCATCGGCATGGACCGGGAAACCCTGCAACTTGTCCGGAACCCGTTCTTTACCACCAAGCAGAAAAAAACTGTGGGCCTGGGATTGTCCCTGTTCGCTCAGGCGGCCCGGGAAAGCGGGGGCAGCCTGACGGTGGAATCCCGACCGGGAAGCGGGACAACGATACAGGCGGATTTCGGCCTGCATCACCCCGATCGCAAGCCTATGGGGAATCTCGAGAAGACGCTATATACTTTGCAAGCCAGTCATCCGGAAATCGAGTTTTCCTTTGACTACGAAGTTGTACCCATGGAGGGAGAAAATGAAACTCAAACCTGAGGATCTAAATAAAATCCGGGAACGGATGAAATCGGTCTCGCGGCTTCGCGAGGCTGAAGGGAAGGCAAAGATCAATGTTCATCTCGGCACCTGCGGCATCGCTTCCGGAGCCCGGGAGATTCTTCACGCCTTCCTCGATCTGGTGGAGCGGTCCGGCAGCGATGATGTAGTGGTAACCACCTCCGGCTGCGCGGGGCTGTGCAAGCGGGAACCCATGGCGACGGTGGAAATAGCCGGACAAGCCCCGGTAAAGTACGTCGACCTGACCCCCGCTAAGGCGGAGAAGATATTCGAGGAGCACGTCAAAGGCGGCAAGGCTGTCAAAGACTACGCTCTGGCGGTCGGCAGCGAGAGGTTGGGATAGATGGGGAACTTCAGATTCAACCTGCTGGTATGCGCCGGAACCGGCTGCGTATCCAACAATTCCTTCAAGGTGAAAACCGCGCTGGAGAAGGAGATCGAAAAACACAAGCTTCAAGAGGAGATCCAGGTCATCACCACCGGCTGCAACGGTTTCTGCGCAAATGGTCCGATCGTCGTGGTCAAACCGGATGATATCTTCTATCAGCTGCTCACCGAGGAGGATATACCCCATCTGGTGGAGGAGCACCTGCTCAAGGGCCGGCCTGTGGAAAAGCTGATGTATACCCCGGCCAAGGACGAGGCTCCGATCCCTAAGATGAGCGATATCCCCTTCTTCGGCAAGCAACAGCTCATCGCCCTGGCGAATCGGGGACTGATCGATCCGGAAAACATAGACGAGTACATCGCCATGGGGGGGTATCAGGCCCTGTCCAAGGCGCTGACCGAAATGACTCCGGAACAGGTCATAGAAGAGATCAAGGCTTCAGGTCTACGCGGCCGGGGCGGCGCCGGATTCCCCACGGGGAAAAAGTGGGAGTTCTGCCGCAACGCCCTGGCGGAGGGGACCGACACATCGCCCATCGCCAAATACATCATCTGCAATTCCGACGAGGGGGACCCCGGAGCGTTCATGGACCGCTCGATCGTAGAATCCGATCCCCACGCCCTGCTGGAGGGGATGTTGATCGGCGCCTACGCCATCGGAGCCTCCCACGGTTTCATCTACATTCGAGGCGAGTATCCCCTGGCCCTGGAGAGGTTGACTCAGGCTATCGAGCAGGCGCGGGATTACGGTTTGCTCGGCGAGGGGATTCTCGAAACGGATTTCAGCTTCGACATATCGGTGAGCAAGGGCGCCGGAGCGTTCGTCTGTGGAGAGGAAACCTCTCTGATCGGATCCCTGGAAGGCATGCTACCCGAACCACGGGTGCGCCCCCCCTACCCCGCTCAATCCGGCTACATGGGTAAACCCACGAATATCAACAACGTGGAAACCTGGGCCAACGTGCCCCACATCATCAACCGCGGAGCCCAATGGTACTCCTCGATCGGGACTGCCACCAGCAAGGGTACGAAGGTCTTTTCCCTGGTGGGGAAAGTAAACAACACCGGGTTAGTCGAGGTCCCCATGGGCATTACCATGAGAGAGATCGTTTTCGACATCGGCGGCGGTATCCCGGATGGCAAGAGGTTCAAGGCCGTGCAGACCGGCGGTCCTTCGGGCGGCTGCATCCCCGAGAGCCTGCTGGACACGCCCGTGGATTATGAGTCCCTGACCCAGGCCGGCTCGATCATGGGCTCGGGCGGCATGATCGTCATGGATGAGGGAAACTGCATGGTGGAGGTTGCCCGATACTTCATCTCCTTCACCCAGGAAGAGTCCTGCGGCAAGTGCTCCCCGTGCCGCGAAGGCACCTGGCACATGCTGAACATCCTGGAGAACATCACCCAAGGCAAGGGCCAGGAGGGCGACATCGAGCTTCTGGAAAAAATGGGCAAACAGATAAAGGAAACCGCACTCTGCGGACTGGGAAACACCGCCCCCAACCCCGTCCTGACAACGATCCGCTACTTCCGGGATGAGTACGAGGCCCACATCCGGGACAAACGCTGCCCCTCTGGTGTCTGTAAAGCCCTGATCACCTACAGCATCGATCCGCAAAACTGTACGGGATGCACGGTCTGTGCCAAGAATTGCCCGGTGGCCTG
>CP070696.1:1173100-1185958 GCA_020353535.1 Spirochaetaceae bacterium | reverse complement strand
CTCCGGATTCAGGTTCAGCTTCTTTGCCAGCAGCTCCTCGCCAATTACGGAGGGAACAAAGGCGGATTGGATGGAAAAGGCGCTCTGCAGCGACTTGTCGATCCGTCTCAGCACCGCATCACTGAATCCTTTGGCCTTCAAAGCTTTCCATGAAAGTCCGGGAGCATCCTTGAGTGTTCCCCGACCCACACAGTAGGCGGTGATCTCTTCGATCTGTTTTTTTTCGTAACCCAACTGTTTCAAGGCCGGCGGGATCGAGGTATTGATGATCTTGAAGTAGCCGCCTCCGGCGAGCTTCTTGAACTTCACCAGCGCGAAATCCGGCTCCACTCCCGTGGTGTCGCAGTCCATGACCAACCCGATGGTGCCGGTCGGAGCGATTGCGGTAACCTGGGCGTTGCGGTATCCGTGGCGCTCACCCATCTCCAACGCTCGATCCCAGACCCGGCGAGCTGCCTCCAGCATTGACGGGGGACAGGATTCAGGATCCAGAGGTTTGGGGAATACGGTCAGCTCTTCGTACTCCTCATCAGGCGCACTGTGGATGGCACGGCGATGATTGCGGATCACCCGCAGCATCTGTTCCCTGTTCGCTTCGAAGCGCGGGAAGGGTCCCAGCTGCTCAGCCAGTCGGGCTGAGGTCAGGTATGCCTGCCCGCTGAGCAGGGCGGTCAGGCAGGCGGCCAGGCTGCGTCCCTGCTCGCTGTCGTAGGGGATGCCCATCACCATGAGCAGGCTGCCCAGATTGGCATAGCCCAGTCCCAAGGTGCGGTACAGGTAGCTCCTCCTGGCGATCTCCGGGGTGGGAAACTGGGCCATTAGTACGCTGATCTCCAGCACAATCGTCCAGATGTGGATCCCATGCAGCAGAGCCTCCACATCGAAACGGCCCGTTTTCTGGTCGTAAAAGCTCATCAGGTTGAGAGAAGCCAGGTTGCAGGCCGTATCGTCGAGAAACATGTACTCCGAGCAGGGATTGGAGGCCTTGATCTCCCCGTCGGCCGGACAGGTATGCCATTCATTGATGGTCGAGTGAAATTGAATTCCCGGATCGGCGCAGTTCCAGGCCGCATAGGCGATCTGATCCCAGATCTTGCGCGCCGGAAGCTCTATCTTGAGCTTGGTTTCTACCCGACCGGTCAGAATCCAGGGTCCGTCCTCCATCACGGCCTTCATGAACGCGGAGGTCAGGCGAACGGAGTTGTTGGAGGACTGTCCGCTGACCGTATTGTAGGCTTCCTCGTCCCACTCGGTGGTGTACTCTTCGATTTCCAGACCACGGACTCCCTGGGCAAGGAGCTGGAGAATCCTGTAAATGTAAGCGGGCGGAACCTCTTCGCCCAGGGCCTGCCGGATCGCTTCCTGGAGTCCAGGGTTCCTGTCGGGATCGAAGGTCTGCTTGTCGGGAGTTTGACCATCGAGACTGGCGTCATCCCCCGCACTAGCGGAGCTCACCGCTTGTTCGATCAGACGGGTGTGCTTCTTCAATACCCTGCTGCCGATCACCATGGACACGACCTTCTGCTCTTCCGCCACCTTCCAGTTGATGTACTCCTCCACGTCGGGATGATCCGCGTCCAGAGTCACCATACGGGCGGCCCGGCGGGTGGTTCCACCGCTCTTGATGGCCGAGGCGGAACGGTCACCGACTCTCAGGAAAGACAGCAGCCCGGATGAGACACCCCCGCCGCTCAAGGGTTCCTGCTTGGCTCTGAGCCTCGAGTAGTTGGTACCGGTCCCTGATCCATACTTGAAAAGGCGGGCCTCGCTGGTAACCAGGTCCATGATGCCCCCCGGATTCACCAGGTCGTCATTTACGGAGATGATGAAACACGCATGAGGTTGCGGGCGTTCATAGGCGCTGTCCGCCTTTTTCAGCTCCCCGCTGTCCGGATCCACGTAGTGATGCCCCTGAGCGGGTCCTTTGATCCCGTACACGGAGAACAACCCGGTGTTGAACCACTGGGGCGAGTTGGGTGCGGCCATCTGCCGGGCCAGCATGTAGCACAGCTCATCGTAGAAGCTCTGAGCATCTTCGTCGCTGTCGAAGTAGCCGTATCGTTTACCCCAGTCGCTCCAGGTGAAGGCCAGACGGTGGAACACCTGGCGAGCGTCGGTCTCTCCACCACTCTTGTCGATTTGACGAGGGACTCCGGTCTTGCGAAAGTACTTCTGGGCCAGGATGTCGGTGGCGATCTGAGACCAGGAGGAAGGTACCTGGACATCCTCCTGACGGAAGATGATCTTCCCGTCCGGATTGCGGATCTCGGATTGACGTTTTTCGAAGGTGATTCCCTTGTAAGGACTTTCACCCGTGCGGGTGAACCGTCGGCTGACCTTCATTTCCCCTCCCCATTGACTGACCGGCGAACCTCAAAAAAGCTCCATTATGGGCTGAAAAAGGCTGTTCAGGAGCAACGACCACCGTGTCACAGGTAAAGTCGCGTACCTAAAAGGGTAATACGGCTTCGCTTCAATGATCAATAGAAGATCAATAGAAAAGGTCAAGAAAGAGAGGAATTATTTTAATTCTGCTAACTCAAACTCGATTGCCCGGCCTCCCTCCATACCGGCAATTCTCAGCAGGTCGGTCTCCAGGCGGTCGAAGGCACGGGTGAAGCTGTCCGGGTCGCTGCGGATGAACTCGCCTATCCAGACGGCCTGATCGGGGTAACTGGAGATCAGACGGGCGGCTGTCAGAACGGTGAAGTAGTACGGAACCTCCGCGCGGGGCTGTTGGAACAGGTAGGCCTGGTACTCGTTGACCGCCAAATAGGGATCCTCGGTATCGTAGCCCACCCAGCGAAACAACAGTCTCCAGAAATCCCGCTCCCGCTCTGAAAGCCGATCCCAGGCTTCGAAGCTGGCCTTTCTGAACTCCGGCTGGCTGAAGAACAAGCCGTGCCAGCATTCGTGAGTCAGCAGATGCCGCCGCAAAATCGGATAGGAGCTGCGGGAGATCGAAAGTATTCCCCCCTTGCCGGGGTTTATAACACCCTCATCCCGAATGATGCCGTTGGCCAGAAGGATCTGCTTGAGATGCTCCTCCTCCGGATTTAGGGCAAACAGCTCCTCCCTAGCGGTTTGAAAAAAGCGGGCCAGATCCTCCGCTCTGTAGTCGTGGGCATTGAAGCCGTGCAGACCGGCAAACTCCTGGTTGCTCACCAGTCGTCCACGATAGCCTCGCTTCTCCACAAAGAAGGCCAGGCGCTTGAAGTAGCGGGACTGTACCTGGTAAGAGGCGGTGTCCATGATCAGGATGTCCGGAAAGCGGCTCCAGGCGAACAGCTCGTAATCGGGTTGCCGCCAGGCAGTCGGATCGTAGAGCAGAACGGCTCCGGGATCCGCCGGCAGGGGATCCAGGAGCACTGGAGTCGAACCTCTAGACCCGCCGGACACTTCAACGCCTGTCTGCTCCTGCCAGTCGGCGGATGCTGCCGAATCCATGGCCCTATCTTGAGGCAGACTGAAGATCTCGAAGCTCTCCAGCCACACCGCTCCGCCGCCCGTGGGCTCGATCCGCAGGCTCTCCGGGGTGAAGGGAATCAACCCATGGTAGAGAAACAGACGGTGTTTTCCAGCCAGAGCTGTGTGTCTGAAGGAAACGCCCTGGTCACCTGAGCGCAGGTGAATCAGAATCGAGGTTCTTTGCGCGGATGTCCGGGACAACGGACCCCCCGGATGCGCAAGGTTGGCGGCTTGACTTGGAGTCGCCGGATCCGTACGGTTGGCGATTTCAACCGGAGTCGCCAGAGCCTCGCGGAGGCGAAAGTCTGCAGAGGAGAAAGGTGCCCGGGTTTCCATCCCGATGGCAATCTGCCAGCCCGAGGTTTCTGTGGCGATCGGCGCTGCGACCGCCAACTCGGCTACCCCTCCATCCCGATGCACTCCTGCAACCGTAGTACCCGCTATAAGGAGCCGACCCGAGTTCTGAAAACCACTGACCGTATCAGCGATACCCGCCTCGAGAAGCTCGAGTCGTCCGCCCGCGGTCCGGGAGTCGATCCGAAATCCTTGGACGGTCTGCCCCCGCTTCATGGGCAGGTAGACCATCGCCTCAGCGCCATACGGCAGATCTTTGGCGGTTAGCTCCCGACCTTCCTGGCCCAGCACTCGCAGTGTCGAGCCTAGCCCGCCGCCTCTGTAGCGAAGGTAGAAGGCCTGATCGTTTCGGATTACCAGGACGGGCTCTTTGAGCAGGTAGTTGCCCAACTCATCCGCGACCAACCGTCGCAGGACGACTCGTTCCCCCTCTCCGATAGTGGCGAACGACAGCACGGCCTGCCCGGCATCACAACCGACCAGAATCAGGGCGAGGAGGAGGAGAAGGACCGGGGACTTCATTCCATCGGCAGGATGCTCTTGACCAGAAGCTCGGCAACCTCGAGCTTTCTCTTGGGGGGCAGCTCGGGGTTGTCTCGAAGCATACTCTCGAAACGACCGCCGAAGCCATCCGGCAGGCGGGGAAGCTCCAGCACTCTCTCGGCGACCAAACGGTCGGAAGGCTCAAAGGTCTGATTCAAAGCAAAGAGAAAGCTGCAGAGGCTGCGTAAGAAATGGCTCAAAGAAAAGGTATAGAACAGTCCGTCACCTCGATAGACCGCCGCCCGCAGATCGTTCAGATAGTAGGCTGCGGAGATGCGGGCGCCGTTTCTGACCGTCCTCCAGAAGTGATCCGGCAAAGCGGACAGTGTATTCCGGGTCTGCTCGAGCCAGGTCGTAGCATGCTGCAGCACTTGGCCGTGCAGCAACCTGTAAAACAGATAGGTGGAGGCGTCATGAAAGATCCACTCCTGATCGGCGATGCGTTTGAGCATGAAGTCAACCCGCTCCGTTGCCTGGTAGCGGATCTTCACGGGCAGCTCCTCCAGGAGAAAGCGGTCCTCGGTGAAACCGGGTACGGTATCGAATGCGGTTGGATTGGCAAACAGTTGCTTCCGTTCCGCCGGTTGGGGTACTCCCGAGTGATGGTATACGTCCAGCGAGATGGTGAAATAGGGATCGAGGATGCCTGCCTCCGCCGCCTCGCCCAAAACGACAGCCTCGATACCGGACCAGGTTGAGAGGACCTGGTTCAACTGTTGACTGAGACGCTCGACTTTTCGTTGCACGCTCACCATCATAGCACAAACTGTTTGATTGACAAAGGTTTTTGTGCCATTGTAGAAAACGTCTGACTGTCGGGCGGCTTGGACCTCTCGAAAGACTTATGGAATGAAAAAAAAGACACTGCCGATCGAGAAACTCTGGTTACCCCTTGGCCCCATCTGGGCATCCTCCCTGGTATTCCTGGTGCTGGTCCTCCTCCACGGCTCGGTCTCTCCTGTGCTGTCCGTTGTGGTTGTCGTGTGTGTGGGGGGTCTCAGCCTGGGTCAGGGATTGTTGATTGCCTTCGACCTGCCCCGGATCAAGCGTATCAAGCGCCGGGCTCGTGCTCTGGAAGCGGTCTACGAGGTCATCCACAAGGCCGGTGCTTCCCTGGATCTGCAGGAGGTGTTGGATGCGGTCACCGGCGTTACCATTCAGGTCACCGGAGTGCGAGGCTGTTCGATCAAGCTTTGGGATACCGACAGCGGCACCATGCGCGTGCGTTCCATGGCTGGCATCACCCGGGAGGCGACGGATCTGTCCATCGATGTGGCTGAAAACCTCTACCACAGGAGTCTGATGGAGGGAAACGCGGTGCTGGTGGAGGACGCCCTGGAGAAGGACTTTCCAGAGGTGGATGACCGGACCGAGAGTCTGATCTGTGTACCTCTCCGTCGGGAAAACAAGGTTCTGGGTGCACTGTGCGTCTACGGCGAGCGGGGAAGAAGCCTGAGCCACGAACAAATTTCCCTGTTTTCCACCTTGGGAGATCTGATCAGCCTGTCGATCGCCAACGCCTCGGTATACGAAAATCTTAAACGCCTGGACCAGGCAAAGACCTGGTTTTTACTGAAAGCCTCCCACGAGCTGCGCTCCCCCTTGAGCTCGATCCAGTCCATCGTCCGTACCCTGACTCAGGGATTTCTGGGAGATCTCCAGGAGGCGCAGAAGGAGATGCTGGAGCGCATCGAGCTCCGGGCTCAGGCTCTATCCAACAGCATAGGGGACCTGCTGGTGTTGGCCAAGGGCAGAGCCGAGCTGTCCACCTCCGAGCTGGAGAAGATCAACCTCTGTACCCTTCTCGGAGAGAATGTCGAGTTCTTCAACAGCATGGCCGAGGAGAAGGACATCGCTCTGCAGATCCAATGTCCCACGAATCTCAACTCCGCAGTGGTCTACGGACGCCGGGAAGGTCTGCAGTCGATCGTAGCCAACCTGCTGTCCAACGCCGTCAAATACACTCCGAAAGGCGGAGAGGTAAACATGAAACTGAGTCCGGAGCAGGACAAGGTGATCCTCGAAGTCAGCGACACCGGCATCGGCATTCCGGAAAACGAGCAGCACAAACTGTTCAGCGAGTTTTTCAGGGCGGAGAACGCCAAGAAGCTGAGCGAAATCGGGACCGGCCTGGGCCTTTCGATCGTGAAGTCCACCGTGGAACAGCACGGCGGAAGAATCGACGTGTACAGCCGGGAGGGAGAAGGCAGCACCTTTCGAGTCCTCCTCAACCGGGTGGGGAAATAGGACAGTGGAGCACGTTCTGTTGTTCCTGAAGGCGCCCACCAATATTGAAAAGACGGTCAGGGAGCTTCAAGTAGCCCTCTACCGAGAGGCCGGGCTGGTCTCTGCCCTGGCCCTGCCGGTAATGATCCCCCTCTGCTTCGTCTCGGAGCACTATGTTTCCAAAAAAGCTACGGAAAATCGAGATGCCCTGAGGCGGGCTATGGGAAAGCTGGCACCTTTTCTGCGCAGCGGAGCGGTGGTTGAACAAGAAGGATGTTTGTTCTGGGACCTGGAACCACGGGAGGAGCTCCAGCGCCTGCACCACAGCGGCAGACAGGTATTCGGCCGGGAAGGGCTGCAGTCAGATGCTCCGCGACCGGCTGCAAAGCCGCCTCGTACAAAATCCTCCAAACAGGTTACCGAACAGGCAGCCCTGTTTCCCGTAGCCCGGGGTTTTTTTCTGTGTTCCCTGGAAGGTCAGGCTCAATCGGCGCTGCCCTCACTACCGTTTCCTAAAGCGCTTCGCTTTCCGGCTAAGGGGGCGGCCCTGCTTCGCTTTCGTCCGCTGGAGGCGGATCTGGAGCCGGGAAAGCAACGGGATACCACTTCAAGACAAGGTCCCTGGTGGCGGTCCCTGTTTTGGGAAGAGCTGGAGCGTATTCCCCTGCGCAAAGCGAAATAGATTCAAGCTAGGTCAAACAACCGTTGCCTGACAACCTCTTCCAGGCTGTCAGAAACCTCCAGGATCGAGAGTGGGTAACCCTGAAGCCGCAGATTCGTGCAGAACTCCAGGTGGCCCCTCCCCAGTCGGTAGTCCGGTACTCGGGAGGGAAAGCGCAGATAGCGATCGAAGAGGGACAGGTCGTTGTCTACCATCAGGCTGGCCTGGTAGAAGAGGATCTTTCGCCGTCGGTAAAGGGAGGTGCCCAGGATTTTTCTATCCTCGATCGCTAGATCCGAGATTCCCCTGTCCTCGATTCCCGAAACCCCAAGGGGCTGTAAGGCCAGACGGAACCAGTGGTTGATGGTGCGGAAGTAAGCGAGATTTTGAAAGGGGGAGTCAACCTCGGTCACCAGGGCCAGCACCACCTGGCCGGGGGACAGCACAACGGTCCCCCCTCCTCCTCGGCGTCGCAAAACGGGTACACCATCGGCTTCTGCCCGCAGGCCGAACACATCCTCTTCGGCTTTGCGCCCCGCCCCCATAACCACGCAGACCTGTTCGGGTTCGTAGAGTCTGTAGCGGGGACGGGGATCGTTCAGGAAGCTTTCGAGCAGGTCTTCGTTTACGGTGGCTGCGTGCGCTTCGCGCATCGCCGTGTTCAAGCTCCGAACTTGGCGAGTTTTTCCGCCGCGGACAGCAACAGGCGAATCAGCATGGCTCCCGGAATTACGCCCCAGAGACCCTGTGCGCAATTCCGCTCTCCGAACTCTTTTACGGCATCGGCGCGCAGGTTCCCGGCGTGCAGAAGAAACGGCACGGGGTGGGCCGAATGAGCGCGCATCACCGCCGGCGTGGAATGGTCCCCGGTTACCAGCAGCACGTCCGGTTTAACCTCCAGAATCCGTGGGACGAATCGGTCGACCTTCTCGATCTCGGCAACCTTGGCCTCGAAATCTCCGTCTTCCCCCTTCGAGTCGGTGTACTTGTGGTGCACGAAGAAGAAGTTGAAGCGATCCCAATTTTCCCGCAGGGCTGCCGCCTGGGCATCCAGATCCTGGAGATCCTCCACAACGTCCATTCCGACCAGACGGCTTACGCCCTTGTAGTCGGGGTATACGGCCAGGGCCACCGGGTCCAAACCGAAGCGCTCCTGCATCGAGGGGATGTGGGGAAGCTCGGCGAAGCCCCTCATTAATATGGCGTTGGCGGGCTTACGATCTTTCAGAAGTTCAAGGGCCTGCCGGATGAACTGACCGGCGATGCCGGCGGTTTTCTCCCCCTTCGATGATGTAGCTTTGGGATCCCGGGGCTTGACTCCCGTGGCCTGGGGATCGGTGTCCTCCACATGGTCGCTCAAACCCTCGCCCCTGAAGATCACAACAGCTCGGTAATCTTTCACAGGCTTGATGAACAACTGTACTCCAGGAATTGAAACTGCGGAGAGCAGCTCACACAGCTCCGCGCACTTTTCCGTGGGGATGCGTCCAGCCCGTCGATCCGTGATGCGCCCCTCAGCATCCCGGGTGGCGAAGTTCACCCGCACCGCCACATCCCCGGACTGGATGGGAAAACCAATCCCCAAGGCTGCCACCACGCCCCGGCCGATAGGATAGTCGGTTGGCTGATACCCGAACAGAGCCAGATGCCCCGGTGCCGATCCGGGAGTGATGCCGAAGCCGATAGGCAGGTGCAGACCGCACTCCCCCGCGGCGGCCAGGGCGTCGAGATTCGGTGTTTTTGCCGTTTCCAACTCGGTTTTTCCACCCTGCTCCCGGGGGAGGCCCCCTACCCCGTCCATGACCAGTAATACAATCTTTTTCTCGTTCTTGATGTACAAATCCCTCACGATATCCTGCATGTTTGAGTCTCCTAGCCTCACAAAGTAATGCCGCCTAGTGCTTTGGTCAAGACACGGACATAGGCCTAATCTTTTCAAATTCAGTTGCGATTGGTGATTGCGATCTGTATAATAATACAGAACAGGCAACCGCATTCACAGGGAGGTGCTTCTGACCAGCCAGGAATCGCGAAGACGACTTATCGTCAACATCTTGAAAAATGAAAAAATCCACAGCCAGGAAGAGCTTCAACAGCGGCTGAGGCAGGAAGGAAAAGATGTCACTCAGGCAACCCTGTCGAGAGACCTGAAGTTTCTCGGCATCGCCAGGGTTCCGAATCGCCAGGAGGGGTACGTATATACGATCAAGGAGGAGGTGGAGACCACACCGGAGCCGTACCTCCACGACGACATCGCCCGGGGAATCGTGGACATCCAGTTTTCGGGAAACCTCGCGGTGGTTCACACAAAACTCGGCCATGGACACAGCGTTGCCTTTGCCATCGATCGCTTGGAGATACCGGAGGTATTGGGTACGCTTGGGGGTGAAGATACCCTGCTGGTCATCTTCCGCGAAGATGCCGACAAGTCCTCCTTCATCAAACGATTGACCGGGGAAGACAGGCTGCCGGGTCGTTGAACTGGACAGACACGTGGATCTGGCGAAGTTTTACAAATTGGATATCGTCCTTGTCTGCGGCCTGCCGGGATCGGGAAAATCACAGTTTGCCGCACAATTCTTTGCCGATACCGGGCGCGACAGGGTGAACCGCAAAGAGATACATCGACTGCTCTACGAAATGATCCATTTCGGGAAAAAATGGACAGAGAAGGAATTCGACGCCCTTGATGACTTTCTTGTGAAACACGTGGAGAGAAAGATCATCGAGCATCTGCTGCAGAACAGCCAAAAGATACTAGTAGACAACACCAGCGTTTCCGAATCGTCGCGCAAGACCTATCTCGGTATCGCCCATCAGATGCATAAGTCGATCGGCGCTATATTTCTGCACACACCGCCGGCAACCTGTCTGCAGCGCAACCGCAGCCGAGAGGATCCCGTACCTGAAAGAGTGATCTCCAACCTGGCCGCGGAAATCGATTTGCCCAGATCAGAAGAAGGATTCAGGGAAGTACTTATTCTGAAGGACTACTGACCGGATTGGGTTTGCCACACAGAATCGACTCGTCATCGAGCCTACGGTAGCTCTGACATCATCTCCATTCGGCAGGCTTAATCCGGTGTACTCGTTGAGGCGAATCTTGACCCGGAAACGATAATCTCAGTATCATTAACAGACTTTCGGGATGTAGCCCAGCGGCTAGGGCGCCTGCTTTGGGAGCAGGAGATCGGAGGTTCAAGTCCTCTCATCCCGACATTGCGCAAGCGCCGAGTAAGTTTCCGCGGATCGGAATCGGCAAACTCCTTCGGCATACTAGCGTCCATAGCTCAGCTGGATAGAGCAACAGCCTTCTAAGCTGTGGGTCGCAGGTTCGAGTCCTGCTGGACGCGAATAATTCTTTTGTTTTAAATGACTTATGAAGCTCCCAATAAGATGGGGGCTTATTTATTGATAATATCAGTTCTGGCATTCGCACTCCAAATTGCGTTAATAATTGATTTTTGGGTGGTAATAGCAATATCTTGTACTCCGTGAACCACTTTGAGCCTTTACCCAGCGGGGAAGCACAGGACTTGGCCGTCGTAAGCGAAGTACTTCACGGCAACGCGGAGGCGTTCAGGCTCATTGTGGATCGTTACAAGGAAATGCTATTCCGGCTTTCCTTTTCCTTTCTCGGGAACCGCGAAGACGCGGAGGAGTGCACCCAGGACATTCTGATGAGGGCTTTTCGCTACCTTCACCGCTTCAGTCTTGAGAAGCGCTTCCTGCCCTGGCTGTACAGTATCGCCTTGAACCATATTAAAACATCCTATGCAAGAAACCAGCGTAAGGAAGCCCGGCACAGTGCCTGGGAGCGCCTTGCGGATGTGAGGAATTGCCCCGATCCGCAGGAGATACTCGAAACCGCTCAAAGCCGCGAGGCGATCCGGACTGCGGTCGCCTCCCTTCCCCGTAGCCTGCGGGAGCCCATTGTCCTTCACTACTACGAGGAACTGCGGGTCGTGACAATCGCGGAGATCCTTGGTGTCAGTGAAGCGAACGTCAAGTCGAAGCTACTCCGGGGCCGTCGTAGGCTGAAGAAAATACTCGAGGATGGTGCAACTCCTTCTGGTTGAGTGTAGTATACTGAATTGGGAAGAGGTTACGTCTATGGAAAGAAGCATGTGCGAAATGGTGAATGAACTCATTCTGGCCTGGGAACGCACAGGCGCGCTGAGCTCCGCTAATTTGAAACTGTTGAGTGAGCATCTGGAGCAGTGCCGGCGCTGCGCATCGGCGTACGTAGCGTTAATGCCTCTACTGCGGCGCGACGCAGGCGGTTCTTCAGGACTTCGCACCCCCCCGGGGCTCCTCTCGGAGAGTTTCACCGAGCGGCTCATGGGAAAACTTGCAGGTGGGAGCCCTTTCCGAGCGGTGTTGGGTGCGCTCAGGCGGGGAATCGTTCCACGTCTGCGCCTCGTTCTGGCGGTTGTGGCCATCCTGCTGGTCGTCGGTGGTATTCTATCCTGGTTTCGGGGCATTCAACTTGGGAGGGAAGATACGTTGGTGCGGTTCGAGCTGGTCGTTCCGGAGGCTCACAGCGTAACTCTGGTCGGAGACTTCTGTAACTGGGACCCGAACCAGCTTGTCATGAAAGACGTAACCGGCGAGGGAGACTGGCAGATCACGATACGGCTGAAGAAAGGGCAGGTGTATACATACAATTTTCTGATGAACGGGCGGCAGTGGATTGCAGATCCGAACTCGCTGAGACAGGTGGACGATGGTTTCGGCGGGAAAAGCTCCGTGCTGGAGCTGTGAGGAGTCAGAGTATGATCGGCAGCTTGGGAATGAAGATTCTCCTCACCCTGATATTTTTGGTCCTGATGGTAGTTCCTGCAATGGGAGATGAGCTTACATCCTGGTTCGCCACTGACCGTCGAGCCCGTGCGTACGTGGGAGTGGAGACCGAGCTTCAGAGCCTCTTCGCCGAAGCCCGCCTGCATAAGGTGCCCATCGGCCCGTTGATCGACAAGCTACGGGAAGGAGCTGCCAAGCGGGTAGAGCCGGAGCGTCTGCTCAACGCGGTCGGTGAAACGATCGATCAACTGGCCCGTGCACGATCCGTTCTCGAGCAGGCTTCAGGGAGTTCTTTGGAAAGCGAGGAGGACGTGCAGGCAGTGAGTTTTCTCCTGCGCAGCCTTCCCGAAGAGCTCGTCCATGAGCTGATCGCATTCGGTTTGGACAAAGGACGCGACATGCGGGCCATTCGTGCCGCAGGTGACGCGATCGCGAGCCTCCTGTCCATCGCGGAGTTGGAGGAGGGAGAAGCTGTGACGGTCGGCAAGCTGCTTCTTGCCGGGGAGATGCCGGTGAGGGCGTACGGCTCGCTGCCCTCGATTTACCTCAAAGCCAAGGCCTCCGGCCTGACGGACAGGGAAATCCTCCATGATGTGATTATTGGGACGCTGGAATCCGGCGGCGGTATCGCTTCCATGCATAAGAAGATTGACCGGGGAAACTCAGCCGAGCCCAACGACAAAAAGCGCGGGCAACAACCGGAGCACTCAGGTCCTCCATCCGAACCACCGGGACAAGACAAGGATCGACCGTCCAAGCCTCCGAAGACAGGTCCTCCATCCGAACCGCCGGGACAAGACAAG
>CP070696.1:1160044-1173000 GCA_020353535.1 Spirochaetaceae bacterium | reverse complement strand
TACGCGGTTACAGTACCGGCAGAGGTACGGAACCATACTTTGGGGATTCTTTCCTCGGATGCTCGGACTGTGACATACACGGTAACTGTCCCGGAAATCCTCAAATCGTCGCAGCCTATTGTATTAGAAGTAGTGTGGTAACCGGAGGGTATTGTATGAAAGTCAATCCAATGAAGTCACTGATTATCATAGTTCTCACAACATTAATCATTGCTTGTTTGACCGGCCCCGCTCCTGTTCAACATACACAAGGCGGTGGATCCGCTTCTCAGCAGGGGACGGCGACACAGGAACAGCCCAAACAGGGGCAAGGAGTCGGCGACAGCGAACTGGCAGTGCGGCTGAACGAGTTCCTCGAAAACGGACTCGAGAAGATCGATCAGGGCGTGATTTCCGAAGGGATCAATCAGCTGGTTTCGGTACTGGCCGAAGCCAACGCCGCCGGAAGCACGTCCGGGGATATCCGGGCGATCGTCGGCGCCGCAGAAACCGAGCTCACCAAGATAGCGGCCGGATTGGAGATGGAGGCCGGAACGGAATGGGTGGACGCCAACAAGAATCAGATCAGCGGCAGCTCGATCGATGTCGGAACTGAGAATTCCTTGAACCCGAGCATAATTTTAACCTACAACTTCGGCTCGGGTAAGGCGCTGGTCACCGGTGCTCCGATTTATTTCGAATTCGTGCAGGGATCGGGACTGCTCACCAACTTCGTGGCTACCAGCGACTACGGTCAGGCCAACTGTGCCATCGCTCGCCTTGACAATCCCAACAGTGAGAATATCGTTCGTGCCTCTCTGGTGTACCGGGTAAAGGGCTTTTCCTATCCCTTTCAGGGGATCAGCAAAGACTTCGTGTACGTTCCACCGTCCAGAAAAGCCACGATTTTGGTGATGGAAAAAGCCGGAGAAATGATACAGGACGATCCCGTTATTCTCGATTCTGTCTATAACCGCTTGAAAGACATGGCCTTTGATTTCAGTCAGTACAACGGCGTGTTGCTGGGAGATGCATTCATGAACGTGTTTGGAGGCGATCCGAACGCGATCAGAAGAATGGGGCTGGAGAAAGAGGTATCCTACCTGGTGATGGTGCTCAACGACGGGTACTATGTAGCCCAGGTCGAGTTAGGCGGGAAAAAATATAACATCTTCAAGTCCCAGACTACGGCGACAACCCGGATTATCCGGGTCTCTGACGGCAAGATTATGTACTCCGGAACGGTACAGGCCGTAGGAGGTCAAGGGGGAAGCGAAGACAAGGCGATCCTGGATGGCTTCCGCAACGCCGCTCAAGCCATGGCTGAGAAGTTGGATGTGGATTATACCGAAATCGACCGGGTACTGGCCGGACAGCAATAAGCAAGGGTCGCCTTATGCCGATGCGCGCGCTTTTGAACAAGTTTATCAGCATCTTTAAGATCGAACTGCAGGATCTGGAAGAGGATATCAACGATCTGCTGGAGGTGCAGGAAAAGCGGAAAGACAGCCAGGAAATCACCAACTACGTCTACATGGGCAACAAGGGTATCCTGTTGAATGAGATTTCCGCCGTGCGGGAGCTTCTCGACAGCATCAGCACCATCGACGCGTATCAATACGAGAGCGTGGAGGCGATGATCGCCGACGTAAAGCGGATGTTGGATCAGCGGATTAAGGACTGTGCCTTTCCTGAGGTGTTGCACAGCCTGGTACAGAGGAAATTCGAAAAAGTCTGCACTTATGTCATGGGGCCGGAGAATAGCCAGCATTGATTTTTTAGGCGCATCTGATTATTATATCACTCAATAATCACTAAAATCACGAGGGTACGATGGACGTACAGCTTCAAGAACTGATCGATAAGATCAAATTAGAAGGTATTAAATCCGCGGAGCAGGAATCTGCTCGGGTTCTTAAGGAAGCGGAGCATAAAGCAAATGACATCATTGCCGCAGCCCACAAGGAGGCCTCGGGAATTATCTCCAGCGCCAAGGAGGAGGTCCACCGCTTCGAACAAACCGCAAAAGAAGCTGTGCAACAGGCCGGCAGAAATACGATTTTAAGCCTTCGCACCCGAATCACCGAGCTTTTCGATGCGCTGATCGCCCAAGAAACCAAAGAGGCGCTGTCACCGAAAGTACTTGAAGAGGCTGTGGTATCCTTGATCAAGGCGTGGAGCAAGGAACAGACCTCGAATCTTCAGGTTCTCCTGTCTTCATCGGATCTTAAAAAGGTCGAAAAACAGTTGAAAAGTCGCCTGGCCGCGGAACTGAAGAAAGGCGTTGAGTTGAAGCCCTTTCCCGAGCTCAGGGCGGGATTTCGCATTGCCATGAAAGATGGCTCCGCCTACTACAATTTCACCGATCAGGGGATCGCGGAGATTCTGGCCGAGTATTTGAACCCGAAAATCGCTGAAATCGTGCAGGATGCGGCGAAAAAGGAGAATTAGTACGATTGGCCCAGTACTACTACCTGGTAGCTTCGTTACCTCTGTTGTTCTACGAAACCGAGAGGATTCCCTCTCGGGATGAGTTTTTGAATACGTGCAGGCAGCATCTCAGTCTCAAGGACTATCGTTTGCTCGCCTCTGCCAGCACAAGTGTTCTGGAGCCCACTACGCCCAGCTGCAGAATCCTCGAGCGCTGGAGACAGTGGGAAATTGCCCTGAGAAACGAATTGGTACGGCTGCGGGCAAAAAAAAGAGGGGATGAGGCAGAGGCGTATATAAAAGACTCCCCAGGGATCATCGAAGCTGAGGTTATTGCCCGTGAAGCCTTTGCTCAGGAATCCCCGCTGCAGGCAGAAGATACGTTGAATCGGGCCCGATGGGAGTATTTGGATGATCTGGAAGTCGGACATTACTTCGACATTGAGACCATCCTTATATACGCCCTGCGTTTGCAGGTGCTGGAGCGTAAAGTCCTCTTTGATCCTGAAAGGGGCAGGGACATGTTCGAGAAGATCTATGCTGAAATCACCAGTCCGGTTGGAGTGACCTGAAATGGGAAAACATGCAGGAAAAGTCGTCGGAGTGAGCGGTAATATGATAACCGTTGATACCGATGATGATGTGTTTATGAACGAAGTCGGCTATGTGGTGGTCGACGACAAGCGACTAAAATCCGAAGTCATTCGCATTCGGGGGCGGCGGGTCGAGATGCAGGTTTTCGAGATGACCCGGGGTATCGGCATCGGTGATCCGGTGGAATTTTCCGGAGATCTGCTCTCGGTCCGGCTCGGCCCGGGACTTCTCGGGCAAATCTACGACGGGCTGCAGAATCCCCTCAGCATAGTGGCTGAAAACTACGGCTTTTTTTTGGAGCGAGGTGTATATCTGTCTCCGTTGTCGGACGAACAGAAGTGGGAGTTCACGCCAATAGCCCAGGCAGGGGATACGGTGAGCCGAGGGAGCGCCCTTGGAACAGTTCCCGAGGGAATATTCAAGCATCGCATCATGGTCCCGTATAATTTCTACGATACCTACGAAATCAAAACTCTGGCCAAAGCAGGATCCTATACGATCACGGACAAGATTGCCGAGCTCAAGGATTCTAGTGGGAATACAATCCCGATGACCATGTCCTTTGAGTGGCCGGTGAAGCGTCCGATCGACGCCTACGAGGAACGACTAAAGCCGGCCGAACCCCTGATAACCAAAGTTCGTATTATCGATACCTTCTTTCCGGTTGCTCGGGGCGGTACCTACTGTATTCCCGGGCCGTTCGGAGCCGGAAAGACCGTACTGCAGCAGATTACCAGCCGTAATGCCGAGGTGGATATCGTCGTTATTGCGGCTTGCGGGGAGCGGGCCGGCGAGGTTGTAGAGACCCTTAGGGAGTTTCCAGAGCTTATCGATCCGCGAACCGGTAAATCCCTTATGGAAAGAACTGTAATCATCGTCAACACCAGCTCCATGCCTGTAGCGGCCCGGGAAGCTTCGGTGTATACCGCGGTAACCATCGCCGAACACTACAGACAGATGGGACTGAACGTTTTACTGCTGGCGGATTCCACCTCCCGATGGGCTCAAGCCATGCGGGAGATGTCCGGCCGCCTGGAAGAAATCCCGGGTGAGGAAGCCTTCCCGGCTTACCTGGAGTCCGTAATAGCCGCTTTTTACGAACGGGCCGGACTCGTGCGCCTGAAGGACAAGAGCATTGGCAGTGTTACCATCGGAGGTACGGTCAGCCCGGCAGGAGGGAACTTCGAAGAGCCGGTAACCCAATCGACCTTGAAGGTCGTGGGAGCGTTCCACGGACTGTCTCGGGAACGATCCGATGCCCGCAAATACCCCGCAATTCATCCGCTGGACAGCTGGAGCAAGTATGCGGGGGCGGTGGATGAGAAAAAGATGGCCTACGGTCGCCACATCCTCTACAGAGGAAACGAGATCGATCAGATGATGAAGGTCGTCGGGGAGGAAGGCACCAGCCTGGATGACTACATCGTGTACCTCAAGGCTGATTTCCTGGATGCGGTATACCTGCAGCAGAACGCCTTCGATCCGGTGGATGCCGCTGTCAGCACGGAAAGGCAGAGATACGTCTTCGATTTGCTGCTCTCGATCCTGACATCTGAGCTGGATCTGTCCGACAAGGGACAGGCACGGAGCTATTTTTATCAAATTCGACAGAAATTTCTCGATCTGAACTCAACGCCCTGGAACACGGATGCCATGAAAACACTGGAAACGGAAATCAGGAAGATGCTGGAAGACAGGCTGGTCGGAACTGTCGACGCCGCCCGCGAGCTGGCCGCAGAAATACATCACGGGGAAGAGTAACAGATGCGCAAAGTCTATAGCAAAATCGACGAAATCGCCGGTAATGTGATCACAGTGACCGCTTCGGACATTCGCTACGGCGAGCTGGCCGTTGTAAGCTCAGCCCATGGGGATTCTCTGGCCGAGGTGATCAGACTGATGGAGGATAAAGTCGTCCTGCAGGTTTATTCCGGTTCCCGAGGCGTGTCTACCGGAGATGAGGTTCGTTTTCTCGGTCATCCCATGCGAGTTTCGTTCTCCGATGACCTGCTGGGAAGGGTGTTCGACGGCGGAGGAAATCCTCGGGACAAGGGACCGGACCTGACGGAAAACCTGATCGAGATTGGAGGCCCTTCGGTGAATCCGGCCAAGAGGATCATCCCCCGCAACATGATTCGCACCGGCATTCCCATGATCGATCTCTTCAATACGCTGGTAGAATCCCAGAAACTGCCCGTGTTCTCGGTTTCCGGGGAACCGTATAATCCCCTGCTGGCACGTATTGCCATGCAGGCCGAAGTAGACATGATCATTCTGGGCGGCTGCGGACTGAAGTACGACGACTACCTCTACTTCCGGGATGCCCTGGAGGAGGGGGGGGCGATGAGCCGGGCCATCTTCTTTGTCCACACAGCCGCGGATCCGATCGTGGAGGCGCTTCTGGTTCCGGATATCTCGCTGGCCGTCGCCGAACGATTTGCCCTGAAGGGCCGCCGGGTACTGGTCCTGCTGACCGATATGACGAACTTCTCCGACGCTCTGAAAGAAATCGCCATCACTATGGAGCAGGTCCCCTCCAACCGGGGCTATCCGGGCGATCTATACAGCCAGCTGGCGGCACGCTATGAGAAGGCCGTTGACTTCGAGGGCGCCGGATCGATCACTATCCTGGCGGTTACCACCATGCCGGGGGACGATGTCACCCATCCGGTGCCGGACAATACCGGATATATCACTGAAGGCCAGTTCTACCTGCGAAACGGAAGAATCGAACCATTCGGATCCCTGTCCCGTTTGAAGCAGTTGGTCAATAAGGACACCCGAGACGACCATCGTTCCCTCATGGACGGTATGATCAAGCTGTACGCCGCCTACCTGGAATCGATGGAAAAAAAGGCCATGGGATTTCGAATGTCCGACTGGGATCAGAAATTGCTAAAATATGGAGACATCTTCGAAAGGGAGATGATGGACCTGTCTGTGAACATCCCATTGGAGGGAGCTCTGGACAAGGGATGGGAGATCCTGGCTGAGTGTTTTACCCCGGAGGAAACGGGCCTCCGTTCCGAACTTACAAAGACATTCTGGCCCAAAGCACAAGCGCAGATCCAAAAGTAGATACCCGTGGGTAAGATCAAGTTCACGAAAAACGAGCTTAAAAGTCAGAAGGACGCGCTGAAGCGCTTCCTTCGCTACCTGCCGACCCTGATGCTGAAGAAGCAGCAGCTGCAGATGGAGATCCGCAAAATCGAAGCCCAACAGACCGAATTGAGGAGCAACCGCCAGGACAGATATCGAGAGATCCTCCGCTGGATCGCGGTGTTCGGAGAGGATGTGGCATTCCCCACGCTGCTGACAGTGGAATCGCTTGACACAGAAATCGGAAATATCGCGGGCGTGGATATCCCGGTTTTTCGAAATATCGAGTTTGAAGAATCACCCTATGACCTGTTCGCCCTGCCGCTGTGGGTCGACGAGGCTATTCAAAGGGTCAAGTATCTCTGCACGCTGGATGCTAAAATTCACGTTCTGGAGAAGCAGGCTGAATTACTCGGAGAGGAATTGCGTATCACCAGTCAGCGGGTGAACCTGTTTGAGAAAGTGAAGATCCCGGAGACCAGGGAAAACATACGTATAATCCAGATCTATCTTGGAGATGAGCAAACCGCGGCGGTCGTGCGCGGCAAAATCGCCAAGAAGAAGCTGGTGAGGGTAAGTCTATGATCGTCAAGATGAAGAAGGTCTCCATCGTCGTGTTCGACCGCTTTCGCGAACAATCGTTGAAGGCTCTACGCAGGCTCGGACTCGTGCATATCGAGTCCCGCCCGGTTTCCAGCGATACCTTGAACCGTTTCAGTGAACAGAAGACACAGTTGGAGCGCGCCCGGCTGCTTCTGCCCGAGCCGGGGAAGAAAGAGCTGAAGAAGCAGCAGAAAGAACAGAAGAGGAAGAATAAAGCACTAAAAAAGCAGCAGAGAGGGCAGATTGCCTCCGCAGCCGCTGTCAATGATGAGGATCTGGACGGATGCCTCGAGATAGCCGATGAGGTTGTCGATCTCACGGAGAAAATCCGCCTGACAGAAGAGCAAATCGACAAGCTGACAAAGGAGCAGCAGCGCTTGGACGGGTGGGGCGGATACGACCCCGAGGAGATACGGGAGCTGGCCGACAAGGGTATCTTCATCTCCCTGTACGAGCTGAGCACCGAGGAGTTCAAGAGATTGCCGGAAGAGCTGGACTGGTTAGTCATCGCCCAGAACAAGAGTGCCGTCCGCCTGGCGGTGGTAACGATAGGAACCGAGCCAGCCTTGGATTTCGAAGCGGAGGCGATCGGGGAAATGGGGCGGAAAGAGCTCCTGCAACATTTGGAGGGCAATCGCAAGGAGCTTCAAGGCCTGCGGCACCGCCTGCAACATCTTGCCGGGGAGCGGGTACGAATCCAGGCGGTGCTCCATCGTCTGGACCGAAAAATCGAGTTCGAAGAGGTGCGAACGGGTATGGTCGGAGAGGGCGAGCTAAGCTACCTTTCGGGCTATGTTCCAGCGAAGCGCAGCGAAGCCCTGAAGCGGGCGGCCTCTGAGAATGGCTGGGCCCTGCTGGTCGACGATCCGGCCGAGGATGATCCCGTGCCCACGTTGGTCGAGAATCCCAGGTGGATTCGCATCATCCGCCCCATGTTCAGCCTGATGGAAACCACCCCGGGCTACCGGGAGTTCGACATCAGCTTTATCTTCCTGCTGTTTTTCAGCCTTTTTTTCGCCATGCTGATCGGTGATGCAGGCTACGGGATCATCCTATTCCTCCTCACCCTGATTGCCCGTCTGGCCATGCTCAAACGTCCCGGAGGGGTGTTCTCCCTGCTCTTTGTGCTCAGCGGAGCCACGATCATCTGGGGAGCCCTGTCCGGAACCTGGTTTGGTGTGGAATCTCTGGCCCGCCATCCGCTTCTCTCCAGGATCGTGGTTCCCCAAATAGCCAGCTTCGGCGTGCAGAATACCAAAACGGTAATGTTTCTGTGCTTTGTAATCGGAGCGGTGCATCTGAGCATCGCCCGCCTGATCAACTTCTTCCGCAACCTGCCCAAACTGGTAGCCTTCAGCGAATTGGGCTGGCTGTCCATTCTCTGGGGAATGTTCTTCGTGACCCGCTATATCGTTCTCCAGCAGCCGTTGAATCCCGTGGGGATCTGGCTGATTGCTGCCGGCATAATTCTTGTGGTCGTATTCGGGGAACAGAAGGGCAAATTCCTGAAGGGAGTGTTGTTTGGAATGCTCAGGCTTCCCCTGAGTCTCCTGGACAGCATCGGTTCCTTCTCGAATATCGTATCCTACGTCCGCCTGTTTGCCGTGGGTTTAGCTACCGTGGCCGTGGCCACCAATTTCAATGCCATGGCTGCGGAGGTTGGATTCGCCATCCCTTCGGGATTGATTTCCGCCTTCATCCTGTTTTTCGGTCACACCCTGAATATCATTATGGGCGCCATGTCCGTAATCGTGCACGGCGTGCGCCTCAACATGCTCGAGTTTTCCGGGCAGCTCGGCATGGAATGGACCGGAGTGCCCTACAAACCGTTTCAAGAAACGGAAGCTGAAACCCCAGACGGGGAAAGGAGAAATGTATAGATGGATATTGGACAATTAGGTTTTGCAGCCGCAATTTCCCTGGCCGCTATCGGCTCAGCCCTGGGCACCGGGATTGCGGGAATGGCCACCATAGGTGCCTGGAAGAAGTGTTTTGCCCAGAATAAGCCGGCTCCGTTTCTGGCCGTGGCTTTCGCCGGCGCGCCCCTGACGCAGACGATCTACGGGCTGATATTGATGAATGCGATCCTTGCGTCCTCCGCTGCGTCAATGACCAAGCTCGGTGTAGGTATCTTCGGGGGCGCGGCTATTGGTTTTTCCGCCCTGTTGCAGGGCAAGGCAGCGGCCTCGGCCTCGGATGCCCTAGGCGAAACGGGTAAAGGCTTCGTCAACTACTTGATGGTCATAGGTATCATCGAGACCGTGGCCTTATTTGTCATGGTCTTTCTCATGGGGACCATCGGCTAGGGGGTGTAGCCGGTCTGCTCGTACCTCGGGTTCCGGACAACCAGAGGGATGGTCGTTCCATTGCGGTCAGAACACGATGGTAGATAGGCGAAAAACGAGATCCGTATCAGTAGGCCGCATCGTGGTGGGGGGTGATGCGCCTATAAGCGTACAGACGATGTGGAAGCGTCCGCTGAGCTCGGCCCGTTCGCTTGAGCAAACCCTCGCGCAAATTCACAGCCTGGAGGAAATCGGCTGCGAGATCCTGCGCTTCTCCGTGCCGGACTTGGAGAGCGCCGAACTTCTCGGCCGGCTCACCACCCAGTGTACTCTTCCGCTGGTGGCGGACATTCACTTCGACCACCGCCTGGCCCTTCGCTGTCTGGATTTCCCGGTGGCCAAGATCCGCATCAATCCCGGTAATATCGGGGGAGAAGACAAGGTGGAGGAGCTGGTGCGCAAGGCCGCGGATAAGGGAGTGCCCCTGCGGATCGGTGTAAACGCCGGATCTCTGCCGAAGGGGCTGCGACAGGAAAAAGATGTTGCCCGGGCTATGGTGAAGGCGGCGGAGGGCGAAATGTCGCTGCTCGAGAAGCTGAACTACCGTCAGATGATCTTCTCATTGAAAGCCGCGGATGTGGACACCACCGTAGAAGCCAACCTGCTTTTCTCTGGATCGTACGAATACCCTCTGCATATCGGAGTGACCGAGGCAGGTCCCCTGGTTCAGGGCACGGTCAAGAACACCCTCGCCCTTTCCCGGCTTCTGGAGAATGGGGTAGGGGATACGATACGGATTTCGCTATCCGACAGCCCGGAGAATGAAATCATCGCCGGGCGCTCGATCCTGCAGAACCTCGGACTTCGCTCCTTCGGTCCCGATCTGATCTCCTGTCCTACCTGCGGCCGCACCGTCTTCGACGTAACCGGCTTCCTGGAGAAGGTGCAGCCGTATCTGCGGCGCATTCACAAGAATATCACAGTGGCGATCATGGGCTGCCCGGTAAACGGTCCCGGGGAGGCCAAACGGGCCGACCTGGGTGTCACGGGCGCGAACGACCAGGTTGTATTTTTTAAAAAAGGGAAAATCATTCGCCGAGAAAGCGCCGATCATGCTATTGAGGCCTTTAAGGAAGAGCTGGAGAAGTTTTGAGTACTCGTATCCTCGTACTGTCCACGACAATAATCCTTCTGTTCGCATCATTCCTGCTTTCAGCCCAGGCAAATAACTACGTTGAAGCCTGGTTTCTCTACGAGCGGGGAAAGGCCAGGCTTGAAGATCCTGACGGGCCGGAGCTCGGGGAAGCCCTGCTGAACTTCCAGGAGGCGATCGACAAACGGGGCGGTACGTTTCCGGAAGCCGAAATGGCCATAGGGGACATCTACTTCAGGGAAGGCGCTTTCGCCCTCGCCAAGCGGCAGTATCAAAAAGCCTATGACCTGCGCACCGGTATGGAAATCGCCGAAGAAAAATATACGGTTCTCTACCGTCTTGCCGATTTGCACGAAATCCAGGAACTCTATGCCGATATGGAGGGCTATCTTCAGCAAATTCTCGCAGATCAGCCCTATTTTGCGGATGAGCAATACCAAAATTTCCAGGATGCTTTTATATCCACGTATTTCGATAAAGGATTGGACCATCTATTCAAGCTCTACCGCATGGACGGAGTAGCCTTCGCCGTTCCCGCCCACTCTAAGCTTGGCTGGTTTTACTACCGCACCGGTCGGCCCTCGGCGATGCTCCACGGCCTTTTCGCCCTGGATATCATGATCAGTGAGGCCGTGAAGGAGCTGCGTCGGGTGCAACCGGGATTCGTGTTTACCACCTTGTCGGCCTTTTTGGATGCCAGTCTGGAGCGGGATAATATCAGGCGGTATTTGATTGACGGAGAGTTCTTCAAAACTCTCTACTACCTGGCCACCGCTACCTATACCGCCTCCCGCCCGAGCAGCGCAGAATCGGTTTGGCGGCTCCTTGCCACTTATCCACTGGAGACTATAGGACCCAATGCCACTGCCTATGCGGAGCTTTCCACACGCCAGCTCGAATCTCCGTGGATCGATCCTTATATCAATCCATCGGTTCGCAAAATAGAATATCCCCGTCAGTAATCGACAGACTCCATATGCTGAAAATGGGGTACGGATTTTTCAAACAGTCCAAGGTATACAACAGGCTCATTGCCAAGAAAGTCTACTAAGTTAGACAGTCTAAAGTTATATCTCAGTGTAGAACCATTGCTCTTCGCCATGGAGACTTGACTTCTGGAAATATATATGATATATGATAGATATTCATCAGTGGCTCGCTGAGTTGTATGCACATCTGTAGTTCAGGCTGTTCCGATAGCGATTTGACCGTTTGTTGAAACGGGAGTCGTCTACATCGCATGATTGCCTGCATTGTTTTCCTCCTTTGTACACAGCTTCTCCTCAATAACAGGTTGCGGGACAGCCTCATTTACACCTGCAAGTTCTTTTAAAAAGCAGGGCAATTCACATTCTTCGTGCAGCCGATGTACGGATCTAGCAGATAGGCTGTTAGGGAAGGGAGGTGAAGATCAGATGTAAAGAGTCCCGGTTTCAAGGTAGTTGTGTGGACAGGGAAAATGTAAGAGTTGTTCTTAAGAGTTGTTCTTTAATAGTTGTTGTAGGGAGGAAAAGGAATTGAATGCGATTTGGTTAGTTGGTTTCGGTATCGTGGCGTATGCTCTTGCTTACAGTTTTTACGCCCGCTTCTTATCCAAGAAGATCTGGAAGCTGGATCCCAACGTTGTCACTCCGGCTGTAAAACATGAGGACGGCTTCGAGTACGTTCCCACCCAGAAGTATGTGGTTTTTGGACATCATTTTACTTCCATCGCCGGCGCGGCTCCCATCGTAGGCGCTTCTATCGCCGCGATCTGGGGTTGGCTGCCGGCCCTGCTCTGGCTGGTTCTCGGGACCATCTTCATCGGATGCGTGCATGACATGGGGGCTCTGGTGACCTCACTTCGTCACGACGGGAGGGGAATAGCCGATTACTTAAAGGAACTGCTGGGGCCGACGGCCGTAGCCCTGATGTACATTGTGGTGTTCTTCTTGCTGGTACTGGTTACCGCTGTCTTCGTCCACCTGATCGCCACTCTGGCGGTGGCCTATCCCGGTGCAATTTTATCCGTGTGGATTGAAATACCCCTGGCTATCGTTATCGGCCTGTTGATACGCAAAAAGTGGAAAGTAAATCTCTATGTAGTGACCGCGATAGCCCTGGCCATCATGTACGGCATGATCTATGTTGGATACCATGTTCCCATTCAACTGAGCTACTGGACATGGGTTGTGATCCTGCTTGTCTACATCTTTGTGGCCACCCGGTTGCCGGTTTGGGTCCTGGTGCAGCCGCGGGATTTCATCAATGCATATCAGCTGGTGATCATGCTGGCCGTGATAACCGTCGGCGTTATTGCCACTGTCGTAACCGGCGCCGGGCAAGTTGTCGCCCCGGTGGTGAATGCCGCCCCCAAGGGAGCGCCCCCGATTTGGCCCTTCGTGATGATTACCATCGCCTGCGGCGCTACCTCAGGCTGGCATTCCATCGTGGGTAGCGGGACCACTCCCAAGCAGGTCAGGAGTGAGCCGGATGCGAAGTTGGTCGCCTACGGCGGGATGATCGGAGAAGGTTACCTCTGCCTGATAGCCCTGCTTTGCGCCGTTGTCGGCCTGGGGGCAGCGGGTTACGCGAAAAACTACGCGGCCTGGGGTGCCGCTTCCTGGCCCACGATCTTTGCTGAAGGCGGGTCCACCTTTCTGGCGCCTTTGGGTCTGCCGGTTGCGATTGGTGCCATCTTCATGGCGGTGGTGATGAAGAGCTTTGCCATGACCACCCTGGACTCGGCGATGCGGTTCACCCGTATTGCCTTCGCCGAAAGCTCCAAAACCTGGGGATTGCCGAAGTTCTTTTCGGACAGGACCGTATCGATC
>CP070696.1:1157471-1159944 GCA_020353535.1 Spirochaetaceae bacterium | reverse complement strand
CCTCCTCCAGGGTGTCGCACATGATGAGCATTCCGATCCCCTCCTTGGCGAGCCTCCTGATGAGCTTGTATATCTCATCCTTTGCCCCGACGTCGACTCCCCGCGTCGGGTGATCGAGGATCAGCAACCGGACACTGGAGCTGAGCCACTTGGAAATGACCGTCTTCTGCTGGTTGCCGCCGCTCAGGTTGGCGCACAAGGTGCCGATCGACGGCGTCTTGATTTGACACTCGGAGATCCAGTAGCGTGCGTTTTTCTTCTCCCGCGCCGGGCTCAGGAACCCCGCGGTCTTCAGGCGATTGAGGACCAGGAGGTTCACGTTCTCCGCCACGCTCATCATGAGGGCGAGTCCCTCGCTGCGGCGATCGATCGGGATGTGACCGATTCCCGCCTTGACCGCGGCGCTGGGAGACCCGCCTGGGAGCTTGCGTCCGTCAAGGAAAACACCGCCGGTATCGGCCTTAGCCAGGCCGGCGACGCAATTGCAGACCGCCTCCTTCCCCGAGCCGACCAGACCGACCAGACCGACGATCTCTCCCTCCCGAACCGTGAAGCTGAGGGGCTCGAAAAACCCCGCCTTGCTCAGGTTCTCCACCCTCAGGATCTCTCTCTCCCCCGGCGTCGCCTGTTCGTCCTCCAGAAATCGGTCCGCCGAGAACGAATGCCCCACCATCAGCTGCTCTATTCTCGCGAGCTTCGCCTTCGCTGCTGCAATCTCCGTGACGTTCCTCCCATCCTTAAGCACGACGATCCGGTCGCTGTTTTCGAGGACCTCCTGGATGCGGTGCGAGATGAAAACGATCGAGGTCCGCTTCTTGATGTCCTGCAGGATCGAGAACAGCGTGTCCCTCTCCGCGTCGGCCAGTACGGTGGTCGGCTCGTCCAGGATCAAAACGGGATTCTCCTGTCCGTACTGCTGTGAAAGCCAAAGCAGCCGCGCGATCTCGACCATCTGCCGCTCCGCCGGGCTGATCTCTGCAACCGGTAAGTCCATGTCGATGTGGAGCTTCATCTGGGCCAGCAGCTCTCGGGCAGTATCATGCATTGCCCGCAGGGACAAAATGCCACCTTTGCGGAAGTCCGCTTCATGGCAGAGGAAAAGGTTCTCCGTTCCGGATAGATTGGGGACCAGGGAACCGTCCTGGAAGACCATCCCTATTCCGTTTTTGATAGCATCCGAAGGATCTCTCAGCGTGGTCTGCTCGCCCCGAAGTATTATGTTCCCTTCATCCGGTTGGACGAGCCCGATCATGATCTTCATGAGCACCGATTTCCCTGCGCCGTTTTCACCCACCAGGCCGATCACCTCGTTCTTGCGGATCGCGAGGTCAACACGATCGAGGGCGATCACCCCAGGATAGACTTTCGTGATCTGTCGTAGCTCCAGCACGGTGTCCTGTTTAGCGCCGTAGCTTGTGTCACTCATATTCTGCGCCTTCTCCTACCTGATGAAGCCAAGCTTCTTCCTGTCCAGCGTGAGAGCGACGGCAGTGATCAGAACCACGCCGTTCACCGCCTGCTGTATGTAGGGGCTCACCTGCATCAGGACCAAGCCGTCATTGAGGGCCGTAACGATCAGGGCGCCGAGGGCGGCATTCTTGGCTCCGCCGATCCCGCCTGTCAGGGCGACGCCGCCGACGGTGACTGCGGTGATAGTCGGAAAGAGCAGACCAGCTCCCATTCGTGATGTCGCCCAGCCCAGCCGGCAGGCCAGCAGAAGCGATGCCAGCCCGTAAATGGCCCCCGCGATCGTGAAAACGGCGATCTTGATCCCTTTGACTTTGACTCCCGCCTGCTTGGCAATGACCTCATCGCCGCCGATCGCATACATGTAGCGCCCGAACCGCGTGCGGTCCTGGACCACCTGCACGATGACGGCAAGCAAAACCGCAAGGATCGCAATCTGGGGGATTCCGAAGAGCGTCGCGGAGACGAAATTCTCTATCCTGGTATCGAGAATCTGGACATTGACCGCCTTGCCGATGAGAACTGCCATCCCATAGAGTATCCAGCTCATCCCGAGGGTGGCAATAAACGACGGGATTCTCAACCCGGTGTTCAGCAGACCGTTTATTACTCCGGCGACTCCTCCGATCGCTATGGAAATGGGGATGATCCACAGCCCCACGTCGTTGGAGTTGAACTGATTCTTGACCAGGAGTCCGACGAAAACTGCGCACAGTGAGGCTACTCCCTGGACGGAAAGGTCGATTCCCCCCAGTATGATCGTCGGGTGCAGCCCGATGGCGTAGATCGCCGGAATCGCCGCGAGGCTCAAGATGGTCTGGATATTCGCCCCGGAGAGATACTTGCCTTTCGTGCCAATGGCGAATACACCAACGATGATCGTCAGTGAGAGGATTTGGGGCAGGATGCCGAAACGCCGCAACCACGTCCTGGCGGCCGCGAAGGAAGCGGGGAACCGCTCCCGCAGCCAGGTCAGGATACCTCCCTTGCTGCTCACTTCCGTCAT
>CP070696.1:1120550-1157371 GCA_020353535.1 Spirochaetaceae bacterium | reverse complement strand
TCGGGGGCGCTCGCTCGAAACAGAGTGTATGTGTAGAAACCGTAGTAGTCCGGGCGGTCCAGGATGAACTCGGGTGATGATGGATCGGTGATGCGTTGATACAGCCGGCGATCCGCCCGGCCCAGTTCGCTCTCCGCCTCCAGCCAGCGCATCTGAATCAGGGTGAGCAGAGCCCGGCGGATCGACTCCTCAAACGGAGTGTGCACACCTTCTGTAAAGGGCTCTGCACTGGCATTGACATAACCGGCCTTTGTCATCCAGCCGGCGAGGCGCAGGAAATGGTGTTCGGGGCGATCCTGTTTCCTGAAGGGAGCGATTCCCGCAGTGGTGGCATTGAGGATCGCCTCCAGGCGGGGATAGCCCGGAAGAAGCTGCTGGCCCGACCAGATCAGGATCAGGAGCAGCCCCCCTGGTTTTAGGATGCGGTTGAATCCCTGCAGCAATTCAAGCGGACGATTCATCGAGTAACAGGCGCAACTGGCGCTCCAGATCCAGTCGAACTCCCGGTCTGCGAAGGGCAGATTATAGATGTCTCCCTCAACCAAGCTCACCCGCTCCCCGAGTCCCCACCTGGTCAGGTTCTTTTTCGCCTCTGTGAGAAACTCCGGGCGGATATCCAAACCCGTGACATGTCCACCTGTTCCCACCGCTTCAGCCAGAGGCGGGATCTGCAATCCTACGCCGCAGCCTGCATCCAGGCCGCGGCTTCCTCGGGCAAGCCCGATTGTCCGAACCACTCGGCGCACCAACGGATCCTGCAGGGGATCGCTGAGATACATTTTTTTCATATAGGAGGTCGGATCGTATTCAAGCATGGGTGTTCAGTTTGCCACAGGGGAAGCCGGAAAGAAAGCTTTTTTTACGGCTACGGTTTCATCTAAGCCGCTACAAACAGCTACGGAGAAGTATTATTATTGGAACAACCTGAATACTGACAAAAGCGAAAAACGGAGGGATGGGATGAGCTACACACCGGATGAAAAACGCTACGACGCTATGAGATACAACCGCTGCGGCAGAAGCGGACTCAAGCTGCCGGCGATCGCCCTGGGACTGTGGAACAACTTCGGCGGTACCGCGGTTACAGACAACGCCCGCCGTATGATTTTCCGGGCCTTCGATCTGGGGATTACCCACTTCGATCTGGCCAACAACTACGGGCCACCCCCCGGTTCGGCGGAGAGAAACTTCGGGAGAATCCTCAACGAAAATCTTTCCGCCTACAGGGACGAGCTGGTCATCTCCACCAAGGCGGGCTACGACATGTGGCCCGGGCCGTACGGGGAGTGGGGTTCCCGCAAGTACCTGCTGGCCAGTCTGGACCAGAGCCTCAAGCGCATGGGTCTCGAGTACGTAGACATCTTCTACTCTCACCGCTTCGACCCGGATACGCCGCTGGAAGAGACCCTCGGTGCGGTGGCCACGGCGGTGCAGCAGGGCAAAGCACTCTATGCCGGCATCTCCTCCTACTCGGCCAAGAAAACAAAAGAGGCCTCACGAATCCTGCAGCAGATGGGCGTTCCCTGCCTGATCCATCAGCCCTCCTACTCGTTGCTCAACCGCTGGATCGAGCCAGATCTGCTCGATGTACTGGAAAGGGAGGGGATCGGTTGTATCGTATTCTCCCCCTTGGCGCAGGGCCTGCTCACCGACAAGTACCTGAACGGGATTCCCGAAGATTCCCGGGCAGCCCGGGCGAGCCGGTTTCTTCCCAAGGAATATCTGAGTGAAGAGAACCTCAACAAGATTCGCTCTTTGGACGGGATAGCGGGCAAACGGGGGCAGAGTCTGGCCCAGATGGCCCTGGCCTGGTGCCTCCGGGATTCCCGCGTCACCACCGTGCTGATCGGAGCCTCCCGGCCCGAGCAGATCGAGGAGAACATCGCCGCCCTGAATAGCCTCGAGTTCGCCGCAGAGGAGCTAGAGGAAATCGACAAATACGCCACTGAGTCGGGGATCAATCGCTGGGCCCGTTCCAGCGAAGCGGGGTAGGGTGGACGAATCGCCTTCCAAGTTAGTATTTTTAATCCCTACATCTTGCAGGAGAATGAGGAGACTATCTCTATGAACTATACAGGGCCGAAGGTCAGGCTTGCCCGCCGCGTCGGGATCGCTCTGACCCCCAAAGCGGCCAGGATAATGGAGCGAAAGCGGGGTGGTCCCGGGGAGCCTCGTTTCCGTTCCAGACGCCGGCAGATGTCCGATTACGGCCGGCAGCTATTGGAAAAGCAGCGCCTGCGCTACCAGTACAACATCCCGGAGAAACAGCTGCGCGGCTATTTCAAGAAAGCCATGAGCAAACACGGAAACACCGGAGAACTCCTGATACGCATGTTGGAGACCCGGCTCGATGCCTGCGTCCTACGCTCCGGAATGGCCAGAACCATCTACGCCGCCAGACAGTACGTCAGCCACGAACATTTCCAGGTCAACGGGATCAAGGTCAAGAGCCCCGGCTATCAACTGAAGCCGGGGGATACCCTTCAAGTCAAGGAGCAAAGCCGCAAGCTGGCATGCTTTCGGGATGCCCTCAGCCAGGCGGTTCCTCCGGTGTACCTGGAGGTTTCCAAAGACGAGCTCAAAGCCCGGCTGGTCGGATTCCCCAAGCGCGAGGAAATCCCGGTGGAGTGCGATATCGGTCAGGTTGTGGAGTTCTACTCCCGTTGAGTTGCCAATAATTTTAACGGCTTGGGAGGGCGGTTTCATCTGTGCCCTCAAATGGCTGCTGGATCGAATCGCTTCTGTCTTCTCTGCTACAGTTCTCTGGACAAGAGCTCCAGCCGTGAGACCACCACCTTCATAAGACCCTCGGCCCGTTCCCGCCGTCTGCCCGGCATCAGGAAAACAGTTCCCTCACCTTGATCGGTTCGCCGATTCTAATGTGGACGGTCTTGCCGGGCGGGCTGCAGCGAAAACCGATATCCCCGCCCATCAGACGGTTCACCAGATCAGCCAGGTTGAGGGCGTATTCGATCAGGCGATTCAGCGAGGAATTTTGAATGATGTACTCCGGCTGGACATACTCCAGCATGTCAACAAGCTCGTTGTGCCGCAGGTGGAGGTATACCTCATCGGCGATGCGATCCATGATTATGCGACCCAGTGGAGAAATGCTGCCATTCCCGGGGAAATCGGATCGGAACAGATAGTCCCAACCCCGCTGTCTTACGGTGAACACGCGGGACAACAGATCCCGATCCAGCTGGATCCCCATGAAGCTCTCAGGCACCCGCAGGGCGGCGCGGCAGATCCGCTCGATCCGCTGAACCACCTGATCGTACAACTTCTCCGGCTCATGGCGATAGAGTTAGTGGCAGGCAACCGGAACGATGAGTATCTCTTCATTCCGTCCCTGGTGCTCCAGGTCCTCCAGGCACCACACGGCCAGGCGGGCCGTACCGCCTTCGATCGGACCCAGCAGGTGGTTATGGTAGCTGACCTGCCCCTCCGGTGCCAGGGCTACCGGAAAAGGTCCATCACTCAGTTGGCGACGGATTGTGCGCATGCTTTCCGTGTCATTTCTGCGGTTCATTACCGCAATGCCGCCGATCCTGGAAATTCCTTCGACGAAGCGCAGGTAGGTCGGACAGATCAGGCGCATCAACGTGTACACCCAAAGGACGAAGCGAGGTTCGATGAACTTTAGGCCCCCTCTGGCTTTGACCCGTTGTTTGCGAAGCATGGCGTGAGTTTATAGCATGGCAATCCTGTTTACAACAATCGGCAGATTCCTATAATGGAGCGGAGACGACGATGATCCGTATTGCGTAGGCTCCGAGGAGGAAATGATGGCTCAACACGCCTGTGACGTCTGCGGTTATATCCACGACGAGGACAAGCAGCAGCAGCGCTGGGAGGAACTCCCCCAGGACTGGGGGTGCCCGGTCTGTGGAACCGGCAAGACCGGATATCACCAGATTCAGGGGGGCAGCGCTGATGCGGGAGGAGCGCCCGGCGGGGCAGCCGCAGTGGCCGCATCACCCGCCTCTGGGCTAACGGGAGGTGCAAGTGCCGGAATGGAGGTAGCTGCGGCTTCCCCAGGTGAGGGCTATCTAGGAGAATGGCGTCGTTTCGCCGATGAGCTTGAACACAACATGCAGTACATCCACATCATGGCCGAGAGCGGGCAGTCGGTGATCGAGCCGATGCGAACACGCAAACCCGTGGTCTCCTGGGACGATATCCTGGTAAAGGGAGCGCAGCTGGCCCGCTTCCCCCTGGACAAGGATGCCCCTGTCAAGCTGCAGACGACTCTGGGTCCGGGTGCTCGCCAGCCCCTGACCATTGAAGCACCTGTATACATCACTCATATGTCCTTCGGGGCGCTCTCCCGGGAGGTGAAGATCGCCTTGGCGCGGGGGAGTGCGGCGGTGAAGACCGCCATGTGCTCCGGAGAGGGGGGCATACTCAAAGAAACGAAGGAAGCCGCCTACAGATACATCTTCGAGTACGTACCCAACAAGTACAGCGTCACGGAGGAGAATCTGCGTAACGCCGATGCAATCGAGATCAAGTTCGGCCAATCGGTAAAACCTGGTATGGGCGGACATCTGCCAGGGGCTAAGGTGACGGAGGAGATTGCCGGGGTACGCGGATTTCCGCCCGGTGAGGATATCATCAGTCCTTCCCGTTTTCCGGAAATCGAAAACCGCAATGATCTACGCCAGCTTGTCGCTGAGCTTAGAGAGCGCAGCGGCGGCCGGCCGATCGGCATCAAGATAGCCGCCGGACATATCGAGAAGGACCTTGAGTTCGCCCTGCACGCCGAACCGGATTTCATTACCGTCGACGGAAGACCCGGAGCAACCGGGGCGGCGCCCAAGTTCGTGAAGGATTCAACCTCGGTGCCGACGATCTTCGCCCTGCATCGGGCACGGAAGTTCCTCGATTCCAATGGCGCAAAGGCGGTGTCCCTGGTTATCACCGGGGGTTTGCGGATCTCTTCGGATTTCATAAAAGCTTTGGCCATGGGAGCGGATGCCGTGGCTATCGGCACGGCCGCGCTAATGGCCTGCTGCTGCCAGCAGTACCGGGTCTGCAATACGGGTCAGTGCCCGGTGGGTTGCACGACTCAGAATCCCGAGCTCCGATCCCGCCTGAACATCGACACTTCGGCCATGCGGGTGGAGAATTTCTTGAGGGTGAGTAATGAAGAGCTGGAGGAGTTCTGCCGGCTCACAGGCCACGGGGATGTCCACGAGCTGAGCGTCGCTGACCTTTGTACGACCAATTCGGAGATTTCCGGACATACCACCATCGAACATGCGTAAGTCGAAAAAGCCAATGAATGTTAAGGAGTTTTTGAAAACAGTAGATCAGGATACACCTCCGGCGGGATTTTCTGAAGTTCTGCGATCCCTCTGGTGGGACAGGAAGGGAGACTGGGACCGGGCTCATTCCATTGCCCAGGAAATCCCCACGGTGCAGGGCAGTGCGGTGCACGCCTATCTGCATCGGCAGGAGGGGGTACTGTGGAACGCCGATTATTGGTACTCCCGAGCCGGCCGCAAGCGCCCCGAGATAACCCTTGAGACGGAGTGGACCCAGCTGGTCGAGGAGATGCTGAAACTGTAGGAAGGTAAGGTAGCCTCGCCGCTGTGACCGAAAGATTTCAGTCACCGGTTGGCGGCGGATACTACCGTTCTGTTACCGGCATTATGTCCGGTTTTCGGGCAGACGTTCCATCAGGCCGTCCACGTCCACGTACTCCTTGATCATCTGTTTGACAGTAGCGATTTTCTCCTTGTCCTGGGGACGAATCTTGATGATCAGGTTGTTGATTTTCTGGGCCGTGGTGAAGGTGTCGTCCTGAACGAGGAACACGGGAACCCGGGCCTGCTTGAGAATCTTGAGCACCGTGCCGTTGGGCCAGATCCCGCAGGTCAGGATCATGCCGCGGACGTTGTAATCTTCCCGTACACCGGGCACGTTGCAGGAAACCGCGGCCAGAATCAGGTCTTCCCGGTTTCCCGGTGTGATCAGTAGCACATCCCCCTTGAAGTAGTCGAAGGCCTCATGGGGAGCCATGGCACCGACCAGAATTTTGCTGACGATCACGTCGAGGTTGGAATCGTCGCCGCTGAGCAGCTCTCCCCGGATATCCTCCAGCAGCTGGCGGAGGGTAGGACTGGACAACAGAGGGTAAAAGGGGACCACTCCGAAGGTTTCGATTCCCTTGTTCTTGAATCCGATACGCACCAGCTTGTTGATCTTTTCGTATTTTTCCGGAATCACCTTGTTGACGATCACACCGAGGACTTTGACGCCGTAGTTGTCGAACACAGCCTTGTTGAGCATGACCTCGTCGATTGGGCGGCCGATTCCGCCGCAGGTGACGATGAGAACAGGCGTATCGAGCATCTTGGCCACCGCGGCGTTGCACAGATCGATGACCGAGCCCACTCCGGCGTGGCCCGTGCCCTCGATCACCATGAAACGCTGCTCGGCGCTCTCCCGCCGGTATGCCTGGCGGATCCTCTGCTTGAGCTGATGCACGTCTCCGCGGGTTATGTACTCCTCGGTGAAGCCGCGGGGCACGGCCACGGGGCTCATATCGTAGAGGGGACTGCCGATGTGAAACACATCCTTCATCAGGGTCGCGTCTTTGTCGATCTCGTGCTTGCCGATCAACTTGACCTGCTGGCCCACCGGTTTGATGTAACCTATTTCCGGGTAATGCTCGCTGATCGCCTCCAGAAGTCCGAGGGCGGTGGTGGTTTTGCCGTCGTTCTGGCGGGTCGCGGCCACGTAGATGCGCAGCGGTTTGTCCATGACCTCAAGGGTAGTACGGTTGTCACCGCCTGATCAAGGTAATGCTGCCTACCGGAAGCGGTCGCCGATCACAGGCAACGGTCGCTTGTTGCCCATTGACCTGTCGAAGCACTTCCGCTCATCGTCGTATCGTCCAGGTGCCCACGGGGAATCAGTATTGAAACAGTTGCCAAATATTCGTCGGGATGTAACAATTGCATCGCGGCTGTTGCAGGGGCAACAGTTGCAAATTGACCGTCGCGATGTAACGGTCTTGGAACAACTTTCGCAGAAATGCTATAACGATGAGTCCAGATAAATCCGGCGGTGTGAAGGCCGCCTACGGTATCGCTTATCGCAAAGCCTGCGGTGAACTCCGCTCGCGGGATATCGGTGAGCTTCGGGTCCTCTGCTCTCGCTCCGGAGCCGTGCTGAACGGACGTACGATTCGTCTTCCTTTTTTCAGCACCCGCGTCGAGATTCGGATCCCCGAAGATGCAGAGCCCGAGTTTAATCCGGAGGAATTGCCCCTTGTCGAGAAGATTCTGATCCTCCACTACCTGCTGGGCCGGGATGAAAAATCCACGAAGGGAAACATGGTCGCTTTCAAGAATCTCCCTGGTGCGTCCTTCTACGATCCGACCTATCAGAAAAGGGGGCCCAGACGCATAGCTCGCCGCTTCGGAGAGGATGTGGAGGCTTTCCGCGTGGCCTGCAGAAACATGAATTGGCGCGAGGAACAGTTGGGGGACGCGTCCTTCCAGTTTGATATTCTGCCGAAACTCAGAGGATTGGTCGTACTGCATGCCGGGGACGAGGAGTTCCCGGCGGAGGCCAATATCCTCTTCAACGATGACATAATCAATTTTCTGCCCCTGGAAGATGTGGCCGTCCTTGCCGGACTGATCGCCACCCGGCTGGGCAAATCTATCAACCCATAGGAGGCGTCAGGTGCGCAACAAAGAACTCGAACAGACCCTTGCATTGATCAAACCGGATGCCCTGAAAAACTCCCTCACGGGGTACGTGCTATCCCAGCTGTCTGAATTCCATACCGGCTTGATCTATGCCGGCGCCAAGGTGGTGCATGTAACCCGGATGCTCGCCGAGGTTCACTACGAAGAACACTTGGACAAGGTGTTCTATCCCTCCCTGATCGAATACATAACCGGTCACGTTCACTACGCGGAAAAACCCCACCGGCAGCGGGTCATCGCCATTGTCTATCAGGGTCCGGATGCTGTGAAACGGGTACGGGACGTGTCCGGACCGACCAATCCGCATACCGCACGGGAGCAGAAACCGGGATGCATCCGCTCACTGGGAACAATCGTAACCTTGAAGGACGACACGGGCAAAGAGATCGGGGAACGCATGGACAACCTGATCCATGCCTCGGCCACGGATGATGAGGCGGAGAGGGAGATCAAGCTCTGGTTCAAGCCGAACGAGATACCTCCCTCCATGCGAGCTTATTCAACCCTGCGGAGCGAGGAGCTGTACTACTTCAAAGACGAAAAACTGCTTGCCAAATTCGAGCCGGGCAGCGTGTGTGTGGTAGCTCCGGGAGATGTGATGTGGAAGTCGGACCTGGAGGCGCTTCGCCTGATTCAAAAGGGAGAGGAGGCTTCCTGCAGCCTGCGAACCGTTGTGGCCAAGTACTTGCTGAACGAGGGCACCGAAGGCCACTGACAATCAGATTGTCGAGGGATAGAGAACTTGATACTGTGTTTCAACGGATGCGTGTTCTGAGCGGCAACCAGGTGGTAAAATGAACCTGCAAATCCCGACACCGATATCCGGGGGATTGATCCTCTCCTATCGCTGTACCGCCAGCTGCCGCCACTGCATGTACGCCTGCTCCCCTCGGTGGTCCGCAGAGTGGATCAGCGAAGCGGACCTGGAAGCTATACTGCAGTCGCTGGCCGGCAAGATCGAGCCCAGCCCCTGGGGGGCGGCTACCATGAGCCTCAACCACGGACTGCATTTTACAGGGGGCGAGCCGTTTCTGAACTTCCCGCTGCTCTGTAACGCGGTGCGCAGGGCAAAAGAGCTGGGGATCCCATCCCTGTTCGTGGAGACCAACTGCTACTGGGCCAAGACGGACCGGGGGACCCGGGAGAAGCTCGAGGTTCTGCGAGAACACGGACTGATAGGCATCATGATCTCGATCAATCCCTTCTACCTGGAATACGTTCCCTTCGAGCGCAGCGAACGGGCGATCCGCATCGCCCAGGAGGTGTTCGGCGTCAATGTGGCGGTGTATCAGCTCGAGCACTACCGGACCTTCAAGCGTCTGGGTATTCGGGGGCGTCTGCCCATCCCTGAGTTCCTGAAAATCAAGGGGGGAGGGAAGCTCACCCGCAATACGGAATTTTTCCTGAGCGGGCGGGCGCCGTACGAGATGGAGGAATTTGATCTGTTCCCGAAGTACCCGGCGGAGAGCCTGTTCCTGAAGCCCTGCAGCCCCGCTTTTATTCGCAGCTGGCACAATCACTTCGACAGCTACGGGAATTTCATGCCTGGATACTGCGGAGGACTATCCCTCGGAGACTGCCGGTGTCTGGACGAGTTACTGGTGGCGGGAATCGATCTGGATAGCCGGCCGCTTTTGTCCTACATCATTGCCGACAACTTCGAGGGACTGCTCGGCTTTGCCAAGGAGCACGGCTACCGCGAGCGGGAGTACGGGTATCTGTCCAAATGCCATCTGTGCATGGAACTACGGAAATTTCTGGTACGGGCAGAGGATTTCGCCGAATTGGCACCTAGGGAGTTCTACGATCAGCTGGAGAGTGGATGATTCACCGGATAGACCGGCTTGCCCCCTTTGAGCACGGCCAGTACATTCTGAGCGGCCTTGGTTTTCAGCTCCGCCACGGACTCTTCGCTGTACCAGCCGGCATGATCCGACAGGATCACGTTGTCCAGCTTCAACAGGGGGCTGTGGGGGGGAAGCGGCTCGCTTTCAAACACATCCAGGCCCGCTGCGGCGATCTTCCCTTTTGCCAGGGCTTCGGCTACGGCCTGTTCCTCCAACAGGGGTCCGCGGGAGGTGTTCACCAGTATGGCGGTCGGCTTCATCAGGGAGAGTTCCCGGGCACCGATCAATCCCCGGGTCTCCTCGTTTAGGGGGGCGTGGACCGACACGTAGTCGGATTCTTTCAGTAAAGTACGGAGATTCACGGATTCCGCACCATTTTCCTCGATTTTCTTGGGATCGAGATAGGGATCGAAAACCAGCACCCGGCTGAGGGCAAACCCGGACATTTTGCGGTGTAGTGTTCGGGCGATGGCGCCGTAACCGATCAATCCCAAAGTCCTGCCGGCGATCCGGTAGCTGGGCTGCTGCCTGTGCAGGTTCCAGTCGCCCTCACGAATCCGCCGATCCTTGAAGGCGACTTTGCGCACACAGCCGAGGAGCAGAGCCACAGCCTGATCCGAGACATCCTCGAGGCAGTAGTCCGGCACCCTGGTGACCCAGATGCCCTTGGCCGTGGCGGTTTCCACGTGCACGTTGTCGTAACCGACCCCGTAGCGGGAGATCACCCGGCATTTCTCCAGCTCCTTGATTACCGCCGCCGGCAGGGGATGCAGGTTGACCAGGATGCCGTCGGCATCCTTAAGCACCTTGATGGTCTGTGCTTCGTCCCCCAGGTCGTGAACCTCAACCGAGACGCCGACCTCCTTGAGGACCGCGTTTTCCTCATCGTAGCTGCCGTAGCGATCGTCGGTGACTATTACTTTGTACGCTGCCATGTCGTACAGACCTTAACCCTTCCGGATATGAATTGTAAAGGTTCGGCAGCCACTAATTTGCGCCTTTTTCCTTCTATTTTTCTTGCGAGTTTAAGGGACACGGCGATGAACGTGACTCAGGTTGGGGTACGACCTCACCCCAGGGGAAGTTCGGCAGAGAGCGAAGTATGAATAAGGAAAACAGTAAGGAATGGGCATCCTTGAATGCCTGAGGTGCTTCTACTATACTACTCTGAGGTTCAGTATCGTGGAACAGTGCCACCAATTCAATTCTGAATCCGATTGATTTCTATTTTGACATGTGCGTGTGGGAGTAAGAATGGGCGCTATTCGATCTGATCCAAAATATCCAAACATTTCCGAGAATAACACACTCCGTGAACTGCGTACCCACGTACTGAATCGTTTCACCTGGGTGGTTCTGCTTTTGGGTGGAGCGGCTGCAATAGTTGCCTCGGTGGAAGAAGCCAGGAACGGGCGATACCTGTTCATTCTGATGTACGGTCTTGCCTACCTGCTGGCAGTATCCTTCTCGGTTGTTCGACGCTGGCCCTACACCTTGAGATCCTGGATCCTGTTGCTGGTCTTGTTCTCTGTCGGTGTCTCCGAGCTCTATTTCTTCGGATTTGCCAGCCTTGCCTTTCTGTTTTTCTTCATGACGATTACCTTCAGTGGAATCCTCCTGGGTCTCTGGTCCGGGATCCTAACCTTTGTAGTCTGTCTGGTCACTACCGCTGTAACCGCGGGATTGTACGCCCTGAACCTGATTCCGATTGAATCTGAAACCCAGCATGTGGCGCTCACCCTTACGTATTGGATCTCCCCGACTACCACCTTCGCTTTTATGGCGGCGATGTCGATGGTTTTCCTCTCCTTGCTGATGCGGGATCTCGACAAGTATATACGCGCCTCCAACGAGCATCTGCAGCGGGCCGAAGAGGAGATGCGGGAACGGGAGAAGGCCGAAGAGCGCTTGAGGCAAGCGCAGCGGATGGAGTCTGTAGGCCGCCTCGCCGGCGGTATTGCCCATGATTTCAACAATCTGCTGACGACCATTTTAGGATACTCCGAGCTCATTCTTGAGGATTCTAACCTGTCAAAGGATAGCCGCGAAGGTCTGGGCACGATCAGAAAATCCGCACAAAGTGCATCCGCGCTAACCAAACAGTTGTTGGCTTTCAGCCGCAAGCAGGTGATCAGACCGCAGGTTCTGAGCCTCAATACGAGGCTGTCTGATATGGAGATGATGCTGCGCCGGCTGATTGGTGAGGCCGTTGAGTTGGAAGTCGATCTCGATTCGAATCTCGGATGGATCGAGGCGGATCCGGGGCAGATAGAGCAGGTTATTCTAAACCTCGCTGCCAACGGCAGAGATGCCATGCTTCTAGGGGGAAAACTGAGCGTTAGCACAAGGCACACGGTAGTAGAAACGGAGGTTGGAGATGGCGAGAATGACCTTCGCCCCGGAGAGTATGCGGTTCTCGACGTAACGGACACCGGAACGGGCATGGATGCCCAAACAATTGAGCGAATTTTCGATCCCTTTTTTACCACAAAAGAACTCGGTAAGGGAACGGGCTTGGGCCTGGCCACGGTCTATGGAATCGTCAAACAGCATAAGGGTTACATCGAGGTTGTCAGTAAGCCGCAAATGGGAAGCTCCTTTACTCTCTATTTCCCGTGTACGGACAGAAAGCCCGAACGCGATGTGTCACAAGCTGCGAAAGAGTCCTCTCTGATCGGCAATGAGACAGTTCTGATCGTCGAGGATGAGGAGCCTCTGCGTAGGCTTCTTTCCATGACGCTGCAGAAGTATCAGTACGGAGTAATCGAAGCAGACAGCGGAGCGGACGCGCTTCGGATCTGCGAACAGGGAGATCGAACGGTCGATGTCCTGTTAACAGACGTGGTCATGCCAGCGATCAATGGACGCGAGCTAGCTGACAGCGTAAAGAGACTCAAACCCAATATCCACATACTGTTCATATCCGGGTACACCGATGATATTATTGCCCGTCACGATGTGTTTGGATCGAATATACCCCTGCTGCAGAAACCATTCACCCCCGAACAGCTCGTACGGAGAATCCGAGAGGTCCTGGACAGGGGGGACTAGGGAGACTTGTGCATTTAAGCTGAGGAATTCACTCAGAAATGCCTTGCAGCTTCCGCGGATTCGGCTATAATGCTGTTTAAACCCGATAAAACTGCACGCGAGGACTCATTGAACATCGAGATTCAGCCCTTTACAGAGACGGACATTCCCCAGGCCATGGAACTCAAAGATTCCCTCGGCTGGAACCAGACACCCGAAGATTGGCAACGGTTTCTGCTGTTGTCCCCCGATGGGAGTTTTAAAGCTATGAGGGGGGATGAGCTGGTGGCAACGGCTGTCGCTTATGTATTCGACAGGGTGTGCTGGATCGGTATGGTCATTGTTAAGGAGGGCTGCCGTCACCAGGGGGTGGGCAGGCAGATCGTGGTGCGCTGCCTGGATTACAGTGCCGAAATGGACTGCGGCCTGGTCGTGCTCGACGCCACGCGGGAAGGAGTGTCACTCTACAGCCATCTGGGATTTCGTCCGGAATTTCTGGTGGGAACGGCCAGAGGAAAAGTCGGGAGAAACGGGGAAGGATTGTCGGAAAGAGGCCCCCAGACGCTTCCGGATTACGGGCTTCGCCGGATCGAAGCGAAGGATCTGGATGAGATCGTATCGCTGGAAGCCTGCGCGCTGGGGGCGGTTCGGGAAGCCCTGCTGTATCATCTGATCAAGCAGTACCCGGGCAGGGGATTCATTTGTACCAATCCGGACGGACAGCTGGAAGGTTTTATTCTGTTCAGGCCGGGATTCCATTCCCACCAGGTAGGTCCGTTGATTGCCCGTGGTGACGAGGCAGCGCAGCTCCTGCTTCAAGCGGTTTTCTCGGAGTTGACATCCCCAGGCGGGGAAGCGGCCGTGGCCCTGACTGTCCCCATGAGCAACCCGGGGATACAGAGGTTTCTTCGCGACAGGCGTCTGAGCGTCGAACCGCGGTTAACCCGCATGTCAAAGGGACGAAAGCGGTTGCACGCCCGGGAAGACATGGTATATGCTTTGAGTGGCCCGGAGAAGGGCTGATTATTTTCGCAAACCAATACCGTAAGGAGGTAAGGTATGAAACGAACGATTCTTCTGTTGCTGGTACTGGCATTGGTTGTAGGCTCGGCGAGCCTGATCATTGCCACTCCTCAGGTCGAGGAAACCGGCCCGATCAAGGTCGGTATGTACGCGGACTTGAGCGCCGGCACCGCCCAATGGGGTACTGACTCCGAGAAAGGCGCCCGCCTGCGCATCAAAGAGGTCAACGCGGCCGGAGGCATCATGGGTCGACAGGTCGAGCTGGTGATCTACGACTGCAAGGTGAGCCCGACCGAAGCGGTGAAGACCTACACCCGCCTGGCCACGCAGGATAAGGTGGCAGCGGTGTACGGTTCTCTGATCTCCAATACCGCACTGGCGGTGAGTCCGGTGGCTGCCCAATCCAAGGTACCCGTGGTTGCCCGGGCCATGGATGAGCGGGCCACCACGCCCGGATTCAATCCCGACAACCCGGAAGCGCCTATCGCGCCCAATCCCTACTTCTTCCTGCTCCAACCCTCTTGTTTCCAGCAGGCCGCGGTGATTGGAGGCTATGCCATCGATGTTCTGGGTATGGACACTTTCACCATGCTCTACGACAAGGGCAACGCCTATGCCGAATATCTGGCCAAGGGATTTTCCTACTACGTGAAGAAGCGGGGCAAGCAGATGCTCGGCACGTTTGAGTTCCAGTCGGGGGATGTGGACTACAAAGCTCAGCTCACCAGGATAAAAGAGCTCGGAGCCGACGGACTGTTCATCCCCAACTACGTGACCCAGAACGCCAACGCCGTCAAACAGGCTCGGGAACTGGGTCTTCAGACCACCTTTCTGGGCAACAACTCCTGGTACAAACCCATGGACGAGGTAGCCGGTGCCGCGGCCGACGGCGCTTACTTCCCCAACAACATCGCCTTCGATGATCCCTCCCTCCAATGGTATTTCCAGAAATACCAGGCCGAATACGGAGAAGAGCCCCGGCTGCACAGCTTCAGCGGCTGGGACGATATGGGCTTCATCCTTCAGGCGATCGAGAAAGCCGGATCTACCGATCCGGATAAAGTCCGGGATGCTATGGAGGGGACCCGGAAGTTCGAGGGGATCATCGGGACGATCAATATCGACCCCAAGACCCACAGACCGGTGGGTTTGCCCATGTCCGTGTTGTACTTCACCGGTGATCAGATCAAAACCGCCGAGCTGAAGTATACGCCAAAGTCCCCGTAACGTTCGCTACACGTCATTCACTTCTGACCGGGGGCGCCGCGAGCGCCTCCGGTCAGAGCTTTTTAGGAGGCGCCCGGCATGAACTGGAACATCCTGCTCCAGCAGCTGGTCAATGGTATCTCTCTGGGAGGGGTCTATGCTCTCATGGCTGTCGGCTTCGGCCTGATTTTTAACGTCCTGAAGTTCTCCAACTTCTCTCATGGCGGTGTTGTTACTCTGACCGCCTACATCGGGTTCTTTTTATCTCAACACCTGCTCGCCAATTTTGTAATCACCTTCATTATAACCGCGGTGGTCGGTGGATTTGCTGCTGTAGCAATAGAACGCTTGGTATTCCGGCCGATCCGGCGCAAGGGCTACCCGATCTCGATGCTGATCGTCAACTCTATCACCGTGGCCATGCTGGTGCAGCAGTTCTTCGCCGTAACCTTTGGTAGCGACTACTATACCTACCCGGTTTTCATCAAAGAAACGGCCCTGCACGTGGGGAATCTGACCGTGTCCAAGATCTATCTGCTCATGCTCGGCATCTCCGCCGTCGTACTGGGCGGCCTTAGTTATGTCATCCGGAAAACCAAGATCGGAATCGCCATCCGGGCCGCCTCCTCCGACATATCCACCCCCAGTCTCATGGGAGTAAATGTGGACCTGGTGATCTCGGTGGCCTTTTTCTTCTCCGGTGTGCTGGGAGGTATCACCGGTTACCTGCTCGGCATGACTTTCACGGTGGATCCCTTCATCGGCAGCATGATCCTGAAGGGCATTATCGCCTCGATCATCGGCGGTATGGGAAGTATCTTCGGCGGGGTGATCGCCGGACTCATTCTGGGTGCGGCGGAGAGCCTGCTGATCGCCGAGATCGGGGCGGCCCTGACGCCTATAGTGATCTACGGGGCGATCATTGTTCTGCTCCTGGTGCGGCCTCAAGGGATTGCCGGTAAGATCTCCGAGGTCAAGGCGTAGGGGAAGAAGATGTTTTATCTGAAAGTATTAGAGATCACCAGCCTCTATACCATAATGGTACTCGGGGTTTACCTGATGACCGGGCTGACCGGACTTTTTTCACTTGGGCAAGGCGCCTTTGTGTCGATTGGAGCCTATACCGCTGCCGTTGCCCATATGCGTTTCGGAGTTCCCTTTCCCGTTGCCCTCGCATTGGCAGTAGTCATGGGAGCCGTACTTGGGTTCCTGGTGGGAATTCCCACACTCCGGCTGCGTCGGGATTACTTCCTGCTGGTCACCTTCGGTTTGAGTGAAATGGTAAGGGCTGCTTTGCTGCACCTGGCCCAGCTGACCGGCGGAGCTTTGGGTATGGCCGGGATGCCCAGGAAGGTCGGTCTGCCTCTGATTTTGGTTTCGATCGTGGTAATCACCTTCATAACCTACAGTCTAAAGCGAACCCGCTTCGGCCGGGACTGCATCGCGATACGGGATGATGAGCTGGCCGCCTCAATGATGGGAATTAATGTATACGCCCATAAAATTAAGGTATTTATGATCAGCTCTGCCATTACCGCCTACGGAGGTGCCCTGTACGCCTTCAATATTCTGTTTATAGAGCCGAACCTGTTCAACTGGCTTGAGTCAGGGAAGCTGATCATCATCACCTTTGTCGGCGGCCTGAACTCGATCGCCGGTGTGATTGTAGCCTCGACGATCTACTACTCCTTCGGTGAGTTTTTCCGCTTCATCGATGTCTGGAGGGATGTACTTCTGGCTATCGTAGTGGTACTGGTTGTTATTTTCCGACCCGGCGGATTGCTACAGGGTTTGGAGCTGCTTCCTTCTAGGCTAAAGGCCCTGCGTCGCGGGAGGTAGAAGCGTGGAGATTCTCAAGGTTGAAGGGATTAGCAAACATTTCGGGGGTGTGGTTGCGGTTGAGAACTTTTCCATGCTCCAGGGGGACAATGAGATCACCGGGATCATCGGTCCCAACGGTGCCGGCAAGACCACGGTATTCAACCTGATCACCGGTGCGACCTCGGTAGACCAGGGGACCATTCTGTTTATGGGCCGGGAGATCACCCGGCTGCCGGCTCATCGGCGGGCGGATTTGGGCATCGCCCGCACCTTCCAGAATATCCGCCTGTTCCGCAATCTCACGGTTCTGGACAACATGAAGGTAGCCCACGACATGAAGGTGAGATACACTCTCTGGGAGGAGATGCTGCGTCTGCCACGGGTGTATAAACAGGAAAAATCGATCGATGAAAAGGCCCGGCACTTTCTCGCCTACCTGGGTTTGGAAAGCTTCGCCCATCAAAAACCCCAAAACCTCCCCTACGGCATCCAGCGCCGTCTGGAGCTGGCCCGGACCCTGATGACCGATCCCCGGATCCTGCTGCTGGACGAACCGGCCGCGGGCTTGAATCCCCACGAGGTACGGGGCCTGATGGATACGATCCGCAAGATCCAGCAGGAAAATGCCCTTACCATTGTCATTGTGGAGCATCACATGGAGCTGATCATGAACATCTGCTCCCTGATTCACGTGCTGGACTTCGGCAAGAAGATCGCCGAAGGCGAGCCGGAGGCGATCAAGAAGAACGAGCAGGTCCTGCAGGCCTACTTGGGCGAGGAGGTCTGAAGGGCATGATTGAAGTCAAGGATCTGCGAGTTCATTACGGGGGAATCGTCGCCTTAGACGGCATCTCCCTGAACATCCCGGACGGCAAGATCATCAGTATCGTCGGCGCCAACGGGGCGGGAAAGTCCACCACGATCAACGCCATCAGCGGCATGGTCAGGATTCACTCCGGTTCGATCACTCAGAACGGGAAAAGCCTGATTCTCCCTCCCCAGGAGATCGTCAAACGGGGTATCGTTCAGGTGCCGGAGGGACGACGGATCTTTCCCACCATAACGGTGAGGGAGAACCTGGTCCTGGGTGCCTATATCGTCAGGGACAGGAAAACAATCGACGACAACATGGAGCGGGTGTTCAATCTCTTCCCGATCCTAAAGGAGCGGCAGAATCAGCTCGGAGGCACGCTGTCCGGCGGGGAGCAGCAGATGCTGGCCTTCGGCCGCGCCCTGATGTCCGAGCCCAAGGTTCTGGTCATGGACGAGCCGTCCCTGGGACTAGCCCCCATGTTCGTCCTCGGGGTGTTTAAAATGATCCAGGACCTCAACAAGGCGGGACATACGATCCTCCTGGTTGAGCAGAATGCCCAGAAAGCCCTGTCCATCGCCGACTACGCCTATGTCCTGGAAACCGGGCGCATTGTCAGCCAGGGGGAGGGCAAGAAGATCGCCGCCGATCCCATCGTCAAGAAGGCCTATCTGGGGATCGAGGAGTAGGCGGTGAAGCATTGCAGGGACGTATCTAGATGAACGGTACCTTTTATTTGGACGACGATCAGATAGGGAAGATCGATGCCGCGGCTCGAGCTTTGCTGCAGGAACCTGGAATCCTGCTCGAAGATGAGCAGATCTATTCCCTGGTACTCAAATCCGGAGCCAAACCCGGTGCAAAGCCCCTGGTTGCCCGCCTGCCCTCCGCACTGATCGACGATTGTCTGGCCCGGGCGCCCCGGGAGGTGCGTTTCGCCGACCGCCGCGGAGGCCTTCAGGTTGTCGGTCCGGATTCTCCTTCCCGCTTCTGGACCGGAGCAGCCCTGTTCTATCTCGACAAGCGGGGCTTCCGTTCGATCCGTCAGCAGGACCTGGCTGATTTTGCCAGGATTATCGATGCCCTGGAGCAGGTGGATGTCATCGTGGGCACCTCTACGGAGGAGACCCCGCCGCACCAGCGAGATTTCGTGGGTTTTCGTATCATGGCCCAAAACACGAGCAAACATCTGCGGGCACTCTCCTTCTCACCGCGAGGTGGAGAGGCGATGATCGAGATGGCCAGAGTATTGGCCGGCGGAGGCAGCCTGAAACAGGCTCCATTGTTCAGCATGGGCTTCACCGCCCATGGTCCCCTTCGCTGGACCGCCCTGGCCCTTGGAGTCTACAGAATGACCGCCGGTCACGGAATTCCGGTCACCGTGAACGGCGAGCCCATGGCCGGCGCGTCGGCACCGGTGACTCTGGCAGGTGCCGCGGTAGTGGGAACCGCAGAAATCCTGGCTGGGATCCTGGTCAACCAGCTGCTGGAACCGGGCCGTCCCTGCCTGTTCAACCTGGGCTTTGCCCACGTCATGGATATGCGCCAGGGCTTTGCCGTAACCGGCGGTCCGGAGAACGTGCTCCTGGCCGTAACCGGTGCTCAGCTGGCCCGCCACTACGGGCTTCCTTCTGTATCCTGGATGTGCACCGATTCCCTGCACTACGACGCCCAGAATGCCCTGGAAAAGATGCTGGCCGCGGTCACCCACACCCAGGCAGGGGTGAGCACGATCTGGGGAGTCGGGCAGGTGGAGTCGGAGAAGACCATCTCTCCGGTTCAGGCGGTGATCGATGATGAGATCATCGCGGCGGTGCGGCGCTACCTGCGAGGATTTTCTACGGACGAGGAGTCTCTGGCCGTCGAGGAAGTGCGGCGGGTTGGGATCTGCGGGTCGTTCCTCGACTCGGATCACACCTTCGCTCATTTCCGGGGGGAGGTTTTTCTGCCGGAGCTCCTGGTGCGGGCTCAGCGCATGAGCGCGGGGGAGCGGGCCGATCTTGTCAGTCGGGCGGAGGACCGGGTGGATGCGATCCTGACCGCCGGCCACAAACCGGTTTTGGATGAAGCGAGCGAGCGGGAGCTGCTATCCATAGAGAAGCGCTACGCTTCCGGTTCGTGAGAGGAATCACTCATGTCCAAGGTGGTGCGCTTCGGTGTCTCCATAGAGGAGGAGCTGCTCGAGGGTTTCGATGACCTGATCGCGAAGAAGGGCTACGCCAACCGTTCAGAGGCTCTCCGAAACCTGATCCGGGGGATGCTCCTCGACGTGGAGGTACGGGAGCGCCCGGACGCGGAGGTGGTGGGAACCCTCACCCTGGTCTACGACCATGACCACGGCGACCTGTCCAACCGTCTGGTGGATCTCCAGCACAGGTACCACGATCGCATCATCTCGACTCTGCACGTCCACATCGACGAGCACAGCTGCCTGGAGGTGCTGATCGTGCGGGGCCGAAACGACGAGGTACAGCAGATATCGGATTCCCTTATCGGTACCCGGGGGGTGCAGCAGGGAAAACTCATCATCAGCACGGCCGAAACCGCCCCGCACCATCATTCGCAGCAAAACCGTCACCATCAGGATTGACATCAAGACATCAAATTAGTTATGATTTGATGTATGAGAACAACACTGACTATCGATGAAGACGTTGCGGTCCAGCTGCAGCGGCTGCGGCGTAGTCGCAATAGAGGGCTGAAGCAGATCGTGAACGAGGCTTTGCGGCGGGGTTTGAAACAGATGTCCGAGGAGGAGAAGCCCTACAGTAACTTCCGGACGCGATCCGTATCTTTAGGGCGCTGTCTGATCGGAAGCATCGATGATGTATCCGATGCCCTGGCCATCGCTGAAGGGGAAAATTTCCGATGAGGATTGTTGATACCAACCTCCTCATATACGCACATGTTGCGGCTTTTGATCAGCACTCCGGGGCTCGCAGCTGGCTCGACGAAAAACTCAGGGGTTTCGAACCGCTGGGGCTCCCCTGGCCGAGCCTGCTGGGATTTTTACGCCTCGTCTCAAATCCCCGTATCTTTGAGCGCCCGGAATCTCTATCCAAGGCCTGGCAGCAGGTGCGGGAATGGCTAGACTGCAGGACGACCTGGATTCCCCAGCCCACCGAGCGGCATCGTGAAGTTTTAGATCGTTTGTTATCTCGCTCCGATCTTCGCGCCAACCTGATCCCGGATGCTCATCTGGCTGCTATGGCTATCGAGCACGGGTTGATACTGTGCTCGACCGACGGAGACTTCTCCCGATTTCCCGAACTGCGCTGGGAGAATCCCCTCGCCTGACCGCATCTGCTTGGGGTGCTCCCGAGCCAGTTGGGCTCTGGTTGTCCTCTAGGGCAGAGGATTGCGCCACTTCAAGCCCGGGAAGCGGGAGAAATCAGAATCCGTGCTGAACAATACGCACCCATACTCGATGGCCAGAGTGGCCAGGTGAGCATCCGCGACCAGATTGGCTGTTGCCTGTCCCTTTTCGAGCAGCTCACGAAAGATGATCCAGTGTCTCTCGGTTGGTGTGATAATCCTCGTGCAGGGTTGATCGAGCCAGCTTTGCACTCGTTCCGCCGCCTCTCCAATGGTGAGGGGATTTCTGAAAACCCTCCGGTTTGTGCCGATTCTGATGAAGGCCGTAAGGACGGGCCAACTCAAATATACGCTGTCGGTTCCGGAGAGCTGTTCATCCCACCAGAGGCGGGCAGCTTCATGATTCGGGCTGGTCGCATCCTCCGCGTACAACAAGATATTTACATCGACCAGCATCAACGGTGGTCTTCACCTTCGACCTGAGCGAGCAACTCATGGATGTTGTCAAGATTGATCCCGGGGCGCACACCCAAAGGTCGCGCCTTTGTCCGGTAAAGGCGCTGACGCGTCGGTTTGTCCACCTCTATCAAACCTCTGCGCAGGGCCTCATTGATGATCGCTCGAAAAGGTTTGTTGAGTCTGGCCGCCAACTCCCGTCCTTTCTCGAGGACGTCTTCATCCAGGTTTATGGTTGTTCGCATTTAGTCATCATAACATACAATAAAATGATGTCAAGACATCAAATCTTCACCATGTGGATAGCCTTCTGCGGGCAGATGTCAACGCAGGTGGAGCAGGCGATGCAGGCCTCCCGGTCGATAGTGGTGCGGTCCTGCGGATGACTGATCGCACAACAGTGGCCGATGTTCCAGCACAAACCGCACACATTGCATTTGTCAAGGTCGACTTCGGCATAACCGTCATGCACCGTGAGCTCCTGAGAGGTCTTGATGTTTTTGAGAAGCAGGTCCCGGAAATCCCCGATGCGTTCATAGCCCATCTCCGCCATGTAGCTCTTGAGATCTTCCAGCAGCTTGGGCAGCCAGTCGAAACCCCGCAGCATGGTCTCAGTGCACACCCACACCGCATCCGCACCGACCATGATCTGCTGTACCGCGCTCTGCAGGTTCCTGACGCCGCCGCTGCCGATGATGAAGGGCTTCTCCCCGAGGTGGAAACGCATCTCGTAGGTGTCCCGCATGCCGAGAGGCCGCAGCCAGGGGCCGGAGATGCAGCCCAGGGTGATGTTCTCCTGCAGCCTGTAGATCGTGCCCATCGGATCCCGGATGTCGATGTCGGGGATGCCGAGCCGGTTGGCCGTGCTGCCCACCGCAGCCGCCCCCGCCTGAAGCGACGCCTCAGCGGCTTGAGCGATCAGGCCTCCCTCCGGGGTGAGCTTGACGATGATGGGAACGTCGATGCCGTCGGTGATCAGTTTCACCACCTTGGGCAGAGCAACCAGATCCGAGCCCAGGCTGGCGCCCGTGGCTTCCTCGATCTCCTTTCCCGTGGCTTGGACATTGAAGGACATGTTGGGGCAGCACATGTTCAGCTCGATGGCATGGGCTCCGGCATCCTCGAACAGCTTGGCCATGCGCACCCATCCCTCCCTGTCCTTGCCGTCGTAGGTGATGGTGGGAATCAGCACGATCTCACTGGTTGTCTTGCGGGCATCTTCCAGAAGCTTTAGGGCCTGTTCGGTTTTTAGACGGGTCTCCGCTGTAAAGATGTGGATCTTCTCCTTGCGCAGCCAGCGGTAGCGAGGCGGCCAGTTGATGTAGGGGAAGGGATCGATGGCCAGCTTGAAGGATACCCCGGCCCAACCTGAGTCCTCGGCCGCCTTGATCTGGTCCACCGTCTTGGCGGTGGGACCGGCGCCCACGATGAAGGGGTTCTTAAAGGTGATGTCTCCCATGCGAACTGAGAGATCGACGGTTTTGCTCATGGAGTTCCTCCGGTATCAAAATTTGCAAATGCAAGCTTACGAGTCAGCATTGATCCTGTCAATTGCCATCCCCCCGCTTTGCAGGTATATTATGAATAGCTAACTGAGGAGGTGGTTCATGCCCCAATTCTATCTACTTTCGGTCGTCTCTACGGTGGTAGCCGGCCTGGCGCTGTCGTCGGACTACCTGGGAAAAAAAAGCGACTTTTTCGCATCATTCAGATTCCTGCGTCAAAGCCGGAGCCTACAGATAACAGCCGGTTTGATCACCGCTGTGATCGGCGTGCTCAAGCTCATCTTTCGCTCTCCCAACGAAGGCGTCGTCGTGGTCGGAGATCTGCTGCCTGCAGCGGCGGGCATCATCCTGGGAGTCATCCTCATCGGCGAGGCCTTCCGGCAGCACCCGAAAACGGAGGGAGCGCCGGAGAAAGTGGAAAAATCCGTGGAGAAGGTGACAGAGGCGATCATGCCCTATCGCGTTCCCGTAGGAATCGCCGGTGTGGTGGTGGGGCTGCTCCACTTCATCTTTCCCGGCGTATTATTCCTGTAAACTCTAAAAAGGATTATCTCACATGTTTCGCGTTATCTTAAGTATCGTATTGCTCGTTATCCTGGTCGTCCTCATCGTGTTGAATCTGGGCTATAACACTTCCTTCAATCTGTTCGGCTGGAAGTTCGAGGAAATCCCTGTTACCGCCGTCGCTCTGGTCAGCTTCGCCGTGGGGGTGATCTACTCATTCGCCTACTACCTCAGCCGCTACTTCTCCAAAATCAGCAAGACCAAGTTTCGCAAACGGGGAGAGCAGGTCAAAGCCAGGGAACTGGAGTTGAAGGAGAAGGAGAAAGAACTGGTCGAGCAGGCCCAGGACATCGAACAGGGACAGGTCCAAACCCGTGCCGGTGAAGCCGAGGGTGGGTTCCCCCAGGCCAGACAGGCTAAAGCAAAGTCAGGTCGCAGGAAAAGAGGAAAGTAGAGACTCACTTCATGCCTGACACGGAGAACCTTCTCATCGCCCTCAGTGAGTTCATAGCCGAACGCAAGGAAGGCATCCTCTCGGGGGTGTACGAGATCGAGATCTCAAATGTAGAGGAGGGAGATCTGCTGCAGTTGGCCTCTTTCGGCATCAGCGTCTCCGGCCAGGGTAAGTTCAAGATCAACATCGACCTTTCCTACAAGAAAAACCAAGAATCTTCAGAGTCCCAAGGCAAATAAACACAACCTCAGGAGGAAGCTCATGGAAAAAGTTCGGATTGGTATAGTCGGTTCCAAGTTTGCCGCCGATTTCCACTGCGATTCCTACAGCCGCAACGAGCACGCCGAGCTGGTGGCCGTGGCTGCGATCGACAACCTTGAGGGCATCTCCTCCAAGTGGAACATCCCCCACACCTACGAGAGCTACCAGAAGATGTTCGAACGGGAGGATATCGATCTGATCTCGGTATGCGTCCCGAACTTCCTACACCATCAGGTGGTCATGGCCGCGGCCAAGGCCGGGAAGAACGTGGTCTGCGAAAAGCCGCTGGCCACCACCGTTGCGCACGCCCGGGAGATGATCCGGGCCTGCGAAGAGCTAGGCGTGAAGCTGATGTACGCTGAGGACTGGTGCTTTGCGCCGGCCTTGAGGCGGGTGGATGCACTCGTCGCCGAGGGAGGAATCGGTCGGCTTCTGTACGTGAAAGCCAAGGAGTGCCACAACGGCTCCCACTCCCAATTTGCCAAAAAGCGCGCCACCTGCGGTGGCGGCAGCTTCATCCATCTGGGGATCCATCCGATCGGCTACCTCCTGTACCTCCTGGGCAGAGGAAACAATCCGGTGGTCGAGGTTACCGGAAGGATGAACCAGGGAAGCGAGCACAACTTCGTGCACCATGATTTCGAAGGGGAAGATTTCGGGGTGGGGATCCTGCGCTTCCAGAACGGGGAGTTCGGCCTGGTGGAGGGGAACTACATCACCGTCGGCGGCATGGACGACAAGGTTGAGATCTACGGAAGCGAAGGAGTGCTGAAAATCGATCTGACTTTCGGCAGTCCGATCCAATGCTATTCCCGCCCCGGTATTTCCTATTCCATAGAGAAAACCGACCATAACCTCGGCTGGACCAAACCCGCCGTGGACGAGTTCTACAATCTGGGATACGTGGAGGAGCTGCGCTACTTCGTTGACTGCGTTCGTAATGACGAGCAGCCCTTCTACGGGGTCAACGGCCAGGCCGGCCTGGCCTGCATCGAGCTGGTCGAGGCATTTTACCAGTCAAACGAAACAGGTCAGGCCGTGCGGGGCAGCTGGCTCTAGCGGCAGCCTCAATAAGAGCCCAGAATTGTCGTAGCGTTTTTCCCGAATTCGATGAGGTCGCTGGTCCACACTTCGCCTTTTCCCTTCTCGCTGATCAGGTACCTGACCACGCCTCCCGGGATTTGAGGAGCCAGCCAGAACTCCACCTGGCCTTCGCCGGTAGCCGCCATGTAGATCACGTGGTCGGACTGGAAGGTTCCGGCGGGCACGGTGACCTTTTCTTTGGCCACCGTGGCACCCTGGACGCTCTCCTTGGTGAGCTCGGCCGGGGGCATGTACACGGTCTCTCCGCTGACCGGCACTTCCCCCTGGTTGCCGTCGGCATCCCGGGCCCGCATGCGCAGCATCTGTCCGCTGCCGGATTCCTCGGGATCGATCAGAACCTCCCAGATCCACAAGCCCTCGGAGTCCTCCCAGGACACGCGCCACCACTGCTTGCCGTCTTCCAACTCTTTCAAATAGGCCCGCTCCAGGACGATGGTGTCTTCCCCCTCCATCGACCACTCGAACTTCGTATATTCTCCGGGTTTGTATTCCTTCTGCCCGGCCCACATGCCGCCAGCGGAGAAGGCGTAGCTGAACACCATCTGGGCCTGCATGATCATGAACTGATTCCACTGGGGCCCCGCAGCCGGCGCCTTAGATTGACTCGGCTGCGCTTCCTCGGCGACCTCTTTCTCCACCTCCTGCTCGACACCCTTGGAGACGCCTTTGCTTACCCCGCTGCTGATGCCCCCCACCACCGCATCCCCCAGCATGGAACAGCTGGAGAGCAGAACCACGAGGACCAGGACGGTCCCGAAAATCCAACCCGTCGTTGTCTGTCGCTTCATCTTTTGCTACCTCCTTGGCAGGGTCTATCTGCCTGTTGTATGCGACAATAATGACCCGGCCGCCTGGAACTGTCAAGGAAAGATCCGGCAGGGATTATGTACTGCCTTTATGTCACTCAGGCAGCGCTTTTCAAGGTACAATCGATGTGATACAAGATATCCTGTAAACGGTGACAGGATTTTCAACTCCAAGATGGTTGCCAGGTTGATCACCGGCATGAAGGCTATGTCCGCACAGGATTTTTTCCGAACACTGATCGAGGCTCAAAAGCGTGGTGATCCTCAGGGGATCTACTCGATCTGCAGCGCCCATCCTCGGGTGGTGGCCGCAGCCATGGTTCAGGCCAAAACCGATGGGCTTCCGTTTCTGATCGAGTCCACGGTGAACCAGGTCAACCAGTTCGGTGGCTACACCGGTATGACACCGGCTGGATTCCGGGATTTTGTTTATACCGTGGCGGATCGAATCGCCTTTCCTTGGAAGCGGATCGTATTCGGCGGCGACCATCTAGGACCGTATCCTTGGCGAAAAGAGCCCGCGGAGCAGGCTATACAGAAAGCCTGCGACCTGATTGCCGCCTGCGTAAAGGCCGGATACACAAAAATCCACCTGGATGCCAGTATGCCCCTGGGCGGCGATCCCGTTGACCGCCACGGCGGTCTGGATCCTGCTTTGATGGCCAGGAGGGAAGCACGAATGGCCGCGGCGGCTGAAGCGGCATTCCGGGAATCCGAACGTGCCGGCCGCACAGACAGCGGCGGCTCTCCGCCGCTTTACGTCATCGGCACCGACGTTCCGCCTCCCGGCGGAATCCAGGTGGAAGAGCAAGCAACCCAAATTACGCAGGTGAGTGATTTTGAAGAGACCATCGCCACCTGCAGGCAGGCGTTCGACGACGCCGGCCTGCAGGATGCCTGGCAGCGGGTCATCGCCGTGGTGGTGCAGCCCGGAGTGGAGTTTGGGGATCATGTCGTCTGTGAATACGATCGGTCCGAAGCCGAAGAGTTGATATTGGCTGCCCGGAAGCACTCCCAGCTGGTTCTGGAGGGGCATTCCACCGACTATCAGAGCCCCGAGCTGCTTCGGCAATTGGTGGAGGATGGGATCGCCATTCTCAAGGTTGGACCGGCCCTGACCTTCGCCATGCGGGAATGCCTGTTCGCCCTGGAGAGTATCGAGAAGGAACTGCTCGGTTGGACCTACAAAGCCCGGCTCTCCCAATTGGATATGTTCCTGGACAAGGCGATGAGGGACAATCCGGAGCATTGGCAGAGCTATTATACGGGCAGTGCGGAGGAGGTGTGCCTTTCCCTGAAGTATAGTCTGTCGGACCGCAGCCGCTACTATTGGCAGGTGCCTATGGTCAAAGATGCCGTCAATCTGCTGCTCAGGAACATGAAGCAGGTGAACATCCCACTGACTCTGCTCAGCCAGTACCTGCCCCGGCAATACCTGGAAATCCGCGAAGGGCGGTTGACCGCGAATCCGGAGGATTTGATCGAAGCAAGCATCCGTATGATCCTCCAGGATTATTCGATGGCTGTGCGGCCGAAAAACCGCCATTAAACCGCCTACTGGACGAAGTGAAGAGCGGTACGACGATTCTCCTTCTGGATCGCAATAAGCCGGTCGTCAGATTGGAACCCGCAGCGGCGGACAGTGACACGAACGCTGACAGGATTTCACGCCTGGTCCGCCAGGGACTGCTGAGCACGGCAAAGCGCCCTCTCAGCATCCAGGAATTCCTGGCTTGGAATCGACCCCGACTTCCAAGCGGTACGGACGCGGTTCGATAACGAGAGGCGGCGGCCAAAGAGGGTTTTCAGGTGCTGTCGTGAAGAGTTTGGCGAGGGGCTGATTGAACTAGAATCGATATCCGTTGCTAGTCGATATCATAAAAACGGCGGGCGTTTTCGCGGAAAATCTTCTCCAGCTCGGTTTCAGACATCGATCCAAGCCCCGCCAGGGTGGAGCCCAACGTTTGTTCGAATCCGGCGGCAAGAAGGCAAACCGGCCAACCGCTTCCCCACATTAATCTGTCCGGACCGAAACAATCCAGGGCGTGCTCAATATATGGTTTCAGATCTTCATCTCTCCAAGCGCTCCAATCAGCCTGAGTCACGAGCTCCGAGATCTTGCAGCGAACAGATGTGATCCGGGCTATGGCAAAAAGATCATCCATCCAGGGTTTACAGGCGCCGGATGCGATCGGAGGCTTTCCCATATGTTCAAGTACAATCTTGATATCCGGCACCCTATCCATCAAAACGGGAATCGAAGTCAGATGCCGAGGTTTAACGAGCAGGTCGTAGACCAACCCTGCGGCGGAAACGGCTTTCAGTCCGCGCAGCACTTCCGGCTTTAAAAACCAGTTCTCTTCTTCGTCTTCCGCCCTTTGATGGCGAGCCCCCTTGATAATGCCGTGCTCCTGAAGTTCAGAGAGATCCTGCTCGATTTGTTCAGAGGTCAAATCTATATGAGCAATCACCCCACCGATAAAACAATGCTCCCTTGCCAGCTCAACGAGATACTCTGTTTCAGCTTTTGATGGGTGAGCCTGTACCAGAACAGCCCGGCTGACGTTGTTGGCCTCATACACCGTACGGACATCTTCGGCGAGGAAGCTGCGCTGTAGAACGGTAAACTCCGGCTTCAGCCAGTAGTACTGGAATCGATCCAAGTTTAGCAGATGCAGATGGCTGTCAACGATGTCTGTAAGCTGCTTCATTGCTTGCTCTCCAGTTCGGCGATGGCTCTCTCCGCAGCCTCGGGATCCAAGACACTCGCATGACGGTAACGATTTCCCTCCTCGACGAAGGATACCCCGAATCCCTTTTTCGTTCGGGCGATAGCAATCGACGGCCGGCCCTTATCTTCTCTTGACCTCCGCAAATAGTCGAGGATCTGTTTGTAATCGTGTCCGTCGATTTCCTCCACTCGCCACCCGAAAGCCCTCCATTTGTCCGCCAACGGTTCCAGATTCATTACCGTGTCAGTCGAACCGTCGACCTGGGCATTGTTGCGGTCCAGGAATAAACACAGGTTGTCCGTAGCAAAGTGCGCAGCCGCTAATGCGGATTCCCAGGTTTGTCCCTCGTCACACTCACCGTCGCTGATCATTACGTAGATTCTGCTGGGGCTGTTTCGCATTCGAGCGCCGATCGCCCTGCCGATCGCCTGGGACAAGCCGATACCCAGTGATCCACTGGTGGCATCGACACCAGGGGTTCGAACCCAGGGGTGGCCCTGTAGTATAGATCCCGGCTGTCGCAGACTCAATATTGTCGATTCGTCGAATACTCCCGCCTCGTGCAGGGCGGCGTAGAGTATGGGTGCGGCGTGACCCTTGGAGAGGATGAACCTGTCACGATCAGGATCCTCCATATTCTTAGAATCGTACCGCATTTCACGGAAATACAGGGTTGCCACGATGTCCGCGGCTGAAAAGGAGGAGGTCACATGTCCACTTCCCGCCTGGGTGGTCATGCGGATCACATGAATCCGCATCCTCCGGGCACGCTCGGCGATTTCACGCACTACATCCTCTCGTTTGTCCGCTCTATCTGCCCTTCTCACGCTTGGCCTCAATGTAATTGTTCCGTTTTCGTAACACCCGATGTGCCGCATCTACGACATCCTGGACTGCCAGATGATACTTCACCCTCAACTGCTCTGCCTCTCCGCTTTCGGCGTACGTGTCCTGCAAAGCGACCTGCTCTATGGGGCAAGGGCGATGGAGGGAGAGTACTTCGGCCACGGCCGAACCCAGACCTCCATACCTATTGTGGTCTTCGACAGCCACGATCGCTCCGGTTCGCTCCGCCGCAGCAAGCACCGCTTCCTCATCCAACGGTTTGATCGAGACAGCACTTATGACTTCAGCCTCAATACCCTGTTCCGCCAGTAATAATGCGGCCTCCAAAGCAGTGAATACCATGCTCCCTTCACCGATCAGCGTGAGGTCATTGCCCTGTCGCATGCTTCTTGACTTTCCGATCACATATCTCTCCTCCGGATCCGTTGCCAACGGCATGGGATGACGTTCCAGCCGTACGTACACCGGCCCATCATGATCGAGAGCAGCCCGGAGGACGGGGAGCACTTGATTGGCGTCTGTGGGAGCCAGAACCGTCATGCCAGGGATAGCCCGCATCAGAGCGATGTCCTCCACCATCTGGTGCGTCACCCCGTCGGGGCCGACGTTTATGCCTCCATGGGTAGCGACGATTATTACCTTCAACCGGGGGTAGGCAATCGAGTTTCGCAAGGGTTCCCAGGCTTTGCCGCCCACAAACATCGCGAATCCCGCGACTAAAGGCCTCCAGCCCTCGAGCGCCAGTCCCGCGGCCATGCACAGGGTGTTCATCTCCGAGACTCCGGTGCAGAGAAAGCGGCGGGGAAAGGCCTCCCTGAACTTGGCCGCTCCGGTCGAGCGGGAAGTGTCAGGAGACAGGACGAGAAGATCCGGGTATTCCCGACCGAGAATTGGGAATGCCTCCCCTAGGGCTTGGCGTTGATCTATCGTGGTGGTTTTTTCGCCCAACATCCAGAAACTCCCCTTCAGCTGATCGGTGATCAAGTTCAGTCTGACACGGCGCCTCGTTCGACTCGAAATGCCGTAAATTGAGTCTGAGTATTTTTAACTTCCAATCGAAACATATCACCGCGATAAATGCCTTTGGTGTATCGGCTCGGTACGTTGTGTTCGTTAAATACGGTTCCCTCGAGCTCCAGTGCTGGAGTTCCGGTGGGAATTTCTAAAATTTCGCTGTCAGGAATATTCGTCGGTACCGCCCGTAACGAATCAACGGAGTAGGCCATGCGAATCCTGCCGATCTGTTCCGCCGCTTCGAGAAGGGAGATTTTTGTCAGATCAATATCCAGAAGAGGAGTGTAGATCCGAGCGTCGAAATAGGAAGTGTGAATCGCAGCTGGTACGCCGTCTAAGAAACGAACTCTCCGTATGAATACCAGATCGATCTGTGGGGAAATGCGCAGCTGTTCGGCGATTTGCGGCGAACCGGGAACCAGTGATTTATCGAGCATTTTTGTATGAACTTCAAATCCCCGAGCGCTGAGGCTTCTGCTGAAACTGAGCATGGTCGAAAATCCATAAGGCATGCCATGTTCGGCAACAAAAGTTCCTTTGCCAGGCTGACGGTACAGTAGGTTCTTGGCCACCAGATTTTCGAGGGCTTTACGGGCCGTCACACGGCTAACATCGAACTTCGTGGCGATCTCCTGCTCACTGAGCGTGCGGTCTCCTGGTTTTAACTCGCCGGAAAAGATCTTGTTTTCGATTATTCCCTGAATCTGTATGTATAGTGGCTCAGAGGATGACTTGTCGACCATATGATCTATTTTGCACATAATATAATACAAGTCAATACAGGTATTAACAAAAACAGACTTGACAACTCAATTCGTACTATTTACCATGGATCCAAGCATGGATATTCTTCTAGGAGTCGACGTAGGTTCCAGCGGCAGCAAGGCTGTGGCCATAGACAGCTCAGGCAGTATTCTTGCCAACGGTGCAGCCGGCTATCCCACCAGCTATCCGCGCCCCGGCTGGGCGGAGCAGGATCCCGAAGACTGGTACCGGGGTGCCTGCGGCGCGATCCGGGGCTGTCTTACCGAAAGCGGACTGAGGAACGATCGGATTGCCGCCGTGGCCTTTGTCGGGCCGGCACACAACGTGGCTCTGCTGGACGTTGAGGGGCAGGTGCTGCGGTCCACCCTTCACTGGTCGGATCTGCGCAGCAGCGCTCAGGCCGTGCGGCTGGACAGGGAGTCAGGCACGCAGATTTTCAAACTCAGCGGCCAGCGCATAAATCCCGTCTGGACCTTGCCCCAGCTTCTTTGGATCAATGAGAATGAGCCGGAGAACTGGAAACGGATCAGGCGGATTCAGGTCACCAAGGACTACGTTCGTCTTCGCTTCACCGGTGCCTACGCCACCGATCCCTACGATGCAGTTGGTACGATGCTGTGCGAATTGCGGGGCAACAGCTGGTCTGCGGATCTCTGTTCGTTGATAGGTTTGGATCCGAAGCTGCTTCCACCGATAATGCCGAATAAGGCGATTGCCGGTAAGGTGAGCAGGCAGGCAAGTAGAGACAGCGGATTGCTGGAAGGAACCCCTGTTGGGATTGGAGCAGGCGACAGCCCGGCGGAAGCCCTGGGCGTGGGTATCGTGGATCCCGGGCAGAGCGTCGTGAAGCTGGGAACGGCTGGAATCGTGAGTCTGGTAACTCCCTCGCCACTGCCGGATCGTAGAACCCTGACCTATCCATATGTATTGGACAATCGCGGATTCACCATCGCGGCGACCAATTCCGGTACATCCGCCTTTCGCTGGTTCCGGGAGCGGTTTTTCCCCGGAATGAGTTTCAACGAGCTGGTGGAGCTCGCCGCTGCGGCACCGCCCGGATGCGATGGTTTGATTTTCCACCCCTATCTTATGGGGGAACGCACGCCGTATTGGGATCCTGCTCTGCGCGGGGATTTCGTCGGAATCGGCAGTCATCACACGGCTTCCCATTTCGCTAGGGCCGTAATGGAGGGTGTCACCTATTCCCTTAAGGAGTGTTCCGATACCGTAGACTCTCTCGGCATTGCAGCAAAGGAACGCAAATTGCTTGGCGGGGGATCGAAGAGCAATCTCTGGGGACAGATTCTCGCCGATGTGCTCGGGCAGGCGCTGGTAAAACCGGGAGTTGAGGATGCCGCCTTCGGCGCCGGGCTCCTGGCCGGAATCTCTTGTGGAGTGTTTCCGGATTGGATGCAGGCTGTACGGAGCTGTGTGCGGGACATTAGGACAATCGTGCCGGAGAGTCAAACACAATCTCTCTATGGCGCGTACTACAACGAGTACAGAGAGATCACCCGGGATCTTCAGGAGCATAGCCATCGCCTGGTCCGCATCTGTTCTCGAGGGGACAGTGGCAGCGGCTGCACCGATTAGAGCGTTTCGTATCAGAAAATGGATTCAATCCGGATGAGAGAATCAGAAGCATGCGCATAGCCAGACCGCAACGGCCAAAGAGGAAGGATCTGTCCGGCTACGCAGAGGAACTTCTCCTGGAGATGTACAGGCGGATGGTGCTGATCCGACGCTTCGAGCTGCGGGTCAATGAGTTGTATCACGAGGGTACTATGCCGGGAACGATTCACCTCTCCCACGGTCAGGAAGCCACCACGGTCGGTGCCTGTCTTGCCCTGAATGAAGAGGACGTCATCACCCTGACGCATCGAGGCCACGGTCAGGCTCTGGCCAAAGGAGTGTCGGCGCAGTCGATCATGGCCGAGCTGTTCGGTAAAGCCACGGGCTGCTGTCGGGGAAAAGGCGGTTCCCTTCACGTCGGCGATATATCCGTAGGGGCGCTGCCGGCCATCGGAATCGTCGGTGCCTCCTCCCCGATAGCCGCGGGAATGGCTTTTGCCTTTCAGCGTGCCGGAAACAGACGAATCGTGCTCAACTTCTTCGGTGACGGAGCGGTAAATGAAGGAGATTGGCACGAGGCCATGAACCTGGCCGCCCTCTGGAAGCTGCCGGTAGTGTTTCTCTGTGAGAATAACTTCTACGGCGTGTCCACACACATCAGCGATGTGGTATTGAACGAGTATCTTGTAGAACGAGCCGCCGCCTACCGTATGGAGGGTGTGACGATCTACGGAAACGATCCGGTTACCGTGTACGACACGGTGAAAGAAGCTGTGGGGCGAGCTCGCTGCGGAGAGGGACCCACCATGGTCGAATGCCTGACCTACCGGCGAGGCGGTCACAAAAGGGACGATACGAGCAGTTACCGGCCGGAGGAGGAGGCGGATGCCTGGTTCCAGCGGGATCCGGTCACGGATTTCCGGGAGTATCTGCTGACGGATAAACGGATTACCCCGACGAAGCTCGATGGATTGGAACGGGAGGTTGATGCATCGGTGAACAAGGCCGTGGATTTTGCCCTCTCCAGCCCTGACCCGGATGTGGCCACGGCTTGGAAGGATGTCTATGCGGAGTGATCGTGGCGATGACAGAATCCTGACCGTGGTTGAAGCCATGAGGGAAGCTCTGCAGGAGGAGATGCGCCGGCATCCGAGAGTTTTCCTGATGGGTGAGGATATCCGGCTCGGAGGATCCTTTTCCTTTACCCAGGGGATGCTCGCTGCCTTTGGGCCGGAACGGGTCGTGAACACCCCGATCTCTGAGTCCGGCTTCATCGGTTTGGCGATCGGCGCTGCTATCCAGGGCATGCGCCCTATCGTGGATTTCCAGTACGGGGACTTCCTGTTCTGCGCCATGGATCAGATCGTCCAGCAGGCCGCAAAGCTTCGCTACATGTCGGGAGGTCAGATCAAGATCCCGATGGTCATCCACCTGCCCACCGGAGCGTCGGGGCGGGGGGCTCAACATGCCAATTCAATGGAGGGTTTTCTTTTTGATGTCCCCGGTATCAAGCTGGTGACGCCGGCCTCCCCGTGCGACGCCAAGGGACTGCTCAAATCGGCTATTCGGGATGACAACGTTGTTATTGTGTGCGGGCACAAGCATCTGTACGGCAGCAAGGGGCGAAAGCTCGTGGAAAGTAGCTTGAGCACCGAATACGTTCCTGAGGAGGAATACACGATCCCCCTGGGCGTTGCGGATGTGAAGCGGGAGGGAAAGGATATCACCGTGGCGGCCAATCTGCTCATGCTCCACCACGCCATGAACGTTGCCACTGCCCTGGCCGATGAGGGGATCAATATCGAAGTTGTGGATCCCAGAACCCTCGTCCCTCTGGACATCGATACGATCGTCGCTTCGGTTCGTAAAACCGGTCGACTGCTGATCGTGGAGGAGAACAACGAACGAGGGGGTTGGGGCGCCCAGGTCGCCGCGGCGGTAGCTTCCCGGGGGTTCGAGTATCTAAAGGCGCCGATTCAACGGGTGGCGGCGCCGGATGTACCGATTCCCTTTTCACCGATTCTGGAATCTTCCATCGTTCCGGGGGAGGAGCGAATCCGGCGGGCTATCCTGGACCTGCTGGAAACATCACCCGAGCCGCTATCAGGAGGAAACCGATGAGAGAAATCGAGGTGAACAGTGAAGAATCCATGCAGGTGATCGATGTAACCGATCGGGTCGCGGATCTGGTAGCCGGCACGGACGATGGATTGGCCTTCGTTTCGATTCCGCACACAACGGCGACCCTTCTCCTCAGTGAAGACGATGAAGAGCTACGACGGGATATCATCCGCGTGGTCCAGCGTTGGTTGAAAGACTGCGGACCCTTCGAGCACATCAAAAAGAACAATCCCAACACCGTGGCCCACGTGCTGAGCTCCTTTGGCGGTACCTCCCTTACAATCGGTATCTCAAATGGGAATCTGGATCTGGGTACCTACCAGCGCATCCTCTTTCTCGAGCTGGATGGACCGAAGACTCGAACGATCCGGTTACGCACGCTGCCGATGTAGCGCCCGTCGTTTCCCGTGGCAATAACCATTTCAAATGTCTATCCAGTTCTGTACTTCTAATCCGGGAATGGATTCAAAATGACGGATATTGCCTGTTACGAGTATGCAACCGTTTGCTTTGGCGATTGCTGCTATTTGGAGATCTAAAGGAGCCAGGGGTTGGCCAAGTTTTTCTTTCTCAGCCCGTATTCGGCCTGCCATATAGGCAGCCGTGTCGTCGAAAGTGAGAACGCGTACTCTAGGCAGTACATTCAGTTCTAAAAAATCGAGGTGCTTCCTGGGATTATTGTTCTTGTGGGCACCATAACTTATCTCGGAGATCGTGATGGTGGAGATGTGCTGGTTTCGAGGTTCAACGTTTTGGATTCTCCTGAGCAGCCGTTGCGGTGGTCTTGGTTTTAACAGTGTGGTAATGGTATCGGTATCAAAGAGGTACTTCACGATAGCCTTCGGCCTTACGTGCAGCCACAACGGTGTCGATGTCCGGCACTATATCCTCCAGGTCGTTCCAGGTACCAGCCAGTGAGGCCAATCCTTCCATTGGAGTTGATTTGGTACCATTTTCATTGTAGGGAATAACTGCAGCTATAGGTTCTTTTCGTTTCATGATCACAATGCGTCGATTGGCAGACCTTCCAGCAGCTAGATACTTCGAGAGTTTTGCTTTGAACTCTGCTACCGAAACGATGATATCCGTCATTCCTGGCACCTCCCGGAGTTAATAATGGTCATTATGACTATATATTACCGCAAGGACGCTGACGAGTCAATGAACATCACCAGGCACTTGCCAGCTTCTTGGTCTTGAACCGAAATGTGCTTGACCGGGATAGGATGAATTAACTCTCTATGGAATCCTTCAGTGCCTTGAGGAATTTTGCGGCCGGAGCTCCGTCCACCAGGCGGTGATCGAAGGTCAGGCTCAGCACGCAGGTCGGGCGAACTTCCACACTGCCGTCCTGCACCACCGCCCGTTCGGCGATCCTGCCAACTCCGAGAATCGCAGTCTGCCCCGGGTTGATGATCGGGGTGAAGGCGTCGATTCCGTAGGCACCGAGATTGGTCACAGTGAAGGTTCCGCCCCGGAAGTCATCCTGTGTGGCGCTGCGGTTTTGAACTTTGTCGACCAGTTCCTGGATTCTTTCCTGAATCTGTTCGACGGTGAGTCTGTCTGCGCCGTGAACCACCGGCACCACCAGCCCCTGCTCCGCCTCCACGGCCAGCCCGACATTGATCTCTTCCAGCTGGACGATTGCATTTTCCACCAAGCGAGCGTTCATAGAGGGAAACTGCTTGAGGCCAGAGGCAACCACATGAATCATCAGGGCGTTGTATGAAACTTTGGCAGCCCCCTGCTTCTCGCCGGATTTTCGCGTCTCCACCAGCTGCGAGCAGTCGACCTCCGCGGTGAGGGTCACCTCAGCGGCGTCCCTCTGGCTCGATGATATGGCCTCGGCTATTGCTTTGCGCACTCCCGTAAAGGGAACCCGCTTTCCCGGGGGTGATGTC
>CP070696.1:1075847-1120450 GCA_020353535.1 Spirochaetaceae bacterium | reverse complement strand
GGTGCGCTCAGCAGGGGTAAGGGCCTTGGAGTCCCCCAGGGCGGGATACAGGGTATCGAACGGGTGAGCGGAATTTCGCGCCGGTAGAATGACCGCCGCGGCGGTCACGGGCCCGGCGATGGGTCCCCGACCCGCCTCATCGATGCCGCAGACACGCATTTGTAGCCCTTTTAGGCGAAACCCCAAATCTGATAACTCTGATCGGACCAACCCGGCTCTCGTTCGATACCGTAATAATCGAGGAGAAGATCATTCATGAATAAACCGAAAGAATGCCGACCCGAATCCGGTTGAATACCCTTCATCCAGGTGGTGCTTACGCCGGTGAATTTTCTGTTACGTACAGTTCCCGCAACGATGAGCTGACCGGGAGAACCTTGTCGAATAACCTCGGCGTGGGATTCGCCTCTCAGGGCGAAACATTTGACGGTCATAACCAAAGGTGACAGCGTACGAACCTTACTATAAAAAAGGGCATAGTTCAGCTCCGGTGCATAGTTCAATCCGTGCCCGGCAAATACAATTCTAACACCTTCGTTGTAGATGCTGAATACTTCATGCCGGGTCAATCGCTTTTCCCGAAGCTCTTCGATGCTGCGGTAAAGAACGTCTAATGCTCTTTCGTCGTATCGTCTGAGTTTTTGGGTATCTAGTAGGGCATGTGACATTTCCTACGCTCTGCAGTACTAGGTGTTGCGTAACTATATGTTTCACAACTAATAAAGAAGCGCAATCGGAAATTTTTATGATTTCTGCTGTTGATTTGTACCACAGAAGTACTATTTTTCTGAAAAACAGGGTGGGACGGCTATGACCGTTGGTGCCTATTGCCTTTTCAAGCTGCGGACGTACAATGTCAAACCGTCCAACGTCAAACTTGACGGAAAAGATACTCGAGTGCTACACTTTAAACAGTCCAATGTCGTCTCGCTGGGAGGGTAGGTGCATCTACGAGCCATAGAACTTCTCGGTTTCAAATCTTTTCCCGATAAAATCCGCATCGATTTTGCCCAGGGTATTACCGCTCTGCTCGGTCCCAATGGGTGCGGGAAGAGTAACATAGTCGACGCCATCAAGTGGGTTCTGGGCGAACAATCCGCGAAAACCCTCCGCGCTGACAAGATGGAAGATATCATATTCAGCGGCACCGAGAACCGCAAAGCTCTCAGCATCGCCGAAGCCAACCTCCTCATGGGCAATGACAGCGGACAGCTGCCGCTGGATGTGGCAGAGATATCCATAAAACGGCGTCTTTTCCGATCGGGGGAGGGGGAGTATTCCATCAATAACCGCTCGGTGCGTCTCCGGGAGATCCGAGAGCTGTTTTTCAATACCGGAATCGGGAAATCCGCCTATTCGATCATGGAACAGGGCAGGATAGACCAGATCCTGTCTACAAAACCCGAAGATCGTCGCGGAATTTTCGAGGAAGCCGCGGGAATCACAACCTACCGGATCAGAGGTTTGGAGGCGGAACGGAAGCTCGAAAAAACCCAGGAGAACATGCGCCAGGTAGAGGGGATCGTGGGCGAGGTCAAGCGAAGCTACGATACCCTGAAAACACAGGCAGAGAAAACCGAAAGCTACCGTCGCCTCAAGGAGGATATCTTCCAGATCGAGTTGGATATCCAGTTGCTTAGGCTCAAAGGATTGATGGAGAGGCAGGACAATCTGGATCGGCAGCTGGAGGAGCGCAGCGAGGGGCGAAGCGCCCTTAAAGAAGGCATCGATTCGATCCGGGAGAACATGGAGCGGAGCATCGATCAGGTGAATTCCATGGAGTCCCACCTGATCGAGAATCAAAAGAAGCTTTACCAGATCGATTTGGAGAAAAACAACAAGGAAAACCAGATCGCGATGCTTCGAGAGCGGCGGGAGGAGATCAGCAAGCATATAGCGACGGAGCAGGACAGAGCCCATTCGTTGGAGCGGAAGATCGAACAGCTCCGGGGAGAGACGATCCGTCGACAGCAGGAGCTTTCGGAGCTGGAATCCCGGATCGTGGATGTGGAAAAGAACATCAGAGCTTTTGAAGAGGATATTCATCGTTTCGAAGCCAGGATCAAGGAAAACGAGGGCAAGGTTCAACGCCTCCGGGATGAGGCTACCTCCCTCGAGTCCACAGTGGAAGCTCTGCGACTGGACCTGCGAACCTTGACCGACGATATCGTTACCCAGCTGGATCAGCGATTGAAGGAACTGGGGTACTCGGCCAAGGACCGCGAAAGAATCGAAGTCAAAATCGGCGAGGTCCTGGAGTCGATGCGCATACAAATGCGGGGACGTTCGGAGCTCCTCAACGACTACCGCTCGCTGACGGGCGTAGGCGGGGGAGAACAGGACCAGTTGCTCGACACCCTGCAAACACTACTCGAGGAATCCCTGGCCAAGATAAAAGAGTTGGCGGAGCTATTCGAGCAGTATCGGCGCTGCACACCGGTGTTTCTGGAGGAGTTCCTCGCGCCCGAGGGAATCATTACCAAAAAGCGGGAACTGGACAACAGAATCACGGAGAATCTCCGAGTGAGGACCGAAAAGCGGGAGGCCGCCGAGTCATTGAGAAAGGAGAACCAAAGTCTCAACTCCAAAATAGCCGAGTACCGGGGGACCCTTGAGCAGCTTCGGGTCAACCGGGCGCAGACTCATACCCAGAAAACGAGCCTTCAGAGCGACATGGAGCGTCTTCAAGAACAGATCGCGGATCAGCAGGACCAGCTCACCCAAAATACCAGACAGATCGAGGAGTCCCGAAAACGTTCTGCAGACCTGGATACGCAAATCAGCGACCTGTCGGATCAGAGAAGCGCCCTGGAAGAGGAAAACAGGAAGATCAGGAAGGAGCTGTCCCGGCTGGAGAAGGAGATCAGCAGCCAGAACAAGACTCTGGTTACCACGGAAAAGGAGTTGAAGAACAAACTGGCCGCGCTGGAGCGGGAACAGGTCAACGTCGAGCAGCTGCAGATCGAGCTTGCCGAGACTAAAGCGGAAATTCGCAATCTGTACAGCAATTTCAGCGAGGTTCACTCCCGGGATCTTTCGGAGTTCGAATTCCGAATCCACGAGGTCGACGGCCCGCTGAAGGATCTCAAGGCAGGTCACCAGGAACTACGGGAACAGATGCGGGCGCTGGGTCAGGTTAATCTGATGGCTCCCGAAGAGTTCCGAGAGATCAGTGAACGATACCGGTTTCTCACCGCTCAGCTAGATGATCTGCGCCAGGCTTCCAGAGACCTGAAGAGGATTACCGAGGAGATCCACAGCGAATCCTCCGATCTATTCCTGGATACGTACAACACGATTCGCAAGAATTTCCACCTGATGTTCCGCAGGCTCTTCGGCGGGGGACGGGCCGAGCTCAAGCTGTTGGATCCGGACAATGTGCTGGAGTCCGGAATCGATATCTACGCGCAACCTCCGGGTAAAAAGCTGGAAAACATAAACCTGTTGTCGGGCGGGGAAAAATCTCTGACCGCCATCGCCCTGCTGTTCGCCTTCTTCATGGTCAGACCTTCGCCGTTTTGCATCCTCGATGAAATCGACGCGGCCTTGGATGACCAGAACGTGAGCCGCTTTGTGCATGTGCTCAAGGAGTTCGCCGGTAACTCTCAATTCATCGTGGTAACCCACAATAAAAAGACCATCGCCTGCGCCGATACGCTTTTAGGAGTGACGATGGAGGAATCGGGAATCTCCAAGATCGTAACCGTCCGACTTGAAAACCGGATTGAGGAGAAGAGCTACGCTTAGACTGGCATTCCTCAAAAGTGCCGTCTCGCAAATACCTGCAAGAACGTTGAGGATCGCCCTGTTTTCCACCCTCTTCGTCCTATCCGTTCTGATCACCCTCTTTGTGCTGCTTTCCGGAACAGACGGCGGTGCCGTGACGACAGAGCCGGAAATCGAGAGGGTGCCGGCTTCATCCATCGAGCAGATCATCGATGATTTCTCGGAAAAAGATACCCAAACCGGGCAGCGTACCGGCTCCGTGATCGGCTCGGAGGATGCTCTCAGCATTCACGATTTTATGCCGCCTCAGGTTGCCCAGGAGGATAGCAGCGAGCCTTACCTGCTTCGGCCCAAGATGGATCGCTGGACAGAGGAACAGGTCAAGCGCTATTGGATCCCGCTGGAAGAAATTGCTATGGATCTCATCCGGCGGGAGAACGATCGCAGAATAGAGAAGTTGTTCGAAGATATCCCTTGACGTTTCAAGGGGTTTATTGGGAGGGGAACAAAAATGAACACTCGAATCCGTCTTCTCGCGGCGGCAGGCCTAATCCTGGCCGCCGGCTGCCAGAGTATCGAGACAGGGAAAGTCGTTCCGCAGCCCGATGTTCAGACCGACGCTGAAGCAATCGATAGCGGGCGAATCATTTTAACCCTGCCCAGGCCGCTTCCTCCTCAGGCGGCTAAGCTGGTACTGAACCGGCAGCTGCCTGAGCCGGGAATGCCGCTGGTTCCGATGAGTCTTTCGATTCCGGTAGCAATTCAAAACCGAGAGATCCCGGACGCCGTCTCTGACCTGCCGGTTGTGAAACATCAACCCGAGGCTGAGCCGCCTCCGGTGTCCGTACCGTACTTCCCGACTCGGGCACGGGGATTTCGGCTTACTTCGCCGACCTCCATCCCGGAGGCGCTGAAGCTCGAGAGTTCTGCGGCGACCGCCTCTCCGGCGGAGGTACCGGTGCGCCAGGAGCCTGCAGCGCGGCCGCAGCCGATGGGGCGGACGGAACCTGTGACCCGGGCAGCGCAGGCGGAGCCGGTGGCGCGGATGGCGCCGGTGACGAGGGTGGAGCTTGCAACACCGCCGGCAGCGCCGGCGCGAAGGCAACCAACCGAGAGCGCCGTGCCCTTCGCAACCCGATCGCAGCCAATCGTTGAGCAGAGGGAATTGGTGGCCCGTCGGGGAGATCCGATCGCAATCGACCTGGAGGGAAGCGGCTGGATTTTTGTGGGCTTTAAAACCGCCGGGGAGTCCGCTTCAGCCGATCAACGGGGCATCGATTATGTATCCAAACGGAACTTGCAGGGACGGACGTCCTTTGACTTCAAAGCCGTCGACTACGGAGAGTATGAGCTTTCCTTTCAATTTCAGGATAATCAGCAGGCCGTTCTCCGTAACCAGATCGTCCATCTTCGCATACTCCCTGATCAAGATTTCGCTGTCGCTGTGGAGAGGCAACAGCAGGGTGTGCATGCCGGAACGGCGGCTGTGCCGGGACCTGCGATCGAAACCGCGGATGCACTCTTCGACCTTGGCGAGTATGAACTCGCTCTGATCGAGTACTTGCGGAATATGCGCAGCGGCGATCCCTATCTCAACGATCGACTGGCCGCCTGCTATGAGATAACCGGAGAGTATCAGGCCGCGGCTAAGTACTACCGGCAGAATCTGGGACTGGCGGGCGAGTATGGCGATCGGGCCGCAGTGGGACTGGTACGCTCCAGCATCGCGCTGAAGGATAACGGATTGCTGATGGAAGGCATGCCCTTCATGGTCAGCCTGGAATCCGCCCAAATCGGCGCCGAGCTGCTCGAGGTGGCGCGCTTTCAAACCGAGAACCAGCACCTTGAGGTCGCTATTCAGGCCCTCAAGCAGTACATCCGCCGCTACCCGGATGGAAAGAGTCTAGATGAGGTGTACTATCGCCTGGCCCGCATCTACGAGGTCGATTCCCCCCATCGGAATCTGGAAGCGGCGCGGGACTACTACCGTCTGCTGTATGATTTATTTCCTGAAAGTCGCTACGCCGATCGGGCTAAGGAGCGGCTCAATTATCTGAACCGACACTTTTTTCTCGTTCAGTAACGATCCCGTCGCGTCCCTCCTCGGTCCAGCGATAGTCGTTGACAAGGGCTCGGAATAACAGTATATATTCAGGGACATTTATGCTGGAACGAATTTCGGACAAACTGACAGATATTGTACGCCAAATCTCCGGCAAGGCGCATATCTCGGAGAAGAACATCCAGGATGCCATCGGCGAGATAAAGCTGGCCTTGCTGGAGGCGGATGCGTCCCTGCGGGTGGTCCGTCGTTTCGTCAATCAGACGAGCGAGGAAGCCCTGGGCGAGAGGATTCTGCGGTCCGTGGCACCCGGCCAGCAGTTCGTCAAGATCGTTCACGACAAGCTGGTGAAACTGCTGGGTGACAGCCGGCAGGAGCTGAAGCTTAAGGGCCCGGATACCCTGTCGGTGATTCTTCTTCTAGGGCTGCAGGGTTCGGGGAAAACCACCACGGCCGCTAAACTGGCTGTGTCCCTGAAAGATTCGGGCAGGAAACCCCTGCTGGTGGCGGCCGATCTGGTTCGGCCCGCCGCCGTGGAGCAGCTGTCGATCCTGGCGGATCAGGGCGGAGTGGGGATCTACAAAGAGGCGGAAAAAAATCCCGTAAGGGTGGTGACCCGGGGCCTGCAGTACGCCGCCCGGCAGCAGTACGACACCGCGATCATCGATACCTCCGGACGGCTGCAGATCGATGCGGAGATGATGGAGGAGATCCGCTCCGTCAAGAAGGCGGCGGCGGCGGACGAGGTTCTGCTGGTTGCGGATGCGATGACCGGCCAGTCCGCCGTAGATATCGCTAAAGCCTTTGACGAACAGCTGGAGCTCACAGGGGTGATCTTGAGCAAGTTCGATTCGGATGCCAGAGGCGGGGCCGCGCTTTCGGTGAAGAGCATCACCGGCAAACCGATCAAGTTCATCGGCACCGGTGAGAAGCTCGGGGATTTAGAGCCCTTCTACCCGGAGCGTATCGCGACCCGGATCCTGGGCATGGGGGATGTGGTAACCCTGGTTGAAAAGGCTCAAGAGGCGATCGATGTCCAGGAGGCGGAGCAGCTGCAGGAGAAGATCGCGAGGGCCAGCTTTACGCTGGAAGACTATCTGGATCAGTTCCGCCGGGTGCGTAAAATGGGGAGCCTGCAGTCTCTGATCGAGATGATTCCCGGTGCCCGCGGTGCGCTGGACGAAAGTCAGATCGACGAACAGGAGATGAAACGGGAAGAGGCGATCATTCTCTCCATGACCCGGCCGGAGCGGCGCAACCACCGCATTATCGGTCCGAGCAGGAGGAAGCGTATCGCCAGAGGCAGCGGCACCGCCGTGTACGATGTGAACAAGCTTTTAAGGAAATTCGAGAAAGCACGACTGATGATGAAAAAAATGGCCAAGAACAAGAAAGCCCAGAGCGCTTTCCTGTCTCAATTTGGTCAAACCGCGACATAGGAGGCAGATGTTGAGCGTACGGATTAGATTGAAACGATTTGGTACAAAACGCCGACCCTACTACAGGATTGTGGTGATGGACTCCCGGAGTCCCAGGGACGGGCGAACGATCGAGGAGGTGGGATTCTACCATCCAATCGAGATCGAGGAAAAACAAATCCAGGTCAAGGAGGAGCGTGTTCGGGACTGGTTGAACAAGGGAGCTCAGCCCAGCGATACCGTCAAAAAACTGCTGAACAACATCAATTTCCGAATCAGGTAGATCCGGAGGAGGCGCGTGTGGAAAAGGAACTTGTGGAATACATCGCCAAGTCTCTTGTCGATGATCCCAGCGGAGTCGTGGTGAATATGGTCGAGGGTGAAAAATCGACAATCCTCGAACTGAAGGTTTCGGAAGGTGATATCGGAAAGGTCATCGGAAAGCACGGTCGTATTGCCAAAGCAATTCGAACCATCTTGAGTGCTTCCTCGACAAAATCGGGAAAAAGGGTGGTGCTGGAAATACTCGACTGAAAGCGTATAAATGGGTGATGAAGATCATACCCAATTGCTGGCCGTCGGCAGGATTCAGACAAGTCACGGGCTTAAGGGGTACCTAAAGGTCAGGAGCCTGTCCGGAGAAATCGGGCATCTGCTGCGGCTGAAAGCCGTCCAGGTGGGAGCTGCCGGCAAGCAAACGCTCTTCGAGGTTGAGGATATACGGGCTGCGGGCAAGGCTGTGCTTGTGAAGCTGGCGGGAATCGATGACCGCGAGAAGGGGGATAAATATCGCGGTCAACTGATCTGGGTCGAGCGCCGGCATGCCAGCGTACTCGGGGAAGAGGAGTACTACGTCGCGGACCTTCAGGGATGCCGACTGTTTCAAGGTCAAACCCTGATCGGTCTGGTAGTGGCTGTTCCCGAGGGCGGTGGCGGCGATTTCCTTGAAGTGGAATCATCGACGGGGAAGAGATTGATCGTTCCCTTTTCCAAACATTTCGTGGGCAAAGTGGATGTCGCAGAGCGACGCATCGAGCTGACCGAGGCGTACGAGATGCCGTGATCTTTCACATTTTGACCCTGTTCCCGGAGATCTTCGAGGGATATAAAAGCTCCTCCATCCTGGGCCGGGCGCTGGAGCAGAATCAGGTAGAGCTCGATCTGATCAACATCCGGGATTTTGCCAGGGACAGGCACAGGACTTGTGACGATGCCACCTATGGTGGCGGTCCCGGTATGGTGCTCAAGCCCGAACCCCTTGCGGAGGCGCTGGAATCGGTGCCAGGGGTGAAGCAGAAGCGTGGAGGGCGGGGCGGCGGCATCCCGGTTGTTTACCTTACCCCCTCGGGTAAACTGTGGTCTCAAGGGTTGGCCCAGGAGTTAGCCGCAACGCCGAGGGTAGCCCTGATCTGCGGCCGCTACGAGGGGATCGATCAGCGGATTATCGATCTGTTCGTGACCGACGAGATCTCCGTTGGGGATTATATCCTGAACGGCGGGGAAGTAGCCGCCATGGTGGTCATCGACACGGTGGTGCGCCTTCTCAAAGGAGTCATCACCGAGGGATCTCTTGTGGAGGAGAGTTTCTCCCAGGGACTGCTCGAATATCCGCAGTACACCCGTCCTGCGGTGTTTCGAGGTCATAGGGTCCCGGAGATTCTGATGTCCGGACACCATGCCGAGATAGAGCGTTGGCGGCGGGAGAAAAGCATCGAGAAAACACGCAGGAATAGGCCGGATTTGCAGAGGGAACAAGAACCATGATTAAAAGGAGAGGGAGATGAGCAAGATACGAGTAGTCGAAGCCGAACAGATACGCAGCGATCTGCCCGATTTCTCAATCGGAGATACTTTAAAAGTTCACTACAAGATCATCGAAGGCAAGACCGAACGGGTCCAGGTCTTTGAGGGGCTGTGCATCGCCATCAAGCGAGCAGGAATCCGCAAGACCTTCACGGCGCGCAAGATCTCATACGGCATCGGGGTGGAGAGGACCTTTCCTCTGAACTCACCGAGAATCCAAAAAATCGAGATCAGCCGCCGGGGGCGGGTGCGCAGAGCCAAGTTGTACTACATACGCAATCGAGTCGGGAAATCCGCCAAAGTTACGGAGCTCATCGAGAAGAAGTCGACTAAAGAGCAGGATAAAAACTGATTGCGAGTAAATGAAGCCCACTCCCGTTGACCTCAAGCTCAACCTGAGCGCCAGATCCGAGTTATCCTTGAGATCCGGCGATTCCGTCATTGTACAGGTAATCAAGCGCCTTACTGAAAGCAAGTGGGCCGTGGGGATTCGGGGCCGGGTTCTGCCGGCCGTTTCCAAAGTGGAACTGGCTCCCGGTCAACGACTGAGGGCGGTGGTGGCAGTCAGACATGGACAGATAATCCTGAAAATTTCCGATCAGCCCGCCAATCCGATTCAGGAACTGATCAGCCGCCAGGGACTTCAACCGAACCAGATGTTGGAGAGCATTGTGACCTCATTGTTGCGCAGCGGGCTGTCCGTCACGCCCGAGCGTCTGCAGCAGGTGCGCCAGCTGTTGGAGAAGCTGAAGCTAGATCCGAAAAAATTCGCCCGCCTATCCGCTGTGATACTGGACAAGGGCATAGATCCGCGCTCCCGCGGACTGGATCAGCTGCTCCCCATTCTCGGGTACGGGGAACGGGAATCCGGGGAACGAAGGGGCGGAAACAGGCAAATGCCCCGGGACCCTGAAAGGTTTGCGGAGCAGCTGTGTGAGGAGATCGGACATTCGGCAGGCGGAGAGGGCAACAGCCTTCAGGTCTTCAACCACCTGCAGGGTTCCGACTACACCTGGATCATCGTGCCCATTGACTACAGCTATGAAGGCTCCGGCCGTGTCTACGGCACGATCCGCCTGCGCTATCGGGTCGGGCAGCAACAGGTAGATCGCATCATCGTGGTAGCTCGAAACGAATCGGGGGGCAAGTGGTCATTTGTGCTGCAGGCCGGCGGAGAGCCTGAATTGATCATTTTTACCGATCCTCTGGATAAACGACGAAAAGCCAAATCGGAGCTCGACGTTTTGCTGCTAAAATTACAAAACCTCGGCGTAAAAACTGACGATACTATACGTGAAGACCGATACTTCGACGGCTTTGATTTGCCCTGGGAGGAGCTTTCCTATCGTAACGTCGATACGGTACACTGACTCCAGTCTGATGGAAAAAGCGGCAGCGATACAGTACAACGACGATCTACCAGCCCCGATCGTACTTGCCACGGGTAAGGGAATGCTGGCCAAACGGATAAAGCAAATCGCCCGCGATCACGGCATTCAGATCGTTGATCAACCGGATCTGGCAGATGCTCTGGTTGAACTGCCTCTTGGTAGCCTGATTCCCGAGAAGTACTACAGGATCGTTGCCGAGATCCTCGTATATGTAGGCAGGGTGTCATAGGGATTAGAATGAAAACAATAAAGGTTAGCACGTTACGTCCCGGGATGAAGTTCGACCAGCCGGTTTTCATAGAAGGCGACAACGTATTGGTTCCTGCGGGTGTAGAAATCAAAGACAAGGACATCGAACGTTTGAGCCGTTGGGATATCGAGGAGGTGTACACCGATGGACAGGAGGTCAAGGAGACTTCGGTGGAGGCTGCCTCACGGCTCAAGGAAACTCCGGTCTGGCTTCCCAAAAAGGAGGAGAAATCCCGCAGGATCTATCGCAGCGCTGTGGACAAGGTAGATGCCATTTTTCAGGACATCGCCGATGGCACCTATCTTAACCATGAACCTATAGATTCCATCGTTAAGGAGATGCTCGACGTCCTGCGCCAGAACAAGAACGAGATGATTCAATTGATATTGCTGGGTGAGTGGATCGAGAGGAGGCTTTCGGTAAGCGCGATCAATTGCATGATTATCTCCGCGGTAATCGGTGCCACCATGCGGCTGGCATCGCACAGACTGCTTCAGCTGGCCACCGGGGCACTGCTGCACGATGTAGGTATGCTGAAGGTGGAGAAGGAGATTCTGGAGAAACAAGGGCGATTGTCAAACGAAGAGCTGAACAGAATCCGTACCCATCCGGTATTGGGCTACCAGATCATCTCTAAAGACATGAAATACCCGGAGGAAATCGCCCTGATTGCTCTGCAGCACCATGAACACTGGGATGGCCGTGGGTATCCAAGGAGTCTGAAGGGGGAGGATATCACCTTATTCGCCCGCGTCGTGACAGTAGCCGATGCCTACGAAGCTATGGTCAGCGAGAGACCCTACCGCAATTCCATCATCGGATACAATGCCATGAAGACCGTGCTCAGTGACAACGGCCGCCATTTCGATCCTCAGGTCCTGAAGGCTTTTTTGGAGAGTATGGGGATCTTTCCGATCGGCAGTGTTGTACAGCTGAACAACTCGAGTATCGGCAGGGTCAGTGAAAACCACGCCGACGCCCCCCTGCGCCCGAAGATCGAGCTGCTCATCGACGAGTTTGGAAACCAGATCGAGGGGGCCGAGCAGGTGGATCTGCTGGCCAAGAAGAATCTGTTCATCGTCAAGGCGATTGATCCCAAGCAGATTGGAGAGGAATGAACCGGTGGCAAAAGGGCCGGGAAGGGGAGGAACGGGCGGGGAAATTTCTGAGCCAAGGCGGATATACGATTTTGGCTCGGAATTTCAGAAGCAGAAGAGGAGAGATCGACATTATCGCTGAAAAGGATGACCGGATTGTGTTTGTGGAAGTGAAAAACTGGGATTATCTGGACAGCGGGGATTTGCTGTACGCGATTGACCGGCGCAAACAGCAGAGGATACTTGCGACTTCCCGCTATTTTCTCCACGCCCATCCGGAATGCCAGCACAAACGATACGGGTTTGATGTCATCCTGGTGTCACCGAACACATCAAGAGTCGTGCATTATAAGGACGCTTTTACGAGCTGAAGACGGGGTAAGCGTTTTGGTTAGAATAGCAAAAAAAACAGATCCTCGACGGTTGGCCGAGTTGAAGAAAAAGATAAATGACGAGAAGTACCTCGCCATAGCGATCAGCAAAATAGCCCAGGATCTGACCCAAAATATACACAGAGAGGAATAGGTGGTGATGAGTCATCACGGCAAGTCGAGATCGAGGCATCGGCGAGATCGACAACCCGACAAACAGCAGATCGAGTTTCCCCAGTGTCCTCTTTGCCAAAAAGCCATCCGCGACCTTACCTCCGCCATCACCCATAAAGAAAGCGGCAAGCCCGCGCATTTCGATTGTATCCTTAAAGCCCTCCGTACCGACAACGCGGTTCAACAAAATGAGAAGATCTGCTACCTCGGCAAGGGTAGTTTTGGTATTGTGCAGTTCAGGGAACATTCGGCTCCACCTCGCTTCTTTATTCGCAAACGCATTCAATACGAAGAAACCGAGCAGGTACCGGAGTGGCGGCAGAAGCCGGCCATCAACCTGTCGGTTCGCTAGCTCTCGCAGAAGCAAATCCTCTATCGTTGCATTGCCAGCACTGTAGCAATGGGATATAATATCTGCTGCTATGTCACTGAAATATGCCCTGCTGGGTCTGCTGTCCGAGAGTCCGAAATACGGATACGAGATCAAGCAGCAGTTCGAAAGTTCCCTCGGCAATGTATGGTCGGTATCCTACGGTCAGTTGTATCCCACCCTGCGTCGCCTGTCGGAAGTGGGCTGGGTGACCAAGAAGACCGCTCCCGGTAAAAAAGCGGCGGAGAAAAACATCTACTCGATTACGGAGAAGGGCAAGCGACGGCTCGATGAATGGTTGTTGCGGCCGTTGCGGAGCAACTACCGTGTCAAGGACGAATTCACCCTGAAGTTTCTATTCTTCGACAAGATCCCGAAAGAGAAGGTTCTCGATTATCTGCGTTCTCAGCAGAAAAAAATCATCATGCAGAAAGAGAACTTCCAGCGAACGCTTGTCGCTATCGGAGAAGAGATCAACTTCTTTCTGCAAGCCATTATCAGAAAAGGAATAATTCATCTGGAGGCGGAGAATCAGTGGCTCGAAGAAGTGATTAACGACTTGGAGGCTACGACTGGTACTCCTTGAGTATCTCCAGGGTCTGTAGAGCTTTTCGTCTGACTGTTTTTATGTAGTTACCCTGGGCGATGCGCACCAGGGTGCGAGCCAAATCGGCATAGGCTGCGCTATCCAATTCACCGTCGTTCGCTTCGACGATCTTTTCCACTGCCAGACAGACGGCATAGGCCAGGTTGTTATCGGGCATCTGGGGATCTTCATTTTCCAATGTATACAGCAAAGCCCGAACCACCTCGTTGCCGTCGTTCATGCCGATTACGCCGAGAGCATAGGCCGCCTCCGCCTTGACCATCGGTTCGTCATCGATCAGCAGAATCGATACCAGTGCGTCCTTTGCTTTTTTCCCCCCCAGTCGCCCGAGCAAATTTGCCGATCGCCGCCGTACCTCCGGGTAGTAATTGATCAATCGAGCGTTTTCCCGAACCCTTCGGGCCGTACCCTCCATACCTAGGTATTCGAGGACGAATTCGACTTTGTCCGGATCGTCGACTTGGCCTTCCTCTATCATGATTTCGATCTCATCCAGGACGTCCAGCTTGATTTCCCGGTTGTCTGAGAAGGCTTTCTCACTGAGTATCTGGAACTCGATGTCCCTAAGGTACAGCTCTTCAACGGTAAGTTCCCGTTCGGTGGCCTGAGCGCCGAGCATTGACGCGATTACCAGGCCCGCTACTACAAAAATCGCCCGAATTGATGATCCCTTCATCCTCGTCTCCAGTGTCTCTAATTATACACTACCACACCCCTATTTTCCACTCGTCGTTTTCGCGAACGAGCAAATAGAGAAGCGCCTTTGTATTCTTGATCATTGCGTAGGCTCTCACCTGATTCTCGTCGATAAACTCGATTTCGTCCAGCTGTGCCTGGACTCGGCTGGGTACGACCACATGATCGAAATAGTCCCTCATGCTGTTCAATGTGATGTTACTCTTTTTAAGCAGGGGCTGTTCGGACTGCTCTTTCAGGTAGGCCGGATCGCTGGTCAGGTCGATATACTCTTCACTCAGGAAGGTCAGCCAGGTATCGTAATCCTCACTGCGAATGATTTCATTCAATTTGCCGATGAACTCCTCGATTTCGTCGAAGGTCTTGGTATAGACCTCCTCGGAAACGACGAATTCCTCCTCAGGTTCGGCTGGCTGTTCGACTGCGGGCTCTTGTTCTTCTGGAATAGTCTCCGGCTGTTCCTGACCTCGCTCCTCCTCCGGTGGTGCCTGACTTACACAGGCAGCGAGCAGAAGCAGGGCGAGGCATGGGTACAAAAGAGTCATTAATGGTACCCGCATTTTATTATTTTCGTCCTCAACTGTCAAAATCTTTCATATTTATTGACCCGGATCGATGGTTGTGACTACAATGGGAGCCATGAAAGTGATATATCCGGGCTCATTTGATCCTCCGACAAACGGGCACTTCGATATCATGAACCGGGCTGCGGCGATTTTCGAGGAGCTTGAAATCGTGATCGCCGATAATCCACAGAAGAAGTATCTGTTTAGCGCGGATGAACGTTTCGAGATGATCACCACCATGGTGGCGGAGTACCCCAATGTACAGGTAACGATCTGGCGCGGACTGATCGTGGATTTCGCCGAAAAGATCGGCGCCAAGGTTATCCTGCGCGGCGTCCGGGCGCTTTCGGATTTTGACTATGAGTTTGAGCTCTCCATGATGAATCGGGCCTTGAATCCCAGGATCGAAACCCTGTTCATGCCGACGGACCAGAAGTATTTCGTGCTGCGATCATCCGGGATCAAGGAAGTGGCGATGTTCGGCGGGGATATATCGGAGATGGTACCAACGATCGTCGAGCAGAAGCTTCTGGCTCGGATCGGAAAGCAGACCCAACAGACTTGACAGGGCGATCCGAATGCGTTATTTTTCTTTCACTTTAGCGGTAAAATTCAAATATTAGGTAGTAATTCATGGCAGTTCCAAAAAAGAAAATTTCGAAGACGCGGTCCAGAAAGCGGAAAGCCCAGACTATGCGTCTGATCGTGCCGACGTTGATCGAATGCAGCAATTGTGGAAACAGGGTGCTACGTCATAGAATCTGTCCGAAATGCGGATTCTATCGGGGCAAACAAATACTTGAGCCGGAAGAGTTGGCTTAAAACAGCAACCTTGAGGAGGGAGAAAAATGTCTGACGACCTATTCGAAAAAATGAAGAAGCTGATTGCCGATCGTTTGGAAATTGAGGAGTCAAAGATCACCCTCGATTCTTCGTTCCGACAAGATCTAGGTGCCGACAGCCTGGATACCTACGAGCTCGTGTACGCGATAGAAGAGGAACTGGGCATTACCATTCCTGACGAAAAAGCGAATGAGTTCAATACGGTACGGGATGCGCTCGACTTTATAAAAACCGAACTGGATAAAAAATAATCCGGTGACCTCGTCCCCGAAGGGTCTACCCTTCACAGCTCCTGTACCCGGGGCAGAACGCAAAAAGGAGCTGCAGCTTTTTCAGAAACACGCACAGATAAGGTTCAAGAGCCTGGCGCTCTTGAACCTTGCTTTTTGCCACCGTTCCTTTGCCAATGAACAGTCCGGCGAGATAGACAACAACGAAAAACTGGAGTTTTTCGGCGACTCTGTTTTGGGGCTGGTGGTCAGCGAATATTTGTTGACTTCCCTGCCCGACAAGAGTGAAGGCGATATGGCCAAGATCAAATCCCACGTTGTCAGCGAGGATAGTCTGGCGGAAATCGGCAGAATCCTGCGAGTTGACAATTTCATTCTGATCGGCAAGGGAGAGGAGTATTCCGGCGGGCGATCCAAGAAGGCTCTGATCGCCGACGCCATGGAGGCCATTATCGGCGCCTACTATCTGGATTCGGGATTCAAGGCCGTGCGAACCTTCATACGCAATCTGCTCATTCCTCAAATCAATACGGTACTCGAAGACCGGCACAAGAAGGATTATAAAACCTTGCTGCAGGAATACGTACAGAAGCGATTCAAAAACTATCCCCGCTACAGGATCGTCCACCGTAAAGGTCCGGACCACAATCGCACCTTCTGGATCGAAGTCACGATTGGGAAAAAAACCTACGGACCGGGTACGGGGAAGAACAAGAAGGAGGCGGAGCAGCAGGTAGCCGGGATCGCCTACAAGGCGCTGACGGAGAGACACAAGGGACGTCAGTCTTCCCGCAGCCGGGTCTCGTAGAATCCTTTCGCTATCTTCAGCAGCCTCTCGCGCTCGTTCTGCCCCGGGTCGTCCAGAACGCTCTCCAGAAGGGCATCCAGAACGATGCCGATTTTCGGCCCCCGGGGTATGCCGAGTTCGTGGATCAGATCATTCCCGTTTACGGCCAGATTCCGCAGGTTCAGTACCCTATCTTCCGCCAGGACACTCTCTATCCGCTTCTCCAGAGCGATTAGCGAACCCGAAACGAAGCGCTGTCCAACCATGGCAAGCTGATCGGCCCGACGGAGGGAGAGGATATCCTGGATATTCTCCACTCCGACCCTGGAGATGAAACGGCGTACCGCGGCGTCGCTCCACCGGTCTTCGTAGTGAAACATATGCTGGGCTACCAGGTGGCGGACCCGATTTACGATTCGGTTGGAGAAGCGCAGGCGACGGAGGATCTTCTCGGTCAAAACCGCCGACAGCTGCTCGTGCCTGTGAAACTGAATCTCTCCCTGATCAGTGCTGATCAGGGCCTGAGGTTTCCCCAGATCGTGAAACAGAGCTGCCAGACGCACAACCAGATTGTCCTGGGGAGCCGCGTCGCAGGCGTAAAGGAGGTGCTGGTACACATCATAGCGGTGCAGTTCTCCCTGGCCTACGTATTGACAGGCCGCCAGCTCGGGCAGAATGAGCTTTAAAATACCGCAGTCGTTTAGCAGGGATAATCCCAGCGATGGGGAGGAGGTTTCCAGAATGCGAATCAGCTCGTCCCGGATTCGCTCAGCCGATACCCTCTTCACGGTATCGATACTGGTGGGGATGCTGGCAAAGGTGCCCTCCTCGATCGTAAATCCGAACTGGGCCGCGAACCTACAGGCCCGCAGCGGTCGCAGGCCGTCCTCCTGGAATCGCTCGAACGGATCCCCGATGGCACGGATGATCCCCGCCTTTAAATCCTTGCGGCCCCCATGGGGATCGAGCAGTTGGTGATGGATCAGGTCGTAAGCCATGGCGTTAATCGTGAAATCCCGCCGTTTCAGGTCCTCCTGTATCGACGGGCTGAAAACGACCGAATCGGGGCGGCGGCCGTCCCGGTACTCCTGGTCGATGCGGAAGGTGGTGACCTCGAAGCGGGTGCCTTTGAACAAAACCGTGACCGTGCCGTGCTTGATACCTGTGGGAATCACCCGCCGGAAAATATCCGTCACCTGCTTCGGCAGAGCATCGCTGGCGATATCAAAATCCTGGATTTTTCGCCCCAACAACATGTCCCGAACCGCCCCGCCGACCAGATAGCATTGAAAGCCGGCATCGGAGAAAAAGGAGGAGAAGTCTTTTACAACCCGAGGGATTCGCAACATACGTTCGCCTTCTTGAAAAATGGTGGCCCGAAGCTTTGCACGCTGTCAAGGAGGATAAAAAAAAGAGCCGTCCCTTGATAGGGGAACGGCCCTTTTGGTACCGGCGCCTGAAGGAGGCGCTGCAGCCCGCTGCCTTACCGCAGCAGTTCGAGTACCGTCTGCGGCTTGACGTTGGCCTGGGCGAGCATAGCCATAGAGGACTGGATCAGGATCTGGTTCTTTACGAAACTGACCATCTGCTCCGCCATGTCCGTATCCCGGATGCGTGACTCGGAAGCCTGCAGATTTTCGGAGCCCACGGCCAGGCCCTTCATAGCGTATTCCAGACGGTTCTGGTACGCCCCCATGTCGGCCCGTTGCTTGTTTACTATCTTAAGGGCCTCATCCACCAGCCCGATCACCTGGTTGGCCCGATCGGGGGAGGAGATGGAGATGAAGGTTGCCGTGTGCGGGGGTCCGTTGGGATTCTGCAATCCCAACCCTTGAGCGGTCATAGTACCGATGTACAGCCGCTCGCGCTGGTCCATGTTCGCCCCGATATGCAGCCACATGCTGGCTGTAATGACGTTCTCCCCAGTGAAGCGGGCGAAACGTCCCGTCAGGAGGTTCATGCCGTTAAACTGGGCGTGGGAGGCGATACGGTTCACCTCATCGATCAGGGCGGAGACCTCTACCTGGATCTGCATCCGGTCCTCGTCGGAGTAGATGCCGTTGGCAGCCTGGACAGCCAGCTCGCGGATACGCTGCAGGATGTCCGAAGTCTCCTGGAGATAGCCCTCAGCGGTCTGTATAAAGGAAATGCCGTCCAAGGCATTCTTCTCAGCCCGCTGGAGTCCCCGGATCTGGGAGCGCATCTTTTCAGATACGGCCAGACCGGAGGCGTCGTCCCCGGCGCGGTTGATCCGCATTCCGGAGGACAGCTTCTCCATGTCCTTGTCGATTGCCCAAGAATTCCATTTTTCCTGACGGTGGGCAAAGAGGGCACTCATGTTGTGATTGATGATCATTCAATCCTCCTTGATTGAATCGGTTTTCACCTGGACGTCCCTGTCCAGGTTCCCGGGCGTGCCGACCCGGTAAGACGCTTTAGCATCCTGTATTACTAGTCGGAAGTATTTAAAAATTTCAAAGCAGTTTCTTTACGATATCTGTTAAAGCATATAAGATTTGCTACAGCATGATAGAGGGTGTCGGCCTGCTGTTGCTCGGAGGGGAGGGACCGCCTCGCGATCTGCTGGAACCGATCTTGCCCACCATCACCTGCACGGTCGCCGCCGATTCCGGTTTCGACCTGGCCCGACAGATGGGCATTGTGCCGGATTTCCTCGTTGGCGATCTCGACTCTGTGGAGCCCTCGAAGGAACTGGAGGATTTTCCCGCCGAGCGAATCCGGCGCTATCCGCGGGAGAAAGACGAAACCGATGCGGAGCTCGGCTTGCAGGTTCTGTGGAACCTGGGGATTGAGCGGATTGTGGTGGCTGGGGGCGGGGGCGGCAGGGTCGATCACCTCCTGGGAGTAGTGGCTTTGTTCGAGCGGGAAAAAATCCCGACAGTGTGGTATACTGCGAAAGAACAGATCCAAGTTGTGGAGGGGACACAAGTCGTCACCGACTGCATTGGCCAGACCGTCTCATTTTTCCCCCTTGGCGATTCCGTCAGCGGTATAAGCTCCAGCGGGCTGAAATGGCCTCTGGAGGGAATGGAGTGGAAGCGGGGAGACATGGGGGTGAGCAATGTCTTCAGTGAAGACCGCAGCAGAATCTCCGTGACCAAAGGCCGGCTGCTCATGGTGCGTACCGTGATAGAGGAGGACGATGCTCGAAAAAACCAAACTTGAGGAGATATCCTCCGAGCTCCCCGAGCACGAACGGCGGGAGCTTCTGGCCCGGATCACCCGTTCCATGGGCAGGGAGGCCCACGGCGAGTACAGTCGCATCGAGCTCAAGCAGGAGGAACGGGAACGGCTGCTGGCAGAAGAGATGCAAAACCTGTCCTTCTGGACTCGTTTCTTTCTCTGGCTGAAGGGGCTGTTGAGCGGCAAATCAAAGCGAGATCTTTTCGTTGGGCTGAAGATCAACCAGCTGAAACGGGGGATTCGTCACAAGAGTTCCGGACTGACTGGATTCGAAACTCGGGATCTAGCTCCAAAGTTCGCCCGGCAGCTGTTCGACTTGTACCACGCTTCCTTCTCCCTTCGCGGTCTGTTTCAGGCGTTCCATTCGGATCAGGAGTTCCGCAGCCGGGCCATAACCTATCTGTTCGACAACAAGCTCCCCGATGCGAAACGAACATTGGAAGATTTTCTCTCCACAGAGGAGATGGAGAGGATTTTTCACGATACGGGAAGCGAAGAAGAAGTTCGCAAGCGGCTGCTACGTAAATTCAATGACTACGCAAAACGTATTCCTGACAAGTTGGTACGACAGCTGGAAGAGGGCATCAAACCCCTTGTCTATCTGAAAAACCTGATTCTCTTCTCGTACGCCAACACGTTCCGGCATTTCAACTACCAACCCACACCTGGAGTGCTTGCCGACAAGTATCCGTACTTCACAAACGCTCCGGTGATGCTCATGCTGGAGCAGTTGGAGCGTCTCTGGCATGCCTTGAATCTGGCTGAAAATCTTGGCAGCGAGTGGTTCTGCCACGAGGAACTGTTCTCCTTTTACCTGGAAGAAATCCTGCGCGCCGAGGGGGCCGAAGGGGAGGAGCTTGAGCCCGATCAGGAAGAGGTCTTCGAGCAGGCTAACGCGGTTGCGGAATTGGTAGCCGCGGCGTACGATTTCATGAAGAAAACTCCTCTACTCGAACTGCTGCGTTATTTTCGCAAAGATCCCTACTACAAACTCGTGTTTGCCGTGCCCCGTTTCCAGGCCAAACCCATGTACGTCAGCGGTCTGAGAGAGCGAATCCTGGACCAGCTCGAGATAAAGATCATCGTGGTCAAGAAACGGGTAATCGAGACAAAGATCAAGGAGATCTTCAGAACCGATCAGCTTTACGAGATGTTTTACTACGTGGAAAAGCCGAGCTTCGACTATGCAGGCTTAGAGCTTCCCTATTTCAGCTACACCAAGTCCTTGAAGATCCTCTACAACTATCTGTCCAAGATCTACAAGGGCTATATCCAGGAAACACTGCAGATTACCAACGCATTCATCCTGGCGGGAAACCGGATTATCCAAACCCGCTTGAATCAGTACGCCGCCGGATTGGAGGAACTGGAGGCAAAACTGGTTCTCTTCGATCGTTCTATAGCACCGGATGAGGACGACGGCAAGACCCTGCTGCGGCTGCGGCATCGACTGGACACGGATCTAAACCAGCAGAAACTGTACCGTAATTTTGTGATTCAGAAAGACAAAGAGGCCCGGGAGCTCGTCGATCAGGGTATCGAATACCTGGTCGGCATCAAGCGCGTCTATGATGATCTTATCGCCAGTCCCATGGAAAGCATCAAATCTGCGTTGAAAACGCTTCATTTCTTCAAGGGGAAGAATCAAACCCTAGCCAATCTTCTGCACGTTGTATCGGAGCTGGTCACGGAATTTCAGGACCTGCTCAGTCAGCTGGTTGCTTTAGAGAAGGGATCCTGATCCACAGCTTCCCTGATGCGCCGGGCCGTCTCCCGGGGTTCTTCCACTAACACCCGCTTTCCCGCAAGCAGATCGGCAATCCCCGTTTCGTGAGGATAGCGGGGTATCAGGTGCAGATGAAGATGGTCAATGGAAGCCCCGGCCGGGTGGCCCATGTTGTAGCCGATGTTGTAGCCCGCCGGTCGATGGATCTTGTCGGCGATGTCGAGGAAGTAGCGGGTCAAATCGTTCAGCCGCTGTTCTTCTTCGGGACTGTATTGACGCACGTCCTCGATATGGCGGACCGGGAAGAGGAGCAGATGTCCGGGATTGTAGGGATAGAGATTGACGGTCACGACGAACAACTCGTCCCGGTAGACGGACACGTCGATGACCGCAGGATTCCTGTCTCGGATCAAACAGAGGATACAGCCGTCGGGCTTGGGGCCTTTAATGTAGGCGTATTTCTCGAAATTGAGAAAATAGTCTTTCACTCAAGGATCGATTTCAAGTCGAACTCTGGGATGCTCATCACCTGTTCACCGGAGAGCTTCTGCACCGCCATGGCCTTCAGCAGGATCGGGTATTCGTTCAGTAGTTGTCCGTATTCCCGGAGCGCTTCCAAAGAAGCTTTCTCTTCGGCTCTGGCGTTCTCCGCCCGGACCCGCTCTACCGCCAAGCTGGCCACCGCTTCATCCCGGGAGCGATCCCGGATATCCACCAGGTCCCGGTAGGAGGCGCGGGCCAGCTCGTACAGATCGCGGTCGGGGAGCTTCAGCGCATCGACCTTTACGCTCAGCAGCTGCAGGTCGGGAACCGCAGAGGCCAATTCCCGTTGCAGGCTTCGATTCAAGGTCTGTATGTCCGCAGCAACGTCCTCGATCTCCAGAAGATTTTCCTGGATGTGCGCGGAGATTCTGTCGGCCTGGGCGCTGTAGAACCCATCCAGCTCCTCCGGGAGGAGCTTTTCTTTGGCCACGAGAGCCGGAAGACGTTCCGGTGCGATAGCGAACCGAACGGTTACCGTACCGGAATAGGAAAAATCTGGATTTTCAGGGAGAATCGAGGAGTACAACTCCGCCGACGGCAGGCTTCCCCGGAACTGGATTTCCTGCGTACGGGGGTGGAGATCAAAGACATAGAGGGTCATGAAGGTGGGTATAAGACGCTCCCATCGCCAGGAAAACTCTCCGGGGCGGATCACCTGGTCGTCTAAGCCCCTGAGTTTTGTTGACACCACCGCGTAGTTCTCCGGGGGCAGCTGGATCTGAATCCAACCGAAGTAGAAGGCCACACCGGCTAGAATCACGAAAATCACCATAATGATGAGGAATGCTTTCATCGTCTTTCCTTCCGTACTTATATTACGTAAAATACTCGAAAATGCAATCCCGTAGTCTGGGTCGGATCTTTTTATTGTCCTCTCTGTATTGGCTGGTCGCCAGGGGGGTGGTATTTTTTTTCATTTCCTCCCTGCTGCTCTTCCTTCTCTACCTTCTCGGTAACTTCCAGGAGTTTCTCGATTCAACCCAGATTTTTCTCATCCAGCTGCTCAAGGTCGGTCTGCTTACTGAAGTTTTTCTCGGCTTACTCTACGTTGTGCTGGTGTTCTTGCTGCGCCGGCAGCGTAGGTTTCTGGGTAAGCTGATCCTCTGTACCCTGTCCATCGTCAGCAGCTTTATCCTTCTCCTGGCCTTCTCCTTTCTCTCCGCCTGGTTCCAGCTTTAGCCTGCCTCTCTGGTTGCCTCTTGGATTGCCTCCTGGATTCGTTGACAGCTTTTCGCAGGCGTTGCAAGATGGGGTTGCCATGATCAAGAGCTTCAATCTGCAGATGCCGGGGGAAATCTATTTCGGTCCAGGAGAGCGGAAAATGCTGCCGGGGCTGCTGCACCGTTTCGGTCGTAAAGTGCTGCTGATCAGCGGGCGGCAGTGGTTCTCTAAATCGGGATGGAGGGAGAAGTTTCTGCAGCTCCTCGAATCCTTTGAGCTGCTGCCTCTCCAATGTCCCCCAGGAGAGCCGGAGGTGGAAGGGCTGAATGCCCTGCTGGATAAGGCGCGCGGGTATCAGCCGCAGGCGATCGTCGCGGTCGGCGGTGGTTCGGTACTGGATACGGCCAAGGCGGTATCCGGACTGCTGTCAGTCCAAGAGAGAGTAGAGGATTATCTTGAGGGAATAGGCAGCGGACTCGAGCTCCAACGCCCCGGCATACCCTGGATCGCTCTGCCCACGACTTCCGGTACCGGAGCAGAGGTTACCAAGAATGCTGTCCTGAAATCCCGGGCTTATGGTGCAAAAAAGAGCCTGCGTTCGCCCTATCTGCTGGCGACCGCCGCCCTGGTCGATCCTGAGCTTACAGTGGGCGCCCCGCTCTCATTGAGCGGAATAGCCGGTATGGACGCCCTGACCCAGTTGATCGAGGCCTTCGTATCCAAAAAAGCCGCTCCCGTTCCCAGAGCATTAGCCCGGCAGGCCTTTCCGGCCATGTTGCAGGCCCTGAAGAGGATTCCCCGGGATCCCGATGATCTGGACGCGCGGACCGCCGCGGCCTACGGCTCCATGGTGAGCGGAATCGCTCTGGCCAACTCGGGTTTGGGAGCCGCCCACGGGTTTGCCTCCGGGCTCGGCGGTTTGTTCGACATCCCCCACGGATTGATCTGCGCCCTGTTCATCCGGCCGGTCCTGCGTGCCAACGCCGAGCTGATCCGGGAGGATTGCGGTCGGCTGTACAGCAGCGCCGTTGAGCAAGAGGCAGTCACCGGTGGCTCCCCGGCCGATGAGGCAGCGGATCCGGTCGAGTGGCTGATCGGTCAGATCGACTATTTGTTCGGGCTCTACGATCTGCCTGAAAACCTGAAGGGATTCGCCATTGATTCCGCACAGATTCCCGAAATCGCCCGCCGTTCCTCCGGGTCGAGCATGTCCGGCAACCCGCGGGAGCTGAGCCAGGAACAGCGGGAAGCGATGATCGCCGGGCTGCTTTAGGGGGGATGAGGTGATCCGTGCGGTTCGAGGTGCTGTCGGTATTGAGCACAACAGGGAGGGGGAGATCCATGCCGGCGCCCAGAAGCTTATCGAGGAGATCCTGAGCCAGAACAACATTGCAGAAACAGACCTCATCAGCATCCTCTTCTCCGTGACCAGGGACCTGACCAAGGGCAATCCTGCCACGGGGCTCCGTTCTAACGGATTCGCCGAGGTGCCGCTGTTCTGCGTCCAGGAGGCGGAGATCGAGGGAGCCCTGCCGAAAATCCTTCGCGTGTTGGTTACCTACGGCACGGAGAGCAATGCGGCTCCCGTTCCTGTATACCTCGGCCGGGCTGTGTCTCTGCGCCCGGATTTGACGGATCCTACAGAAGGAAAGCATGGATTGTGAACTCCAATGATAATCTGAAGCGGGGTGTCTGGCACGTCAGTCGGGAGTATAACGGTATAGCCGAGGCGGGGGGCTTAAAAGACGTGGTGGCCGGCCTGTCGGAGGCCTTGATCGAGGAGGGCATCTCAACGGCAGCGATCCTTCCCCGGTACGGATTCATCGATCTGCAGAGCCTGAACGCCGAAAAAACGGGGATCCGTTTCGGCCTGTCCCTGCCGGATCCGGAATCGGTGGAGGTGTATCGCTGCCGACACCGTGGGGTTGAGGTGTATCTGCTCGAGAGCCAACGCACACGGGATAAACGAGCCATCTACACCTACACCGGCGAAGAAGAGAGGGCGGATCCGCGAAAGCAAAAAGGTACTGGGCATTGGGACGCGCATCAGATCAATCTCATGCTTCAGCGGGGCGCCCTGGAGCTCGCCCTGAACGTGGGAGCTCCCGATGTGTTTCACTGCCACGATGGCCATTCGGCTTTTCTGCCGGCCATCCTCAGGTTGTGCTCCCCCTATCGCGGGAAACTCAAGGATTCTCGGGCTCTGATCACCATTCACAACGCGGGTAGGGGATATCACCAGGAGATTCACGACCTGGATCTGGCCGCCCGACTCACCGGGCTGCCCGCAGAGGTTCTCTCCGCAGGCGTGGCTAACGGTGCTGCGGATCCATTCCTGGTCGGAGCCGCTTATGCTCCGATAAACACGGTCTCCGAAGGCTACGCAGAGGAGATCAACTCGGGGCAACTCGAGGAACTGACCGGCGGACTCGGAGCCGCTTTCAAAGATCGGGATGTTCACCTGTTGGGCATTACCAACGGTATCGCACCCCAGGCTTTCGATCCTCGCAACCCCGAGCACAGTGGCTTGCCCTTTGCCTTCGATCCGGCTCGGGGCGACCTGTCCGGGAAGCGTCGCTGCCGAGAGCACTTTGTCGACCTGCTGTCAACCGAGAGGGATGTCCGATCTGGCGGTGATCGCAGAATCCCTGAGCTGGCGGGTTTGGAGGTGTTCGGGTCTCTAGACCATGCAGGCGATAAACCGCTGTACACCTTTGTCGGCAGGCTGACCGGGCAGAAAGGGGTGGACATCCTGGCCGCCGCAGTGGATCGGTACTTGTCGCGAGGTGTTGGGATGCAGTTTCTCATCCTCGGTCAGGGGGAGAAGGGCATTGAAGGCCGACTCCTTCAGATTGCGCAGCGCCCGCAGGCGGCGGGAAAGCTGTGTGTGTTGATCGGATACAACGGCCAGGCAGCCAAGTACGTATACGGAATCGGCGATTTCTTTCTTGTTCCTTCCCAGTACGAACCGTGCGGATTGACGGACCTGTTTGCCTCGATGATGGGAAACCTGCCCATCGTCCACGCAGTAGGCGGGCTGATAAAAGTACGGCCGGGTTACACGGGCTACAGCTATAGGGAGCACTCGGTGGAGGCGCTGCTAGCGGCGATTGACGAAACCCTTGCGGACTTCGCAGGCGATGCGCAGAGACTGGAGCGGCTGCGGCGGCAGGCATTCGCCGAGGTGTTCGCGCACTACACCTGGGAGAAGGTCTTGCGGGAAGGTTACCTTCCCCTCTACAGAGCAGAGAAGTAGTGGATCCGGATATTCCCCTGAAAACAGCCCGGGAAGTTGAGGGCATCCGCGGCAGCTGCCGGATTGCGGCGGAAATCCTACGTTCCGTAGCTGCTCATATCGAAGCGGGTGTTTCCACCCAGGAGTTGGATCGAATCGCCGCAGCCCTGATGCGCCAGTACAGCGTAACCGCAGGGGTAGCGGCGGGCTTCCCGGGAAGCATTTGTGTATCGGTGAATGAAGTGGCGGCTCATGGGGTTCCCAGCCGGCAAAAGCTCGCGGCGGGTGATCTGGTTACTATCGACGTCGCCGTGCTCTCGAATGGTTGGTACGGAGATGTGGCGGCCAGCTTCGCAGTAGGAGTGCTTGCCGAGCAGAAGCAGCGACTTCTGGAGACGACCAGACGCGCCCTGGTCGCAGCGGTTCAGGCAGCTCGCAGTGGTTGTCGGATGGGAGGTGTGGGGGCAGCGGTGCTGGAGGTTGCCGAGTCTCAAACCTGCGTGGTTCTGGCGGAGTTCGTAGGTCATGGAATCGGGAGGAAGCTGCACGAAGAACCGGTGGTGCCGCATACCGGGAGGAGAGGGGACGGGCTGCCGATCGTGCCTGGTATGGTGTTTACCATTGAACCCGCCCTGGGAATCGGATCTACGGTGCTGCACAGAGAATCCGACGGCTGGAGCCTCCGCACCCAGGATCGGTCTCCGGTCGCCCAGTTCGAACACACCGTTGCCGTGTTCGCCGACCGCACAGAAGTGCTCACCGAACTGTAGGTGACCGCCTATGTTCAGTTTATCTCCCGGGTAATTGGTCCGGCGGGTCAATTTGACACGATGGGCATTCTGACCCAATCCCGTTTGGGATCCCTCGCCAACCCTCAGATTGCTAGTAAAATTTGATGTTTTTCTTCAGATTTTCCCACTTTTCCCATTCGGACATATGTCCGGTGGAGATACAGATGACGGGTAAAATTTGATGTATTACATCAAATTTTACCCTTTAACCAATGGTCGTGACCTCATGTCCGCAGCACGGTAGACAAAGCAATACGAAATTTATACATTTATCGAGGTATGTAGGTGTCAGCGGTCCTATCTGCGGGCAAGTCTATATATCGTAGTTATTTAATGCCACCTTAGCTCAGCTGGCAGAGCACGTGACTTGTAATCTCGGGGTCCGCGGTTCGAATCCGCGAGGTGGCTAACATAAGTTACGATAGAGAAATAACTTACAAGACGGTCCTGTTGAAACGCAGGGCCTTTTTAGCGCAACGTAGAAACCCACCTGCTTGCAGACTGTGTGAAAACTCCGGCGGCTTGGCGACTCCAGGCCCGTCTACTTTCTTTTTTTGCGGGCATCGTACCGGATTTGTCGAGCTTTTTACCTTCACTTCTCCTGGTTAGCCTATAGCAGGTCTCTTTTTCGCTTGCAGCGTCGCGAGTTGCTCACTATATGGCGGCCATCAACTTGTGAAATCCTATGATATTGAACACTCTCTTTAGATTATAGGTAAAGCATATCAGGTTGAACTCAGCGCACACCTTTTCCAGGCCGCGCACCAGGAAATACGTGTAACCGAGAGACCTTTTGAGTGTGCCGAAGGGATGCTCGGATAGCTCTTTTCGTTTTGCCAACAGCCGCTTATTCGTATCAGTGTTCAGCTGTTCCAGATACTCGGCCATTTCCCTCTTGTTCGCCGATACCCGTAGCATCCTTCCTCGCTCACTTCCGGTGCACAAATCTCGTGCCGGGCACTTCTGACAGATCTCCGCTTTCGCCCGATATCGATTCGTTGCTCGTCCGTGCCTGTCGATTTCCGGTGTTTGGCTGATCCGTATCAGCTCTTGGTTTTGTGGACACCTGTATACGTCCCGCTGTTCATCATAGACAAACGCGTCATTTTCGTAGTCTTCCGACGGAACTGTCTTGCCTTTGCCACACCTGCTCTTCGACGGATTCATCCCCTCCGCCGCCGCGCATACGATAGGCCGACAATCTTGAACCTCCTTGGTATTGAGGATCTCGGTTTCGCTGAAATATCCGGTGTCCGCAACGACCGAGGTTTCCGTCTCGATTTCAAGTCCCTCTTTGCACTCCCGAATAGGCCCGATCATCGGGGCCAACTGCTTTTTGTCGTTCTGCTCATTCGTTACATCGGCGACAACTATCAACTTGTGCTTCTCATCCACGGCGGTTTGCACGTTGTATCCGGGACGGATCTTACCCTTGTCACTCTGTAACCGTGCATCGGTATCAGTGGCGAAATAGCTCTCCAACTCGGGATTATCTGCAAAAAGTTTCTTCACAGCAGCTACTTTGTCTATCCGTCGTTGCTGCTTCTTCAATCGCTTCGTAAACTCCACTATCTTCTCGGCGTTTTCACTTATACCGTTATTTTGCTCGCGTTCGTCCAGCTCGTCCAACTCGGCCAGGTACGTATCGATTCGTTCTTGTATTTCCTGTCCTACCTTTTCAATCTGGTCTCTACGGTAGATTTCGCTAGTGCTGTTCTGCCCTCTCATCTTCGTTCCGTCAATCGCCACCGTGTGCAAGCTCACCAATTCAAGCCGAGCGCAAGTCGTAAGGAAGCTCTTAAACACCCCCTTCAACGCATTCCGATTATCCTTGCGAAAATCCGCAATCGTCTTGAAATCAGGTGCCAATCCCTCAGTCAACCACATCATCTCTACATTCCGATTACACTCGCGCTCCAATCGCCTGCTCGATCGTATACCATTCAAATACCCGTACACATAGATCTTCAGTTTCAACTGTGGCCGATACGGCGGTGCTCCAGTCCGGTTGTCATTCGTCCGAAATCCAAGCTCATCCATATCCAGAGCGTCGACGTAGGCATCGATGATTCGCACGATATCCTCTTCGCCCACCATCTCGTCGATACAATGTTGGTAGAGTACCATCTGACTACGAGGAATGCCCTGCTTGTATTCGACCACGATTACCCCTCCCAGGAATCAACTGTACGCTACGCAATAATAGCCGGAATACGATACCGGTTCCAGCATTTACGGGCCCGAACTCTCGATCCGCCAAGGCGATTCTCCCTTGGCACACGGCGCGTCTCAACCGCAGTCCTAGTTTTCACACAGTCTGCAAGCAGGTGGTCGTTCACTAGTCGGTCGACGCTATGGGATAGTCGGACTTATTTGCAATGAGACAAAAGTAGCGCGCATGTTATACGGTGATCCAGGTGACCCATCGAAGACACGTCTTAAAGGCTTGATTTTGCCTTTTCGGAATGCGAGGTTTAATGTCCAACTTTGGCGTTTTCCAAGGAGCCTAAGAAAGCAGGGAAAGGGGCCGCTATAGTACATCCCTTAGAATGAGTGGTAATTATTGATGGCCAAACAAAATTCCTGCGCGTCTGATTTATTATTCGCATAATAAGTTGTAACGTCTCACTTACTGTTTCTAAGCAAAGGTGCGAGCTTCCACGAGCAGTAGGGGAGCAGTTTATGACACAAGGTGCACTTGTGTATCAGGTATTAGGTGGACGAGAGATAACAAGCGCATTCTCAAATCGCGATCGATGGTATATTTGAAGGCATTGTCACTTCGAAGGCACATCACCTATCATAATAAAACGCGTGCTCGATTTTTGCAAAGGTATTCCAACCCTATCTAATATGCGATTTCGCCGAAGTACGATTATTGCACTCGGAAAAATAGCTACTAGTGCGGTTTCGGCGGCTACTGAATTTGCTCGCCGTGCTCCTCACCGATAGTTCCGCCCCGTCAGCTTGCTGATAGCCACTGATTCTCATGCCATTCCTGTCCAGTGCGTATTTAGATCCTACTCTAATTTTGAACGAAGGAAAAAGAACGTTACCAGGCTTCCGAACCACGACCTCCCTTCAGCCGAGGGCTAACCACTCCCACGCATCACGGAGAGTGAAGCCGTTCATGACTTGAGATACCTCTTCGGAAACTCAGCGCCGACAACGTACTTGAAAAGCGGATCTCGAACCATTTGGTAGATGTTAATTCGAAAACTTGGATGGATAGTGATGAGAATGTAAACATCTCGCGGATTCATTCGATACTCTTCAACCATCCAATCCATCAAGTTGAAGATCGCATTATGCACGGCATCCTCGAGAGGTTTGTCCGCAAATAGCTGAATGATCGAATCCTCTTTCTCAATCCGGGCATAAGGAATTCTCTTGTTTCTTATGATGCGGCAACTGAGAGTCACTTGCGCCTCGACCTCATCTGCCGCTACACCGCCCCATTCTGCGTCGCCCTGACCAGCATGTACGTCACCAAGAAACAGCAGTGCACCATCATGGTAGCAGTTGACGTAGAGCTTGCTTCCCTCTTTCATATCTCTGCTATCCCAATTCCCAGCACATGGCAGTTGTCCTGCCATACTGGAGTGAATCTCAAAATCAGGAGCAACCCCAATAGTGCCTATGAATGGCGAGAGAGGCCAAGAGAGGTTTTCGCTGTATAGAGCCACACCATCGCGCAAGGTACCGCTGGGACCTGGGATGTGACGAATAATCTTAGTGTAGTTCTCCCCCAATTCAGGCCACTTTCGAGAGTTAGCACACGGACCTCGCCCCTCCTGGAGGAGCGTAACTCCAGTCTCTGATGGAATGATTTCGTGGATCGAGATTTCAAGAAGGTCGCCCCTTCTAGCTCCTTCGATATATATTGGACCCGAGACTGGGTTGAATTTTCCGGGATCGAAATCTGAATTTGGCTTGAGGAATTCAACGGTTGGGAGTTCGTTCTCCGAACGTATTCTCCCGCCGGTATTATCCTGCGTTTCGACCACGAATAGTTCGCCCTCCTTCACCGTTAGCACAGGTTCCTTGGTGTAATCGAAAGTAAAGCTCGTCAGCATCTCCCTTGACACGCGTTTCTTCACAGCCAGCATCCTCTTCCAAAACAAGAATCTTGATTTAAAAGAATTCTACCTGCATTTTCGAGGACAAAGCAACCCTTTTTCCTATCTCAGCTATGAGAAAAGTCAAGATCCTTCAAGCTGAAATCCTAATCTTTTCTATATCTTTCCGAAAACCTTTCAGTTTCTTTGAATACAGCTCATTATCCGCCCCTCGAAATTTCTGCCTCCTTTTCAACATGAAATAGGCATTGACCAGACTTTTCCGGATCAGAGCGATTCTTGACTTACCGGCGCTCTTGCCGACTTTCACTCTCCGATAAAACTCGCAGAAATGATCGCTGGCCTGTGATAAGTGGACGATGGACTGCGTGAGCAGCGAGCAGATTAGCGGCCTTGATTGTCTATTGACATGGCCAACATGGACCGTTTGATTGGAGGATTTCATCTTCGGAGTCTCCCGCAGGCAAGAGCAAAACTTCCGGGCACTGGCAAAGGGATTCACATCCACTGCGTCACTCATGAGTGCTATCGCCGTGAAGGCGCTGCAGCCACGGATACTGAGCAACAGCTCGATCTCTTCTTTGAATAGCTTGTACCCCACAGATAGATCATATCTTTGATCTGCCGCTGCTCCTCTTCTGCCTTCTTCAGTGCTCTCAAAGCAGAGTGGATCTGAAACTTCCAGACCTCGGCGATCTCAAACCCGTCGATCCTGGCTTCGAAGCCTTTTTTGTCCATTGCTTTCCTCTCTACACAGATTCCGTTCTGCTTCAGGATCGAGTGAATGCGGTTTGTCATTTGAACCTTCGTCTTCTTATGCAGCTGATAGGTTGTGAAAAGCCCACGCAACTCCCGAATCTCCGGAGACGGTACATATACGGTAGGCAAGTCTTCTTCACGCCTGCCCCACATCAAATAATACGTCAGTTTCTTCACCAGATGCTTGGCATCGATTTTGTCAGTCTTGTTGCCCTCAGCTCGGGCTACGTTGGCATTGTAGACCAGGCAGGTATCTATCTGGTCGGCGATCTGGTCACGAAACCAGAAAGCATTGAAGGTGTTTTCAACCAACACGCAGTCATCCTTGCCTAACGATTCCCTAAATCGCCCGAAAGACGTGTCATCAAAGCCATACGTGTTTCTCACCGTCTCGATCGTCTTGCCCAATACTAGTTTTTCCACGGTGAATTGGTTCGAATGAAGATCAATCCCCAAATAACTCATTACTCCTCTTTGCACTCCCTAACGGTTTCCTTGTCGGCGGTACCAGCTGTGCCAATCAGCTATTCGGGATTTTTCCGAACATGCTATACTCATATTCGGTCCCATGTAGTTGGTACGGCAGATGACTGGACTAGACATAGTGTCGAGCTCTCTGTCCCAGATTTAAGTACAGCCGACTCCGGTAGTTAGGGAATTAATTTGGTGTTTCTTAATCACCCATCCTACCTGGCTGTCACTGGCTCGCCAACTACAGGGACCAATTTCTTTTATCATAACGACATAGTGGGCTTGCCGGCCAGGTCGGTCCAGGGAGGGTTGGTTGCCGGGTCTATGGGCTGCCAGAGGTGATGGTACTCTTTGACTGTATCGGGCTGAAAGAAACGCTATGAAAGCACCGTGCTCATGGGCCGCCGACAAGTCTATGTCGTCGCCAGAAACAGCTCACCTGGAATCCCGTCTGCCCGACTGCCTCTTGATGAGATTTTTCAGTCGACGGTGCGGAGGCTCTTGAGTTTCCTCTTATAGTACAGGTAATGTTCGAATGAGATGTCCGGCGGGGCGTAGTGGTCGAGCATCGGGAAGTACCCTCCCTGCGCTAGCAATGGTTTCGCCACTCGCTCCAGCTCTCGATCGATGGCTTGAGGACCAGCCACCAGGGCGCGCTTATCGATACCTCCAAAGAGAATCAGGTTCTTCCCGTAGTTCCGCCGGGCGGCATGGATGTCGTTGCCTGCCGCTACCTCGAAGGGGAGAACCCCATTGATGCCTCCCTCGAGGGCCAGTGGCAGAAACTCATCGAGGTTGCCGTCGCAGTCAACGAGAATGACCGGAACGTCGTGGTCGCGCAGGAAAGTGGTGAACTCCTTCCAGCGGGGCACCATAATCCGACGCATGATCTCTGGCGAGAACAGCGGCGCTGTTTTATAGCAAATGTCCTCCCAAAGATAGCAGAAGTCGAGAGTAATCCCTGCCTCGAAAACCTTTCGGCTCATCTCGATGTTCCAGTACAGCATGTAGTCTGCCATCTCTTCGACCAGGGGAAGGTCATCGTAGATCGCGAGGCTATAACCCTCCAGGCCCATCATGTTGCGCGGCAGACCCATAAGGCTCAGGGAAGCCATGCCCAGGGGAAAGTCTCGCTCGTTCCAGGGACGGCCGTGAAGTAACGGATTATGGTCATACATCGTTTTAGACAAGTCAATCCGATCCCATCCCACTGGCCAACGCTCGGCGGTATAAGGGTCCAGGAGCTTTTTGTACTGGTTCCAGGTGGCTCTGTCCCGAACCGGGTACTCTATGTATTGCGGTAGAACCCCTGGAACGTTTTTGGACACCCGGTACACCATGCCATCCTCGTCTCGAACGACCTCCGTCTCACCTTCGTCGCGAATCACGGTACGCTCGAACCAGGGCACGATAGCTATATAGTACGGCGGATTGAAGTAGGGACGTCCGCAGCGGTTGGTGTTGTGGATCGGCAGGTATTCGGTGTGATCTTGGCCGAGGGACACGACCCGCAGAGGATGCGCCTCTTTGGGAAGCCCCTCCGCCTGCCACCGTTCGATGGTCTCCAGCCAGATCCATTGGTGAAAATCGTACGGATCGCCGGGTCGTTCGAAGCGGGCGATGGACAGAAAACGCTCTCGGTCGTTCATTTCCGATCAGCCTAACGAACAGTCCAGTCTGATTAAAGCAGGCGTTACGCCAAAGAATGGAGTCGGGTTCGCACGTGGAAGGCATCTCAGCCCGTAGCCATACGAGCGGTCTTCTCCGGTGCGCGTCAGGTCGTGATGTTCCTGGCCGAGGTTGAAGAACTTCAGCAGAGAGAGAAACGATGTCCGACTGTCCTTCAATTCCATGGTAAATCTAGTGTGCCTTTCTGTAAGCGGACCAGCAGTTCATAGATAGGTCTCTTTCACACCGGATTGATCCCTGCTCATCGCCTAAATCGAAGTAGGATCGACCGGCGTCATCTCAATCTACATCAATTTGACTTTGTCGAAATACTGGTCTATGTACTGTTGATTTTTCTCATCCCCGTCTGGGAGGTTTGCACTGACCCATACGGGTGGCCTTACGCCCTTACTAAGCATATACTTGATAGCTTCGATTTCGATTCTTCGCACGATATAGCCATCGGTAATCGTGGAAATCGGCGAAATGGGAACGTCAAAACCCTCGAGCTTTAAAACGGCATCCCCCACAGGATTGTAGTCATCGATGAATAGGTCCACCAGATCCATTAGGTTCTTCTTACTCGGATGGCGTATCGGGTGATCGTATGGCAATTTTCTTTGCCATGGTGAACCAGCGATCCCAATGGATTTTGCCCCGAGCCTTTTGCATTCCAGGGCTGCGTCTATCGTCATTGGATTCACGCCCACATTGTTGAAAATCAGGACCACGTCGTCCTTTCCTATTCGGAAATACTTGAATAACGCCACCATATACCCAGGCACACGCTCCAACAGCACACTTCTGATGCCACCTGTCGTAGTCGTGGTACTGACATCGATGGTTGCACTCACTGGCACCAGCGCTCCAGCTCGACAGAACATATCCATGGGCGGAAGGTAACTATGGCCACCACAGCCCACGGCATAGACTACCTCTCCCTCCATCAGCCTCTCTCCTATCATTGTACCAGCGCTCTCAAAATGCTCTCGTTCCAGTATTTCTATTTGGTCCAAGAACTCCTTGCAGATGTCGAGAAAATGGCTCCCTGAGAGTGGGTACTTGTCACAAAAAGCATCAGTCATCTCCTGTCCTCCTTATCAAATTTTCATTAGTTCTATCGACCAGAACCACGGTCTCTTCGTTTACATCAAAGTTCCTTTTCCTCAGCGTCTCATATGACGTAACTCCGCAATTACCGCGCGTGCTCTCGCGCCGGATACCGGTCGCACGACTCATCTGTCTAGACATTCGCCTCCAATCGGGACCCGCTCTTCTGGGTATCTACTTGGTCTATATTGAGTATGCACCTGTCAATTTTGCTAAGTCCCGCTCGCCCCGGCGCATTTACAGGAGAGTAATCCAGCACTGACACCAATAGACGAAGTTCAGAATGGGGGGTCAAATCGCTACTTACCCCATCCGCCGTCAACGGACGGGGAGTAAGATTCGGATACGTGGGTATTAACAGAGATGGTGTGGGCCGCCCGACGCCAGAGATCGGCGATTCTTCAGTCGTCTGCCGCTCCTTCTTCGCCTTACTACAAGGGTCCTTCGCAGCTAGGCAGTCATTCTTTTTTCCAGGTCCCCAAGACGGCCCGTCAAGGGTTAGTCCAGACGGAGATTCTTCTAAGTTGTGCTTGACAACCCGCAGCTCATCGGTTATCATAGTTGCGATATCATACAACATAGTAATCAGAGAGTAAAGCAAAAGGAAATTTAAATGACGGAGTTCGGTAAACGGTTCTCGGATACCGTCGCCAAGCTAATGAGAGCGATAGATTGTGAACACCAGTCAAACAACCGAGCCGCGGCGCTGATGAGTCAAACGATTGCCGAAGACAAGTTGATACACGTGATCGGCACAGGGGGACATTCCAACATAGGAACCTATGAAATCTTCATGCGCGCCGGAAGTCTGGTGCCAGTTAACGGAATTCTCGATCCGGGCACTCTTGTCAGCATGGGGGCCCTGCGATCGACGCGCATAGAAAGAACGCCAGGGTACTCGGCGGCTGTATTGGATTCTTTCGATGTCAAGGACGGTGTGCTCGTCATTATCAACGCGTATGGAATCAACTCCCTCACGATTGACACGGCTCTCGAGGGTCGCAAGAGAGGGATCTCAACCATCGGTGTCACCAGCCCGGAGTTCGGCGACCGTGTTGCACCGGATCATCCGGCCAGGCACCCTAGTGGGCAGAACCTTTATCAGATCGTCGATGTATTTGTAAACTGTCACATGCCCTATGGCGACGCGGTCATCGAGTTTCAAGGAATGCCGCAGAAGGTCGCGCCTGTATCCACAGTCGTTCTCGCCTACACTCTGAATCTCATGGTTATAGAAACTGTCAGACTGCTGTTGGAGAGAGGACTTGAGCCTCCCGTATGGGTGAGTGCCAATTTGCCGGGGGGCGATGAGATGAACAGGAAACACATTCAAAAGTACAAGGGACGTATTCGGCTCATGTAGGCCGCAACGAACCGAGAATATGGAACTACAAAACATCAAAAGCCGGAACCTACAGGAAGTAATCAAAGAACAGATCAAGTATTACATCATCAGCTCTAACTTGAAGATGGGGGACGCTCTGCCGACTGAGAAGTTTCTCTCTGACCAGCTCGGAATCAGCCGGACGGTAATACGAGAAAGCCTGAAGGGCTTACAGGCTATAGGCCTTATCGAAGCTGTTCATGGCAAAGGCTATTTTGTCAAGGATTTCAACTTCGAAGCTATACTAGACAATCTGCCATACATTCTCGAAATGCACCTGAATGACTTTCGAGATATTCTGGAGATCCGGATCGTACTGGAATCGCATTATTTACAGCGTTTGATCCCTACCTACAGCCAAGACGACATTGCCACGCTATACAGCCTCCTAGGCGAGTTAGCGAAGAAATGCCAATCCGACAATAGTACCAAAGAAATCATTGATGCCCACAGCCGGTTTCACTGTGAGCTGTACCGGCGTTCTGGGAACGAACTGCTGATCAATCTGATAAAGGTATTCTCGACGATTCAGAAAAATCTTACCCATCTGAAGAGGTATCAGACGAGCAATCCCGAGACGTTCGTCGAGTACCATAGAAGGCTCATCGAATCCATCGAAAGGCAGGACGCCACGTTAGTGCAAGACCGCCTCATCAGCCATTTCGGTGAGGCCATCGAATGGGTGAAGAACAACTCGGAGAATGCAGCACTCCTCATCTGAAGGACTGCGCCGGGGGAAAGGAGGCACACGGAACTACGAAGCCGAAGATATTTGGTTGCACGAACATGCAATTGCACGCATCGGAAAAACAAATAGGGAAGCAAGGAGGAATCAAATGAAAAGGAACCTATTTCTTGTAATGCTGTTAATTGCGGTTGTCTTTGTTGCTTGGACGGGGGGTCAGAAAGGACCCGCCGCGGGCAAGGAGATGGCCGTCGACTTTTGGCATCATGAAAGCCCAACTCATCGTGTTGACGCTTTTCAGAAGGTGATCGATGATTTCCAGAAGTCCAATCCCAATGTCACTGTCACACAACACGTCGTGCCTTGGGGTGACTCAATAACGAAAGTCATGGCTTCGCTGGCTGCGAACAATCCACCGGACTTTATCTTTTCTTATCCGATTCACACAATCACCCTCTATAAGACGAACTCAATCATCCCGCTGGACGAACTGGTGAAGGAAATCGACCAAAAGCATTCTTACATTCCCGGCCAGGCAGAGCTGCTGCGTTACAAGGGTAACTATTGGGGTGCCCCTGTGTTTACCATGATGTACGCACTGAGCTACCGACCGAGTTTCCTCGAGAAGTATGCCGCCGCCAAGAATCCCCCCAAGACCTGGGACGAATTCCTCGAGATCGCCAAGAAATGTACCGTCGACACCAACGGAGACGGAAAAACGGATCTTTACGGGATAGCCTTGGGAGCGGCCAAGAATCTGTTCACATCGCAACAGATATACACTCTGATGATCAACGCTCGCTCCTTTATCTACGACAAGGAAGGAAAAGTCATCTTCAACTCGCCGGAGACTGTTCGGGCCTTGACATTCTACAAGCAACTTTCCCAATATGCGCCTCCTGGAATTACCGCTTGGGCCTGGGGTGAGCAGGAGCTATCATTTGCCTCGGATCAGACCGCAATGATGATGGGCAATGGGATGCCGGATGCACGTCGCTTTATGGAAATGAAGAACTACGACATCGCCGCGACCGAACAACCGTACCCTCCGGACGGGGTTCGGGGAGGGGTTAGCTATGTGAACAACGTGTGCATCTTCAAGAAGGCACAAGATAGGGGAAGCTATGAGACTGTTCGACAGTTCATCAACTTTATGATGCTGCCGGAGAACAACACGCCTCTGGCGAACATGGAACCCTTCGGTTTCCTGCCGGTAACCAAGACTGCGATGGAATATGAAGGGTACTGGAAGGATCCAATGATCGCCCAACTCGCTGACTCCGGAAGAGCCGTCCTGAACTCCATCCAGTACGGACAGCTCATGGGTCTAGAGCACGGCGGTTGGGTGAACCTTGCCATTGCCGAAGTGGATGGATCCAGCATCCTGGCGGAGATCGCCCAGAAGGTGTATGTGAACGATCTGTCTCCCAAAGAAGCTGCAAAATGGGGGCATGAGCAGATACAGAAGATCACAGACGCTGCAAAATAGACTGATCGTGCGCCGTGACAGAGGGGCGGGATCAATCCTCCCGCCCCTGATTTTGTCTGCGAATAGGACTCTACCGTGAAGCGAAAACCGATTGTAGGGTGGATACTCTTGTGTCCTGCCATACTGTGGACCGTCGGAGTTGTGATATTTCCGTTCTTCTACGCCTTCCGGCTTTCTTTCACGAAATCGGCGTACGGATTCGGAGAAATAACATGGGTTGGCCTGACGAATTACGCTCGGCTGCTGACTGACAGCACATTCTGGAGGGCCTCGCTGGTTTCATTTGGATGGCTATTCGGTAATTTAATTCTGCAACTAAGCATACCCATGATCCTTGCGCTCTTTCTCAACAGGGAGCTGAAAGGCAGAGATTTCGCACGTACATTAATCTTGACACCCTGGATCATTCCCACGATTGTGAGTGCTATCATATGGCGTTGGATACTGGAGCCCACCGTGGGTGTGGTTAACGATATACTTGTAGTGTTATTCGGAAGCGAACCGGTCGCGTTTCTCGGAAGTCTGCAGCTGGCGCTAGTTTCCATTATTGGCATCAATACTTGGAGGTTCTCTCCTCTCGGTACGGTACTCCTGTTGGCAGCGCTGCAAACAATTCCCAACGAATACTACGAAGCTGCCCGCGTGGACGGATCCAGCAGGTGGCAGGAGTTCAGGTTTATCACGTTCCCGTTGGTCGGTAATGTCGTCTGGTTCGTGGCACTCCTGGCTACGATCTGGATTTTCAATATTGTCGATCTGATCTGGCTATTAACGGAAGGAGGTCCTGGCAACGCGACGCAGACTCTTCCTGTTTTCATCTACCGAACTGCTTTCAAACTCTTCAACATGGGATCGGCGACTGCTATGGCGGTTATCGTGGCTGTCTTTCTAATCGGATTGGGGATATTATATTTTCGGATATTTCGCCCGAAGGAAACACCTTGAGCAAGTCAATGAAAGCGTTCCAGAAGTCCGTGAACTACCTGTTCCTTGTACTGATCGTCCTGGTCGTCGTATTGCCTTTTCTCTGGGTCCTGTCTTCTTCGTTTAAGTCAGAAACCGAGATTATGAGTGGCAGGACATACCTACCCAGGAAATTCACACTCGAGAACTACGCAAATCTTCTTACTGAGTACACATCGTCCAAGCATTATCCGCGTAATCTCTTCAACAGCTTGGTTGTTGGTCTGGGCAGCGCAGTCTGCACCGTAGTGGTCGCAATCCTGGCGGCGTACAGTCTTTCAAGATACAGGAATAAAGTCAGTGATGCGATCGCCCAAACACTGATCTTTATTTATGTCTTTCCGACAATTGTTGTAATTGTGCCTTTATTCAAGTTCTTCTCTGGAATAGGTTTAGTTGATTCGTTCATGGGGCTCATAGTGATTAATACAGCGTTCTTCCTTCCGTTCTGCATCTGGCTGCTGCGTTCTTTCTTCAATTCAGTACCTATTTCATTTGAAGAAGCGGCGCTGCTCGATGGAGCCACCTATTTTCAAGCCTTTTTTAGGACTACTCTTCCCTTGGCTGCTCCCGGTATCGCCACCGCGACGATTTATACGTTCATCATGTCATGGGGGGAGTACCTCTTCGCTTCTATATTTATAATTTCGGATCACAAAAAGACAGTCCCTTTAGGGCTGGCCACCTATATGGCTGATCAATACATCGAGTGGGGAAAATTGCTCGCAGGCGGGGTCATCGTTATCATACCCGTCCTTATATTATTTTACCCGTTGAGCCGATATTTCATTCGAGGATTTATCTCCGGTATAAAAGAGTGAAAAATCCCCAGTTGGTGGATCACCTATTGGAGAAGGGAAGAAGAAATCGATGTACATTCCGGCAACAAAATATACCTACGTGATCTCCGCAGACCAGGAACCTGTAGCAACAATCGACGCACCGAAGCAAATCACGGTCCAAACACTGGACGCCAGCACAAATAGAGTCAAAAATGCCAGCAATATCGAGTATATTCCGGTAACTGAAGTCAACCCAGCCACTGGTCCGGTTTGCATCAAGAACGCCGGATCCGGAGATACTCTGGCCGTCAAGATTCTTGATATTCGGGTCGCGGATATGCCTCATATCAAGCTCTGGCCAGGGCTTGGGATATGCCAGACAAATGTAAGATCCCCTATCACCAAAGTCTGCAGGATCAACAATGGAATGATCGAATTCTCGCCTTCGATCCGGCTACCGGTCCAACCTATGATTGGGGTTATAGCTACGGGGCCTGCCATGGGCTCGTTCCCAACGGTCTCGGGCGGCAATTATGGGGGTAATCTGGACAACAAGCTTCTGATACCAGGGACCACCATCTATCTGCCAGTTTTCTCTGACGGTGGGCATCTTTTCGTGGGCGACCTCCATGCCAGTATGGGAGATGGTGAGTTGTGTGGATTGGCACTGGAAGCCAGTGGGGAAGTGGATCTGCAAATCGACGTGCTCAGAGGCAGGGAGTTACGGGTGCCCGTGGGAGAAAGTGACGATACGATATTTGCCTGCTGCTTCTACAGTAGCTGCGAAGAAGCGATTGAAAAACTCTCGTGGGAATTTGCTTCCTTCCTGCGGAATCGATTTCGCTTGACTCTTGAAGACGCTGTCATGCTAATAAGCGCCGCGGCTGATTTTCGATTCTCGCAATGTGCCCCTGACTCGGGCGGGGTGTCTGCACGTCTGGAGATCGACAAGCGAGTTTTGGCAGTGAAGGAAAGCGAATCGTTACTGTAGAGAGAGGGAGTTGGTATGAACAAGCAATTTCGACAGTACAGAGATATCATCGCTCGGGTAGTCGATGAGATAATTGGGGAGGAGAAGGCAATCAAGAACGCAGCCACGCTCATGGCTGGCGCTATTCAAAAGGATCAGGTTATACATGTCCTGGGTCCAGGCGGGCACTCCAATATGGCAGCAGAAGAGGTACTATGGCGTGCGGGTGGTCTGGCCTGCATGAATTCGATACTCGATGCAGGCACCAACCTCATTCATGGCGGGAGAAGGTCGCTGCTTATCGAGAGAACTCCTGGTTATGCTGTCAGCGTAATGAACGCCTATGATGTAGGTATTACGCCGGGTGAAGTGATCATCATCGTCAACGCCTACGGGATCAACTCCATGACGATCGATGCAGCCTTGGAGTCTAAAAAAAGAAAAATGTCCTCTATCGGGGTAACCTCGCGATCATTCGCGGACGTTGTCGCAAAAGACCATCCATCCCGTCATCCCACTGGAAAGAATCTCTATCAAATCGTCGACATCTTTATCGACAACCATCTGCCCTATGGGGATGCCGTTGTGGACGTGGATGACATGGATCAGAAGCTCGGACCGACCTCGACTTTCTGCAACTCTCTTGTCATGAACCTATTGGTGATTGAAACAGTCAAGGCCTTGAAAGAATTGGGGATAGAGCCGCCCATTTTTCGGAGCGCCAACCTGCCGGGTGGGGACACCTACAATCAGCGGCTCTTTGAACGATACGGCAAGAAATGCAAGCACCTTCTCTAAGCTGAATAGACGATCCGATCGCTCCGAAGCGTCCTTATGATCTGCAGTCGTTGTTCCCCTGGCTGCCATCGAAACTGCACTAAGTCAGCGACCGAACCAGGTTTCAGATATGTTAATCTCTTCTGCAAAGTAAAGGATGTGGGGTTAGATGTGCAAGCGGCGATCGCGTCTGCCAGGCAGCCCCAGGTGCCCGTCGCTGAAGATCTCCACCTCAATACTTCCATACCGGTACACCCCTGGCTCTTTGCCCCCCATGACAGCGACGTCACTGGTGAGTATGATCCTCTCTTTGCTTTTCGCACGCCAAAAGGCTTTGACAACCGAGTCAGGAAGATGAAATCCGTCCGTAATGATGCTCGCAAAGAGCTCGTCAATGGATAGCTGCTGCCAGATGTAATTCTTCAGTCGTGGGATTAGGCTATGGCTACCGTTGCCAAGATGGGTAGACAGACTGGCACCCGCACGGACTGCCGTGTCGATCGTCTCGCCGTCCGCAGCCGTGTGGCCCAGAGCGACCTTGACACCAGTGGTCGAAGCGCGACGAATAAACTCCTTCGCTCCCGGCCGTTCGGGGGCCAATGTAATCAAGCGGATCATGCCACGTGCGGCTTCCTGCCAAGACATGAACTCCTCCCAGTTCGGATCACGAATGAACTCAGGATCGTGGGCGCCACGCGGTCCTTCTTCCGAAGATATGTAGGGACCTTCTATATGAATCCCAGGTATGGCGTGTTGCTATTCCCTCGAAGTACTGACAAGATCTGCGACAATCGCAAGGTTCTTGAGAGTTCGCTCGCAAGGACCCGAGACAATAGTTGGAAAGTACCGGGTGACTCCAGCTGCGTCTAGATCTGTGACGATGCCGCAAATATGCTCCACATTCAAATCCGCGGCGTTGTAGTCATTTCCACGGTATCCGTTTACCTGGATATCAAAAAAGCCTGGTGCAATATACGGCAGTTGAACTTCACCAGCAAGAGTCTCGAGATCTGTGATGATCCCCTTCTCAACCTTGACACCGAGTGCCTTACGCGAGAAGACATCGATTCCTTTTAGCTCCATGTTGCATCTTTCTATGGCTGTATCTCCTCTGTTTGCGTAGATACAGCGCCCAAAGCAGTACCTCACTGATTAGTCGCATATTAAAGCACGGGCAATAGACTAATATATATCGGGCTATCTTAAAACATCCACTGGACAGGAATGGCTTGAGAATCAGTAGCTGTCGAAGCAATTGAGCTGTTTTGGTCTTCCACCGCCCTGTTGTGGCTGCCGAGAAATGCGCACCTGGAAGGAATACCGGAGAGACTGCAGGGACAGGTTGACCTCACAGAGCAGGCAGGGAGACAGATTGCCCATTACAAGAAGCTCTATTCCAGCCGGCTTATGCCAGCACCCTGGTATGCGCCCAGCTCCGTTGGGGATCAGCTAAGCGTCACACATGGCGCACCGCCCCTGCCGGTCTTCAAGCTGTGCCACAGGATCTTTTAACATTTTCTGGCTCGGTGATCACAGCGATCGCCTTCATGGGTGAGTGGGCGACCACAGTGTGGAGAGTTAGGAACAAGCACTTGTGAATCGGTCGCGGTCTTTCTTGACAAACTGCGACCGCCATATGGAGTCTCCCTTCCGCCACCTCGTGTGGCTTCAAGGACTGTCATTTACTATGCGCAAAAAAGCGATCAATAGGGATGTTGGGGCGTTTTCGTGCTTTCGGCACGGGAGATCCTCAAATAGCTCTTCACCCCTGTTCGGGTAACTCCGTCCTTACAGAAAAAAAGACTATAAGATGACCAAGTCAAAAAAGGCTGTATTTCGTACGCAAATACGATCTATCCGGCATGTGACAGAATCCACCCTATTCGCCGAAAAAGGGGGCATCTTAGTATCGCCTAAGGGTAGGGTTATGCCAAATTTGATTTCGGCGGATTACTCGTAAGAAAACGGGAAAATGCTATAAACTACACATCTATGAAAAAATTGTTGAGATATGCGTGGCTGTTTTTGTGATTCGCTGATTATCTCAAATCAGGATAAGTTAATGTCGTCCTCCTGTAGTAGACAGCGATCCTTTTGATCGTGTGGCTCATGTGCTTTCCAAATAGTGACCTACATCAAAGTCCTTGAAGCGTCGCACCTGGGCTGTACAACTGCGGTCGCTTTGGTCATTTTTTTAACACAACTGAGCTTTTGTACCAGGCAATAATACAAGCAGTTTCTTTATCATTTAGCGGCAAATTTCAACGTGATGAAGCCCCCGCCGAAGACCTGAAAATTTGTAGCGGAGTAAGATAAGCGGCAAATCCTTACCTCATATATTCTAGTTGAAATCACGTAATCTATGTCTTAAAATTTGAATAGAGAATCATATCGGGTCTATGCAGGAGAAAAATT
>CP070696.1:1059780-1075747 GCA_020353535.1 Spirochaetaceae bacterium | reverse complement strand
ACCAGGGCTCCGAACTGGTTGAGGGTGTCCATCTCCGCGGTGCTGAGGATCTTGGAGGCCGGATACTGGCCGCCGGGAAACCCCTTGCCCACGGACACGAAGTCCGGCTCCAGACCGTATTCGCGGAACAGGAACAGCTGCGGGCTCCAAATGCAGCTCTGGATCTCATCCACGCAGGTGGGCACCTCATGATCCCGGCACAGCTTGTAGGCTTTCTGTAAGAATCCCTCCTCCAGGCGGACCGCCCCGTAGTTCATCAGGATCAGCTCGTGAAAGAAGCCGGCGACCTTGGTCTTCCCCCTGTCGTAGCGGCGCAGCAGCTCTTCGAAGTGGGCGGCGTCGTTGATGCGCACCGGCTGCACCACGAACAGCCCGCACTCCTGCAGTCTCTCGTACATCCCCGGCCACAGACCGCGCATCGCCTGGGTGAGGATGGTGGTGCCGTGGTAGTTGGCCTCCTTGCCTCCCTCGTTGTCGGCCATGACCAGAAACACCGGCGTGCGGCCCGCATAAGGCGGATCGGCAAAGCTCTTGTCCAGCTTGAAGAAGCGGGCCAGCATCATCTTCAGCGCCGCCTCCACCGCCAGGCTGCCGGTCTCCAGGTTGATGACCCTATTGAGAACGTGGGGCTCCCTGGAAGACAGCACGGCCTCCAGTTTCTTGCGCTCTCCCCGCTGGATCCCGTTGGCCACCCGCACCAGCTCCTCCTCCAGCACCCGGGTGATGTGGCCGCGGGTGTTGTTGTGGGTGATGTTGGCGATCCCCAGTTTCTTGGCATTTTCGATCAGCCCGTAGCCGGGAAAACCGTGACCCAGGGAGGCATGGTAGTGCTCGCTCTTGGAAACCAGATAGGCCCGCCCGTCCTCCCCAACACGGATGAATCCGTAGCCGCTCAAGGGGGCCATGGCAAACTTGCTCGCTTTGACAAAGGCATCCGTGGTTGCCCCGCAGGCCGATGTTTTGAATCCCCCACAGACCTTCTTGCCCACCGAATCGATCAGCTCATCCACCCTCCTCCGGAATCCCTGCGGGTAAAAATCCACCTTTTCCCCGGCAATGGTTTCGAGCTTTTTCAGCTGCTCTGAAGATGTGAAAGCCCTTGCCGTACACACCGCCTTGGTGTACTCTCTGCCCAATAGGTCACTCAGAGACAGAAGCGGACTGCGGATCGATGTTTTCATGTTGGTTCTCCTGGATACAAGTTTCTGAATCGGCACACCATTAGTACCGGGAGATGAGCTGACTGTTTGAAACAAGTATAGTAGATTATATTCCTAAGTCAAGCACAAACTGATTAATTTGAGCAAAACGGCGAAAGTGAGGCGGATGATCGAGTGGTCCTACCTTGGTGACAGCTGTCTGACCGGATCCGTTGGGCAGGATCTGGACAGGCGAACTTGCTGGAGCGTGCTGCGGATCTATGGCCGCATCAAGGAGGATCCTGAACTCTCGCGCCTCGGACTGCTGGATGTGGTCCCGGCTTATACCTCTTTCGCTCTGTACTTCGATCCTACGGAAGCCGATATCGAGGGCTTGCAGCAGCGGGTGGAAGGCTTGGTCAGGGATCTTGAGGCTCGGCCCGAAGAGGAGCTTCAATCCCTTACCGGGGGTGCGGTTCAGGAGATTCCGGTGGTATATGATGGCGAGGATCTGGATCGGATCGCTTCCGTATCGGGTTTGTCCACTGCAGGGGTCGTGGTACTTCACACCAGGCCCCGTTATACCGTGGCCATGATCGGATTCCTGCCCCACTTTCCCTATTTGATCGGGCTGGACAAACGCCTGGCCACACCGCGCCTTTCCAATCCCCGTACCAAGGTTCCTGCCGGGGCCGTGGCCATAGGGGGGGAACAGACCGGGATCTACCCGAAGGAATCCCCCGGCGGCTGGAACATCATCGGCAGGACCGATCCGGCCCTGTTGGAAAAACTGCGGCCGGGAGACACCGTCGTATTCCGTGAGGTTCCTCGGCTTGCAGAGGAGGGGAAATGAGCTTGCCGGCAAGCGGCGGGGCTACGGATCAGTCGATCCTCATCAACTGCGACATCGGCGAAAGAGGCGCGCAGCATCCGCTGGACCGCGAGCTGATGCGCTACATCCACATCGCCAATATCGCCTGCGGCGGTCATGCCGGAGACGGGGCAAGCATTGCAGCCTTCCGGCAGCTGGCTGAGGACAACGGTGTGGGTGTGAGTGCTCACCTTTCCTACCCGGATCGAAAAGGGTTCGGCAGGGTGCGTATGAGCATATCTCCAGAGGAGCTGCTGAAGTCTCTCTCCGCGCAGCGCAACCTGATGCCGGATGTTCGGATGGTGAAGTTTCACGGGGCCCTGTACAACGAGAGTTGTCGGGATGCGGAGCTGGCCATGATGCTGGCGAACTGGCTCGTAGCCGAATCCGTTGCCACGGTGCTTGCTCCGGATCGTTCGGAGATGGCCCGCGCCTGCACGACCCTGGGCATCGCGGTTCTTGCAGAGGGCTTCTGCGAGCGGCGCTACCGCTACGATCCTGAAGCGGATCGTTTGGAACTGGTCAACCGCTCCAAGGACTATGCCAGCATCCTGGAGATCGACCAAGCTGTACAGCAGGCCAGAAGCATGGTCAGGGATAAACGTGTGAGGGCTGTGGTCGAAAAGTCCGACGGAGTCCTGGACTATCGATGGCTTCCGGTTCGTGCGCAAACCATCTGTATCCACTCGGATTCTCCCTTGTCCCTCGAACTGGTGAAGCACCTGAGAGAGATCGATCGATGGTAGCCGAGAAGTTCGAGGTTCTGGAACGGGGTTTCTTTCAGGAGAAGGGTCCGCCCGAGTACGGCAGGCAGGATCTGGGCTACAGTCCCGGTGGAGCCCAGGATCAGTTCTCTCTAGCCACTGGGAACATCCTCCTTGAAAACGAACCTTGGGCACCGGCCCTGGAGATCGTGTTGCCACCGCGGCTGCGCTTTCTGGAGGACAGTTGCTTTGTCCTCACCGGCGGCGGCTTCGACGATGTTGTTCTCTATAGGGGGGGAGGCGGGATGGAGGTTGACGCAGGGGCGCTGCCCGTGGAGCACGCCCGGGCGTACTTCGCTCCGGCGGGCAGCATCATCGGTTTCGGCAATCGGGTGTACGGTTTCCGAACATATCTCTGCTTTCGCCCGCAGCCGAAACACAGAGGGCGGATCGTAGGCAGGAGCCGGGGAGCCTTCCACGAGATCTGCCGCTGGCCCGATGCCGAGGGCAGGATCCGTGTTCTTCCAGGCCCGGAATACGCCTGCCTGCACGATCCTAAAGGGTTCCTGGCCACCCGCTGGCAGATCTCCGTGGATGTCAGCGATATGGGGCTAAAATTGCACTGCGAGCAGCAGTTGGGCGGGCAGACGGACATGATTTCCGTGCCCGTGAACGACGGCACCATTCAGCTGACTCCTAGCGGTCCGATCGTGCTGCTGCGAAACCGCCAGACAGTGGGGGGTTATCCCCGCGTACTGAATGTGATCAGCTCGGATCTGGACCTACTCGCTCAGTACGGACCACTGCAGTATCTGCGCTTTTGCTCCGTAACCCTGGTTGAGGCGCAGGCTGTGGCCCGCACTAAGAAGGAGGATCTCGAGCGGTTGAGACGAAGGTTTTTAAAATGATCAACGATGATGAAAAGGGCTTGTAGCAAAACAAACGGGGAGGTTGTTCGAACAGGAAATGAGAGGCAGCGAGAACGGGGATAGAGGGTACAGCGGCATCTTTTTCGATTGGGACGGCTGTCTGGCCGATACTCTGGAAATGTGGATGGAGCTGTACAAGCTTTCTCTCCGGAAACGCAACATCCGAGCTGACGAGCAGGCCATCGTACGGGAGCTGTTCAATGACTGGTCCGGTCCGGCTCGCTTTGGTGTGCAGGATGTTGATGCCTTCGCCAATGAGATCATTCATGGTTTGGAGCAGCGGATTTCTGAGGTTGCGCTCAATCCGGCTGTACGAATCACTCTGGAGAATCTGAAGCAGGCGGGAAAACGAACCGCCATTCTCACCGGATCCAAACGCAGCTTTGTCGAGCCGGTGCTATCCCGAGAGGGAATCGAATCCCTGGTGGACCTGCTGGTTTGCCTGGATGATGTGACCCGTCTCAAACCCCACCCCGAAGCTGTGAACAGAGCCCTGGAGTCTCTATCTCTGCCGGCGGAGCAGGCGATCATGGTGGGGGACAGCACCAAGGATATCGAGATGGGGAAGAACGCCGGTATACCCACGGTTTTGTACTTCCCCGACAAGAACCGCCGTTTCTTCGAGCTGGAGTGGCTGATGAGCTATCGGGCGGACTACACGATCCGGGATTTCCGGGAGCTTTTAGACATTGTCGAATAAATCCAAACATGTACAACGCATTAGAAGTAGCGAACCGTAGCAATCAAAGGGGAGGCCGAATGCTCTCGGTCGTGGATCTGTTGGAGGCGAACACGCTGACCGTAGCCCAGACTGCCTGGCTTCTGGTCAGGATCCTTCGGGGATCCTCCTGGCTGGTCGGGGCCAGTCCTGGAGGGGCGGGAAAGACCACGGTGATGTCTGCGCTGCTGGCCATGCTACCGCGAGGCGCACCGGTCTGGCTTACCAATCGGGGCAGCGGCTGGCGGGAGTGTAAAGCCGGGGACACCCTGGTGTCCTACGAGCTGAGTCCCGGCTTCTATGATGCCTATATCTGGGGGGCGGATGTGGTTCGTCTGACCGAGCTGGGGATGACCGGTTGCCGCATCGTCAGCAACCTCCATGCCGATACGCTATCACAGGCGCGGACGCAGATCGTGGGGGAGTGCGGAGCGACGGAAGAGGGATTTCGGGCTTTCGCAATATTCATTCCCCTTTCGCTGAGGGGCTCCCGCTTCGCCCCTACACCGACGGTGGAGCGGATCGACTACGTCCGGGACGGGCGCTGGTGCCGCCTGGCACGGGATGAGCTGGAACGTTCGAGGCGGGGACTGTCGGTCGCTGATGAGCCTGATACGCAGGAAAGGCCGCCTGCGGAGGAGATCAGCGAGTTCGTGAGAAGCTGTCGCAGCCACAACATTCGCCTGATCGAGGATGTCCAGGAGGCCTGGCTCGAATGGTGTGAGCGCAACAATCTGAAGTAGCAGCCGAGTCGCTTCATGCGAACCGTATTTCGCGAAGGGGCTATCAGCGCCCTAACCAATTGAGATCGCCGCTTCCAGACTGGTGGCCAGCGTCTGTCCCGGGCCGATATGGATCCCCTTGTTCTGTTGGGCAACCTGGGCCAGATTCGGGGGCACTGCGGACCAGGGCTCAAGAGCTAGGTTGTAATTGCGACCGTACCAGGGGTAGCCCATGGCTCCGCCGTAGGGAGCCCACACCCAGAGTAAGGGAAATATCTTCTTATCCCAGCTGAGACTGAATCGGAATCCAAGGTTGCTGTTGAACAGGCCGTAGCGGCCTTCCGGCAGGTCGTAGAGGTAGTACATCTGATAGATCTTGGAATCCGGCGGCGGTACTTGGCTGACATCCCACATCTTGCCGTCCAGACCTTCGATAGTAGGCCAGTCGAACTCGGTGTCCTTAGGAAGAACGGCGAATCGGCCAAGCTCATTCGTAGTTGTGCGGGCGCGGGATCCAGGCGGGACTTCGATCCGGCAACTGCCGTCGAGAAACAGGGGGCCAAAGGCCGGGTGATGCCCCCACATGAACTGCAACTCCTCCGCGCCCTCGTTGGTCACCTGCTCGTCGATGTAGAGCGTCGGATCCTGGCTCTTCAGGATAAGAGTTTTTACCAGGAGAAAGGGAGTTCGGGAAGTACGAATGTGAAAGCGAATCTTGATCTGCTCCGTATCGTCCAGTTCGATGCGGTATTCCCACGGCAGCAGGCAGACCTCTCCGTGCACACCGAGGGGCGTTCCAAGGTACTCGCATTCCTCCTGGATACTGGGGAACAGCTCCTGCCAGCCCCCCTCGTAGAAATCCAGAAATGAAGAACCGGGAGCCATTCGGCCGGTCACGAAATTACGGGGTGAGCGAACCCCAATGAATGAGTGCCAGAGCACATCCAGGTCCAGCGGTTTGTAGAGAAACTCGATGATATCGGTTCCTTTATCCGCCAGTATCGAGATGCGCAGGAGCTCGTTTTCCATGACCACGGTCTTCAGGTCCCTGTAGAGATACTCCCGAATCCGGCATCCGTAGTTTCGCTGGTGAGCGGTGTGTTCGGAGAATCTCGTTTTCATTATGTTTATGGTACCAGCAAAGCAGCGATACTGAAAGCCTGTTTGATTGAACTATTCATTTTTTTCTTGACATAATCATGTGGGTGAACTAGGGTAAATCAATCAAGCATCCTATGCGAGATGAACAAAAAAGAACGAAGATGAAACCGCAGCTCTCTCATCATTTTCAGAGGCGCAAACCTTCGGTAATCCGGACGGCCCAGATCGAGTTCGGCAAACGTCAAGATGACGTAGAGGCCATCAACGTGGCCATCGGCAACGTGTCCCTGCCCATGCATCCGGCCATGATCCGGCGCTTGGCCAATCTACAGGATCAAGGCAGCCCATTTCAGAACGGAGCTGTGCGCTACACTCCGACCGTCGGGGTGGAGGAGACTCGGGAGGCTTTTCGCCATATCATCGCCTCGAGCGGATTCTCCACCGAAGGGTTGCAGGTTCAAATCACCGACGGGGGATCCCAGGCCATGGAGCTGGTCATCCTCGGCGTCTGCGGGGACGTTGGTACAGGGAAGAAGCCCCTGCTGATCATCGACCCGACGTATACCAACTACACGGCTATGGCCGCCCGACTTGGCCGAGCGGTGGTCTCCCTGCAGCGCACGCTGCAGGAGGACGGTCGTTTCACCCTTCCCGAGCATTCCCGGATCGAGGCGATCATCCGGGAACGCAAGCCGGGGGCGCTGCTTGTGATCCCCTACGACAACCCCACGGGTCAGTCGTACAGCAGGGCGCAGATGCTGGAGCTGGCCGAGCTGTGCGTCCGCTACAACCTGTGGATGGTCAGTGACGAGGCCTATCGGGAGCTTCTGTACACAGGCGCCGAAACTGTGAGCATTTGGGGAATCGGTGATCGGGAGGTTGCGGGCATAGAAGGAAGGCGGATCAGCGTAGAGTCCTCCTCCAAGGTATGGAATGCCTGCGGTCTGCGTATCGGAGCACTGGTGACGGACAACGAGGAGTTTCACACCAGGGCCGTGGCGGAGAATACCGCCAACCTCTGTCCCAATGCCATCGGTCAGTACATCTTCGCCGCCCTTGCTGGAGAGAGTCACGAGGAGCTTCGCCGTTGGTACGATCAACAGCAGAGGTACTATAAATCCATGCTGACAGAGTTCGTCTCCCGGATGGAGCAACTCCAGCCCGGTATAATCGTCTCCTCCCCGGAGGCCTCGATCTACTCCGTTGTGGACGTACGGCGGATCGTGTCGAAAGAGTTCGATGCCATGGATTTCGTGCTGTACTGCGCCCGGGAGGGAACGGTCGATATAAACGGAAAACGTCGTACCCTGTTGGTGGCGCCGATGTCCGGTTTTTACGATTTGCCTCCAGAGGGGAATCCCGGCAGAACTCAAATGAGGATCGCCTACGTGGAGCCACCCGAGCGGATGGCCCTGGTTCCAGTGCTGTTCAAAGAGCTGCTGCAGGTATTCTTGAAGCAGCTGAATCACCGCAAGCCGGCTTCCTCTGGGGCGCGCAGGTAGTCATTTCCAGGTAAGAGGAATCATCTATGGATTTATTCATCGGTTTGGATGTCGGTACTAGCGCAGTCAAAGGTGTGTTGCTTAGCGCCGAAGGGAAGCAGCTTGCCCTCGGAAAGCGAAACACTCGGTTCATTTTTCCCCAACAGGGTTTTATCGAAGTGGAGCCGGAGGAGCACTACCGTTCGGTGTGCGATCTGATCCAAGAGTTGGCCTCCCATGCCCCAGCTGGGGCATGGGTCAGGGCAATCAGCATGGCCTTTGCCAGCGGCAACTCTCTTCTTTTGGATGAGATGGACAGGCCTCTGATCAACATTATCAATTGGATGGATGAGCGGGCTATAGGCAAAACTAAAGCGATCTTTCCAGACTTGGTTGTTGAGGAAGTACATACAACGGTCGGCTGGCCTTGGGGCAAGGGTACCTTCCCTTTGGCGCATTTAGGCTGGCTGAAGAAGTATCAGCCTGACACGTACAGGCGAGCAGCCCGCTTCTGCATGAACAGCGACTGGCTGATGTATCGCCTTACCGGTCGCTGGGGCATGGACCATTCCACCGCCTCCACCTTTTTCCTGATCGATCAAGTCAACCGTTGCTGGCACAAGCCCTACCTCGACATCCTGGAGATCCCGGAGGAGGCGATCTCCAGCTTGGGACCATCCGGGTCGGTGCTCGGCCCGTTGACTCGGCAGGGTGCTGAAGACACGGGGCTCACGGAAGCTACGGTGGTCGTTCTTGGAGCCTTCGATCATCCCAGTGCGGCCAGAGGAACCGGTTTTACAAAGGTGGGGGACCTCCTGCTATCCTGCGGCACCTCCTGGGTAGGATTCTATCCTATCGAAGACCGGGACCAGGCAATTTCCCAACGGCTACTCGTGGATTCGTTTCTGACTCCAGAAGGTCCGTGGGCTATGATGTTTTCTCTCCCGGAGATCGGCAGGAGGATAGACTGGTATATCGAAAATCTCGTTTTGATGGAAGAGGAAAATCCGGACGAGAAATATACGATATTCAGCGAGAGCTCGGAAAAGATCCCTCCGGGTGCGCGAGGAGTTTATCTCAACCCGTTCCTCGACAGCAAACATGTTCCCCAATCCGAAATCGACCTTCACGCAACCCGCTCGAGAGAGGAAATCGCCCGAGCGGTCATGGAAGGACCGGCTCTGCGCATGCGCTACAACATCGAGCGCCTCGCCAAGGTGGGAATCGAGGCCAATCGGATTGCTATGGTGGGCGGACCGGCAGAGAGCCTGGTCTGGCCTCGGATCGTTGCAGAGATCACGGGATTGGAGCTCAAACTGATCAACGGTCAGACCGCCGGAGCGGTCGGAGCGGCAATCCTCGCCGCTATCGGTGTGGGGTTGTTTCGGGACGAACGGGAGGCTTTCGCCTCCATGGGCGGAGAGGGCACGGTGATTACTCCATCCACAACAACGGCACATCTCTACGATTCCATATATCAAGAATTCCTGGAGAGATACGTACATGAACAAGTATGAACGCAGGACGATCAGACTCTTGGACATGCTTCAACTGAACAAACGGCTGGATGTCAAAACGGTTGCAGACAACCTGGAGATCTCTGAGGCAACGGCGAGGCGTTTTTTCAGCCAGCTGGAGGAGGAGGGGAAGGTCATCAGGGTTCATGGCGGCGTACAGCTGGCCCAGCAGTTGGGGTACGACTACTCCTTTCGCGTCCAGGCCTCCCACCGTCAGGATCAGAAAACACTGATCGGTGCGGGGGCCGCGGGGCTGGTCAACAACAACGACCGCATTTTCCTCGATTCGGGAACGACCGTTCTCAAATTGGCCGAGACGCTGTCCGTGAAACTGCAGACAGGCGAGCTGAAGGGGATCGTGGTTCTTACCAACTCCATCTCCCATGTTGAAACTGTGGCCCGTTGGTGTAAAGTGATCCTGGTAGGCGGAGAGATCCGGGCGGAACGACTCGATGTCTGCGGATCTGTGGCTGAAAAGACCCTGATGATGTTTCATCTGGACAGCGCTTTTCTAGGAGCGGATGCGGTCAACCTCCCCGGGGGCTGCATGACTACAGACGAACGTACCTCGACGATGAATGAGATTGTGGTGGAGAGGGCGGAGAAAGCCTACGTGCTCGTCGATTCGAGCAAGTTCAACAAGACCTCCTTTATGAGCTACGCTACCATTGAGGAGATCGATACGATCCTCACCGATTCCGGCATCAGCAAGGATACCTTGAAAGAATATCAGGAAGCCGGAGCGCATATTGAAGTTGCCCGTCCCAGCAACAAGGTCTGATCAGGATTTGCCGGCAGTGTGCTTCTTTGAATGATGTTGCAACTATCACATCAGGAGTATTGGAATGAAATCCATCGTGGAGATCAACGACGTGGATCGCCGCATATACGAGGAGAAGCTTCAGCACTTTCTCCCGGAGAAGATTATCGACATCCACACCCACGTATGGCTGGATAGGCTGAAAAAGAACGTCAAGCGGGACAGAGTGGTAACCTGGCCGTCTTTGGTGGCCAAAGAAAATCCTATAGAGGATCACCTTGAGTGCTACAAGCTGCTCTTCCCGGGCAAACAGGTCACGCCGATGATCTTCAGCAGCCTGGTCAACGCCGAGTCGGCGGACGGGCTCAATGATTATGTGAGTCAGTGCGCCAAGGAGCACGAACTGCCGGCGCTGTTGTTTTCCGTACCGGAGTGGAGCGCAGAGGAGGTGGAGCGTAAAGTAGTGCGGGGAGGTTTCCTGGGCATCAAGGTCTATCTCAACCTGGCTCCCGCCTACCTGCCCAGGCAGGAGATCCGCATCTTTGATTTCCTGCCTCCCCATCAGCTGGAACTGATGCACGAGAAGCGCCGGATCGTGATGCTTCACATTCCCCGGGATGCCCGGCTCCGCGACCCGGTCAACCTCGCTCAGATCCGAGAGATCGAGCGGAAGTACCCCGGCGTTCGGGTGATCCTGGCCCACGTGGGGCGAGCCTACTGCAACGAGGATGTGGGGGACGCCTTCGAGGTGCTCAAGGAGACCGAGCGGCTGGTGGTGGATTTCTCGGCCAATACCAATGCCTGGGTGTTCGAGGGTTTGATCCGGGCCTTGGGTCCCAGACGGGTACTGTTCGGCAGCGATTTGCCGATCCTGCGCATGCGGATGCGGCGGATCTGCGAGAACGGCGTCTACATCAATCTGGTGCCCAAGGGACTGTACGGGGATGTGTCGGGGGATCCGAATATGCGCGAGGTGTCGGGGGATGAGGCGGCCAGGCTCACCCTCTTCATGTACGAAGAACTCCTGGCCTTCCGGCGGGCGGCGGAGAAAACAGGATTGAGCAGGGACGACCTGGAGGATGTCTTTTATAAGAACAGCGCCGCCCTGATCAAAGCGGTACGAGAGGGAAGATGAGCAGACCAGCGGGTCACAGAAATACGTCGAGCTCGGGAGAATCCATGAGCTCCCGGGAGCGGATTCTCAAGACCCTTAACCACGAAGAGCCGGATCGGGTCCCCCTCGACATGGGTGCTACCATCATGAGTGGCATCATGGCCCATGCTCTGGACCGGCTGCGAAAACACCTGGGCATGCGCAACCGGGCGGTAAAAGTATACGAGGTCTATCAAATGCTCGGAGAGGTGGAGATGGATCTGGTGGATCGACTGGGTATCGACGTACTGCCCGTGGAGCCGTTGGTTCAGTTCTTCGGCCTGCGCCGGGAGAAATGGAAGCCCTGGAAGCTCTGGGACGGTACCGATGTCCTCGTCCCCGGGCAGTTCGATGTCGAGGTGGATGGGGAGGGAAATTGGCTGCTGCACAGCGAAGGGGATCCGGCCAGACCCGTTGAGGGCAAGATGCCGAAGGACGGCTTCTACTTCGACATGGCCTCTGCCCTTGAAGCCCATCTGGATTTCAATCCCCCGGCCCTGAGCGAAGTAAAGAAGGAGAACCACCTTTCCAGCGAAGAGCTGGAGTTTCTGGCAGCCCGAGCCGAAAGATTGCGGCGGGAGACGGACAAGGCACTGCTTCTGGGCTGTTGGCGTACAATGGGTTTTTCCCGGGTGGGGAGTATCCCGGACTTCCTCTGCCTGCTGGCGTTAGATCCCGGCTATGTGAGGGACCTGTTTGCCGTGCGTACCGAAACGGCTTTGAAGAATATGGAGAAGCTCAAGCGCTATTTGGGGGATTCCATCGACATCGTCGGACTGGACGGGGCCGATTATGGCGGCCAGAACAACGAGCTGTTCGCCCCCGAGCTGTTCGAGGAGCTGTTTCTTCCCTTCTACAGAGAGCAGAATGATTGGGTTCATCGGAACACGAGCTGGAAAACCTGGAAGCACACCTGCGGGTCGGTGACCCGGATCATTCCCATGCTGATCGCCTCAGGAATGGACATCCTAAATCCTGTGCAGACCTCGGCGGCTGGTATGGATCCGGGTTGGCTTAAAAAAGAGTTCGGAGGGAAGATCACCTTCTGGGGTGGTGGAGTGGACACGCAGAAAACCCTGCCCTTCGCCTCCCCTGAAGAGGTAGAACGGGAGGTGGCCGAGCGAATCCGCATATTCTCCCCCGGAGGCGGATTTGTGTTCAATCCGATCCATAACATCCAGCAGGGGACGCCGCCGGAGAACATCCTGGCCGCCTACGATACGGCTCGAGTGGTTGGCAAGTATCCGATTGTTTGAGCTCTAAAGTGCCTACGGCCTCTTGACTCCCCTAATATAAGTGTCTACTATTGATACTGAAGTGTTCACTTTGAGAGGTAGGTTATGAGAATTATAACGGCAAAACAGTTGAAGCAGAACACGGGGGAAGTCATCAAGTTGGTTAGGGCAGGCGAGAGCCTGACGCTGACCTATAGAGGAAAACCGATCGCAATCATTCGCCCGGCAGAGGATAGCGCGCGAGAATCGGTTGCCACCCGATTTGATGAGGCGTGGAAGGATATTGAAATGACCCTCGCGGAATCCGAGCCGCGATTCTCGGATTGGAGAGAGGCGACTCGATGGATACGGGGCAGAAGCTAGTCCTCATCGACACCAACGTATTTGTAATAGATCTTCGCTATCAACGCGATCCATTCTATAGCGAGAATCGCCGTTTTCTGGAAAACGTCGCAAAATCTGACACTGGATTTACTACCCTTGTCAATCTCTTCGAGCTTTGTGGTATTCTGTCATTTAACCTGAGTCAAACTCAGCTACGCAATCTCTGGGCTCATTTTTCCCAGAAATATCGGGTGAGTGTTCTGCCTACACCGGATTTTGAAGCACATTGCCCAGTCGTAGCACAGAAACGAGTGTTCGACCATATTGGCAACCGTTCATCATTTGGCGACGCCCTCATGGTTGCCACTGCCGAGAACTATATGCCATTTGTCTCTACTTTGATTACCTGGGATAAGGAACATCTCTACGGTGTTTTTCCGGGAGTGGTGTTGACTCCAAGAGAATATTTTTCTTAGCCGTAGATGATCTTCTATATGAAAGAACTTGGCCGGGCAAGATCTGATTCTCACGAGAATGCACCGAAAATGCGCCGCGAAAAAACAGACCTCCGAACAATAACCTGCGATCCCGAGTTGTGGAAGCAACTCTGGCTGGAGGCGAAGGAACGTTCACCTGTGAACCGCAGAGAACGCATGGGTGATCGGGCCGAGGTGGAACGGTGGAACAGCAGGGCCTCCAGTTATGCCGAACACAGTGAATCGGAGGAGAGCCAGGCTCGGCGGGACTGGATTCTCGCCTGGCTGGAGCAGGCGGGGGCATTCCGGAAGAGTTACCGGGTGCTCGACATTGGCGCCGGCCCGGGGAATTTCGCGATCCCTTTCGCCCGCAAGGCAGCCGAGGTGGTGGCCGTGGAACCGGCGCAGGCCATGGTGAGCATCCTGGAGCACAAGATCCAGAGTCAGGGCCTGAACAATATTCGAATCCTCCCGAAGATCTGGGAGGATGTGGATCTTGCGGCTCAGGGCTGGAAGGGTGCCTTCGACCTGGTGTTCGCCTCCATGTCCCCAGGTATCGGCAATCCGGATATGCTGGAGAAGATGAATGCCGCTTCCAGGGCCTTTTGCTACTTGAGCGGCTGGTCCGGTTGTAAGTGGGGGAGATGGGGATTGGCTCAAAGAGAGCTGTGGCCCCTGATTTTCGGCGAAGATCTCGGGGATTATCCTGGCGATATACTCTATCCCTTTGGAATGCTGTATGCCCTTGGGTATAGGCCCGAGCTTCGCTTTTTCCATCCCCGAATCCAGCTGGAGATGAGTGAGCAAGAAGCCATGGAGGGGCTGCTCGATCATTTCAGCCGCTATGTGGAAATCGGTCCCGAGATTCGAAAAACGATCAGCTCCTACGTGCACCGCAACAGCCTGACTGGAACCTTCAGGCAAGCCGGCAACGCCTGTCAGGGTTTCATGCTCTGGTCGGTTGCCAGGGATTGAGGCGGATCAGGAGTACCGTGCCGTGAAGCCGTACTTCGAAATGAATGAGTTCGACGCCTCATTTTATAGCACGTTCCTGAAATCCCGTTTACCGGAAAAGATCTTCGACGTCCATGTGCATATCAACCTGCCGGAGCATGTCGCCGCGATTCCGCCTGCACGCTGGAAATCCGACTGGGCCCTGGAGTGCGGGCACCTCCTGCCCGCCGAGGATGCCTATGCCTGCGCCCGCGAGCTGTTTCCGGACTGCCGCTTCAGGATCGCCGGCTTTCCCTGGCCGATCAAAGAAGCGGACATGGAAGCTAACAACGCTTACCTGGTGGACAAACGGACTGAAGGATTGCTGATGCCTTTTATGACGGTGCAGCCGCAGTGGGATCCTGAACAGGTCGAGCGCAGCCTGCTTGAGGGGCTCTTCGTGGGCTTCAAGCCCTACCCCGACATGGTCAGCGGCGTCAAAGGTGCCGATATCAGCATCTATGATTTCTTTCCGCACGAGCAGTGGCGCATCGCGGACCGGCACGGCAAGGCGGTGATGCTGCACCTGCCCCGAGCCCAACGGATGGCCGATCCCGACAACATCCGGGAGCTCAAAGGCATTCGACAGACGTATCCGCGGGTTTCGATCATTATTGCCCACTTCGGCCGCAGCTTCTGTCCGTACTACCTGCGTACTGGCCTGCAGCTGCTTGGCCCGGACAGCGAGGGCTTTTATTTCGATACCGCCGCGGTGATCAATCCGGAGACCTACGATCTGGCTTTCTCCCGAATCAGCCCGGAGAGAATCCTCTTCGGTACGGACATGCCGATTCTCTTCTGGCACGGGAGGCGAACCTGGACCGAGAAGGAGTACCGAAATCTCTGCCGGGAAAATTTTTCCTGGAACACCCGGCACGAAGCAGCCGAGGTGGAGGCGGGCTACACCCTCTTCCTGTACGAACAGATGCGAGGGATCCTCGATGCGATGGATCGACACGGCTTCGATGCGAATCAGAGAAAGGCCGTATTTTGGAATAACGCCGAGCGGATTCTGATATCAAATCAGAAAGCGACAGAAGAAGTACAAGGAGTGTGGAAATGAGCAAGCAGAAAGGGATCGAAAAAGAGCTGCGCGAGCATCTGGACGGGATTCGGATGATCGACACCCATGAACATCTGGACACCGAAGAGGAGTTCATCCGGGAGCCGGCGGATTTCGGGCGGCTGTTTTTGCACTACGCCGACTGCGATTTGATTTCGGCCGGCTGCCCGCCAGAGGATATCCTGCGGCTGCAGAACGATCTGGATATGAGTCCATCGGAAAAGTGGCGGCTGATCGCTCCTTACTGGGAGTATGTGAGCGGCACGGGTTACGGCCGCTGTCTGGAGATCGCGATCCGCGATCTCTACGGCGTGGAGTGCCTGAGCGGCGATACGGTTGAGGACTTGTCCGAGAAGATGAGCAAAGCCCGCAGACCCGGATACTACCGGGAGGTGTTCGATCGGGCAGGCATTGCGCTGGCTCTGTGGAACCGTCTGGACAGGCTAGCCCCGATCCCCAGGATGTGGAGCCCGGATTATGATCGCACTCTATTAATCCAGGATCTGTTGGCGCCCTACCTCAGGCTGGACAGGCAGAAACTCTCCGGTCTGCACGACTACAACCTTGAGGAGTGGCACCAGGGTTGGGGACGAGAAATCCTGTGTCTGGATGACTTTCTCGGGGCCATGGAAGAGCGCTTTTCCGCCTATGCATCCGAGGCCTCGGCCTTGAAGATCCCTATAGCCTATTTTCGCCACCTGGTATTTGCCGACCGCAGCCGCGGTGAAATCGAACCACTGTTCAATCAGCTGCTCAACTCCGGATGGGAGCGCAACGTCAG
>CP070696.1:942312-1059680 GCA_020353535.1 Spirochaetaceae bacterium | reverse complement strand
GAGAATAAACTATTTATCCCCTTTGTTACCAGGATCGAAGAACTTGCTGATAACTTTCAATTCAAACAAATCGTCAAGATGATTCAAAGGTACCTGCCAGGAGGAAAAAAATGAAGCTGGAATCATCGGACAGCAGTACCATTCTGATCGTTGATGATAAGCTCGATAATTTGAAACTTCTAACGACATTTTTGCGGCAGAGGGGTTATGAACTTATGGTGGCGCAAAGTGGTGAGGAGACCCTCAAACATGTTGAGCGCATCATCCCGGATATCATTTTGTTGGATGTGATGATGCCGGGAATTGATGGCTTTGAGACCTGCCGAAGGTTGAAAGGGGACAAGACCACAAAGGATATTCCGGTAATTTTTATGACAGCCCTAACAGAGACCGTGGACAAAGTCAAAGGCTTTGAAATGGGCGCTGTCGATTATCTTACCAAGCCGCTGCAACACGAAGAGGTCTTAGCTCGTGTGAACGCCCATCTGACCATTCGGAAATTCCAGCGGCAACTTCAGGAACAAAACGAACTATTACAACAGAAAAATGTCCTGTTAGAAAAGCAAAAGCTAGAGCTGCAAGAAAGTGAAGCACGATTCCACGGGCTATCAGAAGCCACTTTCGAAGGGATACTCATTCATGATGAGGGACGAATTCTTGACGGCAACCAGACTCTAGAGAAGATGTTCGGCTATAAGCGTTCTGAAGCGATCGGAAATAATATTCTGGATTTTTTGTCGCCCGGCTTTCGGGACAAGGTCCTAGGATGGATGCGAACGAATGATGGAAATCCCTACGAAGCAGAAGGGATCAGAAAAGACGGTTCGCTATTTCCTCTTGAGGTTCAGGCCAAAACGATGCCATATCAGGGACGCGATGTTCGGGTTGTCGCGATTCGAGATCTCACCTGGCGAAAAGCCATGGAAGAAGAAAAAGTACGGCTCCAGAAGGAGAACCTCACTTTTAGCATGGATACATTAGGATTTGTCACGCATGAATTAAAATCTCCGCTGGCGGCGATGCAAAGCTTGATTATGCTTATGCTGGAAGGTTATACAGGAGATCTTCCGGATAAAATCAGCCCATATCTTCTCCGCATCAGGCGTAATTGCGAAGAATTGCAGGATATGGTCAAGAATTACCTTGATCTCTCACGGTTCGGGATGGGCGAATTGGTCGCCCGTAAAGTGCCTGTCAATTTCTATAAGGAGATTGTGGAGCCTTGTGTTGAACACGCTCAGATACTTTTCAAGTCGCGCGAAGTCACTCTGGCTGTCGATTGTCCCGAAGATGTGACGGTTCAGGCAGATCACGAATTACTCCGCGTTGCATTGACCAACTACCTCACCAACGCAGCAAAATATGGTGCGGAACACACACAGGTCCGCCTCACTGTCCGTAAAGATCAAGGAAAACTTACCATCACAGTTTGGAACAAAGGCGCAGGATTTCGTCCGGATGAGCAGGCTGCTCTATTTGCAAAATTTTCCCGGTTAGAGAATAAGAATACTTTGAAAAATCGTGGGAGCGGTCTAGGTCTTTATCTGACAAAGCAGATCATTGAATTGCATCACGGAAAGGTTTGGGCGGAATCTGTTCCGGACCAATGGGCGAGATTCTGTTTCAGCGTTCCTCTGATCGTTTCTAAGAAGACAAAAGCAGGGAAGAGATGATGGACGGCAGGTTGTTAACGCCATTTTTCAGTAGAGCCGGGGGCGTTGCTGTGCTTTGTACGTTCAAGATAGCCATGGATGCGATATATGTGGAAAATCGGCTGCATCCCACCGATTATCCCCTGTAATCGAGTCATATATGCTATATTGGGAAGCGACGCCGGTTTCACGGGGTAGAAGTCACTGACCACCAACCACACCATTCTTGAGCCACACGCAATCAATTGTCGAAAAAGACCTGATACAGCTTTGGTACGAGTTAGGGTCATGGCCGCAATCAAAAGGAATAGCTCAAGTCCGTAATCTTGATCAGACCTGTCGTATTCGTGTATGCTGATAGAAAGGGAGGTGATACCAATGTAGGCACATCAACCAGCAACTCTTGTCAGCGACCAAACATGTTATTGAGGAGGTTCCTATGAAAACAGGTAGAAAAGTTTTTCTGATTGTGCTTTTAATTTCTCTTTTCGCCTTTAGTGTGTTCGCAGCCGGCGGTAAGGGGGAAGCAGCCGCAGGAGCGCCGCAGTTTACCGTATATGCGGTTGTTCACGGCGGAATAGCCGACCCGTACTGGAAGATGGTCGAAAAGGGTATGAAAGATGCAGCGGCACTGGTGCCCGAATTGAAGCTGATCTACACAGGCCCCGATGCATTTGCCTTCGAACAGTTCATGGCCATGCTGGAAGCAGCCATTGCAGCCCAGCCCGATGGGCTTATTGCAACTATGACAAATCCTCCGGCCATGGACGACCTTTTGCGGCGGGCCATAAGCGGCGGTCTACCCGTGATTGCAGTGGACAGCCCTGACTCCCGTCCGACTGTCGAAAAAATTCCATACCTCTCCTATGTTGGCGAGATACCCTACGAAGGAGGTGTACTGGCGGCCAAAGAAGTCCTGAAGGACTATAAACCTAAAAGAGCTTTCTACGGCAATCATCAGCCCGGTGCACTCAATCTGGTGGAGAGAGGGCAGGGGTTCATCGATATTATGCAGGCCGCCGGCGTGCCCGTGGAAGCGGTGGATACAACCGAAGACGTCGTGCAAGCGGCAGAAATCATGCTCGCTTATGTTAAGGCACATCCAGACACAGATACGATCTTTACGGGGAACATGGTCCGGGCCGAAGCCCTTGTAGTCCGTTTAGAGGAAGAAGGCATCAAGCCTGGTCAGGATGTAAAGATTAGCACGTTCGGTTTGACTACGGCGACGATGGAGATGATGGAACAAGGAAAGATAGATTTCTCCATCGATGAACAACCGTATATGCAAGGTTTTCTTGGTGTGACTTTCATGTTCTTGCACCTGAAATATGGATTCACGCCACCGGCGGAAATCCCGACCCTTGGATTGTTTCCGGATGATGTTTCCGCACTCAAAGAATTGATCGACCAGGGGATTCGTTAACGGTTTTCAGTGTACTATAATAAAGCAGGGTAATTTAAGTGGAACGTCGGTCGTACCGACGTTCCAATTTATTTCATGAAAACGAGGAGTTGTGACTACAGATGGAAGTCCAAACAAGCGAAGTGGATCAACCGGAAAGAGGCTTATTATCCAAATTGGGTAGCTCTTTTGTTCGCCGTCCTGTATTCGGGGTGCTGATCGCATTTTCAACAGTTTTTTTGATATTCTCGATAATCGCACCCAAGTTCCTAACTATTGCCAGTCTGACCGGGATATTCAGCCTGGTAGCCGAGCTAGGAATCATTACGATCGGTGAAGCCCTACTGATTATTTCCGGAGAATTCGATCTTTCAGTAGGCGGGGTGTATGCTCTGGCCGGAGCAGTCTTTGTGGTTACCGCCAACCAGATCCACTCTACCCTAGGCCTGCTGGCTGCCCTGGTCGTGGCCGCGGTAATCGGAGTCATAAACTGGGCGGTAACTGTTAAAATGGGGCTGCCTTCATTTATAGCGACTCTGGGGATGATGTTGATGACCAGAGGCGGGCTATTAGTCGCAACCGGTGGACATTCCCTAGCTTACAGAGCGGATCCGGTGATGCCGGTCGTTCTTTCAAAGATCATTGATTATGGCTTTCGTCCCTCCCATCTGTGGTTTTTACTTGTTGTTGCATTCTTTTCTTTTCTTCTATTTAAAACTAAGTATGGCAACTGGGTGTTTGCTACCGGTGGTGACAAGGAAACGGCTCGGGCTCGAGGAGTGAATACGAACAGGGTGAAGCTCATAAACTTCGTTTTGTGTTCCGTGCTGGCTGCCTTTGCCGGGTGCATCGCAATCAGTAGGTTCACCTTTGCCAACGTGGCTTTTGGAACGGGATATGAGCTGGAGGCTATTGCCGCCGCTGTTATCGGCGGGACTTTTATGTTCGGTGGTTACGGAACCATAGTCGGAGCCGCTTTGGGCGCCTTTATTGTGAGTATGATCAGAATTGGACTGGTGCTAACCGGAGCTCCTGGTTATTTTTACAAATTCTTTGTTGGAGCGATCCTGATCGTCGCCACCTACATTAACAACAGAATCAGGAACATCTGGTTATAGAAGGAGTCTGGGGTATGGAACATGCGACGATGATGCGCTTGGAAAATATCAGTAAATACTTCGGTAAGGTACGCGCCTTAAACAATATCAGTATGGACATTAGAAGGAATGAGATTTTAGGTCTTTTAGGAGACAATGGAGCCGGTAAGACCACTCTGGTCAATATTATAGCCGGTGCGCTAGCTGCCAACCAAGGGAGAATGTATTTCGAAGGCCAACAGGTAGAGTTTTCCTCTCCCCACGAAGCCAAGCAGATGGGCATTGATACGGTGGAACAGCATTTGTCCCTGATTAGTATTATGAGTATCGCCAGGAATTTTTATCTGGGTCGGGAGCTAGTTAAAAAAATTGGGCCGTTTAAGGTACTCGACCAGAAGAGAATGGATATAGACTGTAAAAGAGCCGTGGAAGAGATAGGTGTTCGGGTGCGGTCGCCAGAGGATTTGGTATCCACTCTATCCGGCGGTGAACGGCAAGCTATCGCTATTGGCAGGGCCTTCTATTTCGGGTGTAAGCTTTTGCTATTGGATGAACCGTTAGCCGCTCTGTCAATCAAGGAAGCGAGGAAGGTGCATGAGATGATCCTGCAGATCCGGGACGCAGGGTCGTCGGTTGTTTATATTACTCACAACGTATTTCATGTGTATCCGATAGCGGATCGCTTTGTGATTCTGGATCGGGGAGATAAACTTTCTGAGATTGAAAAAGAGAACGTAAGCGCTGAAGCAATTATAGAAGCGATAGCTACAGGCACGCCAGTGAAAACATGAAGAAGTCCGCTGTTTCAGCGTGGGAGCGCCCTATCAATAGCCTCGAGCAGAGTAAGTCGGATTCAGGGGTAGGGGATCTATGGCGGGGGTGACACAAAAAGTGCTCTATGAAGAATTGACACCTCGTGAGTTTCAGGCCCGCTTGGCACAAGCACCGATTGCTTACCTGCCACTGGGCACGCTGGAATGGCATGGCGAACATCTCCCTCTGGGTTCCGACGGAATTCAGGCTCGAGGTTTTTTCGAACAGCTTGCTGCTAGGGTCGGAGGGATCGTTTTACCGATGCTTTTCCTGGGTCCCGACACAATCATAACCAATGAGGAGGGTGATTTCTACGGCATGGATTTCGAGGGCATGGATGGTCTCGATCCCATGCAGCTGACAGGCAGCGCTTACTGGGTAAGCGATAGTGATTTCGAGTTGATTCTTCGTTTAGTCCTCAAGCAGTTGAGCCGGGCTGGATTTCGGATCGTCACAGCGCATGGTCACGGTCCGTCAACAGAGTCGTTTATCAGGAACCGGTCGGTCTGGTTAAATGAGTTCGGGCTGGAGACCTACTCCTGTTCACGAAAAGATGAAACAGACGGTCTTGGTATACAGACCGACCATGCCGGGGCAAATGAAACCTCTTTGGTTATGGCTCTACGTCCCGATTTGGTACATGTGGAAAATCTGTCCGCGGATCTAACGAGATGGCCGCTCGCGGTCGAGGGTGAAGACCCGCGAATCAGGGCCAGTGCTGAAACAGGCGGTAGAGTAATTGCCCTCAACCTAAAGCGTATGAGCAAAATCTTGAATAGAGCTCTCGCCCAATTAGATTCTCAACGGCAACGAAATATATAGTATATGTGAAAATCAGCACGATCCCGCAAAAGCTCCCCTCACAAGGAGCTACAGCCGCGACAGTTCCGTGATCGCCCAGGCATCGATCGGCCGCTCCTTCCCTTTCAGGCTCAGTCGCCGCGGCTCCATGCCGGAGGTGTCAAGCTCCGCTGCCAGGCGGGTTTCCTCGGAGATCAGCAGCTCGCCGGCACCGGCCAGCCCGGCCAGTCGGGCGGCGACATTGACGTTGTCTCCGAGTACCGCGATGTCCTCCACCTCTCCTTGCTCCCCGACCGTCCCGATGTAGGCGGTCCCCGTGTGGATCCCGATGCCCACCGGAATCCAGGGGCCGTCCTCCTCCTGGTGGCCCGTGGCCCTGAGAATTCGCCAGCCGGCGGCGACCGCAGCACGGGCGTGCATCTTTCCGGCAAAGGCTGGAACGAAGAAGGCGGTAACCTCGTCGCCAATCAGCTTCTCCACCAGAGCACCGTGCTGGAACAGCGCCCTGGTAGCAGCCCGATAGAAACGATTGATCAGTCGGCTGAACTCCTGGGCTCTCATCCTCTCGGCCAGACCCGTGGAGCCTCGTACATCGGCAAACAGAAGAGAGGTGTCCAATTCGGTCCCCCCCGGGAGTTTTCGGGCGAAACGCTCGCAGACGTTGCACATCTGTGGATTCAGACGGGAACGTTCCAGCCCTAGCATGATCCGGACCAGGTGCCCCCCAAAGCCCTTGAAGGGATAGGAGCAGATGCGGCAGCGAGGGTCCCTCGGCAACAATCGTGCCATCCGTCTCAAGAAGGGGGTCTCGAACCAGGCCAGGTGCATTCCTTTGGGAAGCCGCCCGGTGGTGAGGTAGGTCCGCCAGGCATGGGTGATTTCTGCATCTCGATCATGATCGCTCTTGATCTCATTCATTGTAAACCTCCGGGATTGGTAACTAGGGTCAGTTTTACTTCGCTCCTTGAGCGATCCACTCGCATACGATCCGATTCTAGGTTGTAGTGCAGGGGGGCGTTCCACGGTCAGACCGTCTCGAGGTAGCGGTGCACCGAGTGGACCGTTGCCGAGCCCTCGCCGACCGCCGCTGCGACGCGCCTGTTGGCGCCTGCGCGTACGTCTCCGGCCGCGAAAACGCCGGGAACGCTCGTCTCGAAGAGATACGGATCGCGATCGAGAGTCCAGCCTCGCGGCCTGCCGTTCACCCGAGGAAGGTCGGGACCGGTAAGGATGAAGCCTTTCTCGTCACGTTCCACGAAGCCCGCGACCATCTCCGAACGGGGTGCCGTGCCTATAAAGATAAACATAGCGGCCGCATCCAGGATTCTTTCCTCCCCACTGTCGACACTTCGAAGCACGACGTGCTCCAACCGCTCGGTTCCCGCAACAGCCGCAACCTCTACACGCGTGAGCACGTCGATATTCTCGGTTGCGCCAATCCGCTCGACGAGGTATCGCGACATAGACTTTTCTAATCCGGAAGCACGCACCAGCATGGTCACCCGCCGCGCGTACTGGGAAAAGAACAAGGCTCCCTGGCCCGCGGAGTTCGCACCGCCAACGATGCATACGTGCTGGTCCCGGTATGTAGCTGCCTCAGTCATGGCTGCTCCGTAGTACACGCCGATCCCGATGAGCGGTTCTATCCCGGAGGCCTGGAGCATGCGTACCGACATCCCCGTGGCGATGACGGTCGCGTAGCACGAGACCTCCGATCCGTTCGCCAAGTAGATGATCCGGTACGGGTCGTTGCGGCGCACTTCCGTCACCTCCTGCGCGGTGAGCAGCTCCGCACCGAAGCGTTTAGCCTGCGCCACCGCTCGCTGAGCAAGGTCGGCGCCCGTGACTCCCGACGGGAATCCCAGGTAGTTCTCGATCCGCGAGCTGGTCCCCGCCTGTCCACCCGGCGCGCTGTGTTCGATCATGAGCGTCTTCAGCCCCTCCGAAGCGCCGTAGACGGCATTGGCGAGCCCGGCAGGACCGCCACCGATGATGACCAGGTCATAAAACGGCAAGCGCGCACGCGTCTGCAGGCCCACCTTCTCTGCAAGGTTCAAGTTAGTGGGTGCAACCAGATGGCTTCCGTCGGGGAAGAATACCACCGGCAGGCGTCCAAGTCCGCCGGTGAGTGAACAGACCAACTCGCGCGTGGGAGCATCACTATCGACGTCTACCCACTGGTACGGTACCTGGTTTCGAGACAGGAACTCTTTTGCCGCGTAGCTCTGCGGCGACCAGCGCGCACCGGCGAGGCGGATGCCGTCGTAGGGAACACGAACGCGTACAGTCCACCCCGACAGCAATTCGTCGAGGATCGGGTACAGCCGCTGCTCGGGAGGATCCCACGGCTTCATCAGGTAGTGGTCGAGACCTACGTCGTTGATGCTCGCAATCGCCGCTTCGGTATCGGAGTACGCGGTGAGGAGCACCTTGCACGCATCCGGGTGCAGCCCTTTCACCTCGCGCAAGAGCTCGGTTCCACTCATCCCGGGCATACGCTGGTCCGTTAGGAAGAGCGCAATAGGAGTGCCCCGCTGTTTGAGCGCTCGTGAGGCATCGAGAGCTTCCTCCGGGGAGTTGGCCTTGACGATGCGGTAGTTGTTACGATAGTGCCGGCGAAGATCGCGATCAATCGCGCCCAGCACTTCGAGATCATCGTCGATACTCATGATCACAGGTCTTATCACTTTTTTGTTCCCCCTTTCGGCTCTGCAGCCGCGGACGGCTGCAGGATCGGTAACCTGACGGTGAACCGTGTCAGCCCAGGCCGAGATTCCACGGCGATCTCCCCCTTGTGTCGCTCGGTTATGATGCTGTGGCTGATCGAGAGCCCCAGGCCGGTTCCCTTGCCCGGCTCTTTTGTGGTGAAGAAAGGATCGAAGATCCTCGGCTGTATCTCCTCGGGTATTCCGGGACCGTTGTCCTCGATCTCGACCACCGCCCATGCGTCCTGCAGGCGCGTGCGGATGGCGATCTGGCCCCTTCCGTCCATGGCGTCAATTGCGTTGTTCAGCAGGTTGGTCCATACCTGGTTCAGCTCGCCGCCATGAGCCAGAACTGGCGGCAGGTCGGTTGCGTACGAGGGCTGAACCTTGATCCCGGCTTTCAACTTATTGCGAAGGATCACCAAGGTGTTCTCGATGCCTTCGTGCAGATCCACTGACTGGACCGGTGCCTGCCCCAGGTAGGAGTAGCCCTTGAGCGCGCCAACGATCTCGGAGATCCGTGCCGAACCCTGACCTATCTCGAACAGAAGGACATGAACGGGATAGGTCGCGCAGGCCCAGGAGAGAACGGCGGCAAGCGCCTCCCCCTCGAGCATCCCTGCGAGCCGATCGAGTTCCAACGGATCCAACCCCAGGCCTACGAGCGAGGGGGCCAGGTCCCACGGGTCGGAAATCTCATGCCGCTCCAGCCACTCCTCGACAGTCGCTTCGGCGTCCGAGCGCTCGAGAGACTTCAAAGCGAGCGATCGCGCGGAGTACTCGCGCAACCTCGACTGTACAGATTCCACCGCCTGGCGCCCCGACGGGGAGACGACTGCCGCCGCCAGAAGGGTATTTGCCTCTACGAAACGCGCGAACGCTTCGCGGAGCTGTTCCGCAGCGCGACTGGCAGCCGCCGCCGGGTTGTTCAGCTCATGTGCAACCCCCGCGGCCAGCGTCCCCAACGTCGCCATCCTTTCCGACGCGCGCAACGCGCGCTCAGCGCGTTTCTGCTGGGAGATGTCGGCCCCGAAAATGAACACCAGGCGTCCGGATACGTCGCGGCGGTGAGTGAAGACATAGTCGCAATCCCGGATGCGCACTTCCAAGGGAACCGGATTGTTGACCTCGATAATGCGTCGCCAAGCCGCCTCGTCGATGGCTGGGCAGATATCCTTCCAGCAGCCTCCGTCAAGAATCTCTCCAAAGACGTTACGCGCGGCCGAGTTGGCCAGGAGCACGATGCCCTCCAGGTCCGTTCGGATTACCGGGCCGGGATTCATCTCCGGGAAGCGTGCCATCTCGCTCAGGATTGCGGACTGCTCGGCGAGCTTCCGCTCCGCCTTCCTCATTGCGGTAATATCCGCGCCGTAGGCAAAGATGAGATTTCCATCCGGAGATCTGACGTGGGTGAACATCACGCAGACGCTGCCGATCTCTGTTTCGTGCTGCAACGGTTCACTCTGTTCGAGAATCCGCTGCCATATCCCAGCGTCCATTCCCGGGCACACGTCGAGCCAACAACGTCCGACGAGCTCCTCTATACCGAAGATTCCGCGGGTCGCAGTGTTTGCAAGGAGAATGTTTCCGCTTCGGTCCAGGCGGCAGACGGGCCCCGGGTTCATCTCGGGAAAAGCGGCAAGCTCTTCGAGGGATTTCTGCGAGTGCCGCCGCTCGGCAACCCGCGTTCGATTTTCTGGGCTCATAAACCTTATCCTCCAGTCAACGACAAGGAGTGCGACGCTGTGTTGGGGGCAAATTTCAATATACTAGCATGGATGTGATATTGTAAACCAAATTACTCAGGTTTATCCCGGACAGATCAGCTCGTGTGTGTCACTGGATAGCAGGGGAGTTGTTTCCTGGCATACGGAGTCTCAGCTTGTGTTATCGGGATTTGCCAGTTTGTGGTAATTAGAAGATAATGGCTCCAGAAAGTTTTTCAATGGTTCGACAATCCGCTGAGGTGAGGTGCAGCAATCTGTGGGGAATGCGAACAGTATCAGCAAGCTAGGCGGGAAATAGAGAACATGAAATCAAAACGTCTATCAGACCTGTATCAGGAGCCGCGCAGGATCGTCGTTACAGCCCACCGGGGTTTCTCAGGGAAGTACCCCGAGAATACCATACCCGCATTCGTCGCCGCTGGTCAGGCGGGAGCGGACATAATAGAGTTCGATTTACGCGGTTCCCGGGAGAGAATCCCCGTTGTTCTTCATGATCCTATCCTGCAGCGCACCTCAGACGGCGAAGGCAAGGTGGGTGATTACTCGCTTACCCAGTTGAAGGAGCTGGATTTCTCCTACCGCTGGAAGCAGGGGGATAACGATCCGCTGCTCCTGGGCTCCTCAACCAGGGTTCCGGTTCCTACATTCGAGGAAGCCCTCCAAGCTATTCCCGAATCCTTGGGACTGAACATCCAGGTCAAGGAGACGGATCCTCCTCTTCTTGATCGCATTTGCAGCCTTTTCGACAGATACCTCCTGTACGAGCGTGCCTATTTGACCTTTAGTACTTTTACCGATGCCGGGGCCGTTCGCAGGATCAATCCCAAGATTGACCTCTGTGTTCTGGAACGCAAGCTACCTCTGGATATGCCGATGTTGCAGCGTATACAAACATTCGGCTGCAGGTTCCTGCAGCCGCACCGTCGCGATGTGACTCCACAATTGTGCCGTCAAATCAGGGAGATGGGTCTCTGGGCCAATCTGTTCTACTCCAACTCATATCAGGACAACAGGCGTTTCATCGGTTATGGAATCCAGGGCATCTTGACGGATTTTCCGGATATACTCGTCCAGACCATCAGAGACCTTGGATTGCCATTTTCTTGATACTAACCGCTCTACCTATCGGTGCGGTTAAGTGGCAATTCCCTACGTTGACAGCGGACAATATCTATCATATACTCATTTGATGAGAAGATCTTTTTATGAATTCCGGTTTCCAAGGAAGAATCTGCCTAGTTAAATCGTAATGCAGGTAAAAAAGAAGCGCTTCTCTGAAGAGATCGCCCATGCTGTCCAGCAAAAAATCGCCGATCTGGGTCTGCAGGAGGGCGACAAGCTTCCCTCACATGCCAGTCTGGCCAAAGAGTTGAACGTTTCCGTCCCCTCTCTCAGAGAGGGACTACAGATGCTGGCTACCCTGGGAATCCTGACGATCAATCACGGCGTAGGAACAATCGTTGCCAAGCCATCCGTGTCCAACTACCTGCGGATCCTCGATACGGTTTTACAAGCCAAGGCACCCGAAGGCAGAGAGTATCTGGAGATCTGTCAAATACTGCAGCCGCGGGTGGTCGCACAGGTCGCAGAGCAAGGCGGACGAGTTCTGGAATTGCCGGATTCGTTGAAAAGACTGGAAGAAGCAGCCGCAAAACAGGACGTGGAGGAATTCATTTCTGAAAATCTGCGCTTTCACGGACAACTGTATCGGCTGGGCGACAATACGGTTGTTGCTGAGATCCTGAATATTGTAAACAAACTTCTCTTTGCGCAACCATACCTGCGGATGAACGTCAGTAGCAACATGGAAACGATCATCGATTATTATAGGACGCTGCTCGAAGTTCTTGTCAAAAAGGATGCGCAGGCAGCGGAGCAGGCTATAAAAGATTATCTCGCCCTCCTCGAACAACCACAGATGATGTCTCTCGTGTACGATACGTTTTGTACCGGATCAATCGGGGGCAGTTTCTATTCAGCGGGAAGGGAGATCTGTCGAATCCTGCATGCACACGGTATTTCGATCGAGTCGGAGCCTTCCGGCGGGGGGATTGAAAATGTCCAGCTGACGGCTGAGGGAAAGGCAGTGCTTGGGCTCACCCAGTCCGAAGTAGCCTTCCACGCATATATGGGTGAGGGCCCTTTCTTTGAGCCCCACGAGCAAATCAGGGCGGTGTGTGGAGCCCAGAGCCTCGATCTTTGGATCGTAGCCCGGGAAGGATCAAGAATAGGCTGCATACCTGATCTGCGGGGCAAACGGATCGCAATGGGCGCAATCGGCGGTGAGAGCGGGATGATCGCCAAAGCGATCCTGCAGGCCTACGGGATCAAAGATGGAGATTTCAGACCGTTCTACCTCTCGATATCAAATGCCGTTCAGGGCATGCGGTCGGCGGAAATTGATCTGATTTTCTATCTCAGCAACGGTCCTGGATCTGCCCTGGCGGATCTCTCGGAGGAGGGATCGATAAAGATCCTAAGCATCGATCCAGACCTTGTAATTCCGGTTTTGGAAATCCACCCCTACTGGCAACTGAGCACGATCAATAAAAACGTCTGGGCGCCTTTGACAGAGGATGTGATCACCCTGCGTACCTCGACGCTGCTCATCACCCACAAAGCTGTCCCACATCAACTCATAAAGAGAATTGTGGCCGTGATAATGGAGCATGCCGGAGAAATCAGCTTCGAGTACTCGGACGGCGTAAAATTCGGGGTTGAATCGGCGCTGCAGGGAATATCCATTCCATTACACTCCGGTGCCGAGGAATATTTCAGAGAACGAGGATTGCTGGATGATTGAGGTGACCGGCCACCGCGGAGCCCGCGGTTTGGCACCGGAGAACACGCTGGCGGGATTTCGTCTGGCGGCAGATCTCGGATGCGACAACGTCGAGCTGGACGTGCATCTGACAAAGGATGTAGATCTTGCGGTTATACATGATGAAACCATCGACCGAACCACGAACGGAAGCGGTCCGGTGTCCTCATATACAATGGCGGAGCTGAAGCAGTTCGACGCCGGCACGGGGGAGAAAATTCCCAGCCTGAGAGAAGTATTCGAGCTTCTGAAAGATACGGGGATGAATATCCAGATCGAGCTGAAAGGTCCGAATACGGAAGATCCATCTGTTGAGCTGGTTAAGGATTTCGAGATGGTGGAGCGAGTTTCCTTTACCTCTTTCTTCCATTCCCGAGTCTTGCGGATTAGGAACACTCTTCCCGGCGTTGCCACCGGGATTCTCATAGCCTGCAATCCGGTACATCCCATAGAACTACTGGCCCAGGCGAAGGCGGACCGCCTGCATGTGAGCCAGAAGGTGATCGACGCCGGGCTGGTCGAGGAGGTACATAGTGGCGGAAGGAAAATCGCCGCCTGGGGCACCATCGTGGAACCGCAAATCATAGACCGGCTGATCGGCGCGGATGTGGATATCATCGGGTCGGACCGGCCGGACCTGGTCATAGAGCGTCTGAAATTGTTTTTGCGGAACAGAGGTTCAGACGGGAACCAATCAATGAGGTGACGGGACCATGGCGGATCGGACATGAGCACCACTGCTGTCTCTCTGGAAACAAGTCTTTCTCGTAAAAAGCTTTGGGCGAGGGTAAAAATCCGTAGAGGCCTCATGGTTATGCTGGCAATCGGCATGGCCTGGTACCTGATTTTCGAGTTCTATCCCATGATCAAGATCTACTGGGCCTTCACCAACATCGGCCAGGTAGCTCCTTCCAAAGTATCGTTCGTTGGCATTGCCAATTTTGCAAAACTATTCAGCATGGCCCAATTCCGGCGAGCCCTTTGGAACACCTTCTATATCAGCTTCCTCAAGATCGTTGTCGGATTTCCCGTGCCGATTATCTACGCCCTGCTTCTAAACGAGATGCGCTTCAGCTTTGCCAAGCGTTCGATCCAGACCATTATCTACGTTCCTCATTTTCTCTCCTGGGTCGTGATCGGGGCAATCTGGTACATCATCCTTTCCCCTGCCAACAGCCCCAACGCCCAATTTTTCGAGCTCTTGGGCAAAAAACCCATCTTCTGGTGGGCTTCGGACCGCTACATCCGCGGGCTGCTGGTGGCCACCGATATCTGGCGAAACGCCGGCTACGGTACCATTATCTATCTGGCTTCCATCATGTCCATCGACCCCAACCTCTACGAAGCCGCGATCATCGACGGCGCGAACCGCTGGCAGCAAACCTGGCATGTCACCCTGGCCGGCATCAAACAGGTAATCATCATCCTGCTCATTCTGCGCATCGGCAAGATCCTCAACCTGTTCAAACAGGTCTTCGTTCTCACCACCCCCATCGTCCGAAGTCCCAGCGACGTACTTATGACCTACGCCTACCGCACGGGCATCCAGCAGATGCAGATCGGCTACGCCATGGCGGTCTCTCTGTTCAAAGCCGCTGTGGGCCTGAGCCTGGTGCTGCTCAGCAACTGGATCGCCAAGAAGATCAAAGAGGAGGGGGTATTCTAACGGTGAAGCCGAGCCGGGGACAGAGGATCTTCAACGTATTCAATTATCTGCTGATGGGACTGTTGGCTCTGACCATGCTACTTCCGGTACTGTACATCCTGCAGCTTACCCTCTCCGGACATCCGGATCCGAGCTTTCGATTGTGGCCCCGACAGCTCACCATCGACAACTACCGCTTCGTGCTGGAGCAGGGATTGATCCTGCGTCCACTGTGGAACTCGATTTTTCTGTCGGTAACCGCCACGGTTTTCAGCCTGTGCATGACCTCGATTCTGGCTTTTGCGCTCGCGGATCCGGGGCTACCCGGCAGACGCTTTTTCAACTTCCTGGTGGTGCTGACCATCATGATCAACCTTGGCTTTCTGCCCAAGTATCTGCTGGTTCGGGACCTGAAGCTGATGAACACCTACCTGAGCATCATCCTGGTCGGGGGAATAAACTCCTTCAACCTGATTCTCATGCGAAACTATTTTCAAAGCATTCCCAGAGAGCTGTTCGATTCCGCCCGCATCGACGGCGCTTCGGAGCGGACGGTCCTGATCAGCATCGTGCTACCTCTCTCGCTACCGGTGATGGCAACCATATTTTTGTTCTACTTCGTGGACAACTGGAACGAGTATTTCCGGATCATTCTCTACATCACCGATCGCAGCAAGCATACCCTTCAGGTGGTCCTGCGATCGATGATCATTCTGGACGAGGATATGGGAGCTGATTCGGCGAACAAGGTGCTGCTCGACAATATAAAGTATACCACCGTGATCGTGGCTCTGATCCCGATCATGATTCTCTACCCCTTCCTGCAGAGGTACTTCACCAAGGGAATACTCCTGGGCTCGGTGAAGGGGTAGGGGGTAAAAATATCATACCAAGGAGGAGTGTATGAAAAGGTTTCTCGTTTCTGCGGGACTGCTCATGCTGTTGATCGCTTTCGGCAGCTGGGCAGGGGGTGAACAGGAGGCGGCGGTGGCGAAGATGGACAAGATAGTCTTTCTTTCCACCGAGATGCATGACAATCCGGAGCATCACGACGCCTGGGTGGCAGAGTTCAAGCGGATCACCGGCGTGGATGTGGTTTACCAAACCGTGAGCTCCAAGGACGCCGAGGAATCGATGACGGCACGTTTCATGGCCGGCGAGTTTCCCGACGTGGTGAAGTACGGCGTCGAAAACCTGAGCGTTCTGGCCAGGCAGGAGTTCATCGTCCCCTTGGACCCGTTTATCGAGAAGTCCCCGGGAATGAAGAAATTGAAAGAGTTGTATCCCGTGGCTTTTCAGGCCCACTCAGTGGACGGCGTGGTCTACGGAATCCCGGCCATGGTAGGCCAGAAACGGGGGCTCTGGGTGCGAACTGACATCCTGGATAAGCTGGGTCTGGGCATGCCCAGGACTCTGGATGAGCTGGTAAGCACCATGAAGAAGATTCGGGAAACCGTCCCCACCCCCGACGGAGGGAAGATGTTCCCCTACATCTCCAAAACCTACCATTCCGGCTACATCTCGGGCCTGTCCAACTACTTCGATGTATCCCCCATTCCGGTGATGCGGCGGCCCGGGGACAAGAAGTTCCGCGAAGGCTGGGACACCCCCCAGTTCCGGGACTACGCCGAGTTCGTCAAGATGCTCTGGGATGAACAGCTGATCGACCCGGACCACGCCCTGCCCCAGAAAGCATCGGCCACCCGCAACAAGTTCTACGCCGGCAAGGGAGCTTTTCTGTTCATGTGGGACTTTCGCTACCAGGAGATGATCATGGAGCTGCGGAACAACTTCCCCGATGCGGAGATCGCGCTGGTACCGCCCATCAAGAATCCGAAGGGAGGCGTGCTCGGCGTGTCTCTAGAACCCGGATACCGACCCTTCTGCATCATGAGCGCAGCCAAGGATCCACAGTTCGTTTTCGACAACTTCATCGAGCCCCTGTACCTGAACACCGACGGGCACTTGCTCCTGTACAGAGGAGTTCCCAACGTAGCCTACAAGATCGTGAACGGCCTCATGGAGGACAACTTTGATGAATCCGGCGTCCATATGGAGATGAGGAGCCCGATAAACCCGGACATCGAGTTTCCCTATAAAATGGCGGCCTTGAACCAGAAGGCCGTGGATATCCAAGGTCAGATGGACGGATGGCTGTCCGAACATGGGCGTTACGGTGTCGTCGAAGAGCCGACCGTAACGGTTCCAGACTATGACATGATCAGTGAGGATATGGGGGACAAGAAGGACGAGCTGTTCTGGAAGTACGTCATCGGCGAGCACGACTTTGAGGAGATGATGCGTCAGTTCGAGGCCTATAAAAAGGAAGTGGACTTCGACAGCATCCTTGCCCAGATAAACGCCCAAAGCTGATCGAAATTCATGCTGTATCCCGCCCCCCGGATCCTCTCCGCGGGGGCGGGATATCGACATTCAATGCGCATATACACTGGCTTCGGATCGGTCTACTCTCTGATTCAGAGGGGAGCCATTAAAAACGGAGGTGAAATCTCCTCAACACTTCAGACAGCGGGACTCGACGGTCTGGAGATCAACTCCTACGTGTTCGATCTCGTGGATAGGCTGGTTCCTGATTTTTCCTTCTCCCTTGAAGATCTGAAGGGCTTTCCTCTGAGCCTGCATTCCAACTACGTGGATCTCAATCCGGCGTCATTGAATCCCTACGTGCGCAAGGCTGCGGTCGAGCAGCTGGTATACGAGATAGAGCTGTGTGAGAACTATTCCATACCAATCCTGACGATCCATCCGGGGTGGGTGAGAAAAATCGAGCGACAGCTCGCACTGGAGTTCTTCTGGGATTCCCTGTCGACTGTGCTGGACTCCGTTTCAGATAAATCTTACCAACCAAAGATCTGCCTGGAAAACATGGATCACCAGTCTGAGAAGCTCTGCAACAACTCCGAAGAGATCCGGGCCACCTTGGATCGTTTCCCCCAACTCGGTCTCACTGCCGACCTGGCTCATCTCGGGTTGACCGGAGCTCAAATCGATTCCTTTCTAGACGATTTTGCCGAACGGATCGCTCATCTGCATGTAAGCGGTGTCATAGCGGGCAAACCACATGGTAGTATATCCCTGGCTGCCAGCTCGATCGACTTCCGAACTTTTTTTGAAATCTTCCAGGGGCGGAACATTGCGGCGGTAATTGAGAATCAATCCTGGGAGGTTATGATCGAGTCCAGGAATGTCCTGGACGAATACAGATAGGACTGAAACCCGTGCTAGCTGATTCTGGTCGGTCATCGTCACGATCCAAAACTAATTCCCTGAAAATTTACGCCCGCTGTTTTGCTTTCCTGCGTCCCTACTGGAAGCTGGTTGTTCTCAGCTACACATTCTTTCTCATCATCAGCGGCCAGACGCTGATGATTCCTCAGTTTATCCGCTGGATCGTCGACCAAGGAATAAAAGCGGGTAATATTCGCATAATTACCTACTCGGTGCTGGTGCTCGTAGGGTTAGTGCTTATCAAAGGAGTGCTCACGTTCGTTGAAGGCCGGTCGCTGGAAATTGTCTCTCAGGGAGTAGCCTACGGAATAAGAAAAGCAATTCACGCCAAACTGGCTGCCCTATCCTTCTCCTATCACGATAAAATGGAAACCGGGGAAATCTTATCCCGAACGATTCAGGACGTGGAAAGAATACGCTTCCTCACAGGTCGAGCGCTCCAGCGTATGCTGGAAGGGATCGTTCTTTCTTTGGGTACGGCGGCCATTCTTTTCTCAATGAATCCTCATCTCGCCCTATTAGCCTTGATCAGTACTCCCTTTGTCGTTGCTATAGCCTTCAACTTCGGGAGGCGCTTCCGGCCTCTTTCGCTGCAGATACAGCAGCAGTTGGCCGTCATCACAACGAGGATGGAGCAAAATCTCCGGGGTGCCCGGGTCGTAAAAGTCTTCGCCCAGGAAGAGGAGGAAATTCATAAGTTCGACCTGGAAAACAGCAAGTGGTTTCGTCTTTCCAGGCGGGCCTCTCGCCTAAGGGCATTCAATATCCCGATCATGCAGATGATCGCCAGTATAGGGGTGATCTTCGTTATTTGGTTCGGGGGCCGTCTGGTTATCCAGGGGCGACTGACGTTAGGTGAAATGGTCGCCTTTACCGTCTACCTTTCTCAACTCACCCTGCCGATCCGGCGACTTGGAATGGTTATCGCCGTGCTTGCTCAGGCTGCTTCCGCCGGGGAGAGAATCATGGAAATTCTCGACGAGCGCTCCGAGGTGGCGGAACGTCCCGATGCCGGGGAGTTGAAGGGGATTCGGGGAAAGGTGAGCTTCGAGCAGGTTTCCTTTTCCTACTTTCATCAGATCCCCGTACTCTCGGGAGTCAGCTTCGAAGTGGAACCGGGCCAGCTGGTGGCCATCTTAGGCACGACCGGAAGCGGGAAATCCAGCATCATCAACCTGATCCCGCGCTTCTACGATCCCACCGAGGGAAGGGTTCTGATCGACGATACGGACATCAGAGGGGTCACTCTCAGTTCACTGCGCTCCCAGATCGGGATCGTCCTGCAGGACACAACTCTATTCGCCACGACCGTAAGGCAGAACCTCCGCTTCGGGGCTCCCGATGCCACGGAAGACGAGATCCAGCGTGCGGCAAAGGCTGCACAGGCACACCGCTTTATTGAAGAGCTTCCTGAAGGCTACGACACCTTCGTGGGCGAGCAGGGTCGTACGCTCTCCGGAGGCCAGAAGCAGCGCATAGCCATCGCCCGGGCAATTCTGAGCGATCCGAGGATCCTGATCCTCGACGACGCTACGGCCAGCGTAGACACGGAAACGGAGAGCCTCATTCAGATCGCTCTGGAGAATCTCATGGTCGGGCGGACCTCCTTCGTCATCGCCCAACGGCTCAGCACGGTACGCAAGGCTGATTTGATCCTCGTTTTAGATAGCGGAAAGATCGTAGCCCGGGGGACCCACCAGGAACTTATCAGAACATCGGGTGTCTATACTGATATCTACAACCGGCAACTGAAATCTCCGGTGTCTTCAGAAAAACTGGCGGCAAGCCGAGTCTATGGAACCGGGATTGGAAACAATGGTGAGGGTGAGGAGGTTGAGATATGAGCTTCACCATAGGCACAGGAGACACCCAATTTCACGGCCCAGGACATATCATCAGAAGCATGGGCCAAGAGCAGGAGCGAAAATCTTTCGACCTGAAAACTCTGCTCAGGCTGCTGGTCTTCCTGAGGCCGCACTGGCAGCGCATGCTGGTGGCCTTTGTCTTCATGCTCACATCTTCCGGTCTTACCCTGCTGACACCCTATCTGGTAAAGCTCGCAATAGACAGGCACATCGTCCAGGGTGACCTGGCAGGGCTTGGGCGTATCGCTCTGCTCACCGCCGTCGCCTTTCTGGCTCTCGCTTTCTCCACAGCAGGACAACAGTACATCCTGTCTTGGGTGGGGCACAGGGTTCTTGCCACGCTGCGGGCCGACCTGTTCCGGCATCTGCAGAGGATGCACCTGGGCTATCACGATACCCACATCATCGGTGTCACCCTCTCGAGGGTGATCAACGACGTGGAGATCATCAATCATTTCCTATCCGAGGGTCTGATCAATTTGGTCGGGGACAGTCTCATTTTAGTCGGTATTGTCACGGTGATGATCATTATGAGCCCGGCTCTGGCCCTGGTCACCTTCTCCGTTTTGCCTTTCATGTTCCTGGCGACCATTCTGTTCTCCCGGCACGCCAAGGTCGCCTACCGCACCACCCGCACCCGGGTAGCCGCGGTTGTTGGCAATTTAGCGGAAAATCTTGCTGGTATGCGGGTCATCCAGGCGTTCGCCCAGGAAGAGTCCTCCCTGAAGAAATTTGACCAGGTGAATCGGGACAACTTGGATGCCCACGTCGAGGCTATGTCCTTAGCCTTTATATTTTTGCCCGCGGTCGAATTTCTGGGGGTCCTGGCCATGGCAATCGTGCTGTGGTTCGGGGGATATTCCGTCATCGAAGGAACTATTTCGATCGGAACGGTTGTTGCCTTTCTGTCTTACGTTACCCGCTTTTTCGCACCGATCCGGGAGATCAGTCAGATCTACACAACAATGCAGGCCTCGATGGCGGGGGGAGAAAAGGTGATCGAACTACTTGAAAGCGAGCCGGAAATTCACGATACCCCCGATGCCGTGGTGCTTCCCGGCATTCGGGGAAAGGTTGAGTTTCGGCGGGTCTCCTTCGCCTACAATGAGATCACCGTTCTTGCAGATATCGACCTGACTATTGAACCAGGCCAGACCATCGCCCTGGTCGGGCAAACCGGAGCCGGTAAGACCACGATGGCCAATCTGGTGGCCCGCCTTTACGATGTCAGCAACGGCGCGATCCTCATCGACGATATCGATATACGTATGATCGCCCAGAAATCCCTGCGCAGCCGGATGGGTTTCGTTTCGCAGGACCCTTTCCTGTTCACCGGCACCATCGCCGACAATATCCGCTTCGGAGCTCCGGAGGCCCCGATGGAGGCAATCGTACGGGCCGCGGAGGCAGCCAACGCCCACAGCTTCATCAGCCGTCTTTCGGACGGATACGATACCCAAATACAGGAAGGGGGTGTGAACCTCTCCAACGGGCAGAGGCAACTGCTCTGCATCGCCCGGGCAATCCTGGCGGATCCCCGCATCATCATCCTCGATGAGGCTACGGCCAGTGTGGACACCCTTACGGAAACCCTGATCCAGGAGGCTTTGGCGCACTTGTTCTCCGCAAGGACGGCCATTGTCATCGCTCACCGCCTAAGCACCGTACAGAATGCCGACCTGATCTGCGTCATGGACGCGGGGAAAATCGTGGAGGTGGGAAAACACGAGCACCTCTTGTCAAGGGGCGGGATCTACCGGGAGCTTTACGACAAGCAGTTTATTGACAAAGAAACGTTGTAATCTCTTTTCAGCGCGCCTGGGGCTATTGTCAACAATACGAAAGCAGTATGAACGAATCTATAGCCGCGGCCCGGGTAGTCCTGGATTTCTTGCTTTAATACCTTCGCCAAAATCATCTGTACCGATTTATCTACCGCCTACTTTAGAAGAATATCATACGTTCCAATTTGCTTTAGCGAGGATCTGGTTGATCTTCTTGCTGACTTGTTCTGCCGGTGGTATTTTATTCATATTGCATCAGTAGAAGAAACCTACATCAACACATGCCGGCGGTAGTCTCAAAGACAGTCTGGCCGACATGAAGGAGGAGACAATGGAAAACTACCCTCTCGTGGGAGACCTGTTCTGTTTGGAGGGGGGGTGTTCTCTTCTCGTGCGAGCTCATTTTTTTTGCTAACGCGCGCTAAATATTATGGAGTAATTTTGCAGCAGGTAATCCTCGATATACCTGTAATGAACTTCGTCAACCGCTGGCAATTCCTCTGGCGAGAAGAACTCCGCATACTGTTGGTGTTCAGTACCAATGTCGTGATTGTCATCCTTTATTTCACCGTGAAAAGTGATCGTCAGTACTTCATCATCCTCGGAAGTATATATGCCGACGATCCTGGATAGTGTTATTTCGAGTCCTGTTTGTTCCTTAACATATACGGTGGCTGTGGCATCAATAGGACTTCCGTACTCGACAATACCCCCCGCCAGTCCCCAGGTATCGTCGATATGGCTCAGTTTCACGAGAAGCAGTGAATCTGAATGTGAAATAAGAACCAGTACTATCACAATGAAACGAGGTATTTCGTGCATTCTTTCGTACGCTCCCAGTATAAACGTCTATCCCCCGGAGGAATTAAGTCTATCTAACCTTTAGCTGGAAGAATTTCAGTTTTACACCTACGATAAGATCGAGATCGACGGTGTACGTCTTCCAGGTTACATAGCCGTCGTTGTACATGACACCGTAAAGGAACAGATTGAGATTGTTGTCCATTACGGGCGCAAAATCACTCCAGGCGCCGCTCTTTTCCGCCCAGTCTTCTATCCACGTGTCGAACCAGTCGGTAGTGTTGAACCGTTCATCCCGATAGGTGTAGACGAGGTAATCCTTGCCCTCCGCCGTCTTTGCCCGGCTGTATTCGGATGCCTGGACAACATGGGTCCACGAGACAACCTGAGATTCTACTGAACCTATGATCAGCAGACCGAAGAGAGTGAGCGCGGGTAGAATTTTATTCATATTCACCTCCTTGGTTTAAAGCGAATTCTATGTATCTGATCATGACTTGTCAAATTGCTGTATGATCTGATTTATTATACTTCTACATGATGCGCCGGAGGAATTGAGGATGCAGTATCTGATGGATCATATCGTACTGAATATGATAGATGAGGAGAAGATGATCGCTTTCTATACCGAGGTATTGCTCTGCACACCGGAACGCCTAGAGGAGTACCGTGCCGGAGAGGTGCCATTTCCGTCCGTTCGGCTGAATGAGGATACTGTCATCGACCTGTTCCCGAAAACCATGTGGGGCAACGATGCTCCAAACGGGCAGGGGCATGTGAACCTGAATCATTTCTGTATTGCCGTGAGCAAGGAATCCTGGGATGAGCTGGCGGAGCGACTTGCGGCCAACGCCATCGATATCGTCGATGGACCGGATCGGCGCTGGGGTGCTCACGGTGTGGGAACTTCGATCTATTTTCGCGATCCGGAAGCAAACCTGATCGAAGCGCGGTACTACTGAATCGGTTGTACACAAGGACAGAATCTCTTTATATCTAGTCGATAACAGCCAGTGGAGCGGCGGAGAACATCGGTTCAGTGCCATCCGGTCCGATCACGAGTTTGAAATTCATTGATAGTCCCAGCCAATCCAGAAGTTCGAAATACAGACCAACTTGGAGATTCAGCGCTTTGGCCAGCGAATCGGTGCCTGCTCCCGCGTACAATTGCTGCGACCGTTTGGGTCGGAAATTTACGGCGATCCCACCGTGATAGATTGGATCAAAGCCGTCATCCTTCGAATAAGCGCCGATCCCTCCCATCAACAGGCAGGATATACGACTGGCATCGGTGAAGATGTCGACCAGATCGATCTTCGCTTCCACGGCTGGAAAGAAGCTTATCCATGCAGTATGAAAGGCGATACCAAACTCCGACCAATCGAAGGGGGCATAACCCAAATAACCGAAGAGGAAATCGGCGTTATATAGCGGATCAGGATCTTCACTCACGAACTCCATACCGATCCCGATCGTGACCGAGGCTGGATCTATGTCCTTCATCAGATGGGTGCGTGTAATCGATGTCTCCGGCATTGCGAAAGCGTAGGATAGAGAAGTCGGGATGAAAAGCAGCGGAAATAGAAAAATTATGCGTTTAGCCATCCACATCCAACCATACCTCTATAGGTTAAGTATATGGAAACGGATTTTCAGTGCAACCGGCCGAGATATGTATTAGGCAGGTCGTTGCGGGTCCGGATCAGCGGCTCGCTTTTGAGGTCCGGATCAACAGCAGGAAGATCGTTCCCACAATCCCGAGGGCTGCTATGACGATCTCGACTGCCAGGTTTTCGATGAACAAGAATATGGACAGCAGGATCATCGCCCACATGGTCCCGATGGAGATCAGCTTGGTGCGCAGCGATATCGAACGGGTCGCCCTGAACTCCCGGATAGGTTTGCCAAACAGCCTGTGGTTCAGCAGCCAGCAGTACATGCGCTCCGAGCTGCGGACGTATAAAGCTGCTGAGAGCAACAGAAAAGGAGTGGTTGGAAGTCCCGGCACGACCACGCCGACCATACCCAAAGCCAGGAAGATCGTGCCCAGGGAGATAAGTACGATTCGAATCATGAGAGGTTTCGCTCCGTTGCTTTATTCGTTGATTTCCGCCGTTCTGATTTGGAAATGCTCGATATGCGACTTCAGGTGGCGGTAGTAGTCGTTCACCAGCCATTCCAGGGTGAAGGTATTCCCCTCAAGCGACCAGGTATTCCCGAGGCACTCCTCGGGGATGCTCTCCACCACTCTGAGAATCAGACGATTGAAGTTCATGCAGAGATCTTTCAGCAGACTCCAGTTCATGTGATTGTACTTTTGGATCTTAATCCATCTCTCACCATCGTAGGTGGGAAATCCTTCAAGACTGCCTCCCTGTAGTCGTACGAATCTCTGATGGTTGTTGGAAGCGGAATCGATCAGGTGGCCTACGATCTCTTTCAGAGACCAGGCATCGTCGGAGAGCTGGATTCCAACAATGGACTCGTCGGTACGCTTCAATAGCGAATACAGCCGATCCACGGCCTTCTCGAAGTTTTCGAGTTCGAACATCCCTCTATTGCCTCCTGCCGGTCACGTCCCGTTCGTAACGTTGGACCCGCTCGATGAGCTCCCGATCCAGGGGTGCGTTCATCCGCCTACAGTGCTCGTCCCAGACCGCCCCGAAGGGCAATCCCTTCATCTCCTCGAGCAGCCCCAATCGGGCGAAGAAATCTCCCGACTCCTCGTATCGGCGCAACCGTTCGTGGGGCAGGAGCAGAGCCATTAGAAAGGCTTTTAGCGTGGCTCGGGCCCCGATCGCATAGGAGCCGATGCGATTCAGGGTGGCATCGAAGAAGTCCAGTCCTACATGACAGCGCTCCAGCTTTCCGGAACGCACCAGCTCGGCACAGAGCTCCCTGAGCTCATCGCTTAAAATCACCACGTGATCACTGTCCCAGCGCATCGGTCGGCTTACGTGGAATACCAGCTCCTCAACGAACTGGAACAGTGCCGATACCTTGTCGGCGATCGATTCGGTGGGATGGAAGTGTCCGCTGTCCAGGCAGATCAGCTTGCCCCTGCTGAGGGCGTAGCCCAGGTAGAACTCGTGGGAACCGACCACGAAGGCTTCGCTGCCGATGCCAAAAAGCTTGGACTCCAGGGAATCTTTGAGACAACCGGGATCGTAATCCCGCTCGTAGATCGCATCCAGGCTTTCGGCCAAAAGCCGACGGTAGCCGAAACGATCCACCGTGTGGTCCTTAGCCCCGTCGGGGATCCAGAGATTGTGAATACAGGGATTGCCCTGCCTCTCCCCGAGAAAGGCGCCGATCTCCCGGCAGGCTTGAGCGTGGCAGATCCAGAAGCTGCGTACCTCGTGGTTTTTACTGCTCAAAGTGAAACCGCTATCGGCCAGGGGGTGGGAGAAGAAGGTGGAGTTGAAGTCCAGGCTTATACCATGCGTGCTGGCCCATTCAGCCCAGCTTTGAAAGTGCTCCGGGGCAACCTGATCCCGGTCTATCTTCTTTCCAGCGAAATCCCCATAGCTGGCGTGCAGGGCCAGTCGATGCTTGCCCGGAAGCAGGGCGAATACGGTCTGGAGGTCGGCTCGCAGTTCCTCCAGACTCCTCGCCTTGCCGGGGTAGTTGCCGGTGACCTGAATGCCGCCGCCGGCTAGCTTGGCATCCGGGGTCTCGAATCCGCCGACATCGTCTGCCTGCCAGCAGTGAATAGAAAGGTCTAATTTGGCCAGGCGCTCCAGGCCGGATTGTACTTCGACACCGAGCTCCGAATAGCGCTCTTCGGCTGAATGGAATAATTGCTGATCGTTCATCCGCTTTCCTTCCTGTTATTGATTGGCAGCCGCATTCATCTTTACCGGCATAAACAGCAGCCTCAGCCATCGGTACCCACGCGGACTATCAGCCGATTGCCGTCGGCTCACTCTCCACGGCAGTGTTCGACGATTTCCGCGATATGGATCGCCGTGGTGTCGAGATATTCGAGCCTCATATCCTCGGGCTTCAGGAGCAGCGGGAGCTCCGTACAGCCCAGGATCACCGCTTCGACATGCTGGTCCGCCTCGATCCTGTCTATGATCGAGAGGAAACCCGCTTTAGTTTTTTCCTTGACGATGCCGAACTCGATTTCCGAGTAAATCTTCTCCTGGATATAATTGATTTCCCCGGTGTTGGGTACGACTACCTCTAAACCCGCGTCCCGGAATTTCCGCTGGAAGAAATCCGCCTCCATCGTGAAGCGCGTGCCCAGCAGGCAGAGCTTTTTTACACCCAGCCGGAGCGCGTGCTCACGGGTTGCTTCGACGATGCTGAGCAGCGGCAGCGTCGTACCCCCCTGCACCTGATCGAACACCCTGTGGGGCGTGTTTGAGGCTATCGCGCCAAACTCGGCACCACCCCGCCTGAGAATCTCGCACCGATCTCTCAGCATGGCAGTAATTTTGTCCCAGGAACCTGCTTGGGCCTGCGCTGTAAACAAATGCAGGTCCGCGCTTTCCACGGCGATCTCCGGGTAACCCTGTGTCTCATAGGTGGGTTTGAAGGCCTCGATGATGCCCCTGTAGTAGACGACTGTGGATTCCGGTCCCAGACCTCCGATAATGCCGATTTTCTTCATGCTTCCGTCCCGCAGTGCATACTACCCGAAGAGGAGGATTTTGTGAAATGGGTTTCGCCGCTGAAGAAGCGGAGGCAGGAGGAGCTATGCCTATTCGGAGATCTCGATGAACTCTATGTAGGAGACCGAGCTCTGTCTTGTGTCGTCGGAGTCGTTCATAATGGCCAGGCCGGCGGTTGCCGGGGGCAGTTCCCCGAAAGCCCGCTGATAATCTTCCAGAATGTTGATCTTCTCCTCGATCCACCGTCCTTTATTGGCGCCGCCCATCTGGAGGAAAATCATCTTCGAACGGTTCGAATACGGATTGGTCATGATAGTACCGGATTCGATGTTGCTGGCCCATACATAATTCAACGCGCTGTGGGGAGGATACTCTCCGTAACGGCGCTTTGCCGCCTGGTAGGTAATTCTCTCCAGTGGCCCCGTATGAGCTGGATCGTACTGGAAGATGATGTATACCCGGATGGGGTAGTCGTCTCCGTTTTTACGGCCTACCTGGTTGACATCCTTCCCGCTGTATACATTGTCCACCTTCCAGCGCCAGCGGATGTTGGGATATCGGTAGACGTCGAAAGCTGAAGTAAAAATTAAACCCGAAGAGGAGGCGTTGCTCTCGGCTTTCAGAAAGCGGCTTTCCCCGCTCGATTCGATGGTGTACAGCGTGTGCCGAGGAATTTTAGGGAAGGTCAGAGGTCGCCAGTTTTCCAGATCCTCGAAATCTTCCCGCATCAGAAGACCGTGATCAGTGGCAGGTAGAGTAATAGAGAGAACAGCGAACAGTACAATGAGGGTCCACCGGAGAGAGGTGATTCTACGGCGGTCCCGCAAGTAGAATGTCTGGCGGTATTTGTATATTACCGATTCAGTCATATAAAAAGTATACACAATGCGGAACTATGCAGCCAAATGAAATTCACACTTTTGAGAACCCGGAGATTTCCGGACGAGCAATTGCACATCCGCCGGTCTCACATTAGGATGAAACAACCATGATCGATCTGCAAACCATTCGTGCTGCCCGCGATCGAATAGCCCCGTACGTTCACCGCACACCGATGCAGCGAAATCACTCACTTAGTAAGCAGCTGGGTACAAACGTCTACCTCAAAATGGAGCTTTTCCAAAAAACCGGCAGTTTCAAGCCCCGTGGGGCCTTCAACAAAATGCTCGGCCACCTCGATGAGGTACGGGGCAGCGGTGTCGTGGCCATGAGCGGAGGGAACTTCGCCCAGGGAGTCGCCTATGCTGGAAGAGCGCTGGGAGTACGAACCCGAATCATCATGCCCCGAAACACTTCGCAGAATTATCTGGATGCTACCGCGGCCTACGGCGGTGAGGTGGAACTGGCGGACAGTATAACAGGCGCCTTCCAGCTGGCCGAACAGTACGGCCAGGAGGGGTGGAGCTACTTTCACCCCTTCGATGATCGGGAGCTGATCAGCGGCCATGCGTCGATCGGCCTTGAGCTCCTCGAGGATGTGCCCCAGCTGACCGATGTGTTCATAAGCGTCGGTGGGGGAGGGCTGATGGGTGGTATCACGCTGGCACTCAAACAGCTCAAGCCGGAGATCCGGGTCTGGACCGTGGAGACAGAAGGTTCGGACACACTCGGCCAGGCTCTGAAGGCAGGCCGTCTGGTGGAGATCACGCCCCGGTCCCTGGCCAAGACCCTCGGAGCCCCGATCGTTTCAGAGGATGCCCTGGCCATAGCCCGGCGGTTCGGACACAGGCACGTGGTGGTTTCGGACCGGGAGGCCTATCAGAGCTTACGGTTGCTCATGGAGCGGGCCAAGGTGATCACCGAGCTGGCCGCCTCCTGCACGCTGGCGGCGGCGCAGCGGGCAATCGGTTCCTTTTCTCCGGAGGATCACGTGGCTCTGGTTCTGTGTGGTGGAAATCTATCCCTCGACACCCTTGTCGAGTATCGTACCCTCTTCGAGGATTGAACCTCGGATTCGGTGTGGGATCCGGGGCCACGTTCACCGGGTTATCCGGCACGCGGTCGGGCCGGCGCCCGGCTTGGGCTGCGGCGCCGTGCTCGAATGCCGGAGCTACCAGGTTTAAAACGAAACCGGGAACAAGACTCCGAAGCCCACGACAAAGGCGCGATACGAAACCGCATAGGTGTCGGGCGGGGAATCCGCGGAGGAGCTCCAGATGACGGTCTTGTACGCGCCGGTTAGCTCGAGCTTGACGTTGCGGTTCAGGTGATACAGCACGGACAGATACGGTTCGTGCTCGTAGAATAAGGTCTCCCCGAAGTTCAGCGGGATGTACAGTCCGTAATTGAAGGAGAAATTGAACAGGGGATCCCGGTTCCGCAGGAGGAAGTAGGTCAGTCCCGGTCGCACCATGAGGGAGTGTTGGTCGTTGTAGGTGTTGTACTGGTAGCGGTTCTTCACAGCGAACACCCAGTTCCTGCCCGGGAGAAACTCCAACTGGAAGCGGGGACTGGCGTCTAGGATCAAAACCTGCTCGGTTCTGCTGCGGCTGTCCACCCATTCCCATATGTCGAGTGTAGGCTCGATCCAGTCATCATCATGGCGGGCTCCCTGCTGGATGCGGTAAAAAGCGCCTGCCTTGAGGTTCTTGTGCAGCCTCAGGTATGCACCGGCGGTAAGGGAACGGTAGCGGAACTCTGTATTCGCATCTTCCAGGCGGCCCTCCAGCTCTACGAGGGGATCGAAGCGCCCAAAATCCAGCAGCAGTGAGGTCCGGCCTTCGAACTCGACCACTCCACTCGGCGTGGCCGGAATATGATCGGCTACAACACCAACAGTCACAACCAGGGCAAGTATCGCAGGGATCAGCAATCCACGGGTATTCATAATTCACTCCTCCTCAATCGTAGTCCTGATCCAGCAGATCGCTGTAGGCCTGCTCCAGGTCGGTCCGGTCTTCGATGGCCCCGGATGCGGGGTCCATGTTCCAATTCAGCTTGCGGGTCCACGGGTAGCGTTGGGGGGTTGTCAGGTTGGTGCCCCCCAGGATGTTGATCCCCTTTCCAGCTTCGACGATAAGGGTGTCCCGGGTTTCGAGAACTGCCACTTCCACGCTGCCTGTGTTCACGCAGATCCACACATCCCGGTAACGGTCGATTTTCCGCCCATAGGCAACGAAGAACTCTGTTCCCCGCACGCCCATCACCGCCGTCTCCGTTTGCACGGAAAAACCGCTGATCAGCTGTCTGTTGACTCGTGAAAACACGCTGCCCGACGACAGGTGGACGGCGACGTTTCTGCCGAGGCTGTCCAGGGACAGGGTTGTGTTCTCCCGCAGTTTGATCTCAGCACCGTCGACAAGGCTGATCACCGCCACGCCGTCCCGGGCGGTCTCGATCACATCCCCTTCACCCACCGGCATACCTATTTCCGCCGGCAGAACCTCGGAGCTCCGGTGCACGAGCACCTGCCCGAAGGTGTACACCACATCCCCGTCGACGGCTCTGACCCGCGCGGCGGCGATCAGAAGCAGGAACAGGGCCACCTGAATTATGGGTCCTGATCTTAGTTTCATTGGTTTCCTCTTTTTTAATTCGTTTCGCTTTGATCGAGATGCCAGCACAATTTTTAATGCTGTATTAATCCTAACTAATTTACTCATATTTATCAAGAAAAAAAAATTATGTTGCCAGGCGTTAGCTGAGACCGGGGCTGGGTGGGCATGATAAAATCTTGTCACTTCGAGGTCGACCTGATAAACTAGTTGATGGGAAATCCGGGGGAGAGGGGAACAGCCAAACGACAACATGGATCAAGCAACGGTATTGATCGTCGACGACGAGAAGGCAATACGGGATATTCTTCAGCAGGCATTGCACACGCGATTCGCGGTCGTTCCGGCGGAGAACGGCACTCAGGCTCTCTCCGAGTTTGAAAAACGCTCCATTCACCTGGCTCTTCTAGACGTACAGATGCCCGGCATGGACGGGATACAGCTGCTCGAGGAAATCGGCAGAAGAAGCCCGGATACTGCCGTGGTCATGATCAGCGGCGTGAATCAGGTGGATACAGCGCTGGAGAGCATCAAGAAGGGAGCCTTCGATTACATCACCAAACCTTTCAGCCTGAATGCAGTGCTCTCCTGCATCGATCGAGCCCTGGAGCGACGCAGGCTGATTCTGGAAAACAGGACCTATCAGCAGAACCTGGAAAGTCAGGTGCAGGAACGTACCTCGGCGCTGCAGGAAGCCCTTGGCAAAATCGAATCGGTTTACGATGAAACGATAAAAGCTCTGGGAGCGGCCCTCGACCTTCGGGATTCGGAGACCGAGCATCACTGCCTGCGGGTTGCTTCGTTTGTTCTAAAGCTTGCCCGGAAGTTGGGCGTCAATGAGAGCAATCGCCTGAAGGACATCGAGTGGGGGGCGTTTCTCCACGATATCGGAAAGATCGGCGTACCCGATGCCATTTTAATGAAGCCGGGCAAACTTACGGAAGAGGAGCGGGAGATTATCCGCACTCATCCGGTGCTCGGTTTTCGGATGCTGAGGGAAATTCCCTTCCTCAAAGGTGCTGCGGAGGTGGTGTTCAGTCATCACGAATCCTACGACGGCAGCGGTTATCCGCAAGGTCTCTCCGGGGAGGACATCCCCCTTTCGGCCAGGCTGTTTGCAGTTGCCGATACCATCGACGCCATGACCAGTGATCGTCCCTATCGCGATGCCCAGCCCATCGAGGACGTCGGAAACGAATTGAAAAGACTAGCGGGCAAACAATTCGATCCGCAGATCGTGGATGTATTCTTCTCCATTCCTCCCGCCGAATGGAATATGGAGGTGGGGAAATAGGGGTTCCTGTTACCATTTAAACCTTTTCTCGGTGAGGAATTATAAAAATCTACCGATATATGTAGTGTCATGAGCATCCGCTTAAAAATCGTCCTGATCGTCCTCCCGCTGATCATCACCACTCTACTTCTGACGGGGGTCTCTTCCTTCTTCTCCGCCACGAATGCGATTACAGGGATCGCAACGGAGTTTTTGGGCTTCAAGGCGGCGGAGTTCCAGAAATACGCAGAGAGCCAGTGGCTTCTGCTGGTGGAGAATAACATGACGGAACGTCCGTCAATGGTGGCAGCCACCCAAGCTGCCATCGAGAGCTACGCCAACAGTATCGTCCGCAGTGATACCGAGGTCATCTTTGCACTGGACGGTGAGTTGAACCTGGCCATGCAGACCGGAGATCTGGCCCTGGAAGAGAACGAACGCGCGGAGCTGCAGCGGATCGTAGAATCCCGAACCGGGGATCTGATCACTCCTCGGATAGCCGGAAAGGAGCGGGTAGCCAAGGGTTTCTACCTCGAGCCCTTCGACTGGTACATCCTGGTGTCTGAGGAACGGGATACCTTCTACAGCCAGGTCAACCAGATCACCCAGCGCACCGGCATCATTCTGGTGGCGGCGATCATTCTGGGAGTGATCATGGTCCTGGTCTTTGCCGGCTACCTGACCAATCCGCTGACCCGGATCGTGCAGGCCATGGAGAATATAATCTCCACGAATGACATGACCAGCCGGGTGGCGGTGGAGTACAACGACGAGACGGGCAAACTGGCCCACACCTTCAACATCATGGTGGGTGCGTTGGAGAGGGCCTACAAACAGATAAAGCGCTACGCATTGGGAGCGGCGGTAGCCCAGAAAAAAGAGCACAAGATCCGCACTATGTTCCAGAAGTTCGTGCCCGCGGATGTCATCGACCAGTTTTTCGCGAATCCGGAGAAGATGCTGGTCGGAGAGAACCGGGTGATCTCCATCCTCTTTTCAGACATCCGCAGCTTTACCAGCATCTCCGAGCAGATGATGCCCGATGATCTGGTGAGCTCCCTGAACCGCTACTTCACCGTCATGGTGGACATTATCGCGGCTCGAGGCGGTACCATAGACAAGTACATTGGGGACGCCATCATGGCCTTCTTTGGGGCTCCGGCCCGCCATCAAGATGACGCTCTGAACTCGGTGCTGGCCGGCATCGAGATGACTGAGGCATTGGGGGATTTCAACGCTCATCAACGTGAGCTGGGCAAACCGGAATTCCGCATAGGGGTGGGCATCAACTACGGGGTGGTCACGGTCGGTAACATCGGTACGGACAAGAAGATGGATTATACCATCATCGGGGATATGGTGAACCTGGCCTCCCGCATGGAGGGATTGACAAAGAAGTACAAGCAACCACTGCTTATATCCGAAAGCCTGCACCAGAAAGTCCACGAGCAGGTGCGCTGTAGGTTGATCGACACCGTTGCTGTAAAGGGCAGGGCCAAAGGTGTCAAGATCTACTCGGCAAAAAAAACGCTGAGTGAAGAGGAAGACAAGGCTTGGACGCTTCACAATACTGCAATGGACCATTACTACAAGAAGGATTTCGACCAGGCTATCCACTATTTCCAGGATGTCCGTAAGATCTTTTCCGAAGATTACGCTTCTCAGTTGATGATAGACCGCTGTCGTCAGTTCCAGGCAACTCCGCCTCCGGCAGACTGGAACGGCGTGGAGATCATGACGGAAAAGTAGGTGTAGATTTAAACACCCTGAGTCGATTATAGAACCGGGATACCATATCGTGAGTGGGTTGTTTCAGCGAGCTCTTGAAATTCGTAACCACACCCAAGAAGGACTCGACGACGAGGAATTCGTCCTAGACGAGAGCTCGGGGATCTCCAAGGAGGACCAACAAGAAATCCTTCACGAGATTGAAAGGGTCTCCGAGGAGAGCCGGATCTCCGTGACCCCGGAAACCATGGCACCGAAAGCCGTGAAGAAGGGTTTCCTCTTTCCCCTTTTGGTCAATATTTCCTTTGTAGTGCTCCTGGCCGGCGGTGGATTCACCCTTTACTACCTGTTTCAGAGGGGCGAAACCGTCCTGATGGAGGAGGGCGGCGCCATTGCGTCGGCGGAGGGCAGGCTGATCGAAGAGCTGAAAAAAGAGTCAGAGGCCGCTCTGCAGGCCAAGAACCGGGAAATCAACCAAATCCAAACCTTGCTGCAGGACATCGACAGACAAAGGCAGGAGCTCCAGTCGGATATGGACGCCAAGGTCGCCGCCCGTGAGGCTGAGCTTCGCAGTGCCCTGGACGCCGAACTGGTCTTTGAACGAGAGAGACTGCGCCAGCAGGGGGTCTCCGAAGCGGATATCACCACCCGATTGCAGGATCTGGAATCGGAAAAATCAGCTCTGGTGCAGACGGAAATGGAAACCTTCAAACGGGAAGCCGAGGCGGATCGGCAGCGGCAGGAGGAGAGCCTCAGAACGCTGCAGCAAGAATATCAGCAGAATCTGGCACTCGCCGAGGCGGATCGCCAGCAGGTTCTCGAGGAGGCTGAGGCGCGGGAGGTTGAGCTACGCACTCAACTTGACGCCCAGGCCAAGCAGCTGGAACAAGCCACCCTCGAGGCCAAGGCCGAGCTGAACAAGCTGGCCGCGCAGCAGGAGAAGCAGACCCTGGCCGCGGAACAGCTCAGCGGTTTTTACAGCCAGGTGAAGAAGGACCTCCAGGGAGGCGACTACGATAGAGCCCTCGAGGATCTGGAAGCGATCAAAGAGTACATGGATGATCCTTCGGTGGCTACCCTGCCCAACATGCTGCAGCGCCGCGAGATCGAGTTGTTCGTGGTCGACTCGATCAGCAGCCTGGTGAAGGGGGAGATGCAGAAAACCGAAGTAGACGCCACCTCCCTGATCGCCTCGGCGGACCTGCTAAACACCATGAAGAACCGGGTGATCGAGGGGGACGCCCAATTCAGGCGGGGGGATATCGCCGGTGCGGAGGCGAATTACCGGGAAGCCCTCAATTTGCTACCTGAGATCAACAAGGCTCACGCCTACTTTCTGGCAAAAGGGGACGAGTCGGAGCAGGTACGCCGTCAGACTCTGCGGGATTTCCTTCAACGGGCGGAAGCCGCCTTCGGTCGGGGGGATTATACCGCAACCCTGGATAACTACACGAAAGCCCTGGCCTATCTTCCCGAAGACGCCGCCACCGTGGAGAAGATGGTCAGCCAGGTTCGCCGCTCCGGCTACGAGCTGGGAATCACCCAGCTGCGCAGACAGGACAGCTCCAACGCCGCCGGGCCCCTGGCTGCAGCGGAGACCCTGTACAATCAGGAGGAGTACAACAACGCCATACTCGGCTATATCGAACTGATCGGCAGGTATCCAAACAGCACCCAGGTGGCTTCCGCGGCTGAGGGGATCCGTAAATCCGTGCAGGCGCTTGAGCAGGAAGCGCAAGCTCGTGGTGCCCCGACCACAGATGGTGAAGCCGTGGCCGCTCTGCGTAGCGATATTGCCGGTCTGGAGAGCCAATTGGAGGAGAAGAACGGGGAGATCCGGGATCTGCGAGCGCGTTTGGACGCTCAAAGCGGCGACTCCACCGCTCTTGAACAGAGCATCGAGGAGAAAAACAGGGAAATCGCCGCCTTGAAAGAAGAGGTCGCAAGAGCGCGGTCCGAATCGGGAGTCGCGGCAAGCGAGCTGGAAGATCGAGTAAACAACCTGACTGAAGAACTGGAATCAAAAGTAGCCCTGACCGAGACATTGCAGAAGGAAAAGCAGGCACTTGAAGAGGAGATCGCCTCTCTGAAAAACCAGATCACCTCCCTGAACGGCCAGCTAGGCTCAAAAGATTCGAAGATCGAACAGATGCAGGCCGAGCAGGCCGCCGCCCTGGAAAACGTGGAAGAAGAGGTCAGGAGGAAGATCACCCGCCTGGAAAACGTGGAGCGGCGCTACAACAAGCTGGTGGACAACTACCGGGAATACGCCCAGCAGGAGGATGCCCTGCTGAATGCCCGGGGAGGGGATGCACTGGTTCAAAGTAAACTCTATCTAAACGCCTTCCTCAGCGCTAGCGAAGACAGCTTCCCCGGATTGTGGGAGCGTATCAAACGCTACGACGAAGCCTTCGAGAAGGCCGGCAGGGCGAGTGCCGCTGAAGACTTGAGCGATATCCTCTTTGAGCTTTCGGTTCGGGACCGTGCCGAATCCCGCGACCTGTTTCTGGAGGCTGAGAAGACCCGTTACCGGGATGTCCCGGAAATGGTCGACCTGATCGACGATCTGCGCGTCCTGGTGCGGGAGTAGGGAATAGGCCTGTGTGGCCAAAAGGGATTATACCTAAAGATCCGCCAGCTGCTCGATAGGAATCCAATAAATCAGAAAGTACAGTTTATCTTCCCAGTTTCTGTCCCCCGTAGAAACGGGCGCCCACACGGGTATGGTAAACACCACACGATTTCTGACACCGTCGTACATCTCATACACAAGAGTCAGACCGCCCATGACAAAGCTGTTGAGCAATTCGCCGTCTCCGTTGTAGACGTATCCCTTGTTTCCGTCTTTGCTGAACAACCAATCGTTTGAGAGAACCAGGTCGATTCGCCGATCCATATCCGCGAGTATTTGCAGCTGCAAACCATCATCCCACGAAAAATTTCGATATTGCCGGCGAGCCCCGTCGTACACGCTGAGATAGGCGCGATTTGTTGGAGAAATAGGAGCGGGAAGCAGGGAGTAGAAGCAGTTGGTCATGTCTTCCGGAAGTCCCGGCAGGGCAGAAGGGCTTCGATTCCAGCCAGAAGGAAGACCACTATCGGCGTCATATTCCTCCTCTATATAGAGTCCAGCCGCGTCGATGCTTATGGAGTAGAACCTATCTGCTGTCGGTGCACTATCCGGAAAGAAACCGGCACCGAGCATCAGAACTCCGACATTCAAGTCGATCCCGGTGATCACGCTCAAAGATTGGTCAAAAATTAGATATTCCCGCATTTTGATTACGTTGTTGAATGCGATAATTCCCAGGAACTCCGTACTATCATTATCGTTGTCATCTTTTAAGGTAACAGCACGGAAGACAAATGCTTTGTCATCGGGATTCTCCAGCGGAAAGGTGTTGTCGGAGCCGATGTAATAATCATCATCCACGGTGAGGCCGTGATCGACGAACATCAATCGGGCTGAACGGTCGTCCGTAGCCACGATGAAGCCCCGGATGAACTCATTGGTCTGAATTCTCAAGGCGTCTTTAGACGGGTAGAACACGATCTCGCGTCCCTGAAAATCCCAGGGACGGCGATCCAACGGGCCGACGACGACGGCACCCTCCATCTTTTTGGTAACCGGCAGAGCGAGAGATAGTTCTTCCCGAAACGGTGGAATATAACATGAACTGAGAACGATAAATGTCAGAAATACAACGCCCAGCTTTTTCATATGCGAATCCTCACTCCCACATTGAAAACCACGATCTCCCACACCCAGGCCCACTCAACCAGATCGTCTTGCTTCGGAATGAAGAGAAAGGCAAGGTCCCGGTCGAGTGGAAGGGTGAGCTCGAATAGATTTCTTTTCGGTGCCCAATAAAAGTAGGGAGCATACTCGGCAAATAGCTTGATCTTTTGATTGCGGGCATACTCAAAGCCAAGTATTGGTCGGGCGGCGAAGGGGGCTATCGGCTCCAGACCCCAGTACCCTTCTGCGGTGACGAATCGCCAGGTCGCACCCAGAGCGAAGTACGGCCGAAAATATCGGTCGGCATCGTTCAGGAAAAATCCCAAAGACATGGTGATGTTGTTCAGGGAATGGCCCGTGAATATGCTTTCTGACTCCCCGTCTCTGTCGTCGAGTACCAAGCCGACGAGATAGGTCAGAATTCCGGCTCGACCAAAAATGGAATCGGGAACGAAGAAATAGGTGAAATTCACACCGGGGTAGCTCATATTGTTGAGGTAGACATCAAATGCCGCCCTTGCGCCCCGTTGCTGCTCCAAGACCACGAGTTTCTCCATCTGGTCCATGTAGACCTGTCCCTCTATGGGAAAAAATCCCGGTTTGGTCGCGCGGAACGGAACGGTGGCCGGCAGCGGGACCGGGATGCTGACTTGGCCTTGAGGATCGACTTTGGTCCGTTTCCAGGCACTGCCAAGAATCCGGGTTCCGGGAATCCCTTCGAACACCAAGGTACCCCGATTCATGTCCCTTGAAATCGCACTGGCGAAATAGTCGGCGAGCGAGGTCGATAGCTCCTGCCAGAACTGCCGCTGCAGATCTCTTATCCCACGCAGCAGTTCCTTTTCAATGGTCTCCTCGATCACGACCCGGCCCGAAAGCATATCCAGAGCACGAATATGCATGGTCACAAGATCGGTGTTGCCCGATATCCGGACATGGAGCCAGGAATCAGCTTCCAGCTGTTCCGCTGCTCTGTTTTTTTCTTCGTCAGAGGTTGGGATGGATTGCCCGGTGTACTCCTTCACCGCCATGCGTTCGCTGGCATCTGAAAGCTCGATCAGCAAGGTTTCGTATATCAACACGGTTTCCCGCTCGCTCAAACCTGTTCCTGGAAGTATTTCATAGAAAACCATCAAGCGACGGGTTTCCTCCGTTTCCTGTCCATGAGAGGTCGCGGTGAGCAGAAAGAGGAGCAGTGCAGTGATCAACAGCCGCTTCGCAGACATCTAGAATCCGGTGGCCGCCTTGTACAGGCGCATATCTTTTTCATCGAGGATGTAGTAGTAGTTCCCGTCGATGTCGAAATCCAGGGCAGGTTCGTCTTCTCTGGTAACCCAGAACCGTTTGATTTCCTCCCCCTCGAGGCTAACCAGCACATATCGACCCCGGTTATTGGTTTCCGCCACCACCCCCTTACGCGTATAGTAGCAGTCCCGCCAGCCTCGCACACCGTCTACGGGAGCTGAGACTGGATAGGTCGAGAAAATCGGTGTTGCAAGAGCTGGATAATCCGAGGCCGGGGTTCTCACGATCTGCAGGAATGCGTCATCCCCGTCTGTATCAGATGTGGTGAAGATCAGGTAGACCGGTTCGGCACCCACGATCGGATCGATCACCACCGGATCGAAACCGATGCCTCTGAGCCACATATTAGAGGGGCTGCCCAGAGTAATCTGTGTCGGGCTCAGCGATCCCCAGGTCAGATCAAACTCCCCGACTTCGATCATGTCGCCCATATTTCGAAGAACATAGTTGCGACTGGCCATTTGGGAGAATGCCTGGTCTTCCCAGTAGATCGATATATCCGGATAGTACGGTGTTGTTGCAGTGAGATCTGTATGATCAAACTTCACGTTCCCGACTGTAAAATCATCGTTTGCGTCTACCAGGCTCAATGGATACTGGTCAACGATCGAATCATAGCTGATCAAGTTCAGCTCGGTGTCCAGGGCGTAGACCCGTTGGCCTCCAAAACCTTTGCGGATTATCAGGAACACGTATTCTTCTGAAGGCGGCCCTACATTCCTCAGTACGTGAACTGCACCACGCCACTCCGCATCTTCACTGCCGACGTAGGCTACGATTTCCTCATGCAGGTCAGTAGAGGCGACGGCCTGAGCGAGGTATCCGGGGAAGGGGGAAAGGGAGAGCACTTGGAGAACGATATCACAGCTGGCCAGGAGCAGAAAAACGGGGAGAATGACTAGTAGAAGGAGAATCGGCTTTCTCACCACTTCCTGGCAACTCCCAAGGTAAATATCGTCGGTCCTCCTTCGCTGGTCAGACCGATCCATTCCCTGCCGAGCAGATTCTTCGGCCCCAGGCCCATAGCGTATTTCGCTTCAGAACGGAGGTACAACACGTATTTGTTGAAATTCAGTTCGAGTGCCATATTAACGAGGTTCCAATAAAAATCCGCATACATCGGCTGATCAGGTAGGCTTAGGTAGGTGACGATCATACCCATGCCGGTGGACAAATTGACGCGCAGCAGCTGATGCGGGCCCGAGAAGACGTATCCGCCGAAAAGGGCCCGTAAGTCGTGGTGGAATACGGGTTTTCCGCCGGCAAAGGCATGCTGCACGTAAAAGTAGTGCTCGGCGCAGATATAGGTTTGATCCGGCTTTAGATAAAACCGTTGGGCGAGTCCGAAACCGAGCAGCTGTCCAAGAGTCCAATTCAACTCCGTTGCAGTTTGGGTCTGTTTGCGCAGTGGCTTGAGCTTTACCACCATTTCCGGCTTGTTTAATTTCACCGTCTCTTCGCCGATGTGATAGCCGTCTTTCCTTTTCTCAATGCTGACTTTGGTGCCGATGGCGAAGGGAATGGGTGGCAGCAGAAGCGTCCCATCGGAAATTGATCCGACAAGACCTTCATCGCCCATGTATACCTGCATGCCCTCGTCCCGCGAGAGCAGGGCGATCTCCTTGACAACCGGTGATTGTTCAACCGGCGGAGGGCCGATGGGCGTGATTTTAGGCATCAGTTCGGCCGCCGACTCGCCGATAGCGGTGTAGAGCGAGAGGTTGACGCGGACGGTCTTAAACACCCCGGTGATGAGAACGTTTTGCAGAACATCGTAGCATTTAATGTCCAACGCCATCAGACCGTCTTCAACGCTGAAGGAGCTCAGAATTGCCATCTCCGCTCCCGCCTGGCGAGCAACTGGCAAGGCGAACTCCCCCCTATACAGATCTTTGGGGCGCACACCCCGCTGCTCCCGCACCGGGTCCCACTGCTCCCGCGGGATGATTGTGAAGCCGGCATTCCTGAGTTCGGCGCGCAGCTGGTTGGTGATAATCGATTGGTATTCCCCGTACTCCTCAGTGGTAGACAGGTCAACCGTGGGGAACAGACAGGTTTTAAAGGCTTTGGAAGAATCGCTCGATCGTTGGCTCCAGAGGGTCGTGGCAGCCAGCAGTAGCAGGCCGGCTGCAGCGGCCATGAGCTGTATACCTCTATACTTCACGGTAAAAAGTATCCTACACTTCCAAGTATCGAACGATCCGTGTAAAAAAGTAGCACAAAACAGCTAAAAAAACCCGCGTGATCTCGAGAAGGAGCATCTTGATGAGTACATCCGCAGTCGCCCTGATTCGCTGCTCGACCTACGACGAGCGGGAGGTAATGGACGCAGTGCGCAGCGGTATTGGTCTTTTAGGCGGAATCGATGCGTTTGCTGCCGCCGATGACCGGATTCTACTTAAACCGAACGTCCTGGCCGGCGATTCACCGGGAAGCTGCGTCTGCACCCACCCTGCCATCCTCAAAGCGGTGGGTGGACTGTTTCGGGAGAGGGTGAAGGCCATAACCTGTGGTGATTCTCCGGGCCACGGCGATTCGGGGCCCAGTCTCACCACCGCGGGCCTGGCGACCGTCGCCGAGGAGCTGGGGCTGGGGACAGCGGATTTCGATCAGGGACGGCAGGTCGATTTTCCGGACTCACCCCAGGCGAATCGATTCCTCATTGCGAACGGCGTGCTTGCCGCCGACGGGATCGTCAGCCTTTCCAAGCTGAAAACCCACATGGTCACACGGATGACAGGAGCGGTGAAGAACCTCTATGGATGCATCCCGGGACAGACCAAGCGGCGCTACCACTATACCCATCCCAACGCCTTCTCCTTCTCCCAAATGCTTGTGGCACTAAACCTGCTGCTGAAACCAAAGGTTCGGCTGCATATCATGGACGGTGTCATGGCTATGGAGGGAAACGGACCCAGAAACGGAGATCCGGTTCATGTGGGCGTCCTGCTGTTTTCCACCGATCCGGTAGCTTTAGACACGGTGATGTGCGATCTGATTGAGCTGGACCCGATGCGGGTGCCCACCAGCGGACCCGGAAGGCGATGGGAATTAGGCACCTACAAGAAGGATGAGATCGAAATCGTCGGCGATTCTCTGTCTTCCGCCCGGCCGGGCGGCTTCAAAGTCAAGCGGGGACTGGTTCGGGATTTCTCTCCCCAGGGGATGCTGGCCCGGATTGATAACCTTATTGCCCAAAGGCCGGTGCTGGATCGTCGAAAATGCGTGCGCTGCGGGCAGTGCGTACTATCCTGTCCGGTTCAGCCCAAAGCGCTGGACTGGTACAAGGGAAATGACAAGGAGCCGCCGAAGTACACGTACAACCGCTGCATCCGCTGCTACTGCTGCCAGGAAATTTGCCCTGAGGGGGCGATCTCGGTGAAACGCACTGTTCTCAGACTTTAAAGGAACTAGAACAGTTTCCCGGTCTGGTAGTCGAGGAAGGCCTGGCGAATCTCCTCTTCGCTGTTCATGACAAAAGGACCACCACGTACGATCGGCTCGTTGTGCGGGATGGCGCTGAAGTATAAAAAACCCGATTCATTTTCCATCCCCCGTACCGAAACCTGGGCGTTGCCTGCCGGTCCTCCCGGTTTCGCCGCCTTGGCCAGCAGGGCGAGCTCTCCCGCGGATACCTGCTGCGGCTGATCGCTCACCTCCACGGATACGCTTCCAGAGTGTACGTACAGAAAGCTGTTCTCCTCCTCCGACCGGGGCAGCTGGAACAGACCATCTTTTTTGAGGGCTATATCGAAGTAGCTGACGGGAAACTGGGTCAGGGCCGGGCCGCTAGTGCCCTGGTAGCTCCCGGAGATGAGTTTTACGGTCAGCCTATTAGTCTTGAGGACCGGGATGTCCTCCGGATTGAGGTGCTGATATCGAGGCTCGATCATCTTGTCCCTGGCGGCCAAGGTGAGCCAGAGCTGGTAACCCCACAACTGCCCGTCTTTCATCTCCGGCATCTCGCTGTGGATGATTCCCCTGCCCGCCGTCATCCACTGCACACAGCCGGCTGAAAGCAATCCGCCTCCCCCGCGGGAGTCCTTGTGGCGAAAATTGCCGGTGATCATATAGGTGATTGTCTCAATGCCGCGGTGCGGATGATCGGGAAAACCGGCGATGTAGTCCTTGGGATTGTCGCTTTTGAACTCATCGAGGAGCACAAAGGGATCCACATGATTGAGCCGGGGCGATCCGATGATCCGGTGCAGACGAACCCCTGCACCGTCGATCACCGATAGTCCTCTGACGATCCTCGCAATTCCGCTGTTTTCGCTGTTCATTCCACCCTGTCCTTTTCAAACTAAAGTACGTATTCAGGACCTTGTTGTCAAAAAAATCTCAAGGTCATATAACCGTCTTTAGATACCCCTGCCGTTTACAGTATAGCATCATCGAAATTTCCTGGATTTCTTTTTTTGTAAAATTCTCATAAGATCTAATGAATGAACCACCGGCACATGAGTATAAACACGCCTTCAACCGGGCATCATCGAAAGGACGATGTCGTGCGCTTGAGTAGTAGGTTCTATGACCATGCCAGCTACCAATTCCAGGAAGTAATCAATACTTTCGAATCCCTCACCGGTCTCACGATTTGTATATTATTTAAAACTCACTATGAGAAGAAACCTACCTACAAAGCCAAAGTCTTTCTGGAACGAATCGGGCACTTGAATGCCTTCTGCACCCTAGTCAAATCCTCACCAAAAATAAAGGGTTGTAAAGCCTATGATGGTATCGAAAGAGCAAGAAAGGCGGCTATTGTCAGAAAACCATTCATCGACGAATGTCCAGCAGGGATCGTGGAATTGATAATTCCTCTGATTATTCGTGGAGAGTTCGTGGGAACTATATTCTGTGGTCAGATAAGGAAGTATAAGAATCCCGATAAAGGATTTGAGTATATATGGGAAAAGATCGCGCATCGGGGCTGCAATGCGGAAAAATTGAAACAGGAATACAACGGCTTCAGATATTATCCTGATGCCGAACTCCTTAGATTGGGGAATTTATTCTTCTATGCGGTCTCCTATATTGCAGACTCGCTGGATGACGTGGCCATTGAGAGACAGATCAAATTGCAGCACAATCATCTCATCAAAGAAGCGGTGGAGATTCTTCAAAATGCCAGGGACGGCTTCCCCAGCGAAGGGGAGATCTCGAAACAACTGGGCATCACACCGGAATACTTCAGCAAGTTGTTCAAGAAAGTCATGAACAAGAGTTTCATCGAGTATATTATCGAATTGCGGATAGCCAGGGCACAGGAGTTGCTGACCAATACAAATCTGCCGATCATCGACATCGCCGCAGAGGTTGGATATGAGCGGCAGAGTTATTTTACAAAAAAATTCAAGGAGCTTGCCGGCATCACACCGAGGCAATTCCGAGCCACCTCGAATATCCTTCAAAAAAAGCGCTAGCCTCTGAACACTGACTCGGAAAAAAGCAGAGAGGAACACGATGATACCATCGGCCGGACACCTGAGAGTCAACCAGCGATTCTGCAGCGGCTGCGGCCTCTGTGAGGTCGCCTGTACGCTTTTCCATGGCGGGATCTGCCAGCCATCATCGGCGCGAATTTACGTGGAAAAAGACCACCTCAACCTTCAATTCGTACCTCATGTGTGTGCACAGTGCCGCCATCCAGCCTGCTATGAATCCTGCGCACAGGAAGCCGTGCGAATCGACGGCCGGACGGGGGCCCGCTATATAGACAGCGCTCGTTGCATCGGTTGCGGGGACTGCGCCGCAGCCTGTCCCTTGATGCCTCATGCCGAGGTACTCAGGAAAACGGATCAAAATGGCAGAATCGTGTACGTTAAATGCGACTTATGCAGGGATAGAAGTGAAGGTCCTCTATGTGTGGATATTTGTCCACGGGATGCCCTGAAGTTTCGAATCCGAAAATCCCAGTGAGTATTTGTATGTATGGATGGACTGGACAGATACTGAGAGTGAACCTGTCGGACGGGTCGGCATCCCGCCGGAGTACTGAGCCGTACACGGAGTTGTTCTTGGGGGGAAAGGGATTCTGTACAAAGATTGCCTGGGATGAACTTGCCGGGGGAATTGGACCGTTCGATCCCGATAATATGATTGTTTTCATGACCGGTCCATTGACAGGAACCGCGGCGCCCACATCCGGTGGCGGGATCGCCTCGGCGATTTCACCGCGAGTCTATCCTAAACCTTGGTATACTCGCTCCCATATTGGTGGGTACTGGGCGCCGGAATTGAAGTATGCCGGATTTGACGGCCTGGTTTTGATTGGGAAATCGCGCAAGCCCGTTTACTTGTGGATCTGTGATGGAAGTGTCGAGCTCCGAGATGCTCAGGATCTCTGGGGCGGCGGATGTTTTGAGACTCAGAAACGTTTAAAGGCGATCCACGGATCAGGAACACAGGTCCTGTGCATCGGACCTGCCGGAGAACATCTGGTCCGTTTTGCAACGATTCAGCATAATTTGAGTAACGCCTCCGGCCAGGCTGGTTTTGGGGCGGTGCTTGGTTCCAAGCGGGTGAAGGCAATCGCCATCCGTGGTACCCGTGGTATACGGGTAGCGGATCCCAAGGGATTTCTCAAGTCCTGCCATGAAATTCAAGAACTTGTGAAAAATGGCCCCAATTTCCTGCACATGGTTCGTCCCAACAAGGATCGTGGTGATAGGCACATCTGTACCGCCGCCTGTCCTTGCATTTGCACTACAAGAACGAGACGTAATGTGGCCTCACCGTCCGGAAATGATCGGATTACCGTAATGGGTCATTGCCTGACCGAAGCGGTGAACCGGGGTTGGCCTAGGACCGAATATAGCAGGGATGAGGCCGGGAAAATCCGTACGGCTGCCACACCGGGTTTTGAGCGTGGAGCGGAGATTCAGTACCTGATAGAGGATCTGGGTTTGAGCGCCTGGGAATATTTCAACTTCTATCCATGGTTCGAGATTCTCGTGAGAAATGGAGTTACCCGGGTGAAGGAGCTGGAGCTGAATATAAACCACGCCGAATTTTGGCTCGATTTTCTCCGCCGTATCGCTTACAGGCAGGGAGTGGCTGATATCATGGCTGAGAGCCTGATCAGGATTTCCGAACGGCTGGACCTTCTGGGTATTCCACGCGAATTGTGGTCTCAACTCACAGACACCGCCCGCTTTCTTCAGCCTGCCTATGGATTTCCATCTCACAGATTGGGACGGGCGGCGGAATCTCAACCCAGCCCTTTGTGGCTTTTTTCCATGCTTCATTGGGCGTTCGATACCCGCGATCCGATGGCCAGTCACCACCAGAGCTCTTTTTTAGAATATATACTGCCGCCCCATCACGGCGTCCCCAAACCGAAAGCAAATGTTCCAACGGAGAAAATCGAGCGAGTGTACGCGAAACTGTTCGCGAACGCCGCCATAATCAGCCCCGGATTCGAACCGGTGGAAGACAAGGTTCGCTATGCTATCTGGCACCAGAATCGAAGCTGTATCAAGGACAGCCTGCTGCTCTGTGATTTTGTCTTTCCAAAGACCTTCGCCTCTTTCGGGAACCAGACTGAGCTGGATTGTGCTGAAGACATTTCCGGAGACCTCGATGCGGAAAGCAAAATGTTGTCTCCCCTGATCGGGAAACAGGTTTCCTCGGCTGATTTGGATTTAATAGGGGAGCGGATCTTCAACCTGGAGCGGATGCTGCACGTGCGTAATTATCAACGAAATCGAAGTGTCGATGAAACGATCAGATGGATCTGTGAGCTGCCCGAGAAATCGGACGGAACGCGACTAGACGAACGAATCTTCGCTAAATTTCTCGATTCCTATTACGCCCAGCGCGGGTGGAACAAAAAAAACGGTTTACTTCGGAAAGAGAAAGCGGTTCAGCTCGGTCTGGAATATTAGGTTCACTCCGCAACTGGAATCAGCGCTGATCCGCCTTGAAGCTTACAAAACGAGCATCAGGTTAAAAAAGAACTAGAAATGCAGCAAGAATATGGATAGAGAAGACCGGTAAGAAGACTACAATACCAGTAAGGAGAGGGAGGGACGGATTTATGAAAATCGCCGTTAGTAGTCCGAAACAGTGTTGTTTAACCGAAGTAGTTCTGACTCACCTGAAAAAAAATGGTATTCATCCCATTATCCTGGGATCGCTTCAAGGCGAGAAGGTAGATTACGTCGAAGCGGCCCGGCAGTTGGGTGAGTTGATATCAACGGGAGAATGTGAACAGGGTGTGCTGTTTTGCCATACCGGTACCGGAGCTTCCATCATAGCCAACAAGTACCCCGGAGTACGGGCGGCTCTTTGTCCAGATTCGTTTTCTGCGAAAGTCGCCAGAGAGGCAAACAACGCGAATGTTCTTGTTCTTGGCATCAGATTAACGGGAGAAGGTATTGCCGTAGAGATCTTGGACACATGGTTGAACACGGCTCCGTCTGCCGAACCTAAGTTTGCTGATTTCCATAGGAGAACCAATGAGATTGACGAACGTTACAGGAGTTATGGATAAGCTAGTCAGGAAGGGTGATGAATATCATTGAAAGAAAGGACACGCTCGATCCCTTTGGACGGATTGGAGGACAGAGGAAAAGTATCCTGGACGAGGAACGAAAGCACTACTTCATTCAGAACGCTTCCAGACAAATACCCCTGTTCGTCAAGGTTCATAAAGCATGGACACTCATGCTCATCAAGCAGGAAGTGATCAGCGCCGAAAGGGGAAAGAAGATCCTTGAAGCGCTTTACCGCATCGACGAACGTGCTATCACAGAAATGATACAAAACTGGGACCCGAGTGGTTGGGAACCCATGATGCAGTTGGAGCGTTATCTTACCGCAAAGATTGGACAGATTGCATCCGATGTGAATATAGCTCGGACGATTCCTCCCCCGTTCTATCGTATGGAGCTGGCCGATTTACTGATCGGGCTGATCGAGGCGACTATTTCCTTCCGTAAAATTCTCTTGAAGAACGCCTCTGCACACGTTTCCACCGTGATGCCCGGATACACGCATTTGCAGCACGCTCAGCCGACGACTTACGGACACTATCTTCTCGGATTCTTCGACGCTGTCGACAGGGCTTCTCTACAGGTGGAGCAGGCCTATTCCAAGACTAATCGTTTCGAGCTGGGCTGTGGTGCCCTATCTGGAACAAGCTTTGATATAGACCGTCAAATGCCTGCCGATCTGCTGGGATTTGACGGTCTTGTCGAGCATTCCAACGATGCAGTGGCGGCTACGGATTTTATCGTCGACTGTGTCGCAGCTCTTACCAACCTGATGATACCTCTGAGCCGGGTGGCCAACGATCTAGATATCTGGTCGAGTTTTGAATTTGGCATGGTGGAAATCGCAGATCACCTGACCAATCCCTCCAGCATGATGCCTCAGAAAAAAAATCCCGCAATATTTGAAATATGCAGAATGGCTTTGGGGCAGATTTTGGGGAGCTTCGGTGAAATTGTATGCTCCGCCCACGCCGTACCGTATGGTGATGTAATTGAAATGAGAGAACTGGCCTTCAAGATACATCCGACGATCAGGGAGGTGATTCGAGTATTTGCCTTAATGGGGGAAGGAATCGATACCCTTATTGTTCACAAAGAAATGATGCTTAAGCATGCTCGGGCAGGTTTTTCTACAGTTACCGAATTAGCAGCTTTACTGTACAGGGAAGCGAACATACCGCTGCGGATGGCCCACGGGATTGTTGCAGAAGTTGTTCGCACATGTCTGGCCGAGGGGCGTCTTGCCACGGAAGTCTCTCCTGAGCTTGTAAAACAGGCAGCGTTGAAGGTTACCGGCAAAACTATACGTATCGATTCGGATCCACTCGAATCCGCCCTTGATCCAAGTAGGTTTGTCGAAGTCCATGATTCCCAGGGAGGCGTAGCACCCTCGGAGGTAAACCGAATGATCAAGGTGCGGGATAAAGATTTAACAAAAACAGTTGAGAGACAGGCAAAAAGGCTGGAAAAACTTCATGAGGCCGACAGCGAGCTAAATCGGCAGGTAGAACGGATTCTTAATTCGCGAGGCAAGTGAGGGATATTATCAGCCCGTCGGAGGGGGAGAGAAACGTATGACGTCTCGAGAGCGCGTTTTGACAGCTTTGGAGCATGAGGTCCCTGACAATATCCCAATTGATTTCGCCTCATCCCGGGTTACCGGCATTCATGCGATGACCTACAGCAGGCTTACCAAACACCTTGAACTGAACAGTGAGGGGGCCAGGGTGTATGACGTTCCCCAAATGCTGGCCGATCCGGAACAGTCTGTAATCGAATATTTTAATTCAGATGTCGTTCAACTCCATCGCTTGATTCCTGCCCCACCAATAGGATTTAAGATAGATGGCTATAAACCGGGACGATTGCAGGACGGGACGAGGGCATTTTTCCCACGGCAGTACGATCCTAAAGAAGATGAGTCCGGAAATTTAATTATACACAATCAAAAGGGAATTCCCGCCTATATGATGCCGAAAGACGGCTATTATTTCTCCCGTATCCATAACCCTATGTCTTCAGTCGAGAGCCGGCGGGATCTGGAAGCCTTTGATCTGCACGAGTTCGTCAAAGGGGAGTCTGAGTGGCTGAGAAAGGAATCCATGAAGCTCAGAGCTTCCGATTACGCGGTCCTCGGTCAATTCGGAGGGAACTTTCTTGAAAGAGGCAATCGTCTGTTCGGCATGGAGACGTTCCTCATCATGCTGCTTAGCGATCCTGGGCTTGTGGAGGCCTTTTTTGACAAACTGCTGGCGGCGACGATTGAGGACTTCGACCATTATGTCGAAGCCGTTGAAGACAGAGTCGATATCATTCAGCTCAACGACGATCTAGGGCACCAGGACGGTCCCCTGATCTCGCTGGAACTGTATGAGAAGCTCGTAAAACCTTATCAGCAAAAACTCTACGAATACATCAGAAAACGTACAGATATGTATCTGTTCCTCCACAGCTGCGGCAGTGTCTATCCTTTCATCCCTCACTTTATTGAAATGGGCGTGCAAATCCTAAATCCGGTGCAGTATATGGCCAGAGACATGGATCCTGCACGTCTGAAGCGAGAGTTCGGACGGGATATCGTATTCTGGGGGGGCGGCTGTGATACCCAACACGTCCTTGCCACCGGATCCGCAGAGGAGGTCCGCCGGGAGACCGAGCGTTTGATCGAAATCTTCGCGCCCGGGGGCGGTTTCGTTTTTGCCCAGGTTCACAATATTCAGCCGCTGGTGCCCCTGGAGAACGTCCTGATCATGTTCGATACAGTAACGAGGAGACGGAGTTATGGTTCCGGCTGAACAATCACGACAGACGATTCGGGAGCTCGCCTATCGGGTTGCAGAGGCGGCTCAGGGCAGGGAGAACCTTCAACGGGAGCGGCTCTGGAGAGATTCGAATAATCTGTCCAAGCCGGAACGCCTTCCCGTGTTCTGCGATTTCTATGATACCTGGCCTGAAGTACTGCCTCGATCTGTCGTTGTCACCGAGGATCCGCTGCACGCCGATGTCGAGTACAGGCTTCGTCAAATACTGTGCAAATGCGATCTGGGGGATGACGATGTGGTCGAGCCGTGGTTTGAAATTGAGGCAATCACCAATCTCGGGAAGGAGAGGGGCGTGTATTTATGGGGATTGCCCGTAGGACAGATTCACAGTAAGGAACGAGGCTGGTTGTACGACAATCCTCCCCTTCACGGTGAGAAGGATCTCGAAAGAATCGTATTACCCAGCCTGCAGTTCGACGAAAAAGCAACCAAAGAACGAGAAAGTGAAGTAGATGATTTGATCGGGGATATCCTCCCTATAAAAATCACCTTGGGCAGAGCGGACCGGCAGTGGGCCAAGTTCCACTCGTGGGCTGCGGCTCTATGCGGGTTGGAGAATCTTTATATATACATGATGGAGAAGCCCGAGTTCGTACACGGATTGATGCGGACAATGACTGAGGGAATCATGGGATTAATGGATGAGTGCGAGCAGAGAAACATCCTCAGTCTGAACAACTACGGAAGGTACGCTTGTGCTGGGCTTCCCCAAGCTGATTTTGACGGAAATCACATTCGTTTCAAAGATATCTGGGGCCGCGGTGAAAGTCAGGAACTCGATTGTGTTTCCCCTTCCATGTATCAAGAGTTCCTCTTCCAGTATCAGCTACCCGTGTTGAAGCGCTTCGGAATAACCAACTACGGATGCTGTGAAGATCTTACCCACAAGATCGAGATCGTAAAAACCATTCCTAATTTACGCTTGTTCATCTGCTCTGCCTGGACGGATTTGCAGAAGGTTGTTTCAGTTTTGGCAGATGATTATGCCATAGAATGGAGACAGAAATCTTCGGACATAATCTATGCGGAGGATCTAAAAAAAGCCCGCCATGATTTGGAGAGAGGCCTGCAGGTGGCGAAGGGATGCCATATCCAGGTGGTTTTAGACAGCATAATGACCCTTGGCGGCCACCCCAATCGGTTAAAGGAGTGGGTGAATCTGGCCAAGGAATTGGGAGCCAAATACGTATAAATAAGATGTTAAAAAAAAGACAAAATTTCAGAAAATAATTGGATATACAGGACAAATCAGCATGGTAAAGTAATATTCGTCGCTGTCCCATTATATTCCTGTTGGGGGTAGTTGGAACGGCAAAATGGGTGCTGCCAGGCCGTATGGATTGCACCCATGAAAACTGACAAAGGGCCAGCGCTGGCCAGGAGGGAAAAATGAAAAGGAGTAAGCTATTCTATGCGGTGTCCATGTTGATCGTTCTCCTACTTCTTTGTTCGGCAACTGTAGTTTTTGCAGGAGCCAACACCGAGGCGGAGAGTGTTGAAAGGGCAGAAGCGGCAGGTCCCGTACGGGGCGGACGACTCATCATGGGGATCGTCGGCAAAATGTCCTCTTTGGATCCGACCCGGGGAAATGCGTTCCTGTGGGAAGGAAACGTCCTTCTCGCTATCAACGAACGTTTGTTCAGACGAAGTGAAACGGGTGAGTTTATCCCTGAATTAGCTACATCCTGGGAAGTATCGCAAGACAAGCTGCACATCACTTTTAAGCTACGGCAAGGTGTCAAATTCCATGATGGTACGCCCTTCAATGCCGCTGCGGCCAAGTTTAACCTTGACCGGCTGATGGATCCCGCCCAGGCAACGCAGGTGCATACCTGGTTCAAAGATATCGAGTCCGTTGATGTGATTGATGAGTACTCGGTTCGTATCAATTTAAAACAACCTGCGGCTATGATCATGACCTTGTTGACTTCCACAGGCGGCTTTATGGTGTCTCCGGAGGCCATGAAGAAATACGGAGACGACTATTCATTGCATCCGGTGGGCACCGGACCATTCAAGTTCGTTGAATGGGTACCCGGGGATCATGTGCTTGTAGCTCGAAATGAAAATTACTGGGGTAAGGGTGAAGACGGAAAGCCGCTGCCGTATCTTGATGAAATACTTGTACGTATTATTACGGATGACTCTGTACGCTTGGTTGAAGTGCAGACGGGGAGAATCCATATCATGCAATCCGTGCCGGCGGAGAGTATCGGCATTGTGAAGACGGATCCGAACCTGGCGTTGACGAGAACCCCAGGTGCCTTTGTGTTTCGTTTGTACTTAAACCAGAGGCGTTCGCCTACAAATAATGTTGTGGTACGAAGGGCGATCAACTATGCTTTCGATCGTGAAGCCATGGCGAAGGCAATCATTCCCGGACAGGAATTCCAGTCTCCCTTCTTCTACCTTCCGAACTCGCCGGAATATCTGGACGAGACCCCGTATAACTATGATCCGGATAAAGCGAAGAAATTGTTGGCTGAGGCGGGATATCCAAACGGGCTCGATCTCGGTCTTCTGCTCATATCCCGCGAGCCAGACCGGACCATGGCACCGATTATCCAATCGTATCTGGAGGCGGTTGGTATTCGTACTGAAATCATGGAGTTGGAGCGACTCATGGCGATCGAGAAAGCCAACGCAGGCGACTGGGATCTGTACCAGGCCATGGCAGGACTTCCTCAACCGGATACACAGGTACTCATGGACAACCAGTGGCGGACAGACGGACCTTGGAACAGGTCGGGTTACAGTAATCAGGAGATGAACGCGCTGCTCGATAAATTGAGCGTAACCTTCGAGCCGAAGGAGAGAATAAAGATCTATCACGAGATGCAGAGGAAACTCCTAGACGAGGCCGAGACCGTGGTGCTGTTCGGCAGGGCTGTCTATCAGGCCAACACAACGGCTCTGCACGGATTTACCTTCGAGCATGTTGGAGCATTGCGGCTTACAGAGGCATGGTTGGAAGCTGAATAAAAGTAATACCTCTGGATTTGACTCATTCGAATACAAGCAAAGTCAGGTGGGCAACCACCTGACTTTCTTTAATTACACCGGGAGATTGAACGAGCAACAGAGATTGTTCCTTCAGGTAGGTTTCGCTTGACACAAAGAACCGTCCCGAATAACGATTGATCAAGCAAATCCTGAATCGCGGAGGGTATGGAGGAATTGATACAATACATAATTCGGCGGTTCTATCAAATGGTCATTATCCTCTTCATCGTCAGCATCGTGGTATTTTCCTTGGTGCTGCTCATTCCCGGCGATGTCGCCACCGCTATGCTCGGAGAACGCGCTTCGGAGCAGGATTATCAACTTCTTAGAGAACGACTTGGCCTTGACAAACCATTCTATATTCGCTACCTGAGGTGGGCGGCGAATATGCTTCGCGGTGACATGGGAAAATCCATGATCAACCGGTATCCAGTGACCGAACTATTTGCCCAGCGTTTGCCCTATACCATCCAACTGGCCATTTGTGGAATGCTCTTTTCCGTCATTCTCGCCGTTCCTGCCGGCGTCATCGCTGCGTTGAAGTACAACTCCCGTGTGGACATGTTCTTGAGAGGATTCTCGACTTTCGGGATGGCCATGCCGAATTTCTGGCTCGGACTGATACTAATACTGATCTTTTCATTGCGACTGAGGTGGTTACCCTCTTCAGGAATCGTCAGGATTTCAGACAGCTTCTTCGGCTGGTTGGGCAGCATGATCCTGCCTGCGATAACGATTGGGATAAGATTTTCGGCAATCGTATTGCGCCAAACACGATCGGCTTTTCTGGAGGTCATACGAGCAGACTATATTCGCACCGCAAGGGCGAAAGGGGTATCAGAGTTTTGGGTGACATCGAAGCATGTCATGAGAAATGCCCTCATTCCGGTCGTTACGGTTGTCGGTCTTCAGTTGGGACGACTCATTGGAGGAGCTGTCGTTACGGAGATGATATTCCAAATCCCTGGAATGGGTAGCCTAATAGCTGATGCGGTTTATGCAAGAGATATCGCTGTTGTCCAGGGTGGTGTCATGATAGCCTCTGTCGGCGTGTTAAGTATCAATCTGCTGGTGGATATCGTATATGGGGTGATCGATCCACGAATCAGGTACACGAAGGGTAGGGGATAGTGGTGAAAAACAAAAGATCGAATCTCAAATACGCACTGAAGCGTTTTACCAGCAGCCGATACAACGTAATCGGCGGCGCGATCCTCCTGTTCTTTGTAATTCTTTCTATCTTTGCATCACAAATTGCTCCCTATCCGCCCAACCAGGTTGACCTGAAATATTCATTGAAGCCACCCAGTCGAGTACACCTGTTGGGCACAGATAAACAGGGCAGAGATCTGCTCAGCCGGATCATTCACGGGAGTTCCGTGTCCCTGGTGGTCGGTCTTGGTGCGGTATGTTTCTCCCTTTTTCTCGGCACTACCCTTGGACTCATAGCCGGCTATGTCGGCGGAAGAATTGGAGCCGTGATTATGCGATTTATGGACGCGCTGTGGTCGTTACCTTCTATTATTCTCGCCCTGGCTATCGCGGCGGTATTGGGCGCAGGAATACGAAATATCATTCTGGCCGTAGGTATAACCTTTACGCCGGCTTTCTGCAGAATTGTGTATGCGGAAGTGCTGGTAATAAAAGAAGAACTCTATGTTCGCGCAGCACGATCCTTAGGGGCATCGAAAACTCGACTACTCTTCTCGCAGATTTTGCCGAATTGCCTGGCTTCTCTTATCGTTTACGGATCTTTGATGGCAGGGCAGGCTATAATTGCGGAGGCGAGCTTGAGCTTTCTGGGAGTCGGTGTCGTCCAGCCTCAGGCTGCCTGGGGATCGATGCTCCGTGCCGGATATTCCTATTTCCGGGTCGCACCCTGGGTATCGATTTTTCCCGGATTGGCGATTTTCCTTCTGGTACTCGCATTCAACTTCTTGGGGGACGGGCTACGGGATGCTTTCGATGTAAAGTTCGTGGAGAAGATTAACACCTAGATCCAGGGAGTCATATACGTTGAGATATTTGGAGTAGTGATTTGGCTGAATCCTTGTTGCGAGTTCAGGAGCTGAAGACAGTTTTCCATACCAGCGAGGGTATTGTACGGGCGGTCGATGGAGTTAATTTTGAAGTACAAACAGGAGAAACCCTGGGCATCGTCGGCGAATCCGGATGCGGCAAAAGCGTCACGGCGCTCTCGATTCTACGACTGATACCGAATCCGCCCGGTCGAATTGTCGGAGGGGAGGTGGTGTTTCGAGGTACGAATCTCATGGCCCTTAGCGAAGCGCAGATGCGGAAAATACGGGGTAACACGATCTCGATGATTTTCCAAGAACCGATGACCTCCCTGAATCCGGTTTTTCAGGTTGGAAATCAGATAGCCGAAGCGATAAGGATTCATCAAGGTGTGACGAAACAAGTCGCTGACAGGCAGGCTGTTGAGATGTTGAATGCCGTAGGAATTCCGTCTCCCCAGGTGCGCAGCAGAGAGTATCCTCATCAGATGAGCGGTGGGATGCGGCAGAGAGTAATGATCGCGATGGCATTTTCCTGCAATCCTCGAGTGCTCATCGCCGACGAACCGACAACTGCATTGGATGTAACTATTCAAGCTCAAATATTGAACCTTATGTCCGAGATGAAGGATCGCACCGGGAGCTCGATTATCCTGATAACCCACGATCTTGGCGTGATTGCTGAAAATGCCCAGCGAGTGATCGTTATGTATGCCGGTGAAATCGTGGAAAGTGCGGATGTAAAGACCCTCTTTAGTAATCCTCTCCACCCCTATACAATCGGATTGCTGGGATCGGTGCCGAAGAAGAGGAGCAGTCTGGCTAAGAAACCGTTTTCTACGATAAAGGGCAGGGTGCCGAGCTTGATTGGGCTGCCATCGGGATGCAAGTTCCATAATCGTTGCAGTGATGTAGATCCTGACAGGTGTCGGAAACAGAAACCGGAATTGAAGAGATCAGCGGACGGTCACTGGGTTCGATGTTGGAAACACGGATAGTCTCGTATTGAGTGAGATATGACCCAGGTAGCGGAGAAAAATACAATAGTAAGAACTGAAGATCTCAAGAAGTATTACACTCCCAGCAGGGGCTTGTTCTCGACAATGCGGGCGGTTATCAAGGCCGTGGTCGGTGTATCTCTGGATATCTTCGAAGGGGAAACGTTAGGATTGGTGGGAGAAAGCGGTTGTGGAAAATCCACGCTGGGACAACTCATTCTCAATCTGGAGCAACCTACGGAAGGAAAAATACAGTTCAGGGGCGTCGATGTAGACCGGTGCACCGACAAACAATTCAAGAATCTCAGACGACAGATGCAGGTCATTTTCCAAGATCCATACGCATCTCTGAATCCGAGGAAAACCGTCGCCTATACCCTTGAAGAGCCATTTGCTATACACGGAATTGGAACCAGAAATGAACGAAAAAAATGGGTTTCGGAACTGTTGGAAAATGTCGAGCTCTCCGAGGAAGCTTTGTACAGGTATCCTCATGAGTTCTCAGGCGGGCAGCGGCAGAGGATATGCATCGCCAGGGCTCTGGCCCTAAATCCGCAGTTCGTCGTATGTGATGAAGCCACATCGGCGCTCGATGTCTCAATACAGGCTCAAATACTAAATTTACTGATGAAGCTTCAAAAACAGTATCATCTGACTTATATGTTCATTTCCCACAATCTAAACGTGGTAGAACATATCAGCGATCGCGTGGCCGTGATGTATCTTGGACGGATTGTCGAGGTCGCCAGCATGGCAGTGTTGATGAAACGCAATGTGCATCCCTACACATCAGCCCTGCTGTATGCGAATCCCGATCCGGATCCGTTTCTCCAAAAGGAGAAGATCATTCTGGCCGGCGAAATCCCAAGCCCGATTAATCCACCCTCAGGATGTCATTTCCATCCCAGGTGCCCTGCCAGGATGCCAGTATGCGAGGAGAAGGTGCCAGGGTTATGTGAGGTTGCTCCCGGCCATCAGGTGCGCTGTTTCCTATTTCATCAGAATGTCGCGGACTAAGCTGCTTCAATGCCGGCCGGCCTGAAAAACCGCCTACATACCTACAATCGAAGAGGCTCAATACAGCCACTCAGGGCTTTATCACTGCTTTTATATAGCCTGGTGGTCTTTTACGGATGAATTGAAAACAATCGTTGATTGCATCCAAGTCAAACTCATGGGTGATGAGATCGAAGGTGAGCTTGTTGTATTTCAGCAGGTTGAAAGCCTTCAACATGCCACGAAAATAATTATCCTGATCCCGTTCGTGAGCGTTTACTACATCTATCCCTTTCCAATTCCATAACTGCATGTTTATCGATCTACGGTTATCTACATGGTAACCATAGATGACCAATGTGCCTCTAACTGAGACGGCTTCAGTACAATAATCCAGTGCTTCCTGGGTTCCAGTTGCCTCGACAACGCAATTTAGACCATCGGCTCCGACCAGTTTCTTGATTTTATCAATACTCCTTGTATCCTGCGGGTCAAAAACGAAATCGGCGCCGATTCGTCTTGCCAGATCTCGGCTGAACTCAGAGATATCCACCGCTATCAGCGGAGCGGCTCCCGATATTGTGAGCAGCTTCAGGGCAAGAGCTCCCATGAATCCGATACCCACTATAAGTACACTGTCCCCCGGCTTTATTTTCGCCCTTCCGATGGCATTTACAGCGCACGCCAGGGGCTCCCCGAGAATAACGTCGTTTTTAAGTTCCCCCGGTACACGGCTGACATGCTTCGCGGTTGCAAGGGCGAGCTCCGCGAATCCCTTGCCCGGAAAACGAATGGAGGAGACTGTATCACCGATTTTGAGGTTTTCCACTTTCGATCCCAGTTCTTCGATCGTGCCATAGACCTCATGGCCGGAGGAACCGGGTTCCCGCGGGTATTGATCGCTTATGCCGTTCCACTTATTGAAATCACCCCTACATACTCCGCACGCTATTACTCGAATTATGACCTCATCCTCCCGTGGCACCGGGTCGGGTACCGAAACTAGTTCAAACACATGTGGTTTGAGTAATCGAGCTGCCTTCATGGTTGTTGTAGATCATCTCCGAGAATTAGTCAGAATATTCCCCTCATTTTAACTTAATCATATCGTAAATTGCGGTGATGTATATCGCCAATTTTGCCAAGATTTCATTGTTTTTTTAACCTTGTGTCGGAATGCGGGGTGCACGCATACGGTATCTTGAACCTCCGAGGCAGGAATGGCCGAGCGTGACTGAATGAAAAAAAGCTGCTCTCCTGCGAGAGCAGCTTTGCTTCATAATTGTGGCACGAGCGGATTCCTGGTTCCCTCGATATAGGGAGTTCGGAATCAGCCTTCCACCGGGCAGCTCTCTGCAACCGGTAGCTCGGCCTTCATGGCCCTGCCGGCTGCCGGTCCGGTATTGCGTTCCCCTCGTCCCTTGAACAGATTCCGGGTCATGCAGACGATCCACTTCCAGTGCAGTACCAGATGCAGGAACACGCCGCCGAGCATCACGATCCCGCCCCAGTCGTGAAGATTTTTCCACATCTGACGGCTGACACCCAGGATCTCCTGGGCGTAGCGGGGATTGCGGCCGCCTTGATAGCCGCCACCGGAGCCAGCGAAAAACAGGATCATCCCCGAAACTGCCACCAGCACGAAGCTGATCGCGATGATGATATCCACGTAGTAGTTGATACGAGCCTTGTTCGGCCGCTTTTTCTTATCCATGATTGGTAGTCCTCCTGATGATTTGTTATGCTTTCTGCGAAGTATCGATCTTCGCCCTGCTACTGGTTAAGAGCCCGATCTACGGCCTCCTGCAGGGCATCCTTCACCGTCGAGAACTCGATGCCATTCTCGACACAGTAGTCCCGCACGGTAACGCCCGCTTTCCCGATCGGAAGGCCGAGAGCCTGTTCGATCGTCTCTTTGCTCACACCCCAGGACTGAAGTTCCCCGAAAGTGGTTTTGCCTTTGACCTCACCGGCCTCGCTTTCGATGTGGGTCACCGCCTGCTCCGCAGCGGATTCAGATGCTGGTGCTGTCTCTGTTGCCGCCGCAGTTTCCTCTATGGGAGCTGCCTCCACCGTTCCGGCCTGCTCAACCGTCGTGAGTCCGGAAAAGCTGACCGTCTTGGCCCGCACATCCTCCAGCTCTGTTTCGTTCAAGCGTGCTTTCAGAACTGAAATCGAGGGTGCAGGTAGCAGGGTATCTTCAGCCGGGGTGTACGGTAGACCGGTGTACAGAGCCACGAACCAGCGAACCGAATCGGTGCCGACCTCGCCACCGTCCAGCCCGGCGTAACGATCCTCCAGCTCCTTGCAGAGAAACTCCACCGGATCTTCCGACTCATCGACGGCGAAGGCGCTGGCCAGGACCGCTACCGGAACTCCGAAGGATTCTGCGATATCCCCGAAGCTGTAGGAGCCGCGAATATCCGCGGGATTGTACTCCCCGGCGAACTCCCCGGAGCTGTAGGTTGCGGGGATCTTACTGGAAGTGGTCTGCCAGAGATTGAAAATCATGGTAGCGCCGATGCCGATAATGAAGACTCCCAAGACGATCGGTATGATGTGTCTGCTTCTCAGGGTCATGAGGCCGCCTCCTCTGCTAATGTCTCGAGCTTGATCGTGGTCAGTTCAACGGTGTTTTCAACAGGACAAACCTGTTCCGAGGTGCATTTCAGGCAGCTGATGCACTGATGGTGCCGCACCGCTCCACTGGTGCTGACCGGGATATTCATTGGACAGCTGCGGTCGCAGGCCTTGCAGTTTATGCAGGTGGAGGTGTTGCGCCGTACCTTGAAGATGCGGAACAGATTGAAGACCCCGAGCAGTGCACCGTATGGGCAGGCGTACTTGCAGAAGGGTCGCTCCACGGCCAGGGACAATACCAGCACCGCAGTCAGGATTATCAGTCCGCCGATGGCCACTTCTGATGTCCAGAAGTTGAACAGGGCGAAGTAGGGATCGATGTCGGCGAACACCAGGGTGCCGGTCACCGCGGTCATGTATACAGCCCAACCCAGCATAAGGTAGCGCAGGTAGCGCAGGATTCTGTCGTACTTGTAGGGAATGAGTCGGTTGTAACGACGCCTGAAGATCTTTTTGCCGAGCTTCCCGAACCACTCCTGGATGCTTCCGAAGGGGCAGACCCAGCCGCAGAACACCGGTCCGAGAAACAGGGCCAGGGCAAATACGATCCACATCAATATGAACGAGGCAGAATGGATCTTGCGCACGAAGGTTCCCGCCGTAATAAACTGATACACCGAGACCACGCCGCCGAACGGACAGATGGCGTGGAGAGAGGCGGAGGAAAGCACCGGAATCGCTTTCCCCGCCTCCTCCAGAGCGTGATTCACGGCGACCAGAGCAATCAGTGCGAAGAAGAAGATCTGGACGATCAGGCGGAGATTTGCCGCCTTCCGCGCACGTGCGGATTTGCCGCTGTTTGTCTTGCTCGTTTTCGCCACGTGACTGCCTCCCCTAGTTGTAGCGGTTGAGGTTGTTGCGGAACGCTCGCAGATGGTTCTCCGAGGACCGCTTCAACCGCTCGAACAGATCCCGAATGTCGTCGGGAAGGTCCTCCCGCAGGAAGGATTCGTACATGCCGATGTTGTCGATCTCCGCCTGGACGCCCGTCTGGTAGGACGATTCGAAGTCCTCCGGCAGCGCCACGTAACGATGAGCCGTATCCTTCGGCACAACGTAACCATACTTATCCAAAAGCTCCGTCACCCACTCGACGTGCCGCTCCTCGGCGGCCATGATGTTACTGAAGGGAGGGATGCTGCCGTACTCTTCGGTGATCAGCTCGTACTCCGCCCGAGCCAGGTACTCGTCCTGGATGGCGTAGGTGAGCATCTGATCGATGGTCAAGCCGGATTTCCCATCGGCTCCCATGGCACCGAAGTCCACACTCTCTGCGAAAGAAACCAGGGCTGCGGCCGTGCTGAGGGCCACAACCAGAAACATTACCTTTGCGTTGAATCGCTTCATTTGAAAACCTCCTCGTGGTTTTTCTTGTTCTTCGAGATTAATGGTACAGTGAGCGTGTAGAGCCGGCGTGGAGGGATTATGAAGATTGTGTGAAGGAACTTGTAGGAGGTTTCCCAAGTTGAGTACTATTGGTGTAGCGGAGCATGGCACGGATATTCGTAGTTGAGGACAATGATACCCTGAGAGAGGCGGTATGCTCGTACCTGCGCTTGAACGATAACCAAATTGTCGAGTTCCCGCGCATCACGGGAGTACTCGAAGCGGTGGATACCAGGCCGCCGGATCTCATCGTCCTGGATGTCATGCTTCCCGACGGCGACGGCTTCCTCTTGGCCCGTAAGTTGCGCAAGTCCCACACCATGCCCATCATTTTTCTTACCGCCAAGAGTTCCGAATCGGACAGGATTACCGGTTTCGAGCTCGGTGCAGACGACTACGTAGTCAAGCCCTTTTCTCCAAAGGAGCTGTCCCTGCGGGTCGAAGCGGTCCTGCGCCGCAGCGGGCGGGGAGAGGACCGCCTCTACCAAGCGAGGCGCTGGCGTCTGGGCGAGCGGGAGTTGGAGATGGATGAGGCGGCGCATCGAGCCACGGTGGATGGTAATGAGATCACTCTGACCTCGGCGGAGTGGAAGATCCGCTCTTATCTGGCCACCCATGCGGGAGTGGTGGTGGGCAGGGAGCGGCTTCTCGGTGAAAGCCTGGATTACCTGGTTGCGGAAGGATCGGAGAGGACCGTAGATACCCACATCAAGAACCTGCGGGCCAAACTCGGCGATCCGGGGGCCGGCCGTCCGGGGGCCGGCCATCCGGGACCGGATAATCCGGGATGGATCGAAACGGTACGGGGCTTCGGTTATCGCTTTTCGGGAATCCCCCAGTGAAGCGCCTGTTCGTACGAACCCTGATCACGCTCCTCTCGGCACTGATGATCCTGATCGCCGTTATGGCGGTGGTCTCAGTGGCCGGATTCCGGCGCTCCCTCGACGAGTGGTCCCGCGCCAGAACCGTGCAGCTGGAGCAGGCGGCTCGGGAGATCCTTGTTCGCTTTCCCGGACCCCCTGCGGTCGTGGTTCCGGAAGACGTGCCGCTGTTCGTCTACGATTCGGGGAAGGAGCTGATTTTTTCCAATCGAGGAGAGGGCGGGCGCCGACGGAGCAGCGCCGTAAATCAGGGGGGGCAGGGTGAGCTGATCGCGGTCGAAGAGGAGGGACGCTTGATCGGCTTCTACCGCAGCGGCCTTATGCGTTTTGAAAACGATGCGGCCAACAGCCGCTTCCTCAATTCCCTGCGCCTGACGATCTGGCTGGGTCTTGCCCTGGCCCTGGTCATCGCCGTACCTTTTGCACTGCTGTTCTCCCGCAGCCTCAGCCGTCCGGCGGTTCTCCTGGCCCAAGGCCTTGACCGCATCAGCCGGGGGGATCTTTCGATGCGCGTGCCCGAAAGAGGTGCGGAAGAGATCGCCCGGATCGCCCGCTCCACCAATCGACTGGGGGAACAGCTTCAGCGGGAGAGGAGTATCCGCCGCCAGTGGGTGCAGGACATCGCCCACGATCTGCGCACCCCGATTGCAGCCATGCGAGCCCAGTTCGAGGGAATGCGGGACGGAGTTCTCGACCTCTCCACGGATCGGATCGACCAGAGCCTGAAGGAAATTTTCCGGATCGAAACCCTGGTCGCCGACCTGGAAGAGCTGATGCGCCTGGAATCCCCGGAGATTAAGGTTTCGATAGAGGAGGTGACGGCTGCTGCTTTTATTGAAGAAATCACGGAGCGGTTTACCGCTGAGTCGGTCAACAAGCAGATTCGCTTCCAATCGCAGAGACAGATCGAAACATTCCGGGCCGATCCCGCTCTGCTTCAACGGGCAGTGACCAACTTCCTGGCCAACGCTCTCCGGCACACGCCCCGGGCGGGAACAATCGAACTGTCCATCGGACCTGCTGAATACGGAGGCACTCTGATCGCCGTGGCAAACTCGGGAGAGCCGATACCCCCCCTGGAATTGGAAAAGGTCTTCGATCGCCTCTACCGCGGGGAATATGCCCGCAGCTCCCCCGGCTCCGGGCTGGGTTTGACGATCGCCAAACGCATCGCCGAGCTGCATGGTGGAGCCTTGAGCATCCGCAATCGCGTGGAGGGCGGGGTGGTCGTGGAGATGACTCTATCCAGGTCTGCCTAACAGCAGGATGCGCTGGAAGCGCTGTCCTCGCTGCAGCCGCACTCCGGCTGCCCACCTTTTATCAAACCGTTGATGAGGGCCGCGGCGCAGCCCACACCCGCGTTGACCCGGATCGCATCAAAGGAGCAGTTCATCATACAGGCGCCGCACTCGATACACAAATCCCGATCCGTGATGCGCACGGTCTTACCGTTTTTTGCAAACACGGAACGGGGGCAGACCTCCAGACAGCGACCGCAGCCTGTGCACCGCTCGGAAATCAGCTCCAGGCTGACCACATTTGCCAGGTACTTCATAGCCCTATCCCCCATTCCTGCAATTTGTAAAGGACGAACAGTATCAAGGAAACACCCCCCGCCCCGATGTAGAGGGGCAGGGCGAACTTGAGCTCCTTCCTGACTCCTGAAATGCTGGTAAAGGAAGTGCTCCCCGTGAACTGGAGGGCCAAGTACGAGCCTGCCGCCGGAAAGAAAACCAGACTAAAGGCCAGCAGGTAAGCGCTTTCAAGCGCTTGCCCCCGCATCAGAACTACGAGCAGCGCTGTGGTTACCCCGCTGACGAGGAATCCCTTCAGGGCGAAGGAACGGAAAGGGATCCAGGGCAACAGCAGGGGGGTAAGGAAGGTACTGGCCAGCAGGGCGGCGGCACCAAGGATCATCACGGGGATGCCGCTGGAAGCGATGCTGCGAAACAGAATTCCCTGTGGCTGCAGGCCGAAGAGGACGAACACTGCGGCCAGAAAGATCAGGAATCCCTTCAAGGCGGGAACTATCTCCATGGGCGTGAGCTCCAGCCGTTCCCTGAACCCGAAGCGCACCTCCCGCATCTTCGCCGTTGCCTTGCCTCCCGCCAGGAGGTAGGCGGGAAGGTCGCGGGCGTACACCGGGCCGTAGGCTACGGCGAATCCCGTGTGTTCTTTCACGATATGGGCCTGCACCCCCGGAGCTCCCAATTGGGGAAGGATGAGCCTGCGGTGCTCTACTATTTCGTCCAATCGGGTGGCGCGGATGCGGTTTATCAATTCTTCTGTTCCGAAAGTTCCCTTACCCGCTGCACACCAGACGTTGATGCCACGGGTATTCAGCACCAGGATCCAGGCATCGATTCCGGTGAGCTCCTTGCGCAGTAGATCGAAGCTGAGCTTGTAATTGGCCGTGACCAGAACGGGAGATCGGCGGTCCGGCGCTCCCACGGCGTAAATTCCCGGATCCACCGTGTAGTTCATGCGATGGGCGTTGAACAGCCGGCACTTCAACCGGCCCCGTCGTTCCGACCGGGACCACATCGCGGGAACAACCGGAATGCTTCCGGCCGCGGTTGTGATGAATCCCTTGACCCAAGGGGGGGATTTTACCGCCCGAAGGTCGAAGAGCTCGACGTTTTGACAGCACCCGCCTTGAGATGACATCTACACCTCACTCCCGGCGAGTTTTTTCCTCGCTTTGCTGCATCGAGGCAGATCCAGATTGCACTCCCGGAATAGGTAGCAGGTGCGCTTGCAGATCGAAACCAGCAGCAGCATCACCGGAACCTCGATCAGTACGCCGACCACTGTTGCCAGAGAGGCGCCGGAGGACAGTCCGTAGAGCATCGTGGAAGTGGCGATGGCCACCTCGAAATGATTCGAAGCCCCGATCATCGAAGCCGGAGCGGCGTCGTGGTAGGAGAGTCGCAAAAATCTGGACAGAATGAAGTAGCCCAGGCTGAAGATCAGAATCGTTTGGATAAATAACGGCACGGCGATCCAAAAGATGGTGAGCGGATTGCCAAGAATTACGCCCCCTTTGAGGGAGAAGAGCAGTACCAGGGTCACCAGCAGCGCCACAATGCTCACCGGGGTCAGAACGTGGAGGAACTTTTCCTGAAACCACTCCAGACCTCTGCGCCGGATGATGATCCGCCGGGAAAAATAGCCGGCCACGAGAGGCAGCGCCACGTAGATGGCCACGGACAGCAGGATGGTCTGCCAGGGAATGGGCATGGCGTTGACTCCGAGCAGGAATCCGCCAAGGGGTGCGTAAAGCACGAGCATGGTCAGGGAGTTGATGGCCACCATCACCAGAGTCAGGCCGTCGTTGCCCCGGGCCAGGTATCCCCACATCAGTACCATGGCGGTGCACGGAGCGATACCCAGGAGGATGGCGCCGGAGATGTAACTCCGCCACAGCTCCACTTCCTGTCCGGACTTGATCACCTCCATGCCCGGCAGGAAGCGCCGAAAGAGAATCCCTAGGAACAGAGTGGCGATCAGGTACATGGTGAAGGGCTTGATCAGCCAGTTGATACCGAGGGTCATGAGCACCGGTTTCGGAGTTTTTCCCGCCCTGATCACGTCCTTGAAATCGATCTTGACCATGATCGGGTACATCATGAAGAACAGGCAGATGGCGATAGGGATCGAGACCTGATACACGGAGAGGGAATCCAGAGTCGTGGCCACACCGGGAGCAATACGGCCGAGCAGGATCCCCGCTGCTATGCACAGAGCGACCCACAGGGTAAGATACTTCTCGAAGATGCTTAGATGTCGTTCCATAATCCAATGCTCCTCAGCGACAGGTGATTACGCATTTGCCCTTTTCTCGGAGCACCAAACGCTCGGCAAGCCTGCGGGAATCGATTTCGTATATCCGATCAGGGTCTGGCAGCCTGTCCAGGCTCTCGAACAGCTTGTCGTTGAAGGGCGAGTGGAGCAGTTTGTACATCATGAACTTGCCCTCCCGCCTCTCCTCCACCAGCTCGGCTTTCCGCAGCACCGTGAGACTCTTTGACACCGTGTATTGGGGCTTTCTCAGCACATCCACGACCTCGCACACGCACAGCTCTCCGGGCGCCAGCCGCAGCAACCTCAGGATGCGCAGCCGGGTTTCCTCACCGATGGCCTTGTACGCTTCGATTGCCCTGTTCATAAATGCACTATAACGCATATGTGCATATCTGTCAATCATGGATAGACCTTAATGATGGGGAAATTAATCTGTCACCACTCGCGATTCACACGTATGAGAGAAAGAAAAGATACAAACAATAGAAGGCGAACTGGACCCTCCGCGAACTGTCAACAGGCCTGTTCAGGGCACCAGGTAGAAATCTGTCGGCAATTCAAGCTCGAAGACAGTATCCCCATTCACAACAACGGGTTCAGGCCCATATAGATAGTCGATGTTGCATGAAGGATCATGGTACCCGTCAACATCGATCATTGCTGAGACGTTATAGCTGACACCGCTCGTAAAATAAGCAGTCGTATTCGTGCCGTTTAGGATGGTAATGAACTCCACTATCCCGCCGCTAATGGTAAGATTCGACGGGGTGTAACCCGTGAAGGTCCCGATGATAATTCCCCCGTAGGGTGGCTCACCATCAGGCTCTTCAAAATTGCTCAAATCGATTGAGACTCCCGGTGCTGTGCCCGTCCTGGACCCCCGGCTCTACCTCGATCATCCCGATGCACCCCGGGACGATATCGATTACGGCAATGACCATAGCCTGGATGTTGAAGGTGGCGGATTCTTCCGCCTCTACGACCTCACCGTTGTTTTCACCGATGTGAGTCACCACGATCTCATACTCACCCTTGTCGGTGACCGGGATCCGGGCAGACGTCGATCCATCCTGAGGCACCCAATCTATGATCTGGATGAGGGCGGTGTTAGGATCGTACACTTCGACAGTCAGCCCGGTCACATCGTATTCGGTAACGGTTATAGCCTTGGCCGAAGCCGGATGATTGATGTTGAGCTGGATGTACCACCCGAAATCATCAGATTCTTCCGGGACCAGCAGGAAGCATCCGAACAGGCTGATAAGACAAAATACTGCAGCCCCTGAGCACAATAAGACTTTGTTGGTTCGTGACATTTTTATCCTCCTCGTTTTGACGAAGGGGCACCCACCGCAACTGGGTAACCGCTGGATTCCTCCTTGGTGGACGATGTGGTGTGGAAGCTGTTGCACAACGAGCGAAATGGAAGACCGTTGCGGAAGCGTTTGTTTAAGTAAAGTACACTCCCGGAGGAAACATCAAATTTGAATCGTCTTCAGGTCTGAGAGTGTTAGCCGGTACACCCGATAGCGTTTGTAGAGGTGGGCGCCCAATCGTTCCGCCAGGTTTGGAGTATGCGGATTGTCCGCCGAAGTCAACGACAGATCCGCCCACGTGTAGCCCTTGGCCCGGGCTCTTTTGGCCATTTCGTCGAAAAGCAGCAGAGCCACACCTCCGCCCCAATATTGGGGGAGGATGAGCACGCTCTTGATGGCCACGCATTTGGGCCGCCGGCGCATGTGCCAGAGTAGCTTCAACATATCCCAGGGGTAACGCAGCCCATTGGCGTGGATCAGCGCTTCGTTCAGATTGGGGATCCCGGGAAACCAGCCCACAGTCCTGCCGTCGACTTCGGCGAACAGGATCAGCTCCGGATCGGCGATCCTGGCAAAGGGTTTGACCAGTGCTTCCACGGCGGAGCGGGGCCAGGGACGGTGATCGGGTATATGGGTCAGGGATTCGTTTAAAAGTCGGTGGACCGTATCCACCTCGTCGTCCAGTCGCTTCATGTCGGGCGTGCGGATTCGCACCCAGCCCTTGCGGCGTATCCGTACAGCCAAACGTGATAACCTCTGCCGCTCCGGGCTGCTGTCTTCCAGGTCGGCGGCAAAAGCCAGATTGTCCGCTCTGGCCGGTTGAAAGCCAAGGCGCTCCATGAACGCCTGGTAGTACGGAGGCGTGTGACCGCAGAGAATTACGGGAGGGCGGTCCCGCCCCTCGATCAATACTCCATAGCCGTCCTCACGATCCAGATTGAATGGGCCGATCAACGTATCCAGATCCCGCTGCTTTGCCCACATCGCCACTCTCTGGATCAGGGCTTGCGTCACCTCTATGTCTTCGACGTATTCGAAAAAACCGAACATGCACTCCCTGCGATTGCCTTCAGCATTCCCCGCCTTGTCCTCTGCCGCACAGATCGTGCCCGCCGGTCTTCCGCCCCGCCAGGCCATGAAAAACTCCGCTTCTCCGCGCTGGAAGAACTCCCCATGCCTTGGGTCTATGGTTTTTACCCGTTGGGGAAGTAGAGGAGGGACCCAGAGCGGATCATTTCTGTAGATCATCCAGGGAAAAGTGAGCAGTCGCCGTCGTTCCCCCCGTGTGCGCACTGGACGGACTTCGACTCGGGTCATGGTTTGAGCGCTCTCACGGAGGCCCTGCGGGCTTCCAGCTCTCTGACGATTTGGTTGTAGCGTTCCCGTGACAACGGGTAGAACACGGCACAGAGGATGCCGAGGCTGAGCAGGACGGCCGGGATCGGTCCCGTGATCAGACGGATCGCCAGCTCCGCGCGTGGTTGCTGGATGGTTACGTTTGGCTGATATTTGAAGGCGTCCAGCAGCAGCAGGACAAGAGGGATGGCGATCGAGGCGGCCACCTTGTGCGAGAGGGTGACGATGCTGTAGAACATGCCTTCGTGGCGTTTTCCAGTTTTCCATTCATCCCACTCGATCGCATCCGGCAAAATCGACCAGGGTAGCACGTGAGCAGCGGCCACACCTACCCCGGCCAAGGCGCAGAGAGTGAGCAAAATCGCCAGCGGCGTGGACGGGCCGAGCGTAATGATGACCATCTGTACCGCCGCCCAAAAAGCGATACCGAATATGTAGGCCAGCCGCTTGTTCCAGCGGCGGGCGACCCAGTTCCAGAGGGGAAGGGCGAGGATGGCCGTCACGAAGATCGTACCCATAATCAGGTCGCTCTGGGTTTCCCGAAGAACGCAGTATTTGATGAAGTAGAGGAGGATCGCCTGGGCAATGTCGACGGAGATCCAGGTTCCGAGGAAGATACCCATCCCGATGAGAAAGGGCGGATTCTTGAAAGCCGCACGCAGGGATTCGAACAATTTGGGCTGCTCCAGATCCATGAACTCCCGTCGCTCTCGGGTACCAAGAAACGTCAGGAACAGTGGCCCGGCGCTGACCAGACCAAACACGAAACCCATGGTCAGGACCTTGCGGGCGTTTTCGGGCCGAAAGGTCCCGATCATGATTAGAGGTATCGTAAAGGCGATCAGACTGCCGAGGATGGAGAAGAACATCCTGTAGGTGGTGATCGAGGTTCGTTCGTTGTACTCCGAGCTCAATTCCGGCGTAAGGGAGAAGTAGGGCATGTAGACCAGGGTCGCGGCGGTATCGAAAAGAACGAAAGAAGTCGCATAATAGATGGCCAGGACCAAGTCCCTCTGGAAGCCCGGGCGCCACCAGAGCATGGCGAAAGCTAATCCAAAAGGCAGGGCTCCGAATAACAGGAACGGGCGCCTTCTGCCCCAGCGGGTTCTGGTACGGTCGGAGAGGTGACCGATGATGGGATCGTTCACGTAATCCCAGCTTCTGCCTATAAAAAACGCCCCCGCGGCTACCGAAGGGGACACTCCCACCACGTCGGTGAGGAAGATCGCGAAGTAGGCTCCGATCAAGGTGGTGGTCAGGCTGAATCCCAGATCCCCCGATCCGTACAGCAGTTTGGTAAACCAGGCCAGCTTCTGTTTCATCGACAGACTGGGGAATTATATGCGCTGGATCGGGATCGCACAAGTTCGTTGGATTGGAAGGGTTCCGTACCCTCAGTTTTGATGAAAAATTCGAAGTAAAACATCAAATTTTACCTGACTTCCTATTGTTGGTTGTCTTCGTTTTTTGATTGAGTTATTTTGACTCACTGGAGCAAATTGACCGGCCTGCGGGTATAGACGTGCTCAGATTATCGAGGTTATGGATGTTTCTGGACAATCCGATATTTATCACATGCGACGAATGGCAATTGTCGCTCTGCTAATTGTTCAGTGTATAATCTCAGAATCTCAACAAAGCGGGGTGTCAAGCGCCCTCTTTCTCACAACAGATCCCATCAACGCAGACGTTCTGTTGGACGGTGAGCCCCTGGAGGAGCAGACGCCCCTGCTGCTGCGGGTGCTGGAGGCGGGACGACATGATCTAGAGGTTCGCAAGCAGGGCTACAGGACCGAACGGCGGGAGATAGAGATTGCGGCCGGGGAGATCCGGACCGTAGTGATCGAACTTGCCAGTCTGTCCTTCAGTCCGGTGCTGCCGGAAGAGCAGAGGGTCATCATCTACGGGGCAGAGGAGGGGGACGGGGACATCCTCTACCAGCTTCCGGAGGGCAACTACTCCTTTACCCGGGAAAAGGGTGCTTTACGGATCGAACCGATATTCCCCCAGGATGGTTGGATCCGGGGCTTGAATATGGCCATCCCGCTTTCCCTGGGCTTCAGCACGGTACTTTGCCTCCACGATATCTTCTATCCCAAGCGGGCGGCCCTCGAGTTCTCCGAGAATTTCTCCCTGTCCCCGGCCTCACTCTCCGCTATTGGTCTGAGCCTTACCCTGATCAGTTTTGATATCGTACTCTACGCCGGACGGGCCAAAGCGAAGAGCGCTTTCACCTATGCGGCGACGCCTCGTGAACAGGCGCTGCACAGCGCGAAAGAGTACTACGATCGAGCGGAGAATCTGCTTTCGCTGGGCCAGCTGGAGGAAGCTCTCCGTTTCTACACACGGGTTCTGGAAGGCTACAAGGACTCGCCACTGTACCCCAACGCTCTTTTTAAAACCGCCAGGATTCACTTCCTGACCGGTGAGGATTCTCTGGCCACCATCGAGTTCAACCTGATCGCCGATCACTACCCCCTTCCGGATCTGTTCGACAAGGCACAGAGAGGCCTGGCCGATATCCTGCTGCGCCGGGGAGCTTACCGCGAAAGTATCGAGCAGCTGCAGCACATGGTCTTGGCTGATCCCCTCTACAGCGAAGAGGAAATCGAGCTTCTCAAGGCTGAGATCCGGGAAGCCTGGTTTGGGGATGATCCGAGCATCATAGACGAGGTGATCGATGCCTACGGCGCTCTGATACACCGCTATTCCGATTCGGAGAGTGTGGATCTGTATCGCTACAAAGCCGCGTACTATCTGCACCTGGGGGAGCGTGATGAGGAGGCCAAAGAGCTGCTCGAGACAATCGATCCCGCTGCTCTCGATGAAGATCTTATGCGCAGGATTCAGGACCTGCGTCGCTCCCTTGAGGCGGTGCGCTGATGAGGCTCGTCAGCATTCTAGTTTTCATCGGGACTATCTTTTCGACTTTCGCAGACCAGGAAACAGCGATCCCTCCCAAGGCTTCGGGAAAAGCGCTGTACGAAGAGCTCGCCGTCAGCCTGGAACGTGCCGAAGCGCTGGTGGCGGAGATTGTGCTGCAGGATGGGGCTTTTCTGACTAAGGAGGAGATGGAGGCGTTGGCCTCCCTCAACCGGCAGATTCGAGGAACCCTGTACAGTGACCTGATCGACCGCAGCGATCTGCTGCTGCTCCTCTCCCGGGAACAGATGCGGATCCGTCAGGACACACAGGAGCCGGGAGTTCGACTGGACCAGATTCTCCAGGACAGCCAGCAAGAGACACGAAGCCTGAAACGCAGCGATTCTCGAGAAAAGCTGTTCCGTGCCTCCTTGGCCACCTCCCTGACCTCCTACGCCCTTGCTTTTACCCTGTGGGGGCTTGGCGAGCTGCAAGATCAGCTGTACTTCGAGGCCTCCACAACCGAAGAGGCGGCGCGTCATCGCCGGCTCTTTCAGGTTTTTTCCATCGGCAGTATGCTGGGAGCAACAATCGGAACGTTCAGTGCCGGGTTGTCGGTTACCCTCTACGTGAAAGCCAAGTAGCAGTCAAGGGCTCTGCGCCTATTTCTCGGTCAAAACGTGAACACCTCTCCAACTCGCAGGGGGGGGATCCTCAAGGTAGGATTTGCAGCGGTCGAAGTACATGGCGGACACGACATCCCCGGGCAGAAGCCTGCTTACCTGGCGGAAGTGCCTGGCCGCTTCGCTGAACTCTCGTTTGTAATAGAGCTTCAATCCGCGGTGGTGAAGCTGCCAGGCCTGCTTGTCCCGTTCATCGAGTTGTTTTTTCACTGTGAAGATACGTTGCGCCTGACGTTTACCCAGCACCAACACCTTGTCAATCAGCCTGCAGGGCAAAGCTTCGCAGGTCTCCCGGTACACGCTTTCCGACACGATCACGTCCTGCTTGTAGATTTTGGTGAGGTTCTCCAGACGCGAGGCCAGATTCACCATATCCCCGATCACCGTGTAGTCCATCTTCTTCTCCGAGCCGATGTTGCCGACGGTAACCGCTCCGTAGTTGATGCCGATGCCGATTTGAAACTCGGGCTTACCCGCCGCAGCCTGCCTCTTGTTGAACTCGACCAGGGCCTCCTGCATTTCGAGGGCCGACAGGACCGCCTGCAGGGCGTCGTCGGCGTGCTGAACCGGAGCCCCAAAAAAGGCCATGATCGCATCACCCATGTATTTGTCAACAATTCCGTCACGGTTCATGATGGTGTCGACCATGAGAGAGAAGTAGCTGTTGAGGGATTGCACCATCTGATCGGCCGGCATCTGTTCGGTGAGCGTGGTAAATCCACGGATATCGGAAAACAGGATGGCCACAACCCGATCTTCCCCGACCAGCAGGGATTCCGGATTCTTGAAGAAACGATCGATCACGTCCTTAGGAACGTATTTCTGGAAGATGCTGCGAATTTCCTGTTCGTGTTTCTTGGCCAGGACCGCCCTGAAAGCGAAGTTCTTGATCTGGTTGTAGGCTTTCTCCAACTCGTCGACGGTGATGTTGAAGGTTTGGGCAAGGTTCCCCAGCTCATCCCTGTACTCCACCCGTACGCGTTCGCTGAGATTGTGGTGGTGGATGATTTCCTGCATGGCCGCGAGCATACGGGTAATCGGACTTGTGATGTAGCCGGAGAACAGCAGCAGCAGCAGGATGGAAATCGCGATGGCTGCGGCCAGGATGATGGCATTTTGTGTGGAGATCTCCGTGACCTCCCGGAAGAAGGTCTGCCGCTCTTCGGTGATCAGGCAGTACCAACCGAAGGGCTCAAAACTGAAGCCGTGACCAACCCTGGGTACCCCTGCAAGGGAGAGCTCCACCCAACCTTTTTTTGCCGGGCCGGCTAAAGCGGCCAGTTCCTGTTGATCCTGCTCATCCAGTGTAGTAGTGCCGGTGGTGAATACCAGTTTGGCGCCGGTATCCAAGGCCAGGACGATCTCCGTATCACTGCTGATCAGGCTCTGGGCGTAGGTCAGTGCGGCTCGTTGGGCGGCCCCGATATACACACTTTGGCCTTCCAGATCGTTCTCCACCAGTAGGTTCCACTGGTTTTCAAGGTAGCTCTGCATATCCTGGGCTTTGAAGGCGAGCAGCTCCACCGCAACTCTGGTGATGCCATTGCGGGCGGATAAGGAGGAGGCGACGCTGCTGAGAACAAGGGTTACGATCAAAAGAGGCAGCACAATCAGGATGATCTTCAGGCGTACGCTCACACAGGGGAGTTTGGCACAGCCTCGCAGATATGTCTATCCTGCCTCTGGTTTATCAGGGTCATAGCCTGTATAATCCCTCGAGCGATGGAAAGCACGCAGCAGGACGATTCCTTTCAGCCCATCGAGGAAACCGAGATATCCCCAGACGAGCGGGAACTGGTACTCAGCCAGATTGAGGCCGCTCTGGTTCAAAGCCGTACGCCCGAACGTGCGGATCTGTCGATTCTTCATGCTGAAAAGAGGGGTCTGTTCCTCCCAGTGCTGATCAACCTGACCGCTCTGCTTCTGATCGCAGCGGGTGTGCTCCTTCTCTCACGGTATTTCGAGCTTCGCAAGGAGAACATTACCCTGAGGCGCAGTTCCTATCTCTCGGCCGAGGGCGCCGTGCTCCAAACCTTGAAGCAGGAAAGCGATATCAGGCTGCAGGCCAAGGAAGAGGAAATATCATCGATCCAGAGGAAACTCCAGGAAGTCGATCAGGAGCAAGAGGCTTTGAAACTGAAACTGGAAGCGGACCTGAAAACAAAGGAGGAGGAGCTCCGGAAGCGGTTGGAGGAGGAGTTGAGCAGGGAGCGGGAGCGGTTGATCGCCCTGGGAACCTCCGAAGCGGGGATCAGCAATCAGCTCCGGGACCTGGAGCTGCGGGAGCAGAATTCGATAGATCGTGAAATTACCCAGTACCGACGTCAGCTGGATGCTCAGCTCCAGGAGAAGGAACGGGAGCTGCTCCAGTCTCAGCGGCTCGCACAGGATGCTCTGGTACAGGCCAATCGCGACAAGGACCAACTCCTGGTTGACCTGCGGAATGAGGAGAGGCAGAGGAGCTCCGCGGAGCAGAGGCTGTCGGAATTGAGCGCGCGGGTGCAGGCGGAAACCCTGCTGGAGGATCAGGCCGCAGCGGTGTTTGCCAGTCTGCGGACAAACCTGCGGGCGCAGCGTTTTGCCGCGGCTCAACAGGATCTCAAAGGCTTGGAGGACAATCCGGTGGTTAAAAGCTACGTCGTGGATCTGCTCAGGGAACTCATGGAATCCGGTCAGGGTCAATCCGGGCAAGGTGTATCATCAGATACCGTGGCAGCTTTGGAAGCGGAGCTGGCTGCCAAGACCGAAGAGATCGAGGAGCTTCAGAGCCAGATACGAGCGATCGTAGATGCATCCTCCTCGGACAAGAGCAAGAGCGCCGTACTGGCAATGCAGCTGCAGAAACGCATCGATGGACTCACCGCCGAACTGCTGGCACTGCGGGCGGAAAGGGATGCCCTGTCCGTCTCCTTGCAGAGGGCTCAAGGTGCCCAGAATGAAAGTTTCCAGCGGGGCAGAGACGATGCACTCAGGGATATCATGACCTTTCTGAACCTATTATCCGGAACCGCGGAAAACCGCGGCGAGACGGAAACACAGCTTCTTACCTTGGCGCGCCAGGATCCCTTGTTTCGAGCCGCTTCCCGAGAGATCCAGATTCTCATCGCCGGAGGATCCACTGGCGAGCTGGCGTCCCCGTTTCTGTTCCTCGGCGTCGTCTCTTCGGTAAGTTCCGACCGGGTGGTGATAGAAGCCATGGTTGATCTGGATGTATCCGTAGGAGCGGTTGTCCAGATCCGCAAGATATCAGACCTGGAAACGGAGATTACGATCGCCGAAGGAACGGTACAACAGGTGCGGGGCAGCAAGATCACCGCCTCCTTCAAACCGCTCGCCTCCGGCGTCCAGGGACCCGCGGCTCGGGATCCGGTCTACGTAGCTGCCGGGGGGAGCTGAGGCAAATGGAACGGAGCTGGCCGAATCTGGTAATTTCCTTCCTCCTGGCCGCCGCGCCGGCCCTGTTGTTGCTGCGTTACTACTACCGGCAGGACCGGGAGCGTCCGGAGCCCAAAGGCCTGGTGGTACGGATTTTTCTATTTGGGATCGTGGCAACGTTCGTGGCCATCCCCCTTGAACTTCTGATGAGCGTGTTCCAGCGCCTGTTCACCGATTTTCCTCTACTCACCGCCCTGTTCAAAGCCTTCGTGGTGGCGGCCCTGGTCGAGGAATACCTGAAGCTCACCATCGTGCGCCTGTTCGCCTATCGAAACCGCAACTTCGATGAAATCATGGATGGGGTGGTATATGCTGTCGTGGCCAGCCTGGGATTTGCCTGTATGGAAAACATTCTCTACGTGTTGGGAGGCACCATCTGGACCGCGCTGACCCGGGCTGTCACGGCTATCCCCCTTCACGCCACGGCTTCCGGACTCATGGGCTACTACGTCGGGCGCGCTAAATTCGCCCCGAGTCCCCAGATGGAAAGGGCCTCTATCAACAAGGGTCTGCGCATTGCCATTTTCATTCACGGGACCTACGATTTTCTGCTCTTTTCCGTGCCGGTGCTCGGGACCTTGCCCGTTGTTGGCATCATCCCTCTGATCATCATTGCCTTCCTGATCCTGCGATCCCGCATCCGCATCGCTCTGGAAGAGGATGGACGGCGCGCCCAGTTCGATCAGCTCGTATGAATAAAACGACAATCCCCTTCTCGATGCTGCTGCTCCTGTGTTTCACAGCCGTCGCCGGCTGGGGGCAGGGACCTGCACCGTGGGCTGTGGGAGCCAGTCGGGCTGAGGACCTGGTGGTGAAGCTGGTGACAATCGGCCCGGCGGACCCGATCTACACCTGGTGGGGGCACTCCGCCTTGATCGTGGAGGACGGTCGGCTGGGTGTTTCCCGATTCTACAACTACGGTCTCTTTTCCTTCGAGCAGGAGAGCTTTGTCCTGAACTTCGCCATGGGCCGGCTGTGGTTTCAGGTCGGCGCCAGCGACAGCGAACGGGAGCTGGCCTTCTACCGCTATCTCGGCAGATCGATCCGCATTCAAACCCTGAATCTGCCGCCCCGAAAACGACTGGAAATGGCGATGTTCCTGGAGAACAACATCCTCCCGCAGAACCGCACCTATCTCTACGATCATTACTACGACAACTGCGCGACCCGGGTTCGGGATCTGATCGATGCCACCGTCGACGGCCAGTTGGCCCGAGCGGCATCCGTTGCGGGCAGGATGAGCCTCCGTGAGCATACCCGGCGCTTCACAGCACACGGTTATTTCATGGACTGGCTTCTGATGTTTCTCATGTCTGAAGTTATCGATCATCCCGTCACGCGCTGGGAGGAGATGTTTCTGCCCAGCGAACTGGAGGCAAACGTCGCGATCCTCCTCTATCGGGACGGGCCGGGTCCGGAGAAGCCTCTGGTGAGCGAAGCGCTCGTATTTTACAGCGGATCGGGGCAGCGTACCATTCCCGAGCGTGCTACCCCAGGATGGCCCAGGGCGCTGATTCCGGGATTGGTGCTGGCAGCGCTTGCTTTATTGTTGGGCTGCCTGATTCGCAGGGGTGCGGCAACCGATCTGGGAGACAAGGTTTGGACGTTGTTCGGGATCTACAGCGTCGTGGTCGGTCTGATTCTGGGTTTGCCGGGGAGCGCGTTGTTCTTCATGAGCAATTTCACCGACCATACGGTCACCTACGCCAACGAAAACCTCTTCTTGACCAATCCTCTGGCCCTGGTTGCCGTTGCGCTGGGCCTCGTCGTTGCTATCGGCAGGAATCCGCGAAGCCGGCGTCTGTTGCAGCTGATCTGGCTGCTTCTGGCCGCTCTGGCAGCGGTGTACCTGGTTCTGAAAATATTTACTTTTTTCGATCAGAGAAACGAGGCGGCTCTGGCCGCGATCCTGCCCGTGCTGTCGGGCTGCTCCGGTGCTGCCGGGTTGTCCTGGAAGCGGATTTGAGCCTGCCGGAAGCGCAGCCTAAAACTCGAAGCTATCCTCGAAGCCCTGCAGCCAGCTCATCCAGAGCTCCGGCTGCAGGCCGATTGATACCTCCTTGCCGCAGCGCACGATCGGCGTTTTGAGCAGAGCGGGATTTTTCAGGGCTTCCTCGAGAGGATCGTAAACCATGTATTCCAGACCTGCCTTGGCATAGGCCTTGGAGTCGCGGTCCAGCAGGTTTTCCGGGTCCAGGTTTCGACAGATGTTCTGCAGTTCTCCTTCGCTCAAGGGGCGCTCGTTGAGATCGACGAGGTGGGGACGGATACCTCGTTCGCGGAAGAATCGATCGGCTTTGCGGGTGTTTCGACAACTCCTGGTGCCGATGATCTGAATTGTCGGAGTCATGGGAGCGGTGGATCAGCTCTCCATGGCCGGGGGTTCGTCCTTGTAGGTTTCCTTGATCTTTACGAACTCATCGAGGTTGTCGAGGAAGACCTTGACCAGCTTGGGATCGAATTGATGCCCCTTCTCCTCCTTAAAGAGCTCGACTATGCGCTCCAGCTCCCAAGCCGGCTTGTAGACCCGGGTGTTGGCCAGGGCGTCGAACACATCCGACATGGCGGTGATCCGCCCGAAGATATGGATGGCCTCCCCCTTCTTCCCGCTCGGGTATCCGGTTCCGTCCCACCTCTCGTGATGCTCGTCGGCGATGAGCGCTGCGGCTTTCAACAGGCGCCGCTCGGAGTGCTTGAGCATTTCGTGGCCGAGGGTCGTGTGAGTCTTCATCGTGTCCCACTCTTCTGGGGTGAGCTTGCCCGGTTTGAGCAGGATGGAATCGGGGATGGCGATCTTGCCGATATCGTGCATCGGTGAAGACAATCTGAGAAGCTCGGTTTCGTCCGCGCTCAATCCGTGCTTCTCGGCAAACAGCCGGCAGAACTCGGCTACCCGCTTGACGTGGAAGCCGGTTTCCTTGGAGCGCAGCTCTCCGGTCTCGGCCAGGGTGAAGATGATCTCCCGTTGGGTAGCCTCGATCTCCTCCTGGAGCATGGCCGCGTCCAGAGCCTTACCCGTGTAGGTGGCAGCGAGCAGCAGGTGATCCAGATCCTGCTCGCTGAACGCTTGTGGTTCGGGCATCTTGTTGATCGCCTGAAAGACACCGATGATCTTTCCCTCTCCGTCGTGGATCGGCAGTCCCAGGATGTTGCGGGTGTGGTAGCCGGTCTTCTTGTCGACGTCCTTGTCGAAACGGCTATCGTGGTAGGGATCGTTGATGATGAGGGATTCACCGGTCATGGCCACGCAACCGGCGATACCGGCGGAACAGGGAATTGTAATTCGGTCCAGGCCGTGGGCCACCCGGCTCCACAGCTCATCGGTCTTGCGATTCAGCAGCCACACCGTGCAGCGGTCGGCGCTGATCAGGTCACGGCCCATGTCGGCCAGAAGAATCAGCAGCTGATCTATATCCCGTTCATCGGCAATACGGCCGACGTAGGAGAAGATCGTTTTCAGTAACTCGTTGGGGGGGGCGGTGAGCGGCTTGTTTTTAGAATTCTTGGCCAAACCTTATCGCTGAACTATAAATTCTAAAGCCTAAGTTTTCAAGGCTCTCATAGGGATTATCGGTGTGTGCACCGTCAGGATTTAACGATCATGATTACGGCGAAGGCGGTCAAGAGGATGAGCACGACTCTGCGGAACCACAAATCGGAGAGTCTGTGAAACAGCAGGACTCCACCGGCGGTGCCGGCCGCCACAAGGGGGCTATAGTACAGCAGGGTTCGCCAGAGCTCAGCGGAAAGCAGACCGGTGATGAAGAACAGGGGGATCTTGTACAGGATCAGGATCACGAAGTACACCTGCAGGGTGGCTTTGAATCCCTTCTTTCCCAGGTTGAGGGAGTCGCAGTACATGATTACCGGAGGACCGCCGGCGCTCAAGGCCCCGCTGATGATGCCGCCGACGAATCCCGCCAGATAGCCCCAGCGCCGGTCCATGTGGAAATGCACTCTGTTTTGAACCAACAGGGCGAAGGCAACGTAGCTGAGGATGAATCCGGCCAGGATCTTCAACAGCAGCCCTTCGGGCAGGTTCACCAGTCCGTAGACTCCGATAGGAACGCCCAGAGCGGTACCCGCCAGCAGCGGGAGCAGGGCCTTCCAGGCGATATGTTTTCGCAGGGGAATGGTCAGACTGGCAAAGATAGCCAGGCCGCAAAAACTCACGAAGGCATTGGCCAGCTTGATGCCGAGCAAGAGGGGCAGTACGGCCATGGCGATCAGTCCGAAACCGAAGCCGCTCAAGCCAGATATGAAGGAGGCAGCCAGGGTGGTGGCGGCAATGATCAGAAGCACGAGCTTTTCGGGAAGGGAGTCCGATAACTATACGGAGATGGCTTTGGCGTTGGCCAGGAGGTAGTCCTCCGCTTCCACCGACCAGAGACCGTTGTGGGCTTCGACAATCGCCGCCAGACGGGCGAACAGAGGATTTTGGGCTCCCTTTTCCTTGAAATCGTCGATAGCCGTTAAATCCATCTCGATATTCGTGTAGATGAGCTTCTTGCCTCCCGGGATCTTGGGCAGGTTCAGTGTGGTCTCTACAACCGCGTTGAGACCGCCGATGTGGGTTACCATCATGGCCGGATTGACCTTTCCCTGAGACATGAGGTCCAGGGCTTCGATCATATCATCCGTGTTTCCTCCGGTGGTGCCGACCACGTGGGTGCCGCTGTAGTGGATGTTGTAGAAGTTGACCCGGGCGGCAAACTCACTGTCTGTTGGCCCGGCGAAGAAGTTTAGACAGCCGTTTTTCCCGAGAATGCGGTCTCCCGTTTCCACCACAGGAGCGACCGGGGCGAAAACGAAAACGTCGTCGAAGCCCTCACTCCCGCTGAGCTCGATCAGATAGGCGGGTACGTCTTCGATATCCCGGGTGTTGCAGAAAACCAGCTCAACCCCCTCTCGGGCGACCTGTTCCGGCGGGAAGAAGGTCTGAGCCCGGCTCAGCCGCTTCTCGTCGATGTCCGTCACCACGATAAGGCGCGGCCGGCTCAGGCGCGGCCGGCCCAGGCGCGGTTTGCTGCCGGCGTGTAGGGCGTAGTCCAGCGCCCCCAGACCCATGGGTCCGGCAGCGGCCAGGAGAGCCAGAGAGCCGCCTTCGCGAAGGCCCATCTGGTGGACGTAGGAGCCCTGCTCGTTGTGGAACGAGGCGTGGAAGGCGCCGGCGATGCAGGAGACGGGCTCGGACAGGGATGCGGGGAAGTAGCCCTGCCCGCTGAAGGGCAGCAGACAGTTCATCTCCATCACCTCGTTGGGAATGATGACGTGGGTGGCATCCCCGCCGATATAGCGGAAGGAATAGCCGGGAGCATCCAGGCTGCCCCTGTAATTCAGCGCCGGCTGGATGGAGAACTTCATGTCCGCCTTGAACTGCCTGCGCCACTTCTTGCCCACCTCAAGGATTTTGCCGGACATCTCGTGACCGATGATCGTGGGATTCTTGTCTACGTCGTCGGGCACACGCTTGTGGTCCGCTCCCTGCATGGCCGCTTTGTAGCTGGACATGCAGATCGAGTCCGAAATCACCTGGGCCAGGATCTCGTCGTCTCCGATCGGGGGAAGGTCGAACTCCTCCAGGCGGAGATCCTCTTTCCCGTACAATCGTACAGCCAGTGTCTTCATCTCGTGTTTGCTCCGTTTCTACTTCAGCATGATCTGTCCGCCCGTCACCGGTAAAGCCTGCCCGGTTTCGTAAGTCTGATTCACAATATACAAAACTGCTCGGACGACGTCCTCTATGCGGCAACCCCGCTTCATCGGCACCTTGCTCTCGTAGAAGCGGCGGACCTCCGCGATACTGCGCGCACCGGGAACCTTTCCGGCCTTCAGGTACTGGACGAACAGGCCGCGCTTCGGATCGGACCAGAGGGGGCCGTCGAAGAAGTTGCCCGGGCAGATGGCGTTCACCTTGATGTTGAACTCCACCAGTTCAAGGGCAAAGCTCTGGGTCAGGCCGATTCCGCCGAACTTGCTGCCGGCGTAGGCGAAGTTTTTATTGCTGCCGCTCAGTCCGGACTTGGAGTTGATCTGCACGATGTCCATGAAGTAATCCGCACGGAAGCGATGCTGGATCTTCATGGTCCGGGCTGCGTATTTGCTGCAGAGGAAGAAGCCCCTGTAGTTTACCCGGTTCACAAACTCGAAGCTCTCCGCATCCATCTCCTCCAGACTTCCCGCCTGGAGCACCCCGGCGTTGCTGACCAGCAGGTCCAGACCCCCGTAGGTCAACACGGTTTCCCGGATCATCTCGGCCACGGAGCTCTCCTCCGTTACATCGGCGGCCCGAGCCAGGCAGCGCCCGGCTTCGAACTGCCGATTCAGCTCCGCGGCTCTTCGGACCGCCAGAGCTTCATTGAGATCGGCGATGACCACGTTGGCGCCTTCGACCAAGAGAGACTCGGCGATCCCGAAGCCGAAACCTTGAGCCGCTCCGGTCACCAGGGCTATTTTTCCTGCTACCGGGCCGGGACGCCGGGCTCCGCCGCTGATCCGCTTACGGAACGCCTCCACCTCCCAGTTCCTTATGAACTCGACCTGGTCGGCGGGAAGGGGACGCAGGCCCCCAAAAGCGCGGCTGAGAAGCGCGACTTTCACAGCATCCAGAAAAACCGCAAGGGCGGTATCGGCGTTGCTCTTCGAGCGGCCCCAAGCAAATACCCCCAGCTTTTGCACGCCTATGATGATCGGAGTAATCCCATAGTCTTTACGGTATTGCGCGAGACCCTCCTCGATCAAATGGTACTGCTGATCCATGTCTTTTCCGGCCGGTACGAACAGCGGCCGGTGATTGCAGTAGACGATGTGATCCGGTGAGATGGAGGTAGAGAGTTTTTCGAAGGATGTTTTGCTGCTCAGGAACGGGAAAAGCGGGGCACTCGAGTGGAAGTTCAAGATCGAGGTGTCCTCCAGCAGCAGCATGCGCAGTGCCGGCGCCAATTCCGCCGCCCGTTCACGGTCGGCTTGCATTGCGGTGAACCGGGGCGGCCGACCGGTGTGCCCCTTGATTTTTCTCAAAGCTCGATCAGTCTTGGAGCGGATCTCCTCGAAGCTCTCCCCGGCGACGCACAACCCGTGATTTTGGAACAACAGTACATCCGCTTCCCGCCCGTGTTTCCTGCGGTAGGCCAGGATCGCCTCTCGGGTGGTGTTGGCCAGGACGTAGCCCGGATTGACCGTAGGGATCCAGAGCACGCTGTCGCCGAAAATCCTGCGGGCGGCGCGCTCGCCCTCCCTGCTGCAGGTCAGGGCATTGACCAGCGGCGGATGGGTATGCATGACATACGAGGCCTCGAACAGATCGTGCAGGCTGGTCTCCACGCTGGGACGCTTGTCCTCCTCTCCGTGCTCCCGGGAAGCCAGTAGATCCTCCAGCACCTGGGCTTCCCGCCGTTTGGGATCATCTGAGTAGCGTCTGTCCCACATGGCGGCCAGCCTTTCGCGGCGCAGGCAGACAAAGCCACGTTCGTTGATGTCGGCCATAGACGCTCCCGAGGCTTTGATGTACAGGTGTGTTCTTGTCTTGTATGAGCTGTTCCCTCCGCCGGCCAGCACGAACTCCGGGTTTGAGCCGTAGTGATGCGAGATGGTCAGGAGTTCCTTCAGTTTCTGTCTGTTCATCGATTTATTACCAACGGGGAGCCTCGATTATATCAATCCGGGTGTCCCGGCTCAAGAGTGCCCGGACTGGCGGCCCCTGCCGGTGTACCGGCACCTACGGACTGGGCGGGCGCCCCTGGGCGGGCCCACCTTGCCTTGAATCGCGGCTGCTCGACCGGTAGAATGGCTGGTACTCGAGAAAGCGAAAGAGGTACCCGGTGACAGAACAGGACAAAAAGCTTCCCCTTCTGGTTGTGGGCAGCGTGAACATGGATCTGGTGATGCAGCTGCCGAAGGTCCCCCAGGGAGGAGAGACTCTCCTCGGACAGCGATACAGCTACGTTCCCGGCGGCAAAGGAGCCAATCAGGCTGTAGCCGCGGCCCGACTCGATATGGAGGTCACCTTCGTCGGCAAGATCGGAGCAGATGCCCACGGATCGCATCTGAAAGAATGCCTGGAACAGGAAGGCATCGCCACCCGCTACCTGTTGAGCGACACCGGCGATCAAACCGGGTTCGCAGCCATTTTTGTGGAAGCGGACGGACAGAACCGCATCGTGGTATTTCCGGGAGCCAATATGGCTATCCAGGAACAAGAGGTCGCCGCGGTATTCGCCGGCTCACCCGCAGGATGGGCTGCGGTGTTGATCAATCTGGAAATTCCCCAGAGCATCGTCCTGGAGGTCTGCCGGCTGGCTCGGGAAAAAGACCTGCCCATCATCCTGGACGCCGGACCCATACGGGATCTCGATTTCACCTTGCTCCACGGTTTGGAGATCATCAGTCCGAACGAGACCGAGACCCAGGCGATCACCGGCATCGAGTGCAGAGGCGTAGATGATGCGGTCGAGGCAGCCGGGCGGCTGGTACGGATCACCCAGAGCCGCTATGCGGTCATCAAGCTCGGGGAGCGGGGAGCACTGATCTACGATGCCGAGCAGGACCAGCCCGAATACATTAAAGGCTACCCGGTACAAGCCGTGGACAGCACCGCCGCCGGGGACGCCTTTACCGCCGCCATGACCGCCCATTTCCTGCGCTACGGTGAATTGGCCGAGGCGGTGCGCTACGCCAACGCTGCCGGCGCCCTTGCCGTAACCCGTCTGGGCGCCCAACCTTCCCTGCCGACCGGGGAGCAGGTGCGGACCTTCGTTCGTGAGCGGGGATTGGAGATCTTTGGTGTCTGATAAGCGGGAGGCAGGGGGTGGTCAGAGCGGGCAGCCGAGGAGGGCTTCAGAATCCGGCCGGGGAAATCCAAGCGTGCATCCCGGTGTTCGGAAAGCCCTGAGGATTCTGAGAGGGCTTCCTGGAATTGTCGCAGTGAAGCAGGTGCAGCGGCAGATCGTAGAACAGGTTGTGGGGCTGGAGAGTCGCTACGAGCAGGGCGTGCTGTTGCCCCTGAAGAATCTGGGCGTGCGTATGGCCATGCAAAGAGACGTTGCCTTTGCGCTGCTCAAGGACAGGCACTTCCGGGAGCCTCCGGAGCCGACGGTCTACCTCGTGGAGGAGAAGCAGAGATCCGGTTCGGCGGACAAACATTACCTTACCCTCGAGGGAAGGACCTACCGCATTGTTGGGGAGGAGGTGATTACCTCCCGCGAGCCCTACTTGGAGAAGACGATCTCCCTGGGGGATTCCTTCGTCATCTTTCCCGAACGCCGGAGCAGCGACAAAACCCCTTCCTACTTTCTCGTTCCCCCCCTTGGTTTTCCCGAATTGGAGGAGGTGAGGGCCGAACTGGGCATCGAAGGGGTGCTCTCCATCAGCCCCTCGGCTCAGGCTGACGTCTGCCTGCGGGAGGTCTGCGGATTTTCTCCGGATCCCGCCCTGGCCACCCTGCTGGTGGCCTTCGACCTGAAACGATAATTCTACAACGAAGCCCTGATCCGTCTGGCCACCCGGCCGTAGGCAGCTTCGATTTCGCTGAGGTCGGTCTCGGAGTGGGCCATGGAGATCGATCCCAGTCCGTGGATCACATGGACATCCTCCAGCAGCAGAGCCAGCTGGAGCACCCGGTTAGACAGGTCCACGTCACAGATGTGGGGATTCAGCGTGTCTTCCGGGCCTTTGCAGAGGTGGTCCTCCTCATAGGGGAAGACCACGGTGCTGATCGAGCTTCCCGAAAGGGTGCCGCCACCCGTGCCGGTACAACGGGCGTATATGCCCTCGGCCGCGAAGGTTTTTTCCACTATTTCCCGTATGCGGCCGGCCAGATCATTAATGTAGGGATATACGGTCCGCTCGTTTTCAGACAGGTAGGCGAGCATGGACCTGGCCGCCAGCAGACAGGCCGGGTGGCCGGAGTAGGTGCCTCCGGAAAAGCGTACGCTTCCGGAGCGGCCGGCGAGCTTGAGAATCTCCCGCCGCCCCGCCACCGCCGCCACTGGCATACCGCCGCCGATGATCTTGGCCAGGGTTACCAGATCGGGCTGTACGCCGTATTGTTGGGCCAGGAGCCCAGCATGAAAACGGAAGCCGGCGATCACTTCGTCGAAGATCAAAATCGTTCCGTGCTTTTCGCTTAAGTCTCTGGCCGCCTGCAGATAGTCCCGGTCGGCGGGGATTCCCCCGCCAGCACCCACGAAGGGTTCCAGGATGAAGCAGGCCAATTCGCCGCCGAAGTGTTTGAAGTGATCACTGAGCATGTCCGTGTCGTTGAAACGGGTAACCACCACCTCCTCACGGATGGCTACGGGCAGTCCCTCGGTGTCACTGAACTGGAAATGATTGGCGGCTGCCAGCCGCGAGGAATCGTTGTGGTACTCGATGCCGACCAAACCCCACGGCTGAGCCCCGTGCCAGCCGCCGCCGATCTTCATGACTCGATCGCGTCCGGTCAAGGCCCGGGCTAGGAGAATCGCGTACATCGTGGCCAGGGAGCCGCTGGTGGTGAAGCGAACCCGCTCCATCCCGGTCCGGCGGCAGAGGATCTCCGCTGTTTCGCTCTGCAGCTGTTCCACGAAACCCGTCTGCAGGCCCCATCCCGCCGCAAAAGCCTCTCGCAAAGGCTCGGTGACCACCGCCGGATTGTGGCCGAGGATGTTGGCATGGTGTCCCTGCCAGAAATCGAGGATGCTGTGCCCGTCCTCATCGCTGATTCGTGCTCCCCGGGCGCCGCGGATCCGCGGCGGAAAGGGCTCGATCAGACGCAGGTTGTGGCTTCCGCCGTCGATGAGCGAGTTTCGGGCCTGTCGATGCAGCCGTTCGGATTCGGGGAAGCGCTGTGCGTACTCCTCGGATAATTCAGCCAGAAGCTTGGCATGGTTTCTTTGTTTCATCTCGTCCTCTATTGAGGCTGATGATAGGTTGAAACTACATCGCTGATCAAGCACGCGCGACCGAAGCCGAAGGATTTGTTATGATATGGCAACGGCCTGTGGTTCGGTACGGTGCTTGACCGGCGCCGTTTGACTGCAGGCGGGGAATGGAGGCGTGCATGAAAGGGTCGATAAGAATAGGGAGCGGATTGGCGGTTCTGCTCATCCTGCTGGCCGGTTGTGCTGGATACGAAGCTGCCACGGAGATGTCTCCCGACCTTCCCCATGAGGAGGCCGCTGCTTCGACCGGTGGCGGCACTCCGTCAGCCGGCGAACCCGTCGCATCCGAGTCGAACGCGGGAGCGATGGTAGCAGAGGCGGCTCCCGGCTCCGCCCAGGACGTTGCCGGCGTGCCGGCCGCCGAGAAAGAGGCTATGCTGGAGCAGGCGGAAGATCTCTCCGCAGAGGTGGCGGAGCCGGAAGCCTACCAGAAGGCACAGCCCGAGGCGGCGGCTCGGGAAGCAGCCGCACTCCGGCAACCGACGGTTCGCTATCTGTCTGCGGACGATTCCAACTCCGCCGCCTCCCCGGTAATCGTCCGCAGGATCATCCAAAAGCGGCGGGCCGTTCACCCCGCGGTGGTCCGCACCTACGAGTTTCTCAACTACTACAGCTTCGACTACGAAGCGCCGATGGAACAGCCGATCCGGATCGTTCCCCAGCTGCGGGCCTTGGACGAAGAAGGTTCGTACTCCCTCCAGGTGGCGGTCCGCGCTCAGGACCGCTTCCTGGCCGAGCTGCCGCCCTTCAACCTCACCTTTTTATTGGATACCTCAGGGTCCATGGCCGGGGAGCCCCTCGAACTTGCCAAAGCGCTGATCCTGGGGATCGTTTCCAGGCTGCGCCCGCAGGACCGCCTCTCTCTGATTACCTGCAACCGGAAGACAGAGGTGCTTTTCAGCTCTGAGCCCGTGGGCCGCCTTCCTCAAGAGCGACTCGCCGAAATCCTCGGTCAAGTGCGGGCCAACGACGTGACCGATCTGGAAGCGGGGATCGCCAGGGCGTACGAAACGGCCAGCCAGAACTACGACTACCGTACACTTAACAGAGTAGTGCTCCTCAGCGACGGAGCTGCGAACGCCGGTGAGCTGGCCGCGGACACCATCGCCAGGCACGCCGAAGACTCAGACCGTCAGGGGATCTACCTGGCCGGAATCGGAGTGGGGGAGGGTTTCAACGATCAGCTGATGAACACTGTGACCGACAGGGGACGAGGCGCCTACTTGTTCGTGGACAGCCAGGCCGAGATCGATCGCATTCTCCGGGAGGATGTGTTCATAGCCTCCTTCGATCTGGCCGTAAAGGACGTACGCCTCAAGATGGTGATGCCCGCCGGATGGAAGATGGAGGAGTTTCACGGGGAGCAGGTCTCGGCCCGGGCTGAGGACATCGTGCCCCAATACCTGTCCCCCAACGACCAGATGATCTATCATCTGACAGTCTCCTCGGACCTGCCTCTCTCCCAGGCCGGCACACAGGAGTTCGAGTTCGAGGCGGAGTATGCCCCCATCGGCGCACGGCGGGACCGCCTGGCTGTGAAATCAACGGTGGCCGAGATGCTCGCGCGGGAGAAGCGGCAGATCCTCAAAGGGGATGCTGTGGTAGCCTACGCTGAGATGCTCAAATCCCTCGAATTCCCGCTGGATGCGCATCGGCGGGAGAATGTCGACAGCTTGGAGGAAGCACTGCAGCGGATCACCGAGATCAACGAAATGCTCAAAGATCCGGAGCTCGAGGATATAGTGGCACTCCTCGAGCTGTATGGGGAGACCCTGCGCTTCGGGGAGAAATTCCCGGGCAGCCGGGACGGCCAGGACAGCAGCCCAGAGGCGGTCCTGGGCCTGGACCCCTCCTCGGTGCTTTCGGTACGGATTATTGGGGATTACCCCGACCGGGCGGTGCAGGCGAGTCCCCGGCTGCTCGCTTCCGAGCGGCTGGTACCCATGGAAGGCTATCAGTTCCTGCTCTTGAGCTCCGGACCGGTGGGCAATCCCTATCCTGCAGGAAGCGGCCAGTTGAGCGGGCGGACCTATCCCGATCCCGCACCCAGCTACATGGGCAATCGACGGCTGTCGCGGGGGAGGCAGCAGGTGTACGATCTTCACCGGATTCGTCTGGAGCTCCGCGCACCCGGCCGGGCCAGGAGCTTCTCCTTCGATTTCAACTTCTTCTCCTCCGAATTCCCGGAATACGTTAACCAGAACTTCAACGACACCTTCTACGCCGTGCTCGAGGCGGCATCGACAAACAACGGACAACCCACCAACATCGCCTTCGATGCCAACAACAACTCGATCGAGGTCGACAACAACTACTTCCAGAATCCCTTTCATCCCATCCCTAACGCCGGAACCGGCTTCGATTATCACGGGTCCACCGGCTGGCTGCGCACCAGCTGGCCGATCCGCGGCGGGGAGCAATTCACCTTGACGTTCTCGATCCACGACGAGGGCGACGGCATCTACGACTCTCTGGTCGTCCTGGACAACTTCAGGTGGCACGGGTATGATGCCGTGGGAACCACAGATCCGTTGAACTGAAGGTCTTCTCGTTACATCAGTGTTGCAGCACTGGTTGGATCGAAACAGCGGAATATGCCGAGGGTAATTGACGATGGAAAAATACGCTGCGGTTGATCTGGGTGCGGAGAGCGGGCGGATCATTGTCGGAGACGTCCGGGAGATCGAGGAGATCTACCGCTTCGAGAACCGGCCGATCCGCATCGGTGACAACATCTTCTGGGATGTGCTGAACATCTTCGCGGAGATTAAAACGGGGCTGAAACGCGCCTTCGCACGCCATCGGATACGGAGTATCGGTCTGGACAGCTGGGGTGTGGACTTCGCTCTGCTGGACTGTCAGGGTGACCTGATCGGCAGCGTCTACCACTACCGGGATCCCCGCACCGACGACGTACCGGACAGGGTGTTTTCCCTCATTCCCAAGCGGGAGATCTATGAGGAGACCGGGATCCAATACATGGCGATCAACACGGTCCACCAGTTGTATGCGGCGAAGCAACAGAAGCCCGGTCTGGTGGATCAGGCCTGCAGCCTCCTGACCCTGCCGAACCTCATGCACTACTGGTTGACAGGCGTCATGGCCAACGAATACAGCCACGCAAGCACCACCCAGTTGTACAACCCCCGCACCCGTGACTGGTCGTGGCGTATCATCGATGCTCTGGGATTCAAGCGGGACTGGTTCGGGGATATATTGGCTCCGGGAACGAACCTGGGCTCGCTGCTGCCCCACGTGGCTGAGGAGATCGGTGCTTCCGCTGAGGTGGCCGTGATCGCCTCAGCCACCCATGATACCGCCTGTGCCGTGGCCGCGATTCCGGCTCCGGGTAAAGGCAAACACGCATATATCAGCTCCGGGACTTGGTCCCTTTTGGGCATCGAGACGCCGGAACCGATCATCAGCGATAAAAGTTACGCCTATAACTTCACGAACGAGGGCGGGGCGGACGGCGGGATCCGCTTCCTCAAGAACATCACCGGTTTGTGGATCATCCAGGAGTGTAAACGCCACTGGGATCGGATCGACCGGCAGTATAGCTACGGGGAGCTCACCGATCTGGCGCGGGAATTCGGTCCCGCCGAGTTCGGCATCGATGCCAATGATCCCCGATTCCTCAAGCCGGGTCTGATCGAAGACAGCATGCCCGATCGGATCATCGCAGCTTGCCGGGAGGCGGGGCAGAGAGTGCCCCAAAGTCCGGCTGAATTCGTGCGGGGCGTCCTGCAGAGTCTGGCCGGGCTCTACGCAGACTCGGTCCGGGAGCTGGAGGAAGCGGCCGAACGTCCAGTCGAGGCGCTGTATATCATCGGCGGCGGCAGCCGTAATAGTCTTCTCTGCGAGCTCACCGCTCGGGCGGCGGGCCTTCCCGTGTTCGCCGGTCCGGTGGAAGCTACGGCCATCGGCAACATCCTGGTACAGGCCATCAGCATGGGAGATATCGAATCGATCGACCGGGGCAGGGAGCTGGTCCGGGACTCCTATGCCATAGCGGAGTTCTCGCCTTAGTTTTAACGCGCATTCCCGCATGCTGTTGGCGGGGATGCGATGAACCGATCCCGCGGCTGATTTCCCGGGTAAAGATCCAATACAATCAAAGCACCAGCGAAAACGGTAGTACCAATCCTTCAATTTTTATATTAAAATTGGAATGGTTGGACTATATTTATGATCCATTGGATCTTTTATTCTCAGGGAATTAACCGTACATTGATGGAGACAAACCCATGATCGTTGACTTGGAAAGGAACGGCAAGAAACCTCTGTACCTGCAGCTGAAAGAGAAGATCGGCGCCATGATTGCTGAAAGACTCATGCTTCCCGGAAGCAGGCTGCCCGCCACCCGGGATCTGGCTTTATCCCTCGGAGTAAGCAGGAACACAGTCGTCCAGGCCTATCAAGAGCTGGAGGCAGAGGGTTTGATAAACTCTCGAGTGGGTCGCGGGGCATTTGTTACCCTATACCCGCTTGTCGAAATATCCACGCCTGCCGCAAAACAGGAATCCTGCATGAGCTATGAAGGATTATTCTCTGCGGGTTGGAGCCGAGCAAACGCGGATCTGGTGTCCGTTTTCGAACAATTGGCACAGCCACCATCCAAGAGTCTCTACATAGACATGGCCTCGGATCAGCCGAATTCCGGTCTGTTGCCGGTGGCGGCATTTGGGGAATGCTTAAAATCCGCTGTTCGCCGCTACGGCAGGAGCCTGTTCACGACCGGATCCCCCTGCGGGTTCAAGCCGCTTCTCGAGTATCTGCCCACGCTGCTGGCTCGTCGAAACGTCATGTGTAGGCCGGAGAATCTGATGATCGTAAGCGGAGTCCAGCAGGCGTTGAACCTGATCGGGCGACTGTTCATCGATCCTGGAGACACGGTGCTGCTGCAGCACTTCACCTACCCGGGCGCTTTGGGGATGTTCCGCTCATTCCAGAGTACCTGTATCGGCATCCCGACGGATCATGAAGGTCTCTGCATCGATGTTCTCGAACGCATCTTGAGACATCGAAGACCCAAGCTCTTGTACATCGTACCCACCTTTCACAATCCTACCGGGACGACTCTGCCCGCAGAGCGACGCCGGCGACTTGTGGAGTTGGCTCGAGAGCATGCATTTCTCGTGGTCGAAGACGACTACGCCCATGATCTCGCCTTCGACGGCAGGGAGGCCTATCCGCTGAAATCCTGGGATACCGTAGGAGGGATCATTCACCTGGGCAGTTTTTCGGAAAGCCTGTTTCCAGGGATCCGCTTGAGCTGGATCGTGGCGTCGAAACCGATCATTGAACGACTCGCCCTGCTCAAACAGAGCTATGACCTGTATACGAATCGAATCATCCAGGGCGCTTTGCTGGAGTATTGCCGGAAGGGCTGCTACGACAGAGAGCTCAAGCGAAAGAGGCAGGTATATGCGCGCAGATGCGATTCCCTGTTTCGTGCTATGGAGTATCATTTTCCGGATGCAGTGACTTGGCGCAAACCAAAAGGGGGGCTGTTCCAGTGGGTGGATATTCCTGAGAGCCTTGATGCCTTCGCCCTGCTTCTGAGAACGCGGGAGAGGGGAGTCGTGTTCACCCCGGACAGGATGTTTGCGGTAGAGGAATGGAGCCGCGGAGGATTTCGTCTGGGTTTTACCTCCCCGGAAGAAGACCAGATCCCCGAAGGCGTGAAGATCATAGGAGAAACCTTGAAGGATATCCTTGCTACCGTGGCTTAGGAGGTGTGTATGGATAAATCTAGGATGACCACGAAGAAAGATTTGGATCAGATGCTCAAGGGGGGAGTCATCATGGATGTGGTATCCGCGGAGCAGGCCCGGATCGCAGAGGACGCAGGAGCCGTGGCCGTGATGGCCTTGGAACGAGTACCGGCGGATATCAGAGTGGAAGGCGGAGTCGCCAGGATGAGCGATCCCGCCCTCGTCCAGGAGATCATGGAAGCGGTCACCATTCCGGTGATGGCCAAGGTTCGCATCGGGCACTTTGTGGAGGCGCAGATTCTCGAATCTCTCGGGGTGGACTACGTCGATGAGAGCGAAGTTCTGACTCCAGCCGACGAAGCGCACCATATCGATAAACGGAGGTTCAAGGTTCCTTTCGTCTGCGGCGCCAGAGATTTGGGTGAAGCCTTGCGGAGAATCGCAGAGGGAGCATCCATGATCCGTACAAAAGGAGAAGCCGGAACCGGAAATATAGTTGAAGCGGTACGGCATATGCGGGCCGTAATGGATGCGATCCGGATACTGTCGAGCCTGGATCACTCCGAGTTGATGAGGGAAGCCAAAAACCTGGCCGCGCCTTACGAGCTGATATTGGGCGTCGCCGACAGGGGCAGGCTTCCGGTGGTTAACTTCGCCGCCGGGGGAATCGCCACGCCGGCCGACGCGGCGCTCATGATGCAGCTCGGTGCCGAGGGCGTTTTTGTTGGATCCGGTATCTTCAAATCCGAGAGCCCCGCTCTGAGGGCACGAGCCATCGTTCAAGCCGTAGCCCATTTCCAGGATGCGGAGATTCTGGGTGAGGTATCGAAGGGGCTCGGAGGTGCGATGCCGGGGATCGAGCTGGCAGCCCTGAGCGAGCAGGAACGTCTGGCCGGGAGAGGGTGGTGATGGGTGCTGTTGTGGAAAACTGGTGGATAAGCTGGCAGATAAGCAGAATGCGGCAGAAACAGATCCTCGATCAGGCTAAGTTGTACCGGATTGCGAAACGCCCCGGTCACCTGAAACCGGATCGTGGACGCGCCTTCCGATTTCCCCGCGGCTCCGGCCGATCTGCCCAAAAGCCGCGATCCGCTGCTCGAGGGTGGGGTATTTCTCAATCGCTTCCCGGGCAAACATTCCTCTAGAGAGATCCTCGGTGGCGGCCGCCTCATGCCCGATCAAAGCCCAGGTGGAGTCGATCAGGTGGCGGAACTGGTCCCGGCGGATCTCCGGGCAGGTGAAGGACTGTCTGGGGGAGTTGATGTCCACGCCGCTGATCTCGAACAGGGCGTGTTTCCGGCAGAGGGATTGCACCCGGGCAAGCTGTTCGGGGGTGTTGCGGTTGGGCATATAGGTCACGGCCCGGAATCCGAGATCCCTCAGGATCTCGAACAGCTCTTCCAGATAGGAATCCTCGAAGCTTTGAGCCTTCTTGTCGCCGGTTACCGATTCACTGATATCTCCCAGATAAGCGTAGGCGGAGATGGCCCCTACACGCTCGCAGAAGGCCAGACACTCTTCGATCCCGGGGCACTCGTCCCCAGCATCGATGTAGAAGCGGCCGACCAGGTCGCTTTTCAGAGCCCCCAGCAGGTCGTATGTGTAGTGGGGGTTCGTTTGATCCTCGAGAAGTTCCCGCACCCTGGCGCCTATCTTCAGCCTTAGCTTCTCCCGGAGAAAGATGAGAAGGGGCGCACCCCTGCCGAAGCGATCGATCAGTCGGCCTGCCAGGGCGAAGAGGATGTGCCGTTCGGTGATGCTTCCGCCCTCCTGATGCATGGACAGGGGAAGCACATCCGCATCAAAATCCAGCAATAACGCGGGCTCACGGACCACACCGTTCAACCCCTCGACCATCTTGCGGTTGCGCCTGTTCCTGGCCTCCCGGAAGGGCTGGAAGAAGGCGGAAACCTTCTCGATCTGGGTATGGGGGATTCCATGCAGGGCAATGTAGGCGTTGGACAGCTGGTCGGGATTGTTGATGCGCCTGCCGGCCAGCGAAGTAGCGGAGAAATCACAGCGGCATTCCACTCCGATGGTCGTGGCCAGACCGATGATCCTTCCAGCTTCGATGAACTCTTCGGCACCGCTGATGGAATCGTGGTCCATGATTCCGGCGGTCCTCAACCCCGCCTTGTAGCTGTTCCAGACCGCTAGAGCCGGAGAGTAGGGGGAGAAGGAATAGATGGTGTGGATGTGGTTGTTCACATCCTCACCGGCCACGGGTGGAGGTATTTCCCCCCCTTCGAGCTTCCCGGCCAGCTGGTGGATCGCCTGCAATCGTTTTTCGACCGTAGGATGATTTAAATCGTCCTCGAGTGTGTGTAGCTGTCCTTCTGCGGGCACGACCGATAGTAGCACGATGCATGAGGACAAGCCAAGAACCAGCTGCAAAAAGGAGTCAACGGGATAGTTTGCGGTAGTAATTCCGGGAATCCGACTTGACATCTTTGAGTTCTACATTTATGATCAAAAAGGTCAGGATAAATGTTTTTGAAATAAGTGCAAGGGGATTGGCATGATATCCAACACGATGGCCATCCGACCCTCCCTCAAGCGCTCAGTGGCTGCAGGCACGCTTGCCGAGGTGCTGCGCTGCTATCAGTGCAAAAAATGCTCCAGCGGCTGCCCGGTCAGTTTTTCCATGGAGATTCTTCCCCACCAGGCGATGAGAATGATTCAACTGGAAGCGGCTGGCGAGCTTCTGGCGGCAAACACGGCGTGGGTTTGTTCAAGCTGCCAGACTTGCTCGACCCGTTGTCCGAACGACATCGATATTGCCGGCGTGATGGATGAGCTCCGTCAGCTTGCAGCCACAGGCAGAGATACTGCCGAAACCAGAACGAGACTTTTCCACAGACTCTTTCTCGACGAAATTCGCCGCTACGGTCGCGTTCACGAGCTCGGGATGATCGGCAAATACAAGCTGCTGTCGGGTCAGTGGCTTAGCGACATTCCCATGGGGATTGGAATGCTGCTGAAGGGAAAGCTGCGCATCCTGCCAAGGAGAATCAGAGGCCTTCGGCAGCTTCGTACCCTCTTCGCAAAGCGGACGGACTCATGACCCGGGTCACTTACTATCCGGGCTGCTCTCTGGAATCGACGGCCAGGGAGTACCAGCAGTCCCTTCTGGAAACGTTTCGCCTGTTGGACGTCGAGCTTGTCGAGCTGGAGGATTGGAACTGCTGCGGGGCTACCAGCGCCCACAGCCTGGACGATGGGCTGGCCCGCGGTCTGCCCGCTCGAAACCTGGCTCTGGCTTCGGCTACCACGGATCTTATGGTTGTGCCCTGCGCCGCCTGCTACAGCCGGCAGAAGACCGCTGAGGTTCTGCTGTCCGAGAATCCCGCCTTGAAGACGGAGCTGGAGGGGACTCTCAGGCGCAGCTTCGAACGTCCGGTTTCCGTGAAGAACATTCTCGATTATTTCCTCGATCATATGGAGCTGATTCGATCCAGGGTACAACGTCCCCTGTCCGAGCTTCGCGTAGTCTGCTACTACGGATGTCTATTGACCAGACCTCCGAAAATAACCGGGGAGAAGAGCTACGAGGATCCGCAGGGGATGGATGAGATAGTCCGTGCCCTCGGGGCCACCGCCCTCCCCTGGTCGTATAAAACCGAGTGCTGCGGCGGTTCCCATTCCATAGCCCGGGCCGATCTGGTATACGTCCTGGTCTCGAAGATTTTCGCCATGGCCCGGGAGGCAGAGGCCCAGGCAATTATCACCGCCTGTCCCCTCTGTCAAATGAACCTGGACACCAGACAGCGGGGCGCGCAGCGACTGTCCGGGGAGAAGTACGACATACCCTCTATTTACATAACCGAGTTGATGAGCATGGCCTTTGGATCAGCAAAAACGGGAGCATTCTTCAAGAAGCATTTCATCAGCCCTGCAAAAATCTTGGACAGGTCTGCAGCGGTTTAGCAAGCCGTAGGAGAGTGGAGTAAAATGGCGGATGCAAAAACAGATCGGGTCGGAGCGGTCATGGTTGCCGGTGCGGGAATCGCCGGCATGCAGGCAGCCCTTGATCTGGCGAACTCGGGATTCAAGGTCTATTTGACGGACGAGGGGGATAGCATCGGCGGCCGCATGGCTCAGCTGGACAAGACCTTCCCCACCAATGACTGCGCCATGTGCACGATCTCTCCCCGCTTGATCGAGGTGGACAAACACCCCAACATTGCAATCCTCACCCGCAGCCAAATCGTAGCTTTGGACGGAGAACCGGGCCGCTTCCGGGTTCGGCTCAAAAAAAATCCCCGTTTTGTGGATCTAGAGCTGTGTAACGCCTGCGGGGACTGCATCGAAGTGTGCCCGGTCTCTTTTGACAATGCCTACGAGTACAGCCTGGCTTCCCGCAAAGCCATCTCCAAAACGTACGCCCAGGCTATTCCAAACGCTTATGCCATCGAAAAAGCCGACAGAGCTCCTTGCGGCATTACCTGCCCGGCGGGTATCAACTGCCAGGGCTACATCGCCCTGGTATCCGAGGGGAAGTTCGCCGAGGCTGCCAAGCTGATCTTCGAGCGAAATCCTTTTCTCTCCGTGTGCGGCCGGGTGTGCCACCATCCCTGCGAAGGGGAGTGCCATCGAGGCGCCTACGACGAAGCGGTGGCCATCAACCCGATCAAGCGCTTTCTCGGGGACTGGGCCCGCAGCCATCCCGAGGAGATGCGAGAGGTCTTCCTGCGGCAACAGGTTGAAGACGAAAACACCCGGATGCGGCGGAAAGAGAACGGTGCTCGCAAGGTCGCCGTGGTAGGATCGGGGCCGGCCGGACTCAGTGCCGCCCTGGATCTGGTGCGGTTGGGGTACGGAGCCACGATCTTCGAGGCTTCATCCGCGCCGGGAGGGATGCTTCGCACAGGTTTTCCCGACTTCAGGCTACCCAAAGATCTGGTGGATCAGGAGATCCGGCGCATCCTGGATACGGGAGTCGAGCTGCGCCTGAATGCGGAGGTCGGCACAAACGTTAGTTTCGACGATCTCAGGCGGCAGGGCTTTGAGGCGATTTTTGTGGCCGTGGGCCTACAGCGGGGCAGAACCCTCGATATCGATGGAACATCCAATGCCAGAGTCCTGAACGGCGTGGATTTTCTCCACCAGGTGAACGTGAAGCAGCCCTTCGATATCGGTAAAGAAGTCATCGTCATAGGCGGTGGAAATGTAGCCATCGACGTGGCCATGACCGCCGCACGGGTTGGTGCAAAAAAGGTCAGGCTGGTATGCCTGGAGTCCAGGGAACAGATGCCTGCGCACGAATGGGAGATCCAGGACGCCCTCAAGGACGGCGTGGAGATCCTCAACTCCTGGGGTCCCGTGGCCGTAACCGGCGACGGAACCGTAGCAGGATTGAAAGTACGGCGCTGTGTCCGGGTTCTCGACGGGAAAGGCCGCTTCGATCCCCGCTACGACGATGCGGTAACCCAAGAGATTCCCGGAGACACGGTGATCTTCGCCATTGGCCAGGCCATCGACAGGGAACTTGTCGAGGCACTCGGTCTCGAGCTTTCCGGCCAGGGAACGGTGAGCATCGACCCGGTCACCCTGGAGACAAACCTGGACGGAGTATTCGCCGGCGGAGATGCCGTCAAACTGCGCTCATCGGTCGTAGAAGCTGTAGGCTTCGGGCATGAGGCGGCGATCTCCATAGATCGCTACCTCAACGGATTGGATCTGCGGGAGGGAAGGGAGAAGAATCAGAAACCGGTTCCAAAGCCGGAAAGTCCTGTGGAACCACTGCCCAGGATTCGGGAAGCCGAGATAGCGGCGGAGTACAGAAGAGGTACGTTCAGGGAGCTGTTTTCCACGATTACGGCCGAACAGGCAATTACCGAAGCCAAACGCTGTCTGAACTGCGGTATCTGCTCGGAATGCCTCCAGTGTTACTACGCCTGCGAGCCCAAGGCGATTTTTCATGACATGGAGGCGATCACGGAGGAGCTGGAGATCGGCGCTCTGATTGTGGCTTCCGGCTTCGAGCCTTTCGATGCCCGGAACAGGCCCGAATTCGGCTACGGACGATACCCTAATGTGATAACCGCTCCGGAGTTCGAGCGAATTCTCAGCGCTTCAGGTCCCTACGGAGGGGAAATCAGGCGACCCTCGGATGGGCGCATCCCCAAACGGATCGCCTGGATTCAATGCGTAGGCTCCAGGGATCGCTCCTGCGGCCGGGAGTACTGTTCCTCCGTGTGCTGCATGTATACGACCAAACAGGCCATCGTGGCCCGGGAGCACGAGGGGGATGATCTGGAAGCAACGGTCTTCTACAACGACATTCGGGCCTTCGGCAAGGGTTTCGAACGGTACTACGATAGAGCCCGAAATGAGCTGGACGTCCGCTACGTCAAATCCCTCGTTTCCTCGGTGAAGCAGCTCACAAAAAGCAACGATCTGCTGGTGAAGTACATCGACGATGCCGACCAGGTCGCTGAAGAAATATTTGATCTGGTCGTACTGTCGGTGGGGATGGTTCCAAACCGTGCGTCCGAGCGGCTCTTCGAAACCCTCGATCTGACTGTAAACTCGTACGGTTTCTGCGAATCCGACGAGCTGCTTCCGGCCACCACCAACCGCGAAGGAGTCTTTGTCTGCGGTGCCGGGGAATCCCCCAAGGATATTCCGGAAGCGGTGGTTCAGGCCAGCTGTGCCGCCGCTCTGGCCGGGGAGATGCTGAAAGGTGTGCGGGGCACAATGGTCTCACCGAAGGCCTATCCGCGGGAACGAAAGGTTACGGAGGAGGAAGCGCGGGTCGGGGTGTTTGTCTGCCACTGCGGCAGCAACATCGCCCGGGTGATCGATGTGGAGGATCTGACCCGATTCACCGAGCAGCTGCCCCACGTGGTCCACGCAGAGCGCAACCTCTACACCTGCTCCACGGACACGCAAGCCAAGATCGTCCGGACGATCGAGGAGAAGGGGATCAACCGGGTGGTGGTCTCCTCCTGCACTCCCCGAACCCATGAGTCCCTGTTCCAGGATACGATCCGGGAAGCGGGCTTGAACCGCTATCTGTTCGAAATGGCCAATATCCGGGATCAATGCTCCTGGGTCCACTCGGACACCCCCGAACTGGCCCTGGAAAAGGCCAAGGACCTGGTGGCCATGGCGGTTCGACGCGCCGTTGCTCTCGAACCGCTGGAGGAGATGGAGTACCAGATAACGAAGAACGCTTTGGTTATCGGAGGGGGCGCGGCGGGAATGACCGCCGCACTTTCTATAGCGGAACAGGGATTCGAGGCCGTCATCGTCGAGCGTGCGGATCAACTCGGCGGCAACCTGAGAAAGCTCAGGACGCTTCTCGACGGCAGGGAAACCGCTCCTGTGCTGCATGATCTGATCTCCAAAGTGGACGCCCATCCTGGAATCAGGGTGCTCACTGGGGCGGAGGTCGTCGATTTTCACGGACACGTGGGGGAGTTCAAAACCCGGATTCACGCCAGCGGGCAGGAAATAACAGTCGATCACGGCGTGGTTGTGTTCGCCACCGGCGCGACCGAGTATCAGCCCCAGGAGTACCTCTATCCCGCCAGTTCGAATGTCCTGACCCAGTTGGAGCTGGAAGGACTGATGGCCGAAAATCCCGGGGCTGTGAAACAGATGAGATCTGCGTTGATGATCCAGTGCGTCGGCTCCCGGGAAGAGCCCCAGAACTACTGCAGCCGCATCTGCTGCCAGGAGGCGGTCAAGAACGCCCTGCGTTTGAAAGAGATCAATCCGGACGTGAAGGTGTACGTGCTTTACAGGGACATCCGCACCTACGGTTTCAGCGAACTTTATTACCTAAAAGCCAGGGAGAGGGGCGTGATCTTCCTTCGCTTCGATCCGGAGAACAGGCCCGTAGTCGAGCAGACCGCGCAAGGTCTGCAGGTCCGGGTCAAGACAACTTCCCCGGCAGAGACTCTTACCCTCTCGGCGGATCGGGTGATCCTGAGTGCCGGTATTCGAACAGAGGAGGCATTGGAACAGTTGCTTCAGAAGTTCAAGGCTCCGGTGAACGAGGACGGATTCCTCTTCGAAGCCCACATGAAGCTGCGGCCCCTCGATTTTGCCAACGAGGGTATGTTCATGGCCGGTTTCGCCCACGCGCCGAAGCTTCTGGGGGAAACCATGGCCCAGGCTAAAGCAGCGGCTGCCAGGGCGGTGACCGTGTTGAGTAGGGACAGGTTGACCATCAGCGGTTCGGTGGCCACCGTGGATGAGGACAGATGCGCCATCTGCCTGACCTGCGTTCGCCTCTGCCCGTACGAGGTTCCCAAAATCAATGAGAACAACCGGGCCTACATCGACGCGGCCTCCTGCCAGGGCTGCGGAGTTTGTGTGGTGGCATGTCCTGCCAGGGCTATAGAGCTTCGCCATTACAAGGATGAGCAGATCCTGGCCAAGGTTGAGGCCATAGATTCGCGCAAGGAGCTGGAGCATGCGGGACGAAAGTAAAAACTCCGGGTCTGAGTTCAAACCTCAGATCGTCGCCTTCTGCTGCACCTACTGTGCGTATTCGGCGGCGGATCTGGCCGGATCGATGCGTTTGAAATACTCGCCCTACGTGCGTATCGTCAAGCTGCCCTGCACGGGCAAAGTCGATCCCCTGTTCATCCTCAAAGCCTTCGAAAGGGGAGCGGACGGAGTCTTCGTGGCCGGTTGTTTGGAGGGTTCCTGCCACTTCGTGAATGGAAATATCAATGCCCGCAAGCGGGTGGGATACACAAAGGATCTGTTGCTGGAGGTCGGGATCAATCCGGAGAGGCTGGAGATGTTTAATCTCTCCTCCTCGATGGGCAGGCGCTTCGCCGAAATCTGCGACCTCATGACGGACAAAATCCGAGCTCTGGGTCCGCTGAAGATAAACGAAACCGAGTTGGAACAGACAGAGATCATTGAGACAGAAACAAAACAAGCCATTTCCGGTTGAACGAGGATAGATTGAGATGATCATTGCAGAACAAAAGCCGTTTCAAAGCATCATGGAAAACCTTTCGGGGCACAAGCGGGTGCTGATCCTGGGTTGTGGTACCTGCGTCACCGTTTGTATGGCAGGGGGCGAAAAGGAGGTGGGTATCCTTGCCGAACAGATCCGCCTGCACCAGCGGGAGTTGCCCGAGGCGGATCGATATCAGATCGTGGAAGCCACCATCGAGCGGCAATGCGATCGGGAGTTTTTCGCTCCTGTGGAGGAATTGATTGCTGATTCGGACTGCGTCCTCTCCATGGCCTGTGGGGTGGGGGTGCAGCAGATAAGCGAAAATTTTTCGGACAAGATAGTGCTGCCCGCTCTGGACACCAAGTTCTTCGGTGCAACTGAGGAACCCGGCATCTGGGTGGAACGCTGTGCCGGATGCGGTAGCTGCATCCTCGACCTCACCGGCGGGATCTGTCCGGTGGCGCGATGCTCGAAGAGCCTGTTCAACGGACCCTGCGGAGGTTCCCAGGAGGGGGCCTGCGAGATTTCGCGGGACGTGGAGTGCGCCTGGCAGTTGATCTACGACAGGTTGAAGACGCTGGGGAGGCTGGACAGCCTTGAGCGGATGATCGAGCTCAAAGACTGGACCACTGCCAGAGATGGGGGTCCCCGTAAGGTGGTCCGGGAGGATGTAAAAGCATGAAGAGCGGAAGCAACCTGGAAAAAGTACTGGCCGATGGTCATTTCGCCGTCACCGCCGAGCTGGGACCGCCTCAAAGCGCAGACGGGGAGCTGATTCGCAGTAAGACCAAGCACTTCCGGGGATTTGTGGATGCGGTAAACATCACGGACAACCAGACGGCCATCGTGCGTATGTCTTCGATTGCAACCGCGGCAATCCTGGCGGCAGAGGGGCTCGAATCCGTGATCCAGGTAACCTGCCGGGATCGCAACCGCATCGCCATCCAGAGCGACATTCTCGGCGCAGCAGCGCTTGGGATCCGGAACATCCTCTGCCTTTCCGGTGATCACCAGAGCTTCGGCAATCACCAAGGCTCGAAGAACGTCTACGATATCGATTCGATCCAGTTGATCTCGGTAGTGCGATCCATGAGGGACGAAGCTCGCTTCGCCTCCGGGGACGAGATCAAGGTGCCCCCGTCCATGTTTATAGGGGCGGCGGCCAATCCCTTCGCCGATCCCTTCGAGTTCAGGGTCATACGGCTGGCGAAAAAGGTGGCTGCCGGAGCAGATTTCATTCAGACCCAGGCGGTATTCGACGTACCCCGCTTTCGGGAGTACATGGGTATGGTTCGTGACAGGGGCCTGGATCAAAAGGTGGCCATTCTCGCCGGCATCATCCCGGTGCGCAGTGTGAAAGCCCTGGCCTACATGAAGAGCGAGGTGGCCGGTATGAGCGTCCCGGACCAGCTGATCCAGCGCATGGCTGCGGCGGAGGATCCGAAGGCTGAGGGGATCAAGATCACCGTGGAGCTGATCGAACAGATTCGTCAGATCCCCGGCGTACGGGGTGTGCACCTGATGCCCGTAATGTGGGAATCCTCAATTCCTATAGTTTGCGAGGACGCCGGTCTGCTGCCACGCCCCTCGGTATCCGACTCCATGCCGGATGCCACCCGGTCTACAGCCACCGCAGCGGTTGGGGCTTGATCCCGGAAGGGGCGGTCGAAAGCTACCTCTTGATCTTTTCGGGGATGCCGACCTTCACTCCAGTGCGATCCCTTTTGAGGAAATAGTTAATCCAGGAGGAGGTCTCGTATAGAGCCCAGTTGCGAGGCGCTCCTATTGCTTTCAGATCCTCAAGCTCATTGACCCGTCTGGCCCGCCAGTAGATCCGTTCCCAGATGCACTCCCGTTCTTCGAAAACCTCGCAGTGCCCGTTGGACCGGCTACCGCCGCACGGCCCGATCCTCATGCCTTTGGGACATTCGGAGACCGGACAGATGTAGAAGGTGTCGAACAGAGCGCAGTCGTCACATTTCCGGCAGTCGAAGATCATCTTCTTGGCAGTGTGCTCCATGAATTTGAAAAAATTGAGAAATCCCTCGTGCTTGTCGGCGAAGCGGCTGATACCGCGCATAAAGCGGTATCCCAGCTTGTTCTCTACGAAGATAAGCTTGTGGAACAGACGCATGAGCCAGAAGTTGAGCGAACCGATGCGCCTCCTGCGAGTTTTCTTGATTACCGGCACCTCATCTTTTGGGGGGGCTTTGAACTGCTCCCCGTCCTCGAAGAGGAAGAAGGGATGATCCTGGGGAGAGTAGTTCAGCTCCTCGAGATAGTCGGGCCAGTTGTCGCCGATCTCCTCCGACCGTTCCAACACGGTGCGCACGTCGGCGAATTTGAGATTCAGTCCCTCGAGGTGCGCTCCGTTGTAGCCCAGGCCTTTTAAGATGGCGAGCTCTCTGGCCGCCCGCTCCAGACGAGCGGCTCTGCCCTTGTCCTCAGCCTTGGCCTCCTGCTGGATGGCTTTAAGAAGCCTGTCGTCCACGTAGCACCCCGGTACTTCCCCGCTGTTCATGAACCTCGCCGCCCCGGCCGAGAGGATGTAAACGCTTCCCATCACCGGGATATCCAGTCCCAAAACGTTTCGGACGTAGCGGATCAATTCCACGTACTTGCGGGAATCGTAGCCGAGCTGGGACACGATAAAATCCGCACCGGCGCGGATCTTCTTCTCCAGTTTGTAGTACTGGAGCATCAGAGAGGCTTCGGTCCATTTAAAGGAGGAGACAACGGCTCCGAGAAAAAAGTCCGTTCCCGGCAAAGTCACCAGATTCTTACCCTCCTGGATTTCCAGCCCGTCGGAGATCTTTTTTAAATAATGTACCGCCATGACCGAGTCCAGGTCGAATACCGGGGCACCGATCCCCATGAATCCGGATATCGGGTAGTCCCCGGTAATTATCAGCAGGTTGGTCAGCCCGCACTTCTTCAGGGCGTAAGCCCTGGCTTCTATGGCGTTGCGGTTCATGTCCTTGGTGGAGAAGTGGATCATCGGATCCACCCCCATGGCAAGCAGATTAAAACCCAGGATGTCTGCGCTGAAGGCTGGATTTCCCCCGGCGTTGTCAGTAAGGCTCAACCCATGGATCAGCTCCGATCCCGCCGCTTCTTCGGCAAACTCCAGGATGCTGTCCATCCTCTTTCCGGTCAAACCTCGTCCGGGCACGTGCTCGCAGGTGATGACGAACTCTTTGCCTTCCTGCAGGGCCTGTTTAAAACGACTCATTCGTTGCTCCTGATTGATTGAATTTTATCGTGAAAACAATCTCAATCATAATTGAAACAGGCCGAATGTCAAGCCACGGGCGTTTCCATCATATATAAAAACATACGTATCGGATATGAACCGCCGATTCTCGGAATCGTAAACCTGCTAGTGTCTTGACGGCCTCTTGCTTTCGGTATAAGCTTGACTAAATTGGTAAGAATGATTCGGATGCCTGGATTCCGCTTTAGCCGGATAAACACTTTGGGGAGGATCGCTGGTCGAATTGAAGAGCTCCGAGCGTGTAATTTCCCACTACCGTCTCCGTCCTGCAACGGCGGCCCAAGCGCAATACTCTGCTACACCTCAAGCGCAGCTCTTACTGATGGCTCCTCTGCTGGAGCAGAACGTTACCTGGTACTGCCGGCTGCGTTGGGTCGTGGCGGCGGTTTTCTTCGTCTTCGGAATCGCGGGATATTTCCCCGAAGTACTCCCACCTATCGGCTTGAATACGGATACCCGTTGGGCAGTCGTCCTGGCCGCTTTGCTCTGTGTCGCCAACACCGGGTTTTTGCTGCACAATCGCCTGTTCAAGCGCGGGATCTCAGGCAGAAGCATCAAGGTGAATCTCTGGACCCAGATCGTATTCGATCTTCTCATCGTAACCGCTCTCATTCATTTTGCCGGCCACATCAACACCGGGATCTGTTTCATCTATCTCATCCACATCGTGCTGGCCTGTATCTTCTTCACCCGCTTCGAATCGTTTCTGGTGACATTGATAGGCATTGGTCTATACCTGGGCAGTGCCGTGGCTGAGCGCAGGGGTTGGCTGCCTTCCAGAAGCATCTTTTTGTCCTTCGGCGAGGAACTGAACTACTCCACCAGTGTATTCATTATCACGACCGCCACCAAGGCTGGCATCTTTGCGGTGATCTGGTACCTGGCCTCGCGCCTGTCCGGCATCCTGCGGAACAAAGAAGGGGAGCTTGCAGACACGAACCGCCGCCTGATTTCGGTACAGCAGGAGAAGGCGCGGCATATGCTGCGGACAACCCATGAACTCAAAGCCCCCTTCGCATCGATCCACGCCAACACGCAGCTGCTGGAAAGGGGTCTCTGCGGACCACTGGGCGAAGACGCCAGGGGGGTGGTGAAGAAAATATCGGATAGAGCCCGGCGTCTGGCTCATGAAATTCAAGAAATGCTCCAGCTGGCGAATCTTTCCTCGGAAGAGGCTGAAAACCTGGAGACCGAATCCGTCGATCTTGCCGAGGTGATCGAATGGTGCATCAGGCATGTAAAGCAGATCGCTGAAGAACGTAAGGTGGTGATCCAATCCGACCTTAGCGCGGCATGCTGCACGGGAATTGGTGACCATCTGAAGATGCTGTTTACCAATCTCCTGGCGAATGCCATAATCTATTCGGAGCCTGGCGACACTGTGGATGTGAAATGCACCTCAGATGCGAAGAAACGGGCTGTAGTGACGATCAAGGATTGGGGTATCGGCATATCCGCCGACAAGCTGCCCCATATATTCGAAGATTACTACCGGACCGATGAGGCGGTTCTTCACAACAAGGATTCCAGCGGTCTCGGTCTGGCTATCGTGCGGGAGGTTGCTCTGAGGCATCAAATCAGAATCGATGTCTGGAGCGAACTCGGTGCGGGAACGGAGTTTCGGTTGCTCTTTTCCTGCTAGATCTCAAGAACAGGGGAGGTAGAAATGGCTTACATTTTAATCGTAGATGACGACAGGGATTTTGCGGATGCCGCTGCAAGGGTGCTTGCCAGTGCCGGGCATGAAACGGAGATCGAGCCGAAGATCGAGGCTGCCATCGAGAAGATGCAGTCCCGCAAACCGGAACTTGCCATTCTCGACGTAATGTTTCCCGAAGATCCGGCCGCGGGATTCGAGCTCGCCCGCAAGGTGCGCAAGATTCCGGCTCTTGGTAAAATGCCCATTTTAATGCTGACCGCCGTAAACGCCACCTTTCCGCTCGGATTCGGGCCGAAAGATATCAACAATACGTGGCTTCCGATTTCAGATTTTCTGGAAAAACCCGTCGACTTCGATGTGCTGCTGAGCAAGGTTTCCGGACTGTTGGAAGGGGAAGTGCAGGCGGCTCAGGAAGCATGAAATAACCATAATACGATAAAATTTTCACAATTTGAGCCGAAAAATATTTGACAGCCCACATAATTTGACCTAATATGGGAATCTAAGAAAAACAGTCGTGTTTTTCTCTAAGTCACCTGGCTTTGTCCCAGGCATTAGACCAAATACCAAGGAGGAAATGCATGGTCTTCAAACACATCCGTCTGCTGTTGCTTTTAGGCGTCTTTCTCATCTTGCCCTTCCTAGTGTGGGCTGAAGGCACGATGGAGGAGAGCTGGGCCCGTCAGGATTTTGACAATTCCTGCGCCGCCTGCCACGGAGCCACGCCGGAGTATCCCCTCTTGGGTGCCAGGCTGGGATACGACACATCGGGGCACAAGAACAACGACAACTCCTACTACGCCAACGCTGGGGGTTGTCAGGTTTGCCATACAAATGAGGGCTTCATCGACTACGTGAAGACCGGTACGGTGGATTCGGATGCCTATGTGGCCTATCCATCCCAGCCCAACTGCGTCACCTGCCATACGATGCACGAAACCTGGGATTTCAGCCTGAGGACGACCAAGCCTGTTAAACTGCAGGACGGCTCCAATTTCGACATCGGCGCTGGCAACCTCTGCGCCAACTGCCACCAGGCACGGCGAGGCGTGGACAGCCAGGTCAAGGCTATGGACGCCAAGGATGTCAGCTCCCATTGGGGAGCGCACCACGGACCCCAGTCCGACCTTATCAACGGCACCAATGCCTACGAGTATCCGGGCAAACGATACTCCAGCTCACCCCATAAGGACGTGCTGACCGATGGCTGCGTCACCTGCCACATGAGCCTTCCCGAAGGTCGCTACTCCAACAGCCCGGAGGTGGGTGGTCACAGCTTTAACATCGTTGGTGAGGTGCACGAGGCGGAGAAAGTGAACGTCTCCGGCTGCGTCGGCTGTCATGATGGCATCAAGCAGCTGGGCGACGACATGTTCGACTATAAGGCCAAGGCGGACTACGACCGCGACGGCACTGTAGAGGCGGTGCAGATGGAAGTGCAGGGCCTTCTCGACGCCCTGGTCAACAAGAACGGCACCGGATACCTGCAGAGGACGAATCCGCCGATGTTCGCGAGGGACGCGGAAGCGACCTTCCACGACCTCGGTAAATGGGCTGGTTCCAGAAGCGGCAGCTGGACAGAAGCGGAAATCGGCGCCCTGTGGAACTACAAGCTGATCGTTGAGGACCGCAGCCGGGGCGTGCACAACGCCACCTACACGATTCAGGTGTTATACGACACCCTCAAGGCCCTGGATCCGCGGCTGGACGATTCCCTGCGGCCGAGGTAGGATCGTCGCGTCGTATAGTAAATTAATCCGCCTTGCGGTCCGTTTGGGCCGACCGCAAGGTGCAGATTTGAATCTCAAATGGAGTCCGGGTTTTACGAACCCGGACTCTATCTTTTCGCGAACAATATGGCTTGAGCCTTCTACTCAACCGGATCAAGATAGATGCTCAAAGCCCAATTCTCTGGAGGTTTTATAGATCCATTTAATGTTCATCAATTGGATCTACTGTCCGCCGGCTTTGCTTAGGGCATCCTCCACCGCCTTCATATACGCCTTGCTCGTGGTGGTGGCTCCGGTAATTGCATCGGTGTTCGCTGTTTGAGCTTGGATGATCTTGCTGAACACACCCCGGGCGTATTCGACGTATACGCTGTTGCGGCTATCCACCGCTGAAATTTCTACGATTGTGCCGGATTTCACTTCTACCTCTACCCGATAGACGAAATTACCAATCATCGATTCTCCCGGGTACACTCCATCGGGAATTCGTGCTGCGTTGATCTCCTTGATGGGCATCCTGCGATACTTCTCCAGGTTTTGCTCCGAGACCATCAGACCTGTGACGCCCACGATGACCACGGCCAAGACGATTGCAGAGATGATGCGCTCGGCTGGGCTCTCCTTGTCCCGGCGTTGGCCGAAGGGCCGAAGCGTGGAAAACAGGATTGCCGTGGCCATGAAAACCAGACCTATGGAGGCTGTAACGGCTGCCTGATTGCTGTAGGACGCGTAGCGTTCCGCCATGCTCGACAGGTGGAATCCGGCATCCGATACCGACGACAGGCCGCTGACGGCGGGTCCCAGTCCGAACCAGACCAGAGCGAACAGGCCGATGAGGAGCAGCCACTTGAGGGCCACCCAGCCAAAGCGGAGTATGCCCCAGCCGAAAAACAGGCTGTACAGACAAGAAGTCACGATGAAGGCAAACGACGGGTAGGTGATCATCCAGCGAAATACGGCTAATATACCACGATCGAGAGTGGAATAGGCGGCGGCATCGACAACCACCTTCAGACTCAGGAGGACAAGAATCGCCGCCAATCCTCCAATGATTCCGCTGGCCAGAATGATGTGGATGGATTTCAAGGTTTTTGAAAGAAAGGCTTTGCCGCGCATGAACCATACTCCTTCGATATTTGTATTCCGGCAATAAAACTGCCGGGAAGATTACGGGGGTCCTTAGGCTCGTGTGCACGAAGCTGTAAAGAGCCAGAGCCCTACAGCTTCTCGATTATACGATCAAGATTCTCTCGCGTATGCCAAACCCCTCGCACCATCACTCCGGCACGGTTGCACACCGCACCGATGTCATTGAAGGGATTAGCCTCCACCAGGATCAGGTCGGCACGCTGGCCGATCTCCACAGTGCCGAACTCGTGTGAGCGGCCCAGACACTCGGCTGCGTTCACCGTGGCACAGGCGAGAGCTTCATAGGGAGACAGTCCCGCAGCGACCAGATTTGCCAGTTCCCTGTGCAGGGACACACCCGGAAACACACCGACGAAGTTCATGTCCGTACCAGCCACCAGCCTGGCGCCCGCCTGGTGCAGGGCTCGGGTCATGTCTCTGGATATTTCCCGCATGTGCTGCGCGTAATCCGGTCCAGAATACTCGGCCTCGTACACCGCTTCCAGTGTCTTCTTCCACAGGAATCGAATCCTTCCGGGAACGTAACGGGCTTCGGGATGTGAGGTTATGAGTGAGAACTCGGACGGCGGGACGAGGTTGTCGTAGATCGTCAGCGTGGGGCAGTTCCAGATCCCAGCCGCCGCCGTTCGGCCCGCAAACTCTTCGATCCGGTTTTCAGGAATTACGAAATCGGCTCTGTCGTTGTCGATATAGGCGGTCAGGTGCTCGATCGAGTATTGCCCGCCGTCCAGAGCCCCCTCGAATCCCACTGTCTTGGGAACGTGGCCCACCACGGGCATCTGGAGCTCCGAAGCCACCTCCAGAATCCTCTGGTACACATCGGGAGAAAGATTGTCGTACACTTTGATCAGCTCATACCCCGACTTGTTCTGTTTCCTGACAGCCCGTTCGGCGTCCTCAACGTCGGTTATCACGTTGAAAAGCGGGCTCACCGGATTTCTGCCTTCCAGAACAGGACCGGTCGTGTAAATCGTGGGCCCGGGGATGTCCCCCCGCTCGATCTTGTGATTCAAAGCCGCTATCTTGGAAAAACCGAACAGGCGGGCCCATCCGGGGTACTCAGCCATGTTGCGCACGCTGGTGACACCGTTGGCGGTGAGCAGTATCAGGTCGTCGCGGTCGCAGATGTGGGTATGCATGTCTACAAGCCCCGGCATCAAGTAGCGGCCGCGGCCGTCGATCACCACGGCTCCGGCGGGCGCCTCCACTTCGCCGGCAGGGCCGATTGCCACGATAATCCCATCTTGAATCAGGACAGACTGATGCGGGATCAGGCGCTCCTCGGTCATCGGCACGATGGTAACGTCCGTAAACGCGTATAGCCCTTCGTGGTTCTTTTTTATGCTGGAATCGGCTGGAAGGCCGGCGCAGCCGAATAGAAGTAGCATGGCCATACAGGCGGTTGACACGGAAATCGGCAACCGGGTCATGCTCCAAATATATTCCATAGGATTGCTCCTCATTTTCCCCTGTCATCGGATTTTAAATTGCCTTTCAGCTTTCGGGATCGATTTTAATCAACTGCGTGGCTCCGTCAATAAACTCAAGCAGATCATGTAGGTACTCTTCATTTACTCTATTTGTTCGACTATCTGTGATTCCGTGTCCACCATCGGGATAAACTTTGACACGAAATTGGTTGAGATTGTTCTCGCGTAACCGGTCAATACACTCTTCAACAGGAACCCTTTTATCGTTTTCACCGAAGGCAAAGAATACCGGGATACGAACATCTTTCCAATAAGGTATTGGATCGAATGGGTATAGAGCAGATAAATGTTCCTTTTTCTTCAGATTTTTCGCATTGATTGGAGCAATTAATTTGGCGATGAACGTGTAGGTGTAAGGTGCGATGTCGTAGGTTACGTCATATATTAATGTTTCATCGGTCGTCAGGGCTGAGCCGGACATGCTCACAACAAAAGATATGTCGTCCGATTCGGTTGCTGCTACTGGAGCGATCCATCCACCCTGGCTGAATCCGATAAGCCCGATGGTCGAATACTCGAATATCTGTTGATCCTTGACAAAGTTGACGGCGCTCAGAGTATCGGTTGCCAGTTCTTCAAGACTTGCTCCCACCCATTCTCCACCGGATTTTTCACAACCTCTTTTATCCGGAAGAATAACTGCAATTCCATTCGTTTGTAAGTGATGCGCTACAGATAAATACCACACACTGTTTCTTTTACTTGAGCCCGAACCATGAATAATGACCGCGGTCGGAAACGGTCCATCGCCTTCCGGCAGGAAAAGCATTCCTGAGAGTTGTATACTCGCATAGGCATTTTCGAAAAATATTTCGGAATACTCCAACTCAGATAAATCCGGGCCCACCGTCGCTGAAGGATTTTTCTTTTTAAGAATTAGAGGCAGCAATAGAAAAACCAGAATTATCGACACAGCCGTTACGATCATTATTATGGTCCTTTTCATTTCACTATCTCCTCTTTTTCAGTATTGATAATCTATTCCTAAAGTTCATCCCGAGACTCAACTTCATTTTAATCTATTTAAGGAATGCTGCGACATATTAGGCGGGCAAGCGGAACAAACTCGGGCAACACAGTTCCCACCGTGTCGTCATCCACATCCGGTAGAGAGATCATTACAGTGACGAGCTCTTTGTCCGGGACCAGGAAGATGAAATTGCCGCCCTGGCCCCAGGCGGTGACTGCATTCAGTTCCGGTACGATCCACCAGTAGTATCCGTAGTCATACTCGATCCTCCCCGAATCGGTTTGGCGGCTTGTGGAATCATCGATCCACCCACTGGGTATTACCTCCACTGTATTCCACACACCCCGCTGCAACACGAACTGACCGATCCGGGCTAAATCTCGGGGTTTCAAGTACAATCCGTATGCTCCTGTACTTATGCGGGTCGGGTCTGTCAACCAGTGATACTGAGTGATGCCTATTGCTGAAAACAGGTTTTCCACAGCCCATTCCTCCAGGTTTCTACCGCTGATTTTTTTCACAACCGCCCCCAGAAGGTGAGGATCACAGTCGCGGTAGTTAAACTGTTCGCCGGGGCTGGCGTACATAGGCTTTGATAGAATATGAGCGACCGGATCGTTGGGCCGGTTTACATGAATTTCTACCGAAAAATCCTCATTGTAAAAGGCGATGCCCGAACGCATCGTCAACAGGTGGCGAAGGGTGATGCCTTGTTTGTCTGGGACATTCACGAACGCTTCTGGTATGATCGAAGCCACCGTCTCATCCAGGTCGTCTAAATAGCCTGCTTTTCGTACAGCTGCGAAAACGAGGGATGTAACACTTTTTGTCACCGACTGTACGTGGTGCAATCGCTCTCGATCTTCGGGACTGCGGGCATACGTCTCGAAGACAATTTTCCCGTTGTGCACGACAAGCAGAGCCAGAGCGTTGATGAACTGCTCGTCGCTGTAGAACATGTCATAGGCCTCCTCGAGGATCTGTGGATCCATGCCCTCGTCAGCAGGTGAGGAGACCATCCAGCCGTCATCGAGCTGATCCGGTACAGAAGTGCTTCTGTGTTTAAACGATCCGTCGAGCAAGCAGTTTGACAAGCCAGTAACCAGGAACAGAACTTGGAGTGCGTACAAGAAAGGTTTCATCTTTTTCTCCCGAATTCTAGGTCGTGTGCAAGAAGTACGGTGTTCGTAAACCGTACGAACGGCTCGGGCTGCATATATCGTTCGTAGCTGAGGATATAGTCAAACCTGAAAGCAGATCGTTTTCGTTTAAGGTCGATACCTGCAGACAGTTCGATCGAGAAGTACTTTGGCAGGGTAGTAAAGCCGAGGCTGCCGTTTGGTTCTGTGAAATATACCCAAATCTTCCCTACCTCCTGTTTTACAAACCGTTCCTCCTCGGGGCGGCCGACAAAACCAATAATGGGAACGCAGAGCTTGAAATGTAGGATGCGATGGGGGACAAGATTCCACTCGAAGGCGATCGAAGGACCGATCATGTAGGAGGCAAGGTAGTACAGGTGGGCATCATCCCATGAATACAGCTGTTCGTCGTTGATACGGGAACGAAAGACGGCTCCAATGTCCGAAGTTAATGTTCCCCTGGTTCTAAACCGACCGTAGCCCTCCAGAACAAATGATGGAGTCAGGGCGGCGCCCCCATTTCCGTAACCTTCCTCAAGGTAGGATAGGGCTAGTCCTATTCCGCTGTGCAGTTTCCAGGCTCCACCGATTATATCCCACCCAAGGTGTAATCCACAGCCCGCACCCACCCAACGTAGGGGAACGAGCAGCTCATCCCGAAGCTGGTCGTGACTTATCGCGATCCCATAGGATAAATGACAAGTACGACGGCTTACGGATTGATCCGCTTCTCCTCTAAGATCGTCAGCAGGCAGAACGAGCGTGAACACCACAGAAATCCCGAGGAAAACTGCAATTCGTAGAATCCTCTGGGTATGACAATATTCTTTTCTCATGTTAATACTCCCGATTTATCTAATAGAGCAATCGTTTAACGATGGGGATCTTTCGCAGCAGCAGCTGGCCCAGGAGCAAGCAGACGCCTGCGCCGATGGAGAAGAGGAGAAGGAATTTCAGCGCCGGAGGCCAGGTGATCCTGAGCGCGAGATAGGCAAGCCAAACCAGGACCGGAGCATGAACCACGTATACCGTGTAGGCGTTGGCCGACAGCAGCTCGGAGAATCTGGTTGAACTGTTGAATCTACGTTTGAATATCCTAAGAAGTGTGAGGGAAAAAGCGATCCCCGCGATTTGCTCCCAGAGTGCGTAGGCCAGAGCCTGCCAATTTGAACCGCCGAGAAAAACGGATATGTCTCCCTCCAACGCACCTCCTGCTATCAGGACGACAGGCTGAAAAACTATGCAGAGCAGGGAGACGTATCTCCAGAGTTTGTTGGAACTATCAATCAACCGATCAATTATGCCGCGTCGATTTATGAAGATTCCGAAAATGAAGAACGCGATGTACTGAGGGAATGTTCCGAACTGAAGGTTGGAAACAGCGGCGTTGATCGGGAACTTGAGCCTCACGGCGAACGTGATCAAACCGAGAAGTACTCCGGCTGCCAGAAGAAGGAAGAATCCTGGAGCAGGAATGATTCGGTAGGTCGATGTGACAGTGGATTTGTTCTTCCAGTCTGTAGAGAAGGGGCTTATGGAGTATAAAACTACAGTTAGAATGGAAAAAACAAGCAAGGATTGAACAAACCAAAGCGGACCGGTCCCCAAGGAGGAAAAATGACGATAGCTGTTTATGATAAAGGGAATAAAAGTCAAAGGCGCCGGCTGCTCAAGGTAATACCGTGGATATTCGGAAAGGGGGCTCAACAGAAAGAAGAAAACAATCAGAGGAATGCCGAGCCGGAGGAATCTGGCCCGGAGAAATCTTCCCGGTCCTTTCTTCTGAATCGAAGGGAGGGTGAAAAAACCGGCAATAAAGAAAAACAGTCCCATAAAGAAAGCCTGGCAAAGCGAAGTCAATGCCGTAAAAAATGCCGAGGTCACGAAGCTTGCTCCCTCTTCCTCAAAAAACCAGCTGCCCTCGCCTCCATACGTGATGGCTGCATGAAAGGCCAGTACCAGCAGTGTCAGGAAGATTTTCAAGTGATCGAGGTAAACAAATCTCCCGGGTTTCTCAATCGTTGTTTCTTGACTTGTCGCGTAGGGTGTCTTTGAGACATTGAAATTTCCATTCATTTGCTTTTCTCCTTCTTTTGGCCCACGAATTGACGAATCGTCTGAACCAGGATTTGTACAGCTGATTCTTTTTCAACAATTGCATCGATTTTATACTCCTGGAGCCGTCCTCCGGTCGTGATTCCGGCGCATGAGGTTAGCAGCACCACACCGATATCCGGGTACCGGCGTTTGATCTCTTTAATAGCCCGCAGTCCGTCCTCTATGGATATCATCATGTCTATTACCATCACCTGCGGCCGGAGTTCTTCGGTCAGTCGAATCGCCTCAGATCCGCTGGCCGCATCTCCGACAACCTCCAAATCCTCTGTTAGTTGGAGGACGGTCCGAAGGCCCTGCCGAACCGTTTCTTGCGTGTCCACAATCAGTACCTTGATCCCACTCATAGGTCTCCCTTTGCAGAGTGAAAGGTAGCGTATCGATCACCACAATACATCGGGCTTGAGTGGTGATTTGTCTCGTAATTTCGATGGATTTAGATGTAGGTCTGGAAAAGGAAGGTTGGTAGGTTTAAAGTCCTAGATCCATTGCCTGATTCTGGCTGTGCTGTGTACCGACTACCCCCTATTGGGATTCTACGAGTCCATGTTTGTAGGCGTAGATGGCTGCCTGGGTTCGATCGTTTAAATTCAGTTTGCCTAGTATGTTGCTGATGTGTGTCTTTACTGTTTTTTCGCTTATATATAGGGCTGTCGCCAGCTCGGCGTTGCTCATGCCTTGGGCAAGAAGCCGCAGGACCTCGATCTCTCTGGGAGTGAGGTCTTCAGAAATTGCTTCGTTCGGATCTTTCGGGGCGATAAACTGATTCATTAGCTTTTGGGCAATATCCGGGTGCAGCTGCGTTTTACCGCGTATAACCGCCCGAACCGCACGGGCCAGGTCTTCAGGGGAAATGTCCTTCAACAGATAGCCTATGGCTCCGGCCTTTATAGCGGAAAATACTTTCTCATCATCAGTAAAACTGGACAGCACGATGACCTTGGTAGTCGGACTGAGCTGTCGGATCTGTCGAGTAGCTTCTATCCCGTCCATCTCCGGCATGACCAGATCCATAAGCACGACATCGGGTGTATGGCGGCGAACCTGAGCCAGTGCCTCGACTCCGTTTCCGGCTTCCGCCACTACTGTTATATCATCCATGAGATTCAAATAGGTCTGCAAACCCTGACGCACGATCCCATGATCATCCACGATAACGACGGTTGTCTTAGACATGAGGTACCTCGACTTTTATGCGCGTGCCCTCTCCAAGGCGGGATTCGATGGCAAAAGTCCCCCCGAGGAGTTCTGCACGTTCACGCATGCTCGCTAGACCCAAGTTATCGGATCCTAAAATTTTGTCTTTCATTTTGAAACCCTGTCCTTGGTCCTCGATTTCCAGATGAGTACGATCTTTTAGGAAATTGATTGTAACTGCGGCTGCATCGGTCAGCGCGTGCTTGATCACGTTGTTCAAAGCTTCCTGAACGATGCGGTACAGCTGCTCGGTCTGCTCATCGGAAAGATCCCGCTCACCGGAAACGTTGAGGGAAACTTCCAGGTGATATTGGCGCTGCAGCGTTTTAGCTAGGCGCTGTAATGCCGGAAACAAGCCTTCGGCGACGACGGACGTGGATCGAAGCTCATGGATGAGGGTGCGCATGCCGATCATGGCGGATTCTGCAAACTCTTCCACTTTGTCCAGCTGCGAAGCTGCTTGAACCGGATCTCGATCCATAAGTAACCGGGCCGCGCCGGCGGTCAGTCGCAGGCTGAAGATCGTTTGAGAGACTGAGTCATGTAGAGTACGGGCCAGCTGGTTACGATCTTCGATCACGGCCAGTTCCTTTGCCCGTGCCGTGTACAGTTGCAATTGTCGGTGCGCGTCCTGTAACTCTCCCAGCAGCCTCTGGGTTTCCTCACGGGCAGTTTCAGCGTGTTTGATCAGGGCCATCCAAGATCCGATCAGGAAGACTGCAGCAGTGTTTATTATCACCAGAGGTAATCCTTTGCTCCAACCCTGTCCGTACAACAAGGATGCAGCACCGAGAACGGCGAAACAACCGATCCACCTAAAGGCAATTCCTCCGGGCAATCCATGCGCGGCTTGAAGAGCGAGAGTTACGTAGAAGTTTGTAAAATAATCATAATGGGGAGGTACCAGTGATATCGTTGTGACGATTCCCGACTGGATTCCGATGTAAAGATGCGTGAACAGTCGGGAACGGCGGGAGAACCAGGGCTCAAGGGCTAGTAATGCGAGAAACGATGACGACAATCCGATGATGATCCACAGATGCGGCTGGTTACGGTAGCCAAAGAGGAGGCGGAGAAAAGTACTGATCGCAAAAAAGGCTGCGGCCAGATAGGTAATCAGGGTTCGATGGCGAATGATAAATTTGAGCATCGATAATTGATAGTAAACCCACGGCTATCGCTTGTAAAGAAACGACAGGGTACCAAATTCTATTTTTCAAAATCCTCTTAACTGGTTTATTAACTTGAGTTAATTTTTAAATATGAGTAAAAAAATTAGTCTCCATGAGACAAGAAGGGCTCGCATCAAGCTAAACATTCTAAAATCTGCCCTGGAGCTGATCGGCAGTGGGGCGTTCGACGAGCTTTTTGTCGGGCAAATCTGCGAGCGGGCGGAGGTTTCCCGAGTAACCTTTTTCAAGTATTTCCCAAAAAAAGAGGATCTGCTCGTTTACTTCATGAGCCTGTGGTCATTGGAGTGGGCCGTTCAGCAGGCGCGTTCCCCTAAGAGAGGTCTGGCAGCGATTTACAGCTTGTTCGGTAAAGCAGCTGACTACCAGAACAAACCGGGGAGTTTTCTCAGTCTGATAGGATCCATCGCACGCTTGAGCACACCTCCGCGGCAACCGGAGATCACAGCGGCGGAGAGACGCATACTGTATCCGGATTACCCGGAGGCGATGGACTTCAAGATTCTTGGGTTAAACGACATCTTTGCCGCTCATCTGGCCGAAGCCAGGGAGATCGGTGAAATCGAGACTGAGGAGGCTGGGGAGGAGATGATCGAAATTCTTTTTACAGTATTCTATGGAGCCCCCCTGGCCGTGCACATCAGAAGCCGAAGTGACCTGATGACATC
>CP070696.1:928589-942212 GCA_020353535.1 Spirochaetaceae bacterium | reverse complement strand
GGCGGCGGCGAGTATCTCATGAACGCCCCGGCCGCTGGACACGAAGTTCACCGCGCTGTCCTCTTTGCCGTAGAGACGATAGGCCTTGCCGAACTCGAAGGCCACCCCGGGTTCGTACAAGACCCCCGAAGAGGCACGCATGATGCGTACGTAGCACAGCCCCCGGTTTCCCTCCATGATCCAGCGCAGGATGCTGACCAGCTGGTTCGGACAGGAAACGTCGATGATCTTCAGACCGGCGATGCCGCTGAACACCACGATGTCGTCGTTACCCATATGGGTGGCGCCGTTGACCTTGGTCTCGAAGTTGGGGGCGGTGGCCAGGAAGGTCAGATCCAGCCCATGCCCTTCGGACAACCACCCGTCGGCCGCCTCGATGGATTCCAGGCGCTCCTGGGCTCCGACGGCAATTCGCCGCAGCACCTTCCAGTCGAAAAAAGGACAGAAAGTGCTCACCCAGGCGTTGTAGCCCAGGGCTGCGAAAGCCTCCCCCATGCACATCATGTTGGACTCGGCAACGCCTACATTGATGCCTCGCTGCTGATCCACCGCACCGATCCCGGCCTCCAGACCGCTGGTGGTGCCCAGGTCCGCATCCACGGACCAGACTCGCGGATCCCGGGCGAATTCCGACATGCATTTCTTTATTACGTCGTTGGCCGCCACCTCGGCGTCCAGGGGATAGGTGGGCAGCGCTTTGGGATCACAGGCAATCCTCTTATCCCGTTCCGGAACCCGTCCCGATCGGGGCTTGCGGGGTACGGACACGATCTTCTTGGCCGCGCCCTCTATCGAAAGGTTCATGGCCTCAGCCCGCTGTTGCAGACCCTCGACGATCTCTTCCGCTCCCTCAGCAACCAGTCTCTGGTGAAAAGCCCGGTATTCATCCAAGCGGGCATTGCGCCGCGCGTTCTGCAGGGTCAGCTCCTGTTCATAAACCTCCCTGCTGAGGGTGATCTTGTGCTTGTTCAGGCCGAAGGAGAAGGCGCCGTGGCCCTTTTTAGTGTTGCACACGATCGCCGTAGGCCGGCCGTCCCGGGGCAGTCTGACAAAAGCCTCCAAGGCGCCGACCACGGCACTGTAGCTGGTACCATCGATATTGAACATCCGCCAGCCGAAGGACTCGATCTGCCGCGGCAGATTGTCCATGGGAAAGATCAGCTGGGCCGAGTTGTCCAACTGCCCTTCGTTCTTGTCCACCAGCATGCAGAGGTTGTCCAACCGTTTATGGGGGGCATACATGATCGCCTCCCAGGCCACCCCCTCCTGAAGCTCCCCGTCTCCTGTCACACAGAACACGTTGAACTCAGGATTTCGCTTGCCCACCATGGCGAAGCCCTGGGAGACAGCCATCCCTTGGCCCAGGGGACCGGTGGCTACCTGCACGCCCGGAAGCAGGGGACCGGGATGCCCGTTCAGGATGCTCTCCACCGAACGGGAGTTGGCCAGGATGGTAGGATCGAAGTAACCCAGATCGGCATACACGGAAGCCAGGGTCGCGACCGCGTGCCCCTTGCTCAAGACGAAGATATCCTGACCCGCGCGAGTGGGATCCTCAATGTCCAGGTCTATGAAACCGCCGTAAAACACGGACACGATCGGCACGGTCGCGGAGAAAGCACCGCCCATGTGGATGCCCCGATCCACCGCTTCATAACCCTGCTTCAGGGTGGTGATGCGAATGTCCGCATCCTTGATCTTGAGAAGCTTGGTCAAACCGACCTTCAGGAGTTGCTCTCGTGATTGATACATAGTTCATTTTCCTCGCTGTTGCTGGCCGTTGTTCAACGCCGTCCAGATTCGTTCGGGCGTGAGGGGAAGATCCCGGATTCTCACACCTATGACTTCTTCCACGGCTCCGCCGATGGCGGGGGCGGTGGCCAAAATGCCTCCTTCGGCTACACCTTTGGCGCCGTACGGTCCGGGACCATCCCCATTCTCGATGTGGATCGAACGGAGCTCCCGGGGGACGTCCTTGGTCGTGGGAATGCGGTAGTCCAATGCTCCCAGATTCAGGATTCGCCCCGATTTGTCCAGGATGTAGTGTTCCATGACCGAGTGACCCAGTCCCTGGACCGCGGCTCCTTCATCCTGCATGGCCACGGCCTGCGGATTGATCGCCTTGCCCACATCCCCGACCACGATCAGCTTGTGAATCTCCGTTTCCCCGGTTTCCCGGTCCACCTCCACTTCCGCGGCAATGGCTACCACTTCGTAGAAGGCGGGTTGACCACCTAGGGGGTGACCCTGTAGGTACTCGTAGCGGGCCGAACCCGTGCCTATTACCTCCCCCTTGACCCTGCCGAACCGATTCCGAAGCACCTCCAAATACGTTCGATCCCCCTCCGGCAGATGAACCACCCCCGCAGAGACTTGAATCTTGCCCGCCGCCACACCGTAGCACTCGGCGGCAAGATCGGCAAGCTGTCGTTTTATCTCCCCGCAGGCCTTGATGATAGCGGTTCCCATCACCACGGTGGAACGGCTGGCCGAGGTCTGCAGATCGAAAGGAACCATCCCGGTGTCTCCCATGGTGATGACGACCTTCTCCAGCGGCACGCCCAGCTCCTGCGACGCGATCTGGGAAAACACGGTTCGGGCGCCCTGTCCCATATCCGAGGTACCGGCGTATATGGTCACGCTGCCGTCGAGGTGCAGACGTACAATCGAGTAGGAGGCCGCCGTGGTGGGACCGGCCTTCATGCCCATGGCGATCCCCCGTCCGCGGCCTTCGAGCAGCGGCGTGCCCCAGCCCACCGCCTCCGCCGCCTTCTGCAAGGCCTCAGCCCAGTCTCCGTCAGCCGGCGGATCGTCGGGCATGAACACCTCTCCCCTTTTCGGCAGATTCTTGAGGCGGATTGCCACTCTATCGATTCCGAGCTTCCCAGCCGCGGCGTCGAGCTGAGACTCCACCGCCCAATTCTCCTGGGGCGCGCCGAATCCTCTGAAAGCCGTGCTCGGCGGGGTGTGAGAAAAAAGTGCTCGGGCCACAACGCGCACATTGGGCACCCGGTAGGGACCGGCGGCAACGTAGCTGGCCTTGCTCACCACCCTGCCGGCGATGTCCGTGTAGGCACCGATCAGATAGCTGGACTCGATATCCTGAAATACCAGGGTTCCGTCCGAGCGGAATCCGCTGCGCACCCGCACCTCCGCCGCTGCCCGCCTGACCGCCTGGAAGGATTCCTCCAGGGTGAGCTCGAGGCGAAGCGGTCTGCCCAGGCGCAGGGCCGCTACGGCCAGAAGCGGTTCGAATTTGGGATGCTGCTTGCCCCCGAAAGCGCCTCCCGGATCCGGAGCGATGATCCGTACCCGAGACAGGGGCAGGCCTACCACCGCAGCGATGGTGCGCTGCAGCCCAAAGGGAATCTGAATGGCGCTGTAGACGGTGATGCCCTCCATGGTGGGCTCGGCCAGAAAGGCGAAGGGCTCGATGGCGAACTGGGTCACGATGGGAAACACGTAGCTGTTTTCGATCACCTCATCGGCCCGGCATTTCTCAACGTCTCCCCAGCCAAAAGTCCACTCATCCAGTACGTTCGTGTTCCTGAAACGACCTTCAGCGCGAATACCCGGATCCTGAACCAGCTCCGCCGTGGGATCCAGGGCCTGGGCAACGCTGCATATAGCCGGAAGCTCCTTATAGTTCACCTTCACCCGGGATGCCGCCATCGCCGCGGCGTGCTCGCTTTCGGCCGCCACGATAGCTACAGGTTCACCGTGGAACTGGGTCGTTCCCACCGCCAGGAGAGGTCTATCCTGGACAGCAGGCCCAAAGCGAGGAATCGGTTTGGGCAGATCCTCGGCGGTCAGTACGGCTTGCACTCCATCGACTTTTAGGGCTTCGGAGCTGTCGATAGAGTGAATGCGGGCGTGAGCGCAATTCAGAGAAATGAGCTTGGCATGGAGCATGTTCGGCAGCTTCAGATCCGCCACGTACGCCTGGGTACCAAGCACCCTGGGCAGTCCCCCTACCCTGTTTATGGACTTGCCGATTATAGTTTCGCTCATCTCTCATCCTCCGCCGCTTTCCCTGCCGCCTCGGCGGCCGCCCGGACAGCCTCCACGATTTTTCCGTAGCCGGTGCAGCGGCAGAGGTTTCCCGAAAGGCCCTCCCGGATTTCCTCTTCGGTCGGATGCGGATTGCTCATCAACAGGTAGTGGGCCGCCATGATCATGCCGGGAGTGCAGAATCCGCACTGTACGGCGCCTTTGTCCAGAAATGCCTGCTGAAGCGCGCTCGGCTTCCCGCCTTCCCCCAGCCCCTCAATGGTAAGAACCTCGCTCCCGTCGGCTTCCGCGGCCAGAATGATACAGGAGTTGACGCCCCGGCCGTTAAGAATCACGGTGCAGGCCCCGCACTCTCCCTCGCCGCAGCACTTCTTGGTGCCTGTCAGATCGAGACGGTTGCGAAGCAGCTCCAACAGGGTTTCGAATGGGGTGATCTCCAGTTCGTGGTGCTGTCCGTTGACGGTGACGGATATTTTTATGGAGTTGTCTGTCATAGATCTCATCCCATCTTGGCTGCAGAACGACGCGCTTGAGCCTGATGCAGTACCCGCCGGCCGAAGGTGAGCAGCATGGCCCGGCGGTACTCCTCTCCGGAGCGCACATCGGAGATGGGGCTGGTTTTATCGATGAGGGATTGCAGCAGCTCATCATGCTTCGATTCCGGCAGATCCGTACTAGCCAGCTGCCCCGACTCATCCCTCACCAGGATCGGCTTGGGCCCAGCCGCTCCGAAAACAAAGGTGGTGACACCGGCCGCATCGATGGCACAGGCCATGTTGATGATGGCTAGGTCCACACCCCTGCGCCGGGTAAGCCGGCCGAAGGCGGAGCCAAAAGGCGGGGTGGGCACGGGAATCTTCACCCCCACGACCAGCTCCGCGGGTCCGCAGACGCTCTTGCCCGGGCCGAGGAAGAAATCCTGAAGAGGGACTTCGCGGGTGACAATACTGCCTGACGGCATCGGCCGGTTGGCCGTATCCCGGACGACCGTACTCCCCGCCCCGACAATCGTGACTGATGCCCCGTAAACCATCAGCGGAGGAACCGTATCCGCTGCCGGAGAGGCATTGCAGATGTTGCCAACCAGGGTAGCCCGGTTCCGTATTTGAATCGAACCTACTATAGAAGCCGCCTCTGCCAAAGCCGGGTAGTACTCCCGGATTTGTTTATGACAAACCAGGTCAGCAAGCACGACCCGGGCGCCCACGGTAATCATCCCATCCTCAACCTCGATGGAAGCAGGGATCTCCCCGACCCACTTCATATCCACGACGGCGTCCGGCTCTGCCTGCCCTTTCTGGATGCGAACCATGAGATCCGTGCCGCCCAGGAGCGGACGGGCACCAGCCCCGAAGCGTTCCATCAGTGAGATGGCCTCGCTCAACGTTTCCGGACGAAGGTACTGAAAACTCTTCATTAATCCTTGAGCCCCTTGACTTTTCGGCTCTGCAGGATGAACAGCTCACCCTTCTCGTAGGCCCACTCGATATCCTGGGGATACTGAAAGACCGCCTCGATCTTTGGCCCCAACTCCCCCAGTTCCATGAGCTGCTCGTCGCTTAGGGTGCAGTCAGTTATCCTGTCCCCGGAAAGCTCGTATTTCTTGCGCCCGATCCCTTTTTCCCTGTCGATGGTGACCATGATGGTCTTGTTCTGCACCTTTTTCTCCTTGATCCGGGGTGGAGAGTCCTTGGTGAGGATGAAATAGTCGACCACGGCCTCTCCGGAAACGATCGATTCTCCCAGCCCCCAGTTCGATTCGATCATGATCTCATCGCGGCTGTTGGTGATCGGATTGGCTGTGAACATCACCCCTGCCACCTCTGCGTCTACCATTCTCTGCACCACCGGGGCGATGACCCCCTTGTCCTGGGGGATGTTCTGCTGATTCCGCCGGTATACAGCCCGGGCGGTGAACAGGGAAGCCCAGCAGCGGCGGATATTCTCGATGATCTGCTCCTCCCCCTTTATGAAGTGGTAGGTGTCCATCATACCTGGAAAAGAGGATACGGCGCTGCCTTTCACCGCCACAGAAGAGCGCACCGCAACGAAGGGATCCTCTCCGGAGGACGATTTCAAGCCCTCGATCTGCTCATTGATCTCCGAAAGCAGGTCCTTTGGAATCTGAGCTTCCGTGATCATGCGGCGAATTTCTGCGGACTTACCTTCGATGTCTCCATATTCGTCGAAGTTCATGGTTCCGACAAGGCCTATAATCTTGGGCATGAGATCCCTTTCCTCCAGCAGATGATCCAGGGCTTTTCCCGTAACACAGAAGCCGCCGGGTACGTTGAAGCCTCCCCGGATCATCTCCCCCAGATTGGCTGCCTTGCCGCCGGTCTCCTGAAATTCCTCTTTTGTCATTTCATCGAGACGTTTGACATACTTCATCTCTTCCTCCAAACTCAGTTCAACGATTTAACTGTGGATATTGCTCGCGCCGGCTTGGGCAGTCTTGCCTTTTCTCTCCGCGAAAGCTACATTATCGATAATCGATAGCGTAACACCGATGAGATGCGGTGTCAACTGTACCAGTTGACCGGTACGGATGGCCACTGCAGGAAAAACAGGAGAGGCAATGGAGCCACAGAAGATCTATACGGAGCTGAATCGCATGCTCGAAGAACCGCGGCTGCGAAAGCTCTACCGGGCAGCAGAGGCGGCCTTCAACGAGAAAGATCCAATCGCCCACAACTGGGAACACGTTCGTCGGGACATCCTCCATGCCGTCTGGATCGGCCTGGAAGAGGGGGCGGACATGGGTATCGTTCTGCCGGCAATGATCCTGCACGACCTTGGTTATGTGACCCACTCCCACGATCCCAGGCAGCACCCCCTGCACGGATCCCGGGAATGCTATCGATTCCTTGGGGACTGGACCCTCGAGGAACAGGAAAAGATCTCGGACTGCATACTGAAACACAAGGGCAAGTACCCCGGCTTCGAGCACGCGGAACCCCGGACTCTTGAGGAGAAAGTCGTGTGCGATGCGGATCAGGTGGACAAGTTCGGCTGGGTAGGGTTCATGCAGATGATGAAGGTGTACGTGGAATACGGCTACCTGATGGGCATCGAGCGCTACAAAACTCTGGCCGGTCTGGCCGAGGCCATGACACATATCGAGGGAGTTACGCTGTACACAGAAACGGGAATACGCCTGGCCGCTGAGCGCAGCGATCCGGATTTCCTGGAAATATCAAGTAAGCTTTCAAACGGGCTTTCTCTTTACGACGACTGGAAGGAGCCCTTCTAAAGACTAGTTACTCTCTACGGCTTGTTCGGGAGTATCCTCCTCCTCGAAGGACTCCAAAACTGACCTGCTACCGTTTTCGATGTGCTCCCTCACGGCTCGTCCTGCCCGTTCCGGATCTCCTGACCTAATCGCTTCAATCAGCTTGCGGTGACGGGAAGCGATCTCCACCGAATCCATTGTGGTAAGGGTTCCGGTCATCAGCGACCAGCTAGCAAATTGCAGATTGTCGAACAGCTTGGAAATCAACTTGTTCCCCGAGGCTCGGATCAAGGCCTTGTGAAATTCGATATTCAGCCTGGTTCGTTCATGAAAGTCTCCGTCCCGGGCTGCCTGGATCATCTTCTCACAGACCGTTTCCAGCTCTTGAATCTGTGCATCCGTGATACTCCTGGCCGCATCTGAGGCAGCCAGGGACTCCAAAGCAGCCCGGACTGTGGTCACCTCCCACAGGTCCTGACGGGACAAGGACCGAACCGTGATGCCCTTGAAGGGTTCGCTCTCCAGGAATCCCATGGCCACCAGACTGCGCAGAGCCTCACGAACCGAGGTCTGACTGACGTTCAGCTCTTTGGCCAGGGCGCTCTCCACCAGCCTTTCGCCGGGTTTGTACTTGTGCCGGAATATCTCCTCCATCAGCTGCTCTTTGATCTGCTCGCTGATGACTGTGCGAAATACTTTTTTCGAATCATTTTCAGGCATTCTGCTCTACTCTCCGGAGTGGGGAAACTCGAGCTCCCCTCCTCGAAAGCCATTTGGCTTCGGTCACTTTCCCTTCGACGTCCATTAAGAGGTCGCAATATCTGAGCGAAAACCGGCGGAACCACCAAAGGCACCGCCGGTTTCTTTCAATCACGCTGCAAGTGTACACCTCTGCGGCAATTAATCAACATACAGTCGATGGGGGATATTTCCGCCCCCCCGCAAACGATCGGCTACAGGATCGCAACCACCCCCTTGTCGCCGTCGACACGGATCTTATCGCCGCTTTTAATCTCCTTTGTGGCGCTGCCGGTGCCCACGACGGCGGGGATCATGAACTCCCGGGCTACGGTGGCGGAGTGGGAGAGCACTCCCCCCGCATCGGTAACAATGGCGGCGATCTTGCTGAACACCACGACCCAGGCCGGGTTGGTCATGATGCAGACCATGATATCCCCCTGTTTGACCAAGTCGAACTCATTGGGACTCGTCACCACGCGAGCGGTTCCTTCGACCACACCGGCTGAACCGGCAAGTCCCTTGATCTCGCCCTTTACCGCTTTGCCCTCCTGCTCCCGTTCGAACTTCTCGGGGTATCCCCAGAGGGTGTGATAGGGCTCTTCGTACATGTTCTGCTGGGTGACCGTCCCAACCCAGTCGCGGGGCTTAATCTTGAGGGCTTTCTCCCGAGCTGCCTTGGCCTCTTTTATCAACTTGCGTCCAGGGTAGTTCTTGGGATCCCCAACGTAGCGGCGCAGCTGCTCGTATTCCAGGTCCATGATGTCCTCCGGATCGTCGAGCATGCCCTCCTTGACCATTTTGCGGGCCACCCGCAGCAGCACCAGGCGCATGCGGGCGTAGGTGCCCTGGTCGAAGTAAAAGTGATGGTCAGGTGTAAGCGGGAACATGCGCACGTTCAAATCCAGAGCATCTTCCCACTTCTTCTTTTCCTCGGCGGACTTTCCGGACAATTGATTACGCAGGTGTGCGATAGCCTCGTCCTGCTCTTGAATACACTTATTATACACGGCGTTGTAGTCGAAATCCGAAGTCAGGTAACTCTTGATCTGATCGAGTATGGGTGTCTGATTCTCGACGTAGAGGGGATAGATGTACTCATGGGTGTAGATCGCCTTGTAGCCGAACTCCCTGGAGTATTCCACCACCTCCTTTATAAAAGTTTTGCCCTTGCCCGAAGCCTCGAGCTTCTTGGCTATATCAGCCGCCTTCTCCGTGCTCTTGAAGATGCCGGAGAGTTCGGCATCGGCTTTGACCTTCTCCTTGAGCTGCCAGAGGGCTTTGAGGCTGTCCCAATTGCGGTCCGCTCTGGAGACATTCACCTTGGCGAGGATATCCGGATCTACATCCCCGATCAGCTCCTTTGTTGTTCCGACAAAACCCATCGAAGCGGTGAACTGGGCCCAGTTCAGGATCCAGTGCAGCCGGAAGTTCCGTTCCTGGATGTCGTACATCTCCTCCAGGTAGATCATCAATTCTGCCAGTGTTGCGTTTTCCGCATCGAAGTTGTCGATGTACTCAAAGTTCTGCAGCACCTCCGGCAGGTAGCGCTTCTCCCACCAGTCCAGGAAGTTGGTGGCGTAGGCAGGCATGATCCAACCGTAGTACTTGCCGGTCTCGGCGGCATCCTTGGGGTCACGTGACTCGATGGCCGTGTACAGATAGCCGTTTACAACCTTGCCGTGCCAGTGCACACCGGTATCGATGTTAAAACGACGGAACAGGTAGTCACAGGTCGGGCCCCACCAGCCGTGCATGCTGAAGTACATCGGGGATACAGGAAAGGGCACGTGGTTGTCGTCGAGGAACCAAAACAGCTTCTTCTCATCCTCGTTTTTCCATTCGACGGGAAAATCCTTGTCGCCGTAGAATTTTGCCAGTACTTTTGACGTATCCATAGCACCTCCAAGTTACATTATCGATAATCGATTTTGCTAATCTTCCCTCAAAATTGCCGATCTGTCAAGAAAAAAACGTCGGGAGAAAGGGAATTCCCTCTCCCGACCAAGGATCTGCGATCGAGCAGGCGGAGCTACTGGATGGCGGTTAGCCCGCCGTCGATATAGATGATCTGTCCGGAAACGAAGTCTGAAATCGGCGCGGCCAGGTATAACGCCAATCCGGCCACATCTTCTGTCTCTCCCACCCGTCCCAGAGGAATGCGGGCTACCAGGGGCTCATAGAAGGCCGGATCGTCGAGATATTTCGCGACCTGGGCCGTGCGGATGAAGGTGGGGGCGATCCCGTTCACATTGATCTTGTGTTTTGTCCATTCCGAGGCCAGCTGCTTGATCATCATCACCATGCCGCCCTTGCTGGAGCAGTAGCTGATGAATCCCCGGTTGATGCCCAGGAGCCCCCTCACCGAGGTAATGTGTACGTGCTTGCCGCCTCCGCCTGCCGGGATCTGCCGTTTTGCCACCTCCTTGGAGAAAAAAAAGGCGGTTTTCAGGTTCACGTTCAATATGTGGTCCCAGTCCTCTTCCTTGTATTCCGCCGCGGCGTTTTCGATATGCTTGCCGATGCAGTTCACCATGATATCGACCTTCTTGTAGTCCTTGTACACCGAATCCACCAGGCCCTCCACCGCGGCGGCATCCTCGACTGAAAAAGCCCGCCCCTCCGCCTGACCCCCGGCGCTGCGGATCGCTTCAGCCGCGGCGTCGGCCTTTTCCTGTGTGCGCCCCGTCAGGATGACCTTGGCACCGTAGGCTGAGAGGGCCTCACCCACCGCCCGGCCAATCTCACCGGCGCCGCCGGGCACCAGGGCCACCTTTCCCTCCAGAGAAAACATTCCACGAAACATCTCCAATCGATTCATCTTCTATCACTCCTCATGCGGTTATTGCGGCTGCTCGCCGGTCCAACCTTACATCAGTTTTTCGACTTCATCAAACAACAGCTGGGGGGTCTTGGCCCGCACCATGAAGTACGGTTTATCCGCAGCGAAGCGGCTGACAAAGTCTCCCCGTTTTTGGCGCAGCTCGTCGGTATCCACGACCGGCATGACGATACCCCCCGGAGCCAGAAGCTGGTTCAAGCCGAAATAGTTCATTACGGAGTGGTAGCTCTGGTACTCCCGTTCGAAACGGTTCATCTCCACCACTTTCGTATCGAAATGGCCATCGATGCCGGGCATGATCACCAGGTCAACCGGGGCAGAATCTTCGTAAATGATAAACTCCGGTTCCTTGTCGAAGAACTTGGCGACCCCCTGGTCCTGGCTGGGTAGATCGGCCCGTTCGGTGCCTTTAGCCCGGATACGGAGATAGACACTTTTAGAGCCCATTACCACGATCCCTTCGTCGTCGGTGACGGTCGTTTCAGTAGAGATAATCTTTCCGCCCCGGCGGCATCCTTCGATCTGGCTCATGCTTTTGCCGTGGTTGTTCTCTCCACCCAGAAACAGAATAGACCTGTCCCGGTAACGCACCGCGGAGCTGTGAAAGGGATGGAGGCCGACCTTGTCCATCTCAAAGGCCAACATGGTCACGATGATCTTGTTCAGCTCTCCCTGCTCCCAGTCCCCGTCCATGAGCAGCTGCCCCTCCTGGTAACGGATGTCCTTTCTGGACTTCTGCCGGTCCCAGATCATGTCGGGCTTTGCTTTCTTTATATCCTTGCGAGACTGGACCGAAGCCAAGCGATAGTTCAGAAAGGTCATCTCCTCCAGGACGTGCTCCTGGTCTCCTACACCCATCACATCAATTCTCAAAACCGCATCCCCGCTCAGCATCTCTTCACGCAATACTCCCATAGGTCTGTTCCTTTCCCTCGCTATTACTCATTCGGTTTACAGACGACTTTCAACGAGTTCTCTTTTCGCCCCACGAATACCTCGAGGGCCTGTGCGTACTCAGAAAGGGGAAACTCGTGGGTCACCAGACTGTCGATGTCGAACTTGTGGGCCGTCGCCATGGCAATGGCCTTCTCCAGCGTGTTGGGATTGGCGCGGTTGCCCACCAACTCCACCTCGTTTAGCACTAGCTGCTTCAATGGAATCGTTATGTTGCCGTCACCAGGGGGAAGGCTGACCACGGAGATGCATCCCCCTTTGGCCACGGCGGCACAGGCCTGAGCTATTCCCTTCTCCGTACCGGAACACTCGAGAATCCTCTTTGCTCCGCGACCTCCCGTCAATTCCCGGACTCTGGCGGCGACATCTTCCTCCCGATAGTTGATCGGAATCGCCCCCAGTTTTTCGGCGATGTTCAAGCGATTTCCGCTTCCCGAGACCATGACCATACCGGCCCCCATGCTCTTCACACACATGATGCTCATCAGTCCTTGAGCTCCGGCGCCGTTCACCAAAACCGAATCCCCGGGCACGAGTTTCGATCTCATGGCCATGTGAAGGGCGATGCTTAAAGGGTCCATGCAGGCCCCGGCGTTGAAGCTCATCTCCTCCGGCAATCTGGCAATGCTTTTGATGGAGCTGAGCATGTACTGGGCATAGGCGCCGGGGGTATAGTGGCCGTGCTGTCGGTGCCCGAGCGTTTCATTACCGAAGTTCAAACAGAGGTTGTATCTTCCTTCGAGGCACATCGAGCAGTAGCCGCAGCCCACGTGACTGATGCCGCAGACCCGGTCGCCCTCCCTCCAGCCGAACTCGTACGCCTTTTCGTCGAGCTTTGCGATGACCCCGGACCACTCATGCCCCGGTATCAGGGGATACTCCTTGGGCCAGAATCCAGGATAATCTCCCTCGATGATGTGGGGATCGGTACCGCATATGGCCACGGATTCGACGCGGCAGAGCACCTCGAAAGGTCCCACCTCGGGAACCATCACCCGGGTGTACTCAAAGTCGTTCGGACCGTTCAGCCGAATGGCATACATCAGTCCCGACATCAGCCTCTCCTCTCGTTCCAGTGCACCATGGGTAAGCCGGGTACGGGCGCGCGGAAATAGGGAATGCGCGTACCCTTGAGCGATCCGATATAGGCGGTCTGCAGGTCCTGACCGCCAAAGGTCACGCTGGCCATCCAGGGTGCGATCCCCCTGCCGGTTTCGAAGAGGATCTCTGCTGTGACTCGCTTTTCGAAAAAGGCCTCGTCCAGAGCGTTGACTTTTTCCGGATCCCCCTCATCCAGCAGCACAATCTGCTCCCCCTCCGGAGTGATCACGAACAGGGTGTCGGAATACACGGTCGTGCCCCAGAGATTGCCGTAGCTGTCGAAGGCGATTCCATCGGGGTAAGCTCCCCGGCCCAAGCTCGACGGACCGTAGATCTCCCTGCCGGAGAGCTCTCCTTCCGCATCGACTTTAAAGCGCAGGATCCTTCCGCCGGTAGTTTCCACCACATATAGGTGCTCTTCGTTCCTGTCAAAGCGCACCTCGTTTGTGAAGTGCAGGCCGTCGGCCACGATATGAATGCCCCGATCATCGTAGCGGGCGATGTAGCCGTCATCAAGGTCCGGCACCAGGGCATCGATCCAGTTTTTTACTTTTGTTGTTACGGTGATCCAGAGGCGATCCTTGGAGTCCCGCAGTACGAAGTTGACCTTGCCGATGGGGGAGCCGTCGATCGTATCGAAGAGCACCTCGGTCTCCCCGGTCCTCTTCATCCGCTCTAGGCAATCGGTACCAAAATTGGAGATGAGGATATCCCCGTTTCTGGCAAAGGCCAGACCGTTGGGCAG
>CP070696.1:779496-928489 GCA_020353535.1 Spirochaetaceae bacterium | reverse complement strand
AAGGCCCGGGAAATCAGTCTCGGGGCGCTTCCCTTCTCCAGCGCCAGGCTCCACGTCTACAGTCCGATAGGCGAACTTTTCACCAGCGCCACCCCTACTGAAGGAATCGCTCCCAACGTGGCGACCGGCAGCATTCCCTTCTCCTTCAAACTGGAGGGTGCGGACGCCGCCGACATCATGAGCGCGCTGGTGGGAAAAGGTCAGGGGGGTGTTCCCGTAGCCGTCGACTTCGACTATGCCGGAATAACTCCCCCGGTTGCGGGCCTTTATGCGGATGTGGACATGAAAAAACTGTACGCCCACTTCGAAAAGAACGAGAAATCCCGCCGGTCATTCGGCTTTTTGTTCTGGAGAGGCTCATCCACGACCGACACTACAACAATACGGGAAACAATCAAAGCTACCGGGGCGATCACATTCTCAGAGCTGCAGAGCGACGATGAGAGAGCCCAGGAGACCATGGACCAGTTCAGAGACTGGGTATTGGAGAGGATTTCCAAGGATTTGCTTGTTCTGGAAACCCCGCCGCCCAAGTTCGATCCGGCCAACGCTAAGCTGTCCGGTGGCGGCTGGTTCGGAAGCACCAGCCATGCTGTGTCTGTGCGTGATGTGAAACAGGATATCCTGGTGAAGAGGCACTACTCGTCCGAGGTGCGCCGCACCGTAACTCGCCACTCTGTAGGGGGCAGCCTGATCGGTATCGGCAACTACCCGGAGGATATCCGCAAACAATTGGTGTTCGACGTTCCAGAGGGAAACTGGGATAAGGTTTTCTATACGATGCCCACCGTTACCGCCGATCCTTCTGTGGGGATCCAAACGGTGAAGCTGGAGATCGGCATCCTGGCCGGAAAGACGGAGAAAAAAAGAGACGCCGCTCAGTACGATCCGGATTTTGGAGATTGGAAGTATGGGAACGACTATGTGAGCATGATGAGCTGGGGTTTGAAAGGCCTGGCCGCGGCGAATGAGCAGGAGGATCTCAAGATCCACACTAAGCTTACAGTCGTCTCCAAGGCGCCCTACGCCACAGGGCCGGATACGCGGATCTTTGAGAGCGAGATACCTGCCTTTGACGGCAAGAGTTTCGTGGCGATGCCAACCGATACCATGTACGCCTACATGATCTTCGCTGACAGCCTTTCCTTCAAAGCCATTGATCCGAACTCGGATCTAACCGCGGTTTCCATCGCGCTGACGGTAATAGATGCTGATAATAGGCGGAAAACTGCTCGTTTCTTGATACGGCCCACGGATCGGGATCCTTATATCGAGCCTATTGGATTCCTCGTTCCTGAAGACGCAAAGGACGTAAGAGCCAACATCACCTTCCAGCGTCTAGGAGCACCTTCAGTTCGATGGAGCAACAACAATAAGAACCTGCTCGATATGCCGGAGTACGGGGGCTGGCTGTTCCTCGACGACAGCATGTGGAAAGAAGACTGATCGTCCTGATCGATGATCACGGGGGGACACTAGATTAGTTGGAAGAATACGTGGTGCGGCTTCTCGGCACTCTTTTTGAGCCGCGGAGAAGCGCTCACGTATTAAGTGTTCAAGTGTCTCTCGCTAAAAAAGAGAGGGTAAAATGAACCGAAAGATTATTTTCCTTGTCGTAGCCCTGACCATATTCCTAGTTGCCATCACCGAAACGGGTATTGCCCAGGCCGATCTCACTTCGGTCGAACGGATAACAGTCAAAGTTGACGGCAATGACGAGGCCATTACAATCATTCAGGATTACAGTAAGAAGAAGCAGTGGTACTATGTACCGAACCGACCCCGGTTGGTCGAACAGCGATTGCGCGGCAGGAGCATGCCGGTGTTCAACCTGGTGCGCTACCAGTTCCGAAAGGGGCAAACCTTCGACGCAGGTGGCATCATGCAGTTCGCCATAAACTTCGCCCTGCCGGAGTCGGGGATTGCCAGGATAAAATCTCACATCGCCGGAAAAATGACTACGGCAACGGAATCCGTTACACCCAACGACATCAATCTCGTTGGTCTGCCGGTCAACAACGCCTGGTTCTACCTGTACTCCCCCGGCGGGGAAAAGATGATGACTTCGGATACACCCACGGAGGGTCTGGCCCCGACCTTCGCCAGTCAGAACATCCCCTTCTCCCTATCGCTCACAGAAGAGGGAGCCGAGGTGTTCGACACGATCGTGACAGATACCTTGGGAGGAGTTCCGGTCATCGTAGTGATGGAATATACCGGGCTCACCGCGCCTGCAGGATTCAAGTGCACCGTCGACTGGACTAATACGTACAGGCGCCTGCAGAACGACGTCAAGCTGAGTGCCGCCCTCAGCGGCGTGCCCTACGTCACGCCCGGTATCAGCGGCGGATACTCCAACCTCCGCGCCAGGCTCGAGAAATTGGGCTGCATCAAGCTGGAAGTTATCGAAGGCAGCGACTTCAACCTGGAAGACGCAGATCGCTATCTGCAGCCTATTCTCACCATCATGGCTCGGGAAATGCTCGAGGATCCTTCGGCACCCTCCTCCATACCGGCCCCCGTCGTCCAGAAAAAAAACCCGGTTCTCGATGTCGTGAAAGCACTGCAGCCGTCGGCTGCGAACGCGGTAGCGGGTAGCCCGGCAGCTGCTTCCGGAGGAGCCGGTCTTCCCTCGGTTTCGGTGAATCTATCCTATACCCTGAAGGACGAGAAGCTGGTAAGAACTGGAAAACAAACCTACGAAATGAACGTGCGCCGGGCTATGAACCAGACCACTGTCTGCGGGGGTTTCATCGGTATCGGGCAATACTCCAAGGCTATCCAGGAAGAATTGGTACTCGTGGTCCCCGATACATGGGAGAAGGCTTATCTCTCCCTTCCCCGCATCATGCCTGACGACGATATGAACATCCAGGAAGTAACTTTCACCGCAGGTCTGAACGACGGCGAGAAGAACTACGACCAACAGGTTGCTAAATGGACCCCGGAAAGCGGCTGGACCGGTCCTGGGTATCGGGGGGGCGATGAGGAGATGCGGCGATTCGCCTTCGCCACCATGGCCCTAAAAGCAACCCTGGGCGATAAGTGGCAGGATGCCTTTTTCAAGCTTGATTCCACTATCACCTACAAGCCGCCATTGATGCCGAGGCCTTTGACCTACCAGGGCAGCACCACGGTCAACCTGTTCTCAGGTAACGCCCCGGTATCCTCTCCCCTGGACATGGCGGAGCTCTGGCTGTTCGACTGCAACTATTTGCTCTTTAAGGCCGACGATCCGGACTCGACTCTCCAGAGAGTGGATATTCGTGTTTCTTCGGATAAGCTCAGAGGGGACGTGCGGGCTTTCATCGATCCGGCGCGAAACGACGCTCGGATGCTTCCCGTGCTGATTGACAGGGATGCCGCATATGTAAGGGCCACGATCAATTTCGTTACCACGGATCGCAGAACGATTCGCTGGGAATACAACGGGAAGAATCTGAAGGAAAATCCCGATTACCAGGGAGGCATGGTCTTCCTGAGCGACTGGGACTGGATGGAATAGGAGGTCAGGAATCTATTCGCTGAAAATCCGCTCACCCTTGTAGCGTACGACCTTGCCTTCATAGTCGTAGACCGTACTTGCACTCTCAAAAAAGCTAAAGGGAACGGCAAGGCCGATTTCCCGTGCCTTTTTGAAGTTAATCGCAATATCAGGGGGCGAGACCAGGCCAACCTCTAGATCTCCGGGTTTCACGTTGTTCGCGAGAATATCGAGGGCGAATAGTGCCGCTTTGACGGCGTTATTTTCAAAACTGACTCCAATAGAAAGAACAGCGCTGGACTCACCTCCCTGCACTATGTCCGGAACCACGCTCAGTACCGGGATCTTTTCTGCGAGTTTGTCAATTGTCTCGATTTCCTGGAACACCGAGGTGCTTCCCGTGATCCAGAAGACACTGTTCTGCTGATCAGGATCGATTTGTCTCATTTTTTGAACAGCCTCAGGTACTTTATCAGCTAACTCCTGCCTGGCGCTGGTCTGATTTTCCACAATGACGTGGCTGACATAGATTCCCCGTTTTGCAGCCAGCGCCGCCATGGGCTTGACCTGGGTTTCCACGGCACTGATATTATCCCGTGCATACATTATGGCAATCTGCTGGAGGTTCTTTTTCAACTGCAACAAGTAGGCAAGCTGGAGATCCACCGGGGCATCGAGGGAGGTGAAGGCGATATTTGTTCCGCTACCCCCTATGTAATCCTGGACCTGTCCCTGAAGCACCGGATCTTTGGAACATACCGAGACAACCGGGAGTTTCCGCCCGGTGTAGTTCTCAAAAACAAATTGGGTGGATTGCGAACCCATAGAAAAGACAAGATCGACATTCGAAGATTCGGCGTAATTCAGAGCTTGGAGCCCGTTGCTGCGGTCATCCTGAAAATTTATCAGGGTGAATTCCGCCTGCACCTCATTGTCGTAGAAAACGCCCAGAATCGTGTTCAGGGCAATATCGTAGGCCACCGAGGCTTTAGGAAACAGTACCAGGAGAGATCTCTGCTCGCTAAAATCAAATACGCTCTTTGGGCTTACATAAAGCACATTCTCGTTGTCAGGTTCGACCCGAAGCTCCCAATAGCGTTCAGAGGACTGGCTCAGGTTGAACCAATCCGAGATTGAGTCTCCTGCAGCCGGTAGGCCAACAATCAGGACCAGAAGCGGTACAATGAGGTATTTTGCCGTGATATGCCTGGCTGTTCTAAACATCGGCCCGCATCCTCCGCTCTGAGCCAATTTTCTTTCCTCCGGTGACAAAGACAAGGCCGAATGCCACGACCACCATCCCGATGAGGCCGATGGATAGAATATTATCATTCATGGCCACCAAAACGCCGCTGACGATCAGCGGCCCGGTGACATGCCCGAGTCTTTCCAGAAAACGATACAGGGAAGCAACGCTTGCTTGACCCAAAGCCTTGGCCGATCGGGTATCCGTAATATGGGTAACAATGGGGGCATGGATAAAACCGTGGGATAATCCCAGGACCAGCATGCCCGTTATCACCAGGAGGGCGCCCAGAAATGGAATAGAGAGCGAAGAGAGGACCTGCCAATTCATGAGGCCGATCAATCCCAGACCGATTCCAGCACCAAGCATCCCCAGGAAGAGGATGTACCTGGTATTCTTCAATCTATCCGCCAATCGTGAAGCATACCTGCTGGAGATCAACACTCCCGCTGCATAGAACATGAGTATCTGACCGATATCTTCCTGGGGAAAAGCCCGCAGGGAGAGGATCAAGGGCAGGGCGTATATGGTCACGCCTGTGAGTATCATCTTGGTCGGTATGCCGACCAGCAGAACGGTTTTCACAAAAGAGATGTCCCCAAACACTCCCAACAAGCCTCGGAAACTTCCCTTCGACCCGGAAACTTTTTTAACACTTGGAGGCGTAGCGGGGATATAGCGGAGCGAGTACAGCAGGATGGTCGCACCCACAACTGCACCCATAATGAACACCCCCTTCATCCCAATGTAAAGGGCCAGCATGGCTCCTATGGCTGCACCGGAGAGAGTGCCGCCGTTATAGCCATAGACGATGATTGCCCCGCCCTGAGTGCGGGTCTCCCGGGTCGTGTGCTTGAGAATGTAGGACTGAACCCCGATAAAGAGCATTCCCCCCCCTGCACCGGAGAGCATCCTGAACAAAAGAACGAGACCGAAGGTGCGGAACACTGAAAGAAGCAGCAGCCCGCCTGCAGAAAGTACCGCTCCGGTAGCTATCAGTGGTTTCGAGCTGCGCCGTTGCGCAAACCAACCGGAGGGGATAATACAGAGAGTGTAGGCTGCAAAGTAGGCCATAAAAACCGCCGAGGCCGCACCGGCTCCCAGTCCCGACTCCGTGGCGATATGCTTCATGTACTGGGGAAGAAATGAGGCGTGAAGCCCTTCCATGAAGATCGCCAGAAAGTACACCGGTTTGATCAGATCTCTCTTCATGCCCTGTTCCGCTTCCAGGGTAAGCTCGGCTTGTACGAGATCGGATTTTCGTTTGAACGAGATGGTCAGATTGAGGAATAAGGCCGACAAAAAGCCCGAAGCGATGAGAAGCACTACAAAGTCTTTTCCATAGCGCCATAACGACCTGTAAAGTAGTTTCTTAGATACTCCGAAACGAATATCCCTCTTATCCGGCTCGGCTTGTAGTGTTTGGAAAAACTCGAAGGCGCCGCCCTGTGATTCCCAATTCGTGCCAACCAGAGAATCCTGCGTGTGAATGGCAACAATGTCGTTTTCGGTCAGGGCAATATATTTGATCTCGGCATTCAAATCCCGGTATTCCCTGAACATCGTATCCAGCTCTGTGAAACTGGAGAGATCGATTCCCATGTCCAGGGCAGCGGCGAGGCGAGCAGCGAGAGACTTGGACAAGGCCCTTCCCTTTTCCTGGACCCCACTGGAGAGCAGTCCAATCAGAGTGGCCATCACCAGAATGGCGACGATAACGAAGGCAAGCACGTAAAAACCTCTGATCCAGAGATTAGCCCGCCGCGCTAGGCCTCTCTCAGTCAGAAACGCAAGGACAAAATAACCCAGGAGGAGGAATATGGCCGCAATGACAGCGGGCATAAAAACCGCCTTGATCCGTTGATTGATGTATTTTTTTTCCGTGATGATTTCCAGACTGGCCACGGTTTCGAATTTGCTGTTTAAATCGAGGGAGAGGATATAGAAGCGATCATTCTCGTATATGCTGTACCTCCCCCGGTCTCTCAGAAATATCGTGTTTTGCCCCAAACCTGGAGAGCCGGAACGGGCATTGTTGAACATCATCTTGCCCGTCTTATCGATCACTCTGATCTCGTTTATCGAAGGTTCTGATAGCAAAACGGGTTGTGTAAGGGTCGCAAAACCCACAAATTGGTGAAGAGGAAGTCCCGCTGCCAGGAAGGTCTGCAGCGAGTTCCTGACGATTTCGCCTACCGCGGCCAGCGAATCGAGTCGTAGATCGGGGTACGTGTGTTGAGCCTTTCCGTAGCCGATGTACAACAAAAGAACAAGGGCCAGTCCCAGGAGAAGCACCGGCATAATTATATTGATGACCCGGGGGTTCCTCGTTTGCTCCGTCCTTGCTACCTGCCCTCCCCAACTAACTCAAGAGGTCGGAGATATGACCGATCAGATGCATCTTATGCGTGAACATTTGGTGCAACCGATTCGCCAGAACAACGCGTATTAGATCACTATAATTCATCTTGTGTTCCGCCAAACCTATACAGATCAGATTGGTTACTGTTTCCGAGGGCTTTTTTAAATCCGGTTTTGGATTTGCTTCCAGCACCTTGAGATCCCCCTTCTCGTCAGAACGAATATCGAGACGGATGAGGGATTCTAAAGCCAAGTCCAGATAAACTGTCTCCCCAAGTTCCTTCAGACGTTTTATGATCGCAGCATTTTCGTCTTTGTTCATCAGCTTAGCCCGCGCGCCAGTGATCGGCTTCTTGTCCATCGAAGTAAAGATTCTCTCGTCCTCCTCCAGCACCCGCTCGATAGGAGAAAAAGCGAAGGGTCTGCGGGAAAGAGAAAACTGCCCATTTTGAAAATGAACGTTACCGCACACGGCGATACAGAATTCCCTTCCTCCCAGGTACTTTTCGATCAGAACCGTATCCAAAGTTTTGCTGTAGACCTCCTCGACGACATCGGGGAGCTCATCGATGGTGTCGACGACATATACCATGAGTGACGCCCGGCCGCAAACCGGTTTTACTACGAAAGGCCCCTCGTAAGTGCCGAAGCTCAGCTTGAAAATCTTGTTTACCCTGGGCATGAACTTTCCGCGCTCCCCGTTCCAGTTCATGAAAGGTGCGGTGGGAATACCGCAACCCTGGCATTCGAGTTTGAACGCATATTTGTTGTCGAGCTTGGCAGCATTGACGGGATGATGGCCAACGTAGGGCATTCCTGTCATTTCCAGCATAGCTGGGGTGTGGCTCATTGGGCTGTACCCCTGCACGCCGGCCGAGTTGATCCAGACCAAATGGATATTCTCTTTTCTCAGGCTCTCCAGCAGGTTCTTGTTTTCAGGCATCGTGAATACCTGCTTGAATCCGATCTCCTTCAGGGTGCCCTGAATATCCTCCGCCACTTTCTGATAGCTCTTCCAGGACCGGGGATTATGGGTTTTGTAGATAACCGAGTCAGGATCGTCTTTGTCGCCGCTGTAGGTTACGGCTATGCGAAGTTTGGACTGAAGGGTATCCATGATCCCGGGCAGCTCTTCGATGGTATAATGCATAATCTCTCCCCGTACACCTCGGTCTTGGCTCACGCGGCCAGGCTCGGTATCCCGATCCCAATCTATTTCAAATTCTCTTCGATTATCTTTTCCCGATCCGCCATATCCTTGAGCAGATAGTGAATGTAATCCCGGGAGCCGAGCTGCTCGTAGCTTTTGAGAGGATAGATATGGGGGGTGATATACAGCACCGTCTCAAAATACTCCATATCCATGCTCATACGCTTGAACAGGTAGTTCAAAACAGGTAGCAAACGCAAGAGCGGGACACCTCCTTCGGATTCCGTCTCTTCCCTCTTGATCAATCCTCCTATAATCAAGGTTTGTCCGTCCTGGACATTTACCTGAGTGGTGATGGTGTTCGTGTCCGTGGCGTACTCCAATCCAGTAGTGGGTAAAAAAACGGAAAGCGAGCCATCGATCTGAAGGCTGATCAAGCCGTTAGCTGCAATGTTGGGAGTCACTCGCAGATTCACCCCGGCCAGGAACTCCCGCAGCTCGTAGGTCGTGGTGTTCGTATCCGTGTCAAAGGCACTGGGTAAATTCACCCATTTTATCTGTTCCAACCGGATCTCGGCTTCGTTTCCGTTCTTGACAGCGATGTGCGGGTTCGTGATTACCCTGGCCAGATTGTCCTGCACCAGCATACTCAAGTTGAGGGAAAATTGGGGATCAAGAGTATCGAGAAACCGATACGTGAATCCCGCCGTTGGTGACACCTCGCCGGGACGAAAGGTAATTTCCGACATGGGAATAACCTGACCTGAGGTCACGTCGAATCCCCAGTTGAACTTGGTTCCGTGGCGATACTGCACGATGAGAAGCTCGATCAGAACCACGTCCCCTTCCTGATCGACTGTCTCGAGAAAATAGACGAGCTTTTTAACCTCCGCCAAAGGTCCGGTCAAGGTGATGGAGTTGTTCTCCGCCAAACCTTGAAAACGAACCATCTCAACAATGTCCTCGATCTGGGTCTCCGCCACCTCCAAAGGAAGAGCCTTCAGCCTGTATACATAGCTGATCGGCTCATCCCCCAAAATATCTTCTGCTCGGTCCGCATAAATGGTGTAGAAGTCGCCCCGTCTGACCGCCAGACAACCCGCGGAAATAGCCAGCCTGTTGATCAGACGACCCAGTGTTGGTTCTTCCATCGTTACATTCAGGGGTATGTCGGCATCCCCTATGATGTCATAGTCAATCTCCAATCCTAAAACCTGGGCTGTCAACTGTATGTCCTGCAGAGCATCGGCGAAGCTGTCATTCCGCAGTTTCAGCTGAAAGATCTGTTGTTTGCGCACTTCCTGTCCAAGAGGCACAGAAACCGTCAACAACTCGGGATCCTCAGGAGCCGTTTTACAGCCCCAGAATACAGCGGTGACCAAGATGAGCATACAAAGGCCCAATAGCCGTAGTTCAGTCCGAATTTTGAAATAGTTTCTCATGGACCCAATTCTCCCGTGGAGATGACCAGATATTTCCCGATGACACCCGTGATTTTGTCCTCCATGCTTTCCGGAATGGATATATCGAGGAACTCCGCCGCCTCCCTGTTTACCACGACGTTGGGTACCTGCTGGAACTCGATCGGCATTGAACCGGGGTCTACTCCATAGATGATGCGCACGGCCATGCGTCCTACCTGCTTCCCCAAAACATACAGGTCCGTATAGGTCGAAATGAGGGCACCGTACTTGGTGGGGTCCACCAGAGCAGAGAAGACCGGAATTTTTCTTGTAATCGCAACCTCCCTGATCCTGAGGGCAGCCGAGCTGGAGACCAGAATATCCGCGGGAAGATAGATGGCATCCACCTTGTCTACAATTTCAAGGGTAGCCCGTTCGAGATCTTCGGCATCTTTGGCGGGGGAAAGAAGCACTTCAGTAATGCCGAGGCTGTCCTTGACCGATTGCACTTCCACTACCTGAACCAGGGAATTGACTTCACCATGCCGGTAGATAATACCCAGTCGTTTAACCGAAGGTACGACCTCGAGAAAATACGTGAATTGCTTCGAGAATTCCTGGCGATGGCTCGACCCCGCATAATTCGACTGGGAGCCGTCCAGACTCGGCACAATGCCTGCATGCACGGGATCGAAAACCCCGGAAAATAATACCGGAACCTCGACTACATCGTTTTCCTGTAAAATTTGGGTACTCCTTGTTCCCAGGCTCATAACAAGGTCGTAGTTTCCGGCCTTAATCTTCTCGACCAGCCTGATCGCCTGGGATTCGTTTTGCCGAGCTTCATAATAATCAAACAGCAGACTGCGATTTTCCCTGTATCCAACTTCCAGAAAAGTCGCCTTGACCCCGGCCATGATCCTGTCGTAGATCTCAGTGGAGGGCTTGAAAATAAACACAGCCACCTTCGCCTTTTCAATTGCACATCCGGGAATCTGTCCTGAAAAAAGGAGAAGGATGACAAGCACAACTGTCCATAGTCCTTTCAGACAGTACAGCCGTAATCCTGCCCTGATACGCGGATACTCTTTGTAGGATCTGAGAGACGCACGACTATGGATCGTCAAGGGAATACCCTCCATTTTGGGGTGCAGTGGAGCTCGCGACTTTTGCGAGTGAGGCAAAAAAAGAGCTTGTCTGGATATTACCCATATTTACATAAGATAATATTCGATTAGATGGCTGAGCACAAGTTAATGAATGTCGGTTGTATTCACCTTAGAAGTGGGAGGCTATTCGCTTAGTTTTTCAGCAGCCCTTTCGGAAGATCGACCGCGCCTCGCCTCAAAAGCCGGAAGGGCTTTTCCGTGATATCCAGAATCGTCGAAGGGACCCCCGCGGGACGATCTCCGGCTGTGACAACCAAAGCCACGCGGTTTTCGAAAGCCGCAAGAATTTCATCGATTCGCCACAGCGCCGGCTGACCGCTCTCATTAACGCTGGTCGAAAACAGTGAACTTTCCAACCTGTTCATCAGCTGCAGCAGCAGAGGATCGTCCGGTACTCTCAGGGCGACGGTCCCTCCCTTCTTTGCCGGAAAGATGATGGTCAAAGCCCCCGGCCAATATGTTTTGAGCTCCGCCGGAAGCGCAGCGCCAGTGTACCGCGACAGCCAATTAACGTCGGGGATAAGCTGGAGAAAAGATTTCTCCTGCCTTCCCTTGAGCTCACGGATTTTCTCCTCGGCGGCCGGCGCAATCCCGACCAATCCGTAGATCGTATCACAGGGCATGATAACGATCCCGCCAGAGCCCAGGACCTCTACCAGGCTGTCTACTAACACCGGGTCATTGATTTCCAGTTTCACGGTTCTTGCGCCTCCTCACCGCCATGCTCACAAGGACAAACAGGATCGGCAATCCCAGACCGGTGGCTCTGAAGGGCCAATCCGCCCGCGGCACCTTTGGTTTGCGCCGCAGGACCTTACCAATCGTGTAGTAGCTGTTGACCCGCCGGTTGCCGGCGATGCGGATTACCCTCTCTCCTTCCCGGAAATAACCGAGTTCTCTGGCCTGCAGCGTCAGCCGCTCCGGATCGGAACCCAGGGCTTGCACTTCTGCGAGCAGTTCGCTGTTTATGCGTTCGAGATCAGTGATATTCTCCTCTACGCTTCCCCGATATATCAGCAGACGGCGGTAGTCCAGCACGCCCCCGCCGCCGAACAACAAGAAAAGACTTGAGGTCAGCACAAAGCTCAGGAGGATGTAGACCACAATTCGAGGAATTTTCATTCTACTATATCAACGGCTAAAAAGAATCTTCTCTTGATAACGGCGGGGAACTTTGGCTATTGAAAAATGCGTGCATAAAGGTAATATTAGATTAATAGGGGGGATTAAGTTCCGATAATTAAATGGAACATCCCGTCCCAGGAGTACGATATGGCAAAAACCGAGGGAGATCCCGTACTGGATGCCAATGAGGATGAAATTGCCCTCTCCGATAGCGAACTGGACAGTGTATTAAAAAGCGCAGATATTACAGACGAAGCGGGTGAAGGAGCAGAAGACAACCTCGATCAGTACGGCGTATGGGTAAAGGTTGAACCACAAGACGTCGGAGTAGAGGCGGAACAGAATATGGCGTTTGAACTGGCGGATTTGGAGAACAACGAATCCACCCTTACCGAGGAAGAGGAACAACTCCTGGGCGAATTGGAGGAGGATGAGGAAGCCGAGCTCGGTGACCTCTCCGGTCTGGAGGATGATCTGGAAGAACTGGGAAAAGGCAGCGCCTTTGAAGAGGAAAGCGGTGAAGAGGAGCTGAGCGTAGAGGATCTGGATGTCGATCTGGACGAGCTGAGCGGTGATACCCTCGCAATCCCCGAAGGCACCGCAGACCTGGAAGGGCTTCCGGAGATGGAAGCAGAGGAGGAGCTAAGCCTGGGCATGGATTCAGATGCGGAGATCGAAGTACCCCTCTCAGACAGCGCGATCGTGGAGGAGCACTACGAAGACCTGGCTACCGTGGAGGGTGTGCCCTCAACACCGGGACAAGCGCCACCGAAAGACTCCGCAGACATTCTTGAAAAGATCGAAAGAGATCTGAATCAGATAAAAGCAGAGATCCAGAGCCTGAAAAACGAGCTCAGCGGTCTGAGCAGAGGCGGGGTGTCCGCGGGAAAAGTCGACATCGCTCCCGCTCCCACAGCGGGAGATGGTTTCTTCGAGAAGGGTGAGGAGGAAACCATAGCCCTGACCGGAGATGAGCTGGATAACATTTTAAACACCGCAGATATTACCGAAGAGGTTCCCGAGGAGGGCTTAGAGAGTCTGGATGAGGTAGAATTTCCTGATCAGGACCTGGCTGCCGAGTTCGCTGAGGAAGCCGAAGGTTTTGAGGAAGAGGAAGGTGATATCATGGAGCTCGGCTCTTTGGACCTCGAGGAGGAGGCTCCCTCCGAAGAGATCAGTCTGGATGACAGTGAACTGTCTCTGGAAGAGATGGAACCTTCCGCCGCCGAAGAGGAATCCATCGAAATCGATATAGGCGGCAAAGCCCCTGAAGAGGATTTGAGCCTGGATGAAGATTTGGGTGCTCTGGAGGGTGAAACAGAAGAGTTGGAAGAATTGGGCCTAGAAGAAGCGGGGGAAGATCTGGGGCTGGAAGAGCTCGATAGCTTGGATCTCGAAGAACCGGAGGAAGCTGCCGAAGAGCTCGCCCTCGAGGAGCCGATTGAGGAATTGAGTCTTGAAGAACCGGGAGGGGAAGATCTTGAGGAGCTCAGTCTGGAGGAGCCGGGGGAGGAAGAGGTAGAGGAGCTCGGCCTGGAAGAGCCGGGGGCCGAGGAGGTTGACACGGAACTCAGCCTCGAGGAGCCGGCGGAGGAGATGGACCTCGAAGAACTCGATACCCTAAGTCTGGAGGAGTCGGGTGTTGGGGAGGCTGAAGCTGTTGAGGAGCTTACTCTCGAGGAGCCTGCTGAGGAGCTGGCACTGGAAGAGCCGGGTGATAGCTTAAGTCTGGAGGAAACGGGAGCGGAGGATCTGGAGGAGCTCGGCATGGAGGACGCGGGTATCGAAGAGGCCGCAGAAACCGAAGAGTATCAACTCCCGGGCAGCCCTCAAACGGAAACCGGTGTCTTGCCGGATGACTTGAAATCGGAGATCAAATCCGTTCTTTCCTATTTTGATCAGCTTCTGGAAGCGCTTCCGGAAGATAAAATCAGGGAATTCGCTCAATCCGAATATTTCGTTCGCTATAAAAGGCTGTTTGAAGAGCTCGGTCTGGGGGCCTAATGGGTCTTCTCAAGCGAGCGCGCTCATTTCATGGGGCGTCTCGCTCGGATCGATCGGTACCCAGAGGTCTACTGCAAAAGAGCCTTGAACTTATCGAAAAGGTACTACCCCAACAACTCGAAATCGGACGAAGTGTCCTCCAGGAAGAGCTCGAGGCTCCTGCGGCCGCCACACTCTCCGATATTCCCACGGGAACCGATAGGATAGGTCCCGAATCGGTGCCTCGAACCTGGAAGGAATCCGGCCGTCCGGCCCCGGGAGACACGGAAACGGGCGTACCTGAGGCTGATGCTGCGGACCAAGCCGATCTACATGAGCGCCTCCTGGAGGGCCTGGCGGAGCTGGAGGACGGAATAGAGGCTCCCGGGCACGTGTTCTCCCTGGTACAGAACATATTCAATCTGCAGCGAGCAGCCCTCCTGCTTTTTGATCCGGTACGCATGGTCTTTGCCCCGTGGGCACTCTACGGATTTGATGAGACCACCAACCACCGTCTGCGCATTCCTCTCGGGGCAAACGACACCATGAATCGTCTGGCGGCGGGGAAGGTTCATATACTCGCAGATGCGGAGCGGCTGCAACCGTTCGAACAGTTCTTCTCCTTCCGGGAGTTTTCTTCACTTACGACTCTTGTTCTTGTTCCTTTCATTCACGGAAGCAAGTTTATGGGATTGCTGCTCATAGCGGGATTGGAGGGAAAAAAAGCACAGGCCAACCTGGAGATCTTTGAAGCTCTTTCTGAGCGGGCCGCCGGACTGTTCTACCAGGCACGGGAGCGGCATCTAGAAGGGGCCAAACGAGGGATTCCGCAACGGCCGCATTCTCTACGCCAGAGCGTGCAAAACGCCCTTCAACCTTTGGTAGACCAAGGGATCTCACCGTTGATGATCCGCATCAACACCGCGAAGCTGGTCGAGTCTGTAAAACAGCGAAATCCCTATATCGACGCCTTTCGCCTGAGCCAGGATATCTCCCGGGTCGTGCTTTCCCAGTTCCAATCTCTTGGACCTGTATTTCAGATCGATCGGGATCGCATCCTCATTGTGGTCACCAGCCTGGCAAAAAGAACGATTGATGGCGACTCCGATCTACTGCTCTATCACCTCAAGGCATCTCTGATGAGACTTCTCCCGGAGCTTGCCGACCAACCAGAGCTCAATCTGGACGAACAGGTACGCGTGCCCAAACCCGAGATCGAAGAGGTGCTCACGCTACTCGCTGAGATCGTCTGATGCTGGAAATCAGAACCGCAAGAAGCGGTCGTCCGACCGCTTTGGTGGACGGCACCCATATACACTCTCCCTATGATCCGCAAAGCGAGGCTCGGCGCTTTGTAAGCCAATCCCTCTCCGATCAAAGTCCATCGATCATTCTGCTGCTCGGAGCAGGGTTGGGTTATCTGTTTGAGGAGTTGCAACGCAGCTTTCCCGCCGCCAGAATACTGGTCATTTTCTACAGTGAAGCCATCCGCAAAGCTTTCGGCCCCACGCTTTCACCGGATTCATTCTGGCACCCGGGTGCCGGGAATACAGTTTTGAGTTTTCTCCGTTCTCGGGTCCACGAGCTTGAAGCCGAAGGACTGGTGACTCTGGAGTGGCCTCCCAGCGCTCGCATCTATCCGCAAGCATCCATGGAGGCGAACCAGGCACTACATCAGTTCTTCAGAGAGATCCGCGGAACCCTGGTTACCACCTCCGCTCTGGGAAGGCTCTGGCTGAGAAACAGCCTCTACAATTTTCTCGCTATCGAAGAAATCTATCCACAGACCGGCAGCGTTTCAATTCCCCCCGTGACGGTGATTGCAGCCTCCGGACCTACGCTTCAGAAGGGTATCGATTTTCTCGTCTCCTACCGGCGGAAGATCGAGCTTTGGGCATTGCCCTCCTCCCTCGCCTTCTTGTTGAGCCGAGGCCTGCTGCCGGACACGATCTTCTTGACCGATCCAGGCTATTACGCTTTTAGCCACCTTCAGTGCGGCAAGGACCATCGACTCCACCTGAGCATGCCTCTTTCCGCGGCCAGGGGAACCTGGCGAATCGGAGCCCGAGTGTCGTTGCTCAGCCAGGACACCCCTTTCGAGAGGATTTTGCTTGGACAAGCCGGAATCACGGCTCCGATCGTTCCGGCTCTGGGAACGGTCTCCGCTACAGCCCTGTTCGTTGCTCTGCGACGTCGTGCGCGTGTGGTGGTCTTCGCAGGACTGGACTTCTGCTATAACGACATCTTCTCCCACGTCCGCCCCAATAACTTCGAAAACTGGCTGGTGCCGAAATCCAACCGCTTGGATTCGCTGCATCATCAGCTCTTCTCGCTGGCTGCGGAGAATTCCTCCGGTGGAGGTGGAGGGCAAAGAACGAACCTGGCTCTGGATACCTATGCCGGCTGGTTCGCAGAGGCCGGCAGATCCGCCGGCAATCGAATTCGCCGTTTGCATCCCTCTGCAGTTGAATTGCCGGGAATTGAGGAGATCGGCGAAGCGGAGCTGGAGCACCTCATCCGTTCCGAAAAGGGGGAGGCAGAACGACCACGGGAATTGCAGCGTCCGCTGCCTGGTTATCCCAAGCGGGAACGACGCAGACAGATCGCAGCGGCCGTTCTCAACGACTGGATTCTGCGAACAGAGCGTTCAGCCGCAGCCATACACTCTCAGCGTACGTTGGATCCGCTGACGAACGACTCCGACAGTCTGTCGCTGATCTACCTCTGCAATGCCGCCGAACTCACCGAAGCACGGAGAACGCTTCGCCTTCAGGGACAGGAAGCTGCGGTCCGAAAGGCTTCCGCCGTGCTTGAAAACCACCGGCGGTTTCTCCAGGATCTGTCGCAGAAAATTTCGGAGATTGTGTGAGCACGCCATCGATTCTCGAGCGAAATCTTCTGGCGTTGTCGGCAAATCATCCTGAGCTTGGCCGCTTGATCACGCACAGCGAATCCAGTCCGACTGTAAGAATTATCGAGAGCCGCCGCGGCCTCCCGCTTCCGGCCTACAGCGGCGCAGACAGACAGATTCAGTTGCACTCCACCGTGGACCCGGTCAAGGAGGGCCGCCGCTTTTACGAAAACTACGCAGGGGCGGGATATCTTGTGTTTCTCGGTCTTGGCGGAGGGTATCAAATTCAGCCCTTCGTAGAAAGCGCCGATATCTCGAGGATCATCGTGGTCGAGAAGGATCCGGCCTTTGTTCGTGCGGTTCTGGAGCATATCGACATGCGGCCGATTCTTATGGATCAGCGGATCCGATTTCTGGTCGGCGAACCACCGGAGAGAATTAAGGCCTTTCTTCTTTCCGATTATCTGCCGGCGATCTACGGAGATTTAAAAACGGTGCCGTTGCGGCCCAGCATCGAAGCCGGAGGACGGTATTACACGGAACTGATGCAGGCGATCCAGGATCTAATCGGAACGGTGGCGGATGACTACACAGTTCAAGCTCAGTTTGGGAAAAAATGGTACGTGAACACCTTGGCCAATCTGCCCGTGGTTATGAACTCAACAGTAACGGTCAAGCCCGTCCGCCGGACATTCATCACCGGGGCCGGTCCATCGCTGGAATCCCAGATTCATGAACTGCGCAACCTCCGGGAAACGGGATTTCTCATCGCCTCCGATACTTCTCTGCCTGCCTTGTTGAGTTACAATGTGAAACCGGATCTTGTGATTTCCATCGACTGCCAACTGGTGAGTTACCATCACTTCCTCCACGGGCTGCCGGAGCAGATACCGCTGCTCCTGGATCTGGCCTCCCCTCCGGTTCTCACCCGTCTGAGCAAGCATAGCGCCTTCTTCGCCAGCAACCATCCGCTGTCATTGTACCTGAGCTCCCATTGGCGGCCGCTACCCTACATCGATACCTCCGGCGGCAACGTCTCTCACGCGGCGGTATCCCTGGCTCTCTTTCTCGGAGCACGGGAGATCTATCTCTTGGGCGTAGATTTTTCCTACCCGGAGGGCAAAGCCTACTGTAGAAATTCATATCTTTATCCGCTGTTCCGATCCCAGGAATCGCGGCTCGGTCCGCTGGAGAGCCTGTTTCTCTCCTTTATTCTGAAAAACACCACGATCATGAGAGACAGGGTACAGGGATCTCTACGCTACACTACCCGACCTCTGATCGGATACAAGGAAAGACTTGAGCGCTACTTGCGGGCTTCGGATGCCCAGGTCATCCCTCTACCGGGCAAGGGAGTACCCCTGGAGTTGGAGAGCAGCGGAGGGGGAAAATCTCCTGGACGGATCCTGTCCGCGGGAGCCCCGAAATCAGACTGGCGAGTCTTTCTCAAAAATTATCTGACAGGTCTTCAGGCTCTACCACGGCCCGCCTCGCCGATCAGTCGCTATCTGTACGAGCTCAACGAGGATCAACGCTCCTTATGGGTTACCCTCTACCCAGCGGCAGCTGCTTTTCGTGAGCACAGCCCTCGGGATGGGGACCGGGAACATCGGCTCCTAGGCAGAGTACGGGACTGGTCGATCGAGATAGCTAGGCGGTTCTTGAATAGATGATTCCCGCGTAGCCCACGAAAAACGAACTCGGTGCTATATCGTAGCTTGTTCTGTATTCGAGGAGCTCTCCTCGCACGGCACCCATGGCCTGGGCAAAACGGGCCGCCGCTACCGCTCCGCCCACCGAACAAGCGGACTGCTCCCGCCGGGCGAGATCCAAAGCCTTTTCCAACTCCACCGCCAGCAGAGCCTCCACAATGCGTCGGTCGTTGACCTCCTTCACCCACTTCACAGCCCCTGGACCGGTTCCATGGGGAGTAAAGCCGTAGTTGTCCCCGTAGTGGGTGAGGTCCGTGGAACCGACCACTGCTATTTGCCGGTTAAGTCGCCCGGCTGCTGCAGCCAGCTCCACTCCCAATTTCAGCGCTTCTTCGGAGGGTGAGGCCCGCAGATACAGGGCGCGGGCGTCGGGGTGAAGATATTTCAGTAGAGGCAGCTGTACCTCCACGGTATTGTCAGCGTAGCGATCCTCATGCAGTGAGAGGGTGTCTCGGAGAGCTTTGAGCAGCTCACCATCGCTTTCCAAAACACCCAAGGGTGTCTCGTACCCGTCTTCAAAAGCAGCCAGCAAACCGGAGTGGGGCGCCAGATGCCCTCCCACAACGACAATGGTCTGTACCCGTTCAGAAATACTCTGGAAAACATGGCAGGCAATCGAGCCAGAATAGCTCCAGCCCGCATGAGGAGCCACCCCGGCGATCCCGCTCCTGTGCGCCTGTTCGGGGGAGCTACGAAATCTCTCGATTTCCCGGACGGTCTGTTCCTCCCCTCCGGGATACCAGCCGGGGGGAAGATTCCGCGGGCGTATCTTCATGCCATGCTCTCCTTACCTCAAAAAGAGTATACTTCTGCCATCTATTTGCCTATAATAATAATAAGATGAATCGGCGGATCCTCAGCTTTTATTATATCATAAGTATGCTGTTTTTGCTATTTATCCTATTCTTTACAGCCTACCGCCTCAAGATAACGATCGACGGCAATCGCGGGGAATCCGAGAAGAATCTTGAACGCCTGAGAATCTCGGCGCTTTCTGTCTTTCTGGCAGAGGGAAGTTTTGACTCCGAATACTTTAAAACCACCATACGGGAGCAGTTTCTATCAACCGACCGCATTGTCCTTTTGGCGATCTACTCTTCTCGGGAGGGTATCCACTATCTTATTTCTAAGAATCAAAGCTACCTGGCCCAGGCTCCGGAGCAAAGTGGAGGCGGGGCGCCGCAGTACACGATCCGCCCGGTCTACGAGAACCTGTTCTCCCTTCGTTTCAGCCCCGGCATTCGGCAGGATCTGTTCATAGATGGCATCTTTCAGGATCTGGACAGGGCGCAGGTGTATCCGATTCTTCGGGAAATTTTCTATATTCTCCTGGTATACCTGCTTATAGCCAGCGTATTTCTGCTGTTTGCCGCTACGGTTCGCGCTGCCCCCGGATCATTGACTTCCAGGATGCCGGATCGAAAGCCGCAGACGCGAAGGTCGCGGACTTCACTTCCCCAAGTTCCGGTGAGGGATCGACGGTCCCAGCCCCAGACTCACTTCGAGGCAGGGGCGGCAGCAGGCTTGTTTTCTCCTTCAACCGGCTTGGGTTGGAGCCAGCATCTTTCGCCGCGTCTTGCCTCGGAGCTGGAACGAGCCGCCGGCTCGGATCAGGACCTTTCTCTGATTTTTATCAGCTCACAATACGATCTCAAGGAGCTGGCAGGATCCATCATGAACAGTTTTCCCCTGCGGGATCTGGTCTTCGAATACGACTCCTCAACTGCAGCCGTGATTTTGCCGGATAGAGATTTGGATCAGTCGCTCAAGGAAGCCCGTGATTTCCAGCAGAGAATCCCGAGTCCGGTTTCCATCGGAGCGAGTGCCCGTAATGGCAGGTTGGTCAGCGCCAACAGACTGCTTGTCGAAGCCGCACGAGCACTAAAGCAGGCGGAATCCACCGGAGGGGGCGGAATCGTTGCCTTTCGGGCGGATCCTGACAAGTACAGATCCTCGGTTGCAGCCCGATCCGCCCGTCCCTCCCGCATCCGTCGATGACTCCTATTGCTCCCCCGCATTCTCCACGCGAAGCTCCTCGATACCTTTAATAACACCCTTGAGTCGCCACTCGGACACCTTGTAGATGAAGGTCCCGTTATCAAGAGTCGCGTAGTACTGATCATCCCCGGCTTCCTCACCGACCAAAAGGCGATAATCCCGGTTATCCACCGTGCTGATTAAAATTCGAGCGCTGGGATCTGTCAGTCCGGACTCGGCAGGACTAACACCGTAGGCGAACTCGGTGCCTTCCAAATTCGCCAGGTTGCTGGCCAGCAGATCTACCTTGCCGTTGTCCAACTCACCCTCCGGGCGATCCACCAGCTTCCACACGGCGGGCTGCTCGGAACTCAGCACAAGCGTATACTGTATCGATGCGGGGCTCTGGGGATCGAACTGCAAGCTGCTGTCAACGGAAATACGCATAATGCCTTCCAGATCTTCGGGAAAGATTCGTAGATGAGCCCAGAATTTTTCCTCGACGTTCAGATAGTAGTCGAAACTGCGATTCGACAGCACCACTTCGTTGCTGTCCCCGAGACGAAGGTAGTTTACTCCGCCGCCTGCAGCGGTTTTCCCGATGATGATCTCGCTCAGCTCGCCACCCGAAGCATCGAGCAGCTGGATGCGGCTGAGAGCCTCAGAGTGGACCTCGAACTCCTTCCAGGCGTCGGGATTGTCGGTTACAACTCTGGCCCTGGCCACATCCGAAAGGAAATCGAGAAAGGTGCCGATCAGTGAGGCCGAGGCCGGATAGTTGCGATCACTCCCAGGTAATACCCAGGCATCCTGTTGCTTTTGCAACCTCAGACTCCCCTCCTCACTGCTGATGCGGATCTCCGCCACCCGATCTCGAAGCAGTCGGTCGAAACCGGCCAGCAGGGGCGCTTCGGCTTCCCGCTGTCCGACTCTGGCGGGAGAAAACACCAAACCTAATACATAAGCCGCTGCCAGCACGGCGATACAGATGCCCAGGATGAGGACCTTCCGCTGAAAAGACAACACTTCCATTGGCTAACCCTCCTGTTCGCGAATGACGCCCTTGCGCCGCCGTAAAATCAAACGTAGAACACCGAAAACGACAACCAGGAGAGGAATCACAATCAGATTGAACATCTGCGTAAACATGGCCGCTCGGAAACGAGTTTCGGGATCCTGAATTTTATTGAGTCTCATGTCCCGGGCCACCCTGGTTTTGATCTCTAATAGATCTTCCGAATTGCTGAGCCATTCGGCGGCATTCGCTAAAAACTCTAGATTATAATTCCCTCCGCTGTACTGGTACAACTCACTGGCGAAATCGGCATCCCCGACCACGACGAGCCGGGTCTCCTCGCTTCTTTCAACAACCTGCTGCCAATTCCGCTCCTCCCCGACACGTTCCGGTATTTCCCGCCCGGCGAAATAACTGGGGAAGGTTCCCCGAAGGGTCACGCCCAACGCATACTGATCTTTGTTTTCCTGGCTCATGTATTCCAGCATGACCGCCCTCTGCGGATTTGTTTCGAAGGGCTCCTTATCCAGGATCCAGGCCTCAGGAGTCGTATTGAGTAGCACTTGCGCTTCGACGCCCGAGCGTTCGACGATATCCAGCGGGCTCGCCCAGAGAAGATCCAGACCTTGAAAGCGGGCGGTGATCGGATTTTCCCTGGAGACGAATCGGTTGGCTACGGTGATCCAATAGGGGTACTTCTCCATCACCTCCCACATGATCTGCCCCAAGATCTGGCGGGGGATGCGGAAGTTCTTGGCGTAGGTGTCCAGTACGAAGGCCTGCTGAACCGTTACACCGTAGTTTTGGAGCATCGATAGGATTTGTGTATTGTCTAGTTTTCGGGGAACAATGCCCCGCATCAGATCCAGATCCATGCCCTCCACGGCAAAAAGTACCCGTCCGCCGTCCATAATGTACTGATCGATGGGAAAAAGATCGAAGTCATCAAGATCCCGGGCACCCAGGACGAACAGTACATCGAGATCTTCCGGTATGTCCTCTCCCCGCCCGATCGGACGAACCGAGAAATCTGCGGTGAGGGTTGCCAGCAGGGAACTGAAATCGTTCTGGAGGTCCCGCGAGGCGTCGCCTGCCAGGAAACCGACGCTACGCTCCTCCTCGGTAACGATCTTTCGTATTCGGGAAGTCAGGTCGTATTCCAGCGACTCGACCTGAGAGACCACCGGTATGGTCTCATAGCGGTCGAGATACTGGATAACGATTCCCGTATAAACCTGGGCAAAGCTCCGCTCATCCTGCTCGATCACTTCGATCTGCTGAGGAAAAACACCAAGACTCTCGGCCTGAGTCAGGCTTCCGGATCTAACCGGATCCACGACTTCCACCTTGATGCTGCCTCGAGAATAGGCGGCGTATTCATACAACAGGTCCTCGATTTGTAACGGAAAGGCGTACAGAGACTTCAGCTTGTCCGACACGTAGTAGGTCAGGAACACCCGGTCGGGGATATCTCTGAACAGCTCCCGGGAGACCCTCGAAATGGTGAAGGCCTTGTTCTCCGTGAGATCGATGCGCAGAAAGTACCTGCTGGCATTCAATCCTACCAAGAGGATAACGATCAATCCCAAAACGAATAGGATGATTTCAGCGCGTTTTTTCATCGTACTTCTCCCCTACCATTTCCTGAATACCAGGGTTTTCGTGTTGAGATACAGGAACAGCGCGCTCACGATGCCGTAGTAGAGCAGATCCCGGGTGTCGATCAAACCCCTCTGAAAATTCGAGAAATGATGACCGAGGGACACGAAGTTGACCATTCCGGCTGCCCAGGGAGGAAGGGGGAACACCCGATTCACCTGGGAGATCAGCGTAAGCACGAGCAGCACGAACAGACTGATCAGAAAGGAACTGATCTGGTTGGCCATGAGAGAAGACACGAAAAGACCAACGGAAATGCCCGCCGCGCCCAGCAGCACGACTCCGATGTACTGTCCCAGGATCTCTCCCCAGTCGAAATCTCCAAACCTGCCGAGCAGCAGGGGAAGAGGCAAAGTCAGCAGGATCATGATCACGAGCAAGCTGATGGCGGCGAGAAACTTCCCGATCACCAGGGTGCTTTCCCGGAACGGCAGGGTCATCAAAACTTCCATGGTGCCCAGCTTTTTCTCCTCAGCCCAGCTCCTCATGGTCAGGGCCGGCATTACGATGATAAAGACAATCGGGATTACGGAGAAAAAGCCCCTGAGAGAGGCGACATTGCTGGCGAAGAAGGTTTGAAGATAGAAAATCCAGATGCTGGAGAACACCAGAAAGGTTACAACCAGGATGTAGGCGATCGGGGAGTTGAAGTAGGATTTCAGTTCCTTTTTTATGATCGGCAGGATGTTATTCATCATTTTTCGCTTCCCTCCCGGGTCAATTTGATAAACAACTCTTCCAGACTGAGTCGCTTGGGCACCATGGCCAGGATCTTGTAGCCCCCTTCTACGGCCCAATCAAACAGCGCCTCTTCAGCCCCGGAATCGGGGAGCAGAGCTACCTGGAATCTGTGCACACCCTCCGAGGGGCTCGAGATCTGCAGAAGCTTCCGGACACCTGGGACGGCTTTCACGCCCGAGGGCTTGATGTTGCCTTTGAGTAGCATCTCCAGCAGCACCTCTCCCTTCATCTCGCGATTGATCTCCTCCGGCGTTCCCTTGGCCACGATCTGCCCCTCATTGAGGATAAGCACACGTCCGCAGGTAGCCTCCACTTCCTGGAGGATATGGGTGGAGAGAATTACGGTTTTTTCCCTGCCCAAACGCCTGATCAGCTCTCGAATCTCGATAATCTGATTCGGATCCAGGCCGGTGGTCGGCTCATCGAAGATGAGAATCTCGGGATTGTGAAGAATCGCCTGGGCAAGTCCGGTCCGCTGTCGAAAGCCTTTGGAAATCGTATCGATGCTCCTGTACACCACACTTTTCAGTCCACACTCTTCAATAGCCCATTCGATCCGTTCCTCCTTCTGCTTTCCCTTTAGGGAACGGGATTCGGCCATGAAACTGAGGTATTCCAGGACATTCAAATCCGTGTACAGCGGCGCATTCTCCGGCAGATAACCGACCAGCTTCTTGATTTCCAGGGGTCTGTCGAAAATATCCCAACCGTTGATCGTGGCCGTTCCGAAACTGGGAAACATGAAGCAGGTAAGAATCTTCATGATCGTGGTCTTCCCGGCACCGTTGGGACCGAGCAGCCCCACCACCTCACCGGGATTGATTGCGAAGTTGACTCCCCGCACCGCTTCCAACGATCCATACCGCTTGCCGAGGTTACTGACCTCAATCATGTACTCACCTCATAGATTCTTTTTATAGATTTGTGCCTAAAATAATGTCATACCCGCTATAGCGTCAAGGGATGGACGCAAAGTCTTGGAAGGGATACGAACACCATCAGCCGTTTGCTCAAAACATCACTCCGGATATGGCAGATCGATGACCTGCAGGTCCCGAGCAAGGAAGGTTGCAGGGAAGATCCTCTTGGCCTGATGAGCCAGTCGCTTCAGCTCCCGTTCCGTGTAACGCGGGCTGTAGTGGATGAGCCCGAGTCGGCCTACATCTGCCTGGCGGGCGATCTGGGCGGCCTGCACCGCGGTCAGGTGCTTCTTGTCCACAGCGTCCTCGACCAGCTCCTCTCCAAACATGCCTTCACAGATCAACAGATCCGAATCCCGCACGAATTCCGGCAGCCCGGGCACCCAGGTCGTATCGGTAACAAAACTAAACTTCCGCCCCGGGCGTCTGGGACCCATCACCTGTTCCGGCCGGATCTCGATCCCGGAGTCCAGACGCACGACTGATCCGGACTGCAGAGTCGACCACATCGGCCCCCGGGGAACGCCCAGGGCGTGGGCAGCCTCGGGATCAAACACACCGGGACGCAGATCCTCCTCCAGACTGTAGGCCAGACAGGGCTTTGTGTGGGAAAGCGGGTACGAGCGGATTCTGTATCCCTCTCCCTCAAACACGCTTTCCTGACCGGAAACCTCCTTCACCACGATGTCGTAGTTGATGTACATATCGAGAATTCTCCGGCTGGCTTCGACGTATTCTCTGATTCGAGGCGGACCGATGATGTACAGCGGCTCGTCTCTCTCGACCTGAGAGGAAAGCATCAGGATGCCGGGGATTCCGGTGACGTGATCTGCGTGGGTGTGAGAAACAAAGATAACCGATATTTTCTTCCAGCGCAGGGCCAGGCGTCGCAGGGATACCTGGGTGCCCTCGCCGCAGTCGAACAGAAACAGCTCTCCTTCCCGGCGGAGAAGCACGGAGGTGAGGCTTCTCGACGGCAGGGGCATCATACCGCCGGTTCCGAGTATGAACAATTCCATATTCATAGGCTTTGAGCTCTGACATTAGTAGCACAGATACATGAGTTTAGGAAGGCATCCTAGCGGAGAGAACCGTACTGACCGCGGAGTCAATTGCTTTTATATTACAATTTTGCTAATATATGATTATGAAGACCAACCGATTCCCCGAGCATGTAGCGGAAGAGGTGGTCCGAGCAGGCGCCGCCTTGACGTTCCTCTTGTCACTCCTGGCCGTGCTGCTCCGTCTCCCCTGTCTGGCATTGATTCTTGCAGCGGATTTCGGCATTCGTGCATTCGTTACCCCCCGCTGGAGCTTGCTTACGATTTTGTCAAAGCGCGTTCTGGTTCCGCTTCTGGGATTCCATGGCCACCCGATATCCTTCGCTCCCAAACGATTCGCCGCCTCCATCGGCTTTTCCCTGTCATCTGCCGCTTTACTGCTGTCCTTGTTCCTCGCATCCTGGGCGTGGATCATTCCTTTGACGGTCCTCTGTCTTTTCTCCGCCCTCGAATCCTTTCTCGGCTTCTGCGCCGGCTGTAAAATCTACGGGCTGCTGATGCGCTGGCAGATCGTGCCGGAAGACCATTGCCCGCACTGCGCCCTGCAGTAGGAGGATCGGCGATTGGGAAAGGCATCGATCGCAGCGCACGCATCCTTGTTGATCGACGCCGCAGAGGTGCATTCACAGCTGCACAGCGGTACGCTCCTGTTGATCGACACTCGGGAGCGGGAGGCCTACAGCAAAGGCCACCTTCCCGGGGCTGTAAATCTCCCTCCGAGCAGCATGGAATGGTCGGCACGCCTGTCCGCTGGTGTCGAGGTGCACCATCTTCTCGCCCCCGTTGAGGGGATAATCCCCCTGCTCTCCTTCCTGGGAGTAAACCGGGACAGCCGCATCGTTCTCTATGATGAAGGGGCGGGCTACACGGCAGCCCGTATCTACTGGATTCTGGATTATTTCAACCATCCTCATCTGAGCATACTAAACGGCGGATTGGCCGCCTGGGGATCCCTCTCTATTCCCTTATCCTCCGAGGATGCGAGTCGGCAACGGGGAGACTTTGTTCCCGATCCGACCCCGGACAAAATAGCCGATTTCCAAACGGTGCGCAGCAGCCAGCAGGACGGCGCTACAGTTCTACTGAACACGCTGCCCCGAGCCTCCTTTCAGAGGGAGGCAATTCCCGGAAGCGTGAATATTCCCTATATGGCCACCTATCAAAGCCGCAAACCCCACCGCCTGCTCGAGTCGGACCAGCTCGAGGAGCTCTTCCGCAAGGCCGCGATCTCTCAGCACCAGGAAGTGATTCCCTACTGCGGTATCGGCTACACCGCCTCCCAACTGTATTTCGTCGCCCGCCTCCTCGGCTATCCGCGGGTGCGTCTGTACGACGGATCCCTGATCGATTGGAAAGCCAGAGGCGGAGTGCTGGCACCGGGTGGAGCACCGGCATCGAGATGGTAGTTTGGCAGCCGCCCCGGACATTGACCCGGCATTGCGGTTAAGGCTATAGTTACCTATCCCCTGAGACAGAACACGCGGGGCCTGGATACTCCGGGAGTTGAAGGATGGTGTTATGGCAAGCGGCTCAATCCCCGAATTGCCGGTACTTCTGGTCGACGACGAACCGACCGTGCTGTCCAGCATGACCAAGGTTCTTAAATCCGTCGGGATCGACAATCTTCACACCTGCAGTGATTCCCGGGAAGTTCTCCCCTTCCTCGAGCAGCAGGAGGTGGAAGCCGTCCTTCTGGACATCACCATGCCCCACCTTACCGGGGATGTGTTATTAAAAAAGATCCACGAGCTGTATCCCCATATCCCGATTATTATCGTGACCGCTTCAGATGACATCGACATGGCTGTCGGTTGTATGAAGGAGGGAGCCTTCGACTATATGATCAAGGCGGTGGAACCGAACCGGCTGACCAGCGGTATCCAGCGGGCAATCGACATGCGTCGATTGGCTCGCCGCTACAGTTCGCTCCGGGAGCGCCTGTTGGCCGAAAAACTCAGCCACCCGGAGTATTTTCAGCCGATCATCACCCGCAACCCGCGGGTACAGGCGATCTTCCGGTTCATTGAATCCATCGCCCCGACCTCGGAAACGGTCCTTATCACAGGAGAAACCGGGACAGGCAAAGAGCTTTTTGCAGAGGCGATACACGCCGCCAGCGGTTCAAAAGGTCCGCTGGTCAAGGTGAACTCCGCCGGACTCGACGACAACGTATTCTCCGATACCCTCTTTGGTCACAGCAAGGGCGCCTATACAGGCGCAGATAGCGATCGCAAAGGTCTGGTTCACCAAGCCAACATTGGAACGTTGTTCCTCGATGAGATCGGGGATCTTTCAGCGGCCTGTCAGATAAAGCTGCTGCGGCTTGTCGAATCCCGAGAGTACTATCCCCTCGGTTCTGACCTGCCCCGTTCGACGAAGGCTCGTTTCCTCATCGCAACCAATAAAATTCTGCCCGAACTGGTCGCAAGCGAACAATTCCGCCGGGATCTATACTACCGTCTGCAGACATACGAGATCCGCATTCCCCCGCTCAGGGAACGCAAGGATGACCTCCCGCTGCTGGTTGATCACTTCCACAGCCAGGCCGCCGAAAAGCTGGGCAAGAAGAAGCTATCCATCCCTCCCGAATTGCTCACTCTGCTTGAAACCTACGGATTTCCCGGGAACGTGCGGGAGCTGCGCTCCATGGTCTTCAATGCGGTCAGCCGTCAGAAGGAGAAGATGCTGTCCCTCCAGCCTTTCAGAGAGGCGATCGGCTATGCCGGGGAGGAGATCCGAACTCGGAGCGCCGAAGAGGAGCTCACCTTTCCTGAAAAGTTGCCTACGCTGAAGGGGATGACCGATCGTCTGATCGAAGAGGCCCTGTCCCGGGCCAAGGGAAATCAGGCGATCGCCGCCGGTCTGCTCGGAATTACCCCTCAGGCGCTGAGCAAGAGGCTCAAGAGACGCAAGAACGCTCAAGCCAACTCCGACGAGCAGTAGATTTTATGGGTAGCCTGAACTGGCTCAGATTCAACACCCTGTCCGTCGGTTCCCTTACCACAACCCTGCTTCTGGCCCTCATCACCGGTTATCTGCTCTCCTTAAAAAGAAAGCACAAAGACACCTGGTACCTGGCGGGGTATCTAGGTGCCCTTCTGATCATGCTGCTGTCCTACACGGTCCGCTATTCCCTGTTTGCGAGTACCGCCAGGCACACGGGACAATTCTCGAACCTGATCGTTTTCGCCACTGTCTCCCTGATTCAATTCGCCTACTGGTACGGAGGCAATCAACGTCCCAGGGAATCCCGTATCATCCTGGTGGTTTCTTTGGCAGCGGCCTTCATGGTCTGGGGCTCCCTGTTTCTTAGAAGGAACCTCGAGATATCCTACGACTTCAAAGCCCAATACTTCTCCTACGAGTACGGACCCCGGGTCAGCTTTTTCACCTTGCTCGGCTTTCTGTGGGCAAGCATGGTTCTGTTCCGCAAAGCCGTTCGCTCCTCCAGTTCCGAGAGCGGGGTCCACAGATCCCGGCTGAGCTACCTTACCCGCCCGGTGGGGCGGGTGGCCCAATCGGCACGGAGCTTTGCTCTGCTGACCGTGGCCACTACGATTATCGCGCTCGCCTATATGCTCTTCCAGACGGGGGTGATATCCCGAAACACGTATACACTGGTGTTCAACAGTGGCTCGCTTTTAATCTGCCTGCTGATCTTCATCGTCTACGTCAACAACGCTCCCCAACCGACGAGCTACGTTTCCAAGCTTATCGGCATCCCCCTGGCGGTGATCATGGTCGCTTTCGGAATTACAGCCAGCGCCCTGATGCCGGTGGTCCACAGCGGACTGGCCGACCACTACCGCAGGGAGATCGACCAGGCCGGCATAGCCATTCAAAATCAGGATTGGACAGGCCTATCTTCAAGCATTGCCTATATTCTGGGCACCGACAGCTCTCCTCCGGAAGTGAAGTTTGTCACATCGACGCTTTCGGAGGCCGATCTCGCCCGGCTGGCCGCGGAACAGGGCGCGGAAGGGTTGATACCGGCGCGCCGCGGACTGACCCCGCGATTCCTGAGTCTCGACCTCCATGACACGGGCAGCTTCTACCTGTACTACACGATCGAGCAGGCGGGACATACCTACCGGATCGGATTGCCCTACCGTGACTACCGCCTGTGGATCCACCGTTTCTGCTCCAAACTGGCCCTTGTTGCCGTAGTAACCTGCATCCTGGTGGTTCTCGGTTTTCCCGTCGCCTTCCGCCACGGCCTGCTGCGACCTCTGGTCACCCTTCACGAGGCTGTGCGGCAGGTCTCTTCGGGAAACTACCGCATGTACCTGCCGGTACCCTCAGAGGACGAGGTCGGTCAGCTGGCCCGTGGATACAACCAGATGGTCTCCTACCTGAGAGAGGCAGAGGGCAATTTCAAAGCTCTTGCGGAAAACTCGGCCGACGCTATCCTGATCTTCTCCAGTGACGGGCGCATCCTCTATGCCAATCAACGCTGCACCGAGATTTCCGGGTACAGCCCCGTCGAGCTTAGGCAGATGCACTTTCGCGACGTGGTGCATGCCGGCGATTTGGCCGCGGTTACGCATCACTTCAGCGAGAGAATGGCCGGTCGGGAGGCCCCGCGCTGCTACGAGACCCGCATCATCGGCAAGGACAGCCGGGTGATCCCCGTCGAGGTTACCGGTGCACGCACGACCTGGCAGAAGCAGGCGGCGGACGTAGTGATCATCCGGGACATCTCCGAACGGAAGGAGGCGGAACAGCAGCTTCAGGCGCAGCAGCAGCAGCTGATGCGTACCGACAAGCTGGCCTCTCTCGGGGCTCTGGTGGCGGGCGTGGCCCACGAGGTGAACAACCCCAATCAGGTTATCGGCATGAACTCACGCTTCCTCCTCGACGGGCTGCCTCAGCTTTTCGTTCTGGCAGAATCCTCCGAACCGGCCGATGAGACCATGCGCCTGTCCGGTATGAGCTACGGGGAGTTCAAGAAGGCTGTGGAGTCCGCGACCTCTGAGATCAACTCCAGCACGACCCGCATTGACCATATCGTCGGCGAGCTCAAGAGATTCGTTCGCGGAGGCAGCAGAGCGAATCGGGTACCTACAGATATCAACCAGGTGATCCGCACGGTGGCGGATCTGTCGCGGCACATGATCGGTAGAACCACGGATCATTTCGAGCTTGATCTGCAAAGCGATCTGCCCCGATTAGTGGCGGACAGGATCCGATTGGAACAGGTGGTTCTGAATCTCCTGCAGAACGCCTGTCAGGCCCTTGAGGACAGACAGCAACAGGTACGTGTATCCACCAGCTTCGATGCTAATCTGAACAGCGTGAGAATCGAGGTTGCGGACCAGGGCGCAGGCATCCGCCCGGAAGACCTGGAAAGGATCACCGATCCCTTTTTCACCACCCGGGGCGAGCAGGGCGGGACCGGCCTCGGTCTGTCGGTGTCCCAGCGCATCATCCGCGAGCACGGGGGAACGATGAGCTTTCGGTCCACCTCCGGTCGAGGCACTACTGTCACCGTGGACCTGCCCCTTGCCGATTCGTCCCACTAGTCGGGCAGTTTGAGTGTAGCGGCCTTTAGCGCCTCCAGACGACTCTTCTCTCTTTGAACGGCTTCAGCATGGGTGACAATAGCCGTGACACCGTTGTTGAAACGGGCCAGCAGGCGTGAAGCCGCTGCGCGGAGCTGTTTGGGCTTGCAGTCGATCAGCGTGTCCCGCCTGGCTTGACGCTGTGCATCGCTGATTCCCAGGATCTCCCGCTTCAAGGCCACGAAACCCTTTTCCCCGGGCGCCATGGGCTTCTCCTCATTTCCCGCCGCACCGAGTACGATTTTTTCGAAGGGTTCTGGATCGAGATCGCTCCGCGTGGCAAACCCAAGAGCCTCCCGGAAAGCATCAAGGGTAACCAAGGTGTTGGGATCTCTGTAGGAGGAGAAAGCGAACAGAGCATCCAGGCCGTGGGCCACCGCGCCGGCGCCATAGGCACCACCCTGCATGCGTATCCGTTCCCAGAGAAATCCGGTCCTGAGATAGTGAGCCAGTACCGTCTCAAAGGCATTTTCTCTGCTTCCGAAGGGGCTTGCAGGAAACGCGTGGGCGACAAAGCTCACATTCATCGAACCCACCAGCGTCTCCATGCTCGCTGGCAACAGAGGATCCAGCGGAAACAAATCAGTCCGACTGCGTTGCTCCGCCGCCGCGACCCTCTCGCTTGCCAGGGCGGCGACAAGATCGGAGGCGGCGGACACCGCTTTGTCGGTCGCCTTCTGTGCACAGGTCAGGTTTACGCTCAACAGGGATGGGGAAATCAATCTCAATCTGATCTCTTCCAGAGCTGAGGCCACGTCGGCAAGATTCTCCGGCAACCCCCGACTGACGCCATCCAACCAGATATACTGGGAGATCCCCTTCCACCGCTCCTCGATGGCGGCGGCGTCCGAAAGACGGGCGCATGCGCGCAGCCCCGCATAGTGACTGCCCCCCGGGACCAGGGAAGCCTTGAGATCGTTGCGCATCTCCAGGATGATGGTCTGCAGACGGTTGAGGTCTCGAAAGTCCGCTGTCAGCAGCAGATCCCGTACCAGCCCGAGCGCGGTCTCGAGGTTGTGCTCGAGCATCTTCACCCGGAAGATCAGCCGCTGCTGTACCGTCCCTGCGGGCTCTGCGGCATTGTCTGCACTCAGGGAAGCCCCAAATCCGCCGGTATAGAGGGAGAGTTTGCTGGCCACATCGTAGTATGGAATCCCCGGCAGACCGCTTCCCCGAACAGCCCTGCTGAAAAGAGGCACGAGGTGCAGGAGGGAGGTGTCCAGCCCTCGCGTGTCAAAAGCCAGATCCAGATACACTACACCATTTGTGTACAGATCGTGATACAGCACGGGGAGCTGCGAATCCAGGTGTTCGCTGGGTATAGTTTCCACCTCCCGCCGCAGATCCCCCAGATGCAGAGCCGGAATTCGAGCCAGCACCTCGGGACTGTCCTGCTGCTCCTGGAAAGCTTTGAGCCTCTCCAACTCCTCTTCCAAACGCTGCCGCCCGTCTGAGCCCCAGTGCTGTTGGATTTGTTGAAGCTCCCGCCTCTCCTCCTCCTGCTCCCGCTGCTGCTGAGCGGGGTCGGGGCGAACCACCACGGTGGTGCGATGAGGATTGCTCACCAGATACCCCTCAATCAGCTTTTCGAAATAGCCTCCCCGAGCCACTTCGGCCCGCAGAGCGTCCATCGATCTGCGAAACTCCAGAGTAACCTCCGGGTCACTGCCGTGCATCCACCCGCGCAGAGTCTTTCTCATCAGCGTGAGGGAGTATGGTCGTCCGCCCCTCTGGATCTCGGAATTGCGGAACTCGACCCGGTGCAGCGCCGCCTGCACGATCTGTTCCGGTACGCCCCGGGACACCAGATCCTTCAGGGTGGATATGACAAGTTTTTCCATAGCTTCAGCCGCCTGCGGCTCGGTTCCTCGCAGGCCTACGGTGAAAACTATCTCGTTCAATTCCGTTTCCAATCCCGTGGCCGGGGAAAGATCATCCCCCAATTCCGATTCCAGCAGAGCCTTGTGCAGAGGTGCCCCTTCGTTGCCGACCAAAAGCTCGGACAGCACCTCAAAGGCGAGGAGCTTTAAAGGATCGGTTACAGGGATCGTCAACCAGTTCAGGGTAACCGTCGACTTCCCCGTCTCCGCCGGGAAGGTGCGCTCCACCCTCCTCGGCTCCTGCCAGCGGGGCTGCAGAGCGATCCCGGATCGGATCTCCGCCGGGTCGAAGAATCTAAGAAAGTTCTCATCGAGGAACGCAAGGATCTTGGGGGTGGGGATGTTTCCGTAGAGGAAGATCCGACAGTTCGCAGGATGATAGAACTTGCGGTGAAAGTCCTGCAACTGCTGGTGCGTGAGGGTGGCGATCACTTTTGGATCCCCCCCAGACTCGAAACCGTATGGGGAATCCGGAAAGAGAGCGCGCAGGGAGGCATCGGCCACTACGGACTCTGCACTGGAAAACACCCCCTTCATTTCGTTGAAAACAACTCCACTTCTTTTCAAACCATTGGGATGTTCGTCCCCAGAAGACGGCTGCAGACGGTGTGCTTCCTGCATAAATACCTCTTTCTGCAGCAATGGGAAAAAAACCGCGTCCCCGGTTACCAGCATGAGGTTAAAGAAATCCTTTTCCACCATACTGCTGGCCGGATATACAGTCTTATCGGGAAAGGTAAAGGCGTTGAGAAAAGTCTGCAGACTGCTCTTCAACAACACTACGAAGGGATCCTTCAGGGGAAAGCGCCGGGAACCACAGAGCACCGAGTGTTCCAGGATATGAGCCGCGCCGGTATCGTCCTGCGGGGGTGTTCGAAAAGTGAAGGCGAACAGGTTCTCAGGATCATCATTCCAAAGATGAAATACCTCGCAGCCGGTGTTGAGATGACGGTAACGCAGAGCCCGGGAGCTGTACTCGGGCATCTCCCTGTTCGATAAAACCTCAAAACCGGCGCTGGCATCACCGGGTGTAATTTTTTCAGGTTCCACTTCTTCTCCTCGTCGGGGTATTCACCCCGGGTTATTACGATGCCGACAGGCAGAGGACATCGCAATCCTCCCTACTATTTATGGTGGGAGATTGCGATCTTACGATGCCGACAGGCAGAGTAGGTCGCAATGTGCTATACTCCCTGAGAATATAGTCACACCAGGAGCTCAGCGTCCATCGGGAACGAATCACTGTAAAGAAGCGGTACAACACATGAATCAATCAGATCTTCAGATTCTGCGGCAGCGAGCCAAGACGATCCAGCTCATCAGGGCTTTCTTTCAGGAGCGAGGCTATCTGGAAGTCGACACAGCTCTGCTCAGTCCGTCCCTGATACCGGAAAGTTCGTTGGAAGTGTTCAGAACCCGCTACCTTCCCCGCCAAGGCTCGGATCGGGATTTTTTTCTCATTCCCTCTCCCGAATTGTGGATGAAACGCCTACTTGCCGCGGACAGCGGTAGTGTCTTCCAGATCTGCAAGTCCTTCCGCAACAGCGAGCCCGTCACCGGAGTCCACAATCCAGAGTTCACCATGTTGGAGTGGTACACCGTACAGGCGGACTACCTGGAGTCGATGGAAATAACAGAAGAGTTGTTCGGCCACCTATTCGCGGAACTGCATTTGGATCCCCTGCTTCCCCTTGGAGATCGCCGGGTGGACTGCTCACCGCCATTTCTGCGCCTGTCCATGGCCGATGCCTTTGATGAGTATCTGCGTCTCGATCTATGGCGGCTTGCAGAGTCAGGCTATGACGCCCTGGCGGAAACAACCCGCAAGCTGGGCCTGTCGGTCACGGAGCAAGATAGGACGGAGGATCTTTTCCACAAGATCTTCCTGAATACCGTGGAGCCCAACCTGCCCGACTCTCGGGCCGCATTCCTTTACGATTATCCAGCACTGATCCAGACTTTGGCCCGCCGGAAATCCGGTACCCCCTGGGCCGAACGCTGGGAGCTGTATCTGGGCGGCGTTGAAATCGCCAACTGCTACTCCGAGGAAACCGATCCCGCGGCCTACGAGCAGTATTTCAGGAGTCAGGAGGAGGAGAAACGCTTGGCTGCGGTGGCTCACCCCAGCGATCGGGAGTTGCTGAGGGTGATCCGAGAAGGGGACTTTCCCGAGTGCTCCGGTGTGGCCCTGGGTATGGAACGGTTGTTGATGTTTGTCCTGAGCCAGGAATCCATCCGCAAATTACTCCCCTACGGGGCTGCGTTTGCACTTGAGAGCGAATCATCGTAGCTTTTGAAAATCGCAAAACCCTTGAAACAGGCGGAGGAAGTGATTAGGATAGGTAAAATCCATGATACGCGCAGGTGCCATTTCCAAAGGAACATTTCTTCTCGTGAAGGACGAACCGTACGTAGTTGTGGAACGGGAGTTTGTCAATCCGGGAAAGGGGTCGGCTTTCGTACGCTTGAAGCTCAAGAGTCTGGTCACGGGCCAGGTTTTAAAGCAGGTCAACAAGAGCCAGGAAAATCTCGAGGACATCAATGTCGAAACCCGGGAAGCCCAATACCTCTACGCTGACGGAGAGCAACTCCACTTTATGGACCTGGAGACTTACGAGCAGTTTACCATGCCCGTCGAGGGCCATGAGGATAAGAGGCTCTTCATCCGGGAAGGTGATACTGTCCAGCTGTCCTTTTGGGATGAAAAACCCATCGATATTCTGTTACCCTACAAGGTCGTGTTGACCGTGACCGAGGCCAGAGAGGGCTTGAGGGGCGACACGGTGTCCGGAGCCACCAAGCCGGTCACGGTGGAAACGGGATTGGTGGTGAAAGTGCCGCTGTTCATCAAAGAGGGTGACAAGATCCTGGTCAACTCGGAGACACGGGAATACGTAGAGCGGGTCACCGAGTAGGCCTCTATTCCCACCACAGTTCTTCACCGTCTATATAGAACTGCTCTTCCGGATAGGATCGTCGATAGGTCTCAATGTTGTTCACCGCTTCCAGATAAGCGCGCAGGCTGGCTTCCACGACATCGGTGGATCCGCAGTGGCCGTGGAAACGCCGCCCCAGGTACGCCAGACTGACGGTAACTTCCGCGCGAGCATCTTTGCCCTCGGTCAGGTGATCCACGGAGTATAGAATAAGACGCGGGTTCAGTCCAACGGCCCTGTCGACGGCGCGACAGAGGGCGTCTACCGGTCCGCTGCCCGTGGCCGACTGGATCAGCACCTTCTCCTGCGCCTTCAGCTCGACACTGCCCACGGGCAGGCAGTGGCTGCCGGTCATCACGCTGAAGGAAGTCAAGGTGTAGGCTTCTGGGCTCTGCTCCAGACGCGCCTGCTCCACAATTGACTGCACTTCGCTCAAGGTGACTGTCTTTTTGCGACGCACCTGGGACTGATACAGGCCGTAGGCCTTGTCCAGATCCACCCCTTCGGTATCGACCTGGAAGGTCCCCAGGTGCTGCTGAAATCCTGCGCGGCTCATCTCCCGATCTCCGAACAAGGCGTCCTCCGAACGACCGATCGACTCGGCGCGAAGCAGTCGCTGCAGATGACCCGGCAGGCTCTTGCCCACGTCACCGCTGTCTCCATGCCTTGATTCCGGCAGCGCGCATTTCCCCAGCACCGGTTTGTTGGGATGGGGCGAGATCCCGGTCAGCCGGGATAGCAGGGTCGAGGTTCGCCAGAGTTGCGGCAGTCGTATGTGATGTTCGAGCCCCAGCCTGTCCCGAAATGCCTCCAGGGCGAAGACGATTTCCTCCAGTGCTGCATTCCCCCCCCTTTCACCTACCCCTCCGAGGGTACACTCCACGTGGCGGGCTCCCGCTTTCAGACTCGCCAAAGAGTTGGCCGTGGCCAGTCCGAGGTCATTATGAAAGTGAACCCCGATCCTGAGGTTTGGCTGCGCCGCGGCGATCCGGCCGACCAGCTCAGCAGCATCTTCGGGATGCATACTGCCGTTGGTGTCGGCCAGATTGAGTACCTCCGCTTCCCCGGCTGCTATCACCGCCGCCGCTTCCATGAGAAGCCCCACTTCAGCCTCGGCAACCTCGCCAAGGGAGAATTGCACCGGCAGACCGGAAGCAGTTTCCAGGCATTTTTGAATCCGAGCCAGAATCTGAGCGGAGGACAGCTTTAGTTTGTTCTTAAGGAAATGGGGAGACATGGGAAGAAAGATATGTACGTAAGGTTTTTCGCTGTTGGACAGCAGGGCGCAAAGCTCCGCCACGTCTTCCACTACAGCACGGGAGAGAGCGGAGATGCGGGGACCCCGAACCTCCTCTGCAATTGCGCCCACAATATCCCGCTCCTCCCCGGATGCGGCGGGATACCCGGCGTCGATAATATCCACCCCGAGGGCGGCGAGCTGTTGCGCAATCACCAAACGGTCGTGCCGGTCCAGGACCACAAAGGGAAGCTTGTTTCCGTCTCGAAGCGTCGTGTCCATGAACTCGACGGAATCTGCCATAGATCTCTTCATCCCATGAGCTAAGGTTCGGGAATTTTATCCAACAAGGGGCTGTCCGGATACTCATCCTTCAGCCTCTTGAAAAGCTGTCCGGCTCTGTCTCGATAGCCCTCTTCCCAGTACAGCCTGCCGGCACTATACAAACCCTCGGCCGCCAACTCGGCGTGATCCGGGTAGAGGAAATGGACTTTGAGGTACTCTTCCGCCGCCTCTTGGCTCTGAGCGCGGGCCTCCAGGACTCGGGCGATGCCCAGCTGGGAGGCTGCCCCAGGCTGCCCGGAATTGGCGGCGATGATTCCGGTGAAGATATCGAAGGCCCGATCCAGCTCACCATTGAGGCGGTAATACTCGCCGATCAGAAAGCTTACCTCGCTGGCCAGAGGCTCCACCGGGTCCTCCGCGCGTACGGTCTGCAGGATGGCCATCGCCCCCTCAGGAGTGCCGGGGAAAATGTAGCGGGCGTATTCAAAACGGATGCGGTTCCTGAAAGCCTGGTCCAGAGACGGGCTGCGGTCAACTCTCCTGTAGAACTCTTCGAAGATCTTCCCCTCCTCCGATCGTCCATCGCTGCCGAGTGCGCTGAGGATCCCGCGGATTTCCTGCATGGCCAACTCGGCCAAACCGCCTGCGGAAAGATCCCTGCTGTCGCGGCTTCCCTCCAGAAAGGCGATCAGATACTCGAGGGCACCGCTGCGGTCCCCCTCCCTGGCAGCACTCAAGCCCGCCCAATACAGCGCCGAGGCAGCGGCGGGAGTGTCTGGAAAGCGTTCCTTTACCAGCGCAAAGCCGTCAGCGGCGCTGCGATAACGGCCGTTACGGAAGTCCTCCTCGGCAATCTTGAAAAAGGCTTCCGAAGCCAGTGTGCTTTTCGGGAACTCCCGGCTCAAGCTTTCGTACGTCTTCAGAGCCTGATCCCGCTCTCCTGCCTGGAGGAAACTCAAGCCCTTCTGGTAGAGGATTTCCTGTTTCAGGTTATCCCCGTACGTTCCCATTTGGGCGCTCAGCGTCTGCAGTGCCCTATCGTAGTGGTCGATGCTCTCCAGGTAGCTGTCTGTTTGAAACGCGCAGATACCGGCGCGGTAATAGCTTTCCGCCAGACGTTGCCCGCCCGGATAGCGCCTGGTAAGGATTAGAAAAGACTCTTTAGCCTGCTCCAGGCGGTTGAGCCTGAACTCCGATAATCCTTTCCAAAACTGCGCCTCTTCGCCCTGAGCAGTGCCCTCCAACAGCTCCGCCGCCCGGCCGAAAGTATCTGCGGCCTTCTCCAGTTGCTCGAGCTTGTAGTGGGTCCTGCCCAGATAGAACCAACTCTCCCCCGTCCAGGCGGAAGCAGGATTGCTTCGGTCCACCGAAGGGTACGCCATTCCGGTACGCGGGCCGCCGGCATTCTTCCGAAACCATTCGATCGCCTGTTCGTACTCCCCTGCGTTGAAGGCGCACACCCCTGCGGCCAGGATTGCCCGGCCGGCGAGCTCCGGTGAGGGCTCGGCCTGAAGAACATCCTCGAAAAAGGGAGAAGCCCGTTTGTATTCCCCCCGACGGGAATAGATGTAGCCGATGTTGTACGAGCTCTCCGCCAGGTACGGAGAATCGGGCCAGCGTTCGATGAGCGTATAGAAATCTTTGAGTGCGGCGGCCAGTGCGGCAGTCTGCTCGCTGCCGGCGGATCCTCTCTGCAGTTGGGTGCTGCCGCGCTTGAACAGATACTCGTCTTGATATGAAGAGTCGGGATAGCGGGTAATCAGCTTTGTGTACAACGGTTCGGCTTTGTCCGAATCCCCGTTTTCGAAGTACAGGGCAGCCAGAATCCTGGTGGCTTCTTCCCTCCGCTGCGAGGAAGGATAGCGCCGCAGAAACTCCTCGAAGTGGTCCGCGGCCAGCTGGACAAGCCCCAGCTCCGCCTGCGCCGCGGAGAGGCGAAAGAGACTCTGCTCGGCGATCTCGGGGCGCCCCTGCAGCGCTTTCTCCAGAGGTTCGAGGCAGCGGCGCAGATCTCCGCTCAGAAATGCGGCCAAGCCCATGTTGTAGTAGATGACCTGCCGCTCCTCCATACCGATTCCTGCCTGCAGAGACTTCCCGTAAGCATCAAAAGCCTCGGGGTAGCGCTTCAGATCGAACAGCAGGTCCGCTTTGAGACGGGCCAGCGAATCCCGGTAACGGCTGCGGGGAAAACGACGCTCCAGCTCCGTACACATCTCCAAGGCCTGTGCACTGCGACCCAATTCCTGGAGAATCAGGGCCAGCCGGTACAGGCTGGTCTCCCACTGCTCTAGAGGCGGTTCGGAAGCCAGGACCGATCTGAAGCTGCGTTCGGCTTCTGTATAGCGACCGAGAAAGAAGTGACACTCGCCTACAAAGAAAACCGCCTCGGCGGCGTACGGGGAGGCGGAGAACTCCACGATGATCCGGCTGAAGGCGGTCAGGGCGTCTGTATAATCGCTGGCACGTAAGGCAAGACCGCCGAAGCGGTATAGCGCTTCCGGCCAAAGCTCTCGAGCCGAGTCCCTGCTCAAGATCCGCTGGTAACTCTCACGGGCGGCGGCCCATTGGGAGAGGTTTTCTTCGACCATTCCCTTTAACAGCAGTGCATGATCATTGTAGGGTTGCTCGTCCTGGTACTTTTCAACCTGATTTCGGAGCTGTGAAAGAGCTTCAGGGTAGTTGAGGAGCTGAAAGTAGGCGCTGCCCAGCCAGTAGGACACCCGGCTGTTATTGGAGGATCGGGGATACCTGCGGGCATAGTTCTTCAACGTAGCCACACAACTTTGGAACTCCCCCAGATAAAAATCCGCCACCCCGCTGAGGTACTCGGCATCATCGGCAAAGGGACTATCCGGATACTGGTCGGCCAGCTCGCGGAAGTTCCTTGCAGCCATGACGTACATGCCGTCCTGGAAAGCCTTTCTGCCGGCTTCGAACAGATTTTCGGCGCTCTGGGCACCGGCGGGTGTAGCCCAGAGAAGATTCAGGAGAGAAAACAATAAGAGGGAGGCTCTTGTACGCAAAAACTCTCTCCGGCGGATTTTCGTACCCCTAAACATGTACAAAACGTACAGCGTACGGGTATGCGATTTCTGGCGACCCCGGACGAGCTCCAGCTTCGCTCCCGCTCCTCAAGCTCAGCGTACGGCCAGTTCCTGGGGAACCTGCGGGGAGTTGGGGGGATTACCGGAATCGCCCTCGGACTTGCCCTTACCCTGGCCCCCCTTATCCGGACTCTTGCGGGCCCGTTTCGAACGGAATGCGATCTTCTCGTCCTTGATGTCCACTACGATGGTGCTGCCCTGCTTGAAGCGACCCTTGAGTATATCGATCGATAGGGGATCCTCCACCAGACGCTGCAATGTTCTGCGCAGCGGACGGGCACCGTACTTCTCGTCATAGCCCTCTTCGATGAGGAAGGTACGCGCTGTTTCGGTGATCTGCAGGGTGATATTCTGATCAGTAAGCTGCGCCTGCACTTCCTTGACCATCAGCTCGAGTATCTCCCGCAGGTGGTCCCGATTGAGGCTGTGAAAGACCACGGTCTCGTCGACCCGATTGATAAACTCCGGATTGAAAAGCCGTTTCATCTCGCTCAGAGCGCTGGTACGGATCTCCTCATAACGCATCATACCGTTTTCCACGTGGAATCCCAGAGAGGCATCCTTGCTGATTTCCCGGGCTCCCGCGTTGGAGGTCATAATGAGAACGGTGTTGCGAAAGCTGACTGTATGACCGAGATTGTCCTGCAACTGCCCCTCCTCTAACACCTGGAGCAAAAGGTTGAACACGTCGGGATGAGCCTTTTCAATCTCGTCCAGGAGAATGACGCTGTAGGGGCGACGGCGGATCTTTTCGGTCAACAGACCTCCCTCTTCGTAGCCTATATATCCAGGGGGAGCACCGACCAGGCGGGACACGTTATGCTTCTCCATGAAATCGGACATATCTATTCGTACCAGGGCATCCTCGTTGCCGAACAGAAAGGCTGCCAGGGTCTTGGCCAACAGGGTCTTGCCGACACCTGTGGGACCGAGAAAGATAAAAGATCCCAGCGGTCTTTTGGGTGAGCTCAAGCCCGTTCGGGAGCGCCGGATGGCGGCAGCGATCGAGCTGATTGCCGCATCCTGTCCGATCACCCGCTTGTGGAGCTCCTCCTCGATTTTTAATAGCTTTTCCGACTCACTCTGAGCGATCCTGTTCAGGGGGATGCCGGTGATTTCGGAAACCACGGTTTGGATCTCCTCCACATCGACCAGGTTCTCCTCCACCCGCAGATTTGCTTCCCAGTCCTGCTTGACGATCTCCATTTTACTGCGGAGGTTCTTCACCTTGTCCCTGATGGCGGCGGCCTTCTCGTAATTCTGCTGAGCAACCAAACTACTCTTTTCCAGGCTCAGTTTCTCGATCTCGCTTTCTATCTTGGCAAGCTCTTTGGGGCGTACGCTGTTGTCGATCTTCTTGCGACTGCCCGCCTCATCGACAAGGTCGATCGCCTTGTCGGGGAGAAAACGGTCCGAGATATAGCGATGGGATAGTGTCGCGGAAGCTTCGAGGGCTTCGTAGGTATAGGTCACGCGGTGGAACTTCCCGTAGTGCTCCTTCAATCCTTTGAGGATCTCGATAGTCTCATCCACCGTGGGTTCTTCCACGTAAATCGGCTGGAACCTGCGTTCCAAGGCGGCGTCCTTCTCTACGTATTTCCGGTACTCGTTGAGAGTGGTTGCCCCTATGCACTGAAGCTCCCCTCTGGAGAGGGCCGGTTTGAGCATGTTCGAGGCATCGATGGCCCCTTCGGCACCACCGGCACCGATGAGGGTGTGAAGCTCGTCGATGAACAGAATCACGTTGTTCGCTGCTACGATCTCCTTCATGACCCTCTTCAAACGTTCTTCGAACTCGCCCCGATACTTGGTCCCTGCTACCAGGGAGGCCAGATCCAGGGTGAGCACCCGACGTCCGGACAACGCCTCCGGAACATCTGCAGTAACGATTCGTTGAGCCAGACCTTCGACAATGGCCGTCTTGCCCACTCCGGGCTCTCCGATAAGCACCGGGTTGTTCTTCGTACGGCGAGCCAGTATCTGAATCACCCTCTGAATCTCCCTGGTCCTGCCGATAACCGGATCGAGTTTGTCTTCCCTTGCCAGCTTGGTGAGATCCCGGCTGAACTCATCCAAGGTAGGAGTCGCTTTCCTGGCCAGTGGCTGGGTCTTCCTCTTCTGCTGCACCTGCTGCGTGAGATCCCCCAAGCCGTTGATCTGGATGATTAGTTCCCGCAATTTGCCGAAATCCACGTTGTGGCGATTGAGGTAGCGGGCCGTCGAGCTGTCCTTCTCCTGGCTGGCCGCGAGCAGCAGGTGCTCGGTGCCGATGTACTCATGGCCCATGTTCCGGGCTTCAGCGGCGGAATCCTCCAGTATCTTTTTGCCCCGCTTCGACGGCGGAACATCCCCCAGAATCAGTCCTCCCTTTCCCATCGGCAGGGAACGTTCGACTTCAAGCTGCATCTCCCCAAGGTCGACCTTGGCCTTTTGCAATGCCTTGACCGCCACACCCTCTCCGTCTTTGAGCAGGGCGATTATTATATGTTCAGGCAGAAGCTGATCGGAATGAAATCTCTTCGCCTCCTCCTGGGCCAAAACAGTCAGTATCTTTTGAGCGCGCTGGGTTAAACCCTTAAACATCGTTGTCCTCCCGGACATGCCCCTGCAGGGCATGCCGTATCATTTTTGCTCGCGTATAATCTACTAATTTATTATCTGCTTCGTCATCCGTTTGGTCCAGACTTTTTTGTACATGCGCCTTCTGAGCCCGGATCATTAACTCAGTAATCACCTCCACCTGCGGTTTTTCTATCATTCCCAGGCTGATCCCCAGACGTACAGTGGACAAGAGATTGATGGCTTCCTTGGAGGAAATCAGGCGACAGGCGCTCAATACACCAAAGGCTCTGTGCACCCGATCCTCCAACTCGATGCGGCGGCTGCCCATCATCTCCTCCCGGGCTTTGCGCTCGTATTCCGCCATCTCCCGGGCCGCCACTTCTATGGAAGTGAGGATCTCCTTTTCCCGAAGCCCGATCGATATGGGATTGGAGATCTGGTACATATCTCCGAGTGAGTTATCACCGTCTCCCCAATACCCTTTGATCTGCAGGCCCATCTGATTGATCCGCTTCAGCGCCCATCCTATGGTACCGTCGCTGACCAGGGCAGGCATGTGAAGCATGACCGAGGCCCGGAGCCCTGTTCCGGCATTTTCCAGCCGGGATGCCAGATAGCCCCATTCGATCGAGGCGGCGAAGTGCAGCTTTTCCTCCAGTCGTCCGTCCAGTTCATCGACAGCCTCGTATACCTCCTGCAGGCACAGTCCCGTGTTCAAACAGGCAAGGCGTAGATGATCCTCCTCGTTTACCATGACGCTGATCCTGCCATCCTGCTCCAGGAGAACCAGCTTGTTGGGAGAGACACTGAAATCCTGAGAGATGAGGTTCTGCTCCAGGAGGATTGTACGCTCCAGGGGTGGAAGACGATCCAGAAAGATCGAATCGAAGGCTGTGGAGAGGCCCGAGAAGGCCTCGACAACCTCGTGCTGGACCCGCTCCTCCTCCTCTCTGCTCAATGTTGGGGGAAAGGGTATGCCGGTCAGATTCCGCGCCAGTCGAACGCGACTTGAGACCACCACATCGTCCTCCGCTCCGGGAGAGCTAAACCAAGCCCTGCCGGCCTCCATCAATCATCCTCCGAAGAGTTTTCCAAGTCTCGAATGCGGTCCCGAATACGAGCCGCCTTTTCATAGTCCTCCCTTTTGAGCGCTTCCTTGAGTCCCTCTTTGAGCTTCACCACGTCGACCAGATACCTCTTGTAGGTGCTCAGGCCCTTGGGCAGCTTGCCCCGATGAGTAGACTGAACCCCCATCTTTTCCAGAAGGAAATGGATTTCCCGGTTGAAGGCGACGTAGCATTCCGCACAACCAAACTTCTCCCGCTTTTGAATCGATTCCCAGGTGGAGCCGCACTGCGGGCAGATTATATTTTTCTTCTCTTTCAGGGTGCGGAGATCCACCAGGCCGTTCAACATATTGGAGATGGACAGCTCCATGTGCTCCCCTTCTCCGCTTATACCGCGCTCCAGGGCGCACTCCTCACACATGTGCAGATCGACCCGTTCCTTGCCGATGACTTGCTGTATGTGGATTACCGCTTTGCGAGCCCCGCAGATTTCACATTTCATACCTATTAGAATTATACACACAAAATCAAATTTTCCGTAACACTTCAAGAGGTTTGATTCGTGCCGCCGCCCTTGCCGGGAAAAAAGCAGCCAGAACGGAGAGCAGAAGCGATGCCGCGGCTACAAGAAACAACTCTATCACTCTGATACGTATGGGAATTTCTTCCAGGTAGAATTCCGCATTAAAGATCCGCACCGGGGCTGAACCGTTCAGCTGTACGATGGGGGCGAGCAGCCCGCGGAATCCGGACACCACTCGATTCACGAGCAGCTCCGCCCCGGCCAACACAGAATTGATATTCACCGCCACAGTCAATCCCAAACTCAAACCCAGCAATACACCAACCACTCCGATACATAATCCCGTAAGAACAAAGGTACGAGTAATCTCCCGCGGATGGGCCCCGATAGCCTTGAGGATGCCGATCTCCTCTGTTTTTTCGATAACCACCATGATCAAGCTCGAGGATATGTTGATCGTGGCTACCGCCACGATCAGGGCCATCACAAAGATCAACAGCGCCCTGGTGGTCTGGAATGATTTGTAGTTCGCCCTCTCCAGATCGTACCAGCTGGTCAGCTGAGCTTCTGCGGGAAGATCGGCATCCAGCGCGTCAAGCTGATCCTCTATCCGGTCGAAGGGATCCTTCACCTTTATGCCGAGGAAGGTTGAGGAGCTGCTTTCCGGCAACACCCGGACACCCGTGCGCAGGGGGATATAGGTCCACAGTTTATCCAGCTCCTGATACCCTGTCGTGAAAATACCGCTCACCGTGAAAGAACTGATCCGGGGCAGGCTCCGCCCCAGCGACGTCGACACCATTGTCAGCAGCTTGACCGGATCCCCGACCCGCAACTCCAGTTTCTGAGCGATCTCTCTACCAATCAGAATCGCCTGGGGATTCTGGAGGCCGAAGGATCCCTCAAGGATCTGAAAGAACCTCCGCAGCTCCGCATCCTCTTCGTACAAGGTCGCTGGAACGGCTCGGACGGTAACCGCCCCCCTCCGTGAATCTGTGTAGAGAAGACCCATGCCCTGTCTCTCCAGGATCACCCGGGTAACCCCCGGCCTACCCCGAAGCTGTTCCGACAGGGATTCGTAACTTTCCAGATTCGCATCACCGGCCAGGCTGACCTGCAGATGATAAGTACCCACTTCCAGGTATCGCCGGGTGATTCCTTCGATCATCCCGTCGGCTACCTCCATCACGACCACCAAGGGAATCAGGCTCAAGCCGATGCCGATGATGCTGCCGATCAGATTCGTTGACAATTTCCCGCCCCGCGAAACAAAGGTGCGCAGACCGAGGGTTGCCCACAGGGAACGGCCGAAGGTCATCACAACCTCCTCAGCCTGCGATGTTCGAGCAGATAATGCTCATCTCCCAGCCGGGCGAAATCGGCCGCGTGGGTTACCAGTATCATAGATTTCCCGAACCGTCTGACCAGCTCGAACAGCAGCTGCTGGATGGCCTGAGAGTTTCGTTCGTCGAGATTTCCAGTTGGCTCATCCGCCAATATCAGATAGGGATCGTTCATCAGGGCCCGGGCAACGGCCACACGCTGTCGTTCGCCGCCCGAAAGCTGCACGGGATAGTGGTTGCTGCGCTCCCTCAATCCAACCTGTGCCAGCAGCTCCTGTGCCTGACGCTTTGCCTGGGCACGAGGCACACGCGCGATCAGGGCCGGAATCAGGACATTTTCCAGGGCGGTGAAATCCTTCAGCAGATAGTGGAACTGAAAGATAAAACCGAGTTGCCTGGATCGGAACTCAATCAGGTTTTCCTCTCTCTGATCCGTGATATCGAGGCCGGCGAACACGATGCGTCCGGCCGTACAGGAGTCCAGAGCACCGATAAGATTGAGAAGCGTCGTTTTTCCCGAACCGCTCTCCCCCCGTATGACCGCGGTAGACCCTTCAGGAACGATGAAGCTCACCTCCTCGAACACCACCAGGTCCTCGTGGCCGCTGCGAAAGACTTTTTTGACTCCCTGGATTTCCAGCTCTCTCGAGACCGTATCATTCATAGCGCAGCACCTCCGCAGGCCGCACATCCTTCACCTTTGCGGCTGCAGCGGCTGCGGCCACCGTCGGCGCGAGCACGGCAAACAGCACGATCAGCACGGCTTCCCGCAGAAGAACCGTACTCGGGACTTCGGTGATATAGAAATACGCCGGTGAAAACAGGGAGAATCGACCGCTGGAGGACTGCAGCAGGGGGTAGAGCAGCAGGTCCGCAAATGCAAGCCCGGCGTTGACGGCCCATTCGGCAAGGGTGAATACAGCATTTATATGCACGGATATGAGGAGCCCGAGAAGCAGCCCTAAAATCGAGCCTATCGTCCCGATGAGCAATCCCTCCAGTATGAAAATCCGACGCACCGCCGTGTCTGAGGCCCCAAGAGCCTTGAGCACCCCGATCTCTTCGTAGCGCTCCCGTACCGCTCTGCGCAGCCCATGGTGGATATTAAATCCGACGACAATGAATATCAGTCCGATCAGCACAGTCATCATGATTTTCTCCATACGGAGGGCTCCGAAGAAAGCCCGGTTGAACTCTCTCCAGCTGGCAACGTGAACACCTTCAACGCCGCGCATCCGCAGAATATCCCGCATCACCTGTTGGTCTCGGAAGCGGTTTTGGATCTTAACCCCTATCGTTACGGAATCGCCGCTGTCTGGGTCCAGTGAAAGCCCCTCTCGAAGGGAGAAGAAGGCCCAGCCCAGATCGAACTCGTAGTAACCGCTGCGAAATAAGCCGACTACCTCGTAGAAGCGGCTGGCCGGCTTTAGCTCCCCTAAGGATGATCCTTCCAGGGACAGGACCGATACTCCGTCCCCGACTCCCACGCCCAGATGCCGCGATAGCTCGACGCCCAAAACGATGGTACCCGGCTGCTGCAGGTCGAAATCCCCGTCCACGACCTCGAGAGCCTGGAAAAACGAAGGATCGAGCCGTTCGATCTCCTCCGGTAGGCCGCGGATCAAACAGCCGCGGGGATCACTAAATCTTCCCTCGACAATCACCTGATGCTCGCTAAAAGGCACCGCCGAACGTACCTCGGGCAGGCTGCGAAGGGATTCCAGAAACCGGGAACTTTCGGGTTGCGCTAGACCGGGTTGCGCTAGACCGGGTTGCGATAGACCGGGTCGCGATAGACCAACATCACTTAAACCGCGTATCTGCAGATGATAGGAGCTGATCTCCAGAATGCTTTCGATAAATCCCAGTTGAAATCCGTTCATCACGCCGGTAACCGCAGTCAAAGCCATCACCCCCACGGCCACACCGAGGATCGACAGGGCCGTCGAAGTACCTCCAACACCGCGCCGTCTGGAACGAAAATAGCGGAAACCCATGAAGGAGATAAAGCGCTGCCTCATGGGTACTCCCGTACCCGCACAACCTCGCCGTTGCGAAGGAACTCTTCTTTCACCTTCCGCTCAGCTTCGTAGTAGATCCTCATAAAGATCTGCTCTTCGCGATACAGCTCTTCCAGGCGAGTGCTCACCTGGTCCTGAACGGAATACAGCGTAACCCGTTCCAGTGAACCGCGGACACGGTATTCCTCCCGCACCAGGTCGTCGTCCGGACCGTATTGGAACAGCCAATTCTCGATGCCTCGGGAGCCCCGGGTGGTCGTTTCTACGATTCTTCCTTGAGCGTCGCGGACGTGGACGGTTTGTTCGCTCTCCCGGCCATGATCCGTGACCTCTATTCGAACAAGCCTGCCCTCCTGGTCGTAGGTCCTGAGGGTCGTACGCTCCTGCGGCAACTCCTCCAACAGGAAGCTCAAGGGCAGGTCGCTGTCTCCGCGGTATTGGAAGCTCTCCCTTTCACTCAGGCGTCCCTCGTACCAGTACTCCTGCTCCACCAATCTGCCATTCTTGTCGTAGCGATTGATCCGTGTCTCCCGGGCATTCCCGTAGCGTTCCTCAAGAATACCCCGGCTACCGCCACTCAAGGCCAGGCGTTGATCGGCCTGTCGGTCCCCCTGATCCCGAGTAACCCGGCGCAGTTGTCCGTCCGGGGACAGCCAGTACTCGTCGCTATGCAGCAGTTCTCCCTCCGGTCCGAAGGTCTCCGTTCGATCCAGTGTCTCTCGGTTGTAGTAATAAACAGTCCGCTCGCTGAGGCTCCCCTCCTGAAAAATCTGCTCTTCCAGGAGCCTGCCGCTGTCGTCGAAGCGGCGTTTCTGCTCCAAAACCGCTCCCCGGTAGTTCCGTTCCTCGGTTGGACCGATTTCCCAGCGGCGCAGCGCCTCGCCTCGATGATAGAGGGTACGAGTTACCAATTTTCCCTCGCTCTCGACCACCAATATGTAGGGAAACTCCTCCTGCTGGTGCTGGCCGATTTCCTCCAGGGCCATCCCGAGATCATTCGATACGTAGTAGCGGACTGAGCGGACTTCCTGAGCGTAAAGCATCGGGGGTATCAACAGGAACAAGATCAGGATGATGGCGGGGGCAGGAGAACGCCGCGGATCGATCATCGCGCCTCGAGCAGACGGTTCAGATAAAGCTCTGTGTCGAAGGGCTCGAGGTCCTCCAGCTTCTCCCCGACTCCGACAAATGAAAAGGGGATCTCCAGAGCTTTGCATATAGCCACGACGATCCCGCCTTTCGCGGTCGAATCGTATTTCGCCAGAATCAGACTATCCACGCCCACCGCCCCGTGAAACACCTCCGCCTGGCGAAGAGCGTTCTGACCGGTAGTGGCGTCAATGACCAGGATCTTCTTGTACGCCGATTGGGGTATGCGGCTGCCTGCGATTTTATCGATTTTCCCCAACTCCTTGACCAGATGAGCCTTTGTGTGCATCCGCCCCGCCGTATCTACAATGACCAGATCGATTCTGTTGGCCTGGGCGCTCGAGATAGCATCGAAAACCACTGCACCGGGATCGGCACCCGCAGCTTGCCGGATCACCGGCACATCGAGCCGATTGCCCCACACTGCAAGTTGATCGATGGCGGCGGCTCTGAAGGTATCTGCCGCGGCCAGAAGCACCCGCTTGCCCTGCTTTCTGCGGTAGTATTCGGCCAGCTTGGCGATCGTGGTGGTTTTCCCAACACCGTTGACTCCCAGGACGAGATGAAGATTCACCGTATTATCGAGGAGGTGTAGTGATTCTGCCCGAAGCGCCTGCCCAAGCTCTGACCTGAGCAGCTCAAAAAAACGATCCCTATCCTTGCCCCCACCACCGCGGATCCCTGCTCTGGCCGCCTCCACGATGTGTGCGGCGGTTGTCGGTCCGATATCACCTTCGATCAGGATATCCTCGAGCTCGTCGAAAAAAGAATGTTTCGGCGCACCGTGATTCGGCGCACCGAAAAGATCTCGAATCCTGGCTCCCAAGGCGAATCTTCTCATCCGGACCCACTCCCGTCTATGCTTTCCGATCGGCGGCTTTGAGGTAGCGTACCAGACGCACCAATAAATTCACGAACAAGCCGCCACTGACCGCTACCGTGGCAAGATAACTGTAGTACAGTGCCGTCGCCGTCTGCTCAGCCTCGGCGGGCGCCCCCACCTGAGCGATAACGTAATAATCATATCCGAAGCCCCAGAGAAACAGCGGTACCGGTAGCGACAGAGCGAAAGCTCCGAAAGCCCTGTACAATTCGTCCCGTCTCCGGCTCTGAATCCCCGCCGGATCCAGATCCTCCAGATCCAGCGCAGCGGTTACCGTCTCCCCAACGGCCGAATCGGCATAGAGCGGAAAATCGAGATACCCCTGTTGGCGCAGAAGAAACCGTCTGAGGTCATCAGGTTTTTCAATGCTGAGGGGTGTTGTTCCCAGCCACTCCGATCCCTCGTAGACCGCAGCGCCTTCGGGATCGCTGTTTATAGAAAACGACTCGCCGGGCTGCGGAGCCAGGGTAATTTCCTGGACCGCTTCGCTGTACGGAGTAAGGTCGATGGTACGAACAACGGAACGGAAACCTGGCGCCTGTACACGGATTTCTCTTTCCCCGGGGAGCAGGTAGGGAATCGTCAACGGCGATCGCCCCTGATAGCTGTCGTCGATCCACACCGCCGCCTGGGGCGGATTGGTTTCCACCCTGAGGGAACTCCAGTCTCGGCCCCAGAGAACCGAGGCTAGTTCCGCCACCAGGTCGTCAACCAGATCGTAGAGCTCGGTCGGTGGTGCTGCATCGCTATAGGAAAATACATTTTCCCCGAGAACCGCGTCGAAGACATTGACTTCCAAGTAGAGAAAACTCTGGATCTCCTCGAAACTGCCCCATAACAGGACGTCCAAACGTTCCTGAATTGCCAGGCGAAGCGGACTGCGCACGGATCTCTCGAAGATGAGCTGTCCGTCGGCTCCCGACACAAACCGCAAAGGTCTGCTTTCCGGAAACGGAATCAGGGAGGGATCCAAATCCCGCAACTCCTGGATAGCGGCGAGATTGGCGGCGATACGATCCTCGTAGACCGTCGCCTTTTGCTGAGGGGAGGTGGAGGTAAAGAAAAGCTCATCTCTGGCACGTCGATCAGCGGTGACCGCATTCACCAGACGTTGCTGTTCCTTTGCAATTATCTGCTTCTGATAGGCCAGCACTTCAGCTTCACTGAAAAAATGAAACGGTATGGCCTCCAGCCGTTCCCGAAGCAACAACGGGAAGCTGTGGGTCAGGTAGAGATTCTCCGGGCTCAAGTCGTTTCCCTCGAAGGCGACGACACCGATCGACCAGTGCTGCCGTTGATCGGTCAGATTCGCGAGTTCTTGAGACCAAGCCTGGAGAGGGATCAGTGCAAGCAGCAGAAAGAGAATGGTCTTCATTCGATATCGAGAATCTTCTTGATCGCGTTGATCACCCTTTCCTCGCGAAAAGGTTTGACAATGAAATCCTTGGCTCCCAACTGCACGGCTCGAGCGATCAGACTCTGCTGTCCCAAGGCGGAACACATGATGACCTTGGCCTCCGGATCGATTTTCAGAATCCGTTTCAGCGCGACCAGACCATCGACCTTGGGCATGGTGATATCCATGAGCACCACGTCGGGACGTTTGTCCTGGTACAGCTCAACCGCTTCCTCTCCGTTGGAGGCTTCCCCAACGACACGGAATCCGGCCTTCTCCACCAAGTCCCGCAGCACGAGCTTTATAAAGGTCAGATCATCGGCGATGAGGATGTTTATGCCCACTGCTTTTTGGCTCCCGAGGCGGTTATCAGGTAGCCCTCGATAAACTGATCAATTTCCCCGTCCATCACCGCCTGAACGTTGCCCGTCTCCACCTTGGTTCGGTGATCCTTCACCATCGAGTAAGGATGAAAAACGTAGGAACGAATCTGGTTGCCCCAGGCAATCTCCTTCTTTTCACTCTCTTGTTTTTCCCGCTCCGCTTCCTGCTGTTCTCTGTAATACTCGTAGAGTCTGGAACGCAGAACCTTCATGGCCATAGCCTTGTTTTTATGTTGGCTGCGCTCGTTTTGACACTGCACCACTATTCCCGTCGGCAGATGGGTGATACGAACAGCGGAATCCGTCTTGTTTACATGCTGTCCACCGGCGCCGCCTGCCCTGTAGGTGTCGATGCGTAGATCGTCAAGCTTAATCTCCACTTCTATGGTATCATCTATCACAGGCGAAGCGAACACCGAGGCGAAGGAGGTGTGCCGTCTGCGCGAAGCATCAAATGGGGAAATACGCACCAGCCTGTGGATTCCCGTTTCACTCTTCAGAAAACCATAGGCGTAGTCCCCTGTAATCTCAACGGTCACACTTTTAATTCCCCCCTCCGCTTCCAACATATCGAGGATGGAGGTGCCATATTCGTGATTCTCAGCCCATCGCGTGTACATCCGCAGAAGCATACTCACCCAGTCGCAGGCCTCCGTGCCTCCGGCGCCGGAATGAATGGTGAGGAAGGCTGACAGGGGATCGCTTTCCTCCCCCAGTAACTGCAACATCTTCAGCTGCTCGTATTGGGCCTTCAGCCTCCCGACACTGACCTCTATCTCCTCGGCTAGGGATTCATCCTCCTCCTCCATCGCCAGCTCGCACAATTCCTTCGCGTCCTGAAAACCGGACTTCAGTTGCTGCCATGGATCATAGGTGGCGCGCAGTCGCTTCAGAGTGCTCAGGATGTTTTCCGCATGTTCTCTGTTCTGCCAGAAATCAGCGGCCGCGGTCTGCTGTTCAAGGGAGCGGATCTTTTCGATCAATCTCTCGGGGTCAAAGATACCTCCAGGATTCTTCTATATCTTCTTCCAAGCTGGCAAGTTGTGCCTGAAGTTCCTCCAGCATTTTTCACCTTCCTTGTTATTGCATGTGGATCGACGGCGTAGAGTTGACCTTTAAGAGCGCTCCCGTTTGCTAGTGTTCACAACCGTTTTACGCCACTTCTTATCTTTTAGAACGGAGATCACCAGGGTATTTTCCATCGGATACTGATAGAACCGCAGGCTGTCGTAACTGTCCGTCAAGCGGTCCAAGTCCCTCTTCAGGCGAAGCAAGCCCTGGTCATTTATGGTCAGGGATTCGTACAGACCGTCGTGCACCTTCTTGAATCCGTACTCCACCAAGCTGGAATGCACTCTGCTCTGATGATCTTCGCTGCCCAAATCACAAGCCACTGCTACGAACATCTTGATTAAGTTTAAAGATTCTCCTATTTTGTGTCAAACTATGAAAAATCTGCGCCGATGAGTAACATGTATGAAGAAAGTACCCCTGCTTCTTCTGGTCCTGTTCGTCACCTCAGCAGGATTTGCCCAGGAAGCAGGAACGGGAAGTTTCGTTCCTTTTGTATCCAAGCTCAAAGCCAAGGCGGTTGATTCCCGGGTTCTCCTCACCTGGCGAAATCCTCAGAATTTCCAAGGGGCCATTCTCCTGTACCGGCATACCGAGGAGATCGATCAGCACAACCTGAACGAAGCCGTACGCGTTGCCAGACTGCCGGCGGATCAGGAACGCTATGAAGACAGTCCCACAGACACTGCATCCTATTATTATGCCGTTCTCATCGAGGACAGCAATGGGATAATTCAAGAGCTGTTCGTTCCCTTTCGCAACACTACATCCGATGCTGTGCACATATCCGTGCTGCCCCGCGTGGAGAGCATCGGCTCTCAGATCACCGGTATCCGAGCCGTAGTTGTCGAGGATTCCGTACAGGTATCGTTTCAATCCTCCAATTCCAACAATCCTCTTCTCCTGTTTCGCGGTTCCTTTCCCATGCGCAGCACAGAAGACCTGCTCGAAGCCATCGCCCCGCTGCAACTGGAAGCGGGAACCACGCGTTTCGTCGACTTTCCAATTCCCGGCGTGGAAACCTACTACGCGGTGATCGACGCCGAGCTCTTCAAATTGGGCAAACAGCAACTCGTAGCAGGTGAAAACACGACGGATCGGGCAGTTGTCGTGCCACTCGAAGTTCAGAGGGTCGCCCTGCCGCCGGTATCCGAGGAAAGCATGGGGATCGAACCTGCAGCGGCCGGCGAACCTCCCGCGGCCGCACGCTCTCCGGCACCCGAACTGATAGAACAGGCGCCCCCCAGCCGTCAGAGTATGGCAGCTACCGCGGCACAACCCGGCGAGCAATCCCTTGCATCCACGCCCCTACCCTACCTCCAGCTCCAGCTGCCCGGGGGGCATAGATTTTCAGCACCTCCGCGGGTCGAGGATCTGGATCCCCGAACTCAGGCAGCGATATCCCGGATTCTCTCCTCCGCCCCGCAGGTGGTGGCCAGTCAAACCGAGGTCGTCATCCTCCCGGAGGACAAGAACGGTCCCCCCACAGGGGAATCGGCGAGCCTGCAAAAGATTCTCGAGGAATACCTGCTGGCCGGGGATTATCAGGGGGCTGAGTCAAAACTGCAGGGATTCCTCAACCTCAGACGATCTCCCTACACGGAAGCTCGGGTACGCTTCTATCTGGCCCAAGCCTATTACTTCCAGGGGCTGTACGAAGAGGCTTTGCTCGAGTTTGTCCTGTCCCAGGGTCAGCTGTACGCGCCGGTCCAGCCTTGGTTAGAGTCCTGTTTTCGTCGCCTGTGGTACGGACCGTAGTGAAACCACCGTAATGGAATGACCGTAGTGAAACGACCGTGTCAGCATTTCAGCGTTTGCGAAGATCGACGCTTACCTTCAACTTGTCCTGCTCATTCGGCTTCAAACTAAGCTGCCACTGGGGTACCAGGCACGTACTCTGATAGATCTTCTGGAGCTTCTGCCACTCATAACTAAGCGTATGCACAGGCAGGCTCCAAAGAGAGAACTCTCTGTCCGCTGCCATGGTGATTTGAATCCCGTTGACCTTGTCTTGGATACGCACGCCCTTTATCGCTTCCAGATCAGCCGCTTCCGCTCCGATAGCCGTATCCTCGTCTTCCCTTTGCACAGTAATAATTGCATCTTCATATCCGGCCAGGGACAGATTCAACTCCAAACCGTACCAGAGCTCCAACGCCGCGGATCCGCTGTTTCGAATGGTGATATCAAGCTCTACTGCGTTGTCTTTGAAGCAGTAGCTTTTGGACAGCGTCAACGGATTGTTCGTACGCTTGACCCGCACGTTTCCCCGTCGTGCCAGGACCACTTTTCGCTGCTCTCTCTTGAGATCCTCGAGCTCGAAGGTTCCATTGATGAAATCCCCCATCTCCTGATAGATCATCCTGTCAAACTTTTCCAGGGTGGTGGAGGGAGCAAAGAAATGATCGATGAAGCCTTTGCGCATGTACCAGTCGCAGCCTTCGTACTTGTACCGGTGATACTGTTCCGGCCAGCGAGCAATCGTATCGAGGTAATTCCAACTTCTGGGAAGGTAGTCGAGCTCCAACACTGCGGCTCCCCGTTTGTGGACAAAGGCATTGAGCACCTTGCCCTGATACAGGTACTCCTCCTGTCCGTCCATATCATAATCCGTGGCGATGATCGACGGCATAAACATGCCAGCCTTGCGGGTGATCCTCTCCGCTTCGTTGAAGGCCCGGTAAGCTGCCTTTCGCAACTGGTTTGAATAGGCTCCCCCCTGGTGGCTTTGCCAGTACACCGCCCCGGTCTGGCCTCTCCACAACTCGTTGAGAGCGGCTTTCTTTTTGTATTTGTCTCCCCGGATTTGACTCACCAGGACGTGGGTGTACATCAGCCGTGAGTACAGCAGGCCGATTTCCGGATAGCGTGTCAGGAATTGCCTGAAAAAACCCCTCTGCAGATAGATACCGTTCTCGGGTTTGCGGACTCTTTTCGAAATTTCCTGACAGGTCTTCTGCCGATCCAAGGACAGCGCACCATTCATAGTTTCCAGTGAGGACAGACAGGGAAAGTACAGCCGTCCACCCGGCTGCAACAGCTCCGGGGTGTAGCGGGGATTGACCGAATGGAGCCAATCCCGATTTTCCTCCAGCAGCTGGAAATAGCGGAGCAACCATCCCCGCTCCGCATAGATCGAGGTATCAACCAACATCTCTCCCGGCACCAGCATGACCACGATTTGCCCACTGCCACGAGTGGCTATGGCGCGCAGCTCTAGGATGATATCCTCGGGGCTGGCCGAGGGGATCATGGCCTGTAAACCCAGATGCAGAGGAAGCACGGTAATGGCTTTGCCCTGGTCCTCGGTGAGATACGGCTGGTAGGAGTCCTCCTCCTCTACTCCGGCGACGTAGAAATGTTGGTCATCGAGAAACGTGTATTCGATACCGCTGTTGCTCAAGATCCGGGCCAGGCTCGGCTCCCAAACCCGCTCGGTAATCCAACCGCCCCGCGGACGTGTTCCGAAGGTAGTGCGAATGAACGTGGACATCTTTTCGATCTGGCCCAACTTGTCGCCGTCGGGGATGAGCGGCAGTATCGGTGCGTGATATCCGCCGCCTAGAAGTTCCACCTGCTTGCGGCGGATCATCTCCTTGAGCAGCATGATGAACTCCGGGTGCCGATCCTCCATCCACTCGAACAGGGACCCGCAGTAGTGCAGCACGGTGTGTATTCTAGGAAATTTGTACAGTAGGCTTATGAATGGTTTGTAGGCCTGTTGATAGGTCGTTTCTATTCGCTCGGTGTGCGTTCCATCGGGTTGGTGATTGTAGGTGCCAAATAATAGGCTGATCGACCTCATTGTTTCGGGTGAACGTCATTGCCTATGATGCACTTCGTGGGACAGGCCTCCGCGCCCTCTCGTCTGTCTCCTGCGGCTGTGAAGTCGATCCGGGACAGGTTTTCCTCGACCTTGTAGCCTCCCTCGGGTGACTTCTTTTCGCAGATTTTGCAGGCAATGCAGCCAACCTTGCAATACTTACGGACCTGACCGCCCTTGTCCTTAGAGTTACAGGCAACCAGGTAGTCCGCCTCGTAGGGCAGCCACTGCATCACGGCGGTTGGACAGACCTTGACACACTGCCCGCAGGAAATGCAGACATCCCTGTTGACCCAAACCAGGCCATCGGCGTCGTAGCAGATCGCATCCACCGGACATACCCGTATACAGGTGCCCAAGCCCAGACAACCGTATTTACAGACCTTGTTGCCCCCGAACAGGGTAAAGAGGGCTACGCAATCCTCCACGCCGTTGTAGTCGAAGGCCCGCTCGGCTGTTCCCACGCCACCGCGGCAATGAACCTGGGGAACCCGTTTACCTACGGTGCTGGTCTGAAACTCGACCTCCATGATCTCTGCCACTTGTTTGGAGACATCCGCACCGCCTACGGTACATAGATCCAGGGCGACTTCGCCGCCCACGATTTCCGCGGCGTAGGCCGCGCAACCCGCAAACCCACAGGCCCCACAGTTCGCCCCTGGCAGAGCCTTCTCTATGGCTTCCACCCTCTCATCCCGGCGAACCGCCAGCAGACGGGCGGCAAAGGCCAGACCCAATCCGAGGAGAATTCCCAGACCGGCGACAGAGCCCAATGCATAAACAATTCGTACGACTACCACCTGGAATCCTCCTATCCGAGCAGGTTCTTCAACAGCGCTTTGTCAAATGCCATGAAAGCCAGAGCCATAAGACCGGCTGTGATAAAGGCGATGGGAACGCCTCGGAAGGGTTTGGGCACCCACTCCCTGTCCAGACGTTCACGAATTGTGGACATCACCACAATGGCAAGTAAGAAACCCAATCCTGCCGCGATTCCCGCTACAAAGCTTTCCAGGGCGTTGTAGTCGCTACGCACGCCTATCAGGGCAATGCCCAATACGGCACAGTTTGTCGTGATCAGGGGCAAATAGATGCCCAGCGCCTTGTACAGGGGTGGAGAGATTCTCATGATCACCATTTCCACCAGCTGTACCAAAGCAGCGATGATCAGAATAAAGCTGATGGTCTGGAGGTACTCGATATTCAGCGGTACCAGGATCAACCTGTAGACCGCCCACGTGGCCAGGGAGGCCATAGACATGACGAATATCACGGCAAATCCCATGCCCACGGCCGAGTCGGACTTCCGCGATACGCCGATGAAGGGACAGAGCCCAAGGAACTGGGTCAGGATGAAGTTGTTTATGAACACGAAGGTGATGATAATGCCGATGTAACTCATGCTTCACCCCCCGCCGGTTCCGGCCCTGCCGCCTTGTCGACAGCGGTCGCAGCAGCGGCGACGACCGTTTTCTGCGTCCTCGGCCAGGCGGCGCGGACCTCCCGCCGCATCTCCAGCCAGTTGAACAGCGCTTTCAGAAAACCGATTACCAGGAGCGCGCCAGGTGCCAGAGCCAACACGCGAGCGGGCTGGTTGGAAAGTCCGGGAATGCTGACCACCCCGTCGAAACCACCGACGGCGAACAGGGTGATGGTCCCGGACCCAAAGATTTCCCGGATCGCCGAAATCAGCAACAAACCCAGGGTGAAGCCGACGCCCATTCCCAGGGAATCGAGCAATGATTCCCCCAGCCTTCGTTTACTGGCAAACGCTTCCGCCCTGCCAAGGATGATGCAGTTCACAACGATCAGTTGCACGAACACCCCGAGATTGCGGGACAGGGACGGAGCATAGGCCTGCATGACCAGGTCGACGATGGTAACGAAGGAAGCGATTATCACGATGAAAGAGGGTATACGGATCCTCTCCGGGATGAAATCCTTGAGCAGCGACACGAACACTTCCGATCCGAGCAGGACGAAGATAACCCCTGCACCCATACCCAGTGCATTCACCACCTGGGTTGAGACGGCCAGAGTTGGGCACAGTCCCAGAAGTATGATAAAAATAGGATTCTCTTTGAAGATTCCCTTGCTGAATTCGCTGTACATCCTCATCGCCCTCCGGCCGTAGTTGCTGCGTATTCCGCTCCCTCGGCCAGAGCCTTAGAGATACCGAGGAAGGTTATAGTCGCTCCGGTGACCGCATCGGCATCACCGGGCTGCAGCATGTCTTTTCGTACCGGAACCGGTTTTTCGGCCGAACCGGTACCCAGGAACTTCTCCATATAGACGGGATTTTCCGCCTTCTTTCCGAGCCCCGGTGTTTCCGTGTTGTCCATAAGTCGCACAGCGCGGATCGTTCCGTCTTCTTCGTAGCGCGCCAGGATCTTCATCTCCCCTGCGTACCCGGAACCTTCCAGCTCCAGCAGCATGCCGGCTGATTGACCCTCTTTCATGACCGGATAACGCGTTACAACCACCGAATTTTCAGGCACGTCCATCGCTTCCCCGGTCTGCGCATCCGGCGTCAGTTCATCCAGCGCCTGCTGCAGCTCCATGATCTTTCGCTGGATAATAACCGGTTCGGTTATGGCGTTTATCCCTCCGAGGGTGAGCGCGGCTACTGCACAGATGGCAAACAGCTTCAAGCCTACCACAACTACGGTTTTCATTGCTTAACTTCCTTGACGTAGCCGAAGACAACCGGGCCGGTAACGCGGTTGATCAGCGGAACAAACATATTCATGATGATGATGGCCAGGGAAACCCCTTCCGGGAATGACCCATAGATGCGGATCAGGAAGGTCAGCAATCCCGCTCCCACACCGTAGATGATCATCCCGTTGCGGGTCAGGGGAGAGCTGACCATATCGGTTGCCATGTACAGAGCGCCGAGCATCATTCCACCGGATAGCAGATGGAATAGCACATCCCCCGTGAACACTCCCCCTCCGAAGGGTCTGCCCCCGAGAAACCAGATCAGCAGGGCGAAGGATCCGATATAGGAAACTGGAATCTCCCAGGTTATGATTTTCTTGACAAACAGATACACACTTCCCAGAAGCAGCAGCAGCGCGGAAACCTCGCCGATGCATCCCGGTATATTGCCGAGAAACAGAGCTCCGTAGCGTCCCGGGAACAAGCGGCCCAGAGGGGCCAAGAACGCCGGCAGGTTGCCAATGGGATAGCCTTTCGAGGCCAGAAACTCCACCGGTCCCCGGACCGCTCCCTCGAAATCCACCAAACCCGCTTTCACGAAGCCCAGCGCCGTGGCGCTGGTCACCGCGTCCGCTCCCCAGCTCAGAGGAGTTTTCCAGGTGGTCATTAATCCGGTCCAGGAGAAGGTAACGAATACACGGCCGGCAAGCGCCGGATTCATCCAATTTCGCCCCAGACCTCCGAAAGCCATCTTCACCACCGCAATGGCGAACACCGAGGCAATCACGGGAACGTAGACAGGGACCGCAGGAGGCATGTTGTATCCGATCAGGAGGCCGGTTACAACGGCGCTCCAGTCATTCAGGGTGAAGCGGCCCTGTAAGCGGGTGATGACAAACTCCGTCAAAACGCTGGCAGCAATCGAGGCCAGAACCACGTACAGCGAGTGCAACCCGAACAGAAATACGCCCCATATACCGGCGGGAAGAAGGCACACGATCACACTGATCATAATCCCGGCGGTGGTGCTTCCTTCATGAAGGTGAGGAGATACAGTGACCCGAGCGCTCCAATTTGTAGTGACATCCGCCATGGCTTTAGCCCTTCTTCCGTCCCATGAGTTTTCCCAGCTTCATGCCCTGCACGAGGGGAATACGCGCCGGACAAACATAGCCGCAGCAACCGCATTCTTTACAGTCCATCAATCCGGCGCTCATCGCCTCGGCGTACTCCCGATGTTCGATCCACTTGTACAGGATCGTCGGGCTCAGGCCAAATGGACAGGCTGCGATGCAGCGCCCACAGCCGATGCAGGGGGTCTGGAGCACCGCTCTGGACTGTCTTTCGGAGAGCGCCAGGATTCCGGAGGTTCCCTTGACCACCGGCACGCCCGGATCGGCCAGGGCAAAACCCATCATCGGCCCTCCGGCTACTATCTTTCCGGGGACGCCGGAAAAACCACCGCACTCCTCCAAAAGATTGCCCACCGGAGTTCCGATCCGCGCCTTGAAGTTCGCGGGATTTTTGAGCACCGGTCCGGTGACGGTCACGATCCGTTCGATCAGGGGTTTTGCTAAAGCCACGGCTTCGTAGATTGCATAAACCGTACCTACGTTGGAGACCACAGCTCCGATGTCCAGGGGAAGACCGCCGGAGGGGACCTCCCGTCCGATAAGGGCTTTCAACAGCTGTTTCTCATCGCCCTGGGGATAACGGGTCTTCAGGGCCACAACCTCAATGTCCAGATTTTCGAGGGCGATCTGTTCTTGCAGAGCCTCGATGGCGTCAGGTTTGTTTTCCTCCACCCCGATCAAAACCAGGCGAGGAGAGAGGATACGGCGGACGATCTCTATGCCCGTCAGCACCTGTTCTGTTTTTTCCAGCATGAGTCGATGGTCTGCAGTCAGAAAGGGTTCACACTCGACACCGTTGATCACAAAGTATTCGACGGGATTGCCCTCCCTGGTCGTGAATTTAATCGGAGTGGGAAAGGTCGCCCCCCCCATTCCGACGATCCCCCGATCCCGAATTGTCTCCAGAAGCTCCTTGGAGTCCATATCACGCCATTGGACGTCCCCGTTTCCGCCCCGCTCGAACTCCCCCTCGAACTCCACTACCACGGCTTTGCTGCGCATGCCTGTGGCCAGGTAGATATCCCGAATCTCCTTGACCTTGCCGGGGATCGAGGCGTGTACATTTGCCGAGAACACACCGGGAGCCTTGCCTATGAGCATCCCCTCCCGTACTTCGTCCCCCGGTTCGACCAGACACTCCGCCGGCGCTCCCATGTGCTGCTGAAGAGGAATCACAGCTTCAGGTGGAATCGCCGCGTTTCGTATGGGAATATCATTTGAGAAAGACTTGAAATCATGGGGATGAACACCACCCCTCCCGAAGGTTCTTAGCTTCAAAGCCATATCGCTGGTCAGTGCCTCCTCAGAGTCAGATTTTTAGTAGCATACAATACGGAAGCTGTCAAATTAAAATGGCGTGGAACGAGAAATTGGAACAAAAAAAGGAGGATCGCTATTCCAGAGATGCCGTAGCGGACCGCAGGGTCGGCGGCGGCGGTCATTTCCACAGTACCAGCAAATCCCTGGTCCGCAAGCAACCTAGCCTCGCTGCCGGGAAGCGATGCTTTTACGGTTTCATTGAGCCACGATTCTTTGAACTGTTTCACGACGCGAAAGGTTTTATGCACCCGACCGTTGCCCTCATCTATGCGGTACTCGGATACGAGAATTCGCTCTCCCATTGTCGGGAACTCATATGGGCGCCCGAATATCAGGCATTCCTGGTAGGCACGATGCGTTAGGTAGTCGGCTAAATTGGGAATACCGTCTGGATTTGTATACTTATCGAGGGCAGTCAGGGAACTCCAGGACAGGGAGGCTCTCTTATCGCCGATCGGCTGCATCCTGATCGCCTCAACTGATGGTCCGGACAGGCCCGCTGCCAATCGAAGCAGAGGATAGGAGCAGAGGACAATCAATGCGAGCAGAACATACGGGGAGATCGCCGGAAAAATCGAGGTGCGGCGCAGTCGGAATCGCTTCAGTATGGGCTGGGCCCGAAACGGCTGATGGGCACGGCTAGAATCCTGAATGTTGATCAGGCAATACAAGAGTGCGGTGGCCGGTACCGTGCCAGCCATCGACAACAACAGACCCCCGATCGGCTTGGGGACACGAACCAGAATCCCCAGTCCCACCGCCACTGCCAGGGCCACGATCGGTCTGGAAACGAGCAAAACCGATTCGGGCCTGCCAAAGAGGGAACGATCGTACCAGTGCTCACGGAGCAGCTCGAATAGATGCAGCCAGGCGGGCACCAGGAGGAAAAAGGCAAGCAGAGCCGAAAAATCAGACAGGGCAACAAGAACCAGCCAGGGCAGCGAGGCCAACAGCACGGCCAGTCGGACGGGTGCGTTGGAGCTCAGGCGAGCGACGACAACCAGGTACACCACCCATATCAGAACACGGATCGTGGTGCCTAACGGATCGAAGTCGATCAGACGCCAGCGAAGGGCTGTTTGTCTGCATACCCTCCGCAGGTAGAGGTAGATCGACACCACATTTGTGTCGGCGCGTAGATATGCAACCTCCCATGGTCCATCGCTTTCCACAGAAAAGAGCATCGGGATACGCCGCATATACGGATCGAAGCGGGGATCGAGTGAGTCTAGACGGCTGGGAATACGGTTGACGGGGATCGAGGAAAAACCGGCAAATGTATTGAAGCTGATCTCTGTCGTATATCTGGAAACGACTCCCTGGAATTTGCCACTGTCGGCGAGCTGCCGTACCAGCTGTTCTGCACCGTCACCTTCCTCGATATAGAGGGTATAGTGCTTGTTCCAGGTCCGATGGCCGATCCGCTCCGGAGCAATCGCCAGCAGAGAAATGGACAACATGAGTAGCACAGAGGTAAGCAGAACACTGCAAAACAGAATAACCCGCGCTCGAGAGAAAACCATAGTTCAAGGTGTCAGATGTTGTAGTTTCTCCAACGCAGAGTCGGTTTGTCAAGATGGACGGGAATGGAGAAAAGTAATATCATATCTCCCGAACATGGACGGCGACGGCAAAATTATGACCCTGGCAGAAATGGCGGATTATCTAAAGGTGGCCAAGCGCTCCCTTGTGCGTATGGCCCGGCAGGGCGATATTCCCGCCACCAAAGTCGCCAGTCAGTGGCGCTTCATGCGCTCCGTCGTCGACGACTGGTTGATCGGTAGGATGAAGTCCCTGCCCGACAGGGAGCTTAAGACTCTAATCGAATCGGAGAAACTGCCCGTACCCCTGTCCGCTCTGATCCGCCCGCAGCTGGTTCGCCTGGATATAGAGGACCTCGGGCTGGAGGGCGTCTTGCGGCTTCTCACCGAGCCACTGGTCCGGGAACAACTGCTGAACAATTCCGGAGACTTCGTTGAAAAGCTCGTCGAACGGGAGGAAATGGTGTCCACCGCTATTTTCCCGGGAATTGCCATTCCCCATGCCCGAAAACCGGAAGAGTGTCCGGTGGTGGAGCCGCGGATCGTAGTCGGGGTGTCCCGGGACGGCGTTGATTTCAACTCCCTGGACGGCCAGCCGACATTTCTGTTCTTCCTGATCTGTGCAAATCAAGTACTACTGCATCTCAAGATCATTGCCGAGCTTGCACTGATATTTCGGCGCCCCGAGCTCGTCGAATCACTGAAAGTGGCTCGAAATCCGCATCAGGTTGTGAGCATTCTGCTCGATCATTGACATCGTGGTTGCATGGCAATACACTCACTTTTAGAAATAGCTTCAAGGTAATGTCCCTATTCAAGAATCTATACTATCACCTGGTATATGCCCTTCGGGGAGTGCGGGTATTCGCCCTGGTTGGGGGAAGCGGTACCGGAAAGAGCTTTCGGGCTAAACTGGTTGCGGAAAAATACGGCATCGAGATGATCATCGATGACGGGCTGCTGATTCGGGATCAGAAGATCCTGGCAGGACGCTCGGCTAAAAAGGAGAAGGGCATCCTGGCGGCTATCGGTACCGCTTTATTTGCGGATGACAAACATGCCGAGAGCGTCCGTCAGATCCTCAGCAAACAGCCTTTCAAGCGAATTCTGGTAATCGGCACCTCTGAGAAAATGGTCAGGAAAATCGCCAAGCGGCTTCAGCTTCCCCACCTTTCGAAAATCCTCCAAATCGAGGATGTCGCTTCCCGAGAGGAGATCACCGCGGCCATCCGTTCCCGCAACTCCGAGGGCAAGCACATCATTCCCGTCCCCGCCTTGGAGGTTAAACGCAACTACCCGCACATCTTTCTCGATTCGATGAAGATCTTCTTCAAGCGTCGCTTCCAGCCCCTCAAATCCGGGAATATAATCGAGAAAACCGTCGTGCGACCGGAGTATACCAGTCGGGGTAGTGTCAGCATCTCAGAGGCGGCCTTGACACAGATGGTGATCCACTGCGTTCAGGAGTTCGACAGCTCGATGGCCGTGGAGAAGGTAATCGTCGATCGGGAGCGTATGGACTACGGCCTGGAGGTCGTGCTGAACATACCCTTGCGGGGACAGGCGGCAGCACCTATGTACGAGCTGCAGGAGTACATCGCGAAGAATATCGAGAGTTTTACAGGAATCATCCTCAGAGAGGTGAACGTAACGATTGGCAGAGTATCCAAAAGGTCCAGACAGACGGGTAACGAGTAATATCCTTCTTACTCTTATTACCATCCTTATCGCGGGCGTTATTCTGCGACTGGCCCGATCGGTCTTCATTCCCGTGCTCATCGCGGCCTTCCTCGCCTACTTCATGGATCCGCTGGTGGCCTTTCTGCGCCGACTCCGGGTGCCAGTAGTTCTGGCCGTGATCATCGCCGGCATTCTCTTTCTGGGTGCCTTTTCCGTGTTCGGCTACGTCCTCTATGACAACACCCTCGACTTTGCCAGAAAGATTCCAAGCTATCAGACAGCCTTCGTGAATATGCTCACTGAGGCGGTTGCCCGGTTCCAACGGCTGACAAACGACTTTTTCGAACTGCGGACTCTCGATGAACTGAAAAGAATCCAAATCGGCCCCCTGGTGTTTTCAACGGTCAGGTCCATGGCCAATCTGGCGGCGGATTTCTTTTTAGTGTTTATCTTCTCCCTTTTGATTCTTACCAGCAAATACACGGCGACGCGAAAACTGCTGCGTAGCTTTCCCCGCAAAGAGGCCAAGAGACTGGTCATGGTACTCGTTCACATCGACAAGGATCTGCGCAAGTATGTGGGAATCAAGAGCTTCGTGAGCATGATCATCGGCGTATCCAGCGGGCTCGTTCTGGCGCTTTTCAACGTGGAATTCGCCATTGTTCTCGGATTTATCACCTTCGTTCTCAATTTCATTCCCTATCTCGGGTCGCTGTTCGCCGTGGTGCTGCCTGTTTTGATCGCCCTGGTGCAGTTCGCTTCCATTGGCAAGGCCTTGTGGATCCTCCTCATCCTGGTAATCCTGCAGAATTTGGTGGCTCAGCTGTTAGAACCCAATCTGGTGGGATCGGGTCTGAGAATCACTATTCCCGTCGTTTTTTTCGCTTTGTTCTTCTGGGGATGGTTCTGGGGAGTCCCCGGCGTGTTGCTGGCCATTCCCATGACCACGTCTATAAAGATCGTGATGGAGGATATCCCGAGTTTGCGTCCCGTCGCCAGGCTGCTGGAAAAAATGCCCCGCCGACGCAAGTCCCGTCGCAAGAATCAAAAAAAATAATGATTTGACATCCCGCGGATGAGGACTTAAAATCACGGTGACGTGGGAGCGCTATGAAATCATCTCGCCTTATTGCCGCAGTATGCGGCGTGGTTTTGTGTTTTTGCGCAACTCAGGTGCCCTGTCAGCAACTGGATACTTTCAGCTGGTCAAGCAAGCACTATCGGGTGACTTCCGATTCGAGCGTCACGGCAGCCATGGAGATCGCCCGCAAGCTGGAAGCGGCCTTGAAGCTGTACAACGAGTACCTGCACTTCGATCTGGACCGTCTGGCGCTTCCACTGCGCGTACGGATTTTCAGCGACAAGAAGGACTACGATAGCTATCTCAATCGACTGATTTCAGAAACACGCTCGGACTTCGTCTATATCTCATACAGTGATCCCGGCCGCAGCGAACTCGTCGGTTTCCAGAGGGAGGAAAGCGATTTCAACCCGTCGCTGCTTCACTACGGATTCATTCAGTTCCTTTCCGCCTTCGTGCCTGCAGCTCCCCTGTGGATCGAGGAGGGAATGGCAACCTTTCTGGAATACGCCCAGTACGATCCGATGACCGAGAGTTTCAGCTGGAAGGCGAACTACGCCTGGCTTGAATCTCTTAAAAACTTGCTCGCCAGCGAAGAAATCATGGGTGAACTGACCCTCGGCGATCTGCTTCTCATCACCAAGGAACAGGCGCAAGCGCGGATCGAAATCTTCTACCCCAGCGCCTGGGGATTGGTCCACTTTCTTCATCAAAGCCCGGAGAGGAAGCATAACAGAATTCTGTGGGAAAGCCTGGCCGTCCTGGCGGAAGGCTCGACTCTGGGCGCGAACTCCCGGAATGTCCTGGAAAAAGCGTTTCGCTGGGTCGATCTGGTGGAGTTGCAGAGCTCTTTCGAGTCCTATATCGCCTCGCTGATGACCTTCAATGATCTGGTCCGCCTGGGTGTGGATCAATACGGGATGGAGGATTTCTCAACCGCCCGCTCGAGCTTCGAAGAGGCTCTAAAGCTTCGCAGCGACAACTATATCCCGTATTACTACCTTGGTTTGATCGCCTATCAGGAAAAGGCGTATGAGGTCGCCCACTCGTTCTACAATCGTGCCCAAGAGCTGGGCATCGATGCCGCACTCATCCACTATGCGCTGGGAGTAAACTTCTTCGCCGACCAGCGATACGATCAGGCGCGGGAATATCTGCTCAAGGCCAAAGAGCTGGATGCAGACTCCTACCGTGAAAAGGCCGAATCGCTGCTGCAGCGCATAGAGGTCATGCAGTAGTCCAGCGAAGCAGTAGCGTAGCCGCTCTCTGACACTCCTTGCGGGAGGGTATCAGGGGTTTGCAGCTCTCCTGAATCCATACCATCACCTGCTCCACATCGGTACTCGGGTCCCAACGTTTGTTGAAGCTGCGCATTAAATACCCCAGCATCGAACCCCGGCTGAGGGTGTCCTTTTTTACATGCCGGTCCAAAAGATCCAGGTTTGCTCGTAGATTCTCGAGAAGCTGCCGTCTGCCCAACGAATGCCAGCGGTCGTGCAGCGTTGGGAAAAAGACTTCCAGCAGCTTCAATCGATAGCTTTGCAGGAAAATAGCGGCGGAATGGCCACTGGAGAGGATCTTGTAGAGCTCTTCGGTCAGGCGTGCCGCGGAGCAGCCGCTCAGTCTGCGGCGATGCCGTTTTATCGACGCCGTCAGCGCGGGGCCTAGAGGAAAACCGGTCATTTCGGCGTACTTGATTCCGCGAATCATGCGCACCGGATCTTCCCGGAAGGAGGTGTCAGCGGGTATCAGAGGGCAGATCTTTTTTTCCTGAATATCCCTGTAGCCGCCGACAAAATCAATTATTATTCCTCGCTCCGGACAGTAGTAGAGGGCGTTCACTGTGAAATCTCTCCGCCACACATCCTCCTCCACGGAACCGTATATCGAGGTGCCCCTGGAATGCTCTGAGCGCTGACTGGCGCGAAAGGTGCTCACTTCGAAGATCTTGCCCTTTCCCTCCCGCTCGGAGTAAATGTGTACGAGCCGGAATCTGCGGCCGATGACTCTGGAATTGGGAAAGATCTTGCGAAGTCTTCGGGGCAAAGCGTCGGTGGCGATATCGAAATCCTTGGGCTGTAGTCCAGTCAGCAGATCCCGCACCGCCCCACCTACGATATAGGCCTTGAATCCTTCCCGCTGCAGCCGTCGGATGATCCTGCGGGCGTCCAGATCGATCAAAGTCGGATCGATGCGATGATCCTCCGCAGTATAGACTTCCGCCTTCTTGATTAGTTTTCCGTCTGGATTGGTGCCGTAGCGAATGAGCAAGGTGCTATCGTCCAGGTTCAACAAATTGAAATGTTCCCTATTGTAGTGATAGGTGGGGTTCGCATCAAGATGTCCTTCACTACCGCGACGCGCCTTGACAGAATCCGGATCGATCAGGATACTCTGTGAACTAGTAATCATGGCAGAGATCATCGAACCCCGAAATTTACGTGGATTCCGTGACTCACTTCCAGACACGGAGTCCCGAAAGCTCGAAATCCAGGAGAAGCTCACAGCAGTTTTTCGCAGCTTCGGTTTCGTACCCATAGACACGCCAGCCATGGAATACGCGGAGATCTTGTTGGGTAAGGGCGGAGGGGAGACGGACAAGCAGGTTTATCGCTTTCTCGACCACGGACAGCGGGACGTGGCCCTGCGCTTTGACCTGACCGTTCCTTTCGCCCGTTTCATGGCCGCCCACTACCACCAGCTTCCGCTGCCCTTTAAACGCTACCACATGGCCAAGGTCTGGAGGGGGGAAAACACCCAGCGGGGCCGTTACAGGGAGTTTATCCAGATCGATTTCGACATCGTGGCCGTGGATTCGACCTCGGCGGATTTCGAGATCATGACGGTTATGGCTGAGAGCATGCGGGCACTCGGGATCGAGGCTTTCCGCGTACATTTCTCTCACCGCCAGCTGTTCAACGAACTATTGGAGACGATGGACCTGGCCGGAGAGTATCTGCCCGTTCTGCGCACAATCGATAAACTCAAGAAAATCGGCGCGGCAGAGGTGGAAGCTCAATTGGAGAAACGGATCGGGGAACAACCCGCCCGGAAAATCCTCGATTTCATCATCCCGGAGGATACCAACCGACAAACCCTGGAAAAGCTATCCTCCGCACTACCGCAGGACAGTCCGGCTGTGGCCAGACTACAGAGCATTTTGGGGTGCATCGAAGAATGCTCGTTGGATACGCTACTGCTCCTGGATCCTTCCATCACCCGCGGCCTGGACTACTATACTGGGGTGGTTTTTGAAACCTTTCTCAATGAGGCAGCGGATATCGGCTCGGTTTGCTCCGGCGGGCGCTACAACGACCTGGCCTCACTGTACACAAAGGAAAAGCTTCCCGGTGTCGGGGCTTCCATAGGCTTGGACCGCTTGGTATCGGCCCTGGAAGACTTGCAGGTGCCCGGATCCCAAAAAACCGCGCCGGACGTTCTGATTCTGCTGCTCGACGAGCCTCTGCTTGGGATTTACCACAATTTGGGGCGATCCCTTCGCAGTAGCGGCGTGTCCGCGGAGATCTACCCCAGCACAAAAAAAATCGCCGCCCAGCTCAGGTACGCTGAGAAGCGAGGTATTCCCCTGGCGATTTTCTTCGGCCAGAACGAGATGGAGAAAAACATCTATAACCTGCGGGATCTGCGATTGCGACAAAACTACGATAATCTAACTTTCCAAGATCTCCTTGAGCGCATCTCCGCGCTCCTGCACCCGCCTCAGGACAGGTAGGATCCCCCGCGTGGACCCCCGGAACCTTCCCGTTTATCAGCAGAAACATCGTATCCTGGATGCTTTGAACTCTCACCAGGTCATCGTCGTGGAAAGCCCGACGGGCAGCGGTAAAACGACCCAAATTCCACAAATCCTCCTTGAAGCCGGATTCGCCGATCGGGGAGTGATCGGGGTGACCCAACCACGCCGTATTGCGGCCGTATCGGTTGCCGATTTTATTGCCCGCCAGCAGGGGACCGACATACCCGACGTGATCGGCTATAAAATGCGCTTTGAGGATCGCACCGATGCGAGAACCCGCATCAAGATCATGACCGACGGAATTCTACTTCAGGAGATCAAGGCGGATCACGCCCTAACCCGCTACGGTATTATTATGGTGGACGAGGCCCATGAACGCAGTCTGAATATTGATTTCATACTCGGGCTGCTGAAACGCATCCTTGATGAACGGCCCGAGTTCAAGGTGGTGGTCTCATCCGCCACGATCAACGCCGAAACATTCAGTGAATATTTTGACGCCTGTCCCATCGTAAATATCGATACGCCGATGTACCCCGTTGAGATTCACTACGATCCTCCAAAGCCGGGAAGCGGTCAGGATGGGCTGCTCGAAAAGATCGCCAGAATAGTGCTGACTCTGGCTGCGCAGGGTCCTTCCAGGCAGAGAAAGGGCAAAGGTAGCAGAAAAAGTCGTTCCGTGACTCCCGCAGCCGGAGAGGGCAATGGAGATATTCTCATCTTCCTGCCCGGTGAGGGAGCGATCAAGAGCTGTATAGCCCAAATCCAGGGTCTCCCGAACCGCCGTACCCTCGAGGTTCTACCGCTCTACGCCCGATTATCGGCAGAGGAGCAGGAAAGAGTTTTCGACGATTACCCCGGCAGGCGGAAGGTTATCGTGGCAACCAATATCGCCGAGACCAGCGTGACCATCGACGGTGTTACCACGGTGATCGACAGCGGTCTGGCGAAAATCAACTACTACAACCAGCGAAACTACACCTCCTCCCTGATCGAAGTTCCCATCTCGAGGGCTTCGGCGAATCAGCGCAAGGGGCGGGCGGGTAGAACCCGGCCGGGTTCCTGCTATCGCCTGTACACCCGAAAGGACTATGACCAGCGCCCACTGTACACAACCGAGGAGATCCTGCGAACCGATCTGTCGGAGGTGGTGCTGCGCATGGCTGAATTAGGCATTCGAAACTTCGAAGCCTTCGATTTTATCTCCGCCCCCAGCAGAGAAGGGATCTTGAGCGCCATCGAAACACTGCGCCTCTTGGAGGCTCTGGATGAGCATCGGGAAGTTACACCGATCGGGCAGCGCATGCTGGAGTTCCCCATTCTCCCCCGACTGGCCCGGGCTATCGTGGAGGCGATCGACAGCTATCCGAACGTGATGGAAGAGGTGCTCATAGGCGCCGCCTTTCTCTCCACGCGCAATCCCTTCATCCTTCCTCCCGGCGAAGAACTGGAAGCCAGAAAAGCCCACCATACCTTCCGCGATCCAATGGGTGATTTCGTTTCATATTTAAAACTGTTCCGGGGCTTTCGAAAGAGCAGGAATCCCGAAGATTTCTGCCGGCGCTTCTACCTGGACCTGCGCACCATGAAGGAAATCGTGAACATCAAGCTGCAGCTGGAGGAGATCGTGTCCGGGCTGGGAGTGCCGGTAGGCTCTGGAGGAGAAATCTCAGACTACCTCTGCAGCATCGCCCGGGGACTGATCCAGTTCGTATGCGTGCGCTCGGGAAGGGGAGTCTATAAAACATCGACTGCCGGTCGCATCCAGATCCATCCGGGATCGGTCATGTTTCGCGAAGATCCGACCTATATCGTGGCCGGAGAGATCGTCCGCACCTCACGGACCTGGGCTCACTCGGTATCCCCGCTGCGCCGTGCCTGGCTGCAACGTATTTCCCCTCTGCTGGCCGAGCAGCTCATTCCTCATGGCGGGCGGGCGGCGGGAGGAGGGAAAAAAGCTACCAAGCGAGATTTTACGAACTACGTGAAAATAGGCAGGGAAAATTTCGAAATCCGCGTGGAGAAGGGCAAGAAGAAAACGGTCATCCTACCCTGGGAGAAGATACGCCCCGTAGCAGCGGCGGCCGATATCCAGGCGCTGCCCCATCACCACAAACTCCGGGGCAAACTCCTCATCGGCGACCACGAGGTGTTTTCCGGCATGCGGCTGTCCACAATCCTCAAGCTCATCCCCCGCATCGAGCCTTCCCGGATTCTGCAGGAGTTACCCGAGGGGCATTTTTCCGTGCCGGATGATCTCGAGCTTCTGGAAAACTCGCTTGCGAACCTGCTTAAATTGTGTCGCCTGCCGAACAAGAAGAAACGGCTGGGATTCCTGGCCCTTCACACAGACGGGCATAGCAGTTTCTGGTTCCGGGGTACCCGCAACTACGTCACCGCCTTGAATGAGAGCCTGTACAGCCTGGAAACCCTGGCGGATCAGCAGAGTCTGAACAGCAGCGGTGAAATCAACAGGGTCTACAGAGAGCTCACCCAGGAATTGGAAACACTGTAGGAGCGACAGGGAATCAATACAGCTGCCGGTTGAGATTAACGATTATCTCTTCCTTGCCAACCGCCGAAGGAGCCAGGATTCTCCGCTTCAACAAATCCGCAACGGTGTGTTTGGTTTCCTTTTCGCTGATCCCCAGACGACTGCGCGCCCAGTCGTGGAATTCACTCAGTTTCACCCGATGGCCTTTAAAGGTGGAAATACCCTTCTTTTGCGCGTAAGTCTTTAGTCCGTTGTAAATCTGATTCTGACGATTGGTGCTTACAATATTCTGTATGATGAGGTTTGCCTTGCGGATCCGTTCGGAGAGAATGCGGATCATCTTTTTGGCAAAATCCGGATTATTCTCGATCATATTGTCCAGCAGGGCTTCGTTCATAACCAGGGTACGGCAGGGGGTCACGGCAATAGCCGTCGCGGAACGGGGCTTTTTCTCGACCAGGGCCATCTCTCCGAAGATATCCCCTTCGTGAAAGGTAATCAGGGTTCTGGAAGTCTTGGAGGAGGTCTGCTTGCGAATCTCCACCTCCCCCTGGATGATGATAAACATCACGTCACCCTGCTCACCCTCATTGAACAGCACCTCCCCGGGCTCGAAGGTCTTCACATACTTCTGGTAGATGTTCTTGGTAATCTTCATGGGAATATTCTCGCAGACCGGCTCAGCATTTCCACAATAAGGAGGGGATCAACCTCCCTGACCACAGTATCTCCGATTCCCCGCTGAAGCACAAGTCGAAGTTTTCCCCGCCTCTTCTTCTTGTCCACCTGCATCGCCGCTACGACCGATTCCGGTTTTCGCCCGGGCTGCAAATCAAAACCGTAGGACCGGATCAGGCTCTGGACAGCGGCGGTGTAGCTTGGATCGGCCAATCCGAGGGTCTCGGAGAGCATTGCAGCCTGGACCAATCCCCAGGCCACGGCCTGACCATGGCTCCATAACCTGTATTTCGTTTCCATTTCCAACGCATGGGCGAAGGTGTGACCCAGATTGAGAAAGGCCCGCTCGCCCGACTCTCTCAGATCTTCCTCCACTATCCGGGCTTTCACCTCGACACAGCGCCTTACAAGCTCCTCCATTATGGCAGAATCCCTGGCCAGAACAAGCTCTCTTCGGTTCAGGAGAATTTCGAACAAGACCGGATCCCCCAGGAGAGCCGTCTTGATCACCTCTCCCAATCCCGAACGGAACTCTCTTTCTGGGAGATACCGCAATGCAGATACTGCAATCCAGATCTGTTCCGCCGGATAGAACGTGCCCACCATGTTCTTGTATCCCCTGAAATTGATGGCAGTCTTTCCACCGACAGCCGCGTCAACCATGGCCAGGAGACTGGTTGGTACGAGAAACAAACGACAGCCCCGCATGAACAGAGAAGCGCTAAAAGCAGCCAGATCGCAGATCATGCCTCCCCCAATTCCCACGATCAAACCGTCCCGTCCCAATCCGGCAGACAGGGCCTCCCGTAGAATACGCTGGGTTCCCACCCAGCTCTTACTCCTCTCACCCGGGGGCAGGACAACCTTAAGCGCAGGTTGGGAGGAATCCGGGATGCCGGCGGTGTTTTTATCAAATACCAGAAGTGTCCCGGAGTCACCGCTCAAGCGCTTCGTGTCAATAGAGGGAAAGAAGGCCACCTTCGAAGTGTATTCTCCGAAGCGGTAGCTCAGAGGCGCCTGCCCTGTCACGACACCTCACCTCCGAGGGCACGAAACATCCCCACAAAATCCGGAAAGGAAACTTCGGCCGCCTCGAAACCGGAAATCGCAACAGCCCCGCTCAGGCCCGCACTGAGCACGGCGGCACTCATGGCGATGCGGTGATCCCCCTTGGGATCGATGAGACCGCTTCTCAAGGCTTGGGGTCCTTGCACGTTAAAACCGTCCTCCGAAACATCGAGCCGTCCTCCTACCGCGGAGAGCAGCCGATCAACGGCGGCCAGGCGATCACTCTCCTTGTGGCGCAGTTCTTCCGCTCCCCGCACCCTGGTGGTTCCTTCAGCCAAGGCTCCCAGCACCGCGAGCAGTGGGATCTCGTCGATGCAGGCCGGGATTTCCGCCGCCTGGATCTCTACTCCCCGCAGCGCACCGGGCAGGACCCGCAGGCTACCCCTCGGTTCGCCACCGGCACTATCCTGCTCCTCTATCTCGATCCTGGCCCCCATACGCTTCAGGACTTCGACAAAACCCAGGCGGCTGGGATTCAAGCCGCAATTCTCCACCAGCAGTTCCTTTCCGCAGATCAGCGCCCCTGTCATAAAGAAAGCGGCTGAGGAGATGTCCCCGGGAACGGTCAGCTCGAAGCGCGGCACTTCGGTGACCGGCTGAACGGACAACCACTCACCTTCCCGTCGCAGGGGCAGACCGAGATAGGAATACAGTCTCTCGGTGTGATCCCTCGAAGCGACCGCACCACCGATCCGCACAGTGTCAGCAGCCCGTAAAGCGGCAAACAGCAGAGCACTCTTTACCTGTGCGCTCGGGACCTCCAGCCGGTAATCAATCGGCAGCAGTTCCTTGGAGGAGGAAACAAAAACCAGCGGTAGATTTCGGCCGCCATTTCGGCCTTGAATTTCGGCACCCATCGAACGCAGGGGTTCCACGACACGAAGCATCGGGCGCGCCTGTAGAGAGTGATCCCCGTTAAGAACGGCAAACAGCTTCTGGCCGGCCAGCAGACCTGTCAGCAGTCGGGCGGTTGTGCCGGAGTTTCCAGCATCGAGGACATCTTCGGGCTCCCGGAAGCCCCACAAACCCCTTCCCTCGATTTCCAGAGAAAACTCCCCCTGCCCCTTTCGGATCTCTTTTATGGACACGCCGAGAGAGCGCAGACAGGAGCGCGTCGAAACACAGTCTCCCGTATTCAGCGGATTGTGCACAAGACTGCGGCCCCGTGCGATTCCTGCAACCAGTAGAGCGCGGTGGGTGATGGATTTGTCCGGAGGCGGGATGATGCGGCCGGACAAACCCCGAGGAGCTTGAAAACTCAGGGTCATCGGAACTACCAGTTATCCCAGAGTTCCTGGATCGGTTTGGAATCTTTGAGTTTCGAAATGGCTTTCTCCTGAATTTGCCGTACCCGCTCCCGGGTTATTCCCAGCAGCTTTCCCGTCTCCTCCAGCGAGTGGGGACCGTCACAGTCCAGACCGAAGCGGAGTTTGATAATGCGCATTTCCCTGGCGCTCAGCCTGTGAAGAACTCGTTGGAGCGTATCCTGAAGAGTCAGGTGAAAGACTGTTTCGAAAGGCTCATCAGAACGGCGATCATGTATCAGATCGACGAGTTTGGTAGTATGATCGGTGTCCACCGGCAGGTCCAGAGAGGTGGTATCCTGGCTGAGCTTATGAACCAAAACGATCTTGCCCACGTCGATGTGCATATAACGAGCCAGTTCCTCTTCTGAAGGATTGCGGCCCAGCTCCTGGGTGAGGTGCTTGGCGACCATGTAGCACTTTTTGATGGTATTGAGCATATGTATCGGGATACGAATCATCCGCCCCTTGTCCGCCAGAGCCTTGATAATCGCCTGCTTGATCCACCAGGTTCCGTATGTGGTAAAGCGGCATCCCCTTTTATAGTCGAATCGTTCCACCGCTTCAATCAGTCCGATATTGCCTTCGTCGATCAGGTCGAGCAGGGTCAAACCCCGGTATTGGAACTTTTTGGCAATCGCCACCACCAGGCGAACGTTGCCGTTGATCATCCTGTATTTGGCCTGTACAAGCCGCCGTTCAAGATTGCTGCTCTTTTCCTGGTAGGCTTTTTCTCGAAAGCGCCCCTTTTTATGGCGATTGCGGAGTCTTTTCAGGGACAATCGACACCTCTCGAGCTCCCTACCGATTGTCTGCTCATCCGCCGCGGTCAACAGAGGATAACGGGAGATCTGCTTGAGATACAGGGCTAGGGGGTCGAGCTCTTGAGTACTCTCTGCCAAAGGAGTACGATCGGAGTTTTCCCCATTGAAATCCTTGAGAATGTGCCCACCCTCCACGCGTTCAACTTCGCGGAGCCAGTGAGGGGTCTACGGGTTTTCCGTTCCGATATACGAGAAAGTACAATTGAGGCACTCCCTGGTGAACGTTTTTTCCCAACCGTCCGATCTCGGCTCCTGGAACAACCGTATCCCCCACGGTGACCAGGGTCTCCTCATTTCCCGCATAGACATAAGTATAGCCGTTTTTACCTTCTATGAGTATTACCCGACTGAAGCCCCTGTACGGACCGACCCAGATTACCCGACCGGAGGATACGGAGACCACCGAATCTCCCAGGCTCCCGTAGATCAGGGTTCCACTGATCCGCCCGCTCAAAGATACCCGGGTACCAGGATGGGGCCAGAGCAGATTGGATTGTGCGGTGGTGTCCGAGGTGCGGCTACCCGAGGTGCGGCTATCCGTGATCGCTCCCGCGCCGGTCCCCTCTCCTCCTGCAGTCGAGCCGGGCAGGAAGAGGACCGTTCCGATCCTCAAGGCCGTGGAATCTGAAATTCCGTTGAAGGCCATCAGGGTATCGAGATCGACCTGGTGTTTTCGCGCGATGCCGTAGAGGGTGTCCCCCTTCTCCACCTTGTAGCGAGGCGGAATCTGGATGCGAGTACCTTCCCGGAGAGAGTTCGGATCGTCGATCCCGTTGTAGCTCTGCAGTATGTTCACCGGGACGTCGAATTTCCGGGAGATCCGATACAGGGTCTCTCCCTTTTTAAGGGTGTAACTCTCGTTGGCAGCCGGTACCAGGCAGGGAAGCAGAAAAAAGGTGAGAATCAGCAATACCAACACTAGATTGGAGGCATTGGTTCGAAGATCGCTGTGTACAGACAGATGTGCCGCTGCCATAGTAAAAAGAGAAACCCAAACCAATCTTCGGCTTTCCCAAGGAAAAACTAAACTAGCGGAAAACTCGGGCTGGGCGGATTTGAACCGCCGGCCTCTCGGTCCCGAACCGAGCGCGCTAGCCACTGCGCCACAGCCCGAAAAAAAAACCCCAATGGGGTTTTTACGGGAGCGACGGGGTTTGAACCCGCGATCTCCGGCTTGACAGGCCGGCGCGATAACCAGACTTCGCTACGCCCCCGAAAAGTCAAGCTAATATACTACCAGCGGATGCATCCGTGTCAATACCTCGGGTGTTAAAAATTCTCGAGCCTGAAAACCATGTTCCGTACCTGCGTTGACATTTGCCGGATTTCGGTGATATTTTCTAACCTGCTTAACGAAAGGAAACAGCATGCCCTCAAGAGAGATGCGAAGAGCAACCCGTAGACATCAACAGCGAGACGGGAACATCGTGGAAAAGCGGCGGGAGACGCATCCTTTTCTCTACGCCTTTAGTGTGGTGCTACTGATCGTGATCGTGGTAACTTTCGTGGGAGGTCCCGCGATATCACGAACCGGCGGGGGCGGCCGCATCATATTCGGTTACTACAAGAATAAGCCTATTGAGTTTTTTCCCGACAACTATTTCTCCCAAAGAAAAGACGCCATCGCCGACCAGCTCCGCCAGAGCGGGGAGCAGGAGGATCTGGCTGTGCAAGCCTATCAGGTCTGGCGCACAGCATTCGACCAGACCGTCCTGCACACCGCCATTCTTGCGGAAGCCGAAGAAGGCAACATGTGGATCTCCGAAGATCAGGTGAACCAGGCTTTGATCGAGCGCGGACCCTACACCATAGACGGCACTTTCAGCGTGGAGCGCTACAATGCCACCTCCAATCCCCGGAAGTTGACCTACAGGAATTTGTACAGGGAACAGCTGATTCACGAACAGCACCTGGAAGATATCTTTCAGGGACTGCGGGAAAGCCCGCAGGAAGCCCGGTTTCTGGCCGAGATGGTGGAGCAACAGAGACGCTTCAGTCTGGTCAGTTTCCCCTTTGACAACTACCCGGAAGAACAATTCCAAACCTATGCCGCCGAGAACCGGGAGCGCTTCCGGCGGGTCAAGCTCAGCCGCATCCTGGTCAAATCCAGCGAACGGGAAGCAAAGGAGATCCGCAACAAGTTGGTCGATCGAACCGGAAGCTTCGAAGAGTTGGCCCGCGCTCATTCCAAGGATGTGTACGCGGAGAAGGGCGGCGATATGGGCTGGCGTTATTACTACGACATGGAGGCGGACTTCGAAGACAGCGCAGCCGTGGACACTGTATTCGAGCTGGAAGAAACCGAAATCTCTCCGGTGCTGGAAAGCCGCTTTGGCTGGGTGATCTTTCGCAGCGACTCCCCCGCACTGGAACCCGATTTTAATGTACCAGAAACCATAGAGGTGGTAAGGGATTACGTCATGCGCTATGAGAAGGGTATGGTAGAGGACTACACCCTGGAGCTGGCGGAGAGCTTTCGGGAACGGGTGGAGGATGTAGGATTCCTCGGTGCCACCCTGGAGGAGGATTACACGGTAGGACTAACGGACTACTTTCCGCTGAATTATCAGTCCTACTATTTCCTGTCTCCGGTGCGCTCCCCCCTGGAACAGGTGAACCTTTCCTCCGCCGCCTACAGCGAGGATTTTTTTCTGCAGGCCTTCTCCCTGGCTGCTGGGCAGGTATCCTCTCCGATTCTCCTGGACGACCAGGTAGTTGTATTGAGACTGGACGATATACGGGAAGCTCCTGAGCGGGAACGGGACCTGTTGGGGGATTACTACACCTACTACACCCAGCAGTCCGTTGAGCAGGATCTCCAGAACGTGCTCCTCAATCCGGATTACATCCAGGATAATTTCGACGCGACATTCTACGAGTACGTGTTCCCCAGGCAATGAGCGATGCCGAGCCTCGACTGGTGGACACCGGACGGGGCTTCACCGTTACCTATAGAGGGAAAACCCTCTATTCTCCCAAAGATCCAAAAGCCGGAGCTGCTCGTCGGGTGGAGAAGCTCCTCATAACACCAAAGACCCTCGTATTCATTCCCTCCCTCGGGCTTGGATATGGTTTGAGGGAGTTACTCGACCGGCTCCCCGAATCCTGCCATATTCTCTGCGTCGAGGTGGATGAGAATTTATTTAAACTTGCCCTGACCCAAGCCGAGCCGCTACCCCAAAGTCCTCTGCTTACCATCATCCGAGCAGACCGAGTCGAACAGGCGGCTGCGGTTCTTCAGAAGTTGGGACCCTGGCGATTTCGCCGTGTCCTTCCCCTGCACCTCTGTGGGGGATATCAGTTGTACCGCCGGAAGTACCAGGAGCTACAGGAAACCGTGGAGGAGGAGATTCGCCTTTTCTGGCAGAACAAACTGACCCTGCTGGCCATGGGAGAATTGTGGCTCAAAAATCTGTTCACAAACCTGGGATTTCTGCCGGATGCGGGGGATATTGCGGATCTGGCCACAAAAGGGCCGGTGCTAATCTGTGGTGCAGGTCCCTCTCTGGAGGACAGTCTGGATTGGATCCACCGCATACGGGAGAAGGTGACGCTAATGGCTGTAGATACCTCCCTGCCGGTTCTGGTGGCAGTGGATATACTCCCCGATTGGGTCTTCACCTTGGACGCCCAGATCCATACGTTGCAGGACTTTCTTCCCAACAGAGACTCACGATATAAAATCCTCTGCGATCTGACCTCGAATCCCCAGAGCCTGCGGCTCTTTTCTGATCTGTACTTTTTTTCCACCCGTTTTCATCCGCTTCCGCTTTTTGATAGGCTCCGGAACGCCTCCCTGCTCCCTACCCCGCTGCCCCCACGGGGCTCGGTGGGCGTATCCGCGGTTGAAGCGGCTCTGGCGATCACTACGGGACCGGTGTTGTTTACGGGCTTGGATTTCGCTTACTCCCGAGGCCAAACCCACGCTCGGGGCGCGCCCTTCCACTTGGCCACGCTTCTTCAGTGCACCCGCATGCGGCCCTGCGGTTTGGCTGCCTTCGAAAATCTTCTGGAGCGCCCTCGGTTATGGTTGCAAGGCAAGCAAGGGGAACGGCTGCTTTCCGATCTGGTTCTCCACTCCTATGCCCGCCAACTGCACACCATCAATGCGGATTGTTCACGCAGCTTCGATTTGGGAACGTCCGGGCTTCCGGTCGGCGCCCGCAGGATCGACTCCGTACAGACGTTGATCGACCTGTGCGATACAGCCACCCCAGCCAAAGTCGCACCGGAGCAAAGGGGCTCGCTACCTGAAGCACGCAGCAGACCAGACAGGCAGGCGGTGGAACGTTTCTGTGAGCAGGAACAGGGACTTCTGAACGAGGTGATACGAACCATCGCCACCCCCGCAGCGGCTCTGTCCGATGCGATCGCCCCGGTACGGTATCTTCTGCTTTCGCTCCCCGAAACAGACCCGGATCGACTGTTCAGGCCTGCGAACCTGCCACGGATCGAAACTGCAGCCCGAAGGCTCCAGCTCCGACTTCAGCAAACCCGGGACAGGATCAAGCGCGACAAAACTCCGCCGGAAGACGAAACGACAATCTAAAGCATTCGGGCAGTAGCCTTGACACGGATTATTTTATTACTTTTTAGGTTATCTATAAACGAGCAAAGCGGAGGATACCCATGTTAAATCTCACCGTTAAGACGAAATTAAAACCTCTCGCCGCATTGGATAAGACCTACGAGCATTTCACGAATAAGGTAGGCCTGCGGGTGGTAGAAATGGTAGGACATATGCACGCCCAGCAGGGCTTCACCGAGATCAGGATTTCAAGCGGTACCCTGTCTGCAAAGGGGAAGCATGAAGCCCGGCAGGTTCTTAGGGAAATTCTCGAGCATATCAGGGATAGGTACGGATTGGAGACGGTTCACTATCTGCTGCACATGCACAGCGTACCCGACGAATCCGTCGGACACCTGATCGCCAAGGTGAGCACCGGCTCCCCCACGGAGGTCGAATTCACCAGTGAGGAGTATGACGAGCAGGTGAGAGAGTTCGCCGACCGGCTGTAGCGATTCCGTTATTGCGGACAAATCCAACCGGCTATGGCGGCCGCGGATTGATCCGCAGGGAGATTAGATAAATATATCCGTTTCCAAGTAGGCGGCCATTTGCACGGCACTCTCCAGGAATCCGGATTTCCGTTTTTTTACGTAGATCCGCAGCAGGGCGAAGCGGTTTTCCGTATCCAAGTCCCATCCTTGAATGCTCAGGGGATCATCCTTGGATAATCCCGTCTCATCGGCGATCGAGCCGGGCAGCACCCGTCGCACCGTGTAGTTCGCCCTCCAGAGGAACTGGCTGGTGCGCTCGATCTTCATTCCGAAGAGGGGAAGGAGCACATTTTCCCTCAGGTCTCTAGCCAGACTCTCCTCTATTGGGCTATAGGGTCGTTCGGCAAGGCTCAGCGCCCCATCGAAAGTTTCAGTCCCTCGCCGCCAGCGCAGCGAGATCAGCATCGGATAGTCCAGGTCGAGAAGCGCGGACTGGATATCACCGATCTTCTCGTAGCTGATTCCATTCAGAGCTTCGATTATGTCTCCTTCCCTTAAGTCAGCCCTATCAGCCGGAGAGTCTGGGACCGTATAAATGATCTCCAGACCCTTGTCCCCCTCCTGGAGAGCCACCCCCAGCCAGGGATGTCTCGCCTCTTCGCCCTCGTATAAGCGGGGAAGCGCTCTTTCCACCCAGTCGAAGGGGATGGCGAAGTTCACTCCCTCGAACTGTTCGATTCCGGCGAAGACGATGCCCACGAGTTTGCCGTTGTCATCCAGCAGCGGTCCGCCGCTATTTCCATAGTTGATGGGTACATCAACCTGAATAGCATCACCCATCTGCAGAAAGCGTCGACCGGTGGCGGAAACAATCCCCGAGGTGACCGTATTCTCCAATCCCGCCGGGGAACCAATGGCGATAATCCTGCCGCCGACTTTCAGATCGGCACTGCCGCCATAGGAGAAGACAAAACCGGGATCCACTTCGGCCTTGACCAGGGCAAGATCGAAGATGCGATCGTAACCGACGACCTGGGCGGGTATCTTCTCCTCCACTCTTTCGGAGAGGCGGATGTAGAGGCGGGAATATCCTTCATACTCGGGATCCACTTCGCTGGCCACGACGTGGTAGTTCGTAAGCAGGTATCCCCGATCATCTATGAAAAAACCGCTGCCGATCACCCTATCGGGAAAACCCATCCCGCGCTCCAGCTTTATGCCCCGATCCACCCAGATGGTCACCGTACCCTTCACCATTCGATCCACCGAGGGCATGACTACTCCCGGGCCAGCCGCGTCCTCCGGGAGATCCAATCCTTGCCGCTGGAACTCCATCAGAGCTTGATCGAATACCGTAGCGTTCTCAAATTCCCGAGAAAGCTCCAGCAGCAGGGCAAGCACCTGCTCGTTCACCGCCCCCAGCGCAAGCGCCCTCTGCGCGTAGTAGAAGGCCAGAGTCTTCTCTCCAGCCTCATAGCCGGCTTCGGCCAGGCGCTGCAGCAACACGAGTGCGGACCAGTCCGGTACAAGATCGGCTTTATCTATGCCGACAAGAGAAAGATAGAGGCGCAGGGCTGCTCCGTATTCCTCCTGTTCGATTTTCCCGTGGAACTCCGTCACGATGCGCTCGAGGACCTGGGTAGAGAGATCCTCAAGTTGCGTTGTCGAAATTTCATTATCCGGATTTCGAATCAGAAAGGAGATATCCTGGAACGCCTCGGTAAGCCTGTTTTCATCGATTTTCGATTGAATGGATTGGAGGCGCACCGAGCCGAGTTCTTTTATGTCCTCGGCAGGCATGGATCCGGGTGTGCTTTTGCAGGCCAGAACGCTCAGACTCAATAACAGGACCAAGAGGCGTTTCATCTCGATCCTCCGGAGTCGGACAGATCATAGATCCCGTTCAAGCGAGAGGAAAATCCTCGTACCAGAGTTCCGTCGCTTCGGCTAAACTCGCGGCTGTCATACACGCCGTCGTTGTCGTAGTCCCAATACATTCGATAGGAATCGGATTCGAAGACCTGCTCGAATTCGTTGTTTCCATCCCCATCCTGATCCATCGTGATTTTCCACAACCGACCGTTCAGAAACTGTTCGCGAATCTCTGGTGATCCGTCACCGTCCATATCCCTGAAACCCTTCACAGGCAGCGAACCCGCGTAGTATATCGTGCGCGTGAAGTTCCCCCGGGCATCGGGCAGCTCATCGACTCGTGTGATACGACCGTCCAGGAGGTGAATCCTGCGGTCAGGAATCGGATCGTCTCCTGAGTACTCCTCCATACCGTAAGAGTTTCTGCGTATGTAATCCTGGCCTGCGATCACGCCGGATCGCAACTGAAGCTGCAGCTGCTCGGAAGCAACGAAGACCGGATGGCGGACGGTGTAAGGGATCATCCTGTACTCCTGGCGCAAAGGTCCGGAAAACACGGTAGCCGAATGCAGAAACGGATAATCGCTATAGCGGTACTGCAGATCTTGAAGATCCCCCCCGGAACTCAAGTTAACGACGCGCGGGATTCCGCGTTCAAAATCGACCGTAGCCTCGGGGATCCCGTTTTGATCCTGGTCGGAGATCCACCGCTTCAATACTCCACCTTCGTACTCATACCGTTGTTCGTAGAATCCGTCACGATTGGCGTCACTGATTCTTGACCCGCTGTACCCATCGATTAGCTCGCGGAACTCCTCTTCCGGCAGCATCCTGCGAAGCTGATCTAGGTGGTCTATCCTACCGTTGCCGCCCATCCGGAAAAACAGATCGAGGTATCGCCGCCGACTCCCGCCACCCACCGCCAGAAGGGCCGCTGCAGGATCACTACCCCCGACCTGGATATAGCGCTCGACCAGCTCACGGCGACCATCAGCACTCCCTTGCAGTGCCGCCAGCTGGTAGATCAGCTCCGCCTCCTCCGGCATCTCCTTTATGCCCCTCTGCAGAACATCCCTCGCGGACTGCCTGCTGCCGCGGCGATTCAACACCTCTGCGAGCAGCTTGTACAGCTGCGGTGATTGGGGGAACTGCCGCAGCGCCTCGGAGAGGAAGGTTTGAGCGGCGCCAAGATCCCCCAGACCGATGAGCGTCTGGGCCCACAGAATGCTCAGCTCAGAACTGCCCCTGCCGGCCGGAGCGGTGTCCTCCAACTTCAAGATTATCTGCCGCGCCTCCTGAAAGCGGAAAGTACGAACGTACAGTCGGGCCAACTCTACAGCCCCTGCCGCTGGTTCGGTGTGCACCCAGGTGTTGGAGCGCACGGCGGTTTCCAGGTGCTCGATCGCCTTCCAGGTGGTATCCTGGGTTCGAAGATCAATTTTTGCGTACAGTAAGGCGGCCTCGGAATAGCCCGGCAAGAACTCCAGCGCCGCGTCCAGCAACCGGGCGGCGTAATGGTACCGTCCTTCCCTGTACAAAACCTCGGCCTGCTGTACGTATCCGTGGGCGATTCTGAACTCCGCGGATCCTGCATATGATTCCTGAGCGCTGATTTCCGGCTCGACAAGGAGGAACAAAGATACTAGGATTACGGAAATCACGAACGTCGTTACTCTTCCATCTTCTCCCTGGCGGGTAATCCCAACAGCTCCCTGATCTGGGCATCATCCAGGGTTTCCTGCTTTACCAGAGTCGTGGCCAGGAGCTCCAGATGATCCTTGTGCTCGGTAAGCAGATCTTTTGCTTTTTTCAGACCGGATTCCACAATACCGCGAATTTCCTTGTCGATGAGCTTGGCGGTTTCGTCCGAGTAATCCCTGTGACGAGCGATTTCCTTACCCAAGAAAATCGGTTCTTCCTTCTGACCATAGGCGATCGGACCGAGGGATCTCGACATTCCCCACTCACAGACCATACGGCGGGCGATCTCCGTGGCCTGGTCGATATCGTTCTGCGCACCAGTGGTGTTCTCCTGAAAGATGATCTCTTCTGCGGCGTACCCGCCCATGGTAATGGTAATGCGGTCCTCCAGCCAGCCCTCACTGCGGGAGTAGGCGTCGGATTCGGGAAGGGAAAAAGCTACACCCAGCGCCTGTCCGTGGGGCACTATGGTGACCTTGTGCAGGGGATCTGCGTTTTTCAGATAGTAGTGCAGCAGGGCGTGGCCCGCCTCATGATAGGCGGTCATCCGCCTCACCTTCGGAGGAATGACCTTTGATTTTCTGGCAACACCCATCATTGTCTTGTCACGGGCATCCTCGAAGTCCTCCATGTCGACCTTCTGCTTGTTGCGTCGGGCCCCGTACAGAGCCGCCTCATTGACCAGATTGGCCAGATCCGCACCCGAGGATCCCGGAGTAGCCCTGGCGACCCTGTTCAGGTCTACGTTTTCTGATAGGGGGATGTTGCGGCAGTGTATCTTCAGAATTTTTTCCCGCTCCCTCGTATCGGGCATATCGATCACCACCTGCCTGTCGAAGCGGCCTGGTCTGAGCAGCGCCGGATCCAGGACATCGGGCCTGTTGGTGGCCGCTACGATGATCACCCCGTCCTTGGTATCAAAGCCGTCCATCTCCACCAGCATCTGGTTGAGGGTCTGCTCGCGCTCATCGTGCCCGCCGCCATAGCCTGCCCCGCGAACCCGGCCCACGGCGTCCAGTTCGTCGATGAAGAGAATGCACGGTGCATGCTTGCGGCCCTGTTCAAAGAGATCCCGAACCCGGCTGGCACCCACACCGACAAACATCTCTACGAAATCAGAGCCGGACATGTGAAAGAAGGATACATCCGCCTCCCCGGCGATAGCCTTGGCCATCAGCGTCTTGCCTGTGCCGGGCATCCCGACTAAAAGCACTCCTTTGGGAATTTTAGCGCCGAGCTTGGAGAACTTTTGGGGGCTTTTCAGAAACTCCACAACCTCCTGGAGCTCGTACTTGGCCTCCTCCTGTCCGGCCACATCGTTGAAGGTGATTTTCTTCCCGGTGTCCAGGTACTGTTTCGCCCGGCTCTTCCCGAAGTTAAAGGCTCGATTACCGCTTCCCTGAACCTGCCGAAACATGAACCAGATAAACACGATCATGAGGATCCAGGGCAGGAAATCGATGAATATCCTGAAAGGAGAGACGCTCTTGGGGCCGCCGGTCACACGGATATTTTTTTCCAGCAAGCGGTCCATCAGGCCGGCGTCGGGATAGGGGATCGTGGTCCGGAAGGTGTTCAGCTGCCCGGATTGATTCTGGAGTGTACCTTGCACCTCGGTGTTGTCCACGATCTTCACTGAATCTACTAGACCTTGATCGACGTAGTTCAGAAACACCGAGTAGGGAATCTCCTGACTGGTGCCGCGGTCACTGTACACGAAGAACAGTATAAATATTACTACCAAGACCAGCAGGGATATCAGGGCAATTCTGTTGTTGAACTGCAGGCGCGGCGGACCTCCCTCCGGACCCCGCTTGTCCTTTCTATTATCGCCGTTCACTCTACCTCCACATCGTATCTGTGAACCATACTCTTTAACGCTTTTCCCTGCTCGAGACTCATGCCGCAGCGAAACCGGTCCTCATACCCGAACACACCGCCGAGGACGGCAACGATCCCGGCCCTCGTTTCCACGACCGGGATTTTCCAGCACTCCGAAACCCGCCATTCGGCGAACAACTTTTTGACTCTCTTGTTCCCGACCTGGAGAGTGATTGTGTCCCCGGTCCTGTAGGAACGAAAAAGATAACGACCGCCATCCCGCACCGGGGAATCGAACTCGAAAAGCAGTCCGGCCTGGGGTACGAGCACCCGGCCGGCGTTTCTTTCTTCTATAAAATAACCTTTTTCGGTATGTCCGACAATATCCGCAGCCAAGATCAGCCGAGCCCCTCGCCAGTACAGTCGGATTCCATATCCGGAGAGCACGACTCGCCTGTTGGCGATAATGTCGTCCCGCTCAACCGCGGAGAGGAATCTGTAGGGTACCCGACTGCTTTCCGCGCGGAGGGTGTTGATCAAAGCTTTAAGGGAAAACAGGCGCAACAATCCCGGAACCGCGAGAAAGCGCCTTCCCTCGATAGCGTACCCGCCGCGAAGCGGTTTCCAGGGCAGACGCCGCTGACTCTCCGATTCTACGTAGGACCGTAATCGTTCCAGCCTTTTCGAGAGGGAAAGCACGCTGCCGCGCAAGCCCGGGAAAATCCGTTCAGCCACGGGGAGCAGCTCGTGGCGTACGGCGTTTCGAAGGTAGCGCCTGTCCAGATTGGTGGAGTCCGTCAGATACTTTAAACCGCGATCGGCGAGGTATTCCAAGATCTGGGCGCGGTTGCAGTCGATCAGGGGACGTATCAAATCACCTCGGACAGGCGGTATTCCGGGGAGTCCGCCCAGCCCGATCCCCTGGAAAAAACGCATCACCACGGTCTCCGCCTGATCGTCCGCCGTGTGTCCCAGGGCGATGTAGTCACAGGAGTTCTGCGCCGATGCGGTGCGCAGGAACTCATAGCGAGCCTGGCGGGCAACCTCCTCCACACTCCGTCCGGTGCATCCGGCCCGCTGTACGATCACCCCTCGTGGCAAGCAATCCCAGACCAACTCCAGGCCCATCCCGGCGCAGGTAGAGCGCACGAACTCCAGTTCCCTGGCCGCTTCAGATGCGGAACGCATACCGTGATCCAGGTAGGCAACGTACAAGCTGAGAGGATAGCGCTTCTGCAGATCGTGAAGAATGCTGAGCAGGCAGAGGGAGTCCGGTCCTCCGGACAGGGCCACCAGCAGGCTGGATCCCCGGCCAATTTCGAATCGCTGCAGGTAGCGCAGGACCTGTTCTTCAATCCCCCTCGGCTCTTCTGTTGAAGACATTCATCACCTTTTCCAGCCCCTCTTTCTGGAGCTGGACCACAGCTTCCGCCGCCCTGTAAACCGATTCCTCCAGAGCAACGGCTTCTTTTCCCTTGGCTGCGGACAGCACGTACCTCACCACGTCGTCGCGGTGAATTGGACGTCCGATGCCTATGTACAGTCTCGGGAAATCCTGTCTGCCCAGCCGGCGGATGATACTGGCCAATCCCTTCTGGCCGGCAGCAGAGCCACTTCGTTTCACCCGGCACTGTCCGACAGTCAGATCCATCGTATCGCACACCACCAGTATCGATTCAAGCCCGGCACCCGTGCGCTTCAGGATCTCCGGAAAGATATCTCCTGAGTTGTTCATAAAGGTCAGGGGCTTTACCAGAAACATCCTGTCGGCACCTAGATCCACCTGGGTGAAGAGATAATTCTTTAGAAAGGGTTTCTTAAAGCTCCGCCGGAAACGTGCAGCCAGTACATCCAGCGTTCTGAAACCCACATTGTGTCGGGTGGCGCTGTATCTGTCCCCCGGGTTCCCCAATCCGATAACGGTGAGATCCAGGGCTTACTCCTCGGCCTGCTCCTCTGCAGCCTCTTCCTCGGCTTCCTCCGCTTCAAGAGCTTCCGCCTCGAGTTCTTCGGCCACCTCCTCAACCTCTATACGTTTGTGAGCAATCGTACAGATGACCTGATCCGGTGAGTTCAGAAAGTGCACACCGGAGGGTGCTTCGATGTCCCGTATATGGATCGAGTGCCCGATCTCGAGGTTGGTGATGTCCACCTCTATAAACTCGGGAAGGTCTTTGGGAAGACATTCAACTTCAAGCTCGTGAACGAAACCCTCCAGAATACCGCCTTCCCGGATCCCGACAGCCGTGCCGGTGAGGTGCAGGCCTACATTCGTGCGAAGGGCCTTACCCCGCTCGATTTCGTAGAAATCCACGTGGGTTATAGCGCCGGAGATCGTATCCTCCTGATAATCTCGGATCAGCACATCGTAGTTATCCCCGTCCACCTTGAGATTGATGATCGTGCTCTCTGAGATCGTCATAAACTTCGTGTTGAATTCGTGGGCATCTATTATCAATCCTTTGGGCTCGGAGTGACCGTAGATCACGGCGGGGATTTTCCCGTTTCGTCTTTGGCGACGGGCGTGCGCGCTTCCGAAAGTCTTCCTCAGGCTTGCCGCGAGTGTTTTCTGTTCCATGTTTCTCGTCTCCTCACTTGTGATTGTTCGCTTCTGGGACGGCAGGATTCGAACCTGCGAAATGCCGGTACCAAAAACCGGTGGCTTACCGCTTGCCTACGTCCCAATGTTTGCTTTGAGAAAATCCGCCGTTGACTACCAAATTAAATTGTACGTTATTCCTGCTGGTGATCCGATTCTACTCCGTCAGAGTCAAATGAATCATCCTCTTCCACCGATTCTATCTCGTCCTGAACCTTGTCATACTCACCGATGATTTCATTCTGGATGCGGTGACGAAATTCCGAATTGATAGGGTGGGCGATATCCTTATACTCCCCCGTTTTTGTCTTGCGACTCGGCATCGCTATAAAGGTTCCCGCTTTTCCGGATATGATTTTCAGGTTATGAACCACAAAGCAGTCGTCAAAGGTGACTGTAACGTACGCCTTGAGCTTACCCCCGGTGCTAACCTTCTTGATCCGAATGTCCGTAATCTCCATGGTGCACCTCCTGCCCCCCTTTACCCTGCGGGCATCCATATTTTAATCCGCCAAACCTCCACTTTGCAAGGGCACGAGCAACCACACGCCGGGGTAGCGAAGGCGCATCCGCTTGCCGACGGAGCGCGCAGCCTGGACATCGGTGAATACTCCGATAACGGAGGACCCACTCCCCGATAACTGGGCGAGATGAGCTCCTGAGTCTACCAATTCCATGACAATCTCTTTTATCAAAGGGTGGCGTCTCTCTACGCTGGACTGAAAGGCGTTGAAGAAGTCCCAGGAATTCGGCGCTTTTTCTTCGAATTGCAGCTTCAGATCTTCCGCTTCGATCGATTTCGGTGGATAGTACTTCTCATCGCCATCAAACCACCCATAGGCTTCCAGCGTGGAAATGGCAAAGCCCGGATACACCAATATCAGAACCAAATCAGACCTCGGCGCGAGAACACGAATGATTTCCCCCCTGCCCGAGAGCAGAGCTGCCGGTCCGTTTAGAAAAAAAGGAACGTCGCTTCCCAGTTCTGCAGCCAGGCTGTGCAGTTGGGGTGCGCTCAGTTGGAAGGCGAACATCTCGTTCAATCCGCTCAGGACAGCCGCAGCATCACTGGATCCTCCGCCCAAACCCGCTCCCACCGGGATCCGTTTTGCGATACGCACTTCGATCCCGCCTTCCAGCCCGCAGCGGTTTCGAAATAACTGCACTGCCGCTGCGGCAATATTCACTCCGCCGGGCAACGGGGGATCGCAGTAGACATGCAGGGCGTTTTTCTCTTTCAAAGAGCGAATATACACCGTGTCGAACAGCGGTACGGAATGTACGATGGAGAGGATTTCATGATACCCATCCGGCCTGAAGCCCTTGATGTCGAGATGCAGGTTCACCTTTGCCGGAGCCTTCAGGATCAGCTGTCCGCTCCTTCCGTGCAGGGGAATATACACTCAAAAGTGCTTCGCTGTCAACGAATAGGCTGGATTCTCCGGGGGGTGTAAAAAATCTCGGAAGTTGCTCAAAAAAGAGTTGACATATTCCAATTGTTGATCATAGATTGGGGTGAAGACATTCCTGAAGTGCGAGGTGGATATGAATCTACACACGTTTCAAGAATCATGGTTGCTGCCCATGTCTTCCCCCTTTTCGTATATCAAGGCGAGCGACGAGGACTTCGACGACTATGGCGATGAGGATTTCTACGAGGACGAAGACGAGTTGGACGACTACGAAGAAGACTATGAAGATGAGGACGAGTTCGAGGATGAGGATGAAGAGTTCGAGGAAGAATTAGAGGAAGACTACGAGGAAGACGACTTCGAGGAAGAGGAAGAGGAAGACGAAGAGGAAGACGAAGAGTTCGAAGAAGAGGATGAAGAGTTCGAGGACGAGCTAGACGAAGACTACGACGAGGACGACCTAGACTACGACGACTTTGAGGAATAGATCAACTCATTCTTAAACCACAGCTTTTCCAATTCGTAAAACTCGCGGTGTTCCCTGTCCATAAGGTGTACGACAAAACGCCCGCAGTCGATGAGCACCCAACCTGCTTCGCGGCTGTGGAGTTTTCGGGGACGAAGGGGCGAAATGGATTTCTGCGCAAACGTCTCACTGAGCAGGCGCAATAATCCTTTCAGGTGGGCGGCACTGCGGACCGTGGAGATGATGAAGTAGTCGGTCCAGTCGCTCATCTCCCCTATATACAGGGCCATGACTTGCTCGGCGCGATGATCCTCGAGGAGCCTGGCTATATCCAATACATCATTCTTTACAATATCTTCCATCGAAATCCGTTCCTAGTATCACCGTCACATCTATGGTCATGTCGCCTTCATCCTCCAAACGGGAGTACACTCGCTGGCAACGTATCAGGTCGGCCACCCGTTGGGCTACGTCGATCCTCCCCTTGCGGTCCAAAACCACGGTGTTCTGATAGTCCGAGTTGTCCGCATTGGCCACGGAAACCACATCGTAGCCGAAACTTTGGAAGACATTTGCCGCCCGTCGAGCCAGACCGCCCACACTGGTTCCATTCAGCACCTCAATAGCGACGATTAGTTCATCCTCGGAAAACGGTTCCTGGCTGGAGATCGTCTCAACCGTCTGTTTCACGATTTCTTTCAGCAGCTGTCCGTCAAAGTGAGGGAACAGCAGCTGCTTCTGGTCCACGATCCGGGAACTACCTAAAACCCGCTGAAATACTATCTTCTCGTCGTTCAGTTTTTTCATCTCTGCGACAAACGAGCTCAAAGCGCGAGGGCTCATATTGGTGTTCAAATTGCCACGAAACACTGAAAAGCCGTTCTTCTCCGCCACCAAGTCACTATCAGCGATGCTCCTCAAAAACGTCTGGAGGAACCTCTGCTTTCTGCCCACAGAGTCGACCTCATTTTCCATCTCCTCCTGATAGGCGATGAACTCCCGGATCTTGTCGCCGTCCAGAACAACGCTGCCAGAGGGCAACAGCACCCGCTTTCCTGCTACGGCCGTATCCACCGGATTGGGGATAAACAGCTCCAGGCCACCGAGCAGATCCACCTGATTCCTTAGTTCTTCATCCTGAAGGTCGATGAAAAAGGGGATGTCAAGAGCCACCAGTTCCTCGATCTTGTCGATCAGCGGACTCAGATTCCCCCTGTCGTAGAGAACGTCGATTCTGTCCACCTTCCTCAGCGATTCGATAATCATGCCCACATTTCCAGGAATATAAATGATGGCTCCCCGATTGGTATCGGGATGATAGAGTAAAATTTCGAAGAATCCGTAATCCTTATCACCCGCCAGGCAGAACAGCACAGCTACGGGATCTCCCGTTTCGAGTTTTTCCGTGAACAGGTCGGTCCGCAGCTGAAAATAACCAAATACCCCGGCGGCCACAACCACCAAAACGATCAGTATGAGTAGGAGTATACTCTTATCCCATTTTCTCTTTCTTCTTACCATGAACCACGCAGCTCCTTAAGAAGACCCATTTTTCCGGCCGAGCTCCCCAGATGGCCATCTTCGTCCAGACAGAGAATAATGAAGTTCCAGAGCCGCCTTGACGATCGGCCTTCCCTTGCTGTGGAGATATGCGAAGATCTCCTCAAGCACGAAGATCACCATGCCGTCGATATCCTTTGCCAGGACCGCACGGCGATCGGCCTCGGTCATAAACCCTCGACCGGGTTCCAGATAATCAGCCACGAATATGATCTTGGCCAGCAAGCCCATTCCCGGACATCCGGTAACGTGACAGGACACGGCTTCCAGGATCTCCGCATCTTCGATTCCGAGTTCTTCCCTTAACATTGTGACCGCAGCCCGACCGTGCAGAAGCACTGGAGTTCGAGCCTCCAAAACGGAAATCTCCCGGCCGTCCCTGAGAGCCAGCCCCGCTAGGTTTTCCCCGGACATTTCGCGGGCCAAATCATGGGCCAATCCTGCCAGTCTTCCCTTCTCGGCATCCGAACCGTGAGCAAGACACAGCTCCGCAGCCAGCTCGGCCACGCGCCGGCTGTGAGCCGAGCGCGCTTCGCTCAAGGTCTGCTGCAACAATTTTTCCAGGCTTTCAGCGGTACAGATCATGGCGTTGTATGTAATCAAAAACATCCGGCGGCAGCCAATCCCGGACCGATCTGCCATCTTCCGCTGCCTCCCGTTCCTCTTTCAGATCCTGCCGGATCTGGGAGGAGGAGATCGGAAACAGCGAATTGTCGACATAGCGGCAGGGGTATGCGATCCGTACTCTATGCGGGGATTGCCGGTGGGCAATGATCAGCTCCACACGCTGCACTAGCTGCTCGACATCCCGCCAGGTTTCGAAATCCTCCACCAAATCATCTCCAATGATCAACCCGGGCTTTCCGTCGATCGGGTAGCGTGCGCTTAAATCGCGGACCGTATCAATCGTGTAGGAAGTGCCGCCACGGCGCAGCTCGCAGTCCTCGACCACGAAATCCGGATTCCGCGATACGGCCAATTCCAGCATCTTCAATCGGTGAGCAGCCCCGACATCAACCTCCATGGTCTTGTGTGCCGGGATATTTGCCGGAATGAACAGGATCCGATCGTACAGAAAACGGGACCTCACCTCCGCGGCGACATTGAGGTGTCCGTTGTGTACCGGATTAAAGGTTCCTCCCAGGATGGCGAATCTCACGACTGTGCTTCCACCCCGGCGGCTAACTTCTCCAGCAGCATCTGCCTAAGCACCGTCATTCCGTATCCGCTGACCGCGGATATCCCGAGGCAAGTTTGGTCTTCCAAGGCAGCTTTCAGCTCGCTCAGTTTGTCGGTGCTGCCGGCAAGGTCCATCTTGGTACCCACCACCAATCTGGGTTTATGAGTCAGATCCGTGCTGTAGGATCGCAGCTCTTCCTCCAACATGTGATAGCTATCTTCAGGATCCTGGTCCTGCAGATCGATGAGAAAAAGAATGAGATTTGTTCTGCTGATATGTTTGAGAAACTGCAGCCCCAGTCCAGCGCCCCGGGATGCACCCTCGATGATACCTGGAATATCGGCCAGCACAAAATCCCTATCGTGTACAGTGCACACGCCGATATTGGGGATCTTGGTGGTAAAGGGGTAGGCACCGATCTTGGGCCGGGAGTTCGTCAAAACCGACAGAAGCGTGGATTTTCCGGCGTTGGGTTTTCCCACCAATCCGACATCGGCAATCAGGGCCAGTTCCACCAAGAGCCGGCGACCGCTGCCCTTAGTGCCGCTTTCGGCGAAACGGGGGGCCTGGCGGGTTGAAGACCTGTAATGCCAGTTTCCCCGGCCTCCGCGGCCACCTCGAGCAAACAGCCAGGGCTCTTCCCGGGAGGCCATGTCCTGCAACAAACTACCGGTGTCCGCATCTTTGATCAGGGTTCCGGGAGGTACGGGAATTTCCACATCCCGCCCGCGGCGGCCGCTCTTCCTCTGCCCGGCCCCTGGAGACCCGTGCTCCGCCCGGAAGCTGCGCTTCATCTTGAGATGGGATAAAGTTTTGAGATTGTTACGCACTATGAACAGAACGTCACCGCCGTCGCCACCATCGCCGCCGTCAGGTCCGCCGCGGGGAATGTACTTCTCTCGTCGGAAATGTACCGCCCCGTTGCCTCCGTTTCCGGAGCAAACCTCGATAACCGTCTCGTCGACGAATCTGCTCTGCATACGAGCGTGGCCGACAGCTTAGGATTCGATGCTGACGAGCTTTCTCCCCTGTTTGCTATGAAACAACACCTTGCCCTCGGAGAGGGCAAAAAGGGTGTCGTCCTTTCCCCGCCCCACGTTGTCACCGGGGTGGAATTTGGTGCCCCGCTGGCGAACCAGTATTTCTCCGGCCTTTACCAGCTGTCCGCCAAAACGCTTTACACCGAGTCTTTGGGCAGCCGAATCTCTGCCGTTCCTCGAACTGCCCTGTCCTTTTTTATGTGCCATGCTTAAGCCTCTCCTTCACTCACGCGTAGCGAAATTGCCCCCGGATTTTCCTCCTGCAGGTCCCTGGCGCCCCGGATCAGAAAATCTGACAGACCGACCAGCCACTGCCGTCTTTCGGCGGGTACCGTATCGACCTGCAGCTCCATAGTCCCGTTCTCCGCAGCGCCGCCCTGCACGTCGACATCGGGCTGCAGCTGCAGCAGCCTTGCCGCGGTCCTGAACAGCACGCTCACCGCGGCACAAACCAGGTCCTCCCCTCTCGATCCTGTACCGGAATGTCCGGAAACTGAAAAACCTCGGAGAGCTCCCTGATGACCCAAACGGATCTCTACCCGGATCACCGCAGTCCGGAGCTACACACCCGTGATTTCCTTGACCCGCAGCAGGGAAAACTGCTGCCGGTGCCCACGCGTACGCCGGTAGTTCTTCCTCTTTTTGTATTTGAACACGAGAATCTTCTTGTCCTTCCCGTGCTCCTCTACCACGGCTTTGACCTTGACCCCTTTGACGTAGGGCTGGCCAACCTTCACGGTTTTGTCATCCGATACGAGAAGCACCGAATCGAATTCCACCTGATTTCCGGGCTCCGTATCGAAGCGATCAACCTTGAGCAGAGTTCCTTCCGCAGCCTTGTACTGTTTTCCTTTTATCTCCACCAGGGCGTACATGCCATTATCCTCACTATTATAGCTAGATTCGGCATGAAAAGTACACAATTCCGCCAGGTCGGTCAAGGGCTCGATAACCATCAGGAGCATGAGCGAGGATTCGTTGCGCTAAAAACAACAACAATTCTCGGCTTGATAAAATCGGGTTACTAGGGTTCTATTACGTTTACACCCAAGTGGAGGTGCGCATGGAAAAAACCAATCTGCTTCGAAAGCTGAGAGTCAAGCGAAACAGGGCACGGCTGGGCGGAGGTGATCGTCGAATCAAGGATCAGCATGACAAGGGTAAGCTCACTGCCCGGGAACGTATCAAAGTTTTGGTGGATCCGGAAAGTTTTGAAGAATTTGATACCTTCGTGATCCACCGCTGCCACGATTTCGGTATGGACCAGAAGCACATCTTCGGTGACGGAGTGGTTACCGGCTGCGCGACCATTGACGGCCGTATCGTTTATCTGTACGCCCAGGATTTCACGACCAACGGCGGCTCCCTGTCCAAGACCCACGCGGAGAAGATCTGCAAAATCATGGATATGGCCATGAAGGTGGGTGCTCCGGTAATCGGGCTGGCCGACTCGGGTGGAGCTCGGGTACAGGAGGGTATCGACGCCCTTGCCGGATACGGGGACATATTCCTGCGCAATGTGATGGCCTCCGGTGTAATCCCGCAAATATCCGCCATCATGGGACCCTGTGCGGGCGGTGCCGTGTACTCCCCTGCGATTACGGATTTCATCATCATGAACCGGCAGACCAGCTACATGTTCGTCACAGGTCCGAAAGTCGTGAAAACTGTACTCAATGAGACGGTGAGCACCGAGGAGCTGGGGGGAGCCCTGGCTCATTCGACGAAGAGTGGGGTTGCTCAGTTCATGACGGAAACGGAGGAGGAGACGCTGCTTGTCATCCGTAAGATCTTCAGCTTTCTTCCTTCAAACAACATGGAGGATCCTCCCTATTCCGTGCCCACCGATTTGATCGAGCGTCGCTGTGAGGAGCTCAACGGCATTATTCCGGAAAATCCCAACATGCCCTACGATATTCTCGATATCATTCACAATATCGTAGACGACGGGGATTTTTTAGAGGTGGCCAGGGATTATGCTCAGAACATCGTGGTGGGCTTTGCCCGTATGAACGGTCATCCCGTTGGTATCGTGGCCAATCAGCCGAAAGTGATTGCCGGCGTACTGGATATCAATTCGTCGATCAAGGGAGCGCGCTTCGTTCGCTTCTGCGACGCATTCAATATTCCGCTGATCTTTCTTGAAGACGTACCCGGATTCCTTCCTGGCAGCAATCAGGAACATAACGGTATCATCAGGAACGGCGCCAAGCTGCTCTACGCCATAGCGGAGGCCACAGTGCCCAAAATAACCGTGATTCTGCGCAAAGCCTACGGGGGTGCGTACATCGTGATGAACAGCAGGCATCTGCGAGCCGACGTGGTATACGCCTGGCCCACCGCCGAAATCGCGGTTATGGGATCCAAGGGCGCGGCGGAAATCATCTTCAAAAAGGATTCACTGCAGCAGAAGGACCCCGAAGGATTTATGACCCAGAAAGAGGAGGAGTATCAGGACAAATTCGAAAATCCCTACCGAGCCGCTGAAAAGGGGTATATCGAGGATGTCATCGAACCGGCCAATACCCGTTTCCGCCTGATCCGCGCCTTGGAGATGCTTTCGGGCAAGAAGGACAGGAATCCTCCGCGGAAGCACGGGAATATTCCCCTTTAGGATCGGATGCCATGAGAAGAACGTTGTTGGTTTGTCTGCTGTCCTGCGGCATCGCTTCCGCCGGTATTGCCCTCGGAGAACGCGAACAGGAGCTTCTCTATCAGTCCTCTTGGACACTCCAGGAGTTTGCCGAGGCCAACCAGGTCCCACCACGCAAGATATCCACCGCCCTGGGAATGGATTTCGACACCAAGGCTTCAGCGACCCTCTCTGAGTTGGGTGTGACCATGGGGGATGCCAAAGAAGCGCTCGGGGTATATCGCAAGGGGGAACTGGGCTTTGTGAGAAACATCGCCGAGATCGGCATGTTGATTGTCTTCCTCAGTTTGATCGTGGTGGCCGTGCTGATCAGTCTGCTCCGCCACCTGCACATCTTCGAGAAGAAGAGGAGCGGCGTAGTACCGGAGAAGAAGGCGGTGCGCTCGATCGTAGGCACCATACGCTCCAGTGGTGACATGAGCGACTATGCCCTGGCCGCGGTAGTTGCGGCGATCTTTCTGCACGAGGAGGAGGTGGAGGAGGAAAACAAACTCCTTCTGACCTGGAAGCGAGCCTCCACCAACATGTGGAAAGCCTCCAGGCCTATGCCGAACGATACTTTTTTTAATGCACAGGGGGGATGGAAATGAAAACCTACAAATTGAAGATCGGCGGGGAGTCCTTCGCAGCGAGGATCGTCGAATACTCCGAGTCAAAAGTTGTGGTAAACCTGAACGGCGATCTCTACGAGGTGGAGATCGAACCCGAGCAGACGCTCCGCTCCCCCTTTCTGGTACGTTCGGCACCCCAGGGTGAATCGGCGGAGCCGGCTCATGCCGAAAGGCAGGCGGTCTCCGCGGTGAACGGCCATCCTTCCCAGTCACGGCCGGCGCAAACTACGCAGCCTGCGCAACCCGCGCAAATGGCGCAACCCGCGCAAATGACACAACCCGCGCAGGCAGCGGAATCACCGCTGCACGTCTCCAGACTTTCGGCAGGTCTGGTTATCGCACCGATTCCCGGCGTGGTGAAATCCATACTGGTGAAGGAGGGAGATACGGTAAAAGAAGGAGACGTGGTTTTGGTCCTCGAGGCCATGAAGATGGATAACGAGATCTCTTCCCGCTCGAGCGGTACTGTCAAAACCATCCATATTGCGGTGGGTGACTCGGTTCAGGAAGATCAGCTGCTCATCGATATCGAGGTAAAATAATGCAAGAGTTCTTGAGCTTCATCAGCACTACCGCTATCGGACACTTCGATTACCGTGCCGCGATCATGATCGTCGTCGGCCTGATATTCGTCTATCTGGGAATATCCAAGCATTACGAGCCACTGCTGCTGGTACCGATTGGGTTTGGGATCTTGCTCGGAAACATGCCGGGAACCATCGGCGTGTACATAGACAACTCGGTCATGAACATCATCTATTTCGGCGTGAAAAGTGGTCTGTATCCTCCCCTCATCTTTTTAGGCATCGGTGCCATGACGGACTTTTCAACCCTGATAGCCAATCCCAAGCTCATTCTCTTGGGTGCCGCGGCCCAATTCGGCATATTCGCAACGTTGTTTGGTGCATACTTGCTCGGATTCAGCATCGTGGAGGCAGGGGCGATAGGAATAATCGGTGGGGCGGACGGTCCCACCTCGATTTTCCTGGCCACCAAACTGGCTCCGGAGCTTCTGGGTGCCATCGCCATCGCCGCCTATTCCTACATGGCCCTGGTTCCGGTCATTCAACCGCCGATCATCAGACTGCTAACGACCAGGAAGGAGCGGCTTATTCACATGAAGACACCACGGGTTGTCAGCAAGCGGGCCAAGATTCTGTTCCCTATTATCGGCTTTATCGTTACGGTCACGATTGCCCCGGGTGCCTCAATTCTCCTCGGCATGCTGTTTTTCGGGAATTTATTGAAGGAGAGCGGTGTTACAGAGCGCCTGGCCGAGTCTGCCCGCCATGCCCTCATCGACATCGTGACCATTCTGTTGGGTTTGGCGGTGGGCGCGAGCACCCAGGCCGAGTACTTCCTCACCCCCGCCTCCATCAAGATCTTCGTACTGGGGGCGTTCTCCTTTGCAGTGGCTACGGCGGCGGGAGTTCTATTTGCTAAGTTGATGAATCTCTTCCTGAAGACGAAGATAAATCCCATGATTGGAGCCGCCGGTGTGTCCGCGGTGCCCGACAGCGCCCGGGTCGTACATCAGGTGGGGCAACGCTACGATCCCAAGAACTTTCTTCTAATGCACGCCATGGCACCGAACGTGGCCGGCGTAATCGGTTCTGCTGTGGCCGCGGGAGTCCTTCTCGGCATTCTCGGCGGTTAGGATTTAGGACTGAAATTGCCCCTTGGATCCGGTGCTACCCCTGCGATGTGGTACAATGGTATCTGAGTCTAGTCGGCCATAAAAACGGAGAAAGTTATGCTTTGGGAAGTGCGGAATCCGCGGCAAATCAAAGGCGAGGGTCCCCGGCGCTGGTTTACCGACGAATACTTCGACCTCATCGTATGGTACGAAAAGGACGGGGCTGCCGTAAGAGGCTTTCAGCTGTGCTACGACAAGGGGTACAACGAGCGGGCCCTGACCTGGTGGCGGGACGGAGGATTCGATCACAGACGTATAGACGACGGGGAGCTGCCCGGGCGCATGAAGATGACCCCCGTCCTGGTCCCCGACGGGGCCTTCGATTTCACTACTATTGCCGAACGTTTTCAGCGCAACAGCGAAAAAATCGATCCTGAGATCCGAAGTCTCGTTTACGATACCGTGATGCGCTACCCGCGGGGTGAATACGCGCAGAGCGGATCTTGACTTTTCTCCTCGCCGTTATTATCTTTGCCCGGCCTGTCCTCGAAGTACCTTCGAGCAACAAAATCAGGACATCAAGAGACTCAAAGCTTATGGCTAGCGGTAACAAAAAAATGCGAAATCTGGGCATCAGCGCTCATATAGATGCCGGAAAAACGACCCTGACGGAGCGGATCCTGTACTACAGCCGCAAGATCCATCGTGTGCAGGAAGTTCACGGCAAGGACGGCGGCGGCGCCACCATGGATTCCATGGAGCTGGAACGGGAACGGGGCATCACCATCGCTTCCGCGGCGACCCAGGTGGAGTGGAAAGACCACAAGATCAACATCATCGACACTCCGGGGCACGTTGATTTCACGATCGAAGTGGAGCGGGCGCTCCGTGTACTGGACGGTGCGATTCTGGTTCTGTGCGCCGTCGGGGGAGTCCAGTCCCAGACCCTCACCGTGGACCGCCAGCTCAAGCGCTACCAGGTACCCCGGATTGCCTTTGTCAACAAATGCGACCGGGTAGGAGCCAATCCCCTCAAAGTCAAGGAGCAGCTCCGGGAACGCCTCGGGCACAACGCCGTGATGATGCAGCTGCCTGTAGGACTGGAGGGAGAGTTCAAAGGCATCGTGGATCTGGCGCAGATGAAGACTCTCTATTACGAAGGACCGATGAACGAGACAGTGATCAGCGCCGACATTCCCGCGGAGCTGCTGGATCAGGCTCAAGCTTTTAGGGAACAGCTGATCGACGCGGCCAGCATGTTTTCCGACGAGCTGGCAGAAGCCTACCTGGAGGGGGAAGCCACCCCGGAGATGATCTACACCGCGGTGCGAAGAGGAACCCTGTCCCAGGAGCTCACCCCCGTGTTCCTCGGCTCGGCCTATCGCAACATGGGTGTGCGGGCGCTGCTGGACGGAGCAGTCCATTTCCTGCCCGCCCCGGGGGAGGTGCAAAACAGTGCCCTGGATCTTGATAAAGGGGAAGCGCAGGTAGAGCTCAAACCGGAGCCGGACCAGCCGGTCGTAGCCCTGGCCTTCAAGCTGGAGGACGGCCAGTACGGTCAGCTGACCTATATTCGTATCTACCAGGGAACGATCCGCAAGGGCGAGGAGCTGTACAACAGCCGCAGTCGCCAGAAATTCCGCATCGGCCGCCTTGTGCGCATGCACGCCGACAAGATGGAGGAAATCACTGAAGCCTGCTGCGGGGATATCGTGGCTCTGTTCGGCATCGACTGCGCCTCAGGGGACACCTTTACCGACAAGAACCTGAACTACTCTATGACCAGTATGTTCGTTCCGGAGCCTGTTATCTCCCTGGCCGTGAAAGCCAAGGAGAAGAAATCCGAGGATCTAATGTCCAAGGCACTGAACCGCTTTGCGAAAGAGGACCCCACTTTCCGGGCCCATATCGATCCGGAATCCAAACAGACCATCATCAGCGGCATGGGAGAGCTGCACCTGGATGTCTACCTGGAGCGGATTCGACGGGAATACCGCGCCGAGGTGGAAACGGGAATGCCCCAGGTAGCCTACCGGGAGACCATCTCGAGACCGGCCGACTTCGATTACACCCACAAGAAGCAGACCGGCGGAGCAGGTCAATTCGCCAGGGTGGCCGGACGGGTGGAACCGAATGAAATCGGCGGCTACGAGTTCGTAAACCAGGTCAAGGGCGGGGCGATACCGACGGAATACATCCCAGCCTGCGATAAGGGATTTCGCAGCTGCCTGGAGAAAGGCTCGGTGATCGGTTTTCCCGTCGTGGGTGTTACCGTGACGATCAACGACGGGAGCGCCCATGCAGTTGATTCTTCGGATCTGGCCTTTCAGCAGGCGGCAATCGGAGCCTTCAGAAGCGCCTACCTCAAAGCCGCACCGGAGATCCTAGAGCCGATCATGAAGGTTTCCGTGGAAGGTCCAACGGAGTATCAGGGTGGTGTGTTCGCCAGCATCAATCAACGCAGGGGGATGATCGTCAGCACAAATGAAGACGGAAATCTCTCCCGCATCGACGCTGAGGTGCCCTTGAGTGAAATGTTCGGCTACTCCACGGTACTTCGATCCATCACGCAGGGAAAGGCCCAGTTCACCATGGAGTTCTCGCGGTATGCGAAGGTTCCGAACAGCATCTCCGAAAGCCTGAAATCCGAATACCAAAAAGTGAAATCTGGAGAGAACCCATGATAAAGCAGGAATTGAACGACCGCAGCCCCCTGAGGATTCTGGAGCGCTCTACCCACGGCGGCTTGGGCAAGGGCAATATCGGAGTTATTACCGCCCGGCAGGGGGTGGGGAAGACCGCCTGTCTGGTGCACATCGCCACGGATCAACTGCTGCAGGGAAAACAGGTAATCCACGTCAGCTTTGCCACCAATCCGACCCATATCGTGGAATGGTATGAGGATATCTTCCGGGAAATCGCTGAAAAGTTCGGACTGGACTCCGCAATGACCGTGCACGATGAAATGATCCGCCATCGGATCATAATGAATTTCAACCAAGCGAGCATTCGGCTTCCACAGGTCATCGGCAGCCTGCGCTCCATGATCCGGGACGGTCATTTTGCGGCGGATTCGATCGTGGTGGATGCCTACGATTTTTCCGCGGTCACACTGGAGGAGCTCGAGCAGGTGAAGGGCTTTGCCGCGGAGCAGGGACTGGAAATTTGGTTCAGCGTCTCCCTTGGATACGATCAGCCCTGCTACGATGCGGCGGGAATCCCCGATCTGCTCAAAAACCTGATCGATGCCTTCAGCATCCTGATCTGCCTGAAACCGGAGGAAAAGCACATCCACCTTCAGCTCGTCAAGGACCACGATGCCGCCGTGCCGGAGGACATGCACCTGAAACTCGATCCCAAGACATTGCTCATCGCCAGAGAATAACAGAAACGTCCTCCTTCTGGCGGGCCTCTGCCGGTGTACCGGCACCTACGGACTGGGCGGGCCCCTGCCGGTGTACCGGCACCTACGGACTGGGCGGGCCCCTGCCAGTGTACCGGCACCTACGGACTGGGCGGGCCCCCCTGGGCGGGCCCCCCGAATCAAGCTATGATAGAGCTCCGGTGATCGATCACTGCAAGCTGATAATCTTCCACTACCATTTCCTGACCGGCGGGGTCACCACCGTGGTCCGGCAGGCCGTCGAGGCTTTCCGTGCTCACATGACCGAGATCCGGTCGATCGAGCTGGTAGCGGGGGTTATCCCGGAGGCATTTCGCCAGCAAATGGATCGGTACGCGGGGAAATGCACCGTTGTTCCGCAGATCGGCTATAGCCAGCCGGCTGGCGGCGCCGCCACCGCAGCGGCTGCCAATGCCACGGCCGGATCGGTGGAGGGGTACAGGAAACAGGTAGCCGAGCAGGCGGGGCGGCTTGCCGAGAGACTCCTCAGCCGGTTCGGTTCCGATGATTCGGTTTGGTGGGTTCACAATTATCACCTGGGCAAGAATCCGGTGTTCACCCAAGCTCTGCTGGAAATCATTCATTCGGGCCGACCTCAGCGTATCATCCTGCAAATCCACGACTTTCCGGAATGCGGCCGCTTCCAGAACCTGGGAATCCTGAAACAATCCTTGAGCCTGGATCCCTATCCGGCAAGCCCGTGGGTGCGGTACGCGGTTCTCAATCAACGGGACAGAACGGTATTGACGGCTGCGGGCATTCCTGAGTCGGCGGTATTCCTGCTCGAGAATCCGGTACTCCGGAGTCGGCCTACCGAAGGCGGTGAGTCGATCGCACCTGCCCTCAAGAGGCTGTTCGGCAGCCGCTTTCCCCGCTATGATCCTCGGGCGCCTGTTCTTCTCTACCCGATTCGGACCATCCGCCGGAAGAACGCCCTGGAGGCGCTGCTTCTCTGCCTGCTTCTGAATCGGACCGCCAATATCCTGATCACCCTGCCGGGCATTTCGGCCGCGGAACGGGGCTACTCCGATCTGGTCGAAGGTCTTTTCGCAGAGCGGCTCTGCCCCGGCTTGTGGGGAATCGGCTCGGACCTGGAGGAGCAGGGCTTGGGCTTCGGGGACCTGGTAGCCGGAAGCGATCTAGTTCTGTCCACATCGGTGCAGGAGGGCTTCGGCTACCTGTTCATCAACTCCCTCCTCTGGTCATTGCCCCTGGCGGCGCGGGACTTGGATACATTGGCAGGTGTAAAGGATCTGTTCCAGGAGTATCCGGCCTGCTTCTACGATACGATCCGCGTGCCCGTGTCCGATTCACCCTCTCTCGCGGAGGCGTACCGACGCAAGATCCAGGGGCTTTCGGGGCTGATACCGGAGGCCGAGCGGGAGCGTCTCCTGGCAACCGCCGATACTCTGGTACGGGACGGCCTGGTCGACTTCTCCTTTCTTCCCGTCCCAGAACAGAACGAATTGCTACGGAAAATCGCAGCTGGTCAGAGCGCGGCGCTCAAGCAGTGCCGGCAAGAGAACGGGGCCGTTCTCTCGAAGATCGAGGATCTGCTCTCACCCGGGATGAAACCGGCAGCTGGCTCGGGAAGCCACAAGAGCGAAGAGGTGGACGCACGCTTCGGCGCAGCCGCCTACGCAGCCGGATTTCAGCGTATAATTGGGTCATTCGATAGCCTATCAGCAGCAGCAGCCGTGTCCACGGCGGCCGTACCCACAGCTGCGGTTTCCCCGCGAGACGGGGACGGCATCTGGGACGAGGTTTTAAAGGCATTTCTCAAATTGGAGAACTTAAGACTCATCTACGACTATTGACCGAAGTGGCGCCTCAGCTCTTGAACCTGACCCAGTTAAGGAAATAAAATAGAAGAAACCATGGCGGACGTAAAGAGCGAGCAGGAAAACAGAATTGCCCCCAACTTCGAGGAGATCCTCACCCTGCTTCCATTTGTTCGCGAAGCCGGTCAGGCGGCGCGGGAAATACTGTTGGCCAACCTGGTGATGATCGGGGAGATCCCCTCCCCCACATTTGACGAGTTTCGGCGGGTTGAGTTCATCCAGAATCGCTTCGTCGAGGCGGGTCTGCACAACGCCTCCGCCGATGAGATGGGCAATGCCTTGGGTATCCTTCCGGGCACCAGTGGGGAACAGAACATCCTGGTTGTGGCTCATGTCGACACGGTGCACGCCGCTACGGTGGATCACACCATCACTCTTCACCCCCAATCCGCCATGGGACCGGGGGTGGGTGACAACGCCCTCGGGGTCGCAGTGGTGGTGACACTACCGACCCTGCTCGAACTCTTGAACATCGAGCTGGAGTCCAACCTCGTTCTCATGGGCGCTTCCCGAAGCTTGGGTCGGGGAGACCTGGAGGGGCTTCGTTTCTTTCTCTCCAACTCCGAGATTCCCATTTCCGTCGGCATCGGCATCGAGGGTTTTCCCCTGGGCCGTTTGAGTTACAGTTCCATCGGCATGTACCGGGGAGAGATCGTCTGCTCGGTGCCGGAGGAGTACGATTGGACTCGCTTCGGAGCTTCCGGAGCGATCGTAACCATCAATGAGGTGATCAACCATATCCAGGAGATTCGTCTTCCCCGGCGCCCCCGCAGCACGATCGTGCTCGGCTCGATACTGGGCGGTCAGGCCTACAACACCATTGCTACCAATGCGGTGCTGCGCTTCGAAATCCGCACGGAGAGCGAGGAAATCGGAGAGGAGATCTTCCATCAGATGGAGGCCATCATTTCCGAGGTTTCCTCCCAAACCGGCGCCGACATCACCCTGGACGTGTTTGCCCGACGGCGTCCCGGTGGCATTACCTACCAGCATCCTCTTGCCCGGGCGGTTCGGCGCATCATGAGTGCCCTGGATATCCAACCCCGAAAGTCCCCGAGCACAGCAGAGCTGTCGGCCTTCATCGGCCACGATATCCCGGCCATTACCGTCGGTGTCACCTACGGGGAACATCTGAACACACCGGAAGAGGAGGTGCTCATCGAGCCGATGTTTACCGGCCTGGCTCAGTTGATCGGAATCCTGTTGGCCATCGACAGGGGATTTTGCAATGCAGATTGACTCCTGGCTCAATTCCAACACCTTCCACCACTCAACCTTTTGGGATCTGAGCACCCTGGTTCAGGAGAAACAGAAACAGAAGCTCAAAATATCGCTCTGCATCCCCACGCTGAACGAGGAGCGGACGATCGGAAAGGAGATCGTTATCTTCACCAGCGAGCTTATGCAGCGTTATCCCCTTCTCGATGAGATCGCCGTAATTGATTCGGATTCCTCCGATACGACCCGGGAAGTGGCGGCCGCCTTCGGGGCCCAGGTCTATCTGTCGCGGGACATCCTTCCGGTCTACGGCGAGAAACGGGGAAAGGGGGAAAATCTCTGGAAGGCGATCTACCAGTTGGAGGGGGATATCCTCGTGTATATCGACGCGGATATCAAGAATATCCATCCCCGCTTTGTCTACGGTTTGGTGGCTCCCTTGATCTACCGCCCGGAGATCCAGTATGTCAAAGCCTTCTACGACAGGCCCCTGGCCGCTTCTCAGGGAACCAGGCCTTCCGGCGGAGGCAGAGTCACGGAGATTCTGATCCGGCCCCTGTTTTCCCTGTTCTTCCCGGAGCTCACCGCCCTTATCCAGCCCCTTTCCGGTGAATACGCGGTGCGCCGTCAGGTGCTGGATAAGATCCCCTTTCCTATTGGCTACGGGGTGGAAACCTCCCACCTGATCGATGTATACCACCGCTGGGGACTGGGGGCGATCGCCCAAACCGACCTGGACAGGCGGGTTCACCGCAACCAGCACACGCGAGACCTTGGTAAAATGGCCTTCGGCATCCTGCAGACCTTTCTCAAGCGGGTTGAAGCCCTGGGTATCCTCGGTGACCTGCCGGAGCTGAGTACCACTTTAAGGCAGTTCCAGGTGAACAACAACATATTCGAAGAGATCCCTCTGAACATCACCGAGGAGGAACGGCCTCCGATGGTCGATATCCCCGAATACAGAAAGAAGTTCAAAATTTCATGATGCCGAGTATCAGCTTCCTTCACTCCCTCACCACCTTTGTTTCCGAAAAGATCCTCTACCTTCTGATAGCCGTTCTGGTTCTGAATATGTTTCAGAGGCGCTACCAGCAACATTCCCAGAAAAAACGCTTCGCCACCCTCTACATCGGGATACTGATACTGGCTCTCATGGTGGGAACCGTGCTCATTGTCTACTTTCAGCTTCCGGACATCCTTTTCATTCCGCTGGTTGCCGTGCTGGTTCTGGTTGGCTACAGATACAGAAGGCAGGTCTTTCCCTTCCGCCTGAACTGCCGCCTCTGCGGTCAGAGGCTGTCGGGAAAGCGAATTGTTTTTTTCGACGCCAATACCTGTGAAAAATGTGCGGCCGCTGCCGAACGTGCTTCTGATTCAGGGACCCAACGGGAAGAGCCTGCAGAGCCCGAGCAGGACCAATAGCCAAAAGCCGCGTACCCGAATGTCGACGAGGAAACGCCTGGAGGCGATCCGCTGGGGCTTGAGCAATGGGCTGCCCATTGCTCTGGGCTACCTGCCCGTGGCCGTAACCTTCGGCATTCTGGGCAGGCAGTCCGGACTGTCCGTCGGCGTGGTGACAGCCATGTCCGCCTGGGTATACGCGGGGGCCAGCCAGTTTCTGGCGGTCAAGATGATCGCCTCCGAGGTGGGGCTCTCTGAGATCATTCTGGCCACATTGATATTGAACTTCCGACACTTCCTTATGAGCACCGCCCTGGCCAGGAAAATCAGGACCTCCAAGATCAAGTCCGCAGCCTTGAGCTACTGGGTCACCGACGAAACCTTTGTCGTGGCCAGTGTTCATGCGGAACCGGGAGAGCCGAGCGCTCTGAGTTTTTGGATTATGGCCGTGATGGCCTACCTGTCCTGGCTGACCGGGACCTTGGCGGGCGGGGTATTTGCGGATCTGATTCCCATGAAAATCGTCAACGGAATGGGTATCGGCCTGTACGCCCTGTTCATTGCGCTGCTGATTCCCTCGGCCCGCAAACACTGGCAGTTCGCCCTGGTGGCCGTGGCCAGCGCCTTGGGCGCCTGGGGGGTTTTGCACCTGATTCCCGGGATATCCGAAGGCTGGGCTTTGATCGCCGCCACACTGGGGGTGTCCGCACTGGGCACGCTGCTTCCGGATGTGGAGGAGGCTACGTGATCTGGCTTCTGCTGGCCGGTATGTTCCTGGTGACCTACATCCCTCGTTTGCTGCCATTTCTCTTTGCCGGGGAGCTCGCCCTGCCGCCGTGGGTGCGGAAATGGCTGAGATTCTTTCCCTACGCTGCCCTTGGAGCGCTGATCTTCCCGGGGATCCTAGGCGCGATTCCGGGAAAACCCGCCCTGGCCGCGGGAGCCGGACTACTGGCGGCGATATGCGCTCTGTTTATCCGCAACATCACCGTGATCGTGGTCCTGGCGATCGTCGCGGTCCTGCTGTTTCAAAACCTCGAAATTTGGTGAGGCAACGCTATCGACGTCGATGGGACCTATTGTATCATCCCAGCTTTTTCGCTATAATCTTGGTTTCGTATAAATATACAGTTTGATCTTTTTTTTTACAGTTATCCGATATGTAAGGATCCGCAATGAACCACGATGAAAAACTCGATTTGAAGATCGACAAAGACCTGCTCGAAGAGCTTACCCGGAATGCGGAAAAGATGAACCGAATCCCTCTGGATCTGTATCAGAAGTATTCTGTAAAACGGGGCTTGCGCAACGAGGATGGTACCGGCGTCCTGGTCGGGCTGACAGAAATCGGGGATGTGCACGGGTACATCATCGACGAAGGGCAGATCGTTCCGGTGGATGGCCGCCTGGAGTACAGGGGTATCAACATCCTCGATATAACGCGGGGTTTCCAGGCGGAGAAGCGCTACGGTTTTGAAGAGGTCTGCTACCTGCTTCTCTTCGGCACCCTGCCCAACCGACAGCAGCTCGAGCAATTCACCACGCTGCTGGGAGAAAACAGAGCTCTTCCCAATGGTTTTACCGAAAACATGATTCTTAAGGCTCCCAGCCGTGAGATCGTCAATAAATTGGCGCGCAGCGTGCTGGTCTGTTATTCCTACGATCCCAATCCCGATGAGCTCGATCTGAAGAACGTTCTGCGCCAGAGTATCGAGCTGATCGCCCGCTTTCCCACGATGGCCGCCTACGGGTACCAGGCCAAGAGTCACTACTTCGACGGTAAGAGCCTGTTTATTCATCGTCCCCAGAAGAACCTCTGTACAGCCGAAAATCTGCTGCACCTGATTCGGGCGGATAGCAAATTCACTCAGCTGGAAGCGGAGATCCTGGATCTGGCTCTCGTGCTTCACGCCGAACACGGAGGGGGGAATAACTCCACCTTCACCACCCACGTGGTCACCTCCACCGGTACAGACACCTACTCGGCCATAGCCGCGGCCGTGGGCTCCCTCAAAGGTCCGCTGCACGGAGGGGCGAACCTCAAAGTGTTGGATATGATGGAGGATGTCAAAAGCCAAGTCAAGAATTGGCAGGATGACCAGGAGATAGCCGACTACCTCGCCAAGATCCTGCGCAAAGAGACCTTCGACGGCCAAGGCCTGATCTACGGCATCGGCCATGCTGTCTACACGCTTTCGGATCCCAGAGCCGTGCTGCTTAAATCCAAGGCCAAAGAGCTGGCCGTTGAAAAGGGCAGGAGCGAGGAGTTCAATCTGTACGAACGGGTAGCCAGACTATCTCCGGAGGTCTTCAGCCAGGTGAAAAACTCCTCCAAGGTGGTATCCGCAAACGTTGATTTTTATTCCGGGCTGGTGTACGAAATGCTCGATATCCCCAAAGAGCTCTACACCCCGATTTTCTGCGTGGCCCGCATCGCCGGTTGGTGCGCCCACCGTATCGAGGAGCTGATCTCCGGAGGACGAATCATCCGTCCTGCCTACCGAAATGTGCTCCACAACCGGGAGTACCTGCCTATCGAGCAGCGTTAACGGCACTCAAGCGAAAACTCAACGAACCCTGATCATGATATGGTCAGTGGGCAATAAAAAGGACCAACTTTCAGCAATGAAAAGATTCGCTTCCCGTTTCCGATCCTCCTGCTGCTGTTCCTTATTGCTGCCGGTTTGGGATTCGCACAGAGCGAGGATCCCGATGAATACGGCGGATTCGACGTCAGCGTCAGCGAGATAAGGGCTCAGGTTAGTCCTCAGTTCGAGATAGCCCTGCCAAGCGGAAACATCGCTCAGCATTTCGTTCTCTCCTTCAATAACCTGGAAATAACCTCCAACCTGTTCTACAGGGTGGTCGACAACAACATCGGCGGAGAGCTCACCTTTGAGCTTCCATTCGGGCGTTTCAAACCTTACATCACGTTCCACCAGGACGTAGATTACGAAAACTTCGTGGAACCCCGGATATCTAGCGGGGAAGTTTTGCTTGTTCCCTCGAGCAAATACCTGAACCGGCAGAGGGGATTTACACCAGGAATTTCCTACGAATTCATCAGGAACCTATTGATCGAGCCCTCAATTACCGTAAACGATATTTTCAAGGGAAACCTGACGGAGAGCCGGATCGTGGACGAGGGCGTCGATCTAATACCCCAGATCAGCCTGATCTACGACGGTATCCGAGTGGAAAGAGACGGGCGTGGATTCTTCTTCAATGGAATCTACAGTGAGATCACCTACGGTGTCCGCTACCGTGGTTTCTCCAATCCAATCAGTTCCAAGCTCGAGAATCGGATCCTGGCAAGCGCCGACATCAGGGAAAAAATATTCCTTGAGGAGGAACTTACATTCGACACGCTGGTCGTCGTGTGGGAGGAACAGCAGATCGATTTCTACTCCCTCGGGGGATTCGGGAGCATTCGAGGGTACGAACCGGATTCCTTCTTTGCCCTTCGCTTCTTCCGTTCATCCCTCGACATAGAGCAGCGCATCTTTCAAGATGCCGATATTACAATAACAACCTCCCGGAAGAAGGGTAGATTCATACGCTTGCATCAGTTCGGGCTGCTGTACATCTACGATCTGCTCGTCATCCAATCTGAGCTTGACCTGCAGTCCCGTGCCGAGACAAACATGGGGCTTGGCGGGGGGTTTTCTTTCACCCTGTCGGGCCAGGGGAACATACAATTTAAAACCCAGGTCTACGCAGCCCAGGCGATCGGCGAGGAGTTTTCCCCCGTCGTCTACCTGCGTACTTCTCTGTTCAATTGGGAGTCGAGAACACACAGCTAGGAGAGGTGGTCGTTCGGGGAAAATGGATCACAGCAGCCGTGACAGGCGGTCGCTGATGAACTCGGATTTCTCCTTCAGACCGATCTGTCCGGTTTTGATAATCAAACAGTTCGGCTGTTTGGGGTCCAGGGAGACGCTCCCGCCGCTCTCCCTGATCAGGTTCATCACCCGGTCCACCGAGATCTGGGATAGTTTGGAGAACTCCACGATCGCCTGCCCGTTTCTCTCCTTCAGGGAGGAGACGTACAGGCCGCGGCAGAGTATGCGGATCTCTGCGATGGCGAACAGGCTGCGCACATCCTCCGGCATGGGTCCGAAGCGGTCCTCCACTTCCCGCTGCAGAGCATCCAACTCCTCGTACCCGCTCACCGAAGCGATCCTCTTGTACATCTCCATCTTCTCCATGGCTTCCGGCACATAGCTGTCGGGGATGAAGCCCGAGTACTGCAGCTCCAGATACACCTCCGGCGGCTGTTCCTTCTGGGGCGCCTGCTCGACCTGCAGCTCCTCCATCGCCTCATCCAGAAGGCGAAGGTACATATCCAACCCGACGGTCAGAATATCCCCATGCTGCTCCCGGCCCAGAAGGTTTCCCGCGCCCCGGATCTCCAGGTCTTTCAAGGCTATCTTAAAACCGGAGCCCAGCTCGGTGAAATCGCTGATGATTCTGAGACGCTTCATGGCCAGTTCGCTGACCACCCGACCCTTGGGATAAAAGAGGTAGGCATAGGCGGGGGTGTCGGAGCGCCCCACCCTGCCCCGCAGCTGATACAGCTGAGAGATGCCGAACATATCCGCCCTGTCGATGATGATCGTGTTGACGTTGGGGATATCCAGACCGTTTTCGATGATGGTGGTGGATAGCAGCAGCTGAACATCCCCGCGGATGAAGCGGTGCATAACCTCTTCCAGCTCCTCCTCCCGCATCTGACCGTGGGCTTTGGCGATGCGAACCTCCGGCAGGAGGCGGCTGAGGAAGCTATCCACCCGGGGAATGGTCTGAACCCGGTTGTGCAGGTAGTACACCTGCCCGCCCCGATCGATCTCCTGACGGATAGCCCGGCAGATGACCTCCTCGTCAAACTCCTGGATGAAGGTTTCGATGGGGTAGCGGTTTTGCGGCGGAGTGTTGATGATCGACATGTCCCGGATCTTCATCAGGGCCATATGCAGCGTCCGGGGAATGGGCGTTGCGGTCAGGGTGAGGCAGTCGACCGTCGTCTTCAGCTCCTTGAGCCGCTCCTTGTCCTTTACTCCGAAGCGCTGCTCCTCATCGACGATCATGAGCCCCAAGTTTTTGGGCTTTACATCCCGCTGCAGCAGCCGATGAGTGCCCACCACGATATCCGTACCTCCCTCTGAAATGGATGCGAGCACCCGTTTCTGTTGACCGCGTTTGACGAAGCGGGAGAGCATCTCGATGGATACGGGATAGCCGGCGAAACGCTCCTGGAAGGTTTCATAGTGCTGCTCGGCCAGGATGGTTGTGGGGGCCAGCAGGGCAACCTGTTTTCCCCCCATGACCGCCTTGAAAGCGGAGCGCAGGGCGACTTCGGTCTTGCCGTAGCCCACATCGCCGCAGATCAGCCGGTCCATCGGCCGCGAGCTCTCCATGTCCGCCTTGACTTCCTCGATGGCGCGCAGCTGGTCCTCGGTCTCCTGGTAGGGAAAGCGCGCTTCAAACTCACTCTGCCAATCCGTATCCGGCGGAAAGACGAATCCCTTGACCGTGCTGCGTGCCGAGTACAACGACACCAATCGTCTGGCCATCTCCTCCACAGAGCGCCGCACCCGTTCCTTCTTGCTCTGCCAGCCTTTTCCGCCCAACTTGTCCAGCTTGGGACGTTTGCCCTCCTGGCCGATGTATGCCTGTATCAGGTTCACCTGCTCGATCGGCAGAAAAACCTTCTCACCGCCGTCGTACTCCAGGCAGATGTAATCCCGCTCATGCCCGGCCGCCTTAATACGGTCGATCCCATTGAACAGACCGATCCCGTACTGAAGGTGAACCACGAAGTCTCCGGGATTCAGATCGACGAAACTATCGATCGCCCGGCTCTCGGCCTTTGCTACGGAACGGGGAATACGGCGCTTGCGCCCGAAGATCTCGTTTTCTTCAATGACCAGGATGCGTAAAGCCGGTAGGGAAAAACCGCGGGAAATGCCCTGGGGCAGCACCGTGACCTCCAGATCCTTAAGCAGATGCCCCAGACGTTCCGCCTGATGGGCGTATTCGGCGAACACGAAAATCCGATACTGGATCTCCAGCAGGTTTTGCAGTTCCTCTTTGAGAAAGCTCAAATTCCCGAAGAAGCTGCGAGGGGGATCACATCCCAGGCCGATCCTGGCGCCCCCCTCTTTTCTTCCCTTCAAAGCGTGAAGATGTACAGCCCGATCGAAAGAAGCCTCCAAGGTGGAGAAATCCAGGAGTATCTGCCTTGGAGGCGGTCTGAAACTCCAGGCATCACCTTGGGCAGCCGCCGGTCCCCGAGCTGCTCCACCTTTCCTGTATAATTCCAGATACTCCCGGCGGAGCACGTCCGAGCCTCCCGCCAGTCCCTCGGAGTCGACCGCCAGCAGGAGGGAGTCCGGCCCCAGGTAATCAAGCAGGGAAGAGCGTCCCCCGGAACAGAGGGGAAACAGATATTCGCTACCCGGCGTATCCGGATCCAGGCGCAATCTGTCCAAAAGCGGATCAACTTCGGAGACGTTGGAGCCGGATCGCTGGAGATTAGTCTTCAGCTGCTGCAGCGCTTTCTCATCGAAGATCACCTCCCGGGTCGGAGGTATGCGCACGCTCTCCAGGTCCGCTACGGAGGCCTGGGTGAACGGTTCGAAATGACGGATTTGAGCGACGCTGTTGAAATCGAAGATGATTCTCAGGGCTTGATCCTGACCGTAGGGATGAACATCCACCACCTCGCCGCGCAGGGCAAACTCGCCCCTCAGGCTGACCCTTGGTACGCGTAGATAACCCAGTTCGGCAAGCTTTTCTGCTACTTCGAAGGTATCCACGGTATCCCCGACATGCAGATGCACAGCCCGGCCTTCAAACTCCCCCGGATCGGGTACGGGATTGAGCAGACCCCGCAGCGATGTGACAACCAGAGCTCGCGCTCCACCCTGAAGCCGGCTGAGTACATAGGTGCGCAGTCCATGCACAGCCGGAAGCGGATGCCCCTGCCCGTAAGGAAGAGTGCCCCACCAGGGGAAGCTGAGAACCTGCTTCGTGAATAGATGGAGATCCGCATGGATCTCCCTGGCCTCCTGGTCCGTCGGTACGACCAGCAGAGTAGATCCCTGGATCTGCTCATGCAGCCTTAAGGCCAGGTAGGCCAGAAATCCTCCCTGAACTCCCTCGACTTCTACGGGGAAACGCGCCTCCTCAATACTCCGGCGCAGCTCAATCCATGGCTGGTAAGATTCGAGGTTGGTGGCAAGATAATTCGTGAACTCGTCGAGACTCATAGCCGCACCCATTACGCGCGTACTCGCGCAATCGTAATAAATATATCATAGTATTTACCGAAGATAATAAGGGAACGAGGAGTATTATTTGTGGTACCGCTAAAACGAATCGTTTTCCTCCTTTTGCTAGGTCTGATCGGGCAGATCTGCTTTTCCGCAGACGAGGAGGGAGTGACCTTCCAGATACGCTTCTACGAAAAACGAATTTACTATCTGAACGACCGGGAACACCCCATCTTCCTGGAAGCGACTCTGACGAACAACTCCGGCCAGACCTACCGTTTTAAGATGGCCGAGAATCGCATGTTCAACTTTGATTTCGAGGTAACCACGCCGACCAACATCCTCCTCGACCACTCGCAAGCCTTCAGCCGTGCCCGGACCTCGAATCAGCCGGTGTTGTACAGGGAGATCAGTTTGGAGCCGGGGGATGCTTTCGGAGTGGTCATTGCATTGGAGCAGTTCATAGAGGTGCCCAAGGCTGGCCTATACTCGGTTCAGGCATTGTTCTTTCCGGAACTGCGCCTGCGTGCGACTCCCCCCGCCGGCGGTGCCCCGCCTCTGCGAAGCAATCTGTTGACCCTGAGCGTCCGGCCAGAAATCGTATTCGAGGAAGAGCGAGCCATGATCGAGGCGGAAACGGGCAAACTCATTCAACGCCAGCCTCTGCCTCCTGACGAGGTGGTGAGTTACATGCTCAGTGCGCGCCAGAGGAGTCAGTGGGAGAAGTTTTTCCTCTACCTCGACCTTGAGAGTCTGTACCAGAAAAATACCGGCAGGGCGGAGTCCTACCGACGCATGTCGGAGGAAAACCGCCGCGCCGCGATCGCCCGATACAAAGAACAGCTGCGGTCGGAAACCGTGGATGTGGACATCCTGGTGATCCCGGCGGAGTACGAGGTCGTTCAGACCAGCTACACGCCCCTGGAGGCGGAAGTCACGGTGATCGAACGATTCCAATACCGGGATTATATCGAGGTAAAAAGGTATACCTATTTCCTGGAAAGACGTGATATTATATGGGTGGTCACGGACTACGAAATCGTCAATCTAGGAACCGAATGAATGAAGCTGCTGGTCGTCGCCCAGCGGAAAGATCTCAAAGACCTGATCACCTACCACCTCAATCCGATCGGCTTTGAAATCGTCTACTTCAGTGATCCGGTTAAAGTCGTAGACAGTATCGACGAGATACAACCGGATATGCTCCTGTTCAATGCCGTAGATTTTCCCCGGCACTGGAAGCCGGTTTTAAAGCTCCTGCGGGAGAAGCTCAACAAAGAACAGGGGGTCTTCGTCATTCTGGCCAAAGATCCTCCGTATGAGGAGGCGGCTAAAGCCACCTTCCTCGGTGCCAACGGCATCATCGATGCCAACCTTCCCGAAAAGCAGCAGATGCAGCGCCTGGAGGAGCTGTACAGGCGCTATGGATCCCTGAAGGATCAACGCAGATTCCACCGTCTGATTCCGACCGAGGCGGATCGACTCAACCTGCTCTTCAGTCATCCCCGGACACTGGCCATCATTACAGGTTCCCTGGTGGAAATCTCGATCAAAGGGGCCAGCTTCCTACCGGACGATCCCTCCCTGACCGCGGATCTGCGCCGGGACGATCCGCTCCAGCACTGCACGCTGAAGGTTGAGGACGATCCAATAGCCGTGATCGCCAGAATCACCCGCAACGAGGAAACTATCGGACTGCAGTTCAGGTCCTTTGAAACCGGCGGGCATCACAAGCTCTTCCGATACTTACAGAATCGGTCGCAGCGGGAGCTGCAGAACGCGGTCTCATCCGCTCCGCGAGAGGAATAGATCATGATCTCCTGTATTTCTTGATCTGGGATTCGAAGCGCTTCCAGGGATCGGGTTGAAGGTGGGCATGCCGACAGCCGGGGGCGTGTTTGCGGCCCGGGCGATACACACCTTCAAACAGGTCGTCTTTGTGAACCACCTCTAGCTCCATCTTCTTCAGCTGGATGAGCAGGTCCCGCCTGCGTTCTTTCATATTCCAGCAGGCCGGGCAAACACCTATGGTGGCCAGGTCCCGGCTCTTGATCTTGCGCACCCGCACCATGGCCCGCCCCTCGGCCACGGCGAGCTTTCTCGGTTTATACCGATCGCTTGACATTCCCTTTTCTTACCTTTACATATAGTACGACCTAGGTTTTCGACTGTCATCACAATCAGTAGCACAGCAGGAGAATTATGTGAAGGTCCTCTTTACAGGAATTCAACCCACCGGTCTGCTCCACATCGGGAACTACTACGGGGCTATTCGAAACTGGCTCGATCTGCAGTACAAATACGATTCGTATATATCCGTGGTCGATCTTCATGCCATCACGATCGAGTACGATCCAAAAGACATGCGAGACAACTCATTCGAACTGGCGCTGGGCCTGTTCGCCTGCGGCTTAGATTTAAAAAAGACTAAACTCTTTATCCAATCGGAGGTCCCCGGCCACGCCGAGCTGACCTGGATCTTCAACACCATCACCCCGCTGGGCGAGCTGGAACGTATGACCCAGTTCAAGGACAAGGCCAAACAGCACAGAAAGAACGTCAATGTCGGTCTGCTGGACTATCCCGTGCTGCAGGCCGCGGACATCCTGATCTACAAGGGGGAGATCGTCCCCGTAGGGGAAGATCAGGTGCAGCACGTGGAGTTCACCCGGGAGGTGGCCCGCCGCTTCAACGCCCGCTACGGCGATACCTTCCCGGAATGCCAGGCCGAGTTAACCGCTACCCCGCGCGTTATGGGTATCGACGGGGACTCCAAGATGAGCAAGAGCAAGGGGAATTTCATCGGCATCCTGGAGAGCCGCGAGGACATTTGGGAGAAGCTCGCTCCCGCACCGACGGATCCGGCTCGGGTGAAGCGCAGCGATCCGGGTACGCCGGAGAAGTGCAACATCTACTCCTACCACCAGCTGGCAACCCCCGAACCGGAACTCACTGAGTACGTAGCAGAGGGCTGCCGCACCGCCGGGATCGGCTGTCTGGACTGCAAGCGCAAACTCCTGGAAAACTTGATGAAGGTTCTGGATCCGATCCAGGAACGCTACGCGACCCTGTCGACGAAGAAGGGGGAGGTCAGGGACATCCTGGACAGAAACGCTGATGTCTGTCGGAAGGTCAGCGGCCAGACAATCCTGGAGGTTAAGGAAAGGATGGGGTTGACACCGATATGGAAGATATAGACCTCACCCAGGAGGATCTGAGCATCGACAAGCTGGGACCCGCCACCATCCCCTCCCCTCTCGGCCTTTCCACCGTATACGGGGACAATATCGCCAACTACTGCGGTGATTCAGAGACGGTGCTCTACGAGCTAGATCGTGACAAGATTCTAGAAATGGCCGAGGCCGGAGTAGGGATCCCGGCCTTCGAAAAGGCGGGCCCGCGAAACAAGATCTATTTCGAACCGGCGAAAACCCGGGTGGCGGTCGTGACCTGCGGAGGCCTGTGCCCCGGCATCAACAACGTAATCCGCTCCCTGGTGATGGAGCTCCACTACCGCTATGAGGTGCGCACGATTTACGGGATCCAATACGGATTCCAGGGCTTCATCCCCAGGTACGAACACGAGGCGCTGCTGCTCACGCCTCAGGAGGTAGAGGATATTCACGAAAAGGGGGGCAGCATCCTGGCCTCCTCCCGCGGTCCCCAGGATGTCGGGGAGATCGTGGATTGTCTGGAACGCATGAACGTCTGCCTTCTGTTCACAATCGGCGGAGACGGAACCCTGCGGGGAGCCGAGGAGATCTACGTGGAGATCACCCGGCGAAACCTGAAAATCGCCGTGATCGGTATCCCCAAGACAGTGGACAACGACATCGCCTTTGTGAAGAAAACCTTCGGATTGGAGACCGCCTTCTCCGTGGCAGCGGAGGCGATCCGAGGCGCACACACAGAAGCCAGAGGCGCTCCCTACGGCGTCGGTATCGTTAAAGTCATGGGCCGTATGTCGGGCTTCATCGCCGCCAATGCCGCTTTGGCCCTGAACGAGGTCAACTACGTACTTATCCCTGAAGTCCCCTTCGATCTGGAGGGGGAGAAGGGTCTGTTCAAATCCCTCGAGCAGCGTCTGCGCCGCCGTAATCACGCTGTCATCATCGTGGCCGAAGGAGCGGGACAGAAGTACGTAGAGATGGGAGAAGACCGGAGAGACGACTCGGGTAATCCGGTGCTTGGGGATATCGGGATATTCCTCAAGACGGAAATCAAAAAATATTTCAAAGAGCACACGGATTTGTACATCAACCTCAAGTACATCGATCCGAGCTATATGGTGCGTTCACTGCCGGCCAATGCCCACGATTCGATCTTCTGCATGCAACTGGCCCAGAACGCGGTGCATGCCGGGATGGCGGGAAAAACCGGGATGCTGGTCGGGAACTGGAACGATGAAATCACCCACGTTCCCATCAAGCTGGCAACTTCCCGGCGCAAATGTCTGTCCCCGGAGGATAGCCTGTGGCTGAACGTGTTGGAAGCCACGGGACAACCCCTATCACTTGTAAATGAAACATGATAATGTTTTGAGCTTCTTGGAGGAGAAATGACCGGAAACGGAGAGTTCATTTTTACGTCGGAGAGTGTGGGAGAGGGACATCCGGACAAGATCTGTGACCAGGTATCCGACGCGGTGCTTGACAACGCCCTTTCGCAAGACGACAAATCCAAAGTCGCCTGTGAGACCTTCACCACCACTGGGATGGTCCTGGTGGGCGGAGAGATCACCACCCATGGTTACATCGATCTGCAGCGCATCGTCCGGGGTGTGCTGAAATCCATAGGCTACGACGATCCCTCCTACGGGATCGATTACCAGTCATGCTCGGTAATATCCAGCATCCACGAGCAGTCCCCGGACATCGCTCAAGGCGTAGAGAGGGGCAACAAGGAGATCGGTGCCGGGGACCAGGGCATGATGTTCGGCTATGCCTGCCGGGAGACCCCGGAGTTGATGCCGGCCCCGATTCAGTACGCCCACCGCATCATGCTGCGGGCCGCCGAGGTACGCAAGCGAGGCACCCTCCCCTTCATGCGGCCGGACGGGAAATGCCAGGTCTCGATCCACTACCGGGAGTTCAAACCAGTGGAGGTGACCACGGTCGTGCTCTCCCATCAACACGCCGAAGACGTGGGCTACCAGGAGCTCAAGGAGGCCTTCATCGAGGAGATCATCAAGAAGGCGATCCCCGCGGACATGCTCTCCGGTGAGGTCACCTACCACATCAATCCCACCGGACGCTTCGTGATCGGCGGACCCCACGGAGACACAGGCCTAACCGGCCGCAAGATCATCGTGGACACCTACGGTGGCATGGCCCGCCATGGCGGAGGTGCTTTCTCGGGAAAAGATCCAACCAAGGTCGACCGCTCCGCCTCCTACATGGCCCGTTACATGGCCAAAAACGTCGTAGCAGCCGGGCTATGCGAGAAATGCGAGGTCCAGCTGGCCTACGCAATCGGCGTTGCCAAACCGGTCTCCCTGTTTGTATCAACCTTCGGAACGGCTACGGTTCCGGAGGAAAAAATCGAAGGGGCGATCGCCGAGATCTTCGACGCAACCCCGGCGGGTATCATCAAGACCCTGGATCTGCGCAAACCGATCTTCCAGGAAACCGCTGCCTACGGCCATTTCGGCCGGGGCAACTTCAGCTGGGAGCGCACCGACAAGACCGACGCCCTGAAGGAAAAACTGCTGTAACGGCAGACTGTACCGGCAGGTAACTGCACGGCATATGTTTGTGTGGCAGGAACCTGCGCGGTATGTATTATCTCAGTAAGTATTTGCTCGGTAAGTGTTTGCAGATCGCACGGCCATGATAAAATCCCGCGTCAAAATCAGAACGCTGGATGTCCTCATCTTCATCGCAGCCCTTCTCATCATAGGTTTGATCGCACTCCAGACCTATGTCCGTGGCCGGGGTATCCCGGAAATCACAATCACAGCAGCTGAAGGCATGTGGATCTACCCCCTGGATAGCGAGGCCACACTGCGCGTACCGGGTCCGCTGGGAGACACCGTGGTCACGATTCGAGAAGGTTCGGTGCAGGTGCTGAGTTCTCCCTGTCCCGAGAAGATCTGCATCAAGACCGGCCGCATCTCCAAACCGGGGCAATGGATCGCCTGCCTACCCAACCGGGTGTTCATCGCGGTGCAGGGGAAGAGGAGCGAGCAGCCCGATGCGATCAGCCAATAAAGCCGAGAACAACGGTCTCAATACTCCGGCAGGCGGGAGCGGACCGGATCGAGGCACCCTGCCACGGTCTCAGCGCTTGGTAGCCTTGGCCGCGGCAATCTGCCTGTTTCTGGCCTCGATCGAGTACATCATTCCCAAGCCCCTACCCTTCCTGCGCATCGGCCTGGCCAACCTGCCCCTGCTGCTGGCTATAGATCTGCTTCCGATCTCCCAATTTTTTATCCTTCTGGGAATAAAGATCCTCGGCCAATCCCTGATCCAGGGCAGCTTGTTCTCCTTCACCTTCCTGCTCTCCTTGAGCGGCTCCCTGGCCAGCGGCCTGGTCATGCTGGCCGCCCGGCGGCTGCTCAGAGGATCGACCTCCCTGATCGGGATCAGCATTCTCGGCGCCCTGGCCTCCAACCTCGTGCAGCTCACCCTGGCCCGTTACCTCGTGTTCGGGCGATCCGCCTGGATGATCGCTCCGCCCTTCCTGCTGGTCGGACTGCTGTCCTCGAGCATCCTCGGATATCTTGCGCAAATGTATCGGGAGCGCTCGACCTGGCTGCGCAAAGTGTTTCCGGAACATTTCAGCTAGTTGCATCCCTTGGCTGTCGCGCGGTGACATGAAGGCACAGCGATCATAGTCACATGCCCCCAGTGTACAAATACGGCGATAGAGCTTTGGGGCCCGAGGAGGTACCGAAATTCAACAACCACGGGGACATGGAATTGAGAGATACTGTCAGTTGATATCGCTGTTACGTGCAGACCGGTCTTCAAGAAATCGTTTGAGATATGACAGATCTTTTCGATTCGTCCGACGCATCGCTTGAGCCATAATGGATGCGACCAGACGCGAAAATCCCCTGGGAATTCCTCGATTTCGTAATTTCATGAGTGTCCGGTTCTCTCCAAGATCCTTCCAAGAGTATTGAGTCTCCATGGGAAAAGGTCCTTCGGCGGTGCGCATTACTAGATGCTCATCTGGAACCAGTTTTGTAATCTCATAGGTGTAAGTCAACCGTCGTTTCAGGAAGTGCGCGGTAAAGGTTACTCGCGATCCCACTTCCAGCGGTGGGGGCGTCTGCCGTTCAACGGTCTCTATATTCTCATACCACGATGGCGCGTTGTCTGGATTTCCCGCGAAGATTGCTACCACTGCTTTCGGACGATCGATTACGATCTCCGTAATCACATCCACAATCATGCTCGTATTCCTTATCCCGCTCAAAACGCGTCAGCGAAAAAGGGCAGCGGCGATCGGAGTGAGCCAGCCGCATTATTTGGCTGTTGAATCATCCTCCATCAATCCGAATACATTGCCCTCCGGATCTCTGAATTGAGCGAACCAGCCAATTCCGGGGATGGCGGCTTTTTCAGTAAGCACTGTTCCGCCGTTTTTCTTGACTTGATCGACCACCGAATCGATACTCTTGACATCAATGGTGTTCACTACCCGATCATCGCTCTGTCTTTTAGATAGGCCGCCATTGATCCCCGGCTGATCTTCAGGCCCGGTTTCAACCATCCAATACTCCATTGGTCCTTCCCATTTACTGAACTTCCATCCAAATATGCTTTCATAAAATGGAATGAGCTGTTCGGGATTGTCCCCGGAGATGTCGAAATGCACGACTCTTGCCATATTCTACCTCCTGCTCGATATCGAATTGGATCTTACCGGCCCAGCTAGACGACCAGCACGGTGCTGATCGCTCAGTATTATGGATTCTACCAAGGAGACTATAAAGGGGAGGGTAGAATCTCAAAAATTTCAATTGAGAACTTTCCGGTCTTGTCACTCAAAAACGGATATCCATCGGCGAGTCTTTTCGCCCCTTCGCGGTAGGTGCGCCGGCATCCAGCAGAGCGTTGCCGACCTTACCCATCCACAGTTCCCACTTTTTCAAAACCCCGCGGGATTGTTCCTCCGTCATATCCGCCATATCCGTGGCCGGTCCGTTGTATAGGTACATGAACTTTGCCATGATCTCCCCCTTAATTTTTATATTACTAAAATGGTAATAAACGAAATTTGCAGAGTCAAGAAATTAATCCAAATTACAGATATATACCGGGCAAAGGGGAATAAAATAGCCGAACTAATGACAGCTGGATCTGCTCCCATGCCGCGGCGGGAGATTTCTATTGATGGAAAATCCTGTTGAATCCCGGCTATGCTTCAAGCATAATAACAGGGTTTTCGATCCGTGCCACTTTCCCTCAGAGGGCAAAGGTGGCGCCCAACAGGAGGGAAATCATGGGAGAACCGCGACTGTTGTATCTCAGCAAGAAAGAAGTGGCCGAAACGGGACTCACCATGCCCGAAGTGATCGAGGCGGTGGAGCAGGCCTTCCGGGAGAAGGGGGAAGGCAGAACCGAGATGCCGCCCAAGCCAGGGGTGCACTCCAGGCCCAACTCCTTCATCCACGCCATGCCCGCCTACATCGCCGGCAGCGGCGCCATCGGAGTGAAATGGGTTGCCGGATATCCGGAAAACAGCAAGAAGGGGCTGCCCTATATCAGCGGCTTGATCGTGCTCAATGATCCGGACACGGGGCTTCCTCTGGCGGTAATGGACTGCGTCTGGATCACCGCCATGCGTACCGGTGCTGCAACGGCGGTGGCTGCCCGCTACCTGGCTCGCAAAGAATCCAAGACCCTGGGTGTGCTCGGAGCCGGCGTACAGGGCTTCAGCAACCTGGAAGCCCTCAAGGTTCTCTTTCCCATTGAACGGGTGGCGGCCTACGACATCGACGAGGGGCAGTTCGATCGCTACCGGCAACGCATTCACGATCGCTGGCCGGACGTTGAAGTGGTAGCTGCTTCAGAGCCCCGGCAGGCTGTGGAGGATATGGATATGGTCGTGACCGCCGGCCCGATCGTACGCCCGCCCCATGCGACCATCAACGCCGGTTGGCTTTCGGAAGGAGCCTTCATTTCCATGGTGGATTTCGATTCCTTCTGGAGCGGCGAAGCCTTGGCCGAGCTCGACAAGTTCACCACCGATGACATTCCCCAGCTGGAGCATTACAAGACTCTAGGCTATTTCCAAAGCATTCCCCCGGTCTACGCGGACCTGGGCGAGCTGGTTTCCGGACGGAAATCGGGGCGACAGTCCGACACGGAACGTACCGCAGCCTGCAACCTCGGTCTGGCCATCGACGACCTGGCCACGGCTCCCCTGGTGTACAAGCGAGCGGTGGAGAGGGGATTGGGCACCTGGCTGCCGCTGTAGGTAGAAAAAAGAAGGGTCGGACGCCAAAGTTTCCGGGAAGGTTATAAAGCTAATCGATAATCCTCTCGATTACCCTCCAAACCACGATTCCCACAATCGCCAGCCAGAGGATAAAGATCATCGCTGTTACGGGCCAGGTTTTTACCTCTTTGCCGCTCAGTGCAACCGCGGCCTTCCTCCTGCACTCCACCATGATCTCCCTGGGAATCATCTTCAAGGCCAAAGTGATACCCAGGGGAATAAGCACCATATCATCCAGATAGCCAAGCACGGGGATAAAATCGGGAATCAGGTCGATCGGACTCAAAGCGTAGGCCAGGACCAAAGCACCGAAGGCCTTTGCGTACCAGGGGACCCGGGGGTCCCTGTAGGCCAAATAAAGGGCGTATAGCTGCGATTTAAGGGCTTTGGCCCAATTTTTCCAGCGTCCGAACCAGGCAGCTGCCGTTTTCACAGTTATATTGATCGAAATTGGAGCAGAATATACACTAGTATCATGAATCCCCGATTTTTCGAAGCCACCGAAACTGGAAAGATCCAGTGCCGTCTCTGTCCTAACAGCTGCCTGATCGCTTCTGGTAAATTTGGGGTTTGCCGCGTACGACACAACAGGGACGGGGACCTGGAGCTGCCCTTCTACGGCCGGCTGTCCGCCATAGCCATCGATCCGATCGAGAAGAAGCCTCTCTACCACTTCCACCCCGGCAGCTCGATCCTATCAATCGGTTTCGTGGGCTGTTCCTTTCACTGCCCCTTCTGCCAGAACTACCACATCGCCCACGACACCTCCTATCCGACGGAGTTCGTCAGCCCGGAGCAGCTGGTGGAACTCTGCGAACAGAGACGGTCTTTCGGCATCTCCTACACTTATTCCGAACCGATCGTGCATCTGGAATACGTCCTGGATTCGGCTGCCCTGGCGCGCAAGCGAGGCCTGAAGAATGTGCTGGTCTCCAACGGCTACATCAATCCGGAACCGGCGGAAGAGCTGTTGGATTTTATGGACGCGGCCAACATTGATTTCAAGAGCTGGAATCCCGAGTTTTACAGAAGGGAGATCGGGGGCAAGGTGGAGGAGGTCAAGCGCTTTCTCGAACAGGCCTACGACAAGATCTCCCTGGAGGTAACTACCCTGGTCATTCCCACGAAAAATGACAGTCCGGAGGAGATCGAGTCGATCGCCCGCTTCCTCGCCTCCCTGAGCGCGGATATCCCCTACCACCTGTCCGCCTACTATCCCCAGCACCAGTACCGGATTCCCCCTACTCCACCCTCTACCCTGCACAAGCTGGCCGAGGTCGCCCGCAAGCACCTGAGCCACGTCTACCTTGGGAATGTGGGAGTTGAGGAGACCAACACCAACTGTCCCAGCTGCGGTAACCTGCTGATTCGACGAAGGGGCTATTCGGTGTCGGTCAGAGGAATCGAAAACGGACGCTGCAGGGAGTGCGAAGCCGAGATTTCTATAGCCGGTGTATAGATCAGGATATCGCGGTCCGGCAGCTCCGAAGCAGGATGGTCCCCTCTTATCAGTTATAGAGGATATGTTTTCCTCCAATTGTTGAGATTTCATTTTTGCACGAAGCATTCCAGAAGGCAACAAAAAATCCCGGGGCACAGCCCGGGAGGTGCGGGGACTTCCTAGCGCTGGGAGATGCGGGTGCTGCCGTTGAAGCAGTAGGTGCAGAAGCCGCCCTCAAGCAGACGATTGCCGAGCATGCCTTCCTGGCTGAGGTAGCCCAGGGAATCCGACCCGATAAAGGTACGGATCCTGTCGACGGCTTTGCTGTGGGCGATCAGCCGCTTGGTCTCCGCCGTGTCGATACCCAGATAGCAGCTGAACCTGTAGGGGGGCGAGCTGACCCGCACGTGAACCTCCCGGGCTCCGAAATCGCGAATGATGCGGATGATGTTCTTCAAGGTCGTACCCCTGACGATGGAATCTTCGACCAGAACGACCCGTTTTTCCCGCAGCACCGAACGGTTGGGATTGTACTTCTTGCGTACCTTGGCATCCCTGATGGCCTGTGTGGGTTCTATAAAGGTGCGTCCGATATAGTGGCTGCGGACCAGTCCGAAATCGAAGGGTATCCCCGAGGCCTCGCTGAAGCCCATGGCGGCGAAGGTGCTGGAATCGGGAACCGGGATCACCACGTCCGCCTCCACGGGATGCTCCCGCCACAGCTGCCGACCGAACTCCTTGCGAATATCCGCGGTGGTATGCTCGCTGCCGTAGAGGAAGCTGTCCGGCCTTGCGAAGTAGATGTACTCGAAAACGCAGCGAAGCTCTTCTTCGGGAGGAAAGAGCTGGTGCCGCTGGAGTCCCCGGTCATTGATGATCAGCATCTCCCCGGGTTGCACCTCCCCCAGATAATCCGCCCGCATGATGTCGAAGGCCACGGTCTCCGAGGCCACCACGAAGGCCCTGCCCACTTTTCCAAAGGCCAGGGGGCGAACCCCCGACGGATCCCGTACGGCGATAAGCTCGTTCAGGGTGAGCATGACGATCGAATAGGCCGGCTTGACCCCTGTGAAACAGGAGGCGACGATCCTCTCGATCGATGTCTCTTTGGAACGAGCGAAGTTGTGCAGGATGATCTCGGTGTCGCTGTCCGATTTGAAGATGCACCCCTGCCGCTGCAGGCGGGATTTCAGACTCTTGCAGTTGGCAAACTGTCCATTGTGGGCGATGGCTACGGGTCCATGCTGTGTATGGGCCATAAGGGGTTGGGCATTCTCCAGGGAGGAGGAGCCGAAGGTGGAGTAGCGGTTATGTCCGATGGCTCCCCGGCCGTTCAGCTCATGAAGCATCTTTTCGGAGAAGATCTCATTGACGATCCCCATGCCGTGGTGGCTGTGGAACTTTCGTTGGGAGGCGGTTACGATGCCGCTGGATTCCTGCCCACGGTGCTGAAGATTGTGCAGGCCCAGATACACGTACTCGGCGGGCTTCTCTACCCCCCAGATGCCGAACACGGCGCAGCGGTCCCTGATAACGTCGTCATTCATTTCAGTCGATGATTCGTTGCTTTTGTTCCACAGCCGGCGGTGATTCAGGGTTGCTCACACCCGCAGCTCCCCCTCCGCTGCGGTACCGTCCCGATTCTGGTCCAGAACCGGCTGTACGTGGTCGCGGAGATACTCCTCGACCTGGGCTTCCGCCCTTCCGGAGAAGTCTGTTACAAAGGCAATCTCTTTGAGTTGCTCCAAATCGAAGGGGATGCGCTTGTCTTCGGCCAGCATTTCCAGCAGCCGGTTTACCGCACCCTGCTCCTTGATCTCCCTGGCCGCAGCCACGGCATTCTCCCGCACCGCCTCGTGGAGAAGCTGCCGGTCCCCGCCGCGGATCACCCCCTGCATAATAATGGTTTCGGTGGCCAGAAAGGGCAGCTCCTCCTCCAAAAGGCGGGTGATAATGGTTGGATACACTCGGGCTCCGGCCACGACGTTCGTGTAGATCAGGAGAATTGCGTCCACGGCCAGGAAAGCCTGGGGAAGGTACATGCGGCGGCCCGCCGAATCGTCCAGCGTGCGCTCGAACCACTGGTTGGCCGCGGTATGATCGGCGGCAGGTACCTGGCTCATGACGTAGCGGGCCAGAGAGCAGAGCCGCTCGCAGCGCATGGGGTTGCGCTTGTAGGCCATGGCAGAGCTCCCGACCTGCTTCTCCTCGAACGGTTCGTCCACCATCCTTAGGTGCTGCATCAGCCGGAAATCCACGGCGAACTTGTGGGCACTCTGGGAGATGTTTTTCAGCAGATCCAGGATCCGCGTATCCCACAGCCGGGGATAGGTCTGGCCGCTCACCGGGAAGCGCCTGCTGAAGCCTAGTTTTTCGCACACCTTCTGATCCAGAGCCTTGACCTTTTCGTGATCCCCGCCGAACAGTTTGAGGAAGCTGTCCTGGGTACCGGTGGCACCCTTTGCACCCCGGATACGGTAGCCGGAAAGCAGGTATTCCAGATCCTCCCAATTGAGCAGCAGCTCCTGCAGCCAGAGCACGGCCCGTTTACCGAGAGTGGTGGGCTGTGCCGGCTGGAAATGCGTATACCCGAGACAGCGCAGGCCCCTATACCTGGCGGCGAAGTCGGCCAGTTCGGTGATGACCCTCAGCATGCGGCCCCGTACCAGCTGCAGCGCCTGGTGATACTGGATCAACTCGGTATTGTCAGTAACGAAGCAACTGGTGGCGCCCAGGTGAATGATACCCCGAGCCTTGGGGCACTGTTCCCCGTAGGCATGGATGCCGGCCATCACGTCGTGGCGGAGCTCCCGCTCCAGGCGAGCCATGGCCTCGAAATTGATATCCTCCCGCTTGGCCCGCAGCTCATCGAGCTGCTCTTTGCTGATGGCAAGGCCCAATTCCGCCTCGGCCTCGGCCAGGGCGATCCAGCAGCGCCGCCAAGTGCGGAATTTGTTGAAATCCGAGAGCACCCCGCCCATTTCTGCGCTGGCATAGCGCTCAATGAGTGGATTCGAATAGCGCTCCTTGTTCCCCTCCATCATAAACCTCTTCCTGATTCTAAATCCTATCCCTAATCAGTTCTCCCGGTGTTCCTGAACTCAATCCTTGAAGGACTTGAGCCGCCCCATCACCTCTTCCAGCGGCGGAGAATCGAAGACATCTTTGCCCGTGTAGCGATTGCATCCGGACATGTACATCTGGGATGCCAGTTTGGCGAACTCCCCGGGCAGCTTGTGGGGCTTTACGTCGCACTTCTTCTGCCAGCCCGGGCCGGTCTTCTTCCACGTGTCACAGGCGCTCACGAACTCCGGCTGATTGCGCTTGTACCACTGGCGCAGCACCTCTTTGCTGATCTGCTCCCCCTGCCAGGAAAAACGGTTCTCATCAAAGGTCCCGATGACATCGCAGACCACCAGGCCGTTGTTCCATACCGCTTCGATCTTGCCGTCGTAGTGGACGAAGCCGGTGCGCTCGGCCTGGTCACTGATGAGGGCATTCACCTGCAGTGCCAGTTGCTTCAGCGAGTTGAAATCCCGCCGGCGCAGCCCGGACAGACGATAGGCCTCCCCCTCGCTCAACTCGCGGTCGCCGGCCTCCAGCTTGGTAGTGAAGCTCATGATCGGCCGAGGCAGCATCTGTCCCGGCTGGGGCGCTTGCCTCAGCCCCAGCTCTTTAAGGATGCCCTCCAGCTCCTGGCGGCGCTGCCTGGCATCGGTGAGCTGCTCGGCCCGCTCCATCCGCTTGAACACAGAACTGCCCAGAGGCAGGCCGTTTCGGAAGATAATTTCCAGACCGACCAGGTAGTTGTTGATGCGGGTTCTGTGCTTTTCGAAAAAGGTGTAGTCGTAGCGCACCTCGATTTCCGACTCCGAGCTGAACTCGCGGACGATCGGGTGATACACCCGGGCCAGGCTGACCTGCATGGTAGCCAGACCGCCCTGGCCTTCGGCCAGATCGGAAAACTGGACCAATTTTCCCGATTCCCCGACCAGACCCTGATAGTGGGTACGGAGGCCTCGGCGCTCCAACTGCTCGAAGTTGAAGGCAGCCATCGCGGCCAGGGCGCGCCCCTTGCCCGCGATGTGATCGGGCATCTCCCCCCAATCGAAAACACTGTAGCGATCCGAGAACACGAAGTTGCCTACACCCTCGTGGTTTTCAAAGGCCGGTGATATTACCAGCAGGTCCTTTACGCTTCCCATGTCGTGATGCTCCTATAACGAGTTTCTGAACTCGGCGTCTTTTTCCTCGAGGTGATGAACCTTTTCCATCCGGCTGCGTTTCAGCATCTCCCGCAGTCGGGGATTGACCACGGAAAATACCTGGGCGATGAAACGGGCTGCGTTCTTGGGGTTGAGGATGGTGGCGTTGGAACTTCCCGGCGGATTGGTCAGGCAGCTTTGATTCAATCCATCCGGAGGACAGCTGATCACCGGTTGGTGTGCGTGAAAAGCCAGGGTGCCGGACAGCGCATCCGTACCCCCGGCAACAGCCACCCATACCAGAGCCTGACCTTCGTACTCCTCTATCAGCTCGAGCAGCCGCTGCGGGCTTTTGTGGGCCGAGCAGATCCGTACCTGGTACGGAATTTCATACATTTTCAGAGCCGAAACGAGTTTTTCAAGATGGTTTTTGTCACTGTCCGATCCGGCCACGATGACCGCGCCGCCCTTGTTGCTGCGCAGCTTTTCAGCGAAATCCGATTGGCTCATGGACGCTTCCTCGCAGTTCAGGGGATGGCCCCACTATATCGGCCTGGCCGATCCCTGTCAATTTTCACAGCAGCGGCCATGTCCGAAGCGGAGGTTGCCGGGCATGGCATCATCAGTCTACATCTCTCCGGAGCCCTCAGCGCCGGACAGCCCGTCAGCGGTCTAGATTGCGCCGGAACGTAAGGCCCGGTAGCCGATATCCCGCCGAAACTGACAGGCTTCGAATTCTATCTTCTCAACGCCGCGGTAGGCGGCCTCGATGGCCTGGCGGATGGTGGCGCCGGTGCCGGTCACCCCCAGCACCCGGCCGCCGCTAGTGAACACACGGCCCTGTTCGTCTCTTCGGGTACCGGCGTGAAACACGTACACTCCCTCCAGGCTCTCAGCGACCTCCAGACCCCGGATCTCCTTGCCCTTTTCGTATTTGTCCGGATAGCCGCCGGAGGCCATGACCACGCAGCAGGCCGCCCCCTCTGCGCAGCGAGCCTCCAGGCTGCCCAGGTCGCCCGAGGCTCCTGCCCGGAGCAGCGAGAAAAAATCACTTCGGAGCAGCGGCAGGACCGCCTGGATTTCCGGATCGCCGAAACGGCAGTTGTACTCCACGACCCTGGGCTGCCCGTCCCGGATCATCAACCCCACGTATAGACAGCCCCGATAGGGTGCGCCCACTGCGGCCAGCCCCGCCAGGGTGGGTTGCACGATCCGACGATCCACGATGTCCTGTACATCCAGGGTCACCACCGGGGCGGGTGCGTAGGCGCCCATTCCTCCCGTGTTCGGACCCTGATCGCCGTCCAGGACTCTCTTGTGGTCCTGGGAGGATGGAAGATACAGAGCCTTCTCACCGTCACAGAGAGCCAGGATAGAGGCTTCCTCTCCCTCCATGTACTCCTCGATCACCACCGTGTCTCCGGCGGCTCCGAAAATCCTCTGGCCCATCATCCGCTCCAGGGCTTCCTCAGCCTGCTTGCGGTTCTCACACACGATCGCTCCCTTGCCCGCGGCCAGCCCTGCCGCCTTGACCACAACCGGACCTACGGGGAGCCCGTCTACATATCTACGGGCAGCTGAAAGCTCTGCGAACACCTGAAACTCCGGACTGGGGATGCCGTGGCGCCGCATGAAATCCCGGGCATAGGCCTTGTCCGCCTCCAGGGCAGCCGCCGCCCGGGAAGGACCGAAGATGGCCAATCCTTCTCGCTGAAAAGCATCCACAAGTCCGGCGCACAGCGGGGCCTCAGGACCGACAACTGTCAGGTCGATGTGCTGCTTGGCGGCGAAGCGCATCAGCTCTCCGAAACCCCCTTCCCCCATCACGTCGATGGGAACATTCCCCGGTGTCCCTGCATTTCCCGGGGCGGTGTACACAGCATCAACCTCTGCGCTTTGTTCGAGAAACGTAGTCAGGGTGTGCTCGCGGCCCCCGCTGCCCACAACAAGTACTCTCGCCATCACTCCTCCCACTCTCTCTGCAGAAACAGATCCTCCGGAGGCCTGCCGTCCAGGAGCAGCCGGCCGGAGGGATTGCGGATGAGCCGCCCCGATCGCATCAGGACGGCAACCTGATCCAGGGTACTGGGAAACTCGATCCAATCGCCCAGCTCCTTGAGACGCTCCTGCACCGCCCTGGAATGGGTCACCAGCAGGCTTGCAGCCAATTTGGGATCCTCCCCGGTGCGGACACTGCGCATCACATCCCGCAGCTCGACACCATCGGGCAGAATGTTCTCCGGCGTGATGCCGGCGGGTAGATCGATCGGCACTCCCTGAGACACCCGGGCTATAGGACCTCCGTCCAGCTCCGCCGTGACCAGGTGGGTGGAGGAATGAGCGTAGCGCTCCCCGGCCAGGATGGCCCTGGCCGTGGGGATCCAACCCAATCCGATGTAGCGTCTACGGCCGGCTGAGTCCCGTACTCGCAGGTCACCGGGATGCACGTTCAGTACCACGTAGTTTTCACAGAGGAAGGGAGCGATCACCCAGTCGTAGCCGGCCAAAGCCACCAGCTTCACCCCATGCCGGCGCAGAATGCCGTCAGTGCGGCGGTCGAATCGCTCCCGCTGCGCCGGATCCCTCAGCGTACGTCGATCCTCCGGGGTCAAGCCCCGATCCGGATGAAGCACTCCGAAGAACTCGTAGATATCGTTGAGCTCGGCCGCCACCCCGTTCTCCTCGGCGATGCGGCTATAGTTGGACGCGGGATTGTCCGAGATGACCACACGGATCTGGTAGGCGGGTCCGCTCCGATCGGGGGGAAGGTACTCCAGCAGCTTGCGGGCGTTGGATCCGGTTCCGCTCATCAGGACCGCCGCCGGTATCCTGTCCGCCATTGAAGCCGTGGGGGCCGTCACATTCCGCCTCCCAGGTACTCCACGGCGTTGCGAAAGATCGCCAGTCCCTCCCCCTCCGGCGCCAGGGGACGGGCCGCTGCCGACTCCCGCGTCCAGGATGGGTGATTGTACGGGGAGATAAAAGCTTCCGGATGAGGCATGAGCCCGAAGATCAGGCCGCTGGCATCGCACACCGCGGCGATGGCCCGCAGTGACCCATTGGGATTGTCCGGATAGGCCTGAGTCGGCACTCCTTCCATAGTGGCATAGCGGGCCACCACCTGATTGTTCTGTTCCAGGGCATCGAGCTGCCCATCCTCCGCCATATAGTACTTGCCCTCCCCGTGCCGGACCGGCAGAAACAGCCGCTTCAGACCCCGGGTCCAGATACAGGGAGCATCCGCATTGATGACCAGGTGCACCCAGCGGTCCTCGAACTTCCCGGACTCATTGGCCATGATCGTGGCGCTTCGCTCCCAGGCGCCCTGCCCCGTCGTAGCGGACAATGGTCCCGGCAGGATACCCATCTTGACCAGGGTTTGAAAACCGTTACAGATACCGATGATCGGCTTGCGTTGCCCGATGAAACGTTCCAGGTCATCCCTGAGAGCATGGCGGAAGCGGCTGGCCTGCACCGTGCCAGCTCCCAGATGATCGCCGTTGGAGAATCCGCCGATGAAGGCCAGGGCGGCGTACTCGTGCAAACGCCTGTCTCGACGGAGTATATCGCCGATATGCACCAGATCGGGTATCCCCCCAGCCAGGGTAAAGGCCCAGGAGGTTTCCCGTTCACAGTTCAACCCGTCGCCGATAATGATCAGCACCCTGGGCTTAGGTGATGGAAAGCGGACAGATCGATCCTGCACCCGATCCTGGAGCGAGGGATTCCGCTCCACCTGCTTGTCCTGCGTCCGATCTTGCGACTCAGAGGCCATGCAGTCGCTCCTTCCAGGCCCGCTTCAAATCGGAAAGCCCCCGATCCACGATCAGGGCCCCCGAGCGGCCCCGCACGCGTAGCCGCTGCTCCTCCAACACCGCTCCGATGCAGGCATAGGAGTGACCTTTCAGGATCGCCTCGAACTCCCGGCGTTTGCCTGGAGCAATCGTAACCAGAAAGCGGCCGTTGGATTCGGAAAACAGCAGCGCCGCATCCCTTAAGCCTTTGACAGAATCGCCCGCCCGTACTGCGGCCAGGTCCACCTCCAGGCCCAGCTCAGCGGCAAAGGCCTTGCGCAGCAGCGCCACGGCCAATCCGCCAAGCGCGGGGGCGTGGCAGGAGCGCACCAGACCCTGCCCCATAGCCCGGTGCAACGCTCCGTACAATCCTTGCGCCCTGGCAGCGTCGAGGCGGGGTACGTCGTTTCCGATGTAGGCCCGGCCCCGTGAGGTCTCTCCGTAGTAGCGGTAGAACTCCGATCCCCCGAGCTCCTCCTTGGTGTCTCCCAGAACGTAGAGCAGGTCCCCCGGAGCTTTCAGGTCCAGAGTCACGGCCCTGCTCAGCTCCTCGAGCTTGCCGAGCACGGATACCAGCAGGGTGGGAGGAACGGAGATCGGCGGATCGGTCAGGGTGCAGTCGTTGGACATGCTATCCTTGCCGGATATGAGGGGAACCCGGTAGGCCTTGCAGAAATCGTACAGCCCCTGGCAGGCCCGGACGAGCTGAGCCAGCTTGTGGGAACGCTCAGGCATGCTCTCCTTGACCACGTTCGGCCAACAGAAATTGTCGAGAGCGGAGATGAATGCCGGGTTCCCGCCTACGCTGACCACCCTGCGCACGGCCAGATCCAGAGCCGAGGCGGCCATCCAGTAGGTGTCGATGTCCGAATAGAAAGGATTGATCCCTTCACTGAGGATGATGCCCTCCCCTCCGCTGTGCTCAGCCATTCCGCCGTACTCGGCTGCAAGAACCACGGCATCGCTCGGCACGTCGAAACGCAGGCCCACGAAGGGTTTGATGACGCTCCGTCCCTGGACTTCGTGGTCATACTGACGGGCTTTCTCCTCCACGGAACAGATGTTGAGGCGGCGGAGCATCTGCTCGATGCACTCTCCGAAATCCTCGATCTCGATTCGGGGTTCATCGTAGCTCTTGGGATCGAACACCGCTTCGAGATGGTAGGGAGGATCTCCATGGTGCAGGAACTCTAGGTCCAGGTAGGCCACGGTCCGCTCGCCGTAGCGCACCTCGAACTTCCCGTCTGATCCGAAGCTGCCCAAGACCGTGGATTCCACTCCCCTTCTCTGCGATAGCTCGCCGTACTCACTCAGGCTGTTCTGAGGTACCGCCAGGGTCATCCGCTCCTGGGCTTCGGAGACCAGGATTTCCCACGGATTCAGTCCCTGGTACTTGAGAGGCACCCGGGCCAGATCGATCCGGCAACCGCCGCTCAAGTTGGCCATCTCCCCGACCGAAGAACTCAATCCCCCCGCCCCGTTGTCGGTCAGGGTTCGATACAGCAACCTATCCCGGGCCTCCAGCAGCATATCGGTCATTTTCTTCTGAGTGATCGGATCCCCGATCTGCACGGCCTGCACCGGGCTGGAGGCGTGCAGCTCCTCGGAGCTGAAGGTGGCTCCGTGAATGCCGTCCTTGCCCACCCTGCCGCCCACCATGACCACCGCATCTCCAGGCAGGATCCGCTTTTCCGTCGAGGATGCCCCCCGGATCGACAGGGGCATTTCCCCGAGGGTGCCGCAGAATACGAGGGGCTTGCCCAGGTAGCGATCCTCGAAAAGCTCCCAGCCGCGGGCGTATGGGATTCCGCTCTGGTTCCCTCCCTCGATCACACCCCGGTGCACCCCGTCCCGGATGCGGCGGGGATGGAGCAAGCCGCCGGGAATCACTTCGGAAGGCATTTCCGGATTGCCGAGACAGTAGCCCCACACGTTGGCTATCAGGCGGGCTCCCAGGCCCGTACCGAAGGGATCCCGGTTAACTCCGACAATACCGGTCATGGCGCCGCCGTAAGGATCCAGGGCGCTCGGACTGTTGTGGGTTTCCACCTTATAGACCAGGGCGAGTCGATCGTTGAAGCGGATCACCCCAGCGTTGTCGCTGAACACGCTGAGCAGCCAGGGGCTGGCCAGCTCCTCGGTGACCTTGCGGATGTAGCTCTTAAACAGGCTGTCGATGGTGAACTTACGGCCGGATTCATCCCGGTACTCGATGATCCCATTGAAGACCTTATGGTGGCAGTGCTCCGACCAGGTCTGGGCCAGAGCCTCCAGCTCCACATCGGTGGGATTCATCCCCAATCCCACGCTCCGGCGCTGCTCCCGGATTTCCGGCCGACGGAAGTAGTCCCGGATGGCTTGCATCTCCTCGAGGTTCAGAGCCAGAATCCGCAGCCGGCTGATCTCCAGCAGCAGCTGGTCGAACACCTCCAGGTCGATCTCCTCGACCTCCGGTTCATGGGCCGAATGAACCCGGGGGGAGCTGACGCGCGGACCCCGATCCAGCCAGTCCTTATAGGCCTGTATGGACACCGCTTCGATCAGGTCGTTGGCCAGTAGCTCCCGGGCGATCCTCCGTGCCTGGACCTGGTCCACACCGGTGAGCAGGTATTGGGTCGAGGTGAAGATCCCTTCCTCCGGTGATAGATCCCGTCCCACGAGCTCGCCCACGGCCAGGGCGGCGGTGTGCCCGACGTTGTCGGTGACTCCGGGTCGGAACCCTACGATAACGGACAGATCGAAGGGCTCTGCATCCAGATTCGTGTTTACCGAAAAGCGCTGGATCACCGGATCGCAGAACAGCTCCCGCGCAACCGTCTCAACCTGGGTCCGGCTCAGCTCCGCCTCGACCAGAAACAGCTGGCGGGTGTCCACCCTCTGTATCGGGATCTCGAGATATTCTCTTATTTTCTTCTCTGCAGCCCTTCCGAAGGCATCGCTGATGCCGGCTTTTAGCCCTACCTGGATGAGATAGATGTTCACAACAGGCGCACCCGATCGATTCGCCGGGCCGGATCCAGGCTCTCATCGCCGATGCGTGAAACTCCGCTCGCGTCGGTCGCTGCAGGAGCGACCACCTGCCCGATCACGACTGCCGGATGTCCCCCCACCCGCAGCTGCTCCAGGATGCGCCGGCTGTACTCCGGGGCGACCACCAGCACCAAACCGATGCCCATGTTGAAGCTCTCATACATCCCCTTGCCCACCGGATCCTGCAGCGGGATATTACCGCAACGGCGGATCAGCTCGAAGATCGACGGCGGCCGCCACGAACCGATTTGGATTTCCGCCCGAACCGTCCCAGGAAGAATGCGCTCCAGATTATCCTTGAGCCCGCCGCCGGTAATATGGGCGATCCCCCTGATCGCCAGGCCCAACTCCCTGTCGGCCAGCAGGGGCAGGATCGCCGGCGCGTAGTTCCTGTGCGGCTCCAGAAGCGCATCTGCCAGCGAGCATCCCAGCTCATCGATGAATTGATCCAGCCGCAGCTCACCCCGTTCCAGCAGGGCTTTGCGAGCCAGAGAGTATCCGTTGGTATGGAGTCCCGAGGAACTCAGGCCCACCAAAATATCCCCGGTCTGGATCGCATCCCCTTGAAGCACCCCGGCGGCATCCACCGCGCCCACGACCACGCCGCAGACATCGATCTCACCGGGCAGGTAGAGATTCGGTTTTTCGCAAATCGCAAAATCGAGCAGCACCAGCCCGTTGTCGCGGCAGCAGTCCGCTGCGGTGGCACGCAGGGGTTCGATGAGCTGATCATCCCTGCGGTGACAACCCATGTACAGCATTACGGCCAGGCCACGGGCGCCTTGACAGAGGATGTCGTTGAGGGAGTGATGGATGATGTCCAGAGCCAGTCCGGAGGTCCGGCGGGTCGTCACTCCGAGCTTGGTCTTGGTCCCTACACCATCCATGCTGAAAACCAGGGTCGGCTGCTCGAATTCTTCAAGTTTATTCAGACTGACCGTAGAGCCGGCAGCCGAATGCGCGCCTGTGACAGCGAACAGAGCACCTACCACCTCCCAGGCACCGGATCGGAACACATCGGGCATCTCAGCGGTCTCTCCGCCGATGATGGGGATCTTCGGAGGAGACTCGAAACTTCCTGAGAATATCTCCACAAGATCAGCAGCCCGGTTCGCATCGAGGCGTGCCGCTGCCAGATAATCGAGAAAAGCCAGCGGGTACTCCGCAGCCGACGACCGGGACCGGCAGGTTCGGGTGATCCGGCGGCCGGCATTCTCGGGGCTGTCTCCCTCGGTAGTGATCAGCCTGCCGACAAGCGCCGTCCGCCCGAGTGCCTCCGGCAGGTGGCCCAGGCGGATCGCCCCGCCGAACAATCCGCTTCGGGTGAGCACACTCTCGTTGTGAGTCCGCCGGATGTACTGCTGTATGCGCCTGTTGGCCTCGAGGTTGGCCTCCACGTCGACGCCGGAATCCCGATAGGTCAACGAATCTTCGGACATCGTGAAGGACGCCTGTCCTATCAGTATCGAGAGATTGGATAGATTATTATGGGAAATGCAGCCCTGCTGACCGCCATATAGCTGATTAGCACGCTTTCGCCCTGGCAGTCAAGCGATAGCGGTCGAGGAACGGGAAATCCCTGCTTATCAGCTCTACTAGCGCCTCCTGCCGAAGATCCTCAGGAAGAGGAGGAAGAGGTTGATGAAGTCAAGGTACAGCTTCAAGGCACCGAGGATGGAAAGCCGCATATAATCGGTCTCGGCCAGGCTGTCACTGTACTGGTCGCTCCAGCGCTTGATGATTTGGGTGTCGTAGGCTGTCAGACCGATGAACACGGCCACGCCGCCGTAGGAGATGATCCAGTACAGGGATTCGCTGCGCAGGAAGAAGTTCACCAGAGAGGCTATGATTATTCCCCACAGGCCCATTATCAGGTACTGACCGATGCCGGAGAGGTCTCTCCTGGTGGTGGCCGCATACAGACTCACTCCTGCAAAGGTGCCTGCGGTAATGAAGAACACCCTCGCGATAACCGTACCCGTATAAGCCAGGAAAATCAGGGAGAGGGTGACCCCGTTCAGGGCTGCGTAGACGGCGAAGCCCAAGACCGCTGCACCGGGACTCAACGTCATGATCCGTCGGGACAGGTAGATGACCAGGATCAGCTCGCCCACGATCAAGGCGAAAAACAGGATCATGTTGGACACCAGAGCCTGGACGATGGTTGGGTTGGAGGCCACGCCGAGAGCGACCACTCCGGTCAGGGCCAGACCGCCGGTCATCCAGAGGTAGGTATTCCTCAGGATACTGCGGGTCCTCACCGCCTGGGAGGACAGGGAAGATACGTTTCTGTCAGACATCGATTGCTCTCCTCGGATTGGTATCGAATCAATCTTCGCAGGAAACATACATCCCCGATTGGAATCCGGTCAAGAAAAAAACCATCAGAGCCGCGGCAGCAATCCGGCTTGTACACTTCAATACCACAGCCAACTAGTTTAATATCCCTCCATGATCTGGTTTCCCCTAGCTCTGTCCGCCGCGCTTTGCTGGGCCGTGGGCGCGGTACTGGTGAAACAAGGTTTCTCCAGCGTCCCGCCCCTATGGAACAATATTATCAACAATCTCCTGGCCGTGCTGCTCTGGATTCCCGTAGTGCTGCTGTTGAGCAGATCCCGCATCACCATTCCACCGATCGGGATCCTGGCAGTAATTCTGGCCGCTTCGATCCCGTTTCAACTGTTCTACTACAGCCTGTCCCGCGGACAGGTGTCGCTGACCGGAACGGTGATCGCCATCTATCCGATGATTACCATTCTCCTGTCCCACCTATTCCTGGGGGAGAGACTTGCCGGGCTTCAGTACGTGGCAATTGGTCTCATCCTGGCCGGGAGCCTGGCAGTGGCCTTCCCCAACAGGAATCAGCTGCTTCACACCGCCGGGCTCGGCTGGTTGCCCTGGGGGCTTGTGGGCGCTCTCAGTATTGGAACCGGAGATTTCCTGTCCAAGCTCTCGATTAACCAGATCGGCTCCTATTCCCACATATTCTTTCTCTCCCTGACCGCTTTAGGCCTGTCCGGGATCAACTACCTCATAGACAAGCCGAACCGTCCTCCACCCCGAGTATTTAAAAGGAGTTTTATGCCCACCTTATTCGGAATCTTACTGAATCTTGCTGGCGCTCTCTGTTTTCTCCTGGCCTTCGACTACGGTCCCGTATCGTTGATCTCACCGGTATCGTCGGTGTATCCCGCCCTGCTGGCCCTCCTGGCCGTCAAGTTTCTCAAGGACAAGGTCAGCCCGATTCAGGGGATCGGCATAGGAGTCATTACGGGAGGGTTGATCACCATCGGCTTCAGCGGATTTTAAAAAAGGAGGCTCTGTATGGCCATTCGAATCGCACAAATCGGAATCGGTCCACTCGGCCGGAAAATGACGGCGTATATCCTTGCCCGCCCCAATCTGGAAGTGGTTGCTGCGGTGGATACGGATCCCTCACTGCAAGGGCGGGATCTCGGAGAACTCTGTTCCCTTGGTACGCTGAAAATACTGGTGGCTCCCTCTCTGGAGGCCACTCTTCGACGGGGTCAAGCCGACGTGGCCCTGCTTACCACCGTTTCCGATCTAATCCGCGTCATTCCTCAAATAGAAGAGGTACTCCAACTGGGATTGCCCGTGGTAACGACCTGTGAAGAGCTTACCTACCCCTGGATCACCGCACCGGAGCTCGCGGCCCGGCTCGACAAGAAGGCAAAAGATTTGGGGGTCGCTGTGCTGGCAACGGGCGTGAATCCCGGATTTATGATGGATACCCTGCCTATCTCCCTGACAGCAGTCAGCCAGAAGATAGAGGCGATTAAAATCTCACGTATTCAGGACGCTAGTCATCGGCGCCTGCCCTTTCGGCAAAAGATCGGAGCCGGCCTGGAGCTGCGAGAGTTCGAAGAAAAAAAGAAAACCGGTGTTCTACGGCACGTCGGGTTGACCGAGTCGATGCACATGATCGCCGCCCGTCTCGGCTGGACAATCGACAGCATCGAGGAATCGATCTCGCCCATCATGGCAGACAGATCCATCGTCAGCGAAGCGTTGACCATCCAACCGGGCAGGGTCGCGGGGGTCCAGCAGATCGGGAAGGCTTTCATCGATTCAAATGAGAAGATCACCCTTATTTTTCGGGCATCCATCGGAGAAGCCCATCCTGAAGATACGGTGGAAATCTTCGGCGAACCCAATATCCTGTCCACCATACCGGGCGGGGTTCATGGGGACATCGCCACGTCCGCAATCGCCCTCAATGCGATTCCGATACTCCTTCGGGCGGAACCTGGATTGAAAACGATGATCGATCTGCCTCGCGTAGCTTTTTCCCTTATGTAGCCGGAGCCTCAGTCCGGCAGCTACAGCAAAACTTCCCCGGACCACAGCAGGAAGTGCAGCGTATCACGACTCCCCGAACTCGAGAACACCGAAATGCTCGGGGCAGTGAAAGTTCAGCTCCTCCCCGATCGGCGTCCAGGAAGCCCAGTGGGGGTGGGAAGTTTTGTCACCGCACTTGTAGAAGTTGCCCCTCCAGCTAGTCGGAGCCTGCCAGCTGCGCGGGCGCTCCCGGTCCTGCGGTCCCTGAGGGGATCGACGGCGGCCTGCCCCCACATCCAGCGGTCCGATCGGCTCTCCGATATAGACCTCGAAAATGGACAGGGGGATGCTGTACTCCAGGAACCATTCCACAGGATCCGCGATCTCGGCTTCCACCCGTGCAGGCAGGGAATGGTAGATGCGCATCCCGGCCACCTGCTCGGCCGCCACTGGAGTGAACTTTGCGAAACCCGCGTCTGTGCGGCGGGGATCTTCAATGTAGTACAGAAGCAGGGTTCCTCCGCAGTTCATCTCGAAGTTGAAGTAGCCCTTGTCCTCTCGCGGACGCAGGAATGCCTCGACGCAGCTGTCCTCCCAAACCGGTCCCTGAAAATCCTCGGCAATGGCCCGTACGTAGCGATCCTGGACACGGAAAAACAGGTAGAGATGGGCTGAATCGTAGAGCACCTTGACCTCGGTCTTGGGCCGATGATCCGAGCTGGCCGCATGGAAGCGATCAACCTGAAGCGGAGGCACATCGGCCCACACTCCCTCGGACCAGGTTCCGCTGAAGGAGGGAGGTTCCGGGGTGCGGCGGATTCGGTAGACCTTCTCGGCTGGATCCTTCTCGGCAGGTCTCATGACTCGACACCCCCCCAGCGATTCCTGTGCACCCGCTCCGGTTGGAAGCGATCCTCCACATCCTTTTCTTCCGCTGCGTAGCCCAGGGCGATCAGGGTGATGGGGATAATCTGGCGGGGAATGCCGAGCAGCCGGCGAATCTCCTGGACCCGCCGCTCCCTCGGGTAAATCCCCAGCCACACCGCGCCCATGCCAAGATCATGGGCAGCCAGAAGCAGGTTCTCCGCGGCGGCGGCGCAGTCCGTGTTTATATACTCCACGCTCTGCTCCAGCCGGGTATCCCCGCAGATCATGATGGCCGCCGGAGCTTCGTGAAGCATTTTGGCGTGGGGGTGAAACTCGGGGATGGTGGATAGAATCTGTCGTTCGGTGATCACGATGAAGTGCCAGGGTTGATAGTTGTGAGCCGAAGGAGCCTGCATAGCCGTCCTCAGGAGGGTCTCAATCTTCTCCTCTTCCACCGTTCTGTCCTTGAAGTGGCGGATGCTGCGGCGGGTCATAATGGCTTTGATCGTGTTCATAGCTCCTCCCATGGGATCAGTTATTACAGTAGCATGAACAGCCGAGCGAGGCTATAAACCTTCAAGGGAGTCTGCCTGCCGGTTTCGGCATTACTTCAGGGATTTTGCCAGCTCTGGTATTACCGCCCTGAGACGATTCAGGCAGATGGCAGCAGCGCCTGAGGACCGAGCGCCATGGCGTTGACAGACGGCCAACAATCCCGTAGCCTATGCATCGTCAGCCGAGGCATAGGACGTCTACATATAGGGAGCGAAACCCATGTGTGACATCTGCATGAAGCATGGAGCCGGGGGGAAGTGGTATCTCAACGCCCGGCACTACTCCGAGGAGATCGCAACCAGGTACAACCTGCGGGAGTTTCTGCTCGAGCAGTACAAGAACTTCGAGCAGATCCCAGTGCGCAAGATGGCAGGAGTTAGCCCCGCCGGCCTGGGCTACAAACTTCAGATCCCAATCATCGGCCGGCTTATCAAAACAACCGCCGAACGCTTGCTACACAGCAACAGGCCGCCGAAAAATCCCTTCCGGCCAGATGGCCACATAGGCCAGGTGGTACCGCTGGAGGACGCCATCGCCATCCTGGAGCACTGCGCAGCGGAACCGATCATCGAGAAGAACTGCATGTGCCGGTACATGAGCCGGGGCATCAAGGAGGCCTGCTGCATCAACTTCGGAGTCATGTCGGAGATCATCGACCGCCTGCCCCGCTTCATACCGGAGAAGGAGAAATATCAGCTCAGCCGGCGGGAGGCGATCGCCCGCTTTACGGAGCACAACCGCAAAGGATACATCGGAACGATCTGGTTCGGACCGTTTCCCTACATCAACAATCTCTGTTCATGCGCCACTCCCGAGTGCGCCGGCATCCGGCCCAGGCTGGATTTCGGCATCCACTCGATCTACAAAGCCGAGTACGTGGCGGTGCTTGATCCCGAGCGCTGCCGCGGCTGCCGGGATTGTATAGCAGCCTGCCGCTTTGCCGCTCTCCAGCCCGCGCCGTCGGATCAGGGCGTGGGCATCGAGGCGAGCCGCTGTTTCGGGTGCGGACTCTGCCGCCACGTCTGCCCCACCGAGGCGCTGTCCCTCGTACCCAGAAGCGAGATTCCTGCTCTTCGCGGCAGTTATTGAGAAATGGGTACTCAAGCGCAGCACGGTCGACGGGGCAGAACCTGAGCTGTGGGTGCCGAATTACGGCAGGTACTGAGGAGCGGGTGCTGAAGAGGTTCGGTATGGGCAGGAGGACAAAAATCCTAATCGACTACTCTCTTTGCGGCAACGGAACCGATCCCCGGAGCTGCTGCCGCTGCCTGCGGGTTTGCGCTCCCGCCGTATTCCAGCTTCACCAGAGCTTCGGAGTCCGGGAAACGAACGTCTTCGATCCACAGCGCTGGCGGATCACGCCTCTCTGGCCGTCGCTGTGTACCCGCTGCCTGGAGTGTGTGCAGGCCTGTCCCCGAGGAGCCATCCATGTCAGCGGCTGAAACGAACCTGGACCGAAGCCTGGTCATCGGCGGCTCGGGCATGCTGGGATTCGAAATCGTTCGCCAGCTGGCCGCCCGGGGCAAACAGGTCCGCGTGCTGGATCTCCAGCCGCTTCCAGAGCCGATCTGCGAATTCGTTCACGGAGATATGCGCAATCCCTATGACCTCCGCAAAGCCTGTCAGGATGTCGAGGTCGTGTTCCAGACGGCCGCCGCGGTCTGGGATCGGAGCACCCCCGCGTGGATCTACGAGGAGATCAATGTCGAGGGAAACCGCCGGGTCATCGACGCGTGCCTGAAGCTGGGAATCCGCCGCCTGGTCTATACCAGCACGATGGACGTGGTGGTGGAGGGCAGCAGGCCTATCGTGGACGGGGACGAATCCCTGCACTATCCCAGACGCCTTCCGCGGGATCCGTACTGCCGGACCAAGATCGTTGCCGAAAAGCAGGTCCTTGCAGCCAACGGTCCGCGGCTGGCCACCTGCGCCCTGCGCCCCGTGGGGATATATGGACCCCGAGACCGCTACCATCTGGGGAACGTGATTAACCTGAGCAAACGGGGTAGATTCGTCCGTCTGGGAGATGGTTCGGCCCGCTTCAGCCATGTCTATTCGGAAAACGCGGCTTTCGCTCATCTTCTAGCCGCAGAACGGCTGTGGCCGGGATCACCCGTGGCCGGTCAGGCGTACTTCATCGCCGACCACTACCCCGCCTCGAACCTCTTCGATTTCATGGAGCCGTTTCTGCTGGCCCTCGATCTGCCGCTTCCCCGGCTCAGAATTCCCTATATCCTGGCAATGGCTCTGGCTTCGGTGGTCGAAATCATGGTACCCCGCTCGAACTTCAGCCGCTTCGCCGTGATTCAGACCTGCGTGGATCATACCTTCGTGGACGGCAAGGCGGCTCGGGAGCTCGGTTATTGGCCGATTATTTCCAGAGAGGAGGCCTTCCGCAGAACCCTGGCCTGGCTTCAGCAACGGGAAGGTTTGGCTGCGGGGAAGCTCATGAGCGCCTGAACCGGCGGGTGGGTCTCATGGGATTTAAGGGTTCGAACCGGCGGGTAAGCCTTACGGCGCTGCTGGTTTCGACCCGGCGTATAAACCCTAGGGGGCTTCAGGGTCCGACGTATACGCATTGTCGTAGAAATCCGGCTCAATGGCCCGGATCAGCGATTCGATGATTTCCAGGCGCACAATCAGGCTTCCCCCCTGCTCCTGGTATGAGCAATAGCGGTGGCCGTCGTGTTGCCAATGGCGCAGCGGCGTCTCGCCTTTAAAAGTGGGCTGTATACTCTGAGACCACTCGAGCCCGGGATCGCCGAGACTGAGCCCTGCCACCGCTGGATCGAATCGAATCCAAGAGTCGTGAACGCCCCGTTCTTCGGGGGGAGCCCAATCGGTGCACTGGAGGTAGCGTACAAGCCCCCGTTCGAAATCAACGGACTGGATTACGGCGGAGTGCCGAAACCAGATCCCCCTACCCGGGACCCGACCGCGGAACAGCACCATATCACCCGGTCTGAGATTGTCGATTCGATGCTCGACAACCCGGCAGAAGGAGAGCGCGGGATCGAAAAACCACAGTCCGATGATCTGGGGGAGCCGCTTCACCGGCGCCCCGATCAGGGAAGCCACCTCCAGGTCTAGATCCTTGCCAAGGGCAGCAGCAATGGCCTTCTGCACGTTATATACGAATCCTGAGCAGTCCAGACCGACAGCCCCCACACAGTAGAGGTAGTTGTAGACATCCACTGTGGAAATCAGAGAGTCTGTTTTCAACACGTATACCAGGGTACGGGTGCCGGGGTACGGTCCCTCCCGCAGAAGGTCGTTCAACATAGGGTCGAAGAACACGGAAAAGCGCTTCCTCTCCAGCTCGAATACAACTGTTTTTTCTCTCCGCCGCCCGAGGAGGGAGACATAGGTGGCGAACTCATCGGATTCCAGCAATCCGTCGATCTCGGCCCAGACTTGCTCAGGATCCCCCTTGCCGCCCAGATGGATGCGCTGATAGAATCCTGGGCTGCCATGACGTTCTCCGCATTGGCCGAAGGGAATCCGGAGCTCCAAATCCAGCCCCGCCACCGTGTAGATCCGCAGACAGCGTCGGTAGGCCTGCGCGACGGTCTGCTCAAGCTCGAATTCCAGCCGCGTTTTCAGGCGGCGAGAGCCGGGAGGCGGCGCTTCGTCGGCGGAGAGGCGGATTGAACGAGCCGGTATCGCCAGCATCAACACCGCTGCCTGGAGGCCGGCGACCAGGGGCCGGAGGGGAATCATCAGGTCCTCCATTATTAATGTAAGCACTTCGGGAAAGGTTTGCCAGCCGCTACACCCGCCTCAATCTTGACCGCCTGAACTTTTCCCTCGTATGATGACAGGCGCTCATGGTAAAGGAACCGGAAATCGATGGATAAATTGCAGCTCCTTAACGATTTGGCAGCAGAGCACGGCACTCCTCTGATCGTGGTCGACCATGAAGCACTTCGGCGCAACTACCAGACCTTCAGGCAGCTTCTGCCGAGAGTGCAGATCTACTACGCGGTGAAGGCCAATCCTGACCCGGCCATCCTGGAAACCTTCTACCATCTTGGAGCAAGCTTCGATGTAGCCTCCCTTTCGGAGTTCCACCTGGTTCATAAGAACATAGAGAAGCTGCCGGATGCCGACCGCCAGCAGTTCATCTGGGGAAAGATCATCTACGCCAATCCGATCAAGGCGATCGCTACCCTGAAAGAACTGGACAGGTATAAACCCCTTGTCACCTACGACAATCCGGAGGAGGTACAGAAGGTGCGGCAGCACGCCCCCCACGCCGGATTGGTGCTGCGCGTCAAGGTTCCCAATACCGGTGCCGTTGTGGAGCTGTCGTCCAAGTTCGGCGCCCCTCCCGGGGAGGCGGTCCGCCTGATCCGGCTGGCGGAGAAGAGCGGGCTGGCAGTGGAGGGAATCAGCTTTCACGTGGGCAGCCAGAATACGAACTATGCCAACTACATAAATGCTCTGCATCTGGCCGAAGGAATCTTCCGGGAGGCGCGCCTGCACGGTTTCGAGCGGCTGAAGATCCTGGACATCGGCGGGGGATTTCCCGCTCCCTATGATCCGAGCGTGCGGCCCTTCGCAGAGCTTGCGACCATGCTCAACGCCGAGTTCGAGCGCCTGTTTCCGCAGAACGTGGATCTTGCCGCCGAACCGGGACGATATTTGGTGGCTACCGCGGCAACGCTGATCGCCTCGGTTATCGGCAAAACCAAGAGGGGGGAAAAACCGAGCTACTATCTGGACGACGGGGTTTACCAGACCTTTTCGGGCATCATCTTCGATCGCTGTAAATACCGCATCAACACGTTTAAAAAAGGACACGCGCAAATCAGCGCCGTGTACGGTCCGACCTGCGACTCCCTGGACACCATCTCCCTGAGCGAGGAGCTCCCGGAGCTGAATATCGGAGACCTGGTCTACGCCGAGAACATCGGCGCCTACAGCTACGCCACGGCCACGCACTTCAACGGCTTCAGCCCGGCAAAGATCGTGCACATCAACCGGTGAGGAACGATGAGTGCGCTTTATATACAGAAAATAGTGCCTCGAATCTTTCCCGGATTCCCCTTTCCCCCCAAGGGCGGAAATCATTATGTTATAGGCCGCAACCAAGTCGTACGAAGAACGAACAGCGGTGAAAAAGAAAAAACCCTACGGACAGAACTTAAGGGAACAGCTGGTGGCCAGCTCCAGGGACCAGCTCTACTCCTTCTTTCTCGATTTCGGCGGCATCCGGGGTGCACTGGTACACGCAACCCGCATGGTCAATGAGATGCGGGCCAATCACGAACTGGGCACCCTGGAAACCCTGTTGCTGGGACACGCCTACATCGCCGCCAGTCTGATGACGGTGAATCTCAAAGGGGGTGACCGGGTCACTATCCGGGTGGACTGTTCCGGGCCGGCCAAGGGTCTGTCCGTGGAAGCCAATGCCTTCGGGGAGGTTCGGGGCTATCTGATGGAGAATCCGATTCAACTTGATCGTGCTCCCGAGAGCTTCGAGCTGCGGGAGCTGATGGTCCAGGGAGTTTTGAGTGTCACCCGTCTATTGGAAAAGGCCAAACAGCCCTTCACGGGACAGGTGCAGCTGCAGCACGGGACCCTGGCGGAGGATCTGGCCTACTACTATCTGGTCTCCGAGCAAACCCCGAGCGCCTTCACTGTCAGTGTCCAGTTCGACGCGAATGGCGAGGTATCGGGTGCAGGCGGGCTGTTCCTGCAGATCATGCCGGGGACCGAAGAATATAAAGTAGTCCGACTCGAGCAGATCCTGGCGCAGATGCCCTCCTTGGGGCGCTTGTTCGCAGAGCAGCTTCCGGCGGAGCAGCTCCTTCAGGATCAGTTCGCCGATCTCTCCCCGATCGTTTTGGGCAAGCGGCGGGTGGCCTTTATGTGTCACTGCAGCAAATCCCGCTTTCGACGCTTCATGGCCGCTCTTCCCCCGGAGGAACTGACGGACATCCTCGAAAACGGACCCTTTCCCGTGGTCACAACCTGCTTCAACTGCAACTCCCAATACAATTTCCCCAGGCCTGAGATCGAGACTATCCTGGCCGAAC
>CP070696.1:740917-779396 GCA_020353535.1 Spirochaetaceae bacterium | reverse complement strand
GTGTTCACGACAAAAGCCGATAATGCCGCTATCGTAATACACAACACGAGAATCAGTTGTCCCGGAGATTTCCCGGCGATCCTATTGATCTGTCGTCCCAGCCAGTCGATGGAGCCGGTCCGCGACAAACCGGCGCTCAGGACGAACATTGCCGCAACAGTGGCGGTCGCGGGATTCGCAAAACCATAGAGCGCCTGCTCCGGTTTGATCAGGCCGGCAACAAGCAGTAACACCAGAACACAGAGGGCAACAAGATCAACACGGAGTTTTTCAGTGACAAATAGAACTATGGCACCAGCTATTATCCCGAGTACCAGGATCTGTTCGAAACTTATCATGACTAGTCCATCAGGGTGCCGCCGTTGATGTCCACGCACGCTCCGGTGATATAGGAAGCCTGATCCGAGGCCAGAAACAGCACTGTGGCGGCCACCTCCTCGGCTTTACCGAACCGTCCCAAAGGATGCTTCTGCTCGAAGCCCTTCATCTCCTCGGCGTGATCCTGATAGTACAGATCCAGCATCGGGGAGTACACCGCCCCCGGGGCCACTGAGTTAGCCCGTATCCCATGAGGCGCCCCCAACTTGGCCAGAGACTTGGTCAGGCAGATGACCGCCGCCTTCGAAGCCGAGTAGTCCGCCCCGGCCAGCACGCCCCCCACCTTGCCGGAGATCGAGGCAAAGTTTACGAAGCAGCCGGCTTTCTGTTCTATCATCCGCTTCAACGCTTCCTGACAGACGAAGAACATGCCCTTGACGTTCACCGCAAAGGTCCTGTCCCAATCCTGCTCCGAGATCTCGAGAAAGGGCTTGATGTTGAGAACCCCCGCTGCATTGACAACGATGTCGATTCTGCCGCAGTTCTCAATGGTTTGCGAGACTATCCGCTGAACGGCTTGTTTGTCCGTGACATCCAGTGCGATCTTCACCGGATTGGCTCCATAATCGATAGGATAGTCTGTTACGGGAAAACCGGCGTCCGTGTTGACGACTTTCGCCCCCTGACGGAGAAAAAGTTCCGCCGTTCTGGTACCGATCTCCCCGCCTCCTCCGGTAAGAAGAACCGTTTTTCCGCTGAAGTCAAGCATCTTATCGTTCATCTCAGCCAGTCTTTCCGCGAGTGATCTTCCCCTCCCGGGGTCAGCCCCAATTACAGTACAGACCGGCAGGATTGTCAAACCGGATCCAGCCACTTTGTCACTCGCCGCCTCAGGAGTTACCGATCTCGATTCCGACTATTGATATCGAATCGAAATTTTAGAGTTCAAACCCCAGGGATTTGACAGCTGCACCTTATTATGTTAAACATGCTCTGCATGGTGAAGATCAACCAGAATCCTCTTTATCTCCAGGACTATTTTCTGGCCTGGTATCCAAAATGGTTTCCCTAATCTCCGACAATACAGTCTGATCACCTGAATTCGCTGAATCCATTCAGCATGTCGCTGACCTGTTCAACATCAAGTGCTTTTCATTGCACGCTTGCCGCCGGATGCGACGGGTCAGCGAGGGAGCGATCTTTTTATCAGGAGGCTATCGACAATGAAACTTTTCGAGCAGATAGTGGAAGCCACGGTTTCCGGAGATCAGGAGCGCTGCATGGCTTTGGCGCGGGAGGTGATCGACAAGGGAGTCGATCCGCTCCAGGCCATCGAACTGGGCTATACTAAGGGAATGACGATCGTCGGGGACAAGTTCTCCCGCATGGAGTACTACCTCCCCGAGCTGATCCGCTGTGCCGACGCCATGAAGGCGGCCATGGACATACTGAAACCGCACTTGGGCAAAGGTCGGGACAGTGGCGTGCAGGGCCTCATCGTGATCGGTACGATCCAGGGGGACCTGCACGACCTGGGCAAGAATATCGTGAAGACCATGCTGCAGGCGGCCGGTTTCACAGTCCACGATCTGGGCTGCGACGTCCAGGTCCGCAGCTTTATAGACAAGGCGGAAGAGCAGGACGCCGACGTGATCGCCGCTTCGGCGATCCTGACAACAACCATGGCCTACATGCCGGACCTGGTGAACCTTCTCTCCGATATGAATCTCAGGGACAGGTTCAAGGTCATGGTCGGGGGTGCGCCGGTCACCCCGGAGTACGCCAAGGAGGCGGGCGCCGACGGGTATGGGGAAAACGCCGCAGAGGCGGTGGAGACGGCCAAACGCCTGGTACAGTCAAAGAAGGGGGGCAACTAGCATGATCGGATTTTGGGATGTGTACGAACGCAGCCAAAACGGACCCTTCATCAAGGAGCCGGAGTTCGACAGACAGGTAGGTGTCGTTGCCGGTGAGCTGGTTCAAAAACACGGGATTCGCTTCGATCCTGAACAGGTCATCCCGGCGGATGACGGCCTGGCTGATCGGGTGTACCAGGCTGCGACAGAGCTGTTCCTCCAGCTGGGGATCTACTGCCGGGATACCAGCCGGCTGATCAAGTTCAGAGCAGAGGAGCTACAGTGGGCACTGAAGCACGCTCCGACCACCGTAACTTACGGCCAGGGCCCGGATACCCGGGTCATGCGGCACCGCAAAGTCGAAGCCTCCCTGCCTCCGTTCTGCCTCAATACCCCGGTGGGCTGCACCGTTGCCGAGGAGCGCTTCGTAGCCATGGTGCAGAGCTACGCCCAGGAGCCGTTGAGCGATACCTTCTCCAGCGCCTTCAGCCAAACCGTGGGAGGCCGGCCCATCAAATCGGGCACACCCCAGGAAGTGGAGGCGGCGATCTGGAACGTGGTCAAGCTGCGGGAGGCGGCCCGAGCCGCAGGCCGGCCGTTGATCGGCATCCACAACTTGATCTCCAACGCCGAAAAGACCGATGCCACCCTGGCGGCAATCCAGGAGGAGTTCGGAGCCCACCCGAATGACGGCCTGGGGGTGGCGGCCATCGCCGAGATGAAAGCCGACTACGAGCGCATGAAAAAGGTCGTCTTTCTGGACCACAAGGGGTACAACCGCTACGGATTGTACGGACCGATCATGGGCGGCTACGCAGGAGGACCGGAGGCTACGGCGATCGTTCACGTGGCGCACCATTTTCTCGGACTGCTGGCCTTCGGCGCCCAGTGGCACGACGGATTCCCTCTGCACCTCATGCAGGGCTGCAATTCAACCCGGGATCTGCTCTGGCTGATCAGCGTGACCGGTCAGGCCCTATCTCGAAACACCCATCTGCTGATCGGGGTCAGCCCCTTCACGGCTGCCGGTCCCTGCACGGAGATGGTTGTTCAGGAGATCGCCGCCATCGTACTGGCCGCCACCGTATCCGGACTGCACCTCAACCTGGTGGCGGTGGCCCGGAACAAGCTCCCTGAACGCTCCAGCGGTATGGAAGCCCGGATCGGCGCGGAAACGGGCCATCTGATCGCCAGGCAGAGGATATCCCGTAAGAAAGCCAACGAGATCGTGAAAAAGATCCTGGGGGAGTATGAAAGCCAGATCCCGGAAGCTCCCCAGGGAAAACGCTTTGACGAATGCTACGACCTTAAAACCGTGCGCCCCACCCAGGAGTACGTTGACCTATACGATCGCTGCAAGGAAAACTTGAGCAAATTCGGATTGGAGTACGAGGACTGATCAGGTTGACCTGGATGAATAGTACGAGGAGGAACTATCATGGGCGGTGCAAACCTCGGGCATAGGCCCAGCCTGACCTACCTCTCCCGATCCCAAGCGGAGCGCATCCACGCAGCCAGCCTGGAGATCCTGGAGAGAGTCGGTGCCCTGATCGACGAGGAGGAAGCCGCAGCCCTGCTGCGAAAGGCTGGAGTTCGGCAGGGTCAGGAAGGTACCTTCCACATTCCGCCGAAGCTGGTGGAATGGGCCGTTTCCGCGGCTCCTAAACGAATCGTGCTCCACGACCGCAACGGAAAGCCCGCCATGACTTTGGTGCCGGGTCGGGTGTACTACGGACTGGGTTCGGACTGCCTGTTCCTTCTGGACCACCGGACCGGAGAGCGGCGGCAGGCCACACTTCAGGATGTCGATGAGGCCATACGTCTGGCCGACGCCCTGCCCAACATCCACTTCATCATGTCCGCCGTGTTGCCCTCCGACGTGCCCCCAGAGGCGGCCAATCGGCTGCAGATGCGCTCCATGATCGAGAACAGCAGCAAGCCGATCATGTTCGTGACCAACGATTTCGAAAGCTGCCTGGACGTCGTTAAGGCGGCGGAAGTCGTTGCCGGGGGAGCCAAGAACCACAAGCAGAAGCCCTACAGCTGCTGCTACATCAATGTCACCGCCCCCCTTCGCCACAATGTGGATTCTCTGCAGAAGGTGCTGTTCCTAGCCGAAAAGGGCCTGCCCACCACTTACACCCCCATGGTCCTGCGGGGGGTGAGCGGCCCGGTGACCAGTGCCGGGGCGGTGGCTCTGGCCAACGCGGGGGAGCTGGTCGGGCTGGTTCTGGCCCAGCTGAAACGGGAGGGGGCTCCCGTCATCCACAGCGGCGGCTACGGGGATGTGTTCGACATGCGCACCACCACCGGCGCTTACACGGGACCGGAGAGCTACGGCGTACGCACGGCCATGGGCAGCTTCTACGGCCTGCCGGTCTTCGGGCTCGGCGGATCCACGGACTCGAAACTGCCGGACGAACAGGCAGCGGCGGAAGCCTCCCTGACCCTCCTGTTCGAAACGCTGGGGGAGGCGAATCTGATCCACGATGTGGGCTACATGGAAAGCGGCAAGTGCTATTCCCTAGAGATGATGGCCATCTGCGACGAGGTGATCGGCCATATCAACCGCTACTGTCGGGGAATCGAGGTCAACGATGAGACCTTGGCTCTGGACCTGATCGCGGAGCTCGGCCCGGAGGGGGACTACCTGTCCACGGAGCACACGGTGACCCACTACAAGGATACCTGGTATCCCCGCCTGTTCAACCGCAATCACTTTGACGGCTGGCTGGCCGAAGACGGGCTAACTCTACGCCAGCGGACACAGAAGCGGGTGGAAGAGATCCTGAACGATCACAGTCCTGAGCCGCTTCCTGGGAGGATCAAAGAGGAAGTCGAGATGATCCTGGGATAATCGCAGCAATCCCGGATCGCAGTCATCCCGGGCTGAACGAAACGGCAGGCAAAGCCCGGAACAAAACATGAGGCACCATGTGTACGGACAAAGTGTGATCCACAACGGAACCATTCCCACCATCTGCAGGCAGTGCGACATGCGCTGCGGTATAGAGGTGGGCGTGGAAAGCGGCCGAATAGCCAAGATCACGGGAATGAAAGCCCACCCCCAGAATCGAGGTCGTCTCTGTCCCAAAGGGTCGGCCGCCGTCGATACGGTCTACCACCCCGAGCGGCTGCTCACACCTTTGAAGAAGAACCGCAACGGTTCCTTCGACCAGATCCCTCTCGAACAGGCTATGGAGGAAATCACCGAACGGCTGGCTGCGATCGGGGAGAAGCACGGCAGGAGGTCCATCGCCGCCTGGCACGGAGAAGCCCTGGGTTTCGCCCAGCAGGAGATGTACCCGCGGCGCTTCCTCCACGCCCTGGGCAGTCCCAACTTCCTCTCGGTGAACTCCCTCTGTTACGTCAGCCGCTACATCGCTTACCGTTTGGTACAGGGGTACTGGAACGCCTGTCCCGACTTCAGCAATGCCCGCTGCATCCTGCTCTGGGGAACAAATCCCCCCGTGTCCCACTTCACCTTCATGCAGCCGATTGAAGAAGCAAAGAGACGGGGAGCGCGATTGGTGGTCATCGATCCGCGGAGCACCGAGATCGCCCGAAAAGCGGATCTTCACCTCCGCCCAAAGCCCGGTACCGATGGAGCTCTGGCCTGGGGACTGATGCGGCGGCTGATCCAAAGCGGGCACTATGACAAGGAGTTCGTATCCCGCTACGGCGCAGGCTTCGAGGCGGCCGCGGCTTACGCCGATCAATTCACAATCCAGATGGTATCCGCTGCCACGGGGGTGCCCCCGGAAAAGATCGAAGAATGCGGCAGTCTGATCGTCGACGGCAGGTTCCGGACTGTCAACTACGTGGGCGTATCCCTTGAGCATCAGGAGAACGGCGTGAACACGGTTCGGGCCATTGCCTGCCTGGGGGGCTTGATCGGAGCGGTCGACCGGGAGGGCGGGGATCCCTGGCCTGAATCTTTAGGGGAACGTGCTCTCACCCTCTACGACGAGCTGCCCCTGCTGGATCAAGAGCCGATTGGAGTTTCAGAGTACCCGCTGCTCTACGACTTTTACAAAGAATGCAACACCATGAAGGCGGTCGAGGCTATGCTCGGCAAGGGACCGTATCCCCTGCGCGCCCTGATCGTCTGTGGCGGGAATCCCGTGAACACCAATCCCAACACCGCCAAGGTGGCCGAGGCCTTCTCCGGGTTGGAACTGCTGGTGGTGCGGGAGCTGTTTCTCACAGAAACCACCGCCCTGGCCGACTACGTGCTGCCAGCGGCTTCCTTCATCGAGCGCGCGGAGCTGCACATCTACGCCCACTATCAATGGGTCTCGATGTCCCGCAGGATCCTGCAGATACCCGGAATCCTGGATGAGTACGCCTTCTGGCGGGATCTGGCTCACGGGCTGGGCTTCGGCAACGAGTACTTCCCCTGGCAAAGCGAAGAAGAGGTCAACCGCTGGCTTCTGGAACCGACCGGAATTACTCCCCAGCAATTGAGGGACCACCCCGAAGGCATGGAGTACAAAACGGTCCGCTATGAAAAGTACCGGAAACAACCACTGGCTACCCTGTCGGGGAAGTTCGAGTTCGCCTCCGGCTACCTGCAGGATCTCGGTCACCCAGCCCTGCCGGTTTATGAAGAACCTTATTACCTTCGCAACCGCTCGGAGGATTTCCCCTACCTACTTATCAGCGGAGCCCGCAAACGGGAGTATCTGCACTCCCGCTACCGCAACATCCCGAAGCTCCGGCGCCTGCACCCACAGGCGGAGATCGAGCTTAACCCGGCAGACGCCGCCGCCCTCGGTGTTCGGGACGGGGAGGACGTTCGGGTGAGCTCGGAAATCGGCTCGGTCGTCCTGCCGGCAAGGATCGTGGGGGAGGAGGAGCTCCTCCCCGGCATGGTGCAGATAACCCACGGCTGGGAGGGGCAGGGAAACGTGAACCGCCTTACCTCCGACACGATCACCGATCCGATCAGCGGCTTCCCCCTACTCACCTCCGTACCGGTGCGTCTGGAGGCGGTTTATGGAGGAGGTGATTCGACGCCGTGAAATCCGATGGGATGGGTGCAGCAAGATTACAGGACAAGGTTGCGATTGTTACCGGTGCGGGCGGCGGTGGATCGATCGTGAACATCGCTTCCATTGCAGCCCGGGTCGGGGGATCGGTGAGCTGCGTGTACCCCGCCTCTAAAGCTGGGGTCGTGGCTCTGAGTAAGAATACCGCCTTGTAATTCGCCGGAGACAACATTCGGGTCAACTGCGTGTGTCCGGGTCACGTGGATACGGCCCCCGATGAAGCCTCGTTCATTACGGGAATCGAGCTCATGGAAGACGGAGGCTACACGGCTCAGTGACCAGCTTGAACGGAGGGCAACTGTCCCGCGCGCGCGACGATGGCAGGAGATATTGAAAAAAGACATCTTTCGGAATAGAGGAGAACTTAAATGGCAAAAGAACTGAAACTGCGGGTTGGCAATGAAATCGCTACCTTCATTCTTTTTGAAGACAAGGCACCCAAGACCTGCAAACGGCTGATCGAATCTCTGCCCTTGAATAGTACGGCCATCATCGCCAAGGTAGCGGGATTGGAACTCATGGTGCGGGTTCCCTATTTCCTGGACGCGGGGGGCGAAAATGAGATCACCGCCCAGGAGCCGGGAAACGTCTGCTTCGTACCTGGTTCCCAGAATGTCTGTGTCTTCTGCGAGGATCTCCCCGGTCTGGGTCCCTGCAGCTGGATCGGACGAATCACCGACAATTTAAAAGGCATTCAGGCAGAAGCCTGGAAGTGCAAGCAGCGGCAGGGTGCCGAAGTGCAGATCTATGAACCTGACCATCCGCACGCCCGCGCAATGCCAACGACCCTGGGGAAGTCCTTTATCGACAGGCTTCGTGCGGTTCGAGAGGAGATGTGGACCAGCAAGCCGAGAGAGATCTCCGAAGCCCTGGACAAGTCCAAGGGCTATACGGACTCGTGGGACTCCTCCTTCTTCCCCACGCTGTACGCCTGGGAGGAAACCGTAGCCTCCCGCAACGCCTTCCTGACCCTTCGGGCAACCTTGAAGGACCCGGATTCAGATCTAAACACGCTGAAGCTGATCACCAGGAATCTGCTCGACCTATACGTGTCCTATTTCAGGATGACGAATATGGGGGACACGACGGCCCTGCTCCGGGAGGCCGCTGCCGAGGTGGGGAACCTGAGCTCCAAGACCGAGCTTCAGGAGCTGCTCGAGGAGCTGATCCGTTACAGCGGGCGTCTGCACTACTGGATCGAACCGCTGATGCCCTGGGAGGCGATTATCCAAACGTTCGAACGTGCAATGACATAACCACTTGATAAACACGTTGCGAACCGATTCGATATAGACAACCTGCAGAGCGAATCGCCTCAGACTCCCCGGTAAGGTACAGGGGACTGGCTGAGAGAGTCCCGGGCTAGAGAGAAGTCCGCCAAATCCGTCGAGGATTTCCCCTCTGCGATCCATTCCGCAACGCTCCTGGCCACGATCTGGGCATTGGCGATGGCACTGTGGCCGACGGCCACATATACATTGTCCAGGCCCGGCAGCTTGTCGATCAACGGATAGCCGTCGGAGGGCATTGGGCGCAGCCCCGAATAGGATCGGATCACAAGCAAGTCCTGGATTGCCGGAGCTTTCAGGATATCACTGCGGGCAATAGCGCTCAACACACCAAGCGTGTTGCGGTTGTCGTACCCCACCTCCTCGGTAGAGATCCCCATAATTATGTTGCCCCTCCAGTCCTGCGAAATCCCCGGATGAACAACGTGATTGAACATTTTCGGCATCGGTTGACTGACCAGCACTTGTCCGCGGACAGGTCTCAGCGGGAGATCGATGCCTAAAGATTTGGTAATGAAGGGCGACCAGATTCCGGCGGCCACTACCAAGCTTTGACCCTTGAAAATCCCGTCGTCTGTTCGTACGCTCACGCTTCCTGCACCAGCTTCGACTTTCAGCGCTCTGGTATGGTAGTAGAAGCGAGCCCCCTGGTCCGCCGCTCTCTTGGTTAATCCTCGAACAAGCAGGAACGGGTCCAGTTGGCCATCAGTGGCTGCGTATCCGGCTCCGTATATGGCTTCTGTCGAGAGCGCCGGCTCCAACTCCGTGATTTCCTTGCTATCCACGAAGTGGATGTCCAGCCCGGCAGCGCTGTTCTGTCGAATCACTCGCTTTCCCTCTTCGAGCATCTCCCGACTCATGAATATCCAGAGCATGCCGCAGCGCTCGTAATGGAAATCCACATCGAGAACCTCTGCAAGTTCGCAATACAGATCCTTGCTTTTCTCCATGAACAGTGCGTAGCTCAGGCGATCCCGGGTCGTCGATGAAACCACAGCCACGGTGGCTCCGGTTGTACCCGCGCCCGGATGGGCGGCTTCGATAACACCGACATCCACCGCCATGGCGGAAAGATGGTAGGCCACAGCGCTGCCGATCGAGCCGGCACCGACGATCAGGACGTCATGGACTTTATTCATCACCGTGCAGCCCGGATAGGACCTTCAGCATTACCGGTTTTACCGGAAAACGAGTCGTGATGGGAAGAATCCGTTCGATGGGGATCCCCGTGTGCTTGTGTATCATTGCCGCAATCAGCTTGCCGCACGTTCGGCCCTGGCAAAGCCCCATACCCGCCCGGGTATAGCGCTTGACCTCATCCAGTGTTCTGCATCCCTCCCGGATTGCCTGAAGAACCTCTTCTTCCGTAACTTCCTCGCAGCGGCAGAGGATCAGGGCTTCTCCGTTTTTCTCAATATCCATTTTTTCTCATAACCTGATGGAGCGGACCTTCATCCCGTATCCCGGCGGAACCCGCAGAGTAATAATCGGAGTATGATTGTTATGCACAGGATTCTGTATCCGTAAGACCTCCGCTTCTGTAACAACCTGTCCGCTCCTGTCCAGCCCGTCAACGATCTGTCCTCTTTCAGGTAGGGGAAGAAACTCGAAGGGAAACGACACCAGCTCTCTGTCAGGATTCGAAGCATCCACCAGGAAAATGGCTAATCCGGGACAGGGAGCCAGACATAGGCCGCATCCTCCGCATTTCTCTTCTTCCAGTACGGGTGTGTTGGTGATCGGCTGGCCTATGCGAATCGCTCCTTTCTCGCAGAGCGTTTCGCAGGGATTGCAGGGAATTTCCTCATTGCATTCGATCACCACGACAGGTCCCGCCTTCAACCGCTGCGGGGAAGGAACACCGGGGCACTCTGATAGCTCCCGCTCGCTCAATACACCGATGCTTCTCAATCCGATCCGCCGTTTCGGATCAGCGTTGCTCATAGGCACCCACCACCTTTCTTTTTGCTACGGCCCGGTCTTGTGCCAGGGGACCCATACGCAACGCTGCAAGAGATTCGGCGATTTCCCGCTTTCTCCGCTCCGCGACCGGTTGGCAGACATACCCCAGCGATGCCGCTGCGGACAGCCCCGCCAGTCTGCCCTCCTCCATGGCGGAGGAGGCCTCTTCCACACCGGCGATATCCCCGGCAATATATACGCCCCCATGGGAGGTCTCCATATTCGCACCGTGTAGAGGCATGAATCCACCCAGATCCGGAACATGCAGGAAAGAGCAGCCGATCATGCGAGCCAACTCTGCCCGGGGTGACAGTCCTGCTGCGATACACACGGTGTCCACATCGAGCTCCCGCTCGGTGCCTGGAACGAAACGGAAGCTCCCGTCCACGTCCTGGAGCGTTACTCGGGATACCCGATCTTGGCCGCAGGCCTGTTTCACCGTGCACGAAGTGTAGATCTGACAGCCCATGCGCCGTATTTTGCTGGCATGTACCCCCCATCCGCCGATCTCCGGGCGTGCTTCTACCACAGCCGCAACCTCACAGCCGGCCTGCATCATCTGGTAGGCAACAATCAGCCCCACATTGCCGCTGCCTACCATCAAGACTCGCTCCCCCACCGACACGCGGTGAATATTTATAAAAGTCTGGGCCGCACCGGCGGTAATCACCCCGGGAAGGGTCCAGCCGGGAAAGCTCAATGGATTTTCCATAGCTCCCGTAGCCAATATAATCCTTGCTGGACGAAGCACCTCCAACTCCTCTTCGTCTCTCACCAAAGCCACCTCACCGTCGAAGACACCGACCGCTGTTGTTCTAAGGTGCAACTCGATGTCCAAACGCTCCACCTCGCGCAGCAACGCCCGGCCGATGTCGATTCCCCGCATACCCGCTTTGTGACGGGCAGAGCCGAAGAACTTGTGGATCTGTTTGAACAGCTGCCCCCCCGCTGTATCGTTTTCATCAACCACGATCACGGAGGCACCAAATCCGGCGGCTTCCAGGGCTGCCGACAATCCCGCCGGTCCGGAACCGACGACTAGTATTTCGGGTCTGCACCGACTCACAGGCCTGCACTCCCCTTCCCGCCTCGCGTTTCAATGACCATCCCCGCCTTCACCGGAGTGACGCAGCTGCGCACATTCGGGAATCCGTCCACGGAAACGAGGCAGTCGGTACATACTCCGATGCCGCAGTACAGACCCCGCGGTGCCGAGAATCTCTCGGTGGTTCGGGTTATGTGGATACCGGCGGCTAACAACGAAGCGAGAATCGGCTCGCCCTGCAGGGCCTCGATCTGAAGCGAATCCACGGTGATGGTGCACTTCGGCCGTCTCGGCGAAGAGCCCAAAATCGGATGTTTTTTAATCCGTCCGTTTTCTAGAATCGAGCCCATCTTATCTCAAGTGTCCAGGAAGTCCGTCACGGCCTGAGCCTGCACGGCCGCACCCAATGCCAGCAGGGAATCGTCGAAATCGAAGTACGGACTGTGGTGAGGCTTGTCGTAGCCCTTCTCTTCGTTGCGAACCCCGAGAACCCAGTACACCCCCGGGACCTTCTGCTGAAAGTAGGCGGCATCATCACCGCCCGTGCGTATCTGAGTGTACTCATTGATTTTGTCCGCTCCGAGAACTTTCGCACCCGCAGATTTCAGCAGCGCCACCAGCCCCGGATCGTTATAGATCGAGGGATTCTGTAGTTCGATTTCCAGCGAGTACTGCCCGCCGGCCGTCGCTGTGATACCTTGAACGATCTTCTCAAAGGCTTCGATTGCCGCGGTCCGCTCCTCAGGGGTTGCGGTCCTGATGCTGCCGGAAAGGCTCACTTCATCGGGAATAATGTTGTCGGCGGTTCCTCCATGGATCGTCCCGAAAGCGAAGATTATTGGCGTTCCCGGGGCGCATCGCTTCAGCATGAGAGTTTGGCTGCTTGTGATCAGCATAGCTGCCATCATGATGGGATCCACTCCCTCGTGAGGCGAGGACACATGCCCGCCCCTGCCGCGTAAGATGAGCCTGAATCCGGCGGAAGATATGGAGATATACTCCGGCTTCACCCAGAGAGTTCCTCCAGGGTATCCCGTGCTCACGTGCACCGTAAAAATCCCATCAACGGGCGGATCATCGAGAACCCCTTCTTCGATCATGGGCACGGCGCCGCTGGGGATCATGTCTTCGCAGGGTTGAAAGATGAACTTGACATTGCCCTTCAGCCTATCCTTGTTGTTGACCAGGAGCCGGGCCGTTTCCATCAGCATGGCCGTGTGGGAATCATGACCGCAGGCATGCATTACCCCGGGATTTATCGAGGCGTAGGGCACATCGTTTTTCTCCTGCATGGGCAGGGCATCGATGTCCGCCCGCAGAGCCGCGGTTTTCCCCTTCCTGTCGCAGCGCAGGAGTCCCACCACACCGGTTTTGGCTACTCCGGTCTGCACCTCAAGGTTCAGTCCTCTCAAGTATTCCGTCACCTTTTCGGCGGTTCTGTGCTCTTTAAAACCGAGTTCGGCATGTTTGTGAAAATCCCGCCGATGCTCGACAATCAACTGGTTATTGCCTCGTGCCTGCTTGAGATACTCGTTGTCTGCCATAGGTCTTTCTCCTTTTCCTGCAACCATCATAGCTACCTGGGCTCAAGACGAAATATCGACAATTCTACGGGGTGTGAATAACTCTGTCAAAAACGAGACAAACCCGAGATTCCACTTGTTGAGAATAGACCACGTTTACGCCCCTGAAGATCGTGAATGGATCGATCCAACTGGCAAATCGACTTGACATCTGGATGCGATAGGTCTCACAATAACACACCCTGGAATAAAATTGCATCAAATGTATAGAGGAAACAGTTTCGGGTGCTGAACTATATTGTCCGCAGAGTGCTTCTCCTGATCCCGGTCCTCTGCATTATAGCCGTGGTGACCTTCTTCATCACCCACGTTTTACCCGGCGATCCGGTACGGCTGATGCTAGGTGACTTCGCCACAAAAGACCAGATCCAGGAATTGGAACGTAAACTCGGATACGACAGACCTGTTTACGTGCAATTTCTGTTCTGGTTGAAAAATGTGCTTCAAGGAGATTTCGGTGACTCCCTATTCCTCAGGATGCCGGTCACAAAGGCAATCCTGAGCCGGGTGGAGCCGACCTTTCTGCTCGCGATCACGGGAATCACGGTCGGAACCCTGATTGGCATTCCCCTTGGGGTGCTTGCCGCGATCAGGCATAAAACCTGGATCGATCAATTCGCCATCGCCAGCTCCTTGATCGGAATCACGATTCCCAATTTTTTTCTCGCTCTGATGCTGATTCTCGTCTTCGGCGTGCAGCTGCGTTTACTGCCGGTGGCCGGTTATCGACCCGTATCAGAGGTAGGAATCGGAGTGCTGCGCTACCTGATTCTACCCGGCATGAGCATCGGATTCATGCAGAGCGGCTCGATAGCCCGGATGACAAGGAGTGCAATGCTTGACGTGCTCCGGCAGGACTACGTGCGGACCGCAAGAGCCAAAGGACTGACGGAAAAATTGGTCATCGCCAGGCATGCTCTGAAGAACTCCCTGATCCCGGTAGTGACCGTGCTTGGCTTCAACCTTGCTATGCTATTGGGAGGTACCTGGATCGCGGAAACGGTCTTCACAATTCCCGGAACCGGTGCACTGGCGATCACCTCGATCATGCGCAGGGATTTCCCGGTCATTCAGGGGTCGATGATATTCGTAACCGTCGTATATATGCTGGTCAATCTGATTGTGGATATTAGTTACGCGTACTTGAATCCACGTATCAAGTATCATTAGGATTTCAGACGATGTTGACCGTCAAGCAGGTTTTTCGAACAAAGAACCTCTACATCCTGGTTGGAAGCATTCTCGTGCTGGCTTCGGTTTTCACGGCCCTTGCCGCTCCCCTGCTGACACCATTTTCTCCCACTGCCATGGCGCCCCGGGACAGACTCCTTGCCCCCTCCAAGGCACATCCGTTCGGAACTGACGAATTCGGTCGGGACGTTCTCAGCCGGATCGTTTTCGGGATGCGGAACTCCCTGCAGGTCTCCGTTGCCGTAGTGCTGCTAACAACGGTTGTCGGACTCATCGTCGGGCTGATAGCCGGCTTTTATCCGAAGATCGATATCATCATCAGCCGTGTGTTGGACGCCATGATGGCCTTTCCCGAAATCATTATAGCTATAACATTGGCGGCCGTTTTTGGCGCGGGAAAGTTCAACATCATCCTGTCCATGTCCTTCGCCTATTCCAGCCGCATGGCCCGGGTAGCCCGCGCCTCGACGATTTCGGTGAAGGAGTTGGAGTACGTGGAATCGGCAAAGGCAGCCGGTGCCAGCAATCCCTACATCCTGATCAACTATATCCTGCCGAACATCCTCTCTCCGATCATCGTACAGGCTACCTTCGTTTTCGCCTTTGCGATCATCGTGGAGGCTACCTTAAGCTTCCTGGGCGTGGGTATCCGGCCTCCGGCGCCCAGCCTGGGGGGAATCCTAAGCGATGGCAGAAATCTCATGGCGGTGGCACCCTGGATTGTGCTTTTTCCAGGATTCACGATCGTGCTGGCAGCACTGGGCTTCAATCTCCAGGGAGACGGCTTGCGGGATCTGCTCGATCCCCGACTCAAGCAATGACAGACAGATCCCGGCATGAGAAAAACCGTGAGAATGGGAGCAATAGAGATCTCTGTACGAGATCCTAAATAAATATCTAAGGAGGACGGTATGATACGAAGATGCTTACTGGTATTGGTGATCCTGCTCTGTGCAGTTTTCACAGTCACAGCCGGTGGAGCAGGGGAGACCTCTACGACTACAGAGGCCGAGAGTCGTTACGGCGGAACTTTAAACATCGCCGTAGCCCGTACACTTGTTCATCTGGATCCGGACAAAACCACGGACGGCGCAACAGGCCAGGTTGTAGACCACATGCTTGAAGGACTGGTTGAGATCGATGAAACTTTCAGCCCGGTTCCCTGTCTGGCGGAGAGTTTCGAAATGACCCCTGATGGGAAGACGTACACCTTCAAGCTTCGCCAGGGGGTTCCCTTTCACAACGGAAAGGAGATGACCTCCGAGGATGTTGTCGCCTCGATGAATCGCTGGTTCTTAACCAACGGCGGCGGCAAGTCGGTGGCTAAATACGTGGATGGTGTGGCTGCGCCGGGACCCTACGAAGTAATCGTAAAGTTCAAAGAGCCCTATGCACCTTTTCTGTCGTTCCTGAGCTCGATCGTTGCCAATCAGAAACTACGGATTCGTCCAAAGGAGATTGTCGAGAAATACGGGGAAGAGGTCATCGAAGAACCTATCGGCACCGGTCCGTACCAGCTCGTGGAGTGGATTCCGGATCAACATGTGAAGATGAAACGTTTTGAGCAGTACGCCTCTCCCACCGGGCCTTCGTCCGGCTATTCCGGCGCAAAGATGGCGTATGCCGACGAACTAATTTTCATGTTCGTTCCCGAACAGGCGGTTCGAACCGCGGGCGTCCAGACCGGCCAGTATCACTTCGCCGAGCAGGTACCCAGGGATCAGTACGACATGTTTGCGACCAATCCGGAAGTGCAGCTGTACATGATCAGTCCCAATCAGCAGGGATTCGTCATTATCAACAAGGGAACGCCCCCTTTTGACAACCTCTACGCACGGCAGGCGCTTCTGTACGGCCTCAACCTGGAAGAGCTTGGCCTGGCTGCCATCGGGCCGCAGAAATTCTGGTTTCTCGATGCTTCACTGTTTCCTCCGGGTAACCGCTGGTACGATGCCAACGCCGGCAAGGGCATTTACAACAACTACGATCCGGATAAAGCCCGGGAGCTCCTAAAAAAGTCGGGATACGATGGCAGTACCATAATCATTTTAAACGGCCGGGATGATCCCACCGAAACGCGGACCGCTTTAACAATCAAAGAACAGCTGGAGAAGCTCGGATTCTCAGTTGACGCGCAGCTCTACGATAGAGCGACGGTAGTGAAACAAAGATCAACCAAGGACGGCTGGAACCTTCATGTTTCCCAGTTTTTCACTCCGGACCCGGACCCGCAAGTGTACGGCGCCTGGATGGGGACGAACAAGTGGATCGGCAACTGGGACGACCAGTACTCCCGCCAGATCGATGCGGTATTTGATCGTATGGTCAAGGAGCCGAACTTCGAGAAACGCTACAAGATCGTACAGGAGTGGTACGCTGCCTTCTTCGAGCTGGTACCCTACGTCAAGCTTTACTACTTTAACAACTTCCATCTGGGAAATAAATCCCTCAAAGGTTTCCAGACTTTTACCCGCTGGTTTTTTTACAATTGCTGGATTGAGGAATAGCAGCGAAAGATTACGATTCAGACGGCGGCACTCCAGTGCCGCCGTCATATTCTGTCTTCAACCGTGGCAGACCCGCAACAACCCCTAAAAGGACCTCCAAAGGAAAGGCTCAGCCTCACCGACGTGCTTGCCTTCATCCTGGCGGCATTCATCCATGTTCTCCCAATCACGTTGATCACGATCGGTGTATTCGCCTTGCTCTGGATTATCCTGAGACTTGTTCTGTGAACGAGGATAAAGAAAGACTGCCATCAATCAGGTAGCTGTTTGATCGTGTAGATGACAGCGAATATAATGCTCGCGGCCGCGATCAATCAGATTCGGCTCATGTTCTTTGCACACATCCATCCTGTAGCGGCAGCGACTCTGGAAGCGGCATCCCGCCGGGATGTCCACGGGACTGGGCACCTCTCCGGACAGCACGATTCTTTCTCGTTTTAACGTCGGATCCGTCCTTGGAATGGCACTGAACAAGGCTTCGGTGTACGGATGCAACGGGCTGGCGTACAGCTCGTCCACGGAAGCCACTTCAACCAGCTGACCCAGATACATGACGCCCACGGTGTCACAGACATGTCTAACCACCGCCAAATCGTGAGAGATGAACATGTAGGTCAGATCATACTTCTCCTGCAGATCCGCCAGTAGGTTCAAAATCTGGCTTCGGATCGACACATCCAGGGCCGACACCGGCTCATCACAGATTACAAGATCAGGATTGAGTGCCAGAGCCCGGGCAATCCCGATCCGCTGCTGCTGTCCGCCGGAGAACTCATGAGGATACTTGGGCAAGTGATCTGAGCTCAAGCCCACGATGTTTATCAAATCTTCCACCCGCGCCTTTCGCTCCTTCGCGGTGCCGATGCCGTGAATCTTCATCGGCTCTTCGATAAGACGGCTCACGGTCAGACGAGGGTGAAGCGAGGCAAAGGGATCCTGAAAGATGATCTGCATGTGCCGTCGCATCTGTCGATATTCCTTCGCCGAGCACTGGGTCAAGTTCACGTTTTTGAAGATCACCTCTCCGTCGGTTCGGTCGATTAGACCGAGGATGACCCGACCGAGGGTCGTCTTGCCGCATCCCGACTCCCCGACGATGCCCAGCGTTTCACCGCGCTGAATATGCAGATCAACCCCGTCCACGGCTTTGAGATTGCTAATAACTCGAGGGATGATACCTCCCGTAATGGGAAAGTATTTTTTCAGGTTCTTCACCCGCAGAAGCATTTCAACCGATCCCGCCCCAATCATACCGCCGCGCTCCCTGTCGCCTTCATTCAAACAACCAGCAACTCACCCGGCGCTGCGCATCCAAAACCTTCTGCGGCGGCTCTCGCTCTGTGCATTCCGCACGAGCGTAATCGCAGCGTGGATGAAACCGGCATCCTGTCGGGAACTCGGTAGGTCTCGGCACGACACCTCGGATGATGTTGAGTCTGCCCCGTTCGCCTTCCAGGCGAGGGATTGAGGTTAACAATCCCTTGGTGTAGGGATGCTGAGGATCACGGAACAGGCCTTCCACCGGAGCTTCCTCTACGATCTTGCCCGCATACATCACCAGCACCCTCTCAGCCATCTCGGCCACCAGTCCCAGGTCGTGGGATATCAAAAGGATGGAGGTATTCATCACGGTCTTGAGCTGTTTCATCAGTTCGAGCACTTGTGCCTGTATGGTCACGTCCAAGGCAGTGGTCGGTTCATCGGCGATCAATAGTTCGGGATTACACACCATGGCCATGGCGATCATCACCCGTTGCCGCATGCCACCGGAGAACAGGTGGGGGTAGTCCTTTATCCGTTTTTCAGGCCTGGGTATTCCAACCATCCTCAGGATATCCACAGCCTTGTCCATTGCCTGACGGGGATTGAGGCTCTGATGTATCTCGATGGCCTCGGCGATCTGTTTCCCGATCCTCAATACCGGATTCAGAGAAGTCATGACCTCTTGAAAAATCATGGATATCTTGTTGCCCCGGATGTCCCTGATCTCCTCAGTGCTTTTTTTCAAGAGATCTTCCCCGTCGTAGAGGATCTCACCGGACTCGATTTTCCCAGGCGGTATCGGGATGAGTCTCAGCATGCTGAGGGAGGTCACGCTCTTTCCACAGCCCGATTCCCCCACCATCCCCACGGTTTCCCCTCTGTCGATATGGAAGGAGATACCGTCAACCGCGGGGAGGACTCCTTCGGCGGTATGAAAATAGGTTCGTAAATCCTTTACCGTAACCAGTCGCATCTGCCGCTCACATTCTCTCGATGCCTTCAGTGAATCAAACCGGTTTTGTCAGCAATAGTATATGCTTTACCCGTCCGCGTAAAGCTTTTCGGATAGTTCGTTTTAACCATCTGTCCATCTTTGAATCAGAACTGCTCGATCATCCCTTCCAGTGACAAACCGGCGGGCACGGAGCCCGTTTCCTGCTGGATCTTCAGACAGTTCTTCATGCCCTCGATGTCCAGCCGGGCGTCCACCTCCCAGCGCTTCAGGTCCCTCAGCAGAGCGCGTCGGAAATCTTCCCTGGGAATCTGAAAAACTTGCGCGCCGAAGGACAGGGCATCCTCGGTGTCCTCGAGAATTTGCCGGCAAGCGGCACGGAATGCCTCCATAGCCCTCTGGATCAGCTCCCGCTTGCGGACCAGCGCTTCCGTGTGGGCCAGAATGATCCCCCACTGATAGCTGGGGAAATAGTCCCGAACCACAGCCAGGATCCGAATACAGCCGAGGCGTTCTCCCGTGGCAACAAAAGGATCAACCAGGAAACCGGCATCCACCCGGGGAATACCGGAGGCGGGGGCAGGAGAAAAGCAGCGCACGTCTCCGTAGGCCGAACCCATGGGGACAAGCTGCACGTCCATATTCGGGTTCAATCCCGTAGCTCGCAACATGGCACGGGCGAAATACTCATCGCAGCTTCCGAAGGAGAGAATACCGATGCGACGACCTTTCAGCTGCTTCATGCCTTGGATCTCCGGTCTGGCAACCAGATAGTGATCCAGCTGCTGGATTGTGCTGGAACCGATCACCCGGGCGGGAAGCCCGTCAGAATAGGCCTTGAGGAAGGGGGGCAAGCCCATCTCCCCGATCCACACCTGTCCGCCCGTAAACGCCGCGGCCAGCTCCGGTCCGCCCCAGAGATAGCGGATCTCCAGATTGATTCCCCGTTTCTCGAAAAAGCCCCGTTTCCGCCCATAGTACAGTGGAAATCGTTCGATCCAAAACGACGGCACTCCCCAAATCACACGTTCGTTCATTTAGCTGTTCTCCTATCCGATCAGTCTTCGATCCGCCTCGGCCACGATCCGCTGCAGCTCCTCTACCATAGAGTCGGGGATTGGGGGCGCGGCAGACGCCGCGATCAGCTCCATGGCCCGTTCCCGAGCCCGCTCCGCAAGGTCTTTGCCTCCCCCGGCTTCCCATTCGTCGCGGGATTTCCGGAGGAACAATCCCGGTCGAAAAGCCTCTCTGCAGTGGCGCAGGGTGTGCTCGTCTTCGAGGAAGTGTCCTCCCGGGGCCACGCTCAACAGGTCCTCCCAGGGCAGAGATTCCTCATCCAGGCCGAAACCGAGCTGCAGGCTGCTCAGGCGTCTCAGCAGTCCGGCGTTTTCATCGTCCACGATCAACTGAAGCGGACTGAAGGTCTTGGCCGCTTCCAGCTCTCCAGCTCTGCCCAGGATAGAGGCACCGGCAGCGGCCACCATCAAGGCATAGACGCTGTGCTCCACCATGGCCTGTCCATCCGGAACGAATGAATCGGTGGTCAGTGCAGCAGTGTGCACGGGCAGCCGGTAGGCTCTGGATATGAACTGGGCACAGGCCGCGTTGGTCAGCATGGCCTCAGGGCTGGCCTTCACCGCCCGACCGCTCAGCATGTCCATGCCCAGGGCCGTGGCCAGGGCGATCACCGCTGTCCCGGGCCGGTGGAGCTGGGCCATGATAACCATGGCCAGAACTTCCACAGCCGCTGCTAGCACGGTACCGGCCGTGGTAATCGGAGAGGTGCCGCCGAGAACCGGAAGACTGGAGGCATGAATCGGCAGACCGTACCCACTCGCCCTGAGGATGATATCAATATCCATCGCTTTGAATCGAAAAGGGGTCAGCGAACAGGCGATGACGCTGGCCAGGGGCCGTTTCTCCAACTCCTCCTTTCCCCCTGATCGGGCGGCGCACAGATCGAGGAGGAAGGGTACGGTTTCCCGGGTATGGGGCTGAATCCAAACATGCCTGGTGGTGCTTTCCAGCAGGGCTCTCAAAGCATGCACATCCACGGTCTCAGGAGGTACGTCCGTTGGGGTGGGAAAGGCGCACAGATCGATATTCTCCAGTACCGAGGCCAGACACCCCCAGGTCCGCACGTCGTCGAGGGTCAAAGCCCGGTAAGTGCCGGTCTGCGGATCATGGTAGCCCCGGGCTCCTGTTCCGGTGCAGAGATAAAAGCTGCCTTCGGGATGAGGTAGCGGCAGTTCGATTGGATCGGTTCCGGGGATTTGCGGGCGTCCCAGGGTGAGGCCGCGTGGAGCCGCAGCCAGGGCCGCCTCCTGGAGCGCCCGGGGGAAGCGCACGATTCCGGTTTCCCCATCCGCCTGCGCACCCGCTCGCTTCAGGATGTCGAGCATACCCGGATGGTGAAGTTCGACTCCCCTTTCGGACAGAAAGGTAGCCGTCCTGTCGGCGAGCTCTTCGATCTCAGTATCACTCATCAGATTCCAACCACGAATCATCAACTTGATCTCCTCTCACCCCTAGCTCAGGGCCAGCAGTACCGTCCCGCTCACCGCCAGCAAGGTTCCCAGGACTGCGACCGGCTTGATCTTCTCTTTGAAGACAATCCTGGCCAGAAACAGCATCAGTACCGGAGACAGCTGGAGCATGGCAGCGGCGACCCCCAGAGTGATAAATTTCAAAGCAGTGAAGCTTAAAAACACGGACAATACGGGACCCACCAGGGCGGCCAGCGTGATTTTCAGCCAATCCTGACGCTGGAGATCGCTCACCCGTACCCCGATCCTGTGTCCTGCTGCGGCTGCAAAGATAAATACCCCTACCGTGGCAAAGTTCAGCCGGGTTGTCTTCGCCGAGAGAGGTGTAATGCCCCCTAGAAGAGCCTTTTTTGAAAGAAACTGGCTGAGAGTTTGACAGAATCCAAGAGCCAGGGAGAACAGGATGCCTGTGGTGAGGTGTCTTCGATCCTCTACGGACACCCGTTTGTTCAAGATTGCCAGAATGATTCCAGCCATCACCATGACTACGTAGAGATAACCGAGGGGATTGAGAGTTTCCCCCAGCACAGCCCAGCCGGCGAAAAAACTCATTGCGGTCTGGGAGGTCAAAAGCAGAAGCACCAGACGGGGTCCGATCAATGGCAGGGCCGCTATCATGGCCACGTATCCCAACACGTAACCAATGATTCCGGAAGCGCCTAGATACAGCAGATATTCGATACGCTCGAAGCTGGGAAAGGGTCGCCCGAAAACGATCAGATGGATCAGCAGATTCGCTGCCAGGGCAATGAGGAAGATGTATTTCGTGGTCGTGAAACCGGCTCTCCGCCCCAACAACGCCAGGAACAAAGTATTGACGGTGTAACCGGTAGCAGCTGCTACAGTCAATGCGATACCGATAGCCATGGGAGGTTGTTTTGCTGAAATAGGATCGGTGCTTCAGTACGGTGGTTCACGAAACCCGGTTGTGTATGGAATCGGGGCGACTGCTTTGAGGTCAGTCGCTCTGCCCCATCTTCTTCTCTACCCAGCTGACAAGCACGGATAGTGTCAGGGTCAGAACCAGGTACATCACGGCCACGGTAATCCAGGTCTCGAAGATGTACTGGGTGGCGGCCACCACCTGGCGGCCCATGAAGGTCAGCTCCTGGATGGATACCACGGAGGCGATTGCGGAGTACTTGATCGTGTTGATGAACTCATTGGCCAGTGGCGGCAGAACCCGCTTGACCGCCTGGGGCAGGATGATGAAGCGCATTTTATCGAACCAGGATAAGCCCAAGGAGTAGGCCGCCTCGGACTGTCCCCGCTCGATTGATTCTATGCCCGCCCGTATGATCTCGGTAATGTAGGCGCCCTCGAAGAAAGCGATGGTGAACACACCGGAGATAAATTGGACAAACAACGATTCCTCGGCGAAAAGAATCGCCAGGATCGCCTTGGAGGTATCCGAGCGGGTGCGAATAAACTCCTCCAGTCCCAACAGGGGCATGATCTGATCGACCACGAAGAAGTAGAAGATGAAGATCAGCACCAGGGGAGGCAGATTGCGGATCAGCTCCACGTAGGCCCGACCCACCATCTGCAGGAACAGGTTCTGGCTGGTGCGGAACAGCCCTGTGACAAAACCGGCGAGCAAGGCCAACAGGGTCGCCCATATAGACAGCTTGATTGTGGCAAACAGACCCTGCATCAGATAGTTCGTGACCAGCTTCCCCGTCTCGGAGCTGCGGCGGAACAGAAAGCGGGGGATGACCGACCAGTCCCCTTTGTATTCGAGACCGAACTTGACCCGGTAGTAGACGTATACGACAAATCCGATGCAGAGCAGGATGATCACGGCATCGAGAGGTCGGAATTTCGTCTTTTTCTTTATCACCGCCAGCCTTCTGCTGTCTTTAGATAAGCCACCCGTCTAAAAGACGGGTGGCTATCGTGGCACTTTAGACTCTACTCTGCAACCATGTCCGCCCAATCGCGGGTCCCGAACCAGTAGCGATCCCGCTCCTGGAGAAAGTCCTGGTTGTCCGCGATCCAACCGTTGAAGAAGAATAAGGCCTCGTAGTCACCCTTGCGTACGGCAAAGGCGCTGGGATCGTTGTAGAGATACTTGCCTCCCAGGGGCCGGTAAATCACGTCGGCATAGTCCGCCGCCCAGAAAGCCGGTTTGGGGGAGGAGGACAATGCAGCATGGGCGTTGCCATTGAGCACGTCCTGGATCACCGCCGCATCGTCGTCAAACTGATGCAGCTGCGCATTCGGAGCCCAGCGTTTGGCAGCGGCCACAGGGGTGGCGCCCATCCGTACGGCGATGACGATGTTTTCCTTGTTCAGATCATCCATGCTGGTGGCATTGGGAAGCATCTTCCTGTTCACGACCACATCCATACCGCTGTACGAATAGGGATCGGTGAAGTTGACCTTCAGGGCCCGCTCCACGGTGATGCCCATGCCTCCGATGATCACGTCGAACTTCCCGGTCAGCAGCGCCGGAATGATTCCGGACCATTCGGTGGGCACGAACTCTATTTCGACGCCTAGGTCCTCGGCCAGCTTGGCAGCCACATCGACCTCGAATCCGGCGAAATTGCCGTCCTTGTCCTTAAAGGACCAGGGCACGAAGATGCCGATACCGACCTTCATCACTCCCCGCTTGACGATGCCTTCGATCAGGCTCTCCTCGACTTCGGCAGCTTCCTCCTCAGCTCCTCGGGCACAGCTGAGCAATAGACCCAGCACACCCGCGATGAGCAGGAGGGCTACCAATACCTTGAACACACTCTTTTTCATAATCCTTCTCCTTTCTTTTTGGATTTTATCGAGTGTTTTGACTCCTCTAGTTTGCAGCATCGCTCCCACGTAAGAGCGAACTGCCTCGCGCCGCCTTTCGCGTTCATCACAGTATTTGACTCAGGAAGAGCTTGGTTCGCTCCTCCTGGGGATTCTTGAAGAAATGCTCCGCCGTACCTGTCTCCACGATCTGTCCGTCGTCCATGAAGATCACCAAATCACTGACCTCCCGGGCGAATCCCATCTCGTGTGTTACAACCACCATGGTCATACCCTCGCGGGCAAGATTCTTCATAACATCCAGTACTTCGTTGATCATCTCCGGATCCAGAGCACTGGTCGGCTCGTCGAAGAGCATGACCTTGGGCATCATGGCCAGGGCCCGGGCGATAGCCACCCGTTGCTGCTGTCCGCCGGACAACTGGGCCGGATAGTTGTTGGCTTTTTCCGAGATGCCGACCTTGTTCAGAAGCTCCATACTGAAGTTGGTTGCTTCCTTTTGGCTCTTCTTTCGCACCCGAATCTGGGCCAGATTTACGTTTTCCAGGGCTGTCAGATGGGGGAAGAGGTTGAAGGACTGAAACACCATCCCCACCTCTTTGCGGATCTCCAACCGATGCCGCTTGTTGTCATCCAGGGGAATTCCGTCGACGATGATGGTTCCGCCGTCCGGCTCCTCCAAACCATTGAGGCAACGCAGCAGGGTCGATTTTCCGGATCCGGAGGGACCCATAATCACCACCACTTCCCGGCGGCGTATCTTAGTGGAAAAATCTTTCACCGCCTGCACGCCCCCCGGAAAGGTCTTGCTCACCTTGTCGATCGCTATGATATGTTGGCCTAATTCTTTCTCGCTCATCCGCTCACTCCAGAAATCTCATGTCAGGATCCTGAACCGTCGCTCCATGTAGTACACCACAGTGGACAGCGGCACGGTAATGGCCAGGTAGATAAGGGCTGTGACGAACCAGATCTCAAAGACCAGGAAGGTGTCCGCCGCGATGATTCTGGCCTGAAGGGCCAGGTCTCCCAGGGATACGATGCTCACCAGGGCAGAGTTCTTGATCAGGGTAATGACCTGGCTGGTCAATGGGGGAAGGATCCGCCGCAGCGCCTGCGGCAGGATCACGTCCCGGTAGGTGTAGAAGGAGTTCAAGCCCAAACTGTGGGCGGCTTCCCACTGCCCCTTGTGCAGGTTGACGATACCCGCTCTGAAAATCTCGGACAGATAGGCTCCTTCGAACAGGCTCAAAGCCAAAACCGCGGAACCGAAACGGCCAAGGCCGATGATCGGTCCAAGGACGAAGTACATCAGGTAGATCTGCACGACCAGCGGGGTGTTGCGGATCAATTCCAGGTACCCGCGGGCCAGAATTCTGCCCATGAACGACCCGGAAAGCCGGATCAACGCTGTCGCCAGACCGATACCCAGAGCGAGTACCAGGCTTACGCCGGAGATGCGAAAAGTGAACAGCAATCCCTTGATCAACTCGCCGACAAGCAGTTCGCCGTGCCTGATCCGAAAGAGGTAGCGGGGAACCCGATACCACTGCCAGTTATACCCCAGCGTGGAGGTGCTGAGTGCCATGAGCCAAACGATTACAGCCACCACCAGGGCAAACTGAATAATGTCGAACCAGGGACGGCGGAACAGGAAGATTCGCTGTCTCAACCAATGGAGAGGAGAAATCCTAACTTTTATGGTTTCATCCATTCGTTTTTCAGATCTCTACAACGACGGTGTGAACGCTGATACGGCTTTCCCGCTGGCCTGTACAGGGTGGTAAAGTATAAATATGCACCATGATCCTGTCAATCCTGACCATTCCGATAATTGAAATCCCGCCTCAAAAACCGCCCGGATATGACCTCACTGACGCTTCAGATAGTCCGTGGCAACCTGGGCCTGAACCGCCGCCCCAATCGCCAATACCTCCTCATTGAAGTCGAAGTGGGGACTGTGCAGCGGCTCGGTATAGCCGCCCCGCTCGTTGTGAACACCTAAGAACCAGTACACCCCAGGCACCCTCTGATGGAAAAAGGCGGCATCGTCCCCGCCCGTGATGATGCGCTCATGGAGGATAACCTTATCAGTTCCCACCACTTTACCTGCCGCAGCCTGCCAGAGATCGAGCAAAGGCGGGTCATTGTAGATCGTGGGGTATCCCTCTTGCAGCCTCAGGGAGTAGCTTGCGCCGCCGTTTTCCACAATGCCCTGGATCATACGCTCGAACTCCCGCATCATCTGTTCAAGCAGCTCCGGGGAGGCCACCCGTATGCCCCCCTTCAAATTGACCTGATCCGGGATGATGTTGCCCACCGTACCTCCGTGAACGGCGCAGAAGTCGAATATGATCGGATCCCCCGGAGCGGTACGTTTCGGCAGCAGGGTCTGGGAGGAGGTGATCAGGGTGGCGGCCAGCAATACGGGATTGATCACCCGGTGGGGTTCACCGATATGACCGCCCTTACCATGAATATCGAGGTCGAAGCTCACCGATGAGGTGCTGACGTTTTCCGCCTTGGCCACAACCGTTCCCTCCTCGAACTGGGAGCCCAGGTGAAGAGAGGAGATCGCATCCACTTTGGGATTTTCCAGAACCCCAGCCTCGATCATCGGTACTGCGCCGCCCGGTAAGGTGTCTTCGCTGGGCTGGAAGATGAACTTCACATTCCCCGCCATAACGTCGCACGATCGGCTCAAGATCTCGGCCGCCCCCAGCTGAATGGCGGTATGGGCGTCGTGCCCGCAGGAATGAGCGATCCCGGGATTTTTCGAGGCGTACTCGACAGACTTCTGGTCCTGCATCGGCAGGGCATCGATGTCCGCCCGCAGGGCAACGGTCTTGGCGGGGATTTTCCCCTTCCCGCTTCCCCTCAGCAATCCGACCACCCCGGTCCCACCAACACCGGTTCTCACCTCCAGGTCCAACGCCTTCAAACGATCGGCAATTATCCGGGCGGTCCGGGTTTCCTGCATCCCCAGCTCCGGATGACTGTGCAGGTCCCGGCGGATCGAGAGCATGGTCTCGAGAATTTCGTTGGCAGCATCGAGATACCTGTTCCTGCCCTTCCCCTCCCTCGAAATTTTCATCTGCTCGTACCGCTCCTCCTGTCCTTTCGTCTGTCCCTACCCCAGCTCACCTCTCCAAAAGCTCCCTTAGCCGCTCCCGTATACGGTCCAGCGCTAGCGCCGATCCGGTCTCGCTCCACTGCTCCCGGGTGGTACGCTGGAAGATAACGGGCTGCCAGAGGGCCGTCCGCATGTGACGCAGGGTATGCTCGTCCATCATGAAGGAGTGCTCTCTGTAGCCCCTGCGGATCACCTCCACGGCCAGGGTTTCCTCGTTGACCGCGATCCCTCTGACGAAGCTCTTGAGGGCGCCCGCGATCTCATCGCAGAGCACCAGCATCTCCAGGGATCCGGTTTTCCCGGCCGACAGATAGCCGAGGTTGTGTATGAAGGAGGTGCCGGAGAGCACGGCGGTCTGAAGGTTCATACCGGCTTCTGCCGCGGCCTGGGCATCCACGGTGTGGGAATCAGAGCAGCCCGCACCGAACCAGGTCGGGATGTTGAGGTCGCCGAAGAAATCCACCGCCCCCAGGCAGGCTAGGCCGTACTCCGGGGAACCGTAGGCGATGCCGCCGGTCATCAGATCCATGGGCAGCACCGCGGAACCGGAGATCACCGGCGCTCCGGGCTGCTCGAGCTGATGGACCACGATCCCCGCCAGGATCTCGGCGGAGGACTGGGCAATTGCCCCGGCCAGGGTCACGGGACCGGCAGCCCCCGTGATCAAGGCGGGATAGCAGACCACTGGAAGCCGATGGCGGGCGCAGAAGCGCAGGCGCCGGCAGGCCTCCTCCCCCAGCTCGAGGGGGGAGTAGGGGCCGGTCAGATCCAGGGCGAAGGGTTTGTCGGAGAGCTTGTGCCAGCCGCCGGCCAGGTCTGCCAGGTAGCCCCAGATCTCCTCGTCCTCCTTCTCATCGTGGGCGATGAAGGCCAGAGGCTTGCGGGTGCCCTCGGCCAGCGCCTTCACGGTGGCCATGGCCTGCTCCGAGGGGGGAAGGTCGCTGGGATTTCCGAGGCCGGCAGCCATATCGATATTCGACAGACGGTCACAGAGACGGGCGGTCTCCCGGATATCCCTGATTGTGCACAGCCGATGTACTCCACTGCTGGGATCCAGGACATTGATGCAGTTCAATCCCGGCGCGAAATAAGGAACGGTGTCGGCGCTGTCCACGGCCGCTTCCCCGTCGCGGTCGAAGAGAACCATCCGCTTCGGAACACTACTCGTGGCCTTCTGTACCAGCTGCTCGTCGAAGAGAAGATGTCCGGTATCAGCCTCCCGGCAGCCGGCCTTCTGCAGTAGACGGCGGGTGTCCCCATCCATCACCCGCATACCCATCTCCCGGAGAATCCGGATCGCGGCGGCGTAGATCTCGCGGGAGTCCGCGTCGGAGAGCAGCCGCAGCTTCATACCCCGCCTCCCGCACCAAGGTGCCGTGCGGAAAATTCCTTCAACCTGCGGATCCCCTCCTCCACCTGTTCCCGCTTTGAAATCACCGACAGCCGCAGGTATCCTTCCCCGGTGGCACCGAACTCGGTCCCGGGTAGGGTTGCCACTCCGGTCTCTTCGATCAGTTTCAGGGTGAGATCCATGGAGGTCATCCCGAAGCAGCGCATGTTGGGAAACAGGTAGAAGGTTCCGTTGGGCCGCGCGCAGGTGATACCGGGAATCGACATCACCGCCTCGTAGAGCATCCGCAGCTTGTCCCGAAACTCCTGACGCAGCGGCTCGATCTGCTCCCTCGGGCAGTCAAGCGCGGCCAGGGCCGCCGCCTCCCCGATCGTTGAGGGGCAGAGCAACAGGATATAGTGAAGCTGTTTCACATGGTGGATCAGTTCTTTAGGTCCGGCCACGTACCCGACCCGCAGTCCCATCATAAAGTACGATTTGGAGAAGCCCTGAAGGGTAAAGGTGCGTTCCTTCATCCCGGGCAGCGAGGCGATGCTCAGAGGAGGTTTGGACTCGGAAAAATCACGGTAGATTTCGTCCACCGCCACCAGCAAATCCCGCGACCGCACCAGGTTGGCGAGGGATTCTATGGTTTCATCCGGCCAGGTAACTCCAAGGGGATTGTTGGGATTTGAAAAAACCAGCAGTCGGGTCTTGGGGGTGATGGCTCGCTCCAACTCCTCGATACGGGGAACGAAGCCCTCCTGCTCATACAGTGGCACGAACACCGGTTCGGCACCGCAGGCGATCGCATCGAGGAGATAGTTGGCGTAATGAGGCGAGGGTATGAGCACCTCGTCCCCCCGGCACAGCACGGTGCGCATCAGCGCGTAGAGCGCCTCCTGAACCCCGTGGGTGATCAACAGCTCCTCTTCCGGATCCGCTTCGATACCGCACTCCGCTTCCAGCTTTTCCGCGAGTCTTTGTCGCAGCTTCGGGCTTCCCCAATAGGCCGTGTAACGCATGGGACCGGAGTCAATCCGTTCCTTGAGGCGTTCACGGATGTACGGGGGCATCTCCATATCCGGATTGCCGGACATGAGATCCACCAGGTCGGCCCGCGCCTCGGCGACGCTCTTGATCCGCTTCCGATCCCCGTAGGGGATCGCCGCTACCTCGGGATTAATCCTGGTCACGATGCTCCATCCCTGTCCTCAGCTTCAGTTTCCCCGGGTCCATGCTCAAATGCTCCCAACAGAAGGATTCCCAATTGCTGGTTCATCGCTAATTATGCAACGCCGTTTCGCTTTACGCAATACTGCAGTATAGACCGGATGAATTCTGCTGTCAACCTTTCGGGCTTATCTGAACTCGCCATCCAGTTTCTCGCTGTGTGGAATTAGCCGGTTTGACAATGCCCAAGGGCGTCTATATACTCGGAAAGCCGATAAAAACGTCGGCTCGTACAACTGTCAGTCGTGAACGGCGAACGATATATCAGGGGAGTATAAATCCGTGATTCAACCCCGCCTCAGTTTTTTCGAACCATCCCAGTGCGAACAGATCCACCAGGCCGCCCTGGAGATCCTCCGCCGCACGGGCGTACGGGTGTTCCACGAGGAAGCCCTGCGCCTGCTGGCCGAAGCGGATTGCCTGGTTCAGGAGGAGAATTGGGTGCGCATTCCCCCTGCATTGGTGGAGTGGGCGCTGCAGCAGCCGCCCTCCCGGGTCACCCTATGCAGGCGGGGAAGCGATGAGATCAGCGCAAGCCTGCAGGAGCGGCGCGTCAACTTCGGACCGGGATCGGATTGTCCCAACTTCCTCGATCCCCGCACAGGCGAGCACCGGCTCTTTACTCTCGAGGACGTGCAGGCCGTGCTCCAACTGGCCGACTCCCTGCCGGAGCTGTCTTTCCTCATGTCCACGGGCATCCCTTCGGACCACCCGGCCCACACCTACCGCAGACAGTTCGCCACTCTTATCCAAAACTGCGTGAAGCCGGTGGTGTTCGTGTGTGACGACGGGGAGGACTGCCGCCGCATCATCGCGGCGGCCGCCGCCATAGCCGGCGGAGAGGAGAGCCTGCGGCTGAATCCGACCCTGCTTCTCTATTCGGAACCGACCACGCCGCTGCAGCACAGCCAAACCGCTCTGGAAAAACTCCTCGTGATGGCCGAGACCGGTATCCCGGTGGTTCATTCACCGGCGCCCATGATGGGCGGCACCGCACCGATCACCCTGGCCGGCGGGCTGGCCTTGAGCACCGCCGAGGTCTTGAGCGGCCTGGTGATCCATCAACTCAAAGCTTCAGGGGCTCCCTTCGTATACGGAAGCGGCCTTCATCATCTGGACATGAGAACCTCGATCAGCGTGTATGGGGCTCCGGAGTTCCAGCTGGCCCGTTTGGGCGTGGCGGACATGGGCCGTTTCTACGGCCTGCCCACCTGGGGGTACGCGGGACACACGGACAGCTGCCTGTTCGATGAACAGGCAGCCGCGGATGCCGTGTTTTCCACCCTCGTCGCCCTGCAGAGCGGCACCAATCTGGTACACGACGTCGGCTACATGGAAGCCGGATTGACAAATTCTCCGGAGATGATCGTATTCACCTGCGAGATGATCGGAATGCTGCGGCACTTTCAGGGGGGCTTTGCAATCGATGAGGAGAACCTGGCTCTGGAGGTCATCGATCAGGTAGGCCCGGGGGGCAACTTCCTGAGCGAAAACCACACCATGGAGCACTTTCGGGAGTATTGGCAACCCACCCTGTTCTCCCGACAGCGATACGACACCTGGAAAGCCGAAGAAGCCAAGCCTCTGGGGCAACGGCTTCGGGAGCGGACCGTCGCCCTGATGGATCAAGCCTCCGGAACACCTCTCCCTGATTCGCAGGCCGAAGAGGTGGAGTACATCCTGGGGCTCCGGGACAAGAAGGCATGAGCCTCGTGGAGCAAGGACCATGAAAGAGCTGCTGCACCAACCCATCGAGACGCCGGACGGTACGCCCCTGTTCACCGGTCCCGAGTTTCCCCTCTCCCGGGAGGGAATAGCGGCGATCCACGCCGCCAGCCTGAAGGTGCTGGCAGACACGGGCGTCCGCTTTGCCTCAGAATCCGCCCTCGAGATTTTCAAGAAACACCGGTTTCGTATCGAGGGGCAGCGGGTGTACTTCAGCGATAGGCAGATCCAGAACGCCCTGGAGAGCATTCCCAAGAGCTTCACCATCCTGGCCCGCAACCCGAAGCACAACATCCTCATCAAGCCAGGAGTGACGTCCTTCGGCATGGGTCGGGGAGCGGTGAACATGATCCAGGCGGACGGATCCATCCGCAGAGGCACCAAGGAGGATCTGATCGCTTCCAGCAAGTTATGCCAGACCATGGAGGAGCTGGAACACTGGGGTCCCCTGATCTACCCCACCGATGTGGACTCCGAGAATGTCCACCTCTGGGCCTGGCAGACCATGCTCAAATACGTGGACAAACCTTACCTTTACATCAACAGACATCAGATCGAGCTGGTCGCCCTGGCCTACGGTACCAGCCGGGAGGAAATGACTCGCCGTTCCGACTTTACCCGCTCCTACGGCCAGACCACCGCTATCATCCAATCTCCGCTTTCCATGTACCATGAAGACTGCGAAGACCTGATCGAGTACGCCCGCTGCGGCATCGCCTTTCACACAGCCTCGATGCCCGTGGCCGGAACCACCGGGCCCTGCACCCTCTCCGGACTGGTTGTGCAGCAGAACTGCGAAAATCTGGCTCCCATGGTCCTCTCCCAGCTGGTGCGGCCGGGCTGTCCGGTGTTCTATGGAGCGATCGGCGGCCGGGCGGACATGAAGTCCCTGACCCCCCGCTTCGGCTCGGCGGAGGCCCGCATTATCGAACGGGCCGGTGTACAGATGGCCCACTCCTACGGGCTTGCCTGCCGTGGCGGAGCGGGCATCACCGACGCCCCTTCCTGTGATTTTCAGGCCGGGGCTCAGGCCATGCTCCACGTCCTCTCGGATCTACAGAAAGGGCCGGAGTTTCTGCCGGCCTGCGGACTTCTGGGCAGCTACGTCGGAGCTTCCCTGGCCAAGGTGGTTCTCGATGCTGAACTGATCGCCCAGGCCAGGCGATTCCTAACCCCCATGAATCCCACGCCCGAACGCCTGGCCGTGGAAGTGATCAACGAGGTGGGACCGGGGGGCTACTACATCGAGCATCCCCACACGCTGGAGCATTTTCGCTCCGAGTTCTTCGTGGACAGCATCTTCCAATCCCTTACCTACGAGCAGTGGAGTGCGGCGGGGAAGAAGAAGGCGGTGCATCTGGCCCACGAGAAGGCTCAAACGCTGATCGACTCCTACGAGCGCCCGCCCATGGATCCCGGCCTGGAGGCTGAGATCGAAGCCTACGTGGAGCGCCACTGGATTCATGGCTGACCGGCCCTCGGAACAAGTGGTTGTCGACGGCCACTGCGGCATTTGCGGCTCCGCCTGCGCGGTACGGATCCACCTGAAGGACGGCAAGATCCAGCGCCTGACCCCGCGAACGGGGCATCCTGCCGGCTTCACCTGCCGGCGTATCACCCGGGTCCACGATATCGTCTACTCCCCCCAACGCCTGCTCTACCCCCAGCGCGGAAGCGGTCCCAGAGCAAAGCGGCGGCTGGAGCGTATCGGCTGGGATCAAGCCCTGGACCACACTGCCAAGGAGCTGAAGCACATCGCCGACCGCTACGGTCCCGAAGCAGTGTGCATCTACACCGGGCGGGGAACCTTCGAAGAACCCCTCTGGGAGATGCTTTCCCCGGCGGATGTGCGTGAGAGCTCGGCCTGGAATCTGCTGTTTCCCTTCGGCTCGCCCAACACCACGGGAGCGGGATCCAACTGCTATGCCGCCCAGGGGGTGATCGCCCCTGCTCTGAACTCCGGTGTGTGGAAGATCGACACCTATGCGGATGTCGAGAATGCCGAGCTGGTCGTGGTCTGGGGAACCAATCCGGCCAACGGCTCCCCGCCCCGGCACATGGCGGGTATCCAGAAGGCCCGCTCAAAAGGCGCACGGGTCCTGGTCATCGATCCCCGCCGCAGCGAAACCGCCAGCATCAGCGACGCCCGCTGGCTGGCCCTGCGTCCCGGTACCGACGGGGCCCTGGCTCTGGCCATGATCCGGGAGATCATCCAGGAGAATCTCTACGACCGGGCGTTCATCGACAACTGGACCGTGGGCTTCAAGGACCTCAAAGACTACGTGTCCGGCTTTACAGCGGAGGAGGCCGAGCGTATAACAGCCGTGCCGGCCGAACAGATCCGCAGTACGGCCCGGGAGATCGCCCGGGCGGGAAATGCCTGCTTTCTCTACGACACCGGCCTGGAGTACGCCACCAGCGGTCTGCAGAACACCCGGGCGGTCCTCATCCTGGAGGCAATCACCGGTAACTACGACGTGCCTGGCGGAACCGTGATCTGTACGCCCCCATTCGGTTTTATCGTCAACCGCAGCCGCAGGATCGCCCCGCCGGAGGGGAAACCAGCGATCGGCTCAGACCTCTACCCTCTGTACACCCTCTACCGCAGGGAAGCCCAGGCCATGGAGCTCCCCCGGGCTATACTGGAGGCAAAGCCCTACCCGATCAAGGCGCTGCTGATCGTGGGTGCCTCGATCCTGACCGCCTACCCGAATCCCGATCTATGGCGCCGGGCTTTCGAGAAGCTGGAGTTTCTCTTGGTGGCCGACCGGGTTCCCACGGAGGAGATCCTGTACGCGGACATCGTCCTTCCTGCCTGCACCGTGTTCGAGTACGGTGGCTACGTGGTCCAGGGTCACCGGGTGGCGGTGCGGCAGGCGGTGATCGAGCCGCTGGGGGAATCCCGCAGCGACTGGGACATCGCTATCGCCCTGGCCAACAGGCTGGGTTACGGGCATCTGTACCCGCGAGACGTAGATGAGATGGTGAAGTGGGCCTTCGAGGGAACGGGATTGGATTTGGAGGAGCTGCGTCGCCATCCCGAAGGGGTCGACCTTGCTCTGGCGCCGATGGAGTATCGCAAGTGGGAGAAGGGTCACCTTAGAGCCGACGGCCAGCCGGGCTTCCCGACTCCCAGCGGTAAATATGAGATCGCCTCCTCGATCCTGAAAAGCTACGGCTACGATGCTCTGCCGGTGTTCACGCCCCCTGCCGAGGGACCTCTGGGCTCCCCGGAGCTGCTGGATCGCTACCCCCTGATATTCAACTCCGGTGCCAGGAACAAGGTCTTTTTCAATTCCCAGCACCACCACGTACCCAGCCTGGTGGAGCGCTGCCCCACGCCTCTGGTCTGGATCCATCCGCACGACGCCGCTGCCCGCGGGATCGTTGAAGGCGACCGGGTGGTGGTGTCTACCCCCCGGGGCAGCGTGGCCTACACGGCCCACGTGACCGAGGACATCCTGCCCGGTGCGATCGAAGCGGACGCCCACGGAGGAGGAGTTTTCGCCGCCCCGGCCTGGCGGGACTGCAATGCCAACGAGCTCACCGACTTCGAGAACCGGGATCCTTTGACCGGATTTCCGGTGTACAAGTCCCTCCTCTGTGAGGTACGCAAGGCGGAGGAGCCTGGCTGAGGGAATGCCTGCCAGGGTTAAGGGCATCCGGCACGTTCCCAGCCACCGCCTTCGCAGGGATCGACATCGGGCCCCCCTCTGCTGTTCGATCGCCTTTTTTCATGGATCTGTTGACGGATTCCGATCACGTTGATATATTCAGTTGATTTCCGTGCTGTTGAGGGACCTGGTGTAATTCCCCCGATGCGAACACGAAGACTGATCACCCAGTACAACAGTGTCTACCTGATTCTGTTCCTCATCTGCGCCGCCGCATTTATCAACAACCGTGCCTTCTTCGCCTTCGACAACGTGAACACGATGCTTCGGCAGGCCTCGTCTCTCGGTGTAGTTACGATGGGCACGATTTTCGTCATAGCCACCGGCTGCGTCGATCTGTCCGTTGCAGCGATCCTGCAGATGTCCATCGGTATCTTCATGCTCTTTGTGAAAAGACTCGGAGAAGGAGCTCTGCTGTACGGCATCCTTGCCAGCCTGGCCTTCGGTGTCGCCATCGGCGTGATCAACGGCTTCATCGTGACGCGCTACAAGGTCCAGTCGTTCCTGACCACGCTGTTCACTGCGGCCATCCTGGGCGGTGTGATGCGTCTGGTGATGGGGGTCACCCCCATGGGAGTACCCCCAGCGGCGCTCGTGAACGCGATCAAGGGAAGTCTCATCGGGGAAATGTCCAACTCCGTGCTCATGTTCATCGTGGTCGCGATCGTCGCGCTGGTATTGCTCAGGAAGACGGTTTGGGGAAGGAAGGTGGAGCTCATCGGCCTGAACCCGACGGCCGCCCATTTCGCGGGCGTGGACGTGGAGCGGACCATCACGATCACCTTCGGCTTCAACGGCGTTTTGGCGGCGATCGCCGGGATCATGAGCGCCGGGTACATCGGTTTCGCCGATCAGATGACCCTGGGCAGCGGCATGGAGATGGACGCGCTGGTGGCGGCGGTGTTGGGAGGCAACTTCCTGGGTGGAGGCAAGGCCTCGGTGATCGGCGCAGTGGGCGGGGCGTTGGCCATCACCCTGATCATCAACATCGTCATCCTGTTCGGCTTCGATATCCGCTTTCAGTACATCGTCAAGGGAGTGTTGCTGCTCTCGGTGACCTACGCAGCGCTGTTCTTCAACAGGCGCTGATGGCGGCTTGATTGAGACGAAGTCTGCGCTGGCGACTGAAGCTCACGCAGGCTCGAAATACCGGTTTGAAGAGAGGAGTATAGGTATGAGGAAGAAAGGATTCGTAAGAGGGGCGATCGTCCTGCTGGCGCTCGCCGTCATTCTGGGCTTGGCGCTGGGCGGGTGCAGCAAGAAGGAACCCGAGGCTGCGGAAACGAAGAAGTACACAATTGGGGTCAGCATCCAGGGTTCCAACAACGACTGGGCAGCCTCCTGTTACGCGCACTTCAAGTACGCCTTCGGCACGAAGTACGCAGACCAGATCGCCAACGTGTACTACGGGGAGTGCGGCTACGACGACAAAAAGCAGATCGCCGATATAGAGGATCTGCTGACCAAGAACATCGATCTGCTAATCGTGCAGCCGGTCAGTGAAACCTCGACGGCGGGGGTGATTGAAAAGGCCAAAGCTGCCGGCGTGAAGGTGGTCATCTTCGGAGGACTGTGCGGTACCGACCAGTACGACGCTTACGTCGACAGGGATCACATCAAGACCGGCTACGCCTTCGCGGACTGGGTGGCCACGAAGATGGGCGGCAAGGGCAACGTGATCGTGATCATGGGCTATCCGGGCTCCGGTTACTCGAACAACGTGCTCAAGGGCGTGCAGGAGGCCCTCGCCAACTACCCGGACATCAAGGTGCTCGGGACCGAGTACGCCATGTACACCCCGGCGGAGGCCAAGAAGATCGTGGAGAGCTACTTCGCCAAGCGCGTGCCGGTAGACGGCCTGATCGTGGACGGCGGATTGATGAACTTCGGCGCTCTGGACGCTTTCATCGACGCCAAGCGGCCGCTTCCGCCCTCCTCAGCCGACGACTGGTTCGGCTTCCTGAAGAAAACGGTCGCGATCGATTACACAAACTACATGGTCATTAACTCCGGACAGGAGCTGTCCCTGGACACAGCAGACGTGGCCATGAAACTCCTGAACGGCGAATCCGTGGTCAAGGATGACCTGCGGGCCCCGACCATCTGGGAAGGCACGGATCTGGCCACGAAGATCAACACCGCCCTGCCGGATTCCTACTGGCTGGCCTCGCAGATACCGGAAGACCGGATCAGCGAGTTCTACAAGTAAATCTCTTTGTCTGCCCCCCGGTGCTCGGGCCGGGGGGCAGGTAACTTGAAATCTTGGATCGTGAGCTCCTCAATCCTTTCATTCTCCGGCATCAGCAAGCGCTTCGGTGACTTCCAGGCTCTGCAGGACGTCAGCTTCGAGCTTACGGCCGGTGAGGTCGTCGGCCTGGTCGGGGCCAACGGCGCCGGCAAGAGCACGCTGCTGAAGATCGCAGGAGGAGTCCATCCGCCCTCTGCCGGCGGCATGGTCCTGTACGGCGGGGAATACCGGCCTTCCTCCCCGCAGCAGGCCAAGACAGCGGGTATCGCCAGCGTCTTTCAAGAGCTGAACCTGTTTCTGAACATGAGCGTCGCGGAGAACATCTTCGTCGACGACGGATTCAGGAACCGCTTCGGGTTGATCGACTGGAAAGCAATGCGAGAGGAAGCCGGACGGGTTCTGACGAATGGCGGGCTGGAGGTTGCTCCCACCAGGCCTGTCAGCGAGCTGAGCATCGCCCAGCAGCAATTGGTGGAGATCGTGCGCGCCCTGGCCGAGAAGCCAAAGATCCTGCTCCTCGACGAACCCACCGCCTCTCTGTCGGAAGACCAGACCGCCTGGCTGTTCGCCAGGGTCAGAGAGGCAGCGGAGGCGGGCACCTCGGTCCTATACGTATCACACCGACTGGACGAAGTAAGCGAATTGTGCGACCGCTGCGTTATCCTGCGCGACGGCAGGCTGGTGGCTACACTGGAGAAGGCGGAGATCCGGAAAGACAAGCTCATCCGGCACATGGTCGGCAGAGATATCGCCGCCGGCGAGGCAAGGCGCGTCGGTCGGCCCGCTTCCGAAGGCAGGATCGTCTTCGAGTGCCGGGATCTA
>CP070696.1:700939-740817 GCA_020353535.1 Spirochaetaceae bacterium | reverse complement strand
GAGACTGCGTGCTCGTAAAGGTGCGGCAGGTTGGAGAGGCGGCCTGTCATACCGGCTACCGCAGCTGCTTTTTCAACCTGATCCGCGATGGTGCGGTACAGGAAGATGGACGCATCGTCTTCGATCCCAAGAACAAGTACGGAGCGACCTGAAGCATGGAGAACCAACGGGTAAAACTGGGAATCCCAAAGGGCAGCCTGGAGCAGGCTACGATCGAGCTTTTCCAAAAAGCCGGGTGGCGCATCACCCTTTCCTCCCGCAACTACTTTCCTTCGATCGACGACGGGGAGATCTATTGCGCTCTGGTACGAGCCCAGGAGATGGCCCGATACGTGGAGAGCGGGGTTTTGGATGTCGGCCTGACCGGGCTGGATTGGATCCTTGAGAACCAGGCACGGGTCGAAATCATCTCGGATTTGGTTTATTCCAAGGCGACCACCCGCAGGGCCTGTTGGGTTTTGGCCGTGCCGGAGGATTCCGATATCAACTCCCTGGAGGAGTGCGCCAACAAGCGTATCTCCACGGAGCTGGTGAACTTTACAAAACGCTACTTTGCGGAACGTAAAATTCCGGTAGAGGTGGAATTCTCCTGGGGAGCCACCGAAGCCAAGGTTGTCGAGGGCCTGGTGGACGCAATCGTGGAGGTAACGGAAACAGGTTCCACTATTCGGGCCCATGGCCTGCGGATCATCCATACACTGCTGGAGAGCAACACAAAGTTGATCGCCAATCCCACCAGTCTAAAGGACAGCTGGAAGAGGAGCAAAATCCAGCAGATAGCCCTCCTGCTGCGGGGTGCCCTGAACGCGGAAAATCTGGTCGGACTAAAAATGAACGTGCCCGAGAGCAGGCTGGATGCGGTTGTGAAGATCCTTCCGAGCATCACCTCCCCTACGGTCGCCCAGCTGTACAAAACGGACTGGTTCGCCGTCGAATCGATGGTGTCGGAAGCGGTGGTGCGGGAGATCATTCCCCGTTTGATCGATCTCGGCGCCGAGGGTATCATCGAGTACCCGCTGAATAAGTCGGTAGGCAGTCAGGACAAAATCGGATAAAAAGAAGCCCGCGGCCTCAGGAGGGGGGTCCAGTCGGCCGCGGGCTCAAAAACTAAGGAGGAAATTGTCTCCTCCAATATAATAATTGATTACGAAATTAGTCAAGAACTTTACCAGTATTCTTATCGCTTCTATTCTTGACTTTCCAGACCGTTTCGGTACACATAATTAGAACGCCCAATGGCAAAATAAATCCCAAGGACTGGTCCGTGTCAGAAACAAAAGAGATCGAAGTGCTCAAAACAGCCCTCCTTTTGGAGAAACGGGGAAGGGCGTTTTATCAACGAGTTGCCCAGGATACCGAGAGTCAGGCTGTGCGTAGTCTGTTTGCCTTGCTGGCCGAAGAGGAGGGCAAGCATGTCGAATACCTCTCCAAACAATTCGCGAGCTTCTCGGCAACGGGACAGTTCCTGGAGCAGGAACCGACGGAAGATGCACATTCCGCTGTTCAGGACATCCTGAGTTCGGAGATCCGTAGGCAGATTTCCGCTGCCAGCTACGAGGCGGCAGCCATATCTGCAGCCATCGAAATGGAAAACCGGGCGGTGGCCGTCTACACCGGCAGGGCTGAAGCCAGCGCTGAGCCCCGGGAGAAGAGCCTCTACATCTGGCTCGCGCAATGGGAAAAGGGACATCTGCGGTTTCTTGCGGAGATCAACGACGAGCTGCTCGAGGAGGTCTGGTACCAGAGCAGTTTCTGGCCCTTTTGATTTGTGATCCCCTCCGATTCCGGCCTTTCGATCGAGAATCTGTGGTTTTCCTACCCTGAATATCCGGGCGTTGCAGCCCGGGATCTGTTCTCAGGCTTGAATCTGGAGCTGCCCCCGGAGAGCATCGTCCTTCTGCTTGCTCGGCCGGATGAGGGCAAAACGACCCTCTGCAGAGTTCTGGCAGGTCTGGTCCCTCGTTTCACGGGGGGAGAGCTGCGCGGCCAGATACGCCTAGGCGGTTTGCGCCTGTTGGATCATCACCCTTTCGAGCTGATAGAGCAGATCGGCCTGGTATTCCAGCATCCCGGAGAACAGCTGCTCGCATCTCAATGTGATTCCGAGGTCGCCTTTCCCCTGGAATCGCTCGGAATTTCTCGATCCGAGATCGAACGCCGGGTGGATTCCGCTCTGCAGGCCATGGCCCTGGAGCGCTACCGTCGTGAATCCCCGAAGGTGTTGTCAGGCGGCGAAAAGAAGAAGCTTCTGATCGCCTGCCTGCTGGCCGTGGATCCCCGGCTCTGGCTGCTGGATGAAACCCTTGAGGAACTGGATCAGGGTACCAAACGACGACTTCTCCAATTTCTCAAGAAGCGGCGGCGCAGCACCCTGATCCTCTCGGCCAAGTGGCACGATCTGTTCCGGGAGTACGTACAACGGATCTTCCTGCTGGAACGGGGGAAGGTCCAGGGGATCGCAGAATCCATCGGAAGTCCGGAGTTCCACGGTCTCCTTCTGAAGCGGGGATTCGTGCTGCCCAGGGAAGGACGGGAGCCGCTGAAAGTCATGAGCCACGCCGCAGCTCCACCTTCGGCAGAAAAGCCGGGCACCAGGGATGGAGAGACGCTGTTGATCGCGGAGGATCTTTACTTCCGTTACGAAGAGAACGGTGATGGGTCGGCTTTTTCCTTGAAAATCGATCGCCTCCATTTAACCACCGGGCAGACCACGGCTCTTGTAGGGGACAACGGTTCGGGAAAGTCTACACTGGGACGGATCCTCTGCGGATTACTCACACCCGGCAAGGGGGAGATCCGTATACGAATCGGTGAGGAGCTCCGGGCGGCTACGGCGGATACCCTCAACCGCTACACGGGCTATCTGTTCCAGGACCCGGATCTGCAGATCTTTCTCCCGACCGTGTTCGAAGAGCTCGCCTTGGGATTGAGGCACCTGCACCTTGCCGCAGAGGATATTGATCGGAGGGTACGGGAAACCATCGCTCTGTTCGACCTGCCTGCGACTGAGGTCCCCCCATCCCTGATGAGCTATGGAGCCAGGAAGAAACTGCAGGCCGCGGTGTACTACCTTTTGGACCGGCCCCTGATGATTATAGACGAGGGAGATTCGGGATTGAGCGTCAATGATTTTGCCGGATTGGTCCGCCGCTTCCAGAAGCGAGACAGCGCCCTGATCTTTATCACCCACGATCGCCGCCTTGCCGACGCACTGGCCGATGAGGTGGTGGAACTGAAATCCGGGAGCTTCGTGTGATCACCCAGGTGTACGGAAAGGGTGGACCTGGGGCCATCCATCGTTTCGATCCCCGTGCCAAAATGCTGCTGCTCCTCGTGTTCCTGATCCTCTTCTTTCTGCCAATTCGGGTACGGCATCTGGGGGTGTACCTGGCGGTTGTGACGGTTCTAAGTGCGGTTTTTATCGGCACAGCCAACACGCTTCGCCCGCTGCGCCTGATTGCGCCGATCCTCGTCCTGGTTATGCTGCTGACTCCGCCTTTCTACAGGGAGGGCTCGGTATTGATCGCCCTGCGAGGATTTACCATCGTGAGCGTTCCCGGACTGCTGCTGGCCATACGCCTGATGATTCGCTTTACCGGAATAACCATGATCTTTTACCTCTTCATCGGCACAACGGATCCGGACGCCCTGATCCTGGCCTTCCGCTGGTTTCGGCTGCCTTTTACAATATCCCTTGTCCTTAGCATCGCCCTGGAGTACATTCCAACCATTCGCACCATCTACGATCAGGTACAGGATGCCCATCGGCTGCGTCTGGCCGGGGAGGCGGACATCGCCAAGGGATTGATAAAACGATTGATCGCCGCCATTCCCGTGCTCACCTCCGTACTGATCCTGTCGGTGCGGCGAATTCCCACCCTGGCCATGGCATTGGAATGCCGGGGGGTAGGGCGGAAGAATCGCCGCAGCTCCTACCGCACCTTGAAAACGGGCCCCGCCCTGCTCGGAGACGCTTTGATCGCCATTGGAATGGCCGCCGTCCTGACGACCTCTGTCGTGCTGTTCCCCTAAAGGCCAGATTCAACTATAATTTTATAATATGAAGGATGAAAATCGGAGAGACCGAATCGTACAAAGTCCGGCGTTCCGCATTGCCTCCCTGGCGATTCTCACCGCCCTCACCGCCGTGTTCACCTACATGGTCCGTGTGCCGATCGCCCGCACCGGTGGCTACTTGAACCTGGGAGACGTGATCATCTACTTCACGGCCTTCACCTTCGGACCGGTCAGCGCTCTCATTGCCGGAGGACTGGGCACGGCGATCACGGATCTCATCTCCGGCTATTCGCAGTGGGCACCGATATCCCTGCTGGCCCACGGCCTGCAGGGACTGGTAGCCGGTCTGATCGCCTCGATCCCCTGGAAGGGGAAGATGTCCACATTCAATCCGTTTTGGCTGCTCGCCGCGGTTGCAGGCACCATCGTCATGGCAGGAGGTTATCTGCTCGCCCAGATTCTGATGCTAGGCGTGGGCGCTGCCCTGTTCGAGCTGCCCTGGAACCTGCTGCAAAACCTGATCGGCTTGGCCGGAGCGATTCCCCTGACCATTGCGGTGCGGCAGGCCTATCCGCCGGTTACCAAGCTGCGCTGGTAGGTTCGGGCTCCAGTGGATATGAGGCTCGATCTTCAAACCTTTACCGACAATCTGCACTCCGTCCAGAAGCGGATCACGGATACTGCAACCCGTGCCGGCCGTGATCCTGCCGAAATCCGCTTGATGGCGGTCACCAAGACCTTTCCTCCGGCGTATATTGAAGTTGCCCGGCAGGCGGGATTGACCCTGTTCGGGGAAAACCGCGTTCAGGAAGCGCAGGAAAAATATCAGACCCTGGTCACTGCTCCCGACCTCGAGCTGCATCTGATCGGGCACCTGCAGCGCAACAAGGCCAAGATCGCCGCCTCTCTGTTTCTCTGCGTCCAGTCGATCGACAAGCTGCAGACAGCAGAGGCTCTGAATCGGCACTGTGCCGAGATCGGAAGGACCATGGACATCCTGCTGGAGCTGAACACCTCCGGAGAAGCGAGCAAGTTTGGATTCAACGAAGCCGAGGAACTCTGGAGGGTTTGCGGAGAGATTGCCAGCTTGGATTCCCTGCGCATCCGCGGAGTGATGACCGTGGGACCGTTTACCGCCGACCGGGATCGAATCCGCCGGGCTTTCGCGGACCTGAGAGATTGTCTGGACGGTCTGCGCAGCCGCTTCCCGGAGCTGCCCCTGGATACCCTCTCCATGGGAATGTCGGGGGATTTCGAGATCGCTGTGGAGGAGGGAGCCACCTGCATCAGACTGGGAACGATCCTGTTCGGCTCCAGAGGTGAGGTCGATGAGTAGAAGGCTGGCTTTGATCCTCTGCGCCCTGTTGCTGCTGGCCCTGCCGGTTTACTCCCAGGATCAGAATGCCGACGACACGGAACCCGAAGAATACCAGGAGGAGGAGTTTGCCCCCTTCCTGCGGAATCTCCGGCGCGCGGAAATCATCATGCTGGGCAGCTTTCCCATCACCCTGTTTCTCTCCCTGGAGGTCTTCGATATCTACAGATACGTAGACAACGATCGAGATCCACAGTATGCACCCTGGCCGTTCCGGCCGCCGAATGCCGCGCCCTACGAAAGCTATCAGACCGCGGCCATCCTCGTGAGCGCCGTATCCGCCTCCCTGCTGATCGCCGTGGTGGATTACATCATCGGTCGGGCAAAAGAAAAACGGCTCGAGCCTTGAGCAGCCCCACGTCTCGGAACATCGAAGTAGAGATTCCCTCAAACATCCCTAAGGACACCCGGATCGATGCGTACATCGCGGACGTGTTGAAACTGTTCTCCCGCAGTCAGGTCAAGCGAAGGGTTACCGCCCTGCGGCTCAATGGAACGACTGCCAAGAGCAGCAAACACCTGCTTCCCGGAGATCGTCTGGAGATTACCTACACCGACGCTCCGGAGCTGCGCGTGGAAGCAGAGGCTATAGATCTGTGCATTCTCTACGAAGACCGCAACGTGCTTGTGATCGATAAAGCCCAGGGTATGGTGGTTCATCCGGCAGGGGGCAACTGGTCCGGGACACTGGTGAATGCCCTCCTCTGGCACTGTAAGGATTTGAAGGACGGTTTTGCACTCAGTGAAAGCCGGCCGGGCATCGTTCATCGGCTGGACAAGGATACATCCGGAGTGATCATCGCGGCCAAGAACGCAGAGACCCGGGAGTTCCTCTCCGGGCAATTTCGCCGCCGTAGCGTCCAGAAGCGCTATCTGGCCATCGTGGAGGGCAGCCTTCCGGCCGGTCGAGGACGCATCGACACTTGGCATGCGAGGGATCCCCATCACCGGAAACGTTTCACCAGCCTGCTGCCGGACTCACGGAGCGCTGGTGGCAGACGAGCGCTGAGCTTCTTCCGCGAGCTCAAGCGGATCAACGGGTTCACCCTAGTAGCCCTGCGCCCGCGCACCGGCAGAACCCACCAACTGCGAATGCATATGGCTCATCTGGGTTGCCCGATCGTCGGGGATCGGCTGTACGGCTGGAAAGCAAGGGGGCGGTACAGCTGGCCGCTGATGCTGCATGCGCATCGCCTGCGTCTCATCCTTCCCGGAGAGCATCAGCCTCGTACCTTCGAGGCACCTATACCCGCGAGATTCGAAGAATTCTACAACTTCTGCTCGAGATAGGGGTTGAAGCGACGCTCGATTTCCAGGCGCGTCGGCGGTCCATGACCCGGAAAGATGAGTACATCCTCCTTCAGACTGAGGAGTTTTTTACGGATGGAGGATAAAAGCAGAGCTCGCTCGTAGCCCGTTGCGGTGCGACCGATCGACCCTGCTGATAGGGTATCGCCGGTGAAGAGCATTTCGTTCAGCAGAAAGCACACAGAATCGTTGGAATGTCCCGGAGTCTCCAATACCTGGAAGGAGAAGGGACCGCATTCCAGGGGTTTTCCCTCACCGACCCCCAGCAGCGGTGCTTCCAGTCTCTCGGGATCGAAAGCGTAGATACCTGCTTCGTAGATCTTCCGCAGGGTTGGCAGTCCGTGGATATGACCGTGATGCAGGTGGGTGATCAGAACCCAACGAACGTACAAGCCGTTATCCTCGATGAGTTTGAGCAGCCTCTCGTCGAATACTCCGGCGTCGACCAGCACGGCATCGCCGGGGCCATCGGGTCCGATGAGGTAGCAGTTGGAGAAGTTCAATACGGAAAAGTAGCTGTAGAACCTCACAACGTCTGCGCCTTCTTCTCGAAAAAGGCGTCTTCCGTATTCGAGTAGCGGAAATCCGCCTCGGAGATCTGGGCGTGCTCGAAACGCACCTGCTTGAGATTGCAGTCCTTGAATCCGACCCGACTCAAACGGGCGGCGATAAACCGGCTTGCATAGAGATCGGATTCGTCGAAGAGGGTTTCCTGGCATTGAGCCCCGCAGAAGTTGCAGCGCAGGAGGTCCGATCCGGAGAAATCACAGCCGTCGATTTGCGAACCTGCAAATACGACAGAATGCAGCTTGGCCCCTTTAAATGAGCAGTCCGTCAGCACGGAAAAATCGAAAAAGACCAGGCGGATCCGGCTGTTCGCCAAGCTGACTCCCCGCAGGTTGACGTGGGAGAGGATGCAGCGCTCGATGATTTTGCCGCTCAAATCGAGATCCTGAAGTTCCGCGGAGGTGATATTCAGGTCCGTTATAGTCTCAGAGTCCGCCAGCTGTCGGGCGATTTCCCGGTCGTAGCCCCCGGGATCATCCAGATGATCCCTGCAGACATCCCGATCCCGAATCGCCCACCTGCCGCAATCAGCCGCGCTGCAGATTGGTAGCGAAAACATGAAAAAAGCTTAACCTATTATCCCTCCCCGGCACAAGCGCACCGCCCCCAGGACTCGTTGCGCCTCAAGCGCTTTTGCGTGTACTATTTGCTCATCATGAGGGTTTGTTATTTCTGCGGAACACAGGTGGATGAAAAGCTGGAGGTGCACCGCTCGACTACCTGCAGTTCTTGTGACAAGGACTTGAAGATCTGCTGCAACTGTCGCTTCTACAGCAAGGGGGCGCACAACGACTGCCTGGAACCATCAGCCGAACCGGTGAGTGACAAGGATCGCGGCAATTTCTGCGATTACTTTCGCTTTGGAGACTCCAAGGATCAATCGCACGCGAGCGAATCGCCTACGGGGCAGCCACAACGGGCAAGAGAGGATTTTCTGAAATTGTTCGGCAATGGTGAGTAAACCCCTCCTCTTCTACGATTCCGGCGCCGGCGGTTTGCCCTATTTGAAAGCGGTGCGCGATCGTCTGCCCGGAGCGCGTTACGTCTATCTTGCGGACAGAAAAAACTTCCCGCTTGGCGAGAAATCAGCGGAGGTTGTGCGTCAGGTGGTGCTGGAGAGCGTTTCCCTGGGTATGCAACGCTTCGATCCCTGTCTCATCGTAATTGCCTGCAATACCGCGTCAGTCATTGCCCTGCAGACATTGCGTGAGCGTATACCGGTACCGTTAGTTGGGGTTGTTCCTGCAGTAAAACCCGCGGCCCTGTCCCTGAAAGGCGGGAAATTGGCCGTGGTATCCACCCGTCAGACCGCCACGGGTCCCTATTTGGAAAGACTGATCCAGGAGTTCGCCGACGGCCGTGAAGTAATCAAGGTGCCCGTGGCCGACCTGGTGAGTTTTGCCGAATACGATTACCCGACCGCCGGCACTGAACAGCGTCTGGCCGCCGTGCGCCGAGAACTGGCACCGCTGCTGGAGGAGGAGGTACGGGCGGTGGTACTGGGCTGCACCCATTTCGTGCTTCTCGAAAAGGAGTTCCGCACGGTCCTGGCTGACGGGATCGCTCTGATCGATTCCCGCGAGGGTGTGACCAATCGGGTCCTTTCCCTACTGGCCGACCGGATTGTCGAAAGCGGCAGCACGGATGCTGGGAGCATAGAGGCTGGCAGCACGGAAGCGGGCAGCCCCTCGCCTGGGTATGCGGAGCTTTACCTGAACGGTGGGATCGGGGAGGAGAAGCGCTACCGGGCCTTCGCCGATGTCTTCGATCTTCAATACCGCGGTCCTCTGGAGGAACCTCCCCGTGGGGCGTGAGCTGTCCACCGGACAGGTGCTGTACGGAATCAACAACATCTATACCGTGGAAGTCGATGGCAGGCAGCTGCAGTGCCGCATCAAAGGCAAGGTCCTGAAGACGGAGCGGAACGTCTACAATCCGATTGCCGTGGGTGATTACGTCAGCCTTCAGGGAGATCCTCACTCCGAGGGCGTAGGCTGGATCGTGGAACGCCGGGAACGCACCAGCTCCCTGATACGCTGGAACAAGAAGCGCAACGCCATCCAGGTTCTGGCGGCCAACGCAGACCTGCTGGTGTGCGTCAGCTCTACCCAGTCTCCGCCCTTTCGCCCGCGCTTCATCGACAGGGTATTGGTGAGCGCCGACCGGCTCCAGCCTCTGATCGTGATCAACAAAGCCGACCTGGCGGTAGGCTCTGATATCAAAGATCGCATCCGGGACTACAGGAAGATCGGGTATCCGGTCATTCTGACATCGGCCCTCTCAGGCAAAGGCGTGGGGGAACTGCGACGCCGCATCAAGGACAGGCTGGCCGTTTTCTGCGGTCAGTCCGGGGTAGGGAAATCTACCCTGCTCAACCGCATGTTTACCGGTCTGGACCTGGCCGTGGGTAACATCTCCGCGAAATACGATCGGGGAAGCCACACGACCAGCTTCGCCAGCCTGATCCGGGCAGCCGAGGGCTTCAGGTTCATCGATACGCCGGGAATCCGGGAGCTGGAAATTGCCGGCGTGGATGCCCGGGATCTGGCCTTCTACTTTCCGGAGTTTGTGCCCATCGCCGAGAACTGCTCCTACCCCAGCTGCAGGCATGTGGATGAACCGGAGTGTGCTGTACAGCAAGCCGTGGAACAAGGCATGATTCATCCGGACCGCTATGAAAGCTATTTGAGGATTTATGAGGATGTCGAAGCATTCGCCCAAGCCTTTCCTAGATCCCCATACGCTTAACCTGCTCGATTTTTCCAGTATCCGTCGGGCACTGCAGGAACGCTGCTTCAGCGAGGCGGGGCGTCAAGCCCTGGAAGACCAAACCATTTCCACGGACTCTGTAGAGGTCGAGGAGCGTAAAGCCGAAGCGGTGGCTTTTCGCCGCATGCTCGAATCGGGGAAACCTTTTCCGGATCTCGATTTTCCGGACATCCGTTCCCTGGAGCCAAAACTTTTCAAGCGGGGCGTGCTCTTCGAGCTGGAGGAGCTCTTTGCCCTGGGCCGCTTCATCGTCTCCGGCAGGCGACTGGCCAAGGCCGTGGAAGCCTCGGCGGAAGAACTTCTCTTGCCCCTGGCAGCCGCCATGCCGGATGCAAAGGCGCTGTCCAAAGAGATATTCTCGATCGTCGACCGGGAGGGCAACCTACGGGAAAATCATATTCCCGTTTTGAAGGAAATCCGCAGCCGGATCCGCACTCTTGAGCGGGAGGTGGACAAAACCGCCAGAACCTATCTACACGATCCGACCTACCAGTCCCTATGGCAGGCCAACCAACCAGCGGAGAAAAACGGGCGTATAGTTTTGCCGATCAAGAGCAACTTCAAAGGGCGCATCCCGGGGATCGTCCACGATGTTTCGGCCAGCGGATCGACGGTTTACCTCGAGCCGGCGGAGATCGTAGCCAAGAACAACGCCATTGTCGAGGAGCAGAATCGCTACCGCAGGGAGGTGCACCGGATTCTTCGCGAGCTCAGCACCAAGGTTGTGGCACAATCCGCGGAGATTCAAGATTTATTCGAATCCGTTGCGCGACTTGATACGCTGCAGGCAAGAGCGCGCTTCGCCATTCACCACCGCTGCGCCCCGACCGTACTGTCCGATCGGGTGTTGAAGCTCTACGAGGCGCGACATCCCCTGCTCGGCCAGATCTGTGTGCCGATCTCTGTCATCCTGGGGGGCGAGTACAGGGTGTTGATCGTCACCGGTCCCAACACTGGGGGAAAGACCGTTACTTTGAAAACAATCGGTTTACTGGCTGCAATGAATCAGTTCGGCATGGAAATACCGGCCCGGGAGGATTCTACCCTGCCCGTGTTCGACACCATCCTTGCCGATATCGGAGACGAGCAGTCCATCGAGCAATCCCTCTCCACCTTTTCCGCCCATATCGTGAACATCTCCCGCATCATCCGCAGCTCGACTTCCGCTTCCCTGGTGCTCTTCGACGAGCTGGGGGCGGGTACCGACCCGGAGGAAGGTGTTGCCATCGCCATGGGGCTGCTGGATCATTTCATCGAGAAGGGCTGCCTCTGCATGGCCACCACCCATCACGGAATCCTAAAGAACTACGGTTACTCCCGGGAAGGCGTGGAGAATGCGGCCATGGAATTCGATGTACAGAACCTCAGACCCACCTTCCGGATCATCCTGGGAGTGCCCGGAGAGAGCCATGCTCTGGAGATTGCCCGCAGGACCGGTATCCCGGGGGAAATCCTGGAATCCGCCGGGCAATACCTCAGGGAAGAACGGGGAGATGTGGCCGAGTTGATCAACAGGTTGTCGGAGCGACAGAGAAAGCTTCTGGTCACAGAAGAGCAGCAACAGAGCCGGGAAGCGGAATTGCGAGAGAAAACGCGACGCACCGACCTGAAAGAGCTGCACCTACGCCAGAAGGAGCTCGAGCTGAGGGAGCAGGGAATAGCGGAGCTCAAACGCTTCCTGAAAGACAGCCGCAGCAGGTTCGAAGGGCTGGTCGCGGAGCTCCAAAGCGCCGGCGATCGGCAGGAGCGTAAGCAGGCTGGGGCGTTTCTCAACGAATTGGCCGAACATGTGCAGAAACAGGAGCAGGCCCTCGAGGAGGAACGGGCTGAGCTGTATCAGGCACCGCAACTGGGTCTGCAGCTGGGTGCGGAGGTGCTGATCCGGGGCACCGGCAAGCGGGGGATTCTCGTCAAACGGGCGAAGGGGGATCGCTGGATCGTGGTCACCGACACCCTGCGGGGAACTTTTCCGGCTGGAGATCTGCAGCCGCTGGAGCGGGATACGAAAGATGCCGGAGCCGACGAACCGCTGCTGTCGGTCAGCGAGGAGCTGCAGAGCCCGCCCCCCGCGTTTCAGATCGATCTGAGGGGCTTGAGGCTGGAGGACGCGCTGAAGCAGGTGGAGCTGCAGATCGACCGGGCCTTGGTCAGCGGGATGAGCGAGTTCTCTATCGTACACGGGATGGGGGAGGGGATTCTGCAGCGGGGGATTCACGAGTACCTGAAGCACAGCTCCCACGTGAAGGAATATTTCTTCTCCACTCCCGAACAGGGCGGATTCGGCAGAACCGTGGTCCGTCTCTGACCGGGTGGGCCCTCCTACCTTTGTTCGATCAGGGCACCGGCGGCCTGCAGGCGGGTAAGCACGGCTTCGATGGTGTGGTCGGAGGTAGAGGCTCCGGCCGTCAAGGCGACCACGGGATAGCGCAGGATCTCCCGAACGTCCAATTCCTGGGCTGTGCTCAGGTGAAAGGCCGGACCGTTTGCCGCGGCCAGGGAGTGAAGCTTGCGGGTGTTGCTCGAGTTTCTGCCTCCCAAGATCAGACAAGCATCGGCCAGTTTGGAATATTTCTCGATCCAGCGTTGCCGTTTCAGGACGAAGGGGCAAAGACTGTCCACCACGATCATTTCCTGACCTCTGCTTTCAAGGAGCGCCACCACCTCCTGGAAACTCTGGGGAGTAATCGTGGTCTGGGCGAACACGGCGATCTTCTCTCCCGTCGGGACGCGACGGACTTCCGCCGCTGAGGTAACGACCATCCCCTTCTCACCTGCGTGTCCCAAAGAAGCCCGAACTTCGGGATGCTCGGCATCGCCCACGATAATGATTCTGTACCCGGTGTCCCGCTTTTCCTGGATCTGTCTGTGTAGTTTTTTTACCCGCGGGCAGGTGAGATCGTGGATATCCGCTCCCCGGGAGCGAATCAACTGCTCCTCCTGCGGGGAGATTCCGTGGGTCCGCAGCACCACCGCATCCTCTCTCGCTGCATCCTCCAAACTCTTCAATTTCTCCAGTCCCTGGGCTGCCAGATCGTCGGTTACCTCCCGATTGTGCACTAGTTGGCCGTAGGAGAGGATGCGCCGGGGCCTGTCGGCCTCTTGGGAGCGTGCAGACAGCAGCTCTTCGGTTCCTCGAATCGCCCTGCGTACACCTCCGCAGAAACCGGCGTTTCGATCCACAATTACCCTTGTCATAGTACCTGGTGAGCCAGTATTATAGTGTTTTGAACGACTCAGGTCTATGAATCCCCTGTTGCTGCTCAGAGTTCTTACACGATGGGAGATCCTCGCCGTTTCCGGGCTCTGCCTGATCCTGATACCTCTGGTTTCCTACCTCTCCTCCCTAAGACCGCGACGACGGATGATGGAATTCATGCCCCCGGCGGAAAGGGCTCTCATGGAAACCCCGGATCAGAGGGGCGAATGAAAACAAGGATCTGAGCAGCGGCAGCGTGAAAAGTATCATCGTCAAGGGAGCGCGGGAGCACAATCTCAAGAACATTGATCTGGAGCTTCCCCGAGATTCTCTGATTGTTGTATCCGGCATCAGTGGTTCGGGAAAATCCTCGCTGGCATTCGACACCATCTTTGCCGAAGGACAGCGCCGTTATGTGGAATCATTGTCCGCCTACGCCCGGCAATTTCTCGGTCGCCTGGACAAGCCCGATTTGGACTACATCGAGGGGCTTTCTCCGGCGATCTCCATCGAACAGAAAAGCACCGCTCGCAATCCCCGTTCTACCGTCGGAACGGTGACCGAGATTTACGACTACCTGCGCCTATTGTTCGCACGAGTGGGAACTCCGCATTGCCCGCAGTGCGCTCGGGAGATCAGCGAACAGTCCGTGGACCAGATCGTTGATACCATTCTGGCTCTGCCCGACCAGACCCGCATCGTGCTTATGGCGCCGGTGGTCCGCGGCAGGAAGGGGGAGCACCAAAAGATCATCGAGGATGCCCGCCGGGCAGGCTTCGTGCGCATGCGCGTGGATGGAGAGATTCTTTCGCTGGATGAGCCCATAGTCCTGGACAAGAACCGGAAGCATGACCTGGAAATCGTGGTCGATCGGTTGATCATCAAGCAGGATGTACGAAAACGCCTGGCCGATTCGGTGGAGACCGCCCTGGAGGTATCCTCCGGTCTGCTTATCGTTTCCGTCAAAACCCAGGAGGGCCGGCGGGAGGAGCTCTATTCCCAGGCGCTGGCCTGTCCGATTTGCGGAATCAGTCTGCCCGACCTTCAGCCGCGTTTGTTCTCCTTCAACAGTCCCTTCGGTGCCTGTCCCGAATGCTCCGGTCTGGGGGTCACCCTGGAGTTCGATCCGCAGTTGGTGATTCCCGATTTCAGACTCTCGATCCGTGAGGGAGCCATCGCCACCCACAATCCCAAGGCCAACACGTACCGCAGCATCTTCGCATCCCTGGCACGGCATTATAGTTTTTCTTTAGACACCCCGCTGGCGCAACTTCCCCGAAAGATCCTGGACCTGCTACTGTACGGCAGCAAGGAGCAGATTCGTTTCAAATACGAAAATCCGCAGCGGGAAGGACTGTGGGAGTACACCTCGAACTTTCGGGGAGTGCTGAACGAGCTCAAGAGACGATACCTGGAAACCTCCTCCGAAGGGGTCAAAGAGTGGTTGGAGAGCTTTATGAGCCAGCGGGAGTGTCCCCAATGCGGGGGAAAACGACTGCGTCCCGAAAGCCTGGCCGTGACTGTGGGGGATCGAAATATCCATGAGACAACCTGCCTGAGTGTCAGCATGGCCCAGCAGTTCTTCAGCAAACTGAAACTGAAGCCCAACCAACAGACCATCGCTCGCCAGATTCTCAAAGAAATATCGGCACGCCTGAAGTTCATGGCCGATGTGGGTCTGGACTACCTGACACTGGAGCGCAGGGCTTACACCCTCTCCGGCGGGGAGGCCCAGAGGATTCGCCTTGCCACCCAGATCGGATCCTCTCTGGTAGGCGTGCTTTACATCCTGGACGAGCCCACCATCGGACTGCATCAACGGGACAATCACCGCCTACTGGAAACCTTGCTCCACCTGCGGGATCTGGGAAACACGCTGATCGTGGTCGAGCATGATGAACAAACCCTCAGATCGGCGGATTACATTGTGGATTTGGGTCCGGGAGCCGGGGTGCACGGCGGCCAAGTGGTATTCGCCGGTGCATATGAGGATATATTGAATCATGACAAATCCCTCACCGGAAAATTCCTCTCTGGACGGGTGACTATCGATACGCCGCGCACACGCCGGTTTGGCAGTGGCAAGGCCATCACCCTGATCGGAGCGGCGGAGCACAATTTGAAGAAGATCAACGTATCCTTTCCGCTGGGAAAGCTTACGGTCATTACCGGGGTTTCGGGATCGGGGAAATCGAGCCTGCTAACCGATTTGCTCTACCCCGTTCTGGCAAATCGCGTCAATCGTGCCCATCTGCCGGTGGGCAGCTACCAGTCTGTGGAGGGCGTGGAAGCGATCGATAAAGTCATCAATATCGACCAGAGCCCTATCGGTAGAACGCCCAGATCCAATCCCGCCACCTATGTCGGGGTATTTACGCCGATCCGGGAGCTGTTCGCCTCACTGCCCGAATCAAAGGCCATGGGTTATAAACCGGGACGCTTCTCCTTCAACGTCAGAAGCGGTCGCTGCGAGAATTGCCAGGGAGCCGGAACGATCAAGATCGAGATGCACTTTCTTCCCGACGTGTACATCACCTGTGATGTCTGCCGGGGCAAGCGTTTCAACAGAGAGACCCTCGAAATCCTCTACAAGGGGAAAAACATCGACGATGTGCTCGACATGACCGTGGATGAGGCCTACACCTTCTTCAGGAAAATCCCCGTTATCGAGCGCAAACTCAAGATGCTGATCGAAGTGGGATTGGGCTATATCCAGCTCGGTCAATCCGCCATCACCCTGTCAGGGGGAGAAGCTCAGCGGGTTAAGCTGTCCCTTGAACTTTCCCGGCGCAGCACCGGGCGCACTTTCTATATCCTGGATGAGCCGACCACGGGCCTGCATTTCGCCGATGTTAAACAGTTGTTAGATGTTCTTAATCGGCTGGTTGACAACGGGAACACGGTGGTATTGATCGAGCACAACCTCGATGTCATCAAACAGGCGGATTACCTGATCGATCTCGGTCCGGAAGGAGGCGATCGGGGCGGAGAGATCATCGTCACCGGTGCTCCCGAGGACGTGGCTGCCTGCGGTTCCTCTTATACAGGACAGTACCTGCAAGCCATCCTGGCGGGGCAGCCACTGGCCGAGCCAATGCCGGATCAGGGGCGTGCCAAGGCATTCTCGCTGAAGGGACAGTCAGCGTGACCTTAAGATGTCTGTTTTTATGTACAGTTCTGTTATTGGGGTCCTTCGGCGGTACTGAACTGCTATCAGCCCAGGAGTCGCGCGATACCGCAGACACCGCGACCACGGCACCCCAGGGGGAAAATCAGGCAGCAGGGGAAGACTCTGAAACTATCGAGAGTGCCGAAAATCTGATTGAACGTACTCTGGCCGGGGATATCGACACCGCCAGTTACTTCGAGTTAGTGGCCTGGTGTCGTGACCTCGGTCTGAACGACTCCGGCACGCGTCAGGCTCTGCAACAGCGTCTGTACGCCTACTACCGGATTTCCCCTCCGGCTGCGGAAGCTCCGGAGGAGGAGGGCAAGCAAAGGCTGATAGAAATCAAGTCAGCGAAGGAGACCCAGTACTTCACGGTCGAGCAGGTTGATGAGGACTATGTGCTGCTTCTGGGAGATGTACTGGTGGAAATCAGGGAGGAGGATGCAACTCACCGGATTCGGGCTCATGAGGTGCTGCTCAATGAGACCGAAAGCATCCTCAGCGCCGAGGGGGGCATCGAGTACACCCTGATCAAGGGCAACGAGGAGGAGGTTTTTCGGGGCGAGCGGCTCACCTTCGACATGGACAGCTGGGAGGGCGTTTTTTTCGGAGGGGGAATGGAGGCAGACCGCGTTGTGGGCGGGGAAACCATTCGATTTCGCTTCTCCGGCGAGTCGATCTCCCGGCTGGAGGACAATACCGTCATCATTGACAGGGGCATAATCACCTCCTGTGATATCGAGGGGAATCCCCACTATCATATACGGGCGCGCAAAATATGGGTTCTAGCCCCGAACGAATGGGCCATTTTACACGCGGTTCTCTACGTCGGGCGTATTCCGCTGCTCTACCTGCCCTTCTTCTTTCATCCGGGGGATGAGTTCTTCTTCCATCCTGCCATCGGCTATCGCAACCGGGAGGGGAATTTTATTCAGACCACCACCTACCTGATCGGACAAAAGAAACGCAGTGCCAGCGCCCTGTCCTTTCTGGCGGCTACCGAGGAGAGCACCACCCAGTACGAGGTGGAACGCCACGGCCTGTTTTTGCGCCAAATACCGGATAAACCGGTTCGGGTCGACGAGAATCGTTTCCTGAAAGTTATGCTCGACCTGTACTCCCGCTTGGGCGGATTCGCCGGTGTTGAGGGTCGGTTTCCCCAGGTCAACTTCAAAGGGGGGATAGGCTTCAGCAGAACCGTATATGAGGAACTATACGGGGCCGCTACCTATTACACGCCGTGGATCGACCTGAACAGCTATCACTCCTCCTGGAACGAAGCCTTTCTATTTGGTCTCAGCTTGCCGTTTCGTTTCGGACTGGAAAGCAGCTGGAATCTAGGCAACGGTCCCTACCGATTTTCCGGGAAGTTCGAGTACTACTCTGATCCGTACTTTCCCGGTGATTTCTACAACCGGGCTGAAGATACCGGATTGACCCGTCTGGTGGGAATCGAGCCGGCGGAGGAAACTGTAACGGTAGGGGAGAAGGGATCCCTAACCTGGGAGCTGAACGGCAAGGTCGATTTATCCGACAATTTCGACACGCCCCTGGTCAAGAACCTGTCCTTTCCCTATATCACCGCCAATCTGCTTTGGAATAGTGAAACGAACACGCAATTCGTAGCCCCGGATGCCACCTACAATCCAGCCCGGAAATACTTCTACCCCGTGAGTTTAAAGCTGCCCAGTGTCTCCTTTCAGATGCTCGGCGATCTGTTGAACATCTCTCTACCCTCGAGCAAATCAAGCCGTGGCGCGACAAAACCCTCCGATCGAGGCGGATCCACTCAAGAAATAAAAACTCCGGTACCCGCAGACCTACGATCACCGACTGTGCATATCGAGCCGCCTCAGCCGGCCCCTGATAAGGCGGCAGCGCCGAGTCCACTCCTACCGTCACCTATACGCCCGCCGGAACCGAAAAAGAGTGTTCCCGTTTCCCTGCAAAAAACACCTCTGCAGCTCGGACTGTCCTATCAGCTGCGACCAACCGCTTCCGTGGAGCAGAGCTTCAATTCTGATACCTGGAACAACCCGGAGGACGTTACGTACGACCTCAAATATACTAGCCTCGACACCCGCGGCATTTTCAACCTGAATCACTCCTTGCGCGTGCTGGAGAATGTTCTGCTATGGAGCGGAAACTTCTCATTGTCCGGGAATTACCGCAGCCGCTACCGTCAATCTTTTCCCCTTGGAACCGAGTGGACCAATCTCGTAGAGGGAGATCAGAAGAACAGCCAGTTCAACCTGAAATTCACCGAGGGTCTCGATTATTTCCCCTTCGCCGATGATCCGACCTTCGGCAAGACCAGCCTGAGCTACGATATCGGTTCAACCTTCTACCGATATATACAGTACGACGCACTCACCGCAAGCGGGGATTACTCCGGGGAACTATTCACCTGGGATGACGAGTGGTTCACATTGCACAGCGCCCAGGCCGCCTTGAGATGGCGAATGTTCGACGCGGACAACTCCCTGTCTTTTTCCTCCCAGCTGCCGCCCCGCTTGGGCAGTTTTACCGGGAACCTCGAGTTTACGATATGGCTGCTCACCACAACCGTGAACTCGGTGTTCAAGGATGTCGGTGACGATCAAAATAACTGGACCGATTTCAACGACTGGAGGTTCCAACCCCTTGTTCTACGGGAGACGTTGCGTTTGGGGGACAATGTCAATTTCAGCGAGGAGCTGCGCTTCGATGTAAACAGATATGCCGACAGCGGATTGCTGGCCAAGAGCCTGACCAGTTTGAAGCTGTGGAACTTTACGGGAAGCTTCACTATGGATTACATGTGGCCACAACAGTTCAATACCGGCACCAACAGCTGGGAGCCGTACGGTGATCAGGAGTTGTTGCCCTCCTACATCAACCTCAGCTACCGTCAGTCTGGTAAGGAGCGTTTGTACTGGAAAAACCGGATCCGCATCGGTACATCCGTAGCCACATCCTGGTCGATGAATATCCAGCAGTTCACCGACAACAGTCTCGATTTTTCCTTGACCTTCGATTTCTGGTTGTACAAGTTCCTCAAGCTCTCGGCAACCACCACATCGTCCAACACGCAAACTTTCAAATATTTCCGTGTCCTGGAGCAGAGAGAACCCGGACTGGTCACATACGTGAATCCAATCGAAGACCTTATCAATTCCTTTAGGTTTTTCGATCCCCAAGCGCGGGAGGATTCAACCTTCAATTTGCGCAGTTTCAAGGTGGAGGCGGTGCACTACCTCGACGATTGGAATCTCAGCCTCAGCTACGAAGGGAAACCCTACCTCGTGGTCGATCCCGGGCCCCCCGTAAGCAATGAATATCAGTGGCAAAGCAGCTTCTCGATTATCCTGCAGTGGCTACCAATCCCGGAGATCCGCAGCAATCCGAAAAGGGAATGGAATGACTCTGAGGATCGGTACGAGTCCTCGCTGCGGGGTTGACGTCTGAGGGATGGCGGAGGTACATTCAACGAATAGGAATACTATGGGTAAACACCTGGCGGTGGTCCTCAAGAACCCGGAGAGGATCCAGGAACTGTTCGGGGCCAACGACGGTAACCTGTCCGTTTTCGAAGACCTCCTGGGCGTCCGTGTCTACTTCCAAGGAAACCAGATTTTTCTCGAATCCTGCGATGAGGTCAAACGAAAACTGTTTGAGAGAATCCTCGCGGAGCTGGAGGACCATATAGCACTTGGCCAACTGCCGGGCCCGGATCTGATCCGAGCGGTATACGGGACATTGAATGCCGATAAACAGCAGGACGCGGAGCTGTTAAAGCAGACCTCCGTGATCATTCCCGGAGGGCTGAAGAAGGTCTTTCCCCGCAGCTACCGTCAGGCGCTGTACGTAAAGGCGATCGAAACGAGAGACCTGGTGTTCTCCATCGGACCGGCGGGAACGGGCAAAACCTATCTGGCGGTGGCCCAGGCTCTGAGAAGCGTATTGTCCCGCAATCGCCGCAAACTTATTCTCACCAGGCCGGTGGTAGAAGCCGGGGAGAATCTGGGTTTTCTGCCGGGTGATCTGGAGCAGAAGATCAGTCCATACCTGCGCCCCCTGTACGATGCCATGGAGGCCTTCATCCCCCCTGAATCGCTTCGCCGGATGGAGGAGAACCGTATCATCGAGATAGCTCCCCTTGCTTACATGCGAGGGCGTACCCTTTCAGAATGCTTCGTGATTCTCGACGAAGCGCAGAACACCACCAAGGAGCAGATGAAGATGTTCCTGACCCGTCTTGGGGAGGGTACCCAGGCTGTGGTAACCGGAGATATCACCCAGATCGATTTGCCGAAGCGTGGTCAATCCGGTCTGCTCGATGTGATTTCCATACTGAAATCCATTCGGGAAATCGATTTCATCTTCCTCGGGGAGGAAGACGTGGTTCGAAATCCTCTGGTGCGTAAAATCGTCCGTGCGTATGAAGCAAACCAGGAAGACTAACAACAACGGGAAATCGATCCCGCTCTTTTCGACCCTCAGAGAGCGGATGGTCGCGGATCGTCTCACAGCGGCTATCCTGGCAATCGCCTTTGTCCTCACCGTGGTCATTGTGTTGATCGCGACCCAATTCGGCAGCGTGTTTCCCCTTCTGCGCACCTCAGACTACCAGATCGGCAGCGTGGCGGAACGGGATTACGTGGTTGAGCGGGATATTCTCTATCTCGACGAGGAAGCAACCCGCCTGAAGAGAGAAGCGGCGGGCAAGCTGGTCCTGCCGATTTTTCGAGTCAACGAGCGCATCGGAGAGGAGCGCCTGCAGCGCTTCTCCGAGTTTCGAAACCGTCTGCTCGCGCTCGACCGGGATGAAGGAACTCTGGATACGATTTTCCTGCGTCTTCAGGTCGATTTTCCGGGAGTCCTTTCCGAGGAGCAGCTGAACAGGCTGCTCGATACCGGTCAGCTTGCAATCGTGTTCACCCAGGCTGAGTCGATTTTGGTACAGATATTCGAAATAGGCCTGCTGCGACTCCCCGATCAGGAAGCCGGCCTGCTGTCCTCCGGCGCCGTGGAGGTATGGCGCTGGATGGGAGGGAAGCTGGTCAAGGAGGAAATTTTTCTGGAGGAAGTTCTGACCCGCGGCAACCTGGAGAGCTGGATCGAAGAACGCTTTCCCGAAGTTCCCGCACGGTTGTTGCCGCCGACAATCGACCTGGTCCGGGCATTTATCATCGAGAACGGTTTTTTCGACGTCGAGGAGACCGATAAAAGCCGCCAGAAAGCTATGCAGGAGGTCGAGCCGGTTCAGGCCAAGTTGGTGAAGGATCAGGTAATTGTACGGCGCGGGGATATTATCGACGCCGAAGCGGCAGCCCAAATCAAAGCTCTCGGCGAATATTCGGTGACGGTAAATCTAAACAGCATTGCCGGCAATGTTCTGTTTCTGGTGATCGTCTTTCTCCTGTCCCTGTTTTTATTCCGACAACGGATCGTTGGCACCACTCTGAAACGTAATCAGGTTATCTTCCTGGCCGCAGTGGAGCTGTTCTTTGTACTAGCCGCGGCCCTGCTGGCTCGATTTTTTACTCCGATCGGGGGAATCCCGCTCTCGGTGATCCTGCCCACGGCAGCCATATCCATATTGGTTACCCTTATTTTTTCAACCCGGGCGGGCATCGGCCTTTCCCTGATCTTGGCCCTCCTGGTTCTGCCGCTTGCCAAGATGGACCCGTACGCTTTTCTCTTCGTGCTTCTCACCGGAGTCGCCGGTACCGCTGTGGTCCAGCGGGCCGAACGCAGGATCGATCTTGTGCGGGCGGGTGTGTATCTCTCCGCTCTCAACGTCGTGCTCCTGACCTTGTTCGTATTGCTGCAGAGCGCCGGGCGAGGGTGGTTGCTGCCTGTCCTGGGCTGGAGCTTTCTCAACGGATTCGCTTCCAGCATGATCAGCCTCGGCTTTCTGCCTATCCTGGAGCACGGCTTGAACACGGCCAGCCGTTTCCGGCTTATCGAGCTGTCGGATTTGAACGCACCGATCCTCAAACGGTTGCTTTCCCTGGCACCGGGAACCTACAATCATTCGATCAGCGTGGCCAATCTGGCCGAATCGGCCTGCAGCGCCATCGACGCCAATGCTTTGCTGGCCCGAGTCGGCGCGTACTACCACGATATAGGAAAAATCGAGCAAGCCGAATATTTCATAGAGAATCAAACGTCCTACAATAAGCACGACGATTTAAAGCCAAGTTTGTCGGCAGCGGTGATAAAATCCCACCTGAAGATGGGGATCGAAAAGGCCAGAGAGCTGGATTTGCCCCAGGAAGTTCAAGAGATCATAGCCCAGCACCACGGCCGGGGTGTCATAAAATATTTCTATCAGCGAGCCCTTGAAAACGGGGACAAAACCAATGTGACCTCCGATGACTACTCCTATCAGGGCTATCGCCCCAGCAGTAGGGAGGCGGCCGTGGTCATGCTGGCCGACACCGTGGAAGCAGCCACCCGTACCCTGAAAAAACCTACGATCGCCAAGCTTGAAAAGTTCGTCTGGGATATTATCATGGAGAAGTTCACCTCCCAGGAGCTCGGGGACAGTCAGCTCACCTTTCGCGACCTGGAGACAATCAAGAAGAGCTTCGTTCAGGTGCTGGCGGGGTACTTCCATTCCCGTATCGAATACCCGAAGGTAAAAGAGGCCGCCCGATGAACGCTGTTGAGGTCGCTTCAGCGGAAATCGATGACCCAGGATGGTTACGCCGTTGTCGGCGCTTTGCAGCAAAAGTGCTGGACATCCGTGGGATCCACCGATGGGAGCTTTCCATTCTGCTTACCGATGATGAAACGATCCGAGGATTAAACAAGCGCTATCGAGCGGTGGATACGCCCACCGATGTCCTTTCCTTCTCCCAAGAAACAGATCCCAACGCCCCGGGGAACATCCCCGCAGGGGATATAGTAATATCCATGGAAACCATGTCCCGCAACGCCCGGGAACGGCTGATTCACGAAGAGGAGGAATTGAAGCGTCTGCTGATTCATGGCATTCTGCATCTGGAGGGACTGGATCATGAGGATGAGGATTCCGAGATGATCAAGCTTCAGGAAAGTATTTTAGTTGACCTGAAAAAGGAGAGGATATTTTGAAAAGAAGAAGCTTCATAGATAGGCTTCTGAGGAAAGTCTCCCTAGAGGAGAATCTGAGCAATCTGGACAAGAGTGCCTTGGAAATGGTGAAAGGTATCATCTCCCTGTCCGAGTCCAATGTCAAAGAGATCATGGTGCCCCGCATCGATGTCGTGTCCACCTCCCTGGACACTCCAATTGCGGAGATCGTCAACATCATATCCGACTGCGGCCATTCCCGCTTCCCCGTGTATCACGACACGGTCGACAACATCGTGGGCATCCTATACGCCAAGGACCTTCTTCCCTACATGGTCAAGGAGGAATCGGAGATCGACCTGGAGAAGCTGATCCGTCCTGCCTATTTCGTTCCGGAGAGTAAAAAGCTCGATTCCCTGCTGCGTGAGTTTCAGCGCCGCCGGGTTCACATCGCCGTGGTCGTCGACGAGTACGGCGGGACTTCCGGCATCGTCTGTTTGGAGGACATCATCGAAGAAATAGTGGGGGAAATCCAGGATGAGTTCGACAACGAGACAGAGGAGCTGCTGAAGATCAGCGAGGATGTTTATCTCTGCGATGCCCGGGTGAATCTCGAGTGGCTGAACGAGCAGCTCGGCATCAAGCTGCCCAGTGATGATTTCGACACCTTGGGAGGATTTGTGTTTCATCTGTTCGGCAAGATCCCGGTACGCTACGAAAAAATGAGCTATCAGAACATGGATTTCATCATCCAGAACATGGAAGGACACAAGATCGACACGATTAAACTAGTCCTGCGGCGGGAACAAGCTTGAGCCTGCCCGTGATGAAAAGCCTGTCGCCGCTGATCCTGGCGATGTTTCTGGTATTCTCCCCGCTCCCGGTTGCCCGCGCCCAGTCGGGAACGGAGGAGCTCACGGATCCCAAAATACTCTATCAGCGCGGCCGGGTGGAACAGGCCCGCTCGAATCTGCTGGCGGCGGTGGAGCTGTACAGGGCGGCTCTGATTGCGAATCCAGCCTACGCCGAGCCTCTGATCGGTCTGGCGGAGAGCTTTTTCGCTCTGGAGGAGTACGAGGAAGCCCTCGGTTACTTGAAGCAGGCCCAAACCTACGATCGGGGCAACCTGGAATTGATCGTTCTGGAGGGACGAATCGCCATCGCCTTGAATCAGCCGCAGAGAGCCAGAGTGCTGTTCGAATCGGTTCTTGACCGGGAGCCGAACAACCTGGAGGCGCGCTTCGGGCTGGCGGAGCTGGACATCGCTCAGGGAAGGACTCGAAACGCCAGTCAGAGGTACATCGAAACCTTGAAGATCCGCCCGGAGAGCCAGAAAGCCCTGCTGTCCCTGGTACTGCTCAGCGACGCCCAGGGGGACCGAGCGGCTGCCCAGGTTTACCTGGAGCTTGCCCTGAAGTATCACAACTACGATCCAAGAGTGCATTACGCCGCCGGGCGGTTTTCGATAGAGGAAGGCAGGCTCGACCGGGCCGAACGCTACCTGCTCACCGCGATCGCCCTGGACGATCGGTATACAGAGGCGAAACGACTGCTCGCCCAGGTGTACCTGCTTGCAGAGCAACCGCAGCGGGCCATCGAAATCCTACGGGGGATCCTTGAAACCGATCGGGACATTCCCCTGGTCTGGTACTCTTTGGGGTTGGCCTACGACCGCAGCGGGGATCCCGAACAGGGCATACGCAGTCTTGCCCAGGCTTTGCGGCTGCGGCCCGATGATGAAATCAGCCGCATTGCCTTGGAGAATATCGCCCTGAACAAATTGCCCATCAACGACCCGATCCGGGAGCGCTACGCCGACTATCATCTGGAACGGGGCAGCCTGTTCCGCGAGCGCAATTTGCTGGCTAAAGCTCTGATGGAATACCGCAGGGCACTGAGGCTGCAGCCGGAAGCCAAAGAACCCCGCCTGTTGTATGCCGACATCCATCGGCTGATGGGATACCCTGAGAAGTACCTGAGAGAGCTGGAGGTGCTGCGGGATCTGGGCTACACGGATACGGTTATCCTCGACGATATCGAGATCATCGGTAGCACCCGCTTCGACAGTGTTTCCTCAAAATGGGGTATCGATCAATACGGCCTGGATCGAAAACGATTCTCCATCGCTCTGTACCACCTGCGGCCGGCCACGCGGGAGCTCCATCCCTTTGCCGGAGAGACGGCGGCGGAGTATCTGTTCGATCTGCTGCAGAGATACCCCACGTTGGACGTGAAAGCTACCAACCTGCAGGTCGAGAGCTACGAATCCGCCTTCCGGGGAGCTCGCAGTCTGAAATCCGATTATTTTCTGTTGATGCACATCGAGGAGTCGGAGAGAAGCTTCACATCCGTTGTGGAGCAGTATCTCACCAGCACGGGTAAGTTGTTGCGCACCTACAGGGTTTTTCGTACCGGGAACGACCGAGTACAGGACAATTTCAACATATTGGCAGGCCGGGTGTTCGAGGCCATGCCCGTCAGGGGTACGCTGCTGGCTCGACAGTTCGATCGCGGCGTTATTGACCTGGGCGGGGAGGGGGAACTGGTGCAGGGGCAGGAACTGGCTATCGTACGCAAGGGAAAAGTGCGGCTCCAGAACAACGAAATCGGCGTGACCGCGGAACAGCAGGACATTCTGGGAAGCTTCACCGTAGAGATCCTGGATGAACTCGTCAGCGAGGGAACCGTAAACAAGCGAAGTTTCTTCGATTTGATCAACGCCGGCGATGAGATCATCCCGCTTCTGCAGGAGCCGCCGGAGGAGCCGATTGACCAGGGAGAACAGGGTTTGCTGCGACGGGTGCTGAACTACATCGGACTGTAGATTCACCCCCGTATAAACGCCGTTGACACGGGAGACGTTTTTTCCGTATATTCAGCCCTGAAACCTACAATCACCACAAGTCTATGCGGGGGACATATGAAAATTGCTATCAATGGATTTGGACGAATCGGTCGAAGTGTATTCAAGGTCGCCATGGAGCGCAAGAATATCGAGGTGGTGGCCATCAACGATATCACTGACGCCAAGACCCTGGCCCACCTTCTCAAGTACGATTCGAATTACGGAAAGTACGCGAAAAATGTGGAAGCCAAGGACGACAGTCTGATCGTTGACGGAAAGAAAATCGCCGTTCTGGCGGAGAGAGATCCCAAGCAGCTTCCCTGGTCGAAACTAGGGGTACAGCTGGTGGTAGAATCCACCGGGATTTTCCGTCTCCGTGAGCAGGTAGCCTGGCACTTAGAGGCCGGCGCCAAACGGGCCATTCTGACCGTTCCGGCCAAGGACAAGGTCGACAAAATGGTGGTCCTCGGTGTGAACGACGACGATCTCAAGGATGAAGATCTTATCGTATCCAACGCCTCCTGCACCACCAACTGTCTGGCTCCCATCGCAAAAGTGCTTCACGACGAGTACAAGATCGTGGAGGGCTTGATGACCACGGTGCATGCCTATACCAGCGATCAAAGGCTGCAGGATGCTCCCCACTCCGATCTTCGCCGTGCCCGTGCGGCAGCGGTGGCGATCATACCGACCTCCACCGGTGCAGCTAAGGCAGTGGGCAAAGTCATCCCCGAGTTGAACGGCAAGTTGAACGGCGTGGCTCTCCGTGTTCCCGTAACCACCGGATCGATCGTAGATCTTACTGTCAAATTGGAGAAAGATCCGAGTGTGGAAGATGTCAACGCAGCCATGAAGAAGGCCGCCCAGGGTAGGATGAAGGGGATTCTGGAGTATACAGAAGATCCGATCGTCTCCGTGGATATTATCGGCAACACCCACTCCTCGATCTTCGACGCCCAGGCCACGATGAAGCTGGGAAGCGGATTCTTCAAGGTGTTCTCCTGGTACGACAACGAGTGGGGATATTCAAGCCGGGTTGTCGATCTTGCCGAGAGGATGAAATAGACCGGTAATCCATGGCAAAGAAGACGGTAGAAGACATAGACCTGCGGGGCAAACGGGTCCTGTGCAGGGTGGATTTCAATGTGCCCATCAAGGATGGGCGTATCGGGGATGACACCCGCATCCGGGCGGCTCTGGATACGATCAACTATATCCTGCAGCAGGAGGGCAGCTCTCTGGTGCTGATGAGCCACCTTGGACGTCCCAAGGGCAAGGTGGTCCCGGATCAAAGCCTCAAGCCCGTTGCTGCTCGGCTTTCTCAGCTTTTGGACCGCGATGTTACGATGGCCCCGGATTGCGTTGGTTCCGAGGTGGAGAAGCAGGCCAAAGAGTTGCGGGCGGGTCAGGTACTTCTCCTGGAAAACCTGCGTTTTCACAAGGAGGAGGAGGCCAACGATCCGGATTTCGCCGCCAAGCTGGCAGCGCTGGGCGAGGTCTATGTTAACGACGCTTTCGGCAGCGCTCACCGCGCCCATGCTTCGACCGAGGGAGTGGCCCATCACCTTCCCGGGGTGGCCGGATATCTGATGGAGAAGGAGATCCGTTTTCTTGGCGGGGTCCTGGAAAACCCGGAAAAACCCTTTGTCGCCATCATCGGGGGAGCCAAGGTCTCGACAAAGATCGCCGTGCTGGAGTCCCTGCTCGCCAAAGTGTCCAGTTTCATTATCGGTGGAGGTATGGCCTACACCTTCCTCAAGGCTATGGGGCATCGGGTGGGCGCGTCGCTGGTGGAGGAAGATTTTATCGATACCGCGAAGGACCTGCTCCAAAAGGCGAAACAGGGGGGTGTAGAGGTGCTACTGCCCGTAGACCACCTGGTGGCCTCCGAGTTCTCCGAACAGGCCAAAGCGGAGTACATCTCCCAGATCGATATCCCGGATGGCAAGATCGGAATGGACGTGGGCAGGCAAACCCTGGCACGCTACAGGGAGGTAATTGCAGCGGCCAAGACACTGGTCTGGAACGGTCCCCTCGGTGTTTTCGAATTCCCTGAGTTCGCCCAGGGCACCCTGGAGACTGCCAAAGCGGTTTCCCAGTGCGCCGGAACAACGGTGGTCGGCGGTGGAGACAGCGTAGCCGCGGTCACACAATTCGGCCTGGATGGGACCATCAGCCACGTGTCTACCGGAGGAGGCGCCTCCCTGGAGTATCTGGAAGGCAAAGATCTTCCCGGGATCCTGGCCCTCCAGAACAAATAGAACGAGGAAAAACATGCGTACACCTTACATAGCCGGCAATTGGAAAATGCACAAAACCGCATCCGAGGCGGAAGCGCTGGCCCGCGATCTGGTCCGCTCCCTCGATCGAGAAGCCAAGAAGGTCATGATCGCCCCGGCCTTTACCGCTCTAGGAGCGGTGAAACGCTGCCTGGAGGGCAGCCATATTCTTCTGGGCGCTCAGAATATGGGACCGGAGGAGCAGGGAGCTCACACCGGAGAAGTATCCGTGCTCATGCTCAAAGACCTGGGTGTGGAGGTGGTCATTCTTGGACACTCCGAACGTCGGCACAAGTACGGTGAGGGAGATGAACTGATAAACCAGAAAGTCAAGCTGGCAGTTTCCCACGGACTTGACGTGGTCCTCTGTGTGGGAGAAACATTGGAACAGCGGGACAGTGGAACTACCACAGGGATTGTCGAGGAGCAGCTGCGTCGAGGTTTAAATGGCCTCGGGGCACTGGCTCAGGTCACCATCGCCTACGAACCGGTGTGGGCAATCGGGACAGGCAAGACAGCCACTGCGAAAGACGCCGATGATACCCATCGCTTCATCAGGGAACTGCTGGCCCGACTGTACAATCAGAAGGAAGCCGAGGAGATGATCATCCAGTACGGTGGTTCGGTAAAACCGAACAATGCGGCTGAGTTGATGGCTATGGAGAATATCGACGGTTTGCTGGTCGGCGGCGCGTCTCTTACCGCTGACAGTTTCGTACCGATTGTGCGCTACGATGCAGGGAGTTGATTGATGGGATTGTTAAGCATCGTTCTCTTGGTGATTTTCGCTATCGGAGCCCTACTCATGATCCTGGTCATTATGCTTCAGGACGATCAGGGAGAGGGTATCGGCGGACTATTCGGCGGAGGCAGCTCCACCGCCTTCGGTTCAAGGTCGGGGAACATCCTCACCCGCTTTACCTCGATTCTGGGGGCTATCTTCATCGTTGGGGCTTTCGCCCTGGCCTGGCTCAACAGGACGCCGGAGTCCGCGGATATCTTGGAAAAGGCGCGACTGGAGCAGATGCAGGAGGCCCAGGAATCGAATTGGTGGGTCGAACGGATCGAAGAACCGGAAGCAACGATGGAGCAGCCGGAGAGCGAAGAAGAGTCGGAGCTGCCGATAGGGATCAACCGCTAAGCAGGATCTCCACACCTACATTCCAATCAAGGCATATAATACTCGTTTTTTGCATATTATTGATAATATCATTAAAATATTAATGATATTAAAAAAGAATGTGGCTATACTATTCTTAAACAACGAAAACTTGTAATTAGGATTCCGTTGTATTAGGTTTAGTGGTGTGGATGTGACAGGTCGGGTGATAAAGCTGTTCGACGAGCTGGTCGCCGAGGGCGAAGCCATCAAACAGAAGTGCAAGAAACTGTACTTTTCCGGGCAGAAGAAGGACATTTCCCCGGAACTTTTCAGCGAATGGAAGATCAAATGTCTCAGCCTGTTGAAATCCACCTTTGGTTCCTCCAGCCCCCAGTTCGACAGCTTCGCCAATGCCAAGTTCTTCGACTACTACAACGCCACCCAGGTGTTTCTCGGTATTTTAAAAGCGGCCAGCCTGGACGTAAAGAAGGGTTACTTCTTCCACAAGGATCTCATGCTGAGTGTGAATATCTACGATTCCCTGCTTGGCCGGGCTCGACGATATATAGCAAACCAGCGGCTGCGTAAAGCGGAAGCCATTCTCGAAGCCGTACTGCGCGAAGTGCTGAGTAAAATTTGCCTCAACAAGAAAATACCCTTCGAGCAGGACGATGGAATTGCTGCGCTCGCCGAGACCCTGCTGAAAGCGGAGATAATCCCTGAAACAGTGAAAAACGAGCTGCTGGCCTTGCAAGAAAGGTTCCTCCAGTCGAACGCTTCAGCCGGGGAATTAACCGCTGCCAACGACTGGATTCTTAATTTCCTTAACGACTATCTGGGCGGACAGATCCTGATTCTCAACTAAGGCGAGTGTTCGAGTTCGGCAAGTGAGAAGGACAGCAGGATAAGAGCCCCACCCCGCAGGTAGAGAACGTAGAGCAGATCTCCGTTCTTCAGCGCAGCAAAGGCCTGGATTTGGTCCTCTCCTTTCACCAGGATTCGCTTCTCGTACTTCGATTCGGCGGATTCCGGGCGGAGCAGCGCTAGCTGATAGATCGATTGGTCCTGCTGGTTGGTCACACGTTCGTTGAACAGGAACAGCCGTTTTTCCTTGTAGGTAGTCAGAAACACCGATGTTGTTCCCTCGCACAGAGTAATGGATTTCACGTCAAAGGGCTGCTGATCCCTCACCTCGGCGTGAATCAGGGCTCGGTCGAGCAGTGCGATCGAGGACTGCGCAGGCTGAAACAATAGAATAAGCAAGCGGCCGTCGACAATCGTGCTGTAGTGTACCGCCCCGGCCGGGTAAATCGGTTCTGCTTCAAGTTTATCGTTCAGATGATGTATGACGTATAGCCTTTTCGAGATATCGTCATAAACGGTGAATGCCCAATAATCCCCCCGCCGCACAACGGACACATCCCCTCTCGGTCGCAGCGTCCCGGCAGGTAGAAGCGCCTTAGGCTCGGGATGTCCTTCCCTGGTGAGACGATAGAGGGACAGCGTACTGCCCTCGGCAATAACCGTTTGCAGGGATCCCTCTTGATCGGCTCTGGCGACAAGTGGCTTGCCAAATCCCGGAACAGCATCGATCCACCAGTTTTCTTCGCTGTCGGTCTTACTCAGCCACTTCAACACGGAGCTCTCCTCGCTCTCTCGATCGATATAGAGGATATGATGAAGCCGATCTTCGGATAGAAAAAGGTGGCTGCCGAAGTTCTCATCGATATCGGGACTGTAGCTGATCCGATCCAGATACGTTGTATCATTCACGGCCGGCCGAAGGGGATCGCTGGAAATCTCTGCGGATACCAGGTTCAGTGACAATGCGTCTAACGACGGATAGATCATGTACAAATGATTAGCGCTTAGATGCATGGAAAAGTTGAAGCCCACCGATGAATCAGCCACCAAAGTCTCATGTGTTTCGAGGACCCGTTTCTCGGATCCGGGAACACAGGAACTGAGCAGCAAGGAGATCACCGCGACGTGCAGGGCTATAGATGCTCTCAAATGCTTCAAATGCTCTTACCTTGACCTTTTCCGCGACTCGAACGTATACTAATCCATTACCGAATCAGTGCATAGCTATAACTGTGACCGAACGTAGAGGTGAGATATGAGAGCGGCGGTTGTTTTCTTCGCTACCAACTCGAGAGATAGAATCCTGAATATCACCCGATCTCTGGCCAGAGGCATTGAGTCCCAAGGCCATCAGGTGGATATCATCGATGGAAACCACGATGTCAATGCCAAACTGACCATGTACCAGTACATCGCCTTGGGTAGCGAACCGCTTTCGAACTTCAGCGGCAAGATTCCGGAGAAAGTAGGTCATTTCCTGAGTTCCTCGGGCATGGTGGCCGGAAAGCGATGCTACGCTTTCGTAACCAAGAATATGTTCGGTGCGACCAAAGCCCTTGCCCGCCTGATGAAGAATATGGAGAAGGAGGGGATGTTTCTGAAATATTCCTCGATTCTCAACAGCCCTACAGAAGCCGAAGAGATAGGCAAACGCCTGCATATCAAATAAGCTACACCAAGTAGGCGACGCCTATTCCTTCCAGGGGAAGATCATTCCCTTCAGCGTTCTCTTGCCAACCCGCTCCCTGTCTTCTGTCAGCAATGCATCCCACGGAATATTCCGGCGGGCATCGGGATGTTCTTCCAGGTAGTCGTACTTGTACAATCGCAGCTTGAGCGCCACGTTCCACCAGAGAAAGATTGTGGCGATTCCGGGCAGCAGCAGGGCTGTAAACACGGAAACAGCCGCGGTAACGAGTGTACCGATAAACAGCCCCACGGTGAAAAGAGGATTGTCCAGGAGCAGGAGAAACATCTTCTTGATAATTTTTCTGAAGTTCCTGTCCAATCGTGCCTGGACGGAGAAGAAGTACTGAAAGGCGAGAATCCAAAATATCAGCACCCAAAAGAGAAAAGATGAGGCCAGGGGGCCAATAAAGGATTGAATTCCGCCGTACACCCGAAAAGCCACCTGAAAAAGAATGACCAGCACGAGATTAACGAGAGCGAACAGCAAGCTGGTAGGGTAGGTCGCCTTCAAGGTGGGAAGAAAGTCCTTGAACTCAGGCTTCGAGTAATCGGCGATCCTCGCGGTAAAGTTGCTTACAACGCCGGCATACACGAAGAGAATGCCCATTCCTATACCAAGGGCCATGAAAAACAGAACCGGGATATCCCGAAACAACAGTGGGAAGTATATAATCAGGGCAAAAGCCAGGATGAATCCCAGATTTAATATGACGATACGGATCAAATTATCCCACATATCGAAAAACGATTTCTTTATCAGGAAGCCAAACATGCTTCACGCTATCACGAAATATCGTGCATGGCAAGCGGCGCCTACTCCCGCAGGCCATTACACCTACGGATGTGTAGAAGAATTGTGCTTGACAATACTATCATCATCACGTATACTTTGTGAAAATATGTAAGTTCTCTTACAGAAGGGTTGAGCGAACAGATTTGGTAAATTATTACGAAGTTTTAGGTCTCGATCCAGCCTGTTCAACAGACGAAATCAAACGTTCCTTCCGTAAACGAGCAAAAGAGCTCCACCCTGATCTGAAGATATCTAATCGTCAGCGTTCCGATGAAAATATGCGGGACCTCCTGGCGGCCTACCATACTCTCAGCAATCCGCAGAAGCGCAAATCTTACGATCGTGCATTTGCCATTCACTTTTCCAAGCCTAAATTCGACTATCGCGAGTATCTTAAAAATCGTCCGGATGATCTGATCTCCCAGTCCAAGCTTATCTTCTACAGCCTGCTCAATTCCGAGCCGACCGAGGCGCTTCAACTGTACGATTCTTTGTCACAATCCCGGCCGGATTTCTCTCTGGAACATTGCCTTGGACGGGAAGACTACATGGACTGTGTGTTTCTCATCGCAGAAGCCCTTGAAAAGAACGGTGAATACATTCGCGCCTGTCAATTGTACAAGCACCTGTGTATCCTGGAGATGGAGCAACCCTATTTTCATCACTTTCTTGACGAGATCATCGAAAGGCTGCGCAGCATCACCTGTTTCAAGATGGTGACCAAGCTCCCGGCTCAGACTTCGATCAACTACATCAAGGAACTCATCCGTTTCAACTTCTCGCGCAAGGATAACGCCTTTTTCTACAAGAAAATCGCCGAAATATACTGTACCCTTGGCCAGCGCGATCTTGCCCTTGGCTACCTCGAAAAAGGTTTGAAACTCGATCAAAAACTACCCGGAGTAAAAAAGCTGAAGGAAAAAATCGGCTACACGGAAATTCCCGTGGGTTGATGCTATACTTGACAGTACCTTCGTTGGAGATTACTTTGGGTGGGATGAAACGCATACTTCTACTAACTGCAGCTCTGCTCCTTGGCACTCAAATTGTGTTTGCCCAGCTAATCGATAAGCCTGTTGCGACCGTCAAACTGGCGAAATTCGAGGTTATCTCAATCAAACAGTTCCGCCAGCAGATTGAAGATCTCGAGGAAAGAACGAAGAATAAGCTCTCTGCAGAGGACCGCAGGAAACTGCTGGATCTGCTGATCAGTGAAATGCTGATCAGCCAGGCCGCATCCTTGGAAAATGTCACCGTCACTCAAGGGGAAATCGATTCACGGATCGCCCTGGCTCGTCAGACCGGCGGGCTCGGACTGAACCTGAACCGGGAACTGACAGAACAGGAGTTCCGGCAGCTGCTGCAGCAGTCGGGGCTGAGCTGGGAGGAGTATGTCGAACAGTTGGAAAAGGCGATTCTGCAGCAGAAATTCGTCATGCAGAAGAAGAAGGCGCTTTTTGACAAAATCGCACCGCCCGCGGAGACGGAGATAGAGGATTTTTACGAAGCGAATAAAACTGCGTTTGTGGCTCCCGATATGGTGCGTTTCCGGCATATCTACATCGACACGCGAAATCTGTCCTCAGCGGACGAAAAAAACAAAGCCAGAACTCGAGCGGAGGAGATATCCAGGGAATTGCGAAACGGTGCCTCCTTCGATGATTTGGTAGTGAAGTACTCCGATGACAAGAACTCGCGCTATAAAGGGGGAGATTTCGGCTACCTGCGCCGGGATGATCAGGCTCGCAGACAGTTGCTCGGTCGAGAGTTTTTCGAAGCCCCCTTCAAAATGGATATCGGTGAGATCAGCGGTGTTCTTCAGTCCAACATCGGTTTCCACATTATCCGCGTGACCGAGAAAATCCCGTTTCGGCTTCTTGCTCTGGACGATCCCATCCCGCCGCAGAACAACAGTACGGTGAGAGACCAGATCAGCGCGCAGTTACTGCAGCAGAAGCAGGCCGAATTTTATCAACAGGCTCTTATGGATCTTCTCGGTGAATTGAAAAAGAAAGCGGAGATACGGATCTTCGAAGAGAATCTCACCTGGTAATCCTGTCGAGCATGTCGAAAGCATGGGCGTCAGAAGAAAAGGGCGGATTCTAGCATTTCAATCCCTATACGCCTATGAGCTGTGTGCGGAGAGCGTACAACGCGCAGCGGAGGATCAAGGCGGGCAGAGTACACCCGGGGTACGCGAAGGCATCGATGATATCTTGAATTTTCCCTGGATAGACGAAGCGGGGCGGAATAAAATTAATCAAGAGAGCCTGGATTTCGGTCGCCTCATTGCCGGGGGAACGCTTGAAAATATCGCCGAGATCGATGATCACATAAAAGTCCAGTTGGAGCATTGGGATTTCTCCAGGCTAAACAAGGTCGACCAGGCTATTCTTCGCATGAGCGTCTACAGCTTGCTGTTCCAACCTGATATTCCCGCCTCGGTTACAATCGACGAGGCCGTGGATATTTCCAAAGAATTCGGTACAGATGAATCGTATCGCTTTATCAACGGTGTCCTGGACGGTATTCGTAAAAACTTAGAACCGTGAAACGCGCAAATCAACGGTTTCGGCTCGTTGTGCTCATCTTGGTAGCAGGTGCTCTCATCGCCGGGGGCACAATTTATCTGATATTCAGTGAAACGACTCGCCGACGAAGTAAGGCGGCTCAACTCGACGTCCTGCTGGCGGAGGCGGACTACGATATCTCCCTGGGGTACTACGACCGCTCTCTGGAAACCTTGGACCGGGCCTTCAAGCAGGCGAGGGGTGAGTACAACATCCTCCGAGTGTTGAAACGAGTGTATCAAATTTCATACGACCTAAACGATTTTTTCATATTGAATCACTTTGCCCGGGACGCGGTCGAGAATATCCCCGGCAGCAACGAACTGGCGGAGATCTACCTATACGCTTCGATCCGTTCTGAGAGCAGTCCGAGGGCGGTCGAGCTTCTTAAGCGCGGCCGGGGGGATATCGCCTATCTCCACGCCGAGGGTTTTCTGGAAGGGTATATAGAAACCCTGCCTGATGTCGAGCAAGACTTCAAACTAAAACAGATCGTGTCGTTGGTAGGTCCGCGGGGTGCCGAAAACCGGAGCACTGGACCCCGGTATACCGTACCCCGGTACGCCGGACCGTCCGATCCGCATGAGCTGCAGCGGTTGGGTACGGACCTCGACGAGCCCAGAATCCTCCTGGATGCAGCCCTTCTATGGATGCAACAGGGGGATGTGGACAGCGCCTTCACCCTGGTAAATCGGCATATGGGGGATCCCCTGTTTCAGGAACCGAGCATATATATCTCCTACGATGCTGGGTCTGAACAGGTGGCTCTATCCCTCATTCAGGAGCAACAGGCGGAGGGTAGGGGTGCGGACCGGCTTGATCTCCGGATCATGGAAGCAGATCTGCATCTGCTCCTTGGCAACAGCGAAGACGCGATGCGCTTGTATCGGGAGATTATCAGCACCGATCCCGGTTATTCATGGACCCCATATCTTAATTCAGCTTTAATCTCGGGGCGGAGCGGGAACAGCACCCGTGTGTTACGGGAAATGGCCTACGCCAATTTTCCGGATATCGGTCCGGTGGTCAGGTCCTACACCCGCAGCCTGGCAGAGATCGGGGACAGGGGGCAAGCGGAGAAGATCCTGCAGTCGTATCTACAACACCATGGAGATGATTATCGGGCGCAACTGCTTCTCCTCGACGTACAGAATACTGCAGCATCCCCCGTACTACACCAGGCTGCACTCTGGAAACTATACAACGAGCATCCGGAGAGCCGTGTATTGTGCGAACACCTGTTTCTCTATCTTCTGGAACTCAATGATCTCTCTGGAGCGGATTCCGTACTTCGACACTATCAGCTGGCCACGGGCAGAACTCAGGAGCCCTGGCTTCTGGACTATAGAGCACTGCTCGCCGCAGTCCGTCAGGATGAAGGAACGGCCACCCGGTTGCTCCGAGACAGACTGCTGCGCGAAGATAACTGGCAGGCCCGATTCAACCTGGCCGTTCTGATGGGGAAAGCCGGTCAATCCCGTCAAGCCATCGAGCAGCTTATCGAGGCGGAAAATCTGCTGCCGGAAGACCGCAGGCAGTACTTCCAATCACGCATCCGCTCCCGTATCGGGGAACAGTATCTGCTCCTCGGGGATGTTGCCTCCGCGCGGCGAGAGTGCGAGTATGCAATAGATCTGGATATCAGCAACTTTCATGCCCATCGAATCCTGCGCATTCTTGAACGGCAGTGAGAAACGTGATAGGGTTGCGGCATTAAGGAGCGACCAATGGCCACACGGAACGATATTCCCAACAATAGTGTCATCGGCGAGAACTCTGTCTTCGAGGGTCGATTCTACGTCAGTGGATCGATCCTCATCGAGGGCAAGTTCGATGGGGAGATCAAAACCGAGGATCATCTAACCGTCGGACCGACAGGGAAGGTTAAAACCGATATCTATGCCAGGAAAGTAACGGTCGGGGGGACCCTGATCGGCAACATTACGGCCACGGAAGAGGTCGATCTCCTGGCGAACGGAAAAGTCCTCGGCAATATCAGCACACCAAAGCTGAACGTGGAGAACGGCGTGCTCATTCAGGGAATGGTCACCATTACCGGCGGTCAGACCGATAATGTGGCTCAGGTAATTCGCCAGTCCTTCGGCGAGGAGGCGGAGAGCCTCATTTCCGCCTCCGAACGAGCGGCAAAAAAGGAAAAACCGAAAGAACCCAAACCCGAACAATAGATGATAAGACTCAAAAATCACACCGAGATTGGGAAGATCCGGGAGGCCGGTTTCATCCTATCCGAAACCCTGGAAAAACTCAAATCCATGGTAGAGGAGGGGATCACCACGGGAGAGTTGGACAGCTTCGCCCGTGATTACGTTCGCCGCCGCGGAGCGGAGCCGGCTTTTTTAGGCTATTTGAACTTCCCCGCTTCCCTATGTGTCTCCATAAACGAAGAGGTAATCCACGGAATACCTGGAAAAACGCGGCTGAAGCGGGGTGATATCGTAGGGCTGGACCTGGGTGTCAATGTAGGGGGCTATTATGCCGATGCCGCCACCACTCTGCCGGTGGGAAATGTTTCACCAGAGCGGGAGAAGCTGCTCCGGGTCGCCCAGGAATGCCTGGATTTGGGAATCGAGCAGGCTGTCTACGGCAATCGCATCAGTCATATATCGCAGGCGATCTACAACCATGCCAAAGCCAATTCTTTCGAGGTGGTCCGCCAGTACTGCGGGCACGGAGTCGGCTTCTCGCAACATGAAGAACCTCAGATCCCCAACTACGTGTCCCGGGGACCAAATCCCCGACTCAAATCGGGGATGATTCTGGCTCTGGAACCGATGATCAATAGGGGAAGCTGGGAGGTGCAGCTGCTCGAAGACAACTGGACCGTCGTGACTGCGGATCACAGTGATTCTGCCCACTTTGAGCACACAATTGCTATTCATAAGGACTTCACAGAGATCCTGACCCTGCATCATTCCCTGGAAAGAGTGTGAAAGATGACCAAGAATTTTCTGCCCTATCGGACTTTTCGTAACAATGCCATAAAACTGGCCTATCAGATCTACAAATCCGGATTTGTACCGGATGTGATCTACGTATCCCTGCGCGGTGGAGCCTATCTGGGAAATGTGATCAGCGAGTACTTCAAGTTTATCCGTCAGGAGGACAGACCCGTGTACTACGCCGCCGTGGTCGCTCATTCCTACTCCGACGTGAAGGTGCAACAACGGATCAAGGTAGAGGGCTGGACTTACAATCCAGAGTATCTTCGGCAGGGCGACCGGGTTCTGTTGGTGGATGATATCTTCGATACGGGGCGTACCATCAACCACCTGGTTGACATTATTCTGGAAAAAGGAATTCCCCGTAAAGACATTCGCATTGCGGTCCATGACTACAAGATCCGAAAGTACGCCGGCGCGCAGCTTCCGCTGCGTCCTGACTACTACTGCAGAAAATATATCGTGGAGAATGAGCAGGACGAGTTTTGGATCCACTATTGCAGTCATGAACTGGTCGGGCTGACTCGGGAAGAAAGGGAAACAATGTACTACGCCGAGGATCCCGAGCTCAAGCAAGCGATGGAGTTCCTGTTCGAGGAGAATCCCAGCGCGACAAACGGTCAGTGAAGCGTGGGCATTATTACCCAATCCATTGTGGGATCCCTTGTTGACCCTCAGATTGCTAGCAAAATTTAACGTTTTACTTCAGAATTTGCCGTTTTTCTGAGGATTTTCGGAGTTGGTGGTGGGATAGATTCCTTCCTATTCCTGAAACCAGAGCCATTCTCCGGCCGTGTAATTCGCCCGCCAGAGGCCGGCACCGGTGGTGCAGGCGAACAGAGAGCTTTCCGCGGTATCGAAAAAGAAGCTGTTGATTGCACCTTTATAAAGGCCGCTTATATTGTAGTCCGGACGGCGCACGGTGTTTGTCTCATCTCCCCCGATCAGCTCGTAGTATCCTGTGCCCTCCGTTCCCACGATTACGTCCGTGGATACTGCGGTCACATCAACAAACCGTGTGAATCGAACCGCTTCCCCATCCACATCAATCGAGGTCGGCCCCGCCCATGCACCGTTATAGCTCCAGAGCTCTCCATCTTTGTTGGATACGTACAGTTTCGTCGTATAAAGCAATCCGCCAAACGGATATGTGCCCGGATTTGTCGGACCTGGAAGCACCGTGGTCAGACTGCCCAGACTGCCGCTGTACAACATCGGCCCGGCGATCACCCAGAGGGTCCCCGCCTGATCTTCCACATCGGTTATGGGCACGTTTATTGGCGACACGGCGTCAAAAGTGACTTCGGTTCCCGTATAGGTGGTCCCATTCGTAG
>CP070696.1:655968-700839 GCA_020353535.1 Spirochaetaceae bacterium | reverse complement strand
TTATACCGTTCCCTTCCGAAGATGCGCTTCAGCTGTTTCACGTACAACTTGTTGTAGCTGTCCCGATCGACAACGATCGGTCTCTTTCCGATGTACTTTGCCAGGAGGTTGTACAGCCAGTGGCTTGAATAGAAGGAGTGTTTATATCGAACGCTCATGAAGGCGCCGCAGCCGCGCAGGATCGGATCGAGGGGTCCAATGAACAGATTGTCCCCCGCCTGAATCACCGTTCGAATATCGGCAATAAACAACCGGCTCTGCAGTAGAAGCCAATCGTACTCACTCTGGTGATCGGGGATAAAGATCAAGCGTTTGCCCGACTCGACCTTGCGCTTGATGCGATCCAAGCCGATCACCTCCACATCGCTGAAGCAGCCCCTGAACAAAAAATGCTCGCAGATGTAGGAGACGGCACTCAAGGTTCGCCGATTCCAGTTGTGATGGAGGAGACGCAGAAGTGTTCGCTCCGGTGGTTTTCTCATAGCCCGCCGTCCGGACAGAAAGTATATTGTCTACGCAGCAGTCTGTAAACTCGTGGAACGCCGATCCCTATCCGGCACTCTCCCAGCGTACTCTGGCTTCGTAGCCCAGGCGTCGGACGACTTCGGCGATCCTTTCCAGTGAACCGGGATTTCCTTCATACTGCACGTGGATCTCCCGAGTTGCCGCATCCACCCGAACATCCGAGACGCCCTGTATCTTTCTCCCCAAGTGCTCTATGGCATATGCGCAGGAGGCGCAGTTCGCGCCGTTAACGTCTAGAATCGCAGTTTTTTCACTCATACCTTCAATGTAAGAATAGAGCCGCCTGGCGGCAACCCGGTCCACCGTGCATCTACGTAGGCCATCCTGTTGAAAACCGATCAGTAGTTCAGAACCAGCTCTTCGCTTTCGGTTCGGTGGGTCATTTTTGCATACAGAGTTTGGGTAGTTTCATCGTAAAGCCAGCCATCGGAGTAGCGGAAATACTCGGGGTCTGATTTCCAGGGAATCCCATGCATGATCACGGAGCTCACCGGTCGGATCCCCTGAATCAGCAGATAGTGGGTGTCCCCGACGGTGAAGGAAAAGAAAAAACGATACTGGGTGTCATCGATCTTCACATCCGCAAGGCGGGAAACCGTCCATATCCAGCTGCCCGGATACAGGAAGGAGTACAGAGGATACTCCGTGGGTGTGTAATACGAGCCCGGTAGTAGGTGGTAGACCGATTGGGGAGAGAGGAGGTCTCCCCTCGGCTCCGCCTCTCCGCTTTGAATTAGAACCCGAGCGGGCAGAAATCCCTCGGTATCGGCGAGATCCAGTGCCGAATAAGTTAGTGTGCGACCGATGGCCGTATAGGATTGTCTGGCCAGCGCCTCCCCGGCCTGCATCAGTGTAGTTCCCATCAGAATCGACATATACAGATTCGCTTCTGGCGCCTGATCCGATCTGCTCGTGCTCAAAAACAATCCTCTCTGCGTTTTATGGATAGACGGAAAAACGAAGCGGTCGATGATATCGGACATCCTGGCCAGCGTAGCCTCGCCAACATCGAGATACTTCAAGGCATCCAAGTAAATAATGACAAGATTGATAAGGGTATTCACATCGGCGGTTTCCAACTGAACGCTGTCGGCCAGACGCAACACCTCCTCTGCCAGAGAAAAGGGGGCGTGGTTGAGGATGAACGGCAGCAGCCGAGGCGTCTTGAAAACCGAGAAGTCCGCTTGTCTAATTAAGTCCGTGATCCCCTGGATCTGCTCTGACGCACTGTTCTGCCTGGCAGCCAGAAAGGAGGGGAGGTTTCCCAAATAGGCCGCACTGTTGTAAAGCTCCGGATTGTCGGCGTTTTCGCTTGCCAGCTGACGCAGATTTCGTGACAGCAGCGCCAAGGTCCTGCGATATTCTCCCCTCTTGATCGCCTCGGAGATCAGGGAGGTGCCGAGATCCCCGATCAAGTCCCGGCTGCCGGGATTGCCCAGGAATACGCTGTACCAGTACTGGTAGGCTCTGTTCAGATAGCTTTCGACAGTATCAGCGAAATTTTCCTCGTCCACCAGAGTAAAACTTCTGGAAAACCAGTATACATAGGGGTCCGAGTCCTCTGGAACTCGTTCAAGGACAAGAGCGTCACCCTCACTGCCGACCCGCAGGACGAATCTTCCCTCTTCGGTATCGATCTGCGATCCGCTGGACAGAGATGCATAGGTCAAGCCCGCTGGCCCTTGGTGCGCAAGCAGTGGTATTCCCTTTACCGCCTCCACTGTACCGTCAAGCGAATGGAACGGCAACGACAGGGTTCTCATCCCCCGCAGCTGGCGGGGAATGCTCGGGGTGATCACCACCCGGTCCTCCACCCCCCCCTCAACCACGAAGCGCAGGGCCGCATCGTCATTCAAGGCCAGCTCGAAGCCGTCGGGGAACTGATTGAAGGACTCCAAGGCGAGCTTGCTTTCCCTTGTCTCCCCGAATCCTGCGATTACGTTGGCAGAAGCAGAGAATTCCATTCTAAGACCGTGGAATTGTACCTCCAGATGACGCATGCGCTGCTCGCCGCCAAGGGTTTTCGCAAACACACCGGAAACTACCAGGCTCCCGATTCGTTCGGAGAACTTCTCCCTGGCCTGAAACTGCATGAAGATGAAAAAAAGGATAACCCCGATATAGACCACAGGAATTATATAGTATATTGGGGAGAGCTTTCGTTTCATGGAAGATTCATTCTATCATCAGGGTGCCAAAGGTTCAATATTGCTCGCTCGGCTGCGTGGGGCAGCAGGCGCTCTCCTGTTGCTCGTAGGCCTCCTCGGATGCAGGAACATCCCGCACAAAGCGGAGCAGCCGCCGGAGCCGCCCTACCAGCAGATCCAGGAATCAATCGAAGCGGGAGATGCCCAGGCCGCCCTCCGGAGCTATCAGGAGTATCTGAATGCTTTTCCGGATTCGCCGGTCGATCGCCTTCTCCTTGCCCGTTTGCTCCTGGCCGCAGGTTATTTTGAGCAGGCTCGAAACGAGCTCTCAGCGCTGAGCGCCGAATCAGGCCCTACTATCGAAGTACTGCTCACCCTCAGCCATCTGGAGAGAATGAGCGGTAATCCGGAACGGGAGAGACAGCTATTGGAACAAGCATTGGAAATCGATCCTGGAAATGCCGCGGTTCTGGCGGCGCTGGGGATGCTGCAGCTGGAAGCGGAACAATACGATCAGGCGACGATTTCGTTCCAGGGCGCTCTGACCGCTGATCCTGATGAACCAACAGCTCTGCGCGGGCTGGGCCTCGTGTATCTGAATCAGGAGAGGTACGGAGAGTCGATCGAATTTTTCGGCAGAGCTATAGCTACCGATCCGGACAATGATTTGAATTATGCTGATCGCGCCCGGGCCCGGGCGGCTGCGAAAGACCGCCTGGGAGCTGTGGAGGATTTGAGTACGGCGATCGAAGGGAATCCGACTTTCTACTGGAACTACATCGATCGTGGGAGACAGTACCTGCAGCTGCGGATGTTGAAGGAGGCGGAAGAGGATTTCAGCAAGGCGATTGCACTCGACCCGGAGCTCTTCCTCGCCTATGTCTATCGAGCAGGCCTGTACGACCGATTGGACCGGAGGCCCCAAGCGATCGCCGATTACAGCAGGGTCCTGGAACTCAATCCAGATTACTTCTTCGCCTATGCACCCCTGGCCGTCCTGTACTACCTCGAAGGGATCTGGCAGTCCGCCGCCGAAGCGTTTCGAAAATCCTACTTCTTCGAACCGGAAGAGCCCAGCTACGCTCTTCTGGCGGCTCTTAGCTGGATGCAGCTCGGTGAGAACGAAAAAGCAAAGGAATATCTGTGGGAGCGACTCGGGGATTTACCCCAGGACTCCTGGATTCTGCTGATCGCCCGTTACTATCTGGACCCGGTTCTGGAGGCTCGAACCATCGATGCGGCCAACAAGGAGAGCAACAAGCTCAAGCGCGGGCAGATGCTCTTCTATATCGCCTCCCGGTTGCTGTTGGAGGACAGAGTAGAAACCGCCCTGCGATATCTGCTGCTGGTAAAGGATATTGACCGCCGAGGCCTCCCGGAGAAAAGAATCGCCGAGCACCTACTGGCCCGTTTCGGCTACGAGGACTGACACCTTGTACTTTTGTCGGGAAATTGACACATTCTAAGGCGAAGTATCAAAAAAAAACTGTAGAAGAACAACGAGCAGGACAATTCAATGAGTGAAGATCAACACGAGCAGGAATCACTAACCAGCGAGAACGTAACCCAACTGCAGGTCGGAGACAGGCGGTATATCCTGGTAGGCACGGCCCACGTATCCAAAGAGAGTGTAGAGGAGGTGCGGGAGGTCATACTGAATGAAGAACCGGATCGTGTCTGTATAGAAATCGATGAAACCCGCTACAACTCCCTGATAAAAAAGCAACGCTGGCAAAACCTGAACATCGGACAGGTGCTGAGGGAACGAAAGGGATTCCTCCTTCTGGCCAATCTGGTACTGTCTTCGTTTCAACGTAGATTGGGTCTGGAAATCGGTGTATCCCCCGGAGAGGAGATGCTCACAGCCGTGCAGATCTGTCAGGAACAGGGTATCCCCTTCAGTTTCAGTGATCGGGATATCCAGGTCACCCTTCGCCGGGCCTGGGCACGCTCCAGCTTCTGGGGTAAAAACAAGATGCTTGCCGCCATGCTCAGCTCCATTTTCTCACAGGAGAAACTCGACGCCGAGGAGATCGAGAGACTGAAAACCAAGAGCACCTTTCAAAACATGATGGACGAGCTTGCCTCCTACCTGCCTTCTGTAAAAGAGGTCCTTATCGACGAACGGGACCGCTACCTGGCTATCCGTCTGTACAACGCAGAGGGAAAGCGGATCGTGGCGGTGATCGGAGCAGGCCACGTTGAGGGAATCATCAGGAATCTGAACGCCCTGGAAGCCGGTACGCTTGAAAACGACACCGCCTCTCTGGAGGTGATTCCGCCGCGAAAAAAAATATCCCGGATTCTTCCCTACGTGGTGCCGGCGATCTTCGTAGCCCTCATCGCAGCGGGTTTTTTCCGGTCCGGCTGGAGCTTGAGCCTTTCCATGATGTGGAAGTGGATTCTGGTCAACGGTACGCTGTCGGCAATCGGCTCGCTAATTGCCCTAGCGCATCCACTCACCATTGCCGCCGCCTTCGTCGGCGCTCCCATCACCTCATTGAATCCGACCATCGGTGTCGGTCTGCTGACCGGAATCGTGGAGGCCACGGTTCGCAAACCCCGAGTCACAGATTTCGAAAACCTCCCCGAGGATCTGCTCACCTTTCGGGGATTTTTTCGCAACCGGATCACCCGTATCCTTCTGGTCTTCCTGTTCTCCAGCATCGGAAGCACCCTGGGCACGTTTATCGGCATTCCCTACCTCACCTCCCTGTTGCGCTGACTCTGCCAGGACGGCACACTTCGCCGCGCCCCGCAGGTTTCCTTCCCCGGGGAAAACCCGCAAGCGCAGATAAGTCACCAGCAGCTTCCGGCTCATCTCCTTGTGTTTCTTGGCAGCTGCCGGTAGAATGACGCCATGGTTACCGAAGAGATGATTAAGCGGCTTCCCAAGGTCGAGCTACACGACCATCTGGACGGGGGCGTACGGCCGCAGACCATTGTCGAGCTGGCCAACGAATACAAGGTGGAGCTTCCCGAAAAGGAGCCGAAGAAGCTGGCCGAGTGGTTTCATCGGGGTGCCGATCGCAAGAATCTGGGCCTGTATCTCGAAGGATTTGCTCAGACCATAGCGGTGACGCAGACCGAGGAAGCCCTGGAGCGGATCGCCCGGGAGACCCTGGAAGACCTTGCCGTAGACAACGTTGCTTACGTGGAGATCCGGTTCGCCCCGGTGCTTCATCTTAGGGGCAATCTCAATCTGGAGAAGGTGGTGCAGTCGGTCCTGCGCGGGTTGGAGGCCGGCAGGGAGAAGACCGGAGTGCAGTACGGTCTGATCCTCTGCGCCATGAGGGATCAGACCGTCAGTCTGGAAACGGCGGAGCTGGCCGTTGCTTTCCGGGGGAAAGGGGTGGTGGGATTCGATCTGGCTGGAGATGAATACGGGCATCCGCCGAAGAAGCATCTCGATGCCTTCGAGTTCATCCGCCGCATGAACTTCAACATCACCATTCACGCCGGAGAGGCATTTGGCATGGAGTCGATCTGGCAGGCAATCCAGTACTGCGGCGCTCATCGTATCGGGCACGCCACCCGCCTGCTGGACGATATGTCCATCCAGGGCACTCGCATCGAAAAGATGGGCTCCCTTGCACACTTCATTCGGGACAAGCGGGTTCCAATGGAGATGTGCCTGTCCTCCAACATCCATACCGGGGCGGCAGCGACGCTGGACGAGCATCCCTTCCCTATATATTTCCGCAACGACTTCCGTGTGTTTCTCTGTACCGACAACCGCTTGATGAGCAACACCACCCTGGGCAAAGAGCTGCTCCTGGCGGTGAACCACTACAATCTCAACCTTCAAGATCTGGAGAAGATCACCATCAACGCTATGAAATCCGCCTTCATCCATTACGATGAACGGATCCGCATCATTTTCGACATCCTTAAACCGGGATTCGCCCGCGTCCGGGAAGAAATCACAACCCTGTCGTAACAACGGGTGGATCCGTGATTCCTGAAAAAGTACGGGAAATACTGAAACGTCACAATCTCGAGGCCATCGAGTTCGAGCCGGGCAGCACTCCGACGGCGGTCCTGGCAGCCCAAAAACTGGGGGTGGGAGTCGGCAATATCGCCAAGAGCCTTCTATTTGTGGCCAAAGATGGTCGCCGTTTCATGGTCGTCTGCCCGGGGGATCGGAAAGTAGCAAATGCCAAGCTCAAGGCGACGATCGGGACAAAGACCCGTATGGCCAATGCGGAGGAAACGCTGGCTGCCACGGGTTTTCAGCCCGGAGGCGTGTGTCCCTTCGGGATCCAGGAGATCGAGATCCTCCTCGACGTAAGCTTGAAAGAATTCGATACGATCTATCCGGCCGCGGGCACCGATAGCTCCGGAGTGCCTATGAGTTTTGAGGAACTACGGCGCATCACCGGAGGGCGAATCTGCGATTGCACCGCAGATTGAAGGTGGAGCCTTCTTAAACCGGGAAGACCTTTTCGATCTGCAAGTTTCAACTCGGGTAGTTCGCCTACAGTGCTTTGACAATTCACCCGAAAAAGGGCAAGATTTGCCTCGCAGATGAAAAGTTGAGGAGGACCCCATGGCCGACTTATCAGTAACCTACATGGGCATGCAGTTGAGCAATCCGATTATCGTTTCCAGCTCGAGCCTGACCAACACCGTGGAGAAGATCAAGCGCTGCGAGGATTCAGGCGCCGGAGCGGTAGTCTTGAAATCTCTGTTCGAGGAACAGATCGAAGCCCAAACCGCCGAGATCGAGGACGACTCCTGGCCCTACCCTCATCCGGAAGCCTTCGACTACGTGCGGCAGATGGGCATGCGGCTGGGCCAGGACGAGTACCTCAAACTCATCAGGGATGCCAAGAAAGCCGTTAAGATTCCGGTAATCGCCAGCCTGAACTGTATTACTCCGAAGTGGTGGAACAGCTACGCTGCGGAAATCGCCGCTGCCGGCGCCGATGCTATAGAGCTCAACATCGCCATCCTCCCCACCGATCCCGAACACACTGCCGAGGAGATCGAGCGGACCTATGTGCGTATAGTCGAGGGGATTCGCCGCAAGGTCGATCTTCCGATCGCGGCCAAGATCGGTCCCTACTTTACCTCTCTGCCCCAGATCACCCGGGAGCTGCGTCGCAGCGGTGTTTCGGCCCTCGTGCTGTTCAACCGTTTCTACCAGCTGGACATCGATATCGAGAAGATGGTGCTCACACCGGGTTATCATCTCAGCTCCCCCGATGAGATCTACGTCCCCCTGCGCTGGGTGGCCATCCTGTCCACCCAGGTCGGTTGCGAATTGGCCGCCTCCACCGGGATCCACGATGCAAAGGCGGCAATTAAGCAGTTGCTTGCCGGAGCTCAGGTCGTGCAGATCTGCTCGAATCTCTATCAGAAGGGAATGGGGCGGATCAAGGTCATACTGGAAGAAGTGTCAGGCTGGATGGACAAGCACGGTTACGGGAAGATCGAAGAGTTTCGTGGCAAAATGTCCATGGAGGTCAGCGAGAAACCGGAGTACTACGAAAGGCTGCAGTACATCAAGGTGTTCGTGGGACTAGAGTAGTCGGCGCCTGGTTTCGGTTGTTGTTGCTTCTGTACTGTTCTTTGGCGTAGCAATTGTTCGGGTAGATCTGCAGGGCTTTTCCAAACCAAATACTCGCCGCCTCGTAGTCGTGCAATTTGCTGTAGGCTAGTCCAATTCCAGAGTAAATGTTGAATAAATCGTCCTTGTCCGAAGTACCCATGCGCAGGGCCTGTTGCATAAGCTCGATGCCCTCTAGCGCATCGCCGCCGAACATCCGTGGACTGTAGATCTTCTCCGCCGCCAGAATGATTTGACAGGAAACGTTGTCAGGATCGAGGTCGAGGGCCCTTCGGGCGTGCTCGCGAACTTTGTGAGCATTGGCTAACAGGAAGCCGAGGTTCTTTAGCACGCACAACTGACCGAGATGCTCGCTCTTCATGCGACAGCCCTCTGCTCCTAAACCTGAAGCAATAGCCTGCTCGGCAAAGACCATACCGCACTCGTAGTGGTAGATCGCCATGTCCGCATGTCCCCACCTCTGATATGCCCGGGCAATCATATATTCGATGCGACTGTGCCACAGGTTGTCCCGTCCATACGGCAGGCTAGCAGCGTCGACCTGCTGGAGCGCGTCGCTGTAGAGCAGCTGTACCACTGCCAGAGGTTGGTCATTGTACATCCCGTCTCTCAAGCGCTCGTATGCCCCACAGATATCGGCCTCATCGGCTGGGAGCGGAGAAGAAACGATACCCAAAAAAGATGCGAGAAAAACGAGCAGTGAAAAGCCAAAGTTTACGCTCACGAGTAACTCCGTCGAGAAGTCCATTCTGGAGCGTCTCTCAGCAATGACTCAATATAGCACACTTAGAAAATTGGATTCAATGACCTCGGCTTTACCCTCAGCCAACCAGCTTACGCGGCAGGCAGGGGCTGATGCGGGTAACGATCTCGTAGTTGATCGTACCGGCCCATTCGGCCATAGCTTCAGCACTGATCCGTTCCTCCCCGTTCCGGCCCAGCAGCACCACCTCCTCCTCCAGGCCGGCCTGAGGAATGTCGCTGATGTCCACCATGGTCAGGTTCATGCACACCCGCCCGATTACCGGGGCTCTTTTGCCCCGGATCAGCACGTAGGCGCTATTGCCCAGCTTGCGGTCGTATCCGTCGGCGTAGCCGACGGGAAGCACTCCCACCCGGATCGGTCGGGTGGCCCGGTAGGTGCAGCCGTAGCCGATGTAGCTGCCCTCGGGAAGGTCCTTGATTTGAACCAGGCGGGTTTTCCAGGCGAGCACGGGCCGAAGATCCGGGACCGGCCGGTGTCCGAGCAGGGTGGAGAGGTAGGTCTCCCGGGAGGGCCAGAGCCCATAGATACCAATACCGGCTCGAACAAGGTTGAAGTGGGTTTTTTCAAACAGGATCGCCGCAGCGGTAGCGGCGGTGTGGATGAACTCCGGTCGCAGTTTGCGGCGGTCCAGAACATCCAGCACCTGGCGGAAGCGATCGAGCTGGAATTGGGCATAGTCGTGATTGAGGGTGTCCTCGATATTAGCGAAGTGGGTGGACAGCCCTACCAGGTTGGCTCCCGGTACGGTTTTCAGCCGCTCCAGAAATCCTTCGACCTGTTCGGGCAGGATTCCCTGCCTTCCCGTACCAGTTTCCACCTTCAAGTGCAAGCGCACCGGGTCGATGACTTGCGCATCCATCCGGGCCAGGGCTTCGACGGTTTCCCGGTTGTACACGGTGAGATCCATCTTTCGCCGCACCGCTTCTTCCAGCATGGCGAGGGGCACGTGACCAAGGATCAACACCGGGCGTTTCTCGCCGAGCTCCCGCAGCTCGATGCCCTCCTCCAGAGAGTTGACGGCAAACCAGTCTGCCGAGGGCAGCAGCGGGACCATCTCCTTCACGCCGTGGCCGTAGGCGTTGGCCTTGACCACCGCGCAGAGGATCGTGCCCTTCTTCAGTCCCCTGCGCAGCTCCCTGAGGTTGTGGTCCGGAGCCCCGCGGTCCAACTCGATCCATACCAAGGTGCTCATAGCCCTTGCAGAATACATGCAAGGGGGTGAGCTTATCAACTGAAGGAACTTTGGCTATACTTGAATATGTACTTTCATGGGATCAATGAAGAAATTCAGTATCCTGGTTGTGGACGACGAGAAGGAGATGTGCATCTCCCTCTCGGAGATTATCAACTCCAACGGCTATCGCGCGCTGTATACGGTTGACCCAAAGCAAGTTCCCGTCATCTTATCCGGTGAGAACATCGACCTGATCATAATGGACGTACGTATGCCGGTTATATCGGGTATCGACCTGCTGAAGCGGATCAAGATTACAAACAAACGTATCCCCATCATCATGATCAGCGGCTATACATCCGTAGAAAGCGCCGTGCTTGCTATGAAATACGGTGCTCTGAACTTCTATATGAAGCCGATCAATACCACCGAACTGATGGGAGAGATCGGGCGAGTGGCTGACTCTTACTGGCGGGATGCGGACAACTTCGATCACCGGATCGTCAGCCGGAGCTCGGAGATGGAGCGAATCAAGAAGGAAATATCCAAGGTTGCGCCGACAGATGCTCCGATTCTCTTAACCGGAGAAAGCGGTACAGGCAAGGAGTTGGCTGCCTGTGCTCTTCACGACCAGAGTGAGCGGCACAGCAGACCTTTTATCAAGGTGAACTGCGCATCCTTGCCGGAAACTCTTCTCGAAAGTGAGTTATTTGGTCACGAACGCGGATCGTTTACAGACGCGGTGGAGCGCAGGTTGGGGAAGTTCGAGATCGCCAACGGGGGTTCGATCTTCCTCGATGAGATCGGTGACATGAGCTTGAAGATCCAACCGAAATTATTGAGAGTTCTCCAGGATGGGGAGATTCAGCGGTTGGGGGGCAGCAGTTCCATCAGCACGGATGTTCGCATTATTTCGGCAACAAACCAGGATGTAGACGAGCTGATTCGCGAGGGCCGCTTTCGTGAAGACTTGTTCTTTCGATTGTCCGTGGTCATTATTCATATTCCGCCTCTTCGCGAGCGGAGAGAAGACATCCAAGCACTGACCGACCACTTTCTCGAAATGTTCAACCGTATATACGGCAAGCGGCTGCGCTCCCTCTCCCCCGAGGTAGCGGAAATCTTCATGCGCCACCAGTGGCCCGGAAACATTCGGGAGCTGCGGAACTGCCTGGAGCGCTCCTGCATTTTTGCTGCACAGCAACAGGAGTGCCTGGAGGTGGATTTGCTGCCGACCCAGTATCGTGCCAGTGCGGACCGGCAACAGGACGGCGGCCTGGCGGGATATTTCGATGGACCTATTCCCTTCCCTATCATCATCTTCATCGTCATGGTCATTTTCTGGCAGTACATCCTGCGCAGGACAAAACTGGGTCGCTACTCCTGCGCTGTCGGAGGCAACAAGGAAGCAGCCCGCCTGTCCGGGGTTCCCGTAGACTTCTATCACATCATGACCTTCGTGATCGGCGGCCTGATGGCAGCCCTGGCCGGTATAATCTACGCATCCCGCTTGTTTTCAGCCACTCCCCTCGCAGGGCAGGGATACGAGCTGGATGCCATCGCCTCCACGGTAATCGGCGGAACCAGCGTGTCCGGCGGTGAGGGCAGCGTGATCGGCACGTTGGTCGGCGTCCTGCTCCTAAATGTAGTGAGCAACATGTTTAATTTACTGGGCATCCAGGTGTATATCCAGTACTTGATTAAAGGGGTTATTATCCTCACGGTGGTGGGTTTCGATTCCTATTCCCGCTACAAACGATAGCATCGAATTGGGAAAGAGCGTGTCGGAAACGAAGGATCTTCAGTCCATCTGGTTCAGCGAACAAGATGCGAAGGTGAGCATCATCGATCAACGCCACCTGCCGCATCTCCTGGTGGTGGAGGAGATCGAGAGTGTGGCGGCCATGTGCACCGCCATTCGGGAGATGCACCTGCGGGGAGCACCGTTGATCGGGGTGGCTGCTGCGTACGGAATGTACTTGGCCTGTCGCGAAGCCGGGAAATTCGGCTCCCGGGGCCGCCTGGAGGAGGCGGCCAAGCGCCTGTTGGCAACCCGCCCGACCGCCGTCAATCTGGCCTGGGCTGTGCAGCGTCAGCTGGACGGTCTGGCCGGGATCGAAGATCCGCTGCAGTGGCCGGCAACCGCTCTGGCCGCTGCCCGGGAAATCGAGGCGGAAGATATCGAGCGCTGCCGCCGGATCGGGGAACACGGGATCGCTCTGATCGAGGAGATTTACAATCAGACCCGAAGCAGGGTCAACGTTCTGACTCACTGCAACGCCGGCTGGCTGGCCTGCGTGCGCCACGGTACGGCTACGGCGCCGATCTACGCGGCCCACCACCGGGGTATTCCCGTGCATGTCTGGGTGGATGAGACCCGCCCCCGGAATCAGGGGGCACGGTTGACCGCCTGGGAACTGGGCCAGGCCCGTGTGCCACATACGGTGATCGTCGACAATGCCGGCGGCCACTTGCTGCAGCACGGCAAGGTGGACCTGGTGATGGTGGGCTCCGATCGCACTACCCGAACCGGAGATGTGGCCAACAAGATCGGGACCTACCTCAAGGCCCTGGCGGCCAACGATAATGGCATCCCCTTCTACGTGGCCCTGCCCTCTTCCACCATCGACTGGAATCTCCGGGACGGGGTGGCGGAGATTCCCATCGAGGAACGCAACGCCGAGGAGGTGAGTTTCGTGAGGGGGCTGCCGAGAGACGGCCGGGAGATAGCGGAGGTCCGCATCCTGCCTGAAGAAAGCCCTGCGGCGAATTACGCCTTTGACGTCACCCCCGCCCGCCTGATCACGGCTCTGATCACGGAACGAGGGATCTGCCCTGCAACGGAACAGGGCATCGCCGCGCTGTTTTCTTGATTGTTTTTCTATCCTACCTCAGGTATTCCTCGATAGACTCTTCGTGGTTCCAGTACAGGATCTTGTAGAACTCCTGAGGAAGAGGAGAGAGGCGGCTCACGGCGATCACCGAGGCGTCCCCCTGGGTAACGTGTTCTTTCAGAGCCAGTGCCTGGATCGCTCGGTAGGACAGTCCGGATTGGCTGTCCCGAATCTGGGCATCCAGGGCCACAACATCGGTGTACCGTTCCACCTGATACGGATCGACCGACACGAGATGTCCATTTACGACGGGCCTGCCGCTGCTGCGAAGGCGCTCGAGGGCGTTCCGCACGAGCTGCCCTACCGCCTCATGTTCGAAATGCTCGTAGGCTTTGGAATGGCGATCCGGTGAGACTACGATCGCGGGTTGGAATCCCTCCAACACATCGATCAGTCTGTCCACCAGTTGCTCCTCCCCGCCCCAGCCGAGGATAACCTCATCCGGAGAAATCTCATCCCTCTTGGTGTTGTAGGGCCGATTGTCCAGACCCCAGCGCAGGTACATCTCGGATCCGAGGATCGATAACGCCCGGGTGGCTTCGACGACCCGGACCTGGGACAGCGCACCGCCGTTGAGACTCCGGGCGGGATAAATGTCCCCCACCTTTCTCTGGGGGTACAGGTCCAACCCCGATTCTCCGTCGGTGAACAGAAGGGTGACAATCCGTTTATTCGAACGGGAAGCCCTGGCCATCAGAGAACCGAAGTCAATGCTCTCGTCATCCGGATGGGCGTGGATGAACAGGATGTCCGCCTTGAAGAATTCGACAGGGCGACCAGGTGGTATAACCCGAACCTTGGTTCTGCCAATCTCCGGCACGGATCGCGTTTTGGAAAAACCCAGTCCCTCCAATGGATTGATCCCGTCGTTTTGCACCGCAGCCGGAACCACGGAAGCGAGCACAGAGGCCTGAAGCACGGGGGGTTGCTGGCTGGCACGTTGTTGAGGCAGTGGCGTTGCCTGTTCCCGCGGAGCTGAGCCATCGACGAATCCCGGCGCCGGCACCTCCGCAACCGTTTCGATCGGCGGATCGGCAGTCACAACCGGCTTTCTGTCCGGAAGAGGCTGCGGCGTCGTGGGCGCTTGCCGGGAGGGGGAAAACAATCTGGCAATGCTTGCCGGAGGCGTGGCAACAGATGGGGGTAGGGTCGTGCTTGCCACGGCTTCCGTTCGTCGGGGGGTACCGTCCGCTCTAGAGTTCACCTGAGTCGGGACCGATTGTCTCATCGCAGCGACGGCGGATTGCGGAGATTGAGATGCCTGCTGCTGAGGTTTCTGCCTCTGGGAGGAAGCTTCCGGCAGAGCGGACTCCGCCAGCACAGCTTCAGCAGGTCGTCGCTCCTGGATGGCAGATCTCGAAGCCGCCGGTTTTGGTACACTGATCTCAGGTGTGACCGCTGATTGCACCGAAGCCGTGGCCTGCGTACGTTCCGGCGTTGCAAGGGTCGAGTCTGCAGGAATCGGTTCCCGTGCTTCGGCTACGCGGATCGCCTCCGTCTGCCAAGCAAAGAACATCCAACGCAGCCGTTGAATCAAGGGTATGCGGTTGGGGGCATCTTCTTCTTCGACCCCCTCCGCCGGGCGCTCGACACTCGCTTCGGCATCTACCACATTGCCGGCACCCTGCCCGGCACCCTGCAGCTCGGCGGCTTTAGCCAGAAGCATCGTGTCGTCAGGTACGGCACCGGCCTGTTTAAAGAGCACGGACAGGGCCAGCAGAAGCGCCACGATGGGGAACTGCCAGGCAAAAACCGGCTTACCCGGAATCGGGGCCGGCTGCTCCCGGATCGAGGCGTCCTTGAAAACAAGGCGGTAGGGACCGAAGATGATGCGGTCGTCCTGCTTCAGCGGTTTGTGTTGTCGAGGAACCCCGTTCACGATCACAAATGACGGGGAGGACAGTTGAGCCTGCCCGTGGCGATAATCGATGCGAAAGCAGTCGTCAGCGTCCGTAACAGCGGGAAGCACCAGATCCGCGCTCCCGCCGGCCGCCACGACCACCGGATAATAATCAAAATTGTGGAGACTCAGATCTCCGCTTTGATCCCGAACCTGAAGCTGAAGGTTGAAGTAGCGCGTCGGAGGTACCCTGGCTTTGTGCAGGGCCATCAACCAGATGTAGGTTTTCCGCAGGGTCAGGGCTACCAACGCAAAGCCCACGAATAGAAGAATCCAGGAAACGGATATCAGAACGCCACGGCGGAGGTTGTCCATCACAGCCGTCTCCGCATCCACGTCGGGGCGATCGAAAGCCTCCTGGGCGAACAGCGATCCCGCCGGCCCGAGGACAAGGAGCCCAAGGAGAACACAGAGAAGGAGGAGAGAGGATGGGCTTACCATCTTGCCGCGCGCGCTCATGGCTGAAATCCGCTTCTGGCCGCTTCGGCCAGCGAAGATACGGGGAAACAAAAATCCGGAAGCTGTAGTTTCTTTTCTTTTGGGGGAGGGGAAATCAGCCTGGAAAAACCCATCTCCTGCACCGCCTTCAGGCGCCTGTCCAGATACCCGACCGGATGAACCTCCCCGGCTAAGCTGATCTCTCCGACAATGGCGGTGAGGGGAGGAATTGGTTGATTGATTCGGGCGGAGTACAGGGACAGGCACAGGGGCAGATCGACTCCGACCTCGCTGATACGGATGCCCCCCCCTACGTTGACGTATATGTCCTGATCAGAGAAGCGCACCTTCAGATGCTTTTCCAACACCGCAGCCATACGGGAAACCCGGGCAGTGTCAATTCGTTCTGAGAAGACTCGAGAAATCCCCCCCTTCGCCGGAACCGCCAAGCTCTGAATTTCCACGAGGAGGATTCGGGATCCCTCGTATACGGGTGCTACCGCCACACCGGGAGGCTGCTCTCCGACCCTATGAGAGAGAAAAACCGACGCAGGATTGTCCACCTGCTGCAGTCCCCGCTCCCCCATCTCGAAGATCCCTATCTCATCCACGGATCCGAAACGGTTCTTGGCGCAGTGGAGTATGCGGATCTCGGCACTGCCCGAATCGAAGTACAGCACCGTGTCCACCATGTGCTCCACGACCTTGGGCCCCGCGATATACCCCTCCTTGGTAACATGTCCCACCAGAAACAGGGCGGCTGCGCGAGATTTAGCCCAATCAATCAGTTCCTGGGCGCAGAGCTTGATCTGATTCACCGTCCCGGGAACGCTGCCGATATCCTCGGAATACACAGTCTGGATCGAATCCAGGACCACCACGACGGGTTTGACGTTTTCGCAGACTCGCAACAGGGCGGACAGCTCGGTTTCGGAATAGACTTCGATCCGGCTGCTCTGGATCCCCAGCCTGTCTGCCCGCAACCGAATCTGGGCCGGCGATTCTTCTCCCGAGATGTACAATGTTCGGCCGCCGCTCTGCACACCCGCAACCAGCTGGAGCATCAGCGTCGATTTGCCGATTCCCGGTTCGCCGGCCAGCAGTGTGACCGAACCCTTCATGATGCCACCGCCCAGAACCCTGTTCATCTCCTCCGTACCAGAATCCAGCCGCAGGGTTTCCTTGGTCTGTATGGAGGACAGAGGTGTGGGAAAGCTGTCGGCCCGTTCCCTACCTTTCTGCCCGGAAGCCTTCCCTACCGACTCCTCGAAGCTGTTCCAGCTTCCACATTCCGGACAGCGGCCCAACCACTTCGGCTCCTCGTGCTGACAGACCGTACAGAGGAAATGTTGTTTGCGCTGTGTTTTCGAAATGGACCTCACCCTCCTCTAGTTAGTTGATCGGCACAGACGGTCCCACGGGCTAGCGAAAGCTAGTAAAAACCGGCAAGAGATTCAAGTTCATGAAGTGCACGCTCGAAGGAATACGCGTACCGCAAAACGTCCAACCGCTTCTGCAGCAAGGCGATCCGCGCCGCGCCCCAATGTTCCCGGGTCAAAATCTGCTGATCGAATCCCTCGCGGGCGTTTTTTTCCTCTTCCGCTGCCTGGCTGAGCGCGGTTCTCGTCTCCTGGAGCTCGGCCCAGCGCTGCCGGAGCGCTTCCACAGCCTGTCGCACCTGCAGGTGAAGCTGCTTGCGCGTAAGCTCGATCGTCTGCTGGCTCGCAGCCATAACCTCTTCCGCCTGCCGAAGCTGCTGCCCTGAACGGCCGGAATCGAAAAGTGATCCATCCATACCGACGCCGGCAATTAGGTTGAGCTTCCAGGTGTCCTGCCAGCCGGCCTCACTCCAGGGGATAGCCTGCCCTGAAACCTCGAAGGAGAGTTTGAATGAAAAGTCTGGTCGGAGGATCGCTCCACCACGAACCAACTTGAGATTTACCCGGGCCTGTTCCCGTTCCAGCAACACCTTCTTCAGAGTCGGGGCGTTTTCCGCGGCTTGCTCCTTGAGCTCCGCCTCCGCAATGTCGGGGAGCTCCGTCCGAAATCCCGAGTCCAGACTCAGGCTCAGAGGATCCAATCCCGTGTACAATGCCAACGCTTGCAGGGCGGTCCGGTAGGCTTCCTGCGCTTGGACGAGCTGCCGCCGCACCGCGGAAAGTTGGGTTTGGATCTGCAGCACCGCCAGTTTGTTCACGGATCCGAGCTGGAAGGCCCGTTGTCTATCCTGTTCGATCTCCAGAAGAATGTCCAGGATCTGCTGCAGCAAGCCCGCGGATTCCCTGGCCAGCACACCGGAGAAATAAGCCCCGTGCAGATCCCGGTTGAGCTCCTGCACCCGCTCGCTGAACTCGGCGCGGGATGCATCCAGTCCCAGGGCTGCCAGGTCCACCGCGTTCTCCAATTTTCCCCACGTATACAGGGGCTGGCGGAGCTCCAGGGTGAACTCGAAATAGCCGTGTCGGGAGTCCTCGATGAAGGTGAGATCTTCGGCGGGTACGGCAATCAGAGCCGGAGGCGGCAGGGGATTCGGAATCGTCCCCAGCTCCCCGGCCCGCACCGTGATGCCCTCCGGGGGATTGGCCAGATAGCTGCCTGACGCCTGAAAGCTCAGCTCCGGCCCGAGGCGGCTTCTGGTTTCCGCCAGAGACAGTCCGGCTTGTCGCAGCGCGCTTCTCTGGAGCATCAGGATTTCACTGCGATCCTCCGCCAGTTTCCTGACCTGCTCGAAACTCAAAGATTCCGCACAAAGGATTCCGGGTGTTCGGATCGTTCCCGCCGACTGAAGTGCGAATAGAAGCAAAAAGACGGCGGCCGTTCTCATGACTGCCTCTTCCGGATGCGGGATTCCACCAGCCAATAGACAGTGGGGATGAGGATCAGGGTTACGAAGCCGGAGGTTAAAAGTCCGCCCACCACCGCTCGCCCCAGGGGAGCCCGCAGCTCCGAACCGGCGCCCACGCCGATGGCCATGGGAAGGAGACCGAAAATGGTCGTGAAACTGGTCATCAGAATCGGTTTGAGGCGGGTCTTCCCGCCCCGAATGATCGCCTCCCGCAAGCCAAGACCTCGACCTTGAAGCCGATTCATGTAGTCGATCAGCACGATGGCGTTGTTGACCACGATCCCCACCAGCAGGATCGCACCGATGAAGCTCATAATGCTAAAGGTCGTTCCGGTTACCACCAGCGCGGCCACCAGGCCGATAACAGAGAAGGGCACCGAGAACATGACGATCAGCGGATGAATCAGGTTTTCGAATTGGGAAGCCAGCACCATGTACACCAGTGCCACGGCCAGGATCAGGACGAAAAACAGACTGCGGAAGGATTCCCGCATCTGCCGATAAGAGCCGGAGTAGGTCAACTCGAGACCCGGGGGCACGGCACCGAGCTCAGCCACCGTCTCCTGCAGTTCCGCCATCACCCGGTTCAGGGCGCGTTCCCCTGTCAGGGCTGCGGTGACCTTTATGACGCGCATCCGGTTTTCCCGCTCAATCGTCAGCGGCCCGCTTCCCCTCACCACTTCCACGACGTTCTCCAGGGGGATCGCCTCACCAAGAGAATTGACGAAGAACAATTTCTGGATTCCCTTCAGGGAGTCTCTGTCCTCTTCCCTGAGAATCACATATACATCGTACTTGTCATCGCCGCCGCGAAAGGTCGACACTTTGCTGCCTTTGTAGGCCGTTCGCAGGGTGGCGGCGATCTCCAGAGGACTGAGGCCCAGACTGCCGGCTTCCTTGCGCCTGATTCGAAACTGCAGCTCCGGTTTGCCCGTTTTAAAGGACAGCTCGACGTCCCGGATGCCGTGCACCCGCTTCATACGGGAAGCGATTCTTTGAGCATAGGTGTAGCTTCGCTGCAGATCGTCCCCGCGGATTCCTATGACGATCGGCTCACTGTCGCCGGTCACGGTTGTGGCCAAGGCTCCGACTCCCTGCAAACTGAAGCGAAAACGGCTGTCCATCACCCCTTGGGGTAGCCGCTTCGACAGTTCGTTGATCGTCTGCCAGATCGTGCGGCCCCGCCTGTCCTTGTCCACCAGGCGGACCTCCAGCACGCTGAGATGGCTTCCTCTCTCTGCAGTCCCCTGCATCGTGCCCCCGCGGCCTACGCTGGTGGAAATCGAGGTGAGATCCTTGCCGGACAGCTCGCGAATGATCCGTTCGGACTCCAGGACCTTTTCCCCGGTCCTCTCGAAAGAGGAGCCGATGCGGGTCTCCATGGATATAGCGAACTGGCCTTCGTCGCTTTCCGGCATAAACTCCATTCCCAGAGCCGCAAGAGAGGTCAGGCTGATCAGCAGCAGAACGACCGCCGAGACAATCACCGTTGCTGTATGACGCAAGGCCCAACTGATCCCTCGCTCGTACAGCTCATCCAATCGCAGCAACAAATCCCGAATCCCGCGGGTAATCCCATCGATGATACGATTGCCCGTGTGTACCTCGATCTCCGCCAGGCTCACATCCAGATCTGCAAGCTGCGGCTCTGCCTCTGGCTCTGCAGCTCTGTTCTTTAGCCTGTGCGTTTCGGGCAGCCTGAGGAATCGAGAGCAGAGTACCGGTACCAGGGTCAGGGCCATGACCAGAGAGATGAACAGGGCGAAAGCCACGGTATAGGCTAGATCCTGAAAGATCAGTCCGGCGAAATCTTTCACGAAGACCAGGGGGAAGAACACGACCAGGGTCGTGAGCGTAGAGGCTGTAATGGCCGTACCGACTTCCGCGGTACCAGCAACTGCCGCTTCTCTGGGGGGCACCCCGGCCAGAGTCTTGCGGAAATTCGATTCCAGAACGACGATGGAATTGTCCACGAACATTCCCACCCCCAGGGTAATGCCCAACAGGGAGACTATGTTCATACTGATGCCGGCGAAGTTCATCAGGGAAAAGGTCGCTACCACAGACACCGGGATGGCGATGGAGATGATCAGCGTGGAGGGGATGCTGCGCAGGAAAAACAGCAGGACCAGCACGGCAAGCAGTCCCCCCTGCCAGGCAGCCCGGGCCACACTGCCGATCGAATTGAGGATCTGGGTCGATTGGTCGGACTGAACGCTTACCTCCACGGAGGGAGGAAGTCTCTGTTGAAGTCGGCGGAGCTGCTCCTTTGCCTCCCTGTTGATGTCCACGGTATTGTGCCCCGGCTGCTTGCGCACCGCCAGCTGGACGCCCTCCCCCATCTCTGTTCGGAAAGTTTGTTCCCGGGGCAGGTACCCCAGACCCACCTCGGCCACGTCTTTCAGATAAACGGGAACCGTATCCTTGTATCCGATCAGAACTTTCTCTATATCCCGCAAGGAGTTGAATTCCCCCAGGGCGCGAAGCACGATATACCGATCTTCAACGCTGATAGAACCAGCCGGAAGGTTCACATTCTCGGCCTCGAACACCCTGAGGATATTCAGAATCGGAATCTCCAGCTTGCGAATGCTGTTCAGGTCCAGGGTGCAGGTCACCGCGGCGATCTTACCGCCAAAGACCTCCACGGTAGCAACACCCTCGATTTTCTCGAGCTCCGGAACGATGCTCTGCTCCGACAAGCGGCGCAGATCCAGCCCGGCCGTCGGTGAGGAGACGTTGAGTACAATGGAGGGCAGAAACTCAGGATTGAAGCGCACGATGGAGGAACGCTCAGCGGCGGCGGGAAGATCATCCTCGATGGCGGTCAACTTTTCCCGGATTTCCCCGACGATGGTTTCCATATTTGTACGCCAGGTGAAATTGATGATCACCATCGACACCCCTTCGCTGGACACGGAAGAGATCCTCTCCACGCCGTTGAGAGTTGATACCGCATCCTCGACGGACTCAGTGATGCTGGACTCGATCTCCTCCGGCCCCACTCCCGGATACGGAGTAAACACCACCACCGTGGGAAAGGAGATATCCGGCAACAGCTCCAAACCAAGCTGGGACAGGGAGACCAGCCCCAGGATCAAAAGAGCCAGGAACACCATGGCCGTGGTGACCGGGTGTTTTACCGATATTTCCGGCAGTTTCATTCGTTTTCCAGGATGTCTATTCGTTGACCCGTTTCCAGAAAGGTATTGCCCTCCACGATCACCTCGTCCTTGGGATCCACTCCAGACAGAATCTGCACCTCGGCAGCCTCAGCCAGACCCGGAATTACCGTCTTGGAAGCCGCGACCGTGGTCCCTTCCGATTTGTCGACCACGAACACGATCATCTGTCCGTCTCTCTCGAGAAGGGCCGATGCCGGCACCAGCAGGGCATCGGCTACCCGTTCCAAAATCAGATCGACCTCCGCGTACATACCCGGTCTGAGCAGGTTCTGCGGATCCTCGATATCCAACGTTATTGTGAAAGTGCGGCTTCCCGGATCGATAGTCGGAGCTACGGTGAGGATGTGTCCTCGGAAGGCAGTCGATCCAGGATAGGCCTGCGGATAGATCCGCGCCTGGAGGGCCTCGTCCCTGCCCAAAATCTCTCCGTAGTATTTTTCCGCTACCTCGATCTCCACTTGAATGCGATCATCCTGAATGAGTACCAGAATCGGGGTGGAGGTCCCCACGATATTTCCCTCGTCCTGCAGCACCTCGACAACCACAGCGGAAGCTGGGGCGCGAATCCGGGTGAATCCCAGCTGCAGGCGTGCCAGCTCATAACTCGCCTTGGCCGCTTCCGCCTGGGCGCGGGCCATGCGTTTCTCTTCGGGACTTGCACCCTCCTCCAGCATCCGCAAACTTCGACCGGCATTCTCCAGCTCTGTGCGCACCGCCCGCAGCGCAGACTCGGCCTGCTCGAATTGGGCTTTCGGAATTGTGCCGCTGTCGTACAGCTGCTTCGATCGGGTGAAACTCTCCTCCGCGGTAATCAAGTCCTTCTCCGCCTTCTCATACAGCGCACGGGCATTCTCCAGCTCCTCCGCTCTGGCTCCTTTCAGAGCCTTTTCATACTGAGCTTGAGCAGCCTGCCAGGCCCCGTAGGCCTGTTCGAGCTGCAGACGGGGGGTTTCCTCTTCGACCTGTACCAATAGCTCACCCTCGATAACCGCTTGACCCTCTTGCACGGGGATCGCCTCGACTCGTCCCGACAGCTTCGATGTTATGAAGATCGTCTTGCTTGCGGTCAGGGTGCCGGAGGTGCTCAATACCCCCTCAATGGTACCGATTCGGGGAAAGGCGGTTCGAACCGTGACCCTCGGCTCCGCTTCAGAGGCTCCGTTGTCCGAAGCCGTGATCCGTTGAAAAACCAACCAGAGCACTAGGGCTGCAATGACAATCACGATGACAACCAGCCACCAGCGCTTCTTCACCCTGTATCCTCCAATTTCAACCGTTGATACAGCAGATGCTTCACCGCGGATTTGACAACATCAATTTCCCGGTCCAGCGTCTCATCCTGAGCCAGTGCTACCGATGAAAGCACACCGAAGACATTGATCTTGATCTGGGCGCGGACGTGCTCCTCCGCCAGGACAATCCGGATCAGGCCCTGGCTCTGCCCCTCCCTGATCAATTGCTCCAGCAGCTGACAGAGCAACTGCAGGTTTTCATGAAGCAGTCGTCTCTGTCGGGAATCGAAGAGCATTCCCCGCAGCAGCGGCAGGGCTTGCTTTAGAGATTCGAAGCAGTAGTCCAGAATGCTGTCGAAGCGTTCTTTCAGCTCCTTCGGTGCGGTCACGATACGGCTGATCTCCAGCAGAAAGCGCTGCCATCCCTCCTCCACCGTGCAGCGGAACAGCTCCTCCTTGCCGGAGAAGTAGGTGTAGACCGATCCGGGGGAGATATCCAGGCTTTGGGCCAGATCTTTGATGGTCGTACCGCCGAAGCCTCGTTCCCCGAACATCCGAAATGCTGCTGTGAGAATGCTGTCTCTCATCTCGCTGTCTTTGGGCCGACCCATCCGCCGTGCTCTATCCGTTCCTTAAATAAGTGAATGAACGTTCATTCACTTATTTAAGCATACCCAAATAGGAAAAGTTCCGCAAGCATTTTCGCCGCAGTCTTGATACTCGGACCAACCGGAGATACGCCCGGATAGGAAAAGTTGGAAAATCCGAAGAAAAACATCAAATTTTGATAGAAACCTGAGGGTTTGAGAACCCCATTAATCCCAACACTCCCACGGAAACCGTGGTGACGCGAGGTCGTTCACCGTGGTAATATCCGTACAGACAGCCCCCGATGCTGCTTTTGAGAATCATGCGCATAGTACAGGCAGATTTCCGAACGGTTACGATAGAAAAAGGTACGATTTCGTGTAGGTTGCGTTACAGTCTCTACCAGGATGGTGAGATACGCTACCCGGAGAGCATTAGTTGCAGGGGTGACACGGTCGTTGCCTACTTTCTCACTTCAACCATACGCGACTACATCGCTGAAAACGGCCATGGCTTCTGTATCGAGCGACATTGGAATATTGTTCCCGAAGGGAACTTCGGCCTCAGCTTCTGCCTGGAGTTTCCCGCCGACGCCGAGATGACCTATCTGTTTCCCGGGCTGAACGCCGGCCGTGTCGTTCCCCAAACGAGCCACCTGGCTCCTGGAGATCGAACCTGTTATGCCAATGGACTCTTCCTTTTCAGGGAGCCTGAATCGGTGCTCATCTTTTCCGATCCCACGGCTTCCCTGGGAGAAGTGGGGAGCATCGAGCTGCGGCGTCTTGAATACGGCGGTGATGCAGATTTCGTACGGGTCGAGCTGCGGGTGCCCGCCGCTTCCGGGGTTCCGTCCGACAAGAAACGGCGGAGAGGAATCCACGATTCGCGGTTCTTTCGCAGCGATGGAGCGTTCGAGTACGGCCTGCGTCTCAACCTCATTTCCGCAGCCCCAGATCAGATCCGGCGCTACGGGATCAGCGCAGTCCTGGCGCGGAACCGCAGCAGATTACATTCACCGCCGCGGTTATCCAAACCACATCCAAGGAATTACATAGAAGGTCAGATTGATGAATGTTTGAAATTATTTCTCGTAGATGACGGTCCGGTATGCGGATTGTTGGAAACAAAGGAGGGAAATACACTCTCGTCTCTGGCTGGTTGTACCTTGGCCCTGATTCAGCTACGGTACCGGCCAGACGATGGGGATGCCGTTGAGCTGTCCCGACGCCTGGCGGACTTTTCCTTGAGGGGCCAGCACCCCCGAGGCCTGTTCTACCCAAACTACCGGAAAAACCGCAGATCCTGGCTCCCCCCCGATTCTACAATTTCCATTCCCCTGAGCGAATCGGTCGCCATAGCCTTGATGCTTCTCCGAATTGCCGTCGTGCTGCAATCCAAGAGCCTTGCCGCCTCAGCCTATCTGCACGCGGCTTCGCACATGGCTGATGCCCTTATGCAGGGGAATCAAAACCTCGAGGATCTTTCCAATCTGCTCTATCCCGATTCTCTCCTGTCCGCCGGTCCGACAGAAGATTCACCGGTGCTTATTCCGCTGTTCCTGGAGCTGCACAGACTGACCGGAAAAGATGTCTACAGGAAAATGGTGCGAAATCTCAAATCCAAGTTTTTTCCGCAGGAGCCGCAGAAGTTGTTTTCGATGGATTTTAATGGGGAGGCGGCTAGTATCGACAAAATAATGCTCCAGGCTCAGACTGCGGTGTCCCTAGACGAATCGGGATATGCGGTCAAAGGACTCCAGCAATACTTCGATGCTCTTCTTCCCTGGATCTATCTGAACCGCCCCGATGTAAACTCGGAGTTCAATCCCATGGGCGGCGTGAGCCGGAGGCTCGGAAACCCAACTTTGCTCTTTCGTGGGTTCGAGCTTTCCCATACACTCCTCAAGCTCGACGCCTGCATGAAGAAATCATCCCGCCTGGAGAACTTGAATCTCCTGATCTCTCAGCTTCTCGGTTTCACACTGCAGAAACCGATGGGAACTTCCCGCTTTGATCCTCAACAAAGGCCAAACGACCGCTTCGGACCGCCAAACTCCAGTATCTGGGTGAGAGAGCTGTATTATATGACACGCCTCTTCGCGGAGTTTCCCGCCATTCTGACGACATAAGAGCGTTCTGGGGGACAGAAAAAAAGCCCGGGCGATGCAGACGATCCCCGGGCTTACTGTCTAATGTTTGGAAGTTGCTCTGGCTCAGTTTACCTGAACTTCGAGTGTCCCTCGTTCCGGAGTGCAATCAAATTCGCTACCTCAGCCTGCACTGCTGCTGCGTCTTTCGCCCCACAAGCCCCGACAGCTCGAAAAGCCGCGTCGATCATCTCTCCGTGGATCCTGTTCCATTCGGCCCGGGACCCACCCGGCGGGGGGGTCTGCTGCAGGGTTCTGGATCCCCCTGCCAGTTCCATGAGGCTTAAAGCGGTGGCGTAGAAATCTTCAGCCTGCAATGCCTTGTTGATTTCTCCTAGCAGTCGGACATTGTCCCGCATCACCGAGACCACCAGGTCCCTGTTGTACTGGGCGAACAATTGAGGAGCGGCCAGCAACAGCACGATCAAAGCGACAAACACATAAAATCTCTTTTTCATCTATTTACGTCCTCCTCTGATAGATTCTGTGTATATGAAAATAGTTATATATTACTTCTTTGGTCAACAAAATTCTTTCGGGGTGCAGGCCAGGCTGGATCCCACCTGTGTCGCACGGGTGTCTGAATCCGGCCTCCGGTTGTGCACAAAGCGGGGAGTTTCAGGCTTCGTGGATGACTCTGGCGATGGGGATGCGCCGGCCGGTTCCGAAGGCACGCGGGCTGACTTTCAGAACCGGGGGAGCCTGACGCCTTTTGAACTCGGCTTTGCCTACCATGTTCAGCACGCTCCGCACCAGCCCCGCCTCGTAACCCAACGCGGTGATCTCCTCGACGGTCTTACTCTGAAGCAGGTACAGCTGCAGGATCTGGTCGAGCAGGTCGTAGGGCGGGAGGCTGTCCTGATCGGCCTGATCCGGCCGCAGCTCGGCGCTCGGAACTTTCGTGAGCACCGACGCAGGGATCACCTCTTTCTCTCGATTCAGACTGCGGGCCAAAGCATAGACTTCGGTTTTGAAGAGATCCCCGATGACCGCCAGTACACCGCACATATCGCCGTAGAGAGTGCAGTAGCCGGTGGCCAGCTCCGATTTGTTGCCCGTTGTGAGGAGGAGGGAATGAAACTTGTTTGAGAAAGCCATCAGCAGAAGACCGCGTATCCGGGCCTGGAGATTCTCTTCGGTTGCGTCGACGGATTTGCCCTTGAACACGGGAGCCAGGGTCTGCAAGCCCGCTTCAAACATTCCTTCAATCGACAGTCTGTGCAGTTGCACGCCCAGATTCCTGGCCAGCTGCGCGGCGTCATCCCGGCTGCCGGGGGATGAATAGCGGGAAGGCAGGGCGAATACCGTGACATTGTCCGCCCCCACCGCTTTCTGGGCCAGTACGGCCACAACGCTCGAATCGATCCCGCCTGAAAGACCTACATGCACGCGTTTGAAACCGCATTTTCCCAGGTAATCCCGAATCCCCAATACCAGCGCCTGCTCGATCTCCTCGTACCTATCCACCTCGATATCCGCTTTTGCCACGAGAGTGTCGGTATTCACGAAGGCGAGCTGTTCTTCGAAACTGGACCCGAGGAAGCTCAAAGTACCGTCGGCGGCGGTGACCAGGGAGCGCCCGTCAAAGATCAGACTGTCGTTGCCTCCAACCATGTTCACGTACACCACCGGCACTCCGGAAGACTTTCCTATCCCGGAGAGGAGGCCGTAACGGACATCGAGCTTTCCCGAGTAAAACGGTGAGGCAGAAGGAGAAAACAGCAAGGTCGCGCCTTTGTCGAGAAGCTCCTTGACCGGATCCACCGGATAATGAAGGGCATGCAGCTGATCCGTCTCCCACCAGATGTCTTCGCAGATGGCGATACCGATCTGCTCACCCTTGAAGGAAACGGTCCGGCGCTCATCCGCCGGCTGGAAGTAGCGGGCCTCGTCGAACACGTCGTAGGTCGGAAGGAGTGACTTGGCCTGGGTGAACAGCACCTCGCCATCATGGATCAGGGAAACCGCGTTCACCAGCGCTTTCCCTGAAGCGGATCTGTTTTTATCGACATATCCCAATACGATCCCGATTCCTTTGGGTGACTGTTGCTGTATGAGGCGCAGGGTCTTCAGGTTCGCTTCCACGAATGAACCGTGGTCCAGCAGATCCATCGGCGGGTAACCGCATACGCACATTTCGGGAAACACGACGACATCGGCGCCCTTTTTATGGGCCCGGTCCACATAACCGAGGATCTTGGTCGCGTTGCCAACGAAATCCCCTATGGTGGGATTGATCTGGCCAATAGCTATCTTCACGCTCGAACCTCCACACCGCCCAGGATAGCAAATAGATAGAGATTCCGCCATATTCCTGTAAATCTACAAGGATCTGCGGGCCGATAATACGGATGAGTATGGAGATAGAAGAATGAAACGAGAGTTTGATTTCAATTTGGATTCCAGGAAATTTTTTCCTCTGTTCATTGCGTTCTTTATCCCTTGGCTGATCCTCGAAACGTGGATCATTGTTCAGAGCCGTAGAGCCGAGGAGATAGTCGCCCAATCGCCGCTGGCCGCTGTTGGGATACTGCTATCGGTCGTGGCCCTATTCCTTCTCACCGTGCTGTTCTACATTCCGATTCTGAGGAAACTTATCTCGGCGATGGCTTTCGACAACGAGATGTTTCAATTCCGGGGATCCATCGGCAGGTTCTTCGGCTTGAATCTTCTCGGGATATTCTTGACAGGAATCACACTCGGTATCTATCTACCGTGGTACATCTCCCGCATCTGTCGCTATTTAGTCGGCGAGGTATCCTACAAGGAAGAACATCTTGGTTTTGCAGGTAAGGGAGGGAGATTGTTCGTGATATTTCTTCTCACCATCGTACTCCCCGTCATCCCCCTCGCACTTGTTCAAGTCCGTCTGGAACAACCCCTTTTCGGCTCTCCTTTGGCCCTGAACCCGTTTCAATCGTTCATGCTCCTGGCCCTCGTGCAGCTGATCTTCTGGAGCTTCTTCTGCGCCTACCTGTATGCAATCTACCGCTGGTTTTTCACAAACCTTCGCTACCGCAGCTACGCCATTTCTTGGACAACCCAATTTTGGCCTACGGTCGCCTTGATCTGGGTTCAATTTCTGATCAGCGCCGTTACGCTGGGCATCTACCTGCCGGTGGCCTACATCAAGATCTATCGCTACTTCGTCGAACACACGGAATTCCACGCTATACAGGCGCCCGTGGGCCGGCTCGGCTTCCGAGGTCAGACCGGCAGGGGCTTCGGATTACTCTGGGGACAGATACTCCTGACCTTGATCACCGTTGGCATCTACGCGCCCTGGGCGTTGGCCAAAGTGGGCGGGTGGTTCCTTTCAAACACCTATTTCGAGCCTTCGTGAATCCGCTTTTCCTCGGTCAGGTGAGCCATCAGCTCCGCGAGAGTCCAGGTGATCGAGGTTTCGGTAACGATGGCAAAGATCGGTTTAGGAATCTCGAGGGACTTGAAAACCTGCATCAAGGATCTCACCCCTCCATCCGAGACATTGTGAAATAACACCAACCGCTCCTCGCAGTCGAGTTCCTCCGTTCCGATCGCTCCCTCCTGCAAGATATCGCCGATCACGACAGATCCGTGTCGGCTCAGCAGATGAGTGGGCGCAGGCACACCGATCTCGGACATACGGGCATCGATGTGCCCCTGGTCGGCGTCTGAAAAACCGAAGGTCAAGATTCTTGCCTTTTCGCTCATATCATTACCCCTCGTTGTCCTCACGATCTGCTAGTCAGAAAAACTCCGCCTACAACCATGCCGGCACCTAAAATCAGCGACAGGGTGATCCTCTCCCCCAGTACGACTGTACCGAGACTCATGGCCCAAATGGGTACCAGGTTGACGAATATGGCCGTTTTCGAGGGACCTATCGACTTGATGCCCTGGTAGTAGAGAATAAAGGCCAGTACGGTGCCCATCAATCCCAAATAGGCCAAGCTCAGCCACATTTTCAGCGAGTACTGCGGGATCCCGGCCAACCCACCTTCCAGCACAGCCGGTATTGCCAGAGCGACCGTGCCGATCAGACAGGCGTAGGTGATCGCCAGCCGGGGGGAAAGCTCCCTGAGAATGATCTTGCCGATGATCGAAAAAGTTGCCCAGCTCAGCATGGCCCCGAAGATGTACAGGTCTCCCCTGCCGATCTCCCCGCGCAGCAGACTCGGAAGATCTCCCCCGCTGATCGCCCAGGATACACCGAATAGGGCGATCACTAGACCGAGAACCCGGAGTATGGAAAAACGATCCTTGAAGAAGATGATCGAGGCCACCGAGACCACCGTCGGGGTCATGGCCACCACCACGGAGCTGCGTCCGGCCGGGGCAATGGCCAGGGCGGAGAAGAAGAACAGATTGTAGAGGAACACACCTGAAAGACCCAGCAAGGTGAGCCAGCCCCACTGGCGCAGCGACAGACGGCAGAAGCGCCTCTCCCGAATCAGGTGGATGATCAGCAGCGTAACGGCGGCGAAGAGGTAGCGGAGAAAAGAAGCGGCAAAGGGAGGTGCTTCCGCCGTAGCGATACGGGCGGCGACGAACTGCCCTCCCCAGAGAAACGACACCAGGACCAGCTTGAAAGCGTCTGATTTCTGCACGGCCCATGGTACGCGATTCAAAGAGATTTGAACACCGGCGGCAATACCGCAATCGGCAGTGCCGTTGACCACCGCTTTCCTGCCTTGCTAAGATGCTGATGCGGTGAAGCGAGTAGCCCTGATCACAGACGTACACACCCCCCTGGGAGACCAGCTGGTACGCCGGTATCTAAGTGAAGGATACGGCGTAGCCGCAACCTGCTCCGACCAGAGCCGCATCGAAACACCTCTGGTGTCCGAGGAGGAGAAGCTGGCGGTAATCGATTGGAACAGACAGTCTGCGATTTCCGCTAAAAATGTTTTGCTCTCTGCACTCAATCGCTTCCACAGCATCGACGAAACCCTTCTGCTCTGCACACCGGAGCTCGAACAGAAACTCCTTCAGGAAACCGCAACAGACACGATCGATCGGGCTGTTGATAGTTGGATCAAGGGAGCCCTGTTCTTGATGAAGGCCGTCCTCGAATTGTACGGGCGGAAACAGGCGGGATTTCTGGGATTGATCAATCACATTCCTCAGGTGGAGGCAGCCGTTCCGCCTCCACTGGAGAACGCTTTACGGGGAAGCTTCACGGCAACCGCGGAGGCGATGTTTGCCGGTACCGGCCAAAAGAACATATTCGTAATAGGATTTGAATCCAGGTCATCAAAAATCGAGGAGCTCGCCGATTTCATCTTCGAAACCATGAAGAACAGGGGATTTCGATCGACGGGTAAGTGGCATCGCTTTCCCCCCCGCGCCGGAATTCTGTCGGCGCTTTCTGCGAAACAGTAAGAGCTGCTTTGTCCGTCTGTCGGTCCCGCTACGACACAACCGGGCAACGAATCAGAAAAACATAGAGGAGGCGAAGCGCATCTGAAACTCGGGTTTGGCCGCCAGTTCGAGGAAGCGGCATCTTCTGTGGAGCCCATGGGCTTTGCTTCTGTATTCTCTGGATACCAGCACCAGGGAGGCTCCCCGCAGAGCGGCATTACCGACCACATCCACCGTCTCGATACCCACCTCGGGGATCAGGCCGATGCGGATCGTATTTCCGATATCCACACCGGAACCGAAGTTCCCGGCCAGGCGGATTTTTTTTAAAGCCCGAACCTCTACCCCGGTTTCAGCCAGCAGCATGTCGATACCCGTACGAATCGCCCCCTTGGCCAGCTGCAGTTCCCGAATGTCCTTCTGAGAGATGAAGACCGCATCCGAGCCGTCGGCGCCCAGACGGAAGGCCATAATCTTGTCAAGCTTGAAGAAGCGCTTCCTGAGTCCGGGATCGGTCACCTCCTCCGGAGCGGCAAGTTTGCCGCTGGAATCGAGAAGACCAGCCTCCAGTAGCTCCGCAACCGCAGAAATCAGACCGCTGCCGCAGATTCCTTTTGCCTTCCCCCCGCCGACCACCTGCAGATCGATCCGGCCGCCTCTATCGATAGAAATCCCGGTTATCGCACCGTTCAATGCCCGCATTCCGCAGGATATTTGAGCGCCCTCGAACGCCGGTCCCGCCGCGGTGGAGGTGGTGATCAGCTCTCCCTCCTTGGCCAGCACGATCTCACCGTTGGTACCGATATCGATCGACAGGGAGATCTCCTCCTCGTGCTCCAGGTCCAGGGCCAGAATCACCCCCATGGTGTCCGCTCCGACGAAAGCGGAAATCAGGGGCAGGGTTTCCACGAATCCGCAGCTTTGAAACGACCATCCGAACTCCTCCGGTCTGCGCCGCACCATACCCGCCACCAGGGGGATGTACGGGGCCAGTGTCAACTGGCGGGGATCCAGTCCGTGGAGGATGTGAATCATGATCGAGTTTCCCACCACCGTGCTGCGTACCACCCGCTGCCTCGGTACACTGTTTTCTTTGAGCAACGCCTCGGCGCAGTCGGCGATGGTCTCCAGGGCGGCCTTGCGCACGCTCTCCGGATTCTCGTGGAAAGCCTGGGTGCGGGAAATCACGTCGGCACCGAAAGCGGACTGGCGGTTCAACATGGTCTTGCGGCCGATTCGACGACCGGTCTCGAGATTGTGAAGAGACACATCCACGGTTGTCGTACCCAGATCAACGGCAAATCCGTACACCGGTTCATCCGATGGTGCTTTGATGCAGATCAGCCCGGAATCTTCGAGGAAGGCATCGACCTCCCACTTGTTCTCCCGTAAGATTCGGGAAAAACCTTCCGCCGTTTCCGGAGTGACCTCGGGCATCCGGGTTTTTCCGCGATCCAAGGCTTCATGCAGCCGCTCCCAATCGGCGCGCTGGTCATCCAGGGTCGGCGTATCCAGCCGCAGGTGCCTGCGCAGGATGATCGGATCTCCGTACAGCAGCTGCGTTCCCTCAGCCTTGGCCGGATCACGCCACACGACTTCTACCTCTTTCTCTTCGGGAATGGTAATGGAACAATCCCCTTCGACCGCCGCCTGGCAGGCCAGGCGTACTCCCGCATCGATCTCCGTTTGGGACAGCGCTTTTCTACCAGCCTTGCCGCTCTGCGGAGGCGGATCGATGGTGACTTTACACTGATTGCAGAGGCCTCTGCCGCCGCAGGGAAAATCCACCAACAGTCCCTCCCGAATAAGGAGGTCTCGAATCGGAGTGCCCTCCTCCACGTGAATGATCATGCCCCCGGGATACACTGTCACCTCTCGCATAGCGCTTGAGATTATAGTGAATGCTCTCGTTGACTTCTACCCAAGAAGGGTCTATCTTTCAGTGCATGATACGGCGAAACATCCATTCCAGGATTCTCTGGCCGGCAGCGTTGTCGCTGCTTGTCATCAGCGCCTTTCTGGGCTGCACGATCAAACAACAGGTACAACTCGAGGCGAATGCATCCGGAACGGTTTCCATGCAGATCCGCCTGGAGCCCGTCTTCGTCCAATATATCGAAGATCTGTCCGCCCTCACCGGCGAATCCACGGAAGGTCAAATCTTCAATGTGGAGGAGATCAAGAAAGAGTTTGCCGAGCGCGAGGACGTGAACCTGCTGGCCATTTCCACTCCGACTCCGGATACCCTCAACATGAAGCTGCAGTTCACAAGCATCGAGGAGGTGTTCGCCAGCGAGCAGGAACTACAGCAGTCCGGCATCATTCGCTTCGAAAAAGTGAGCCAGGGATTTTCGGTCCGTTTTCACCTGGACCGAAAAAATTTCTCCGCTGTGATGACCTTCATACCGGCACTTCAAAATCCGCTATTTGAAGGATTGGGACCACAGGAAAACGACGACACGACCGAGGAGGAGTACTACGAGCTCATGGACCTGGCCCTCGGCGAGGGGGGTGCGGACAGCGTTCGCAACGCGTACATCGAAACCAAGGTCACGGTGCGAGGAAACCTGGTCTCCCAATCCGGGGGCAAGATCACTGCGGACGGCGTGATCTTCACCGTTCCATTGATCCGGGTCCTGTTGCTCGACAAGCCGCTGGATTACTCGTTGGTGTTCAAGTAGGCCATACTCCCCCTATTCGCCAATCCTCTAACATCCATACGTCTCGCAGAACGTCTCCGTAATCTTCCAGAGAAACGAAGGCAGATACTCCCGAACTTTGGCGCGGACCTGGTTCGGAATACCGCCGTAATAGGCTTCAGCGATACCCCCGGTGATGCAGGCCAGAGTGTCGCTGTCCCCGCCGAGGGAGATGGCGTTGCGCACCGCATCCTCGTAGGAATCGGAATCGAGAAAGGCCACGATCGCCTCCGGCACCGTTTCCTGGCAGGAGATCCTGAAGCTGTATGAGGGACGAATCGTGTCCACACTTCGCTGAAGGTCATAGCAGAAGCGCCGGCTGATTTGATCGCGTATGTCTTCCTTGCTGCATCCGGTTTTGGCCAGAAATACGCCAAGTGCCGTAGCCTGGGCTCCTTTGATCCCCTCGGGATGGTTGTGGGATATCTCGGCGGACAGTCTGGCCTGCTCGAGCACCTCATCAATCGTGTTGAACGCAAAACCGATGGAACTGACCCGCATGGCCGCTCCATTGCCCCAGCTGTTGTACGGCTGCGGATCAGCGGTGGAGAGCCAGCGGATGAACGAGCCGCCGTATCCCGCATGGGGGTAGAGTCTGCCGATCTCGTGCACTGTATCCCTGTAGGGTCGCTTGGAGAGAATGGCGAATGCTATCGCGACGGTAAGCACCGAATCGTCGGTGAAGGTGCAGCGGGAATCGAAGAGTGGGAAATCCTTGCGTTTTATCGGCCGGGCTTCGTAAACAGAACCGATGATATCTCCGGCGATCGCCCCGATCATCTTCCCTCAGGCCTGAGCCTGGTGGTGCCGTCGCATGGTGTCGAGATCCTCCATCGTGAATTTGTTCAGCTGCACGATTTTCGCTTGAGATTTAAAACCCGGGGGAATAACGGACAGAGCTTCCTTCTTGCTGTCCAGATCGAGAACCAACCAGGCCTTGTGATCCCCGTCATAGCATCCCCAATCCGCGTTCGTGAGGAAATGCGAACCCGTGGTGAGGAAGGCTTTAACAGCACGAATACACGCCCCCGGCTCCGCTTCATGGGGAACCTCGATAAAGAATCTCGCCATAATTGCAGATCTCCTTAAAATATCTAATCAGATTATATCTAATCTTTAACCGCCCAGGTTACTACCCGATCGCTCTTGCCCTTGATGAGGGCCGGCTGCATCTCGATCATGTTGAACCTGTCGCCAATTCGACTCCTGACCTCATTGGTTACCAGGATATCGGTATAGAGCTGTCGCGTCAGTCCCTCGATACGGGAGACTACATTCACCACATCACCCATGACCGCAAATTCGAGTAGCTCGTCGCTTCCGACCACGCCGGCCACGACGGTCCCGCTGTGGATGCCGACACCGAATCTCAACTCAGGGAAACCACGTTCCCGCAGTGCTTCATTGTATTGTTCGAGGGCTTTTTTCATGCCGACCGCTGCTTCCACGGCATCCAATGCATGCCATGGATTTCGCTCCAGCGCCCCAAACACGCTCATGATGCCGTCCCCATGATCCTGGTGATATGGCCATGATGCGACCGAATCACCTCGGACATCACGCTGAAGTAGCCATTGAGCACTTCGATTACAACGGCCGGATCCTGCTGCTCGCTGATACGCGTGAAATCTCGTATATCTGTAAACATCACCGTAACTTCCCGTCGATCCCCTTTTTCGAGCATTCCGGCTTCTATGATGCGCTCCACCAATCCCGCCGGAGCAAAGCGGGCAAAGGACCGCTGCAGCCTTTCCAACTCACGGGCGCTTCTCTCAACCCGGCGGCGCAACACGTTACGTTCCTTCCGCAGAGAACTGACGACCAAGGCAAGAGCCACGGCAATAGTGAAACCGGCACTCGTCGCGATGATGTAGGGAATCACTGCTTCACCAACGAGAGCCTGACCAGGGTATTGGAAATCGCCGCCGATCCCACGGCGTCGAGGGTTACCTGATCACCCACTTCGCCCAGGAGTCTGCGGGTGCTGTTTTGAATCACCCGGGGTTCGTACCACACGGTCTCCCTGGTCCAGCGCAGCAGCCGCTGTTCGACGTCCGACAGCACAGGGGAGCTCAGGGCCGACAGGATCGTCTCGATTTCCGGTTTCGTAAGCCCCTCGCCTGTAAGGACCTTCAAGGTTTCCTCCTCGCAGTAACACAGCGACAGCTTGCACCAATCTGCGGCTACGCAACAACTTTCTCCGGCGTCTCCAGAGCATAGGCTACCGCCTGCTTGAGGGGCATGGCCCGTCCTTCCGCTAAAAGCTCTTCAGCACGCTCTCTGCCTACTCGAGCATCTGCTTGGGTCAAACCGGGGATCCGGTTCTGGACCACTTCCAGCATGCCGGTCTCGCTCACCTCTTCGGCTTTTGCAGCCGCCGCGGCCAGACGCAGCGCCCGCTCCACGTCATCCTCTGCCAAAGCCAGGGCCGCGAAGTGGTTCAAGCTGAGCACTATGCCGGAAAGGTCATCATCCTCGGCAAACAAACTCATCGAGGTCCGTAAATCCTCCCGAGCCCCGACAAAATCCCCCTTTTCGGTGCGCAGCAAACCGCGCATGTGGTGAGCCCATCCCACCACGAAAACCGAATCCGATCCCTGCAGAGCTTCCAAGGCACGGTCGTACCACGGTTCGCCGGCCTGGTGCTCCCCTACAAACCAGTATATGGTGCCGAATCCCCAAAGGATCTCGCCGATCAAGGCCGAGTCACCGAGCTCCTCAGCCACGGCCAAACCTTCTTCCAGCAACAGTTTGCCCTCTTCGAGCGTACCGTGCATCGCGGTCGGAAAGGCATTGTTGTACAGGGCCAGTGCCAGGGTACGAGGATCATTGAGCTCGCGAGCAAGCTCCAAAGCCTCTGCGTACATCTGTTTCATCGTCTCCATATCACCCTGCCAGTAGGCCATGCCGCCGGCCGCAAAGAGGGCGCTTACACGTTGGGCAGGCTCACCTCCGGAATGACTCAGGACTTCGGCAGCCCGCTTGCGGCCTTCTTTTATATAGCCGCGTACCTGCCAAAAGCGCCAGAGTATTCCCACCATTCGTTGCGCAGAGCCTATCTCACCTGAGGTGATGAGGCGGGAGAGCGCGGTTCGCAGATTGTCGACATCCGCCTCCAATCGATCCAGCCACCGTCGGCGGCCTTTGCGTACCAAATTCGGCTCGGCCGATTCGGCCAGTGCCAGAAAAGCCTCGGTATGACGTTCCTCAAGTTGATCAAGCTCCCCGCTTTCAACCAACAGCTCGTTAGCAAACTCGCGAATGGTTTCAAGCATCGAGATGTGGGTTTCCGTTCCGAGCTGCCTTTGCTTCACCAGGCTGTGATCCACCAGAACGGCCAAAGCATCCAGGACCTCCACCCCCGATTCAAAGTCCGGTCCGCACACCGCCTCCAACTCGGGAAGACAGGCGCCGCCGACAAATATGGACAAGCGCCGAAACAGCTGCCTGACCGGCTCCTCCAACAGCTCATAACTCCAGGCAATCGCGCCGCGCAGCGTCTGCTGCCGGGCTGGCAGATCCCGGGCTCCTCCGGTGAGCAGTGCAAGCCGGGAGGAGAGGCGGTCGAGGATAGTCTGCGGCGGCATCAGCTTGACGCGGGAGGCGGCCAGCTCAATGGCCAGGGGCAGGCCGTCGAGCCGGGTGACAATCTCCGCGATGGTTGAGGCATTTTGTTCAGAAAGTGCGAAGTCGGGTCGGGCGGCGGAGGCCCGATCCACAAACAGCGTCACCGCTTCGCTTTCTGCCAGTTTGGCCAGCTCCGTCGGTTGGGTAGGATCAGGCATATCCAGAGGCGGCACGCTGTACTCTCTCTCGCCATAAACACGAAGCGGTGCTCTGGAAGTTACCAGCACCTTCAATCCCGGTGCGGCACGCAGCCAATCTCCCACCTGATGTCCAGCCGAAAGGATCTGTTCAAAGTTGTCCAGCACGAGCAGAATCCGGCGAGATTCCAGGTACTCCCGCAGGGATGAAAACGGATCGCCCTTCGCCGGAGGCAGGTTGAGAGAAGACAGAATCGTAGGCACCACCAGCTCCGGATCCGTGATCGGAGCCAGTGGAACAAAAAACACTCCATCCGGGAATCCGGGAGCCACTTCGGCGGCTGCCTGCAGGGACAGACGGGTCTTCCCCGTTCCGCCCGGTCCGGTGAGGGTCAGCAGGCGGCTGACAGTCAATCCCTGCAGCACTTCCTCCAGTTCACGCCTCCTGCCTACGAAAGAGGTGAGTTGGTGAGGCAGATTGATGTGCGTAAAACCCAAGGTCCTAGGAGGTGGGAAGTCAGCGGGGAGCCCGGGGATGAGAAGCTGAAAGAGTTGCTCTTTTTGAGGTAAATCCTTGAGACGGTAGCAACCCAGGTCACGCAAAGATAAATCTGTCGGTAGACTGTCACGCAACAGCGTTGCCGTGGCTTCCGATAGGATAACCTGCCCGCCATGCCCAGCTGTACCGACTCGTGCGGCCCTGTGTACTTCGAGCCCCATGTAGTTGTCCCCGCCAAGCACGCCTTCCCCGGTGTGCATCCCTATTCGCACACGAACCGTGCCCCCAGGGGGCCAGGAATGCTCGGCCAGTGAGCGCTGAATCTGAGCAGCGGCTCTGGCTGCATCACATGCACTGACAAAGACAAAGAAGAAGCCGTCTCCCCGTTCTCCCACCTCGATTCCTCCGGCTTCGGATATGGCCTTCCGAAGCAGTTGAGTATGGGTTTCCAGCACTTCCCGGTGTCCGGAACCAAGCCGCTGAATAAGCCGGGTGGACCCTTCGATGTCCGTAAAGACAAAGGTAACCGTTCCTGTGGGCAGCGCTTTCATTTCTGAACCCCCTCTGAAACGGGTTTGATCGATCTGTGAGTTCCTGAAAGCAGCTTCTTTTCTCCCGCCGGTTGGACCCGTTGCTTTCCAATCAGCAATGCGGAGAGCAGGGCGGCAACCGCAGCCAGGGCCATGCACAGAAGCATCATCAAGCGATAGGTGTCCACAAAAGCAGCGCGCAGCACCATATCTACCTCCTGCCTCTGCCCGGATGGCACGCTGGGCGGCACAGCGGCCTCTCCCAATCGTGCAGCTTCGGTCTGCAGTTCCACCATGGCGGCAGCCGGCAGCCCCAGAGATTCCGCCCGTGCCTGGACCTCTGTCCCGAAGTGGAAGAGGGCCACAGAGCCGAGAACCGCCACGGCCAGAACCGCCGCGATTCGCGAAGTGGCATTATTGATCCCTGAAGCCGTACCCGCGTGGCGGTCCGACACCGAGCTCATCACCGTGGTTGTCAAGGGCGCCACGGTAAATCCCATCCCGATGCCTGCTATGGTCACCGCCGGAAAGAAGGTCAGCCAATAGTCCTGCGGTCCGGAGGTCAGGCCAATGAAGGAATGAAGCAGAAAGGAGACGGCGACCAGAGAGGGGCCCAGAATCAGGGGCAGCCGAGGTCCGAACCTGTCGGCCAGCTTCCCCGACCATCGAGAGATGGCGGCCAGCAACAAGATGAAAGGAAGAATGGCAAATCCGGCCACGGATTCCCGGTAGCCCTGGCCCTGGATCAGATTGAGGGTCAAAAACATCAGGTACCCATACAGCCCGCCGTAGAGGAAGAAGGTGAGAAGGTTAGCCCCACTGAAGGTGCGGGACCGGAACAGTCCTAATGGCATCATAGGATGCCGCTGAAACCGCTCCACTACAACAAACCCGATGAGGGCGGCAAAACCGCCGGCCAGCATACCGTAGATCCTGGGGTGCGCGAATCCCAACGCCGGGGCAGCGGTAAAGCCGTACACCAGTCCGGCCAACCCCAGGGTCACCAGGGCGGCTCCGGCCCAGTCGATACCCGGCTTTCGCTCTTCATCCCGAGTCTCCGGCACCTTCAAGCCAGCCGCGATCAGCGCCGCCGTCGCAACGGGCAGATTCATCAAGAACACCACCCGCCACAATCCGGCCTCGGCCAGGAAGCCTCCGATCAGAGGTCCGACGACCATGGCGATGGTGGTCACCGCGGCCCAGGTGCCGTAGGCGACCCCCCGGCGTTCCTGAGGAAAGTGGGCAGCGATCAAGGCCAGACTACCCGGAATCATCAAAGCCCCGCCCATCCCTTGCACTGCCCGGGCAGCTATGAGGAAAAACGCCGAGGGAGCCAGTCCGGAGGCCAGAGAGGCGGCAGCGTACAGACCGATGCCGGTCATGAAGACCCGTTTACGACCCAGCTTGTCCCCCAGAGAGCCCCCTACCAGGATCAGGGCGGCCAGCATAAGAGCGTAGCCGTTTACTATCCAGAGCAGTTGGGCACCGCTGGCCTGGAGGGCGGACTGGATGGCTGGAAGGGCCACATTTACGGCACTCTGACTGGCGAAGTCCATGGCTGAGGCCAGGACTGTCGCGGTCAGCACCCAGCGGCCGACTTTCACCCGCGGTTTGTCGAAAGTATCCGATTGTTGTTCCATTATTTTTCTCCTATACACCTTTCGGAACCGCCGCCTCAGGATTCTTTCCTGTCTGCTGTTGTATTCCGCTTTTCAGAGGCACGGCGGCGGAGTTTTTCTGAAAATTAACAGGAATACAAACGGTGAATACTGTTTTTCCCGGTCGCGACCGGGATTCTATGGTTCCACCATGGCGGCGAACGATACTGTGAGAAATATGCAGTCCCTGCCCGGAACCTTTACCCATCGGTTTGGTGGTGAAAAACAGGGTAAAGATCTTGGGCTGGATCTCTTTCGGGATGCCCGGGCCGTTGTCCTCCACCTCCACCACCACAAAGGAATCCTCGACCCTGGTTTTCAGGTGAATTTCCCCGGAGCCTTCGAGAGCGTCGGCGGCGTTGTCGATCAAATTCGTCCAGACCTGGTTCAGTTCACTACCGTAGGCGCGAACCGGTGGCAATTGGTCGGCGAAGTCCCGCTGCACCCGAATGCCCCTCTTCAGCTTGTGTTTGAGAATGACCAGGGTGTTTTCCAGGCCCTCATGGATGTCTACGTCCTGAATAGGTGCCTGATCCAGGTATACATAACTCTTCATGGCTTTGACGATGGCGGCAATTTGACCGCTACCCTCCCCAATTTCTCGAAGCACCTTGTGGGCAACAAAGGCGGCACACAGCAGATCAATCACGGGCTGTAGATGCGGACCTGAAAACGTCTGCTCCAGCCTTTCAAGATCCTCGACCGTATAACCCATATCAACCAGTTCAGGGGCGTAAACAGCCCGTTTTTCGATTCCCCGGATTTCCAGCCATCCTTCGATGAGCTCCTCCCGATCGCCACGTTCCAGGGGATCCGAGGTATCGGGCTTTGCCGCCCGCCGGGCCATATCGGGCAGGCGTCGTTCGAGTTCGTGCATCTGACCGGAGCTGAGACCAAGGTGACGTAGTGCAGCCGGAACTTCGAGAATTTGAGTCACCGCGCTGGACAGCTGCACCGCGCCCCTCTGCACGGCCGAAGCGGGATTGTTCAGCTCATGAGCCATACCGGCCGCCAGGGTACCGAGCTGGGCCAACTTCTCTTTTTGCCGGAGCATCGCCTCGGTTTCCCTCAGCCGCTCCGTGACCGTACGCAGCATGGCCCGCGCCGAGGAGGGGCTGCAGCTGAGGAGTTCCTCCAACTGCTCCCTGCCAATGGCGAGAAGCCGGCAATCCGAGACGGCCCGAGCACTGGCCATACGCGGTGCCTCCTCCAGGAGTGCCATCTCACCGATCAGCTCTCCCGCACCCCGGACCGCCAAACGGACATTCGTTCCGTCGGAGAGCTTACTGATCTCAACCTCGCCCTCCATGATCACGTAGGCCAGATCTCCGCTGCCTCCCTCACCGAACAGAAGCTCACCATTCTTCAAGCTCACTTCCGTAGCTAACGAGCACAAACGCCTCAAGTCTTCGCTTGAGAGGCCGCTGAACAGGGGGATTTTTCTTAAAAAATTAAACATATCGGTAACTATACGGATCTGAGATACTGGTGAACCAGAGATACCGCCACGGCGCCTTCTCCCACCGCCGAGGCAACCCGTTTTATAGACTGGTGCCGCACGTCCCCGGCGGCAAAAATGCCGGGTACACTGGTCTCCATCGGAAGAGGATCACGGTCAAGGGTCCAGCTTCGGGGTCGCCGACCGTCACGATAAATATCTCTTCCGGTGAGAATAAATCCCTCTTCATCACGCTCCACCAATCCATCCAGCATATCGGTGCGAGCGGTTGCTCCAATGAAAATAAACATGGCGGTAACGGACAGCTCCTTGAGTCGGCCGCCGGTTCCGTTCCTCAAGCGCGCCGATTCCAAATGAACCTCACCCGAGACTTCCTCCACCTGAGTGCCCAGCATCAATTCTATGTTTTTAGTAGCTCGTATCTGATCGACGAGGTACTGGGACATGCCAGCCTCTATCGAATCGCCGCGGATGCAGAGATACACCGTGCGGGCGTAGCGAGAAAAAAACATTGCTCCCTGTCCCGCTGAATTGGCGCCGCCCACCACCAGAACGTCCTCTCCCTTGTAATTGACCGCCTCGGTCAGGGCCGCACCGTAGTACACCCCGGCTCCGGCCAGACGCTCTATCCCCGGGATATCGAGAGTACGAAGGGACACCCCGGTACTGATCAGCAGAGCGTGGCAGCTCAGCTCCGAGCCGTTGCTCAGACGGACGAATCGGTAGGTTTCTTCCGCGTTCACACCTACAACCTCGGAACTCAAAATCTCGACGCCGAAACGCCTGGCCTGGGTGGTGGCGCGGCGGGCCAGATCCGCTCCGCTCACTCCCCGCGGGAAACCAAGGTAGTTCTCTATCATCGAGCTGGTACCGGCCTGCCCCCCCGTGGCCTGCCTCTCCACCAGCACGGTGTGCAAACCCTCAGACCCACCGTACACCGCGGCGGCCAGACCGGCCGGTCCGCCGCCGATGATGATGAGGTCGTAGAACGGGCGTGATGGCTTTGTCTGCAAGCCGCATTTCTCGGCCAGCTCGACCATGGTGGGATTTACCAGGACATCTCCGTCGGGAAATACGGCTACCGGTAGTGTTTGACTACCATTCAGGGCTTCCCATAAGCGCTTGCCCTCCTCGTCTTTCTCGACGTCCAACCACTGGTAGGGGATCTGGTTGCGGGAGAGGAAATCCTTCATGGTGTGGCTGTCCGGAGACCAGAGGGTGCCCAGCACCCTGATGCCCTCATAGGGTGGATGGGTATGAACGATCCAATCACCCAGCAGATCCTCCAGAACCGGATACAGCTCCTGCTCCGGGGGATCCCAGGGTTTCATCAGGTAATAATCCAATCCCAGCTGGTTGATACTCTTGATTGCTGCCTGGGTGTCGCTGTAAGCAGTTAGCAGAGCTTTTTTGGCCTCCGGATAGAGCTTTACCGCCTCTGACAGAAAGTCGGTACCGCTCATCTCGGGCATGCGCTGGTCGACCAGCAGAAGGGCTACAGGGGTGTTTCGTTTCTTCAGTTCCCGCACCGTCTGCAGGGCTTCTTTTCCGGATCCTGATTTAAGGACTCTGTACTCTGAGCTAAACCGTTGACGCAGATCACGCTCGATGGCACTGAGGACTTGAGGCTCATCGTCCACAGTCAAGATGACAGGTTTGGCCACTTTTCACCTCCCCTATTTTGACTGCTGTAGGTACTACGGGGTAAACCTTACCAAAATAGTTATATTATTTTAAAAATACCCTTTCGTTGTGCCAATGTCCATAGAATTTGGTTTTTTTCTTTACCTCGATTGGCAAAGACGGTACTGTTTTTACAAAATAAAGGCAGGGGAAAAGCGTAAATGGAACGAAAATCCATTTTTACCCGGACGTTCGCTGCCTTGGGAGTCCGTGCCGATGATCCTGAGGAGCTCCGCCTCAAGAAGAATCTTCTTGTAGCCTCCAGCGTATTGATCGGCTTTCTGGCATTGCTCTGGGGTATTCTGTACGTGTTCTTAGGAAGACCCCTCGCTGGCAGTATTCCTATTTCCTACACCGTTTTATCCTCCGTCAGTGTGACGCTATTTGCCCTGACCGCCAAATACCGGCTGTTCCGTCTGAGCCAGCTGTTGCTGACACTGATACTTCCTTTCTTTTTAGCAACAGTGTTGGGAGGGTTCATCAATTCCAGCGCTGTGCTGCTCTGGTCACTGACCTGTCCGATAGGAGCCTTTCTTTTTGCCGGCAGCAAGGAGTCTGTGTTATGGTTCGTGGCCTATATGGTATTGCTCGTGGCAAGTGGCTTCATTGAGCCCTTTGTCGCACGAACCGCACGGTTACCAGAGGGAATCATCACCGGTTTTTTTGTGATGAACCTCGCAGCGGTGTCGACCGTGTCGTTTATGCTCCTGCAGTACTTTGTCCGACAGAAGGACAGGGCTTTCCATCTCCTGCATCTGGAACAGGAGAAATCTGAAGCGCTCCTCTACAACGTACTGCCCCGAGAGATTGCTCCAGCCCTGAAGGAAGGGGGGGAGAGAATTGCCGATCGCTTCGAGGAGGCGAGTATTCTCTTCGCTGACATGAGCGGATTTACTCGTCTTTCGGCTCAAGTTCCCCCCGTGGAGATTGTCCGGCTGCTCAACGAGTACTTCTCCTATTTCGATTCCCTGTGTGAACGTCACGGCGTGGAGAAGATTCGCACTATCGGCGACAATTACATGGCTGCCTGTGGAATACCAATTCCTAAGGCCGATCACGCCGAACGGTTGGCTCGAATGGCACTCGAGATGCAAGAATACGTCGAATCCCGTCCGCTTTTCGAGGGTGTGCGGATTCGATTTCGTATCGGTATCAATTCAGGACCGGTAGTGGCTGGAGTGGTCGGTCTGCAGAAGTTTCACTATGATGTCTGGGGGGATGCGGTGAACTTCGCCAGCCGCATGGAATCCCAAGGAGTGCCTGGAAAAATCCAGATCAGCCGAAAAACCTATGAGCTGATTCGAGAGATGTTTCGCTGCCGGCGCAGGGGGACGGTGACGGTCAAGGGCAAGGGGGTGAGGGAGACCTGGTTTCTGGAAGGACAGCGCTGAAAGACGAGACCGAGATCTACATGCAGGAGCGCTTCTACCTCATTCCAAAGGCTTGGAAAGGCTCCAACTTTTTGGAAGCGATGCAGACCGCACCCTGGGGGAGGTATTTCTTAAATTCCCTGATTGTTACCTCTGTCTCGGTATTCGGCAGCCTGTTTCTCAATTCTCTGGCCGGCTTCAGCTTCGCGGTGCTCAGATTTCCCTTGAAAAATCTGCTCTTCGTGTTCCTGCTGGTGGGGATCATGATAGCGTTCCAGGTCATCATCATTCCCCAATTTCTGGTGTTGAAGTCGATCCCATTGTTTGGAGGCAACAATATCCTCGGCCGAGGGGGAACCGGCTGGCTAGACACGTACTGGGCTCTGAGCAAGCCCATCTATGCCACTTTGGGTATTCTGAAGAGCGTTGCCGTGTGGAATGATTTCTTCTATCC
>CP070696.1:548518-655868 GCA_020353535.1 Spirochaetaceae bacterium | reverse complement strand
TGCTGCTCCTCTGCGGCCTGCTGTTCGCCGAAGCCGACGACCACGGCAGCGGCCCGGTCGGCACCCCTGCCGGATACATGAACATGTATTGGTACGGTTGGATGTTGCAGGCACAGGCGAAGCTTGCCACACAGAACCAGCTGATGGGGCAGGCTCGGCACGGCGGACAGGCGAATGAATCCGCGGCGCTGGACGCCGGGGAAGCGCCGGTCCGCCTCCAGGAACGCAGCGGGGACTGCACAAGTGACTGCGACGGGGAACCGGACCAGGATCAAGCGCAAAAGCAACTGCGGGACGGTAGCGGAGACGGCATACCGGACAAGGAACAGACCCGAACCGGGCGATCCGGGTAGATCTGTAGAACTGCAGCAGCACACACTATGGGGCCGGACGGCCATCAAGAGCAGCCGTCCGGCCTTCTGCTTTATCATGATGATATCTATATTATGATGATTTCTATATTGACCGCTGGCTTCGATTGAATCTCTGACAATGGGTGCCTGACCTAACTCAGAGTATTCGAATAGACCTATTTTATAAATCCAACTTTTCTGCCCAGCTCTATGAATCTTGGTTCTTCCCGAAGGCTGTCGATTGAGGTATCCCTCCATGCCAGTCGTAAATCATGCTCCTCGTAGGCTTTTTCCAGGTAATCCAGAGCCAGATCGTTTTCGCCAAGACCAGCATAAACTTGAGCAAAGAAATACGCCGGAACGTAGCACTGCTCGGATTGAGCCTCCAGCTGCTGCAGCACCTGCCTGGCTTCATCCGTCCTCCCGGCTACTCCATAAGCCCACCCGAGCCACGGAAGGACCTCCCAAGATGCACCCTCTCCGGCCAGGTCCATGGTTTTCTGAAATGCGGCAATGCCCTCTTCATGCATCCCCATTTGTGTATAGACTTCTCCGAGAGTCCAGTGGATGACCCAGTAATTCGGGTGAACTTTGAGCACGTCTTTGAGTTTTTCCAGCGACTCTTCCCACCTATAGGCAACGGCGTAACGTTCGGAATTCCGCCTCAGCTCCTTCAAAATCCCAGGCTATGTGTTTGCTGTTTGCCAGAAATGTGTGCGCGCCAGGCAGCGTATCGTCGATTTCCAGCGCTTTCAAAATTGTCTCCTCCGACTTTGCAAACAGGGAGGGATCCTGCTTGAGCTGTCCAAGAAACATGAAAGCTTCAGCAAGTCCCTCATAGACGGGTGCATACTCTGAGTCTATCTCGATAGCCCGCTCGAAGTACTCAACGGCCAATTCCAGGCTTTCAACGGTGAGCCTCCTGTTCAGATAGCGACCCTGAAACTCCAGATCCAGTACTTCGGGATCGATTGAGCGGACATTACCGAGCAACGTCTCTTCTTTCGGAGTAATGGTTGCCCTGATCTCGTGAGCGATAGCTTGGGCTACATTGCTTTGCAAAATCAACAGATCTTTAACGTTCCGGTCGTAGTTGTCGGTCCACAGAAGTTCGTCCGTGGATCCTCGGATCAACCGCACCGTGAACCTCACCTGATCGCCATCCCGCAGCACTGACCCTTCAACCAGGGCCTCTACACCGAGCTCCCTGGCAATCTCGGGGATTTGCCTCTGTGTCCCCTTGTAATGCATGGATGATGTACGGGAAATGACGTGCAGCGATCCGATCTTGTGCAGCTCGGAAATCAGAAGATCGGTCATGGCATCAACGAAGTATTCCTGCTCTTCATCGCCGCTGTAGTTTTCCAACGGCAGTACCGCAAGGGAATCTATCTCAGCCCCTTTTCGGGCTGCCCCTCTCCTGCTGAAAGGGCCGACGATAAAAAGAACAGCAATCAGAACGGCGGCTACCACAACAAGGGCGATTGACGGGATCAGGACCCTCTTGCGTTTCAGGATTGGAGTTTTTCTTCTTTCGCCTTTACTGATCTTTTCCGAAGGTGGCTTTTTTACCCGCCGGGGCGTAGGCTTCTATTTCAGGTTTGTTTCTAAGGGTCTCCTGTACCTGTTCTGTGACAAAGGCACCGCCTGACTTAATGGACCGATACAGCCGGTCGGTCTCCTCCTCCGGCTGCAGGTTCAGTTCCCTCGGCAGCACGTCCCGGCACTTCCTGTACTGCCTCAACGCCGCCGAGCGCCGCCCGGTCACGGTGTACAGCCGCATCAACCGCCGGTGTACAGGCTCGTGCAGGTGGTTGAGAGCCAGTCAGCGTCGAGCGCATTCGATAGCCTGATAATACTTTTCAAGACCGGTGAGCATGGCCACCAGCTCCTCGAAGGCATACTCCAGCTCCTTCTGCAAATACTCCGTGTAGAAGAACTGCCAGTCGGAGAACTCGGCACACTCCGCCAGGGAGAAGCCGATCATGAAATCTACCCGGTACAGCTGCACGGCCTTCTGCAGCCGGTCCATGCAGGTCTGGTACACCGCCTCCTGACCGTGCTTGTGGGCCTTGCTTCTGCCGATCAGTCCCTCGAACTCCTGGGTGTCAACGTAGGCCGTCTCCGGGTCCAGCGGCCCGACCCGCTCCCCCTCTACGGGAAGAAGCTCTTCCCCGATCCGTTTCCTCAGCTCCGACAGCAGCCGGCGCAGGTTTCCCCGGGCCTGCTGGTCGCTGTGCTCGGGCCACAGCGGGTGGACAGAGTATCGCGGGTGTAGGGCTTGTTGTTCACCGCCAGATAGGCGAGCAGGGCTAACCCCTTCTTGCGGCTCAGATTCAGTTTGGTCCCATTATGTCTGATCTGTGGAGCTCCCAGAAGGTAAATCTCCGACCCTCGAGCGTTCATCATCTCTCCATAACCCAATTCTAGTAGAAACCGGCACATTTCTGCCAAAAAAGTTACTGCAACGCGTCCCGTGACACCACCCGCCACCGATGGCGGAGAACAATCCCAGGAGCTCTGCCACGCGCTTGCCGGCTTTAGGTGAGTTCCGCACCCGGACCGATTTTTTTCAGGTGGAGCGATCCTCGTGGTTCAGGTACAATTGGCCCAGAATGGTGGACAAAGAGGAGCATGTCAGGGCGAGGAGATGGGTACTCGGTTGGCGTGAGGCAGCGGTGGTGCTGAGACGACTGCAGTCGGAGCTCGGATAGCTACCCGGCCAATACTTCCGCCAGCCTGGTCCGCAGGCCGGTGTAGCGCTCCTGGGTGTCTGTGTTTTTCAATGCGATGGCCAGAGCCTTTTTGGTACCGATCAGCACGACCAGGCGCTTGCCCCGGGTAACCGCTGTGTACAGGAGGTTTCGCTGCAGCAGCAGGTAGTGCTGGGTGAGCAGCGGGATGATCACCGCGGGGAACTCCGAGCCTTGAGACTTGTGCACCGAAACGGCGTAGGCCAGGATGATCTCATCCAAATCGGTTGACTCGTAGCGAACCCGCCTGTCCTCGTAGCGCACAACCATCGATCGCGCCTCGGTGTCGATGCGCTCCACCCGGCCGATGTCGCCGTTGAAGACCTCCTTGTCGTAATTGTTGCGGATCTGCATCACCTTGTCCCCCAGACGGAAACACCGCTCCCCGTAAACGAGCTCGAGGGCTTGGGGATTGAGGGCCTCTTGAAGCACCCGGTTGAGGTTGCTCACCCCCGCCGGTCCCCGGTGCATCGGGGAGAGGACCTGGATCTCTTCCACCGGATCCAGCCCGAAGCGGGCGGGGATGCGCTCCCTGCAGAGCTTGAGGATCAGCCGCACCACCTCCTCTGGGTCATCCTGGCGGATAAAGAAGAAATCCCCCTCCTCCTGCTGTTCGGGCATCAAGCCGATATTGATGCGGTGGGCGTTGACCACGATGCGGCTGGTCCCGGCCTGGCGAAAGATCTCGTTCAATTCCACCACCGGCGCCTTGCCGCAGCGAATGATGTCTTTCAGCAGGCACCCCGGTCCCACCGAGGGCAGCTGATCCGCATCCCCCACCAGAATCAGGGAGCTTGATGGGGGCAGAGCCTTCAGCAGATGGTACATGAGCAGGGCGTCGATCATCGAAGCTTCGTCAAGAATCAACCAGTGACAATCCAGGGGATTGCCGGGATTGCGCTTGAACTCCCCTTCCCGGGGGTAGTACTCCAGCAGCCTGTGGATGGTCTTAGCCTCGTATCCACCCGCTTCCTGCATCCGTTTGGCCGCCCTGCCCGTGGGGGCCGCCTGTAGAAAACGCACCCCGGCCCGCTGGAGGATGAGCAGCAGCGCCCGGATGATCGTGGTTTTACCCGTGCCCGGTCCTCCGGTGATGACCATGATCTTGCTCCCCAGAGCCGTGCGCAGGGCTTCCAGTTGTTTCTCCGCCAGCACGATATCCATCCGTTCCTGGACCCAGGCAACCGCTTTTTCGCCGTCGATCTTCCTGGCGGCCCGCGCCGTGGCTTGCAGCTCTGCCAGCAGCAGGGCGATTCCGGTCTCTGCCCGGTAGAAGGCGGGCAGGTACACAGGCGGGTCCGGCTGATCTTCGACGATCAACTTTCCCTCCCGGGCCAGTGACTCCAGCGCGGCGGAGATGATTTCCCGATCGATCTCCAACAGCTTCTGGCAGCGTTGGATCAGGGCGGTGCGGGGGTAGTACAGGTGGCCCTCGGTGCTGCACTCCTCCAGGGTGTGCAGGAGCCCAGACTGAGCCCGCTCCGGGCTGTCCGCGGCGATGCCGATGGCCCGGGCTATGCGGTCGGCGGTCAAAAAACCGACGCCGAACATGTCCAGAGCCAGGCGGTAGGGATTGTCCTGAACAACGGCTATTGAATGATCCCCATAGCGCTTGTAGATCTTGGCGGCCAGCGCCGGGCCGGCGCCGTGGGACTGGAGGAAGATCATCACTTTACGGATCTCCCGCTGCTGCTTCCAGGAGGATTTGAGTGCGGTAATGCGCTTCCTGCCGATCCCCTCCACCTCGGCCAGCCTCTGGGGTTGGCAGTCCAGGATTTCCAGGGTCTGTTCGCCGAAGGCGCGGACGATGCGCCGGGCCAGCTCCGCACCGATTCCGGGAATCAGTCCGGAGGCGAGGTAACGCTCGATCCCCTCTACCGTGGCCGGAGCGTGGGATTCGTAGGCCTCCACGGCGAACTGCCTGCCGAATCGGGGGTGATTGGTCCAGCGCCCCTGAAGGTGAAGCCGCTCTCCCGGTACGGGTGCTGCCAGATTCCCCACGGCGGTCAACAGCTGCCCGCCGCTGCGCAGCCTCACCACCGAGTAACCGGTTTCTTCACTTGAAAAGAGGAGGCTTTCTACCACCCCCTCCAGTTCTTCAGTCATGATTTGTTGTTGATTTGGTAGGGCTCCAGCTGGCCCTGAAGATGGCCCGTTCGTAGACACCGCCCGCTCCGTGGCTCAGGGCTCCGGCGGTCAGAGACAGCCCGTGATCGGTCGTCAGGATCAGCTCCTGGTTGCCCTGCCGGCAATGATCGAGGAGAGCGGGAAGCTTGGTTTCCAGAAGGTGTCGAAGCCGGGCAGCCATCTCCGCCAGCTTGACCGCACCCTTATGGGCGCTGCGGTCAAGAGCTCCCAGCCGCAACACCGCTGCCCCGGCAGACGGTTGAGGGCTCAGAAGCCGCTCCAACTCTTCTTCCTCGTGACCCCTCGGCAGCAGGTAGGGCACCCCGATGGCTTCCAGCGCCTCTACCGGATCCCCCTCAAGGCCCAACAGTCGGGCAGTGGCGGGTACGGTCTGCGGCTCGGCTTCCAGCCGGGCCCATTCGGTGGCGAGGCCTTGCGGCCAGGCCTCAATGATGTCCGTGCACTCCAGCCAAACATCCGGCGGCACGCCGTCGACCAGCAGAACCAGAGCTTCCCGCTGCAGATCGATCGGCTGGACCGGTTTCAGATCCGCGAGCCAGCGGTCGCCCAGGAAAGTGATTCGTTGCAGGAGCTCGGCGGCCTGAGCCTGAAGCGCTGCCCCGCACCAGGGATCGGCCACAAAGATTTCCAGCGCCGGGCGCAGGGACAGCCGTCCGGGAAAGGGCAGCTCCTGGATGGCAATGAGTTTGTCGAGCAGCAGGAGGCGATCCTCGATCCGCGCGGCGGCTTCTGGGTCCGCGTGGCGGCAGTGCAGGGTTTGAAGGGTCCGCAGCTCCGCAGCGACTTCCGCCCCGAGGACCCGCCCGGCCAGGATCTGCCAGGCCGCCTGGACGGCCCGGAGGTGAAAGGGTTCCGAGAGGATATAGTCGATCAACTCCAAGGACGCCAGAGCTCTGAGGTGCTCGACCAGCCGGCCGGCGGGAAAACGCCGCTCCAGCTCCTCTTCCAGGTCTAGAATCCGTCGCGGGGAGCCCCGTGTCGTCTCCGCCAAGGCAGGAAATACCCTGGCGTTGGCCAGCGTCCACCAGTTGAGCGTGCTTGCTGTACTCGCCATACCCGGACGAGCCGAAGGCTCCGCCGCTTCGAGGGAATCGACGGAAGGTTCCCCGCCGGTTCCTATCCCGCCGGCCGCAGCGTCATGGGTCGAGACGCTGGCCCCTTCCACGGCGATCAGTTCCCCGCTCCGGCTCTTGCCCAGCCATTCGCTCACCAAATCGAGGATCTTCGCCGCCGGCAGGCGGCGACCGGCCAGGCGTCTGACCAGTGACTGCAGGTCGATACGGCGCAAGCGCACGCTGCCCTTGAGCGCCTCGGCCAGCTCTACGGAGATTTCCTGGTCCAGGGTGCTCACGAGCAGGGAGGAGCTCATGCGGCCGGAGCGAAGCCCCGAAGCGAGCTCATTGAGGCGAGGGGCGATCTTCGGCTTCAGGTCCTGGATCGCATAGGCGTGGCTGCCCAGAGTCTCCAGCAAGGTGGGAGACTTGAGAATGGCCAGGTACTCCTGGAGGAAGCGGTCGATCTCCTTCTGTGGATCCGCTGCCTGAATCACCGGAGCGCTCTGCCCCGGCAGAAAGCCGCAACCGCAGACCGGAGCGCGCATCAGCTCCTCCCGTACCTGTCTGCCGCACTGTCCCGTTCGGGGGGTACTCAAGGAAAGCAGGAAGCGGTCCAACCCCGGAGGCCGGTCCAGGGCTTCGACACCCGCCAGAAGACGCAGGGTTTCCAAAGCCCGGGCGGCGTTTTTGGCAAGGGGGGGAGGACGCAGAGCCTCGTAGTAGCTCTGGTGCAGTCCCGCATAGAGGGGAATGTAGCGTTCCCGAAAGGCGGAAAACAGGTGGTCCACTTCGGCTCCCTCGTCGGGAATGACTCCTTCAAGCGGATCGGCCATCAGCTCGAGCATGCGCAGGCGCAAGGATTCCAGCTCGCCTGCCGGACCCGAGCCCAGGCCTCCGCACTTTCCCACCGCCTCGTGACGCAGGTAGTGATGGACGAAGACGAACTTCTCCGCCTCCCGCCGCAGAAAACGGTCCAGGCCCTTCAGCAACTGAATGTCTTTCGTCTCCAACCCGCTGGCCCGCCAGGCAGCCAGGAATTTCTCCAGCCCTTCCTTGGCCGGGTAGGATACCCGGATCTCTTTAGCCAGCTTGTTCAGGGCCTCCAGCTTCTCCTCCAGGGCCGTGAAGGGGAACGCCCGAAAAGAGGAGTATTCCTTGCGCTGGCTCAGTCTGGCCAGCGCATCCACGCTCAGCTGCTCGGCACTGCCGCGAAAGGACACTGCCGCTTTCCAGGCGTCCCGCTGCTGCCGCAGCCCGAAGGAGCCGAACTCGTCGGTGGAGGAGAGAAAAGCGCATTCCTCCAGAAGGGTTGCCCTGTCGCGATCGCCGATCAACTCGCCCAGGGCGATTTCTTCGGCCCGCTCCAGGTTCTGGAGGTTGAGGAACTCCAAAGCCACGGTCCGGCCGCCGCGGCGAACCGTGATCAGACCGCCGGCAGCCAGGGAGGCGATGAGAAACAGGGCCGTGTCCTTTGGCAGACCGAAGTCGCCCCGCGTGAGCTTCTCCAGCACCTCGGACAGGGTTACGGCCTGAGAGGGGCGGAGCAGCTCGAAGAAGAAAACCAGCAGTGGATGAGCGGCGATATCGGGGGAAAATACGTAGGAGCTGCGCTTCACTTCAACCAGACCCAACGGAACAGCCAGTCCGTCGATGGCCGCGCCGAGCTGGCGGGCCTGACTCAGGGCCAGGCTGCCCGGAATGACGAAGCTTTCCAGCAGCTGCTGGTAGATCCGAGGGGAGGGTGTGTAGCGCCGGGGGGCCACCTCCGCGAATCGGGGGTAGCGGGCTCCAAGCACCGTCTGGCCGGCCGCCTCCAGGAGACTGTCGAAGCGCCGGAGCTGGCGAACCGCCGCATCCACGCGTATGCTGGGATCCGCGAAACTACCGGCATAGAAGGCCTCCAGGGCCGCCTGGGCCGCCGCCGGCCTCAGGCGCCCCGTCCGCTCGGCAACCAGGGAAATCAGGGACGCGTCCGCGGGATTTGAGGGGGACAGCTCCTGCTGGAGGAGTCTGACCGCTAGGTACTCCTTTAAAGTGTCCAGGGTTTCACCCGCTTTGGGGAGAGGGATCCGCCATACAGCGGCGTGCGCGCCGGAATGCGGTACTTCGGGAAGCCGCACCTCGGGAAGCCGTACCTCCCCCAGGGTGAGCAGCAGGGCGAAGTCGCATTCCCGGGCTTCGAGCTCAGAAAACAGGTCGACGGGAGCAGCCTCCTCCGGATGAAGGAAGCGAATCAGGGCCCGGCGCTTGCTCAGATTCCAGTCGATCTCCCGCACGGTGCCTTCCCGGCCGACGGCCGCGCCTGGCCAGGAGTCGGTCTCGGGCAGCTGGAAAAGGGGCTCGCTGAGAAGCCGGCTGTCCCGCTCCGAAATTTCGTCGGAGAGTCGGCGGATCCTGGCCTCCAACACCTTGCCCGAATCCTCCTCACTGGAGATCTCGTAGACCGCCAGGGCGGGATCTTTATCCGCAGGCTGGCGTTTTCGCAAGAATCGGCTGGCGGTGGCCAGGGGGTCGAGGAGCGCTTCGGCTACGAAACGGGCACTCAACTCCGGGGCATCCAGGCTGCAGGCTGCCAGTTCCGCCAGCCTGGCCGCGTTCGGGGCTGCCGCAGTGGGGTGGATGCGAAAGAGGACCAGCATGCGAATGATCCTCCTGGCCAGGTGCCGGTCCGCCCCGTCACTGATGATCCTGTCGATCTCTCGGTCCAGATGAGGCACGACGTGGCGGGGGTAGATGTTGTAGGCGGAAAACTCAGCCAGGCGGGAGGAAAAATGCTCGAAGATGCTGTCCGGTCCGAGCAGCTCCCGCTGGGGCCGCTCCAGAATCGAGGGTATTCCCCGCCGGTTGTCCCCGGCGATGCGGGAACAGACGAAGTCCACGATTCCCCTGTGCTGGCTGAACAATCCCCCCAATCCGTCCAGGAGAGCGATGGTGGCCGGGTGTACGGGGTACAGCTGCCGGAACTCGTCGAAGGAACTTTCGAACGTGGAGAACTGCCTGCGGTAGTCCTCGTAGATCCGCAGGATTATCTCCTCGGCGCCGGGTTTCTTGCGGACCAGTCGGTCGGAGATTAGGGCGCGGATGTGCACTGTAGACAGGGCAAGCTTGACGGGAAAACGGTCTTTGATCTTGCGGATGATCGCCCGGTCGAAGTCCCCGGTGCTCTCGATGCTCTCCTGTACCGCGGCCACGATCCACAGGGGACGATCGAGACTGAGCTCCCCCAGGAACTGCAGGGTCCGGGCGTCTTCGTTCTGTGCCTGGGCCGTGGGTTTGGAGCGAAGGAACTCCGAAAGCTCGTCGATCAGAAGCATCAGCCCCGAAAAACCGGCGGATTTGAGCTCCCGATAGACCCGCTCGAAGGTTTCCTTACGATCCTCCACCAGAGCCTGGGGTGTCTCCAGTCCCTGCTCCTTGAGAAGTCTCATGCCCAGGGTGTAGGCCTCCCGGGGATGGGCGGCGATCCACGTGGACAGGACGTTTCCCGAAGTGTCGGTGTCCGGTTCTGCAATTTCCGCCCCGCTGTCGGCGGCCAACCGAAGAAAAGCCAGGGCCGTTTCGGGGCTCTTAAGCAGCTCCTTCAGCTGGGCAAGGAACACCGAAAGAGGCGTGAGAGAGGAGGTTCTTCCGGCTTCGTTCAGGGCCCGCTCGATCGCTTCCAGGACGATGGTTTCCAGGGAGGTCTCGGAGCGGTAGTCGATCAGGGACACCGTCGCGGGCAGTACCCGCCCCACGGATTCTTCGGCCCTGCCGAGCGCCTCGTGGTCTGCGGACAGGCGCTCGGCCCCCGACCGACCAGAGATCCAGGTGTAGAGAGCGGCCAGGAAGTGGGATTTCCCCGACCCGAAATCCCCCTGCAGGAAGTACCCCTGACCCTTTGCCGCACTCAGGGCTTCGGCGATCACCGTCAGGTGAGCCTTGACCTCTGAGGTGAACACGAAGCTGTCGGCGATCTCCGCCGGGCTGTTCCTCCCCTCCTCCAGCCGGACCACCGTCCGTACCGGCGGGACCTCGATCAGATCCCCGATTGTACGGGGCGCGGCAGCCGGGTTCATCCCTGTTCCTCCAGCTTGCGCATGAGGCCTTTGATGCGCCCGTACAGCGAGCGCTGTTCCGGGTGCAGGGTGAGCAGCTTGTTGTAGAAGTTGATGGCTCGTTCCAGATCGCCGATCCTCCTGCAGGCGGCGGCGTAACTGGAGTGCAGGTACTTATCCGCAGGTTCGTTCTTCAGCAGTTCCTCCAGCAGGGGTAGGGCTTCCCCCTCCCGGCCGCTTTTGGCCAGGGTGAAGGCTTTTTTCTTCTGGATGCGGCTCTGCTCTCCCTGGGCTCCGATGGTTTCATAGGCCTTCACCGCTTCCTCATGCCGACCGGCTCTCCGGCAGAGGGAGGCGTAGATCTCCCGATACACTTGAGGAAGCGAAGGGATGCGGGCCAGCCGGCCGGCCTTTTCCACAGCCGCCTCCAGGCCGTTTAGGCGGACCTCCAGCTCACTGGCCTCCCAGAGAGCTGGCGGGTAGTGGGGCTGAAGCTCCAGCCAGCGACGGCAGCTCTCCAGTGCCTCTTCGCTGCGGCCGAGGGCGCTCAGGGCTTTCACCCGCCAGGGAAGGGATTGTTCTTCAGGAAGGTTCCATCCGGAAAGACACTCCAATATCTCGTCCCACCGCTTCAATCCAGACAGGCACTCCAGCACTCCCTTTCGTCCCTGCTGCAGGAGCCGGGGACTACGGAGCAGCTCCAGGTAGTGCCCCAGGGCTTCCTCCCGGCGCTGCAATCCGAATAGTGCGTCTGCGGTCGCGGCCACGGCAAAGGCGTTTTCAGGGGCCAGGTTCAGAGCCCGCCTTCCCGCCACCAGAGCCGCTGCGTACTCGCCGGCGCGGTTCAGTGCCCGGGCCTGCTGAGTTAGCCAGAACTCCCCCGAATCCCGATCCGCCCCGGCCTGCTCCTCAACCTGCTTCTCGGCAAAACGGGCCGCCTCGAGATACTTTCTCTGAGTCAGAAGTTGCTGGTACTCCTGGTAGGACACGGGGCTTATTGTAGTACGCTGGGTGTACTTGGATCAACGTAACAGTTCCGCGGTTTCCCACATTGGCCACCCCCGTTTTCCCTTCGGTACACGTCGGGGAATAGGAGGCGAAGAAGCCGGAGAAAACAGCACTCCATGAGAATCTCTCGACCGGCTCACTACGAGCAACCTGACATCTGTAAGTATAACATATTGCTTGAGCAACCCAACCTGCCAGGGAATGCCCTGACGGTCTCTTCGATCCTGGCGGGATTGTGGATAAATGCCTTAGATAGACGATGAAAAGCAGAGGATTGTTCGCCGTGTTCTAATCTCTTTTTCAGGAGGTTGGGACATGAGCCGGAGCCGAAAGAAGGTTTGGGGCTGGACGGATCACAGATCCCCCCATTCCAAAATCGCCGAGCGCCTCACAAACAAGAAAGTCCGACACACAGAGAGTTTCCCGAACGGTGGTGCCTATAAGAAGATATTCTGCTCCTGGGAAACTTACGACTATGAGTTCCTGTATTTTCACAGGAGCCAGGTAGACAGAGAAGACGACTAATCGGATTTCTTTTTATTTTGTTGGCTGTCTCGATATCCTTTCTGATTTCTGCGAGGGCTCAGAGACGGGATGCGGGAGTAAGGCTCTGCCAGACCCGGGCATATACCGGGCCTCCGATTGTATGTATGATGAGTTTGAGGTTGTGGGACTATGAGGTGCAAACGAGGGGGCAAAGGGATCCGGAATCTGCAGGTTTATGCGATAGTGTCATGGTTGGCAGCTATTACTCTGCTGATGATCTGGATCGTGATCGACTCCGGGCGAGCGGGCATCGAACAGCCAAATCCTGAGGTCGGCCGTTCGTCCGTCCAAATCCAGCAGCCGGCATTCCAGGTCCAGTCCCTTGACCGGCCACAGGGTGGTACGTTCCTGGTCGCCGCCCGGACTCTCCAGGATCCCAACTTCGCTCAGACTGTTGTCTTCCTGATCGACTATGACGCCCAAGGAGCCTTCGGGCTGATCATCGATCGACCAACCCGACACACCATGGCGGAACTCTGGCCGGAGATCGCCGGCTTGGACGCCCATTCCGTATATTTCGGAGGACCCGTATTTCCCAACCGCCTGCTGTTCCTGCTCCGATCGGATGGCGCACCCGAAGGCATGCGCCAGGTGATCCCGGGTGTCCATCTGGGCTCGGATGAGCTGATTCTCAAGCGTATCATTGCCAGCGGTGAAGATGAGTTTCGGGTCTACGCAGGTTACTCCGGATGGGCACCGGGGCAGCTGGATAATGAGATCGCCCGGGGGGATTGGCACATCATCCCGGCTGAACGGAGATTCATCTTCGATCCTCGGCCCGCCGAGGTTTGGAAAGAACTCATTCAGCGCGTTGACATCCAGGTGGTAAAGCTGCCACAGTAGCGCCGTGCCCATGAAGCAGAACAGCTTTCGAAACGTGCGCATCCTGGACAACTTTTACCAGACCTCCTCCTTCTTTCCCATGCCCGTGGTTCTGGTGTGTACGATCGCCGAAACGGGGCAGATGAATCTGGGTCCCTATTCCCTTTGTTTCCCGTACACCGTGGCCGGAGACTCCCGCCAGATGGTGTTCAACACCCGGGACAACAGCAATACGGCCATCAATCTGCGGCGAACCGGCTTGTGTACCCTAAACTTCATCCCCGATGATCGGAAGTACCTGCGCAACTGTGTGATGCTGGGTTACCCGGGAGAAACCACGGAAGAGAAGATGATGAACTCCATCTTTGCCCTGCTTCCCTCGATGCGCGGCGAGGAGGAGCGCGATCCGGCTGCCGTCTACCCGGATCTCGTTGCGGAGGCCCTGCAGGTGTTCGAGTGCTCCCTCGACTCCTATGAGATCGACGAGCAAACCCATGCCCAGCGCTCGATCCTCAACATCGACAAGGTGCTGTTGAAGGAAAAATGGTACAAAGTTCTCCTCGGCGGCCGCAGACGCTTTCCCAACCTGCCAATTGACTACGGCTTTCGCAACAACGCCCACTTCTGGTTCACCCGACACAGCCCGCCGTACAGGGAGCCGATCCCCAAGAGCAAGACTACCTCCGTGGATTCGGTGATGTGGGCGATCACCCGCGGCGGATTCGCCGAAGATCTGGAATGGTCCGAAGAGGCTGCGGCCAAGCTGGCGGCGATTCCCCGGGTCTTCCTGAGCGTTGCTCTACGGGGTATCGTGGAAGAGGTAGGGCAGGCCGGCGTATCAGTTATCACACCGGAGTTCCTCAACAAAGTGAGGGACAAGCGCTCCAGGGAGAAGGGAAAGCAGAAATTGCCGTGAGATCCCCCACTTCGAAGTTGTGCCGAACGATTGCTGCGGCGATTGTAGGTCTGCTCGCTGCTGTCGCCGCGCCGACTCAGGAACTCAGGAACTACCAAAGCATCGCCGTAATGGACTTTCGTCTTGCCGGGATTACGGTAGAACAGATGCACTCGGTGGTAGACCGGCTGTCCCTGAAAATCCTCGGTACCCAGGGTTTCAGGCGAGTGGTCGGCCGGGAACAGCGGGAGCAACTGCTTGAGCAGGCGGGTACTGTCCGCCGACACAGATCGTATGAGAAGAATCAACTTCAGCAGGCACGGATCATCGAAGTGGAGCTCGCTGTTTTAGGGGAGATACGGAAGGAGGGTGATGGCTACAGGGTGGACCTTCAGCTTGTAGAAGTAGACAGTGGGGATACCCTTTACAGCGATGAGTGGACCTACGGAAGCATCGAAGAACTGCTTCAGGATGCCGACCGGCTGGCTACCGCCCTGGTTCGAGCAAGCAGGCAACCGAGAGTTGTGGAGCCGGAGAAAGAACCGCCAGGTCAGAAGTCTGAGCTCGATACGCTCATGGGCATTCGGCTCGGACAGGAAGGGATCACCGCAGCTCCCGGAATCGACGGGGGAGGCTACCTGTACTACGAGGCAATGGCGGAGTTCAACAGCACCGTCGGATTCGGTGTCAAATATGCCGTCGGATTGTTTCCGGCCTATTCAGCGAACCACCTCATCACGATTCTGTCCAGACTCAACATTCGCCTTGCCGATGAACTCTACACGGGAATCTCAGCTGCATATCTTTTGAGCACCAATTACCGCAACGAACCGCATCACTATCTTGGAGCGCGGCTCGTTCCCATCCATTCCGGTAATATTGGTGGTATCTCCATCGAGGTTTTACCCGTGTCCGTGTTATTCGACCTGGCTAGCGGACGACCGGTGTTCATGTTCGAGCTGTTATCCCTCGCTTTTTGGTTGTCGTTCGACTAGGGAATGCTGGATCAACAAGGGGCTGGAGCGGAAATTGTTTTTCCCTATTTTTCCTTGTCTTTCTTTTCCTGACCCGGTGCGTGTTCTTTGGCGCTTTGGTCACCCTCGATTTTCTTCTCCTGTCCGGGTGGCAGCTCCTTCGTTTCCAGGATGACACAGCCTATAGTTGAAAAGATTTGCGCGGAAAGAAAGGCGATACAAACGAGCTTCGCGAATCTGTTCATGGATACCCCCATTCTGTGAATGTAGAGCATTCCCCAGGATAATTCCACCCCGGATCGTGTTTCAGTGTCCCTTGTCGGAAAGCCAGTCATCCACTATCATGGCCCGGCAGTCCGGTGAGCCTGCCGGGCGCTGTTTCACGGACGGATGGTAATATCCCCCGATGAGGTCTGCACCACGACCTGGTGGGTGCCGTCTCCCACGATGCCGCGCAGCCGGTTGCGGCGCACCTCACCGCTCGCCTCCGCCAGGGTAACGGGGAAGGCACAATCGACGTCTCCGGAAGAGGCCCTGGCTTCCAGGCGGAACTCGGCGGTTTCGGTGAGAAACAACCCGACATCTCCGGAGCTGCTTCGAACCTCAAGGTCGGAATTGAAGACCTGATAATGCAGGGTGATGTCCCCGGAGGAGCTTTCCGCCTTGGCACCTCCTTCCAGGCCTTTCACCCGGATCTCACCGCTGCTGCTGGTCAACTCCGAGTGCTCGGCCAGCAGGTTCTCTACGCGCTGATCGCCGGAGGATGATCCCAGCGTGATCGTGCCCGCCTGGATAGAGCGAAGCTGTATGTCTCCGGAACTGGTCTCCACGGATAGTTTGGACAGCTGTTGATCGTCGATCTCGACATCCCCGGAGCTGGTATGAACGAGCAGAGCGTCCCGATACCGCTCTGGGATGCGAATCTCCAGTATGAGGTCGCTGGAGAAGAAGCCGAGAACAAAAGGCCGTCCATCTTTGCGGCCGGTGGTGATCGTGAGCAAGCCTCCGTTCTGTTCTGCATTCAACGCCGGGATGGCCTCCGGCTGAGCGGAGTACACAGTGCCGTAGAGATGTATTTCTACGGAGCTTCCCTCGTTCTTTCCGACAAAAACGTCCGTGCTGCCGGTACGGATGGAGATATCCCCGATTCCTTCCACGAAGAAAGTTCTCCGCTCGTCCACGGGAATGCCGCCTTTCAGCCCCCAAGCCCGACCGACGTTTGTGGCGAAGAAGAGAATCGCCGCCAGGCCCAGGGAAACCACGGCTACGGCGGCGGTAATGAATACGATTTTCTTCAAATTTCTGTTCACGTTCGCACCTCCTGTTTCTTGATGATTCGCACGTTGAATTGCACGTACTTCGCCGTCATCCGGAAGAACAGCTGGCTGAGCTTCCACATGCCTATGACGGACAGCAACCCCAGAGCGCTGATCCCGATACCCGCGAAGACCAGGAAGAGGATGCTCAGGCCTCCGAGAGTGATAAAGGCGGGTAGCAGAGGCTGTACTATGACCGCCAGGATCACCGCCACCCCTGACAGGGCAAGAGAGACCGCTCCGGACCACAGGGACGCCAGACCGCCTAACAGACCGGCGAACAGGGGTATGGTGACGATTACGTTGAGAAATCCAAGGCTCAGAGAGGCGAACACCGCACGCAGTACATTTGCGGCCCGGTTGCCACCTCTGTCTTTGTCCAAGAGACTCTCGATGCGGTAGGATTTGCCCAGCACTCTGGGATTGCCCAGGGAACGAGTGATCTGCTCTTCCTCCTGACCCTCTTCTATAGCGCTACGGAAATGCTCCTCGTAGTCGTAGAGGATCTCCTTCTTCTCCTCCTCCGGAACTCCGGATAGAGAATGCTTCAGCTGAATAAGAAATTGTTCCTTGTTCATGCTATCTCCTCCTGCTTGATGAGATTGTTCACGCCGCTCACAAAGTTGTTCCATTCCCCGAGCAGCTGTTCCCTGTACGTTTGCCCCTTCTCGGTGATCTGGTAGTACTTGCGGGAGGGGCCCTCTTCGGATTCCCGCAGGTAGGTGGTGAAGTATCCCTCTTTGGTCAGTCGCCGTAGGAGGGGATAGATCGTGCCTTCGGCGATGTCGATGTTCTCCGAGATGGTGTGCACCAGCTCGTAACCGTAGTAGTCCCGCCGACAGAGCAACACCAGAACACAGAGCTCTAAGACGCCCTTCTTGAATTGAACATTCATGGTTCCTCCACTTGTTCATTCAGTATTTTCAACACTGCACAGTACTGTGCTTTGTATACTATAGTTTAATACATAGTACTAAATAAAGCAAGTATTTTTTTGATTTTTTTTTAATATTCGCCTGGTACTCGCTCGGCAGATTCTCCACCCACCGGCGGTTTCCCGTGATCGATGAGTCGGCTCACTGGCAGGCGGTTCAACCTCCAGGTGATCTTTCCGGCCATCCGACCGTTCGGGGGGACTTTGCAGCCTACATCCATTCGGCAGCCGTGGCGGATCGCTGTTTCGGTATCCTCATGGAGGCCCTCAATGACACGGCTGTCTGGGACAATACGCTGGTAATCCCCATTTCCACTGTTTCGCGCTGGAATGAGGATTTGATGAGAATGGAAGGTTTGTCCATATCTCCCTCGGGAATCTCCACAGGATGAGATAACAAACCTGGAGTTCGGTACCCGGGCGTCAAGGTGGGTCAGGTGATGGTTGTATGCGCCGGTCGGAGATCTAGGGAAGCGCCGGTGCCGGGTCTGTGATATTGCCAATGGAGGTTCTTGTCACGCCCATTGGTGTATGCTAGACTCTTTCCCGATATCTCAGGGGTGCAGGGGTCTCCCATGCGGGTTGCGGTTGTTTCAAACATCAATTGTCCGGGTTTTGTCAATGAGAACACGGCCGACCATCTGGGATGGATGGACAAGGCCAAGCGGGAGGGCGCTCGTCTGGTCTTGTTTCCTGAGCTGAGCCTTACGGGCTACACCTTCGAAGAGTTCATCACAGAAGCAGCACTTGATCTTGAGAGCAGGGAATGCGGGGCTCTCTTTGACGCAGCAAGCCGGATGGGGATCTACGTCGCCTTCGGAATGGCTCTCAAGCGGGAAGGGAAGGTGTACATCTCCCACGTGCTGGCCGGACCCGAGGGGCTTATAGGCCACTACGAAAAGGTTCACCTCGCCTACCCGTGCTTCAACGAGGGGAGCATATTCAGTCCCGGAGAGGCATTCAGGGTATTCGACATAGAGGGCGTTTGCGTGGGCATCAATATCTGCATGGACGGTCGCTTTCCGGGATCCTCGCTGAGCCTCTCCCAAATGGGTGCTGAGATCATCCTCCATCCCCACGGTAATGAGGTCGGCGATCTGGGCAGGGATCCTGCGGATTGGACCAAGAAGAAACACCTGTACCTCGGTCCTCGCGCCCTGGATACTTGCACGTACTCCCTCATCTGTAACTCTGTAGGCCGTGTTCAAAGCCGATCCGGAGCGATTCTCGAGTTCAGCGGGGGAGCCATGATCCTGGGTCCACAGGGCGAGATCTTGGCCCGATCAAACCTGCGCCGTAAGGAACCTCACATGGTCGTGTGTGACCTCAACATCGAGAGGCTGAGGACGCTTCGTAAGGATGAACGTACCTACCGTTCCATGTGGCGCCCGGATGTGTACCTCAAGGCGCTTACCACAGGCGGGGTTTAAGGGCTCATTTCAATCGATCCACGGGTTGAGCTGTAGGCCGACTTCCAACAGCGGTGATTGGGCAACGAATTGATCTTGACAGAACTCGGAAATCGCCTATAATTTATTTGTCTAATAAACTAACAAAATTGTCCCTAAGCTCGGTCATAGAAAGGAAGGAACCGCCGCGTTGCGCTACGTAGCAAGCGCTCGGACCCCGAATCATGGTAAAGAAACCGAGAAACCTGAAACACATTAAGGAGGATAACAAGCGCACGGTTCTTCTGAGCATATGGAAAGAAAAAGCGATCTCGAGGGCTGAGCTCTCCAGAATCTCTCGGTTGAACAAGACAACCGTCTCCAATCTTGTCAATGAGCTCATGCAGGAGTCCTTGCTCAAGGAGAGCCTGGCCACTACGTCCGAGAAGGGCAGAAAACCGATCATTCTGTCGATCAACAACAGCCAATCCTTTTTCTTCGCGGTGGATATCAAAGTAGGACTCATCTACATGGCTCTCTATGACCTCGCCGGTGAAAGAAGAAACCTGATCACCATCAAGAAAGAGAACCCGCACCTGAATCCGGAGGCCTTGATTGATGACATTCTGTATCAGTTGGAAGGGCTCTGCCGGCAGAACGGATACGATCTTAGGAGCGTGCACTCGATCGGGGTCAGTGTGCCCGGGATGATCGATCTCAGCACGAACGAGGTCATCTTTTCGCCCAATCTCGGTTGGCATCACGTTGAGTTGGGAGAGATAGCTGAGCGGAAGCTTCCATCGTGGATCAGATTTCAGGCTGACAACGACGCCAATCTGGCCCTGGAAGCCGAAATCTGGAAGGGCGACAACATTCCGCCGCGCACTTCAACGGTCTTCGTTTCCGTGAATCGAGGCGTTGGCACGGGTATCTCATTCGGCGGTGGGGTGTACAGGGGAAATACCTACGGTGCGGGGGCCTTTGGGCATACCATCGTCTCGGCTGACGGGCCGGTCTGCAGCTGCGGGCAGAGAGGGTGCTGGGAGCGATACGTATCTGTCCAGAAACTCATCACCGACTACTACGGAGAAGAGGGGGAAACAAAGGACATCGACAGGGCTCTGTCTCTGATTCGGCTCAGGTTTTTGGATGGAGACGCCAAAGCCAAGAAGGTAATTCACGAGGAGGCGTATTGGCTGGCTCTTGGAATCGCCAATATCTGCCTCAGCCTCGATCCGCAACTCATCATTGTAGGCGGTTATATTCGCAGGATGTGGGATCTGTTGGGGGACTCGGTAACACGAGAGGTCCAGAGGAGACTCTCGGCATGTTCCAAGGGGAATATCAAGATTGTCGGAAGCTCTTTCGATGGCTGGGAGAATCTAGAAGGCGCGGCGATTCTGGCTATGTCGGTCGAGCTCCCGTTCCAGTTCTGAATCCCAGCGGTTTGAGGAGGGAGTTATCCAGCCGGCATTCTCTAGTGGTATTCCGTGTTCGAGGAGGTGGTCATTATGATCTAGATGAAAGGCATCCTGATTGAGAGAATCACAAAAACTTGGTAAAGGAGTAAGTCATGGCAAACAAATCGACAGTCATTCTCGTCGTTTTCGTTCTACTGCTATCATCCGCCGCAGGCTGGGCGGGTCCTCAGAAAGAGGAAGTGGTCGCGCAGAAAACTGTCACTTTCTGGTTCCCTGGTGGGGCAGGGCAAGAAGAGCACTTCGGGAGTGTCGGTAAAGACTTCGAGGCAAGTTTCCCCAACCTCAAGGTTGAAATCACAGCGCTTCCGCCTGATCCCAACGACATAGAGGCCAAGCTCAATGCCGGTAAGCTGAGCGGGACATTCCCCGATGTCTTTTCTGCATACCTCGGTCTGGTGGGTACCAGGGGTGCCAAGGGGGATTTCGAAGTCTTGGATGACTACATTCAAGTTTGGGATGAGAAGGATGATATTCTCGAAAGCGCTCTCGAACTGGGAAGATACAAAGGCGATGCCGTAGCCATTGGGTTCTTTCCCGCTCCCAAATTGGTCCCATATAGAAAGGACTTCTTCGCTGAGTCGGGGATCGATCCAGAAAAACCACCTCTGACCTGGGAACAGATGGCGGAGTACGCTCGTAAGCTGACGGTTAGGGATTCCAGTGGTAAGGTCATTAGGGCCGGTATGGACATTCCCTCGAGCACTCCTGCCACAGTGTTCATCGAGCCCTGGATGCGATCCAACGGTTCCATGGTTATCGATGAGGTCAATCTCAAACCGTCGTGGACCGATCCGGGCGCTATAGAAGCGCTGGAGTTCATCACCAACCTATACAACGAGAATGTCAGCATACCCCACAACCTGCAGAAGTGGATGGAGCACCCCTTTTCCTTGAAAAAGGGCGCCATCGGATTCCTTCTTGCCTCGGTGCTTACAAACATGTTCGCCGACGATCCTGGCATCAAGGAAAAGATCGGATACACTCCCGTCATGGGTAGGAAGAAGAAGGTCTCTTTTTGCGGGTACCGCCTGTTCACCATCGGGGCAGATTCAAAGGTCACGGACGAAGCATGGGAATTCGTCAAGTTCATGATGTCCAAGGAACAGATGTGGAAGCGGTATCAAGATCTCAAGATCACCCCGGTTCGTAAATCGATGCAGGAGCAGTTCATCAGTGACGATCCCTTGTTCAATGAGTCTCAAATGGAGTACATAATACACGGAAAAGGAAAGGCGATTACGCCGTGGCTGGGCATCGCCAACAAGTATCTCAGCAAGGCTTACGAGGAAGCCCTGAACCGCGTGAAGACGCCCGAGCAAGCGTTAAGAGACGCAGAGGCGGGTTTGCTGGACGAGATAGAGAAGTTTGGATTCTAGGATTTGACTCGCGTGAGGGTCTACAGAGCACGTCTCCGCAGATCCTCACGCACATTTCGAGCAGTGTGGGAACTTTGCGGATCTGCGACTCCAGTTAAGCTATGAGAGCTGTGGGCACAACTATCCACAGAGGAAGAAGACTCACCAGCGAGCCCGTGGGCTATCTTCTGATTCTGCCGTTCTACGTTTTTTTCTTCACCTTCGTCGTGATCCCTATCCTGATCAATCTCCTTCTGAGCTTTACCAATTTCGATCTGCGGTCCATTTCGTTCGTGGGCCTCAAGAACTATGTGGCTCTATTCACGGACAAGTTCTTTCTCGATTCTCTGAGAAACACAGGCATCTATACGTTCTTCACTCTCATCTTCACTCTCGTGCTGAGTCTGCTGGCAGCCATTTTCTTGAATCAGAGACTCATCGGCAAGAACATCTACAGGACCTGTTTTTTTCTGCCCCACGTCACCTCCATGGTCGCCGTATCGATGATTTGGTTCTGGATCTATGAGCCCTCACACGGAATCCTCAACAAGCTGCTGGCCCTCTTTGGCATCGGGGGACAGAACTGGCTCTATGACGTGACTTGGGCACTGCCGTCTATCATCGTAATGAGTGTCTGGAAGTACATGGGGTACTACATGGTCATCTATCTGGCCGGGCTCCAGGGCATTCCGGTTTATCTGTACGAGGCCGCCAAGATCGATGGAACGAATGCCATCCAACGGTTCATAAACATCACACTGCCGATGCTGAGGCCGGTCACCTTTTTTCTTTTCGTTACCGGGGTCATCAACAACTTCAATGTGTTCGAACAGGTTCTCATCCTCACGAATGGCGGCCCGATGAACTCGACAACCACGGTGGTTCATCAGATATACATCCGGGCATTCACCGATTTCTTGATGGGCTATGCCGCTGCTCAGGCCTTTTTCGTGCTCATCGTGGTAACCCTACTGACCCTTCTGTTCTTCAGACATGGAAGCCGGGCAGTGGATCTGGAAGTCCAGTGACGGTTGAGGGGGTCTTGAGACAGTGAACAAGGGATATACGCGGATCACTGCGTCGCTGGTTATGGCCTTGTTTTCTGCGGTCATGCTCTTTCCGTTTCTTCTGATGCTAGCTACCTCCGTCAAACCCATGAAGGAAATACTCTCGCCAGAGTTCATGTTCTTTCCCCAGGAGTTCCGATGGTCCAACTACCTGGAAGCGATGGCAAGAGGAAATTGGCCCCGCTATTTCTTCAATTCCGTCTATGTAACCACCTTGGCTGTTGTGATAAGCCTGCTGATCAACGCCCTGGCGGGATACGCCTTCTCACGACTGACCTTCAGAGGTCGCAATCTGCTGTTCATCGTGACCCTCATCGGGCTGATGATTCCGCCGCAGGTGAATATGCTTCCTGTGTTCGTGATCCTCAAGTACATTCCCTTTGCGGGGGGAAACAACTACCTGGGCCAACACGGCACGGGCTGGCTCAACACCTACATGGGATTGCTCGCTCCGTATGTGGCCGGATCTTTCGGGGTCTTTCTCTTCAGGCAGTTTTTTCTGAATTTCCCACGCGCCCTGGACGATGCAGCCAAGATCGACGGCCTGGGAAGGATCGGCGCCTTCTTCCGAATCTATGTGCCCCTGAGCACGCCGGTCACCGCCTGCCTGATCGCTCTGAAGTCGACCCACACGTGGAATGAGTATACCTGGCCGCTGATCATCATCCAGAGCGACGAAATGAAGACGGTACAGTTGGCCCTGACCATGTTCAAAGACGAGACCACAATCGAGTGGAACCTTCTCATGGCTGCGACAACCCTCACGGTCATCCCCCTGGTTATCGTGTTCTTGAGCGTGCAAAGGTATTTCATCGAGGGGATTGTCACTACAGGGATCAAAGGATAGAACACCGCAACCCGCCTGTGTGGATCGGGGAGAGACAATTATGAGTGGGCCCAACAGCTCGGAGAAACGACCCAATATCGTCCTCATTCTTGTTGACGACATGGGTTACTCGGACATCGAGAGCTTCGGATCAGAAATCGCGACACCGAATCTGACTCACATCTCCTCCAAGGGGATACGGTTCACCCAGATGTATAACTGTGCTCGATGCTGCCCCTCCCGGGCTTCGCTGCTTACAGGGCTTTATCCGCACCAAGCCGGCATAGGGCACATGACCACTGATCTCGGTCAACCGGCCTATCGAGGCTACCTGAATGATCGGTGTGTCACCATAGCCGAGGCCTTAAGAAACCACGGGTACCGTACCCTCCTGGTAGGTAAATGGCACGTGGGTGGCAGCTATGCGGCGAGGCGACCGGAGACATGGAGCAGTGGAGACGGGGGGCATCCCACTCCGCTGCGTAGGGGTTTCGAGCGTTTCTATGGGATCCTCACCGGATGTTGCAGCTACTTCTTCCCCCATACACTCATGCAACAGGACCAATTTGTTCGGGTCGAGGAGGAAAAGTTCTATCTGACCGACGCCATTAGCACCACTGCCTCGGGCTTCATTCGGGAGTATGCACGTGGAGAAAACCCCTTCTTCCTATTTGTTTCCTACACAGCACCGCACTGGCCCTTGCACGCCCTGCCGGAGGATATCGCTCTATATGAGGGGCGATACGATTCGGGCTGGGACGCTGTGCGTCAGCAACGATACGAACGCCTGGCTTCCATGAAGATCATCGATGAGAAATGGCGGCTCTCCCCAAGGGATAAGCGGGCGCTCCAGTGGGAACATGCGCCCCATCGGGAGTGGGAAGCTCAACGCATGGCCGTCTATGCCGCTCAGATCCACAGAATGGATCAGGGGGTGGGTCAGATCGTGGCCGCCCTTGGGGAAACCGGGGTCGAAGAGAACACCCTGTTGTTCTTCCTCTCTGACAACGGCGGCTGCGCGGAGTTTCTTAAAGAGGATGGGTTCGTGCAGGATCTTCTCTACCCCACGCGAAAGGGCGAAATCGTACGGGCCGGGAACTTCCCCGGGGTAAGACCAGGAGGTGAGGAGACCTATATGAGCTACGACCTACCCTGGGCCAACGCGAGCAACACTCCCTTTCGTCTGTACAAACACTGGGTTCATGAGGGGGGCATTGCAACTCCCATGATTGTCACCTGGCCTTTGCACACCCTCGAACCGGGCATCGTCCAGGCCCCGGCCCACGTGATCGACATCATGGCCACATGCTTGGATGCGGCAGGAGCGACCTATCCGACAGAGTTCGAGGGCAACAGCATCAGTTCCCTGGAGGGAGAGAGTCTCCTACCTGCGGTCTGTGGCAAATCGTGGTCCCGGGAAAGACCCATCTACTGGGAACACGAAGGTAACTGTGCCCTCAGGGACAAAGATTGGAAACTGGTGCGCAAGTATCCCGGATCATGGGAGTTGTACAACCTGGAGAGGGACCGGACTGAACAAGAGAACCTCATCGACCGAGAGCCTGTGTTGGCCACAAGAATGATCAAAGAATGGAGCCATTGGGCTGAACGATGCGGCGTTGTTCCATGGGAGCAATTGGTGGATATTGCTCCCGAGTAGGAACTAGGGTAGGCACGCTCCGACCGCACGTGGTCCCGGAGCGCAGTTAGAGTGGCCCCAGGTGGGATTTCGTATCGACAGCAGAGGGCACGCCGAGCCATGTCCCCGGTTAGCGTGAGTTTCAACTTTGGCTATCGGTTGAAAAGCGAAGAACTCTAAAACCTCTCTTGTGAGCCTACCATTGCCATATGGCTCGAAGCGGCACGGTATGGATCCGTGGGCCAAAGGGAACGATATCGTCACCCAGATAGAGATTGACGCCTCTGAAAAAGGAATCGCCAGAGAACGCGGCTAGATCTTTCATCCCCGCTGCAGTATCTGATTTCAACGAGACCGACGATTTGACTTCGATACCCAATATGCGGCAGGCTCGATCCTCCAGTACCAGGTCCACCCCATGCTGGCTATGGGTACGGTAGTGAAGCAGATTTGATTTAGTCTTGCTCCAGCCGATCTGCTGTTCGATCCGTATGAGATCGACAACCTGGTCGAAAGGCCGAGCTATCGAAGCATTCGCGAAGAACTTTCGCGAAGGTTGGAGGCGTGGATGAAGGAGAGCGGAGATCCGCTACTCGATGGGCCGGTCCCGGCTCCTGTTGAGCATCAGCAGCGGGCGCTCTTGCGCTTCTTTCCCAGATTGCCCCTGTCGATGACCTTCTCGATGTACTCTGGCGCAAATGGAACCTTGCAGGCTGTCCCCCCCATATCTACGGAAACCTTGCCGATAGCACCAGCTATCTTCTTGGCTTTTTCCGACAGTTCCGGAATGTAGCTTCCCACGCAGATCACGAAATGGTTCATATCATAACGCACCCGATTGGGGGCGGAGCGAATCGAGCGCTCCACCACCTCCAGCAGTTTACTGATCTCTTCTAGGTCGAGCTCGTCGTTGAAACGTATCGAAATAGCGGCGCTGTAGGTGCCCCAACCGGCGCAGGCGATCATCTCCTCCTCGGAATCCATCCACTCCCTGGCCAGCTCGTTCCAATAGGGGGTCTCGGCGGCCACATCGGCTACAGCCACTTCGCTCAACATGTACCAGTAGGCATCCTTGACCCACTCCTGAAGATCCTGTTTGCTCATGCGGGTTTCATCGGCGATCAAACCGGCCAGGTACATGGCATCGGAATTCCCCGTTGCGTAAAGCTGCTTGGCCAACTGGTGATTCTTCCTTACTTTCTTCACCACTTGTTTGAGATCAGCGATGCGCACCCCGTAGAAGGGATCGCGAGCGCCGTGACGCATCAATACTTTCTTGGCGTCGGAGTTTTCGTGGTCTTTTAGAAACTGCATGATCTCATCGAAAGTCATAGATTCTGTCCTTTCCTACGTCATGGATTCATACAGATTGTAGCTTGCTAAAAAAGTAAGGCTGTAGAATCCGGATGGTCAAGCGCGATAAATGCTCCACCTTTGCCGCCTATCGAGGTATACTGCTTGAGAAGTTGTGTTCATACCCATCACCAAGGAGTGGGATGTGAAGGAGCAGGACATAATCGATACCCTCGGGCGGAAGGCGGCGGATCACGAGGCGATCGCCGCAGAAGTGCTGCAAAATCCCGGGGCAATCACGGTATTGCTCGGAGGGCTGAGTGCAAAAAAGGCCAATATCAAATACGGCTCGGAAAAGGTTCTTCGGCTGGTCAGCGAGCGACAGCCGGAGCTTCTCTATCCTCATTTCGATCGCTTCGTCGAGCTGATGGATGGGGAGAACAAGTTCCTCAAGTGGGGCGGGATCATGATCCTATCCAATCTGGCGGCCGTCGATACCGATCGGCGGATAGAGCAGATCTTCGAAAGATACTTCACCGCCATTACCGGTCCGGTCATGGTCACGGCCGCAAACATCGTCGGCGGAGCGGTCAAGATCGCCAGGGCGAACCCGGACTTGACCGACAAAATCGTGGCGGAAATCCTTAAAGTAGAAAAAGCCAGGTACCTGATGCACGGAGAGCCATCCCCGGAGTGCAACAACGTGGTGTGTGGACAGGCCGTCGGCGCCCTCGCTGAGATCTACGATCAGGTTTCGGACAGGAAAGAGGTCAGGGAGTTCATCGATCGACAGCTTCATAGTTCCCGACCGGCGGTGCGCAAGAAGGCGAAACAATTTTTTGCCACCCACAAGGAGGCTGCAGATGAATAAACAACCGGCAAATATCCGGGCAGGCGTACGAATCCTGGCCGTGGTTCTCTTCCTCTTCGGGCTGTTGGCCTTTTTCGGTTCTCTGTTTCTTTGGGGGCAGGGATTCCTCTTTGCGTTCCCCGAGGGAGTGGACTATGCCTTTCCGGTGACGGACATCCTTGTCAATGCTCCGGCAAGCATCATCGCGGCCATTGGCCTGTGGCAGCTGCGCCGCTACGGGCATATCGCATCCCAGTTCGTGGCCGGCTTCTACATCTACGCCTCCGTGGAAATTTTCGTCCATGTAATCCAGGAGGGACCGCCCTATCCACCTGAGATCGTGGCGCCTCAGGTGTTGGCTGTGGCCGTGGCTGTCGTTTTGGTCCTGTATCTGTGGCGGATTCGGAATCGGTTTGCATGAACATCGAAATACGGGAGGAGCAAGGGGGTGATCGTTGCGCCGTTCGTCGAATCAATTAAGCAGCCTTTGGGAGTCAGACGGAGGCGGATATCGTAGACAAGCTGCGGGATTCCTGCGGCAATCTGATTTCCCTGATTGCCACAGTCGATTCGCTGCCGGTAGGGCATATCCTGTTCACTCCCGCTAGCATCGAAGGACCGGATAATCCGCCGGTGGGTATGGGCCTGGCACTGATGGCCGTATTGCCCTCGTATCAGCATCAGGGCATTGGATCGCAACTGGTGCACGAGGAAAATCCGAACACTCCACTGCTCCCCTTTTCGATCAATCCGGCAGTTCGTATATTGGTATCTACGATGAAACACCTATCATTGTTGACGGCAATCGGCATGCTGCTCTCATTGAGCGGCATTTCATGTGAAATCCGTTCGAATCCGGATGCGCGGTCCAAGCTCGAAGTCTCTGGATCCCTCGACATACTCTCTGCCGGTACGGGATCTACAGATGGGCAGACCGCCCGGGGTCGACCCGCCGACGCACGACCAGGCGGCGTGGAGCAAGCAGGCGAGGCGGAGATGAAAGCCCTGGCCCAGGCCTATCCGAATCGGATCGAGGAAATAGCCTTTCGGAATGAAGACTGGGCACTTCGAATCGGGGACACCTGGTACTTCTGGGCGAAGGGCCGCCTCCTGCCCGAGGAGCTTCGCCTGCAATGGGAGGAGTATGCCTCTTATCGATTCTACTCATACTCCCTCGATCTGCCGCCGCTTCCCGTCCTGGATGAGGAGAGCAAGCTTCGTTTGAGGGAGCGTCTGGAGCGGGCCGAAGACAATCCTCCGCGAAGGAGCGAGGCGTTTCTGGCGGACCTGTACCGGTCCGCTACCCGCGGTAAGACCGAAGCCAGGATTGGCACGGTGGAGCTGGTGGGATTCGATGTACGGGTTCACGAGCAGATTGTCGAGCCCCTGAGAAAGGTGAACAGAGCCTTGGAAGCTCTGGCTGAAATAGATCCGGGGGTGCAGCGGTTTGTCGCCGGACTCAATGGCGTGGCTGGTTACAACTGGCGGGAGATCGCCGGAACCCGCTCACGGAGCTACCACTCCTACGGAGTTGCCATCGACCTGACTCCGAAGAGCTTTGGTGGAAGACACACCTACTGGCGCTGGGCGTTGCCGCACTCTGATGAATGGTATGCCATCCCCTACGAGCAGCGCTGGATGGTGCCCCTTCAGATTGTGAAGATTTTCGAAGAGCAGGGATTCGTCTGGGGGGGAAAGTGGTTTTACTTCGATACCATGCATTTCGAATATCGGCCGGAGATCCTCATCCTGGCAAAAGCGTCCGGGGATCGACGATGAGTGAGAGTTCCCGGGCTGAAATAACGATTCGACCCTACGATCACAAGAAAGATGCCCGGGTGATGCTGGAGGTCTTCAAAGAGGTTGGTTGGATGGAGCGGGCCGGCGATCGTCAGACTGATGCGGCCATGCTGGCCTACTTGAAAACCGCCCGTTCCTGGGTGGCGGACCTCGGAGGGCGGGCGGAATCCCTGATCTGTACCGGGTCCGGGGAATTCCGCTATCTGGATGAGAGTCTCACGTTGTGTGCAATAACAGCCGCGGTGACCAGTACAATCGCTAGGAGATTGAACTGCGCTACCCGAGCAACCGCCGAAGCTGTAGCCGATGCCGCCGAGGAAGGTTTTCAACTCGCCGGTCTGGGAGTATTCGAACAGGGCTTCTATGAACGGCTGGGATTCGGGATCGGAACATACGAGCACTGGTTGGAATTCGATCCGGCTGCCTTGAAAGTTGGTGGTCCGGCCCGTCCGGCCCATCGTCTGACGAAAAAAGACTGGAAGGCGGTGCATACCTGCCTGCTAAACAGGATGCGTGGTCATGGTTCCTGCAATGTATTTCACCCTGAATTGATCCGCTTCGAGATGGCCTACGATCCCAAGAGTTTCGGTATGGGTTTCTACGACCAAGGAGAGTTGACTCATCACCTCTGGCTTTCCAACCAGGGAGGCGAAAACGGCCCGCTTTTGGTCTATTGGTCGGCCTTCCGTACCTATCCGCAGCTCCGGGAGCTGCTGTCCCTGCTCAAGAGCATCGGGGATCAATTCCACCTGGTGAAGATGCGAGAACCCCCGGGAGTCCAGCTGCAGGAGTTAATCGAGCAGCCCTTCAAGTATCAGCGCATGACCCGCCACAGCCGCTATGAATGCAGGAACATGGCCGCCGCCTACTGGCAGATGCGCATGTTGGATTTGAAGGGGTGCATCGAAAAAACGCGCCTGCCGGTGGGAACACCGCTACGATTCAACCTCGAGCTATCCGATCCGATTGCTGAGTTCCTGCCGGAGGGCAGGAACTGGATGGGAGTTGGAGGAAACTACACGGTGAATATCGGTGAACGGAGCATGATCGAAGCTGGAAAGGACGACAGCCTGCCCATACTCCGAGCGCAGATCGGGGCCTTTACCCGCATGTGGATGGGAGCCCTGCGAGCTTCAGCCCTGACACTCACCGAGGCGATGGCCGGACCGCCTGAACTGATCCGGTCCTTGGATAGAGTCTTCCAAATGTCTCAACCCCATACCGACTGGGATTTCTGATAGGTGGCGGCTATTATTTTTCGCTAACGGGGACGACAATGTTAGCAAGCGAAGGAGACACGGATCATGAAACGAAGTTTATTCGGATTTCTGATATTGAGTCTGCTGGTATTTATCTTCGGCTGTTCCACCAGCATACCGGTTACCGTCACCAAACCGGCGGAGATCAACATGTCGGCAAACCGGGTCATCGCCGTGCTGGATTTCCGTTATCCGGTGAAGGGAAAGACCATCACTGGCAAAGATCTGCTCGAATGGGCCATCTCCAAGCTCACGGGATTGGACTTGCCCGATAAAATTACTGTCGAGCAGAAGGTGGCCGAATATACCACCTCCCAAGTTATCTCGACCCTCCTAAACACCGGCTACTTTCAGCTGGTGAGCCCCCAAGAGGTCGCACGGACCATGCAGGGCGGAATCAGCAGCAGTACCACCGCCGTGGATATCGGGAAGGCCGTAAAAGCCCAGGCAATCGTCAACGGTGAGTTGTACCTCTTGGAAACGGAAGATCAGGAGTGGACGGACGAACGGACGGTCACAGACGCCGGCACGGGGCAGGAACAGATCGTGTACGTACCCATGATCAAGCGCACAGTTTGGGTGGGTATGAGCTATCAGGTGGTGAATACGGCTACCGGAAACGTGGTTGCCTCCCGATCGTTCGACAGCCAGAGTTCAACCGACAGGGAACTGGAGGACAAGCGGAATCTTCCCGATGTCGAGGACATGTACGCGCGCATCATCGACAGCTTCATGCCGCGAATGGCCAAGCAGCTGGCTCCCTATCAGGTCCGGGAGCACCGCACACTGATGCGGGACAAAACAAAGGATCCGCGAATGGAGCAGGCCGATGATCTGGTCAAGGGCAAAATCTACGACAGTGCGCTGGAGATCTTTCTGCGAGTGTGGCGGGAAAACGGCAATATCGCAGCCGGTTTCAACGCGGCCATTCTCTATGAGGTTACCGGTCAGCTGGATACGGCGATCGAGCAGATGAAGGACGTGGTGGAGCTCACGGCAGACAAGAAGGCCATGCGGGAGTACAATCGGCTGCTGACCGTGAAGCAGGAGCAGGAGCGCCTGAGAGAGCAGCAAAGCTAAAACGCCTATTTTTTTTGAAAACCCCTTTACTATTTTGCCATTTTACCTTAACATATGTAATAGTGTTTCAGGCTACATGGGGAGGGGTAATATGCTTTTCGAATACCGCAGAAAGAACTCCAAAGAAGAAATCATCCTGACCGATGGCCGTACCAAGGCAGAAGCAGATGAAAAGATACGGGATATGATCAAGCGCAGCGGGGGACTGATCAAAGACTGGTCCCTGTCTTGGTCTCGCTAGCTTCCTCTACTATTCTTCCGATCCCCAAAGACCTCTTCCCTGCTCCCGGGCGCTCCGTTCCAGTGCACGAAACTGTTCGAGAAACTGGAAGGGAAAGCGTGTGTAGGCGTGGGCGTAACCTTCCCTCACCAGGACTGCGTTGAAACAGATGCCATCGGGCAGGTAGATATAGGCGAGCAACCGGTCGTAGCGATCTCGCAGCTGCCAGTCGAAGGCCAGATATACCGGCCGGTTGAGCAGTTGTCCCCGCGTGAACTCACTGGCCTCCTTTCCGAAGCGCTCGACCGTTTTTTGGGGATGCACGGTTTCCGGGGTGTCCACACCGATAAATCGAAGGGATTCGTATCTCTTTAATCCTTTTGGCGGGCGGGGAATCGAAACATACACGGTGTCTCCGTCCACGTGGCGAACCACTACGGCCCGGGTCATCCGGGCCAGATCGGCCTCCCCGGGCTGCTCGACACCGGCGACATTCAGACGGTATAGCTCCCGGCTTTCCGCAGGGCCGCCTAACGCCGAAGATGGAGGAGGCGGATTGCAGTGTCCGCATGGATCGTAGCCCATGGAAACCGCCGTGGAGAGCGGAATCGGGATCCTGGATCGTTCGAGGTAGCGACAGCCTTCTCGATGATACTTCTCTCCCGTTTCCGTGATATAGACCAGAGGATCTTCGGCGCAGGCTGTGGTTGCCGCCGCCAAAAGGAGGAGTAATACGAACACGGTGCATCTCAACATTCGCTGCTCCATATCAGCCTCGAAGTCGAGCTCATCCTAACTGGAATCCCTCAGTTGTGTACAGAAGCGGACAGAAGGACGACACCATTTTGAGGTAGTTTTTTGCTGAGGCCATCAGCTCCCTTGACAGTGTTCGGGGCGGGTGGTACGTTCCTTTTGTACGGAAAAAAGCAGCAAAGTAGCAAGGAAACAGAGACCATGCCCATATTCGAATACAAGTGCTCCGCCTGCGGAAGCGATTTTGAGCTCCTGATCCGTTCAGACACCGTTATGGCCTGTCCGGAATGCGGAAATGTGCGAATCGACAAGAAACTCAGTCTGTTCGCCTCCCACGTGAACCACAACCACGGTGCCGAGCCGGCCTGCCACACCGGGATGGGCGGCTGCGATCTGGGTAAATGCGGCTCGGGCTTCTGCGGGATCGAGTAGAAATTTTCCAGAACAACTAAAGAAAAAAACCGATCTCTCGTGAGCCACACCAGCCAGAACAGAACGATTATCGCCATCCTGCTCAAAATGCTGGGGCTATCCTCCAAAGGAGGAAAAAAACGGGATCTTGGTGACCTTTCAGGATCCTGGAGACCCGAGGAAGCGGAAAACTTCGAAAAAAATACGGCAGTCTTTGAGCGTATCGATCTGGATATTGACTAGCTGGCCTGCTCTCTGCGTTTGCGAAAGCTCTTGAGCAGGCTCTCGCCATAGAGCATCACGGTCAAGCCGACGAGAATCAGCGGGAAGCCGACCAGCAGGTAGGGAACCGCCGTTTCATGGCCAAACAGAAATCCTAGCAAAACGGCGATTCCGGGATTCACCAGAGCATAGCTGACGATGCGAATCGAGGGTTCGTTGACCAGCAGATAGGCGTAGGCGGCCATAGCCAGGGATCCGACGATCCCCAGGTAGGCCAGCCCCACCAGCGATCGCAGGCTTGCAGCGGTAAAGACTGTGGCCGGGGTGTGTCCCGAAAAAAGGGCGATAGCCGTAGAACTCACTCCGGCAAAGAGCATCTGCATACCACTGTTGATGCGGCTGTCTGCGGGAAGGGGAAGGCGGTGGGCCAGACTGGTGCCGAAGGACCACAGCAGCATGGCCGCCAGCACCATCAGCGTCTGCGGGCTGAGGCTGCCCCGAAAGGAACTCCCATCGTAGAGGAGAAATACCACACCGCAGAAACCGATTCCGATACCGGAGAAGCGCATCCAGGTGATTGTTTTACGAAAGAGGAATCTGTTGAAGGATGCCACAGCCAGGGGCACAACCGCCATGACGAGAGCCACGATGTAGCTGTCCACCTTCTGCTCGGCCACGGTTACCAGGCCGTTTGCCCCCAGCAGCAGCAACGTGCCAAGCAGCATCGCCGAGAGAAGCGAAGGTATCGAGAATGTACGCCGGGCTTTGGATGACGCCAATCCCAGAGCAAGAAGAAGCAGACCCCCAACGGTAAAACGTACACCAACAATCGGATAGGGAGGAAAGCTCTCCAGAGCTAATTTTATAAAAAAGTAGGTCGAACCCCAAACGATATAGATGGTCAGGTAGGCTGCGACGGTCTTCAGGGTGTACCTAGTCAATGGCAAGGATGGAGGATCGAGCCGCGTTTCAGGAGCCCGCGGGTACGAGGTAGGTATCGCTCAGATTGAGAATCTGGTCACTGCGGATGTACTGATAGGTGGTCAGCTCCCCGACGGTGTCAAATTTGCGTTCCAGGCTCACCGGCTCGTAGTCGCGATGCTCGATCCTCAGGCCGAGGGTAAAGATCCTGTTTTTCGAACGGGATCGGATCGGCTTGGGAAGGAAGCTGTAGAATCCCTTGGTGCCGGCGTTGGTGCAGTACGGATTGAGCCAGCCCCTCTCTGCCGGTTCGGCCAACCGTCCATCGATGGTTACGCGAACACAGGCATCCAGAACCGGTTTCCTGCTTTCTTTATCCAACACTCTGCCGATCAGGTATGGGAGGTTATGCCAGAACTTCCGGACGTCGGGGATCTCTTCCTCTGGGGATTGGGCCGCACCCCAGGTGGAGCTTTCAATCTTTCTGCGACTTTTGACGATGTCGATGGCTTTGTTTACCAGGATCAGCACCTCCACCAGGCTGGCAAGTCCGTCCTCGTTGTCCGAATCAACCCAGTGATCCGCAGCCAGACGCGTAAAGCCCCGCTCGCTCAGGATATAGCGAGGGGGAAGGCGATTCAGCGTATAGGCCGCCACGTCGTGAAGGAGGTTCTCATCAGCTTCGATGTCGGGCCGATCCTTCATCACGATATCGGCTACGTACAAGACGAGGTCCTCTTGGTAATTCTTCAGCTTCATAGATTGCCAGTCCGCAATAGCATAGCCCAGGATTTTGCCTATGTTCAAGAACAATGATTCATTTCTTTTTCTGCGGAAAAGCGCTATAGTGATAGGCGTAAAACGGTATGGTGAATGGTTCTCAACGACAGGGAGAGTTTCGACGCCTACATCAAACAAAAACAGGGTGACTTGAGCACTGCCATCCATGTCCTTTGGAACCAGAGGGACGAGGCGGTCTGGAAAGCGGATCCCTACTTCTATACGCGATTGGGCGAGCTTGCAGACAAGGTCGGCCAGGCCATGTTCGCCCTCGATGTGCTCGGCGAGGGTTTGAAACATCACACGGCGGATCTGCGATTGACCCAGCTTTTCTGCCTGTCCAAAATCAAATGTGGGTATCTCATCGAGGCTCGGGATCTGCTCAGCAGCCTTGTCAAACAGGGACATGAAGACGAGGAAACTCTCGGCATTCTCGGAAGGGTCTACAAGGAGATGTGGTTGAACTCCAGCGGGGGTTCACCGGATCATCCCTCATTGAAGAAGTCCCGAAACCTTTACCTCAAGGCCTTTATCAATACCCACGGAAACTACTCCGGGATCAACGCCGCCTCACTGAGCCTGATCATGAGGGACACTGCCACCGCTCACAAGCTGGCCCGAAAAGTTATCACTATCTGCAGTGAGAACCTCAAGGTTGAGGGCAACCAGAGGGACTACTGGATTATCGCTACCCTGGGGGAAGCGTTTCTCCTGCTTGGAAAGCAGAAGCAGGCGGAGAAGTACTACGGGCTGGCTCGAAAGATCGCCGGAAAAAACTATTCCAGTATAGCCAGTACCCGGCGGCAGTTGAAGCTGTTGAGCAGGTACACCGAGGTGGAGGATAGCGTCGTGGCTACGCTGGAGATTCCTCCCGTGGTCGCCTTCAGTGGACATATGCTCGATGCTCCGAACCGAAGAAATCCGCGATTTTCCGTGGATTCGGTGGGAGCGGTGAGGGAGCAGATTGGGACCGTGCTGACAGAACTGGATGTCGGAATCAGCTATTCTTCCGCGGCCTGCGGAGCGGATGTGATTTTTCTGGAATGTATGCAGGAACGTGGCGGGGAAACCAACGTCATTTTGCCCTTCGATCGAGAGGATTTTTACGGAACCAGCGTCAACTTTGCCGGAGAGGAATGGATCCTGCGGGCCGACCGGGCTCTGGATCGAGCGTCCCGGGTGAACCAGGCTAACAGGGGGCGATACGGTGGGGACGATCTTCTGTTCGCCTACGCCAATACCATGATTATGGGTAAGGCGATCCTGCGCAGCCGCATGTTGGAAACCGAGGCTCATTTGATCGCCGTATGGGACGGAAGAAGCAACGGCGCGGCGGGGGGCACATCAGAGTTCGTCGAGATCTGGGAATCTTTGAAAATGCCGATCACCGCGATCTCCAGCAAAGATGGCACGGTGTTCCTGTCTCGCGCAAGTGCGGTCGGGATTGAGGGAGAAAAACCTGCCGCCTCCAGACGAGCGCCATCAACCGGCAGACGCCGAATTCGCAGAGCCTATCGAAAGCGCAGCGGAGAAGTTGGACGGGAAATCGTGGCCATCCTGTTCGCCGATCTGGTTGGCTTCAGCAAGCTCAAGGAGGAGCAGTATCCAAGTTACATCGAAGGATTCCTAGGAACCCTGGCTCGCAAGCTGAAAAACTCACCCTACGAACCGATTTACAAGAACATCTGGGGGGATGCCATCTGTTTCGTGTTTGAGGATCTGCTCTCGACGGCGGAGTATGCCATGGAACTGCGGGACATGGTTCGGGAAACCGAATGGGAGCAGCTAGGTCTTCCACGAGATTTGAGCATTCGCATCGGACTCCACGTGGGACCCGTGTACTTCGCCCTCGAACCGGTGCTGAACCGATTGAACTTCTTCGGTTCCCACGTCAATCAAGCCGCCCGCATCGAGCCGATCACCAGTGCCGGAAACGTATACGCCAGCGAGCAGTTCGCCGCCTTTCTGCTGGCCAATCAGGACAATCCCCTGGAGTGCAAGTATGTGGGGGAGATCAAGCTCCCCAAGGAGTTTGGCAGCTACCCCATCTACCATATCAAGAGGAAAACCGAAATAGAATGAATCTTCATCAGGAGAGAAAGCACGATGCCTAAAAAGAGCACCTCTGCGGGCGGCAAGAGAAGCAGTTCCGGCGGGGCTGCAGGAAAAAAGAAGGCAACAACGAAAAAAACGTCAACGGCTGCTGCCGGGAAGAGGACAACTAATGGCGCACCAGTCGCCAAAAAGCGGAGTACCGCCGGCGCCACGAAGAAGTTGGCAGCCAGGAGCCCCGCAGCTTCCCGCAAGAAGGGTACCACTGCGAAGAAGAGCAGTGCCGCCAAGAAAAGCCAGGCTGCGAAAAAGAGCACGGCCCGTAAGTCCGCGGGGAAGACGACTGCAAAGAAAAAGACCGCTGCCAAAGCGACTACCGTTATAAAGAGCCCAACGACTGGGAGAAAGACCACGAAAAAAGCGACCAGATCGACCTCGGTAAAGGCCAAGAGAACACCTGCGGCGAAGACCGGCGTTAGGAAAAGTGCGGCTAAGAGCACGAAAGCCTCCAAACCGGCGGTAAAAAAATCGACAAAGAAAATCGCGGCCAAGAGTGCTGTGAAAAAAACTCCCAAGGCGGCAGCAGCCGGGCCCAAGAAAAAAGCAAAGAAGAAAACGTCCCCCCGCTCGGTGCGTAAACCAGGGGTGCTGAAGAAAGTCGCCAAGGCTTTGCGAAGACCGAGGAAGAAAAAAGCGGCGGTCGGTCTCAGCTCCCTGCAGAAGGTATTGGTCGCTCACGGTGTGGAGAAGAAGGCACCTGCGGTGCGCCCGCCTTTTCCCGCCTACCGGGGCACCATGCCCTATATCTTCGTAAGCTACTCTCATGCGGACATGAAAGAGGTATTCAGGATTATCAAACAGCTCAACGCCAGCAGATATCGCATCTGGTTCGACGAAGGAATCGAGCCGGGAAACGAGTGGCCGGAGGTCGTGGGACGCGCGGTCCTGGCCTGTTCCCAATTCATCGTGTTCATGAGCCCCACCGCCGTGGATTCCAGGAATGTCCGCAATGAGATCAATCTGGCCACCAGCGCAGACAAGAACATCATTGTGATCTATTTGAAGAGCACTCCTTTGTCCGAAGGCCTGCTGCTGCAGGTCGGCACGGTCCAGTACTTCAACAAGTTCGAGATGGCGGACAAAGAGTTCGTTGACAAGCTCAAACGCGTACTGAGCAACGATCTGCACAACTAACTCCAGTTTTGGCCCCTGCGCGTCCCCAAAGGGAGGAAAATTTGAGCGAAAAGCGAACGTTTTCCGTATCCAAAACCTTTCTGTTGGGTTTCGGCTTCTTCGGCGTATCCGTGATCTGGGCTTTGTACAACGCCTATGTGCCGATCTTCCTGAAGAGCACCTTCGGTCTGCGCTCCTCGGTGATCGGCTCGATCATGACCATCGACAACATCTTCGCCATTCTCCTCCTTCCCTTTTTGGGCGCCCTCAGCGACCGCACCCGTACCCGTTTGGGCCGGCGGCGGCCGTACATCCTGGTGGGTTCTGCCTTGGCACTGATCTTTTTTGTGTTGGTGCCCTTCTTCAACACGGTACAAATTCTCGGACTGATGATGCTGACCATCATCCTCATGAATTTCTCCATGGCCGTGTTTCGCTCCCCCGTTGTCGCCCTGATGCCGGACATCACCCCTTCGAAGTATCGCAGTCAGGCCAACGGCATCATCAACTTCATGGGTGGCCTGGGCGCGTTGCTGGTGTTTTTCGGCGGCAAACCGCTCTACGATCGCAGCGTATCCCTGCCATTTGTGGTGGGCGGACTGGTGATGTTCGTTGCCAGTATGATGGTGGTGATCTTCGTCAGAGAGAAGCTTGCCGATGCGGAGGCGGAGACGGAGGCTGTCTCCTTCAAATCATCGATACAGGAGCTGGTAGCCAACCTGAAAGATGTATTCGCCGCAGAAAAAAGCCTGCTGTTCATCCTGCTGGGGATCCTGTTCTGGTTCATCGGCTTCAACTCCATCGAAACCTTCTTCACAAGCTACGCAAAGTATCACCTGGGGATTAAGGAAAGCACCGGTGCCATGATCCTGGGCTTTTTCTCCGTGACTTTCATGGTCACCTCGATCGCCTCAGGATTTTTAGGGAGTCGGATCGGGCGCAACCGTACGATCCGTGTCGGATTGGTGATTCTGGTGATGATCCTGTTGATCAGCCTTTTCGTCCGCCAGTTCCTGCCCCTGGCCCTTGTGTTCGTAGCGGGTGGATTCGGTTGGGCTTTGGTGAACGTCAACTCCCTGCCCATGGTCGTGGACATGACCACACTAGCCAATGTGGGTGGTTACACCGGGCTGTACTACTTCTTCTCCCAGGCGGCCAACATCGCAGCCCCGCCTCTGGCAGGCGTGCTGATCGATGCCTTCGGCTACGCCTCTCTGATGATCTTCGCGGGGCTGATGTTCCTGATCGCCTTTTTCATCATGAGCTTCGTGAAGCGGGGCGAAGTACAGAGTTGAAAATTACCAAGCTTTTTTTCCTGCTTCGACCGAACCGCAGCATCATGGTGGCTATGATTACCGGAGCGGCGGCGTTCGCATCCGGATCAGAAGTGGTTCGTACGCTATTGATCACCCTGGCAGGATGGTGCCTGGCTGTCGGCGGTTTCTCCCTGGATTTCTATGCCGACCGTTCCCTGGACGTGCGGGATCCCCGCGCCAGTGTGCGCCGCAATCCGCTGGCCAGCGGTGAGGTGGCCCCAGCGGCAGGCCTGGCTTTTTCGCTCACCTTCATCGCCTTAGGCCTGATCACAACAGCTTTTATTGAGCTTCGGGCGCTGATTCCGGGGGCGATCATACTGGCTGTGATCACAGGACTGGCGTTGCACCTGTTCGAGCGGCCTTTAGCCCGAGCTTGTACTCTGGGTCTGCTGCAGGCCCTCTATGTATTCATGGGGGCTTCTACAGGCTCAATCACTCCGGCGGTGCTGCTGCTTGCGGGGGTGTTTTTCTTTGCCATGTTTGGAGGGCGCGGAATGATCGACATCCGGGATTTCCCGGTGGATGAGCAAAATCCCGTTCAAACCCTGCCCAAGCGTTTTGGAGTGAAAGCAACCGCCCGGATGACCGCTGTCTGCCTGCACATCGCCTATGGTCTGAGCCTCGGTGTCTACCTTACCGGTGAGCTGTCTCCACTGTATCTGTATCTCGTTATTCCTTTCATCACAATCGGACTGGTATGTGCCTGGTGGTTCGCCCTTCGTCCCTCTCCAGAGTTGGCCCGGACCTTGACTATGGTTTTCATGATGGGGGAAGGAACCCTGATCTGCCTGGCTGTGATTCTAGGGAGTCTTTAGTCCATCCCGGAAGCTGATAGGTGATGGTTAGCCCTCTGGTGATTTTTCCTCCTCTGCCGTCGAAACCCTACGCGCTTCTGAACTCTTCCCCTCCTGCCGCAAGCCTGCCAGAAGCGCTCCGCAGATCAGTGTCAGGACCAGTACGGCAAGGGCAATCACCGCAAAACTGTAGCGGAAACCGTAGCGATCGCTCAGCCAGCCGATTACCGGGGTGAATACGCCGCCACCCAGGTTACTACCGAGAAAATAGACTCCCAGCAGGGTCGAGCGTTGCCTGGCCGGGGCATGAGCGAAGAGGAAGGACTCGGAGACGGGCATCCGTACAAATACGAACATCCCTACTAAAATCAGCAGGATATAAAGACCAACGCCCATGGAAATCCGAGGTAGCAAGAAGATCGTGGGTACTACCATGATGCAGGCGCCGGACAGCAGGGGCAGTTTCCCCACCCTGTCGGATAGGTAGCCTGCCAGCGGAGCTACCCAAAACCCCCCGGAGAAGACGATGGCCAGCAGGCTGGCCGCGGTCTCTGCCCGAACTCCGAAGTTGTCAACCAACAGCAGCGGGACGAAGCCGATCGTCGAACCGACCAGTGCGCCGCTCAAGGTGCTCAACACCAGAAAACTGAAAAGCCAGATCCAGAAGCGGGAACCCCGTCGCTGTTTCTCCATGGAACGCCCTTCCGCTTTGGAGATCCCCCGTTTGACCGTGGCTCTCTGAAGCAGCAACACCAGAGCAATCCCCAATAACAGTGTAGGAATGCTCAAGGCGATGAAGGTACCCCTCCACCCCAGGGCAACGGCGATCCCTCCGGCCAGCAGGGGCGCCAGGAAGTAGCTGGCGCTGCCTCCGATGACGTGCACCCCTAGGGCGCTGCCGCGCTGTTCCGGCTTGGCTACCCGGGAGATCAGGTAGCTCGCCGCCGGATGGTAGCCGCTTCCGGTCAGACCGATCAGAGCATTGGCTACAACCAGCAGGGCAAAGGTAGGGGCCAACCCGAACAAGACACCGGCAATCGCCACCCCGGCGATTCCGACAAAGATCATCAACACCGGACTGATCCGGTCGCTCAGCCAGCCGGCAGGCAGATGACCCAGGCCGTAGGCTATTGTGTAGGACGAAAGTAGCACTCCCGACTGGGTGTAGCTTAAGGAAAAGCTGGTTCGGATCAGCGGCAGCAGCGGTGCGGCGATGGCGGTGATCACGTGATGGGTGAAGTGGGCCAGCACGAACAGCGGAAGGATCGAGCCGAAGAAAGTGCGGAGGTATCCACGCAGCTTTTGGGTTAGCATAGACATACGCCGGCGGGTTGAAACATGAGCATGGTTATACCTTGGCTTCCTTTCCTGTGTCTATGGCTCTTGTTGCATTCCTTGAAAGCAGGAAGCCCCTACAGCGTTCATGTTTGCCTAAATAAATTCAATTAAAAAAATTTCATTATTTATAGACAAGGGTGTGGTTATGGATTATAATAAAATAAATTTCAAGCAAAAAATTTACAATTTGCTTGAACGCGGTCCCGTTGGGACACGTCCATCCAAAACTAAGGAGGTTTTAGGATGAAAAAATGGGTGTGGTTAATCCTCGTGTTCTTGCTGGCTTCAATCAGCTGGGCGGCGCCCCAGAAAGAACCGGAAGAGGTCACTCTCGAGTGGATGCAGTGGATGTACGGGGATGACGCAAAGATCTACGCAGGGGTTATCGAGGAGTTCCAAGCCGCCAATCCGAAGATCAAGGTCTCGATTACCGAGTTTTCCTACCAGGACCATTACTCGAATCTCGAGGTGCGCATGGCCGGTGACAACGCCCCGGACATCTTCCGCAATGAGTACGGTTTTGTCATGAGGTATGAGAAAAACGACCAGGTCGTCGACTTGAAGCCCTATTTCCCGAGCAACTACTGGAACCGCTTCTGGCCCAAGCTGATGGAGTTCTGCGACATCGGCGGTGGCGTGTACGGAATGCCCCAGATGACCGACACCACCGTGGTGTTCTACAACAAGGACCTGTTCAAGAAAGCGGGAGTTACAGCGCCCACCAGGGTTCAGGATGCCTGGGACTGGGATGACTGGGAAGCGATCGGCCGTAAGCTGAAAGCAGCAGGAGCTAAGTACGGCATGGCCGGCGCCACCTACGGCGGTACCGTTTGGTACTACGTCTCCTGGGGTGGCGGTTTCGTGTCTCCGGACGGCAGCAAACCGTACATGAACCAACCGGGTGTCATCGAGGGCTTGAAGCGGCAGAAGAAGTGGTTCGACGAGGAGCTAGAGCCGATCAGTACCCTCTGGTTCAATCCGGACAACTTCGAAGTCCTGTTCAGCCAGGGACAGATCGGCATGATCTGGAGCGGCATCTGGATGACCACTTTCATGGACCAGAACGTAAAGGACTTCGATTGGGGCGTCACCTTCTGTCCAGGCGGACCCGGTGGATTCGGCCTGCACCTGGGCGGTTGCGTCAACTCCATCTCCAACCAGTCCGACCATGTCGAGGAAGCGGCCAAGTTCCTCGAGTTCTTCACTCGAGAGAAGAGCATGGACACCTTCTGCCAGCAGGGCTACATCCCCGCCGATGTGGATCTGGCTGAGAGCATCGTGTACAAGAATCCCGCTGTGGCCAAGACCATGAAAGTAGCGAACGAAGCCTATGGAGAGCTCTCCCCAATGATCGTGACCCAATACAAGGCCCCCAATCTCTACTCCATGTACCAAGCCACGATGGAAGATCTGGGTCCCTACTTCCTGGGTCAGGTCGGGGTGAACGAGGCGGTGGCCAAGCTGGAGAAAGACATCGCCGACATCATGAAACAGTAGCTCAGACTGCCGGTCTCGAACAGGAGCTACAATCACGGGGAGGCGAATCATCGTCTCCCCCGACTATCTCGTAGATTTGTCCGGGCACGATATACGACTGCTTGAAGCTGATCGCTAGAAGGTTGAGAATAGGCCATGGTCACCTGGAAAACGAGGCTCCGCATCACGCCGTACTTCTTCCTCCTGCCGGCCATGCTGCTGCTGGGGGTGTTCACCTTCTACCCGCTCACTCAGGCGGTGCGTCTGAGCTTCTACGAGTGGGAGATCATCAGCGAGCCAGTATACAGCGGCCTTCAGAACTACCGGGACACCTTCGGAGACTTCAAGTTCTGGCAATCGATACTGGTTACTCTCCATTACGTCTTCGTTTCTGTGCCGGGGACGATCCTGCTAGCCCTGTTTACAGCCCTCCTTCTTAACACGAAGCTGCGCCTGCGCAACCTCTTCCGCAGCCTGATCTTTTTCCCCGCCTTCACCTCCCTGGTGGCCATCGGCATGATCTGGAAGTACATGTATTCGACGGACTACGGCATTTTGAACTATCTTATAGGACTTCTGGGCGGGCAGCAGGTGGGATGGCTCTCCGATCCATCGATCGCTCTATGGTCGCTGATCCTGGTTACAATCTGGCACGGACTGGGCTGGAACATGGTGATCTTCCTGGCGGGCCTGCAGAATATTCCCGAAGGCTACTATGAGGCGGCACGGATCGACGGAGCCAACGGGATACAGCGCTTCTGGTTCATCACCCTTCCTCTGCTCAAACCGATCACCCTCTTTGTGGTGGTGATGGCGGTGATCTACACCTTCCGTTCCTTCGATTTCGTCTTTGTTACCACCAGAGGCGGGCCGGGCACTTCGACCTCCCTGCTGATGTGGTACTTCTACCGTCAGGGATTCATCATGTACCGGATGGGGCAGGCTACGGCCATCGCCCTGATCCTCTTCATCGTGGTTCTGCTGTTCACCATCCTGGAGCTGCGCCTGTTCCGGGGGGAGGTGCGCTATTGAAACTGCTCCACGATACAGGGGATACCAGGGGAGGTTGCCGCTCATGAAGGTGCTCTACTACGTTCTGGCCATCCTGCTCGTGCTGTTCATCTTCGTGCCCTTCTTCTGGATGTTCAGCACTTCGGTGAAGCCGCTGGGGGAGGTGTACAGCATTCCCCCGACGATCGTACCGGATGATTTTTCCCCGGAGAACTTTCCCATTGCCTTTGAACGGGCACAGGCCTTGCGAGCCTTCTTCGTGACCGCGGTGTATGCCCTGGGCTGCGTCGTTCTCTACCTGGTGGTGGCCGCCTTTGCCGGCTACGCCTTCGCCAGATACAGATTCTACGGGAAGAATATCCTGTTCCTCATGGTCCTGGCCACGCTGATGATCCCCATAGAGGTAAACCTGCTGCCCCTGTACCGCCTCTTAAAAACGCTGGGCTGGCTGAACTCCTTCCAGGGATTGATCCTGCCCCGGGTGGTGGAGCCTTTCGGGATCTTCCTCTTCCGGCAGCACTTCCAGACCATCCCCGACGAGTACGTTGACAGCGCCCGCATCGACGGCTGCCGGGAGGCGACGATTTTCAGGCGGATCATGCTCCCCATGTCGATCCCGCCCGTGGTGGTGGTTTGCCTGTTCATGTTTCTCTGGCGCTGGAACGAGCTTCTCTACCCTCTGGTGATCAGCACCTCAAACCAGATGCGCACCCTCCAGGTGGTGATCTCCCTGTTCGTCCGGGAGCGTTACGTGGAGTGGAACTACCAGATGGCCCTCTGCGTGGCTGCAGTCATGCCGATCCTCATCCTGTTCATCGCCATCCAGAAGTACTTCGTCCAGGGAGTGGTGCTTTCCGGTATGAAGGGATAGCAATTTTTGAAGGAGGTACGTCCAGTGAAAGACAGAGCTCGTGTCGTCGCCATTCAGATGCCGATTCCCACCGAAAACGGGAGGGATGAAAATCTCTCCATCGCCTGTGATCTGTTGGACCGAGCCGGGAGCAGGCAACCGGATCTGGTTTGCCTTCCAGAACTGTGCGTTGGCCTGAAGGTTATAAGCACCATACCCGGGGTGGAGACCGAGAAGATCGGGGAAGTCGCCCGGAAATACGGGATGTACGTGGTTGCTCCCCTGTACATCCAGAAAGAGGAGGGAGTGTTCAACTGTTCTGTGCTGTTCGGGCGCAACGGCGCGGTGGCCGGCTGCTACGAGAAGGTTCATCTCTGGCCATGGGAGGCTCCGGTGTTCGGGGTGAAAGCGGGCAGCAGCTTTCCTGTGTTCATAACCGATTTCTCCGTCTTGGGTCTGTGCATCTGTCACGATCATCAGTTTCCGGAAACTTCCCGTTCCCTGGCGTTGACCGGAGCCGAGATCATCCATTGCGCCACCCGTATGCCCGATCCGTTTCAACTGCCCTGGCTGGAGTTCTCGAGGATCCGAGCGCTGGAGAACCAGGTGTATGTGGTGTCAGTGGGGAGCACCTTCAACGAGTGTTCGACTCACATAGTGGCGCCCCGATTTCGGGGCGCGGTGCTGGCGGCCTCCGGGCCGGGGACCCACCTGATTGAAGCGGAGCTGGATCTGGACTGGCTGAGGAAGCAGAGAAGAGTCTCGCCTCTGTATAACTTCCCCAACGATGTTCCCAACCAGGAGTGCGAAGACCGGCTGAAGGAAACCGAGTCCCACTGCTTCCTCAGGGAGCGGCGGCCGGAGGCCTATTCCGGGTTGACGGAGTGGGTCGGGGAGACAGACACGGATGCTTGTGGCTGAGGATGTGCATCAGATTCGTTCGGGTTACCACGGGATCTACACGGCGGTGTATCTGATCACCGGCGAAACTCTGACCCTTATCGATACGGGGGAGACCGCGACCTGGAGCGAGAGGATACTTCCCTACATCCGCTCTATCGGGAGAGAGCCTTCTGAGGTGAAGCGCATCATCCATACCCACGGCCACGATGATCACATACACGGGGATCTGCAGATCAGGGAGCAACGAGTGGCTGAGCACGGAGTGTGGTGGATCCTGAAAGGGGAGAGATGAAACAGGCGACGATCAGCAGACTGATCCAAGACAGGAAATTTCCCGAGGCGGCGTCCCTGCTCAAGGGACATATAAGGGAGGCGGAGATCATCGATCCCCGGCGGGACGACAGCTGGGGGATCGATGCGGACATCCTGGGTTATGCGATCCTCGACCATTCGGGTGTTGATGCTTTCTGCACCTACTGGCAGGATTGCCTGCAGTTCTTCAAGGAGGAGCTTGAGCCCGACTGGGGCCATCTTCACAAAGGACATATCTATCTGCGCTTAGGAACGGGATATCTGGCCACCGATCTGGAAACGGCCGCTGAAAATTTCAACAAGGGATTGGAGGAAGACCGGCTGGTCGCCGAACAGCGCAGGAAGAGCGATCCGGGCCTGGATGTGGCGGAGACGGTTCACGACTCGCCGGCCTACATCACCCTCTGCACGGCGCGGATTCTCGATGCGTGGTCCTATCCATCAAAAGCGTTCAAGAAGCAGTTTTTTCAAGACTTGGTTCGTGTCAAATTTGACGTGATCTGGGGTCCCCAGGAAGTCGATCCCCTTCTTGTCGAGCGGGCTCTCAGCCGATTCGACATCGCGGAAAAGGCGCGAGCGGGAGAGGCCCTGGAGGAGCTGAACCAGGTTTTCGACCAGCGCCTGTCCCTGGCCACGATGAGCACCCTGAATAGTTTCCTGCAGATCTTTTTGGGCGAAATCCTCTCGCGCGAAATCTTACCGAGCAGAACGGCGTCAGCCGCAGAATCTGGATTCGACGCTTCTATGCACCCTTCTCTGACCGAGCTGCTGGCCGCTGCCCGAACCGCAGGTATCTTTCCGGCTCCAACGATTGCGGCGGTTCTCCAGATGGCTGGAATCCTCAGCAGTCAGTTCCCCTTCCTTCGCTGTGCGGAAATCCCGGAGAAGCTCACCCCCAGGGTGCTGTCGCAGATCTCGGTGATGAACAAGATCCTGGTCGATCTTGCTCTGATACGTTGGTCGGAGGCGTTGTGATGCTAACCTTTCCGCCGGATTTCCGCTGGGGAGTGTCCACCGCCGCCTACGCGATCGAAGGTGCCTGGAACCAGGACGGCAAGGGTGAGAGCATCTGGGATCGTTTTGCTCATCAGGGAGGAAATATCAAGGACGGGTCTACGGGGGATATGGCCTGCGATCACTACAACCGTATGTCGGAGGACGTAGAGCTGATGGCGGAAGTGGGGATCAACACCTACCGCTTTTCCGTATCCTGGCCGCGCATCTTCCCAGCGGGCACGGGCAAAGCGAATGCCAAAGGCTTGGATTTCTACAGCCGCTTGATCGATATCCTCTTGGAGAGCGGGATCGAGCCTTTCGTCGTGCTGTACCAGTGGGATCTGCCCCAGGCCCTGCAGGACAGCGGGGGCTGGGAGAATCAGAACAGCCCCCGGTGGTTCACCGACTATGCCCGCACCCTTTATCGAGAGCTGGGGGACCGGGTGCGTCTCTGGATCACCCACAACGAGCCCTTCGTACCTTCCCTGCTCGCCTACCATGAAGGCGAGCATCCGCCGGCGGTTCGGGACCTGAGGCGCGCCCTGGAGGTCTCCAAACAGATCTTGCTCTCCCACGGTCTGGCCGTGCAGGCTTTTCGGGAAGAGAACATTCGGGGGAAGATCGGTCTTTCCACGATATTCTTTCCCGTACACGCGGCCGGTGACAGACCGGAAGACCTGGAAGCCCGCCAGCGCTATGACGGCTATTTCCACAGGTGGTTTCTCGATCCTCTGTTCCGGGGCAGCTTTCCCGAAGACATGCTGGATTGGTATGGAAAGAAAGGAACGGTATTTCCCCAGCTCGATTCCCTGGAGGCAAGCATCGTCGCACAGCCGATCGATTTTCTGGGGGTTTGTTATTTCAGCCGCTTCGTCGTGAAACACGCTGAAGGTAGTCTGCTGGAGGTGGAGATGGTGGAACCTCAGAGTGAGAAGGCTAATGACATGGGTTGGGAGATCTATCCTGAAGGAATCTACGAGGTCCTCAAACGGGTTCACGATGAGTACACCCCTCCCGAGATCTACATCAGTGAAAACGGCATCCCCCTGGCCGACCGGATCGAAGAGGATGGGACGATCCGGGATGGCGAGCGAATCGCCTTCCTTTCCGGGTGTCTTTCCTACGTGCATCAGGCGATCGATGAAGGCATTCCCGTACGCGGCTATTCTGTCTGGAGTCTCATGGACAACCTGGAGTGGGATCTGGGTTTGTCCAAACGCTTCGGACTCGCCTATGTCGACTATCAAACCCTCAGGCGGATTCCCAAGGCGAGCTTTCGCTGGTACAGCGGTGTGGTCAGTACGGGAGAGTTGGAGCAAGGAGACGATCTATGAAAAGCTTGAAAATTGTGTTGATCGGAGCAGGCAGCGCCGGATTCGGCCAGGGAACGGTTGCCGATATCATGGCCACCGAGGAGCTGCGGCAGTTCGACGTTACCGTCGCCCTGGTGGATCTTGACGAATCAGCGCTCACACGGATGCATCGTCTGGCGGAGAAGCTGAAGGAGCACTACAACGTACCATTTGCCGTCGAATCCAGCCCGGACAGGAAAAAAATGCTCAAAGGAGCAGACTACGTGATTACCTCCGTGGCTGTACGGCGATGGGACTACTGGCAGAAGGACTTCTATATCCCCTGTTCGTACGGGTTCCGCCAGACCTTTGGTGAAGGGGCGGGACCCGGGGCGGCTTTCCACACCCTGCGCAGCTTGAACCAGATGATCCCCATCGCCCAAGATATGGAGTCACTCTGTCCGGATGCCCTGTTGATAAACTTCAGCAATCCCGAGAGCAGGGTCTGCATGGGAGTGAGTAAGCTCACCAAAGTCAAGGTGGTGGGCCTCTGCCACGGACCCATCCATACCCACAACCGCATTGCCGAAGCCTTGGGCAGACCGGCGGAGGAGATCGAGATCACTGTCGGGGGAATCAATCATTTCCATTGGGCCTTACAGATTCGGGAGAAAGCGACGGGAAAGGATCTATACCCGGCGCTCGATAAAGTGGTGGACAAGTATGAGTGGGATATCAACGGCTTCACAGCCCTGCTGTACCATACCTACGGGCTGATCACCTACCCGGCGCCAAGTCATCCGGGGGAGTACCTGGGCTTTGCTCATGAGCTGGCCGGACCCAAGATCGTGGAGTGGGGGATCGGCAAGGTATCCCAGCGCCTCGGCTCGACCGGTACGGACTTGGAGTATATTCTCGAGGGACGACGGACTATGCCCAGCTACGAGCTCTGGTCTATGGATTTGGTGAAACGGATCGACGATTTTCTTGCCGGCAAGATTCCCATCACCACACCGGACGTCTTCTATAAGACCGATCTGACTCATCCCTCCCAGGAGCTGGCTATACCCATCATCTGCGACATCGAGCTGGATCGTAAGCGTCGGGAGTTGGCCGGCAACGTCGTAAACCAGGGATTAGCCGTGGCCAATCTGCCCGAAGACGCCATCGTGGAGGTACCCGTGATGGTAGACGCCGACGGGGTGCACGCGATTGCGGTTGGACCTCTGCCGGAAGCCCTTGCCGGTATGTGTCAGCTGCAGATCTCCATCATGAAGCTGCTGGTGGAGGCCTACCGGCAGAAATCCAAGAATCTTCTGCTGCAGGCCCTGCTCATCGATCCGATCGTAGACAGCTACCCCAGGGCAAGGGCGATGATGGAGACCATGCTCAAGGTGGAGGCAGAAGTGCTGCCCGAGCTTCGTTAAAGATTATGGATCGAAAGACGTTGCAGATATTCGAAGCGGCCCGGCTCTGCTACGAGATGGGATTGAGCCAGCGGGAGGTAGCGCAGGATCTCGGAGTGTCCCCGGCCACCCTGACCCGGCTGCTGCAAAAGGCTCGCGAGCTGGGCATCGTGAAGTTCACGGTTCAGCCTCCGGAGGATTACAGCCGGGATGCGGATACATTGGCCAGGCAGTTGGAGAAGGCGCTTGGAATCAAGAAGGCCATAATCGTTCCCTCATCCCTGAGGCCGGAAGTCGTGCGCAAGGAGCTCGGCTTTGCCGCGGCCCAGTGGATAGCCGGGCAGCTGAAGTTCAAGTCGCGGATCGGCTTTTCCGGGGGGCGGTCCGTAGCGCAGATCATCCCATTCTTAAAAAAGACCGCCGATGGTGTGGAGGTGGTTCAGTTGATGGGCGGGGTCAGCCCCACGGAGATTGACATACAGGCGGATGTCATCGCCCGCAACGCAGCTTCCCGGCTGGGAGGGACCTGCCACGTCATCCACGGCCCGGCGATTTTTCCCAGTGAGAAGGAGCTCCTGCAGCTTATGACGAACCGGATCGTAGCCGATGTGGTAGAGCGCTTCGAGGAGCTGGAAATATCCGTGGTCGGTGTCGGTACCGTAACCGCGGACAATCCGTTGATGCAGTGCGGCTTCCTCAAGGAGAAGGAAGTGACGCTGCTGTCCGAAAGCGGCTGCGTCGGGGATATCTGCGGTCATTTTTTCAACGACCAAGGCGAAGAGTGCGATGCTGCGCTTGCCAGACGGATCCTCGGTATACGGCTCGCTCAACTGGCAAAGATACCAAAAGTATGCGCTGTAGCGGCGGGCAGGGATAAAGTGGCCGGGATCATCGCCGCCTGCAGGGCCGGTATTCCGAAGGTACTGGTTACAGACACCGAGACGGCGGAAGGAGTGCTACAAATCCTGGGAGCTGACGGAAGTGAAAGACCAAAGAAGTAGAGCGGTAAAAACTCGGGTCATCGATCTGTCCCACCGACTGACTCCCGGCAGGCAGCGCTTCGGACTGGAGGTAAGCTCCCGTTCCGTCCAGGAGTACCTTCCGGAGTACCGAATCCCGGAGGAGGAGTGGTACATCATGACGGAGGTTCAAGCCTGCACCCACGTGGGCACTCACGTGGAGGCGCCGTACCACGCCTTCGAGGACGGCGCACGGATCGCCGATCTGGATCCGCGAGCCCTGGTCGGCCCGGCGGCGGTGGTGGATTTCTCCGACAAAGGCGCCGACCAGCCGATTACCAAGAAGGAGATGATCGAACGGGGAGCCCACATCGAGAATGGGGATATTCTGCTGATCCGTACCGGCTTGAGCCGCCACTACCTCACCGCGAAGTACAGGAGGCCCTATCTGGAAACCGAGGCCGTGGACTGGCTGATCCAGCGGGGCATCAAGGCGTTGGGGATCGACTGCTCCGGTTTCGAGAACAGAGCTGTGGACAATCATGAGGTGAACCACCGCAGGCTTCTTGGTGACGGTGTCCTGGTCATCGAGGACATGAACAACCTGGACCTGTTGAAGGAAGAGCGTGTTTTTTTCTTTGCCCTGCCCCTGCCTATCGAAGGGCTGGATGCCTGCTGGATCCGACCAATCGCCGTGGAGCCGATCGATATGGGAAGACGGCTGGCCGAGATTTTTCTGGGAACGGAGACCATGTGGGAGAGCTGAGGGAATCGATGAAGCGGACGATGCAGAACAACAAGCTATCGAAATCCCTGCTGATCGAGTTGTATCGTAGGATGGTGCGGATTCGGGCTTTCGAGAGCAAGGTGACTCAGCTTTTTTTAAAGGGCCTGGTTCCCGGGACGATTCATCTGTCCACGGGACAGGAGGCGGTGGCCGTGGGGGCAACGGGCTGTTTGCGTGCCACTGACCGGGTGATGCTCACCCATCGGCCCCACGGACAGGCTCTGGCCAAAGGCATGGACCCGAAGAGGCTGCTGGCCGAGATCCTGGGCCGGGAGGGCGGCTGTTGCCGCGGCAAGGGCGGTTCCATGCACTTGGCCGATCCCAAAGCCGGGATCATGCCGAGCCTGCCGATCGTGGGTGCGGGGATCCCGGTGGCCGCGGGAATTGCCTTCGCCTTCAAGCAGGGCGAATCGGACTCGGTGGCGATGGGATTCTTCGGGGATGGGGCTACCAACATCGGGGCTTTTCACGAGGCCATGAATCTCGCTGCCCTGTGGAAGCTACCTGTAGTCTATGTCTGCGAAAACAACCTCTATGCGGTGAGCACCCGCATTCACAGCGCCACCCTGGTCGCAGAGCTGTCGGAGAAGGCGAAAATGTACGGAATGCCCGCAACTGCGGTAGACGGAAATGACGTTGAGGTTGTCTATCAGGCAGTTTCCGCGGCGGTGGAGCGAGCCCGCCGTGGGGAAGGCCCTTCGTTCATTGAGTGCAAGACCTACCGTCACAGCGGTCATTCCCGCACCGATCCGGCCACCTACCGGGACGAGCAGGAGGTCCAGGCCTGGAAAAAGCGGGATCCGTTGATCCTTTGCCGCAAAATGATTCTGGATCGGGGTTGTCTGGATGAAAAGGGGTGCAGCGACCTGGAGGCGGAGGAGGAGCAGCTGATCGAAGAGGCGGCGGAGTTCGCCCTGTGTTCGCCGGAACCCGAAGGGCTGAAAGCTCTGGAGGACGTTTACCAGGATGGCTGACAGACCCTTGAGAATCGTCGAAGCCCTCCGGGAAGCCTTGGAACAGGAGCTGGCTGCGGACCGGGGAGTCTTTCTGATCGGCGAGGATGTGCGTATCGGCGGCGGTTTTTCGGTATCCCGTGGTCTGATGGACCGTTTCGGTGAAACCCGTATCCTGGATACGCCCATTTCGGAAATTGCCTTCACCGGTCTGGCCATCGGCGCGGCCATGAGCGGCATGCGTCCGATCGTGGAGTACCAGTTCGGGGATTTCGTTTTCTGCGCCATGGACCAGATCGTTAATGAGGCGGCCAAGCTGCGCTATATGTCCGCCGGTCAGGTCAGCATACCGATCACCTTTCGGCTCCCCGTAGGCGCCAACCGTAGGGGAGCCCAGCACGCCCAATGTACCGAGAGCATCTTCATGAACGTGCCGGGTTTGTATATTGCCACTCCCTCCACTCCTTACGATGCCAAGGGTATGCTGATCGAAGCAATCCGAAACCAGAATCCCGTACTGTTCTATGAGCACAAGCTCCTCTACTCCTTTGGGGGAGGGAGAAACGGTCATCCGCAGAGCCTCAACCGACCGGTACCGGAAGAACCCTACACCGTACCCTTCGGTAAGGCCGAAATGCGGCGGGAGGGCCGGGATGTGACCATAGTGGCCAACCTGCTGATGCTGCACAGAGCGCTGCAGGCGGCGGAGCAGCTGCACAAAGAGGGGATCGAAGTGGAGGTCATCGATCCCCGCACCCTGGTCCCCCTGGACATCGAGTCGATCCGGGCGTCTGTAGGCAAGACCCGGCGTCTTCTGGTAGTGGAGGAGTGCCAGCCAATGGGAGGTTGGGGGAATGAAGTGATCGCCGGCATCGCCGAAGCTTCCAGCGTACCGGTACTGTATCGGCGCCTCGGTACGGCCCCGACACCAATCCCTTACACGACCAGCCTGGAAAACTATGTTATTCCCAGCGCCGAGCGGATCACGGAGTGCATTCGCCGGATGGTTTGCAAAGGGTAGGACACAGGGTCCATCATGATACAGATCGTCATGCCCCAGTTCGGGGAAACCATTGAGGAAGAGATCACCATCACCAGGTGGATAAAATCGATCGGGGATTCGGTTCAACCCGGAGAAGTTCTTCTGGAGGTCGAGACGGACAAAGCCACCCTGTCCGTCGAAGCTGCGGATGAGGGCACGCTGACACGGATCGTGAGGGATGCCGGCGAGGTGGTCAGGCCCGGGACAGTGATCGGCTATCTGGATAAATAAATCGAAGGGGGAAAGGCTCATGGCCAAAGAAGTGTATTTCTTAGGCACCGACATCGGGACATTGGGTACCAAGTCGGTGGTGGTGGATTTGAAAGGGCGGATCCTGGCCAATGACTACGCGGAGTACGGCGTGCTCACTCCTCAACCTCTCTGGGCGGAGCAATGGCCCGATGTCTGGTTCAAGGCGGTGTGCACTACCATCAAGAATGCGCTGATCAAAGCCAACATTCCGGCCGGCAAGGTAGCGGGAGCCTGCATCAGCGGCTTGTACGGCGGCTCCGGCATTCCCTGCGATCGGGAGGGTAAGCCCCTGCGGCCCTGCCTGATCTGGATGGACCGCCGGGCCACCAAAGAGGTGGCTTGGGTAATGGAAACCATCGGCACGGAAAAGGTCTTCGAGATCACCGGCAACTACGTCGACTCCTACCATGGATTCAACAAGATCCTCTGGATCAAGAACAACGAGCCGGAAGTCTGGAAGCGTATCCACCAGCTCATGACCCCCTACGGCTACTGCATCTTCAGGCTCACCGGGTCTATCTCCCTTGACTACTGTTCCGCAGGGAACATCGCCGGCATCTTCGATCTGAGGAAGCGGGATTTTTCCGACGAACTGCTAAAAGCTATGGACATCCCCAGGAGCTTGTTTCCGGAGAAGCTCAGCGAGTCCTGGGAAGTCGTGGGTAAGGTCGGCAAGGAGGGAGCTGAGCTCACCGGGCTTCCTGAAGGCTGCCCGGTCTGTCCCGGCGGTGTAGACTGCGTGGTGGCCACCTTGAGCGCGGGAGGTATCAACATCGGCGACCAAGTAGCCATGATAGGCACCTCGATGGCCTACGGAGTCATCCACGACGGCAGCAACTGCAGCCCCAATCTGGTGAACATGCCCCACGTGACCCATGCCAAGGAGTCCGTGTACGCCTTCGGCGGGGTAACCACGGCTGGGGGTATCGTCAAATGGTTTCGGGACGAGTTCGGTCAGACCGAGAAGCTTCTCGGAGGCATGGTGGACGTGGATCCTTATGACGTGCTCAGCCTGCAGGCGGCTCGGGTCGCTCCGGGCTCGGACAAGCTGCTCGTGCTTCCCTACTTCATGGGCGAGCGGGCTCCGATCTGGGATGTCAACGCCCGGGGCACCCTTTTCGGACTCACCCTCTATCACACCCGGGGCCACATCTTCCGGGCCTTCATGGAGGCGGTGGCCTACGCCCTGCGGATCTGTGTGGAATTCAGTGAGACCCTTGGGGTAGGCCTGAGCAAAGACCTGAAACTCGTGGGCGGCGCTACCAAGTCGTCTCTCTGGAAGCAGATCTTCGCCGACATCACCCGCTTCCCCATCCTCTGTGTGAGCGGCGGTGGGGAGGCGCCCTACGGTGATGCCCTGCTGGCCGCCAAAGGGGTGGGTGCGGTAGAGAACTTCGAAGTGATCAACGACTGGCTGAGTTTCGACGCTCCGGTCAACCCGGATAATGATCAGGTTAAGATCTACGATGCGTACTATCGCGAGTGGAAAACCCTGTACGAGGCGTTGAAGGAGCCCTTTGTACGCCTGCAGACGCTGCCCTAGTTGTCCCGCCCCCGGATCACCTGTAAGATGGCCTCAATACGTAGGGGGGCGAGTATGTCGCAGAATCTGTTATCCACAACCATCAAACCGGATGTCGAAGAGTTGCTGGCCGTGCTGTGCCGGGATCGTGCACCGAAGCGGCTTCACTTCCTAGAGTTGTTCCTCGATCTGGAGATGATCGAGGCGGTTGATAAACGCTTCCGGCTTTCTCACGATCTGAATCGCTCGGATCCCTTCTATTCTTTGCAGCGGGATATCCGGGTCCATGCCTTTTTGGGCTATGACGCCTTCCGGCTCGGCTTCGTGCACAAGGACATCTTTCATCTGCCCGCACTGGAGAGCGCCGATACCGCAGGCGGCAGCCAGAGCCGGGGCCGGCGGGAGTGGATCGAGGAGCACGATGCGGCGATCCGCACCTGGACCGACTTCGAGGGCTACCACTGGCCGAAGGTGGAGGAGATAGACCTCGCCCCGCTGGAGTGGATGGAGCGCAATCTTCCGGAGGGCATGGGCTGCTACGAGCTGACAGCCCACATCTTCGAGATGGTCAATTTCCTGCAGGGCTACGAGCGTCTGTGCTACAACCTGTTCGACGCTCCGGATCTGGTGGCGGCGATCTGTGAAAAAATCGGACGGTTCTACGCGGATTTCACCGCCCTGATCTGTGACTTCGAGTGTATGTCCGTGGTGTGGGGATCAGACGATCTGGGATTCCGCTCCTCCACTATGACCAGCCCGGAGTTCCTGCGGGAGCAGATCCTGCCCTGGCACCGGGAATGTGCCCGCATCGCTCACGAGCATGGAAAGCCCTACCTGCTTCACTCCTGCGGCAACCTCGATGCCATCATGGATGATCTGATCGACACAGTGAGGATCGACGGGAAACACTCCTTTGAAGACACGATCCTGCCGGTCAACGAAGCCTACCGGCGCTACGGGCAGCGGATCTCGATAATCGGCGGGATCGACGTGGATTTTCTCTGCCGGGCGTCGGAGGCCGATATCCGCAGGCGGGTTCGGGAGACCCTGGAAGCCTGTACGGGCGGGGACCGCGGGAAGGGATACTGCCTGGGCACCGGTAATACGGTAGCCAACTACATGCCTGTTGAAAACTACCTGAGCATGCTCGACGAGGGACGTAGGCACCGCTTGTAGCAAGCGGGGTGTGTTAGGAAGAGACGATGGACATGAATGAGCTTCGAGGTCTTTGTGGTTGGAATCACCAATTTAAGATGAACTGGTAATCCTTTTATAGATATCGGAAAGTCCGACGGTTTCCACTTCGGAGAAGAGTGAGAAATCACCTTGATTTTCAGTTACTAGTTTGGATAAACCATGGGCTGACAGGGCAGCAACAACGTTTGCATCGTGGATATGTGTTCCCGACAAGCGATATTTTCCTACCAGTAACATTATTTCCAGGGCTTTCAGGATCCGTCCAACCACGGAATCCATGGCGGTCACAGCTGTGAAGTAGCCGCTCAACAGCTCCCGGCGCCTCTCCCCCTCTCCGTAGTGAGCGGTGTTGATCTGCCAGGAGTGCATGGGCTCAACCGGGATACTGCCGAAAGGGCACCCCTGGAAGTACCGGTCGTAGAGCTCGGGAGGGTGATTGGCTCTGTCCCACGGACTGTGGGGCGCGGTGTAGTGAATGCTCAGGTAGAAGGGTCTTTCAGCGTTCGCTTGTCCTTTCAGAAAGATCAGTGCGTTTTCCGTGATCACCTCGGTGACGTACCTGGGCTCATGGTAGATCCTGCCCTCATTGATCAGCGGCGCCCCGCAGTAGAGTCCGGCGCCCTGGTCGTCGCTGAGAATCAGAACGACGTTCACTTTCTTTCCGGTCGGGCGCATCGGTGGGAGCTAGGTTATAACCTTCACGTCGAAGGGCTCAAGATCGATCCGGCCAGTCAGTTCCTTGCCGGTAAGCATCTCATTGAAAATACGCTCGCCCAGATCGATCGTCTGCGGCGCTTGAGTGAAGTTGAGCAGGAAGATGTAATCTTTGCTGCCGTCGCTGCGGACTTGAGCACTTGCCCCTTCGGGAAGGTCTGCTGCAAGTGCCCGTTTAAGAGAAAGGGCACCGGTAAGGGAGGCATAAAAATCCTGCAGAAATCGCTCTTCGACCCGGGCGGCTAGATAATAAGCCCGCCCTTTGCCAAAGCCGTTTACGGTCAGTACGGGTTTGCTTCTGTAGAAATCTCCCCTGTATCTGGCCAACACCATCGCCGTTTCGGCGTGAAGGATCTCGCAGAAATCTCTCAGCTCGTACTCACCGGTGAGCCCAAGCTCGTTGACGGGTTCCATAATCAAGGCGTTGTGCTCTTGTGGATACAGGGCGTCAATCTCCTCTGCCCAAATGCCGAGCAGCATTCTCAACGGACCGGGGAAGCCTCCCAGGAAGCAGAGATCGTTCTGGTCCACGATTCCGCTCCAGTAGGTACAGACCAGGGTTCCCCCCTGCTCGACAAACGTCTCCAGGCGCTCGGCTACACCTTCTCTGACCATGTACAGCATTGGAGCGATCACCAGCTTGTAGGAGGAGAAATCGCAATCCATGCTGATCACGTCCACCGGAATCCCCAGAGCCCAAAGGGGATAGTGGTGATTCTTGCAGGTTTGCTCGTACTTCTTGTTCCGCCTGTACACGGGCCCCATGGCCTCATCGATAGCCCAGCGATTCTCCCAATCGTAAACGATGGCTGTTTCTGCAGGTACCGTGGTACCGACCAGGGCGTCCAGTTTTTTTAAATCCGAGCCGATTCGTGCTACCTCACGGAATATGCGGGTATTCTCGCTTCCGGTGTGATCCACCACCGCACCGTGAAGTTTCTCGCTGCTGCCCCTGCTCTTCCGCCACTGGAAGTACTGCACCGTATCCGAGCCGTGGGCGACCGCCAGAAACGAGCTCAGCCTGTTCATCCCCGGTCGTTTCAATTTTTGTACAGGGTGCCAGTTGCTCACACTGGGGGTGCTCTCCATCAGCATGAATGGTCTGCCCCCCTTAAGGCAGCGCATGATGCTGTGAGAGAAAGCGGTGTCCGCCGCCACCCTCCAATCTCTTCCTTGTTCATCCGCCGGATGCCCGCAATCCTTCGTCTCACCCTTCGAATGCCAGCAGGGGTAGCTGTCCCAGCTGATGACGTCCAGCTCGTCGACAAACTTCCAGTAGTTCAAGCCCGGGTAGGTACCCATAAAATTGGTGGTAACAGGCACATTCGGGGTAATTTCCCGAAGGGGTGCAAGCTCGGCTCTCAAGAAATCGATGGTCTGGTCGGTGACGAAGCGCTTCCAATCGATTGTCAATCCGTGCAGAAGGGATTCGCCGATGGGGGATGGGGATTCGATCTGTTCCCACTGCGTGTAGGTGTGACTCCAAAAGACGGTCCACCAGGCCTGGTTGAGTCTGTCGAGGCTGTCGTCGTACTTCCTGCGCAGCCAGGTGCGGAAGGCTTCCTGACAGAGCTGGCAGTGGCACTCCCCGCCGTACTCGTTAGAGATATGCCACATCAGCAGAGCGGGATGATTTCCGTAGCGCCCGGCGAGTTTGGTGTTGATGATTCCCGCTCGCTCCCTGTAGGCCGGGGCGGTGTAACAGTGGTTGTGGCGCAGTCCCTGAAGCTTTCGCCTGCGATCGGCTGTTACTCGAAGCACCTCCGGATACTTCTGCGCCAGCCAGGCCGGTTTGGCTGCGGTCGGGGTAGCCAAGATGACAAATATGCCCGACTCGGCCAGACCGTCCATGATCCGGTCCAGCCAGGAAAAATCGAACTCCCCCTCCCGGGGTTCCAGAGTGACCCAGGAGAATATGCCCAAGCTCATGGCGTTGCATCCGGCCTGCTTCATCAGCCGCAGGTCCTCGATGAGAATATCCGGCCGATCCAGCCATTGATCGGGATTGTAGTCCGCGCCGTGGATGAGATGAGGAAGCTTGGGATTTATCGGAGGATATTTACTCATTCGACTGATCTTACTTTTTTACACGTCCAATTCCTCAACGTCAGGATCACGATCTATCCTTTGATTCCGCTGGAGGTAATGCCCTGGACGAAGTACCTCTGGGTGAAGGTGAACATGAAGATCGTCGGGATCACGGCAAATGTTGCCCCGGCCATCTGCAGGGCGTAGTTGGCTCCTTCCCGGGACTGAAAGAACTGAAGACCAACCGTGACCAACTGCTTCTTCATCGTATTTATAAACACAAAGGGATTCACGTAGTCGTTCCACAGCCAGATAAAAGTGAACAGGACCATGGTTATCAATGCCGGTTTAGCCAGGGGCAGGATGATTTGATAGTAGATGGTAAAGTGCCCGTAGCCGTCAATGCGGGCCGCCTCGGACAACTCGAGCGGTATGGTCATGAAGAACTGGCGGAGCATGAACAGGAAGAATACATCGAAGGTAGCCGGAAGGATCAAAGCCCACTGAGTATCGATTATATACATCGACTTGTACAACAGATAACGTGGAATGATCGTCACTTCCGGGGTGATCATCATGGTGGACATGAAGATCAGGAATATGATGTTTCTACCCCGAAAGCGTAGTCGGGCGAATGAGTAAGCGGCGATGGTGACAAAGAAACCGCGGAGAGGAATGGCGATCAGCACCACCCGAATGCTGTTCCAGTACCATCCGAAGTACAGATCGTCGCTGAGAACCCGTTGGAAGTTCCCTAAAAAAAGCTTGTCCGGGATGATCTTAAGGGGTTCGACAAACACCTGTCCGGGGTATTTGAAGGAAGCGGATATCATGAAGATGAAGGGCGTGATCATCAAGAGTCCGATGACAAAGACCGTTAGCGATAGTACGGCTTTTATGATATGGCGCGATGCTTTTTTTGAACTCAGTAATGAACCCATAGCTTCTGCGCCTTCCACTGGAGGAGGGTGATGATCAGAATGAAGAGAAACAGCAGGCAGGCTAGGGCGTTGGCATAGCTGTAGTAGGAATATCGCAGGGCCTGTTCATAGACAAAGAGCGTTATTATGCGGGTGGCCGAGCCGGGACCGCCGCCGGTCAGACCTTTGACGAGGGCCAGAGAATTGAACGAGCCTATGATGGTAACAACCACGAGGAAGAACATCGTGGGAGAGATCATGGGTAACGTGATCCGGTAGAATTTCTTCCACCAGCCGGCGCCGTCGATCTCGGCGCATTCGTACAGCTCCCTGGGAACTTCCTGTAGCGCCGCCAGAAACACGATTGTCTGAAAAGCCAGATTCCGCCAGACCTTGATGGCAGCCACGGTAGGCAGGGCCGAGCGGACTCCGAGCAGCCACATCGGCAGAGACTCTTCGGGTACTCCGAACAGTCTCAGCAGGACATTCACCGGTCCTTCGAAGGGATTCAGTACGATGGTCCAAACCATGCTTACTGCGATCACATTGGCTACATAGGGCATATAGATCATGGTCCGGCTGGGAACCCGGAGGTAAAGACTTCGATTCAGAAACAGAGCCATAAACAGGGAAAGGACGATAATTCCACCGGCATAGATAACGGTAAAATAGAAACTGCGGATATAGGCTGCAAGAGCAAGGCGGTCGCCGAAGATACGCGTGTAGTTCTTCAGGCCGATGAACTCATTCGTGCGCAGGGCTCCGAGTTCGTTGAAGTTCACCAGACTCAGGAATATTGAATAGAAAAGGGGTGAAAAGTTGAGAACCAGGAAGCCGAGGATGAACGGCGCAATGAACAGCAGTGCCGTGCGTTCCTCTTTCAATGAAAATCTGCTTCGCCTGAACCTTGTACTGCTCATGTACCAACTCGTTCGATCTCAACGAACTGCTCTGATATGGGGGCTCCCCCAAGGAGGAGCCCCACCTTTCTCATGTTTTACTCTCGGCCAATATTCTATCGGCCCTCTCCTTGATGATCCTGATAGTGTCCTCAAGGGATTGCTCTCCCGACAGATACAGCTGACCTTCTTGTTCGATTATGTCGGAGTACTCTCTTACTCTGGGGCCGCTGATCTTCTCATCCACGACACCCAGCGTGTTGGCCAGCAAGGCAGCGTTCAGCTGTTCCACCGTGACCGAGCCGGCGGATTTCTCGGCGATTCCACCGAGAAGATCCTGTACTTCCTGGGGTGTTAGATTGACCCGTGCGGGAATCCCTCCTGCGTATTTATAGCTGTTCTCCGAGACCCAGGCGATATAACGGGCAGCGTTCTTGGGGTGTTTGGCGTTTTTGAGTATAGACCAAACGCCGCCTGCCATCAGGTTGTTCTTGCCGCTGGGACCGGCCGCCGGTGTCTCTACGATGCCCCAGTCCCAATCCCGAGGATAGGTTGCCGGGTCAGTCAGCAGGCCGGTGAACCAGCTGCCAATGCAGATCATCCCGAACTTTCCGGTAGCGGCCCAGGTGTCCCACTGCATCTTCTTGGCCTGGTATTCCAGATAGGACGGTTGGACCTTGTGCACGTTACCGAGATCGTTCATGAATTTCAACGACTCTTTGAAGGCTGCATGTTCGTAGTTGGAAGAGCCGTCCGCTTTGTACGCACGGATGTTCCGCTGCCTGGCCAGCATGTAGTAGTAGTAGGGCCAATTCACGAAGTATGACCCATAGACACCCCTGGACTTGTCGACGAGCTTTTTGGCTGTGGTGACATAGTCGTCCCAGGTCCAGGGCGTTTGGGGATAGGCCACACCAGCTGAATCGAAGATCGCCTTGTTGAAGTAAACCGAGTGAATCGACTGCTCATAGGGCAGATACAGAAGATGGCCGTTGTACCTCTTGAGGAACTTTCCGTACACAGCTTCCGCGGCGTAGCCGATCTCGTCTAATATTTCGTCCAACGGCATAAGGAAGCCGGCGTCAACATAACGGGCGATGTTGATGGGATTGGTCAGGCGGATGCAATCGGTGTTATCGCCGCCCATGATGGCGATGTCCGTTTTATCGTAGAACTCGATGTCCTCCCCCGGCACGAGTTGCATCTCCACCTTGATGCCCGTCTCCGCCTCAAAGGCCTGGTTCCGCATGATGGTTGTATTATCCGAGTAGTACTTGGAATTGGCGAAGAAAGTGATGATCGGTTCCTCTTCAGCCGTTTGTTCCTGCGTCCCCCCCGCGAACGCAGCCACTGGCAACAGTAGCGCCAGCACTACGATTGCCAACCCGAGAAGTACGTTATTGTTCATACTTCCCTCCTTAGTTTTTTCAGCTGATCCTCAGGCCAGCCTTAAATTTCCCTAACTGAGCTTCTTTCGATCAGTTTGGGTTGGATCAAAGAGGTGGTTTGACAAACCACCTCCGGATTTTGAATGCGTTCGAGAATGATCCTGGTAGCCAGTTCCCCCATGTACCGTCCTGGATGGTCCACCGAGGTAAGAGCAATTCCCGGCAGTTCGGCCAGGTTGGAGTTATCGAAACTGATCACCGACAGATCATCGGGTATCTTCAAGCTGTGCTTTGCCGCCGCTTTGTACAGATCGATGCTCTCTTCGTCGTTCGTACAGATAAAGGCGGTGGGTAGATCTTTGCCGGTTGAAAAGAAAGAATCTGCAGAATCAAAAGCTCTCCCCGCAGGTGCCGGGCCCTTGAAGTCGAGCAACCACTGTTCGCGAACATCCGCTTCAACCTCTTTCAGGAAATCCAGAGCACCCTGCTTCCTCATTTGCTTGGGAAAGTAGTCCGCATCGGTCAAGATCCCTATTCTCCGATGTCCTTTTTCCCAGAGATATTGAGCCACCAGGTGACCTCCAGCCCGATCGTCCATGGCGATGCGGGTGAAGTTTGACTCCGGAAAATAATTGTCGATCAGAACTACCGGTGTTCCCGATTTTTCCAAGTCTGCAAGCAGATCCTGGTTGGATAGACCGTCCCCGCTGTAGTAGGGTGAAATGATGATGCCGTCCACGCCCCGTTTCTGCAGCTCAATCAGAATCTGGCGTTCCTTTTCGTAGTCGAATTCGGACTGCTTGAGCAGGATATGGAAGCCGTTGCGGTGAGCGATCTGATCACATCCCGTGGAAATCCTGGGAAAGATGTAGGAACCGGAGAAGTAGCAAATCAATCCGATGTCGTGGGTCAATTGACGGGTTTTCAGCAGACAGAAGGTGCCGATTCCCTTTTTGCTCTCCAGCCAGCCCTCGTTGACCAGAGTTTTAATAGCCTGACGCACCGAATTGCGGGATACCTCGAATTGCCGGCACAGCTCGCTCTCCGAAGGGAGTTTATCGCCAGGCCGAAAATGACCCACTTCGATGCTGTCGCGGATCCAATCCTGGATCTGCTCATACTTACTTGTAGGTACAGCCTGTATAGTCATGCTTAGGATTATGAGCCATAATCGGCGTGTTGTCAAGAGCTTCCTGTGCAAATTCCAAAAAAAATCAGAAATTCTATTGATTTTTGCTCGATATACCCTATTATTTGTTGTTACAGCTTGTATCATCAAGTAGGATTCGAAAATCATTTCTGGGGGTGTCACTGTGCAGAGCCGGATCGTTGGGACAAAACCCGACGTCCTGGTAGCAGGAGGCGGGATTGCAGGATGCGCTGCGGCGGTTGCTGCAGCCCGAAGGGGACATCGGAAGGCGAGTCGAGCCCCGTCTCCTTCCCGGTCTAGAACCGATCCAAAGAGAGGAGGGTCTTTCGGTTGACGCAAGCAGGTCGGTCCCTATCCCGTTCCTTTCCGCTGCTTAACTCCCAGAGGCATCAGGAAATTGCTGGTGCCTGGAAAATGCATCAGCGCTGATCAGGTGGCTTTCTCCAGCCTGCGTATGATTCCCACCCGCTTCGCTCTGGGTCAGGCTGCGGGCACGGCTGCGGCATTGGCACTGGAGAGGAAAGTTGGAGATATCCGCTGTGTCAATGTAACAGAGCTTCAGAGAACGCTGAGCTGCGACGGAATCGAACTGGATCCGCTGAAACACCGGCCCTTTGCCCCCGAAATCACGGACGATCCTGACAAAGCACTTTAGTTTGACTTGTGTTTCCTCAGGCTGAAACCCTCAGCCAAGCTGGCCGAAGAGGGTGTTCAGCGATTCCGCCAGCGTGGGGTGGGCGAAGATGCCGTCCCGTAGCGCCGTGTAGGGAAGCCCGGCCATCATGGCGATCTGGATCATGGCCATGATCTCTCCCCCCTCGATGCCGAGCACGGCGCAGCCTAAAATTCTCTTACTGTCCGGATCCACCAGCACCTTCATCATGCCTCGCGATTCGTCCACTTCCAGAGCCCGGGCTATCCAGCTCATGGGCATGGTGGCGACCCAATACTCTACGCCGGCTTTCTTGGCCTCCTTCTCGCTCAAACCGACTCGGCCGAGCTGGGGATCGATAAAAACGGTGTAGGGTACCTGCCGGTTTTCCGTAGTGGCACCGCCACCATCGAGCAGGTTCGTCTTTAATACGCGAAAGTCATCATAGGAAATGTGGGTAAAGGCGGGTCCGCCGTTTATGTCCCCTATCGCGTAGATTCCGGGGGCTGATGCTTCCAATCTGTTATTAACCCGGATGAAGCCCCGGCTGTCGGTCTCCACCCCCGCTGCTACCAGATTCAATGCGGCGTTGTTTGGTTTCCGTCCTGCCGCTAATAGCAAATGACTTCCCGTTACCTCGCAAATCTGTCCTTCCTTCTCGAAGTACAGGGATATCCTGCCGTCCCTCTTTCCGTGCGCGGGCTCGACGCGGATAGTTTTGCCCTGCAGGTGAACCTCGATGCCGTCCTCCTGGAGGATCTTTAATACCTCGGCTGAGATATCCTCATCTTCCCGCCTGAGCAGCTGATCCCCCCTGTGGACGATCGTCACCTTGGAGCCGAAGCGGCGAAACATCTGCCCGAACTCCAGTCCGATGTAGCCACCGCCGATTACCAGCAGATGCTCCGGGACCTCCTCCAACTCCATGATCGAGGTGGAATCGAGGTAGGGCACCTGCTCGACACCCTCCAGCCGCGGTACGGCCGGGCGGGTACCGGTATCGATGACGATCGTCTGTGCTTGGATCTCTACCGTGGAGCTGTCGGTCCTGGTGACCTTGAGGGTTTTCGGACCGCTGAAGCGGGCCGTACCCATGATCAGTTCCAGGTTTTCGAGTTGCCTGAGCCGGCCTTCCGATCCGTCCCGGAAACTGTCGACGATGGCCCGCTTCCTCTGGCGCACCTTCTTCAGATCGACAGTGACATTCCCCGTGTTGATCCCGTAATCGCCGCCCCTGCGGGCAAGGTAGGCGGCCCTGGCGCTGGCCACCAATGTCTTTGTGGGTGCGCAGCCTTCGTTGATGCAGGTGCCGTTGATGTGCGTGCTCTCCACCAAGGCGGTTTCTTTTCCGGCCTGAGCCAGAGCCCTGGCCAGAGGAGTGCCTCCCTGACCCGAACCGATGATGATGTATTCGAATTTTTGCATGATTTCTCCCGCTTCCCGTATGTTTCAAAGTAGACGATCTCAGATAACGGCTTCTTACGGGCCTGACGGGAAGAGTGGACAGGTGCGGATCGCTTCAAAGATGTCCATGATTGTTCCTCTGCGTGTCCTTCTGCAAGGTTGGATTCTTGAGTTTCGACCGGGGACTCAGTCGGGATTCTCCTCTGTTGCCTCGCGTTTCTCCGCCTCCTTTGCGTTGGTATCGCCACCGGTATCGATCTTGAGCATGGTCTTCAGCCTTTCCTGGATGGTCTCTCCTCTGCCGAGACTCAGCTCCTGAAAGGGAGTCCGTTGCCTTATTATTGAATGGAGGGCTTCGAATTCGCTGTATTCTTTCGGGACGGTCACGAGTTTGTCCCCCTCTTCGCGGTAGACGAACAGGAAAGGGCGGCCCCGTTCCTGGGTACAGTAGCCGGCGGCGGTCACCCGATCCCAGGAGAACTCCAGCAGGTCTCCGTCGGGCAGGCGACATTTTAGCTCTGTATCCGTGGTTTCCACCCAGCTCTTCAGATGATTGCGGAAGAAACGCAGCATCGTGTAGTCCAGATAGGCTGCCCCGGCCAAGGCAATGATGCCGAAGAGTGTGCCCGCGAAGATCAGCAGCAGGACCGCCATCGCAGGAAGGGAGATCACCACCAGGATGAGGATGATCATGCGGGGATTGGAGGATAGGGTTATGGTATGACGCATCGACTACTCCTTGCGCTTGGATCGGGGACCGCTGAAAGCCGGAAATCCAGCAGGTCGGCCGCATTCACCTCATCAACCATAGTCCGAATCTCCGCGAGGCTCAACACGGCGGAGGCTGGGGGTCCAGGGCAGCTGTACACAATTTTAAACCGCGGTTGTCTCTTCTCAATAAAGGTGGAATGATGGCTGTACAGCGAATGTGAATAGGAGACAGCCGTGGAGTTCAGGGAAATTGTCAAAAAAAACCGTTCCTATCGCCGCTTCGACCAGAGCCACGGTTTGAGCCGGGAGCTGCTGCTGGAGCTTGTGGATCTGGCACGCACGGCTCCCTCGGCGGGGAATCTACAGGTGTTTCGCTACGCACTGTCCAGCTCGGCGGAGATCAACAGCAGGATCTTCGAAACCCTCGGCTGGGCCGCCTCGCTTCCCGACTGGCCCGGACCGGAGGAAGGGGAACGCCCGACGGGCTACGTCGTAATCGTGGCCGAAAAGGACACCTGGGATTGGGCCAGAGTCGATCTGGGCATCGTCGCTCAGACGATCCTGTTGGGCGCAGCGGCGCGGGGATTGGGAGGCTGCATGCTCGGCAACGTGCGCAAGGAAAAACTCAGAAAGATACTGGAGCTGGGGGAAGGCATGCAGATCCAGCTGGTCATCGCCCTGGGCAAGCCGGTGGAACGGGTAGTGCTGGAGGAGGTGGATGAGGGCGAGTCGATCACCTACTACCGGACGGAGGATCGAGTACACCACGTACCCAAACGCAAATTAGCGGATTTGGTGCTGAAGGCTTACGGTTAGAGATTCCCTCGGGAAGGGATAAAAGACACCCCGATTCCCGCCGCGGTGATCAATAATCCCCCGACGATTTTATACACGGTGAGGGGTTCATGAAAGTAGAGCACCGCCATTACTGCCGTGATCGGCAGGTTCAGCATGGTCATGATCGAGGCTGTGGCGGTGGACAGCCTCCCGTAGGCCACGGTCACCATGATATGGGAAAAGGCTGAGAACAGGGCGATAGCCACGAGTAGGATCCAGATGGTCCGGATATTGAGCTCCCGGGACGGGACGAACAACCAGCTTTGCCCCGGAATGACGAGGACGCCGATCCCCGACAGTACCACGGCGAAGCCCATGAACAGGATGACGATGTTGCTCGGGCTGTCCGTCTTTCTTAGCTGGCGCAGAGCCGCCCGGGAAATGCCGCTGAGAAGGGCAGTGGCCAAGCCGACCCCGTGGCCCAGGCTGAAATCCTCGAAGTCGGGATTGACGATCAGATAGAGTCCGGCAAGAGCGGCAGCCAGAGGCAACAGGATCCATGGGGAGAAGCGTTCTTTGAACAGCAGTACGGCGAACAGGATGGCAAACACCGGATAAACGTAGAGGTACAGTGTGGCGGTGAGAAGGCCGATCAGGTCGATCGTCCAGAAGAAGAAGCTGATGGCAAACGCCCCGGCAACTGCTCTTAAGAGAAGCAGAGGCCGATTATTAAAACGGAGTTTCTCCTTCCTGACGAGCATCCAGGCCAGGATGATGACAACTGTGAACAGGCTGCGGTAGAAGGTCTTGGTCCACGAGCTGACCGAATTTCCCAAATAGCGGGCCAGGGACTGCATCATCGCCAGGCCGAGCACCGATAGCAGCATCGGCAGTTCGCCGCGGATGGATTTTCGCTTCGAAGATTGGAAGTGCGGTTTTGAGCTGCCGCCCACGGCCCCCACAGTACTGCGGACGATCGTTATTGTAAAGCCTCGCACATTTAATTAGAGTCTATAAGGTCATGATTCAAGCCAACGAACTGATTCTGCTGCTGTTTGGGATGGGCGGTTTGATCTTCATTCGGCTCAACAACGTGCGTCTGAAGAATTTACCTGAAATGGCCTTCCTGCTTTATGGTTTTTACTCCCTGCTCGCGGCTTGGGCGTTTACCGTGGCCGAAGGATTCGTGTGGCCCGGAACGTTGAACGTGTTGGAGCACTTGGCGTATCTGGCAAGCGCGCTTTTAATTCTGGTTTGGTGTGTCCAATTCGTGTACAAGGGGGGGAAGCGGTGATCTCTGCGATCTCCCTGATCGACGCTGCAGCGGTGCTGACAACTCTGGTCACGGTTGTTGTGCTTCTTACAGGACCTCGGGGCGTTTTTCCAGGACAGCTGAGGCTTGGTCTGTTCTTTTTACTGCTGTTCTCCTTCATCCACAATATAGGGAACCTTCTAGAATGGGCCGGCATCAGTCACATCCTCGAAACCTATGAGGATTTCGTGGTGGCCCTGATCCCGATCCTTTTCATTTTTCTGATCTACACCTATGTGCAGCAGTCGGCCGAAAACGAGCTTGTTCAGAGCAAGGAACGCTACGAAATGCTTTTTAACAGCGGAAACGATTCTGTTTTTGTTCACGGTTACACTGAGGAGGGCGCAACCGGACAGTTCATCGCGGTCAATGAGTTGGCCTGCGAGCTTCTCGGATATTCCCGGGAAGAGCTGCTCAAGCTTGCTCCAATGGACATCATCGCCTCTGAATTCTTCACAGACGAACGGGTAACATCTCAGAAGCTTCGGCAGCAAACGCGTCTGATCTTCGAGCGAATCCTGATAACCAAAGACGGGAGGAGAATTCCGGTGGAGATCAGCAGCCGGATGTTCGAGTTCGGTGGCAGGCCGATCACTCTCTCCGTTGCCCGGGATCTTCGGGCTCGCAAGGATATGGAGGAGCAGATCCGGCGGTCTCAGCGACTGGAGGCGATCGGGCGCTTGGCCGGGGGAATCGCCCACGACTTCAACAATCTTTTGACCGTGATCGGTGGCTACAGTGACGTTCTTTTGGGGGAGATCGATTCGGCCAGTACTCTGCGCGAAGAGGTGGAGGAGATCCGAGCCGCCGCCAAGCGGGCTTCCTCACTGACCCAACAGCTTCTGGCCTTCAGCCGTAAACAGATCCTTCAGCCGAAGATCCTCGATCCGGTGGAACTCGTCCAGAGGAGCGAGCAGATGTTGCGTCGCTTGATCGGTGAGGACATCGTTCTGGCTATTGAGGATCCCGGAGGGATCTGGAAAATCGAGGCCGACCCGGTACAGATGGAGCAGGTAATTCTCAACCTGGCGATCAACTCAAGAGACGCTATGCCCAAAGGCGGCAGGATCACGATCCGGCTTGCCAATGTCCGGCCGAATCAAGGGCAAATCGCCGAGCGCCCGGCCTTGGTTGCCGGAGAGTATGTGAAGATTGATTTTTCCGACACAGGCACGGGGATGAGCTCGGATACGCTTGCTCACCTGTTCGAACCGTTCTACACGACCAAAGCAGTGGGAAAGGGTTCGGGTCTTGGTCTGTCGACTGTGTACGGAATCATAAAGCAGAGCGGGGGATTCATTTACGCAATCAGTGAACCGGGAGAAGGCACGACCTTCGAAATCTATCTTCCCAGGATAGAAGAATCGAGTTCGGGAAAACACGCTGCAGTTGGGACAGAATCGGAGGCAGTGAAAAGCGGCACCGGCATGGCCATTCTTGTCGTCGAAGATGAGTCGTGGGTACGGGAGTTCATCAGCCTTACCCTGCGAAAACACGGGTTTGTGATTTTATCGGCCAAGGATGGAGAGCAGGCCATGGAGATGTGGCGGCGCGCCGCAAAGTCCATCGATCTTGTGCTTACGGACCTGGTGATGCCGGGTATGAGTGGCGTCGAATTGTGTACGCAGCTGCGGCGCCAGCAGCCGAACATTCGTTGCCTGCTTATTTCTGGCTATGCCAGTGACCGTCTCAAGGATTACAACGTCTCCGAGACAGGGTTTCCGTTTCTGGCCAAGCCTTTTACCGCCCAAGAGCTGATCGAACGCATCAACCGGGTGTTGGCAGACTGATGAGCGGAGATAGGGCAGCTCGTGTGTGAAGGATTCGCGACCTAACCGATTTTCTGAATCCGCGCGGCAATGCGGTTGGCTTTCTCAGTAAGATCGCTCTCATCCACTCCGGTCAGCTTACCCTGTCGTACCACCAGCCGGCCGTTGATGATGGTGTACTCGCTGCGATGGTCGACCCCGGCGAACAACAAGGCGGCCAGGGGGTCGGACAGAGCACCGGCGTAGGCCAGTTTATGTACGTCGAACAGGGCCAGATCGGCGCCCCAACCTTCCTCGATCCTGCCGAGCTCGGAGAAGTTGAGCACCTTCGCCCCGTTGCGGGTTGCAAGGGCAAAGATCTGGGGCACGGTAATGGCATCCGCGCCGTAGCGAACCCGCTGCAAAAACAGGGCCTGACGCATCTCACCAAGGAAATCCGAGGCGTCGTTGGAGGCCGAGCCGTCCACGGCCAGGGATACGGTGATCCCTTTTTCGATCATTTCCTTGACCCGGGCGATGCCGCTTCCCAGCCTCATGTTGGAGGAGGGGCAGTGGCAGACCGCTGTACCGGACTGGTGCAGCACCTCGAGCTCTTCGTCGCTGAAGTGGATTCCGTGGGCGTAGGATACATCCTCGCCGACAAACTCCCACTGCTCCATGAGTTCGAGGGGCCGTTTGCCGTATTTGCGCAGGCAGTACTCGTCCTCGTCTTCGGTCTCAGCCAGGTGAGTGTGGAGCCGCACTGCGTGAGAGCGCGCCAACCGCGCGGTCTCCACCATCAGCTCCCGGCTGACGGAAAACGGACTGCAGGGAGCCAGCACCACCTTGCGCATGGCCAGAGGGCTGGGATCGTGGTACTGCTCGATCACGCGGAGGCTGTCCTCCAGGATTTGTTCCTCCGTCTGGACGACCGAATCCGGTGGAAGACCTCCATCCTTCTTGCTCAGGCTCATCGAGCCGCGGGTTGGGGTAAAGCGCATGCCGATCCTGTCCGCCGCTTCGAACTGCAGTCCCATCAGGTCGGCGCTAAAGCCGTTGGGATAGAGGTAGTGGTGGTCCGTGGTGCAGGTGCAGCCGGTTTTGGCCAGCTCCCCCAAGGCTACCTGAGAAGAGACCAGGACCGCCTCCTCATCTATGTTTTTCCAGATTTCGTAGAGGTAGACGAGCCAGGTGAACAGTTTGGCGTTCTGCACCGCCGGTAGGTTGCGGGTCAGAACCTGGTAGAAGTGGTGGTGGGTGTTGACGAATCCGGGAACCACCACGCAACGGGAGGCGTCGATGGTTTGAAGGGCGGCTGAGGCGCCGCTGCCTGCGGCGGGTGGTATGCCGTTCTTCGGTGCAGGAAGCTGTCTGCCAATGCGGTTGATACGGTTGCCCTGGATCAGCAGGTCGACGCCCCGGAGGGGTTCGCAATCCGGATCGGCGGGGTCCGGGTAGAGGGCGTAGCAATTTTTCAACAAGATCACGGATTTCTCGCCTGGTCTGAGCTCCCGGTATTGTGAAGCCCCCGCCAGACTTTCTCCGGGGTGATGGGCAAACTCCGGATGCGCACCCCCACAGCGTCGTAGACGGCGTTGGCGATGGCCGGGGCCGGACCGTTGATCGCCACCTCTCCGATCGACTTGGCGCCGAAGGGACCGGTGGGTTCTTCGGTTTCGACCAGGATGGTCCGGATATCGGGGATATCCCTGGCGGAGAAGATCTTGTAGTCCCAGAAGCGGGGATTGGTCATGCGGCCGTTTTTGTCGTAGCGATACTCCTCCCAGAGGGCGTAGCTGAGGCCGTTGACCACCGCTCCTTCGATCTGTCCCTCCGCCAGGCACGGATTGATCGGCAGCCCGCAGTCCGCGGCGCTGACGAAGCGCACCACCTCAACGCGGCCGGTCCGGATATCCACATCCACCTCGGCGAACTGGGCGATGAACGGTGGCGGTGACTGCTGGCACGTGTAGGAGGCCTGGGCCTGGATCTGGTATTGATCCCGGTTGTAGGTGGCGCTGGTGGCAATCTCCTCGAAGGTGAGCTGTTGCTTGCTGCCGGGGTCCCGCACCGACTCGGACTCGAGGATCAGATACTGCCGATCCCTCTCAAGCAGCGCTGCCGCGGTTCTCAGGATCTGCTCGGCTATCTTTTCTGCGCAGGCTTTGACCGCCTGGCCGGAAACGTAGGTGGTGGAAGAGGCGTAGGCGCCCACGTCGAAGGGAGTGAGGTCGGTGTCCGAGGAAAGCACGAGGATCTTTTCAATCGGGATGTCCAGCACCTCCGCGGCAATCTGGGCCAGGATCGTATCCGACCCGGTGCCTATGTCGGTAGCGCCGACGTAGAGATTAAGGGAACCGTCCTCGTTCATCTTCATCGATGCCGCCCCCATGTCGATCAGGGGGATGCCGGACCCCTGCATGGCTATGGCAAGGCCCACGCCCTTGACTTTGTCCGCCCCGACTTTGATCTTCTTGTCCCGTTTTGCGGCCCACTCGATTTCCCGGGCACCACGATCCAGGCATTCACTCAGGCCGCAGGATTGAACGACCTGGCTGACTCCCTCTTTGCCCTCACCCAGGGCTTCGAAGACCGCGGAAGTCTCCCCGGTACGGATGTGCCAGCGCTTGCAGAACTCCACCAGGTCCTGCCCGGCCCAGCGGGCTACAGCGTCGATCTGTTGATTCCAGGCAAAGTAGCCCTGGGTTGCTCCGTAACCGCGGTAAGCTCCGGACACGGGCAGGTTGGTATACACTGAGCGGCCGTGGAAGCGGATGTTCTCGATCTTGTTGAACAGAGGCAGGACTTTGGCCCCGACGTTGGACAATACGGTCAGGGAGTGGGTACCGTAAGCCCCCGCCTCCAACAGGCAGTCCATCTGCAAGGCCGTGATGCGGCCATCCTTGGCTGCAGCGGTTTTCATGTGCAGATCCGCGGCGTGACGGGTTCGGGTGGCGATGAAAACCTCCCGGCGGGATAGCACCAGGCGGGCCGGTCGCTTGTTTCGCCAGGTTACCAGGGCAACCAGGGGTTCAAGGATCACCTCTTGTTTTCCCCCGAATCCTCCGCCGATTCTCGGTTTAATCACCCGGATCTGATGCAGAGGGCACTCGATCAGCTTGCTGACAATCCGGCGGGCGTGAAAAGGCACCTGGGTCGTGGAGACGATAACCAGTCGGCCCCGCTGATCGAGGTAGGCCAGAGCAGCGTGGGGCTCCATGGCGCAGTGAGAAGCTGCCGGCAGACTGTAGTTCTGCTCCTCGATGAACGCAGCCCCTGCGAATCCCTCCTTCAGGTCACCGAAGGCGATCTGCACCTCCGCGGCCAGGTTCCTTTCCGGTTCGTAGGCCACGGGAATCTTGGCGTGGTCCTCCCCGCCGTGCAGCCGGGGCACCTTGTCGCTCATTGCCTGTCGACGGTCCAAAAGCGGCTCCAGTACTTCGTAATCCACGTTTATCTTCTGCACCGCTTCCCGGGCTGCCTCGAGAGTTTCCGCCGCTACCAGAGCAACCCGATCGCCCACGAAGCGCATCCGTCTGTCGAATAGCACCGCGTCATAGGGGGAGGGTTCGGGGTAGCCCTGTCCGGCTGAGGTGTGCAGGATCCGCGGTACGTTCTGGAAGGTGAGGATGTCGGTCACACCGGCAACGCCGCGGGCTTGCTCCGTATCGATAGAGCGGATCTCTGCGTGGGCGTGGGGCGAGTGGAGGAGAGCACAGTGCAACGGGTTTTCCAGAGGATAGTCGGCGGTAAAATATTCCTGGGCGGTGGCCAGAGCCAAAGCGTCATTCTTGGGAAGGGATTTACCGACATAGGTACGCTGCTCTTTTTTCTCACCCATCCACAGCCATCCTTTCTGCGGCCAGTTTCACCGCCTCGATGATCTTGACGTAGCCCGTGCAGCGGCAGAGATTTCCATCCAGGGCGTGTCGAATCTGCTCGTCTGTGGGTCGGGGATACGTTTTAAGCAGGGCGAAGGTAGCAAGGATCATTCCCGGCGTGCAGAAGCCGCACTGCACCGCGCCGGCCTCGACAAAGGCCTCTTGAATAGGATGGGGCTCGTGAACCGTTCCCAGACCCTTCACCGTTGTGATCTCCCGACCGAGGGCAGAAGCTGCCAGAACCTGGCAGGAGTTGACCAGCACACCGTCAAGGAGGATCAGACAGGAACCGCAGGCTCCCTCCCGACATCCCTCCTTGACCTCCGTGTGGCCCCGGCCGCGCAGCAGGTCCAGGAGCACCTCATCTCCGCGCAGGGTGATCCGCGATTCCGAGCCGTTGATGCGGAGGATTCCGGTCATGATGGGTCCCTCTGGGTTGATCCAAGGGCTGATCCAAGGGTCCGCTCCAGCTCGATCAGCGCGCAGGCTTTTAGATACTCCGCGCTGAAGCCCATGCGGGCGGGAAAGTCGAAGTTCAGTTTCCCCGATGCCGTAGCTATGAGCTCCGCTGGATCGCCGGGAATGGGCGCCCCGTTGAGGGCGTTCTCGATCTCCGTAAGCCGACGGAAACGGCCCCGGCAGCCGATTACGACGATGCGGATTGCTTCGATCCGCTTGGAGTTTCGTCTCATCAGCACCGTGATGCTGAAGGCGGGACGATCCGTGGGCGTGCGGGTATGCCGGTAGTAGGTCCCTTGCCAGGACGCGTCGGACAAGCGGATCGAGGTGATCAGCGTGTTTTGACGCAGTTTTCTGTTCGTGACGTATTCGCTAAGCGGCCTGATACCGCTGGTTGCGCCGACCAGGGACAGCTCCGCCTCCAGAGCCAGAAGGGGTCCCATCAGATCCGACCAGTAGGGAAACATGGAGATGCTTCCCCCCAGGGTGATGCGGTTGCGAAGCGGCTCGGTGGCGGCGCAGTGAAGCGACTGTGCCAGGATCTGTCCCTTTACTGCCAGGGCTTCAACCGTCTGCCTGTAACTCAAAGCCGCGCCGAGGGTGAGCGCTCCATCCCGTTTGCGAACGAATCTGAGGTCCAGGCGGCTCACGTCCATCAGGCCTCGAACTCGGGTCAGTCCCCCCCACAGGATCCCCGTTCCCCCGCTGTGTGGAATGACTCCCTCCTGGGTGAGAATCTCGGGAACCTCGTCTAGCTCACTCGGAAAATACCATTGAATCGCAGCCACATTCGCCACCGGGCCCTTTCTTGCTTTGGACGATTTAGTATGGGTTTTCGATCTGCAGAAGTCAAGCGAGCCTGTCTGCTACTCTTTCCTTGTTCCCCGGCGGCCATACTCGGAGACCAGTTCTGCAATCAGATCGTAAGGCTCTTCGGGAATCATCCTTCCCAACACGACCTGAATGCCCTGACCTCCGACCCTGCGCCAGCGCTCGGCAGCTTCGGCAGGTACCGGATGGATCTGAAGACCCTGGCCCTGCATAGCGGATAAAGCCTCTTCAGCCAGGCTGCCCATCTCCGTGTTCAGCCGGCCACCGAGATGGTTGAAGGTAGCGAGCAGGGCCTCTCTCAACTCGACGGGGATACGGTCGAGGGAGTTGGAGCGCATCACCACAGCGCCCACTACCGGAGCAATAGGCAGAGCGGTCATGTGGCGAGCCGGTCCGAACCATTGGAAGGTGGCCGCAACCAGGGGTGGAGCGTAGAAGGCATCGATCATTCCGGACTGCAGTCCGGTCAATATGTCACCGAAGGGCAGGCTGAAGGCGTTGAAGCCGATCCTGCGCCAGGTATCCACGAAATCCGCGTCCCCCGCCGGTACACCCAGCTTCATACGCATCAGATCTTCCGGAACGATCAGGGGTTCCCGGCCGAAGAAATGGATCCACCCGGCTTTGGAGAAAGCAAACAGACGATATCCCGCCGTTTCGAGTCTGCTTTCGAAGTACGCCCGGCTGCGTCCCATCACGTATTCCAGTTCCCCCTCCTCCTGGATGAGAAAGGGGGTGCTGAGGGCGAGGATCCCGGGGTCTAGCAGGCCCCAACCAAGCTGGGTCAGGGCTGCTCCATCGAGCTGGCCGATGCGCATCTTGCGGATCATGTCCGCCTCTTCCCCGGCTATGCCCCCGGCGTAGATCTTCAATTTGACCTGGCCCTCGGAGATCCTGTCCCACTCGGCGGAGAGACGGCGAAGGGACTCCGACCAGGGCGAGCCCACCGGTGCCAAAGTGGCGATCTTCAAGGTCAGTGCCTCGGCGGCGGGCAGGCAGAGAAAGAGCAGCAGGATCGGGAAAAGGAGGTTGCGGATAGCCCGGCGTGCCATGGTCCGTATCTTGGCATGGATCTCCCTGCGACAGCAAGAGCGCAAAATCGTAGCGCGTCAGAGGGCTAGCGCGTCGGGAAGACAAGTTGTCGGTAAACGAACGGCTATTTGTCGATGGAAATCGTGGCGTCTTTGGGCAGTGCCATTCCGGCGGCCACTTCGATGGCTTTGAGAAAACCGCAGTACAGGGGACAGGTCACGTGGGGACAGTCGGATTCGTAGGTGATCTGTACTGTCTGCATGTCCGGCGAAGCCGCCTGGATCCTGGTGGCGAAGCCGCAGATCCCTGCGTCAACCGTAGCCGGTGCCATATTGGTTTGGTCCGCTGTATAGAATATTTATTATATAATATCATATCTATGTAAAAAGTCCAGGGGAGAGTTATGACCGCGCTGATTTGCGGATGATGCGAAGGACAAGTTTCTCCGCTTCCACGGCCATCAGGACAATCAAGCTCAAGCCCACGCAGACTCCTATCTGGATGGCCGAGAGTGGAACTGTAGCGAAGAAATCCTGCACGACGGGGAGGTAGATCACTGCGAGCTGCAGGCAGAAAGTCAATGCCACAGCGATCAGCATGTATCTGTTGGAGAGCAGGCCTATCTGCAACAGGCTGCTGCGCCGCGAACGCTCGGCCAACGCCAGGGTCAGCTGGGAAAACACGAGAGTGGTGAAGAGCACGGTGCGCCAGGTACCGGCAGCGGCCGTAGTGTTCAGAATCCTCGAAGCGAAGACACCGTACTGGCTACCTCCGACCCACAAGGCCAAAGCGGCCATGAGCAGGCCCACCCACAGAATGTGTACACCTGTGTTTCGGCTGAGGATCGGCCGGGCCGGTTCCCGCGGGGGACGGCCCATCACATCCTTCTCACCGGGCTCCACCCCCAGCGCTAGAGCGGGAAGCCCGTCGGTAACCAGGTTCATCCAGAGGATCTGAACGGGAAACAGGGGGATGGGCAGACCGAACAGTGGTGCCAGCAGCATCACCAGGATCTCCGCCCAATTGCTGGCCAGGATGTAGCGCACGAAGCGCAGGATATTGTCGAAGATGATCCTTCCCTCCTCCACCGCTGCCACGATGGTGGCGAAGTTGTCATCCTGCAGCACCATGGCCGCCGCTTCTTTGGTAACGTCGGTCCCGGTGATCCCCATGGCCACCCCGATATCGGCGGACTTCAGGGCCGGAGCGTCGTTGATCCCGTCTCCGGTCATGGCCACGATATGACCCCTCTCCTGGAAGGCGTCGACGATCTTCAGCTTGTGCTCCGGGGCGACTCTCGCATACACGGATGTCCGCTCGACTTCCTCGGCCAGCTCGGTGCGCTCCATGCCGCCCAGATCCCGTCCGGTGAGGACGCGTTCGGTGTTGTGGAGGCCCAGTTGGGTCGCAATATTGCGGGCGATCAGGGGATGGTCTCCGGTAATCATGACAGGCCGGATTCCGGCCCGGCGGCAGGTTTCAACGGCTTGCTTGACTTCTGTCCGAAGGGGATCGAGCATACCGATCATGCCCACGAATACCAGATCCCTCTCCCACTGATCCTGGGTCTGTCCCTTGTCGGCGGATTTCACGGCAACGCCCAGAACACGGACCCCCCGGGCTGCCATACTTTCATTGGCACCCTGAATCCGCCTTTCCCAGGTTTCTGTCAAAGATTCCGCGATGCCATTGCGCCATACTGAAGAACAGACCTCCAGAAGACTGTCCACCGCGCCCTTGGTCAATACAGCGACAGCAGCATTTTCCGGGTCGATGCCCCCGGCTCTACTCAAGGCCGAGAAAATTTCCAAGAGCTGTGCAACCAGCTGTTTCGGTATCGTCGACCGTGGACCATCCTCTGCCGAAACAGCACTGGATTCACCGGCAGATGCCCAATCCGCCAGGGAGTGCACCGTGGTCATGCGTTTGCGTTCTGAGTCGAAGGGAAGCTCCCCGATGCGGGGAAGTGCACCTTCCAGATCTGGCTTGGACAAACCGGCGCGGGCCGCCGCCGTGACCAGGGCTCCCTCGGTGGGGTCCCCCAGGGTTTCAAAGGTCGTACTGTACTCTTTTAGCACCGCATCGCTGCACAGGGCGGCTGATGTCAGCAGCAGCTTGGCAGCCGGATTCAGGTCGGATTCCGCGCCGGCACTCCGGCTGTCTGTGGAAAATTCTACCTGTTCATCGAGCAGGTCCAGGATGGTGACGCTCATCCGGTTCTGGGTCAGGGTTCCCGTTTTGTCTGAGCAGATGACCGTGACCGAACCGAGTGTCTCCACGGCGGGAAGCTTACGGATCAGGGCCCGGCGGCGGAGCATCCTTTGGGCTCCCAAGGCCAGAGCAATGGTTACCACCGCCGGCAGCCCTTCGGGGATTGCGGCCACGGCCATGCTCACCGCGGTGATGAACAGCTCCTTGAGGCTCTGTCCCTGCAGCAGCCACCCTTCCACGGCTACCAGGGCGATCAAGCCAAGTGCGCAGAAGACCAACACGATGCTCAAGGCGGCCAGTTTCTTCTGGAGAACCGTCTTTTCCGGTACGGTCTCCTGGATCAGGGTGGCGATCTTTCCCAGCTCGCTCGCCATACCGGTAGCGGTAACCACCGCCTTGCCCCGTCCGTAGGTGACCACGGTTCCCATATAAAGCATGTTTCGCCGATCGCCCAGGGCCAGGTCCTCTTCTCCGAGAACGGCGGAGTCTTTGTCCACGGCTTCCGCCTCGCCGGTGAGGGCTGCCTCCTGGACCTTGAGATTTGCGGCCTCGATGATCCTGCAGTCCGCCGGAACGAGATTGCCCGCTTCAACCAGGAGAATGTCTCCGGGCACCAGTTCCCGGGCAGGGATCTCCAGGACCCGGGCATCCCGAAGCACCCGAATCCTGGGCGCGGCCAGACTCTTTAGCGCGGCCAGAGCCTTTTCGGCTCTGAATTCCTGCCAGAAACCGAGAAGGGCGTTGAGAATAACGATCACCAGGATGACCAGGGCGTCCTCCCACTCCCGCAGCAGCAATCCCGAAACCGCCGCCGCCGCGATGAGCAGAAGCACCATGAGGGAGGTGAACTGTTCGGCTAGGATGCGAAGGGGCGATTTGCTGCCCTGATCGACAAGCTCATTCGCTCCCCGTTCTATGAGCCTCTGCCCAGCGATCCGATCAGCGAGACCTCTTTTCCCGTCCGTGTCGAGGCGGCGCATAGCTGCATCAGGATCGAGGGTGTGCCAAGCTGTACCGTCATCCATGGTTCTTTTATTCTCTCTTCGGCTGCAGGTAGCCTACGCACTTCAGCAGATCTTGTCAAAAGGCCTGTTCGGAGGTTATGGTGATCCTGCCGCCATGGACTATCCCAAGCTTCGTCCTGTGGAAGCGCTGCCCACCCAGAATAACATGATTTGTCTGCGAGATCCCCAAGGTTTTTCCGACAAACTGCTGCTCATTCCGCCTCCGCTGTTCTTCGTTGTCTCCCTATTCGATGGCAGTCATTCGGTTCTCGATATTCAGGCCGAGTACACTAGCAGGTTTGGAGAGTTGCTGTTCAGCGAAAAGGTTCGGGAGATCATCGAGCGGCTGGATGACGCACTGTTTCTGGAATCCGAGCATTTCCAGCAAGCCCGGGTCCAAGCCGTCGAACAGTTCCGCAGCGCGGTGGTCCGGGCGGCAAGCCACGCCGGCGTGTCCTACGAAGCACAACCGGAAACGTTGACCGGGCAGCTCCAGGCCTTGTTTGCTGACCCCGAAGCTCCCGGTCTCCCCGACACATCTTCCCCCACCGGTCGATTGCGGGGCCTGATTGCTCCCCACATCGACCTGCCTCGGGGTGGGGCTTGCTTTGCTAGAAGCTACGCCGAGCTGGCACGAGAATGTACGGCCCGAACCTTCGTGATTCTGGGAATCGCCCATGTACCGACCAAACATCCCTTCGCCCTGACCGCCAAGGATTTCCAGACGCCTCTTGGGAAAGTCGTCACGGACCGGGATTTCCTCGGCCTCCTCGAGACCTTCTGCAAGACGGATTTCTACGAGGATGAGTTCTGCCACCGCAGTGAACACTCCGTGGAGTTCCAGGTTTTATTTCTGCAGCATCTCTATGGACATGAGGATCGCCTGCGCATCGTTCCGATCCTATGCTCATTCCCACCGGAGCTGTATCTTGGAGGGGCTATCTCCGTACACTCCGAAATCGAGGAGTTCGTCCAAGCCTTGAGCAAGACGCTGGCGAAACACGGTTCGGGGGTCTGCTGCATTGCCGGGGTGGATTTGAGCCACATCGGGCAACGCTTCGGGCAAAACCTAGAGCTGTCACCGGAACTCCTCAGAGAGGTGGAGACCAAGGATCGAGCCATGATCAACACGATTCTCAGCGGCGACGAGGAAGCCTTCTTCCGTGGCATCCAGGAGGAGCAGGATCGCCGCAATGTCTGCGGAGTACCTGCGATCTATACGCTGCTGCGGGTCATCGCCGCGGAAGAGGGAAAGCTGCTTCGTTACGAGCAGGCCGTGGATCCCGCCACCCAGTCCGTAGTCAGCTTCATGGCCGGAGCATTTTACGGTGACCGAAACCCATAGGAACGGGGTGGGAGCCATCACTCCAAGACAGAGAATCTTCGCCGCCCTGGAGCGCAGCAGGCCGCCGGAAGACCGGATGGCCGTACCCCGGACGGCCGTACCCCGGACGGCCGTACCCCGGCAATGGCCTGGGCGGCTGCCTCCCGATCGGGTTCCGCTGATGGAGTTGTCCATCGACTGGAAGGTGGTTCGCGGTTTGAACTGCTCGGACTATTTCGACCTGATCGAGCAGCTCGACCTGGACGCCGTATCGGTCAATCAGGTTATGTATCTTCTGGGTCTGAGGCCCCTCCTGTTTCGATTCAAGAAGAGTTATACAGACCCCTGGAGTGTACGCTGCAGGATTACCGGGGAACTATTGCCCTACGCCGCCAGCCATCCGCTCCGCACCATGGAGGATCTCCGGCATTTCCGCGTCCCCGATCCACGGAAAGATCCTGTCCTCAAAGCGGTGCGACGGGTGGCGAGACGTTTCAGGGGCAGGAGGGCGGTCATGTTCGTGGCACGAGCCGTGTTTGCCGCCTCCTGGCACCTCTGCGGGTTGGAGCGGCTTCTGGAAAGCTACCTCCTGGAGCCGGAGTTCGCCTTGGCAATCGGGCGCATGGTGGTGGACTACAACAAGGAACTCCATCGCCTGGCTATCGACGAAGGGACGGACCTGATTGTTCTGGGTGACGACTACGCCCATAAAACCGGGACCATCATGTCCCCCGACCAATTTCGGGAGTTCGTCCTGCCTGGGCTGAGGGCAGTGGTTGAGAATATCAAAGCCTACGGGGCCTTCTGCGTCAAACACACAGACGGCAATATCTGGGCGATTCTCGAAGACATCGTGGACACCGGGATCGACGGGCTCGGTCCTCTGGAGCCCAACGCCGGGATGGATCTGGCAGAGGTCAAGCGATCCGTGGGAGACCGGGTCTGCGTGGTCGGCAACGTGGATGTCGATCTGCTCTGCCGCGGATCCGTCGACGAGGTCCGCCGAGCCACCCGGACCTTGATCGAGAAGGTATCACCCGGCGGCGGGCACATCCTTTCCTCGGGAAACTCTATCACCTCGGCAGTGCGGCCGGAGAACTTTCGCGCCATGGTCGAAACCGCTCATACCTACGGCCGCTACCCGATCAAGCCGCGTTGATCCCACCGGCCAGCATAGTGCCCTGGAAAGTACCTGAATAGAGCTTGACAATTTATTAAAAATACTATACAAATAATAAGTATAAATTATTGAGAGGTCCTACCGGTGAACACACAGACAAATACCGCTCTGAAAATCCTGCAACTCCTCCTGCGCTGCGGCATGGTCGGCAAGGAAGAACTGAACGTAGTGCTCGAAATGATGCCGGCGGGATCAAAAGGCCAGGAGGTGTCGGTGCCGATGGTGGATGCGCTGCAGAAGCCCGCCCTGCCGCAGGAACAGCCGCCGGAGCCAAAGTCCCGGCGAAATACGTTGATCCTAGAGTTTGATTGACAACCTCCCACCAAGGGGCTAGGCTGACAGATACTCAGGCCGAGATCTGATAAGCCGCTTGTAAATCTTTCGGATGATGCGGATTCGCGAGGAAAGGAGAGAGCTCGTGGCTGTATTGCGTTGGGGATTGATCGGATGCGGGGATATCGCCAGGAAACGGGTGGCGCCGGCGCTGCGGGATCTGGACAACTGCCGCTTGGTCGCGGTCAACCGGGCGCGATACGAGCTTGCCGAAGCCTTCGCCCGGGAGTTCGGGGCAGAGCGTTGGTACCGGGACTGGCGGGAGCTTCTCGAGGATGAAGAGATCGACGCCGTCTATATCGCAACGCCCCACAACCTCCATGAAGAGCAGACCATAGCCGCAGCCAAGGCGGGAAAGCATGTGATTTGCGAAAAGCCCATGGCCTTGGATCCTCAAGCCTGCCGGCGGATGATCGCAGCTTGCAGGAGCAACGGGGTAAGACTCAGCATTGCCTACTATCGGCATTTCTATCCACTGGTCACCAGGATCAAAGAGATCATCGCCGCCGGGGAGATCGGCAAGGTTGTTCTGACGGAGATCCGGGCTTTTGAGATCTTTCGCCCCGAAAAGGATGATCCCAGGTATTGGATGGTCCGCAAGGAGCAGGCGGGTGGGGGACCGTTGCTGGATTTCGGTTGTCACCGTATCGAGGTGCTGCTCAACATCCTGGGACCGGTAACCCATGCCTGGGGGAGCAACGGCCGGCTGCTGATGGACTGGAATGTGGAGGATACATCGATCTCGCTGTTCGAGTTTCAAAGCGAAACCCGCGGCATACTAGCGGTGAGCCGGGCGATCGAGGAACCACAGGACACTCTGAACATCTTCGGCACCTTAGGAGCGATCCACGTTCCGGTGCTCAACGGCGGAACGATGAGGGCTCGGACCGCTGCTGGCGATCGCAACGAAGATCATCCTCCACACGAAAATCTGCACCTCCCTTACATCCGTGCGGTCACGGATGCGTTTCTCAAGGACAGAGAGCCTCCCGTGCCGGGAGAAACGGGATTGCGCGTGGCGGAAATCATCGAAGAGATCTACGCTTCCTGATGCCGTGTAGAGTGGAGTCTACCCCGTACCATGGAGGCAAAGATTCCGGCAAAGCAGAGCAGAGAGAATACAGAAAAGGCAATCCGTATACTTCTGAGCAGCTGCCTATAGACCGCGGGGCTGATCTGCACCTGGCCGATAACCAGGGTGAAGATCACCACGGCGATGGACATACTCAGCATCTGCCCCATCAACCGGACCGTTCCCACGGTAGCCGAAGCGACTCCGTATAAGCGTTTATCCACAGAGCTCATAATTGCGTTCATGTTGGGAGAGGAGAACAAGCCGTATCCGAGACCCAGGACGACCAAAGAGACCACCACGAAGGGTATACGGGTCTGAATGTCCAGGAATACCAACAGAGCCAGTCCCAGGGCGACAAGGGCCATGCCTATCGAAGCCAGCACTCGCACCTCGATCCTGTCGGAAAGCTTGCCTGCCAGAGGTGAAACCGCTGCCATTACGATCGGTTGGGCGACGAGTACGGTACCGGCCCTCTGCGGCGGCAGCCCCTGGATATGCTGCAGGTAGAGGCTTAGCAGAAAGGTCACCGCGAAGGTAGAACTGTAGTTGATCAGGGCGGCCAGACATGAAAAAGCGAACGTCCTGTTGTTGCCCAGCAGGGTTACCGGAAAGATGGGAGAAGAAATCCGCGCCTCTATCAGAAAAAAGGCGCAAATCCCGAGGAAACCTACAGCCAGCAACAGGATCCCCATAAGCGAAGGAAGGTTCGAAGACCCGTAGACTACGGCAGGCAGGGAAATCGCCAGAACGATGGAGCCGGCCAGGTCGAAGGACTCTCCTCGGGCTTCAGCCCACTCCCCCTTGAGGCCGAAGAGTACCAGAGCAAAGGCGATCAGGCCGACGGGAGCCGTGCTCCAGAAGATGCTCTGCCAGCCCAGATAATGGGTGAGCAGCCCGCCGACAACCGGACCTACGGACAATCCCAGGTAGGTGGCGCCCGCAACGATTCCTAAGGCCATTCCCCTTTTTTCGGGCGGGAAAACTGACGTCACGATCGCCAGACCGGTGGCAAACATCACACCGGCTCCGAATCCCTGGAATATTCGAAACAGGATCAGCGACAAGCTGGAAACGGCAAAAGAACAGAGGAAAGACGCCCCTGAATAAAGACCCAGACCAACGAGGTAGAGCTTTTTTCTTCCCACGATATCCGCCAGTTTGCCCGCCGGCATGAGAACCATGGCTGCGGCTAGCAGGTAGGCTGTGGCAATCCAGCCGAGAGCTGTCGCGTTCAAGGAGAACTCGTTTCCGACTACCGGGAGGGCAACGTTGACCGAGGATACCATAAAGGGTGTAAGGAACGAGGCCATTATCGCAGCGGTCAGGGCAACCCGCTGTCCTGTTTGATCGTATGACTCTGAACGACTATCCGTTTTTTTTGGGCTCACTTTTCGCTGTCTCCCCGGTATCGACGATACCACCGATAACTGTGTTCTCTTCGATAATTGGTTAGATTTGTTATAAGGTAATGCTATAATCGTAGCAAGATATGGGGATCGTCCTATTTCGAGTATCCATCTGCGGTTTTTCGCGATGTTTCGAAGAAAGAGAGGGTAGAAGTGAAGGCAGCCGTGTTCAAAGCGCCCGGGCGGATCGAGTTTCAGGACCTTCCGATTCCCGAGCCGTCTCCCGGGGAGGTGCGGATCAAAGTACTTGGTTGCGGGGTCTGCGGAACCGACGCCCATATCTACTCCGGGGAGATCCACAACGCCGAACCCCCCGTGATCTTGGGCCATGAGATCTATGGCCGGGTGGATGAGCTCTCAGAGACGAATTCGGGATTTCAAATCGGTGATCCTGTGGTGGTGGATCCCTTTATCTTTTGTGGTTCCTGCGACAGCTGCAAGCGCGGAGAGTATCGCTTCTGTGAACGGGAGACCTTTGTAGGTTATCACCGCCAAGGAGGGTTCGCTCAGTATACCTGCGTGCCGGCAGCCAATGTGTACAAGATTGGTGTCAATGTGGGCGCTGAAGACGCTGTTTTGACGGAAACCCTATCCACGGTGTTGGCCGGCCTGACACGGCTCCAACCCGAGGCGGGGCGTTCGATTCTTATATTGGGTGCCGGTGCCGTGGGTCTGATTTGGAATCAGCTGTTGCGGAGAACTCTGGCGGTCACCCTCATCCAGACGGAGCTGGTGCCCATGCGCAGACAGAAAGCCGAAGGCTTTGGAGCCGACAGGGTGCTCTCCCCCAGGGAACAGGAGCTGGAGCAGGAGGTGCGTTCACTCTGTCCCCGTGGGGTCGATTATCTGATCGACGCAACCGGCTCGACCGACGCCATTGAGCAGTCGCTGCCGCTGCTGGGGCGCGGGGGAACCTTCATGAGCTTCGGGCTCTGTCCCGAAGAAGAGCGGTTGTCATTGTCTCTGAATTGGTTCTATCATCGGCAGGCACGTATCCTCACCTCCAGACGGCCGCCACGGGAGATGCAGCGGGCAATTGAGTTGCTGGAACACGGAAAGCTTAATCTGTCCGATCTGGTGACCGGCGTGTATCCTCTTGAGAAGATCGAGCTGGCCTTTGACCGTTTTGCTGGCGCGAAAGATCAAGAAATCAAGATGATGATCGATCCCTGGGCATAGAGCCTGCTCCGTATGGATTCAGCCATGCGGGCAGACCGTCCTACTCCCCTGTTCCGCCGGGCGGTGGAGGGCCAGATACGGATTGAGCCAGGCGAACTTCAGCTACCCTCCGCCTGGCAGTAATTCCTTTGAGTACCTCATCTGCGCCGACTCCAATCAGGATCACGAAGCCCACGACCGCAAATTCGAGGGTGGTGGCGATCCCGAGGATGTTGATGGCGTTATACAGCACACGGACGATCGCCGTACCGATGATTACTCCAAGAATATTTCCCTCTCCCCCTTTGAGGCTCACTCCCCCTACCACGCAGCCCGCGATGGCATACAGCTCGTACATGTTTCCCGCGGATGACGGTTGTACGGTATTGAGATCTAAGGAAAAGAGGATTCCAGCCAGTCCTGCACAGGTGGTAGAGATCATGTAGGCTACGATAGTCATCCGGTCGGTGTTGATACCGCTGAAGCGGGCAGCCCGCTCATTTCGCCCCAAGGCGAGTATATAACGACCGTATACCGTTCTGTTCAGAAAAACAGCCAGGATAATTCCCACTACAACAATGATGATAAAAGGCATCGGTAATGACCAGTTTTCAAAGAAACGGGGAGCCGTTCCTTCAGCCCAGAACGCAGATGGTACCTTCCCGTGAGCCAGAAATTTAAGACCATGGAACTCATTGCCGTATCCCTGTGTGACGTCCTGCATCGAAAAGCGTGCCATTCCCCGGTAGATAAACAGGCCGCACAGGGTGACGACAAAGGGCTGCATCTTGATCTTGGTCACCAGCAAGCCGTGGACCAGGCCCATGAGCATGGCCAGCAGAAAGCAGAGGGGGATCACCAAGGCGATCGGCCACTCCCTCATGCGGATGAAATGGGCCGATAAGGCTCCAATAAGGCCGGCTATTGAACCGACGGACAGATCTATACCTCCTGTCATAATGACGAAGCCCTCGCCCAAACTAAGCAGCCCAAACAGGCCCGTCCAACGCAGAATATTTTTAAGATTGTATGGATTTAGAAACGTGGGACTAATGATCGCAGTAACCAGCATAACCACGATCAATATAGCTGCAATACCGGCGATTCTCCTCATTTATCTGCCTCCTGTTGCTAAATTCACAACTGCTTCCTCGCTGAATTGATCGGGACGTAGCTCGCCACTTAGTCTACCTTCGTGCATCACAAGGATCCTATCTGCAATACCGAGCACCTCCTGCATCTCACTGGAGATGACCAGGATGGCCACGCCTTCTGCCGCCAATCTTTCCATAAGTCTGTAGATTTCCTCTTTGGCTACTACATCGATCCCACGTGTTGGTTCGTCGAGCAGCAGAACTTTGGGATTCAGCGAAAGCCACTTGGCCAGTACAACTTTCTGTTGGTTTCCTCCGGAAAGGGATTCCACGATTTGGTCAATCGATCTAAGGCGAATGTCGAGACTCTTCACCATGTCGTTTGCCACTTCCCGGGCCTGATCGAACTGAATCATCTTCAGCTTTTGGTAGTGTTGCAGCCCGGGTAAGGTGATATTGGTTTCGACAGGCATCTCCACAATCAAGCCATGCAGCTTTCTGTCTTCGGGGACGAGGATAATTCCCTCACGAATAGCATCCTGGGGAACCTCTATCTTGATAGGCTTACCGTTCAGGAGGATTTCACCTCCTGGTGGTTTACCGATTCCAAACAGGGCGTGAGCCAGTTCGGTTCGTCCGGAACCGACCAGTCCGGCGATTACTAGAATCTCTCCGGCATGGAGCGTAAAATCTATCGGATAGTTCGGATGCTCGGGCACCCGAAAATTACGTACTTCGAATAAGGATTTTCCGAGAACTTCGTGTTCTTTGTGATAGAATTTTTCGATATCTCTACCGACCATCAATTTGACCATTCTCTCGTGGTTGATCTCTTTTTTATCCAGATGGCCGGAAACAGAGCCGTCCCGGAGAACGGTTACCCGATCTGCTACTTCCTTCACCTCTCCCAGGCGGTGGGAGATGTAGATCACGCTCACTCCCTGGGATCTAAGCTCTTTGATTACCCTGAACAACCGCTCTGTCTCTCCCCGTGACAGGCTGCTCGTTGGTTCGTCCATAATGAGAATCTGAGCTTCGATCGATAGCGCTTTGGCGATCTCCACCATCTGCTGACTGCCGATGGTCAGATCCCGAACCAGGGTTCGGGGATTCACCTGCATATTGATCCTGTTTAGAATCCTCTCCGTATCTTCATAGATTCTTTTCCGGTCGATGAGACGGAGAAATCTGCTCTCCCGTGGTTCCCGGCCTAGAAAGACATTGGCGGCCACGTCGAGATTGTCTGAGAGGTTCAACTCCTGGTGAACAAAGGATATCCCGTTCTGCATTGCCGTTTGCACCGAGTCGATATGAATCTCCTCACCGCTGAGAATGACTCTGCCGCCATCGGGTTGATGTACTCCTGCCAGTATCTTTACCAGCGTGCTCTTGCCCGCCCCGTTTTCACCGATGATGGCCAGGATCTCGCCTTTACGCAGATCGATGTCGACTCGGTCGAGCGCCTTCACTCCGGGGAAGAACTTGGTGATTTCCCTCATTTTCAGCAGACAGGGTACAACTTGTTCCGCCATACGCCACTCTCTCTTGTCGCCCTTGTATGATCTATATTAGTCATTGAAGTAAATTTTTTTCTACATTTACCTTATTCGTCCTGGGAATTGGACAAGTGACTCCACACATAGACGGTGAAACCCCGAGCCGGGACCCTGGTGGGTCGAGGCTCAGGGTTGATTTTTATTGACCGTTTTTGCTTACTTCACCTCGAAGAACTCTCCTACTGCCAGCTGCTTATTTAGAGTCTCCATGAAGCTGTCTACCATGTCTTTGGTGATGAAGCGGGCCGGAACATCCACCAGTTTGTCAGCCGGAATTCCAGCATCTTGCCCCGTGAGGAGTTTGTACAGTACTTCGCAACTCGTACGACCGTACTCGTAGGGATTCTGGACGATGGTACCGGCAACGTAGCCGTCTTTGATCGCCTGTAGTACAACAACTTCCTCGTCGAAACCGATGATCTTCATCTTACCGAGCACACCGGCATCCCCGCAGGCGCTGATGATCGCCGGAGTGTTGTAGCTCCACAGCCCGATCATCAGGTCCAGGTTTGGATATTTCACCAGTGTATCTTCAGCGTTGCCCTTAGCGCGGCTCTCGTCACCGCCATCAGTACGCGTATCGAGAATCGTCCACTTGCCAGCTTCAACCTTCCCCTGAGGGGTCATCTGCCCCGGATACTGAGCAGCATAGGGCTTGCCTTGCAGCTCGTCGATGATACCCTGTCGCCGCTCCACCGCGTTTTGAGCATCCAGCCGGCCTACAAAGATGACCAGCTCACCGCCGTTGGGCAGCTGCTCCTTGATCTTCTCCCCGGCCAGTCTTCCGGCCGCGTAGTTGCTCATACCAATATAGGCTTTTCTGTTGCTCTTGGGAGCATCGCTGTCGAACATGACCACCGGTATTTGATTACCTATTTCGTTAAGAAAGGGGGTCATGTTGTCCGGATCGATTACACTGATTGCCAGGGCGTCTATCCCTTTAGCCATCTGGGTTTCGATGAAACGCTTCTGTTCCTCCAACATGGCCTGCGGGGGCTTGTAGAAGTTGACTTTCAGCCCTTCAAACTCCTGCTCTGCTTTGAGGCAACCGGCGTGTGCATAGGTCCAGAAGGTGTATGGGCCGTTGGAAACATAGGCGATTGTGTACTCTTTCGCACCGGCCTCTTCTGCCGTTGGTGTTTCAGCTTTCGCCCCAGACCAGGCACTGCCTACACTGACAAGCATCAGCGTTATCACCAGAGCAGCCAACACTTTTTTGGGTGTGTTCATTGAAGAACCTCCTTCTTCGTTTTTTTGTAATCACCTGGATGATTACATGTACCCACGTTAGGTAAAGCAAAATTTATGCCATGTTAAATTTTTTCCCACAATAATTTTATACGATGCAACGAATTATTATTGGTGCAACCGATCATTGACAGAATAATGCAAGAATGTATAATTATTATACATTCTCAAATATAGATGTATAATAAGGTTACATAAATGAACCGAGAGATCCTAATCGTCGATGACAAGATCCGTGTTTGTGAGAGCCTGGGTCAGAACTTCAAGCAACTCGGATATACTTGCAAATACGCCACTAATGGTAGCGAAGCTATTAGTAAATTCTTAAATGAATCCCTCAGTGCTGTGATTCTGGATATTAAATTGGGTGATGAGAACGGGATCGATATATTAAAGTCCTTCGTTGGTTTGAACGCCAGCATCCCCGTTATCATGATTACTGCCTTTGCCACTATTGAGACTGCAGTGGAATCGATAAAGATAGGTGCGTACGATTACCTGCAGAAACCGATTAATTTCGACAGGCTGGTCAAGGTAGTGGAGAACGCCGTACGCTTGAAGGAACTGCAGGAAGAAAATCTGAAGTTCCGAAACATGCTATCCGATTTTTCTACCCGGCTTATTACCAAGAACAAAACAATGCTCGAATTGTGCCGGAAGGCGAAACAGCTGGCCGCTACCGATTTGCCCGTATTGATTTATGGAGAAAGTGGAACTGGTAAAGAGCTTTTAGCGGATTTCATCCATTCCTATTCCGTTCAGCCCTGTAATCCGATCGTGAAGATTAACTGTTCCGCCTTTGCGGAGTCGCTTTTGGATAACGAACTTTTTGGACATGATCGTGGAGCATACACCGGAGCGGACGCCACTTTTAAGGGTGTGTTCGAAAGGTCTGACGGGGGCACACTGTTTCTCGATGAGATTGGTGACATGCCTCTATCAATTCAGTCCAAAATTCTCCGCACCCTTCAAGACAAAGAGATCCGAAGACTCGGGGGAAAGAACAATATAAAAGTGAATGTGCGCTTTATAGCCGCCACCAATAAAAATCTTGATAAACTGATGCGTGAAAAGAGTTTCCGTGAAGATCTGTTCTACAGACTGAACGCGGCTACCCTTGCCGTCCCACCCTTGCGAGAGAGAAAAAATGATATTCCTCTGCTGGTTTCGCATTTCTTACAGGAATTTCAATGCGGAAACTCTCAGAAGCCCAAAGTCGTGAGCGATCGGGTCATGCAGGTTTTGTTCGATTACGATTGGCCCGGGAATATACGGGAGATGAAAAACACTCTCCACTACGCTGCGGCTATCGCCCTTGACGAGTGCATTAACCTCAGCGATCTGCCTCCAGGATTCGTCGAATACCAGCCGACGGAAACTACAGAAAATATACGTGAAAAAATGGAAAAAGAGCTCATCCTCAGCACCCTTCGAAAATCCGGTAATAACAAAAAGCGAACGGCGGAACTGCTTAAAATCAGCAGGAAAACCCTGTATAACAAAATAGAGAAATATGAGATCTCAACTTCCTGAAGTTACAAGCAGATCGCTGCTCGAATTGAAGAATATCAATTTTTATTACGATTCCTTGAGAGTTCTTAAAGACATCAACCTTACAATCCACGAGTCAGAAGTTCACGCTATCGTGGGTGAGCACGGAGCCGGGAAAACCTCTCTGTGTATGATTATCTGCGGATTCCTAAAACCTCATTCGGGAAGCTTTGTGTTCAACGACCGAGAGCTGGATTCCTGGTCGCAGCGCAGAGCCATGAATCGAGGTATCGAGTTGGTCAGCCAGCAAAATCCCCTCGTGGAGAACTTCACGGTCGCCGAAAACATTTTTCTCGACAATCGTGGTTTATCCACGCATCCTTTTGTTAGTCGCAAGAACAACCTCGAGCAGGCTGCGCTGTTCTGTAAAAAACACGATTTCCCGGTAAATCCGAGTGCATTTATAAAAAACCTGAAACTATCCGACCGAGTGTTGGTGGATATCCTGAAGCATCTCTACAAACAACCGAAACTGTTGATCCTGGATGAAGCCCTGCAAAAGCTGACAGCTCCCAACCTGAATCGAATGATCCAGATTCTAAAGGAGCTTAAAAGAGAGGGCATGTCGATTATATTTGTAACTCACCGGATCGATGATATCTACACTTTCGCAGATAAGGTCTCCATAATCAAAAATGGGGAGATCCTGATTACCGATTCAGTTAGGAACATCGACAAAATCAACCTCATCAAGCTGGCCTATACACAGATAAGCAACACCAGTGCGGTTGAGAACGCCAATAAGGAGTTCTACAACCTGCTGAAATACAACGAGGCGGTTTTAAAAAACTTACCGGTTAATCTGATCGTGGTGGATCGTGACGGCAGTATCAAGCTCATCAATGAATACGCCAGACAGTACTTTGGAATTGATGAGTCTACCTATCTCAACATGCCTGTGAAAAAACTCTTGGCAAAAGGAAATACAGATGCTTATCGCTTGATAGCGAAGGGACTGGCCAATCAAAACGGCGATAACTTCTACAACATCCCCGTCAGTCACAACAGTACAGAGTCGATTACTAATATCAAGATCCACCCGATCTACGACGAAACCTTTCGGATCGGCGATTATATCATTATCGAAGATGTTACCGAGAGAGAGAAGCTCAGAGAGCAGGTCATCGTTTCCGAAAAGTTGGCCTCGATCGGTTTGCTTTCCGCAGGTGTAGCCCATGAAATCAATAACCCATTGGAGATCATCTACAACTACATCCGTTATCTGAAGTTCAACTCAAGTGATTCGGAAGTCGCCCATACGGTTAATAATTTGGAAGAGGAGATACAGTCAATCACCCAAATCGTGAGTAACTTGATCTCCTTTTCCGATAGCAGCAGAAACCAGATGGAAAGGGTCAATCTCAACGAGCTGATCACCAGCATCATCAGACTGGTTCGACACAATGCCGAGTATAAGAGCATTGATATCTGCTTCCAGACGAATGAAGAACCCATTTACTTTCGTATCAACAAGACCGAAATCAAGCAGGTGATCTTGAACCTGATGAAGAACAGTTTTGAAGCCATGCCTGACGGTGGAAAGCTGATCGTAAAGGTAGCAGATAAGAAAACAGGCGAATCTCCGTACGTGGAAATCAAGTTCCAGGATACCGGTTGTGGGATAAAAAAGCGGAATATTCACGATGTCTTCCTACCGTTCTACTCCACCAAGAAAGAAAAGTTCGGAAATCTGGGACTGGGGCTTTCGGTTAGTTACGGAATCGTAAAGAAGTATAACGGTACCATTACTGTAGGGAACCTTAGCGGCTCTGGGTGTGAGTTTATTATCCGGATTCCTAGACACCCGAGCGAGGAATAGGTCGTCTTGCCTGCGAACGGGTAGTGGGATGTCGGTCTTGGCTCAGGGCCTCTTCCAGGCGCCGTTTGGCGCTGAAGGATTTTATCACCTCCTCGGTGCTGGCCCCGATCAAAATAACCGAGCCGATGATTGTGAACTCCAAGGTTGTGGAGATACCCAGAATATTGATCGCGTTGTAGAGAACCCGCACAATTGCCGTGCCGATGATAACTCCACTGATGCCCCCTTCTCCGCCTCTGAGGCTCACTCCGCCGACAACGCAACCGGCGATAGCGTACAGCTCGTACATGTTTCCCGCAGTAGATGGCTGGACCGTATTGAGGTCCAGGGAGAAGAGGATTCCAGCAAAGCAGGCGCAGGTTGCGGAAATAATGTAGGCAATAATTTTCATGCAGTCTGTATTTATCCCGCTGAAACGAACAGCCGTTTCGTTGCTACCGATCGCTTGGATGTAACGGCCGAAAACCGTGTAATTCAAGAAAACACCCAGAAGTATACCTACGACTAAGAGGATCACAAAGGGCATGGGCAATGACCATTCCTGGACGAACTGAGGTGCCTGGTTGAGTGGCCACAGTGCGGAGGGGATTCGGCCGTGAGCCAGAAACTTAAGAGCTCGAAAGGCGTTTCCATACCCCTGAGTCACATCCTGTAAAATGAAACGGGCCAGTCCCCTATAAATAAAAAGCCCGCACAGGGTAACCACAAAGGGCTGTACCTTGATTTTAGTCACCAGGACCCCGTGAAGAAGACCCATCAGGGCGGCAAGTCCGAAACAGATTATCAGAGTCGAGAAAATGGACATTTCCTTCATGCGAATGAGATTGGCGGATAGACCGCCGATCAAGCCCACGATCGAACCTACCGATAGATCGATTCCTCCGGTCATGATGACAAAGGACACACCGACGCTCAGAATTCCAAACAGTCCGGTCCAACGCAATATGTTTTTAATGTTGTAGGGATTGATGAAGTTACTGTCCAGTATTGTCGTGATCAGCATGGCCGTGATCAGGACAGCTCCAATGCCAATCAGCCGCTTCATATTTTATTTATCCTTATACCTCCATAAATTCGATACCAAGCATGCCGGCTAGCATCTGCCACCGTCTGGAGTGATGACCAAGATTGAGAGTCTGGTGGTGGGTGCCGCCGGCAAGCAGCCAGTCATCCATGGCCTTTTTTATTCCGGTCTTAGGTCGGAGGTGAAAATAGGGCATCGGAACCTCAGGAAGCACCGGCGTATCCAGGATCTCTCCTTCAGACACGACCAGCCTGTAGCCCCGTCCCGCAAGAGAAACCAGAGATACGATCGTCGCCGGGCCGGGTTGTGCCGAAAAAACGACGGTAGGTGGATTGGACAGGTTGCCGATTTCCAACTCCCGGTCGATCAGTTTGATGGGCCGATCTTTTCTGGCTATCTTCCAGTTGCCCTCTCCCATGTGACTCATCAGAGCCGAGTCCTTTTCGAAGTCCAGCGAGTACATCTCAGTGAAATGGCCGTCACCGACGAGGGCATGCGTTGCCCCCACCAGGGTGGCCGTATGAACATCTCCTTCGTTGGAATATGCATAACCCTTGGCCATGAGATTTGATGCAGCCAGCATATGGATCTGCTCGAATCTGCCATCCTCCTTGAACGCGTCGAAGTTGACAGAAAAACCATCGTACTGCCGTTGTTGGAGGAACTTTTCAAAGCCGAGTTGCAACGTCACCGCATATCTGTGATTTTTTTCCGGAAGGTTCGAATCGATTTCGAAATTCTGTCGATCTTGCGCAATCTGAGTCTTGATTTCATTGTCTGTCACGGTTTGCATGGACTCGTAGATCTGTCCAAGACCCTCATGATTTATCTCCGGTCCAATGGTTCTAAGAAGAACTCCCTCGTCCCCGACAATGTCGCCCATTCCTTTCATTCTCTCGAAGACAGCGAGACGCATCTTTTTCAGAACCGAAATGGTCCGAGCGGCCCGGGCCCAGTCTTCGAAGAAGTTGTGGAAGCTTGCACTCTGCCAATCCTCGGTAATGATGGTCGGCATAATACCCGCCTGCAAGATCATGTTGGCGGTATCCTGAGCTCCGTGAATCCCCTGATTTGTAGTCAATCGGCTCCAATCCCAGTCATTGGTTACAGTCGGCAGCGGTTGGATATTGGCCAGCATGATGGGAAGATTATTTTCCTCCAGAGCGCGTACCAATCTGAATCCCGGGCTGTACAGAAGCATGACGATTACAATGCCGTCGTATGCGGAACGATTGAACTCACCAGTAATCGCTTCGATATCGGCTCTGCTTTTTGCGGCCTTTGGGAAATCGATATCGGCGATATCTGACAAACGGGAGACCACCGCTTTGGCCCACTTCTCCTGGCTTGCCGTAATCTCCGGCTGTTTTTCATCATACAAACCGTGCATGATGCCTAGAAAGCCGATCTTAGGTTTCCTGATCTCGATCATCTACTTCCCCCTCGTCGTGTAGGTTATAGTATTGATGCTGAGTCATAGCAGCTGCTAATCCCGTTCAATCCATATAGTATCCTCCGTTGATGTTGACTGTCTCACCAGTGATGAAAGAGGATTCATCGGAGGCTAAGAACAACACCAACCGTGAGACATCCTGCGTTGTACCCAGTCTGCGTACGGGAATCTGGGCTGCTGCAGACTCTTTTTTGGCATCGTCCCAGTAGCGCATCATCCGGGTCATGATAGCATGGGGCGCTACTGCGTTGCAGGTGATCCCGAAAGGTCCCAACTCACGGGCTGCGGAGCGGGTCAAGCTGATGACGGCTCCCTTCGAAGCTCCGTACACAAAAACCGTAGAATTATCTCCCCGTTTTCCCGTAATTGAGGCGATATTAACGATTCGACCGTATCTCTTTGCTTTCATGAGGGGTGTTACTCTGCGAATGGCGTACAGAATGCCTTTAACATTTATATCAAGCGTTCTGTCGATGAGTTCATCACTGGTCTCTTCGATGGTACCGGGTACGAGCAATCCAGCGTTGTTGATCAGAATGTCAACGCTGCCATATTCTGATACGGTTTGGGCGATGGCTGTGTCGATCTGTGCCCTCGAGGAGACGTCGCAGGCACTACCAAGCGCTCGACCTCCCGCATGCTCTATCTCAGCAACCACACGATCCACGGCATCTCGATCGATGTCGGTAACGACGACAGCTGCGCCTTCCCGGGCCAGATCCAAAGCGAACTGCCGCCCCATGCCATCACCGGCTCCGGTGATGACAGCGACTTTCTTATTGAATCGTTTTTCCATGACCTTCATTTATGAACTAGCGTTCTGTTCGTGGTGGTCCAAACCTTAGAGATAGCGGCGCTGGAACGCCGCTTTCAGAGTTCCGTCGCTGATCGTATCCATATCTATCAAATCTTTTATTCCCGGGTACTCCAGGGCGGGACGGATTACCTCGTCGGGAAGATTGTCAATAATCTCGGCAAATGATCTATGGACCAGTGTCGAGATACCTTCCAAGGTGAGGCGAGCCTGGCGTTGAGGTTCCTGACGGTGCTCCGGATAGCCACAGCCCCGCTCCACGCTGAGGATGCGGTCGAAGATGAAGCGCAGGTTCACATCCCCTGCCCAGCCGTAGCCCTGGTTCAGAGCCAGGGAGATGCAGTTGCCGCCATTGATCTGAGTAAAAAGCCAGGCATCCAATGCGGTCAGGATGTGTCCGCAGAACACTCCCGGATACTGCATCACAGAGGCCAGATATCCCTGTCCCGTCCCGCAACCCCCCACCATGAAGTCAACCCTCTTCAGGTGGAGCAGGATCGCGCTGATCAGACCCGTTTGAATGTACATCAGTTCCGGTTGGGCACCCCGTTCGCTCATCCCGGCGTTGATAACTTCATGCCCCCTTCCCTCCAAAGCCAGCAGGATATCCTTGTTTTTATCCGCCGCACTTGTTTCGTTTACGACAGCGATTTTCATTGTGCCTCCTTACCTAGCCCAGCCCAGGGAACGCTCCACGGCGTTCTGCCAACCCGCGTAGAGCCTTTCCCGCTGCCCCTCGCCCATCCGCGGCTCAAAGGTCCGATCCAGCTTCCACTGTTCGGCAATTTCTTCTTTGCTCTTCCAGAAGCCTACTCCCAAACCGGCCAGGTAGGCCGCCCCTCTGGCTGCCATCTCCGTGACTGAAGGCCGTTCCACGGGGATACCTAAGATGTCCGCTTGGAACTGCATCAGAAAATCGCTCTGGGTTGCCCCGCCATCGACTTTGAGAGAGGCCGCCTGCTCACCTGAATCTGCCACCATGGCGTCCAGGACATCCCGGGTCTGGTAGGCCATGGATTCCAGACTGGCTCTGGCGATGTGCTCCCGACCCGTACCCCCGGTAATGCCAATGATCAATCCTCTGGCATACATATCCCAGTAAGGAGCACACAGCCCGGTGAAGGCCGGAACCATATATACGCCGCCGGTATCGGGAACGGTTATTGCCAGCTCGTTACAGGCTTGAGCGCTGTCGACGATACCGATCCCGTCTCGCAACCACTGTACGGCCGCCCCTCCGATGAAGACAACTCCTTCCAGAGCGTACTCGGTTTTACCTGCAATGTGCCAGCCCAGATTGGTGGTCAATCCATTTTGGGACAGCTTCGGGATTTGGCCAATGTTCATCATCAGGGCCAAAGCGGTGCCGTAGGTGTTTTTCGCCATGCCAGGTTTGAAGCAGGTCTGCCCGAAGGTCGCAGCGTGCTGGTCTCCGGCCACCCCCGCCACGGGTACTTCCGCACCGAAAAATCTTTCCTTGGCGGTTCTGGCCATGATACCACTGGAGGGCATAAGTTCAGGAAGGATCTCCCGCGGGATTCCAATCGCTTTCAAGAGATCTTCATCCCAGCTCAGGGTGTGTATGTTTAAAAGCATGGTCCGGGAGGCATTGGAGTAATCGGTCACATGAGCTTTAGCCCCACTTAAGTGCCAGATCAGCCAGGAATCGATATTCCCCATGCAGACCTTTCCCTGAGCCAGTTTTTCCTTAGCCTCCGGGACGTTGTCCAGAATCCACCGGATCTTGGTCGCCGAAAAGTAGGCATCTATCACCAGACCTGTCCTTTCTCTCACCAGAGGTTCCAACCCTTTCGCCTTCAGCTCTTCGCACATTGCGGCGGTGCGTCGGCACTGCCAGACGATGGCATTGTACAACGGCTGTCCCGTGTCCTTGTCCCAGAGGATGGTCGTTTCCCTCTGATTGGTAATGCCGATTGCTGCGATCTCTGTCGCTTTGAGGCCACCTTTCTCCATCACCTCCCGCGTGCACTCCAGCACCGTCTGCCAGTACTCCTTGGGATCATGCTCCACCCAACCGGGCTGGGGATAGACCTGGGCGATTTCCCGGTAGGCATTTGCTATTATGTTTCCTTCGTGATCGAACAGGATTACCCGGGTTCCCGTAGTACCTTGATCGACAGCCATAATGACCTTTTGTTCCATGATTCTCCCTCTCAAAACTACAGCCTAATCATTGGGCTTTATGATGGCCTTGAGCATATTTTTGCTCTGTACTTCCCGAAATGCTCTGTCGATATCTTCCAGAGTATAGATCGCATCTACATACTTTTTCACATTCAGCTTGTTTTGTGAAATCCATTGCAGGGCCTGGCGATTCTGTGCCGGGGTAGAAGCGTGGGCGCCGTATACAGCCAGCTCTTTGTAGTGAATCGTGTTGCTGTCGAGGAGACCTGTTGACTCGCCGGAAAGACCACCGAACAGGCTGATCCTTCCTCGGGGTGCGGCGATCCGTACGGCATCGATCTGGGCTTGGCCTGAAGAACAGGCAGTGATGACTGCATCTATTCCCCGCTTCCCTGCAAGTTGCCGCATCTTCTGTTCCATATTACCTTCAGCGGGATCGATCAGCTGGATATCCGGAATCAGTCGTTTGGCCTGCGCGGCTTTCTCTTTATTCGTACCGATCATAATGATGAGGGATGCTCCCTTGATCCTGGCCAGCTCGGCATGGAGGCAGCCGATGAAACCCGTACCAAAGATGGCTACGGCGTCTTCCGAGCCGATCTGCAAGAACTCCTGCCCGTTCAGGGTGCAGGCGGTCGGCTCAGCCAAGGCGGCCTCTTCGCAGCTGATCTGCTCCGGCACTTTGTTGACGTTTCCCTGGGCGAAGGCCGCGGCGGGAATTTCCATGTAGTGGGCAAAGCCTCCATCGAACTGAAATCCAATGGTTTTCAACGCCTGGCAGAGGTTGCTGTATCCTCGCCGGCAGGGCAGGCAGCTGCCGCAGCCTATCGCGGGTGCAACCGTTACCCGCTGTCCAGTCGGGAAATCCTCGAGATTTCGTCCTACCGAGACCAGCTTCCCGCACACTTCATGGCCGATGACCCGCGGGGCGTTTATACGAACGCTGCCATAGCGATAGGCCCTCAGGTCCGTTCCGCAAATCGAGCAAGCCTCGATACGCATGATCGCGCTTCCTGGCCTGGCTGACGGTTGCGGACGATCCCGCAGATGAAGCTTGGCGTCATTCTCATAGATGTAAGCCCGCATTGCTATTGCCTAGCCGCCCGCCGAGACCTTCATGATGAGCACCTCCTGGTTCTCCTTGAGTGGGGTGTTTAGATCTGTTACCCGTGTTCCTTCCACCATGATGACTACAGGACGCCTCGCCCTCCAGTATTCATGATCCCAGAGGTGGGAAGGTAGTAATTCTGACCATTTTTCCTGAATTGCCCGTATCAGGTCTTTCAGCCGATCTCCGGAAGACAGAATGATGGACTGAGCCTGTTCGCCAAATATGCCCCGGAATGGTCCCAAGCCGCGAATTCGAACAGTCATGCGGGGGAGGTTGCCGCACCCTCGATGATCAGACCGTCATAGCCAGCCATACGCAAGGCAGATCTCCAGTGGCCGCCGGAGCTGCTATCACAGAGAATGCCTGTAAGGAGCAACTTGAATATAACTTGATAACGACCGGCGGTACTCAACGAAGTCGCAGTTACCGGCCCGGTCATGAAGATGAGCCTATTCTGCGGGCTCAATGGCTCAGTTTCCGGCGGGATCTCATCATAAGCAAGCCGTACTCCTAGCCCCGAGCCGCCTATAAAGTCCCGAGCGTAGTCCTCTGGCAACGATTCTACTTCTATGCTTTTCTCTGTGAGGTTCACCCTCAACAGTTTCCCCATGTAACCTTTCATTCCGTGCTCCTGTACTGAATAATTCCCTGTTGAATATGACCTATATCTCGCCAATTCTCAAACAGTCGGTTATTCACCTTGTATCTGATAGATAACCTTGCGCGCACGGTCCCGAGTGTCACATTCAACGAGAACCACGTTTTGCCAGGTTTCCAACAACGGCTTTCCGTCTACAAGCGGGATTATCACGGATGGTCCAAGGACCAAAGACCGAAGATGGGAAGCTCCGTTATCACAACCCCAAGTTTCATGGTGGTGATAGGCTTCTCCGTCAGCAAATCCATTGCCGTAGGGAGCTCCCATTCCGTAGGAAAAAAGATGTTCCAAGTCGTGAGTCATTATACCAGGCTCGCCTTCTGTAATGGTTAAGGCTGCGGTGACGTTGGCTACGAAGACCAGAACATGTCCTTCCCTGATCCCGCTTTTTGCGACGATGGAATTTAGATCCTCGTCCAAGATGTACATGTGCATCTTTTTTTGGGTTGGGTAGGTTCTGCTCTCCGTGTACACCGACATCAGATTTCTCCTGGGGGTAGACGAGTAATAACCATGGAGCCACTATAAATTAGCAATTTATATGCCAAAAGCCTAAAAGCCGATATCCTATTTATCTATGTTAGAACAAATTGACATTGCTGCTGACGATGCAGCATTTTTATGGTTTCGGTATGTATATTTTTTATACAGAATTTCTCCTCTGTGTATAATATGGCCACACAGAATGTTTCATGTTTCCATGTTGACGGGTCATCAGGAATCTGACAGGATGGGACAATTCACCGGTCTTTAGAGTATAGCGGCGAGAGAGCGGGAGCAGAATAATGGATCAAAAGAAGCTGGGGATCGGATTTATTGGGGCTGGCGAGATTTCGATACTCCATGGCCGAGCTATTCGGCAGATTCCGGGCGCCTATCTCGTAGGGCTCTGGAATCGTACAGAACCGACAGCGAGGAAGCGCGGCAAAGAGGAAGGCTGCAAGGTCTACAAAACACCGGAAGAGCTGGTCAGCGACGATGAGATAGAGGCGGTCTTCGTATGCACCAATCTTGAAACCCACCTCCGGTTCACCAGATTGGCTTTGGAAGCGGGGAAGCACGTGCTGGTTGAAAAGCCCATCTGTTCGTCCGTAGCCGAGGTGGAAGAGATGAAGGCGGTCGCCGAACAAAGCGGACGCATCTGCGTTCCGGGGCATAACATGATCCACGAGGCGAGTCTGCAGAGAGCGCGGAGACTCATAGCAAACGGTGAAATCGGCCCAGTCGTCTCCTGCTATGTGATGTACAACATCTACCATGGGGATGAGAGGGCAGCGACTCTTCCCGGCGTGGTGCGGCACCTGCTCACCCATCCTCTGTACACGATGATGTACCTTGTCGGACGGCCAAAGAGGGTGGCAGCCTTTAAAGCCAACAGAAACCATTCCCGCCAGCCTGAAAAGGAGGACCTTGCTATGGTACTGTTGGAACTCCAGAACGGGGGAATCGCTCATCTTTGCGTCAGCTTTGCAGCAGACGATCTCTCGCCATCCCCGTGGACCTACACCATAAAAGTCATCGGTACAGCCGGTACGACCCACTATACCTACCAGGACTGGGTCGAGGTCAAACAAGGCATCTCTCATTCCCATACCTATACCGCCTATCAGGATACGATTACAAACGAGGACCGGGCTTTCGTCGATCTCTGTATCACGGGGCAGGGGAAGCCACTTTCGGACTTGGATGATGCTCTTTGGGCCCAGAAAGCTACCGAGGCGGTGGAGAAGTCGATCGCCAAGCGAGTCGTGGTGGATATAGGCTAAAGCTATGCACGAGTCCATCGAAGAATATGTCGGGCAGAGTCTGTTCAACTACCAGGCTGCCCTGACGGAAGCCGGCAGCTCCCTGGGTGAGTTTATCAGAAAGGACTATATCGACAAGTGGCTGGGGGAGGATCTGTACAACGCCCTTGCCATCCGCACCACCTTCGTCAATGCCCTGCAGCTGCACCTGGCTAAAGAGGGATTGTTCAACATAGAGCGGGTCTCCTTGTCTCCGGTCACCGATCCGTTGGCCCATGACGTGGAGCACACCCCCTCGATTCGCTACAAGGGCCAGACCTACATGACCACCCACTCCATGATCTACTCCAAGTTGCTGGCCCTTTTTAATCGCAGGATCAGGGGAATCTTCGTGGATTCTCCAAACATCCGCCTGGAGATGGAGAGTCCCAACCGGGTGCAGCGGGGCAAGTATCTGATCGATTTTTCCCAGATGGACATCGAGGTGCGCCGCAACAGGGGCATCGATCTGGATGCCTATCTCCATCAGAGCGAACGGGTGGAGGCGATCCTCAGGGAGGATCATGAGCAGGCACTCGCCTTTTTCGAGCGTCTCATAGTAGCCGCCATGTCCGCGGTCCTCGAGTCCAACGAAGAGAATCTCAAAGCCCTGGGCGTGGCTGTGGAAGAGCCCAAAACTCCCTTCCCACGCTTTCGCAGGGACGAGGCGATGGAGCGACTCGGTACCAAGGCGATCGAGCAGCCTCTCGGACAGACCGTGCAGGGGCAGTTTTTCTGGATCACCGGCTTGCTGCGGGAGAACTACGACCTGATCTATCCCTATTTGAAAGCGGACGGGGGAAAGATCCCGCTGTCGGAGTTCGGCTCGGACAATATCTACAACTACGACCTCTGCACCCAGAGCCTGCAGCGCAAAGACTCAAGCTACGGACCGGCTTATGAGGTTCTCTCAGGGGGCCTGCGGGAGTGGCTGTTCGAAGCCATCGTGGAGCGGCTGATCGACAACAAGATCATCGACGTCCGTCCCGAAATCCAGGATGACAACATCGAGAATATTGATGAGCTGGGCGGGTACGGACCCTTCCTCCTGGCCGCCTACCAGCGGGACGAACAGGGTAATCTGCTATTTCCGGAGACATTCGGCGGCGGTTTGGGCGTGGAGCGCTGCCTGTTTGCCCTCTGCCTGGGAGAGAAAATCCGCCAGGTGGACCAGATCACCCTGTTCGGCAAGAATCCCGACTCCTACCCCCTCTATCTTTTCTGATATAACCGCTCCGGCCGGGCGCCACTGCCACTTCCTTCTACCCTTTGATCGAGCCGGCCAGCAGTCCGCGCACGAAGAAACGCTGCAGGGCGAAGAAGATCAGGAGGGGCAGGATCATGGAGACAAACGCACCGGCGGTGAGAAGATGCCAGTCCTGACCGCGAGTCCCGATCATGTTCAGCAGCCGCTGAGTCAACACGGCGACGCTCGGCTCGGTTCCGAGGAATACCATGGCCACCAGCAGGTCGTTCCAGACCCACACGAATTGGAAGATGGCGAAGGAAGCCAGTGCCGGAACCGATAGCGGCAGAATCAGGTAGATGAAGATCCAGAAATGGGTATAACCGTCTATGAAAGCGGACTCGAGAATCGAGCGGGGAATCGTACAGACATAGTTGAACAACAGGTAGATGGCCAGGGGTAGTCCGAAACCCGTGTGGGCCAGCCAGATCGCCAGAAAGGTCCCCGTAATTTGCAGTTTCAGGTAGTCCCGCAGGATCGGAATCAGGGCTATCTGCAGCGGCACCACCAGCAGCGCCACTACGATCGTGAAAAAGATCTTTCGTCCCGGAAAGTCGATCCAGGCGAAGCCGTAGGCGGCGAAAGCCGCAATCAGAATCGGAATCACCACAGCCGGAATCGTCACCGTAACGCTGTTCAGGAAGGCCCGCACCAGGTTCTCGCTTCGGGCGGTTACCTTGGTGCCGTCCGCCTCTACGTAGGTGAAGTCCTTGCCAACCAGGACCTGTCTGTAATTGCTCGTGGTGAAGTTGGCCTCCCGCACAACTGTCCACCAACCTGTTCGGTACACATCATCACGAGAGCGGAAGGAGGTTATCAGGAGGCCGATCGTGGGCAGTGACCAGGCCAAACACAGGACCAGGAGAATGATGGTAACCGCTACACTTTTGTTTTCTTTTTCTTCCTTGGCAGCCATCAGAACACCTCCTGAGACATAAACTGTTTGAGGTTGTACCACATCACCGGAATGACGGCGACCAACAATACAATCGCGATGGCCGAGCCGCGGCCGTAGTGGAGGAACTTAAACATCTGCTTGTACTGCTGGCTGGCCAGCACTTCGGTGCCGTAAAGACCGTTGGTCATCGAGTAGACAATGTCCCAGATCTTCAAGGTGATGATAAGGATCGTGGTCCCTACTGTGATGATGGTACCCCGCACGTAGGGAATGACGATGCTGAGGATGACCCGGAACTCGGTGGCTCCGTCAATGCGGGCTGCCTCCTTGAGGGATGTCGGTACTCCCCGCAGAGCCGCTGACAGCACGACCATGGCAAAGCCTGTCTGCATCCATACGAGGATTACGATCAGAAACAGGGTGTTCCAGGGGCGGAAGGTGAGCCAGCCGATCGGCTCCCCTCCAAGGGCGACGACGATCGCATTGAGGATGCCTATCTGGGACTCTCCAGCGGGTTTAAAGGCGTACACGTACTTCCAGATCACCCCGGCACCGATGAAGGAAATCGCCAGAGGAAGAAAGATTAGGGCCTTGGATAACTTCTCCAGATGGGAACGCTCCGCCATCAACGCGATAATCAGCCCCAACAGGACGCTCAAGCCCGTTCCCACGATCAGCCAGAGCAGGTTGTTGCGAAAGGAGGTGAGCATCACCCGGTCCGTGAATACGTACACGTAGTTGACCAGACCCGCGAATTTGTTCGAAGCAGGGCCGAAGAAGCTCAGGTACAGACTGCGTAGCGTCGGCAGAACCAGGTACCAGCCCAGAATCACCAGGGCTGGCCCCACAAAGAGAAACGGCTGCAGGCGCCGCCGCCAGGCCGGTCCCAATTGGGTAATCACCCAGTTGGTGAGGAAGTACAGTAGGGCGACTCCTCCGACCCCCCAGATGATGGCTACCACTGCGATAACGGCGGCGGGAGCTTCGCTTTCCCGCAGAAAACGAAAACCTATGTACATAACGAGAAAACCGAGGGCCGGCACGACCACGGCGATGAGGATGCGCCAGAGCATCAGCAGCAAGTTGGCAAAAAAGCCCTCCGGCCGTACTGCTTTTTCGAAATCTTCCATGTAGAAACCGCCTCCTTAGATATTATTCAAATCGTGCATTCCACGTGTGTCAAGAATTCGCTGGACGGCTCCCGAATGAGGGAACCGTCCAACGGAGTTGTGCTTTGTGCGAGTCAGCTCGATCAGTCGGGCCAGCTGTCCTCGATTTCCTTGAGAACCTTGTCGATATCCACGCCGCTGACGTAGTCGACCATCCCGGTCCAGAAGGTACCGGCGCCGACCTGTCCGGGCATCAGGTCCGAGGCATCGAAGCGAAAAACCTTGGCGTTCAGCAGAAGCTCCGCCTGGGCTCGCTCCAGATCGTTGCCATAAGCACTCAGGTCTTGTGTTTTATAGGGAAACAGGGCTCCCCCCGCCTTGGCCCACAACTCTCCGGATTCCCAGGTAGCCAGGAACTCCATGAACTGCCGTACTTGGGGTCTGTCGTTGAACATCACGAACTGATCACCGCCGCCGAGAGCCGGGGTTCCCCACTGCGAGTTGATCTGGGGGAATCCGAACAGACCTACCTCTTCGAGCAGGTTGGCCTGGATGTTCTCATTGAAGAAGCCGGTGATGAAGTTCCCCTGCCTGTGCATCCAGGCCTTGGGAGGAGATTCGAACATCACGTTGGGAGCGTCGCCGAAATAGGTGGTCAGCACGTACTGGGGTCCGCCGAAGACATACTTGGGATCACGCAGGCGCTTGCCCATGATCTCAACCGCTTCCTTCACGCGACGGTCGTTGAAGGGGATCTCGTGGTTGACCCACTGGTCGTACACCTGGGGACCGGCAGTTCGAAGCATGATGTCTTCGACCCAGTCGGTACCGACCCAGCCGGTGGCTCCGCCGCTTTCAAAGCCCACCGTCCAGGGTACAGCGCCCTGTCCGATCGCCTTCTGCTCGAGGGCTTCCATCTCCTGCCAGGTTTTCGGAGGGGTCAGTCCAGCGTCGGCCCAGGCTTTCTTGGGATACCAGACCAGGCTCTTCATGTTCACGCGGTGGAAGACACCGTAGGCCTTGCCTCCACTGGAACCGAGCTCCAGCCAGACCGGAGCGTAGTTCTTGTTTATGACGTCGATGATTCCCGGCCAGAGGGGAATCAGGGCACCCCGATCGGCGAAGTTCTTCATCAGGCCGGGCTGGGGAAGGGCGGCGATATCGGGGGGATTCCCGCCTTCCACCCGCACCACGATCAGGGTTTCGAACTCCTTTGAAGCTTCATACTGCACGTCGATTCCGGTTCTGTCCTCGAAGGGTTTGATGGCTGCGTTGAAGCGCGCCTCTTCCTGATCCACAAAGGCACCGAACACGGTGACCACGTTTGACGGTGCAGCCGCCTTGTCCTGCTTGCCGCCGGCAAATACGAAGCCGCTGACGAGCAGAAGTGCAAGCAGAATAACTAAGTACTTTTTCATGTAGTACTCCTTTCTCTAGATTTTTCTCTTGGTTAGAACAAATACGCTTTTGTCGCGAAAAACGCATTGTTCCTCGTCAGGGGAAAGGATCGTCTTTTTTCATGATTACCTCCTTCGGATTTTAATTTGTCGGTGACTGATGTCGCCATTTGTCTACACGGTGCTCCTCTCGATGACGCTGAGTTGGAGCTTGATATTCTGCAAAGGGCGCTCGGGATCGGCCATGCGAGCCATCAGCAACTCGACTGAGGTGCGTCCCGATTCGTCCAGCGCCTGGTCGATGGTGGTCAGCTCCATGTAGTCGGCCAGATCGATGTTGTCGAAACCCAAAACCGCCAGGTCATCGGGTATCTTGAGGCCCCTTTCCCGGGTGGCCTTGAGAACACCAGCTGCTTGAATGTCGGAGCAGGCGAAAATTGCTTCCGGTGGCTTCGGCAGGTCGAGGAACTGATGGGTTTGCTTTATGACCCGCCACATATCGAGGGGATTGAGGCCAATGTATTCCTCGGTCAGGGCCGTTCCGGCTTCCGAAAGAATTTGCCTGAATCCCGCCAAACGATATGTGCTGGGATGGAGCGAGTAGGGGGGTTCTCCAGCCTCGCCGATGAAGGCCATGCGCCGGTAGCCCTTTTTAAGCAGGTATTCCGCGGCTAATCGTCCGCCGTTCTCATTGTCGATCTCGATACTTGAGAAGAAGGGATGGTTGTATTCAATCAGTATGGTCTGCAGATGGTTATCCCGGATTCGTTCGGCATCCCCGTTTGTCAGGGGCAGGGACATGATAATCAAGCCGTCGATGCGACGGGAGATCGGAAGCATGTCCAGATAACTGCGAAGCTGCGCCAGGGACTCGACTGCGTACACGATTAATTCGTAATCGCTTCCCATCAAAACGTTAGATATACCTCGCATCCGTTGAACAAACGAGGGTTCGGTGAAGTAGGGGGAGAGGACTCCGATTCTCTTGAAATCTCTCCGCGCCCGGGCACTGGCTTCGGCCTTGGGCACGAA
>CP070696.1:547352-548418 GCA_020353535.1 Spirochaetaceae bacterium | reverse complement strand
ATAAGATGAACAGGAAGATCGTGTTTACCTTCGAGAGAGGGGGCAGGCTGACCGCCAGAGCGCTGCCCCAGATAAATCCCAGGACCGTCGAGGCCTTCCTCAAAATGCTGCCCCTGGAGGCTACGGTCTACCACTCCAGGTGGTCGGGTCGGGAGATCAACTTTCCCGTAAAGAGCGCGGTGAGCATTGCCCGGGAGAACCAGACGACCCAGACCAACACGGGAGACGTGATCTACTGGAAGGAGTGGGAAAAGGAGGACTCGGAAGCGATGGAAGCGGTCGCTATTTATTACGGGCCGGAAGTCACCAGGGACCACAGGGGATACCTGCCTGTCAACGTCTTTGCCCGCATTCCGTATTCTCAGTGGAGAACGATAGAGGAAATAGGTTTGAGAATATGGCAGCGAGGGATCGAGAAGATCGCGGTGTCGCTGGAGGAGGAGAAAAATGGAAATCCCCGCTGACAGAGTAGAAAAGGCTCAAAGGCTGCTCGCCGAACAGGACTACGACTTGCTGGTGCTTTTTCCGAGCTCCAACATGCTCTATCTGAGCGGTTTCTACGATGAGCCGATGGAACGCATGCTGTTCTTTGTTCTGCCCCGGGAGGGCGGTCCCGTCTTCCTTTCCCCGGAGCTCTACGAAGGGCAGATCAAAGAGACATCGCCTTTTCCGGACGTCCGCGTCTGGAAGGACTCAGAGGATCCGAGAAAGCTGCTCGAGCGAACCCTGGCGGAGCTGACGCCTGGGGCGGCAAAAGTGCTCGTGGATGACGGCATGTGGGCCTCGTTTCTCCTCATGCTGAGGGAGGTGCTTCCGGGAGCGGACTTCGCCCTGAGCTCTCGAATCCTCAAAACCATGAGGATGCGGAAAACCCCGGATGAGATCCGCTGCCTCGAGGAGGCCGGTGCCATTGCTGATCAAGCTTTCGAGGAAGTTATAAAGATGGACATCGAAGGGATGACCGAGCTCGCCCTGGCCTCGGCCATAGAAGAGGCTATGAGGGACAGGGGAGCCGACAAGATCGCCTTCGAGACATTGGTAGCATCGGGACCGAACGGCGCCCTTC
>CP070696.1:546023-547252 GCA_020353535.1 Spirochaetaceae bacterium | reverse complement strand
AGAGTTCGCGGGCAAACAGATCGTTGTGATATTGCCGGATTCCGGCGAGCGCTATCTGTCCGGCGTTCTGTTCGAGGGATTGTTCGATCCCGGTACAGGTATGTAGCGGATCAAATCTAAGCTGAACCTCACAGCTCTTCCTCCAATCGTTCCTCTCGGCATCGGGGCGCTTGGCGATCTGACTGGGATTCATTTCCGGTTGCTTTACCTTCGTATTGACAACGATTCGAGCCCCGTGTTACTAATGACCTACTTCAGGGCGGTTAGCTCAGTTGGGAGAGCGTCTGGTTTACACCCAGAAGGTCAGTGGTTCGAGCCCGCTACCGCCCATCACAAGTACTTGCAAACACAGAAGTTAGAGGCCGTCCATTTTCGGACGGCCTTTTTTTGTCCAAAAACTTGCAAATGGTGACGCAATGTTCGACAATAAGAATTGGAGGAAAAAGCGATGAAACCCAAAAAGCCATACCGACTCTGGCAGAGAAAGCGAGATGGTTATTTTATGTACCGGCTACCGTCGATGAACGGCTGGAAGTCCACCGGAGTAACCACCCGGACGGCTGCCGTGAAGTTTGTCATGGAGAAGATCCGCAGCGGCCCGGGTCCAGCAGCCGGAGAGACAACGTTCAAGGAATATGCCGAGCCTTTCTTCCTGTGGGACTCCTGCCCGCATATCAAGAAGCTGAGGGATGAAGGCAAGAGCATCACCCGGAGGACCGCAGCGATGAACCGCTCCTGGCTGGAAAGCTACGTATTCACCGATCCGATAGCAAAGCGGCCGTTGGCCGAGATTACCCGGGGAGAACTAGTAGATTTCCGTAGCAGGATCCTAAAGAAGACTGGCGAGAAGCGTAATACTACCAACAAGGTCATGGGCGTGGTGAAGCTGATCTACAAGGAAGCGGTGTACAGGGAGGACATCGAGAAAGATCCCACCTCCGGGATTGGCAACATCAAGGAGAGCAGACAGAAGCCCGGAACATTCGCCGAGGAGGAGTTGAAAATTCTATTTCCAAAAGATTCCTTTGGGCCTTGGCGGGATCTGCAGGACTATTCTTGTTTCCTAATGGCCGCCGTGGCAGGGATGCGGAAGAGCGAGATATTGGCCTTGAAATGGAAGTACCTCCATCTGAATGAGGGCTACCTCGAGGTGCGAGAAGCATGGAAGAGCTCGACGGAGATCGGCCCACCCAAATGGGGACATGAGCGCATAGTACCCTTGAGCGCCC
>CP070696.1:544663-545923 GCA_020353535.1 Spirochaetaceae bacterium | reverse complement strand
CAGCCAAGAGTAGGCGATTCTCCCTCAGGCGGTAGAATGATAGAGGTCACAGTCACCGCCCCCTTCAGCTGTCAGACAGCGGCCATCTCACACAGGGCCTGCGGATTCACGCCGTCTTGCCCGTACCCATAAATGGCAAAACCCCTCGCTCAGAGGGGCTTCATGCGCTTTTAGTAGCAGGGGCCGGACTCGAACCTGCGACCTCCGGTTTATGAGAACGCACCGGCCATGTATCGGCTCGTATCCGCTTGTTCCTTATTGTATATCAGATAAAAGGATCCGCCAATCGCCATGTATTCAGACGTAGCTCTATGTAGCCTTATGTACCGTTTTTATCAGATAGTTTCCATCTGACACTTTCTACGATGAGACTACAAGGAGCACCGGGTTCCAGAAACTCATTCACAAAGCCTACCTGGAGGCTCTCGACCGAAAGCCTCAAGATTTCATTTTATGCAGATACTCTCATCTGACTTCCCGGAGACGATTATCCGGATGGGCTAAGCCCTCAGCAACATTCTAAAATGGATGTTTAATCTAATGGGGGTATTAGATATTGGTAACGAAAAAAGTCCCGCATACGGGTATACCGGAGTTAACAACGACTAAACCTCCTCTCGAAAGGAGGGGACCTCGGTTCTATGATGTTAAAAGAGGCGCGCATCAAGATACGACATTATGTCTAACAAGTTGGACCGAAGGCTCGAGTAGTAGCCAGATTTGGAGTGAGTCGGCAGAGGCTGTACAACCATCCGGATGATCAAGGAGATCAGGGACAAAAAAGAGCAATAAAGTAAATCGAGGTTGGAACTATATGAAAGGAGTGGATAAGTTTTGCTGAAAGTGAAAAAAAAACCAACGATTCTATCTAATTTGAAACCGTCGTTGACAGGCATTTTCAATTGGATACTATACCATAATGTTTCAGATCAGCGAAATATGAAAGTCCAGACGTGCGTATTACGGTGGTAATTCCTAATGCAGATTTCACATTCCCAGTTCAGGCTCCGGATTATTCGTAGCTGGAGCGCGATCCTCTCTGGGAAACACCGAAGGAGAACGTACAGGTCCGGGGGCAGCTCATTTATTACGTCATTGAGATATGCTCAAATAGCTTTCTTGTTCTCACTCGAATCAAGGATTGTCCGCCCCGCGCGAATAGTCTGCTCGATAAGCAGCCGCTCGTCCCCAGGTTGCCATCGGAAAAGTGCAAGGTGAGCGGGGGAGCCGGGGACGATGCCCGCGGAGCTCTGTGGTAGA
>CP070696.1:543267-544563 GCA_020353535.1 Spirochaetaceae bacterium | reverse complement strand
ATGGCGCCAGGTGCCGGTGTGGATGTCGAACTCGTAGAGAGGCAGGAAGTACTTGCCGTATTGGCACACGAAACAGATGGCAGCCATGATGAACTCGTATTCCACGTCGGTCATCAGATAGTGGAAGTTGATGCGAGTCCAACCCGGTTTAAGTCCCACGAATCCGTGCATCAGCCGGTCTTTGAACTTGAGGGATTTCTGCCCATCGATGTGCAGCACCCTGTGGCCGTAGGGACCGGCACAGGAACAACCGGCCCGGCTCTGGATGCCGAACAGGTCATTGAGCAGAATGGTCACGAAGCGGGGATGAAGGTAAGAGTCTTCGACCCGAATGTTGAAGGAAAAGATCGGAATCCGTTTGTCCGGATTGCGATTGCCCATGATTTCGATCGGGGAGCAGGTGTTGAACTTCTCCAAAGCCCTGTGAATCAGCTTGTTTTCCCGCGCCGCGATGCGCTCCGGGCCTAGCAGCTCCTTGAGTTCCAAGGCCAGGGCGGCACGCATGATCTGCAGGATTCCGGGGGTGCCGGGTTTCTCCCGGGCTTCGATGTCGGCGCTATAGGCCTGCTCGTCGAAGCTGACATAGTCCACGGTGCCCCCAGCCCCGACGGTAGGGGGCAGATCTTTGCGGTATACCAGCTCATGAATGATCAGGATCCCGCTTGATCCCGGACCGCCGAGAAACTTGTGGGGGGAGAAGTAGATTCCATCGAAGAAGCTCTCCGCATCCCGGCACATGTCGATGTTTGCATACGGTGCAATGGCGGCGTAATCGAAAAACGCCAGGGCTCCGTGACGGTGAAGACTGCGGGCTACCTCGAACACGGGTGTCTTCACGCCTGAGACGTTCGAGGCGGCGGAGAAGGCCCCGATCAGCCGCCGGCCCTTGTACTCCTGCCGAGAGAGCTTGGCCTCCAGGTCTTCCAGATCGATCAATCCTTCGTGGTCCAGTTCGATCTCCACCACCTCGGCAAAGCACTCCCGCCAGGATACTTCGTTGGAGTGATGCTCGTAGGGTCCGACGAACACCACCGGGCGGTTGGAAAGCAGGTAGGCTTCCAGCTCACTCAGCTGCTCCTCATTCAGGTGTCGTTGCAGAAGTGCGTGAAACATATCCTTGGCCACCGGGGGGATATAGAGGCCGAGGATCTGCTGCAACCGATGCACCGCACCGGTGGTGCCGCTGCCGGCCTCGATGATCTTGTACTCAGGACCGGCATTGACCAGCCTCTTGATCGTGGCCTCGGCCTTGTGCAACCGCTCGGTGGTGATCACTCCGGTGGTGTCATCTTCCGT
>CP070696.1:541772-543167 GCA_020353535.1 Spirochaetaceae bacterium | reverse complement strand
GACAATCGTAATGTTCGGCTTTCCATCTTTTCCGCCGAACAAGCCCCAGGGAGGAGTGTATTTTACCCTGTCCGTAGTCACGGTGAGCCCGGCATCGTGGCCGATAATATGGTAATCCCGAATGACCCCGAGTCCCCCGCGGAACTTGCCCGGCCCGCCGGAATCCTGGTGTAGCTCAAAGCGGTCTACGCGCCAGGGATAGCGCACCTCGGCGACTTCAACGGGGACGTTGTACGTATCCCCCAGGTCCATTGAGAAAAGGGCGTGCTCTCCGTCCTCGGTGGGTTTGCCTCCATAGCCGCCCGCATCTCCTTCCGCGCATACGTAGTACTTGCCCGTACGCGGATCTGTCCCGTAGATGAAGTTTGCCATGGAATCACCGAAATGACCCGCTCGTATCCTATCGGGTATCGCTGGAGCCAGGGCTTTAAGAATCAGATCCGGTATCGTGGTAGTGGGAGCCGGCCACATGGCACAGGCGGCGGGGAACTTGGGATTCAGCAGACTGCCCTCGGGAATGATGATTTTCAGCGGCCGGAAGAAGCCCTCATTGCTGGGCAGTTCCGGTGTGGTGATGATCTTGAATCCGTACCTGGCTGAAGAGATGGTGGAGGGTTCGGGGACGTTCATCGGACCCCGACACTGCTCGTCGGTCCCCGTAAAGTCCATGGTCATTTCCTCGTCTTCCACGGTTATGGTCACCCTGACCCACACCTTGTCATCGAGGGGTTCGTCGTCGTTGCCGTCTCCGTCCAGCAGGGCTTCGGCGCAGTAGCTGCCATTGGGGATGCGGCGTATCGCCGCCCTGGCCATTCTGTCCCCTTGTTCCAGGATTTCCCTAATGGAGCCGAGGGTTACATCGAGCCCGTAGCTGTCGATGATGTCACAGAAGCGTTCACTCGCTTTTCGCACTCCGGCGATCATGGCGCGTACGTCTCCCAGCACCGGGTCGGGAACGCGGGTGTTGGCCCTGATCAGGCGCAGCACATCTTCGTTCGGTTTGCCTTCCACCATGAGCTTGACCGGCGGCATTCGGAATCCTTCCTGAAAGACTTCCACCGTGTTGGAGTACCAGCCTCCCGGATAGATTCCTCCCATGTCCACCGTGTGTCCCCGGAAGGCGGCCCACCCCCTTATCTCACCTTTATAGAAAGCCGGGCAGAGCACGGTGAGATCCGGGCAGTGGGTCCCGCCGCCGTTGTAAGGATCGTTGCACAGGATGACATCCCCCGGATTCAATTTCTCCCGCCCGATCGTGTTGTAGGTGGATTCCACTGCATAGTCCAGATTGGCCAGAAAGATGGGAAGTCCCGGCGTTTCGGCGATCAGGTTGGCTTCACTATCCAGTATTCCACAGCTGAAATCCACGACTTCGTAGAGAATCGGGCTGTAGGC
>CP070696.1:540204-541672 GCA_020353535.1 Spirochaetaceae bacterium | reverse complement strand
GGATCGTTTTTCATAATCACTCCTCGTTTAGCTTAATAACGAGATTGCCGTACGGATCAACGCTGCATGTTTGGCCCGTCTCCACGACGGTAGTAGCCGTGGCTTCCTCTATCAGAGTCGGTCCGGAAAAGGTGTTTCCTGAAAGCAGGTTATCCCTTCTGAAGATGCTGAACTCCTCGTACTTCCCGTCTCCGACATAGACCTCTCTTTTTCCCATCCTGGCCTCCGGCGTGGGAGCCTTTGAACCGGAAGGGATCGTTTCAAGTCCGGGCTTCTTGACCTTGGCAAAGCTCGCTACCTTGATAGAGACGATCTCTTTTGGCTCTTCCGGGGCGTTGTGCCCGTATACTTTAAGGTGAAGCCCGTCGAAGCTCTTCTCCAGCTCCGCCTTACTGGCATCATCCAGTTTCGCTGGCGCCGGAACGCTCAATGTATGTTCCTGCCCCGAATATCTGAGATCCATTTCGTAGGATAAAACTATGCTCTTGTCGGTGATGTTCTCCAGCGCGAAGATCTCCCTAACCCGGGCTTCCAGTTCTCTGAATATTCGATTGATCGTCGGCACATCGGCCTCGTTCATGGGCTTGATGTAGGTTTGCCCAAAATCGTGCCTGATGTCGGCCATCAGCATTCCCCACGCGGAGAACACTCCTGGAAAGGGCGGTACGATTACCGTTGGTATATTCAGCTCTCTGGCAATGGCCACCGCATGGATGGGCCCGGCGCCCCCGAATGCCACAATGACGAACTCCCGAGGATCGTATCCTCGTTTCACGGTCATTGACTGCAGCAGTCCCGCCATGTTGATGTTGACGATTCTGATAATCCCCAATGCCGCTTCAGCAACATCGAGATCGAAGTAATCGGCAATTCTTTGTATAGCCTTGCGCCCATGTTGGGGTGAGATTTCCATCTTCCCCCCAAGGAAGTATTCCGGGTCGAGTATGGCAAGTTGAAGATTCGCATCCGTAACCGTGGGCTCTGCCCCGCCCCTTAGGTAGCAGGCCGGACCCGGCTCGGCCCCGGCGCTCTGCGGTCCAACGTGCAGCGCCCCCGCGTCGTCGATCCAGGCGATGCTGCCCCCGCCGGCTCCTATCTCCCGCATATCAACTACGGGCAGCAGGATCGGGCGACCCTCGACGAAGTATTGATCCGCGCTCTCCGGCATTCCTCCGGTGACGATGGAAGTCTTGGCTGTTGTGCCGCCCATGTCATAGGTAATCACATTGTCATAGCCGATCATGCCGGCCAGCTGCGCCCCCCCGATTGCGCCAGCCGCGGGACCCGACTCCACCATGGCGATCGGCATGTCCCTGGCCACAGCCGACGTCATGATGCCGCCGTTGGACTGCATGACCTGCAGGACATTGTTGAAACGGCGCTTTGCCGTTTCGGCTTCGAGTTTCTGTAAGTATCCCTGTACCACCGGCATCACGTACGCATTCTGCACGGTGGTGCTGGTCCGCTC
>CP070696.1:538608-540104 GCA_020353535.1 Spirochaetaceae bacterium | reverse complement strand
AGCCCCCTCACCTTTCTCGATGAGATCGATGCAAGAACACCCGTCGTATTGGAGCTCTCCTCCTGGCAGCTGGCTGACCTCCGCGGTCGGGATTTGCTGGCCCCCCTGGTGTCGGTGTTGACGGTGATCCTGCCCGACCATCAGGATCGCTACCCGAACATGGAGAGTTATATCGCCGATAAAAAAATCATCTTCTCCGAGCAGACCACCGACCAGTACGCCCTTTTCAATCACCGAGACCCGCTGCAGCATGGATTCGGGAACGATACCCGGGCACAGGTCCTGTTTTTTTCGATGAATGTTCTGCCGGCGGGGTTGGAGGGGGCCTTTCTCCTGGAGAGGGGGGCGATGATCCGCATGCAGGGCCGGGATATCCCCCTGGAACTCGATCCACTAAGCATTCCGGGGGCTCACAACCGGTTGAACCTGCTGGCCGCTGCCCTGGCCTGCTCCTGCTACGGACTACCGGTGGACCAGATCGCCCCACGATTGAGGGGATTTCCCGGAGTCGAGCATCGGTTGGAGCTGGCGGCGGAAATCAACGGGGTACGCTACTACAACGACTCGGCGGCCACCATACCTGAGGCTACCGCTGCCGCCCTCCAGGCGCTGGATCAGCCGATTATCCTGATCACGGGGGGCACGGACAAACGACTGGATTTTCACTCCCTGCTGCGATCGATAGATCTGGCCGAGACGGTCATTCTGCTGCAGGGCAGTGCCACCGAAAAGATGCAGGCCATGTTCAACGAACAGTCGGTGGCCTACCTGGGACCGTTCGCCTCGCTTGAGGCAGCGGTCCATCGGGCCGCCGAGCAGGCGAAGCCTGGAACCTCGGTGCTGTTCTCCCCCGGCTGCGCCTCCTTCGAGTTGTTTCTAAACGAGTTCGACCGGGGTCGAAAATTCAAACAGCTTGTCGAAGGTCTCCGGCTCGGATCAGCCTGACGGCCAGGTCACGGCAAATACAGGACCTGACTAGCGGGTGGCGGTGAGGTTGCCGAGGATTCTTCTATATAGACTGGTAAAGCGCTCGATGCGCCGCAGTTTCAGCTGGGCGTCGTGCTTCCAGATGCTGCTCTCGAACTCCTGCACCACCCGCGAAAAGTACTCGTGGGAGCGCCGCAGTTCCACCAAACCTTCGGTAAACCTCTGGTAGGCGTCATCCCTCGGCTTGAAATGAACCACCCGGCGTTGCGACAGAGATTGGTAGAGAGCCTCGATCCCGTGGATCGCTCGGGAAAAATGAACGAAACCCTGCTTGTAGTAGGCGTAGGAGGGATCCTTGTGAAAGCCGAGATCGGTTCGGTCACTCAACGGCTCCGCCACCCCTGTTGCCCCCGGACCACTCCAGGAGGTATCAAATTCCACTTTATCCGTTGCGCCGGTAGCGGCGCTGCGGCTGGCCGTGCGGTCTCCGGTGGAGTTAGGCCCCGAATACCCGTTCCCACTCCCTGTGTGCTGCCCGGAATACGGCCGCCCGGAAGGCCGTACCCCGG
>CP070696.1:536699-538508 GCA_020353535.1 Spirochaetaceae bacterium | reverse complement strand
GGACAGAACAGCGTCGATACCAGCGAAGCACTCCTCAGCAGCCAGACCGGTATTTTTATAATTCTTCGTCGGCAGTACGAAGTTCTCTCCGAACCATTACCTTACAAAATCATCATAGACTACGACAAGGCGGTGCGGGAGTACCGCAGCAATTCAAACTTCCGGTCTCAAGCTGTGTTATTCGCAAGCTACCAGCTGCCTGAATTTGCCGAGACGGAGAAGAAGACATTGGTTGCAAGATTCGAGCGGGATATCCTGAAGGCCTTCGACAGGTATGGTAATATCGTACCTCTTGAATCCATTGACACGAAAACACTGCAGACTCTGGTCGGTCGTATCAACAGAGAGGTGTTACGAGACGACTGGGCACCTGACAAAGTTAACATCAGAACGCTGAGTTCCTCAAAAAAGTCGCAATCCGTTGATCTCAATGATCTATCCACACGAAAGGTTAGGGATGCCGGTGCTGCTCCCGACGAGAAGGAAGACAAACCGGTTGTGAATCTCAATATTAGACCTGCTGAAGCTCCCGCGCGGGGCGGTACGGAAACATTACTGCCCGGTTATCGGTATCGCGAGCACAAAACCGTTATTACTCAAGGCTTTCTGACCGTCGCCGGGTATAGCCGATCGATCAGAAATCAACTCATCTTCGACGAGCCGACTCCAGAATGGCAAAACGCCTATTTCCTACTCCCGGGAGTCGGGGATGATCCCCAGATAGGTGTCCGCAGGGTTGTTACAGAAATCGCACTGCATATCAAGGGCAGGAGCTGGAGAGAACAGACGGCGACATGGGAGATCGGAAAGGGCTGGACATTGGCTGATGGGGAGAAACAAACATCATGGGGCATCATTAGTTTCCCACTAGCCGAGGCCCGCAAGGAATTTGGGGAGCCCGAACTCCAGGAGTCTGAATTTCACATCAATCAAGTAATACGCTGCGCTCTTGGGAAAATATATACGCTGAGTTCTTCATACGCGGTGAAGGTGTTTGACGGTAAAAGTATGATCGCCGCACCACTGGAATGCATCCAGCCTGTGATCTTCGATTTCAGCAACCTCCACTGGAACACCTCCGGGCAGGCACTCTATTCATCCCAGATCACGGTAACTCAAAAGCTTGGATCCGGCAGGCCACTTGTATTGCTGCGGAATGTTTTTCCAGGTAGGGAGTTGATGGTAGCGCCTATGAGAATTGATCCTATGGGCGAACTGGACGTAGGAGTTATCTCGGCAAAGGTAGGATTCGACGCCAGATACCGCGATGATCAAGGGCGGCCGCAACGCAAAGCAGTATGGTGGAACTTGAACAATGAGAATCTCGTCGATCTCTATCCTGCGCTCTTTATTTCTATTTTCAACGGGGATTGGAAAAACTAGTTGGTATGCTTGCGGTCTGGGTGCAGCATGGTACAATTATTCCGGTATGCATAATCCGCTGCGTATTCTGGCAAAAGCATTGAACAGCGTACTTGTTGGATCGTAGACGGATTACGAAATATAACCCCCGAAGGGGGAAAGGAGCGAGAAAGAACATGAAACGAAAGAAAGGCTTCAAGTGGGTTGTTCTGCTCTGTATCGGCTGGCTTGTCTTCACGGCCCAGCTGTATGGGCAGGCCAGTCTTGCCGGGGAGAACATCTTAGACACCATCGACATCGATGGCACGCTGTACACCTGCGTGCGAGATGCGCTGAAAGAGGATCAGTGGTACTACATTCCGAACAGCCCGCGGCTGGTGGAGCACCGAGTTCAGGGAAAAATGATGCCGAAGTTTACCCTGGTACGCTACCAGTACAAGGAGGGCG
>CP070696.1:534789-536599 GCA_020353535.1 Spirochaetaceae bacterium | reverse complement strand
CTGCCCAGGATACCGTCGGTTTTAACCTGCAATCGGATAAAATCTGGAGCTTCGCGACGGCCTTTAGACCCTTCGTTTCTACAGTGACACCGCTGGACGGCACCACCGGAGTAAACCGAGCGACGACCATTAGGGCCACCTTTTCCAAGGATATAGATCCCACAACCATCGAAAATCCGGCAACGACCTTCATCCTGTTCATCGATAACAACAGCAACAACAGCTATGATGCAGGTACGGACACATTGATTCCCGGAAACGTCACCTATGATACCGGCACTTATACCGCGACCTTCACACCGGACAGTGATTTGGGCTATTCAGCGTACACAGCGACCATCACCACCGGCGTTGAAGATCCTGATGGAATCGCCATGGGTGCAGCTAAAACCTGGGACTTCAGCACGTTACCCACACTCAACGAACCACTGATTACGAGTAACCGCATCGTTTCCGGAGGAAACCAGCAGGCCCTGATCTTTGTAACCGAACCGCCGGGCGGGCCGTCGGATCGCGTATCCGTGCAGGTGTTCACAACCTCCGGCAGACGAGTGGCCACGCTGGTGAACAACCTGCCCTTTTCAAGCATCGGTGTTCCCATCGTCTGGGATGGCACAAACGGCAGGGGCGAGAAGTTGGGTCCGGGACTGTACTTTGTTCAGATACGCGCCGCTGGCTACAAGCGCGTGCTAAAAGTAATGATCGTGCGATAAGGAGCATACTCGAATGAAACGTCTGAACTTACATTGTTTGGCTCCAATTGTCTTGTTCATTGCAGCGGCGCTATCCTCTGCACAGGAGACCGGGGGTACCACTGCGGCAGACTTCCTGATCTTTCCTCCGGCTACGCGTATCGACGCCATGGGTGGGGCCGCGGACGGCCTGGATCTGAACCTGGAGGGAATCCACTTTAACCCAGCTCTGTTGGCCCCAATTTCGGATTTTCGGCTGCAGCTCAACGTCAATCCCCTGCCCAATGATATCAGCAACAGTCAGCTGGCCGTCGGATTTCCCCTGTTCGGGGGCACATTTGCGGCTGCTGCCCAGATGTTGAACACGGGCGGTTTTACCTTCGTCAATGCAAGCGGGCAAGCTGAAGCCACGGTCGCCGTGTACGACGCGGCGGCCACGGTCGGCTACTCCCGTTACCTCTGGAAGACGATCTCCCTGGGACTGAGCGCCAAGGCAATCTACAGCACGCTGGGAGACTACAATGCCTTCGCTGTTGCCGCGGATGTGGGCGCCTCCGCCTGGTTCGAGACCCCTCATCTCGGCCAGGCTCCCAAGGCGCCGACCATGAAGCAGCTGGAAGCCCAGTACGAGAAGGAGAAGAAGGAGATCGAATCCGAGAAGGAAAAACGGCTCAAACCTGTAACCGAGGAATCCGCGCCGATCCGCAGGGATATTGAAAAGCTCGAAGCCCAGAAGGCCGATCTGGAGGGGAAGATCGCCGAAGCCGATGAGGAGAAGCGAACCGAGCTGGAGGCGAAAAAGGCGGAGGTGGAGGCTCAGCTCTCCGATTTGCAGTCCCAGCTGGCCGCAGCCGCGGAGAAAGAGAAGGATGGAGTTGCGGAGATCGAAGCCTGGTATAGAGATGAAAGGGCCGCCGCCGATGCCCGCCGCGCAGAGCGGGTGGCCAATCTCGACTGGATCGAGGCGGAACGCAACCGGCTGTTTGCCGTGATCGATGATCCGAATCAAGAGCTTACCACCGAGATGATTGACGCCAACATCGACGAGAGTATCACGAAGGCGCGGGCTTTTCTGGCCGAAAGGCGGCAGACCTTTTTTGCACGGCAAGAATCCTTCA
>CP070696.1:532849-534689 GCA_020353535.1 Spirochaetaceae bacterium | reverse complement strand
CAACCAGGCTAAATTGGATATTCTCAGTTACCGCACCTTCATAGAGACAGGCCGCCTGCTGTTGCCCGCGGTCATCTTCGTGGTTCTTCTGGCACCGTATCTTCTGAAGCTGTTCGGCGAGAGCTATGCCGCCGAGGGTGTCAGGTTGCTTCGACTGCTCTGTCTGTCCGCTCTGCCCTACCTGGTTACCTCGACATACCTGAGCATCGCCCGAGTGAAGCGCCGAATTACAGCGTTGATCGTCGTTCAGAGCTCCCTCGCCGTTCTCATTTTCGGATTGAGTATTGTGTTGATGGATAGGATAGGCATCACGGGCATCGGAATCGCATGGCTCGCGAGTCAGTCCGTGGTTGCAACGGTTTTGCTGTTCACGGGGCTGATCAAGGTCTGGTTGCCCTATCTGAACATGCAAGTACCCCTGCGGCTGCTGTCGGCACCCCGCAGAGCGTTGTGGAGATGGCGGAAGCGGTTCTACCGGCGCCGGGCATCGGACCTGATTCCCGAGATCGTTGACAGGATATCGCCGATCGACAGTACAGCTCCACCATCGGATTGGAAGGCGCTTCGAGTCTTACCCACCGTAAGCGATATGGTGGTTATTCCGATCGGTACGGAGGAGCACGGTGTGCAGGCTCTGCTCAAACTTCCGCAGACCGATTCCGCCGTGGACAGCATGCGTCAGCAGACCGCTGTCCTGAGCCGTTTGCATTCCGATCCTCGGTTGCAGGAGTGGCACCGTGTATTGCCGTCTCTGCTGGTCGTCGATGAATCCTGCGGACATCCCTACATAGTGGAGCGCGTGATGCCGGGAATCGAGGGCAGAACTATGCTCACGGATCCTGCAAACCGATCGCGCATGCAGATGGCTGCGGCATTGACGATCGGAGAGTTGCACAGGCGCACCGGTGTCCCTGTGGTTGTGGATAGGGACAGGCTGATGCGTTGGATCGACAAACCACTGTCATCTCTCAAGACTATGGTGACCGCATACTTGCACAATGACGGCACCGAAGAAGCGGTGGATCGCCTCCAGACCGAGCTTCACAGCGCTTTGGCGGGGCGTTCGCTTACGGCCGGTTGGGTCCATGGAGATTTCGTACCCGGAAACCTCCTGTTCACGCCGGACGGAGCTTCCGTAACGGGGATCGTGGACTGGGATCTGGCTTCTCCGGAAGATATCCCTCAACTCGACCTCACCTGGTTCTTGATAGCCACCCGGATGGCCGTTGAAAAGCGCGAGCTTGGGGATGTATTACGAGATCTGTTGGAACGGCTCGAGTGGAGAGCGGACGAGCAGCAGTTGCTGGAGACAGCCCGTGGGAGATTGACAGGTGACGGTTTGGATTCCAGGAGCGCATTACTGTTGTGCTGGCTGCGCCACGTGACCGGGATGATCTATAAATCCAATCGTTACGCAACGCACCGCTTGTGGGTTGCCAAAAACGTCGTAGGCGTTCTGAGCGCTATATAGACCCGTTTCGCTCCAGTACATACTATAGTGTTGAGCCGAGTCGAATGATTACAGGAATTCTGTGAACAGGATTGCGAAGTTCTCCGATATCTTTCTCCCCTCGAGAACCCGCGCTGGGAAGCCGCGATGGATGAGCGTAGGATTGGCGCTTTCACCGGTGATTTGTGCTGTTCTTTGGGTTTTGTCTGTGCAGTCCATCGACCTCGGCGCAATGACAGATCTGGGTCTGGTTTCGGTGTTTCGTCCGGGCAATTTCGCAGCCCTGGCTATCCTGATTGCCGGTTTCAGCGTGTCGATCAGCCAACGTGAGCTGAACGAACCGCTACTGGTGTGGCACGTATTTGTACTGTTGGTCCTTATCCACGCGAC
>CP070696.1:530849-532749 GCA_020353535.1 Spirochaetaceae bacterium | reverse complement strand
AGCCTCTCGATTATGGTGCAACCATCGTCTGTCACTCACTAACCAAATGGCTCGGCGGACACGGTGCCGGCATCGGCGGCGTTGTCGTGGATTCGGGGAAGTTCGATTGGACCCACTCGAAGTTCAAACTGCTCAACGAACCGGATGGAGGATACCATGGGATTCGCTTCGCCCATGATTTGGGCGAGCTCAACCCGTTGGCCTTCATACTGCGCATGCGGCTGGTGCAGCTGCGCAATCTCGGCGCCTGCATCTCCCCCGACAATGCCTGGATATTTTTGCAGGGAATCGAGACCTTACCGCTCCGCATGGAAAGACACAGTCAAAATGCCGCCAAAGTGGCGGAATACCTGAAGGCTCATAAAAAGGTCACCTGGGTGCGATACCCCGGGCTCAAAGAGGATCCGAGCTATCCGATTGCGAATCGCTATCTCAAACGTGGCTTCGGCGGTATGGTCGTCTTCGGGATCAAGGGCGGTAGAAACGCAGGGGAAAAGTTCATCAACAGCGTGAAGCTGTTCTCCCACCTGGCGAACGTCGGAGACGCAAAGAGTCTGGCGCTGCACCCGGGCAGTACTTCCCATTCGCAGCTGTCCGAAGAGCAGCAGATAGCTTCGGGACTTACTCCGGATCTGGTGCGCCTGTCGGTAGGGCTGGAGCACGTGGATGATATCATTGCGGACATCGAGCAGGCACTTTCCAAGAGTTGATCTCGGATCGCCGCTTTGAGCGAGCTGAAAGGATAGAGCATAATGCCAAATATTTACGACGACAATTCTTTTTCAATAGGCCGGACTCCCATGGTCCGGCTCAACCGAATCACTGATGGAGCCGGCGCCACGGTTGTAGCGAAAATTGAAGGCAGGAATCCGGCCTATTCGGTGAAATGCCGCATCGGCGCATCCATGGTATGGGATGCGGAAAAGCGGGGCGTGCTGAAACCGGGAATGAAGATTGTGGAGCCTACGAGTGGGAACACGGGGATCGCTCTGGCCTTCGTGGCCGCCGCCCGCGGCTACGGCCTTACCCTGACCATGCCTGATACGATGAGCATCGAGCGACGGAAGATCCTCAAAGCTTTCGGTGCTGACCTGGTGCTGACGGAGGGAAGTAAAGGCATGAAGGGGGCGGTAGCTAAGGCAGAGGAGATCCTGAACAGCGATCCGAAGACCTATGTCCTGCTCCAGCAGTTTCAAAATCCCGCCAATCCCCTCATACACGAGACCACCACCGGCCCCGAGATTTGGGAAGACACGAGCGGAAAGATCGATGTTCTGGTGGCGGGAGTGGGAACCGGCGGAACGATTACCGGTGTATCCAGATTTATCAAGAACGAGAAAAAAAAGGGAATAACCACCGTAGCGGTCGAGCCGGCCAACAGCCCGGTGATTACTCAAACCCTCGCCGGGGATGAGCTGAAACCCGGGCCGCATAAGATCCAGGGCATCGGAGCCGGCTTCATTCCTGACACCCTGGATCTAACAATGGTGGACCGGGTCGAGCAGGTCAGCAACGAGGAGGCGATCGAGTATGCACGGCGCTTGGCTCGGGAGGAGGGCATCCTGGCCGGTCTGTCGTGCGGTGCCGCCGCGGCAGCTGCAGTGCGCTTGGCAAAGCTTCCAGAGTTCGCGGGCAAACAGATCGTTGTGATATTGCCGGATTCCGGCGAGCGCTATCTGTCCGGCGTTCTGTTCGAGGGATTGTTTGATCCCGGTACAGGTATGTAGCGGATCAAACCCAAGCGCAACCTCACAGCGCTTCTTCCAATCGTTCCTCTCGGCATCGGGCGCGTGGCGATCTGACCGGGATTCATTTCCGGTTGCTTTACCTTCGTATTGACAACGATTCGAGCCCCGTGTTACTAATGACCTACTTCAGGGCGGTTAGCTCAGTTGGGAGA
>CP070696.1:528361-530749 GCA_020353535.1 Spirochaetaceae bacterium | reverse complement strand
CCGAGATGATTGACGCCAACATCGACGAGAGTATCACGAAGGCGCGGGCTTTTCTGGCCGAAAGGCGGCAGACCTTTTTTGCACGGCAAGAATCCTTCACGCAGCGCATGCAAACCCGCATTGCCGCCCTTCGTGAGGAGATAGCGGATTATCAGGAGAAACTCGATGGTGAGACCGGGCCCAGGGCCAAACAGCTCAACCAGGAGATTGATGCCCTGAAGAGCCAGAGGGCATCCCTCGAAGGTTCGGAGGACCCGGAGGCCAAGAATCAGATCAAAGATATCGACAAGCAGATCAGTGCCAGCGAAAAGGAGCTTCAGGGTCTGCTCAGTGATCCCTGGCTGAAGCGCTTACAGGGGCGCATCGATGACAAGAACAGGGAGATCGAGCAGTTGCAACAGGATATCGAAACCTTTGCAGCCGACACTGAGACGGCCGTAGCGGATGCCGAGGCCGAGACCGAGAAGGAGATCAAAAAATTTGAGACTTTGCGGGAAGAGCTTCAGAAAGAGCTGAAGAAAGCAAAGCTAAAACGGGATCTCGACCTGGTGGATGCCAGAAACGATAAAGCGAGTGAGAAGGCCCAGCGGGTGTATAAATCCATGGAGAAGACGATCTACGAACGACTGCTGGCGGCCATGTATAGAAACGAAGAGAAAATCTTCCAGGCCCGACTGCAGTCGGCCAGGGAGGACGCCGGGAACCGGGAGTTCGATTTTCAAACGGCTCACGACAGGACCCTCGAGTCCCTGGAGGATGAGTTTGCCTTCCAGGAGCGTTTTCTATCCGCCAAGATCTCGGATCTGAAGAAGAACAGCCCCGACTCCGCGGAGCTCACCTCCGCTCAGGAAGAGCTGAAAGCCAAAGAGGAGGAGTACAAGCAGGCGGTCGCGGAACTCGACGAAAAGGCTAAAAGCTTCAGCAACGCCGAGGAAGCCAGGTTGGACAGGGAGATCGGGGCGATCAATGAGGAGCGCAGGAAGATCCGTCTTGTATTCCTGCAGACCGATACCCCGTATATGAACACCAATGTGAATATAGTGGTCCGTAACGGGGGCACGCAGATGACCTATGTTTCTGAAGGCTATCCGCTGCCCACCACCTTTTCGGCGGCGGTGGGATACTCCTTCCTGAACACGGGTGTTCACAATGCAAAGCTCACCGCCCAGTTGAACGTGCCTTTCTACGACGCGCTCTCCGTGGGTATCGGCGCGGAGTACGTGTTCGCGGATCTGGTCTACGTGCGGGGAGGCTATACGTTTGGGGCGGTGGATCGCAGTTTCTCAACGGGCGCCGGGATCCGCCTGGCCCTGGGATTCACCGATATATCGGTGGACTACGCCTTCCGGCCGCTGCCTGAGTACGGACTGCTGCATAGTATCGGAGTTGCCCTCAGCTTCTGATCCGTAGAGGTGGAAACAGGAGAATCGAGCCATACCCGCTGTCTTCCTTCAGAGGGCAGCGGGTATTGTTTTTTTACGAGTCGAGAAAATACGAGTTGAGAATATACGAGTTCAAATGAAAAGAAGCCGCTGGATTGCCTTGATCCTGCTTCTCGGACTTACCTGCATGCCCCTGGCAGCGCAGCAGGAGGAAGAGGCTACCGACCTGATCGAGCTGAGCCTGGGTTACGGTTTCGGATTCCCTCCGGCTTCGAATTTTTGGTTGGATACGGGAAGCGGCGGCATAACCCAGGGGGTGATCAGCGACGATCTGATCCACAGAGTGTTCATCCAGCGGGAACTGGCGGAACGGATCTTACTCGATCTGGACTACGACTCGGATCGTCAGGGCGGCTTCTTCGACGGGGAGAATATCTACTCCCTCCAGTATCAGGGTCTGGAGGGGGAGTTCCTCCAGGAGATCTCCGCCGGCAACCGCTACCTTTCGATTCCCGATACGCGATTGATCTCCGTCGATGAGGGTAATACCTCCTCCTATGCCCTGCGCACCCGCATGGGCAGGGATACTTTTGGAATGCAGGGATTGGTGCGTTACAGCCAGGCATTGTCGGGGAAGCGGCGCTTCCGGGGCAGCAGCCAGCTGATCGAGACCGAAGCTCTCGATGTGAGTTACGTGAAGCGGCGCTTTTTCTTTCTTCCCGACAGCCAGATCGACGAGAGCAGTCTGCAGATCTATCGGAGCTCCGATGTCGCTGCCGATCGAACCATTGACGGTAAGTACTTCGCCCTCCTGGCACGGGGCAGAGACTACCGGTTCGACAACTCCACCGGTTGGATCTATCTCAACCGTGTACTCGCGGAAGAGGAGGAAGAGCTGCTCGCGTACTACCGGAAGGGCGGATTGGAGGTCGGCTCGGGTTTGCCGTTGGGAGATGATGCAATCATCGACGATACCGGGACGCGGGTTGATTTTTCGGTGATCAGC
>CP070696.1:525722-528261 GCA_020353535.1 Spirochaetaceae bacterium | reverse complement strand
AGGCTGAGACCGTCCTGGAGCAGCTTGACTTCCCTGCATTTTCCTTTTTCCGCCCAGCGGTCCACGGCCTCCGGATCGGCGAGTCCATACTCCTCCAGCCCCCAGGTCATTTTACCGCTGTCCCAGGCCATGGCCTCCACCGGGTGGATATGGCACATCCCCCGGTTACCGGTTCCGTAGGACAATGCCAGAGCCTTGCCGGAGCGGGGGTCGTGGGCCGGTCCTTCCAAGCCTTTGACGTGAACGGCGAACCGCTCCGCCTCTTTACCGAGTCTCTCCGCCATGCATCGCACCCCTTCGGCCAGCTTATCACCGATCCCCCGGCGCAGGGCGATCATTTTCACCAATTCGGGAAGCACCGCGCCGTTGCCCCAGTTGAGATCCACCCCGTCCAGGTCTTCGGCTGACAGGAGACCCCGCTCGGCGCATTCCATGGCGAACGCGATTGCCGATCCGGCCGAGATGGTGTCGATGCCATATTCGTTGCAAAGGTAGGTACTGTGCACCGCGGCATCCATGTCCTCGTTCAGGACGTAGGCGGTGAAACAGGAGATGGACTCATATTCGGCTCCGCCGTGCTCAGGGGTCCGGTAGGGCCCCGCGGGCACGTACACCTTCCGCCCGCAGGAGATGGAGCAACCCCGGTAGCATGGATAGGAGCCGATGAAGTTGTGCCTATCGTAGTAGTCGAACAGCTCGGTGCCCTTCCCCCAGGAGTTGGATTGCCAGTTCTTGGTCGGCCAATCCCCGCCCTCGTCGTTTCCGGGTAGATCGCCGATGGTCCCGTTCTCCCTGAAACCGCTGGCCATGGGATTATCCCTCAACGTCTGGTTCGCCTTCCGCAACACTGTCCTGAGCCTGTCCGGATCGGAGACCTCCACCTTGTCGCTTCCGGAGACGGCGATCCCCAGGAGGTTTTTGGCCCCGAAGACCGCTCCGGCACCGCCGCGGCCGGCAGCGCGCTGCTCGAACATGACGTTGGCGAACTTCACCAGGTTCTCACCGGCGGGGCCGATACAGCCTACCGAAAACCTGCCTTCAGGGAGTTCCACGCGGATGATCCGCTGTTTCTCAGAGACCGTCTTCCCGCTCAGGTGCGCGGCGGGCCGGAACTCGACGTTCTCGTCCCGGATGACGACGTAAAACGGAGTCTCAGCCTGCCCTTCGATGATGATGAAGTCAAAGCCGGCGCGTCTCATATCCGGCCCGAAATCACTCCCCGCTCGGGATTCTCCCCAGCCGCGAGTCAGGGGTGACTTGAAACACAGCTCGACGCTTCCTCCTCCCGGAATTTTGTTCATCGTCAGAGGACCGGTCGCCAGCACTATCCTGCTCTCGGAAGCGAGAGGATCTATGCCGGCACGCTGTTCCCGGAAAAGCAGCCTCGCCGCATAGCCGGTGCCGCCCAGAAAATCCCGGATGAACTCTTCGCATAGCGGTTCGATAACCGCCCGCTTCTCTCCGAGGATCAGGCGAAGCTGTTTGCCGGCGTATCCTTTGAACGTTTTTGACATCGCGCACTCCTGTTGTAAATATGTTGCCGCTGAAACGGCCGGGGAGCTTCATCCTCCCACTACCACCTTGTGGAGCTCGATTTCACAGTGATCAGACAGGCGAGTGCCAGGGGCCCTGACCACCTTCCGATCCACCATGATGATCACAGGACCCCGGAAACGGCGTTGCTTCGCATTCCAGAGATAGGCCGGGAAACACCCCCGCCAGTTCTCGTGCACGAAGCGCAGGAAATCTTCTACAGTCGCCTCTTCGGGAAGTTCGACTTCTCGGCTGCCTTCGCCGAGAAAATGCTTCATCTGTCCCATCGCCTTTACATTCACTTGCATCGATTCATCGCCTGCCGGCAATGTCGCCGCTGCCGGAATTTGCAGGGCGCCGCGCCCCTGAATGCGCGCCGGCGCTATTCCGACCGCTCGAAATGTTCCATGTCAAGGCCCGTGATAACATCGAGAACCGCGGGAATCCCCTCCTGGTTCTTCCGTAGAGCATCCTGCAGCGCCGGCCGCAGCTTGGCTGGATCTTCGACCCGGCGGCCGAAGCAGTGGCACGCTTCCGCCCATTTCACGAAATCCGGCTGCACCTTGAACCGGGCGGTGTTCCATCCCACCGAGTTGTTCTCATCGGACTCGATCCACCCGAAGGAATGGTTGTTCAGGACGACCCACGTGCACCCCGCCTGGTACTGGCTCGCCGTGGGCAGCTCCTTCAGATACATCTGGAAGGCCCCGTCACCGGTTATGCAGACCACCTTCTTGTCCGGACGGGTGAGCCTGGCGGCGATCGCGCCCACCACCCCCATCCCCATGCAGGTTTGCTCGGCCACGGGCACGCACGAGGAGCCGCTCCCCACCTTGTAGTAGGGGTAGCAGTACGACCAGGTGTCCTGAGAGCCATTTTCACTAACCAGAATCGTATTATCCCCGAATACCTCGCTCACCTCGTGGACGATACGCTTGGCCGGAATGGGCGTGGCGCCGGTCTCGCACTCGGTCTCGACTTCCCGTTCAAACGCCTTCTTCGCGGA
>CP070696.1:522821-525622 GCA_020353535.1 Spirochaetaceae bacterium | reverse complement strand
AGCTCTTTTTTGAGGGCTTTGAGACGTGAGATGGAATCGTCGTTCAGCCGATCGCAGGCAAGTTTCAGGCCTTCCGTCTCCAGGATCAGGCGCAGCTGCAGGGCGTCGCGAAGCTCCTTCTGAGAGAGTTGGACGATCTGATAACCGGCTCTGGGAATATTGCGCAGAATCCGCTCGTTGCAAAGCTCCACAAGGGCTTCCCGCACCGGAGCCCGGCTGACCCCGAACATCTCGGCCAGCTTACCCTCCACCAGGAACTCGTTCAGGGGGAATTCATTGTTGATGATTTTCTCAAATATCTGCTGGTAGATCCTCTGTTTCAGAGAACCGGTGACAGCCATATTCTTTAAGCGCCTACCGCCTCTTTCAATGCCAGTATGTTCGCCTCCGGCGTATCGTAAAAAAACGTGCACCCGGGGGCTAAAACCAGTCCCCTGCCCCCGGCTGCCTCGATCGCCTCCCTGCCCTGGGCAACGATCTGCTCCGGGGAACATTTCACGGCCAGGTGGTGATCGATCCCGCCAATGAGACATTTGTCGGTCCGTTTCTTCGCCTCCGCCACCGAAGGTCCGGCCAGCCTGTCCTCCCAGCTTATCCCATTGCAGGGATAGTCGATCAGCAGATCGAAGTACGAGTCCTTCTCACTGTGGACGTGCACGATCGAGATCGGTGATTTGCTCAAGGTCTCCAGCACGGCGAGGTCCGAGGGCATGACCATATCCTTGAATTGGGCCTCACTCATCCAGCCTTTCTCGCAGCCCAAGGCGCCGTAGAAGAAGCCGTCGATCCCGGCCTCCTTTACACAGCTTTCGGCGAAACGTACGTAATTGGAGGCAATCGTGTCTATAGCGCGGCGCACGGTCTCGGGGTCCTGCTTCCAGTCCTCCAGCACTCGACGTCCGGCCAGACGGTAGGCGATGTAAAACGGCGACAGAACCGTCTGGATGACCGGTACATCCGCCCCCACCCTATCTTTGATTTGCTTGAGGCTCTCGATTAGGCGACCGAAGCCGCCGATGTGGGGATCGAAGGGTTCGAGCAGTTTCCACACTTCGAGGCTCAATATATGGAAATAGTTCACCGGCATGTCGTAGAGCTCGTCATACATGACCTTCACATAGTCCGGATCGTACTTATTGTAAAAATCCAGAGTGAACCGGGCAAATTTATCCGGGGTGCGCTCGTGCACGGTACTGTGAACATAGGCGGAGAAGGGTACCCGATCCGTCTCCTCTTTGTTCAAGGTTGCCAGAACACGCTGCATCTTGGTCATGTACGAACCCTCCTATTGACAAACAAGTAATACATGTAATAATAATACTATTATGATCAGAAGCACCGGGCCTTGTCAAGTGTGGAAGGTCAGCCGATGAAAGACAAGACATTGGGGGCCATACTGCTGCTCCCGGCGGCGATCACGGTACTCCTGATCGGAATCTACCCCATCCTCAACGTCATCTACTTCAGCCTGAACAAGTGGGATATTCTGTCACCCTCCGGCACTTTCATCTGGCTCAAGAACTTCGGCTATCTGTTCACCACCAGTGACTTCTGGAACGCTCTTAAAAACAGCCTGATCTGGACCGTGGGAAGTGTGGCTTTTCAGTTCGGCATCGGCCTGGCCCTAGCGCTGTTTCTGAACAAGAAGTTCTTTGCCCGGGATGTCTACCGCGGTCTGGTGTTCTTTTCCTACCTGATCCCGACCATCGTCATAGCCATCGTCTTCCGTTTCATGCTCAACGACGTGACCGGCATCATCGCCATCGCCTTCCAGAGGATCGGGCTGCGCTGGGGCTGGTTCGCCAGTCCCAAGACCTCGATGATGTCGGTAATCCTGGTGAACGTCTGGAAGTACTTTCCCTTCGTCGTGGTATGCATCCTGGCCCAACTGCAGACCATAGACCAGCAGATGTACGAGGCAGCCCGGATAGACGGGGCCGGCAGTTTTCAGCAGTTCCGGCACATCACCTGGCCGTTCATCCTGCCCGTGGTGTTCATCGTGCTGATGCTGCGCACGATCTGGACGATTAAGAACTTCGACATCATCAAGCTGTTGACCGGAGGCGGTCCTCTGGACTCCACGGAAACCCTGCCTATCCTCACCTACGACACGGTTTTCGCCTCCTTTAAGCTGGGCCGAGGCTCTGCGATCGCAGTGCTGATGTTCATCATTCTGATGGCCGCTTCCTCACTCTATCTGAGACTGTACAGGAGGTACGCCCTGGAATCGATCACCTAGGGATTGTAAGTATGGCGGGATTGAGATTGAGAGCCAGAGGAGAGTTTCCCGGGGTAGTGCGCAGCATTGCCGGTCTGATCATCTCCTTTGTCATCGTGTTTCCCCTGATCTGGCTGTTCTTCACCGCCTTCAAAGCCAAGGGGGAGATCTTCCAGTTCCCCACCCGGCTGCTGCCCCTGGACTGGACCTTCGAAAACTACGTGGAGTTGTTCCGCATCACCCAATTTCTTCGCTATTTCATCAACACCGCGCTAATTTCCATTATCGCGGCAATTATCTCGATCATCATCGCTACCTGCGCAAGCTACAGCCTGTCCCGCTTCCGGATACCCGGCGCCGGCGTGGTGGCCGTAGCCCTGCTGCTGATGTACATGCTGCCTGCGATCGTCCTGGGCATCCCCTTTATGAAGATCTTTCTGGCCCTGGGACTTTCCGACAGCCTGGTGGCGCTGACCATTGCCTATATCAGCATCACCCTGCCCTTTTCCATCTGGATGCTGCGCTCCTATATCGAAAGCATCCCCACTGCGCTGGAGGAAGCCGCCCTGATCGACGGCTGCAC
>CP070696.1:519680-522721 GCA_020353535.1 Spirochaetaceae bacterium | reverse complement strand
TGATGACGGGAACCCAAGACCACACGATGGTCTTGAATCCGGAGGGGGAACAAATCCGACGCAACTTCAACTCATCCGTGCTCCTGGATGATCGGGGCGAGATCAACGGATTCTATCACAAGATTAATCTGGTACCGTTCTCCGAGTACTTCCCTTTGAACAAGGAGAAGTTTGCCGGTCTGTACGAGATGTTTCAGAAATACGATATCTCGAACTGGGGGATCGGCGATGATAGGCGGGTGTTCCAGCATCAGAAAATGCGGATTGCCACGCCGATCTGCTTCGAGGACGTCTTTTCCGACCACCTGCGGTGTTTTGTCCTTCGAGATGTGGATATTATTCTGAATATGAGTAATGACTACTGGTCACTCTCGCCGGTGGAGGGACGCCAGCACGGGCTGTTCTCGCTGTTCCGCGCAGTGGAAAACCAGCGGCCGGTACTGCGCAGCACCTCTTCCGGGTACACCGTTTACATCGACGCTGCAGGACAGATTCAATCCGGAGCGCCCGAGCCCTACACGGAAGGATACGCTATTGCACGGGTACCACTGCCGGAAAAACGCCTGACCATCTATACCCGTTGGGGAGATTGGTTTCCCTTCGCCAACCTGATTGCCATATTGACCTTTGTGCTCGGTGCAGCGCTGTGGCGGATGGGCAAGATCGTGCGGAAGTACAGCTCCGTATTTGCACCGAAGTCTCCCTACCGGAGGGTCACCGGCGGGTCGTTCTACGGTGTGCTCCGGAAATTCTTCAGGTCCAGGATCAGAACCCGGGAGTTCCGGAGTCGATTGTAGTCTCTGCGTTTATCCTTCGGCAGATCGTCAAGTTCACCCTCACTGAATCCGAATTGCAGAAACCAGTCAGTGGTTTGAGTCGTGAGGACATATAGACTCCTTAGCCCCGAGCTTCTGGCTCTGTCAACGAGGTAGGTTAAAATCCGTTTCCCGATACCGAAGCCGGTGTAGGTTCGATCAACCGCGATGGCGGCGATTTCCCCCCTTCCTCTTTCCTCTGGGAAAGGTATTAAAGCCCCACAGGCGTGGAGGATCCCGTCCACCTCGTACACAACAAAATAATCGAGTTGATCCGCAAGCTCCTGCTCATCTCTCGGCAGGAGGATCTCCTCCTCCACGAAGGGGTTCATAATCCGCAGTACTTCCGGGATATCAGCCAGACGCAGCGGACGGATATTCTCATGTTCGTTTGTATAAATCATAGTTCCGCAGCCCCGGCTGGAAAAAATCTCCTTCAGGATGACTCCTTCTATCTCGCCATCGACGATATGAACCCGTGGGACTCCTTCGGCGCAGGCTTTACAACCTAAACGGATCAGTTCGAGTATTTCCTCCTCCCCTTTTTTCGCATTCAGGCGGAGAAAACTGTCAGCCTCAGCTACGCTGAGATGGGTAACCACTCCTTCTGATGATACGGTCACTCCTTCCGGGAGTGTGTAGTTCTCTGCATCGACACCCGTGTGACGGGAGATGTAGAACAACTTTTCCGCTTTCAGATTTCGAGCCAGGATATAGGCCAATTCGTTGGATGATATGTTGTAGGGTTTCCCACTGCTGCTCCAACCAATATTCGGGAAGATAGGGATCAACCCATCATCCAACGCTTTTCGCACCAGTTCCACATTGATCTTCTCCACCGTCCCCGTGTCCTGGTAGTCGATACCTTTGAGAACTCCCAAACTTCTGGCCCTCACCCAGTTGCCGATGATGGCGCTGGCGTTATTCTCAGCTAGCAGCGTCATCAAACGATTTGACACGTCGAAGGCGGCCATCTTTATAAAGGGAATCGCCTCCGGTGTGGAAATTCGCACCCCTCCGATACTCTCCCAAGGTATGTTGTAGCGTCTCAGCACATCGTCGATCCGCTCCTTGGCTCCTGGCACTAAAATTATCCGGATTCCCTGCCGGTGCAGGAGGACCAGATCTTTTACCAGCATGGGAAGGAACGGATGATCCATCACCGAGCCGCCTACCTTGATAACGATCGTCTTTCCTTTGAACAGGTGGACATATTCGAACACCTGCCGTATCAGTTCAACCTGTTCCTGCAGTCTGTCACTTTCCATCGGATCAGATTTCCTTTTGATAGATTCTATATGTTTTGTAGATTCTGACCGGAAAATGCTTCAAAGAATTGCGCATCGAGAAGTTCGTCTCTACGATGTTCGACATTTCTACTTCCCGGAATCCGAACTTCCTTGCATTTTCTACGATTTTTGTGTAGAAGGCGATCTCTATCCCTTTGTTCCGATGTTCCTCGAGTACACCCATAAGGATGTGACGAAAGCGGTCCGTTTTTTTCAATCCCCAGAACATCGTTAGGAATCCAAAGGGAAAGAGCTTTCCGTTGATTTTCTTGATCGCCACGTTTGCATCGGCAATGGATAGGGCAACCCCCACGGGCTTGTCCTGAATCTCGGCGACAAAAGATAATTCGGGCAGGGCAATCCGTTTCACCGCATCCACCAGCCGGGCGAGCTCCCTGTCCGTCCACGGAACATGCCCCCAATTCTGACTCCAGGCGGGTTTGAACACCGCATCGATAATGGCGGCTTCCCTTTCCACGTGCTTCAGATCGATTCTCCGCAGCCGTACGCCGCTGCGTTTAACGAGTATATCCTTGAGAGCGAACAGTTTCGGATTCACCTTCTGGTGATCCTTGACATAGCCGTGATAGGCGTACCAGTCGATCGCCTTTTTAAAACCCAGCTCCTCGAGCAGCGGACCGTAATAGGGAGGATTGTGGAGGTTCATGACAATCGGAGGATACTCAAATCCCTGCACCAGGATCCCGATTTCATCGTAGACACCGAAGTTCATCGGACCGAGTATCTTCCGCTTACCTCGATTTTTCAGATAACTCCCTGCAGCATCGAACAGGGCTTTCGCCGCTTCCCTGTCATTCGCACATTCAAAGAAACCAAAGAATCCGGTGTCCTTCCCGTATTCATCGTCGTACAGATGATTCACATGGGCGGTAATTCGACCGACGGTCGTGTTGTTACGTCTGGCAAGAAGAAGCTG
>CP070696.1:516350-519580 GCA_020353535.1 Spirochaetaceae bacterium | reverse complement strand
GTTCTACATCTTCTTCCGTCGTGGCCGAACAAGAAACACTGATTCGCATTACTGTTTGACCTTTCCAGACTGTGCCGCCACACCAGCAGGTGCCGTTTTCTTGAATTCTCTTGATGACCCGGTTTGTTGTGTCGCTATCACCAAATGAGACCAACACTTGGTTGAGCACCACGTCATTCAGTACTTGATAACCAGCCGCCGTTAATGCCTTTCCAAAACGTGTGGCGTGTTTGCAAGACATCTCGACAAGGTCGGCGACACCTTTGCGACCCAATGTCCTTAACGCAGCCCATATTTCTATTCCCCGGGCTCGTCGTGAAACCTGGGGGACCCAATCCCATGGATCTCGTTCGGCAGTTTCGATATGGTAGGACGCACTCATCGACATCGCCGCCCTTAAGTCGGCAGGATTTCGAACAATAACCATACCACTGTCGTGGGGCACATTAAGCCACTTGTGAGCGTCGACGGCCCAAGAATCCGCATATTTGATTCCAGTAGCAAGATGAGCGCGTGTGGGACAGGCCGCAGCCCATAGACCAAAAGCGCCATCAACGTGAATCCACGCACCCTTCGCTTTAGCGGTAGCACAGATTTTTTTAATTGGGTCAAAAGCCCCCGTGTTAACATTGCCTGCCCCAACGCAAACAATCGTTGGACCAACAATGTGCGGTATTGAATCAGCACGCATTCTTCCTTGTTCATCTGAAGGTACAAGAACGAAACGTTCCCTTCCCAATCCCAGCATGCTGAGTGCTTTGAAAATGCTCGCATGCGCTTCCTCACCTACAACCACGGTGATCGGGGGCGCTCCAAAGAGCCCTTGAGATTCAACATCCCACCCCACTTCCCTCAAAACAGCATGACGGGCGGAAGCCAGCCCTGAGAAATTTGCCATGGTCGCACCACTTACAAATCCTACTCCAGATGCAGATGGAAGCTTGAAAAGTGAGAGGAGCCATTTACGACAAACAGTTTCAAGATATGATCCAATCGGTGAGGTTATGAATAAAGCTGCGTTCTGATCCCATGCCGCAGATAGTATGTTTGCCGCCCTGGCGATTGGCAAACACCCTCCAATAACGAAGCCGAAATAGCGCCCAGCTGTGCTGGCAACTGTAGCAGGCGAACCTACGTTATCAAGAATCTTCAGAACTTCCTTTGGATCTACAGACTCATCCTGGAGCGGTCGATCCAGTTCCTGAAGGCGGTGTATCGCTTCAATCGATGGATAGGATTTACGCGTGCTTAACTCTTCAACATAACGGATACCCATTTTGGAAGCATCGATGATAAGATCGTCCATCATTTTTCTCTCTTTTGTCCAAATTAGCAGAAAGCGACTGTATGATACTCCTTGCCAGTTTCAGTGATGTATACAATCGGATCTTCGGCCAAGAAGACAGAAGCAGTCAGGAGTAGCAAGACCACGATCCAAAGAACTTTTTTACCGGTCATCCTATACAACATTTCCCGGTTTCTTCTCAAAAGACCACTCTCATCTTTTTAGGTAAACACCAAAAACCCGTTCTATATTCTGTCAAGCAAATAAAGGGTGACTCAGATTGAATATGTTTCGCCTGCTTCAATCACTTCTACCTCTGCTCTCAGTTCTTTTTCCATCCGACTAATAGTATGATCGCAAGTGTCATGTGCTGATAGGAGAACTTTCTCAGGCCCAGCTTCATTTATAGCTTCGATTGTATGAGTTAAATCTTCATCTGTAATTCGTTTCCAAATAGGCTTACCTGTACCCAAAATTGTCTGTAACTGGATTCCAGCCCGATTACCTCTTCCCCCACTGATAGGGAAATGAAGCCCACCACAAATAGCATAAACAGGTTTACTTGATATGCGTCGAACCATACTCAATATTGTCTCAATGGTTGGATGTCCGCATCCTGTGATGACAACAAGTCCTTTACCTTTTATCAATGCAAGCAATGCTTGTTCCTCCGTGTAGCCAAAAATGAACAAGCTCCGGGATAAGGGACCTGTTGAAACGATGCCGGGAACCAGTACTTGGGGATTCGTTACAACCTGAGCTTTGAATCCTTTTGCATCTGCTGTATCAGGCAAGAAGCAAGGCTTGATATCCGTCGACATTAGCTTGGCTGGTACTACTACCTGACGCAAACGCTGAGCTGGTATTCCCCCCATATGATCGCAGTGTAGATGCGAAATTGTCAATGCATCAACTTGGTTTATATCAAACTTCAGTAGAGAAGCATTATGTGTTAATGCCGGTCTATCTGGCCCAAATCCAACATCGAATAGCATTTTATTAAAATTGCTTTTTAACAAATATGATACACCAGCATCGCTCATGTATCCTTCTTTCGCCTTCCACTCCACGAGTGCGGTCAGTTCTAAAAAATCCAGCTCCGTCATTTCTATGGCATTTGCATGATTTATTCGACTTTTATTGGTACTGGCAGCTCGAATGCTGTTCTTTCTGAATCGAGAGTATTTTAGTAGCATCAAAGGAACAACAATGGGTGATAGAGCTATCAGAAGTGGCCACCAGATAGGCGATATTCTTAATATCATTTTAGACTCCTTTCTCCTAACTTTGATCCAACAAAATGATCAAGACAAGAAAGACTACGATCCATATGGCTTTTCTACTTGTCATCATCTACTGCACGCCTCAGTTTCTCCTGAAAACGCTGCTCCTATCCTTTGAGGATATAGATCTGAAGTTCTTTTTGCGTGAACGCCAGGACAGACTGCTCTGCTCCTTTAAAGAGAAGCAAGCGATATGTTCCATCTTCAACTGATTCCCACTTCATGGCATCGATCTTGCCGTGGTGGTTCTTCTTGAGATACCATTCGATGTTTGCCTGGATTGTGGGGATATCAGCATTACCGTTCATGTTTTCATTCCTCAGCACCAGCTTGTAATAGCAAGTCAATCATGTCGGTTTTTCCATGTTCTCTTGCGTATATCAAAGCCGATTTGCCATGGTTATCTCTACTATTCACATTCGCACCTGCTTCGAGCAATAGAATAGCGATTTCTGTATAACCCCCAATCGCCGCCACTATCAGAGCTGTCCTGTTCTCGTAACCTCGTGCATCTACATCAGCCCCAGCCTGCAGCAGAACCTTCAGCATTTCCGTGTGATCCCCCGAAGCCGCACCTGACAGGGCTGTCCAGCCATAGAGATCTTTCGCATTTACATCGGCTCCTGCGTCCAGCAGGACCCGCACGGTATCCGGATTGTTTG
>CP070696.1:513005-516250 GCA_020353535.1 Spirochaetaceae bacterium | reverse complement strand
GACGGCCAAGATGGCGAAAATTACTTTTTTCATACGTCTTCCTCCCCCTCTGATATCTCAATTATATAAGAAACTCCAAAAAATTTTCGAAAAAAAGTTTTACGACGTGCCTTGCGACACTCCCTGCGACTGAGAACGGACAACGACCTCCTACCGTGGAGACAAAACCACGGTCGGGAGGTCAAAGATGAACAGACGGTTGATCCAAACTGCAGTGCTGGGATTGCTGTGTTTTAGGGCGGTCACCCTGTGGCCGCAGCAGGGGATTTCGCTCCATGATGCCACTGAAACAGAACGAACATTGACGATCCGGATATTCGCAGAGGTAACGGCTTACTATCAATGGCTCGGTTTTTCCATTCCAGAAGATGTCTCACCCACCATCGTTTTCCAGGATACAGTTTCTTTGGAAGGCAGAACCGTCCCGGATGCGTTGAGACTATTCGATCCCGATTCCATGAGCATCCGGCTCGTTCATTTCGGGTTCCAGAAGTTCAACCAATGAGGTTTCCTGGGCGCACCGCCCACGTCGGATCTGTATTACTCGATCATCGTTCATGAGCTCTCAACGTACCTGAACGCCCTGGTTTCACCGGGATTGCTCCCTCCCGTGGATGAGCTTATTGCGTGCACCGTTCAACTGGATCTGATGGATCCGCAGACGCGGGACAGTATTTTGAATTGTACAGATGTGAGGAAGTTTTCCACCTGCAGAGATGTCACGCTCTGCGCCTACTGGTTCGACCCTGATAATTTTATCCTGGCTTGCTACTACTACAGCAAGGAGCATCCAGGGATGTTCATGAGATTCCTCAACCAGACCAATCCGAAGATCAAGGACGCCTGTTTATTGATTGAGCAAAAAAGTGATGGGTAAACTTAAAATCTGAGCCGGTCGAGTAAACTCCGAATGTGGTGACCATCAAGGTGATCGAGGCAACACCCTCGCTCATCCTCAGCCGCGCAGAGCAAATCCCATGACAGCTGCCCCTCCTGGCTATTATGTCGAGTACACAAAACGAGAAACGTGGCTCTTTGGAAGGATAGGGAACGCCGATGGGACATGCTCATCCCCCGGAGCAAACAGGGAGATAGATAGGGGATTATTCGAAGTTAGGATCTTGCCCGGGTGGCGATCGGCTGCGCGCCCCGGGCCGATTTTCACCAGATGCAGCAAGATCTTTTTGACCTCGTTCGGATCGGTTGCGGTTTGATAGCCTTCACCGCTATAGTACCAAAAATCGTGTGGTTTTTTGTCCGTCGATGTTAGTTTGTTTATCTATTAAAAGCTTTCATATCTCTTAATTCAAGTCAAAGTCGGCGGCTCAATTGGCCCAGTGAGTTATCGTATATGACTCAGGATTGATGGATTCGTTGCATCGGGAAATTCTCGAAAGGCAACCGAATATCGCCTAATCCGCATTTCTCATAAAGACTAGAAAAAAGCCTTTCTCTATGATATAATTTGTTCACCACAAAAAAACTATACCAAAAGAGAAAGGCCACCGATGGAAACAGATTGTAATCCGAAACAACTTCATTTTCAAGGCCTTGGATCACGAAAAGTTGTAGCCGATTTTGAAGGGGGAACCATCACTTCGGATGCCGGTGCGCTTCTTCTTCGAGAAATCGACTCAGCTAATCATTTCTTCGACGACTTTGCAACCTGCTTCGTGGATCATCGACAGCAAGGGTATGTGGAACATTCGGTGAATGAGCTGATCGCTCAGCGAACGATTGGATTGTGTATTGGCTATGAAAATCTACTACTGCGAAGAAGCGATCGATCAGTTCTTCGTCGATACCTATATCAAAACTACCCGAAAAGTCCCCAAAGAAATCATTGTGAATCTGGATGCTACCGATGACCCGCTTCATGGACATCAGGAAGGTCGGTTCTTCCATGGCTACTACGATTGCTACTGCTACCTGCCTCTGTACATGTTCTGTGGGGACAAGCTGCTGTTGGCCAAACTCAGGACTACTAATCTTGATCCCGGACATGAATCGCTTCCCGATGTGGTGCGGGTGATAAAACAGATACGGGCACACTGGCCGAAGGTACGGATACTCCTCAGAGGAGACAGCGGATTCTGCCGGGAAGATCTCATGCGTTGGTGCGAAGAGAACGAGGTGCTGTATGTATTTGGTATCGCAAGAAATAACTGATTGCTGAAACGTATCTTCAAAGAACTGAAGAAGGCGAGGAAACGCTACTTCGAGCAGAAGAAACCGCAGAGAATCTTCAAGGACTTCACCTACCGGACCTTAAAAAGTTGGTCTCGGCGACGCCGGGTGGTCGGAAAAGCGGAATACCTGGCCAAAGGAGCCAATCCCCGCTTTGTCGTGACCAATCTGCCCCGCGAAGTAATCGAAGCACAAAGCCTGTATGAACAGATGTACTGTGGTCGAGGGGATATGGAGAATCGGATCAAAGAGCAACAGCTGTATCTGTTCGCTGATCGAACTTCTTCGGCAACGATGCAAGCGAATCAGTTGCGATTGTACTTCTCCTCCCTGGCATATGTGTTGATGAATGAATTGAGAACGCAGGGGCTGCAGGGAACAGAGCTTGCCCAAGCCCAGTGCCATACCATCCGGCTGAAGCTGTTCAAAATCGGAGCGAGAGTTCGCATCAGTGTTCGCCGTATTGTTGTCAGTATGGCTACTGGCTATCCGTACCAGAACACCTTTTTCCAGATCATGAAGAATCTCAAACTCGCTTACCCGAAGTTGTGCTGAAAAACACCAATCAATCGGATTCACGTTTCACCGGGACAGGTCCGTCCTCATAACTGCACAAAACCAATATTCAACGATTTAGGATGGACAATTCGAGAAAGATCACCCCAATTTGCCGACATCAACCAGAGTACTGCTTGGTTGAGTGCTACCAGGCTGGCATAAACCTATCTCAGTGTCTAACCAGCACTATACCCAGGGTTTGTGAGAAATAGAGGCTAATGCAGATTTCACATTCCCAGTTCAGGCTCCGGATTATTCGTAGCTGGAGCGTGATCCTCTCTGGGAAACAACGAAGGAGAACGTACAGGTCCGAGGGCAGCTCATTTATTACGTCATTGAGATATGCTCAAATAGCTTTCTTGTTCTCACTCGAATCAAGGATTGTCCGCCCCGCGCGAATGGTCTGCTCGATAAGCAGCCGCTCGTCCCCAGGTTGCCATCGGAAAAGTGCAAGGTGAGCGGGGGAGCCGGGGACGATGCCCGCGGAGCTCTGTGGTAGA
>CP070696.1:509657-512905 GCA_020353535.1 Spirochaetaceae bacterium | reverse complement strand
GGCGGATATGATGAGCGCGCTGACAGGCCGGGAAGTGAGCGCCCTTGATCTGCTGACGGTCTCGGAGCGGGTGTATACATTGCAGCGCCTGTTCAATCTGCGTGAGGGGATGTCAGGGAAGGACGATGCTATTCCCCGCCGTGCCATATCCGTGCCAGCCCTCGGCAAGTACGCGGGAGAAGAAGCCTGCGCGACCCGCGATTACGAGGGCATGCTCCGTGAATACTACACGGCCCGGGGGTGGAATGTGGACACCGGCGTGCCGACGAAAGAAACACTCCAGCGCCTGGGACTGGGGGATCTCTAGTATAAACGGTCTGCACGCATTCTCTAAGTCAGCGTTGCGTTGGAAAGCAGAAAGGAGCTGCAATAAAGATGTACGGAAGATTCGACAACAAGGTGGCCTTCATCTCCGGTGTGGCGAAGACCAACGGGATCGGATGGGCGACCGCGCAAGCTTTGGGAGAGGAGGGCGCGAAGCTTGGGATCACCGATATCTCCGATATGGTGCACGAAAGAGCGGAGGACCTGCGCAGGCAGGGAATGGAGGTCACCTCCTTCGTGACCGACCTTCGCAGTCTTTCCGCGGTTAGGGAGATGGCCGCCGCTTTCGTTGACAAGTACCAGAGAGTCGACATCCTCTGCAATGTAGCAGGGCTGGCGATAACCGGGGGACAGGAAGAGGAGCTAGTGCCGATCCTCGACATCGAGGAGAAAGAGTGGGACTTCAGCATCGAGCTCAATCTGAAAACGACCTTCAATGCGATCAAGGCATTTCTGCCCTATATGGTCCGGAACAAGTACGGCAGGATCGTGAATTGCTCATCCGTCACCGGTCCGATCGTAGCCAATCCCGGAGAGGCCTCCTACTGCGCAGCCAAGGCGGGAATCATGGGGTTGACCCGGGCCCTGGCCATCGAAGTGGCCAAAGAGGGCGTGACGGTCAACGCCGTGGGGCCGGGATGGATCGTCACCGGTTCGAGCCAGAAAGGAGAGCTAGTCGGTGCCCAGAATACTCCCATCGGCCGGGGCGGCTCCCCCGATGAGGTGGCCAAGGTTTTCCGTTTTCTAGCCTCTGAAGATGCGAGCTACATCACAGGGCAGCTAATTGTAGTGGACGGCGGAAACATCCTCCAGGAGTATAAAGGCCCCAGCGAGTACTACTATTGAAAGCAGGAGGGACCGTGCATGGGAGAGTTCAGAGACAAAGTAGTCGTTATTTCAGGTGGCGCGGGCGGAATGGGTACTGCCTCGGCGAAGAAATTCCTCCAGGACGGCGCCATTGTATATCTCCTCGACGTCAATACTGAAACGCTAGAAACCGCTGAAGCAAAACTTGCGGGCCTGGAAGGCAGTGTTAAAACACTGACGTGTGATGTATCCAGGATTGACCAAATAGAAAACGCGGTAAAGACCGTAGATAATAACGAAGGGCGCATCGATGTGGTTATAAACTGCGCAGGTATATGGGTCGAAGGGCCGTCGGAAACCATGACTGAACAAATGTGGAACAGGACCATCGACATAAACCTGAAAGGCACATTCTTCATGTGCAGCCGGGCTATTCCGGCGCTGGAAAAAACCGAAGGTTGCATTGTCAACATAAGCTCCGATGCGGGCCTTGTGGGGAACAGCGAGGCGGCTATCTACTGCGCCTCAAAAGGAGGGGTGACCCTTGTTACCAAGGCCCTTGCCATAGAGCTAGCGCCGAAGGGGATCCGTGTGAATGCCGTCTGCCCCGGGGACGTGATGTCTCCCATGCTGGAGGCCCAGGCCCGGGAGTACGGCGGGGGAGACCCGGAGGGATATTTCAGGGACCTTCTTTCGAAATATCCCCAGAAGGACAAGGCCCGCTTCACCACGGTGGAGGAGATCGCCGAGGCGGTCTACTTTCTGGCCTCCCCGAAAGTCGGGGCCATTACCGGTGCATGTCTATCAGTCGATTTCGGTATCACAGCCGGATCCTGAAAGGTACAAAAAATATTCTATAAACAAGGAAAGGATCTGATGAAGAAGAAAGCGTTCATCCATCCGTACATACCGAACTCGGTGCCTGAGATTCGGGATGCGATGCTCAGAGAAGTGGGATTGAAAAGTGTGTACGACGTGTATAATGAGATCCCCGAACGTCTGCGGTTCAAGGAGCGGTTGGACATTCCCGAAGCGATACCCTCGGAATACGCCCTAAAGCGGCATGTTGAAAATATCCTAGCCAGGAATGGCACGTGCAAGGAATACCTCAGTTTTCTCGGTGCAGGCTGCTGGCAGCACCACGTTCCTGCCGTGGTCGATGAGATCATAAACCGTTCTGAGTTCCTCACGGCCTACTGCGGTATGAATTATTCGGATCTGGGTAAGTATCAGGCTCGGTTCGAGTTCAACAGCCTCATGGGAGAGCTCCTGGATATCGATGCGGTGGCCAACCCGATCTATGACTGGGGTGATGTAGCCGGGCGATCCATACGGATGGCTTCCAGGATAACCGGCAGGAATGAGGTTCTGGTGCCTAAGCTTATCTGTCCGGATCGACTTTCGGAGATCCGTCAGCTGTGTCAGCCTGAGGAGATGTCCAACGCCATCGCTGTTCGTTCTGTGGACTATAATCCTGAAAACGGATTGATGGACCTGGAGGATCTCAAAAAGAAGATTTCTGAAAAGACAGCGGCGATCTATTTCGAAAATCCGTCCTACCTGGGATTCATCGAAGAGCAGGGAGAGGCTATCACCGACATCGCCCACAAGAACGGAGCTCTGAGCATTGCCGGCGTTGATCCCATCTCGCTGGGAGTTCTTGAACCTCCGGGAAGCTACGGTGCGGATATCATCTGCGGCGACCTTCAGCCCCTTGGCATACACATGTTTGCCGGAGGCGGGCAGTCCGGTTTCATCGCATTCAGGGACGAGGAAGTATACGTCGCCGAATGTCCCTTAGAAATCTACAGCATCATGGATACTATAAAAGAGGGAGAATATGCATTCGCCGAAGTGCGAGCCGAAAGGACTTCCTACGGCTCGAGGGATAAGGGGAAAGACTGGGTCGGAACGGCCTCCGGACTTTGGACCATCGCTAGTGCCGTATACCTTACCCTCATGGGACCCCAGGGGATGAGGGAGATCGGGGAGCTGATCGTCAAGAACGCCAGGTACGCCCAGACGCGGCTTTCTACTCTGCCCGGCGTGGCCATCAAGTTCTCCCAGCCGAACTTCAAGGAGTTCTTGGTGGACTTCAGCGGCAGCGGAAGAACAGT
>CP070696.1:506250-509557 GCA_020353535.1 Spirochaetaceae bacterium | reverse complement strand
GAACCAGGAGCTGCTCCTCGCCCTCGGCCTCGACTACAAAACGGAATGGCTCCAGCTACGAAATCTGACCACTTTTACCTATCCTCTAACGGCAGCGCCCGCGCCCTCGGTTGGCGAGGAACGAAGCAGCGTGCTGGGCAACAGCACCGATGTGACCGTCTCCCTCGGTTCAAACTTTAAAGACGGCGAACTTGCGGCAGAGCTCAAGGCCGGGGCCGCCTTTACCCTGACCAACGGCAACCACAAAAGACGGGCTGTGGTGGCGGATATGGAGGAGGATCGACGTTTTGCCATCGATCTGAGTGAGGATGAATGGATTCTGGGTTCTCTCTCCCAGATTCTGCCGGCTGAGGGCGTGTCCCTCTCGAATCGGGGGGACCTGCTCTATGAGAATTATTGGGATGGAGATGTGCTCCAAAGTCTCTCCTGGGACAATTCGGGGAATCCTTCGTTTACCTACACCGAAAAAGCTGGACCGTACAACAGCGCGGATCGGGCAGCGAATGGGGACGACCATTCACTGGTCATAGACTTCGATTTTACCGCCGGGATCGATGATGCCTTTGTCAGTACCGCCAGCGATTTTGAGCCGAGAAATCTGCTCGACTATCCCAGGTTTCACATGATTTTACGGGGTGAGCAGATATCGGGGGACGATGTGCAGGTTTATGTCGAGCTCTTGCGGGATTATCAGGAAGATCTGGATGGTGATGATGCAGTGGATAAGGAAGACACCGCAAGTCAGGCGGGATTCGGCATTACCCCACTGCCTGCCGGTTCCTCAGCCACGGTGATCGGCACGGATCGCTTGGGAAACGGCAACGGCAGGATCGATTCGGAGGATTTGAACGCTGATGGCATCTTGGACCCATCCGGTCCGTATGTTTCTGACCAGGAGAGGGGAACGGGGATCGTAACACCGGACGGGGCGCTGCAGATCGTGACCCTGGCGCCCGGAGAGGAAGACTGGAAGGTCGTGACCTTTGACATCGGTGAGCTGATCGAGGATAAGCGATCTTCATTTGAGGCGGTGCGGGCGGTGCGCATAACCGTGAAAGCCGCCACCTCCCCGACACCTTCTGCGCTGAGCGGTAAGGTGTTGATCAACAGGGTGTGGCTCTCGGGTTCCGGGATAAACAACGATTCACCCGAGTACCTGGGCTTGCGCGAGGTTTCGACAGAGGAGGATCCCCAGGTGACGGTGAATGCCTTTTCGCAGCGCTATCCGGAGATCTATGAAGAGCTGCACGGGAGTCCTTCCTATCGCTCCGAGTACGGTCATGAGGAAAAGGTGCTGCACTGTACCTTCGATCCCGGCCTTTCCCCCGCTGGGCAGCTTGCTGAGGGCGAATCGGCGACGCTGTCCCACCGATTCGGATATCTTGTAGATTTTTCGGCCTACAGAGAGTTCAGATTGTACCTCTACCTTCCCGCAGGTCAGAGCATACCAGTCGGCGCGGAGCTGATCCTTGATTTTGTGGGCTCTTCTCAGGACACGTTGGCAGCGGCCGTCAACGGCAGTCAATTTCAGATCGGTTGGAACGAGATCCTCGTCGAGCTGGAATCCCCCTATATGCTGAAGATCAACGGCTCGGCGGCGGGGACGCTATCCTCAACAGGGGCGGTGAACGTCCTGCGTCGAGTCTCGGAGGTGCGCTTCGGCATACTGGCTACCGCAGCCTCCGGGGATATCAGCGAACGCTTCGAGTTTTGGCTGGACGAATGGCATCTAGCGGAGAGTCGATTCTCCTTCGATACCGCAGCCTATCTCGATGCCGCGGCGGATTACAGCGGTGATCTGTTGAAAATCGGATCGTATCCTGTCCTGTCCGATATCGGTTTCCGGGGCGGTCTCGAGCATCGGGAGGGGCACTTTCTCGAAGCCTTTGGCAAGCAGCGAAACACGTGGTCTGCGGGCGTTAATGCCAGAGTGGCGCGGTTTTTCCCCGTCGCAATGGATCTGAGCGGCTACCGAGAGTCCTCCGGCGGATTGTTCAAGGAGTCCGAAGAATCGCTGCCCGGAGGCTACGAGGAGCAGGACAGGAGCTGGAGCTACTCCCATCTTGCCGGTGTGGATTCCGATGTCGACTATCTCCCAAGGCTGGAGCATACCTACACCAGAAGTGTGAATGAACAGAGTGAGATTGGCCTGTCCGGCTCCGGTTATCTGTTCGAGCTTGGCACGACTACCAGGGAGTCCTTCTCCTTTTTCGAAGTTTACGGTTTTCCTGAGGGATTCGAACAGAACTATCTCTATACCCGAAGCTGGTTGTACAGGGATCAGCAGATCCTTCTCATCGAGACCCCCCCCTCCCTGCAGGACGCCGGGCTGGACCTGTCGGTGACGGACAGCCATGTCGGGGGGGTGTCCTACTCCTGGGCCAGGAATTTCGTGTCTCTGGATCTCAGCCGGAAGGAGAGCTACCAGGTGGGAGCCCCCGAGCTGCCGGATACCCTCTTCGACTCGTATGCGAAGCGAATGGCCGGCCTCTTCAGCCCGGTCCCCACAGCCCATCCCGGCGCCGAGCTGACCTCCCGAGGGGACAAGGGACGGCTTTTCATAAGTTTGCCGCGGCAGAAGCGCCTAGGATTCAGCCTGACCATGGATTCCGAATTCCTCGAACGGGATTTTCAATCCGGAAGCGGAAACAGGGATCTTTCGGTGGCGGACAGGGTGAGTCTGTCGATCCCCTTCAGTCCAGGTGGAGGGGGAACCCTCGTGCTCATCCCCAATCTCAGCCGCGGCTTCAGCGGCACCTACAAAAATTCAACGGATGCGGTCCGGGAGCTGTGGATCCTCGGCCGGAGCTGGAAGAACCTGCTGATGCCGCCGCTGTACTACCTCAGTCCCTCTCTGGATCAGGGACGATTGAACGAGTATCAGGCCGTGGACCTGCTGGCCGGAAGCTCCAAGGTAACTGCTGCGAGTGAAGCGAGCCTCGATACTTCCCTGGGACTGGATGTTCGTCTCAGGAATCCGCCGTGGTATCTGCCGGCTCGCAGCAGTCTGGAGTTCGGGGGACAGACGGGAAGAGAAGGGCAGAGCTACACCCAGAGTCGCTCCATCGCCTTTGGGCTGGGAACCGATTTCTTGCTCGGAAGAGATGCAAAGAAGAGGGTGAACCGCCTCAGCCTCGACATAGGATGGGAGAGCGGCTGGGATTACGCGGATAAAATCGTAGCCCATTCACTGTCCCTCGATACCGGTCTCGGTTTGGTCGAGGGCATCCGCGGGCAATTGAGGGGTGATCACCGCTTCTCCGTAACCACCGAGCATCAACGCATCGGAGATGAGGAGCTGTTGCTG
>CP070696.1:502766-506150 GCA_020353535.1 Spirochaetaceae bacterium | reverse complement strand
TGGCCCACAAGCTCGATCGTAAGTCCCGTTTACATGAGAGCTATAGAAAATGGATTTTCATTCGTTCGTCCGACCTATAATGGAATCACATTTGCAGAAGATTTTAACGGAAGAATTCTAGCGCAGATGGATTCCACAAACACGGCAGACGGCATCATGTACGCGGACGTTCCGACGCGGGGCGTCAGGACAATCTATGCAAAGACCGGAGACCTTCTAGGATGGATTTGTGTTCTCGGACTGTTGGGGTTGATTTCTCTCAACATCTTCCTCTCCATCAGGCGAAGACGGGCAAGGCATGAAAAGCTCCATTGATGGGCTTCTGCAACAAGCAGTGGAGACAGGTCAGGTCCCTGGAGTCGCGACGATGGTCACCGATCGCACTGACACGTTGTACGAGGGAGCCTTTGGCGAACGTATCCTCGGTACGCAACAACCAATGCAGACGGACACAGTCGCGTATATCGCCTCGATGACGAAGGCGGTGACTGCCGCTGCGGCGATGCAGCTGGTCGAAGAACAGAAGCTACAGCTCGACCGACCGGTCGCTGACTTTGTACCGGAGATCGCCAGGTGTGAAGTGTTGCAGGGCTTCGACGCCACGGGCAAACCGCGTCTCCGTGCACCGAAGAGGCAGATGACGATTCGTCAGCTGCTGACTCACACGGCCGGCTTCGGTTACCGCATCTGGAGCCCTGAACTTCGCAAGTACCAGGAAGTCACAGGCACGCCCTCCACAGGCAGTTGTACAAACGCTTCCCTCATCGCGCCGTTGCTTTTCGATCCGGGAGACCGCTGGTGCTATGGAATAGGTGTGGACTGGGTTGGGAAAGTCGTGGAGGCCGCCAGCGGTTACCGGCTTCGCACGTACTTTAATAAGTACTTGCTGGAACCCCTTTGCATGTCGAGCACGGGGTTTCGAATAACTCCTGCGATGCGGACCCGGCTCGCGAAGGTACACCAGCGAGACGAGACAGGTCTGCTCACACCCGTGGACTTCGAGCTGCCTCAGGACCCGGAGGTGGATATGGGCGGGATTGGCTTATACTCAACTGCAGCAGACTACCTGAAGTTCCTGCGCATGATCCTGAACGGCGGCAGGGTGGGTTCCACGTGTCTGCTGCGAGCTGATACTATTGATCAGATGACCCGCAGCAGTACGGCGGATATTCGGGTAACGCCTCTCAAAACCGCTATTCCCTCAGTGTCGAACGACGTCGAGTTCCTTGCTGGCGTCCCGAAGAGCTGGAGCCTCGCTTTCCAGGTCAACGAGGCACCGAGTCCTACCGGTCGTCCTGCGGGGGGTTTGATGTGGGCCGGCATCGCGAACTCCTACTACTGGATAGACATGGTAACCGGTATTGCAGGAGTGTTTATCACGCAGATCCGACCCTTCGCGGACATCCATGCGCTGCCCCTGTACTACGCTTTTGAAACGGGAGTGTACGATGCGCTTTCATAGCGCTTCCGTATGTGCTTGGATCCTTAAAAAGTAGAGGAATAGATGAGCAGAAAACAGCTTTTACTCCTTTTCGTTGGCTCCCTGGTACTGTTTACTGTTGCAAGTGGTGCCATGCCCATATTGCCAGTTTACGCTCTCCAACTCGGAGCATCTCAGGCAATGGCTGGTTATTTTATAGCTTTCGCTTTCTTAGCTATTGCAGCGGGAACTTTTTTCGGTGGATGGCTAAGCGACAAGCTCCAACGCAGAAAGTTATTGCTCATCGTATCTGGTACGACGTTGATACCTTGTACCTGGATGATGGGACAGGCAAGAAGTATCTGGCAGTTTGCAGCGGCATATGCAGTGTCTGGCTTCATGTGGGGATTGGCATTATCCCTAATTAATGTTCTTGCGGGATTGTTCGCAGCAGATAATAAACGAGGTAGAGTATTTGGATTTCTTGGTCTGAATGTAGGATTGGGAGCCATCATCGGCGGATTCTCTATCGGCCCCATGATAGATCGATGGGGATATCCTACAATGTTTTTAGTGCTCTCACTATTCTATGTAATATTACTGATGACCGCCCTATTCGTTAATGACAAAAAGATAGAGCGAGCCTCGAACCATACCGCACCAGAGCAACGCGAGAAACCAAGCTTCGGAAAGGCTTTCGTCATTTTGCTTTTGGCTCATTTGATTGCGTTAATAGTAAATGGAGCCGGGAATATGGGCAGATCGTTGGCAATGAACAATTTAGGATTTACGGCGACGGCGATAACGAGCACAGGCGTGATCGGAGGATTGGTCATGCTGCCTTTTCCGTTCATCCTTGGCTGGTTGTCGGATCAAGTAGGTCGAAAACGCATGATGGTAATCTGTTACACGGCAAACGCACTCTGCATGGTTCTATTTGCCATATCAAAGTCATTGTGGCATTTTTGGATCGCCACTGCTTTTTTTAGTATTGGTTTCATCAGTAACAGTGTCGGCAATGCCTTTGTCACCGATCTTGTTGAACCGAAGGCATTAGGACGAGGAGTGTCTCTATTTCAAGGCATGAATTGGATTGGAAATGTGATTGGACTGGCGGTTGCGGGGTACGCTTTTCAGAATATTGGTATTTCAAATGCTATGTTTGTCGGCGCAGTCCTTCCCTTGATTGGGATTGCCCTAATTATTTCGATCCGCGTGGCCAAACCGAGTATAGCTGTTAGCGCCAGTCCTACGCCAAGATGAAGTATTTCCTTGATTTGTTCATGCAAGAGACCGCCACAGCTTTAGCCCATTCAGATCGGTCTGTGTTGGGTTTTCGTACTCTGCGCAAGAGCATGACTCAGTGGGAAACAAGGGAGGGTTATATATTAAGGGCTTTGATCAGTATTTGGTCTGATGGCCGATCTTTTATCCTAAAGAAAGTAGCGGCATCCATTATCATAAACTCTAATGCCTTTTGCGCAGCAATCAATTCCGAAGAAACGACGACAGCCCAGCCAATTATTGCCCCTACCCTAATACCTGTTATGATTTGGGGCAGGGCCTCAGGCAAAACGACCTTTAAAGCCCGGCACAGGACGTGCCGGGCGTCCTATGAAGGTCACACCTTCCCTGTAGCAAGAATCGCTTCACCGGCTCCCAGATTTATTCTGAAAATCATCCGCAGCTTTTATCCTGTTATATATCAATGTGCAAGCTCAGCTATCCCTTCCGATCGCCCCGGTCACCAAACGGGTGTACCGGCCGCGTGGAATCAATGCTCTTCAGATTCTGTTTCAAAAGCATTTTCAACGCATCGCGGAACAGTACGAAAGCAAGTTCGCTGTCATCTACGGCCGATTCCGTATCGAACGGTTCACCGAGGTGGTTGAGAAGTTCATTCTTTGCGGTGACTACTCCAGGGGCGTCGCTCGTATCCAGTGCACCAATCCCGACTGCAAGTA
>CP070696.1:499169-502666 GCA_020353535.1 Spirochaetaceae bacterium | reverse complement strand
CTGCTGACCGTCGCCATCTCCCGCCTTCCCCAAGCTCTCGATTCTCTGGCGGTGTGGCCTGTGCTGCTCAGCGTGAGTTTTCTGGGAAGATCGATCGCCATGTCCTATCAGGAGGTCGGTATTGCGCTGCTGCAGGATCGGCGGAGTCTTCAGATGCTGCAGCGATTCGCCCGGCTGCTGGGACTGGTCATGCTCGTGCTCTTTTTCGTGTTTGCCACAACTCCCCTGGCGGAAACCTGGTTTCGGCGGGTCGTCGGACTTTCCGCCGGGTTGACGCGGATGGCTCGTATACCGATGCTGCTTCTAGCTGTGTTGCCCGCCGTAGGTTCGTTGATCTCCTGGCAGAGGGGGATTATGGTCAGCGCGCGCCGCACTCCCGCCATCACCCGTTCGGTGATCGTAAATCTGGTCGTACTCGGTGTCCTTCTGCTTGTGCTGGGGTACACCCTGCCGCTCCCAGGGGCGGTCATCGCTGCCGCGGCCTACATCGGTTCCGTGCTCGCGGAATGGCTGTACCTGCGCCTGGCAGCCGTCAAGGTTCGATCGGTTTTGCTGTCCCGTTGGGAATAGTGCCACGGAGTAGAGCCTCTGAGTAGTGCCTCGATGTGGGGTGGAAGGACAGCCGGTGATTGCCTTGGCAGCACAGAGAGCGTCAGTGGGCGACGGCCGCACAGAGGGCGAAAGCTGGCAACGGTCGCAGAGAGAGCGACAGCTGGCTACATCCGCACAGAGAACCACAATCGGCTAGGGCCGCACAGAGAGCCACAGCCGTGCGAAAAGGGGCAAACAGGTTGTTTCCCAGCCGCTCCGGAGATGGTACAATTCCCCGGGCGGGGGGATCCGCCGGGGATGTGGCAACGGCCACACGGCGTCTGCGCCACATCATCACCCACGGAAAAGGAGTTTTGAATGAGTACTGAGAAGAAATCTTTGGTAGTGCTGTGGACCAGCGGGGATCGTGAAGTAGCGCTCAAAATGGTGTTCATGTATACTCTCAATACAAAACTCAAGGGTTGGTGGGAGGAGGTAATCCTCATCGTCTGGGGCCCGTCGGCAAAACTGCTGAGCCGGGATGAGGAACTTCAGGGAAAGATCGAGCAGATGAAGGAGGCGGGTGTGGTGCTGGAAGCCTGCAAAGCCTGCGCCGATCTGTACGGTGTATCCTCCGATCTGGAAGGGATGGGTATCGAGGTCAAGTATATGGGCGTGCCCTTGAGTGATTATCTCAAGGAGGATCGGGCCGTGCTGGCCCTGTAGAGACGGAAATGAAGAGGAACAAACCACATCATCGATCACCTTCCCTGGCCAAGGCCACGATCGGCCTGGTCGGGGTCTTGTTGTTCGCTCTGCTGGCGAGCGGGTGTGAATCCCTGCGGGACGTCGTCGATGTGATGCAGAGGCCCGAGGTGCGGATCGTGTCCACCGAGCTGGAAGCCCTGTCGTTTTCGGGATTGACCCTTCGTTTCGATGTGGAGATTCGCAATCCGAATCCGATCGGGATCTCTCTCTCCGGCTTTGACTATGAGCTTCAGATCGAGGGCAATCCCTTCCTCAGCGGTGAGGTCGATGACAAGGTTGCCATTGCGGCCAGGGGCCGCTCCGTCGTGCCGCTGCCGGTGGAATTGGGTTTTGAAGAGATCACTAAGACCTACGCTGCACTTGAGGGCAAGGAGGAAGCGGCCTACCAACTCAGCTCCGGCTTCTCCTTCGATCTGCCCGTGCTCGGCAGGGTACGCGTTCCGCTGCAAACAAACGGCTCCTTCCCGATTCTGCGGGTTCCCAGACTGCAGGTGATAAGCCTGCGTTTGAACGAGATCTCCCTGTCCGGAGCAAGCCTGGACCTCGAGCTGGAACTGAACAATAGGAACAACTTCAAGATTTTCATAGAGGCCCTTGAATACCGCTTTCAGGTGGATGGACGGGAGTGGGTGTCGGGGATGCGCCAGGAAAGGGTGCGGCTATCGGAAAATGACAGCGCCAGGCTTACGATCCCCGTCGATCTGGATTTTGCGGCACTGGGGCGAGGGATTTATCAGCTGATTCTAGGAGGGGAGAGATTGCAGTACAGTCTCCAGGCGAATGTCGAGGTCGGCACCTCGCTTCGGGATTTGAAGAAGGCTCTCCTTCCCTTCACGTTGACGGGACAGCTGCGCATTCTGCGCTGATGTAAACAAATTCTCCTGACTTCGACTTGACAGGGCAGTCATAAAGTACTATAAATATGTTTAGTACTTTATGATTACCCCTGTTATAGAAACAACAGGCGAATACGCAAGCGCTGCAACGGGACTGGCGGATTCTCCTATCTTCCCCCGATTGATTCGCGCTGCCGATCTACTGCCGGACAGTACAAACCTTAAAGAATATACCCCACTCGATCTTCACACCCTGCGTGGCCGTCTGGTCGAGCTCAGCGCCCACCAGCCCTCGGCTTATCTCTCCCTGAGCTGTACGCTGTTGCTGGAGGCTCAGATACATTCTGTGCCTGTAGTTTGGATATCGACCACCCGGGACACCTTCTATCCACCGGATCTTGCTGCCAACGGGGTAGATCTATCCATGCTGCCCGTCATCTGGGTGCCGGATGCCCGCTCTGCGGGTCGGGCTGCGGATTGGCTGCTGCACACCGGAGCCTTCGGGCTTCTGATGGTTGATTTGCATAGAGACCTCAGGCTGCCGGCGCCGCTGCAATCCCGCCTGGCGCAGCTGGCACACCACCACAATTCTACAGTTTGCTTTTTGGCAGTAAAAACGGAATCATCTCCCTCTCTGGGCTCGCTGATATCCCTGTACGCTCGCATTAACCGCGTCAGGATCGACTCGGGTCGTTTTCGCCTCGGCTTGCAGGTCGTCAAAGACAAGCGAAGAGCCCCGGTATGGAAGCATGTGGAGCATGTCCATGGTCCTCCTGGCCTGCGTTGATGTAGCGGATCTACCCCTGCAGCTGCTGCTGAAGAAGCATCCCGGCTGGCGGGATCTTCCCGCTGCGGTGGTTTCCAAGGACAGCCCCTATGCTACGATTCTCACCGCCAATACTCGAGCCAGGGAATTCGGAATTATACCGGGCCTGCGCTACGCCGGAGCCCTCAGCCTCAACCACGAGCTGCGGGCCGATACGGTTCGTGGCGAAATGATCAGAGAGGGAACGGATTGCCTGGCCCAGGAATTGCGGAGGTTCAGCCCGCAGGTTGAAGTGTTGGATTCGGAGCCCGGTGTTTTCTGGCTGGATGCCGGCGGGATGTCTTCCCTATTTCCGGATCTGAGAGTCTGGTGCAGAGCCATACGCAGAACCTTGGAAATTACCGGATTCACCGCGTCGATAGCTGCCGGGTTCACTCGTTTCGGCTGTTATGCGGCGGCCAAATCGATCCAGGATCAGATGATCTTTCCCAGTCCTCTGTCAGAACGGAAACGAGCTCTGGCTGCAGCGCTCCGCATCCTGAAACTCCCTCCCGAGGTGTTGGAACGGCTGGAGATGCTGGGAATCCGGACGGTGG
>CP070696.1:495350-499069 GCA_020353535.1 Spirochaetaceae bacterium | reverse complement strand
AGTCCATCCCCCTTTGAGTGGTTCGGGGCAGCGAAAAGCCAAACTCTTTGTTGAGCAATCAAATTCGATTCAGGAGGAGCAGAAAATGGCAGGCAAACTGGCAATAGACGGGGGAACACCGGTACTCGATGCAAGAACGATCAAGCCCTGGCCCGTTCTGGATGAGCGGGACCGACAGGCGGTGCTGCGTGTTCTGGACGGGGAGTTTCTCTGTGGCGGGGAGGCGCCGGAGGCCAAGGCTCTGGAGGAGGAGTGGGCTAGCTACGTGGGCAGGAAACACTGTCTGGCCACTTCCAGTGGTACCGCGGCTCTGCACATGGCTCTGGCGGCTCTCAATATCGGCCCAGGGGATGAGGTGATGGTTCCAGCGTACACCTTTCTGGCATCCGCCTCCTGTATTCTGCACGCCGGCGCCGTCCCGGTGTTCGTGGACATCGACCGCAGAACCTACACCATCGACCCCTCTCTCATCGAGGAGAACATCAGCGAGCGCACCAAGGCGATCATCCCCGTGCACCTTCACGGACTGCCGGCGGATATGGACGGGATAATGGCGATTGCCGAGAAACACAATCTGTACATCATCGAGGACGCCTGTCAGGCCCACGGCGCCGAGTATAGGGGCAAGAAGGTGGGGCAATTCGGAGATCTGGCGGCCTTCAGCCTCAACAGCTCGAAGAATCTGGCCTGCGGTGAAGGAGGTCTTCTGGTTACGGATGAACAGAACCTGTACATGCGGGCCGGGATGCTGCGGATGTTCGGGGATGAGATTGATGATGAGACCCAGTTGCGGGTCTACAACGCCTCGATCCTTGGCTATATGTACCGTACCCAGGAGCTGCCCGCGGCCCTTACCAGAGCCCAGCTGCCACGTCTGGATGAGTACAATGAAGTTCGGATTCGCCACTGCGAATATCTCACGGAACAGCTTAAGGGTATCCCCGGAGTTCATACCCCATATATTCCCGATCATTGCAAATGCGTGTACTGGATGTACATCGTCGAGTTCTACCCGGAGGAAGCCGGGGTAGGGGATTTGAGTCCCGAACAGTTTCGCGTCGGCATGGAAAAGGCGCTTTTCATGGAGGGAGTACAGCTGGGCCAGTGGCAGACCATGCCCGTTCCGGCTCAGGATCTGTTCCAGACAAAGATGGGATTCTCCGGCAGTGGCTATCCATGGAAGTTTTCCCGGGCGGGTGAGGACATGGTTTACCGGGGAGCGGACTATCCCAACGCCCAGGATCTGTGCCGACGCTACACCGCGGTGGTGGGCTATCATCCCCCCAACGGGAAGGAGGTCGTGGAAAAATATGCAGAGGCTTTCCACAAGGTGTTTTCCGACCTCGATGCGGTGGGCAGGCACTGGCAGGATGACGTGGTGGCCCACTACAGGGGCTCCCTGTTTCGGGCCAAATAATGGCTCGTGAAGCGTCTGTTGTAAAAGGAGGCGATCAATGAAAGCTGTCTTTGCCCGTTCCCCTTTCGACATCCAGATTCGAGAGCTGGAGCCGCGCCAACCTGGTCCGGACGAGGTGCTGGTCCGGGTGCGGGCCTGCGGATTGTGCGGTACGGATCTCCACTTCGCCAGGGACTGGCAGGGGGAGCACCAGCCACTGGGCCACGAGATCGCCGCGGAGGTCGTGGAGATCGGCAGAGGACACGTGCCGTACAAATCCGGCGACAAGGTGATCGTGGAGGACCTGGCTCAATGCGGCATCTGCCGGCACTGCAAGTCGGGACGGCCATACCTCTGCCGCAACATGTACGACCTGAAGGGCCAGCCCGGAATGGCGGAGATGATGACTGTAAACTACCATCTGCTCGAGCCTTTTGACGCTATCGACTGGACCCACGCCAGTCTGGTGGAGCCCATGGCCGTAGCCTACAACACGGTACTGAACGGCCGGATCCCCCTCGGCGGCAGCGTGGTGGTCATGGGTCCCGGGCCCATCGGTCTGATGTGCGTCTACCTGGCCAAGATGCGGGGGGCGGAAAAGGTGCTGCTGATCGGTTCCTCCCGCAAGCGTCCACGGGGCCGGGCTCGCCTGGAGGCGGGAGTGAAGCTGGGCGCCGACGCCGTAGTGGAAGCCCTGGAGACGGATCCGGTCGGGGAGGTGAAGAAAGTGTTCCCCGAAGGAGCGGACAGCGTGCTGGTCACTTCGGCTCCCAAGACCCTCGCTCAGAGCCTGGACATGGTCCGATTCGGCGGCACCGTGTCCTTCATCGGAATCGACCTGGGCGGGAAAAATACGGTGGAGATAGACGTCAACAAGCTCGTGTTCGGCAAGATCTCCCTGATCCCAACCTTCGCCGAACCGGCTCAGAATTTCCCCGATACGATACGTATCCTGAGAAACGGACTGTTCGACGCATCGCTGCTGGTAAACAGGACCTTCTCCTTCGACGAGCTTCGGGATGTATTCATGGCCAGCGACAGCGGCCAGGCGCCGATCCTCAAGGCGGTGCTGGTACCCAAATGACGGCAGCGAGGAGGATTCCATGAACGTCCTCGGAAGATCCCTGTCCAAGCGGGAGCTGGAACGCCGCGTGGGGAACCTGGAGCAGATCGGCGGAACCCGGCACTTCGAGTATTCTAGCGGGCGGGCCAGGGGCGTTCAGGCCGTGGAGGTCAATACGGGGGGCGGTCTGGTGTTTACCGTGCTTCCCGGTAGAGGGCTGGACATCGCCAGTTGTACCTTTAAGGGCACCAACCTGGTCTATCTCGCTCCGGGCGGAGTAAGCCATCCCGCCTTTTACAATCCCGCGGGCTTCGAGTGGCTGAACACCTTTTTCGGCGGTCTTCTGACAACCTGCGGCCTGACCTACTTCGGGGATCCGGAACGGGATGGGGAGCAGGAGTTGGGCCTGCACGGACGCTACGCGGGTTTGGCCACCGTGGCCTTCAGCGACAACTCCCGCTGGGAGAGGGAAGAGTATCTGCTGGAGATCAGCGGCACGGTGGAGGAATGCGCCCTGTTCGGCGACAAACTCCGTCTGCAGCGCAGCATAACCTCCCGTCTTGGGAGCAAACACCTGATCCTTCGGGACCGGGTGGAGAACTTCGGCTTCACCAGCTCCCCGCTGACCGTACTCTATCATATAAACTGCGGATTTCCCCTCCTTGACGACGCCAGCGAGCTGCACCTGAGCTCCACGGATGTGGAGCCTTACGACCGCAACGCTGAAGCCCATCTGGGTGAGATCCTGCACTTCTCCGCTCCCCAGCCGGGTTTCCAGGGGCAGGATTTCCTGCATACCATGGCCGCAGATTCCGAGGGCTACGCCCTGGCTGCCTTGGTCAATCCCCGATTGGACGGAGGCCTGGGACTTTCCTTACGCTTCCGCACGGACAGTCTACCCTATCTGAACGAGTGGAAGATGCTGGCCGAGGGCGACTACGTAGTCGGCATCGAGCCTGTGAACACAAAGATCGTGGGGAGGGGTACGTTGAGGAAGGAAAAGCGCCTGCCCTGGATCGAACCGGGAGAAATCCGGGAGATGGAGGTGGAGATCGGCATCCTGGAAGGGATGGCGGAGATCCAGGCGTTCTTGGCTCGAATTCGGGACGTTTCCTGAAAAGGAGGAAAGCGTAGTATGGCTGACAGGAAGGTGGTCGCGATAGCGGGAGCCTCCTCCGGTACGGGCAAGGCAATGGCCGAAATTCTTGCCAGGCAGGGCTATGCGGTGGCTCTCGCCGCCCGCAGGGAAGCGCTGCTGAA
>CP070696.1:491365-495250 GCA_020353535.1 Spirochaetaceae bacterium | reverse complement strand
CCCAAGCCCATGGTGATACACCCCTCCATTTGAATAGCGGCTCCTTCGGGATTAATTGCCAAACCCATATCCTGTATACAAACAACTCTCTCAACTTGAACCTGGCCGCTCGATTTGTCCACCTCGACTTCGACCATTGTAGCCACATAGGTTCCTGCATCGATTCCACAAGCCACGCCGTACCCCCGGCCGCTGGGAGATTTTCTCACCTCCCGGCCAAATTTGTCTGCGGCCACTTCGAGCACCCGGCGCATTCTGCCATCCTGTAGATGCTGCAATCGGAACGATACCGGATCAATCCCGGCCGCCGCTGCCATGACATCAATTTGCGATTCCCTGGCAAAGGTGTTTGTATTGTTCGCCGGCGCGCGCCAGGCACCTGTCCCAAAGGGATGGGAGCCCTGTATGCTTCGCCAACCGGATCCATGGGTTACGGTGCGGTGGTGAGGAATATCGTAGAAATGCTGCGAGCCCCGTTCGCCGGCAAAATATACATGATAGTCCCACAGAGTCATTCTGCCTTGATCGGTGATGCCGGATCGTATCGTTACCACCGCTGCGGGTCGAAACGTGTCATAGAAAAACTCTTCCTCTCTGCTCCACATCACCTGCACCGGTTTTCCCGTGAGCATTGCCAGACGGGCGGCTTCGACCACTTGCCTGTTGCTAGTTTTTCCCCCAAATCCTCCTCCGACGAACGGCGTGATGATACGGACATTGTCCGCAGGCAGTTCCAGGGCGCCGGCCACTTCATTTTTGGCTCCAAATGGCGTTTGCGTGGAAGCCCAAACTGTGGCTCTATTTCCTTCGATCTTCGCCAAGGCGGTATGCGTTTCCATCGCAGCGTGCGCCACATAGCCGTCGAAATACGTTTGTTGGTAAATCTCGGCGGCCAGCTTTTCTCCAGTTTTGAGCGTACCGCCCTGGGCCGCGATATTCCCCGCAGGGGCTACTTTCAGCAAATGCTCAAAGATGTTGATATCGGTTAGATTTGCTGGCGGTGTTTCAAATCCGGCTTTGATCTGTGACAACGCCTTTTCGGCTTCGTCCGGATACTCGTGCAACACGGCCACGAAATCGCGCTCTTCAATGATGCGAACACCTTCCACCCTTTTAGCGGCCGAGCTATCCACAGAAACAAATTTAGCTCCGTGGGCGGGAGGTCTCAAAATTTTGGCGTATAACATATCCGGTAGCAATATATCGCCGGCATATTCTGCCTTACCGGTGACTTTTTCAAGGGCATCTACCCGGGTAACCGCTTTCCCGATGATCTCGAATTCCGACGGGCTCTTTACCGCCACATTCTCATCCAGGCGTCGTTCGATCATTCTCCCTCTTGCCAGCTGGCCGTAGGATACCCGGTTTTTGGTATTCGTTTTGTCAACGATCATGCCGCCTTCAACCCGCAACCGCCCGGCTGGGACTTTGAGACGCTCTGAGGCCAATTCGAGGAGTACCCGCCTCGCTTCGGCACCAGCGGCTCTCAGCGGAGGCCCGAAGAATCGAGTCGACATCGAGCCGAACGTACCCATATCCCACAGACACAGATCCGTATCTCCCATAACCATGTCGACCGATTCTAGAGCGACGTCGAGCTCGTCTGCCAACATCTGCGCCAGGGATGTAATAATGCCCTGTCCCATCTCGATTTTTCCGGTAAAGCAGGTCACCCGTCCATCTTCTCCAATGCGCAAATAGGCATTGAAATCGCCAGGTGAACCTCGCCCCTGCCGACTCCGATCTTGTGCGACCGCGATCGGACCGCCTACGGTGAAGAAAACCACTATCCCCCCTGTCACTTTGAGAAAATCCCGCCGGTTCATATACAGAAAATGGGGTGATATATCTTTGAAGTCGAGATCCAAATGGTCTTCGTGGGTCTCCCGTTTCATTGTTTCCATCCCCCTGTCATCCACTGGGCTGCCGCCTGGATTGCCTGAACGATCCGGTTATGTGCGCCGCACCGGCATAGATTATGATCCATCCCTTCTATAATTTCCGATGCCGAGGGTTGCGGATTGACGCGTAATAGACTGTAAGCGGTGAGGATCATTCCGGGAGTACAAAAGCCACATTGCAGGGCATCATTCTCCATGAATGCCTGCTGTAATGGATGGAGGTTGCCATTTCTGGACAATCCCTCGATAGTGATGACCTCCTGGTCCTTTACCGATTCCACGGGTATTTGACAAGATCGGACAGCTTTGTTGTTTAGCAGGATCGTACAGGCGCCGCAGAATCCTTTGCCGCAGCCGTATTTCGCTCCGGTTAAAGCAAGATCCGTTCGCAACACCCATAGAAGCATTCGATCGCTATCTACGGTGATTCGTACAGGCCTTGCATTGAGTCTGAATTGAATGGTTTTTTTCATGATGCAATCCTCCTCATCGGCGGAACACCGGTACAAGCAGTCAGAGAAGAATTGTAATTTATCGGATAGCAAGAGTCCATCCGCTCACCCGACTTGAGTAAGGGCTTCCAAAACCGACCAGGTTGCCCCCGTTGCCTTGCCACAGATACCTACTTGGAGTATAGTAATGCGATTTTAATGAAATGAGAGAGTAAATGAGAAAAAACGGATTGTACCAGGCGCTGGCACTCATCGGGGCGGGATTGGGCAGGAACAACTACTACACCGTGATGAACAATATGTACGAGGACGTCTATGGTGAGCACTTCATGCTCCATTTCCCCTATTACGGCAACGACCACGATGATCTTCTGCAGGGACAGAAGAATCTCACGGATGCCTGTCTGGACCTCCTGCCGCCGTTGGCCGGTGGGAGGATTTTGGAGGTCGGCTGCGGAAACGGGGTGCAAACCACCTACATCCACAGCAAATGCGGACCTGCCCAGACAGTCGGACTGGATATCCACCCGCAGAACGTTGCGGTGGCGCGGGCGCTGGCAGCCAAACAAAACACCGACAACATCGAATTCTTTGTCGGCGACGCACAGGACATGCAGCCTCTCAAGGACAATTTTTTCGACGTGGTCATCACCATAGAGAGCGCGATGCATTACCCGGACAAGAACCGCTTCCTGGCTGAGGTCTCCAGGGTGCTGAAGCCCGGCGGCACCTACCTCATCGCGGACATGGTCAGCAGAACCGCCCGCCGCGGTATGTTCTTCCGCTGGATGGAAAAGCGGCTCGGCCAACATTACTGGACCATGGACACCTACCTCAGGGGCTTCGAGGAGGTCGGTCTCTCCCTGGACAACCGGCGCGACATTACCCCGGAGGTAATGCGCGGATTCGACGTGACCCGATATTGGTTCTCCAACAACGGGGGAAACGGCAACTCCCTGAAGTGGATGATCTCCGTGTTCGCCAAGCTGCAGATCGCAAGGCACTGCCACTATTTGAAAAAACACTGCAACTACTGGATCTTTCAAGGCAAGAAGGTCTAAACAGTTCTCGGCCCATCGGGATTACGGACTATCTCTGCCAGATGAACTCGGTGCCCCGAAAGATCGGCTGCACCTCATGGTTCAGCAGCATCTTCTCCATCTGGGAATCGGCGGGTCGGGATTTCACCTGACCGGCCACCTCCAAAATTCGGGGCAGCAGGTTGATGTCCCCGGCGGCGATCAGAAAAACCTGTGCGTCCCCCAGAACCCAACTCACTGCGTTTCGGATCGCATCCTTATCCTCCAGGGGCTGATACCAGGTACTGCGGGTGCGTTCTGCCTGCCAGGGCCGGCGGGCGAGGGATTTGATCGTTTGTAGGGCTCCGCCCTGACCCAGAGCCTGTTCCCATTCATCCGGATCGATCAGATTGTGCATCTGTATCAGATCCACTTTGTCCACCCGGAGCCGCTCGAGAGAGCCGTGAAGCTCCTCCCGAGCTTCCTGATAGGTGCGCTTTCCCGTCTTGGTAG
>CP070696.1:487366-491265 GCA_020353535.1 Spirochaetaceae bacterium | reverse complement strand
TATGGGCAAGACGGCGAGATCCGCAGGCCCTGTGTCAGATGGCCGCTGTCTGACAGCTGAAGGGGGCGGTGACTGTGACGTCCATCATTCTACCGCCTGAGGGAGAATCGCCTACTCTTGGCTGGTTACTACACACTGGTAAGGTAATCTATAAAAATATTTGCGCTCATACAGAAAACGTGATATGATGGCCGTCTCTTCTGCGGGAGCACGACGGCGCCATTTGCAAACTGCATACCCGATGGCTGCGGCATGGAAAGGGTAATGGTCGTCCAGCTTGCGGTGCAGCAGAATCGTCGGTCGCAGAGTGGACTCGGGCCGTTGAAACAAGGTGTACATTGTTGAAAGTATTCGTCACGGGTGGCACGGGTCTGGTAGGAAGCAACGTAATTAAAGTAGCGCGGGAGAAGTACGGCGCCGAAGTTGTCGCCTCCGTGTACAAACGGCGGCCGGCGTCGCGGCTGCACTGCTCTCTGGAGCAAGTCGACGTGACCGACGCCGAGGAGGTCCGGCGAACCCTGCTTCGCCATCGACCCGATGCGGTGATCCACTGCGCTGCAACGGTGGACATGGCGCTCCTCCAGCAGGATAATGCCCACGGATGGCGGCTGATGGTAGACGCCACGCGCAACATCGCCCGAGCCTGCGGGGAGTGCGGCGCCAGGATGGTTTTTGTTTCCTCCGATTGGGTATTCGGAGGGGGAACTCCGCCGTACTCCGAAGATGCTGTGCCCTGCCCCGTCAACTACTATGGGCTGTTGAAGGTCGTGGGGGAGACTATCGTCAGCTCTATCGGCATCGATTATGGCATCGCACGTATCGCCGCGGTTTACGGGCGAAACTGGTCGTTTCCCGATTGGGTCCCGGAGCAGCGGGTTACCGGATTCGGAACGCTGCCCAACTGGATGCTGGATCAGCTGCAGAAAGGCGAACGAATCGTTGAATGGACCGATTACATAAATGTGGAGGCCAACCCGACCCTGGCCAGTGATTGCGCTGAGGCGATGCTGACGATCGTGGAGCGAAAAAAGGTCGGTACCTTTCACTGCTGCGGGCGCAGAAGCGTAAACAGGGTCGAATTGGGGAAGCTGGTTGCCGCGACGTTCGGATTGGATCCCGCCAAGGTGCGCGCGGCCAGAGCGGAGGAAATGGATCCTGGCAGTGTGGAAGAATCTGTGCCCAGGAAAACGTCTCTGAACGTCGCTCTCACGGAAAGTACGTTGGAAAGAAGGAACCTGCCTCCAGAGGAAGGCCTAGCCGTGTGGAAACGGCAGCTGCAGAGCGGCAGGCTGATGGAACAGCGAAGTAGTGAGGAAACCGAATAACCCAAGGAGGTTAATATGAAAGGATTTCTGAAGTGCATGGCCGCCGTGGCGGTCATGGGGCTCCTGGTTACCGTTGCGGCGTTTGCCGGCGGTAAAGCCGATACGACCGCAAAAGGAGACGTGATTCGTATCGGCCTGTCCTTCGGGACCCTTCAGCAGGAGAGGTGGACTAAAGAGCGGAAAATGATGGAGGCCTGGGCCGAGGAGCACGGGGGCGTGGAGCTCATAGTGCAGGCTGCGGACAGCGACGCGACGAAACAGGCTTCCCAGTGCGAGAACCTGCTCGCTCAGGGCGTCGACGTCCTGATCGTGGTGCCCCAGGATGCCGAAGCAGCAGGTGTCATCGTGGAGAAAGCCCATGAGGTAGATGTGCCGGTCATTGCGTACGACCGGATGATCAACAAGGTCGACCTGGACGTCTACGTCTCCTTCGACAGCATCCGGGTCGGCGAGTACATGGCGGAGTACCTGGTCCGCAAACACCCAAAGGGCAACTACGTGGTCCTCAAGGGTGGGCCTACCGACAACAACGCCCACCTCGTCTACGAAGGCAACATGAACGTCCTGCAGAAGCACGTGGACAGCGGTGCGATAAAGATTGTCGCTGATCAGTGGTGCAACAACTGGTCGCCCGAAGAAGCGCTCAAACACACGGAGAACGCGCTGACCGCCAATGACAATAACATCCAGGGGATCATCACCGGATGGGACGGTTTGGCTCTTGCGGCGGTACAAGCCCTGGCAGCTCAGGGACTTGCGGGCAAGGTTGGAGTTACCGGCCAGGATGCCGATTTGTCAGCCTGCCAGAGAATCGTGGAAGGGACTCAGACCATGACGGTCTACAAGCCTCTGCGACTTCTCGCCAAGGCAGGAATGGAAACGGCCGTCGCCCTAGCCAAAGGGGAGGAGCCCGACATCACCGGGACGGTGAATAACGGTTTCAAAGATGTGCCTTCTGTCTTGCCGCCGATCTATCCCGTAGACGAAACCAACATGGTCGAAGCTGTAATAAACGATGGCTTCCATACAATGGAGGACGTGTACAAGAACGTGCCAAAGGATAAGTGGCCCAAGTAGACTGTCGCCTAAGCAGTCTAGTGCTGGTGCCCGGCGGACATTCCGCCGGGTACTAGCTTTTTTGTTTGAAGAACCCTACCCATCGCGGGGAATAGAATGGATCAAAACGTACTGGTAATGCAGCAGATCACGAAGGAGTTTCCCGGAGTTCTCGCGTTAAACGAGGTTTCGTTGATGGTGCGGCGTGCGGAAATCCATGCGATATGCGGCGAAAACGGCGCCGGAAAGTCGACCCTGATCAAAATCTTGAGTGGCGTGTATCCCTATGGCAGCTATAAAGGGCAAATCTTCATCGACGGGCAGGAGCGGGTATTTCACACGATCAAAGATGCGGAAAGATCCGGCATCGCTACGATCTACCAGGAATTGGCGCTGTTCAAGAAGCTGTCCATCGCCGAGAACATCTTCATGGGCAGTGCCCCAGCCAAGCTTGGGATAATCGACTGGGACCGCATGCACTTCGAAACAGGCAAGTGGCTGTCCGAAGTGGGATTGAACATCAATCCTGAGGAGCTGGTGGGTAACCTCGGGGTCGGTCAGCAGCAACTGGTAGAAATCGCCAAAGCCCTATCGAAGAATGCCAAGATACTTATCCTGGATGAGCCGACTTCCGCACTGGCGGAGCACGAGGTTCAGGTTCTGATGGAAATCATCAGGAACCTCAAGCAGAAGGGCGTCACATGCATCTACATTTCGCACAAGCTGAGCGAGATTTTGAATATAGGCGATAGCATCACTGTGATGAGGGATGGTGAGCTGATTTCCACGGAAAACAGAGAGAAAACGAACGTTAAAAAACTGATATATCAGATGGTCGGCAGAACCTTGGAAAACCTTTTCCCGAAGGAGAAATTCAAACGGGGCAAGCCGGCCCTCGAGGTTAGAAATCTCAACTTCCGCGATCCAGAGAATTCCGAGGCGCTGGTGATCAAGAACGTGAGCTTCACCGCCTTCGAAGGCGAGATACTGGGTATCGCGGGACTGATGGGGTCCGGGAGGACCGAACTCGCAACCAGCATTTTCGGCGTCAATGCCCGATATCGTACCGGTGAAATCCTCATTCATGGGAAGGAAGTCGAAATTGGGAACCCGGTTGAGGCGATTAAAAACGGATTGGTCTACCTCTCGGAAGATCGAAAGCGGTATGGGCTGATCCTGCTTATGAGTGTCAAAGAGAATATCACCCTCGCGAGTTTGAGAAAAGTCTCCGGTCTATCCATCAACCAGAACGCGGAAATAGACTACACGAACAAGTATATCCGCTACCTGGATATCAGGACCCCCTCCACGGAGACCAAGACCATGAATCTCAGCGGAGGAAATCAGCAGAAGGTGGTTCTTGGGAAGTGGCTGATGACCGAACCTCGGATCCTGATACTAGATGAAGTCACCCGAGGAATCGATGTAGGGGCTAAATACGAGATATATAAGATCATGAACAAGCTCGTGGAGAGCGGAGTCGTCGTGATCATGATCTCGTCGGAGATGCCCGAAATT
>CP070696.1:483272-487266 GCA_020353535.1 Spirochaetaceae bacterium | reverse complement strand
TACCGCCAATTTGCCAGATCCTTTCTGCCGACTCTGGAAGATCCCGATAGATCTCATCGTGAGAATGCTTTGTCGGAGATCGTCGGCGAATATATGCTTGCCGATCAGGAATGGAAAATCGCAATCAACACGGAAGGCAGAGCGTACCTGCTGTTCAATCTGGCTGAGGATCCCGCAGAGCAATTCAATCTGGCGGGACTATCGGAATACAGGGAGATCGAGGACCGATTGAGGCTGCGAATCCTGGAGAGGATTGCCAGCAGTCACGTAGATGAGGGATAGGTTGTTAGGGGGTGATGCCAATGGTTCGATGAGGTGGTACTTGAAAGGTACTCCAGCGAACCTGGAGTGTTAATTCTTGTAGGAGGTAGACAATGAAGAAAATTCTAACAATCTGCACCACGATGGTGCTGGCTTTTCTCATCGTGGGGGCGGCCTGGTCCGGAGGGCAGGAGGAACAACCGGCAACCCAGGCTGGGGGCGACATGGAGATCTCCTTTGAGGGGAAGACAGTTGATGTTCTGCTAATGGCTTCCCCCATCGTGCAGAAGTTCGAGAATCTGGTCTCCGATTTCGAGGTGAAGACTGGAGCGAAGGTCAATATTCTGCTTATCACGCCGGCGAACTATGATCAGAAAGCAGACATGGAGCTGGTGAGCCCGAAGGGGGCTTACGATGTGCTTTGGCTTCCCTGGCGCACCTTTCACCGTTGGATTAAAGCCGATTGGTTTGCTCCAATGGATCAATTTATGAATAACAAGAACCTGGCGGATCCAGCGCTGTTGGACGTGGACGGCTTTGCCCCTCTTGCCTACCAATCCGTCAATGTCGACGGGGTGCAGTATGCCCTGCCGATTATGCAAGGAGCCACGATCCTTCACTATAGAATCGATATCCTGGAACAACACGGGTTGGGGGCGCCACCGGACACATGGACCGAGCTCGAAGAAATGGCTAAAAAAGTACATTCCTCTGAGATTGCCGGAGTGGGGATGCGCTGTGCCAAGAAGTCCGGACAAGTCGGTCTGCACTATCCAATGGTTCTGGCTGCGAATGGAGGCAGCATCGTGAAGGACTATCCAAATGATATGCATCCGAGTCTCGATGAGCCGGTGGCGATCGAATCTGCGAAATACTTCGCCAGGTTGATGCAGAATTATGGTTTTCAGGGAGTGCTCACTTCGGCCTGGCAGGAGAATGTCGTCCAATTTCAACAGGGGAAATTGGCGTTCTATCCGGATGCGAACGTGTTGACCGGACAGATACTGGATCCCGAAAAATCAACGGTCGTCGATAAAACAGATTTTGCCGTAGTACCTCGAGGAAGCGCTAAACGTGTTGCTGCCAGCGGTGTCCACAGCCTAGGAGTTCCCAAGAACTCCCCCGAAAAGGAGCTGGGATACAAGTTCATTGAATGGGCTTTAAGCGATGAAGTCCAATTTGATAATGCCATGAAGCACGATTATCCGGCGCTGATTCGACCGGAATTGATGATGCGCAAGGATTTCCTGGAAAAATACGACTGGGGAGACGGCAACTACGTGAAAGTGGTCAGTGAAACCTTCGCCAAGTACGCCGACGCCTTGTATCGCCCTCATACTCCGGAATGGAGACAAATCGAGGAGATCATCGGTATTGCTATGAGCAGTATTCTCACCGGCCAGGCCGAAGTGGAAAAAGCTCTCGGGCAGGCGAACGAGGAGGTTTTCAAAGTGTTTCAAGAGGCGGGGTATTACTAAGATTGCTCCCGACACGAATAGGAAGTGGGCTCCCGTGAACTCCTTTGCGGGAGCCATTTCCTTATCCCAGCACATATACCAGAGGAATAGGAGCGTAGTGGACAATGACAACTGAAGCGTTGAAGAGAAAATCGTATCTCCTCCTGCTCCTGCCCGCGCTGGCTACAGTAACGGTGCTGATTTTGATACCTATTTTAGCGGTCGTAATATTGAGTCTGACAAACTTCAGCATGATTGCACCCCAGGCCAATCGATTTGTCGGAATCGGTAATTACTTAAAAATGCTGCAGGATAGCCGCTTTTTCAATTCGATCCGCGTTTCTCTGCTGATATCGGCAGGCACGGTCAGTCTTCAAATCCTGATAGGGCTGTCCCTGGCCATGCTCCTGCACCACGAGAGCAAAGCCCTGAAATGGACGCGGGGGATTTTTTTGCTGCCCATGTCGATACCGCCCATTGCGGTGGCCATCGTCTGGAAATTGCTGTTCACGCCAACCGTTCCCGGGATCAACTACCTCCTCAGTCTGATAGGTATCCCTGGGCCGGCTTGGTTTGACAGGCCCGCAACAGCGTTGTTTACGGTGATCGTCGCCTACACCTGGAAGTGGATTCCCTTTGTCATGATCATTCTACTCGCCGCAATCGAGTCGCTGCCGACCGATCCCTTCGAATCGGCTGTAATTGATGGAGCCAGGGGATGGCAAATATTTACCCGGATTACCGTGCCGATGATCAGACCCACCCTGTTGTTTGTAGCTACCTACAGAATAATCGAGTCGTTGAAAATGTTTTCTCTGGTGTATGTGATGACCTCGGGCGGACCGGGAATCTCTACCGAGCCGATGAACTATTATGCCTTTACCACGACGTTTGCCTACAATCAGATGGGATACGGCGCAACTTTGGTCTTCGCGATTCTGCTCATAATAGTCCTGATCGTTCTTTTCATGACCAGAGTCGTCAAGGTGAATGTTCGCTCCTCATGAATTTTGAACTATGTGAGAGGATTTTTGTCGATGCGCAGAACGAACGCGTATAAAAGCATTGGTATATTCATTCTTGTGGTGATCGCTCTGTCCCTCAGCTTCTATCCCATTTACTGGGTAATTCAACTGTCCATGAAGAGTCATGTGGAAGCCTTTAAATTTCCTCCTTCATGGATCTTCAAACCCAGTTTCAGCAACTATCAGCGTCTGTTCGCCGGAACTGCCTTTCCAAAGCGCCTGCTCAACAGCCTCATCGTGGCCACTCTCTCGACGCTTTTCGCTCTTGCCGTCGGCACCCCGGCTGCATATGTTTTCTCTCGAAAGAAATTCAAACACAAGAATCTGCTGTTATTGTTGGTGCTCACCAGCCGGATGATTCCCCCCGTAGTCTTTATCGTTCCTTACTTCATGGTCTACATAAATATTGGCTTGATCGATACCAGATTGGGTTTGATTCTGATCTATGTCACCTTCAGCCTTGGACTGGTGGTCTGGTCCATGTGGACGTTCTTCGATGAAATCCCGACGGAGCTGGACGAGGCTGCGGAGGTCGACGGGGCATCGATCCTTCAGACGATCTGGAAGGTGATACTACCGGTAGCTATCGCGGGGCTGGCCAGCACGGGGATCCTCTGTTTCATCATGGCCTGGAACGATTTTATATTCGCTCTGGTACTAACCAGAACAAACGCCGTTACCGCTCCGGTTGAAATCACCAAGGCAATGGCCTATGAAGCGGAGGATATCGGGCTCATGACATCGGGTTCCTTGGCCATCTCCTTTCCGGCTCTGCTCTTCGCAATCATCGTCAGGAAGTACTTGCGAAAGGGGGTATTGGGGGGCGCCGTCAAGGAATAAGCGCGCCTTTCCCGATTAGCCTGCTGCAGGTGGAGTTACTCCGTGACTTTTGCGCGCACCGATCCGGCATAACCCATTGGTCCGAGCAAGACCAGCTGTTGGACGCGCTCCGGAGCGTACAGGGCGTAGTTGCTTCCTATGAATCCGCCTTCGGAGGCTCCGACCACAAACGCTTTTCCCACTCCGAGTTTGTCTGTGATTTCCGTGTACAACTCGGCCTGGTCCCGGCCAGTTTTCATGATATGCTGGAGGCTTGCATATTCGCTTTTCCCGGCATCACCGATCAAATCGATGGCGTAGGTTCGGTAGCGCTCATTCAGCTCTTCAACGTTATACTTCCACGACCAGCCGGCGACACCTGAAGCCTGCAGCAGGAGCATGGGCGGGGCCTCTTTCGGCCCGCTGACGATC
>CP070696.1:479105-483172 GCA_020353535.1 Spirochaetaceae bacterium | reverse complement strand
GTGTTCGGATCGTAGGCGTACAGCGTGTCCGAACCCATACCGAAGTGTATCCTAGTGCTTTCCAGGTGCATGGCCGGGCGTTTGTTCCGATCGAAGACCACGATACGGGAGGGAGCGCTCTCGATACAGTCCTCCACGAGTCTGCCCGGATAGTGGACGCGGTGGCCCTCCAGACGGCAGCCTGCTTTTTTCAGCAGCTGCCGGGCCTCCTCGTGCTGTACCACGATCCCCGTTTGCTGCAGGACCTCAAGCACGGACAGATGGACCTCGTAAAGCTGGTCATCCCCGAGTACTCGAAACGAGGGGGTTCTGTGCACCGTGAAGCTCGGTTTCATCATTTTCTCCCGTCGGATAGTTACTTGCCTCGTCCGCCCGCTGGCAGATGGCACCGCGGGCAGGTAGCGCTGATGTCAGGTGGCACTGACCTCAGGTGGCACCGCTGTCAGATCATCATAGCGGATTCGGCGGTTCAAATCAACAAGTATGATAAGTAAACATAACAGTGAGCATATTAGAATGATCGTACTTGCAAGCGGGGATGCCCCCATTTATACTGTATTTGCCCGGCGATTGTCCGGATCGGTTCAGCCGGGTCCGCCAAAATCGGATTTCCGATCGGCTTCAGACACCAGAGGAGGGCAGGCTACGAAAGGCTCGAAGATTCCAAAGCTCAAGAGAATCCCTCTTTTTGCGGAGATGTCCGAATACGACCTGCACCAAATCGACCAGATTACGGTGGAACGCCGCTACGACAAGGGTGAGGTTATTATCGAAGAGAATACCGCTGCAGAGCGTTTTTTCATCATATTTCGCGGCAAGATCGAAATCACCAAGAGGTTCGAGGACGGGGAGCAGTTTGTTTTAGGCGTTCACAGCGACGGTGAATGCTTCGGGGAAATGGCCATCCTGGATGAGGGACCCCGCTCGGCGACCGCCCGGGCGCTGGAGTCGACCACGGTGATGGAAATATCCAGAACAGATTTCGAAGCCCTGCTTTACACCGCTCCGGTGCTGGCCTTCACGATCATGAAAGCGCTGAGCTCCCGCCTTAGGGAAACCGGAGCCCTGTTGATCTCCTACCTCCAGCGCAAGAACCGCCAGCTGGCCAGGGCCTACCTGGATACCGTGAACACGGTGGTGCATGCGATCGAGGAGCGGGATTCCTATGCGAAAGGTCATACCGACCGGGTGGCTGAAGTTTCGAAGCTGATCGGCGCGAAGATGGCGCTGGGGGAAGAGGAGATGTTCAACCTCGAGATCGGCGCTCTGCTTCACGATATCGGCAAGATCGGCATCCCCGAAACCATCCTGCTGAAGCCCGAACCGTTGAAACCCGAAGAGCGAAAGAGAGTTCAGCAGCATCCCCTCGAGGGAAAGCGTATGATCCAGGACATCTCCTTCCTGAAGGCCGCCATCCCTCATGTCCTCTATCACCACGAGCGCTACGACGGATCGGGGTATCCGGAGCACCTGGCCGGTGCGGATATCCCCGTGCCCAGCCGCATCATCGCCGTGGCGGATGTGTTCGACGCGGTTACCAATGACCGGCCCCAGCGCAAGCGGATGAGTTTTGACGAAGCGGTGAAGCTCATCAAGAAGGGCTCGGGCACGCAATTCGATCCGAAGGTGGTTAAGGCCTTTCTCAAGCTGGTGGAATCCGGTGAGTTGAAAGAGTAGGGCAAGCCTTCCGCCGCTCAACCAGAAGTGTATTCACCCGCCCAGAGCCTCTCCAACGATCCCGCAACCATGCTGCGGGAAATAAACTAAATTTCGTGACAGTGCTGCGGATTTTGAAGCAGCGGTTCCCATATACCCGTTGTTCAGTGTATGGACGCGCATCACAAACCCCACGACACGCTCTTTCGGGCTGTATTCAGCCAGGAAGACAGCGCCCGGGATCTCATTCTGAGCGTGCTGCCTGAGGAGATTCTTGGCATGCTCGACCTGCGGGCTCTCAAGGTGGAAAACACGAGCATGATTGACAACAAGCTGTTGAGTGTTCCCTTGGATGAAGAACGTAAGACTTTTCTAAAAAAGCTATTGGAGTATATTATATACGGATCTAAGGACATCGATGAACAGGAAGTGGAACAGGTGCTTCGGCGGGTCGACACAGGGGAAGCGAGGGAGGTGTATATGACCGTTGCGGAACAGCTGATAGAGAGAGGCAAGCGCGAAGGCAAGCGTGAGGGCGAGCGGGAGGGCAAGCTCAATGAAAAACGAGAGGTTTTACTAAAGCTGCTTTCCCAGAAATTCGATGGTGTTGCCGAAGCGGACAAGAAAAAAATCTTGGAGACCCGAGATCCGAACAGACTGGACCAGGCTATCGGACTCATTCTTAAGGCTGAGTCCTCGAACAAGGTTCTACAGCCCCTCGATTAGAAATTCTGAAATAGACCGAGTTGTTCCCAATTTGTGAACAGGAGGGCGGATACGGAATCTGCTCTAGCCTCCCCATCCGTCATCTCTCTTGACCGACCCGGCTCCCGTGGTATAGTGAGGTCACCGTGGCCCTTATAAAGTCCGAGCTGGCTCCGCAGAAGACCCGCCTCAAGATCAACTGGCTGGTGTTGATCACCCTGCTGCTCAGCATCGTCTCCCTGATCGTGGAGCAGGCCGACATCCAGACCAGGTTTTCCTTCCTCTTCACCAACGTGCTGGATTTCACCATACTGATACTCTTCCTGGCCGAGATAACCGTTGAGTTCCTCCGCTCCGGCGACAAGCGGCATTTTTTCAAAAAGCATCTCTTCGAGGTACTGTTCCTGATTTTCTTTACAGCGCTTTTCGCCTACAACAAGTATCTGCTGTTCGCCAGTGCGGGAGCGGTGTACGGCAACCTGCCCGGGAAGATCATCATCGTGCGCAACATCTTCGTGCTGTTGAAGGTCTTCGGACGCATCCGCAAGCTCAGTGCCTTCGTGCGCAGCCTGACCGCCCATCCGGCCCGCACCGTGATGTTGAGCTTCGTACTGGTTATCGTGACCGGCACGATTCTGCTGATGCTGCCCTTTACCACTCCCGACGGCGCCGGGCTCGGGTTCATCGATTCACTGTTCACAGCCACCTCCGCGGTATGCGTGACCGGGCTGATCGTCGTGGATACGGCCGCGGCCTTCTCGATCTGGGGCAAGATCATCATCCTGCTTCTGATCCAGGCCGGCGGACTGGGGATCATGATCCTCAGCTTCTTCATGGCCTTCATCCTACGCCGTTCTCTGACACTGGAGGACAGATTCCTGATCTCCTACATGACCAGCGAGAAGGACATGGGCAACCTGGGCAGGAGCATTAAAAGCATCATCAACATCACGCTGATCATCGAAGCGATAGGGGCGCTGCTGCTGTTCCTCGGCTTTCGAATCCGACTGGGCACGAATCTGCAGACCGTCTTCATTTCCGTGTTTCATGCGGTTTCCGCCTTCTGCAATGCCGGTTTCTCCCTGTTCAGCGACAGTCTTGAGGGGTATCGGTCCAGCGTACTGGTGAACCTCACCATAAGCGCTTTGATCATATGCGGAGGTTTGAGCTTTATCGTGATCATGAATCTCAAGGGCTGGCTGGCTGCTGGTGTTCCCAACCTTTTCAAAAGAAAGAGCTTCTCAATCAAGGGATTGAGCCTGAACACCCGGGTGGTCCTCTTGGGGACGGGTACCCTCCTTGCGTTGGGGATGCTGCTGATCTATGCAATGGAGCACAGATACGCTCTGGCAGCCATGGATCTCAAAACCCAGTATCTGAGCGCTTTCTTTCAGTCAGTCACCACCCGCACCGCCGGCTTCAACACCATCCCCATGGCGGGCCTGCGAAATCCGACTTACCTGCTGATGATGATCTTCATGTTCATTGGAGGCGCCTCCGGCTCCACCGCCGGGGGGGTTAAGATCAACTCCCTTGCACTGTTCCTGGCTTACGTAAACTCGCTGCTCAAAGACAAGCGGGAGGTCACTTTGTTCAACTATGCGGTGGCCAAGGATCTGGTGCTGCGGGCTCTGCTCATTCTCCTGTTCGGTTTGGTCAGCGTGTTGGGGGGTATGCTGATTCTCTCCATCACGGAAAATGCCCCC
>CP070696.1:474640-479005 GCA_020353535.1 Spirochaetaceae bacterium | reverse complement strand
TTCTCGATCTCAATTTTGATACCTACGAAATTCCTCGTTTTTCCTGGTTACCAAAAATCGAGACAGTGATCATCGATAACAAGAATTTTCCTCCCCAAGGAGGAGGCGAACCGGCTATCATTGTCATGGGTGCTGTGATTGCCAACGCAATTCACGACGCCGTCGGTGTGCGATTACTACAACTGCCCATGAGTCCGGAGAGGATCAAAGAAGCTATCGGGAATAGCTGATCTCCTACTTGGTGAGAGAGATGAAAAGATGGCATTTTTTCCTGCGACAACCGCTTCATGGGATACTGCTCCTGGCTCTATGCGCAGGACTTTGGCTGTCAAGTCGTCTGCCTGCTTTTCGGGTCACTCACGGTTCGCTTATCACGGTTGGAGCTATCGTGGTGGTCTCCGCTATCATAGGTGTGCTCCATCAGCTGTGGGTGCTGGTCTTCTGGCGCCTGGAACTCGGCTTCTCGGCGATTTCACGGTGTTTTGGCAATTCGGGTTTTACGATCTACTCGATCGGATTCGTAGCTCTCCTCACCGCCCGCCTTGCCTCGATTGTAACCAGCGCTGCCTTGAATGGAGGAACCCTCGCCGTAAGCCTCCCAATCCGTCTCATCCTGGCAGGGATCATCGCAATTCTCAATATCTGGGGGTTATACTCTGTGTTGCGCTACTTCGGTATTCTCAGAGCTTTCGGGTTGGACCATTTTGATCCCTCCATTCGAAAAAAAGGTCTGGTTAAAGGTGGCGCCTACCGTTACACCAGAAACGTGATGTATCTGTTTGTTCTCCCGGTGTTTTTCGCTCCCGGTTTGCTGTGGGGCAGCCTGGCGGCCACGCTTCTGGGCGTGTTCCATTTCTTTACCGTCTGGATTCACTACTACTGTACGGAACTTCCGGACATGGCGCTGTTATACAGCGAGTCCGAATAAAGCCCGAAACTCGGTGATCTGTGCTCGGTGATCTGCCCAAATTCGGACCTTCGCCATTGTTGCCGAGCCGGAGGAGGCCCACAAGATCATGCGGCACCTGGTGGAGTTTGGTCCGGGGCGGTGCGGCTTGGCGCCCCCGGCGTGTGACGCCCAGCCGATCCCCACAGGATTTGAATCAGAGCTTCGTGTAATCGTCACTCTGTCCCCCGACCTGCGCCTGGGGGCACTGTGTCCCCACGTTTTCAAACGTCTCGAAAAATGAATTTGGCCAAACACATCCTACGCAAATTGGCTGACTAGTTAGAATTCTGTATTTCAGTTGAATCCTACTCACCCCACCTTGAAGCGGTAGTCTGGCAGAATCATCGGGGCGGTGCGACCGTTGTCGATACCGGCGGCCTTCAGCTCCTCGTTGTAGCGGCGCACGTGTTCCAGGCTCAACTTCCCGGTCCCGTTGCCCGCCCTCTTTCCCCCTCCCTTTTCGGCACCGCCGCCCGCCTCAGAGCCCGCCGTGCAAAGATACTCCGCCGCCCTTACGCCCGCCCGACGTCCGAAGACCACGATGTCCAAAAGACTGTTGCCCATCAGGCGGTTGCGGCCGTGCACCCCACCGGTGACCTCCCCGGCGGCGAACAGGCCGGGCACCCCGGTTTCTGTCCGGGTGTCGATCCTCACACCGCCGTTCTGGTAGTGCAGGGTCGGATAGACCAGCATGGGCTCCTTGGAAACATCGATGCCGTGGCGCTCGAACTGCCGGTACTTGGCCGGGAAGTTGCTCTTCACGAAACCCGGTCCGTGGATGATCTCCAGCATGGGCGAGTCCAGCCACACTCCGACCCGGCCCGTGGGGGTCTGGATGCCCTTATTGCGCTCGTGGCACTCCCGCAATATGGCCGAGGACTCCACGTCCCGGGGCTCCAGGGGATAGACGAACTGCTCTCCCTCCCGGTTGAGCAGCTGAGCTCCGGCGCCCCGAACCTTCTCGGTAATGAGCAGGCCGACGTTCTGCTCCGGATAAATCACTCCGGTGGGGTGGAACTGGCTGGCGTCCATGAAGCGGAAGGGCACGCCCACCCGGTAGGCCAGGATGATGCCGTCGGCGGTGGCGCCGTAGTGGTTGGTGGTGGGAAAGCCCTGGATGTGCAGGCGCCCGAAGCCGCCAGTGGCGATGATCGTGGCCCCGGAGCGAATCAGCTGATACTGCCCGGTTTCCAGGTTCAGAATTATCCCGCCAGCGCAAGAGTCCTCCTCATCCAGGAGGAGCTCCACCACCGGAGCGAACTCCATGACCCGGATTCCTTCAGGCCGGTTGCGCACCTCATCGCGCAGCACCCGCATGATCGCCGCTCCGGTCATGTCCCCGGCCGAATGCATGCGCCTCCGGCTGGTGCCGCCCCCGTGCAGCACCTTCATAACGCCTTCCGGCTCTTTGTCGAACATCACCCCAAGGGTCTCCAGCCAGCTCAAGGATTTGGGTGCATCGGTGGTGAGCACCTCGAGAAGCTCGCGATCGTTCGAGAAGTGTCCGCCCCCCATGGTGTCCAGGTAGTGGCGGGGAGGTGAGTCATGGGGCTTGTCCGCCGCCTGGATCCCCCCTTCGGCCATCATGGTGTTGGCATCTCCGATGCGCAGCTTGGTGGCCATCAGCACGCTGAAGCCCTGTTCCTGGGCGATCAGGGCGGCGGCTGCGGCGGCGCCGCCCCCGCCGACGATCAGCACATCGGTCCGATAGTGGATCTGCTTCAGGTCGATCTGATCCGGATCCACCAGGCAGCGGGCCTCGAGTATATCCGCCACCTCGTTGGGCACGATATCTCCCTTGTTCGGTCCCACCGATACGGAACGTTTGGTTCCCTCCATATAGTCGGGGTGGTACTGGCGCAGGAAGGCATCCACCTTGTCCACAGGGATACGGGCGTGGTGCGTACCCGCCTGGAAATCCTCCAGGCGCCTCTGGCGGGAAGCCTCCACCTTCTTGATCAGCGTCTTCATGTACTCCCGATAGGCCATCTCTGCGCTCCTTCAGTCGGAAATCAGCCGACCGTCTCCATGTCCCGCTCCGCGTAGAGCTTCATCAGCTCCTCCTCGGAAGCCTTCTTCAATTTCTCGAACTCCTCTGCGAACTTGCCCTGCTCGATCTCCTCCACCCGGGCTTTCAGATCCTCCGCCTGTTTGGCCATGTGCCGGGAGTACAGGCGACGGCAGAGGATGCCGATGTAGTACTGTACGATCTCAGCCGGACAGCGGGAGGCGCAGAGGCCGCACATGATGCACTCGAAGGACAGCTCCGCCGCCCTCTTGATGTCTCCTCGGATGGCGGCGTTGACGTAGTCCATGACCTTGATGTCCTGGGGACAGATTTTTCCGCAGCTGTTGCAGCTTACACAGCGGGCCATCTCGGGGTAGAGCTTCATCAGGGTGTTGACGGTAGGCTCCAGTTCCTCCAGGTGATAGGTGGCCTTGTTGGCTGGATAGAAGGGGATCTGGGTGAGGTACATACCCTCCTCTACCACGGTCTGGCAGGCCAGTCCCACCTTGATGCGGTAGTCCCCGGCGGTGCGGTACACCGTGGCGCAAGCCCCGCAGATGCCGCCGCGGCAGCCGCAGCCCCGGATGAAGCGGTAGCCGGAGTACTCGAAGGCCTTGAGGATGGTCACGGTTTCAGGGACCAGGTATTCCTTACCCATGATGTAGATGGGGATCAGCTTGCGTACGCCCTCTTCGCCCGGCTCGGCTGCCTCTGAAGGCACGGGCTGAACCTGTTCTGCCTTCTCCGCTTCGGTAGCTGTGGGCAGTGCCTGCATCGCCCTGTCCGCTTCAGTCGCCGGATTTTTCCGGTCGGTTTTCGTCTGTTTCGCCATCGCATGTACCCTTCTTCATCTCGGAGGATTTTCTTCTTCAATGATCCGCAACTAGATGATCTGTTCCTCGAACTCCCGGATCTGGGCATAGGTGAACACCGGACCGTCCTTGCAGACATAGAGGGGTCCCACGTTGCATCGCCCACAGTGTCCCAGACCGCACTTCATCTTCATCTCCAGGGTGGTGATCACCTCTTCCGGGTCGAAACCCATCTTATCCAAAGCCGCCAGGACGTAGCGGATCATGATCGGCGGCCCGCAGGTGATCACCTTGCTGTTCTCGCGGCTTGGATTGAGCTTTTCCAGCACCGCCGGGACGAACCCGACCTCTCCCTTCCAGTCGGCACTCTCGCCGCCCGGGTCCACGGTCAGCACGGTTTTCAAGCCCTTGAGGGATTGCCACTGCTCCAGATCTTCCCTGTACACTAAATCCGCCACGCTCCGCGCGCCGTAGAGGATCAAGATCGAGCCGTACTTTTTCGGATCCGCCAGAACCACCTTGATCAGGGAGCGCAGGGCTGCAAGCCCTATACCCCCGGCCACGAAGACCAGATCCCGCCCCGCCATCCGTTCTAG
>CP070696.1:470040-474540 GCA_020353535.1 Spirochaetaceae bacterium | reverse complement strand
GACGATTTCACTCGGATCGTCCATGAGGCAGGGGGGTTGTGTTTCTATGATCAGGCAAATGCGAACGGCATCATGGGGATTGCCCGGGCGAAAGAAGCGGGTTTCGATGCCTGCCACTTCAATCTACACAAAACATTTTCATCACCCCATGGCTGCGAGGGACCAGCAGCCGGCGCATACGGATGTACCGAGAAGCTGGCACCCTATCTGCCTATTCCGGTTGTGACGAAAACCGGTGAGCGATACCACCTGGATTACAACCGCCCGAAGAGCGTCGGCAAAATAAGAAGTTTCTATGGTAACCTGGAGTGCATACTGAAGGCATACGCCTGGATCAGAAGCATGGGACCGGAAGGGCTGAAAACCGCCGCAGAGATCTCCGTCCTGAACAACCAGTACCTTGAGCATCTGCTCATGCAGATTGACGGGGTCACTCACCCTTATGCCGAAGGGAAGCCCCGATTCGAGCAGATCAGGTACAGCCTGGAAAAGCTAAAAGAAAATACAGGATTCGGCTCCCATGAGATACAGAATCGTATGGTGGATTTCGGTATCCAGTCCTATTGGCTCAGCCATCATCCGTTCGTGGTTCCCGAACCCTTTACACCGGAACCCTGTGAATCCTATTCGAAAGAGGACATCGAATATTGGGCAGGCGTTATCGAACAGGCCTGTAAGGAAGCCAGGGAAACCCCCGAGGTTATCCGTACGGCACCCCACAATCAGTCCGTCCACCAGATAAGAGATTTCAATCAAGCCGAGGACGCCGACAGGTGGGCGACTACTTGGAGAGCATACCAGAAAAAAAAGAAGAAATGCACAGAAAGAGAATAGGCCTCATTGTCAATCCGGTCGCCGGAATAGGCGGCCGGGTCGGCCTTAAAGGCAGCGATGGGGAGGCTATCTATAAGCGTGCAATAGAGCTCGGTGCCGTTCCCGTATCTCCGGACAGGACCTGTAAAGCCCTCAAGACGTTGGCTGAAATCAGAGACGAAATCGAGCTGCTTACCTATCCGAATGAGATGGGTGAAAACGAGGCGCGCTCATGCGGTTTTTCTCCCTTGGTTATAGGTTCGATCAGACCGGGTGCAACAACTCCAAAAGACACGGAGAGGGCAGCCAGGGAAATGAGGGAGAAAGGGGTGGAGCTACTTCTTTTTACCGGGGGGGATGGCACGGCGAGGAATGTCTTCGATGCGGTTTCCGACATGCTGCCGGTGCTTGGCATCCCCGGGGGAGTAAAAATACATTCCGGAGTATACGCCGCCAGTCCCATAAAGGCTGCCCGGCTGGTCATGGACTTTATCAGGACCCCACAAAAGACATCGCTTCTGAGTGCGGAAGTGATGGACATCGACGAAGAGATGGTACGCCGGGACCGGGTGTCTGCACGGCTGTACGGATACATGAAGGTGCCCTATGAACGGGGGCTCAACCAGTCTTCCAAAGCCGGCAGCAATCCACGGGAAGGTGTTCACCAGGATGAGATCGCTTCTGACGTTATCTACAATATGGACAAAGACACGATCTACCTGATCGCGCCGGGAACGACGACAAAGGCGGTTACGGACAAGCTGGGTTTGAAAGGGACCCTTCTGGGAATCGACGCGGTACAAAATCGCCGGATCCTTGCCTCCGATCTGAATGAAGCTGCTATTCTGGAATTGATGGAAAAGCAATCCGATGCCCGATTCAAAATCATTATCACCATCATTGGGCAGCAGGGATACATGTTCGGTAGAGGAAATCAGCAACTCAGTCCCACTGTGATACGTAAAGTGGGAATAGAAAACATCGTTGTCATCGCTACGGCGAACAAAATCCTCTCATTAAATGGAGAACCTTTTTTCGTGGATACCGGAGATCCGGAACTGGACAAGGATCTGGAAGGATACACTCAGGTTGTTACTGGTTTCGGCAGGCGACAGGTGTATCGTGTATCTGCATGACATTGCAAAATGGGCGAGAAGCAATGGCAGCGGTGCGTAAATAAAGAAGCAGAAGGAGGGACCATGAACAAAACGGAAAGAAACAATGAAATCCTGAAGCGTCTTAGAGAAATGCAGGCGATTTGGGGAGAGGGCATCTAAACATTCTACATTGTTGAACACACAAGAAAATCTCTCATGAGAGCAACCTCACTTTACTCCCAGTGAACAGGGAGGCCGAGAGTTTCTTACAGGTACCGGGTGATTCTCTACATCACACGGAGTGCTGACCGTTTGCTTTTCGACAGGATTAGCGCAATTTTTATAATCGGAGCAAGGCCGGTTACACCGCAGATTTTGTAGATATTGGTCAATCAAGCCACGCTACACAGTACATCTACGGCTTGTACGAAAGAAGTCCATTCGAAGTCGTGCTGGCGGGACAATTTAACCCAGTCTTGGATCAAGAGGAAGTCTTTCTGAAGCAGCCGATAACCGGTGAAGGACGCAATACCTCCCGGAGCAGCCAGGAACATATTCAAAAGATTACACGAGACTCGGATCCTTGCAGGGTGTTGATCGGCTGGGCTTCCCCCATAGAGTGGAAGGATTTACATGAGAATGGACGTAGATACTCAATTGTACAGTCGGGATTGATGCATGGTTTCACCCTGTGGGCTGGATGCGGGGAACACGATGGGAGTAGCCCGGAGGCGCCTCGCCTGTAAAGAATAAACTTCTAAACCACCTCGGGGTCAAGTCTGAAAACGCCTGTAAAATTGATTATATGAAAATAGTCATGCCGCAGGTTTCTTGGATATGAACCCATCCTCACTTTCGTGCCAGTTATAGAGCTTCCTAATATTCCTCAGCAGCGCCAGGTCAAAATCACTCATCTTCACCCTTCGCCACTTTTGGCTTGCCCGCACCATTGTGGCATATACCAATTTCAAACAACTCTTCTCATCGAAAAACCGGGGAATGATCTTGGTTCTGCGTTTCTGCTCCACGAATGCCCGCTCCAACAGATTCGTGGTCATGATGTGTTTGTGATGTCCCGGAGGAAACGCCATGTGCTGAATGCAAGCCTCGAAGTCTTCCTGAAGGCATTTGATCGCCGAGGGGTACTTGTCGGCGTACTCATCGATGATCTTCGCTGCACACATCTTGGCAATCTCGGCATTCGTCTGGTAGAACACCGAACGAACCTCTGGGTACAGCTCGTCGATGACATCCTGAGGAAGCTTGTTTCGAATGTTCTGCAGTTTGTGAAAGGTGCACCTCTGACGTTTGCTTTCCGGAAAGCATTCGGCGATCGCCTTGATCAACCCGGGAGCTCCGTCACTGGTTACCAATAGCGGCATCCTCAAGCCCCTGCGCTGCATATGACGAAAGAACTCCACCCAGCTATCGTAGGACTCCTTGTTCCCTAACCCTATGTGAAGCAATACCTTATGACCTCCTGAGGTAATCGCCCAGCAGCACAGAATCGCCTCCTTCATCCCCGCCATCTGCCTTAGACTCTCATATACTGCGTCAACGAACAGATACACCACGTCGAACCCTGATAGGTCCCGCTCACAGAACCGCTCGTATTCCTTCCACAGCTCCTCGGTGAGCTCACTCACCGCGTCCTTGCTCAACAGAAGCTCTCCGGTCTCTGGATCCCGAAGTGTGTCCTCAACATCTCGGGTAGAAAGCCCTCTGGTGTACATCTCAACCACCAACCGTCGTAATCCAGGGCTCAAGAAATCCAGATTCTTCAGAAACTCCGATCTGTAGGTTTGCTCCGATCCCCTCACCTGGGGAACCTCTAACGGTACCTTCCCTTCCGCGGTCTTGAGTTTCTTTGACTCATAGCCGTTACGATACCCTCGCCGGCTCTCAGCGTTGCGTTCAAAGTACCCTCGCCCCAGGTAGTCGGTGACCTCTTGTTCGAGGATCCTCTGCATCACCATCTTCACCGACTTTTCGATCAGAACTTCCAGCAAATCTCCTTCTTCCCTTCCAAGCCCCGACAGTGCCTCCTCAATCTCCTTGCTCAGTCTCTCTGAAGGTGGTACCTTCTCCATTGGCGTAGTCCTCCTGGTTAATGTTTAGTTTTTTGAACAAACCAATATTAACCGCGGCTACGCCATTTTCAAAGTTCGTTTTTACAGGAGTTTAACTACATCACCCTGTGGTACCTCCATATGGAGCATATACGACCCGATTTTAGTTGATATTCACAGGGATGGCGCGCTTCTCGATCTTTACGGCAGCAATAATTTGTCTTTTATATACATTTTATTGCAATGATTCAAAAGACAACATAAATTTTCATTATTAGCGACAAAACCACTGAAAATATTATATTGGGCGGCAGAAGACAAACAGTTGATTCAGCGAAAACTTATGTCTTTTTATTAAGAGTAGTTGTTCCTTGAAATTAACCCCGCCAGGAGATTGATCAAAAAGTTAGTCACACTCCGATGGCGAGTGTGAGCAATCTAAGAAATGTGCTCGAGTTGGTCAAACAGGAGTCACTAGATGCCCTTAAGAACCGAAAAAGAGAAAATGTTAGCCGGAGAAA
>CP070696.1:465348-469940 GCA_020353535.1 Spirochaetaceae bacterium | reverse complement strand
CGCCATGAGCGGGAATCCAGCGGACATCCAAGTCAGGTGGCGGATGTGCAGCTGTGCTGGCTGATCGCCGTCCGGGTGTACATAACCGGGGAAGAGGTCTGGTTGAAGGATGGTCAGACTAGGCTGAAGCGTCGCTTGAAAAAGAAGGCCGCTAATCCCGCCTTCAATATCCATTTTCTGATCTCCGCCGGCCGCCTGGCTCGCTACACCTTCACCGCTGAGGAATCGAAGCCCCTGTACCGCTCTCTCTGCGGCTATGACCGCTTTTATTTCGAGGAAGAGGAATACTCCATAGAAGCGGCTAAAGCCCTGTTCGCCCGCAACTGGGGGGATGAGGAGCTGGCCCTGCAGCACTTCGAGAAGGCTGTCGCCATGTGCGACAAGTACGAGGAAAAGCCCTGGCGAGCCTGGTACCTGTACGAGCAGGCTCGGCTGCTTAAAGACCGAGACAGAGAACGCGCCGGGCGGCTGCTGGAGGAGGCGGCCACGGAGGCGCAGCGGCTGGGCCTGAAGCCGCTCACGGAACGCATAGAGGCTTACCTCCAGCGGAAGGATCGTATAATAGTTCCTGGCCGGATGCCGGCCGGCATAACCCGCAGGGAGAAAGAGGTGCTCTGCCTGCTGGCCAGGGGCCTTACAGACAAGGAGATAGCCTCGGAGCTCAACTTGAGCCCATATACCGTTGGCAACCACCTGCGCAACATATACGCTAAGATCGGGAAGAACACCCGCGGGGAAGCGGTGCACTGGGCTGTGTCCAGCGGTCTGATTACCTTGGAGTAAGAGAGCGATGTCCTCTTTCGGTCACGAAGAGCTTGGGCCTTTCCTGCTATGAAGGTTAGCGAGGTCGATATTACGGTCAGGATCTTTCCAACCTCCATCGAGAGGGTGGAGGTCGGAAAAAACAAAGAGGTGGTCGCCGAATTGACGCTACCTCTTTGGTGAGCTTTTTATCGCCCGACTAGCCCCTAGGAATATTAAAGTCCTTTGTAAGCTCTTGCTAATTCTTGCAGATATATGGAGATATATCAAGGTATATCTGCATCTTCTTGTAGGTTCTTGCATGTAACTGGCAGCAGATTTGCTCACAATTCTGCTCACATTTCTGCAACTATTTTGATAGCGAATGTACAGGAAACGGACTACACTAGCGCCTTATAGCTCAACTTCCAGAAACGCGTGATGACTCGATAACCGAATCGTTTTCCCAGGGATGGATAGCACCTTTCTTCACCCTTCCAGTGGAGAGCTGGGATCTGATCTGCCTCTTTTTGTCTCAAGACCGTACCCCGTAATCCGACCACTTCAGGTTGATACCTTTAACAGACCACCATCAAACTACATCAGTCTCCGGGAATCATCTTGTAGTCTAATAAGAGGCAGTTATTATTAGAAACCGCTGCCGCATTTACATTTTCTCGCCCCATGTGCGGCGAAGCCAGGCACGTATTTCTCTCAATCCGTTGAGTTCTGCGTAAGCATCGCGGAAGCGCCTATCTATGCTCTTAGCCCTGTTTTGCAGCAAGTATTTTGTTACGGTGTCGTTAAGCCATCCAGTTCATGCCCATATTGCACCCTTGCCATACGAAAAACCCACAGAACTAAACATACCCTTAGATCGTCTATAGATTCCATTACCCACATAAGTAACCAGCCGATTTGTTGTGTCGAATATTCCTGATCTTTCAGTACGTCAATAAATAGGTGGTCTCGACGTACCCTTTAACCAGAAGGGCGAATGAATCCTCTGGTTGGTACGTTTTGTTGTCACGATGCATTGAACGAAGGTTAGTTATGCAGATCTTGTAAGTTGCGTAATTCGCTCTCGGATTAGGTTCACCGCATCCGCCCGACTCAATGATTGGCCGCGCAACCATTCGGCGGGACAGGAATTTTCGAACCTCGAAATATGACGAGACGCCTCCTCGATCTGGGGAGCCCGGCGAAGCTCATCGCGGCGACCGCGCCCGATCAAGGTCGCCGCAGCGCCTGCTATCTGAGCACAGCTCGAATTCGGCTCCAGTTTGTACAGCGTTGCCGCGATTCGAGCCATCATCAATCCAACGTTCAGCTCTTCTCCGAGCTCATCAAAAAGGTAAAGTGCCCGAGCTGTTTGTCTGAGACCCGACACCGAATCCCCGCATCCCGCCTCAACCCGACCTAGCCCCTCGAGCGTCCACGCGGCCAACATGCGGTCTTCCAATTCGTTGAATTGCTGCAGCGCAGCTTCATAATTGGCGCGGGCATCGGCATACCTACCGTACTCACAATAGAGATCGCCCAGGCCATTATAGGAATGGGCAAGCAACCAGAGGTCACCTGTCTCTATGGCGAGGCGGCGCGCCTCAAAAAGTTGCGGCTCCGGAAAACAGTCGCGGAAGACTCCACCGGTAGTTGCGTATGCCCAAATAAGTGCACGTGTAAGAACGGCGGGAGATCCGCTCAGCCTTGCAAGCCGCACCGCAGCCTCGGTAAGACCGTCTCCCTTGGAAGCGTTTCCCAACCATCGTTCCACCACACCCAGGTCGGACAAAGCGTAGGATTCAGCAGTTCTGTCGCCTATCTGCCTGCTTATTCGCAGACTGGAGATATATAGTGATCGTGCATCACGCCATTCCCCGACTATGAAGGAAAACCAGCCTAGAGAATGTATGGCACGAGCCTGCAGTTCCGAAGGGCAGTCGTTGCTCAGGGGGACCAACTCCCTCAACCACCTGCGTGCAAGACCGTGGTGGCCCCGCCGATACCAAAACCAGGATAGAGCTACTGCCATTCCCAAGGCGGAGCAGGTTCGTCGGTGATCTCGTAAAAACGATAGGGATGCCAGGATATTGGGGTGATCCACACTCATTCGGTTAATCCACTGGATCTGATCCGCGCCGTGAAGCTCCTTTTCTGCACGGAGGGTCAGGTCGTAGTAGTAGCGCGCATGGCGGGTCATCACCTCACTGAGACACGGAAGGATGTCCCGCCGCTTCAGGGCGTACTCTCGGGTGGCCTGCAGAAGCCCGAAACGCCTCGAGGGAGAATCCTCCACAAGCTGGATGAAGCTCTTGTTTAAAAGTGAATAGATAATTTCAGAAGGATCGGTCTGAGAATCGTTACCACAGACCGCTTCAACGGCCTTAAGATCGAAGGGGGCGGCGAAAACCGACAGCTCCAGGAGCAGTCTCTGTTCTTCTCGGGACAGTAAATCGTAGCTCCAGGAGATCGAAGTTTCGAGCGTTCTGTGCCGGCCGGCGGCATCCCGTTTCCCGTGTGTGAGATATCTTAGAGGCTCGGCAAGGAGCTTGGGAAGCTCCTCCAGCGTGAACATTCCAAGAAGAGGAACGGCCAATTCCAGAGCCAGTGGCACTCCGTCCAGAGCCACACAGATCGCTCTCACAGCTTCGAAGTTTTCCTGCGAAATTGTAAAATCTGGTCTATGCACACGGGCGCGGTCCTCGAAAAGCTGCGGAGCCGGAGACCTGACTACCGCATCAAAGGTGGTTTGCGCTGATATTTCCAGGGGCATGATGCGGAGCTGCCGCTCACCTTCGATGTTGAGTAGTTCACGGCTCGTCACCAGAACCTGAACCGTCTCGGTCCTCCGCACCAACTGCCCCACCACGCCGGCTGCCGAAATTACATGTTCGAAGTTATCCAGGACAAGCAGGACGGCCCGGCGATCGAGTTGGTACGCAAGAGCCTCCAGCAGGTCTGCTTCGTTGTCAAAGCGCTGTTGCACTCCGATGGCTTGTGCAATCAGTCTTGGCACTTCAGAGGCTACGCTGGTGGATGTGAGATCGACGAAGACAGTTCCTCCCGGGAATGCTCCGTCCAACCCCCGAGTCGTCTCAATCGCCAGTCTCGTTTTTCCGATTCCCGCCGATCCGGTCACCGTGATTACACGAGCACCGGAACGAACAAGTGTGCGTAGTTGTTCTAACACGGCGTTCCGCCCGAAGAACCTGGTGGATGGGATCGGCAGACGTTGGTAGCTTCTGCTGTGGGGAAACTGAAAGAATCCGGCCTCGCGGGGGATTGTGTGCTCTCGTACCGATTCCGCCAGGCGGACAGTCTCTTCTGCAGGATCAGTGCCAAGCTCTTCGGTTAGAAGTTCTCTACACTGTTCAAACTGGGACCATGCCGCAGCCCACTTGGCGCAGCGCGCGTATACTTCTATGGCTAATCGGTGGGATGATTCTTCTAATGGATCTAGTGCTACCAGTCGAAGCGCAGGCGCAACGGCCCGCTCGCAATCTCCGTTCGCCAAATTCACGCCTATCAGGCGGTTCAGAACCACAGACATCTGCTGACGGATCTGGTCACCCGCCGCCAGTTGCCATGCATCGAACTCGCGGCAATCGCGTAGCGTGAATCCTTCGAGAAACTCACCCATGCAGAGCGCGCCGACGCGGATCAGCTCATCGATCGACGGTTCGTAGCTCGGTTCGCATAGGGCAATATCGCGCAGGTCCCAGATATCGACGGATACGGATCTGGGATTCAGTTGCAGTGTATCACGAACGGTGATTACTGATGAATCCGGTAGCCGAATAACGGCATCGTGCAGGGCGGTGCGAAGGTTGGTGCGAGCCCCCGACTGCCCT
>CP070696.1:460637-465248 GCA_020353535.1 Spirochaetaceae bacterium | reverse complement strand
TCCGCTTCCGGCTGCTTATATTAAGGCCGAGTAACCGTTATTGTCCTGGGCGGCGATATCGGCTCCCGCTTCGATGAGCAAGCGAGCAACCTCCAAGTGTCCGGAATATGATGTAAACATGAGGGGTGTGAGCCCATCAGCGTCCGCCTTATTCACTTCAGCGCCCATATACAACAGGTGTTCGACTTCTATTGTGTCTCCTGATTGAACAGCCCCTCGGAAATCTTCATTGACCTTTTCAGGATCAATCGGTGTGGGTTCGAAATCCACTGTGGCGCAGGAAATGCCAGTCATAACTATCAATATAACCAATACCCTTCGCATTTGACGCATTCGAATCCTCCGTCTATTTCAGGTAAAACCACACCGGTCACTTAGCAGCATATATTTGGATTCCCTGATGGCTCTGTTGACAGTTCGGTGAAATCTCTTAGTATTATTGTGGACATAGGACTGCGAACAATACACTATTTTTCCGGATAGCGGAGGGACCTGTGGCACCTGGAAGAATTGTCTTGATGAAAGGTAAGACGCTCATGTTGTGTGTCGCAGTTTCCCTTATGTCATCCTGCGCCATGAATCGTCCGATAATGCACGTCAACCCGTCTTTGAAACAATATGATCCGAAGGTTTTTGTCATACTTCCGTTTGTAAATAGGGATACGTATAACAAAGAAGAAGGTGCACCCTATATCGTGAGAGATGCCTTCGAAGCATCTTTTATAAAGACCGGATATCAAATCGTTTCCAGGGACAAGATGGATCTACTGCTTGAAGAGATTGAGTTCTCCGTGTCAGATATCTCAGATTCAAGGGGAATCCAGATTGCCAGCATGTTAGACGCGGATGCCGTTATTCTGGGGACAATTCTCGAATACGGTTATTTGTATATAGGTTTATCCGTAAAGGCGATTGATGTGGAAACAGGGGCGATAATCTGGCAGGGCAGCTATTCAAAAAAAGTTCCTTGGTACCGACTCGAGCAACGTCCCGTATTGATCCATATCACCGAGACGCTCGTCGACAGGTATCTGAGAGCTGAGAAAAAGATTCTTGCTCAATAGTATGCTTCAGGCGAGTGCAGCCGATCAGTAACGGTGTATCCCCGTATACTCTCTGCCTAAAATTTCATACTGTTTTATGCCACATCTAGTAGTGTTCCCGACGACTGTTTCATCCAGAAATCAGTGAGGAGGGCCGCTATGAATCATAGAACGATCACATCAGTCTATTTCTGCCCGGCATTACTCATTGTTCTCATCCTTTTTGGCGCTTGCAGCGGCGGTAGTGCAAAAACCGAATTCGATTGGCCACGTTGGCGGGGTGCAAACGGCGACGGGATCTCCAGGGAAACGGAATGGGACCCGAAGGCATTAGCTGGAGGCTCCAAAATACTGTGGACGGTCAATCTTGGCAGCGGCTATTCGAACGTCGCCATCGAGGATGGCCGGCTGTACACGGCGGGGCTGAGGTCGGGACGAGGCCATATCTACTGCCTGAACGCAGATACCGGTGAGCAGATCTGGCGATACTCCACTGGAACACCGGTGGAACTGCAGGCTACGCCTACGGTGGACGGCAGAAATGTCTATGGATTAAACAAGAATGGCGTTCTCTACTGCCTAAAGAAGGGCACGGGCGGCCTGCGGTGGAAGAGGGATCTGGTTTCTGAGTATGGGGCAGTACAGCCGTATTATGGATTTGCCGGATCCCCTGTGGTTGTAGGAGATCTGTTGGTCCTGACCGCAAACACCTCTGGTATGGCACTCAATAAAAAAACGGGACAGTTGCTGTGGGCAAGTGAAAAGCCGCCGGAGGAATTCCCCACATTCGGGTTGACCAATACAACCGGCACGGACTATTGCACCCCGGTTGTTTCTGCTGACGAGGATGAACATTATGCTCTGTTATCCAGCTGGAAGGGTCTGTCCTCTGTCGATATTGAGACCGGGAAGCTGCTGTGGCTGTATGAATGGGCGCTCGCAACCGATGGAATGACAGCGGATCCGCTCATCTTCGGCCACAAGTTTTACATCGCTCACGGTGTTTCAAATCTGCGCCAATTGGTAGGCTTTCTCTTGGCAGTCGAATCAGGAAAGCCGAACGTTCGGTGGGAAAATGCGCACCTCTGGTCGACCATCTCCACCCCGATATATTGGGAAGGGCATATCTACGGCTGCCACAACCTGCCTGACAATGACAATCCTGATCGAGGCTCGCTCAGGTGTCTGAATGCTGAAACCGGTGAATTGTGCTGGGAACAGGACCTTGGGCAAGGTTTTTCTCTCAGTGCTGCAGCCGGAAAGCTGATCATCCTGACGACCCGGGGAAAGCTGCACATCGCCGAAGCGACTCCTTCGTCCTATCAGGAGATATCGAGTAGTGACGTTCTTGGCGGTAAGCGCAAACCGGTGAAATTTTGGACGCCCCCTGTTTTGTGCAGAGGAAAATTATACTGCAGGGACTACGGCGGCGACCTGATCTGCGTCGATGTGCGTCAGCGTGACGTTGTGGCCCGGCAATAGGGCATTTCAGGCGTGCAGTGATCTCCAGGCGAAATGTCCTCACCCCAAGGGACAATTCCTCCTTGTCTTCGGTCCGGACAGGATAAGGCTCAAGGTTGATCGGAAGAACGTATCACGCTATAAATATTTCAGCAATATTTTGTTTAGGCTTTAACAAGCTGCCATGCAATCGTCTCATTCTCTTTACGGCAAGCTGAAAAATATCGACGGCAAAGACTATGGTGCCTATCAGTCGCTTAAAGGGGAGTACGCATTTCCGGATTTCCAGCTGTTCATAACGCAAATCCCCAAAGATTCATATGCGCCGCCACATACGGGAATCTACAGGATTCGGGTTTCCCAAAAGTACCTTGGTATTCCGGCACATCTGTTCGATACAGAGACAGCGGGAATCGCCTATCGAGATTTTCTGGCTCGTATATTTTCTGCAGCTGCGAAACGAGTTGCCAAACGGGGGCGTGGCACCGGACATTCGGGTCTCATCACTCTGGATACTCCCGCCCAGGCCATCTTGGACAGAAGCGCAGTAGTGTTCACTCCGGATGGCGCTGAAATACGCTTCTTCATAGGTCTTCCCGCGAAGGGCAGAAAAATCAATGCCCGGCTCGCGAATACTATGCTCTTCGAGGAACTGCCGGTGATCGTGCGGCAGGCCTTTGCCAATCTCGACCTTGGCACGGTCCGCAGGCATATAGAAGCTGCGGAGGACGCCGAATGCCTCCGTGGGAAACTCGAGGAACTGGATCTGGTTGCCTTCATTGCCGACGGATCCATCCTTCCAAGGAAAAGCGGTACGAGTGATGAACCTATGGAGGAGAAGGATGCAGTGGTCTTTCACTCGCCGGAAAGTCTCCGTGTTTCCGTAGACTTACCTCATGTGGGTGCTATTACCGGGCTGGGTATACCCCGTGGCGTAACATTAGTCGTGGGGGGAGGATATCAAGGCAAATCCACACTCCTGCATGGGATAGAGACAGGTATTTATAACCACGTTCCAGGTGACGGGCGTGAGCTGTGTGCGGCAGAATCACGCGCGGTGAAGATCCGCGCTTACAGCGGAAGATCCGTAGCATCGGTTGACATATCGGGCTTTATCGACAACCTGCCGTTCAAGAGAGACACCACTCGCTTTTGTACTACAAATGCAAGCGGAAGCACCTCGCAAGCCGCAAGTATTGTGGAGGCTCTAGAAATGGATGCACGTGTGTTGTTGATGGATGAGGATACCTGCGCCTCGAATTTCATGATCCGCGATAGAAAAATGCAGGAGCTGGTCAAGGAAGAAGATGAGCCGATCACCCCATACATCGACAGAGTTCGCTGGCTGTACGAGGATAAGGGAGTATCGTCGATTGTGGTTCTTGGTGGAGTGGGAGACTATTTCGATGTTGCGGATACTGTCATCCAGATGATCAAGTACGAGCCGTACGATGCTACGGACGCGGCAAAAAGAATCGCCCTTGAATCTCCAGTCAAAAGGAGACGGGAGCATGCGGCGTCCCCCAAGCCGGTGAGTGGCCGGTTCGTGTATACTGAAACGATCGATCCGTTCAACGAATACGGGAAAAAAAGCGTCTATGCTTCTGAAATAAATCGGATCCACTTTGGAACCACCACCATCGATCTGACTGATGTGGAACAATTGCTTGAGCTTTCACAAACCAAAGCGATCGCTCAAGCCATCCTCTATCTCGGAAATCTTGATCTGGAGCCTGCCACGATGAAAGAGTTGATCGATCGATGTATGCAGGTAATAAAAGAGAAAGGACCGGGTGGTTTGTCCGAGAGGATCTCGGGTCATCTTGCTCAGGTTCGGGGTATCGAAATTGCCTGTGCCCTAAACCGACTGCGTACCCTGAAGATCCAGCAGCGGTAGGCTCACCCCTGCATTTTATATGGGTTGAGTTTTGAATATCACGAATATCAAGAAGGAGTATGCTCGCACCAATATCGCATTGACCCGTGCGGGAATTTTGATCCTTCTTCCACGATCTGAAATTCTAGGCGTGATGGGAATTGACGGAAAAGAGTATCCTGTACCAACGCGGGAACGGCTGCAAGAAGTGTTTACACGCAACAAGGAGTT
>CP070696.1:455695-460537 GCA_020353535.1 Spirochaetaceae bacterium | reverse complement strand
GATGCTCGGAAGGCGAGAACACGGAGTACTGCCAGGCTGCGGTATGGACCGCAGGTTTGCCGCCCCTTTCAGCTGCAGGCGGCGGAGCAAAAGCCCACTTCAAGTTGGGCGCCTCCCGGGGCTGACGAACCTGGATGCTGATGACTTCACTGATCTGCATAGCCGCCAATCCCTTGAGCAGGGCTTCACGGGGATCAGGAAAATCCAGAGATGTTGACTTGGTCTTGTGGACCATGTCATGGGCCTTTTGGAAGGCGGTTACCACCGAGGGCAGGTTGAACACCGCTTTACCTCCGGTGATGACTGTCGGCGGATCGATGTATTTTACTCCCGAGGATATGGACAACCAATCCCATTTATCCACGATGCCGTGGGGATGACCGACGTGGCGAATCGCGTAGCCTACGCGTTTGATCTCCCCCCCATCACGCACGGCCAGCTTGTCCGAGTACTGGAGGAACTCATCGAGATACGCGGGAGCTTTGTTCGGATCGAATCCGGCTTCCCGGAACATGTCGACGTTCCAGGTAAGTGCGTAGGCATCTTCACCCCAGGATGGATAGCCGTACATCTTGCCGCCACCCCAGTCGGACAGCGCTACGGTATCCGGGGATACCCCGGCAATCCATTCCTTGGCGTGGGCTGCCGGAATCTCGACCAGTGCACCATCCTTCACAAACTGGCCCATCCAGGAGCCGTCGATCATACCCACATCCGGTGCGGTTCCCCCGGCCAGAGCGGTGAGCAGCTTCTGCTTCATCGTTTCATAGTCTATGGCCACCACATCGATAACGCAATTGTTCGCCGCCTCGAAAGCGGTCCAGGGATCGGTGCCGTCCCGTAGTGGCATCGAGGTGGCCGTAATTTCGCCGGCCGGAAACCAGAGTGTCAGGGTTACCGGGCCAGTCTCCTGGGTACCAGTGGCCAGGAGTCCCACTGCAGGGGCGATTAGCAGTGCAACCGCAAGAATCGCGAGCTTTTTCATGTGCTCCTCCTTAAATTTAATACGCAAAATCCGTACGGATTTTACTGTTTCTTTTCGATTATTGATATTGAAAACGTTAACTTTAACGATACACTAACACGCTGATTGGTATTTGTCAAGTCAGATTCTCAATGTTTTTGGGTACTTGACGAATCTCGCATGAACAGATAATATAACGTTAAAGTTAACGATAAAGTGAAAAACAATCGTTGAACGGTGTGTGGTCAGGACAGGGTAAGTTGTACTATCCTGCCCGGTGCAGGCCTACGCGTACACGGAGTAATTGAAAGAAGATGAAGCAGAAAGCAGGGAAGAAAAAACGAGTAACCCTTAAGGAAATCGCTGAAATCGCCAATACATCGGTAACGGCGGTGTCCAGAGCGTTGAGCGGCAAAGATGGGGTCAGCGAAGAGACGCGGCAACACATCATTCGGATCGCCAAAGACCACAACTACAGACCCAATCTGCTCGCAAAGAACATGCGATCCCTGCGTACCAATCTGATCGGAATCATAGTCGGAGATATCACCCGGACCTATTTCATTGAACTGCTACGCGGTGTGGAAAGGGAGGCGCGCAGACAATCCATGCACGTACTGGTCGCGAACGCTGACGAAGACTTCGACACGGAATATGAGGCGATCCAGACCTTTCTGGCCTACAGCTGCAGCGGCCTCATCATCTGCCCCGTTTCTCACAGAGAAGATTATTTGTACGCCCTTCGCGAAGAGGATGTAAATGTTGTCATTGTCGATCGACCTGTAGAGGAGAGCATCGGTTTCAGTGAAGTACTCATTGAAAACAGGAAGGATTCAAGATCAGCTGTTGATCATCTCCTGCAGAACGGACACAGGAGAATCGCGTATATCTCCTCGGCTGCGTTGCAAACAAAGCCCATACAGGAACGATACGCGGGGTACCTGGAAGCGCTGGAGGCACACTCGTTGCGGCTGGACAACAACCTGGTGAGACATATCGTAAATGTGGACGAAACGGCTCGCCATACGGTCGAGCTCCTCTCCCTCACTGATAGGCCGACGGCCTTCTATATCGCCGATGAGCCCTTTGCGATTCATGTTGTTTCCACAATCATGCAGAGGGATTTGGCCATCCCCAGGGATGCGTCTGTGGTGATTTTTGGCACTCCAACCTGGGCGGCTCACCTGCCGCCGGGATTCACCTGCGTGGACAGACCGATCCAGACGATGGGTGAACAGGCCGTCAAGCTTCTGGTCAGCCAGATACATGGAAACAGTGAGCATCAACGCCTGACGCTGCGCTCGCAGCTTCGGAGCCGGGGATCGGTCAGAAATCTAAACGATGAAGGGTGAATGAGAGATGGAATCTACTGTCGCAAAATACAGTGCGAAAATTGCAGCAAAGCAGATCAGCGCGCATATCCCCTATGACGGAAAGACAAGCGGGCTTGTGGTTGATCCAAAGGACGAGGCCGTTCCGGTCGATTTGGTAGGTTTTGGGGCCTTTCAGCTCGATGACGGGCCCTTCGAATTGACCAGCGGTGACAGGGAGATGGTGTTCCTCCCTATGGAGGGACACTTCGAACTGAACACCGGGGATATCAGCTTCAGCGGCAGCCGGGACGGGCTGTTCACCCGGCAGCCGGAACGCAGCAATGCCCAGGCCATATACATACCTCCCGGGCGGGACGTTCGCATACGAGGTGACGGAGAGATGATCTATTACTCCGCTCCGTCGAGCAGCGGCAGACCGCCGCTGCACATCCGGGAAAACCAGGGCACTCTGCTGCGCTCCGGAGCAGCCTTCTGGCGACGGGATGTTCTGGTTCTCGTGTCTCCGGACAGGGTGAGCAGGAACCTGACCTGTGGCGAGACTTACAGCCCCGCCGGCCACTGGTCCGGGACTCCCCTCCACGTCCACGATAGGGACGATCCCGAGCATGGACAGTCCGATCATGAGGAGATCTACTACCACCGTTTCAGGCTGCAATCCCGTGCTCCCTTTGGAGCGTATGGGATCCAGATGCTCTTCAACGGCAGTGATCTGGACGAGTCCTACATCATCCGGGACAGAAGCGTCATCGCCATCCCGGGCGTATCCCACCCGGTTGTTTCCGGACCGATGTCGGATCACATATATACCTTCGGTCTGGGCGGACGGGAAGGATCTGCCATGATGATGTACGATATTCCGGAGTTCAAGTTCCTCAAAGCGATCGGTGATGTTGTCACGGCTTTGGAGAACGAACGGGGCAAAATGAAGGTCCCCAAGACGAAGCTGCAGAAGTTCGAAGTATTGGCAGACTTCAGTCCGTACCAGTGGAAGCTTCTCGAATCGATCCTGCTGGAGAGAGGATTCGAGGTTTCATGAGCCATTGGGCGAAGAGTGCGTCAAAAACAGTATTGAAACTGGAGCAGATAGCCAGAGAGCTTCGCTGGCTTGTGGTTGACACCATATATCATGCCAAGGACGGACATCCCGGGGCTGCTTTGAGCGCCGCTGATATTGTAGCGGCACTGTACTTTCATGCAATGCATATTGATCCGGAGAATCCGGAGTGGGACGAGCGGGACCGGTTTATCCTGTCTAAGGGGCACGGATGCGTTATTGTTTATGCGGCATTGGCAATGCGCGGTTATTTCCCGCTCGATGTGCTTTATTCCTTCCGCAGCATCGATTCCATTCTTCAGGGCCACCCCTTCATGCTGAAAACACCCGGTATAGATATGACCTCCGGATCACTGGGGAATGGATTAGGAATCGCGGTCGGTATGGAAATAGCGCGCCAGTATCTGGGGAAATCCCATTTTATCTACGCCATTGTAGGGGACGGCGAGATGCAGGAAGGAGCTATGTGGGAAGCCGTCCGTACGGCGGTAAAATATAAAGCCGCTCATTTGATCGTGTTTGTTGATCAAAACGGCTGGCAGGCAAGCGGACTGTGCGATGATGTTGGTAACATGGGGGATTTGCAATCGAAATTCGATGACTACGGCTGGCATTGCCAAAGAATAAACGGTCATGACATAAAGCAGATATTGACATCAATACAGATTGCCTGTAACGAGCAATCTCGCCCAAGTGTCATAATAGCGGATACTGTCAAAGGCAGAGGAATCTCCTGTTTTGAAAACAACAATAAATTTCACAAGGGTGTGCCTTCACTGGAAGAATGGGAAACCGCCAGACACGAATTGATGGGTGACATGAGATGAGTTATACGGGAACCCGCGAGGCATTTGCAGCGGCCATGATGGATCTTGCCTCGGAAGATAGAAAATATATGGTGGTCCTGGCGGATACGAAAAACGGATTACGGCTGAACAAATTCGCTGCGCTGTATCCTGAAAGGATCGTAGAGGCCGGTATTGCCGAACAGAATGCCGTTAATATGGCTGCCGGAATTGCCGCGGAAGGGCTCGTACCTTTTGTCTCGACCTATGCAGGATTCGTTATAATGCGTGCTTGTGAGCAGGTAAGGTCCTTTGTTGCCTACTCGAACTTGAACGTCAAGCTCGTGGGCTGCAACGGAGGGCTGGTAGGCGGTGAGCGTGAAGGCCCTTCGCATCAGTTTTATGAGGATATCGCAATAACCAGGGCAATCCCAAACATGGTGGTGGTATCACCATGCGATGCCCATCAGGCTTACCAGGCCACTCTCGCTCTTGGGCGATTTAAGGGCCCCGCCTATCTTAGACTGGGTAGTGGAAGAGAACCCGTGATAACAACCGATGATGATGTTTTCGAATTAGGAAAGATCAGTGTTCGGCTTGAGTATGGCGATGATATTGCTATATTTGCAAACGGATATATTATGAATCGCGCACTGCAGGCGGCACGAGAATTGAATGCTATCGGAATAAAGGCTACAGTGCTGG
>CP070696.1:450677-455595 GCA_020353535.1 Spirochaetaceae bacterium | reverse complement strand
GCTCCGGTTCTGTTTGCGGTCAGCACGATCCTCACCAAAGACCTCTATCAGCTGCTCGGTCGAAATGTCCGGGAAAGTCGGCTGTTCCGCGTTTCAAGGCTCATGGTGCTGTCGATCGGAGCAATCACCATTCCCCTGGCCGTGTTCCTGAGAGGAGTCATCCTGGACACCGCCTACATCACCTACGCCATCCGGAGCTCTGCGGCGGTGGCGGTACTATTGGGGATCTATTGGGTGCGGAAGTCGAAACCCGTACCCACTGCCCTGTCGGTCTCTACGGCCATGGTCGCCTCCACAGGAGCGGCCATAGGTTTCGTGATTTTTGACGAGCCTATCGCCCGCCTGCTCGGCTTCCGCGTGGACAAGGTCTTCGCCGCCCTTTTTTTCAGCCTTTTCTTTATCCTGCTCATTACCGCTTTAAGCAGGGTTCGGCTCTTTACTTATCGCCGGAATTAATCGTATGATTGAAACGTCCATTTCATGATTGGATATCACGGTGATTCCAGGGGGAGCAACCATGTCAAGCGAGGATGCCTCGGCTCAAGCCAAGATCATAGAAGCCACCATCGAATGCATCGAACGCGATGGGATACAGGCGGTTACCATCCGTAAGATCGCCAAGCTGGCGGGTGTGAACAGTGCGGCGATCAACTACTACTTCCGCTCCAAGGAGAAGCTGGTGGAGGAGGTGATGCGCCGAACGGTAGAGCACGTTTTCGAGGATTGGCGGGAAATCATAAACGATGAGAGCCGCAGCGTCCGCGAGCGCCTGTTTCTCCTTTTTACAGACTACATGGAGGGGGCGATCATGTTTCCCGGCATTTCCAAGGCCCACATGTGGGAACCCCTGATCAACAGCAATTACGATGCCCTGTTCGTGAAGCTGCTGAACGGGTTTTTTCACGACCTGGCCAAGAAGCTCAGCCTGGAGTTCCATCGACCCGTCAAGGAGCTAAAGTTGGTGGTGATCCACCTGTTCTGCTCTCTCAGCATGCCCGTGCTTATGCCCGATCTGTATCGGGAGTTCTACGACGGGAAAACCTTTAAGGAAGCCAAGGTTCGCCGTGCCTTGATCGAGCATGTGCTCAAGCTTTATTTTGAAGAGGGGAATGAGAGCGATCAGACGCAGGATTCCGAAGGTGAGTAGCGGGATCACGCCTCATCTCCTCTGCCGAGCAGCACCTTTCCCAGAAACGGAGTTTGTTGTTCGATCGCCCGGTGGGGGCACATCTCCTGGCAGCAGTAACAGCGGATGCAGCGCTCGTAGTCGAACACGGGAGGAGCGCTGGCACCTCCACCATTGAACATTAATGCTTTTTCCGGCAATGGACACGCCTTGATGCAGATGCCACAGCGTTGGCAGCGCTGTTCGTCGATCACCGGTCGAGGAAGCAGTAGATTTCTGATCGAGGGGTAGTACTTGAGTAACGCGTTCTCTCCAACCCTGGATCGGACCACCTTGAAATCCGGTTGTGTCAAATCCTGGATATCGTCTCCTGCGATAGAGATCTCCTCAGGTTTGTAGGTTCCTACACCCTCTTCATGGCCGGCCAGACAGGTTGGAACAAACTCGGGATTCAGCCCGATCAGGCGAGCAAACACCGCATCCGCTGCAACCGGATCTTCGGACATGAGGATCACGTTCATGGACCTAGGGCTTCCGTTTCTCGGTCCATTGCCCTCCATAGCCGTAATCCCGTCCAGGATATGGATGCGCGGGCGAAGGAGCAGGTGCAGCCCGGCCAGCATGCGGCTGAATCCCATCGCTTCCGGGTGGCTCACGTGAGCAGCGGGCTTGCCCAGACCGGGGACACATCCGAAGAGGTTTTTTACAGCTCCGGTGATGCGGGTCAGCTGATGGGTCTTCATCTTCGCAATATTGAACAGGGCGTCGCTTTCCAGTACAGCCCGAGCGATCGGTGCGCGGCGGCCTCTTGCACCGTTGTCTGTGCCGCCGGCTAAGGAGATCTGTTTCCCGTGTTCGAAATCCCCCATCTCCACACCGTAGCGCTCGGCTACCGCGGCAAGTCCCGAATTCCGAGCCGCAACCTTGGGTTTCGTTATACCGGAAGAATCCCCGTAGGAGATCCGAGTTTTGTTTTCGATAAGGATCTGGATTAGAGCCTCGAGGAGGGCTGGATGGGTGGTTACCGCCTGTTCCGGAGGGCAGCCGGCCAGGATATTGGGTTTCAGCAGGACCTTCTCTCCGCTTTGAACGAAGCGACCCACTCCGCCGAGCAGATCGAAGCCGCGCAGGAGGGTGCTATGGAGGGTATTCCCGTGGTAGCGATCACAGTGAAGCACGGCCACTTTCACCTCACTCATGGTGGACTTCCAGCAGGGGGGCCGGGCTTCTGTTTCCGCTTCCAGACACCGCCTTTTCCTGTTCTTTAGAAGCGAAGCGGGCACGAATGAAAAGCTGGGTCAGGGGCAGAGGAACAACGGTTCCGAGCAGGCGAGCCAGCTTGTTGATCAGACCCGGGATGATGATCGCTCTGTTGCGCAGCAATTGCCGAAGAGCGTAGCTGGCCACCTCTTCGGGATGATGACAGGAGATTCTGCCCATGAATCCCTGGGCGGCGATCAGTTTCCTGCATTCCTCGTTGGTTACGATTCCACCGGGACAGAGGGTGCTGACCGTCACTGTTGTTTCACTCAGCTCGGCCCTCAAGGCGAGAGAAAAGTTCAGAACGAACGCCTTTGTAGGCGCATATACCGGTTTGAAGGGCATGGCGTAGAAGGCAGCCAGGCTGGCCACGTTGAGGATGTAGGACCTGGGGTGTTTTAGCAACTCGGGAAGAAAGAGGTGGGTCAGATGTACCAGAGCGGCTATGTTCAGGCTGATCATAGTCCGATTTATCTCGGGAGAGGATTCGAAGAACGATCCGTGCGCACCGATGCCGGCATTGTTTACCAACATGTTCACTGGCAGTTGCTCTTCCCGGATCCACCTGTACAACGCCTCCGGGCTTTCCGCTTCCGTGAGATCGATTTCGCGATAGAGCACGGTGATCCCATAGGTCCGGGCGAATGCATTTGACAACTCGGGAAGCCCCGCGCCGGGCAGCGCAACCAGGATTAGATTCATTCCCATGCGCGCGCATTCCTCCGCCAATGCCCTGCCCAGACCCTGACTGGAGCCGGTCACCAGGCAAAACGGTTGAGTCCCGGTCATTCGCTTTTGTGTCACCGCTGCGCTGTCTCCGGGGCTTGTCTGGATCTGCAGCACAGCGGTTGATTCGTTCATTGATTAATTCCTCCTCAATTGATTAAGTTACGTGTTTAATACCAATAATTAAAACATATGATTAAATCCAATGATTAGAATATAAATCACCGCCTGTCCGAAGTCAAGGGTTTTGTTGATTTTTTGGATAGTTGTTCGGCAGAGCTTATTGAGGTTTACCTTGCAGGTTTGATTCTATATATTAATCCCACTATGAAGCAAAAACGAATGGGCACAATCCTGACTGTAGCCCTCATCCTGCGCGTTGCCGCGAACGTGTTGAGTGCAGTGATCAGGAACGTGCTGAGCGTGGAGGCGGGTTACGCCTACATCCTCTCGGCTCGGGATGTGAATCCCGATAGCCCCCACAGCCTGCTGTTCAACATGATTCGCCAGCCCGGCCGGGAAGGATACGCCTTCGGCCACCACACCCTATATTACTGAGATGAAGCGCTTCTGCGGCCGCATCGACCACCGGGACTTCGGGCTTCGACGGAGTGAATCTTGAATTGTTCATTTGTGATTGAAATACTAAATTAAAGGTATATATTGAAACCCAGGAGGATAGACGTATGAAAAGAGTATTAATTGTTTTGGGCATATTGCTACTTGTGGTTTCGGGGCTGTCCGCGCAAATCGACTACAATGTTTTCGGTGATGCGTTCGAAGATTTTGCCTCTGAAATCTCCACCACGTTGCCGTCTACCGCTGCTGTCGCGGGATTGAATTGGTCTCCGGCGTACATCGGGGCGTTTCCGCATTTTGGTGTCGGGATCTCTCTCGGAGCGTTCACGATTCCCTATGATTTTGTAGAACCGCTCATTACAGATTTAGGCCTGACCCTCCCTTCAGAGTTTGACTATGTAAAGAAATGGGGAATGCCAATGCCAGCTGTTGCGTTAGATGCCCGTATCGGTGGATTTATACTTCCTTTTGATGTTGGTTTGAAATTCGGCTATATCCCGGATAAGCTCAGGGACAACATGGGCAAGGTCAACGCAGATTATCTCCTTGCAGGAGGAGATGTACGGATGCGTCTGCTTGAGGGAAGTGGGCTCCGCCCAACTCTGTCGGTCGGTGGCGGCTACACCTTTCTTGAGGGTAGCATTGGCATTCCTGACTTTGCCGGAACGACTATCATAAATCTGCCACCGCCGCTTGATGCGGATTTTATAGAAATTACTTCGCCAGAGCTGACCTTCGCCCTAAAGACAAGCACATTTGTTGGAAAGGTGCAGGCTAGTTGGAACCTTGCTATCCTGACACCGCATTTGGGAATTGGGGCAGCTTATGGGCTCTCCACCGCGGGAGGTGGTCTCTCAAGTGACGTGTTGTACAATGGTGTATCACCGATGACCCCCTCAGAAATTCAGCAAATAATAGATGCCTTCGCAAGTTACGGATACTCTATCGATGAGCTGGACAATACGGGCATTAAAATAAGCTCTGATGCCGACGGATTCTCATTCTGGGTTTACGGCGGCACGGCAATTAACATATTTTTTATAAAGGTAGATCTCAGCGCCATGTACAACTTGCTCAGCAAGTCCTACGGTGGAGCGTTGAACGTGCGATTCCAACTGTAAACACGCACAAATAATTTGGGTATAGATAAAAGGCCGGGTTGAACCCCCGGCCTTTTTACATTGTTGGTCAGATAATACAGGCCGACAGCCCGGCCCCAGCCCGTTA
>CP070696.1:445372-450577 GCA_020353535.1 Spirochaetaceae bacterium | reverse complement strand
ACCGTGTACTAAACCGTGTACAGTTGAACATGAAAATCCTGGTAACTCATGCCAAAGAATGTGAACAGATAATAAACCGACTCTTGACTATTTATTTCCCATATAATAACTTATGATAAAAGGTGGGAGGAAACGGGAAACCATCGCAACCGGTGGAAACGGCGCCGGTCGGGTTCGACTCCCGCCATTTCCAGACCAAATGGACAAACCGGCCGTTACTGACGACGCTGGAAAGGGGCAATGTAGCCCCAAATGTAGCCGAGCAAACGGATCAAGTACAAGTTCTGCTGTAAATTCCATCTTCCAGTAAATCAACTTGCCACCTGAATTTCTTGCTGATCCTCTCCTGCTCGGGTCTCCAGGTACTCGGTTATGTCGAAATATTTCTTGCCGGTGCTCCAGGTTTCATGTTTCTCGGCCAGCAGGCGCTGATGAGCCTCTGAGCCGAGGCTTCATTTGGGAAGATCCGGATGATCCGTTCCCGGCAACGGATCTCCTGGATTAGCCTCTCCTGCATGTTCGTCGATTTCATTCTCCGACGGTACTTCTCCGGCAGCCCCAGAACCACCAGCGCATCCTCAAGTCGCTTCTCCAGCACCTTCCGTGCGTTGTCTGCCTTGCCTTCCAGCTCCTCAGCGAGATCCTCGAAGGCTTACTGGGCATCCTTGCGATCGTAGGCATCCAAAATCTTCCTCAGGCCCCGGATCATCGCCTTCTGGTGACGCCCGGAGGTGTGTCCAAGAACGTTTCTTAGGAAATGAACCTGACAGCGCTGCCATTGAGCCCCCTGAAAACACCTCTGGAGCGCGGCGACCAGTCCCTGGTGGGCATCCGAGACCACATAGTCTAATCCCTTCAACCCGCGGTCCTTCAGCCACTGGAAGATCTCCCTCCAGGTCGCTTCGGTCTCTGAGTCTCCCAATCACATCCCCAGAATCTCCCGATACCCTCAGTATTGATCCCGCTGACGATCAGCGCGCTCACCGATCGCACCTTCTCCTCCTTGCACACCTTGATCACCACCGCATCCACAATCAAGAACGGGTATTCCTGGCCTTCCAGCGGCCTCTCATTCCGTGCATCCACCCGTCTCTGCAGTTCTTTGCTCAACTCACTGATAGTGGACTTGCTGAAGGTGGCTCCACAGAGCTCCTCGGTAACCTTGGCCACCATCCGCGTCGATACCCCCTGCAGCACAGCACCATTTCCATCAGAGCTAGTACAAATGCCTGCTCACTTCGCTGATACCGGCGGAATAACTCCGGACTGAACACGCCTTCCCGGACCTGAGGGATCCTCAGACTTAGGGGTCCTTACCGGGCGATCAGTTTTCTCTCGCGATACCCGTTTCGATATCCCCGGCAGTTGTCACTGCGCTCGTAATTCTCGGCTCCCACCGCTTTACTGACTTGGGCTTCCAGGATTTGGTTCAAGATTTCCTGAATTGGCTCCTTGATCGCATCGTCGTAGACCAACAGCCCCTCGACTTTCTCGCTGTCAATCCCAATGTTGTATTGGGCCATCTGTTCTTCCTCCTAGATTCTGTTTTTTGGTCAAATCAAAATCTACTGGAAGACGATGGCCTTTTCTATCCTAAATAGACCTCCAAATTTAAAGCAGTATACGGACACTACTATGAGTCTATCGTTCGCAATGCGTCATTTATAATCTCATTGCAATATACATTCAGTTTGTTATTATTATTATTGGATTTCAAATTCTTCGTGAATCTTCTCGGTCGCAGCATCTGTGAGTTTACGAAAAAAGAGGAGTCGATACGCACTTTGTGCGCAAGAGTGAGGTTGCCATGAAAAAGATTTCGTTGCTCGTGTTGATCGTGCTGTTGCCCTTGGCCTGTATTACCACGCCGTCTGGGGAGTCACCGGAAGTCCAAAGAGCCCTGGATGAGATCATGGGGCGGTGGATTGAGGGATTGAAGACGGAAAATCTCGATCTGTTGATGAGTTCTTACTGGCCCGAGGCCAAACTGGTAATGGCCGGTCCTGAAGGGGACCAGGTCTTTGCCGGTTTCGATGCCATCGCCGAGTTCCAGGATAGCGGCTTCCGCAGCTCCGATCTATACGCCGAGATGACGGTGATGGAACTGCGTGCTGAAAGGGATCCAAGCAGACCCAGGCGGGTCTACGAGGTGGGCGGACTGGGGTTCGCGATGCTGAACAGTTTCACGTACCAGGAGCGCGATGGGCAGTGGCGCGTCATCCACCAGGTCATCGAGCCGACCCCCGCGGAAACCTTGGCCGAAGGGACCATTCGAGTGGTTTCACCCTTGCAGCAATGGGCCGATCACGACGGCAACGGCGTGCTGGAGGGAGCGGAGGTGGAGGAATTCACTCAGGCAATCGCGCGTTTGTTCAAAGCTCGAGAAGACTATCCGGTGGCTAACACGCTCGATGAGATATTCGACCTGGAGCGGGACCGCCGCATTGACGGAGCGGATCGACAACGAGCTCGCAATATTCTGTTGATCGAGGGTTTCCGTAGTCTCCATGACTACGACCCCGACCTTGCTCTTGTGTATGACCTGGATAATGACGGGGTGGTCAGCAGCGGCGAAGCATGGGCCTTCGTGGATCTGATATTGGACGACGAGCAGGGTCTCGGTGTTCCCCATGATAGCCACCGCCCTGCGGATCGTCAGATGGATACCAATCGCGATGGCTTTGTCGACGAGGGGGAGATCGAGGCTTTCAGGGGAATCCTGTTGGGAACCGTGGCCTCCTTTCCCTTCGAGCCGGAACAGCTGCAGCTCATCGTTGGGGACAAGCGCCAGCTTTGGGAATGGGCTGATACGAATCATGATGGCGATTTAGCCGGAGACGAGATATACGATCTCGGGAACGCGGTTCGAACGGTGGTCCGAAATCCCGGCCTCGTCCGTAATCTGCTGCACTCCTACTTCGACCGAAACCGGGATCGCCACATTGGCCCTGCGGAATCCGAAAGAGCGCGGGAGCTGGTGTACCACGAACAGCTGGAACATCTGCTGGAGCTGGATCCGGAGTACACCGGGCCGATCGCGGATGTAAACTCCAACGGCCGTATCGACGAGGAGGAGCGGGATATGCTCTTCGAGCAGCTTCTGGCCCGGCCGGAACCGGCCGATCCGCCAGAGCGGCGGGTTGCAAATCCGTTGCACCAAGGCATCGACCGCAATGGTGATGGAATACTGACAACTCCTGAGCAGTGGAATTTCATGGCACGGGCCTTTGGGTCCTTGGCCGCAGGTTGGCTCGGCGCGCCGGAGGAAGGCATGGCTGCGGATGAACGCCGGCCAGCTGAAACGCCGCTGGAGGAGCTGGCCGACATGAACGGGGACGGCTTCGTCGACAGGGCCGAGGAGCGGCAGATGGCCGAAGGATTGGGAAGCCCCCATCCGGTTCGGTCCCTCTTCGATCGGCGAATCGACTTCAATGGAAACGGAGAGGTGGAGACCTTCGAGATCGTTAAAGCCCGTCGCGCCGGCGAACAGATAGCCGCCGAGGAGACGGGGGTGTATCCGGTACGCACGAATATGGACGATCATCTTGATCTGAACAGCGATGGCCAAGTCGATGAAAGGGAGATGGACCTTATTCTGAGCTTTCTCAGCGGAGATACCCAGTCAGTGAACCGGAACAGCAAGCTGTATCGCGTTTTCGATCTCAACGACGACCGAAGGATCACGGAGAACGAATTGGTGGAGGGCATCGATCGCTACCTGTTGCCCCGTCCCGTAAATGTCGACGAACCCTTTGACCGGGACCAGGACCGTAACCGGGATGGATTTCTCGATCCGGAAGAGATAGGAATTGCTGCCGGGGTGAGTGCACAGGGAGACACCCCCACAATACTGGAGAGGCTCGAGCGCAGGGAATGGCAAACCGTTCAGGCCCTAGAGGTAACTTCTGACGAAAAGGAGCAGCAGCGTCAGGAGCGCTACGAGTCGGAGTTCTACAAGAAGCTCGGCCAGATCCAGGACAGAAAGCTGGCTGTGGTGGGCATCACCAGCGGTACTAAGACCATCGATGAGGAGACCACCAGCGGGGTAATGGTGTTCATTGAAAACGCCTTCGTGAATGTCGGCAAGGTGCGGGTGGTGGACAGGCAGAACATTGCCAAGATCGTCAAGGAGTACGAGTTCCAGGCCAGCGATCTGACGGATGAGACCACAGCCGTGGAGATCGGCAAGCTCTCGGGCGCGGACATCATCGTGATCGGAAGCATAAGCTTCGTCGGCAACATCTATTATCTGAACATCAAGTTGATCAGCGTGGAAACCGCGGAGATCATCGGTTCGAGCATCGCCGATGCCGAGAACACAACACAGTTCTTCGACATGTGCAACGAGGCCGTTTTCACTCTATTCTAGTCGGTCAGTAGATCCGGAGAGAAAACGATCTTCCAGCCGCTTTCTTCCCGTACGTAGATATGATATTCCCGACTACGTTGCATGTACCCCGTATCCAACCTGTCGACGATTGTGCTGACAGAAGTGGCTGCAGGCCTATCGATGCGGATTCTTCGATCAATATGCCTGTGCTCCAGGTAATCGACCTGTTTGAGTCGGCGGGTGATCGCTTGGACAATCTGCGTTTTGTCCAACACCAGCGCGGGGGAAGGATCATCCGATCGCTTCATTACCATCAGATAATCCTGGGCGGACAACAGGGGTGTGACCAGCCCCCTATCTTCGTACCACTAGGTATCTCGCTCCGGCAACTGGGGTAATTACTGGCATCAAAGCCTCAGGGGCCGGCGGTTTGTAATCAAGTGTGATCTGGGACCTCATGCTGTTGTAGTGGCGACGCCACTGTTCAAGCAGTACTCATGCTTCCCTCAGAGTATTAATCTACTCCCGATTCAGTAATTTGTCCCGCATCTTGCCAATGACAGACTCCACGTATCCGTTCTCCCACGGATTTTTACTTTCGATGTACAGCGGCCACCCCTCCAGCTCTTCCAACCATGGACGAACTGCCTTTGCGCTCGCGAACGTTCGTGAATATCAGAATTGGTGCCTTTTGCCCAAGAAAAATGCAGTACTAGGCGCTTCTACCGTGTAATAGACCGTGTACAGTTGAACGTGTAAATCGTGGTATCTCGTGCCAACCAGTGTGAAGCAGTAGTAAACCGACTCTTGACTATCTATTTCCCATGTAATAACTTATGGGTACACGTGGGAGGAGATGGGAAACCATCGCAACC
>CP070696.1:439785-445272 GCA_020353535.1 Spirochaetaceae bacterium | reverse complement strand
TGCTTTAGCGCCCGCATCGACACGCCGGGGATCCACTACCTGGTGGTTCACGATTCAGTGACGCGGAACACCTACTTCAGCAACCCCATCGACGTTCGGGAGCTCGGCCACGGTGAAGACGGCGACTCAGGGCCAGGATTTGAAAGAGTCTACTGGGGGGACATCCACTCCCACTCGGATCTCTCCGACGGTACCGGCACCGCCGCCCATTCCTTCTACTTCGCCCGCCAAGTGGCCCGTTTGGATTTCTACGCCCTCACCGACCACGGGGAGATCCTGAGCCTGGGCTTCGGTACGTTCGACAAGCTGGAGCAAGCCACCAACGAGGCCCACGAGCCTCAGGCCTTCGTCACCCTCCACGGCGTGGAGTGGACCCAGGTGAAAACCGGGCACTTCACCTGCATCTTCAGCGGCGATAGGCTGATCAGAGAGCCGCGGCTTTCCTACCTCGCCGTACCGACTACCGAGAGACTGTGGGCGACGCTGGATATGTTCACCGAAGCCGAAGACTGCCGCGCCTTGGCCCTGCCCCACCACACCACCCAGAACTCCTACCTGCAGGACTGGACCTACATCAATCCGAAGTACGTGAAGCTGGCCGAAGTCAGCTCTGTTCACGGGGAATTCCTGTTCGAGCAGCGCCATCCCCTGAACTATCGCGGGGCCATCGATCCTCCCCCTGAGTATGTACACGGCTCCTCCATCGTTGATGCCCTACGCATGGGAAAACGCCTGATCCTCTATGCGGCAGGCGACGAACATGACGGCCATCCCGGACATTCCCTGAGCCACACAGCAGCTGCGGTGGGCCACCAGCGGCCCATGACCCGCTGGCGCACCCGGATCGGCCATCCCTATCCCGGCGGGCTGACCGCCGTGTATGCCCGGGATCTCACTCGGGAAGCTGTGTTTTCCGCTCTGGAGCAGGGCTGCCTCTTCGCTGGCTCGGATCACGGCCGGCCGCTTCTCTCCTTCACGGTGAACGGAGTTGCGGTGGGGCACACGCCCCCGAGTGGTGGTGATGACACCTCCGGTCCCGTTCAGGTCGGTGAGCAGATCACCCCACGGGTGATCGAGGTTTTCCTTGCCCAGGACGGCTCCCCGGCGGCGACCAGGGACAGGGCTGCCTCCGCGTCGGTGGAAAACGACTGGCGGCCGGATTGGAGCGCGAACATCGAGATCATCAAGAACGGCGAACTGCTCACCCGCATCCCCGTCGATCATCCGGTGAGCCGCATCGAGTACGTGGACCGTGCTCCGGTGACCGGTGCTTCCTACGGCCGGGAAGAGTGCTTTGAAGACGGCGGGAGCTTCTACATCAACCGCTACAGCGACAATCCGGTCGAACCGCACATGCTACACACCGGCGGGGTTGATTTCTACATCGTGCGGGTGGTGGGCCGAAACGGCCGCAGCGCCTACGCCGGTCCGATCTGGGTAGAAGTTAATCCGTAACGGATAATCGGTGACAGCCGGTATAGGCAGTCTTGCCTCCAGACAAGCGCGTCTTCTCAATTTATGGTCAGCTCGCAGAGAACTCCCACGTGGTCACTGGCCCAGAGCGGACCGGCCGGCGTGGAGAACGGCTGGTCCAGGAAACGGCTGCAGCGCCCTACGGTCAACGGTTGCTCCGCTCCCACGGCGTATAGGAACAGATAATCGATGCGGGCCTTCGGACTGTCCGTCGGATCGGTGATGTCGTCGAGCCAGGAGGTCTGACCATCGGCCGGGGGATCGACCTGGAGGGCGGTATCCACCAACCCTTCCTCCAACAGCAGACGAATCGTCGCGGAGTCGGGAATGGCGTTAATGTCTCCCCCGACCACCGCCGGAAGCTCCCTCAGCCGGTAGCTGTTTTCCAGGAAGTGTATTAGATCCGCAGCCTGCTTCAGGCGCAAGTTATCCCGATCCACCCGATGGGAGAAATGGGTGTTGTAGACCTCCATAGCCCCCAGAGGTGTTTCGATCACGGCTCGCAGGACGATCCGATTCTCGAACAGCCCCGGCTTGGGAAGCAGTACGTGGCGCTGAACCTCCCGGATGGGAAACCGGCTGAGCACGGCTTCTCCCTCCTCGAATCCGATCAGGGCGGCCCTTCCGTTGGCCCGGGCGTAGGCAAGATGAAAGCCGAGACCCTCTGCCAGCCAGGGTCCGATCTGCTCGGTGCGGTTTCTAAAAACCGGAACCTCCTGCAGCAGGACCACATCCGGCCCCAGAAGCCGAAGCTCCTCCAGGATCAGGACTTTGCGCTGCTCCAGATGCTCGAAGCGGGGCAGGCCGTGGAACATGTTGAGGGTGGCCACGCTGATGGTCTGAAACTCCGCCGGGGTCTGACACGCCGCTGAGGGGGCGGCGCCAGCTGTTGCGGGAGTGGGAATAGCGCCCGCGATGGCCGACCTCGAAGATTCTGTGGAAACCGTGCTGCGATCCGGCCACCCGGGCTGTGTGTAGAGCGCAGGGTATAATCCGGCACAGGCGGACAGAAAGATCAATACCCAGACGATCAACAGCCGGAGGACGGTGCGCAGGGAATGGTACGGCCTGGTAACACCTGGTGGTGACATCGGGGATTCAAGCCTGATCGAGCCGTTTCTCGATCTCCTCGATTTCCTCCTCCAGCTCTTCGATCTCGATCAGCTGATGCGGACGGATGCTGTGAATGGGGATGGAGGACTGGCGCTCCTCCAGCTCCGCCCGCAGCTTTCTGAGCCTGTCTTCCAGCATCTCTCGGGTTTCACCGCTCACAACCGCCCCCTCAACCTGGTTCAATAATACTCATCCGGCGAGGTAAAAGGCCATTCCAAGGTCAGTGATACGAAGGCACCCCATTGAGGGAGAGAACAAATCAGGGTAGAGTTCATGAGACCTGGTTCCCGAGGTGGCGAATGAGAAAACACCATAGAGGAATATCGCTAGACGGACTCTCGAAATATTACGACCTCATGACTCCCGCCGAGCGAAGCAAGTTCCGCCAAACACAAATCGCCCTGAGCGGCGTCCGCTCCGGAGAGAGGGTTTTGGATGTGGGCTGCGGAACCGGTGCTCTGACCATTCCAGCCAGGATCGCGGCGGGAGAAGCCGGGGCGGCGGCGGGTATCGATATCGCACCCAACATGATTGCTACTGCCCGGCAAAAAGCAAAAAAGCTGGGGCTGGATATCGATTTCCGAGTCGCTTCCATAGACGATCTGCCCTATCCGGACGGTCATTTTAACCTGGTTCTGAGCAGCCTGATGTTTCACCATCTGCCGGTGGCCGTCAAGGAAAAGGGGTTACGGGAAATACATCGAGTCCTTAAACCCCAAGGGCGGTTTTTCTTAAGCGACTTTATGACCCCCCACCCCCTCACGGCTGCGCTGATGTTCCTACTGTTGATCTGGATGGGCTCCACGCGCTATCAGCTGTTCGGAAAGCTTCCCGCCCTGATCAAGAGCTGCGGTTTTTCGACACCCGAGGCAGTCGCCAAGGGTGCCTTTCTCACGTATTATCGTATCACGAAAGCGTGAGCATCTCCGGCGAAAGGATGGGAGGCAACTACAACGAGTCACCGACCCGCACTTTCGGTTGTATCGGAGGACTGCGTTTTCATCTGTTCTGGGGATCCACTGTCTAGTCAAGAAATACAGCACGACAGGCTTCGATTCAATCTCGTTCGAGGTTCCTACAGGGGACTTGCCGGCACATCGCGGATATAGCAAACTGTCTAGAGAAAGAGGCAACCATGACGGTTAAAAATTTAGTGCTAGTGCTGCTCTGCTGTACCCTGCCGCTGGCAGCCCTGGAGGTTCCGCCTCTGAGCGCCCCTGTGACCGATCTTGCGGGATTGCTGAGCGCCGAACAGGCGGAGCAGCTAAACGACCTGCTGCTGGAATACGAGGCGGAGACGAGCAACCAATTCGCCGTGCTGATCATCCCCTCACTAAGTGGAGAGAACCTGGAGTCCTATTCCATAGAGGTGGCCGCCACCTGGGCCCTGGGCCAGGCGGACAAGGACAACGGCCTCCTACTGCTGGTGGCCCTGAAGGAGCGGCGGCTGCGTATCGAGGTGGGCTACGGGTTGGAGGGAGTCCTGACCGACGCCTTCTGTGGCCGGGTCATCGACAACACCATCGTGCCCTATTTTAAAAACGAGCAGTACTTCGAGGGCATCAGTGCCGGCCTGCTCGAGCTGATTCGACAGACCGGGGATGAGTTCAGCCCCGACCCGGCCTTGGTGCCGGCGACCCGTGAGTATAGCCAACAGGTCGGCGCCTACCTGTTTTTAATCCTGCCCTTTCTCATGATTCTGGTCGTGTCGATCTTTCTCGGACGAAACCGGGCGTTCAGCCGTCTGTACAAGAGGCAGTACGAATCCCTCAAAGGAGAAGAGATTCGCTCCGCCGGAATGGAACCGCGGTTGTACCAGGTGTGGAAGAAAAGGATTAAGCTGCAGCTGAAAGGGCGGGTCGCCGGACTGGCCATGGCTGGAGCCATTCCCATCCTGCCCTCTTTGGCTATGATCCCCATAACCCCCGTAGCCCTGCTGATTCCCGGCCTCTACCTGTCCGCTCTGTTTATCGTCCCGCTTATCTGGCGGCCCAAAGAGCTGCCTTACAACCTGTCGTACAAGCGCATCGAAGACGACTATAAAAAGCTGAGGGAGCTCATGAAGGAGGTTTCATCCGAGGAGGAACGTCAGGAGATGCTCAAACTGTTCCTGGCCGGCTATGTGAGCATTGCCCTGATGAGAATGGTGATTCAGAAGAAGGGGCATTTCGATCGGAAGTACTACATGACCAGCTTTCGAGCCAGCTCTTCCTCCGGCGGCGGTTCCCGATCCTCTTTCAGCGGAGGCGGCGGTTCCTTCGGCGGCGGGGGCGCCTCGGGAGGCTGGTAGTGCAACGACTGGTAGCTCTACATCCAGCCGGAAAAGAACAGACGCCAGACCCCATACAGAAGTGCGGCGGTGATTGCGATCCCCCCGACAATCAGCCAGGGTAAGGCCTTGCTGCGGGGCGGTTCGTAAGAGATCTCATCGGGAAGTTCATCCAAATCCCCCGCTTCATAGGGAAAGTGCTCGACCAAAACCGCTTCCACGCGGTCCAGAACCCCCAGCAATCCCTCTGTGTAACTGCCAGCGGCAAAGCGCTCGCTCATGGCATCCCTCAAGGCATCCCAGTAGTCCGACGGACTCACCCGATCAACCCCCTCATCCCCCACGATCGCGAATTTACGGGAGGGGAGGGACAGGAACACCAGAACCCCATTTCTCCTCATGGTCCGGGTCATGCCCAGGGATGTAAAGGTCCTGCGAGCCGCCTCCAGAGGATCCTTGACAGGCCGGTCCGACACATGGATACGGACCTCCCCTGAACTGCGTTTTTCGATTCTTGCGATTTTGTCCAGAAGCCGCTGCTGGTCTTCTGGGTTGATGAGCCGATCCAGGGATCCTTTGTCGTTCATGAAAAAAAACTATCCTCCCTCGCTTCCCCCTGTCAATGTGTATTT
>CP070696.1:433891-439685 GCA_020353535.1 Spirochaetaceae bacterium | reverse complement strand
TACCGAAACGTATCAGACGTAGACTTGAAGTTCATTTGCATCGCCATGCCGCCTTGGCCGGGAGACTCAGAGGCTACGTATGTCGAGGGGAAATGGCAGTCAACGATTTGATACTGTCGGATATTTGTTGACGAACTCCAGAATCTTCTGCTTTATCTGATCGCGGATTGCTCGGACCTTTTCCAGTTTCTCTCGTGAGTCCCTGTCACCTGAGAGGGATCGTTGAAAGGCCAGTGCAAACGTTGGATCGGCCCGACACCGGGAAAAACGAGACAACGTTCAGAGGCCTCCTTGCTGCATACCGTGATCACATAGTGATAGTACCGACCTTCCTGGTACAACTCGAATACACTGTTGGTCTTATTGCCGGAAATATCGATCCCATCTTCCTTCAACACCTCCGCTGCCAGGGAATTGATGGTCCCAGGCTCAAGCCCAGCGCTTTCCACCTCGAAATGATCTGCCGCGAACTTTCTCAAGTATTCCTCAACCATTCGGCTGCGGGCGCTGTTGTGTAATCAGATAAAAAGAACTTACTTTTTCATCCTTGGTTTTCTATGCAACGTATGTGACGCGAGACAACCAGGATATTCTCAATGTTTAGATCTATAAGACATCCAATAAATCGATATACATTGAACTGTAGCTCACCTGCTTTGAAGACTGGCAAGTTGTTTCTGGATGTTTTGCTCGATCACCTGCTCCACACACCCAATGAAACGCAACAGGCACGGTGCCTCCAGAGAATAATAAACAGTCGTGCCTTCCTTCCGGTCGGAGATAATCCCGGCGTTTTTCAAAACCGATAAGTGTTTCGATACAGTAGAGGTATCGGAGCCGATCATCTCGGTAAGCTCGCACACGCAGTGGGACTTTTCGAAGAGCTTGTCGACAATGAATATACGGCTAGGGTGAGCAAGCGCCTTGAGGATTCGTGCCCTTGCCTCGCTCCGCATCTTGTCTGATTCCGTCATTGGTTCCTTCCTATTTTCCTATTTTGCCAAAAACTTCAACAATCGTCAACAAAGTCGCTGCAATCTAGGAAACGATACCAAGTTTGGAACTCAAAATCCCATGATTGACAAAATGCCATTTATTGGCTATATTGCCAAATTGCAAACATCACTCGAAAACAATAGTGGAGGAAAGCGTGAAAGAATCAAATACAACACCCAGAGTAATGGGCATCAGTTTTTTCGAGAAGTATCTTACCTTGTGGGTAGCGCTGTGTATCGGTGGAGGTATTCTATTGGGCAAAATTACACCGACTGTGGCACGCACTCTCGACGGCATAGCCATCTACGTGGGTGACGCCCCCGTGGTGTCGATCCCGATCGCGATATGCCTGTTTTTCATGATGTATCCCATTATGGTGAAGATCGATTTCGCTGAGGTCATACAGGCAGGCAAAAGTGGAAAACCGGTGGGATTGACGCTGTTCGTGAACTGGGCGGTGAAGCCTTTCAGCATGTACGCTATCGCTGTATTTTTTCTCGGCACCGTATTCTACACATTTATTGGACCGGAAGCGGTGGATCTGGTCAAGATGCCGTTCGGACTGGACCTTCCGGTGGGGGCGCAACACGGAGCCGGCACAGTCGTGTTGGTTGACGGGATCAAGATGCTCGAGGTGCCGCTATGGAGAAGCTATCTGGCCGGCTGCATTCTGCTCGGCATAGCCCCTTGCACGGCCATGGTGCTAGTGTGGGGGTATCTAGCCCGGGGCAACGATGGCCTGACCCTGGTGATGGTGGCCATTAACTCCCTGACAATGCTGGTGCTATATGGGGTTTTGGGCGGGTTTCTGTTAGGTGTAGGTCGGCTTCCAGTACCATGGCAGGCTTTGGTTTTGTCGATCTCGATCTACGTAGCCCTGCCCCTGGTGGCAGGATACTTATCCCGACGATGGATCATACGGGCGAAGGGCGAGCAGTGGTTCCGGGAGAAGTTCCTGCATGTGCTAACACCGGTCACAATCATCGCCCTGTTGGTCACGCTGGTGCTTCTATTCTCCTTCAAAGGTGAGGTCATCCTTGGAAACCCGCTGACTATCCTTTGGATCGCCATTCCATTATTCATCCAGACCAACTTGATCTTCTGGTTGGGTTATGGCCTGGCCAGACTTCTGCAGCTCAACTACCGTGACGCTGCTCCTGCGGCCATGATCGGAGCCTCCAACCACTTCGAGGTGGCTATAGCCACCTCTACGATGCTCTTCGGTCTTTCCTCGGGAGCCTCACTGGCTACCGTAGTGGGCGTGCTCATCGAAGTGCCGGTCATGCTGATGTTGGTGGGCATCTGCAAGCGGACCTGTCACCGGTTTCCAGGCTGCGATCTGGATCTGCCGCACTGCCGAACAACGAAAGTAGCACAAGAAGTGTAGCGGGTTCAGGGAGCAGGTACCAGGAGATACGATTAAACTGTAGAAAATCCTTTTTGGATTCGAACCGCTCAGACCTATGAACGGGTGATATAGCATATCATTAGGAACGGATGGACCACTTGAACGATGGAGCATGACGTATATAATACCATTGGTTATATTGCCAAATAGAAAATAAAATTCAGAGGAGGAATCGATGAAGATACAGATCTTCGGTACTGGCTGTCCCAAGTGCCGGCAGCTGGAAGCCAATGTTCGGGAAGCCGTAGCAGGTGCAAACCTGGAGGCGAGTGTGGAAAAGATTACGGATGTCGATGAAATCATGAACATGGGCGTGATGATGACCCCTGCTCTGGCCATAGATGGGGTAGTCAAGAGTGCCGGTAAGGTGCTCGGCAAGGACGAAATCGCACGTATCTTGCAGGGAGAAAAGTAATATGGCTGAATGGTGTTGTGGTTCCGACGTCCCAGTGAAGCTGCTGTACGCGTGTTCGGGTGCAGCCAATACAGGTTATTTAGCCGACAACGCGGCTCGCCGACTTACAAAGCTCGGTATCGGCAAGATGACCTGCCTAGCGGCCATGGGTGGAGGGTTTTCAGGATTCGTGGAATCTGCCAAGGCAGTGGAAGGAAATCTGGTGATCGATGGTTGCTCCAAAGCCTGTGGGAAAAAGATTTTCGAGAACCTCGACATTCCCTTCAAACATTTCGTGATGACCGATTTTGGAGTGGAGAAGGGAAAGACCGATATTACGTCGGAGCTGATTGCGAAAACAACCTTTGCGCTCGCTGAGAAAATCGCAGATGAGTGAAACAGTACAGGAAACCCGAACCAGAACCGGCATATTCCGGTTCCTACGGAACAAGCAGAATCAGGCTCTGCTGGTCCTCCTCGGAGTATTCCTGCTCGCTTACTTCCTGCCTTTCTCTTCCGTTAGGGTGTCTGCTGCAGTGCAGGAGTCCTTCCTCATGCTGGCCGAGTATACCCGTGAGCATGTGCTGTTGTGCCTGGTACCGGCGTTCTTTATTGCAGGGGCTATCTCCGTTTTCCTCAACCAGCAAGCGGTGATCCGCTATCTCGGTCCTCAGGCGACGAAGATCGTGGCCTACAGCGTGGCCTCGGTGTCGGGGACAATCCTGGCGGTCTGCTCATGTACCGTACTGCCTCTTTTTAAAGGCATCTACAAGAAAGGAGCTGGAATCGGACCGGCGGTCGCCTTCCTGTACTCAGGTCCAGCGATCAATGTGCTGGCCATCGTGCTCACGGCCAAGGTGTTGGGATTACGCTTGGGTGTAGCCCGAGCGGTGGGAGCAGTATTGTTTGCCTTTGTGATCGGACTGATGATGCATCTGATATTCCGTAAGGAGGACGAAGCTCGAACGACAGACAAAACTATATTCTCTGGTTTCAGCGGCGAGGAAGAGCGTACCTTGGGACAGACGGTGCTGTACATGGCCAGTATGATCGGTATTCTGATATTCGTGAACTGGGCGCCCTCCAGTGGTTCGTTGGCTGCGTGGGACTTCATCTACCGCTTCAAGTACCTGATCACCGGGGTCTTCGGCCTGCTGCTCGTCTACTCGCTTGTACGTTGGTTCCGCAAGGATGAGTTAACCTACTGGATTACAGCCACAAGGGATTTTGCCGTGCAGATCCTGCCCCTCTTGTTCGGCGGCGTGTTGATAGCGGGATTTCTCTTGGGGCGACCCGGGCATGTGGCGCTGATCCCGGAACGATGGATCGCCTCTCTGGTGGGCGGCAACTCGCTGGGAGCCAATCTCATCGCCTCAATAGCAGGAGCTCTGATGTACTTCGCAACTTTGACCGAAGTGCCCATCATGCAGGGTTTGATTGGGGCCGGCATGGGACAGGGACCGGCGCTGGCGCTGTTGCTGGCCGGTCCATCGTTGTCCCTTCCTTCAATCTTGGTTATCGCAGGAGAGCTGGGCTGGAAGAAAACCGGTACCTATATTGCTTTGGTCGTGGTGATGTCAACGATCGTGGGACTGGTATTCGGCGCTGTAGTGGAGTAAGACCGCCCTCACAGGAAACACAAAAGGCGTGCAAGGTGAAGTCGATGACTCCAAACGGAAACTGTCGATGCAATCGCCCATTGGGAGTGATGTTTATCGAGATACTGGGTCAACGCGTCGGGCTTTCCGGAGTCGAAGATTTGTTCAGTCGCTGGAGAACAACGGACCGGGAGCCTTCCAATCTATCGAAAAAGGAGATTCTCACCGGATTACGAGAGAAGAACTACGTGAGTGAAGCGGTGGAAAGCGGCTACACCGAGGCGATGCGTACCTGCTCTTCAACCTGGCTGAACCGAAATAGGAAAGGTAGTTAAAATGCTGAAAGTTGACCCGCACCCTGACTATCCCCCGGAAGAAGGACGATACGTACGGGGCAATGACCGCTCACCTGTGGTTGTGGTCGTGATCCTCAACGATCCGGAAGACAAAATCCCCCCGGAGATCGAAAAACTCGTCCGTGTCGGAGTGGAAACAGGAGCCGCATTATCCGGCACCGTGCAAACAGAGAATATCGGTTTTGAAAAAATCATCTGCAACGTGATAGCAAATCCCAACATCCGCTGGGCGATCCTCACTGGCCCGGAGTCCGAAGGGCATCTAACAGGAGAGGCCTTCAAGGCCCTCCTGGCTAACGGGGTTGACGAAAAGAAACGCATTATCGGCACCGACGCCCCCCATCCTTTGCTATTCAATCTACCCATGAAGTTTATCGAGCGCTTTCGTGCGCAGGTGTCGCTGATGGACCTGCAGTTCAAAGGCACTCCGGAAACGGTACGACAGGCTGTGTGGTCCTGCTATCAAGAGCAACCGGTGGAGTTCGAGGGTCAACATGTGTACGATATCGGTGCATATCCCAAACCTCCTCTATCGGGCAAGATCACCAACCGGGTCATGGAATCATGGAAGCAGCCCCAAAGTGAGGAAGAACAGCAGGCGGTGCAGAAAATGTGGGACTGGGTTGAACAGGTCAGGAACAAGCAGCGGGCGGATGATGATCTCTGACAAGCGCCTAGTCTTGTCATTGCATGGGAGACAGGACGTTTGTTTCATCTACCGTAGATGCTGTTTTATGAAAGATTGTTTGAAGTTTGTAATGAGGAGTAGAAGGAGTCGAATCCGACAGGTGCCGTTTCCACCGGGTGCGAGGGTTTCCCATCTCCTCCCAAGTGTACCCATAAATTATTTCAAGGGAAATAGATAGTCAACGGCTTGTTTGACACCCGGGCACACGGATTACCATAAAATACCAGGATTTATAAGTTCAACTGTACACGATAAAACCAGTTCTAATTCTTAAGCAGAGTTCCACGGGCATGCCCGTGGGTGAATGCTCGACGATATTTTGGTAGTCTTGGAATGAGTGGAAAACAGAGTATC
>CP070696.1:427605-433791 GCA_020353535.1 Spirochaetaceae bacterium | reverse complement strand
GCTCTCCAGCATCCAATCGGGCCGCTCCCGCTCCGTGCCCCAGTACAGGGTGGGATGCACCACCCCCTTGCCCAGCCGCCTGCAGGCCTCCAGTGCGCACTGGGTGGCGTTGATCGCATCCGTGCCCACCGGCAGATGAGGTCCGTGGTACTCCAGCGGACCGATGGGAACGAATACCAGGGGGCAGCGCTCCCGCTCCTCGTTCAGCTGACCCGGACGCAGGCATTCGAAGCGTATCTCCCGCTCTTTCAAACTCATAGCTTTCCCTTTCTTACTCGATCCGCTCTCAGTCCTTCACCTCAACCCAGCCACGTTTCTTGTGGCTGGCCAGGATCGCCTCCAGGATCTTCATCTCCTCGAAACCGGTCTGGAAGGTCGGGCGCAGCTCCCGCCCCTTGCCCCCCTTCTCCACCGCCTCGTAGTAATCCTTGAACAGGTTCAGTACCGCGTCGTGGTAGCCCAGAGGATGCCCGGCGGGAAGGTTGGCGTAGTGTGCGGTGCTGGGATCCTGGAGTGTCGGGTTTTCAATCAGGATCTCATTGGCCTTGTCTCGGTAGCCGATCCAAAGCACCGTGGCCTCCTTGTGGTTCCAGGCGTAGGAGCATTCGGATCCGTAGATCTGAAACTCCGTGTCGGACTTGCGCCCGGCGCAGACCTGGCTGGTGGTGAAGGAACCGGGAACGCCGTTTGAAAGGCGGAACAGGATCGATGAGTAGTCCTCCAGCTCCACCTCGACCTGCTCGGATTCCACCTCCTCCACCTTCGCGAAAGCCAAAACCTGCCGCTTGGGCCGCTTGCGCACAGGCACCAGGGTGGCCAGGTCGCCGATCACCTCCCGCACCTTCAGACCGGTCACGAACTGGATCAGGTCGAACCAGTGGCTGCCCAGGTCGGCGGTGATGTTGGAATCCCCGCTCTCCGATCGCAGCAACCGCCAGGTCCAGTCGATCTCCCGGGAAAGCCAATCCTGGAAGTAGCTGCCCGTGACCAGGCGGACCGCTCCCGCATCACCCCGGTGAACCCGCGCAGCCATCTCCTGCACGACCGGATAGTAGCGATAGCAGAAATCGATACCCGTTACGGCCTTCTTTTTCTCCGCCAGCTCGACCAGCTCCTCCGCTTCTTTGAGCTTCATGGCAAGTGGCTTTTCGCTGAGAACCTGCTTGCCCGCCTCCAGAGCCTCTTTGGTGATGTCGAAGTGGTACTTGTTGGGGGTGCAGTTGTGGATGACATCGATCTCCGGATCGTTGACCACCTCCCGGTAATCCGTACCGGAGTTGGGCACGTTGTAGGCGGCGGCGGCTTTGGCTGCAAGTTCACCGTTCACATCGACCACGGTCTTGACCCGCAGGCCGCCGATCCGTACCAGAGCCCCCAGATGAATCGGGCCGATATATCCGGCGCCAATCAAGCCGATTGTAATCACGGAATCCTCCTACGATCTGCTTTTTATAATATACTCTCCACCGTGGTGCGGAAGCGTTCGGCCTGGCGATCCACCTCCTGGTCCGTCGACTCGAGGTTGATCCCGAAAGCCGATCCCAGGCCGGCATCCACCACACCGACGGAGATGTTGATGGCCCGTTCCAGCAATCGATCGGTTTGGGGCAGCATTCCTTTGCGGTACTCCGCCTTGCCTTTATAGTGCTGGTTCTTCAGTGGATTGTTCTTCGGGTTGAGGGTGCGCATGTTGAGGATGTTCTCCATGTTGTTGTACACGTGCCAGCCGGAATGAGCCACCGTAGTGGTGTTTAGTCTTTCTGCCACCGCATCGGCGCTCTTCCTGTCCGGGAGGAGTACCGTGAGGATCGTGCCGCATTCCCCGTCCGAATCATTGATGCGGCGGAACTCCAGGCCGGCAATATCCTGGATCTGCCGCTTGAAGCGGGCTTTGAGCGTACGCAGCCGCTCGAGGATTTTGTCCAGCTTGCGGAACTGAGCAAGGAGAACCGCGGCGTTGAGCTCGGTCATGCGGAAGTTCTGGCCGATCACGGCGCGGTTGCCTACCTCAACGCCCATGCGCAGGGGAAAGTGCCCCTGGTCATGGAAGGCGAAAGCCTGCTTGTACAGATCCTCATTCCCGGTTACCACCATGCCGCCGTCCCCGGCATTGATGGTCTTGAAGATGTTGAAAGAATAGGTTCCCAACAATCCGATCGTACCGAGCCTCTTTCCTTTGTAGGAGCCGCCGAAGGCCTGTGCCGTGTCTTCGATCAGAAGCAGGTTGTGTTTATCAGCAATCCCTTTGAGGGCATTCAGATCCGCCGGGTTGCCGATCATGTGCACCGGCAGGATTGCTTTAGTATGGGGGGTGATCCTGCTCTCCACGTCCTTGGGATCCAAGGTCAGACTTTCATCGACTTCGGCCAGTACCGGCACGGCGTTACAGAAGATCACCGAAGACATCGAGGCGATAAAGGTGTAACCTGGAACGATCACTTCATCCCCGGGTCCGATACCGGCCGCAGCCATGGCCACGATCAGCGCTGCGGTTCCCGAAGAGACGGCCAGGGCGTGTTTGACGCCGAAACCGCTGCAGACCTCCTGTTCGAGGGTTTTCACCCGGTGTTTGAAGCTGGGATCCTTTTCATCCCCGTAGCGAAACAGATAACGAGCCCGAATCAAGTCGAGCAGCTCCTGCTCTTCCTCTTTTCCGATCCAATAGTACCCGGGACCTGGCATTGCTTTCCTCCGAATCCGATATTCTGTGTTTATGAATACCGAAAATTGTAGCCTAGTCGGTCCGAGCGGTCAAGGTATTAAACCCAGATTTACCCTAACATCGGATTATTAACTTGTAAATCTACCTGTTTTCGTATAAACTTTCTCAAACTCAATCCATTTCGTGTATAAACAGCGGTTATTAGAGACGCATTGAAGATAATTCCCGGGTGAAAATGGAATGAAAAGGCTTAGCAGGAACGAAATCCGGGCGGTCAGGGCCATCTTCTCAACCGAACATGCGACCCGCTCCTCTATCGCCCGCCATACGCGTTTGAGTCTGGTCAAGGTCTCTTCGATCCTTCGAGATTTGGAGAAAAAAAAATACATCGAGAGAGCAGGAAAGACAAAAACAACCGGGGGACGGCCGGCCTATATTTTCCAGCTCAAACCCTCTATCGGTGTGTCTATCGGACTCAGCATCACTCCGGAAAGCTTCGAAATCGTCGGGATCGACGGCTCGAAAAGCATAAGCATCGATGAGAAGCAGCCTCTGAACTTGCCCGCGGATGCTGAGAAGCACGTGGATGCCATTGTGGAGCAGGTTGTCCCGGAATTGAAGCGACTGATCGCGGGCTCACCCGCGGGGCAGCCCGTGGTTGCCATCGGCATCGCCCTTCCGGGCATGGTCGACAGCCGGCGGGGTGTGTGGCTGCTCGGACTGCAGGTAACCGGGATTACCCACATCGGTATCGCCGCAATGTTCGAAGAACGGCTCCGCGTCCCGGTTTATGTGGAAGACGCCTCACGGGCCTTGACCGTTCTTGAGATGCATAAAACAAGGGGAAAGAGGATCCGGGATTTCGTACTGGTGTACATCGGGCTGGGCTTGGGCACCGGAATCGTCATCAACCGAAGGATCTACCGGGGCTACCACGGACTGGCCGGAGAGATCGGCCACGTAGAACATGCGAACAATACCTATCGCTGCAGCTGCAACAGCGTCGGCTGCCTGGAAACCGTGGTTTCAACCGCGGGAATACTGAGGGTGTTCCGGGACAGGCTGAAAGAGGGAGTTCGCTCCAGCCTGCAGAGGTCCACGATCCAGGACGATTCCGGTCTCAGCCTGGATCAAATCCTGGCTGCGGCCGACGGGGGGGACCGGGTAGCTCAATCCACCCTTGCGGAAATAGGTGTTTTTGTCGGCGATGCCTGCGCAACCCTGATCAAGCTCTTCAATCCGCAACGCCTGGTGATCAGCGGCCCCGGTTCGATCTTTAAGAAATACTTCCGCGAACCGGTCCAGCAGATCATCCAGCAGCGGGTACTCCCGGAGATGTTGCAGGACTATCAGACCGTGTTCGCCGATTATCGAGCCAATCATGAAGCCTGGGGGGCGGCGCTGCTGGCCATGAAATGTTATCTGAACAACCTCGATCGGCGCAGCGGCAAAGTAGACACTTGATGGAAATCCTTACCCGAGCCCTGGATACCTTTTTCAGTTTCAAGGCCTACGTGATGCTTCCCATCGTAATTCTGATTCTGGGCCTGTTGATCCGCATGAAGGTATGGGATGCCCTGCTGTCCGCGTTGAAGGTCGCCGTAGGATTCGCCGGCATCTTCATCGTCTTCAATTTTTTTGTCTCCAACATCGGCCCTGCCGTGGAAGCTTTCGTCAGCAAGCGGGGATTGGATTTCCCGGTCCTGGATGTGGGCTGGCCGCCTCTGGCAGCGATCACCTGGGCATCAAAAATCGCTCCCGTGTCGATTCCCCTTGTGATCGTGATCAATCTGATCATGCTGGCCAGCAACACGACGAAGACCATCAACATCGATGTGTGGAACTACTGGCATTTCGCCCTGGTCGGAGCGCTGCTGCACCAGACAACGGGCAACTTCTTCCTGGGTTTGGCCGCCACGGCTCTGATCGCCGTGTTTTCGATAAAGATGGCCGATTGGAGCACTCCCTTTGTAAAGCGCGACGGGGGACTTGAAGGTATCGCCATCACCACCCTTTCTGTAAATGGCCTGGTTCCCCTCGGAATCGTGGCCGATCAGGTTATCGAGAAGATACCGGGCCTGAGGCGGATCAACTGGAATCCAGCGGAGCAGAAAAAGGGTCTGGCGATCCTCAGCGAGCCCATGATTATCGGCGTGGCCATCGGAGTGTTTCTGGGACTGCTGGCCGGCTATCCGGCCCGCCGCATCCTCGAGCTCTGCGTTCATATCGCCGCGGTCATGTTCATCCTGCCCCACTGCGGCACTCTGATCGGCCAGGGCATGCAGCCGTTCAGCCTCAAGCTGAAGAGCTCGATCCAGACGGTGTTTCCGAAAAAAACGGATCTCAACGTGGGCATGGATTCCGGCGTACTCATGGGAAATCCTTCGGTCATCGTAACCGGGCTGGTGCTGATGCCCGTCTCTCTGGCCTTGGCCTTCGTCATCCCGGGCAACCGCTCCATACCTCTGGGCGATCTGGCCAATCTGATCTCCGTAATGAGTCTGATCGTGCTGTCCATGCGGGGAAACGTATTCCGCGCCCTGCTGGTGGGCCTACCGATCGTCATCTCATATCTACTGATCGCCACCGTTTTGGCTCCCCTATTCACCACCCTGTCAGCCCGGGCAGGGGCGGTGATGGAGGGCGGCTACGGCGGCTTGATCACCGCCTTCACGGATGGAGGCAATCCGATCCGCTATTGGTTCTACCATATGTTCCGGGGAAACTGGATCGCCCTGCTGGTCATCCTCCCGACCGCGCTCCTTGGGTACCTGACCTGGCGGAAATACAGGCGCATGATCGATCAAGGCGAATAGGACTTTCGCCTAACTCCCCACCGCCGAGGAGATGATACCCTCACTCTGGCAGGAGGTGCGGGCAATGCCCCGCAGCATGCCCTTGAAAATGGGAACGTGCAGGGGGTAGAGCAGGTACCAGTACAGCAGCCCCCAGACACCGATCGGATCGAAGATCGCCGTAGTCCTCAAGAGCGAGCGTTCCCGGCCGCCCTGCACCTCGAACTGCAGCCAGGCTCTGCCGGGAAGCTTCATCTCCGCATGTAAGCGCAAGAGGCGGTTTGGCTGCATGGCTTCGACCCGCCAAAAACCGACCACATCCCCCGGCAGCAGACAGTAGGGGTAGCGGGGCTGGCGCTCCGACCCGACCCCGCCGATCAGCTTGTCGATGAATCCCCGCAGGCTCCACAACCAATTGTAGCGGTACCAGCCGCGCCGCCCGTAACCGATGCATTGGATCGGCAGGAAGACCTGATCGGGAGGACAGGGGATTTGGATCTCCCGGGAATCCACCAGTCGAGTGCCGAAGTGTGCACCTCCCCAGTGGTGTTCGAGGCTGCGGGAGGGCAGCGCATCGTTCCAGCGGGTTTCGGCCAGCTCCCGGTCCTCATTCTCCAGGGCCCGGCGCACCGCTTCGCCGATCCCCATCGGTTGGATTCCGAAGATCTTCTCGGCGGTATTGTCGTGAACTACAGTGGGATTTTTTACTCCCTCGATCAGCCTGCGGCC
>CP070696.1:420977-427505 GCA_020353535.1 Spirochaetaceae bacterium | reverse complement strand
GATGACCGAGGAGGAGCGGCAGGCCATCCGGCAAGCCCTGTTGAAGTACTGCGAGCTGGATACCCTGGCCATGGTCATGCTCTGGGAGTACTGGAGCCGGGAGCTGATGCCGGGCTGAACACTATGGTCTGGGACCACGGGGCAGATTTTGCGCCGGATTTGTGGCAACAGCTTGACAATGCCTTTTTCCTTACATATTCGTATTTGTTATGGTAACCTCTGTACGACGGTTTGTTCCGTCGTAGTCGTGAGAATTATGTTCACGGCGCCCAGGACAACCGCACGATGATGAAGTTTCGATCCCACGATCGTTGGTACGGAGCGCACGATTCCTTTCACCCTGTCGGCCAGAGGTTCAACAAGGAGGTCACTTGCTGGTGCAAGGATTCCACCCAAAATGATCAGCTCCGGATCCAAGAGTGATACGACATTGGCGATCATCAGACCCAGATAGTCCGTCAGTTCATCGACAATTTTTTTTGCCCAGGGCTGATTTTTTCTAGCTGCGTTGAATATGCTTTCAACCAGCGTCTCCCTGGGCCTGTTGTTTTTGATATCGAGATCGACGTACTCTTTCGCCTTGTCCTCAATAGCGATTTCCGAAATCAGATTGCCCAGAGGACCGAATTGATCGTACGATTTCCCCAAGTACTGAATTCCAGGCACCATACAGGCGATTTCCCCGGCATAGTGATTTGTTCCCCGATATAAAGAACCATCGATGATGATTCCGGCGCCGATACCCACACCCATCATAATGCACACAATATTCCTTCGGCCCACCCCCGCGCCGAATCCAAGCTCACCAAGAGTTGCCAGTTTCACATCATTTTCTACAACGATCGGCAGGTTGAATTGATTGGAAAGAATTTCTCTTAGGTGTAGGTCTTTCCATCCGAATATCGGAGCCCAGGTGACTATCCCGTCGGGATAAATTGTAGCGCCCGGCGCGCCGATCCCTATTCCGCGTATATGCTGGTTGGGCCGCAACGGGAATTTCAACAGGTCGTAGATCAGATCCAGAAGGAAGCGAACGTGCGTTTCCGGATCGGCGTCCTGATAGGGATAAACCACTTCGTGCTGGATGGCTCCCGACAATGTGGCTATTTCTCCGACCATGTCGGGGCCCGATAGGTCCACTCCCAGGACAACGTACGATTCGGCATTGAATTTGATCAGGGATCTCGGCCGTCCTTTGGTCGTTTCCATCGAATCCAAAGGAACAACCAGGTCTTCTTCGATCAATTCGTTGATGATTCTCATCACCGTGGGCATGCTCATGCAGAGAGTCTCGGCGATCTGCGACCTTGAAATCGGACTATGGCGCCTGATTAGTTCCAGGATGGCCGACCGATTTATATTCCTCAACAGGGAAGAGGTCGCGGTTATGTTCTTGCTTGTCTTCTTTTTCAAAGCACTCCCATCCTGATAGCAAACAAGGATTTCGGTCAATTCTTGAGGGCCATCCTCCAATGAATCAATGCTGAGTCGATCAGGATCTTTATTCCAATTGCCATTGCGGTGGTCAGGCCTGTGTTCTGTCCCTTTTTATTCTCCAATCTGGGGAAATTGAGGGCCAACAAGTAAGCAAACCCCAAGTGAAAGTAGATGTGGCCTCTGTGAATGTGACCCCAGTCCCTCTCGAGCACCTCTTCGAAGACGCTCAAAATCTTTTCACAGTACTTCTGGTATTCCCGAAGTCCCTGTGCCTCGAGAATTGCGTATCCAAGATGATCGGCCGGTGGCGCCCAAGTTTTATCCTGTTTGGGATTGATGATTTCAGCTTGCTGCAATGCAATTTGCAGTAATTGGCTGGCTCCTGCAAAATCCTGATGCATGAGTAAGGTGTTAAATTGGTAACATTTCATCGGCTGACTCCATCAAATGTCAATTCATGAGAGGTTTTTCACTGAGAAAACAACCGGGGTATGAGCTCAGTCCCTAAATCTACCTCTTCGCTGTCCACTTCGTCATTTTCTGCGATTTCGATGATCGATTCTTCCGAAAGAGTCAATATGTTGTGCCAGATTTCCGTGAATACGAGAACGGGGCGATCCAGGATAAAAGCTTTCAATCCCTTCAACGAAGGATGGTGATTTACACACAGGAGCGCGACACCTCTGACAGGATCGAGGGTCTCCGTGGTTGTGCGATGCATTTGCAGTTCCGAGATACTCCGAGTGCGCAATTTCAACGCGGCAAACCGCCATCCCTGTGATTTGGCCTGGGCCAGCACATGAAAGGCGGAGCCGTCTGGATACTCGATGAACAGGTTTTTCTTGCCCGGAGTAATGATCTCTCCGTATGGATGAAAGCTCTTTTCTGTTAGCTGCTGGATGTGTATCGGTTTTTGTAGCTCCATTCTTTCCTCCTCTGATATCGGTATTGGATTCAACGCTCATTCGAATTGGGGTAGATATTTTTTGTTTAGCTCCAAGTATTCATCCGCCAATCGAATCGCCACCTCCGGATCCTGGATCATTGGTTCGATGGCAAAGAGCTGATAAACGAGTCTTCGGTCCCTGTTCAGGAATGCTTTAACAGTCAGCTCGTTGATCGCAATCTGGCGCCTGCACAACTCGGCGATCGGTTCGGGCAGCTCACCTATTAATACACCGGTAGCACCATCCGCTGAAATAATCGCCGGAACTTCCACGATTGCTCCACTCGGAAGATTGGTAATATAGCCTTTGTTGGGGAGAACCAGTGCTTCTTCGTAGGCATGACTGTTGTTGGCAATGGCATCGACAATGTGCTCGACTCGCTCGCTGTAGGCGAAGCGCAGGGCATCCAATCCTACCCTGTCCTCGAGGATGTCCCGCACCAGGTTCCATCCTTCTTCACGCTTTTTTTTACCCCATTCCATATCGTAGAACTGAATATCGAATCGATGCCATGTCTGCTCTCTGGCATCGCTGGTGTAGGGAACATACTCGGTGAGATGACAATCGCCGGAAACGGGCATGATGCCGAATATATCAAACGTTTTTTGGGTCAGGGGTTCAAAAGTCGGGGGCAGTTGTTTTCTAAGGGCAGCTATTTGGGGATAGAGGTCTTCTCCTGTTTTTCGGTCTCGCACCGCAAGCATCCAGGTAAAATGATTGATCCCTGCAGCTTTGATCTCGAATCGGTTCATTACCGAATAAGCGGTGGAAAACCAGTCTTCTATACCCTGATCGGTCCAGAGAAACCTGTAGTCATCGGGAAAGCTCAATCCTAACTCGTGCCGAAATAGGAGCCCCAGCAGGTAATATCCGAAGGTAATCTGGTGGCAGACGCCCAAAGTTTGGACGTTGGCAAACGAGCGTGCAGCCGTGCAAATTCTCTGCATGGGATTGGATAAGTCGAAGAGCACCGCGTTCGGACAAAGCGCGTCAACATCGTGCAGGATGGGGAGAATGATACTCAAATTTCTACAGGTGTGCACGAACGCCGCCGGGCCGCCATTTTCCGCGTAGTGAGTGATATGGTACTTCAGGCCTATTTCGTGGTCGCGCTTCCACAGATCTTCCCTCTCGATGGCAACCGACAGCATGACATACCCCGCTCCCGGCAGCGCTTTTGTTCGGTCCTTAGTCGAGCTGATCTTCATGTCCGCCCGCCAAGCCTGGTTCATTTTACCGGCGAGCGCGGTTATTGCCTTTAACTTTTCCTCGTCGATGTCCACAAGCACGAGTTCAAATCCGTGGAGGCCCTGTAGCTTCATCATTCCCAAAAGAGTGACGCAACCAAACTCTGCGCTTCCTGCACCTATTACGACAATTTTCTTGTTTCGAACCATATCCTCCGCCTCCCGCCTATGTGTGTCTCGTTTTCCAAGGATCCATTTTCTGAAAAACTTCGAGCATCAGGCGTTTCTTTTCCGCAGCGACACCGATCGCTTCACCGTCTCCGTAATCGGAAAGGATAAATCCCCCCGTCGGCGCCGCCCAACAGTCTATAAGTTGTCTTGCCTCTAATCGGATATCGTCTTCATTACCACGCGGAAGGGTTTTCTGGATATCGCACAAAGTTTCGAAACTAATCCTACCCCTGAACTTTCTACCGGTCTCTTCGATCCCCAATACCTGAGGTTGTTGTAGATTGATAACATCAACTCCGATGTCGATCAGGTCATCCATGATATCGTTGATTTTTCCACATGAGTGCATCCAGACATGCCAACCGCATTCGTGGATGGCTGAAAAGATCGATTTGTACCTTGGCTTGAATACTCTGCGCCACATTTCCGGATGAATGAGCAGTCCCCTTTCCGTGCCCCAGTCATCGGTGAAAGTGAATCCATGAATAGTATTGCCAAAGCGGTCGGCTAGATTTTTTATCACTCCGATGCCGAAAGCCTCCACATTATCGGCGATCCTATTGAACAACTTGGGTCGCTCCAACAAATCAACCATGGTATTTTCAAAACCCCGTAGAGAGTGAATCCGCTCGAAGAGAAGCATGAAGATGCCGGTGAGCACGTATTTGTCATTGGAGCCTGGGAGCATTCGATCCATCCCAGCGTAGAACCTCGGATTGTCGGGGTCCGGCCACCGGTAGTGGTCTATCGCCCCGATCTCAGCTAAAGGGTGACCTTTCACCTGACCCATGTTTTTGACCGAGGTTCGAGTCCAAACACATCCCCACTCATCGTCAGCTGTTTCCGAGTAGGAGCTCTCGTACGGCCGGAATTGATTCCAACCGAGGAAGTGAATGTCGGATATACCAAGCTCATCGAATCTCACCGGCAGGCGTTCCGGTGCGTCGAACTCTATCGCCTTTCGCACCACTTCATACGGGGACACGTTTATTCCTCACTATCCCTGTTTACCGTTGATGCTATGCCTCTGGTATCCGTAAAGAAAAGCACCTGCATCCTCCGCAGCTTGGAGTGCTTGTTCGTTTTCTCGTATCTCCCCAAGATCGTTGGCGGAACAATGTATGAGACGGGCGATCGTTCCACCGATGCATTCTATTACCAACTTTATCTGCCTGTAGGCCGCCTCCGCGCCCGAGGTGATAGGGTCCTCATCCCCGTAGACGAGGACCAACCCAAATGGTACCCCACGAAATGCCTGGGCCCACGTTGTTGTTTGGTAATCCCCGAACGGGAACAACCTATCGAGGAAAGTTTTCATTTGAGCACTGGGGCCCCAGAAGTAGACTGGCGTTCCCAATACGATCGCCCCTGATCCGAGTAATTCGTCGTAGATTCCGTCCATGGGATCATTCAGCTTGCACGGCCTTTCCCGCTGCCGTAAGCAGGTGAAGCAGCCTGTGCAATACTCGATACCCGAATCGTGTAGACGAATCTGCCTGATTCTGCCCCCGCTATCTGTATAACCCTTCGCGACTTGATCTAGCAGTATTTCGGTATTTCCGTTCTTACGTGGGCTACCGTTGACCACAGTGAGGGTGGTCATTGACGAGCTCCCATTACTCATCGATTCGGATTAGCTTAAAAGCAACCGGATTATCGGGGTCCTGACAGCATACACGAAAAAATCCGCGGAAGCCGTTGGATTCGGTTTCCCACGGATTGCTTCCCCCGTAACGTAACGCTGCCATCCACGGCCACAGTGTGTACAACGCATCGGGACAGGGAAGTTCGGGCAGATTGTCACCCTCGTACATGAACTCATCTCCCACCTCTATGCCTCTTGGGCAGACACCCTTTTGTTGAATTTCCGTGACAACTATTCGTACTTTGTGGATGCCTTTGATCTCTTCCATTCTCAAACTCCCAACAGCAAGTATCGATCCGGTTCTAATAGCATTCCGGTCTGCGTTCGTTTAAAAAGCAATGCGTTTCGGTGTTTTGGAGTAACCTCGCTGCTTCCTCCGAAGGGACCGCTTTTGGAATTTTGTAGAGAGGCGACTCCCGTCTTTGCTGTCGCAGCCACTTCAAGTCGAGGGCAGCGGCTAAAATGTGGGTACCGAGACCAACGGATGCTACAACCGGTCCGGTAAAGCGGGGTGCGACAATATGGGTGGAACAATGATTGAAGGAGGCGCCGGCGGATACGATGAAGACCTGATTTTCCAACGAGCGAATACGAGAAAACTCCAGCCAGGGTATCTGAAACGGATCCGGCATTCGAGTGGAGCAAAACACGATTTCAGCCCCCTTTATCACCATGGTTCGGGCAGTTTCGGGAAACTGATGATCATGACAGATACAGAGCCCTATTACTCCAAAATCCAGCTCGAATACTGGAAAATCGTCTCCCGGTGTGATGTCGAACACCGGGGACTCCCAAGGCCAAAGATGCACTTTCCTGTATATACCGTGTACCTGCCCTCGGCGGTCGATTAAGACCGAGCAGTTGAACACTTTTTCCTGCTCGCGAACGTAGAACGGAGCTATCACGTATGTGTTGAATTGTTGAGCAATTTTCCCCAACGAGTCGATTTCCGCACCAGGTACTTCGCTAATTACCTTTAAACCTGTGAATAACTCAGGAAGACAAACGATATCCGCTTTTCGTTTTGCTGCCTGTTCCACTAAGGCACAACCTATCTCCAAATTTCCGTTCCTGTCGGTCT
>CP070696.1:414334-420877 GCA_020353535.1 Spirochaetaceae bacterium | reverse complement strand
TCTGCACCCGAGGAGATTCTGTTCCTGCGCGGCTGCACGGAAGCCCTCAACCTGTTGGCCTATTCAATTCTCTGCAGCACCAATTCACGTTTTCACCTGGACGAGGGGGATGAGATTGTTCTCACGATAATGGAGCATCACTCGAACTTGCTACCCTGGCGCATGCTGCAAGATCTCCGCGGAATCAAGCTCGAAGTGGTTGAGCTTCGGGAAGATGGCTCCCTGGACATGGACGCTCTGAAATCTGTTCTGAGCGGCCGGACCAAGCTGGTCTGCTGCACCCATGTCTCAAACGTGCTGGGAACGATCAACCCGGTGGCCGAGATCGCGCATCTGGCGCACTCGGTTGGGGCCGTGTTGGTAGTGGATGCGGCGCAGTCGCTGCCGCATCTGCCGGTGGATGTCGGTGCGCTTGGCTGTGATTTCCTGTCTTTTTCCGGGCACAAGATGCTCGCTCCGCTCGGGATCGGTGTGCTGTACGGCAGGAAAGCTCTTCTGGCTGAACTCTCTCCGTTCCAGTACGGAGGGGGCATGATCCGGGATATCGTCAGCGATGAGTTTGCCTGGGCTGAACTGCCCGGAAAGTTCGAGGCGGGAACACCGGACGTCGCCGGCGCTGTTGCTCTAGGCGGAGCTGTCGGTCCAGATGAGGGGAGGCGACTGGAGGGCTCGGTGGACTATCTCACGAGCCTCGGTATGGAGTGGGTGCAAACACATGAAACGACTCTCACCGAGCACGCTCTGCAAGGTCTTGAGCGGATCCAGGGGATCCAGGTCTACGGACCGCAGGAGGCGCAGAAGCGCTGCGGCCTGATCTCCTTCAACGTGGAGAAAGACGGGGCGATTGTCGATGATCATCTGGTGGCTCAGCTTCTGGACCAGGCGGGGATCGCCGTGCGCGCCGGCGGACACTGCGCCCACCCTCTGATCAGGCGTCTGGGCGTCCAGGGAGCCGTACGGGTGAGTTTCTACGTATACAACACAATTGAAGAGATCGACTTTTTTTTGCAGACCTTGCAGGATATAGTCACACGTCATTTGCTACCTTGAACCGGGACCGTACAGATTCGATCGTAATTCTCCTCCTGGCCGATACGCATCTCGGGTTCGACGCTCCCCAAAGACCTCGGATTGAAAGAAGGCGCCGGGGAGAGGAGTTTTTCGCCCACTATCATCAGGCCTTGGAGGCGGCCGGGAAACGGGGAGCGGATCTGGTCGTCCACGGCGGTGATTTGTTCTATCGCAGTAAAATCCCCGACGTATTGGTCAGCAGAGCTTTTGAACCTCTCCTGGCTCTCGCCGACTCCGGGATCCCCGTATACCTCGTTCCGGGCAATCACGAGCGGTCCAAGATCTCCCCGACCCTGTTTGGGCGCCACCCCCGCATTCACATTTTCGATCGACCAAAGACATTCCAACTCGAGATCCGTGGCCGGTTGCTCGCATTGAGCGGCTTTCCCAGCTGCCGCAGCGGCATCCGGGATCGATTTGCCGCACTGGTTGGTCAGACTTTGTTCGAGAAGTATGTTACCGATGTCAAACTTCTCTGTCTGCATCAGTGCGTGGAAGGCGCGCAGGTTGGAGCCCACAATTATACCTTCAGAAACGGCCCAGAGGTCATCGGCGGTCGGTCACTGCCACCTGATTTTGATGCGGTTCTGGCCGGTCATATTCATCGTTATCAGATACTCATCCGGGACCTGCGAGGACGACCCTTGCCCTCACCGGTTTTCTATCCGGGAGCGATCGAGCGCACCTCGTTTGCCGAGCGATTGGAACAAAAGGGCTTTCTCTTGCTCGAGTTTTCCTTTCCTGGCTCAGCCGAACGACCAGTCCTGTCGCCTACTTTTATCCCCTTGCCCTGTCGGCCCATGCTTGATGTCCCGCTGCCGGCTGATAAACTTAATAATCCGGGGGCGGAATTGATGCTTGAAGAATTGTTGGCGTCCTTGGATCCGGACGGTATTGTAAGGCTCAACATCCGGGGCGTTCTTACCGCTCGGGGATCAGAATTGCTAAAAGCGGAACAATTGCGGCGGATAGCACCTCCCGGTATGAACCTCTCTATCAACTGGGGATCAATCCGGGTATGGGGTGGGTAGAAAGAGGTAGTTCTTCTCAGATTTCCGGTTGTTGAGCCAGGCTAGCACCACGAGGGCCCGGTCAAATAGAATCGATTCCTCTTCAGCGGTTTCTTCTTGCGGCACAAAGGCCTGCTCTAATTCCTTTCGGGATGGCCAGCAGCCGCGATAACGGCCACGGACAAATAAAAAAAAGCGTCCTGGTTTTTCCTCGATTACTAGTCTTTTTCGTATGAATTGGTGGTAGAAATGCTGGCGTTTCCAGAATCGCCGGCAAAAAGTCAGCCGATCCCTCAGCCGTGCTGCGTGGAGATACTCCTGCCGATCGCTGTACATTTTCATTTTTTCAGCGACGATCCCCAGTAGATCATCATCGCGCCCGCTCAAGAAACCTTTGGCTATATCGACAGCTTTCCGATAATCTTCGGGATCGAGCAACCCGCTGCAGGGTTCTAGACAATTACCCAGCTTGTGCGGACAGCGGCGATTCGGCGTCGGGTCGATACATCGGCGGAGACCCAAGGCAGTGTTGACACTTTCTAAAAGATCTCGGGCATAATAACCATCAGTTAGCGGACCGAAAGTTGTACCCTCTCTTGTCCTATCGGAGCGGTACTTTTGGGTAAAGACCGGAAAGAGATCATTGCTTAACGACAGATAGGCATGTAGTAAAAACTTCTTTTGGCGAGTGTTGAAATCGGGGCAATACCGTTTGATGAGGGAATCTTCCAACAGCAGTGCTTCCAGCTCGGTGTCGCTACAGATCCAATCCAGATCGTTGATACCGGGAACCATGGACCGGATCCGGTTATCCCAACCGGCTGCAACGGATCCAAAATATTGCTTGACCCGACGCCTGAGATTTACGGCTTTGCCAATATAGAGAATCTGTCCTTCTCGATTGAAAAACCGGTAAATGCCACAGGTCGGCGGGATATCCTTCAGCTTCTGCTTTACCGCCGGGGATGGGCGTCGTTTCGGTTTGAATGGAACCGTATACGGCTTTCGAAATCTTTGACCCGACATTACCTTGAAGGATCCATCCTATGCCAAGCGCAGATAATCCGTCAACGTCTACGGGGTGCGCATCGGCAAAATAGGTGTTCGGTGTGAAGATCGATTTGTCGGTATCAGCTCCGATTCATGAGCTCGACCAGCCAGCGATGGAGCGGGAGTAGTAGCCGAAATCGTCGCGTACAGAAATTGAGTAAGTCGGAGCTGTAGAGTTCTTTCGGGATGGTAATAGTAGTGCCGGCGTGCAACCCGTTATAGAGAAGATACTCCGCGTTTTGTTGGTTAGGGTCATAGCCAGATGGTACCCGCTTGTAGTGTTTCCCTCCCAAGGAAATTCCTTTATTCGACATAAGTTGGCTTATCGTATCTTTTAAGGTTTTGCCCTGCCGAGGGTGCACCACCGATCGACGATATGATTCCAATAGGTCTTTAGGAAACATGTATAATCCGGCTCCCAGCATTAATTCCGGTGGTTCCAGATGAAAATAGAAACCCGGGCACTCCATCTTTGGCCGGGAGCCTTCCCACCAGAATATACCGAGATTGGTTTTGTATGGACTCTTATCTTTGCTGAAGCGAGTGTCCCTGTTGATCCGAAAAATGGACTTGTTGGTTCTTGGATCAGCTGTTACACCGGGAGACATCTCTTGAAGCTGCTCTCCCAGTGCTACAACCAGATTCCGGGACGGTTCCATCAGGTAAGATTCAAATTCCTCCCTGTGTGCATCGAACCATACCTTGGTGTTATTTTTTTTCAGATCGAGTAGATATTGAACTCCCTCCTTGGGGAATCCAGAGAATTTCTTGCCCATCTCATGAATAGCCATGATCGCAAACGTACTCCCACGGCACTTAGCGTGGTGGACTTTATTTCAGTATTAGCGAGTCCGAAAGTTGGGATATTTCTTTAAGCGGACGAGACAGCCAGGATGTTCCCGTCGGGATCTTTGAACCAAGCGCCTTTTAAATCGCCGATCGTTGCTATGCCTTTGACTGTCTTTAATCCTGGGTTATCGTACTCCTCAAAGACTACTCCACGATCTTTAAGCCATTGAACAGTCCCCTCTACGTCATCAACACCAAATGAAGCCACTGTGTTTTCCGCTTTCGGAGGATCAGACCTCTGGTAGATGACGAGAAACGAACCTTCACCGGCCTCATATACAGCATGGCCTTCCGCGAGATCTCCATTTGATTTCAAGCCCAGAGTTTCCCCGTAGAATTTCTTTGCCCGCTGTAAATCGGTCACTGACAGTACGGGATGTATCTTGCTTTGAACCAACATCGGTTTCTCCTTTTTAAATATTAGTATTCTAGTAAAGATAACTAAATAATATTGGAATGCACAAGTAAAAAGAAATCTTTTTTGCAGCTTCAATAGACTTCTCATAACCCTGCCTCCTGTATGAAACAACGTTCTTTTGGTCGGTCGCTCAGGCTACGATTTTCAAAAATGCTATTGTGTTTTTGCCCAGACTAGTATAATGTAGACTCATTCAGTCAGCTATGAAGATGACAAAGCTCATTCCATTCATCATGCTCATAGTTCTGGTGACGGCAGGATTACCGGCGGTTGATCTGCCTGTCGAATGTGGTGATTGCGGCTCCTGTGGTCGTTCCGACCACACTTCCGAACATATTTCAGGGCTACCCCTGGACCGTCTGTACCTGAAATCCATCTCTCTGACAGTTGCCACTTCCGATCATTGTTCTCTGTGCCGCACTCCCGAACAACTTCTCCGCGACGAAAGCTTGGGTACATCCGGCCCGGGAAAAATATCTTTTTCTGCGATCGCGACGGGCTTTTCTGGTCTGGACTGGATATTTATCAGCAAATACGACTCACGATTCTTCCGGGAATCCGTGGAACATACATCCTGGCATACCTACTACCTTCGCTGTTGACTTAAAAGTTCCTCAGCAACATCCGAATTTTCGAATCATTTCACTCGTCTTATGAAACAAGGAGAGAATTATGAAACGCATAAAAGACTATTTAACGAGTAAAATCGTACGCTTTGTCGTGCTGCTGCTTTCTGTAGCGATTCTACTCGGGATATTTAAAATCGGCTATGACGGGTTTCGATCGGTCGACAGGCGAACCCGGGACAGTACTCCGGCCATCGCAGCCGGGCTATCAACCGCCCAATTTGCCAAAGCCGAGCTGTCGGTGCAGGGGCTCTCTTGCTCCTCCTGCATCCAGGATATTGAAACAGCCCTGGCCGGAATAGAGGGAATCGGTGAGGTGCTGGTAGACATTTCTCGAGGCAGGGCGCAGGTCTATTTTGATCCGCAGCGGATCGTCAACAGCGATATCATAGCCGAGGAGATCTCCAACGCCGGTTATCCGGCAGCGGTTATGAGAGAGTTCGATCCTCAGGAAGTAGCCGCGGAGCTTGCCTTTGCCGAGGAACAGACCCGCTACTACGTAGTCAGTGTTGGCGGCTTCAAAGTAGCCCGTGCCGATTTCACCACCGAGCTCTCTGCGGTCCGATTGCAGTACAGGAAGCTGTACGGTGAGGAGGTGTTTGCCGGGGCTAACGGAGAAATTCTGGAGGACAATTTGAAGCTCCAGTGCCTGAACCGGCTGATCAGCGAAGCGGTTATGCTGCAGGAGGTGTCCAGGGCAGGACAGGCACTTACCAAGAATGTTGACCTGGAATTCGAGGGATACCTGCAGCAAAACGGTCAGGACCTCGAAACTTTCAAAGCGGCGCTTCAGGAATTCGGCTATCCCTTTGAGTACTTCAAGAAGAAGTTTGAAAACCAGATTCTCATTCAGGAGTATCTGGAAAACACGGTTATGAAATCAGCCACAACTCCCTTTCAGCAGCAGACCCTATACGACCAGTGGTACCGAAACGCTCAGAGTCTGGCTGAAGTTGTCTATTTTGACAAAGAGTTGGAACGGGTCGCCCAAAATGCATCCGCAGGCAGCAGTTGCTGTGAATGATGCTATCTACATTTAATAACAATAGGAGATTAACAGTATGAGCAACAAAGCTAAAAATAAACGAGACAAGGTTCTTAAAGGCAACAAGAAGTTCGAGTTCAGATGGGAATGGCTTATACCCATCATCATTCTGATTGTCGGGATTGCTTTTGTGGTCTGGCCCCGAAACGAAGACGGGAAATTAGGCCTGGGCAGCGCCTCCGCCCACTATAAACGAGTGAAGGCGCAGGATGGGGTCGTTTCCATACCCGTCTCGACCTTTGGTGATTATAGGGCGAAATATTACGAGTACAAATTTCCCGAAAAAACGGTGAGCTTTTTCATCTTGAAATCTTCCGACGGCGTTATCCGGGCAGCCTTTGACGCCTGTGACGTTTGTTTCCGGGAGAAAAAGGGGTATCGGCAGGAGGGCGACCTGATGGTCTGCAACAACTGCGGTCAGTTGTTTCCTTCCGAGCGTATCAACATTGAAAAAGGCGGCTGCAATCCCGCCCC
>CP070696.1:407303-414234 GCA_020353535.1 Spirochaetaceae bacterium | reverse complement strand
ATGTAGAGCGTTTTGCTCTGTGCGTGCCCGCGCTTTTCCCCGCCTGTCCTGCCGGACGGGAGAGGGCGATAGCCGAGCATGCTTGCCGTAAATACAGCGACCGGATTGGTCGTTCGGCGGCAGGAAAAAGTCTTGATAAGGAGGCAATACGGCTGGCCGTTACAGCTCATGTTCGCCACACTGAGACCCGGTATGACGAGCTTCTAACCGGTGGGGAGGAGAGGTGAAAAGCCCGGGACCAGGTGGAGGAAGACGTCCTGCAAGTGTTGGCGAAAATGGAGGGGAGTTCAGGGCAAAAGTCGTCCGGGCGTGGCTGGGAGAACTGGAGGTGGCGCCGCTGTACATCGAACGGGGAAGCCCGTGGGAGAACGGATATGTGGAGTCTTTCAATGGCAAGATGCGGGACGAATTGCTTAGCAGAGAACAGATTGACACTCTTCGGGAAGCACGAGTGCTGCTTGAGCAGTGGCGACGTCACTACAACACCAAGAGGCCCCACAGCTCACTGGGTTACAAACCGCCGGCTCCAGAGGCTTTGATGCCGGTAATCACCCCAGTGGCTGTTGCCGGAGCGAGATAACTAGTGGTACAAAGATAGGGAGCTGGTCATTGAAGAACGGCGTTATCTGCTTGGCGCTCCGTCGGAGATCAAACCGCTCCCGCCGCAACACGGCCCGCTCGTCCTTCGCCGCGCGATATCCGTATCTTCTTTCGTACCTCTTCCACTACAGCATTTCTGCAAGGCGACAGGATTTGAATCGGCTGAAAAGGCATGGGGTCCTGGCTGAGCACCTGCTTCATCGCTTGGGCAAAAGCGAATTTGACGTCGGTTCCGAAGTTGATCTTTCTGATCCCGTACTCTATTGCTAAGTTAATTTGTGACTCGGGAAGATCTGAGCCCCCGTGAAGCACCAAGGGTATGTCGACTTTCTCGCGGATCGCCTTTAACCGGGAGAAATCCAGTTCCGTTTTCCCTTTATAGAAGCCGTGACGATTACCGATGGATATGGCGAGAGCATCGATACCGGTTTCCCGCATGAACCTCTCAGCCTCCGCAGGGTCAGTAAAGGGGCGGGTATTTGATTCGATCTGGCTCTCTCCTCCGCTGATCGAACCCAGCTCGGCTTCGATGGACACATGATGTCGATGCGCTAGATCGGCATAGTATGCGGTTAGCTGGATATTTTCCTCCAAAGGCAGGTTGGACCCATCGAACATCACGGATATCCCCATACGTAAGCATTCCTGGATTACCGCCGAAGAATTACCATGATCAAGTAGTATGCAGACTGGAACAGTTGAATTGCGAGCGGCAGTCTGGCAGATCGTGGCGATCATCTCGAGAGGGGTGAACTCCAGAGCGAGTTCTGAGATCATCAGGACGACGGGGACGTTCTCCTCTTGGGCGGCTTGCATCACGCCCTGAGTGAACTCCATGTTGTAGACATTGAACGAGCACACAGCGTGGTTTTCGTGACCGAACTTATCTAACAGCGCAGCGAGGGTATATATAGACATAGTACAGGTCCTGCCCGTGATTCGTTAAACAGAATAGACGTGTAATGGCGAGATGTCAAGGTATAAATTGGCAAGAAATGAGAGACTATGTCTTCTATAATACCAAAAATAGCCAAAATTCACCAAAACATGTAATCACTCTAATTGACAAACGATTGGACCGCGTCTATGCTATTCTTGTCCTGCCGCTTGAGCAATAGAACTATCGAAAGCGGTATCAGTGGTCGTCCCGCGATGCTGAGAAAGGATAACGAGGCTGACATGAAAAAAGAACAGTGGAATGAGGCGCCTATTGGTGCCAGCGCTACGATCGGCGGCTTTCGATTGGGCTTTGTATGCCTGGCCAGAAAGGCCTTCGACTATGATCTAGCCCGTAGGATGGCGGAGCAGGCACGCAAGCGACTCGGTCAGATCCCTGGATACCTCGTCGTCCCGCAGGAGTGGATGATCGAGACTCTTCAGCAGGCGGAGACTGCTGCCCGGGCTTTCGAGGAGGGACGGGTGGAGGCCGTGCTGGTGCTCTGTGGCACCTTTGCCTCCGCCGAGCTAGCCTTGCACTTGGCCGAACGACTGCAGGTTCCGCTTATCGTCTGGACGGTGCCTGAACCGGAGCTCGGCGACTACATCCACCTGAACTCGCTTGTAGGCGGGAACGCAGTGACCAGCGCACTGTACAAGCTTGGATACCGATTCAAGTTCTTCCATCGCAGCGTCGACGACGAGCAGTTCTACCAAGCCCTCGGCTGTTATCTGGGCGTGATAGGCCTGGCGCGTGCCCTGCGTGGGCTTCGAATCGGCATGGTTGGTGCCAGGCCGGCCGGGTTCCAGGACATCACGGTCGACGAACTGGCGGTCCGAAAGAAACTTGGACTGCAGATCCATACGATCGAGTTGGCCGACCTGTTCACTCGGATAGGCGGGATTCCCGAGGAGGAGGCGGCGAAGTTGTCGCAGCGATGGGAATCCGAGCACAAGGTAGACGGCCCCACTATGGAGGAATTGACCAAAACAGGCCGTCTCGTGCTGGCATTGAAAGAACTCGCCCGCGAGAATAGTTTGGATCTGTTGGCCGTACGTTGCCTGCCGGAGATCTGGCAGCATACCGGTGTCACGCCCTGCGCGGCATTGTCCTTCTTAACAGACGGAGGTCTGTCGACCGCCTGTGAGGCAGACGTGCTCGGGGCGGCCACGATGTACGTGCACCGGTGGTTGTCCGGAGGGCAGGCGCCGTTCATTTCAGATCTGATCTCGGTAGATCCGGACCGCAATATCGGTCGGCTGTGGCACTGTGGCGTCGCTCCCGCCAGTCTGGCCAACCGGCCGCCCATCCGGCTAAGCCGTCAATACATACGGAAGACCGGTGTTACGACCGAGTTCTCGCTGAAGGCCGGGCCGGTCACGGTTTCGCGACTGGATAGCGTCGGCAACGATTTTAGGATGCTGATCGCCAGCGGGGAAGCTACCGGCGAAGACATCCCGCTAAAGGGAACGGCCGTGAACGTTGTCTTCAAGGAGGACATCGTAGATCTGTTGGAGGTCATCGCCAATCAAGGTTTCCCGCATCATTTTGCGATGAGCTACGGCGACATCACAGAGCAGCTGCGCGACCTTTGCACTTTATTGGGAATTCGGATAGTATCAATAAAGTCGTACTGAGGGCCGTTGCTGCACCCAGCCAACCGGACGCCCTAGTGACGGCTGTTTTAGCATATGTTGTTACTCGGAATCGACATCGGAACTACGAACTGCAAGGCCGGCGTGTTTTCGACGAAGGGCATTTCCGTTTCGATGGCGTCCACGAAGACTCCCCTGCTCGGAGACCGGTCAGGAGAATACTCCTGCGATCCTCAGGAGTTGTGGGAGACGGTCATCCGAGTCATCCGCCAGGCACTCAGTCAGGTCGACAGCGTGCGGGAAATAAAAGCGGTGGGAATCGCAAGCATGGCCGAAGGCGGCACTCTGATCGATGCGGCTGGGAAGGCGCTTTGTCCGATCATACCTTACTTTGATCAGCGGTCCACCACGCAGTGCCGATGGTTGGAGGAAAGGCTGGGACGAGACCGGATATTCGAGATCACCGGTCTGCATCTGCAGCCCGTGTTCTCTCTTCCCAAGATCATGTGGATCAGGGAAAACCTGGCCGGGGATTTCGCCAAGGCCTCCCGATGGTTGTGCATTCCAGACTACATCAATTTCAGGCTGACGGGGTGCGTCGCCACGGATTTTTCGATTGCCTCGCGTACGATGGCACTAGATTTGAATCGATCTGATTGGTCAGAGGAAGTACTGGAAGCTGCGGAAATCAGCCTGGGGCTTTTTCCAGAAATTCTACCTAGCGGGGAGATTCTCGGGGTTATTACCTCTGAGGCCTCTGAGCTTACGGGGCTGGCTCCGGACACAGTGGTGGCAATGGGTGGCCACGATCACTACTGCGGCTCCGTCGCGGCGGGACTGGTAAGCGGCGGTCGTGTGGTCAACTCTCTGGGAACAGCAGAGAGCATTCACACGTTATTAGAAGGACCCTTCCACCCATCACCAGCCTTGAAGAGCTTTCAGTTCGGAAAGTACCTGAGCGCGGACTACACGTACATCGATGCCGGGTTGTTGTCCTCAGGATTGGTGGTCGATTGGAGCGCGAAGCGCTTCGCTTCGCTGCAGGACTGGGAGGACGACGAGAATCCCAGTAGCGTGCCGCATTCGGATATTGTGCACAAGCTGAAGGGCATGTCTCTCGACGCCGAACCGCTCGTTTTCCTGCCTCACCTTCGCGGTGGAGGCTACCCGGAGTGGGATCCGGAATCCCGGGGCGCTCTGATCGGGTTGCGTCCCTCTCATACGGCGCGCCATATCTTCAAGGCTATAGTGGAGGGTCTTTGTTTTGAAACGCGGAAAGTGCTGGACGCCATGACCCACCTCATCGGGAAATCAGTGGAGAAGATCATCGCCATTGGCGGAGGTACGCGGAATGAATTCTGGATGCAGACCAAGGCTGACGTAACGGGCTTGACCATCGAAGTTCCTGCCGTCGAAGAGTCTACTCTTTTCGGAGCAGCCCTACTGGCTGGAATTGGTGTGGCTGTGTACCGTGACTTCGCGGATGCATCCGATGCCACGTACACCGCGCGCTGCACGTATACACCGCGTTCCCGCCACCAGGAATACTACGAACGGCTATTCACACAATACGCGCAGATCCTATCGCGCGATTTGCTATCGATAAACCGGGGGCTGGCAAACTTGGAAATGAAATGAACAATCGAGATTTATCTACAAACGATGAAAATTCCTCCGAGAAGAAGTTGCAGATTGAGAGGTATTTGTACATCTACAACCTGCTCAAGCAAAAGAACACGGTCCTGATCGGTGAGCTGAGCCGGATCCTACACGTGTCGACGAACACGATTCGCCGGGACCTTAGTAATCTTGAAAAGCAAGGCCTACTGAAACGGACGCACGGCGGGGCGATCTTCGCAGATTCATACATGCAGTCGCAGCCCTACGAGATGCGCTCTAAGGAAGGCATGACCGAAAAAGAGAAGATAGGCCGGATGGCAGCATCGTTAATTCGGGATGGTTCGACAGTCATTATAGACGCGGGAACTACGACCAAGCAGCTTGCTCTGTATCTGAAAAGCGCCGGAAGCCTAACCGTTCTGACTAATTCACTCGAGATCGCTGAAATCCTCAGTGAGAACGCCAACATCATCGTCATCCTATCAGGTGGTATTCTCCAGGTAAGTTCGCAGCACCTAGTCGGTATGCCCGCCGAGCAGTTCTTCAACCAAGTGCATGTCGATCAGCTCTTCACTTCGGCCAATGCGATCTCGATCGAGAAAGGCATGCTGAGTTCGAACCTGCACATTGTGCCGATCAAACAAAAAATGATAGATGCGGCTCGGGAGATCATCTTGATTGCGGACTCCTCCAAGTTCGACAAGACCGGGATTGGTCAAATTGCTCCGCTCACCGCTGTCCACAAGCTAATCACCGATTCCGGGATTGAACCCCAGACCGCATCGGCGATTTCCGCGCTGGGCATTGAAGTCATTATCGCCGAATAGCATCCACATGTCACTTTATGCCCGTTTGTTATAGGGCAGTTTGCATTTTGGAATAAAATGGCTAAATCCCCAGATAAAATTACAAGAACCTTATATAAAACGAAAAGAAACATTGACATGCGGAATTTTCAATGGTAGCATGATTTCGAGGTCTAATAACCAATCATTATGAAGGAGGAAAAGATGTTAGTGACAAGGAAGCGTCTGAGGGTTGTTTTTCTCGTAGTTGCGTTTGTGCTTGCGAGTGTTTCACTTATTGCAGGAGGGCAAACGGAAGGAACGAAAGGACCGAGAGAGGTTGAAATCTTCAGCTGGTTTACAACTGGAGGTGAAGCCACTGGTTTGGCTGCCCTGATAGAGGTGGTTGAACGAGTCCATCCGGACATGAAGGTAACCAATTCGGTTGTGGCCGGTGGAGGAGGGGATCAATTCAAGGCCGTCCTCGTGTCGAGAATGCGCGGCGGTGATCCTCCGGATACATTTCTGGTTCAACCAGGTGGTTCGCTCATAGAAACCTGGGTGAAGACCGGCTATATGGAGCCGATCACCGATCTGTTCGAGAATGAAGGCTGGGTGAATGTCATGCCCGGCAACATGCTGGACCTGCTTCGCTACGATGGCGAATACTGGAGTGTACCTACGCACGTAAACCGCACCGGCAACATCTGGTACAACAAGAATGTTTTTGCCGACTACGGCATCAAAGAGTTGCCCGGCAACTACGATGATCTCTTCAAACTTCTCGACAAGATGAAGGCCGGCGGACTCATCCCCGTCGCGATGGGGACTCTCAGAGGGTACGAAGTGTCGCAGAACTTCGAGACCATACTCGCCTCCCAAATGACGGTAGATGAGTATGTGGGACTCTGGCACGGTGACACATCGTGGACCGACCCCAAGGTAACGAAAGGGTTGCAGATACTGAAGAAGATGATGACCTATGTAAACCAGGACCATTCCGCAATGCCCTGGCAGGACGCAATCAACTATATGATCGAAGGTCAGGCTGCCTTCCTGAATGTGCAGGGTGACTGGGTGGATGGTTGGATGAGCGCAGTAAAAGACCAGCGTGACCTGTCCATGATCGGCAGAACCGCACCCGTCGGCTGCAAGACCAGGTTCCTATACAACTGCGACACCTGGGCCCTGCCCAAGGGTGCCCCCCATCGCGAGAATGCGCTGGATCTGCTGAGAGTGTTCGGTTCCAAGGAAGGCCAGGAAGCCTTCGCCCCGCGCAAGGGAGCCATAGCAGCACGGACGGACGTCGATCTGTCGGTGTTCAACCCGTATCTGCGCACGGACATCGCGGACTTCAAGGCGCATCAGCTGTATCCCAGCGTCGCCCACGGCGT
>CP070696.1:400143-407203 GCA_020353535.1 Spirochaetaceae bacterium | reverse complement strand
CAGGGATGATTACTGGCATACCCAAAATCTCTCATTAGAAGATGCACTCGTGCGTATCGAACGCGCACCTGATGCCGATGCGATTGCCAAGCGATTTGATTTCGAAGCCGCCTATCAGAAATTTGTTGAAGAGCTTATCGACTATCAACGCATGTGTGGGGAAATGCTCTTCATGCCGGCACAGTGGGACAATATTCCTCGTATTCTGTTTAGTGATCTTCTGGGCTACGAAGCCTTTCTTACACTGATCGGTCTATACCCGGACAGAGTCGCCAAGCTCATCGAAGCCAGTGCCGCAGAAGCCTACCTGCGCAATACGGTGCTTGCCAAGGCGATAGAAGAGGGATTGTATCCTCACGCAGTATTGTTCGGTGAGGATATATGCAACCAGCGAGGGCCGATGATCTCTCCCGATTTTCTGAAACGATACTATTTGCCTCAGCTTGCCCACAGCCTTGAGCCATTATTGAAGGTTGGTTGCCGACCGGTATGGCATAGCGACGGCAACATCCTTCCGATGGTCGATATGCTTATTGATTGCGGCATCCAGGGTTTTCAGGGATTTCAGACGGAATGCGGTGTACGCCTGGAATCTCTGGTCGGGAAACGGACTAGTGAAGGCCAAAAGCTGTTGATTTTTGGGCCTCTTTCGGTGGCGACCGAGCTGACTCGTTTACCTCCAGAGCAGATCAAATTGAGAGTAAGACGGGCGATCGAAATCTGTATAGAAAACGCCGATCTGGTGATCTTCACCTCGAATACGATAAATCCCGACGTACCGCTGGAAAATATTTACGCCATGTACGAAGCTTTGTGTGACTGAAACGGCGAAAGGAGGAAGTTGGTGGAAATCATCGATCTGACGCCTGAGCACGAAATTACGTACTTCCAGTGCCTGGAAGACTGGTCGGAGGAGATGAAGGAGGCCGGGGATCACAAGAGCCGGTGGTACGAACGCATGAAGGATCGGGGCCTGCGGGTCAAGCTGGCTCGGGATGACAGCGGCGCCATCGGCGGCATGATCCAGTACCTGCCGATCGAGGAGTATGGCCTGCAGGGGCGGGATCTGTACTTCATCCTATGCGTGTGGGTCCACGGATACGAGGAAGGCCGGGGGAACTTCCAGAAGCAGGGCATGGGCAAGGCGCTGCTGCAGGCAGCTGAGGAGGACAGCCGGGCTCTTGGGAAGAAGGGCATCGCAGCCTGGGGAATAATGCTCCCGTTCTGGATGCGGGCATCCTGGTACAAGAAACGAGGCTACAAGACGGTAGACCGCAACGGAGTCGCGATACTGGTGTGGAAACCTTTCACCGAGGATGCGGTGGCCCCGAAGTGGATCCGCCGGAAGAAGAAACCACAGAAGACCTCCGGCAAGGTCACGGTCGATGCCTTCGTAAACGGCTGGTGTCCGGCTCAGAACGTGGTGTACGAACGGGCCCGGCGTGCTGCGGCGCAGTTCGGTGAAAAGGTGGTATTCCGAAGCTACGACACCCTGGATCGGGAGGTTTTCGAGGAGTGGGGAATCTCCGATGGCCTGTTCATTGATGGTAAGGAAGTACGAACCGGACCGCCACCGTCCTTTCAGACTGTCAGGGAACTAATCGAGAAGCGGATCAGGAAGCTGCGGTAATGAGCAATGCTCAGGATAGCGGCGGCAGAAGCGCCGGAAGTCCCCGCTCAGGAAGCCGGCCAGATCCGTGATAGCGCCCCTTCGCTGCCCTGTACGGGATCTTTCTGCGGATCCGCAACCGCGGTGATGTTTCGGTCCGCTCGGGGTCGCTCTCCGGGCTTACCGTAGCACATGTCCCAGCTCTGACCTCGCGGGTAGGCTCCCACGATCCGGAAATCGGCGCTGGACTCAAGACACTTGTGGGCCACACCGGCGGGGATCACCGCCACATCCCCGGAGTGTATCGTTTCGGCCGGTCCTGCGGGACCGCCGAATTGGATCGTCGCCGAACCGCTGTACACCCCCAATGCTTCATGGGCCGTGCTGTGGTAGTGGTGATACGGGTAGACTCCATTGCGCCAGGCACTGGGCCAGTCGTTGCTGGTGAACAGACGCTCGATGGCATCGGGGTCGGCAGGCACAGCACCAGAATAGAGGAGAAGGGGACGGGGATTGTTGGGGAAGGTGCCGTCGTCCTGAAGAACGATGGAGTGGACCACCGGATCTTCGGGAGTTATCTTCATACTGAAGAAGGTAGACAATCGGAGTGAAGGAGTCAAAGCCTCGGGTCGGGGACCTGACTCTGGGACGTAGATGAAACGAACGCACTCAACCTAAGGAGAAAACCATGCCCTACGACCAGAAACTGGACGATCGTATCAAGGCGACGATTGCCGATTGGGGTACGATTCGCAAAAAGATGTTCGGCGGCACCTGCCACCTGCTCAACGGCAACATGCTTTGTGGCGTCTACAAGGACTACCTCATACTCCGATTGGGGGAGGAGCGGGGAACGGCGGCCTTGGACAAGCCTCATACCAAGCCCTTCGACATTACGGGCAGGCCCATGAAAGGTTGGATCATGGTAGAACAGGCCGGACTGACCGACAAAGTCCTGAAGGAGTGGCTGCTTTCCGCCAAAGCTTTCGTCGAAACCCTGCCGTCCAAGTAATGCCCCCTACGTGTGCCGCCGGCAGGAGATTCCTGCAACCCCCGGCACCGCATGGATCAACACCCCAGGCGGTACGGTGAGACTCTGGATCAATTGCGGCTTGCTCTATTCGGGAGGCCAGAGCAGTACCGTGCCCACGGCTGTGCCCACGTCAACGACCAGGTCTTCTCCGGTCAGTTCGGCCGCGGCCAAGTTGGTGGAAATGCGGCTACCGATGGGGATTGTCCACGCGACCCGCGCACCCTGGCCATGCACGAATTGGTATCCATCGGATTTTACCGATGTTTCCATTGAATGCCGGGACTGTGCCATTTCCGCACCTTGCTCGGATCACAGGAAAGCACAGCCAGCAGAAAGGAGAATACCGTGATTGTTTTTCCAATCATTCTGCCTTTACTGACGGGTCTGCTGCGGCGGAACTTACATCGGTTGTGGTGTGCTGTGGGTGAAAAAAAGTGGGCCGCTCAAGTCGAGGGTGAGATTTGTCCTGAGGTTTCCGCTTGCTGCAGGACGAGAGAAGCCGCACCAATCAGGGCTACTTTTGTATTTAGGATTACCCGTACCGGAACCCGTTCGGGCAGCCGGGACAGGCGACCTTTCTGAATAAACCACTGCCGGAAGTTCGGTTTCCGCAGGAAGGGAAGGATCCGGGGGGGAATTCCTCCGCCCAGAAACAGGCCGCCGGTGGTCATATGCCGGAGCACCATGTTTCCCGCCTCCGCCGCCAGGATCGACACAAATGTTTCGGCGGTCAGGGTGCAGATCTGACACGCTAACTTCTCATCCGAAGCTACATTGATTATTACAGCGTTTGGATCCTCTGCCTTTTTGAGTTCTTCGGTCAGCCAGTCTGGTTCCTCCGCCGACCCTGAGTCCTTGATATAAGCGTAGATGTTGGGGATGCCGGTCCCCGAGCAGACCCGCTCATAGCTCACATGTTCGAAGTGCCCTAGCAGATATTCGAGGAGCCCGATTTGAAATTGGTCCACCGGCGCAAAATCCGCGTGGCCTCCTTCTGAAGGGTGAACGGTGTATCTGCTTCCATCCCAGCTCAAGAAGGTCTCTCCTAATCCCGTACCGGGGGCGATCACCGCGATGTTGCCATGCTGTTCCGGGACTCCCTCCTTGATTGTTGCCAGATCAGAGGACCCCAGCACCGGTACGGCATGTCCGATCGCCTCCAGGTCGTTGATTAAAGCTGCCGATTCGAACTCGAAGGTCTCTTTCAGTTTCGACTCCTCGATCACCCACGGTAGATTGGGTAAGGTTGCCGTGCCGCCGACAATGGGTCCGGCGACTCCGAATGCAGCCCGATGGACCCGCTTCTGTCCAGGCCGGTTGGCTCGGAGAAACTCTTCAACGATCTGATTCAGGCTCTCGTAGCGTGTGCTCGGATAGTTTTCTTCCGCAAGGGGAGTCGAAGGGTTCGATTTTTCCTCGTACAGGGCAAGAACCGTTTTCGTGCCACCTATATCGCCAGCCAGAAACATGAATGTCTCCTCCACTTTCCGGGCGTCGTGGAACCTGACATTTTGATATCACAACCAGCCGTCGGCTGCAAGCGCGTACCATTCGAGGTTGACCTGCCTGCTCTTGTAGGCCGTAAGATTTGCCGCTCCTGCACCAACTGTATAGATTAGTAACATCAGTGAATTTAAGGATATGAGGATCATTAATGAGCGCTCAGTACTGGTTCATGCTGCCGGTGGCCGCGGTAATCGCCACCACGGCCACGGCATCGGGGATAGGCGGTGTGACCATCTTCGGGCCGGTATTCATCCTGGCCCTCAGGCTGCCCCCCCGGAAGTAGCCATCGGTACCGGCTTGATCACCGAGGTGTTCGGTTTCGCCAGCGGATTGTACGCTTATGCCCGTAAGCGGCTGATCGACTATAAAATGGGTCTGATCTTGATTCTCGCTACCGTTCCCTTGGCCCTGTTGGGAGCTTGGGCGGCTGGCTGGATTCCGTCGACCATCCTGAAGGTTATTCTGGGGGTAGGACTATTTACCGTTGCCGTCAGCTTTTTGCGATCCTCCAACGCTGCCGGGTACCCAGCAAGTTATCCATCGCTACCAGCGTGTTCGTGGTTGCCGTCACGGCCCTTTCCGCTTCGGGCGGCCACTTTGTGCGCTTTACACAGAGCGGCTGGGAGGTGTTGAGCACTGTGTTGAGCATCGTGGTTTTCACAGTTCCAGGGGTGATCATCGGAGCGCAGTTGGGCGCCCTGGTAGCCAGCCGGATTCCTCAGCGGATCCTCGAGCGTTCCCTGGCTGTTCTGTTTATCCTTGTTGCTCTGCTGACCGTTGGGGAAGTTGTTCTGTAGGCTCTTCCTGCAGGTGAGGGAAGTAGCGCTTCAATTTTAGAAAATCGTAGCGCTCGATCGGCCATGGAATCATAAAGAACAGGGTGACAAACACAGCGGCAACCAGGGCGCTAATCCAGCCCCGAATGATCAGAACGGAACCTAAGGTGTTGTTGACGAAAGTGAGGGGCAACATTCCCAGGAAAGTGGCCGCCGCTAATTTTCCGAGAGACATCGCTGTTAGTCCCGCTCCATAGCTCACTACATCGAAAGAAACAGGAGAACACGTCCAGAGTCAGCTGCAGGACCAGGATCAGGGTAATTACGGCAGCAATGCCTAGAATTCTGAAGATAGTTGAGCGTTTTAAACCCATGTGGAAATGATGATTTGCGAGAGACGAACTCGTCAGGGGCGGCATGCAGGCTGTGGCATTGCTTTTGTCTGCCTGCCCGACGGGGCAGCGGGAGCTACGATTTGCAGAAGAGGACTATTTTGAGACCGCTTCTACCATCTTCTCGAGGTCAGCATTCGGCATGTCGAGCTGATGGATTTTCTTTCCATGCTCTTTGGCCATGGCGACGACTTCATCTTCGGCCCAGCGTTATTTTACTCCAGACCTTTGAGCTTTTCCGCCGTGGCCTCGCCCATCATCATCTTGCAGATGTTTTTGTATCCCACCTTTCGGTGACGGCGAAACAGCTCCACGACATCACCATAGGCTTCGGGATGTCTGGATCTAAGCTCTCCGAGCTGTTCCGCCACCGCTTTCAACTCTTCCAACGAGGCAACCGCCGGCATGTCATACCTCCAGCTTCATGGATTGGTTTTGTCTACCTTCAAATGATATCACGATGAAAAGCAACTGTCGCTTCAATCTTGTCAGGAATCGGGCACAGGGTCGATCCGGAAGATGATTTTTTTAGTTCACTTTATCTACGAGTTGGACGATTTTGCTTATATATAATCTACACACCGAAGGAGGGTGAGATGGAGTATTACAACACCACCGCGTACTGGGTTACTGTGCTGATCCTGTATGCCCTAACGATTATCGCGGGCTGGAAGGTGTTCGTGAAAGCGGGCAAACCGGGATGGGCGATCATCATTCCGATCTACAACATCGTCGTGTTGTGTCAGGTAGCCGGTAAACCGGGATGGTGGGTCATTCTGTATCTGATCCCCATCGTAAACATCGTGATTGCGATCATCGTCGCAGTCAACCTGGCCAAAGCGTTCGGAAAATCCGGAGCCTTCGGATTTTTCCTGCTATTTTTATTTTACATTATTGGATGGTTCATACTCGGCTATGGTAAGGCGGAGTATCAGCTTAAATCATCGTAGATCGTATCTGTGTTGAGCGTCGCGGAGCTGAAGAGCTCGACGCTCTCCGAGAAAAAAGGGCTGCCCCGTGCTTCGAGGCAGCCTTTTTTTACGGCCAGGCCGCCGCCTCCAGCTCAACCTGCCGCCTTTGTGGGTGGGCTGCTATTTTACAACCAGAACTTTGCGGTATTCGTCGACTCCCGGCCCAACGATGCGAATGAAGTACATACCTCTGGCCACGGGTCGACCACCGCCATTCCTTCCGTCCCAGGTTACCGTATAGGACCCTTGAGTTTTTTGCCCTCTCTGCAGCACTTTTACGATATCCCCGGACAGGGTGAAAACTTGAATTGTGACCGGACCGGGTCGGGTAACGGTGTACACGATCGTGGTGGTTTCACCGAGTGTCGGATTGATCACGTTGTTGAGGATGGTAGCTCCTCCCCGCTGGGTCGTGTCTTTAAGCTTGAATGACCAGGGTTCTATGGTTCGCGGATCGGTAGAGTTGGTGGTTCGGGCGCAGTAGAGAGAGCCCACCTTTAGGACGAATTCGATGTTTGCCCCGCTGTCCACCTCCGAATCTGCGATGGGAATGATGTAGTCCCTTACGAAATTGATCGCCGACACTTCTCCCCTCTGACGGGCATCCGTGTTGCTGCCCGGTACGAGAACGGGGATCGACGGAAAGGGCATCCAGAAGCCGCCGCTGGTTACAGTGCTTGGCACGTTTACGTCGAAGTAGAGGGAAGTCGTGGCGGATTGCTGGGTGGAGGCCAGAATCGTCGCCTGCACGGTAATGTCTCCTCCCTTAGGCA
>CP070696.1:392936-400043 GCA_020353535.1 Spirochaetaceae bacterium | reverse complement strand
GAGGAAGAAGCCCGATTCTGCGGGCCTTGTTCACGGCCGCGGTTCGACTGCGGGCGTCGAGCTTCGCGAACAGGTTCCGGGCGTGAGATTTCACGGTGTGCAGTGAGATGAACAGCCGTTCCCCGATCTCCTGATTGGACAAGCCTTGGGCGATAAGACGCAGCACGTCGAGCTCGCGCTCGCTCAGCGGCTCGAAAAGCTCGGAATTGGCCGCTTCCACCTGAGGCTGTTCTGCCTCAGCGCTCTCTGCCGCAGGAAAGGCGGCCAGCAGTCTGCGGACGTAGTCGGTGGCCAATCCTCGGCTCGCGAGCTCGTAGAGCAGGCGCGCCATTTGTGGTCCTTCGTCCACAAAGGCCCGAATGAATCCGCCCGGTTCTGCAATCGACAGGGCGGAAGCTATCGTGTTCACGGCCTGTTCGGTTTTGCCCTCTGCCTTCAAAGCCAGGGCAGACAATGACAGCACCTCGATATCCCGCGTCACCAATCCGTTCTTCCGTGCGAACGCGTGAAGCCGAGTAAGCAAACCGACTGCTTTGCCCAGCCTTTCCTGTGCGATAAGGACGCGTGCGGCGACTACGTACTCCTGGAAGTGAAACAAGGTGAGTTCTTGTGGCAAATCGGCGGTCCGCAGATTTCTCCTATCCATCCACCGTGCGGCGAGATCGGCCCTGCCTTGCGCGACCCAGACCCGCGCTTGCCACATTTCAGCCTGTCTCGCTACCCACTCTGGAGCATGGGACTCTCTGGCGAGCTTGCGCATTTCCTGAATAATCGCCTGGATCCCGGAGAAGTCGGATCTGGATTGCAGGACTCTCATGAAGGCGAAGTAGCTCCAGCAGCGGCGCACCGGCAGGTAATTGTTACGCCGGTCGAGCGCCATGCCCTTAGTTGCGTTGGCCAGGGCATCGTCACCACCACCTCGCTGATTAAGAATTTCACCGAGCGATAGGAACCAGGACCCGGCAACGGGTACCTTCGTCAGATCACGTTCCTCGGCGATCCGCAGTTGCTCCTGGCAGAATTCCAGCGCCTCGGGCAATCTGCCCTGTTCCAACAAGGTTCCCAGCAGCCTGTGGGCCGCGACCATAGTGAAATAGGCACTCCCCGCCTCCTCACTCGCCTCAATTGCCTTCAGACAGGTGTCCTCCGCTGCGGCCGTGTCGCACAGAAACGCGTGAATCTCTGCAATGGCTAATGCGACGTGACTGCGCCAAATCAGCTCGCTTTCCGGCAGGCTGTTTAACGCCTGATCGACATACCGCATCGTTTCTCGAACGTCACCCCAAAACGAGTTCATGAGGGCACGCACTACCGCCAGTTTACCCGTCAGTGCCGAAAGGCGAGCCGAGGATTGTTCATCCGAATGGCCCACGTCGCTGTCCTGCTCCCGCTTTTCGGAGGCAATGAGCTTCTCGGCGAGGGAGAAGAACTGATCTGCTTCTACCTTCTCGCCGGCACCGTGAAGGAAATACCCGTGCATGATGCAGAGCATCGGCTTGGAGTTGACAGCCTCAGTTGGCAGACTTTTCATCCAGCGCCATATAACCATTCCCTCACCACGGTGCCATAACTCCTCAACATGAGCTTCGAGCATGGTCGCCGCCCAATCAGGGTCTCCGCAGAGCAATGCGTGCTCGATTGCCTGATCGACGAAGCCGTTCTCTTCCCACCAGGCCCCGGCTCGTCGGTGCAGTACCATTTTCAACTCCGGATGACTTCGGTCCAACCGGTGGAGCAGAAGCTCCGCAAAGAGATGATGGTATCGGTACCAATAACCATCCCCATCTAGCGGTATCACAAAGAGATTCCCCCGGTCGAGCGCCTCGATGATGTCCCCGCTGTCCTCAACGCCTGAAACGGCACAGCATAACGACGGGCACAGTCGGGTCAGGACCGCGGTGCTCATGAGGAACTCCTGGAACTTCGCCGGTTGGCGGCTCAGAACCTCCTCAAACAGGTAATCCATCACATATCGCTGAGTTCTGGTCGAAGAGTCTAGTGCGCCGGCTGTCGCCTCTCGTCCCCTCAGCGACAACGCGGCAAGTTGCAGACCGGCAATCCAGCCCTCTGTACGTGCCTCAAGCACGGCGATGACCGCTGCCGAGAGGTCTAGCCCCATCATATCGTTGAGAAAATCGGTGATCTCTGAGAGAGAAAAACGCAAATCTCTCGCCCGAATCTCGGTAAGTTCATCCGCCGCCCGAAGCCGAGCGAGAGGAAGGTGCGGGTCGGTGCGAGTGGAGATCACAATATGCAGAGGTTCTGGCTGATGCGCGAGTAGGAACGAGATGATCTCGTCAACTTCCGACGAATCGATGAGGTGATAGTCGTCAAGGACCAATATCATCCTGGTCGCAATACCGGCAAGTTCGTTGATGAGCGACGCCATGATGACCTCAATGGGTTGGGGCTTTGGTGTCTGCACCATACCGAGGGCTTCATTACCTATGGCGTCGTCGATCCCGCTCAGCGCTGCGATGCAGTGCGCGAGGAATCCCTGTGGATTATTGTCTCCTTCGTCAATCGAAAGCCACGCTATGCCCGTGGGACATCTGTCGCTCCCCTCAGAGTCCGGGCAGAGTTGGTGGACCCATTCACTCACCAGCGTGGTCTTGCCATACCCAGCCGGCGCTGACAAGAGCGTCATCTTGCGGCTGATACCTTCATTTAGCCGTTCGACCAGCCGTGGCCGCGACACCTGGTTTGGCCGGAACGGCGGTACGTAGAGCTTCGTAGCAAGTATCGATACTGGCATGCAGGAATGATAGCAGATTACCTCATCGAACGAAAGTTTTTTCCCTCAAGCCCTCAAAGGTGGCGGTTGTTTGACTCTCGCTTCGGGATGTCCGCACATTCACCCGAGCATAGAAGCCCTACGACAGCCCGGTACATTTAACCGAGATCAGGGGCAGACCTATCGAATATATCTTGCGAAGAACACCATGCAGCGCTGCCTGATCGACCTCGCCCGTCAGTGAGGAAACGGGCGGGTCATTGTTTTCAACCACGATCGTCATGCCGAACGTTTCGGACCATCTCTGATCGAGGTGTCCCTGGATTTCGATTCGGTAGACGACGGGCTCATCAAGTGTGATTGTTTGATTCATAGTGCCGCCTTTACGGCCTTAGTTCCGGAATCAACGAACAACCCCCAAATAACCTGGCCTGACGATTCGCATATCGTCTGCTGCGATCAGGATACTCAACATTGACAGCAATATTTTTCACATCCATGAAGAATCCGAACTTTTCATGAAGCGGAGAGTAATCCAAGAGCTCTGGCTTTGGCCACGGCCTGCGTCCTGTTTTCAACACATAGCTTTCCATAGATATTGGCCGTGTGCCATTTAACGGTGTGCAAGCTGATGTAAAGCAACCGGGCCACCTCTTTGTTGGACGCTCCACGGGCCAGGAGCTCCAGGACTTCTGTCTCCCGCCGGCTGAGCGGTTCTATGAACATCTCTGGAACCTCGGCCAAGAGATTCCCGTCTCGGCTCGGCTTAGGCGTCGTCGCTACCCTCCCACCGTACTCCCGGTGGATCCCCGCCTTCGCTGCCTGGTACCGAACCCGACTCGTACGCCGATCATCATCCAGGAAGATCCACACGGGCGGTCGCGGCTCGGCGAGAGCTACAGCCTGCCCAAGCGCGTTCACAGCTTGTTCCATGGAGCAGGAGTCCAATAGGTTCATGGACTGGATCCCCGGGATTTCCAGAACGATCTTCTGCCTACCCAACTTGTCCGCATCCCTATGCAGCTTCCCGCAAACTGCTCCCATCATTTTGACACGATTCGTATTAGAAAAACTCCGAACTTCCAATCCGATCAGTACCATGCCCAGGGGTACAGTGCATACCGAGAGCATGAGCAAGGGACCGCCAAACTGCCAGAAAGTCTGTCCAAGTTCTACAAAGGTGATCGTCCCAATGTTGTGAATCAGCACCCAACCGACAGCAGCTGTCACTGCCAACGCGTAGATCGAACCAGACCAAATAAGGAATAGTGAGATTTTTTTCATAAACACCTCTCAGTTCAAAAATAGTGCCGAGGCCGTCATCTGTCAGATGATCGAGACTCCGATAGAAACGTCGGGATTGTCTGCGGATGTTGCAGTCATCGCTTTTTCCACATCCCAACCCTTGACCGTTACCTCACCAAAGCGCCTAAAATATCCTCAACGTTGTTGGGCGGCAGCGAAATCCAGCCATCCTGCCGACCGGGAGAATCGGGGTTAGTCGGCCCAATAAGAACATCGAAAGCCGATAGCTGCTCAGAAATTTTGTATTTGCACATCAGTACAGACGGCAAGCCTTCCGAACCGCCGACCATGGGAAAACGTTCGATAGCTAAAGCTTCTACCAGCTCGAGAAGATCTTCCGGCCAGTCCGGCAGATTCCTCCCGTTTCTGTAATCGGAGAAACCCATTCCGGGCCGGTCTATCCCGATGACTCGAATTCCCATTTCCTTTGCCGCTTCATCGAACAGCTCACTGCCCAGTCTTGAAGATGGATTGCCATGAAACTCCAAGATAGGCTTCCCTTCTGGATTTCCATATTCGGCATAGGCGAGAGTCCGGCCATATTTCAACTTGATTGGCTGCTCTGTCTTTTTTGTTGCCATTTTTTTCCCCTTTTCAAACCAATTAGGCCCATGGTCATACACATAATGTAAGCGTTGGTTAGGGAACCCCGCATCCCTCGAAGGTGTGATATGGGGGATTATTCGGCTAACTACAACGGAGGAAGAAGCGCGATTCTGCGGGCCTTGTTCACGGCCGCGGTTCGGCTGCGGGCGTCGAGCTTCGCGAAGAGGTTCCGCTCGTGAGATTTGAGGGTGTGGAGTGAAATGAAGAGCCTCTCGCAGATCTCCTGATTGGAAAAGCCTTCGGCGATGAGGCCTAACAGGTCCACCTCGCGCTCGCTCAACGGTTCGAACAAGTCGGAATTGGCCACCTCAAGGCGAGGCCGCTCTGCCCCAGCGCTCTCTACCGGAGGAAACGCCGCAGGCAGCTTCCGAACATAGTCACTCTCCATCCCTCGGCTCGCTGCCTCTGGAAGGAGACAGGAGGGGCTGCGGGGACATGCTCATCCCCTGGAGCAAGCAGGGAGACAGATAATAGATTACACGAATTTTGGATCCAGCCCCGGTGGCGATCGGCCGATTTTCACCAGGTGGCGCAGGATCTTGTGGACCTCCTCTGGATCAGTGATCACGGCAATCACATCCATGGGAGAGTGGCAGCGTGGACACTCCAGCGGATCTACCTCGTACACCTGAGCAATCATCCTGGCCCAGATACGACTGCTTTCTTGGTCAGGCACCCCTGATTCCTCACAGTAAGATTGTACTGGATCAGAAGCCTTCAGGCGATCGGCTTTCCATCCGGCAGGGGCGAGCCGCATCACATGAGGCATATCCGGCCATTTACCCTTCGTCCGAGAGGCCTACAATCCGTACCGTCGAATATACTGCGATACGCGCGATGGAGACACTATCGATCGCGAGCGAACGTCTCTTTGAAATGTTGTGAATATTTATATTAATTGTCAAATATGACCGCTGTATCACTACTATTGGCAATTGACTGAACCTACTGCTTCCTTAATAGCATAACCATGTCAAGGAACCGATGCTCTCTGACGTTTATCATGATAACCTATCACTTTATAATGCTGGATCAATTTTGGGGGACAGGTCAGCACGCGCTCGCGGTCTTTGTGGCTCCACCAGATCTGGAACGGATAGTGTTCCACATCCTCCGGGGGATGGGGCAGGATCCCATCGGAAGTGAGATTACGCTCCACCCATGCCGCGACTTCCCGCAGTAGGCTTTCGTCGCGGCTCTTTAGCATATCGAGGATGGTGAGAGCGGTTTCGGCTCCGATAGCAGAACTGCCGGGGGTCAGCAGATCGGGCTCGATGCCGTGCCCGAAGCCGCCGTCCTCGTTTTGATAGGCCCGCAATGCCCTGAACAGCATGCTCATCGGTTTCCCCTCGAATGCAGCCAGGTAGGTTGCCCGTTCGAGGAGACAGCCCTGAGTGAAAACGCTTTCTCTAATAGCCAAGCATAGAGTATCCGATATATTCATATTTTTTTTCAAATCCCCCCGCAGGGCAGCTCGCAGGCGCACGGCCCCGTTCCCGGGGTGTTTTGCAGATATTTTCTAATTGTATTTATCACAATCCGCGCCGTTAGTAACAATATTGGAGGTGTGAAGATGAAAAAAACGTTCGTCATAATCTTCTGTGTCATCATGCTGGCCGCGCTTTCCAGCTGCAAACCCGGCGAATCACCGGGCACAGTAGAGGCCCAGGTATCCGGCTGGACTACCACATCCACGGGTGTGGAAAAACTCAACATTCTTGTCTATGAAGCCGGCGTGCTCCCAATTTTCCCGCTGGCGTTGGGTGAAGCCTCGATCACGGCCGGTTCGGCAACTGCGACTCCTCTGGATCTTTGGGGCGGTTTGGGTATATGGAACGGCGAAATCGGTACCTCCTACGACGTCTATATATATATTGACGTCGATGGAGACGACACATTAAACGAGACAGGGGTCGACTATTACGCTACTGCAAATCCATTCACGGTGATCATCACCGAGGAGGATCAGACAATTCCCCTGGGTGACGCGGATTTTACTATAGAGTAGCCGACAGCGAAGCAGAATGAAACAGCATCTCACGATGAGTGATGCTGCCAGTTAGCTGAAATTTTACAGCAGGGCGGCGAAGACAAGCATAAAAACCGGGATGGTTCTGGCATATCAGTCGGCGGGGGAGTTTTTACGGGCTGGGCGCCTCCATGGAATCCTTTTTTCCACTGCCTCGTTTTGGAAGGCGGATTTGATGAGAATGGCAGGTTCTTGCATATCCCCCCCGGGAATGTCCACAGGATGTCGGAGTACTTTCGCCGGGTGATCATCAAGTTCTTCTTGAAGAAACAACTAATCAGTGCCAAGATCGCCACCAGCTTGATTAATTGGAGGCACTCCGGATCCAGTGTCAACGCTTCGGTACACATCCCAGCCGGATCCTCCAAGACACGGGAGGCTCTCTCTCAATACATCTCCCGCCCACCGCTTTCTTTGAAAAAAATAAGCATCG
>CP070696.1:385338-392836 GCA_020353535.1 Spirochaetaceae bacterium | reverse complement strand
GATAATCCAGGTCGAGCTGAGCAGGCCGATTCCCGATCTGGATGCGGCGATCTCGGCAACCGGCCATCCTTACGAACGGGGGTACGTTCTGGCGCGGCTGCACTCCGAACCGGTCGGTATCTTCGAGATGAAGCTGGGGAAGGATCGTGTAGCAGCGGGGGACTTCGCTGCCGTTATCTGGGAGGAGCTGGGAAGCGCAATAGCAAAGCATCTGGAGCAGGACGGGATCACCGCAGTTGATCGTCTTCCCGAAAAAGGCATCCGGGCAGCCACCGCGCCTGTTTGCCGGCGGAATCGGATCCGGGCGCAGCAGATTGCCGCCCCGGTGAGCGTCGTCGTGGCCACTCATGACCGTCCGGCGGGTCTGGATCGGTGCCTTCGATCATTGCTTCGTCAGGATTACCCGAACTTCGAGATCCTCGTGGTGGACAATGCACCCGGCACGGACGCCGCGGTCGAACTGATTCGAAAGCGGTACGGGTCATCGGAAAAAGTGCGCTATCTCCGGGAGGACTACCCCGGCCTGGCCGCAGCCCACAACCGGGGGCTCGAGGATGTTCGGGGCCAGATCGTGGCTTTCACGGATGATGATGTGGTGGCGGACGAGCACTGGTTGACGGCTCTTGTCGGCGGTTTTGCGGAAGCCGACGATGTTGCCTGCGTCACAGGAATGATCTTTCCGGCAGAGCTCGAAACATCGGCCCAGGGCTGGATCGAACAGTTCGGGGGTTTCGGTAAGGGAATATCGCGACGCATCTTCAGTCTTTCGAGCAACGTAGCGGCAGATCCACTGTATCCGTACACCGCGGGGATGTTCGGGTCGGGAGCGAATATGGCCTTCAGGACATCGGTACTGCGCGGACTCGGCGGTTTTGATCCGGCGCTCGGGGCTGGCAGCCGCGGGGTTGGCGGGGACGATCTGGCAGCTTTTTTCGAGGTGGTTACCCGGGGGTATTCACTGGTCTATGAACCCGCGGCTCTGGTATATCACTGGCACCGTCGCGAATATGAGGGACTGAGGAAACAGGCCTACGGTTACGGCGTCGGTTTGACCGCCTATCTGACTAAAACCCTCCTGGACAGGCCTTCGCGGGTTTTTGAATTGGCCCGCAGGGTACCCGGCGGCATGAAACATATATTCAGCTCCCGTTCGGCAAAGAACAGGGGAAAACTGTCAGACTACCCCAAGGAGCTGACCAGGATGGAACGCAAAGGAATGCTCCAGGGACCGTTCGCCTACATTAGCAGTCGAAGGCAGGCGAAAAAAATGGGAAAATACATCCGGCACGAGAGAGAGCGCAGCGAAACGACTCCATCGCTGTCAGGGGCCGGAAGCGAGGCTCTGCGGGTATGAGCGTAGCCATCCCGATCCTGCTCTATCACAGCATCTCGAAGAGCGCTTCAGCGAGGTTTCGCGAATGGAGCGTTCGTCCCGAGCTTTTTGCCACCCACATGCAATACCTGCAAAGGCACGGGTACACGCCCATCACCGTCACCCAATTGGCCGCTGCCATGAGTAAAGACGATCGGTGTCTCCCGGATCGTCCCGTAGTCATTACCTTCGACGACGGTTTTGCCGACTTCTACACCGAAGCGCTGCCAGTTCTCAAGGATTGCGGCTTTACCGCGACCCTATTCATTGTCACCGGCTTGGTAGGGAGTACCAGTAGATGGTTGTTGCGGGAAAGAGAAGGGAATCGGTTAATGCTGAGCTGGGACCAGATTGTGACGATTGTCTCCAGCGGTATCGAATGCGGCACCCACGGTCACACCCATGTGCAGCTGGACACATTGTCACCTGCTGTAGCGAATGCTGAGATCACGTGCTCTAAAGCCGTATTAGAGGACAAGATAGGGCGGGAGGTGAGCACGATCGCCTACCCCAACGGATACCACAGTTCCACAGTTCTCAGACTTGTGAAACAGGCGGGCTATTCATCTGCGTGCGCTGTAAAAAATGCCATGAGTGCCGTGACCGACGATCGATTCGCCCTGTCAAGAATCATCGTTTCCGGCGACACCGGTGTACAGGAGTTTGCAGCGCTGCTCAGTGGGCAGGGTTTACGGGTTGCCCCGGTTCGCGAACGGATCACGACTAAAGGATGGCGTTTCGTGCGACGATCGGCGGGTTTTTTCACACAACGTCCACGCACCGTCGATCAGCTCGAAGCGCTACGAAACGAAAGGAGTGGAAAATGAAGGGTGATAAGGATCTACAGGTGACAAGCCCGGCGCCCCGGGATGTCTGGCGAACATTACTGCAATCCGACAGCCGCGCGATCATCTCTCAGACTCCTGAGTGGATCGATTGCCTCTGCAAGACAGAACCGTACCTGGATGCAACCCGGCTATACGAGACGGCGAGGGGAAGGAAGATAATTGTACCGATGGTGCGCCGAAAAGGACTTCCCCAAGCGCTGGCAACAGAGGCGTCGCTACCCCACGGGTGGGGCATCGGCGGGCTGATTGCAGAGGGCGGCGCACGGTCCGAAGACATCCATGCGGTGATGGCGGATCTGGCGGATCGGCCGGTCCTCAGAACCACTGTTCGACCCGATCCCCTCGGAGCGGATCTTTGGGAAGCCAGTGTGCCGCCGGATTTCGTGAAAGTCCCGCACCTGACACACGTGCTCGACCTGTCGGGAGGATTCAAAAGTGTTTGGACGGAACGTTTCAGCAGCAAGACGCGCACGAAAATCCGCAGGGCGGAACGATCAGGACTGGTTGTAGAATGTGGAACAGAGGGCAATCCCGTATCCGTTTTCTATGACCTATATATCCGCTGGCTCGATCAGCGGGCTCGACAACGGCGTATTCCGATTGCTCTTGCGCGTTGGCTGGGACGACGGCGGGAGCCTCTGCGGAAGTTCGAGTCAGTAGCCCAGGCTTTCGGTGATGCCTGTCGTATCTGGATTGCACGGCTCGATGGGCAGCCGGTGGCTGCAAGCATACTCCTGATTTTCGGTGGAAATGCGGTATATTGGCGCAATGCGAGCGACAAGGAGTCGGCTGGTTCCACGAGGGCGAATGATCTGCTGCAGCGCCTGATGATAGAGGATGCATGCGATGCAGGTTGCCGCTACTATCATATGGGTGAATCCGGCGGTGTGGCCTCTCTCATGCATTTCAAGAGCCGCTTCGGCGCCGTCCCCTACCGCTCCTTCGAGTACTACCGAGAACGGCTGCCGTTCACGAACGTTGCGGATTGGGTCCGAGAACTCGGGAATCGGATCGAAGAGAAATTGCGTTTCGATCCAGGGCAGGCAAAAGTTTGAAGATCGGGCACCCGCATTCTTCAAACCGCATTATATTGTAAGGAATAGATTGTGGCAGTAGAGACAACCAACAGGATGAAAAGACGGGGAAAGCCGGCGTTCCCGAGATTTAGGGCGCGACGGCTTGTAGCACAGCTTTGGGGCACTACCACGCTGGGGGATTGTCTGATCGCTCTGTGGAATATTTTCAACCCCCGTTATCGGGTTCAGGGACCGACTATCGGGGCCTTCGAGCGAGCCTTTGCCCGGCACGTGGGAGTCCGGTACGCCCATAGCTTTTCCAGCGGAAGGGTGGCTCTTTACGCTCTGCTTCGCGCAATGGGTGTGGGTCCCGGTGATGAAGTGCTTCTTCAGGTCCCGACACACATAGTAGTGGCTAACGCGATCCGCTATGTAGGTGCCCGTCCGGTGTACGTGGACTGTATGCTGGACACCTACAACATGGACCTCGATCTGGCGGAACGACGGATAACGCCAAATACGAAAGTTCTACTTCTCCAGCACACTTTCGGGATTCCAGTGGACATGGATGCAGCCATGGAGCTGGTGCGGCGCCATGGATTAATACTCATCGAGGACTGCGTACACGCTTTGGGAACGACCTTCAAAGGACGGCAAATTGGCAGCTTCGGACACGCCGCGTTTTTCAGTACCGAAGAAACCAAAATCATTTCGAGCACCATGGGTGGGATGGCGGTGACCAACGACCCGAAGCTTTCGCAGGAACTGTTGCGGTTCCAATCGTCCTGCCCCTGGCCGTCGGACTCCTTGACGGCCCGTTACCTGTTGAAGCTGATTGTGTATCACCTCTTTGCCCATCCGTACCTGCATCCGTATACCAGGCCCGTCTATATGTTCCTGCGACGGAGCCCGAAAACCCATCTCGCCCCCGGAGCAACAGCCGGAAACGAGCAGCGGGGAGTTCGACCGCGGCTCTACGAGCAGCGCCTCAGCAATGCCCAGGCGGTGCTCGCCTTGCGGCAACTCCGCCGCCTCGAGGCCAATCTTTCCCATCGGCGGGCGGTCGCCGAGGCCTACAGGACGCTGCTGTCAGAGATCGGAATTCCTGTTCCGGCCCCTCCAGCCGGCTCCGCGCCTGCTTTTGTGCGGTATCCGATCTGGGTGCAGGACCGCCGTAAAGCGATGCGTATAGCCTCGTCGCACGTCGTGCTGGGCCAGTGGTTCAATACAGTACTGGAGGAATCGATTACACCGGAACACGGCGATTACGAAAGAGGTTCATGCCCCCGGGCTGAACAGGCGGCAGAGCACCTGGTCAATCTGCCAACACATCCGCGGGTGAAGCGACATGACGTCGATTCGATCGTCTCGGCAGTGGCTCGGGCGGACGTATTGGCAGGGAGGACAGCATGAACCCACGGCTCCTCTCCGCAGTACAAACCATGAACCCGAGGCGGAATTCGTCTCTTCGAATTACAAGCCCTGCGCCGCGGGATGTCTGGCTGGATACTCTCAAGGTTGATCCGGATGCACTCGTGACGCAAAGCCCGGCCTGGCTGGATAGCATATGTTCCACGGGACTGTACGAGGATGCGAGCCGGCTGTACGACAACTCCGAAGGCCGTCAATGGATCCTCCCGATGGTTCGCCGGAAGGGAAGGCCTGAGAGTTTGACGAGCCAGGCTTCACCGCCAAGCAGCTGGGGAATCGGGGGTGTGATAGCTCCCGGAGGCGTAACGGTTGAAGATGTTAAGGCGGTGTTCTCCGATCTTTCTGCTCTCCCGTTTCTGCGAACCACGATCCGCCCGAATCCCCTTCACGGCAGCGTTTGGGCCGCCGCGGCGCCTGCGGAAGTGGTTGCGGTTCCACGAGTCTCCCATGTGCTCGATCTGGATGGGGGTTTCGATCACGTGTGGATGAAGCGCTTCAATGGAAAAACCCGAAATAAGATACGAAGGGCGGAAAAGGCAGGACTCACCATCGAACGGGATATCTCCGGAGAACTCTTGCCGGTTTTCTACGAACTGTTTCTACAGTCTGTCTGCCGGTGGGCGTCGAAGCAGCATGAACCGATGTGGATGGCCCGGTGGCGCGCCCGGCGCCGCGATCCGATCACAAAATTCGAGTCGATCAGCAAAGCCCTGGGGGATTCCTGCCGTCTGTGGATCGCGCGCTACCACGGGCAACCCGCTGCAGCTATACTTGTGCTGCAGGGAGCCAACGCCCACTATACGAGGGGGGCGATGAACAAGGATCTGGCAGGTCCGACTCTGGCGAACTATCTGCTTCACAGGGTAGCCATAGAGGAGGCATGTAAGGCGGGCTGCAGGTACTACCACATGGGAGAAACCGGTAGCTCGGGATCGCTGGCGCAGTTCAAGACCCATTTCGGCGCCGAAGCCTTTGCGTACGCGGAGTACCGTCTGGAGCGCCTACCGATCTCCAAGCTGGATCAGCGACTGCGGGGGATCGTCAAACGAATTATTGGATTTCAAGATGTCTAGAAGTTTGATCGAAAGGATTCGGCGAATGTTCCGTGCGAGGAACTGGATCGTTATATTTCTTTCACTCGGTTTTTTTCTGCGATGCACGGGTCTCGATCTGGGCGGCGAAGCGTTCATGCCCGGGATCCCGCACTATGGGGGCGAATGGGAGCTTATCTTCTACGACGAGTTCGATGGGAGCTCGATCGACCGGAATAAATGGACTACCGGATACTGGTGGGACCGGGACGGTAGTAATAACGGGAGCAGCAACGAAATCCAGTGGTACCAGGCGGATGATGTTCTGGTGAGCAACGGTACGCTGAAGTTGCGCGCACGGGAGCGATCGGTGACCGCATGGGATGGCAGCGAATACAACTACACCTCGGGAATCGTAACGACCGGGAGGGAAACCTCCGACAAGTCACTGCCCGCAAAGTTCCTGTTTCAGTACGGATACGCCGAAATCCGCTGCAAGGTGCCCAAAGGCCAGGGGCTCTGGCCGGCGTTTTGGCTGCTCCCTGCCACACACGAATCCAGACCCGAGATCGACGTGATGGAGATTCTAGGTCACGATACGACCGAATTGAACATGAACTATCACTATCTGACAACACTCGGTTTGCGTGGAGATGACGGGTACGATTGGTTCGGCCCGGATTTTTCTGAAGGCTGGCATACCTTCGCCGTCGACTGGCAGCCCCATGTCATTATCTGGTATGTAGATGGGGTAGAAAGATGGCGTTTTACCGATTCGAAGCACATTTCCCATGAGCCTATGTATCTGATCGCGAACTTGGCGGTGGGAGGCGACTGGCCGGGAGACCCCGACGAGACCACGCCCTTTCCGAGCTATTTCGAAATAGATTACATCAAGGTTTGGGCAAGGGGCAAACAGATAGCTCTCAGCCCCACGGCCGATGTATTCGTACACGACTCGGAACCTGATGTGAATTATGGATCCGAACCGTCACTTCATGTGGATGGGGATCCGGTCAAGGTTTCCTACATCAAATTCGATGCTTCTGCTCTGGCGGACAAAAGAATCACCTCGGTGCGGCTGCAGCTGAATACAAGCTCGTTGACTCATGCCGGATCGCCTCATGGGCTGCTTGTAGCGCTTACTGGCGGTGACGCCTGGGAGGAGCAAGATTTGAACTATCATATACGCCCTACGGTACTTCGAGGTGCTTTGGGAGGACTGGTAGAGACTCATCCTGATACCACCTATGAGGTTCCTTTGGACGTGTCGATAGTACAGCGTCGAATGGGGAGGACAGTATCTCTTGCTCTTTACACTTCGGAGAGTGACGGCGTGTATCTCCATGCCCGGGAAAATCCGGCCTTCGGCCCCAAGCTGTTGGTGACATCGATTGAACGTTGAATGTACAACAATCCGCTGGCGTGAGTAACTATGGACTTACCCACACAACTGACTAACATACCTATTCTCTCCAAGCTCACCACGCATCTGCGGATACCGCTGTACCGCAATGGTTATGCCTTGGTCCTCAGCTCCGCTTTGACCTCTGCGCTCGGCCTCCTATACTGGGTGGTGGCCGCACGGAACTACACCACCGAGGCTGTGGGTTTGAACTCGGCGGTCCTTTCCGCAATGGTTTTCTTGGCGAATCTCTCGGCCCTGAACCTCAATAACGCATTGAATCGCTTCATCCCGACGTCTGGGCGAGCCGCCAGTCGACTGGTGCGTTCTTCCTATCTCATCAGCGTGGGAACAGCACTGATCGCCAGCCTGATCTTCATTTCGGGATTGGGTCT
>CP070696.1:377660-385238 GCA_020353535.1 Spirochaetaceae bacterium | reverse complement strand
GCATGAAGAACAACAAGAAGAGGATCAAAGACGGGATCGGCGAACTGGCCGGAAAGGGAGTCGAGTTCCGGGAAGTGACCGATGAGGTGGGGGACACGGCGGTATGCCTGATCTTCTACCTGCCCGAAGCGGGGAAGGTGGAAAAGTTCGTGGAAGCCCTGAACGCGGAAGGCGTGGAGGCCGCCGGCATCTACAACAAGGGTATTCCGGACTGGCACATGTACCAGCACTGGACCATGCTCCACGGTAAGATGATGGCGAGCAAGAAGGGCTGTCCCTTCAACTGCCCCCTCTCCGAATCCGTGCCGGAGTACAAAGCGGATGCCTGTCCGCAGACCGCAGGATGGCTGTCCAGGTCCGTGCACCTGGACATCCCCCCTCAGCTGAGCGGCGGTGAATGCGACCAGATAGCCGAGGGAATCCGCAAAGTGGCCGCGGTGCTGCTGTAGGGATGTGCGACAGAGACAGGCGATAACACAGGCGGCAGGCGACCGGTTTGCCGCCGGCCTCCCGCATGGGGAGGACCCCAAACAGCGGGGCACCGACCATTCACATGTAAAGGAGTTAAAGCAATGGCAAATATAGGTGTATGCATCGAGCCGTTTTTCTCGGACCTACCCTACAGGGACAGGATGGCCAGGGTGCACGACCTGGGATTCAAACACTACGAGTTCTGGTTTCACAACATGCGCTTCGACGGCAGCAATTTGATCCCGGAAGACAAAGATTTCGAGGAGATCGCCGAACTCAACGGCAGGTACGGATTGACTTGCACGGACTTCGTGTTCAACCACCCGGACGGCGGCATCGTCGGAGCTATGATCGACAAGAAAGACCGCGATCTGATCCTTGACAGCTTCGGGGCAATGATCAATCTGGCAAGAAAGATCGGCTGCAAGGCCTTCATCAGCGGTGCGGGAAACAATGTTCCCGGGCTTTCCCGCCAAGAAGCGACCGCCAACATGATCGAGACCTTGAAAGCCTGTGCTGAGGTGGCTGAGAAGGAGGGCATCACCCTGATCCTCGAGCCTTTCAACACCAGGGTCGACCACCCGGACTACTTCCTCGACGATCCCCACGCCTGCGTAGAGGTACTGAAAGAGGTGGGAAGCGGTAACGTCAAGATGCTCTACGACATCTACCACATGCAGATCATGGACGGTAACGTCGTGGCTTTCATCCGGGAGAACATCCGCCACATCGGGCACTTCCACGTAGCCGGAGTTCCGGGGCGCCACGAGCCGTACGACTGCGAGCTGAACTACCCATTCATCATCCGGGAGATCGACAAACTCGGATATAAGGGCGGGGTAGGCCTTGAGTACTGGCCGACCATCGATCACAGCGAATCTTTAAAGCGTACAAAAGCCTATCTGGAAGGATAGCCAGCCGGAGGGATAGCGAGGTATTTGCCCCGGAGGCCGACGCACAGTCTGTCAGAAGAGTCGGATCAAACCGGGATAGCCGTCGAATCCTGCATCTAAGCTCAGGATCCTCTTTTCGACCTCTTCGAGCATCTGACGGGTACCGCCAGTGAGGGTTCAGCGTTGCCATCTGGCTCGGAACTCTCTATACTGTTCAGACGTTCCGTGGGCGCGTGGTAATGGATCGACTTCGCACACGCGGTGCGCGCAGGAAGGCAAACGAATGAAATACGAAACCGTTCTGACCATGAGCTCGGCGGCCATCAAATACGGATTCGGTGCCACCCGGGAGGTGGGCTTCGATCTCAAGGAGCTGGGGGCTACCCGGGTGATGGTGGTCACCGATCCGCGCCTGGCCGAGTTGCCCCCGGTTGCGGTAGTGCTGGAAAGTTTGAAACGGGAGGGAATCGAAGCGGTCCTGTTCGCCGATACCAGGATCGAGCCCACCGACGGTTCCCTCAAGGAGGCGGTGCGCTTCGCCCGGGAGGGTGGCTTCGACGGATTCGTCGGCGTGGGGGGAGGCTCCAGCATGGACACGGCCAAGGCGGCTAATCTGTACTCCACCTATCCCGCCGAATTCCTGACCTACGTGAACGCCCCTATCGGGGCAGGGAAGCCTGTTCCCGGTCCTCTGAAACCCATGGTGGGCATCCCCACCACAGCGGGCACGGGCAGCGAAACCACGGGGGTGATCATCTTCGACCTGGTTGAGATGCACGCCAAGACCGGCATCGCCCACCGGCACATCCGGCCGGATCTGGGCATCGTGGATCCAGAGAACACTCGCACCCTGCCGCGCATGGCCGCCGCCTGTACCGGCTTCGACGTTCTGGTGCATGCCCTGGAATCCTACACGAACCTGCCCTTTGACAAGAGGGAGGCGCCGGTCAGCCCGGCCGAGCGGCCGGCCTATCAAGGATCCAATCCGATCAGCGACGTCTGGGCCGCCAAGGCCATCGAGCTGGTCAGTCCGAGCGTCCTCCGGGTGGTGGAAGATGCAGAGGACGATGAAGCCAGAAGCAAAATGATCATCGCCGCCACCTTCGCCGGAATCGGCTTCGGCAATGCCGGACTGCATCTGCCCCACGGAATGTCCTATCCGGTCTCCGGCATGGTGCGGGACTACGTGCCGGTGGGCTACCCTCCCGGCAAGCCGATCGTGCCCCACGGCATGGCCGTGGTGCTCAACGCACCGGCTGCCCTGCGTTTCACCGGTCCGGTCCGGCCGCAGCGGCACCTGGAAGCGGCCCGGCTGATGGGTGTGGACACGAGCGGAGCGTCGGATGCTGAAGCCGGAGAGATCCTGGCGGATGCGGTCATCGCGTTGATGAAGAAGACGGGCATGCCCAACGGTCTTTCCGCCGTGGGTTATTCGGAGGAGGATGTGGACAGATTGGTCGAGGGGACGCTACCCCAGCACAGGGTGACAAAGCTCTGTCCCCGGCCTTTTACGCCCGAGGATCTGCGCCGTATATTCCTCGACTCCCTTGCGCTCTGGTAGCATGACGGTAGCATGATCAGAAATCGGTAGCACGGACATGTCATTCAAAACCACGGAGCAGCTGCTCCACCCCGTCGATCCGGACTACCTCGAATACCTGCGGGATGAATCCCGCCTGACCGGGGAAGCGGAGTCGATCAGCTTTCCCACCGGGGAGGAACAGGTGCAGGAGATCGTGAAACTCCTGGCGGATCGGCAGTTCCCCGTGACCATCCAGTCCGGGCGCACGGGGATTTCCGGCGGAGCCGTGCCCGAGGGCGGGCATGTTCTCAACCTGAGCCGAATGAACATATTCCTCGGGCTGCGCTACGATCCCAAAGACAGCCGCTTCCTCTTACGTCTGCAGCCGGGAGTGCTGCTCTCCCAGATCAACGAGGCAGTTGCCAAGAAGGAGTTTCCCACAGACGGCTGGAGCCGGGATTCCCTGGAGGCTCTGGAGATCTTCCGGCAATCCCCACCGTACTTTTTTCCCCCGGATCCCACCGAATCCACGGCTGCGATCGGAGGCATGGCCGCCAACAACGCCTCCGGGGCCCGCAGTTTCTACTACGGCCCGACCCGCAGGTATATCGAATCGCTGCGCATTGTCTTGAGCGACGGATCGCTGCTGCATCTACGGCGGGGCCTGCAGCGGGCGTCGGGGCTCGGATTTCAGATAGAGTCCGAGGAGGGGCGGCGACTTTCAGGCACCCTACCCTCCTACACCATGCCTGCCACCAAGAACACAGCCGGCCTCTACGCCCGTCCGGACATGGACCTGATCGACCTGTTCATCGGCAGCGAGGGAACCCTCGGCATCATGACCGAGATCGAGATAATCCTGATCGCCCTCCCCCGTGTGATCAGCGGAGTGATGGGTTTTTTTCAGGAGCTGTCCGGGTCGATCAAGTTCGTCAAACGGATCCGCGGGGATTCCCAAGATCGGGATAAACTTAAAAAACCGGCGGCGGTGGAGTTTTTCGACGGCAATTCCTTGGCGCTGCTGCGGTGGCAGAAGCGGAGCAATCCCGCATTCGCGGAGATCCCCGAGGTGCCCGCTGAGACAGCCGCAGCGGTGTACGTGGAGTATCACGGCGATGATCCCGAAGCCCTGGAAGAGCAGATCTTTCAGTTGGCGGAAATCCTGGCGGAATGCGGCGGAGATGAGGATACGACCTGGCTGGCCGAACAGCCCCGAGATCTGGAACGTTTGAAGGAGTTCCGCCATGCCCTCCCGGAGGCGATCAACCTGCTGATCGACGAACGGCGCAAGAACACGCCGGATCTGATCAAGCTGGGCACGGATATGGCGGTTCCCGACACAGCCTTGGATGGAATCGTCGCCCTGTACCTGCGGGACCTGAACGAATCCGGTCTGGAATACGTTCTGTTCGGACATATCGGCAACAACCACATCCACGTGAACATCCTGCCTCGATCCATGGAGGAGTACGAAAGGGGCAGGCAGCTGTACAAGAGCTGGGCTCAACAGGTCGTGGCCATGAGCGGATCGGTGAGCGCGGAGCACGGCATCGGCAAGCTCAAGACCGAGCTCTTGCAAGGGATGTACGGAGAGCAAGGTGTCGAGGAGATGCGGCGGGTCATCGAGGTTTTCAATCCAAAGAACCGTTTGAACCGGGGAAACATCGTGGGGATCTTACCGGAGTCAGAAACAGGAACGTAACCGGGCACTGACCCGTGAAGGAGGTCGAGATATGGCGAAAATCATCGTGGTGACCGGAGCCAGCACCGGGATCGGCGCACAGACCGCCCGTCTGTTGGCTGAGGGGAATCAGATCTTCATCCACTACAACGCTTCGCGAGAGGCGGCGGAGCAGACCGCTACGGAGGTGCAGGAACGAGGCGGTACGGCCCACCTGGTTCAGGCGGATCTCTTCACCGAGGCCGGCTGCGATGCCTTGTATTCGGAAGTATCGGTGATGACCAACCGCATCGACGTCCTGGTGAACAATGCAGGTGGGCTGGTACAGCGGCAGGGAGTTTCGGAATTCGAGTGGGGAATGATGGAACGGGTATTTGCCCTCAACACCTTTTCTACCATGCTCCTGACCTCTCTGTTTGTTCCTCTGCTGGAAAAAGGCACCGACCCCTGTATCGTGAACATCAGCTCGGTTGCCGCCAGAACCGGAGCGCCTACAGCCACCATCTACGGAGCGGCCAAGGGCGCCGTCGACAGTTTCACCCGGGGTGCTGCGGCGGAACTGGCGCCGGAGATCCGGGTGAACGCCGTAGCCCCGGGAGTGATCGAAACACCCTTCCACGAGCGCTACTCCACTCCGGAGCGAATGGAACAATTCCGGGAAAAAACACCGCTGAAACACCATGGTCGGGCAGCGGACGTGGCTAGAGCAATCCTGTTTCTAATCGAGAACAGCTTCATCACCGGTGAGACGATCGACGTGAACGGCGGCCTATTCATGCGCTGAGCCTCAAGGTGCCTGACTTCTATTACGAAACGTTTATAATATTAGAGCGAGAATGAGGATTACAGTAATCGGCGCCACCGGACACGTGGGCAGCTATCTGGTTCCCCGCCTGGTCGAGCTCGGACACGAGGTAACTGCGGTCAGCCGCGGCCGAAGAGAAGCTTACAAAACCCACGCGGCCTGGAAGCAGGTCCGGCGGGTAATCCTGGATCGGGAGGCGTTGGAAAGCGACGGCCGCTTCGCGGACAGGATCCTGGCCCTGTCCCCGGAGATCGTAATCGACATGATCTGCTTCACCGCCGAAAGTGCCCGCCATCTGGTCGAGGCCTTGAACGGAGCGCTTCAACACTACCTGGCCTGCGGCACGATCTGGGTTCACGGGTACAGTACGATCGTACCTGCAACGGAGAGCCTGCCCCGCAAGCCCTTCGGGGAATACGGGATTCGCAAAGAGGAGATGGAGCGCTACCTCCTGGAGCAGGCCCGGCTGCGCCGCTTCCCGGCCACGGTGCTTCATCCCGGACACATCGTGGGTGAGGGCTGGCCGCCCCTGAATCCGGCGGGCAACTTCAACCCCAGTGTGTTCGAGATCCTGGCCCGTGAGGAGGAGCTCGTTCTGCCCAACCTGGGACTGGAGACCGTGCACCACGTGCATGCGGATGATGTTGCCCAGGGTTTCGTCAAAGCAATCGGGAACTGGAGCACGTCGGTGGGGGAGAGCTTCCACCTGGTTTCCCCGGCAGCCCTCACGCTTCGGGGCTACGCAGAGCACATGGCGGCCTGGTTCGGCATGAAACCAAATATACGTTTCCTCCCCTGGGAGCAATGGAAGGAAACCGTCTCCGAGGAAGAAGCCTGGTTCACCTGGGATCATATCGCCCACAGCCCCAACTGCAGTATCGAAAAAGCCAAACGGCTCCTGAACTACGCGCCCCGCTACGGCTCTCTGGAAGCTGTCTGTGAGTCCGTCCGCTGGCTGATCGAACACGACCTGATATCTGTCTGAATCGAGGAGTGCATCATATGGGAGACTTCAACTTCGACGTGATCGCGGCGGGCCATCTCTGCCTGGACATGATCCCGCATTTCCGGACCGACAGGGACACTACCAGCATCGCCGAGCTGCTGCAACCGGGTACGCTCGTTCACATGGGAGAGATGACGATTTCCACGGGAGGGTCGGTTTCCAACGTGGGCATCGCCATGAAGATCTTCGGCTGCTCCGTGGCTTTCGTGGCCAAGGTAGGGGGGGATGCCATCGGCCGAACCATCATCGAAATCCTTGAGAAAAACGGCAGCGCCGAAGGGATCGCCGTGGCTGAGGGAGAGGCCAGCTCCTACACGGTGGTGGTCTCCCCGCCCAAGATCGACAGGATCTTCATGCACTGTCCCGGCACCAACGATACCTTCACGGCTGCGGATCTCAACATGAAGGCGGTAGAGAAAAGCCGTCTGTTCCACCTGGGCTATCCCACGCTGATGCGTTCCCTCTTTGTCGACGATGGCCGGGAGCTGGCGAACATCTTGAAGATGGTCAAGCAGGCCGGAGTGACCACCTCTCTGGACATATCCCTGCCCGATCCCGACTCCGAGGCCGGCAGGGCGGACTGGCGGAAGATCTACGAACGCTCCCTGCCCTTCGTCGACATCTTCGTCCCAAGCATCGAAGAGAGTTTCTTCACCCTCCATCCGCGGGAGTACCTGAAGCGAAAGGAAGCCCAAGGCGGCCAGGAGCTGATCGACTTTGTAAGCCCGGAGGAGGTCGGCGGTTTCGCCCAAGAGTACCTATCCCTAGGCTGCAGCATCGCGGTATTGAAGGCCGGGCACAACGGCTGGTATATCAGGACTACAGCCAGGGACAGGATCGCCGCTGTGGGGCGGGCTGCACCGGCGGATCCTGGCACCTGGGCCGATCGGGAACTGTGGTGCCCCGCCTTCCGTACCGACACCGTCGCCGGAGCGGTGGGGGCCGGGGATTGCTCGATCGCCGCCTTTCTGACAGGGCTGCTGCGCGATCACCCGATCGAGGAGTGTCTGAAACTGGCCAACTGCGCCGGCTACCTCAACCTGCGGGCTGTGGATACGCTCTCGGGTCTTGGTTCCTGGGAGGAGGTGAAGAGCACCTACCCCAACCTGCCGGTTCGAGACACCGCCTTTCTTTCCGACGGTTGGAACTGGGATGAACGCCTCAAAATCTGGGAAAAATCGCGAACCTAGGAACCCCTTC
>CP070696.1:368890-377560 GCA_020353535.1 Spirochaetaceae bacterium | reverse complement strand
AGTCCACGGGCATGCCGAGCTCCTGTTTGATTGCTTTGAGCTGCTCCTTGAGAAAATACTCCCGCTGACTCTTGGAGATCTTCTCATTGATCTGCTTCATGATCTTCTGCTGAATGCTCATCAGCTCCTGTTCTTTGCGAATAAAGACCAGGACCTTCATCATCCGCTCGTGCACATCCAGGGTCTCGAGAACGCCCTGCTGCTCTTTTCGGTCGATATTGAGAATCGAGGTTATGAAGTCGGCGATCTTGCCCGGGTGGTCGATGTTAACCATGTTGAGCCGCATCTGCTCGGAAAACAGCGGATTGTTCTCCGAGATCTGCTTCATCTCGGAGATGAGGGAGCGGGTCAGGGCGCGAACCTCGTTGGATTCGAAGTTCTTGTCATCCAGATACTCCACGGCTGCGGTGATGGGATGCTCTTTGACGATGTACTTCTTGATTCGAAAACGTTTGAGGGTGGAAATGAATATATTGATTCCACCGTCGGGGAGATTAACCTTACGAACCACTTTGGCCACCGTGCCGACCTTGTAAAGGTGCTCGGCGCTGGGATTCTCCACGTCCGCAGTGGTGGTAAGTGCCAATCCGAGAAAACCGTGCTCGGTCATGATATGCTCGACCAGCTCCACTTCCCGCTCGCCAGCTACCATCAACGGTGTGAAAATGCCGGGAAAGATCGGCGTACCGGTGATGGGGAGAATATTCAATTTCGGGGGAAGCACCTGGCTGGTCGGAATGATCTGTCTATCGTCCATTATTCTCCTCTGTTATATCAATTGAAAAAATAGTAACGACCTCAGCGCTTGTCAAGCAAACACAGGCACGGCCAATTATTTCGCTCCCGCAGCCGGTGTCGGTTCCTTTGTTGACGCTTGTCTCCCGGGCCCTTTCCCAATATTATGAAGACAAAATGCAATGATACGAAGCTCCACCACGGAGGCTGTGGTCTTACGAAAAACTCGGGTCGGTGAGATCCATAAGGCACTTACCCTCTTCAGCCGTGAGAGAGGGTTGATCAGTGCCATCGCCCACGGTGCCTTCAAGATCAAGAGCAGGCTCCGCACCACCTCCGAACCGTTTCACCTGGTACGTGTGTACCTGTACCACGATCCGGTGCGAGATCAGTACAAAATCACCGACATGGAGAGTCTATCCGCCTTGGATGGCATTCGCGCAAGTGTGCAGCGCTACTACGCCGCTTCGCTCTGGGCTGAGGTGGTGATCCGCTCCTACGGTGGAGGAGAAAATTCCTCCCGGCTGTTTCAACTGCTCGTTGATTCACTTTGTCTGCTGAACCAGGCGCCAAAGAGGCTCGTTACCCTTCTGAACTGTCAGTATCTGCTGCGTTTTCTGGAAATTGTGGGTCAGCGGCCGGACGTTGAGCGATGTGGATTGTGTGCATCCGAGCTTGACGGTCTGTCGGGAGGCTATGTTTCTCAAGAAGAGCAGGTCCTGGTTTGCGGCAGATGCGCGAGCCCGACCGCATTGCATCTTCCGGCCGGCGCTCTACGCTATCTGCAGAGAACCCTGAAGACGCCCCTGGAGGCGGCGGTCCGGGTCGGTTTGGAGGGTCAGTCTCTTGAAGCACTGACGCAGGCAACCTACTTTCTGGTGCAGGCGGTGCTGGAGACAAATCTAAATTCGCTGCGAAGTGGGGTAGGAATACTATGAGGATATTTGCCGCCCTCCCCCTGCCTAAACAGGCGGTGGAAAAGCTGGAGCAATTGACAGCAGAGTTGAAGCGCCGCTATCCGGACCTGAAGGTAGTCAAGCCACATGGGATGCATATAACCATGGTGTTTTTCGGAGAGCTGAATCAGGATCAGGTCCTGGCAATCATGAGAATCATGGACAATCCTGCGCTCAAAGTGGCGAGTATCCAGGCGATCATGGGAGGTGTAGGGCAATTTCCGCCCACAGGCCGGCCGAGGGTCATCTATTGTCCGATTTCAAAGGGAATACCCGAAATCGGTCATCTGTATCGGCTGTACTATCGACTCGTTTCCGGCATTGAAGGTTTGTCTTTAGAAGCCGAGCGGGATTTCACCCCCCATATCACGTTGGCCCGCAACAGGCTGGCCCGTTTAGGGGTGGCTCACACCAAGGCGGGCCGCACTCGGGAAGGCCGGATCTCCCTCTCGGATGTGGAGGAGCTATTTCGTTTCGAATATTCCTTGATTCTGGACAGGCTCGTTCTGTATCAGTCGATTCTTCGGCCTCAGGGCGCCGAATACAAGGTTATGAAGACTGTCATACTAGGTTAGGGTGAGACGATGCGAGCAGTTGATGTAATCATCAAGAAACGGCAGGGCCAGGGACTCACTGAGGAGGAGATCCGTTTTCTGATCCAGGGCTACGTCGGGGGCAGCATACCGGATTATCAGATGTCCAGCTTCGCCATGGCCGTGTTCTTCAAAGGGATGAGCTTCGAGGAAACCGGATTCCTAACCCGGGCTATGATCGATTCAGGGGAGGTGATCGACCTCAGCGGGATCGATAGGCCTCTGGTGGATAAGCATTCCACAGGGGGAGTGGGGGACAAGGTATCTCTGGTTCTGGCACCTCTGGCCGCCGCCTGCGGCTGTACCGTACCGATGATGAGCGGCCGAGCCCTGGGTCATACCGGCGGCACTCTCGACAAATTGGAGTCCATTCCGGGCTACCGTACGGACCTGTCCGTTAAGCGGTTTACGGAGCTTCTCAGAGGAACGGGATTCGCCATGACCGGCCAGAGTGAGAAGATCGTGCCGGCGGATCGTATGATGTACGCCCTCCGGGATGTGACCGGCACCGTGGAGTCGATCCCCCTCATCACGGCCAGCATTATGAGCAAAAAGTTCGCAGAAGGAGCCGAGTCTCTGGTCTTCGACGTGAAATGCGGGTCCGGCGCCTTCATGAAGACCTTGGAAGAAGCCCGGGGTCTGGCCGTATCCCTGGTTCGTACGGGTAACAATCTGGGCCGGCGCATCCGGGCTGTCATCTCCGACATGGATCAGCCTCTGGGCTTTATGGTGGGAAATTTTCTCGAAGTGCGGGAGGTTATCTCTGTTCTGCGAGGGGGTGGACCGAAAGATCTGCTCGACCTGACGGTTCGGCTCACCGCGCATATGCTGGTACTTGGCGGTCTGCAGTCCGATATGTCTGCAGCCGAGGCGGAGTGTCGTAGGAGACTCGAAGACGGCTCGGCCTGGAAAAAATTCGTCGAAAATGTTGAACTCCAGGGCGGGGACGTTCGAGCAGTCGAACAGGAGGAGGCCGGACCACGGGCACCTTTGATAGAGCCGGTGGAGGCTACAAGCTCAGGGTATGTGCAGCGTATCGACGCCTATCAGATCGGGATTGCCGCCGGACTTCTGGGCGCCAGCCGCGAAACCAAGGAGGACGAGGTACTGCCCGACGTGGGAATCGAATTGAAAAAGATCCAGGGGAATGCGGTCCAGGTAGGGGAGGCGCTCTGTCTGATCCACGGACGGGATTCAGAGAGAATAGCCCGAACAAGATCCTACGTGCAAGCCGCCTACTCCATAGGCGGCAGCAAGGCTGAACCGCGAGGCCGCGTGATAGAAGAAATCCGGGAAGATGATCTGGGAAAAGTCTGAACTGAATCCCGAGGAGCTCAGGGAAGTAGCCCGGCGATATCGGCTTGACCTGATCAGCGCCGCGGTCCTGATCCGGCGCAACTATCTGGATGACGAATCTGTTCGTTTTATCCTGGGCGACGATCCGTTGCTGCTGCACAATCCCTTCCTGCTCCAAGACATGGGCAAAGCCCTACGGCGGATTCACAAGGCCGTTGCCGACGGCGAATTGATCCAGATTTTCGGAGATCGGGACGTGGACGGCATCACCTCTACTATCCTGCTGCGGGAGGTACTGGAACAGCTCGGAGCAAAGCTCTGTTGGCAGATACCGGTGGGAGAAGATGATTACGGGCTGACTCCGGAGGTGGTGGACAGTTGTGCGGCGGAGGGCTGCGGATTGTTGATTACCGTCGACTGCGGGATTTCGAACAATGACGAGATCGCCAGAGCCACAGAACTCGGCATCGATACCATCGTCCTGGATCATCACAATCCTCCTGAGCAGCTTCCTGCGGCCCTGGCCATAATCGACCCGAAGTGCAGGGAATCGAGCTATCCCTTTCGTGATCTTTCCGGCTGCGGGGTGGTGGCCAAGCTGGCCCTGGCTCTGGCCTACAGTACCACCCCGGATTTCGATACTCCAGTTTGGTTTCTCAATGTTCAACCGGCAAACGAAGCCTTCACAGTTCAGGCGGTGGAACTGGTGAACATGGTGGAATCGGAGCGCATCATCGACACCGTTCCCTCCAGAGATGCAGACCTGCTGCGGACCCGTGTGTATGGCAAACTGCGGGGCCAGAAGGTTGTTGTGTATGATCGGGATGCTCAGCTTCACTTTCTGGAACAGCTGAACGGGGAGGGAGCGTTTGAGCTTACCGACGTCAAGCCCGATATCGACGCCGGATTCCCTGAGTTTGCCGGAAAAAGCCTGATCCGTATTCGTGAGTTGCTCGATTCGATGCGCCTCGGCTTCAAATCGGAGCTTGACACACTGCTGGAGCTGTACAGGCGGCTGACCTGGAGCAGGCTCGATCTACAGAACGTTTTAGAACCGATCGTCGATCTGGCGGCTCTAGGGACCATCGCAGACCTCATGCCCCTGGTAAACGAGAACAAGATCATTGTCCGAAGGGGTTTGGAGTCGATGAGCAGGATGAAACGCTCCGGTCTGCGTGAACTGCTGCTCAGGCAGAACCTGCACGGGCGACAGCTCACCGCCAAAGATATCTCCTGGCACATCACTCCCGTGCTGAACTCCGCCGGTCGAATGGGTCAGCCTCAGCGGGCGGCGGAGCTATTTCTTTCAAACACCCAGGATGAGATTGAAACAGTCATCGACGCCATTCTCCAGCTCAACAGGCAGCGCAAGCAACTGGGTGACAAGATCTGGAACAGCCGTTTCCCCGATGCCCGGGCCAGCATGGAGCAGACAGACGGGAAGTTCGTGTTTGTGGCGGCTGAGGACATCCCCAGGGGCATCACCGGTATCCTGGCGGCCCGACTGGTGAGCTTTTTTAAGATCCCCGCGGTGGTGGTCTCCCTGGGACAGAACAAAGCCGTGGGATCTCTGCGCAGCCCCTACCCGGCCAACGGCTTTCTCGACGTGTTCGCCGAATACTTCCTGAACTACGGGGGGCACGACCGCGCCGCGGGTTTCAATCTGCCAATGGATCTTTTCGAAGAGTTCCAAAACCGTTTTTTTCAGGTCGCCCGGGCCTATTCACCCCCGGACAGAGAGGCGGCCAAGATCTCCATCGATGCGGAGGTTCCTCCCGCCTACCTGAATCCCGAGTTGATCAAGGTCGTTGAGACCTTCGAACCTTACGGAGAGGGATGTCCGCCCCTGGTGTTCCTGACCCGGGGAGCGCGCATCGAGCGGCTTGAAATTGTCGGCAGGCAGGAGCCGGCTCATGTGAAAATGCTCCTGGCCACCGACCGCCACAAATGGCCTGCCGTATATTGGAATGCCGCCCCGCGAGCCGGCAAGGATTTCGACCTTCATGACACCGTGGACATCGTATTTCGATTGAATCGCAACTACTTCATGAACACCGAAACTCTGCAGCTGACAATACTGGACCTAAAGCGATGAGAAGAGCTCTTTGCCTGCTGCCGCTTTTCCTGTTCCTGATCCTCCCCGCCGGTCTGTATCCTGATACGCTGCAGCTTCCTCCAGATTCGGTGGCGGCCATGTTGCTTGGCGGACGACCCCTGTGTCTGGTCGCCGAAGGAAGTCGTTATCAGTTGCAGGACGGGGAACTGCAGCCTCTGGAGGGGCTCTTTTCCTTCTATACGACGGATCAACAACCCCTCCGAACCCGCCTCGAGGTTTCCACTTCGGTAGCCCGGGGCGAGGTGCTGCAGGGCTATTTTCTGTTCACAGAATCCATCGGTCGTGTAGATGTAACATTACGGCACTCCGGCGGGGATCTCCGTATCCCGGCAAAAGGTTTTCCCCTGGACGATACCGCTCGAAGCTGGGGCTTCCTGCTCGGCATTCCGAGCACCGCGGAAGCGGGGGCTTATTCACTGGAAGTTCGCGGTTCCCAGGGGCGGCGCTTCATACTCTACCGGTCCGAGGTGGATGTACGGTACAGAAGCTTCCGCAGTGAGGAAATCGCTTTCAACCAGGACCTCTCCGAGCTCATGACCACTCCGGATCCACGAAAGACCGAGGAGTATCGTGAGCTTTTGGATATCCTGGCATCTTTTCACGCCCGATCGGTCTTTCAAATCGGAGCGCTGTCCATCCCCGTCGAAGCTACCCGGCGCACCTCCCGTTTCGCCGACCGCCGTCTGTACAGCTACACCGATGGGGGAAGCTCCCGCTCCCTGCACAACGGCATCGATCTGGCCGCCCCCACGGGTACAGCGGTGTTCGCCGCCGGGGCGGGTCGGGTAGTGCTGGCCAAAGAGAGGATCATCACGGGAAACAGCGTGGTGATCGAGCACCTGCCCGGTGTTTATAGCCTCTATTACCATCTGCAAGGATTCGAGGTTCAGCCAGGGCAGCGATTGTTCCAGGGACAGCGAATCGGCACGGTGGGCATGACCGGTTTGGCCACGGGGCCGCACCTGCACTGGGAGCTGAGGGTCGGTGGCGTGGCGGTCGACCCGGATTTTTTTGTCGAAAATCCCATGATTGACAAATCCGTATTTTCGCATAATATTATGGACCAAAATTAGCAGAGAGGAGGTGATTTCCATTCCGGCCATTATCGTTGGTGAAGACGAAGCCCTGGACAGGGCTATCAAGCGCTTCAAGCGGATGGTGGAAAAAGAAGGCATCATTCGCGAGTGGAAACGACGAGAGTTTTACGAGAAGCCTTCGACGATTCGCAATCGCAAGAAGAAGGCTTTGGAACGCAAACGCCTGAGAAAAGTCCGCAGGTTCGGTCACGGCAAACGGTTCTAATTTCACGAGCCTGCACAACTTTAAAAAACCTGAAAGCCCTTTCTGCCACAGACGGAAAGGGCTTTATAATCTATCGGTTGGAGCAGGGATCAGGTGCCTCTCCGAACCACACGACGGCATAGGAACCATACATCCCAATCCCTATCGCTCCCCACCTGATCTGAGCCCAGGGTCCAGAGTTTACAATCACTGCGTTGTGAAGTTGACTTCCCGTCCACCCGGAACAAGCCACCTCTGGAGTATTTTGGCCGCTGCTCCACGAAGAAATCTCAAATCCGTTACCTGGATATTCTGTAAGCTCTCTCGGCTTGCCCTTCCCGTACTAATAATTATTATACCTCTATTTGTGCTTAAATAGCAAGGATTTATTGAGCATACTTATAACTTTTATCTTGTCTCTAATATTTTTGACGTCGATTTGACGTCGTTTTTTACCATAAGCTTTCAGAGCTTATGATATAAAAAGCCCCCGCGGGAAGTGGGGTATCACAGGGGCGACTCCATTTTCGAAATAGGGGTTGACAATATGTTTATTATTATAGTCATATATGATTCATTATAAAAAAGGGAGCGTATCATGAAAAAGCTATGGTTCTTGAGTGTTTTTATTATTCCAATATTTGTGTTGGTATTATTTACAGGTTGTCCGTCCCCCGTTAGCAAAGCTGGTGATAGTGGTGGTAGCGGCGGTAGTGGTGGTAGTGGTGGTACTGGTGGTAGTGGTAGTGTTGGTTCAGGGTCCTTCACATATGACGGAAATACCTATCCCCTTACGGGCGCAGGTGTGGATGTTTTTGCCGATAGGTTTGAAATTTCTATTGTTTCCTCTGGTATAAATGTGCCACAGTGGACAGGGACGGGACATATAGTCTGGCTCGATATGACCTCCCCAACAACGCAAGGCGAACCTGGAACTTATGACTGGGCATTTACTGGGGGCTTTGAGCTTTGGAATGCCGCTATCAGTTTTGATTATGTTGCTGATACAGATACAGGAACGTGGATATCTGATGATTGGGCCGCGGGTTATGGCGTGGATTATGTAACCATATCCGTGAGCGGGAGCATCTATACCATCGAATTCTCCATAACGCTGTTCGGTGGTCAAGTAGCAACAGGCAGCTATACAGGTCCAGTAACAATTTGGTAAATAAATGTGCATAATCCGGGGCAAAAAAGCCCCCAGACCGGGAGCCTCTTTCTGTAATTGAGGAGCCGAAAAGGCTACATTAATATGCATTAAGTAACTAAATATTTTATTTAAAAGCGGCTGTACATTGCTATATAATTATTAGTGCGGTTGGGAGAGCTGAAGATCGGTTCGTTGGACCACACGTCCACCCAGCTGCATTTTTTTATGCATCTTCTTTATCTTGATTATTCAGGTTCATCCGCAAACAAGAAAGAAGAGTACATAGTCCTATGTTCTGCCTCTGATGGAAATGGACAGATAAGATCTTGAAATAAGGTGGTTCTGAAAGCAAACTCTATAGTGTGGAGGGCGTTCTATGAAGAACCACCGAAGAAAGATCAGCCCGGAGCAAAAAGTGATGATACTCCGAGAACATCTGGAAAATGATGTGTCCATCACGGATCTGGCTGAAAAATACAAGATTCACCCCAACCTCATTGGGCGATGGAAGAAAGAGCTGTTTGAAGGAGCAGTGGCGAT
>CP070696.1:359741-368790 GCA_020353535.1 Spirochaetaceae bacterium | reverse complement strand
CATGGTAGACTCACAAACCTCTGCTGTCAAGGTTTGTTGTTGTAATATTTGTCGTTTTGTGGTAGATTGTGTCAGTTTCGGGTCGTAGACCCTGGTAATAAGGAGTCCCCAGTGAAGATCGCTGTAGTCAACGAGACAAGCTCGGCCGACAAGAACGCCGATATCATCGCCGCTCTGCAAGGCAGAGACCATGAAATCCTGAATATGGGAATGACCAAGACCGGAGCGGAACCCGCGCTCAGCTATGTCAACACCGGGCTTCTCACCGCGATCCTTCTGAACTTGGGGATCGCGGATTTCGTGGTCGGCGGATGCGGTACCGGGCAGGGATACATGATCGCCGCGATGCAGTATCCCGGCGTCTTCTGCGGCCATGTCCGGGACTCCCTGGACGCGTGGCTGTTCACGCAGATCAACGGCGGGAACTGCATTTCCCTGATCCTGAACCAAGGCTACGGATGGGCGGCCGACGTGAACCTTCGATTCATCTTCGACCGTATCTTTAGCGTCGAGCGAGGCGGGGGCTATCCGGAACACCGGAGGGAAGCGCAGATCAGATATCGCTTGAGCCTCGAAGAGCTTTCGGCGAAGATCCACCCGAGCTTCGCGAAGGTCATCGAGCTGCTCCCCGAAGAGGTGATTTCCCCGGTTCTCCGCTATCCGACTGTACAGGATGTCCTGGACCTCGACAGCATCGGCGATGGTGCGTTGCGGGAAGCGTTCCAGCGACGGATGCGGGACATCAAGACCGCAGGCTGACAATGACAGAGAGGCGAACAGAACAGTTGAAGAAGCAGGTCTTGGATGCCAGAAACACGGTCTGCACCGAAAGGGCCCGCTTCTACACGGGGGTGTATCGCGCCAACCGGGACAAGCCGGTAATCCTCCGCAGAGCACTCGCATTGGAACAGACCCTCAAGTACATGAGCGTGAGAATCGAACCCGGCGAGCTGATCGTAGGCAACCACTCGACGACGGTCCGCGCTGCGCCGATATTCCCCGAATACGCTGTAGACTGGCTGCTGGAGGAGCTCGATCAGCTTGAGAAGAGACCAGGAGATGTATTCTACGTTTCCCCCACCGATAAGCAAAGCATCAGGGAGATCTGCGAATACTGGCAGGGCGAAACGGTGTGCGACCGCGCGTACGCCCTTATGCCTGCGGAAACCTTGGAGATTCACGAAGCCCAAATTACTAGGGCCGTGGCCAACCTTACCAGCGGTGACGGCCACATCGCGTTGAACTTCCCGAAGATCCTGGAACTTGGGCTGGGGGGATACCTCCAGTGCGTACAGGAAATGAAGTCTCTGTTGAGTCTGACCACACAAGAGGATATAAAGAAGGATATATTCTACCGTTCTCTGGAGATCAGCATCGGCGCGCTGCAGGCATTCATCAATCGCTTTGCACATCTAGCGGAGGAGCATATACGTGAAAGCGCCGATCCAAAGCGCCAAAAAGAGCTCGAACAGATCCGTGACACTTGCCGCTACATTAGTTGCTATCCCCCCCGTTCATTTCGAGAAGCTCTGCAATTGGTTTATTTCCTTCAGCTCGTTTTACAGATCGAAAGTAACGGCCATTCGGTGTCGTTAGGACGATTAGACCAATACCTGTACCCGTTTTTCAACAACGATATTCAGCAGAATCTCATTACGAGCGACGAGGCTGCGGAGCTCTTGGAATGCCTATGGATCAAGCTGTACAGCATTAACAAAATCCGACCGTGGTCGCACACGCGTTATGCCGCCGGTTCTCCGTTGTACCAGAATGTGACAATCGGCGGACAAAGAAGTGAGGGAGTGGATGCGGTAAACGAGCTCAGCGAGCTGATACTCGAAACAGTAGGCAGAATTCGCCTTCCACAGCCCAACCTAGTGGTCCGCTATCACAGAAATATCGACCAGAATTTCATGATGGCCTGTCTGAGAGTTATAGAACAAGGATCGGGCATGCCGGCCTTCGTTAATGACGAGATTGTGATCCCTTCATTTCTCGAAATCGGCATCGAGGAAGCTGATGCGTACGACTACTCCGCGATCGGCTGCATTGAAGTTGCGGTACCCGGGAAATGGGGATACCGATGTACAGGCATGTGCTACATCAACCTGATGCGCGTTTTCCTGGCCAGCCTACACGACGGCATGGACGTCACAACAGGAAAAACCTTCAACCCGGGATCAGGCCACTTCAAGGATTTCACGAATTTTGACCAACTATTGCAAGCTTGGCGCACGCAGATTCAATACTACACAAGGCAATCGATTATCACGGATACCTGCGTAGACACCGCCCTGGAAGAGCTCGTCCCTGACATTCTCTGTTCAGCCTTTGTCGATGATTGCATCGAGCGGGGAAAAACGATCAAGGAAGGCGGCGCGAAGTACGATTTTATTTCGGGATTGCAAGTGGGTATTGCGAATCTGGGCAACAGCTTGGCCAGTATCAAGAAACTTGTGTTCGAAGAGAACCGTATCAGCAAGGAACAGTTGTTGGCTACCTTGGACAACGACTTTCAGGGAATCGAGGGCGAGAGAATCCGCCTTACGCTCCTAAACGGTGCCGCGAAGTACGGCAACGACGATGATTCAGTCGACAGACTGCTGGAGAAAGCCTATTCATACTACATTGACGAGCTTGCCCAGTACCGTAATACCCGCTTTGGGCGTGGCCCTATCGGTGGTCTATATTACGCAGGGACCTCGAGTATTGCTGGTAATGTGCCGGCAGGCACCACAGTGGCCGCGACCCCTGACGGCCGTAAAGCCTTCACTCCTCTGGCAGAGGGTTGTTCCCCCTCAGCGGGAACCGATGTGCTTGGTCCGACCGCGGTGCTAAAGTCTGTGAGCAAACTGCCTACCAGCAAGATCCTGGGTGGTGTCCTTCTCAATCAGAAAATCACCCCTTCGACCATCGGCGCGGAGTCTGCTAAAAAGAAAATTATCTGGCTGTTAAGGACGTTCTTCAATGAACTGAAAGGGTGGCACATCCAGTACAACGTGGTGGACCGTCAAACCCTGCTGGACGCTCAGAGGGAACCTGAGAAATACCGAGATCTGATCGTGCGGGTCGCGGGATACTCCGCCTTCTTCACGAGCCTGGCACCGGAAACCCAAAATGACATTATTTCTCGTACGGAACAGGAGATCTAAGTTGGAGCATCTGCTCTGAAACAGCCATGTGCCTCTATGAAGGTAGTCGTGCATTCCATCCAACTTTTGTACGGACTAACACATTAATAAGGAAGGTGTAATGGACAACTTGCGGATCGATACGGAAGTTCTGGTCATCGGTGGAGGCGGTGCTGGCCTGATAGCGGCCGTTGAGGCGCGGAAGAAAGGGGCGGAAGTTTTAATCCTGTGCAAGAAAGACACGGGAAAGAGCGGCTGTACGCCGTATGCGGTTACGAACCTCACCTATTCAACTCCGGACAGCGAACAGGAGCTTTTTCGTCAGATGGTGGAAGTAGGAGGATACCTTAACAATCAAAAGATCCTCGATGTATTCGTACGTGAAGTCGCCGATACCATCCCCGGTCTGAAACAATATGGCGTACCTCTCACCATTGCCGACGGCAGCCACTATCACCTCGAAAACTACCCGAACGGTCCTCAGAAAAATCTACCCGGAATCTACAACGTCGTTCCTGGGCCTGGTCGGCCGTTGAGCTTCAATCTCACACTCCCTCTCCTTGAAACTGCACAGAAGCTAGGAGTAGAGGTCCTGGACCACGTCCTGGCCACGAGGATCCTTGTCACGGAGGGGTGCGCCGTTGGTGCCATAGCCTTGAATCTGAAAACCGGACAGCTTCTGGTCATCTCGGCCAAGGCGGTGATCATCGCCACAGGCGGCTGTGCGCGCATCTATGAGAGATCGGACAACCCGGTTGGCCTGACAGGTGACGGATTCTATCTCGGGTTTCAGGCAGGAGCGGATCTGGTCAACATGGAGTTCATGGCCTTCAACCCACTGAAGATTACTCCCCAGGTCATTGATATGATCAAGAGCGGCAAGCCAAATGAGGAGTTGATGGGCGTCGGCCGTGCACATTACAGTCTGGGCGGAATTCTCGTGGACACGCGAGCCGAAAGCACACTGAAAAACCTCTTTGCCGCTGGCGAGGTAGCGGACGGTCTGCTCGGAGCCGCCCGGCTCGGAGCTACGGCGCTTGCCGACGCGATCGTGTTCGGAACAATCGCGGGCCGCGAGGCGGGCACACGAGTGACTAGGGTTAGCAGGAACGATGTTCTGCTCAAGGACGTCGCCGAAGAGCGAGAGAGGATAGAAGGATTGTCCCAGGGAGGCGAAGCCTCCTCAGCCGAACTTCAGAAGGAAGTGAAGTCAGTGATGTGGAGATACGCCGGCATGGCCAAAAACGAACAAAGCCTCTCCGAAGCACACGAAAAGCTGACCCAGCTGAAGGCCATCCAGATGAAGGTCAGCTCTGATATCCCGAGTGAAATCGGACAGGCAATTGAGGCGCACCTAATGGCTTGCGTGGGAGAAATGATCGTCGTTTCCTCACTACAACGGAGAGAGACACGAGGTCAATTCTGGAGGCTCGACTATCCACTCTCGGATAATGTAAATTGCCTTTTCAACGTCGTCATTTCGCGCCATGGAGATGTGATCGAAACTCGTCGGAAGAATGTGGTTATGACACGCATGCGGACCCCTTCGGTGCAGCCGCTAGTCGGATGCGGATGCTTTAACTACCTGAAGCCCTTTGAAAAGGGAAAAGATAAAGAAGGATGAAGAGATGGAAGAGGATCGAGTGCTCACTGTAAAGATCAAGAAGCTCGAGGACAGGTACGCGGTAACGATCGATGGTGGGGAGGGCATTCTCGTTGATGAGGACTACTATCAGCCCCGGACAAGTGAAGAGGTCGGGAAACTCGTCGAGATGTGGCTGGACGGCTTCGACTTCTGATACGCGACGCCGATTTCTGCCTTTCCGCACTCCGACGAAAAAGAATGCTATCGGTCTGCGGAGTTACACAGGGACATTGCACCCGCCCGGTGCAAGCGATCGAGGGACTTTGCACTGGCAGGTCACGACTTAGAACACGGATGTTTGGAGGTATAGAGGGGCAGTCCACGAATCACCATCGAATCTGAAGCACCGTACGCGTCACCATCTGCCATAAGTAGGAGCACCCTGGAGAAATTGCTTTCGGAAAAAATTCTTCAGCTTAATGCCCAGCCGGAGTTTCAGTGGAAAGAAGGCCATACGATTTACGAGAAGGATTCCGACGGAAGCCCGGCGGTTCGGGTTTCTGCGGCCGGCTGCTCGATTGACTTCGACCTGTGGGCTGGCTTGCGAAATCCTGCCACAGTGGGCGTCTTTCCGGCGGGCTTTCGGGAGATTTGGTAGTACTATGCAAGCAATCGCAAGATACTCACCCAAGTCTCCGGCCGGGCTACCATTTTCCAGCTCTCCGAGCCTTTCGAGGAGGCTAGAAGTCGATTCTGCAGGGTGCTGATTATCTCCGCTCTGCTGCCCCTCTCTGGCGATGTCTTTTCGAGGTACAATCGCTTCTTTCGTGCCCGTTGTGTCGCACCTTGGGATGGCTACACCCAAGCCTGGAGTCAGGCAAACGCACTGCTCGACCGGAGCATCACCAGACTAGGGATGAGCCTGAACAGCAACGACCGAGCTGTTGTGGTCATGAACGATGCCACAGTGGAGAAAATATCTACGATAGCAATTCCACAGACCCGCCAAGGAACTTCCCACGGTGTCTGCAAGGGAGTGAACTACTCTTAGAAAAGTATAGCCGTGTTGACTGGACTGGCTCAATTCGGGTTATCCCGTCTCGTGTTTCGCGATGAGCTCACTTCGAACGGCGTAAGGCGGTTGATCGGCCCGCTACGTTCGATAGTGATCTTCGAAAGCGAAAGCTTCTCCGCCGGCGAAACCGACCTGGATTTGCTGCCGCTCTCCTCTGCATGGCATGAAAAACTTCACAGCTTATCGGACTTTACGCTCCTGGAACCAGCGGTGAACAGCCAAAGATTCTGCGGCTACATTCAAGTTGAAAACGACCGGGGCTGCGGGAAATGCCTTGCCTTCTGTCCCTCCGATGCTCTGGTCAACTCCACACCGAGCACAGAGGGCAACTATCCCCGGCGGCTTCTCTTGCAGGAGCACCGCTTCTGGGAGGGATCCCTGCAGTTCGACCACGGAAGCTGCTGCGATGACCGGGGACAGCTTAAGATACTCTACGACGAGTGGATGTGTGGCCGCTGTATGGCAGTGTGCGCAGCGGAAGGCCATCGTAGAAACCAGGCGGCGGAACTCTGGGATAATTATTGTAAGCTCAGCTCCACCGAATCACACCCTTGATGTAGCCATTTTTCTTGGACAGCCCGTCTTCATAGAGCGTCTGCGCATGTTCCGGCTGCGCCACGTGTGTCAGCAGCGGAGCCAGATCAACGCGGTTGGATTGCATTAATTGAACGGATTGATAGAAACAGCGTGTGAAATCGGGCGCTGCAGCCGGTGATGTATTCAACACGGTGATACCGCGCGAGTGCCAGTTGCTGAAATCAAAGTTAAACGGACTACGCTGCCTGGAAAAAACAACGAAAGTACCACCTTTACGTACCATGCGGTTGGCTAGCATAAACGCCGGCTCAACACCAGCCGTTTCTATCACGATGTCGAAGCTGCCGTCCAGGGCGTCAAGATCAGATTTCAAACGTAGGTCGTAGACATCGATCGGAGCATGGGGTTGCAGTGATCGCGCGTACCCTAGCGATTCAGGACGCAGTTCGAAGACTCCAATTCTGGAAACCGGTGACAGCGCGAGCAGCTGCAGAAGGATGCTGCCCATGAACCCACTGCCAACCAAGGCAACACGCGCCCCGGCACGAATCCGAGCCAGATCGACCGCATTCACGCAGCAGGCTACCGGTTCGACCAACCAATGTTCGTCGGACTTCCCATCTGTTGGAAGCGGTACCACTTCTACTTCCGATTGCAGAGCATACTCGGCCATGTGGCCGGTTCCTTCGGCACCGATGACCGCACTCTGCCGCAGTGCGACCCGGTCACCAACGGCAACCCGGGTCACACCCGAGCCCAGCTTTTCAACGGCGCCGATTCCTTCGTGTCCGAAATAGAAGGGAAACGTACGGATATGTTGGTAACCGCCGCTGAAAATAAGAAGGTCCCAGCTGCATACACCACAGACCGTGACCCTTACCCGCACCTGGTGAGGGCCGGGTTCTGCTACGTTGACCTCACGAAGACCCAGTTTCTTCGGGGCCAAATGCCAAAGGCTCCTGGCTTTCATCGCTTACTCTCTGTCAACCCATATGCCGAGTTGATCCGCATCTTGAACGACCATAAGAGTCGGGACAATGCAGGTGCGCAGTTAACTCGTTATCCCTTGACCGCCCCACTCATGATGCCTTTGACAAAATAACGGCTGACCAGGATATAGATGAGCAATGTTGGTATCGCTGCGATGAAGGCTCCTGCCATGATGATATTCCACTGAACAAAAAAGGCGCCGACCATGTTCAGCAGTCCAACCGTAATAGGTTGAACCGCCGGTCTCTGCGTCAGGACTACCGCAAGGAGGTAGCCATTCCAGATCTGAGTGAACTGCCATATTGAAGCCACGGTTATTGCGGAAAGCGATAGAGGAAAGGCGATTCGAAAGAAGATCTTGAAAAATCCTGCGCCATCAATCCGGGCACATTCAATCAAGGAGGTCGGGAGTGTGCCATAGAAGCTTCTAAACAGAAGTGTCGTAATGGGAACTCCGTAAACCGTACAGGCCAGCGCGAGTCCGGTTCGTGTTCCGTACAGGCCAACCTTCCTCACAACTTCTACAAGGGGAATCAGTATGCTCTGCAGCGGGATGAACATCCCAAACAGAATCAATATGAATACCAGGTTTGATCCTTTGAACTTCCATTTTGTGAGGATATATCCGTTGAGGGCTCCGAGGAACACTGAGACTATCATGGCAGGTACTGTGATTATTAGACTATTTAAGAAATAACGACCCAAACCGGTGAATCCCTGCATAGGATCGCCCACCCAGGCAGTCCTAAATCCCCTGAATGAGAAGGTCTCAGGGAGGAGCCACATGGTATTGACCGAGACTGTTTCAAAGCTGGTCATCGATGCGTTCACCATGACGTATATGGGGATCAGATAAACCAGTGCGAAAAAGACTGCCACTGCATACAGGATGATTCTTCTGATTGAACGGGGAACTCTTCTTCGGGCTACAACGGACATTCTATTCATCGTGTTTATCCACTCTGATCATCAGATTTCTTGTAGGTTCGAAGTATGTATGGAACAACCAGCGCCGAAATCAGCACCAACAAGACCAGTGCAATCGCGGCCCCTCGATTGAATCTGTTTCCCTGAAACGTTGTTTGCCACATATAGTATGCCGGCACATCGGTAATGAATCCTTTGCCCGGTCCGGTCATGGACGCCACCAGGTCAAAAACTCTTAAGGAAATATGGCCAAGGATAACTATGGCACTGAGAGTAGTAGTCCTCACGAGGGGAATAACCACGCGTACGGTGTATTGAAAACTGCTCGCACCATCGATCACTGCGGCCTCTTTTAATTCCAATGGAATGCCTCTAATTGCTGCCAGGTACATTGCCATGACGTATCCCGACATCTGCCACGTTGCAGCGATGGCCACGGCGATAATGCCAAAGTGTTCACTCGTATACCAACCGGACTTCAGGAAGTGCAGGCCCAGGTAGTCAAATAACTGGTTGATTCCTACCCAGCCTGTTTGTTCACTTCCGGGGGTCATCAGCCACCGCCATATGACACCGGTCACGACCAGCGAGACCGCAAGGGGATAGATGTAGAGATTCCTAAAGAAACTCTCCCATTTCAGGTTCTGATTCAAAAGCAGTGCCACCGTGAATCCAATGACAATACAACCGGCAATGAAGACAAGGGCAAAGACGCCCATGTTCCTCATGCCGATCTGGAATCTCTCATTCTGAAACAGTTCAATAAAGTTCTTCAGACCATTGAAGGACAGATCTTGCTGCAGT
>CP070696.1:348115-359641 GCA_020353535.1 Spirochaetaceae bacterium | reverse complement strand
CACCACCGAATACCGAATCGTTCCTTCGGCGCTTCCTCTGGACGTCGTCTCGGGTCCTGTCGGCACCCAGGTAACGATTCATCTCAAGGGGGTGGGTTGGAGACGGGAACCGCAAACATATACCACCTTAACTTCGACAACGCGTACTTGGGGTACGCCTGCGGATTCAACAGCCAGGGAGATATCACCATCTATTTGCCGCTGACAGGCGATCCCGGTTGGCACTTCATCGACCTGTTTCCGGGAATCTACAAGGGCAAAGATGCCGGGGGAGTCAGCAATTTCCGTGTCCCTCAGCTCACCTACCGGGAAGATCACCCGGGAGAAATATTGCCGGCCTTTCATTTCGCGGTCCTCGTTCGGGAGTAGGTAGAATCCGGGTGGGGGAGGCAAAGCTGCCAGCCGCACCGCTCATGAGTAAAAGCATAAAGTAGCCTGAGAGGATTTCCTACTCGTCGAACAAATGGTGTTTTGTGGCGAAGATCGCAAGTTCGATTCGATTGGAAAGACCCAGCTTGGCGAGAGCGTTTGATACGTAGTTGCGCACCGTGATGGGGCTGAGATTCAGCTCGGTGCCGATCTGTCTGTTGCTCTTACCCTGACCGACGAGCTTCACGATATCCGTCTCACGACAGGACAAACTGTCACAGGTCATCTTGTCAAACCTGGATTGCAGATCCTGCAGCCTGGAAACCATCAAACTCGTTGACTGCGGATCGAGGAACGTCTGACCCCGAATCACGCAGCGGATTGCCTTGATCAGATCCCCGCCGGTGACTTCATTGAGCAGATAACCGCAAGCCCCCGCCTGTATCGCCCTGTTGACAAAATCATTGCTGATGTAGCTGGTGAGAATAATCACCCTGAAAGGAAGCTGATGACTGCCGCCGTGATTGGAGGAAAACAATCAGGCCGACGACAAAGAATACCTGCCCGTAGACGAAAATGATCAGGGGATGGTATTTGATTATCCAGTAACGCAGCAACTCGAGCACGAATTAATCCTGGGTGTAACAATAGTATTTATTTACCGTTGAGAGTACCCGGATTTTTTGATGTTGCACAATGGACTCTTCGGCGCGATTTTTCTTGACTCCGGAGTCTGGTCGCCATCAAATTGTAAATATGAGTTTATTAATAAGGAATGTAGCCGTAGCGAGACCGAAAAAGCTGATGAAGCTGCGAATCTTTGGTGCATTGGCACTGATCGTCGCTGGAGCTGTCTTTCTGGGCTGCCAGTCGCCGTCCAGGTCCGAGGCCTCGGAGCTGCCAGTCGCGGTAGGGGAGACGGACGACCAAACGTCGCCCGAGGGAGTTTCCCCGACGGACGGCGGGAAGGCTTCGGAAGCGGACAGCGACGGCACGGAGGAGCGCAAATCCTGGGCCGGAATCCAGCCGGCTCCGGAGTTCCCCGCCGGCCTGGAATGGCTGAACACCGAGCAGCCGCTGACCCTGTCCGAGTTGAAGGGCAAGGTGGTGATTCTCGATTTCTGGACCTACGGCTGCATCAATTGCATCCACAACCTGCCCTGGCTGAAGAAGCTTCAGCAGGAGTTTCCGCAAGAGCTGGTAATCCTCGGAATTCATTCGGCAAAGTTTATCCAGGAGGGACAGACGGAGAACATCCGCAACATCATTCTCCGCTACGATCTGGATCATCCGATCGTGAATGACAACCAGTTCCAGGTGTTCAACATGTGGGGAGCTCGGGCCTGGCCCACCCTGGTGATCATCGACCCGGTGGGAAATATCGTCGGGGGCATGAGCGGAGAGGGGTTCTATCCTGTGTTCAAACCGGTCATCGAGAGCCTGATCGCAGAGTTCGACTCCAGGGGAATGCTGGATCGCTCCGCCCTGAATCTGAAGCGTGAGAAAGAGGGGCTTCCGGAAACGGTCCTCTCGTTCCCGGGTAAAGTGCTGGCCGACGGGCAGAGGAAGCGCCTGTTCATCTCCGACACGAGTCATCACCGGATTGTGATCGCCCACATGGAAAACGGCAGCGTGCTGGACGTGATCGGCAGCGGTCGGGAGGGTTTCAGCGATGGCCATTTCGCTGGAGCTGAGTTCAACGATCCCCAGGGATTGGCCTTGAGCGGGGACGGCAACACCCTCTACGTGGCGGATACCGACAATCATGCCGTCCGCCGCGTGGACTTGATCGCCCGGGAGGTGGCTACTCTGGCCGGCCTTGGCTCCCAGGCCACCTCATACCCGCCTGACCCGGGGATCGCCCCCCAGGTCGCTCTGAGCTCCCCCTGGGACCTGGAGCTGGAGGGAAGCGGGCTGTACATCGCCATGGCAGGTTCTCACCAGCTGTGGCGTATGGACCTGTACAGCGGGGAAACCCGCGCCCTGGCCGGAAGCGGGATCGAGGGATTCAGCGACGGTCCTTTGGATCAGGCCGAGCTGGCCCAGCCCAGCGGTCTCTCCCTGGACCGGGAGAGCCGCCGGCTGTACTTCGCTGACTCCGAGGGCAGCACCATCCGTTGGGCGGACCTGGGAAGCGGGACCGTGGGCACCCTGGCAGGCAGCGGCAAGAGCCTGTTCGAGTTCGGTGACCGGGACGGGACGGGAAACCAGGCCCTGCTTCAGCATCCCCTGGGCGTGGTGGTTCACCGCGGGCAGGTGTACGTGGCCGACACCTACAACAGCAAGATCAAAGTGGCGGATCCACAGAGTCGGGAGATCCGCACCCTGGTGGGCGGGCAGACGGGTTGGCGAGACGGCGCCGATCCCCTGTTCTACGAACCGGGTGGAATCGACGCTTACGGAGACCGGCTGTATGTAGCGGATACCAACAACCACTCCGTGCGGGTGATAGACCTCGCCACAGGCAGCGCCTCCACTCTGGTGCTGAAGGGAGCCAAGGAGCTGAGCCTGAGTATCGGTCCAAAGAGTTCGGGGGAATCCGGATCGGAGACGGCTACCGTGCGACTGGAGCCGGTGCAGCTGACCGCAGGGGATGGTCTGATACGCCTGGAGGTGCGGCTGCCGGTCGGTTACAAGGTGAACGACACCGCCCCGTCCGTATTCGAGTGGGAGGTGCAGGGCAGGGTGGCTGTGCTGCCCGCTGATGCCACCCGCTCGGTGGTCGAACCCTCCTTTCCTCTGGAGCTGGAAGTCGAGTTCCTCGAAGGCTCGGGCGAGCTGGCGCTCAACATGTTCCTCATCTATTGCGAGGCCGAGCAGGACCAGGTCTGCCTGATCGAGCGCGTGCGCTTCGAGGCGCCTATCCGGGTGAAAACCGGAGTGGGTGTAGATCCGCCAGCGGGCTTGTCCGCGAATGCCGTGGTATTTCACCACCAGGTGGATCTTCCCGAGCTGTAGGTGCAGGCGGTAGGGCGAGTCGCTCGAGCACTTGTTTCCTGTTAATTTCAACAGGTCATGGGTAATAATTAGCCCTCCGCCAGGTCCCGAATTGTTCCCGCCCTCTTCCCGGCTCCTTACCCATGGTGAGATCCGACCTCAACTGCTCAGCGAGCGAGCGGATGATTTCCGCCCTGGATACCTCCGTTATTCTGGATGTGCTGGTCGCCAACAATCCCTTCTGTGATTCATCGATTCAGGCAATCAGAAAAGCCCGAAGCGAAGGAAAACTGATCGTCGGTGAGTGTGTGGTTGCGGAAATATTCCCGACGCTGGAAAACGAAGAAGCGATTACCGAGCTCATGTTGGATTGGCAGATTCATTTTGTCCCACTCTCACTGGAAGGCGCCATGTTGGCGAGTAAGCACTTCAGTTCCTATCTAGATTACTTCGAAGATCTCGAGCTGGTGGATCCTTCCTCGGACTAATACGGTCGCCTCGATCTTCGCCGCGACCGCTAGAAGTTGAGTCGAACAGTTCGGCGCAGACGCTACGGTGCTTCAGCTTGCGCAGATCCGGGACCGTGCCCTCCTCCCGCTCCGTGACCAGCAGCTTTCCCCTAGCCGGGGCTTCTTCCAGGAGCAGCTAGGCGAGGGCTTCCGAGTAACCCTCTGTCACGGGAGATAGAGTTAGATTCTCGTGGGTGATCGACCGGCCAGCGCGCAGGGATCCGAGATAGCTTTTGAGTGTTTGAATCGCATTCATATTTTCTGCCATGGCAAATATTGTTGCAAAATCAAGTCAGATCAAAAATTCCTTGAATGACCGGATGCCCGTAGCGAGCCGGACCCGTCAGGGTTAGCAGGTTGGGTCTGATCTGAGATCGGCCTCCTCCATGGGTATGGCCGCAGAGCACGGTCATGCGTTTACGCGGCTGGCTCTCCATCGCCTCGTGTAGCACATCTCCGACCGCTTTACAGGAGAAAAACGGAAGCCACTGATCGTCGGAAGGACGCCCCTGGTACCAAGCCGCCTGCCTGAATGGTGGAACGTGGGTGAGAACGACCACGTGATCGGCGGACTCCAGGGCTTCGGGCAGGACCGCCTTGAGATGCGCTGCAGCTTCATCTCCGAACTGGCGAAGCTTGACAAGGCGGTCCTGTTTGGAGAGACCGGCGAGCTCGTGTATCAAATAGAAGTCACTCAGATCCACTGTGGAACCGTGGTAGTCCCCCAGGCGGGCATCCCCCCATCCGTCATGACCGATAAGGCAGGTCGACCCATTGAGATGGACCGGCCCACGGCCGGTGAGCCACTGCAGGTGGGGAAACCTCTTTGATACGCCGCTCACGGTATCTCTTACAGCGGAAATCGAACTTCCATAGAAATCGTGATTGCCGAGGACAAAGTAGATGGGTTTTTCGAGGAAATCCGCCATCCGGGCAAGATAGTCACATACCGTCTGCGCCTGGGCGATATCTCCGGAAATCAGTACGGCGTCGCCGTTCTGCTCTCCCAACCTCTGCATAAATACCTGGAGTGCTTGTTCGTCGAGAAACTCCAGATGGATGTCTGTCAGCCAGATCGCTCTCACCTTGTGCCCGACTCAAACAGGTACGCCCTCCGGCCGGCCTGTCTCGAGAATGTAGATCCTGCGGCCACTCTCAGTTGCTATAGTACGGCTGTTTCCGGTCATGCAAATGCCCCACTTCCCCTTTTGTCCCTGCTCCCAAATTCGATCTCTCAGAACATCCCGTTATTACAGGCGAGCTCTCTACCACTCAGCAGGCTCTAATCCAGATATGATATCCTTTTACTCTTCTCCTCCATGAGTCCGTCTCTGAACAGATTCTCGATGAGCTTGTTTACTTCTGCAGGTTTTATGTTTTTTTGAAACGTTGTTTCGATGAAGGAAGTAAGGGACTTTCTGCTTTTAGGCCTCCTTGTTTTCTGCTGCTTCATCAGGATTTCCTTGATCTTCCCGTATTTACCTTCCAAATCCTTGCCCAGGCCGATCTTCTGGAAGACATCGGCGAAGGACACGACCCGCCTCACCTTCTGCCCGACTCCGTTTGCATGTACGATCAGCGGATCGAATCCGGCGTCCTTCGATATGATGTAGTGTTCCGTGTTCGGTTGCTCTTTATGTATGGCCAGATAATAGGCTATATGGAAATCGAGGGCGTTCTTACCGGATCCACTGATTTGAATCCACTCTACGTTCTTACCCAAGGGTTGAATGGCCTTGACGATGCTGGTGGACAGCCTCTTTTGACTTTCGCCGACGAATAGGAAGATCCTGGTGTCGTCCATTTCCTTGATCTCGATGTTGGGGACGTTTTCGAAATCAACATAGATGTTTTTTCGCATTTTTTACCCTCTCCATTGTTGTTCTGTCGCTCCAAGCACACACTCCGGAACCGTGATCCCGGGATGCCTTCGACTGCAAGGCGAGTTGACCTGTGTTCCTGCCTCGATTCTACCAGTTTTTCCTACGAGAAAGAACCGCAATGTCGGCCGCAGGTCCTTAACCTATTGAATCGTGACCCTCATGCTGGGCTATTGTTTATGAAATAGATAATCTATATATTCGAACTATGAACACCTCCTCACTCCCGTTTCAAGTAGCCGAGCAGCAGATCCAGAGAACCGTATCGATTGTCGGCCGCATCCGCGAAGCCGTCCGGCAGGTTTTCATCGGGAAAGAAACGATCGTCGACCTGCTGCTGGTCGGTTTTTTTTCGGGCCTGCATGTGTTGATCGAGGACGTTCCCGGAGTGGGCAAGACCACCCTGGCGAAATCCCTGGCTGCCAGCGTAAACCTTGATTTTGCCCGCATCCAGTTTACTCCTGATCTCCTTCCGGGGGACATCACCGGCGTGACGGTGTGGGATCAAACGGAAAGGGCGTTCGTCTACAAAGAGGGGGCGATCATGCATCAGTTTATCCTGGCCGACGAGATAAACCGGGCCTCGCCGAGAACCCAGTCCAGTCTCCTGGAAGCGATGCAGGAGGAAACCGTGTCGGTGGACGGGCGCTCCTACCCCCTGCCCCAGCCGTTCTTCGTGATCGCCACTCAGAATCCAACCGAGTTCGTCGGTGCCTTTCCCCTGCCCGAGGGGGAGCTAGACCGTTTTGGACTGTCCTTCTCGGTGGGTTACCCCCGGAGAGAAGAGGGACGACAGATCCTCAATCGCTTTCGTTTCCGCGACCCTCTGGAGGGCCTGGAGCCGGTGGCCAGCCCGGAAGATGTGCTGGAAATCCGCGCTCTGGTGCGGGAGATCTATGTCGATCCCAAGGTGCAGGATTTCATCCTGGAAATCGTGGAACGCAGCAGGAGCAGTAACTTCGTCCGTTTGGGGGGCAGCCCCCGTTCTTCCCAGCACCTGCAGCTGGCCGCCCAGGCCTGGGCTCTGATGAATCAGAGAGGATTCGTCGTACCAAAGGATGTGCTCTCGGTAGCCATACCGGTGCTCGCCCATCGTCTGGTTCTGAGCACCGATGCCAGGCTGTCCCACAAATCCGCCGCGGAGGTGCTGGAGCTGGTAATACGCAGCAGCGCCATTCCGGTGGGAATCAAGATCTAGCGGTGACGCTGCGAGTAAGCCCGGGCGCGGTCGGGCTGTATGGTTTCGGGATATTGCTCCTGTACCTAGCGGGGATGTATTTCGGATCCTATCTGCTGTTGCTCTTTCTTTTAGGCCTTCTCTATCCGCTGGTTTCTTTTTCCCTGACCGCAGCCGCGCTGCGCAGATTCCGATTCCAGCAATCCTGGGATCAGGACAGACCGATCAAAGGCGGGGAGATAAATTGGACCCTGATCCTGGTCAACGGTTCGTTTCTTCCGCTCTATCGGGTAGAGGCGCATTTCCGCGCCAGCACTCCCCTGTCGGTATCCGAGGAGATTGATTTCCGATTCTTCCTGAAGCCCCGTCAGCAGATTCGCAAAGTAGTGCGGGTGGGATTTCCCTTTCGGGGAATCTATACCATCGGTTGTGATACCGTCACGATATCGGATTTTCTGCAGCTTTTCCGTTTCTCCGTGTCGGCGGAACCCTGTATCTTCACGGTCTACCCCTCCATCCACAAGTTGGAAGCGTTCCCTGTGGGAGAAATAGCAGGAGAGGGCTCTGCGACTCATGGTTTTCGAGAGGTGTTGCCCGATTTTACGCTGTTCAGCCACCTGCGGGAGTATCGCCCCGGTGAATCTCTGAAGCACGTGTCCTGGAAGAAGTTCGCCAGCCGGGGGATTCCCTTGATTCGGGAGTATGATTCGGTATTAGACAACTCGGTCAGGATATATCTCGACCTGCGCCTTCCTCCCGGGCACACTGTGATGACCCCTGTTGAGATGCTCACCATGGAGGATACCTCTGTCGAGCTGCTCGTTGCTCTGGTGCACAGCTTTCTGAATCGGGGGATGCCAACCTTCATAACAGTTCCGGGAAGCGAACCGGTTCGGTTTTTTGGAACCAACCCCGAGCATTTCCAGGATCTGTATTCGACTACGCTGGGAATGTTTTTTCATGAAACCCTTTCGCCGGTTCGATTCCAGCAGGCCGAAGCCCACGAAGGGAAGGAGGGTGGTACCACGATCTTCATCTCCCACCTGGCCGATGCGGAGATGCAGGCTGCTGCAGAACAGGCAGCTGCGTTGAAGCAGAACGTGTATCTCATCCTCAACAGGGTCGTATTCCGGAGCGATGGGGAAAACCGTTTTGCTGCGGACCTGGGCGGGGGGAGTATAGGCGGGGCGAAGGTCGTGGTCGTGAAGCACCCGGAGGAGATCCGGAGGATGTTTGCGAGATAGAACGAAGTGAGCGCAAACGTGGAGCAACAACAGTCGATTCGAAATATCACCGCTGGAGCAATTGCACGGGTCGTATCCCCGCTTCCATGGGTGCGAATCCTGGTAGCCATGATCTTGTCTTTACTGCCGGCCCTTATGTTCAAGATGCTCCTGCATTCCGATCTTCCGGCTGCGATCCTGTTTCCAACAGTCATTGCCGTAACCGGTTTGGGCATCGCCAAAGGACTCTCCCGCCGTAGTTGGCTCCGGATTCTATTCTCCATTCTGATTACCTCCTTCGCAGTGATCACTCTGATCGGTCTGTTGATCACACCCTATTCGGTGTATCTGGTGTGGAGGGATCTGCTTCGTGCGGGAGTACAGAGAGGAGCCGTATCCACCCTGTTTACGATGGTAGCCGCCCTGTTCTCCGGCACCATCGCTCCTATGGTGTTGAGCGCGGGTGTGCTGTGGCCGGTCCTGCTCCTGGGATTCGCCTTGACTACCCTCCTGGCCGTGATGCTCCAGAACCCGGCCCTGTTTTACCTCGTCATCGGACTCATCATCCTCTGCCTGGTCTATCAATCACTGGGTAGAAAACAGCGTAGAAATCCAACCGCTAAGATATTTGGACCGATGAAAACCGAAGAGGGGCGAGGCGGGGCGGTGATCTACTCCGTCTCCGCGTTTGTCCTGATTCTGATGGTAGTTTCACTGTTGACCAACCGACAGGATCCCCGTCAAATTCGCCTGGTCAATGAGAGGCTTCATCCGACGCTTCGTCAGACGGTGGTGAGACTCTTCCCGGGCTTTCCCCTCCTCTACGGGATTCCGGGCTATGGTTTCTCCTACAATGAATCCAAACTGGGTGACCCCCCTTCGTTATCCTCGCGGCCGATTTTCGAGGTATCAGGTCCTGCGGGGGAAACGCTCTACCTTCGTACAGCGGTATTCGATACTTATGACGGCAGGTCCTGGAAGATCAGCTCGGACACGACAGCCAACAAAGGGGAAAGCGTTCGCCCGCCGTTTCTTCCGGGCCGTGGCAACGCTCCACCGGACATCGGCATAACCCTTCGAGTCGAGCTCTATAGCAGGCTGCCCCATACCATCGACACGATCAATTTTCGTTTTCCCGATCGCGGCGTACCTATTGCCGTCGGAACCATTCGCGAAGGTATCCGTATAGATCCCCCGCTTACCTACGGTGACACGCTGCTCTTGGAGAGGGGCGAACCTCTGTACCGGCAGACGATCGACGTCGCCGGCGCCACCACGCGTCGCTCCGGCGGTAAGACCGCCCAATTTCTACAGCCCTACCTCCAGGTTCCCGCTAACCTACCCCGGGAGGTGAGGGAGTTGGCCGGGGAGCTGGCGGATCCCGGAGTATCCAGGACCGTTCTGCGGAATATCGAGCGCTACATCACGGCCAATCATACCTATTCCCTGAATCCGGAAGCCATCGCCGTCGGGGACGATTTCGTGCGGGGATTTCTCTTCGATACCAAAGAGGGATTCTGCGTACATTTTGCCACCAGCTTCGTAATCCTGGCGCGTCTGAACGGCATCCCAGCCCGCTATGTGACGGGATTTCTCACCTATCTGCCCGATGATGGGTCTCCGGCCACGGTAACCGGGCACTACGCCCATGCCTGGCCAGAAGTGTGGATCGAGGGTGAAGGCTGGGTGCATTGGGAGGCGACCCGGGCTCTCGACCGTACCAATTACGACCAGCTGGAGGATGGGCTTGCCTACGAGTTCGATATGGAGCTGGACCGGGAAACCTCCCGTCAGATCCAGGCCGTCCTGGGCAGTGAGGTTCGCAACAGGCCGGAGGAGGCGGCTGGTCCGGTCGGGGGGGATGACCACGCTTCACCGTTAAGGCGGCGTCGGATTCTGTTGGTGCTGACCGTGGTGCTCGGTATCCTCGGGGGAGTGTACCTGTTGTACCGGTCACGGAAACCGGATGTACCGGCGTTACGGCTCGGACGCGAAGCCCGGTTTCATCGCCGCACCCGGCGCCTGGCGCGGCGTCTAAATCGTCTGGGTATCCCGCCTCCGACACAAAGTGGATGGACAGACTGGGGGTCTGCGGTTCAGAATCGTTTTCCCAGATGCCGCGAGATGGTGAGTGCGTATTGCGACCTTCTCTGCGCCTACCTCTATGGAGGCCAGGTTCTGGACCCCTCCTGGGAACGGATCTGGAAACGGCTCCGTAACCTTCCGTCGTAGAGACACGAGCAGTTGAGATCTGTGAGACTGTAGTTACCTCTCTCGCCTGTTATGCTATCATTCTTCGTGGAGACTGCCCGACAATCATGCCCCGATACCTGACCAAATCCCGCTTCGTTCTGGCGGTGGAGTGCGCCACCAAGCTGTACTACACCGGCAAGGCGGAGTACGCGGATCACAAGAAGGACGATCCCTTTCTCTCCGCCCTGGCTGAGGGAGGCTTCCAGGTCGGGGAGCTGGCCAAGCTCTACTTTCCCGGGGGACATGAGATCGAAACCCTGGACCACGACCAGGCCCTGGAGCAATCCCGGAAGCTGCTGGAGCGAGATTCCGTGACACTCTACGAGGCGGCCATCCGGCAAGGCAGCCTGTTCATCCGGGCGGACATCCTGATCAAGAACGGCTCTGCCCTGGAGCTGATCGAGGTCAAGTCCAAGTCCTTTAGGGGAAGAGGCCCGGGGGACATGCTCAATCAGGACGGAACAATAAAGAGAAATTGGGTGCCGTACCTCTACGACGTGGCCTTTCAGAAGCACCTGCTTTCTCTGGCCTTCCCGGAGATGGAGGTTCGTTCCTATCTGTTGCTGGCGGACAGGAACGCCAGGGCTACCGTCGATGGGCTCAACCAGCGTTTTCTGATCTACAAGGAAAACGGAAGAGCCCGTGTCCGGGTGCGGGAAGGCACTACCCGTGAGGCGTTGGGTGAGCCCATCCTGGTTCAGGTGCCCGTGGATGAACCAGTGCAGAGTATCTACGAGGGCAGCGACGGTTTGAGTCGGAACCTGCCCTTTGCCGAGTGGGTGGAGTTTTTGGCCGCCAGCTACCGGCAGGACCGAAAGATCCGCACGGAGCTCGGCTCGAAATGCAAGAAGTGCGAGTTCAGATGTACGGCGGAGGAGGAAAGCGCGGGACTGAAGAGCGGTTTCAAGGAATGCTGGAGGGAGCAGGCCGGGCTCAGGGATGCGGATTTCAGCGAAGCTCTGGTGATCGATATGTGGAACTCACGGCAAACCGACGGTTTTATCGCTCAGGGGATCTACTTTCTCCGCGATCTGGATCCGCAGCTGTTACAACCCAAGAGCCGGGGAGGATGCGGAAACGGAGCCGGGGAAAAATCCGGCCTTTCCCAGAGCGAGCGCCAGCGGCTGCAGGTGGAAAAAGCCCGCGGCGGCGATCCCCATCCCTACCTCGATGCCGAG
>CP070696.1:335720-348015 GCA_020353535.1 Spirochaetaceae bacterium | reverse complement strand
CATATACCCGGCTTGGCGGTACTGGTTCCATCCACACCGGCTGACGCGGGCGGCTTGATGACGGCCGCGCTGCAACACCACAGTCCGGTCATCTTCCTGGAACATAAACTCCTTTCGGAGACTTGGATCGAGTTCTTGGGTTCGGGCGGGCGACGTACGGTTCACTACGATATCCCTGTAGAAGGGGCAAGAGGTCCCATCCCGGGCAGGTGGGAACCTCTTCCCTTCGGTGAAGCCGTTCTGCGCCGGGAAGGGACGGATCTAACAATTGTCAGCCTGGGAGTAGGCGTGCATCGTGCCCTGGAAGCCGCCGGTATCCTAGAAACCGATGGAATCTCGGCGAGTGTGCTGGACCTGCGCACCGTTGCGCCTCTGGACACGGCGGCAGTCTGTGAAGAAGTCGCACGGACCGGGCGCCTGCTGGTGGTGGACGAGGACTATCAGAGTTTCGGCCTCTCTGGTGAAGTGTCCGCGCGTGCCTTGGTAGCGGGCCTATCCTTCAAGTTCGCCCGCGTGTGTACCCAGGAGACCATTCCTTATGCCCGCCATCTGGAGGACCAGACGCTCCCCAACACGGAGCATATATGCGCCGCTGCGCGACAGCTGGCGGGTTGACTCAGGAGGAGCCCCTGCGGAGCTGAGCGGCCCTTGACCCGGAGGAAGCGGCAGCCCACAATGAGCGAGCAGTGTCGGACGATAACTATATCGAGAGAATCAGACGCAATCTCGAAGCCAGAGGCCGGAGCCTGGACTACCCGTTTTTACGCTCGGCGGTTATCGTACCACTTGTGCGTAGGGATGGATGCATCGAGATCATTTTCGAGCTGCGGGCCCGGCATCTGCGGCGCAGTCCCGGTGAGGTCGGTTTCCCGGGCGGACGAGTCGAAGAGGGAGAGAGCCCCTGGCAGGCGGCGCTGCGGGAACTGGAAGAAGAACTGGGCGTGTCGGAGAGCTACGTGCAGTGCCTGGGTCAGCTTCCGGAGCAGCAGCGTCGCAGAGACGAGCTCATCGTCCCCTTCGTGGGTGAGCTTCCCGAAGATATCGAGCTGAAACCGGACCGCCTCGAGGTGGAGGAGGTTTTTACCCTTCCTCTGAAAACCCTTATGGATACGGAATTCCAGGAAGCGAGGCTCACCGAACAGTACTCCCTCTCCGATGATTTTCCTAGGGACTATTTGCCGGGGAGCAGCTGGAACCGGACCGTCACCCGTTCTGTACACTACTTGATCTATAAAAACTACCTGATTTGGGGTTTGTCCGCGAACATCCTTCTACAGCTCCTGGAGCGGATTCGATAGAGAGGCGATTTTTGCTCTAACTGAGCAGGCTCTATGCCGAATATACTACCGTAGGGGGAGCAAACGAGAAATTTGAAGCGGCTTTTGCTAATAGTACTTCTTTCCATCGCTGTTACGGGCACAATGGGAGCAGAGGTCCGCTATACAGATCCTGACCTCAGCGATGAAAATCTACTCCTGTTCAAGATTCGATCTGAGAGCCCCCGCTGGGGAGCACACGACACACTGTTCTTGACGGATCTGGAGACCCGTAATCTGATCCAGCTGACCCATTTCCCTGAAACGCTCACGTATTTGACTGGGAAAAAATTGTTGCAGGTTCAAAATCGTTTTGGCGTGTTTCACAGCGATGATACGCTGGGGAACTTCCAACCTTCACCCTTATTCCCTTCGTTTATAGAGGACAGCAAGATACTCCGAGGGAGCCTCAGTCCTGTAAATGTTGCTCCTAACGGCCGCTACCTGTTGTACGTGGTGGGTAGAACCCCGGCCTTCGGCGATTTGTATTTTGTCGATCTTGACCTGGGGGAGAGGCACCTGGTGTCCAACGGAATCGAGATCGATTTGACCTCCACCCCTGCGGTCTGGGCTCCCGATTCCAGTTTCTTCGTCTACAGCAAGAAAGGGACGATCTATTACATGTCTGTACGGCAACTTTCTGAGCAGGGAGGGATCAATGAAGAGTACCGTCAGATGGGTGTCGGACAGATCGGCAACATAAGTCCCGGTGGAGAGACCTCCCTCTACTACCTCAAGGGATCGTTGGTATACGAGGTGGACAGTGGCGAGCTGTTCACCCGTGCGTTTTACCGTGGGTACCTGGATATCGGTCGGCTAGTGGGCAAGATCCCATTCTCCTTCGATCCCAACTTCGATTCGTTTTGGGTCTCCCCAGCGGGAACACATATGCTGCTCAACAAGGGTGGGCGGAATCTGTTCCTCTATCTGTTGTCTACGGAAGATTTCTCCTCTACCGGAGACAGTCAATCCCTGCCCTATCTGTATCTGCCCCGCAACATCCGAATCCAACGGGTTCTTTGGAATGAGGCAGGTTTGCTCACCATCCTGACAGCAGGATCGGAAAACGGCCGTGCGAAATCACAGATTTTTCGAATAGACGCTCAGGAGATGGCAGCCAGTCCCGCCTTTGGGCAGGTTGATCTCCAGGACGTACGAGACATCCTTCTCTCTCCGGACGCAAGTCAGGCGGCGGTAGTTTTTGCGAATCGTGTTGCCGTCTATGACTACCAGAGCTGGAGAAAAACCAAGGAGCTCGAACACTCGAGCGTGATGCAGGTTGCCTGGGTCTCCGAAGAGCAGCTGGTGGTTGCCGGTTCGAGTACGATTGAGCTCCACACCCTCGCCAGCAGCAGCAGACAACTGCTCGGGATATCACAGGCCGACGCATCCAGTTTCTCTGCAGATGAGAATGCGGTGGTGGCAATAATTGCGGATCGGACCTACCAGAGGATGTTGGACGATGGACCCGCTACCAACCGCTGGAGCGAATCGGCAGCAAAGCTTCGAAGCCGAATGAGTACCTCCGCGTCTTACCGAGTGTATCTGGAGGAGACTCCGGACAGGCTATATAAGAATATGCTCATGATTCGAGACCGGGAGAGGTTGATCACCTCCGCGCTGCTGAGTAGGGATGGCGACGCCCTGGAACCTTTTCCGGATGAGGATGAGGCGCTCGATTTTCTGACCTTTGACCATGGCTCCCGGATCCGCAGGCGCGAAATCTCACTTGCGTTCAACGTAATCGATTCGGTGGAGGGACTGCCTACCATCCTGTCCACTCTCAGCGAGTTCAACCTGCGTTGTACCTTCTTCATTAACGGTGGAGCCATCCGCAGCTATCCCGATGCGATTCGGGAAATAGCTCGGTCCGGTCATGAGGTGGGAAGCTTGTTTTCGATATATTTCAACATGACCGATGCCCGCTTTCGTTTGGATACAGAGTTTATCAAGCTTGGCATGGTTCAGAACGAGGATGAATACTTCGCTGCCACCGAAAACGAGCTATCGTTGCTCTGGCACGCTCCCTACTATTTTATTAGTTCCGACATTCTCCAGGCGACCCGTGAGATGAACTACGTTTATATCGGAAGGGATGTGGATCCTCTGGATTGGGTAACCCAGGAGATGAACATCACGACCAAGAACATCTATTTGCCCGCAGCTACCCTGGTGGAGAGGGTGGTAGCGGAAAAGAAGCCCGGCTCGATTGTGCCGATTATGGTCGGAATACCGGACGGCGATCGGGAGGATTACCTCTTCCACAAGCTCGACCTTCTCGTCGATGCATTGTTGAAGAGGGGTTACGAGATTGTGCCGGTTTCCGTGTTGATAGAGCACGCAGAATGAATTAGGATTTACGTCGGCTCGTCCGATGATAGGAGAAGAAAGGGTAAGGCGCTTTGAACACTATGAATCCTCTTCGGAGCTACAAAGAAACGCAGATCAAGACCGCTACACCAGGTAAGTTGATTTTAATGCTGTATGACGGGGCGATCAAGCATCTGAATCAAGCCCTCCAGGACATGAGCAATGAGCATCGGCGATACGACAGCATCAGCAATTCCCTGATCAAGGCTCAAGACATTATAGCCGAGCTGATGATATCCTTGGATTTCGACCGCGGCGGGGAAATCGCCAAGAGTCTGTTCGGTCTCTATGTGTTTATGAACCGGCGCCTATTGGACGGGAATATCCAGAAGGACAGAACGCCAGTGGAGCAGGTGCGAACCCTCCTGACGGAACTGAGGAGCGCCTGGGCCGAGGTCGCCGAGAAAGCCGGTACCTCCGCCGGATCCAATCAGGCCAGGGGAGTCAATATCGCCGGTTGAGGGGTGAAAGCCCCCCGTCTACTTTCGACGCTTATTTATGAACGCACCCCTTTTTCTGGTCGACGGCTACAGTCTCATCTACCGCGCCTATTTCGCGTTCATCCGTCGGCCCCTGACCAATTCCCGGGGACAGAATACCTCCGCGATATTCGGATTCTTCAGCTCACTATTTCAGCTGCTCAGGTTAAAATCTCCATCTTTTCTGGCCGTTGTGCTGGATTCCCGTACGCCCACCTTCAGGCATAAGAAGTATCCCGAGTACAAGGCCAATCGGGAAAAGGCTCCCCAAGATCTTCATGATCAGGTGCCGGTTATCGAAGAGATTCTGTCCGCCCTTGGCATTTCCTGCCTGCGGCAGGACGGTTTCGAGGCGGATGATCTGATCGCTACTCTAGCCGAAAGGTGTCGACAGGAGGGGCGGGAGTGTTACATCCTCTCCGGCGACAAGGATCTGTTGCAGCTGGTCGGGGGCGGCGTGTATGTGATCCAGCCCCCCAAGGGAGCGGATGATTTCCAGGTTCTCGATCGGGAGGGGGTATTCTCCACCCGCAGTGTCTATCCGGAGCAGATCGTCGACTATCTGGCCCTGACCGGCGATCAGTCCGACAACGTCCCAGGAGTAGCCGGGGTAGGAGACAAGACAGCGGTCAAGCTACTGACCGAGTATGCCGATCTGGACAAACTTTACAAGGCGCTGGTGGGGGTGCAGCCGGCCGGAGTCAAGAAAAAGCTGGAGGAGGGTAAGGTCAGCGCTTTGTTGAGCCGCGAGCTGGTCATGCTGCGCAGCGATGTCCCTTTGGATGTCACCATCCAGGACCTGAGCATATCCGGACTGAATCGGGAAGCCGCGGTACCGCTTTTTGCCGCCCAGGACATGAGCCGCATGGTGCAAGAGCTCGGCGGCAGCATGGAGGAGCACCGGGAGACGGGGCAGCTCAAAACGGGGATCTATGAAACAGTCCTCACTTCGGAAGCCATGGAGCGCTGGATCGCGGAGGTCCGGAAGACCGGGGTATTTGCCTTCGACACGGAGACCGACAGCCTGGACGCACTGCATGCTCATCCCGTGGGATTCTCCCTGGCCGTGGCCAAGGGCAGGGCCTGCTATATCCCTGTACGGACGGTGGACCGGGAGATACTCGATCTGCAGTACGTGCTAAACCAACTCGCCGGTCTGCTGACCGATCCCACCCTGATGTTGGTGGGACAGAATATTAAATACGATTACAAGGTAATGGCCGGACAGGGTATCGTACCCCGTTGCCGTTTCTTCGACACCATGATAGCTGCCTGGCTTCTCGATTCGGGGCGCTCCTCCTACAGTATGGATAATCTGGCCCTGCAGCTGCTGAACTATCGTACGATCCACTATACCGATGTGGTCGGCAAGGAGGAGGGTAAGACGCTGGCGGATGTCCCCCTCGAGCAAGCTACGGATTACTCCGCCGAAGATGCGGACATCACCTTTCAGCTCTATCAGCTGTTTCAACCTCAGCTGGAGGCTGAAGGGCTAACATCGATATTCGCCGATCTGGAGATGCCTCTGGTGGGGATCCTCTCGGACATGGAGATCACCGGGATCCGGCTGAACGCCGACGAACTGCGGGCTTACAGCACCGAGCTGGAGGGTGATTTGAGCCGGCTGGAGGAGGAGATCTTTTCCCTCTGCGGCCGCAGCTTCAACGTCCGTTCAACAAAAGAACTGCAGGTCATCCTCTTCGGAGAGCTCGGGCTGCCCCCCGTTAAGAAGACCAAAACAGGCCAGTCGACGGACAACTACGTGCTGATGGAGCTTGCACGATCGGGTAACAAGGTGCCCGAGCTGGTGCTCAACCACCGGCTTCTGACCAAGCTCAAATCCACCTATGTCGACGCCTTGCCTGAGCTGGTCAATCCGGACAGCGGACGCCTGCACACCCACTACATTCAGACCGGAGCGGCTACCGGCCGACTGGCCAGCAAAGATCCCAATTTGCAAAACATCCCGGTCCGGGAAGAATCAGGCCGACATATTCGGAGAGCCTTTGTTCCGGACGATGGCTGCAGTTTCTTGAGCGCCGATTATTCCCAGATCGAGCTGGTCGTGCTGGCCCATCTTTCCGGCGATCCGATGCTCCAGGAGGCCTTTCGGAAGAATCGGGACATCCACCGTCAGACCGCAGCCATCCTTTTCGGCGTAACTGAAGAACAGGTCAATGCCGAACAGCGACGGATCGGAAAGACGATCAACTTCGGGGTTATCTATGGCATGTCCGCCTTCAGACTTGCACGGGATCTGCGCATCCCCCGTCGGGACGCGGAGGAGTTCATCCAGCGCTATTTCGAACGCTACGCCGGGGTAGACCGGTTCATCAGGCAGACGATTCGCCAGGCAGAGGAGAAGGGCTACGTGGAAACGATCATGGGACGGCGCCGGCCCATCGCTCAGATCAACAGCCGGAATCGCACGGAGAAGATGGCCGCCGAGCGGGTGGCCATGAACTCTCCGATTCAGGGCAGCGCCGCGGATATCGTGAAACAGGCGATGATCGACGTAACCCGCGCTCTTTCAGAGCAGAAAATGGCTTCCCGCCTGCTTCTGCAAGTTCACGACGAGCTGATCTTCGAGGTACCCGATACGGAGCTGGAGCAGGCCGGGGAAGTGGTCAGAGGGAGTATGGAGCAGGCGGTGACGCTCTCCATACCACTGCGGGTCAGCCTTGAGGTTGGCTCGACCTGGGGGGACATCCATTAGCGCAACCTTCGTTCTCGGCGTGACCGGAAAGTACTGCTCCGGAAAAAACGCCCTGGTTTCCTTCCTGCTCAACAAGGGCTTCTCGGAAATCGACGTGGACCGGGTCGGCCACCGCATTCTCGCTGATCCGGAGGTCAAATCGCAGCTGCGGCGAAGCTTCGGTTCTGAAATCTTCAGCTCGGAAGGAGCGATCGATCGCCCGGTGCTCGGAGGCCGGGTGTTTCGGGATTTCCATGAGCTTCGGCGTCTGGAATCGATCGTTCATCCGCCGATGGTGGAGGAGGTGAAACGCTCCCTGCAGCGATTGAGCGGCCCTGTGGTCGTCAACGCCGCAGTATTATTCCGCATGGGTTTAGAGGATCTTTGCGATGCGGTGGTGTGTGTCCGAGCCCCCCTGATTCAGCGCTTGAAACGGGCTCGCCGGCGGGACGGAGCAAGTTTAATGCAGGTGCTTCGCCGCCTGCGGGCGCAGCGGGGAATCTGTCCTAAATTGAATGCGAATGGCGTCGATATTTACTATGTAGACAACGATCGGGGGCTGGACCATCTCCATACCCAGATCCTGAAGATTCTGAGGGAGAAAGGGCAGGAAAACCGTTAGATATGGAACGCAATCGAGTTCTCTGGGTTATCTTTTCAATTAGTCTGTTTCTGGTCGTGGTCCTGGCGGGGGGATTATACCTGCTGAGACCGGTGTCCGAAAAAGATGCCGGGGTGGCCGCCGGCCAGACGCCGCCAGTACGGGGTTTCGACGCCTTCGAGTACGTCCGCGGCAAATCCCAGCTTCCCGAACTGGCCGAAGAACCCGAGGAGGCAGAGGAGATGGTCATCATTGTTGGTGAGCGGGAGGAAACTCCCCCCGAACAGCCGACGGAGGTCCTCGAACCGCCGGAGAAAGCCGTCCAACCCACGGTGGATACCCGGATTACCCAAACCCGACCGGCCGCGACCGCTCCCACCGTAGCCCGCCCGGTGGCGCGCCCCACCACCACCCCGCGCGCGGCAGCCCCGGCTGCCTCCAGACCGACAACCGCTCAGAAGCCTGCGCCTCGCCCACGGGAAGTGAGTGTCACCGAGTACTGGATCCAGGCCGGCTCCTACACCAGCCCCTCCCGCGCGCAGGAAGTTACCGCAGCCCTGGAGGACCAGGGATTGGTAGCCAAGATCACCACCCGTGCCATAAGCGGCAACACCTACTACCGCGTGCGCATCGGTCCCTACCTGAGCAAAGCGGAAGCTGAAAAGTTCCTGGAGTGGGTCAAAGCTGTCAAGGGATTCGAGTCCAGCTACATCTCCATGGTGCAGGCCAAGCGGCGATATCCATAGACGAACCATCATGCCCTTCAGTCGCTCCCTGGTCGTCGCCGTCGCCGTCCAACTGCTCTGCCAACTGTTCAAGGTCCTCTTCTACTCGGTGAAGGAGCGCCGGATGCGTCCGGACTACTTCGTCTCCACCGGTGGTATGCCCAGCGCCCACACCGCCTTTGTCAGTACCCTGACCGTTTCACTGGGCTTGCATCACGGGTTCTCCTCCGAGTTTTTCACAATAGCCTTCGTGTTTTCCGCCATCATCGTCTACGATCTGGTGCGGGTGCGCGGCGCCGTGCACGCCCATTCCCGCATTCTGGCAATGATCTTAGAGAGATTTCGACCGCGGGAACAGATCGACCTGCCCCACCTGGTGGGCCACACCGTTCCTGAGATTCTTGTCGGTCTGGCCGTGGGCTGCGTTGCGGCCGTTGCGGCCTACTTCATCGGTTAAGATCGAGCTCATACGATCTACCACAAGCAATCCAATGGCAATTCCATATGCCCTGAGAAGGTCAGAAGAGTATTATTTATACGTATAAAAAACCTTGAAATATATGTATGAATAGATTAGTTTATAGGTATGAAGACGACAATCAATGTTGATGAGGTACTGGTTAGGGAAGCTATGCGCCTCTACGGGGTGACAACTAAAACCAGGATCATCGAGATGGGTCTCGAGGAGCTGATCAAGACGCATAAGAGATCACTCCTTGCGGAAGCGTTCGGATCGCAGCCGGAATTGATCGAACCCAGGAGGAGACGGTGATCCTTATCGATACGAGTGTATGGGTGCGTTTTTTCAAGGGTTCGGAGGACGCGAAATTTATCGCGGAAAAAATACGGGAGAACGCTGCACTCCTCCACCCCCTTGTCTTTGGCGAGCTGCTGCTGGGAGGAATATCTACTCAAATCGAATCCCTGCTCCAGGCATTACCCAGCGCACAGCTCGCTTCCACCGAAACAATATTCAGATTCATTAAACAACACACGTTACCGGGCAAAGGTATCGGATGGGTGGACGCTGCTTTACTCTGCTCAGTCCAAGAGGCTGGAGCGGTGCTGGCTACGTTCGACGAAACCCTGCGATCGTGCGCTGAGGACATCGGTATCGCTTGCCTAGTAATCGCTTGAGTTGCCGTCTCTCGCTCTGGTCAGCTTGATGGTATGCCCCATGGAGACAGCGGTTCCCCGGACCACAGGCGGTTTGAGTTCCTCTAGCGACGCCCCACCCTAGGTGGCGAACACCCGGATCGCCACGGGTTCCGCCGGGCACTTGGCTTCACAGATGCCGCAGCCGATGCAGCGCTCCGGGATCATCTTCGGTTCCCGAAGCGGCTCACCGTCATCACCCAGCTCCTCAGTCACATCATAGCGAATCGCCTTTTCCGGCACCGGACAGACCTCCTCGCAGACCAGGCAGTTGAACTTCTCCTTGTAGACCACACAGGTGGTTTCATCGATGCGGGCTTCGCCGATGGGGGTGGACTGTTTCTCAGCCAGCGTCTGCAGGGGGATGGCCCGATTCGGACAGACCTGCTGGCAAACCTGGCAGAAGTAGTCGCAGCCGTACGGGCGAAACTCTAGGTGAGGGGTGTAGAGGCTGGCGAAGCCATACTCGCCGCTGGTGATCTTGATGATCTGATTCGGGCAGGAGCGCACGCACTGCAGGCAGCGCAGGCAGTTCTCCACAAAGAGAGCTTCGTCCACAACGCCCGGAGGCCGTAGTAGCTCGGTAATACGCCGACGGAATATCCCGGTCAACACGCCCCCGACTGCCAGACCGACGACCAGCTGGACACCCTGCTTCAGGAAACTGCGGCGGGATCGGGAGGCGGGGTCAGTGGGCCGAAGGGACCTGCCAGGTTGGCGGCCGCGGCTCGCGGACGGAGACACAGCCGAAGCGATGGCCGAAGAGGTACGTCGCGCGATGGTTTGCGAATCGGCTCGGGGGAGGGTGAAGCGAAATCCCCTGGTGGGACAGGCAGCCTCATAGTCGAAGCAGACCAGGCACTGGTGGGCCATAATCTCCCGATCTTGGAAATTTGCCGCTTCGGTGGGGCAGCGGTCGCAGCGTCCGCAGCTGTTGCAGGCGCTGATGCGAAGTCGAAACATCGGAATCCGGGCCAGCAGACCGTACAGGGCTCCGAGGGGGCAGAGGTAGGTGCACCACAATCTGCGGGCGAACAGGGAGAGCACTACCATGAGCGCAAAAAAAACGAGGCCCACGGTGGTCAGGGAAACGATGCGAATTATCCACACATTGGGGTGCAGGAACTGAAGCACCGGGACAGGGGTAAACACGGTAACCAGAACGGCGCCCAGCAGGAGCAGGGATACGGGATAGCGGACCAGCAGCTTTCGCTTCGGATAGCGCTGTAGAGCCACCGGATTGCGCTTCCGAAGCGGAGAAAGAATAAAATCCAGCGCTTCGATCAGGGATCCTAGGGGGCAGATCCAACCGCAGAAAACGCGCCCCAGCACGATGGCCAGGATCAGCAGGGCTGCCAGAACCGCGAGAACGGGAAGGTTTGCTTCCGGATTTGTGAGGAAGATCAGTGGATCGAAGCGCAGGAAGGGATTCTCCAGGATGGCGAAGGGATCGAGGGATCGTATATAGATGTAAAGGAAGAGGGCAAAAAACAGAATCTGGGAGATGATCCGCCCGATTTTGAGTCGTTTGAGGGTTCCGGGCTGCATTACAGGGAGATCTCTTTTCGCGAGTAGGAGCCGATCGGACCAAGACCCTTTTCCTCGGCCAGTCTCAGGTAGCCCAGATCCTGCGGTTTCATTCCGAATAGGAGCGTAGCCTCCGCGTCCGCCTGGGCTACTCCCGCCGAGGCAATGATCGTATCCGTGTCCTTGAGGTAGCTCAGGCTCCCGCCGGTAGGACCTCTGCGGGTCATGATGGCGGTGGCATCCACCACGGTCAGGTCGCTCTTCACCGCCATGTTTATGTCCGAGATGGCCTGATGGATATCCCAGTGCCAGCGGGAGCGATTGTCCCCGCTGATACCCATCAGGTTCTTCATGCCGATGGTCAGCCCCGCAGTCGAGTGCTGCTTGGCCACGGGCAGATTGATGAAGGCGTCGGACTCCAGGATGTGCTTATTGACCAGGGTGTCTCTCAGATAAATCCCGTCTTTTACGGAGATCTTTTTGTACAGCTTCGAGGTGACATCGTCCACGTACAGCACCTTGGCCCCGGCTTCCTCTGCGGCTCGCTGGATCCCCGAGGTCACGTAGCTGAGCTTGGGATTGCTCACAGTGCGATCGAACACGTACACCTTGGAAGCCCCGGCCTGAAAGCAGAGATCCACAATGGTGCGCACCAGCAGGGGATCGGTGGTGGCCTTGTATTGGGGAGGGGAGTTGAAGGCGATATTCGGCTTCACCGCTACCACGTCCCCGCGTCCAACGTAGCGCCCGATCCCGCCGACCATCTCGACAGCCTGTTTCACGGCGGCTTCGATATTCGTCGAACGAACCACGCCCACCTCGGCGCCGCTGCCTGTGTCGAGGGGCAGCAAGCGTCTGGCTGCCAGGCCGAAGGAGGCTACCGCCATGGTTCGCAGGAAATCTCTCCTGTTCATGGTTTATATAATAGAAATCCAGTCAACTTTATGCAACCGGCGCTGCAACAAGCCGAATCAGTCTAGCCATGGAGCTTACATTTTTTCAAAGACGCACTTTGACAACCTGCCGGCAAGTCCCTACAATAGGAAGCGCGCATGGATGCTTATGAATACATCGTAAATATATCCAAAGATTTCATCACGTTGATCAACCGGGACTACGTCTATGAGATCGTGAATGATTCCTACTGCACGGAAATGGGCCGCAGCCGGGAAGAGATCATCAACCGCAGCGTGGCCGACATTTGGGGGAAGGACAAGTTCGAAAGCTCCCTGAAACGCTACCTGGACAAATGCTTCGCGGGCGAGGAGGTCCACTACATCGACACCTTCCAATTTGGTCCCTTCGAGAAGTACATGCACGTGTCCTACTATCCCTACCGGGAAAATGAGAAAATCACCCACGTGGCGGTTTTTTCACACGACATCACCTCGGTCGGGGAAATCGAATCCAAGCTCACCGACTACGAG
>CP070696.1:323108-335620 GCA_020353535.1 Spirochaetaceae bacterium | reverse complement strand
GGCGCCCGAAGAGTTTGAAGAAGCTCTCGAAGACCTCGGGCATCAGGTACCAGGAGGGACCCATGTCGAACTGAAATCCCCCCTGCTTCCAGAGTCGGGCCCTGCCCCCGATGGACTCGTTTTTCTCCAGCACTGTTACTCCGAATCCCTCCCGGGCCAGAAGAGCCGCTGAAGCCAAACCGCCGACTCCGGCTCCAATGACAACCGCTTTTTTCACCATGTCCCCCTTGGCATTGAAACTATATCACAATTCGTGCTATTTAAAGGTTTTTTTCTAGAAATTTCTGGACCCCTTACACATATTGTGTTATTTTTATCCTGCTATGGCACATTCTAGAACAATCGAGTATTCTAAAATAAATAACAATCCTTCGTTTAAACAGACTTCGACAGTAATCATAATAAGGCAGGTGAAGGATGAGAAGCAACAAAAAGATCGGCATCAGCGACATGAATATCTATGTTCCGTCAGCAAAACTGGAACTGGATGAATTGATCAAGCAACGATCCCAGAGCAATCCAAAGCTGGCACGCCATCTGGACCGCGCCCTGCGGGTCACCGGCCAGCAGGCAATCCGCTTCACCGAGGTATGGGAAGATTCTGCAACCATGGCCGCCCAGGCAGCCTACGGACTGCTCAAAGGTAGGGATCCTGTAACGCTGTCGAATATTAGGCACCTGGTGGTCGGCACGGAGAGCGGACTGGACCACAGCAAACCGCTGTCCGCCTTTGTTCAGGGAATGCTGCAGCGAGCCGGATTGGAGATCCCTCAGTCGCTCTCCAGTTTCCAGGTGCAACATGCCTGCGCCGGAGCTACCCTTTCCCTGCTCAGTGTGGGAGGGCTCCTGGGCATGAGCAACCGTTCGGCGGAATCCGGCGTGGTTATCGCCACCGATGTTGCCCATTACGAAACCGAAACCACCGCGGAGGTGACCCAGGGCGCCGGTGCCGTGGCCCTGCTGGTGGAAACCGCGCCGCGCCTGCTCGAATTGGATCTGTCCACCATAGGCATGTGCTCCAGGGACGTGGATGATTTTTTCCGTCCTTTGGGATCACCGACCGCCAAGGTCAAGGGCCGCTACTCGATGGAACTATACTGGGCCAATCTGGAGGAAGCCTTTATGGACCACGCCCAGAGGATCGGGGAACTGCCCTCCGAGGTGTTGGAAGCGACGGACTTCTTCGTTCTGCACACGCCTTTTCGCAACATGCCGGAATCGGCAATGAACGTCCTCCTCCAGCGCCACCTGAACCTCAAGGATGATCAGATCCGGGACTTCCTTGAAAAACGGGGATTCTACAGCGGTGTCAATCCGCTTTCCCGGATCGGCAACATCTACTCGGGATCCATGTACTTCTTCCTGGCCTCCCTTCTCCACGATCGCTTCAGGGAGATGGGGGACAAGATCGTGGGCAAGCGCATGCTCCTGGCCTCCTACGGCTCGGGGAACACGATGATCGTATGCTCGGGCCGGGTCGCCGAAGGCGCTCCGGAAGTGATTCGCTCCTGGGATTTCGACAGGATTTTCAGATCCGCCCGGGAAGCCGCCTTCACGGAGTATCAGCTCTGGACTCAGGGTGCGCATCACCGCAGTGCCTATGAAAATCTGCTGAAAGATGTTGCGGTTCCCCCCGAATCGTTCTATCTTTCGGGTATACGGGAGGATGGATACCGTGAGTACGCATTCGCAGCAGACGTCCGGGATTGGATTTCGCAAAGAGAAGCACCTGTCGATTTGCGCAGACGCGTCCCGATTCTCCGTTGAGGGCGGCTCCGCCGACTTCGGCGGTATACACTTCATCCACGACGCTCTGCCCGAGATAGCTGCAGAGCAGATCGATCTTCAAACCGAATTCCTGGGACACACGGTAGCTGCCCCGATCTTCATCTCCTGCATGACCGGCGGTTCGGATCGCGGCTTTTTCGCCAACCGTGAGCTGGCAGAAGCGGCCCGTATCAAACGATACGCTGTGGGCATGGGTTCGATTCGCATCCTCTTCGATCATCCGGAACTGTTCGAGCATTTTCACCTGAAGGCGCTGGCACCGGACGTTCCCATCATGGCGAACATAGGGGGGGTGCAGATCAGGGACCAGGATCAAACAGAGCTTTTCGAGCTGGTGAAAAAGCTGGAGGTGGATGGCCTGGTCGTGCATCTGAATCCCGGTCAGGAACTCTTTCAGCCCGAGGGAGACCGGGACTTTCGGGGAATCAAAGATGCGATCGCCCGGCTTTGCGAGAAAAGTCCCGTGCCGATCATAGTGAAAGAAACGGGCTTCGGCATCCGCCCTGCTATTGTCTCGCAACTGCTGGCAGGAGGGGTGCGCTATGTCGATGTAGCCGGCGCCGGCGGTACCAACTGGGTGACTGTCGAAGCCTATCGCGTGCCAGAGGCCGAACGCGGGGAAGCGAGGGAGTTCGCCGATTGGGGCATACCCACCGCATTGCTTCTGGCCTGCCTAAAGGAGCACGGCGGCAAAGTCCTCGCTTCCGGTGGGGTGCGAACCGGGCTGGATGTGGCCAAATCCATCGCCCTGGGGGCCAAGGCCGCCGGATTGGCCCTGCCCCTGATCCGCGAGGTGGTGACCGGCGGCGCAGAGGCTGTAGTGCGCTACCTGGATCACCTGGAGAACTCCCTGCGTTCCGTGCTGATCCTTACAGGATCGCGAACACCGGCGGATCTGCACACGGGGAAGATATGGCTCGATCCCGCTTTCACCGCTAAGGTGACCGCTTTTCGGGCAGCGGAAGGGGCGACCGGGGAACCGGACAGCAACTAGAGGATCAATCAACAATCGAGTATTCGCACTGACCGGGAAGGTAGAGCCGCTCCAAGGAGCCGTCTGGATGGGTAACCACACCCTGGAAATAGCCCACCGTGCGAAATATCACCGGGCGTTTGAAGAACAACGAGACCACGGGTCGGAACACCCCGGGCAGTCTCGTGAAGATATCCGTCAGATGGTACAGATCGGTTACCACGAATTGGCCCTCCAATCTGTAGCCGCTGCAGGAGGCGCGGAGATTGTAGCGATGGGGGAAAGCCAGAGATGATCGTTCAGGGCTGTGAAAATCCGCGGTTTCAAGTTCATAATCCTTGGTGGTGAACACCCACCGGCCCCCATGCGCCAGAATCAGCACCGGGATGCGTTTCGATCCGTAACCGGGATGGGCGGTGTATTGCAGAACGCTCAGAAACCAGCGTTCTTCCGGAGGGATCTGCGCCTCGGTGAATCCGCGAAAGGCCAGAGTGGGCGAGCTCATCCTGGAAATCGAATAGGAATGTCGACTCCGATCCCCGTAGCACTGGCCGGCGGCGGACATCCAATTATCTCGGATAACCATATAGCCGCTGGTTACGGCCCAGGGACAATGTACACCGAGGCGCATGTACACATCTCCTCCCTCAGTAAGAAACACATACCCATCCCCGGGTTGCCATAGCGGCAACAAGCTCCGTACCAGCAGCTCGCAGGCGAACTCCTCCTGTTGGATGCGAACGCGGTACCTCCCGTCCGCTCCCTCGAAACTGCTGTTCCCGATACGAATAGAAAAACGATCCTCAGCGACCGTGACCTCCCGATCGGGTATTTTTTCTTCACAGATATATGTACTTCCGTCGCGCTGAACAATAAGGACTGACATACCCCAGCCGCCCAGGAAGGCGTACTGCCAGCGAAAAACATTGATGACGTACTGAGTCCCGTTGTCCAGACGGCCGAGAAAATGGAACGCCCGGCTTCCGAAAAGTTTTGTAAAGGGATCATTGAACAGCAGGTCCGCTTCTGTAAGACGGAGTTGCTGGGGATGCGCCCAATTTCCGGGATGCTCGAAGATGCGCACATCCTCTGCGCAAATCCCCCAGGGCTGCATCAATAGAGAAACCATCAGCAGTAAAGTCTCTCGCCGCATAGACCCAGGCATGGAATTGTTCAATCCAGCTCGATCAACTCTACCCCGAGGCTCTGCAAATCTACTACGGCAATCGTGGCCCGATCTGTCAGGTAGCCGGCACAGCTTCCCGGGTTGAGCAGAATCCGTTTCTCTCCCTCTACCCGCGCCGTGTGGTTGTGGCCGTAGATCACCAGATCGAAATCCCCGCTTCTGTGCAGGCTTTCCGCCACGTCGGGGTAGTGCATGACCGCTATTCTTCGGCTCTCCATCTCCAGGCTCAGCGCCCCGTCTCGAAAAGTGCAGAAACCCCTTCCCTTCTCCGTCAGCAGGACCCTATCCCCGTCATTGTTACCGAATACGGCGTACATGCTGGGACAGAAGCTTTTGAGCTTCTCCAGCTCCCTGAACACGAAGGGTGAGCACAGATCCCCCCCGTGGATCAGGGCGGCGATCTTCCGCTCGCTGAACACTTTTACGGCTCTGCCGATGTTTGCAAGATGGTCGTGGGAATCGGACATTACACCAACAATCATTACAGCTTCCCTCCTCCCTCACTGTATCCCAACCGGGGTGTTGATGCAAATCTTACCGGTAGACGGCGGGGCAAAGTTTCATCTATAGTACGTTTCATCTATAGTACTGTGTTTTTTCAACAGGGCGCGGCGGAATGACGATCGGCATCACCGGTTCGATTGGTTTTCTGGGGGCTAATCTAGTCAAATACCTCTGCGATCGGCAATCAGGGAACCTCGACATGGTTTGCTTCTATTCACATCGCAGGAGCAACCCCCTGACCGATCATCTGGATTTATCGTACCGTCATCTTGACATCACCTCGAGGGACGAGGTTCTGGAGAAAACAAGAGATCTGGATGTCCTGTTCCACCTGGCAGGTGTGGTAGATTACTCGAGAAAACAAGCTCGCCGCACCTGGGATGCAAATGTCCTAGGCGCGAAGAACATCTTTGATGCGGCAATTCAGAATGGGATTCAGAAGCTCATCTACATCTCTTCGATAAATGTGTTGGGAACGGTCGGTGCCGGATCTCAATTAGCCGATGAATACAACCGGATCTATGAAAGCCCCGGAAATCCGATCTCCTTCCGAAATCGCACCGCTGCGCTGACTGCGGTCGAGTCCTCGACCCGAGACGACTACGGCTTCCTGCGAAGATCCCGGGTTCCCTACTTCGATTCCAAGTTGGCGGCTTACGAGCTGGCGGCGGACTACCACCGTCGGAACGGCCTGCCGGTGATCACCGTACTTCCGGGGACTGCGGTGGGTCGGGGAGATGTGGGTGTCACCATCAGCCAGTTGATCTATCTCGTGTCTATGAACCAGCTGAAATTCGCATTACCGGGGAGCTCCTCGTTCGTCTCAGCCCGGGATGTAGCGGAGGGGATATGGCTCAGCTATTTGCGGGGCCAAGTCGGACATTCCTACATCATCACCGGTCGGAAAGAGGACAACCTGGAATACAGGGATTTCATGAAAAGGATCGCCAAAGTCGCTGCAGCCAAATACGGCCGACCGGTTTCTGACAGATTCTTTTGCCCCCCTTCAGCGCTCTGCTATCTGCTGGCCGGAGTTTTGCGAATCCTGGGCATCGACTCCCAGCCCGGCGAGGCGCTGATCTTGTCAGGGTGCGCAAACCATCGCTTCAGCCATAAGAAAGCGAGGGATGAACTTGGATACCATCCGAGAGACAGCATAGAGGAGGCCATTGCCGCCTGTATCGATTTCTATTTTCACCACCTGAATAACGGTGAAACCTGAAGGCGTTCGATCACCGCTCCAATACCGGATTAACGGCGCCCTGGTTCTTGACAAGGATCGACCGGCACGACTACCGTGTTCAGCGTGAAAATCCGGATTCGCCGCCTGTTTTCCTTTGTCGATCAGAATTCCCTTCTGGTTTTCATTGTCACCGCTGTACTGACCGTGTTTTTCGGGTATTTTGCCCTCCAGCTCAAAGTCGATCCGAATGTAGAAACTCTGCTACCTGAAAACACGGAGATCCGCAAGGCCATGGAGAAATACCGAAGAGAGGGCATAACTGGTGAATATTTGCTCCTGGCAGTAACGGGCGAGCAACCCTTTACTGTTGAGAAGCTATCTGTTTACTATCGGGTCATAAAAGAGCTGGAAGATCTGCCCGGATTGGAAAAGGGCATCACTCCCTTCGACCTGATGACCTTCGAAAAAAGTGGCAGCAGATTGACTGTCGTGCCGGTTGCCGCGAATCAGCAGCCGCCGAGCACACCGGAAGAGCTGTCCCTGTTTCAAAGGCGATTAACCGACACACCCTATGCACAGAATTTGGTGGTATCGCCGGATGGAACCGTGTTGAACTCCTTTTTTCCGGCGGGCAAAATCGATGATTTTTCCACCCTCATGGATGAAGTCAGGCATATCGTGGCGGATCTTGATGGATACTATTCGTATTATGTCAGCGGATCTATTCCTTTTGTGGATCGGACAGAAGAGTATATTTCCCGTGACCTGGTGAGATTGTTCAGCCTTTCGGCCATCATCATCCTGCTGTTTTATTTCCTCGGTTTCCGGACGTTCCGAGGTGTGCTCTTGCCGTTTCTGGTGATCGTATTGGGCACGGTCTGGAGTCTGGGATTTATGTCCCTGGTCGGGTACACTTTGACGATCGTCTCGATTATCACACCCCCCATCGTTTTAACTTTAGGAAGCTCCTACAGCATCCATATATTGAACGAGTACTACCGGAGTACTCGTTCAAAGCGGAGGGATCACAATTGGGTGGCCGGAGTCATTGAAAACGTTAATATGACAATATTGATGGCGGCCGCGACTACGATTGTGGGCTTCTTGGGACTTTTAGCAGCGAATATTCGCCAGACCAGAGAGTTCGCGATTTCAGCCGGTTTCGGCATCCTCTCCTGTACCGTGCTGTCCCTTTTTCTCTTTCCAGCCTTATTATCCCGACTGCCAACACCAAAGGAACGGCAAAGCCGACGGATTCGTTCCGGCCTGCTGGCCCGTCTCATGACCGGCCTGGGCCGCTTAGTCATCCGGGCAAAAGTGCCTATAATCGGCGTTGCGGTCCTGCTCAGCGCTTTGTTCGCCGTCGTTGTCCCCAGGATCAATACGAACACAGACACGATCGGCTACTTTCCCCAGGGAGACAAAGTGGTACAGGATATGTATTTCCTCACGGGCAAGCTCGGTGGCTTCGACGAAATCAACATCACCTTGACCGCCCCGGATTCTGCTCGAGGATTTTTCCTCAAACCTGAAAACCTTGCCTGGGTATCAAAACTCGAGCTTGATCTGCGTGCAAATCCCAACATCTCGTATAATCTGTCTTTTACCACGTACCTGCGCTTTCTCAACCGGGTAATGACCGGCAGCGATGAAATCCCGACAAACAGAGCTCCGATACTGCTGCTGTCTCGTCTACAAAGAGCTCTAGCCGGCGTACAAGCCGATAGTCTGGCAACGACGAATCTCAACAATGAGGATTTCTCGCAGCTGACGCTCTCCTTTCGAGTCTACAACAGCAGGACGCAGAAATTCATCGATGAACAGGCCCTGCGGGATCTCCTGCGGACCCTTGAGTACAATTTGGATGCTTCGACGCCGTCGGATGTCCGGGCTGAAATCTGGGGCATGAGCCTGCAGTATTTGACTCTGTCGAATCTGCTGCGACAGAATCTAATCAAATCCATGCTCATTTCCATCGCCCTCGTATTTGCTATCACTACGGCGGCCTTCCGCTCCCTGCGCTACGGCTTTCTGGCAATCCTGCCATTAGTCATGGGAGTGATGCTCAATTTCATTCTAATGGGCATCTTGGGAATTCCTCTCGATATGACAACGATAATGGTATCCGCCGTAGCGATCGGAGTGGGTGTGGATGATGCCATCCACTTTCTGATATACTATCGTAGACATCTGCGGGAGCTGGGCGGTGACAGACCTGAAGCCATGAAACAAACCCTGGCTGTAACCGGACGACCGATTCTCCTTACCACCGTTTCCATTGTCGGAGGTCTTCTGGCTCTGTGCCTGTCCAGCTTCAGTCCGATCCTCTATTTTGGAATTCTCGTTGTGATAACTCTTTCGGCAGCGTGTGCCAGCACCCTGGTGTTGCTGCCGGCTGTTCTGTTGGCGCTGCCCGAACCCAGGAAAATAATTTGACCCTCTATCCCGCTGTTTTTTCTTATTTTCTTCGCTTCTGCCTGAAGGTGTTACTCCGTTTTTATCTGAAAATCCGCCATCGCGTGGAAGAGGATATCCCGCCTGGCCCCAAGGTATTTGCCGTGAATCATCCTACGGTTTGGGACGCCTTTCCGATTCTCGCCTTAGTCCACCAGACCTTTGTTCGTACCCTCGTGGAGGATCAAATCTGGTCATTCCTCGTTCCCCGTATCATCTTTCGCTTGGGCAACCAGATAGTCCTGCACAGGAGCGAGGAATCGCTGCAGACAATTCGTGACGCCATGTACGTTTTGTCCAAAGGCGATGCTGTGCTCATCGCTCCGGAGGGAGAACGGACGGATCCTGCTGTAAAGGTGCGGGCTCGCCGTGGAGTGGCGCGCCTGGCCATCGCCGCCCGGGCCGCGGTGATTCCGGTTGGCGCATGGATATCCAAAGATGATATCGTAATGAAGAAAGTACATTATAGATTTAAAATGAGAAGATATAGTGTCGATTCCTACTTCCCCCGATTTCGCTGCAGCTACGGGCTGGTCATCGGGCGCCCGATGCATTTCGACGCGTATTTCGATCGGGAGCTTAGTCTAGATGAATACCAGGATATCGCCTCAGCCATCCTGGATCGCATCTATGAGCTGTCCGAAAAGGCCAGGAAGCTCGTTCAGCGCACCGAGCGCACCCTGTAATTCCGCGCGTACACAAAGATGTCAACACCCACGCCCACCATGGCGTGCAAGGCAATTGGGTAGAGGAGCGATCGGGTAAGCAGGGCGACAAAACTGAAGATAAATCCTCCCAGCAAGGCACCCAGGATTTCGGATTTCGGATGACCAATGTGGTGCAGAGTCGATAGGGCTGCAGTAATCGCCATTGCCGGCATATATCCAACTGAGCTCAGCAGTGGGAAAAAAAGCAGGCCTCTGTAGAGGAACTCCCAGGCTGTGTAGTACAACAGGATGTAGCCGATCTCGTAGAGTACGAACGAGCCGTCGCTTCTACAGATCTTTTTGGAGAAGGGGTAGTACTCCTTCATTTCTGGATTCTTCGAGGTGAAGTGACTGACGAGCATGCTAATGGGCAGCCAGGCGAGCACCAACACCACCCCGATTTTGTAATTCCCCCATCCAACGCCAAGATCGGCGAGCACCTGCAGCGGCTGCGGCTCCAGCGCAAAGATAATTACCACAGGTACTACAACCAGAATCAGGAAAAAGAGAGAAAAATACAGCCACATCCCCTTCGCATCCCCGAAGCGACGCTTTAGGGTATTGTGGTAACAAAGAGTGACAAGTAATGTAAGGGCAACCGGAATGTATGGAAAAAGAACCCGCAGCGAATATGGGCGCAAAGCCCCGAAGAGCAGCACCGTATCCCAGCCTGTCATGTCATAAATACTCGCTTCTCGGAGTTCTCTATATCCCCATATTCAGCCTTATACCAATCCACGATTGCCTTGAACTGCGCTTTATAATCGTTGTCCGGTGAATAATCGAGATCCTTCATCGTTTTTGACAGGTCGTAGGTGGTTTGAGTGGTAATGCGGTGAATTCTGTAGAAATTCAGCGGCGGCTTGAATGCCGGAAAAACACGCTTGATCAGTTCGAATAGGATCGCCGGAACCATAATGATGGCGACCGGGACGAACAGACGCTGCGGCTTCCCTATACCGCCTTGCAATGCTTTGAAGAACTCCCCCCAGGTGGGAAAAACACCGTTGGTCACCGTATAAGCCTGGCCGGTCGTGCCAGCTCTCTCAACGACCGCCACAACAGCGCTGCAAAGATTGTCTGGATAGCAAAATCCGAACTTTTTGTCTCCCCGCCCGGCGATCAGGGGAAACCGTTTTTCGGCGACTTTGAGCATACGCTCGCTCGAGGTTCTGTCCCGGGGCCCATACACGTCCCCCGGTCGCAGAATAACGACAGGAAATCCCGATTGATTGTGTTTTGCAATCAGATAGGCTTCTGCCTTTTTCTTCATGTAATTGTACGGCACGTAGTCCGCCGATCTGCCAGGATTGTCCTCGGAGATATTGTCGGCACAATAACCGATGGCTAGAGCCGTGGAAATAAACACGAACTTCTTGAGCCTCCCACAGTTCTTCACAGCCCATTCCGCAAGATTTACCGTGATTTCGTAAATATGGATCCTGCATTGCCGCATGGAAGCGTTGTCGGAGACCTTTCCAGCGGCATGGACGATTACGTCGAATGTTTTGGGTAATGGGATGGACTCGATATCTGTGAGATCCCCGTACACCAGCTTTATCTTGGACTCCTTCAAGAAGCGCAGATCCGATGTTTTCCTTACAAGTCCATATACCTCATACCCGCGCTCAGCAAATTTATCGCATAGATGCGAACCGATGAATCCATTTGCTCCGGTGATCAATACTGACGGCATCACATGTACCTCGGTTAGTCCCCTATTATTCAAATCTTCGCACAAGCGTCCATACGGTACTTATCGTATCTGTAAATCCTTGTGCACAAACCAAGCAGAGTTGCTCGCGGCAGTACGTTTATAAAGAAGTACATGATTTTGGTCAGGTATCCGGGCAGGATAAGACGTCTCCCTCGCTTTAGTGCTTTTATGGCCAGTTCGGCGGCGTGTTCCGGTGTAATATAGAATTTCAGGTGCTTCTGCATATGCAACGTGAGCCCGGATTCCGCAATCAAATCAGTGACGATTCCAGCGGGAGCAAAGGTGGAGATGACTATCGATGAACCTTTGTTCTCCTCCGCCAGACTTTCGCTTAGACTTTGCGTGGCGCACTTGGCCGCCGCATAGATGCTCTGATAGGGAATGGGAACGAACGAGGCAAGACTTGTTATGTTGAGGATAAATCCCTCCCCATTGGCCTTAAAACGGGAAAGGAACAACAGGCACAACTCGACCACGACTTTAAAATCCAGTGCGATTATCGAACGAAAACGATCGATCTGGGACGCTTCCGTATCTCCGTAGTAGGTCATTCCGGCGTTGTTTATGAGACCAAAGATACGGTCATGTCGCAATTTATCGAAAAGGATCTGTGCGCCGTTATCGGCAAGCAGGTCCTGTGCAATAATCTTGACATCGACTGAACAGGTTGCGCCTATCTCGTCCGCCACATTCTGCAAGCTTTCCCTACTTCTGCCTACAAGAACCAGGCTGGCTCCTTCAATCCTCGCCAGGTACAGAGCGAGGTGTTTTCCCAACCCGCGGCTGGCCCCTGTTATCAGAATTGTTCGGTTCTTTAACTCGATCCTTCCCATTCAAAAAGATCCTTCCTTTGACTTGTCGGGCAGTATATACGAAAAACCGTGCTGCTGCGAGTTTCTTCCGGTCAGCAGCCCAGCGCCATCTTATTCGTATCAGCCATACTGCTCCTGGAAGTACCGGCAGCCGTCGGCGATGGTCTTGTCAAAGGGCAGGTACTGATGCTGGAAGGCCACCCGGCTCTTCCTGTTCGAATAGTAGCCGAACCAGCCGCTCAAACGGCCGTAGGCGCGGGGGAGCAGAGGTCTTTTCCCCGTAAAGCCGCTGATGAACTCCATCAGCGAGCCCCCAGCGGCCAGAACAAATCCAGGCACGCGGAAGGGATAGACCTTTCTGCCGAAATACATCCCGATGGCTTTGACCACCGTCGTATACTCGACGTTGGAGCCCACGATCAGGTATTTCTCCCCCACCCTGCCCATTGTCAATGCCTTGATGATGATCCGAGCCAGGTCGCGCACATCCGTGATCGCCAAACCTCCTGCGAAACAACCGAACATAGTCTTGTGATAGATACGGGCGTACAGCTGGTTGTGGGGCGTGGAGTAGATCGGATCGCCGGGTCCCATGAGGGAAGCCGGGTTGAGAATTATCGCCGGCAGGTTGTGCTCCTCTACGGCCTTTTCCACGATCCGTTGTCCTGCGTACTTGCTGGTCATGTAGGGGAAACTCTCGGGCCAGTTGAACTCGGTTTCCTCATCCGCCAGCCGTCCATCTCTATGGAATCCTACCGCGCCCACCGAGGACACGTGCACGAGCCTCTCTAATCTATGATTGAGACAGGCGTTGACCACGTTTTCCACGCCCTTCTCATTGACCCGGGTGAGTTCAGCTCTCTCTCTGCTCCAGTAGGAGATCAAGCCGGCCAGATGAACAACGTGGCTTTGCCCGGCTACCGCCTTTTCCACAGCAACTGTATCGGCGATATCCCCATAGACGATGTGAAGATGCCGGATGTGCTTGTTCCGGATTCTGGTTTCACCTGGATCACCTGGCAGCACAAAAGCTGTAACTCGGGTGTCGGGCAAGCTTTTGGGCAGCAGATCAAGCAGGACATTACCGGCAAAGCCGGTGGCACCGGTGATCAGCAGCTTCATCATACTTGTATCGCTCGGGAAGTATATACAAAACAGTTGCAAAGAAAAACAGCAAAAGCCACCGTT
>CP070696.1:310257-323008 GCA_020353535.1 Spirochaetaceae bacterium | reverse complement strand
CCCCGGATCATGGGATCGGAAAAAATAGATGGGTAAACGCGATCCCGTCAGAGTAGACGGGAACTAGGGTTCGACGTCGGCCCGGTAGTCGATTCCCTCCACACCGAAACCGTGATAGCGCAGATACTCTTCTCGGAATCCGGCGATATCGCTGAGGTGGTCCAGGTTTTCGGTGGTTACCTGTCGCCACCGTTTGTAGACCTCCTCCTGTACCTCCGGAAGCATCTCCCGATCGTCGAGGCGGATGCGTCCCTCCGTATCCAGAGGCAGGGGGTCGTCGCTGTACAAAAAATCCCGGAACAGGCGATCGATCTGCTGGATACAGGCTTCATGGAGGCCCTTATCCTTCATCACCCTGTAGAGCAGGGCGATATAGAGAGGAACCGCCGGAATCACGGCACTGGCCCGGGTGACCAGAGCCTTGTTCACAGATACCAGGGCGCGACCGCCCCGTCGGGCCAGGCGTCGGTTCAGGGTCCCGGCGGTTTGTTCCAGGTGTTTCTTCGCCTCTCCGATCGTCCCGTCCCGGTAGATCGGCGCGGTGAAGGAGGAACCGATGTAGGAGAAGGCTACCGTCGTGATCCCTTCCGCGAGGAGGTCGGCGGCTTCGAGGGCTTCGATCCACAGCGCCCAATCCTCTCCGCCCATCACTTTCACCGTATCCGCGATCTCTTTCTCGGAGCTCGCCGGCTCAGCACGGATCTCCGAAACCTCCCCGCTTTGAAAATCCACCGTCTTTTCGACAAAGGGCTTCCCGATCGGCTTAATCACCGATGAGTGTAGTGTCCCCGTCTTGGGATCCATGCGTCTTGGTGAGGCGATGCTGTACACCACCAGTTCAACGCCGCCTAGGTGTTTCTTGAGCAGCTCTACGGCCTGATCTTTGATATCCTGGGAAAAGGCATCGCCGTTGATGCTCCAGGCGTCCAGTCCGTCTTGTTCGGCAGCCTGACGAAAGGCGATGTCATTGTACCAGCCCGCGCTTCCCGGCTTGGATTCACTGCCCGGTCGCTCGTAGGCGACTCCAACCGTGTCCGCGCCGCAGCCGTAGGCTGAGAGGATACGCGCCGCCAGGCCGTAGCCGTTCGAGGAACCGACAATCAAGGCCTTTGTGGTTCCTTCCAGATGATCCTTGTTGCGCACATACTCGATCTGCTCTTGCACCTGCGCGCTGCACCCCAAGGGATGGGCCGTTAAACAAACATTTCGGAGGATTTTCGGTTCGATAATCATACTCGCTCCGGCGGATTCGATCTCTTAGCAAAAGTAGGGATTCCGATTGGAAAGGTCAAGATAAAAGCTCCTACCGAAAGGTGTTAAAAATGTCAAGATCCTACACCTTTCAGGCTTTAAAATTTTGCAGGGCGGTAGTGGCAATTGAGCCCTTCTATAGTACAGTAGGGGCGGCTTTCCTGGTTCAACGGCATACGTAGCTCAACGGCGTAGGTAGTTCAAAAGCATACGCTGTTAAAAATCGAACATGAAAGGCGGGCAGAGATGGCGAAACGCATCACGATCTTAGGCACCGGTTACGTGGGCTTGGTTGCGGCGGTTGGATTGTCCGACTTCGGAAACCATGTGACCGCCGCAGACAAACATGAAGGGATCGTACAGACGCTCAGGCAGCGGAAGTCCACAATCTATGAGCACGGATTGGAGGAATACCTGATGCGAAACATCGATGCCGGAAGACTGTTCTTTACAACCGATGTCGCAGCTGCTGTGCAAAACGCCGAAGTCGTGGTTTTGGCTGTGGGCACACCGATCGATGCCAATGGGCAAACCGACCTCTCCCAGGTGCAAGAGGCGGTCCTCACCATCCGGGAAAGTTTGAACGAATATAAGGTGATCGTTACAAAGTCGACGGTTCCCGTAGGGACGAACCGTTGGATCGAGAAAACCCTGCTCGAAACAAAAAGCCCCGAACTGTTCTCCATCGTCTCCAATCCGGAATTCCTGCGGGAGGGTCATGCCATCCATGATTTTTTCCATCCCGATCGGGTGGTCATCGGCTGCGAGGAGGAGAGGGCCCGAAAAGCGATGGAGGAGATCTATCGTCCCCTCTATCTGATTCATACTCCCTTTGTCTGGTGCAACCTGGAGACCGCTGAAATCGTCAAATACGCCAGTAATGCCTTCCTGGCGACGAAGATCACCTATATCAACCAAATCGCAAACCTCTGCGAAGCGGTGGGCGCGGATATCCACGTCATCGCCCGCGCCATGGGCATGGACGGCAGGATCAGCCCGAAGTTCCTGCATCCCGGCCCCGGTTACGGCGGAAGCTGTCTTCCCAAGGACACCAGGGAGCTGGTTAATACCGGAGAACGCTACGGCGTGGATATGGCGGTGGTTCGGTCCGTGGTGGAGGCTAATGAATACCAGAAGAGTCGGGTTGTGGAAAGACTCAAAGCCCTGCTGGAATTGAAGGGCAAGAGAATCGCAGTCCTGGGACTGGCCTACAAGAGCGAGACCGATGATGTGAGAGACAGCCCGGCCATTGCCATCGTCGAAAGGCTCCTTGCTGCAGGTGCAGAGGTCCATGCCCACGACCCGAAAGCCGCGGACCGGTTCAGGGCATTATTTCCGAATATCCGCTATTACGAAAGTGAGTTCTCTGCGGTCGAGGATGCCGACGCTGTCTTGATCCTCACCGAGTGGAACGAATACCGCAATGTCGATCTCGAGAAGATGCGAAGCATGATGCGGGGGGATATCCTTTTCGATATCCGCAATGTCCTTGAACCGGAGGCGGCCCGCAGGCTGGGATTCCGATACTACGGAACCGGGCGCTAACACCTGCGGGTGTCGTGATTGGAGGATCGTTCCATGCTCCGGTTGTTGCGGGTGCGGCCGGCGGGTAGATCTATTCCACCAGCACTCGAATGCGGATGCTTCGGCAGAGGCGATCCCCCGAACCGATGAGAAACTCCCGGCCGTTGCGAATACCCGGAGGGATATCCAGAACCATCCGCTGCACGTTTCTTATGCTCCCGGTGCCGCCGCAGGTGAAGCAGAACAGGCGCCGCCAGAGTCCCTGGCCGCTGCATTCGGGACAGGGTAAGGCGAAGGGCAGGTCTACGGGGACGGTTACTCCATGCCTGGCCTCCTCCGCGCTGAGCAGAACTTCAAGCAGCGGCGCCGAGGTGACCGCGGATCCGAAGGGATAGCTGGAGTCCGATTCGCCTGCCGGGGAGAATGGCGGTGGTTCTGCCGCCGGCTTCCGTGTGAACCGCTCTTGCCTGTTCAAGGGAACGGCTGATGCCCGCCGTTTTCGTGCCTGTTCGTCATAGGCTTCCCGCTTCTGCTTGTCCCCGAGAGTCTCATAAGCTTCCTCGACCTTCCGAAAGCGCGCGGAGCTGTTCTCGCTTCCCGAGGAATCGGGGTGGGACTTTTTGGCCTCCTTCCGGTAGGCCTTCCGGATCGAATCGGGATCGGCGTCTTTGCCTACGCCCAAGATATCGTAGTAATCCTCAGACATTTCTCAAGGAATATTTAACAAACTTGAGTTGGCCCGACAAGCAGCAACCCATCGTATCAGATATCGTAATAGAGGGCGAACTCCCACGGATGGGGACGCAGAGCCAGCGCCTGGACCTCATTTGTCATTTTGTAGTCGATCCAGGTTTCGATCACGTCCGTTGTGAACACGTCCCCTTTCAACAGAAAGTCGTGATCCCCCTCCAGCGCCCGGAGCGCCTCCTGCAGGGACCCGGGTGTCTGGGGAACTTTGGCCAATTCCTCCGGCGGCAGATCGTAGATGTCCTTGTCCAGCGGCTCACCCGGATCGATCTTGTTGAGAATCCCGTCTATCGAGGCCATGAGAATCGCGGAGAAGGCCAGGTAGGGATTACAGCTCGGATCCGGACAACGGAACTCGATGCGCTTGGCCTTGGCCGAGGTGGAGTACATGGGGATGCGGACCGCCGCGCTGCGGTTGCGGCGGGAGTAGGCCAGATTGACAGGCGCTTCGAATCCCGGAACCAGGCGCTTGTAGCTGTTGGTCGTGGGATTGCTGAAGGCCAGGATCGACGGGGCGTGCTTCAGGATTCCTCCGATCGCATACAGGCCTGTATCGGACAGGCCGGCGTATCCCTCCCCGGCAAAGGTGTTGCTTTCTCCCTTCCAAAGAGAGACGTGCACGTGCATGCCGCTTCCATTGTCGTTGAACAGAGGTTTGGGCATGAAGGTTACCGTTTTGTTGTGCTGCCGGGCCGTATTCTTGATCACGTACTTGTACTTGAGCAGTTTGTCCGCCATGGCGACCAGACTGCCGAAGTGCATATCGATCTCGGCCTGTCCGCCGGTGGCCACCTCGTGATGCTGGGCTTCCACCGCCACGCCGACGCTTTCGAGAATCAGCATCATCTCGGTACGCAGGTCCTGCTGACTGTCGGTGGGGGGCACCGGGAAATATCCCTCCTTGTAACGGGGCTTGTAGCCCAGGTTGGGCGCCTCATCTCGACCGGTGTTCCAGCGTCCCTCCACCGAATCGATATGGTAGTAGCCCTCGTGCTCATTCTGATCGAAACGGATGTCGTCGAAGATGAAGAACTCCGCCTCCGGGCCGAAGTAGGCCGCTTCGGCGACCTTTGTCTGTTTCAGGTAGTTCTCCGCTTTTATGGCTATGTGCCGGGGATCGCGGGTGTAGTCCTCCCCCGTGATCGGATCGCAGATATTGCAGATCAGAACGAGGGTCTTCTCTGCAAGAAAGGGATCGATAAAGGCGGTCTCCGCAACCGGCTTGACCAGCATGTCCGATTCGTTGATGCTCTGCCAGCCGCGGATGCTCGAACCGTCGAAGCCAAATCCACTCTCGAAGGAATCCGCCTCCAGTTCCCGTGCGGGCACCGAGAAGTGCTGCCATAGCCCGGGAAAATCCATAAAGCGCAGATCTACGACCTTGATATTCTCCTTGGAAACGAGCTCGAGAACCTCTCTTACGCTGTCAGCCATAAATTTACTCCTTGCATGAGGTGATTGATCGAGATTTACTTGACCTATCTGCAAGTTGTGTACCAAATTTATCAATTACAGCTATTTTCTTATATGGAAATAAAATATCTAAAGATGCAGACTTTTTAACATCATCTAAAACCTACCTGCAGGTAGGATCTTCGACAAAAAGACTACAATAATGTAGGATTTAGCGGATCAGCGGCGAAAGCGCTTCGGATCGATCCCGTAGCGGTTTACCCGCAGGCCCATTATGCGTTCGGAAACACCGAGTGCACGGGCTGCCTTGGCCATGTTCCCTCTGGAGGACTTGAGAGCATCGAGGACCAGTTCCTGCTCCACGTTTTCCAGGGCGGTTTCCAGTCTGCCCTTGAAGGCGGTGCCGCTGGCTTCGGCTGTTTGAAGGGTCGGGGGCAGATGGTGACCGTGGATTACGTCGTCCCGGCTCAACACCACCGCGCGTTCGATGCAGTTCTCCAGCTCCCGTACATTGCCCGGCCAGTGGTAGGCCATCAACATATCGATGGCGGGCGTGGAGATCCGGCGCACATTCTTGTGGCTGTTCCTGCTGTACTTCTCTACGAAGTAGTCGGCGAGCAGCAGAATGTCAGTCTTGCGTTCCCGAAGCGGCGGAATGTGGATAGGAAAGACATTGAGCCGATAGTACAGATCCTGGCGGAACCTTCCCTCGGCGATGCGTTGTTCCAGATCTATATTGGTGGCGGCGATAAGACGGACATCCACCTTGATCGTTTCGATTCCGCCGACTCGTTCGAACTCCTTCTCCTGCAGGACCCGCAGAAGCTTGATCTGCAGTGCCGGCGAGAGGTCCCCCACCTCATCGAGAAAAAGGGTTCCTCCGTCGGCCAGTTCGAAGCGACCCTTGCGGCTGGACACCGCTCCGGTGAAGGCTCCCTTCTCGTGACCGAACAGCTCGCTCTCAATCACCGATTCGGGCAAGGCGGCACAGTTGACCTTGATGAAGGGTTTGCTGGCCCGCAGGCTGTTGTAATGGATGGCGTGAGCCACCAGCTCCTTGCCGGTACCGCTTTCACCCCGGATGAGCACCGTAGCCTCACTCTCGGACACGTGGGCGATCAGATCGTAGACCTCCTGCATGGCATTGGAGTTGCCGATGATGTTCGAGGGCCGGAAGCGGTCCTTGAGCTCTTCGGTCAGGCGGAGATTTTCCTCGATCAGGCGCTGCCGTTCTTCCTGGGCGGACTGGCGAAGCTTCACCGCCTGGCTGATCATGGAAGCGATGATCGCATAAAGACGCAGATCCTCCTCCAGATCCGCATGCTCGGAGTAGATCTTATCCACGCTCAGGGCACCAATGACCGTGTTTTCCAGTTTGATGGGAACGCTGAGGTAGGACAGATCCTGGCCGTTCCGGTCTCTCGGAGCCCTGGTGCGGTTGAGGAATCGGGGTTCTTCGGCAACCTTCGGGATGATCGCCGGTTTCCCGGTCTGAAACACCTGCCCGATGATGCCCTCTCCGACCCTGTAGCGTCCCCGCCGCTGTTGGCTGGGGGACAGCCCGTAGGCGGCTTCTATGGATATCTCTCCGCTTTCACGGTTGAGCAGAGTCAGGCTGCCCCGGATGATCCCCTTATACCTGGCAATGATAGATAGTACGGGGCCCAGGGTATCCCGAAGGTCCATACTGGAGTCCAAATTCTGGCTGATGTCGAATAGAAGTGAGAGTTCTTGGATCTTCTCATCCACGTACGGCAGGTTTCCCGCAACCAAAGTTTCTGTTCGTTCCGGCGCCATCCCATGCATCCTATCCACGCTGATTATCCTACAGAAATGTAGGATTTCGGTACCATTCGTACATACATGTATACTTATTTTCGATATCAGTCAATCCACTGGGATCATACGGTCCGGCTAAAGCTAGAATGCCATTCCATTTGTCGGGCTCCTGGGAATATCAAGAAAGAGCTTTTGCCAGTTTGCGTCCGTAGGCCAAGCATTCCTCGATGTTTTTCTCAGAAGGATTCCATTGCACTTTCAAACCCTCATCGACCACGGTGAAACCTGCCTGCCGAAGAGATTCGCCCAGTACTTTGGTGGACTCACCGCTCCAACCGTAACTGCCGAACACGGCGGCCTTCTTTCCGCTGAAGGACAGCCCTTTGATCTGCTCAAACAATGCGGCCACGGCAGTCAGGATGCCCCTGTTGATGGTGGGAGATCCGAACACTACTCCTTTGGACTTGAACACCTCCGCCACAACATCGTTTTTATCGCTTACGGCGATATTGAACAGCTTGACGTTTACATCGGGATCCTCATTGCCGATTCCTTGAGCGATCCGCTCGGCCATCACTCTGGTGCCGTTCCACATCGTATCGTATACGATGGTGATCTGGTTTTCCTTGTATGCCTTGGCCCACTGCAGATATCGCTCCACGATTTGGGCCGGATTGGTTCGCCAGATAATCCCGTGGCTCGTGCATATGATGTCCAAAGGCAAATCAAGCCCGAGAAACTCGTGGATCTTCTTTTCGACAGATGAGCTGAAGGGTGTCAGGATGTTGGCGTAATATTTCAGGCTCTCGGTAATTAGTTCGTTCTGATCCACCAGATCGTTGAACAGATACTCCGAAGCGTAGTGCTGGCCGAATGCGTCATTGCTGAACAGTATGTTGTCTCCAGTCAGGTAGCAGAACATGCTGTCCGGCCAGTGCAGCATCGGTGCTTCCACAAAGATCAGCTCTTTGCCGCCGAGATTCAGCCTATCCCCTGTTTTCACCACGCGGAAGTTCCAGTCCCTGTGATAGTGACCCGTCAGAGACTTCACACCGTTGGCGGTGCAGTACACGGGGGTATCCGGGATGCGCTCCAGCAGTCGTGGCAAGGCCCCGCTATGATCGATCTCGGCGTGATTCGCAATAATATAGTCTATCGTTTCCAGCTCGATCTCCCCGGCCAGATTGCTCACGTATTCCTCTGCAAAAGGAGCCCAGACCGTATCCACGAGAGCGGTTTTCTCTTCCTGTATAAGATAAGAGTTGTAGCTCGAACCCCGGTGAGTGGAATACTCGTCCCCGTGGAATTTCCTCAGCTCCCAATCTATCTTACCTACCCAATGCACGTTGTTTTTTACCGCTACTTTCATCGCTTGCCTCCTTCATCTATTCTATGCCTATACTCCGTGTGAGCCAACAGCTCCAATATTTAAGTTACTAAGACGGTGAAGGAATCTTCTTGACCTGGATCAAGTATGAACCGTCTATCGTCCCTTCCGGCAGTGCTGTTCCGGTAAATGGTGGAGGTCGATCTTTTTTCACCCATGTGATGAATTTGTGATATTCTTCCACTATATTGATCGGGGTGACTGTGGAGTGAACTCTCTCGATCCGCGACAGAGAAAAAGCGATGTTCTCCTGATAGAAGACGATCCAAAAATCGTCGAGCTTCTATCCCTGCATCTGCGGGACAGCGGGCTTTCCACCGAAGCGGTCTCCTCGGGCAACCGGGGCCTCAAAAGAGCTCTGGAGTCGGACTACAAGCTCATCATACTGGATCTGATGCTGCCGGGACTCGACGGATTTGAGATCTGCAAGAAAATCCGGGCCGCGGACAAAGGAATCCCGATTTTGATGCTGACGGCCAAGTCTGAAGAACTCGACAAGGTTCTGGGATTGGAACTCGGCGCCGACGACTACATCACCAAGCCGTTCAGCATTCGGGAATTGCTGGCCAGGGTGAAAGCGATCCTGAGACGGACCGATACCGACAATTCGAAACGCGGTGCCGCTCAGGGAAAGCTGCTCAGTTTCGGAGACCTGCAGATAGATTTAGAAAAACGGATCGTATCCATCTCGAGCGGAAAGATAGAATTGACAGCCAAGGAGTACGACCTGCTGCTGCTGTTTGCCGGTAGTCCGGGCAGGGCCTTCAATCGCCAACAGCTGCTCGACGCTGTCTGGGGCTATCAATTCGAAGGCTATCAGCACACGGTGAACTCCCATATCAACCGGCTGCGCAGCAAGATAGAGGCGGATCCCTCAGAGCCGCGCTATATCAAAACGGTCTGGGGGTTCGGCTATCGCTTTGCCGAACCGGATGAACTGTAACGAAGAATTGTAACCATGGTTTCGTTTTTCAGCCGTTTCTCTGTGAAAGTCTCGTCTCTGTTCCTCGTGCTCCTCCTGCTCATGGGATCGGCTCAGGTGATCGTCACCATGCGCATAACAGAACGCCGCCAGATCGAAGTCGATCAGCTGGTGAACTGGAACCTTGCCCAAGACATGGCAGCCGAGATAGAGCCGGTGCTGGCAGCGGACGGAAATATGGACGGCATCGGTGAGGTTATTCACTACATGATGGTCCTTAATCCGGCCATCGAGATTTATCTGCTGGACGGTGAAGGTACAATCCTGGGCTTTTTCGCCGAGCCGGGAAAAGAGGTCAAAGCGCGGACGGTCGATCTGGAGCCTGTCCGCCGTTTTATCTCAGGGGGAGGACACCCGCCGATCTTCGGAGAGGATCCCCGAGGCATGGGTGCGAAAAAACACTTTTCCGCAGCCACCATAGCGCTGCCCGATGGAAGCCGCGGTTATCTGTACATCGTGTTGAGGAGCACGCTGTATGACCTGGCCGCCGGCAGGCTGAGGGACAAGTACCTCGCCTCCGCCCTGGTGCGCGCTCTGGTTCTCTCCGGTATTTCCGTCGCCATTGTCGGCTTGATCCTCTTTACCCTTCTCACCCGCCGCCTTCAACGGGTGGCGCGATCGGTCAGGGAGTTCGAGCAGGGAAACTACCACAGGCGACTTGATACCTCCGCGAAGGATGAAATCGGGGAATTGGCCAGAACGTACAACCGCATGGCCGATACGATTGCCGCGAACCTGGAAAAGCTCAAGGAGACCGACAGCCTGCGCAGGGAGCTGATCGCCAACGTTTCCCACGATCTGCGCAGCCCCCTGACATCGATCCAGGGATACGTGGAAACCCTGCTGATGAAGCACGACAGCCTGAGCCGGAAACAATTACGGACTTATCTACAGGTCATTCTCAGCGACGCCACCATGCTTAATGAAATGGTCCACGAGCTGTTCGAGCTTTCCAAGTACGAGGCCCGACAGATCGAACCGCGGCTGGAGCGATTTTCCCTGACCGAGCTGATTCAGGACGTGGTCTTGAAATACAAGCCCCGGGCTGAGGAGAGGGAGGTGATGTTGGAAGCCGGCCTGCCGGAGAAGCTGTTCTTCGTGCAAGCGGACATCAACATGATCGAGCGGGTTCTCTCCAATCTCATCGAGAACGCCCTTGCCCACACTCCGACAGGCGGTCAGGTGAGGGCTCAGCTGGAGGAACGGGAAGGGAGGGCTCTGGTACGGGTAAACGACAGCGGCAAGGGAATCGAGAAACAGGATATACCCTTCATCTTCGATCGTTTCTTTACAAGCGGCAGGGAGAGAGCGAGCTCAGATCGAGGCAGCGGGCTCGGACTGGCAATCGCCCAGAAGATCATGGGTATGCACGCAAGCCGTATCCAGGTGGAAAGCGAGCCGGGCAGGGGAAGCACCTTCTACTTCGAGCTTCCCCTGGACCAGGCCCGCCATTAGCTTCGCCGCTAGGCCCTCCGGCAGACCCGCTTCAGCAAAGCATTATCGCTCCCATTCACGATCGGGCACAAACGGGGGTCAGGATTTATCCCCCCACAGTTGTTCCAGACGCCGATCCCGGCCGCAGGCGGTTCGGTAGTACTTGTACCGCAGGGGATTTTTGATATAGTAATCCTGGTGGTAGTCCTCGGCGGAATAGAAGTTGCCGTTGAGAGCCACGATCTCGGTAGCGATGGATCGGGAGAGGCGTCCCGAGCGTTCAAGTATGGCTTTGCTACGTTCGGCCAGCCGCTTCTGCTCCGCGTCGTGATAGAAGATCGCGGTTCGGTACTGATCTCCCCGATCGCAGAATTGGCCGCCGGCGTCCACGGGATCAACGTTCCGCCAGAATACATCCAGAAGCTCCCGGTAACTGATTTTTTGAGGATCGTACAGCACCTGTACGACCTCCGCATGACCGGTGCTTCCCGCCGACACCTGTTGGTAGGTGGGATTGGGAACATGGCCTCCAGCATAGCCGGAGGTAGTGGAGATCACTCCCTCGAGCTTATCGAAGGGAGGCTCCATGCACCAGAAGCAACCCCCAGCGAAGGTCGCCCGGCTGTACCCGGATGCGGGCATGCTGTCCTGAGCGATGATCATCCCGGGGGAGAGTATCCCCAGGGCAGAGCTGATCATAAGGATCAGGGTGGATCGAAGGATCGTCGTGCGAATCCTTGCAAATTGTTCGTTCATCTTGTACCTCCTATTCTTGTGATCTCAGCTCGTGGTCTCTTCCATAAGAACGTATAAAAACATCACGAAACGATCACGAAATCATAAATAGTCGGTCAATTGCGAACGTAGTGCGGGCGCCCCGCGCTGGTTGGCCGCACCTGAGGGTGCGGGATTATCCTTGCCAGGCGGGAATTCTCTGTCCTATACTAGCAATGGAGGAAGGACGATACTAGGGTATAAACATTGTGAAAAGCCCTGGGTTGTACAGGCTCGGTCGCTATCTGCGCAGACTCACGCGGGAGTTCCAAAGGGATCAGTGTTTGATTCGTGCCGCCAGCCTGGCTTTTGCAACTTTGCTGGCACTTGTGCCCCTCTCGGCGCTGCTCTTCTCCCTGTTCTCCGCTCTGGGTACCTTCAGCGAGGTTTTGGATAATATCCAGAGCTTCCTCTTCCAGCAGCTCGTACCCACCAGCCAGGATGAGATCATGGCCTACATCCAGAGGTTTGTGGAAAATACCCGGGCCTTGGGCGTGGTCGGCCTGCTGTTTTTCCTGGTCACCGCGATCTTTCTTCTCAACACGGTTCAGAGTACCTTCAACGCGCTGTGGGGAAGCAGAACCCAGAAGAACTCGCTGCACCGACTGGCGACCTACGCCTCCGTCCTGATCGTGGGCAGTTTCCTGTTCAGCATCGGACTGAACCTGGCCGGTATGCTCCGCACCCTTCTCAGCGGGCAGGCGGTTCGGGAACTCAGCAAGACCCTCTCCTTTCTGACCGGTGTACTTCCACCGATCTTCATCTTCTTCGCTCTGCTATTGATGATCCTGCTCATTCCTTCGGGCCGGGTGCGCTTCGTCAGCGCCCTGCTGGGAGCCGCCATAGGCGCGTTGCTTTGGGAAGCGGCGCGCAGGATTTTCTTCTTCTGGATCACCTACGTCATACGCCTGTCCATCGTATACGGGTCTCTGGCGGTACTCCCCATTTTCCTGATCTGGCTGTACGTGGCCTGGACCATCGTTCTACTATCTCTGGAAGTCGCCTTCGTGCATCAGCACAGGCAGCTGGGCTGGTTGGGCAAACGGCTGGAGCAGATCAGTCCGGCCGAGCGATTTCTCTTCGGTCTTGAGATCTATTTTCAGATTGCCGGCCGCTTCTATCGCGGAGAGTCGCCGCCCAGCACAACTCAGATCGCCCGCCGCTTCAGTGCTTCCCTGGCGGATATCTCCTTCTTCGTAGACCTTTTTCGCCAGGAGGGGCTGCTCCTGCTTGCGGGAAAACACAGTGATCTGCTCGTGCCGGCCCGTTCCCTCGACAAGATACGCCTGCAGGAGCTTTTCCGCAGCCTCTTCGGGAATCCCAAGGAGGCACCCTGGCAGAGCGAAGAAGCCCTCTCTCTGTTCGAATCCGTCTCCGGTGCCGCGGTTCGGTCTTTGGGAGAGACTTCGATGCTGGAGTTCTTGAAATCCAGCCTGGAGCAGCCGGCGGCGGAACAGCTT
>CP070696.1:296391-310157 GCA_020353535.1 Spirochaetaceae bacterium | reverse complement strand
TTCCTTACCACCGTGATTCATATAGAGGTCCATCACGTGGTAGGATGGCCTGAGAACGATCCCGGCGGGATGCACGTATATCGCGCCCCTCCCGTTAACGGTGGGCGAGTAGTTGGCCATTGTCACGGAGCTGCAGTACCGCTGGAACAGGTTGAAGAAGCGAGCCGTAATAATCGCATCTCTGAGGGTGTACTGACGGTTGCTGTCGTTCTCCTCCATCCGGATCCATTCTCCCCAGTACGGGCCATACATGCGATTTCCGTGCTTACGGTAATGAGACCAGGCCCATGAGTTCCACTCGTCGAAGGCAATCTCCGGCGATTTCTCGACTCCGGAGATATCCCGGGCTGTCCGGATTGTCGATATCAGATTTTTCAATTTTTCTTCGGCGTGGGAGGGCGTCGCCACGGCTCCATAATAATCCTGCAATGTCTCCTGTTTATAACAGTAGTAGTGAATGGAGATATAGTCTGCCAGGAATCCGGCGCTCTTCAAGAAATCCAGATTGAACTGAGTGTCGTCCCGGCTTCCGACGGCGATGAGCTTTATGTCCGGATCGGCTCGCTTCATAAGCCTTGAAAAGTTCCTGAATACCCTGGCATACTCTTCTCCCGACATGGGACCGCCGATCTCCCAATCACCGTTCAGCTCGTTTCCCACGCCCCAGTATTTCACCCCGTAGGGTTCGGAGTGGCCGTTTTTCTCTCTCAGACCTGCATAAAGGCTGCCTCCCCTTCGATTGCAGTATTCCACCCACTCTGCTGATTCTTCCGCGGTTCCGCTACCGGCGTTGACACAGATACAGGGTTCGGCGTTTATGGTCCGGCAGTAGTCAATGAACTCATCGGTGCCAAACTGGTTTGTTTCCTCCTGATGCCAGGCGTGGTCAAAGGTGACGGGTCTTTTGTCCTTGCGCCCGACTCCTTTTTTCCAGTGATATCCATCCGCGTAACAGCCCCCCGGCCACCTCAGAAGGGGCACTTTCAATCTCTTAAGCGCCTCTATGACATCAGACCTGAATCCCCACTCATCGGAGAGCTCAGATTGAGGATCGTATATCCCGCCGTACACGCAACGGTGGAAGTGTTCGAGAAAATGACCGTAGATGTTTGGATCGACGTTCCCCAAGACATGCTGCACATCGACCACTATTTCTGCTTTCATGGTATCCCCTCTTTGATTACGGGGCTTTCGATAAATAAGGGAATCACTGCGGATCTGATTGTTTCACCACCTGTGAGCAAGTGTAACGCAGATAGGCTTCGACGACAATGCGCTCGAAAGTAGAGGTATTTATCATCGAAGCCAGATGTAAAAATCGAAGATAGCCTAATTTAAGGCTGGGTCCCATACAAAAACTAACAAAAAAGTACTTTTACATGGGGCTGTACAGATTCCTTGACAATCTAATCTAAGTTTCGTAGACTACTCGTAAAAATATATAATATTGAAAATATAGTACAAGATGTAGAAAATAGAGGACCTTGGGGCCCTTGAGCTTGATTTTAAAAAAAGAACCACATAATAAGCCCCAACTTCCTGAGGGGGGTTTAAAATCCATCGAAGCAGAATTATCAGAGACACTTGGAATAAGCCGCACCGCCGTAAGTGGTGCACTAGAAAGCCCGGAAATTTTTAACCTCAGCTAGGCCGAGTGTGGAGTCGGCCGATCGGTCCAGAAATTTAGTTTCAAGCCCGATGAAGGCGAAGCGCTGCATAACATTCATCATTTAATCGAGAAGCAGATCAAAAGCGGTGCGACGGAGCAAGAAGAACGGCTCGGAAAAGCTCGTTAATTGCCGGGCGTGCAGCACAGCGGTAGGGAGCGATCATTAGATGACGGTACGCAAAGAAGCGATCGAAATCCCTGGTACGAAAGGGCGACTGGCAAGAAAAGCGTTTCTTAAAAGTTTCATTCGCCATCGCGCCCTCTATCTCATGGCCCTGCCGGGAATCATTTTCTTCATCTTCATCAGACTCGTTCCTACGGCGGGCAGTATCATTGCCTGGCAGGACTACAGCATTTTCAGGGGGATCTTTGACAGTCCCTGGGTGGGTTGGAAGAACTTTGAAGCCATGTTCGCCCACTATGACTTTTACAGGATCTTCCGCAATACCCTCATGATGGGTTTGTACCGGGTCGTCCTCGCCTTTCCCGTGCCGATTATCCTGGCGCTGTTGATTAATGAAGTCCGTCAAATGTGGTACAAGCGTACAATTCAAACCCTGATATACATGCCTTACTTTTTGAGCTGGGTTATAGTGAGCCAGCTGTTTATCAATTTCCTCGATCCATCGGCGGGTATTGTGAATATCTTCTTACGGGATGTACTCGGAGCGAAGCCAGTTTTCTTTATGGGCAAGGAAGTCTTTTTTCAGCCCATCGTGGCGATTTCCTATATGTGGAAACAATCGGGCTATCAGTCCATCATATACCTGGCCGCTCTTTCGGCTATCGATCCGCAACTATACGAAGCAGCCTCCATCGATGGTGCCAGCCGCTGGAAACAGACAAGGGTCATAACTATTCCGCTGCTCGTCCCTACCATTACCGTTGTATTTCTGCTGGCCATAGGACGCTTCCTCGAGATCGGATTCGATCAGGTCTGGACCCTCCTCAATCCTCTTGTTTGGGGCAGGGGAGATATCTTCGACACATATGTCTATCGAGTCGGGCTATTGGAAAGCAAGTTCAGCCTTACCACGGCAATCGGTCTCTTTAAGTCTTTAATAGGTTTCACTCTGATTATAGGAGGCAATGCGCTGGCCAAGAGACTTACCGGAAGGGGATTTTTCTGATGTCCGCGGACGATAGAGAAAGGGTAAAAGTCAGCCAGAGATTCGAATACAAAAAGACGGGTGTTTCAACACCTGGCATAATTATCATTTATCTGTTTTTGCTCCTTGTCTGCCTGACCATGCTGTTTCCTTTCATCCACGAGCTCGCTAAATCTTTCAGCTATCCCACAGAAGTCGATGCGGGTCGTGTCTCGGTATGGCCCCGCGAGTTCACTTTCGGGAACTACCATTTCTTTTTTAGATACGATCTGCTTCGGGAGCCGCTCATCCGATCCTTCTTCAATTCCATCTACATCACGATAGTCGGCACGGTGTGGAGCGTGTTCTTCACCGCCATGATGGCCTTCCCTCTTTCCCGACCGCGGAAGGAATTCTGGATCAGCCCTATTATCATGGGTGTCGTCATCTTCAGCTTTGTTTTCCGCGCTCCTCTAGTTCCCTATTTTCTGGCCATTCGGGCCTACGGCTTGATGGACAGCCACTGGGCCATCATCATCCCCCACACGATAATTCCCTTTCATCTTATCCTTATGCTCACCTTTTACAGAGGGCTTCCGGAGGAGCTCTTCGATTCCTGCCGGATCGATGGCGGCGGTGATTTCCGGTTGTTCTGGCAAATCGCGTTGCCATTGTCAAAAGCTGCTTTGGCTACTATAGGGATCTTTACAGCCGTTATGCTGTGGAACATATTTCTTCACGCCGTACTTTTTATCCGCACCGCCGAGCTAAATCCCCTGCAGGTGTATGTGCGAGGAGTCATGATCGCCGAGGTGACGGTATTGGCCCAGGACTTTGCGCAGCACGATCCGTTCGCCGTATCTCAGTCGATAAAGAGCTCTCTCATTCTCATGACGACAGTACCGATTATCGTTGTCTATCCCTTTCTGCAGAGATATTTCATCAAGGGAGCTCTGCTGGGAGCTCTGAAAGCTTGAAGGAGGGATAGGATATCCGATACGAGAATAAAATTTCGCAAGTCTTGCGAAAAAATATTTACAGGAGGTGCCTTATGGGCATGGAGAGAAAAATTCGAGTCATTACCGTGAGTCTGGTCTTCCTTCTTCTGCTGGGCATTGCAACCGGTTTTTCCGCAGGGAAGCAAGAGGAAGCGGCAGCAGAGGGGCCCTACCGGTTCAACTACGCCATCGGCGTGTGGGACCTGGCCGGAGGCAGGATAGGAGTTGAGAAGCAACCCGCCGACCCCTACTTCCAGTACGTCGAGAACAAGCTCGGCATGGCTCCTCTGACCGTCTCGTGGGAGTGGGAGGGCTCCACGGGCTACGTACAGGGGCTCAGGCTTGCCATCGCATCCGGGGATATACCGGAAGCCTTTATGCCCCGCGATGAGCAGCTGGTGAAAGAGCTGATGGAGGCGGGCGCCATCATCCCCCTGGATGACCTTCTTAAAGAGCACGGCCAGGACGTGCTGAAGGCTATTCCGGAGGACAAATGGGATCAGATCAGGGCCACAGCCCCTGACGGCAAGATCTACTACGTCTCCTACATCAGGTTTGCTCCGGGGTCCCGCACGGGATTTATCCGCAAGGACTGGCTGGACAGGGTCGGCAAGACTGTCCCCAAGACCAAGGACGAGCTCGTCGACGTATACCGGGCTTTCAGAGACCACGATGCCAACGGCAACGGTGATCCCAACGACGAAATCCCCGTCTCCGGAAGACAGTATATGCGCTGGTGCGACGACCTCTTTGTGATGTGGGGTGTCTCCATGTGGGAAGGATTTCCCCAATGGTACTGGGACGAAAAGCAGGGAAGGCTCATCTCCCACCAGGTATCCGACCAGATGAAAAACGCGATCGAATGGCTGCGCTTTCTGGTTGACGAGAAGCTGATGGACCCCGTATTCGCTATTCAGTCTAATAAGGACTGGGTGGCAAAGATCAATGCCAACAGAGTCGGCCACCACTTCCATATCGTCAATTCCCTCCACGGCTTTGCAGGATTTATGAAGGACGATCCGGATGCCGGATGGGTGGTTCTCCATCCGCCCCGTGTTCCCGGTCTCCCGCAGCAGAAGAACTACTTTCCCTTTTTCGAGTTCCCGATGTTCGTGATAAGCTCAGAGGCCAGGCATCCGGATAAGATTATGCAATGGTTCAACTGGGGCAGCACCCTGGAGGGCAACATGTACCGGTGGCTTGGCATTCCGGAAGTGGACTGGACGCGCGAGGACGGCAAGATCAAGGTTCTCAACCAAGCGGTTCCCCGGTACAAATACATTCCGTACGGAATTCGGCAGTACGTACCCGAAGCCATCGCCCAGACTCCCCTCGGCGACATGAAGGTCAAGATGCTGGAAGAGCTCTGGCCTGACAACATCCAGGGCCTGGACAACGAAGGCATGCCGCCGCAGGTGTACGAGGACTACACCGACTTCAGGCCCTGGTCCGCAACGTTATATCGCGAGTGGTGCTCAAAAATGGTCATGGGCGAGCTTCCCATGAGCGCATGGGACGAGTACGTGAAGAAGTGGTATGACAGCGGAGGAGAGATAGTTACCCAACGCGCCACCGAGTGGTACAAGAATTTCCACGGGATCAAGTAGGTCTTCGGTTGCGGCTTCTACTGGGAGCAGTATGCTGCCTAGTTGTACCCGGCTGAAGAGAGATGATCTCAAACGACTGAGTGGGTAGCGAGACTCTTATCCTGGTCTCCTTACATAACGACTCCTGTTTGCGGACAGGAGCGCTGGGTTATAAAAAGCTGCTGATAGATGCCGAAGTAATCCTTAGAACTCAATTTGAATGGCACTAACAGAATGAGCCGGGAGGGTGACCTTTCGTCTTTGGACATCCTTTACCGAAATGCCCGTCATCTTGGGTTTGACTGCATCCGGTTCATCAAAGGAGTTATAGCTCCGTACGTCACTTCCTCGCAACTCTCGAGCCACAGCCCTCTTTACCTTGATAACATCCGAGCTTAACAGCACCAGGTCTACTTCCGTCTCCTCGTTCAAAGATATGTTCGTCAGGGTTAAGAACAGTGTATTGTCTTTAAGCGATGCAGAGCCCGACACGGCAGGAATAGACAGCTCCTCACCCTCCGACCGGAATCCGATCTCCGGACAGTCGATGAGGATTCTCAAAGAGGTGCCGGATTGATGCTCTTTATACAGGTCGTAGACATGATAGGAGGGTGTCACTAACATCTTTTCCTCGTTCGTCAGGATCATCGCCTGCAGAACGTTTACCGTTTGGGCAATATTGGCCATGCTCACCTTGTCCGCATGACGGACGAAGATATCCAGATTGAGCGCTGCAACCAGAGCGTCTCTCACCGTATTCTCTTGCCACAGCCCGTTCTCTTTATGGGCCTGCGGATGCCAGCTACCCCACTCGTCGATTACAAGCCCGACCTTGCGTTGAGGATCGTAGGCATCCATGGCCGCCCGAACCTGAAGGATTCGATCCTCCATCTCACTGGTCCGGCGGAGCATCCAATAATACTCCGGATGTGAGAAATTGGTATCTCCCCCTGCGCGGGGACCCCTTGTATAAAAATGAAGGGCAAATCCGTCTATCGGGAAGAATTGAGGGTGATGCCTGCGCTCGAATTCCTCGAAAAACTCGAGAACCCAGTCTCTCCTCAGCTCAAAGAGATTATCCCCCCTGGGCCCACAGGCTATCGTGAAAACCGAGAATCCATGGATGAATGTGAGGTATCTTTTAACCTCCGTTGCGTATGCTCGGGGATCCCAGTAGCCTCCGCATCCCCATAGCTCATTTCCAATACCCCAATATTTGACTTTGAACGGCTCCGAAGCTCCGTTAACCCCTCTCTCTCGAGCCAGGGTGCTGCCTCCGCTGAAGTTACAGTACTCGATCCAATCCCGCGCTTCCTTGGGAGAGCCGCTGCCTACATTCAGGCAGATGTACGGCTCCGCTCCGATGAGCCTGCAGAAATCAATAAACTCGTGGGTTCCGAAATGGTTGTTCTCGATGACCCCACCCCAATGGATGTTGATTGTCTTTGGCCGCTTATCCCTGCGTCCAATGCCGTCTCGCCAGTGATAGTCATCGGCGAAACAGCCCCCAGGCCACCGCAGTACCGGGGGGCTGATCTTTTTTAGTGCCGTAACCACATCGTTACGAATACCCCTGGTGTTGGGTATGTATGAATCCTCGCCTACATATATTCCCCCATAGATACATCGTCCCAAATGCTCGGCAAAATGCCCAAAGATATTGGGATTGACCGTACCAATCTTTTCATCTATAACAACGGTCACTTTCGTTCTCATGAGAGCCGAACCCTTACTCTTTTCTATCCAGCCGTGCCGAGCTTCATAAAGAGAAGTAAATTCTCCTTAGCTCTCTCGCTCAAGGGATCAAAAAAGGGGGTTGCCGACTGGGAGAGAATATAGGGTTTCCCGGTATTCCTTGCTCCGTCGAGGCACTGTTGCACAGCGTTACGCACTGCTTGACAATCGCCGGTGTTCAAAAGAACATCATCAACGCCCCCCAATACGATCCCCCTGCTATTCGTCAGGGAGAGAGCCTCGGCTATGGTCAAATTTCCCCTTGGGGGTGGCTCGAAGGGTTCCATAATCGAAAATCCCATCTGCCAGATATCCCCCGCTATTTCTCGAACCGGACCGTGGCAATGCACGGCGGCAGGAATTCCGCAATCCCTGGCAATTCGAGCAGCCTCTGTGTAGAAGTCCTCGTTGAACCTTAAAAAATCCCTGCGGCTCATAAAGGGCGGCACCGCCAATTCGGCCCCGATGAGCCTGAGGATGAAGAGGGATCCGGTTTCTCGACACAATCTTGTAATGATGTAGAGCACTCGTTCGGCGGCGATCGAGATCAGATGCGAAAGCCTGTCAAAGTCTGTCACAGTTTTTATGTAGAATGTTACCGTTGGCAACATCTGACACACAATACTAAATGCATCTCTAATCTCCACATAGGGAAGGCCGTGTTCTCCCACCTGGCACACCTTGAGCCTGACCTTTTCAATTTCAGGCTCTGCGGGTGGCAAATCGTCCATCCCGAGGAAAAAGTTAAAATCTTCCTCGTTCTCTATCCACCTCTTACTCACCATCCAAGAGGAATCCCCAGGCGTTTGGGTTTCCTCCATACTGAATGTACGCTTCTTATACCGAAGCTCATGCCGTCTGATCCTTGTCCCGTCCAAACGCGTCTCGGTATCCGAGATGACCTCTGTTTTTCCTTTTCCAACGTAGAGGGGATCTGAAACGGGATAAACTTTTGGAAGCAGCGTACAATAGTCAAGTGCGAAATCGCACACATCACGATAGCTCTCCTGCTCCCCATGCCATCCAAACGGATCGAGGCCAAAGGGGACGACCACGGGAGGCCAGGACACCGTGCCGTTTAATAGATCGATAATGGTCTGTCTTCCCTGCTGCATGTTATTACACTCTGTCAGCGCTCTGCCGCTCGCCGGGATGAAAAGGGTTCAGTATCGATATTCTACATGCGATAGCTGTCTTCGACGATAGTGGGGAGCAGCTAAAAGCCTAATCCTTTTTTCCAATTAATTCCTTCCATCGCCAAACGAAGTATTGATAGTTCTCCCAAGACACATCGGAGGGTATCGAGTGATCCGGAAAGGGGAGATAGCGTCCCAAGGCAGTCATCGACTTAACTCGTTTCATCTCCAAGTCGATGGCTCTCTTACCCTTCGCTATCGCCCTCTTATCTATTCCCCCGAAAGCGTAAAGGTTGGGATGCTTGCTCAACAAATAGGGAATATTATTGCCCGCCTGGACCTCATACGGTAGAAGGACATTCACTCCGGCTTCCACAAATAGTCCGGTAAGCTCGTGCATCAAACCATCGCTATCCACCGAGAATATCCTCACCCCGTGTTTTTGACCCAGGTCGTGCAGTTTTCGGTAGTAGGGTGTAAGAAAGCGTCGGAACATCTTCGGCGATATTAATGAACCTTGCTTGCCTGCCATGTCCTCCCAGATGAATAGATCGTCAACCCTTGTCTCCTCAAACACACGGCTCCAGAGCTTTTCCCAGAGGCCGTAAAAATGACTGTTGATGTCATCGATGAGTTCCGGATCCAGCGCGCATGCTATCAATGCGGCTTCGGCCCCCATCAGGGTTCTGACTCCGCCGAAGAAACCGTAGGGGTATGTTCCGACCCTGACTACGGTATTCGAATTTTTAAGGTCCTTGGCTATTTTGTTCCAGTTTTCGGGAAATCGTCCGGGATAGTCTGGATCAAACCGCCATTTGTGCTCCTCCCAGGTCTCTCTGTCCTTTACCGGGTGCTCCAAGAACAGGGGCATAGAGGCTGTCTCCTTCTTCTTACGCATCGTAACCCCGTGTATGTCACGAACCACAAATGTATCTCCTTCATCCTCGACTATCGTTTCCTTAAATGGCGGGTAGATGCCAAAATTGACGTCCACATCGATGTAATAATCGTCGAAATTGAAAAGAGTTTTCCAATCGTCATCATTCTCCATCCCCTCCTCTTTCCACCTTCGATGCGTGGCGTCCCAAGGTCCCCATTTTATAACGAAGGGCAGGCGATCGATCTTCTTACCTTCTATAAACGAAAGGATGCGTTCGCGGGATGTCATTTTACTAACTTGAGCACAGGGGGCTATTCATCTGGATTCAGTTCTACGACTTTTCCGTCATTCTTGCAGGATTCGACCACGGCGCAGAGCACTCGGGTCAGGGCAAGACCGTCCTCTGCATCGACCAGAGGCTTTTTGCCCGTAAGTGCACAATCCACAAAGTGACGGGAGGCTGCGTATACGAAGCCATTCTGCTGGTCGAGAGTCGGGCCGGCTATCGGAGTCGAGATCGTCACCGAATCGGAGCTTACCGACATCAGCTCGCTACGAACCCTGTCTATATCGATGACACCCCTACTGCAGAGGGCGTAGAATTTTGAGTCGACGGGGACCGGATAATTCTGCGGTAAAATCCAGTGTACCTCCAAGCTCATTACCACCCCGTTTTGAAACTCTATAATGGCCTGAAAAAAATCCGGCGCATCGTAGTTCATGTCCCTAAGAACCCCGTATCTCTGAACCCCGCGTACCCGCACAACCTCACTCCCGCTCCACCAGCGAGCTATGTCCAGCCTATGAACCCCTATCCAGTGAGCCGGATGGCTGTGGTGGAGCCATGGAAGAAGTTTTGTCGGAACTTGTATACGGTTCGTCATACGAGCGTAGACGTACCGGAGCTCTCCGACCTGCCCGCTGTCAAGAATCTCTTTGCCCTTTGAGAATGAGTACATCCACCGGTTGGTCAGGTTGATCATGAAACAGGTACCAGAGCGACGTGCCGCATTACGGATGGCTAACGCGTCTTCTACACTCACCGCCATCGGTTTTTCCAGAAGGACATGTTTCCCTGCAGAGAGCGCGGATAGCGTCGACTCCCTGTGCAGATGGTCCGGAAGGGCAATTACCACAGCCTCGATATCGTCGCGGGCTAGCAAATCATTGAAATCCGTAAATCTTAACGGTACATCAAAGGCATCCGCCTGCTGCTTGAGCCTCTGTTCTTCGATATCGCATACTGCGGAAAGCTCAGCGAGGGGATTGGCGCTCAGAGTCTGTAAATGGGCTTGCCCTTGCCACCCAACACCAATAACACCAAATTTTAAGTCGGAATTCCTACTTTTCATGATTTTACCTTCAGTTCAATTGATATTGAGGCAGTTTTCATCGATTTAATTAAGGCTTGCTGAAAAAGTCTTATCTGCCCCCAATAAATGAAAAACACAGTCGTATATGAGAAGTGGCCGTAAATGGCCACATCTTAAGAAATCGTAAAAAAATTCCCTCAGAAATTTTTCCAGGTTCATCACCAGAAACGTCAAAGCGATCATAGATCCACTGGTAACCGGAAGTTTGGCCCGAATACAATCCAGACTGAATCTTCTTTTGCCTTGCCCCAACTTACCTTCTATCGCATTCCGGACCAACTCATCCTGACGTATCAGCTTTTTCTCTTGGCCGTCAATTTCCTTTTTCGGTCGACCCAATCTCGGCCCCGATAACCGTATCCCTTTGCTCTAGCAATAGGCACGATTTTCTATGTTTCGGTAGATCTGATCCGCATGCACCGATTCCGGATCAGTGCCGAACCGCTACCTGTAGGTTTCAATTTGTCCGATGAAATCCCCAGATTCGTTGTAGTTCTCCAAACTCTACCGGCGCCGATGCCTCGCCCCGAACAATCGGGCGTATATAGGGTTGGGAAATACTGACAATCCTGCCCTCGATTCTCCTCACTCCCTGCTCAAACATCTGATTCTGTTGTCGATACACTTCTGAAATGACCAGAAGATCCAGATACTCTTTTCGCTTCAGCCGCTCTAAAGAACTTCGGTCGGCAAGACCGTGAATGTGCTTCAAATCCCTGTTCAGATACCGTAATTGTTTTCCGATCGCTTTTCTCAGTTCTTTGGCCGAGAGTTTACTCCTTTTCGCCGCCTTAAGATAGTCACGGCGAACCTTCTTCCTGTAGGTGCGAACCTTTTTCTCTTTACCTTTCACCGGTTCATGCAGCCGATCAATTATGTATTCACTTTTCTCCCTGGCTTCATTGAGAAGCGATAGATCGGTTGGGTAGCGTATCTCCGCTGGCGCGCAGCTGGCATTTACGATGAGCTTGCCTTGATTGCCGCTCCCGCCGGCAGATCCATCCTGATCCTCATTGTCCTCAGAATTTCTGTTTTTCTTTCTGTATTTACCGTGGATGAGCTCGTTGATCTCAGAAAGCACCTTCAGATTCAGTCTCTTGCGGAAATACACTATCATCGAAGAATCGAAGGGTTTCTCATCCCGGTAACTTTCGTAGCCAAGAAACTACTGCAGATAAGGATTCTCCTGGATCTGCGCAACCGTCTCCTCATCCGTCAAGCCGAGTTTTGTTTGAATAATCAAAGCACCAAGAGCCATACGGGATGCTTTTGCTGGTGCACTCTTTCAAAAAATATCCGGACGGTTTGAGAATATTTAATAGAGATCATTCTCTAATTATTGATTCAGTGATGCCAGACTGTGCAGCTCGGGATATACAGTTAAAAACTTTGAATGATACGAATTCAAAAGTAAAGCATGGGAAGCAGATGACTGGATTTATTCCTTGAATTGGCAAATACTTCATACCTGGCGATTGGAATCGTGACGGGATTCACTATCTTGATCACGAAAAACGAGTGGGAACCTGCAGCGCAGCGGCGCATTCTTTGAGAGCCTGGGTAACCTCTAGGGGCAAGGGAATTCCTTGCTCCCGGCGCTTTTTCTTGATCCTTTCTTCCGGTTCGCCGGGTATAATGACCTCTGCAAAGCCCGCTTTAAGCGGCGAGCTTTTAATAAACTGGAACAGCTCCTCGGCTCGATCGTAGAGCAATTCAGGTACGATGAGCTTGGAAACATCCAATGCACCTACAGTAATGGTAATACCTTCCCCCTGACTGGGATCTTCAAAGAGTCCCTTTATATCTTTTCCGAACTGCTTACCGCCTAGAATAGCGGTGAACAGTTCGATAGCGAGTGAAAGGCCGTAGCCCTTGTGACCCCCAATGGGAATCACCGATCCGCCATCAGCCGCTTTTAGCGGATCGGTGGTGGGTTTGCCCTGCCTATCGACGGCCCAACCATCAGGAATGAGCTCTCCCTTGTCCCTCTGAACGTGGATCTTGTTCCAGGCCACGCTACCGAGACAGAAATCGATCACGAACTGTGTTTTTCTTCCCGGGAAGGAAACGGATAGGGGAGGATTTGAAATGACCCGTTTCAGCCCCCTCCAGGCAAACATACTGGGCACGGTAGTGGCTATAGCCAGGCCGGCCATGCCCTCTTCCAATGCAATCCTGGTGTAGCTGCCCATAGTGCCGGCATTGTTGGTGTTCGTACAGACTACCAGTCCGATCCCCGTGTCTTTCGCCTTACCCATGGCCAGCTTCATCCCTGCTAAAGCCAGGAGCTGACCCAACCCATTATCACCATCCAGTCGAGCCGTTGAGACCGTCTCAGCCTCCAACCTGATTTGCGGCCTCGGATTCACTCCCCCCTCTTGGAGACGTCTGATACAATTCGGCACCAGCCTTACCCCATGACTGTCTATACCCATGAGGTTATTATCCACGTAGTTGCCTGCCAGTATTACCGCATCGTTTTCGACGAGGCCAACCTTTTTAAACAGCTCTGAAACAAACTCCTTTAGCTCATTAGAGGCGATTATCAATTCAGTTTTCATAATGGTTTCCCCTCATCCTCTCGCTCACTCCTGAATAGTACGAACTGATATCAAAGGATATGCGGTAACCTGTAATTTGTATATCCTTACTCATTTTGGGAATTATGTCCTGGCTCCTCCTGCTCGCCAGCCCCGAGATACTGAGAGCCCCAAACAGTTCATTGGCAGAATGAAAAATCGGTACCGCAATGCAGAGCACGCCGTCAAAGCTCTCTTCATTGTCAATCCCAAATCCCTTCTCCCGGATCGTATGGAGCTGCGCCCGAAGTTTCTCGGGATCGGTATGACTGCTGCCTTGTACCGGTATCTCCAACCGGCTTTTTCCACAGCTAATTATCCCATTTACTTTTTGGGCGGGGAAACCGATCAAGTGATGATGTTTGGGGCTATCATAGAAACTTTGATAGCCATTGGGTTCACCTTTGGATTTCCCGTCTTGTTTCGGGAACTTGGCCGATTTCGGGAATTAAAAGCCCCACTCGTAACACGTAATTCGTACGGATTGTATTTACTCCATGTCTTCTTGCTTGTGCCGATTCAGTTGGCCCTTGAACCGGTCGACATGCCACTGGAAATGAAGTTTCTTGGCAGTGCAGCACTTGGAATTGCTTTGACTCTAGCTATAATAATTACTTTGACAAGGGTCTCTGGTTTGAAGAGGATCTTGTAGTTGCCAGATTTTTTATAAAGGTAGCTTTGAAGGCACGAATTATCAAGATAGCTTTTTCGATCTAATAACGT
>CP070696.1:281519-296291 GCA_020353535.1 Spirochaetaceae bacterium | reverse complement strand
ACGGGACCCTGATGTTCGAATACAAGGGAAAGATCATTCACGTGGATCCGGTGAGCCGGGAGGCGGACTACGGCAAGATGCCCAAGGCAGACCTGATCCTCGTTACCCACGCCCATTCCGATCATCTGGATAAACGGGCGATTGGTCAGATTCGAAGGGAAGATACCCGGATCATCCTGGATCAGGAATCCGCCGCCAAGCTAAACGAGGGAACGGTGATGGCAAACGGCGATGTACATACCGTCCTCGGACTTACCATAGAAGCGATTCCCGCATACAATACCACAGAGAACCGACAACGATTTCACCCTCAAGGCCGGGACAATGGCTATCTGATTAGTTTCGGCGACAAGCGTGTCTATGTGGCGGGAGACACGGAGAATCATCCTCAGATGATGGCGCTGCGGCAGATCGATATCGCCTTCCTTCCCATGAACCAGCCTTACACGATGACACCGGAGCAGGTGGCTGCAGCGACAGTAGCAATCCGCCCCAAAGTCCTGTATCCCTACCATTACGGCAACACCGATCCGAACAGGCTCATCGAGCTTCTGCAAGGGATTGCCGGGGTGGAGGTGCGCATCCGCAAGCTGGAATGAGCTCTCGCGGGGAACGATTGGCTAAGCCTTCATCTTGATCCACTTTTTTTCGGAAGCAGCGCTCTGCAGTACCGTTTCCACGAAAGCCATGCCCCGCACGCCGTCGGCGATGTTCGGAAAATCCCCGCTTGGGATCCCGCCGGAGGGCTCCTCTCCGCCCTGTTGCCTCCGGATCGACTGATAAAATGCCCGATACAGATTGGCGAAGGCGACGATGAGACCATCCGGATGGCCGCTGGGCAGTCTCTTGGCGGCGTTGGCTTCCTCGTAGAGGTCCGGTCCTCCCTTGTGGAGGACCGTGTCAATGCGATTCAGGTCGCGCACCAGCAATTCTTCCGGCTGCTCCTGCTTCCAGATCAGACCCTTCTTGGTTCCATAGATACGAATGACCAGACCGTTGTGTTCCCCCGCCAGTGTCTGGGATGCGCTCAGTACACCTTTGGAGCCCCCCCGGAAGCGGATCAACACGCTGCCGTCGTCCTCCAATCCATGCCCGGCCAGAAAAGAGGTGGTATCGGCGCACAGCTCCTCGATCTCCAATGCGGTGATGTAATGAACCAGGTTTTCCGCATGAATACCGATATCCGCAATGGTCAGGGATTTTCCCGAAACCTTTGGATCGAACTTCCAGCCTTTTTCGCCTTTGCCCGCCCCCTGCAGGCGGAAGGGGACCCAACCCTGGAGGTAGTCCACTACCACCTTGAGAATATCTCCCAGCTCCCCGTTCCGCACCATCTGTCTTGCCTGCTTAACCATGGGGTAGCCGGTGTAGGCATGGGTGATCATGAACAGCCGGCTGTTTTCCGAGGCGATAGATTGCAGGGATTTCGCCTCCTCCAGCGTTAAAGCCACCGGTTTATCGCAAACGACGTGAAAGCCATGCTGCAGGAACGTGCTGGCGATTTCAAAGTGGGTGGAATTGGGGGTGACGATGACCACAAAATCGAGGCGCCGATCCTCCGGTAAAGCCGCTTCTCTTTCCGCCATGGCGCGATAGTCGTGATAGACCCGCTGCGGATCCAGGTACAGGCGGGCGCCGCTGGCCTCCGTTTTCTTCGAATCCCGGGAAAAGGCCCCGGCTACGATCTCGGCGCTGTGATCCAGCTCCAATGCCATGCGGTGCACCGGACCGATGAATGCTCCGATTCCACCGCCGATCATCCCCGCTCGCAGTTTCCTGTTCTCCATACCGTGTCCTCCAATCCTTCCAGACGATTGCCAAAGGTGCAGCTAGTTCTCGCTTTATGCGTAAGACGTCCCGTCGTGTGCACCCTTCGCTTCTCGACCACAAAGATATAGTGTAGAGTTCAAGAGCGCAATAAAGCAACACGACGGGGATCTAGGCAAGCATTCGTCGGGAGGCCAACGAACGGGAAGGATAGAGTCTTGGAGAAGCGAATTCTGGGCAGAACCGGATTGGAAGTCGGCGTCATCGGGCTCGGCTGACCCTGGCTGCCCACTGGGGTTTTGAATATCACGAGCCGATCGAGCAGTGCCGGAAGTGTTTCGATCTGGTCCTGGACAGGGTAGGCAACGACTATGTCGAGATTGTCATCCTCACCATGGTGGATTCCGAGTCTCTTTGGCGCGGGTGGGCTCAGGAATCGATAGACATCCTCAAGGGCTACCAGCGGGAAGGCCGGGTCGGATTTATCGGTTTGAGCAACCACTATCCAGACATTGCCCGCCAGGCCGTGGCGACTGTCGTGCCGGGGCCGCGCAACGCCGGGGAGCTGAATCAGGCGTTGGACTACGTTCAGGCCGGGGAGGACGATAAAAGCTACGATCCGCTAGATGCCGAGCTTGCGACACGACTTCACGGTCAGTGCGTGCTGTGCAAACACTGTTTGCCCTGCCCGCGGGAGATCCCCATACCGGAGGTCATCTCCTGTCTCGACTATGTGGTGAACTACGGCCACGGGCCGCGGCACGACAGCACCAGCCGGCAGAGGTACGCGTCGATGCAGGTAAAGGCATCGGATTGCAGCGAGTGTGGAGAGTGTATGGAGCGCTGCCCTTTTAAGGTCGACATTATCGGCAAGATGAAGCGGGCCGAGGAGGTTTTTGAGGAGGGAGCTTGATGGCGGGGATCGGAGAGGTTACTGAGCAGTACATCACGGCGGAAACTCTGGCAGGAAAGACGGCGCAGTGGCTGGAGGAGATCGCGGCCTACCGCTGGCGGAAGATCGAGTGGCTCGATCCAGCGCAGAGCGCCCTGCTGGTCGTGGATATGACCCGTCCCTTTGTCGATTCGGGCAGACCGCTGGCTTCGCCCAATGCCCCGGTAATCCTTCCGAGTGTCCGTAAGCTGCTGGAGGCGTTTCGCCGGCAGGCCAAACCGGTCATCTGGTTGATCCAGGCTCATCACTCGGTGGCAGCCGACCGGGGCCCGCTGCTCGACACCTGGTGGCCGACTCCTATTCTGGAAGGCACAGCGGACGTTGAGGTGGCCGAAGGCCTGTCGGTTAACCAGGGGGAGAAAGTGATTCTCAAACGGAGATACAGCGGATTCTACCAGACCGACCTGGAACTAACCCTGCGCTCCCTCAAGCTGAGCAGTGTGGTAATCTGCGGTGTGCTGACCAATGTCTGCCCCTATCTGACGGCCTTCGACGCCTTTTATCGGGGTTTTCAGGTTTACTTCCCGGCGGATGCCACCGCCTCGCTGAACGAATCCCTGCATGTGGGAGCCCTGCGGAGCATCGCCGCCTGGGCCGGCTACGTGGTGACCTGCGAGGAGATCACCGATTGGCATGGTACCGGCCAACCGTGACAAAGCCGCGCCACTCCTATATAGTGCAGCAGATGTGATCACCCCAACAGAGAGGTCCGCCGATGGCTGAATCTTCGCCCGACATCGTTTCCCGTAAAAAGATCGTGCGTGCGGAGGTTCGCGCCCGGCTGACAAGTTTGGACGGTCCGCTGATCGAGAGGAAGAGCCAATCCCTTGCCGAGCTGCTGTTCTCGACCTCCTGGTGGTCTTTAGGGGAATGGATATTCATCTATATTCCCATGGGCGGAGAGGTGGATACCCGCTATATCGTATCCCGGGCCTATCGGGAGAAGAAGCAGGTTGCCATTCCTCGCATGCAGGGGGAGGATCTGGCTTTCTACGTCTATGACGGGCGCACCGAAAACCTGCTTCCCAATCAGTTCGGTATTCTCGAGCCTGATCCCACCTGGAAGCTGATCGATCCGTTCGCGCCCACGGGTAGGAGGCTGCTCATCCTGACTCCCGGGCTGGCCTTCGACAGGCAGAGGCGCCGCCTGGGCAGGGGCAAGGGCTTCTACGATCGATTCCTGCACGGACTGCGCGGCGCTCACCCTCCGGGCAGCAGCTCCTGGGCAGTGGGACTTTGCTTTGCCGAGCAGCTGGTGGAATCGGTTCCGGTCTCGGATTACGACGAGGTACTGGAGGGGATTGTTACGGACCGTGAAGTCATACGCTGAAGCCGGGGGGATTTGCCGAGGCGTCAAATCAATAACACCGGGCGGCGGCGAGGAGGTTGCCGCAGCGCCGATTAGATACCGCCGGGCGGGGACCGGCAGGCGGGAGCATCATGGCTTGATTTCAGGCGCCATTCATGAGTAAATTGTTTAAAACCAAGAAGCAAACGGGATAGAACCATGTCAGAGATTAAATCGGCCTTGGAAATCGCGCTGGAGCGAACCCAGGATGTGGAGGCCAACAAAGAGGCCCTCGAAGCGAATACCTTCATCACCGAGGGGAAGAAGCTGGTCTCCAAGTTTCTCTCGGAAGAAAATGTGGAGTTAAAGAAGCTTTTGGAGGGCTTCGACAAGAAGCACCTTCGTCACGTTAAAGAGGGCGCCCTGCAGGCCCTGCTGGCAAACTTGAAACTCCCCGCGGATGAGATGTCGCTGCTTCAATGCAAAAAGGCAGGGCAGGGATTCTACGCTCTGGCCGCTGACGGCAAACACCTCGGCAAGCTGCTCAATCAGATGGAACAGTTCCTGTCAGATTTTCTGCAGGAACGGAAGAGGGTGATGGAGGCGGTTGAGCAGAGATTCCAACCGATCCTCCAGCAAAAAGAGCAGGCCATGAGCCAGCAGGTGGGGGCGCGGGTCAAGATCGATCCAGCCATGGACCCGGACTTCCAAAAAATGCTGCGGGACAACATGACCATCCTGGAAGACCGTTACAACCAGGTCCTGGCTCGGGTCAAGCAAGAACTGCGCCGGATGAGCGAATAGGTCTCAATACCCCGAAATCACTCCCCAGGCTCGTAGGGAACGCCGTCAGACGCTGGTGGTCGAGCTCGGCCCACCATTCCAGCCAGCACGACGACAGCCAGAACGTAAGGGATCATCATTACGAACTGACTCGGAATAGGAATCTGCGTCTCGAACATGATGCGGAAGGTGTCGGCGTAGCCGAACAGAAGGGCCGCCAGGACAGCGCCGATCGGATGCCAGCGTCCGAAGATCATGCAGGCTAAAGCGATGAATCCCCGGCCGCCGGTCATACCATTGACCCATTTTGTGGGAAAAAGGGTGGCCCCGGCGAAGCCGACCATCAGCCCGGAGAGCATGACACCGGCGTACCGCATCACATAGACCTTTATTCCAAGGGTGTCTGCCGCCTCGGGATTCTCCCCCACCGTGCGCAGGCGCAGACCAAACACGGTTTTGTAGAGCACGAACCAGGCGATGACCGCAATGGGAATGAGGGCGAAGGCGAAGGAGCTGATCCCCATGACTGTCGGGAACAGGAAGGGATTGATCGCCGTCTGGGTTTCCTGGCCGAACACCCGTTCCGACAGGAAGCGGCCGACGCCGATGGCCAGGATGTTGATGGCCACACCTGAGACGATCTGGTTGACCCGGAAGGTAATCGTGGCCACCGCATGGATCAGGCTCATCACCACACCGGCGATCAGGGCGAAGACCAGACCCATCCAGATCGTGTGGAAGGCGGTGGCTCCCCAGACCACGCAGAAGGCCGTCACGATCATGAATCCCTCCAGGGCGATATTGACAACCCCGCTTTTCTCGGAAAAAACTCCGCCCAGAGCGGCAAAGGCAATGGGGCAGGACATTTCCAAGCCCTTGAACAGGAAATCCACGATAATAGAAGCATTCATCTCAGGCAGCCTCCTTCTTGCGCTGGGCTCGGATATACCTGGTAACGATCTCATTGGTGATAACGATGAACAGGATCATGACTCCGGAGATCACGAAGGTGATGGCCAACGGTACCGATGTATACAGCTGCAATCCGTATCCGGCCTGAGTCAGGAAGGCAAACAGGATCGAAGCAAAGACCACCCCCAACGGGGAGTTGCGGCCGATTAATGCTATCGCAATCCCGTCAAAGCCGAGGCCAGCTGCTATTTCGTAGGTATAAAAACCACGAATGGCGAAGATCTCCTGCAGTCCGATCAGGCCCGCAATCGCACCGCTGAGCAGAAAGGCGCCGAGCTGGATCCGTTTCACCCGAATTCCGGCATACTCGGAAACGTCGACAGAGGTTCCCACGGCCCGGATCTCGAAACCGTAGCGCAGACGAAAGAGCAGGATCCATACCAGGACGCCCATGATGATGGCGACGATCAGGCTGTAGTCCATGAATACATGATTGGGGATGTCCCAGCCCAGAGCCCTGAACCAGTGGTTGAGCTTCCCAAACTGAGCCGTCTCCCGAATATGATGAGTCTGGGCTTCCAGGCTGGCCTCTCCCCTTCCCGAAAGGGGTCCATTGACCAGGTAGTTGGCCAGAGCCAGGGCGATGTTGTTGAACATGATGGTTGTGATGACTTCGTGAACACCCTTGCCGATCTTTAGGGCCGCCGGAATCGCGGCCCAGAGAGCCCCGCCCAGCATGGCGCAGATCACCACCACGGGGATGTGGATCACACGGGGCAGGGGCAGGTAGATCCCAGCCAGAGCACCGACCAGACCACCAATGAAGTACTGACCTTCCACGCCGATGTTGAATACTCCGGCTCGAAAAGCGATTGAAACAGCCAGCCCTGAGATAAACAGCGGAATGGCCACCGAGAACACCGTGGCCAGACGTCCGCTGGTGCTCATCGTGAACTTGTAGATCGCTTTTAGCGTGCTCCCGGGACTCTCGCCCACGGCGATACCGATCAACAGGAGCACAATGACCGCGGCTAAAACGCCCAGCAGGGGCGAGAAAAGCTCATAGAGATGATATTTATCGATTTTGATTCTACGCACTTTCCCTCTCCCCCGTCATATAGAGGCCGACCTTCTCCTTTGTCGCCTCTCCCTGCTTGAACTCATGGATGATCGCACCCTTGAAGATGACTCCGATTCGATCCGCCAGGGAGAGGATCTCATCCAGGTCGGCGGAGATCAACAGCACCGCCTTTCCCCGGTCTCTGGCCAGGATAAGCTGCTTGTAGACGAACTCGGTCGCTCCGATATCCACACCCCGGGTCGGCTGGGCGGCCACCAGCAACTTTGGTTCGAAGTTCATTTCCCGGGCGATGATCGCCTTCTGCTGATTTCCACCCGACAAGGCATGGGCAGGTGTCATTTCCGAGGGGGTGCGTACGTCGTAGGCTTCGATCGTGTCCCGAGCGTAGCTCCTGACTTTTTTCGAATCGATCCACTGGGAACCCTTGACGAAGGGATCGAGGTGATGCCGACCCAGCACGATGTTGTCCGCCAGGCTGAAAGGAAGGAGGAGTCCAAAGCGGTGACGATCCTCCGGGATATGACCGATTCCACGCTCCCGGCGGCTGCGAACGTCCCAATTCAACACGCTCTGCCCCTCCAGCAGCACGTCTCCGGTCTCGGGTTTGGACTTGTAGGCGATGGCCTGGATAAGCTCGGTCTGTCCATTGCCCTCAACCCCGGCAATGCCGTAGATCTCCCCGGCCCGAACAGTCAGGTTGATGTTGTCCAGAACACGCTGGCCATGGGTGGAAAGGATTGTAAGATTCTTCACCTGGAGAATCACCTGCTTCGGTGAAGGTGGCTCTTTGTCCACCTTCAGCAGGACGGGTTTTCCCACCATGAGCTCGGCGATCAAAGGCTTGGTCGCCTCTCTTCGCTCCAGGGTCTGGATCACCTGGCCCCGGCGAATTACGGTGATGCGGTCGGCGATGTCCAACACTTCGTCCAGCTTATGACTGATGAAGATGATCCCCTTGCCCTGTTCTTTCATCATGCGGAAGGTCTTGAACAGCTCATCCACTTCCTGGGGAGTCAGAACAGCTGTGGGCTCGTCAAAAACCAGGATCTCTGCACCCCGGTAGAGGATCTTGAGGATTTCAACCCGCTGCTGCAGTCCTACCGGGATGTCTTCAACCCGGGCGCTCAGGTCAACCATCAAGCCATTGGCCTGCATGATAGACCCGATTTCCTCTGTTGGTTTCTGCAGTTGCAGTACTCCGGCGGTGTGGGTCTCCCGGCCAAGGATGATGTTCTCCAGAACAGAGAACACGGGCACCAGCATGAAGTGCTGGTGCACCATGCCGATTCCCTGGTTGATCGCGTCTCTGGGATTTTTGATCGCGATCGGCTGATCATTAAGATAGATATTGCCGGAGTCCGGTTTATACAGTCCGTAGAGGATCTTCATTAGCGTGGTTTTGCCGGCTCCGTTTTCTCCTACCAATGCGTGGATCTCTCCGGCCTGGAGATCGAAGCTGATCCCGTCGTTGGCCCGCACACCGGGAAATACCTTGGTGATCTCCTCCATCCTGAGTAGAGTCATGGTCGTCCTTTCACGCTTACTTATAAAAAAGCGGGACTCTCCGCTTTATCGGATCGTCCCGCTTGTACCAGTTACCCCGCCTAGAAGGTTTTCGCCGCCCAGGCATCGACCTTGGAATCATCATCGGGCACGGTGATCTCACCGGCGATGATCTTGGCCTTGATCTCGTCGACCTTGGCCTTAATCGGAGCCAGCTTGGCTTTATTGTACTGATTCTCAGCCACACCCACGCCCTCGTCCACTAAACCGAAAGCGTGGTAGCCGCCCTTGACCTCGCCATTCTCGATCAGTTCCTTGCCCGTCATAAATACGGATATGTCGACGCGCTTGAGCATGGAGGTGACGATATGCTCGGCGATCGCCTTGGCCTCTGCGCTCTCCTGACTGGCGTAGATCAAACCCTGGTCTGAATCTACCCCGATGGCCAGCTTATCAAGATCTTTAGCCGCCTTGAACAGTCCGTCCCCAGAGCCGCCGGCGGCGTGGTAGATGATGTTGGCTCCCTGGTTGAAGAAGTTGGTGGCGATGCTCTCCGCTGTCTTGGGATCGTTGAAGGCAGTGGCTTCTTTACCGCAGTACTGGGCCAGGATCATGCCCTTGTCGCGCAGAGCCGGATCCGCGTACATGGCTCCGGCCATAAAGCCGCCCTGGAACTTGTGGATCAGCGGGATGTCCATCCCGCCGATAAACCCGACCTTGCCCCCGTCTCTCATCAAGGCTGCAACCACGCCCATGAGGAAGGAACCCTCATGTTCGGCGAAGGACAAAACCGTTACGTTGCTGTCCGCAGTCAGATCGGGAATAAATCCGTCGATAAGACCGAAGTGAACGTCCGGGAAATCCGCGGCAACCCGGCCTAGAGAATCCGAAAACATGAAGCCGACACCGATGACCAGGTCATAGCCGTCCTCGGCCATGGACCGCAGCAAAATCTCCCGGTCCTGCCCGCCCGGCTTCGGGGTCAGGTACTTCATCTCGACTTCTTTCCCGAAATCCACCTTGTCCGGGTCATCCTTTATGTACCCCTTGAACTCTTCAGCCAGAAGAACCAAACCGTTGTAAGCCGAATCGTTGAAGGACTGGTCCCCGCGACCGGCAATGTCGAAGACGATTCCGATCTGGTACTTGGCTTCCATCGCAGTCTCACCCTTTCCGCCTGCAAATACTGAAGCGGTGAAGGTCAGCGTGATGAAAACTGCGAGCACTACAACGAATGCTTTTTTCATGGAAATCCACCTCCTCCATGTATGAGTTGATTTTCTCTTACTGTAAACCGAAGGGGAAAGGGCGTCAATAATTTATTTCGTGGATATACTAGGAGACGAGCAGTTTCAGGAACTCCGCCTCAGCCACGATCTGCACGCCGAGCTCGCGGGCCTTTTCCAGTTTGCTTCCCCCGCCGGGCCCGGCAAGCAGGTGAGTGGTTTTGGAGGTTACTCCGGAGGTGACCCGGCCGCCCCGCCGCTTCACCTCCTCCATGGCCAGCTCCCGGGGCTTGAAGTTCTCGAAGCTTCCGGTTACGCACCAGGTCTGACCGCTGAAGCTCTGGGGCAGGCTCTCCGGTTCCACCGGAAGCTCTTCGCTAAAGCACAGACCAGCATTTTTCAGTGCCTCGATGCGGCGCCGGACTTCGGGATTGTTGAGCGCCTCGATCAGAGTCCTGGCGATTTTCTCACCGATGCCGTGAATCCGGGTGAACGTATCGGGATCTCTCGATTCTGCCGCCTTGAGGAGCGAATCGATGTCCCGATAGCCGCCTTCCACGAGTAGCTCCACCGCTTTTTGTCCGATGTCGGGAATTCCGAGGGAGACTAGAACGTTTCGGTAGCTCCGCCGCTTGCTCTTATGCAGACCCTCCCGGATAAGCTGCACCTTCTTTTCTCCGAAGCCGGGAAGATCGAGGAGCGCCTGGGGATCGAAGGAGTAGAGGTCCTGTACGTCCCGGACCAACCCTCTCTCGATGAGAACCTCGAGGGTCTCGGGCCCCAGATTGTCGATATCCATTTGATTTCTGCCCGCGAAAAAGCGGATCCGCCCGCGAATCTGATCCGGGCACTGTTGATTGGAGCAGAACTGATGCGCCCCCTGGCGGCTCAATGTACTGCCGCAGGAGGGACAGGAGTCGGGCATCTTCCAGGTTGTGTTGCCCTGTTCGTTCTTCTCCACCACCCGCTCCACGGCGGGGATCACGTCCCCTCGTTTGCTGACGCTTACCCGATCTCCGATAGCCAACTCGAGAAGATCCACGTAGTCCTGGTTGTGCAGGGTGGCGTTGGATATTGTGGATCCTGACAGGAGCACGGGTTTGATGCGGGCCACCGGCGTGATGCGGCCTGTCCTGCCGACCTGCACCTCGATATTCTCCACCACCGATTCAGCTTCCGGGGCTTCGAACTTGAAGGCGATGGCCCAGCGGGGATGGTGGCCGGTAAAACCCAGGGATTCCCGCGGGGGAAGCTCGTTAACCTTGAGAACCAATCCGTCGATTTCGTAGTCCCGTTCCCGTCGACGCTTGCGGGCCAGCTCCAGATAGGCAGTAATTTCCGCGAGTCCGCCGGTGGTCCAGCCGGGATGTCGTTTGTCAATACGATCGATCTCCTGCTGTTCGGAAAAAACAGCCGTGTCCGGATTGAGCTTGAATCCCAGCCTCTCCAGCTGCTCCAGGACCTCCACATGAGTTTGCGGAGGGGAGGAGAAGTACCCCTCGTAGATCAGGATATCCAGGGGAATCGCGGCCACGTCTGCGCTCTTCACCCGTCGCAACGTGCCGGCGGCCAGATTGCGGGGATTGGCGTAGGGAGTTTCCTGGTCGGCGTTGATGCGCTCGAAAAGACTTCTGGGCAGGAAAATCTCCCCCCGTACAGCCACTGTTTCAGGACGGGTGAGCCGCAGAGGAACCGTACGGATGGTCTTCACATTGGCCGTGACCTCATTGCCGACGAGTCCGTTTCCCCGGGTGACGGCTCGGGCCAGCAGCCCCTCCTCGTAGTAGAGCACGATCGAGGCCCCGTCGATCTTCTCTTCGACCACGAAGGACAGGGTCCTGCCAGCATTCTTGATGGTTTTGACGATCCAGGCCTGCAGGTCCTCAGCAGTGTAGGCTTTGTCCAGGCTCAGAACCGGAATCGTGTGGCGGACTTCCGGAAGCTCGTGGGTCAGGTCCGAACCGACTCTCTGTGTGGGCGAGTCGGCCCGCTTCGCCTTGGGAAATTCCTTCTCCAGCTCCAGAAGGCGGTCGAACAGCCGGTCGTACTCCCTGTCGGAGACACTGGGCCGGCTGAGCACGTGGTATTCGTATTGATAACGGTTGAGCTTTTCGCTGAGTTGGTCGATTTCCCGTCTTGCCTGTTCCGGAGTCAGATTACTCGACGTATTGGATGAAGGCATCTTTGAAACCGCGGGAGCGGAACTGGTAGAGAAGGGTGCCGCTCTCATCCACATTCAGCGGTCCGACGAGCACTTTGTAGAAGTTTCTGCCTCCCGAGCTGGCCGGCAGGATGGTGACGGAATAGGTGCGCTGGAGATCGCCGGCCAACTTCTCCGCCAGGTTACGGGTGGAGTAGGCGCCCAGCTGCACGAAGTACGTTCTGGAGGGCAGCGTCTCGGAAAGCTCCATCGGCGCCTCCGCTGCGGCTTCTGCCATGGCGACTTCAGCCACCTGTTCAACTTCCACCGCCGGCTCTTCTTCTATCTCGCCGGTGGGTGGTTCTTCCGGTGCCATAGTCAGTGGGCTTTCCTCCTCCGGAACCGGTAGGCGGGTTCCCTCAGGACTGGGTTTGTCCGGCTCAGCCGCTTCCGGACCCGGAAGAGCGACATCGAGGGGTTCTTCCTGTGCCTGAGGGCCGGGCATGCTCACGCGGGGTGGTCCCTCCTCCTCAACGACCGCCTCGACTTCGGCCACAACCTCTTCAGGTTCCTCGATCCCCTCTTCCTCAACCACCTCCGCTACTTCCACCGGGGGTTCCTCGATGACCTCTTCGGCGGGCGGCTGCTCTGGGGCTGGCGAGGGTTCCGGAGCCAGAGCGTAAATCTCCTGCTGCCGGGGGGGCATGTACAGTTGTTTTTGCGGAACTCTATCGGCCAGCTCCTGCAGTCGTTTCTCCTCCGCCGTTGGAGGAGCCGGCGCCACGGTAGCCGGAGCCGTGCCTGGAGGTTCGCTTATCGCGGCGGGTTCCTCCGCTTCCGCTGGTGCCGGGGCTTCGATCGCCTCGGCCGGCTGTTCTTCCGGCTCGGCGGCCTGTGCGATCTCCACCGGCTGTTCCTGAGAAGTGGCCTCGGGAGCGGGTAAAAGCTGCTCTTCGGTTATGCTCAAGGCAGGAATGACGTCCGGATCTGAACTGTAGGCTTCATCCCGCAGGGATTCATCCACATCCCTGCCCATTTTGCCGGCCACCTTCGCCTGCACTCGGATCACCTGCGAACCGGTCAGCCCGATCTGTTTTCCCGCCTCCTCGGATAGCAGTAGAAAGATATTTCCCGCCCCCTGGATACGTTGGACAACGCTCACCTGGACGCTCTGCCCGCTCTGGGCGTTTTGAACAACGATGGTGGTGTTTTCTGCAAAGGCGTTGGAAGCCGCAAATAGGCCGGGAGTGGCGAACTCTCCACTGCGGGCCAGGGCGGCGTTTCCCTGCCAGCTTTGCTGGCCAAAGACTACAAACCCACAGAGACATAGAAGGAAGACAAGCGGTCTTCGGATATGTTTACTCATGGTAAGAGACATCCCCTCTTCTCTTACATCGGCTAAATCAAGCGCCGAGTGAACAGTATAGCAGAAAAATGAGAAAAGCGGAACGGAGGCAGCAGGACAGTTCGGGGCAGAGCCTGAATTAGCGGTTTCGAGCGGTTTGTTTCATCAGATCGATGCCGCGGGCGGTGATTTCTCGACCCGTGGTGTGGAGGAACTGGGTGTACGTGAGATGTTGCATTTCAGGGCTTTCGTTGTCCATAACGAACTCCCCCTCCCCTAGAACGGCCGCAGTTGTGGCATCGAAGAGATAGTAGCGTACGAAAGTCTCGATTTTCAACGCCGGTTCAGGGGGGCTCTCCGAATCGCCGTTCTGGTGGGCGGGCAGATCCCGGCGTTCGCTGATCGACCGTACTTCGGCAGCCAGCAGGTATTGAGCCAATCCCTGCCGGGCGATGTGCAGAGGTTCCCGAAAGTCCAGATCCGCCCAATCCACCGCGGGAGCGTACAATCCTGTATCAAAACTCACGAAACCCGAATCAAACATCCCCTCGATCATCCCCTCCTGACTGGCAAAGGGGCGCCTGAGCTCCTCCCCGTCCAGAATTTCGACGGCCACGATCATAAAGGTTTGGCCGAAACAGGCGTAAGAGGCCAGGATCAGGATAAGTAGAACCAGCGCCTTGAGTTTCATGATCGGCTCCCCGGATTGCAGTTTTTCCCATTATCGGATGAAACGCGTTGAAAGGCCAGGAGCGGACATGATACCGTTGTGCTTACCAGATATGGCTTTTTTCGTGATTCAGGTACGAACCGGCAAAGAAAAACAGTATCTCAAGCAGGCGGACAAGGTCCTTCGGGCTCCGGAGCAGCGTCTGTACTGGCCGAGAAGAGCCCTCCGCATCAGGCGGGAAGGTGCGTGGAAGGACTCGGTGGCCGCCATCTTTCCGGGCTACCTCTTCCTGCAGAGCGAGGACATCCCGCCACCGCTGTACTGGGCACTGCGGAGGATCCCCGGTTTCCTGCGTTATCTAAAAGACAACCAGCACATCGAACCCCTCAACACCCGGGATCGGGAGATACTTCAGCACTTTCTCTCCTACGGTGAGATCGTTCAACGCTCCAGAGTTTTCTTCGATCAGGACAGGCGCATTCGCGTGATATCCGGACCGCTTATGGGTATGGAAGGCCGTATCGTCAAGGTCGATCGCCGCAAGGGGCGAGCCCGGGTCCGTCTGGAGCTGTACGAAAATTCCTTCCTGATCGATTTTGGATTCGATGCTCTGGAGCAGGCACTGGAAAGTCCGGCCTCCAGCTGAAGCGACCAACAACGACAATGTGAGAGATTTATTTAACTCGCTAAGAGGGCATTCGTAATTTTCCGAGAATCTAGAAGAGCTATGACTCCGCGCAAATCCGATAATCGTATCTACATTATTGGGGCAGGCATCACCGGAATCACCCTGGCTCGGGAAATAGGAAGCAAGGGCATCTTCGGAAAAGTCGTTGCTTTTCTGGATGATGATCCCGAGAAGATCGGCTCCCGCATTCACTCCATTCCCGTTCTGGGACCGATCGAGGAAGTGGTGGAGCTGCTAAAAACCACGCCTGCCGACGAGGCGATCATCGCCATCCCCGGCGCCGGACCGGACCAATTGAAGAAAATCTACAGGCTGCTGGTCCAGGCTGGATTCGTGCGTATCCGCTTCGTACCCCGCATCTCCCAGATTCTCGATGGGGAGGCCCATCTGATCCAGGCTCGGCAGATCAATCCCGAA
>CP070696.1:265274-281419 GCA_020353535.1 Spirochaetaceae bacterium | reverse complement strand
TCTTCCTCTTCTCAGCGGTCAGCTGTTTATGACATTCTAAGATGTGGCCGACGAACAAGGAACTGATCTCGTTGACTTGGGATAAATCCAGGGTAATCGTTGAATAAGGGCTTTTACAAAGGATTCGGATCGACCGTTCAAAAATACGCACTCGATCCCCTGTCATCGACCCGGTTACGATTAAGACTATCTCATCATCAGAGAGATGAACGGTTTTGAGGAGAGCGTTGTTTTCATTATATTCTTCGCTCACCATCGACTATTCTCATTGGTTATTCTGTTGCTCGAGGTAATCCACGTACCGCTTGATCGCATCATCATGTATGAAGCCAAGGTCCAAAGCGATTTCCCCGAATCGCCGGTTACAACCCGCATACTGAGCCGTCAGCACTTGCTTGACCTGTTGGGATGACATGGTCCCGATACGGACTAAAAACTCGCCGATTTTCTCATTCATATTACGGGTGACAGAATGTTATCTTTTTGAAACTCTTAAGGGATTGATTCATTTGTCCATCGTCGCGGAGCTTCGGGAATGATCTGTACCAGGTTATCAAAACGGATCATTTTCAAGACGTTAAGGATTCTTTTAGAACAGCCCGTGATTATCAAGTTTTTGTGCCGAATGGAAAGATCAAGTTTAAGCATGTATAGCTTTCCGAGAATTGTGTGATCGAGGGTGTAGACCTCTGAGCAGTCGATAGAAACTGTTTTACAGGGACCTGTTAAAATGTCCTTTGTTTCATTTTCAATTTCCTCAGGAGTGACCTTCTCTTTAAACTTCAGGACAATCTCGCGCTTAGATATTTGCTTCACTTCTATCATACACACCTCCCCAATCGACGTCTGAGGTATCATGAACTTTCTGAAAATGTCTCTCCTGGGGGTGAAAAATTGAATCAGTACGACCCTGATTTAGTAGTTAAAAATACCTGAGGTGTGATAGTTTTCTTATTGCTATTTTTAGGTGGTATTTTCTTTTACAGTTCTACTAACAGGTCACTGCTGTGGTTTTATGTACGAGGCTACAAGAAGCCTGCTATTCATCAAGTGGTCGGCCTACAGGGATGATGAGGATAGGTTCTTCATCATCCAAATTTAGGATTCTGTTAACTCCTCCGTCAGAAAAGGCACCCACGGTGGCTGTCGCCAGATTCAAAGCTGCAGCTTGGAGATGCAGGTTCTGGGATGCATGACCGGCATCAAGTGGCACATATCGATCTCTGCCTCGTTGCCCATATTTCCCCTCTGTTCGACGGTAGTTAGCGGTGATGATGAAAATCACTGGTGCCTGGGCGATAAAACCTTGTCGGAGTGCTACGCTGGCAAGGGGCTGGCGAAAATCACCGGATTTGACACGCTTCAACGCATGATCCTTCCAGAGGTATTGATATATTCCTGAGTCCACTTCCGCCACCCAGCCTGCAACCACGTAGATACCCAATGGGTAGATCCCGCCCGCCGACGGATACGTACGCGTTGCTGAGGTTACACCATCGAACATGCCACCTCCGGCCGCCCAGAGAAGCTGTGATAACTCTCCAAGCTCTATTGCTTCCGCTTTGAACTGACGTACTGTTTTTCTACTGTTAAGCGCTTGCTCTACGCTCATCTCGCTGTCATATCGGGGAGAAGGTAGAGCGATCGTGTCTTGAGCTTCAACCATAAAGCCTACAGTGGCGAGAAAAAGGCACAATACGAATATCTTCCCCTTTGTCATATAATGCCTTCAGGAATACAAAAAACAATGCCTGAGCAAACCGATATTATATCCTTTGCCAGATGCAGGCGAAAAGCTTCAAGTCCTGATCTCATGCATTGGAATCTATTAACGACTCCAGCTTCTCCTGAAAACACCGCTCCCAACCTTTTAGGATATAACTCTGCAGTTCTTTCTTTTTAAAAACCAGGGTGGATTGCCCCCCACCCCTGTAGAGAAGAAGACTAAGTGATCCATCTCCATTAGGACCACGCCAGCGAGGCCAATCGAACCTTTCCGGTTCGGTTGTTCCGCAAGATAATAAAACCAGGGAAAGTTTTGAGATCAGTAAAGCAGGTAAAACAACTTTTTTTATCATAGTGAACGCCTCATCTCAACCCCCACGGTCTGTCTTGTGTTGATTGTGATACGGCAACATTGACGACACTGGTAAATGCTCTCCTTTCATTTTCGTACATTTGGATGTTTAATGCCAATTTTTCGAGCAAATGTTGGCGCTGGCGCGGGACATACGATGTTCACCGAGAATCCTGAGTATACCTTTGCGGTGGTTCGCGAATATTTGAATCAGCAAAAATGCTTGAAAAAAATATCACCGGTAGTATATTGGAGGCCACAAATCCAAATTACGGAGAAACAGTGTTTTCTTCAAAGCTTGACAGGAGGAAGGTATGGCAGACGTCGTAAAGAAGGATAAGAGTTGGATCGCTACACTGCTGCTCTCCATTCTTATCGGATCCCTCGGCATCGACAGATTTTTCATGGGATATATTGGGCTCGGGATCCTGAAGCTCATCACTTTGGGCGGTTTCGGAATCTGGTGGCTAATCGATGTAATATTGATCGCCTCGAAACATAATTTTGCCAAGGTGAATTGGGTCGAATAACGACGAGGCGTGTGGTTGGCGGCCGGCGGGCCGGTGCTGATTATCCGCATGACAGTCCTTTAGCGACCGTGGGGGAGCGGACTGCATCTCCTTCTCGGTCGTTTTTTTCTGCGTCCATTCTTCGGCACGGCATGCCAGTACACCTGGCCTAGTTGACAGCCCGGTAAAAAAAAACTATATTCCCCTCGAAAAATGGCGATGGACGCCGAACTCGTCTCCTTCGTCTAGTGGTTAGGACACCGGGTTTTCATCCCGGCAACACGGGTTCGACTCCCGTAGGAGATGGCGGCTGGGAATTACCCGCAAACGGCGGTTCCCAGCCTTTTTTTATTTCCCGGAATCGGTTAAACTAAGAGCTCAATCTTTACGTTTTGAGGGCAGCCAAGGAGGAGTAGGCAAGTGAAACGAGCATTCAAGGTAACTGCACTGTTGATTGTTTTGATCGTAGTCACGGCAACGGCCGTTTCGGCTCAAAACAAGGGAAGTCTTCGCTTGGGTCTGGAGTTTGGCGATCCCATCGCGGTATTGATCATTCGTCCGGCGCCTTTTGACATCAAAATAGGGTACAGCTTTGATGCCAATAATCCCTGGCTGTTTCTGAGTGGAGACTACCGTATTATCAGCGGCTATCAGCTAATCGATTTCCTGCACCTGTTTCTCGGTGTTGGAGCGTATGTCCAGCTCCCTTTCGACCAGATGGAGAACTTTGAGCTGGGATTGCGCATCCCCGTCGGACTCCAGGTCTTTCTCATCGACAACGTGGTGGAGCTTTTCCTCGAGGTGGCGCCGACAGTTGGATTTTTGCCCTCCATCCAAGCCTTCCCGAGGTGGCAGGGGTACATCGGATTCACCATTCTGGTTCCCAAGTTCTGGAAGTAGGGCTGTAGATACTCGATGCCTCGGCCAGCCTGACTCTATAGCGGCAATCCGGCGTTGGTCCGCCGCCGCTCGAGGGATCTGAGCAGGCGAAGATTCTCCACATCCTCCTGCATATCCCGCCCCTTGGGAGTCTCCAGGATGCCAGCGACTTCCGCTAAACCAGGATCCTGGGCCAACAGCCGAAAACCGGACTTGCCTATTGCGCCCTTACCGATGTGTTCATGCCTGTCTGTTCCCGAACCCAGTGCTCCCCGGGAATCATTCAGGTGGAGTGCCACCAGCGTTCCTCTGCCGATGGTCTCATCGAATCGTCGCCAGGTAGCTTCGTATCCGGGGCGGGTCCGAAGTTCGTATCCGGCGGCAAATACGTGGCAGGTATCGAAACAGATACCGACGGGAACGCCTCTGTTTTCCAAAGCGGCGAGCAGGTCACGGAGCTGCTCGAAGCTTCCACCCAGTGATGAGCCGCTCCCCGCGGTGGTTTCCAGGGCCAGCCGTACCCGACAGCCCTCCCGTTGCCCAAAGGCCTGTAGAACGCCCTCGACAAGCCGCCGAATACCCCAGCTGATTCCGTGATCCCGGTGTGAACCGGGGTGCAGGACAAGGGTGGGGATGCCCAGGATGCTGCAGCGGCCTAGCTCCTCAGCAAGGGCGGCGATGGACCTCGAGAAGATCTCATCGTCCGGAGAGGCAAGGTTGATCAGGTAGGAGGCGTGGGCCAGCAGCTGTCTAAAGTCCCCTCTGAGGATTTGAAAGACCCGAATCTCCTCCTCCCGAAGGATGGGGGCGGACCATCGAAGCTGATTGCGGGTGAAGATCTGCACCGCCTCGCAGGAGATGGAGCGGCCTCTCTCCAGGGCTCTGTGTACTCCCCCGGCGATGGACATGTGGGCGCCTAGGATCAGGTTATCCCTCCGATTGAAACTGCACGGGTCATCGGCTATAGTTGCGGGGATGAGTCGGCCCCAGTTGACGACAACGCTCTCAGGATACCGAATCCACCTGGTGGGGATCAAGGGAACCGGAATGACCGCTCTGGCGGAGATACTGGCCGATCGGGGTGCCGTGATCAGCGGTTCGGACGGCCCGGAACGCTTCTATACCGACGGGATACTCCAACGGCTGGGGATACCCTACGCTGAGTCCTTTGACTCCGACCACATCGACTCGCAAATCCAGCTGGTTGTTCATTCGGCAGCCTACGATCGGAAGGACAATGCGGAACTCATCGCCGCTGAGCAGAAGGGAATCCCCATTCTCAGCTATCCGGAAGCACTCGGCCTGCTCTCCGAGTCCGGTGAGGCGAGCGGCATATCCGGAACTCATGGTAAAACCACCACTGCAGCCTTGACCGGGACAATTCTGCGGGCCTGGGATCTACCCGTTACGGTGCTGGCCGGTTCAGCGGTGGCGGAGTTCGGCGATCGCTCCACCCTTATTCTGGGACAGCGCCATTTCGTTGCCGAAACCTGTGAATACCGGCGGCACTTTCTACATTTTCATCCACAGCGGATCGTCATCACCGCCGTGGAGGCTGACCACCTCGACTATTTCCGGGATGTCGATGACGTGTTGGATGCCTTCTACAGTTTCTGCCTAAAACTGCCATCCGGCGGACAGCTGATCGTCAACCAGGATGATGCGGGCGCCAGGGAGGTGTTGGGCAGGGTACAACGGAAGCGGCTGGATGTATCAATCATTCCGTATGGGCGGAGCGCTACCGGCCGCTTTCGTATCACGGAGATCGAAACTGCAGCCGGCTACACCCGTTTCCGCCTGTCCGGATTGGAAGACGCCCTGCTGCTCAGGATTCCGGGCATCCACTCTGTGTACAATGCCACTGCAGCCTGCGCCTTAAGCTGCTGTATCCTGGAAGGGGAAGGCCGTGAACTGACCGTCCCACTCGCTCAGGCCATGGGGCAGGCGCTCGAGGATTTCCGCGGCAGTCGACGTCGGAGTGAGATCCTGGGAACCGCCGGAGGCGTGCTGTTCATCGATGACTACGGGCACCACCCCACGGAGATCGCCAGTACTCTGGCCGGTTTGAAGAGCTTCTACCCCGAACGAAGAATCATCGTAGATTTTATGTCCCACACCTACTCTCGAACCAAGGCTCTGTTAAAGGAGTTCGGCCGCTGTTTCCAGGCCGCGGACCTGGTGGTGCTGCACCGCATCTACGCATCGGCTCGGGAAAAGAGCAACGGCAGCATGGACGGAAACACGCTTTTTCGGGAGGTCAGCCGCCATCACCCGCAGGTGGTGTACTTCGAGGAGCCCATGGACTCGCTGTCCTATCTACGGGAAACATTGAGACCCGGGGACCTGTTTGTGACAATGGGAGCCGGGGACAACTGGAGGATCGGACGGGAGATTTTTGAATCAGCAGTCGAGGCAGCGCAATGAAAAGCATGACCGGTTTCGCCTTTCGGGAGCATCGGGACGAGCGACATAAAATCACGATCACGATAAAATCGTACAACAACCGATTTCTCGACATCCTCATCTACCTGCCGTCATTCTTGAATCCCCTGGAGCAGAAAATCCGGGAGTTTTTGTCAAAACGTATCCATCGGGGGAGGATTGAGCTGTACATGAAGGCGGTGGAGTTGGCCCAGGCTGCAGAGATTGCCGTAGATCCCCTCTACGTCGAGTCTTACACGCAAGCCCTGCGGAAGTTGGCGGAAGCGGCCGGGATTCGCGAGAAAATTCGCCTTTCCCACCTTCTGCGGATAGAGGGAATGCTTAAAGCGGAACAGTCCTTAGACCTGGATCAGTACTGGCAGGATTTGCAACCGCTGCTGGAGTCCGTGTTTCAGGAGTTCGATCAACTGCGCCTGATGGAGGGACGGACCACGCACACCGACATCCAAGGCCTACTGGTGTCGATAGAAGGGGAAATCGCTAGAATCGAAGCGGTAGCTCCGCGACTTGAGGAGAAAATCAAGAGTGATCTTCGGGCGCGCTTTCAGGAGCTGCTGCCGAGCGGAATCGATGAGAGCCGAATTCTCGCGGAGACGGCGGTGTTGTTGATGAAGTCCGACATTCACGAGGAACTGGTGCGCAGCCGTTCTCATCTGCAGAGCTTCAGAGCCATTCTCGATAAGCCGGGCCCTATGGGAAAGAAATTAGACTTTATCTGTCAGGAGCTGAATCGGGAGTTCAACACTATCGGTAGCAAGAACCTGTTGGTGGAGGTGGACGGAGCTATCGTCACCCTAAAAGACAGCGTAGAGAAAATCAGGGAACAGTTGAGAAATGTCGAGTGACGTGAGAATTGCGGTTTCCGGGAAGAGCGGCTGCGGGAACACCACTGTGTCCAGAATTTTGGCCGAACGGCTCGGGATTCGTCTGATCAACTACACATTTCACGATATGGCTAAAGAACGGGGGATCACCTTCGAGCAGCTCTGCCTCCTGGCAGAGACCGACAGCCAGTACGACCGCCATCTGGACCGACGGCAGGTCGAGTTGGCTATGGACGGTAGCTGCGTGCTAGCCTCCCGGCTGGCGATCTGGCTCCTCGAGCAGGCGGATCTTAAGGTCTACCTGCACGCCTCCGCCGAGGTTCGGGGGAAACGTATAGCCCAACGGGAAGGTATACCCTGGCGACGGTCCGTTATAGATATTGAAGCTCGGGATAGCCGGGATAGAAACCGATATCTCAAGCTGTATGACATAGATATCGATGAGTACGGATTCGCCGATCTGATCGTCGATACCGAGCTGGGCGACCAGTACTACGTGGTGGAGAAAATAATAGATTTTTTTGAGAAAAGACCCTGAGCAGCCATCTTGATTTTTTTCCTCGTATCCTATATCTTTGCTATACAATAAAAAAAATAATTCTAAACGCAATTCTATCGGGAGCAAGGGGTGATTATACCTTTGAACAGACTCATTAAGTACAGTGACAACGTGTATACCTTGACAAACGCAATGATAAAACGAGCGACCCAGATCCACCTGGCCGGGGATGAGGAGCTAGAGGCGAACAAGGGCAAGGTAGTGTCCACGGCCATCAAACAAATTCTGACGGAAAAGGTACGCTATCGGCTGGAAAGTTGATTCCCCGGGCACCCCTGATCGTCATATTTGGTCCGACCGCGGTTGGTAAAACCGCCTTTATCGAGGATCTGTTTTCCAAGCTCGGCAACATAGAGATCATCAACGCAGATTCCATGCAGGTCTATAGGTGGTTGGACATAGGGACGGCCAAGCCCGCATTGCAGCTGCGCCGGCGCATTCCCCATCACCTGATCGATATCCTCGAGCCCACCTGTCAATTCAACGCCGGTGAGTTTGTACGCCGAGCTGATCAGCTGGTGCCCGAGATTCGCCGCCGGTGCAATACCCCTGTTCTGTGCGGAGGTACTGCGTATTACCTGCGCAGTTTTATCACCGGCTTGCCTGATTCCCCGCCGGGGGATCTGGAGATCCGCCGCAAGCTGCGGAGTGAGGTTGCGCAGAGAGGTCTTGAGGCGCTACTCGAGGAATTAGGCAGTGTTGATCCGGTTACGCGGGCCAGGTTGCAGGAACGGGACAGCTACCGAATACTCCGGGCTCTGGAGGTTTACAGAAGCAGCGGCAAGCCCCTGTCTTCCTTTGTAAATCCTACCGGGCCTCGGAGGGACTACGATTTTCTGCTCTTGGGTCTGATGAGGGATCGGACTGAGCTGTACACCCGCATCGAACAGCGGGTCGAGCACATGTTCGGGGAGGGGCTGGTGGAGGAGGTGCGATCTCTGCTGGCCAGAGGTTACGGCTTCGAGGATCCGGGGATGCGCGGCATCGGCTATCGGGAGTTCTTCGAATTGCGCAAGGGCTGTGCTGCATTGGAGACGGTGAAAGAGCTGATCAAACGAAACTCCAGGCGCTACGCCAAGAGGCAGATTACATTCTTCAAATCCCTCTCCGACGTGCACTGGGAAGATCCGCGGGCTGGCGATTCCGTGGCCGATTTGATAACGGATTTTCTGGCCGGATCCCGGGATCTTGAAACAGGCGGTGCTTCTTGAGCAACTGGTGCTACTTGACCATTCGGCGGCCTGCGGCGCATAATCTAGGTACTACACTTTGCAGTTGTCGTTTGCGCCGAACCGGCGCTATATTGTAGCGAAATAACCGACACGGATATTTCAATTGATTCGGGATATCTTGTAGATAAGGAGAAAAACCTGTGCCTTGTGGTAAAAAACGAAAACGACACAAGATCGCCACGCACAAACGCAAGAAGAAGCTGAGGAAGAATCGGCATAAAAAGAAATAGTTCATCGATCATCGCATCCTACAGATAATTATCGTAGGAGCGCTCGCATGAAAATATTGAAAATCAGTTTCTTGTTCGGTTGCACAATCCTATCCCTCATAATCCCAGTGAATGTGATTGCGGACAGTCTGTGGAGTCCCGGTTTTCCCGGATACCTGACTTCCCAGAGTGCCGTACAGGAGGGGGACATTGTGCTTGTGCAAATCGATGCGTCTTCCTCCCTGTCCTTTGAAGCCTCTGCTACAGATGCGAAGAACATTACCTTCGAGTTCTCCGGCGGGGAGTTCGGGAACCTGTTCTCGTTTCTGCCGTCGACGCGCACCGGAGGCAGTCAATCGACAAAGGGAAATCAGGACTATTCGCTGGAGACGGAGGTCGCCGCCCGCATAACCGAGATAGATGACACCGGTAAAGCACGGCTGGAGGGCATCCGCAGTTTCAGTTTGGAAAACAAGGACGAGCTTGTTTCGATAAGCGGATGGATCGATCCCGGTACGCTGGGTTCAGACCGTAGAATTTCCTTTTCCCAACTGGCCGATGCCCGGCTGCAGTTTCGGACCTTCCTTCAACCCGCAGGCGCTACGCTTACCGCGGCCGATATTGAAGAGGTCATTGAGCTTATCGAAACAGCACCTGTAGCCCGTCCGCCGGAAGGCCGTACCCCGGCCGCCACCATTGCTCCCGCAGAGGCGGTCCCGGGCGAACAACCCAGCACCGCCGCGCCTGTGGTCCAGGAACGGAGGAGTTACCAACTCAGTCAGGAGAAAAAGATCGAGCTGTTCTTGAGTTATATCAACCGGATGGTCGATCTGTTGTTCCAGTAGGTATGGCGGCGAAGATCCTGGATACGATACATGGTCCGGAGGACTTACACGGACTGTCTTTCACGCAGCTGGAGGATCTTGCCCAGGAGTTGCGCCAGGTCATTATGGAGGTGGTCAGCAAGAATGGAGGCCATCTGGCATCCAACCTCGGTGTGGTGGAACTGACCCTGGCTCTACACCGAGTATTCCGCTCCCCCCATGACAAAATCATCTGGGATGTCGGGCATCAGTGCTACACCCACAAGTTGATCACCGGGCGTAAGGACCGCTTCCACACACTCCGAACCCTCGGGGGCATGAGCGGCTTCCCCAGGCGGGCGGAGAGTCCTCACGATATCGTGGAAACCGGCCATGCCTCTACTTCGATTTCCGTGGCTCTCGGTCTTTTAAGCGGGCAGAAGCTCACCGGCATTGGCGGAAAAGTGGTGGCTGTCATTGGCGATGGCGCCCTCACCGGCGGAGTGGCGCTGGAAGCGTTGAATCAGGCCGCGGGCGCCAACAACGATTTGATCATCGTGCTCAATGACAACAAAAAGTCGATCAGCGACAATGTCGGGGCTATATCCTACTACCTCAGCCGGTTGACAGCGACGCGGCTGTACCAGACCTTCAGGAAACGCTTCGACAGGGCGGTAGAACAGATCCCCTGGTTCGGGCGGGATTTGCTGCAAGCGATTCAACGTCTGAAGAAGGGCGTGAAAGCCCTGTTTTTCAGGGAAACCCTGTTTTCCGATTTAGGGTTCGAGTACTTTGGTCCGATCGACGGACATAATCTGCCGATGCTGGTCCGCATCCTCAAAGATGTGAAAAAACTCGACAAACCTACTGTGGTTCACGTCTGTACCCTCAAGGGCAAGGGCTATATCCCTGCGGAGGGAGATCCCACATTGTACCATGGCGTATCTCCCTTTTCCATTGTCGACGGCAAGTTGGAGACTAAGGACGCTCCGTCTTTCACCGAAGTCTTCTCCGGATTGATCGCCGACCTCGCTCAGGAGGACCAACGAATCGTAGCCATTACTGCGGCCATGGCGAATGGTACGGGTCTGCGGTTGTTCCAAACACGTTTTCCCGATAGATTTTTTGATGTGGGTATTGCCGAACAACATGCAGTCACCTTTGCCTCGGGGCTCGCCCGGGCCGGCCTGAAACCCGTGGTGGCGATCTACTCGACCTTCCTTCAGCGGGCTGTCGACCAGGTTATCCACGATGTAGCGCTTCCCCGCCTGCCCGTGGTGTTTGCCGTTGATCGCGCGGGTCTGGTCGGTCCAGACGGGGAGACGCACCAGGGCGCCTTTGATATAGCCCTGTTTCGCAGCATTCCCGGATTGAGCATACTGGCGCCAAGCACTCACAAAGAAATGGAGTTGATGCTCCGCTACGCCTTCGGCAAGGGGGCGCCAGTGATGATTCGCTATCCAAAGGCCCCCTGCTGTCCAGGCCAATCAATGGCCGGCCAACCTCTGCTGGAAGGGCGGGGTGTGCTGGTCCGTCAGAATCGTGGTGAGGTGCTGATCGCCGCATTCGGGGCGCTGCTGGAGGAAGCGCTTCAAGCCGCGGATTTGCTCAACGGTCTCAAGATCCCGGCGGACGTGTACAATCTGCGTTTTCTTCAGCCTTTGGACATGGACCACCTCGTATCCCTGTTCTACAGATACCGACTTGTCTGTCTTGTTGAAGAGGGCTGCCGCTGCGGGGGAATCGGGGAGAAGATCGCGGCGGATCTGAAACTAAGGGGCACCGCTCTTCCCTTTCTCCACCTCGGTTTTCCCCGGAGATTTCTTCCACATGGATCGAGGCGAGAACAGCTGGCTCTGTACGGATTGGATGGTCAAACCATCGCCGCAGCTGTAGAACAGGCCTTCGCCGCTGCCAATCGCCTCGTGCCATCTACATCGCTGCACATCTGATCCCGCCTGTATCATGCGACACTACTTTCAGTCCTATCTGGACAGGTACCCGAAACAGGGGACGCTGCGCTGTTCCTGCGGCGGAGAACACGCTTTGGGGACGAAGAAAATCCTTCTGGGTGATGGGGTGCTTGAAGAGATGCCTTCCGTTTTCAGGGAGCACTACCGGAAAGATGTGAAGATCTGGATCTTGAGCGACCAGAATACAGAAAAGGCGGCGGCTGAGCAGTGCAAGCGGATCCTGTCCCGCTTTCGCTTCTCCTCGACCGTGCTTCCCGCCGTACCGCGGCCCCGCACTTCTGCCGAAATCATTGGATGCCTCTGCAGGATTGCGGGTGAATACAGGCCGGATCTGGTCCTGGCGGTGGGAGGTGGCACCATCAGTGACATTGCCAAGATGGTGTCCCTCAACCTGGCAGTCCCGAACTGGTGTGTGCTCACCGCACCTTCGGTGGATGCCTACAGTTCCGGGACCGCGGCTCTGAAGTTGAAACACAGGCATAAAACCGAGCCGGCACAGCCGACAGAGGTCATATTTGCCGATCTGGGAGTGCTGGAACAGGCTCCTGAGGTGCTCTTTCTCTCCGGAGTCGGTGACCTGCTGGCAAAGTATCTGTCCTTTATGGATTGGAAGATTTCCGCCCTCATTACAGAAGAGCATATCTGTGAGGATACCGCCCGGATGTGTTTGGACTCGGCTCGACAGGCCATGAACGCGGTGAAGTCACTGTCAAGTGCGCGGCGAGCCGCCGTGCAATCCCTCACCGATGCACTCCTGTTGTCGGGTTTAGCCATGCAGGCGCTGGTCAGTTCCCGTCCCGCTTCCTCCGCCGAGCATACCATTGCTCACTTCTGGGAGCTCGCCCATACCGTTGGAAATCCTGATCTGGAGCTCCACGGTCTGCTGGTGGGTTTGTCCTGCAGTATCCTGCTGGCCGGCTACGGAGAGTTCTACAAGAATCTAAGGAATTGGGAGTACGATCTCGACAATCGACTTCGGATTCTGAGCGCCGAACCTTCCTGGGAGCAGACGCTGATTCCTGCAGTGGAACCTTTCCGCGAACAGATGAGGGACGAGATGGGTGAGCATCTGCCGGGAACGGAGGTGTATAGAACTCGCCTCGAGAATATCCAGAAACATCGTGGAACGATCATCGGACTGAGCGACAGCTTGTTGAGGGAATTGCAGGAGGCTGTGGAAGCCCTGTCCGAAATCTCCTTTCCGTTCAGCCTGTCCGACTATCGACTGGACGTCCCTCAGGCGCTTTTGCCGATGCGCTACATCCGCCCTCTGCGCAATCGCTACAGCAGCTTCAACCTCATCCACGAAGTCGGCGCGGAGGCGCAAGTGCTTGAAATCCTGGAGCGGCGGGTGCAGTCTATCAGGTAGTCTCGCCTTCCATGAATTGGCGGAACTCCTGGCGAAGGTCCGCCTGGTCCAGTTCGCTGCTGATCAGGCGGGACACCGAGTCCTTCAGAGATTCTCCGCGAATACTGCAGAGCAGCTTGAATCTTTTTACGAGTTGTTCGTCAAGCCCCCTGAGGTAGAGAACGGTTGTCGCGGCAGTGTTGTTATCTTCACTCTTAGGGTCCATACGATCCTCGACTCGAGGTTTTTATATTGGGTACACGCTCGTTACCCTCTTGTCAAGCGTATTTTCTGCTTTGCGAGCCTTTGATTGGCGTGATACCCTCGCGTTGGGAGTGACGGGCTTCAATCGCGGGACTTCAGCTTTCGGAAGCCCCGATCCAGAGCCGGACCCACGAAAGCCAGGAAGGCGATCAGGGCATTAACCACGATCATCCACGTCGGATTTTTAAGCTCGCCGATACGGATCCAATAGTAATTAATGGCGATCCAGGGAACGATGCCGAGAAGGATGTACAGTGCTTTCAAGCCCCTCTTCGGTTTTCTAGCCAGGGTACTCATATTTGCCTCCTGACAGCAAAAAAGACAATAGTTCTTGAAAAGGTTATCAAGCTAACAAAAACATCTATACAACATAATAAACATTTTCAACATTTTTATCAATATAACATTCAAGTCACAGTGGTCGAGAGGGTTTGCGGTGCAGTCTTGCGAATTTGAAAAGGGGTGCCCGGAAAAACCGGGCACCCCCTGTGCTTAACTGCAAACTCTGATTGATTACTCGGGTTCCGGTTCTCCTTTGGCGTTGGAGTACCATACATCGTTTCTGGCGACGCGATTATCCGTGCCCCCGATAATCCAGAGCCTACCTTTGAAGTCGACCATCTGATGACCGAGGCGCGGGATGAACTCAGCGGATTCCGTGGCTTGTTTCCACTCCTTGCCGTCTTTGGTATACCAGACGTCATTCGCCGCTCCGATCCCTTCAACATATCCGCCGCTTACCCACATCCGTCCGGCGTACACGGCGGCTTCGTGCATCATGCGGGCGCCAAATCCGCTGGTTGAGAGGTCGACTTCCTGTGTCCAGGTTACACCGTCGCTTGAGGACCAGACATCTCCAAAGCGTACAGACCCCCTTTGTCCGCCGATGATCCAAAGCTTGTTCTTGAAGGCGATCAGCTGATGCATATCCCGGGCAGGAAAGCCGGCCTCCCGGCTCTCTTCGGTCCAGACTTTCCCGTCCTTGCTGGACCAAACTGCACTCCCCGTTGAGTCTGGCCCGTAACCACCGATAATCCAGATCTGTCCCTTGAATACCGCGGCCTGATGATTCACCTGTTTAGGGAACGGATCTTTCACATCCACCTCTGTCCAATAGACGCCGTCTTTCGATGTCCAGACGTCGTTCTCGTACTGGTACATGCCGGTCTCACCGCCGAACAGCCACAGCTGCCCCTTGTATTCAACCACCTGGTGATTTCTTCGTGGTGTAAAGCCCGGATTTTGGGTTGCTCTGGTCCAGGTTGTGCCGTCGTCGCTGTACCAGATGTCATTGAAGTAGTCCATATTGGTAGCAGAACCGCCGATGACCCACAGTTTTCCCTTGAAGACGACTGCCTCGAAGCCGAAACGGCTGGAAAAACCCGCGCTGCCAACGGCTTGGGTCCAGCTCGGATCGATGGGCCTGCGAATCACCTTCAGATTGTATGGCTTCATTGTTTTTTTGTCCTGAGCCGTGACCAGGATCTCGACCTCCACGGAAGAATCCTCAGCCAGGACGATCGGCTCCAGCGAAGTCCCTGCCGGTAGGGGTTCTCCCGCTACGGTCACCGTAGCTACCGGGCTGCTCGCCTGCGGCGTCAATACGACCTTATCCATTGTATTGGGGATGGAAATCTCATATACGGTGATGTTCTTCGAAAACTTAGGCGCTACAGAGGCTCCCTCGCTCACTCCGATGGCTGCCAGGCTGGCATCCCTGTCCGGCTCGGCTCTCTGAATGGTCACGGTGTAGGTAGTCTTGGTTGTTCCGTCCTGGGCGGTGACCACGATATCCGCAGATGTAATCAGCTCATCCCCGAGTTCTATCGGTTGTGATTCAGATCCCGAGGGCACGGCTATACCCTGAACGGTCACCGTGGCAACCGCACTGTTCGTGGTAGGCGTAAAGGTCAGGGCCTCCGGCTGGTAGGGAACGCTGATGCGGTAGCCGATGATGTCCGGAGAGAATGGCGGAGTCAACACCGTGTCTCCGCCGACGCTCAAGCCGGCCAAACTCGAGTCCCTGTCGGGTTCAGCCCGTTTCACATTCAGCGTGTATGTTCGTGTGGTAACGCCGTCCTCCGCGGTGACCACAATGCTGATGGCGTTCATCTCCCCTGCTCGCAGTGCTACCGCTGCCGCAGCGTTCCGAGCCGGGTATTTGCGGCCGTCGATGGTAATACTGGCGTATTGACTCTCTGCATTGGGGCGGATGGTCAACTCTGCGATTGCATAGGGCACTTCAGCATTGTAGCTCTCCACATCTTTCGCAAAGCTCGGTGAGAAGGCTACGTTGTCTCCGAGAGTCATGGAAGCCAGGTTCGGATTGGTCTCCGCTTCCCGCACCTTGACCACGAACACCACCTCGGTACCGTCCTCCAGGACGAGCAGGTACTCAACCGGCCGGCGGAAGTCATTGGCGGTGGCGCCGTTTGTCTGGGGGATGGTGCTTCCCTGGCTGCGCACGTACACGGATGCGCCCTCCGGTGCGACGTAGGTTGCGATCAGAGAACTCACCCTTGTGCCCGGCGGCACTACAAGGGTGACGATTTTTGCCCGCCAGTCGACCGCTCCCACGACATCCCTGCTCAACGCCGGATTATCCGCCGCTGAAAATACGAATGAGCTGAAAGACTGCTGCCGGGCTTTGACCCCTGCACAGCCGAAGACCACGAGCACTGCCAATATGAGCACCAAAACCTGGGCTCCCCGTTTCAACCACTGAGACTGGATCACCATGACTACCTCCCTACGTATGATTGTCTACTTTATCTGATCGGCAGTTGGGGCGATTGCATTGATCCTTAGAATATACCACCAAAAATTGCAGCATCCGGGATGTAATAGTTACCTTAGCATCACCAGGCAACAGTTGCGGTACTCTAAAGATGTACGTTATCTCAGCGTGGAGGAATTCGGTAATTATCTTGCTCGTAAAGTATGACATGTGAGTGGGCGTTTAATCTCGGTGCTCCCTCTTCCCCTAAGGGGTGTGTACTGCTGCTGACCTATTATTATGAAGGTCC
>CP070696.1:248813-265174 GCA_020353535.1 Spirochaetaceae bacterium | reverse complement strand
TGTGGGGGGCGTACCTGAACGAGCTGGCCGGCAGGGAGGTGCCCTTCGGCTGCTTCACCCCGGAGGAAACCCGGCTGTCCCATGCCCTGCAGACCGCGGCCCTGGATTCCCAAAGACAGCATATCGTGGCGGAGATCAAGTTTTAGTCCTAAGCCGGAAGCACCAGGATGCAATGGGGCGAAACGCAACGATGCTTGCTTGTCGTCGGATGCTAAATTTTTTTCTACGAATGATTGATATGTAGCATGCAAAAAAAAACCGAGATTCTCCACCTGGTTCTTACAGTGCTGTTTTTTCTGCTTCTTGCACTGAACAGCAGCCGTTTTTTTCTTCGCATAGATCTTACTACGAACCGCATATTCTCACTGTCCGAGGTCTCAAAAAATCTATACCGGGAGATCCCGGAGAACGTGTATATTACCTACTACGTCTCCAAAAAGCTGAAAGCAGTGTCTCCCATACCTGCTCAAATCGAGGATCTGCTCTACGAGCTCGTCGCCCACTCGAAGGGCAAGATCAGAGTAGACATCACCGATCCGGTCCTCGACAGAGAGGAACGGCGTGCCCTGGAGCTCGGTATCGTGCCACAAAAAGTTGAGATCATCGAAGGGGACGCGCTGAGGGTAGCCGAGATGTACACCGGTATCGCAATTCACTATCTGGACAGAAGCGAAGCGCTTCCCGTGGCCTTTCAAATCGAGACCCTGGAATACGATCTTGCCTACAGAATCCGTAGATTGGTTCGGGGGGAGAAAGCCATTATCGGCCTGTTGCTGGGGGATTTCAGCCTGGACTTCGACAGGCATTTTCGATCTCTGGAGTCAACGCTTGCGTCTCGGTACGCGCTTCGGAGAATCGGACCGGGAGAAGCGATTCCTGAAGAAGTGAACGTCCTGTTCGTATTTGGAAACCGTCATCTGCGGGAACCGGATCTCTTGCCGGTGGACAAATTCCTCATGCGAGGAGGTCGGGCACTGTTCGCTGTGGAAGGTGTGACGATCGACTTTCAAAGAGAACTGGAGGCAAAAGCCGTAGGCGAATCTCCCCTGCTGAAAATGCTCGAGCACTACGGGGTCGTAGTCGAACAGGCACTCGTGTTGGACAGATACTGTCAGAACTTCCGACTTCCCCGACAGGTGAGCGGTCAGGTGATGTGGGAGATCCTGGGACCATATCCCTATTGGATCGCCCTGTCCAGCCAGTATGCCGCAGCTGACAATCCCATGACGGCGAACTTCCCCGGCCTCGACCTGTTCTGGGCGAGTCCGATTGCCGTAGAGACAAAGGCCGGGCTCGAGACCGAAATCCTGCTTACCACAACCGATCGAGGGTGGGTATTGGATAGACCGCCCTTCGCCACCCTTCCGGAGCAGGCCGAACGGCTGATCGATTCCCAACCTTTCAATCCGGGCCGCATTCCCCTCGCTGTTACCGTTTCCGGAGAATTGAGCAGCTACTTTCACGACAAACTGCCGCCGAACCAGGGAGCCGTGCCCGGACAGTTGAACAGCTTCCCTGGCGGAGGCAGGCCGACAAGAGTGATCGTCATCGGCGATGCGGATTTCGCAACGGAATTCCTCCATTATACTGATGGGAGTTACAATTTGCATTTCTTGCAGAATGCGGCTGATTGGTTGAACAACGAGGAAGACCTGCTGTCGATAAGAACCCGGGCTACCAGAGATGTAAGGTTGAACAAGATTCGAGATCAAGAGGTACGGGACAGGACTATAAAGCTCACTCGGCTGTCTAATCTGATTCTCATCCCCTTCGTCGTCGCGGGATTCGGAGCCCTACGACTTGCCGGACGGCGCAGGAAATCTAGGTACTCCTCGTCAGGACGGGGACGAAAACAATGAATACTGCAACGATCAATTCTCGAACAATTGTATTGGTCGCGCTGATATTCACCTTGGGGATGCTGTACGGGTTGGGTATGTTGTACTCCCCCGGAAGAATGCAGGAACGCGCTCGTTCCGAGCCGCTCCTCCCGGAACTTGCAGTGCCAATGGTTCAAGAAATCCGTATGTCCTCCTTAGAAGGAGTGCAAACCGTTGTCAGGAGAAACGGCGAGTGGAAGATCCTCATCGGCGGGCGGGAATACCCGGGACACGCCCGTCACATCCAGAGCCTGCTCGATCTTCTGGCTTCCGTCAAACAGATCCGTCAAGTGGCCGCCGGTTCCGCTGCCAAAGCTGCTTTCGGGTTGACCGAAGAACCGGGCCGGTACATCATCCTGCTGGACGGGGACAACATCTCTCTTGCTCACCTGCACGTGGGCAAGAGAGATGGACAAGACGGGGGCAGTTTCGTTCGCCTGGACGGTCATAGCCAGGTCGTTCTCCTGAACAGGGCCCTGGATTTCTATCTCGATGCACCGTCCCAGTTTTGGTCCAACCTGCGATTGTTTCCAGATGACCTCAAGGCTGAGGATATCATCCGTCTCGCGACGCGCGGACGAATAAATCTGCCCGAATTGGGGGAGCTGTACTTGGACTACGTACTGGTAAAGGATGTCGAGGGGGGAAATACCTGGAATCTCGGGCATGACTCCCGGCAGAGAGCTTCCTTCAAGCTTGACAGCACCGAGGTGGATAGCCTCGCCAATGCGATCGCCGTCATGGAGGGATTGGCCTTCAGCGATCAGGGCGCCGTCGCTGAAAAACTCACGGAAAAACCTGTGGCAGAGCTTGATCTGAGGACCCGTCAGGGCAGAGAATATCGGCTGCTCGTATTCGGTCCTGAGGAAGGAGGGGTATATTATACAAAAAGCTCTGAAAGCTCCTATCTTTTTCCAACCGCAGACTGGAGGCTGCCTTTGGTCCTGAAGCCGTTGTCTTCCCTGGAGCAGCAGTGAGTCCCGCTACAGAGCTCGGTGTTCTTGACGGCAAGAAGCTTCGGGGATACACGCCAATACGATTCAGGAACCGAGCCCGTGAGCATGCGTTTGCTAGGGATATCCGGTTTGCATCGACAGAATACAGGTCTTTTCGAGAGCAGACAGGTAGTCCAACTATCAATATAACACAGGAGGAAGGGAGAGAAGAATGAAGGTAAAAGAGCAAGATTATGCGCAGTTGTCCGACGGAACGAAGATCAAGATGTTCACCGTTTCGAATTCAAAGGGCATCGAAGCACGGGTTATTGACTATGGAGGCATACTCGTGTCCCTGAAGACCCCCGATCGGCGAGCTCAGACGATCAACGTGACCCTGGGCTTCGACAAGTTCGAAGACTACGTGGAAAAATCACCGTTTTTTGGAGCCGTCGTAGGTAGATATGCAAATCGCATCACCTCCGGCAAATTCATTCTGGACGAAAAGGAGTATACCCTCGCCTGCAACGATACCTACGGAGCAGGTCCCGACGCGGTGGCCAACCATCTTCACGGAGGCGAAAAAGGTTACGATAAGGTCTTATGGAAGGCAGAACCGTTTCAGGAATCCTCCCTCGCAGGGGTGAGATTGCATTACCTGAGCAGGGACGGAGAGGAAGGCTACCCTGGAAACCTGGATATCACAATGACATACCAGCTGAACGAGGATGACGAGCTTTCCTTCGAATACCAGGCGAATACGGACAAACCCACGCCGGTAAACCTTACTCAACACAGCTACTGGAACCTGACCGGTACCGGGACGATCCTGGATCACCAGGTTACCCTCTTCTGTCCGTTTTATATTCCCGTTGGAAAAACCCTGATGCCCACCGGGGAAGTTCTGTCCGTGAATGGGACACCCTTTGATTTTACAGTACCAAGAGCCGTCGGCGAACATATCGGTGATGTGGAAGGCGGGTACGACCACTGCTTCGTAGCCGGTCCCGCGTCTACCGCACTGAAGCGCATTGCGGATATCTATGAGCCGAATAGCGGGCGGGGTATGGAGATTTGGACGACAAAGCCGGGGATCCAATTTTACTCTGGTAATTTCTTGGACAATCTAAAGGGGGCAGGCGGCGCCATCTACCCCAAGCATGGCGGTTTTTGCGTGGAAACCGAGTTTTTTCCCGACTCTGTTAATATTCCCCACTTTCCCTCATGCATCCTGCGGCCGGGACAGACCTACAGTCATAAAACAACCCACCGCTTCTACACCAGATAGAGGCGTCTGCTTCGCGGTTCAAATAAAAAAAGCCGGCTCGACAGCAGGGGCTGTTCCGCCGGCTTTTTCTGTTGTTTATATGATTTGCGTCTTCTGGCGAGTGGAAAACCTCTCACTCCCTCTCGTACAGGCTCTTCAGGCGTATGGTGCGAATTCTATTCAGCATATACACGAAGACGATGAAGATGCTGCCTATAATGGCCTGCTGCAGAAACGGATTTACATTCATGATGTTCATGAAGTTGATCAGGATCGTCATCACCAGGGCGCCTATCAAGGTCCCGAGCATCTTCCCCTCTCCACCGAACAGGGAGGTGCCGCCGATGACGGTGGCGGCGATCGTTTCCAGGACGAACTCTTTGCCCGCCACGGGATTAGTCCCCCCGAGCTTATAGGCATAGAGAATGGCTCCCAGACCGGCGAACAGACCACTCAGAGTATAGACCAGAACCTTGATGCGGCCGGTTTTCACGCCGCTGAAAAATGCCGCCTTCTCTTTTCCGCCGGTTGCGTAGATGTTGTGACCCAAACGGCTGTACCTCAGCATCAACACCCAGAACACCGTGGCGATGATCCACACCACCGCCGGGAACGAGTTTGCGCCGAGGAAGGACAGAAAGCCCGTGTACTTGTCAATAAAAACCTGAATATCGTAAAACACCGTCGCATGGGCACCCACAGCAGCGAGGTTGATAGACCATACGATCAGACTCATGCCCAGAGTGACGATAAACGGGGGAACTCTTGTGCGCGCTACGATCTGCCCGTTGATAAAACCGATAAGTGTCGGCGCCAGCAGGCCTAGGATCATAACCGCAAGCGGACCCTGACCCAGTCGCAGGAAAAGGGACATCGTGGCGATCGTCAATCCCAGATTGGCGGCGATGCACAGATCAATACCTGCAGTCAATATCACGAGGGTCTGACCGATCGCCAGAGTTCCTAGGATCGATGCCCGAATGATCACAGAAAAAAGGTTGTCGGGACGAATAAACAACCCACGGGTTATAATGGTGGCGATGACCATCAGGGAAAGAAGGGTAACCAGATGGCTGTTGTTTCGGACGAAATCCAGGAAGTCGAAGCGCTTCGGTTCGGAAAAATCTATATTTGTATCACTCACCTATCGTACACCTCACGATTCAATTTGGAAGCTGCGCCGCCGACCCGTCACATTCAGCAGAACAGCAATCAAGAGAATGATCCCAACGATGCCGTCTTCGTAGAAGGTCGAGATCCGCAGGTGGGGTATGATCTTCCGTATAGTCTGGAGCGTAATGATACCGAATACCGAATCCCAGAGATTCCCCTGACCGCCGAACAGGGAGGCACCACCCATAACTACAGCGGTAATGGCGATGAACTCATAACCCATCGCTCCCCGGCTGTCCCCCACATTCATCCAGGCGGCAAGGAATATCCCGCCGATGGCCGAAAATACACCGGACAGCAGGTATACAAACATAAGAACTCTCTTGGTTTTGATCCCTGACAAGTAGGCTGCTTCCCGCGATCCGCCTACAGCGTACACGTAGCGGCCGGCCCGCAACCGAGTGAGCACGACAGCCACGACGATCGTGAACGCCAAGAATACTAAAAATACCAATGGGAACATGCCGAACAGCTTGAATCGCCCCAAGAAGCGGAAAGATTGTATTTTCAACGGGGTAGGTACGCCTGAGAACACGAACTCGGCGAATCCGACTGCAATCCAAAAGCCCCCCAGGGTAGCGATCAACGGCGGGATGTCCATGCGGGTGACGGCGAATCCGTTTATCAATCCTACCGCTGCTCCGCAGGCCAGTCCGATCAAAACCGTAAGCACCAGGACCACCGGATCGGGCAGCTTGTTTTGAAATGTAATCATGGTCCAGGCGGTCATTACGGAGGCGAAACTGGCTATGTTGCCGACCGACAGGTCGATGCCGCCGGTAAGCACAACCATCGTCTCCCCGAGAACCATAAAGCCCATGATCGAGCCCAATCCCAATATAGACGCGATGTTGAACCTGTTGAAAAAACCGTCGGTGAAAATGATCATGGCGACAGCCAACGCAGCGTAAACGAGCAGCAGCCGATGCTGTAGGAAAAACGGGACGATCCTGTTAAGGGTTCTATTCACTCTCACCGTCTTTTCCTTTCCCATTGTATCTGGCTATCGTTTTTTCGAAGATGTATTCCTTATTCATGTTGTCCTGCCTAACCTCTTCGATCACTCGGCCCCAGCCCATGATCACGATTCGATCGGATATGACGAGCAGCTCATCAAGGTCCGAAGAAATGACCAGGATGGCCTTGCCCGCTTCGGCCAGGTCCTCCAGGATCTGATAGATCTCCCAGCGGGTTCCGACATCTATCCCCTCCGTTGGCTCCAAAAGTACCAAAAGGTCGGAGTCGGCTGCCAGCCATTTCGCCATCACAACTTTCTGTTGGTTGCCGCCGCTTAGATACTCCACCCGTTGAGCCAATCCCGTGGTTTTGATGCTCAATTTCTTAACGAAGTTTCCGGCTACGTTCCGCACGGATTTCGCCGAACTGAAAGCGCGTCTGAACTTATTGATCCAGGTCAGGATGATGTTCTCCGCCACCGCTCGGGAGAGGACTAGTCCCTCCTCCCGTCGGTCCACGGGGAGCAGTCCGATACCTAGATGGATCGATTTGGCGGGGGTCTCCGCGGAAATCTGTTTCCCCTTGAAAATGATGTCACCTCCGGAGACAGGAGACAAGCCAAAGATTGCCTCTGCAATCTTTTCCTTGTTCGAACCGAGCCTGCCGGCCACGCCGACGATCTCCCCTGCATGGACGGCCAGGTTGACATCTTCGAGTAAATTCGGAACCGAAACCTCAGACAAACGCAGAATTTCCTCACCCCTGTTCATCTTCTTTTTCGAATATCGTTGCCTTTCCTCCTTGCCGATCATCATGCGGATGATTTCGTTCATGGTCACTTCCGAAAGCGCCGTGGTATCCACCAACTGACCGTCTTTGAAAACCGTGACCCGATCACCGATTTCAAAAAGTTCTTCCAGGTTGTGGGAGATGAAAATGATCCCTATCTCTCCTTCGCTCTTGATCTCCCGCAGCACTTCGAAAAGCACCTTTCGCTCGTTGCGGTCAAGCGGTGCGGTTGCTTCATCCAGGATCAGGATGCGCGGGTTCCGCAGCAATGCCTTGGCAATCGCCACGATTTCCTGCTCGGCTACGGTTAGATATTGGACGGGGATTTTCAGCTCTATCGTCTTGTCGAACCGATCGGTGATCTTCCTGGCTCTTCGGTACTGCTCGTCAAAGTCTATGAACATACCCTTGGTGAGCTCCAGACCAAGGTAGATATTCTCCGCCCCGGATAAAGTGGGCACCAAATCCCGATGCTGCTGCACCGCCGAGATGCCCAGCTTCACTGCCTGGAGAGGATTTGTGATCTGGACCTTTTCGCCCTGTATGTACAGCTCCCCTTCGTAGTCCAGGTACGCCCCTGAAAGGGCTTTGACGAAGGTGGTTTTACCGGCTCCGTTTTCTCCCACAAGGCAGTGAAGCTCTCCCTTGTCCAGCTCGAAATTCACTCCGTCAAGAGCGCGTACACCGGGAAAAGCTTTAGAGATATTCCTGGCTTTGAGCAGAACCTCCGCCACAACTTACCCCCTGAAGTTAAAAAAAAAGTGGCTATAGGATAGCGCAGATCTGCTTGCTATCCTATAGCCTTCAATTTATGCGTTATTTGGTCTTGATAGGCGGATCGGTGACGTAGTACGGCTTGTTCAGCAGGGACTCATCGTCCGTCCATGACTTCGGATAGTACTTGTCAACCGGCACGTACAGTTCCGCCTGGCCGCCCCATTCCACCAGCGGGAAGTCTTTCTTGTTGTCCACCATGAGCTGCAGATGCTTTTTAAGCAGGTCCATCTTGTCGCTGGTATAGGTGCGCATCGGCAACATAACCCTTTGGGGGAGCTGCCGCTCGCCGTTCAGCCAGCGGATGCCGTATTCGAAGGCGAGCATCCCGAAATAGGGAGGTGTTTCTGTAGTCAGGTTGGTTTCGCCCTTGACGATATCGTCCAAGAACTCTCCGACACCGTCGATGCCGAACTGGGCCTTGCCGACCAACTCCGTACGACCGGCTTCCTTGGCAGCCTGCAGGGCGCCCAGGTTTCCTTCGTCGAAAGAACCGGCCACTGCATCGATCGTACCGGCCGGATAGGTAGTCAGCCAGTCACGCATGATCTCATAGGCCTTCTTGCGGTCGAACGCCGTCGGACGCGAAGCGATGATGCGGATATCCGGGTACTGATCCAGCACGAGGTTCAGACCGATCGAGCGATGAATTGCGGGCTCGGAACCGGCCAAACCAGCCAATTCGACTACGTTGCCTATTGGTTTTCCGTACTTGTCGTTGAGATACTCGACGATCATCTGCCCCTGCACCACACCCTGATACATGAAATCCATCGAGATGTGCAGAATGTAGAAGTCATCGTCCTTTTCCCAGGCCAGAGGGCGGGCGATACCGCGATCCACCGTGATCAGCGGTACCTGTAACTCTTGGACGTTGTCGTAGATGACTGACAGAGGCTCAGCCTCGTTCGCTGATACGACTAGCAGGTCAGGCTTCAGGGCCAGCAAGCTCTCGATGTCCGACACCTGCTTGGCCGAGTTGTTCCCAGCGTTCGCCCACATAAACTTCACACCGAAGCGATCGTTGTAGGCGTTTCCCCAGGCTTCCATGTCTTTGACGTGGTTCAGACGCCACAGGTCATTCATGTCCCCGTTTGAATATACGATAAAGTACTTCTTGTCGGGGATCGCCCCCGGTTTGCTGATTCCGGGAAGCAGTGATGTCGGGAAATCTGTTGGCGTAAGAGGCTCACCCTTGAGCGCCGGCTCTCTGGAGGCCAAACGCGCCTCGAGACCCGCAGCTTCCTTGCCTCCCCCCGCATAGACGCCGGAAATCAGCACCAGTGCGGCAACGGCAAACACCAGGCACACGAAGAGTCTTTTTTTCATAAGCTCTCCTCCTTCCTTTGATGTGGTTTGTGTTACCTATGCAAGTACCGACGGTACTCCATAGTCGAATGGTCACCATTTTTATATACATTTACCGGCGCTGTCAAGGGAATATTGACAAAACTTATCTCCTGGCCTAATTTTTTTGATAGATCCGGGCGTATTTTGCATAATTCGATCATAGCTTGTCTTTACATAAGGGAGGGAATCCAGTATACATTTAATCCGAATAGAAATACTGCTCAGACTTAGTCGTTTCGGAGGTTATCCCAATGCCAATCGCAGAAAAGGAATTTAAAATCGGCCTGATGGTCACCGCATTGCTCGAAGATCGATTCAATAAAACCGGGCACATGCGGGAGGAAGCGCGTAAAGCCGCCAACCGCTATGCCGAAGCTTTGACTGGATTTGGCGAAGTTGTGAATCCCGGATTTTTCGAGTACGAGAACGAGGCCGTACGAGTCGCGAAGGTCTTGAAAGAACAGGATGTCGATGTCATCGTCTTCATCGAACTGGCCTATCAGAAAGGGCTGATTCCCATGCGCGCCCTTCTCGAACTGGATGTCCCGATCGTGATCTGGAACGCCCAGTTCGTGAACGAGTTTTCCGAGAATGCTGATTTCGACCTCATCATGATGAACTCCGGAATGGCCGGGCTGCCCGAGGTTACCAGTACGTTGATCAGGTCAAACAGGAACTTCTTTCTGGTCACAGGCTCGATCGACGATGCCGGCGCAAGAGCAAAAATCGCCCAATATCTTTCAGCGGCCAAAGCGGCAGCCCGCCTGCGAAACAGCAAGATCGGCATCATCGGTCATCCCTTCGAAGGAATGACGGATCTCATGCAGGACAACTTCGCAGTCATGGAAACCTTCGGCTCCACCTGCTGGCCCATCGATCACGATCTGGTCATCGATGCCTTCGAGGCAACCAGCGAAGCCGAAGCCAAGACGATCGTGAAGGAGCAGCAGAGCAAGGGCCGTAAAGTGGAAGTCGATGAGACGATGATGATTCGCTCCGCCAGGCTGGCCTCGGCCCTCGAGAAAGTGGTTGCAGAGGGCGGCTACGACGCAGTGGCCGAGTTCGACCAGGTGTGGCTTTCCGACCAGAGAATCGGCATCATTCCCTTCTTCGGCACTTCCAGGCTCGTGGAGAATCATGTGCCCTTCACCTGCGAAGCGGACGTGCTGCGGGCTCTCGCCATGCTCGTGCTGGAAGAGCTTGCAGGGCATTCGACATTCCTCGAGCACTACATCCTCGATTTCAAACGGGATCTGATGTTCAACTCCCACGACGGACATGGTAATCCCGGACTGGCTGACAACAAACGGGGGGTACGCGTCGTACCGACCATCTACTACGAAGGGGTCAATGGATTCGGCGCCTCGTTCAACTACTCCTACCGCCCCGGTGATATAACCCTCTTCTCTATCGGGAACATCGGGCAGGGATCGTTTCAGCTCATATCCTCCGAGGGAAGCTTCCTGGAGATGAATCCGAGGGATATTTCCGCTCCTCAAACATTCTTCAAATGGAACGGCGGCAGCATCAGGGAGTTTTCGGAGAAGTGGCTGCTGTCCGCTCCTTCCCACCATCACACCGCAGCCTACGGAAATTTGAACCAGACTATCTCAGCGGTGGCCAGGATGTTGAATCTGGCGCACGTGCAGATATGAAAAAGGTAAATAAAGTAGGAGGGAAAAAGCGACTGATACAAATAAGGGTCGCAACATATCGGTATCAAGACAAATCCGGACAGGATTTGATTATAGTCCTCAAAACATGTTATTGATCTGCGTGAATTAATAGCATATCATTTATTTATATCAATCCAATCAAGGGGGTACTTATGAGCAAAAAAATGTTACTCAGATTCCTGGTGTGCACATTCCTGCTCACGGCGGCAACCTTCGTGGTGTTTGCCGGCGGAACGCAAGGATCAAAGGCTGAGGCGATGAAGATGACCATGTGGGTCAACGGCGCGGACAGCATCATCGGTCCCACCGAGCAGCAGAAGCCTCAGGACCAGTGGTATGTCTCGCAAGCCTTCAAGCGCTTCGAGGCGGCCAATCCCGGGGTCAGCATCGAGCTGGTGGTGCCGCCGGATCAGGGAGCGGCCCACACCAACTTCAAAACCGCCGGCCTGGCCGGCAACGCTCCGGACGTGGCCAATCTCTGGACGGGCCAACCGATCTTCGCCCTGAAGGAGGTGATCCTGCCCCTGGACAACATGGTTCCGGCCGCAGACCTGAAAAACATCTGGGGCTGGGAGTCCGTTCGGGACGGCTTCAAGGACGACGGCGCCATCCTAGGCTACCCGGCAGCCCAGAACCAGATCTGCTTCATGCTCTACAACAAGGCGCTGGTGAAGAAGGCAGGCCTGGACTTCGAGGCCAGCCCACCGAAGACTCTAAAGGAGTTCGATGCCGCCCTGGCCAAGATCAAGGCCAGCGGCACCATTCCCATCCTCGTGGACGAGGCCGCCCAGGGAGTGCCCTGGTTCCTGGCCTGGATCGCGGATTACTGGTGGACCCAAATTACCGGCAACCCGACGATCATCGAAGAAACATACGGCAGGAAGAAGTTCGCCGAGGACAAAGGCCTGCTGGCTACCCTGGAGTACTATCACTCCCTGTACACCAACGGCTTCTTCCGCCAGGATCTGCTCACGGCCAATGACTCCTTCAGTCAGTTTCTCCAGGGCAAGGGAGCGATCTGGCCGGCGGTTCCCAGCTTCCTGGCCGACGCGGAGAAGACCCTTGGCGCCGACGCCGGCGTGTTGATGCCGCCGGAGATGGACCCCAACGCCAAGATAACCAATTCCACCATCGGCGGCCCGGGTCAGAGCTTTGTCATCGCCAAGAAGACCAAGTATCCGGAAATGGCGGTCAAGCTGGCCTCCCATCTGAACTCCAAGGCGGAGGTTCTAGCCGCCATGAAGATCAACACCTACCCGATCGTACGCTCCGACATCACCATCCAGGAGCTGGGCTGGGCACCGAACAGCAACATCGCCAAGCTGCACAAGTACGTCGGCACGTACATCTACTGGGTGGACAACTTGCTGACCGCAGGCCCCGCCGAGGTCTACTACACCCAGGGCGGATTGGTCGCCGGTGGCAAGATGACGCCCATGGAGTTTGCCCAGGAGCTGGATAAGAGGGCCGGTCCGTAATTTCTGAAAACTAATAGAGGCCAGGCACTTTACCGGCACCGCGGCGCCTTGCGCCGGGGTGTCGGTATTTTTTTCACTTTTTGAGCCAGCCGCACAGTACAGTCCAGAGGGACTCGATTGCGAAAAATCGAGCCTAGCGCTACAGTATCAGGATCAACCATGAAATTAAAGAGAAACTTCCTGCCGATATTCCTCTCCCTGCTTCCCGTGATCCTGATCCTGGCGGTGCTCCGGGTCTATCCCATCGTCGTCGCGGTCATGAAGAGCTTCACCAACTGGGACGGATTGTACCAGAGCGACTGGGTCGGCCTGCAGAACTACGTGAACTTCGTGAAGGGCGGCCCTTTCTGGATGATCCTGCGCAACACGTTCATCCTGATGATCAACGTACCTCTCCAGGTATTCATCGGCCTGGTGGTTGCACTGCTGCTTTACGAGAAGGTGAAGGGCTGGCAGGTGTACAGGGCGGTGATTTACACGCCCCAGATCATCTCTGCGGTAATTATCGGTTTTCTCTTCAAGATCTTCTTCGGCTTCAATGGACCGTTCAACAGCGTGTTGCGGGCCATCGGGCTGGAAAAAATCGCCATCGAGTGGTTCGGCAACAGCTACACCGCCCTGGCCGTGATCGTATTTTCGGTCGTCTGGTTCTCCATTGGCTGGCAGGCCATCGTGATTTTAGGAGGGATGTCCACCATCCCCCCCTCGGTTTTCGAGGCCGCGATCATCGACGGGGCCGGCTACTGGCGCCGGGCCTTCGGCATCGTGGTGCCCATGCTCGTGCGGGTACTGGAGTTCTGCATCATCGCCTCAGGCGTGTGGACTCTGACCCAGCTGTTCCCGTTCCTGTTCGCCATGACTCGGGGCGGCCCCGGTTATGAGACCTCCACCCTGGATTACATGATCTACCTCAAATCCTTCGGCCTGGGCTTCGGCCGGGACTATGGCACGGCCACCGCCATCGCGGTGATGCTCCTCATTTTGGTATTGATACTGACCCTGATCGAGATGCGGGTGGCCAATCGGGCCGACGATTGGAGCTGAATCGTGACACGCAGGCGTAAGCTAAAGGGAATCCTACTACCTCTGCTTCTGGGTATCCTGACGGTCTCCTTTCTCTACCCGCTGTACTACATGCTCATCAACTCGCTTAAAACCCGCACGGACTTCTTCACCAACCAGTTCAACCTGCCCCACGCCCCGCTCCAGTTCGTCAACTACACGACCATGATCAGCCAGTTCAAGATCCTGAACCTGTTCAAGAACTCCTTCATCATTTCAGCCTGTACGGTGGTGGGACTGCTGATCATCGGAACGTTCGCCAGCTACGTGTTCGCCAAGTATCGTTTCAAAGGCAGGAGCGTCATCTACGTGGCCGTGCTGGCTACGATGTTCATCCCTAGTCAGGTCACCATCATCCCCCTCTACGTCCTGTTCTCCAAGATCGGGTTGGTCAGTACCTATTGGTCGGTGGTCTTCGCCTACCTAGCTCTGTTTCTCCCAGAGTGCATTCTGTTGATGACCGCCAACTTCCGCTCGATCATCGACGAGCTGCTGGAGGCAGCGGAGATCGACGGCTGCAGCTACCTGCAGAAGGTGGGGAATGTGGTGATCCCCATGGGCCGGGCGGCGATCTTCCTATCCATCATCTTCTACTTCATCATGTCCTGGAACGACCTGTTTACCCCGATGATCTTTCTGCAGAGCATGGAGAAACGCACAGTGATGGTTGCCCTGGCAGCCTTGATGGGGCGCTACACCGGCGCCCCTACGCTCCAGTTCGCCGGGCTGTTGCTGAGCGCCGTGCCCGCTCTGATCGTCTATATCGTTTTTCAGAAGAATATCATCAAAGGACTTTCTCTGGGGGCTATCAAATAACCGGTTATGAGCAGAGCGTTTGTCAGCGAATCAGACAGCGACTTCCAGGATGAAGATCTTCCGGCCCTGAAGATTCCTCTTCCTCCCGGTACCAGGAACTACATGACCCCCGAGGGGGCGGAGAAGCTCAAATCCGAGCTGTTTCACCTCACCCATACGGAGCGACCCAAAATCGCGGCTCTGCTTTCCCGGCAGGTTTCCGGCGTAGACAGTGCCGATCATCAAACCATAGGTTTATCGCGACATAGACTGCGGGAAGTTGAACGACGAATCGAATACCTCAACGTCATGGTCGGCAGGCTCGAAGTCGTTGATACTTCAGAGCAGGACCTGGAACAGGCCATGTTCGGTGCTGTAGTAAAGGTGGCGGAGGAGAACGGCACTACAAAGGTGTACCGTATCGTAGGTGTGGACGAGAGCGAGCCGCAGTCCGGTCGGATCAGCTGGATTTCACCTCTAGCCCGCGCTCTAATTGGCTGCAGGACCGGCGAGGTTGTGAAGGTTAAACTACCTGAGCAAGAGGCAACGCTCAAAATTCTGGAGATTGCCTATCCATAAGCGCCGAGCCCTTCAAGAAAAGCGCACGGGTCGGTGCGACCTGATTCCGGCCTTCAATCCCCGGCTTGACGAACATCCAGCACAGGCTCGATATCCAGCAGGTTGCAGAGGTCGACCAGCGCTTCCACGTGGTCCCCGTATACGGCGGCGAAGTGCTGCGACTGCACGTGGTCCAGAATCTGCCGCACCGGCACATCGGGAAAGAACTTCACACTCGGCCATGACGGCAGGGGGACGCCCATCTCCACCCATTGGGGCGGCGTCCTGCCTTCTCCGGTGACCACGTGCATGCGGTAGCCTCTGTCGCTCTCCGCCAGACAAGCCAGCGTCATTCTACCCAGCTTGATACGGGAACAGTGCGCGATGCCCCCGAGCAGTACAGTGGATACATCTTTGATTTGAGGGTTGCCGTCGATGAAGGCATTGGGCGCGTAGCCGTCCTCACCCAACAGGATCCACTCCGGATCGTGCTCGTAGTGTTCAAGGAACATCGGCTCCTGCCCCGAAAGCAACTTCAACATAAGCTCGGCCACCAGATTACCGATATCGTTCTCATCCACGTAGGGATAACCCGCCGAGGCAACCAGGGACGAGGGAACCGCATGGACAATGTCCAGCTCCAGGTCTACCCCGTCTACGCATTTGTAGGAGAAGGCACTGAAATCCTTCTCCTCGCAGATCTGCACAGTCGCCAGGTACATACGGACTACCCGTTCGACAACTTCTTCTTTGGGCTTTCCCAACGGATACTCCCAATTCTTCGTGATCGCGGCTATCTCCTTCTGCACCTTCTTTGCGTCGAGGGCTTCCATCCTCCGTAGCAGCTGGAGCATATCCATGCTCTCGACCTCCGGTCCGATTACATCCCTCAACTTGATCACGGAGAAATCGGTTGTATACAAACCCATATCGTTGAATCCGATCATCCCTATCCGGCTCTTGCGCAGCTGTTTGGCCGTGTATGCCGCCCGCCCGAAATGTATGATCCCGCTGACATCCATCGGTGAGTCTGGACCGTTGAACAGGTACTTGAATTTGAAACCCCAACGTTCCAACGGGTAACGGATCGCGGTGGAGCCGGCACCGGCGGCGGGGGAAATCAGCGTGTCTCCTTCGCTGAAACCACCGAAGCTGTACAGCACGACTGGCTCCCGACGGAACTCCAGAAGAACCCTGGTGACGGCACGAACCTCGATCCAGTTGATGATATTCGCGATCAGAAAATCCCACTCCCCGGCTTTCAGTTCGGCGATTGCCCTGTCGACTTCTGTTCCTTCCCCAAACACCGGGTCGGTGCGTACAAGCTCGATACCTGCGTCGGTCAGCTGCTTCTCCGCCCGTGTACTTATCGCTTTCAAATTCTCCGGTTTGTAGAATTGCGTCCCGAAGGACACGTAGCCGGCTCGTAAAGCCCTCATTTATCTCCTCCTTCAGTACAGGTACCCGGCACAGGCATCGATGCCGGTTTAGTTCACCGTAAGTTCGAAGCACCCCGCGAGCATAGAGCGGATAACCATACCGCTTCATAACTGATCAATATAATCATATTGTGCTTGACTTAGGAATATAATCTACTATACTTGTTTCAAACAGTCAGCTCATCTCCCGGTACTAATGGTGTGCCGATTCAGAAACTTGTATCCAGG
>CP070696.1:232204-248713 GCA_020353535.1 Spirochaetaceae bacterium | reverse complement strand
TCCTTCTCGAACTTCTGGACCAGGGGCGTTACCGCTGCGTCCGGATTGTCGAAGTGATACCAGAAGCGGATCGAGGCCATCTCTGTGTCGCTCTGACCCGCGGCGAACAGCGCCAGGGGCAAGAGGAGCAGAAGAATGAGGATTGAAGCTCTTTTCATGAGAGTTCCTCCCTTTGTAAAAATTTTTTTAGAAACACTCCAAAGGAGTATGTTCTCTATACATTTTGTTCAGACCTTGCGGCGTTTGTGCGCCATGTCCATGTGCTCGGACATGGCCCGGGCGGCCCGGTCCGGATCCCGGGAGCGAATCCCCTCCAGGATATTCTCGTGTTCTTTGACCGTGGTCTGTTGTCGTTCCGCGTGCCGGTCCTGACGCTCCCGGGTCATGGCGATAATGTCCGGGGTGATCAATCCGATCAGGGAGCGAAGCACGGAGTTTTTGGATTCCTCGGCGATCTTGAGGTGAAAGAGGTGGTCCTCCTCCAGCCCGGATTGCCCCTGTTCAACCTTCCTGCGGAAATCTTCAAACGCGTAGTTGATCTCCTCGATTTCAGCTTGGCCGGCCCTTTTCGCGGCCAGGCGGGCAGCATGAACTTCCAGAAGAGCCCGGATTTCCATGAGGGATTCAAAATCCCGCGTGTCCGTAGCCAGCAGATTCGAGATAAGTCCCTCCAACGCCTTGACTCCCAGGCTGGCGACAATCGTGCCTTTCTGAGGTTGGGTTTTCAGGATTCCGTAAAACTCCAGCTTCTTGAGGGCTTCGCGGATGTGGCCGCGGCCGACACCGAAGCGTTCGGCGAGCACCCGTTCCGAGGGCAACCGCAATCCCGGTTTCAGACGGCCGGAGCTGATCAGCTGCCGGATCTGTTTGATGATCAGATCTGCGGGCTTTTCAACCTCGATTTCCTGAAAGAGATCCAGATCTGTCACTTCCTGCTGGCTTGACAAAACCTTCGGTCCTCGATAAGGTATGTTCCGTTGATCAACCAACAACTGGTTAACCAGATGTTGGTATGCTACCAAGAACAGGACGGGCTGTCAAGCCTTTTGCGAGCTTTTTTAGGAGGTACAGTACAAAACCACCATGAAACCGCATCCCGACTGCCAAACTCTGCAGCGTATTGCCTGGGAGCTCCGCCTCGATGCACTACGGATGGTCTTTACCGCCAAATCGGGTCATCTAGGCGGCTCGTTTTCCGCAGCCGAGCTGATAACAGCGCTGTACTTCTACAAAGCCCGGCTCGATCCACGGAATCCATCCTGGGAGGACCGGGACCGGATCTTCGTGTCCAAGGGGCACTGCGCACCGATCTACTATGCCGCCCTGTCCAGGCGAGGATTTTTCCCTGAGGAGGAGCTGGCCACCTTTCGCCAGCTGGGAAGCCGCCTTCAAGGACACCCCGACCGGCTCAAGCTTCCCGGCGTGGAGATGTCCTCCGGCCCTCTGGGTTTGGGAGCTTCGGCGGCCGTTGGCTGTGCCCTGGGCCTGCGGCTGCGCATCTCCCAGGCCCACGTATACTGCCTGTTGGGAGACGGGGAAACCCAGGAGGGCATCGTCTGGGAAGCGGCCATGTGTGCCGCCAAGTACCGTCTGGGAAACCTGACCTTCATCCTGGATTCCAACCGCTATCAGCTCAGCGGAGCGGTGGAGCGGGTTATGCCTATGGAGCCGCTGGAACAGAAGTGGCAGAGTTTCGGCTTCAAGGTTCTGCGTATCGACGGTCACGATATCGAGCAGATCGTGGAAGCGCTGGACCGCGATATCCCGGACCAACCCGGGCTGATTTTGGCCCTGACCTTGAAGGGCAGAGGGGTATCCTTCATGGAGTCGAGCAGCGCCTGGCATGGACGGGTGCCTTCCACCGAAGAAATGATCCAGGCCGAGGAGGAGATCAGCCGGAACATCGAAGCCGGCAAGGAAGTTGCGGTCTCCGGGAGGAAATCATGACGACGACTCAGAGCAAACAACTGCGCGCGACCTACGGAGAGGCGTTGGTGGAACTCGGGGCAGCCAACAGCCGGGTGGTGGTGGTGGATGCGGACATGGCCGAAGGCACCATGACCGGGGGTTTCAAAGAACGCTTTCCAGAGCGCTTCTTCGATGTTGGTGTGGCCGAGCAGAACTTGATGGGTGTGGGTGCGGGGCTGAGTCTTTCCGGGTGGATTCCCTTCGTGAACACCTTCGCCTGGCTGCTCGTCCTCCGGGCCGGCGATCCCCTGCGCACCCTGGTCTCCTACGCCCGCACGAACGTGAAGGTGGTGGCCGGCTATGGCGGGTTCTCCGGACCGATGGACGGGGCAACCCACCAGGCCATCATGGACCTGGCCGTTGTGAGGGCACTGCCGAACATGACCGTGGTCGTGGCGAGCGACCACCATCAGGTCCGCTCGTTGCTGCCTCTGGTGGCGGATCTGGACGGACCGGTGTATCTGCGTCTCAGCCGAGCCGAAGTCGTGGATCTTCACGAGCAATCAACACGCTACAAAATAGGAAAGGCTACGCCCCTGAGAAGCGGCGGGGAGGTAACCTTGATCAGCAACGGGCCGATTCTGGGGCGGACCTTGACTGCGGCCGATCTCCTGGCGCAGAAGGGAATCCCGGCTTCGGTACTGGAGGTTCATACCCTGAAACCCTTAGACGGAGAAGCGATTCTTGCGGAGGCGGCTCGAACCCGGGCGGTGGTGACCGTGGAAGAACACAACATCATCGGTGGGCTCGGTTCCGCAGTGGCGGAGCTGCTTTCTGAGAATCTGCCGCTGCCGCTACGGCGCATCGGTATCCGCGACCGCTACGGTGAAACCGGGGCGTACGAGAGACTTCTCGATCTGTACGGGATGGCCGTCCGGGACATCGTGACGGCTGCCGAAGAGCTGGTACACCGCTCCGTGCCTTGACAAGCCCGGACAGTATGATCTAACCTACCCTTGCTTCGACCGAAGCGATCCGCAAGGTCGAGCAGATCGCCGAGTGAAGAGACCTAAGCCGTTCCCGGTACGGCTCTTCACCGATAGGGTGTGTCTGGAAACGGGCATGCCTCCCGTATTTGGAAAGGCGAGAAAAGGATCCCCACAATCCTTCTCTCTTGCCTTCAATAAAAATCCTTATTGGAGGTATAGGTATTAAAAAGGAAATTGGAATCGCTCTGGCTCTCTGCCTGGCGGCTGTGCTGTTGCCCGCCCAGGCGGGAAGGCTGCGTATGGCCACGACCACCAGCACCGAGAACAGCGGGCTGCTGGCGGTGCTGCTGCCGCCCTTCGAGGCCAAAACGGGCCTCAAAGTGAATGTGATCGCCGTGGGAACCGGCCAGGCCCTCAAGCTGGGGGAGGCCGGGGATGTGGATGTGGTGCTGGTGCACGCCCGGGCGCTGGAAGACAAGTTCGTAGCCGACGGCTACGGGGTGAACCGCCGGGATGTGATGCACAACGACTTCATCGTAATCGGGCCGCCCTCGGATCCGGCCGGGGTGAAGGGCATGAAGGACGCGGTGGCCGCGCTCAAGAGGGTCGCCGACAGGGGAGCCATCTTTGTTTCCCGAGGGGACAACTCCGGCACCCACGTCATGGAGCAGTCGCTGTGGAAGGCCGCCGGCCTCTCCCCGTCTGGTCGCTGGTACCGGGAAGCGGGGCAGGGCATGGGGCCGGTGATCACTATGTCCAGTGACCTGCAGGGCTATACCCTTGCGGATCGTGGTACCTACCTGTCCATGAAGGACAAGGTGCGCCTCGCGATCCTGGTCGAAGGGGATGCGCGCCTGTTCAATCCTTACGGCATCATCGCCGTGAATTCTGACAAGTTTCCCCACGTTAACTATCTGGCGGCCATGCAGCTGGTCGCCTGGATGACGTCCGTGGAGGGGCAGGAGATCATCGGCGGGTACAAGGTCGGGGGAGAGGTGCTGTTCTTTCCCGATGCGGTGACCCCTTAGCGGGGGGGAGGCAAGGAGATGCTCGGGGCGTTCGGGCGGGCGGTCCAGCTGCTGTTTTCCGGCAACAAGGAAGTCTTTTTTATCGCCTGGACCTCTCTGCGGCTGTCGCTGGTGTCCGTGGTGATCGCCTCCTCCTTGAGCCTCCCCCTCGGTTTTCTCATAGGGCTCAAATCCTTCAGGGGCAAGAAGGGAGTGATCGCCTTTCTCAACGCCCTCATAGCCTTGCCCACCGTCGTGGTGGGGCTGTTGGTATATTCCTTTATCTCCAGGGCCGGTCCTCTGGGTTCCCTGGGGCTGCTGTTCAGTCCGGGAGCGATTAACATCGGCCAGGTGATTCTCTGCTTCCCCCTGATCACCTCCCTGGTATACAGCGCCCTGAGCAGGTTGGACCGGCGCCTGCCGGAAACACTGATCACGCTGGGAGCGAAGCATGTGGAGATTTTTTGGATGACCCTCCGGGAGGGACGCATCGCCATCCTCTCGGCCATCCTGTCAGGATTCGGGCGGGTGGTCGGCGAGGTGGGGGTGGCCATGATGCTGGGGGGCAACATCCGCTGGTACACCCGCACGCTGACCACGGCCATCGCGCTGGAAACGAGCAAGGGGGAGTTCGAGCTCGGTTTGGCTTTAGGGCTGATCCTGATGGCGATCGCCTTCCTGGTGAACTTCACCCTCCATGGGATCATCAAGCATGAGCACTGAACAGCTGTTCCGGGTCGAATCCCTGCGTTTCTACTACGACGCGCAGCTGGCGGTACGCTTGCCGGTCCTGGAAATCAAACCCGGCGGAATCACGGTGCTGGTCGGCGCCAACGGTTCCGGCAAAACCACCCTTCTCAAACTATTGAACGGATTGCTTCCAGTCTCGGAGGGACGGATCCTCTATCACGGGCAGCCGCTGTGCGCGGAGATCCTGCCCCGGCTGCGCAGGGAAACGGTCCTGGTTCACCAGGATCCCTACCTGTTCGACGGCACGGTTTACGCGAACGTGTCCTACGGCCTGCGGCTGCGCCGCCGGCCGGCCCATCAGGTACGCCGGGCCGTGTCAGAGGCGCTGAGCGGCGTAGGGCTCGAGGGTTTCGAGCACCGTAGAGCCCGCCGACTTTCCGGGGGTGAGCGGCAGCGGATTGCCATAGCCAGGGCTCTGGTGCTGGATCCAAAAGTCCTTTTTCTTGACGAGCCCACGGCCAATGTGGATGCCGGTTCGATCGAGCTGCTGGAACGGCTGATCCTCCGCCTGGCCGATCGCGGGACCACGATCATCTTCAGTTCCCACCATCCTGCCTTTGCCTATCGGCTGGGTACCCACCTGATCTTCCTTCAGGAGGGGATGGCGGTGCCAGGCCGGGACAATATATTCAAAGGTGCGGCGGAAAAGACGGATGAACGATTCACCTACTTCCGTACCGGAACCCAGATCCTGCACTGCCCCGCTCAGGAGGGACAGTTTCTCACCGCGGTGCTGCCGCTGGACGATGTGATCCTGTCCGAAGGGCAGATCCACACCAGCGCGCAGAACCAGTTTCACGGCAAGGTGACCCGGTTGGAGAAGGTAGATCACACGGTGAGGGTAAGCCTGGACTGCGGCTTTCCTGTGCAGGCTCTGATCACCGAATACTCCGTCGACACCCTCAAGGTAATGCCTGGGAAACAGTTTTATGTTACCTTTAAGGCATCGGCGATCCGCCTGTACTGAAGGTTCCGCTGTAGCGAAGGTTGTTCTGAGGTGAAGGTGCGGATGTAATGAAGGTAGGAAGGAAGCGAGCGATGTTGGATGCGGATACGGCACTGAGGATTCTCGAAAAGTTCGAGCTCTCTCCAAAGGTAGAAGAGGTGCCTCTCAGCGAAGCCTTGGGCCGGATATTACCTCAACGGGTGAACGCCCGGGTCGACTCGCCGCCGTTTTCCAAAGCGGCCATGGACGGATTCGCCCTGCGCTCCGAAGATACCGCAGAGCACTATCAAATCGTGGAGACCATCGCCGCGGGGGATGTTCCGCGGAAGACGATCGCTCCAGGGCAGTGCAGCAAGATCATGACCGGCGCCATGATGCCCGAAGGGGCGGACAAGATCGTTCGGGTCGAGTTCACCCGGGAGGCCGAGGGCCGGGTGACGGTGGTGGAACCGGAACCGTACGCCAACATCATCTATCGGGGGGAAAACCTAAAGCAAGGGGATCCCCTGCTGCAACCGAAAGTTCTCACTCCCCAGGACATCGGCGTGCTGGCTTCTCAAGGATTCGCCTCCGTTCCGGTTTCCGTGGCGCCCCTGGTAGGCATTCTTACGACCGGGAGTGAGCTGCGCAGCGCCGGAGAGCAGCTGGAGGCGGGGCAGATCTACAACTCCAACGGTCCCCAGCTCTGCGCCCAGGTGGAGGCCATGAAGGTGAAAAGCCGCTACTACGGGGTGGTATCGGATGATCCGCAGAAACTCGCGGACATGGTTGAGTGCGCCCTCGGGGACTGTGATGTCCTGCTCCTATCCGGTGGGGTGTCGATGGGGGACCTCGATTTCGTCCCGGACGTGTTGAAGCGTCTGGGCGCGAAAGTCGTTTTCCACAAGCTGGCGGTGAAGCCGGGTAAACCCACGCTGTTTGCGGAAAAAAAAGGATCCTACGTGTTCGGACTTCCGGGCAATCCCGTGTCCACCTTCATAATCTTCGAAGTGTTTGTGAAGACCTTCCTCTACCGCTGGATGGGATTCTCCTACAAGACGCGCACTTTGAGCGGTACACTGGCGGAGCCGATCAAACGCAGGGACGGAGAGCGTCTGGAGTACCGGCCGGTGAGGCTGGAGGGCAGACGGATCTATCCTCTATCCTATCACGGATCTTCCCATCTCAGTGCCCTGCGGGAGGCGGAGGGATTGATCCGCATCGAGATCGGGACCACCAGTCTGGAACAAGGAGGGGAGCTGGATGTACGACTCCTATAATCGCCGCATCGACTACCTGCGCATCTCCGTGACGGACAAGTGCAACCTGCGCTGTCGCTACTGCATGCCTGCAGAGGGTGTGCCCCTGAGGCGGCACGAGGATTACCTGAGCTTCGAGCAGATCACCGCGGTGGTGCGGGCGGCGGTGAAGCTGGGAGTGACGAAGGTTCGTCTGACCGGCGGGGAGCCGCTGGTAAAGCGGGGAATCGTGGATCTGGTGAAGATGATCCGCAGCGTTGAGGGACTGCAGCATCTGGCCGTGACCACCAACGGTACCCTGCTGAGCCGCCATGCCGGTAGGCTCAAGGCGGCGGGGCTGGACAGCCTGAACGTGTCTCTGGACACCCTGGATCCGGATCGCTATGGACGGCTCACCCGCGGCGGGGAGATCCGGCGGGTGCTGGAAGGCATCGATGCAGCCGCAGAAGCCGGGCTCCCCGTGAAGATCAACATGGTGGTGCTGGAGGATACTGCCCAGAAGGAGATCGAGGAGATGCGGCGTTTCTGCTTTGCGAAAGGATTGAAGCTGCAGCTGATCAACCACTTCGCCCTGGGAGCGGAGAAGAGCGACAACTACAACTTCGAACGCCCACCCCGCTGCGATGAGTGCAACAAAATCCGCCTGCTCGCCGACGGCTCCCTCAAACCCTGTCTTCACTCCGACGAGGAGATTCCCGTTGACCTGGACGATATCGAGGGTAGCCTGCGGGCGACCATTGCCCGCAAGCCGGAGCGTGGATCGATGTGCACGGGCAGGAGCATGATGGAGATCGGAGGATAGCTACATGGCAGTCAGGGATTTCAGCCATCTGGATGAAGCGGGTAAGGCTCGCATGGTCGACGTGTCGGCCAAACAGAAGGTGCGTCGCAGCGCCAGGGCCGCCGGGGCCATATTTCTGTCGCCGGCTACGCTGCAAGCTATCAGACAAAACCTCATCGAGAAGGGAGATGTTCTGGCCACCGCCAGAATAGCGGGTATCACCGCGGCCAAACGCACAGCGGAGCTGATTCCCCTCTGCCACAATATCGCCATAGATTGGCTGGATGTTCAGTTCGAGTTGCATGAGGAGTTGATCGAGATCCGCAGCACCGCCGTGTGCACGGACAAGACGGGGATAGAGATGGAAGCGCTGACAGCGGTCACGGTCGCCGCCCTTACGATTTACGACATGTGCAAGGCCGTGGACGACGGCATGAGGATCGGGGAGATCCGCCTGCTGGAAAAGACCAAAAAAACGTCGGGAGACACGGGGGATGCGTAGAACCTTCCGGATTCTTTCCATTAACATCTCCGAGCGCAAGGGAGTGCAGAAGAAACCCGTGGATGAGGCAGTGCTTCGGTCCGACCACGGCATCGAAGGGGATGCCCACGCCGGACCCTGGCACCGGCAGGTATCCCTGTTGGCCAACGAGGATGTGGAGACCATGCGGGGCAGGGGCATTGAAATCCACTGCGGCGATTTCGCAGAGAACATCACCACCCAGGGGGTCGATCTGGCTACGTTGCCCATCGGCACCCGTCTGCATCTGGGAGCGGCGATCCTCCAGGTCACCCAGATCGGCAAGGAGTGTCACCACGGCTGTGCTATCTATCAGGCAGTAGGTGATTGCGTCATGCCTCGTCAGGGAATCTTCACCAGAGTGATTCGGGGAGGGACGGTCAGCAGTGACAGTGAGTGTTATTACGATCTCTGATCGGGCTTCACGCGGGGAGTATGAGGACCGTTCCGGTCCGGAGATCGTTTCGATCCTTTGCCAGGCTTTTCCGGCCGCCGAAGTCCGGACCGAGGTGGTACCGGATGAGGCGGAGGCGATTGTCGCCGCCTTCAAGCGCAACCGACACTCTGATTTCATCCTGACAACCGGTGGAACCGGGATTTCCGCGCGGGATGTCACCCCGGAGACGACCCGCGGTTACTGCGACCGGGAGCTTCCGGGAATTGCCGAGGTCTTGCGTACCGAATCCTACCGAGAAACTCCTACGGCGGTTCTCTCCCGAGGATCCGCCGGCATCAAGGGCAGCACGATCATCGTCAACTTCCCGGGATCTGTCAAAGCCGTACGCCTGTGTACGCGGGTCCTTATCCCGGTGATGGAGCACGCCCTGAGCATGCTCCGCGGCGAAGGGCATTGAGTTAAGGAAAAGCAGGCTGAACGACCTTTATAAAACCTAACACATCGGAGCGTCAGTTACCTCTATCTGACGCTCTCAGATCGTGGTATGACCCGCTCCCATCCACCTGTCTCGACCTGATCGAAAAGCCACTCTCCGCTGCTCTTCAAATGTTTCAGTTTGATGGGAAGATTCTGCCGTCTGACAGGTACCATGTCTATGACTTCAACACCGCATTGTTTTATAACTTTTTTCAGACTGACGACTCACGTTTCGGCTCCTCCTCCGCCTCCTCCGGCATGACAGATACCTATAACCGGTTTGAAGTTCTTGTTTTTCCATCCTCTATGACACATTTACCTTCCGAGTGGCAGATGCCCCACCCGTCCTGCTCGCATTGACGGCAGGCCTCTATGTTGACAGTAGTCAGAAATAGCATTTCCGCAGTGGCGTCCTTCTCCTCTATCCCGTCAAGAAGAGCCTGGGTCAATGCTGCGGTTTTCCCTGCTGATTACGGCTTCCAAGTCAAGTTGGCAATTCCCTGAATTTAGGATTAGACTTCATATATATTCGAATTTGGTGAGGAGGAAATAACAATGCCCAAGATAGAAAGAAGCATCACCATAAATGCTCCTGTTGAAAAAGTGTTCACCTATATTAACGATCCCGAACTCAATCCCGAATGGCTCCCAAGCATGATCGAGGTCAAAGACGTAAACATGACCGAGCAGGGTGTCGGCTCTCATTTCAAATGGGTCTATAAGATGGCTGGAATCCGTTTCAACGGCGAGACAACCACGATCGAACATGTACCTAATCAACGGATCGTAGTCCAAAGCAAAGTGGGCATTAAGAGTACGTGGAGTTGGACCTTCGAGCCTGATAACGATGGAACCCGACTGAGCCTCGCCGTGGAGTATACCATCCCGATTCCGGTTCTGGGCAAACTGGCCGAAGCTGTCGTATCCAAACAGAATGAAAAAGAAGCTGATGCGGCCATGGCGAATATCAAAGCCAAAATGGAGAGCTGACGTTTGAAAAAGAATAGCCCGTGGCTTTGAGAATCCCCCGATGGTAAAGGAGGTTGGAAACCCTTCGATGGAACTCGGCCACGGGCATTTTCAAAAAAGGAGGTTTTACACTTTAAACTATATCCCGTTTACGTGGAAAATCCTGGTCAAAATTTAAAGGCATTTTTCACGGCCCCTTCCCCAGAGAACCGAATATTGCCCTGTATTTCCATTTTGAACGAAGCTACAAAACTGCAACTGAGCACCAAAGATGCTGCTTCCTCTATTGGTGTCAGCTCGGGATCAACGGCGTATGATGGTTTCCCTTTCTCATTCTTTATATCGATGATCATAAAAGATTGGCAATTCAGCTGCTCAATACCTATACTAAAAAGAAGAGGAGGAGAAAATGGTTTATTTTGTTCGTTCCGATAGGTTTGTTGGTAGTAAAGCGCAAGAGGCAATTGGATGGGCCTTGAAAGTGGCGGATTACGTCAACAAGAAATACGACACCAATGTTGAGGTCTTGATGAATGTCACCGGGATCCAAACCGAGTTGCATTGGTTAGCCCGTGGGAAATCTGTAGGCGAGATTGAAGAGCTTTTTGGAAAGCTTTTGTCCGATCCCGAATACCAAAAGCTATTGGGCGAAACTGAGGGCATGTTCGTCGATGGAACTTTGAAGGATCACTACTATAGGTCGGTGTCGCAAGCGAGAGGATTGGTCTAGATCACAGTCCTCCTGCCCATCCGACCAACGCTGGTAACTTGATTTCTACTTCTACCCTACAGCGACAATGGAAAAGGGAAACGGGAGTAATCGGGCAACCTCTACACCAATGAAAAATGCCGGCTGACAAACCATATCTTTTACAGGACCAGCCGCGACAGCGTAGTCTCACCAACCCAACAGTCCGCGGAAGTGCTCCATGGGATGATGGGTAATATCGTAAGGGATTTTGTTCCGATTGTATTCCTCGGGATCATTCTTAAAGCTCTCGTAGTATTTTTCGGCATATATAAAATCCCCTCTGGTTATAGCAATGCCGTTGTTCCATGTCAGTCCGATCTCCATCTGTGTATACGTTCGCAATAGAGCAAGAATACCGGGGACAAGGTAGGGGTGCTCGTAATCGTCGTGGATCACGAATGCATCGACAATCTCGGAAGACATGGGTACAAACTCCGACCATGAAAGAATATCGACATCAACGTCAGTTTCGATGCCAGCCTTCAGTGTCTCAAGTGCTTTCTCGTTTGGAATGCCATAGAAGATCAAATACGATGATTCAGACTGATCAATCGCTACATACGCCGACTCTGAAGGGAGGTCCTCAACTGCATCTGCGAGTTCAGTCCCTTCCCGGTAGAATAGCTGCGTATAGTCAGCCTTCTCCGTCTGCTTTGGCCTGCTACCTTCCTTCCACCCAATCACCATACGTGTTCCGTCACCCGAAACAGTCGCGATTGCATACGATTCAATCTGCCTATTTTCACAGAATGGTTCCACGCAGTAGTATGTCAGCGCAAGCCATTCAATATCCTTCTGATCAGTCCACTCGTCGTCAATTTTGTATTCGGACCAATATAGGGGCACCGGATCGAGGATGGAAATGTAGAGCTCGTCCCGGCCGTCAGCTGTCATGACGATCTTCATCGGATAGCCTGGTTCAGAGCTGATCCAAGTACCGAGCAATCGTTCGGTTATCGCTGGTCTTGCTGCGGTTGGTTCAACGTATTGCGAAGGTTCGCGACTCACACATGATTGAGTTGCCAGCAGCCCCCCCACCAGCAGGATTGCGGTGTAGATGGCACCACAGTGATTATTTAAAATCAAACAGAAAGCTTTTCTCATAAAAACTACCTCCCCGTATAAGTATAGTGTTGAGAGTACCTAGATGCCATTCCACCCGATAACACCGTCATACAGCTCGTGATTTACGCCGGGGCCTCATTTGGACTTTTAATGATTATCAGATTGTTGCACACTTTTACCCGAGACCAGCTTCCCTCTCTATTTGCATCTATATTTGAGTGAATTGGCGTACCTGTAATCAGCATGAATAACTAACATGAGAGCGAGACCTCCTGATGAGGTAAATGCTGTGAAATACGCGAACCATGGTCCAACTAAGGCAATGAAAATGGCAACCACACCAAACACTAAAGATCCAGCCGCCAGTCTGCGAACATGCTTTTCCGTAAGGAATTATAAAATTGTTACGGCGTAAAAACAGCGTACGGCGCAGGAAATACCGAAATCTCCACATCTCTGGGTGCTGGCTTTCGCGCATCTTCTGCTTATGATCTTCATATATTCGATATTTAGGGAATAACATATTAGTAGTACAGCCCTCAATCGCACGCCTATTTTGTCCGTGACATACTTCTATCCAACGAGCAATGCAATTTAGACGTATAAAATCTTTTGCTTCGTCTTTTATTGCACATTCTCCGGTTCCTCTTTATTGTTGATAGGCGCAGTAATCAAGTACACACCTGGCTTCTCCGGAATATCAGACGGTTCTATATCGAGAAAACGAATAGGAGGTGCAGAAATTGAACTTCTATAGCACCGATACAGATCCAATCTCAACTTTAAAATAAGTTTTAAATGACATGATTATCCCAATATTTCATCTGTTCTGAATGTCATTGGAGATAAGCATACCAGAGGTTATAAATACGATTTTACTTGACACGTCTGAGCATCAGCGACGTCTATTTAACGCTTTTAGGTCGTGGTATGACCCGCTCCCATTCACCTGTCTCAATATGATCGAAAAGCCACTCCCCGATGCTCTCCAAGTTCTTTAATTTGATAGGGAGAGTCTGTCGCCTGACGGGTACCATATCTATGACCTCAAAGCCGCATTGGCTCAGAACTTTTTTCAGATTGACGACGCACGTTTCGGCTCCTCCTCCGCCGCCTCCGGCATGGCAGATACCTATAACGGGTTTGAAGTTCCTGTTTTCCTTCGTCCTGCTAATGATTGGTGCGTTGCACCGTCGTAGACGATCCGTAAAAGTCTTCATGCTCTCACTCATATCTGCGTAGTAAACGGGGGTGGAAAAGATAACGGCATCGGCGCCATCGATGTTCTTCACTATGCTATCGAAATCATCCTCTATGACACATCTACCTTCCGAGTGGCAGATGCCCCACCCATCCTCCTCGCATTGACGACAGGCCTTTAGGGTGACAGAAGTCAGAAATAGCATTTCTGTGGCAGCGCCCTTCTCTTTGAGCCCGTGGAGAAGAGCCTTGGTCAATGCTGCGGTTTTCCCCTGCTGATTGCGGCTTCCAAGTACAGCAAATATTTTCATAATCAACCTCTCCTTATATCGTTTTGGATTGTCTTGAGGATCGTGAAATGAATCCAAAGTACGTTAAAATCCGATCGGGCACAAGTATCCGTCACCTGGGGGATCGAGATTGCTTTTTCTAGTTCCTGGCCCTGAACTGCACGTACGTATGCCAGCGGGAGATCTTCGGTCATATTTCGTCGCAGCGCAAATGCCTTTTAAATAAGCTTATTGACAAAAACTATAAACCTTACCATTTTAGTAAGATAAGTTGGTTGGGTAGAAAAGCGGAAATTGTAAATGCCGCAGAGATTGGGAATCTTATGCTATCTATCGGAAAAGGTTCTTTTCAAGCCACGGAGCCCAAAGTCATCACGGATCACTGGATGTTCGCGGACGGTATGCCCCAGTTTGTCACCATAGTCGAGTATAGAGAGGGGAAAGTCACCCTTATCACCGAGCTCCCGCCCTTTGCCGGAGGTTGAAATACCAGTCCGGATCCGATCCTGTACTGCCTCTACGGTCTTGCGGTTTGTAATGCACAGCAGATTTCTGCGTCAAGGAGAAGCACATGGATGACATAATGGACGTTGCGGTGGTCGGTGCGGGTCAGGCCGGCTTGGCCGTGAGTTACCTGCTCAGACGATCTGGCGTTCAGCACGTAGTGTTGGAACGGGGCAGGATCGGCGAGTCCTGGCGTTCGCAACGCTGGGACTCCTTCTATCTGAACACGCTGAATTGGGGTAACGGACTGCCCGGATCGGAGTTCCATCCGGGGGCAGCCGACGCTTTCGGTAGTAGAGACCAACTGGTGTCATTTTTCGAACGCTACGCATCTTCCTTTGACCTTCCGGTTAGGCAGCACACCGCCGTTACTGCACTGGAAAGACTCTCAACCGGTGGGTACGCTCTGCACACAGAAGAAGAAACGCTTCGTGCCCGGGCTGTGGTACTTGCGACGGGCGGCATGAGCCGCCCCAAGGTGCCGAGCATGGCGCGTCGGCTTTCAAGCGAAATCATCAACCTGTCAGCGGGAACTTTCAGAAACGCGGAGGCCCTTCCCAATGGAGCAGTTGTGGTAGTTGGAAGCGGCCAGTCGGGGTGTCAAATAGCTGAGGAATTACTCGCCGCGGGACGCCGCGTGTACGTATGCGCAAGCCGGGTCGGTCGCGTTCCTCGCGTGTACAGAGGCCGAGACAGCATGGACTGGATGCGAGATATGGGATTCCTCGAGGTCAGGATCGAGGAATTAAAAGATCCGTCCATGCAGTATGCAGCACAGCCACAGGTGTCTGGAACAAACGGAGGCCATACTGTCAGTTTGCAGTCACTGGCGCGGGACGGTGCTACCTTGCTCGGACGGGTGCTCGATGTTGAAGGAAATATCCTGAAGCTGGGCAGCGATCTGAGAGAGTGTGTAGTCTTTGCAGATGATAAGGCGAAGGCTTTTAAGGCTGACATCGACGCCTTTATCGACCGTGAAGGTATTCAGGCAAAAGCGCCTGAGCCGGATCCGGGTGAACCAGCGTTACCTGACCTCAAGGGATCGGATCGACTCGAAACACTCGATCTGAGGAGCACCGGCGTCGGCAGCGTTATTTGGTGCACTGGCTTCGATGCTGACTGGAGTTGGGTAAAGGTCGACGTATTCGACGAACGGGGTCGACCACGACAGCGAGCCGGCATTACCGAGAGCCCCGGGCTTTACTTTGTCGGTCTTCCCTGGCTCGCTAAACGCAAGAGCGGTATTCTGTATGGCGTGTCCGAAGACGCAGTCAGAATCGTTGAGCACATCGAAAGTCACGTACTCGCGCTCAATGCCGGCTAACACCTATACAGTCCCTGGTGTCAAGGGACGTATAGTCAATGTCCCACTCGGGGAATGGGAGAAAATCCCTCGCCTTTAGGCGAAGACTTAGTAAGCTTGCGGTACTATGCAGAATTACCGCAAGACATCACATAGCGTATATGACATCAAATATCACGTTGTGTGTGTCACGAGGTACCGCAAGCCGGCACTCAACAAGGATGTAGGGAGGAGACTACGAGAGCTAATCCGGCAGGTATGCGAAAGTATGGATATAAAGATAATCAAAGGACATGTCAGCCGTGACCATGTCCATATTATGATGTCGGTTCCGCCCTACATCTCGGTATCGGAAATGATGAAACGGATAAAGGGGCGGACATCCCGAAAATTGTTAGATGAATATAAAGGAATGAAGAAAGCATTCTGGGGGCAGCATCTTTGGGCTCGCGGATATTTTGCAGCGACTACCGGTAATGTTACCGATGAGGTGATCATGAAGTACATCGAGGAGCAGAGCAAGCTTGAGCGAGACAAAAATGAAGATTTCAAGGTGAATGACGAATGAGGGTGACCGCCCCAGTTGGCTTTCAGCCAACGTACGCTAACCCATCGGCTTTAGCCGATGGTCGTTGAGTTCGCAAGTCTTTGCGAATTATTGCCATTCTTCGGACTCCAGTTTTTCCTCTATCCATATTGGAGAAGACATCGCCCAATGCCTGTTCTTTTGATGAGTACGCACATAATAAAAAACGAAACGCTGGCCGATTGGTATCTGAGGTTCGAGAGCTATTTCGTCAAAGTCCTGTCCATCTTTAAAAGAGAATTCTATATCGGATTTGCCGCTGCATGGTATCGTTTTCCATACTTCGTTGTTACGAACTATCTCCAGCGTATCTATCTCGTCTGTACCGATTACTCTGCCTTCAATTTTTCGTACCCGATTCTCCTCAAGGGGAATTTGGGTTCCCATCATAAATCCATTTATAACAAAATTTAGTAAAATTCGATCGCCGGTGGTTGCATAGCAATTTCTACTATGGAGAGCCTGCCAGAGCGATCTTCGCTCCAGCCTGCTGCAGACAACGGCCGTAAGCCCTCCAAGATCGAACGGTCCCAGACACGGCCGGCCTGGCTGCGAGAAATGCGTGTCCGTTCCTCCTACCACCCCGAGGCGGTGTCCCATAAACAAGCCATTCTGTACACTGAAATAGCCGTTTTTTTCCGAGTTACCCCAGCACGAGCATACCTCGGCTAATCGTTGAAATATTGGATGATAGTGGTTCCAACTGATACCGGCGATGAACTTGGTATGATGGGGTACAGTGATCGCATCTAACATTTGATTCTGCAGCAGCTCCCACAAGCGCTGAACGCTTTTCACGCCTTCTTCGCCGTGATAAATGTAGATCGC
>CP070696.1:212367-232104 GCA_020353535.1 Spirochaetaceae bacterium | reverse complement strand
AGGGATTTTTGGGCCCACAGGGACTTGAACCCCGGACCAACGGATTATGAGTCCGCCGCTCTAACCAACTGAGCTATGGGCCCCGTTTTGTTCGATCCTATCGAAGGATCCTACTTTACTGTAAAAGAACTAAAAAAGCGGTCTCCTGTCAAGATGGGTGCTCCAACAGAGGGGCGTCAGGACGCTAATCGGTGTAGCCGCGTCACCGCCCAGCCGGACTGGCGGTTCGCTGGAGTTGGTATATTCTCCCGGTTTGTGCTTCCCGGGAAGCATAAAAAAACCCGGCCGTGAAACCACAGGCCGGGCTTGTTGCCGTCACTTCGCGCGAATGCTCGAGCTAATCGACGAGAATGGCCTCCGCCGGACAATCGTCAACAGCTTCCTGCACGGCGCTCTCAAGATTGGCGGGTACATCCGCAGCGATCACTTCGGCGATATCATCGCCCATCTTGAAGACATCGGGGACACTGTCCGAACAGAGCCCGCATCCTGTGCACAGATCAGGATCAATCCGTACCTTCATCGGAAACTCCTTAAAAATGGTGTCGTATGGCGCAAGCGTAATATAAACGCATCCATACTTCAAGCCCATGGTAAATTTTTTGTCCCTGAAGCGAATTTCACCTGACGCGGCAACACCCGGGCAGGATCTGGGATCTCTTTTTTTCTGTTGAGAATAGCCTTGACAGAATCTGACAATTTATTATCTTTCTGTATTAGCTCTTTTTGTGGGAGGAAATTATGATCGCACTGTTGATCGGGATTCTGTTGATTCTGTTCGCCGTATACTCGGTGCTTCCCTTTTCCTGGTCCTTGAACTGGTGGTCCGATGTGATTCAGTTTCTAAAAGGGGGCGTTCCTCTGATCGCCGTGTTCATCGGTCTGATATCATTCTTCGTCGGGGTGGCGGATATCAAAGACAAGATAGAAAGCAAGAAAGAGGAAGAAGAGGAAGAAGAGGAAGAAGAAAAGGAGAAACAGGAGGAGGATTGACAAAGTTCCTCAAATTGTGTATGTATTGCCTCTTTGCCTGAAGGCACAAGGATTATCGAAAGATGAAAACGATATTTGTAAAGCCGAAGGACGTGGAACGTAAATGGTGGCTTGTAGACGCACAGGGTAAAACCTTGGGTCGGCTGGCCAGCAGGATCGCCATCGTCCTGAGGGGAAAACATAAGCCGATCTACTCGCCCCACATGGAAACGGGGGATTTCGTCGTTGTGGTAAACGCCGAGAAAGTGAAGATCACCGGCAACAAGCGGGAGCAGAAGGTCTACCACCGCCATTCCGGCTATCCCGGCGGCCTGAAAACCGAAGTTCTCGGCAAGATCATGACCACGAAACCGACCTTTGCCCTGGAACATGCCATCAAAGGCATGCTGCCCAGCGGGAAGATGGGACGCAAGATCTTTAAAAACGTGAAAATTTACGCCGGCCCGGAACATCCCCATGAAGCTCAGAAACCGGAGAAGTTGGAATTCTAGGAGTTGAAATTTTGGTTAAGAATTTAGCCTATGGAACAGGACGCAGGAAGACAGCTGTTGCGCGGGTGTTCCTGCGGGAAGGAAACGGAAAGATCACCGTAAACGGTAAGACTCCGGAGGAATACTTTCTGACGGAGCTTATGGCACAGAATATAAAGAGACCTCTGGAGGTCACGGACAACCTCTCCCGCTTCGAAATCCTGATAACCGTATCCGGAGGAGGGGAGTCAGGCCAGTCCGATGCCTGTAAGCACGGCCTTGCCAGGGCTTTGGCAGCCTATGATGCAAGCAATCGAACGGCGCTGCGCTCCAATGGATTTCTGACCCGGGATGACCGTATGGTCGAACGCAAGAAATATGGGCAGAGGGGTGCAAGAAGAAGATTCCAGTTCTCCAAGCGCTAATCTGAAGCTCGTTCAGGCCGAACGAACAGGAACCACCGGGGAGCGCATCATGCTCCAGTTCTCCGACGGTTCCTGTTTTTTTGTTTCCGAAGCGGATCTGCGGGGTGAGGACATCTCTGCTCTGGAGCTTGTTCCTGATCTGGAGTTATCCGAACTCGTGATCCAGCGTCTGAAAGACACCGCGATGCGTCGACAGGCGCGGGAAAAAGCCCTCGATTTGCTGGCCCGGGCGCCGCACACCACCTTCTCTTTACGGATGAAGCTGCTCAAGCGGGACTTTGATGCCCGCTTGGTCGAGGAGGTTCTCGAATTCCTGACTAATAGGGAGTATCTCGACGACAGAAGTTATGCCGATAACTGGCTGCGTACCCGCTGCGAGCAGCGACCGGAGGGACGGACCTTACTGCTGGCCGGTCTTCTTCGCAAAGGTGTGGGTCGGGAGATCGCCGAAGCTGCGGTGAATCGCTATCTGACTCCTGGGATGGAACAGGAAAATGCGGTCAGGGCGCTGGAAAAGCTGACACGATCGGGAGAAACGGATCCTGTCAGACTTATGAAAAAGCTCAAGGCTAGGGGTTTCCCCTTCCCCCTGATCAGGCGGTTGGTCGAGGAGCGGAGGGAGACTTGAATCTATTGTTCGGTGGCTCTCTCCGTCAGCATTTCGACCGTGGGAATCCGGGCGTGAAAGCTGCTTTCAATGACGAATCGTGCCAGATCGAATACCCGCGCTACCTGCTGCCTGTCGATAATGCTTGAGTCAGAGGTGGCTACGATCCCGTCAAGGGATTTCAGGGGATAATCCGCAGAGGGGAACACAGATACGCTGAAGGGCACAGGGACGGAGCGGGACAACCTGCAGCGAAGCTGGTCCGCCATATCACCGGAATGAGAGATCGGAGAGTCGAGAAAAACTTCGATCCGTCCAGGCTTTAGGGCCACGATGGCAGCAAGGATTTCGCTAATCCCCCGCTCGGTTACCTTCCCGGTTTTATAGCTGCCGTGAACTCCGGCGGAGTCCCGCAACAATCCGTCATCGGAAATGAAAATGGGATAGCCCTTGAGGTAGCTTTCCACCGTGATCAGAACGTTGTACCAGTCCACACCGAGGAGGTGTCCCTCCACCTGCCCCGCCACAGTCAGTTTGGATCGTCGTTTATCGCAGTCGGCAGTGGAGAATATCCCCCGAAAGAGACAGTTCCGCAGCACGGAATCGAGGCGGTGGTGATCGCTGACCAGCTTAAGGGCGGCTTTATCGGGGTAGTTGCGGTTTTTCAGGTAGCGGTAGTCCTCGATAGCCCGCTGGAAACTCATCTGCCGTTGACCTGGCGGTGAAAAGTAATATATGGTAGCAACAACAAGGCGAAAAGGGAAGTCGGCATGGAACAGAATGATCAGATCTATGTGTTGGTCGTGGAGGATGAGGATTCGATCCGTTTGACCCTGCGGGACTATCTGAAAAACAAGGGGTATGAGGTTGTGGTGGCCTCCGATGGCGTGGGGGCGATCAAACAGCTTCTTGACAACCCGGTAGGGGTCATCGTTTCCGATTACCGGATGGATATACTCGGCGGAGACTACTGGATCCGTTTTCTCAAAGAATACTGCACTGACAAAAAGATCATTATTACCAGCGGGTTCCTCAAACCGGAGTTCCCGATACCCTTTCCCGTGTTGTACAAACCCTTCGATTACTCCGAGCTGGAGGAAATGGTTTCCTCGGCCCTGGAGGACCTGAAATAGGCATCGGGCGCGTACTCACGCCGGGAATGTGAGATTGTTCCGATCGGGTTGTGGGTGATGCCGGAAAAAGAGAATCCAGAAAAGAGCAACCCCGAAAAAACGCTCCATGCCCGAGTGGAGGGTCTTGTCCAGGGGATTGGATTCCGCTATTCGACGCTCCATCAGGCCCGTCGCCTGGGCCTGCGTGGATATGTACGCAACCTCTGGGATGGCACCGTCGAGGTAGTGGCGGAGGGACGGATGAGCAGCCTGCAGCAGCTGGAGACCTGGCTGCACCACGGACCGCCCGGAGCGATTGTCCATCGTGTAGACAGCCGTTACGCACCATTTCAGGGTGTCTATCGGAGTTTCGGTGTCGAGTATTGACCGAAATCAACCGCGAATGGAGTAAAAGGCGTCCTTTCCCGGGTAATTGGCGATCGAGCCCAGATGATCCTCAATACGCAGCAGCTGGTTGTATTTGGCCAAACGATCGGAGCGGGACAGAGATCCGGTCTTGATCTGACCCGTTTCAAGAGCCACTACCAGATCCGCGATGAAGGCGTCTTCGGTCTCTCCGCTTCTGTGAGACACCACCGCGGTATAACCGGCGCGTTTGGCCATCTCTACCGCCTCGTAGGTCTCGGTCAGTGTCCCGATTTGATTGACCTTGATGAGAATGGAGTTGGCCACCCTCTGATCGATACCCTGCTTCAACCGTAACGTGTTGGTAACGAACAGGTCATCTCCCACCAGCTGCACCTTCTTGCCTAGACGTTCGGTCAGCAGTTTCCAGCCCTGCCAATCATCCTCGGCCATACCATCCTCTATGGACACAATCGGATATTTCTTCGCCCATTCGGCCCAAAAATCGACCATTTCTGAGGAAGATAGTTCCCGCTTATCCGACTTTTTGAACACGTACTTCTTCTTCCCCTTGTCGTAGAACTCGGAAGCCGCCGGGTCCAAAGCGATGAGCACCTCCTCGCCCGGTTTGTACCCGGCTTTCTCCAAGGCCTGGAGAATGACTGCAATCGCCTCTTCATTCGATTTCAAATTGGGAGCAAATCCACCTTCGTCTCCGACAGCCGTGGAGTACCCCTTGTCCTTGAGTACTGCCTTGAGATTGTGAAAGATCTCCGCCAGGATTCTGATCGCCTCTCTGAAGCTGGAGGCGCCGACTGGCATGACCATGAATTCCTGAAAATCCACGGAGTTGTCCGCGTGAGCGCCGCCGTTGATGATGTTGGCCATCGGTACAGGCAGAACCGAGGCGTGGTAGGTCCCCAGATACTTGTACAGGGGAAGATCGAGGTATTCCGCAGCGGCCCGGGCCGTAGCCAGGGAAACACCCAGGATGGCGTTGGCTCCCAGCTTTCCCTTGTTCTCCGTACCGTCCTTGGCGATCATGGTGCGGTCCACGTCCACCTGATTCAGGGCGTCCAAACCCACGATCTCGGCGGCGATCTCGTTGTTTACATTCTCCACCGCTTTGAGTACGCCCTTGCCCAGGTAACGGCCTTTATCCCCGTCCCTCAGCTCCACCGCCTCATGTTCCCCCGTGGAGGCGCCGGAGGGTACGGCGGCCCTGCCCAGGCAGCCACTCTCAAGGTGGACTTCCACTTCCACAGTGGGATTTCCACGGGAGTCGAGGATTTCTCGGGCTTCGACCCATTCGATAATGCTCATTGATCTCTCCTGCTTGATTTTTGGAATTGGGGTATAGCTGTAATATGGTAAGAGCTCCGATGCACTGTCAAGGGAATTAAACTCCGGCTGCAGGGTCGCAGAAATTCGTCCGATTGTGTCTTCCTTGACCGCCGGGTTGCTGCAACTTAGAATACAGGGATCAGGGGGAAATAGCGAAGATGCACTATACCAAATTGCTGGGAAAAACGCTCCGGGACGTTCCCCAGTCGATTCGTACGCCCAGTTATGCCCTCCTGCACCGAGGGGGATTTGTTCGCCAGATGGCCCAGGGTTTGTACTCCTTCCTCCCTATGGGTATGAAGGTGCTGCAGAACATCCAGAGAATCATAGCGGAAGAGATGCAAGCCCTCGGCGGGCAGGAGATCTATGTGCCGGTGGTCACACCCTCCGATATCTGGCGGCGCAGCGGGCGTTTGGACTGGATCGGCGAGCTCATTCCCTTCCGAGACCGCCATGGGCGGGAGCTGGTGCTCTCTCCCACACACGAGGAAGCCTTCGTGGAGCTGGTGCGGGTGGCCCTGAGCTCCTACAGGGAAATGCCCCTTTTCCTCTATCAGTTCCAAATCAAGTTCCGTGATGAAGAGCGTACCAAGGATGGACTGGTGAGAACCAAGGAGATCTACATGCACGACGCCTACTCCTTCCACCGCTCCTACCAGGATCTGAACAACTTTTTCCCTAAAACATTTACCGCCTATAAAAAGGTCTTCGATCGCTGCGGGATAGAAACCTTCGCCGGAGAGGCGGGAGTGGGATACATCGGCGGGGAAAAATCGTACGAATTTCTCATGCCCACCGATGCGGCGGACCACGCCATCATACTCTGTGACAAGTGCCAGTACTGCGCCAGCAAAGAGGTCGCGGTTGGCGGGAAGAAGTTCCTTCGAGAGCAGGAAAGGGCTCTGGAGAAGGTCCATACCCCGGGCTGCGCCACGATCGATGAGCTGGCAGAGTTCCTGGAGGTACCGAAAGAACGGACGGCCAAGAGTCTGGTCTACGACACACCGCAGGGATTGGTCATGGCCGTGGTGCGGGGCGACTACGAGCTGGGTTTGGAGAAGCTCTCAGGATATCTAAAATACCCCGCCTATCGCCCGGCCAGCGACGAGGAGCTGGCCGCTGTGGGACTGGTACCGGGATATCTCTCCCCTGTCGGCGGCGATCAAAAGATCCGGGTGGTGGTGGACGATGCCGTGGCCAAGTCCAACAACCTCGTATTCGGCGCGAATCAGGCGGACCACCATTTGATCAACGGGAATTTCGGGCGGGATTTCGACACCCCGGACGTCACGGATATCGCGCTGACTCGAGATGAGAAGATCTGTTTGCAGTGCGGTGGACGATTGAGAGAGATTCAGGCCCTGGAGGTGGGACACATCTTCAAACTGGGGGACTACTACACCCGGATGATGAACCTGACCTATCAGGATGAACGGGGCGGCTCGACCTATCCCCACATGGGTTGCTACGGAGTCGGTTTGGGACGCTTGATGGATGCGGTGGTTCGCTCGAATCACGATGATAGAGGCATCCTCTGGCCCGCCTCCCTTGCACCGTTTCAGGTATATCTGATGAGCGTGGGTAAGTCGCTGGGTGTGAAGAAAGTGGTGGAGGAATTGCACCGGGAGCTAGGGGAGCGAGCCCTCTACGATGATCGTAGCGACTCACCGGGCGTAAAGTTCATGGATGCCGATCTGATCGGTATCCCCCTTCGCATCGTGGTCGCTGCCAAGCATCTGGGGGACGGCAAGGTCGAGCTTAAAGAGCGCAGGAGCGGCGCGATTCATCTAGTCGCCCTGGATCAGCTCAACCGGGCCGTGGACGATCTGGTGGCACGCGGGGCGGGTGAAACGCGGGCGATGAGCGGATAAGTGCCATGGATTTTAATCTCATTCCAGAACTGATCGAACAGATCATCTTTGCCATGGAGGACCAGCAGAACCAGTACTACGTTCATCGCAACAGTGGGGAATTGCTGAGGGAGGATGAGATCGAGGAAGATGAGGTCGAGGAGGAATGGGAGGATCCCTTTGTTCCCATTCCGGCCTGGCGGCCTGTAGACGGTTTTCTGATGATGGAGAAATTCGTTGCCCGGCTGCGGAATCCACTGCTGCGGGAGCAGCTGAAGGAAGCATTGGCCTCCGGTCGTGGGGTGTTTCGCAAATTCAAGGATATCCTCAAAACCAGTCCCGAGGTGGAACGCCTCTGGTTCATCTTCAAAGAGAGGGAGCTGCGCAAGGTCGTCTGGCAGTGGTACAACGACCATCGCGAGCTGGCCGGTCTTCAGCGCCTGGAGGAGGAGCCTGAGGAGCAGGAAGGACTGGAGGATCTGCTGGGAAGCGATTTCGCGATTGTTCCGCTACAATCCCGTCACGGGGAAGCTCTCCGGGAATTGGATGAACGCGCCTTTGCGGTCAGATTTCCGGAAGCCGATCCTGAAGGGATCGCCGACCTTTTTAAAAGAAGCAGGGCTCCCCTTCCGGATCCGGAATCCGAAGACAGTGTGGTATTTGTCGCAGAAACTCCGGAACAGGATTTCGCAGGATTTGTTTGGGCTGTTGAAGAGAGCGACCCTCTCGTTCCCGGCCGTATCCTGTGGATCCAGCAGCTGGCCGTGGTCCAGCGCTACCAGGGGGTGGGACTCGGGTCCATGCTGCTTCGGCGCATGATCGTCGAAGCCCGGGACCGTGGCTACCACCGACTTCGAAGTGATCTCAGTGGTACCGGATTGCAGCTGGCCGATTTCTTCCAGGGACTGGGCTTCCAGCCGATCTCTCAGACGATGGAGCTGGATCCTACCTACTGGGAGGGGTGAAACGGCGGGCTATCACCAGGACCCGGGTTTCCCTGGCTCAATCCCCTCTCTTTTTCAGAATCGTGTCTACAGCCTCGCTGAAACCCGCCGCGAATTCTTTCTCGGTTACGTAGGCGGGGGAGTGGTTCAAGCGATCCAGGAATCCGCGGATATTGGCCACGGCAATCGAGTGACGCAGGGCGGCAAACATAGGCTCGTCATTCGGGGAATCCCCGATGAAAGCAGTACTGCCCTGAACCTCGTCGCTTGCCAGATCCCGCCCACGGTCGGCCAGGAAGCGTCTGACACCGGTCACCTTGTCGAAGCTGCCGTACCAGCAGTTGATGTGGATGCTGGAGATCTTGTAGGTGGCTCCCTCCTCTTCGACGATCCCACAGATCCTTTTGATTTTTTCCGCGCTCAAAGGAGGAACCACATCCTCACAGAAATCGATGGCCAGATCGGTGATACGAAACTGCTGATCCGCGGCGATGCGGCTTCCCGGTACTTCCTGTAACACCCGCCGCCGTATGCGCTCCAGCTTCTCCCTACCTTCCAGGCGCTCCTGCGCCGCGATGAGGGACACCCGCCGCATCTTCCGCTCTTCCCGGTCGTAGCTGTAGTAGAAGGCGCCGTTCTCCCCGATCACGGCGTTTACCGGCCACATGCGGGCTATATGGTCGCACCAACCCGCCGGTCGACCCGTAACCGGCACCACCGCGACTCCGGTCTGGTGAAGCCTCCAGAGGGCGGCGAAGGAGGCGGCGGTCACCAGACCGCCAGCTGTGATCGTGTCGTCGATGTCGCTGAAGAGGATCTGCAGAGAGGTGCACACAGAGGCCGGAATATGAGCGATGGGCTGCAGCACTTGAGTTGTGCTCATTCCGTACCGACGGTCTGATCGATCAAGCCGATCCCGCAGTAGGAGGAGATTGCCAGGGCGTATTCCCGAACCTTGGACCTTTGGGAAAAGCTGTAGAACTCGAGGCGGTGTTTTTCCCCGTCCTTCCCGTATAGGCTGAGGGTCAGAACCGGGCGGCTTAGTAAACTGGGTTTGGTGTCGACCGGGGCGTGGGGTCTACCGCGGATGAACTGGTCCACCTCCACGTTTTCCAGGTCGGATAGATACAAGTTACGCCGTGTACCCAGGGAAAAGATGCCTGCATCGTAGGTCACCCGATCCGCGTTTTTGTCGAAAAGCCACTGTTCCCGGTAAGCCGCTCCCAGAAAAGATAGAACGCAGAGCACAAGCGGTATTAAATTGGCCCTATCGAGGATTCCTCTAACTCCATTCTGAGATGTGGTCACCAGGGCGTACAGCAGGATGAGGCCGATACCCAGGAGCAGCAGTTTGAACCACCGCGGTATGGCCAGGCTGAGCCTGCCATCCGGAAGCCGGCGTAAGCTCAATCGGAAACCAGCGATCATAGAATTGAAGTCTACAAAGACTTGCAGGGATTGTACACTAGAGCCGGGGATCAATTTATGCTTTACGAAATTCCCGCATCCGTGTTATAGTTCTGGCAAAGTTACTACAAGGAGGTAACTATGAGAAAACTTGTTCTACTACTCATCGCGCTCTGTCTGGCTCTACCCGCGTTTGCGGTAGATTTCAGAGTCGCCAATGGCTCAGAGCCGGCGTCCCTGGACCCGCATCTGGTATCGGGTACAGTGGAGCACCGCATCTACATGTCGTTGTTCGAAGGGATCATGACCTACGATCCCCAGACGAACAACCCGATCTACGGTCTCGCCCAGAGCCACAAAGCCAGCGCTGACAACCTGACCTGGACCTTCACCCTGCGCCCAGGTTTGGTGTGGAGCGACGGCACGCCGATCACGGCCCAGCAGGTGGTGGATTCCTGGCTTCGCTGCCTGGATCCCAACACCGGCGCCGAATATGCATCGCTTCTGACCGACGTGATCAAGGGTGCGGCGGAGTTCAATGCCGGCACGGGTCCGCGCTCCGGCGTGGCGGTCAGGGCCCTGGATTCCCGCACCTTCCAGTTCAACACCAAGATCCCGGCTCCCTATGTCGTCTCCATGCTCGCCCACTACGCCTTCGCGGTCGTTCCGACCCACGCAATCGCTAAGTACGGCGATCAGTGGACCCTTCCCCGTAACTTCGTGGGCAGCGGTCCTTTTGTCCTGAAGGAGTGGAAACCCCAGGAGATTATTATTGTCGAGAAGAATCCCCGCTACTGGGGTGCCCGCAACGTCAAGCTGGACCGGGTACTCTTCTACCCGTCGGACAGCTACACCACCACCTACAACATGTACATCAAGGGCGAGGTGGACTGGAACGTCAACCCCGCACCTCCGGAGCTGATGGATGCGGCCAAGCTGCGCAAAGACTACCACCTCGTACCCCAGCTGGGCACCTACTACTACCAGTTCAACCAGACCAAGCCCCCCTTCGACGACGTGCGGGTGCGCAAAGCCTTCTCCATGTCCATCAACCGGCAAGAGCTGTGCGATAAAATTACCAAGGGCGGTCAGGTTCCGGCCTTCGCCTATACCCCCGAGTTCGCCGGCTACGTTCCCCCCAAGGGCATCGGCGAGAACGTGGAGCAGGCCAAGAGGCTGCTGGCCGAGGCCGGCTATCCCGGTGGTGCCGGATTTCCGACCGTGACCATCCTCTACAATACCTCCGAGGCCCACAAGAAGATCGCCGAATACTTCCAGCAGAAGTGGGAGCAGACCCTGGGTGTGAAAGTGCAGCTCAACAACCAGGAGTGGGCTACCTACCTGGATACCCGCAAGATGCAGCAGTTCGATCTCTGCCGGGCGGGCTGGATCGCCGACTACCAGGACCCCTTCAACTTCCTGTTCATGTGGCTGTCCGACAACCTCGACTTCAACGACGGGCGCTACAAGAATACCAGGTACGATCAGCTGGTGCGCCAGGCCAACTCCATGCCCGGCGGGCCGGAGCGCAACAAGGTGTTCGCCCAGGCCGAGACCATCCTGATCGACCAGGACCAAGGGATCATGCCGATCTACTACTACGTATCCCAGAACTTCATCGACAAGAACAAGTGGGGAGGCTGGTACGACGTCCTGCTCGACAACCATCCCTACTGGTCGATCTACAAGAAATAGCTGAAGTGATGAACAAAGCGGGAGCCGGTCCCTGACCGGTTCCCGCCGTTTTCTGGCTATTCATGACCAAATACATTATCCGCAGGTTCCTCGGTCTGCTGCCGACCCTGTTTATCATCATCACCTTGAGCTTCTTCATCATCCGGATCGCTCCGGGAGGCCCCTTCTCGCGGGAGAAGGCCCTGCCGAAGCAGATCCTGGAGAACATTGAGAGGAAGTATCACCTGGACGAGCCCCTGGTCGTGCAGTATGGCCGCTACATGCTGGACATCCTGCGGGGCGACCTGGGGCCCTCCTTCCGCTACAAGGATCACGATGTCAACTACTACATCGTCAACGCCCTGCCGGACTCCATGGTGCTTGGGCTTATGTCCCTGTTCCTGGCCCTGATTCTGGGGATTTCCACCGGGATAATCTCCTCTACCCGCCAGAACAGCTGGATCGACTATTCCTCCATGGCCGTGGCCGTGATCGGTATCTCTATTCCCCTGTTCGTGGTCGGTCCGGTTCTGATGTACATCTTCGCCATCCGACTGGACTGGCTTCCCACCTCAGGCTGGATCATGGCCGACGCCAGCTGGAAGACGGCGATCATGCCGGTGGCCACGCTAACGCTGCCCTACTTCGCCTATCTGGCCCGGCTGTCCCGGGCTAGCATCCTGGAAACCCTGCGCAGCGACTACGTGCGCACCGCCCGGGCAAAGGGGCTGTCCTCCTCGGTGATCATGTTCAAGCACATCCTGAAAGGGGCGCTGCTGCCCGTGGTGAGCTACCTGGGTCCGGCCTTCGCCAACATCGTCACCGGTTCCATCGTGGTGGAGACGATCTTCCGCGTCCCCGGTCTGGGGATTATTTTCGTTCAATCCGCGGTCAACCGGGACTACACCCTGATCATGGGCACGGTTATCGTGTATTCGGTCATTCTGCTGATCATGAACTTCGTCGTGGATATCGCCTACGGCTTCATGGATCCGCGCATTTCCTACACATAGGGGGTTTTGCACGTGGCAGATACAGCAATCAAGGGTAAAAGCGTACGAGAGACTCAGCTTCCCCTCGACCAGTTCGGCGAACCGATAAAAGGGGTCAGCCTTTGGCTGGACGCCTGGCGGCGGCTGAGGAAGAACCGCATGGCCCTGATCGGTCTGTCCGTTGTAATCCTCTATTCCATAATCTCTGTGCTGGCTCCGGTGCTGCCGATCCACTCCTACAAGCACCAGGTGCTGGATCATCAGTACCTGCCCCCCTCGCTGACCAAGAATGCGGGGCAGCTGCTGTACGAACGGCAGGTGGCCTTGTTCCAGCAGGCCGCCAAGGATGCGGGGCTGGAGGCCATGCCGGCGGAGTTCGAACAGCAGCTGGAGATCTATCGGGAGCAGCTGGCCACAGAGACCCAGGAGTTCGATGGAGTAGCGATCAAGGTCCACGAACGGCGCTATATCCTGGGAACCGACGGCTTGGGCCGGGATCTGTTGTCCCGGATCATCTACGGGAGCCAGGTCTCGATCTCCATCGGACTGATCGGGACCCTGACCGCGGTGATGATCGGGCTGATCATCGGCGCCCTGGCAGGGTACGTCGGCGGCACTTTCGACTACATCGCCATGCGGGTGGTGGATGTCATGTACGGGCTGCCCTACATGCTGCTGGTGATTATCTTCATGGCCGTGTTCGGCCGCAACATCATCAACCTCTTCGTCTGTCTGGCCTTGGTGAGCTGGCTGACCGTGTCCCGGGTGGTCCGAGGGCAGATGATCTCCCTCAAAAACTCGGAGTTCGTGCAGGCCGCCCGGGTGGTGGGGGCTTCACCGGGGCGGATCATTTTTCGTCATCTGGTACCCAACACATTGGGGGTGGTGGTGATCTTCGCCACTCTCCAGATCCCGAACTTCATCCTCCTGGAGAGCTTCCTCTCCTATCTGGGTTTGGGCGTGCAGGCGCCGATGGCCTCGTGGGGATCCCTGGTGCGGGACGGGGTGGATGCGGTCAGCATCTACCCGTGGATGCTGTTCTTTCCGGCCCTGGCCATGACCGTATTCCTGTTTTCCATGAATTTTCTGGGCGACGGACTGCGGGATGCCCTGGATCCCCAGAGCAAGAACGTCTTGTAGGGCTCAACCATGAATCATAACGACGTCATCCTCGAAGTGCAGGACCTGAAAACTTACTTCAACACCGACGACGGCATCGTCAAGGCGGTGGACGGCGTGTCCTTTACCCTGGCCAAGGGGGAGACCCTCGGAATTGTTGGGGAGTCCGGCTGTGGCAAATCCGTGGCCAACCTTTCGATACTGCGGTTGATCCCCTCGCCTCCGGGGCGCATAGTTGGCGGGGAGATCCTGTTCCACGACCGCCCCGTCCTGAAGATGTCGAAGCGGGAGCTGCGGGCTCTTCGAGGAAACCAAATCTCGATGATCTTCCAGGATCCCATGACCTCACTCAATCCCTTTCTGCGCATTTCCACCCAGGTCACGGAAACGCTGCGGCTGCACCAGGGTCTGGACAGGATGGAGGCTCTGGACAAGGGGATCGACACGTTACGCATGGTTGGGATTCCCAACCCCGAGAAGCGCATCGACGACTATCCCCATCAGTTCTCCGGGGGCATGCGGCAACGGGCCATGATCGCCATGGCCCTATCGTGTAATCCCGAGATCCTGATCGCCGATGAGCCGACCACGGCGTTGGATGTAACCATACAGGCGCAGATCCTGGAGATCATCAAGGAGCTGTCCGTACAGCTCAACACGGCGGTCATTCTTATCACCCATGACCTGGGCGTGGTTTCCGGAATGTGCGATAAAATCTGCGTCATGTACGCGGGCAGAATCGTGGAGAGGGCGCCCACAGACGACCTGTTCGCCGCTCCGAAGCATCCCTACACCCAGGGTTTGATCCAATCGGTACCGCGGCTCGACCGATCCAGCCGGGAGAGGTTGTACTCGATTTCCGGTGCCCCGCCGAGCCTAATCGACATGCCGGACTGCTGTCCCTTCCATCCCCGCTGCGAACATGCCATGGATATCTGCAGGAAGAAGTACCCCGGAGAAACGGCGTTGACCGACAGGCATCGGGTTTCCTGCTGGCTGTTTGGAGAGGCCGCAGCGGAAGGAGGAGCCCGTGGCTGAGGGCAACAACATTCTGCTCGACGTTCGAGGATTGAAGAAGCATTTCCCGATCGAGGAGGGGGCGATTTTCAAACGGGTGGTTGGCCACGTCAGAGCCGTGGATGGGATCGACTTCGAGATCCGAAAGGGAGAAACCATGGGTCTGGTCGGCGAATCCGGCTGCGGCAAATCCACCACGGCTCGAGCCATAGCTCAGTTGTACAAGCCGACCGCGGGAGAGATAAACTTCGAAGGGCGCGATCTGTGTTGCCTGAAGCGCCAGGAGTTGCTGCGGGCCCGCATGGATTTGCAGATGATCTTCCAGGATCCCTACGCCTCGCTCAATCCGCGTATGACCATAGGCAGCGCTATCGCCGAGCCCATGGAGATCTACGCACGGCGGGGACTGCTGAAGATCACCCGCCAGGAGATCCGCAAGAGGGTCGAGGACCTCCTGGAGCGGGTCGGCCTGTCCCGGTACTTCGTCAACCGCTTCCCCCACGAATTTTCCGGCGGGCAGAAACAGCGCATCGGTATCGCCCGGGCCTTGGCGCTGAATCCCAAGCTGATCCTGGCGGATGAGCCGGTCAGCGCCCTGGATGTGTCCATCCAATCCCAAATCCTCAACCTGTTGAGGGACCTCCAGGAGGAGTTCGGGTTGACCTACCTGTTCATCGCCCACGATCTGGCGGTGATCCACCATATCTCCAACCGGGTGGCGGTGATGTACCTCGGGGTGATCGTAGAGATCGCAGAATCCGCGGTTCTCTATGAGGAACCGCTGCATCCGTACACCCGGGCGCTGCTGTCCGCGGTTCCGATACCGGATCCTGCGGTGGAACGGGCGCGGCAACGCATCATCCTGGAGGGCGATGTGCCCTCACCGGACCGGGAGAGGCACGGCTGCTATTTCTACGATCGTTGCAGCCAGCGCATGGAGGTCTGCAAGATAAACATCCCCCGGCTCACCGAGGTGAAGCCCAACCACCGGGTGGCCTGCTACCTGCATCACAGCCCGTAGGAATTATCGGTTCGTTATCACGATCGTCCGTGCAGGCGGGCCAGGTACAACAGCTTCAGCAGATACAGAAGCATCAGTAACAGCGCCGGCAGCAGCCTCGGCCCGGCAGGTTCTGGGAATGAGTACCCCTCCACTGGATCGAGAGGGAAGAATTCCTCAGGCGGCAGATTGACGACCAGGGTCTGATCGGAGGACCGGTAGGCGAAGGAGGTAGTACCGCTGCGGGACGGTGAGAGCCTGGCTCCGGAGGCCGGTGCTCCCGGCTTCAGCCACGGACTGCCTGGGCGACGGAACCAGAGAGCGCTGAGGTAAACCAAAGGTGTTCCGGCGTCTCGAATGCGAGGGGGATCCTGAAAGAAGACTCGATCCTCCTCCCGATCGAGTTTCGGTATCTCCGGCGGAAGCTCGGTATACGTGGGCTGGGACAGGGAATCCCGGAGCGAGTGGATGTGAGGCCGAAAGTCGGGAGCTGGATCGCCTTGGGCTTCTGGGATCAAGGTCAATATCCCATGGCGATTCGCAATAGCACGATTTATAGATTCGGGTTCGTCCGCTCGCCATGCTATATCGGCCAGCAGGATTCCCTCCGCTCCCGGCTCGATTCCGGGCAGGATCTCCGCCATGAGCGAGGAGAACGGTCCCTCCGCTCGGACCCGGAGAGTCAGGCGGCTCAGGGGCAGCAGGAAATCCAGCTCCCCGGAGGAGAGCCGGTACAATCCTTCACGTTCCAGCCGTACTTCCGAGAGGGGACCGGATGATTCTTCCGTGCGGATCGTCTGCAGCAGCCTATAGGCATCCTGTCCTTCATCATAGCGCCAGAGCCGGATCGGATCGCTGAAACGCTGGCGGAGCAGGCGAAGGCGGAACGATCCTTCCTCCTCCCGGTAGTCGACGGACAACGGGTAGAAGAAAGATCTTGGTTCTTCCCCCACCTCCACGACCTCCAGACCGGAGGCGTCGCCGGTAGTCCGATCGGTCAGATAGACCACTCTCCCGTATCCCCGCTGCAACAGTTCGGCCACAATCTGCGGATCCGAGCTGAAGAAAACCGGCAGGGAAGCCAGTCGCTGCTTGAGAGCTTCTACGGATTGCCCGCCTGCTCTTTGCCGGCCGAGGTCGTAGAGTCTGTGCCTGTTGGTGCGGGGATCGAAGCCGGCGACAAAGAGCCTGTAGCGGCGCGAGCCCAGCTCACCGTTCGACAAGATCCCCAGGGCCCGGTCCAGGGAGGAACGGGGTTGTCCCTGAGTCATGGAATACGATCCGTCCAGACAGACAGCAACCCGCCGGGGGGAAAGATCCAGAACGCCGGACAGCAGGAGGGCCAGAAGCAGAGCCAGGAGCAGGTCCGCGGCAACGTCGTAGTACAGCTGAAAGGTGCGCAATAGCAACTCTCTGAGGCGCCGATCGCTGATGGGCGTCAGAAACGTGTGGGTATAGACGATGCGCTCACGTCTGCGTACCCTCACGATGAGCAGAATCAGGATCGGTACCAGAAGCAGTGCGAAGGCGGTGATGAAGCTAATCATACAGAGCTTCCAGGATGCGCCAGTAGAAGGGCACCCGTTCCATCGTCGTCTCTATCTGCAGGTAGTGATAGCCCCGTCGGGGGCGATCGAATCGACCGAGGAAGCGCTGCTCTAGGGTGTGAATTTCCCTTCTGGCTACAGGATTGTTGGGCAGAAGCAGTCTCTGGCGGGTCTCCCGGTCCTCAACTTCGATTTCCGAGTGCCGGAGGGAGAAACTTGAGAATGGTGTGAAGAAGTGCAGCAGAAATACCCGGCGGAAGCCCCGCAGATGCTGCAGGGTGAGTTGGCGATCGAAGAGATCGGAGAACAGGAACAACGTGGTAGGCTGGTAAAGTTCCCTGAGGGTCTGCAACACCTGCACCAGATTGGTGCTGCCGCTGAACTCCAGATGCTCCAGAAATCCCAGGGCCCTTGGTATGGCCCTGTGCTCCTTGATATTCAGACAGCTGGCCTCCAGCTTGTGGGTGAAGGAGACCATGTTGAGATTGAAGTGCAGCCTCAGGAAGATGAACGCCAGTGAGGCGATGAAGCTGAGGTAATACTCCGTGCCGAAGATGGGTATCGATGCGGAGGAATCTACGAGCAGAAAAAAACGCTCGTTCTCCTCCTCGTAGAACTCCTTGATATAATAGCGATCGGTGCGGCCGTACAGCTTCCAGTCGATCTGTCTGAGGTCATCGAAAGGCTGATACTCCCGCAGGCTCTTCAGGTTGAAGGAGGAGCCCTTCCGTCGGAAAATCGGGTTTTCGCTCTTCACCCCAACGGGAACCTTCAGGCGAACGCTCTTCTTGGCGAAGAGCCGGCTGACGGCTTCGCATTCCTTGTCGATGGTGATCATCTGTTTAGCCGGAAGCGAAGTTTTAGGTCGTGGAGGATGGCCCGGATCAGCGCTGCGGTGTCTATGGATTGAGATTCCGCATCGAAGTTGAGGATGATCCGGTGATTGAGGACATCGAAGGCCAGTTCCTCCACGTCTTCAAAGGAGACATTGACCCGGTTGTCCAGAAGTGCCCTCCACTTGGCTGCCCGCAGTAGGTAGATTCCGGCGCGCGGAGAAGCCCCGTAGAGCACGAACTGCTTGATTGCCGCAGTGGTTGTATGGTCGGGATGGGTTGAAACCACCAGGCGGGTGATGAAGTTCCGGATATCATCCAGCACGATCATCTCCCGTTCCAGTTCCCGCAATTCCTGTTGGATAGTCGATTTGGTCTGGGGGGAGGCAGGGTGCGCTTCCGGCACCGGCAGGGGGAATTCGTTGGTTTTTACGATCTGTCGGAGCGTGGAGAAATCCGGATACAGGAAGAACAGCTTCATGAGGAAGCGGTCGATCTGGGCTTCCGGAAGCGGATAGGTGCCTTCCAGCTCTATCGGGTTCTGGGTGGCGATCACCATGAAGGGATCGGGAAGTGGATATTCTTTGCCCAGAAAGGTTACCCGCTTTTCTTCCATGGCCTCCAGGAACGCCGACTGGGTCTTGGGGGTTGCCCGGTTGATCTCATCTCCCAGAACGATATTGGCGAACAGCGGACCTTTGTAGAACTCGAAGCTGCGGGCTCCTCCTTCAGCCTGCTGAAGGATATTCGAGCCGATGATGTCCAGCGGCATCAGGTCGGGAGTGAATTGGATGCGGGAGTAGCTCAACGAGAAATAATCGGCGAAGGTCTTTACCATGGTGGTCTTGCCGACCCCCGGGGGGCCTTCCAGCAGAATGTTTCCGCCCAGCATCAGGGCGATGAACAGTCTCTCGATGATCTTCTCGCAGCCGACCATCCGGGAGGTCATGGATTTCACGTAATTGCTGTAGAACTGCAGCAGCTTTTTCAATTTAGAGTCCAGCATGGATCAGGCTCCTTTCGATGCGTTTTCGGTGCAGCATAAGAAACAGCAGGATCAAGGCCACTATGTTTGCTGTGCCGATCAGGCAGACGGTGGGATTGGTTGCGTTCAGTGCCAGTACGTTCAGAAAAAAATGGTAAGCCGTCCCGATACAAGCGCCGAACACAGCAACCAGAACTCTGGGAAAGATCCGTTGCCCCGTTCTCTCATGGAGCCGTACGGATAGAAATATCCACGTGTACAGGAGGCCGGTATTGAGGTGAAGCGGGTAGGAGTACACCAGGCGCTGATAGATAGTGGTGGTAGGAGCGGAAAAAAAGTACAGGGAGTTCTCGCCTACGGCGAAGCCGATGATGCAGACGAAGGGTAGGAGCCCCGGCTCCTTCACCGCCGGGATTCTGCCGCCCGCCAGCCGCAGGAACAGGCATAGGGCGAGGAATAGGCAGACCTTCGCTCCCTCCTCGATCATACTGGAGGTCAGCAGGTTTGTCCTCAAACTTCTTTCGACCAAGCGGACCAGAAGCAGCAAAGGGAATCCCAGAAGGAAGGCAGCAGTGTAGCCGGACAGGGAACGGATTCGGTTGTTGTTACTGGTATCGTTCATTCAGCAGCTCCAAATACCGTCTGCGCATGCGCTCGATGGCAGGATCGAAACCGATGTCCCCCGCAACCGGGGCGGGAAAATCGGTAAACAGGGCCCGGATCACAGACGATTCCTTTTGCGGTCCTGCGGAGTTCTCAGCCGCCAGCTTGGTTCCTCCTTCCGTCTGAATCCTCTCCCTTCGGGAAGAAGCCGAATACTCCTGCAGCGGTGAATCCATCAAAGCCTCCCCCGTCTCTCCGCTGCCGGAGGGCAGCTCTCCCTGTCGGGCAGCGGGATCCGGACCCTGCTCCAGCGCGCCCTTTAGCGCCGAGCCAATGCCGCCCTCGGGTGTGGGAACGGGAATCCAGGGAACCGACTCCTCAGCCTGTCCCTCCGTCGGGGGAAATACCCTATCAGTGCCCGCAACCTCCTGATCGCTCTCCCCCGGCGC
>CP070696.1:192086-212267 GCA_020353535.1 Spirochaetaceae bacterium | reverse complement strand
GCTCTGCGGTTGAGAAGTATCGCGATTGCCTCCTCAGTCGAAGGAATCGCCTTTGCCGACTTTGACTCAAAACTCACATACGTCAATTCCAGTTTTCTGAAGATGTGGGGTTATGAGGAGGAAGACCAAGTTGTCGGACGATATGTGTTGGAGTTTTGGATAAGCAGAGATGCCGCCTCGAAGGTGGTAGATGCGCTTGATCGAGACGGATTCTGGAAGGGTGAGTTGGTCGCGGTGCGGAAAGACGGTTCATCCTTCGAAGTCGGTGTCAAAGCGTCGATTGCCAGGAATGCCAGAGGCGATCCCTTGTGCATGATGGCCTCATTTGAAGATATAACAGAGCAAAAAAAGGCAACTGAAGAACAAAGACAGCTGGAAGCACAGCTGCATCAATCTCAGAAAATGGAAACGATAGGACAGCTGGCCGGAGGAATTGCCCACGATTTCAATAACCTTTTGACGGTGATAACTGGAACCAGCGAGATGGCCTTGATGAACATCTCACCGGGCGACCGGTTCTATGATGAGTTTATTGAGGTACGAAAGACCGCTGAGAGGGCCACCGATCTCTCTAATCAACTGCTTGCTTTCTCAAGACGCCAAATTGTCAAGCCGCGGATTATCAACATAAACAGAGTTCTGATGGATCTGGAAAGACTGTTCCGGCGTCTTATAGGCGAAGATATTGAGCTGGTATTTTCTCCCTTCGATGACCTGTGGCTGGTAAAGACGGATCCCGGCCAATTCGAATAAATTCTGACCAACCTTGTGGTAAACGCCCGTGATGCCATGCCGAATGGGGGGAGAGTCCTCATAGAAACCGCAAACGTAACCTTTGACAGTGAATACGTACGTACCCATATCGGAACAGAGCCCGGAGAATACGTGATGATGGCTGTCAGCGATACGGGCACAGGGATGAGCAAAGAAACCAGATCGAAGATTTTTGAACCCTTCTTTACGACGAAAAAAAAGGGAGAAGGAACAGGCTTGGGATTGTCCACCTGTTATGGCATCGTAAAACAAAATCGCGGAAATATCTGGGTTTACAGCGAGCCGGGAAAAGGCACGACATTCAAAGTATACCTGCCTCGTTCTCGTAAACGTTCAAACCACTCGCGGCAACAGAAACGCGTTCTTCCCAGAGGCACCGAGACCGTACTACTGGTGGAGGACGAACCGAGCGTTCGCAAAATGACAAAGCAGGTTTTGACCATGAAAGGATACACTGTACTTGAGGCGGCTCATGGCGAGGAAGCAGGACGTTTGGCAGCCCGATACAAGGGTAAAATTCGCCTGCTGCTAACGGATGTCATCATGCAGCGTATGGGCGGGAGGGAACTTGCGGAACCTCTATCTGAACTGTATCCCGATCTCAAAGTACTCTACATGTCTGGATATACCGACAATGCGATCGTAAATCACGGCGTGCTGGAACCTGGACTGGCTTTCCTGCAGAAACCGTTCACACCAGCCGCTTTGCTCAACAAAATCCGTGAAATCCTCGAAGGAGACAATCCGGATGAATGAAGTCAAGTATCTAAAAGTCCGCGAATTTCCCTGGCCAGCGCCGCCGGCGTGAACGGTTTTGAGATAAAACTGTGGGACATGCCTTCCTGTTGACGAATTCCATCTTCGGAGTATCCCGACATATATAGTACTTTCAGATCCCTTCGGTACTTCAGCAGGTGTTCTACCAATTCTCGACCGCTTCCACCGGGCATGACCATATCCGTTAAAACCATGTCAAGCTTCCGCTGTTCCCTCGCGATTTGCATAGCATCCTCGGGATTCACCGCCTGGTACACCGCATAACCCAGGCGGCGGAGGATGGTGGCTATCATCTTTCTAATCGCCTCTTCGTCTTCGACAACAAGAATCGTTTCGCTCCCGTTTGCGTCTTCTGCTCCATCCACATTCTGGGTCTGCATATCCTCATCCAAAGGTACCAGCGGTAGATATATCGAAGAAATAGTTCCACTTCCCATTTGGCTGGAAACCACGATATGGCCACCGCTCTGTTTGACGATCCCATAGACCGTAGAGAGGCCCAGACCTGTTCCTTTGCCGGGATCTTTGGTGGTAAAGAAAGGATCGAAGATTCTTTTCAGCGTGCCCTCCTCCATACCGCTTCCCGTATCGCTAACCGTGATGAGGACATATTCACCCGAAACCAGCTCGCTGCTATCGGGCAAGGTCGTAGGGCGCACCACCGTCAATCCCGTTTCAATTGTGATTCTTCCGCCTCGCAGCATCGCATCCCGCGAATTAATCACCAAATTTAATAGTACCTGCTGCATCTGTCCGGGATCCGCCTTCACACCCAGCAGTTCCCGCTTAAAGTTAACGACCAACTCAATGTTCTCTCCGATCAATCTGCGCAGCATGTCCTGCATGTCTTCAACGAGGGTGTTGATATCCAACACCTTCGGTTGCAGGATTTGCTTGCGGCTGTAGGCTAAAAGCTGTTGTGTCAGAGAGGCGGCTCGTTCGGCGGCCTTTCGTATTTCGTCGACCTGATCGAGAGCTTCCCGGTGTCCTTCAAGTTGAAGCGGCAAAACCTCGGCGTAGCCGATGATAGCGGTTAACAGATTATTGAAATCGTGAGCAATTCCCCCCGCCAAACGGCCCACCGCTTCCATTTTTTGGGCTTGCAGTAAATGCTCTTCGAGCTCTTTTCGCTCACTGATATCTCGAGCGTTTATCACGATTCCGGCGATCGCCGGGTGATCGAGAAGATTCTTACCCCTCGCTTCCAGTACACGCCAGCTTTTATCCATGTGCCGGAAGCGGAAGGTAACGTGTTCCCTCGCTAGCTGTTTTCCCTTTTTTATTTCGAGAAAAATGTCTCGAAATACTCTTTGCCTGTCCTCAGGATGAATGAGTCCGAAAGGATCCGCTCCGGTCAGATCGTGCACCCCATACCCCATAACGCGCTCCACCGAAGGGCTCACGAAGCTGAGCTTGCCTCTTTCGTCTAAAACAGCAATGATGTCGGAGGAACTTTCAATTAATGAACGGAAATGCTCCTCCCGCTGCTTGAGCTCGCCGTAAAGCTGTTTGAGCTTTCCGGTCATGTTGTTGAACGAGCTGGCCAGCACCCCGATTTCATCCTGTGTGGACGAGGGAACGTGCACGTTCAAATTTCCGGCTGATATCTGAACCGCTGCATCCTGCACGGCAATAATTGGACCGACAATGCGGCGGGAGAGCAGGTAGACGCCGGCGGCAAGGAGCAGGATCAATCCCAATCCGGTAGCCGCAAGCAGTAAGGTTTGCCTTCGGGCGGAGGCGTAGGCTTCTTCCTCATGCACCTCAAGCACAAGTGCCAGCTCTCGTTGCTCTATCCAACGGTAAACTCCAAGAACGAGGATTCCCTTATAATTCGGATAGACACCGGCTCCGTCGTTACCCTGCACAGCCGCATCGATTCCCGTTGAATGGACTCCTCTGGGAAAATCAGCTCGACCGAACCGCTCAGCGGAAACAAAGACGTTGTAGCGATCCACCAGGTAGGCTTCCCCCGTACGTCCCAGCCCTACCCGTTCCTGGATAATTCGATCCATACTCTCCAAATTCAGATTAACGGCCAGCACACCGAGAAGCTCCCCGTTGCTGCTGTTCACCGGGGTGGCGATGGTCATAGTGGGTTGGAGACTCACGGCAGAGGGGTAGGTGTTCTGCACATAGGTGCCTTTAAGCCCCTCCACGAAATATGAATCCAATACCCGATATTTACCGACATTCGATTGATCCGTTGAAAGAACGATCCTACCGCCCTCCTTGCTGAGGAGAAAGATCTCAAGAAACTCAGGGAAGTGTGATCGGATCAATTTAAATAGTGCAAGGAACGTTCCATATGATTCACCGGAATCGGATGTCGGGGCACCGGGAGTGAGCAGGAGCTCACACCACTTTCGCACTTCGGGAAGAGAAGAGACGATTACCACCTTGCGGGTTTGATCGTCAACCCAACGATTCAGTGCCTCTTCTTTGATGGTCGCGTAGGCTCCCATCCGCTCCAGTACTACCCGCTTGGTGTTACGGATGATAAACAGGTAGCTCACCGCCCCCAGCAAGATAACAATGATCAGTGACAGGAGAAAAAAATAGGCGACGATCCTAAGCAGAAGGCTCGTTCTGAAAACACCCAAAATCACTCCTCGTCAGGGATCGATTCGTGTATGAAAACGGAACTCCCCGTCTACGACGTGAATGATGACCACGCTCTTACGAGGATCCGGGGAACCGCGGAACTCCATGATTCCCGTCACTCCTTCGTAGCGTTCCAGGTTCTGCATCGCAGCAACGATCTTTTCAGGATCGATACTCCCCTGCTCCTGGGCGATCTGGAAGTACAGGTTCAAAGCATCGTAGGTGAGGGCAACGGCGGCTGTTGGCTCTCGTTGAAATTTGCGCTGGTACTCCGCGCTGAAAACCTGTACGCGATCATCCGGGGTTTCGGCGGAAAAATGAGTGCTAAAGTACGCTCCCTCAATCCTGGCTATGAGTTCGGCGTTTCGAATGCTCATGGTGTCGGCTCCGATGATCTGAACATTCATACCCAGCTCCCGCAGTTGATCGATCTGCAATCGAATTTCGTGAATGTAGTTGGGCAGGAACAACACGTCCGGCTGGCTTTCGGCGATACGACGTAGATGTGCACGGAAATCCCGCTCACCGGTCGTGTAACTCTCGGAAGCCACGATCTGCCCGCCTGCCTCTTTAAAATGATTTACGAAAATTTCTGTAATTGTCCGATTGAAAGCGCCGGCGACATCGAAGAGCACCGCCGCTGTTCGAGCTTGCAGGTTTTCCCTGGCAAAACGAGCCATAACTCCCCCCTGAAAGGTGTCGGTGAAGCAGGTGCGGACAACGCAGTCGGTACCTTTGGTCACATCCGGGTGGGTGGAATTCTGGGTGATCATGGGAACATCGGCCTGGCAGGCCAGTTGGGCCACCGGTATAGCCAGACTGCTGATCGGCGGCCCGATGATCAATACCACCTCTTCGTGGTTGATCAGCTCCTGGGCGGCCTGGACGGCCAGCTCGGGTATGTTCTGACCGTCCTTCAGAATGAGGTTTATTCGATACCTTCTTCCGTCAATAACCAACCCACCCCGATGCTCGATCTCCTCCAAGGCGATCCTGGCTCCTTCCAGACACGAGGTGCCAAGGTCGCGGAGTACACCTGTAAACGGAGCGATGAATCCGATGCGTATTTCCGGCTCTTTTTCGTCCTGTCGGGAACAGGCTGCCAGCAGCAGCGTTACGAAGATCACCAGGATCAGGCCAACTGTCTTCTTCATATTGAACACCCTCTTGTAGAATTACCCCGTGGGTTTCACGGTTCGACGAGAGTAACAAAAGACTCTCTCCCGTCCTTGATCTGGACAATAACTGCACTCTTCGTCGGATCACCGACGCCGTCGTAGCGGATCGTGCCGGTCACTCCGGAAAATGATTCAAGGTCATAGAGCTGGTCTCGGATGACTTCAGGATCGCGGCTCTGTCCTTTTTCGATTGCTGTCAGCAAAAGACGAACAGCATCGTAGGTGGTTGCAGCCACATCTCCCGGAAGCCGTTTATAGGAGTGTTGGAACGACGCAATGAAGTGTTTTGCTTCGGTGTTGGCGATTTCAGGGTGCCAGTGTCGGCAGGAAAACGAACCGTCAAACGCCGGTTCGGTAGTAAACCGCCCTGTATCCCAGCCATCGCCGCCGAGAAGGATCGCCGTAATCCCTGCAGCCCTGGCCTGTTGGACTTGAAGGAGCACATCCGAGGCGTAATTCGGAAGTAGCAGCACACCGGGCATAGCCTCGGCGATGCAAGCCAACTGTTTGCTGAAATCTTGATTGTCGTCAGTGGTATAGGATTCGTAGGCCGTCACTTTTCCGCCGGTCTCCTCAAAGGTATTTTTAAAAACTTCTGCCAGGGTGCAGTTGTATACCCCCGCTATATCGTAGAGTACGGAGGCTGTATCGCAATGAAGTTCATGCCGGGCGAATCGAGCCAGAACCTGACCTTGAAATGTATCGAGATAGGGGATTCGAAATACCAAGGTTTTACCCGCCGTGGTGTCCGGGTGAGTGGACATGGGACAGATCATCAAAACTCCTTCGTCTTCTGCCAAGCGCGCTACGGGTATGGCATTTCTACTGAACTGCGGTCCGATGAGGGCAACGACATCGTCCTGATAGATCAGCTTACGGGCGGCATTCATCGCACCTTCCGGGCTGCTTCTATCGTCTTCAACGATCAGAGAAACAACAGCTCTTTGTCGACCCAAGCGAATCCCCTGCAACCCGCATGCCTCTTCAACTGCCAGCCGGGCCGCATCGACCATGTTCCGCCCGCTTTGGGCACTATCACCGCTCAACATGGCGATCACACCTATCTTTATCTCCGTCACGTTCTCTTCGGCTTTCTTGCAGCCGTTTGCCAAGAATGTTATTAAACCGAGAAGTATGTAAAAATAGCTAAGTCTTTTTGTTACCAATAACATATTCAATTATATAAAAGCACAACATATTTTGGTTAACCCGAACGATCATCGCCTAACCTGACGCGCCCGTTATATATACAGTGTAGCAATAACCATGCCAAAAAAGGCGCCAAATAATTGCCGCTGTTCCACGGAAATATGCCATGGAATAGGAATCCTTACCTGAGATTCCGTCAAGCTTTGTTTATACAGATAAAAAAAGCCTGATATAAATCTTTCTATAGAAATAAATTAGAGAAAAATAAAGGAAAATTGTAGAAACAACGTATATTGTAAACTGATTTTACCATGATTTTTTTCATATGTCGTATCTATTTCCCCAGTATAGAGATAGGTGCACCCCCTTATTTGGCACATTAATTGCTGCATAAAATTAAACTCTAATGTCATATGGGAACAGTGATATAGAACTCGACTGGGAAGAGGTCAACCAATGGACGAGAAAATTGGGGAAGCTTTAGTGCGAATAGGAGCTATGAATGCGATTCAGATGGAAGATGTGTTGAACCGCCAGGATTCCGGGGACGACAGGCTGTTCGGTGAGATCGCGATCGAGCTCGGATATATCAACGACGAGGCCCTTCGGTCCTACATACATAATGGCTCAACGGTAAACTAGGGAAATAGCGGGTATCGCCAGGGCAGTATGGTTTGGCCTTCCCTGCAGCTTGAGATGTCAAAAAATCTCAGCAGCACGAGAACGCTCTCCGGCGGACTCAAAAGCCGGCGGTGAGTCAGGGAAGCTTCTATCTGGTTGAGAGAGGAGAAAAATTGTGAAGATACTGATTGTGGAGGACTCTCGGTTTTCACGTACGAAAACGGTTCGGGAGCTTTCGGAAAAAGGATTCGATCTGATCGAAGCCTCAGACGGACGAATGGGCCTGGAGCTGGCGCGGGAACAGAAGCCGGATTGTATTCTCTGCGACCTGCTAATGCCCGGCGTTGACGGATTCGAGTTCCTCCGGGCAGTGAAACGTGAAGGCCTGGACATTCCGGTTATCGTCATCACAGCAGACATTCAGGAGACTACTTCCATCCGCGTACGTGAGCTCGGTGCGTGGGATGTTGTACACAAACCGCCAAAGTTACCCGAGCTCATTGAGAAAATCGGAACAGCTGCAGGGAAAGCGAGCGGCTGAACATGAACAGGCTTCCCGGGCTGGCTCTCGACGCCCTGACCGAAATTATAAATATCGGAGTTGGCAGGGCCGCCGGTTCGCTGAACGACATCACCGGAAAGCATATCACCCTGAAGGTGCCGGATATCAGGTTGGTTCCGGTTCGAGAGCTTCGGAACCTCGTGGAGGTTATCGACAGCCATCGACGTTCGCTGATCGTACAGCAATTCCACGGCGATTTCACAGGCACTGCCGCTCTGTTCTTTCCCACGGAAAGCGCCCTGAGGCTGGTCTCCGCCATCACGGAAGAGGAAGAAGCGGATGATGGTGAGCTGGATACGATCCACGCCGGCACGCTGGTGGAGATCGGCAACATCGTCTTGAACGGAGTGCTCGGTTCACTCAGCAATACTCTGGGATCCCAGATCAGCTTCTCGCTTCCCTTCTATTCCGCCCTGAAGAACTACAATGATCTGTTGCCGGATGAGGAATCGAGTACCAAGGAGCATATGATACTCTTCGTAGAAACGGTGTTCCAGATCAAAGAATTGGCTGTAAGCGGATTCCTATTCATCGTTTTCGCTATCCAAACCATCGATTCTTTTATCGATCGAATGAGGCGATTCGTACCGGTGAACGACGATGAAACGGTCTGTCCCTAGCTCCTCCGAACTCGCACTCCTGCACCAGGTACCTTTCGGTGTTTGTGTAGTGGATCAGAATTACGAGGTCGTACTTTGGAATCGGAGGCTGGAGGAATGGACTGGGAAGCTTCAAAACGAGATGCTCGGCCGCTCATTGCAGGAACGTTTCCCGCATTTGAAGGACAAACGATATCTCAGACGCCTGGAAGCGACTCTGGCCGGGGGCCCACCTTCGGTGTTTTCAGCACAGCTGCACCCGTATTTCTTTCCCTCACCCCTGCCTGGTGGTGGGCTCAGGCAGCAGCAGACGGTCGTATCCTCCCTACCCTTCAGTTCTCTAAATCGAAAGGCGTTGCTTTTCACAGTAGAGGATCTTACAGTCTCAGCGCAGCAACTGGAGAGGATCGCCGGACTTCGTCGGGAAGCCGTAAAAGAGATCGAGGAGAGAAAGAGGGCCGAGCAGGCCCTGGCCGATGAGAAGGAGCGCTTCCGCTGTCTGACGGAAAACAGTTTGGACCTGACCCTGGCTATGACGGAGGATAGCGCCGTCCTCTATCAGAGTCCCTCTCATAAGGACCTGCTCGGCTACGACCACGGGGAGCTTGAAGGCACCTGCGTAGTCGATCTGCTGCACCCACAAGACAGATCTGAGTTTTGCGAACTGGTCTCAGATCTACTTCGTGACCGAAAGCCACGATCATTGATCTGTCGTTTTCGCAGCCTGCAGGGGGAGTATCGCTTCATGGAGTGTAACTTCTCCGATCTTACAGGCCATCCCAGCCTTCAAGCCATCGTGATCCACTCCCGGGATATCACCAAGCGCAAGCGTGCGGAAGAAGAGCTGAAAAAGGCCATGGAGATAGCTAACGCGGCTACTCGGGCCAAGAGCGAGTTTCTGGCCAATATGAGCCATGAGATCCGTACCCCGATGAACGCGGTGCTTGGATTTGCGGAATTGCTCGATACCCTGGTCGAGGATCCAAGGCAGAAGAGCCATGTGAAGGCAATCAAGGCCGGCGGCAAGGCATTGCTCGCCCTGATCGACCAGGTGCTTGATCTCTCCAAGATCGAGGCCGGGAAGATGGAGCTCTCCCGACAGCCCCTTGATCTGCGTTCAATGTTCACGGAGCTGCTTGAGGTCTTTTCCATTCAAGTTTCAAAAAAAGGCCTCAGTCTCGAACTGGAGATACAACCGGATCTTCCCCGAACCATGATGCTTGACGGGCCGCGACTGCGCCAGGTCCTCTACAACCTGATGGGCAACGCTGTCAAGTTTACAGAACGAGGGGACATCAGGATTGGCGTGGGATGGCGGAAGCGGAGTGAAAACGGAAAGCAGTTCGAGCTGGACATTGCAGTTGAAGATACGGGGATCGGTATCCCACTGGATGAGCAGGAGCGGATATTCGAGGCTTTCACTCAGCAAAAAACGTCGCTTGCCGAGGGATTTCATGGCACGGGATTGGGATTGACCATCAGTAGACGTTTCGTGCAGTTGATGGGCGGCGAGATTACTGTGCAGAGCCGCTTGGGCCGGGGCTCGGTGTTCCGAATCCTGCTTCCAAACGTCGAGACCGCGGAGCCTGCCTGTCCAGAGGAGCGCGCGCAGGAGGGGACTCCAAAACTGCCCGGTCTCAGGATCCTGGTGGTGGATGATACCAAATCAAACCTGATTCTTGTAGAAGAGTTCTTACAGGGCTCGGGAGCACAGATCGTTACCGCCAGAAATGGCCGGGAGGCACTGGAGCGGGCCAGAGAGCGCATACCGGATCTTATCCTTATGGATCTGCGTATGCCAGGAATGGACGGATTCGAGGCGGTCTCGATCCTGAAAGCAGACACTTCACTCAACACTATACCGATAGTGGCGATCACCGCTTCGGCCACCGAGTCTACCCGCCGCAGGGCGATGGACGTCGGCTGCGACGGATTCCTGGCCAAGCCGTTCCAGCGATCCGCACTATGCTCGACCATAGTGCGGTTTCTGGATTCCCCCTCGACGGTTTTGGGCCACAAGGTACAGAAGAAAACCGTCATGGCTCCGGCAGCAAATCCGCCTGTCATTCCAAAACAAAGAGCGACCGAGCTCCTGTCAGCCCTGGAAGGTGAACCAAGCGAACGATGGCGGGGATTGCAAACCAGACAACCGATTGGCGAGGTAAAGGAGCTAGCTGCAGAGATTCGAGAATTGGGAAAAAGTTTCGGATTCCTGCCGCTTCAGAGCTTGGGTAGTGATCTGTTTGAAGCCACCCATGGTTTCGACGTGGAGCGCATTCACGACCTGCTTGGATCCTATCCGGACCTCCTTCAGAAGGTCCGGCGAATGACCGTATGAGGAGAGACCCATGGATATAGAGAACTGGGGTAACTTTCGAGTTCTGATTGTCGACGATACCCTTTCAAATATCCAGGTACTGGGAAATATTCTCACCACCAACAGCGACTACGCAATCGAGTTCGCAACTGGCGGTAGGCAAGCCCTCGAATGGGTAGAGAACCAGGATTTCGACCTGATCCTTCTGGATCTGATGATGCCCCAGATGGACGGCTTCGAGGTTTGCGCCCGCCTCAAATCGGATCCGCGAACAGCTCGGATCCCCGTTTTGTTTCTGACCGCTCGGAACGAAACCGAAAGCCTGGTGCGGGCCTTCGAACTCGGAGCTGCTGATTATGTGACAAAACCATTTCAAACCGCAGAGTTAATGGCCCGGGTTCGTACCCAGCTTACCCTTAAACGCGGACAGGATGAACGGGAGGCCTTGATCCGCCGTCTGGAGATAGCCCTATCCAAGGTCAAGCAGCTCTCGGGGTTGTTACCGATCTGTGCCAACTGCAAAAAGATACGGGATGACACCGGCTACTGGAGCAGGGTAGAGGAGTATATAGCGAAGCACTCGGAGGCGGAGTTCTCCCACGGTATCTGCCCCGATTGCATGCAGATTCTCTACGGCGATGTGTTGAAGGGAATCTAGCGCAGCCACTCCCTGATAATGCCCCGCTCCTTTATCAAGTGGTAGCGGAGGAAGGCATTGAGGCAGGTCATGGCTCGCTCCGCGGTCAGGTAGGTGGGAACCCCCCCGGCGTCCATCACCTGACCGAAGCGGTTGTACACCGCATCGGCTCCGCTGACCACGTTTACCGAAACCACCGTCGGCTTGTTGTGTTTATGCACGGTCTCCACGATTCGGGCGGCGATATTTCTCTCGTAGTGTTCGATCTCCTGGTCGGTGGTGTGCAGGAGCTGAGCTTGCGGCACGATCGACACGCATAGAGCGTCAACCGCCGGAGAGCTCAGCATGATATCGATGCAGCACTCGAACTCTTCATCTGAGACCATGGCCGTCAGATCCAGAAGAGGCTCGACGTTGACGTAGGGGGGAATGATCTCCTTCAACTTCTCGATCGTCTCCCGATCCAATTCTGCCAGTACCAGATCCCCCAGATTGTCCGCTGCGTAGGTCTTCTCGTAGCCGGCGTTGGCGATGACCGCCACCCGTTTTCCCGCAACCTTGAACTCGTGCAGCAGAGCGAAGGTCTTCACAAAGTCACCGTGATCGATCATAGAGTCGGCCACGACCAGTCCGGCCTGCTTCATGGCCGCTTTAGCCACCTCATACTCCCCCGCGATACTGGCGGTGTGAGAGCGGGTGGCCTTCTGTCCCTCCTCGGTTCGACCGGCCTTGTAGACAACGATCGGCTTGCGGCATTTGGAGGTGATGTTGAAGAACCTGCGTCCAGCAGCTGGGTTGAATCCCTCGATGTACAGGCCGATGACATCCACCATGGGATCCTCCTCGAAATACTGCACCAGATCGGAAGGATCAATATCCAACTGGTTGCCGTAGCTGACGATGACTTTGGGACTGATCGCGCTTCTCAAGTTGTAGATCTCCATGATCCCCACCGCTCCGCTTTGGCTCAAGATAGCCACGTTCTTCTCCTGCTCGAGGTTGACCTTGAACTTCTCTTCCGGGATGAAGAAGGTGTTCAGACCGGGATGTTCCCTGTCGCCGGCGTAGACCACTCCGAGACAGTTTGGCCCCATGATGCGTATGCCACTGTCTCGAGCCACGCTGAGGATCCGCTCCTCCAGGTCGCGGTTGCCCCGGGTTTCGCTGAATCCGCCCGGGATCAGCAGAATCGCCTTTACCCCTTTTCTGGCACATTCCTCGACCACGGCGAGGGAGGCTTCCGCCGGAACCGTCACGATGGCCAGATCCACCGTTTCGGGGATATCGGCCACCGACTTGTACAGCATGAAGGATTTTCCGGAGACCGTCACCCGGCCGCCCTTGATGTTGACCCCGTACACGTCTTTCCGTTTTAAATCGACCAGATTCTTGACGATGATGTTCCCTGCCTTGCTCGGATCCGAGGTACTGATGCCCACCACGGCAATCCCGTTGGGCTCGAACAGAGGCCGCAGGGTCTCCTTGGCGCGGATGCTCAAATCCGGTGCATCAAATTTCTTTTCAGAGAAGGTGGCATAGCCATCGATGGCGATCAGGTCCCCATTGTCGTTGAATATGAGGGGATTGATTTCGAATTCGGTCAGCACGAATCTGCTCGGCGAGGGGAAGAAATTGGAGAAGCCGGTGGCCAGGGCGCTGAACTTCATCTCTGCATCGACGATCTTGGTGATGTAATCGCCGTGTCCTTCGGCAAGATACTTGCCGCTAATGTGGGTGGAAGCCATCAGGGCATCGGCCCACTGCCGGTCCAGAGGAGGAAGAATCAAATTGGGCGCTGAAAAATGACCGGCAAAATGCTCGGCGTCGGTGCCGCCCTTGCTGAAGGAAATCACCGGGCCGAAGGCCATACTCTCCCGAAAACCGAGCAGGATCTCGTTGCCCAGATCCTTTGAGTAGTCCACGTGCTCCACCAAAAGGACTCCCTGCACCTCGGTGCCCTGCTCTGCGAAACCCCGCAACAACTCCCGCACCGAATACTTCACGAAATCCAGATCCTTGTAGACGACTTTGATGCCCCCGGCCTTCTGCTTGTGGGCGATCTGACCAGAGATGATTTTGAGCACGATCTTCTCGGAGGCAAACACGGCCAGGGTGCTGTGGGTGACATCCCTTTCATCCCTGGCGATGATGTGGGTCGGAGTTTCCATGCGAAGCTCCGTCAGTATTTCGTACACCTCGTATTCGAAAAGCTGCTGCCGGCCTTCCGCGGCTGCCTTTTCCAGAATCGTCTCGATTGTCCGCATCCAGGACTGATTCTGCTGGAGCGGATTCTCGTTTTCATTCATCTTTATCTCCTGATACCACCAGCTCCCCCTGTAGGTCCATCCCGGGTTGCCCTCCGCTGACCTTCATCGTATCTTGACTCTAAAATAGATATAGTGAAATTTCTATGGTATCGTACGATCCTGCGGTTGGATTGACCGCATTCGGGACCGATTGTACACTGTACGGTGCCGGAATTGTAAAAACAGGAGGAAGCGATGGGAAAAAAAGGAAGACTCGATCTCGTGAAGATGAAGCAGGCGGGGGAGAAGGCAACCTGGATTACCGCCTACGACTACCCGATAGCCCACTTCGCCGAGAAGGTGGGGATGGACATGCTCCTGGTTGGGGATTCCCTCGGCATGGTGGTCTACGGATACGACGGTACTATCCCCGTGACCATGGAGGAGTGCCTGATCCACTGCCGGGCGGTGCGCCGGGGAGCGCCGAACACCTTCGTGATCGGGGATATGCCCTTTCTCTCCTATCAGGTCTCCATCCCGGAGGCGGTGCGAAATGCCGGACGTTTCCTCAAGGAAGCAGGCATGGATGCGGTCAAGCTGGAAGGCGGTCGCCGTGTGATCGAACAGATCCGAGGCATCGTAGATGCGGGAATCCTGGTAATGGGACACATCGGGCTGACCCCCCAATCCAGCGGACAGCTCGGGGGATTCAAGGCTCAGGGTCGTACTGCGGAAAGCGCCGAAGAGCTCATCAAGGATGCCCTGGCCATCGAGGAGGCTGGCGCTTTCGCCCTGCTGCTGGAGGCGATTCCTCCGGAGCTGGCCCAGGTGATTACCGAGCTGTTGACCATACCCGTGTACGGTATAGGCGCAGGGCCCCATACAGATGGTCAGGTTCTGATCAACGGGGACATGCTCGGCTACTTCGAAGCATTTACCCCCAAGTTCGTGAAGAAGTACACCAACCTCGCGGAGATCATCACCAAGGCGCTGCAGGAGTACGTCGATGACGTGCGTCAGGGGCGGTTTCCCGGACCGGAGCACTCCTACAGTGTACTGAAAGAGGAGCTGGACAAGTTCAACGATGTCGTGAAACGCTACAAGAGCTCCGGCAAGAAATAATCGATCCAAGGAGCCCCACCATGAAGCGATCGTTTCAAATCGAGAGCGATCGTTTGGAAGCCATCAACGCGTTTCTGACAGAGGGTCTCAATCCCGCTCTCGATCCGCTGCTCGAGGTGGTGAAGAGATACGGCGGAGCGGATCGCATCAACGACCTGGCACGGAAAAACGGGGCTTTGTCCTCCCTGCTGGAGCGGTTGAAAAAGAAAAACAGCGCCTACGCCGCGCAGCTGGATTGGCTCATGGAGCAGCGAAATGCCCGGCGATTCGTGTCCATGCCGGACTATGTTGCCCGAATCGTGGCCACCGGCGCCGCGAAAACCCGAGCTGACCGGGCGCCAGTCATCGATTCCAGCTACCAGGTCACCCTGGAGATATCGGCCTTGCAGTTCTTTCCCTGGCTGATCAGCCAGGCCCGGCAGACCATCGAAAAGCAGGAGCTGATGCCGGGGCGCTTCATCCGGGTGAGGGCCATGAAGGAGCAGGAGGAAGACGGGGATCTGCTGGCAGTGGTCGCGGCCATGAAGATCTTGGGCGCCTCCTGGGTGGAAAGCCTGGACACGAAAGGCACCGACGGCTCCAACGTGCATCTGGGAGGGCCGGACACGATCACCGGCTACTTCGGCGGTATCGGGCAGCCGAACCGCTACCCCTATCGGTGGATCGAGGAGTACCTGTACTACTACACCAACTACGGGGTTAAACAGGTGCTCAATATCAACAGCGGCACGGTGTTGGCCGGATATCTGCTGTACAAGCTGGGTGTGGACATCGAGTTCAAGATCTCGGTGTTCATGGGAAACGACAACCCTCTCAGCGTGCTCTGGACCCTGCTCACCGCCAAGCTTTTCGCCCGAGAGGACGGCAGCACCCCGCTGATCGGCTTCAACCTCTCCAACTCGGTGGATAACTGGACCCTGGAGCTGACCGGCCGGATAAGGCGGGAGCTGGGTTTCGAAGAAAACGTGCGCATCGAGCATCACATCCTGGAAAGCTACAGGCACATCGTGCGCCAGCCCTACGACCGGCTCGGGGAGCTGCTAGAGATCGCCAAAACCGTCCGTAATATCTCCGCAAAACACGAGGGCGGAGTTCCCCAGACCGAGCAGAGCCGGGACTACCCCTCGGATATCCTCGACTATTTCCTGTCCAAGGAAGAGATCGAGGAGAGGAGCCTGATGCCGGCCCTTGAGCGCAACTACCTGGACAAGCACGCCGCGGTACAGCGCACCGCAACCGCGCTGCTCAAGGAAGGGATCCCGGTGCTGGCCGCCCCGCTGCTTCACCACCGGGATTGACTTGTATCGGTTTCCACGGGTGAAAGGAAGCTCATGCTGAGCACATTCGGATTGGTGCTTGGTTTGCTGGCACTCTTCCTGGCAGCCTGCAATCTGTTCCTGGCACCGAGGTGCGGACGGTTCAATCCGAGCGACTCAAACGCTGATCCGGCTGAGCATCTTGTCGTCGATCGCGCCTCGAAAGAGGATGTATATGTGGATACCGCCCCATCGATGCAGTTCGATTCCGGATCCCTGTACTAAAATCCCGGATCGTTCGCCCTGATGAGGTTCGATCTGGCGGACCTTCCCGATTTCATAACTTGGGCTGGATTGACCCTTTACTATAACACCGCGTCCGTAACCGCCGATATCTCGGTTCACAGGATTTTGAAGCCATGGGACCGGGCAACCGTAACCTGGAGTGAAGTTAATCAGCCGGATGTGTTCTATACTTAGGCTCGACGATCGGCTACGCACCCGTCAAAGATGGCACGAACTCAGAGGTAGCCGTTTTGGTTGATGCAACCAAAGCGACGGAGAGTCTGATCGCGATGCTTCATAAAGACGCCGGGACTGTGAGAGTGTACGAGTTTCCAGGTCCCGACGTGCCGATCAGGATAGGCGAGAACATAGTGATGAGCTCATTTCAGGTGAGCGAGCCACAGACGGTTCGCATTCAGGTGAAAGCCCGTAAGTTCGAGTTCATCCCGGACGTAATTCAGGTCAAAGCCGGTACACCGGTTGAGCCAAGTATCGTGAGTGAAGACACAGCCCACGGTATCGCATGCCGGGGCTTGGGGATCAACGAACGACTGGAAAAGGGCAAGGAAACGGTGATTCGATTCACTCCGACAAATGCGGGGCGGTACGTCTTCTCCTGTTCCGTATACTGCGGATCTGATCATAGAAGCATGGGAGGCGAGCTTATCGTCAACTGACGCGGGAGATATCGCTTCCCTATAAACCATATGGATATCCGGCAAGCGACCGTTTCCAAAAGTTTCTACCCTTTGGGATTTACGCACAGGAATAGAACATACTCTATTTCTTATCTATATAATAACTAAAGGTGACCGATGACTTCTGGCACGGTTCCTGCTTAATAGAAAGCGATTAGAGTTCGGGAGCCATGTGAGTCACGGAACGCCCGCCGGCGTCGACGAACACGGCGAAAGGACCAGGTTCGAGACCTGGCATAGGCTCCGAGCAATCACGATTGGCATGTTGTCAGGGAAGGAGGGGATGTACTAATATCGCTTCAAAGCTTATGAATCTGCTTACCGATCGACTGCTGATCCGATCATTGCAGGCGGAGGATGCCGCGGAAGATGAGACGGATCCGGCCGACACACTCCACCCGTTCTTTGAGCAAGCCAGTGGCCGTGTGATAGGTAACTGCGGCTTCATCAGGAAGCAACGCAGCTGATCGAATCAAAGATGAAGGCTCGAATCATTGCTGAGATCAGCAGGTTCGTGGAGTGCCATCAGAGGAACGAACGAACCACGATCCGGTGGGAAACACCTATCGTCCGCTGCGCCGACGCTGAAGACCCACTGTTCGCGGAGCTCAAACGGGTGGCTTCTCAGGAGCATCTGCTACCCCGGGAGATGCTTGCTTCGGCCAAGACCGTTGTCACCTTTTTCCTGCCTTTTGACGGGCAGGTGGCAACGAGCAATATCGCGGGTGAGTTGGCCTCCGAACTGTGGGTGGTTGCTTATATCGAGACCAATACACTAATTACGGCTGTCTGCGAACACATGAGGGGATTTCTGGAGAGCAGCGGCTATCAGGTAGCCACCACGCCTGCCACGCACAACTTCGATCCACAACGGTTGGTCAGCAACTGGTCCCACAGACACGTCGGTTATATTGCGGGTCTGGGAAAATTCGGTTTGAACAACATGCTCATTACCGAGCGCGGATGCTGCGGAAGAATCGGCAGTCTGGTTACGAATCTGCGTATAGAGCCTGATCGACGATCGGTGAACGAGACTTGTTTGCATGTTTATGATGCTTCGTGTTCGAAGTGTGTGCGACGATGCGTTAATGCTGCCCTGTTCGAGGATCGCTTTGATCGCTGGAGATGCCACCAGATGTGCCTCCGCAACGAAGAGCACTTCAGAGCAATCGGAACGGCGGATGTGTGTGGCAAGTGCCTGGTGGGCCTGCCCTGCTCCTTCACCGATCCTGTGAAGAGCAAAGCCTCTTCAGGGTAAGGGGATCGATCAGGCCTTTAGCGTCTAACCCGCGCGTTACCACTCCAGATGCTCCAAATCTGCTCCTCATCCGCCGGTTGGCCGTAGTCGGTCAGGAGGGTGGTGACCATTGCGCCGCTAGCCCAGCCGAACTGCACCCACTTCTCCGCTTCCCAACCCTTCAGGATGGCATAGAGCATGCCCCCTACAAAACCATCCCCCCCGCCGATGCGATCCAGTACGGTGATCTCCCGAGGTTCCACGACATGCCAGTTGTTCCCCTCCGCCATGATCGCACCCCAGAGATGGCTGTTGGCGCTGATAACCTCCCGCAGAGTGGTTGCAAACACCGAGGCGTTGGGAAAAGCTTTCTTGGCTCGCTCGATCATCCCCTTGAAGGTGTCGATCTTGTCAGCCAGCCCTTTGCCTCCTTCCTCCGGGCCTTCAATACCCAGACAGAGTTGAAAGTCCTCCTCATTCCCCACCAGGATGTCCGCTACGCTGGCAATTTCCGCGAAGATCCCGCGTAGTTCCTCCTCCCGTCCCTTCCAGAAGGAGGCGCGGTGATTGAGATCGAAGGATATCCGGGATCCGTGTTTCTTCGCAGCCCTGGACAGCTCCAGACAGAACGTCCCGGTCTCAGGGGAAAGGGCGGCTACAAGTCCGGACAGATGCATGATCTGGGCGCCTTCCCTGCCGAAGATCCGCTCCAGATCGAAGTCCTTTGCATTGAGGGTCCGCCCCACCTCCCCGGCGCGATCGTTGTGCACCCGGGGACCCCGCGCACCGTAACCGCTGTCGGCGATATTCATCTGATGACGGTAGCCCCAGGGACCGCCCTGAGACACCTCCACGCCCTCGTAGTCCATGTGGCGGCTGCCCAGGTTGTCCTTTATGAAGCGGGCGATGGGACTATCCTTGACGAAGGTCGTGAGTATTTTAACGCGCAATCCAAGATACGAGGAAACGCTGCCCACATTGGATTCGGCGCTGGTCACCTGCATACGATAGGTATCACTGCAGTGTACCGGTTGTGCGCTCACCGGGGTAATCCGCACGCCCATGCTGGTGGGGATGACCAGCGCATAGGTGCAGTCTTTTCGAAGCTCGATGGCCATATTCAACTCCTTGCATTCGCTGTTTATAGGTCAGCTTATAAAAGTAACAATAGAGCAGTATGCCAGCATTTACTCGTGGAGGCAACCATTCACCGCGGGGTAGGATTTTTCACTAAGATGTTTTATTGTGAGCAAACAATACAAGCCAAAAAATCCCAATTCATCAGGGAGAAACGGATATGGAAAAAGTTACGAAAAATGTCTACGCCGAAACCAAGGTTCGGGGATGCAACCCGGCCTACGTGGTCACATCCAGCGGGGTGGTGATCATCGACACGCCCCAGTTGCCCACCCACGCAGTACGCATGCGCAAAGAGGCGGAGAGCCACGGGGAGATCAAGTACCTGATCAACACCGAGTATCACGTGGATCACATCTTCGGTAACTACTACTTCAGAGGTGCCGGTATCGTTGTAGCTCACGCCGATACGGCTAACAACTTCATGACCGTCACACCGGAGATCAATCCCTATGAATACGCCCACGAGGCGATACCCACCGACGATCCGGAGGGGGAGAAGATCTGGCCGGATGAGAAAACCTACTTCGAGGATCCGAACAGACCGACAATTATCTTCAAGGGAGATCTCACCATTCGCCTCGGCGATCACAGCTTCGAGCTCATCCACACGCCGGGGCATACCCCCGGGCAGCTGGCCGTGTACATTCCGGAGGAACGTGTGGCCGTTGTCGGCGACACGATCTTCAACGGGGTTCAGACCTGGCTCTATGCCTCCGATGTCGACCAGTGGATCGAATCCCTGGACCGCCTCAAGAAGCTGGACGTGGACAAGATCGTGCCGGGTCATGGTCCTGTATGCACAAAGCATGAGCTGGATGTGCAGAAAGCCTTTCTACTGGAGTGGATCGCCGCGGTGCAGTCAGCCATAGGCCGGGGCTTAAGCAAAGAGGATTGCGTCAGGCATATCAAGGATTCCGAGTTTTCCAAACGCTTTTCCGTGGATATCGGCCAGGAGTACATGCTCGATCACGTGATCGAG
>CP070696.1:169430-191986 GCA_020353535.1 Spirochaetaceae bacterium | reverse complement strand
TCCCCTCATCCGGCTGGACGAGCCCGATCATGATCTTCATGAGCACCGATTTCCCTGCGCCGTTTTCGCCCACCAGGCCGATCACCTCGTTCCTGCGGATCGCGAAGTCAACACGGTCAAGGGCGATCACCCCGGGATAAACTTTCGTGATCTGGCGCAGCGCCAGCACGATGTCCTGGTTAGTGCCGTTGCTTGTCTCACTCATATTCTGCGCCTTGTCCTACTTGATGAAGCCAAGCTTCTTCCTGTCCAGCGTGAGAGCGACGGCAGTGATCAGAACAACACCGTTCACCGCCTGCTGTATGTAGGGGCTCACCTGCATCAGGACCAGACCATCATTGAGGGCCGTGACGATCAGGGCGCCGAGGGCGGCATTCTTTGCCCCGCCGATCCCGCCTGTCAGGGCGACGCCGCCGACGGTGACTGCGGTGATGGTCGGAAAGAGCAGACCGGCTCCCATACGCGATGTCGCCCAGCCCAGCCGACCGGCAAGCAGAAGCGATGCCAGCCCGTAAATTGCCCCCGCGAGCGTGAAAACGGCGATCTTGATCCCCTTGACCTTGACTCCCGCCTGCCTGGCGATTACCTCGTCACCACCGATCGCGTACATGTAGCGCCCGAACCGCGTGCGGTCCTGGACCATCTGCACAATAACGGCAATCAATACCGCAAGGATCGCAATCTGGGGGATGCCGAAGAGCGTCGCGGAGACGAAATTCTCTATCCTGGTGTCGAGAATCTGGACATTGACCGCCTTGCCGATGAAGACGGCCATCCCGTAGAGTATCCAGCTCATCCCGAGAGTGGCGATAAACGACGGGATTCTCAGCCCGGTGTTCAGCAGGCCGCTTATTACTCCGGCTGCACCTCCGATCGCCATGGAAATGGGGATGATCCACAGCCCCACGTCATTGGAGTTATACTGATTCTTCAGTAGTATGCCGACGAAAACTGCGCACAGTGAGGCCACCCCCTGGACGGAAAGGTCGATTCCCCCCAGTATGATCGTTTGGTGCAGCCCGATGGCGTAGATCGCCGGAATCGCCGCGAGGCTCAAGATGGTCTGGATATTCGCCCAGGAGAGATACTTGCCTTTCGTGCCGATCGCGAATACACCAACGATGATCGCCAGTGAGAGGATTTGAGGCAGGATGCCGAAACGCCGCAACCACGTCCTGGCGGCCGCGAAGGAAGCGGGGAACCGCTCCCGGAGCCAGGTCAAGGTACCTCCCTTGCCGCTCACTTCCGTCATGAGTTGTGATCCCTCCTTCGGCGAGTGTATATCATGAGCACCTTGGTGGCAAGAAAATAATATCCTCCGCACGGCGCCAAAGAGCCAGCCGTGCGGAGGTTCGTCTATTCGAGCAAGATCAATCCTCTTCCCGTGCCTGATGTGCGGTCACCACGTCAGGGCGCTTCACCCGCCCAATTCGCGAAGAGATCCGACAAATCGTACTCGGGCATCTTGTCGATGTACTCTCTCACGAACTCATCGACGTTTTCGCGGTTCACCTTGACTCCGGGGATCATCCAGGAGCGGTACTTAGAGGGAAGACTCTCCACATCGATCGTTCCGTCCCTCGCCTGCAGGCACATGGTCAGGCCAAACTGGGCCTGGTAGCGGGAGTCCTGGAATTCCGTCGAGACCATGTATCCCGCCTTGATCGCGTCGAACGCCTCGGGGTTACCATCGGTGCCGGTCACCAGGACCTTCCCCGCAAGCCCGGCCTCCTTCAGAGCCTGGATGGCACCCATGCCCATGTTGTCGTTGGCGCACCATACACCGTCGACGTCCGGGTAAGCGGCAAGCAGTGCCTTCGTGGCGTTGTACGCCTTGGTTGTGTCCCACTCTGCGCCTTCCCACTGCAGAAGAGTCACGCCCGGTTGCTCCTTCAATGCATTCTGCAGACCCTGGAATCGTCCGATGGCCGCATTGTTGGCCAGCATGCCCTGGATGGCGACGATCTTGCCCCGGTTGGGTGGATCGAAGGTCTTGAACAGCTCGTTGGCATTGTAATAGCCCTGGCCGACGGCGTCGAACTGGATGTGGGCCACCCAGTATTTATAGTCCGTCACCTTCACGTCCGGCGGCTTGTTCCACCAGTTCACCCAGTACGCGCCTGCTTCCTCGAGCATCTTGGCAATGGGGACGACGTCGGGCGCCTCGTTGGGGTCAACACTCGCAACCATGTTACCGCCCGTCTTGGCTATTTCCGCCCTTAAGTCCGCGAATTGCTTCTGGCTGTTTGCCTCACTGGTCAGAACATCTACCGGCAATCCCAGCTTCTTTCCCAGTTCCCTTGCTCCTACCGCGTAGTTCGCGTGATAGGGGTTGTCCAGTCCTCTGATGCAAACCACAAGGGTTACGGGTCCCTTCGCGGTCTCCGCCTTACCTCCGGCAAAGAGACCCACGGAAAGGACCAGACTCAGCACGATCAGAATAGTTGATAGATAGAAAATCCGTTTCATTCTGATTCCTCCTTGGCTTGACATAGTTTTTTCACTCCCCAGTAGCACACGCTCATAGACAAAACTGTCTACAAGCGCACGATTCTCATTCTTTTGCCTAAACACCTCCTTTCTCCGCCGCAAGCTATGCCCACTACTGAGCCGTCAGACCACCATCCAGCACGAACATAGACCCGGTCATGAACTCGGCATCATCCGAAGCGAGGTAGAGCGCCGCCTTTGCAACGTCATCAGGCATGCAGACCCGGCGGAGGGGCTGCCAGTTACGCTTTTCCTCAGTCTGATCGCCGTCGGGCTTGTAGTGGGCGACTACAGTGTGCCCTTGGGCTGTTTCGGTCATGCCGGGACAGAGGCAATTGACCCGCACGTTGAACGGTGCATAATCCAGCGCCATGCTGCGGGAGAGGTTGACAATCCCGCCCTTGGAAGCCGCATAAGAGGACGCGTCCGCCGCGCCAACCAATCCCGCGACCGACGCTACATTTATGACTACTCCCCATTTTCGTTCCATCATTCCAGGCAAAAAATGTCGGGATACCAGAAACATGCCTTTCAGGTTCGTATCGAGGACACTATCCCAGGTTTCCTCATCTAAGTCGGTAACCCGGCCCGGTTTCCAGATTCCGGCATTGTTTACGAGGATATCGACCTGAGGGAAATCTTTTAGGATCTGTGCAGCGACCTCACCGACTTGATCCGCCTTGGAGACGTCCGCAACGTAGAACTTGCAGTCGCCGCCTTCACTGCGGATGGATTCACATGTCTTCTCTCCCTGGGCGCCGTTCCTCCCGATCAATGCCACCCGCGCGCCCTCGCTAGCGAAAACACGCCCGATCGCAGCACCGATACCTATTGTGCCTCCGGTAATCACAGCTACTTTACCCTTAAGCTTCATGGGTGTCCTCCTCAACTACTGGAATCCCGCAAGCTTCGAACTACTTCGTGGCATTTCTCGGTGAACAGACCAACGTCTACCGAATAACACAGGTACTTAACGCCCGCCGTGCTCCACTTCCTGGCTTCTTCAAGCGTGTCGACGAATGTCCCCACCACCACGTTTCTCTTCACACACTCATCTACGACGGTCTTCATCATCTGGGTTACGCGCGGGTCATCAACCTGCCCAGTGACTCCAAGCGACTGTGAGAGGTCGTAAGGTCCGATAAACGCGATGTCCCAGCCGGACACCGACAGTATATCCTGAAGATTCTCTATAGCGCTCACCCCCTCCAGTTGCATGGCGATCACCGTAGTATTCGCCCGAGCAAAATATTCATATCGATCCAGCGAAGAGTAGTCGGCGGCACGCACGAACCGGCATACGCCCCTCATGCCCAGGGGATTGAAGCGCGCCGCCTGGAGCACCTCCTCCGCCTCTTTCCTACTGCTGATTTTCGGAACCTGGATCCCTGCGGCACCCACGTCCAGCACCTCCGAAATGAGGGATGGGGTATCTTCCTTGACGCGGACGATCGGGAAAAGGCCGGTTACCTCGGCAGCCCTGATGAGGTTCTGGAGGGATAGCACGGTATTCGGACCGTGCTCAAGATCGAGAACAACGAAATCGAATCCTGCGTGGCCAATGATTTCGATGAAGGCCGGGTCCTGGGACTTTGAAAAGGTCCCCACAACCAATCTCTCGGAAATGAGTTTCCGGAAGCGCTGAGCAGGGATTTCCAGCGCTGCTTCCTCCTCCATTTTATAACCTCAAGAGCTATCAGAAACGCAAACACCGTTTTATTTTTACCACAAGTCTATGATAGGCTGTTTTGTCTGTCAAGATAATAAAACAGTATTTCATTTTTCCTTACAGAATCCTTGCCGGGGTATAGATCTATCGCGCCGCTGAATATGTGGTACGAATTAGAAACAGTGTTTCAAAAAAGCCTCTGGATCGCCGCTTTTCGTTGTAGTACAATCCTACCGTTGGTATAAAACCCCATTTCTTGAAGGACAGCGCATGAAGGGACCTGCTCTCATCAAGTCCGTTTTCAAGACAATGAAGATCTTGGAATGCCTCTCCTACGAGCGGACCCTGGGAATCACTGAGCTCACTGACCGCGTTTCTACCCATCTAGAGGGTATTCCGATAGACAAGAGTACTGTGTACAGGTTTCTTGTCTCGCTCATAGACCTGGGCTTTGTATATCAGGACCCACAGACGGAAAAATATGGCTTGACTCTCAAGCTCTTTGAGATCGGGATGTCGGTGCTTGAGCGCATGGAGTTATGGCGTGAAGCAGAACCCATCGTAGAGGAGATCGCGCGCGTCACGGGTGAGACCGTGCATCTGGCGACTCTGGATGAGGACGAACTGGTGTACCTCGGGAAGATCGAGTCGACGCGGACGTTGCGTGTTTCGATGATGTCACGGGTTGGCCGCAGCGCGCCAGCCTATTGTACGGGTGTAGGTAAAACCCTCCTGGCTTATCTTCCCCGAAAACGGCTGGACCGTATTCTCAAGAAAGAAAAATTGGTTCGATACACTGATAAAACGATCGTGAGCAGGGCTCACCTGGAGCGGGAGCTTTCGTCAATCAGAAAAAACGGGTATGCGATCGACAACGAGGAGCACGAGATCGGCGTACGCTGCGTCGCCGCCCCCTTGCGAAACAACAATTCTGCAGTGTGCGGCGCGGTGAGCGTTTCGATTCCAACGGTCAGACTGCCCGACGAGGAAATCCCCCGTTACAGGGACATAATCGTACAGGCCGCTGAGGAGATATCGAGGAGAATGGGATATCGTGTGCACCAATCCATCGAAAACACCGCATCTCAGCAGCGAAGCCGTGAACCGAGAAAGCGCGGACATTGACCGAGCTTGCCACGAAAGAATGAAGAGAAATCGCAGCTGTACTGGATCATCACGAAATATCTCCTTCGGATCAAAGGTACCGTTCTTGGTGATTTCAGGCTTTCCTCTGTGCTTTCTGCTGTTCTGGTTAGTATTCATATCACTTCCTTCTCATATCTAATCTTATCTTTGATATTAGATGAAAATCAATTCTGGATCTTCTCAACGTAAAGGGTTCAGGTTATGTCCAGGAATTGCTGAGTTCTAGCAACTCTTTTTTCACGTAGCACTATGTGACAACCGAAATTTTGTCGATCAGTATTTCAGGGTAACTGAAACAGGTTTATGGTCACTCGGTCTCAGACCACGATTTGGATTGTTTTCATCGTCATCATTGAACTCTTCGTATATTTGCTCTTCTACCTGACAAGAATGATTTCTGCCAGATGCCTGATCGCCTCGAGCGTCAAAATGGATTTCTCTTTCGGCTTTTCTTTCAGAATCCCGATGTTTTTAGTGGGATTTTGTTGTACGTATCCGAGCCGTTTCGCTTCTTTCATTATCACTTTGAGTGTCGCCAGCGCTCTGTTCACGGTGGCGGGTGTTAAGCCTGAGGTTTCGTATTGATTGATGAGCCAGGTCTCGATATCATTTGGCTTGATATCCGTGAGCTTCCGGTCTCCGAAATACGGGATCAGGTGCTTTTCGAGGTTTCTTCTCGATTCGTCGGCGTACCGTCTGGAAATGCTCATTCCTCGAGCCAGCTTACCCTTGATGTAGGGGCAGTCGCCCCAGATCCACCAACCTTTGGAGTATTTCTCGAAGGTGAATCCCCTTTTTGTCGGGACCTGCCCGCGCTTCAGGTATTCGGCCGCCCAGGTTGTGGCGGCGCTCTTCGAGGTTTGTCCGGTGCGCAAGGCGGGGGTGTAGTCTCCGTCCTGGTCCCGGAATTGCACGTAGTAGATGTACCGGTTTTTATTCTTCGCGGGTCGCTTGTGCAAGCTGGACGGCGCTTTGGGTTTTTCCATGACATCCCTCTGGGGATAGAAATAATTTCAGACCAAAGGGATCAGGCTTTACCCAGGAATTGGCGATTTCTATTAACTCTCTACAGTCAATAGAATTATATTGCCGGCGGTCGGAGTCGAACCGACACGAGGGTCACCCCTCACCAGATTTTGAGTCTGGCACGTCTACCAGTTTCATCACGCCGGCCTGACCTCCCGAGAGTAGTCCGCAATCAGGCACCTTGTCAAGAAACTCCGGCTCTGCAAAACTTCCTATTTGAATGCGCGCCAACGGAATACAGAACTTATACAAGGAATGCAGACTCTGCCCCAGGGATTGTGGGGTGAATCGCCTCCAGGGTGAACGCGGTTACTGTGGAGAAACTGCTCGGATGCGAATCGCCTGGGCAGGACTTCACCTGGGGGAGGAACCGCCCCTGATCGGCGAGAAGGGTTCGGGAACTATCTTCTTCTCCGGCTGTACCCTGAAGTGCGGCTCCTGCCAGAACTGCCAGCTCAGCAGCCAGGGGATGGGGCGGGAGGTATCCGCCTCGGATCTTGAAAGCATATCGCTGCGGCTTCAGGAACGAGGGGCGGCGAATATCAATCTGGTGACAGCCAGCCACTTCACCCCTTCGATGGTCGAATCCGTGGCTCGGGCTCGTTCTCAGGGACTACAGATTCCCGTAGTTTGGAACTCCTCGGGGTACGAACAAGTTGCCACGCTGTCGCTCCTGGGGGGAAGCGTCGATATCTACCTGCCGGATTGTAAGACCCTGGATTCGGAAATGAGCCGCAGTCTCATGGGCGCGCCGGATTATCCGGAAGTGGCAAAACGAGCGCTGCTCAAGATAGTGGCCGATAAATCCCTGGTGGTAGAGCACGAGCAGCTCCGGCAAGGCGTAGTAATGCGCCACCTGGTTCTTCCCGGATTGCTCGCCCAAAGCCGGGAGGTGTTGCATTGGTTTGCCGCGAATTTGAAGGATCGGGCTCTACTCTCCCTGATGTTTCAGTATACCCCCGTGGCAATGGGGGCAGCGAGACACGGACCGCACAGGACCGTCAGCCGCCGGGAATACCAGCAGGTCCTGGCCTGGCTGGAGGAGCTGGGGATCGATGACGGATTTGTGCAGGATCCCGCCCGCAACGACGATTGGATCCCGGATTTCACTCGCTCAAACCCTTTCCCCGAAGGTCAAGCGGTGCCGGTCTGGCATTACGAAACCGGATATCTGGAGTGAATAGAGGTGTGGCGTCGCGCCTCCTGCCGTGGCGGCGAGATATCACTCCGGACCGATGACCGTGCCCTCGAACTTCTGCTGGTTGAGGATTTTTTTCAGGTTGTCGATGTTGCGCCCGCCGGCCACGATGACCTGCAGTTTGATCCGGGCCGCCTTCTCCGTGGCCACCGGATCGAAAGGTACATTGATCCCGGGGGTCCAGGTATCCCCAACCAGCTTCTGGAACTCCTTCCAGCTGAGGGAGTCCAGAGGCTTGGCCTTTGGATCGGTTTTTGGGTCGGTGGTGTACACCTTGGTGATGTTGGAGAGGTTGAGCAGGGTGTCGGCCTGGAAGCGTTCGGCTAATAAAACCGCGTCGTAGTCCGTGGAAAAGCCCGGTTTCCATCCGGCGGCCACCAGGATGCGGCCGGGAAAAACGCTTACCGCGGTGGGATCTGTGATCACCTGCTCCAGGCAGAGCTCGCGGAATAGCTGTCTGAGCAACTCACCGTTCAAACGGGTGGCGGCGATCCCGATCCAGTCCAGGGTGTCCGTATCCGCCTCCGGAATCACAGCTCGGTAGGCCCGCTGGTACTCCCGGGCCGGCGCCCCGCCGCCGCAGACCAGGATCAGGCGGTTGTCCGGATTCCTCTCCAGGTACTCCAGCAGCGCGGCCCGAAAGGCAAGCAGAAAGTTTGAATCGACCTTGTCCGGAACGATGATCGATCCGCCCAGGGAAATCACCTTCGTCTTGCTCATCAGCCCCTCCTCTACCGCAGTAGTGTATGAGGAAATGCCGAGGTGGTTCAAGCAACTGGCAGATCGCAACTCGAAGGATTGAAAAATCCGGGATCTCCAGGTATAAATGGCGTTCATGAAAGTGTTGATTTCCGACAAGACAGATCCTATCTGTGCTCGCACGCTGCGGGCGTTTTCCGGAATAGAGGTCGAAGAAAGAGCGGGCATGAGCCCCGAACAACTTCTGCAGGAAATTGCGCACTACGATGCCCTGGTGGTCCGTTCGGCCACCAAGGTGACCGCCCAGGTCATGGAAGCGGGGAAAAAGCTCAAAGCCATAGGCCGGGCCGGCGCCGGGGTGGACAATATCGACGTTCAGGCTGCCACTGACCGGGGAATCGTCGTGATGAACACCCCGGGTGGCAACGCCAATGCCGTAGCGGAGCTTGCCATCGGCATGATGTTCGCCCTGGCCCGCAAACTCGTTGCTACGGTCGAGGGCATGAAGGCGGGACGCTGGGAGAAGAAAGGATATCAGGGCGGGGAATTGTCCGGAAAGATCCTCGGGCTGGTTGGTATAGGCCAGGTAGGAGCCCGGGTCGCCCGCAAAGCCGTGGCCCTGGACATGAGGGTGCTGGCATACGATCCCTTCGTTTCGCCTGAAAAAGCCATGGAGATGGGGGTCGAGATCTGTGAGCTCGATCGGCTCTATGGGGAAAGCGACTACATCAGCCTGCACCTGCCCAAAAATGAACAGACCGCCCGCATGATCGACAAGGAGGCTTTCGTCGCAATGAAGCCCGGAGTGTTTCTGATCAACTGCGCCCGCGGGGGGATCGTGGTGGAGGCTGATCTACTGCAAGCGTTGGAGGAAGGCAATGTGGCCGGTGTCGGCATCGATGTGTATGAAATTGAGCCACCCGAAGACTGGTCTCTGGCGAACCATCCCAGCGTCATCGCTACCCCGCACATCGGAGCCGCGACCGCGGAGGCTCAAATCGTGGTGGCGGAGATGATCGGCCGACAGATCGGACAGTATCTCATCGAGGGAAAGGTCGTGCACGCGGTCGATCGGCCGTGATGCGGAACGCATTAGACGCGAAGGTAGCCTCCTGATCGATTATGCTGTATATTTGAGTCTAGGAAGCTCAAATCATGGTAGGAGATATAAGCGATATACTTGAATCCTGGGAGTTCGATCCGGATAACCAGGTTCGTATCATTCAAGCAAACGACGGTAGGGAGGTGCTACAGATCCGCCAGCCTCTCGGAATCGAACAGTACGAATTGGATGGCAGGCCCGACGGCAAGACCCTGGAAGGCAGGGAATGCTATCTAGATCTGCTTCAGGCGCAGCTTCAGGAGTACATCGAAGCCAACGGCACGGACGAAGATTTTCAGGTGTCCCGCGAGCAGTTTCGCCTGCTCCAGAGTGAAGGCATCATCTACTACTATCGCTACCTCATCCTGTTTCAGATAGGGGATTTCGAACGCACCGTCCGGGACACGGAGCATAACCTGCAGATCTGCGACCTGGTAGATAAGTACGCCGAGAGTGATGAAGACAAAAACGAGATTCTCCAGTATCGTCCCTACATTTTACGCATGTTCGCCATTGCCAAGGCCATGATCTCCCTGCACCAGCAGCTGAAGGCGGCGGCCAAAGAAATTCTGGAATCCGCCATCGAAGAGATCGAGAATATGCCGAGCATCGATACCCCGGCTTTTCAGTTCGAGCGAATCCGCTCCCTGAAGTACCTCCGCTCGACTCTCAAGCAGGTATTGGAACAGAAGATGTCCCCTCTCGATCAGTTGAAGAAGCAGTTGGACAGCGCAGTTGAAGAGGAGAACTACGAACTGGCCGCGGAACTCCGTGACAAAATCCGTACTATTAAGAAAGAGTACGAGCTCTAAGGCAGCTTTTTCCCCCTCCCCTATTCCGGATCGTCCTTGAGTACAGGAGAGATGAGTTTGTTTCGAAAGAAGAACAGTGCGGCTCCGGACAGTCTGCTTCAGGATCTGTGGCATACCGACTTCCGCTGGCTGGAGAAACGTCGTTTCCCCACAGAAATTGCTAAGGATTTTTCGGCCAGAACACGGAGACGAAGGCTGGAGCTGCAGATCCATAAACAGAGCTGTTTTGCCTGGGTGCTCGAACCCTACCAATACGGGGATTTCATGATCCGGGCGAAGCTGCACGTAGGCGAGGAGAACGGGCATTCCTCCGCAGGCTTCGTGTTCCGCTACAACAACGAGGACAACTTCTACTATTTCCTGCTGTCGAACAGTGATCGTTTCCGCTTCGATGTGGTATTCAATAAAAATCCGATGCACCTGATCGAATGGACGCCCCTGCCCGACTCGGTGGACGATACCACAGAGCTACGGATCATCGTCAGGGACAACACCTTCTCCTTTTTTCTGAGCGATGAGTGGCTGGCGGAAGTGAGTGACGACACGTTGAGGACAGGCTTTGTGGGATTCGCCGGCCAGAACTACGAGGAAGGGGACGAGGCGATCTTTTTTCTTGATAGCATTACAATCGAGTCCCGCCCGGTGCAGGTGGAACAGGAGTATCTGCGCTGGACCCGCTACGTTCCCATTTCTCCGCAATCCCGAATTACCCTGGCCCGAACGTACGTGGATATGGCTAAGCATTCCGAAGCCGTGGCCCAGCTCAAAGCGGCGGTGAAGCACGTCCCTGACTCAGCAGAGGCGCTTTCGCTACTTTCTCGATCCTACACCCAGCTCAAAGCTTATCCGGAGAGCCTGTCCTGTCTTGACAGGCTGCTGGAGCTGGAGCCGGACAACGATCAGTTGCGCCTGGAGAAGGCGGACGTTCTGTTCCTCAACGGGGATTTCCTGACCTGCAGGGACTATATCGAATCGATCCTGCCACGTTATCCAGAAGATGCTCAACTTCGGAATCTGCTGGGACGGTGCGAGTACAACCTCGGGAACTGGGAAAATGCCGCGAAAAGATACCGGGAAGCCGTCGATCTGGACTCCGAAAACGCCGTGTATCGGGTCAACCTGGCCCGTTGTCAGGAGCGCGCGGGCGATCTGGAGAATGCGGTAAAGACCTACTTCGAAGCGGCCCGCCAGTTGTTCCACCAGGAGTTGTACGAAGAGCTGTCTCTGGTATTAGCACGGCTTGGCAAGCTCGTTCCTCCCGATTCGGATCAGGCCTACGAGCTGAAATCGTTCGAGGGGAAGATGCTCTACAACGAGGGCAAGAAGCATCAGGCGGAAAACCTGTTCGCCGAGGTAATCGGCTCCGGGTACAGCGACAGCGGCGTTCATTACCTCTTGGCTCTGACGATGATCGAGAAACAGGAACGAGCCGCCGCCGAGATCCATCTGGCTAAAGCTACGGAGATCGATCCGGACTACCCGCTGTACTGGTTTCGTCTGGCGGAAAATCGTTTCCTCCTGGGCGAGGATCCGTGGGAGGCGCTGGACAAGGCCTATACGCTGGACGCAAAGGATACCTGGATCAACAACCTCCGCGGCCAGGTGCTGCTCAAGGAGGAGCGCTACCCGGAAGCTCTTCCCTGCTTTCAACGGGCTCTGGAGTCCGCTCCTGAATCGGCGGATATCTACAGAAACTGCGCCGAATGTCTACTACGGCTGAACCGCGGAGAAGAAGCGCTTCAGCTGCTCACGGCGGGCATCGAGAAGGCTGACGGGACGAAGGAACAGCTAGCTTCAATGTACAACCAACGGGGCAACTGCCTGGTGGAGCTCGATCGCTTCGGGTTGGCGGTTGTGGATTATGAGAAGGCTCTGAAGCTGATTCCAGACAGCAGAGACTATATGCAGAACTGCGCCGCCTGTTGCATCGAACTGGACATGATCATGCGAGCCGAGGAGTTGCTGAACAGACTGCTTGAAGAGCAGGAGAGCGCTTCCCTATACAACTTGACCGGTAATTTATCCGTAGTTACCGGGGAATTCGAGCGGGCACGTTTGGCCTATCTGCAAGGGCTGAAGCTGGAGGAGGATAACCGGGAGATCAAACTCAACCTGCTGTCTCTGTATATCGATACGAACAAGGTTGAGGAGGCCGGATCGTTGCTCGCCGAGGTAGAAGCGTGGGAAAATCCACCCGAACGCTACAGCCATCTTCGTGGTCGCTTTCGTGATCGCTTCGAAACACTGGTGGAGTGCTCGACCTGCACCCGGCAGTGGTGGGTGCCGAAGCAGCTGCCACCACAGCCGGCCTTCACAATCCGGGGAGAACCTCCCGGGGAAGCGCCGGCGGGCCGATGCGAGCAGTGCGATCGTGTGTACTGTATCGCCTGCGCCTCTGATTGGGTTGAGGACGGCAGATTGGTGTGTCCCAAGTGCAACAATCGTCTGCGCTTGAACGACGATGCCTTGAAGTATCTCGTGCTCCAGTACGTCGGGGAGCAGTAGAGAGCGCAGCTCGCGCGGTTACGCGCATTTTAGTTCAGCTTGACAAACGGGGGAGTTTCAGTAAGATGGGAGCGAGCGATTAGATTGAGACATCGATCCATTTCTTTCTATATAGTAGTGATCCTCATCCTCTGGATAACCGGTGTCGTTTCAGCTCAGGAGATCCTGACCGCGGAGAATTACTTCGACGAGGTTTCCGCCAGCTACGGAAAGATCCAGGACTATACGGCGAACATCACGATTACTCAGGGCGAGACCATCATGAAGGGAAAGTTGTACTACAAGAATCCGAATCTGCTGCGCATCGATTTTACCGATCCGGAGGAGCAGGTACTGGTCACCAACGGTGCGGAACTCACCATCTACATTCCCCGGTATGAGGTAATCCTGGTGCAGCGGCTGCGGCGCAGAAGCCAGGCGGCGCTGGCCAGTATGGCTTCCGAGCAGGGATTGCATCTTCTGAAAAAAAACTACGGGGTTGCCTATCTCAGCGGTCCGGATTTCGTTCCGCTGGAGGAACGATCCGAGGAGCGGGTGCGCAAGCTGAAGTTGGAAAGCCGTTCCACCGCGGAAGGATTCCGCCAGATCGTGCTTGCCGTGGGCAGAACCGGTTTAATCCGGCGGATCACGGGGGTAACGATCAACTATGAAGAGTTTGTGCTGGACCTGACAGACATCGTGGTCAATCAGAACATACCCGATATGCGCTTCGAATACGACTCACCCCCCTATGCAAATGTCTACAACGATTTCCTCTTCGAGGCGGAAGAATAAATGGAATCTGTAGGTCAGAAGCTCAGAGAGACCCGAGAGCATCACAATTTTTCCCTAGAGCAGGTAGCCAGGGACACCCACATTTCCAAACATTACCTGGAAGCCCTGGAAGCGGAAGATTTTTCCACCATCCCCGGGGAAACCTATATCATCGGCTTCCTGCGGAACTACGCCGAGTATCTGTCGCTGAATCCGGAAGAGATCGTAACCCTGTACAAGAACATCCAGATTCAGGAGCAGCCCCTTCCCATGACCGAGCTGCTGGAACCCACCGGTCCTAAAACTTCTCCCAGGTTTTTCATCCTGCTGGTGATCCTGCTGGCCGTGCTCGGAGCCGGGGGGTATCTGCTCTACCGCTACGTTATTGCCGCGCCTAAACCGGCTCGCCAGCGGGCCGAAACGGTCCGAGAGGCCGTCGAGTCGGCAAGAGCTGAGGAGTTCACGTTCCAGGACGAGGCGATGACCCGCTGGTTCAACCTGGAAGATACGATAGGCTTTGCTTTGAACGGAAATACCTATCGTCTGCAGATCATCAACATCGACAGGACGATGACTGTGAAAGTCCCCGGTGGCACTCTGGACATGACCGTGGGCCAGGACAGACAGCTGGATGTGAACGGCGATGGACGCAATGATCTGCGCATCCTGCTCAACGATCTGGATGCAGCGGGTGTGGCAAAGCGGGCAAACCTGAGCTTGTATAAAATCACCAAGGCGACCGCCCCGCTGATTGCCGAGACCGGGGAGAGTGAACCGGACGCCTCGAGTGGGGAAGCTGAAGCGACCGCCGTAGCTGAACCGGTTGCGGTGGAACCCGCAAGCGGAGCTCTACCCATCACCACCGCTGCCTCGCCCGCACCGTTTCGCGTCACCATATCCTTTCGCGGCTACTGCCTGTTCCGCTATCTGGTGGACAACGATATCCGGGAGGAGAGATTTTTCCACAAAGGGGAAAGCTTCTCCCTGGATGCTAAGAATGAGGTCCAGCTGTGGGTCTCCAACGCGGGAGTCGTACGTCTGATGGTCTCCGGTAGAGACCTGGAAGTTGGTCGCCCCGGAGCGGTAACCACAAAACAGGTCCGCTGGCGGCGGGACGAAAGCAGCGGTCAGTACGTGTTGGAAGTCGTTACCAGAGAATAGCAGTTCATTCTCATGACATTCTTCATCGAAAGTCTCGGCTGCGCCAAGAACCAGGTTGACTCCGAGTTCCTGATTGCGAGCCTGGAGGCCGGAGGTCTGCGTTGGGTACAGGAAGCGCAGGAGGCGCAGATCATTATCGTCAACACTTGCGGTTTCATCACCAGCGCCAAAGATGAATCGATCCAGACGTCCCTGTCTCTAAAGAGCCGCTACCCGGATAAGAAGGTGATCATGTTGGGCTGCCTGGTTCAACGCTACGGTCCGGAGCTGGAGCGGGAAATGGGAGAAATCGACGGCTTCGTTGGCCTGGACGATCTGGATGCATTGTGGCGGCAGATCCGTAAAAACAGAACAGGGACCGCGTTTGGAGGCGACCCACGTTTAGGTTCCGCGAGCGAGGGTTCAGGTAACATCCAGGCGCCAGCGGCGGGGAAGCGGGCGCGAAGCCGTTTTCTCTCCTTCCCGGGCAGCGCCTATGTGAAGGTGGCCGAAGGATGTTCGAATCACTGCAGCTACTGCGCCATTCCTTTGATTCGGGGGGAATTGCACAGCCGGCCCGCCGATGAAATCCTAGCTGAGATCAAAGAACTGCTCGGGCGGGGCGTTGTCGAGATCATTCTCATCGCTCAAGATCTGGCTTCTTATGGGCAGGATCGGGGAGGGCCGGGATTGGTTGCACTCGTGAAGTCCATCATCAGGTTCAGACAGCGTTTCTGGCTGCGTCTGCTCTATCTTCATCCGGATCATTTCCCGCAGCAGCTGCTCGACGTGGCGGCTGCCGACCGAAGAGTGTTGCCCTACTTCGATATCCCCTTTCAACATGCCAGTAAGCGCATCTTGGCCGAGATGGGCAGAAGGGGTTCCGCGGAAAGTTACGCACAGTTGATTCGGGATATTAGGAAGCGGTTGCCCGATTCGGCTATCCGATCGACCTTCTTGGTGGGATTTCCAGGAGAGAACGATGACGATCTGGATGCCCTGCTTACCTTCCAGCGGGACTGCGCCCTGGATTGGGTGGGAGTCTTTGCCTACTCCCGGGAAGAGGGTACTGCAGCTTACACGTTGTCCGGTGGTGTGGGTAAACGCTTGGCGGAGGAGCGTAAGCGGGCGATCGAGCAGAACCAGATCGGAATCAGCGAGGGCCGTCTGGACAGGCGGGTCGGGCACATCCTCGATGTTTTGATTGAGGAGCACGTCCAGGGAGAGAATCTGTACCTGGGGCGCGGATATCTGCAGGCTCCGGAGGTCGACGGTCTGGTGGTCGTTAAAGCCGAGATGCTCGAGCCGGGGAAGATCTACCCGGTACGGATCGAACGACGCGTCGGAATCGATCTGGAGGCCTCCCTTGTCTGAGGAGGCGCCGGTGCCTGCCTATCTGCGGGCTCTGAATCCGCAGCAGCGCCAGGCCGTATTGCATACTGCCGGGCCATTGTTGATCCTGGCCGGTGCGGGCAGCGGCAAGACGCGGGTGATCACAACCAAGATCGCCTATCTGATTGACAGAGAGAGCCTGGATCCGCGTTCCATCCTGGCCGTTGCCTTCACCAACAAGGCGGCCGACGAGATGCGGGATCGGGTTCGCTCTCTGACACCCACCGGAGGTGAGGTGATGGTCAAGACCTTTCACGCCTTCGGTGCCTGGCTGCTGCGGCTTTACGCACGGGAGATCGACCTCCCACGGGGTTTTACGATCTGTGACGATGAGGATTCCTTGGCGCTGCTGAAGCGTATCACGCAGGAGGAGCTGGAGGGGAGCAAGCTCCCCCAGCACCGTTTGAAGGAGCTGGGCGCCTGGATATCCCGGGCCAAGGATCTCTGCCTGCTCCCCGATGATGATCTTTCTGCCCTGGAGGCACGAGCCGGGATTCCCGGACTGGATACCGCTGGAATCTATCAGCTGTATCAGGACCGGTTGGAGCGCAGCGGATGTCTGGATTTCGGAGATCTGCTGGTGCGGGCAGTCAGACTCCTGGACGGGCAACCAGAGGTACGGGAGCGGATCAGGGAGCGCTTCCGGGCGATTCTGGTCGACGAATACCAGGATTCCAACTACGCCCAGTTTCGCCTGCTGCAGCAACTTCACGACGGACGGAACTACCTATGTGTAGTCGGGGATGAGGACCAGTCGATCTACAGTTTTCGTGGTGCGGAGCTGGAGAATATACTCAATTTCTCCGAAAAATTCCCCGGTACCGAGATCGTTCGCCTGGAGGAGAACTACCGCTCCACCCAGACGATCCTGGAAGTAGCTTCAAGGGTCGTGGCGAACAATTACAACAGACTCGGCAAGAATCTCTTTACCCGAAAATCCGCCGGTTCTCCTGTCATCCTGGCATATCTCGAAGATCCGGAAGAGGAGGCCCTGTTTTGCGCCGAGCGGCTGAAGAGCGGGGATCTTGCCGAGACCGCAATCCTCTACAGAATGAACTTCCAGTCCCGGGTATTCGAGAGTCTCTTTGCCAGACTGGGGATTCCGTACCGGGTGGTGGGCACGGTCCGCTTCTACGAACGGCAGGAGATCAAGGACGCACTGGCGTATCTGACCTTGATGGTGAATCCCGCCAACGAGCTGGCCTTCCGGAGAGCAATCACAACGCCACGCAGGGGAATCGGAACCAGGAGTCTGGACAAGATCCTGGTGCGCAGAAGAGGTGCCGGAAACCTGCTGGAAGCCGCCTCCAAAACGCTTCAATCCTTTCCGGCAAAAACAGCGAAAGGACTGCGCACCTTTCTGTCGCTGATGGAGTCGTTCAAGGCGCGTCTTTCCGAGGGATCCGCAGGAGCCCTGAGCGGAGTGGTGCAGCGGCTAATCATGGACTCGGGACTTGTCGATCATTATCGTGAGCGAGACGAATCGGACGGGACTGGGAAAGCGGGAAATCTGGAAGAGTTGATCAACGCGACCAGCGAATATCCGGCCACGGTGGAGGGCTTGAGCTTGTTCCTTGAATCCCTATTGCTGGGCAGCACGGAGGAGGATCCCTTTTTGAAAACCGGGCAGGTTACCCTGATCACCGCCCACAACACCAAGGGATTGGAGTTCGACAGGGTATTTATTACCGGCCTGGAAGATGGTATCTTTCCTCACTACTCGAGCACCGTCGGGGGCCTTCCCGTAGCCGGGGCTGAGCTGGAGGAAGAGCGCCGCCTGTTCTACGTAGGGGTCACCCGTGCGCGGAAGGAGTTGTATCTTACCACGTGCCGGAAGCGGAGGGTGTTCGGAACGCTTCAGGGTAGCGAGCCCTCCCGTTTTTTAAGCGAGGTCCCCCGGGAGCACCTTCACGTGTACGGCGCCAAGGCACCGGAGGGTGATGGATATCCCCTGGGCTGTGGTGTGTATCATGATGATTACGGCCCTGGGATCATCAACAGGAAGTGGGAGGTCGATGGAGTAGCCATGGTTTCGGTCCGATTCGATTCCGGGAAAATCGCCCGCTTTCCCTTGAAATACTCGAGGCTGGAGCGGGTCAGCTCGGATCCATGAGAGGCTCAAAAGATGCATAAGGCGCATACAGACCCAGCAATAGACAGGAAAGTCCGCAGCAGTCTGCGCTATTCCCTGCTCGATGGTGCGGCCTTTTCCATCATGCTGGGATCGGCGGAGAGCTACTTTCAGGCCTTTGCCGTTTTTTTGAAAGCAACCGTAGCTCAGGTCGGCATCGTCTACACGATCCCCATGTTTGTCGCCTCCCTGATCCAGCTGCACGCCAGCTCACTGCTGCGCTGGTTCCGGAGCCGAAAGAACCTAACCGTACTGGCCGGAGCGCTCCGCAGCCTCCTGTTCCTTCCGCTCATTCTGGTCTACTACATGGGCGTAGCCAGGGTGTGGGTCCTGCTGGGAATCATCTGCCTGTACTTCGCTCTGAACTATCTGCCGATTCCAGCCTGGACTTCCTGGATGCGGGATCTAGTGGACGAGAATCGACGGGGGGCCTATTTTTCCCGCCGAAACCGGATTTCCAACCTGGTCGCTCTGTTGGGCATCATTTTCGCCGGGCTCATCCTCGAGTATTTCAAAGTGCGTCCCTCCCTGGGCTTTTTCATCATTTTCGGCGTAGCCATGGTGGGCAGCATCGGCTCCACGATCTTCCTGTCCTTGAAGTACGATGCCCCCTACAGCGAACCACCGCAGGACCGGGAGGGATTCTTCCGGTTTTCGATCCAGATGTTTCGCTCCAACTACGGCAGGTTCGTGCTCTACAACTTCGCCCTGTATTTCGGCGTCTTCTTTGCCGGTCCTTTCTTCGTTCCCTACATGTTGAAAGATCTGGGCTTCAGTTACCTTCAATTCATGATTTCTACCTCCCTGGTCGTACTTGTCAAATTCATAACCCTGCCGCTATGGGGAGAGTTGGGCGATCGCTATGGCAACAAGAAGATCCTCGTCCTTGCCTCCCTGTTCATCTCGATTCTTCCCTTTTTATGGATCGCACACCGGGCCTTCTGGTGGATCTGCCTGATTCAGGTTACCGGAGGATTGGTCTGGGCGGGCTTCGACATTTCCGCCCTCAACTTTGCCTACGATGTTTTGCCCTCGGAGAAGGTGACCCGTCACACCTCCTATCTGATCTTCTACCGAGGTCTGGCCATCTTCATCGGCGGTCTGGTCGGTGGACTCGTATTCCATCACTTCAGACTGTTCGGCTCGACGTACTATGGCAACTTTTTTCTCTCCGGAGTTATACGAGTCCTGATCGCGGTTCCCTTGCTATTCTTCCTGAAGGAGGAACGAACCGTCGAGCACATCTCCTACCACGACCTGATGTTCAAGCTCATGTCCGTCGGACCGCGACGTGGATTGCAGCTGTTTCTGATCGGTAAGGCTAAGCCGAATGGGAAAGACATTCAGGAGAGCCCAAAAAGTGACTGATCTGAGGCAGCTGGTACCGATCATCCGCCGGGCGCGGGAGTATCATCTGTACACCGTTGCCGGAAAGCGTTATCTCGATCTGTGGCAGGAGGGAGGACGTGCGCTTCTGGGCCACAGGCCCGGACGGTTGACCACGGCGCTGAAGAACACCATATCAAAAGGACTCATTGCCGATCTGCCGTCGGTGTACAGCGGCCGGTTGCTACGTCTGCTGCGGCGGATGTATCCCGACTATCGGGATTTCCGTTTCACCTGCAGCCCGGCTGAGGGACTTCAGCTCGCCTCACTGTATCTGGGGCGGACCATTGCTGCCAGCGATGTCGCGGATCCTCTGATCGTCCCCTCCGCGGATAGCGGTGTGAGCTTATGGCGGCCCCTGTTGTCCGACCCGCCCTACGCCGACGTGCTGTTCCCGGTGCTTCCCTTCAGCATGGCCGCAGCCCCCTTTGTAGTGTGTTTCCGCAGCAGCCTGCCGCGCCATTTTCCGGCCCAGCACCCTGTCTCCGCAGTCCTTCTGGCCGGCTTGCTGCGCTGCCTCCACGATCTTCAGCGCTTCCAGCTGCCGCAGTGGTATCGTCCCGATCTGTTGGCCGATTGTCCGGGATGGAGGCAGGAGGAGTGCTACGTCGTGCCGGCATTCGAACAGGCTCGCTATGAGCAAATCTTCGCAGCGTTTCTCGATGCCCAGGTGCTGCTCAATCCTGTCGAGCCTTACGTCAGTATTTTGCCTGGTGGAGAAATCTCAAACGGAGAGCGGCGAAAAATGATTGGACTATTTCGCCGATTTCCGGGAGAATAGACGTATGGAGCCGACCGAGTTCGTCGTTCTTCTTTCCAGACTGGCAACCGGGGCGATTGCCACCTTTTTTGCGATTCTGCTCTGGTCTCAAACTCGAGACGTCTCCTGGGTGCTGGTGATCATCGGTACTCTGGTAAGTTACGCGGAAATCGTGTTTACGACGCTGGAAAGCTTCGGCGTCGTCGAGGTAGATTTTTTCGTCATATCGGGATTTCCCGTGCTGGAGATGGTGTTGGTGAATCTCCCGCTGGTCTTCCTCACCCTGGCTTTCATATCCATGATCGTGAGGAAGCGACTTCCCTAGTGATTAGAGCTTATTCTGCAGTTCCTTGATCTGATCCCGCAGCAGGGCTGCTTCCTCGTAGTTCTCGTCCTCTACTGCCTTTTCCAGCTCTTTTTCCAGATAGGTGATCTGGGATTGAATCTCCGTGGATTTCGAGGATTGCTTCTCTTCGGTTGAGGATATTGGTATGCCAGCCTCGTCTACCACACCCTCATCTATGAAGATCGGGCACTTGGCACGCACCGCCAGAGCCACACAGTCGGAGGGACGGGAGTCGAGGATCACGTCGGCGCCGTTGCGGTTGAGGATGAGTCTGGCGTAGAAAGTCCCCTCTTTCAGTTCCGTGATCTCGATGCGGGATACTTTCACATCCAGTTCATTCAAGGTCGAAAGCAGCAGATCGTGGGTCAGGGGCCTGGGCATCTTGTGGTTGGCCAGACCGATGAGGATGGCCTGGGCTTCCAGGGAACCGATGAAAATGGGCACAGCTACTTCCGCACCGATCGGCTTTATGAGCACGGCGCTACCCTGTTCGGCTTTAGCGACTGTCCACACTTCCGCTGGTACTAACATCGTTTCTCTCTGCGACGTCCTCCTACAATAATAGAGAAAAACGCGGCGGCCGGCAACCGGCTCTTCGGGCTACCGACTGGCCGCTGGTCCACAGGTTAGTCGGCTGCCGGAAGGTTGCCGGCCCTCCTGCTCAGTATCCGTGGTGCGGATTTGCATGCAATAACGGCCTCCAAAACTCGTCGTTTCAACCCATAACAACAGAACCTGTAGATGGCAATTAGCTTGTGTATTGACAAAAGGCACACCTAAATTTATATTGCTTGCGATGACGTTCAATTGGAGTGAAGACAAGAATAAAGAGTTGAAAGAAAAGCGACAGATTTTTTTCGAAGAAATCGTGATCTGTATTCAGGAAAACAAGATCGTCACTGTGCTAGAACATCCTAATAAAGATAAATATCCAAACCAATTCTTGTATCTAATCGATTACAGAGATTACATATATGTCGTACCGGTTGTGGAAAATCAAAAAGAGGAGGAAATTGCTCTCAAGACGATTTATCCGAGTAGAGAGTATACAACACGATACCTGCCGAGGAGTGACAAAAATGAATAAAATATATGAGCCGCTTGATTCCGAGGAAAACGAGCTAATTGAGTCAATTCGCAGGGATGAATGGGAAGAAGCGAAAGATGCGCGAAAACTCAAGAAGCAGGCTCTGGAGTATGCCGAAGCAACGGTTAAGAAAGATAAGCGGATGAATATCAGGATCTCGGAAAGAGATTTAAAAAACTTGAAAAGAAAAGCATTAGAAGAGGGGATTCCGTATCAGACTATGGTATCTATGGTGCTTCATAAGTATTTGACTGGGAGACTTTCAGAACATTCGTCGTAGTCTTTACGTAATGCAAGGATCCACACGCCTGATAATGTCTTGATTCGCGGATGGGTCTGCTGAGGATGATACATGGGCAAAGTCGACATTTCCGATAGAGAGGGCTTAATATACGAGACCGAAGAAAACCTTTGGGAGACGTGGTCAATCTTTGGTCGTGGAGCAGGGTGCTCCCTCCACGAGAAGGACGGCCTACTCTGGTTCGAGACGCCGATACCAATCGTCCCCTACAACGGGGTCCTCAGGTCTCAGCTGCAAGCCAACGTGGATCAGAGGATAGACAGCATTGTTGAGCACTTTGTCCGAAAGCAGGCCCAGTTCATGTGGATCGTTCACCCTTCCTCAAGACCCTACGACTTGCGTGATCGTCTGCAAAACCGGGGATTGAAGGATGTTGAACCAATTCTCGGCATGGCTCGAGGCCTCGATGACCTGCCCAAATTGCCTCCCTTGTCAGACGATATTGAGATCCGAAAGATTGCCGAGGAACGAGACGCGAGCGCCTTCTACCAGTTTGCCGCGTGGCGTTGGCATGTGCCCGACGAATACAAGGAGCAATATGCAAATATAGTCAAGGGATTCCGTTTTGGCCAAAGCGGTTCTAAGGCACACATGTGGCAGGCATGGCGGGCGG
>CP070696.1:146224-169330 GCA_020353535.1 Spirochaetaceae bacterium | reverse complement strand
ACTTTGCTTTTTAGCGCAGTACTGTCGGGCAATCTAGAAATGGTTCAAAAAATGCTTGATCTCGGATTTGACGTAAATACTCGTGACTTCGTTGGTTCAATACCATTACATACTGCAGCCTTTTACGGGTATATCGATATTGTTGACTTCCTCAATACAAAAGGAACAGAAATAAATGTTACTGACAAAGATGGTTTTTCTCCCCTCTACAGAGCTGTTGTCGGCGGGCAGTTGGAGGCGGTGAAACGACTGTACGAACTGGGAGCCGATATCAACATCAGAGACAATAAGGGGACCAGTCCTTTGAAAATGGCTCGCTTGAAAAATTTCAAAGAAATCGAAGAGTTTCTCGTACAAAAGGGGGCTATTGAATAGCCGCTAGTTACTTCGGGATGGGTCGGTGGTGCTTTCGTCACCGAACTCGTCAAACCAAGGCATTAGGACGTGATCAGCACAGCACTTCCCTTGATCGGGATTCTCCAGCTATCACCATTTCACAGGGCAAAAGTTAGTATAAGGTAAATCTGCCTACTCTGAGCCTCAGAATTTAATACCTAAGAATGAGTCATTTTCAAAGTATTTCCACACTTCTAGCTCATGTAAGGCAAGTGAAAGCTTTTGAACCGCCTCAATATCCGGAAACTCCTCAACGCCAAAGACACTCCATCGCTCTGAAGACCAGGCTGATGCGCATAATATGATCCTTTTACCACCAACCTTTTTTAGAGCGTCATCCATTCGGATTTGCAGACTATCTCGTTCCTTTTCAGTTAGCTCGTACCATGACTCTTTTGGCTTGCCCAGAAACAACTTGTAGATTGTCTTTTCCATTCTATTTTCCTTCATCATTGAAATAATAAAAGCCTAGTGTTTTTTATAATCGAACGCAAATTTTATGGCGATCTAGTCGAGAGCAGATGCCTGGCAATATTTAAGTAAAACGCCTTCGTATCTCAAAACTACAAGGAATGATCGTTTCCCATCTATCTTGCGCGGGGCAGTGATTCCAATCCCCGCGGAAATGTTGTCAAACTCCGTCAATCTGATATCATGGTTCAGCCATCAGGAGAGCGGAGATTACAATGGAGAAGGTCGTTTTTACAGGAAGTCGTCTGTTCATGAAGTTTCCCAACCTCGAATATTTTGAAAAGAGGCTGAAAGAAATAGACTGCGAGCTCGTCGAAGTGAGGGACGCGGATGACGAGGCGTTGAAAACCCAGTTGAAAAACGCGATTGCTGTCGCGCTAATTGCCCGGAACTTGAACGCCGAGATCATAGGAGCCATGGAGCGCTGCAGGATCATCCTGACCCTGTCTGTGGGGTATGACTGCGTGGATGTAGCGGCGGCCACGGCAAAGCTGATCCCGGTCTGCAACACTCCGGCCTACTGCACCGATGAGGTCGCCAACCATGCCATTACCCTGCTGCTATCGCTCGCCCGAAAAATCCACCTGATCGTTCCAAAATCGAGAGAGGCGGTTTGGGACTATAAATACACGAAACCGATCTTCAACTTTAAAAGCAAGATCCTCGGCATCGTTGGGTTGGGCCGCGTCGGGCGGGCTCTGGTTCCTAAAGCAAAGGGATTCGGCATGAAGATCTGCGCCTACGATCCGTACGTGGAAGACGACATCTTCGCGCTCCTCGGGATCGAGCGCAAATACGAGCTCACCGAGCTGCTGAAGGAAGCCGATTACGTCTCAATCCACACACCCCTGACACCGGAGACCTACCATATGATCGATGCTGCGGCGCTGGCCAGGATGAAAGAACAGGCCATCATCATAAATACGGCCAGGGGACCGATTATCGATGAAGAGGCTCTGGCAGATACTCTCGATTCCGGAAAGATAGCTGCTGCCGGGATCGATGTCCTGGAAACGGAGCCGCCGGGAGCGGACAATCCCCTGCTCTCGAAGCAAAACGCACTGGTCACGCCCCATGTAGCCTGGTACTCTGAAGAAGCCTTCGAAGCGGATATGGTCGACGGCATGGACGAATTGGAGCGGGTACTTCAGGGGAAAAGACCCCGTTTTATAGTCAATCCCGAGATCTTCGGCCGCAGGAAGTGAGGCATCCATTCCGCAGAAGGGGACATGGCAGAAGGAGCCCGAACCGGCAGAAATGAAGAATCCGGTCGACAAAGATCGAATCAACCGCCTGGCCTTGTGGGAGGGCTGGCTGTCGATCATCATCAACACACTGCTCTTCGGCCTGAAATACTGGGTCGGCATCACCACAGCGTCGATCGCCATCATCGCCGACGCCTGGCATACCCTGTCCGATACGTTCACCTCCCTTGTTGTTCTGTGGGGAGCCAGGAGCTCGGCCCGGCCGCCGGACAGGAAGCATCCCTTCGGACATGGACGCATCGAGGTAATCGCCTCGGTGATAATCGGAGCGATTCTGGCCACGGTAGGCTTGAACTTTTTCATCGAATCGATCCGGCGGCTCGTCAACCGCGAACCGGCTGCCTATAGTAGGTTCGCTATCGTCGTGTTCGCCGTTTCGGTGGTTTTAAAGGAGGCGCTGGCTCGCTTCTCCATCATCAGCGGCCGCAAGACCGATTCCAGATCCCTGATCGCCGACGGCTGGCACCACCGCAGCGATGCCATCGCCTCGGCTCTTATCCTGGTCGGTGTTCTGGCGGGACGGTTTTTCTGGTGGATCGATGGTGTATTGGGAATCGCCGTCTCCCTGGTCATATTCTGGGCTACCTTCGATATCCTGCGCATATCGGTAAGCTCACTGATCGGCGAGCGTCCGGACCAGGAGCTGATCGAGCAACTTCGTGACCTGGTCAAGGAGAGCGTAAATCTAGAAGTGGATCTCCATCACCTGCATCTGCATCAATACGGGAACCACAAAGAACTGACGTGTCATATCTCTCTACCACAGGAGCTCAAGCTCAGAGAAGCTCACAAAATCGCCCACACGTTGGAAACACGCATCCATGCTCAGATGGGGCTGGAAACCACAATCCATGTGGACCCGCTAGAGCAGGAAGAGAGAGATTAGCTGCCGCTGCGAGGATTTTCGCTTCCTGGAAGAGCGATAGCCGGAAAATGCAGGTTCCGAACCATGAAGACATCCACTCGAGCAGACAGACGCTGGGTCGGCTTGATTAGCAGCGGTACCCCCAGATAAAGCACAATCCCCGCCAAAACTCCCGCAGGTATGTCGATAAAGTAGTGGGCGTAGAGGTACACCGTGGAGATGAACAGCAGGATGGTCAAAGGCAGATAGATGGGAATAAGGTAGCGGTTGTACTTCCAATTGAGGATAAAGGCGACGAGGGCTAGGGCGACGTGGGAGGAGGGAAAAGCAGCACCACCAAGATTGGTGTTGTTGAATAGACCTTTCATCACTCTTGTGAAAAAGAAACCCCGGAAATTCGTATACCAGATCTCATGTAGCTCGGCGAAGAAGTACTTCGGTCCCTTCACCGGGAAGAATATGAACCAGACGTACATGATGAAGAACGAGACGGATATGATGAACAAGACTCGAGTCGCTATGTAGTAGTGCTTGCGTATGAAGAGGATCCACACGCCCGTGGCGACCAGACCGTAGTAGAAGAAATAGGAAAAGAAAAACATCTCATTGATGATCCGGTACTGCTGGAAATACCGGGGGAATTGGATCGCCGGTTGAAATCCGAAGATACGATAGTCGATGTTGGCAAAAAACCAATCCAAAGAGGCTCCGTTAAACATGAGCTGAGATAGCCATATGCTTTCTGTGAAGTAGAGGATGTAGATCGCCTGGATGTAACACAGCCGAAAGAACTGAACGACAAGATTCTTGGATGGATTGGTCAGACGGATGAACAGCAGCATCAGCGGGGTGACCAGGAAGAACACGATCCCCATGATCAACTCCCGGTCGAACATGATGTCGAACAGGCCCGTCTCCACCTTCCCGATGTTCACCAGCGAACTAACGCAGAAGATAAGATTCAAGGCAAAGGCGAACAGCTCGACCGGATAGATAACTTTCCCCGCTGATGATCCAGATGTTTCCATAGGTTCCGAGTATTACAACAGCTGATGTTCACGGCACCACCGTACCGTTTCGACAACCGCTCGCTCGTTCCCGATCGCTCCAATTCCGAGGGCCTTCTTCAACTTGCTATTGGAGAAGACCCAGTAGTTCGCGGCGAGCTCAACCACTTTATCAGGATTAACGATCGTTGTCCGGCCCGTAAGTCTTGATTTGAGAACGAGGATGAATCGGGCAGGATAAACCACCCATTGGGGGACTTTAAGATAACGGTAGGTCTCAGGCAGTGCGAGTGCCTTACGGACCATCGGAATGAGCTCCCTGCCCGACAGCGGGATGTCGTAGCAGTAAACGTAGATGCCCCGGTACAGCCGTTCGTCATGAAGCGCCTGGAGCAGAAAGCGGCCCGCATCCGGAGCCGAGGCGTAGCTGTAGGGATCCCGGGGATCGGAAAACATGGTAATCATCCCGCTCCTGATAATCCGAAACATGGTCAGAATGTCGTAGTCGTAGGGTCCGAAGACAACTGGAAGGCGAAAGATCGTCCAGTTGAACGGACAGGAACGGACCAGCTCCTCGGCTTGAAGTTTGCTCTTCCCGTAGTGGGATACGGGATTGCAGGGATCCTCCTCTGTTTTCGGCTTGTCCGGCGAGAAGGCAGGACCGCAGGCGGAGGTCGATGAGATGAAGATGAAATGCTCGACCTTCTTGCCGTAACGGGATAGGGCATCGAGAAGTCGGGCCGTACCATCCACGTTGACCTGGTAGTAGCCTGCGGGAGTGACCGACTTGGTTAGCCCAGCCATATGCAGGAAGGCATCGATATCCTCGAGTTGTCCGGAAAAACTCTCGGAGCTTGCGTAGTCGATCTGCCGGTACTCCAGTCCATGCCGCTCAAGGAAGGAGGTATCCGACCGGCGGCGGGTGAAAGCGACCAACTTAAACGCTTTCTTGAATTCCGGACTGCGGGTATATTCGTTAATGAGGTTTTTACCTATCATTCCGGTGAGACCGGACACACCAACACATATCATGGAAAATCGTCCTCAAGCTATCCAGCCCCGTATCGCTTGTCAAGAATACTCTTGACTTTTGTACTCCCCCTTCCTATTCTCCTACACAATTCAGAGTGCAGGAGATAACCATGGCCGGCAGATTTGTTCCTTTTAGCAGGAACCAGATAGAGAGCATCATCACCACCCACCCTACCCCGTTTCACATCTACGATGAAAAGGCGATTCGGGACAACGCCGGTAAGCTCAAACAGTACTTCACCTGGGCACCGGGATTTCGGGAGTACTTCGCGGTCAAGGCAACCCCGAATCCCTATATCCTGAAGATGCTCAAGGAGGAAGGCTTCGGCGCGGACTGCAGCTCCCTCCCGGAGCTGGTTCTTTCCGAAAGAGTCGGCATTACCGGCGAGCACATCATGTTCAGCTCAAATGACACCCCGTATCAGGAGTATCAGAAAGCGATGGAGCTGGGGGCGATCATCAATCTCGATGATATCACCCATATCCCCTATTTGGAACAGCACGTCGGGCTGCCGGAGCTTCTCTGCTTCCGCTACAATCCCGGTCCGCTGCGCGAGGGAAATGCAATCATCGGTAAACCGGAGGAAGCCAAATACGGCTTCACAGGAGCCCAACTCCTGGAGGGCTACCGCATGGTAAAAAAGAAGGGGGTCAAGCGCTTCGGGCTGCACACCATGATCGCCTCAAACGAGCTGGATCCCTACTACTTCGTCGACACCGCCAAAATGCTCTTCGACCTGGTGATCGAGGTGAAAAAGACCCTGGATATCCGCATCGAGTTTGTCAACATCGGCGGAGGCATCGGCATTCCCTATAAGCCCGAGCAAAAGGCCGTTGATCTGGAAATCATATCCCAGGGAATCCGAGAGGCTTACGAGGCCATTATCCGGCCCGAAGGCCTGCATCCTCTCAACCTCTACATGGAGATGGGACGTATGATCACCGGTCCCTATGGATACCTTGTAACCCGGGTGCGCCACATCAAGGATACCTACAAGAGGTACGTTGGGCTGGATGCTTCCATGGCCAATCTGATGCGCCCGGCCATCTACGGCGCCTACCACCACATCACGGTCATGGGTAAAGAGGATCGGCAGGCTGAACAAACTTATGACGTGACCGGCTCCCTCTGCGAAAACAATGACAAGTTTGCCATCGACCGGGCGCTTCCTCCGATCGAGATCGGAGACATTCTGGTCATCCACGACGCAGGAGCCCACGGGCACGCCATGGGCTTCAACTACAACGGCAAGCTGCGTTCCGCGGAGCTGCTTCTCAAACCCGACGGTTCGGTGGAGCAGATCCGCCGCGCCGAAACCGTTGAGGACTACTTCCAGACCCTCGATTTTTCCCGTCTATAGGGACCGCAGGGTGCGAATGCCTCTGGACTTGATGTGCGGCTGACCATCGGGGCTTTCTATTGGGAGGTCTATCCGAAGATCAAGCGCTCTTCACCCGAACCGGGGACAAACGGGTGCGGATGAACTCGACCAACCAGCCGGTATAGCTGTCCATCCAGGCAAACAGGCGGAGGAAGCTCGGAATGTAGATCACCGGTTCAGGCCGGACCAGGAGCAGCCATATCCTATTGGCCAGAACCTCGGGCCGCACCTCAATACCGTAGCTGCGGTCGCGACGGCTGAACACACGAAGGAGTCTGGAGATCTTCAGCAGATCCGTTGTGGCGATCCCCGCCCTCACCAGGCTGACCCGAACGGGACTCAGGCGAAGGTCCCTGTTCAGTTGCTGAATGTACACCCGAAAGAACGATCGCAATCCCCGCAGCAAAGGAGTGGGCCGGATGGGAAGCAGCTTCAACACCGGTTCCAGGAACACTACATGTCCCTCCCCGTTTTTTTTCATATCTTCCACAATCAGCTCGGAAAAACGGATCACCCCGAACAGGTTTCTCTCGATCCGTTTCCATACCCTGCTGTTGTAGGCATCCTTCCTGCCGTTGTACCAGACCAGATCCGCGTGATTCACCAGCACATCCACCGGACCCCAGGTGCGTCGGATCTTGCGGTACAGCCGGATCACGTTCTCACCCCTGGTTACATCCGCGGTTACCACATCGGCGCGGCCTCCCTCCTCGCTGATCTGGAAGGCCAGCTCCTGCAGATTTTCACCGGGTTTTTCCAGCAAGACAAGGCGCATGCCTTCAAGAGTGAGTTTTTTGGCTGCAGCCGCGCCGAAACTGGTGGCCCCACAGGTCACGACCGCGAGCTTCCCTGCCATCGTCTCCTTCTGCGCCTGGAAGCGGCGCGCCCGATAATAGGGGCTGCGGGCCAGAAGTGCCATCCGCACTATCGGGCGGAAAATCCTGGCTAAAATCCGTCGGAATCCCAGCCTGTCGGAAAACTCCCGTATATAATCATCCAAGGTGTAGCGTTGGAAATGAAGCAGCCTCTGGCTCTCCCTGGTATCGATCCAGTCGGTGCTGAAAGGCCGTTGGCTGAAGGCGTACTCGGGCAGCATGCCCACCCCCACGCCATCCAACACCTTCTCCACGATCTGCCGGTAGCTATACTGGCATCGGGCTCCCCCGCCGATGTGAAGGATCTTGCCCCAAATCTCAGAGCTGTTGACGGCATTGGCAAGGGCCAAGCCTACATCCCGATTGTGGACGTACTCCATCCTGTTATCCAGCCGAATCTCGAACATAGCCGGATCGAGCTTCAAGGAAAATGGCAGCGCTGCTGCGAAACGGAATATCGACCAAGTGAGACCGGAACGGCGAACCAGCTCCTCGCACTCCACCTTGTGACGGGCGTAATACTCCATGGGTTTGAGCGGGTCGTTGACCTGTCGTGGAGGCTGCTGATGCTGGGTGATTCCGTAGATGTGCAGGGAAGAGGCGAAGATGATCTTGGCCGGCGGTTCTTGCACGGCGATCGCCTCAAGCAGGTTCCCGGTTCCACCCACATTCACTTCCCAGGCCCAGTCAGGCTGATCTTCGCAACCGATACCCGTGGCGGAGAGCTTGGGAATGACGAAGGCCAGGTGGATAACGATATCTACGCCGTGAACAGCGGCGGCCAGGTCCCCCGGATTCCTCAGATCTCCCCAGACGATTTCCACCCCGCCGTCCAACCTTGCCGCTTTTTTTACATTTCGGCGATTTGGAATATCGAAGCAGCGGACCTCATGCCGGCGGTCCAGCAGTTCCTCAACAACTCCTTCTCCGATATTTCCGAATGCACCCGTAACCAGGACTTTCATTCCGTCCCCTCCTCAATCATTCCCTTCAATAATGTGTTTATGCCTTGAACGCCGACCTGCACCCAATGACCACCCTCAGGATCGAACACCCCCTGCATGACCAGACCTGCGCCGAAGGATACGATGATCCGAGCGGTCAGCTCCGGATCGACCTTGCGTATCGTTCCCTCTTCGATGCCCCGGCGAATAAGACCGGAAAAGAAGTCGCGGAAGAACTTGTAGGGAGCTATGGTCGCTTTCCAGGTCTCCGGTTCCCTACTGGCTTTTGTCAGAAACTCGATAAACAGCGGCAGCTGGCCGGCTGCTTTCTGGAAAATCAGACCGGTCATCCTAACCATTTTCAGCAGGGCATCGGGAACCGAAGCTGCACTGTCCCGGATGCGCTCCATCTGTCCGGCAAATCCGTTCATCCAGTTTTCAAACATCTCGACGAAGATCGCCTGTTTGCTTGGGAAGTGGTGATAGAGTGCTCCCTTGCTAATAGCGGCGGCTTTGCATATCTCCGCGACTCCCGTACTGTCGTACCCGTAGCGGGCGAAACACTCCTCTGCCGCCTTGAGGATCCTGTTCCGGGTTTCCAGGCCTCCCTGCTTCTCTGCTATGCCGCGCACTTCGTCTGACATGATCCACCACTAATTTTACATTTGACAGACCGACCGGTCGGTTTATTACCAAAATATCACACATTGGATCACAAATCAACAGCGGGGCGAGGTATTCTGAGTGATTTTGTCCGGGGCGGCTACAACCATACGCGGTACGGTTTTTATTGTAGCTGCCCACGAGGTAGGATAAGATACATCCATCATCAGATATAGGAGACGTCAATGAGCACGCTGGATAAAATCCCGAGGTACAAGAAAAATATGCCCCACAAACCTATCTTCGATGTCGAGTTCCGGGAAGAACTGGAAAAAACGTGGGGGCGGAAGTGGGGATACGGTGGTTCGCCTTTCGGGAAGCTGAAGATGGTGATGGTCTACAAGCCCGGTGAGGAGCAGACCGCGGAACTACTTTACAGAGACCTTCAGCTTTTCAATTTACCGGAAGGACCCACCGATTTGAACAAACTACAATCACAGCACGATGAAATGGTCCGGGCTTTTAAGGAAGAGGGCACTGAAGTGGTATATCTCGAGCCGAAACGCCCACTGGTAGGAACCTATGGGATTCCTCTGCGATCCGCTCCATTTTTAAGAGAAACGATCACCGTACCGGGAGGTGTTGTTATCTGCCGCATTGCCGTGGCCTACAAAAGGGGTCTGGAGGCATTCCACGCACAAAGAGTCGGCGAGCTCGGCTGCCCTATTCTCTATACGGTGCATGGCCAGGGTGTTTTTGAAGCGAGCAATTTGGTATGGATCGATGAGAAGAGTGTTATATTGGCAACAGGTCTGCGCAGCAACCAAGAGGGCTTCCGGCAGATCGAACAAATTCTGCTCAGTTTAGGTGTTGAAGATATCCATCATGCCCAGCTTCCCGGATATCTATACAGCCGCACACACCAGGTTGGACCAACTTCCGGCTTCTTTCACCTGGATATGACCTTCGGTATGGCCGCAGACAAGGTGGCGGTTCTATATCCCGGTGGAGTGGGCTACGATACGATCGAATGGCTCGAAGCCAAAGGGATCGATATCATTGAAGTGACTGAAACGGAACTGCACGTTTGCGCTCCGAATCTCCTACCTTTGGCTCCAAAAAAAGTGATGGTGCCTGCCCACGGCTTGAACATGTCCAAGGAGCTGAGGAAAAGGGGCATCTCTGTGGTGGAGGTAGACTTAACCGAGTTCGCCAAAGGCGGCGGGGGGCCCACCTGTCTGACCCTGCCGTTGATCCGTGAGTAGACACTGCGGTGAATCTCAGGCTAGTGAACACAATATATTTGACAGCTCGCGAAACATCCCATAGAATTCGATTTAAAATCACAAGAAGGGGGGATTTATGTCCAAGAAAAGTATCGTTCTTTTGGCAGCCGCACTGTTTTTAGTGGCGGCAACAGCGTCGTTTGCGCGAGGCGCCGCGGGAGGTCCGCAAGAGCTGCCGGACAAGATCATCATCGGATCACTCGAGCCGTTGACCGGCGCGCACGCTGTTTTTGGAACTGAAGCGAAGCTCGGAACGGAGATTGCCGTCCGCCACATCAATGAGAGCGGCGGCATCAAGTCCATGGGTGGAATACCGCTGGAGCTTGTCGTGGAAGACTGCGGCGAGAATGCCGATACTGCAAAACTGGGTGCGGAGAGCATCATCAGCAAGCACCGGCCCGTTGCCATTGTCGGCCTGTACATCAGCAGACTCACGGTGGCCGCCTCCGAGGTCACGGAAAGGGAAAAGGTGATTCTCATGGTCGATGCGCTGGTCGACAGCGTTACCGCTATGGGTCGCCAATACCTGTTCCGTCCGGGGCCGAAAGCAGGTCAACACGGTGTCTCGGCAATCGAATTTTCAGTCGAAGCCGCGAAAAAAAACAATGTTCCGCTACAGAAAGTAGCGATTCTGAACGAGGACTCCGCCTTCGGGAGAAGCAACACCAACGGTGCGGTTCAGGCGGCACTTGATAACGGCCTTACCATCGTCTACCAGCGAGAGTATCCCTACGACATCGCCGACGCTTCTTCACTGATCGCAGACATAGCCGCGGCAAAACCGGACCTGGTCGTGCATTGCCCGTACTTTATGGATGCGATTATATTTGCCAACACTTTCAAAGAAGCGGGCAAGATCCCGAAATTTATCGCCGGTATGGGAGCTTGCGGCTACACCGATCCCGATTCCATCGATGCCCTTGGTGCTTCATCGGATTACTACGCCAATACCTACAGCTACAATCCAGCCAAGGACACGCCGCAAAATAAAAAATTCATCCAGGACTTTATAGCCGAAAAAGGACACATCCCCACGGAAGCCGGGGGAATGGATTACTACACAACCTGGGTGCTCAAGGAGGCTTTGGAGTTGTCCGGGGAGATGTTTCCCGACGATCCGCTCAATCCCGACAACATCCGGGCAGCGTTCCTCAAGCTCGATTTGACATCGGGTCCGGCCGTGGATACGTTCCCGGGAAGCCGAATCACCTTTACCGAGACCGGTGACAATCCGCACGCCCGGGCCGTGATCCTGCAAGTTCTAGATGGGGAACCCAAAGCCGTATGGCCTTCTGACGCAGCAGAAACCGAGGCGGTGTACCCGAGACCGGATTCTACGTATTAGATCCGATTTGCGTGCCCTAGGCGCGTACTAGCTTAATATCCGTGTTCATGAGCCTGACCGGGAGTGCTCTACTCCCGGTCGGGCAGCTTTGTTTTTTAAACACAGCGCTATTCTCACGGGGGAGACGATGTGGAGACAGTAGTTCAAAACATGATCAATGGGATCATGATGGGTTGCATCTATGGATTGATTGCCCTCGGCCTCTCGATGATCTTTGGCGTAATGAACATCGTCAATTTTGCTCACGGTGATTTCGTGATGGTTTCGATGTACTTCACCTTCTGGGTCAGTTCGCTGATGTCGGTGGACACGGTGGCGACGATTGCATTTACTCTGCCGCTGCTCTTCATTTTCGGGATATTGACCTATTACCTGATAATCCATAAGACGTTACGCCAAAAATACATCACCCAGATTGCGGTAACCGTGGGATTGATGACCTTGCTCCGTGCGCTTGCCCAGTTGATATGGAAAGCCAGACCAAGAGCGCTGCCGGATTCCATCGTCCGGGGAACGATCGTTCTGGGTCAATATACGATCATGCTCTCCCGACTTACATCGGCTCTGGTCAGTATTGCAGCGATCCTTCTGGTGTCTCTGTTTATGGCCAAGACCTGGCCGGGCCGGGCAATCCGGGCGACTTCCGACGATTTGGATGCAGCTTCCCTGATGGGGGTCAACTACAAGTGGACCTTTGCTCTGGCCTTCGGACTTGGATCCGCGCTGACCGCTATTGCCGGGGCTATGTTGATGACTTTCCAGCAAGTGGATCCGACCATGGGTCTCCGATTTGGACTGCTAAGTTTCTGCATTCTAGCCCTTGCAGGACTTGGATCAACGGTCGGCTTGCTCATATCCGGAATTATCGTGGGGATTGCCGAATCTCTGGCAATGGGCCTCTGGGATCCGCGGGCCAGGTCCCTGGTGATCTACGTGATTTTCGTGCTCGTACTTTGGCTCCGGCCACGAGGATTGTTCGGGAGAAAATGATGAAACCAGGATTGATAAAACTTCTTCCTCTGCTTGTTCTCCTTGTGATAGCGCTTGTCCTGCCCTTGGCCATGTTGTCCAACCAGTACAACTTGATCCTTCTCACTACGGTGATTCTGTATGCGACGTTAGCTTCCGCGTGGAATATCATCGGCGGTATGGGCGGGCAGTTCGATCTGGCCGCCGGAGCCTACCTTGGACTTGGAGCATTCACATCCGGCACCTTTTTGATCCGCTGGAACATCACTCCCTGGATCGGCATGATCGCAGGAGGTTTGATCGCCGCCGCTTTCGCACTCCTGGTCGGCTATCCGCTATTCCGTTTCAAGGTTAGGGAGGTCTGGTACGCCCTCTCATCCGCTGCGTTGGTATTGGTACTGCGGGTGGCCTTCATGATGTGGGAAGAGGTCGGCGGGCCGACCGAGCGTTACATCCCGTTCCACGACTGGTCTCTTTACCACCTTCGTTTCCGTTCATATATTCCGTATTACTATTTGATACTCATCATTCTGGTCGTCACGTTGTGGCTCAATCATCGTATCCGCAACAGAAAGCTCGGCTACTATCTTCTGGCACTTGGAGACAATGAGGAGGCGGCTGAAATACTGGGTGTCGACGCACGGGGTAGCAAGCTCAAGGCACTTATGATCTACGCCTTTATCGCTGGCGTTCTCGGCGGAGTGTATGCCTGTCTGTATGGATTTATCCATCCCAACTTCTTCTCCAGCACGATCAGCCTGGAAGTAGCGATACTGGGCATCGTAGGAGGTGTGGGAATCACCTACGGTCCCCTTCTGGCCGCATTGATACTTGTTAGCGGACGGGAGTTGCTGCGGGCCAATGTCGGTGGGCAGCTGGAGAGCTTGTACCTGGCCATCTATGCAATCGTACTCATCGTAATCGCCCTGTTCCGTCCGCAGGGCATCGGATCGTTGCTACAGAAAGCCTGGGAAAAATTGACCACCAAGGCTGCCGAGGAGTAACCATGCAGGATCAGCCGTTATTTTCAGTTCAGCACTTGACCAAATCCTTTGGCAGCCTGATCGCGGTAAACGACGTCAGCTTTGTGATTCACCGGGGCGAAGTCCTCGGCTTGATCGGTCCAAACGGCGCAGGCAAGACAACCTTGTTCAACGCCGTAACCGGGCTGTACAATCCGGACAAAGGGGAGGTCCGATTCAAGGACCACGACATCACCGGAATCGAACCCTATCGTATCTGCAAATTGGGTATGTCCAGAACATTTCAGGTGAGCCGTGCCTTTCCGACTATGACAGTTGCAGAGGCTGTCCGGGTTGGAGCGTACAACCGGCACGAGGAAAAAGAGGTGGGGGAGCAGGTCCGCAAAATGCTGGCCTTCTTCCAGTTGGAGAAATTCGCGAATCATAAATGCGAAGACCTGGGGCTGGCATTGCTCCGGCGAGTAGAGATTGCCCGGGCCGTTGCCACGGAGCCGGAACTCCTTCTTCTTGACGAGTCAGCCGCCGGATTGAACGCCACGGAGCTGGGTGAACTGATGGACATGTTGAAACGCCTGAGAACCAATCAAAACATCACGTTGTGCATCGTCGAGCACGTAATGAAGATGGTGATGGGTATCTGCGATCGGATAGTAGTCCTCGACTACGGGGAATTGATCGCTGAGGGAAATCCAGAACAGATCAGCAGCAATGAGCGGGTCATCGAGGCGTATCTGGGCAAGAGGGCGTTGCAATGAGCAACATATTGGAAGTAAAAAACCTGAACGCGGGCTACGGCAAAGTTCCGATCCTGCATGATATCACCTTCCACGTGGCCGAGGGGGAGGTGGTCGGGATCATCGGTCCCAACGGCGCTGGCAAAAGTACGCTGCTGAAAAATATCTGCGGCCTGCAGAACTCGTATTCGGGAGAGATAAGATTTCTCGGCAAACCGATTGAAGCCCTTCAATCTCACAGGGTCTCCAGGCAAGGCATTTCCTACATCCCCGAAGGAGGAAGGCTTTTCGTAAACATGACAGTTCGGGAAAACCTGTTGATGGGGGCATATCACTCGAAAAAGGTTCTGCAGGAAGGAGCTGTAGAAGACATCCTCGAACTGTTTCCGGCGTTGAAGAAACGGGCCAATCAACTGGCGAAAACCCTCAGCGGAGGAGAGAAACAGATGCTGGCTATCGGCCGGGGATTGATATCCCGGCCTACACTATTGCTACTTGACGAGCCCTCCCTCGGCTTAGCCCCAAATCTGGTTGACAGCATCTACGAACGTCTCGTTCTGCTGAAACAGAGGGGATTGACCATGCTGCTGGTCGAACAGAATACGTTTTACGCCCTCGATGTATCTGAAAGAGCCTATGTTATAGAGAATGGCCGTATCGTAATGCAAGGGTTGGGCGAAGAGCTCGCCCGTAGCGAACATATAAAAAAACATTATCTGGGTCTGTAACATCTATCCTTGACTTTGGCGGGCATTTCGGCAAGTAATATCTATACATCAATCCCACAAGTGAGGACGAATCTATGAAAACGACCCTTGGCCTCATCATTGGAAACCGCGGTTTTTTCCCCTCCAAGCTGTGCGAGGAAGGCCGGAAGACAGTACTGAAAGTACTCACAGAAGAAGGTGTCGATACGGTGGCCCTCTCTCCCGAGGACACTCCCTACGGCTCGGTAGAGACCTATGCTCAGGCCAAGCAATGCGCGGAGCTGTTCAAGAAACACAGGGAGAAGATCGACGGCATCCTGGTGAGTCTGCCGAATTTCGGTGATGAACGGGGAGTGGCCGACACCATCCGCATGGCCGGTTTGAACGTACCCGTCCTGATCCAGGCCTTCCCGGACGACATGAAGAGGATGACAATCGAACACCGACGGGACAGCTTCTGCGGTAAGATGTCCGCCTGCAATAATCTCTGGCAGTACGGCATTCCCTACACATTGACCACGACTCACACTGTCGATCCCGAGTCGAAGGAGTTCCGCAAGGATCTGGCCGACTTTGCAGCCACCTGCCGGGTGGTCAAAGGGTTGCGGGGCGCCCGCTTCGGGCAGGTGGGGGCGCGTCCGGCAGCCTTCCTCACGGTGCGCTACAGCGAAAAGATCCTGGAGACCTACGGGATCAGCGTGGAGAGTCTGGACCTATCCGAGGCCTTCGGGCGGGCCGAACGGCTCAAGAGCGAGGATGTGAAATCCAAGCTGGAAGCGATCAAAGCCTACACTACGACAAAAGGCGTGTCCGGGGAAGCCCTCGACAAAATGGCCCGTTTTGCCGTTGTGATGGAGCGCTTTATGGAAGACAACGAGCTGGTTGGAACCGCGGTTCAGTGCTGGACCTCGATGGAGGAATATTTCGGCGTGGTTCCCTGCACGGTGATGAGCATGCTCAGTAATGCTCTCAAACCCAGCGCCTGCGAGACGGACATCACCGGTCTGATCGGCATGTACGCCATGGTTCTGGCTTCCGGGCGCCCCAGTGCGTTATTAGACTGGAACAACAACTACGGAGAGGATCCTAATAAGGGTGTGGTGTTTCACTGCAGCAATCTGCCCCAGGACATCTTCGGAGGGGAGGCGGTGATGGACTATCAGGAGATCATCGCCGGGAGCGTGGGCAAGGAGAACACCTACGGCACGGTGGTGGGCAAGATCAAACCGACGCCCCTGACCTACTGCCGTGTGTCCACGGACGACAACTACGGAATGATCCGGGCCTATCTAGGGGAAGGGCGCATTACCGAAGACAAGGTCGAGACCTTCGGTGGCTACGGAGTCGTTGAGATTCCTGATTTTCAGACCCTGCTGCGTTATATCTGCGAAAACGGATTCGAGCATCACGTGGCGGTCAATCCCACTTCGGTGGCGGATGCGGTCTGCGAAGCAATGGATAAGTACCTCGAGTGGGACGTGTACTACCACCTGGGTTAGAACGCGATCAAGGCACAATTCAGACGAGAGGAAAGGGAAAATCATGGCAGTACAATATATCCTGGGTTTGGATTTCGGAACCGATTCAGTGCGAGCAGTCGTCGTCAATGCTCAGAGCGGCAAGGAGGAGGCCAACCAGGTGGCCTATTTCAAGCGCTGGACCAAGGGACAGTACTGCGATCCGGCCAGGAATCAGTTCCGGCAGCACCCGCAGGACTATATCGATTCCATGGAGGAGGCTGTCGAAGGGGCGCTGGCTCAACTTCCATCGAGTGCGGGGGAGGCGGTGGCCGGGATTGGTATCGACACCACCGGCTCCACTCCCTGCCCGGTGGACAGGGGAGGCACACCTCTGGCTCTGAAAGCCCCCTTCAAGGACAATCCCAACGCCATGTTCGTCCTTTGGAAGGATCACACCGCCGTTAAGGAAGCGGAGCAGATCAACGAATTGGCCCGCAGCTGGGGCGGTGTGGACTACACGAAGTACGAGGGCGGCATCTACTCCTCCGAGTGGTTCTGGGCAAAGATCCTCCACGTGCTACGGGAGGATCCAAAGGTGGCAGCGGAAGCCCATTCCTGGGTGGAGCACGCCGATTGGATGCCCGCTCTGCTCACGGGCAACACCGATCCCCTAACGCTGAAGCGCAGCCGATGCGCCGCCGGGCACAAGGCCATGTGGCATCCCGAGTGGGATGGACTGCCCTCCGAGGAGTTCCTGGTCAAGCTAGATCCTCTGCTTAAAGGCCTGAGGGAACGGCTGTTCCGGGAGACCTATACGTCGGACGTGAAGGCCGGCGAGTTAACCGAGGAGTGGGCCGGGCGCCTGGGAATCCCCGCAGGCATCGCCGTAGCGGTAGGTGCCTTCGATGCCCATATCGGTGCGGTGGGTGGAGGAATCGGCCCGGCCACCCTGACCAAGATCATGGGTACCTCCACCTGCGACATGATCGTTGCGCCCGATGCCGAGGTGGGAGACAAACAGGTGGCAGGGATCTGCGGTCAGGTGGACGGTTCGATCGTGCCGGGCTTGATCGGTTTGGAGGCCGGCCAATCCGCCTTCGGCGATGTCTACGCCTGGCTGGTAAATCTGCTCTACTGGCCCCTGCAGTATGCCGAGTCCGTTCCGGATGATCCCGAAACCAAGGAAAAACTGCGGCAGGATATAAAGGATAAACTGCTCCAGAACCTCACTGAGGAGGCGGCTCGCATCCCTCCCGGGCAGTCGGGATTGCTCGCTCTGGACTGGCTCAACGGCCGCCGTACACCGGATGCGGATCAGAGTCTAAAGGGGGCGATCATCGGCTTGAGTCTGGGCACCGACGCTCCCAGGATCTTCCGAGCCCTTGTGGAGGCCACCGCCTACGGCTCCCGAGCCATCGTTGAGCGCTTCAGAAACGAAGGGGTGGCCATCCAGGACGTGGTGGCTCTCGGAGGAATCGCCCAGAAATCCCCCTTCGTCATGCAGGTCACCGCGGACGTCCTGAATATGCCCATTAAAGTGGCCACCTCCGAGCAGACCTGTGCGCTGGGCGCAGCCATGTTCGCCGCAGTGGCCGCCGGCATCTACAACAATGTGGCGGAGGCGCAAGAGAAAATGGGAAGCGGCTTCAGCCGCACCTATACGCCCGACGCAGCCAATGCCAAGGTTTACGACCGCCTCTACGAACAGTATCTGCAACTCGGCCGCACTCTGGAGCAGCAACTACGCGAGTTATAGACACGAGCTAGAGAAAGGGAACGGACGCAAAAAGACAGGACTAACTGATGAATCGCACGACCATTCGACGGCTGCAGGAGCAAGTCTACCAGGCCAACCTGGAGCTGAAGGAATACGGCCTGGTGACCGCCACCTTCGGCAATGTCTCGGGTATCGACCGGGCCAGCGGAATCGTGGCCATCAAACCGAGCGGCCTACCCTACGACCAGCTGTCCCCCGAAAAGATGGTGCTGGTCGACCTGCAGTACAACGTGCTCGAGGGAGAGCTCAAGCCCTCCTCCGATACCAAGACCCACGTGATGCTCTACCGCAGCTTCGAGCAAATCGGAGGCATCGTGCACACCCACTCGACCTACGCCACAGCCTGGGCTCAAGCCTTAAAACCCCTGCCCTGCTACGGAACCACCCATGCGGACATATTCCACGGACAGGTTCCATGCACAGCGGTGATGCGGGAGGATCAGATTGAACGGGACTACGAGGAGGAAACGGCGGTTCAGATCCTGGAAACTTTTCAACTCTACGATTATCAACAGATCCCCGGCGTACTTGTCGCCAGCCACGGACCGTTCACCTGGGGACAGACACCGGAAAAAGCAGTGTACCACAGCCTGATGCTTGAAACTATTGCGGAAATGGCTATCCTGTCATTGAACATCACTCCCGGTTTAAAAGCTATCAAAAAATCACTGATGGATAAGCACTTTTTGCGCAAACATGGGCGAAACGCCTACTATGGACAGCCGGGAAAGGAGAACCGATGATCTACAAACCTTACGGTACAACAGGAAAGAAATGTTCCGTTCTCGGATTCGGGGGAATGCGCTTCAAAGACATCGACGATCAGGACATCTGCGTACAGATGATGGTGGAGGCGGCCAAGGGGGGTGTCAACTACTTCGACACGGCCCCCGGCTACTTCGGCGTGAAGAGTGAAACGGTCTTCGGAGCCGGTTTTAAAGAGCTGCGCGGGCTCGGCCTGCCCTTCTACAGCGCCACCAAGACCTTCGCCTCCACAGAGACGGCTATACGAAAAGAGATCGAAGCCCAGCTCAAACGTCTCGGTCTGGAGGCCATCGATTTCTACCACGTATGGTGCATCATCGATCTGAAAACCTGGGAGGAACGGAAGAAAAACGGCGTGATCACCACCTTTCGGAAGCTGAAAGAAGAGGGACTGATCAAGCATATCTGCGTCTCCAGCCATTTGATCGGGGATCAGATCAAAGAGCTCCTGAACGAAGAGGTGTTTGAGGGCGTTCTGTTCGGCTACTCCGCCTACAACTTCTCCATCCGGGAAAAGGCCTTCGAGACGATCAGTCAGCGGAATTTGGGCTGTGTGGTCATGAATCCCCTCGGTGGAGGGATCATCCCTCAAAATCCGGAAATCTTCGATTTTATAAAATACCGCAAGGATCAGAGTGTCGTGGAGGCAGCCCTTCATTTCCTCTTCTCCCACGAGCGGATCACCACCGCATTGGTCGGCTTCGGCAATCTCACGGAGGTGAGGGAAGCCCTGCATGCAGTGAAGACCTACACAGGCGTGGATGAAGCCCACATCAGGAGGATCAGGGATTCCTTCCGTGAGGCCTTCCTGGATCTGTGCACCGGCTGTCAGTATTGCGATCACTGTCCGGAGAAGATTCCTGTTCCGAAATTGATGGATGCCTACAACCACTACAAGTTGCAGGGGAAAAAGGAGGCGGCACTTGATCGCTTAAAATGGCACTGGAACATCCCGCCCAGCGAAGCGGGCCGCTGCACCGAGTGCGGCCAATGCGAGGAGGCCTGCACCCAGCATCTGCCCATTATCAAGCGGCTCAAGGAGATCGCCGCCCTGGCACCATCAAAATAGTTGAGGAGGTGGGTAGTTATGAAGTACAGAGAATTGGGTTCGACGGGGATGAAGATCTCCGAAGTGAGCTTCGGCGCCTGGGCCATCGGCGCCGGATGGGGCACCGTGGATGACAAAGAATCCCTGGCCGCCCTGCACAAAGCTGTGGATCTGGGGATCAATTTCATCGACACCGCGGATGTCTACGGCACGGGGCGTAGTGAAAAACTGATCGCTCAGTTGAGAAAGGAGCGTTCCGAGCAGATGTACGTGGCTACCAAGGCCGGACGAAAGCTCGATCCCCACGTGGCGGAGAAATACACTCCCAAAAACATTCGCGGCTTCATCCAGGAAAGCCTGAAAAATCTCCAGGTGGATACCTTGGATCTGCTGCAGCTTCACTGCCCACCCACTGCGGTCTATTACACTCCCGAGCTATTTGACGCCCTGGACGGCATGGTCAGGGAAGGCCTGCTGCGTAACTACGGAGTGAGTGTGGAGAAGGTCGAAGAGGCACTGAAAGCCATCGAGTTTCCCGGAGTGAAGACGGTACAGATCATCTTCAACATGTTCCGCCAGCGCCCCGCGGAGCTGTTCTTCCGGGAGGCCAAGGCTCGCAAGATCGGGATCATCATTCGGGTGCCTCTAGCCAGCGGGTTACTGACCGGAAAGATGACGCGGGACACTCGTTTCGAGAACGACGATCACCGAAACTACAACCGCGAAGGTGCGTCCTTCGACAAGGGGGAGACCTTTGCCGGTGTGAATTATGAAAAGGGCCTGCAGGCGGTGGAGGAGCTTAAAAGCATCAAACCGGCGGAATTCACCATGGCCCAGTTCGCCTTGAAGTGGATCCTGATGCACGATGCGGTGTCCTGCACCATCCCCGGGGCCAAGCGACCGGCTCAGGTGGAGGACAACTGCCGAGCCTCGGACCTGCCCGGACTTTCCGCACAGGTAATGGATGGGGTGCGTCGGATCTACGAGAAACATGTAAAAACGGACGTGCACCAGCTCTGGTAGAAGGCACCTTGCCTTCACAGGGGTTACATTCCGCCGAAAAACAGAGTGTTTATACTCCCCCGATCCGATAGTATTAATGAGACTCTCCGATTGAAATATAGGGAATCGGAGATACATTAGTGTATAGCGGGTGAAACAGATGAAAAAACTACCATATCTACTTTTATTGGTTGTTCTCCTGGTATCCTGCGCTTCGATACAGCGCTCCAAGGACGAGGGAAACGTCGAGCGAATCTCGGAACTGATCAACACCGGCCAGGCGGACGCACTCGATGCCATGAGCGAGCTTCCCTTCCTGCTGGATCAAGAAATCATCGTCCTGGCGAAGGATGTACAGACGTTCTGGAGCACCATCGTCGACGTTGGATTCAAAGTCGAAGCACCGATGCTGGAACGGGGAGTGAAAATCGGCCCTGACAGCTACAAAGAGTTCTACGATTCCATGGAGGTGCAGACCTTCTTCAAGAAATACCTGAAAAAACAGTCCCGTCTCCTGGAGCTGAAGACCAACACCGGACAGACAATCCTGCTGCTGGTCACAGACACCCTGTTCACCCGGACAATTCACGGCTTCAAAGGACCGTACTAGTATGAAAAAGTTTACGATAACGGTTGGCCTGCTGGTCCTGGTTCTCTTCTCCGCCTACACCGTTCCAAATGACGTCATCTACTCTGAAGGAGATGCGACCGTCAAGTATCAGGAAGGCTACGTGGAGGATGTTTTCATTGGCGATGTCTACGATACCGGAGATACCGTCACTACGGGATATGACGGTTTCGTCGAACTGGACCAGGACGGGTTGGTGCTCAAGATCAATCCGGACACGGTCTTCACCCTCCAGGAGAAGGAGGAAAAGGGAGAAAAGGCGGGCGTGTTTTCTCTCGCCCTTGGTTCGATCAAATTCCGCTACGACCGCATTACCGGCAAGGAGCCCATGATCCAGACCCCCAGCTGCGTGGCCGGTGCCCGGGGCACCGAGTTTTCCGTGTACGCAGGCGCCGACGGATCCGCCCTGATCGTGGTGGACTCAGGCCTGGTGGAGGTAGAGTCGGAGGGCAAAGCGGTCCAGCTCACCACCGATGAGGGCGTTGAAGTTCAGCCCGGCAAACCCCCGGGAGATAAGTTCGCGGTCAAAGTGGATGAGATCGAATACAAAACGTGGAATGAGGAGAAGATACGCAGGATGCTTTCCGATCCTGCAGATGCTGTGGAGAATATACTGAAAAGGTTAAATTTCTATATACAAAATACTTCGGAATACTACGATCTCTACAATGAATTTAAAGAAAGGTTAGATACTGAACGGCAGAACATGGTAGACCTGCTGAATAAAGAGGGTGAAGAGGCGGCCAAGAAGTACGATGCCGAAGTCGTATCACTCATTCGAGACAATACACGAGCATCGTTTCTAAATTATCGATACTATTCTCTAGCTGCTCTTTCCCTCCGAAGATATGTAGCCGGAAGAATGTATGTCTTGTTGAAAGCCCAGTACATAACAAAAGCGAATGATAGTAGCTACCAGCAGTTCCTGAATCGCTACTCTGATATTCTCAGTGATTTTGAATCATCAATCGTACCCTATCTTGTGGAGGCTGACATATGAGGAAGTTAAAAATGAATCGGATGATAGTGTTAATAGCGATAGGCATCATTGCCGGTCTGATCCCGTTGATAATGATTGGTTGCGATCTTGTTGGTGTGACCATCGAAAAGAGAATTGAAGATTTTCTGGATGATCTAAATAATATTCGTGGCAACGCATATACAAATTTTCATCCAACGGATACTTCCTACTATGTACTCGGCACAATAAAACCAGCCGGATTTTGGGACACAGATTTTCCGGTTGGTGTTACACAGTACACACTCGGAAGTATCAACGATTCCGATCCTCTAAATGTTTTGGTTACCATTAACGGTCCAACAGGATTTGGTCGAGGAGGAACAGGGACCGATGACTTCACGTTGAAAATGACTGAAGATGGATCGGATTGGTTAATCGAAGAGCTATGGTATTCGGGCGGAAGTGTCATCGTCCAATGATTTGAGGTACTGTTGAACAGGGTTGTAAAAGCCATCGTAATCGGTCTCGTACTTCTCGTCCTCGCCGCTATACTCACATCCTGCGCGCCATTTGGGACGTCGAAGCGGGATCGGGTGCTGCT
>CP070696.1:122663-146124 GCA_020353535.1 Spirochaetaceae bacterium | reverse complement strand
CTTCGCCGGCATTGTGGCGGTGTTCTGGGAGAAGCTTGCCATCGGTACGGGGGGAAGCATTACAGGGGACCTGCTCTGTCTGGCCAGCGGATTCCTGCTCGGGTTGCTGACCGTGCTGATCAAACGCTTTACGCAGGCCATTGAAGTTCCGCGGCTCCTGGTTTGGGAGATGATCGTGGGGGTGCCTCTTTTTTTTCTGCTGCACGGTCTGTTTGAAGGCGGAAGCACGTTCCAGTTCTCCCCCCCGGTGATCGTTGCCCTGCTCTATCAGGGCCTGGTGATCGGCTGTTTCTGTTTTCTGGCCTGGTTTTCCGTTCTCAAACGCTACTCACCGAGCCGGCTAACCGTGCTGTTCTTTTCCGCGCCTCTCTGGGGCCTGCTGCTCAGCTATCTTCTGCTCGGGGAAGGGATCTCTATCGGCCTTGGAATCGGCGCGGGGATGGTGGCTCTGGGCATTTTCCTGGTCAGCCGGGGGTGAGTCGGGCCATCTGGAGCGGGGTTCTCGTAAAAAATACCAACCGCTATCATGTTTAAAAATCAGTTGTCAGGATGTATTTCGATACAGCGATGGCCTGTCTAATATCCTTTTCTCTTTTTGTGCATCTCTGCCACCGGGAGGCTACCAGAAGCTTGTGAACGAAAAAAGATGATGGGGAGGGTAGGCGCACGGATATTCTTTGGGCAATTCCCATTGTTATAGATTGTTCCAGAAGCAACTCTATGAAGCGGAGTTTGTAGTGTAAAGAGCTCGTCGGTGTGACGGCTAGTTGAATGCCGGATTCGATTTTTCCACATTTTAACAAACCGTTATGGTTTCGTGAACAAACCGTTATCTTCACCACCTATGTTTAAGCATCAATATCAAAGCGGTTCCCGATGCCTTACTCCTTTGAGAGGCGGCAGGAGAATCCCGGGGCTCGGTTTGCCACTCACTGGGTAATTGGATACGGGAACCCAAGTACAGGAGGAACGCGTGATGAAGAGCTACAGGCTCGGACTTGTTGTCCTGGCATTGTTCGTGGTAGCAGCTGCAGCAGCGATCGCTGAACAGGTCGCAGACCAACCGGAGAAAACATCCGGTTTCGTTTGTCCCGTGTTGGGCGGAAAAGCAGGAGAGGAACATGGCAACTCATCTCCGGAACCGCTCAAGCAGATCGGGGGTGGAGATTACACGGTGGTTGGACCCGATGTTGTCGTCCCGGTTCATGCCACGAATGACGAGGGGAAGGGCACTCCTCCCGGAGACCATGCTTCCCCCGGTGATACCACCTATACGGCGATCTGGGCAGACCAATAGGAGCGCAGGCGAGTCGACTATCGTTCCAGCGGGGGAAGCCCGAAGAGAATTACGCTTCCCCCGCCCGGCTCGCTTTCAGACCGGATCAGGATTGTGTGCAAGCCCCTGCTTTGGGTGCGTAATCGTCAGGCCGATTCCACCTCATTCGGATTCAACCTCACCTGATAGCTGCACAGAACCTAAGATAGAAAGTTCTCAGATAATGCAGATCCCGCCTCCGGAAGCTGCGGTTGCTGTACACCAGTCGTTGTACAACGACGAGGAGGCGTGAGACGTACGGCTCGAGGTGGGGTGCATCTCGGCAGGCTCCTCGAGCCCACCGGACCCAGCCCAGCGTGTCTGGGAAAGCCACGCCCTGCCGATGAAAGGCGGAGGCGATTTTGGCGATGACCTTCATGGCGGAGCGGCGGTCCGGCCGCAGGGAGACCCGCACCAGGATGCCGTACCGTCGGATCGCCAGGAGTGCAATGAATAGCAGGGCTAAGGCGGGGATGGCCAGGAGAAATATCTGCCAATTGAATCCCCAGGACCAGCTGGTTGTCTGCTCCCGGGACAACGGTTCCCGGCCCAGGATCGCCCGCAGCTGGCGGTTGGTCAGACGGTTCCCCACCCGGCCGTACTCGTACAGCAGATCCTCTCCCATCTCTTCGTAGTACGAGGGATTGACAGCCGTGGTCGCCTCCCAGGCGGTCCAGCCCCGATCCTTCAGCCACACCTCCGGCCAGGCGTGGGAGGACAGTCCCGAAACCGTGCCCAGTCCTGGCTGCCGCACATCCTCGAAGGGAGGCGACCCTCCGGGCAGGGCCGCCAGAAAACCCGTAGCGTAGCGGCTGGGGATTCCGTTCAGGCGAGCCAGGATCACGAAGGAAGAAGCGAAGTGGACGCAGTAGCCTTCTCTGTGCTGGAACAAGAAGGTGTCGACGAAGTCGGCGCCGATCGGGGTACGTTCGGCCTCCAGATTGTAGGTGTAATTCTGGGCCAGGTAGCGCTCGATGTTTCTCAAGGTGCTGCGAGTATCGGAAGAGGGATCAGTTAGCTGCCGTGCCAGCGCGGTGAGCTCGGGGGAGAGTCGATTTGGAAGCTCCAGGTATGAGTTCGCCGTTTCGGCTGACAGAACAGGAGCCTCAGTACCGCTGTCCCTGAGTCTCTGCCCGTATTGGAGATAGATGCTCTGATCGGAACGCAGGGGCTCGGCCAGCAGATATCCCTGTTCGAAGCTTCCCGAGATTCCTTCGATCTGCTCCTCCGGCAGATGGATCGATCGGGTGTTTAAAGTGAAGGGGAGGAGGGTATAGTACTCCGTCAATAGGGTAATACGAACCGAGGAGGAGGGAATCTCTCCGGGACTCAGTGGCACGAGCTTTGACTGCTCGTCGGCCCCTGCTCCTTCGCGGGTGTCATCATCCATCCCGACACTCGAATCGGCCTCCTCCCTCTTGCCCCAGGATTGGCCGTCGTAGGTGGTGTAAGCAGCGGTGCGCAGGTACAAGCGCTGACCCGGTTGACCCTGGATTTCGAAGATCGGCGCATCGGATAGGATCGGTGTTCCCCCCAGGCGTTTGCTTTCAAATCCATAACCGAATCCGGGGATCCCGTACAAGAGGGGAAAGCGGGGAAAAACCGCGACCACCGTCTGCCGCAATCCGGGGTGCAGCTGCTGATCCACGATGCGGCTTCCCCTGGGCTCGGCAATGAGCATAGGGAGCCAGGATAGTGCCAGCAGGGCGAGAAAAAGCAGGAAGAAGGCCGCCAGATTCCGCAGTCGGTTCGTCTGAGCCACGAAGCGAAGGGACAGCACCAGGGTACCGAGGGTGAGCAGACAGAGAAGGAGGATGTAGAACGGGCGGATCTGATAGACGAGCGACAACAATCCTCCCGCGATCAAAAGCTGGCCGTACAGGGGGAGGAGGAACGGGGAACGCAGAAATCTCCCGGCCAGAGCGGAGGAAAATACGGCCGCCAGAAGCACGATCAGGATGGACACCACACCGCGTGACTCACCATCCTGGACGCTTTCGAACCAGATCCCATAGGCTGAGTAGGGAGTGATCAGAATCCCGGTCAGGACAACTGCCGCAAAACCGAGGGTGTACAGGATCGAAAGGATACGGCACGCCCGGGCGGGTAATCCCCGCAGCCGAGCGGACGGGATGGCCAGGGCGATTTTTCCGAACACGAGCAGCACCAACAGAATCCAGGACAGTTCAGCCCGGAGGATGAGCTTGAGGATCACGGGAAGCAGAACCGCGGCAACCGCGGCCAGAACGGCGCGGATCCAGAATGAAAGCTTATCGCTCATAGCGCAACACGCCTTGCTCCAGGCTTTCCACGATATCCTCCGGTCCGTCCACAAAGCGGACATTGGCTCCCCGTTCACTGAGAGAGTATAGATAAGGGAGGATGACTTTTCGTTCCGCCCGGGGGTATCCGCTGCGGTTGAGAATCAGGGAAACCGGTGAATCGCCGGAGAGGGATTCGTCGACCGTGGAAAAAACCTCCGGATCGAAGAGATGGGAGATGATGATCGCGGAGGTGCTCTCGTAGCCACCGGTCTGTTTGTCCAGATGGTACATCGCTCCGGGTGAGATGGTGGGTTGAAAGAGCAGCTCCATGGTGGAGAGATAGAAGCGCTGAAAGCTCGATTGGCCGAATCCCTGAAAAGTGTAGACGGTTCTGCCGGGGGCGCGGACCGTTACCGGCACGTCGTGATCCAGGTAATACTTGACCAGAGCCACCAGGATGTCGATGGAGATGTCCTCGGTTTCCAGCGCTTTGAGCCCGGCGGCTTTGGTCTGCCGCAGGTCGAAGTAGATGGTCACCCCCGGCTCCGCAGAGGTATCGTAAACTTTGAGAAATGGTGTTCCTGTTGAAGCGAACTTCTTCCAGGCTGCATGGCGCAGTGATTCACCGTGCCGGTAGGAGCGCAGCTGGCTGAACAGGGCGTAGTCGGGAACTGATCCGGTGGAGGAGCCTTGGGCAAGACGTTCACTGCGTTCCATTCCGGTGGAAAAACTCCGCAGCGGGAGCACCCGGGGATAGACGTAGAAGGTCCTGTACCAGACTCGCCGGCGAAACACGAAGAAATGCAGCGGATCCTCTGCAGCCAGAGATTCCAGGCCGACGGTGTAGATTCCACGGAAGGGACAGTGGATTTCATACACGCTCTCCAGCCTTTGTCTGGCCCGGATGTAGGTGGTGAACCGGGGAAGGACCTCCTCCATGTAGGGGTGGATGGTCTTGAATTCGACGTTTAGATAATGGAGCGGCAGCAGGGTTTCGTTAGCCAGAATCAGGCGGTAGACTACGGATTCGCCCTTCATCGGGTGCTCCGTGCTGAAATCCTGGTAGTACTTCAGGCGGAAAAACGTCAGCAGCAGGTACGACAGCGACAGAATCGGCAGGATCAGCAGAATAATGAACAGGTACAGGAAAAAAGGAGCTACGTAGGATCCCGCCAGGTACACGATAAACAGGGCCAGGGAGTACAGGCCAATTCGATCAAAGTGAAGAGTGATGGGCAGCTCAGCGTTCATTCAGGCCGGTGGGGATCTTTACCTTCCCGAGGACTCGGGCTACGACCTGACGGGGATCGATGTTTTCCATGCGTGCTTCCGCCGAGAGTATCAGGCGATGGGCCAGTACAGCAGGAGCCAGGTCCAAAACGTCCTCGGGGATTACGAAATCCCGCTCCCGGAAAAGCGCCTCCCCTTGCGCAGCCAGCATCAGGTGCTGGGAAGCCCGGGGGCTCATGCCGAGCTTCACATGGTTACTGGAGCGAGTCTCCGAGGCGATGTCGGCGATGAACCGCTTGACTCCCTCCGATACGTGGATGCGGCGGATGCTCTCTCGAATCCGAAGCAAGGTCTCCGGGGTGGTCACCGGCTCCAGCTGCTGCAGGGGGTCCGTTTCCTGAAAGCGGGAGAGGATCTCCATCTCGTCCTCCCCGCCCGGATAGCCCAGGGAAAAGGATACGCCGAAGCGATCGAGCTCCCCCTCCGGCAGGGGGAAGGCGCCCAGGAAGCTGGTCGGATTCTGCGTGGCGATCACGAAGAAGGGTTGGGGCAGCTTGTGGGTCGTGCCGTCCACGGTCACCGAGCCCTCCTGCATGACCTCCAGGAGACTCGACTGGGTCCGGGGGCTGGCGCGATTGATCTCGTCGGCCAGGACGAACTGGTGCATCAGGGCTCCCTCCTTGTAGAGGAACTCCCGTTTCTCCGGGCTCCAGACAGTCATGCCCGTGATGTCTCCGGGAAGCAGATCCGGGGTGAACTGGATGCGGCCGAAATCCAGGCCCACGCTGGCTGCCAGACAGCGGGCCAAGGTAGTCTTGCCGACCCCCGGTACATCCTCGATCAGCACGTGGAGGCCGGCGCTGAAGGCCACCAGCAGGGTGTGGATCTGGGATTCCTTTCCCACGAACACTTTAGAGATATTAGACGCTACCGTCGCCATCTGCTCGGCATCCCGGCGGATGTTCTGATCAGCCATGAATATCCTCATCTTGAAAGTAGAGAAAACGGCAGGGGCTGTCAATCAACGATGAAGCTTGACAACCGGGAAGAAGCGCGTAAAATCGAATCCGAGCTATCTCGTCATGGCCAGAAAGAACATCCTCGATCACTTCGAAAAAGTAGAACTTCCCGATCCAGTGGATCTGGTCATTCAGCAGATCAAAGACCTGATCCATGCCGGAGTCCTGAATCCCGGCGATCGACTCCCTTCGGAGAAGAGCATTGAGGAGAAGATGCAGATCCCAAGGGGTCCCATCAGCAAAGCGCTGCGCAGGTTGGAAACTTACGGGATCCTGAAGACCATACCCCAGAGCGGTACCTACGTGGCCAGCATCGGGGTGGATGCCCTGGAGGGCCTGCTTACGAATGTCCTGAAACTCGAGGACAGAGAGCTGGAAGCGTTGGACGATACCCGCTACGTCCTTGAGATCTATGCCGCTGAGCTGGTTTCTGAAAGATCGACAGATCAACAGATCAACGAGTTGGCGGAAGTTCAGCAGGAGGTCGCTGAGAAGATTGAAGCCGGAGCGAGTCGTTTCGACGAGGACATGGTCTTTCATTTGAAAATTGCAGATATCTGCGGAAATCCGATTCTGAAATCAATAATCACAATGCTTGTCTCGGATGTGTTGCAGTTCTTCAAGGAGTTCGAGCAGAAAGCCGGAAGTACGATTGTCAGACGCCGCCTCATTGAGGCGACAGATGAGCATCGACAGATAGTAGCTGCTGTGAAGGAGCGCGATCCGCACAAGGCTGCCGAAGCGATGCGGCGTCATTTTCAGATTTCCAAAGAGTTTCGCAGCTCCGTAATCAGGGAATTGAACCGGCAGTAGATCTGCGCCTGCCCGAAGTACGAATCTCTCAGAAATTTCTAGAAAAATGCTTCATTAAGCCTCTTGACAAGTTTCAAATATCTGCTAAACTACCAGCTAATAGCTAATTTTTACCTGTTAGTTGATGAGTTAGGCAGGAACAGGATTGATGTCATCGCAAGAGCTGATCGACCGTTTCGAGAAAATCGACCTCCCCGATCCTGTCGATGTTGTGATCCAGCAGATTAAGGATTTAATACACAGCGGCGTGCTCAAACCCGGTGACCGGCTGCCCTCGGAGAAGAAAATCGAGGAGAAGCTGGGTATTCCGCGGGGTCCGATCAACCGGGCCTTTCGACGACTGGAGACCTATGGAATCCTAAAGACCGTTCCCCAGAGCGGCACCTACGTAGCCCGGATTGGGGTGGATGCCCTGGAGGGCTTGCTGGCCAACGTGCTCAAACTCGAGGACCAGGATTTCCAGGCTCTGATTGACACGCGTCGCGTACTGGAGGTGTACGCGGCCGAACTGGTCGCCCAGCACGCCACGGATGAGGAAATACGGGAATTGGAGGAACTGCAGAAGAGCATAGCAGAGAAAATAAAAAATGGGGTGACCAGTTTTGACGAGGATATGGTGTTTCATCTTAAAATCGCAGAGTTCTCCAAAAATCCGGTGCTGAAGTCGATACTCACCCTTCTGATTTCCGAAGTCATCCAACAGTTCAAGGATTTCGAAGCTTCGATCGGCAGGGAGCGGGTGCTCAAGCGTCTGCTCCAGGCCATTCAGGAGCACCAGGCGGTCATAGCCGCGATCTGCAAACGAAATCCCACCGATGCGGCGGAAAGCATGCAGCTGCACTTCCAGCGATCGAACGAGTATCGGGATCAGGCGATGCGGAGGAAGAGCGGAACATGAAAAAGCCGAACATCCTGATGATTTTGGCGGACCAGATGGCCACCGATCCTTTGCCGTTCTACTCCGACAGGGGTCCGGCCAAGGTTCCCCAGCTGTCATCGCTGGCTGAAAACGGAGTGGTTTTTGTCAACGCCTACTGCAATTCCCCTCTCTGTGCTCCCGCGCGGGCCTGCTTGAGCACAGGCCTTCGTTCCAGTCGAAACGGAGTGTACGACAATGGAGCGGAGCTCTCTTCGGCAGTTCCTACCTTTGTGCACCTGCTGAGGCTGGCAGGTTACAGTACGACTCTGTCCGGCAAAGCTCACTTTATCGGTCCCGACCAGCTGCACGGCTTCGAGCGGAGGCTGACCACCGATATCTATCCGTCGGATTTTCGCTGGATGGGCGACTGGGATAATGAGATGCAGCACGGGGTGGGAACATCTGTAGAGAAACTGAAGATCTCAGGGGTCTGCCGGACCAACAATCAGCTGCTTTATGACGAAGAAGCTCAATTCAGAGCTTTGGAGTACCTGCGCTACCAGGCGCTAGAGAAAAACAAGGATCCCTTCTTCCTCTGCGTTTCCTACACTCATCCCCACGAGTCCTTTCAGACAACCCAGAAATATTGGGATATGCACACGGATGCTGAGGCGGGCATGCCCGAGATTCCTGACCCGGGGATAGAGGGCCAGCACCCCTACAATCGCTGGCTGCAGGTTCACCACGGGGTGACCCGCTACACACCGACCGAAGAGGTCGTGCGCGCCAGCAGGAGGGCTTACCTGGGGATGATTTCCTACGTCGATACCCTGGTCGGGCAACTCATAGCCGAGTTGAAACACCTCGGATTGTACGAGGACACGATCGTCATATTTTCCAGCGACCACGGGGAAATGCTCGGCGAGCACGGCATGTGGTACAAACGGACCTATTACGAAGAATCGCTGCGCGTACCCTTGATCTTCAGCTGGCCGAAGCGCTTTACGCCGGCAGTCCGAGAAGAGCTGGTTTCCTTGGTGGATCTCTTTGCAACGATACTGGATTTGGCGGGCTCTGTTGAGATCGAGACTTTGCGGAACGGTTTGGACGGCGATAGTTTGCTGCCTCTGCTCCAAGGCAACGGTGCTGGTTGGAAGAACCAGGTACTGTTCGAGTATCTCGGTGGTGGGGTCAGGACCCCGATGCTGGGCGTGCGCAAAGGCAACTGGAAGTACGTGTGCTTTCACGAGCTGCCGTCCCTGCTTTTCGATCTGGATAAGGATGGCCACGAGCTCGACAACCTGGCGGAAAATCAGCAGTTGGCCGGCAAGGTGCAGGAACTGCACAGCCTGGCTGTTGGGCAGACCGATGTAGCGGGTCTGAGAAATCGGATCATATACAGCCAAAAACAGAGACAGCTGGTACAGAAGGCGCTTCACACAGGAGAGTACGTTCCCTGGGATTATCAGCCGCAGTTCGATGCGTCGAAGCAGTATGTGCGGGAAAGGAACCTGCCCGTGTTCTGCTGAGCACACTGGGAAGCCCAAGGTGACACGGATCGATGGGAATTGACGCGGTATATGTGGGACCAAACCGGGTCGTTGGCCCGGACAAAATAAAATCCTTTTAATAAGGAGGCAGATGATGCCTAAGAAAATGATTTGGCTCGCGCTGCTTGTGAGCCTGACGAGCACTGCCGGACTGCTCTGGGCAGGAGGCGGGCAGGAGGCGACCGCGACTGGCACCGCCGGAGGGGAAAGCTTCGACTGGCAGCGCTTTGCCGGAACCCGGCTGGTGGTAAACTGGTCTCCCAACCAGGCCAACAACTACGTCACCGCCAATCTCGGGGAGTTCGAAGCCCTGACGGGGATGAAGGTCGAAGTGGACCAGATCGACTACATGCGCATGCACGACAAGCAGGTCCTCGAAATGACCAAGCCAACCGGCGACTACGATCTGATCAGTCTGGTGGTCATGTGGAAGACCGAATACGTGGCCGGGGACATGCTCACGGAGCTTGAACCCCTGTTCGCCGACACCAAGCTGGCTGTCCCGGACTATGAGTTCAACGATCTGGTCAAAGCCTTCGTGGATAACACAGGCCGTGTCGGGGGAGAGAAAATCTACATGGGCGGGCCCGGTTCCAAGCTGTACTGCGTGCCCTTCGGCGCAGAAACCAGCATCATGGCCTACCGCACGGACGTGCTGAATGCCAAGGGCATCGCCGTGCCGAAAACCTACGATGATCTACGGGCTGCGTTTCCAAAGGTTGTGGACCGGAACAACAAGATGTACGCCTTCACCATGCGCGGCGCCTCCGGTCACCAGGCTACCCACGGTTTTCTCAACCATGTCAATCCTTTCGGAGGAAAGGTTTTCGACGCAAAGTGGAATCCGATCGTCAACAGCGCCGATGCGATCCGTGCCCTCGAGTTCATGAAAGAGGCGGTCAAGCACGGCGCTCCTGGGATTCCTGGATTCGATGCCGGCTCGATGGACAATTCCTATCTGCAGGGGGAAGCGGTTTTCTACATCGATCACGACAAGATCGCCGGGCTGGCCAGGGATCCCTCCCAGTCGAAGGTCGTCGGCAAAGTGGGCTATGCCTTGCATCCCAAGGATAAGATCTACTCCGCTGAGACCGGTGGATTCGGTGTTGGAATCCCCTCCAACTCGGCCAACAAAGAGGCGGCTTTCCTGTTGATGCAGTGGATGACCACCAAAGAGATGGGTGTCCGGGTTGCGGAAGCCGGTGGAATGGCTGTACGTAACTCCGTGTACGGTGATGCTCAACTCCAGGCCAAGTATCCGGAGTTCAAGGTCCTGGTCGAACAGATCAAGTATGCAGATCCGGACTGGAGACCGATCATTCCCGAGTGGGGAGAGATCAACCAGACCATCGGTGTGGCGGTCAACCAGGTTCTGACCGGGGAGAAAACACCCAAGGCCGCCATGGACGGAATAGTTCAGCCTATCAAGGACATCATGCAGAGAGCCGACTACTACTAGAAGATACCTCGAGTAGCGAAATGGGGACGGGTGGGGCACTGCGCTCCACCCGCTTCCAATCGAATCTGATGGCAGTAACGTCGATGTATTGCGTACATCTTTAATCGGATTACGCATGGAGGAGGAATCATGACCTCAAAGCAGCTCCTACAGAGATCCACTCCGTACATGTTCTTGTTTCCGGCCCTGGTGGTAATTCTGCTGGCCATGCTGTTCCCCGTACTCTACGGCCTGGGCCTGAGTTTGTTCGACTGGGCTCTCCGGGATATCCGTGTCGCGCCTGTGTTTCGGGGCTTGGGCAACTACATCGAATTGTTCAAGAGCGAACACTTCTATACGAATATCCGTGTAACCCTGGTCTTCACCTTGACGGTAACCGTGGCGGAGATCGCGATCGGACTGATCCTGGCGTTGCTGTTGGAAGAAAAGATGGCGGGTCTGCGAACCTTCCGGACGATCTTCGTCCTACCCATCATGGTCGCCCCGGTTGTCGTCGGAGTCGTCTGGCGCTATCTGTACGACCCCTCCTTCGGAATGATCAACTACTTGCTAGGCGTCCTCGGGATTGAGGCCAGGATGTGGCTGTCAGAACCTCATTTGGCTCTGCCCTCGATCATCATCGCCGATATCTGGCAATGGACACCCTTCGTGTTCCTGCTCCTCCTAGCGGGCCTGCAGGGAGTGCCCAAAGACATGCTGGAAGCCGGGATGATCGATGGTACCAACTACTTCCAGAATCTCTGGCATATCAAGATACCGGTGATCCAGTCGCTCATCCTGGTGACCGCAGCCCTACGGCTGATCGACGCCTTCCGCAGCATGGTGGTGGTCTATATCATGACCTTCGGGGGCCCCGGGAAATCCACGGAGCTATTGTCCATCGCGGTATATAAGACCGCCTTCATCAGTCAGCGTCTGGGGCTGGCTTCGGCTTTGGCCGTGATTTTGCTGGTAATAATCTTCATCGTCACTCTGTTCGTATTCTTCACCTCCCGCGGTGAGAGCAGGAGGTAGGGTATGGCTGCAGTAACCTGGAAGGGATGGAAGGTTCTGAAATACGTGCTGGTGATCGTCCTTGCGGTGGTCAGTCTGTTCCCGATCTACATCATGATCACCGCCTCCCTGAAGACGAGGGCTCAGGTGTTTACGATCCCACCGGTCTGGTTCTTCAAACCGAGGATCGAAAACTACATCGGGGTTCTGAGCACCTTGAACTTCTTTCGTTTTTTCGTGAACTCGGTGATAATCGGGCTCAGCTCCACGATCCTCTCCATAGGCATCGGAGCCATGGCCGCCTACGCCTTGGCCCGCTTCCGCTTCATGGGACATCGTGTGGTGCTGACCAGCACCCTGTTCCTGCGTATGATCGCGCCGGTGGTTCTGGTGATACCAACCTTCATCCTCTGGACGAAATTGGGGATCGTGAATACCCGATACAGCGTCATCTTGTCGTATATCGCCCTGAATCTACCATTTTGTATCTGGGTCCTGCGCACATTTATAATGGACATTCCCATATCGATTGAAGAGTCTGCTCTTATCGATGGCTGCGGGGAGTTCACCATCTTTAGTCGTATTATCATTCCCCTGATCATGCCCGGATTGTCCGTAGCGGCGATCTTTACCTTTCGTATCGCCTGGAACGAGTTCCCCCTGGCCTTGGTATTGACCAACCGTTACACCCGTACGCTGCCGGTGGCTGTATCGCTGTTTATGACCACCACGGGCATCGACTGGAGCAAGATCACGGCGATTGCCACCATCATCGCCATTCCGGCGTTCATCTTCACCTTTGTGGCGGCCAAGAACGTAATCATGGGACTGACGGCAGGGGCTGTAAAAGGTTAGCGCAAAACGCCTTTGTAGTAAGGAATTGAATACAAATTCAAAGCACTATCATTTTGGAGGACAAACATGGCTGAGCTGAACATCAAAGACATCGACCGCAACCGCTGGTTGCAGGACAACTTCCCCGAGTGGGGGACCTGGCTTAACGAGGAGATCGAGCAGGAGAAGGTGCCCAAGGGTAAGTTCACCATGTGGTGGCTGGCCTGCACCGGGATCTGGGTGAAGACCGCGGAGGCGAGTCTGGCGATCGACTACTGGGCCCAGCGGGGCCGCCACACCAAGACGGAAAAGCCCTACGCGCAAATCAAAGACGACCAGATGACCCGCATGACCGGGGCCCGGGTGCTGCCGCCGTACCTGCGCTGCAGCCCTCACGTGCTAGATCCCTTTGCCATTACCCACATGGATGCCCTGTTCGCTACCCACATCCACGGGGATCATTTCTGCCCCTACGTGGCCGCGGCGGTGGCCAAGAACACCAAGGCGAAGTTTGTGGGCCCGCAGCTGGTCTGCGAGACCTGGAAGGGTTGGGGAATTCCCGAGGAGCGCATCGTCACTGTCAAACCGGGAGACTCGGTGAAGGTGAAGGATACCGAAGTGCTGGCCGTAGACAGCTTCGACCGCACCGTGCTGATAACCCCGCCTCCCTATGGTGCGGATTTCAAAAAGGATCCTCTGCCGCCGATGGACGAGCGGGCCGTGAACTACATCGTGAAAACTCCAGGGGGAAGCGTCTACCACAGCGGTGATTCTCACTATTCCAACGGTTTCTATGTCCAGGGCAGGGACCACGACATCGACGTGGTGCTGGTCTCCTTCGGAGAGAACGGCATCGGTATCCAGGACAAGGTGACCGCCTCGGATACCCTTCGGATCGCCCAGAACCTGCGGGCCAAGGTGCTCATTCCCTTTCATTACGACATGTGGTCGATGCAGAGCGTGGATCCCAACGAGCTGGAACTGCTACACCACTTCAACCGTCACTCGATGAAGTTTAAGCTGTTTATCTGGAAGGTGGGCGGCAAGTTCACCTATCCTGACGACAAGGACAAGGGTCGCTACAACTATCCTAAGGGGGAGGAGAACTTCTACGTGGACGAGCCCAATATCCCCTTCAAGGCCTTTCTGTAGGTCCGAGAGACGTCTTAAGCCGGCTTTCCCCGCAGATTTTTCGGTTTGCAAAAGCCCGGCGGGGAGTCGCGAAAACATGTTGTTGGAGGCTGTTATGACGGCAGAGGACATAAAACACGTTACCGTGATCGGCTGTGGCATGATGGGGCCGGACATCAGCACCTCCCTGCTGGTAAATGGAATTCGGGTTCGTATAGTAGGGCGGAATCAAGGCAGCCTCTCCCGCGGCTTGGCCAATATTGAGAAGGATCTTTCGGATCTGGCGGATGCCGAGGTGATCAGCAGTGAGGAGAAATCCGCAGCCCTTGGCATTGTCGAGAAGGCGACGGATATTTCATCCGCGGTTCGCGATGCCGACATAATTTTCGAAGCAGTGTATGAGGATCTGTCCGTGAAACAGGAGGTTTTCGCAGAGGTCGATCGCAACTGCACGGACCGGGCGATCCTCTGCTCCAGCACCTCGGGGCTGTCCCCCAACGACCTCGGTGCCCACATCAAGCACCAGGATCGAATGATGGTGACCCATTTCTGGAATCCTCCCTACCTCGTTCCTCTGGTGGAAGTCATACCCCATGACCGCATATCCGAAGAGGCTCGAGACCTGGCAATCTCCTTTATCGAGAGACTAGGGAAAGTACCGGTAATTCTGAAGAAGGATTTTCCCGGCCACATCGGAAACCGCCTGCAGCACGCCCTCTACCGGGAAGCCCTGTACCTGATCGAACAGGGTGTCGCGGACCCGGCGGACATCGACAAGATCGTTCTGGCCAGCTTCGGGCCACGGTTTTCCACGATCGGTCCTATGGAGTATTTCGATTCCTGTGGTCTGGATCTCCATGAGAAGGTGCAGAGCTACCTCTATCCCACGCTCTGCAATGCCGCTGCGCCGCAGAAGATCCTCATCGACAATGTCCGAGCCGGACACCTCGGCCAGAAGAGCCGGCGGGGTCTGTATGACTGGTCCGACCGGGACGACGAGGAGTTTCGCCGGCGGCGAAACCAGCGCTTTGTCGAGATCCTTAAAGCCAGCAGAGGACGCGGGAGATGAGCGTACCAAGTGCGCCTGAACAGAGAACTGCCCTGGTTACCGGGGCTGCCGGCACCATGGGCAGAGCTGCAACACAGGGCTTGCTGGCCGATGGGGTGCGCGTGGCCATGGCCGACATCAGCCTGGAGGCCTTGGAAACTGTTCGCAATGAGCTGGCAGCCAAGGCGCCGGCTGAACGGTTGTATCCCATCGCCTTCGACATCAGCGATCCCGAAGCCTGCAGCCATGCCGTAGAGAAGATAGGGGACGAATTCGGGTTCATAGACATACTGGTAAACAACGCGGGCATTCTTTCCAAAAATAAGATCGCCGATACCACTCCGGAGGAGTGGCACAAGGTCTTTGCCGTGAACCTGGACGGCGCCTTCTACCTCTGCAAGGCCTGTCTGCCCTCAATGAGGCAGAGGAAATGGGGCCGGATCATCAATATCTGCTCCTTCGCGGCCAAAAGCGGCGGTATTACCGCAGGCACTGCCTACTCGGTGTCCAAGAGTGCGATGATCGGACTCACCTTTTCCCTGGCAGCGGAGACGACCGCAACCGGTATCACGGTGAACGGAATTGCCCCGGCCTACGTGAAAACACCGATGGTTACCGAGCAGCTCAGCGAAGAGGAACGGCAGGCGGTGATCGCCAAGATCCCGGTAGGCCGCTACTGTGAGCCGGAGGAGTTCGCCCATGTGGTTCGCTTCCTGGCTTCCACTCTGGCGGGATTCATTACCGGGGAGATTATCGACCAAAACGGGGGTCTTCAGTTCGACTGATGAACGTGGAGCAAATCAAACGAATCGCAGTTGTGGGTACGGGTATGATCGGTCCGGATATCTCTCTGGCCTGCGCCATGGCCGGATATTCGGTAACCCTTGTTGGGCGATCGGATCTGAGCGTTGCCAGGGGACTGGAACGCTTCCGCAAGAATTTGAGAAGCCTGGTCAGGGCAGAGGTATACGGAGATCAGGAGGCTGCTGCTATAGAAATCCAGTTGAACACTTCCACGGATCTCGAGTCCGGGCTTCAGAGAGTGGATTTCGTGATTGAAGCCATCATTGAAGATTTGCAGAGCAAGCAGGAGCTGTTCTTTAAGATCGAAGAACGCTGTCCGGATTACGCGCTGATGGCTTCGAGTACTTCGGGACTGTCTCCCACCGACATCAGCAGTCGCATGAGGTCACCTGACAGAATGCTGGTCATGCACTTCTGGAATCCCCCGTATCTGGTGCCGCTGGTCGAGGTGGTGGCGGGGGACGGCACGAGTCGTGATACCGTCGCTGCCGCCCTGGATTTCTTACGCATCCTGGGTAAAGAACCGGTGCTCCTGAAGAAGGATATCCTGGGGCATATCGGCAACCGTATTCAGCATGCCATGTTCCGGGAAGCCATCCACCTGGTTGAAGAGGGCGTTGCCACTCCGGAAGATATAGATCGGGTGATCATGAGCAGCCTGGGACCTCGTTATTCCATGATAGGACCCATGGAGTATTTGGACTCCGTTGGCCTGGACTTGAACATGGCCATTCATAGTTACCTGTTGAAAGAGCTGGCCGACGACAAGGAGCCGCAAAGAGCGTTGCGGAACAAGTACGACCAGGGCCACTACGGAGCCAAAACGGGGAGAGGCTTCTACGACTGGTCGACAAAAAACCTCGAGGAAATGATCGTCCGCCAAAACAAACGATTCATAGACAGGTTGATAGACCTGCGAAGGAAATAGCTGCTCTTCGATCCACTGGATCGAGGGTTTTACTCCGATCCGGCAGCTTCTTCCCTGGTTCGCCACAGGCGGACGATGAGTATCTGTATTACGATCGCCGTAGCCAGCAGCCCTGAGCAAAATGTGCTGACCGCCGCCATCGAGTAGTGCTGATAGAGCTGTCCTCCAACAGCTGATCCGCTGATCAAGCCGGAGGCCAGGAGCGCTTCATGAATCGCCATTCTGGTAGCCCGTTTGGAGGCTCCGGAAGCGCCGTGGAAGAAGCTGTAGGAGAAACCCAAAGCGATCAGGGGACCGATAAATGCCAGGCTGACCGCCAGGGCCGGGAGCGACCGGGCTCGAGGCATCCACAATGCGAGCACGGCCAGCAGAACAAGACCTACGGTCATAGGCAGGGCTCTGAAATGCCAGAAAACAGATCTTCCCAAGACGAGGAAGCCCGCAGCGGTACACAGAGCACGACAGAGTAGCAGGATGCCGATGGCGCTCTTGCTGAGTCCAAGATCGTCCCGAGCGTACATCGGAAAGACCGTGATGATAACACCCAATACGGTGTAGGTTACGAACAATCCGATCCAGGCGGGATAGCGCAGCATTGTGCTTCCATCCGATTTCTCCGGATCATTCTGCTGACTCTGCCCCCGGCTTGCGTCGGCCCTGATCTTCGGTAGGACAAGAGCAGCTAATGTCAGAAGCAGGCTGTTGGCGGCGAACAGCCCTGCGGCCGCGAACAGAGGATAGCGGGGTGACAGGGAGCTGAGGGCGCCAGCTAAAAAGGGACTGATTACGATTCCGGCGCTCCCCGTCAGGGTGAGCCTGGACATGGTTTGACCGAGGTGTTTCCCCTCAAATCCGAAAGACAGCCAGCTCATCAGAGGGGGCCAGAAAAAGGATAGACAGAACCCGAACAGTCCGTAGAAGACGAAGGTCGCGACCACGGATTTAGACAGTAGAATGGCCCCTACGGCTGCACCCATACCCGCTGTGGAGAAGATCATCGAATAGCGGGGAAGCAAGGATTCGAAGGCGGGTCGCATCGTGAGGCAACCGAGCACGTAGCAGCTCTGCCAGGTTGCGGCGATCCAGCCGACCAGAGCGGGAGGCACGAGAAAAACCTCCCGCATGTAGAAGATCATGCCCAGGGTGATCAATCCCAATCCCATTTCCGTGAGAAAGGCTGCGGGCAGGATTACGGCGGTCTTGCCGATGCCGGAAGACAGGGCGCGGAGGAACTGCTGCTGTTGACTGATGTATCTAAATTCCACCTACCGATTTACCGGGAAGAAGAGTATTTTCGGCGTGAAGCCGGTTCAGCCGGCCGTTATTCCCAGAGCCTGAAGTGGGGATATTCGTCCGTCATCAGCCCCACGTAGGCTGTGACACGGTACGACCACCGCTGGATACCTATGACGAGCTTGAAGATGTCCTTGTGATATTTCCCCGTGAACAGCAGGACAATCGCTACGATGATCACCAGCACCCACATCAAGCCTCCGAAAGGATACTCCGTGTGTGCTGCGTAGTTGTATCCCCATCCGACCAGTGCGCCCAGAATCGCGTAGTGAGGTATGGCCAGAAACCACTTCACCAGGACCATCCAGTTCTTCAGCTTCTCGGGATACTCGATCTGCAGATCCGCCGGGTAGTCCACGGATTCCAAAGTAAAGGGAGGATATTTGTCCGTACCCAGAACGAAAGCATAGAAAAAAGCCCGCCAGCCCCAGCGCAGTACGCCCACGTTGAAATTGAACATTCCCCGGGGATAACGGCCGGTAAAGAGGATGGCGAAGAAAGCGATGATCGTAAGGACCGTAAAAGCTATGAACAGGAAGCAGAGCACGATCCAATGAGGTATGGCCAGAAACCATTTCACCAGCCACAGCGCCCTGGAGGGCGGCTCACTCAGCTCTCCCTTTAAAACAACCGGATATGACTTTTTTTCTGTTGCCATGATTCCCTCCTAAATAGAAGCAGGATTTGTTATTGACCTTTATACAACGGGAAGGAAATCGAGTCAAAGGGCCGGGTTTGAACACAAGTTTTGTTAATATTGTGGAATTTTTTCGGGTTTTCCGTTAGGATATAGGCTCTAGCTCACAAATAGGAACAGCGGAGAGGCGTACAAAAACGTGGAAGAGAGAATCGGTGAAGCTCTGGTTCGCATTGGTGCGATGATCCCTGAGCAGGTCGACCAAGTACTCAAGCTTCAGCAGGATGGGGATAAACGTCTGTTCGGAGAGATCGCTATCGAGCAAGGCTTTATCAACGACAAGGCGATCAGAGCCTACCTGGATTCCAGGAAATAGCTCATCCGGTCAGTTCAACCTTTCCTGGTCTACGTAGAGCAGATGGGTATTGCCCGTCGAATCGTTGAACCAAAACTGCAGTTTCCCGTCCTGTACCAGAAAACACTGAGTGAAGCTTTTCCCCCTGCAGGGTGCGATCCTGCCGTAGCGGGCTTTTGCTTTTGCTATCAATTCCCGTTCGATTCTGCTCATGGCTTCCTATCAGAAGCCTCGGCAGGATTTTTCCCTTGCTTAGAAGAATTTTCTGTTTTAGAGATAGGTAACGCTGCTGATTTCGACCTGTTGCTATACCTGCGCTGCCAGCTTGTCGAACTGTTCCACCGACACCGCCGGAGCCGTTGTGAAGGCGATACCCGTCAGCTTGTGCAGGGCTAAGGAACACTGCATCGCCTGCTCCGTCCCCGGCACATCGGCGATGATGACCAGATCATGTTCTCCAAGCGTTGCGTAGACTGATTTCACTTGACCTCCGAACTTTTGGATCGTTGCAGCCGCCTTTTCCGTGCGCTTGGCGCTGATCTCCTTCAGCGCATTTTCGGAATAACACCCGAAGAAAAAGTACGTGCTCATCTGCTCCTCCTTGATAGAATCTTCTTATATTGTAGCAAAATTCGGAAGGACCTGCAAAAGAAGTTTACCTACCTCGTTTTCCTTGGTACAATGGCGACGGTAAGTGCATATGACGACATCCGCGCTGCCTATTGTGGGTATCGACATCGGCTCGGTCAGCATCTCCCTGGTCTGCCTTTCGAGGCACGGGGAGGTCGAACATGCTGCGTATCGCTTTCACAGAGGCAAGGTCCGGGAAACCCTCAAGGATATGCTGGAGGCAGTTGCTCCAGGAACCATGGGGCCGATCAGCTGCACCTCCTCAACACCCCGGATCGTCAGTCACGCGCGTTTCTATGACACCCAGGTGTGCTTCATCGAAGCGACCCGTCGGGTGCATGGGCCGATCCGGTCTCTGCTGATAGTCGGAGGGGAGAAGTTCACGCTTCTTCGTTTCAACTCCGCTGGAGCGTTCCAGAATCTCAAAGCCAGCACTTCCTGTGCAGCCGGCACGGGCAGTTTTCTAGACCAGCAAGCCGGTCGGTTGGGTCTGTCGGGGAGCGCCGAGCTCGGCAAGCTCGCCCGAAGGAACAAAAACGAAGCGCCCAAGATCGCCTCACGCTGCGCCGTGTTCGCCAAAACCGATCTCTGCCACGCCCAACAGGCGGGCTACACTCTGGAGGAGATCTGCGACGGACTGTGCCTGGGCCTGGCGCGAAACATCGCCGACACCATATCAACGGGTGAGCCGATCCTCTGTCCCGCAGTGTTCGCCGGCGGAGTGTCACGAAATAGTGCCGTGGTAACACATCTGGAGAAGCTTCTCCACTGCAACTTCGTCGCAGGAGAGAATTCCCACCTATACGGCGCCCTGGGGGCCGCGCTTTGCGGTCTACAGGAGGGATGCGGGACCGAGATTTCTTTTAAAAACCCTGAGGATTTGCTCGACCACGAGCGAGCGATCAAGAGCTACTATTACGAGCCGCTGGATCTGAAGCTCTCCACCTACCCGGACTTCCACAGCAGTGAACGTCGCTTGTTTTCCCCTTCAATCAACGGATTCGATTTGCCAGTAGAGGTCGATGTCTACGAAGACAAATCTGCGGATGGAGCCGTGGATGCCATCCTCGGGATCGACGTGGGTTCCACCAGCACCAAGGCCCTGCTGATCGGACTGAACGGGGCGGTCCTGGTCGGTCTTTATACCCGTACCGCGGGACGGCCTCTGGCAGCTGTTCAGGCGATTTTCCAAGCTCTGGATAACCTGGAAGTGCGCGGAGAAAAAACAGCCACGCTGAATATTCGGGCCGTTGGAACCACCGGGGCCGGACGCAAGTTTATCGGAGAGGTGATCGGGTCTGACTTGATTCTCAATGAGATTACGGCCCACGCCCGTGCAGCCTATGAGCTGGATCCGCAGATAGACACGATAATCGAGATCGGCGGCCAGGATTCGAAGTTCACCACGCTGCGAGACGGTATGGTGACCTTCAGCCAGATGAACACGGTATGCGCCGCAGGCACGGGCAGTTTCATAGAGGAGCAGGCTGCCAAGTTGGGAGTGGCTCTGGAAGAGTACTCGAGAAGGGCGGAAGGCGTGCGGGCACCCCTGGCCAGTGACCGCTGCACCGTGTTCATGGAGCGGGATATAAACCATTATCTGAACAAGAAGTACTCGGTAGACGAGATCCTGGCGGCGGTGCTGTTCTCGGTGCGGGAGAACTATCTGCTTAAAGTCTCCTCCGAGGCGCTGATCGGGCGGCGGATTTGCTTTCAGGGTGCCACGGCCAAGAACCGGGCGCTGGTAGCGGCTTTTGAACAGAAGCTGAAACGGCCAATCTTCGTGTCCGAATACTGCCACCTCACCGGGGCGCTCGGCGTCGCCCTAGCTCTTCAGGAGAATCTGCCCGCCCAGTCCCGCTTTCGGGGACTTGACCTGTACAGAGACGCCATTGCGGTGCGATCGGAGACCTGCCAGCTTTGCGCCAACCACTGTCGGCTGCGCATTGCGGAGGTCCGGGGGCAGACCGTAGCCTACGGATTTCTCTGCGGCCGGGATTACGAGGGTAGGCGGTACGTCAGCGCCAACCGCTCGGGTTTCGACATGATCCGGGAGTACCGGCGGTGTTTCGATAAGCCAAGAACGCTACCAGAGGCGAAGCGAGTCGCTCCCACGATAGGCATCCCGGCGGCCCTGCACCTCCTCGAGGAGCTGCCCTTGTGGCAGCGGTTTTTCTCCGAGCTTGAAATTCCGGTTGTCACCAGCGAAGGATACAGGCGGGCGCTGAATGCAGGCAAGGAGCTGACCGGAGCGGAGTTCTGCGCCCCGGTCACGGCGCTGCACGGACATGCCCGCTACCTGGCCGAATCCTGCGACTTCCTGTTCCTCCCCGTGTATCTGGAAGCGGCTTCGTTGCAGCGGGAAAAGGGGCGGTTCCGTCATTACTGCTACTACACCCAATTTGCCCCTTCCCTGATCTCACTTCTGGAGGAACGAGGTCTGAACCAAAAGACTCTCCTGCCCCTGGTCGATCATGGCAGCCTGGAAGCCGCTCCCTCTCCCGCGGTCCGCAAGATCCGCAATCGAACCAAACGGGAGCTCCTGCGGGCACTTCAGCGCTTGGAGGGGGTGGCTTTGTCCTACTCCCGGGTGTCCCGGGCTTATGACAGGGCGATCGCGGCCTACCGGACGGGGAGAGGCAAGCTGCAGCGGGTGTACGAGAACTCCCGCAGTCGAAACGGGGACATCGAGGTGGTCCTGGCGGGCAGGCCCTACCAGGTGCTGGCAGCGGAGATGAACAAGGGTATTCCCGGCATCTTCGCCTCCCTGGGAGTCAAAACCTACTACCAGGATATGCTCCCGCCGCTCTCTGCGGCCGAGCCGTTGCTCCAAAGGCAGCGCTACGCTCCGGGAGAGCCGGAGGGTTACGACCAAGAAATCGAACGGCAGGTTCGCAGCGAAGTGCAGCCGCTTCTCGATGCTATACAGTGGAATTACGCGGTCCGCATCCTGGAAACCGCGTCCTTCTGCGTGGCTACCGAGGGTCTGTACCCCGTGCTGATCACCGCCTTCAAATGCTCTCCCGATTCCTTCGCGATCGAGTACTTCAAACGCATTCTCGATGCCCACGGAAAACCCTATCTGATCCTGCAGATAGACGAGCACGATTCCAGCGTGGGCTATGAAACCCGGATCGAAGCCGGAATCCACTCCTTCCGAAACCATGCGGCTCGCCGCAGAGTGGGAAAGCTTACGCTCCGTAGCGAGGAAGTATTCCGCAGAATCGCTCCTTCACTCGAACGTCGGCTAAGCGGAAAGACCCTGCTGTTCCCCAACTGGGATCGATTGACGATCCCCCTGATCGTGGCGAATCTGCGCAGCGCCGGTGTGGACGCCCGCGTCCTGGAGGAGGACGAACTCTCTATACAGGCCGGTACGCGTCTGAACACGGGGCAGTGTCTGCCGATCAACGCCATCACGCAGGGCATGGTGAATTACATCCGGAAGTACGAACTCGATCCCGCTGAGACGGTTCTCTGGATGACGGATTCGCAGTTGTCCTGTAATTTCCATCTCTTTCCTCACTATATAAAGAGTCTCCTCGAGAGCTACGGCGAGGGCATGGAACAGGCCGGGGTCTACGTGGGAGACTTCTCTCACTCGGAGATTTCTCCGCTTTTAGGCCTGGGTGCCTACTTCGCTTACCTGTTCGGGGGACTTCTGCGCCGACTCGGCTGCCGCATCCGGCCGTATGAGCTCAATCCAGGCGAGACGGACAGGACGATATCCGCAGCTCATAGCGTTTTTGTCGAATCGTTTTCGGCGAATCGATCGAAAGAGGATGCCCTGTCCGAGGTGATTGAAAACTTCGAGGCAATTCCCAGAGAACGGGGCTGGCGTCCGAAGGTAGCGATTTTCGGTGACCTCTACGTGCGGGACAACGATGTAATGAACCAGGATTTGATCCGCTTCATCGAGCGATCCGGGGGGGAGGTGGTAACCACTCCCTACAGCGAGTACCTGAGAATCGTGGCCGATGCTACCTTCAAGAAATGGACCAGGGAACATCGCTATTTGGAGCTGGCCAAGTATCGAACGCTCCTGGCTCTGGTGAAGCTACTGGAGAGGAGGTTCTTTAATTACTACGAGGAGTATGTGAGCCCTCCTGGCTCATACCGGAATCCGCACCCGGAACGGATTTTCGAGCGCTTCAACGTCAGATTGGAGCACCACGGTGAGTCCTGGGACAATCTGCTGAAAATAGCCCATCTGGTACGCCAGTACCCGGACCTGCGGCTGTTCGTACAGACCAATCCCGCTTTCTGCTGTCCCTCCCTGGTCACCGAAGCCATGGTCCG
>CP070696.1:98876-122563 GCA_020353535.1 Spirochaetaceae bacterium | reverse complement strand
TGCCGAAGGACTGCGCATTGGTGCAAGCTCGAATGCGGAGTTCATGGACAGGCCGGATGTCGAGGCTTTAAAGACGGCAATCGACGATCCGATGAATCTGATTCCCGGCCTGTACTGGGAAATTGCCGGGAAGAAACTCGGTTTTGGGATGACCTACCTGATCGACGTGGAAACCCTGGATGTGGTCGCTCCGGTGTACAAGGAGATCTGGTTGAACTGGATCGGTACGGCGGATCTGCGCTACCACATCCTCGGCTCGGATGCGTTCCTCGATCCCTTTTTAGAAGCCGGTTTTGGTGCCGCCGGACGATCTGATATAACCAACTACGAAAAAACAGGCGGTACCAATGATTATACCCCTACCCACCTATCCCTCTTTGGGCAAGTCGGCGGCGGATTGGCCGTAAAACTGTCCCTGCTTCAGCTGGGCGCCAAGTTGGACTGGCGCTTCTGGAACGGCGCTCTGCCGGGGGCAACTCAGGATCCGTACCCACTTAAGAACTTCTCCGTTGCCCTGTTTGGCGGTTTGGCCTTCTGACGTCGACACCCCCCGCCACACTCTTACGTAGGCTCCCCTGAAAAGGGGAGCCTTTTCCTTTTTCTTGATTGACAACCTGCACACGACCCGGAACAATAGCTGCATGGATCCTGCTGGAAAGAGGTTTTTCGACAGGGAAATAGCAGAGATCATCAAGCGGGCCTCGACCATTCAGGGCGGAGAGGGTGCTCAGAGCGGCGAAGAGGGTGTGAGCCTGGAGGAGCTGGTATCAATCGGCGGGGAGCTGGGGATCTCGGCTGAAGCGATCCATGCAGCCGTGTACGCGGTTGCTTTCGGATCGCCGGATAGTAGAATTCCCTTCCTGGGAGAATCTGTCACGGCGACATCCAGCCGCACCGTTGCGGCCAAAGCAAGCACGAACCAGCTGCTGGAACTGTCGGCAGCGCTGACTCAGATCATAGGGGAGCAGGGAACCTCTACCACCGCCGGAGGGATCGTTACCTGGAAATCCGATCCATTCGTAGCGCTGAGAAAAGGCTTCGATATGCGGGTGGAAGTGAGACCGCTCCGCAGCGGCGCTCATGTTACTGTACGCGAAAATCTGGGGGCTATCGCCGTGGGGCTGTTTGGAGGTATCGGCGGTGGATTCGGAATCGGCGTCGGGGTCGGCGTTGGAATCGGCGTTGGCGTTGGCGCTCTGGGATCGGTCCTGTTCGCGACCTTGTTCCCCATCGGTATCCTTGCAATCTCCTACTTTGGAGCAAGGTTTCTGTACAGGAGCATCGTTAGCATTCATCGGGCGAAGGTGACCGCCCTTACTGAAAAAATCTGCTCTATTATGAAAGGGGATGATAACTTCGCGGAATCCCCTCAGCTTATGGAGCCGAAGGGTTCGTAATTGCCCGCGGCTTTGCGGATAACAGGATTCTCCAGGTAATGATTGGTGCCGTAAACGGCGTCGTGCTTTGTCGTTGCCATATCCCGGGCAATCTTGGTTGCCTCCAACTCGACATCCTTTTCTGTCGCACCCATAATGTTCGTTTCGATCTTGATCTGCGTATTGAAGGGACAGCGCGGGTGACGGCAGCGAACTGCAAACACACCGTTTTTCAGCCTGAATGCCATCCTTGACCTCCCGAATTGTAGATCTTTCTATAATATCGGCGGATTTTCAGACAGACTTTCTTGCAGTCTGCGTACTCCCTCCTGAAGCACTTCCGGAGGATGATAGGAGAAGCTCAGACGCAGCCTGTCTTGCAGCTGCCCGACTGCGGAGAAGGCGGATCCCGGCACAAAGGAGGTTTTTTTTTCCTTCGCGCGGGTCAACAACGCGCCGCTGTCGCCACCGTCGATCAGCCGCAGCCAGAAGAAGAATCCACCGTTGGGTGGCGAATACTCCACTTTGCCGGAAAGTTCGCCGTCTATGGCCGTTTTCATGGCCTGTAGTCTCCGACCGTACTCCCTGCGCAGCTGTCCGAGATGGGCGTCAAGCGCGCCCGTCTCCAGGGCGCTGCGTACCAATGCCGAAGTAAATGGATTCAAACCGCCGCCGCTGTCCAGCATTCCACATTCCGCCAGGGGCCGCCAGAGCCGGGGACAGGTCTGGATCCAGCCCAGCCGTAAACCGGGGGCCAGGATCTTGGAGAAGGATCCGAGGGATAGGACCGTATCCGCAGAGATAAAAGCGGCCAGGGGAGCGGGGGCCTGGGCTTCGTAGGTCAGCAGGTGATACACCTCATCAGCCACGATCAGAAAACCCTTGTCCCGGCTCAGGTCGACCAGGCGGCGCCGCCGATCCGCAGACAGAGTGGCTCCCGAGGGATTTTGGTGGGCCGGCACGGTGTAGAGAAAAGCGGGCCGCAGCTCTTTCAACCTCTCCTCGAGGGTTTCAACTACCAATCCCTGTTCGTCGATAGGCACACTGATTACCCGCAGCCCATGATCCGCGAAGATGCGTAGGGCCAGGAAGTAGGTGGGTTCTTCGACCAGGATCGTGTCCCCTGGCTTTGTATAGACGGTGCAGAGCAGGTCCAGAGCCTGAGAAACGCCGCCTGAGACGAACAGCTCCTCCTCCGACACCGGTAGGCAGTAGTGGCGTCTCAGGAATTCGGCCAAGGCAACACGGAAATGACCATCTCCCGGTTCATAACCGTATTGCAGGTAAGGAGTGAAATCCGTAGCCAGCTGCTGTTCCGTCGACCGGCGTACGAGCTGGAGCGGGAGTAGGGAAGGAGAGGGATGACCGATAGCCAGGTCGATCATCCCCGGCGAGAAATCAGCCTGGATCGTACGGATGGAGTTGGTTCCGTTCACATCCCCTCGACCGGGGTGGGAATCATCTGCTGCTGGCTGCCGTCTGCGTTCATGCGGTACAGCTCGAAGGAGCCCCCCCGGTCCGAGGTAAACACGATCTTGCCCCCATCGGGAGACCAGCTGGGAGCCGCATCCACGGCGGTATTGTCGGTCAGTTTCTTGAGACCGCTGCCGTCCGCATTCATGACGAAGATCTCCGGATCCCCATCGTGGGTGGAGATGAAGGCGAGCTTCATACCATCCGGGCTGTACACAGGATCCGTTTTCACACTCTGTTGCTGCTGGGCCATCAAGTTGGGAAAACATCCGCTCAAGAGCGCGGTAGCCAGAATGACTAGGAACAGGGTGAAAAGTCGATTCACGACCGGTTTGTTTCTGATTGTGTTCACGGTTCACCTCCCTGGTAAAGCGGGGCCTGCGACAGAAACACTTGTCGACAGCCGCTTCGCCACCCAGGGTATCAGCAAAATCGAGACCGGTCAAATGGCGTGGGTGGAGCGGTACAGCCGGGCCTGTTCCCAGCCCAGGATTGCCTTTTTCCGTACACCACCGTAGCGGTAGCTGCCGAAGGCCCCGGTACCCAGGATTACCCGATGGCAGGGAATGAGATAGGCGATCGGATTGGCGCCTACCGCGCTGCCCACGGCTCTGGCGGCTTTGGGATGTCCAATCGTTTTGGCCAGCCCCTGGTAGCTCGTCAATCCTCCGGGGGAAATCCGCAGGAGAGCTTCCCATACCTTGATCTGGAAGTTCGTTCCTTTGAGCAGCAGGGGCAGAGGCGTGCTCTTATCCTTCTTCCGAAAGTCGAACACCCGCCGCACCACATCTGCGGTCCGCTCCGTGTTCTCCCCTAAACTAGCCCTGGGCCAGCGCCGGCGCAGGTCCCGCAGGGCGGGCTGGAGGTCGGCAGAATCGATGAACGATAGACCGCAGAGGCCCCTTTTGGTTAGGGCAACCAGACAGTCGCCGAAGGGACTCGGGTGCACACCGTAGACAATCTCCAATCCGGTGCCAAGGGTTTTATATTCGCCGGGAGTCACCGCGTCCACTGCCACAAAAAGGTCGTGGAGGCGGCTGGGGCTGGACAGGCCCGTTTGGTAGGCGGCCTCCAGTTGGCTGTTGTTTTCCTCCAGCAGTTGCTTCGCATGGTCTATGGTCAGAAACTGCAGGAAGCGTTTCGGACTGACTCCTGCCCAGCGGGTGAACAAGCGCTGAAAGTGGTAGGGACTGAGGTACACTTGTCCTGCGATCTCATCAAGGTCGGGCTGATCGTGTACGTGTTCCTCGAGATACTGAATCGCTTTGGCGATGCGCTGATAGTCAGTTTCCATGGCTTCGGGTCTCCTTGTTCATTCGAATAAAGAGTAGCGAAACGACTGAGGAGATCGCAATCCGAATCTTGCTGTCTTTCCGCCTGCCGGTCCGCCGCGGTGGACGCAGGCTTTCTTACGCGAGACTTCTATAATAACTGGTATACCGCCTGATTGCACATCTCGTAGAAACCGGTGGCGTCTTCGGCCTTGTCGATACTGGAGCCGATGATCTCTCCGGTCTCCACACTGATCAGTTTGATGTTGAGGTAGTACTGCTTGCCGATCTCCACCGCTGTGCTCTCGTCGCTCAAGTCGCTCTGCTGGAACTCGTATTCCTCGACGATCTTGGCGATGTTCTGCCGATCTACAACCCGAACCTTACCAACGTTGACAAAGGCGTTTTCGATGAACACCATCACCCCACCGGCGGTAATGCCGATCTCCTGCGGTTCCACGAACCCGATGTCGTTGGTATCAAGCTCGCTATCCATCCGGAACTCGGCATTTACCGGATGAGGCCGGAGATACATATCCCATCCTTCCAGCAGCTCCTCCCGGCTGACCGTGCCGTTGCGGTCGAAATCGAGGAGGGACCACCACCGGCCCGGAGCGGCAGGGCGGCAAGGGCAAATACGCGCCGGGCGAACAGCTCGAATTCTCCTTCGTCCGTAAAGCCATCCCGATTTCTATCGGCCCGTCGTTCTATTGGCCCCATGGCATCGCGGGGTTCCCGGAACTCCGGGATGAAGAGCAGATCTTTGATCGGCGCGATCTCCCAGAGGCTGATGAACCGGTCATTGTTGAAATCGAAATTTCGGGCTACATCCGGATCATACTGATAGAGTCTGCGCAGCTGTTCCAGAACGATGAAGTTTCGGGCAAGGATCATCTCCGCATGGATGATCTCCCGGTCCCGGTCCAAGTTGAAAAACTCGTCCGCCGGCGTACGCACCGGATGGGGATCCTGGATCAGGGCGCGCACCGCTCCCACGAACTCCTCCAGTTCCGGGCGCTCACCTGCACGCAGATCGATCACCTGGTGCATGATCGCCCAGCGATCCTCCCTGCGGACAAACTCGAAGTGCTCGATGAAAAACTCTCCGAGACGCTCGACTTGGTAGTGGTAGGCTGCGGAGTTGCCGTGAAACTCCCTGTCGGGCTCACCGTAGCGCAGCCCCTCGAATAATTCGGGGCGCTCGAAAATCCCGATCTGTTGTTCACTGATCTGTTCGAAACCTCTCAATACAACCTCTCTGCCGTCCCGCTGGCGAATCACCCTTTCCGCCTCGGGTCAGTACGCCTCCAAGAAGGCGTCGATGTTCCGCTCCCGCAGGGCGGCTTCCCAGTGCTCCATCAGGCCGTCCAAAGCTCGCTGGGCTTCAAGATCTCCCCCCGGAGGTGTGGTGACACAGGCCAGGGGTATGAGGACCAGCAGCAGGCATAGGACGATCTTCTTCATGGATTTCCTCCCCGGGATCTCAGCGAGAGTGGCATTTCAATCGGAGTCGTTCCACATATTGCATTATAGCAGCTCCCGCCTTCATTTCAAGAAAACCACGTCTTTTCAGGCTCATGGGCCACGCTTATATTTTGCAGGTTCCCGTGCAGCAGGGTATACTGCCAAGAGTATATTGGAAACCGAGGGAAACCGGCGATGAAAGGAATCCGATTCTGCGTATTCGTACTGGTCGGGCTGAGTCTGGGTGCGGTGTTCGTCGCAGCGGAGAACCTGCGGGTGGTTACCATCAATGTTTGGGCAGGGCTGGACTACAAGGGATCTCTGAAGATGGGGGAGTATCAGGATGCGGAGACGCGGGCTCTCCGGACTCAGAATCTGGTTGAGCAGTTGAAAATACTGGATCCCGATGTGATCGCGGTCAACGAAGCAAACAAACTGCCCCGCTACGCCCGCATGCTGGCCGGGGAAATGGGCTTCGATCAGATCTACCACGTGGGTTTGGGGGGACTGCGTATCGGTCCTCTGGGACTGCCGCTGAACCTGCGGGAGGGAGATGTGATCCTGGCCAGGAAAACCCTTCAGCTGAAGGGCGGCGCCCGCAAACAGCTGTCCGGGGGTCCTGTGGGTAACTTTTTTACATTCCACTTTGCAGATGCCACTCAGGTGATAGGCGGACGCATTCTGGTGGCCGGCCGGGTGCTGTACGTGTTCAACACCCACTGGCACGCCTCGCCCTTCCCGACTCAGGACTATTTCAGGCGGCTGGGCGAACGGCGCGATGCCGGTTTGATCGATGACAAGGGCTACGAAGAACTGGAGGCCGAGGCTGTAGAGGGACAGCAGTGGCGCCTCGGTGAAGCCCGAAAGACCATTGCCTTTATCAATAAAGTTGCCGGCGGATATCCGGTGATTCTTATGGGGGACTTCAACGCCGCCAGCGACGCGGAGGAAATCGACCTGCTGAGGGCGGCAGGATTCCGGGATGCCTTCGCCGAAGCCGGAGATCCCCCGGGCTATACTTGGGATGGAGTCGAAAACGGCAATATCCAGCTTCAGAAGCGTGTGTTTCCGAAGGATTTTTGGCTGGAGCCCAAGCGGGAACGGATCGACTACATCTTCTACCGTGGACCGGGATTCGAAGTCGTGAGCTGCCAGGTGGTGCTGGATCAGCCTATAGGTGGACTTTACCCATCGGATCATTTCGGCGTCATGGCGGATTTCGAGGTCCATCTCCGCTAAGAATCTGTCTGTACCGGCTGATTTTCCTCCTCGACACCCCGCCACTAAATAACGCGTCTGGCCGACTGCTGTTCAGTAAAAGCCAACTTTACGCAACCTTTGTTGCCAAAAAATAGTCGTACAGGGCACATAATTTCTGCTCAAAAGGATAGTTATGAAACGTAATGTCCTGCTGGTGTCACCCCGGATCCCCACAACCTACTGGAGCTACAAGTACGCTCTTCCCTTCGTCAAAAAGAAAGCCCTTCTGCCGCCGCTCGGACTGCTGACTGTGGCTGCGATGCTCCCGGAGGAATACGAGCTTCGATTGGTCGATATGAACGTCGCGGCGCTGCAGAGGCAAGAGGTCGAGTGGGCGGACATGGTTTTCCTATCCGCCATGCTGGTGCAGAAACACTCCTTCGAGGAAGTGGTAGCTCTGTGTCGGGATTGCAGAACTCCCGTAGTTGCCGGGGGCCCCTATCCGACCTCCTCCTTCGACAAGATCGAGGGGGTGGATCACTTCGTTCTGGACGAAGCCGAATGTACCCTGCCCGAGTTCCTGCGCGACCTGGAGCAGGGCCAGGCTGCTCCCATCTATCGGGCCGAAGGCAAGCCGCCTCTGAGCCTGACCCCTCTGCCCCGATTCGATCTGGTGGATGTAACGCTATATGAGAGCATGCCCCTTCAGTTCTCCCGCGGCTGTCCCTTCGGTTGCGAGTTCTGCGATATCATCGAGATGTTCGGCAGGAAGCCCCGAACCAAGGATCCCGAGCAATTCCTGGCAGAGGTGGACCATCTCTACAACACCGGTTTCCGCGGCTCCCTTTTTATAGTGGATGACAACTTCGTCGGTAACAAGAACAAAGTCAAAGAGCTGCTCCCGCATCTGGCCTCCTGGCAGCGCGCCCACCGCTACCCCTTCACCCTCTCCACAGAGGCCAGCATCACTCTGGCTCAGGATCAGGAGCTGCTCGATCTCATGGTAGGCGCCGGATTTACCATGGTCTTCATCGGTATCGAGACGCCGGACGCCAAGACCCTGGCCATGACCCACAAGACCCAGAACCTCCGGGAGGATGTACTCGAAAGCGTCATCAGGATTCAGAAACGAGGCATCGAGGTCTCCGGCGGATTTATCGTCGGCTTCGATGGGGAGAGCGGGGACATCTTCGAACGGCAGAGGGTTTTCATCCAGAAGGCGGGCATCTCCACGGCCATGGTTGGACTTCTGATCGCCCTGCCCAACACCCAGCTTTACCGGCGACTTTCAGAGGAGGGAAGAATTCTCACCGAGTCCCGGGGCAACAACACCCACGACCTCGAACTGAATTTTATCCCCCAGATGCCGAAACAGGAGCTGCTGCGGGGCTACAAGTGGCTGTTGAACGAGGTGTACGCGCCACGGAAGTACTTTCAGCGCTCTTTGACCCTGATCAAGCGCTTTGCCGAGGGAAAACAGGAGCGGGTGGTTACCGCCCAGGCGGCAGCAGCCCAGGCGGCAGCCGCCGGCGGTATAGATCCGGATCGTATTACTCGGGCGGTGCGGCTGCGGGATGCGGTGGCCCTGCTGCGTTCGCTTTTTCGCCAGGGTTTTTCCTCCTACGGGTATCATTACCTGCGCTATCTGATCCGGGTGCTCGCCGTAGATGCTTCTCTGTTTCCTCAAGCGGTAACCCTCGCCGTGCGGGGACACCATTTCATTCGCATCACCCGGGAGATCATGCGAGCCGACGCCTTCCGAAGCATGATCCAGGAGACCCTCGCCATTCTGCGCAGGGAAATCGAGTTCCTCACCAACACCCAGATGAAGATCCACCGCAGAGATCTGGAAGCCAGAATTCGACCGATTTTGCTGTCGGTGCGTCGAGCCTACCGGGGCTTGAGCCGGGGTGTACAGACCATCGTCGGCGATGCCTTCCTGGATTTTGAGCGTCGCTGCCAGCATCTGCTGCAGCACACCCGTCCCTCGTACGGCTGATTTTATTTTTCCATCCGTGTAGTATTCTCACTATGTCTGTACTGTTGGGAATAGACACCGGTGGTACCTACACCGATGCCGTGCTCTTCGATTCGCAGGAGGGAAGCGGTTCCGAGGTCCTGGCTTTGGCCAAAGCTCTGACCCGCAGGCACGATCTTTCCCTCGGCATCCGGGAATCGCTGGAGCAGGTGCTCCGTTCCGCCGGGCGGGAGGATATCGAGCTGGTATCTCTGTCCACCACATTGGCAACCAATGCTATCGTGGAGGGCCAGGGCGGGTCGATCTGTCTGATCCTCATCGGCTATCCCTCCGATGCCCTGGAGCAGAGCCGGCTCGGAGAGGTCATGGCACAGGATCCGGTTGTCTTTGTACCCGGCGGCCATGATGCCACCGGTGAAGAGGTGCAGGCCTTGGATCTGGCCAAAGCCCGCAGGGCGGTGGAGACCTTTGCCGCCAATGTATCGGCCTTCGCCGTATCCGGTTACTTCTCCGTGCGCAACCCCTCCCACGAGAACGCCGTCCGCGGCATGATTCGGGAGGCGAGCGGTCTGCCCGTTACCTGCGGCCACGAGCTCACCTCGAACCTCCACGCTTCCCGTCGGGCTCTGACCGCAGCTCTGAACGCCCGTCTGGTCTCGGTGCTGTCCGAGCTCATCCGGGCAGTTCAGAATATGCTGGCGGAGCAGAAGGTCCGGGCTCCCCTGATGGTGGTTAAGGGTGACGGTTCCCTGGTGGAAGCCGCCTTTGCCCTTGAATATCCGATAGAGACGATCCTCTCCGGTCCGGCAGCCAGCGTGGTAGGTTCCCTCTACCTGTCGGACAAGCCGGATGCCTGTGTTGTCGACATGGGCGGCACCACCACGGACATCGCCCTGGTGCGCGGGGGCAAACCGATTCTCAACAGGGACGGCGCCACCGTGGGGGGCTGGCAGACCATGGTGGAGGCTGTGCAAATTCACACCTACGGGCTTGGAGGAGACAGCGAAGTACACCTGGATGAATCGGGACGGATGGATCTGGGGCCGCGCCGGTTGATTCCGTTGAGTCTGCTGGCCCATGAGAATCCAGAGATCCTCGAAGACCTGAAGCGCCAGCGGAACAGGCACAGCCCCAGCCGCTACGCTGCCCGCTACGCCCTGATCCAGAAGTCCTGGAAACAGCGCCCGGGGGAGGTGGGGGAATCCCAACGGCGCGTTCTGCAGCGCCTGAACGGGGAGCATCCCGTAGCCCTGGATTCCCTGTTTCGGGGCGCCGACTCCCAGTATCTCCTGGAAACCCAGCTCCTCCGGCTGACCAAGCTAGGGTACATCGCGATCTCCGGATTCACCCCCACCGATGCCGCCCACGTCCTCGGTCTGCACAGTTCCTGGTCCCGCGAAGCTGCGGCTCTTGGGGCGGAGCTGGTGCTGCGCTCCGTGCGCAGCGAGTCGGTCAGGATCGATTCGGCGGAGCAGCTGTGCCGGGAGGTACTCGGTCGCACCATATTGCAGGCTGGGAGGGCGGTGACTTCGGCGGTGCTCGCCGAAGCTTATAATTTTCATTTGGAATCGTTTCCCGCGGTTCAAGAGTTGTTCGTGGATCGGGCTTTACAGGAACCGGACAGTCGTTCACCGGACGGTCATTCACCGCGGCATCCGCCAGCCTTCGGCGGAGAGCCGCCCTCCTCCGACCTTTTTGGAGTGGGCTTGAGTCTGCGGCGACCGCTGGTGGCCATCGGCGCGCCTGTCGCCACCTACTTCCCGGAGGTGGCACGCAGCCTACACACCGAGCTGGTCATTCCCGACCACGCCGAGGTGGCCAATGCCATCGGGGCTGTGGTGGGAAGCATTATGCAGGCGGTGCGGGTGCTAATCACGCCCCAGGATGGGGGAGAGGTGTTCCGGGCCCACTGTGAGGATGGGTTGCACGACTTTACGGAGTTGGAGGAAGCCGCCGCTTTTGCGCTGCGGTCGGCAAAAAGCAGGGCTGAGGAGCTGGCCCGCAGGGCCGGAGCCGCTTCGGTAACTGTGTCAACGGAGCGGGAGGATCACAACGCCCTGGCTGCCGGGGATGAGTTTTTCGTCCACAGCCTGATCACGGCCACGGCTACGGGCCGGCCGCACCTGGCGCACGATCGCTAGCCCGCCTCAGCTTGTGCAGCTTAATAGACCGCCGGCTAGCGCGACTGCCGGGCACCGTCTCCCCATCACAATGTCCGGCTCAATCTTCTACGATCAGGTTGTCCAGCTCATTGGTGTCGTCGGCTTTGATGGGGAAGTGTTCGCGAATCAGATCCCCGCAGCGCCGCACGGCGCGGCAGATCCCGTCGGCCTGATGGTGCTGTTTAATGCCGTCCACAATCAGGTTGACCACCTCCTGCCACACTCCTGATTTCACCTTGGAGTTGATCCCCTCGTCGGCCAGCACGTACGCTTTGCGTTCAAAGACGGAGATGAAAATCAGGATGCCGGTACGATCCCTGGTGTTGTTGAGGCCGTTTCTGTAGAACGAGGTCAGGGCCGCCTCCTCCACCTCTTCGGCGATCTCCGCTTTGGTGATGAAGATGCGCTTGAGCCAGGAGATGCGCTTCACCAGCTCGTGAAACAGGAGAAAGGCTACGGCGAACACTGCTGGAAACACCCACAGCTCCAAGGCCGTGACACCTCCCCAGGATTTTTGGATGCCGTACACCAGAGTTACCGCGATGGCGATCAGCAGGGCGAAGATCAAGCCGCCGATCATGTTGGACATCGGATAGTGATAGCTCGCCGACACCACCATGGGCACGATCTCTCCGGAGGTGCGCTTTTCCACCTCCTTCACGCAGGCCTGGATGGTCTGTTTTTCCGGGTCCGACAGAAACTTCGATGCCAGATTTTTCATGATCCGATCCTTCCTCTACCAGCCGCCGGAGGCTCCGCCTCCACCGAAACCGCCCCCTCCGCCGGAAAAGCCGCCGCCTGAGAACCCGCCTCCGCCGGAAAAGCCGCCACCAAAGAATCCTCCACCCCTGCCTCGACGGGCCGCGGACATAAGGAACATGGCCGGCAGAAGCATGCCCGCCCCGAAGCCCAGGGGGATGAACAGCAGCAGCAGAGGGAAGCCCAGGGACAGGGCGAACCAGGCGACCAGAGGAAAGAGAAGGGCTCCGGCGATACCGCCGATTACCCGCTTGCGGGAACCGAGCGCCGAAATGATCATCAAAATGACGAAGAAGGGTACCAATCCCAGCCGGGAGCGAACCCGAGGTTTTACAGCGGTTTGCTCGCTGGCCTCATATTCTCCCCGGACCGTCGCCGCGATCGCCTCTGTACCGCGGACCAGTCCCTCGCCGAACTGACCGGCTTTAAAGTGGGGCGTGATCTCGTAGTCGATGATCCGGCCGGCCTGGAGATCGGTTAGCGCGCCCTCAAGCCCATACCCCACCTCGATGCGGATACGGCGTTCGGCCTGAGCCACCAGCAGCAGCACGCCGTTGTCGTACTCCTCCTGTCCGATGCGCCATTTCTCGGCGACCCGGATGGAAAACCCTTCCAGATCCTCCCCCTCCAGTGAGGGAATAGTCAGGACAACGATCTGGGTGGAATCGGAGCTCTCCAGCTCCCGCGAGACGGCGTCGATGCGGGTTTCCGCGTCGGCGGAGATCATATTGGCATAGTCATTGACCCGCCCCCTGAGAGGGGGCACCTCCAGAGCAACGGCAGCAACGGCGCCGGCGAAAAGCAGCAGAATAAGTAGCACGGTAATCCGCCCGCCCGAGCTATGCTTGATAAACCAGCTATTCCTCATCGTCCCGACTCGATCCGCTAAAACTCGACTTTTGGTGCTTCCCGAGCTCCCGCCTCAGCCTCGAAATAGGCTTTGCGTTCCAGGTGAAGCAGCAGGTTGTTGGTCAGGGAGTAGGGGAAACGACGGATGGAAAAGTTGAATCGTTCCACCGCTTCGTTGTAGCGCTGTCTGGCTACGCTGATACGGTTCTCCGTTCCCTCCAGCTGCACCTGAAGATCCCGGAAGTTCTGATTGGACTTCAGATCCGGGTAGGCCTCCACCACCACCAGCAGGCGGGAAAGCGCTGAGGACAGCGAGCCCTGGGCTTCCTGGAATTGGGCTACCGCCTGGGGATCGCTGAGCATCTCCGGGGTGAGTTGAACGGAAGTTGCACGGGAGCGGGCATTGACCACCGCCTCCAGGGTCTCCCGCTCCTGGGCGGCGAATCCTTTGACCGTGGCCACCAGGTTCGGAATAAGGTCCGAGCGGCGCTGGAGCTGAGCATCCAGATCTCCCCAGGCGCGGAACACCGTCTCCTCCAGCTGTTGAATCCGGTTGTAACCGCAGCTGGACAGGGCAACCACCGCAACAACCACCAGACCGAACATCAGAGCTTTTTTGAAAGATTTCATAGTCACCTCGTACTGTTTGTAAGTCTTCTACAATGTACGGATTCGTATTTTCGTTTTCAAGGCTCAGGTGGTAAAAATCAACCGGGGTGGCCATGGAATCAACAATTCACTACAATAGCGGGTGCCGGAGGTTTGCATTTTTGGCTGGAGTGATCAGGAAAGTGTTGTTCGGGCTGGTGTTGGAGGACGCCGTTATCCGCGAGGAAAACGCCTATCGCTTCTACGAATCCGCCCGTGAGAAGGTGAGTGCAGAGGAGGCGAAAGTATTGCTGAAGAAACTCTGCACGGAAGAACTTCGCCACCGCTTGAAACTCGAGGAGTTACAGCGCAGGGGTGTGAGCGAAGAGCTGGAGTTCTCGAGCCCTGCGGAAATCGAACTGCTCGAAGAGGACGAGCAATCCTGGCCTGAGATCCATGCCCGCAGCTCTGTTTCCGATATCCTGAAACTGGCTCTGGTAAAGGAGAAGCAGGCGGCCAGCTACTATCGGCTCATAGCGGGTCGCTCGCTATTGCGCACGGTCCGTGATCTATTTCTCCTGCTGGCCGGAGAGGAGGGCGAGCACGTCCGCTGGGTGGAAAAGATGTTGGCTGACCTATGAAAGGCGTAAAGTGCTTCGGCGACGAGATCCGTGGATACGGGCCCTATGCCACCATTGAGGCGGGCCTGCGGGTCATCGAGGTCAAACGCATCACCGGATCGGTGAACAAGTGTCACGAGCTGGATCGTCGCTTCCGCACACGCCGCCGCAGAGATCTAAGGGAGCGCTGGCGTCGGGGGCGATTCAGTGAACATTCACTCCAGTTCTACTCGATCCCGCCGATCGACGCCTACCTGTTGAGCGGCGAGTACTACGTAATCGACGGCAACCGGCGGGTAGCCGCTGCCAAGCAGTTCGGCCTGGAGTTCATGGACGCCCACGTTACTGAATGCGTTCCCCACGGTAACAGGGAAGCGCACCGGGGTGCGGTGAGCCAGCGGTTGTTCGAGCAGCAGACCGGGTTGAAGAATATCCGACTCGACTACACGAGCGGTTATGGGGATCTGCTGCAGGAGGTGAAGGACTATGCGGAGGCGGAGGACATTGCCGAATGCGCCCGTTTGTGGTACTCAGAGGTCTATCTGCCCCGATTGGAGGTGATTGGCCGATCAGAGTTGAAGAGGCGCTACTCCGGTTCTCGGGAGGGTGATCTCTATCTTTTGGTGACCCGCTTTTTCAAAGAGCTGATGGGCAAAGTTCCGGATGATGTGGGATTCGAGACGGTGCTGTCGGCGTTCCTCTTCGCCCGCCGTTTGCGGGGCAGAAGTTTGTTTCGACGATTTCCCCTGCCCCAACTATACAAGCTGTTGCGGGGACCCGTTCCGGCATCTTTGCAGTCAAGGAATGATACATGGAAGATCGATTGAATCACATTAAGAGGCGGCTGCAGAAATCCAAGGTATACTACAGCCGATACAATCCGCGCTCGGACATGATGTACGAGGTGGATGAGGCGGGTGACGATCTGAAATGGATGATGTATGAGATCGAACGGCTCCGAGAAGAGAATAGGGTGTTGCGGGAACGCCTCGAGGGCGAAGCGTAGGAGCCGTAGGGAAGGAGCTAGTCGGTGGGAAAAGTTAAGTTGAGCGGCGCCAAAGCGCTGATACGTGCACTGGAATCTCAGGGCGTAGAGGTGATCTTCGGATACCCCGGCGGGGCGACCCTGCCCATCTACGACGAACTGGCGAAATCTTCGATCCGGCACATCCTGGCTCGGCACGAGCAGGGAGCAGCCCATATGGCCGACGGCTATGCCAGAGCTACCGGTAAGACAGGCGTGTGTATGGCCACCAGCGGACCCGGGGCCACCAATTTGGTGACCGGTCTGGCTAATGCCTATATGGATTCCTCCCCCCTGATCGCCATTACCGGCCAGGTCCCGCGACCGATGATCGGAAACGATGCCTTCCAGGAGGTCGACATTACGGGCATCACCATTCCCATTACCAAGCACAACTACCTACTGCAAGAGGCTTCGGAGATTCCCCATACGGTTCAGGAAGCGTTTTATCTGGCCTCCACCGGAAGGAGGGGTCCGGTGCTGCTGGATATTCCTCGGGACGTGCAGCAGGAGATCTTCTCTCCCCATCAGGCGAAGTATCCGCCCCTGGAGGGCTACCGGCCCACCGTGGAGGGCCACCCCGGCCAGATCAAGCGGGCGGTGAGTCTGCTGAAGGCTGCGGAGAAACCGGTGATTATTGCTGGAGGCGGCGTGAGCCTGTCTGCCGGCCGGGATCAGCTGGTTAAGCTGGCCGAGAAGGCCGATATGCCGGTGGTGCATACCTTGATGGGCAAGGCCTCCTACCCCAATACCCATCCTCTCTGTCTGGGATTGATGGGATACCACGGCCGGGTGGAATCCAACTATGCGATCAGCCACGCGGATGTCATCCTGGCCTTGGGCACGCGCTTCGGGGACAGGAGCACAGGACCGATCAACACCTTCGCAAAGCAGGCCAAGATCATCCACATTGACATCGATCCGGCGGAAATCAGTAAGAATGTGCCGAGCTATCTTCCCATCGTCGGGGATGCCTCCCAAATCCTGGAGCAGCTGGTCGGCCTGGTCTCCGCAGAGAAACACACAGGATGGATCGCGGAGTTAAGGCAGATCGCCGCTCAACATCCCCTGCGCGGAAAAGCAACCGGTGTGAGCATTCCCAATATCCTTCGGATCCTTCAAACGGTAGTCGAAGATCCGATCATAGTCACCGATGTGGGGCGCCATCAGATCTTCACCGCCCACTACTTTCCCGTGGACTCGAGCCGATCTTTCATCACCTCCGGAGGGCTGGGTACCATGGGCTTCGGCGTGCCCGCAGCTATCGGAGCCAGAGTCGGCCAGCCGGAACGGACAGTGGTCGATATCGCCGGGGATGGAAGCTTTATGATGACCTGCCAGGAGATAGCCTCGGCGGTGACCGAAGAGATCCCCGTTGTCGTCCTGGTGATGAACGACTATTGTCTGGGGATGATCAAACAGCTTCAGGACGCCTTCTACGGCAAAAGGTATGAAGCCTGTCGCTTCGGCAGAAACGTGGATTTTGCCCGTCTGGCGGAGAGCATGGGAGCCGCCGGTTTCAAAGTCACCCGGGAATCCGAAATAGCTCCGAACCTGAAGAAGGCCTTAGCTGCCGGGCGAACCGCGGTGGTAGACTGTGTTTTGGAAGAGCCGAGCAACGTCTACCCCATGGTAACCGGGTTAACCCTGATGGAGTACGTGGAGTAGGAGGAGGCGATGCGCCATACGATTTCTGTATTATGCGACGACACACCGGGAGTCATGACCCGTGTTTCAGGGCTTTTCTCTCGGCGGGGTTTCAACATCGAGAGCCTCAGCGTTGGGCATACTGAGTTGCCCGGCAAGAGCCGCTTCACCATCGTTACTACGGGGGACGACACCGTGTTGGAACAGGTGCGCAAGCAGCTGCAGAAGCTGGTTCATGTGATCAAAGCCTGGGACATCAAACAGACCGAGGCAGTGGAGCGGGAGCACGCCCTTCTGAAGATCCAGGTGGAGGACGAACGCAGGGCTGAGCTGCTGCAAATCATCACCGCGGTCCAGGCCCGTATCGTGGACTCCTCAGGTTCCATCTGGATCCTGGAGGTCACCGGTGACACCGGGTCCGTGGACAACGCCTTCAATCTCTTCATGGACTATCACATCCTGGAGTCGATTCGTACCGGCAAGATCGCTCTTGAGAGAGGACCCAGCCGGGCGATGAAGAAGTAGCCGATAATGGACCGGGTTCAAAAACAGTACATTGCCAGACGCAGGAAGGAGGATCTGTCTTTTCTGGTGATCCGATTCCTGAAAGCCCATATGCTCTTCATAGAGATCTATGATGAGTTCAAAGCTCTCCAGAACGGGAGTGGAGACTATCAGCACTCTGGTTTGTTCGACAAAATCCGAAATCTCGAGCAGAAGCTCGTCTACGACATCAAGGAGAAGGCGCATTTTCTGTTCCGAAGCGAACGGCCCGGCAACGATGCGCCGGAGGGGATCGGTTCGCGCTTCGTCGATCTGGAGCGGGTTCTTTTACAGAGTCAGGATGCTGAACGAACCAGGGCTCGGGAGCTGTTTTCGGAACTTCGCAAATCCCTGGTGCGGAAGTCCATCGATTCCTACATTGGGACAGGGTTTCATCTGTTCATGATCCTCCTGGAGAGCGTCTATCAGCTGGAGAACTATGTTCCCCAGTACCGCAGCGAGCTGGAATACTTGGAGCGCATCGAATATCTGACCAGCCGCATCGGCTACCAGTTCGACGAAGAGGAGGAGCACGAACTGGATCATATCCGGCAGGTGGTCAAACTCTGCCAGAGCATTGCGGTGGACACTCAGGACCTGGCAGCCATCGCTCTGGAACGCTGCATGGCCCTGTTCCGGGAGACCGCGGAGATCCTGCGCCACTCCATCGAAGAATCCGCGGCCAATGAGGTGCTGGTGCTCAATCTGCTGAAGGAAAAATCTCTGGTCGAGCAGGTGTATGGGACTGACTCCTGGGAGGCTATTCTGGCCCACATGTTCCGCTCCGTAGGCGGGCCCGAGGAATCCGGGCGGCAGAAGGCCGAAGCATTCGTACGCAGCGCCTGCGGCAACATAGAAGGCCTGAGCGATCAGAACCTGTGAAGGACGGACAGTATTACTGGATCTATATGCTGCGGTTGGCCAACGGCAGCTACTATACGGGTTATGCCCGGGATCTGGAGAAGCGGGTGCACGCCCACCGCAGTGGACGGGGCGCCAAAATTACCAGGAGCTTCTGCCCTGTGGCCGTAGCCGCCTGTTGGAAGCTCTACTCCGACAAAGGAGCTGCCATGGGGATCGAGGCCTGGATTAAAAACCGCTCCCGGGAAGCCAAGCAGACTCTGGTCGATCACCCGGAAACCCTTCGAGAGCTGCTTCTTGGTGAAGGGCGGGAGGAGCCGATCGAGCCGGTCATCCCGCCACCGGTTATCACCCAGTAGGCCGTACTGCCGGGGTACCGGCAATCTCCGGTAGACCGTACCCCGCGGTCCTATTGACCAATTTTGGAGCTTGCCTTTACAGTAAAGCTTCACAATCCTACAGGAGACGTGCATGGAAGTAGTGGTCTGCAAGTTCGGCGGATCTTCGGTCGCCGATGCCGAGCGAATACGCAACATCCGGGAAGTGGTCCGGCTGGATCCCCGCAGACGCTTCGTCGTGGTTTCGGCCCCGGGCAAACGGCAGAAGAGCGACAAGAAGATCACCGATCTGCTGTATCTTTGCCACGAGCTGGCCGCGCAGGGTCTGGACATCGATGAGCCCTTTCATTTGATCCGCGAGCGCTATCTGAAAATTGCCCGGGAGCTGGAGGTCGAGCTGAACGTTGATAAACTGCTCGCGGATCTGGATAAGCAGATCCGCGCAGGGGTATCCCTTGATTTTGTCGCCTCCCGGGGGGAGTACCTGTGCGCTCGCATTGTGGCAGATTTCTTCCAGGCTCAGTTCGTAGAAGCGGCGGATCATATCACCATCAACGACGAGGGATTGGTCGTGGAAAAGAGCTACAAGAGCCTTGCTTCCGTTTTGAGCGGGGAGAGCATCTACGTGATTCCCGGATTCTACGGAGCCGACTCGGAGGGGGAGATCAAGACCTTCTCCCGCGGGGGATCGGATATCACCGGCGCCATCGTGGCCCGCGCCGTGGGCGCCGCCGTTTATGAAAACTGGACAGACGTATCTGGATTTCTTATGAGTGATCCCAACATAGTGGTCAGTCCCAAACCGATGCGCACCGTCACCTACCGGGAGATTCGCGAGCTCGCCTACATGGGTGCCAACGTATTTCACGAGGAAGCTATTTTCCCGGTCTCCCGGGAAAAGATCCCCATCAACATCCGCAACACCCACTATCCGAATGATCCGGGTACGATGATCGTTCACCATCGGGATACCAAGGACAGGGTGGTGGTCGGAATCGCAGGAAAGATCGGTTTTTCGATTATATTCGTGGAGAAGCTGCTCATGAACAGGCAGGTGGGTTTCGGTAGGCGTCTGTTCAGTATCCTCGAAGCCCACGGGATCAGCTTCGAGCATGCTCCCTCCGGGATCGATACCATGTCGGTTATTGTCAGCGACAGCCAGTTAAAGGGTAAAGCGCAGCGGGTTTTGGAGGATGTCAAGAAGCAACTGGAGCCGGACCGGGCGGAAATCACCAGCGGTTTCGCTTTAATCGCCACGGTAGGGGAGGGGATGGCCTATCGTCCCGGCATTGCAGCCAGACTGTTCACCGCGTTAGCCAATGCGGGCATCAACATCCGTATCATCGATCAGGGATCTTCGGAGATCAATATTATCGTCGGGGTGGAGACCGCCGATTTCGAAAATGCTGTGCGAGCCATCTACCAGGCCTTCTGTTGATGAAGCCCATGACCGTCGATCTCCGGGGGCAGACCGCCTTGGTGACAGGGGCTGGGCGTGGTATCGGCCGGGCCATCAGTGCATCGCTGGCCGCAGCCGGCGCCCGGGTCTACCTGGCCGCCCGAACCGCTGAGCAACTGCAGTCGGTTGCCGAGCAGATCAGCCGCAGCGGCGGAAATTCCGTTCCGATACCGACGGATCTGGCCAGTGAAGAGCAGATTCAGGCACTGTTCGGCAAGATTCACAGTCAGGAAGCCGGACTCGACATCCTGATCAATAATGCCGGAGTGGGGATCTACGGACCGGCTGTTGATTTTACTTCCACGGATTTTGATACGGTAATGCGGGTAAACGCCAAAGCGGCCTTTCTCTGCTGTCAGCAGGCGCTGAAGCTCATGATCCCGAAAAAACGGGGCTACATCATCAACATATCCAGCGTGCTCGGATTCAAGGGCTATGCCAATCAGGCGGCCTATACCGCGAGCAAGCATGCCCTGGTGGGCTTGACAAAATCACTGGCCGCAGAGGTTCAGGAGCAGGGGATCCGTGTTTCCGTGATTCTTCCCGGCGGCGTTAATACCCGGATGATCGCCGATGCTCGTCCCGATCTGGATCCGGAGATCCTTCTGCAGCCGGAGGATATTGCCCACACTGTGATGTTTCTGCTGTCCTTGTCCGATCTTGCGGCGGTGGATCAGATCTACATCCGCAGACGATCGAGCAAACCTTTTTAGCATACTAGGAGACGCCTCGATGAATAACATCCACCTGCGCCTGGACGTTCGAATTCCACAAGATATGTACGATTTTCTCCAGGAAGAGGCGAGTATAAAGAAGATGAGCTTTGAAGGATTGATCCTGAATTACATACGAGAACGCATGGAGCAGCAGCGGAGGAAGGCAACGGGTGGCAACGGATGATCCTTACCTTTTTAGGAACCGGAACCAGTCATGGGGTGCCGATGCTCGCCTGCTCCTGCCCCACCTGCAGATCGACGGACCATCGGGATGTACGGACCAACGCTTCAATTCTGCTTTCGGTTGAAGGAAAGAACATCCTCTTTGATTGCGGCAGGGATTTTCACGGGCAGGCGATCCGACAGGGAATCGATCGCATCGACTTTCTACTGCTCACCCACACCCACTTCGACCACGTCGCGGGTATCGATGAGCTGCGGGTGTTTACCGCCCGGCAGAAACAATCGATACCCGTATTTGGAAAGCAGGAGCATCTGAACTACCTGAAAACCTACATCTACCACTACCTCTTCGATCCCGCCGTTCAAAGGGGCGGCGGAATCGCGAAAATCGAATTGGTGGCTTTAAACGGCCGATTTTCCCTGGAGGGCATCAAGATCGAGCCCCTGCCTGTGTATCACGGATGCATGGAGATTCTGGGATACAGATTCGGGAACACCGCCTATCTCAGTGACGTATCCAGGATACCCGAAACGACTAGGGAGAAGCTTTTCGGTTTGGATGTTCTGATTGTGGGTGCTCTCAGGCATACGGAGCATCCCACCCACTTCAATATACCCCAGGCTCTCGGGATCGTTTCCGACCTGCAGCCGAAGCGTGCCTTCTTCACCCACATCTGCCACGATATTCTTCACGAGGCTGTGGATCGCCAATTCGCCGATCCAACAAGCCCCTACTTCAGCCCAGTCGAAGTGCACCTTGCCTACGACGGTTTAACCCTGGAGCTCTGACCAAGCGCTTGTATAGCTACCGAGCACCTCTCATGAATTGAAAGGCGTTTCCCGATCCAGGTATTGCATCTGGTAGAGGTTGTAGTACATCCCCCCCCTGGCCATGAGCTCCTCGTGGGTTCCGCTTTCGAACAGCTCGCCTTTGTGTAGCACGATGATCCGGTGCGCGTTGCGTATGGTTGACAGACGATGGGCGATCACCAGGGAGGTTCTGTTTCTCAGCAGCGTACCAAGCGCCTCCTGGATGAGCTTTTCCGTTTCGGTATCGATGTTCCCCGTGGCTTCGTCCAGGATCAGGACATCCGGGTCGTGTGCCAGTACGCGGGCGAAGGAAAGCAGCTGCCGCTGTCCCATTGAGAGGTTGCCGCCCCGCTCATGAAGCTTGGTATTCAGCCCTTCCGGGAAGTTGTTGACAAAGGTGTCCGCCCGTACCAGCTTGACGGCCGCTTCGATATCCTCGAGAGAAATATCGCTGCCCAGACGGATATTCTCGGTGATGGTGTCGGAGAACAGAAACACCTCCTGCAGCACCGACTGTGCACGCCTGCGAAGGGTGTCGGTGGAGAGGTTGCGGATATCCACTCCATCCAGCCGAATCGTCCCGCCTTGAATGTCCCACAGCCGGGTAAGCAGAGAGGTGATGGTGGTTTTTCCCGCTCCGGTATAGCCCACTATGGCGACGGTCTCCCCGGGATTCACGGTGAAGCTCAGGTTCTTCAGCACGGGCTCGCCCTCCTTGTACCAGAAGTCGACCCTATCGAATTCGATCTTCCCTTTAACCTTTGTCATGGCTTGCGGCGCAGTGGATTGTTCTATCTTTTCGTCCGTATCGAGAAGGTTGAAAACCCGCTCGGCCCCTGCCATGGCGGATTGAAGAATGTTGTACTTTTCGGCGAGATCCTGGACCGGGTGATAAAACATGCGGATCAGATTGAAGAAGGCGATCAGTATGCCCAGGGAGATCAAATCTCTGAGGAGGAAGGAGGCGCCGAAGTAGATGATGGCTGCCGTGGAGACGGTGGCCAACAGATCGATGATCGGCCGGAAGGTGGCGAACACGAACATCTCCCCGAGGTTCGCGCTCAACAAGTCCTCGTTTCGTTCTCGAAACTCACGGTGACTGCGCCGTTCTTGGACGAAAAGCTGAACGATGCGCATGCCCGAGATATGTTCGGAGATGAAGGCGTTCAGCCGGGATACGGCCTGGCGTACCGCTCTGAAAGCGCTTCTCGCCTTGAGGCGGAAGATTGCCGTAACAATCAGCACTGGTGGCAGGGTCAACAGCGTAACGCCGCCAAGACGGGGACTGAGCAGGAACAGGGCGATGGTGACTCCGATCATGGTGCTGAAGTCCTTCAGCAGAGCCGGCAGTACGTCCGTAAACAGTTCGTTTATGGTTTCCACGTCATTGGTAACCCGTGATACCAGTCGTCCGATCGGGTTTCTGTCGATGAACTTCAGAGACAGGCGAAGGGTATGGTCGTACAACTGAGTACGGACATCCTTCATGATCATCTGGCCGACATAGGCCTGAAGATACACCTGTAGAAATGTGAAGATGAATACTCCGAGCAGTATGGCGAAGAGAATCCGAACCAGGGAACCGAGGCCGTCGAGATTGGCTTGGCGCACGATCCGGATCTCCTCCTTCGAAAGGGAGCGGAGATCCTTCTCCGTGATTGCCGCGATACTGATCCCGGTGTGGAACAGCTGGGGATGATCGGCGATCACCTTCTGAGTACCGGGTCTTTCCCTGTATCTATCTACGAGGTAGAAATTCTCTTCCAGCAGAGTTCCGGCGTCCCGCATACCTCGCTTCTGTACAGCCGTAAGCTGTACGAGCTTGGAGGCCGGCAGGAAGTACAGCTCCCCTGCCCTCTGTGCTGTCGAGATCGGCTGAAGCCGTTCGCGGACATCCGGCGGAACCTGGTCAATCAATAATCCTCTGTGGTAGGGTAGGATGTGGTTGTCCGTCGCCCGCTGCAGCAGTATCGGGACGTACAGCTCACCCACCGTTGCCAGTGCCAGAACGACCAGGGAGAGTATGAACACCAGCATATACGGCTTCAAATATCGTAGAAGCCGTTTCATGATGTCGGCATCGTAGCCCTTTATTATTTCTTCCTGTTCGAAATAGTCGCTCATCTATTGATCACTCTTATAGCGGTAACTCATTACTTCCTTCGAAAAGCCTCTTCCAGCTGCTGTAGGCGGTAAATATCCGCGTAGAAACCCTTCTGCTTAAGTAATTCTTCGTGGCTGCCCAGCTGCGCGATGCGCCCGTCCTCAAGCACGACGATCCGGTCCGCCGTCTTCAGAGTAGAGATGCGGTGAGAGATTAGAATGAGGGTTTTACCCCGCAAGAACGGCAGCAGATCCCTGAGGAT
>CP070696.1:70568-98776 GCA_020353535.1 Spirochaetaceae bacterium | reverse complement strand
CGAGGAGGGACGAAGGATCGCCTCCCGGCTGCTGACCGCTGAGGTCCTGGAGACCATTCCGGTCACGGAGGATTACAGCATCGTGGAACTGTACGTGCCCGAGAGTATGGTCGGAAAATCTCTGGAGCGGTTGAATCTGCGGCGTGAATACCTGGTAAATGTCATCGCCATCGAGCGATTCAAGAACACGGTGGACGAAGAGGGCAATCCGGTCAAGGAGGAGCGGGTGATCCTGCCTTCAAAGGATGATGTGCTGCTCAGCGACGATATCCTGATCGTTGTGGGAAGAAACTCCGATCTGGACGAATTTCGGGAGCGGACATAGGAGTAGAGTGCACGTTGATCCAGATTCGACGCATCCTGTTTATATTTCTGCTGCTGCTGTGCTGCAGCGCGGTGCTGTTCTTCGGCATCCGGGATTACCTGCTTATTGCGGGGAGCCTCTCCCTGTCGCAGGCGGATCTGAAGCTCCGGTCGGAGACCGTATTGTTTCTGTCGATCGTCCTGGCAGCGGCGATCCTGCTCATATTCATTGTGATTCTGCTGCGAAGCCGCAGCATCTCCCGGGAGCTGGATAAGATCACCGACATGACCCGCTACGGCAACTTCTCGATAGAGGGTAGCCTGGGGAGGATCGGCCCTCTGGGGGAGAAGATTCGGCAGCTCAATCAGCGGCTTACCGAGCTGAACGCAATGAAGAGCCTGCGGATCAGCTCCCTGGCCGCGATCAATGCATTCCTTCTGAACAACAGCCGGCTGGCTCTGCTGATCACCGATATCACCGGGAAAGTGTCGAGCATCAGCACCCGCTGCCTGGAGAAGCTGAAAATTGAAGCCACTGATGTAGTGGGAAAGCATATCACCGAAGTGCTGCCCGATCTGGATTTCCAGACGGTGATCGGCAGAATCGAGAAACAGCACGGGGAACTGGAGTTGAGCGATCTGAAAGATACGCCCACGCTCTATCCTGTTTTCAACAGAAACAACGAGCTGTCCAATATCATCTGCGTTCTGGGCCAGGAGGAGATCGTAACGAAAATCTCGAAATATGTAGAAGATCGCAGCAAACAGGCGTCCCGGATTACGAGCCTGGTCCGCAGGTACCTTCGTTCGCGCCCCAAAGGCCGCAGGGAATAGTGGTTTCCAGGGGCGCCGGCGGTAGCTACCGTGTTGACAGCTTCCGTGGCGACAGCTTCCGCTTGTCAACAGATTCCTCTATAATCACGCTATAGGAGGGAAGTTATGTTTCGTTTCATTTTAGGCATCGCATTTGGAATTCTGGCGCTCATATTTGTTTTCCAGAACATGGAAAACACCAATGTCACCTTTCTGGCTTGGACCATCACTACCTCACGGGCGGTGATCCTATTCATCATCCTGGCCGCCGGCTTCATCGTGGGCTGGGCCGTAGGCAGCATCGGGCGCTGGAAGAGAAGGGCTAAACGATAACCGTGCGCCCGATTATTTCCAGGAGAGTCCAAAAGACCGGATTGGCCCCCGGAACTCCCGTGTACACCGGTGATCGGCCGGTAGAATCAGCCAAGATTACCGTCTTCCAATACGATGAAACCTACTTTAAGGAGCGCCAGCTCGGCAGTGTCGAGGAATGCAAGGAATGCAAGGATTCCCGAGGCGTGGTCTGGATCAACATCGACGGGATCCACGACATCTCGGTGGTGGAGACCGTCGCTAAGATTTTCGGCATCCATCCGCTGGTGCAGGAAGACATCGTCAGCATCCATCAGCGGCCCAAGGTGGAGGAGTACGACAGCTACCTGTTCGCCATCCTGAAGATGCTCTACCAGGAACCGAAAACGCGCGTCCTCCAGGCGGAGCAGGTCAGCATGATCGTGACTCCCAAGATCGTCATCTCCTTCCAGGAGCGGGAGGGGGACGTGTTCGCTCCGCTTCGGGAGCGTATCCGCAATGGCAAGGGGATCGTACGTCAGCGGGGAAGCGATTACCTTGCCTACTGCATTATCGACGCCATCGTGGATTATTACTTCCTGATCATGGAGGACCTGGAAGACAGGATCCTACCTCTCGAAAAACAGGTGATCGATGATCCCGATCCACACGTGCTGCAGAGCATTCACAGTTTGAAGTACGACCTGGTGTTCATGCGCCGCTCCCTTTGGCCGCTGCGGGAGATGCTGGTTCGTCTGTACCGGGAACAGCTGCCGTTGGTGCAACCGGATACCCAGCCCTTTCTCAGGGATGTCCATGACCACACCATCCAGATCATCGAAATCCTGGAATCCTTTCAGGAGATCGTCTCGGGGCTGATGGATGTCCATCTGACCAGCATCAGCAACCGCATGAACAGCATCATGAAGGTCCTCACCATCATCGCCACGATCTTCATTCCCCTGACCTTCATCGCCGGAGTGTACGGGATGAATTTTCAAATCATGCCGGAGCTCTCCTGGCCATGGGGCTACCCGGCTGTGTTGGGCGTGATGGCCCTGGTGTTCATAGGAATGCTGATTTTTTTCAAACGCAAGAAGTGGTTGTAAACCTGAGTAACGGACATGCAGGTCTACGACGTTTGCCTGATGAGCGACTGGCAGTACGACCGGGACCTGCTCTTGGAGCTGGAGAAGCGGCTTCAGCTCCGGGGCTACTCGACCTACCTCATCTGGCCCGAAAACCTCGAAGATACCCTGGATCTTCTCCGGGCGGACAACCTCCGATTCCACTACCTCGTGGACAGGGCATCCAATACCTCCCCTGAGTTTCTATCCATCTACCGCTTCCTGAATCCCCCGGGGACGATTTTCTTTGAGAGTCCCGGTACGATGCTCAGGGCTTCGGACAAAGCCCTGATGCACCGGGAGTTTCAATCTGCCGGCATTCCCGTGCCGGACACACTGATTATCGAGCCGTATGCGGAGCAACCTCATATCGAGATCGACAAGGGATTCCTGCAGAACCTGGGCGTCCCTTTTGTGATCAAACCGGCCAACACCACCGGCGGGGGGACAGGAGTCTTCCAGGATGGGCGCTGTTCGGAGGACGTCCTGAGCCTTCGTCAGCAGTATCCTTCTGACAGGTACCTGGTGCAGGAGAAGATACTTCCCAAGCAGACACGGGACCGGCGCTTCTGGTTCCGGGTATTCTTCTCTAACGCAGAGGTATACTCATGCTGGTGGAATGATCATACCCATGTCTATGAGATCCTTTCGGCCACGGAGGTGGGAGAAACGCTTCTCCAGCGGTTCGTCGATATCGCGCACAGGATCGCCCGCATCAGCTCCCTGCAGCTTTTCTCAGCGGAAATCGCCCTCGATTACCAGGATCGCCTGGTGGTGGTGGATTATGTGAACGAGTCGCCTGATTTGCGGCGAAAATCCCGTTTCAGCAACGGAGTTCCCGACCAAGTGGTCGACCGAATCATCGAGAATCTGGCCGTTTGGATCCTGCACGGTCTCGGTGGCTCGACGGAGCCTTCCTGCTGACCGGCCTCCCGCTCGCTGAAGGCGCATCGTTGACGATGCGGATCGGCATGGGCTCGGTGGCCGAGCCGGAGTAGAGGCTCAGGTGCGGGAAGGGGATCTCGATGCCTTCGCGGTCGAATCGCTCCTTGATCTCCTGCATGATCGAGTTTTTCAGATTGAGGTAGTCGGTTTTATAGAACCAGAGGCCTAGGAGAAACTCAAGCGCCGAATCCCCGAAATTCTTGAACACGATCAGCGGCGCCGGCTCATCCAGGCAGTAGGAATTGGCAGCGGCAATCTCCGCCAGCACGGATTTGAGCTGATTGATGTCTGTCTTGTAGGCCACCGTCAGGTTGACGTCCATCCGGCGGATGGGAAAGCGGGTGACGTTGGTCAGCTCACTGCCCAGAAGCTTCTCATTCGGGATGCGGATGTACTGGTTGTCGAAGGTCGTGATCTTTACAGACAGAAGATCGATGGATTGAACTACCCCGACCGTACCGCTCACCTTGATCACGTCTCCGATCTCGAAGGGCTTTTCGGAAATCATGAATAGTCCGCTGATCAGGTTGGACATGCTGGTCTGGGCAGCGAAGCCGATGGCGATTCCCACGATCCCAGCCGCTCCCAACAGCGCGGTGATTTTAACCCCCAACAGGTGCAAGACGATAAAAAGGAGGATGACCGCCCCGGTATAGCGGATGCCTTTGCGCACCAGCATCTTGTACTGCTGAGAGAGATATCTGCGGGTTACCCTGCTGGTGAGAGTGTTGAGGATTTTGATGACGGCAATGCCGACTACAATGACAATGAGGATAACAATAAGCGTTCGGAAACGATCCGGGGTGAAGAAGCCGGTAATCTCGGTCCAGATACTTTCAAACATTTTTAACTCCACTATTCGCTTCAGGCTTGCTGGCTAGGACTATATTCCGGTGAGGGAGCGCAGAAAGGAGAAGCTCTGTTGAAGAAATGTCTTCTCCACCGGTTGCCGTGCATTGCAGAGTTTTTCCGCATTTTCTGTGTAAGGAGGCGCCCCCCTGCCGACGGTGACCTGGCTGGACTGCTCCTCCCCGGCAAAACGCACCTCGATCTCGTTGGTCCACAGCCGTTCTCGGTCACTGAACACATCCAGGTGCTCCACCCGCACGCAGAGCCTCGCGAAGTCGAGCTCCTTCGGGGCCTGATTCCGAATGGTTACCGGACATATGGCCATACAGGGGCGGTCTTCAAGCTCCTCCAAGCTACCGGCCGCTTCTATCTGCAGAGCATAGCACAGCTCCCCCGCGGCAGGTCTGCCGAACCAGGTGTTTGAAAGGATCAGCGAGGGCAGTTCGCAGAGTGTGATGCCGTCGGCCGGCCGGGCCACAACCCGCACCCATACCGGAATGGCAAAGAAGAAGCGGGCATCTTGACCGGTAGGTACTTTGAGGTTTACAACGGGGCGCACCACGATCGGGCGATCCGGCATGGTCGGAACGAACTGGACGGTTTGACTATCATCACCCACGACCCAGCGGCTGAAACTGGCCTGGTTCGGCAGCTCTGTTGCTTTGACCTCGTGAAGCGGGGCCGGATCCGTTTTCCCCTCCGGCCGCGTCGACGCCAGAAACCAATCCCGGCCGCTTCGTCTCAGCCAGACGGTCAGGGTCGAAAATTCGCCCTGGTACAGGATATCCTCTTTGAGGGCGACTGGATCCCAGAGCGTGGATTTTCGTATTTTTGTGCTCATATGGTTATAGTAAGAAAATCAGAGGCTGATTTCCATACCTTCCTTTGTGCCGAAGCATTCGACTCGGCTTTTTTTCAGGACAATCCGCTGCCGACACTCCTCTATGTAGCGATCCAGATCTTGATCCAGATGGCGGGGGTCGTGGTGGAAGATTCCCATACGCCTGACATCGGCGGTGATTCCCAGTTCGGTAACCGCCTCAAAGGTTGAGTGTCCCCATCCTCGAGATATCTCGTACTCCTTTTGCGTATACTGTCCGTCGTGAAGCAAGAGGTCGGCGTTTCGGCAGAGATCCGCGTAGGCGGAGTCGGAAAGTCCTCCGGGATGATCGAAACCGATCTCGTTATCGGTGAGAAAGACGAAGGTTTTGCCGTTTTCGATGAACTTGTAGCCATATCCGCCATTGGGGTGCTTGAGAGGGATCGGCAGAATCTCCACGCCCCCGATCGACAGGGAGCGGCCATCCTCCTGCTGGAAATCGAACCTGGCCTTGAGATCCCGAAAAGGAACAGGGAAGTAGGGTGGATCCAACTGGTGAGCCAGAAATCCCTCCAGGGATTTTCTTGCCCGGGGTCCTCCCCGAACGATGATCGAGTAGCCTTCCAGGTAGGCGGGCACGAAGAAGGGAAAGCCCTGTAGATGGTCCCAATGCGCATGGGTGAGCAGCAGGTGGATCTGTTTCGGCTCGCCGGTTTCCAGAAGCTCGATGCCAAGGCAGCGCATACCGGTGCCGGCGTCAATGACGATCAGGGATCCGTCCTCCAGACGGACCTCGACGCAGGTCGTATTTCCCCCGTAAACGTTGGTGTCACAGCCCGGGCTGGGGATCGAGCCGCGACAGCCCCAGATTTTAATCTTCAATACCCCTGACCGCCATTTCTTGTTGCCGCAGAAAGTGTATACGAATGATGATGACTGTCAATCCCGGCGGGGGGGAACTTGAAACCTTCCGGAGCCTCGAGTAAAGTAGCCTGTATCATGACAAAGCCCGTCGATCCCCTCGGTCTTCCTGCTGAAGTTTTTTTCGAGCGCTTTCGAGGTGAAAGCCTCACCTTCGATGACCTGTGCATACTGCAGCCGCGAACCATCGATTTCGGTGTCCAGGAGGTGGATCTAAGCTCCCGGATCACCCGGAACATCCTCATCAACTCGCCGCTGGTCTCCTCGCCCATGGAAGACATCAGTGAGTACGAGTTGGCTATCGCCGTGGCTCTTCAGGGCTTCCCGGCGGTCATCCACTACAACATGACAATTGAGGAGCAGGTCGAGCAGGTGCGGAAGGTCAAACGTTTCGAAAACGGATTCGTGAAGGATCCGATCACCCTCGGCCCCTCCGATACGATCGCCAAGGCCGTGGAGATCCGCAACCAGACGGGCATCTCGACGCTGCCGATTGCCGATGGAGGTCGCCTGGTCGGGTTACTCACCAAGAACGACTATTCGGGACGGAAGCATGCTGAGATGACGGTCGCCGAGCGCATGGTTCCGCTGGAGGGATTGGGCCATCAGATCGTGCGCGACGATGAGCTGCCGGAGGAGGATACGGCGCGACTGTCCAGAGCCAATGATCTGCTGCTGGAAAGCCACGCCGGGGTGCTTCTGATCGTCAACGGATCCGGAGCCATCGAATCTCTGGTGACCCGTACCGATATAGAGAAAAATGAGGCCTTCCCCGACAGCATCAAGGACAGACACAAGAGTCTGGTAGTGGGAGCCGCCGTGACCACCAGCCTGGGGGAGACCAGGGAGAGGGCGGCCGCGCTGGTGAGCGCGGGCGTGGATTTTCTCTGCATCGACAGTTCCCACGGCAACTCCAGCCACGAAAAGGCGGCGCTGGAGTATCTGAAAGCCGAACACCCGGATATCGATGTGATCTACGGGAATGTGGCCACCGCAGGGGGAGCGATCAGGGGGATCGAATGGGGCGCCGATGCGATCCGGGTGGGCAAGGGCGTCGGATCGATCTGTTCGACCTCTCAGGTCAGCCTGGGAACCCGTTCACAGATCACCGCCACCTACTCCTGCGCTCGGGCCGTGCGGGAGTACTGCAGTGAAAAGGGCATCGAGCCCAGGATTCCGGTCATCTCCGACGGCGGCTACGCCACCTTCAGCGCCATCGGTAAGGGGTTGCTGTTCGCCGATGCGGTGATGCTCGGTTCGATGCTGGCCGGAACCGACGAGGCACCGGGGGCGATCATCTACGACCGGCAGGGACGCAAGCTCAAGAGCTACAAGGGCATGGGGTCGTTGGAGGCGGTGGTCAGGGGCAGCGCGGCTCGTTACGACGTGCAGAACTTCGACGACTACGTGGCCGAAGGGGTTGTCGGGACCGTACGTTCCAAGGGACCGGTTTCCCAGTGGGTGCCCCAGATCAAGACGGGGATCCGCAAGTGCCTCCAGTCCCTGGGTTACCGGAGTCTGGAAGAGCTCCACCAGGCTGTATTTTCCGGGGAGATCCTTATCGAGCGCATGAGCGAGGCGGGAAAGAAGGAGGCGGGCATCCACGACCTGGTTGAGTACCGGCGGGATCTGCCGCTGGATTGACCTCCGGTGGCTTGTTTCGGGCGTGTTTCTTCTCGTGGCCTCTCCTCTTCAATAAGTGGAGGCTGGATTGAGAAATATTGAGGAGGGAAAGGTCGTTTCCCACGAAGAAGTGAAAACGCGACTTGCCGGTTCAAAGATATAGAACTCTTTATCCATTAGTTAATCCCCTAGATCCCAAAGATACTAGTCAGCCGCAGCGCGGCGGTTGCCGTCAACCAGCTCTCGAGCATTGTCTTGTATCTTTTTTACCGCTTCGACAATTTCGCTAAGATCCTGCTCATCACCGAGGAGAGTATGATGGGGGAGCCATACGGCTTCGCGAGACGCTTTTTCTGTGACGGGGTAATGTGATCTTAAAATTGTTATCATTTTATTCGGTATTTCGTCTTTGGCGATGTGCAGGCGTTCGAGAAATTTCTTCTTCTGAAATATATGCAACTGGTTCAGCGGTGGGTAGCTTGGCCAAATGGGGATTCCCTCCGCTTGCATAGCTTCCCTGAAACCTGCGCCGGATAAACCCAGGAACGAAGAGCAATCATAGCGGAATATGAACGCGAAGTAACTGTTGTAGGTACAGCGCTCATCCTGCGACAGTGGTGTGATCCCGTCAATCTTAGAAAGCATCTCACTCAACCGTTTGGCGTTCTGCATTCTCAGTTCTCTGTGATCTTTAAACCTTGTCAGCTGTACCCTTAGGATCGCTCCCTGCCATTCAGTGAGTCTGCAATTTGATCCGTAGTTATAGTGATCGTAGGTACCACCCCCTGGCAAGCGTCCGCAATCGTGGATTGATCGAGCCCTTTGTTCGATTCTCTTGTTGTTGGTCAATATTATTCCGCCCTCCCCCGCGGTGATAAGCTTTGATGATTGAAAACTAAATGCTCCTGCACTACCGAACGTACCTACTTTTTTTCCTCTCCACTCGCTTCCGTGAGCATGAGCACAGTCCTCCAGAATGACTAGGCCGTTTTTATGAGATATTTCATAAAGCCGATCAAGGTCAGCCGGGTGTCCTCCGACATGCACTGCGATTACTGCTTTAGTCCGGTCAGAAATGGCCGGTTCTATTTGATCTGGCTCGATGCAGTAAGAAGTATCGGTTATATCGACGAAGATCGGCAACGCGCCCACGGACAGCACGGCACTGGCGGTGGCGAAAAATGAATAATCGGGTACAATCACCTCATCTCCCGGTCCGATTCCCAGCGCGCCTAGAGTTACCTCCAGAGCCTGGGTGCCGCTGGAAATAGCAACGGCGTATTTAGCGTCTTGGAACTCAGCAAATGCCTTTTCGAACTCCGCTGTTTGCGTACCCTGGTTGCGCGCCCAGCGCCTACTCCTAAGTACCTGTTGTAGAGCATCCTCCTCTCTGCGGTCATACTGTGGCCACTTTGGAAAAGATTTTGTCTTGGTTCTGGAGCCACCTAAAACAGCGAGTCGGGCCACAAATGAACCTCCCGTTTCTAGTATCAGGTCAAGCCCAACGATTCTAAAGATTTGAGCTTTTCGAAGAGAGGTTTCACAGCTCGATACAATTCCTTGTACAAGTGAAAATAGGCTTGATAAATCTGATGATTATGACTGGAAAACGAAATCTTCACTGCTTTTGTTAAATATTTTTTTAGTCCTTGCCAATTGTTGGAAATACCTGCACCGTTTGCTGCCAGAAAAGCGACACCCAGACACGATCCGGGATGGTCGGGGTAGTATAATCCATCGCGGCCTACCGCATCGACAACGATCTGCCTCCAAAGACTGCTCTTTGAACCCCCGTTCGAGAGGAACACCCTGTTTATCTCAAGTTGCATCTCTCTGATCACTTCGATATGATGCAGAAAACCATAGGCGACTGATTCCAGAATAGCCCTATACATATGCTGTTTTTCGTGGAATAAAGACAACCCGAAATAGACTCCCCTTGCATTGAGATCGAAGATGGGTGTTTTTTCACCAAGGAAATAGGGAAGAAGCAAAAGCCCATGACAACCAGGTTTTACTCCTTCAGCTGCACGATCCAGCTCCGATAAACTCGCCTTGCCCAGTTGTCTCACAAACCATTCGACGATCGATCCGCTTGAAGCCATACAGCCGTTCAGCAGGTAATGATCTTCTATATCGTGGTAGTCTATGAATAGACGCTTATCTAAACGGCAGTGCTTCGTAGCATAGAGAATATCGGCTGCACCGCCCAGTTTTAACAGTAGATCTCCCTCATCTTGAACGCCAACGCTCAGGGCAGAAGCCACATGATCGGCGGATCCAGCGATCACCGGAATCCCGGAAGGAAAACGCGTATCCTCTTCCAGACGTCGTGTAGTGAAGCCGATAATGTCGGCGGGGGAATGAACGGGGGCAAGAAATGATTCGGGAATTTGGCATAAGGTCAGAATTTCTTTGTGCCACTCCTTTTTTTCGAGAAGCCACATGCCACTTTCCAGAGCCCAGTTTACATCTAAGGTAGGGGTATCGGTCAGCCTATAACCACAGTAGTTGTATGAGCCCATTATAAACCGGGTTTTACGAATTAACTCGGGTTTGTGTTTAGCCAGCCAGCGGTACTTCGGAAAAACAACCTGTTGGTTTATGGTGTTTCCGGTCATATTGAAAAACATATCCTCGTCAATTTCTGTTTTGAACTCTGCGATTTCCGTAGATGCCCTGGCGTCATTCTGCTGTATGGACGGATGTAACGGATTTCCAGCCTCGTCAACCAAAATCAGAGTCGGCACCATACCTGAAACTCCAAGGGCGCCGATTTGCCTTCTGTCCACCGTTGACGCGATATCCGTGAGCAGGTTCTTTATGTTGGTCAACCAGAGTTCGGGATTCTCTTCGGCGTATCCTGGTAATGGAGATTCAAGAGTATGCGGGAGGGAGTTGGCGTACAATACACCACCCAAGTTATCGAGCACGATGGCTTTTACCGCAGTGGTGCCGATATCGAGTCCGACGGCTGCTTTTTTCATACTCCCTAAGCGATGAATTCCGTTATCACACCAAGATGAGGTCTACACCCGCCTCCCGAAACTTCTCATATGTTGTCGGATCTAGGCTCTTGTTCGTTATAATCGTCATAATCCCAGATATGCCGGATACCCTGTATAACATATGTTTCCCGAACTTAGTGTAGTCTGTCAGTACATAGACTCGTTTTGCTGATTTGACTATTTTGCTTTTCACTCCGACTTCAAACTCAGTCGTGTTCGTTATTCCATGCTCTAAATCTATTGCATCTACAGACATAAACACTTTGTCTACACTGAAACGATCGAGGTTATCCAAAGCGTTGATACCACCCACGGTGTAGTAACCGGGTCGCACAATGCCGCCTATAATATTTGATTCGATATCTGAGTACTTCGCCAGTTCTTCTGCTATTCGTACATCTGTCGTAATCACGCTCAGACCTTTTTTATTGTGTAATGACTGAGCAAAATATAGGCAGGTTGTTCCGGAGTCAATAATTATATTATCCTTGTCGTCAATAAATCTGGTTGCCGCTTTGGCAACTGCCTGCTTGAGATGCCTATTTAGATCTAGTTTTAGTTCGAACATATACTCCAGGCCATTTCTGTCCCGATTAAGAATGAGTCCGCCGTGTACACGTTCTATATTCTTGTATTCCTCCAATGAGATCATATAGTTTATATCTCGCCGCACCGATGATTCAGAGATATCAAGCATTTTGGCGAGAACTACAGTGGATACATTCCCATATTCGTTCAGAAAATCGCTTATTTTTCGCATTCGATCAAAGCGTTTCATAGTTAGAATAGTATACCCTACTGGAATCTGTGAGATTATGCATCAGATAACTCAAAATCATTTTAAACCATATGAAGGATGCACAGATCTCCGAGTTTTTCCTCAGAGACTTTTAACCAGCTGCATGAGCTCTTTCACTCGTTTGATATCGACATCGTTCCAAATTTTCCCGTCATACTTCAAACCTGTTCCAACAACAGCTCCGTCCGCTATTGCCAACTGTTCTCTTACATTTGCTGCCGTCACACCCGTATTTGCAAAAACCGGAAAATCAGGAACTTCTTGCTTCACTCGTTTTAGTAATTCGAGAGACGTCTCCACACCAGCAGTGACACCCGATATGCACAAGGCATCTGGATTCATATTGAAGATGGTCGAACGGGCTATGTTTTCGAGTTTACGGTCAGCCAGGTATGCGGCTGCCTCCGGTACAATATTGAAAAGCAGCCGTATGTTTTCCCCGTGAGTTCTGTATTGATGCCTCGCTGTTTTACCGAAATCTGTATTCCAAACACCGAAATCACTGGCGTAGGCACCGGTAAATACCTCCCGAGCAAACGCCGCCTCCGTGGCAACCGCTAGGTCAATTGTAGCCATTGGATCCCACAAAACATTCACTCCATATGGAATCTTGATTGATTTTCTCAATTCTCCAATTATGCAGGACATTGTAGCCACAGTAACTTGTTCGACTTTTGTCAAATAGGGAATACTATATTCATTAGAGAACATCACGCCATCAACACCCCCATCTTGCAGAGCGGTGAGATCCTGTAGGGCTTTGTCTATGACCCAGCCAATGCCTTTTGCTGGATCGTATTTAGGATCACCCGGTAGTGCGTGCAGGTGGCACATCGCAATAATTGGTTTTTTACTGCTGAATAGTTTTTCGATCCAATCCATATCAACGCCTCTCATTGTCGAAGAATTACTCTCATTATATTAACGAATTATGCTCATATCAAGTACAAATGGAAAAATTCAAGCAAAATACGCTTGAAAACTGGTTGACATATGACTGAATTAGATGTATAGTCAAGTGGATTCAGGTAGAAGGGGGGTGATGCTAGTCGAGCTATTTGGGTATCTCTGCCGGTCGCATAAATACAGTTTCACGCAAGAAAGGAGAAAATGCATGAAACGGATCGTCGTTCTATTACTGTCGGTTGTCGTCGTAGGTTCTGCATTCTCGGGGGGGCAGACGGGGGGAGTTGAAAAACCTGAAGAGATCGTTTATTGGACGCATGACTTCGCTCCGATTGTCGAGACTGTCAATACGTTAATCCCCGAATATGAAGCGGCTAATCCCGGAATTAAAATAGAGTATATTAACTTTCCATGGACCGAGTTCGAAACGGCTTTGGCAACCTTTCTAGCCACTGGTGAAGGCCCGGACATTTTCGGAAGTGGTGATCGAATGACTGCAAATTGGGTGAAGGCAGGATTGATTGCACCGGTGGAATACAAGCTTTTGGGATACAACTCGCTGAAAGACATGGAGGCTGATTTTACCCCCGGAAGCTTACGCACTGTTTCAGTCAAAGGAGTACCTTATGGCCCGCACATCGAACATAACACGGAGGCTCTCTATATAAATACTGCTCATTACAAAGAAGTCGGACTTAATCCCGACACCGACTACCCAAAATCCTGGAACGATCTGGCTAAAGTAGCAAAAAAATTAGCGATTGTTGACAGTGGGGGCAACTTCACCAGAGAAGGATTTGACTTCAACTACACAGGCGATACAGACTGTGTGTATTTTGTGATACCGATTCTAGCCCAATTCGGTGCCAGTGTTTTCAACAGTGACAATTCCGAATGCTTGTTGAATTCTTCCGGAGCTGTAAAGGCTTTTAAGATGATGCAGTCATTGGTATATGATAGCAAAGTCGGTACGCCTAAAGCAGGTAGTTTTGATCCTTATTTTGCTCAACAGGATTTTATTGAAGAACAGACAAGCATGATGCTTGGTATGAACTGGGTAGAGCCAACGCTGGAAGGCAAGCCGATCGCCGACCACTATAAAGTGGTTCCAGTCCCTCAGTTAGAGGGAGGTGTCAAATCCACTTTTGCTTATTCGTGGTACTGGGCTGTTAATGCAAACTCTCAAAAACAGGACGATGGTTGGAGGCTGATAGATTTCTTGTCGAGTAACCAACTGTTGTGGTACAAGAATTCCAGATTCATCCAACCGAGACATCCGCAGTGGATGGATACTCCCGAGGCAAACGCCGCTAAAACGCCCTATTTCGATCTGTTTGTCGAAGCCATGGAATACGCCAAAACTGCCATCTATATAACAAACTATACTGACTACTATCAGGCAATATGGAGAGCTTTTCAGGCGGTAATGTATGACAACGCCGATGTTGAAAAAACCTTAAATACGGCTAAAAGCGAAATTGATGCGGCGATAGCAACCTGGAAGTAATCCTTCTGGCTTGGAATCGTAAGTGGAGGTGGGGCAGCTTGGGTTGTCCCACCTCCTAATGAATATCCTACTTATGACTGCACACCCTACGATATGAGTAAAAGGCAGAGAATTGGTTTGCACTATGCTACCAAAATCAAGCTAACTGGATTTCTTTTTGTACTTCCCGTACTGGTGTATTTCGGTGTACTCAGTTTCTTCCCGATTCTAAGCGCATTCTTTTACAGCTTTTTTGAATACAATATATTCTCAGAAGGTGTCTTTGTAGGATTTCGGAACTATATCGCCATCTTCTCCAGCCCTCAATTTATAAACTCACTCAAGGCTACACTGATCTATACACTTGGCTACTGCGTCATTGTTTTCATAGTCGCTTTTGGATTGGCACTATTGCTGAAAAGAAGTTTCCCTCTTCGAGATGCCTACCAATTCATATTTTTTATGCCCCTGGTGATTTCGCTGATTGTGATCTCCATAACCTGGTATGCAATGTTTATTCCGAGCGGTTTGGTTAACAATATATTAGGAACTAAAAAAATCGATTGGTTGACTTCTACCAAGCTGGCAATATGGGTAGTAATTCTACTGAGTGTGTGGAAATGGTCAGGTTTCTATATGATTGTATTCTTGTCTGGTTTGAATGCAATTCCTGAGCAATATTATGACGCGGCAAAGATAGATGGTGCCGGAAATTTCACATCTTTCCGACTCATTACGCTTCCCCTTTTAAAACCTACGATAACATTCGTGTTGGTGATATCGATGATTGGTTCAGTAAAGGTCATCGAACCCATGTATATTATAACCAAAGGTGGTCCTGTAGATTCCACAAGAGTGCTGGCTTTACGAATCTACGAAGAGGCATTTAAGAACTTCAACATGGGTAGGGCAAGTGCGATGTCTGTTGTTCTGTTTATGATAATCCTAATACTCACCGTACTTCAGTTTCGCCTGATTGATATAAAGGAATAGGCAACTTGAAATCCAAGTTAAATTTGACTACGGCAGCCGGATGGTTCGTTAGATATTTCTTGCTGACTCTTTGGCTCCTCATCATTATAATCCCGATCGTTTGGATATTCTTGTCAGCATTTAAACCTTTAGATGAGGTTCTTAAGTTTTCCATTCCATCAAAGATTAAAATCGAAAATTTTATAATTCCATATACTACGCGGCCATACCCAACATACTATGTAAACAGTATCTTATTCGCCACTCTGTCTACTATCAGTGTGCTGTTTTTCTGTTCCCTAGCAGGCTATGGTTTCGCTAAATTCAAATTTTTCGGCCGCAGAGTGTTCTTCTTTATGGTCTTGTCTACTCTCATGATTTCCGTCCATGTTACGATGGTTCCTCTCTTCAGAATCATAAAGAACCTTGGAATGGTCGATACTCTTCCAGGCCTTTTAGCCCCCTTTATGATGACAGGAGTGGGTGTTTTCTTGATGAGGCAATTCATGATAGTCATACCGGAAGATTATATAGATGCAGCTAGGATCGATGGAGCAGGAGAGATTCTTATATTCGCTAGAATAATCATCCCTCTTGCCATGCCAATTGTGTCAGCCTTGGGAGTGATCAATTTTATAGCAGTATGGGATGAGTTTCTGTGGCCACTGGTAATTGGGTTGTCAAAAAAAAGGACCATGACCGTTGGATTAGCGTTATTCGTTACAGGTTTCAAATCGCCTTTAAATCAACTATTCGCCGTTAGTGTAACAGCGGTCGTACCTATGATGATGGCTTATTTTATTGCACAACGTCATTTTGTACGGTCTTTGGCACTAACAGGATTGAAGGAATAGATACTCCTGTTGATTGAGTAAAAGAAAGTTTAACGGTTAAGCATGGCTACCATTAAGATATTGAGTCATCAAGATTTACAGCAGATTCACGCTGAGTCGTTGAAAATATTGAGCGAAATCGGCATAAGGGTTCCGAACCAGATGCTCCTGGACATTTTCAAGAAAAAAGGAGCCCGAGTTGACTTTAGCAAAGAGATTGTGAAGATCCCTGCCAAGCTGGTGAATAGGGTGATAGGGCAGGCCGTCGACAGGCAAAGCACGTATTACTCACGGAATTCGAATGCCAGCACAAGGTTGACTCCACTTAGAGGTTGGATGAGCGAGGCCAATTTGTCCAGTGTTTTTGATTATTCGACGAACAGTGCAAGAAAAGCAACTCTGCGAGAAATGTTGTACGGCATCGTATTGGGGAACAGCTTGGAAAACATTGAAAGGGTGTCCTGTTTAGTAATTGATGAGGATTTTGGTAAACACGCTCCAATAATCAATTACTATTTACTTAATTTGTTCTCGGAAAAAAGGTATTTTATCGGAGCAATTGATACACTGAACTCAGCAAAATGCATTATCCAAATGGCACGAGTGATTGCCGAAGATGAAACTCAATTGAGAAATGGAAGATTGGCTGAGTTCGAGTTGGAAGCCGCGAATAACCTTGAGTTCTCGAAGACTCATTTGGATATAGCCTTCGAATTTGCTAAGAATAGAATGAAAATTCTACCAGGAGGCTGGTTTTGGATGGGCTACCACAGTCCCATGACCTTCGCATCTGCAATATCGCTTTCGAACGCGAATATACTCGCCGCGATGGTCGTAACGATGTTGATAAATCCGGAAACTATTTTTTTCGACTATCTGTTCGGGACTCAATCCGTCGGTGAAAAGGACGATTCAAGTCCTCTCTTCGGGAGTCCGAATCAGGCGATTTTTTCGATCGTGGGTCGCCAGCTGGCAGACTTCTACGGCTTCAAAAAATGCATAACCAATACCGGTCTCAGTGATTCGGTGCAAAACGATTTCCAGTCTGGTTTTGAAAGGGGTGTTACCGCTGCTTTAGCAATTGCGGCTGGGGTGAATCAGATCGGTTTACAGGGCATAGTCGGGGCCGATCAGGGTATCAGCTTCGAGGAGCTGATCATAGACGATGAGATGATTAGCTACTTAAACTATATCTTCCAAAAGGACATAGAAATAAACGAACAAACGCTTAAGTTTGACAGCATCAAAAAGAACGGGCCAGGAAAGCGATTCCCTGTATTAGGTAGCGCAACAAGTGATACAATCTGGAGATCCCGAGTCTTCAGTTCCGGTTCGTACAGCAGGAAAAAAAATGAACAGCTTTTCAGTAGAGCAAACCTTGAATTTCAAAACACGATAAAGAGGAAATTCCCTCCAGCGCCTGTTGTGGATAAAGAACAAGAGAGGGAACTGAACAACATACTCGGGAAGTTCATCGATAGGAGGATCGTGAGTTTGCTACAAAGTAAGTTGGGGGAGGCACTCAATCAACCGGGTAGCGAAGGCATAAGTTTATGAAAATAAATAGAAAAAAAATAGTGGTAATAGGTGCAGGAAGTTCCAGTTTCGGATTGTCCACGCTGGCCGAACTGATGCTATCCGAAGATCTGCACGGCATGGAGCTGGCGCTTGTTGATATCAATACAGATGGCGTGAATCAAATTAGAGAATTGGCGGAGATCATGAATCAGCAGTGGAGCGCAGGTATGAAGATTTCCGCCACAGGTGACCGCCAAGAGGTACTGAAGAATGCGGATTACGTTATTATTTGCATTGCTATAGACAGGGAAAAATGCTGGAAGAAAGATTACGAGATAGCGCTGAAGTACAACATTTCCCACTATGCTGAAAACGGTGGTCCCGGGGGTTTTATTCATTCGGCTCGGAACATATCGATGTTGTTACCCATTCTGGAAGATATCAATAAGCTCTGCCCCAAGGCATTTATTATCAACTTGACTAATCCCATGCAGAGAATATGCAATACGATCAAACGCGTATCAGAGCTCGATTTCGTTGGAGTGTGTGATCAACTTTATTTTATCTATTTTATTCTTGGAACAGCCTTTGGGAATGAAATTGGGATCAAAGTCAGGAAGGATCCACGATTTCTGTGGACAGAAGACCAATTAGATTATCACTTTCGATTGATAAATCAAACCAGAGAGTTTTTCACTGTCAAGGCGGCCGGAATAAATCATTTCACCTGGGTGCTCGATATCAGGGATAAAAAGACAGGTAGGGATATGTTTGAGGTTGCTAGAAAAAAGCTGATGGAACTACCTCCCGAGTTCGAGCCACTGACGCAGGAAATGATCAAGATCTTTGGCCAAATACCCGTCGCAGGTGATTGCCACATATCAGAGTACGTGCCGTATGTAAGTCAGCTATCGGCTGAAACATTCAAAAAATACGATATTCAAATGTACAGTTTTGACTGGGGCAATCGTACCAGGGAGATGATGTGGAAAGATATATCGGAAATGACACAGGGGAAAAAGAGCATAGAAAGCCTGAAGAGCTCCATTAATGAAGCGATCACCGAGGAGGTGGCGTTGATTATCGCCTCACTGGAAAAAAATAAAAATAATTATGTCGAGACCGTAAATATTCCGAATCAGGGTAGCATCTGTAATCTACCAGCAGGGGCGATTGTTGAAGTTCCGGGAATAATCGGAGGGAATGGAATAACAGGACTGGCGATCGGTGAGCTTCCGGAGCCGATTGCAGAGCTTTGCAGGAGACAGGTTGTACTGAACGATCTAACTGTCGATGCGGTCATCGAGGGAGACATGAACTCGGTATATAAATTGTTTGCTCTAGAACCAATGATAAGTGATCTTTCTACGGCGAGGAAACTTGCGGATGAATATGTTAAGGAATTCCGAGAGTATTTGCCCACCTTCGAGTGAGGTAGAAAAAAGGAGGTATGCAAATAGAGTCATATCTTGCGGATAATCGGTCTCTTGTTCTATCGAAAAAAAGTACAAATGAGTCGTAAAAAACTAAACTAGAAGGGAGTACTTGAAATGAAGTATTTCGATGTTCACACACACTACGGCATCGTTGATTGGAGCGGCAAAACGAAGATACCTAAGGGTTACACACCGAATGAATACTTCGAGGATCAACTGATCAACTGCTGTAAAAAACTTGATATGGTAGTAGCGGTAAACGGATTCGGGTTGTGCAACAATGGGTACCTACAGGGGAAGACGATATGTGTAGAAATGAACGATGAAGTCGAAAAATTCTTTAAAAAATATCCGGACCATATCGTTGGTATGGGATTTGTCGATCTAGACTACCATACTCCGTTGATAATCGACGATCTGTTCAGGAGGGGTTTTAAGGCGATAAAACTGATTATGCCGAAACACAGGTGGGATCATAAAGGCTATTTTGAGTTTTATAAAAGATGCGAGTACTTTGAAATGCCCATTCTCTTTCATACCGGCATAAACGGGTTGAAGAGCTACTTTAAAGAGGATGTGAATTCTTTCAATACGAAACCTATCTTCCTGGAGGATATTGGAGTCCGGTTTCCAAAGTTGAATATTATTGGGGCTCATCTTGGATTCGGCTATTACGAAGAGGCCTGCTGCCTGATAGATTCCTTTAAAAACCACAGCAGGAATGTGTACTTCGATATAACCGGGGAGATTAATACCCTAAGAAAGATAACTGAGGGGAGATGGATTAAGAAAGAGGCTCCGGTTGAATTCCTTCTATGGGGTCTGGATATGGAGTACTTCAACTACGAGAAGTATATAGAGATTTGGACTAATCACTTCAATGAAATCGGACTTTCCCAGGATGAGCAAGATCAGATATTTTATAAGAATGCCTGCAAACTGTTCAATATGAAGTGTTAAAACCCGGGTACTCGCCTTTGGTCGGCGTTCGACATATCTATTGGATGTTGCCAAACACTCAAGTGGTGGAGTGACATGAAAGATGTAAAAGTCGCTATTGTCGGTTCGGGAGGCATTGCGAATATCTACGCGATCGCACTAAAAACAATATCAGCGGTTGATATTGTTGCCTGTGCATCTCCGACCGAGGAACACATCGCGAGTTTCGCTTCAAGATTCGATATACCTCGCCGATTTACTGAGTACCGCAAGATGCTGGAAATGGATGCGATCGACTTGGTCGTAATTGGTACACCGAATCATCTCCATGCTCAAATTACTGTCGAGGCCGCAAGCGCGGGGAAACACGTGGTGTGTGTAAAACCTCTCTGTATGAATCTTTTTGAGGCAGATGAAATGATAGAGGCATGCAGGAGAGCCAACGTGAGGCTGATGTATGGAGAAAATATCTGCTTTGAGCCAAAATATGTCAAATTGAAAGAGATATGTGATTCCGGTGCTTTGGGGGATGTGTTCCTGCTTAAGCAGAGTTCGAAACACGGCGGACCCCCCACCGAATGGTTCTGGGATTTGAGCAAATCCGGTGGGTGGGCGACGATGGATCTGGGCTGCCACGCCCTGCAGTTCTTCCGGTGGATCTGCAAGAACGAGGAACCTGAAAGCATCTTTGCAGAGATGGCTAATTGTGTTCACGCACGTGAACAGAGAGGTGATGATGAGTCAATTATAATCGTTAACTTCAGGAACGGTCTGAGGGCAATAACCGAAACCAGCTGGGCGAAGAAGGGGGGATTCGAGGACAAGGCAGAGGCCTATGGAACAAAGGGAGTAAGCTATGCTTATATGCCGATGGGGATGACTCTGGACACGTATAGTGAAATCGGATATCAGAAAAAACACTACGTCAGCGAAAATGTGCCGCCAGGCTGGACATACGCTACCTATGAAGAGGAATGGCATTATGGTTTCCCCCAGATGTTCCGTCATTTTACGGACTGTATTCTCAACGACACCGATCCGGTCGTCACTGGCGAGGATGGCAGAAAGGTGATGGAAATGATGCTCGCGGCCTATGAATCGGCAAATAAAGGTTGCAAGGTATATTTCCCTTTTGAAAAGGAGGTTGAAAAACCTATCGATCTGTGGCTGCACAACAAGTAACATAGTATGTCTGTCAATCCAACAGTAGTTTTTCGGAAACCCGGGAATGTCGTTATTGAAGAGCGAGAAATTCCCGATCCGCGTGCTGGCGAACTTTTATTGGAAAACATCTTTTCCATGATGAGCACTGGCACGGAGATCACAATACTGAGCGGTGAGTATCCGTCTGGCTCGGCGTGGTCACGGATAGGAAATTATCCTTACACACCGGGATACAATGGTGTTGCTAAGGTCGTAAAAGCGGGGGACACTGGAAATTTGACCTGGGTAGGAAAAACCGTTGTAGGACATTCACCGCACTGCCGTTATTCCGTACAATCGGTTGAGATGATACAACAAGTACCAGATGACGTGCTCTTAGAGGAAGCTTGTTTTTATACTTTGGCTCCGATTGCGCTCAATGCTATCAGGCGAGCCGATGTTCACTTGGGAGAGGCGGTAGTTATCTACGGTATGGGAGTGATCGGGCATCTCACCGCGCTTTTTTGCAGACTCTGCGGAGCCAGCCCGGTAATTGCTGTTGACACCTCCAGCTACCGGCTCGACCTTCTTCCTGAAGACAGTCTTTTGTTCGGTATAAATCCATTGAAATCAGATGTCCGAAAAGCTGTGGAGGAATGGACATGCGGACGCATGGCTGATGTAGTTGTCGAAGCCTCCGGAGTTGCTTCGCTTATACCCACTGAGTTGGAAGTGATGAAAGATCAGGGACGTTTCGTCATCGTTAGCAGCCCCAGGGAGAAAATCCAATTTGACTTTCATGATATGTGCTGCTGGCCAAGCTTTACCTTAATCGGTGCGCACAGCAGCTCTCATCCTCAGACGGAAACGTTACACACACCCTGGAGTAAAAAACGCCATGGTGAGCTTCTCTTTTCACTTTTGGTTGCAAAACAGTTGGATCTCAAGCATATGATCACCCACTACGTATCCTACAGAGATGCCCCAACAATGTACCACAAACTGCTGTCAAAAAGTTATGACTACCTAGGTATTTTGATTTGCTGGGATGAGATAAAAACCTGATTCAACAATACCCGAATATTCGCCCAAACACGTTTACAAGACTCTATTGACCTTTCAGGTACTCGTCCACCGCCTGGGCGGCCCGGCGGCCGTGGTCGATGGCTCGCACCACCAGGGAGGCGCCGCTGTGGCAGTCGCCGGCCGCGAAGATGCTCTCCGCCGAGGTCTGATAGCGCTCGTCCACGCTGATGTTGCCCAGCTGGTCCAGGGCGATGCCCAGATCTTCGACCACGGGTCCGTGCTCCACGTGGACGAAGCCCAGGGCCAGGAGCACCAGATCCACGTCCAGCTCGAATTCGCTGCCCGGGATCTCCACGGGGCGTAGCCGGGGCGCGCCTCCGCCAGAACGCCGCTCATCCGGCTGCCACTCCACCTTGTTGAGGTGAGCCTTCTGCACCCAGGGATCGTAGCCTCCGGTGAACTGCATCGTGTTTATCGACCAGAGTCGCTGGCATCCTTCCTGGTGGGAGGTGCTGGAGCGTAGGATGTTGGGCCAGAAGGGCCACTCCGGATTCCAGGGTTCGCTCCACTCCCTCGGTTTGGGCAGGATTTCCACCTGAGTTACGGAGCGCGCCTTTTGACGGATGGCGGTACCGACGCAGTCTGCACCGGTGTCACCCCCGCCGATGACCAGCACCCGCTTACCGGCGGCGGAGATGATCTGGTCCGTATCCAGGTCCCCGATCACCGCCTTGTTCGATTCGGTCAGGTACTCCATGGCGAAGTGGATGCCCTCGTACCCTCGTCCGGATACCGGCAAGTCGCGGGGCTTGCCGGCGCCTATAGCCAGGAGAATGGCATCGAATTTGCGTCGAAGATAGCGTATCGACAGATCCTCGCCGATCACCACCTCGGTCTCGAACTCCACCCCTTCGGCGGCCAGCTGCTCCAGACGCCGGTCCAGGATCCACTTCTCCAGCTTGAAATCCGGGATGCCGTAGCGAAGAATACCGCCGATCCGATCGGCTTTCTCGAACAGACTGACCTGGTGGCCCCGGCGTCGCAGGTTCTGAGCCGCGGCCAGCCCGGCCGGACCGGAGCCGATCACCGCCACCCGCTTTCCCGTTTCTACTGCGGGTTTCAGGGGTTGAACCCAGCCTTCCCCGAAGGCTCTTTCAATAATGGCCCGTTCGATCTCCTTGATCGACACAGGATGGCTGTTGATGGCCAGGGTGCAGGAGGCTTCACAGGGAGCGGGACAAACCCTGCCGGTGATCTCGGGAAAGTTGTTGGTCAGCTCCAGACGGCACCAGGCCTCGTACCAGCGGTTTTTGTACACCGCATCGTTCCACTCCGGAATCAGGTTGATCACGGGGCAGCCGAAGGAGTGGCAGAAGGGAGTGCCGCAGTCCATGCAGCGGGCGCCCTCCTGTTGCAGTTCCCGTTCCTCCGCCGGCAGGCTGATTTCCCGATAGTCCTGAATCCGCTGCTCCACCTCTCGATAACGGCTGTGCAGTCGCTGGTACTCGAGAAATCCCGTCGGCTTGCCCATCAGGCATACACCTCCTCAGTCATGTTCACGGTCTCGGACTCCTTCATCTCCCGCTCCTTGATCCGTTTGAGGGCCGCCCGGTAGTCGATGGGAATCACCTTTACGAAAAGGGGCAGCATCTCTTCCCACATATTGAGGATCTGAATGGCATTGCGGCTGCCGGTCACCTTTACGTGCCTGTCAAGATACTTGTGCAAGAAATCCCGGTCCTCCTCGTCGACCAGGGGCTCCACGTCCACCATCTCCAGGTTGCAGCGGGTGTCGAACAGCTGGTTGCGATCCAGCACGTAAGCGATGCCCCCGCTCATGCCGGCGGCGAAGTTGATTCCCGTATCCCCGATGACAATCACGCTGCCTCCGGTCATGTACTCGCAGCCATGATCGCCGACTCCTTCCACCACAGCGATAGCACCGCTGTTGCGTACGGCGAAGCGCTCTCCCGCCATGCCGTTTATGAACACCTCCCCGGAGGTGGCTCCGAAGAGGTTGACGTTTCCGGTGATGATGTTGCGTTCGGGTATGAAGGTGGAGCCTTTCGGCGGATAGACGATGATCCTTCCGCCGGACAGGCCTTTGCCCAGGTAGTCGTTGGCATCCCCCTCCAGCTCGAAGCTGATTCCTGGAGCCAGAAAGGCGCCGAAGCTCTGACCGGCGCTGCCGCTGAACTTCACCCTGATCGTATCCTGTTTGAGACCCTTGGCCCCGTAGCGGCTGGAGACCTCGGCGCTCAGGGTAGCTCCAACCGCGCGGTGGTTATTGCGGATGCCGACCTCCATAGCGACGGCTCGTTTCTGCTCCAGCGCCGGTCCCGCCTTGCCGATCAGGGTCTCGTCCAGAGAGGATTCGAACGGGGTCGGTGGATGCAGACAGTACAGGGAGCCTCCCTCTGGGAGCTCGGGTGTTTTGAGCAGTCGGGAGAAATCCAGTCCGCGGGTATGCAGGTGGTCCACGGCTGGATCCACGTCAAGACGTTCGACCCTGCCGACCATGTCCTCGAAACGGCGAAAGCCGAGCTCGGCCATGTATTCCCGTACCTCCTGGGCCAGAAAGTGCATGAAGTTAACCACGTACTCGGGCTTTCCCCGGAATCGTTTGCGCAACTCCGGATCCTGAGTGGCCACGCCCACCGGACAGGTATTGAGGTGGCATTTGCGCATCATTATGCAGCCCACGGTAACCAGAGCCGTGGTGGCAAAGCCGAACTCCTCGGCGCCCAGCAGAGCGGCGATCACCACGTCCCGTCCTGTCTTGATCTGGCCGTCGGTCTGAATCCGGATCTGATCGCGCAAATTGCTTCGTACCAAAACCGTTTGGGTTTCCGCCAACCCGATCTCCCAGGGAGTCCCGGTGTGCATGAGCGAGGACAGAGGAGAGGCACCCGTACCCCCGTCTCCGCCCGATATCAGCACCGTATCAGCCCGCCCCTTGGCCACGCCTGCGGCTACGGTTCCCACACCCACCTCGGAGACCAGCTTCACCGAAATCCGGGCTTTGGGATTCGCATGTTTGAGGTCGTAGATCAACTGAGCCAGGTCTTCGATGGAGTAAATATCGTGGTGAGGTGGGGGAGAAATGAGCATCACCCCGGGTGTGGAATGACGCACCCGGGCGATGATCTCGTCGACCTTATGCCCGGGAAGCTGTCCCCCCTCTCCCGGTTTGGCTCCCTGGGCCATCTTGATCTGCAGCTCTTCTGCGCTGACCAGGTAGCTGGAGGTGACCCCGAAGCGGGCGGAAGCCACCTGCTTGATGCGGCTGTTGATGCTGTCCCCGTCCACTATCCCTTTGAAGCGGTACTCATCCTCCCCTCCCTCGCCGGAGTTGCTCTTGCTCCCCAGCCGGTTCATGGCCCGGGCCAGCGTTTCATGGGCCTCCTTGCTGATGGAACCGAAGGACATGGCCGAAGAGACGAAGCGCTTCACGATAGAATCAGCCGCTTCCACCTCCTCGATGGGTAGTGCTTTGGCAGGCTTGAAGCGGAAGAGGCTGCGCAGCGTGCAGAGGTTTCGACCGGTGTCGTTCACCACCCGGGTGTATTGCTTGAACACGCGGTAATCCCCCTCCCTGGTCGCCTTCTGGAGCAGGGCGATGGCTTCGGGGGAGAAGAGGTGTTTCTCGGAATCGTTGCGTTGATTGTACAGGCCTCCGGAGGGCAGACCGTAGGCTGCTGATCCCGTGGGTGCCCGGTCGGCCGGCGGTTCCGCCTCAGCCGGCGGTATTCCGCCAGCCGGCGTTGGCCCCTCGGCCTGGGCTGCCCCGCCAGCCTGTGGTGCCCCGTCGGGGCGAGCTGCCGTAAAAGCCCGGGCGTGGATGGCCAGCTTATCCGCCTCGACGGCCTCGATTCCGATTCCCCCGATCAGGGAGGGGGTACCGTTGAAGTAGCGATCGATGAGCTCCGGTCCCAGTCCCACCGCTTCGAAGATCTGAGCACCCCGGTAGCTTCGTATTGTGGAAATGCCCATCTTGGACATGACCTTGAGCAACCCCTTCTTGACAGCGGTGATGTACTGCTCGATCGCCTCCTGGATAGTTAGCTCCGCGGAGATGTAGCCGAGCTCCTGGAGATCGGGAAGAGATTCGAAGACCAGGTAGGGGTTGATGCCGCTGGCGCCGTAGCCTACCAGTGTGGCGAAGTGGTGCACCTCCCGAGCCTCTCCGGTTTCGATTATCAAACCGCTGAGATGCCGTTTGCCACGGCGAACCAGGTAGTGATGAACACCACCAATTGCCAACAGCGAGGGAATTGCCGCCCGTTCCCGATTCACGCCGCGGTCGCTGAGGATAACCAGGGAGTAGCCGTCGTCGATCCGACTTTCCACCTGGCGGCAAACATCCTCCAGGGTACGCTCCAGGGCACCGGCACCTTCGCTGACGTCGAAGAGGATTTGCACCGTGCAGACCCGAAAATCCTTGATCGGGGAGCTTCTCAGCATCTCGATGTCGTCGTTCGTGAGGATCGGGTGGGAGAGCTTGAGTTGATGGCAGTGCTCCGGAGTCTCGTCCAGGAGGTTTCGCTCCTTGCCGACGAAACTCATCAGGGACATGACCAGGTTCTCCCGGTACGGATCGATAGGGGGATTGGTCACCTGGGCGAACAGCTGCTTGAAGAAGTTGAACAGCAGCTGGGGCCGATCGGACAGCACCGCCGGAGGGGTGTCGTTCCCCATGGATCCCACCGGCTCCTGGGCGTTGTCCACCATCGGCGCGATGATCCGCTGCAGATCCTCCCGGGTATAGCCGAAAGCTCTCTGCGCAGCGGCGACCTGCTCCCTGTCGATGGCCACGGGTCGGGGCGCGCCCAGCAGTCCCCGCAGCTGGATGCGGTTTCGCTCCAGCCAACGGCGGTAGGGGCGGCGGCGGGAGATGGCGGACTTGATCTCATTGTCCTTGATCACCCGGCCCCGCTCCGTGTCGACCATGATCATTTTTCCGGGGGCCAGCCGTCCCTTTTCCAGGACATCCTCAGCGGGAACCTCCAGAACACCCACCTCCGAGGCCAGGATGGCCTTGCCGCTTTTCGTGATCACGTAGCGAGCCGGCCGCAGTCCATTGCGGTCCAGGATCGCACCGGCCCGGATCCCGTCGCAGAAACTGATCGCCGCCGGTCCATCCCAGGGCTCCATGATGGCCGCGTGATATTCGTAGAAGGCCCTCTTGTCCTGGGAGATGTGATAGCGGGTACCGAAGGCCTCGGGGATCATCATGATCATCCCGTGCTCGATGGAGCGCCCTCCCTGGGTCAGCAGCTCCAGCACATTGTCGAAGATGGCGGAATCGCTCAAAGAGGGGTTGACCACCGGTTTGAGCTTGAGCAGATCCTGGCCGAACAGCTCGCAGGACAGACTGGCTTCCCGAGCCTTCATATTGTTTACGTTCCGGCGGAGGGTATTGATTTCTCCGTTGTGGGCGAGGTAGCGAAACGGCTGGGCCAGATACCAGGAGGGAAAGGTGTTGGTGCTGTAGCGCTGATGAAACACCGCCAGCGCGCTGGTGAGATCCCGGTCCTTGAGATCCGGGTAGAAGCTCTCGAATTGGGTGGATACGAACATGCCCTTGTACACGATGGTTCTGCTGGAGAAGGAGGGAATGTAGAACTGGTCAACGTCCCAACCGGCTTTCAGGGCGGTATTCTCCAGGCACCTGCGCAGCACGTACAACTGCCGTTCCAGCTCCTGACCCTCGGCGGGAAGCTCGAGAAACACCTGCCAGAAGGAGGGCATCTCCTGTCTGGCCTGTTCTCCAAGACACTCCGGCTGCACCGGCACCTGCCGCCAGCCCAGGAGGGTGGCTCCCCTTTCTTGGATCACCGTCTCGGTCAGCTTTCGGGCTCGCTCCGACTCATCCGCTTCCGGGGGCAGAAACAGGAAACCCACCCCGTAGCTTCCGGCGGGGGGCAGGCTGAAGGAAGTCACGCGGGTGAAGAAGCGATGGGGGATCTGAAAGAGAATCCCCGCGCCGTCCCCGGTTTTCATATCCCCGCCGATCGCACCCCGGTGTTCCAGGTTGCAGAGAGCCCGGATGGCCTCGTGAATGATCTTGTGGGATTTCCTGCCATTGATCTGGGCGATGAATCCGACACCGCAGGCGTCGTGCTCGTTGCGGGGATCGTATAGTGATCCGCTGTCTATATTCCTTGTGGTACGCATGTTCTGACTCGCTGTTACTCTGCCGTCATGATGATACATCGTATTCTTCCCCATCTTCTACGAGGGATCTCCTTTTCGGTTGAATTACGTTGTTACAAACCGAAGACCCGTTGCCTGCAGTATGCATAATCTATTAATTTTGTGAATATATATACACAACTAGAAAAATGTCAACCCCGGATCATGGGATCGGAAAAAATAGATGGGTAAACGCGATCCCGTCAGAGTAGACGGGAACTAGGGTTCGACGTCGGCCCGGTAGTCGATTCCCTC
>CP070696.1:38055-70468 GCA_020353535.1 Spirochaetaceae bacterium | reverse complement strand
AACAGCGTCGTTATCACCGTGGTAGTTGATCTTGTAGTTGTGATGCTTGGTGCAGCCGGAGGATTCGGTTTTTCCAAGTTCAGATTCTTCGGAAGAAAAGCCCTGTTGAGCCTCATGCTTCTTACCATGACCTTTCCTTTGGGAGCGATCCTGATCCCGCTTTTCATCATGGAATTCAGGATCGGCATCAACGACACACTACTTGGATTGATACTTCCCAATATTGCCGTGAATGTTCCTTTCGCCATCTTTATCATGCAGGCAATCTACAAGAGCATCCCCGATGAATTGATCGATTCCGCAGAAATCGACGGCTGCAGTGCCTTTCGAACCTGGTTCAACATAATGCTGCCCGTCTCTAAAAATGGATTACTGGTGGTGACGATCCTGACCTTCGGGAGCGTCTGGGGAGAGTACCCGCTCGGTATGACCCTGGCCTCCTCTTCCCGCTCCTATCCACTGGCTGTGGGCATTACTTTCCTGAAAGAAGAGTATTGGAATTTCGGTGTGATGTCCGCTGTGATCCTGCTGGCAATTGTTCCGCCGGTAATCGTGTTCATTTTCTTTCGAAAGTACTTTCAGCAGGGTATCGCCATCGGTGCCCTGAAGGGTTGAAATCCAACCTGTTTTGATCAAGAAGAACCTGTACTATTCGCCCGTAAATATCCGCTCATCTAGTCCTACATTCAGTCTGTAATCCGAATAGCGGTCTTCGATGCTGAAGATTCGCTCAGCCAGGGTCACCAGGAAGCTGATGCGTACCCTCATATCCATACTGAACACCGAGGGCAGCCAGTACTCTCCCACCGGAGCGAAGCGGACGTTCATGGAGAACTCTTTCAGCACTCCGGGAAGCACCGCCGGAACCATCTCCACGAACACAACCTGATATGCGGATTGAGAGACGAAGGCTGTACCGGCAAACAGGTTTTCCTCCGGCTCTTTGGGACGGAAGTCCACCAGCCAGACGGCCTGCCCTGCGAACACATCCTCACCTTTCAGGGTGAACTTGTACAAGTCAGTTGCTTCGGGGCTGAAAGGACTCTGGTACTCTCTTTCGCCCTCGGATCGCCCGCCCCGCCTTTGCCGGGCTAGCTCCCGCTGTATCTCCTTTTTGCCGAGCTCGCGCCCGTCGACGCTCATGGATAGATACTCATTCCGCATCTGGTCCGGCTCGCGCACGTAAACCGTGCGCATCGAGAGGGTTTCGCTCTTTACCGTGGTGCGGGAGACATCTTCCCATTCCACCACCGTGGTCTCGGCTGTGTATACCATGTCGTGGATCGATGCTTCCCGGGCTGCATCGGTTCGCTGCAACTCGGATATGATGTTCTGGACTGTGGGATTGCCGGCTCCACCGAATTGAGGATACAGCAATCCCATTGCCAGCACCGCACCCACGAGGCAAGTGTGTTTCATGTCCGTACGGCACCAGACGAGCCGGATCTCTCTGGGGTATCCGCCAACCCTATCGTCCCTCGTACCAGAAGGCCCTGCGCCAGTTGTGCTTCTGTAGGAGCTTGATCATCTCCTCGGGCATGTCGGGCATCTCGGAAACGGCCAGGTTAGCCTCCACCTGCTGAACGTTGCGCATGCCGGGGATGGAGGTACTGACAGCTGGGTGAGCCAATTGGAACTTCAAGGCCGCCTGGGGCAGCGTATATCCGCTTCCGGCTATATCTTCTTGGACCTTTTCCACTTCCTTCACGGTGCGCTTGAGCCGATCCCCCATGAAGTATTTGTTCCGAAAATCCCCCTCTTCAAAGCGGGTCTGCTCTGTCAGTTTGCCGGTCAGGGCGCTTTCGTCGAAGGGCATGCGGGCGATCACCCCGACGTTGTTTTCCGCCGCCACGGGGAGGAGCTCCGCCGCCGGTTCCTGCTCGAAGATGTTGTAGATCACCTCCACCGCATCGACCCAGCCGCGCTTCATCAACTCGACCAGCGCGTTTTGATCGTGCTCGGGTGTGGAGATCCCAAAGTAGCGAATCTTGCCCTCCTTCTGGAGGGCTTTCAAGAACTCCAGTGGTTTGGGTTCCCGATTCCAGGCCCGGGTCCAGGTATGCAGAAGCAGCACGTCCAGATGATCCGTTGCGAGATTTCGCAGACGTTCCTCGACGTTTTCCCGTAAGTATTTTTCTGAGTAGCGATCCTGCCACCTGCAGTACGGTGAGGGCGGCCAGGGTCCCGGAGCCGGAGGGGTCTTGGTGGTTACGATAACGCGATCCTGCTCCTCTCGCTCTTTCAGCACCTTGCCGATAATCCGTTCGCTCCGTCCATCCCCGTAGCCGGCGGCGGTGTCGATGAAGTTGACGCCCAGATCCAGAGCTCTGTTTAAGGCCGCAAGGGAATCCTCCTCTTTTTGGGTCCCCCAAGAGCCGCCGATAGCCCAGGCCCCAAAACCGATTTCGGAAACCTTCAGATCTGTTCTCCCCAGCTTTTTCTGTTTCACGTAATACCTCCCTTACTGATATCCACTAAACTACGAACGCCACCTCAAATCGACAAGCCCTTCTGCCGCATCATTCATGCCCCTCCCGCCGCAATGCGGTGGATCTCCTCGACCACCTTCTGCTCCAGCGGGCGCGGCCTGTGCTCCTCGAGAATCCGCGCAGCTTTCTGGTGGGCTCGATCGAAAAGACTGCGGCTGCCCTGTTTCACCCAACTGTCGTGGTTGTTGTGATCCATCAGATTCGGGAACCAGAACTCCTCCCGGAAGTACTTGAGGGTATGGTCGTGGGTCAGGTAGTTGCCCGCCGGTCCGACTTCCTCGATGACCTCGAGAGCCAGATGTTCGGGGCTGATATCCACCCCGCGGCCGAATCGTTTTACGAAGCTCACCACCTCGTCACAGATGACCAGGCTTTCCAGGGATCCGGTCATGCCCATCTCCAGATAGCCCATGTCGTGGATCAGGTTGTTGCCGATCAGATACTCATTGAAGATGGTTATGCCGATCTCCACACCCGCCTGCTGGTCCAGAACTTTCGCGTCCCCGGCGCCCGCTTTGGCGAAGGTGGGGATCCCGTAGTAGAGGGCCATCTCCTTGTTCATGATCGAGGCCAGCAGAACCTCGGGGGTCATGTAGGGGGAGGCCATGGTCTGCATGTCAAGGAATACTACTGAGGTGTCCACGATCAAAGGCGCCCCGGGGGATTTCAGCTGATGGATCACCAGCCCGCTCAACATGCGGGCGTTTCCCTGCACGAAGCTTCCGGCCAGGGTCGCAGGCGCGGTGGAACCACCGATGTCCACGGAGTGGTACTCAACGGGAATGCCCTTCTCCGCGCAGAACAGCACCTTCTGTATGGAATCTTTGGGATGAATGAACGGGGCGATGGCCATGGCGTAGTGGATCAGAAATGGCTGCCTCTGCAGCTGATCCGCGTCCCCCGCCGCGATCACAGCCATCCGGTGGATGTCCTGCAGGCCTTCCAGGCTCCAGGCGGTGAACATGATCGGCTTGCTGGAGTTCTCCATCATGGCGGCGAAGTGGTAGCGGTCCGATCGCTCCACAGGGGTATCGCTGGCCAAGCCCAGACTCATGATGAAGTCCACTTTGTCAAGCCCGTCGGCCAGTCGAGCGGCCCGTTTCACATCGTCGAGCACGGCGGGCCGACGCTTGCCGCTGTGGAAATCGATCACATTGGGGGTGTCCGATCCTGTTCCGAAATGGGCCTTGCGCTCCTCCAGGGACATGGCCGGAGCTCCGCTTCGATCGTAGATCTCGATCTTTTCCGGCACGCTCTGGAGAGCCCTGCTGACCACCTGCTCGGGAATCAACACCCGGTGATTTCCATCCACCGTACAGCCTGCCTCTCTAAGCAGCCCGAGAGCCTGCTCCTCGTGGACGATGGCTCCGTTTCGCTGCAGGAGCCGCAGGCTGGAGCGGTGGATCTCCTCTTTCTGCTCCTTTTCCAGGAGTTGTATTCGTGGCTGAGCGCGAACAAAGAAGTCGTCTTTCATCATTTTTTCCCCGTGAGTCGGTGCGGCTGGGGATCGAGATCTTTCCCCATTCACGCTCATCAAGGGTTGTGTTTCCGGAACCTGACCTGGCCTCGGTCAAGCCGCTGCCCCAGGAAGCAGAACCAGTTGGCGTCATCCTGATGCGGATAGTCTTTGCGCTGAAAGATCTTGCCCCGGCTCTCTTTGCGTTTGATGGTCGAGCGGAAGATGATCTTGCCGCACTCGATCAGGTTCCTCATCTCAAGGCAGTGGGTCAGCTCGTGGGGATTGGCCGCGCTCAGGCGCATGTTGTTTGAGAGGTACTCCAGGCACTCCAGTGCCCGCCTGGCCATGGTTTCCGAGCGGATGTGCACATTGTAGTCGGTCATGATGTTGTGCACGGTCTGCTGGGCTTCCTCCCAGGGATAGCCGTCGGATCGGTTCAGGATCTCTGTGCAGAAGGCGAGCAGCTGCTCCTCTCCGGCTCCGGCAGGAATGTTTTTGTTCCGAGCAGCCCGTCCGGCCGCCGACTCCGCTGCCAGATAGCCCATGGTGAAGGCTCCGGGAGCCACACTACCGGGTATTCCTCCCGCCTCGTCTCCGGCCGCGTACAGGCCGGGGAGGCTGGTCTGGCAGGCATCATCCACGATCGGCCCGCCGGCAGCCGCGGCGGAGTGCTCCGGCTCGATCGGCCAGAGCTCGATCTTGTGCTTGCGGAAATCCAGTCCATATTGCTCCATGATGTGCAGGAAGCCCGGTCCCAGCCCCTCGTTTTCCACCGCCCAGAGCATATATGCCTGGTCAGCCTCGCTTCCCCAGGACATGTCGGCGTAGATCGGCCCGCGGCCCGCTTCCAGCTCGCCCTGGAAGCTCTTGCCCGTGGCAAAGGTCTTGGCTGTACCGTACACCGTCTTACTGCCCACGTCGTGGTTGCGCTGCCGGATCACCTCGCCCAGGGCGTTCACGCCGATCCCCGGTGGCTGATAGGAGCCGGTAGGAAGCCCGCCGCCGCGAATGAGGTTTCTCGAGGACCAGCGGCCGGGAATGGAGAGGAACTCCATGTTGATCAGCTCGACTCCGCCTCGGAACATGGCCGCCTTGCCGTCGCCGGTCAGAGCCGGAGGCATACGGATGGCAAAGGTCAGGCCGGGGTACGGTTTGTAGAGACGGTTGATCCGCCCCGTTGTCATGATCACAGCCTTGGCTCGGATCAGGTGGATCTTCCCGTCCCGCGTGCCATAGCCCACGGCTCCGGCAATCTGCCCGTCGTCTGTGAGCAGCTCCGTGATCATCACCCTGTCCAGAATGCGGGCGCCCGCCTTGCGAACGGCTTTGCTCAGGATGCGTTTGATATCCCTGCCCTCGAAGTGAAGGGTGTTGCGGCTGGCGTGCATCTGGTACTGCAGCCGCAGTTTGCCCGGTAGGGTAGAATCGTCAAAGCGGATCTTGGCGCCGAAGCGTTCCAGATCCAGAATCCGGTCGTAAGCTGTCGCTGTGATGTAGTGTATCATCTTCTTGTGTATCAAACCCTGGGCTACATTTTGGATGTGATCCTCCACCATGGCTTCCAGGCTCACCCCTTCCCGGCTTTGGACCTCCGGGAAGTAGCCCCAGATGTGATCCAGCCCGGTGCCGGCGCAGCCGGAGCGCTCCGGGTTGGATTTATCCACCATCAGCACGTCGTCGTTCAATTCCGCAGCTCGTACCGCTGCCATGCAGCCGGCCAGTCCGCCTCCGACCACGCAGATGTCGCAGGTGTGTTCCTGAATTTCTAACTTATTCATGCCCTGTCCTCCCGCTTCTGTCCGGACCGGGCTGGGTCGTGTCGGATCGGACCTGGCCCGTTCGCATCTGGCTCGGCCGGGGTACGCTGGTCTGTGTTTGATTCGCCCGGGGGATGCTCACCCCGGGCACGTGCGCCTGGAACGCTCATATCCGGGACACGCTCGCCGGGCTCACCCTCAATCGAGCGGGAGAAATCCGCGGCCCGCCTGAGGTTTTCCTTCTCCTCGGGACCGGGGGAACCGTACAGAGCTGGCGAGGGAACGATGTGAAGGGGCAGGGGGAGTCTGAGGGAAATCGCCGCTTTCGGGCAGTCGACCACGCAGGCTCCGCAGTACCAGCATTCTTGCGGATAGGCTATTACCGGTGCTTGTTTTTGCTTTTTTTCGAAGGTAAAAACGTCCTGAGGGCACATGTTGTAGCAGATTCCGCAGAAGTTACAGAATTTTTTATCAATTACGGGAGGCATGATCGATTACTCCTCATGGCTGATGATTGGTCGTTACGGGAATCTCCCGGCTTCAACCCTCAGCCTGTCTACGGGTCGGCGGGGGACCGTAACAGAGTCTTTACGGTAGCAGGGAACTCAGTTGCGGTCAATTCCTGATTCCCAGACAGCAATAGCAATAGTTGAGAACATACAACCTTTATCACTTCTTGATCTTCGACAAGCCAGGTATCAGGGTTTGGGTGCTCAACACACCGGGAATGTGGCGGATGTTTTTTTGAACGTAGCGACTGATCACTTCCGCATCCGAAGATACCAAATTTCGGGTGAGGACGAGCTTGGCGATCACGTCGATGCTGCCGTGCACTGAGTGTACCTCCCTAACCTCATCCAGTGCGAAGAGTCTGTCGAGGATCTGGGATTCCCCCTTGGCTGAAATATTGATCAGCACGAACACGGTGATCTCCCGAAGCATCTCCGGGTAATCGTTCTCTTCAATGTTTTTCATGTTCTTTCGAAACTCCTCCATGTTGCGCGTTATGGTTCTGTCGATCATGGATCCGAAGGTCCGAGTATGACTGCGATCCCACTGATGTACCGAGATGTAGGCACAGAGATCAGATACGGTACGTTTGGGGAAGAATGCCAGCAAATCCGCCTTTTCCACAATTGCTGCCAGGGGTCGATAAATGGTATTGAACCAATCTTCAGCCGCCGCCTTGAAGGGGACGTCCGTCCCGGCTTGCTCCTGCAGGTATCGCTGGTGCTGTGTGATCTGTCTCAGGAGATTACGGTACTGACCGGGCTCCGTCAGATTGATTGACCCACGGAGTCCGGTGGTTTCCTCGAATTCGGTCCTGTCGCGGTAGAGGATGTTCTCCGCCGTGCCCCTGGAGGGCAGGAACTCGATAACCCTGGCGTTGATCTCATTGAATCCCCGCTCCTTGGCCACGGCGATGCGATGGTTTCCGTCCACGACGAAGTAGCTTTCCTTTATCTGGTACAGTTCGACTGGTGGGAGGGGTTTGCCTTTGTCCATGATGTTGCGAATGGCGAGCAACCGCTCGCGCGGTCTGTCTTTCTTTAAACGGAACTTGCTGTCGAAATCGAGATAACGATTGACGCTGCCCACGATTTTGGAGAGCGTAATCGTCTGTTGCCCCCTATCCCTGTATTCGTAGGCCCCTTCTTTTTTCTGCTCGTCCCGAAAGCGCTTGATCGTTGTCGGTCTTCCGGCTGCTTTCACCTCACGTCCGGCCTTACTCATTGTCGTTCTCAAACTCGAGTAGGTAGTATCCCGAGCAGTTGATGACCTGGGTCCGACCGAGCCGGGTGATGCGCTCCGACGGGTCAGTGAAGCGGCGATGGATGTGGCCGTGAAGAAAATACCGTGGCCGGTAGCGATCGATCAGACGGCGGTAGCTTTGAAATCCCCTGTGGCAGGGATCCTCTGTATCGTGGATATGCCTGGGTGCTGCGTGGGTAATGATCATGTCGAGACGGGTGTAGCGGCGCAGCTGAGGGCGCAGGTAGCGGATGGTCTGCCGCATCTGAGCCTCCGTGTACTGAAGCGGTCTGCCGTTGTACCAGTGGGAACCCTCCAAGCCAAGGATGGTCAGATCTGCAAAGGGCACGATTTGGGCGTGGATATTGATGCAATTGCCGGGCGGGCTCGCTTCGTATCGTATATCATGATTTCCCCTGATGTAGTACAGTGGAGCGTCGAAGGCTTTGCTGAGGGCTGATAGGTAATCCGGGGGAAGATCTCCGCAGGAGACGATCAGCTGCATGCCGGAAAAGGCACGGTCTGCCGGTAGATCGCAGCGCAGGGGATCGATGTAATCGGATACGGCCAAAATCTTCATGCGATGCAGTGAACAATATACCAAGCAAAGGAGAAGGAAGGAAGCATGGAGGTGAAACTGGAACACGTGCCGGCGGAAATGCCGACTTTCGCGGATGCGCCCCGATGCGAGCGGCTGGAGGATCTGGATGCCGACGTGGCTATCATAGGCATTCCCTACAAGAGTCCCTATGAGGTGAGTGTACCCCTCGACTCCGTGGATACGGCTGTCCAACCGGCTGTTGTCGTGCAGTCCGCCGCCACTATGCGGTCCGCCGCCACTATGCGGTCCGCCGCAGTGGCTCTCAGAAAGCAGTCCATGGTGTATGCCCACAGTCTTCGTCATTACGATTTTGATTTTGCGGGTGATCTGTTTGCCGGTCGGGATGTTCGAATCGCTGACTGTGGGGACCTGGCGCTGGAAGCGGGAAAATACGAAGAGCAGCTTCAGAGCATCACCCAGGCTATACGGAAAATCCTGGAACGGGGGGCTGTGCCGATCGTTCTGGGGGGGGATCACGGCACCCCCAGCCCGATCCTTAGGGCATATCAGAACCACGGACCGCTCTGCGTCGTGCAGATCGATGCCCACCTGGATTTTCGGGACGAACGCGAGGGCTTTAAGGACGGATTCAGCAGCCAGATGCGTCGGGCTGCGGAGATGCCCTGGGTCGAGTCGATGGCTCAGATCGGTCTTCGGGGTGTGGGCAGCGGCCGGCAGGAGGAGTACGAAGCAGCCCTCGAATACGGCAGCGTGATGGTACGGGCCCAGGAGCTTCACCAGCTTGGTGTGGATGGCATTCTCGAACGAATTCCTGAGGCGGCTAAGTATTACATCACCATAGACAGCGACGGTTTGGATCCCTCGATCGCACCGGGGGTGTACTATCCCTCACCGGGGGGCGTGGGCTACTTCGAGATGACCGATCTGGTCAAGGGCATCGCCAGGCGTGGCGCCATTGCTGGAATCGATTTCTGCGAAGTCGTGCCCGTTCTGGATGTCCGGGACCTCACCAGCATCTTCGCCTCCAGGCTCATCCTCAACTTCATCGGTAGCATGGCCCATTCGGGACAGATCGGCGGCTAGCGCAAAAGGCGGCCATGAGAAGGCATCACAGTGGTAACAGCGCTGATACGGATCATCAAGCAAATCCGCGTTTGCATTTTTTGTCCGCTCCGCAGGCGGAATACACGATGTCGGCTATATGGATTCGGGGTTGACCGCCAGCTGGGAGCTTATCGTCCTGGGTGATGAGATCATCGGTCATCTGAAGCGAATCATGGGGGGAATTAATCTGGACGACGAGCTTCTCGCTCTGGAGCTGATCGAGAAGGTAGGCCCCGGCGGAAATTTTCTGACGGAAGACCACACCCTCGAGCGCTACCGAGACCTCTGGTATCCAAAAGTAATCGACCGAGCCGAATATTCGGTCTGGTTGGGAAAGGGGGCAAAAGCCCTTCGGGAAGTGTTGCGGGAGAGAGCCCTTTGGATCCTGGAGAATCACCGTCCGGAGCCACTGCCGGAACATGTGGAGGCGAGGATCGTGACGATCTTGACGAGAGCCACAGAAGCGGGTGGAAACCAAGGTGATCGGTCCTGGCACTGAGAATTGACATTACCGCTGTGGCTGAACTACCATTTCAGCGTGGGTGAGGTCAGGCGAAAACGGCGAGACGGAGAAAAAAACAACCCCCAAGCGGAGATGTCCTTCCTTGATCATCTGCGCGAGCTGCGCAAACGGATCATCGTTTCCATGATCGCGATTCTCTGCGCGGCAATCGTCTCCTACATCTTCTTCGAATATATCGTCTCATTCCTATTCAATCCCTTCCGGGAAATCGAAGCCCTGTCGATTCGTGATGAGATCCTGTTCATCAATACCATCTTTGAAGGATTCCTGGTTCGTCTGAAAGTGGCGATCCTTTCGGGAATCGTGTTCTCGCTCCCGGTGCACGTGTTCAACCTCATCAGATTCGTGCTGCCGGGGCTTACGGGGAAGGAGAAGAAAGTCATACTGATTTCGCTGATCGTCAGCTTCTGCCTGATCGTGTTCAGTTTCTACTACGGTTATTTCAAGGTCATTCCGATATCGATCGGCTTCCTCAGCAGTTCCGGGTTCGTCCCCGAGGACGTGGGATTGCTGCTCAACTACGGGAAGAACATCTTTGTGATCTTTCAGTTTCTCATGATCACGGTCATTCTCTTTCAGCTGCCGATCATCCTGGAGATCCTCATGATCATGAACGTTTTGAGCCGCAAGGCCCTGCTGAAGGCAAGCCGCTTCATCGTGGTTGGCATCTTCGTGCTGTCGGCGATCGTTACCCCGCCGGACTTCGTGTCCCAGGTCAGTTTAGCTCTGCCCCTGGTCGGATTGTTTTTCCTGACCATTCTGGTTGCCAGGATATTCAACTTCGGGAAAGAACAGCCCTGAGCTGAGGCGTAGATCAACGATGTTTGGCCTTGGTTTTTTTGAGATTCTAATCATACTGCTGGTGGCGATTGTTTTCATCAATCCCAGGGATCTGCCCAAGTTCTTTCGTCGGCTGGGCAGGCTGGTCGGCCAGCTGAGGGACATCAGGGACAGTTCCGTGAGATATATGAGGAGGATCGAAAGAGAGATCGAGGAGGAGGAGCGAACCTCCGCGGGACAGGGCCATGGCGATTCGGACCAACAAGATGATTAGTTCCATCGGGTGCTGATGTCCCTTTGCAAAATGCGTTACAATAGAAGGTGGAGAGTGAGGAGTATATGATCGGAACAACGGAGATCGTCATCATCGTCGGCGTGGTCCTGGTCCTGTTTGGTGCCACGGCGATTCCCAAGTTCGCCCGCTCACTGGGCAGGGCGAAGAAGGAGTTCGAGCAGGGCATCAAGGAGGGACAGGTCGACGAGGAAGACAAGAAAAAGAAAGAATTGGAAGACAAGAAAGAGGAATCCTAGAGCCCGAGTGCCTTGATGCCCTCCTCCCACGGGAGGGCGAGGACGCCGTTTATCTGTTTCTTGACAGGATCTTGAGACAGGCAGAATGCCTCGCTAAAGGGCAGGTCTTTCTTGAACCGCGCCAGTTGGCGGATGTCCCGCTCGGAAACCTGGGTGGTCGATTTGATTTCAATTAGAGCTGTTCTCTGTCCCGGTCTCTCCACAATCAGGTCTATTTCAACTCCGTCCTTGGTGTTCAAGTAGGAAAAACGGAAGTCCTTTTGGTGATAAGAGCTCAAACGAATGATCTCCACGATTACGAAGTGCTCAAATGCCCTCCCGTATGCATAGGTTTTCGATTTCAACGCCACCGTGAGCATCCTGGTCAGTGCTCGCACCACACCGGGATCGAAGAAGAAAAATTTGGGTGATTTCAGTTGACGCTTGCGCAGCGAATGATGAAACGGTTCGAGGACGAAGCCCAGCAGCGTGTCTTCGAGGATCTCGAAATAGGACGCTACGGTTTTGTGATCCGCTCCCACATCTGCGGCAATGTTGGAGTAGTTGATGATCTCACCGTTAGATTGGGCTGCGATTTCCAGGAAACGACGGAACGGATCGAGTTTGCGTATGAGGTGCTCCGCCCACACCTCCTCTTTTAGATACGTGAGGGAATATGCTCTCAGGTAGGTCTGGTACTCCTTTTCGTTGTTCAACGAAAACAGGGTTGGTAGAGTCCCAAATTGAAGGGCTTGATCGAGATCGAAATTAGAACCGAGTTCCTGATGGGTGAAGGGGAATAGATTGTAAACGAAGGCCCGTCCTGCCAGAAGATTGACGGTGTCCTTCTTCAATCTGCGGGCACTCGAGCCGGTGAGGGCAAATCGTATGTTTTCTTTCTCAACAACGGCGTGAACGACATCAAGGAGCTTTGGGACTTTTTGTACTTCGTCGATGACCACCCATTCCAGACTTTCGCGATTGGCTGCAATCTGCTGCCTCAATTCCGACGGATTTCTGGCATATCGATCCTCCTGTTCCGGGTCGAGGAGATCAATCCATATGGTTGTAGAATCTTTGAAGAACTCATCGAGAAAGGTGGATTTGCCGGTTCCGCGAGCTCCGAAGAGAAAGAAACTGTGCCCAGGCAGCGGAGAGATCAATCTTGGGATCATGATCCCCAATTGTACGACATTTTGGGATCATAGTCAACGACGTGCAAAATATAGGAGATAGAACCGTCGGCCTATGCGTACTTCCTGTTGATCAGCCACAGGGAGAGCAGCACGATCAGATCCGCGGCCAGTCTGTTGATCCAGACAACCAGATCCGGTTCGGCGAAGTTGCTGGCGAAGAAGCTCAGGATGATCTGGATGATCCAGAGGATGGCGATAATCATCGTGGCAGCGTAGAGCAATCTGCTCTGCACGGCGAAAAATACCCCTGCAAACACGATCACCCCGGCAACCACCTCGACAATGGCCACGACCAGGTTCAACGGATCGTTGCTGCGACCGAAGAGTTTGTTCATCCCTCTGCCGAATCGGGCCATATCCGAGTTGTAGTGAATGATTGCGATCAGTCCGAGGGTGACAAGAAATACCGCGACCACGATTTGCAGTACCGTGACCAGGTCGATGGATGCTCTGCTTCTCGCCATTTGTTATTTCCTCCTGTGTGTTGTTCTATTGGCCGAATTCCGCCGTAGGGTGCAGCACAGGCCGACGGGGGACAGTCAGCCGCCGTCTCCCGCGGGGTCTATACCCTCACGGACCCTAGGCCCGTCCCATCACCATTGCCAGCAACGCCATACGCAGGTACACGCCGTTATGAGCCTGGCGGAAGTAGGCGGCGTTGGGTAGATCATCCACATCTGTGGTGATCTCGTCAACCCGGGGCAGAGGGTGCATGACCACCATACCCTTCTTGCCTTTTTGAACCAGTTCCCGGGTCAGTACGTAACTGCCCTTCAGACGCTCGTATTCTGCCTGATCGTCGAAACGCTCCCGCTGGATGCGGGTCATGTAGAGGATGTCCGACGACTGCAGCGCTTCGTTGATGTCCCCGGTTTCCTTAACCGTGATCCCCATCTTTTTGACAGCGGATGTCACATGCTCCGGCATTGCCAGGTCTTTGGGGGAGCAGTAGATGTAAGAAGGATTGAAGGGCGCCAGGGCGTAGGACAGAGAGTGCACGGTCCGGCCGTATTTAAGATCTCCCACCATGCCCACGGACAGATTCTCCAGGGTACCTCTCTCCTTCTGGATTGTGTACAGATCGAGCAGGGCCTGGGTGGGGTGCTGTCCCGAACCGTCGCCGCCATTCAGGACCGGGATGTCCACCGCGTCGGCTATGATCTTGGCCCCTCCGGTCTGGGGCTGCCGCACAACGATGCAGTCAACATATCCTTCTACGGTTCGGGCCATATCCGCCAGGCTCTCTCCCTTGGACGCGGAGGAGCTCTTGGCATCCGCCACTGAAATTGAACGAGCTCCCAAACGCCGTACCGCAGTCTCGAAGGACAGGCGGGTACGGGTGGAGGGTTCCAGGAAAATGATCGCCACCACCTTGTCGGATAGCAGATCGGAAACGTGTTCCTTCCTGACCAGCTCCTCCATTTTGGCGGTAACTTTCATGATTTCCAGCAGATCGTCTTTGGACAGATCCTCGGTGCTTAAAATGTCGCGTCCTTTAAAACTCATATTTGTTTCCTTCCCGTATCTTTGATTGATTCACTCGCCGATTTTATAGCACGAACGATATTCGTGTAACCAGTACAGCGGCAGAGATTACCGCGGATGGCCTGCTTGATCTCTTCGCTGGATGGATCTGGCTTTGAATCGAGCAGGGCTTTAGCACTCAAGATCATGCCCGGGGTGCAGTAGCCGCACTGCACTGCCCCTTCATCTATGAAGGCCTGCTGCAGAGGGTGCAGGGAACTGTTATCTTCAAGGCCCTCGATGGTCGTGATTTTCTTGCCGCCGGTAGTGAAGGCCAGCGTCTGGCAGGAGAGAATCGCCTTGCCGTCGAGCAGTACAGTACAGGCCCCGCACTCTCCGATGCCGCAGCCGTATTTGGTGCCCATCAGGCCCAATCGATCCCGCAGCACGTTGAGCAGGATCTCATTCGCTTTAACCTGGAGGGGGTAGTCCCTGCCGTTCACGTTCAGGGTAATCGGTATATTCATTCTTTGCCTCCCGATCTCTTCCAGGCTTCCTGTAGTGCTTCCCGCACCAGAAGGGAAGCGATCTGCCCACGGTACTCGGCGGTCGAGCGCACATCGTCGATCGGTGCGATATCCTCCTCCACCAGCTCAGCCGACTCGCGGATCAGCCCAAGGCCGTATTTTCTGCCCTCCAGAGCGTTTTCGATGGTCGGCGCTCTAACCGGGGTCGGCGCCACGGAGCCCAGGGCGATCCGGGCTTTGCGAATGCGATCACCGTCCCGTTCGACGTAGGCGGCACAGTTGATCTTGGCGATGTCCAGGCTCACTCTGGCCAGGCGCCGAAAGGCCGCTCCGGAATGTTTCGGGGGCAGGGTCAGTGATACGCTGCGCACCATCTGGCCCTGCTTCAACACGGTCCTCTTGGGACCGGTGAAAAATCCGCCCAGGGGCAGACGGTTGCTTTGGATCCCGGTACTGCCGTTTGCCCCGCAGATCTCCACCTCCGCATCCAGGACCAGGAGGATCGGCGGGGTGTCCGCCCCCGGTGAGGCATTGCAGATATTCCCCGCCAGGGTGGCCATGTTGCGGATTTGGGTTCCTCCAATCACGTTGATGGCCTCGGACAGGGCGGGAAATTTGGAGATGACTTGGCGGTCGTGCTCGATCGCGCTTAAACGGGCAGCGGCTCCAATCGATAGCGCTCCTCCGTTGACGCTGATGAACCCCAGATCGGAGATTCCCAGTATATACACCAACCGGCGGGGCCTGGCTAGATTGATCTTTATGTTGTTGACAAGGTCGGTGCCTCCGGCCAGGACCTGGGCTCCCTCCTCCTTCAGCGCCTCAAGGGCCTCCTCCAGGCTGCGGGGCGTGCTGCCCTGACAATCTAGACTAATGACTCGGGTACTCGACATACTACTTCGTCCTTCTCGCTAAGGAGCCGCAACCGGTTGAGGCTCCCCAGGCGCCTTCCGGTTGCCCCGTGCGGTCTGCGTGTCCTGCTCTCGTTTCCCGCTGACCTCCCGAAGGATGTCTTCGGGCAGAATCGGCAGCCTCGTGAACCAGATGCCCGTGGCGTTGTGGATGGCTGCGGCCACGGCTGCCGGAACGGGATTTAGTGCTGCTTCCCCGATTCCCTTGGCTCCCATAGGGCCCGTGGGCTCGTAGGTGTGGGCAAAGAATATCTCGAAGGCTTCGGGATCCGGCAGATCCACAGCTCCGAGCATCTTGTAGTCGGTGAGCAGCCCCCGGTTGGTCAGCTGTCCGGTCTGCGGATCGTAGCCCGTGTCTTCCAGCAGGGCCATACCGGCCCCCCGGTAGAAGCCTCCCTGAAGCTGTCCTTCGGCCAGGGCCGGATTGATCACCGTGCCGGCATCGCTGCCGGCCACCACCCGCAGGATGCGCACCATGCCGGTGTCCATGTCCACCTCCACCTCGACGAAGAAAGTCGTATAGGCGGGGGGGCAGTTGACCTTGCGCACGCTGCGCGCCGAGATGGCCGTACCCCAGTCATTGTTCATGGCGGTTTCGGCAACCTCCCGGATGGTCATATTTTTCTCAGGCATTCCCTCTACGTAGATGAGCCCCTCGTTCTTGGATTCGTCAAGACGAGTTTTCAGTGAATCCATGGGTGCGTTGAGGATCCGGGAAGCGAACTCGAGGAGTATCTTTTTCGTGTCCCGGGCTACGTCCAGAACCGCACCGGCTCCGCAGTACACCCCACGGGTCGCGTGGGTGCAGACATCGTAGCCCGTGGAGCGGGTGTCCGCCGGTGAGATGCCGATCTTGTCGAAAGGGACGCCGAACTCCTCGGCAACCAGCTTGGCCGCCGCATCCAGGGTTCCCCCGCCGTGATCCATCAGGGCGGTCAGAATGTCGATCGAACCGTCCTCGTTCACCTTGACCTGGACGGTGGTGAAGTCCTTTACCTCCCCGGGCACGGGTGCTCCGGTACCCGAGGTGTGGAAACCCCGGGCCACGCCGATTCCACGGCGAAAGCGCCCGTCCTGGGTTTTCGGATCGGGACGTTTATCCCAGCCGATCTTCTCAGCACCGGTGTACAATAGTTCCTTCACGCCGTCGGAGTGGATCAGGGAGCGGATGGTGGGACCCTGGCCCCAGAAGATCTCCCCCAGCCCCACGTAGTTGTCGGCTCTCAAACCGATCGGATCAAGATTGAGCCGCTCTGCCAACATGTTCATGGTGGTTTCCACGCCGAAGGTCACCTGAGGGGCGCCGTAGCCCTGCATGGCGCAGGCCGGAGCCTTGTTGGTGTACACGGCTACTCCCTGGTAGCGCATGTTGGGAAGGCGGTAGAGGGAATGCCACCATCCGGCCAGAACCCCGAGAAAGGCCAGGGCCTGGATGTGGTGGCTGCCGATATCCACCCAGGCCTTCATCTCTCCTGCGGTGAGGCTGCCGTCCTTCTTGGCCCCGATCTTCAGGGTGTAGCGGGTCGGATAGCGACAGTGGTCGTAGAGATCCTCCTCGCGGCTCTGAAGGATCTTCACCGTTTTTCCCGCTTTGAGAGCAATTGCTACGGTGATGAGGATAACGGGATTTGTATGGATGCCGCTGCCAAAATGCCCGCCCCCGGTCAGGCGGATCACGTTGACCTTGTTCAAGGGAATGTCGAACAGCTTTCCAAGGAGGATGCGGGTGTTGTGGAGGGCCTGGGTTGACGGCCAGACCGTGATTCCCCCGTCCGCTTCCGGACGGCAAGTGCAGCCGCGGGGCTCCATCTGGCAGTGGTAGACCCTGGGAGTTACGAACTCGTTCTCCACGATCACATCCGCCTCGGCGAAGCCCTTCTCCACATCCCCTTCAGCCACTTCTCGGGTGCAGGCGATGTTGTTCTGGATCGTGATCTCCTTGTCCTGAAGGTAGACCTTGTCGTGGATCAGGTTGTCCTCCGCGGCCATGGCCTCTTCGATGCTGAAGTAGGCCGGAAGAATCTCCCAATCCACCCGCACGGCCTCGGCGGCCTTTTCGGCCAGTTCCTCGGTTTCCGCGGCTACGGCGGCGAAAGGATCGCCCACCTGGCGTACGTGGTCACTCAAGATCCGCCAGTCCTTGTAGGTCGAACGGGGCACGGAGACCTGCCGAACGTTGAAAGCACCCTGGGGAGTGTCGTCCGGCCCGAGCACCACGGCACCGAGTTTTTCCGCTTCCGAGAAATCGATTCCCTTGATCCGGGCGTGAGGATGGGGGCTTCTCAGTATCCTGCCGTAAAGCATGCCCGGGAGCACCACATCGGAGGGGTAGATCTCCCGGCCGCTGACCCGAGCCCGGCCCTCTTTGCGGGGAAAGTCCTTCCCCAGAAATCTGTATTTTTGATCACTCATGGGTGTAAATCCTCCAGGGGATTGTATACGTCATTCATTCTGCCCGGGTACGATGAAGCTGTCAATATCATAATCAAGAATGAGATTCCATATATTGAGAATCCCATATTTGACATATCTCCCCCGGCCGAGTAGTATTAAGCACTTTTCAGATACGAACACCTCAGATAGATCACGAAGAATCTTTGTAGCAGGAGGCGACACGTGGGAGATTTTCGCTTTTTCAGACCCACCGCGTTAGAGGAGCTTCTCGATTTCAAGGCCAGGGAGGGCAGCAAAGCGAGGATTCTCGACGGCGGGTCAAATGTCTTGGTTTATATAAAGGAAGGGTCGATTCCGGGGGGAACCCTGGTGGATGTGAAGTTCCTGGAGACGATCAAAGGAATCCAGGTCCGGGATGGACGAGTAGAAATCGGAGCCGGAGAGCTGATTGCAAACATCATGGAATCTCCGCTGATCGAAAAACAGGTGCCATTCTTGAGGGATGTTCTGCAGAAATTCGCCAATCCCCTGGTACGAAACATGGCTACCCTGGCCGGGAATATCGCCGACTCATCCCCCATCGGGGACACGATACCACCGCTGATGGTTCTGCGGGCTGAGGTGGTCGTAGCCAGCACCAAGGGCACGCGGGCGATCCCGCTGGAGGAGTTTTTCACCGGACCGGGGAAAAACGTGCTGAAACCGGAGGAGGTGATCCTCAAGGTGCATTTCCCCATACCAAAACAGGGAAGCGGAGGACACATCAAGCTGGGGCTGCGTCGAGGCACTTCCTGTTCGGTGGCCTCGGTGGCCGTTTGGGTGGTGGCGGTAAAGAATAAAGTTGAGGATATCCGCATAGCTCTGGGTGGCGTGGCTCCCACCCCGATCAGGGCCCCCAAGACTGAAAGCGCCTTCAAAGGCCAGAGCCTGGAGCCGGACAGGATCGCGGAGCTGTCGGAGAGGGTGATGGAGGAGATCAGTCCGATCAGCGATGTCCGGGGCAGCGCCGAATACCGCAGGCAGGTGTCTGCCAGACTACTGGCCAAGGCGGTTCGCCAGGCTCTCGGAATGGAGGAGTGAGATGAGCGAGCAGAACGATAAAGGAGTTTACGATATCCGCATTACTGTCAATGACCGGGAGATCACCGGCAGAGTGAAGGCGGAAACCTCCCTGCTTGATTTCCTGAGAGACAACCACTTCATGGAAGTCAAACGGGGATGTGACAAGGGAGACTGCGGGGCCTGCACCGTGATCAAGGACGGCCGGGCCATCCTCTCCTGCATCACCCTGGCCCTTCAGGCCGACGGCAGCAAGGTATATACGGTGAAGTCCCTCGGCAGCTGGGAAGGAATGCACCCGTTGCAGCAGGCCTTCGTGGATTACGAGGCCTTGCAGTGTGGTTTCTGTACACCCGGGATGCTGATGAGCGCCAAGGCGCTTCTGGACGCCAATCCCAAACCGACCCGGGAGGAGATCCGGGAGGCAATATCGGGGAACCTTTGCCGCTGTACAGGCTATCAGAAGATCGTGGATGCCGTGGAGGCTGTTGTCAAAGGAGAGTACCGATGAAAAACAAGTACAACGTGGTCGGCACAAGAATCGCCGGATTGGACGAGAAGGACAAGGTTCTGGGAAACGTGGTGTTCGCCGACGACTTCACGCTTCCGGGAATGCTCCACGGCAAGGTATTCCGATCCACCAAGGCGTCCGCGCGGATCAAGCGCCTCGATGTTTCCAAAGCGAGGACGCTGCCTGGAGTGGTCTGCGTGCTCACCGCCGAGGACGTACCCAATAATGAATCGGTGAAGAACGTGGTTGGTCAGACAACCGAGGTGGGACTGCTGGAAGCCAAGCACCAGGTGTTGGCCCGGGAGCGGGTTCGCTATTGGGGTGAGGCGATCGCACTGGTGGCAGCGGAGAGCCCGGATGAGGCCCGGGACGCTTTGAGGCTGATCGAAGTGGAATACGAGGAGCTGCCCGCGGTTTTTGATCCTCTGGAGGCCATGAAGCCGGAGTCGCCCAAAATCCACGGCAACAACAACGTAATCGCCTCCTGGAAACTACGCAAGGGAGACGTGGAGAAGGGATTTGCCCAAGCCGAGGTGATCGTGGAGAATACCTACCGCACCCCCCGGCAGGAGCACGCCCATATCGAGCCCGAATCCGGGGTAGCCTGGGTGGATGACATGGGGGTGATCAACGTGCGCTACGCGGCCCAAGTCATCGAGCACTACCGGGATATCGCCACGGTACTCGGAGTGCCGGAAAGCCGGGTGCGGGTGATCGGCACCTTGATCGGTGGCGGCTTCGGGGGCAAGGAGGACGTCACCGTGGAGGTGTTTCTGGCTCTGATGGCCTGGAAGACCGGTCGGCCGGTGAAGCTCACCTTCACCCGGGAGGAGATGGGTTACGGCCGGCACAAGCGGCATCCCTACATTCTCAAATACAAGACCGGAGCTACCAAGGAGGGCAAGCTCGTGGCCCTGGAGGCTGAGATCGTCTCCGATGCCGGAGCCTACGTGTATTTGAGCCCCTGGGTCTTGATCTACTCCACGGTGCACTCCACCGGCCCCTACCTCATTCCTAATGTCAAGGTGGATGCCAACTCGGTGCTGACCAACAACATCATGACCAGCGCCTTCCGGGGATTCGGGGGGATGCAGGTGGTCGCGGCCTACGAGGCCCAGATGGACGAGCTGGCAGAAAAGCTCGGGCTGGATCCCCTCGAGCTGCGCAAGAAGAACTTCCTCAAGAAGGGGGATGTCACGGCCAGCTACCAGGAGATCACCTCGGAAGTCTGGCTGGAGAAATGCGCACGGGCGGCTCTCGATGCCCTGGGACCGAAGAGCAAGGGCAACAAGACCAGGAAGATCGGCCGGGGCCTGGCCTGTGCCTGGCAGTCCTACGGAAGGATGACCTACCTGCACGACACCTCCAACTGCTGGGTTAACCTGGAGATGGACGGAAGCGCCGTAGTGCGTACAGGCATTCCCGACCTTGGGGGGGGACAGCGGGAATCGATTCGAGCGATTGTGGCGGAGGTTCTGGGATTGAGAATCGATGAGATTCACGTGATCTCCACCGACTCCCAGGTTACTCCTCCTTCGGGAACGGTAACCGCCACCCGCGCCCTGTACATGTCGGGAAATGCGGCCAAACTGGCGGCGGAAAAAGTGAAGAAGGTGATCACAGACAAGGCGGCGGAGATCCTCTCCGTGGCCGCGGAGTCACTCGACCTGGAAGACCACAAAGTGATCGTGATCGGTGATCCTAAAAAGAGCATTCCCCTGATCGAGGCCATCAAACAGTGCCATTTCGAGGGCAAGATTCCACAGAGCCTGGCCACCTTCCTGGCCCCATTCACCGAGCCGATCCACTCGGATGTGATCAAGGATCCTGTATTTCCGGATTTCACCTTCGGCGCTCAAGCCGCCGAGGTTGAGGTGGACCTCGAGACCGGAGAGGTCAAGGTGTTGAAGTGGGCCACGGCCTACGACATCGGCCAGGCAGTCAACCTCAACCGGGTGGAAGGTCAGATGGAAGGCGGGGTCGCTCAAGGGCTGGGTTTTGGCCTGATGGAGGACTACATCGAGGTCAATGGCGTGCCCTGGACCTGGAACTTCCACGACTACATTATCCCGACCTCCAAGGACGTTCCGGACATCAAGTCGATCGTCCTGGAATCCGGATCCGGCAAGGGACCTTTCGGCGCCAAAGGAATCGGGGAACCGGCTATTTCCGCAGCCGGTCCGGCTGCGGCCAATGCGGTCAAGGATGCGATCGGTATCCGGATCACCCATCTGCCGATTACGGCGGAGCGGATCTTTTTCGCTTTAAAGGACCGCAGGGACTGAGGGAGCGATCCTGCCTTGGGATGCAGACGGATCAGGAGGGGTAGGGAATTTCGGCGATCCCGGGCACCCGGCTGAGTAAAAACTTCCGCGTATTCACCAGGGTGATGTAGGCCATGGCCGCGACACCAAAACGCTGCGGATGGGAGGAGCGCAGGCCGATTTTAACGGTCGCCCAGAAAGACCTTCTGTCAGTTCGGGACGCTCTTGCCAGGAACTTGAGGAGCCTCAGCACGATGCCCCACCGCTTTCTGTCCAGACGGTATCTGGGGATGCGGAGGTTTTGTCTCCTGGTCGAGGTTTCATAGTTCGTAAAGAATCCTTTTAGCCGAAGCAGAAATGCCTCGGGATCGTAGAGTTTCCAGAGTAGCCAAAACGTGCCGGCCTGCAGCTGCTGCAGGCTCATCTGTTTGGGAATCATGGTGAAGCTGCTCAGATTGTAGAGCTGCTCCGGCTTCGACCTGTACTGCGGCTCCCAATCCAGGTATCTGTTTTCCCGTACGATGCGCCTCTTGAGCGCCGTCCCGTCCAGAGCCTGCAGCGGGTAGATCTGTGTGTTCGGGACCGCGCTTTGCATGTGAAAATCAAGCTGATCCTTGAAGATCGACAGACCGTCGTGATCGAATCCAACGATACAGGTTGATATGACGGTGATTCCGTACTCCTGGAATTTCTTGATGTCCTGAAGCAGATCAGTGCCCACGTTCTGATGTTTTCCCGTCTCTTTCAGGCTCTCGACACAAGGACTCTCGATCCCGATTTGGACCGCTGTCATCCCTGCTTCCGCGGCCAGCTCCAGGAACTCATCGTCAGTTGCCACATCGATGGACAGTTGGGTAATGAACAACGTGGGACGGCGCTGCCCTCTATTCCAATCCCGCAATGCCGTCAAGATTGCCTTAGCCTGCGACCGTTCCGCTGAAAGGTTGTCATCAGCTATGAGCACCAGACCGATTCCGAGCTTCTTGAGTTCCTCGACTTCCTGAACGACCGTGTCAACGGGCTTGTAGCGCATCTTCCGGCCCATATAGGCTCCGACACTGCAGAACTCGCAACTGTGCGGACAACCACGACTGGCCTGAACCAGCCCCAGCATGTACTTTTTCCGTGAGCTTGGAGAAAACCCGCTGTAATCGGGAATGGGACTGTGGGTGAGATCGAATCGCTCGCTTTCCCGATATTCGTTTTTGTAGCTGTCGTTGAGATAGTCTCTCAAGAATTGCGGCCATATTCTCTCCGCCTCACCGATAATGAGAACATCCGCGAAGGGCCTCCATCGTTCCGGGCTGAGGGAAACGCTGGGCCCGCCGCAGACGACCAGTGTCCCCCGTTTGCGAAACTCCTCCGCCAGTTCTTGGGCCCGGAAGAACTGGGTTACGAATCCGGTAATCCCCACCAGGTCGTAGGGTGTGTGGAAATCGATCGGCTCCACGTTTTCATCGATGATTCTGACCTCGAACTCCCGAGGGGTCAGGGCGGCTACCGTTGGCAGAGCTACATTCATGAAGCCCCCGGGCATCTGGGCCATAATCTCGGAAAACCGCAGATCCGCATAACTGCTTATCGGGCTTTTTGGAAAGACGAGGAGCAGCTTCTTTCTATTCACCGGCGTGTCCTCGAAACGGCGCCTGGACCAGCCTCACAAAGGATGGAACGAAAAAGCGATCCCTCTCTCCTGTTCATGGGAATGTTATTTAATTTAAATCATACTCGATTGCCGTGTCTCTTATCAAGAAAATGAAAAACAATAAAAAAGGGGCCGGGATTCGCGACCTGTCCCGGCCTGTTCTCGAGGGCAAAGTAACGCAAAAAGCTCCGCTTCACTCGATGTCCCTTCTAACCGTTGGTAGTTACCTCTATCTTCACCCTGCCTGCTCTCGGGTTTCACTATTAATACCGGAAATATTCGATGGAAGTTGCTGGTCATGAAGATCGACCTTGTACTATAGTGACCGTCATGTGAGACTTGAAACAGGATCGCGACTCCACTATCGAATAAAGGCGTCCGCTGTTTTTAGTAAAAGCATTAAAGAAGGGAGGTAATGAAATGCACAACATTACCATGCTGGGGACAGGGCTGATCGGGATGTTCTACACTCAAACCCTGCATGCAAACCGAAGCCGAGACAAGGTGCATGTCATTTACTCGCGCTCGGAACAAAAAGCACAAGAATCGGCCAAGGCCTGGGGCGTAGAAAAATGGACCGCTGATCTGGATGCGGCAATCAATGATCCGGATACCGACGTGGTGATCATCGGACTTCCGAACGCATTGCACAAGGAGGCGGTACTCAAAACCGCCAGGGCAGGCAAGTCCGTACTGTGCACGAAACCGCTGGCAACGAACGCCACCGATGCCCTCGAGATGCTGCGGGCCGTGGAAAAGGCCGGGGTATTTCACGGGTACCTCGAAGATCTGAACTATACACCGAAAATGCTGAAAACGATTGATTCGGTACGCAAGGGAGCTATTGGCAAAGTTTTGTGGACCCGCTCCCGGGAGACTCATCCCGGACCGCACAGTGCCTGGTTTTGGGACAAGGAGTCCTCCGGCGGCGGGGCTCTCGTGGATATGGGTTGCCATTGTATTGAAATCAGCAGGGCTCTGGTGGGTAAGGATGTTCGCCCCATGGAGGTGGTGTGCTGGGCGGATACCCAGGTCCATCCGATCGATGTCGAAGACAGTACGATCGGCCTGATCCGATATGAAAGCGGTGCGGTCGGTCAATTCGAGGCGAGTTGGTGCTTCCGTGGCGGAATGGATCTCCGAGACGAGGTTTCGGGCACCGAAGGGACGGTCTGGCTCAATCATTGGCTGCGTACCGGATTCGAGATGTTCACCAATGTCGGTCAGCAAGGCTATGTGGCGGAGAAGGCCGAAGGAGACAAAGGCTGGTTGTTTCCGGTAGGAGACGAAGTGGCAGAGCTCGGTTATGTCCACATGTTCACCGACATGCTCGATTCCCTGGATGAGGGCAGGCAACCGATGGAAACTTTTTACGACGGGTACGTGGTGAATGCGATCATGGATGCCTGTTACAGATCTGTGGCCTCCAAACGGTGGGAGCCGATCGGGCTCGAAGAATGGCGCGGCGGGGAAGGTGCCGGTGTGGATGTCGGCTCGACCGAATATGATGATAAACACTACCTAATAAAGGAAGAAACGATGCCCGACGGCAAGACGAAGTTGATCCTCAAAGAAAAAGACAGCGGCAGGATTGTCGAATTGATCAAATAGTGCTAAGACTGATTCGATACCTCACTGCCTTGAGTGTGACGCCAAGCTGTACATCTTTGCATGCCCCGTCAATTTTAAAGCCCATAGCTTCGTAGAATCCTCGTGCTCGACTATTTGCTGCCAACACCCAGAGCGCAACCGTGGAGTAGCCATACGAGGCGAGCATACGCTCCCCCTGCTCACACAGGTATCTTCCGATTCCCTCCCGCCAGTGCTTCGGTACGAGGTAGATGCCCCAAATCTCGCCGGTGTTGGCGGGGTTCAGATCCGAATCGCGACAAGAGCCGATCGTGAGAAAGCCGACAATCTCGCCGTCGCGCTCGGCTGCGTAGGTTTCCGCAGAATCTCCGGCCAAGAACTGCCGGAAGCGTTCGCTTCTGCTCTGGATCGTGAACGTTTCGAGGTATGAATCAGGCACGATCCCCCGATAGGCTGCCTGCCAGGCGGCCACGTGCACCGCAGCGAGCGCAAGGGCATCATCAGGAGTTGCCCGTCTCAGATTCATACGCTACCGGGGCGATTTTTTCGCCCAGTAGTCCAGGATGTGCTGGGGGTAGACGGCCCCGATCCGGCTGGAGATGCTGGCAGCCGCTTCTACGAAGATCGGGGCGTATTCATCGAGCTGCTGCGAATCAAGATCGATCGAGATTCCGACCAGAGCGATGGCGCCGATGACCCGATTGTCATTGCCGAAAAGCGGTACGGCCAGCGCCGTAATGCCCCTGTGGAACTCCTGGTGGTTGAGGGAAACTCCAGTGGCGTAGATCGATGCCAGGTTCTCGCGAAGCTTTTCCACGTCGGTGATCGTCTCCGGAGTGTAGGACTCCAGCTGGTGATTGCGGAGGATGGTTTCCCGCTCCTTTTCCGGCAGGAAGGCCAACACCGCCTTTCCCGAGGCAGCGCTGTGCAGCGGCATAATCTCGCCCCTGCCCACGGATACACGGGTGTTGATGTGTCCACAGATCTCCATGGCAATGCAGTGCAGTCCGTTGTAGAGGGCGAAAAAGGTAGTTTCTTCGGTCTGGCTGTGCAGCTCCTCGAGATAGGGCAGACATATTGCTGCCAGATCCATGCCTTCAACCACGGACTCGGCCAGACGGAGGTGCGCGAAACCGAGGAAGTAGCGGGAATCCCGTTTGTTCTGATACACGTAATCGTACTTCTTGAGGGAAGCGAGGATCCGGTAGCAGGTGGAGGGGGGAATGTTCAGGGCCTGGCTGATCTCTTTATTGGTCAGTCCGCTCTTGTAATGTTTGCGGAGAAGCTCGAAGATACTGTGGATCTTGTCTATCGAGGGCATGGCTTCAAAAGTGTACGTGTCGCGCATGGAGCTGTCAACTCCGATTCCAACTATTGATAATGCGTTCGTACTATAGTGGAGAAGACGAAAACCCGGAATTTCGCTATGGTTGATGGGTAATCTCAGCTCAGAAGGAGCACCACCATGCGTCGAACGATCGTAGCCTATGGGGAAATTCTCTGGGATCTGCTGCCCTCCGGTGCGGTTCTGGGAGGCGCACCGTTCAACTTCGTATACCGAATCAACTCCCTCGGGCACAAGGGAGTAATGGTAAGTCGTCTGGGCCACGACGAGCTGGGAGATCGGGCCTTCGCTATTGTGAAGGAGTTGGGGCTGGACACGGAGTACCTCCAGAGGGACCCGAAACACCCCACCGGGACCGTAGAGGTTAGCTTCGACCAGGAGAAGAATCCGGAGTACCGGATCATTCCCGATGTTGCCTATGACTTCATAGAGTCGAGGGGGGACCTGAACGAACTCATCTCCCGGGCCGAAAGCCTGTGCTTCGGCACACTGATCCAGCGGCGGGAGGATTCCCGAAACACCCTGTACAGATTACTCGACCGTTTTTCCGGAAGGTTTGTGCTTCTGGATATCAACCTCCGGCGGGACTGCTACACCCGTCGAAGTATTGTCGAATCGATCCGGCAGGCGCACATCCTCAAGCTCAACGATGGAGAGGCGGATCTGCTGGCTGAGATCTATGAGGTTCCGAGCGGCGGAGCCGGTCTGGACCTGAGCGGATTTTGTGAGCGTCTATTTGCTCGCTCGGATTTGCTGTACATCGTCGTGACCCTGGGGCAGAGGGGAGCCTTTGCAGCTTCACGAGACGGGCAAAAGGTGTATCATCCTGCCTTTTCCGTGAGGCTGCAGGACCCGGTCGGATCGGGGGATGCCTTTACCGCCGGATTCCTCGATGCCCTGCTCAACGATCGATCCCTGCTTGAAGCCTGTCGCCTGGGAAACGCTGCGGGTTCCCTGGTAGCCTCTCAGGAAGGGGCCACCCAGCCTGTCAGCCGATCCCAGATCGACACGTTTCTCGGCAGCGCAGAGCTCGGTCCGGTTGAAGAAGGTCTCCAGGCGTTTCTGGTTTCTTAGTTCTTCGGATCCGGGTGGGCTCGAAGACTCCATGCCCCGGCGTCAATATTGAGACTTTAGCGGAGGATGCGAATCGGTTTGCTTACCAGCTCGATGAAACTGTTGAGCAGACGAACGGCGTAGGCTCCATCACAGACCCGGTGATCGAATACCAGAGAAAGGGGCAGGATGGTTGCCACGGCCAGTTCTCCTTCGATTGCTACCGGAGCCTGATGTATTCTGCCGAGCCCGAGAACAGCTACCTGGGGAGGAAGGATCATGGGGCGGCCGTAGGTGCCGCCGATCGTCCCATAATTGCTCACCGTGAAGGTTCCCCCTCGCAGGTGTTCGATCCGTAGTTCTCGGTTGGCCGCCTCGCTTCGACGTAGATTGATCTGTTCCTGGATCTGCGAGAGGGTTAATCTGTCCGCCCCTTCGATGACCGGTACGATCAGTCCTTCCTGTGAATCGAGGGCGAAGCCTATGTTGGCGGCATCCTGGGCGTTCACTATTTGGTTCTGCTCGTCGTACCAGGCGTTCAACAGGGGAAACTGCTTCAAGCTCACAGCCGCTGCCTTTATGAAGAAAGGCAGGTAGCTCAGTTTGGGATAGCCGGAGGCTTGCGCGTCCTTGTTCAAGGAGCGGCGGGCATCGACAAGGTCGTCGACCATGGCAAAGTCATGAATCAAGGCTGCGGGGATCCGCCAACTGGCTTCCAGGTTCCGAGCCATGGTTCTGCGCAGGGTCGACAATCGCTCGGGGGAGGGAGCGGATTGGTCGCTCCGCTGGACGGCGGAGACTGCCACCGCGGCCGCCGGCTGCGTGTTTGAGGGAGCCGCCGCACCGTGGCCATTGCCGCGGGATTCCAGCTCCCCGAGTATGTCCTCCTTGAGTATCCTTCCGGAAGGCCCGCTTCCATGCAGAGAGCTAAGATCGATGCCTTCCAAGGCGGCCAGACGCCGGGCGACCGGGGTCGCCCTGACTTTCCTGTTCGGCTCCCGTCGATTTTCCGCCTCCCGGAGGGAGTCTTCTCTCTGAGGGATCGGCGGAGCTGAGGCTATACCCTCCAGGCTCGCCTCCAGAAGCATTGAGCCGGAAGCTTCGATGGTGCCCACGACGGAAGCACTCTCTTTGGGGATGCCCCCTTCCTCTTCTGAGGCGATCTCGATGCGGGCGAGGATTTCCCCCACCTGGATAGTTTGCCCCGCTTCCGGACCTAGTCTGCGGACTACTCCGGGGCGGGGTGAGGGTATCTCCGCCACTACCTTGTCGGTTTCCACCACGGCCAGCACGTCCCCCTCCCGAACCGCATCTCCGACGGTGCATTTCCACTCCAGAATTGTCGCTTCGTGGACTCCCTCGCCGATGTCGGGAAGTATGAAATCGAACAGCATCTCGGATCCCTCCTACGGCCGGTAGGCGGCCACTTCGGCAGCCGCGTCGACGATCTGCTCCGTGGTGATCAGGTAGTGATGCTCGGCCTTGGGCAGGGGAAAAACGGTGTCCGCACCCGAGAGGCGGGTGGGGGGTGCCTCCAAGTATACGAAGGCCTCCTCCAGCACTGATGTAACGATCTCCGCCGCCGCCCCGAAGGACTGGGGACCTTCGTGAACCACCAGGATCCGCCCGGTACGCCGCACCGATTCAACCACGGTCTCCAGATCGAAGGGGTAGATGGTACGCAGGTCGATCAGCTCAACCGAAACGCCCCTTTCCCCGAGTCTGACCACGGCCTCCCCGGCCTCCTTCATCTGCGCTCCGTAGGAGACCAGAGTGAGATCCCGCCCCGCCTTGACCACTTTGGCGCGCCCGATTTCCACGGTGTAGGCATCTTCCGGCACCTCCTGCTTGACCGAACGGTAGATGCGTTTGGGTTCCATAAAGATCACCGGATCCGGATCCCTGACTGCTGCGATCAGCAAACCCTTGGTGTCGTGGGGCGTGGAGGGAATGACCACCTTCAATCCGGGGATGTGGGCAAACAGAGCCTCGGGGCTCTCGGAGTGATGCTCTGGAGCCCCTATGCCGCCGCCGTAGGGCATGCGTACGACCAGGGGCACCTCCATGGCTCCCCGGGTGCGATTTCTCAGACGGGCGGCGTGATTTACCAGCTGATCGAAGGCGGGATAGGAAAAACCCGCAAACTGGATCTCTACCACGGGCTTCAGTCCGGCCACTGCCATGCCGACCGCGGCTCCCACGATCCCCCCTTCGGTCAGAGGCGTGTCGAAGCAGCGTTCCACTCCATAGGTTTCCTGCAGACCCACGGTGGCTCTGAACACGCCGCCCTCCTGACCCACATCTTCCCCGAACACGATCACCGCAGGATCCAGGGCCATTTCGGTTTTCAGGGCCTGGTTGACCGCTGCGACGATGGTCAGGACGCTCATGCCTCGAGTCTCCGTTGAAGCTGGCGTTCCAGAATCGGGGGCAGGGTGGCAAAGGTGTAACGGAAGGTTTCTTCCAGGGAAGGATCCGGCTCGCTTTCGACCCTTTCGAAAGCCAGCTTGGCCTCGGTCAGGGCTGCGGCCAGGAGGTCCTCCCGATCCGTCTGGTCGAGCAAACCCCGGTTCATGAGATACTTTTCCAGCCGCAGCAGGGGATCCTTCTCCAGCCAGCTCTCTACCTGGGCCTCCTCGCGGTACAGTTTTGGGTCATCCGCCGTGGTATGGGCGCCGAGCCTATAGGTGTAGCCCTCTATCAGCACCGGCCTTCGCTCCTCCCTGGCTATTTTGGCCCCGGCGCTGGCGGCGGCATGGACGGCCAACAGGTCGTTGCCGTCGACCCGGATGCTTTCGAAGCCGTAGGCACAGGCTTTTTCCGCCAGGGTGCGGCTGGCGGTCTGTTTCTCGGTGGGCAGGGAGATGGCCCACTGGTTGTTCTGCACGTAAAAGACCACACCGACATTCCAGACACCGGCCAGGTTGAAGGCTTCGTGCACCGCACCCTGGGAAGTGGCCCCTTCACCCATGAAGGTCAGAACGATGCGATCGCTTGCCTTTAGTTTCTCCGCGTAGGCGATGCCCACGGCATGCAGGGGCTGGCTGCCCACAGGTATGGCGATCGGTAGAGTATGGTAGGTTTCGAGGGGTAGATTGCTTCCCTGTTCGTTGCCGTACCAGTACATGTACACCTGGTGGAGAGGAATCCCCTTGGCGATCCAGGCGCCCAGCTCGCGGAAAGACGGAACCAACCAGTCGTCCTTCCGAAGGGCTAATACCGCTCCCACCGCATTGGCTTCCTGCCCCTTGTTCGGCGGATAGGTGGACATTCTCCCCTGACGGTTGAGGCTCACCGCCCATTCATCGGCCTGGCGGGCCAGGAGCATCAGGCGGTAGGCAGAGAGAATCTCCTCATTAGAGAGGGTCGGAACGTGGGACGGGATATCCCTTAGATTGCCATCGGGCTCAAGGATGCAGAGATACTCCTTGTCAGCCAGAGCGAGTTTTTCAAACATAGGCGGTACCGTATAATGGTCTATATAATACTATTTTGGTAAGGTTAAAACAAATAAAAAACCGCTGTCTTGGATGTGTCCATTCGGATCGGGGAATCAGGAAAGGGGCGGGGTGGGCAGGATCAGTTCCGGTCCAGGTAGCGGTGCACGAAGCGCTCCTGATCCCGGGTCTCCAGGGCGGAGCGGATCCGACGAACCGTGGCGATGGCTGTGGTCGCGGGCAGATGCAGGTATCTGCCCACCGTGCAGCAGAGCACCAGGCCGGTGCGGCCGATCCCGGCGAAGCAATGCACGCAAACCGGCCTGTCCCTGTTCATGGAGTCGATGATCGTCGTGATCAGCCTGTCGAAACTTTCGATGCTCTCCGGGATTCCGAAGTCGGGGATCGGATAGAAATGCCAGTCCAGGCCGGCGTTTCGGCAGTGAGAAGCGAGTCCCGCGGCGCTGTTTGTCAGTGACACCAGACAGCGGATTCCCCGGTCATACAGATCCTGCAGGTCCTTACCGAAGGCGCCGCTCGTGTCAGCCAGTGCAGACCCGCCATCCGCTGCGAACCCTCCACGATAGGCATCGTCCGGAAGGGCGGAGCCGGCGAGTCTTTCAGGGATGACCCAGGAAAAGTTGGTAACCACGCTTCAATCGATTCGCTCGAGCCACGGCAGGGCCGCGAGCCGGAGTCTCCCGCTCGCTTTCGGGATCACGGCACGATGTGGGTGCCGGTTTTACCCTGGATTGCCTCAAGAGCCTTGTCCAGGGAGGTGATGATCGCCTCTTTGCCGCTCCAGCTGACGAAGCGGACCGCCGCCTCGATCTTCGGACCCATGGACCCGGCCAGAAAGTGTCCCGCTGCCAGAAAGCTTTCAGCTTCCTCCACTGTGAGTCGATCCAGAGCTTTTTGATTCGACCGGTTGAAGTTCAGGAAGACCTTTTCTACGTCGGTGAGGATGAGGAACCTGTCCGCCTGAACCGCCTGAGCCAGCTTGAAGCCGGCCCGGTCTTTGTCGATCACCGCCTCCACCCCGCTGTAGCTGCCGTCGCCGTTTTTCTTTACCGGAATTCCTCCCCCCCCGGAGGCGATCACGATCACCCCGCCGTTCAGCAGATCGTTGATCGATTCACTCTCCACGATATCCACTGGCTCCGGCGACGGTACCACCCGCCGCCAACCCCTCTCGGTGCCCGGCTTCACCTCTTTGACGATGTACCGCTTCTCCTTGGCAAGCTGGAGGGCCTCCTCCCTGGTATAGAACGGGCCGACCGGCTTGCTGGGATCTTGAAAGTCCGGATCCTGGTCACTGACCTCAACCTGGGTCACCACGGTGCAGATCGGCTTGTCCAGGCCTTCCTGCTTGAGACGAAAGCTCAGACGATTCTGCATCATCCAGCCGATCTGTCCCTGGGTCATGGCGCCGCACACTGCCAGGGTCTGCGCAGGCACTAGGGCGTCACTCTCCTCCTGCTGGATCAGCAGGGCTCCGGCCTGAGGACCATTTCCATGGGTCACGACCAGGCTGTAGCCGGCCTTGACAATCTTGGCTATCTGTATTGCCGTAACGTCGACATTGTGAAACTGCTCTTCCGTGGTACCCTGCTGGTCCGATTGCTTGATGGCATTGCCACCCAGGGCCACAACAAGTATCTGTTTGCTCATCTATGTTTCTCCAAAATTAACAGGAACTACGCCTCCACATGCTCCGTACATTGGTGAAAGGCGCCTCCGCGGATTGTCGAAATGATAGAATGGGATTCCCACTCTATCAAGGGTAAAAAGGCCGAAAGATCTCACATAGTGAGAATGTCATAGTGATCAACCCTTCCCGGTTAATTTTCCGTAACGGAAACAGCTGGTCAGATGGTCGTTCACCACTCCCACCGCCTGCAGGTGGGCGTAGATAATCGTGGAACCGACAAATCGAAATCCCCTCGCTTTCAGGTCCTTGCTCACCCTGTCGGACAGCTCGGTCCTGGCCGGGATCTCTGCCAAGGTTTTCCATCGGTTCACCACCGGGAAGCCCCCCACGAAGTCCCAGAGGTACCTGTCGAAGCTTCCGAACTCCTTCT
>CP070696.1:0-37955 GCA_020353535.1 Spirochaetaceae bacterium | reverse complement strand
CTTCAGCCCCTTGCCTCCGGTACCTCACGCGGTTCAGTGTGCCCTTCTGTCTTTCAAAGATCCCTGCTTCACGCCCTTCAGTTCCCCTTCTGAGGTACATGGTTCCACGCTGTTGTGTTAATTACTGCGGTAACAGGGCGCAAGGGGGAATATACTGCAGGATTTCCCCCCGTGTCAAGCTGTTACGAAGTAAAACCTGTCCCCGACGGCAGCAACCGTGTAAAGCCCGGCTTGGGAGGCATATTTACAGTTGCGTGCCAGAATTTATTCGTATAGAATTCTGTGGATTTGAGGCTTTATTCCCGCAATATCGCCGAAATAAAGAACGGAGGAGCCGCCGAATGAAGATCAAGTTAGTCGTTTTCTTAGCATACCATTTATTTCTGCCCTGCTTTTCAGCCGGGGCAGTAGATACGGTCGAATTTTTCGAAATACCATAGGCAGCAACAGCGAGATGGAAGGGTACTACAGGATTGCTCAATAAGATGAATCGAAAGACAAATTCCGTAAGAAATCAACGACGGTATTATCCATCGAAAAGGTGGTAGATCGACACCACATCGCGATCGGTGAGACGAAAAATGACGGAATATGGATAAGCCATAGATCGGTCGATGCGATTAACTCGACGAACGGATTCATCAGTTTTCATTTTTCGTATCCTCTCACCTTATTTTTCAGACTCACTTTTTTTAACGATCAGGCCGTTGGGGTATTAACCAGCGGAGACCGGTTTGGGGTTGTAGAAAAATCGGTTCAGTTGAAAAAGATATCGCCCTCGGAAATAGGAAAGTATGCGGTCCGGGATGTGGGGATCGACATAAGGGATGAAAACGACGAAACCTCCTTTATGCGGGCAGCACGGGAGAACGTTGTCGAGAAGATCCGCGACCTAGCTTCTGACGGAGCCAACCTGGATCTTAGAGCGGGCAGTTGGGAGACCACTGCCCTCTATATCGCCGTCGAACAAGGTAATATTGAAGCTGTAATGGAACTGATTGATCTGGGATGTGATATCGATTCCGGTCGTTTTGGTGATTCGCCTCTGTCAGCGGCAATGGATCAGGAAAACATCGAAATCGTGGAAATTCTTTTAGACTCGAACGCGAATGTAAACGAGATTATCAAAGGGCTTGATCAGGACACTACCCCTCTGCTAAATGCCGTTTATAGTGGAAGATATGAAATGGTGCGCATCCTGCTCGAAGCAGGTGCGGAGTTGGATTTTGAAACGACCTACAACACCAAAGTATCAATTCTTGAAGAAGCTGAGGAAATTGGTGCGAAGGAAGAACTAATTGAGTTGCTTGAACGCTACAGTTCCCGTTGATGTCGTCAGGATCACCTTCGCCAACAAGGATTACTCACACTCCTACTTTCCCACCTTCTTAAGATCGCTCTCCAACCTTTCCAGTCTATCTTTTAACTCCTGGATGTCATCCAGAAACTCTTTCACCGCCTCCTTGCGTACGGTAGCCTGGTCTTTCAACACCAGTTTCTCGTAGACCGCCGCGCCCAATTGGCTGAACTTCTTCTCCGCCTGCCGCTCGATCTGGGTGATCTCGTAGCGAAGGAGCCCTTTCTCACCCAGATCTTTGGCTTTTTCTCTGGCCTTTCCCAATATCTCCCGCGAAGACTCCAAACCCTGGTTGACAACTTGTTCCATCCGATCCCAAAAACCCATGTTTTCTCCTCCGTAGATTCTATGTCGCAATCTTCGATCGCAACTGAAATGAAGATTGCGACATTTTCCGACGACGTGAAAATCTTTTTTTCGGCAAGATTTTCGGGCCGTGGTCAGAATAAAAAGTGCTATATTTAAAATAGTCACAGAAGGATCAAATTGCAACTTCCTTGACCTTCGTGCTACTATCGCAACCGAGCAGAGGCGTATGGGATGAGCTATCTTTGCTGCCGTAACTGCGGCTGTTATCTCCTGCCCTCCGAAATGACTGAGGGCGGCTACTGTAGCAGCGAGTGTGCCGAACAGTACCGCACCTGTGCAAACTGCGGAGGATACTTCCAGGCCGATATGACATATGGGGGGCAGTACTGCGGTCCTGACTGCGCGGTGCAGTATACGATCAGCCGCTTCAGAGATGTGACCCCAACCCATAGACTCATGGAGGAGCTTGCATGAATTTGATCTTTCTCGGAGCCCCTGGGGCGGGAAAGGGAACCCTGGCGACTCTGGTCAGCAAAGAATACGGGATCCCCCAGATATCCACTGGAGATCTATTCCGTGCTGCGGTCAAGGACGGAAGTGAGCTGGGCAAGAGGGTTCAGGGCATCATGGAGAAAGGCGAACTGGTACCGGATTCGTTGACCGTCGAGTTGGTCAAGGAACGACTGGCGAAGCAGGATGCCAGAAAAGGGTACGTACTCGATGGTTTTCCCCGCACCATAGCCCAGGCGGATGCGCTGGGGGAGTTTCAGAGAATTGACGGGGTAATCAACTTCGCAATCAGCGACGATTTGGTGATTCGCCGTCTGTCGGGCAGGAGAGTCTGTCGTTCCTGCGGGGCAATATATCATGTAGAGAACATGCCCCCGAAAGTCGAGGGAACCTGCGACAGCTGTGGGGGTAAGCTCTACATCCGGGACGACGACAAAATCGAATCCATTAAAAACAGACTGCGGATTTATAAGGAACAGACCGAGCCGTTGATCGCCTACTACCGGGACAAGGAACTGCTTCGGGAGATCAATTCCTCCAAATCTCCCGAAGATTCCCTTACCCAGATAAAAAAAATCTTGGAATAGCCGGATACCGAATCAACTCGGCTCTTCCCGTTCGGGGGGAAGTAGCCCGCGTCTCTGCAACAGGATTTTAACACTGTCCCGCTCCAATAGGTCGGGATCGGCGAGCAGTTCAGCTATCGCCTCTTGGTCCTTGAATCCGCCGTCCAACGCTTGGGTCAGGGCGGTGAGTCCGCGGTCGGGATCTTCGATTTTGGTAAGCTGGATAACGGCGCTGGAAAACCAGGCTTCCACCCGTTTTTCATCGTAGAGGAGGGCTTGCGCATAAGAGTCAAGTGCCCTATCGTAGCGCTCCAGGATCCTGTACGCATCAGCCAGATGCATGTAGGCATCGGCGCTATCCGGCTGAATCTGCAGATAGGCTTCGAAAACCTCTACCGCCTCTTCGACTCTCTCCAACTGGAGCAGAAGCTCACCGCGGTGATACAGCGCCTCCAGATCGTTGGGATCGTTTTCCAGAATCGTGGAAAATGTCTCGAGGGCAGCCTCCCTTTCCCCTTCTTGCCAGAGAAGCATGCCGAGGTTGAAGCGAACCTTGTTGTTCGCCGGGGTTGCAGCGAGAATTTGTCGATAGATCTCGATGGCCCTGCCATTGTCCGCTTGAGCGTAGTAGGCAAAAGCCAGGGCTTCTTGTAGATTTTGGTTATTCGGATCCTGGGCGATCAGATGCTCCAACACATCCTGAGCCTCGCCTCCCCTGCCGGCGGCAATAAAAGCCATGGCCAGGTTGAAGTAGGCCTTTTTGTTTTCGTCGTCGATACTGATCGCTTTCTGATAGTAGAGGATAGACTTGTCGTACTCAGCAAGATCGTAGTATGCATTACCCAGGTTGTAGTACTCCAGGGAGAGCTCCGGACCGCTTATGGTGGAGGTGCATCCGGAGAGAATCAGAAACAGAACGGTGAGGGGCAGGAACTTTTTTATCCCGCCAGATTTGATCGAGCTCAGCATCTGGCCACATCATATCGTAATCACGGATTGAAAGTAAGAGGATGATCGCTAAAGGATTGGTGTTTCTTGATTTTGACGGCGTCATCTGTGACTCCCTTCTGGAAACCCTGGTCAGCTCCTGGCAAGCGTACCACCTGTTGAGGGGCAAACAGGAACCGACCTCGATGCCAGTCACGCTGCGCAGAGACTTTGCCAGTCTCAGACCATACGTACGGGCGGGAGAGGATTTTGTCGTCATTCAGGAGCTCATCTCCGCACGTACTCCTATTCGGTCGCAGGAAGAGTTCGACCTCAAGCTGGCAGAGCGAAAGGCAGAGATGATCGATCGCTACAGAGAGACATTCTATGGGGCTCGACAGAAATTCCTCGAGAACAACAGAAGTGATTGGATGAGCCTGAACCGGCTCTATCCCCACGTTTACATCTGCCTCATCGATTGGGCATCCTCCCCATCCCTGTACATCCTATCCACAAAGAGGGCGAACTTTATCGTGGAAATTCTTGCAGCCAAAGGCATCGACATGGATTCCCACCGGGTATTGAGCTGCGGCGCAAAAGAGAAAAAAGGTACGATCCTCAGCACCCTGGATGAACGCGGTCGTGAGCAGGCCCTTTTTATAGACGATCAGATTGATCATTTAGCCTCGGACTGGTCTCGGCATCCTCGCATCAGCGGCTGTCTGGCTTCCTGGGGCTACGTCCAACAACAGTGGCTAGAGGATCCCAGAGGCATCGAGGTGCTGCACCCGCATGAGTTTGCCAACCGGGTTGGGCCCTGGCTTCAGGATTGAGACCGCGGGCTTGTTTCTCTGCAAACTCATTACAGATCTGCCTTCAGCCTGCAAAGCTCAGACAGAGGCATCCCGATGGGCGGCCTGCCACCGTTTACCCTTCCAACGAGGCGGCACACGGAAAATACTCAAGACCGTTACAAAGGAGTAAAACACGAGAAAAAAACAGGTGTATGGTACCAATCGAAGCAGGTACCAGCTCTTGTCCCGGCGGTAGAGGATTCCCGCCAGAAAAGCCATCAGTCCGACACTGATAAACGAGGCGGCGGGAAGCACGAACAGAAAAGGCAGGAATACGGCCGCCGGCACAGCCAGCACGCTGCAGATTAGGTACAATGTGATATATCGGTAGGCGAAGCGGGTTGCGAAATCCTCGTGATAGAAGGCACCCCCGTTCCAGCGCAGATGTTGATTGATGAAATTCCGCCAGTGCTCCTGGGCGACGGTCTGAATCATCGTGTCGGTTCGGGTCGAGACCCTGACCTTCCAACCTTGCTTGGCCGCGGCAGTGGTCAAGGCCGCATCCTCGGTCAGGGTGTATCCCAAATTGCGAAATCCACCGATCTGCTCTAGTACATCTCTGCGAACGGCCAGATTGTTGCCAAAACAGCTTCCGGGCATACCCAGGCCGGCGGTCGCTGAGTTGTACTGGTGAATCAGCGGCTGATCGAAGGCCTGAAAGTTCTTGAAGAAACCCGTTTCCCGTCTGAGCGAGATTTGACCGAACACCACACCGACTCGTGGATCGAGGAAGTAGGGCTTCAGATTCTCAACCCAGCGGGCTGGTACTGTACAATCCGCGTCGGTGAAAATGAGCAATTGCCCCTGGGCGACACCGGTGGCAATATCCAGAACGAACTGCTTCGGTCCCAGGTGATCCACCTCCTCGGTATTCTCCAGAACCTTGACCCGCGATCCATGTTTTTTCGCAAAGGCTCTCATGAGCGCAAGGGTTCCGTCCTTCGAGCGGTCGCTCGCCAGAATGATCTGAAAATTCTGAGCACTCTGGGATTCAAGGGAGGCGAGCAGAGGAGGAAGATTCTTTTCCTCGTCCTTCGCCACCACGATCACGGATACGGAGAGGGGGGGCGTTTTTATGGAGATCCTTCTGCCGGCCCGCCCGACATCCCTGACTCGGTTCATAAGCACCCCTACCAGGCAGACCAAATGAGTTACTACAATACTGCCGGCGAAGATTACACTGATGTACAGAAGGATCTCCTGAATCATTTCATATTATCCGTTTCGTGATTTAAGGGGGCAATTGCTTTTCTCGAACAGGACTATAACTAATTATGCAGCTTTTCACAATTGAAAAAACAATGTTACTCTTTGCACAGGTGATATGGGGATGATCCTCGCTTTACTCTGTATCGGTCTCATATTTCTGGTCTGGGACATCCGTTTGCGTATCTCCCATTGCCTCCACGGCAAGAAGAGATACAACCGTTTCAACAGGGTACAAACTCAGGGCGCCCGTTTCGTTTTAGCGGTAGCAACGGCTTACACTGGCTTTCGGCTCGTTGTCGAAGACACACTCCGAAAACATCTGCCGCCAAGATTCATGATTCTCAGCAATCACCAGAGCCTGGCGGACATTCCCATCCTGGCCCACGTATTTTCGGAGAATATCCTGGGTTTCGTGGCTAAGCGAGAGCTCCGGCGGGGATTCCCTTCGGTATCGATCGCCTTGCGCAAAGGAAAACACGCCCTGATCAGCAGAAAAGGTGATTTTAACGCGGCTCGCCGGGAGCTGGTAAAACTGGCCGGGTACGCCGCAGCGGGTGTTTGTCCCGTAGTATTTCCCGAGGGTACCCGTTCCCGTACCGGAAGAGTCGGACCCTTTCACTCAGCGGCGGTACGCACGATCCTGGATGAAGTACAATTACCCATAGTGTCGGTTGCGGTGGACGGGGGATATCGCATTGCCGGCCTTCGCGGTTTGACACAGAATTTGGACAACTGCCTCTACCGGGTAAAACTGCTGACACTATATCCGGACACGAAGGAGAGGAGCAAGGTTAGGGCGATTCTTGATAGAACTCACGGAGAAATATCGAAACAGGTGGATCAATGGAGAAAGAACGAGAGTTAAAGGAGTATTGGAGCAACAAGGCTGAGGAATTGGGCGAACCGATCCTCATGAGATCGATCTCCCATACCTACTACCGTGGTATACCGGATACCTTTGGGATTCTCTATGCCTCGGAAAGCTTCCTGGTGTACGAATACGCCAAGAGGAGCCGCAAATCGATCCTTGAAACCCTCTTCTCAAAAAGAGGCGGAGAAGACTTAAGCGAAAGCATTCGTATTCGGCGAACGGATATCCGTCGGACCGCCCTGGTCAGCGCGGGAACCGCCCGGTCATGGATCCGCAGATCCCTTCATCCGCGGGAGGTGTTGGAAAAACTGGAAACGAGGCGCCCCACCCCGCTTCTGAATGTCCTTGCCGGCACCATAGTCTGTGTCTGTACGGAAATGGACTATATCCTGTTGGACACTCCTTCAAACCGGCAATGGATCGAACTTTTGGCCGTACAAAAATAGAGCCCACCCGACAGATGGCCGAGTGGGCTGCACGTGGTTAGAGCAGTAACGCTACTGTTTCGTACTGCTTATTTGAAGTCGCTGGGTTTGCGTTCGCTACGGTTGCACTTGTTACATGTGGCGACGTTTTTCAACTTGCCTTTGGCAAATACAGATTTCATCTTGATCTCCCCACCGCAGGCGCAGAAGAACTGCTGTGTAACCACGTTGACGCGAGCGTTCTTGCTAATTTCTGCCATAATTTTTCCTCCTCCTTTTTTCTAAAGCCTTTCAATCGATCTGGGCTTCTTGGTGGCAATCCTCGATCCTGACAGAATGACAATTGCTATAGCCCTACATAAGGTCGCAACTAGCCTCGTTGGAGGCTCCATACTCGAGGCACAGCCGATCACTTTGTGTTACGAAGTTTAGGTTGATTATCGGTTACAAAACCGGGTACACTTCGTATCTAAAAATCAGGAGAAATTTACTCATTCTACAGAAAAGGTCAAGCCCCTGGCAGGAAAAAATGCACCTACAAACAACGCCGTTGAAGCGATACCACGCCTTCATTCTCGATGCGGACAACACGCTTTTCGACTTCAATCGAGCTGAACGGGCTGCACTCAGGGAAGCTCTGAGAGCGAATGGGTACCGGCATTTTTCCGAGGACATCTTTTTGCGCTATCATGACATCAACGAGGAGCTTTGGAAGCTCTTCGAGCGGGGCAGGATATCGCAAGAGGATCTGCGAATCGAACGATTCCGTCGCCTACTTGCCTACCTTCCCCGTCCGCATCACCTCAGGTGGTCAGCGGATCCGGTGAAGATCGGGGAGAGGTATATCGAGGCTCTGAGCGAAAAGGGCTATTTACTTCCCCACACCCGACGGGTACTAAGGTCACTGTGCTCAAGAGCTCCCCTGCTGCTACTCTCCAATGGAATAGCCAGCGTGCAGCGGCGAAGGATCAAGCGTGCCGGTATCGGTATCTACTTTGAGGACATCCTCATCTCAGCCGAGGTGGGCTTGGCCAAGCCGGATCCGGAGATCTTCGCCCTGGCGATTGATAAATTGAACAGTGGGAAAGACGGGGTGCTGTGTGTAGGGGACAGCCCGAGCTCCGATATCCGGGGAGGGCACGCTGCACAGCTCGATACCTGCTGGTTTGCTCCAGCCCACAGGGAGTACCCGGATCATGAGCCCGAACCACTGTACAGGATCAGTGATCTACGTCAGTTACTGCGTTTCCTGCCGACCGCCAGACGCCGATTCTGAGCTTCAATTATCCCGGATGCGCCACTGATCGCGTTTGGAGTCGTGGAAGAACCTGTTAAAAGGCAGCATAAGGGCACCGCCGTCTTCTGTTTCCAGCTTTGCCTGTTGGCTGAAGATATTGATATCTACGACTTTGAGCGTCTCTTTGCCCGATCTTATGCGGGTTCCCTCCGACGGCAGCTCTCTTCTGCATTCCCGATAGGTATCGTATTCGTAGGCCAGACAGCACAGCAAACGCCCGCAGGGACCGCTGATCTTCATCGAATTGAGGGTAAGATTCTGCTCCTTGGCCATTTTGATAGACACCGCCCGCAGCTTGTCGGTAACCCCATGGCAGCAGAACGTGCGACCGCAGACTCCCATGCCCCCCAGAACGCGAGCTTCGTCCCTTACCCCAATCTGGCGCAGCTCGATACGAGTTTTAAAGATACTGACGAGGTCCTTGACCAGCTGCCTGAAATCCACTCTGTTTTCAGCAGTGAAATAGAACAGGATTTTTTTCTCGTCGATACAGTAGTGGGCGCTGACGAGTTTCATCTCCAGGTCATGCTCGAGTATTTTCTCCCGGCAGATCTGGAAGGCGCCGGCCTCCTTACTCTTGTGGAGCTCGTAACGCTCGCAGTCAGCCTGGGTCGCCTTTCGCTGGATCTTTTGCTGATCCTTGTTATCCCCTCGGATTACCGTTCCGGTTATCCGGCCCAACTCCAGCCCATAACGGGTTGGAACCAGGACTAGGTCACCAATATCGAGAACTATACCCTCGTCGCAGCCGTAATAATCGGTTGCACTGGAATGTAGTATCTTTACATGGTAGAGAGTGCCTGCAGCACTCTCTCTGCTTTCCTCCATATCTGCCCTCTCTTCGCCTTTAGGTAATCAAGTCTATTAAAAGGCCTCGGATCTCATTGACCCTGTCCAACAGATCGAGCTGTTTACCCTGGTTCTGCAGCACCGATCCGACCAGGCGCTCCAGCTTATTATCTATGATTTTCACCTGTGTGAAGCGTTTACGCCGCAGAATGTTGCCGCCCGAGGTTTGTTCCTCCACCGTAAGCATTTTGCTTACCACGTAGTCCAGGAAAGCTGTCACGGCCTGACGGTACCTCTTTATATTGTTCATGCTCTGATTTTCGATGAGCATTTCCCCAGATTGATGTACCTCATCGAGCAGTTCCTCGAGGTTGCTTCCGTGATCGGCGTGAACATCCGCATCGAACAACGGGGAGCCGCCTTCGGTGGCTTGTTCGACAATGGTTTCAAAACTCCGACCCTGGAGTTTCTTCGTGGACTTGTCTTTTTTTCGCCTGGAGCGTCCTGACAGATAAGAGCCGTCAAGGGACTCGATTCTATCCATAGCCTCGCCTCACCTTGCACCGGGCTTCGAGGAGCCGATTCTCACAGCCGTCGGACACTACCCGGTAGCACTCTGGCTATCGTTCGCAGCAGAAACTGAAACCGGCCGCTTGTCCGCGGAACTGTTATTTACCAGCGGAGCGTAAGACTCCGGCTCGATCTTTTCAACGGTGGTCTTCGGCCCACCGGCTTTGGTCTCCGGCTGCACGATCTTGGCCGTACCGTTGAAGATCACTCCCTCTTCGACGATGAAGCGTGGGCTGTGTATATTGCCTAAAACGATCCCTGTGGAGAGGATCACGACCTTCTCGTTAGCGAAAATGTTTCCTCGGAGAATTCCGCCGACGACCACCGTACCGGCATATACCGTACATTCCGCTCGGCCGTTCTTCCCCACCAGCACTTTGCCTTCGGTTCGAACGGTACCGCAGAAATCCCCGTCGATGCGCAGCAGTCCGTTGAGATCGAATTCCCCATTGAAGCGGGTTCCCTCGCCGATTATCGAATTGATATACGGTCCACCGGGAATTTGGAGGTCGCTCATGAAGATATCCTATTTCCCAGAGGTGACGGATTTTTTAATCAGTGGACTGCGGATGCTCAAGAATTGTTCCGGATCGACAACCTGGGTCCCTATTCCGACCTCGTAGTGCAGATGCGGACCCGTCGAGAGTCCCGAGCTTCCCATGTAGCCGATAATCTGTCCCCGCCGAACTTCCTGCCCCCTCTGCACGATGATCCTGTCCAGATGACCATAGCGGGTGTGGAATCCGTAGTTGTGACGGATTACGGTATACCAGCCCAAACCCATGGGATCGTTATCGATCTTTTGAACCTTGCCGTTCGCCGTAGCTACGATTGGTACGCCGTATCCCCAGGCGATGTCGATCCCCTTGTGCAGGTACCAGCCCCCCGTGAAGGGGTGTTTAGCCGGGCCGAAGCGGTTGGTTATATTACCATGCACGCCTTTAAGAGGCCACAGTGTCGGTATGTCCACCAAGAGCTCCCGCTGAGCCTCGAGGACCTGATGAATCTCACCAAGCGGCTCCACGGCATTTTCCAGATAGGTGCGCAGGCTGATGAGATCGCTCAGATCCCTCAGATTTCCGAACTCAACGTCTTCCAGGCTGACCAGCGAGGACAGATCACCGCCGACGCCCTGCTCGAGATAATTCTTTGCGCCGTCAGTTCCAATTTCCGTCAGCACGCCTTCCATTCGGTTCTTGAAATCCTTGACAACTCTACGCAGCTCTACGATCTCATCCTTGAAGCTCTCCAGAGAGGCTTCACTGGCATTCAAACTGTTGGACATCTTGAGGAACTGGTCATTGGTCGTGGTGAAGTGCGTTGTCAGGCCGATGAATCCGATCAACAGCACGGACAGCAGAAAAATTATGAAAATCAGGGTAAAAACTGAAATTTGGAAGTTGAAGATCCTCTTTTCCGAGTGAGGGATAAACATCACGGTAAAGCGTTGTTTTCCCTTCTGATGAACCTTTTTAAAGAAAGATATTAATCTCTGCCAAAAGATACGCAGTCTCTTGCCCAGGCTGTCAACTATCTCATTCTCTAGCTTCTTATATTGATGTGCCGGTGACACCGAAATCTCCCCTCTCTATCATCGACCGGTTATACATATATTGTGAACGGGTTATCGCAATGGGTACTATAGCCTAAACACTACCACGTGCCCTTTTATTTGTCAAACCACTTTTTGAGGCGAATCGTTGTTGACTATCTTTGTCCCTACGTGGTATTCTCGGATTTTAGACTATTTGCCGCACACTTGTTATTCAAGCGGATCGGCGTCCCGGCGGCTGACGGTGCGTCAACGGGCGTCCCGGGAACTGACGGTCAGTCAGTCGGCGCTCCGGTTGTGGAGCAGCCTCAATAGATTTTAAGCAAAAGTGGAGAGAGATGCGACTCTTCGATTCACACGCACATATTGGCCTCATCACAGAAGATCCGATCGAGCAGTTGATGGTGGTTCAGGAAGCGAAGCAGGAAGATGTATCCGGCATTGTAAGTATCTGCAACAATCTTCGGGACTTCTACCAGGTATACGAAAATCTAAAAACCGAAGATCACATCTATCACAGTATCGGTGTTTCTCCTTCAGAAGTCTCCCGCCCGGGCGATGATTGGGAAGCCAGCATAACCGAGGGCAGCAAGCGGGATCGAGTGGTTGCCATTGGCGAAATCGGCTTGGACTACTACCATAAGTTCGGAGATCGCGATTCCCAGGTAGAACTGTTCATTCGCCAGCTGGATCTTGCCCAAAAACTCGACCTCCCGGTGATCATTCACAATCGGGAGGCAGGTAGTGATGTACTCGAAATACTCAAAGAGCGACTCCCGGATCGAGGAGGGATTCTGCACTGCTACTCCGAAGACTATGCCTATGCAGAACGAGCCCTGGAGCTGAATTTGTATATCTCCTTCGCCGGAAACGTCACCTATAGGAACGCCCGCAATCTCCACGAAACGGCCAAGCAAATGCCCCTTGGGCGGATGTTCATTGAGAGCGAGTCCCCCTTTATGGTCCCGGCTGCGTATAGAGGCAAGAGAAACAAACCTTCGTATTTGAAAGAAACGGCGGCGTTCATCGCCGAAATGAGGGAAATGACCGTAGAGGAGTTTTCAGAAACCATCTACCAGAACTCTCTGGGCTTCTTCAAGATCAAGGATTAGGCAATATCATTTCTAAAGACTATCGATATCCCCGGACTCACCATTCCGGGCAATCTCTTTCTGGCTCCTCTGGCCGGATATTCCGACGCTGCCTTTCGTTCAACCTGCATCCAATGGGGTGCGGATCTCTGCTATACCGAGATGGTCTCTGCGGAAGGGATTGTCAGAGACAATGAAAAAACTCTGGAACTCCTGCATCGCGGCGACAATGAAAAGTTGTTCGCAGTCCAGATCTTTGTTTCGGATCCGGCAACGGCAGCCAAAGCTGTTCGAAAATTGACCGTCCACCGGCCGGATCTTTTTGACTTGAATTGCGGCTGCTCCGTACCGAAAGTTCTGAAGGGAGGTTGCGGAGCAGCCTTGCTCCGGGTTCCTTATAAAATCACCGCCATCCTGCAGGCGATGCGGGAGGAAACGGAGCGCCCGGTTACCGTGAAGCTGAGAAGTGGCTGGGATCAGAACAGCATAAATTACTTGGATTGCGCAGGAGCTGCCGAACAGGGGGGTGCGGCCATGGTTTGTCTACACCCCAGAACCCGCTCGCAGGGCTTTTCCGGGCGTGCCCGCCTGGACGATCTGAGAGTCCTTAAAATGCACTGCACTGTCCCGGTGATCGGCTCCGGAGATCTTTTTTCTCCGGTGGACGCTCTGAAAATGTTTCAGGCGAGTAATTGCGACGGCATCATGTACGCCCGGGGTGCGCTCGGAAATCCTTTTATATTCACAGCCACAAAAAAGCTGTTGCGGGGAGCCAGAGAAGCGGCGCCTGCAAGTGCACGGCTGCGTCTGGAAACCGCCCTGCAGCAGCTTCGACATACGGTGGAACTCATGGGCGAGCAGCGAGCCTGCAAAGAAATGAGGAAGCACTTTTGCTACTATAGTAAGGGCATAACCGGTGGAGCCGAACTCCGTGCCCTGGCCGTTCGTGCCAGGAGTATCGAGGATTACGAGAATCTGGTGGAGAGATTTCTGCACCAAGACAGTTTCACGTAAGAGTAATTTCAGGGTATAATACCGCAAAACGTGGCTGGCATTTTTCAATATCTGCAAGATATAATAATCGCCCTATTCAACCGCAATCCGGAGGAAATGGAACGGCGTCGGCGCCTTCGAAATCTGCACGAGGAGCTGAAGAAGGTCCGTCCCTTGTACTACCGCCGTTCCAGCGGACAGGTTCTTCCAGGTTTCGCCGTCTCTGTCCTCAATCTGGCCCTCGTGCTGCGTCCGCTCAGGGACGTCTTCGAAAAAACAATCGACAATCCTGATCTCAAATTAGCTCAGAGATACAAAGAGTATCTGATTATCGCCAGACTTCCAGAGGAGCTCCAAAACCTCTACGCCTCTTTTTCCTACCCCGCCCTAAAAAAGCGAGTGCTCGATTCGCCGGCTCCCGAAGAGGAACTTGACAAAATAGACAGCGAACTCGAACAACTGATTCGCGGCCTTTCCACCGGGGAGTTCCTCAGCTTCGACAGCTCCTACACCGTGATAAATCGACTGGTTTCGCTCTGTCAGCATAGTTTTGTGTCGCTGCTGCAGATGTTCGATCCCGCTTTGAAATCCCTGGAAAATGCCGATCCGTCGATCTTCCAATCCGTTTCTGGTGAGGATATACTTCAGGAACTGCTGGATTTCTATTTTGTCCTTGCCGGATTCGATTTTTCCGCGAGTGTGGAAAAAAATATCGGTCTTCTTTTGGAACGGTTGTCCCGGGAAAGAGCTGAAGAAGCCAAGGCGCGTTTGCAAAAGGTGCTGCTTCGGCTGCAGACTCTGCTGGCTGGCAACTTCACGCCTGAGACTATACTGATTTTGCTGCGATTGATACAGAAGGACCCGCACTTCGTTCCCCAGTCCATTCAGGAGGAGAGCTCCTTTCTGGAAGCCTTCAAGAACCGCCTCCAGATCAATTACCAGCGTAGCAAAGAGCGAATCGATCAACAACTTCGGGAGCTCGCCGTAAGGGAGGACCTGAGTCGTTTGTTTCCCCATGGACAGCCGCAGGAGATCGAGGGGTACAGGGAAGATATCGATCAAGCGCTACAGGAACGAGATTTTGATTGTTTCCTCCACATAAGGCCTTTACGGATTATAAAAAACTACATACGCAGTCATTTCCTGATCGAGTTGAGAGAGCCGTTGAAACGCCTTATCGTGGAGGGGAAATTCGAAAACAGAATCTTTGAGAATATGTTTACCAACACATTCTATCAATGTGATGGAATGCAGGGCAGGATCAGCCAGTTCGAAGAGGAACTGCAAGGTTCCAGCACTCAGTCGATTAAGAAAATACCAAAGTATATCGAGTTGATGGATCAGGGCAAACCGGTTTACAACATGTTGGTTACCGTTCTGGAAACGATCGAGAAGGAATCAAAACAACTGGTAGAGGAAGGAGCGAACTGCTTCTACAACCTCTGCGTGATTCTGCTGGAAATCCTCAACGATGCAAAACTCAAGACTCCGGAAAGGGTGAGCAACATCAAAACTCTGTTGGGAGGTAAAACGCAGGAGTATTTGGCTCGAGTTTCGCAGGGGTACAACCACCTGTTCCTGTTTACCAAGATCATGAAGAACTTCACCACGATCAAACAACTATCTATGACTGAGGGCGAACCAGGAATTTAGGGAAATCCCGGGAATCCCTGCTGGCGACGTATTTCGTAGAGTAGAATGCCCGCGGCCACGGATACATTCAGAGAATCCACCTGACCGCGGGTGGGGATTCGAATCAAGAAATCGCAGCGTTCCCTGACCAATCGCCGTAGTCCCCGGTATTCTCCCCCCATTACCAGTGCCACCGGACCGTGAAAACCCTGGGCCTGCAGGTTCTGGCCGCTGATATCCGCTCCGTAGATCCAGAAGTGGTTGCGCTTGCACACTTCCATCGCCTGAACAAGATTCGCCACAGGGATCACCTTCACAAATCGGCTGGCTCCGGCAGAAGCCCTGATCACAGCAGGAGTCTCGGAAACGCTTCTGCGGATCGTGGTCACTACCAGATTCACCGCCATCTGATCGGCAGATCGAAGAATAGCACCGAAATTGTGGGGATCATTGAGCTCATCAAGCATCAGTACCAGCGGATTTGACCCGCCGATTGTGGTCAAGGCATCTTGAAGATTCTTTTTTTCAGGGGTTTTCGAAGGCTCGGACAGCAGTACCACACCCTGGTGACGGTCATGACCGCAGATCCTGGTCAACTCTTTTGCCGACACGAACCTGGCCGAGACTCCCCCCGCTCTGGCTAGTTCTTTGAGAGAATCGATGCGTTCGCCGGCTCTGGAAAATAGCAGAGAACCACGGCTACCGCTGCGGAGACTCTCCTCTACGGCGTGATATCCGCAGATCACCATGCTACTGTTCGTAGTCTTTGATCAGATCGACGTTGCCATCGAAATCACTGTCCATCTCATACTTAAGAATGTACATTCCATCCAAATACACCCAAATATCGACGGCACCATCAAAATTCGAGTCGATCTCCTGGCGAATCAATTTGCCATCTTCGAAGTAATAGAAATCATCCATCTGTCCGTCGTGATTGAAGTCCATCTCCTCGTACACCTTCTGGTGTTTGAGATCATATTCAACATTATAGTCGACGACAGTATCGAAATTCCGGTCCATACTGACTTTTTCGATTCGCCCGGCGCTGAGTTCATACCACTGATCGGCTCGGCCGTCGCTGTTCGAATCCACTCCCTGCGCACTCAGAGCACCCACCATGCACAGGGAGCAGATAATAAGAGTTACTACTTTCATACGCTTTAGCTTCGACAGGCGCCGGCAGAAAAATTACTATTTTAGGGATTTGGAGTACCGGCATCGTAGTCGCTATATTCCCTGATGATCTCGCGACCCTCCAAAGCCCCCTGAGCCGCGATCGCCAAGGCTTCCATTTCATTCTCTCCTGGAAAAACGAAAAACGGACCGAGGAAGCTCACCCGATCCCGGATCTCCCGAACGATTCGCACATCCGAAGCCAGTCCCCCGGTTAGCACCACGGCGTGAATCCGTCCATTAACCACCGCCGCCAGAGAGCAGATTTCTTTAGCCACCTGGTAGCACATGGCCTGAACCACCTCGAGGCATTTGGCTCCATCCAGATTGGTGGAGAACTGACGGTCTTCCAGATGAGCGGTGATAATCTGCTCGATGAGCTTCATGTCGTTACTGCCCAGGTGGCTCACGATCCCACCTCTTCCTGTCAAACGCTTTTGTAGATATTGCGGATTTTCACTGTGGGCCAGAATGTATCGCAGCCAATCTCCCGCGGGCAGCTGCCCCGCCCGCTCCACTGAAAAGGGGCCATCCCCGTCGAGGGCGTTGTTTACGTCGGTAACCCGTCCCCCCTGATGAATGGCCACCGAAGTACCTCCTCCCAGATGAGCCACGATCAGGTTGCACTCGCCGTATGGCAGCCCGAGTCTGGCAGCCGCTTTCTTTGCCGTGGCTTTCTGATTGAGAGCATGGAAGATCGATTTCCTGGAGATCTCCCGTAATCCGGTGTACCGGGCCAGAGCACTCATCTCATCCACCACCACCGGATCGGCGATGAAAGCCTCAACCCCGTACTCACCGGCCAGGAGATCAGCCAGCAGCGCACCGAGATTAGATGCGTGAGCTCCGTAACGGGCGGTGCGCAGGTCCCGCTTCATCGCCGCATTGACCCGATAGACTCCGCCGGGAAGCGGATGAAGCAGACCCCCGCGGCCGATAACCGCACTCAAGCTCTCCGCATGAAACTCCGCCCTGCTGTCCAGAACGGCAAGAACCAGCTGCTTGCGAAAATCGAGTTGATCGAGGATATTGGGAAAGCGAGCCAGTTCCGCCGTGTCGTGAGTGATCCTGACATTGAAAAGCTCGCTCGTTCCCGCATACAGCGCGAGCTTTGTCGAAGTGGAGCCTGGATTGATGACCAGAACCATCATCTTAAAAGCTGAATCCTCGGCGGAGTAATCGATCTCATGGGACAGGCAGAAAAATGCGAAAGCAGCCGCCGTTGTCTATCGGAACATAGACCAGTCGTCCACGATTATGCTCAACCAGCGTTTTGGCCAGAAACAGACCCAAACCCGTCGATTGCTTTCCGGATACGGCAAGCTCGAAGATTCGATTCTGCAGCTCCGGCGGCACTCCGGCACCCGAATCGACAACCTCAATCACCGCCTGGCCGTCAACAAGACGGGAACGAATCTGTATTTTCCGCTCCAAAGCCCCTGGCACGGATCTGACACTGTCCATTGCATTACGTACCAAATTCACGAGTATCTGTTCCAATTCCCCCCGCCGCACCCTCACTCCAAAGCGATCCGGTATGTCGACACTCAGATGAATCCCCTCTCGCCGGCAGCCGGCTCTTATCATCCGCAACACAATCTCGAGATCGGATTTCAATTGCACTGTCTCAGTCTCCTCCCTGCCCCTTTTGAGAAGTTGATCGAGAAGTTCACCAACGGCCCGTTGCCCCGACTGAGCTTGCTCTTCGATCAGTTTCAGTGCCTGACGGGTGGAGTCCTGGTCCTCCACACGCAACGCAAAATCGGCGCTGGTGCGAATGTGGGAAAGGGTATTCTTAAACTCGTGAGCCGCCCCGGCTGCCAGGATTCCGGTAACAATGAGTCGGTCTTGAAGCATCATCGTGTTCTCGGTCTGGATCAGACGGGAATGCGCCTGACGCAATCTCCTCTGCTGCTCTCCCAGACGAAGGTGCAGACCCTGCCAGCCGCTGCCCTGAAGATAGGCCTCCTGGGAAAGAAGCAGTCCGCAGATTGTCGCGTATAAAACCCCCGAGAACACCCGGAGGGAAAGTTCGGGTATTGAGCTATCGATGGCGAGATAATCGTAGAGAAGCGCCGCCAGCTGGACACTGGACGCTACGGTATAGAGATACAAAAGGGGGTGGGGATTTGCCCGACAGATACCCCTTAGGAGGATAAGCGGGTACAGGGACAGCAAGCATAGGAGAAAGGCATACAAAAAATAAAAGGGTAGTGTTTCGGTAAGGCCGGTCGCCCGTGCAAAGAGGAATGTCAACAGAACAACGGCTGATGCCCCGTGCCAGATCAGGGACCGTTGACTCGCGCTGAGATGACGGGCATACATCCCGAGTGCCCAAAGAATTACCAGTGAGGCCAAGCCCACAGCTTCCCTTGCGGCGGGAAGAAAACCCACCGCGACTACCAGGATCAATAATCCTGAGAACCAGAGAAACTCGAGCTTGCTTCGGGTAAGGGGAAAACGTATTGCCAGCAGAACCAGCTCGAAGAGCAGGAGTGCCACCGAGGCAGCCCTGAACCAGATCATCCTTATATTGCTGACTAATAGTAACCGCTTATTGCAGATCTGACAATCGCACAGGTTTTGGATCGGACTGCTCACCGGTGAGTGTACCCAGCTCCTGCAGGAGCGAGCGAGCTCGACCGGAAACCTTGGTGGGAATTTCCACCAGAATCTTTATATATAGATCCCCCCGTCGATCGGGACTGCGCAGATACGGTACACCCTCTTCGCGCAGCCGAAGCATCTTTCCATTCTGCGTTCCCGCCGGGATCTTCACCTTTACCTTTCTGGAGTTTTCCAGAGTGGAGACATAGATCTCCCCTCCGAGGGCGGCTTGGCTGACGGAAATGGGTATGACGCAGTACAGATCGTTGCCATTTCTCTCGAAGTACTCGTGAGTGAGAACCCGGATGTACACGTACAGATCGCCCGGAGGCCCGCCGTTCATCCCCCCGTCTCCCTGTCCGGGAATACTAATCCTCTTTCCCGTTTCGATACCCGCGGGAATGGTTATCTTGATCGTCCGCCTGCGGGATACCAAACCTCTGCCTCCACAGGCAGCGCAGGGTTTTTCGATGATCTCCCCTTCGCCGTTGCAGGAGGGACAGGTGGTAGCTATGGAAAAGAAACCGGAGCTGCGTCGAACCTGCCCCGTACCACCGCAGGAGGGACAGACCTTCTTTCCGCTCCCCTTGTCGGCGCCGCTTCCGCTACACTCCTCACAGCTTTCGTTGCGGGTGAAGGTGATCTCCTCTTTTTTCCCGAACACGGCCTCAGCGAAAGAGATTTCCAGCTCATAGCGCAGGTCGGCACCGCGACGGGCGGAGCTGCGGCCACCGCCCCTGCGGGTGCGGGAGCGGCCGCCACCGAAGAAGGAATCGAAGAAGCCTGTGAAGTTGAAACCGTCGAAGATGTCCTCGAAATCCCGGAAAACGGAGGAGAAATCATGGGTTTCGAAACCCATCCCTTCTAAACCCGCAAAACCGAACTGATCGTAAGCCTGGCGCTTGCGTTCGTCCGCCAGCACCTCGTAGGCTTCCGTTGCTTCCTTGAACTTTTCCTCCGCCTGCTTGTCGCCTTGGTTGCGATCGGGATGGTACTGAACGGCTAGCCGCCGGTAAGCCTTCTTGATCTCGTCCTTAGACGCACCTTTGTCGACGCCGAGGACCTGATAATAATCTCGTTTAGCCAATCCTCAAGGCTCTTCTTTATTGTTTTTCCGGGTTCTCATCGTCGACGACCTCGTAGTCCGCGTCCTCGACGGTCTCCCCCGATTCCTGAGCTCCCCCGCCATTCCCGGAAGAATCGGAGGCACTCCGGGAGGCCGTACTCTCGGCCTCTTGTCCCGCCGCCCCGGCTTCGCCTTGCGCTGAGGCCGTACTCTTATAGACCTCCTCCGCGAGCTTGTAGGCTGCCTGTTTCAGGGCTTCGATCTTGGCTTTCATCTCCGAGACCTGGTCGGACTCCATGGCCTTGCGCAGATCGGCCACGGCGCTCTCGATGGTCTTCCTATCCTCCGCGCTGATCTTCTCTCCATAGTCGCGCAGGGACTTCTCCGTCGAGTAGATCAGGTTGTCCGCCTCGTTGCGTGTTTCCGCCTTCTCCCGCTCCTGTTTGTCTTCCTGAGCGTGAGCCTCCGCCTCTTTGACCATGCGCTTGATCTCTTCGTCGGAAAGGCCTGAAGAGCTCTCGATGCGAATTTTCTGCTCCTTACCCGTACCAAGATCCTTGGCAGAAACGTGTACAATCCCGTTGGCATCAATATCAAAGGTTACCTCGATCTGCGGTACTCCTCGGGGCGCTGGGGGAATCCCGACTAGATCAAAACGGCCGAGGGTGCGGTTCTGGGAGGCCATCTCCCGTTCCCCCTGGAGGACATGGATGGAGACGGCAGTCTGATTGTCCGCCGCGGTGGAAAAGATCTGGCTCTTGCGTGTCGGGATCGTCGTATTTCGTTCTATCAGTCTGGTAAAAACCGCACCCAGGGTCTCGATCCCGAGAGACAGCGGGGTAACATCGAGCAGAAGTACGTTCTTGACCTCGCCACCGAGGATGCCGCCCTGGATGGCAGCCCCGACGGCCACGACCTCGTCGGGATTCACCCCCTTGTGGGGGTCCTTTTCGAACAGCTCTTTCACCAGCTTCTGAACGGCGGGAATGCGGGTTGATCCCCCAACCAGGATAACCTCGTCGATATCGGCGGGTTTAACCCCGGCGTCCTTCATAGCCTGAAGGCAGGGGCCTTTTGTCTTCTCGACCAGATCCCCTATCATCTGCTCCAGCTTCGCTCGGGTCAGATTGTACTGCATATGCTTCGGCCCCGAAGAATCGGCGGTGATAAAGGGAAGGTTGATATCCGTCGACTGGGTGCTGGACAGTTCGATCTTGGCTTTCTCAGCAGCATCTCGGAGCCGTTGCAGCGCCATTCTGTCCTGGGAAAGATCGATACCGTAATCTTTTTTAAAATTATCGACCAGCCAGTCGATGACGCGATGGTCGAAATTGTCTCCCCCGAGGTGTGTGTCGCCGTTTGTGGATTTGACCTCGAACACCCCTTCGCCGAGCTCGAGAATCGAGATATCGAAGGTCCCGCCCCCCAGATCGTACACGGCGATTCGCTGTTCCCTGTCTCCCTTGTCCAGACCATAGGCCAGGGAGGCTGCGGTAGGTTCATTTACGATACGCTTGACCTCCAAACCGGCTATACGTCCGGCATCCTTGGTAGCCTGACGTTGAGCGTCGTTGAAGTAGGCCGGAACGGTTATTACAGCATCGGTCACGGTTTCACCGAGATAGTCCTCGGCGGTCTTTTTCATCTTCTGCAGAATCGCCGCCGATATCTCCGGAGGGGTGTATTTCTTATCCTGGATGTCAACGGAAACACCGTTTCCGATATCGTTCACCGAGTAGGGTACCATCTTTATCTCCTCCGGCACCTCGTTGTAGCGGCGACCCATGAACCGCTTGATGGAATAAACGGTATTCTCGGGATTGGTTATCATCTGGTTCTTTGCCGGTTGTCCGACCAACCGCTCACCCTTGGAGGTAAAGGCGACGATCGACGGAGTTGTCCGCTGACCTTCCGAGTTTTGGATTACCGTGGGCTCTCCGCCCTCCATAACGGCAACGCATGAATTCGTTGTTCCAAGGTCTATACCGATTATTTTGCCCATCTGTTACTCCTTCTCCTGTTCCTCATTGCCGTCGGCTTGATCGGGTGCTACCGGTCGGGCGACTTTGACTTTTGCTGGTCTCAGCACTCGGTCGTGGAGCAGATACCCCTTTTGATAATCCTCAAGCACGATCTCCGTATCATGCTGGTCCGTTTCCTCCACGGCGATCGCTTCGTGCTTCTCAGGATCGAAGAGCTCACCGTTCGCCGAGAATCGCTTCAATCCCCAATTCCGCTCGAGCATGCTGACCATCTGCTTTTCAATCATCGATACACCGGTATGAAATGCGTTGAAATCCTTGGAATCCGCCGCCGACTGAATCGCCCGCTCAAAATCATCGATGATCGGCAGAACATCATTGAGCAGGGCGGCATTGGCGTACTTTATGCTCTCCTCTTTTTCGCGGAAAATCCGCTTGCGGAAGTTATCGAACTCCGCCGCCTTTCGTAGGAGCTGGTCGTTTAATTCCTTGATTTGCTCTTCCAACTGCTGTGTGCGCTCCCCAAGATCAGCCTCAATAGCCGCCTCGCTCCCCTGGTCTACGGCCTGCTCAGCTTTTTCAACCTGATCTTCCTCTACGAACCCACCGTTTCCCTTGGACTCGCTATGATCTGTTTTGGCTTCCTTTTCGGACATCCTATTCTGCTCTGCTTTACGATATAGTTTTAACTCCACACCAGATTATTTGGTGCAAGTATGTGTCCGCCTTAAAGAGAACTTCGAGCTGCTCCAAGTTAAAATAATAACCCCCTCCTCGAGCAGTCAAGTCTTTTTTGCATGGGAATCTGCGGATGAAGTGTTTATGAAACGTAAAACCTTACTATAGCAATAGTTATATATAGCAAATATACAACTACGAGAAGAATCCCTTTCCAGCGCTGCAAGGAATACCGCAACCGGGCCAACGAAAGCATCAGCACAACAACACCGAGCATCCAGGGGAAGGCGAAGAGAATCACCCGTTTTTCAACCTGGATCGGATTGGCAACCGAGGCGGCTCCGATGATCCAGAGAACATTGAGGATATCCGCACCGATGATGTCCCCCAGAGCCAGGTCCCCATGTCCTCTGCGGGAGGCGACCACGCAAGTGACGATCTCAGGAATTGAGGTGCCGATAGCGACCAGGGTGAGCCCGATCACCGCCTCGGAGGCCCCGAAATACTTGGCAACATATACGCTTGAGTTTATGAGCAGCTCACTGGAGAGGATTACCCCGGCCAGACCGATCAAGAAACGAAGTCCCTGCATACCGAGGCCGCCCGTTTTTATGTGTTCGGCCAGCTCTTCGTTTATCGGGGTGTTGGTTTTTCGTTTCCGGTTTTCTGTATGGATCACGTATGCCAAATAAAGCACCAAGATTCCCAGAAGGAACAAGCCTTCCCAGCGGCCGACGATGCCGTTCAAGCTTAAGAGAAAAACAAGAACATCAATAGCAATCAGAAACAGCCCAAACAGACGGAGCGAGCGTCGCTCCACACGGATCGCCACTGGAGCGACGATGATACCCAGTCCCAAGGCCATAGTGTCATCCACGATGACCGATCCAACAGCGTTTCCCAGAGCGATCTCCGGAAAACCTCGAATTGCAGACAGCACCGACACTGTAAACTCGGGAGCGGTCGTACCAAAACCCACCAGAACCACGCCGATCACGATTTTCGGCACGTTCAGTTTGTAGGCGATTCCAACCGCACCGTCGACCAGAAAGTCAGCGGCTTTGTAGATTATCAGGAAGGTCACCGCCAGTACTAGAAGGTGGACAAAGATGTTATCGGGCAGAAAATCCATATAGGCGCGTTGTAGGCCGGTAGTTACTTCTTCGGAGCCAGCTCCAGGATGAGCTCCACCTCGCCGCGGCTGAGCTTCGTGGTTCGGGCGATTTCCCCGGGCGTCCAACCCAGATGGGCTAACTTGGTCACCGTCTCCCGTTTGTCCATCGGTGGAGCTCCCTCGCCGAGCTTGGATTGCTTATTGTCGGCCTTCAGAATACTCTCCAGCAGCCGTACCTGCTCCTGGGCCTGTTTGCCCACGGTTTCAAAGCGAGTCTCCGTTTTTGCCAGCCACTCCCGCGCGGTTTCCAGCTTTTCCATCCGTGCTTCCAGCTCGCCGAGAATCGAATCGAGATCCTTTATCTTCTCAATAACATATTCGGATTTCTCCCGACCCGCAGCAAGTTCTGAGGTTTGTCTCTTCAACTCCTGTAATATCCCGGAGAAATCTTGCAGATCCTTACCTGCCGCTTTTAGTTCCTTTTCCAGCTGATCGAGAGCCTGAAAATTCTTGTCCACTCCTTCAGTGGTCGCTTCAATGATGGCACTCTTTTTCTCCAAGCGCTCAAAGCGGCCTTCGGTAATCTTCTCCAGATTCTCCAACTCGCGAATCTTTGCCTGGATTTCCTGGAGGGTATCCTGACTGGAGTACACAGTCCCGATCCTGTGATCGAGCTCCTTGGAGATATTGAGCAGCTTCCTGAAATCCGAATCCATGTCTTCTACGCGTCCTCGTTCGGCCAGCACTGCTTTTAACTTTCCGCCGATATCATCTACCGCTTTCTTGGTGTTGACAACCTGGGATTCCAGCTCTTCCACCTCTTTTCTCTGCAACTGTAATTTCTCCATATCCCGTTTCATTTCGTCTAGTCTTGACTCCAGCTGGATCTTGAGCTCATCGGCCCTCTCGAAGATCTTGGTCTGGCTCACGAAGCCCTTTACCCGTTTATCCAACTCGGTGAGATTAATCGTCAACAGCTGATACCCCTCTTCGATCTTCCCGAACAATGACTGCGCCTGAGATTCGGTTTTCTCTTTCATATCGCCCAGACGCTGTTTGAGGTCTCGCATGCGGTTGTCCGACTCCACCTGCAGATCTTTGGATCGTTGATTCAGCTCCAGCTGGAAGACCTCCACCTGTCGCTTGAAACTCTCCAAAGCGGATTCACTCTTCTCCACGAGTTTCGATTCCAGCTCATCAACGCGTTCGTTTATTGTTTTGAACTCCTCCTTCAACTGCAGCCTTTCGGCATTGGTAGCGGTGATCAGATCCTCGGTCTGGCTCTCGAAATCTTCTCGTATTCTGCTGATCCGACTGTTACTGTCCTGACGGAGTCCGGAGTATCGATCTGTAAACTCCACTTCGTAGCTTTTGAGAGACTGGGTCACTCGAGCCTGCCAGGATGCGATCTCTCCGTTCGTCGAATCGACTATCTCCTGCAATTCGGTCTTTGTCTGATTCACCGACGATTCCATGGCGCGCAGACGTTCCTCGACCTGATGACTGTGTTTCTGCAGCGACTCATCCGTGGCGTTCTGCAGCTCCTTGATCTGCTTGACCAGGCTGCTCTGTGCAGCCTTGCGGGCCTGCTCCAGCTTTAGGCTCAGCGTGTCTTTGAATCCCTCTACGAACTGCTCGCTACCTTGCAGCCGTTCGGAGATCGAACTTTCGAAGGCACCAACCTTGTCCTCCAGTTCCCTTAAGCTGAGAAAGCTCTCCTGTTTTGCCTTTTCCAGCTCATTCTTCAGCTCCTCACCGAATCGCTGCCCCAACTGCTGTCGAGCTTCGATTTGGGCTGCTGTAATCTCTTTCATTTTGGCCTCTATCTCCCCCCGCCACATCTCTATTCGCTGCTCCATGGAAGTGCTTCGCTCCCGCAGATCTTTAAAAAAGTCGTCTTCAAAAACCTCCAGTTGGGCGGATACGTTCTCATAGGCTTTAGATTTCAGCTCCGTCAGTCCTTGCTCAAGCTCCGCCATACCGCTTTCCAGACGGGAAAACTCATCCTGGACCTTCTGCCGCTCGGCCTTGCGTTCCTCCTCAAATCCTTTGACAAACTGGGAAAACTCCGCGCGGACTCTCTCACTGGTCTTTTGGATCGAAGCCTGGAGATTCTTCTCCATAGCCTCTATGTCGAGGTTGGAAGTCTCCAGTCTCTGAAACTTGTAATCGATGTCTTTTTCGTATCCCTCGAGCCTGTCCTCGATGCTTTGCAATGCAGATACCTGCATCTGCTCCGCAGCCGCGGTAATCTTCTGCAGACCTTCGCTTTTAAGCTTATCGCTTTCCTTCATCAGGGCGGTGATCTGGCCACTGACTTGCTGCCTGAAGGCAGCAATTTCATCGACTTTTTTGCGCAGACCCTCCCGTTGCACCGTCAAGCTGTCCGAATCTTTGGCGATCATGGCCTTGAGGTTCTCGAATACCTTTCCCTCCAGAGATTCTCCGCGTTTAACGGTCTGGACCAGCTGCTTCTCAATAGAACCCAAAGACTCACTGTAGTTCTTCTTCAGCTCTTTGCCCTTGGCGTCGGCGTCGGATAGAAGTTTATTCAGCGAGGCCACGTACTGATTGAGCAATCCGCTGCGCTTGGACTTTGCCTCCAATTCGAACTGCTCCATGCTTTTCTTGAGGCCATCCAAGACCTCAGCCTGCATTTGTTCGGTCCTGGATTCCAGCCTGGTCACGTACACACCAAAATCCTTGACCTTCTTTTCCGAGTTTTGAACATTCGCAGACATCTCCCGGATGCGCTGCTCCGTCCCTTTGGAGATCTCATCCCGCAAGCTCTGCAAGCCTTTATGGTTCTCCTGACGAAACTTCTCCGCCACATGGGTGATTTCCTGCTCAATCCTCTTCAGTTTCTCCGCAGCGCCGGTTATTCGCTTTCCCACTTTATCCACAAACAGTGATTCTGCCTGAATGCGCTTGAGATTCTCCTCCACTCTCGCCGTCATTCCCACCAGCTCTTCCAAGGCATGGTCGTATCCGTCGATCTTCTTGCGGACCTCGTCGATTCCCTTGGCACGATCGTTGAGACCATCCTCGACGTCTTTAACACGCTTGAGGACTTCCTTCCCGGCTTTCATGTTCACCTGCAGCTCGATCGCCAGATTTTTCATTTCAGAAGCCTTCTCGTCGACCGCTTTGGCCAGCTCATCCTTCATCTTGTCGGAAAAACGTTTCACCTTTTCAAGAGATCGGTTGTTTCTGTCGATTTGTCTGTAGATAATGAGGATTACGAGTACAATGACAATGGACAGCAGATTACCGAATGAGAAAATCATCGTTCCCCTCCCCTTTAAGCCCGTTACAGGCTTAAAATCTTCTCACTGGTTGCGCAGTGTGGGCTCAATATACCCTAATCATAGCCTCCAGGCCAAGGGTTGTCAATCTTTTTTGAACGACTCGCTGTTACGATCAACATCAGCCTTCGGTTGCAAATGCGACCATGAGGGGAAGACCGTCTTTAGTACATCGGCAGAGGCGGAACGAAGCTGTCCCCGACCGGCAGCCGGACCAGGTGAACGTAGGCTCCGGGGAAGCGTTTAACCATTCCTTCAAGGGTTGACTCGCTGTTCGTATCAAAAACAGCTACGCCGAATGAACCATCCACCCTGAAATAGGGAAACAGGACTACCATATGGAAGTGTTGGCGTAAAACCGGCTGTTTGCCGTACTCCCGATTCACGGACCCGAGGTAATAATGTCCCGGATTTGCAGAGGCCTCGAGGAAGAGCAGAAGCTTCAGATCCTCTACACGGAATCCCACGTCCTCCCGATAGCCCAGATACTCTGTGTTGCGCACATCGAAATCTTCGGGACCAGCCTCCGGATAGCCCAGCGCCTTCCACAAGGCAGCGGCCAGGTTTCTCGACCAATCCAGCCCAAAGTAGGGATCTCGTTCATCTTCATATCTCAAACTCCAGCGATTGCCCCGGAGTTCAAGATGTTTCTCCTTCAGAGGCTCGATGTCCAAATAACGACCCGTTAAACCGTAGTAGAAACCGTCGCTGACCCACTTGGCAAACCCGGAGCAATTCAATCCACCCGCTGCGCCCTGGGAGATGCCGCTGTCTATGAAAACATAGCGCCGGTCCGCATCCATAGCGCCGTCATCGCGGTCTTTCAGGGCCGGGAGCAGTCGGCGGATACTCTCGACGTGGTCCAAGATCAACTCGTCGACTGCGCTGTCCCGTTTATATAGCAGCCGCTCCCAACGGACTGTCGATTTGGAAAGCTCGATAACTTTGGCGAACGGTTCTGTAAGGAAGCTCGTGAATTCGAGGGGAAGAAGAACTCCGCGGTCCACCGGGAGTTCGAAGAGATACACATCCATCGAGGTTCTGTTGCCCTCTGGAAACAGGCGTACAAAGCTTCCCGAATCGCTACGGAAGAAGACCTTGATCTGGACGAAACGACCGCTTTCCAGGTCCCGTTTGATTATGTAGCTCCCCGGACTCACGATGGAGGAGCCCTCCCCATTCTGGAAAAGATAGTACAGGTACCCGTTCTGGCGCTGCATTTGGAACAACACGCGTGTACCGGTGGATTGTTGTCGCAGAACCCGCTGCTGCACTGTCAGAAGGGCTGCGGCAGGTGCGTAGAACAGCTCCTCGAGCTTCGTTCGTGCTTCATTGTTTTCCGGAACTGCAACCGAAACCCGCGCCGTAGTGTAAGGTCCTGCCCCCTCGCCGCTCTGGGGAGACACGGAAACACTGACAGCCAACAGCAACAGGCTAAGTGAGTAAAATATCCTCATCTATTCTATTTACGGTAGTTGAACGCCTTTGTTTTAATGATTCCCTGAGGGATTGCGCATCCCAGGCGAAAGTCGGGCTGATCTCGATCCGATGAACAGGTTTACCGTCGCGCATCGGAACCGTGACTCCGTTGGCCTCGAGCCAACGGGCATAGAGATTAATCATTCCCTGTCTACAGGTGTCGATTGAATCCGGCCCCGTTTTGTTCTTCAGAGGTGCGAACTCCTCCTCTCTCGTTGTCTCAAAGAACAGGGGATTTTCCGCATCGGCAAGGGCGTCGAAGATGAACATCTCGAACTTGACCGCCTCTCGTTGTTGCACCACTCCGCCGCCGGGCTCCGGCTTCCAGCTCTGGATCTGCTTCCTGGCCACATGCAGGGGAAGCCTGCCGGAGTGGGAATCTAAGAAATCCACGTTGAAAATATGAACGGCAATAGATCCATGGGAGTACAGTAGATTACCCCGGTCATCCCGGGCTTTTTGATTCTTTTCGCTGATATCGGAATATTCGATTACCCCCGGCTTTCCATTCACGTAGCCGATAACGCCGAGCTTTTCCTCTGGATAGGCTTTTTCTACCACCTTGGTGGACATCTGGGAGCCTCTCTGGACATGCCCGCCCAGAAATGGGTAATCCGGGATCCGCACCAACGGATTGTCCACCTGAAAAAAGAACAGCTCTTCCACTCCGTTCTCACGCATGTGATCGATACAGCCCGAATCCCGTAATGCCGCGATCGTGCCTCCATGTCCGTTCGGGTTTTGAAACAATCTCCCGTCTTCAGCCAGGAGCAGCTGCCCCTGCGCGCTGAGACTCGGGAACAATCCTTGCGTGAAGAATGAGACCTCCTGTTCCCGCAGGCCGAAATAGCCGTTGGACTCCAAAAAACGGCGGGTCTCCTCGAAGTTCATATCGCTGGTCATGATATACCAGAACAATGGACGGTTTAAGCGGTTTCGGGCTGCCAGGATTTTTTCAGCAAGTATTTGGAACAGGGTCGCCTCTCTGATCGGTGAAATCGGGAAACAACCCTTAGGCCCTTCGAATCCGAGCCGTGACCCCTGACCGCCTGCGACGGTCAGAAAAGCGACCTTTCCTGCGGCCAGCAGATCCTCCCCCATGGCTCGGGCTCGCGCGTCCCCCCTCCACTCCCGTTCGGGAATATGGGCTATGGGCTCAATATGTCGCTGCCCCTTGTCGTCCAATTGCTGTTTCAGCTGCTGGCGAAGCAGCTCGTACACGTCGTTCTCAAGAGTTTGCAGGTCATCCAGAAGAGCCTGCTTCATTTCCGGAGCGCGTTCGTCCCAATAGTCGAACAGGTGATCCTGACCACGGGCCTTCCACTGCTCGATAATCCGGGAATCAAAGATCGCGCTCATTTGCCGCTATCCTTTGTTTTTTTTGAGTTTTTCCCAAACCGAGAGTAGGTCGCTACGCAGAGCCGCGATTCGGGCCGTTACATCCGCCTGGGATGCACCTCTCTCCTTCCAGATTCTCTCTCGGGCTCCGTCAATGGTGAAACGCTTTTCGTACAGGAGGTGCTTCAGGCGCAATAGCAACTGCAGCTCTCGATCCGTGTAGATCCTCCGACCCGTTTTACTCTTCTTGGGCGCGATAAAGGGAACTTCCTCCTCCCAATATCGGATCACATGCGGTTTGACCCCAAGAAGCTGACTTACCTCTCCTATAGTGTACCGCTGTTTCACGACTCCCTCACGTCGATGAACAGTGGAATCCTGTCGAATCCCAAATCCCTGCGGATTCTACCGCTCAAGTATTGGTTATACCGTCTTGGGTAACCTCTGAGGTTGTTTACAAAAAATAAAAACCGCACCGGATTCACTCCGGTTTGCGTGGCGTAGCGTATCTTAACGTTGCGTCCTCGTACCGGCAGAGCATACTCGCTGATCCAGTTGTGAAGAAGCTGATTCAATCGAGGAGTTGCAATCGTGCGTTGCAGCTGCTCGAACACGACCAGTACCGTATCGAGCAAACGGGAAACTCCCCATCCGCTAACGGCTGATATCCTCAAGCAGGGGGCATAGCTCAGAGTGGGAAACAGAAATCGGGTTCGATCCAGTAGCTCCCGCCACAGCTGTTCCGCATGGCTTTTACCCTTACCCTCCACCAGCTTGTCCCACTTGTTCAGTATCAGGATGATTCCCCTGCCCCGCCGGGCCGCCAGTGAAGCGATTTTCTTATCCTGGTCGCTGATCCCGTCGACGGCGTCGATCACTAACAGCACGACATCCGCTTCTTCGATACTCTTGATGGAACGATTGACTGAGTAGTACTCCACCGCTTCTTTGACCTTGCTCTTGCGGCGAATCCCCGCCGTGTCCACAACCTCCAGCTCGTGGCCGCGGTAGTGAAAATGCCCTTCCACGGGATCCCTGGTCGTTCCAGGTATTTCCGTCACCAGGGATTTCTCAGTTCTGAGAAACCGATTCAGCAGCGTGGATTTACCGGTGTTCGGCTTCCCCAAAATGGTCAGGTGGATCGTCGAACTTCTCTGTTTACCCGGCGTTTCAGTACCGGTATAGCCACTTAGAGCAGCATATTCATAGATACTGTCCTTTAACGAGTCGATGTTTCTGCCGTGAGCTGCCGAGACCGCAATCAGGCGATCAAATCCCAGCGCGTAGAACTCGCCTAGGTTCATGGCCTGGTTCTCGCTATCCACTTTGTTCACGACCAGAATCAGCTTGTCCGCGTAACGCCGCAGCCTCTGGATAAAATCGAGATCCTCACTGTTCACTCCCCCCGCCTCAACCACAAGCAGAATCAGGTCGCATTCCTCGGCGATCAGGGTGCTTTTTGCCGCCACTTGCCGTTCGATTGTTCCCGGTTCCTGGTTATACCCGCCTGTGTCCACCAGCATCAATTCCAAATCCCGAATGCGAATCCGTGCCTCCACCGCGTCCCGAGTCACACCCGGGGCAGCGTGGGTGATGGCTCTGTGTTGTCCCAAAAGGCGGTTGAACAGGGTGGATTTTCCGACGTTCGGTCGTCCGAGTATACCGACCTGGAAGGAGCGCTTTTCAGTATTGAGGGATGAAATCAAAGCGTTCCTCCATCCAGGCTCTTACATACTCATCAATTTCTCGGGAGGACTTCATCTCCATGATTGTTCCGACCAGCTCTTCGGCCTCAGCTATGGTAACCGAGCGGATAATCCTCTTGATCATTGGAATACCGATCGCACTCATACTGTATTCATCCAAACCCAGACCCAGCAGGATTACCGCGGCAAAGGGATCCCCGGCCATTTCACCGCACATACCGACAGGAATGCCGTTGTTGTGGGCGTTGTCCACCACCATCTTGATGAGGCGAAGCACACCCGGATGAAAGGGCTCGTAGAGGTAGGCGATTCTCTCATTTTCCCGATCAACGGCAATCATGTACTGTATCAGATCGTTCGTGCCGATCGAAAAGAAGCTCACCTTCTTGGCCAGGATGTCCGAGGTGAATGCCGCTGAAGGGACCTCGATCATGATGCCGACGGGAACACTCTCATCGAAGGGCTGCCCGTTCTTACGGAGCTCTTCCTTAGACTCCTCGAGAATTTCGAGAATGATGTCCAGCTCTTCTACACCGGATATCATCGGAAACATGATTTTCAAGTTTCCATGGATCGATGCTCTAAGAAGGGCTTTTAACTGGGATTTGAATACCTCCGGTTTGGACAGGCAGAAGCGGACCGCCCGCCAACCCAGAATCGGATTCGACTCTCCTCCCGGTATCACACCGGGAATAATCTTGTCGCCTCCCAGATCCAGGGTGCGGATGGTCACGCTCCTGGGCTTCATCCCTTCCAGCACCCGATTATATGCCTCAAGCTGCTCCTCCTCATCTGGAAACTTCCGCGGCACGATGTACAGAAACTCGGAGCGGAACAGTCCTATACCGTCCGCACCGTGGGCGAGTACGGAGTGGATCTCGTCGGGGACTTCGATGTTGGATTCCAGCTGCAGGAGCTTCCCGTCCCTGGTTTCAGCCCTCAACTCATTCAGGTTCAGCAACTGCAATTCGTGCTGCTGCCAGGCTTTCCTGCTGGTGATGTATTCGTTCAGTGTGGTTTCATCGGGGTCGACGATCACCAAACCCCGGTTGCCGTCGAGAATGATCATTTCGTCGTTACGAACAACCGCCGTGATTTCCGAGAGCCCGAGAACCGCTGGAATTTCGAAGGCCCGGGCAAGGATGGCAACATGAGATGTCTTGCCGCCGAAGTCCGTTGCGATGCCGACGATCTTTTCTCGGTTCATGGAGATGACGTCGGAAGGCAGCAGGTTGTGGGCGACCAGGATGCATTCCTTGTCGATATCGAGGACAGATCCCCGCTTGCGGTACAGGAGGTGTGAAAGCAGCCGGTTAGCGATATCCCGGATGTCCAGACTACGCTCACGCAAATATTCGTCCTCACTCGACTCGAGCTTTTTGGCCAGGGATTCCTCGACTTCCCTGAGCACGTACTCTATGTTTTTTTTGCGTTCTCTCAGCGCTTGGGTCACCTCTTCGTGAAAGTGAGGATCGTTGAGCATCAACAGGTGGGAATTTAGGAGCTTTCTCTCCATTTCACCGACCTCGGGCTTGCCTCTTTGAAGCAGGACCTCGATATCCTGCACAGCCCTGGCCCGAGCGGTTTGGAAGCGCTCTATCTCGTAGGGGATTTGCCCTGCAGAGATGTCGTAGGAAGGTACGGACAGCACATCCGGTGAGTGCAGAAAAACCGGGCCGATCGCGATTCCCGGTGAGATCATGATGCCTTCGACGACCTTCATTTCGAGGTAACTATAAGAGCTTTTTCTAGCACTGTCAAATCAATCCCCCACCGTGGTTTGCCGATGAAGAGGATAGGAGTATGGCAAAAAAAAGACGAACCCTTGGCTGCTTATTCTACATCGCACTGGTTCTCCTGGTTCTGGTTGTTTTTCTATTCAATCGGAGTCGGGTCCAGGAAGTGCTGGAAAAAACGGGGTTCACTCGCTTATTCGAAAAACAGTCGGATCAGCCAGCCGAGGTCCTGGTCGAGCCCCTGAAATCCGATGAGCAGGAAGAAGAATCTCCACCGCCGCCTTCCAGCGAGGCGGAGCCGGATGAGATTGTGATCACCGTTGAGAAAGAACCCGCAACCAAGCCGGTTACGGAAAAACAGAAAGAAGTACAGACAAAGATCCGCCAATCCCGGCTGTTCTTCATCTCAGTCACCACAGAAGGACAGATCACCATGAAAGGGGTGATCAGGGGGGTGGAGTATACAGATGCGCCTCTGACAGCGACTCTGGAGGCTTTGCTGCAGGGACCGACCACAGTCGAAGTGAATCAAGGACTGATCTCTCTGATTTCACCACAGACACGCATCAATACGGTCTATATCAAGGGAAATACGGCCTACGTCGACTTCAACGAGGCGATCCGGTTCAACTCGCTGGGTAGGGAGGGGATGATCGCCGAGCTCAAACAGGTAGTATATACGGCCACCGAGTTTCCTACAGTGAAAAGCGTGCAGATCCTGGTGGACGGAGAGATTTCCAGGTACCTCGGACCCGAGGGGGTCGCTATCGACAAGCCCCTGGGTCGGGATTCCTTTTAATCTTTCTGTCCCACGGCGACGGCAATCATCCTGCTCAGATCCTCGCAGTTCCGATCTCTCTGCGTGGTCAGTTGGCAGAAAAACTCCCGGTTGCCCTTCCTGCCGGGAAGCTCGGACATTGCGATCCGAGAGACAAAGGCACCCTCCCTTTGCAGATCCTGAAAAAGACTTTGCAAGATCGATGGCAGGGCTGGATCATGAGAAACCACCCCTTTAAAGGCTGCTGGCTGTGTAATCCACTCGTACTGGGGCTTCACCAGGGCGATCAGCCAATTTTGGGATACGAGGCCCAAGATATGGATGGCTGCTTTCCGCAGAGACCTCAGAGAGAGGTCTGCCACCGCGGCCTCCGGAACGAAAGGCAGAGTCTGTACCGACATAATGTTTGTGTTTTCCAAGGCTGTCACGCGGGGATCGCGGCGAAGCCGGAAGTCCAGCTGATTGCGTCCGATCTCAATGGCAACGACGCGGGAAGCGCCGTGCTGGAGCAGGCAATCGGTGAATCCTCCCGTAGAGGCCCCGGCATCGATGAAGCTCATACCGCTGACATCGATACTCCACTGCTGCAATATCCCGTCTAGTTTGTCGCCGCCCCTGGAGACATAGCGCCTGCGGGGTCTGTGTTCCACGGACGCCGATAGCAGTACCAGCGCTTGAGCGTCTCGCAGGCACTCTCCGTCGACGAAGACCTCCCCGCAGAGGATCCGGGCATAATGCTCCTTCCTGGGTACGCAAGTATCTCGAGAGCAGAGCAGATCCAGTAGTGACGTTTGTTTCATGCTCCTCATGGCTTCAGATCCGGCAGTTCGCGGCGTATCCTCTCTATCGACAGGGCTTTTCCGCTGTCCACGGCAATGGTAAGCAGAACCCCCATGACGACCGCGGCGGAATCTTCCACCTCCATTTTATAGGGGATCTGCATTAGGCTGCGATTTATCGAGATGTCTCGTTTCATGCCGATGACACCTCCAGCCGGACCGGTCATGCCAGTGTCCGTGATGTAGGCCGTACCCCGGGGGAGAATTTTCTCATCCGCGGTCTGCACGTGGGTATGGGTTCCTACCAGGGCGCTGATTTTACCGTCTAAATACAATCCGAGCGCTTCCTTCTCCTCCGGTAGCTCGGCATGAAAATCGACGACGATAACCCTAGTTTTCTTTCCCAGTTGCCGAAGCAAGGCTTCCCCCACCCTGAAGGGACAGCGGATACTGTACATATTGACCCGGCCCTGGAGGTTAATTACGGCGATGGGTATCTCTTTCTTGGTGATCAGGCTGACGCCGCTTCCGGGGACCCCAGTCGGATAATTCTCCGGTCTGAGGATTCGCTTGTCCTTCTCAAGCAGGGGAATGATTTCTCTGCGCTGCCAGATGTGGTTCCCGGAGGTAATCAGGTCGATGCCCGACTTGAACAATCCTTCCGCTGCCTCCGGGGTGATTCCCAAACCCTCAGAGGCATTTTCACCGTTGGCGATGACCAAGTCAGCACGGGTTTCTTTTAGAAGACTCTGGAGACTGCCAAACACGGCACGACAGCCCGGTTGTCCAACTATATCACCGATTACGAGGACCTTAACCGCTTCGATTGTTCCGCCCTCTAACTTTCCAGACCGTCAGTCCCGGACGCAACTAACGGGCGTATTCAACAATTCGGGTTTCGCGAATGATCGTGACCTTGATTCTGCCCGGATACTTCAACTCCGACTCTATTTTTTTGGCGATGTTCTTGGCAAGACCCTTGGCCCCGTCGTCGTTGACCTCGTCGTTGTTCACCATGATTCGGACCTCCCTGCCGGCCTGAATCGCGTAGGCTTTGTCAACGCCCTGAAATCCTTCGGCGATCTTTTCCAGATTCTCCAGCCGCTTGAGGTAGTTGTCCAGGGTCTCCCTCCGCGCTCCCGGTCTTGAAGCCGAGATGGCGTCGGCGATCTGCACGACCACCGCCTCCAGGCTGGAAGGTTCGACATCGTTGTGATGGGCTCCGATCGCGTTAATCACTTTCGGGTCTTCGCCGATCTTTCGGGCCAGCTCCATTCCGATCTCAGCGTGGTTTCCATCTCCATCGGTCTCCACGCCTTTGCCGATATCGTGCATGAGAGCGCCGCGCTTGCAGATCTCCACATCCGCACCAATCTCGGCGGCTAACGCGCCGGCAACCAGGGCAACCTCTTTTGAATGGGCGAGAACGTTTTGACCATAACTGGTACGGAAATGAAGTCTGCCCAATGCCCGGATACCCTCCGGTGTCATGTTGTGGATACCCAGCTCGAAGAGTACCTTCTCTCCTTCTTCGTAGATCGTCTGGCTGACCTCTTTTGTTACCTTCTGTACGATTTCCTCGATCCGGGCCGGATGGATACGGCCGTCGGAAATCAATCGTTCAAGGGATACCCTAGCGATCTCTTTGCGAATCGGATCGAAACAGGAAATGACAACCGCCTCGGGAGTGTCGTCGATGATGATGTCCACACCCGTCAGGGTTTCCAATGTCCGGATATTCCGCCCTTCTCTGCCGATGATCCGTCCTTTCATTTCATCGTTCGGCAGGCTGACCGTGGACACGGTTACCTCGGAACTCACATCGGTGGCGATGCGTTGGATCGTTGATACGATGATGTCCCTTGCTTTTCGCTCGGCTGTTAGCTGTGCTTCCTGCTCGATAAGATTGATCTTTACCTGGGCTTCGTGCAGCGCTTCATTTTCCAGGCTTTGGATGAGTAGCTTTCTAGCTTCCGCTGCAGTCAGGCCGGAGATGCGCTCCAGCTCCTTGGTCCACTTCTCCTGCTCGCGGTCGAGCTCTTTTTCTCTATCAAGCAACCCTCTCTCTCGGTTTGCAATGGATCCTTCTTGGTTTTCAATAGTTTCAAGCCGTTTTTCTAGGTTTTCTTCCTTCTGCATGAGGCGCCGTTCCAGGCGCTGCAGTTCAACTCTTCTCTCTCTCGTTTCCCGCTCAAGCTGATTTCTTTCCCTGATTATCTTGTCTTTGGCTTCCAGTAAAGCTTCTCTTTTTTTTGCCTCAGCTTCCTTTTGTGCTTCCTGAATGACTCTATCTGCTTTTTGCTCCGATGAAGAAAGTTGAAATCTGGCATACAGCCACCGGATAATCCAACCTAGAATCAAACCGATGAGAGGAATAAATACGTACAATGCTATGCGCATGGTATTCCTCCATCTGTATTTTCACCTCAAATGTACCTTTATATTTAGTGGTTTGTCAAGAATTTATACATTTCTGAAGATACGTAGCTGGCGTGGGAGGTCTTTTCAGAACCTAGTAGATATCCAATCTGGTGATTATGTCCTCGATATCCAAATCCCAGCGCACGGGAAGCCCCAGGAACAGAAAAGATTCTCTGCCGCGAAATACAGCGGGAAACAGTACCGCCGCCTGCATGTACTTTAGGTCTTCCGGATGCAATTTCTTTGCCAACCCCTTGATCTTTTCGACATTTTCTCCCACAAACACCGTTTGACGTGTCTTTACAAACATCTCGATCAGCGGTTCTTCTGGAGTGAAGAAGACTTCGAATCCCGGGTCGTTCAAACCGACTTTCAATACCAGGGAGTACTTTCCGTTTTCCTTGCTGAATACAGCCGCATTCACCGCTTTGAGCTTCCCGGACAGCTCAACCAGTGACCGTAATCTATCGGTTTCCGTTTTTCCCCCTCGATAGCCCTTCAAGTACTCGTCGTAGTCGAGCCCGTCTTCGAAAAAGTGGACGTTCTTCGATTTTCTCAAGGCAGTGTATTCGATTTCCGCGCTTCGCTCCCTGATCTGTCCTATCTCGGTTTCAAGATCGAGGATTGATTCATCACCGAGAAGGGCTCCGATTCCAGACTCCAATCCGGTGGCTTTGGTCGGCTCTGCCAGCGAGGCTTCAGCCAGGGCCATGAGACCGCGGCGCTGGGGTTTTGCTGTTGCTCCTGAGACGACCTCCTCTTTGATGCGGTAGACCCCATCCTCCATGACCACACTGGATCTTTGTTCCATAATAATGGCTTCGATCGTTTCCAGAGA